>CBFFKJ010000004.1:0-123670 GCA_965641885.1 Phaeobacter sp. SH40 | reverse complement strand
CCGTCCAATAGGTGCCATCGAACAGGGCCATCCGAACGGCGTTGTTACCTTCGGTCCAACTCATCACGATCCGACCATCGGGCAGTGTTGAAAGCGAGGGTTCACGTGCGTGATCCCCAACCGGTGCAACCAGTGGTCTGACTGGAAACAGAGGGGCATCTTCAGCCGCTACAAAGGGCGCACCGAGCATAAAAAGAGCCGTGCAAACGAATAAAAATCTAATCGGCCTCAACCTCCGGTCCAACCGAAACGAGATAAGCCCAGACTGCCTTGGCATCCGTTTCTTTCTTCAATTTGAATGACATGCCAGATTTCGCCTTGCTGTCGTTCAGAAAAGTCGCGAGGAACTTCTTCGGATCTGCAATATAGGCTACGAAATCGCTCTCGTTCCAGACCAAGCCATTCTCGCCCGCTTCACGAATAGAGTCCCGAAATTTATTCCCAAACATTTCTTCGGTCCCTGCTGTTCGGTTGTACACACCATAAAGATTTGGCCCAACCGCGCCACCCTTTCGGATAACGTCACCATCCGTCCTGACGATTGAGTGGCAGGCCTTGCACTTGTTAAATACCTTGTCTCCGGCCGATGCGTCGCCGGTTGCATGTCCATCGGCGAGAACACCTGTTCCGGACAATGCCAATGCTAGCGTTGCGATAAATTTAGGTTTCATTCGTTTCTCTCCCCGTTGATGACAGTTATTATCTACTGGATGGCTGTTATGCTTTTGCCTCAGGTCGACAGGTCACTCAGTTAATTCCGTTTTCCCTTTGAAGAGCCCGTATATATGCCACGATATTCAATACTTCTGCTCGTGTTACGCCCTCGACAGCTGGCATGTTGCCAAACTTCCAATGGTGCGCCCGAACACCATTCTGTGCTGCGAGGACAAACGCCATGTCACCGTGGTGGCCCGGCTCATAAATCTTGTGCACCAGCGGTGGAGCAACGCCGTCCTGACCCTGCCCATTGACGCCGTGGCAGGTCGCGCAGGCCGCACCATAGGCACGCTTGCCGATTTGCTCTTGCTCGGTGAAACTTGGGGGCAGCCTGACAGTTGCAAGCGCACCTGCGGGAAGTGCCATTCTTTCGTCCGTCTGAGTACTCGTCTGGGAGTGGGTCGGCTGCAGGATGTACCATCCTGCCGCAGAAACGGCGATCAGAGCAAAAAATATTGCTGCCCATTTCATGCTATCAAACTCCTTCATTGTGAAGCGAGGTCTCCATGCCCCTCGAAAGGCAAAGTCGTTTTTCTGAGCGGCGATTGCTCGAATTGGCTGACCTTTTCCAGCGTACTGTCATCAGCCTGGGCCACTTCGGACGAGTGGCCTGACCCGGCAAAAAAAGCCGTGATTTCGTGATACCGGATTCGGGTGTCTTCCAAGGTCTGATAGTAGCGGAAAAGTTCCTTCAGCGGTGCCGAGAAGTCCTTGTGCGCTGCCAGGACGGCCACCAGCGCGCCGAGTGTGATCCGCCCTTCGATGACGAAATATCCACCCAGAGAGTAGAACAGGAATGGCGTCAGCGCGGTCAGAAAATTGTTGAGGGCCTTGATGAAGAACTTCAGACGGAAAATCTTCCTGCGCACGTGCTCAAGCTCTCTAAAACTTGCGCTTACTGGCAGCAGCCCGGCCGGATTGACCTGCCGTTCGCGCAATTGATCGCTGAGCTGCCTGCCAAGCTGTCGGACCTCCTTGATCCTGGTGCGTGAAAGCGCGTTGACCCGCCGTTGCAGCTTGGGCAGCAGCACGAGCTGAATTGGCAGTACCGTCAGTGCGGCGGCACCCAAGACAGGGTCCTGAACGAACATGAAAAACAGGATCGTCAGAAGCGTACCGCCTTGCAGGATTGGCAGCGTAAGGACATCTGCCGCGAAGCCACCGATGGGCTCGACTTCCTGTGCGAGAATAGGGACGATCTCGCTTTGGTTTCCGGAGTCTGGATCGCTGCGCCATTGCCGATAGACCAGCAGGCGGAAGCGCCGCAGAAAACGCTCGGCGACATACCCTTTGAAGACGTTAAGGCTATATTTGTTTAGCCCATTCAGGATAATAGCCAAAAGGTAGAGACCGCAAAGAAGCATGAGGAAAACGACCTGGTCGACGTCTCGTCCCAAAACGGCAACTGGGAAACGGCCAGAATCCAGAGCGTTGTTTACGATCTGTTTTGGCAGTTCCAAAGTCAGATAGAGTATAGGCATCGCGATGAGGCTAACCACGATCATCAACGCTTGCTGCCTTCTTGAATAGCGCAAGACGGTGCTGAAAAGACTTCCTTCGAGCCCTCGTATGGGCTCTGGGTGGATCGCAGGCGTGCTGCGGTACTTCCAAAGCTTCAGAATGCCGCGAATAGCAAGATATGAGCCAACACTGATCAGCAGCGCGGGGGCCAAGACCAGTATGAGATGAATGAACGGATGAACCCAGTCCGGCGTGGCATCGCTGTAGTCGTACCCAAGGGCGGCAGCTACGTCGTGTACAAGCAGGTGATACCTATCCAAGAGTGACATTGAAAATGTCTAATCCTTGGACTTCGGCGCAAGGTGATCGTGCACGATGATGACGCCCCACATGCCCGCTTCCCGGTGGCCGGGAATCAAGCATACGAACTCCAGGTTGGTCATATCGGAGAAATCCCAGATCAACTCGGCATTTTGCCCACTAGGGATCGAAACCGAGTTGGCGCTGTCATGCTGCATATCGGGATGTTCGCGCATCCATTGCTGATGTTTTGCGACCTCGTCAAAGGAACCGAGAAAGAACTCGTGATCCAATGCGCCGGTATTTCTGATTGAAAACTGGACAACCGAGCCGCTTTCAATCTGGATCGCGTCCGGCTCGAAAAGCATGTAGCCGCTTTCCGTCTCCCGTATGGATATTTCAATCGTCCTGTCGATCGAGGAGCCATCACCGGGTTTCCCGATCGGATCATGGCCAGGCACTTCGAAGGCTCGCGCGTGAGGCTGCTGGCCCTTGCCACTGGAAGCGCCCACTGAAAAAGCCGGAAGGACAAGCGCAAGGGCGATGGTGCAGGTTCTCAGGAAATTCTTCATGCTCGGCTACCTCCGTAGCGCTTGATTTTATGGGATCTTCTTGCTTGCTTGGGCTAAGCGATCAAGGCGATGGGGCCGGAGTGTTTACCCCCGGCCCCATTGTTAGTAGTTACTTCATCTGCGTGACGGTCAGTTTACCCTTGACCCGGTCGGCAACGAACTCGATGTCCTGACCTTCCGCCATCTTGGCCACCATCGCCTCGTCGGCGCGGAACACCATGGTCATTGCCGGCATATCCAGGTTGACGAGAGGGCCGTGGATAATTGTGACCTTGCCGGCCTTTGCGTCGATTTTCTTGATGGTGCCGCTTGTGTATTCCACGTCAGCCTGAGCCATCTGGTCACCGACTGCGACCTCACGGTGCATTCCCGATTCGTAGTGGCCCGGGATCAGGCACGCTGCTTCGAATGTGCCAGAATTTGCGAAAGTCCAGACAACTTCGCCCGAGGCGCCCGCATCGAGACGGATACGGTTCGGATCGTCATGTTCCATGTCCATCTTGGCCATTTCGATCTTGTGCTCGGCATTACGCTCTACCGTGTCGAGGACGAATTCATGCTCCAGCTCACCCTTGTTGGTGATGTTGAAGCGGATGGTTTCGCCCTCCTTGATATCCATCGGCTCACTCTCGATCAGCATCTGGCCCTCATCGTTTTCGAGCAAAGTGACGTCGATTGTGCGGTCAACCTTGGCGGCGTCACCCGGCATGCCGACCATCATTGCGGCTGGCTTGGTCTCCCCATGTCCGCCGTCGTGTGTACCTGCAGCAAAGGCCGGTGCTGATAGCGCGATCGCGAAGCTTGTCGTCAAAAGAAGATTTCTCATTTTATTGTCCTGTAGGTTGGTTCGGTTGGAGATGACGAAGGGCCGCTCAGCCCTTCGAGGTTGGTTTCGGTGTGAGAATGGTTTTGGGGCTGTTGTTGGAGGCAAAGTCGGGTAATTCGCCAGTCCATTCGTAGGCCATCTCGCCCGGAGGGTTCTCGTACCAGCCGGGATCGGAGTAATCGTCCGCGTCGATGCCGTCCCGCACCTTCACGACCGAAAACATGCCGCCCATCTCGATGGGTCCGTACGGGCCCCAACCCGTCATCATCGGGATGGTATTGTCGGGTAGCGGCATTTCCATTTTTGCCATGTCCCCCATGCCGGACATGCCCATCGGCATGTATTCCGGCTGGAATTGACGGATCTTCTGGGTCAGCGGCTTCTTGTTCACCCCGATGAACGTCGGCACGTCATGGCCCATGGCGTTCATCGTATGGTGCGATTTGTGGCAATGGATCGCCCAATCTCCCAGATGATCGGCGACGAATTCGTAGGCGCGCATCGCACCTACGGGAATGTCGATGCTGACCTCCGGCCACTGTGCTTCAGGCGGCACCCAGCCGCCATCCGTGCAGGTGACCTTGAAGTCATAGCCGTGCATATGGATCGGGTGGTTCGTCATCGTAAGGTTCCCAACCCGTACTCGCACCCGGTCGCCCTTGTTCACGACCAGCGGATCGATGTCGGGGAAGATCCGGCTGTTCCAGGTCCAAAGGTTGAAATCCGTCATCGTCATGATGCGGGGTACATAGGTACCCGGATCGATGTCGAAAGCATTCAGCATGATCAGGAAATCACGATCCACCGGCATGAATGTGGGATCCTTGGGGTGGACCACGAACATGCCCATCATCCCCATCGCCATCTGGGTCATTTCATCGCCGTGGGGGTGGTACATGAACGTTCCGGACTTCACCAAGTCGAATTCGTAGACGAAGGTTTTGCCCGGCGGGATGCTTGGATGGCTCAATCCGGAGACCCCATCCATGCCTGAAGGAAGAATGAGCCCGTGCCAGTGCACCGTTGTGCCTTCCGGCAGCTTATTGGTGACGTAGATGCGCACCCGGTCGCCTTCGACTGCTTCGATCGTCGGGCCGGTGGATTGGCCGTTGTAGCCCCACAAATGCGCGATCATGCCGTCGGCAAGCTCGCGTTCTACCGGTTCGGCCACGAGGTGAAATTCTTTCACCCCGTTGTTCATCCGGTGCGGCAGGGTCCACCCGTTCAATGTGACCACAGGTGTGTAGTCCGGCCCGGTACTAGGACGCGCCGTGATCGCCGTTGCTGCGCTATCCATTTGGGCAGCTTCGGGCAGGCCCATGTTCAGGGTTTGACCCCAGGCTTTCGAAGAGACCAGCGTTGCACCTGCCGCGCCGGCTCCGAGTAATTGACGTCTATTTAGCATGTCAGTTCCTTTCAGTGTCCTGCGCCGCCACCGGCGGCAAGTGTCGCGCCTTCTCCACCAGCACCGCCACCGCCTTCGCCGCCGCCATAGATCGCAGCGGTCAGATCAGCCTGTGCCATGTAGAATTCGCGTTTTGCGTTTGCCGCTTCCAGTGATGCGCCCAGTTTCTCGCGCACGTCTGTCAGCAGCTCGAAAGTGTTGGTGATCATGCCGTTATAAGACAGCAGCCCCTCTTCTTCGACGGTCGTGCGTAGCGGCACCAGAACGTCGCGATAGTGGCGGGCGATCTTATACGCGGCGTGATAGGAGGCTTCAGCACCACGCGCTTCGGACCGGACGTTGACGGCTCTTTCTGCCAGCACGTTGGCTGCTTGCAGGTACGACAATTCCGCCTTGCGCATCCGTGCCTTCCCGGTGTCGTAGATCGGGATTGCGAACTCCACCTCCACCTGAGGGGTGGTCACGGTCTCCGTTTCTCCGTCCTCAATTTCCCGCTCCGCTTCGAACCCGGCAATGAATTCGAGATCGCTGATAATGCGAGTCTGATCAGTCAGACCAAACGCCTTGGCCTGTGCTTCCAGGCCAAGTTTGGCAACGCGCAGATCAACCCGATTTCGCAATGCTTTCGCTTCGATGTCAGTCACACGGCCGACGGAACGCGGCAGCGCAGGAAGAGCATCGGGCACATAATAGTCGACTTCGGTGCCCCACAGCCCCATGAGCCTGGTCAGCTGCTCTTTGGACCGGGTAGCATTCAAGCGTGCCTGGGCAAGTTGTCCGGCGAGTTCGGCATTGAATGCCTGTTCACGGGCCTGCCCGGCTGTGTTAAGCGCGCCGGTCTCGCCCAGTCTCATCGCTAATTCCGATCCGGCGTCAGACGTCGCTTTCGCACGGCGGAGATAACTCACAGCCTCGAAGGCGGCTACGGCATCGACCCATGCCTTCCGCGTCTGATTGGCCAGTGCGAGTGTGTCGTTCACGGCGCTCAGTTGAGCCTGCCGGAAGTTTGCGTCTGCAATGGCCGTACGCTGCTTGCGAGTGGTGGCATCGAGCACGTTCGACCGGATCAGTCCCTCGATCGCCCTGTAGGCACCCAGTTCGGGCGCACCGATGCCCAGTATACCAATCGACACGATTGGGTTTTCCGGCATCGATTGCTGCCAGGCCTCTGCGGCAGACAGGCCGACGTTTGCATAGGACGCCTGCAACCCTTTGTTGTTCAGAAGCGCGACCTGAACGGCGGTGTCCGCCGAAATGGTCTTGCGGTGCACCATTGCGTGCACCTGCTTCTTCAAGGCCTCGTTTTCGGCCTGGGTTTCGGCGAAGGCTGTCCGTTTGCCGAGGGCTGGTGTGACCTGGCTGGAAATATTGGCGAAGCCAGCTTTTGGTTCCGTGTAGATGCCCGGCACAGCGGTAGCACAGGCACCCAGGATTAGCGGAAAGCCGAAAACCAGCGGAAACTTCGATACCCGCATCAGTTGCCCTCCGTCTGTTCTTGATTGACGGAACGCCAGTCGCGGGGACCTGTAGGGCCGCGATAGGTGTAGCCCGCCAAGGGGTCCTGATAGCTGATCGGCGATGAAACTGCCGTGTTGACGACGGCCTGTTGGGTCGCGACGGACGGCAACGGGGTGGGCTCATAGGCGCATGCGCCAAGCCCGAGGGCCGAAGCCCCCATAAGTAGATGAATTTTCATGAAAGTAACCTGATTGGTGAACGTTGTCTCACGCAGACTCTGCGCAAGGCTCACACCCGTTTTGGGCGTCGGTTCAGATCAGGAATCGAGGGGGCCGCAGGAACCCTGCTGTTTCCACCGAATACGTTTGACCGTCGAGAATGACATATTCACTTGTACCAACCGGCTCTGCTTCGATCTTGGTGTCTTCGAGGAAGACGACAGAAATACAGATACCGTTGCAACACTCTTGGGATTGTTGCTCTTTGCCATCCTTGTCGGACGCTGCGATGTCGCTTGCGACCCTAAGCTTCTCATGCGCGTGATGCGCATCGCTTCCGGTGTCATGAGTCATGGCGGCACCAACGACAACAATAGACTTGGCTTGATGTCCGTCATGCATGCCGGACGCCGCGTGAGCGGCAGAAGGTGGTGAAAATACCAAGGCTAACGCAAACGCAATGCACGTAAACGTCTTGAACCAGCATGATATGAAAACTCGAAAGCTCATGCTCTAGATATCGGATACCGAAGCAATCCAGTCAATCCGTCCTGCGCAGGAAGGTTTGTCGCTTTTTTGTGAAAAAGGCGAGATTCGGCCGCTGCCGTCAGAAAATGTTGCATATCAGAAACATATAAAGAGCCAATATTCCCCTCCGGTCAGCGGAGCGATGCTGACGCGTCTTGTGCTACCGAACTTCAGCCAGCTTCTCAGACCTGTAGCCCGCGTCGCTGATCGCTACCGCCAATGCAGTTTCATCCAGAGTGCTGTCGACGCCGACGATAGGTGCAGTCAGATCGCACGAAACTTTTGCATCTGGGTCGGCAGCCATGATGGGCTTTTGCATGGAAGCGGCACGATGGCCGCGATCTCCGCGCAGATTGCAATAGACCCTGAAAGGAGTCCGCCCACTCGGATAGGAATATTCCGTTCTGAAAATTACCGCCAGCGTAAGACATGCAGAAAAGCTACTTTCCAATGCTATCAACATTTCCGCAACTAGGTCCGGCAGTAACCTACCATTTGTTATGTCGCTCGGCCTGCAGTCGAGACATGGAACGCGGTTCAGGAGATTTCGAAACTTAAATTTCATTCGTCCCAAAGACCTGGAGCGAATGCTTGGTTCCCAAACGCAGGTTCAACATCCTCGATCTCAAGCCGTATATGTGCCAACGTTCTAACATGCAGAGGTTTTTCTCCGTCGACATGCCCGGTGTTCAATTTGTGAGCATTGTCTTGGCATTCAGCCTCGCAGCGTTACTGGCGGTCCTCTGCCTTTATATCTTGCTTTCGCCGGGCTTTGCAGCGGCTCTTGCCGCCGGCGGGCCATCGCTGGCCCGCTTTCTGAGGCAAGTTACGACCAACGGTCTGCCCGTAGTTTTTGCCATAAACTATGTCAGTTTTTTTCTTTTCGCGGTGATACAGAAACCAAAGGTCGCCCGCCGAGATACGGCGTTTTTCGTGCTGGTGGATATCTTGCTCAGAGCCATTCTCTTTCCAAGCCTCCACGCACTGATCTACGTTTTGTCTGCCGACTGGTTCGAGTCATTCGGGGGCAGTCGTGCAACCGCGTTGTCGGTCGTTGCCCCAACCCTTGCGCGTTCGGCGTTTTTTGAGAACATCTCCGGAGTTTATCTTTATGCGACAATGATCAGCGCGCTGCCGCTATATGTTTCAGCTTTCGGGCAGTCGGAATTTCTTGGACCGACCGTTCGTCGCTTGCCAATAAAAGCGGGCTTGATGCTGCTCGCCTTGTTTGCGTTTGCCCTGTCGGTCGGATTGATCGCAATCGGTGCACAAGGCATCGCATTCCTTCAGGGCTAAATGATGGCTGGCTATTCACCGTGGGAATGCGCGGCCTGAGGTGCCAACCATCGCGACAAGTAAACGCGCTCGAAAGCGAAGACAGCGATCATTCCGACAGCCGCATACAGAACGATCATCGGGTCGCTTTGAAGCTTCATCACGGTGAAAGCTGCCAGTACAACTACATCGAGCGCCAGGGCAGTCAAAAGCACGATACCTGAGGCGCCGACGTCTGCTCGACGATAGTGGAACACGCCCCAATGTATGATCATGTCCATGACGAGGTAAAAGAAGGCACCGAGGGATGCGATCCGGCCTAAATCAAAGAGCACGGCCAACGTCGCTGCGATGACGACAGTATAGACCAGGGTGTGGCGTTGGATGGGACCTGGCATACCGAAGTGGCTGTGCGGGATCATTTCCATGTCGGTCAGCATCGCCAGCATACGCGACACCGCGAAGACGCTGGCCAGAACGCCGGACGCCGTTGCGACAGCGGCCAGGATCACCGTGAGTATGAAGCCGGTTTGTCCAAGGGCGGGCTGCGCCGCCTGTGCCAGCGAATAGTCACGCGCTGAGATGATCTCCTCGATCGTGAGACTCGAACCGACCCCGTAGGCGACCAACAGGTAGACGACGACGCAGATTCCGATCGAGAACATGATCGCTCGGCCAACATTGCGATTTGGTTCAGTGATCTCGGCCCCGCTGTTGGTGATCGTGGTGAACCCCTTGAACGCGAGGATGGCCAGCGCCGTAGAGGCGATGAACCCCGTGAGCCCGTAGGATTGAGAGGTCTCGGACGCAGCGGCGAACGCAAAACCACTAGACCACAGGGCCGCGATGCCAAACAGAGCTATGCCTCCAATCTTGATCGCTGCCATGATCAGCGAGAACAGCCCGACCGAGCGATTTCCGGCGATGTTCACCAGAAAGGCGAAAACGATCACGGCCACGGCCAGGGCGGGGACCAGTGGGCCGCCTTCGATATCGAAAGGGCGCAAGACATAGGTGGCGAAGGTTCGCGCGACGAGGCTTTCCGCGATCACCATGCTGAGCGCCATCAGCAGCGCGGCACCGCCCGCGATGGCTCCGGGGCCATAGCACTTCTGCAGGATCATGGCGATGCCACCCGAGGACGGCCATTTGTTCGACATCCTGATGTAGCTGTAGGCGCTGAAGCTTGTGACGACCGCGCCGGCGATGAATGCAAGCGGGAAAAGCGGGCCGGCGAGCTGCGCGATTTGCCCCGTCAACGCAAAGATTCCGGCGCCGATCATCACGCCTGTTCCCATCGCAATGGCTCCGCCCAGACTGATGGAATCTTCGCGGTACGTTTCTTTTTCGCTCTGCATAAATGGTCCCCTTTTAATTTTGGTTCGTCCGAATGCTGTTGCGCGCTTCTAGATACGAACGCCGCGAAGGCGCAGCGAATTGAGCACCACCGAGATTGACGACGCGCTCATGGCGAAGGCAGCAAACATCGGACTGATGAGGATGCCAAAGAAGGGAAACAGAACTCCCGCCGCGACCGGCACGCCGGAGGCGTTGTAGATCAGCGCGAAGAACAGGTTCTGGCGGATGTTGCGCATAGTGGCCCGGGCGAGCCGCCGCGCACGCACGATACCGTCGAGGTTGCCCTTGACCAGCGTGATGCCCGCGCTTTCGATGGCCACATCGGCGCCAGTGCCCATGGCGATGCCGACATCGGCTTGTGCCAAGGCCGGCGCGTCGTTGACGCCATCCCCGGCCATCGCGACCCTGTGACCCGCCTCTTGCAATTCACGGATGATCCGCGCCTTGTCCTCCGGCAGCACGTCGGCCCGGATCTCATCGATGCCGAGCCGTGCGCCGATGGCGTTGGCAGTGCGTTCGTTGTCTCCGGTCGCCATGATGACGCGGAACCCCAGTTCATGCAGGTCCTTGATGGCCGCAGGTGTGCTCTTCTTCACCGGATCGGCGACAGCGACAAGACCTGCAATGTCGCCATCCAGCACCACGAACATTACCGTCTCACCTTCGTCGCGGCGGGCATTGGCCTTGGCGGTCAACGCGCCTGCCTCGAGCCCTAGTTCGCGGATCATCGCCAGATTGCCGAGCGCCACCGCTTTGCCGCCCACAACACCCTTGACGCCCTTGCCAGTGATCGCCTCGAAGTCCCGAGCATTGTCCATTTTGACATCTCGCTCCTCCGCACCCCTGACGATCGCTTCGGCCAAGGGGTGCTCCGATCCGCGCTCAAGCGATGCGGCGAGACGCAAGACCTCGGCTTCGTCGTGGCCGGGTTGCGGGAGTACGTCGACAAGCCGCGGCTTGCCTTCGGTCAACGTGCCGGTCTTGTCGACGATCAGGGTATCGACTTTCTCGAACCGCTCCAGCGCCTCGGCGTTCTTGATTAGGACCCCTGCCTGAGCGCCCCGTCCTGTCGCCGTCATGATCGACATCGGTGTCGCCAGGCCAAGCGCACAAGGACAAGCGATGATCAGAACCGCCACTGCCGAAATCAATGCGTAGGAAAGCGCAGGCGCGGGCCCCCAGATCGCCCAGGCGATGAAGGACAGGACCGCGATACCGATGACGGCCGGAACGAAATATCCCGCCACCTTGTCGGCATATTTCTGGATCGGGGCGCGCGAGCGCTGCGCGTTCGACACCATCTCGACAATTTGAGCCAGCATCGTGTCGGACCCGACACGCGTCGCCTCCATCACCAGACTGCCAGTGCCGTTGATCGTCGCACCAGTTACCGGGTCGCCTTCGGTCTTCTCGACCGGCACAGGTTCACCGGAGATCATGCTTTCGTCGATCGAGGACCGGCCGTCCAGAACCACGCCATCGACAGGAACCTTGTCACCGGGCCGTACGCGCAGCCGGTCGCCGACCTGTACGTCCTCCAGCGGGATCTCCTCTTCGGAGCCATCGTCCCGCATGACCCGCGCGGTCTTGGCGGCCATATCGAGTAGCGCACGGATCGCCTTGCCGGTTCCTTCACGTGCGCGCAATTCCATCACCTGACCGAGCAGCACGAGCGTCACGATCACCGCCGCCGCCTCGAAGTAGACGCCGACATGGCCTTCGGAGTCTCGGAACCCATCAGGGAATATGTCCGGTGCGAGAACGGCAACGACGCTGAAGAGCCAGGCGGCAAGAACGCCCATGCCGATCAGGGAGAACATGTTGAGGTTCAATGTGCGGAACGAAATCCATCCGCGTTCCAGAAACGGCCAGCCGCACCACAAGACCACTGGCGTTGCCAGGATCAATTCGATCCATTGTGTGGTGCCTTCGCCAAAAAAAGTCCGGACTGCGGGGAAACCGACGAATGGCCCCATCGTGAGGACAAGGAGCGGGATCGTCAGGACTGTGCCGACCCAGAACCGCCGTGTGAAATCCACCAGTTCGGGATTTGGACCTTCATCGCCCGGCACACCGGATTCCAGTTCCAACCCCATGCCACAGATCGGGCACGCGCCCGGATCAGGCTGCCGCACCTGAGGGTGCATCGGGCAAGTGTAAATGGGACCATCATGCCCTTGGGGAACCAGATCATATCGTCCATCCGCCGGCGCGGCACCTGCTTGGTGGTCGTGATGATCATGTGCTGAATGGACCTCGAGCTCCGATTCCGGCACGAGATGCATCCCGCATTTCGGACAATTGCCGGGCTCAACCTGCCGCACCTCAGGGTGCATTGGGCAAACGAATACCGAAGAAGCTGCTGTGGTTTCAGAACTGTCGGGGGTGCTCATTTTGCGGTCCTTTCCGAGAATGCTTCTCTTGCCTAAGGCTTCCATCCACAGGAGGGTCAAGAGAGATCAGTATGGTGATTACATTGCGGATCTGCGGGGTGGCGCTGTCCGGCCCCGTTCCCGTCGGGCGAGCACGATCAACGCCAGCCCGACCAACACCATCGGCATGGAGAGCAACTGGCCCATCGTCAAACCCCACTCACCAAAATGGAGCGCATGGCCAATCGGGTTGTCCGCCGTCACAAACTGTTGGTCCGGTTGCCGGAACATCTCGACGAAACTTCGGGCAAGACCATAGCCGGTCAGAAACACGCCAGCCAAGGCACCGGGCATTTTCAGCCAGCCCCGGCCCCAAGCGAGATAAATGAGCAGCATTCCAAGAATGAGCCCCTCCAATAGCGCCTCGTACAGCTGGGACGGGTGTCGGGCGCAGAGGCCGCTAATCCCTGGGCAGGCCTGCGCGACTTCGCCGGGAAAGATCACCGCCCAGGGAACGTCCGTCGGCCGCCCCCACAGCTCGTTGTTGGTGAAGTTCGCCAGCCTCCCAAGAAACAAGCCTGGTGGTGTTGTCAAAGCCAGCAAGTCGCCAGTGCTGAGCAATGACGCGTTTTGTCGAAGGCAGAACAACAAGGCCGCGATGACAACGCCCGCGAAGCCCCCGTGGAAAGACATGCCGCCTTGCCAGACCATCAGAATCTCCAAGGGATTGGCGAGATAATATGCGGGCTGGTAGAACAGTACAAAGCCCAGGCGACCACCAGCAATCACGCCGATGATGATCCACGTCAGAAGATCTTCGATCTGCGTCCGGTCAAGCGGCGGTCCAACTGATGTCCAGAGCGCGGGACGGCTTATGGCACTCAAACAAATGCGCCAGCCAATCAGGATACCGAAGATATAGGCTAGCGCGTACCAGCGGAGTGCGAATGTGACCCCCCCGATGTCGAAGGAGAAGAGGTCGGTTCCAATATCCGGAAATGGCAATCCCGCTGGCAGCACTGGGTCAGTTCCTCATCAGGAATTTACGTGGGGATTAGATGGCATTAATCGAGCACCGCCAATGGCGCTGGCTCTGCGACAGGGCATCCAACGCCCATCCCGCCATCACGCGGTGTCGAGGGCGTCCCGCAGGAGATCGCGGACTTCGCCGGCGACCGCGTCCAGGTCTTGGTTCTGCACCGCCTGCATCGAAGCGACAGGATCGACCGCGCTGACCTCGGTGTCGCCGTCCACTTGCCGCAGGATAACATTGCAGGGAAGCATCGCACCGATGCGAGGCTCGATCTCGATGGCTTTGTGCGCCATGCCCGGATTACAGGCCCCCAAGATGCGGTAAGGCGGCATGTCCGCATCAAGTTTCTTTTTCATCGTCGCTTTGACGTCAATCTCAGTCAAAACGCCGAAGCCCTTGTCTGCCAAAGCATCCCGAACACGCATCTCTGCGTCATCGATTTTGGTGTCTTTCAGGACGCGATCATAGGTATAGGCCATGGGAATTTTCCTTTCAGTGTCTCTATTTGTTGGCATACCGAGGCTAAACGGTTCAGGTCGCGGTTCGGTTCAATGTCCCGACCGCGAATGGTTTTGGCGTTGTGAGGACGGGTGCCGGAAAATAAACCGGCACCCATTGGCTCAGTTGTCCTGCATCATGGAGCCGTTGCCCATGCCCTGACCGTTGCCGGGCCGCGCAGGCGCATCTGCCATATTCGACCGCATCATCTGCATCCGCTCCATCCTATCGGCAGGAGCGGCCATCTCTTCCGGCGTCACCGCGCCGTCGCCATCGGCATCGAGGTGTTGGAAACGATCCACCATCATTTCGCGGATCATTGCGCTGTGGAGAGCTTCAAACTCGGTAATCGAGAGGTTTCCATCCCCATCGCTGTCAAACTC
Organism: Phaeobacter sp. SH40; assembly: GCA_965641885.1. Lineage (GTDB taxonomy): Bacteria > Pseudomonadota > Alphaproteobacteria > Rhodobacterales > Rhodobacteraceae > Pseudophaeobacter. Next base: position 109,265 of record CBFFKJ010000004.1, on the reverse strand, counting down.
GGAAAGCTTGGCCTGAAGCCGCGTGCGCATTTCTTCCGGCGTGGTTGTGCCGTCTCCATCAGTGTCGAACATTTGCATCATGCCGGCACCCATGCCTGGGCCCATCATACCACTGCCCATGCCTGCGCCCATCATGCCGCCGCCCATCATGTTCCCGTGCATGCGCTTCATCATGTCCATCATTCCGCCCATGTTCGCCATCATGCCCGGACCACCGTTCTGCATCATGCCTGCCCCACCTTGGGCACCAAGCTGCCCACCGTGCCCATGGTTGGCATCCGCGAAGGCCGCGCCACCAAAGGCGGTTGCAGCCAGGGTCATTGCAGCGAGTAAAGTGTTGCGTTTCATTTCGATCACCTCGTGTCAGTGTTGCGATACCCACTATATGGGATGCACCTGCAGATGCGGAATAACACGCGAGCCGGTGTTTTGTATCGCGAGGTCACAAAGGCGGGGTCTGTTACAAACTGCGACAAATCAATTCGGGGCGAACGCTCCTCTTCATCTAAGACATGCGATATCCAGAGAAAAACCTGTCGAGGAGTCGTGTACCAACTGACACCGAAACCATGTTTCGGTGGAAGTGAAATTCGGAAGAGTTGGTGTCGAGAGTGGCAGAGGCCCTGATGTTCCCGAAAATTCAGTCATTCAACCCATGGCAGGAGGCTGCAAGTTGCTCTTTTTGAACCGCATTTTCTTGGTGCTTGCCTTGGTGATTTTGGCGGGGTGCGGTGCAGGAAACGACATGCGCCCTGATGCTTCAGCCGAAGTCATCAGTAGTGCATCCTACAGTCACGACGGACCGGCCGCGTTGACGCTGTACACTATGATCAATAACAGGTCCGGGGCGGGTGCGCATACCAGCGTCATGATCAATGGGTCGCAGCGCGTTATCTTCGATCCGGCAGGAACGGTCCGGCTGAGCGCGGTACCGGAACGGGGAGATGTGCTTTATGGCATTACTCCACAAGTGGCCGATTTTTACGCACGGGCTCATGCACGGGAGACCTACCATGTCGTCATACAAGAGATCGATGTGTCCCCCGAAGTCGCGGAGCGCGCCTTGCAACTTGCATTGGCAAACGGTCCGGCTGCTTCAGGCTTTTGTAGCGTCAGTACTTCTGCGATCCTAAGGCAATTACCAGGATTTGAATCCATTGGACGCACATTTTTTCCAAAGCGCCTGATGGCGGATTTTGGCAAGTTGCCGGGCGTGCGAACCACAAAGCTGTTCGAGAACGATGAGGACGACAAATCCGTAGCGATCGCACAGTTCGAAAATTCACTTGCGACGCGGCCTTGAGTGTTCGTCCAACAATTCGTTGCAAGTTGTCCCTGCACGACGCGGTACTCGGCGTGTGAGCCAAAGATTCTCTGTCCTACGAATAGGTCAGCTTCGAGCGGTAACGCTGTCTTCGGCCGAGTAAAGGAACGCCGTCGATCCGACAGCGACATTCGGATAGAGATCATTGATATGGGCCATCACCATGCGCACGCATCCCGAACTGGCCCGGCCGCCAATGCTGCGAGGGCTCGGCGTTCCGTGAATTCGAAGGTACGTATCCCGATCTCCGACGAATAGATACAAAGCCCTGCTGCCCAAGGCATTGTTGGGGCCGGGCTCCATACCGTCGGCAAACCGCTCGTAAGCCTCCGGATCGCGTTCGATCATTGACTGTGTTGGCGTCCAGTGCGGCCATTCGACCTTTCGGCGGATCGTATAGGTGCCGGGTTCATAGAGATCGCCCTTGGCAATCGCGACCCCGTAGCGCATCGCGGTGCCATCTTCCTCGATATGGTACAGATAGCGCGCGATCGCATCGACGTGAATGTCACCCGGGCGCAAACCGTCATTCGCCAAAACGCGTTGCGGCAGCAGCCTGGGATGCAGCCCCCATGGGTTGGTTGTTGCCGGGTCATAGTTGGCGGGCGTGACCTGCGCATCCCAAGCTGCTTTTTCGGCTGTTGTCGGCCAGGTCTTAGCGAATGCTGGCGAACTCAGAGAAGCTGAAAACAGCGAGCCGGAAAGTGCAAGGAAGTGTCGTCTTGTAACCATGAAGCGAAGCCCTTTGTTTGTTTTCGATGAATGCGAGACGATTCAAGAAACGTCCGCGACCCCATGCCATCGACCCTTTTGATGTCTTGCGATCGCGACCAACCAGAGGCAAGCAAGGACACCGCTTAGGATCGCGTTCCAACTCGCCATGGACAACGTCAGAAATTCCCAGACAACCTCATTGCACAGAACAAGAGTGGACGCATTTGAACTCGCAGAGGGCAGCAATTCCGATACCGACATTTGGGAAACATCGAGGCCGGATCCCGTGCAAGAAGTCGGTCCCTCCCACCAGCCGCGCTCGACACCGGTATGAAACATTCCCAACGCGGATGTGCTGAGTGCCGACAGGGCACCGATTATCAGGATTGGCAAAATCGGCAGAGCAAAGAGCAACAGAGCGCCCATTCCAATGGCGATTGCGTGTGGGTAGCGTTGCCAGATGCACATTGCGCACGGCGCGTACCCAAGAGCCTGGAAAACGAAGGCCCCTAACAGCAAGGCGGCTGATCCTGCCGCCGCAGTCATGCCGAGAGATTTTGGTGTCAGGGTCAATGAACGCTCCCGTTGGCAATCGATGGACCTGTTTCTCGCTTGTCAGGTTACGTAGACGGCAAAAGGCCTGTTATCATTCAGAGATTTGTAACGGTATGTATCCGTCTCGACCCTCAGCCGACTCTGATCCACGTTGCCATACCGTCGGCTTGGTGGCTCAACATGTGGCAATGCAGCATCCAGGATCCCGGATTGTCCAGGACGACGAGAATATCCCGCGTCTCGCCGATATCCAGGAAGGTCGAGTCCCGGTATGGACCGGCTTCCCCCGCCGCATCGAGTTCCCAGAAATGGTGGCCATGCAGATGCATGACGTGTGGAAACCCGGTTTCGTTGCGGATTGAAATGCGCACGGTCGTCCCCCGCGCGACGGATAGGAAAGGGGTTCGAGGCAGTCCAGATACGTCATTGAGCGCCCATGTTCCAGTGCCGTTATGGGACGCGCTTCCCGCACCTCCCTGGAGCACCAGCTCCGCGGTTTGGCCGGGGTCTTGCGGGGCGGGCATTCGGTTGGCGGGCAACGCGGTGATGGGCACTTTCGCAGGGTCACGAGAGCCGGAAACAGCGATTTCGCCAAGGCTCAACGTCCACTCTCCAAAGCTGTCGTCGAATCTAATAGGCCCGGTCGCATCACCAATCACATCGCATCTTTGCCCCGGAGCTAGGAGGATGGGTTCGAGTGTCTGTGGCTGCGCCAGGGGCATACCATCCAGTGCAACGATCTTGCCTGCCAGACCGTCCAGCCCGACACGGTAAACCCTGTCGATAGAGGGATTTATCAGGCGCAAACGCAGGCGGTCGCCTTGTCTCACATTCTTGCTGGTTCCATTGGAAACAAGCGCCGTGACCGTATTGCCGATACGGCCCTCGGTCGCGAAATGAGCCGGGTTGAACCCTTCGTCGTACTGTCCGGACTGATCCAACAAGACATCGAAGAACTGAACAACAATGTCATGGTCGACAGCCGGCGCATTTTGCTCCTCGACGATGAAGGCGCCGAAAAGGCCGCGGCTGACCTGATCGTAAGACAGGTAATGCGAGTGATACCAATACGTGCCGGCATCCGGGACGCCGAATTGATAACGATACGTGTCGCCCGGAATGACCACATCCTGAGTGAGAACGTTGACACCATCCATCCGATTTGGAACCCGCAACCCATGCCAGTGAACAAGAGCGCCCTCCTCCAATCGGTTATCGAGGGTAATGCGGGCGGTTTGTCCTTGTCGCATTCTGACTTCTGGGCCCGGCAGACCACCGTTGAAGCCCAACATCGACACGTCGTACCCAGCAAGGCGCGCCTTGATCGATTGGGGCGCGAGGATCAACTCGCGTGTCGCTGCTGGCAAGCGGGTACCAGCCAGCGCAACGGTCATCCCGCCAAGGAAAGACCTCCGGCTCAAAGACAATTCCGTCACCTCATGAATGATGGACTGGCTTTCGCCAACTGCCGCACTTGTGCCATTTCCGGAAGAGGAACTTCAAGGCGACAGAACGCTCCTCACGCCGTTGTCACTTTGGGATACAGGAAGACGCGGGCGCCAATTTCTACGCGATCATACAAATCTTTTACGTGTTCATTCGTCAACCGCGCGCATCCATTCGACACGGCCGATCCAATGGTTTCCGGAGCGTTGGTTCCATGAATACGAAGATAGGTATCGCGTCCCTCATCATCATAGAGATACAGCGCGCGGGCCCCGAGCGGGTTGTTTGGCCCGCCTTTCAGCCCATCCTTGTACTTCGCGTATTTGCGTGGCTCGCGCCGGATCATGGCGTTCGTTGGCCGCCACCATGGCCATTTGGCCTTGCGCGCTACCGTGAACTCTCCGGGTTCGTACAAACCTTTGCGCCCTACCCCGACCCCGTAGCGGATCGCCATCCCGTCCTCGAGCATGAAATAAAGGAAAAAATCGTCGGGAACGACGTGGACATCGTCTTTAACCCAGTCACCACGACGGGTGTTTACCAATTGCGGTTCGAACCGTTCGGGCAATTTGACTTTGTGGGCCCAGGCAATTGTGGGCAGAAAGCAACCCATCGCTCCGGCACAAATCAATTCTCGTCTCGTGAAATTCTGCATGGCGCGATCTCCTCGGACCCATGAAAATTCAGTGCGCGTCAGGGGCAAAGAAAAGAAGCCGTGAACCGGGGCAAACGACGCGCCTTTGTTGCCTTGAAACTACGAAAATTCGCGCTTTTGGAACTCTCCAGCGCTGGAATGTTGTTGTTTTACAGAGAACTGCAAGGAGGTGACTGGAAATGCACTACTCACGGTTCTTTATGATGATCGGAACATCGACCGTGGTCATGTTCGTTCTGATGTACCTGAACACCTATCTTTGGGGCCATATCTTCTTTTCGGAGACACGCCTTTACATGGCCATCCTGATGGGGGCGACCATGGCCGTGATCATGTTGGCGTACATGTTGTCCATGTATCAGAACACCAAAGCCAACATCGCGATCTTCGGGGGCGCCATACTTGTCTTTGCGGCAAGCCTCTGGCTGGTACGCGGGCAATTTACGGTGCAGGACAGGTCCTACATGCGCGCCATGATCCCGCACCACTCGATCGCCATCATGACGTCGACTCGTGCCGAGATCACCGACCCGCGCGTCCGGGGGCTCGCAGACGACATTATCTATGCGCAGGACAAGGAAATCGCCGAAATGCGCTACCTCATTGCTGACATTGGCGCAAACGGTGAGGCATCGGCCACGCCGACCGGAACGCCGGTACAGGTCGTGGATGCGCAACAGGCGCTTCAAACGGAGGTCGTGTCAAAAATCGATCCCGAGTTTCTGACGGAAGACGAAATCGCAGCGGTGTTCCCGAATGGTGGAGACTGCCGATTTGCCTACACCTCGGACAGTCCAGCCGTGCTGGTGACCGGTGAGACCGGCGAAGGGACTGGGGCCGCGATGAAGATCAGCGGTGACCTGGTGCGCCTGGATGCGCAGGGCGAAAATGCGTTTTCTCAAGGCCCGCTATCGGCCGAGATCGTAGAGACAGACGGTGACCTGACCGATCTGATCGTCAGCGCGGAACCGACTACGAAGCCGGGTTCCGTGGTCAATTCACCTGCGCCGGATAAGGAGGAAAGCATATGCCCCGGGACACAGACAGTAAATCCGCGCAGCTTTATCGCATGGTCATGCCGGGCCATGTCTGCCCCTACGGTCTGAAATCGAAAGACCTGCTGGAGCGGCAAGGCTTCGAGGTGGAAGACCATCCGCTTGAGACCCGTGAAGACACCGATGCTTTCATGGAGAAGCACGGGGTCGAGACGACGCCGCAGACCTTCATCGGCGGAGAACGGATCGGCGGCTACGATGATCTCAGGGTGTTCTTTGACATCGACCCACCCGAGGAAGAGCAAAGCGACACGACCTACCAGCCGGTCATCGCGATCTTTTCCGTCGCCGCGCTATTGGCACTGGGCCTGTCTTGGCACCAGTACGGGTCGGTCTTTACCTTGCGCGGGTTCGAATGGTTCATTTCGCTGTCCATGACCATTCTCGCGATCCAGAAATTGCAGGATGTCGAAGGGTTTTCGACGATGTTCCTCAACTACGATCTGCTGGCGCGCAAATGGGTACGATACGGCAAGCTTTATCCGTTCGGCGAAGCGTTGGCAGGTGTCCTGATGACTGCCGGCGCGCTGCTGTGGCTCTCGGCGCCTGTCGCCCTGTTTATCGGCACGGTCGGCGCTGTCAGCGTATTCAAGGCTGTCTACATTGACAAGCGGGAGTTGAAATGCGCCTGCGTCGGCGGTGACAGTTCCGTCCCGCTGGGGTTCATTTCGCTGACGGAAAACCTGATGATGATCTTCATGGGTATCTGGATGCCGGTCCGCGCAATTTGGTTCTGAAACGTGCCGAACCGGCATCGATTATTCGGACATTCGTACAGGTGAGAGATCTGCGAGGATCGGGCAATCCGGACGATGATCCCCGGCACATTTCTCCACAAGCTCGGTAAGCGTCGTTCTCATGGATTGCAGTTTCTCTATCTTCTCCTCGATCTGGCGAAGATGGTCTTCCGCAACCGTTTTCACCTGAACGCTTTCGCGGTTTTCATCCTCGTAGAGAGCCAGAAGCGTCCTGCAATCTTCGATGGTGAACCCCAAGGCCCGTGCTCGACCGAGAAACGCCAGCTTGTGAACGTGGTTCTCGGTGAATGCGCGATAGCCGTTCTCACTTCGGTTCGGGCGGATCAGCCCGATTTCCTCGTAGTAGCGGATTGTTTTTGGGGGCACACCCGATTGTCGGGAAACGTCTCCGATGTTCATGTCGAACCTCCGTTATTCTGCTGGAGCAGGAGTGACAGCTGCCAGCTCTGCCGGGATTGCGCGCTGCTCGTCCATCGCCGGCGCGATACCTCGCAGGCGCAGGGCATTGGTTAGAACGAACACCGAGGACAACGCCATCGCGCCCGCCGCGAGAATTGGTGACAGGAGCAGCCCAAAGGCCGGATAAAGCACCCCGGCGGCGACCGGAATCAGCGCGACATTGTAGGCAAAGGCCCAGAACAGGTTCTGCCGGATGTTTCGCATGGTTCGCCGCGACACTTCGAAGGCATTCACCACGCCGCGCAAATCGCCGGACATCAGGACGACATCCGCGGACTCGATGGCCACATCAGTGCCGGTGCCAATGGCGATACCCACATCGGCATGCGCCAGCGCCGGGGCGTCATTGATCCCGTCGCCGACAAAGGCGATGCGCTTGTTCCCTTCGCGCAAACCGTCAAGCGCCGCGACCTTGCCGTCTGGCAGAACGCCGGCAACGACATGGTCGATGCCGGTTTCGCGGGCGATGGCTTCGGCGGTTTCGCGTTTGTCCCCTGTGATCATCGCAACCGCAAGACCCTTCTCGTGCAGCGCTGCGATGGCTGCGCGGCTTGCCGGTTTGACCGGATCGGCGACGCCGATCACGGCGGCGACACGTCCATCTATGGCAGCGTAAAGCGCCGTGCGACCCTTGCTTGCGATCTTCGTTTCCTCTGGAGTCAATGCCGAGACGTCAATGCCTTCGCGCGCCATGTAGCGGTCGGCCCCAACCAACACCTCCACGTCTTCGACCACGGCGCGCACGCCGTAACCTGTGACCGATTGAAAGCCTTCGGCCCCCGCAAGAGGTGCGCCCTCGGCCCGCGCGGCACGGACGATGGCGTCCGCGACAGGATGCTCGGAGAGCGACTCCACGGCGGTGATCTTCGAGAGCGTTGTTGAACGATCGAACCCTTCGGCCAGCACCAGGTCAGTCAGTGCGGGTCGCCCCTCGGTCACCGTGCCTGTTTTGTCGAGGGCGACCACATCAACGGAATCAAGTTGCTGCAAGGCGTCGCCCTTGCGGAACAGGACACCCATTTCCGCAGCACGTCCCGTCCCGACCATGATCGAGGTCGGCGTCGCAAGCCCCATCGCGCAGGGGCACGCGATGATCAGCACCGACACACCGGCGATCAGCGCCATTGTCAGGGCCGGATCAGGCCCGAAAACCAGCCAGACCAGCACGGTCGCCGCCGCGATCGCCATGACGGCAGGTACGAACCAAAGCGTGATCCGGTCGACCAATCCCTGGATCGGCAGCTTGGCGCCCTGGGCCTCTTCGACCATGCGAATAATTTGCGCCAGGGTTGTGTCGGCGCCGACCCGGGTGGCGCGGAATTGCAGACTTCCGGCACCATTGACCGTCCCGCCGGTCACCGGATCTCCGGCACTTTTTTCAGCGGGAATCGGCTCGCCTGTCAGCATGCTTTCGTCGACGCGGCTGGTCCCCTCGATGACCTCGCCATCAACCGCGATGCGTTCACCAGGGCGCACGATGACGATGTCACCCTGAACTAGCGCATCGATCTCGATCTCTATGCTTTCACCGTCCCGCATCACGCGTGCGGTCCGCGCCTGAAGCCCCAGCAGCTTCTGGATGGCCGCGCCCGTTCTCCCCTTAGCGCGCGCTTCAAGAAAACGCCCCAGCAAGATGAGGACGACGATGACCGCTGCCGCCTCGAAGTAGACAGAGCGCAGCGTGTCAGGCAAGGCCGATGGTACGAATGTCGCAACTACGGAATAGAAGTAAGCCGCCCCGGTGCCGACCGCGACGAGGCTGTTCATGTCGGGCGCGCCCCGGAATAGGGCCGGGAAACCCTTGGTGTAAAACGTCCGGCCCGGGCCGAAGAGAACGATTGTCGTGAGAACGAATTGAAGAAGCCAACTCGTCTGCTGACCAATCGTGGTCTCGATAAGCATATGAACGGCCGGAATGACGTGGCCACCCATCTCGATCAAAAAGACCGGCAAGGCGAGGATGGCTGCAAAGGTGACCCGTTTGGCAAGCGCCAGAGCCTCTTCCTCCTTGCGCGCAACCCTGTCGTCACCGGCTTGGGCCGTTGCCACGGTGGCCGGATACCCTGCCGCGCCGCTTGCATCGATCAGATCGGATGTCGTGACAAGACCTTCGACGTAAACCACCGTCGCCGTCTCGGAGGCGAGGTTGACGTTCACCTCGACCACCCCGGGCACCGCGGCAAGCGCCTTGTCGACCCGCCCGACACAAGAGGCACAGGACATGGCCGCAATCGTGAGTTCGGCCCTGACCGTCCGCGCAGGGTAGCCCAGCTCGCGGAGAGTTTCGATGACTTCCGGAACGCGCTTGAGCGCGTCCACGCTCATACGCGCGGTTTCGGATGCAAGATTCACCGACACATCCTCTACGCCGTCGATTGCATTCAATGCGCGATCGACCCTGCCGACACAGGACGCGCATGACATGCCTTCGATCGGCAGGCTGATCTGTTTGGGTTCGGGCATATGTTTCACCTGTTTTTCCATTCGAGGTGGAATGTAGGGCTTCCAGTAACTGGAGGGTCAATGGGAGGGCGCCAAATAAATTTCTTCTCTTGACCTTCCAGCGCGGGGAAGCCCCATGTCACCGGCAGAAATCAGATCAAGGAGTGGTTCCGATGAAGTTCAGCGTTCCGGACATGAGCTGTGGGCATTGCACCGCAGCAATCGAAAGCGCAGTGAAAACCGCAGATCCGAATGCAGGCGTAGAATGTGACCTTTCTGCCCGACAAGTGCGTGTCGACAGCGTGTTACCAGCCGATCAGGTCCAAGCGATCATTCGGGATGCGGGCTATGACGTGGAACCTGCGGCCGCTTGATGCAGTGCCCGGACCACCCAGGGGCGGTCCGGGCAAGAACTTTCAGTCTTCGTCTTTGCGGGCTTCTTCGACCAAGTCGGCAAGCTGCGCCTTTTCGACAAAGCCAGGCACCAGCGCGTCACCGATCACGAAAGACGGCGTGCCGTTGAAGCCCAGAGCTTGGGTCAGTTGCATGGATGTCGCAATGTGCTCTTCGACCTCGGGGGCCTCCATGTCCTTGCGCAACTGCGCGATATCCAGGCCGATCTCCTCGGCAACGCGCAGCACGGAGGCCTCTTCCGCGCGGCCTTCCAGCCCCATCATCGCCCAGTGAAACTCTTCGTATTTGTCCTGCTTGCGCGCTGCCAAGGCCGCTTTCGCGGCGAACACCGATCCGTCTCCGAGAATGGGCCATTCACGATAGACGAGGCGAATGTTTGGATCCTCTTCGATCAAAGCCCGCACCTCGGGTTTGACCCGCCGACAATAGGGACAGTTGTAGTCGAAAAATTCCACAACGGTGACGTCCCCTTCCGGGTTGCCGAGAACCGGCGCATTCGGATCGTTCTCGATCAGATCGCGCTGGTCATTCAGAACTTGGGCCTGACTGAGCTCCTGCGCTTGCGCCTGCCTCTGTTCGAGGATCGCCACGGCCTCCATGACAATCTCCGGGTTCTCGCGGATTGCCTCGAGCACAAGTTCCTTGACCCGGGACTCTGACAGTTCGTCGGCGAGTACCGGTATCGGAAGCAAGGCAGCTATCGCGACAGTCGTGAAGGCTTGTCTGAAACGCATTTTAATTATCTCCCCGTTGTTCGTCGGCTTCTGTCCGCGCGGCCTGGACTTCGCGAACGCGGTCTGGCCAGGTGGACCGGATGAAGGCCAGGATGTTGTGAATTTGCTGGTCGGTCAGCACGTCTGCGAAACCCGGCATTCCGCTGTCGTATTCGACACCCTGACGCGCCAGAAGCGCCGCACCCCCCAGTTTTGTGTAATCGAAGAGCAGGCTGTCAGGATGATGCCAGGTGTGACCCGTCTCATCATGCGGTGGTGCTGGCAGGCGCCCATCCGCGCCGGGCGTTCGCCATTCCGGCTGGCCTTCCAGATTTGCGCCATGACAAGACGCGCAGTTGTCTGCGTAGAGCAACGCGCCTTCTTGGATGTCGGAGCTCTCCGCCTTGGACGCGCTGCCGACATCCGAGGATGCACTGGTCGAGAGCCAATAGGTGAAAGCGGCTGCGACAACAGTGATCGGAACGGACCAAACGAGATACCTCATGTGACCCGCATCCAGGTTGTCATGCCGGACGCGGCGTGGCTGAGCATGTGGCAATGGAACAGCCACTTGCCGGGATTGTCCGCCGTAAAGGCGATCTCGCGGGACTCGTTGCCAGCCAACAGGATCGTGTCGCGCATCGGTCCGAACGCGCCGTCGGGGCGCAGCTCACGGAAATGCATTCCGTGCAGGTGCATCGCATGTGGGAACACGGTCTGGTTCTCGATCTTCAAGCGCACCGGCTCGTTCAGGGATAGATCGGCCAATGGCGTGTCGGTCATTTCGGCGACATCATTCAGGGCCCAGAACTTGCCCGCCTGGGCAAGCTGACGAAACCCAAGGCGTTCCCCTCCGAGCATGGCAGACTGCATCCGCCCCATTGCTCCACCGGACATGACCAGTCGCAAATCACGCGCTTCGGCAAGGTCCGGCGCGTGTGCCGCGGGATTCGGCGGCAGCGGCAGCGGCTTGTCTCTCGGTACTGAACTGGTTGTGCCATCGACGGAAAAAGTCACCAGCGGGGTCAGTTGATCATCATCGCCGATGCGCAGCACCTCTGCGGTTCCGCCTTCGTCTGCGGTCACATCGACGATCAGGTCCACGCGCTGTGCGGGACCGAGGATCAATTCACCGTCAACCGGCTGGGGTTGGCCGATAGGCATCCCATCCAGGGCCATCGTCCAGCCACTCACCCCCGATAGCCTCAGCGGGAAAATCCGCGCGCTAGCTGCGTTGATGATGCGCAAGCGAATGCGTTCGTTACGCTTCGCGGGCAAGGTCAGGTCATAGCGCCCATTGGTCGTGATGAAGTTGCCGGTACGTCCACTATGGCTCATCATCATAGGCTGTTCGAAATTGTCGAACAGCTGCCCGCTCTCAGGGTCGAGCAACCAGTCCTCCAGAACGATGACTTCCTCGCTGTCGATGTCCGGCCCATCGGCCTCTTCGACGATCAAGGCACCGCGCAAACCACGCGCGACTTGCTCGTATGAGCGATTATGCGCGTGATACCAATAGGTGCCCGCGTCTGGTACGACGAAGTCGTAGTCAAAGGTTTCACCCGGTGCCACGGGCTCCTGGGTCAGCCCTGAAACGCCATCCATCGCGTTGTCGATCCGGATTCCGTGCCAGTGAACCGAACTGGGGTCAGGAACCTCGTTGCGGAACCTGCGGCGCACCCGATCGCCTTGAGCGACCCGAATTTCCGGAGCCGGAACGAGGCCGTCATAGCCCCAGATCTCTGTTCCCGGGTAGGTGTCCGGAAGAAGCTGTTGACGCGCAACCTTGGCAACCACGTCCTCGAACGGGGTTGCGGCATAAGCCGACCGCGGGATGGCCGCCGCGCAGGCCGCCAGTGTCGCATGGCGCAAGAAATCCCGACGTGTTTGTTTCATTTCGATCCTCGATAAAGCGAGGGCTTGTTGCCCCCGCGTGATGTTAGTTCGAAGCGGGGTTCTCCGCCTCGACCGTGTCCTTGTTCAGCAGGAAAAGCGCCATCGCTTCGCGATCGGCAGGTGTCAGAAACCGAGTTCCCTCGCGAACCACTTCCGCCATGCTGCCGCCGAAAGCATCGCCCGAAGGGGTGATGCCGGTCTGGAGCGCATAAGCGAGGTTTGAAACCGTCCAGTCGTTTTTGGCCAGGTCTTTTGGCCGTATCGCGGGTGCCTTGCTGCCACCGGGAAGCTGGGCGTTGCCTGCAAAGGAAGCACCGATATCGCGACCTCCTGCAAGATTGCGCGGCGTATGGCAGGCTCCGCAATGTGCCGCACCGCGCACCAATTCCCGTCCGCGGTTCCATGCGCCGCTTCGCCCTTCAACCGGTTCGGTATCCGGATCGTAGAAGAACGCCGCTCGCCAGAGCTTCAGCCCCCATCGTTGATCGAATGGGAAGCTGACATCGTTTTCTGGTGCAGGTTCGTCCACGGGCGGCACGGTTTGAAACGCCGCCCAGAGGTCAGCGATATCCTGGTCAGAAAAATCCGCATAGAACGTATATGGGAAAGATGGATAGTAGGGCGTTCCATCGGGGCCGATCCCCTGCCGCACGGCTTTTGCGAACTGTTCTGCCGTCCATTCGCCCATGCCATGTTTGGGGTCGGTCGTCAGGTTGGGCGGATAGAACGTTCCGAACGGGGTTTCGAGCGGCGCCCCTCCGGCAAGTGGTGCGCCGCCCGCTTCAAAATTGGTATGACAGGCAATGCACCCACTGGCGCGCGCCAAATATGCGCCCCGGTCGACATTGCCCTCTGTTGCAATCGGAGTCACTGCACTGCCGACAGGCCATGCAATAACAGCGCCGAGGCCGGCCGTGCCAAGCACGGCGACCCCGCTGACGAGTGTCAAAAACCGGCGCATGGTTAGTCTTCTTCCGCCCGGAAGCGTTCATGGCATGCGGAACAGACCTGGGTCGTCATCGCGAATGCCGCGTCGGCGGGCATTTCGGAAATGGCGGCGGCATCCATCATGCCGCCTCTGCCCATCATCGCGCTCCCGCCCATCATGGTTGTATCGCTTCCCATCATGGATCCGCCGCCCATCATCGAGGCGCCATCCGTGGAGGTATTGCCACCCATGCCGCCTAACCCATTGTCGGCTGCGCGTTCCAGGCCCTCAGAGTATTCCTCCAGCTGACTTGCCAATGCTGCGAAGCGGTCCCAATCGGTCCACACCTCGTCTTTGGCTTCCGAGGGCATGCCCCCCGTGCCCTCCGGGAACAGCTTTGTCATGCTCTCGCCGGCGTGCTGCTGGAACAGGCGCGCTGCATCGCCCACTGTTTCTGCGTCATAGGCCGTTTCACCCCGCATCATCGGGGCTACGGTTTTGACTGCCTTTCCCATGGCGGCCATGGCATCCATGCGTTCCTTTACGATGCCCGTGGCACCGCTATGCGCAAATGCCGCAACCGCGGTTCCTGCAATCAACACTGCCGCTGTGATAGTTGTCTTCTTCATGTCTTGGATCCTTCTTTGGGTCTGCTTTTCGAGCGATGTGAAATCAGACCCACCGTCGTGGCGGTGGAGGATCGCTGGTGGAGCGCAACTCTGTTAGTTGGGTCGCGGCGTCTTGCATGACAGCCGTCAGCAACTGAGGCTCGTAAACCACGTTTGGCTGGAGAAACACCACAGCCGTGACAGAACAATCGAGTCCCGGATGACAGTGGCCAGAGGCCTCGTTCGTCGATGACCCTACATCTTCGTGAGCGTGAAATTCTTGCGCCAAGGACGCTTCACCATGAAACGCTGGCGCCTCAGGCACTCCGAGAACCACTTGGAAAAGGCCGAAAACGATCGACAGAATCCATCGGTTTGTCTTCGACCAACGCATCAGTCAATCCCGTTGGCCCGCTGTAGTTCGCGGACATAGGCGGCAACCATCTTGACGTCTCCTTGTGTCAGTCCTTCGATCCTTGGCATATTACCGAATTTCCAGTGATGCGCACGCACGCCATTTTGAGCGGCCAGAACAAAGGCCATGTCTGAATGGTGGCTTGGCTCGTAAATCTTGTGCACAAGAGGCGGGGCAATCCCGTTTTGTCCCGCTGCGTTTGCTCCATGGCACTCGGAACACTTAGCCTCGAATATGGTTTTCCCAATCGTGGCTTGCTCCGAGAATTCTGCCGGCAGTTGGACCTGAACGATTGGGTCGCCTGCTTCTATCTTACTCGTGTCAGGAGGCGTCATGGAATGACCCATCGCTGTATCTTCCGCAGAAATGAACTGCCAAGTTGCAACTCCCCCGCCAGCTATAACTACGGCTGCGATAAGTGCGGTCAATTTATCCATGCTTGTGTCTTCCGTCTTGCCCGTTGTGTCAGATGAGTTTGACCTGAGTGCCGACAGGCATGCGCTCATAGACCTCCTCGATTTGTTTGTTGAACAAACCGATGCAGCCGTTTGACGACCGACGGCCGATCTTGCGCGTATCCTGTGTCCCGTGAATACGGTAGTACTGCCACGACAGGTACAGTGCACGAGTGCCCAAGGGGTTGTCCGGATCACCCCCCTCGACACGAGCCGGCCATTCCGGATTGCGTTCCCGCATGGAGGGCGTTGGCGCCCAACTGGGGTTTTTGCGTTTTTCCACCACTTCGGTGTAACCGCGTTTGGTGAGTTCGTCGGTCAGCGGAACGGAAGTTGGGTAGATCCGCATCTCGCCATCTGATGTCCAATGCTGGAGCGACTTCGTCACGGTATCGGAGATGATGATCCCCTTTCCGAGTGCGTCGAAGTGGTCTTGCCAGTCATGAACTCGGAAAGAAGAAATGTTGCGGCGAATGGTTTCGGCTCGAACCACGCTTGGTGCAGCCAAAGCGACAGCCGCATACCCCAATAGGCTTCGTCGATTGATCTTTTTGTTTCGCAATGTCGTCATGACACACTCCTAGCCTCGGGTTTGTTGCATCTCTTTTACGGGAGACCCGGCATCAGGCAACCTGACAAGGCCGCGAGAAGTGTATCCATTTGTATCCTTGACCTTACCCTGCTGGAGGGTCGCAAATGGCGCGAAGAACGAGACAATGAGGGTGTCATGGACCACCAAAACCACAGAAAAAAGCCGATCACGGACAGGCTCATGCATTACGGAATGATGGCGTGTTGCGTCGTCATGCTGCTGCCCATTGCGGGATTTTTTCTTGCCGGCGGCACATTGGCGGGCATGTGGGGCAATGCAGCGGCTTTCGCCCCACTCCTGCTTTGCGTCGGTGCGCATCTCGTGATGCACAAATTTATGGGAAAGTCGTGCCATTCGAACGAAGAGAAAGGCAGTATCGAAGAAACACCCGTGTCCGTGCCTTCTGCGATTCCCGTGGTTGCACGCAACAGGCGATAATTTGCGCGGGAAAATGCGAGCAAGCGCATGGTTGCTGACGATTACAACGCTTGGCGGATGCGCCGCAAGTCTTGAAGACTGTCCCGAGCGGGAGGTCATCGTTTCCACCAAGCAGGCATCGATCATCCTCCCCGACGGGTGTCGGTTGATATCCTCGTCCTCTGTCGACGTAGCGCGTGTTGTTTGTTCTGATGGTCGACAAGGCTTTGCCGTCGGCGGTCTTTGAGACAAAGTTCCGGGTGCAGATTCAACCCGAGCCGGCTTTAAGGGAAGGAAGCGGATCCTTGGCGAAAACCCTGTCGACACTGCGCCGGGTTCTGATTTTGCCCGCACTGATCCTGGCGCTTTCCTCTGGCAGTGGCTCGGCGGAGACATCAGCCGCGTATCAAAGCTCTCCGCTGAAGGCGCATCTCATCACGGCACAGGACGGTGTTTCCAAGAACACGCAGACTCTTTCCGCCGGACTTCATCTCCAACTGAACGAAAACTGGAAGACCTATTGGCGGTCGCCAGGAGAGGTGGGAATACCGCCTTCGGTCGAATGGAGCGGTTCCGAAAACGTCGCAGATGTCGAATTCATGTGGCCTTCCCCGACACGCTTCACCGCCTTCGGCATCGAAAATTTTGGTTATGCGGGTGAAGTCGTCTTTCCGCTGCGCATAACGCTCAAAGATCCCGGCGCACCTGTGACTCTTTCCGCGCAAGTCAAACTGCTGGTGTGCTCCAATGTCTGTGTCCCGGAAGAGTTTGACCTGTCACTTCGCCTCGGACGCGGCAACGACATCGACAGCACTGCGGCTGGGCTGATTGGCACGTTTTCCGAGCGCGTCCCCGAAGGAGCCGAGGCGGGTGGCGTCAGCGAGGCAAATGCCTTCATCGACGAAGACCTCACGGAGTTGATCGTCAATCTGCGCGTCGATGAACCACTCCAGTCGCCGGATGTGTTTCCCGAACTGGGTATCGGTGTTGCGCTTGGCAAACCCGATATACGTTTGGGAGAAGAGGATCATTTGCTTTGGGCGCGCTTGCCGATCCTCTCGTCGAATACGGATGTGACGGTGGCGCCGTCGATTACCGTCACCGATGGCGAGAACCGGGCCTTCACCGTGATTGCGGATCGCGTGGCGCGACGTACGGCACCGCCCTTCGAACTGGCCGCCACGACACCGGACATGATGGAACTGCTCTGGATTGCCGTGATCGCGCTGCTGGGTGGATTGATCCTGAACGTGATGCCCTGCGTGCTGCCGGTGCTGTCCATCAAGGTGTCGTCTGTGCTCAAACACACAGATCACGACACAACCCGTGTCCGGTTCGGTTTCGTCGCAGCCGCCGCTGGCATCATGACGTTCATGTGGGGTCTGGCGCTCATCCTTTGGGCGCTCCAGACGGCAGGGCTCAGCGTCGGGTGGGGGCTGCAATTTCAAAGTCCGCTATTTCTTGCGGTGATGATCGCAGCCCTGCTCGTCTTTTCGGCAAATCTGTTCGGAGCGTTCGAGTTCGCCCTTCCACAAGGCATGCAGACAAGGCTTGCAGATACCGGAGGGCGGAGCGGATATTCCGCCGACTTTTTCACCGGCATGTTCGGTGCCGTCATGGCGACGCCTTGTTCGGCACCGTTCCTCGGCACCGCGGTGGCCTTTGCTTTGGCCGGGCGTGGCGTGGACATTCTCATCGTCTTTACGAGCCTCGGGCTCGGCCTCGCCCTGCCCTATCTCGTCATCGCCGCGTTCCCGCGTCTGGTCGCGTTCATGCCCAAACCTGGCCGGTGGATGCTGATCGTCAAGAGCTTGATGGGGATCTTGCTGCTTGCAACCGCCGTTTGGCTGTTCTGGGTGCTCGACGGTGTCGCCGGGCTGGCCTCCGTCATCGCGGTCGCGGCGTCTTCCGGTCTCGCCGTTCTGATCTTGTCCCTCCCGAATGTGCAGTCCCAATTCAGATGGTCTATTGCCACGGCCAGTCTTGTTCTGGCTCTTGCCGCGGGTCCTCTCCTGCAGCAATCAGCGCCTGCCCGTGCAGGGTCGCAATCGGCGTTGGCTTGGGTCGCATTTGACCGTTCGGACATAGCGAAACGCGTGTCCGCAGGAGAGGTCGTCTTTGTCGATGTAACAGCTGACTGGTGCCTGACTTGCAAAGCGAACAAGACACTTGTCATCGACCGGGAGCCGGTCCGCAGTACGCTGGACGCGCCAGGCGTCACGCCGATGCAGGCAGATTGGACACGCCCGGACGCGCGCATTTCCCGTTACCTTGAGAGTTTCGGCAGATATGGCATCCCTTTCAATGCCGTCTATGGACCGTCGGCACCAAACGGCATTGTGCTGTCCGAATTGCTTACGACCGAAGACGTGATGGACGCCTTGGCGCAAGCCAGCGGTCGAGATGTTTCCGCAAAGGTTGCCGGACAGGAGTGATCTGCCCGGGCGGGACACCGACCAGCAGTCAGCCGCCGAGCCGCTCGAGCGCAGCGCGGACCGCCGCACGCCGAGGATCATTGGCGGGCTGCTGCTCCAACAGCGCTTCAGCCTTACGGTAGGCCTCAATGGCGCGATCCTGCTCCTGAAGGACGGTATAGGCGTTTGCCAGCCGCATCCAACCATCCAGATCTTCCGGTTCATCCTCAAGACGCCCAGCCAGCCGCGAGACCATCGAGCGGATGAACTCCGCGCGGTCCGCGTCATTCATCTCTGACGCCGCCGCAACATCTGCCGCACTCGGGCCGGGTTGTGATGTCGGCCCGCTGGGTAGATCGACGACCGGGAGGTCGGCGGCCGCTGCAATCCGGTTGATCTGCAAAACGTATGTTTCCATCCAGGGCACGAACGTCTTTTCCTGGTTCAGCCGGGAAACGAGCAGATCGTAGGCCTTACGCGTCTCTTCTTTTTGAAGATGGTAGAGAGACTCGAAATAGGTTGCCGCAGGATTGGATGGGTCAAGTTCCAAAGCGCGATCAATGGCCAATTTCGCCCGTGGAATAACAACGCCATCATTGGCAACCGCGACAGCCTCCGCCAGCATAGAGAATGTCGCGGAGGTGGCATCCTCCCGTTTGGCGACAACTTCAAATGCTTCGACAGCATCAACTGTTCTGCCCATGCGCTGATAGGTCTGGCCCAACAGCATCCACCCTTCGCTGGGGCCGCCGGTCGGATCGGATACAAGCCTTTCGCGAAGTTGTATTGCAAGCGCCATCACTTCATCAGTCTGTGCGCGCTCCTCTGCACGGGCAGCGAAGGCCATTGAAGGCACCTCAGGCGATCCCATTGTCAGATAGTAGCCCGCGGCAATAACCGGCGCGAGGACCGCCGCGACAACGAGAGTGACTCTGCCGCCATTGCGGGATGATCCGGTTTTTTCTCCCGAATTGCGGGTCGTCGCGAGGATCCGTTTCTTGATTTCGAGTCTGGCTGCTTGAGCTTCCTGTTCAGAAATCAAACCGCGGTCCATGTCTCGTTGAATTTCCCGCATCTGATCGGCAAGGATCGCCGGTACCGCATCTCCTCTGGTGAGAGTGTTCGATTTGGACAGCAGCAGCGGGTAGAGGACAATTCCGACTGCGAGCAGCGTCAGAAGACCGAAAATACCCCAGATCATGACGCATCCCCCGCTTCGTTTCGTCTGAGAATTTCGGACACGGTGTTTTCATCCTCCGAGCCCAAATCTTCAAATGCCTCTTGCTTTCGCCGACTCATCAGTACCCCACCACCAACGAAAACCCCGATGAGGACGAAAGCGATCGGCGCAAACCAAAGCGCGTAGGTCGCAGGCTCCAGAGGCGGCTTCAGCAGCACGTAATCCCCGTACCGCGCCCGAATGTATTCGATCACCTCGGTGTCAGCGTCTCCGGTGACCAGTCGCTCGCGTACGAGCAGACGCAAGTCCCGCGCCACACCCGCGTTCGAGCTGTCGATGTCCTGGTTTTGACAGACGACGCATCGTAGATCCTTGGAAATCTCCCGCGCACGCTGTTCCAATACCGGGTCGCTCAGCATTTCGTCCGGTTCGACCGCATTGGCGGCAAAGGGAAAGAGCCCGATGCAAAACGCGAAAATCAACTGTCTCATAATGCTGCTCCATTTGGCAGTGCGCCTGCTTGCTTCAGGGCTTGCGTGAACCGTTCGACGGCGTCCGGACCGACGACCGGCCCGACATAGCGAAACAAAACGGTACCACCGCCATCGACGATGAAGGTTTCCGGCACGCCTGACAGGCCCCATTCGATCCCGGTGCGGCCCGACAGGTCGGACCCGATCCGCTCGTAGGGATTGCCGAGGTCATTGAGCCACTTCACGGCATCCTCTGGTTTGTCTTTGTAGTTGATGCCGAACAACCGCATGCCCCCGCGTTCGACAAAGCGTGTCAACACGGCATGTTCCGCGCGGCAGGGCACGCACCAGGACGCAAAGACATTGACCACGACCGGTCGTTCGTTGCCGACAAGATCGCTTCGGGCCAGGCCGGGTGTCTCCAACCCCGGCACGGGATCGAGATCGAACGCCGGGGCCGGTTGCGAGATCAGGACGGAAGGGATCTCATTGGGATCCCGGTCGGGATTGAGCCCCCAGAGAAAAAACCCCCCGAATATGACCGCCGCAATAAACGGCAGCCCGGCAGTGAGACGTTTCATCTTCTCTCCTACTCCGCAGGAACAGCATCGCTGGCTGGCTGTTTGGCGCGGCGCGGCGCCCCGACCCTCAAACGGCGATCCGACAAGGACAAACAGCCACCGATCACCAGCAAGATCGAGCCGATCCAGATCAGGTTGACGAGCGGTTCATAGAGGATCCGAAGGGTCCAGGCTCCGGCGTTGTTCACTTGATCGGAGGCCGGCGTTGCAATCGACGTATAGAGATCACCCGCCAATGTGGACCGGATGGCCGACTCCGTCGTCTGACTTTCCGCGACCGGGTAATACCGCCGTTCCGGGAACAGCTTCGTGACCAGTTCGCCATCCCGACGCACCACAAGGGTGCCGCGATCCGCGATGTAGTTCGGCCCTTGAACCTTTGCGGCCCCTTCGAAGGTGATGTCGAACCCGGCGATCGTGACTTCGGTCCCGGGGCCGGCAAAGACGATCTCCTCACTTTTCCATCCGGTCGAGCCGATCATCCCCATCATCAAAACGGCGACCCCGGCATGGGCAAGCGTCATGCCGTGTGACGCACGTGGGAGGTTGCGCGCGCGTCTCGCGCTCTCCGCAAGGGGAACCTCGAACAGGCGGATGCGTAGCGCCCATTCCCGTAGGGTTGCAAAAAGCAGCCACGCTGCACCGAGGATGGCAAGATAGGCCATGATCGGCCCACCGTTCAGAAGATACCATGCGGCCAAAGCTGCGATGACCGCCAGCACGGCCACGAACCGAATGCGATCGAGCAAACCGGCGATATCAGCCCGCTTCCACGACAGGAATGGACCAAGACCCATGAACACGACCAGCGCCAGCATCATCGGAATGAAGGCCGCGTTGAAGAAAGGTGGACCCACCGAGATCTTGTCCCCGGTGACAGCTTCGAGGATCAGCGGATAAAGCGTCCCGAACAGGACCGTTCCCGTAGCGGCGGCCAGAATGAGGTTGTTCACGAGCAGCCCGGCTTCGCGGCTGATCGGGCGAAACAGACCACCCGGCTCCATTTCGGGCGCCCGCCAGGCGTAGAGCGCCAGCGACCCACCGATGGACACGGCCAGCAGACCCAGAATGTAAAGCCCGCGCTCTGGATCGACGGCGAAGGCATGCACGGAGGTAAGCAGGCCGGATCGGACAATGAACGTGCCGAGAAGTGAAAGCGAGAAAGTCAGGATGGCAAGCAGGATGGTCCAGCTTTTGAACGCGTCGCGCTTTTCGGTGACGATGGCGGAATGCAGCAGCGCCGTGCCCAGAAGCCAGGGCATGAAGCTCACGTTCTCGACCGGGTCCCAGAACCACCAGCCGCCCCAGCCCAGTTCATAATAGGCCCACCAAGATCCAAGAGCGATACCTGCCGTAAGGCTGACCCACGCGGCCAATGTCCACGGGCGGACCCATCTGGCCCAGGCTGGATCGACGCGCCCTTCCAGAAGAGCCGCAACGGCAAAGGAAAATACGATGGAGTAGCCGACATACCCGAAATACAAAAGCGGCGGGTGCATGGCGAGACCCATGTCCTGAAGCAACGGGTTGAGGTCATTGCCGTCGAGCGGCGGCGGAAACACCCGCTCGAAGGGGTTCGACGTCAGCAGCAGGAAGGACAGGAAGCCGACGCTGATCCACGCCTGCACCGACAAGGTGCGCGCCTTGGTCTCGGCGGGGATGTTCGATCCGAACCAGGCGACGCCCGCGCCGAACACCGCGAGTATCAGGATCCAGAGCAGCAGCGAACCCTCATGGCTGCCCCAGGTCCCGGCCACCTTGTAGAGCATCGGCTTGAGCGAATGGGAATTCTCGACGACGTTCCTGACGGTGAAGTCGCTGGCGATGAAGGCCTGCATCAGCGCTGCGAAGGCTATGGCCACAAACAGCACTTGTCCTATTGCCGTCGCCTGGGCGGATTTCATCCAGACGGCGTTTCCACGCGATGCACCTGCAATCGGCAGAACGCTTTGAACAAGTGCGAGGGCCAGCGCGAGGGCCAGTGCGAAGTGACCAATTTCCGGGAACATGGCGTTCTTTCCTATCCAGTGTCGGTGGGCGTCGCGTCGGACGGCTTTGGCGTCCGCGGCGGGGTCTATTCGTCGAGCGTTGCTTTGCGGTGACGGAACTCTTCTTCGTCGATTTCCCCATTCGCAAAGCGGCGCCGGAGCGCTTCCTGCGCGTCCGAGTCCGGGGGACGGGTGCCATTGTCCCGCAGCCTGAGTACCAGAAACACGATCAATGCGATCACGGCGCCCCAGAAGGCGAGCATCATGAAGCCGCCCATAAAGCCATAGCCTCCGCCCCATATGTGACCTGTCCAGGAGCCTGGACCATCAGCTCGCGCCATGCTGGCGGGCAAGCTGGCCAGCAACGTTGGAATGAGCGTTTTCAGTTTCATCTGTTTCTCCTTCGATTAGTTCGCTTTCATCCAGTGGGATGGTGACAACAGCGCGCAAACCCGCGCTGTTATGGTTGACCAGCTGGATATCGCCGCCATGGGATTGGACGATTGTCCTCGCGATTGAGAGCCCAAGCCCATAACCGCCCGTTTCCAGAGACCTCGATTGCTCGAGGCGATAGAAGGGATCGAAGACCTTTTCCAACTGGTCGACGGGAATGCCGGGCCCATTGTCATCGATGTTGAGTACGAGGTTCGAACCGTGGGTCGCCCAGCTGACTTTTGCGGCACCACCGTAGCGAACGGCGTTCTCAAGCAAGTTCCTCAGTGCCCTTCGGAACGCGTTGGGTCGAAGCCGCACGGCAACATCATCACTCGGGGCAAAGGTGCAGTGTGCCGCCATATCGCTGCACAAGCTGTCCAGAAAATTGCGCAGATCGACCACTTCGGAGCCTTCTGATCCGGTAAGGCCCCGTGCAAAGGTGAGCGTCGCTTCGACCATACTCTGCATCTCTTCGACCGATGCGATGAGGCTGTCCCGCGTCTCTTCTTCGTCAACCAGCTCCGCGCGGACACGCATAGCAGTCAACGGCGAGCGTAAATCGTGACCAAGCGCTGCGAGCATCCGTGTCCGATCACTGACAAACCGGGTCAGCCGTCGTTGCATGCGGTTGAAGGCGACGGTCAGATCCCTGACCTCGGTCGGCCCTGCGACGGTCAATTCAGGCACATCCTCGCCCCGGCCAAGATGGTCCGAGGCCTTCGACAGGTGCCGCAAAGGACGCGTCAGGCGCGTCATGACAAACCAGAAAATCGCCACCAAAAGCAGTCCGGCGGAAATTCCAAAGGTCAGCATCGAATAGAAAGGCCATTGGATTGGTGGACGCTCGAACCGCGTTCCGACATTCAGCCAACGCGCTCCCTTAATGGCGATCGACAGGTTCATTTCAACCGCTGTCAACTCTCCGCGCATCATCGCGAGATGCATTTCCGTCATTTCGTCAGAAAGATTGGGCAAGGGCCTCAATTCGCCCTCGATCTCGTGCAGTTCAACGCGAATATCGCGGCTGTAGCTATCGTCCATTAGCGCACGGATACGCCCTTCAACAAGGTCGCCATGCGAATGACTGGTGTGTTCCACACTCGGAGCGTCTGACAGATCAAACCGGATAAGTGGTGAATTTGCCGCGCGAAGGATGGAATTCTGCAGGTCCAACGGGGCCTCTTCGATCAACCGCGCCACATTCGCTGCGCGTCCAGCAGCCTCGAACCCCAAAGCAGCACGGATGGCCAGGCTGCGCTCGTCAGCGAACAGGAACAGGCTGATCGCCTGGGCCACGACAAGTGCCGCGACCACAAGCAGGATCAACTGGCCGCTCAGAGATCTCATCGCACGGCGCATCACGGCGCATCCTCGACATCGGCAGCCAGGCAGTATCCGCCGTTCCGCACAGTCTTGATGACACTCGGTCGCAATACATCCGGCTCGATTTTGCGACGGAGGCGGCTGATCTGATTGTCGATGGTGCGATCCATCGGGCCTGCCGTCCGACCAGCGGTCAGGTCAAGCAACTGGTCACGGCTGAGCACCATCCTCGCGCGTTCCAGCAGGACCGCCAGCAATTTGAACTCGGAGGTCGTCAATGGCGTTTCGGTTGCGGCCTCGTCAATCAGCACCTGCCGGTCGGTATCCAGTATCCAGTGCGCAAAACAAATCTTCCTCCCAGCCAGGGTTCCGGCCACGGGTTCGTCGCGGTTGCTTCTCCGAAGAACCGACTTGATGCGGGCGAGCAGTTCTCGTGGATTGAATGGCTTGGCGAGATAATCGTCCGCACCGATTT
This sequence comes from Phaeobacter sp. SH40, assembly GCA_965641885.1. GTDB lineage: Bacteria > Pseudomonadota > Alphaproteobacteria > Rhodobacterales > Rhodobacteraceae > Pseudophaeobacter. Next base: position 84,550 of record CBFFKJ010000004.1, on the reverse strand, counting down.
CCAGCCCCACGATCCGATCCGTTTCCTCACCAAGCGCCGTTAGCATGATGATCGGAAGATCACCTTCTGGCGCAAGTCTGCGGCAAACCGACAAACCGTCCTCGCCCGGCATCATGACATCGAGCACGAGCAGGTCGAAGTGACCGGTGGCCAGCTTGGCATCCATCTCCACGGCATCCCTGGCGACGGTCGTGCGCATTCCGTTCTTCTCCAGAAAGCGCGCGACGCTTTCACGTATCTGTGCGTGGTCATCCACGATAAGGATATGAGGTGGCGGTCCCATGGTGTCTTTCCTAAATCATCGTTGCATCGTGTTTCATGGGCAGAATTGTAGCCATTTGTATCAGGTCAGTCCCTTGCTACAGATGGATACAAATCTGTGCCTGCACCGTGTCGTGCTCCCGGGTAGCGTTGCTGGCATGTTATGTGACCTTTGGGATCGCAACCGATCAAAGGATGAGGTTTTCGAATATGGCTCTTGATTTGAACCGGCGCCGTTTCATTCTGGGTGCTCATATGACGGTGCTGACCGTCACGGCGTCACCGCTGCTGGCGCAGAGCCGATCTGTCTGGTCGGCAGAGAATGCCTTTGACGCGCTTCTATCGGATACGGCGCGGATCATCGATGTCAGAACGCGCGAAGAGTGGCAAGAAACCGGCGTAGGTGCTGGTGTATGGCCGATAAGCATGCACGCGTCCGGTTTTCCGGACCGATTGTTCAGGGCGAAGGAACTGAGCGGTGATCGCACCGTTGGACTGATCTGCGCCACTGGCGGACGCTCCGCATCGCTGCTTCGAGCGTTAAGACAAGCTGGTTATTCGGGCTACGCCGATATCTCGGAAGGGATGTTGGGATCAGGCGAAGGGCCTGGCTGGATCGCATCGAACTTGCCGACCGTTCCGGTGGATGTCGCCCTGAACGGGTTGCCCCCCGCGTTGGCCTGACCTGTGAAGAATCAATCGGTCCAGTTGTGCTAAAAAGCCTGATGTATGGTCAGATTGACCTGTTTGAATAGGAAGACGGGTTTGGGGGTATGACCGAGTTGATGGCCATGTTTGTCGGAATATGCGCGGCGATCCTGATGGGAATTGTCCATCATTATGCGTTGTCGGGCATTCTGAAGTTTTCCCCGCAGCGGTCGGATGGCTCCGGCTTTCGGATCATCCTGACGTTTTCCGCGTTGCTGTTGCTGCACGTATTGGAACTTGTGACGCTCGCCGTGTTCAACACGATGGTGGTGGCAAGCGTTCTGCCGCAATCGTTCAGCAACAGCCCGCCGATGTTTCAGGATGTTCTCTATGTTACGGGCATCTCGTTCTCGACCCTTGGCTATTCGTCCATAGAGGTGGTCGGGCCCTTTCGACTGTTGCTGATGCTGCAATCGCTTTTGGGCTTCATGTTGCTGACCTGGTCAGCGACGTTTCTTTACTCAGCCTGCCAGCAAGTCTGGCAGAAGGCGAAAGATGACTGAAAATCGCCACGCGCGTCGGACATGAACCGGGCGTCAGCGTCAAATGCGTCCTGATATCGGTCCTTTGACCTCCCCGTGGAACGGTTGAGTGAGCGCCGCGTTGCGCGCGTGGATGAATAACCCTTGACCTTCCAGTTGCTGGAATCCCTAGGTACCAAGCCATGGCACAGATTTTCAAAAAGACAGGCGATCACTTATCGCACCATCGACACGGGGATATCTTGAAATTTCCCGTATGGGTTGGCGTGTTGATTGTCTTGCTCTCAATGCCGGCTCACTTGTTTTTGGATGAAAAGAGCTCGATAGCTCTTGCTTCGATCACGCTTGCTTTGATTGGCGGTGCCTATATCGGCTTTGGCGCCGCGGACGGCAGAGCGCGCGTGTTCTGGGCAGAGCTCGCCGTGGCCCTTTTGTTCGGCTCGGCAGCCTTCCTGGGGCTGATATGGCATTGGGCCTTCCTCCCCTTGGGCTTGGCCCTGCACGCCCTTTGGGACATGTCACACCACAATTCTTATCGTCTCGCCCGGATTCCGAACTGGTATATTCCATTCTGCGTGGCCTTTGACCTTTTGGCTGCGACGTTCTTCGTTCTGCTCTATGCCGTGTTTTGATCCATGATGATGCGCGTTCTTCTTATTGCGGTGTTCCTGATGGGAGTCGTCGCATTGGCCTTCCCGGACGTCCTTGGCGTTGACATTCGCCTGCCGGATCGCGCGGAAATTGACCGCTGGATCGAGGCGGCAGGTCTTGCCGGACCAATTGTCATCGTGGCGCTTATGACAATCGCTATCGTGGCAAGCCCCCTGCCCTCGGCGCCGATCGCACTCGCCGCCGGAGCGGCTTATGGACACACGTACGGGACGCTCTTCGTCGTTCTAGGTGCGGAACTCGGTGCGCTTGCCGCCTTTGGTCTGGCCCGCGGCCTGGGTCGTCCCTTCGTTGAGCGTCATCTCGGTCAGAAGATTAACGCAGGCCTGTTCGGGTCCCAGAACACTCTGACCTTCCTGGTCTTCGGCAGTCGCCTGCTGCCGTTTCTGTCCTTCGATATGATCAGTTACGCCGCAGGTCTGAGCAAGCTGCATCTTTGGAGGTTCGCGCTGGCCACGATGGCCGGGATTATTCCCGCAAGTTTTTTGCTCGCTCACATGGGCAGCCAGGCGATGAACGGAGATGCCCGCACCGCCACATGGACCGCGCTTGCGCTCGGTGGCTTTACGGGCCTGTCGGTTCTCTTTGCCGCGACGCGAAAGACCGGTACGCAACGGGAGGAGAGCTGATATGGCCAATCATTCTCACGCTGGACACATGCCGAGTTCCGGCAAGGCCCTTGTGATTTCTGCCTGGCTCACCGGCGTCTATTTCATGATTGAACTCGCCGTCGGGCTCTGGACCGGCTCGATCGCCGTCCTGTCGGATGCGTTTCACACCCTGTCGGCGGTTGGCGGTGTTCTCGTGGCCATCATCGCGAAGCGGATTGCGCGCCGTCCAGCGGATTCGGCGCGCAGTTTCGGATGGTACCGCGCCGAGATCATCGGCGCGCTGGTGAATGGCAGCTTTCTTCTCGGCATGGCGCTTCTGGTGATCTGGATGGGCGCGATTCGGCTCGGAAATCCGATCCACCTGGCCACGGGCCCAATGCTTTGGGTCGCCTTCGGTGGCCTGGTCACAGAGGTCATCTCGCTGGGGCTGATGTGGCAATCGAGCAAAGACGATCTGAATGCCCGCGGCGCGCTCTGGCACATCATCCAGACCTTTGTCGGCAGCCTCCTGATCATCGTGACCGCTCTCGTGATCGAGTTCACCGGCTTTCTCGCGATCGACCCGATCCTCGGCATGGCGTTCGGGGTGGTTCTCCTCTGGGCCTCCGTCGGCGTAATCAAAGAAGCGGTCCACATTCTCATGGAAGGCACGCCCGAGGGAACGGATCTCGACGCTGTGATGGCGGATCTGAACCACCAGGACGGGGTTGTGGATGTTCACCACGTGCATGCTTGGACGCTGACCAGCGGCAAACACGCGTTTTCCGCCCATATCCGCCATAGGGCACCCGCCGAGGCCGCGCACTTGCTGAACAGGGCCTATCGACGGCTGACGGAGCAGCATGGGTTTCACATGGTCACGCTGCAGCTCGAAACCGAGTGTCTCGACGAGCGCCACGCGCTGGATGTTGATATAGTCCAGATAGCGGCTGCAAAGGCTGCGCAAGAAAAGACTGATGTGCGAGATGCGCATCCGCACCCAAGCCCTAACACAGAAGGGCCATAGACTGTGATGGACACGATACTTGCCGCAGAGCCGGAGATTCGTCTGACGGCGTTTTTGAGTGTGCTGGCCGCCATGGCGCTTTGGGAACTCGCCGCCCCGCGTCGGCGGCGTGACATTCCGCGTGTCATCCGTTGGTCGAACAATCTGGCTCTTGTCGTGATCGATACGGCGATCCTGCGGTTGTCTTTCCCAATCCTGGCCGTTGGTCTGGCGGTCATGGGCGAGGAGCGGGGTTGGGGTTTATTCAACACTATCGGCGCGCCGTATTGGTTGGCCGTTGTCCTGTCCATGCTGCTTCTCGATCTGGCCATCTATTTGCAACACGTCATGTTCCATGCCGTCCCTACGTTGTGGCGTCTGCACCGGATGCACCACGCGGACCTCGAGTTCGACGCCACAACGGGATTGCGCTTTCACCCGATTGAGATCCTTATCTCGATGGCGATCAAGCTAAGCTTGGTCGCAGCGCTTGGTCCGCCCGCCGTCGCGGTTTTGTTGTTCGAGATCATCCTCAACGCCACGGCACTCTTCAACCATGCCAACATCAACCTGCCGAGACCAGTCGACCGGTGGCTCAGATGGATCGTCGTCACACCCGACATGCACCGCGTGCATCATTCTGTCGATCCGCGCGAAACCAACTCAAACTACGGCTTCAACCTGCCGTGGTGGGACCGCCTCATGGGTACTTACGTTGCCCAGCCCGCGAAGGGCCACGAGGGAATGACGATCGGCATCGAGCAGTTTCGCACGACGCGCGACCTCTGGGTCGACAAGATGTTGATCCAGCCCCTTCGCGGGCCGGCAAGCGGGCACGCCCTGGATGCACCCGCCCTCTCGCCGACAGAGCAGGAACAGCCTCTGGACTCTCAAACACACAGTTCTACGGTCTCGGATACTTCAAAAAGGAACACATGATGAAAAGACGCACATTTTTGCTGGCCGGAGCGGCTGCCACACTCCCCCTGCGAGCACTGGCCAACACAGAACCGGTCATTAAAGTCCTGAAAACCCCCACCTGCGGGTGCTGTACCGCCTGGGTCGATCATGTCCGGCAAGCGGGCTTCACGGTCGAGGCGCAGGATGTCGATCAGGATGCGCTTTATGCGTTCAAAGACCGGCTACAAATCGCTCCGGAACTTGCTGGATGTCACACGGCGATCATAAGTGACTATTTTATCGAGGGCCACGTGCCTGCCGCGGACATCACGCGGCTGCTGGCAGAACAACCGGTGGCGCGCGGGTTGACGGTTCCCGGCATGCCGATGAGTTCGCCCGGCATGGGCGGTCCCGGGGCTGGTGACACTTTTGATACCTTGCTTGTCGGCTCCGACGGGGTGACCTCGGTCTTCGCGAGCCACAGCTGATCGGGTCATGGGCGCAGGTGATAAATCCCGCGGGCGGGGTTTTTGACCCGCCCGTCCTGCACAAGCTTTCGCAAGGCCCTGTAGGTCGCCTCATGGCTCAGCTGTAATCGGGCGGCGAACTCGATCACGGAGCCGTCGAGCAGGCCCGCGACCAACCCCGCCAACACCCGGTCTTCTGCACGCCGGATACCCACGATCTCAAGCATCTGTCTTTGTGCCTGTATCTGCTGAGCCGCCTGGCGACCAAAAGCGCGCGCAAACTCAGGGTCGGCGAAGGCGTCCAAAACGGCATCCTTTTCGATCCGGATCAGCGTCCCTGCCTGAACGAAAACAGCATCGCAATGATAGACCTCTGAAAACACGGAAGCTTCGGCAAAGCTTGTTCCGGCTTGGGCACGGTGAATGATGAACCGCTCGCCATCTGGGCCGACCCGCTCGAGATACACGCGCCCGGTTTGCACGACATAGAGACCGTGGGTGGGACCGCCTTGGTGAAACATGATGTCGCCAACCGCGCCGGAAAAAGGGCGCAGGGCTGAACTCGGGATAAGATCATAGGGGGCTGGCAACATATGATTGCAATCATATTGCGATACGCCCGCCCCTGCTAGCGTAAACATGACAGCATCCCATTGAAGGACCCGTCCATGCGTCTCATTTCCCTCCTCCTTGCCATACTGATGGCCGCACCCGTGGCCGCTCAGCACGCCCATTCCGCGACTGGCCATGACATGGGTGGACCGCAGGAAACCGGGCAATCGGCCTTTGCCGCCCTGGCGGAGATCGTTGCGATCCTGCAGGCCGATCCCGAGACAGATTGGGAGCGGGTCGATATCGACGGATTGCGCCGCCATCTGGTCGATATGGATCTTCTGACCCAAGAGGCCGTGGTCACCCGCACCCTGCGGCCGGAAGGGGCCCGGTTCGAGATTCGGGGCACCCCCCGTGTTCTCGAAGCCATCCGCGCCATGGTGCCCGCCCATGCGCCCTTTCTTGCGGCTGAAACCGGCTGGGACGTTGTCACGGAGGAACTCGAAGATGGCGTGGCGCTCAGTGTCGATGGCGATGCCGCTCAGATTCAGGGACTTGGTTTCTTTGGCCTGATGACCATCGGGGCGCATCACCAGGAGCACCACCTCATGATGGCAAAAGGCGCAGCCCCGCACCATTGACGCGCCGACACGGCTTGTTTGTTGATCCGTAGAGAGGTGCACTGACAAAACGTTACATCTCGCGTGTTGACCTTCCCGCGCGGGAGACATGGACACATGTCCCGTGATGGAAGCGTCAGAGGATACCGCGCGCAGGGATTTCCTGTATTACGCAACGGCCGGGGCGGGGGTCGTGGCCGCAGGGGCCGCGCTCTGGCCACTGGTGAACCAGATGAACCCTTCCGCCGATGTCCGCGCCTTGGCACAGATCACTGTCGACATTTCCGATCTCGCGCCTGGAACGCAATTGACCGTCAACTGGCGCGGAAAACCTGTCTTTATCCGTCATCGCACAGAGGCAGAAATGGCTCAGGCTCGGGCAGAGGCGGTCTCTGACCAGCCTGACGGCAAGGCGCGCAACCCCAATCTGCCCGCCGATGCGCTGGCGTCGCGTAGCCCTTAATTGGGCTCTGCCTCACTTTGTGTGGCGCAACTATCCTGAAACAGGAAAATTCAGGAGGGATGGTTGTGAGCTCGAAGAAGCATTGGTCGCCCGGGGCCGAAGTTTCGGTTCAATGCGTTGAGCGAAGTGATTTCGGCGGGTGGATCGTATCGGGCAGTCTGACACCAAGCGGCATCTGCCCAGACTGTGGATTGCATTCACGCCGACGTCACGGCTGGCGGCGTCGGCGGTTGCAGGATTATCCCGCCCATGGAGAGGAGGTAACGGTTGATCTCGCGATTTGCCGTTGGCGATGTTTGGCACCCGCTTGCCCACGCCGGACTTTCGCAGACCAACTCACCTCGATTGCGCATCCGTTTGCACGTAGCACTTCGCGTGTCGGGGAGATTGTCAGTCATCTTGGGCATGCAACCGGCGGACGGCCTGCCGAACGGCTCTTGCACCGTTTGGGCCTTGGGGTCAGCGATTACACGGTGCTCAGGCAGTTGAAAAAGCGTGCTCAGGGCACCGCCAAGCCGCCGACGGTCATCGGGATTGACGACTGGAGCTGGCGGAAGTCGCAAACCTACGGCACGATCATTGTGGATCTGGAGCGTCGCGTGGTGATCGACATTCTTGAGGATCGAGATGTCGTCACCTGCACCAACTGGCTCAAGCGACACCCCGAGGTGAAAGTGATTAGCAGAGATCGGTGTGGTCTCTACGCCTAGACTGCACGGCAAGGGGCACCGCAGGCGAAGCAGGTCGCTGATCGGTTCCATATCGTGCAAAACCTGCGGCAGGCCATTGAGGAGCAAATGAACCTCCACGGCCCTGAGACCGGCAGAGCGCTGCTGGCCGACGCCGACAATATCACCGCAGCCGGCAGCCTTCTGAAGTCACGCCTTGCGCACAGGACATCTCGGGAAGAGATTTTCACCACCATCCATGCGCTCCGAAATCAGGGGCTTAACTGTAGCGAGATCGGGCGACGAACAGGGTTCCCGCGCCGCAGCATCGCGAAATGGCTGCAGTTCGAGACGCCACCGGACCGCAAACAGGCCGCTTTGAAACCGACTTCGCCGTGGTACTTTGAAGAATTCCTGAGCCAAAGCTGGAAGGACGGCATTCGAACAGGCAGCGCCCTGTACCGTATGATCCAAGAGCGTGGTTACGAGGGGAGTCAGTCGCATTAAAAGCGGCTGGGGGCGGGCGGGCGCAGAGCCGAAAAGCAAACGAAGGGCCCCGCCGTGGAGCACCAGATCCTGGAGCCGGTCCGGGGCCCGGAAACGGGGCATGCGATCTCTCCGGTCATTGCGGCCGCGCTGTGCATCAAACCCAGCGGAAAGCTCACCTCGGATCAGGCGCGGAAAGTCGACACGCTCAAAGCCGGTTCTCCCGCCTTCACAACGATGCGCAGCCTCGCCATGCGTTTCAACGGTATCATGCGTGGCCGCCAAGCGGGTCCGCTCCCTGCATGGATCGACGACGCCATCGAAACCGGCCTGACGCCCATTGTGCGCTTCGCCCGCACCTTGAACCGGGACTTCAATGTGGTCAAAAAGGCGATCGAGATGCCCTGTAACAACGGCCAGGCGGAAGGTCAGATCAACCGCCTGAAAACCCTCAAGCGCGCCATGTACGGCCGAGCCGGTCCAGAATTGTTGCGGGCGAGAATGCTACCGTTCCGCCACACAGATTGAGGCAGAGCCCAATTAAAGGCTACGCGACACAACCGTTTGATGACTGGCGCCCGATCTTGCGTGTGTCCCCGGTCCCGTGCACCCGGTAATACAGCCACGACAAATAAAGCACGTGGGTTCCAAGCGGGTTGTCAGGACCCGGCGGCCAATAGTCAGGCCATTCGGGGTTGCGCTCTTTCATTGATGGAGTGGGCCGCCAACTGGGCCTCTCCACCTTCCTTATAACCTCTGTATATCCTCGGCGGGTCAGCTCTTCCGAGGCGGGGACACTTGAAGGGTAGAGTTTGTAAACACTTTCGTCTTCCGACCAGTACTGGACTGCACGCGAGTCAATGTCGCACATAATTGCACCGTGCTGAAGGTTATCGAAGTGGTCTTGCCAGGGATCCGCACTGAAGGACAGAAATATTTCTGCGTACCGCCGAGGGCTCCTGCTCCTGAGCACGGAGAAGGGAAGGTGTTCCCAGAAGTCCGATCATAGTTGTCGAGACGAACTGGCACCGTGTTTTCTTTGAATCAGTAATATACTTTGCCTCGCCCTTTTGTTGATGAACGGATACGACCTCTAGCTGCTAGAGCTTCAACCGAAAATTGATGACGTTCTCGTGAGGCGGCGAGACTAGAGATATCTACGTGTTTCAGCGCAATAGTTGCGATACTTGGTGCCGTATTGTTCGCACAGCCATGGCTCTTCTGCGAGCGGGGCAAGGGCCAGCGCGGCAACTCCAACGATGACGACAGGCCAAACCCAAGGTGAGGCGAAGAGAAGACCCAAACCTATTAGGATGGCCATGTCGGCAAGATACTGCGGATTCCGAGAGAAACGGTAGAGACCCGAAGTGATCAGCTCGTCTCTCACCCCACTGGTGGCTTTCAGTCCAATGATGAATGCCCCCCACCAGGCGATCAGATTTCCGATTGCGATCAAGAACGGCCCGACTGCCCAACGGAGCGCGTTGGGCATAGAAGCGGATTTCCAATCCACGATGCCCAAACCGATCACCGCCCCAAACACGGCCAATGTGAGGCCCCATGCAATGATTGGTATGACTGAATGCTCTCTGTTTGGAGGCCAGATGCGCTTGGACGGGCGGACGATCGACCAAAGGAGCGCACCAATCAAAACCAGACCGGACAGCAGGCCTACGACCACTAGTATGCCTTGGGCAATCGTCATGAGCGGTGTCCGAACACCTGCGCCTCCTGATGCGCATTGTCGGTCGCTTCGAATTCAAGCGTGGAATGCTCGATTGAGAAACGTTCATGCAGCACCGATTTGACGTTTTCTTTAATTTTGTCGGCCTCACCCATCCGGTCGCGTTCGACAACAATATGGCAGTCCAATGCCGCAGCGTTCTCCTGCATTTGCCACAGGTGGACATGATGCACGTCCACAACGCCATCGACAATCTGGATCGCTCTGACCACGTCATTTCCATCAATATCTGGTGGGCTCCCAAGCATCAGGGTTCGAATTGGGGCCCCTATTTCGGTGAAGGACAGATACAGGATGTAGAGCGCGATGCCGATGGTGATGGCCGGATCCACCCAACGCATATCATAAAGTATAATGAGCGTCCCGCCGACTATGACGGCCACTGAAGCCAACGCGTCCGAAAGGTTGTGGAGAAACAGCGCGCGGATGTTCACGCTCCCCTTCTGCATCGAATAGGTCAGCATTGCGGTCAGCGTGTCGACCACAAGCGCAATTCCACCGAGAATGACGACGGTCCACCCCATGACTTCGGGTGGATCAATCATGCGCATGCCACCTTCGTAGATCAGGTAGAAGCCGATCACGATCAGGGTGGTGTAGTTGATCAGGGCAGCGACGATTTCGACCCGGCCATAGCCGAAAGTCATGCGCTCATCGGCCGGGCGGCGCGCGATCTTGCGCGCGGCGAAGGCAATGACAAGCGAGGCCATATCGGAAAAGTTGTGCAGCGCATCGGCGATAAGTGCTAGACTGCCCGACAATATGCCCCCGACGATTTGCGCAACAGTAAGTAGCCCATTCGCCCAGATCGCGATCGCAACCCGTCGATCCCCAGAATTCGGATCGATATTCGCGTGCCCGTGATCATGCGGCATTGGCAGGCTCCTCATGCGCGTGTGTCGCGCGTCGGTCAGTCTTCAGGCGGCCGCTGCGGAAACCACGTACGCGCGCATTCATCCAGTGGCGTATTATATGACGGTAAAGGGCACCACGCAGCCTTCCAAAGGATTGCTCATGGGACAAATAGAAGGCGTCGGGCGTATCGTACACGCCGAAATCTTGCACGATGCCGGTTTTCTGAATGTAGGTATCTTCTCCGTTCCAGGCGACGGGAGGCGCGCCAAGGCAATCCGTGCCCGCGCCATAACCGCAGAGACTGTCCGTGTCCGAGAACGATCTTTGCAGGACTTCGAAGAAAGCGTCATCCAGGATGAAGCCTTCAAGGTTGATCCAGGCCCCTTGAAATTCGATCTCTACCCACGAGTGGAGAATTTCCTCTGGAGCAAGCGGATACACCAACTCTGGGACAACACCGCGCTGCAAGCCTTTGTGGATCGTAAACCCATGCAACCGGCAACGAACGCCAACACCACGCAGCAGCGCCATTAAGAGCGTGCCTTTCGTATTGCACTGCCCGTAGCCGTCGGAAAGTACCTCGGATGCGGGGATGTCGTCAGCTCGATTGTATCCGAACGCAATTTCATTTCGAACGAAATCATAGGCAGCTCCGATCCGATCGTATTCGGATAAGTCGCGCCAGCTGCGGCTCTCTATTAGATGCGCAAGAGGCGCGGCATCAAAATCCAGTAGTTTGGTGGGTGCAAGTAGGGGGTTGGTTATCTGCAACGGAGTCGCTCCTCGAATCGTCTTGGAACAGACTAGTCTCTATAGTTACTGTAGCTTCAACCCCTTCTTTTAGAAACGATCTCTCGCAACTACTTGTCCGTGTGAACTGCTTTGTGGTGTTCACCGTGTGCGTCGCGTAGGATATTGACACCGCCCCAGGCCGCGATCCCGGCGATAATCACACCGACGACTAGGTCGGGCCAGTTCGTTCCCAGCCAGGCAACGAGGCCACCTGCGACTACGATTCCGAGGTTTGCCGCAAAGTCGTTCCAGCTGAAAGTATTGGCCGCGCGGATGTTGACGTCCGGATCTTTGAGCCGAGCGAGCAACCAGACACAAACTGAGTTGATGGCCGCCGCGATCAGCGCCATGACGATCATAACGGTGCCAAGGGGATCCGACCCACCGACATAGCGGCGCCAAGCATCATAAAGGATCCCGATGGCGAACACGATCAGCAGGCCGCCCGAGACATTCGCCGCGCCACGTTTCCATTTCGCAGACCGCGACAATGCAAACAGACTGATTGCGTAGACCAAGCTGTCTGAAAGGTTGTCGAGCCCGTTGGCGATCAGGGCACTGGAATCCCCGAAGGTCCCAGTTGCGAAAAAGGCCGCAGCAAGACTGATATTGAGACCGAGAACGATCCAAAGTGTGCGTCTTTCTGCTCGTTTTTCTGCCGCCATACTTCCCATTCCAATTTGTGAACTATGATCTTTCAACCTCTCTGGCAGATCAGGGTTCCGGATTGATTATTGATGGTCAGTTCCACGTACGACCGTCGGGAGCTTTCAGGCAGGCGCCCCAACCAATGCAGAGCATAGCCCTTTTTATGGGGCGATGAGATCGCGATTTGAGACGGTTTCAAGTTCAAACCATAAAGTTCAATTGGTTCGTGGCGCGGCCAGTATTATAGCTGCGCCGAGCAAGCAAACGGCTGTGCCAAGCGCATCCCACCTGTCCGGTCTGTGACCCTCTGCAAGCCACATCCACAGTACCGAAGCCGCAATGTAGACTCCGCCATAGGCGGCAAAGGCGCGGCCCGCAGCAACCGTTTCGACTTGCGCCAGAAGCCACCCGAATACCACCAAGGCTACAATACCGGGTACGAGCCAAGCCGCGGATGCGCCGAGGCGCCACCAGCTCCAGATCGCGAAACACCCGGCGATCTCGGCCAAGGCCGCAAGCGGGTATGCAAGCGCGGCAGGCATCTCAGGCGCCGATCTCGTCATGTTCGGTCAAACATTCGGAATGATCCCGCAACACCTCAAGCACCTTGCAATCGGCAGTACGTCCACCGCTGCATTCGTGAACCATGCGTTTCAGTTCGGTGCGCAGCGCCTTCAGACGGGCCATGCGCTGCTCCACCTGCTTTAGCTGGCGACGCGCAATCGCGTCGGCTTCTTCGCAGGGCCGATTGGGCTGGTCGCTGAGGTCGAGCAGCTCGCGGATCGCATCAAGCGAGAAGCCGAGTTGTCGCGAATGGCGGATGAAGGACAGTCGGTCGAGCTGTGCGTTGTCATAGCGCCTCTGTCCGCCTTCAGTCCGGCCAGGTTCGGGCATGAGCCCGATCTGCTCGTAGTACCGAATGGTCTGCACCTTTGTGCCGGTCTTCTTTGACAGAGTGCCGATCGTGAGCATCTTCGCCTCCATGAAAAAGTTACAGTCTTTGTAGGTTTTGCCGCCCCAATAGACAAGTGCCGGATTCACAGACGCGTGAGTTTAAGCCACAACGTGATTTCGCGCTTGAACCTCTAGTAGCTAGAGGATGTAAACGCGACAATAATCAAGAACCAAAATCAGGCGCGCAGGTTTGTCCCTTACATCGGCACAGAAATTTCTTTGGGTTTTGGCAGGCGTCGCGTCGCTTGCCTTCGTATGGCTTTTGCTCTGGTCGGACTATCGCGCTGACCGCGCCCGAACCGACAACGATCCAGCGTTTGTCGCTGCATTCGAATTGACGGACCACCAAGGTGTGGTTCGCACGGAAGAAGACTTTTCGGGGCGTTGGATGTTGGTATTTTTCGGCTTCAGCAACTGCCCCGATGTCTGCCCGACGACACTGTCTGAGGTCGCGGCGGTGATGGACGGTCTGGGCGACAATGCCGCGAGGGTCCAGCCGATTTTCATAACCATCGACCCCGAACGGGACACGCCCATGGCACTCGCCGAATTCGTTCCGCTGTTCGATGCGAACATCATCGGGCTGACAGGTACGCCCGAACAGATCGCCGCTACATCCGAAACGTTTCCGATCTTCTTTGAACGCATCGAAGAGGCTACAGCTCCGGATGGCTACACAATGGGCCACACGTCACATCTGTTTCTATTCGACCCCGAGGCAGGCTTTGCAGACTCATGGCCCTATGGCACGTCCGCTGAAGAGATTCTCGCCGATCTGGAAGAGAGGATCTGACCGACATGAACCGCGTACCCGCAGAAACCGCCCTCGGGCTGGCATGGATCGTTGCCCTCGTCGCCTCGCTTGCTGTACTTTTCATCGGCGAAGTGATGGGGCAGACACCCTGCGTGCTGTGCTGGTTCCAGCGCGCCTTCATGTTCCCGCTCGCGATCATTCTCGGCCTCGGCCTTTGGTGGCGAGACGGCAGCGTCGGGCGCTATGGCATCGCTCTGGCGCTTGGTGGTGGCGTGGTCGCCCTGTGGCACATGGGCCTCTACGCGGGCCTGATCCCCGAACGCATCCAGCCCTGCACGGCCACCGGCCCCTCTTGCACCGATGATAACCAATTGGTCTTCGGCATTCCGATCCCGCTGATGGCGCTGGTCGCCTTCGCACTGATCGGGTTCCTGTCGGCACTTTCATTGAAGGAAACACAAACATGAATCGACGCGGCTTAATCCTGTCCGTTCTCGCCCTCGGCGTTGCCGGTTTCGGCGGAGCCACTTGGTACGCGACTCGCCCCGGCCCCGCGGCCGAAGCAAAAACCGTTGCGCCGGAACTCGCGGACGCGATGATCCGCTCTTACTCGCCCATCCTCGGACCTGCCGACGCGCCCGTCACGATTGTCGAATTCTTTGACCCGGCCTGCGAGGCTTGCCGCGCCTTCCATCCGATCGTGAAGGACATCATGGCACAGCATGGAGATGCCGTCCGCGTCGTTATCCGCTACACCGCGTTTCATGGCGAGGCATCCGAGGAAGCGATCCGCGTGCTCGAGGCAGCACGCATGCAAGGCGTTTACGAGCCGGTGCTCGAAGCCGTTCTGCGGGATCAGCCGAGATGGGCGTCGCACGGCGCGCCTGAGCCCGGTCTGATCCTCCAGATCGCCGCCACTGCCGGACTCGATGCAGAGGCCGCGCGCACGCAAATGCTGGCACCGGATGTCGTTGCGATCCTGAATCAGGATCGTGCGGACGTCGAAACCGTGGGAGTTCGCCAGACTCCTACTTTCTTTGTAAACGGCAAGTCGCTCGATCCATTCGGGGAGGCAGAACTGCGTCGATTAGTGGCCGCGGAAGTTGCTGCCGTGCAAAGCTGAATGGAAAAGGCAGGACCAAAACGATGAAAAAGATTATTATGACGGGCACACTGGCCGCGCTCTTGACCTTTGGAGGGCTCTCAGTACCCGCACTGGCCGGACCCGTGGATGTCGTCGTCGAAAGCGCCTGGTCCCGCGCCTCCATAGGGATGAACCGCCCCGGGGCCGCCTACATGACGATCCGCAACACTGGCGACGAGCCGGTGACGCTGATTGGTCTTTCAACACCCCTCGCGATGATGCCCGAGATCCACGAGACGAAGACCAATGCCGAAGGTGTGAGTTCCATGAGCGCGGCAGGTGAGATCGCGATCGCCCCGGGCGAGAGCGTCGCGCTTGAGCCGGGCGGCCTCCACGCGATGTTGATGCGGCTACAACAACCCATGACGGAAGGGGAAACCTTTCCGCTGACCCTACTTTTTGTCGACGGGGGCGAGGTGACAGTCGAGGTGCCGATCCTTGGCATCGCCGCACGCGGACCGGAAGACTAATGCGACGAAGGACGATCGCAGGATACGGCGCGGCCGGTGCCGGTGCAATTGCCTTGACGCTCTTCGTCGGTTGGTGGCGGGTCGACGGACCCGGTGCGCCCGAACCTATCGAGCAGCGGCCTATGGCTCTGACCGAGATGGATTTCCGCCTGACTGACCATGAAGGCAACGAGGTCGGGCCGGAAACCCTGATCGGGCGACCGACGATGGCGTTCTTCGGTTTCACTTACTGCCCCGATGTCTGCCCGACCACGCTCTCGGACATTTCAGGTTGGCTCGACGATTTAGGAGACGAAGCCAAACAGTTGAACGTGGTTTTCATCACGGTCGATCCCGAGCGCGATACCGTCGAGGCGATGGCAGAATATGTCAGTTATTTCCACCCAGCGATCCGCGGCTGGACGGGACCGGAGGGGCAGATTGCGCGCATCGCGGACGGCTTCCGCGCTGCCTACGAGCGGGTGCCCACGGAAGGCGGCGACTACACGATGAACCACACGGCCAGCGTCTTCCTGTTCGGTGCCGCTGGACGGTTCGTCACCATGATTGACTATCATGAACCGAGGGAATTCGCGGTACCGAAGATCCGCCGCGCGTTGGAAGAAGAAACGGAGGGAGCGACATGAGGCTCAGAACTTTTGCGGCAGGTGTCGCGCTTGCGGGGACCGTTTCGGGGGCGGCTATCGCATTCTTCGATGTTCTGTCGAAAGAACCCGTGCCGCCAGAACTTGCCCAGGCAGGTAGCTGGATGCCCCAGCGTCCTGAAGCTCCCCGGAGCCTGGATATTCCGTTGTCGCTGCCAGCTACGGCGTGGGTGGAAGATACACCCGGCTTCGGCCCCTTGCCCCTGCTGCAGGCCGCTGTTGTTGACAGGCCGATGCAGGCCATCGAACCGCCCCTGTTGACTTGGTCTCGCGACATCTCTTCTGGTGAAACGCTCGACTCCTTGCTTTCCGAAGCCGGTCTTGCGGGAGCCGACAGGGCGGAAGTCGCCCTTGCACTTGGCGCGGAATACGATCTGCGACGGTTGCGGCCGGGGAATTCGGTCACTGTTGTTTCGACTATGGATGGCAGCCCCCGCACCGTCTCGCTCGCCGTCGAGGACGGGGTGCGGATCGAGGTGCTTTTTGGCGAGCAGGTGTCCACGCAGGTCGTGGCGCCGGATCCGGAGATCGTAACCCTTGCTGGGGAGGCCGTGATCGACACCTCGATCTTCGCGGCACTCGACAATGCCGGCATCCCCGCCCGATTTGCCGTGGACCTTGCGCAAATGCTGGGTGGAACCGTGGATTTCCGCCGTGAGATGGCTGGAGGCGAGACACTAAGGCTTCTCTGGCGCGAGACGCGCGTCGGCGATGACAAGATCGGACAGCCGGACCTCGCCTTCGCCGCACTGGAAATCGGCGATTCGCTTTACGAGATCGTTTGGCCGGACGACGGCAGCGGTCAGGCGACGATCTACGTCGATGGCGAGGTGCTTCGCGTCTTTGCACAGCCAGTCGAGGGCGCGCGCCTCAGCTCGGTGTTCGGGCGCCGCACACATCCTGTCTACGGAAACGTCCGGATGCACACCGGCGTCGATTTTGCCGCGGCAAGCGGGACGCCGGTACGGACGACGGCACCGGGCCGGGTCAGCTTCATCGGCTGGCGAGGCGGTTATGGACGCGTGGTCGAAATCTCCCATGGCTCCGAGACCATGACGCGCTACGCGCATCTCAGCGCCGTGTCGGAGGGCCTAACACAGGGCCAACGCGTGGCGGCGGGAGATGTGATCGGCCGCGTTGGCGCAACCGGCACAGCGACAGGTCCCAACCTGCACTACGAAGTCCTCGTAGATGGGCGTCCGACTGACCCTCTCTCTGACGACAGGCTCGCCGAAGCCGCAGAGAACGAGGTGGATGATACCGCCGCGCTGTTGCGTCTGACCGAGGCGCGCGCGCTTCTGACTGAAAACCTTGACAGCGAAATTGCCCAGACGACAACCGAAAGGCTCTGACCCATGAAACGCATGACCCAAGCTCTGACCATCGCGCTCGCCCTGTTCCCGGCGGCCCAGGCCCTCGCAGAGGCAACAGCGATAGACGTCCGCAAGACCAACGGATGCGGCTGCTGCCTGTCCTGGATGAACCATCTCGAGGAAAACGGATTCGCGCCGACGGGCGAGAACATGTTTGGCGGGTCGCTGGTTCGTTTCAAGCTCGACAACGGCGTGCCGCAGCGCATGGTCTCCTGCCATACCGCGCTCATAGAGGGCTACGTGATTGAAGGCCATGTCCCGGCCGCTGATATCCGCCGCCTTCTTGAGGAACGCCCGGACGCCGTCGGCCTCGCCGTTCCGGGAATGCCCTATGGCTCGCCCGGCATGGGGCCGGAAGAAAACCGTGAAGCTTATGATGTCTTCCTCATCCGCGAGGACGGGTCGACCGAAGTCTTTTCAAGCTACGCCGAAGGATAATCTGGCCCGCTTATGGAAAACCTGTCTCCGATAATGCTCGGCTTTCTCGGAAGCCTTGCCGCCGGATCGCTCACGGCAGTCGGAGCAATTCCCGTGCTGTTCGGGCGCATCCCGTCGCGGGCGACGCGCGATCTGTCGCTCGGCTTCGCTGCCGGCGTCATGCTCTCAGCCTCGTTCTTTTCTCTGATCATCCCGGCGTTGGATGCGGCGGAGCCGATGTTCGAGAACGGCGCGATGCCTGCGGCCATCGTTTGCGTCTCGATCCTTTTGGGCATGGGGGCCGTTGCATTGATGAATGAAAGGCTGCCGCACGAGCATTTCAGAACGGGACGCGAAGGGCCCGAAGCGGCGTCCTTACGGCGGGTCTGGCTGTTCATCATCGCAATCACGATCCACAACTTCCCGGAAGGCCTCGCGGTCGGAGTTGGCTTCGGTTCCGGAGGTATGGAAGGCGGTCTGCCACTCGCCATCGGCATCGGGCTTCAGAATGCGCCTGAAGGGCTGGCCGTTGCGGTATCCCTGTTGGGCGAAGGATATCCGAAGCTGCGCGCCTGGGGCATCGCCGCGCTAACGGGAATGGTCGAGCCGATTGGCGGTTTGCTCGGGGCCGGCATCATCACACTGTCGGAACCGCTGCTGCCATGGGGCTTGGCCTTTGCCGCAGGCGCCATGCTTTATGTCATCAGCCACGAAATCATCCCCGAAACCCATCGCAGCGGCCATCAGAACAAGGCAACGCTCGGCTTGGCCGTCGGGCTCGTTTTGATGCTTTTTCTCGATGTTTGGTTGGGGTGACGCAATGCCAGTGCATAAACTATCTCCGGTGATCGGCATTTTTGCGGCGCTTGCCGCTTTCGTAATCGATCAGATCACAAAAGCCATTGTTGTGGCGAATGCGGCCTCTTTAAGCACTGGAATCGCCGTGTTTCCAGGTTTTAACCTTGTCTTTTATCGCAATGATGGCGTCACTTTCGGATTACTTGGCGGCGCACCATGGTGGAGCCTCATAGCTCTCGCTCTTGCCATCTGCGGCTGGCTGGGGGTTATGCTGTTTCGCGCCGAAAATGCGGTTGAAACGCTCGCTTACGGAGCGATCATCGGTGGAGCCTCGGGCAATGTCATTGATCGTGTGCGGTATCGGGCTGTAACGGACTTCCTGGATTTCTACATCAACTCAACGCATTGGCCTGCCTTCAACATGGCCGATGTGTTTGTCGTCAGTGGCGTGGGGCTCTTGCTCGCCGCACCCTGGATCAGTGCGCGGCGTCCGATCAAGTCGTGAAGCCGGCAATTCTGAACTGCTTCGCTCTGCGCAAACGTCTGCTCTCGCGGATGACGCTTGGTTTCGCCGCCGGGCCGCTGACCGTTCTAACCTTCCCGCCTTTCTCGATTCTCCTTCTTGTTCCCGTTGCCTATTCTGCGTTGTTTGTCGGTCTTCGCGACCTCTCCTTCGGGCGTGCTTTTCTCGTCGGCTGGGCGTTTGGTCTCGGCCAGTTCGGTTTCGGGATTTCGTGGATCGCGGAAAGTTTCTACGTCGAACCCGAGCGTTTCGGGGCGCTGGCGACCCCGGCCGTCGCGGGATTGTCCGCAGGTCTCGCGATTTTCCCGGCCATTGCCGCCGTGCTCTTCGTCGAAATCGCGCGGCGCGGAGCCATGGGCAGTCTCCTGGCCTGCCTCCTGTTCGCGACCTCCTGGACCGCGGCCGAGTGGTTGCGCGGTCACGTTCTGACAGGTTTTCCGTGGAACCTCGCCGGCTACGCTCTGGTCGATTACGCCGCCCTTCGCCAGCCCGCCGCCTGGGTGGGAAGTTATGGGCTAAGCTTTCTCACCGTGTTCGTAGCGGCACTCCCCGGCGCGGCTCTCATGGCGGTCGGGCGACAACGATTGATCATCTCGCTAATGCCGCTGGCCGGCATCGTGACGATGTGGGCCGTCGGCACGCTTCGCCTCCAGTCGGATGCACCACAGCCACCGGATGTCGACCTGCGCATCGTTCAGGGCAACGTTCCCCAAGAGGAGAAATGGGCGCCCGAGAACCGCGAGGCGACCTTCGCGCTCTATCTCGAGCTTTCAACCCAGCCCGGCGATTTCGACGTTCTTCTCTGGCCGGAAACCGCCTTTCCCGGGTTCCTCGATGAGGATGCCCAGGCGCGGGCCCGCATTGCCGCTGCGCTACCGGACGGCAGCGTGCTGCTAACCGGAGTGCCGGACCGTGTACTGAGCGAGGATGGCACCCGATATTTCAACACCGTCCAGGCTTTTGACGATACCAATGAGATCCTGACCGGATACGCGAAACACCATCTCGTGCCCTTTGGCGAATACGTGCCATTCCGCGGCTGGTTGCCGATCGAGCGGCTGACGGCGGGGCTGGGCGATTTTACGCCCGGACCGGGTCCGCGCACCCTTGCGCTTCCGGGTATGCCGCTGGTCGCCGTGGCGATCTGCTATGAGATCATTTTCCCGGGCCATGTGGTCGACGACATGTTCCGACCCGACTGGATTTTTAACGCGACGAACGATTCCTGGTTTGGAACCAGCATCGGACCCGAGCAGCATCTGGCTTCCGCACGTATGCGCGCCGTAGAGGAAGGCCTTCCTGTCATCCGAGCCGCGAATACGGGCATCTCTGCGGTCATCGACGCGAACGGAGAGATCATTGCGCGGCTCGATACAGGGGAAAGGGGCATCATCGACGCTGATCTTCCCTCAGCGCAGCCGCCTACGCCATATGCGCTTTTCGGGGACTGGATGTTGCTGGCGCTCATCTTGGCTTCGTGGAGCTGGGCTCTGGCGGCCAATGCGACGGCTAACTACCGCCGCATGAGAAAGACCGTCATGCAAAGATGTGGATAGGCGTTCCGTCCTTCACCATTGCATAGATGTCCTCGATCTGCCGATCTGTGACTGCGATGCAGCCAGCTGTCCAGTCGCGGATGTCCGTCGGGTCGATGCCGGGGCGTGGACCACCATGGATGAAGATGTCGCCGCCGGGGGAAAGGCCCTGCGCTGCGGCAAAGGCGATGTCGGCCTCATTTGGATAAGAGATGCCAACTGAAAGATGATACGTACTTTCAGGGTTGCGCTTATCGACTATGTAGGTGCCCTCCGGGGTCCGACCGTCTCCCTCGAATTGCTTGTGACCCTGAGGAGCGAAGCCCAGCCCGATCGGATAGGTTTGCAGCACGCGATCGGATCCGTCGAGAACAAGCAAACGCTGTCCCTTGTAGAGCCGAAGTCGCGTCACTTCGGGTCCGTCATAGCTGCGGAACTTGCCGGCACAGCCCGACAAAAAGGCCGCTAAGCCACCCAACAGGACGGCGCGGCGGGGAAATCGGATGGTTTTCACTGCTCGATGCCTCTTTCGTGAGGTCTGATATGGAAATAATGTTACCTTGCAAATGCCGCGTGATCAATGTCCGTGGGCAAGCGCGGCCTTTGCGATCTGTGGCCCAACCTGCTCGCCACCGGACGGCGGTGCCTTGGCCTCTTGGCTGTTGAGCAGGCGCAGGGCGTTCGCCACCACCAGCAATGACACACCCACGTCGGCTGCAATAGCGCCCCACATCGATGCCATTCCGAACGCGGTAGCGACAACGAAAACTCCCTTGGTCGCCAAGGAAATACCGATGTTCTGATGGATAATCGACATTGTCCGGCGCGAATGACCGATCAGCCAAGGCACCTTGCCGAGGTCGTCGGTCATAAGGGCAATGTCCGCCGTCTCGATTGCCGCGTCAGAACCAACCGCACCCATCGCGATGGCATAATGCGCGCGCGCCATTGCGGGTGCATCGTTCACCCCGTCGCCGATCATGGCAACCATGTCATGAGTTTTGACCAGTTCTTCGATGGCTGTCACCTTGTCTTCGGGCAGAAGCTCAGCGCGCACCTCGTCGATACCGACCTCGGCGGCAACGGCGCGCGCTGTTCGCTCGTTGTCACCGGTCAGCATAACGATGGTTTTCACGCCTTGCGCGTGAAGTTGCGCCACGATGCCCTTGGCATCAGGGCGGATGCGATCGCGCAGTTCAAGAATGCCCGTCACGCCGGATTCATCGCCGACAGCGACAAGGGTGCTGCCGGCGCCTTCGATCCGCTCCCGCAGATCCTTCGGAATGGCGTCGCCGAAACCCTTCTCCTCGGCAAACCGGTCCGACCCCAGCCAGATGGACCGTCCGTCGGTGCGTCCTTCAAGTCCCCTGCCGGGAATGGTGCGGGTATCCTCTGCGGCGGACACCTTGACGCCGTCGGCCTCCGCCCGCGCGAGAATGGCACGCGCCAAAGGGTGCGACGAACGTGCCTCCAGCCCTGCGGCGAGGGTCATCAGATCTTGTGCTGAAGCCCCGCCCAGCGGGTGCACCGCCGCCACTTCCGGCTGACCCATGGTGATTGTGCCGGTCTTGTCCATGGCCAGCGCCGTGGTCCTGCCCGGCGCCTCTACATAGGCACCGCCCTTGATGAGGACGCCCGCCCGCGCCGAAGCGGTGAGCGCTGCGACGATGGAGACAGGGGTCGAGATGACCAGAGCGCATGGGCAAGCGATCACCAGCAGCACGAGGGCATTGTAGAACCAGTAATCCCAGGCTCCGCCGAAGATAAGCGGCGGCAGTAGCGCAATTGCGACGGCGAGAGCCATGACGATAGGCGTGTAGATGCGGGCGAACTTTGCCACCCACTGTTCCACCGGCGCGCGGCGGGCATGGGCGTCGCCGACCATGCGGATGATCTTGGCCAAGACGGTATCCGAGGCGACCTTCGTGGCGCGCACAGTTAGTGTACCTTCGCCGTTGATCGTGCCCGCATAGACCTCGTCTCCGGCCTCTTTGGGTATCAAGGCACTTTCGCCGGTGATCGGCGCCTGGTCGACCGCGCCCGCGCCACCCGTCACCTCGCCGTCGAGCGGGATACGGTCGCCACCGCGTACAATAAAGCTTGAGCCTACGGCGACTTGCACCGCCGGCATGTCGGTCTCGCTTCCGTCATCGTGGATCACGCGCGCCGTAGGTGGCGCAAGATCCAGGAGCGCCGACACAGCGTTCCGCGCGCGCCCAACGCTCCAGCTTTCGAGAAAGAGGGACAGCGAAAAGAAAAAAGCCACTGTCGCTGCCTCGAAGAATTCACCGAGCCCGATGGCTCCGGCGACTGCGACAACCATCAGCAGGTTCATGTCGGGCGACAGCCGACGTGCGGACGACCATGCCTTCGGTGCCACAAGCCAAACGCCGAATAGGATAGCAACTGCAAAAAGCCCTGCCTCGGCCAGCGGCATCGGCGCTTCGCCGTGCCCCGCGAAGAGGCCGAGCGCCCCCCCCATACCGGTCTCGACGATGTGCCAGAGAAAACCCGCCGCCCAGAAGCCGCCGCTGAGAGCCGTAAACAGCCGCTGTCGTGCAAGATGGGCCGCTTGGTCGACCGACGCGTTCTCGGCATTCCACGGCTTCGCCGTCATGCCGGTGCTCGCGACAAGTTCCGCAACTTCGTCGTCCGATACACTCTTTGCGCTGTCGAGAATGGTCATCCTCCCGTTGATTACATCGAACGCGAGATGCTCGGCCCCGCCGATCTGCGGGCCGATTACCTTATTCAAGATCGCGACCTCCTCGGCGCAATCGAGGCCAGACACCTGAAAACTGCGCCCGCCGGTTGGCGCGGGAGTCGTCGGTGCGATGTCGCCGCACTTTCCGGCGCTACCACAGCAACTGCCGCCGCTTGCCTGGGCGTCTTCGGCGTGATCGTGATCGTGGCGGTGGGTGTCGGACGGCATGAACGGACCTCTGGATTCGGGTGCTTTGTCATGACATAGCCCCTACAGTAGCTAGAGCTTCAAGAGAAAAGTTCGGTGGTATTTCCGTTTGTTTTCTTGCTAGACGGTCCGACGACAGCCTCAATCACGGCGTGAGGCATAAAAAGCCGATACGAAGAAAAACAGAAAAGAAAGGAAACTCGATGCAGGTTTTGATGCTGAAGCAAAAAATGATGGTTGCGGTGGCGCTTTTGCTCACGACAGGATGCGCCATCCAGCCGACAGGGCCGGACGACACGGCAGACCAGACGGGCAACGTTCCCGAAGCCGTGGTTGCGATGGCTGCTCCGGATCAGGATGTTGCAACCGCGCGCCTCGTGCCGGAAGACGGCTGCTATTGGTACGAACACAGCGGGCCGGTCGAAACGACGCTGCTGCCGTTGCGCACGGCGAACGGTAATCCGATCTGCGTGGCACGCGAAGCTTGAGGACGCGTCAGACGTTGCATCAACGCGCCTCAGACCTACGCACCACACTCAACTTCGCGCGGTGACACTGTCCTCCGCTGAGTACAAATGTGCCGTCGATTCGATCTCAACGTTGGGATAAAGTTCGTTAATGTGAGCCATGACCATCCGCACGCAACCCGAACTGGCTCGACCGCCGATACTTCTCGGATAGGGCGTGCCGTGTATTCGAAGATAAGTGTCGCGGCCTCCGACGTACAGATAGATGGCTCGTGATCCCAAAGCGTTTTCGGGGCCGGGTTCCATCCCGTCGGCCCATCGTGCGTTTTCCGGATCCCGCTCGATCATGTTCTGGGTCGGTGTCCAATGCGGCCACCTCACCTTGCGTTTGATCGTGTAGACCCCAGGCTCGTATAGGTTGCCCCGGGCAATGGCCACACCGTAGCGCATTGCGGTCCCGCTCTCCTCGATATGATAGAGATACCGCGCGACCGCATCGACATGGATGTCTCCTGGCACGAGCCCGGGTTTCGCAATCACGCGTTGGGGCAAAAAGCGCGGGTGTAGGCCCCAAGGGTTTGACGCGGCCGGATCGAATCCGGGCGGCGTGACTTGCGCGTCCCATTCAGCCTTCTGTGCCTCGGTGGGCCAGGTATCGGCCAACAGGGGGCTGGAAACAGACGCGGAGAATAGCGCCGTTGTTGTTTGAATGAAGTGTCGTCTTGTCAGCATGTCGTACCCTTTCGGTTCCCACCAGAATCTATGGCAAGAACGGTATCTGTTCACTTTGATTAGATAGGACTTCTAGTGGCTAGAGGTTCAAGGACATATTTTCGTGAAAACACACGATCCTTGTGATCCGCAATTTACCATCCGCTACTACGAAAAGATCGGCGCGCCGCCCAGCCTGACCCGGCCTGTTCCCGAGACCACGGTTGCTGCAGAGTCAGATCCTGTCGAAGCTGGCTATGGAGGAAGGCCATATCGCCCGCTTCGCCTGAGCAGCGAACGGCAGTGTGGTGAACTTTGACTTGCACGGTGACGGGGGCAGGCAAAGCAGCAACGACAAACAGGGCCGCGCAGTGTCCAAAATACCGGGCGTCTTGCTCGCCGCCTTCACCAGTCATCATAGATGGTGAAGGCACAACCGCACGGAAGCGCCGGCCACAGCGGCCTTGCGCACTGGCGAGGAGTATCTCCAAATTCGAGCACCTTGATTGCCAAGGTTCCGGCGGGCTTTGCCTCCTCCTACCGGAACTTTGGCCGACTGGCACGCACCCGTCAGGATACCGAGCGATGACGCTCATCTCTTAGGTCGTGGTGCGCCACATCCGGAACCGGCCCTGCCCGGTCACTTCGCAGATCAAACCCCGCGCTTCCATCCAGACGAGGTTGCGCTGGACGGCGGCGCGGCTGGCACCGGTCAGGGTCTCGGCCATTGGGGCGGAGACGAGGGGCCATTCGGCCAGCACGGCGCGCAATGCTGGTGGTGTCTTGCCAGAGAGCGGGGCCATCATGGTTTCCGCCCGCGCTGACCATGCCTGGATATCGTCGAGGTGCCGCATCGCGGTCAGGCATGCTGTTTCCATTCCCTCGAGCCAACGCTCCAAGCGCTCAGCTGGTGGGCCACTGGCGCGCAGCCCCCCTGCCCCGCGCATAGCCAGAGGCGCAAAGATGGCCCCTCCATTCGAATTCGGGCCTTCGCTGGCGGCAATGCGTGCGGCGGTAACCGCCGCTTCCATCCGGTCGCCCTGTTGCCCGAGGCCCGCAAGGCTCCAGAGGTGAAGCCCCATGCAGGCGCGTGTGATCGGGTGCAGGTCGACGGCTTGCGCCATCAGGTCAAGCCAACCGCCCGCGCGATCCGCAAAGGTTTCGGCTTCACCTGCTATGTTTTCGGGGTCACGGCGATCGAGGAAGGCGGACAGGTCCACCTCTGGGCCGGGACCGCCTGTTAGACGCCGCACTGCCCATCCGACACGCGCGAGCGCTGCAGTGTTGTCCTGCACGCCGGACAGGCGCATGGATATCCAGAGCGCCAGCCGATCCGGGCCAATACGGTCACCCACAAACCAGCTGAGGTCTGCCGCCTCCATCAGCGCGAGCCTGTGCCGCCAGCCTTTCGGGCCACGGCGCAGCCGGTCATCCAACGCGCCGATCCGACCAGCCACACGGGCGAGACGCGCGGCATTAACCGCCTCTGCCTTCCGCCAATCGTCGAGGACTGCGGTTTCACGCAGCTCTGCTCTCGGTCCGGGCAGCAGATAATCCGGCTCCACTTCCATCGGACCGGGCAGGAACCACAGGTCGTCCTCAGACGTCTCTTCAAGCCCCTCCGAATCCACTAGAGGATCGTCAAAACTATCATAATGTGTAGATACTTGAGGCTTCATATGTGCAAAATACGGCACTTTTGCATTTTACCCAAGTGTTTTGTCAGGGTGCGCCCACACACCTTATATAGCACGTGCGCGCGGTGGTCTGCGAGATCTCTCTGATCACGCTCAGCGTATGGAATCCAAGGGGTTTTTGATGAGCAGCACCACAGAGAGAGCGGTTGCATTCGTTTACAAACGGTCGTTTAGTAACGGTATATGAAATTGCAAACGGCCGATTTTCATGCCCCTGATAGGCTATGCGCGCGTATCCACAGAGGATCAGACCCCCCTGCCCCAGTCTGAGGCCCTGCAAACTGCGGGATGCGTCGAGATCTTCGAAGAGCACGCCTCAGGCGGCAATCGTGCCCGGCCGGTGCTTGCCCGCTTGCTGGAGCGCATTAGCAAGGGCGACACGCTGGTTGTCGTACGGATCGACCGGCTCGCACGGTCTCTGTCGCACCTTCTCGAGGTGATCGAACGGTTGGAGGCCAAGGGGGCGTTCTTTCGTTCCATTCAGGACCCGATCGACACCGGATCCCCGCAAGGCAAGTTCACGCTGCAGGTTCTGGGCGCCGCGGCCGAGTTCGAGCGGGCGCTGATCCGGGAACGTACCAAAGCAGGGCTGGCGAGCGCCCGTACCAAGGGCCGGGTCGGCGGGAACCCTGGACTGCGGGCCAAAGACCCTGCTGCTCTTCGCAAAGTACGGCTGGCGCGACAAGACGGCTACATGGAGCGTCTGAACGAGACGGCACAAGATTGGGTGCCCCATGTGCGCCGGTTGCGACCCGACTTGGCCTGGGAAGACGTGGTGCGCATCATCAACGGCCCCTTGCCCGAGGCGCGTCGCTGGACCCAAAGCCGTCTCTTGCGCGCTGTGAAGGCCTATGTCGGCGACGGCTTCCTGCCGGCCGAGGTGCTAGCCCGCGCCGGGCGCCGCGAA
Organism: Phaeobacter sp. SH40; assembly: GCA_965641885.1. Taxonomy (GTDB): domain Bacteria; phylum Pseudomonadota; class Alphaproteobacteria; order Rhodobacterales; family Rhodobacteraceae; genus Pseudophaeobacter. The sequence goes on along the minus strand of CBFFKJ010000004.1, from coordinate 57,334 downwards.
ACCGACGACCGTCTGCCCGCCATCGTCGCCGGCATCAAGGGCGCGGACCCCGACATCACGCTTCAGGCGATCTGCACCCGGCTGGAAGCGATGCGCGAACGCACGCCTCGTGGCCGAACAAGATGGCAGCCGTCTTCGGTGAAAATGCTGTTGGAGCGGGCGGAACGACTTGGCCTCATGCCGTACGAATCGAGCCAAAATCAGATGTAGCTTCTGACCCGAATCCAAAAAATTTCACCGGGAGAAAACTCCGCAGGAGGCAGAAAGTGCCATTAGTTGCTTGGGGTTAGCTGCTAATATGCCAACTCAACAGAGTAGCGGCTCGATTTGGTTAGATCTGCATTTAATATATCTATATCAATGACTTGCTGAGTTTTTTACACGACAACACCTATAGGTGTTGTGGATAACTTTCACACTACATTTAGATTCTTCTTGCCGGACTCACTGGATCGTGGCATTCCCATTCTGACGGCAAAACGCGTCAGACACGCTGTACACCGTCAGAATGACTAAGAGCCTCAACAGAGGCCGAGAGTGGGCGGCAGGACATGGATGATCGTAACATTGGATACACGCAAGGCATAGGCTCTTCCGATATCGGAGCATTTGCCAACAATCTGGCTGAGTCTTTGGATCGCCAGATGAAGATCGCTTTCGAACCCGAAGAACGAAAGTCCCTACGTCGCTTCAGTTCCACCGAAGTCGCCGGCCTCCTGCGCGTAAGCACATCTAACCTGCGCAACCGGCACAAGGACGGCAGCTTCCCGGAAGTGCATACAGACAACCGCGGACACCGGTTCTACACAGCCCAAGAGATTGATGAGTTGCGCGATGTTCTTGGACGCACTGGAAAGAACGCAGAAAGCTACCGCCCAGGTCGACGTGATGGCGATCGTCTCCAGGTGATATCCGTCGTCAACTTCAAAGGCGGCTCATCAAAGACTACTACAACGATTCATCTTGCGCAAAGGTATGCCTTGCGCGGTTACCGCGTGCTGGTCCTAGACCTCGATCCGCAAGCAAGTTTGACCACGTTTTTCGGCTTTCGGCCCGAGCTTGAGTTCGCCGATGGCGGCACAATCTATGATGCTTTGAGATATGAGGACCAAGTTCCTCTCTCGAACGTCATCCAAAAGACCTACTTCCATAAGCTCGACATGGTGCCCGCCGGTTTGATGCTCTCGGAGTACGAAACCGAGACCGCAAACGCTCTCGCCCGTCGCGTACAGCCCATCTTTGCAGAGCGCCTCGCCTTGGCGCTTGAAGAGGTTGAGGCAAACTACGACATCGTCCTGATCGACTGCCCGCCTCAGCTTGGGTTTCTAACCCTGACTGCGCTGGCAGCGTCGACGGGGCTTTTGGTTACCGTGGTACCTGGCATGCTTGACATCGCATCCATGAGCCAATTCCTGAAGCTTGCTTCAGAAACGGTCAAGGCCGTGGAGGAAGCCATCGGTCGGCGTGTCACATGGGATTTTGTCAAGTTCCTGATTACCAGATATGAACCGTCGGACGGTCCGCAGACCCAAATGGCAGGCTACCTGAGATCAATTCTGGCAGGTCAGGTCATGACAGAGCCAATGCTGAAGTCTACGGCGATCTCCGACGCGGGGATGACCCAGCAGACCGTCTACGAAGTCGATCCAAGCCAATTCATCAGAAAGACAATTGATCGCGCCCTGACCAGCGTGAATGGCGTTGGCGATGAGCTAGAGCAGACGATCCAAATGGCATGGGGGCGTCGCTGATGGCCCGAAACATCTTCAACCAGCCTCCAAGGAATGAGACGGAGAGCGGAGCCCCCTCCCCTACCCCGCCAAAAGCGGCAAAGCTGCCGGGATCTGTTGGAGGATTGCGCGACTCTTTGCGCGAGATCACAGCAAACTCGATTCGCGATATCGAACCCGATCAGATTGACATGGATGGGCTGCGCGATCGGTTGGTGCTGGAAGATTCCAGTATCGATGAGTTGGCCGAGAGCATTCGCAAGCATGGCCAACAAGTGCCCATCATGGTCCGTCCATCAGCCCAACCGGACAGATACCGCATCATCTACGGCCGCCGCAGGCTTGCGGCGATCCGTAAGGTCGGTGGAACGGTCAAGGCAATTGTTCGAACCTTGGACGATGACGCATCTCTGATCGCTCAAGGCCAGGAGAACAACCTCAGGCTTGATCCGTCTTTTATAGAAAAGTCTCTTTTTATCAAAGAGATGCAAGAATCCGGGTACAAACCCGGTGTCATTCAAGATGCTCTAGGTCTGACCCGGCAAGGCGTATCCAACCACAGGGTCGTCATAGAACAACTGCCAGACGGTCTTGTTCAACTCATCGGGCCAGCACATGGGATCGGACGACGGCAGTGGGGTGATCTAGCTGCCTTGTCGGTGAAGGTAGATTTGGTGGACATCGCCAAAGAGGCGCTCGCCGCCCTGCCCGACGACACTCCTAGTTCCGAAAAGTTCCAAGCGGTCTATTCGGCTTGCTCGAGCAAAGCACGTAGCGACAAGAAGCCGCCCAATCGTGGGCTGACTTCGGTCATCAATGATGAGAACGGCAGTTCATTGGGCACGCTGACAATCGATGAGAAGGCGATCGCGCTCAAGGTCACCAAGAAGGACAATCCAGAATTCGGCCAATGGCTCGAAGAGCACGCGGAAGCTACGCTTTTGCAACTCTTCGTACAGTGGCGGAATGAGAGAGGCTCTGGGTCCTAACCCAGGCCACACAGAGCAACACGAGCAGAGGAGAAAAGCGAAGACCCGAAAGAAAAGAGCCCCCCAAAGTTTCCCCTGGAGAGCCCTCATCATCTGATTAGCATCTTTGATGTAGCAACCTCCAGCATACCGGTCAAGAGTCACCGATTCGGTGGACTGATATTTTTTGCCTTTTTCCGCGAAAATTCGAGGAAAGAGACGGGGAAGTTGTGGGCCGAACGGTCGTCGTGAACAAGCCATGGCATTTACAAAACTCTCGATCGAAGCCGCAGGTGCTGATGCAACCCGCGGCTCATTTCCCCCATCTGAAACCGACGTCTGGACCATCTTCAGAGCCCTGAGAGATGCACGCAGCGTGTTTGGTCTACGTCCTGGCCACATACAGACACTTCAAGCAATGCTCAGTTTTCTGAAACCTGGCCATGGCGAAACGGTTTTTGCGTCTAACGATTCACTTTGCCAGCGCGTTGGCGGAATCGACGAACGGACACTCCGGAGGCACATCAACCGCTTCGTTGAACTCGGATTCATCAAGCGCAATGACAGCTCGAACCGAAAGCGCTACCGCGTTCGCTCATCCGGCGGGGAGTGCATCAGTTATGGATTGTCTCTCACCCCCCTGCTCCAACGTGCGAGCGAGCTTATAGCCATCGCGCAAGAGATGGAGAATAACCGGCGAGATCGGATATTTGTCCGCAAACAGATCCTTACAAAGCTCGCCCATTTGGAAGAGCACGATCCTAGCAACGCATTCATCAACCACGCACGGAAAGCTCTACGCAGGAAGCTGAGCCTCCCCGAATACCACGCTCTGCTCGCCAATACAGATGCAGAATGCCAGAGTTTGTCTACCCCGGATGACCCGCCTGAAACTATGGAATTGCCCGCCAATGACGGACAAACTGTCCGGCATCAATCTAAGTCTGAAGAAGAAAAAAAAGATTTAGATAGCAACATAGGCCTTGAGGCCCTGAAACCAGACTTGCTGACCTCAGTCTGCGATCAGGCGACATCGTTCTCCACAGAGAGACTTAGAAACTGGTTGGACATTGAAAACCATGCTCGAACACTTGCACCCATGATGGGCATTCACCCAGAGACTTTCGAGAAAGCCAAGAATGCTGTAGGAGCTCAGAAAGCGTCATGCGCGATCTTCATCATGCTACAGCTTGGAAAACGCATCAGGGATTTTGCAGCGTATTTTCACAGTATCACCCTGGGTCAAAGGCAAAACCAATTTGATCCATTAGCTTTGATCAAGCGACTGTCCGAAAACAATGAGCGAACTGTCTAATGTCCACCGCGGTGGACTTCGAACGAGAATCGGCGCTTGTGGCAACCAAAACTGTCCAAACGCACATAGCGGCGCGTGGTGGTTCTTCAGTTTATCTCAGACCAGCAGATGTCCACCGCGGTGGACAAGTGACACATGAGCAAGCCTTGATGAAAATCTGGCCGCCCATGGAAGAAATCGGCGGCCAGGCATTACACCCTAAATGCCTAAAGTTATTGTGGGAGGTCACCGTCTCCAAAGAGGTTTGGAAAGAGCCGCTCTCGATAATCCAACGGAAACGCCAACCGAACCGGCGTCTTCGGCGAGGCGGACCTCAGGTATCCGGCGGCGGTCAGTTTACTCAGCGTGTTGCGAGCAGTACGCTCGGACGTCTTGAGCACAATCTGCGCATCGCCTCGTTCCAGTGCCCCATGCCGAAGAACCGCCGAGATTAGTTCCGGCGCTCGCTTGTCATCGATGGTATCTGCAACAAGACGACGATACCGTTGGTCTAGTCCGCCGAGATCGAACAATCTTGCTGAGAAGGTGATCTGGTCGAGCGTCACCTTTAGGAACCATTCACTAAACGTCTTCAGTGCCGCTTCTGACAGGTTCCCCCGTCCGTCGCGGTCTCCGCGGCGTGGACTGTCGGCCAGATCCATCATCCGTTTGTACTCGCCCCGATCGGTTAGCCCGCGGGCCAGCCCACGTGATACGGACCAGAGCCCTTGGCCACCAATCCCCGCTGTGAGGGCCATGGCATGAGACATCAGTCTGCTGACACGGCCGTTACCATCCGGGAAAGGGTGGATGTAGTTGAGCCGGTGATGCGCAGAGGCGATCGCGATGATCCGTCCGCTCGAAGACCGCGCCGCAATCTGAAATCGTTTGTCGAAATGGTCCATGAATGCCGCGACGCGCGACGATGAAGGAGGTAGGTGGCGCCCGACCGCAACTTCCCGATCATCATCCTGGCGCATGCGTCCCGGAACGATGGGCTCTTGTGTGCCGTCGGGATGTTCGATGACCCGAAACTCATCCGGCATCTCGTCGTAGAAGCTCTTATGGACCCAAGTCAGGAATTCGACGGATGTGGGGCGGGGCAGGGTGCCCTTGCGATGCATCTCGTCGATGGCCCGTTGAACGATGACGTGCGCCCGGGCCTCAAGGGCGAGGGGACGGGTTTCTTCCTCAAGCTCGGCGCCAGCCAGCGCCCTTTCGATGTCGCGGGGGCGCGTGTTGTGTCCTTCGATCAGGTTGGAGTAGTAGCAGTTCATCACACGGACGAGATCGGCAAGTTCGGCTGCGCTGTCAGGATGCAACCCTTGTCCCAGCCCGGTGGCTTCCCTCTGGATGTCGACCGAAAGGTCTGCCAGTTCTGTCGGAATATGCTCCTCGAAGAAGCAGGGTTCGATCCTGGCGGGTGTTTCCAGCATTTTGCCGATCTTCCATGTTTGCAAAGTAATTGAAAAATAAACACATTTTGTACTTTTAAGCAAGGTTTTGCCGATATGCGTTGCCGATCTTGGTTGCCGATCTAGAATTGCTGCATGAAATCAATGGCTTCGGCAGATGTGCCGGGCTTTTCGGTTTTGTTGTGTGCCCAAAGGGGCCGAAAAAAGAGAAAGTGTTCTTCGGGTTTTGTGACTGACGGATGAGGACCTTTGGGGTCCCTCAGATGGGTCCGGGCCGGATTCCGGTCTGTCTTTCCTGATGAAGGGCATTCCCATGCAAACAGGTGTCTTGCGCGTGCTCCGCGCAACCGCTGCCTCGTGGTGGCGGCATAGAGAGTTGCGCCGAACTGGCCAGACGTTGCTGGCACAGCGGCTCGAACGCCAGACCGTCCTGCGTGATCTCGGCTATCTGAAGCAGGCCGCGTCATTACCAAACGCGCATGTGATCTGCGGAGAGGGCGGGACATTCATCCATCTCGGCTGGACCACCGTTTCGACCTTCGCGCTGATCGAGCGCTTTCCCTTGGCCACTCTTGCGGTCGCACGAGGAACCCCGTTCATCGATATCCGACCCATCAGTGACGTCATCGCCTTCGCGAACTTGCCGTGCGTGGCGCGGGACGGATCGGTTGACCCTGAACCTTCGGGTTCCGGCAAGTCCGTCTCGCTGACCACCTACATCGACATGGTCGAAGGGCTCGGCGCGAGGATCCTCAACGATCCGCGGTCCCATCAGTCAGCCTGATCACCACTTACTCTCACCAAAACTCGAAAGGAGGCCAGCCATGGCCCGATCCCGCACGCCCAAATTCGATGCCTCCGAGGTCATCACAAACGAAATCATCCGCATCATCGAGCGCGGCGTCCTGCCGTGGCGCAAGCCATGGACCGCAGGTGGCAGCTCTCGTCCCCTGCGCGTGGGCGGAGAACCCTACCAGGGAGTGAACAACTTCCTGCTGACGATGCGGACCGTGATGGCGGGCCACAGCTCACCTTTCTGGATGACGCTGCCGCAAGCCAATGCCTTGGACGCAAAGGTCCGCAAGGGCGAAAAATCCTCTGTCGTCGTTTATTACGGTCAAAGCCGGAAAGATGCGGGCGCAGATGAGCATGACCGCAGCGACGGGGATGATCACTCCGAGGAAGCCCGCATCTTCCGCTTCCAGAAATCCTACCGCGTGTTCAATGCCTGCCAAATCGATGGCCTGCCCGACAGTTTCTTCCCCGACCCGGAGCCCGTGCCCGAGCATGCGCCGTCCGAGCCCATCCCGCACATGCAGACCTTCTTTGATGCGATCGACATCACAACCGTCTTCACGGGCACGGAGGCGTACTATTTGCCGCCCGTGGACAAGGTCTACATGCCGTCCATCACGCGGTTCCAGGACCCGCGCAATTTCTACGGGGTCTGGGCCCATGAGCTGGCCCATGCCACGAAAGCCCCGCATCGGCTGAACCGTGATTTCGGGTTCTCGAAGTTTGGCAACACGTCCTATGCGCGCGAGGAGATCGTCGCGGAATTGACCTCGGTGTTCCTGGGTCAGACGCTCGGCTTCACGGCGCATACGCTCGAGATGAATGCCGCCTACCTCCACAACTGGTTGCGCGTTCTTCGGTCGGACAAGGGTGCGATCTTCAAGCACGCCGCGGATGCGCAGCGCGCCTGTGACTATCTGATCGCACAATCTGAGGCGGGTAGGGCAGGGCGCAGTGCCGAGGCCGCCTGACCACACGGAGAACGGAGACTCGCATGTCACGCAAGGAACCCAAGACGCTGCGGGTGGCCTGCTTCGAAGACGGCCGCCGCAAGATCATCACCTTCAAACGCGGTGCCTATTGGTGGAGCCCGTCCGAGGGCGCTTACCCGCTCTCGGCGGCACTCGAGAGCATCAAGGAACAGGGCGGCTGGATCGAAACCATCCCCAACCCGAACTACAGAGCCAGAGGGCTGTTCGGGTAAGGCGCCTTCTGCTTCGGTCCTTCCGCCAAGCAGAAAAGTGAAAGCGGGCTTTGGGAAGGGTGTTTCAACTTCTCAAAGGAGATCCCATGTCCATGACCGTTCAATCCCAGCCAGACCGTCCGGATCCGACCGTGATCGCGGCGCAAAACGACGCGTTTCGCAAGCTCGCGTGCCTTGGAGTGGCGCCCGCGCAGCCCACCCAGGGCCGAATGCATGTCACCCGCTCGCTTATGGAGGCCGGTGACGGCTTCATGGCCGAGGCGGTGAAGGCCACCGGTGCGTTCGATACATTCGAGCCTGAGAATGATCCCGAGGGATGGCACGATTTTGGCGCGGTCGAGATCCGGGGCGAGACCGTGTTCTGGAAAATCGATCTCTATGAGGCAGATTCGGATTTCCGCTACGGGGCCGAGACCCCGGACAATCCTGCCACAACCATGCGCGTGCTGACCATCATGCTGGCGCGTGACTGGTAGGGTAGGAGGGCTTCCCAAAGTGTCGATCTGAAAACTCAAGGCCCACTGACCCCTCAAAGGGAAAGATGCCGTAATGGGGCTTTCGGCGAATCGGACAGGTTTCGCTTGTTTGTCAGTATGATCTGAAGTGCCGTTGCCCTTGATGCGCCTGCAGCGCGTCTACGAGGTCGTATGTTTCCATGCGCCTCAATTCCTAAGAATAGAAGGGCAACGACATGAATGTATTTATCGGATTGGATGTATCTCTGGCAAGCACGGCGATTTGTGTGCTGGGGCCACAGGGGAGGATTGTTGAAGAATTACAGGCGGAGAGCGAGCCTGAGGCATTGGTACGTGCAATAGCGTCATTGTCATATTCGATCGATGCGATCGGGCTCGAAGCCGGACCTTTGTCCCAATGGCTGAGCAAGGGAATGGAAGAAGCTGGCTTTGACGTGGTCATGATGGAAACACGATTAGTGAAGGCAGCCTTGAAAGCCATGCCGATCAAGACCGACAGGCGCGATGCCCAGGGCATTGCGCGCTTGCTTCAAATGGGATGGTACAGGCCCGTGCACCGCAAATCTGTGTCCTCCCAGGAAATTCGCGCGTTGCTGTCGGCGCGCAAGTCTATTCAGCAGGCCATCATCAACCTTGAGCTTTCGATGCGGGGTGTTCTGCGAAACTTTGGCATGAAGCTGGGGCATGTCACCCGGATTAGGTACGAGGCCCGGGTGAGGGAACTGGTTGAGCAGAATGAGATCCTGTCCGCGTCGACTGAGGCTCTTCTGCGCGCGCGTTCCCAGTTGCGCGCCGAGTTGGCTGACTTGGATGCCAAAATCGCGGGTCTGGCAAAACACGACGATGTTTGCCGTTTGATGATGACGATGCCAGGTGTCGGTCCGATCGTCGCCCTGACGGTCAAATCTGCGATTGATGATCCGACCCGCTTTGCGCGGTCGAAGGATGTCGGACCGTGGGCGGGGCTTACGCCAAGGCGCACGCAATCCGGAGAGATGGACATCGTTGGACAAATCACGCGAGCCGGTGATCGCGGGCTTCGAACCGCGTTGTATCAGGCAGCGATGATCCTTATGCACCGTGGTGCCCCGAACTGGCTGCAATCTTGGGCACTTAAAGTAGCGCACAGGCGTGGAGCGAAGAGGGCCATGATTGCACTTGCTCGACGCATTGGCGTCGTCTTGCACCGCATGTGGATAGACGGCACGCCGTTCCGCTACACGCAGAACTCCGGCGCGACTGCATGAGCGGGAAGCTTCAAGGACAATTCAGAGCGGAGGGTTGAGCTGCGCCTCATGACAGGTACGTCGAGGTCCCTTGCCGGGACGAGGTTCCTGGAGATGCCGAAGGCCCGCAAGTTATCGGCAAACGCTGAATACGCGGGAAAGATGGGCACCCAGGGATCAGATTTGGACCAGGCATAGAGTGGCGGCTTTGAGGCTGACTACGGACGGAAGAGCGAAGCCCGGTCAGGGGGTGTCCTTCAGTCCTGACGTGCGGTTGCAGTGAAAAAGATAAAGTAAGCTTCTGATTTTGTGTCCTAAACCCGGTGAAGAAAGAGATCTTCGCCGGGATTTTTGACTTGCCCGAAACCCTTGACAGAGGCCCGCCCCATTACGGAAGTGGGCCTTTTGTCTTGGTGATCCCTGAAGCCGGGGATTGGTCACGCGCGTGAGCGCGCGGGCCACACCTCACCCTCCTGGAAGGATATCCCATGACCACAAGCTTTGCTCCCCTTACCGTCGCCATCGGCGATCTGATCCCGCATCCCGCCAATGTGCGCAGCAACGCGCCGGAAACCTATGACCCCGAGAACATCGCGCATCTGAAGGCCAGCATCGCTGTGCTGGGCCTGCTCCAGCCGCTCTTGGTCCAGAAGCTTGACGGCAAATATGCTGTCCTCGCCGGTGGCCGACGCCATGCTGCGCTGAAGGAGCTGGTCGCCGACAAGGCCACCAAGGGGTTCATGGCGAAAACCAAGGTCGACTGTCGCCTTGTCCCAGACGACTGCGACGTCACCACGGCGCTGTCGCTCGCCGAGAACATCACCCAGGCACCGATGAATGCCATCGACGAGTTCGAGGCTTTCGCCCGGATGATGGAGGTCGACAGCCAGACGCCCGAGACGATCGCAAAGACCTTCGGCGCCACGGTGGCGGCCGTGAAAGGCCGGTTGCGTTATGGCCTTATCCACCCCGACATCCGCGCCGCAGCCCGGGGCAAGGTGATCACGCTCGACACGATGAAGGCCTTCGCCGAGCACCCGAGCCAGGAGGCGCAGCGCGAGGTCTTCGAGGCGCTCACGAAAGACGGCGGCTATCTGCAGGCCTACACCGTCCGTCAGGCCCTCAAATCCCGCGGCGTGCAGGTCAGCGATGATATTGGGGCCTTTGTGCGCGCGGACTACGAGGCGCGGGGCGGTGCTGTCGCGGCTGACCTTCTGGAAGAGCATTCCGTGCTTGAGGATGCAGCACTGGTCGAGACCATCCTGCTCGAGAAGCTCGGTGCCGCCGCCGAAGAGGCCCGTATGAGGCTGGGCTTTGCCTGGGCCGATGCGATGGTCCGCTATGATTACGCGACCATGGCGGACTATGGCCGCGTCTATCCCGGCCCGATTGAGCCGGATGAAGCGGCCCAGAAGCGCATCGATGAGATCACCGCAGAACTCGAGAAGCTGCAGCTCGAGATGGAGGATGAGGGGCTCGAGGACGGTGCCTACAATGCCCTTTACGAGCGCGTGGACGCCTTGGAAGAAGAAGTGCGCGATCTGCAGGAGGCCTACAGCGCCGAGGACCTCGCGCGGTCCGGGGTGATCGCGTCGTGGCAGGGTGGGCAGGTCACGCTCCATGTTGGCCTCGTCCGCCCCGAGGACACCGTGAAAGTGGAAGGCGCGCGCGGCTCGTCGGTCAACCCGACGGGGGAGGAGGCACCGGACGCCGGCGAAATCACCTATCCAGCCTCGCTGGCTGAGGACCTCAAGACCGAGCGGGCCATGGCCCTTGGCGCCGCGATGGCGCTGCATCCGGAAGCCACGCTCGATCTGACGCTCTTCAAGCTGGTCAGTGACGTTCTGGCCAGCGGAATGAGTGTCACGCAGGCGATCAAGATCGATGCCCGCAAGGAATACCGCAGCCATGCCAAGATGGACGAGATCGACGAGACCTCGCTCGAGCAGGTGGCGGCGGCGCATGATGCGCTTGATCTCTCCTGGCTCGATGACACCCGCGCGCCCGCCGATCAGTTCGCGGCGTTTCGCGCGCTGGAGGCAGGCGAGAAGGCCAAGCTCGTGGCCTATGCCACCGCCAGCACCACGCAGTCCTGCTTCGCGCGGGATCCTCGGCGCGACAGCCTGATGCATGCGTTCGAGATCGAGATCATGCCCGACATTCGCGCATATTGGACGCCGAATGCGGCGCTCTTCAACCGCTTCAAGAAGGCCTGGCTCCTGAAGATTCTCGGCGAGGATCTGGGTCTCGCCCAAGAGGCGGTGACGCTCGCCTCGTCGAGCAAGAAAGAGATCGTCGCCTTCTGCGACAAGCTCTTCGCCGAGCCTTTCGCCACACTCACGGACGCGCAGCGCGCTGCCGTGGCCACCTGGTGCCCGCCCATGATGCAGACCGCCGGTGTCGCCTGTGATGAGGCGGAGCCCGCTGCGGAAACCCCCGAGCCTGACAGCGAGGTCGCGCAAGCGGCCTGAGTCCTCACGCGACTCGCGCGAGGCATTCCCCGCGCGGGTCGACCCTCCCACACCCAACCGAAAGACATCCTCATGGCTATTCTCAAGTTCTCTGCGTCCGCTGTTGCGGAACAGATCGCCCATGCGCGCGCCTGCAAAACCTTCTTGCCCAACTGGAACGGGCCCGTGGACAGGCCCGCCCTGATCCTCATCGTCGGCAATGGTGTGCATCTGCGCTCAAACGGCATCGATGGCACGACCACCCGTATCGTCACCACCGAACAGGCCGATCCCTCCTTCGCTTTCGCCGACGGCATGAACCCGTTTCGGGACACCGACTGGATGGCGCAGCGCCGCATGGCGTTTCGCGATCTGACCGGCCAGTTCTATACCGACATCCTGGATGACGTGCAGGTGCTCATCGACCGGGGGCGGGGGGCGATCCGGCTCGCCACCGATGGCCACAGCATCCGCGTCTTCGTGCGCCGGGCCTCGGATTATCTCATCGGCGGGACCTACGAGGTGCCGTCAGGCCTCGGCGGCACCTTCCGGGTCATCCTCAAGGATGCCTGCGACACCTTCGCGATCGTACAGAACTGCGGCAATTGCGAGGATTTTGACGCCATGCAGCCCTACCGCGTGCCGCTCGATGCGCTGATGGAAATCGATGACCGGAGGGCGGCGTGATGGGTTGGCTCTTCTACACCGACGGCCGCGTCCAGACCTACGCGGATGAGAAAGCGGAGATTGCTCGGCTGTGCACCTTCGAGGGCGAAAGGCGCAAGACGGAACTGGTCAAAGCCTGCAAGGTGGGTTCGACTTGGTACGCGGCGGCAAAGGTCACAAATATCGACGGCACCCCTGTCGAAGACACGACCTATGTCACCGATGCGGATGGCTCCATCACTTTCGCCGCCGTATTCCTTACCCGATATGATGACGGCTGCTGGGGCTACAAGGACATGGAGGAAAGCGCGGGACCGGTCGAATCCCGCGCGCCACTGAGCCTATTGGCCCTGCTGTCCGAGCTGAAAGACCCAGACAGCTATGCTCATGCCTGGCGCCAGCGCTGCCAGGACTGGGCTGCGATCCCGGACTACGAGGAAGGCGACAAGATCAAGCTCGCCACCCCTGTGACGCTCACCGATGGCAGTACCTGCCAGATTGTCACCGCGACCCACTACAGGCGCGGGCGGCAAAAGCGCCGCTGCTACCGCATCGAGGAAACTGGTGGGCTCGTACGCCTGTCGAAGGCCTCGCTTGCGGGCTCGGAGCTGCTCAGCTCCACGAAAGGTGCGGCTAGCCCGGTGCTGGCGGAGTTCCTGGCGGGGCGAAATTAGGTCCTGCGCCGGACGGTTCATCGACCTGCCCGGCGACAGCAGATGCTGCGGCTTGTCTTGACAAGGCAATGCAAATGCATTACCTATCGCGGGCAGCAAAGCCCCTTTTCTTCAGGAGACTGCCATGACAGCCCTCGCACAAGATGTCTCGAAACTCACGGATCGGTATCAGACGACCGTGCCGGCGGGTGTGCGCAAACAGCTCAAGCTGGGCAAGGGCGACCAGATTCGTTACTGCACCGAGCCGAGTGGCAGGGTCTATATCGAGCCCGTGCGCAGCGACGAGGAAGATCCCGTGCTCGGAGCCTTTCTCGATTTTGTCGAGGCCGATATCAAGGCGCATCCGGACCGCATTCGGGCTTTCGATGGGGCTTTGCATGACCGTCTTGCAGCACTGGTCGGAGACGTTGATGTCGATCTCGATGCGCCGCTATCGCTCGAGGATGAATGAGCGGCGATAGCGTGCCCGCCCAAGCGCCCCTTGTCGTGAATGGATGGTCGATTTATGCGCACCCACTCTTTCTGGACCAGCTCGAAGGGCTGGTCGAGGAGGTAGAGGCGCGTAAGGCTCGCGATCCCAAGACCTGGCACAAGAAAAACCCAACGAAACGGCTGGCCGCCATCTTCAAGCTGGTCACCGAGGCCATACCTGCAGATCCGGGTGCCGCCGCTTTCCGGCAAGGCGGCACACTAGGCGATCACCGCAAGCACTGGTTCCGGGCGAAATTCTTCCAGCAGTATCGGTTGTTCTACCGGTTCAACAGCGATGCGAAGGTCATCGTGGTGGCATGGGTGAACGACGACAAGACCCTGCGCGCCTATGGCAGCAAGACGGATGCCTATGCGACGTTCAAAGGGATGCTGGAAGATGGCAACCCACCTGACAATTTCGACGCGCTCTTGAAAGAAGCTGCAGCGGCAGGCAAGCGGTTCGAGAAATCCCTTGAAGCGGTGCCCGATCGGTAAGTGGGCCAGCTTGCTATGACCCTTTGGCAACATCATTTACGACGCCACGCTCGAAGATGTAGCATCGGCTGATAATGCGGTCGGAGAAAGCACAATGAATGAGACGGAAAAGGATAGGCAGCACCTCGGTCTAGAGGAGCAATGCGCGCCTGACCTGACGGGGCACCGTTTCCCAATTGCTGTGCGCGTTGCAGACATGCCCGATGACCTCGGCAAGCTGCTGGATATCGGGCTCGAGGAGCATTTCCGTGGCCGCTGAAGCGAATTCTTATGACACGTGGTTTTGCGCGCAGGTGCAGGCCACGCTGGAGGATGCACGCTCGGGAACATCTCAGGTTCAGGTGATGCAGGCCGCACAGGCATTGATTGATGCGAAGCGGCAGGTCGAACCCAAGTCCTGACCAAGCCTTGGAGGTCAGCGCGGTCTGACTACGTCACCCTGAAAAGCGAAAGCGGGCTTTTTGTCCTTTGGAACTCAGACCCTGATCCAAAGGAAAATCCCCATGTCCAAACCCAGAACGGCCAACCCGGCTCTCGCAATCTCCGAAGCCGATCTCGCCTCTGCCCTCGCGCAAATCGGCACGGAGGTCGATGACCAGCCCCTGCGCAGTTCAGCGCTCGCGCGTATCATGCGCGAGACGTTTCATGGCAGCGATGCCGGTGGCGCCTGGGACTGGCGCATGGCCTATGACATGATGCAGGCAGCGGCCATCCAGGTGCTTCTGCGTGGGGCCGGTGCCACAGCAGACATCGCCAACGCAAAACTCCTCGCCTCACGTCTCCTTACGGAAACCCGCCGGTCAGAGCAGCAGATCCGTCTGCAGCAGTTTTCCACGCCGCTGGCATTCGCGACCACGGCGGTGCGGGCCGCGGCGATCCGCAAGGGCGAGACCGTTCTGGAGCCCTCGGCGGGCACCGGTGCACTGGCCGCTTTTGCCGCCCGGGCCGGTGCCACGCTTTTGCTCAACGAGATCGACCCCTTTCGCCAGCGCCTCCTGCGCGCGGTTTTCGGCGGCGAGGTGACGGGCCATGACGGCGAGCATATCGATGATCTGCTGCAAACGCCGGTTCTACCCGACGTCGTGGTGATGAACCCGCCCTTCGCCTCCTCGGTCGATCGTTCCCGGGACAAACACATCGCCGCCAAGCATCTCATCGCGTCTGCGAAGCGTCTGGCACCCGGCGGGCGGCTGGTGGCGATCATGCCGCCAGGATTCACGCCCGAACGCGATGCCGCGCATTGGTCGCGGGCCTGCGGTCTTCTGACGCCGCGCTTGGCGCTGACGATGCCGGGGCAGGTCTACCGCAAGCTCGGCACCTCTGTCGAAACCCAGCTGATGGTCTTCGACAAGGTGCAGGACGATGGCGAACTCATCCGCGCCGCGGTTCAGGATCTGGAGGAAGCCTTGGCATATGTCGATGCCGTGGCCGCAACCCGGATCGAGATGCGCCCCGCCCAGCGGGCTGAAGCGATCCCTCAAGCGCGACCGACCGTTCGATCATCTGCCCCGCGCAAGACCGCCGCTTCGCCTGTCGCCGCCTCCAAACCACGGCCCAATACCGTCCGTCCGCTCAGCTTCACAAGCCTTCAGACCCCGCGCGACAACACGCCCATCTCTGACATCTATGCGCGCTACCGGCCGCAGCGGATCGAGATCGCGGGTGCGCAGGAACATCCCACGCCGCTCGTCGAGAGCATCGCCATGGCCTCTGTCGCGCCGCCGGTGCCCTCAGGCGCGGCCAGTGCGGAATTGCGCCTGCCCGCGAAGCTGATCGAGGAGGGTCACGTCTCCGAGGCGCAGCTGGAAACCATCATCATGGCACATGATGCCCATGGGCGTGATCTGCCGGGGCGGTTTATGATCGATGACGACCAAACCAAGCTGACGCGTGCTGATGATGACCCGGACGCATGGGCCTATCGCCTCGGCTATTTCCTCGGCGACGGCGACGGCACCGGTTGCGGTAAGGGACGCGAATGCGCGGGGCTGATCCTTTTGAACTGGCTTTCCGGGCGCAGGAAGGCGATCTGGGTCTCCAAATCCGCCACGCTTATCGAGGACGCGATCCGCGACTGGACCGATCTCGGCGGCTCGCCCGCCGACATCCAGCCGCTCTCCAAATGGAAACCGGACCAGCCGATCACCGTGACCTGTGGCATCCTCTTCGTCACCTACGCCACGCTGCGGTCTGCGGGCAAATGCGGCACCACGCGACTGAGCCAGATCCTCGACTGGATGGGCGCAGACTTTGACGGCGTTCTTGCCTTCGATGAGGCCCATGCCATGCAGAACGCGGCCGGGTCTGAGCAGGGCAGGGGGGTCAAACCCTCCCAGCAGGGCCTTGCGGGCCTGCGGCTGCAACTGGCAGCACCCCGCGCTCGCGTCTTCTACATCTCGGCCACGGGTGCCACGAGTGTGCACAACCTGGCCTATGCCGCGCGGCTGGGGCTCTGGGGGCAGGGCCCCGAATACCCCTTTCCGAGCCGCGAGAGTTTCGTCTCGGCGATGGAAGCCGGCGGTGTCGCCGCCATGGAGGTGGTCGCGCGCGATCTCAAGACGCTCGGCCTCTACACGGCGCGCGCCCTCAGCTTCGACGGCGTGGAGTATGACGTGCTCGAACACGCGCTCACTTCGGCCCAGATCGAGATCTACGACGCATACGCGGCTTCTTTTCGGACGATCCACCACAATCTCGAGGCCGCGCTGACCGCGACTGGCGTCAACGGTGCCTCGGGCGAGACCAATGCCTCGGCAGCACGCGCCTCGGCCAAGTCCCGCTTCGAGAGCACAAAGCAGCGTTTCTTCAATCATCTGCTGATGGGCATGAAGGCCCCGACCATCATCCACGCCATCGCGGACGATCTGGCGGCAGGCAAGGCTTGCGTCATCCAGGTGGTCTCGACGGGTGAGAGCCTGTTGAAGCGTCGGCTTGAGACGATGGACCCGGAGGATGAACTCGTCGAGGGTGCCTTGACGCCACGCGACTATGTTCTCGCCTACCTCGAACAGACTTTTCCGATCCATGCCCAAAAGCTCGTGGAGATCGACGGCAACATGGTGGCTGAGCCGCTTCGGGATGAAACTGGCGCGCTGGTCGTCTCGCGCGAGGCGCTCGCTCTGCGTGACGCGGCCATGATGGAGTTGATGACGCTGGCGCCGATCCCCTCGGCGCTGGATCAGATCCTCTGGGCCTTTGGCGACGAGGCCGTGGCAGAAGTCACGGGGCGGTCCATCCGGCCCCTCAAGGCCGAGGATGGTCATCTCTTCATCGAAAAGCGCGCCGCCAGCAGCAATTCATCCGAAACCCAAGCCTTCATGGACGGTGATAAGGATATCCTTATCTTCTCCGATGCGGGCGGTACGGGCCGGTCGTATCATGCGGCGCAAACGGCGAAGAACCAGAAACGGCGGCGGCACTACCTGCTGGAGCCCGGCTGGCGCGCCGATGCGGCCATCCAGGGGCTCGGCCGCACGCATCGCTCTGCCCAAGTCAGCGCGCCCTTCTTCCGGGTCTGCACCTCGGATGTGCATGGCGAAAAGCGTTTCACCTCGACTATAGCCAAACGCCTCGACCAGCTGGGGGCCCTGACGAAGGGTCAGCGCGAGACCGGCTCGCAAGGCATGTTCCGGGAGGAGGACAATCTCGAAAGCCCGATCGCGCGGGCCGCACTACGTGGGTATTTCGCCGATCTTGCCGCCGGGCGGGCCGAGGCGATGAGCTACGAGAGCTTCACCGACTGGACCGCCCTGCGGCTGATCGACAAGGACGGGGTGCTCCTTGAGGAGCTTCCCCCGATCCAGCGGTTTCTCAACCGGGTGCTTGCCCTTCCCATCCACATGCAGAACGCACTCTTTGCCGAGTTCATGCGCCGGATTGCCGATCAGACGGAACGGGCGCGCGCGGCGGGCACGCTCGATCTCGGCGTGGAAACCCTACGCGGCGACAAGATAGAACAGGTCTCCACCGAGGATCTCTGGACCTGCCCGAAATCCGGCGCCGTGACGCGGATTATCGGGCTGGAGGTCACCGACCCAGTGTATGTGCTGGACGCCGAAGAGGCCATGTCGCGCAATCCCGACAAGTTACCGATGGTCAATCGCGCCTCCGGTCGCGCGGCGCTCATCTCGGCGCGCCCCATGCAGATGTATGACGAGGATATCGTCACGCTCATGCGCAAGGCGGTGCGGCCCAATGGCTCCAGCTACCTCGAAGAGACGCGCTTCGAGTCCTCGGCTTGGGAAGAGATCGACAGGCCCGAGTTTGCACGGCTTTGGGATGCCGAGGCAGCGTCCTTGCCAAAAACCACCACAACCAAGCTCTACCTGCTGACCGGGCTGCTGTTGCCGATCTGGAAGGACATCCCGACCACGAATGAACGCATCTACCGCGTCACGCCGGACGGGGCGACCGCCATGATCGGGCGCACGCTGAGCGAGGAAGGGGCGGCCGCGCTGCGCGCCAGCTTCCTCGTCTCCAACCCGCAAACGCCACAGGAGATGCTGACCGCCGCCCTCGGCACCACCGCGCCTGTCGATCTGGGCCGGGGTCTCACCCTGACCCGTCGCCGGGTCGCAGGCGAGATGCGCCTTGAGCTGGGCGGTGCGGACAAGGGCATGATCGAAGGCCTCAAGGCGCTCGGCTGCTTCACGGAGATCATCGCCTTTCAGTTGCGGGTGTTTCTGCCGCATGGGGACGGGATCGACACGGGCCGCATTCTGACTCGGATCTTGGGGCATGCACCAGATGCCGCTTCAGTGGCAGCAGAATAGGCAATGGGGGGAAAGATCATGACACTCGGAGAGATCAAAACCGCCATCGATGCAGGCCAGACCGTGCACTGGGCCAATACCGGCTACGTTGTTCACAAGGACAGCCTCGGCCAATACCTGATCACGTTTGAGCCGAACGGCAGCACCATCGGGCTGACCGACCGGAGCGGGCAGCGGTTGAACGGGGAGGAAGCAGAGTTCTTCATCGCGGGATCGGAGGAGGTCGACGAGAATACCCAGGACAGCCATCCGAGGCCAGACGAACAGGGGAGGGGCGTCGTACCCGGCGGGAAGGTGGCACAGTCTTTCAGGCGTCAGCGCTGAACTGAAGGTTGGGAAGAAAGGAAAGCGAGCTTTCTGGTTTGTGATCCCTCAAGGGGTCGAGAAAGCAATCCCGGTTGCGTTGGCAAAAACGTCAGGCACCGGCCAATCCAAAAGGAACCATCCCATGTTCGCAGGAACCCTCACCCGCAATGTCGAGACCGCAGCCGCCGAGTACACCGGCATGATCCATTCGACGCGCTTTGACATCGCCATCCAGATCGAGGCACGGGCCAAGATGTCCGCTCGCAGCCCGGATTACGACGTGACGGCAGTCAACAAATCAGGCCGCAAGGTGCGTATCGGCACGGCCTGGAACGAGACCGGCAATACCAGCGGCAACCCCTACATCTCGATGCAGATCGATGTCGGCCTCGGCCCGTTCCGGGTCAACGCGGTGCAGACGAAAGAGGCGCGCGCGGCCCAGAGCGGCGAATTCGAGATCATCCCGCTGGTCTCGAACGGCCTGATGAAATCCGGCTCGATCTCGGGCGAGCTCACCGCCATGGACGCTGACAACGCCTTCACGGGCTACATCGCCAACATGATGTTCGATCTGGAGTTTATGCTGATCGAGAACAGCTACAAATCCGAGGAGACCCACCCCGATTACCGCATCGAGGTCAGCTCGCCCCGGGGTAAACCGATCCGCGTCGGCTCGGCGTGGATGGCCAAAAGCAGCCGCACGGGCAATGACTACCTGTCGCTGCTGATCAACACGCCTGATGGCGACTTGCGCGTCAACGCCGTGCAGAACGAAGAACAGCGCGGCGGAAAGACCTTCTCGATCATCCCGTTCATCGACAGCGGTGAGCAGCCGCAGGACGCGGGCGCGGGGCTCTCCTTGGTCGCCTAATCGGCGCGCGGGGGGGAGACGATCTGAACCGAAAGGGGAGCCGTGGGATCACGGTTCCCCTTTTTCCATGTCCGTTTGCGTGAAGGACGTCCCCCGCTTGCGATCAGGTGCAAATGTGATACAATAATATATTATCGATACATCGAGGGCGGGCACGTGGCGGCTAGATCAGGGACGGTTCCATGGTTTGACAACTTTGATGTTGAGGCAGAGGTTGCAGATCTCCTCGCCCATATCGAGCGCTGCACCGGATTCGCGCTACCCGCCCGAAAGCGTGAAGTCATCATGACCCATGCAAGGGCAAATCTCGACAGGACAAGGCAGGCACATCTGGAGGACAAGGCGGCGAGAAAGCCGGTGTCCACATCGCGGCGTGCGTATCTGACCGACCTGCAGGACACGATTTTCATGGCGATCCCGGAAGAGAACCTCGCGCGGATGCCGCTGAGCGAGCAGGTTCTCAACGACCCGTCATTTTACGCTGGCGCCATGCACAGCGCCGCTGCGATCAGCGAGGATGAGCTTTTCATGGCGCTGTCCTCTTCGCTGAAAGACATGAAAGTCCAAGACGCCCGCGCGTTCGTCTCGAAGCTTTGGCACGGCACGATTGACGACAACGCCCGCAAATACGCCGAAGCCCTGAAGCGCCCCGAGCGTGAAATCATGCCGCTGCGGCCTGGGAACACCCTGTAAAATCGAGGCCGCTCCCCTGGCTCAGGCTGTGATCGGATTTGCCGCCTTGGCCACCGGTCCCTTAGGCGTATCGCCGGTAGCGCGCGAAAGCGGTCCATATTTTTTGAAGAGCTGTTCCATAGTCATCAAACTTCAGGTGAAAGAGTGAACAGCGGGATGCTAATGCGGCATCTCCACGACGGAAACTCCTGGAATGTTCTTGCGTGCAAGCTCCAACAGGTGCGCATGGTGCGTGAAAATGATTGCCTGACCGCTCCGTCCGATCTCGGCACAGAGATTCAATGCGGCAGATGCACGGGTATCGTCGAAGGTTTCCATAATATCGTCGAGAACCATGGGCAGGGGGCCCGGATCACGCGCGAAGCTGCGGTAACCGGCCAGGCGCAGGGCAAAATATAATTGGCCCATGGTTCCAGTGGACATGTTTTCGACCTTCACGGGGCCGCCGCCGGGTTTGATGCCGACCAGCTTTTCGCCCTCGGATTCACTCCAGACAACGACTTTTTCCCATTCCTTAGATGTCATGGTGACAAAAGCTTCTTCCACGTCTTTCAGCATTGCGCTGCTTCGTTCGGCAGCCAGGCGCTTTAAGGCACCCCGCGCAGCCAATATCCCGAGCCTTGCGACAGCCGCATGCCTTGCACCGTTTCGTAACTCTTCGAGGATCGTGGCCTGTTCGGTGATCAGATCGCTGTTGTCAGCGGCATGAAAAGCTTCCTCGTAAAGGCGTTCTTTTTCATTCATTTCCTTCAAAGCGGCATCCCGTGCCGTTTGCGCATCGTCAAGTTTTTGCTGCAGTTCCGCTTCTCGCGTTACATCGGGCAATCGCGTCAGCTCTTCGTCAAAGAGCGTACGATCCACGCCGTCGCGCGCCTTATTGCGGCTCGTGTCCGCATTGGCCCGGTCTTCGCGCAACTCGTCGCGTTCAGCTAGAATCCCCACGCGCTCCGTCGGCGAAAGATCCTCACCACCTTGTCCTTCAAACAAGTTTTCCAGCTGGGTTTGCGCTTCGTCCCGGGCAACTATCGCACGCTTTCGGCCTTTGACCTCCTTGTCGAGAAGGTCTTCTTCTCGTTTTCTCACACGATCCGCCTCAGCGGTTTTGGTTACACGCGCACGAGCGCGGTTGATGATGGGAAGTGGATCGTCTTTCGGATTGTAAGGCTCCTCCAGGATCTCCGCCAATCGTGCGGCACTCCTTGCCAGGGTGGCAACGGCGCGTTCCAGGGCTTCAACACGTCCCGCCAGGCTTCTGTGATTACTGTGAACCTGTTGCAGCGTGCGCAGGTGCGGCAGCGCTGCTTTCACGCCCGTGGCCGAGCGATCAGGAAGAGGTCGCGCCGAGGTCAGCGTTTCCAGTCGGTTCAAGGCTGCCTTATGATCTGTCTCGGCTTGGGATACAGCTTTCTGGTAGTCGGCAATGCTACGTTCCCCGCGACGCCAGTTCTCCCATGTCTTACGGACACTTTCCTGAAGTGTGAGAGCCTTGCCAACCCGCTCAGGGAGGTCACTATCTTCACCTTCAAGGGCGACTAGGCGGGCTGCTGCCAGCAGTTCGTCAAAGGCTGCCTTGCGGCGCTTGGCGCGGTCCTCAAAGGCATTCTCCGCAATAGTGACCTCAGTTGCGATCTCAGCCGCCGCCGTCAGGCTGGTAAGTCTAGCAGCAAACGCAGCCGGCCCCGTATCGACGGGAAAGCCCAGGGCAGTCGCGAGTGAGCCGCCCCGCTTGGTCAAAGCTTCGTGTTTTCCGGTGAGTGCTTCGAGTTTGTCTTTTGCCGTGTCACGTGCGGCTTTTGCGGTGCTTTCCTGTGCGCGCGAGTTTGCAAGCTGTTTGCGCGCCTCCGTGCCCATCAGATAGCTCGTTCGGGCGCCATCATCTGCATGCATGGCCTCCTCAAAACGCTCCGCGGTTTTGTCGGAGAGACTGCCACGATGGGATTGCCAGGCTGTGTCACGCTGACGACGGGTTTCTTCCGTCGCTGCAGCGTCAATCGAATCCGGCGCGCTTTCGTCGGCTTCGCGTTTTGCGCGCGCGGCCTTGTAGTCCGCTTCGCGACCTTCCAAATCTTCTGTGGCGGAAACGATGTTGGCATTCAGGGTGTTCCATTCCCTGAGGATTTCATCGAGACTTTCACGTGCAGGCAGGCCGTTCTCGATAAGTGTCTGCCAAGAAGCAGGTAGACCCGAAACTGCTTTGGCTAGCCGGGCGAGTTCCGATGCGAGGTTATGTTCAAGACCTGACACGTCCGAAACTTTCTGCCATGCGTCAAACGCGATCTGCAGGTGAGACAAGTCCTTTGGTTCGGTTGGAGTATCCCCCAGCTGATCGCGTGCGGTCTTCAACACGTTTGAAGCCGCTCGCAGCTCGCCCTCGCTGGTTTGACAGGCCTGTACCGCATCCGCGAGTGTCTCCAGTTCTTCGGTCGTCAGGACCAAGGCCTCTACAGGCTCGTCACTTACCGCCAACGCTGTCAGAATCTGTTTTATCTGGCGGCCCGCGTCATCGCGCTCACCTGCGCGCTTTTCCAGATCCGATCTGGCCGTGTCCGCTCGGGAGGTGAGGGACGCCCCATCGATTCTGATTTGATCCAGCTCTGTGAGTTCCGCTTCGAGATGTCCGGCAGCCGGGTCAGCCTCATTTTCTGAAATGACCGCTTCATGGCGCGCAATTCTGTCATCGGCGCCTGCGATACTTTCTGCTTTCTCCGATAGGGTTGTCACGAGTGTGGCGACTTGCCCATCCGTGCCCTTCTTCAAATTCGGACCTTCCGGAAAATCGGCAGAAAATTCGTCGATTTTCCGAATTTCCTCCGATTTGTCATACCAGGTCTGCGCCGCCGCTCCTGCTGCCTGCCGTTTTCGGGCACGCGTGAGGTCGGTGTCCGCCTGTTCGAAAGCCTTTTGCGCGGTCTCTCTGTCTTTCCGAAGAGTGCGTTCCCGATCCGGCGTGAGACGTTCCGTTCGAAGTGCCTGATGGATCTCTTTCAAGTGGTCTTTGCCGGTTTTGAGCGCCGTACCTCGGCCGCTCTTCTTGTGAAACTTTTCGGCGCGGGCTGTCATGTCTTCCAGTGTCGTCGCCATACTGGTCAGGCCTGATACACCCGCATGCAGAAGCTGGCCCAGGTCGCCTTTTGCCTCGGCAATCCGTTCACCGCCTTTGCGGAGTCCTTCGTCGTTGAGTGAGAACCTTTCGACATAACCCTCCATGGAAAGGCCATGGAGCGCACTTGAAAGAATGGCTTCGTCGACCGGGCGGTCCTGATGATCAAGCAGGGACTGGGTGCGTTTGCCATTTCGGCGCAAAACTGTCACCCCGCGTCCGGGGATACCCAGCTCCGCTCCGACCAAAAGGTCATTGCGTTCAAACCTGAAAGCGTACGGGTGGGTTCCTGCTTTCATACCAAAGAGAAGTTCCAGAAACCCGTTAAAGGCCGTGGATTTTCCCGATTCATTCGGTCCATAGATTACGGTGACATCAGGTTTGCCCTCGGCTGGTGCCGGGAGCACGATCTCGGCGCCGTCAAAACGGCCATAGCGAATGAGATCAAGCCGGTTCAGTCTCATTCCGCGGCTCCTGAGTGCAGAGACAGCGTAACTTCAGTAACGGCCTCCTCCAAAAGGTCATCCAAGGCGTCTTCAGATAATTCGTCGGCAATTTCACGGGGCATTGCGTTTCTGAGTTCTTCGAGGATCTCTTTGGTGGCCAGCTGGAAGCCCGGTTCGGTGAGCTCGGCCCGCATCAGGCGCACTAGGTCATCCGCCTTTGCGTCGATCAGTTGTTTGGGGGCAACCACTTTGATTTTGTCGATAAACACGCGCTCGATGTCATCGAACAATTCGTTCGCAA
Organism: Phaeobacter sp. SH40; assembly: GCA_965641885.1. Taxonomy (GTDB): domain Bacteria; phylum Pseudomonadota; class Alphaproteobacteria; order Rhodobacterales; family Rhodobacteraceae; genus Pseudophaeobacter. Next base: position 32,981 of record CBFFKJ010000004.1, on the reverse strand, counting down.
GGGCCGTCAGTGTCTCAGCAGTATGGTGGCCTGTGGCCACCTGCAGACGCACCGCTATGCGGTGTTCTGGATGCTGCACCCCTTGGAGTGCACACCGAAGCGCGCTCAAAACTTCCTGAACATCTGAAGATTTACTGAGATCCAAAGCGCATTCGGTGAATCTCAGATGTCCAACCCGATGCCGTTCGATATTCGGAGTGTCATCATCAAGCTCGACAATCGCGACCGTACCGCCGGTAAGTTCTCCGAAGTGGCGTGGTTGCGGAATGCCCGGCATGACAGCGAGAACTGGGCCTGATGTGCGCTCAAAGGGGGCATGGATGTGGCCGAGGCACCAAAGGTCATAGCCATGTGCCAGCAGATCCTGCTCGGAGCAGGGAGCATAGGGATCGTGACCTGGCGAGCCATCCAGCGACGTATGCATCAGTCCGACGTTTTTCCGGCCAGCCACCGGCGCCGGGTAGTCGGGCAGGAAGCTTTTTGAGACATGCGCCGTGTCGAAAGACAGTCCGTGGAACCACACGCCACCGATTTCCACGCTGGGCTCGTTCTTGTGCAGCAAATGAATATTCGGACCCAGGTTACCGTGGGCTCGGTGATCGAGAAGGGCATCGTGGTTGCCACGGATCAGTACTGTGGGAACACCCGCGTCAGCGGCGCGTGCCAATTGCGAGATCAGAAATGCCCGGGACTTCAGGTCTGGTTGGTCATTATCAAAGATGTCGCCAGCGAGAACCAGTGCATCGACACTTTCCGAGATTGCCAGATCAACAATGCGAATGAACGTGTCCCGACTTGCCTGTTTCAGATGGTCACCCAGATCCGGATTGCGCATCGCGGTCGAGCGAATCGGCGACCCGAGATGAATGTCGGCTGAAACGAGGACACGCATAGATTTTAAATCTTCCTGAAAACGATCGATGTGAAAAAATGAATCTGCATAAGGATCTGTCCGGTACCTATAAAATTGAAACCTGGCTGTCCTGGAACAAACCGCGCTCAACCAGTTCTTTTTTGGCCGCTTCCGCGGCTTTCGAAAACATCAAAATCCTAAGGTTCACTTCCGCCCGTGAAAAACAGACATAAGCCAGCTTTTGAGTAAGTTCTTGCTGCCGGTCGGTCGGATTGCCCGCGACACCAGGGGTCAGAACTTTCGAAAAGCTGTAGGTATTCCAGGCTGCCTCGATATCGTCGATCATGACCAGCACGTTTTCATACTCTTCGCCTTTCGAGCCGTGCTGCGTACTGAAAGGAGAATTCTCATCCAGAAATTCGATGTACTTTTCGAGTTCGTCAGCCTTCAGCTTGAAGAATTCATCAGCCAGCCAATCTCCTTTTTCCCTTTGGTGATCCTCATTGCCGGAGTCATAAGCTTGGCGGGGAGCGCGAGCCAACTGACCTGCAAGGCGGTCCGAAATTGGATAAAGCGCGTTCGCGCTACAGTATTCCAGAATTTCTTTGACCGTATTGCCTTCCCATTTTTCTGCCAAAGCAGCGGCGTGTTTTGAGGCTTCCTCGAGCATCTGTTTGAGGGTTTTGCTCTTGTTCGCTCCAGTGTCGTCAAAAGCAGGGCTTATTCTTCGGAGTGTTTCAATCAGCTTCTTAGGATAGTTGTTGCGGGATGCATCGACCAAAGAAAAAATGCCGTCCACAAAGGGCTTGAGAAGATAGTGCGTGCCGTCTTCATAGTCGGATTGGGATCTGGACGACGAATAGTCACCTGTAAAGAGCTTGTGCAGTGTAACGAATCCGAGCCTCCGGGCGATCATCTGGCGTGCCAGAAAAAGGTTCTTTACAGGAGTAATATCGGTCCATCCCCATTGTTCAACGGCTTCCTCGAACTTCGCCGTTACCTCATCGAGTTGTTCAGAGGTATAGGTTTTCCGTGGACCGGCAGGGTCGGGAGCCTGCGCGATCGTAATCAAGACGCTGCCCTTAACGTCGGAGTTCTTCCCACCCGGAACCTGCTTCAGATCGGTTCTGAAGTTGTTGAGAAGGTCGATCACCGAGGTTGAGCTTCGAAAATTCTCTTCCTTCGGAATCTTTTCGGAGCCTTTTGGACCGGCAAAACCTCCGGCACGCTTATCGTAAATCTGCTGCATCGGATCGCCGAAATATCCGACGATTGGTAAACCTTCGTCCGCGCACACAGCATTGAGCGCCTCGACGACCTGCGGGAAGGTGTCTTGAGCTTCATCGACAAAGATGTAGGGGTATTTGAACCCGAGGCCTTTGCGCAAGAGTGGTTTGTTCGTGATTAGATAGGCCGCGACGTCAATAACATCATCATGGTTCAGGACACATTTGGAATAGTCGCTGATAACGGTTTCTTCGTAGCATATCGGCGGTTTATGCGCGTTTAGCGCAGCAAGTTGGGCAGTCAGGCGCTCAAGGTCTTTCCTCGCTTTTTGAGCGGCCTGAGACGTCCCCCCGTTGTCTTTCTCGCGGGCCTTTTCCATATGTTGCGGGACGATCGCATCACGAAGGGTCTCCCGAATAGCATCCTGGAAGCGCGCGATTTCCGCCCAAAGGAACCCGTGCAGAGTGGAAACGTAAAAGAGGTCATCGAAACCTAGACGCGACGAAATCACTCCAACGGCACGGTTTGTGTATGTGATACACACCACGCGCTGACCGTTTTTCCGAAGCTCGTTTCCACGGGACCTCTGGATTCCTTTCAGAGCTTCAACGAGCGATGTGGTTTTGCCTGAACCAGCGCCTGCGATAACCGAAAATGAAACGTCCTTGGCGATGCACTCAGCAATTTTCTTATCGGCCTCAGTTGGCTTGAGTTCTGCCGTCATTCGCCGGCTCCCAGGTTTTGGGAGAGACGTGTCTCCAGCCATTTTAGGCCTTCGTCGATGTAGTGGGGAACATTCCAGTCCCGGTTCTCTCCCGCATTCGCTTCTTCGTCCCCGCCTGCCGGTATTTCGAAGGCAAGGACATCCATAGCAAATTCTGTTTTTTTGAAAGTATCGCTTTTAATGCGTCGCCAGACGGCCTCTTGCAATTCGGCTCGACCATCCGGCAAGTCAATGCCGATACTGAGTCCATCGGCATGGAAGTGGTCGAGGTTTTCGAAGACAAAGGCTTCTTCAAGGGTTCGCCCGTGGAAGGTTTGAGCATTGTCCTGACGGTTAACTTCTACTGGCTTTTGATAGGCGACAAAACGCATCCCTTCAGCTTGCAGACAATCGTCAAAGGTGTTGCCGGAGAGTTCGGCGACTCTCGTCTCTCCAAAGAAATACCCCAGAGTCGCATTCGACGAAACGGCTCCCGGATGGGTAGCGACGCAACTCGCCCGGTTTCTCGCGGGATCAACGGAGTCGATATCGGTGATGACCAAATAGGGAATTTCGAGGAATTCCAACAATCCGGCGAAGCGCATCCCATAAGCGCCACCTACCTCCAGAATGGTCAGATACTTTTTGTTCAGATTCTGCGCCGATATGTCAATCATGCGCGGCAAAAGCAGTTTTTCCGCAGACCCCTCAACGAGTATGGCAGCATCGGAGAAGAACAAGTCGCAATGCGTAAGTCTCAGATATTTTTTGAGAAAGGAAAGTGATTCCTCTGGTTCAATCATATCGCCGCCCAATTCAAGTGGCTCAGGTTGAAATTGGCGAAGGCTGTGCACGGTCGTTCCCTGATAGGTCACTCCATCCTGTTCACCGTTGATATGGCACCGACGGAAGTAGCGGATTTTTGAGAAATCCACGGTATCCAGGATGTGCGACGAGTGGGTCGTGATTGTGAGCTGGGGCTTGCTTTCGCCTTCTGGTGCGTCAGCGGTGAGCACGTCCCACATCTGGCGAATGAATGTTTGTTGGACCTGAGCGTGCAAATGCACTTCCGGTTCTTCGATAAAGATCATCTGGCACAGCGGACGGTTGTCTTCGGTCGCGAGCCATTGCCGATAAAAATGATCGACCTGAATGGCCATGAACACCAGGTTCTTGAAACCCAGTCCGTTATAGGCCTCGGGTAGCTCATGGCTGGTGCTGGCATCGACGTAGAAGAGTTCGGTGTTACCGCGTAACGCAACCTCCGAACTGAGTGTCGAAACGACCTTCATCGCGCGGTCGTTGTCGGAGGGAAGGCCAAGACCTCCGATCATTGTCATCAGGGGTCTGAAGCGTTCGTCGTAGTGCCTAGTCAGATTTTCATTATTCTGTTCAATGATCGCTACAGCTTCTTCGGCCAGTTCCGCCTGCTCCAGGTTTCTCCGGTAATACGTCGCAAAGGCGTCTGACAGTCTGTTGCTCCTCGCGGCATTCTCGTCGTCAATATTTCGCTGGGCATCAACGAAATCGACGCGCAGCAGAGAATGGACAATCTTCTTGCCTTCTTGCGCGGAGAGTGCCGTTGCCACGAATTCCTCTTCCAGCTTTTCCAGCGAGGACACCTTGATGCCAAAATACTTTTTCAAGTTGCCTTCCATTCCAAGGAAGAAGCTCAAAGGGCGCTTGCGGGTACCGTCTTCCTTTGTCGGGAAAGCTGCATCGTAATGCTTCCAGAGTTCTGCTGCGTCATCCGCAGCGAACGAGCAGCGCATCCCGATTTCCGAGAAATCAGCGGAAAGGCTCGTTGCCAGGGCAAAGACCCGACCGAACGCAATTGAGTCCGGATCGATGTGAAACCAGAGATCAAGTTCTATTTGAGGTAGGCTGGATTCGTTCCTTGGAGCGTATGCGTCGATAGAGGCAATTGCGAGAATGGAGAAGTCATGAATCTTGAATTCCCGGTTCCCGAGAAAGCTTCGAATGGCAGCCGTCGCAGAAGTCTTGCCGCTGTTGTTCGGGCCAACAAAAACAGTTTCCTTGCTTTCGAAATCAACGGACACATCATTCAGGCGCCGAAAATTTCGAATGGATATACTACCTAGACGCATCCAGTCCCCCTGTAAGCTGCGAAGATGATAGCAATCATTGGTTGTGTTCGGGAAGGTAAATTCGTCGCCGGTTGACACAAAACTGATGCTCGCAACGGCGCGAATGTCACCAAGCTGACAAAAGCAAGACAACTGCGTCACCCATCCAAACCCACCTTATGAGGCAGGGCTTGTCTACCGTGAAAGGGGCAGTCCAATGCGTCGCTCCCTAGGTGTAGAATTTCGGGAGGACCGAACCATGGCAACGAGGGATGTCCCCTTATTTGCATTCATTGCCATGAAGCCGCCAGTCCGTTCCCGGCCCATCACGTGGAGTGCTTCGAAAAGTAATCCGTGTATTCTGCAGCGTAGTCGCCTGCACATCAACCTTGGCTTATGCCTTGCGGCCTCCCCAGCTCGGCTTCGCGTGTCGCAGGGGAGAACGGCCCTTCGGTCCGTCGCGCATTCGGCCATGCGGCCTCACCGCGGCGTCGCACCCGGCGTCCCGGTTTGCCCGCCTCGCGAGCACGTCTCTCCCTGGCCGCTCCGCCGGATTGCGCTCTGGTCTGTTTTGCGGGGCAAAACGATCCCGCCGCTGCATCCGTCTCCCGCGTCCGGTCGGGCCGTTTGCCTGCTCGTGTCGGGCAAACCTACCGTCAAAACACACACACATGAGCGTGGAAGCATATCCTCCGGATGGCCCCCAAATCAGCCCGCGTCAAGGATCGCAAAACTTTTCGGCGAGGACGGGGCCTGTGGCTTGGGGCGGTCCCGTGCGTGAGGGCGCGCATGTGTCAGTTGCTGCACGCGGAAAACTTTTGCGCCCGGCAAGCCGGCGGCTGCGCCGTCCCTGACCCGGGCAGATTCGGAAACCAGACATTCGGCCATGCCCCCACACTCACGTGGTGGCCTTGCAACCGAACACTGGAGACCAGACATGGCTTACGACACTGCGAACACCTACGAGACCATCGAGCTTTTCGGACTGACCGAGAAGGACGCCCACCTGCCGATCCCGGAAGATCACATCCTGAGCGACCACATCATCCGCGAGAGCTTCGAGGCTTTGCTCGGTCAGCTGCGCGGGACCGGGCTTGAAGCAGAGATCGAACCGCTGGCCCATGGGCTCGCCACGATCCTGCAGCGCCGCAAGGTGGCGCTTGGCAAGGAGGTCGACCGCACCGCCGACAAGATCGGCGCGCTGGCAAAATCCCACGACGGATCGGAGATCGCCGAGACCGCGCTCGACGAGGCGCAGGCGCGCTTTCTGCAGCTGCGCGAGATTGTCAGCGCTATCGAGGTGATGAGCGAGGCGGCGGCGGAATGCTACGAGATCGAGACGGGCCACGCCTTCATCCCGGCAGCCGGGTCGCGCGCAAGCGTCCGGGCGCAGGAGACCGGGGCGGTCTTCGAGGCACGGCAGCTCCTGGAGCAGCACGACCGTGAAACCGCCGAGAAGTCGAAAGTCGCGGGGGTGCCCCTGATCGTCTCAGGCGCCACCGACTGGACCGATGTCGATGTGATCTTCAACACGCTCGACAAGGTTCGCGAACGGATCAAGCAGAACCGCAACCAGGAGATCTTCCTCTGCCACAAGGGCGGCAAGCACGGGGCAGAGATGATTGCGGCCCGGTGGGCCCGAGCACGCGGGATAGCACAGGCGCGCTTCGATCCGCGCTGGTCCGCGCATGGGCGGGCGGCACCGTTCAAGTGCAACGACGAAATGCTGGACGACAAGTTCGCGGCGACGGGGGTTGTACTCTTCGGCGGCAACGGAGTCGCGCTGAACCTCGGGCAGAAGGCGGAAGCGAAAGGTCTGACGGTCATGCGGGTTGCGGACCCGGCGAAGAAGGCGTCGCAGAATTGAAGAGAGGGGGTCGCGCTTGGCGCGGCCCTTTCGTCATGTCTCATGGTGCGTGCGGTCGGTCACGCGTGATCGGCAGCTCGTGGCGTCCAGTACCGTTATCCCTCTACCCGGTCCGTCAGAGTGCGGCCCATCCGCATCGGTACGGGCTGGGGATGGTGCGCACCTCACGCACATCGTTCGCAGCACAAGACGCAAGGGGTCGAGCCGTCGCACTTTAGGCTGAAGCCCTGCACGTCCCTCGGGGCGTGTTTCGGAACATCGAACCCACGCGGGCGGGCTCCGTGAGCACCCCGGCCAGGAGCGGCGGGACGAGGACGCAGATGACGGCGTCGGCGTGATGTAAGGGGTCATCCGGATCACTCCTTTTTGCTCATCGATGTGGATCGCACGGGGTCGGCCCGTCCGTGCCCTCAGCTCACGCTTCGGCAAGCACAAATACGGCTTCCACGGCAAAGCCGCGGACCCTCCGCATTTGCGCTTGCGACCGAGCCTCTTGCCCCCGTGCCGGGTGATCCCCATCGCAACAAGGAGTAACCCAAATGACCAACCACTACGTCGCAACCGTCCCCGTCAAGTTCACCGATACCGATGGCCAGGAGCGCACCCGCTTTCAGCGCGTGGGCGCTATGTTCCGCAACACCCGCAACGGGGACGGCTCGGAGTTCTTCAGCCTCAAGCTCGACTTCCCGGTCGCGGTCTCGGAGCTGGTGATGTTCCCGCCGAGCGCGAAAGATCCCCAGGACTGAATCCTCTGACGAGGATGGGCCGCCCCAGGACGATCTTGGGGCGGCCCGATCCCTGTTCCAGGGATGCCGGTTCCGGCGCGGGTGATCGCCGGCAGCGACCTCGCCTTGGTGCCGGTCCCTGCGCGTTCAACGGACGCACTCCCCCCGGAATGATCAGGCCGCGACAGACCGGCCAGTCAGCCTCAAGGGGGCCATCCGCAAAAACCTATCGGCCAGGGCCTCCCGGTTTTTGCGGCAGAGATTTGGCAAGCCAAATCTGGCCCTCCTTGACCCTGCCTGTCCGCCCTGTCGGTGGGGTTTGCGCCCGCCCGCGGTTCCGTCCGAACACTTGGCGTTCGGCCAGACCCTCGGGCGGGGCTGGCGGACGGGACCCCTAGGACAGGTGGGTCGCCCGGTGGTGAGGGCGGCAGAGCCGCGTCCCTGCGGGCCGCGGCGTGAAGCGGACACCAAGGCTGCCTGAGCCTGAATGCGACGTAAGTATATAATTGACAGCTTGGTATATTATCGTAAGGTAGGGGCAGCCTTGGTGGAAGGTGGCAGGAAATAGGGGGTCTTTCTTCGCATGTCGCGCTCAAAACGTCTCACAGATGCGGACCGCATGGAGATCGTTCGCGAAGCTGCGGAAGGCGTTTCCACTTCAGTGCTGGCAGAACGGTTTGGCGTGTCGGTGCGGGCGATCCAGTACACGCTCAAAGCCGATGCCGAGCGCCAGACGGATGCCGCAATTCCGGTCTCAGCGGTCAGTGTGAAGGTCACGGCTGCGGAGCTTGCGGCGCTCGACGAGGTGCTGGCCGAGGCCGGAATCGAAAGCCGGGCCGAAGGGCTGCGGCGGCTCATTCAGGCGGCAGGCGGGGTGTTCGTTCCGGACGCGCAGATGGCAGCCGAGATGGCGCGTTACCGCGCTTCACTGCACGAGGTCGGCAATGGGGTCGCGCAGATTGCCAAGCAGATGACGCAGGCCAACCGGCGGGGGCAGGGGGCCGTGGGGGGCACGAGTGCCGAGTTCACCGAATTGCGCCTCGCGCAGATGCGCGGGCTGGCGCGGTTCATTCTGGATTCCGCGGACGAGATCGATCTGCTTCTGCGCCGCCGTCGAGACGCGATGCAGCTGCAGGCCACGGCCGCGCTGAGGGAGTTTGCCCATGCGGCTGAATGATGCTGTCGACGCCGTCACGGGCGAGGTCTTCCGAGACGGCTGGAGCCGGATCCGGGGCTCGATGCAGGGGCTGCATGTCGCCAAGCAGACCCAGCTTGTGCGCGCGGCAGCAGGGCACCGGCCGGCGGTCTTCAAGGCGATCCGGGGCGGGGGCACGCATACCAAATCGCAGCTCGCAAACCAGCTCGATTACCTCACCACCAAGTCCACCCATATCGTCGACAGTAGCGGGTTTCTGGATGGCAAGGCGAAGCTCGAGGCGGGTGACATCAAGGACCTCACAGAGCGCTTTGCCAAGCGGTGGGATGCGGGCTTCAAGCCGAAGCTCGGGCAGACAACACATATGCTCATGTCCTTCCCGATCGGCACGCGTGGAGAGGATGTGCGCGACATCGCGACCGATGTGGCCGAGCGGTTCTTCCAGACCGACGCGGGGCATTTCGATTACATCATCGCGGTGCATGAGGACCGAGATCACCCCCATGCGCATCTGGTGCTGAACCGCCGCTCGCAGGAAGGTGAGTTCTTCTTTCTGGGGCGCAACCATCGCTTCAACTATGACGACTTCCGCCTCGCCATGGTCGAGGAGGCCGAGAAGTACGGTGTGCGGCTGGAAGCCACGCGGCGGGTGGATCGCGGGGTTGTGCATTACCCAGCCCGGACCAGCGAGGTTTATGCGGCGAAAGAAGAGGGTCGCGCGCCCCGCGAGCGCGAGCGTGTGGGGACAGACCTGACCCGGACGCTGGCGGAGATCGCCAACACCAGAACCGTCTACCATTCGCTGGCCACAGAGGCCTCCCGGGAGGCCCGCGAAGACATCGCCGCGGCGCTCTTCCGCGCGGGCGAGGTGTTGGCCCATGGCGGGCAGGTGGACCGAACAGGAGATGTGTATATGGCCGAGGATCAAAGCTTCGAGGATCTCAGAAGCCTCTATGCGGAAAAGCTCGCGCGGGTGCAGGGCATGATCGCCGAGAAGTCTGACGCGGAACGTCCCGTGCTGGAAAAACGCCTCATCGAGATCCAGGCGCAGGTCCAGCACATGCAGCCCTTGGGGCTGCGCTCGGGCTCGCTATCAGAGGCCCCCTCGGAGGGGGGGATCTATTCTGAAGCCAATATCGACGCCAGCCAGCGCGAGCGACTGGCCGAGCCCGACTTGAGATCGCGCATTGACGTAGCACTACGGGGCACGGGGATCAGCACATCGGAAGTGGTGGCCCGGATCGAGACGGGCGCCTCAAATGCAGCGCTTGAGCATCAATGGATCGCCAATGATCTCTCCAAGGTGGCCGAGGCGCGCGATCTGAACCTCGAACGCCGCGCCGATCTGGAACAGGCCCGCGACATTCTCAACGATGTGCACGTCGAACTTGGCACGATGCTGGAACAGGAGAAGGTGCTGCGCCGGGATGGTGTCATGGAAGCGGAACCGATCAGCGAGCGGTTCCATTATCACCGGGACGCGGTCCGGGCGATGGAAGGGACAATCCGTCAGGAGATGCGCGCAGAGGGCCTGACAGCGCAGCAGGTGGAGGACCGGGACTGGGAAGTGGTCTCGCGGGCGGAGCGTCGGATCGAGACGGAGCAGCGCGCGTATCTCGAGGCACACCCGGACTTGCTCGCACGTCCCGGCGATGTGATCGACCGGTCTGAGCCTTACAGGGAGACCATCACCGATGCGGCCCGCGCCAGCGAGATCACCCGCGAGGTCGACCGCATCATGGAGGGACGCGACCTCCGCGTGCCGGTTGCAGATGCTGTCACGGATGACTTGCGCGCGCGCTATCCGGACATGCCGTCCCACCTCGCCCGCGGGCTTGGCGCGACCTATGCGGCCGTCGTCGAGAGCCGGGACACGGAGGTCATCAATCAGGTCCGCCGCGAAAACGAGTTGCGCGACAGGCTCGGGTCTGGCACGCGCGACGACATCCTCGCAACCCGCGATGAAACTGCGCCGCGGTCTGACAATGCCGACCGCCTCGCAGACGAGATTGCGCGTGTTCTGGACCATGAGCGGGCGGGGGAGTTGTCCGCGCCCTTCGAGAGCGAGGCGGAGCGGGACGCCTTCCGCGACGAGATCGCGCGGGTGCTTGATAACCGTCAACTTGAGCGGCTCACATCTGGCGATGCCGATGCGCTGGAAAAGGTTCTCGAGGACCGTCTCGACCGGCTCTATGTCGCCAAGGTCTACCTGCAATCGGATGCAGCGACGGCCAACACGGAGGCCTTGCGCCAGGTGGTCGATGATCTTGCCGACACCGAATATGAAAAGCACCGCCCGACAGACGTGGATGGCGAGACCGAGCGGGGCCAAGTCCATTGAGCGCCTCCATGGGAAAAGCGCGGATCGCCACAGGCGTCCTGCTGGTGACGCTGGTGACCGGGGCCATGGGCTATACCATCGCCTCGGCGGTGCTGACCTACCAGGATCTCGGCTTCGGGGCCGAGATCGACTTTGCATATATCGCGCAGAACTATCTGGCGATCCTGGACCGCCGCCCGGAGGATGCGCAACTTATTCACCTGATCATCGGCAGCTTCGCTGCCGCCGGCCTGATGCTGAGCCTCGCCCTCTCGGGGTCCGCCCTGACACGCTTTGGCCAGACCCATTGGCAGACCGCGCGCGAGATGAAGGCCAATGGGTTCTTCGGGGCGCCCGGCACCGGGTTCATCCTCGGCAAGCTGGGGCCGCCGGGCTCCCGCGCCAATTACATCTGCTCGAAGGTTTTCCCGCATGCGCTGATCGTGGCCCCCACCGGTCGCGGCAAGACTACGGGCTTCGTCATTCCGAACCTGCTGACCTGGCAAGGCTCCGCCGTGACGCTCGATGTGAAGGGCGAGTGTTTCGAGGCAACGGCCCGGCACCGCGCAGGCCAAGGCGACAAGGTCTATCGCTTTGCCCCCACCGATTGGGAGGGCAAGCGCACCCATCGCTACAACCCGCTCCTGCGCATCCATCAACTGAAAGATCCCGCGCGCCAGCAGATGGAACTGCAGCTCCTGGCGACGCTGTTCCTGCAGAGCGACAATGACCGGGTGCAGGGCCTCCTCAAGGGCGGGATCGATCTCTTCGTGGCGGCAGGGCTCTTGGCCTTCCAGCGCAAGCGCCCCACCTTGGGCGAAATCTATCGGATCGCCGCCTCGGGCGGGAACAAGCAGAAGGAATACTTCGCGCGCGGCCACGAGGTCGACAACAGGGCCGCCAAGCTGATCTTCACCCGGCTGGCCTCGACCAATAATGACACGCTGACCTCTTACGTCTCGCTCCTGATGACCTCGGGGCTCGATCAATGGCAGAACCCGGCCATCGATGAGGCGACGGCAGTCTCGGACTTTGATTTCCGCACGATCCGCAAGAAGCCTTTTTCGGTCTATCTCGTGGTCCAGCCGCTGATGGTGAAACCCCTCGCGCCGCTGATCCGGCTCTTCTTCTCCGATCTCCTCTCGGCGATGCAGGAAAAGGACCCCGGGCCGGATGAGCAGTGGCCAGTGATGATCATGCTCGACGAGTTCAATCGCTTGGGCAAGATGCCCATCGTGGTCGAGAGCATCGAGACCCTGCGCACCTATCGCGGGCATTTGGCTGTGGTCACGCAAACCATCCCCGCCCTCGATGAAATCTACGGCGAGAACACCCGCCGCGCCCTGCAGGGCAACGCGGGCGTGAAGCTCTACCTGACGCCTTCTGATGAGAAGACCGTCGAAGAGCTGAGCAAGGCGGTTGGCAAGACCACGAAGACCGTCATCACGCGCTCCCAGTCCATCGGCAAGAACCCCTTTGAAGGACGCAGCCAGTCCACCCGGACCGAAGAAAGCTCTCTCCTGCCCGAGGATGAGGCGCGCCGCCTGCCGCTCGACGAGATCGTCATGGTGATCGATGCCCAGATGCCGGTCCGCGCGAAGCGGATCCAATATTTTGACGATCGGCTGTTCAAGGCGATCCACGCGGCGCAGACGGGGGAGTTGCCGTTTCCGAAGCCGGGGGGAGGGGGGCCGCAGGGCACGCTGCCGCTGAGTGTGCGCGCCATGCCGATGACGCCGCCTTCGGACGGAGCAGGCGGACCCGACGCCGACGTTGAGGCCGCACGCCACGCTGCTGATGGCCAATCGTCAGGGCAAACCGATGTCACCCCAAAGAAGACTGCGCCTGTCGTTCAAGCCGTAATCGCCGAGGAACAGCGACAGATGGAAATGGATTTTGGGGGCCAGGTTGCGGATGCCGAGACAGTGGGCGTGGATGATGAGGCGCAGATGCGCTCTGCTGTCGATGGATTGGATGAAATGGAAGAGATGCTGCGAGAGGAGGAGGGTGGCAAAAAGCCAATTCACCGGTAGGGCGGTGGGCATGGTCTGACGGTCATAGAGGGCGGACAACGGCCATTCGCTGCAATTCGCGTGTATGACAGCTATTCCACCGAGCTTTCTGATTACTCTGACTTGGTCTGTCCCGCACTAAGGACGTCGAGCAGGGGGCAATCTGGTGTGTCCGAGCCGGTGCAGCGTGCGATTGTCTGAGCGAGCACGGTCTCGATCACTTGGAGATCGCGGATCTTGTCGCGCACTACCTCGAGATGGTGGCGCCCCATCCGCTCGACCTCGGCACAAGTGTGGCTGCCGCGATCGACGAGAGATAGCAGCCCGCGGATCTCTTCCATAGTAAAGCCAAGGTCCCGCGCGCGCATCACGAAGTTCAGCCGCTCCACATGTGCCGTGCTGTAGCGGCGATGGCCCGATGCGGTGCGTGGCGGATCAGGCACCAGGCCGACATTTTCGTAATAACGGATCGTCTCGAGGTTGCAGCCGGTCAGCCTGGCCAGATCGGAGCGTTTGAGCTCGCTCGCGGGGGCGTGATCAGCCGACATGAAATTTCTCCTTGATCCTGTAGCTGCTACAGACCCTATCTTGTCAGTCATCGAACGACAACAGGGTGACACGATGACGATCGAGACGAACGATACCGAACGTTGGGAGGGCGACAGCCCCGACAGGACCGGATGGACCGCCACTGGCGCCGGGGTGCTCGGGGCGCTGGCGATGACCTCCTGCTGCATCCTGCCGCTGGTCCTGGTTAGCCTTGGCGTCACCGGGGTCTTCATCGGCCAACTTACAGCGCTCTACTCCTACAAGTGGATAACCCTCTCCTTCGCCTTGGCGGCGCTCGGCTATGGATTCTGGAAGGCTTACCGACCTGTGTCTGCCGAGGACTGTGGCACCGGGGTCTGCGCGCGCCCGGTGGATCGCGGCCTGATGCGCGGACTGCTTTGGGGTGCGCTGGCCGTGGTGCTGCTGGCCTTGGTCTTTCCCTATGTCGCGCCGCGCATCCTAACCTTCTGATATCGGAGCCCATCATGAGACAAGTGTTACTCGCTGCCATCCTCTGGATCTCGCCGACCGCGATCTTTGCAGCCGAAGCCGAGACCCGCCTGCACGTCACTGGTCTGACCTGCCCCTCGTGCAGCTATATCGTCGCCACTGCGCTCAAGCGCGTGGAGACTGTGGAGATCGCGGAATTCCTCGAGGGCGAGGCCGAGGATGGCGTTTACGTCCTGCACTATGACGATCTCGCCACCGACCCGGACCAGCTGATCGCCGCCGTCACCGGAGTGGGCTATGGAGCAACAGTGGCCCAGGAAGACGTCTCGTGAGCGAGCGCGAGACAAACCCCAAGGACGACCGCATGCTGAAATACGGGCTGATCGGCACCGTCCTGGTGGCGCTGTGCTGCTTCACCCCGGTCCTTGTGGTCCTGCTGGGCGCGGTCGGGCTCTCGGCCATGCTGGGCTGGCTCGACTTCGTGCTCCTGCCGGCGCTGGCAGTGTTCATCGGCATCACCATTTTTGCGCTCTGGCGGCGCCAACGCACGAATTGAAGAGAGAATGATATGAAAGATTGCTGCACTCCCAAGGGCGGTTACGATCTCGCTGTGATCGGCGCTGGTTCGGCCGGATTTTCGGCCGCCATTACCGCCGCCGAAGCCGGGGCTCGAGTCGCGCTGATCGGCGATGGGACGATTGGCGGGACCTGCGTGAACGTGGGCTGCGTGCCCTCCAAGGCCCTGATCCGCGCCGTGGAGGGCCTTCACCACGCCCGCGCCGCCAATCGGTTTGACGGCATCAGTGCCGAAGCCAGCGTGACTGATTGGACTGCGACGGTTGCGCAAAAGCAGGCGCTCGTTGAGGAGTTGCGCGCGGCAAAATACGCCGACGTGCTGCCTCGGCACGAGAACGTGGACTACATCGAAGGTCGCGCCCGGTTCGACGGCAAAGGCAGTCTTACCGTAGACGACGCGGCGTTCCCGGCAGCGAAGATCGTTATCGCCACCGGATCGCGTCCCCACGCGCCCGCGATCCCCGGCATTCAGGATATCGGCGCCCTCGACAGCACGTCGGCGCTGGAACTCACCGTTCTACCCGCCTCAATGCTGGTCCTCGGTGCGGGCTATATCGGCGTGGAGTTTGCGCAGCTCTTCGCCCGTGCCGGTGTCGCGGTGACGCTGGTCAGCCGCCGCGGTGTGCTGCCCGAGGCCGAACCCGAGATTTCCGAAGCACTGGAGGGCTACCTCGCTTCCGAGGGTATTCGCTTGGCGCGGGTCGCCGGCTACGAGAGCGTGGTGCGCGACGGCGACGGCCTACGTTTGACCGGTAACGGGGGTGAGAACTTCATCGCCGAGCGACTGGTGCTTGCCACCGGGCGGGTGCCGAACAGTGATGGCTTGAACCTCGGCGCGGCCGGGATCGTGACCGGCGCGCGCGGCGGCATCGTGGTGGACGCGCAGATGCGCACCACCAACTCGAACGTCTGGGCCGCTGGCGATGTCACAGGGCGCAACCAGTTCGTCTATATGGCGGCCTACGGCGCCAAGCTCGCCGCCCGGAACGCGGTGGCGGGAGAGGCACGCAGCTACGACAACAGCACGATGCCCTGGGTCGTGTTCTCCGATCCGCAGGTGGCGGGCGTGGGACTGAGCGAGGCACAGGCCCGCGCCGCTGGACACGAGGTCCTCACCTCGGTCCTGCCGCTCGACGCAGTCCCCCGCGCGCTTGCCGCCCGCGACACGCGCGGTCTGATCAAGCTGGTGGCCGAGGCAGGCAGCAAACGCCTGCTGGGGGCGCAGATCCTCGCCCCCGAGGGCGCAGACAGCATCCAGACCGCAGCGATGGCGCTGAAAGCCGGGCTCACCTACGAGGAGTTGGGCGATACCATCATGCCCTATCTCACGACAGTGGAAGGGCTGAAGCTTGCGGCCCAGACCTTCGAGAAGGACGTGGCCGCTCTCAGTTGCTGCGCTGGGTGAAGGCATGAGCGGAAAATCGAAGCGCGACCTCCTCGGTTCGACTCTCGGCGCCGCTCTTGCCTGGTGGTTGCCGATAGGTGCCATGGTGCTGGCGATTCCACTGCCCGATGGACCCAAGATGGGGATCTGGTTGCTGGCATTGGTGTGGATGGGAAGTGCCTGCCTGTTCAATGCCCGGCGCTGTGGCCGGGTCCATTGCCGCTACACCGGGCCCTTCCTGCTGGCGATGACGCTTCCTGTGCTGGGCCATGGCACGGGGCTGGTGCCGCTCGGAGAGGACGGCTGGCGTTGGCTCGGCATTGCGACGGGTGGAGGCACTATGGCGATCTGGGGGCTGAGTGAACGATTGATGGGTCGCTATCGTTGAACGCGTAAGCGGCCCCAGACTGACAAGCATGAACGAGGAGCACATATGACCGAGACACTCGACCTGATCGTCATCGGCGCCGGCATGGCCGGGATCAACGCCGCGAAAAAATGCAGCCAGGCGGGTTGGTCCGTCGCCATCGTCGACGAGCTGCCTTATGGCGGCACCTGCGCACTCCGGGGCTGCGACCCGAAGAAGATGCTGCGCGCCGGCGCCGAGGCGGTGGAGGCCGTGCGGCTGCTCGAAGGCAAGGGCGTCGCAGGAGAGACCAGGATCGATTGGCCCACGCTGATGAAGCACAAGGAGAGCTTCACCGACCCGGTGCCCGAGAGCATGGAAAGTGCGCTGACAGAGGCCGGGGTGAAAACGCTACATGGCCGCGCGCGCTTCACCGCCGAGGACCGGATCGAGATCGACGGCTACGGCGAGATCGCCTTTCGCCGCGCACTGATTGCTACGGGCGCAAAGCCGAGGCCGCTGAAATTTCCCGGTGCCGAGCGACTGATCGACAGCACCGATTTCCTGAACCTCGCCGAACTGCCGCGCCGGATCGCCTTTGTCGGTGGCGGCTACATCTCCTTCGAATTCGCCCATATCGCCGCGCTGGCGGGAGCTGAGGTGACAATCCTCGACCGCGGCGCACGCCAGTTGAAGATGTTTGACCCCGAACTCGTAAAGATGTTGCTCGAACGGAGCCGCGAAGCCGGGATTAAGATCGCGGCCGAGGCCGAAATGGAACGGATCGAGGACGCGAATGGGGCGCGCCGGGTGCTCTACCGCAGGGCCGGTCAGAGCCATTCCATCGAAGCCGATCTCGTCGTTCACGGTGCAGGTAGGGTGCCTGCCATCGACCATCTTGACCTTGCGGCTGCCGATATCGAAACCGAGCACGGTGGCGTGAAGGTCATGCCTTGGCTGCAATCTCCGTCGAACCCACGCATCTATGCGGCCGGAGACGCTGCCGCCTCGCCAGGAAAGCCGCTGACCCCGGTAGCTGTGTTCGAAGGTAAGATCGCCGCCTCCAACATGCTGAAGGGCAAGCGGACTGAACCCGACTACACTGGAGTGCCGAGCGTGGTGTTCACCATACCCGAGCTGGCGCGGGTCGGGTTGCTCGAGGAAGAGGCGCGAGAGGTGGGTGATGTGGAGGTGAGCTTCACCGACACCTCGGGCTGGTTCTCGCAGAAGCGCATCGGTGAAACACATGCCGGTGCGAAGATTATCACCGGCAAGGATGGCAAGATCCTCGGAGCCCACATGTTCGGCCCGGAGTATGCCGAGCTGATCAACGTCTTCTCGCTGGCGATCAAGCTGGGGCTGACGGCGGCGCAGGTGAAAGCGATGCCTGCCGCTTACCCGACAGGGGCTTCTGACTTGGGGTCAATGTTCTGATGGTGCAACGGCTTTCCGTTGCGCACTCCTTCATGTTAGTAACACCCCGGAACCGGACCTTCGCGACTCGATATGTGAAGGTCCGCTACGGGCCGTCACCGTCGGCCAAGTCGACCCAGTCTCGCCAGCTGCGCCAGCATTTTTGACCCCGAGTCTGCGGATCCTGCGCCTCCTGCGGAACCCGTCTGCCCCATGCCCTGCCTCACGGGCATCTGCTGCACGCCGAAGAACTGCCGCGCCCTGAGGGCTGCGTATTCTGCGCCACTTGCGCCTCCGATCAGGTAGCGATTGTAGGCCTGCTGGCTTCCCATGGCGGCGCGGGCAAAGCTGTAGCCGCCGCCGAGACCACCGGAGAGGGCGGGCATCATAATGTTTCCGGAGATCGCGCGGACGATGAAGGGCGTGGCAATGATGAAGCCCTTGGCCATGAGCACCATCATGAAGAAGGGAATGAGCGCGCCGATGTTTGAGGCTCCCTCCGGGTCGCCGAGTTCGCCGATGAGGGCAGAGGAGACACCCGTGATTGTCGCGAACACACCGGCCACGACTATGGGGTAGAGCGCGAAGGAGACCAGCGCCGACAGCCAGCGCGCGAAATAGTCCTTGGTGACCTCGAAGAGGGTCAGGAAAATCATCACCGGTGCGATCCCGATCAGAAGTGCGATCATCAGGCGGGATGCCACGAGGATGAAGGCGGCCAGCCCGCCGAGGATCGAGAGCAAGAGGACCCCGACAATGTCGAGCATGGCCCCTGCCATCCAGTTCAGCTCGGACCCAGCGGCGTTGAGATAGTCCCCTAGTTCCGCGATTAGCCGGTCAAACTCTTCTGCGAAAGTGCCAGAAGGGCCGGGAGTTCCACCACCAACGGAAGCAACCAGCGCACCCGCAATGCTGTCGATCCCGGCCAGGATGGCGGAGGAGAGGGCGTTGAACTGCACCCAGTTGGTTGCAAATATCCCGATGAGCCCGATCTTGACCGCGAGCCAGAATGCCGTGCGTCCGTCCATCGCCTTGTACTGGTAGACCATGTTCAGGAAAACGAGAACCACCACCAGCGTTGTTCCCAGCACCAGAAGCGTGCCAACCGTTGCCGCAACCGATCCGAACTGGGTTTCTGCGGCGGTGTCGAGATAGCCCTGGGAGGTTTCAACGAAGTAGGTGACGACACTCATCGCGGGGCTGCCTTACCAATTACCTGCGGCGTCGCAGATGGCCTTGGCGGCAGTTCGGGCGGCGTTGGCGCGGCGGTTGTAGGCGTCGGAGGCTTCGAGCATTTCCCATCGTTCGTCGCTCGCGTAGCTCTCCCGAAACACCGCTTCGGCAGCGTCCCAGGACGGGAACCGGATTTCGCAGGCGCAGCTGACGGTCTCGACAATCCGCTCGAGGTTCTGGGCGCGGTAGATGTCCTGAACCAGAACTCGCTGATAAGATTGGCGCAGGGGGATCTCCTGCATCCACACGGGTTCAGCGGGCCGGTCTGGACAGACGTCGAAACTGCGCTCGAGGGTCGGCACGAGATTGCGCTCAGCGAAGCCGGGTGCCGACGTCAGGCCCAGGACCAGCGCAGTCAGTACGAGGGTACAGCTCGCCTGCCTCATGCCGTGGATCCGGTGGCTGTGGTTTCACGCTTCAGGAAGACCGTGTGTCCCACATTGGCGAATTCCGAGGAGCTGATCGACACCACCTCCCAGCCTTTCGCACCTTTGGCATTCAGGCTGGCCTGCATGTCGGCAAGGCTGGCTTTGCGGGTCATGGGAAAGGACAGAATATCGTATTCAAATGTCTTCATTGGGAAATTCCAATCTCAGTTGCGCCGGGGAGGTAGAATTCTGTGATGCCGCGTTTGCCGTCATGGCGGCCGGCCTGGATGATCACGTCGATGGAGTTCTCGATGTACTGGATCATGTCGGCATAGGTCATCGGGATTTCGGTCTTCAGCGCCGCGATCGCGAGCCGCTGCACGGCCAATTGCGGGGTTTCGGCATGCAGCGTGGTCATCGAGCCTCCATGGCCGGTGTTGATGGCTTCCAGAAAGGTCATGGCCTCCTTGCCGCGCACCTCGCCCAGGATGATCCGGTCGGGGCGCATGCGCAGCGTGGCGGTGAGAAGCACATCGGCGGTCTGGAATTCCGCATCGCGATTGGCGATCAGGGTCACAGCATTGGGCTGCGTCGGTAGAAGCTCGGCGGCTTCTTCGATGGTGACGATGCGTTCCTCAGACGGGACATGGGAGAGGATCTTTCGCGCAGCGACGGTCTTGCCGGTCGAGGTGCCGCCCGAGACGATCATGTTGAGCTTGTTCTCGACACAGAAGGCGAGGGCGTCATCGATCAAACCGGAGGCCACGACCTCGCGCAGCTCGCGCGTTTTCTCGAGGCGCAGTTCTTCGAGCTTGCGTTCCTTACCGAAGAGAAAGTCGAGTTCGATGCCCTTGAGCGGCAGGCTGGAAAAGAACCGCAGGCTGATCGACGAGGCCGAGAGCACGGCGGGCGGGGTGATGACCTGTGCGCGGATCGGGCGCCCCTTGTAGGTGATCGAGACCGAGACGATGGGGCGGTCCTTGCTCATCGTGGTATTGGCCGAGGAGGCGATCTGGTTGCCGAGGTCCCTGACCTGAACGCCCGTCAGCCTTTGATCCAGCGCGCGCATGAAGTGATCGCCCTGGAATTCGCCCCAACAGGTCCCGTCGGGGTTGATACAGATCTCGATGACATCGTCGCGGGCGGCGGCGTCGATCCGGTCAAGGGATGTCTCGAGATAGCTGAGCGACATCGGGCTAGAAGATCTCCAGATCGCGGTCGACCATGACGGTGACGCGCGCGCCTTGGTCGACATAGATGACGGGGCCGATGGAGAGGTAATCGCCAATGACGCTGTCCGTGGCATCTGCCAGATCATCGCCAACGTCTTCGAGAACGTCGGCGGCAGTCTCATCCTGGACCTCGGAGGCGGCGGCACTTGGCGCGGCCGAAATCAGCGAGATCAGGGCGGCCGACCCGAAACGCTCGGCAAAACGCGTGTCCACGAAACCCGTGACGCCGGAGCGGCCAAGTTCATCGCCCCCGAAGGAGCTGATCTGGACGGTTTGGCCCGCGGGCAGGATGATCCGGTCCCAAGCGATCGTGACGCGGCGCTGCGCAATATCGACGCCAGCGCGGTAGCGCCCGACGAGACGGGATCCGCGGGGGATCAAGAGGCGCGCGCCATCGACGCTGTAGACATCCTCGGACACCACGGCACGGGTCTGGCCGGGCAGTGAGCTGTCGAGGGCGGTTTCCATGACGGCCTGGATCATGGTGCCCTGGATGATGGTGTTGGAAGGATTGGCGATCACCTCGGCCTGCGTCACGGTGGAGGGCAGCGCACCGTTCAGCACGAAATCCGTCACCTCGCCGAAGGTGCGTTCGGTCAGAGCCGTTTCATTCGCTCCTGAGGCACCGCCAAACGCGATGGTGGGCGAGGCGATGCGCCGCTCCTGGAAGGCGCGTTCCTCCGCGGCCCGGCGCTCCAGCTCGGCCATGCGCCGGGCTTCTTCCTCGCGGCGCAGTCGCTCTTGCTCGCGTGCGCGCAGCTCATCTTCCGTGGGGCCCGCTGGTGCGGGTTGCGGTCGGCTGGCCTCGAGTTGGGCCAATTCCAGATCCATGCGGAGTTGTTCAAGACTTCGATCCCGCGCCGTCAGTTCGTCCTGAAATCGTTGCTGTGCTGCTTCCGAGGCGGCTTGTAGCGCCGCGATCTGAGCAGTCAGCGCGTCAATTGCCTCTGCGGCGGCGGTGTCTTCCTCGACAACTGGTTCAGGGGCGTTGCGCAACTCCTCGATCTGGGCCTGCAGGGCGGTGATCTGCGCCAGAAGCTCCGCGTTGGGCTCGACGGGGTCTGGTCCGACGAACACAACCTCGGGCTCGGGCGGGGGCAAGGTCTCGATAGCGCCAAAGCCGTCCCCTTCGTTTTGGAAGACGTCCGGGGTGGCCGTCGGTAAGGCTTCCTCTTCGTCGGGCTGTGAGAGGAGATAAAGCAGGGCACCACCCACGCCGATGACGAGGATCACGATCAGCGCGAGAAGGGGCGACCGGCGCTGCGCCGCCGTGGGGGCGCGGGCACTGCCTTTCTCAAGGGCGGCGAGGCGTTTTTCCAGCTCGGTGTTCCCGGTATCGCTCATGAGGTGGCCTCCGCGGGCGCGATCGCCTCGATGCAGACCACCTCTTCGCCAAGTCGCAGGATCCATTGGCGGTTCACGCCGCTGACGCGGATCACGCCGTCTTCAGGGGTTTGCGTGTTGACCGTGCGTTCACGGCCGCCCGCGTAGCGGAAGATCGCTGGCACAGGTGCGTTTCTCGGAAACGCGAAATACGTGAACGTCCCGTCATCCCAGATGCGCGTTGGCGTGAACTCGGTCCGCGCGCTGGCGCCGTAATTGTAGTTTGGTGCTTGGGCGGCGATGGCCCGGGTCGGGCGCGCAGCGTCATCAGGATAGCGGAACTGCACCACGTAGAAGGTTGGGCTGCGGACCTCCTCGACGTTGAAGTAGTAGCTCCGGCGGTTCGTATAGACTGTCACATTGGTATGCACCCCGCGCGCGACGGGCTTGATCGCGAAGGCCTGACCGCCCGGGACGCCGTCGATCTCGAAGCCCTCGGTGTCGCCCGCGATGATCGAGCGGATGCTTTCGCCGATCCCGAACTCGATGGTGGTCACATGGGTGAGTGACACGCTGAGACGGTAGACCTGACCCTCCTGGTAGGTGGCCAAGCGCACCCGGCTGTCGTTGGGACCGCCACGCGGGATGGCTTCGGCGGCGACCAACCCCGGCAACAAAACGATAAGGACAACAAATGCAATTCGTACGGGAAACAAGATCAGTTCTCCAATCTGTCGGAGCGGATGGAATATTCGAGGACGGTGAAGCCGAATGGATTGGTCCAGACCTCATCGATGGAGCGGCGGGTCTCCGGGCGGAACTCGAAGAGAAGCGTCGCAGTGAAGAGGCCGGTCTGGGTGCCGTTAATGGACGTCAGGCGCTTGCGCAGGCGGACCGTCGCGCGGTTGGTTCCGATCCGGTTGATGCTGAGGATTTCCACGTCGAGCCGAGCATTGGGGCCATAGACGGTCGGCGGATAGTTTTCATTTGCGCTGTTCCAGATCTGGCGCAGCCCGCTCTCGGCAGCTCCGTCCGAGCGGCGCAGGACGCTGCGGATGCGCAGATCGTTGTCGAGCTGGTTATAGACCTCCCGGTCGGCCACATAGCGGAACACCTCCGCCTCGATGATCGCCTGGTTGGCGGTCACCGAGGAGGCGCCCACCGAGGCTTCGGGGAGTGCAAAGCCGGTGGCGGGATCATAGGGGACAACGACGGGGGGCGGATCGACATCGAGGATCGCGACTGCTGCTGCGCTCAGACAGCCGATGATGCCGAAGACAAGACCTGCCAGACCAAGGCGTTGCCAGAGCCGTTCGCGGCGCAAGGCACCGTAGACCAGTTCTTCCTCGATGATTTCTTGTTCAGTCGCCACCCGTCATGCCCTCGCGATCACTCGGCCCGGAGGTCCGGTAACGTGAAATCCATGAAGCGCTGCTCTTCGGCGATGGTGGCGGCATCGATCACGCCGCCTGTGCCATCGCCTACGGTCTGGATGGCTTCGAGTTGCCACATGGCGACCAGCGCAATGGCGAGCTCCGCGGTCACGCGCGTGTTGAGATCGATGCTTTGCTTGAGCTCTTCCATGTCGTCGATGAGCCCGACAAGGCGGTCTACCCGCTCGAGCGACTGGCCGGCATCTTCATAGCTGTTCTGGGCGGCGGCTGAGACGAGTGCGCCGGTTGTTGCCTGCGTGGCCACACGGTTGGCCCCGGGATTGCCGCTGGTGGCCATTTCCGAGAGCGTGTCTTCATCGAAGCCGAGATCGGCCAGCACCCGGTCCATCTGGGTTTCGATCTCGCCTGCACCGGAGCCCGACAGACCTGAGAAGTCACCCGTCTTGATGGCCTCGATGGTGGCGAGGATGTCTCCGAACTCCTGGTCGAGCAGTCCGTTCAACTCGTCTTCCATTTCCGTGCGGATGATTTCTGGAAGCTCGGCAAGTCGGGTGAGCGCTTCATAGGTTCTTTGCAGCTCCGCGAGTTGATCCGTGAGAAGGCCGAGCTGTTCGCGGAGCTGCGTCAGCTGCTCGTTTTGCAGGATCTCGTCTTCGATCATCTGCCGGAGCTGCTGGATGTTTTGCGCGATGTTCTGGGTGTCGACGACGGGCACGCCCTGCGCCGCGGCAGGGGAGAGGGCTCCCAGATGCAGGCCAATCCCAAGCGTTGCGGCCAAGGCCGCTCTCAGAAACTTCCGTCCCATCATTCAATCTCCCTGATCGTAAAATCCATGAACGCGCCTTCGGCCATGCGGGCGCTGGCCTGGGCCAGCTCCTCGGCAGAGAGGACTCGGGTGCGGGCCGCCTGAAGCCGGATGCGTGCAGCGACGAGGCGCACGAGTTCGGCGCGGGCATAGGTGTTGAGCGCGATGCTTTCTTGCACGTCTTCCGTCTCGGAAATCCGCTCGACGATGTCCGCAATACGGAAGGCGGCTTGCCTGATCGCGGCGGGTGAGTTGTTACCATAGAAGGCCGCGCCGTGCCCGGTGATTGAGAGGTTGGCATTGGCCAGAAGCGCGGGGTCGATCGTGCCAAGCGCTTCGATCCCGCCGATACGGCTCAGGTAGAGATTGTAGCGTTCGGGAATGACCTGAACGTAATGCTGGGTTTCGGCAAAGGGCGGCACGCCGCCATACTCGAACACCCGGCCGGGTCCGGCGTTATAGGCCGCGAGCGCGTTGATGATGTTGCCATCGAATGTGTTGAGCTGGGTCGCGAGATAGCGCGCGCCGCCATGCACCTGCAGGTAAGGGCTGTCATAGTAATCCGGGTTGATGCCGAGATCGCTGGCGGTGCCGGGCATGATCTGGGTGAGGCCATAGGCGCCGACGGGAGACCGTGCCCCAATGGTGAAACGGCTTTCCTGCCAGATGAGCGCTTGCAGCAACGCGCGCCATTGGACGGGTGAGAGACCAGCGCGGCCGACACCCGCAAAGTCGCTGGTTTCCTGGGCGACGCGGATGATGAGCTGCTCGATGTTCTCGGCGGCGTCGCCGAACATCTGCGCACCGCCGGGATTGGGGTCGATGTCGGCATTGCCATAGACCGCCTCGACTGACCGGGCCGGATACCCGCTGCCGCTTTCCAGCCCCGAGACCATAGCCGGCAAGCCCTGACCGCCGAAGCTGGTCTGGGCATCGAGGATGCGTTGCAGGGTTGCCAGCTGTTCGCGCTCGATCTCCGCGATGAGTTCGCGCACGGCGAGCTTGTCGGCCTGAACGGCCAAGTCAGCCTCGCGATCACCGGTCTCGACGATGTCACGCGAGGTCAGCCCACTGTCATTGGTCGGCACACCTTGAGACAAGGCGAGACCAGGCAGCAGGCAAAACGCGAGGATATGAGGCAGGCTAGACTTCAATGTCGCCCTCCGGCGCATCTAGAGGCGTGAAGGTGCAATCAGGCGCGACAGGGGCTGTCGAGGCCAGGAAGGTGAAGCAGTTTGCCTGCGGTTCGCGATACTGCGCACAGGAAGCGAGCAGGCCGAGTGCTGTCAGGGACAAGAGAATACGGATCATGAAAGCCTCCAGAAGTCCGGGCGGGTGCGATAATCGGCGCCAACGTGCGCTTCGCCCTTTTCCATGCCGCCAAGGATGGTGAGATTGGGTCCAAGCGCGCTCAGATCGGCATCGACGACGATCGAGCCCTGATCGTCACGGATGAGCGCCAAGCGGCTGTTGCTGCCCGTGTTGAGAAGGACGTCGAGCTCCTTCTCCGTGAGGTTCAGCATGGCGTAGTCCGCAGGCTGCGCGCGGATATTGGGCAGCAGGATCTGCGTCGGCACGGCCTCGACGATGGTCTTGCCGGTCCGGGTGCGCTCGAGCTGGCTTGCGTATTGCGTCATCATCACCGCGACGGTGTTCTGCTTGCGCGCAGTCACGAGCCAGTTCGACAACCGTTCGGCGAAATATGCGTTGTCGAGCGCCTTCCAGGCCTCGTCGATCACGATGATTGTGGGGCGACGATCCTCGATCTCGCGCTCGACCCGGCGGAAAAGATAGGATAGGACCGCCATGCGTTCTTTCTCGGCCTCGCTGTCGAGAATGCCGGTGAGATCGAACCCGACCACTTCGCCTTCGAGCGAGAACGTATCTTCCAGCGTCTGGCCGAAGATCCACCCATAGCGGCCGTCTTCGGTCCACTCAAACAGGCGCTGGTGCAGATCGCCGCCATCATCGGTGGACACAAAAAGCGATGCGAAATCCCGCCAGTTCCGCAGGGCCGGATTGGAGGCCTGCGCGTTCTGGCGCACCACTTCCTGGATGCGGTTGGTCTGTGCCGGGGTCAGGGGCTTGTCGGCGCGGTAGAGCAGCGTGGTGAGCCAGTCCGAGAGCCAGGCGGTGCCGCGTGCATCGGTTTCGGTCCAGAGCGGGTTGAGACCCGTAGGCTGACCGGCGTTCAGGGACGCGTAACGCCCGCCATTGGCGCGGACCGCCATCTCCATACCATTACGGTAATCGAAGACGAAGATCCGTGCGCCTGCGCGACGGGCCTGGGTCATCAGGAAGGCCGACAACACCGATTTACCCGACCCGGGCCGTCCCATGATCAGGGTATGCCCGCTGGTCGGTTCTTTGTCGGGCGAACCTTGCTCGTGATAGGAAAACCGGTAGGCGCTCTGCTCCGGCGTGGGCAAATAGGTGACGACCCGGCCCCATGGGGTTTTCGCGGCGGGTTTGCCGAGCTGTGTCCGGTGAAAGGCCGCAAAATCCGCGAAGTTGCGATTGGTGACGGCGCTGGCACGGACGCGCTTGGGCTGGTTGCCGGGATGCTGGCTCAAGTAATGCGCCTTGGCCGCGACCCGCTCGCCGATCATCTTCACGCCTTCGGTTGCGGCGGCGTTCATGATCTCGGCGCTGAGGGTTTGCAGTTCTTCGAGCGTGTCGCAAAAGAGCGTCACGACCATGTGATGCTCGCCGAAGCTTTGGCGCTTGGCCTCGAGATCATCGGCGGCGATGTCGAGGGCTTCCAGGAGCGAGAGGGCCGCGTCCTGGCTGGCCTGCATCTGGCGCTTTTGCCGCTTGATGCGGCCCGCCATGAGGTTCGAATTGATCGGCGTGAAGGAGTGCGTCACGATCATGTCGACCGGCAGGTTCAGCATGTCGAACATGGTGCAGGAGGTGGCCTCAGCATATTCCCCGATGGTGAAACTCTTGCCGTAGCGATGGCCCACGACGCCTTCGGAAAGCTCGAAATGGTCTCCGTGAAACGTTACGCGGGTATTGGCGACGTTGAAGGACAAAAAGCCGTAGGTGTTGGCCGGGTAGAGCGGCAGCTCGGTGCCCGTGTTCAGCGCGCCCAAGAATCCCACCAACTCTCCCGATCCGGCTGAGAGCATGCGCGGCTTGAGCTCTGCGAGGCCGGACAGGAAGACGTTCACGGCCTCACCGAGGCGCTGCAGGCGTTTGCGGGTCTCCTCCTTCAGTCGGT
This sequence comes from Phaeobacter sp. SH40, assembly GCA_965641885.1. Taxonomy (GTDB): domain Bacteria; phylum Pseudomonadota; class Alphaproteobacteria; order Rhodobacterales; family Rhodobacteraceae; genus Pseudophaeobacter. Next base: position 5,735 of record CBFFKJ010000004.1, on the reverse strand, counting down.
CCGGCGCGCTGCGGCTGAGGAACGGCAGGAGGCTTTTCGGGGGCGGGCGGTGAATGACGGTGAGCGTCAGTGTTTTGTCGCGGAGCCCGCTGGTCTCGAGTTTCGCGCGCCAGCGCCGGTCAACCTCGCCTGCGAAGCTGTCCTCACGGATCGGGTCGAGATCAGGTTTGATGGCCTTGGAGACCTTGTGGACGTAATAGCTGAATTCCGGCCCGAGCTGCGCGACGATGCGGGCAAAGAGCGCCGTCACCTTGTCGAGATAGGCATCGTCCGTCGTGTAGCTGTTGATCCCCTCGAGCCGGATGCAGCGGAAGAGTTCGTTCACCCGGGTCCGCACGGTCTGGTCGTCGACGAGGCTCACATAGGGCAGCATATGCGCGAGGCGGGTCTCGCGCGCATACCAGTCCGGCGTCATCGTGCGGGCATCGAGCGCAGCATCACGGGCGTCATCACGGGGCATAGCTGTCCCCGCCATGGATGGACCTGTTGCGCGTGGGCGGTGTCTCCTGCAGGGCCGTCATCATCACGTCGATGAAACGCGGGTCCCAATCGGCGGCCTTCCACAGCACCGGATAGAGAAGGGTGGCCACGCCCAGCACCGCGATGTGCTGGACCCAGACGAACAAGAGCACCGAGCCAAAGAGCCAGACCATCGCGTACATGATGGGCAGGCCCAGAAGCTTCGGCGGGCGCACGAGGCCGAGAAAGAGAGGCGAGCGCTCAGCCACCGGCAAAGACCGCGGCAACGATGGTGGGGGCAGCCGCGACACCGGCGATGCCCACGAGGACCCAAAGCGCTTGGCGCAGGTCGATGATGTTGAAGAACCAGCTCAAGAAAACGCCGAGAACGGCAAGCGTCGCGATGACAACGCCAAGTGGGCCGGTCAGCGCATCCACGATGCCCTGTAACAGGCTCTGGATCGGGGAGAGATCAATGCTCTGGGCGAGGGCGGGTTCGGCAATCAGCAGGAATAGCGCCAGCGAGGCGACAAAGAGGTTTGAAATCTGTTTCATGAATTTGATCCTTCCAATCGGGCCGCGACGGCCATGACGCGGGCCACGTGGTTCTGGGTTTCTCGGTAGGGGGGAACGCCGCCATACTGGCGGACCGCATCGGGTCCGGCGTTGTAGGCAGCCAGCGCCAGGTGCGGATCGCCGAACGTCTCCAGCATTATCGCGAGGTAGCGGGCGGAGCCGTCGAGGTTCTGCAGCGGATCACGCGGGTCGACGCCCAGATCACGCGCCGTCGCTGGCATCAATTGACCAAGGCCAATGGCACCTGCACTTGAAATCGCATCCTGCCGGTAGGCGCTCTCAACCTCGATATTGGCCCGATAGAGAGCCAGCCAATCCGTCACGGAAAGCCCCGCGCGACGCAGGCCAGGATGGCCGGCATAGCGCAAGGCCGTGGTCTGAATCCCGGAGAGAACATCGGCGCGGGGCAGGGGAGTCATGCGGGCAAGGGCCGCGACTTGGACGCCCTCTTGCTCGGCCTCTACCTCGCCGAAGATCGCGATCCCATCGGAAGCCGAACTCTGACCAATCCCGTCATAGTAGTTTCGAGCAAAGCTGCTTTGGGAGCGGGACGGGATCAGGGAGCCGTCGCTCTCCATGACCAGGACCATTTGCGCTGAGGCAGGTGCTGCGACCAGCCAGAGGCAGACGAGGTTAGTTGTCAGCGGCCTTGTCTGACGAGGCTTTGTCTGACGGGGCGAGTTTATGCGTGCGGCTTGTGCCCGCCTCAAGCGGCAGGTCGACATGCGCAAAGCCAAGGCCAATGAAGAAAGACACCACGCCGGAGATCGTCTTGAACTCGCGGATCTTGATATCGTTGTAGGTCGTCCGTGTGCGGGCGGTGACGAGGAGCTTTTCCACCCCATCATCAGAGACAACGCGCATGATCCAGACCCCGTAATAGCTGGGGCCTTTCTTATGTGCCGACTCCTGGCACAGGATTTCTGCGCTATAGCCGCTTTCCACGAGCTCGCGGAACCTGGCTTCCGTAACCACATTTGGTGCTTCGATGTCCCAGTTCATGGCCCGGCTCACGCTTTCTCCAATGGCGCGACCCCAGGCATTCCTACTTGAAGCCCAGAGTTACGATAGTATATTATCAACCGCAAGATGTAATATCGTGCTTTGGCTGTAGTTTGGTTACGCAAACACTAGTCACGGCCAGTGTCCGCGATCAAGGAGATAACAGGTTTGAGAAACCCAAGGTTGACATGCCTGCTCCCATTGCAAGCTATGGCCCTTCTGATCTGCGTTCCTGGGCCGGTTTTGGCGGAATCCTGCTTTGCGCCATCCCGTCCTTTCCTGCCAAGCGATTCGCAGGCCGCGCGGGACTATGCGGATATCATCCGCGGCGACTTCGAAGATTACATTCAGGATATCCAGAGCTACTTCCGTTGCCTCGACGGTGAACGGGCCCGCGCCTTCGAGGAAGCGCGCGAAGTCAGCGAGGAATATGGCCGGTTCCTGCAATTGGTAGGGGATTGATGGGCAACCTCGGGAGCATCAGACTTGCAGCCCATGGAAACCAGACGCCGATAACACCCTCATATATCTACTTTTTAGATAACAGATTTCATCCGCTAGCGACGTCACAAAAGGTATGTGACGCGTGGCAAAGACAATCAGAAGCAAGGGACAAGTGGCACTCTGTCAGGCGTTGGTCGACGCCCGTGTCAAAGCGGGCCTTGGTCAGAAAGACCTGGCAGACAGGCTCAGATGCCACCAGTCCCTTATTGCCCGCCTTGAGAGCGGCCAGCGCCGGGTCGACGTTGTCGAGCTGGTCGTCTTGGCGCGCGCCATCGGCTTTGACCCGTTCGAGGTTCTGGCGATCGTTGAAGCCGCCACGGAGCCCGACCACAGGATTTGAAGCCAATGAATTGTTGAGAACACGGGAACCCACTTTCCCGGTCTGATGATCATTTCCTCATCGAGGACCAGTTAGCCAACATCAAAGAAGCCCGGCGCGCGGTCGTAGTGAACGCTCTGCAACCCCACGCCGCAATTCGCAGCGCCGCAGTGCAGGAAGCCAGTAAACAGTGAACGAAGATAAGGGTGAGGGCGTCGCGATCGCCAATCTGATCGGGACCGATGGGTGCAGTGTTGTTGGTTGGGTTTATCGCTGGAGGACAGGCTCACATGCGGTGATGTGGGACGTCCAAGGGCCCCAGCCGGTATCGGAAACCCGGCCGGATATAAGTGACGAACAGAAGCAAGAAATCGACTTCGATGCGCTGACGAGGATCGGAAGAAGCGACGACGGGTGAACAGAGCGAACCCGCGGTGTTTGCCTAAACGCCAAACAGCATGTGGACCGCGAAGCGTATGCGGTGCGGTCGTGCAAGCCAAAGAAGCCGTCTTCCATGACAAATCTACGTAGCGGCAGGTCAGTAGTTCACCTGCTCGAACCCGTAGTTGCCGTCATAGTCACGCCAATCGACGAAGACGGATCGGTGATAAATGCCAGGGCAATGCTCGCCCCAACGTTCAAGTCCCACATGGGCCTCGGGCAGGGCAGTTATCGAAGATCGCTGCCATGAGAAATCGCCTTGGGTCCCGTAGGTGCCGAGGACCACGGTCGCGCTTCGGTTACAATCCCCATCGCGCCCGGACTCGTGCTGTCGTGCATACCGTACATCGAAGACGCGGATGGACCGCACGAAATTGAACTCTGGCCCGCTGATATCGATGTCCGCGCGGTCCTGAACGAGCCGCAGGGCGAGGTCGGTGGGAACGAGATTATCTACTGGCAAGGATTGAAGCGGTCGACGGCTGTCGGTTCGGTACAAGGCTTCAAAGATGCCGCCAGCGTTGTTTTGTAACCGATCGTTCTCGTAGGAGGCGCCCATGGGACAGCGCCAGATTTGCAGCGGTGGTTCGACCGGCCAAGGTGTAATCCGCCGGATAAATTCGGCGCGGGCTCGGGCGCAAGGGACGGAAGCAGGCCAGCCGCCAGACAGGCACAAGAGGATCGCGCAATCGATCGGGTATGTCTGCGCGCGGGCGGGTATTGGCAGCGAAGAACCTGTCACGGTCAAAGCGACTGCGACCGAGGGGAGGAGCTTCTTGAGTAAATGGCGCATGCTGTGGAGCCTCCGTGATAGGAGTTCAGCATACATACAATAATATACTATCGCAACGCTAAGTATAAAGTCGCATAATGAAGTTTATGTTATTTCTTCTCCGGCTAATGCCGACCTTCGCTTATGCTTGGTAAAGGTGCACATCGCGGGACAATGCCGTCATTCGTTTTTCATATTTCGCTGACGCAGCACGGCTTCGCGCATGCGGCAGGTTTGTCGCTGCGTTGCAGCTCAAGTTGCCAATGCGGTCATTCAATCTGGCTAAATGTCACAAAGTCCAAACTCCACCTTCGCTGTCTCTTCGCAGCATGTTTTCGAAAACAGTAAGGCGCACAACAACTTGAAGCACCTACAACAATCACACCAGTCCCGTAAATAATGACGGGATCTTTATCCATGGTTTACCGACGATCTTGAAGCGATTCCTCGACGGTCCAATTGTTGCGCTCTTGATCTAAAGATTTCACGATTTCGAAGCTCTAGTGACCAGATTGTTTGGCTACGAGATCCTCGCGCAGCGATAAACCTCCAAGGCTAGAATAATCCGTTTGCGGGGTTCTAAGAGTAGGACGGAATATTGACTTTCACCGCCATGGAACAGCCTTGAACCGACTTGTCGCTTTGGTCCTGAAGATTACCTTGCGGGAGACGGTATCGCTACTTCGACACCAACCACGGTTGTCCCCGCCAAGTTGCCCTGTGCAGACCCGGTCCACGCAACGACAACGCCAGCTGCTGATCGCGTAATCCTTGGAAATCCTACCGACTCTCGCCCACGATTGATGTGGAGTGCTTGTGGCGAAGTACACCCGCTCTCCGGCGACACCTGACACACGACTATTGCTTCACCGCCATTCGCATACTCCAACCAAAGAGCAAGTGCTTTGCCGTCACCCATCTGCAAGACATCTACGCGACCTGCGGGTGTGCCGAGATCGAGTTGCAACGGGTCTTCAAAGGATGCGCCCCCATCCCTGGAAAACGCAATTCGAGCCTTTGCCTCGCCATTGGCACCGGTGAACCACACGACTACCGCGTACGTTCCCAACGCATCGATGGCAGGTCCGTTGACAGGGCATCCTGCGATTTCCCAGCCGTCGCCGTAGATTGTTTCGGGGTCGGTCCATTCTTCTTCGACCAACCTGACAACCGAAATATCGCGGATTTCTTCGGCTGTTCGGTCCCTGTAAACCGCTATGATGTTACCTGCTTCCTTGCGGACGGCCGATGTTTGACAGCACGTACAAGCGCGTGGGTCGAGCAGGCTTTCCGGTCCCATTGAACCGTCCGGCGCAATGCGACGTGCGCGGACCTGCATGGCATTCTCATAGCTGTCGTCTGCGGCTTGATTATCGTATGCACGACCATCTAGCCAAAGAGCTGTCAAACCAGCGCTATCATCAGGGATTAGCGACACGAAACCATGTTCACGCTTTGATCGGTCATCGTGGGGTATGATTGGCGTTGTCCAGTTCAAACCCTCATCGAAGGAGAAAGCGATCTTTACGTCGTATTGATAGCTGCCCGGCCCATTCAATTCCAACCAATGCGCTGCAAGCGTCCCATCGCTAAGCCCAACGACTGACGGAAAGTCGGCCCAGTTCACAAACAGTGTCTCAGATTGATGAATTGTACGCGCCT
>CBFFKJ010000003.1:0-74507 GCA_965641885.1 Phaeobacter sp. SH40 | reverse complement strand
ACATCACAATGCTCTTGCCAGAACATTGGCGCGAAAACGCTATATGGCGGAACGGAAAAAACGGTTCTCGCGGGTGAATGAGGCTCTGAAATCCAGCAATGCCGATTTTGGGGTCGTCTCAGCCGAACATTTTCAGTTTGTTGACCCTGAGAGTTTTGCTCAGTCTGTCAGGGAATATTGGCCCGATTTCCAAGACCGCATGCGTTTGGTGGCCTATGTACGCCCGCATCATGAAAAGCTGCTGTCGTCTTTTTCCGAGCGCGTAAAGCTGGGGCAGGTCTCGGGTCGTTTTGAAACCTTTGCCGACGAATTTCTGGCGGGGCCTTTGCTGGATTACCTGCCGCGCTTGCAAAGGTGGCGAGACGTGTTTGGTGACCGCTTTGTGGTGCGCCCCTTTGTGCGCAACGCCCTGCATGACCAGGATGTTCTTGCCGATTTCTTTCATACTATGCTTGGGAATGACGATTTCACAATTGCGCAGGATGAGGCCTCTAACAGCTCTTTGACCCTGTCGCAGCTGGCTTTGTTGCGGCTGGTCCACCGGACGATTTCTGAGCGGCGGCGCGCCAACAACAAAAAGATGATGCCGGTGATCTTTGAGGCCCGCAGTGCTCTGGGCCGCACGGTGAGTGAACATATCAACGCGCAGGGGTTGGGGGCGGGGGATGCCCGGCTGGCTCTGCCCAAGGCCCTTGTGACAAAGGTGCAGCAACGCTATCAGGCGGATGCCGCAGCACTGGACGCAGAGTTTTTTGCCGACATGGGAGCGCCCATGTCCGATGCGCTGGCGGCGGCTGGACGCAAGGCTGTTTCCGGACCACAGTCCCTGAAAGCGTCGGACTATTTTTCGCCGGAGACGATTTCTGCTGTGCAGGCTCTGGCCGGGATTCTGGCCGAAATGCTGGTAAGAGAGCCGCAAAGCTTTGGGAAAATGGCAGGGAAAACACGTTTGATGTTTTCTGGATCTGGAAAAAATAACGGCTAAACCGCATGACACAGGAAAATCACATGAAAATTCTTTGCGTAGGGGCAGGATTGTCCGGAGCTGTCATCGGGCGGCACTTGGCACATGCCGGGCATGACATCACCGTGCTGGATACACGCAGCCATGTTGGCGGCAATTGCCATACCGAGCGCGATGCGGACACTGGCGTCAATGTCCATATCTACGGCCCGCATATTTTTCATACCGATGACAAAGAGGTCTGGGACTACGTCAATTCCTACGAGACCTTCCTGCCCTACAAAAACCGGGTAAAAACCACCAGCCGGGACCCCGAAGGTAAACGTCAGGTCTTTTCGCTGCCGGTCAACCTGCACACCATCAACCAGTTCTTTGGCCGCACCATGCGTCCCGAAGAGGCGCGGGACTTCATCACCAATGAGCAGGCTGATACCAGCATTGCGGAGCCGCAGACCTTTGAAGAGCAGGCGATGCGCTTTGTGGGCCGCGACCTCTATGAGGCCTTCTTCAAAGGCTACACCATCAAACAATGGGGGGTGCAGCCCTCGGAGCTGCCCGCCTCGATCCTGAAGCGCCTGCCGGTGCGGTTCAACTATGACGACAACTACTTCTTTCACCAATTCCAGGGTATGCCGGAAAACGGCTATACGGCGATGATCGAAAAAATCCTCGACCACCCCGGTATAACGGTCAAGTTAGAGACTGCTTTTGACCGCAGCATGGCCGCTGATTATGACCATGTGTTCTATTCCGGGCCGCTGGATGGCTATTTCGACTTTGAGCTGGGCCGCCTGGGCTACCGCACCCTCGATTTCGAACGTTTCACCCATGACGGCGACTATCAGGGCTGTGCGGTGATGAACTATGGCGAAGAAAGCGTGCCCTATACCCGCATCACCGAGCACAAGCATTTCTCACCTTGGGAAAGCCACGAGGGATCTGTCTGCTACCGGGAATTCTCGCGGGCGGCGGAGCCAGAGGATATCCCCTATTACCCGGTGCGTCAGGTCAAGGAAAAGGCGCTCTTGTCAGAATATGTGACGTTGGCCGAACAGGCCGAGGGCGTGACCTTTGTCGGGCGCCTTGGCACCTATCGCTATCTCGACATGGATGTGACCATCCGCGAAGCCCTGGACACGGCACGTGGATTTCTGGACGCCGCCGAGACCGGTGCGCCAGCCCCGGTGTTTTTTGTGGCACCGCTGTAAGGCCTGCCAGACGCAGCTGCCAAAGCGGTAGCTGCTAAAGCGACCTGCCGGGTGCAGGGCAAACAGACTGCCGGAGACGCCGGATAAATGACAAAAGAGACGCTTTTCATGGCCAAGACCCCCTCCCGCTCTGACACCCGGCCTGACACCCGCTATGCTGTGGTTGTGCTGGGCATGCATCGCTCCGGCACCTCGGCTCTGGCCGGGGTTCTGGCCAGATTGGGCTGCGATCTGCCGACCCAGATGATGCCGGCCAATGAGTTCAATCCAAAGGGGTTCTATGAATCTCTGCTGGCCTATAATCTGAACGACGCCATTCTGGCCTCGGGTGGGTCGGGCTGGGATGACTGGCAGGCGTTTAATCCCGACTGGATCCGCGCGCCGCAGGCACCGGGCTTTCTGGAGCGCGGCGTTGAGGTGCTGGCCGAAGAATACGGCAACTCGCCGCTGTTTGTGCTGAAGGATCCGCGCATCTGCCGCCTGATGCCGTTTTGGGCGCAGCTGTTTCAGACCTGCGCGGTTCAGCCGCTCTATGTGAACACCCATCGCAGCCCCGTTGAGGTGGCGCGTTCGTTGCAAAAGCGCGAGGGTTGGCCGCTGAATGCCGGCCTGCTGTTGTGGCTGCGCCATGTGCTGGAGGCCGAGGCGGGCTCGCGCGAAAGCCCGCGCTGTTTCACCAGCTATGACCGGCTGCTGGACAACTGGGGCGCCGTGATCGAGACGATCCAGCGCGAAACCGGGATTGTCTTTCCGCGCGCGCCCGGCAGCAGCGAGGTCGAGGTTGAGGCCTTTCTGAGCAACAGCCTGCGTCACAGCAGCGAAGCGGTCGACAGCCTGACTGACAACCCGGTGATCGCAAAATGGGTGGGCGCCACCTATGAGATCCTGGAACGCTGGGCGGCGCAGGGTGAGGCGGCGGCGGATCAGGCGAAAGATTATGCGGTGCTGGACGCGATCCGCGCCGATTTTGATAGCCTGACGCCGATCTTTGGGCCGCAGGTGCAGGCGCTGCGGCTGCAACAGGCTGAAACAGCGCAGTCTCTAACAGAGATGGGCCATCAGCGCGCCGCCGAACAGCGCCACGCGGATGAGGCCTATACTGCGCTTCTGGCCGAGCAGCAGCAACTGCAGCAGCGCTTTGAGGACAGTGATCAGGCGCGCGAAACACTGAAAACGACGCTGGTTGCGCGCGATCGAGAGGCCGAAACCCTGCAGCAGGAGGGTGAAACCCTGCGGGCTGAATGCGCCCAGCTGAAGACCTCAGCGCGTCTGATGCGGGCCCGGCTGCAGGCAGATTTCGAGAGCGATCTGGCCAATGTGCTGGTCACCCAGCGGCGCAATGCCGATGCGCGCGTCACACAGCAACAACAGGAAATCCGGGGGCTGCAGGTGGCTGTGGAGCAGGCCCGCGCGTTGGAACGCCATCGCGCCGAAGAGGGGCAACGCCTGACCGAGGACCGGGATCGCAGCACCGCTGAGCGGGAAGATCTGGCCCGGCAACTGGCCGCCTATCGCAGCAGCACCTCCTGGAAAATCACCGCGCCACTGCGTCTGGTGGTCCGGGCCCTGCGGTGGCGCAGATGACCGCAGAGCTCGAAACGCTGTTTCGCCAGGACTGGTATGTTGCCGCCACCCCAGAGGCCGCAACATTTCCAGAGGGCGCGCTGGCGCATTACAGCCTGTTTGGCTGGCGCGAGGGGCGCAGCCCGCATCCGCTGTTTGATACCGCGTTTTACCTGACCCAGGCGCCTGAGTGCCTGCAGGACAATATCGAACCTCTCAGCCATTATCTCAGCCGGGGCTGGCGCCAGATGCTCAGCCCGCACCCGCTGTTCGACCCGGCCTGGTATCTCTGTGAAAACCGCGATGTGCTGGAGGCAGAGCAAGACCCCTGGCTGCAGTATCTGCAGCAGGGTTGGCGCGAGGGACGCAGCCTGCATCCGCTGTTTGATACCAAATGGTATCTGGCCCTGTACGAGGATGTCGCCGAGGCCGGTGTTGAGCCGCTCAGCCATTACCTGCGCAAGGGATGGCTGGAAGGACGCAGCCCGCATCCGCTGTTTGGCGGCCCCTGGTATCAGGAGGCCTATGGGCTTGAGGCAGAGATCAATCCTTGGCTTGACTATATCCAGACCGGCTGGCGGGCAGGGCGCAGCCCGCATCCGCGCTTTGCAGCGGACTGGTACCTGACCAAATATCTTGATCCGCTGGCAAACTACGAGCCGCTGCAGCACTATCTGAGTAGCGGCTGGCGCGAAGGCCTGCTGCCGCATCCGGACGCGCAGGTCCAGGCGCGTGCAGTCCAGGGCGAAAAAGCGCCGCTCTATCTGGAACTGACCCGGGGGCTGGCAAATCTCAACAGCGGGGCGCAGGGCAAGGCTGCGCTGCGGGATGAGGGGCGTCGCGGGCGTCTTTTGCTGGTGACCCATGATACCCAGCTTGGCGGCGCGCAGACCGTCTTGCGGCTGTTTGCCGATTGGGTGACGGCCCGCACCCGGTTCTCGGTGGGGATTGTCGCCATCAATGGCGGCCATTTCCGGCCTGAATTCGAGGCGATCGCGCCGGTCTTTGTGCTGTCGGATCATGCGGAACAGGACCGGGCCGCAGCCCTGGCGGACTGGGCTGGCGCGGATGTGCAGGCGGTCTTTGTCAACTCGATCGTCAGCGGTAGCTTTTACAAATACTGGCCGGTTGAGACCCCCAGCGTGGCCTTCATTCACGAGCTACCCCAGATCCTGGAGCGCTATCCGGATGAGGTGGCGCTGGTGCGGGCGCATACCGATCACGTGATCTGTGGCGGCCCCGGCGTATATGCGGCTCTAAGTGAGGGGTTTGGCTTTGATACAGAGCGTCTGACCTCGGCCTATAGCTATATCGAAGCCCGGCCTCAGGACGAAAGCGAATCCGGTCGTGAGACCCGCCGCGCGGCGGCCCGAACGGCTTTGGGCGTGCCGGACGAGCGCATTCTGGTGATGGGCTGTGGCGTGCTGCACTGGCGCAAATCGCCGGATAAATTCATCGAGACGGCGGCGGCGGTGCTGGCCTCCGGGCTGGATGCTGAATTTGTCTGGCTTGGCGGCGGGCCTGACGAGGCGGCCTGTCTGGAACAGGCGCGGGTGGCGGGTATTTCTGACCGGGTGCGCTTTACCGGCTATGAGGCCGATGTGGCCGGCAAACTGGCGGGGGCTGATATCTTCCTGCTCAGCTCGCAAGAGGATCCTTTTCCGCTGGTGGCGCTGTATGGCGCCCAAGCAGGTGCGCCATTGGTCTGTTTTCAGGACGCCGGCGGGATTGCCGATTTTGTCCAGCAGGGCAGTGGTGTCGCGGTGCCCTTCATGGATATTGCCGCCATGGCCGCGGCGGTAGAGCGCTATGGCCGCGACGCAGAGCTGCGCCGGGACGTGGGCGCGCGGGGCCGCGATCAGGTGGCGCGCAGCCATACCATTGATGCGGTGGCGCCGATGCTGTTGCACCATCTGCGCCGGGTGGCGGGACTGGCGCCCGAGGTCAGCGTGGTGCTGCCGAACTATAATTACGAGGACTACCTGCCGCAGCGTCTGGACAGCATTATCGCGCAGCAGTTTCAGGATTTTGAACTGATCCTGCTGGATGATGCCTCAACCGACGCCTCTCCGGCGCTGCTGGAGTCTTATGCTGCGCTGCGCGCCGGCACGCAGCTGGCGCTGAACACAGAGAACTCGGGCTCTCCCTTTGCCCAGTGGCTGCGCGGCATGGAGATGGCGCAGGCCGATATCATCTGGCTGGCCGAGGCGGATGACTGGTGCGAGCCCAATCTGCTGACCACGCTGGTGCCGCGCTTTGACGATCGCAATCTGCGCCTGGCCTCCTGTATGTCGGTGCCGGTGCGCTCGGATGGCAGCGTGATTGGCGACTACGCCGAGCTGTATCTGGACCGGATCAACCCGGGCCGCTGGAATGGCGATTTTACCGCCACCGATCACGAAGAGGCCAATGCGGGGCTGGGGATTGCCAACACCATCCCCAATGCAAGCGCTGTGCTGATGCGGCGCTTTGATCCTGACCCAGCGTTTGTCGAGACGGTGACGGCGATGCGCCTGTGTGGCGACTGGTATTTCTACATTCGGGCGATGAAAGGCGGGCTGGTTGGATTTTCTGCAGCGCCGCTGAATTATCATCGCCGCCACGACAGTACCGTGACGCACCGGCTGGAAGGCTCGCAGCGCTATTTTGATGAACTGGCGCAGATCCGCAGCTATGTGGGCGAGACCTATGCGCAGGACCCCGAGGCACAGGCCCAGGTCGCCCAGTTCCTGCAGCAGGATATCACGCGCTTTCAGGTCGAAGATCCAGAGGCACTGCCGCAGCCTGCGGCGCCGCATAAGCTGTTGCCGAGTATTGCGGTGATTGCGCCGGATCTGTCGCCGGGCGGCGGGCAGATCTTTGCCCTCTCGCTGGCCAATGAATGGAAGCGCCGGGGCGGGCGCGTGGTGCTGATCAATGCAGGCTCGCAGCCGACCCATCCGGCGGTGCTGCGCAAGCTCAACCCCGAAGTGGCGCTGTATCATGCGCAGGATCCGGGCTTTGATCTGGCTGAAATCGTCAGCCGCTACGGGGTAGATCTGATCCATTCAAATATCTGGTGGTCGGATGTTCTGGTCGACAGCTACCGCGACAGGTTGCCTGCGGATCTGCCCTGGGTGATCACCATGCATGGCTGCCATGAGACGCTGCTGACCCATCCCGGCATCGACCGCGCCTTTCCGGAACGGCTGGCCCGGATGCGCGAGCGGGTGGATGCCTGGGTGTATCTGGCGGAAAAGAACATCGGTGTCTTTGAGCGTTTTGCGCGCCCCGAGCGGCTGTTGCGCATCCCCAATGGTATGGCGGCGGAACCGATTGATCAGGTGCTGGACCGGGCGGCGCTGGGGTTGCGGGCTGAGGCGCTGGTGCTCTGTCTGGCGGCGCGCGCCATTCCGTCCAAGGGCTGGCACGAGGCCGTCGCTGCGGTTGAGATCCTGAACGCTGAGGGCCATGCGGTGGACCTGATCCTCTGTGGCGAAGGCCCCGCCGCCGAGGCCATCCGTGCCGAAGCCCCGGCGCATGTGCATCTGACCGGCCAGATCTCCAATGTGCAGGACTATTTTGCCATCTCGGATGTTGGCATCCTGCCCAGCTATTTCATCGGGGAAAGCCTGCCGCTGTCGCTGCTGGAGATGATCGCCAAGGGGCTGCCGCTGGTGGCCACTGAGGTGGGGGAGATCCCCAGGATCATCGGGCAGGGGGACGAGGCGGCCGGCATTTTGGTGCCGCTTATCGGCGATGCAGAGACCCCGGCGCTGGATATGGAGGCCTTTTTGGCAGCGCTGCGCCGCATGCTGGACGCGGATCTGCGGGCGCAAATGGCAGCCAATGCGCAGCGCCGTTTCGAGGCCGAGTACCGCCTGGACCGCATGGTTGACAGCTATGCGCAGCTATATGATGAGGTCGCCGCCGCGCGCGCGCGTGCGGCTGAGGCGCATAATCAGGAGGTGCCGGCATGAAGCTCGTGCTGCACATCGGGACGGAAAAAACCGGCACCACGCTTTTGCAAGACTGGCTCTATGCCAACAAGACAGCCCTGTCAGCCCAGGGCGTTTTTCTCAGCGCGGTGATGGGACAGACCAACAATCGCAAGATCGTCTCCTACTTTCAGACCTCTTTTGACGACTTTACCCGGCGGAATAAGATCCACAGTCAGGCAGAAAAAGCAGCGTATTTTGAAGGTTTTGAGGCCGAGGTCCGGGCGGAAATCAAAGTGGGGGCCGCAGAGCATCATACCATGGTGATCACCTCGGAGCATTTCCACAGCCGCTTGTGTGATCGCAAGGAAATACAGGCCTTGGCGGCTTTTTTGAAAGAGCAATTTTCCGAAGTGAAGGTGCTGTGTTATTTCCGCGAGCAGGCGAGCATGCGGGAAAGTCTTTATTCGACTGGGCTCAAGGTTTCCGAAGGCAGGCCGCTGGAATTGTTTCATGCGGATGCCGGATCACAGAGCTATTACTATAACTTCCTGCAGATCGCGACGCGGTGGAGCGAGGCTTTTGGCCAGGAGAACATGGATTTCCGCATATATGACCGGGCGCGGTTTTGTGAGCAGGATATTCGCAAGGATTTTCTGGCGGCTTTGCCGGAGGCGGTGGACCAGGCAACGCTCAGTTTTGATCGCAGCTCTGCCAATGAAAGCCTGAGCCTGTTGCAGGGACGTATGCTGCAGGTGATCAATCGCAATATACCCTTTTGGAACACAAAAGCCGGCGTGAACCCGGCCAATGGGTTTTTCAAAGGGCTGGTCGCGCGGTGTAAGGGGCTGTCACACGGGCAGATACGGGATCGCGATAGCCTCGCCTTTTCCAAACGCTTTGCCGCGAGTAACAGAGAGTTTCTGGAGCGGTTTATGCCCGGGGAAAAAGGGTTTGCCGATGTGGTTCAACCCAGTGTGGTTCAACCCGGTGCGCTGAAAGACGAAAGCCTGCCTCTTGAGGTGGTGGCCGATGTGGTCGAAGAGATCACGGATGTCTTTACCACGGCTGTGGGGACCCGGATCCTGCTCGATGAGGATGCGGTTGTGTTGCGTGATCTGGCCCTGAAATATGACAGCGGCGCGGCGCTGGAACGACATGAGGCGCTGGCCCTGATGCGGCTGGCTCAACGCGTGCGACCCTGGGGGCCGGTGATCACAGAAAAGATCAGAGAGTGGGAGAACTCTGACAGCTAGGTTTTTTCGGTGGTTTCACCGCAAAGAGAGCCAGCGGATTATGCGTTTTCCAGTTTGGTCAGGCGTTGGTCGAGATTGACCAGAAGGCCCGAAAAAATATCAATGACGCTGGCAGCGTCAAAGGTCACCTCGCGCAGGTCAATGAAATCCTCCGGCTGCCATTCCGATTGATAGAGATTGTCGCATTTTGCAAAATTCCGAAAGAATTTTTCATTCCCCTCGCGAAAGTAGCTGCTGATCCTGGCGGCTACTTCCGGTGGCAAAATAGCATGCTGAGCATGGATCGTGCTGCGCCCCGCCGCATGGCTGCTCTCGACCAGCATATCTGAGAACTGCATGCGGGGCTGATGTTTATTCACCTCGATCATCAGCCGGATTTCCTGCGGGCTGGGGCTGAGGTTGATACGGCTGTCGAGGGGCAGCTCTTCGGCCGGGATACTGGCGCCAGCCATGTCCAGAAACAGTCCCATCAGCCCTGCGGAATGGGTTTTTGACAGCTCATAGGGTTTGACCAGCAGAGTGGCTCTTGGGGCCATCGCCGTCAGGCGCATGAAGTAGTTATTATAGCCCATCATCGGTGATTTGCTGCCGTCCCAATCGGCAAAATACTCATCCGGGAACTGGGTCAGCATGTGCCGCTTGACCTGCTGGATATAGGTCGAGGCCAGCGCATTAAGCTGTTCGCGGACAAAAAAGACCAGCTGCACCTCGCCCAGATCGCTAAGGGCTGCGCAAAGTTCGCCAAGCAGCGGACGGGGGGTGGCGGAAAAGAACTCGCTAGACAGAATGACGTGGTGTTCCGTCTCGGCAATCAGCCGGTGGAACTTTTCGGTGAGCTCCGCGCGCCGTGGCGCCAGGCTCGCCGCGTGCTCCGGGGGGAGGTAGGCGCGGGCGAGGCCAGCGCCATTGCCCGAGGTGATACGCCCCTCTTTGGCTTGTTTGAAATCGCCGGTCTGCAGGTAGTCGTAGCCATGTTTCAGAAGGGTATCACGGCTTTGGGCCAGCTGCACCTGCAGCGCGGAAGATCCGGTTTTGGGCATGCCGCAGTGAATGATGATTTTTTTCATTATATCCGCCGTCCCTTGGAGCGGGGCCTTGTCTGTACTGTTTGCGCTGGCGCTCAAAACAGGCCCTGTTGTGCTGCTTGTTGCACCAATACAAGGTTGTCGCAAGCCTTCGGGCCGGGATTCTGGCAGAGCTTCAGCTATCAATAGACTTTGCGGGGCGGCAGGGGTAAATGCTGGAAAGTACGCGTAATATGTGGGCAAGCAGGTCTGCTGTATACAGCAATCAGTGGCGCGACTGAGAGGGGTCTAAAGGGTGAGAGTTCTTGTCATAGGCGGATGCGGGTTTATTGGCTCTCATGTGGTGGACTGCCTGCTACAGGGCGGGGTTGAGGTACGGGTGCTGGATCGCCGGCCCGAGGCCTTTCGCACGCCACTGCCCGGTGTGGACTATGTGCTGGGAGATTTTGCCGATACCGCGCAGGTGTTTGAAGCGCTCGCCGGCATGGATGCGGTGGTGCATCTGGCCAGCACCACGGTGCCGGCCACCTCGAACCTGGATCCTGTCGCCGATATCTCGGGCAATCTGATCCCGCTGGTGCGGCTGCTTGGGGTCATGCGCTCGGCCGGGGTGCGCAAGATGATCTACCTGTCGTCCGGCGGCACCGTCTATGGCGTGCCCCAAACGGATCCGGTGGCTGAGAACCATCCCCTCAACCCGATCAGCTCTTATGGGATCGTCAAGATTGCCATTGAGAACTACCTCTTCATGGAGCAGGCGCTGCATGGGCTGCAGCCGGTGGTGCTGCGGGCCTCTAATCCCTACGGCCCTCGTCAGGGGCATACCGGCATTCAGGGGCTGATCGGCACCCATCTGTGGCGGCTGGCCCGCAAGGAACAGATCGAGGTCTGGGGCGATGGCAGCGTGGTGCGTGACTTTCTGCATGTCAAAGACCTGGCCGCCCTGTGCCTGCGGGCGCTGCAGGCGGATGTCACCGGGGTTTTCAATGCCGGCAGTGGCGAGGGCGCTTCGGTGGCCGAGGTGGTTGATAGAATCTGCGCCACCGTGGGCGGTGATGTGACGCCGCTTTATAAACCGGGGCGCAATTTTGATGTGCCGCGGGTGGTGCTGGATGTCACCAAGGCCGAGGCCGAACTGGGCTGGCAGCGGCAGATTCCTTTGGATGTGGGTCTTGCTGAGACCTGGGTCTGGGTGCAGGCTCAGACTCAGCTTTAGGCTCAGGCTCAGAACGAGGCAGGGCTTTGCCCGTTCCTGAAATGAGGCCCTGAAACGAGGCCCCAAACAAGACGGAACCTGAGAATGCGGCAATCGCTGGACGCGCTGTTTCACCATCACTTTGATGTCGAATTTTATCTGTCCCAGGCTGATATCGCACTGGTAGACGGCCTGGTAGAGGGGCTGGCGCCCGCGGCGCATTTCCTGGCGCAGGGCTGGCGGCTGGGACTGTCTCCCTGCCGCTGGTTTGACCCGCTTGGCTATGTCGCCGCCAATCCGCAGGTGCAGGCGGCGGGGCTGAACCCGTTTTTGCACTTTCTTGAGTTTGGCATCGAGGCAGAGCTGCTCCCGATGCCGTTCTTTCGCGATCAGGCCTGGAGCAATCCGGATCTGCAGCGGTTTGGCCGCCGGGAATACGGCCCGGTGAAACATATCCTTGGTTTTGGGGCTGCGCCTGTGGTGCCTGCAAGCCTGCTGCCTCAAACGCGGCCAGAATCCCAGTCAGAACTTCAGTCAGACCCGGCAGCCGCCGGGCTGGCTGTGCATGTGCATCTGTTCTACCCCGATATGATCGACACCATGGTGCAGCTGCTGGCGCGGCTGCACCGCGCCTTTGATCTGCTGGTCTCGGTGCAGGACGGCGTGGATGAGCTTTGGGTGCATAAGGTCTTTGCCACCGGACTGCCTCTTGCGCGCGCAGTGACGGTGCGCTGTGGCCCCAACCGGGGCCGGGATGTGGCCTCCTGGCTGGTCAATTTTCAGGCCGAGATCCAGGCGGCGGATCTGTTCCTGCATCTGCACAGCAAAAAATCGGGTCATGACTCACAGCACCGGGACTGGTTCCAGTTCCTTGGCCATAATCTGCTGGGCTCTGAGGCGGTGGCAGTTCAGATGCTGGACCTGCTGGAGCAGGACCCCGAGCTGGGCATGGTGGCGCCGGGATACTGGCCGCAGCTGCGCCGGGCGCCGAACTACGGCAAGGTCAGGGATCTGGTCGAGAACCTCTGCCTGCGGATGGGCACCACCGCGCCGCCGCCGATCTGCCCGGATTTTCCGGCCGGCTCGTTCTTTTGCTGCAGGACCGCCCTGCTGGCGCCGCTGTTTGATCTCGGCCTGCGGTTTGACGATTTCCCCACCGAGGAAGGCCAGATCTGTGGCACCCTGGCACATGCGATCGAACGCGTTCTGGGGTTGCTGCCGGGGCTGGTCCAGACCCGGTTTGACATGCTGGCGGTGGACCTGCCCTATGAACAGGCCTGCCAGAAATCCCCCATAATAGAGCCTGTTTTGGAGGATGTACTCCAGCGATCCCGCACCCGGATCTCTGTCGTGGTGACGCTGCCAACCTGGCAGGCGGGGCTGGAGGACCGGCTTGCGTGCCTGTTGCAGCAAAGCCATCCTGCGCATGAGATCCTGCTGGTGGATCTGGGGCGGTCTGATCTTGCGCTGCGCCAGATCACCCAGCGCTTTGCCGATGAGATTGCGGCAGGGTATTTGCGCCTGATGGCGGTGGCTGCGGGCGAGGCGGCAGCGGCGCGCAATCTGGCGCTTGACCATGCGCGCGGGGATATCATCTGTTATTTCGACTGCACGACGTTCTGGCGGCCCGGCTATCTGGCGCAGGTTGCTGCCGCCTATGATCGCGCCCCTGAGGCGGAGAGCCTCTATAGTGGCCTGGTCCGTTCTGTTCGTTCTGGCCGTTCTGGCGCCAGGCTGGGCGAGACACAGCTGACGGGCCCCTGTTATGACCGCGCCGCGCTGGTGGCGGCAGATCTTCTGGACCTGTCGGTTTTCACCCATCGCCGTGAGCTGACGGATGATCTGGGTCTGCGTTTTGATACGGCGCTGGGAGATCTCGCCAGCTGGGATTTCATCCTGCGCGCCACGGCCGGGCAGGCGCCGTTTTTCCTGGACTATACCGGGGTCTCAAAGTGGGCGTTGCAACTGGCAGAGAGGCTGGAGGACCGGCAGGCGGACGACGCGGTGCCGCAGCAGCGGCGGGCGCTGCAGGTGAAGCACCGCAATGAGCGGCTGTACTGGCAGCAGGACAGTTTTCAGATCGCGCTTAAGGTGCCTGCGCCCAAGCCCGAATTCAAACACCGCTGGGGGGATCTGCATCTGGCCAACAGCCTGGCGCGGGCGCTTGAGCGGCTGGGCTGTCGCACCCGGGTCGATATCCTGCCCGACTGGTACCATGACCATCCCGAAGACGACGTGGCCCTGATCCTGCGCGGCACCACGCCTTATGCGCCGCGCCCTGAGCACATCAATCTTATGTGGCACATCAGTCACCCCAGCCGGGTCAGTTTTGAGGAAATGGCGGCTTTTGACCATGTCTTTACCGCGTCCTACCCCTATGCCGAGCAGGTGATTGCCCGGTTTGGCCCGCAGGCCTCGAATATGTTGCAATGTGCTGACCCGCATGTGTTTCATGATCAGGTCGACCTGCAGGGCGTGCCGCGGCATGATCTGCTGTTTGTCGGCAATTCGCGCAAAACCGCGCGCTGGATGCCGGCGGCCTGTGTCGCGCGCGACCTTCCCGTCGCCATTTATGGCGCCGAATGGGAGGGGCTGATCCCCAAACGCTATGTGCTGGGAACCCATGTGCCCAATGACCGGCTGGCGGCCTATTACCGCGCCTCCAAGATCGTGCTGAATGACCATTGGGCGGATATGGCCCGCGAAGGCTTTGTGTCGAACCGGATCATGGACGCAGGCCTGGCCGGGGCGCTGGTGGTCTCTGACCGTTTTGCGGGCGAGGAGGTCTTTATGGGCAATGTCGTCACCTGTGACAGCCCGCAGGAGGTAGAAGAGGCGGTGCGCCATTATCTGCATCATGACGCCGAGCGGCAGCACAAGGCGCGCAATCTGCAGCAGCTGGTGCAGCTGCACCATACGGTGGACCACCGGGCCCGGCAGGTGCTGCAAACCATTCAGGCTCTGGCGCGGGACCGGATGCGCCAGCTGCGCTGACGGTCCCGTAAAAACTCCCGTGAAAGTGTCTCCCACCTGCCTGCACCTGCCTCAGGCAGCTCTTGAAGTCCAAAAGAGAACTCGTCTAAACATCCCCCTATAGTTTAGCATTGAACCCCTCGGAGATCCTGATCTCCGGCAGTTGTCAGAGGCCCCATGGAACATAATGTCGATTTTGGCGCAGAAGCGCAGGCGAACCACGCTCTGGCGGTGCTGCGGGCCCTTGAGGTCGAGACCGTCGTGGCGCCGGACGACCGCTTTGCGCCGGGGATCTTCCTGTCGGTGGACCCTGCCAGCGATACCAAGATCAAGCTGACCAGCCGCCCCGGTGAGCTGATGACGCTGGATCTTGCGACCACGCGTCCGGGGCAATGGCTGTCGCTGAACATCACCCTGGGGGAGTTCGACCAGAGCCACCGCGATATTCTGGGTCTGGTGTGCAAGACCCGGGCCGAAGATACCATTACTCTGCGCGCCTGCCTGCGCAGCGGCGTCGAGGGTGGCTTTGTCGATGCTTTCTTTGGCAAACGGGTGGTGTCTTATAACGCCACCAGCACCCATGCGGATCTGATCAAGCTGGAAGAGCGCGACGATATTCCGCCTCAGGCCCCCTGGCGGGAGCTGGTACTGTTTTTCCCACCGGATTTGCGCCAGTTGCAGCTCATTGATCTTCGTCTCTTTGGGGTATGACCCTTTCCATCATTATTCCGGTTTACAATGACCCTGAGGGGCTGACCCGGCTGTTGCGGCAGCTGCAGGATATGGCTGTGTTTGATCAGATCATTGTCTCGGATGATGCCAGTGATGATGCCAGCCGTGATGCCAGCCGTGATGCCAGTGATGTTACCTGCCGCCCTGCCGATCTTGGCTTTGACGAGGCGGCCATGGGCGTGACCTATCTGCTCAGCCCTGAGCAGCGCGGCGCCGGGCATGCGCGTAATCAGGCGCTGGCAGAGGTGACAAGCGACCATGTGATATTCTTTGACTCGGATGATCTGCTGAGCCCGGATTTCCCCCGTCTGATCCAGAGCCTGTCTCATGGCATGGACAACATGGCGTTTGATTTCTGCATTTTCAGGCATATCGACAGCCGCAGCCGGGCCGATGGGGGCGTGCCGGGGCCAATGGTGTCGGACCAGCTCCTCTGGGACGCACTGGTTGCTGGCCAGGCTGATGGCCAGGCTGGCGATCTGGACAGCCCCCGCCAGTTGGACCCCGCAGAGGTCGCAACGCTGGCGATGGTGGCGGCCTATCCCTGGAACAAGATCTACCGCACCGGGTTTCTGCGTGAGCACAACATCCGCTGTACTGAAATTCTGGTGCACAACGATATCGAGCTGCATTGGAGCAGTTTCCTCAGGGCCGAGCGCGTCTTTGCCACCACGCAATTGGGCTGCGAGCATTTTGTCGCCGAAAATGGCACCCGGCTGACCAATCGGCGCGGCGGCGAACGCCTGCATGTCTTTGAGGCCCTGACGCCGCTGCATGCGATCCTGCACCAGACCGGAAATGAAGTGCTGTTTCTGGTGCCGCTGGTGCGCTTTTATATCCGCTTGTTCGACTGGATCTTGCAGCGTCTCGATGCGCAGTACCGCGAGAGCTTTCATCAGAAGGTCAGCCAGTTCCTGCTGGCGCAGCACAGCACGGCCACGATCAGCTTTGTCGCGGCGCAGGATCCGGATCTTGCGCGCCAGATCAATGCCCATATCCGGCGGGGGTGGTGATGCAGTTTTCCTTTATCGTGACCAGCTACAATATCGAAGACTACATTGGCAGCTGCCTCGACAGTCTGCGGCCCTGCCTGCAGCCCGGTGACCAGCTGATTCTGGTCGATGATGGCTCCACTGATCACACCCTTGAGGAGGTCACCGACTGGCTGGCCCGGAACGAACCGCTGGAGGGGGTCGAGGTCTGCCCGGTCTTTCTGGGGGCCAATACCGAGGGCGGCGTTGGCATCCCGGCCAATATCGGCCTGCAAGAGGTGCGCCGTGCGGCGGTGTTTTTTGTTGATGGCGATGACTGGCTCAACGCCGAAGGATTTCGCGCCGCGCGCAGGCGGTTTGAGCGCGGCGATTGTGATCTGCTGATCGCCAACTACAGTCTCTATGACGAGGCCGCTGAGCAGGTCAGCGCCCAGATCAGTGCTCAGGCCAGCGCTCAAGTCAGTGCGCAGGTGAGTGCCCAGATCAGTGCACCGACGGACCAGCCTTTGTGGCACGAGGTCTCCCGCGCCCGGACCCCTGAGGCGCGCCGCGATCTGGCGCTGCGGATGATCGGGGTGCCCTGGCGCAAGATCTATCGCACCAGCTTTTTGCAAGACCACGCCATTCGCTTTCCTGAGGGGCCGTTTTTCTACGAGGACAACCCGTTTCACTGGCGTGTCTGCCTGGCGGCGGAGACTATCGTCTTTGTTGATCGGGGGCTGTGTTTTCACCGGGTGAACCGGGTGGGGCAGACCATGGCGGCGCAGGGGGCCGAGCTTGAGGCCTTTTTCTCTCACTATGAGGCGATCATCGCTGCCCTGCCGGATGCGAGCTACCGGGCGGGCGCGCTGCGCTGGCTGTTGGAGAACATGGCCTGGCACGTGGAGCGTTTGCGGCCGCAGGCCTATTGGTCCTATGCCTGTCGCGCCGAAGAAGTCCTGTCTGTGATCCCGCAGGCAGACTGGCAAGAGCTGCGGGACTGCCCGGTGGCGCAGCGCAGCTGGGCGATGGCCCGGGCGCTTGCCAAGGGAGATAGTGCTGCGGTGGTGGCGGACTGGCGTGGCCAGGAAACCCTGCGCCGTCTTGAGGCCGTGACCCTGCGGCTGGATCAGGTGGAACAGGCAGCACACCAGCGCGCAGAAACCCTGCAGGCGGTGCGGCACTGGGCGGATGCCGAGCGGGAAGTCGCCGCGTTTGAGGCCTTGGCCGCGCTGCAGGCCGAGCGGCGGAAATAAGGCTCTAACCGGCGCTTTAGGGTCTCCACAATGTGGTGCGGTCCAGGGAATGTAGCCGCGCGACATCCAGCTCGTATATCAGATCCAGCGTCTGGCGTTCGCTGGCGCTCCAGGGCGCATAGGCGGGACTGTGGGCACCTCTGGGGTGGGCCTCAAGACAGGCGGCAAGATCATCAAACCCCACAGGATTCTCTGCTGCACAATCCCCATCTGACCCCAGAGTACGGTCTTTTGCAAGCTGGTGCAGCGCGCGCACGGCGGCATCGGAAAACCCCTGACGCTGGCTTTTGCCGGGCTGCGGCAGGGCGCTGATCTGCCCGCCGGTCACCCAGGTCAGCAGCTCGGCCTCGCGCTGGCGCAGATCCTCGGCCCGGTAGACCAATATGGGCGACTGTGGAAAGGCGCAGGCGAGGCGCTCGACCAGCTCGGCCCAGGACAGGGTGGCAAGGGCGGTGACGCAAAACCGCGCGAAGGGTGTGAAGGGGGTGGATTTCAGCGCCTCACAATAGAGCGAGGGCAGATAGTCGGCAAAATTCCGGATGCCGAGCACCAGAACCGGCGCCTGCAGCTGCAGCGCTGTTGCGATTTTTAGGGCGCGTTCGGCACCCTCGGGATACAGCCCTGAGGGTGCCAGAACATCCTGAACCAGCGCCAGAATGTTTTCATCAAAAAACACATGCCGCCCCGCCACTTTGGGCGGCGCCTCAAGCGGGCGCGCGGCATGGTCATGATAGAGCAGGGGGCGGGTGACCTGACTGCGGAACTGCTCCATCTCGGTATAGTGGATGCCCTGGCCTGCCAGATCCGGGGCGGCGCGCGCCAGCATGTCCTGCAGCGCGGTGGTGCCGGTTTTATGCGCGCCCAGCCAGAGAATATCCGCCTGAACCTCAGGCCTGTCTTGTCTGGGGTCGTTTTGTTTGGGGAAGGCGGCGGGCGGTTTCAGATTTCATATCCTGCTGCTGGCATCATATGACCACAGAGATCCTCGACCACGCCGGCCTCGGCTGGGGTCAGCTGGGTTTGCCAGTTGCCGCTGGTGCCCGAGGTGAAAAACGACGACTGGTCGCGCTCACCGGGATTGCGGCCACTCACCTTGCGAAAATCGCAGGCACCCACCGCCGCCTGCAGAATGTTGTGATCGGTGGAGAGCCCCAGCGCGGCGCAGATCCGGCCATATTCGGTGACTGTATCGGCCAAAAGGTCTTCATAGCGCACCAGCACCAGCCGCTCGGGGCGCTCTGTTTGCAGCGCGGCAAGGCTGGTGTTGACGCCGATCCAGTTGCCGCAGGCGGCGCGGATCAGCTTGTCGCGGTCAATCGGCCCCTCGGGATCCATCTTGTAGAGCTGGCGGCGTTTGGCATGGCCAAAGAGACTGACGGCGGCATCCCGGGGGTCGCGGTTGATAAAAACCAGGCGTGCCTCTGGGAAGGTGGCAAACAGGGTCGTCATGTCTTTCCAGTTATGGGGGGTCTTGTCGCCATGGGCCTTGGCGCGGCTTTCGGGGTCGTATTCGGCAAACCGCTCCAGCATGAAATGGCGCAGCTGGCTATAGACGTGGCTTTTGCGCACGGGCTGCAACACGGGCTTTTCGCTGAAGACCAGTTTTGCATCCAGCTGCAGCACACGCTGATAGTCCTCAAAGACTTTCATCAGGAGGGGGTAGAAGCGGTCAAAATAATGCCCCTCGCCGGAACAGGCAGAGTCTGGGTGGGCATCCAACAGCCGCATGAGCCAACTGGTGCCGCCCTTGGGGGGGCCTGCGACAAAAAAATGGGTTTGGGCAACATAGGGCGCGGAAGATGCGGACGCGGAAGATACGGACATGGACAGGGCCTTTTTGGGACTGGGGACTGGTCTTCCCAATCCCGCCGCGAAGGTCAAGGATGTTTTCGGCGGCAGGGACCCGTACGCTGCAAGGCCGGAACACGGCAGAACGCCGCGCAAACAAGGATGGACAAACACGCGCTGGCGCGCCATCACCAGTCTCCATAAGCCCTTTTTCGGGGGTGTAGGGCGGAGTGAGCCAGACATGGATCAGACATATGGGCCAGACATGGACCAGAGGTGTGCTGGGCCTGGACTGGGCAAGGATCGGGCCCCGTAAAGAGGATGTGCAGGATGAAAAAAGCCCTGATTACAGGTGTGACAGGTCAGGATGGCTCGTATCTGGCGGAATTCCTGCTGGCCAAAGGCTATGAGGTGCATGGCATCAAACGCCGCGCCTCGTCGTTCAATACCCAGCGGGTGGATCATATTTATCAGGATCCGCATGTGGACCAGGCCCGGTTCAAACTGCACTACGGCGATCTCACCGATACCTCGAACCTGACCCGGATCCTGCAGGATGTGCAGCCCGACGAGGTCTATAACCTCGGCGCACAGAGCCATGTGGCAGTGAGTTTCGAGAGCCCGGAATACACCGCAGATGTCGATGCCATGGGCACGCTGCGCCTGCTGGAGGCGATCCGTTTCCTGGGGATGGAAAAGACCACCCGGTTTTATCAGGCGTCAACTTCGGAACTTTATGGTCTGGTGCAGGAGACGCCGCAGCGCGAGACCACGCCGTTCCATCCGCGCAGCCCCTATGCGGTGGCCAAGATGTATGCCTATTGGATTACGGTGAATTACCGCGAGGCCTATGGCATGTATGCCTGCAACGGCATTCTGTTCAACCACGAGAGCCCGCGCCGCGGCGAGACCTTTGTCACCCGCAAGATCACCCGCGGGCTGGCCAATATCGGCCAGGGTCTGGAAGACTGTCTTTATATGGGCAATATCGACGCGCTGCGCGACTGGGGCCATGCCAAGGACTATGTGCGCATGCAGTGGATGATGCTGCAGCAGGACGCGCCGGATGATTTTGTCATTGCCACCGGCAAACAGTATTCGGTGCGCCAGTTCATCATCTGGTCGGCGGCCGAACTTGGCGTCAGCCTGGACTTTAACGGCACCGGCGTTGATGAAATCGCCACCGTCAGTGCCATCGACGGCGATGCGGCCCCGGCGCTGAAGGTCGGCGATGTGATCCTGCGCATTGACCCGCGCTATTTCCGCCCCGCCGAGGTGGAGACCCTGCTGGGCGATCCGACCAAGGCCAAGGACAAACTGGGCTGGGTGCCTGAGATCACCACGCAGGAAATGTGTGCGGAAATGGTCGCAGAGGATCTGAAAACCGCCCGGCGTCATGCCCTGCTGAAAGAGCACGGGATGGACCTGCCCGTGAGCCTTGAGGGGTAGCGGCGATGACCACAGCAACAAAGATCTATGTGGCCGGCCATCGCGGCATGGTGGGCGGCGCCATTCTGCGCCAGTTGCAGGCACGGCGCGCGGCCGGTGAAAATCTGACTCTCCTGACCCGTACCAGCGCGGAGCTGGATCTGACCAATCAGGCCGCCGTGCAGCAGTTTATGCAGGCGCAGCGCCCCGATCAGGTCATTCTGGCCGCCGCCAAGGTGGGCGGCATCGTGGCCAACAACAGCTACCCGGCGCAGTTCATCTATGAAAACCTGATGATGGAATGCAATGTCATCCATGCCGCCTACGAGGCCGGGGTGACACGGCTGCTGCAGCTGGGCTCGTCCTGTATCTATCCAAAACTGGCGGAGCAGCCGATGCGCGAGGCGGCGCTGCTGACCGGCACGCTGGAGCCGACAAACGAGCCCTATGCCATTGCCAAGATCGCCGGCATCAAGCTCTGTGAGAGCTACAACCGTCAGTACGGCGTCGATTATCGCTCGGTGATGCCGACCAATCTCTATGGGCCGGGCGACAACTTTCATCCCGAAAATTCGCATGTGATGCCGGCCCTGATGCGGCGCTTTCACGAGGCCAAGCAGGCGCAGGCAGGGTCTGTGACGATCTGGGGCACAGGCAGCCCGCGCCGCGAATTCCTGCATGTGGATGACATGGCCGAGGCCGCGCTGTTTGTGATGAACCTGGCGCCTGCGACCTACCAGCGTGAAACTCAGGAGATGCTCAGCCATATCAATGTGGGCTGCGGCACGGATATCTCGATCCTGGAGCTGGCCCAG
Source organism: Phaeobacter sp. SH40 (assembly GCA_965641885.1). Classification (GTDB taxonomy): domain Bacteria; phylum Pseudomonadota; class Alphaproteobacteria; order Rhodobacterales; family Rhodobacteraceae; genus Pseudophaeobacter. The sequence goes on along the minus strand of CBFFKJ010000003.1, from coordinate 53,416 downwards.
AGGGTGGCACAGGTGGTGGGCTATGCGGGCGAGATCCTGACAGATCCCGGCAAACCCGATGGTGCTCCGCGCAAGCTGATGGATGTGTCGCGTCTTGAGAGGCTGGGCTGGCAGGCGCGGATCCCGCTTGAGGAAGGGCTCAAGGGAACCTACGCTTGGTTTTTGCAGCAAAATGCGGATGATCTGCGTAGCAAGTGACTAACAGGATAGATTTTATGATTACACCCATCCTGCTCTGTGGCGGCTCTGGCACACGCCTGTGGCCGCTGTCGCGCAAAAGCTATCCAAAGCAATTTGTGCCCCTGGTCGGAGAGACCACCCTGTTTCAGGCCTCGGCGGCGCGGCTGTCAGGCGCGGGCTATGGCGCCCCTATGGTGCTGACCAACTCTGATTTCCGCTTTATCGTGACCGAACAGCTGGCCAGCGTCGGCATTGATCCCGGCGCCATCCTGATCGAGCCTGCGGGCCGCAACACAGCCCCTGCGGTGCTGGCGGCGGCGCTTTATCTGCAGCAGAGCGACCCGGAGGCGCTGATGCTGGTGGCGCCCTCGGATCATGTGGTGCCCGACGCAGATGCCTTTCGCGCGGCGGTGACGGCAGGCGAGGCGGCGGCTAGGGCCGGCCAGATCGTCACCTTTGGCATCAAACCCACCCATGCGGAAACCGGCTATGGCTATCTTGAGCTTGAGGGCGAGCCCATTGCGTTCACCCCGGATTTCAGCCCCCGCGCCATGGGTCTGAAACGCTTTGTCGAAAAACCCGATGCACAGACTGCTGCGGCCATGCTCGCCTCGGGGAGATTTTTGTGGAATGCCGGCATTTTCCTGGTCTCGGTGCAGGCGATCCTGGCGGCGTTTCGCGCCCATGCGCCAGGGCTGATGGCCCCGGTGGCGGCGGCCATTTCAGAGGGCGAAAGCGATCTGGGGTTTTTCCGGCTGGATCCTGCAGCCTGGGAGAGGCTCGACGATATCTCGATTGATTATGCAGTGATGGAAAAGGCGACAAACCTCACCGTGGTGCCCTTTGCGGCCGGCTGGTCCGATCTGGGCGGCTGGGACGCGGTCTGGCGCGAGGCGGGACCGGATGCGCAGGGCGTGGTGACCAGCGGCAATGCCACAGCGATTGATTGTCACGACAGCCTGCTGCGCTCGGAAGATGCCAGCCTTGAGGTGGTGGGCATTGGTCTGCGTGATGTGATTGCCGTGGCGATGCCGGATGCGGTGCTGGTGGCGGATGCCTCAAGGGCGCAGGATGTCAAACTGGCGGTGGCGGCGCTCAAGGCCAAGGCGGCGAAACAGGCGACGGAATTTCCCATGGATCACCGCCCCTGGGGCTGGTTCGAGAGCCTGGTTGTCGGCGAGCGCTTTCAGGTCAAGCGCATCCATGTGCACCCCGGTGCGGCGCTGAGCCTGCAAAGCCATCATCACCGTTCGGAACACTGGATCGTTGTTGAGGGTACCGCCAAGGTGACGGTGGACGATGAGGTGAAACTGATCAGCGAAAACCAGTCGGTCTATATTCCGCTTGGGGCTGTGCACCGGATGGAAAACCCGGGCAAATTGCCCATGGTGCTGATCGAGGTGCAGACCGGCAGCTATCTGGGCGAAGACGACATTCTGCGCTACGAGGACCTCTACGCCCGCAAATGACGCTCCCCAGATGAGAGTGCGGGCAAAACCGTGCAGATACTATCCAGGAAACGGCTCTGAATGACACAAATTGACAAAATCGCCGTAGTTGGCTTGGGCTATGTCGGGCTGCCGCTCGCGGTTGAGTTTGCCAAGACGCGGCCTGTGGTTGGCTTTGATATCAAGGCAGACCGGATTGCCGCTTTGCGGGCCGGGCAGGACACCACTTTGGAGGTCAGCTCTGATGAGCTGGCCGAGGCGCAGCATCTCAGCCTGACCAGTGCGGTGGCGGACCTGCAGGACTGCCGCATCATGATCGTCACGGTGCCAACCCCGATTGACCGCCACAAACGCCCGGATCTAACGGCGCTGATCAAGGCCTCTGAAACCGTCGGCCGGGCCCTGCAGCCGGGCAATATCGTGATCTACGAATCCACGGTCTATCCGGGCGCGACCGAAGAAGTCTGCGTGCCGGTGCTGGAGCGGATGTCGGGGCTGGTGGCGAATAAGGACTTCTTTTTTGGCTATAGCCCGGAGCGGATCAACCCGGGCGACAAGGCGCATCGCCTGACCAATATTCGCAAGGTCACCTCCGGCTCGACCCCTGCGGTGGCCGAAGAGGTGGACGCGCTCTATGCCTCGATCGTGACCGCCGGAACCTATTCTGCCGCCTCGATCCAGGTGGCCGAGGCCGCCAAGGTGATTGAAAATACCCAGCGGGATCTCAATATCGCCCTGATCAATGAGCTGGCGATCATTTTCAACCGGCTTGATCTCGACACCCAGTCCATTCTGGACGCCGCCGGCACCAAATGGAACTTTCTGCCGTTCCGGCCCGGACTGGTGGGGGGGCACTGCATTGGCGTTGACCCCTATTATCTGACCCATAAGGCCGAAGAGATCGGCTATCGCCCCGAGATCATTCTGGCGGGGCGGCGGCTCAACGACCGGATGGCCAGCTATGTGGCCAGCCAGCTGATCAAGGCGATGCTGGCGCAAAAAATCACCATCAGCGGCTCGCGGGTGCTGGTGATGGGCCTGACCTTTAAGGAAGACTGCCCCGATCTGCGCAACACCAAGGTCATCGACCTGGTGCGTGAGCTGGGAGAGTTCGGCGCCTGCGTTGATGTGCACGACCCCTGGGCAGACCCTGAGGACGCGCGGCGGGAATACGGCCTCGATCTGGTCGCAGAGCCCGAGATGGGGACCTATGACGGCATCATTCTGACCGTGGCACATCACCAGTTCCGCGACATGGGGGTCGCACAGCTACGCGCTTTGGGCCGGCCGGCGCATGTGCTTTATGACATAAAGGCGATGCTGCCGCTTGGCGATGCCGATATGCGCCTTTAGGCCTGCCGCGCGCACGCGCAGGCTAGCGTATCAGCCATTCTTCGATCTGATCCGGGAGGCTGCGCATAAAGATCCAGCGCGCGCCCTTGCTCTGGTCCGGGCGCAGGCGCAGTTTGCCCATCAGCCCGACCAGATCCCACTCAGAGCGGGTGCTGCGCGGCTGATAGGGGCGGTTTGGGTCATAGGCGGGATCTTGCAGCGGCTCTGCTTCGGGGTCGCGCAGCACCGCGCCAAACGCATCGCGCTGCCAGCGCCCTTTCCAGTGTCCCATGTCGCCATCGCCAATCACGGCAGGGGCGGCGCTGATGACGCCGATGGGGTCTTCTCCCGCCCGTGCCGGGCGCATGCGCGCCCCTTCCAGCACCACCGACAGCCCGCGGCGGTCTTCGTGCAGCGGGTTGCCGTCCTGCCACTCAAACCATTCGGCATAGTCAGCGCCACCGCCGCTCCAGGCGCCATCGCAGCTGCCATTGCCATCCGAGGCCAGCCGGAACATCGCGCCGCCACCTGCCCCGGCGCCGGCCCCCGCCAACAGGTAGTCCTGACCGCTGCCCGCGATCTCCAGATGGGCGGTGGGAGAGGCGGTGCCCAGCCCGGCGCTGCCATTGGCTTTTAGCACCAGGGAGTTTTGCCAGCTGCCGCCAGTGGAGGTCTTGATGCTGAAATCGTTGCTCCCCAGCAGCCCCAGCTCGGCGCGCCCGTTCCAATTGGACTGAAACAACAGCGCGGCTGTCTCGGCGACGCCGGATTTGTTCAGCTTTACCTGATGCCCGGCGCCGTCATGGGTGAACAGGCTGGCATCGGCGGCGATGGTCAGCCGGTTGCTGGCATCGGCACTGGCATTGATCCCGATATGGTCGAGGTTCTGGGTCTCACTCGGCGGCAGCTCCCAGGTGCTGCCCTGCCAGACGCGCAGCTCTTCGGTGTCTAGCCCCCAGGCGCGCCAGCCGGGCAGGGGCATCACAAAGAGCCAGCCTTCGCCCTGCCAGATGGCCAGATGCTGGCTCCAGCCCGACCAGGCCGCCGTCGGGGTGTCTCCCAGCGCATAGGACGCCCCCGGGCTGGGATCCAGCGGCGGCGTTTCGGCGTCAAAGGCGATGACCCGCAATTGCACCAGCGCATCCAGCAGCTGCAGCGCCTCGTTGTGGGTCACATGTTTTTGCGCCTGCGAGGGCAGCAGATAGGGCAGCGAGAGGATCGGGGAGAGATCGGACATTGGCGCGCGGGCTCCTGAAAGAGGGGGCTGGAAAGGTGAGGGGGCAGGCGGTGCCCCGGCGATCTGAAGAGGTCCTGTGAGGGCAGGGCTGACTGGGCAGAAAATTATGAGCGGCGAACTGTGGACAGCAAACGCGCGCAGTGTGGCCGAGCCGGGTGAAGTTGCGCCTAAATCCGAGCGCGCTGCCTAAGCAACAGCAACCGGGGTAACAGGAGGCTGGGCAACAACCGGGGCAACAACCTGAGCAAAAATCGGGCAACAATTAGGGCAAAAACCGGGGCAATACCCTGCGGAACAGTTGGGTTTTGCCGGAACCAATCATCACATTTGGCGCCGGATTGATCTCATTTCAGGATCAATGCCGGGAATTATTCCAGTGCCCGGGGGCTTTGATGATTGTCTTCAATCTGTAAACAATGTCCGCCCTTTCGCCGCATTCTGATCCCGTATTCGGCCGCGCCAGCCAGAGATCTTGCCCTTGGTTCAAGTCGATCCAAGCCAGGGGTAGAGATTATGGAAATCACGTTTCAGCAGCATTTCATGACGGGATCTGAGCGCCTGGATACGGACCTGCGTGATCTGGAAATCCTGCAGACCGACGCGGGAACCTTTCTTTACGCCGCCACGGGTCGCAATGGTGGCATCAGCCAGTTTCGCCTCGGCGAGGCCGCGCCGGTCCTGCAGGAGATCTACTGGCATCAGGGCAGCACATTGGCCACAGGTGAATTCTCCCTGGCCGCGATCGGCGGTGAGACACATCTTTTGCAGCACAACAGCGTAGGCTCCAGACTACTGTCCTACCAGGTCGGCAGCGATGGCGATCTGGCGTCGCAGTCGGCCCAGAGCCTGACAGGTGGCTCCGTGGGCGGATCTGTGGGCGCCGCAGCAGTGGCCGCGTTGAATGGCGCGCAAAGCGTTGTCTATAGCGTCACCGAGGCGGGACAGTTGACCGGCTGGCGGCTGGACGCGGCAGGCAGACCACAGGCTGAGGTGAGCACTGCGGGTGGCGACAGCGCGTATCAGCTGTCCGGTGCGGTGGCGCTGGAGGTCTCGGCCGAGGCGGGTCTGCTGTTTGTGGCGGATGCGGCGGGCCAGGGGCTGCACAGCTTTCGCATCAATGCCCAGACCGGCGCGCTGCAGGCCGCCGACAGCTTTACGGCGGCAGATGGTCTGCCTGTCTCCAGCCCCAGTGCTCTGCAGAGCTTTACCGCCTATGACAGCACCTGGGTGATCCTGAGCGCTGCGGGCACCGGCTCGCTCAGCCTGTTTCGGGTGGCCGACAGCGGTGCCAACGCGGGCACGCTGAGCTTTGTGGATCAGGTGAGTGACACGCTGGCGACCCGCTTTGGCGGCGCCAGCGCGCTTGAGGTGGTGAGCGTTGGCGATCATGTTCTGGTGCTGGCGGCGGGCGCCGATGATGGCCTCACCCTGTTGCAGTTGCTGCCCTCTGGCCAGCTGCTGCACCTGCGCAGCCTGTCTCATGAAGCGGGGCTTGGCCTTGAGAATGTCAGCGCGCTGGACACCGTGATGATGGGCGATCAGCTGGAGATCTATGTGAGCTCAGGCAGTGAGATGGGGATTTCACGGTTTACCCTGGATCTGAGCGAGCTGGGCCTGGTGGAGACCGCGACGCGCGGCACCCTGCAGGGCAGCGCTGGCGACGATCTGCTGGAAGGCGGCACCGGGGCTGTGACGCTGGTGGGGCAGGCGGGCGATGATGTGCTGGTGGCGCGGGGCGCGGGCTCTGTGCTGACCGGCGGCAATGGCGCCGACTGCTTTGCTCTTGGCGTCGTTCGGGGCCAGATCCGGGTCACCGATTTTCAGCCCGGCGAAGACAGCCTGGACCTGTCTTTGATCCCAGGCCTTTACGGTCCGGGTCAATTGAGTGTGGCCGATATGAATGGCGGCATCCGCCTGTCTTTTGGCGACACCGAAATTCTGGTGCGCAGCGCCAGCGGCGCGGAGCTGACCCTGGCTGACATCTGGCCCACTGGTGGGTTTTCCACTCCGGGCCGGGTGGCGCTGGGGGTGAGCTTTGAGGACGACATGCAATATGGCACCGGCGACAAGGATCTGCTGCAGGGCACTGGCGGTGCCGACAGCCTGCAGGGGCTTGGCGGCGAAGACCGGCTGACTGGTCTGGGCGGCGCGGATCAGCTCTGGGGCGGCGATGGCGATGACCAGGTAAAGGGCGGCGCCGGTAATGACAGCCTCTATGGCGAGCTGGGCGCCGATCTGCTGGCAGGCGGCGGCGGCGCCGACTGGCTTTTTGGTGGCGCGGGCGATGATCTGCTGAAAGGCAACGGCGGCAATGATACTCTGGAGGGCGGTATTGGTGCGGATCGTCTGAAAGGCGGCGGCGGCAATGATCAGCTTTTTGGTGGAGAAGGCTTTGACTTTCTGTTCGGTGGCGGTGGCAATGATCTGCTGGTCGCAGGCGAGGGTCCCAGCCGTCTGCTGGGCAATGGTGGCAATGACACCCTGAAGGGTGATGCGCAGGCGGATGTCCTCAAAGGGGGCGGTGGTGCCGACCGGTTGCTGGGATTTGACGGCGATGACCGCCTTGACGGTGGCAAGGGGCGCGACAGCTTTAGCGGCGGTGACGGCGCCGATGTCTTTATCTTTGAAAAGGGCCATGGCCGGGACGTGATCCTTGATTTCACTCCCGAAACCGACCAGTTGGATTTCTCTGGCATCCGGGGGCTGGACTATGAGGATCTGGAGATTTTGCGCCGGGGCGAGGATACGCTGATCCAGACCGGCGCGGGCCAGATCCGGCTGGAAGATCTGCGCCCCGCTGAGCTGTCAGTTGATGATTTTATCTTCTGAACCCGGATCTGATCACCGGCCTGAAATTAGGCCTGAAATCAGGTCTGAATTTGGGCCCGAATTCAGACCTGAGCGCCGACAAGAGATCCCGCCGACGCCGCTGTGATCAAGCAGTGATCAAAAAGAGCCTAGAGCACCCCGGCGCGGCTGAAGACACCAAAGAAATTACCGATAATATTTGAGATGGTCAGGGCGTCGTTGATGGGAGATTCCGTCGCGATCACCAGATCGTCGGGATTGATCTGGAACTTGCGGGCCGAGAACAGGCCATCCGCAGAGGTCAGGTCCAGCGTGAAGACAACCCGCTGGTGACGCGGTCCGCGCAGTCCGGGTGCCAGGGCTTCGGGGGCATATTCACGCAGCACCAAAAGCCCCTGGGGGTCGGCGCGGCTGTCCTGGATGCCGCCAGTGATCGAGACCGCATCCATGGCCGAGAGATTGTCCTTGGTGAAGGTATGCAGATCCTCGGTGCCGGTGGCGCCAAAGGACAGGAAATACCGTTCGTCCTCTTCGACAAAGATCTGGTCGCCGCCGCGCAGCAGGGTGTCCAGACGGGGGTTGTTCAAAAGCGCATCCACCGAGGTGCCATAGATGTTCTGGCCGCGCACCAGACGGATCTGCGGGTTGTTGAGCGCCGAGCTGATGCCGCCGCCGGCCGAGATGATCGCCATGAGCGAATAGTTGCGGTCGGGCATGGGGTAGGTGCCGGGATTGGCCACACCAGAGACCAGATCCACCGAATTGTTGCGCCCCTCTTTCATGTCCAGCTGCAGCTGCGCCGAGGGCACAATTGATTCTAGCTTGTCCTGCAATTGCTCCCGCGCCAGATCAGGGGTCAGACCCAGCACATTCACATTGCCGACATAGGGCATGAAGATGGTGCCATTGACGGCGACCCTGACATCCTGCAGCTGCACCATTTTCTGTTCCGGCGAGGTCAGAAGGGAGTTGTCACTGCTGTCCCAGATCCGCAGGGTGAGGGTGTCTCCGGGCTGGAGGATCTGCGACTTGGAGCCCCGGCTGGCCTGGATCCAGCCCAGACGTTCCTGTTTTCCGGTTGCGGGCCAGTGGGCCACTGTCGGCAGGAAGGCGCGGTTGACGGCATAGAGCGCAAAACTGGCGTCGACTTCTGCCGATTGGGCCAGAATCTCTTCGCTGACAGGCGCGCCACTGGGCAGGCGGCTGCAGGCGGCTGGCAGAAGGGCCAAGCCGATGGCAGAAAGCATAAAAATGAGTGTGCGCATGAGGCCTCTATCAGGAAACAGCTTGATTTTTGACCTGAATGAAGGCCTTTGAGTTTAGCTCGTGTAAAATACTGGGCCTGCGTCTTGCGTCAACACCAAGCTCACCACACTAAGCGAGGAGCAATCATGGGATTTCCCGCCACATTGATACTGGGTGGAAACGGGCGGATTGCACAGCTGTTTCGGCGTGACTGGGCCGATCTTCTGGCCTCAGACAGCGATTTGCGGTGGCAAATGCGCCAGCCGCCAGCGGCCCCCGCACAGGAGGGCACCCGCCAGACCCATCAGGATTTGCGAATATTTGCGCCGCTTGAGGATCCTGCGACCCTGTTGCAGGCAGCACAGGGCTGTGATGTGATTCTGTGTCTGGCCGGCAGTATTGCCGGTCGGGGCGCAGATTTGCAGGACAACTGGCGTCTTGCCGAGGCGGCGCTGCAGGCGGCGGCAGCAGCTGGGCCGCGCCCCGCGACCGGGCGCTGTGCGCAGGTGTTTCTGGCCTCCTCGGCGGCGGTCTATGGCAACCAGTCGGGATCGCTGAGCGAGGATAGCCTGCTGGCGCCTGCAGCGCCCTACGGTGCGGCCAAGGCTGAGATGGAGCAGCGCGCCACGGCTCTGGCGCTGCGGCTCGATGTGCCTGTCTGTATGCTGCGCATTGGCAATATCGCCGGCCTGGACGCCATTCTGGGCGGCTGGCGGGCGGGGTTTACTCTGGACCAGTTTGCCGATGGGCGCAGCCCGCAGCGCAGCTACATCGGGATGCGCTGTCTGTCGCGCGTCATGGCGCAGCTGCTGCAGCGCGCCATCCTGCCGTCGGCACCCCTGCCAGCCGTGTTGAATCTGGCCCAGCCGCAGCCGGTTGAAATGGGGGATTTGCTGCGGGCCGCGGATCTGCCCTTTACCAGTCGTCCGGCGCCGCAAACCGCCATTGCCGAGGTGTCGCTGGATGTCAGCCGGCTGCAGGGCCTGATCCCGGCTGAGCTGTTACCACAGGCGAATGCCGCCCAGATGATCAGAGAGTGGCGCGCCTTGGCGCCTGCTGCAAAATCTGCCCCAAAATCCGCACCAGCACAGGAAACAGACCCCACATGACCTGGTCCAAACGTCTTTTTGATCTCTTCTTTGCCAGCCTGCTGGTGCTTATTCTGGGGCCGGTTCTGCTGCTGCTGCTGGGCTGGCTTTTATGGAAAGAGGGCCGCCCGGTCTTTTATGTGGCCGAGCGCATGAAGGCCCCCGGCCAGGGGTTTGCCCTGTGGAAACTGCGCACCATGCGGGTGGTGGCGCAGGATCAGGGGGTCTCTGGCGGCGACAAGCAGGCGCGCATTACCAAGACCGGCGCCTGGCTGCGCCGCAAACGTCTGGATGAGTTCCCGCAGCTGTGGAATATCCTCAAGGGAGACCTGTCCTTTGTCGGGCCGCGCCCGCCGCTGCGCCAATATGTCGAGGCCTATCCGGAGATCTACAACGAGGTGCTCAAGTCGCGGCCCGGCGTGACCGGGCTGGCCTCGATCACCTATCACAAACATGAAGCGGCGCTGCTGGAGCGTTGTGCCACGCCGGAGGAGACCGATGCGATTTACTCAAAGGTCTGTATCCCGGCCAAGGCGCGGTTGGATCTGATTTATCAACGCCGCCGCAACATGTGCTATGATTTCGATCTGGTGTTTCAGACCATCGGCAATATTTTTCGCCGCGGCTGACGCTCGCCCTGAGGGGGCACTGGTGGGCACACTGGCGGGCACACTGGGGAGGACACTGGCGGGCATTGATTTGCGGTGATGATTCGAATTTTGACGCCAAAATCATCGCTCCCGTACGGCCTGACTGTCCTCTAGCTGTCCTGGGGCTGCGCATTGGGGCCTTGGGTTGCGGAGTGGGGCCTTTTCAAGAGATCTTTGGCGCAAAGGTTGGCGGCTTTCCGCTTTTGGCGGGTTGCGACTTTGTGCTGGCGCGGAAAGAGGCTAAGTTAAGCGAAAGCGAATGAAAGTTTATTTTTGAAACCTTGGGTATTTAACAGATTAGGTGTATCGCCCGAAAGCGGGCGCTGCCCGGGACGGCATTATTTTCAAATGCCGAAGACGGATGAGTCAGAGGCGCGGCTCTACGCATTGGACGGGAACGGCAGGGATGTTTAATCTGATCAGCGCTTTGTCGCGCAAACAGAAATCCTACATCTTTTTAGCAATTGATCTGGCTCTGATACCGATGGCTCTGCTGTTCACCCTGGTGATGCAACCGCTGCCGGAACCCGAGCTCAAGATTCTTGGGGATATGCTGCCCCTGCTGCCCTATGTCATGTTGGTGACAGGGGCCGCCTCGGTGTGGCTGGGCCTGCCGATGGTGCAGCTTAATGCCTATGAGCGCTATGCGGTGCTGCTGACGGCGGTGGTCGCGACGCTGACGGCGGTGACGCTGGCGGTGCTCACCTATATTTTTGGGCCGGACCTGCCCCCGGGAACCCATGTGGTTTTTGCCACCAGCTATGTGCTCTTCATGATGGCCACCCGCGCCTTTATGCACCAGATCGTGCTGGCGATCTATCGCCGGGCGCTGCCGCGCTGCCGGGTGCTGATCTATGGTGCGGGCACCACCGGCACCCAGTTGGCGCAGGCCCTGAAATCCCACGACGGGATCGATCCGGTTGCCTTTGTCGATGACAACAGCTCGTTGCAGGGCATGACCCTGGTTGGGCTGCAGGTTTTCCCGCCCGCGCGCATTCAGGAACTGGTGGAAAGCCGCAAGATCAACCGGGTGCTGCTGGCCATGCCAAGCCAGAGCCAGCCAAAGCAGGCGCAGATCACCCAGCGTTTGCAGAAGATGAAGCTGGAGGTGCAGGCGCTGCCCTCCTTTGCGCAGCTGATTGGCGAAGAGGCGCTGGTGGACAAGCTGAAGCCGGTTGCGCCACAAAAATTTCTGGGCCGGGCGGCCCGCAGCCTGCCTCTGAAGGAGGCCAGCGGATCTTATGCCGGCCGGGTGGTGCTGGTCTCCGGGGCCGGGGGCTCGATCGGCTCTGAGCTGTGCCGCCAGGTGCTGGCCTGCCTCCCGCAAAAGCTGGTGCTTTTTGAGCTGAGCGAACTGGCGCTGTACACGGTGCATCAGGAGATGATGCAGCTCACGGCCGGCACCGCGATCGAGGTGGTCCCGGTGCTGGGCTCGGTCACCGATCCGCGTCAGGTGCGCCTGGTGCTGAAGACCCATGATGTGCAGGTGATACTGCATGCAGCGGCCTATAAACACGTGCCCCTGGTCGAGGCCAACCCTTTGCCGGGGCTGGCAAACAATGTCTTTGGCACCCAGACGCTGGCCAGTGCCGCGCTGCAGGCCGGGGTCGAACGCTTTATCCTGATTTCGTCCGATAAGGCGGTGCGCCCGACCAATGTGATGGGGGCTTCCAAACGGATGGCGGAACTGCTGCTGCAGGATCTGGCCAGCCGCAGCGGCCAGACGATCTTTACCATGGTGCGCTTTGGCAATGTTCTGGGCTCGTCCGGCTCTGTGGTGCCGCTGTTTCAGGATCAGATCAGCCGGGGTGGCCCGGTCACGGTCACCGATGTGCGGGTGAAACGCTATTTCATGACCATCTCCGAGGCGGTGCACCTGGTGTTGCAGGCCGGCGCCGAGGCGCGCGGCGGCGAGGTCTTTGTGCTGGATATGGGCGAGCCGGTGCCGATTTTACAACTGGCCCGCCAGGTGATCGAGAGCGCCGGCTACAGCGTCCGGGACGAGGATAATCCCGACGGTGACATTGCCATCGACATCATCGGCCTGCGCCCCGGTGAGAAGATGGAAGAAGAGCTGACCCTCACCGACGAGCTGATCACCACCCGGCATCAAAAGATCTTTTGTGCCCGCGAATCCGTGTTGTCGGAGATCGAAGTGGCGGCCTTTATGCGGGGGCTGCGCCAGGCGGTGGCTGCGGGCGACGAGGCGGCGGCGCGGCTGGTTTTACAACGCTGGGTCGAGGGTTATGGCCCCGAGGTCACAGACCGTAAGTCATCCTGATTTTCCCGCAGGCGATGCAGTACCTGCGTTGATCCCTGCAGAGCAATCATGCTCTAACCGGCACAGCATTTTGTAAAATCCGACTGGCATAAGGCAGCTCCTCTCCCGTGATCAGCATTTTTTCGCACAGGTTCCAGATGCTTTTGAAGCCGGTTGGTTTAAGTCGGGCTGGTTTAAGCTTGGTCGCAGCCCTGCTGAGCCTGGCCGCAGCACCGGTGCAGGCCTGGGGCCCAGAGGTGACGCAGCCCGCGCATAACCCAGAACCTGGCAGCGATGCCGCGGCGCCGCGGTTCAAACCGCTGCCACCGCCGTCGCTGAACTTTTACGGGGTGCCCGGTGTGGTCGACATGCCCACAGCCGAGATGCTGCCGGATGGGCAATATGTGACATCCGTTTCATGGTTTGGCGGCCAGAGCCGCTATAATCTGACCTTTCAGGCGCTGCCCTGGCTCACGACCTCCTTTCGCTACAACGGCATTCGCGACCTCAATCTGTTTGGCTTTTCCACCTATTACGACCGGGGCTTTGACGTTCGGGCCCGGCTGTGGAAAGAGCGGCGCTGGCTGCCGGAGGTCACCATGGGCCTGCAGGATTTTGCCGGCACCGGGGTCTATGCGGCAGAGTATTTTGTCGCCACCAAGCGGTTTCAGACGCCTGCCTTGTCGCGCGGCGGCAGCCCGGGGCGTCTTAAGGTCTCTGCCGGTCTGGGCTGGGGGCGGCTCGGCTCTTATGGCGCCATTGGCAATATCGGCGGCAAGCGGCCCTCGTTTGTCGGCGGCGGCACCGGTGGTGAGCTGTCCTATGATCAGTGGTTCCGGGGCGATTTTGCCCCCTTCGGTGGCATCGAGTGGCAACCCAATGAGCAATGGAGCCTGAAGGCGGAATATTCCTCGGATGCCTATGTCACCGAGACCGAGATCTCGAATGTGTTTGAACGCAACTCACCGTTTAACTTTGGGGTGGAATATCAACACAGCGACCGGGCGCGGTTTGGCCTCTATTATCTTTACGGCTCGGAAATTGGCATTACCGCCCAGTTCCAGCTGAACCCGCATCAGCCGCTCACCCCCATGGTGGTGCCCGCGCCGCATCCGATCATTCCCCGCAGCCAATGGGCTGTGAAAGAGGTAGACTGGAACCAGGACTGGCCTGAGAGCACCGCACAGACAACCGTGTTTCGCGACCAAACAGCCGAGGCGCTGAAAAAGGACAATCTGATCCTGGAAGCGATCGATTTCAAAGGCACCACAGTCGAAATCCGCTTTCGCAATCCGCGCTACCGTTCAGCGGCCCAGGCGGCCGGGCGGGTGGCCCGGATCCTGACGGCGACCCTGCCGGCCTCGGTCGAGACCTTCCACATCACCACCGTAAGCAATGGCGTCGGCCTGTCGACCATTGAGGTACGGCGCTCGGATCTGGAAGCTCTGGAATTTGACCCATTGGCCTCGGATGCGCTCCAGACCGTGGTGGGCGTCAGCAGTGCCGCCCCTGTATCCGAGACCGCGCTGCAGTCGACAGAGCTGTATCCGGCGTTTTCCGCCAGTTTTGGCCCCTATACCAAACCGTCGTATTTTGACCCTGCCCGCCCCTTCCGGCTGGATGCGGGGGTCGATCTGCTGGCCAGCTATGCTCCGGCGCCGGGCTGGATCATCGCCGGGGCGCTGCGGCAGCGTCTGGCGGGCAATATCAAGAACGGGCGGGACTCGAACTCGGTGCTGCCGCATGTGCGCACCGATATCACCAAATATGCGCAATACGGCACCACGCTGGAAAACCTCTATGTGGCGCGCAACTGGAAACCGGCGAGCAATATCTATGCCCGCGCCACCTTTGGCCTGTTTGAAACCATGTTCGGCGGCATCTCCGGCGAGGTGCTGTGGAAGCCGGTCAACAGCCCTCTGGCGCTGGGGGTTGAGGCCAACTACGTCATTCAGCGCGACTACGACCAGCGGTTCTCCTTCCTGGACTACAAAACCTTCACTGGGCATGCTTCGCTTTATTACGAGCTGGGCAACAACTACCTGTTGCGGCTGGACGCAGGCCGCTATCTGGCCGGCGATTATGGCGGCACCTTCAGCCTGGACCGGCATTTCAACAATGGCTGGCTGGTGGGGGCCTTCTTTACGCTGACAAATGTCTCGGCGGAAGATTTTGGCGAGGGCTCGTTTGACAAGGGCTTTCACTTTCGCATGCCGCTGGACTGGATTTTGGGCAAACCCAGCCGCCGTGGCTATGGTCTGACCATCCGTCCGACCCAGCGCGATGGCGGCCAGAAGGTCGGGGTGCCGGGACGGCTGTATGGCTCGATCCGCGACGCCCACCAGGCGAGCCTGAACAATCAACGTGCGAGGTTCTGGGAATGATATCTCGGTGTTGGAAAACCGCCACCCGTGCGGGCCTCCTGCTTGCGCTGATGGCGCTGTCGGCCTGCAGCACAGGCCCGGCCGAAACCACCGCAGACGTGGAGCTGGTCAAGGTCATTGGCGCCAGAATCACCCAGTGGCGTAAACCCAAACCGGAACCACTTGTGGTGACCCGGGCTCTGCTTGAACAACTGGACCAGCCACATATCGAGGTTCTGGTCGAACGTGAGGCGCTCACGGGCTATATGGGGCTGCACCTGATCCGCAGGGATGATCTGCCGGGCGAAATCTCCATCTGGCGCTCCAGCGACAACGCGACTCTGGCCTTTCGCAACGGCATGCTGATGACCACCCATGGTCTGGGAGATGATCTGCTGTCGGCCGAGGTGCCCGCGGTTGCAGATCAGCCAGGACCGGCGCGCGGCGGCGGCCGCAGCTACAGTCTGCGCGGCGGCGACAATCAGGCCTTTCAGCTCAATATGGTCTGCAGTGTCACCGATCTTGGGGCTGAAACAATCGAGATCATCGGGATCCGTTATGCCACCCGTCATCTGCAGGAACACTGCGAAGGCGGCGAAGGGATTGGGGCAAAAGGTGTGGTGGTCAATGACTACTGGATTGATTCCCGCGACGCCAAACTCTGGCAATCGCGCCAGTGGGCCGGGCCGGGAATCGGATATTTGCGCATTCGCGACCTGGCAAGTTGAGCCTTTTAGTCACATCTCGCATAAAAAACCACTTATCAACTGTTTTCAGCCTATTCCTTTCGTTGAAATGCTCGCTGACCTCGCCTAGAGTTCAATCAAATAGAATTTCCAAAGGAGTTTGGATTATGAAACAGATCTTTGCCGCTTTCCTTATCGTTGCCTCAAGCGCAACTGTTGTGTCTGCACAGGCCGCTCCTGCAGCCACTGCAACCACCTCCACTGCAACTGCCAAGACAACCGGTCTGGCTGGGATCACCGCTGGCACTGCCGCGGCTGGTGTTCTGGGGCTGGCCGCTGTCCTTGCCATTGTAGGCAATGATGATGATGCCACCGGCACCACCACAACCACCACAACAACCAACTAAGTGCTGCGCGCCTTTTGGCCGCCTTTCGGGCGGCCGATCTGAGTTTTTGAAACGGGCCTTTTGGCCCGTTTCTTTTTGCGCCTAATAATTTCCTCAGTTTGCTTGCCTCAGGTGGAATTCTGTCAGCCGGGGTCTTTGGCTGCAATTCGGGCTTATAGCCGCCTGCGCCCTGCTTTATGGTCTTCACAAATGGACGATGGCCCAGAGGCGGCTGGTCTGCGGTTGGCGCCGCAGCTCTGGTTGTCAGGGCATGGGATGGGACAAAAGACATGCGCAAATTCTTTGGCACCGATGGGGTGCGCGGCACCGCCAATATTCACCCCATGACCGCCGATATGGCACTGCGCATTGGCGCCGCCGTGGGGCGCTATTTTCGCCGCGAGGCCGGGGGCGTGCACCGGGTGGTCATTGGCAAGGATACCCGGCTGTCTGGCTATATGTTTGAAAGCGCGCTCACCGCCGGCCTCACCTCGACGGGGATGAATGTTTTGTTGCTCGGGCCGGTGCCAACCCCTGCCGTGGGGCTGATGACGCGCTCCATGCGGGCGGATCTGGGCGTGATGATCTCGGCCAGTCACAACCCGGCGCAGGACAATGGCATTAAATTTTTCGGCCCCGATGGCTTTAAGCTGTCGGACCAGGCGGAACTGGAGATCGAAGCGCTGATCGAGGCCGGGGTCGCGCCGGCCCAGGCGTCAAACATCGGTCGCGCCAAACGCATTGATGATGCGCGCTTTCGCTACAGTGAGCGGGTTAAATCATCGCTGCCCCGCGACATTCGCCTGGATGGGCTAAAGGTGGTGGTGGACTGCGCCAATGGCGCCGCACACCGCACCGCCCCCGAGGTGCTGTGGGAGCTGGGCGCCGATGTGGTGCCGCTGGGGGTGGCCCCCGATGGCACGAACATCAACCGCGGCTGTGGCTCGACCCAGCCCGAAGCCGCCGCCGCCGCCGTAGTGGCACATGGAGCAGATGTGGGGATCTGCCTGGATGGCGATGCCGACCGGGTCATCATGATCGACGAGACCGGCTGCGTGGCCGATGGCGACCAGCTGATGGCGCTGCTGGCAACCCGCTGGGCCAAGGCGGGTCTGCTGGCCGGCGATACTCTGGTCGCCACCGTGATGTCGAACCTTGGGCTGGAACGGTATCTGCAGGGGCAGGGGGTGCGGCTGGAACGCACCTCTGTTGGAGACCGCTACGTGGTGGAAAAAATGCGCCAGGGCGGCTTTAACCTGGGCGGCGAGCAATCCGGCCATATCGTGATGAGCGACTATGCCACCACCGGCGACGGGCTGATGGCAGGGCTGCATATGCTGGCGGCTATGGTGGAAACGGGCACCCCTGCCTCGGCGCTGCTGCACCAGTTCGAGGCGGTGCCGCAGCTGTTGCAGAACGTGCGCTTTGCGGCCGGCCAGACCCCGCTTGAGGTGGCATCGGTACAGGCCGCCATTCGCGACGCTGAGGCCGCATTAGAGGGCAAGGGCCGTCTGCTCATTCGCAAATCCGGCACCGAGCCTTTGATCCGGGTGATGGCCGAATGCGAGGATGAATCCCTGCTGAATGCCACCGTGGCCGAGGTCGCCGCCGCCGTTGAGGCCGCCGCCAGCTGACAGCGGCGGGGCAGGCTGGCACGGCCTGCCCTTGTGGCACAGCACTAGCATCCCAAAGCGGGCAGCCGACACACCAGGCGATGGCTGCCTTGAGCTCAACAGATATATTCCCTTGTGAAACAGGACGACGTCTCCATGACAACCAACTCCCGCATCGCGCTTTCCAGTGACCATGCCGCCATTGACCTTCGTCAGGCCATTGCCAAACATATTACAGCGCTTGGCTGGGAGGCCGTCGATATCGGCCCGACCACGACCGAGAGCACGCATTACCCCAAGCACGGCGAAGCGGCAGCACGGCTCGTCGCCTCTGGCGATTGCCGCCTTGGCATCATCCTGTGTGGCACCGGTCAGGGCATCATGATGGCCGCGAACAAGGTAAAGGGCATCCGTTGCGGCGTCTGCTCCGACACATTTTCAGCCCGCATGATCCGGGAACACAACGATGCCAATATGCTCTCACTTGGGGTGCGTGTGCTGGGCGAAGGACTGGCGCTTGATGTCGTGGATGCTTTCCTTGCCGCGCAATTCGAGGGCGGCCGCCACGCGACACGGGTGGACATGATCACGGCGCTGGAAGGCTAGCGCTGGATAGCTGCATTGCCCGCATAACTGCAAAAAGCCCGCATAACTGCAAAAATTCCAAAGAAAAAGGCCGCTGGCGGAGGGATCTGCCAGCGGCCTTTTTCAAACCTAGCCCAGCTCTAAGGCAGGAATATATTCCGCTTTAGAGCCGTTTTCACGCCTAGGGACGGCGCGGCTTTGCGGCTTTGCCGGCTTTGGCCTCAGCGGCGCGGGCCTTGTTCTTTTTGCTGTTGGCTTTGCCCTTTGGCGGAGGTGTCCCTTTGCCGCCACGCTCATCGCCGGGCTTGCCTGCGAATTTACCTGCGGGCTTGCCAGCTGGTTTACCAGAAGGCTTGCCGCCCTCTTTGCGCCAGCTCTTGCCGGGATCAGACGCCCCAGCGCGCGGGCCGGGTTTGCCATCTGATTTTGGCGCCGGCTTGCTGCGGGGTGTCATTGGCGTCACCACCGCATTGGGTTCGCGCGGCGCTTCGGGCTTGTGACGGGGGCGCTCAGAGCGCTCTTTGCGCTCGGGACGTTCAAAACGATCGCCGCCAGACTTTTCGCCACGGGGTTTGTCACCGCCATAGGGTTTCTTGTCCTTGTAGCCGCCACCATCTCGGGGGCCACTGTCGCGGGAGCCTTTATAGCCGCCCTCGCGGGGGCCATCCGATCCACGTTGCGGGCGTTTGCCCTCATAGCCACCGGATTTACGCGGGCCACCAGAGGGGCCACCCGCAGGGCGGCCGGCGGGCAGGTTGGGGGGCGTGTCCAGGCGGGTCAGCTTGGTGCCATCATCCAGCGCCATCGCGTCGCCGATGGATTTCAGGAAGCCGTCGAGCTGCTTGACGCTGATCTCGGCATAGCTCTCATTTTGCTGAATGCGGATCGCACCAATGTCGTTTTTGGTGATGTCGCCGGCACGGCACAGCATCGGCAGTAGGCGGCGCGGGTCGGCGCCCTTGTCACGACCGGTGTCCAGCGAGAACCAGACGCTGGGCCCAAAGGGCGCGCGCGGCTCGGGTTTGGCATTGGCAGCCGAGAGCTCTTCGGGAGCAGAGCGGCCGGCATTCCACAGGCGCAGATAGGCGGCGGCCAGCTGCTGGGGCGAGAATTCCTCGGCCAGCTTGGCGATCATCGCCTCGTCGCTGGCGGCAGGTGTCTCGCTCCAGGCGGGATCGGTCAGCATGCGCTCGCCGTCACGGGCCTTGATCGCGTCCGCCGAGGGGGCGTTGTCCCAGGTTGCCTGCAGCTTGGCCATCTTCAAAAGACGCTCGGCTTTGCGCAGGGATTTTGGTGGCACGATCAGCGCGCTGACGCCCTTGCGACCGGCCCGGCCAGTCCGGCCCGAGCGGTGCAGCAGGGTTTCGTGGCTGTTTGGCAGCTCGGCATGGACCACCAGATCGAGGTTCGGCAGGTCAATCCCGCGCGCCGCCACATCGGTCGCCACACAGACGCGGGCGCGCCCGTCGCGCATCGCCTGCAGCGCATGAGAGCGCTCTGCCTGCGACAGCTCACCCGAGAGGGCAACCACAGAGAAGCCCCGGTTGGACAGGCGGCTCAGCAGCCGGTTGACCATGGCACGGGTGTTGCAAAAGACGATCGCATTGGGCGATTCAAAATAGCGCAGCACGTTGATGATGGCGTTTTCATCGTCGCGCGCGGCCACGGACATCGCCTGGTATTCGATATCGCTGTGCTGCGATTTCTCGGCCACGGTCGAGATTCGCTTGGCATCGCGCTGATAGCTTTTGGCGAGACCGGCAATGGCAGGCGGCACGGTGGCAGAGAACAGCAGCGTCTGGCGCTCGTCGGGCGATTCGCCCAGGATGAACTCGAGATCCTCACGGAAACCGAGGTCCAGCATCTCATCGGCTTCGTCCAGCACCACGGCGCGCAGGTCGGACAGATCGATAGAGCCGCGCATGATGTGGTCACGCAGACGGCCGGGTGTTGCCACAACGATATGGGCGCCCCGGTCCAGCGCACGGCGCTCGTCGCGCATATCCATGCCACCGACACAAGAGGCCATCACCGCGCCGGCTTCGCCATAAAGCCAGGCCAGTTCACGCTTTACCTGCATCGCAAGCTCACGCGTGGGCGCAATCACCAGGGCCAGCGGGGTTGCGGCGGAGGAGAATTTCTCGTCCTCACCCAGCAGGGTGTCGGCAATCGCAAGGCCAAAGCCCACGGTTTTGCCCGATCCTGTCTGGGCTGAGACCAAAAGGTCAACACCGGACAGGGCAGGGTCGGAGACCGCCTCCTGAACGGGGGTCAAAGATGTATATCCACGGCGCTCAAGCGCCAGAGCCAATGTCTGTTTCAAGAGATGATCTGCTTTTCTATTGGGGCTGAGGCCGAACCAGAGCTGCCGCACAAAGGGCAGAGCCCCGGCAGCAATTGGCCGCGTATAGGCCATTCATTCCGTCATGTATAGGGCCATCTCTGCCCGCCTTGGCGCGCAGGTCTGCACAAAGCTGTACAGCAGGAGGGCCCACACAGGGCAGGGCCGGACCAGATTTTGGCCCGCCTTTGGCCAGGTTTTGCCCTGACTTTGGCCTGACCGCGACCAGACCGCGACCAGAGGCAAGCGCCCGGAGACCGTCTTTTACACAGTCTTTTAAACTGTCGTGTCACACTCAGACTTTTAAACTGTCGTGTCACACTCAGATCAGCAAAACCCGACAAAAGCCAGCCCGGATCGACAAAGCCCGGATCGACACAGAAAGACCAACCCTGAGTTTTGAGTTAATTTGTTCGCTCTCAACGCCCTGCTGCGGTGGCAGCCGGGGCAATATGCCAAATTAGCCATACGTTCATTTAACGATCTTTTGTCACAGTCAGCCCACGCGTTGAGACAAAGGGTCATGTGCCATGTGGGTTATCCGCTTTCTGACAGCTGCACTGCCAGCCCTGTCCGTGATCCTTTGGGGTTCGGCAGGCGTGGGTCTCTTGGGGTTTGTGCTCCTGGCAGGCGGCCAGCCCGCCCGTGCCGATGTCATCGAGTTGCGGGCCAGCCACTGGTGCCCCTTCAGCTGTAGCCCTGGCAGCCCGCGTCCCGGCCTGCTGGTAGAGCTCGCCCGCGAAGCGCTGGCTCTTTTTGGGCACGAGGTGCGCTATGCCAATCTCAGCTGGTCGCGCAGTCTGGCCCAGGTCCAGACCGGGGCGGTCAATGGCATCATCGGCCCCGACCTCTACAAAATCAACAACCTGATCTTTAGCGCGCCGATGATCCTGCATCAGGAAAGCCTGGCGTTTCGCAGCGGTGAAGCCCGCCCTGTCACCGGACCACAGGATCTGGAGGGGCTGCAGCTTGGCGCTGTCCAGGATTACCGGCACGCCCCCAGCCTGGCGCAGTATATCGCCCGCCACAAGGCCGACCCCACTCGGGTGCAACTGCTCAGCGGTGAGGACGGGGCAGGCCGCAATCTGAGAAAGCTTATGAGCCGTCGCATTGATCTGGTGCTGGAGGAGCGGTCGGTGCTGATCTATACCGCCCGCAGTCTGGGGCTGTCCGATCAGATCGAGATCCTGCCATACGGTGAGGTCGACGCGCTGCACATCGGATTCTCCCCCGCATTGGAGAGCTCCCGCCTCTATGCCATGCAGTTTAACGCGGGGCTGGCGCAGCTGCAGCAGTCGGGACGCTACCAGGATATTCTGGCCAGCTACAGGCAGGTGGAGGCGACGCCATGAAAGCCCTCAAGAATATGCCGTTTCGCACCCGGCTGATGCTGGGCATGATCATCCCGGTTTTTATCATCCAGTGTTTCAGCATTGCCCATGAGGTGGTGGACCACCGAGAGTTGTTCCTGGCAAATCTGGAAACCGAACGAGACGTCGTGCTGCGGTTTGCCAGCGAGGCCCTGGCGCGCCCCATGTGGGACTATGACGCGGGCCAGGTTCAGCGCATTATCCATAGCATTATCAGAGAAGGACACACCACGCAGGTGCAGATCTTCGACAAAAGCGGCACCGAGCTCTTTGTCCAGCGGAACACAGACTACAGCCCCGCGCCGGACGATCTGCGCTCCAGCCAAAGCATCCTCTATAAGGTTGGAGAGCAGGTGCATGTTCTGGGGCGTCTGGAAATCGCCCTGCCGGTCTCGACCATTGCCGTGCCACTGCGCACCGCCGTCATCGAGCATTTGAAAATGTCGCTTATAGTGCTGAGCCTGCTTGGCGTGGTGGTCTATCTGGTGCTGTTGCGCCTGTCGCAGCCGATGGTCGCGCTCACCCAGGCCCTGATTGAGATGCGCAAGGCCAATTATAATAAAGAGGGGCCCTTTGACACGGAAATTCCGGGCCAGAACCGCAGAGACGAAATTGGCCTGATGGCCCGGGCGCTGTACCAGCTGCGCGAACACAGAGCCGAGGTGGCGGAGCTGCGGGCACAAAGCGACGAAAGCACCCGGCGCGAGCACAAACGCATTATACGGGCGCTGCAATCCACCCGCGATGGGGTGCTTTTGGTCGACGAGGTCGGCGATGTGGTGCTGTGCAACCCCAATGGCGAGGTGTTCTTTGGCGATGCCCAGATTGGGCGACAGCTGAATTTCCGCTCCTGGCTGCCCCCGGATCTGGCGCAGCGGGCAGAAGGCCATATTCGGCAAAACGAGAACTTTTCCTTTGAGGCAACCACAGACCACAGCCTGACGGGAGAGCTGCTCAATCTTTTGGTGCGCGGCGGGCCAATCCGGGATGAGCGCGGGCTCTATCTTGGCAGCATGCTGCTGGCCTCGGATCATTCTGACCAGGCGCGCCAGGCCGAACGGGTGCGCTTTCTCGCCGAGCACGACAGTCTCACCGGGCTGCCCAACCGCCGCCTGATGGAGCAGACCCTGTCCAAATGGCTGCAGCAGGAGGGGGATCAGGTCTCGATCCTGCTGGCAGATCTGGACCATTTCAAACTGATAAATGACACCCTGGGCCATCCCGTCGGGGACGCCCTTTTACAGGTGGTTGCGCAAAAATTTGAAACCTGCGCCAATACCGATGTGCAGGCCTCTCGTCTGGGGGGCGATGAATTTGCCATTCTGGTCAAGGGCGCCAGCAGTCTGGAACGGCTCAGCCATATTGCCAATCGTCTGGTCACCGAGATGGCGCAGCCACAACAGGTCAACGGCCAGGTGCTGCATACCGGCATGAGTGCCGGCATCGCCACGCTTTCCGGGCCGCAGGCGAAACCCTCTGAAGGCATCCGGCGTGCTGATCTGGCGCTTTATGAAGCCAAGCGCGGCGGCCGGGGCCTGGTTGAGGTCTTCCACGAAGATCTGGAAACAGAAATCAAACGCAAAGCCCTGTTGGAAAGCGAGCTGCGCCAGGCGCTGTCTCAGGGCGACATCCAACCAGTCTATCAGGTCCAGACCGACCTCAAAAGCGGCGAGATCATCGGGTTCGAGACGCTGGCGCGGTGGCATCATCGCCAGCTGGGCACCATTTCCCCGGCGGAATTCATCCCGATCGCCGAGGACAGCGGGCTGATCCGTGAGCTGACCTATCAGATGATGACGCAGGCCTTTCGCACCGCAGCCAAATGGCACGATCTGGGCTTTCAGGGCCGGGTCGCGGTCAATCTCTCGCCCAAACTGTTTGGCACCCGGGTCGATGAATTTGTCAATGACTGCCTGTTTGAGGCCAATTGCCCGGCCTCGGCGGTGGAGGCAGAGATCACCGAGACCGTGGTGCTGGCCAGCGGCCAGTCTGCCCTGCGCGAAATTCAGGCGCTGCAGGAGCTGGGTATCACCGTGGCGCTGGATGATTTTGGCATGGGGTATTCCTCGCTCAGCTACCTGCAGAAATTCCCGGTGGACAAGATCAAGGTCGATGCCGCCTTTGTGTCCAAGCTGCCGGAATCTGCGGAAACCCGTGCCATCGTCGGGGCCATCGCCGACCTCGGCCATGCTCTGGGCATGCAGGTCACCGGCGAGGGGGCCGAGACCGATGAGCATCGCCAGCTGCTCAAGGCCTGCAAAGTGGATTACCTGCAGGGATATTTTGATGGCCCGCCTCTGGCGGAACGCGCGGCGACAGCCCGCCTGTTTCCCGCGCTTAATACACATCTGCGCCTGCAGTCCTGAGATCGGCACAGCGCCTGGCCGGACGGGTCTAATGGGGGCTGGTCTAATCGGAACTGGTCTAATGGGGGCTGGTTTAATCCAAACTGGCCCAATCCAAACTGGCCCAATCCAAACTGGCAAGACGCGTAAAATCCCAATGCTGCAGCGCGACTGACGCGGATCCCCGGAGGGTCCGCGCCAGCAAACAAAAGGTATTGGTGTTAAAGTGCTTGTCGACGGCCACCACTCACGGTCAAAAGCTGCCGGACTGACTCCAAGATTAGGCGATCACGGTAAAGTGTCAATATGATACTACTTCTGGAGCGCCGTTTATTCTGAGGTGCCCGTTTACTTTTGCACAAAGCTCAGCAAAGTAGAAAAAAACAGCAATATTAGAAAAGATAATGTCTGAAATTTCAAAACTGACGGAGTTGCGCAAGCTGCTCCTGGACATGGAACAGTCCATGGGGCTGCAGAACCTCTCTTCGGTGGAGCGCGACATCTATTATGCGGCCAGTGACCACGCCACCAGCACGGGCACAGGCACAGGCGCGGGCACCGGCGCGGTCAAGACCACGACCCTGCAGGAGCACAGGCTGCTGGCCCAGGTGTCGCGTCCGACATTCTTTCGCGGCCTCAAATCACTGCTCGGCAAAGGCTATCTGGAGCCCTGTAAAGAGTCCACGCGTGGGTACTACATTGTTAAGACACCCAGGTAAATTAAGGCCCCGGCCTGTCAGTCTGCCTGACAGGCGGCCTGTCAGGCGGGGGCAGTCGTGACCCTACGGACATTGATACCGGAAATCGGCGTGGTTTCTCTGGCCTATCTGGCGGCCTTTATTGTCACCTTTGAGATCCTGATGCCGGTGCAGGCTCTGTTCTTCCCTGAGTTTTCCAGCCGGGCCAGTCTGCTGTTTCTGCCGCATGGGGTGCGGGTGCTGTCCGCCTGGCTTTTGGGCTGGCGCTCTGTGCTGGCGCTGTTGCCCGGGGTGGTCATCGTTTTTGTCTATTTTGCGGGCTTGGGCGCCCTGGCCCCCAGCCGTCTGGCCGGGATTGCAATTGCCGTCACCGTCCCCGCTGCCTGTTTTTATCTGCTGCGCCGGATCGGCTGGGATCTGCGCCCCGCGCCGGGCCGCAACCCCTGCTGGATCTGTATCATGACCGCGGGGCTGCTGATCTCGTTTTTCACCTCACCCCTGACCAACTACGCGCTTGGCAGCGGCCTTGAAGACTATGTCGCCTATCTGATTGGCGACGTCTTTGGCCTGTTCTTCCTGATGCTGATACTGATGCTGATCTTTCGCCTGCTGCGCCGCTCTGAGCCAGGCCCTGCGGGGCGACACTACTCGGGGCTTTAAAACGCTGAGAGGCAAGACTGCCTGAAAGCGGGCTGCCAGCGGCGGCTTCTCTCCTGCGGCACGGCAGGGCGGCGGGGCGGGCGGCTAAAATGACGTGAAATTGCTCCCCTGCGCCCTCATTCAGTATACCCTGATCCGTTCAGGCTGGGCGCCAGCGCATTGCCAATGCAGCACTGAAAATAGAGATCGCTTTTAAACTGGCTGAGCGCCTGCAGGACGGTCTGGCGCGGGATCTGCTGACCTGCTGCACAGTCGGCAAAAAGAGGCCGGACGCGGCGCACCGCCGCCGCGGCCGCATCGCAAGAGACTTTGGCCATACAGATCTCGCTGCCGCGGTCCCGCAGGATCTGACAGCCCCCCACCGGTCGACTTGCCGCCATCGCCGCAAGAGGCAGGGAGACGCAGGTCATTGTTCCTATAAGGCCTGTCCATTGATACGGTGTCATTCAACCCCCTTGCGCCTCGAACAGCGGAGGTTTTCTACGCTGAGGCGCCTTGGCCAAGCATAACAGGACTGGCGGCAGTATAGAATACAGTCGGATGCGGCATGTGAGGTTTGAAAGGCAATCTCTCCGCTTAATGCAGCCTGACTGATATGGCGTGACTGCCCGGATCAAAGCTGCTCTGGCCCCGTAATTTACCATAATCATGATTATGAGATTATGGATATTGTACAGGTCGCCGCGCCTTATCTAAGGCGGCGATCAGGGTGCGGTGCGGTTTTTCCACTTCATATGCATCAGTTTACGGTCGAGCGTGGCCTGCACCAGATCGGGGTCAAAAGGCTCTCCGAGGAAATCGAACAGCCCCCGCCAGGCCTCGGGCCCGCTGATGTAGTCATTATAGTGCAACGCCAGGCAGCTCTCGGGATGCACCGCCTGCCATTTGCTATAGAGCGCCTCGGCCTGCTCCAGCTCCTGACGCACAGCAGCAGGCTCCATGGTTTTCCACCAACCGGACCGGCAGACCTCAGCGTGATCGCGGGTGTTAAAGATGAACCGGGCCCGGGGCATGTAGCGCTGCAGGAATTCCAGCATCGGCTCAAACAGCGCCGGGTCTTCGTGCCAGCGGATCTCCTTGAAACCAACCACCCGGCTGTCCGCGTCCGGGCGCAGCACATTGCGCAAAAACACCTGCGCCAGATCGCGCCCCAGTTGATCGACCTCAATCGCCTCATAGCCATACCAGGGCTGATGTGGCCCGGAGGGCAGCGGCCCTGCAATGCGCATACGCTCCAGCTGCTCGGGATAGAAGCTGCGCAGATCCTGCCAGCTTTGTACCAGAGAGCGCAGTAAATTGGCGTTTTCCCCCCGCAAGACATAGCCCGGCAAGGCGTTCAGCAGATTCTGCAGCAGGGTCGAGCCAGAGCGCCCATAGGTCACTACAAACAGAGTGCTCTCGATTCGCTCAAAGGGATCCATCATCATGTAATTTCTCGCAAAAGGTTAACGCTTTTCTGACCGCAGGAGATCGGTTGACCCTGGCTGACCCAAGGTAAAGTCTCATAATCTGGCACCCAGCAGCGCCGGGTTTCGCCGCCTCGCAGGCCTGCGCCACTGCCCCTGTGTTCCTAGGCGATGGCGCGCCAGGATCCAACCCATCCACAGAGCCAGCAGCTCAAACCTGTTGCGGCCCGTTCCAGAAGGGCCAGACCATGGAATCACGATCCAAAAGCCGCTCTGAGGCGCGTGAACCTGTTGCGAAATTTACCAAAATTTCATTTTTGCCTTGATCTGGGCGGTGAATCGCCACTGGCTGCGCGAAATACCGCCACAGGAATTCTCGCACCAAAGCAGGTATACCAGACTTGTCGCAGGCAAATCACAGGTAAAAACACTGCAAATCCAGCCCTTTCCCTACTGCTTTCAAGGAAAATTAAAGCCAAGTGTTGCCGCAGTGCCGCACCCTCCGACCGTTGCCCGCAAGCCTCTATAAAACAGCTCAAACGGCTTGAACCGCACCCCAAACTCCGCTCTATTATAGGCGCAGTATGCCGTTAGTGCGTGGGACTGGTATGAAGAATCAGCAACCTTGTCTGATTGTAATTATACGAACCCCGCGAGAGCGCGGCAGAGCGGCGTGACGCTTGACAGAAGAGCGACCCGCCTGATAGCGGAAGGGCGGGCACCTTTTTGGGGTGTAATACGCTTTAGGAAGGGCAGATACCACTTTGGTATAATGTCCTTTGTGGAATGAAAATATAGCTCTCAAGCAGGAGACTAACATTATGGCGATTTTCAACGGTACACCTGGCGCTGACCAGATCGCAGGTACGAATGAAGACGATATCATCACCGGCATCGGCGGCGCGGATGACATCAACGGTGCCGACGGCAACGACGACATCGACGGTGGCGTGGGCGTTGATATCATCGTAGGCGGCAACGGCGATGACACAATCGACGGCGGCAACGGTGCAGATAACGTAGACGGCGAAGAAGGCAGCGATGTCTTTGCAGCGCCAGACTCCGCTGCCGACACCATCGACGGTGGTGTTGACGCGGATGGTGACGACACCGACGTTCTGGTGACTGATCTGGCCGACGGTGACGATCTGGTTGACGGCGCAATGAATGTTGCGGGCCATGTTGCTGTAGCCATCTCCAACATCGAAGAAGTCAAGGTCACCAACGCAAGCGATTTCATGATCGAGCTGGGCACAGACGCGTTCTTTGGCATTGATCAGACGCTGACCAGCACCGATTACGTTGCCACTGCTGCAACCGATGCGGATCTGTCGTCATACGATGGCACCACCCACGCAGTTGTTCTTGGCGCGGTTACTCATCTTGAATCCGCAGGGATCACCATCAACGGCACCAGCTATGCTGACGGCGATACCCACACCACCGCAAACGGCGGCACGGTTGCAATCACTTTCAACGCGAATGAATGGGAGCTGGCCTACACTGCACTGCAGCAGTCCAGCATCACAGCCAACAGCTCCGTTGAAGATGAAGTTCTCGACATCCAGATCACCGAAGCTGGCTCCGGTGACGACAATGTTGTGACCGTCTCTGTCACCCTGAACAGCGCAATCGGCAACGTGATTGACCTGACCGGTGAAACGGGCGACTTCCGCATCGAGGGCGATGCAGGTGGCAACGGTCTGACCACCGGCGACGGCAACGACACCGTGATTGGTGGCGACGGTGCCGACACCATTGTCCTGAACGACGGCGACAACATCGTCTGGGCTGGTTCAGCTGATACCGGTGCTGACAACATCGCAATCGACGGCGACGGCAACAACGAAGCCTGGGGTGGCGCGGGCAGCGACTCCCTGACCATCAACGGCACCGGCGCCAACATCATTGGCGGTGGCGCTGATGGCGATAACCTCTCTGTAGCCGCAGCCGCAAGCGGTGCGAACGCCGTCTGGGGTGGTGCTGGAAACGACACCATCACCATCAGCGGTGACGGTGACAACGCCGTTGGCGGTGGCGAAGACGCGGATGGCATCACCATTGCTGGTGATGGCGACAACACCATCTATGGTGGCAAAGATGCTGACGCTGATGATGGTGCTGCAGACACCATCACCATCTCTGGTGACGGCGACAACACCATCTATGGTGGCGGCGCAGATGGCGATCCCTTCGGCAACCTCATTGTTGTCTCCGGTGCCGGCGACAACATCATCTTCAACGGTGCCGGCGACGATACCGTTGATCTGAGCGGCGCAACTGGCGACAACACCCTCTACGCTGGCGCTGGCGACGACACCATCGATCTGGATGCTGGCACAGGTAATGCAACCGTGATCGCCGAACTCGGCAACGGTAGCGATGTCCTGGATAACTTCGGCGTCGCCGGTGCTGTAGACGGCACCACCAAGATCGACCTGTCGGCGCTTGGCTTTACCGATGCCGATGACGTTCTGTCCAACATGACCGCAGCGGCCGCGACCACCGTCACGCTGTTCGTCACCGCAGGTCAGGTCATCACCTTTGATGACGTGAGCCTGGCGAGCCTGCAGGCCGCAGACCCAGCCGACTGGCTGATCCTGTAAGCCATCAGGCCAGAGACAATCGAAAGGGGCTCCGCAAGGGGCCCCTTTTGCTATGGGGGGGTCGCTCTCTTTGTCGGCGGGGCTTGTTCAGGGCGAACCCGACTGGTCTGGACTTAAGCCTTTGATCTGATTACCCAGATCAGAACGTCACCGCCGCCATTCTCGCCGCCATTCTCTATGTGCCAAGACCGGGACCCCTGCAGATGAAAATCCTATTTGTGCATCAGAACATGCCCGGGCAGTACCGGGAGATGATCCAGTGGCTGGCAGCGCAGAAGCAGCATCAGCTTGTCTTCATGACCCAGCGCGATCCGGTGCCAAAGATAACGGGCGTGACCACCGTGCAATACCGCCCGCATCACACCCCCGCACAGGACAGCTATGCCCTGTCCAAATCCTGGGAGGCGGCCACCGGCGTGGGCTATGGCGTGATGCGGGCGGCCCATACTCTGAAAAATGACCACGGCTTTACCCCCGATATCATCCTGGGCCACACCGGCTGGGGCGAATTACTGTTCCTCAAAGAGGTCTGGCCGGATGTGCCGGTCCTGGGATTATTTGAATATTTCTACATCCTTGAGGGCGGCGCATCCTGTTTTGACCGGGAGAACCCGCCCACTCAGGACGCGCGCCTGTTGCAACTGGTGCGCAACGCGGTGACCAATTGCAGCCTGAATGCGGTGGATCTGGGGGTGGCGCCTACCCGCTGGCAGCAGGACACCTTTCCGTCCTATTTTCAGGACAGCCTGTACTGCTGCCACGACGGGATCCGCACCGATCTTTTGAAACCCGACCCGGATGTCGAGATCAGCCTGGGTCGTCTCGACAAGCCTTTGAATCGCGACGACGAGGTCTTTACCTTTATGGCCCGCAATCTGGAGCGCGCCCGCGGCTTTCACGTGTTGATGCGCGCCCTGCCTCAGATCCAGGCGGAACGGCCCAATGCACGGGTGCTGATCATCGGCGGCAATGGCTCGTCTTATGGCAAGAAAAGCGACCACCCCGGCGGCTTGCGCGGTGAGATGGAAGAGGAGCTTGGGAAACGCGTTGATTGGAGCCGGGTGCATTTTCTCGGCAAGGTGCCCTATGAAACCTACCAGAAGGTCATCCAGATCAGCCGCTGTCATCTCTACCTGACCATGCCCTTTGTGCTCAGCTGGTCCTGCATCGAGGCGATGTCGATGGGCGCGACCATGGTGGCCACGGATGTGGCACCCGTGCGCGAGGCCATCACCCATGGCAAAACCGGGCTGCTGATTGATTTCCACGATCCCAGCCATCTGGCCAAACAGGTGGTTGAGGTGCTGACCAACCCTGACGACTATGCGCATCTGGGCGTCGCGGCGCGCAAACACGCGATCAAGCACTATGATTTCCTGACCCGCTGCCTGCCGGTGCATATCAATCGCATCAATTCTCTGGTCAAAACCGGCGCCAAGATCTCGCTGCCCTGACCCAGTGCTGCGACCCAGTGGCCTGAGCCAGTGGCCTGAGCCGGGTCAAGCCTGCCGCCGCCAAGGGGGGCGCGCTCAGTCCGGTGCAGGCGCCTCGCCCATGATGTCACGCCAGGCCGCCTCCCGGCGGTGGCATTCCTTGGTGGTGAGACCAGGCAGCGCCAGCAGATTGTCCGGGGTGGACAGATCCAGCAGGTCAAGGTTCTGCGCATAAAGCGCGTGCCCCACGCAGGCGTCTTCCAGGCCAACGCTGCGCATGGCAAAAAACTCTTTCATCGCCAGATACATGTAGGAACAGGCGCTCAGGCCTTTGGGGCTGAGCACATAGCCATGACCGCCCGCCGCATAGGCCTGCGGCAGCGGATACTGATAGCCGCGCGCCTCGATCAGCGGGTCGGCGCATTTTCCGATATGCCAGCCATGCCACTGACCCTCATGGCGCGTGCCACCCACCTGACGTCCCGCACAGGCTGCGCCAGAGGCGACAACCTCGTCGATACAGGCGGCAAACGCGGCTGGGTTTTGCAGCAGGATATTGTCGTCAATCTTGATCAGGGCTTCTGGCGGCGCCAGCAGGTCAAACAGCATATAGGCGTAAAACAGTTTGCGGTGCAGGCTCTCATAGTTGTCCGGGGTCGGCACCCGCTGGATCTTGCCATCATAGTCAAAATCCAGCGGCATCTCAGCCTCACTGCGGACCAGCTGCGCCTCGCCCACCAGGATCACATGTCTGTAGTCATCGCCCAGGGATTGAAACGAGGCGATGGTCTCTGCTGTATCAGCCAGACGCGGATGGCAGCTGGTGTGCAGGATCACCCGCTTGCCGGCGCAGTCCGCCCGCAGCCGGGCCACTGCCGGGCCAAAGGCACTCTCCAGCAGCGCGGCCAGAAACTGGCGCAGAAAGCCATTGCGCGGAAACAGCGAGAACACATCGCGCAGCGCAGGCAGCTGACGGCAGAGTTTTTGCGGGTCAGTCTCTGCCGTCAGCACCTGCAGTTGCTGCAGATGCGCCTCGGCACTGGACACAGCAAAGCGCAGATTATGATACATCGGGCGATGCCAGCGCAGATCCCGGCCGGCCTGTTTGATGAACTGCGCCTGAGACCGGGTGAAATCCGACACCAGCACCTCACTGCGCTCCAACAGATGCGCCGCAGCAGCGGCCAGCGGTTCTGCTGCCTTGCTCTGCGCCTCAGCCTGGGCAAAAAAATCGCAGATCCGCGTATCCCGAAACAACTCGTTGGCATAGATCCCGATGGCGGTTTCTTCCGGGGTCTGGGCCAGCTCCAGCCAGAACCGGTCCAGCGCGCCGGTCTCCAGCGCCGCGTAGTGGCTGCGCCAGGTGGCGCCGATGCCCTGATCCAGGGTTGTATTGCGCGCATAGGCGGCACCGCCCAGACGGATCTTGGCCTTGTAATGCGCCAGGGTCCGGTAGGGATAATGCAGAATGCGCAAGCGCGCGCCGGCAGCATCAACCTGGCCCGCAAGGTCGCTGACGCTGTGATTGCCCTGTGCCACCGTCACCGTCTCGCTGGCCCGGTGCAGCACTTTGCCCGGCAAGGCCTGCCCCTTCACATTGAGGCTCTGGCGTTCAAATATCACAGAAGACCGGGGGTGACAGGCGCCCGCCAATGGCGCGTCACTGTCGCAGCTGACCACCGCATTGTGCCGTTGCACCTCGACGACACTGACCTCGGGCGGCAGAGCGGCACAGAACTGCTTTAGGTCGCCGGATTCTGGCTGCCAGAACTCGTCAGCGTCATTGTTGATCACCCAGTCGGCCCCATGGTCCCGCGCCGCGCGGCGCGCCATATCGGTGACCCATTGCCATTGGTTGTAGTCATCGTCTTCCTGGCGCAGGTAGTCGATGTCAAACTGCTGCGACAGCGCCCTGAGGATCTCGGGCGTGGCATCGGTGGAGAGGTTGTCCATCACGATAAAGCTGTCGACACCCAGGCCATGATGATAGCGAATATTGTCAGCCAGAATATCTGCTTCATTGCGTACCAGCAGCGTCATCGTGAGCTTGGGATATGTCACTAGAGCGATCTCCGTTTCTCCACAGCCTGTGTGTCATGCCGCGTTTTGGCCCCTATTTCCAGCCCCAAACGCCCAGCTGACACCGCGCGCCAAAGCCACCCCTGCGCGCGCCAACAGGGGCACGGTAGTTTTCCACCCCACAGCCAAAGCGGCTTTAGCGGGCAGGTTATCGGTCGCGGCACGGCTGGCCCTGCGGAATGGCCTCTTGCACCCATCTACGATTTGGGTTTTCTTGCGCCGAAGTTTCGCACATAGAGACAAAGGCGTAAGCAAGTTATGCTTTGCTTGTCGCGCCTGCACTACATCTCTGGTAGAGGCTGAGCAGCAGCGGGCAGACGACAGCACCACATAAAAACAACAGCATTGGTTTCCCTTCCAATATGGCAGCACAGACATTCAAACCCGGCAACGACGAATTGCTCAAGGTCCGCAAAAAGAGCCGCGGACTGTATTGGGCCATCGGTCTCTTCAGCTTCTTTGTGAATATGCTGATGCTGACCGGGCCGCTCTATATGATGCAGGTCTATGACCGGGTTCTGGGGAGCCGCTCGGAGGCGACGCTGATTGCCCTCTCTCTTTTGGTGGTCTTCCTCTACGGCATGATGGGCATTCTGGACTACGTCCGCGGCCGCCTTCTGGCCCGTGTCGGAGCCCGCTTCCAAAGTGAGCTGGATGGCCGGGTCTTTGACGCCATGGTGCGCCGCTCTGCGGTGGCACCTGATCCCGTGGCGCAAACCGGCCTCAGCGATCTCGAAGCCGTCCAGCGCCTGATTGCTTCGCCTGTGGTTGGGGCTGCCTTTGATCTGCCCTGGACGCCGTTGTTTTTTGCCGCCATTGCCCTGTTCCACCCCTGGCTGGGTCTTTTGGCCCTGGCCGGTGGCGTTGTACTGATCGCAATCGCCGTGCTCAATCAGGTGTTCAGCCGCAGTCCGGTGCAACAGGCCGCCGTCTCCGGGCACAAAGCCAATTTGATGTCCGAAGAAATCCGCACCGAGGCGGAAATGATCCAGGCCATGGGGATGCGCAAAGCCGCCTTTTTGCGCTGGCAAAAGGGGCGCACTACAGCCCTGAAAGACAGCCTGACTGCCAATGATACCTCTGGTGGCTTTACCACATTGACCAAAAGCCTGCGTCTGCTGTTGCAATCTGCCATGCTGGGCCTCGGGGCCTATCTGGTGCTGCAGGGCGAGGTCACGCCCGGCTCGATGATTGCCGGCTCCATTCTGATGGGACGTGCTTTGGCGCCGATCGAGATGGGTCTGGGGCAATGGGCCTCGGTGCAGCGCGCCATGAAGGGCTGGCATAATCTGGCCGAATTGCTGACCAAAGTGCCTGTCGAGACCGACCGGACTGCCCTGCCCGCCCCCAAGGCGCTGCTCGAAGTGCAGGCCCTGGCGGTGATCCCGCCTGGCGACAAACGCGCCCAGCTGAAAAATGTCAGCTTCCGGATCCAGCCGGGTCAGGCCGTCGGTGTGATCGGGCCCTCCGGTTCGGGAAAATCCACCCTGGCCAAGGCCCTGACCGGCGCCTGGCGTCCTGCCGCTGGCACCATTCGCCTGGATGGCGCCGCGCTGGACCAATATGCGCCAGAAGTCCTGGGCCGCCATATTGGCTACCTGCCCCAGCGGGTGCAGCTGTTTGAGGGCACCATTGCACAGAATATTGCCCGGCTCTCGCAGGAACCCGACGCCGAAAAGGTTGTGGCTGCCGCCAAGAAGGCCGCAGCACATGATATGATTGTAAAGCTCCCCGATGGCTATGACACCCCGGTCAGCGGCGGCGGTGGCCGTCTGTCTGGCGGCCAGATGCAACGGATTGCCCTGGCGCGCGCGCTTTATGATGACCCGGTGATCATCATTCTGGACGAGCCAAATTCAAATCTCGACAACGAGGGCTCTGTCGCCCTCAACAGCGCAATCAAGCTGCTGAAATCGCAGGGCAAGTCCCTGTTGATCATGGCGCACCGCCCGGCCGCCATTCAGGAATGTGAAATGCTTCTGGTGA
Source organism: Phaeobacter sp. SH40 (assembly GCA_965641885.1). Taxonomy (GTDB): domain Bacteria; phylum Pseudomonadota; class Alphaproteobacteria; order Rhodobacterales; family Rhodobacteraceae; genus Pseudophaeobacter. The sequence continues at coordinate 18,611 of CBFFKJ010000003.1, read as the reverse complement.
TCGACCAGGGCACCATGACCGCCTTTGGTCCCAAGGATAAAGTGCTCAAAGAAATGGTCAGCAACCATCAAACCATCCGCAAAGCCCCCAGCGCAGGAGGTGTGTCGTGAGCATGCAGCAGCAATGGCCGACGCGGCTGCCCATGACGATCGGCATCATCGCGCTTTTGGTTCTGGTCGGCGGCTTTGGCTCCTGGGCCGCGCTGTCGTCGATTTCTGGCGCGGTTGTCGCCTCGGGTCAGCTTGAGGTGGATCGCAACCGGCAGGTGGTGCAGCATCTGGATGGCGGCATCGTCGCAGAAATTCTGGTGGAAGAGGGTGATGTTGTTGAAAAAGACCAGCTGCTGTTGCGGCTGGATTCCAAGGACCTGCGCTCGCAGCTGCTGATCACCGAAAGCCAGCTGTTTGAGCTGATGGCGCGCCGCAGCCGCCTTGAGGCCGAACGCGACAACAGTGCTGATGTCGCGTTTGATGCAGAGCTCATTGCATTGGGCAAAGACCGCCCCGAAGTGCTCGACATGATGCAGGGCCAGGGACGTCTGTTCCACGCGCGCCGGGAATCCACCGCCCGCGAGATCGAGCAGCTGGAAAAACAGCGCTCACAGATTCGGGATCAGATCGTGGGGATCCAGGCACAGCAAAAGGCAAATCAGTCCCAGCTGGGCCTGATCGCGGAAGAGCTGAAAAGCCAGCAGAGCCTGCTGGACAAGGGGCTTGCACAGGCCAGCACCGTGCTCAGCCTGCGCCGGACCGAAGCCAATCTGGCCGGTACCCTGGGGGAGCTGGTCGCCTCCGAGGCCCAGGCCGGCGGGCGGATTACAGAAATCGAGATCCAAATCCTGCGGCTGGGCACCCAGCAGCGGGAAGAGGCCATCAGCCAGCTGCGCGATCTGCGCTATAACGAGTTGACCCAGGCCGAGACCCGCCGCGCCCTCATTGAGCAGCTGCAACGTCTGGATATCACCGCCCCGGTCTCGGGCATCGTCTACGGGCTGCAGGTGCAGACCCCCCGGTCGGTCCTACGTGCCGCCGATCCGGTGCTCTATCTGGTGCCACAGGACCGCCCACTGGTGATCGCCGCCCAGGTACCGCCAACAGATATCGACCAGATTTTTGTCGGACAGGACGTCACCCTGCGGTTTTCTGCGCTGGATCAGCGCGAAACGCCGGAATTGTTTGGCAAGGTCTCCCTGGTCTCGGCTGACTCGTTTCAGGATCAAAACAGCGGCATTTCCTACTACCGCGCCGAGATCGAGCTGAATGAAAGCGAGCTGGCCCGCCTGCCAAAAGGCGCGGTTCTGCTGCCGGGCATGCCTGTTGAAAGCTTTATCCGCACCCGGGACCGCTCTCCCATCGGCTATCTGCTCAAGCCGCTGACCGACTATTTTGTCAAAGCCTTCCGCGAGACCTAAAGAGCTAAGCGCCCGGAAAAGACTGCCCCCTCGTGCTGTGCTCAGCTTTGGTCACAGCACGAGGGGAAAATATCCCAGCGGCAGGGCAGCATTGCTGCCCGCCTCTCCGGACGTCTCTATTTCAGAAGACCCTGCAGATAGGCGCCGTAGTTGTTCTTGCGCAGCAAGGCGCTGCGCTCAGCCAGCTGCTCCCGGCTGATCCAGGACCGCTCAAAGGCGACCTCTTCCGGGCAGCCGGTTTGCAGCCCCTGACGTTCCTGCAGCGTGCGCACGAAATTGCCCGCATCCAGCAAAGAGGCATGGGTGCCGGTATCAAGCCAGGCATAGCCGCGGCCCATGGTTTCGACCCGCAGTTCTGCTTCGTCCAGATACATCTGCAACAGATCGGTGATTTCCAGCTCGCCGCGCGGTGAGGCCTTCACCTGCCGCGCCCGTTCCGGGGCGGTGCCATCCAGAAAATACAGCCCGGTCACCGCATAGTTCGAGGGCGGCACCTCGGGCTTTTCGATGATCTGACGGGCGCGGCCTTCGCTGTCAAAATCCACCACCCCATAGCGTTCGGGGTCGGCCACGTGATAGCCAAAGACGGTGCCGCCACTCTCCTGCGCATCTGCCGCCGCCAGCAATTTTGGCAAGCCGTGACCAAAAAAGATATTGTCCCCCAGCACCAGCGCCGAAGGCGCGCCGTCGAGAAAATCCTCGGCCAGGATAAAGGCCTGCGCCAGACCATCAGGGCTGGGCTGCACCACATAGGTGAGGCTGATGCCCCATTGGCTGCCATCGCCCAGGGTGCGTTTGAACTGCTCCTGATCCTGCGGCGTTGTGATCATACAGATTTCACGGATGCCAGCCAGCATCAGCACCGACAGCGGATAGTAGATCATCGGCTTGTCATAGATCGGCAGCAGCTGCTTTGAGACCCCCATGGTGATGGGATACAGCCGGGTGCCGGAGCCACCTGCCAGAATAATACCCTTGCGCGTACTCATGTCGCGACCTCCAAATCTTTTAAAATAGCATCAAGGCCGTGGCGCCAATCCGGGCGCGAGATGCCAAAAACAGTTTCTAACAAGGCACAATCAAGCCTTGAGTTCAGCGGCCGTGGCGCCGGCGTCGGATAGGCAGCCGAGGGAATATCCTCGACATCGCAACTCAGATCAGCGCGGGAAAAGATCTCTCTGGCAAAGCCGGCCCAAGAGGTCTCGGGGGCGCCCGCATAGTGGTAGGTGCCGGATTTAGCCGGATCCTCGGCCAGCTGGCGCGCCACCTCCAGACAGGTGCGGGCAATATCGCGCGCCGCCGTAGGCGCGCCAATCTGATCCGCCACAATCGTCAGGCGATCCCGCTCAGCGCCCAGCCGCAACATGGTCTTCACAAAATTATTGCCATGGCAGGAGACCACCCAGGAGGTCCGCAGAATGGCAAAGCGGCCGCCGGCAGCACGCACCGCCTCTTCGCCCAAAAGTTTGGAGCGGCCATAGGCATTGAGCGGCGCCACCGGGTCGCTCTCGCGCCAGGGCGTCTCGCCAGAGCCGTCAAAAACATAGTCGGTAGAGACATGCACAAAGGGAATATCCAGCGCAGCACAGGCGCGCGCCAGCGCACCCGGTGTGTCGCCATTGACCACGCAGGCAAGGGCCTCGTCCTCTTCGGCCTTATCCACGGCCGTGTAGGCGGCGGCATTGATCACTGCCCTGGGGCGCATCTCGCCGATCAGGGCGGCGCAGGCCGCAGGATCCGACAGATCCGCCTGGTCCCGCCCCAGACAGGTGAATTCTCCCTGCAGCGCCAGCTCACGCGTTAACTCAAGGGCCAGCTGGCCGGTTTTTCCAAAGACGAGAATGCTCATGCTGATTTTCCTTTGCGCCAAAAGATCAAACCCACCCGGCCCCGCAGGGCAGGCAGAGACACCCTGCCCTGTGTCACGTCTTGCCGGTTCCCAATCTCTCGCCAACGCCTGCCCGGTTTTGCAACGCCCGCCACCAGGCCTCGTTGTCCAGATACCATTGAACGGTTTTCTCCAGACCTTCGGCGACGGTGACGCTGGGCCGCCAGCCCAGCTCGTCGCGAATGCGGGAGGGATCAATAGCGTAGCGTGCGTCATGGCCGGGGCGGTCGGTGACAAAGCTGATCTGGTCTTTGTAAGACAGACCATCACTGCGCGGGCGTTTCTCATCCAGGATGGTACAGAGCGTCTGCACCAGCTCAAGGTTGGAACACTCATTCTCGCCGCCGATATTATAGCTGCGCCCCAACACGCCCTTTTGCAGCACCAGCAGCAGCGCGTCGGCGTGGTCCTCAACATAGAGCCAGTCGCGCACGTTTGAGCCATCGCCATAGATCGGCAGCGCCTTGCCGGCCAGCGCGTTCAGGATCACCACCGGCACCAGCTTTTCGGGAAAATGGAAGGGGCCGTAATTGTTGGAACAATTGGTCAGCACCACCGGCAGCCCATAGGTCTCGGCCCAGGCGCGCACCAGATGATCTGACGCCGCCTTACTGGCGGAATAGGGCGAGCGCGGATCATAGGCGGTCTCTTCGGTGAACTGCACGCTTGGGTCGGCGGGCAGCGAGCCATAGACCTCATCGGTCGAGATATGGTGAAAACGGAAAGTCGCGGGCCGGCCGGCCTCTTGCCAGTATTTGCGGGCCGCCTCGAGCATATTAAAGGTGCCGGTGATATTGGTCTCGATAAAATCTCCGGGGCCGTCGATCGAGCGGTCCACATGGCTCTCGGCGGCCAGATGCATCACCAGATCCGGTGCATGGGCCGCAAAAACCCGATCCAGCGCCGCCCGGTCGCGAATGTCAGCCTGCTCAAAGGCGTAATTGGCATCCTGCGAGACGCTTGCCACGTTCTCAAGGCAGGCGGCATAGGTGAGCGCATCCAGATTGACCACCTGATGGCCATCCGCAATTGCACGGCGCACCACGGCGGACCCGATAAAGCCGGCGCCACCGGTCACAAGAATTTTCATGCCTTATCCTTCCCAGGTGAAGGGACTGTCGAAATCCGCCAATGCAGGCGCGACGGCATCCTTCTCTGACAATATTGGAGCCGCATCAGAACCGCTGCCAGACCTGCTGCCAAGCCCCCAGTCGATGCCGCAGCTGTTCCAGGCCACCGCGCCATCACAGTCGGGCGCATAGTAGTCGGTGCATTTGTAAACAACTTCGGTCTGTGGCGCGCGGGTGATGAAGCCATGCAAAAACCCCCGGGGCACCAAAAGCTGCTTGCCGTTCTCAGCGCTCAGCTCAACCCCGAACCACTGCCCATAGCTGGGCGAGCCCTTGCGAATGTCCACCGCCACATCAAACAGGGCGCCCTGACCACAGCGCACCAGTTTATCCTGCGCGTGGGGCGGCGCCTGGAAATGCAGACCGCGCAACGTGCCGGGTTCGGCCGAGAGCGAATGGTTGTCCTGCACAAAATCCAGATCAATTCCCTGGTCTGCAAAGCGCTGCTTATTCCAGCTTTCACTAAAAAAGCCACGCGCATCCCCAAACCGGGCCGGGGTCAGAATTTTAACGCCAAAAAGCGGTGTATCCTCAATCTGCACGGCCTGCCCTTTCTATAAATTTCCGTTTAATAAAGCTAGCCTATCCTTAGCAACGCCGACCTGTGTTGTCACCGGGAAACCGTGCGCTACGCCCTCCCTTACCAGTCCTCCCCTTGCCAGTCTGGCGCTGAGGCGGCAAGCATGGGGCACATCCCTCTGTCCGTTTAAAGGCCGCTTTATGAAACTGCTCTTTGTCCACCAGAATATGCCCGGCCAATACCGCGAAATGATCACATGGCTGACGGCGCAGCAGGAGCAGCACCAGATTGTCTTTCTGACCCAGCGCCGCGATATCCAGATCAAAGGCGTCAAAACCCTCAGCTACCGCACGCATCAAAAGCCCGCCGCCGATGCCTATGGTCTCTCCAAGAATTGGGAGGCCGCGGCCGGCGCGGGCCTCGGCGCCGCCCTTGCGATGCGCCAGTTTGAAAAGGACCAGGGGTTCAAACCGGACATCATCATTGGCCATACCGGCTGGGGGGAGCTCTTGTTCATGAAAGAGATCTGGCCGGATGTGCCGCTGATCGGCTTTTTTGAGTATTTCTATCGAACCCGCGGCGGGCTGGTCGGGTTTGATCCCGAAAGCCCGGTCAATGATCAGGCCGGCTTTTTTGCCAAGGCGCGCAACACGGTGCCCTATGTCAGCATAGATTCTGTCGATCTGGGGCATACCCCCACCTATTGGCAGCGCGACCGCTTCCCAAAAAGCTTTCATGACCGCATGTATGTCAGCCATGACGGCATCCGCACCGACCGGCTGCTCCCCGACCCCACGGCCAGCATCGGTCTGGGTCGGCTGAAACAGCCCCTCAGTCGCGCCGATGAGGTGGTCACCTATGTGGCGCGCAACATGGAACGCGCCCGTGGCTTTCACATCATGATGCGCGCCCTGCCCGAAATTCTGGCGCAGCGCCCCAAGGCCCGCATCGTGATGATCGGCGGCAATGAGACCTCTTATGGCGCCGAGAGCAAACACCCCGAGGGGCTGCGCGGCGAGATGGAGGCGGAACTGGGAGACCGCGTCGACTGGAGCCGGGTGCATTTCCTGGGCAGGGTGCCCTACGATGATCTCTGCAAGATCATTCGCATCAGCCGCTGCCATATCTATCTGACCATGCCCTTTGTGCTCAGCTGGTCTTTGCTTGAGGCCATGTCGATGCAGGCCACCGTGGTGGCCGCTGATGTGGCGCCGGTGCGCGAGGCTGTGACCCATAAGGAGACCGGCATGCTGGTGGATTTCTTTGACCCGGCCGCGCTGGCAAACCAGGTGGTGGACGTGCTGGCCAACCCCGGTGACTATGCCCATCTGGGGCCGGCAGCCCGGGCGCATGTTGTGCAGAATTACGACTTCCTCAGCCACTGCCTGCCCGAACATATTGCCCAGATCAATGCGCTGGTGCCGGCAGCAAAACAGATCCGCCTCTAACGGAAGGCTGGCTCTGACGGAGGGCCGGCGAAAGGATACTGCGAATGTTTCGCGTGCGAAACATTTCCGGCATAAAACCAGAGTCAAAACCCCCTATTTAGGGCCTAATCTTCGCTGTGTTTCTTGACCCAGCCCAGGAAAGCGGCATCCGCCTGGCGCAGGCGCGGCCGCCCTGAACGCGCCCACATCGCCCGCCACTCCGCCTCCAGCGCATAGACATCAGCGCCGGGCATCAGGCTTCGTGCACGCTCCAGCGTGGCGGATTTCAACACCGGCGCATCCCCGACACCGGGCTCTGTCACCGCGTGTTTTTGCGAGAACCGGATCAGGTCACCGGGCAGCTCTTCCATGGCGTAATCCGGCAGGGGCTGTGCGGCAATCATGTCGCGCACCATCTTGCGAAAGACCCGGCGCGGGCTGGCGGAGCCGGATTTCTTTAGCAGGGTTTCCACTGAAATCGTCCAGGCCTGTTGCCGCCCACAGTGTTTGCGGGTCAGCTCATAGATCCGGCGCTCAAGAGGTTTGCGCAGGCGGAAATAATCACGGCTCAGCGTCAGCACCGACTTTGACAGCACCGCCCGAAACAGCCAGTCCGACAGCGTCACCGACACATTCACCATGCGTCCGCCGCGTGCCTTGCGCACGATCTCCCAGGATTCAATAAGGCCAAAGCCCGAGGTGACCTCATGGCCGCCGGTGACAATATTGGTGGTGATGCGGGTGCCGGCCAGACGTTCAAAACTTTCGCGCAAACGCCGGTAAGCATCGCCACTGGTTTCGCGGTTGGTGGCAATCAACAGATCATGCGCCTTCAGATGCAGAGTACGGCTGACTTGCCGTCCGGCATTCAGCGCCGCCATCAGCTGGCTGACGCAGAAGATCAGAATGTCCTTATCATGGATCGTCGCCAATCCTTTGACGCTGGGAACCACGGTGATCTCGGTGCCGTTATGCTGGTAATTCAGAATGCGCCGATCGGGCCGGGTGCCCAGAGAAAACAGCGGATGCTCCATCGAGGCCAGATCATTCTTGGGAATGGCGTCAAAGACATCGCACAGGAAAAAATCCCCCTGCCCTTCGGGCGGATAGCCTCCAGCTGCCGCGACTACACTCATATCTGCCCTGCCCGCTCTGCCTGCCCCCCGGTTGCTGCGCCTGATTTTGCTAGCGCCCCGGGGTGACTCGTTTTCGTGGTTTTGATTACGCCTACCCTAGAGTTATCCACATGCATTCTCAACGGGGTTCCGGAATCGCTTCTTCGGGGGTTTGGAGTCACTTCAACGGGGTTTCAGAGTCACCCAAAGCAAAAAAGACCTCCCAAAAGCCAATAAAACAAGGGCTCTGCTTGCCAGCGTCCGGCCCCTTAACATATATATAACTCATAAATAACAGAGCAGAAAAATTTCAACGCTCTGACAGCCGTGCAAAAACCCCCGCCCGGAGCCTGTACAAAAGCCTGATTTGCTTAGAAAAAGAAAAAGGTGTGCCTACATTCTTCCCATGTGCTGCCTTTTCTGATACCAGAGCATAAAGGCGTTACATTGGCTGTCAAATAGCCCTGTCACGCCCAATCAAAATTGCGCAGCCTTCAGCGGCGTCACAGATGGGCACAACATCATGGCAAAAGATATCCACAAGGGCACCTCTGGTCTGCCACCCTATTTCAACATTGATCCGGATGTTGCTCTGGCCGAACTGGACAGCCCCACCAGCACCGAAGGCTTTGCTGCGATTGCCGAGGGCTGCGCCCGGGGCCGGGCAGATCTTTACAGCCGGGGCATGAACGACGAGGGCCGCAAAGAGCTGCGTCTGTTCTCCACCTGGGAGATCACCCGCTATCTGATCCCGGTAGCCCAGGCCCATTTTCGTCGGGTGCTCAAGGCCAATCCCGATCTGCCGCAGGGGCGCTCGGAAACCGAAGGCGGCGCCAAATGGTTCACCCTCGACGAGGTGCTGGTGCTCAGGGCGCATTTTGGCGCGCAGGGTTCCAAGGCAAAAGACTACACTCCGTATCGCCCCAAGGGCCTGCCGGCCAAACTCGTTGCGGTGGCCAATTTCAAAGGCGGCGTCGGCAAGACCTCAACGGCGGCGCATCTGGCAATGTCGGCAGCACTTGACGGCTACAAGGTGCTGGTGATCGATCTGGACAGCCAGGGCTCGATGACCTCAATCTTTGGCGGCAAGGTAGAGGACGAGTGGCAAACCGCCTTTCCGCTGCTGGCGCGCCACTACGGCGAACATCTGCGGGCGGACAATCAGCGCCGTCTGGATCGTGGCGAGGCGCCACAGCCGCTGGAGGAGGCGCTGTCAGCCGCCATGGAGATGACGGCGCAGGATGTCATTCAGGGCACCCACTGGCCCAATATTGATCTCATAGGCGCCCAGCTGAACCTCTACTGGGCCGAATTTCAGATCCCGGTCTGGCGCATGGCTGCGCGCGCCTGGAAGCTTTGGGATGCGCTCACCGACCGGCTCGCAGCGGATGGCGTGCTGGATGATTATGACCTCGTCTTTATCGACACGCCCCCGGCGCTGGGATACCTGACCATCAACGGGCTGGCGGCCTCTGATATTCTGCTGGTGCCGATGGGGGCCTCCTTTCTGGAGTTCGACAGCACCGGACGCTTTTTTGACATGCTGCATTCCACCTTTGCCTCGATCGAGGAGGGCGAGAACCTGGCAGCGCGGGCCTTGGGCCGGCCTGAGATGGGGTTTGAATGGGACGCGGTGCGCGCGGTCATCACCCGTTATGACGGCGCGCAACAGGGCGAGCTGGCCGGGCTGATGCAGGCCTATATGGGGCCCGTACTTAGCCCACATAAACAGGATTACACCGCCCTCATAGGTCAGGTCGGTGAGCAGGTCTCGGGGATCTATGAGGCGGACTACCGCGATTTCAACCGTGAGACCTATGCGAGGGGGCGCGAAACATTTGATGCCACCTATGCGGCCTTTAAACGGCTGCTGCTGGGGGTTTGGCGCCGGGCAGAACTGGCCGAACTGGCGGTGCAGCAAGAAGAGGCGGCTTTGGCGCAAGAGGCGCGAACGGGCGCTTAAGGCGTTCACAGGACAAAGGGCGCAGGGTCAGATCCTGCAAGGAGATTTGGAACATGGCAAAACGCAAACGGCTTTCCCCTGCACAAAGTGGCTATCTTTCGGGCGCGCCTGAAGGCAAATCTGCGCTGTCTGGCTCGCTGGTCACAGCGGTGCAGGCCAAGGCTCCCATTGCACAGGTTGCCTCCGAAGCCTCAAGCCATGCAGCATTGCAAGAGCTGTCCGAGGTTTTGCGCAGTGCCCGCGCCAGGGGGCTGATGATCGAAGAGATCGCCCTGGAGGCCATCGACGAAACGCACCTGGTGCGCGATCGTATCACCCAGGACGAAGACGACATGGAAGCTTTGGTCTCCTCGATCCGCAGTCGCGGCCAGCAGACGCCGATCGAGGTGGTGCCGCTTTCGGGGCGTCTGGATGGAAAATCCTGGGGATTGATTTCGGGCTGGCGCCGCTTGTCCGCGCTGCGCAGGCTCTATGCTGAGACTTCAGAGCCTGAATTCGCGCGCATAAAGGCTCTGGTCATTCGCCCGGAAAGCGCGCAGGCGGCCTACATTGCCATGGTCGAAGAGAATGAGATCCGGGTGAACCTGTCTCACTACGAACGCGCTCGTATCGCGGTTCGGGCCCTCAAAGAGGGGGTTTTTGCGACGCAGAAAAAGGCGCTGCAGGGGTTGTTTGCCAATGCGCCGCGCGCCAAGAGATCCAAGATCGGCAGCTTTGTCACTTTGGTCGAGGCGCTGGATTCGGTGCTGTATTTCCCAACCGCCATCAGTGAAAAGCTGGGTCTGGCTCTGGTGCGTCAGATCAGTGATGACCCAAGCTTTGCGCGGCGCCTGAAAACCCTTTTGCAACAGAGCGCGCGCAGCCTGCCTGCCGACGAGCTGGCTGTGCTCAACGCGGCTCTTGAGGCCGAACACATGTCTCTGAGCGAGACCTTAGAGACATCAGAGGCTGCCGCAGCTCCCCCTGCCGCCGCCCCGCGGCTGCGGCAGGCGACGGGATCTGAGATGGCCAGGGGAGAGCGGGTTTCAATGCAGGTTGCGGCTGGTCTGCGGCTTGGCTTTACGCCAGATGCGCAGCGGATTGAATTGAGCGGTACAGCGGTAGATGCTGCTCTTCTGGAAGATTTAAAGCTCTGGCTAAAGCAGCGCTGAGAGCAGAACAAACGGCAGCCTGGCGTGAGGGTCCCGGAAGGGCTCTGTGGAGGTGGCCTGTAGTGTTTAGATCTACGCGGCAAAAGGGAGGGCTGATGCCCTCCCTTTGGTTTTTTTAGGGCCGAATTAGGCGGTTTGGGACGATTTATCAGAGGTTCTTGTGCGGAGCCCTGGGTATGAACGGGCAGGCCAAATGTTTCGCGCGCGAAACATTTGTGGCGGCGGTGGGCGGTTTTAGATGGTCAGAGGGGCCGCCTAAAACCGGGTTTTTGGGGACTGCGGGCCCTGTGCGACAGCCGCCGTTCTGGGGCAATTCTGAGGCAAAGGGTTTGACTCGCGCTTGCATTTATGAGCTTTGCGCGCTGGATGAATGACGAGCTGGCAAGGCCCCCGAAGGTTTTGCGCTTTTAGGAGAAGCTGCGCGTGCGCCCGAATACCGGTCTTGAGACAGAACAGATGCAAGATGCTCAAACGCCCCCGGCTGCGCCACGTGCCTGTCGGCTGGTGGCGGTGGTGGTGACTTATAATCGGCTGGACAAGCTGAAAGCGACACTGGCGCGTCTGCTGCAAAGTCCGGCGACGGAGCTGGCGGCTGTTGTTGTGGTCGACAATGCCTCGACGGACGCGACGGCGAGCTGGCTGGCAGAGCAGCACGATGCGCGGCTGGATATTCTGATCAGCCCAAGCAACCGTGGCGGCGCCGGCGGCTTTGAGATGGGCATGCGGCAGGCCATGGAGGCGCATCAGCCGGACTGGCTGGTGGTGATGGATGACGATGGTCGGCCAGCCACTGGCGGTCTTGCGGCCTTTCATGCCTTGCCCTGTGTTCAGGCGGATGGCCCGCAAAGTGACCTGCAAAGCGGCCACGATAGCGGTCGGCAAAGCGGCCTGGAGGGCGGTGCTGCCTGGGACGCGGTGGCGGCGGCTGTCTATTTTCCGCAGGGCGGCATCTGCGAGATGAACCGCCCCTCGCGCAATCCGTTCTGGCATGGCCGTGAATTCCTGCGCACGCTGTTTGGCGGCGGGCGTTCGGGCTTCCATGTGCAGCCCTCGGATTATGACGGCCCCGGCATGCAGATCGATGTGACCTCTTTTGTCGGCTTCTTCATCTCGGCACAGGCGGTGCGGCGCATTGGCTATCCGGACCCGGATCTCTTTATCTACGGCGATGACGGCATCTACACGCTAGGTCTGACCAAGGTCGGCGGCCGCATTGGGTTTGAGCCCTCGGTGCGCTTTGAACATGACCTGTCGACGTTTCAGGGCAAGGATGGTGGCGAGGGCGCGCAGCGCGGGCGGTTTATCCCGCTGTGGAAGGTCTATTATTACCACCGCAATCTGTTGCTGCTGTATCGCCTGGCTGCGGGCTGGATGTTTTGGCCGGTGCTTTTGGTGATCTTGCCAAAATGGATCTCAAAGGCGCGGCTCCATTTTGGCGAGCGGCGGGCGTTTTTGTCCCTGATGCGCCGGGCGATCTGGGATGGATTGCTGCGCCGCCGGGTGATTTCCCATGCCGAGGTGCTGGCCCTGGCCAGGGGTGAAAAACCGCAGAGCTGACAGCTGCATTTACCGGTTCAGGATGTCCTGATGATAGCGGCCCATCAGAATGAGGCCCATCACCAGCAGGGCCATGCTGAGCAGGATGACATAAGGCAGGCTGATATAGGCGCCGCTATAGGTTGGATAGAACCCTGTGCGCATCAGGCCGGTGACATGCATCAGCGGATTATACCACAGGACATTCTGCGCCATAGGGGGCAGGTCATCATAGAGAAAGAACACGCCTGAGGCCAAAAACAGCGGCCGGTTCAGGATTGACCAGGTGACCTCCCACAGCGGAAACAGTCCCAGCAGCACACAGTTCAGAGTTCCGACCCCCAGTCCCAGCAGCATGGTCAGCCCCATGGCGCCCAGAATGCGCGCAGGATCCAGCACGGCCCGGCTGTCGATGACGGTCAGAATACCGCCAAGCAGCAAGACTGCTACGATAGTGCCGGTCAGGCTGTTGAGAAAAAACCGCGCCATTATGGCATCCAGCCAGGTCACAGCGGGGTATTTCAGCAGGGGTTTGGAAAAGTTCAAAGCCCGCCCCGTGGTATTGGCAATCCGGTTGTAAAGATCAAAGGGCAGAAAGCCGGTGGCATAGAATAAGAGAAAACTGGTGCCCAGGGCCGGGGTGCGCATCACCAGGGAAAAGCCGATGCTCAAAAACAGGATTGCGGCCAGAGGTTCCAGAACCGCCCAGAGATAGCCGCCTGGGGTGCGCCCGTATTGTGTCGACATCTCGCGCAAAACCAGGGCCATCACGGTGCGCTGCGTGGCAAAGCGGCGCGTGTTGCCCTGCGGGGCGCGCGGGGCAGGCGGCAGCGCAGGCGGAAAGGCGGGAGGCGTGGGGCTGGTCATGAGGGCGTGCTGCGCAGATTGGGGAAAGTATGGTTGTGAAGAGGCGGTTTGCAGGTGATACTATGAGACATAGAGGCGGCAATTACAAATGGCTCTGGCGTGTTGTCCAGACCAGAGACAGGCACATATGAAACAGGATCAGACGGTCGCGGGCCTTCAGCCTTCTTCGGGGGGGCAGACGGAGGTTGAGGAAAGCGGGAACGTAAAGCGCTTGCAGCGGCAGGGAGCCGGTGGCCCGGGTGGTGGCAAAGGCGGCCCGGGTGGCGGTAAAGGCGGTGGTCAGGGCGGTGGTCAGGGCGGCGGCGGTGGTAAGCAGGGCAAGCTCAAGAAACTGCGCCAGAAGGCCAAGGCGGCCGAGGCGGCTCTTGAGGTGGCGCGGCAACATGCGGCAAGCAATCAGCCAATGGCCCGACCGGCGCAGATGCGGCGGCGCCACTGGGGGCTTCTGAGCAGTTTTGTGCTGCTGGTTCTGGCGCCTTTGGCGCTGTCGGTTTTTTATCTCTGGGCGGTGGCTGAGGATCAGTATATTTCGACCACCGGCTTCACGGTGCGCAGTCAGGAAAACAGCGGCGCCAATGATCTGCTGGGCGGGCTGGCCACCTTTGCCGGCAATACCACCGCCTCGGACAGCGATATCCTGTATGAATTCATTCAGAGCCAGGAGATGGTTGAGGCGGTGGATGCCGCAATCGATTTGCGGGCGCACTACAGCCGCCACTGGCCCGATGACTGGGCCTTTTCCATCTGGCCGGACGCCTCGCTGGAAGAGCTGATCTGGTACTGGCATCGTATTGTTGGCATCGCCTTTGACAGCGGCTCGGGGCTGATCCAGGTGCAGGCGGTGGGCTTTGATGCCGAGACCGCCCAGGCCATTACCCAGGCTATCGTCGATACCAGCCAGACGCGGATCAATGCGCTCAATGAGCAGGCGCGCGAAGATGCCATGCGCTATGCCCGCATTGACCTGGATGAATCCGTCGAACAGCTCAAGGCGGCGCGGGAGGCGCTGACGCAGTTTCGCACCCGCACCCGGATCGTCGACCCGGAGGCCGATATCCAGGGTCGCATGGGGGTGATGAACAATCTGCAGCAGCAGCTGGCTGAGGCGCTTATTGAACATGACCTTCTGCAAAGCCGCGTGGGCGCAGAAGACCCGCGGATCAAGCAGATCATGCAGCGCATTGGGGTGATCCGGACGCGGATCGACAGCGAGCGGCAGACCTTTGCCTCCAACAATACCGACACAGGTGCTGTGGGCGAGGACTACCCCTCGCTGATTTCGGAATTTGAGCGGCTGACAGTGGACCGGCAATATGCCGAGGAAACGTACCGTGCAGCGCTGACCGCTTTGGAGGTGGCCCGGGATGATGCCACCCGGCAAAGCCGCTATCTGGCCACCTATATCAAGCCGACCCAGGCGGAGGAGGCAGAATACCCGCAGCGCTATACTCTGGCGGGGGTGATTGGAATATTCCTGCTGCTGACCTGGGCCATTGGGGCGCTGATCTTTTATTCCATCCGGGACCGGAGCTGAGGCCGGTGGAGCGGCCGGTTGAGAGGTCCGTGGAGAGGCAGATCCGGATGAGGCAGGGCTGAGGGCAATGATCCGATTTGAAAACTTGACCAAAAGCTTCTGGCTGCGGGGCGAGCGCCGGATTGTCATCGACAATCTCAACCTCACGCTGCCGACGGGGCGGTCTCTGGCGCTGTTGGGGCGCAATGGCGCGGGAAAGTCCACTTTGCTGGAGATGATCGCGGGCACTCTGCGTCCCGATCACGGCCGGGTTGTGACCGATGGCACCATGTCCTGGCCGGTGGGGCTGGGGGCCTCGTTCCACCGGGATCTGACGGGGGCCGAGAATGTGCGCTTTATCGCCCGGATCTATGGGGTGGAAACCGATGACCTGGTGGCCTTTGTGGCTGACTTTTCCGAATTGGGAAAATTCTACCACATGCCGATGCGCAGCTATTCTTCGGGGATGCGGTCACGACTGACCTTCGGGGCCTCTATGGGGATCCGGTTTGATACCTATCTGGTCGATGAGGTTACGGCCGTGGGGGATAAATCCTTTAAGCGCAAAAGCCGGGAAATCTTTGCCGCCCGGATGCAGCATTCCAGCGCCATTATGGTGAATCACTCGATGTCGCAGGTGCGCAAGTTCTGCGATGCAGGGGTTGTGCTGGAAAACGGCAAGCTGCAATATTTTGAGGATCTCGAAGAAGCAATTGCGGTTCATGAGGCGATGCTGATCTGAAAGAGGTGGTTTTCTGCCGCACTTGGCCTGTAATTTGGCCTGAAAACCTTTGGTTTTTGCCGATTTGGGAAAGTTGAATTGTACTTTTTCAGAGCCTCCAGTATGCAGCCTAGACTTAGGACAATTGGTTTCTACAGGGGAGTTTGGGCATGGCAGGTGATGGGCAGGACGGCGACTTCACGACGTTGCAATCGCTGATTTGGCCTGAGCTTGGCATCTGTACTGAACATGATCTGTATCTGAAGACCGACGGCCCGGTCGCGGTTTCTGTCAGTGCGCGGGATCTGCGCCTGATGACCGGCGGGGAGGCCGACTTCTCGACCTGGTTCAATCTGTTCAATCTGGAAAAGTGGCGCCGCGAATGTGATCTGAGCTCTTTGCAGCTGAGCCTTGAGGGCACAGGCGCCTTTGAGCTGTCGGTCTTTTTGGCCTCACGCAGCCAGTCCTGGGATCAGGTGGTCTGTGATTTTGTCACCCTGCCGACAGAAGGCGCGCTGCAGATTGATCTGTCCCATCTGCTGCAGGCGCCCTTTGGCGAAGGATTGCTGTATTTCAAACTGCGGGCCATGGAGGCCGGCCATCTGACGGATGCGCTGTGGCAGACCCGGGATCTGCCCAAGCGGACGCCTGACCTGGCGCTGGCGGTCACCACATTCAAACGCGAGGCCGAGGTTGCGCGCACGGTGGAGCGGTTTGCAAAGTTTCGCGCCAGCTCCTGGATGAAAGATCATGTGCAGATGATCATCACCGACAATGGTCAGTCCGTAGAGCTTGCGCCCCAAGAGGGTGTCAGCCTGGTGCCCAATGAGAACCTGGGCGGGGCAGGTGGCTTTACCCGCGGCCTGTTGGAGGCCCGGGAGCGCGGTGCCAGCCATTGCCTGTTCATGGATGATGACGCCTCTATTCACATGGAAAGCCTGGAGCGGACCTGGATGCTGCTGGCCTATGCCACAGACCCCAAGACCGCCATTGCCGGGGCGATGATCAGCGAGCAGCATCGCTGGGCGATCTGGGAAAATGGCGCCCTGTTCCACAGCCGTTGCCAGCCGCTGCATATGGGCACCGACCTGCGCGATATCTTTGAGATGATCGATATGGAAAACCAGGCGACGCGGCCGGTTCCTGACACCTTTTATGGCGGCTGGTGGTATTTTGCCTTTCCGCTGGCACAGGTGGAACATCTGGCCTTTCCCTTCTTTGTGCGCGGCGATGATGTCTCCTTTTCGCTGGCCAATGATTTCAACATCCTGACGCTCAATGGTGTGGTCTCCTTTCAGGAAAGCTTTACCGAGAAGGAAAGCCCGCAGACCTGGTATCTGGATCTGCGCAGCCATATGGCGCATCACCTCAGCCTGCCGCAGCTGGACGTGGGGGCGCGTGGCGTGCTGAAAATTGCGCTGTGGTTCTTTCTGCGCAACCTGCCCCGGATGCATTACGACACATTGGCGGGCATCAATCTGGCAATGGAAGACGTGATGAAGGGGCCGGCGTTTTTTGACGAAAACGCGGATATGGCCAGTCGTCGCGGTGATCTGAAGGCGCTGACCCAGCAAGAGGCCTGGCAGCCGCTGACACCACAGGTGGCACTGCCTGCGACCCGCCGCAAGCCGCCCAATGCCGCCTATCGGTTTTTGATGAAGCTGAGCCTGAACGGGCTGCTTATCCCCTGGTTTTCGCGCCTGGGCAGCCGGATTACTGTTGAGGCCAAAAACCGGGGCAAGATCGGTATGGTCTGGGGCGCCAGCGAGATCACGATACTGAACGCAGCGCAGGACAAATACTATACTGTGCGCCACTCCAAACGGGCGGCCTGGCAGCAGACCCGCCGGCTGCTGCGCAATGCGCGTCAGTTCCTAAAGGCCTATGACGGTCTGGTTCAGGCCTATCGGAACGAGTATCCTCACTACACCAGCGAAACATATTGGCAGGCCAAACTGGGTCTGTCGGGCCCAGCCAAAAGCCAGAAGGAAGCTGCTGAGTGAAAGCCATAAAGCGTTTGATCCGCCAAGCCGGCGGATCGGAGGGGGCGCGCGTATTAACAGGCAGTGCGCGCTCAAATACATCTGTTTCACGGCGGCGTGCCTCAGGGGATCCCCTGAAGGTGATCCTTTTTATTGGGCATCACAAGGTAGGATCAACCTCGCTGCAGGACTATCTGGCCCGCAATGCAGCAGCTTTGTCCCGGGCCGGTATTCTCTATCCTTTTGTGGACTTTGAGGGCGCGGCCTGCATGGCGGCGGCGGCGGCGGGCCACCCGCTGCCCGAGGGGTCTTTGCCGATCAATATCCGTGAGCCGCATAACGCGCTGGCCTTCCGGATGCTGGCGGAGCACAAGAACGGCTCGGTGCCCGGCTATCACAAACGCCTGCCGGCCCTGTCGCAGATGCTGCATGCCATAAAGCAGCAGGTGCTGTATTCTGATCCGCATACGGTGATCCTTGCGGCCGAGGTCTTTGCCAATTTCAACGCAAAAGCGCCGCAATTGATAGCGGAGTTGCGGGATCAGTTTGAGGGGGCCGAGTTCACCGTGGTGGCAACCCTGCGCCGGATCGATGAATATCTCGCGTCCTGGCACGGCCAGCGGCTGAAGTTCGGCCACAAGGTGGCCCCCCTGCGCGGCAAGGGCGTCGCCCTTTATACCGATGGCATCCATTTTGATTACCGGCTGATGATCGAAGGTTGGCTCAAGGCGATGCCCGAGGCGCGGATCATTCTGCGCGACTATGCCGAGGTGCGGGCTGCGGGGGGCTCTGTGGTTGATTTCATCAGCCAGACCGGGCTGCAACTGCCTGCCGGTCTGGCGCCTGAGCGGCGCGAGAATGACTCGTTCCATCGTGGTGTCTATGAGCTGGCCCGCCGGGGCAACGGGGCCATGGTTGACCGCAAGGCGGGGCTGCTGCGCCAGCAGTTGCGCAAGCTGACGCCACAACTGGAGCTGCCACCAAGCCATGATATCGAGCTGTTTGGTGCCGACGTGCGTGCAGAGCTGGTTGAGCGTTTCCGGCCGGTTGACCAATACCTGGGAGAGGTCATGGGGCGCGCTGGGTTCTTTCAGGATCTTGATACCGCCCTGGAGCCGCTGGAGTGGGACGAAATGGAGGTCTACGCACAGCTGTTGTCAAAGCTGAAGACCCTGCCTGCGTTTGAAGATGACAAAGTGGCGAAATTCGTGGCGCGGCTGCAGGCTGAATGAATTTGGCCGCATGAAATTGGGACGGGACGTTTTATGATTAAAGAGCTGATTGTACATTTGGGAGATACCAAAACGGGGTCCACCTCTATTCAAAAGGCGCTGGTGACCAAAGCCTATGAGGTGCCGGGGGCGACAGTTTTTTATCCGGCGCAGAC
>CBFFKJ010000002.1:0-149105 GCA_965641885.1 Phaeobacter sp. SH40 | reverse complement strand
GGCCTGGCCTGCCAGCTCATCCATTGCCCGGTCCAGCCAGGGCGTCAGCGCCTCGCCCAGCCAAAATACAGCATCAGCCCGCGACAGTGCCATGGCCTCGGAGGGGCGCATGGCGTGATCATGAGGAGAGGCGCCCGCAGGCACCACAAGGCTGGGCTCGCCCAGCCCCTGCATCACGCGAGACACCAGCCCATGTATGGGCGCGATATCCGTCGTGACGCGCGGCACCTCTGCCCAGGACGCTGTGGAAAAACCCAGCACGGCAACAGCTGTTGTCAGGGGGATTTTGAACATGGTGTACCTCATGTAATTGTATAACATATCGCGGCTTGTTAAACGTCATATCATAACATATCAAGAGCCAAGTTCGCCTCATTGGCCTTTGCACTTTTTCAGCGGAGATTCGCGACCATGGATACCATAGGGTTCGAAACCCATGATCATGCCAGCTGTATTGTCGACTGCATCGCCACGGTTGACGCCAATTGTAAGGCGCAGGGGCTACAGTTCACGCCGGTGCGCAAGCGGGTGTTGGAGATCCTGCTGCAAGAACACCGTGCGCTGGGAGCCTATGAGATTCTCGACCGGCTGCGCGAAGAAGGACTGGGCTCGCAGCCCCCCGTCGCCTACCGCGCCCTTGATTTTCTGGTGAAGAACAAATTCGCCCACAAAATCGAGCGCCTGAACGCCTTTATAGCCTGCACCCACCCCGGCGAAGACCATGCTCCGATCTTTATGATATGCCGTCTGTGTAATGCGGTCGCCGAGGCCCATACCAATCCAACAAAGGGACAATTGGGTGAGGCCGCGCGCGAGGCCGGTTTCCAGATTGAACGCACAGTGGTCGAGGCCGAGGGTCTTTGCCCCAATTGCCAAAAAGCAAATGCTGCATGAGCTTGATTGCGCTCAAAAACCTCTCGGTCCGCTATGGCGGCAATACGGTGCTGTCTAATGTGACCCTCGCGATCAATCCGGGCGAGATCGTCACCATCGTGGGGCCAAATGGTTCGGGAAAATCCACCCTGCTGCGCAGTGTCATTGGCGCTCAGAAGCCAAGCAAGGGAAGCGTCAGCCGCAGCCCCGATCTGCGCATTGGCTATGTGCCGCAAAAACTGCATATTGATCCGACGCTGCCCATAACAGTCCGCCGGTTTCTGAGCCTGCCCGACAAG
The DNA here is from genome assembly GCA_965641885.1 of Phaeobacter sp. SH40. Taxonomy (GTDB): domain Bacteria; phylum Pseudomonadota; class Alphaproteobacteria; order Rhodobacterales; family Rhodobacteraceae; genus Pseudophaeobacter. The sequence continues at coordinate 147,933 of CBFFKJ010000002.1, read as the reverse complement.
GTCTCTGACCAGCAGGCCGCAGATGCTCTGGAACAAGCCGGGGCAGGTCAGTTGGCCAGCCGCCAGATGGCCGGGCTTTCTGGTGGTCAATTTCAGCGGGTGCTGCTGGCCCGCGCCCTGCTCTGCGCGCCAAACCTGTTGATTCTGGACGAGGCGACGCAGGGTCTGGACCAACCCGGATCTGCCGCCTTTTACCAACAGATCGAAGCGGTGCGTCGCTCGCTTGGCTGCGCCATTTTGATGGTGAGCCACGAGCTGCATGTGGTGATGGCTGCCTCTGACCGGGTGGTTTGCCTCAATGGTCATATATGCTGTGAGGGAGAGCCCGAACACGTCGCATCAGCGCCAGAGTATCGCGCCCTCTTTGGCAGCGGTACCCAGGGGGCACTGGCCCTGTACCGGCATGAACATAATCACAGTCACGACCACAGTTGCGGCCACGATCACGGCAAAGACGCCCCCAGCGCACCACAATCAGATGCCGCGGGTTCAGACAGGAAAGAGCAGCAAAGATGATGAGCTTGTTTGACAGTTTTTTGTTCCGCGCCGCCTTTGCCGGCACGGGCGTTGCCCTTGCTGCTGCCCCTTTGGGATGCTTTGTGGTCTGGCGCCGGATGGCCTATTTTGGCGATGCCACGGCGCATGCCTCGATCCTGGGCGTCGCTTTGGCACTGGGCTTTCAGGTGCCGATCTTTGCTGGCGTGCTGATTGTTTCCCTGCTGATGGCAACCGCAGTCTCCAGCCTCAGCGGGCGCGGCTTTGCCATGGATACCCTGCTTGGAGTGCTGGCACATTCTTCGCTGGCCTTTGGTCTGATTGCGGTCTCGTTTCTGCAGGGTGTGCGCATTGATCTGATGGCCTATCTCTTTGGTGACATCCTGGCCGTGAGCAGACTGGATCTTGCGGTGATCTGGGGTGGTGCTGCGCTGGTGCTGGTGATGCTCTGGGCCAGATGGTCGGCGCTTTTGACCGCAACGCTCAGCCCGGATCTGGCCTATGCTGCGGGGCTCAACCCCAAACGTGAGCAGCTGATCCTGACCATCGCCCTTGCTCTGGTGGTTGCCGTTGCCATCAAAGTGGTTGGCGTATTGTTGATATCCGCCCTGCTCCTGATCCCAGCGGCGGCGGCCCGACCCTTTGCCTCAACACCAGAGCGCATGGCATTTATAGCCGCTGGCATCGGCATGCTGTCGGCGCTGGCAGGGCTGCAGCTGTCTTTTGTCTTTGACACACCAACAGGGCCAACAATCGTCTGTTTCGCCGCCGTGGTCTTTGCTTTGGCAAGCCTCGTTGATCTGGTCCGGCAACAGCGGGTCTCTGCCTCGCACTAACCTGTGGTCAGCTCCGGTGCGCCAAGGTGCCGGTCTTGCGCTCCTCAGGAGTGTTGACCCATTTGTTGATCGCGCGGATCAGGGCCTTCTTTTTGATTGGCTTGCTGATAAAATCATCCATGCCAGCGGCCAGGCACTTTTCACGGTGTGACTCAAGCGCGTTGGCCGTCAAAGCAATGATCGGACAATTGCGCTGCTGCAATTTGAACTCGATTTCCCGGATTTTTAGCGTCGCCTCGACACCGTCCATAACAGGCATCATCATGTCCATCAGGACGATGTCAGGCAGGGTGTTACGATAACACTCAACCGCCTCAGCGCCATTGGCAGCAATGGTGATGTCAAACCCTGCATCCTTTAGCATCCGGGTCACCACCAGTTGATTGGTCCGGTTGTCCTCAGCCATCAGCAATTTGATGCGATCTGTTGCGGGTTGTGGAATGGCGACAGGCGCGGCGACAACAGATGGCTCTTGTGCCCCATTCAATACCCGCCCCAGCACCTGTTTCAAATGTGCCGACCGCAGCGGTTTGAGCACGGTTTCACAGCCTTCCAGGCCCTCGCGCGCGGTCCGTGTCATCGCATGTTCCACCGAAGACAGCATCACAATCGGCATCGCCTTAAAATCGGCAATCGCGCGAATACGCTGGGCAAGCTCACGGCCATCCATCAGTGGCATCTGATAGTCCAGAATCACAAAGTCGAGGCGACCACGCCCCCCCTCCAGGCCGGAGAGTATCTCCAGAGCCTCAGAGGCGTTGCCAGCCTCCAGACAGGTGACCCCCCAGGAGGACAGCCGCTCCGTCAGGATCAGCCGGTTCAGCTCCAGATCATCCACGATCAGGGCCGTCAGCCCTTTTAGTTCCGGCTCTTTCAGAACCAGTTTCTCTACCGGGGCGCTGGCAGGCAGCGACAAACGAATGGTAAAGGTCGAGCCCTTGCCAGCCTCGGATTGTACCGTCACACGCCCGCCCATCAGTGACAGCAGGCGCGAGGAAATAGCCAGGCCCAGCCCTGTCCCCTCAAAGCTGCGGGTTGCAGCGCCATCAACCTGTTCAAAGGCGTTGAAAACCGCATCAATCCGGTCTTCGGGAATGCCTATGCCGGTGTCTGTCACCCCTATCGAGAGCTGATATCCACGTGGCCCGACCTCGCCGGTGACATCGACAAAAATATGGCCAACTTTGGTAAATTTGACTGCATTGCCAATGATGTTTGTCACCACCTGGCGAATTCTTCCAATATCGCCTTCAAAAAACTCTGGCAGGCCGGGGTCGTAGCGCAGAATGATCTCGACGCCCTTCACTGTGGCTTTAGACGACAGCAAGGTCACGACATCCTCGATCGCGGTCTGCAGATTGAAGGGTGCTACATCAATTTCGATCTTACCCGCTTCGATCTTGGAGAAATTGAGAATATCATTGATGATGGTCAACAGGGCTGATCCGGATTTGGAAATAGTTTCAGCATACATCTGCTGATCTTCATTCAGCTCCGTCTCCAAAATCAATTCGGTCATCCCAATCACACCGTTCATAGGTGTGCGGATTTCGTGGCTCATATTGGCCAGAAATTCCGACTTTGCCTGATTGGCGATATCAGCAGCTTCACAGGCTTGTTCCAGGGCGGTCTCGCGCTCATCTCGCTCGGAGAATGTATCTTCCAGCACCCCAACCGAAAAATTGAGCGCCCAGAATTCCCGCGAGGCGTACCAGGGCAACTGGCCCGTATCACGGCGCGCGCCAGAAATTGCGTCAGACATCCTAAGGTGGATCGTTTGCAACGGCCGAAGGGCCAACATGTTGACCAGAAACAAGACCAGCGTCGACAGGACTGCGATGGCAAGGACGGTCCACATGATCGTATAGCGGACCTTTTCGCGCACCAGCGCCTGGCCATCAAGCATCGACCACTCAACAACCATGGTGCCGAACTTGAAGCCCTCCATCTCCACCGGTTGCTCGTAGGTGACATAGTCCCCCAATGTCCCGGCCGGGCCGCGCCTGGAGGAGGCAATCAAAACACCTTCCCCGTTCAGGATTTGGATCGACAAAATTTTGGGGTTACGCGACAGCGTTTCGTGCAACCCGGTTTCCAGCACCGGAACGTCTTCGACAATGATCGACTCGAGCATGAGGCCGCTGAGCAGAGAAATCGTCAGCCCAGCCTGTTCGCTCAACTGCTCCCGCAACCGGTTGCCCTCGTACCGGTTGGCAACAGCGCCAACAACAAAGGCGACCAGAAGGGCTGCCAGGGACAGGGACAGAACAATCTGAAACAGAATACCGGTACGTTTCATTTCTCTGCTCTTCAAAAACTAGAAGCTGCGGCTTTGCTCAATGGCATCGCGGATCAAATCATAGTCTGTATCCTCGCCCGCCAAAAAACCATTCTTAGAGACGCGCTGCACAATCTCTTCGTTTTGTGACGCCAGCATGACATCTCGCATGGCCTGCAAAATCCTTGCATCCAAACCGGCCGAGGCAAGCCAGGGTTTGGTCACATTATCAAAAGACATCAGCACCCGGATCGGAACCCCCTTAGCAACAAGTTTCTTATAGGTGCTCTCTTTCAATGCGCCCGCTGAATATTTACTTGCGCCGACCGCTTCACCGACCAGGTCATGACGTCCAAGGTAGGCGAAACTATGCAAATCGGCTCCCGAAATTCCTGCATTCAGCAACTCTGCCTGGGACAAGTATCGCCCGACGGTAGACAATTCATCGCCAAAGGCAAACGTCATTCCCTTGAGCTCTTCCAGAGACTGAAGGGGGCTGTCGCGATGCACAACGATGACGCCCTTAAAGCGCTTTTCACCCTTCTTTGACTCCATCGCTACAATGCTGACCGACGGGTTCGCGCGCTTCACCATAACATATGAGGCCGGGCCAAAGCGTGCAAAATCCACTTCTCCTTCGGCCAGCTGACGGATCCCTTCTTCGTATTCCTTGGCAATCTGCATCTTGATGATGACTTTTTCGCCCAGTCGTTCGGACATCCGGTCAGCGAGAAAGGACAGAAAGGGACGGTATTTTCGGACCGTCACCGTGGGCTTGTCAGCAGCGTAGGTTCCAAACGTGAGCGAAATATCGGCCCTTACGCTCAGAGGAGCAAGAGTCATGAGGCCCACAACCAGAACAGGCAACAGGCGCGCAGATCTTACGGAGTTCGCAATCTGTCCCAACAAGAAGGAAATAGTGTTTCTGTCTGCCTGCAGCATGGACGAGCCTCCTGGCTGATACAATGTGTTGCGGCCCTGCGGCCTATGTCAAGTATCACTCGTTCCATGAAACAGCGAAGTTAACATACTTGCACCCATTTCATAAAATTTAAATGAACTTATTGACCTCATTGTGCAATTAACTGTTCCGTAACACTTTACGCGTCTTTTCATAAAATCGTCACAACCCTAAAGAAAGCCATCCTCGGCAACAGGAACCTTCGTGAAAATACTCTGCCCAACACCTGCTTCACCTCTTCGCACCCGCTCGCTTCTCGCGGCTCTGTTCAGCACTGCCCTCCTAGTAGTTGTACCTCTTGAGGCAAAGGCAATCCCTTCGCCTGAGTTGGTCATTGGATCAGTGTCTTCTCTGTCGCAGGTTTTTGCCGTTGGGCTGGCAATGATGTCCGGAATGGGGGCCGTTGTGGCCGCCAAATTGGGTTTCAAACCAAAAACCGGCGCTGCCACAACGCGCTTTCCAGTCAAACTGATATCGGCATTGGTTGTTTTTGTGGCCTTGCTTGCGGCTGGCAACTACTGGCAATTCAACTCTAACAAGCAAACAGAGCTTGCCCGTCTGCAGGCGACTTTGGTCCGTCCTGCACAGTTTGCAGGCACCGAAATCAAGGATGCCACCCTCAAAGAGACCAGTTTTTCCAAGCAAGAAGATAACCCGCTGGCCATTTCCACCAACCAGGCCGCAGCCCTGCTCAAGGCCGGTGAGGCTGTCTTCTTTGACATTCGTGAAACTGGTGAAAACGCTATGGGGAGCCTCCCCGGAGCCTCGCATATCCGTTTCCCCGACTTTCTGCAGTCTCGCCCGCTTAAGCCCGGACAGCGCGCCGTGGTCTTTTGCCACAATGGCAACCGCAGTTCTGAAACCTGTGCCGAGCTTGCCAAACTGGGTATCGACTGCAGCTTTATTGCCGGGGGCATTGAAAAATGGATCGTAGAGGGCCGCCCCTTTAGCGACGCTGAGGTTCAGTCGCTCACTGACCTCCGGGCGATTCCGGACTATGCCAACAAGAACACACTCCTCAGCACCAAAGACTTTACTGCCCTGATGGAAACCGAGGATCTGCAGATCGTTGACACCCGCTATCCCGGCGACTTTGCTGCAGGTCATTTGCCCGGCGCCATCAATATTCCCATCCGGGCGCTGCCAACGGATGAATTGATGCGCCGCATCTCAGCCCTGGACGACAGACCAACGGTCGCGGCCTGTTATGACCGGCGCAGCTGTTTTATGGGGCAGGTTCTGGGGCTCGAGCTTAGCCAGCAGGGGATCGACTATCAGGGCCGCTATACGCTGCCGTGGGAGTATTTCATTGCACCGGCCCCCAAACCCCATGTGCAGGTCTGGCTGGCGGATCAACAGTCAACCTACTGGCAAAAAACGATTTCCCTCGCGGCCTCAGCTTTGGTCTGGATGCATGAGCGCAGCCATCTGCTGCTTGGGCTGTTTGTCCTCTCCCTGCTGACCCGCATTCTGGTTCTGCCGGTTGCGCTAAAGTCAGAGCGCGACCAGATCATCAGCAATGACAGCGCCGACGAACTCGCAGCCCTCAAGGCAAAGCTCGCAGATGATCCGGTGCGCAAAGCGCGGGCGATCCAGGCCTTCTACGCTGACAAAGGCTTGACGCCAGTGCGCAATCTCAGCGCGCTGTTGTTTTTGCCCGTCATGATGATCGGCGTTTCTGCCGCCGGTGAGGCCAGCAGCACGCTCTCCATCCCGTTTCTCTGGATCGCAGACCTTGGCCTGCCCGATCCGCTTTTTGTGCTGCCGCTGCTGTTTTGTGGACTGGCCGCGATCTATCTGGTCTGGGCCGTTGCCAAGACACCGCGCCAGACCAAACTCTGGCTGCTGATCGGCGTGCCTGTGCTGTTTGCTATGGTTTTTGGCCTCAGTGCCGCCGCAAATGCCTATCTCTGCTTCAGCCTCAGCCTGCTGTTGCTACAGCGGGCCTATGTGACAGGGATGCACCGCGCCGGGATGCAAAAGATCGCTTTGCGGCGTCATAAACGGAACCTCGCCAAACTGCCTGCCGGGGTCATTCCCATGGGCTATACCGAAGAGCTGGCCAGCGCGGGCAACAAGGCCCTGCGCCTGTCGGTGCTGAAAAATGCTGGCCTGCCGGTACCCGGTGGCGTGGTTCTGCGCAATGAGGCCATCGCCAGCTACAGGCAGATGAGCCTGGCTCAAAAGGAAAAATTTGCCGCACAGGTCTGGCAACTGGCGGGTGCAAAACCCTGTGCGGTGCGCAGCAGTGCCAGCAACGAAGATGGCGCCGATCAGAGCTTTGCCGGTGTTTTTGACTCAGAACTGGATGTCACCGCCAAAACCATGCGCACTGCTTTGGACCGGGTGATTGCCAGCTTCTCGTCTGAGCGCGCTGCCAGTTATGATCTGGAGGCAAACGATGAAACCGCTGCCAACATCCTGGTACAGCAGATGGTTCAGGCCGACTATGCCGGCGTGCTCTTTACCCAGGATCCCACAGCCCCCGGCATGTCGATGATCGAATGGGTGCGTGGCTGCGGCGAGGATCTGGTCTCTGGCCGGGTGACGCCTGTCTCGCTGCGCTTTGGCCGCAGCAGTGGCCTGCCTGCCGACGAGGATCAGAACAAGATCCTGGATCTGGCGCCCCTGCTGGCTCTTGGTCGCGAGATCGAGGCAACCTTTGGCTGCCCACAGGATGTGGAATGGGCCTATGCCGACGGCCAGTTCCAGATTGTGCAAAGCCGCGACATTACCACTTTGGCCATTGGCTCTGAGGCCGAACAAATCCGCCTGGCGGAATGGCGCGATGTGCTGCAACGGTTTGGCACTGCCGCCCCGGATCAGGTGATCCTCGAACAGGACGAAATGTCAGAAGTCCTGCCGCGCCCCACGCCTCTGTCTTTCTCCCTGATGGGCACGCTTTGGGCCCCCGGTGGCAGCGTCGATCTGGCCTGCCGCGCTCTTGGGGTGCCTTATGGCCTGCCAGAAGGGCGAGACGGTCATCTGGTCAACCTCTTTGGCAAGACCTACGTAGACGCTGCTCTGAAAGACGGAATGACGCTGAAACTGACCACCACCAAGGCCAAGCAGCTGCGCCGTCAGGCCCGCCCTATGGTCGCCCGTTTCCGCGGCGTGGTGATGCCAGACATCGCGGACAGGCTCGCGCTTTGGACCTCCGTCGACTACGCAGCTCTACCGCCGCAAAAACTGGTTCAGACCATCCAGACGCTGCATGATTTTTTTGCGCGAGAAGTGTATCTTGAGGCCGAAAAGATCAATATTCTTGCAGGGTTCACCATGGGTGAAGCCAGTGCGGCCACTGCTGGCGATACCTCCCTGCGCGCGCATCTCATGCACGCTGAGCTGCCGCATGCCCCCTCTTCACTGCTGGCCTCTTGCACCGGTAATTCAGACACCGACGACGTGGGCAGCGGCAAATCAGGACGGGACAGGGCGATCAGGCTGATGGGGCATCGCGCCATGTTCGACTATGAGCTCAGCTCGCCACGCTATAGCGAGGCCCCCAGCCTGTTGTGGCCGCTGATGGAAAACCAAATCAAGCCATTTGGCGGACAAACCGCCCTTCCAGCCAACCTGCCACACGAGCTGAAAGACACTATTTCTCTGGCCCTGACCTTTCAGGATCTCAAGGAACAGGCCAAGCACGAGGCCCTGCGGGTCCTGGCAGAGCTGCGCCGTGCTCTGCTGGCTCTGGGCCAGTTGTCCGGGCTTGAGGATCTGATTTTTCAGCTCTCGATGGAGGAGATACAGGACAGCGACTGGAGCGCCCCCAGGGCGCTGAAACGCAGGGCTGTCGCCAGAAAGGCGCAGGAGGATCTGCGTAAAGCTTCGGCACCAAGCCAGGTAAAGCTCACGCTGCATGATTGCGAATTGCTGTCGCTTGGGGCTCAGGCCCGGCTGGAAGATGGCGTCCTGGGCGGCACCTGCGTGTCTGGCAGTGGCACGGTCACTGGCCGCGCCTTCTGGGTCAGCAATGAGAGTGCAACGGGGTCTGAGGTCTTTGCCGACTTCCAGGATGGCGACATCCTCGTCTGCAGCATGATCAACCCGGCCTGGCTGCCCTATGTGCAACGCTCAGGCGCGGTGCTGAGCGAAGTTGGCGGCTGGCTCAGCCATATGGCCATTGTCGCCCGCGAAAAACACATCCTGATGCTGGTTGCCTGCGAGGGGCTTGGCCAGATCGGGACCGGAGCGCAGATTACCGTTTCCGAGGATGGCAGCATCGTGCTGCCGGACACCGATGCCCAAGAGGCCATCTCTGCATGAGACAGATGCGACCTGCACGAGCCATAGCCCCGTGCAGGTCGCATCTCACTTACTTCTTTGCACAATACCGCCCCACCCCGTCTGGGGCGGTATGATCAAAAGCGCAGGGACAGGCAGGACATGCCGCCGTCAAGCTTGGCACAGTCCGCATTGTCGATCTCAACCACGTCATAGCCTGCCTTGCTCAACATCTCGGCCGTGCGGGGAAAGCCCGCAGGGCAGAGCACCAGATTGTTGAACCTGATGGCGTTCGCTGCGGCCTCTTCGCCTTCGGCCACATCCAGAATCCGGTAGCCTTCAAAGCAGCCCGAAGCCGAAAGGCGTTTTGTGGACAGGATGGTCTCAGCATCCATCAAGGAGCAGTCGGTCTTAAAGTGCAAAACACCGGGCGGGGTAAAGACCTCGCGCAGGGTGTGGCCCCAGTCAGCGGCGATCTCGGCCAATTGCGCAACGCCGGCGGCATCGGTGCGCGCGGAACGCCCCACGAGGATTTCACGACCCGTCACCAGAATATCGCCGCCCTCGATATGGCCCGGAGCGGTGATTTCACGCACATCGTCGTAGCAGGCGCGCAGTGTCGGGGCCATTTCAGCCACCTCTCCCATGCGCGACGGCGCACCGGGGCGCATCAACACCGCGCCTTGCGGCAGGCACAGCGCGGTATCTTCGACAAAAACCGCATCCGGAAAATCACCCATTGGCTCCAGCTCGATCACCTCAGCGCCAGTGCTTTTCAGCGCTGCCACATAGGTTTCATGCGCCGCGAGCATGCTCTCCAAACTGGGATTGCCTATATCTTCGGCCCGCAGCCCCGCGATGATGCTTGCGGCTGGGCGACGGGTAATGGCACGGGAGAATTCAAAACTTGGGTTCTTCATCAGCTTAATCCTGAGCTGGCGCAAAGACAGGCGCGGTTATTTCAATAAAACTGGGGCCCTGGCCCTCTGTGGCCTTGAGCGCCGTTGCCACGGCTGCAGCTGTGTTTGCCACAACGACATGGGGGATACCAAAGGACAGGGCCGTGGCGGCAAAATCGGGCGGCGTCGGGTCACAACCGATCACAGCAACAGCAACAGCCTCCATTGAGGTGGCAATTTCGCGGTAGCCCTGATTGTTCCAGATCACAAAGGTAATAGGCAGATTTTCATCCACCGCCGTCATTACCTCAGGCAAAGAAAACTGCGCGCCCCCATCCCCGACAATACAAATCACCCGCGCCCTAGGCGCAGCAATCGCAGCCCCTATTGCTGCCGGGATGGCATAGCCAAGCGCGCCATATCCCGTGGCCGCATTAAACCAGCCGCCGGGGCGGTCGTGATCATAGTAGAGGTTGCCTGCATAGATCGGCTGGGTAGAATCGCCCACCATCAACGACCCCGGCACGGCGTCCCGCATCGCGTTAAGAATCGCAAGCTGCGCCCGGTAGTCCTCTCCCAGCTCTTGCTGAGCCGCATCCCGGGTTTCAGCGGCGCGCGCCGCCCCCCCGACTCCAGCAGTTTCGGCGGGCAGTGCGCATATCAGCGCCTCAGCAAACGCGGCCGCCTCGGCCCTGATCGCCAGTGCAGCCTCGTGCCGGGCCAATTGCTGCGCGCACAGATCAACCCGGATCACCTCCTGCATCTGCGGCATTTCACCCGTGGCATACATATCATAATCCGTAGGGCCAAATTCAGATCCCAAGGCAAGGATCACATCAGCGCCCGCGATCAGCTGCCGCACGGCGGCTAGGCTGGGGCTTGCAGGCACAGCGAGCGGATGCTGATGCAGCAGCCCGCGGGCATTTGTGGTTTGCACCACCGGAGCATCCAGCCGTTCGGCCAGCGCCCGCAGCGCCTCCCCTGCCCGCTTGGCACCGCCCCCCACCAGGATCAGCGGCTGCTTTGCTGCCTGCAAGCGTTGTACGACCTGCTGCAGCTGTGTCGCATCTATGTCCTGCGCCTGTGCCGCCACTGGTGGCGTTAAAGCCGTCGCTGCACGGCCTGCCACATCCAAAGGCACCTGAATATGCGCCGGACCCGGTCTGCCCTGAGAAAAGGGCTCAAAAGCGCGGTTTAGAGCCTGATCAAGGTCGCTGGGCTGCGCAACATGCTGCGAGGTAAGTGCCACGGTTTTTGCCAGGGCATGTTGATCTGGCAGCTCGTGCAGATGGCCAAGGTGCTTGCCTGTGCTGGCGCTGTCGTTGGCGCCAGAAATCACCAGCATCGGCACAGAATCCGCCCGTGCCTGTGCCATCGGCGTCAGCGTATTGGTCAATCCCGGCCCAGTGATCACAAAGGCCACCCCCGGCTTGCCCGAAACCCGCGCATAGCCATCTGCCATAAAGCCGGCGCCCTGCTCGTGGCGCGGCGTCACATGCCTCAGACCAGACCCGGCGAGCCCGCGATAGAGCTCTACCGTGTGCACGCCGGGGATGCCAAAGACACAGGTGACATCGCGGGCTTTCAGCCCGTCAACCAAAGCTTCTCCAACGGTCTTTGCTACATGTTTCATGCGGCCGCCTCCGCCTTTGCGCGGGCATGAGAGGTGATCCGCTCCAACGCTGTCTCAAAGGCCGCGTCATCAATGGTCAGGGCAACCCGCACCCAGGAGGTCAGGCTTTCACTAAAGGCAGAGCCCGGCATAACAGCGACACCATGATCCAGTAGGTCCCAGGCATAGGCATCGCCCGTCAGCCCGGTCGCCGCGACATTGAGCATGGCAAACATCCCCGCCTCAGGCCGATGCACCTGCAGCGCGGTTTCAGCTTGCAGCCTGTCCGTCAGCAGCTGGGCCCGGCGATTGAAGCGCGCACTCATACCGGCGGCGACAGAAGAGCCTTCGCGCACGGCGCGTTCGGTCAGATCAGCGATGAAGGGTTGGTTGCCAAACAACATGGTCTCGGAATAGGGCAGCAGGGCGTCGCAAAAAGCCTTTGGGCCGACGCACCAGCCGCTGCGAAAACCTGGCGACGCGTGCGATTTTGAAATCGACGACACCGCAATGACCCGCTCGGCATAGCCCGGCAGAGAGAGCGGCGAGACAAATTCGGCCCCCTCAAAAACCAGATGCTCATAGACCTCATCAGAGAGGATCCAGAAATCGTGGATACGGGCCAACTCGCAAAGCGCCAGCAGATCAGCGCGGCTCAGAATGGCGCCGGTTGGATTGTGCGGGCTGGTCAGGAGCAGAGCGCGGGTCCGGGGTGTGATCCGCGCGGCGACATCTTCCGCCTGCATCCGAAATCCATTTTCAGCGCGCAGCGGCACGGGCACAAGCGCGGCCCCGCTCGCCGCCACAACGCCCTCATAGGTTGCATACATCGGATCCCCAACCAGCACTTCGTCGCCCTGCTGGGCCACGCCCATCATGGTTGCAAACAAGGCCGTCTGGGTGCCTGGAAAACACAGGAAATTATCGGGGACAAAATCCCGGCCACGGGTTTCGCTGTAGCGTTCAGCCAGCGCGCGGCGCAAGTTCCTCTCGCCGCGCCCGTCTGAATACCCCGTACGCCCGGCCCGCATGGATCCGATGGCCTGCTCCAAAAGCTCGGCTGGGACGGGCACGTCCGGTTCGCCAATGGTCATCTCAATGATATCAGCCCCGGCAGCGATACGATCACGCGCTGCGAGGTGCAGATCCCATTTTGCACCGCCAAAAGAGGCCAGACGTGCCGTTACATCAGTGGTTCTCATACTCTATCCGCCTTTCTTGCCCCGTTTTCCCAGTTCAACCTATGCAGAGGCTCTGTGAAACGCCGTAATTATACAACTGCATAATTACTACATGGAGGCCCGTCCGCAAGAGGAAATCTGACAGGCAAGGCCGCGATGAACAGGTTGGATTTAGGCAGCGCCTTGAGACGCCAGTCAGATGAGCCAGTTGGCGCTTGCAAAAAAGGCCCGGTCTAGCTGATGACAGCAATGTCCGAAATCAGCTCATCTACATCCCGGCAGGCGGCAAGCAGGCGTGGCTTTAGATGGGACAGGACATAGTTTGCATGGAACCGGCTTGGCGCCGCCAGTGTAAGGCGGCCCCCTGCCCGCTCAGACCGGGTCAGGGCCGCAATCCATGCAGTATAAATCGCGGGGTCCTCTTGGTGCAGCACTGCCTTGACGAGGCTCCACTCATTGCCATCGCTTTGATCTGGGGCTGCCGCTATCTGACCGGTGCGCAGGGGCACGACATTTGTCGGGGGGGCGTCACTGCCGGCCATGCGGTGCTCAAAATCAGGTCCAACCGCCGCCCAGCTGCTGCGGGTGTCTTCGTACATGCGATCCAGATCGAGACCGTATTCGCTGACACGCCCACGCACGCCCTGCTTTTTGATCACCAGCCAACCCATGGCCCGCAGTTTAGCCATTTCGCGTTTAACGGTGCGCTCATCAACATGCCAGAGCCGTGCAATTTCACGCTGCCCCACCGCAAGCTCGTTGCGCGACCAGTTATATCTGGCTGTCACCAGGGTCATGATCCGCAGGCACAGCTTTTGCGCTGCCTTTGGTTGCGACAGCGCATGCGCCCCAAGGGCTGTGAGGATATCGTATTTCAATGCCGATGCATTGCGCCCGGCGGGTTGTTTGACCTGCATCAGTGTTCCCGTCTCTCCAAGCCTATGCTGGTCACATGCCTGATCCCGGCCTATAGCATTGAAGGTCTCTGCCTCGTATTTCCGAGTTGGTCCCGGATTGCGTTCGATCTCTTTTGGCTGAACCCAACGCTATTTACTCAATGTACACAATTTGCGTCCTAGAGCACGATTCTGTCAAGAGCCCTGTGGGTTTCTCTTCTGAGCCAATGCCCTTTTCAAAAGAAAAATCGGTATCAATGGTATAGGGGGACATCTATAGGCGTCCCCTAGTTGCGCGAAAATGTCCCCCTATTGCCTGGAGAAGTCTTTTCGCTGTCACCCTATATCTGCTGCGCACTACAGGCGGCAACACGATGAGGGGGCGCAGCGGCCGGCCCGAATCACAGCCCCGGGCCGAATCGCTGAGGCACCGCCAAGCCGCTGTTTTCAGTGCGTTCTAAAGACTGTGTCCCCGCGGGGACAGGACGCTCTTCAATAGAATAATAGGTTTTGCGTTTTTGGCAAATGCGGCGTAAATGAATACTACAGGCTAATTAGCGTCCTGCCAAAAAGGACGAGCCGCATAAATGAGACACAAGAGAGCAAGGAGCAGTCATGTTCACCCACGAAGACCTGGCGAAACTGCAGGCCCAATCCCTGAAGATGCAGAGCTGGATTCGACAGCAGACCTTTTCTCCTGAGATGGAGAAGACCCTGCGCCGGTTCTCCAGCTGGGAAGTTGCTGAGCTGATCTTTAAGGTCAACCAATCCACTCTGCGCGGACGCCTCGCGGCGGACCCGTCGCTGCCTCAGGGGCTGGTCGAAGAAGACGGTCGTCAGCGCTGGTATTCTCTGGAAGAGATCAACGAGCTGCGGCGGCGTATCAAAATCAATCGCAAAACCCTGATGCCGCCCCGCCCCGAGGGCAAGCGGGCTCTGCGGGTGGCGATCTCCAATTTCAAGGGTGGCGCGGGCAAGTCGACCGTTGCGCTGCATTTTGCCCATGCGGCGGCTCTTGATGGCTACCGGGTGCTTTGTGTGGATTTTGACCCGCAGGCCACGCTCTCACATTCCATGGGGTTAAGCGACATCACCGAAGACTATACCGTCTGGGGCATCATGGCGCGGGACCTTGTGCGCGAGACCGAGCGGATGAATGCCTCGGCGCGCGGCGCCGAGTCGGGCGCCGCGCTGCCCGAACGCCATCTGCCTGACGCGATTACCGGCATGGGGCTGCAGGACCTGCGCATCAATGATTTTATCAAGCCCACAAGCTGGCCGACGATTGACCTGGTGCCAAGCTGTGCCAACGCCGCCTTTGTGGAATTCGCCAGCGCCCAGTATCGCCACCTCAATCCCGAGTGGTCCTTCTTTGCGGCCGTGTCGCGCTACCTCGACCAGGTCTCATCGGACGACTATGACCTGATCATTTTTGACTGCCCGCCGGCCATTGGCTATCAGTCGATGAATGCGGTCTTTGCGGCCGACATGCTCTATATCCCCTCCGGGCCCGGCTACTGGGAATACGACTCCACCACCTCCTTTATTGGTCAGCTTTCTGAAGCGCTGGAAGATTTGTCCGCCTTTAATGGCGTTGTCCCCGCGGGGACATTCACCCTGCCCAAGGCGTTTTTAGACGTGCGGTTTTTGCTCACCCGGTATGAAAGCGGTAACGATCTGCACCGCGCGATGCGGGATGCTTTCATGAAGGTCTTTGAGGGACGCATGGCGGATCACCCGATCGAGATGACACGCGCGGTTGAGCAATCGGGACGCTTTCTCAGCTCGATCTATGAGATTGATTATCGCGATATGACCCGCGAGACTTGGCGACGGGCCAGAGCCTCATTTGATCAGGCCTATGAGGAGTTCAAAGGCTACGCAGTTGAGGCCTGGGACCAGATGGAGGATAGACCATGAGCAAGCGACGCGTCTTTGACATCAACTTCCCAGCGGATCCACCTGCCTCCCCTGCCCCATCGCAACCTGCCGCCCCTGCCCCGGATGCCACCAAAACTGGCGCCACCAGGGCTGAGGCCAGCAAGCCTGAGGTGGCAAGTGTCGCAGAGGCCCGGCGCGGCCCGATGGCGACGGCGATTTCGGAGAACGCCGAGGCGCTCAAAGCGCGTGCAGCGGCAGAGCAAAACATCCGGGCTGAGAACGACCGGCTGGCGCATGAATTTGTCCGGCTCAAAAAACTGGGACTGGTGGTTGACCGGATCCCGCTGGATCAGATCTCGACCAGTAAGCTGGTGCGCGACCGGGCAATCACACGTGACCCTGAACTGGAAGAGTTGAAATCTTCGATCCGCAGTATTGGCCTGTCAAACCCGATCCGGGTCGAAGAGGCAGCCGATGGGGCCTATCAATTGGTTCAGGGCTTTCGGCGGCTGTCAGCTTACCGCGCCCTGTATGAAGAGACTGGCGAGAGCGATTTTGCCAGTATTCCCGCCGGCCTGATTGCCAGGGGCGAAACCCTGCAGGGGCTGTACCGCCGGATGGTGGACGAAAACCTGGTGCGGCGCGACATCTCCTTTGCCGAAATGGCGCAACTCGCCCTGTCTTACGCGCAAGATCCCGAAACCGGGTGTGATCTGGTGGAGGAGGCCGTGGGCCATCTCTATGCCTCAGCGGGTCGGCAAAAGCGCAGCTACATTCGCCATTTTGCTGAACTGCTGGAAATAATTGGAGGCGAGTTGCGCTTTGCCGAAGCCATTCCGCGTGCGCTTGGTCTCGATCTGAAAAAGAAACTGGCAGAAGATGACAGCCTGGCTGCGGCTCTTGTGCAGGCCCTGCAACAGGACGCGGCGCAAACGGCTGAGGGAGAGTTGGCAATCCTGCGCGGGTTTCTTTCAGGCACAACCGGTGCAGGAGCTTCGTCAGGCGCGGTGAGCGAAAGCCAGGCAAAGGCTGGTGTTGCCAAAACCACCCTGCGCTGTGCTGTCCCCTCGGGGACAGTGCGCTGTCAGGCGCGCGATGGCCGGGTTGAGCTGGCGATGGACCGGGATTTTTCGGTGATTGATCGCTACCGCCTTGAAACGGCGATCACCGCATTCTTTGCCGCTTTGGAACAAACGGATCCCCTGGACTGAAGGTAGGGACTGAGGACTTGCTCAGGTGCTTTGGCGCGGAGCCGTAAAAGAGAGCCAACTTGATAAAACAACAAAAAGAGGCTGTCCCCGTGGGGACAGCCTCTTTTTGTGTCCGAAGATATGTAGTCGGCGCTGCGCCTAATGGCGGCCTTCGGTTCAGTTTTGAACTTTGAAGTCAATGCGCCGGTTCTTGGCGCGGTTCTGCGCATTGGTGTTTGGCACCAATGGGTCGGCCTCACCATATCCTATTGGCTTTAGGCGATTTGCATCGATACCTTTTGCCGAAAGATATTCCACGACGGCGTTGGCGCGACGCTGGCTGAGCCGACTATTGGCGGCGGCACTGCCAACATCATCTGTGTGGCCACCGACCTCAATTACCATGTCCGGGCAACGGCTGATGATGTCCAACAGATTGTCCAGAAAGCTGATGGAGCCCCTATCCGGTCGAGCATTCCCACCGCCAAACGTCACACTGCGACTGCGGGACAGAATGTCGAACCGCCCAAGACAGGCCACGCGGCTGAAATCACCACTGGTCTCAAGCGCGGCTTTTGCGCCAGTTGTCGCGTTGGTGTCGCGCTGCGGTGTGCCGGGGGAGCGGCGATCAAAAGTGAGGTTCAGATTGACGATCCCAAGCGGGGTAATGGTGACGCTTGCGGCCTCTTGCAGCTTTTCGCGCCCTTCCATCAGGTTGAAATCCTTGAGCTGCAAAATGACGGGATTGAGGGTCGAAATATTGATCCGGTCGTTGCTGAGAAGCGTCACGGCGACCTCGGCCGCCAGCTCAACATCCACGCCATGCAGGTTCAGGGTCACCGGCAAGGCTATCACCTTGCGCCGCAGGCTTGGCAGATCTTGTAGCGGCACAGGGTCAATAACGGCTGTCACGGTGGCTTCTGGATGCGCGAAGGTCTCAAAAAACAAAAAGCGCATGCGCACGTTGCGCAGGTCAATTTTGGTGTCAACAGAGTCCAGAGCCACAACAAGCTGTGCGACGCCGCTCTGGGTGATTTGTCCGCTGATGGCGGCAAACTGGCTGGTCTCTGCCACCGTGTCTTTTTTGACAGACAAAAAGGTGATTGCTGACGCGGCAGGATCGAGCTGCCATCCGTGTTCAAATGGGTCCGCCGCAAACAGGGGACGCGCGAAAAGAAACATTAGGACTAGGAGGGGCTGAAGAAATTGACGTACCATGATAAAGCACTCATTCTAGGAATTAAATTGGATGCCCAGTAAATTGGGTGCCCAGTAGAGGGCCTAAACCGGGTAGCATCATTTGATTAACGGAAATCCTGGATGATATTGCAAGGGTTGCCTGCGCTGGTAGGAAAAATCCTCAATGAATTGAGGTGTCCCCGTGGGGACAAATATTTGGAGAATACTGTCGTGAATGGTTTTTGGGCAAAATGCCTGTTTCAGATTTTTGCCATTTCAAGCCTCTTTGCAGGCGGGCTGCGAGCTGCCGAGGAAGATGTGCCAGATCGTTTGGCCCTGGTCATTGGGAATTCGTCCTACGGCACGGTCGCGGCCCTTGATAATCCGGTCCATGATGCGAAATTGATAGCCAAGACCCTGGAAAATCTAGGGTTTTCGGTCTCATTGGCGGTTGATCTTGGCCAGGTAGAGATGAAGCGGGCCATTGCGCAGTTTGGCCGTGAACTGCGGGCCGCGGGCAGTGATACCACCGGATTGTTCTACTATGCAGGCCACGGGGTGCAAAGTTTTGGCAACAACTATTTGCTGCCGGTGGACGTCGCGCTGTCTGATGCCGCGGATCTTGATCTCATGGCGGTTGAAGCCCAAACGGTTTTGCGCCAGATGGCCTCGGCACGCAATCGGACCAATCTGGTGATTCTGGATGCCTGCCGGAACAATCCTTTTGAAAATATCGCTGATCTGGACGAAAGCGGTCTTGCCGAAATGAAGGCTCCAACGGGGACCTTCCTTGCCTATGCAACAGCGCCGGGCAGCGTGGCGCTGGACGGGCAGGGGGGCAACAGCCCCTTTACGCAGGCTGTGGCAGAACAGATTGTGGTGCCGGGCTTGCCAATTGAACAGGCCTTCAAAGAGGTGCGGCGGGCTGTTCTGGACCAGAGCCAGGGGCTGCAAACGCCCTGGGATACCTCCTCATTGGTCAGTGATTTTGTTTTTGCGGCGGCCCCGGAAGTCCCTGTTCTTACCTCCGCCGAGGCGGAAGAGCTGCAGTTGTGGCGCTCGGTCAGCGCATCGCGAGACCCGGTTCAGCTGATGCTGTTTTTGCGCGGGTTCGCTGATGGCGTTTTTGCGACAGAGGCGCGCAGCTTGCTGGCCGAAGTTATGGCAGAGGAGCTCTCTACCGGGGTTGTGGCAAAACCGCAGGCTCCGGCAGGGCCGGAGGAGGCCGAAACAGCCCTGTTCAAAGCGGCCCAGCAGGACGGTGCGCTGGCGGCCTATGAGGCCTACCTGCAGAGCTACCCCGCAGGGACCTACGCAGAAATTGCCCATACAGAGATTGCGGCCCTGAAGGCAGGAGAGGGCAAGGATCCGGTTGGCAGGGAAGAAGAGGTGGTGCCTCCGGCTCAAACTGCGCAAGCCGAGCCTGCACCTCCGCAACCCGAAGCGGGGCCATTGACCTATGCGAGCCCTCTGGTGTCTGAGCTGGAACAGATCAATGGGTTGAGCCTGGCGGAGATCATAGATCAGTCGCCAATTTTTCCGCCGATTGAAGGATTGCCAGAGAGTTATTGGAAATCGCAGTCCTGTAGCTCTTGCCATCAGTGGAACCGGGAGCGTCTTTGCGAGCAGGCGAATACCTATCTGAGCCTCAATATGCAGCGATCCCTGAATAAGCAGCATCCCTTTGGCGGGGTGTTGAAACGAAACCTGAAATCCTGGGCTGCCGGAGGGTGCCAGTGAGTTTGAGCCAGTGAGTTTCTACCGGTGAGCCTACGCCCAAAAGTGGGGCTGTGCCTTTTCTGAAAACCCCCATTGGTCCTTACCCTTCCATAATTTCGGCAGAGGGAGCGCTCCCGCCCAAGATTGGACAATCACAGATTGCCCTGCCTTCGTTGGGCCGGGCAGCCCGCCAAAGGCGGGCTGCAGATACTCACTTGGCTTGTGTTTCAATCAGGAAATACACCCACTCCCCTTTGAAATCAGTATCTTGAGCCTTGGCCCTGGCAATTTGGTCCCGCAAGAAATCGAGATAGGCAGGAGCGGCCTCGACCAAGGGGCGGTGCCCCTCATAGAGAGGCGATGAGGCTGCAAAGGCGACGGCAATTTCTTGTCCATAAGGCGGGCCAACGGTGATCTGCAGGCCAGGGTCCCCCACGGATTTGGTGCCGATGCGCAGAGCGCTTTTGGGTGGCGCCTGCTGTAGCGCAACTGTGGCATTCGGGCTAAGATGGATAACATCGCCCGCGGCATCAAAATAGTCGACATAGAGATAGGCGGGGTAGTCCGGTGCTGTCAGGTCGAAGAACAGTTTTTCTCCACCAGAATAAGACAGTACACGGGCCTGCGCATCCGCTCCCAGCAGCAAAGGGTTGGTGATCTGGTCGGTGCTTTGTGGCAGGCCAACTGTGGAGATGCCCGTGAGGGCGCCACACTGAGGCCGGGGCAAGAGGCGCATCTGGTCAGACACTGCGATGTCGCGACCCATCTGGGCCTGCAAGGCCGCCAGGACCGGTGCGCGCAGGCCGTTGTCTGGCAGGTGCCCGCGTAGCTCCAGCACCGCCGTTTCCGGGTTAAAAGAGAGTTGTAACCGAGAACAGGGCACAGCACTTAACAGACCTGCGAGCCCATCGCGTACCTCTGCGGCCTGTCCCGCAAGGTCGCCGGGTCTGGTGAAGCTCTGGAACGCGGCGAGCGACACTGGATCGACCTCATTGCTGTCGCTGCCCTGAAAGGCCAGCGCGGCGGTGATCCTGTTGGCCTGGGGGCTACTATGTGCCAAAGCCTGCGATTGGAACGGAGCCTCTGGCAAAGGCTGGGCGACTACATCTGTTGCAGCGAATGCAACGGGGGTCGGATCAGGTGTAACCGGTTCGGTTGCGCTGGAATTTGGTGCAATTGAAACAGCACTACTGAGAACCGGCGCAACCGGTATGATAGCGTTGGGGCTTGGTGCGACCTTCGCCGCACTGGTGGCATTTGGTGCAACATCTGCTACCGGGCTCACCTCTGGCAGCGCGCTGTGCAGGTTCTGCGGGGAGGCGGCGCGTGCAGGAACAGGCTGGGCTGCTGGCTGCGGGCTGAGCGCGGCACTCTGGGGCGGGGGGGCTGAGGCCAAGTTTGTGGCTGAAACCCTTGCAGGATTGAGGGTTTCAGCCACAGCAGGCGTTGCCACCGCCTCTGTCTGCGGCACGGCTCCGCCGCTGAGGCTGTCGCTTGTTGCTGCAACCTGTTTGCCGGGCTCGGTCGCGGCTGTCTGTTCCTGGGCCTGACTGCGGATGACCTTATGGGAGGACAGCGTGAGGGTGCTTTTGGGGCTGGGCTGTTGCAGCAGCGGGTCAGGGGTGAGAAAGGGCAAAAGCCCGGCCAGGACTGCAAGATGTGCGCAGAGTGACCCGGCAAGGCCCAGCGTCCAAATCGAAGGCCCCGAAACGAATGGCCTGCGCGTCATGGCTGACCTCGCACAGAGCGTTCAGGGGTGACAACAAGCACCACATCCAAAAAACCAAGAACCTCTGCCTGGCTGACCTGAGGCAAAACATGGCGCAGATCAGCGTCCCGGTGGGCATTTATCCGCAAGCGCATCTCGGGCTTTTGCGCCAATTGGCTTGCCAGAGCGGCCGCTAGGTCAGTCTTGGTGATCTCTGTGCCATCCAGAGCCAGGTCGCCGTCCCGAGAGATTGCCAATGTGATGCCACCCGCGGGCATGTCCCTGCCGGTTTGCGCCTGAGGCGGGGCGACGTCAAAGGGCGCGGTTGCATCCATGCGTCCGATCAACATGAAAAACACCAGCAGGAAAAAAACCACATCTATCAGAGCGATAATGGTTTCCGACTGGGGATTTCGGGACCTGCGTTTCAGCTTCATTGCCGGGCCTCCAGTCGCAAAACACGCATGTTTTGAACGCCGGCTGTGGCGGCCAGATCCATCAGCGAAATCAGCGCCTGCGTCGGCGCCGAGCCGGAGGGCAGAATGACCATCTGCGCCGACGGGTCTTCTTCCAGAGCCTTTTGAAGTATCTGAGCCAAGGCCTGCGGCGACAGGGCCTCGCCGCGCAGGTTGGGGGTGCCATCTGCCTGGAGGCGGATCATCAGCCGGACCTTTGGTATCTCACTGGCGGGTGCGGCGCCTTCGGCAGGGCGCACGGCCGGGATCATATCGAGGTTCAGATAGGTCGAGGTGACCATGAAAAACACCAGCAAGATCAGCATCACGTCGATCATCGGCACCAGAGAAATCAGGGCAGGGGGGCGCTTATGGCGGCTCAGGATCATGCTGAGCTCCGCGCTCTACCGGGCATGATCCGCCAGCATCAGCCGCCCGACTGCGCTTTCGATCATCATGGCCGCAGCATCGATGCGGGCGGCAAACAGCCCGGCAGCGATGGCGGCCGGGATTGCCACCACCAGCCCGGCAGCCGTGGTTAAAAGCGCCTGCCAGATGCCCCCAGCCAGCACCGAAGCATTTGCAGCACCCTGGGCCAGTTCCAACTCCTGAAAGGACTGGATCATGCCGGTCACCGTTCCAAGCAGCCCCAACAGCGGTGAGACCATAGCGATCAGCTCTAGCAGCCGGATGAGGCTGTTCATGCGCTGAACTTCTTCGTTGCCCCGGCGTTCCAGCTCGGAGGTCAACACAGGGCCCTGCAGCCCGTCCTGCAGCGAAGACATGGCAAAGATCAAAATTCGGTCCGCCGGAGATTTTCCTTTTGCGACAGTGCTCTGTGCCTTATCGCCGTCGCCTTTTTGCCAAAGGTCAATCGCCTGGCTACGCTGCTCCTTGCCAGAGGTCACTGGCCAGAGCTGGGCCAGTTTTACCCCAATAACAGTGAGCGAAAGCAGCGAGATCAGTGCCAGAAGGACGATCACCGGGCCGCCAGTTGCGAGGTTTTCCAAGAGACCAGTCATACCCTATTTCACCAATTTTGCAGTGCTGCGGGAGGCCAGATTGAGGATCTCAAAGCAGTCTATTTCGGCCTCGTTCTGCGGCTGACAAGAGGTGACATCATGCAGCAGGATCTCGGAGATATTGCCGCAGGTGATCTCTGGAATTTCGAACAATTTCAGAGTGGTGCGCTGAACGGGCAGGGGGGAGGCGTCAACCGAGAGCAGCCTGTCGATGATGCCTTCGCCGTCGAGAATGGCCAAAGACATCTCAAAGCCGGAAAAGCTCTTGCCGGTCTGGTTGCGAAACAGAAAGAAGGCACGGCAACCGCCGCCTTCGATCTCTTCCACCTTGTTCAGCTCGACCAGCAGCGGGCCAGTCTCAGTTTGGCTGCTCTGTTCGGCCTGACTGATCTGGGGGGGCATAATCAGGAGCATTGCCGCAAGGCCGAGGCTGATCAGGCGGGAAATACGGGATGTCAAACGCATCGTGGTCTCCGGGGTTGGGAACAATTATCTAGTCAATCAGGGGGTCGTTTATTTGGGGTGTTTCTCGGGCCAGTTTGGCTCGCAAAGGCAGGGTTTCAAACCAAAGAGGTCAGGGCTTTTTCAATCTTGTCCATGGCGGCACGGGCGCTCTCCAGATCCCGTTTTTTCAATAATTTGGCGGCTTTGTGAATGGCGCGGGTGAGGCGGTCACGGGCCGGGCCGGGGGCGCGTGCCACATCCGATTGCAGCGCCTGGGCGCGTTTGACCTGCGCCCCAAGCGAGCGCTGATCGGCCTCGCGCTGGCCGCGTTTCAGGGTGCGCTCTTCGTCTTCGCGGTCTTTGCCAAGGGCGGCGATGGCCCGTTCGGTGACCATGATCAGCGTCTCGGCCTCTTGCAGCCGACCTGCATTTATCAGGCTGACGGATTTTGCCAGGGCGCGTTTCAGTTTCAGCTCCAGAGGGCCGGGCGCCAGGGCGATGCGGGGCTGAATGCGCTTTAGTCGGCGTTTCAGTGGCAGCACCGCCTTTGGGTCAATTCCCGATGCTGAGATGTCGCTGCTATCGGCGGTCTTTGCGGCCGCTTTTCCCGCGGCTTCCGGCTTGAGGCTGTCGAGAAGATTGCCGCCGTCATCAAAGAACAGAATGTTCACTTTCGGGCGATTTGCCTTCAGAAACCGCTTGAGTTGCAACAACATTTTTGTCGGAGCCTGCTCGCAGATCATCTCCATCTCATCGCTCTTTACCGTATAGGTTCCCCAGGCGAAGGGAGGCTTGCCGCCCGCCTTTTTCAAAGTTGCGCGCAGGGTCTCTGGCTTGGCGCCCGGCTGTATCATCAGCAGGGCATCTTTGAGCGGATCAAGGCAGAAGGCAAAGCTCATCCGCCGCTTGGCGCCTTCCCGCACCATGGCCTTTACATCGTCGCCGGTCACGCGTTCTGCACACATGTTGTCACTCACAAAAAGGTGTAAAAACAATTGACTTTAAGATGGCGATAAGGCTCACTCTACGTCAAGTTATTGTTTACAAAGTGGCGCGACAGGGCCCGCTGCATCCCCTGCACAGGCAGAGTTGCAGCAATCCCGGTACGCGCTAGGCCTGTTATTTGGGGGGCTCAACTGCATGGATCTGGCTGTCTTTTTACAGTCCAAAGGAGAGGACTCGCCCAGTGGCGATGACCTCGAGTATGACCCGGCCTTTACCGAGATGCGGCTTGCTGCTCAGCCCGGCGAAGAAAGTGTTGTGGGTGATGAACGCATTGAGGCCACCGACCCGGATTACAATACCGCAGAGGAAAAAGCGCTTGAGGTGCTGGGGCGCAGCCATGATCTGCGGGCGGCTGTTTTTCTGACGGATGCGGTCTTGCAGCGCGAAGGTCTTGCGGGATTTGCTGAGGTCACGAGCTATATCCGGGGCTGTCTTGAGCAGTTCTGGGAGAGCTGTCATCCCGAACTGGATGAGGATGACGGTGACCCGACCATGCGCATCAATGCGGTGCAGGATCTGTGCGGCCAGCCGGATGGCATGGGGGGGCCTTCGCCTGTGTATCGCTCGCTCATGCGCAGCCCGCTGAGCGACAGCCGGGGCTTTGGCCGTTTTTCTCTGCGTGATATTGATATCGCCGAGGGGCTTATGGCGGCGCCCGAGAGCATGGATGCCGTCCCGGACAGCGCCACGATTGGCGCGGCGTTTCAGGATAGTGACAGCGACGGCGTTGCTGCACGTCTGGCGGCCGCAGAGCTTGCGACCGACAATATCCGGGCAATTTCTGCGGTGTTTGACGCGCAGACCCCGGGGCAGGGGCCCGAGTTGGATCCGCTGATTAAACTGTTGCGTCAAATGAGCAAGCGGTTGCGGGACTATGGCAATCTGGGCGAGGCCTCGGGCGAGACCGGTGATGAACCTGCTGCCGCGATGGAGGGCGAGGCCGAGAATGCAGCGCCTGTGGGCGCCCGCCGCGCTGCAGCCCCAGGCGCAATCAATTCGCTTGCCGATGTGACCAATACCCTGGATCGCATCATCGCCTATTATCAACGCGAAGAACCCTCCAGCCCGTTGCCGCTGTTGCTGGAGCGGGCCAAGCGTCTGGTGGGGGCTGACTTTCTCACCATCGTCAATGACATGGCGCCCCGTGGTCTGGAGAACGTGCAGCTGATCGGCGGCCTGGAGGACGACGACTAGGGGCAGGTAAGGGATCTTGACCTGTAAAGGTTTGCCCTGGTGGCGGATTTTTATGGCAGGTTGAAATACGATTTTAAGGAGAGCTAGATGGCTGGAAGTTCACAAAAGTTCATTGCCCGCAATCGGGCACCGCGGGTCCAGATCGAGTATGATGTGGAGCTATATGGCGCTGAGAAGAAGGTTCAGCTCCCCTTTGTTATGGGGGTTCTGGCGGATCTGACCGGCAAATCCGAGGTTGAGCAGCCTTCCGTTGCGGACCGAAAGTTTCTGGAAATCGATGTCGACAATTTTGACAGCCGGATGAAATCCATGGCGCCGCGCGCCGCCTTTACCGTGCCCAATACGCTGACAGGCGAGGGCAATATGGCGGTGGATATCACCTTTGAGAGCATGGATGATTTCAAACCCGCAGCCATCGCGGCCAAGGTTGAACCGCTGCGCGCCCTGTTGGATGCCCGCAGCCAGCTCAGCAATCTGATGACCTATATGGACGGCAAGACCGGGGCCGAGGATCTGATCTCGAAGATCATGCAGGACCCAAGCCTGCTCAAGACCCTGGCGGCCCAGCCCAAACCCGGCGGCGACGCCGGTGGTGATACGGAATAAGGAGGTACACGATGGCAGACCAAGAACTCCAAACCGAAGCCGCCCCGGCAGAATCCGCCTTTGGCTCCAATGAATTTGCAAGCTTGCTGCAAAAGGAATTCCGGCCCAAATCGGACCAGGCCAAGACGGCAGTCGAAAGCGCGGTCAAGACTCTCGCGGAACAGGCGCTGGCCAATACCGGGCTGATTTCCGATGACGCGCTGCGTTCGATCGAAAGCATCGTGGCCGAGATCGACAAAAAGCTGACCGAGCAGGTCAACCTGATCCTGCACAACGAAGAATTCCAGCAGCTCGAAAGCGCCTGGCGCGGGCTGCACTATCTGGTCAACAATACCGAAACCGACGAGATGCTGAAGATCCGGGTGATCCCGATCACCAAAAAGGAACTCGGCAAGACTTTGAAGAAATTCAAAGGCACCGCCTGGGACCAGTCACCGATCTTCAAAAAGCTCTATACCGAAGAATTCAGCCAGCTGGGTGGAGAGCCTTATGGCTCGCTTGTGGCCGACTTCCATTTTGATCACTCGCCACCTGACATCGAACTGCTGGGCGAGATGTCAAAGATCGCTGCGGCGGCGCATGCGCCACTGATCACCGGCGCCAAACCTTCGCTGTTTCAGATGGACAGCTGGTCCGAGCTTTCAAATCCACGCGATCTGACCAAGATCTTTCAGACCCCGGAATATGCCGGTTGGCGCAGCCTGCGCGAAAGCGAGGATTCCAAATACGTCGGCCTTGCCATGCCACGGTTCCTGGGCCGTATGCCCTATGGCTCCAAGACGGATCCGGTGGATGAGTTTGCCTTTGAAGAGGACACATCAGGCGCCGATAGTGAGAAATACGCCTGGGTCAATGCCGCCTACGGTATGGCGACCAATATCACCCGGTCGTTTAAATCCTATGGCTGGTGCTCGCGTATTCGCGGCGTTGAAAGCGGCGGCACCCTGGAAGAGCTGCCGTCGCATACCTTCCCGACCACCGACGGCGGTGTGGATCAGAAATGCCCCACCGAGATTGCCATCGACGACCGGCGCGAGGCGGAGCTTGCCAAGAACGGCATGATGCCCCTGCTGCACCGCAAGAACACCGATGTGGCAACCTTCATGGGGGCGCAGTCGCTGCACAAGCCCACTGAATACGACGACCCGGATGCAACCGCCAATGCCAATCTTGGCGCGCGTTTGCCTTACCTTTTTGCCACCTGCCGCTTTGCGCATTATCTGAAATGCATGGTGCGCGACAAGGTTGGGTCGTTCAAAAGCCGTCAGGATATGGAGTCCTGGCTGCAAAACTGGATCAACAATTATGTTGATTTTAATGCCGATATTTCATCGGAAAACGAAAAGGCGCGCAAACCTCTGGCGGCTGCCGAAGTGGTGGTTGAAGAGGTCGAGGGCAACCCGGGTTATTACAGCTCAAAATTCTTCCTGCGCCCGCACTATCAGCTTGAAGGCCTGTCGGTCTCTCTTCGATTGGTGTCGAAACTGCCCTCGGAAAAAGGAGGCTGACGAACCACTCTGGCCTCAATTTTTGTCAATCAGTTACGTTTGAAAGGATAGCAAATGGCTGCAAATATGTTTTTGGAGATTTCGGACATCGCAGGCGATGCCACGGAAGATAAGCACAAGAACTGGATCGTGATTCAGTCTGCCAACTGGAATGTGGAACGCGCCGTTGAAATGACCGATCTCGGGTCGTCGCAACGGATGCATGCGAATTCCAACTTCGGCAAGATCGAGTTGACGTCGCAAATGGGCAAAGCGTCCAACAACCTTGCCAAATCGGTGGCAAACGGCACGGTCCGTCCTGAAATCATCATGCACTGGTGCCGCTCTGGCGACGCCCAGGCAGAGGGTCTGCTGGCCTATTCCGAGTGGAAGCTCAAGGATGTGGTGATCGACAGCTATTCGATCTCTGCCAGTGAAGATGGCATTCCGGAAGAGACTTGGTCGCTGGCCTATGTGGCGCTTGAACATACCTACAAATCGACCAACCAGAAGTCTGGTAAACTGGAAAGCCCGGTTGTATTCCAATGGAATGTTCAAACCGGCAAATTCGAGTATTGATTTGCACTTCCCCGGGCGTGTCACACGCCCGGGGTTTCTTTTGATTTTCCTGTTTAGACGGCGGAGTTGTGACCATGAGCCCTGTGATCCCTGAAGAGCATTTGCGGGCTGGTGATCCGAACCAGGCTCTGTTGGCCCTGCAGGAGAAGGTGCGTGCTGACCCGTCCAACGCAAAGCTGCGGATTTTTCTGTTTCAGCTGCTCTGTATTCTGGGCGACTGGAAACGTGCGGTGGCGCAGCTGCGGCTCAGTGCTGAACTGGATCCCGCAGCCATGATCATGGCGCAGGCCTACCGCGAGGCCATCCTCTGTGAGGTGTATCGCGAAAAGGTTTTTAAGGGTGAAAAAGACCCGCTGATTTTGGGCGAGCCGGAGGCCTGGCTGGCGCAGCTGATCGAAGCGCAAAAACTATTGGCGCGGGGGCATGCGTCGCAGGCGGCAGAGTTGCGGGACGCGGCCTATGCTGCTGCTCCTACCAGTGCGGGCAGCATCGACGGTACGCGGTTTGAGTGGATTGCAGATGCGGATATGCGTCTGGGTCCGGTTCTGGAGGTGATCCTGAACGGGCGGTATTTCTGGCTGCCCTTTGCCCAGATCCAAAAGCTTGAAATCGACGAGCCCAGCGATTTGCGCGACACGGTCTGGATGGCCGGCACCCTGACGCTGGCAAATGAAGGCGCCCTGGCGGTGCTGATCCCGACGCGCTATCCGGGCAGCGAAGCCTCGGATGCGGCGGCAAAACTGGCGCGCACGACCCTTTGGCAGGATGCCGGAGACGGCGCCTATACCGGGCTCGGCCAGCGGCTTTTGACCATCGGTGAGCAGGACTATCCGCTGATGGATATCCGATTGTTGCAGATTGATGCCGAAGGCGACATCGATGTCTGACAAGATGCTCGCCGAGCGGCTGCAGCCTTCGCTGTTGGACAGGCTGACCGACAATGAGCCGACGAATCGCAAGGAGAGCCGGGACAGCCGGGTGATTGATCTGAACCGCTTGCGCGAGATCATACAGCGGGACTTGTCCTGGTTGCTGAACACGCACAACGCCGGGCAGATGATTGACGCTGATCGCTACCCTTCTGCGGCCGTCTCGGTGCTGAACTACGGACTGAGCGAGGTGACGGGCGAGTATTCCACGACTGAAAAGGCCGAAAAGATCCGGCGGTCAATTGAGCAGGCGGTAACTAGTTTTGAGCCGCGCATCATTGAGGGCAC
This sequence comes from Phaeobacter sp. SH40, assembly GCA_965641885.1. Classification (GTDB taxonomy): domain Bacteria; phylum Pseudomonadota; class Alphaproteobacteria; order Rhodobacterales; family Rhodobacteraceae; genus Pseudophaeobacter. Next base: position 118,862 of record CBFFKJ010000002.1, on the reverse strand, counting down.
TGTGGATGTGCAGTTGATTGGCGATGTTGAGGTGACGGGCATGACCATTGGCCTGGATATTCGCGCTGACATGTGGGCGCAACCCATGCCGCTTGAGCTCTATCTGCGCAGCAAGGTTGATGTGACCACCGGTGAGGTCAAGATGGAAAGGGGCATCTGAATGGATACCCGTCTGCTGGGCCATTATGAAACCGAGCTGAATTACCTGCGCGATATGGGTGCGGAATTTGCTGCCGCCTACCCAAAGATCGCCTCAAGGCTTGGGATGGAGGGGGTCGAGGTTCTTGATCCCTATGTGGAACGCCTGCTGGAAGGTGTCGCCTTTCTGTCGGCGCGGGTGCAGCTTGAGCTTGAGCTGCAATATCCAAATTTCACCTCCAACCTGCTGGAAATCATCTACCCGCATTATCTGGCGCCAACGCCGTCGATGATGATTGCGTCTTTTGAGCCGGACCCGAGCAACTCTGCGGTGAAGAGCGGCTATCTGATGCCACGGGGCTCTGTATTGCGCTCGCGCCTCCACGAGGGAGAGCAGAACCCTTGCGAGTTTCGTACCGCAGCAGACCTCACCCTTTGGCCGCTTGAAATCAGCGAGGCGCAGTATATCGACGGGCGCGGCGATCTGGTCGCGGCAGGTGTGGCTGCGGGCTATGAGGCCCGCGCCGGTATTCGCCTGCGCCTGAAACGCACCGATGGCGAGGCGCTGCGGGATCTCGATATGGACCGCCTGCAGATCTATCTCGGCAATGCGGCGGGCAACAGCTGGCCCCTGCTAGAGCTGCTGTGCACCCAGGTGCAGGGCATTGTTGCGCGCTCCACCGATCGGCGTGCCGACTGGCATCTGCCACTGCCCGAGGGGCGTGTGGTGCAAAAGGGCTTTTCGCGCGAAGAGGCATTGCTGCCGGTGCCCGCGCGGGTGTTTGACGGCTATCGCCTGTTGCAGGAATTCTTTGCCATGCCAGAGCGGTTTCGCTTTGTTGAGCTGCAGGGCCTGCGCCCGGCATTGCAGCAGGCGGCGGGCGCTGAGGTGGATCTCTATATCCCTCTGCGCGAAGGCATGCGCGAGGTGGCACCCGTGGTGATGCCCGAGGTTTTCCAGCTCAATACAATTCCTGCGGTCAACCTGTTTGAAAAGCGCTGCGACAGGGTGCGCCTGACCACGCGCGACACCGAACATCAGGTCATTCCCAATCGCACTGCGGGCCTCGACTTTGAGATCTACGCGCTCAAAAAAGTGACCGGCATCAGCGGCGAGGGGGCCGATGATGTTGAGTTCCGCCCGTTTTATTCGGCTGATGATTTTACCGCATCCGGGGAAAGCCATCCGGCCTATTACACGCTGAAGCGCCGCATGCGGGAACGCTCTGAAAAGGAACGTCTGCGCGGGGTGCGCTCGTCCTATCTGGGCTCTGAGGTCTATCTGACCCTGGTGGATCGTAGACAGGCTCCCTATGGGGCGGATCTCGAACAACTGGCAGTGCAGGCGCTGTGCACCAACCGTGATTTGCCGCTGCTGCTGGCGACGGGCAATGAGAACGTCTTTCATTTGCCCGAAGGCGGGCCGGTGAAACGGATCAGCCTTGCGATCTCTCCGACACGGCCACATCCCTCATTGGGGCAGGGCGACACCGCCTGGCGGCTGATTTCGCACCTCAGCCTCAACTATGTGTCGATTGCCGACAGCGGTCGCGGCCAGGCCGCCGAAGCCCTGCGCGAGCTGGTCGGACTTTACGCGCCATTGGGCAATCGGGTCACGGAAAAACAGCTTGAAGGCATCGTCTCAGTCAGCAGCCGGCCCATCGTGCGCCGGATGAGCGACGAGATCCTGTCAACAGCGGTGCGCGGCATGGAAATCTCCATCGGCTTTGACGAGAGCTTTTTTGAAGGCAGCAATATCTACGCGCTGGGAGCGGTTCTGGAACGGTTTTTCCACGGCTACGCCAGCATCAACTCATTCACGGAAACGGTTCTGACAACCGAAAAACGAGGGGAAATCGCCAGATGGCGACCACAAAAGGGTCTGGGACGGATGATCTGAGTCTCTTTGACCGGTTGGTCGAAGCACCTGAAGAACACCATGTTTTTCAGGCGATGCGGGTATTGGAGGCGCATTATTCTGACTATCCGCGCCTCGGCGAAAGCCGTCGGCCGCGCGAGGATCCTTTGCGACTGGGCCAGGAGGCTGAGCTGGCGTTTCCGCCCTCAACCATTGCGGATTTTACCCCGGCAACCAAAGAAGGGCCTGCGCGGCTCACCAATCGGTTCTTTGGGTTGTTTGGCCCGCAAGGCCCGCTGCCGCTGCATCTGACTGAATACGCCCGCGACCGCAAACGTAACCACCGCGACCCGACGCTGGTGGGCTTTGCCGATATGCTGACGCATCGGATGATGTCGCTGCTCTATCGCGCCTGGACCGAAGGCGCCCCGGCGGTGAGTTTTGACCGCGACGAGGATCCGATAGCCGACAGGGTTGCGGCCTTAGCGGGCTATCACGGCAAAGGGCTGCGCGACCGGGATGAGATGCCGGACCTGGCCAAGCTGCATTTTGCCGGCATTCTGGGCCAGGGCACCAAGACGCCTGCCGGGCTTGTGGCCATTCTGTCTGACTTCTTTCGGGTGCCGGTGCATCTGGAAGAGTTCGTTGGCAGCTGGCTGCAGCTGGAGCCGGATGATCGCTGGCAGCTGGGCCGGAGTCAGTTGGGTCAAGGGCAGTCTGGACTGGGTCACACTACAAGCGTGGGCGAAAAGGTCTGGAGCCGCTCTGCCAAGTTCCGCCTGCGCATCGGCCCTTTGTCGCTGCAGGAGTATGAGCGTCTGTTGCCGGGCGGGGCGGCGCTGGATCGTCTGCGCTCGGCTGTGCGCAGCTACGTGGGCGATTTCCTCGATTGGGATGTGAACCTGGTTCTGGCGGGCGATGCGGTCCCAAGGGCGAGCTTGGGGGGGATGACCCGCCTTGGCCATACCAGCTGGATCCGCAGCCGCACTGACCCGGACGCGGACCAAGCGGATGTTGATGATTTGTATCTGTACCCCGGCCTGAGCTCGGGGACTTAAAAAAATGACTTTAGGGAGCGAAGTGACATGACCGAGATCAGCCGTGTAGCGCTATTTGGCAAGCTCAACAAACTGGGCTATCAGGCCGTCGAAGGGGCCACCGTGTTTTGCAAGATGCGCGGCAATCCCTATGTCGAGCTGGTTCACTGGATGCATCAGCTGCTGGCGCAGCAGGACAGTGATCTGCATCGCATCATCGCGCATTACGATCTCGACACAGGCAAGATCGCCAGTGAGCTGACCCGGGCCCTGGATATGCTGCCGCGCGGCGCCTCGGCGATCTCAGACCTGAGTGACCATTTGATGGACGCGATGGAGCGCGGCTGGGTCTGGGGCTCGCTGCTGTATTCCGCCAATCAGGTGCGCAGCGGCTATCTGCTGTTGGGCATGCTGAAGACGCCGGCCCTGCGCAATATCCTGGCCTCAATGTCCCCTGAACTGGCCCGGATTGGCGCTGATGATCTGGCGGATAATTTTGTAGCGGCCACAGATGGCTCACCCGAGGCGGCAATGTCGGCGCAGGATGGCAGCAGCGTCAGCGGCGGCGGTGCTGAGCCGGGCGAAGCTTCGGGTGCCATGGCCCCCGGCGCCATGGGCAAGGGCGAGGCGCTGGAGCAGTTCTGCACCGATTTGACCGAGCAGGCGCGCAATGGTGAGATTGACCCGATTGTGGGTCGTGACGAAGAGATCCGCCAGATCGTGGATATCCTGATGCGGCGGCGGCAGAACAACCCCATCCTCACCGGTGAAGCAGGGGTCGGCAAGACGGCGGTGGTCGAAGGCTTTGCCTTGCGGATTGCGCGCGGCGATGTGCCACCTGCACTACAAAACGTACGGCTCCTGGTGTTGGACATCGGTCTGTTGCAGGCCGGGGCCTCGATGAAGGGCGAATTTGAAAACCGCCTGCGCCAGGTCATTGACGAGGTGCAGGCCAGCGCCGAGCCCATCGTGATGTTCATTGATGAGACGCACACCCTGGTGGGGGCCGGGGGGGCTGCGGGCACCGGCGATGCGGCCAATCTGTTGAAACCTGCGCTGGCGCGCGGCACCCTGCGCACCATCGGCGCCACGACCTGGGCGGAATACAAGAAATACATCGAAAAAGACCCGGCCCTGACCCGGCGTTTTCAGGTGGTCAAGATTGACGAGCCTTCGGTGCCAAAGGCGATCCTGATGATGCGGGGCATTGCGTCGATGCTGGAGGCGCACCACCGGGTGCAGGTGCTGGACGAGGGGATCGAGGCGGCGGTCACCCTGTCGGCGCGCTATATCCCGGCGCGGCAACTGCCGGATAAATCCGTCAGTCTGCTGGACACCGCCTGCGCGCGCGTGGCGGTCAGCCAACATGCGGTTCCGGCTGAGGTAGATGACAGCCAACGCCGGATTGAAGCCCTTACGACCGAGTTGCAGATCATCGGCCGGGACGAGACCGCAGGCTATGATGTCGGGGATCGTCGCGAGGCGGTCACCCTGGCCAAGGCGGCTGAAGAAACGCGCCTTGCCGGGCTGACAGAGCGCTGGGATAAGGAAAAACAGGTTGTGCAGGAGATCCTCGACCTGCGCGCCAAACTCCGGGAGGGGGCCGCGCCCGTTGACGCCTCGGCTGATGCTGGAGAGACCGTATCGGAGGGCGCTGTCGAAAGCCCGCTTTCGCCAGAAGAGCGTGCAGCCCTGATGCAACAGCTCAAGGACAAAAATGCCGAACTGGAGGTTTTGCAGGACGACAGTGCTTTGATCCTGCCCATTGTCGACCATCAGGCGATTGCATCTGTGGTGGGCGACTGGACCGGCATTCCGGTCGGTCGCATGGTCAAGGATGAGCTCGACACCATTTTGAATCTCGAAGAGCATTTGGCCAAACGGGTGATCGGTCAGGATCACGCGATGAAGATGATCTCAAAGCGGATCCAGACCAGCCGCGCCGGGCTCGACAATCCCAACAAACCCATCGGGGTCTTTATGCTTGCGGGCACCTCGGGGGTCGGCAAAACCGAGACCGCGCTGGCGCTGGCCGAGGTCTTGTATGGTGGCGAACAAAACGTCATCACCATCAATATGTCGGAATACCAAGAGGCTCATACCGTCAGCTCGCTGAAAGGCGCGCCTCCGGGTTATGTTGGCTACGGCGAAGGCGGCGTTCTGACCGAGGCCGTCCGGCGCAAACCCTATTCCGTGGTGCTGCTGGACGAGGTCGAAAAGGCCCACCCGGATGTGCACGAGGTCTTTTTTCAGGTCTTTGACAAAGGCGTGATGGAGGATGGCGAGGGCCGGGTGATTGATTTCAAAAATACCCTGATCCTGCTGACGTCGAATGCCGGCTCTGACATGATCATGGACATGTGCGCCGACCCTGATCTGATGCCCGCGCCCGAAGGCATCGCCAAGGCGCTGCGCGACCCATTGCTCAAGATATTCCCGGCGGCGCTTTTGGGGCGTTTGGTCACGATCCCTTATTTTCCGCTCAGCCCCGATATGATTGGCAAAATCACCAGACTTCAGCTGGGCCGGATCAAAAAGCGGGTGGAAGAGGCGCACAGCGTGCCCTTCTCCTATACCGATGCGGTGGTCGACAAGATTGTCGAGCAGTGCCAGGAGCTGGAAAGCGGTGGCCGCATGATTGATGCCATCGTCACCAATTCTATGCTGCCTGATATCTCTAACGAATTCCTGCGCCGCCTGATGCAGGGGCAGGAGATCGCCAAGGTAGAGATTGGCGTGACGGATGGGGCGTTCTCTTACAGTTTTGATGACTAGGCACCGATTTTCGGGAGCGGCGGTCTGCCCGGACCCTCGCTCCCTGCATTGCACCGCAGAACGGTAGATTTATCTTATGGCCGAAACAGCTTCCTCGACCCTTCAGGACCGTGCCCGCATTTTTGTCGAACGCCCGGTTGTGACCAATTCCATCTTGGGGATCATCATCTTCAATGCGGTGACTCTCGGCCTTAGCACCTCGAATTCTGTCACGATGCAGCTCGGTGGTCTGCTGGCTGTTGTCGACAAGCTGGTGCTGGCAATCTTTCTGATGGAGCTGGCGTTAAAACTGTTTGCCTACGGGCTGCGGTTTTTTTCCTCGGCCTGGAATATATTTGATCTGCTGGTGGTGAGCGTCGGCCTGCTGCCGGACAAGCAAGGACTGTCGGCGTTGCGTGGCTTGCGGGTTATTCGCGCGCTTCGACTGCTCTCGGTCATCCCGCAGATGCGAAAGGTGGTGCAGGCGCTGCTGGATGCGCTGCCAGGCATGGGAGCGGTGATCGTGATGATCTCGATCGTTTTCTATGTCTTTGCGGTGATGGCGACCCTGATGTACGGCGCGACCTTTGACGTGTGGTTTGGCACTCTTGGCCGGTCCTTCTATTCGCTGTTCCAGATCATGACGCTGGAGAGCTGGTCCATGGGGATCGTGCGGCCGGTCATGGAAGTCTATCCAATGGCCTGGTCCTTCTTTGTGCCCTTTATTGTGATTACGGCCTTTTCGGTGCTCAATCTCTTTATCGGCCTTTTGGTCAACACTATGCAGTCGGCGGTTGAGGCAGAAGCCGAGGCGGAGGCGGAAGCTGAGTTTGAACAACTGCGCGATCTGGTGCGTCGTGAAACGGATGTTGTCGACGCGCATGTGCTGGAGTTGCACGAAGAAATAAAGGCGCTGCGTCAGGAGCTGCGTGCTTTGAAAGGAGGCGGAAATGGCTGACAATTCGCAAAAATTCATTGGCCGCAACCGCGCACCCCGGGTGCAGATCGAATATGATGTCGAACTATACGGCGCTGAAAAGAAGGTGCAGCTGCCCTTTGTCATGGGGGTGATGAGCGACCTCGTCGGCAAAAGCAAGGAGCAGCAGCCCGCCGTTGCAGATCGAAAATTTCTGGAAATCGACGTCGACAATTTTGACCAGCGCATGAAGGCAATGGCCCCGCGTGCGGCCTTTAGCGTGCCCAATACCCTGACCGGAGAGGGCAGTCTTCCGGTTGATCTCACCTTTGAAAGCATGGCGGACTTTAGCCCCGGCGCCATTGCGGCAAAGGTGGAAACACTGCGCCCTCTGCTGGAGGCCCGCACCCAGCTGCAAACCCTGATGGCCTATATGGATGGCAAGGCCGGTGCCGAAGGGCTGATAGAGCATATTTTGCAAAATCCGGCCTTGTTGTCGGTTCTGGCAAAGGGAGAGGCCAGTGCTGCTCAGGACCAGGCCACAGCCCTGGCCTCCCTGCGCGCGCTTGAGCTTCCTGAAGCGGTTGCAGATAAAAGTGGCGATGTGCTGGCAGCTCTGGCGGCCACGGCACCACAAGAGACTGATGAAACTGCGGACCCGGTGGGCGACGCGCTGGCGGATCTCGCCAAACAACAGCCAGTAGCGCTGGGTGAGGATGACACTGACACTGCTGCAACCCTGTCTGCTCTGGCAACATCGGCAAGCGACACTGAAACTGAAACTGAAGCGGATGCAGAGGCTTTGTCATCCTTGCGGTCCGTTGAGGTTGCGCCGGAAGAAACGACCGAGGACGGCGCAGATGTGTTGGCAGATCTCGCCCGCGCGGGTGAGGCGGCCCAGACCGAGGCTGTGCCTGCAGGATCAGCCAGCGACAGTATTTTGGATGAGCTGGCAGCATTGGACGTGACCGAACCCGAGGACACCGGGGCGAGCGCTGATATCCTCATGGGTCTTGGAGCGGTGGAGACACCCTCTGAAACTACGGATGACGATCTCACGGGGGTGTTGGATTCATTAGCGGCTTCCGCTGTGGATGAGGTCGCGCCTGCGGATGCGTCAACGGATATTCTCGACACTTTGGCCGGACAGGTACAGGAAGAGGATGCGGCACCGGAAGATCTGTCGCAACTGTTGGGAGACCTCGCCGCACTGGTGCCGGACGCCAGCGAAGAAGAACAGGACGACACGGCGGATGTTCTGAATACGCTTGGCGACATCGCGTTGCCTGTTGAAGAAGACCTCACGGATGTGCTGGGGACATTGGCGGCTTCGGCTGTGGATGAGGTCGCGCCTGCGGATGCGTCAGTAGATATTCTCGACACTTTGGCCGGGCAAGTACAGGAAGAAGACGCGGCGCCGGAAGATCTGTCGCAACTGTTGGGAGACCTAGCTGCACTGGTGCCGGACGCCAGCAAAGAAGAGCAGGGCAGTGCGGCGGATGTTCTGGATGCGCTGAGCGAGTTTGAGGTGACAGCCGAGGAGGAGCCGCAGCTCGGCGATATTTTGTCGGAGGTTTCTGCCGCTTCGGGTGCAGAGGATCCGGGCGCCGCCGCAGAGGATGATCTGGCAGAAATTCTGCAGGGTCTTGGACCCGACGACGAGGAACCCTCGGCAGAGGCTGAAGATGATTTGCAAGGGCTGCTTGATAATCTGAGTATACCTGAGACAGAGACAGGCGATGACACTAACCTCGATGATGTCCTGGCCGGGCTGGATCATTCGGATGAAGAGTCTGAGGCGGTGGCACAGGCAGACGCATCAGGGCAAGACGCCTTGGATAGTTTGCTGGGTGACCTTGCGCTAAGTGAAGAGCCCGCAGAGGATGAGACGGATCTGGATAGCCTGTTGTCTGATCTGGGCGATCTGGATGAATCTGGTCCGGATGATCCGTCGGGTCGCGAAGAGGATCTGGACGATCTTCTTGGAGCGTTGACAGAGACGCCTGCGCCCGAAGAGGATTTGGATCTGGATGACCTCCTTGGTGATCTGGGTGGTGATCTTGAGGCAGAGAGTGACACGGCCGAGGCGGTGGGCGCCACTGACGCGGCGGGGCTGGATGATCTTTTGGCGGATCTTGGCAGTGACGACGCGGATGATGCGGCGCCCGATGACGGGATGAGTGATCTGGATGATCTCTTGGGGGATCTCGATCTGGCGCTTGACCCATCTGACTCTGACCCTTCTGGCACTGCGGATATCGACCTTGATGAGATTGGCGCGGAGCTTGGCGGTTCTGGCTTGCCTGAGCCGCTCACAGAGGTGGCAGGCGGTGAACAGGTGGGTGGTGACGACCAGACGGTCACACTGGCGGAGCCTGAATTCGCCTATGGGACCATCAGTGCTGACAGGCCGGACGCAAATCAGCTGACGCGGCGGCGCTTTCGCATCGCCCTGTTTGGAGATTTCTCCGGTCGCGCCGCCCGTGGATTGGTTGAGACAGGCGCTGCTTTGGCTACCCGGCCTGCAATCCTGCTGGACCCGGACACGGTAGAAGAGGTGATCGAGGGATTTGCCAGCGAGCTGATCCTGCCGATTGGCAAAGACGGCGGGGATGCGGACAACGCGGGTGGTATCGCGGTCAAGCTCTCTGAATTTGACGATCTGCACCCTGATGAGCTGTTTGAAAATGTATCGCTGTTCTCGGAGCTGGTGAGCCTGCGCAAGCAGTTGCAATCGGGCGTCACCGTTGAACACGCCAGCCGCAGCCTTGCGGCCTGGGCGGCACAGTACGGAACGCCGCCTCGTCTGCCAAAACAGTCCTCGGCAGGCAATGCGGTGCCCGCAGATCGGCGCCTCAGTGCCTTTCAGCACTTGATTGGCGACCGGGAAAACGCGCTGCACCAGGCGTCATCGATCGAAGAGCTGTTGGCCCGTATTGTGGGGCCGCATATTCGCGCCCTGCCAAACCCGGATGTGGCGGCTATGCAAACGGCCGTGGACGCAGCCCTGTCGGATGCCATGCGGCTGGTTCTGCACCACCCCGAGTTCCAGTCCATTGAGGCGCAGTGGCGGTCCCTGGATCTGATCGCCCGCTCGGTCGAGGTGGACGACAGTCTTGAGGTGGTGCTGTATGATGTTTCTGCCGAAGAGCTGGCAGCGGATCTCGCTTCACAGGATGACCTTGCGAAAGCTGGCCTGACACGACTGCTGACTGAGGCTCCAATGGACCCGGAAACGGGCCGGGGCGGCTATTCCGCCCTTGTTGGGCTCTATTCTTTTGAAGAAACGCCGCCACATGCCGAACTGCTGGGGCGCATCGCCCGGGTGGCGGCGCATGTGGATGCACCCTTCTTTACCAGCCTGTCGCCAGAGTTCCTCAAGACCGACAAAAAGGACCGCCCACCCCTGATTGCTAAGGCCTGGGATACCCTGCAAGCCATGTCCGAGGCCGGTCATTTGGCGCTGGCCAGCCCCCGCTTTTTGCTGCGCCGCCCTTATGGTGCAAAAAGTGATCCGGTGGATGCCTTTGATTTTGAGGAGTTCTCGCAGCAAGAGGGGCTGAAAGGCATGCTCTGGGGCAATCCTGCGGTGCTGGTGACAATCCTTTTGGCGCGTTCATTCAAGGAAAACGGCGCGTCGATGCAGCTGGGCTCGATCATGTCGCTGGGGGATATGCCCTTTCATACGGTGATCGACAGGTTTGGCGACCAGGTTGCCTTGCCCTGTACCGAGCGCAATATTGATCTGGACAAGATCGCGATGGCCAACGCCCGTGGGGTCATGGCCCTAAGCGCGGTAAAGGGCCGGGACGAGCTGCGCCTGACCTCGTTCTCATCGGTTGCCGGCGGAGAGATTCTGGGCCCCTGGACAGGGGCACCGGCACCAAAACCCTCGCCTGCGGATCCGCGTGAGAAGACCGGGATTGCAGCACCTGCTGCCACGCCGGAGCAAACTGCTGTAGCAGACCCGGCGGCTGAACTGGATCTCGATGATCTGGGCCTTGACGATCTGGGGCTTGACGATCTTGACTTGGAGGGCCTGACGGGTGCGGATGATGGGCTCAGCGATCTGGATGATCTATTGGCCGGATTTGGCGATGATGCGGACGATGGTGGCGACGACGGAGAGATGGACGCCGATCTGGCGGCCTTATTGGCGGATTTGTGATGATGGAATTTGAGTTTTCAGCGGCGAAATTTCGCCCATATTTAGACCCGGTCCCGGTTGGGGAAAGGAGGATCCATGGTTGAGAGCAAAGCACATGACAGTGACATGGTCTGGATGTCCGGCAGCTATTCGGTGCGGGATCTCTTGCTGAAAAAAGCCATCGTGCGCGAAGGGCTGAGCAAGCTCACCGAAACAACAGTGGAATTTCAGTCAAAGAACAAGGCCGTCAAGCTGGAGGATATCGTGGGCCAGACGATGAACCTGCATGTTCAAACGCAGGATGGCACCGATCAGAAATTTTCGGGTCTGTGCACATCGGTTGAGAACATGGGGTTTCGCGACGGCTACGGTCTCTATGTGGCAGAGGTCCGGCCCTGGTTTTGGCTGCTGACGCGCACCACGGACAGCCGGGTGTTTCAGGAACTCTCGGCGGTTGATATCATCCTGCAGATCTTTAGCGAAAACGGCTTTAGTGACTATCGCAACCGGTTGAGCGAAAGCTACGACGCGCGCGAGTATTGTCTGCAGTATCGCGAAAGCGATTATGATTTCGTCTGCCGCCTGATGGAGGAAGAGGGGATCTATTTCTACTTCGACAGTTCCAGCGATAAAAACGCAGCTGAGAAACTGGTGCTCTGTGATGGGATGAGTGGGCATTCGCCCGTGAACGGTTCCTCTCAGGTCAGTTTCTATGCGCGGGATGATCGCGATCGGCGCCGCGAAGACCACATCTCTGAATGGGCGCATGAAGAGGTGCTGACCAGTGGCAAGGTGACCCTGAACGATTTTGACTTTTTGTCTCCGGCGGCAGATTTACAGGTCAAGAATGCCATCCCCAAGGGCAGTCACAGCCACAAAGATTTTGAGCGCTATGACTATCAGGGCCACTACCGCAAGGACACCAGCCTCGGCAACAAACGTGCCCGGATCCAGATGGAAGCGGAGGCGGTGCGTCACAAGAAATGGCGCGGTGCCGGCAGTTTGCGCACTTTGGGCACCGGCTATACCTTTCAGCTAAAGAACCATCCGGATAAGCCCGCGAATGCGGAGTATCTGGTGGTGGATGCGATCCACTATCTGCAGGTCGCCGGTGACTATAACGAACGCGAAAGCCGCACCACCACGGCCTCTGAAGAAGGCGAGATGCGCCACGATATCAAACCGCGTAACATGGATTTCCCAGAGGAGATCAAGGGCGACGCCTATGCCTGTACCTTTGGTGCCATCGAGAAACTGGAGCAATTCCGCGCGCCTCTTATCACCAGATGGCCTGAGGTTCCGGGGCTGCAAACCGCCACGGTTGTTGGTCCCCGCGGCGAGGAAATCCTCACGGATAAATATGGTCGCATCAAGATCGAGTTCCATTGGGACCGTGAGGGCAAAGCGGATGAGAAATCCTCTTGTTTTGTCCGGGTGGTCACGCCCTGGTCTGGTAAAAACTGGGGCATGGTGGCAGTGCCGCGCATCGGCCAGGAGGTCGTGGTGCAGTTTGAAGATGGCAACCCGGATCGCCCGATCTGCACCGGGATGCTGTATAATGCCGATACAATGCCGCCCTATACCTACCCTGATGATCAGACACAGCTGGGCATCAAGACCAACTCCTCCAAAGGCGGCGGCGGCTATAACGAGTTGATGTTTGACGACAAAAAGGGCGAAGAGCTGATGCGGGTCCAGGCCCAAAAGGACCACCAGATGCTGATCAAGGATCGCTCGGCAATCACTGTGGGGCTGGATTCGCCCGACCCCGGAGTGAGCGGCGCTGACGAGAACAGCTATGCCCTGACCATCAAGCAGAATATGGATGAGGTCGTCAAAAGCGGTGATCGCACCGAGGTGGTTGAGACCGGCGACAAGGCAGAAACTATCGAAACCGGCAACATGACACTGGATGTGGATACCGGCAACCTGACCGAGACCATTGCCAAGGGAAACCACAAGGAGACCGTCAGTCTGGGAAATTTGACGGTGGATGTCACTGCAGGCAAGGTAAAGATGACTGCGGGGCAGGAGATCTTGCTACAGGTGGGGGCGTCCTCGGTGAAAATCGACAATTCGGGGGTGACTATCAAGGGGCCGATGATCAAAGTCGAAGGCAGCGCCATGGTTGAGGCCAAGGCACCAATGACGACCGTCAAAGGGGACGCTATGCTGACCCTTAAAGGCGGCCTGACGATGATCAACTAGGTGGGAAATATGTCCGAAAATTTTGAAAACCTGGTCAAGCTTCCCGTTGATCCCGTCGCCAAGGTACTGTCGCGTGCCAATGTTTTGTTGAAAACCCAGCTCACAGCACCGCCATCGGCGCTGGCCGGTGTGGTGTTGCAAGAGCTCTATGAAAAGGAAGCACTGGTCGATCTGTTGCGGCTTTTGGGCGTCTTGTTGCCGCCGCGCGAGCGGGTCTGGTGGGCCTGTATGGCGGCGCGCGACTATATTGGGCCACGCTCGGACAAGGACCCTGCTGCGCTGGTGTGCTCAGAGGCCTGGGTGCGCGATCCCAGTGAAGAAAACCGGGACGCGGCACGACTGACCCTGGATCACGCCTATATCGATGATGACACGGTAAACTGTGCCCTTTCGGTTCTTTATGCACCGGGGACTTTGGGGCCTGGGGATCTCAACCAGTATCCGGCCCCCGCGGGTGCGTCAGAAGCGGCGGCCTTTGCCATGAATATGGTAGCGTTGAGCCAATTGTCTGATAAGTTTGAAGAACACGGCCGCGTTTTGGTCGCACGCGCGCTTGATATTGCGCGGGGTGGGAATGGTCAGGGCGCTGCGAAAGCGGATGTTTCTGACACAGATAAAGACAAGGAGGTCTGAGATGGGAATGCCCCAGGCGCGTCTATCGGATTTGCATGCTTGCATGCTGCCCTCGATCCCGCCGCCACCTGCCTTGCCGGTGCCGACACCCATTCTGCCGCCCTGCGCGGTCACGGTTCTGGTGGGGAAACTGCCAGCCGCGAGGTTGAGCGATTTGTGCACGGCCGCCCCTCCGCACCCCATCATAAAGGGCTCTGCAACGGTGCTGATCAACAAATTGCCTGCGGCGCGGATTATGGATAATGCGGCCTGTGGCGGCATGATCGTTAAGGGTGAGTTCACCGTTCTGGTCGGAGGTTAAGCGATCCATGGCGGTGACACTAAAGTTTCAGAACTCAGGCGCCATGCCGGGAAATGCGGCACCTGTCGCGATGCACGGCCCAAGCCTGACCATCGGGCGCGGTGATAGCAATGATATGGTGCTGCCTGACCCAGATCAGCTGCTGTCGCGCAATCACTGCGCTATTGAGGATCACAATGGCAATGTGCTGGTGGTTGATCTCAGCTCGAACGGGACCTTTCTGAACTATTCCAAAATTCCGCTTGGGCGTACGCCAACGCCGCTCAATAATGGTGATGTGCTCTGTGTTGGCAACTATGAGCTGTTGGTGGAGATCCGCGACAGCCTGAGCGCGGCAGCCATTCCGGACCCGCTTGCGGATATACCTGTTTCGCACGGGGTGGCGAGCAATGCGCCGGACCCTTTGGCCTTGTTGGATGATGCAGGCCCGGCAGGTGACTTTCTCGACGACCTACTGGGCGCTTCCAGCCCGACAGGGCCGTCGCAGCTCAACCCGGTTGATCCGATAGATGATCTTTTGCCGCCTCTAGGCGAAGAAGAGGACCCGTTCTTTCAAAGGCCCAGTGATGGCCGTGAAGGCACCGGGGCCAGCCTTCCAAGCCATTCGCCGTCGGCGGCGGATAGCTTTGCGGCTCCCAGCGCGCAGTCCAGTGTGATCCCCGATGACTGGGACGATGACTTTTTGTCCGGCATTGGCGAGGCACCGGCCCCTGCTGCCCCAGTGACCCCTACGCCGCCTGTGGCAGCCATCCCTGATCCGGCAACACAGCCCGTTATGCCACAGCCTGTTTTGCCTGAGCCTGTTGTCAGCCCGGCCCCTGACCCCGTCGCAGCTCCGCTTGCTGATATCCCGAAGGTTGAGACACCGGCGGCAGAGAGTCCTGTTACGGAAATTTTAGCTGTTGAAACAGCCGCACCTGTGCAGCCCGCGCAGGCGAATGTGACGCCTGCTGTGTTGAGTGAGGCCTCGTCTGGCGCGGTGGCTTCGTTTCTGCGCGGTCTTGGGGTTGAGGAAGATGCTCTGGGGTCGGAAGATCCCAATAAGGCCCTGGGGCGTATGGGGCGTGTCCTGCAGGCTTTGGTGACGGGGTTGCGGGAAATCCTGATGACCCGGACCTCGATCAAATCTGAATTCCGCATTGAGCAGACGATGATTTCCGCCGGGGGCAATAACCCGCTAAAGTTTTCGATCACGCCGGAACAGGCGATTGAGGCCATGCTGAAACCCGCTACCAAAGGCTACCTCAGCCCTGAAACGGCTGTTGAGGAAGCGCTGAAGGATATCAAGGCGCATGAGGTTGCCATGGTGACCGGCATGGAGGCGGCGCTAAAGGGGGTTCTGAGTCGGCTCGATCCCAAGGTGCTGGAAGAGCAGATTGAAGATAAAGGTGGCCTGAGTGGCCTTCTGCGCGGTAAGAAAGCGCGGTATTGGGACGTCTATGAGCGGCTGTTTTCCGAAATTTCGGATCAGGCCGAAAATGATTTTCATGACTTGTTCAGTCGCGAATTTGCGCGGGCCTACAAGGCCCAGTTGGACAAATTAAAGGATTGATCCACACCCTTTTACGTGGACAAATATGGGGAGAACCAGGTGTCCTGGGACAGCAAGGTGCTTTGGACTGAGGGGCTATTTCTACAGCCGCATCACTTCCAGCAATCAGATCGCTATACCGAAGGCCTGGTGACAGGCCTCGCGCGTCGTCTTGGCCCCTATGCCTGGGGGGTCAATGGTCTTGAGATCGACCACGAAGCGCTTAAGATCGGCCAGTTTGCCCTCAAATCCTGCGAGGGGCTGACCCAGGATGGCTGCATTTTCCGGGTGCCGATGGCGGACCCGCACCCTCCCGCACTGGAAGTGCCGACGACGATTAAGGACTGCGTTGTCTATCTGACGGTGCCACAGCGGCGTCAGGGCGCCATCGAGGTCGATCTCAGTGGCGCAGAGCGCTCTGCCAGTCGGCTGCGGCCCTCCAGCCAGGAGGTGACGGACGTTACCAGCACCGAGCGCAAGCCGGTGCCGCTGGATGTGGGCAAGATGCGGCTGCAATTTGCCCTTGGCGTTGACGACATGGCCGATCTGCTGGCGATCCCGGTGGCCCGCATCATCGAGGTGCGCGCCGACAAAGAGATCGTGTTGGATCAGGCCTTTATACCCTCCTGTCTGGATGCGCGTGCGGCCTCGGTGCTGCAGGATTTCCTGCGCGAGCTCGAAGGCCTTCTGGCCCATAGGATGGATGCGCTGTCTGGCCGTCTGGCCGAGGCAGGATCGGCCCGCGGTGTCGCGGATGTCTCGGATTTCATGCTGCTTACGGTGGTAAACCGCAGCTTGCCAATGATACGCCACCTGCGCCATATCGAAAACCTGCACCCGGAACGTCTATATATGCTTTGCGCCGGTCTTGCTGGTGAGCTGTCGGGCTTTATGGCGGCTGACAAACAAGTGCCGGAGCTGCCGCCCTATACCCATGATGACCTGATGGGCTGTTTTGCGCCCCTGATCCGGGTGCTGCGCCAATATCTCAGCTCGGTGCTGGAACAGACGGCGATTGCCATCAAACTGGAAGAGCGCAAATACGGCATCTCGGTTGGGGTGATTGCGGATCGCAAACTGCTGGGCACTGCGGGTTTTGTGCTGGCGGTCAGCGCGGATCTGCCGGCTGAAGATGTGCGGCGCCATTTTGCCGGACAGGCCAAAATCGGCCCGGTTGAGGAAATCCGTCAACTGGTCAACTCGGCCCTGCCGGGGATTACTCTGCGCCCCTTGCCGGTAGCACCGCGCCAGATCCCCTATCATTCGGGAGTGGTCTATTTCGAGATGGATGCGGAAAGCCCCTATTGGCGCAAGATGACCACCTCTGGTGGCGTCGCGGTGCATGTCTCCGGGCAATATCCGGGACTAAAGATGGAACTATGGGCCATTCGCAACAGCTGATGCGACGGAATTTTGCGCTCCCGCTCTGGCGGGAGGGTGTGACACTTTGAGATTGGGAATGAGATCATGGGCGATTATGACGATCCCTTTGCGGAACCGGGCGATACCGACAAAACGGTGATCCGTCCCAATCCCGGTGGTCGCCGCTCTGCGACGCCGCAGGCCCCGATCCAGCCGCAAGCCCCTGTCAGCCCTGTCACCGCTGACCCGGCGGCACCGCAGCAAGACGCCTTTGGTGTGCCACAAGCGGCAACGCAGGCTGCCGCAACACAGGCGGGCCGCCCGGCTGCTGGCAAGCCAACCCAGATGGCGCTCACGGGTATGAACCCGCTGGCAGCTTGTGCTTCGGCGCTGTTTGCCCTGATCAGCCGCATCCGCAACCGGGCGCAACACATGGACCCGGATGGGCTGCGCAAGAACGTGGTGGCCGAGGTGCGCGCCTTTGAAAACCGCGCTTTGCAGGCAGGGATTGCGGCCCAAACGGTCAAAGTGGCCCGCTATGCGCTCTGTGCAACTTTGGATGATGTGGTGCTCAACACGCCCTGGGGGGGCCAGTCCAGCTGGGGCCTGCAGTCGATGGTTGGCACCTTTCATCGCGAAACCGTTGGCGGTGATCGGTTTTATGATCTGCTGGCGCGTCTGGAAAAGGAGCCGGGCGCCAATGTCGACATGCTGGAGTTTCTCTACATGTGCATGTCACTGGGTTTTGAAGGGCGTCTGCGTATTGAACAGGGCGGCGCCGAGAAACATTTGCAAATTCGCGCCGCACTAGCGCGTATTCTGCGCAATCAACGCGGCCCGGTAGAGCGGGATCTGTCGCCCCACTGGCAGGGCGTGATCAAGCCTTTTAAAGTGCTCTCTGCCTGGCGTCTGCTCTGGATCGCTCTGATTGTCACAGGGGTTTTGCTGGTGATGCAGTTTCTGGGTCTCAGCTGGGCGCTTTCCAATCAAACCGAAAATGTGGTGGGGCAGCTGAGCATCGTTGACGCCGGGCCGCGGGCTGAGCTGGAACGGCGCGCACCGCCGCCACCGCCGCCGCCTCCGATCCAGACGCTGGAGGAGCAGGTGGCAAAAGTTGCCGGTTTCCTGGAGCCTGAAATCGCGGAAGGCATCGTTCAGGTCTTCCAAAAGGGCAACACGCTGATCATTCGCCTTACAGGATCAGGGATGTTCGGGTCGGGCTCGGATCAGCTGAGCAAAGCGTTTAAGGCGCCGGTCACCCGGGTGGCCGAGGCGCTCAACGATGAAAAAGGCCGGGTCATTGTGGCAGGTCACTCTGACAACATTCCGATCCGCTCGTCGCGGTTTCCGTCAAACATGGCGCTGTCGCTGGCGCGGGCAAAATCAGTCATGGCCGGTATGGCCGATGTGCTGGGCGATCCCGACCGTTTGTCCGCTGAAGGGCGGGCGGAAAAAGAACCCATTGCCGACAATGGCACCAAAGCAGGGCGGGCCACTAACCGTCGTATTGAAATCTTGCTGGTGCAGGAGGTCGACCAATGATCCGCCGCTATCTTATGCCGCTGTTTCGATCACTTTACTCTGTGCTCATTCTGTTGGCTCTGGCACTGTCAGCCTGTACCTGGTTTTTTGCGCCCTTTATTGGCAGCGCCGATTGGCGCCCCTTTGACAGTATTCAGGCGCGGGTGATCACCATCGCCGTGATCTGGGTTGTGACGCTGCTGATCATTGGCCTGGTTTTCTGGCGCCGTCGCCGTCGTGACAGCCAGATGGCGGAGGACATGTCGGAAGGCGTCGACACGGTCGACGAGGACGACGTGCTGCTGGAAGAAATTGGTGAGCTGCGCGGCAAATTCAAACAGGCCATGTCAGAGCTGCGTAAATCCAAAAACGGCCGCCGTCATCTGAATGTTTTGCCGTGGTATGTGATGATCGGGCCTCCGGGCGCCGGTAAAACCACCGCGATTGTCAATTCCGGTTTGCAATTCCCGCTGGCAGACAAGCTGGGAAAAGCTGCCATTGGCGGCGTTGGCGGAACGCGCAATTGCGATTGGTGGTTCACCAATGATGCAGTGCTGATTGACACCGCCGGGCGCTATACCACCCAGGAAAGTGATGCCGAGGCTGATAATGCGGCCTGGCTGGGCTTCTTGGGGCTGTTGAAAAAGTACCGCAAACGTCAGCCTATCAATGGTGCCCTTGTGGCGATCTCCTTGTCGGATTTGTCACTACAAGATGAGATCACGCAAAAATCCCATGCCCAGGCGGTGCGTCGCCGCCTCTCTGAGCTGCGGGAGCGGCTGGGTGTGCGTTTCCCGGTCTATGTGCTTTTTACCAAGGCGGATCTGATTGCCGGCTTCCAGGAGTATTTCGACACGCTGGGCAAAGAAGAGCGCGAGCAGGTCTGGGGCTTTACGCTGCCGCTGCCCAAAAGCAAAAAAGACCCCGCTGCTATTGAGCATTTTGACGAGGAGTTTGCGGGCCTTCTTGGCCAGATGAACGCGCAGCTGCTTGAAAAAATGCAGGGCGAGACCGATCATCAGCGCCGTGCCCTTGTGGCGGGGTTTCCATCGCAGGTTGCCTCATTGCGCAGCGTTGCCAAGGATTTCCTTGCGGAGGTTTTTCAGGACAACCGCTATGAGCAACGTCAGATGCTGCGCGGTGTCTATTTCACCTCAGGGACCCAGGAAGGCACGCCGATTGACCGCTTGATGCTGGGCATGGCGCAGACCTTTGGCATAGGACGCCAGGCCATCGGCACCGGGCAGGGCACGGGGCGGTCGTTTTTCCTCACCCGGTTGTTTGAGGGCGTGCTGTTCCCTGAGGCCGGGCTGGTTTCGGCGGATGACAAGGTTGAGCGGCGCTATCGCTGGACCCGGCGCGTCGCCATTGCCGCCACGCTGCTGATTGCCGCCAGCATGGGCGGGCTTTGGGTCAGCTCTTATCTGCAAAACGCTGATCTCATCCAAAAGGCAGAGGCTCAGGTCTCGCAGTATCAGGCAGCGGCAGCGACCCTGCCTGCCAGCCCGGTTGGTGACACGGATCTGGTTCCTGTTGCCGCGGCGCTGAACCTGCTGCGTGATATGCCGGGCAATCCGGTTCTGTCTGACCCTGCGCCGGAACGCGGCCTGACCTACGGGCTGTATCAAGGCGAGGTGATCGGCACCCAGACCGCACAGACCTATCGCGCGGCGCTGAACCAGCGGCTCTTGCCGCGTCTTCTGGTGCGTCTGGAAGAGCAGATTGCGGGCAATGTTAACAACCCCGATGTGCTCTATGAGGCGCTTAAGATCTATCTGATGCTGGGTCTGCAGGGGCCGATGAACCCGGATCTTGTGAAAGAATGGCTGCGACTGGACTGGGAGTTGGTGGCTTATCCTGGTGCGGCGCGCGCAGATTTGCGCAGCGATCTGATGGACCATCTTTCGGCCCTGTTATCGCAGCCGATGGAAGAGATTGCTCTCAATGGCCCACTGGTCGAGCAGGTGCAGAATATCCTGTCGGAAATGCCTCTGGCGCAGCGGGTTTACAACGGCATTGTGAACTCAAATCAGGCCACTAGCCTGCCCAAATGGCGTCTGACCGAGATCGGCGGCCCCTCGGTGAAACGCGTGCTGGTGCGCAGTTCCGGCAAGCCTTTGAACGAAGGCGTCGAGGGCATTTTTACCTATGATGGCTTTAACAACGTATTCCTGCCCGAGGCGGTCAGTGTCTCGGAGCGGGTGCAGAACGAGGCCTGGGTGCTGGGCGCACGCGCCGGTGAAGGTCAAAGCGAGGCGGCTTTGCTGGCGCTGAGCCGCGACGTGCTGGATCTCTATTATAACGACTACATCAGCCGCTATGACCAGATTCTGGGGGATGTGGACATTGTGCCTTTGGAATCTCTCAGCCATGCGGTTGAGGTCACAAATGTACTGTCCGGGCCAACCTCGCCCATTGTGAATATCCTGACTGAAATCAGCCGTGAGACCCGCCTGGCCGAAGAACGCTCGGCTCTGGACTCCGAGGCTCTGAACGAAGGGGTGTCGCAGATTGTCGGCATCGAGAGCCGCTCTGGCCTGTCGATCCAGGGTCAGATCCTGCTGGAGGCGCTGATCAGCTCTGCCGCCAACGCCCCCGGAGAGGCGCCGAAGCCGCCGGGTTCTTACGTGCAGGAACGTTTTGAGTGGTTGAACGATCTGGTGGTGCGGCTTGAGGGGCAGCCGTCGCGTCTGGATGACCTGATGGGCTCGTTGCAGTTGGTCTATCAAGAGCTGAACAAGATGTCCTTTAGTGGTGTGGCCTCTGGTGAAAGCGGGCAGGCCCTGCTGCAGTTCCAACAAACGGCCTCGCGGATTGATGGCCCCATTCAACGCTGGGCAACCCAGATTTCAACCGGATCATCAGGGATCACCTCCGAAGGGACGCGGGCGTCGATAAATGCGCGCTGGCAATCGGCTGTGCTGCCCTTTTGCACCAAGGCTCTGGACAACCGCTATCCGTTTAACCGACGCGCCCGTGCCGATGTGGCGATGGTGGATTTTGCCAAACTCTTTTCACCCGGTGGTCTGATCGACAGCTTTTTTGACGAAAACCTGCTGAAATACGTGGATACCCGCAGTCGGCCCTGGACCTGGAAACGGGTGAATGATGTGGATCTTGGCATCAGCCAGGCGGTGCTGCAGCAAATGCAATATGCCGGTGAAATTCGCGATGCTTTCTTTGCTGGTGGCGCCACACCGGCCGTGCAGTTTCAGATCACGCCAAAGGCGCTCGACCCCAAGGCCAAGGAAGTCCTGCTGGAAATTGATGGCTTCAAAGTGGCCTATAACCATCGCATGGGGCAGCCAACGCCGGTTGCTGTGACCTGGCCCGGCTCTGTTGGTCTGGCCCGGATCACGCTTTTGCCGCAGAAACGGGGCAATGAAAACGTGATGTCGCGCGATGGGCCCTGGGCCTGGTTCCGACTGTTGGATGCGGCCGAGGTCCGGCGCACGAATGTCAGCGACCGACGCCGGGTCAATTTCCGGGTTGGCGGGCGTTTGGCGCTGTTTGAGCTGCAGTCAGGATCGGTTGTGAACCCCTTTGCCCTGCCGGCAATGGCCAAGTTCAGCTGCCCGAAGTCGATGTAATGGGGAGCGGGTTTGGTGCCTTTGGCAAGATGCCGGATGTTGGCGATTTTTTCCGCCTCAATGCGCCGGGTGGCTTTGTGCGCGTCTGGGACAGCTGGTTGCAACAGCTCATGCTCGAGGCACAGACCGTTTATGGTGCGGAATTTGACAGGCATTATATGTCCGCACCGTTGTGGCGGTTCACGCTGGCGGCTGGCCTTGCGGGACCGGCCAAAATCATGGGGGTGCTGATGCCGTCGGTTGATCGCGTCGGCCGCCGCTTTCCTTTGACCCTGATGGTGCAGCTGGACACGCCCGGGCCGCCCGCGCTGGATCATCTGCGCGAGCGCATTTTGTTTGAAAAACTCGAAGATATCGCCCTTTCGACGCTTGAGAATGGCATGTCCAAGGATCGGCTGTGGTCAGATTTGCAGGGTTTGGACGTCCCGGATCTGCGGGCTGCAGTGCCCCTGCGCCACGAGGGGACAACCTTTGTTCTGACCGGCAGCGGTACCGATGGCTCTGCGGTTGAAACCCATTTGGCCGGTGCTCTTTTGGCCCAGCACTCCCCGGGCGGCAGCCTCTGGAGCGCCTATCTCGACAGTGGCCCCCGGATGATGGTCTGTGCCGATCTACCGCTGGGGCGGCCGGGCTGTGGATTGTTTGACCTTGGCGCAGCAATTTGGCGGGAGTCACAGCCCATATGACAGGAATGATGACATATCGATTTGTGGCGCAGACCCATGTGGGATTAAAGCGCAAGGTGAATGAGGATGCGGTGCTTGCCTTGCCGGACCATGATATCTGGCTGGTGTCAGATGGCATGGGGGGGCATCAGGCCGGAGACTACGCCAGCGCTTTGATCGTCGATGCGGTGGCGACCCTGCCGCTTGGGCTTGATCCTGCCGCCAAGATGCACGGGGTGCGCGACCGCATTCAGGGCGCCCATCGTGCCATTCAGGCTGAGGCCGAAGCGCGGGGCGGCGGCACCATCGGGGCGACTGTGGTTGCGTTGATTTTGGCGAATGGTCATTTCGTTGGCATCTGGGCGGGCGATAGCCGTATCTACCGGCTCCGCGACGGGCTGATCGAGCTTTTGACCTGTGACCATTCGGCTGTGGCGGACTTGGTGCTGGCGGGCAAGATGAGCTGGGACGAAGCGGAACAACACCCTCAATCCAATGCCATCACCCGGGCCGTTGGCGTCGGAGACGAGGTTGAGCTCGATAAAATCCGCGGTGACGTGGCGCCCGGCGACCGCTTCCTGATCTGCTCTGACGGGCTGACGAAATACGCCACCTTTGCCATGCTGCAGGAGGTTCTGTCGACCACGCCGCTGGAAACTGTCGGGGACCGATTGTTGCAGATAGCCCTGAATGGCGGCGGCGCAGATAATATCACGCAAATCATTGTGGACGTTCTTTAGACCGGCCGTCCCGCCCAATTTGGTGCAGGTTCCACGGCCGATTTTCAGATCGAGCCTGCCGCCATGGGACCCTGCGGCATCGCCCGCAGTCAGGACCCTGCTGTTAGGGTTCTGCTGTTAGTAAAATTTTGCTGTCCAGCGACAGGATGAGGCCAATGTCCTTGGCGCTGCTTTCCTTCAGGGCCTCGGCAAAGCCGACGGCGCTTTCGGAGGTCGGGCGCAGGCCCGCGAACAGCGGCTCTGACGAGTGCAGGACCAGAATGCGACTTTTGCCAAGGGTGCTGTCATCAACCCTGAAGGCAAGCCCGCCATGTTGCGCAGATTCGGCCAGATCATAGGCGACGCGCACTGGAACAGGACCGGTCCTGTTGGCGCGCAGACCCGCGACGGCATTGTCCTGACGTGAGATATTGGGCAACAAATGAAAGACGTTACCAGAGACATCCAGGACCGAAACGGTGAGAAACCCAGTCTGAACCTCCGCAGGTAGCAGCACATCAATCACCGGGTTTTCGCCAACAAAAAACCGCCCCGACGGGTTCGGCGTGTCTTTGCCTCCAAGCCGGAACTCAACAGCGATGTTGCTGGCGGGGGCCTTGGGCAAAACCCGTTCAACAACGCAGAGCGCCGGATTAAGCGTCTCGGTTTTGAGCGCGATGTCACGCGCGCCGCCTAGCTTGTTGAGGGCATCATACAGCCTGACGCGCGTCTCGGTTCCGGCAAGCAATCCGCTCACTTCGATCGGGTCATCGGGGCCAAAACCACCGCCAACGGTTCCCGGCTTTACCTTTAGGGGGCCGCATTCCTCAAAGCTGCCGACCAAACCGCGGACCTCAGAGATGGGCAGCACTGGCAAACGATAGGTGATTTCGGCAATCCCATCCAGATTTCCAGGTAATCCGTCTTTGAACAGCGCGTTGATCTTGGTGGCCAACAGAGCGTCATCGGTGAGGCCGCTCACCCTGGCCTGGTTGTTGCTCACGGCGAGGCGCCATTCGGTCAGCGTGGACAAAGGCGCAATCGTTGCCAGCACATCTTCGCCCCAACTGTCTGATATGGCTCCGCTGGCCAGGGTCAGATCGGCTTGCTCCACCAGATCGGCCAACTGGTCCCTGCTGTCCTCTGAGGGCATATTGCCGATGGCCCTGACCGGGCCGTCCTTTGGGTTTTCCACAATTAGTGTAAAGGGGTCAGCCACGGGATAGTTTGGCCCGAGCAGAGTATCAAATGCGCCGGCTACAAAGCCTGCGATCATCGCAACGGCAAGCGCAAGGGCCGCGAGGCCTGCAACGACCGGGGATTTGCGCCGGGGGGGACTGTCGGCCTCTGTCGCAGGTTTTGCTGTAGGAGCTGATTTGGGCGTGGCGGCTCTGGGGACGATGATGGTTGCATCTTCGGTAACCGGTGGCGCGGCGGGGGGCAACTCGTCGGGCGTGTCTGGGCCGGGGTCGGGGTTGTCCAGAAAGGACAGCACATCCGCCGCGCTGGCAAGCCTTGAGTTCGGATCAGGGTCACACATCCGTTCAATCACTCTTTTGAACGGCTGCGGTAGCCCCGAGGTATCCAGTGGCTTTTGCTTGTTTTCAACCACTTCCATCGGGTTGTCCCCGAGGGAGGGAGCGGCGCCGCGAAAATTGGCTAAAAGCAGCGCGCCGAGCGCATAGACATCGGCGCGGGCATCGGTTTGTCCTGCCATCTGTTCCGGCGCGGCATAGGAGTATTTTCCGGCGAACTCATTGCCCACAATGGTTTCGGCACCTGGGTTGGTGTCTTTGGCGATGCCAAAATCAATGATAACGGCCTGGGCAGGATCGCCATCCCGCAGGATGATATTGTCAGGGCTAAGATCGCGGTGCACGATATTGCGGGCATGCGCGGCCACCAGGCCCTCAGAGACGCGACGGCAGATGATCAGCAGATCCTCTGCAGGCATCGGTCCCTGCTTTAGCTTTTTGTCGAGACCGGGGCCGTCGATGTAATCCATCAACAGATAAATATGGCCGTCTGGGGTTCGGTGGTTCTCTGAATAGCGCACCACGGCGTCATGGCGAATTTCGCGAATATTTTCTTCGCGGGCCATCAGGACGGTAAAGTCCTCGTTGCCAGAGAGTTCTTGCTTCAGAACCTTGATGGCAACCAGATTGCCAGAGATCTCCGAGCGCGCTTTGTAGACGTCGGAGGTGCCGCCACGACCCAAGAGCATCTCAATACGGTAGGTATTGTTCAGCAGATCGCCCGGCTGAAACAGATCACTGGGCCGGGAGTTCATCATCGCGCCGGACCCTTGAGAAAGTGCAGTATGTGTAATTGTAAAACCCGGCCAAAGGCCATTTTGGCCGCCAAAGCGGCACTATAGCTATGGCCCTGACAGCAATCCCGATAGGACCGCGTCTGATCGTGCCAGCCCTGACGCTGGGGCCAATGATCGGCCGTGTTCAAGGGCACCGGTTCAGCCCAGGGCCTGGAATTCTACCCGGCGGTTTTCATCGGCGCGTGGGTCATTTGAATTGTATGGCGCCGTTTCACCCATTCCGATGGCCTTGAGCATGCCTTCTTCAACACCGCAGGTGCTGATCAGGTGACGCCGCACTTCTTGGGCGCGCAACAGCGAGAGCCGCTCATTATACGGGGCTGACCCAGAGCTGTCGGTATGGCCGATGATCTGAAATACCGTGCCTTGCATCACCTGCATCGAGGCACACATATTCGCCAGCTTTGGCTGTTGATCGGTGCGCAGCGCGGCGCTGTCAAAGTCAAACGAGATTTGCACGTTGATCTGTGCCTGCCGCTCTACCGGGGTGTATTCCTCGGTGGCAGCAGCTACCGTCGCGACTTCCTGACTATCGGAAGCCTGCGGTGCTGCGGCAGCAACGCCGCTGGGTACGATGACCAAGCCGCGTGTTTTTTGTTTTTGAAATGCTTTGGTGATTTCTTCGACTGTCAATTCCTGTGTGCTCTCCTGAGCATAAGTCAGAGAGGCAGGAATAAGAGCTGCAGAAAACACAAACGCGGCGATAAATTTGACGCGGACCATTATTTGTCCCCTAAACTGAAAATTGACCTGTGAAAACTCTATACCACATGAACGGTTCTGCCAATGGGCTGGATCTGTGGAAACAGGGTGCCGATTGCGGCAGCAAAACTGGACAAAAGGCTTTACTCGCCCGTCTTCTCTGCTTTGAATAGGCCTGTATAGATTTGAGGGCGTTATGCGGGTTTTACCGGCGATTATACTGTGTTTCGGGCTTCTTTTGGCGCCCGCGGTCTGGATTGGCCTGAAATGGATGCTCTCTGACGACGATTTTCAGGGTGCGGCGGTTGATTCCACGGCCCGGATCGAGATTGAGATGCTGCGCCAGCAGATCGAGGATTTGCAGCTGCGCCTGTCGGATTTGCAAACCGAGGTGACGCGTTTGCCGCTGTCCTCCGGAGGGCAGATGGCCCCGGAGGCCTCGTCTGCAGAGGCGGAGCGTGAGATCTGGGATCAGACCGAAGGCGCGGATCTTGACTATGCGCAGGTTGTGCTGATTGCGGATCGGGTCAATGTCAATCGGGGGCTGCGCGTAACAGGCGGCAAATACCTGACCGAGAGGCTGGGTCGGCCGCGTGAAGATCTGAATGACACCTGTCAATCAATGACCAACCCCAATCTCAAGGACAAACTGGTGACAGAGCAGGTCGGGCCAATCCGCGTTAGCATGCTGCGTCCGGCAATCGAAAGCCTGAAGGTCGTGTTTGAGAACATACGCGAGGCCGACCCGGATCTGTATAATCGCATCAACACGGCTGGCGCCCTCTGCGTGCGTCGGATCAGAGGCACGGTCAATTCCCTGTCCACCCATAGTTATGGCTTGGCTGTTGATCTCAATATTGATGGTCAGCTGGACAACTTCACCGATGGCAAAACGCAGCTGGGCCTGACCATTATGGCGGATTTCTTCTTTGCCGAAGGCTGGGTCTGGGGCGCCGGGTTTCGTCGTGAGGACAGCATGCATTTTGAAATCAGCCGCCGCCAGCTGGACGCCTGGGTCTCTGAAGGTCTGCTCTGATCTGCAGGCCGCCTAACAGGTGTCTAACAGGGGGCTGCCGCCGGTCGCTGTTACCCCTCAAGCCCATAGGCACGGCGAATACCGCGCTGGGTGCCTGGCCCGAAATCGCCATCAATCGAGCCCTGATAAAACTTGTTGTCGCGCAGCTTGTTTTGCAACGCTCTGCGGGTTTGCAGGGTAAACATCGTGGGGCGCTCGCTCAAAAGGTTTAAAACATCCGCGCTGCCAGAGCGGAGCGCGGCATAGAGAAAGCCCGCCGCGTCCTCGGGGCCTTGTCCTGGCACCAGACCATCGTCAATCAGCGCAGCAAAGTTGAATTGCGCCTGCGGATGGCGCAGCTCGGCGGCGCGCTGGAAGAAGCCGTAGGCCTTTTGCGGGTTCGCTGGCAGGCCAAGGCTGCCCTGATGGTGCAAAAACCCGAGATCATTGATGGCATCTGCAAAATTCTGCCGCGCCGCCGCCTGATAGAGCTGCAGCGCCTTTTGTGGATCCGCCGCAATTCCGGTGCCGCGTTCATAGAGTTTGGCCAGCTCGAACTGTGCCTCCGGGGCGCCGGCATCGGCAGCACGCTGCAAAAAGGCAACCGCCGCCACCGGGTCAAATCGTCCGGCATCGGGGTTCAGCCGCATATAGGCAAGACCCAGCATCGAACGGGTGTCGCCAAGGTCCGCCAGTGCCAGCAGTTGCGCCTCTTGGTCTGGCCGCAGCGCAGACCAGGCCTCTGAGGTGCCTGCCGGCAGCACAGCATCGCCTGCGTCGTTTGCTCCGGAAAAGTAAAAGGGAACGCCAGTGAGAGAGCCGTAGGTATGAGGCTCTTGCAGGTTGCCGGTTTTTTGCAAAACCAGATCGCGGACCTGGCGGAACATCAGGCTGATTTCCAGGCTCGGCTGTACCATTTTCTGCATCAGGGCCTGGGCATAGGGGCTGTTTTGTCCGGTGCCATCCAGTGCGACCTGGCCGTCGCGGGCCGCAAAGGCAACCAGGGTTCCGCGATCGGGATCGGCTGCGGCCATGCCGCCGCCACCGCCCCGGGTCTCTTCTGAAGAGGCTTGTGCCGCCGCGGAGGTTTCCAAAGTGATCGCATCGCCAAGGGGATTGTCGCGGCAACTGTCAAGAATGACGATACGCATCTTGCGGGCGCGATCCACCGCCGCCAGCAGCTGTTTCAGCGATGCGGACTGACGCTGAACATCGCGGTTGCTGGAGACATTGGCATCAATCGGGATGAGGAAATTCTCCCCCTGCACCTCGATGCCATGACCGGCAAAATAGACCAGCGCCAGATCTGCCACTTCTGAACGAAAGGCAAAGTCATCCAGCAGTTCTGTCATTTGCGCAGCAGTGGCATCCAGAGACAGGGTGACGTCAAAGCCGATCCCCGTGAGGGTCTGCGCCATGCCACTGGCATCGTTGTGGGTATTTTGCAGCGGCGGCAGGAACTTATAGTCTGCCATGCCGATGACCAGAGCGATCCGGTCCCGCGCCGCCTCGGCGATTTGGGGGAGGAATAGACAGACCGCTGCTGCCAGTACTTTGAAAAACCCAGCCATACCAATACCAATTATAAGATTTTGTGACGCTCCTTGGTAATCTAGCGTTCTGGCACAGCAAAGAAAGCGAAAAAGCCGCCTGGGCGCAGGGCTCAGGCGGCTTTGGCTAAAAGGTGCGGATTAGATCAGCGTCGTGGACGCTTTGCTAAGTCACGAAACTTCCTATTTCACGCAGCCGTTCACGCAGTTTCTGCAGCGTCACCGACTCGGTCGCGGCATGAACATCAGCTTTACCTGAGTCCAGGACCTGCCCTTCTATTTTTTCATAGAAGTCGGCCATCCCCGCAAGAGTCTGCATGACAAGATCGAAGTCCTGTAGCTGCTGGTTCTCCTGCCGGTTTGGTTTGGTGCCACGGTCAAAGATGTCGTGGACCACGTCTTCGAGTGTTTGGACCTTAGAGTAAAGCTGACGCATTTCACGCGCGGAAATAGCGCTAAGGCCGGAAATCGTATTGAACTGCTCTGCCATTTCTACAGCCGCCCGACGACCTGTTCGATCGCCTGTTTCATGGTCGCAACTGTGAAGGGCTTACGGATGATATTGTTCAATCCGAGCTTTTTGCCCACCTCGATGATTTCTGGCGTTGGTTTGCCGGTCACCAGAATAAAGCCGAGACGTTGGGTCGCTTGATTCCCCCGTACCGCCTGCAGCAGGCCCAGACCATCCATGCCTGGCATGTTATAGTCCGACAGCACCAAGTGTACTGGAGTCGTGGTCAGCTTTTGAAAAGCAGACTGTCCGTTGTTCTCGACCATGTAGTTCTTGATGCCAAGCTCGTCCAGACACTGGGTAATGATACCGCGGCTAGTGGACATATCATCGACGACCATTACGCGTAGAGAGTCTTTTAAGCTCATGAATTTTTCCTCGTGTTGCTCTTTTCCAGCTCCTTTATGGAGCGTCGCCTCAGGCGGGAGTGTTGATGTAAGTCGTGATCCCGGATGTCTTCAGTTTTGCTTCGGCCGGCCCGGACATGCGTTCGGAGTGACCGATGAAGAGATATCCACCGGGGTTCAGGTTTTGCTGAAAGGCTTGCCAGACCTTTTGCTGGGTTGGTGTGTCAAAATAGATGGCCACGTTGCGGCAGAAAATCGCGTCGAACTTTCCCTTGAAGGGGAAGGGCTCGATCAAATTCAGCACCCCAAAAGTGATCATAGATCTCAGGTTTTCGGGCATGCGCCCGTCGGCATCCATCTTGGGTACCAGGCTGCGGTACTCAGACGGGATTTGCTCAATGTCTTCCTGCGGATATTTTGCCGCTTTGGCAAATTGAACTACCTGCGGGTCGATATCGGTTCCCAGGATCTTGAAGTCAAAGCGCCCAATGTCCGGGCACATTTTGTGAATGATCATCGCCATTGTGAACGGCTCTGGTCCTTTTGAGCAGCCAGCAGACCAAATCCGAACCCGGCCACCGTTGCGCGCCTTTTCGATCAGCTGCGGCAGAACATCGGTGCGCAGGGTTTCAAAATGATGCGGCTCGCGAAAGAAATGCGTGACATTGGTGGTCAGAAGCGACAGCAGATTGTTGCGCTCCTGATCACTGTTTGGGCCATTCAATCGTCCCAGATACTCTTTGAAGTTCACGACATTTTGCTGTCTAAGCTGGCGCGCCAGCCGGGCAGAAACCAGAGGCTTCTTGCTGCTCGACATCGACAGGCCGAAATGCTTGTAAGCAAAATCAGCGATCGCTTCAAAATCCTGGTCCGTCAGGGTGAACCCGTCAGGATTGGATTCTATGGGACCCGCAGCAATCATCAGAGCACCTGCTCAGGAACTGAGATCACAGCATCCAGGTTGATGATCCGCACCATTGTATCATCATGCGAAATGATACCCTGGATATATTCCATGGTGTTGCGGCTATCGACCGGCGGAGTCTCTTGAATCTCTTCCGGGTTGATCGAGATGATTTCAGAGACGGATTCAGCCAACAGTCCAACAGGTTTTCCTGCAGAAGAGACCACGATGACAACATTGCGCTCGCTGGCTTCTGTCGTTTGCAGGCCAAACCGGGCTGACAGATCGTAAATCGGGATCACCGCTCCGCGCAGGTTCATCACGCCCAACACGTCCGAAGGCGCATGGGGCAGGATGGTCACGGGGGACCAGCGCCGGATTTCCCGGATCTGAGTGATTTTCAGACAGAAGGCCTGACCGGCGACAGTGAAACTCACGAACTCGCTAAACTGAGCGTGCTTCACTTCCTGGTCATTGTTTTTTGTTTCAGCTTGCATTGCTCATTCTCCGCTCGGTATCAAAGGCGGCTGCTGGCGAAGCCGCAAGAATGCTTTCGGGGTCAAGGATCATGGCGATTTTGCCGTCTCCAAGGATCGTTGCGGCGGCGACGCCGGCAATTTCTCCACAAACACCGTCCAGACTTTTGATGACGACCTGGCGCTGGTCGTGAATGTCATCCACTGCCAGGGCACTGCGTTGGCCAGTTTCCGTCTCCACCAGGAGATAGACCCCAGGAGGTTGATCGCTGTCTTCCTTACGAAGGCCAAGTGCGCTGGCGACGTCACAGATCGGGACAAAGCTGCCACGGATCGACAGCAACGTGCCATCAGCCCCCAGGTTATTGATCATGTCGTCATTGCCGCGCATCGTCTCAACAATTGAGGTGATCGGAACCACCATTGTCTGATCCGCGACCGAAACCACCATGCCATCCATTACCGCCAGGGTCAGTGGCAAAATGATGGTAAAGGTTGAACCCTTGCCGGGGTTTGACGAGATATTAATCCGTCCACCAAGGCCCGCCACGGCGTTTTTCACAACATCCATGCCAACCCCACGGCCAGAGAGTTTGGATACCTCTTTGGCAGTAGAAAAACCGGGCAAGAACAGGAGATTGTCGATCTCGCTGTCTGTGAGTTCGGCGTTCTCCGGGATCAGGCCTTTGTCGATGGCAATTTGTTTGACGCGAGGGCGATTAACGCCGGCCCCGTCATCCCTGACCTCGATACAGACAGAGCCAGAACGGTGCGAGGCCGAGAGGCGGATCTCACCGACTTTGTCTTTGCCAGCAGAAATTCGATCTTCAGGCTTTTCAACACCATGGTCGACGGCATTGCGCAGGATATGCGTCAATGGATCAGCAAGGCGTTCAATCACTGTTTTGTCGACTTCGGTGTTTTCACCTTCCGTGACCAGTTTACAAACCTTGTCTGTCGCGCTGGAGGCTTCGCGGACAATACGTGCCATCCGCTGGAACAGCGGCTTCACGGGTTGTGCGCGAATTGACATCACACCTTCCTGGATATCGCGGGCAAGATTCTTAAAGCCCTCCAGTTCGGTTTCAACATCACGGACATCTGCGACATCGAGGTTGGCGATTTGCTGCGCCAACATCGAGTGGTTGATGATCAACTCCCCAACAGCGTTGATAAGCCGGTCCACCCGCTCAAGATCCACGCGCAGCGTGGGGTTTGGCCCGCGCTGTTCAGATTTCGCGGTCTCGGCTTTTGGGGCCGAAGCCTGTTTACCGGCTACTTCCGGTACTGCCTCGGGCGCTGGCGCGGGGGCCGGCTGTTCAAAAGGGGCTGCGGGGGTCTCTTCAACCATAACTGTAGGCTCCGCTTCTGGTGGGGCTTCTGCCGGAGCTGACCCAAAGGCCGCCTCCAGAGCGGCAAGAGCCGCGGCATCAGCATCAGCATCCCCATCACCATCGATAGAGAGCTCGCAGAGGCCTTCGACAAACTCGAATACGGCTTCTACAGAGGATCGGGGTTCTGAGGTGGTCAGAACGAGGTTCCAGCTCAGATAAACCTCTTCATGATCTATGGTGTCAAAGCCTGGCAGCTCAGAATCATCCAGCGTGATCTCCAGCGTTCCCATGTCCTTAAGGGCCTGGAACAGGAAGATCGGCTCGTTGCCAGTGCTGTACATATCCTTCAGAGGCCGGAAGTGGATCTGATAGGTCTCTTCAGTCGCAACACCGGGCAGGTCGATCGCACCGATGTCTATTGGACCACCAAGCCCCATAGGCTCGAATGTCAGATCTTCTTCTTCTTCTGGAATATATTTATCCAGCGCTTCGATCAGCATATCATGATGCTCTTGATCGGTTTCGCCGCCATCTCTGGCGACCGCGACCAAGTTGTACAGGTGATCGCAAGAGCGCAGCAGCAGCTGGACCAGTGGATCAGTCAGCTCCATGCGATTGGCACGGACCTCATCAAATACTGTCTCAAATCTGTGGGCAAATGCCACCAACTCGTTCAAGCCAAATGCGCCCGCGCCACCCTTAATCGAGTGAACCGCACGGAAAACCGCATTGACTACCTCTGGATCGTGATCGCCTCCTTCGATGGCGCTCAGACCCTCATCCGTTGCTTCAAGGAGTTCTTCGCACTCCTCAAAGAAGGTATCCTGAATGGATCCGGACATCTTAGGCAGCTGCCCCGGTGACGCGTTTCAGCGCAAAAATCAGGGAGGCGTCATCAAACGGTTTGGTGATCCAGCCAGTGGCCCCTGCAGTGCGAGCGCGGGCCTTCATTTCAGGAGCGCTTTCAGTGGTGAGAACCAGAATTGGAACTTTCGAATTGATATCGGTCCCACGCAGCTCTTCGATCACTCCAAACCCATCCAGGTTCGGCATGTTGATATCAGTGATAACAACATCAGGGGCGACATCTTCATACATGTCGACGCCTTCGCGGCCATCTACGGCACTTACGTACTCAAAACCAGCCTCTTCCAGGGTGGCGGCGAGCAGATTCCGGATGGTGCGGGAATCATCAATGGCCAATACTTTGGTTTTCATGCTGTTACCTCGTCTTCAAATCGGTTGGGCTCCAAACCCAAGAGCGTTAGGGATTTGCGGCAGGAAGCGTTGATATGGGTTACCGCAAAACCCAATTCTTCAGAGCGCCACTGTTGCTCGGCGCTGAGCAGCAGTTGAAGGCAGCGCGATGGTATGGCTGCAACATTGCTGCAGTCGATTTCTACTGTGGCGGAGCGGGCTCCGCCAAGAAAAGCAATTAGCGAACTCAATTCCGCAAATGCATTTGGTAATTCCAAAAGGTGCTTGTGCGTTTCTGTGGTCATCTTCCGCGATTCTCACCCCCGTTGTCGGTGACGTGTGTCTATTCGATGGGTTCATAGTTAGGCTGTGTGACTTAACAATTGATTGCTGTAGATTGCCGGAAAAGCGGTTTTATGCAGCCGAGAGCCAGGGATAATTCTGAATTTTCCTAAAGTTTTCCTGGTTTCACAACGGATGTGATTCTGCGGGGGGGCCGTTGTTGTGAAACGAAAGAGGCGGAGGTTCTGCAAATCATTCCGTATATATATGCACCCTCCCGAACCGGGGTATTTCGGCGGCGTGGAGCGCTGGCAGAGAGCTAGGCGGAGAAGGAGTTTAAGCGCGGCAACGCACATTGATTTGTAAAAATGGAATTACCGGGGTTTGCGTAAGCGGCAAATTAACTCCTCTTGGTCAGTCTGTCGCTCACGATAATACGGTTCGCCGCCGATGACGCCTTGGGAGGGCACCATGATTGCACTGAGATCTCTAAAGATTGCCTATAAGCTGCCACTGTTTGTGGTGGGTTTTGGTGCGCTGCTAACAGCTGTAATTGTAACGATTAGTACGGTAAACTTTCAAAAGAGCGCTTTCAATCAAGCCGAGGGCCAATTCGAATCCCTGGTTGCCGGACGCAAGACAGCCTTTCAGTCGTTCATGCGTGGCATCAATGCTGATTTGATGATGCTTGGCGCCACACCTTCAACCGCCACTGCGATCCAGCGGCTCTCTGCTGCCTGGAGTAACCTTGGGGCTGAGGCTGCGGATATCGCACGTACGACATATATCACAGACAACCCTTTCCCACTGGGCGAGCGGCAAAATCTGGATCGTGGTAAGCAAACGATTCCCTACAACATCCATCACTCCAAATTCCATCCTTCATTCCGGACGCTGCTGACGGCAAAAGGTTACTATGACGCCTTTCTGGTCAGCATGCCGGGCGACGTCGTCTATAGTGTTTTCAAAGAAGACGACTATGGGACCAACCTGATGAAGGGCCCCTATAAGGACAGCGATCTTGCTGTTTTGTTCCGCAATGCTCTTGAGGTAGAAGCGGGCCAGGTGGTTTTTTCGGATATTAACGCCTACGCCCCGAGCAACGGTGCCCCTGCGGCCTTTGCTGCAACCAAAGTTATGTCTAACTCGGGCCAGACTGTTGGTGTCCTGGTTGTGCAGATTCCGGTCAATATGATCAACAGTATCATGAACGACGACAAGGGTGTCGGCGACACAGTTGAAGTCTTCCTTGCCGGGGCAGACCTTACGGCGCGGACCAGTTCGCGCTTTGAAGATGGTCATTCAGTTCTGGACCAACTGTCGGCCAGAGAATACCTCACCGAAGCCCTGGAAGAGCGCGGCGCGTTCACAACCGAGGCTACTGGCCTGCGGGGTCAGCCCGTGGCCTCTTACGCGGAGCATATCCAACTGACCAACGGAAAGTGGGTTATTGCCATTGAGCAGGACCTTGAGGAGCTGATGGCTCCCGTGGTTCAGGACCGTAACCTTCTGCTGATTGCCTCGATTGTGAGTGCCGCAGTCATGTCCGTCCTGGGCTGGCTTTTTGCAGGCACGATCACCCGGCCACTGGATCGGATCTGTCGGAGTATGGAGGCTGTGTCCTCCGGAAATCTGGATGCCGATGTGCCCGAGGCAGACCGGGGGGACGAGATCGGCAAGATCGGCAAAACTCTGGTTTCGATGCAGGAAGATCTGCAGCAGGCCAGAATCGCTGAAGAACAGCGCGCTGAGTTGCAGCTTGAGCAAGAGATTGTCGTTGAGAACCTGAGTGCTGGCCTGGTGCGGCTTTCAGAAGGCGATTTTTCACTGCCAATTGAGCAGGTCTTCTCGGGTGAACACGAGAAACTGCGTCAGAACTATAATCAGACCATTGAGACGCTCAGTGGCACGGTGTCGAAGGTCATTGATGCGTCCGGCTCCATTCGCAATGGCGCCGCAGAAATCAGTCGCGCGTCGGATGATCTGTCGAATCGCACCGAAAGCCAGGCGGCGACGCTGGAAGAGACAGCGGCGGCTTTGGATGAACTCACAGCGAGCGTAAAGTCAGCCGCTGAGGGGGCCCGGAGCGTTGAGGTGACCATGGAGGAGGCCAAACAAGAGGCTGAAAACACGGGCGAAGTGGTGCAAAGTGCTGTAACCGCGATGACTGAGATCGAGCAGAGTTCGAACCATATCAGCCAGATCATCTCAGTGATTGATGATATCGCCTTCCAGACAAACCTTCTCGCCCTGAATGCAGGTGTTGAAGCGGCGCGTGCCGGTGAATCCGGCAAAGGTTTTGCGGTTGTCGCTTCGGAAGTGCGGGCGCTGGCGCAGCGCTCTTCGGATGCGGCGCTTGAGATCAAAACTCTGATCAGTGACAGCTCGAAACAGGTTGGACGTGGTGTTGATCTGGTCGGAAAGGCCGGCGGCGCGCTCACAAACATTGTGGACCGGGTCAGCCATATTTCTAAACTGGTTTCAGGCATTGCCGAAGGAGCGGTAGAGCAGGCCACCGGTTTGAATGAGATCAACACGGGTGTGACACAGCTGGATCAGGTGACGCAGCAGAACGCAGCCATGGTCGAACAGGCCACTGCCGCAGGGCATCTGCTCAGTCAAGATTCCACCGAGTTGTCGCAGCTGGTTTCCGGATTTCAAATTCAGGGCGCAGCACCTGTTGTCCAAATCTCTGAGGCTGCCGCGCGGGTCAGTGCGACGTCAGCGGCGCCGACGGCGCATGGCGCTGACGACAACTGGGATGTCGATGACGCGGCCCGCGCTCCGGCTGGACCTGTCATCTCTGATGGAAATGCTGCCAAGGACCTCTGGCAGGATTTCTAAATTATCACTCTCTCGGGGCGGTATATCGCCCCGGGATGTTCGTAAACTTCGGGTTTTTACCGATTAACTTGGCTGGGTGAAACATTGGCATCTAAGAATTTATTGATCATTACTACCGACCGGACCTTTGCCCGGTCAATCCAAAGTCATATGGAGGCCAGCTATCCGGGTATGAAGGTGCTTTTGGCCAACAACCTCATGATGGCCTACAATCAGGCGGAGGCAGCAGAACCGACTTTTGCCTTTGTCGAAGATGGTTTCACAAAGCTGCCCGAATTCGAGATGATGCTGGCTCTGTTTTCGGCTCTGGATACCCGATGGGTGGCCGTTATGGACAGTGCGGGGGCTACGCCTGCGCGCCAGTCTTCGCCGCTGTTGAATGTCGGCGCGGGTATTTTTGAGCTGACAAAAGCGGACAGTCCCCGGCAGTACTCCCAGTATTTTGACATGATGGTCAAAGCACCGAGGCGAGATCAGGCTGGGGCCCTTGGCAAAGGGGCGGGTAGCGCGCGACCAAATACCAGCTTTAAGAAAATCATCCTGATTGGATCGTCCACTGGTGGGGTCGAGGCCCTGCGCAGTGTTCTGGTCGGCTTTCCGGCGCAATGCCCGCCAACCTTGATTGTTCAGCATACCGGCAAGAATTTTGGCCAGGGTTTGGTCTCGCTTCTGGACCGGGTATGCGCGGCAAAAGTTGTGCAGGCAGAGGACAATATGAATTTGGAAGTAGGACATGTCTATGTCGCAGCGGGCCAGCGTCGCCATATGGGTATGACACAGCGAAAACCAATGAAAACGCGCCTGAAGGAGGGTCCTCCAATTTCGGGTCACATGCCGTCTGTTGACGCATTATTTACCTCTGCCGTGCCATATGGAAAGGACGTCGTCGCTGCGATTTTGACAGGCATGGGCCAGGATGGCGCTCAGGGGCTTTTGGAATTGCGTAATGCCGGGGCGACCACCTTTGCTCAGGATGAAAAATCCTCGGTTGTCTATGGCATGCCACGTGTCGCCTGGGAAAATGGCGGTGCTCAAAAACAAGTATCCCTTGCTCGTATGGCTGGGACCCTTCTGCAGGCTGCAAAGGCCTGATTTTAGTTGATAAGGAGTTTACTGTGACAACAGTTTTTGCAAATACTACCTCGGTCACGGTTTTGCAGGGGGAATACCGGGTTTCGACCGACCCAAAGGTGGTGTTTTCTACGGTTCTGGGCTCTTGTATCTCGGCGTGCATTTACGATGCTGAAAATGGTGTAGGTGGAATGAATCATTTCCTGCTGGCCAATGCCAACGGTAATGACGTGAGCGCACGCTATGGCATTCATGCTATGGAGCTGTTGATCAACGGCATTATGAAAAAGGGCGCGCAGCGCAACAACCTGAAGGCAAAAGTCTTTGGTGGCGCAAAAATGTCGGTCAATCTGTCAGACATTGGGGCGTCAAACTCTCACTTTGTGCAGCACTTTCTCACTGATGAAGGCATTCCGGTGATTTCGTCGAGCGTCGGTGGTAATTCTGCCCGTCGCGTCCGTTTTCACGCGGTTTCCGGCAGCGCCCAGCAGACACGGGTCGAAAATGACCGGCGTTTGGGCGAACAGGAACTGGCAAGGGCGCGTCCTGCAGCAGCACCAGCACCGGCACCAGCTCCATCCGATCCCGGTGGACTGACCCTGTTCTAGAGTTACCACCCTACATTGCTATCAAACTGCTCGCTCCAGGGACGCTTGGGGTGAGCTTTTGTATTTGAAAGCCGGAGGTTTGCCATAGATCTCGGCCGGGTAGTGCCTTGCGGGGGCGAAAATTGACTTGCCCAGCGGGGATCTCAGAGCTACCCCAAAAGGGTGGCATGGATATCAGGTTCCGGGAGGTTTCACAGGTATGTCCCGCATCGGTCGTTTTCTAGCGAGGGTTCTGGTGGCAGGCGCGCTTGGTTTGGCGTTTGGTCTGACTGGGGGATCGGTCGCTTTGGCGGCGGATGTCACTGTGTTTGCGGCCGCCAGCCTAAAGAATGCGCTGGAAGATATCCGCAAAGAATTTGAGGCCGAAACAGACTATACAGTGGCACTATCGCTGGCAGGCTCGTCTTTGTTGGCGCGCCAGATCGCGCTTGGCGCCCCTGCTGACATCTATCTGCCCGCCAGCCCTGAATGGATGGACTATCTTGAGGCCGCAGGTCGTCTGGTGCCGGGCAGCCGTAAAGATCTTCTTGGTAACAGGCTGGTCCTTATCGCACCGCAATCTGTGGCCCAGTCCATTTCCAGCTTTGAGGACCCCCTTCTGTTTGCGCAGCTGGGCGAGGGCAAGCTGGCCATGGGCCTGTTGAACGCGGTGCCTGCCGGGATCTATGGGCAGGCGGCGCTGCAGTCTTTGGGGCTTTGGCAAAGGCTGGCACCGCAGGTTGCCCAGGCGGACAATGTGCGCGCAGCCCTTGCCCTGGTGGCGGCTGCAGAGGCCCCCCTTGGCATTGTCTATGCCAGCGATGCCAGGGCGGATCCGCGGGTGGTGGTGCTGGCCGAGTTTCCCGAGCGCTCACATGCTCCAATCCGCTACCCCCTGGCGCAGATCCTGCCTGCTGACGACCCGGCGGTTGCGGCGTTTCATGCCTATCTACAGGGCCGGGTGGCGCGCGAGATCTTCTTGTCTGCCGGCTTTGATGTGATTGCGGAGTAGCGGCGCATGAACTGGCTTGGTCCCGAAGAATGGCAGGCTATTGCACTGTCTCTCAAGGTTTCGATCTGGGCAAGTTTGTTGAGCCTGCCTTTTGGGATTTTTGTCGCCTATGCTCTGGCGCGCTGGGAGTTTGCGGGCAAGCAACTGCTGAATGGGCTGGTGCATCTGCCCTTGATCCTGCCCCCGGTCGTAACCGGTTATCTGCTGCTTTTGGCCTTTGGCACCCAGGGTGCTTTGGGAGGGTTTTTGCAGCAATTTGGCATCATACTGGCCTTTCGCTGGACGGGGGCGGCGCTGGCGGCGGCAATTATGGGGTTTCCCCTGATGGTGCGCGCCATCCGGCTGTCGATCGAGGCGGTGGACCCCAAACTGGAACAGGCTGCAGCAACCCTGGGAGCCAATCGTCTCTGGGCCTTTGCCACGGTGACCCTGCCTTTGATCCTGCCGGGGGTCATTGCCGGAACCATTCTGGCCTTTGCCAAGGCAATGGGGGAGTTCGGCGCCACCATCACCTTTGTCTCCAACATCCCCGGCCAGACACAAACCCTGCCCTCGGCGATTTACGCGTTTTTGCAGGTGCCCGGCGGTGAGAGTGCGGCACTGCGGCTGGTGCTGATCTCGGTGGGGATCGCCATGAGCGCGCTGATCCTGTCGGAACTGCTGGCGCGCCGTGCCAGCAAACGCCTTGGAGGCACATGATGCTTTCGGTTGATCTTCGTCAGCAACTTGCAGGATTTACGCTGGATATCTCCTTTGAGGCACCGGCAGGGGTGACAGTGCTGTTTGGCGGCTCGGGTGCTGGCAAAACCACAGTGGTAAACGCCGTGGCCGGCCTCGTGCGACCCGAAACAGGTCGTGTGGCCCTCAACGGGCGGGTGCTGTTTGATCTGGACCGGGGCATCTGGCTTGCGCCGCACCGCCGTCGCATTGGCTATATCTTTCAGGAGGGGCGGCTGTTTCCGCATCTGACTGTGCGCCAGAACCTGCTGTTTGGGCGCTGGTTCGCCCCCAAAGGGGCCGCGTGCGAGGATCTGGAGCGGATCGTTGCGATGCTTGGCATCGGTCCTCTGATGGCGCGGCATCCGGGCAGCCTGTCGGGCGGCGAAAAACAGCGGGTCGCTATTGGCCGCGCCCTGTTGTCCAGCCCGGATCTGATCCTGGCGGATGAGCCCCTGGCGGCGCTGGATGACCCGCGCAAGGAAGAGATCCTGCCCTATTTTGAGCGGCTGCGGGATGAGGTTAAGATCCCCATGCTCTATGTGAGTCACGCCGCTACTGAGGTGGCGCGGCTGGCCACAACCGTGGTGGTGCTAAAGGACGGCAAGGTGCAGCGTCAGGGCAGCGCTGCCGAGGTTCTTGGGGATGCCAGCGTGATGCCAACCGGGGTGCGCGCTGCCGGAGCACTGCTGCAGGCGCGGCTTTTGCGGCATCATACAGACGGGTT
This sequence comes from Phaeobacter sp. SH40, assembly GCA_965641885.1. Lineage (GTDB taxonomy): Bacteria > Pseudomonadota > Alphaproteobacteria > Rhodobacterales > Rhodobacteraceae > Pseudophaeobacter. Next base: position 77,874 of record CBFFKJ010000002.1, on the reverse strand, counting down.
GAGCGAGCTGGAGGCAGGCGGTATTTCCCTGTTTCTGCCGCAGGTTATGCAGCAAGTGGGCAGTCAGCTGCGAGTGCGTATTCTGGCGCAGGACGTGATCCTGTCACGGCAAAAACCCGAAGGTCTGTCAGCGCTGAATATACTGCCCGGCAAGGTCGAGCAGATCCGGGGCGGTGTCGGCCCTGGGGCAATGGTCACGCTCAAGACCGATGCGGGGCGTATTCTGGCCCGGATCACACGGCGTTCGGCGCAGGCGCTTGAGTTGGCCCCCGGCGTCAGCTGCTATGCCGTTGTTAAATCTGTCGCTATTGCCCGCAGCGATGTCAGCGGAGAGGCCCGCAGCGATCCTTCTGACTGACGCCTATCCTAAAAACAGGCCGCCGCGCAAAAATGCAGCGGCTTGATTTGGTTTTTGGGCCGCCCTCGAAGAGAGGGGTTACTGCAACTGCCCCCAGAACTGCTCAAGATGGCGTGCCACGATCTCCTCAAAACGCCCTTCTTTCTTAAGCGCCTTGAGGCCGGCATTGAACCGGTACAAATGCGAGGTGTCGCGCCAGTGCCGTTTTGAAATCACCACATGCAGACCCTATTCTGACAGGGGCTGCTCGACTGGCAGGATGCTGTCGCGCAAGCCTACCTCAATCAGTGTGTTGGCGCCCAGAAACAGATTAACCGTGGCCGCATCTACCCGGCCTTGCTGCACCAGGTGGAAACAGGCGGCGGGACTGTCGGCCTGCACCAGCGTGATCTTGTCCTCGCTGAGCCAGCAGCGGCCGGGACGATCCAGATCATGGGTGAAATAGCCCTTGGGGCGACATAGCGTCTTGCCCTCGATGTCGCTATCCGCATCAAAGCTAAAGCTGTCATCCGCGCGGGTGAACAACATGATCGGGATGGTGATCAGCGGCTCGGAAAAGTGGAAATTCACACAGCGTTCATCCCGAGGCGTGCTGGCGCAGTCGGGTTTGAACCAGGGAAACCCCATGTCGAACTCTTTGTCGTTGAGCTTTGGAAACAGGTGCTTGGACCAGTCATTCTCCCAGGTGATAGAGCAGGAGACCGGCGCAGGCGTCAGCTCCAGGGCTGCATTCACCAGCTCGGTTTTCAGGCCCTGACCCGGCAAGGCGGGATCGGTAAAGGGCGCAAAGCCGCCGCCGGTCAGCAGTTTCATTTCCGCATCATCCTGGCGCAGGGGCGTGGCGTCGGGCGCCAAAACGCCCTTGGCACAGGGGATATGCAGCACCTTGTCCGCCTCGGTCACGGGTCCGGTCAGGCGGCTTTGATTGCCATATTAGATCAGGGTCCAGCGGCCCCGGTCGCCGTAGTGGTGCTCGGCGATAGAGAACAGGGTATCACCGGGCTGCACCCGGTAATCCACATCGCAAATGGCCCAGGCGGCAGCCGGGCTGAGGAATCCCAAAACCACGGCGATAGAGATCGAGAGCGTCTTCAGCATTGTCGCCTCCTAGAAGCCAGCCCAGATGCGGGAGAGGTGGTCTTCGATGATGCGCTGGTAGCTGCCATCGTCGCGAATATCCTGCAGCCCCTTGCTGACCAGGCCCATCAGCTCATTGGCGCGGGGGTGGGTTTTATGCACCACGGCGTGAATTCCAAGCACCGAAAGCGGCTGTGGCAGGACGTTGAACTGATCACCTAACCCGTGCTCTTTCATCACGCTGCGGCCGGTGAATTCGTTGATGGCCACCGCATCGGCTTCGCCTTTGGCAACCATGTCAAAGCAGTCTTTGACCGTATGGTGCGATTTCAGAGTGATCTTGTTCTCGGCCAGCCAGTTGCGGCCAGAGCCTTCAAGATCGAAGGTCAGATAGCCATTGGGCCGGCACAGGGTTTTGCCAACAATGTCGGCATCGTCCTCAAAGGTGAAGGGGCGGCGTTTGTCGACAAACAGCAACATCAGGGTTTCGAACATGGACTCTGAGAACAGGAAATTCACGCAGTGATAGCTGTCCGGCATGCTGTCGCAATCAGGCCGATACCAGGGAAAGCCCACATCCAGCAGGGCATTGGACAAAAGCGGGTCAAAATGCGAGCCCCAATCGTTGACCCAGTGGATGGCAAAGCCCTCTTGTGGAGCCGCCTTAGTCATGACCGCAGTCATCGCATCCGTGATCAGCCCGCCGTTGTGCGTGCTTTTTGATGTGAAGAGTGCATAGTCGTCGCCGGTCAGAAGATTGATTTTCTGGCGCACCGAAGCATTGCCCGGAGTGATCCGCACAGGCGCAGTTGTGACAGCAGCGGTGGCTGTGATCTCTTTGCCACCCGCAAGGCCTGTTGGCAGTCCGTTGAGGCAGGGGATCCTCAGCTTCATGCCAACCCGAATGGCACTGGGTTTTGGCCCGATGGTGTCGATGTTTTGCGTGTGGATGGTGCTCCAGGTCGCCGCATCTTTATAGAGGCGGTCTGCAATCACGGACAGGCTGTCGCCGGATTTTACGCTGTAGGAGTCACCACAGGTCTCGGCCGCGAGAATTTGCGCACCGAACAGGCCTGCAAGCGACAGTGCTGCGGCCAGTAATTTGGTCTTCATCGAATGTTCCCCTGGGATTTAGGTGATCCTCTCGGCACGGTTTGGCCGTGCTCAATGTTGGATCCGGTGGTGTCTTGAGAATAGGTTTTTGAAGTAACCAGTTGGCAGCCGTTTGGCGGCCTGAGGCCTCATGTCAAATGTTGGAAAATATGATTTGCGCTACTGTTTGCCAAAAAGCGTGAGCAATGCCACGGTGTCGACCGCGCCGGTGGTTGTGAGCAACACACTCGGGACAGCCACTTTGTCCGAGCGGTGGGCCTCATTGGCCAGTTGGTCGATATACCGGTGCGATTGGCCCTGCTGCAAGGCGGTCAAAACCAACGCATAGAGGCCATTTGTGTCAGCCCTCCCGTTTGCTTCTGGTGTCGACTCTGGGGTTGCCTGTGAGGTTAGCTGTGCGACCGGTTTAGGAGAGGTTTCCGTGGACTTGTCTGGGTTTTTTACGGCGCCATTGCGCAGCGCAACCCGGGTGCCCGCAGTGATATGGGCAACCAGATCCGCAGTGTCCTGGCCCGTCGCTCCTGATGTTCCTGCAGTGGCTGTTGCGGCCAGGGTGATGGCTACTATGCCCGAAACAGCGGCCGCCACGATGAGTTTGATCAGTTTCATGGGGAGGGCTAGCGGGGGGTAACGCGTCCAATGCAGAAGGCTGGGCCTCGCCAGAAAACAGGGTGTCCTCAGCCTCTCCAAAAATCGGCTGCGAGGGCGCGTCTGCGGGCGTTTGGACATCCGTGTTGCAGGCAAAGATGGGCTCTGAGAGGGGATTTTGGGTTGCGACGACCTGCAGTTTCGGCTTTCGCGAAACGCGAATATGCCCCGTTGTCACAATAGATCTGACTTTTATAGGGCTGGCTGGTTCTTGTGTTTAAAGAGAGACCGCGTGGGCTATTTCTTTTGGTTTCAACACTGACCCTGCTCACTATCTACGCCTGTGCGCAAACAAACCTGTCAAAGTTGAATGCCACAGCGTTAACCGAAGTTAACAATTTATTAGCCAATTCCGATTTGAGCGTCAACATGGGGCAGGGCCTTGAAGGCTGCGCAGTGGCATCGGTTCTGGGCCGAAAAAAAGGAAATTCCTAGAGCATTGAAGAGGCTTGATATTTCGTGATCCCATCTCAGGGGAGGCCCACGAAATATGTGCCAAAAGACACATGTTAAGATCAGACTGCTGCTCGGAAAAATCTCCCCGGGGAGATTTGCTTCACAGAAAAAATCAATCAAGGCGTGTTTTTTCGCCCGTTGCGGCAAGGTATTGCCCACCCGGAAAGGCTGTGCAAAAGCCAAGGTCGCGGATCACGCCAGCGCCAGTACTTTCTCGATCACATAGGCGGTTTGCTCGGGTGTCTGCGCCGGGCACATGGGCAGGCTGAGAACTTCATCTGCCAGGCGTTCGCTCAGGGGAAAGCTGCCTGACTGATAGCCTGCATCCGCATAGGCAGGCTGCATATGTGGTGGAATAGGGTAGTGGATAACCGTGCCGATTTCCGCTTCAGCCAGACGTTTTTGCAGCCCGGACCGGTCAGTGTGACGCAGCACATAAAGATGCCAGACCGGGTCTGCCCATTCGGGGACCATCGGGGTGGCAAGGCCAGCGGCCGCAAAGGCGGCGCTGTAGCTGCGGGCAATCTCCTGGCGCCGCAGGGTGGCGGCGTCCAGCTGTTCCAGCTTTACGCTCAACACAGCGGCTTGAATCGGATCCAGACGGCTGTTCAGGCCTTTGACCTCGTTCTCATATTTAACCCGAGAGCCGTAGTTGCGCAGCAAATTAACCTGCGCGGCGATCTCGGCGTTGTCCGTCGTCAGCGCACCACCGTCGCCCAAAGCGCCGAGATTTTTCGAGGGGTAATAGCTCCAGGTGGCGGTGCCAGTGCTGCCTATCCGGCGCGATTTATAGCGGGCACCATGCGCCTGGGCTGCGTCCTCGAGAACAAAAAGATCGTGCTTTTTGGCAATTGCATTCAAGGCATCCATATCGGCGGGCTGACCATAGAGATGAACCGGCAAAATGGCGCGGGTGCGCCCGTTCACGGCGGCCTCGACCGCAGCCGGGTCGATATTATAGGTCGCCTCCAGCGGCTCTACCGGAACAGGAGTGGCACCACATTGGCTGACCGCAAGCCAGGTTGCGATATAGGTATTGGCTGGCACGATGACCTCGTCGCCGGGACCGATGCCCGCAGCCGCAAGCCCCAATCGCAGCGCATCCAGACCATTTGCCACCCCCACACAATGGGGGCTGCCAACAAAGGCTGCAAAATTGGCTTCAAAGGCTTCCAGCTCTTCGCCCAGCACAAAAGAGCCCGAGCGGGCAACCCGCAAAAGGGCTGCCTCAATCTGGTCCTGTTGCCCGGCGTGGGCGGCTTGCAAATTCAGAAATGGAACTTTCATGACGCACCAACCGCTTTCAGGAACTCACCCCGATCCCGGATGTAGTCGTTCTCATCATAGGGGGCAGAGGCCAGCACCATGCAGACCGACCCGGAGGAGAAATTATCAAGATACCGCCACATCATCGGGCAGACATAGACGCCATAATAGGACCGGTTGAGGTGAAACCGCTTTTTCTCAAAGCCATCATCCAGCACCATGTCAAAGCTACCCGACATGCAAATGACCAGCTGATGCAGGTTCTTATGGGCGTGCTCGCCGCGATCAGAGCCACCCGGCACGTCATACAGATAGTAGACCCGCTTGATATCAAAGGGGATGTGATTGCCCCCCTCAACAAAGGTCAGATTGCCACGCACATCGGTGATTTTTGGCAGATCGACAATCGAGCAGTCTTTCAAAGGCACTGGACACTATCCTGCTTGTTTTCTTCCGCCGCAGTATAAAGGGATTTATGGGAATGACAAACGGCTTCATCCAGAGACGCGCCGCTGTACTGCACGCTGCAAGCGTCCGTTTCTACTGCCCTTTTGGGGCCAGGCCGGTGCCCTCTGCCGGGTTATGCACCGCCATTTTCTTTTGGTCAGGTCGCTACGCCAGGGCGGCTAACAGGCTGGCAATAGCCTTGCGGTAGCGCCTCACGATTGCGTCGCGACTGATGTGGCGGCCCTCCTTGACGCAGTGGCGCCCGGCGGACCAAAGATCCGTCACCACCTGATCCTTGGAGGCAAATACCAACCCGTCCAAAAGCTGGTCGCAGCCCAGCCCACAAAGCGAAGGCTGGCTGCTGTCTATTGCAACAAGATCAGCCAGGGCGCCCTCAGTGATTTCACCTGCTTCGCGCCCCAGCGCCTGCGCGCCGCCTCTGGCCGCTGCGGTGTAAACCGCATGCCCGACTGAACCTTCACCCTGCACCAGAACATTGCGGGACAGGTCCCGCAGGCGCTGGGAATACTCCAGCGTGCGCAGCTCTTCCGTGAGCGAAATCAGTACATTGGAATCTGAGCCAACGCCAAATGCCCCGCCCGCCTCAAGGTAGCGCGCACCGTTGAAGGCCCCATCGCCAAGGTTGGCTTCGGTGATCGGGCAAAGCCCGGCCACAGCACCAGACCTGGCCATATCGCGGGTTTCGCGCTCGGTCATATGGGTGGCATGGATCAGGCACCAGTTCTGAGCAACGGGCGCATTGGCCAGCAACCACTCAACAGGGCGTGCGCCAAGGCCTGCCTGCACCTCGCGCACCTCTTTGGGCTGTTCAGCAATGTGGATATGCACGGGGCCGTTCCCATGTGCCTGCAGCACCTGATGCAGGTCGGCGGGCGAGGTCGCACGTAGGGAATGCGGCGCGATGCCAACCCGACAGTCGGCGGGCAGGGCGGCTATAGTGCTCTTGGTCTGCTCTACCAGTTTGCAGAACTGGTCTACGGTATTGCCAAAACGCTGCTGGCCAGCCTCAAGAGGTTTTTCGCCAACTCCTGCATAGCTATAAAGCACCGGCAAATGGGTGAGGCCAATGCCTGTCTCGCCAGCCGCAGCCATGATCCGGTCGGAATGCTCGCTGAGAGTGTCATAGGGTGTCCCGTTCTTTTGGTGGTGCAGATAGTGGAATTCTCCAACGGCGGCATAGCCACTTTCCTGCATTTCCAAAAAGACCAGCGCTGCAATGGCCTCGATCTGCTCGGGGGTCAGATGCGCGGTAAAGCGATACATCAGGTCACGCCAGGTCCAGAAACTGTCCCGCCCCGCCAGGCGATATTCCGTCATCCCGGCCATGGCGCGCTGAAAGCTGTGACTGTGAAGGTTGGCCACTGCCGGTAGCAGCGTGTCGACCTGCAGATCTGTTGGCTCACAGGCACTGTTGGGCAAAATGGCGGTAATTTTGCCATCCGCAAGCAGCAGCCGGGTATCATAGGCCCAGCCCGTCGCCAGCAGCGCCTGTTTTGCAAAGATCTCTGTCATCACATCCCTCAGTTTATGTCTAGACATATGGCATATTGATTTGTACGAGAAAAGAGGAAATAGAGAATGGTAGGGGGCAGCATGCAGGCAGAGAGTCACGTTTTGGTTGAGCTTCGCGCCGCAACGCTGGCGCAGTCGGCCTCACCCTATGGCCTGATCGAACAGGCGGCGATTGCTGTGGTAGATGGCCAGATTGCCTGGATTGGCCCCGAGGTGGACCTGCCCACCCGTTTTGCAACATGGCCACGCAGCTCGCTGGGTAACCGGCTGGTGACGCCCGCCCTGATCGACTGCCACACCCATGTGGTGCATGGCGGCAATCGCGCAACAGAGTTTGAGCTGCGCCTCAAAGGCGCCTCTTATGAGGAGGTGGCGCGGGCAGGCGGCGGTATTATCTCGACAGTCACCGCGACCCGGTCTGCCAGCGTAGACGATCTGATTGCCCAGGCCTTGCCACGGATTGACGCTATGCTAGCCGAGGGTGTCAGCACTCTTGAAATAAAATCCGGCTATGGTCTGGACCGCGAGACAGAGCTCAACATGTTGCGTGCTGCGCGCGCGCTGTCGCTGCACCGCCCCGTGCGGGTTGTGACCAGTTTCCTTGGGGCGCATGCGGTGCCCGCCGCCTACACGGGCCGCCCCGCGGCCTATATCCAGGAGGTCTGCATTCCCACCCTGCGCGCCGCCCACGCAGAGGGGCTGGTGGATGCGGTGGACGGCTTTTGCGAAACTATTGCCTTTTTGCCCGAACAGATCCGCCAGCTCTTTGACGTGGCGCAAGACCTGGGTCTGCCGGTGAAACTGCATGCCGAGCAGCTCTCAAATCTGGGTGGTGCGCAGCTGGCTGCCAGCTATGGGGCGCTCTCTGCTGATCATATCGAGTATCTTGACGCCGCGGGTGTTGACGCCATGGCGGCAGCTGGCACCGTGGCCGTGATCCTGCCCGGTGCCTTTTATACCCTGCGCGAGACCCAGGCGCCGCCGATTGAGGCGTTGCGCGGGGCGGGCGTTGCCATGGCACTGGCAACCGATTGCAATCCGGGCTCCGCCCCGATGACCTCGCTGCTGCTGGCCATGAACATGGGCTGCACCCTGTTTCGCATGACCCCGGAAGAAGCGCTACGGGGCGTCACAGCCCATGCGGCGCAGGCACTGGGCCTCACGGATTGCGGCAGGCTGAGCCCCGGAACGCGCGCTGATCTGGCCGTTTGGGACGTCGCACACCCGGCTGAGCTGGCCTATCGCATCGGCTTTAACCCGCTTTACGCCCGCATTATTGGAGGCACATTGTGACCACTCTGACCCTGACCCCCGGCACTGTCTCGCTGGCGGATTTAGAGCACGTCTTTCGCGCCGAATGCGCGGTGCGGCTGGATGCTGCCTGTCGCCCGGCGATAGAGCTGGCGCAGGGGCGTATCGCGGCGGCGGCGGCAGGGGATGCGGCCGTTTACGGGGTGAATACCGGCTTTGGCAAACTGGCCAGTGTAAAGATCGCCTCTGACGACACAGCCGTCCTTCAGCGCAACCTCATTCTCAGCCATTGCTGCGGTGTTGGCCCGGCCATTGGGCGCGCCCATGCCCGGTTGATGATGGTGCTGAAACTGCTCAGCCTGGGGCGCGGGGCGTCTGGTGTGCGGCTTGAGATCATTGATCTGCTGGAGGCGATGCTCGAAAAAGGCGTGACTCCGGTGATCCCGGCACAGGGATCGGTTGGCGCCTCGGGGGATCTGGCGCCGCTGGCGCATATGGCCGCCGTGATGATGGGCGCGGCTGAGGCTGAGTATCAAGGTCGCGTGATGTCCGGCGCTGATGCTCTGGCCCTGGCAGGTCTCAATCCTGTCACGCTGGGCCCAAAAGAAGGCCTGGCGCTGATCAATGGCACCCAGTTTTCCACCGCCTTTGCCCTTGCCGGTCTGTTTGGCGCCTGGGCCGCGGCGCAAAGCGCCCTGGTCACGTCTGCGCTGACCACAGACGCTATCATGGGGTCGACAGCGCCGCTGCAGCCGGAAATTCACAGCCTGCGCGGGCATCGCGGCCAAATCGAAGCGGCTGCAACCCTGCGGGCCCTGCTGGCAGGATCGGTCATTCGCGAAAGCCATCGCGACGGCGACAGCCGCGTGCAGGACCCCTATTGCATCCGCTGCCAGCCGCAGGTCGTAGGGGCCGCGATGGATGTTCTGCGTCAGGCAGCCCGGACGCTTGAGATCGAAGCCAACGCCGCCACCGACAACCCCCTGGTTCTGGTTGAGGCTGACCTGATTGTTTCGGGCGGCAATTTTCATGCCGAACCGGTCGGCTTTGCCGCCGACATGATTGCGCTGGCCATTGCCGAGATTGGCGCCATAGCGCAACGCCGCATTGCGCTGATCGTTGACCCCACTCTCAGCCATGATCTGCCGCCCTTTCTGACGCCAAACCCCGGCCTGAATTCGGGCTATATGATCGCCGAAGTCACCACCGCGGCCCTGATGAGCGAAAACAAACATCTGGCCAACCCCTGCGTCACCGACAGCACGCCCACCTCGGCCAATCAGGAGGACCATGTCTCTATGGCGGCCCACGGTGCACGGCGACTGGGGCAGATGCTGGTGAACCTCGAACGCATCCTCGGGGTTGAGCTGCTTTGTGCCACGCAAGGCGTCGAATTCCGCGCGCCTCTGGCTACCAGCCCTGCTCTGCAGGGGGTCATGGCCCGGCTGCGCGCCAAGGTTCCGCCGCTGAGGGATGATCGCTATACTGCCCCCGACATAGAGGCGGCCTCGGCGCTGATCAGCCGGGGCGAGATCGCGCGCAGCACAGATGTGGCGATGCCGGAGCTGTCCGCATGATCGCGCCGGTAGAGATCGTGCGCGGCAATAGCCCCGTCGTGCTGGGCCTGCCCCATACCGGCACCTATGTGCCGCCGCAGATAGAGGCAAAGCTGAACGCGCGGGGCCGGGCACTGGAAGATACCGACTGGCACATTCACAGGCTCTATGACGGGCTTTTGCCGGATGCGAGCTGCGTGCGCGCCACGTTTCACCGCTATGTGATTGACGCCAACCGGGACCCGTCTGGTGTCTCGCTTTATCCGGGGCAGAACACCACCGGGCTGGTGCCGCTGACCAATTTTGACGGGCTGGGCATCTGGGACCAGGAACCTGACGCCGCAGTTGTTGAGGCCCGCCGCAAGGCCTTTCATGCGCCCTATCACGCCGCCCTTGCGGCGGAGCTTAAGCGGGTGAAAGCCCAGCACGGATTTGCCATTCTCTATGATTGCCATTCGATCCGGGGAGACATTCCGTTCCTGTTTGAGGGCAGCCTGCCGGATTTCAACATTGGCACCAATATGGGCACCACCTGCGATGCTGCTCTTGAGACCCTCGTGATCAAGGCCTGCGCCGCTGCGCCGGGCTACAGCTCGGTTCTGAACGGGCGCTTCAAAGGTGGCTGGACCACGCGCCACTATGGCCGCCCCGACCTAGGCCTGCACGCCATTCAGATGGAACTGGCTCAACGCAGCTACCTTGCGACCGAGGCTGCGCCCTGGACCTATGACGAGGCCAAGGCCACCCAACTGCGCCGTCCTTTGCAACACATTCTCACAGGCCTGGCTGACTGGGCTCCTCAGACCGGAGATACCATATGACCGATCCCCGTAAAAACACCCGCGACATTTTCCCACCAACTGGCCCCGAGATCACCGCCAAAAGCTGGCTGACCGAAGCGCCGCTGCGGATGCTGATGAACAACCTGCACCCGGATGTCGCCGAAAACCCGCACGAGCTGGTGGTCTACGGCGGCATCGGCCGCGCCGCGCGGACCTGGAAGGATTTTGACCTCATTTGCGACAGCCTCAGGGATCTGGAAGAGGACGAGACCCTTATTGTGCAGTCCGGCAAGCCGGTGGCCATTGTCAAAACGCACAGTGACGCGCCACGAGTGTTGATCGCCAACTCCAATCTGGTGCCCCATTGGGCCACCTGGGAGCATTTTAACGCGTTGGATAAAAAGGGCCTGATGATGTACGGTCAGATGACCGCCGGCAGTTGGATCTATATCGGCAGCCAGGGCATCGTGCAGGGCACCTATGAAACCTTTGTCGAGGCCGGGCGCCAGCACTATGGCGGTGATCTCAAAGGCAAATGGATCCTGACCGGGGGTCTTGGTGGCATGGGCGGCGCCCAGCCTTTGGCGGCTGTGATGGCCGGGGCCTGCTGCCTCGCGGTAGAGTGCAACCCCGACAGCATCGATTTCCGCTTGCGCACGCGGTATGTGGACGAAAAAACCGACAGCATTGACGAGGCTCTGGCGCTGATCGCGCGCTGGACCGCTGCCGGTGAGGCGAAATCGGTGGCGCTGCTGGGCAATGCCGCAGATGTATTCCCCGAGTTGCACCGGCGCGGCGTGCGTCCTGATATTGTCACCGACCAGACCTCGGCCCATGATCCAATCAATGGCTACCTGCCGCAGGGCTGGAGCATGGCCGATTGGAAAGCCTGTCGCGAAACTGCGCCGCAAGAGGTGGAAGCCGCTGCACGCGCCTCGATGAGGGTGCAGGTCGCAGCCATGGTGGCCTTTCACAACGACGGCGTGCCAACGGTGGATTATGGCAACAACATTCGCCAGATGGCGCTGGAAGAGGGGCTGGAGGATGCCTTTGCCTTTCCCGGTTTTGTGCCCGCTTATATCCGCCCCCTGTTTTGTCGTGGCATTGGCCCGTTCCGCTGGGTGGCCCTGTCTGGTGATCCCGAAGATATCCTGAAAACGGATGCCAAGATGAAAGAGCTGTTTCCTGATAACAAGGCGCTGCACAACTGGCTTGATATGGCGCAGGAGCGGATTGCCTTTCAGGGCCTGCCGGCGCGGATCTGCTGGATCGGTCTGGGGGATCGCCATAAGGCCGGTCTCGCCTTCAATGAGATGGTCAGAACAGGCGAGCTGAAAGCGCCGGTTGTGATTGGCCGCGACCATCTGGACGCAGGCTCGGTGGCCTCGCCCAACCGCGAGACTGAGGCCATGAAGGACGGCTCTGACGCGGTGTCCGACTGGCCGCTGCTGAATGCGCTGATCAATACCGCCTCAGGCGCGACCTGGGTGTCGCTGCATCATGGCGGCGGCGTTGGCATGGGATTCTCGCAACACGCGGGCGTGGTGATCTGCGCCGATGGCACCGAGGCTGCCGCAAAACGTCTGGAACGGGTTTTGTGGAACGATCCCGCCTCGGGCGTCTGGCGCCATGCGGATGCGGGCTATGAGGAGGCCAAGACCTGCGCCCGTGTAAACGGTTTGCGCCTGCCCGGTATTTTGGGGAATTGAGCAAAACAAACAGGCGCCTCGCAAGGCGCCTGTGGTCTGGCTGCGGGCGCGCTTTGTCCTAATAGCGTGTGGTCATGCGGTGACCGGGGCGAAAGGATTGGCGCACAAAGGTGATCGCCTCTCCCTCTTGCCAGGTGGAGCGCTCGACTGTGAACAGCGCGTCTCCCCGTTTGCAACTCAAGTACTCTGCCATGTTTTCATCTGCGATAGCTGCGGAAAAGCTGATTTCAGCGTCAGAGAACGGCACGGTGGAAACAAGCCATTCATTGGGGCCTATGTCCTGAAACGCGGCTGTTTCGGCCTGAGGCAAAGAGGCGAGGTTGATCCAGCGATCCTCGAACTGATAGGGGGCGCCATCGCCGTAGTGCATGCAGATAAGGTGCAGAACCCTACTGCCCTCAGACAGGTTTAACCGGGCCCGCAGCCAGTTTGGCGCCGGGCAGATATTGCGACTGACTAGGCCATAGCGGTAGGTGAGATTTTGCGCCTCAATCTCGTCGCGCACAATGGGAATGGAAAACCGGGCCTGACGCAATGGGGCCATACGCACCCGTGTTCCCGCCTTGCGCCGCCTCTCGATCACCCCCTCATCTGCCAGCTCTCGCATGGCGCGGTTGACGGTGGCACGGGCACAGCCATAGGTCTCGGCCAGCTCCATTTCGTTCGGAACCAGGCCACCGGGAGCCCATTCACCAGAGGTGATCTTAGCCATGATATCAGCTTTGACGTCTCGAAATGTTGCTTTCATGCGTTCTGTTCACCCCTGCATTATGCCTAGTCATAAAGGGGTTTTGTGTGACTGTATAGTCGCCGCCTGAGGGTGCGATGCACGAGTCTGTCTTAATTGTCGCGAAAAGGCTTGGGTTGTAAAAGGCGCCCGGCTAACAATGTGAGGTGTATTTTGTTTTTGTAAAGTAATCAGTATGGACCCCAGTCGCCCGCACAAGCATTTTGCCACCCACAAGAACCTGGACCATTTTAGCGAACTGGCCACGCCTATTTGGGTGTTTGATGTTGAGAGACATAAAATGTGGTGGGCCAACCCTGCCGGCGTGCAGTTTTGGGAAGCGCCTGATCTGAGCACTCTTTTGCAACGGGATTTCTCAACAGACAGTGATATGGTGCGCAGCCGGTTGCGCCAGATCGTGAACAATGGCTCCGGCTCCGAGCGCATTCAGGATACCTGGACGCTCTACCCAAATGATGCCCCCAAAAACGTCATCCTGTCCTTTTCGGCCGTTACCATTGAGACTTCGGTAAAAGCCGTTCTGGTTGAGGTCAAACAATTTGTCGAAGGCCAGACCGATGCGGAGTCCCTGCGGATTCTGGAAGCGGCCCGCGCATCGGCGCTGATTGTCAGCACCTTTTCCTCGGAGGGACGCCTGCTGGCGCAAAATCCAGCAGCCCTGAGCTGCTATGGCCCTCCCAGAGCCGGGGTGCGTGACAATGAAATGGCCTGCCGCTTCAGGGATCCTGAAATCGCAGGGCAGCTTTTGCAAATTGCACAAAGCGGCAAGAGCCAGGATTCTGAACAGGTTGTCTGGACACAAAGCGGCGCGCGGGTGCATCGGATCCTGGCCCGCCGCGGTCGGGACCCCGTCACAGGGGCTTTTGTCACGGTTGTCAGCGAGGAGGATGTCACCGAGCAAAATGCATTTCGCCAGCAGATGCAGGCCCTGAACGCACAGCTTGAACGCAAGGTGGAAGAACGCACAAGACGGCTGCAGGCCAGTGAAGAGCGCTATTTGCTGGCGACGCAAAGTGCCGCGATCTGGGATTTGGATCTGGAGCGCGATCAAATGTTTGTGTCACCCAATTTTATCGAAGCGCTTGGCTATTCTGCGGACGACTACCAGGACGGGCTCCCTGCCAGCAGTATTGTTGATCTGATACATCCAGAGGATGTCGACGCCTACAGGGATGCGCTGGAGCGCCATCTGAAAGAGCCCGGCGTTCCCTTTTCCCATGAAACGAGATTCAGAACCGGGACAGGCAGCTATCGCTGGTTTCATGCGCAGGGTCGATCCACAGTGGGTACCCATGGGAGAGCCAACCGGTCGATTGGTCTGTTGACCGATATCACCGAGAGGAAAAAACTGGAGGCCTCGATTTTTTCGACCCAGAGGTTGGAAGCAATTGGCCAGCTGACTGGCGGGATTGCGCATGATTTCAACAACCTTCTGACGGTCATCCTGGGCAATGCAGAACTGCTCGACATGGCGGCGGAGTCCAATCACGAACTGGCCACGGCCATCAAGGAGGCCGCAGAAAAGGGCGCAGCACTGACCCGCCATTTGCTGGCCTATTCCTGTAAACAGACCCTGCGGCCACAGGCGGTGGACCTGGAGCAGCTGGTCAACCGCATAAGCACGACCCTGTTGAGCAACCTGGGTGAAGGCATCAACATAGTCACCAGAATTGGTGGCGGATTGTGGTCCATTTATGCCGATGCGACCCAGGTTGAAAACGCTATTGTGAATCTCGCCATTAACGCCCGTGATGCGATGCCACAGGGCGGCGACCTGGAGATCTGCTGTCGAAACCGACAGGTTGCAGAGGCTATTGCCCTGCCAGGCGTAGAGGCCAGTCTGCAACCCGGTGCATATGTTGAGATATTAATCTGTGATACCGGCGAAGGCATGTCAACCAAGACGCTCCAGCAAGCCTTTGAACCCTTTTTCACCACTAAAAAAGTCGGGCAGGGCAGTGGCCTTGGTCTCTCGATGGTATTTGGTTTCGCACGTCAATCCGGCGGTGGCACCGTTTTGAAAAGCAAGCCAGGTGGCGGCACCTCAGTGTCTGTTTTTCTGCCCCGCTCGGCCACTGATCCAAAGGTTCTGCCCGATCCGCGTCGTCTTGGGCCTGTTTTGGGCAATGGTGAAAACATCCACCTCCTTGAGGACGATAGCGCTGTGCAAAGCACTCTGTGTGGTATTCTTGAAGCGCTAAATTACCGGGTCACGCAGTCCAGTGACGCGGCTTCTGCGATGCGGATGATATCGCTGAATTCCCTGCCCGATCTGATCCTTGCCGATGTTGTCTTGCCCGGTGGAGAAAGTGGGCTGGAATTTGTTGATCGGCTCTCGCCTCTGTTTCCTGAAATCAAGACGGTCTTGATGTCCGGTTTCGTACCGGACCAGAAAACCCAGGAGTCTCTGGACAATCGGGGTCTGATCCTGATGCAAAAGCCAATGGACAAGGCCTACCTGTCGCAGGTGCTCCATTCAGTGCTACACGATCAAAGCTAGTCGTTATTTGGCTGGATACGGCGCATTTGAAAACAGCACACTAACCCTCAGGCCCGGGTGTGCATTGCTTAAAGAAATCTCTGCACCATGCAGGTCAGCAATGGCTTGCACCAGGCTCAAACCCAGGCCGCTGCCCGGGGTGGTGCGGCTTTGCTCAAGGCGATAGAGGCGGCGCAGGACGTTCTGCTGCTCGGCCTCTATAATGCCGGGACCATGGTCCCGCACCGTCAGCACAGGCTGAGCTCCGGCAGTAAGGATTAGGTTTATATCGGAGCCCTTTGGCGTGTGGCGCAGGGCGTTTTCGACCAGATTGGCCAGCAACTGCCCCAAGAGCGCCTTGTCCCCCGAAACCAAAACAGCATCGTCTGGGCTGGTCAGTGTCAGCTGGCGCGCCTCTTCTTCGGCGCTTGGCTGGTAGATTTCAACAAAAGTCCTGGCCAGTGCGCCAAGATCCACAGGCTGAAACCGCGCACGGGGAGAGCCGCCTTCCAGCTGCGCAATCTGCAACAGCGATTGAAAGGTCTCAACGATGCTGGCCGTCTCGGCCACGGCCTCTTTCGCGATACTGCGCGCCTGCGGTGGCAGGTCTTTGATTTGATGCAAATGTTCCAGTTGCACCGCGACTCGCTGAATGGGGCTTTTCAGGTCATGGGCGATATCGGCCGAGACCTGTTTCAGCGCCGCCATAGACTTCTCTTGCGCCTGCGCCATGCGATTGACGCTGTCACCGATGCGGCCCAGATCATCGCGTTGACCCTTTGGTTTTTTCACTCGCGCACTCAAATCTCCGGAGGTCAGCCGCGACAGCACCAAATCCAGATCCGAGAGCGCCCGGGCTGATCGGCGCGCCAAAAGAACGCCGCCAAACAGGGCGATGGCAACCGTTGGCAACAGGCTGAACAAGAAGACGCGCAGAAACGTGTCCCGCAACTCCTGCAGCGGTTTGGCACTTTGCGCCAGGGTCAGCAGCCCGCCATGGATTTGTTCGCTCAACAACATAAAGGGGCCCTGTACGGGGATTGGATCTGCCCCCAGAACCATCAGCCGCAGCCCGGCGCTTTGCTGGGTGATCGAGGCATTGCCGGCAACCACCCGGCCACCGGGCCGCCGATAGCTCAGCAACCGGCGTTGCGGATCTGTCTCGGAAGTCTGGGCATTGACCAAAACAGCCAGCGCCGCCGCCGAGGGAGTGGCCCGAAACCCCACCATATCCTGCACCAGAGTGTCCTCGATGGCGCGTTCCTGACTGTCGCGCGCGACATAGTAGGTAATTCCAAGACTAAAGGAGCTGGTCACAAAAAACAGCAGCGACAGCCAAAGCGCCTGTCGCATTGGGGACGACTGCAACAGGTGCCGCAGGGGAACAGTCTCAGTTGACAATACGATACCCCGCGCCGCGTACCGTCTCGATCAGCTCGCGCTCAAAGGGTTTGTCCACCTTGGCCCGCAGCCGCGAGATATGGGTTTCAACCACATTGGTTTGCGGGTCAAACGTGATGTCCCAGACGGCCTCAAGCAGCATGGTGCGGGTCTGCACCCGCCCCTTGCGCCGCAACAGGTGTTCCAGAAGGGTGAATTCACGGGGCAGAAGGTTGATTTCAATACCCGCCCGCGTCACCCGGTGATGCACCAGATCCATCTCCAGATCGCCGGCGCGCAGTGTGGTCTCCTGTGCCTGATAGCCCGGACGGCGTGCCAGGGCCGCCACCCGGGCGGCCAATTCTCCAAAGGCGAACGGCTTTACCAGATAATCATCGGCCCCCGCCTCAAGCCCTTCGATCCGGTCATCAACCCCGCTGAGGGCCGTGAGCATGATCGCAGGGGTTTTGTTGCCAGCGCCGCGCAGCGTCTTGATCACGGTCAGACCATCCAGCCCCGGCAGCATCCGGTCCAGAACCAGAATGTCATATTCCGTGGTGGTGGCCTGCAGCAGTCCTTCGCGGCCATTGCCCACCAGATCAACCGTATAGCCTTCCTGACGCAGCCCACTGGCAACATAGGGGCCGGTTGTCCTGTCATCTTCAATCACCAAGATTTTCACACTTTTCCCCGTAGATCACCACTCAGTGTTGCCTGCCAATATAGGGGTTCTGGCCCGCAAGCGCACATTACAGATTTGTATAAATGGCGACAGCTCTCTGAGAGATAGCGCCCCCATCTCCTGTTCATCAGACGATAGCAAGGAGAACCCCATGTCCACCCATCCAACGCCCAACCCTACGCGCCGTCCCTTTGCCCACCGCCCATTGTCCTTTGGCCTCACAGCCCTAGCTCTCACCGCCCTCAGCCCCCTGCCTTTGCTGGCGATGCCGGCTGGCGGCTATGCCGATCTGGTTGAGACCGTCTCTCCAGCGGTGGTCTATATCGAGGTTACCGGCAAGGATCCCCAAATGGAGGGCAAACACCCCACCGGCAAAGATGACCTGCATGAGAAGTTCAGGCGCCACTTTGGCGACCGGATGCCACAGCATGGCAAACCGCGCCAACATAAGGCCTCAGGATCCGGGTTTGTGATCTCCCAGGACGGGCTGATCGTGACCAATAATCACGTGGTCGCCAACGCCAAACACGTCTCGGTGACGCTGGCAGACGGCAGCAAGCTCGACGCCAGGGTCCTGGGCGCAGACCCGCTCACGGATATTGCGCTGTTGCAGGTGCAGAGCGATCAGGCCTTGCCGGTGGTCGCGTTCGGATCCTCCGCTGAGCTGCGCGTCGGCGAAGAAGTCATTGCCATGGGCAGCCCCTTTGGGCTGTCCGGCACCGTCACCTCGGGAATCGTCTCGGCCACATCGCGCAACATCAACGCAGGGCCCTTTGATGATTTCATCCAGACGGATGCCGCCATCAACCGGGGCAATTCAGGCGGCCCCTTGTTCAACGGTGAGGGCGATGTGGTCGGGGTCAACACCGCGATCTACTCTTCCGGAGGCGGCTCGGTCGGGATCGGCTTTGCCGTGCCCTCGGATCTGGTCCGCGATATCGTGGCCGATTTGCAGGACGACGGTGAGGTGGACCGGGGCTGGCTCGGGGTGCAGATCAAACCGCTGTCTGAGGATGCCGCCAATGTTCTGGGGCTTGAGGCTGGCCAGGGCGTGATGATCGAGAGCGTGGTGGCCGACAGCCCCGCCGCGGCAGCCGGGCTGAAAGCAGGCGATGTGGTGCTCTCGTTTGCCGGAGCTGAGGTTGACGAGCTGCGCGACCTCACCCGTGCCGTGGCAATGAATGATCCAGAGGCGGAAACAAAGATCACGGTTCTGCGCCGTGGTCAGATGCTTGAGATTGACGTGACCCTTGGCAATCGCGCCAAACAGGACGCCTGAGGCAACAACCAGGGCGGGGGGGCATCTCCCCGCCTCTGGTGCTACAGAATATCGAGCGAGACCTTGACCCGGTCCATCACGACTGATGTCGTAAACCGGCTGACGTTGGATTCATCAAAAAAGTACTCTTGCGTGAAGGCTTCATATTCCTTGAGGTCTTTGGTGATGACGATGAGGATAAAATCGGCACCACCGGTGGCATAATAGCACTGCTGCACCTGCGGCGCGGCGCGCATCCGCTGTTTAAAGGCATCCAGATGTCTGCGGCTTTCGCGCTCCAGCACCACGTCGACAATCACCGTCATCTCCCTCCCCAGCTTGGCGGGCGAAAGCACGGCGATCTCGTTTTCAATAACGCCGGACTCGCGCAGACGCTTGATACGTTTTTGCACTGCAGCCGGCGAAAGCCCAACCTCAGGGCTCAGCGCATCCGCGGTCAGACGGGCATTGCCCTGCATCAGTTTGAGTATTTCGAGATCTTTGTCATCCATGCTCTGATAAAGCTCAGATCCGGGGCAAAGGACAACCGGTTTTTCGCCCTTTGCCCCCTTTGCTGCTGCGTAAATTGCTGTCAGATCAGGGGCAGATCAGGAGCAATGCAAAGGCAGATCACAGACAGATCACAGGCAGCTCCGGGGCGGCGCGCACAGTCAAAAGTTCAGCGCCCTCAGCGCGAATGACAATGTTTTCCTCATGCACCATGATCCGCTTGTCGCCATATCCCAGTGAAGGCTCCAGCGTCAGCACCATGCCCTCTTGCAGCAGGGTTTCGTCAAAATCCGCATGCGAGGGCTGTTCGGTCAACTGCATGCCAAGCCCATGCCCCAATCTGCCAATGTCACCGCCCTGAGCACTGGCCTGTGTGTCGGCCTGTGTGTCGATCTCAGCAATCACGCTCTGCATGGCGTGAAAAAGATCCCGGCAGGTGTTTCCGGGTTTGGCGGCTGCAATCCCGGCTTCGGTGGCGCGCCACAGCACGTCATAGGCGCGCCGCGCCGCATCTTCGGCCTGTGTGATGGCAAAGTTGCGGTCAAAATCACAGAAATAGCCGTCCCAGGTTGCGCCAGTGTCCAGCATCAGGACATCACCAGACTGCAAGGGTCGGCGAGACGGCGGCGAAATCACATCCTCATAGCCACCGGGTCCGGCGCCACCCACCAGATAGGGCAGATCATCCGCCCCCAGCAGTAAGGCCTCGCGGCGAAAGCTACGGAACACCTCCTCCAGTGGCATGCCTTCTGTTATGAGCGCAGGGACGCGGGCAAACGTCGCCGAGCCGATGGCGCAGATATGCGAAAGCTTTGCAATCTCGGCCTCGGATTTGACCATCCGCAGGCCCTGAACCAGCCCCGTGGCATCGGCCAGTTGCAGCCCCGGCAAGGCGGCGACCAGACGTTCCCAATCGCCAAGCGGCATCCGCAGGGCGGTCTCGTGCCCCTTGAGGATGCCAAGCCGCGCGCCCGTTTGCACCAGCGGTGTCAGCAGCTCTGTCAACAGACTGATGCCATCATCATGGGGGGCGGGGGCACTCCAGCTGCGAATGTCCTCGATCCAGGTCTGGCGCATCAGGGCGGCGCCAATTTCAGGAATGACCGCAACTGGTTTGCCGCAGGCAGGCACAAACAGGAACCAGGGCCGCGTCGGGCTTTGCCAGAACAGGGTCTGGAAGCCGCTGAAATAGCGCACTTCTGGTTCACTCAGCAGCAACATCCCGGCCAGATCCTGCTCTGCCATTAGGGCCTGGGCCTTGGCGGTGCGCGCCTCAAACTCTGCCAGCCCAAAGCCGCGCGCAGGGGCCAAAGACACGTCAGGCCGCATCCCGTCCCTCCATGATCTGGGCAAAGATCGCCGGATCTGTGACCCCTTCGGATCCGATCAGCAACACACGAGACTGCGCGTCCAGCCCCAGTTTGGCTGACAGCGCTGCATCTTGCCGCGCCGCGATCAGCGCGGCTAAGCCGGCAATGGCGCTCTCGCCGGCCTCAATCGCGGTATCGCCCGCAAAGGGACGCGCCAAAAGGCGCACGCAGGGGGCCACGAGGCTGTCGGGAATGGTGAGAAAATCCGCCGCTTCCTCAGCCAGAATTTCCCAGGCCATGCCCGAGGGCTCGCCGCAGGACAGGCCCGCCATCAGGGTTTCTGTCTGCACGGCAAAGGTCGTCGCCACGCCGCTGCGGCCGCTTTCAAACAAGCAGGCGGCCAGGTCTGGCTCAACAATCACCACACGCGGACCCTGCTGCTTGCCCCAGTGCTGGCGCAGGCCAGCAACAACACCCGCCGCAAGACCACCAACGCCCCCCTGCAGGAACACATGCGTGGGGGGGGCCTCCAGGCTCTCGCAAATTTCGCTAGTCATCACGCCATAGCCCGCCATCACATCGCGGGGCGGCTCGCTGTAGCCCTCCCATGAGGTGTCAGAGACGACGAACCAGCCATTTTCCTCGGCTTCCTTCTTGGCCAGCACAACAGAGGCGTCATAATCGCCATTGATCCGGATCACCTCAGCACCCAGATCGCGCATCGCCTCGGCCCGGCCTTCGCTGACTTCGGCGTGGATATAGATACGACAGGGTGCGCCGAAACGCTGACAGCCCCAGGCCAGCGAGCGGCCATGATTGCCATCCGTCGCCGAAACCAGCGTGATCTGTGCCGCCAGCGCGGCGACTTTGCCAGTGCGGATCTCTTCCAGCGTCACCTCCTGGCCCAGTTTGGCCGCAATCTGACGCTGCAGCACCCGCAAGGCCGCATAAGAGCCGCCAAGCGCTTTGAAACTGCCCAGACCAAATCGTGGCCCTTCGTCCTTGTAAAGCACCTCCGCGACGTCGATCTTTGTGGCCAACACAGAGAGGGAAACCAGCGGTGTCGGGGCGTAGCCGTCCCACTGGGTGATCTCGGCGCGGGAGGTGGCAAAATCCTGGCGCGACAGCACCCGTTCGGCGGCATCGCCGTCGCGCATTCTGGCTGCGACATGACCGAGTTTGGCGGCGGGAAGTAAGTTCTGCATCAGTCTACCTTTGGTCTGGGGAGGCGATCGCGGACCAGTTCTGCCCAGAGGTCAGAGCCGATCGGCAAAAGGGCGTCGTTAAAATCATAATCTGCGGCGTGCAGCGGCTGGCCATGCGCGCCCGTGTCGCCATTGCCCAGCAGCAGGAAACACCCCGGCACCGCAGCGCTGAAATGGGCAAAATCCTCGGAAAAGCTCATGGGGGGTCTGTCAGCCAGCGTCTCAAGCTGCAGCGCGCGCGCCACGCGGACAACGGCCTCGGTGGGCAGGGGGGCATTCAGGGTCTCAATGAATTCAGTGTTAAAGGACATCTCGACCTGCACCCCATGGGCGGCGGCAATGCCCGAGGTGATCTGGCGCATAAAGCGCTCCAGTGCGTGGCGATCCTCGGGCAGGCGGGCGCGCACATCGCCTTTCAGACAGGCGCTACCCGGCAGCACGTTGCGCTGACCATCGCTGAGGAATTCGGTGACAGAGACCACCGCCCCGGCAGAGGGCGCCAGTTTGCGCGAGACAATTGTCTGCAAGGCCATAACCATTTCAGCGCCAACCGTGATGGCGTCTACACCGACATGGGGCATCGAGGCATGACCGCCCTGACCCTGAATTTTGATCTCAAACAGGCTTTCGCTGGCACAAATCTGCCCCACCCGGGTCGAGACCTGACCCAGGGGCGCGCCGGGCAGGTTGTGGATGGCATAGACTTCTTCAATCGCAAAACGATCCAGCACGCCCTCATCGAGCATGGCGCGTGCCCCCAGCCCGTGTTCTTCGTTGGGCTGAAAGAGAAACACCACGGTGCCGTCAAAATCCGGGTTGCGCGCCAGTTTTTCAGCCGCACCCAACAACATGGCCATATGACCGTCATGGCCACAGGCATGCATCACGCCGGGGTTTTGCGATGAATATCCGTGCTGGCTCGCCTCATGGATTGGCAGCGCATCCATGTCGGCCCGCAAGCCAATGGCGCGCTTGCCTGTGCCATTACCTGTTTCGGAGCCCGATTTGAGAACGCCAACCACGCCAACACCCTCGTGCACCTCCAGCCCTAGCGTGCGCAAATGCTGCGCGATGCGGGCTTTGGTACGCACCTCCCGAAAGCCCAGCTCAGGGTCGCGGTGAAACGCCCGGCGCAAGGCGGTCAGTCTGGTGTGAAGCTCGTTCATACATTCGTCCCTCTGCAGTCTGAGGAATTTACGATGAGATCACGATCTTTTGCGTCAATTATTGTGCCCTGGAGAGGGAAAAATGCTCTTGCGGCCAGTGTTTTTTGACTTTTTTCGGCGCCGTCCGGGAAAACGGCTGGAAATGCCACCTTTTATGCGCATCCAACGCGGCTAAGCGGCACGCGCACAGAGGGTCAGGAGAGGGTCAGGATTGAGAGAGTCGATGCAGCAGGGCCAGACTATCCAGCAGAGCCAGACTATTGGCCAAAGAAATTTGGGATCTCCAGGCACGCGCCCTGTTCCACAGCTTTGCCATGCACAAACTGCGCCAGCGCCACATCCAGAATGCCCATGCCAAAGGGAGAATAGATCACCGGTTTATCCCGCGTCAGCGTCACCGAGCCATTGATCAGTTGCGAGATAGAACCGCTGACAAAATCCCGGCCACCAGACAGGGTTTCCGCAAGATGCGGCGAGGTATTTGCTTTTAAGCAATGATCAACATCGTCAAAGACATTCTGCGCTGTCAGGATCTGTTGGGGGGCCAGATCCCGCAGCGATACATTCAGTACCGTTTGACCCGGCGCAAACGTAAAGGCCTCAGGCACATAGGGTGCCATCGCGCTGGTGGCAAAAACGACAATTTCTGCACCCAAAGCTTCCTCAAGCCCGCCCGTACGGGCCAAAAGACCCCATTCTTTTTGCGCATGCTGCGCAAGGGCCGAGGCCGAGGCTGGGTTCAGGTCATGGGTGCAGACCCTGTCAATTTGCCAGCCGCGGGCACAGAACTGGTTCAGGATAGTGCGCGAGATAAGCCCGCCGCCAACAAAGCCTATGCTTTTGGCCTTGCGGTCCAGCCGTGAACACTGGTCCGCGCCCAAAACTGCCGAAGCGGCTGTCCGCATGGCGCTGATCTGCGCCCCCTCCATCAGGGCAAAGGGATAGCCGGTTTCAGCATCGTTCAGAATGATGACCGCCGAAGCC
The DNA here is from genome assembly GCA_965641885.1 of Phaeobacter sp. SH40. Taxonomy (GTDB): domain Bacteria; phylum Pseudomonadota; class Alphaproteobacteria; order Rhodobacterales; family Rhodobacteraceae; genus Pseudophaeobacter. The sequence continues at coordinate 53,956 of CBFFKJ010000002.1, read as the reverse complement.
CTCTGCAGCCCCTTGTCCAGATTTGCCGGGTAACTGCCGATCCATTTGATCCCCGAAACCTGCAGATCCGGCGTGGCAATGGCGGCGGGCAGGGCAATGATGCGGTTTCGCTCACTGTCTGGGAAGCGCAGAAAATAGCTGTCGGGATTGACCGTCTCGCCGCGATGATGCGCGTCATAAGTGCGCGCAACCAGTTGCTCAACCTCGCCCGCATGGCGCCTCAGAACCTTGCCAACCGCCTCGGCCGTAATAAGGCGCAGCATGGGTTGGCCTGTTTTGGCCGGATTGGTCACCTCAGTCGTCCCCATGTGCTATTTCGCCCCCTGTCCGGTCGTGGCCAATTCCCGGGCGGGACGCACAGGCCGGGCACCCCGGCTCAGCTCCGCGCCAAAGGTCTGCTGCACCCAGCGATCATTGTAGATCGTATCGAGGTATTTTTCGCCGCCATCAGGCGAGAGCGCAACCACCGTGCTGCCGGGCGAGAACAGATCGGCCCGGGCCTGGACCCCGGCGAGGATAGAGCCGGTAGAGCCTCCGGACAGGTATCCGTGGCTGCGAGCCAGCCAGCGACACATCCCAACCGCGTCGCGTTCCGGCACTACAACTGTGTTGCTGAGTTTCGCGGGCTGAAAAATCTCGGGGATCCGGCTGGTGCCCAGGCCGGGGATGAACCGCGGCCCGGCCGCGCCGCCAAAGGTGATCGAGCCCATTGAATCAACTGCAAGCACCTGCGCCGGATGCCGTTTGCCATCAAAATAGTCCAGAAAGCCCATCAACGTGCCGGTGGTGCCCGCGCCAACAACAACCCAGTCAGCATCCGGATAGGCCTCGGCAATCTCAACGGCCGTCACCTGGGCATGGGCTGCGGGGTTGGCAGGGTTCGCGTATTGATTGGTCCAGTAAAGCATAGGGTCGTTCTTTTGCATTGATTTAATCAATTCGATCCGCGTTCCCAAATAGCCCCCCTGAGCATCCCGCGCGGTCACCCGCTCGACCTTTCCGCCAAAGGCCTGAATCATGGCCACGCTCTGCTTTGACACATTGGGATCAACAACACAGGTGAACCCGTAGCCTCGTTTCGCACAAATGGCGGCAAGGGATATTCCAAGATTACCTGAAGTGGATTCAATCACCATTCCTCCGGGCTTCAACTCACCAGATCTTTCGGCCGCCGCAATCAGGCTAAGGGCGGTTTTATGTTTTATCGATCCAGAGGGGGTGATGGCTTCAATTTTCAAAACAAGGCTCGCGTCGATCACGCCATTCACCGCCATAAAAAAGGCATTTGGCAATTCATTTTTAATAGTCATCGGCACTCCAATTCCTTCTGGAACAACACAATATCTATCTTAACGTGTATTGATGCAAAATTGTCCCGTCAATAGAGAGACCTGTATTGACGCAGCGCCGGCCATCGGTTCAGGTGGATATCAGGGATTTGGCCGCTCTGGTCTGTCCTTGGTTGAAATCAATGGGGTCGCCTTGTGACAGACGGTATTTCGCTTCTTTTCTGTCCAGTCAGCGCAGCATCCGAAAACTCGCTTCCGGCACTGATGTCCCGTCTGAAAGGGGCTGAAATAAACCGGGCAAATAGCTTTATATGCCATCGGGCCCGACGCCTGTTTGTCGTGGCACATGCCGCCTTGCACCACCTGTTGCGCGAGGCCGGACTAGGGGTCTGCCGATTTGCCTCCTCACCCGAAGGCAAACCCTTTTTGATCGACCATCCCGATTTTCATTTCAATCTTTCGCACACGGAGGGGCTTATTTTGGTGGCCCTGACCAAAGGAAGCCCCATCGGCGTCGATGTTGAGATCATCGCAGAGCGCAAGACATACAGCGAAATCGTCAGCCGCGTGATGACGCCTGCGGAACAGGCCACAATGGTTGCGCTGCCAAACCCTGAGGAGCGGTTCACGCAGCTATGGTGCGCCAAGGAGGCGGTGATGAAGGCCACGGGCCTTGGCTTTGGTCTGCCACCGCTGGACATTGAGCTGCAAAACCCAACGCCAACCCTGACCAGACTGCCAGCGCAACATGGATCACCTACGGACTGGCAGCTGAGGTGCGAACGACTGCCGGAGCACTGGTTTGCGGTGGCGGCACGGCGGCCAGACCTGCCGCTGCAGCGGCAATGGCTTATGCCACAGGATCTTGTGCGCCCATAACGGCCGCGCGGACCGGTTGCGGCCATCCCGCAGGATCCAGGCCTTTTTGCCGCACAAAGGCATAGAGCCAGCGCTCCAGACCAAACCCCATACAGGCGCTTTCTGCCCGCGTCTCATCCTCAAAGGCGATATCATAGACTTCGGTGTAGAAATCCCGATGCAGGTTAAAGCTGGACGCAGCGAGCGGCGCCGGGCGGTCGGGGATATGAAACAGCAGCTCGTATTTCACCTCTCCCATCCGCTGATAGACCACCTTGTCCCGGCTGCCGTCGACAAAGAAGGGATCATTTGCCAGCTCCAGACTGACATCCATTCCCAGTTGCTCACAAAAGCCAAAGACTTTTTCCATCACCTCGGCGCGCAGCCGGGTCAATTCGGGACCAGAGCCAAAAAAAACAATATCGCGCACCGAAAAATCCCAGCCCCGTGACAGCGGCTGGAACCGGTTCGCCTCGTAGCGAAAAACGTGGTTCTGCATGGTCAGCCGCACCACATCATGCGGCGCAATTCGCAGACCCGCGTGCTGCGCATAGCAGGGCAGGCAGACAGCGGGCGTCAGCACATGTTGCGGATCATCCAGCCGGAGGCCCAGCTCTGCGGCTTGCGCCTGCGACAGGGGCTCTTTGGACAGCTGCGCCACCTGTTCCAACACCGGCAATTGATCTGAAAAATGGCTGCACAGGGTGGCATGCTGCGGAAAATTGCTGAGGTAGCCCACATCGTGCAGCAATTTGGCGGGCATCATCACCGGATAATGCTGATCCAGCGCGCCGTACTCCTGGGCAAAGGTGGCAAAGGTGGCCTCAAAATAGCGAAACAGCTTGAGCAGGGTGCCGTTGATCCCTGTCAGCCCATCGGCAAAGAAGTGCAAATCAGCACAATCAGCAAGCTGGGCATCGGAACAGCCTGCAGCTGTTGAGGCGGCACTTTCCCGCAGAACCCGCCGCGCCACCAGCCGGTGGGTCTTGCGCATGGCTTCGGCAAAAGCCATCGCCTCTGTGATCTGTGCCGCATCATCCGCGCCAATGCGCGCAACGCCTTCAGACAGCAATTCAACCGCAACGCCAATCGCTTGCAACCCATCCGCAATGGCCCGTTGGCTCTCAGAAGATAAGGCGGCCAGGTCGATATCATGGCTCAAGGTCATGTTTGCACCTCAGCAAGCGCCAGCCGCGCAATCATGCTTTCCAACACCTGGGTGGTGCCTTCGATGACTTCCATGATGCGTGAATCGCGGTGATACATCGCCATGGGCGTGTTTGGCCCGATGCCTTCTGCGCCAAAGATCTGTTGCGCATCGCGGGTGACACGTCCCACCATCTGAGAGGCAAAATATTTTGCCATAGTGGCCTGTTTGGCGGCATCCATCTGCCGCTGGGCGCGGGCCACAGAGGCCGATCGGCACATCAAACCCGCCGCATGGATGTCGGTGGTCATCCGGGCCAGCATCTGCTGCACAAGCTGAAAATCAGCAATAGCTCCGCCAAACTGCTGACGGGTTTTCGCCCGCCGCATCGCACACTGACAAGCAGCCTGGGCCAGCCCGACGCAGCCCCAGGCCAGATTAAGACGCCCGGATTCAAGGCCCGTCACCGCCACATGCGAGGCGCCAAATCCCGGACGGCCAAGCAGGTGATCTTCTGGCAGGAAAACATCGTCCAGGATCAGATCCGCCATCATATACCCCCGGCAGCCCAACATATCGTCAATGGGCGCAATCGTCAGGCCGGGTGCATCCCTAGGCAATAAAAAGGCAGTGGGGCCTTGCGGCAAACTGGCAATCAGAACGAAGAGGTCGGCAAAATCACCGCAGGTGATCCAGGCCTTGCGTCCGGTGAGCGCATAGCCCTTTGCCACGGGCCTAGCCCGGGTTTGCACCGCCGAGATATCGCTGCCGACATGCGGTTCGGTCATGGCAATGGCACAGTGCATATCGCCCGAAGTAAGCCGCGGCAACCATTGCGCCTTTTGCGCCTTGCTGCCCCATTTGGCCAGTGCGCTGCCACCCATATGGTGCACGTTTAGCACGCCCTGTACCGAAGCGCTGGCCGCGCCAAGGGCCTGATGCAAAGCGCCATGATCCAATGCCGCCGCCACCTGATCCGGCACCTGATCCGGCACCTGGTCTGTCGCGACATCGCCGCCTGCACCCTGCGATCCGGTCACCGGACTGGCCAGGCCGGGGGCAAAGCCACTGGCAAAGGCGCCTGCTTGCCGCAGGGCTGTCACGACCTGTGGCGGCACCCGCGCCTCACGGTCAATCTGGCGTGCAAAAGGCGCGACCATCTCTTGCGCCTGAATGCGCCAGTGGTTCGGGGCTTGATCCGTCAAGCTGGCAAAGACGGTCACGCAGAAACCAGCGACTGCTTGCGCGCGACCAGAGATGCGACGCGATTGATCGAGCGGAAATTGTCGATATCCAGATCATCAGCGTCAACTTCGATACCGAAATGGGATTCCACAAAGGCAACCAGCTGCATGGCGAACATCGAATTGCCGTAGCCGGCTTCAAATATATCCTGATCCGGAGCAATCTCTGCGCCGTCAAACGAGCGGGTCATAAATGCGGCAATGGCTGAAATAGACTCTGACATGGGAACCTCCTGATTATTGGTCATAGATATGGAAACCGCGCCCCACCTTGCGACCGGTTTGCCCGGCATAGACAAGCCGTTTCAACAGGGGGCAGGGGCGGTATTTCGGGTCGTTGAATTCGTCGTAAAGAATGTCGAGTGAGAGCTTCACCGTATCCAGGCCAATCAGATCTGCGGTTTCCAGCGGGCCCATCTTGTGCCCAAAACAGGTCTTGAACAGGCGGTCGACCTCCTGCACCCCGGCGACGCCTTCATGCACCAGAAACATCGCCTCGTTGACCATCAGCATCATCACCCGGTTGGTGACAAAGCCGGGGCTGTCGTTGACGGATATGGATTTTTTGCCTGCTGCAGTTACCAGATCGGCCGCAGCCTGCATCGCCGCATCCGAGCTATGGGTGGCGCGAATGATCTCGACCATGGGCATGATGGGCGGCGGGTTCATAAAATGCATGCCGATGACACGCTCAGGGTGGGCGGCGAAACCGGCGATCCGTGTGATAGGAATGGCAGAGGTATTGGCCGCCACAGGAATATCAGGGCGCACAATGCGACCAATTTCACGGTGAACAGAGGTTTTTATGGCAACGTTTTCAGTGACATTTTCGATCACAAACTCAACGCCAGCCAGCGCGTCAATATGGATTGTAAACTGAAGATTTGCCAGCACCACTGCGGGGGCAGGCAGCCCCTTATCCACCAGGCCGTAGAGCCGTGCGTTTTTGGCAATCCCTTGTTGTGCGATGTCCAACTGCTCTGGGTTTGTGTCGACCAGCACCACCTGATGCCCCGACTGAGCAAACAGCTGGGCCACCCCGGCCCCAATCGTTCCGGCCCCGACAACCCCAATGGTTTCAATTCTACTCATGGCTCCCCCTTTTTTCTGGGTGGTTTTTCAAATCTGTTCGACATATTTGCACGATGAGCGGTGAGGGACTCCTGCACCTCGGCAACCAGCTGTGGCAGGGGGCGCAGCCCGTCCAGGATCAAATCGGCCACGGCGCGGGCCTGGGCCTCCGCCAGACGGTAGGCCTGTCGTTGCGGCCCCAGATAGGCCTCGAACTGGGCGGCCAAATCCTGCAGAACTGCTGCGTGGTGATCGGGCTCTGACGTCTCTGACACCGCCTGGGCGCGCCGCAGGGAGCGACGGGCCAGTGCAATATCCGCTGGCAGTTCCAGGTGCAGTGCCAGATCAATCAGCGGCGCAACTGTGCGGCGGGCGCGACCAAAGGGTTCTTCCAGCAAGATCAGCTCTGCCGAGACAACCGCGCTGGCGCGCCCGGGCGGCTGCACGGTGCGACCCGCGCGCAGGTTGTGCAGATCTTCTGCCAATTGTGGCGTCTTTATTTCATCGGCAGGCGCGCCAGCCTCAACCCAGCTTTGAATGCTGTCCGTATCTGTGCCCAGTTCGATATAGTCGTCAAAATGCAGCAAAGATGCGCTGCCATGCAGCTGCGCCAGATGCCGCATCAAGGTGCTTTTACCGGCGCCTGAGGTGCCTGAAACCGCCACAATAATCACCATCCCGCGCCTCCCGGCCCCAGCAGGGGCATATCAAAACACTCCAGAAAAATCCCAAAGCTGAGCACCGTAAGAAGCGGGTCATCAGGGGCGCCGCCGGACGGCAGTGCCGGACCCTGCCGCGCCGCGCGCTTCAGAGCTTCGACGGCTTCGACGTCGAAATAGCCCTGCGCCCGGATGGTTGCAGGCGACAGCAGATGTTCGATCCAGGGGCAGGATTCTTGCAAAAGAAAGGCGCTGCCGGGGGCGGCAAAAGCGAATTTCTCCCGCGCGATGATGGCATCGGGGACATGCTGCCGGGCCGCCTGTTTCAACACGTGCTTTTCCTCAAAACCCTGCAAAAGCTGCTCTGGTGGGATCTGCGTTGCCAGATTGACAAGATCGAGGTCCAAAAACGGAAACCGGCCTTCGACAGAATTGGCCATCAGCATCCGGTCGCCGTGATCGCCCAAAAGGTGATCTGCGAGGCGCAGTTTGAAATCGAGATAAGAGCGCTGATGGATCGGATGGCGCCCCCGGATCTTGCTGCCATCCACCAAGGGCGTGTTTGAAAAGCGAAACTCTGGCAGAGCATCGGCAAGCGGGCGGGCATAGAGTTTGCGGCGCTGCACCTCATGGCTCAGCAGGTCTTTTTCATAAAACAGATCACCAGAGCCAAAGGCCTGCGCCCGCAGATGCGCCTCTGCGCTACAGGGGCCTTTGTGCCCCCGCAGAGCGCGAAATGCATCGTAGCGATAGCCGACATATCCGGCAAAAAGCTCATCTGCGCCCTCACCGGACAGCACCACCGGCACCCCGGCGGCCTGGGTTGACCCGGAAAGCGCCAGAGAGGCCGTATTGTAGCTTTCTTTGATCGGGCATTCTGCGTGCCAGACCGAGTGCCGCAGGGAGGCAGAAATCTGATCTGGTGGATGCAACACCGTGTTGTGGATGGTGCCGACCCGCGCGACCATCAGATCCTGATAGGTGTTTTCGTCAAACATGGGCTGGTTGAAAGTCACGGAAAAACTACGCAGCGGCGTGGCACGGCCCCCGCCCATCAGTGCTGTGATGAAAGAGCTGTCCAGCCCGCCGCTTAAGTAAGAGCCGACAGGGACATCAGCCATCAGCCGCCGCTCAACCGAGGTGGCCAGCGCATCGCAAACTGCGCCACTGAAATCCGCGCCAGTGCCGTCCGTGCTGCGCCGGCTGCCTGTCTCGCCCAGCATCGGATATTCAAGATCCCAATAGGCACCGCTGCGCAATCCAGAGGCATCTATTGCCAGTTTATGACCCGGCGGCAAGCTGTGAATTCCCGCAAACATAGTGCGTGGACTGACCAGACCCGGCAAGGACAGAACCTGGTCCAGCCCGGTCAGATCGACCTGCCGTGTGACGCCAGGATATGTCAGAATGGCTTTGATCTCAGAGGCAAACACAAAGGTTCCGCCCACCTGCGTATGAAAAAAGGGCGTGACACCAAAGGGGTCACGGGCGCAAAACAGACGGCTCTTGCGACGGTCATAGAGGGCAAAGGCAAATTGCCCATTGAGCGCATCAAGAAGTGCCTCGCCCATTTCCTCATAGAGATGCAGAATCACTTCGACATCCGAGCCGGTGGCGAAACTGTGGCCCTGACGGATCAGACGTTTGCGCAGCGCAGGCGCGTTGAAAATCTCGCCATTGCAGATCAGCCGCAGGCTGCCATCCTCATTTGCAATCGGTTGATTGCCGCCTGCCAGATCCACAATTGCCAGGCGGCGAAACCCAAGCGCGACGTGATCATCCAGAAATATGCCGCCATCGTCAGGACCCCGGTGCACCAGTTGCGCCTGCATCGCCACCACAATTTGCGCTGAGGCAGGCCGAGGCCCGGAGGCGGTGAAAGCACCGCAAATCCCGCACATGCGTCAGGGCCCTGCCAAAGCGGGCTGCGCAATCAGCGAGCGCCAGTCGTCAGGATGCACCGCGGGCGCCAACTGCGCCTCAGCGGCGTCAATCACCACCCTCAAATCCTTGAGCCCGGTTCCTGACCCCAACAGCACAACACGGTCGCCAGCAGCAAAAACACCCTGCCGCCGCAGCCGTTCAAATCCCGCGTAGCCCGCAGCCGAGGAGGGTTCAAGAAAGACTCCAAACCGCGCAGCCATGGTCATCACGGCGGCGGAAATCTCTGCATCATCAACCACCACCACCTGACCTGCGGTACTTTGCAAGGCCAAGACCGCAGCCTGCAGATCCATTGGATCCGCAACATTGATACTGTCCGCACAGGTGACTGAACTGGTGGCTGATGACTCGCCCCAAAGGGCAGGATCAAAGGCCTGGGCGATGGGGCAGGCCGCCGCAGTCTGCACCGCCACAAGGCGCACATGCTGCTGGATCAGCCCTGCCGCCTTGAGATCAGCGAACCCCTTGGCCATGGCACTGAGGATATTGCCGTCACCGGTTGGCACGATGACCCAATCGGGGGCGTCCCACTGCAGCTGAAGCGCGATCTCAAACGCACAGGTTTTCTTGCCTTCGCGGGTAAAGGGGTTTAGACCCGTCGTCCGGTTCAGGGCACCGCGCGCCTTTGCCAGCTTGCCGGCGACCGCGCAGGCCGCCGCATATGAGCCATCGATCCGGTGCACTTCGGCGCCAAACGCGCAGATTTGCGCCAGTTTCGCCACTGGAATGTCGCGCGGCACCACCACGGTCACGCGCATTTGCTGCGCCGCACCCACTGCCGCCAGCGAGGCGGCCGCATTGCCGGTTGACGCCATGACCACCTCAGTGATGCCGCACGCCGCAGCCACAGCAAGCACCAGCTCGCTGGCGCGATCCTTCAGTGAGCCAGAAGAGTTGCGGGTTTCGTCCTTTAGCCAGAGATTGATGCCCTGGACGGATCCGAGATTCAGCAGTGGTGTGCCGCCAACCTGCAAATGCGACCCCCAATGGGCTGCCACCGGCAGAAACGGTTCGAACTGCCACATCGACCGGGTGCTGCAGTGTTCCAAAGCCCTGCGCAGGGCCTGGGGAGAGGCCGAAACCGGCTGCTGCAAGTCAAGATTGCCACCGCAATCGCAGGTCAGGCTATGCGCTGTGACACTGAGACGCCTGCCGCAAGCAAGACAAGAGGCCGTGACACGGCGAAACTCAGAAAGGTCGGATAGCTCCAATTCATCCCCCGTGACGATACCCGTCATATTTGTTCAATGAGAGGGAGGGGCACCCAGCGGGTGAGACAGGGGTGCCCGACTTAACCAATGTACCTGGACCTATCCAGCCATTGCCGCCGCCTTATGTTTAGCTTTCACTGCTTTACCGGCGGATTTTGCCTCAGCTTTGTCAGCTTTTTTTTCACCCTTTTTCGCTTTTCCTGAGGCCTTGGCCTCAGATTTTCGATCGTCTTTTTGGGCCTTGCCTTCAGCCTTATGCTTAGCCTTCAAATCCGTTTTAAATTTGGATTTCATGGCGTCCTTTTGTGCCTTGGCTTCTGCCTTTTCCATGGGGAACTCCTCCAACAAAATATCACATCAGATTTCAACAACGCTGTTTTGCAACCATAAATTATTCATAAACAACCATTGCAACCTTACGGATACCATGGAATTTCAAAAACATCTATATCTTGTTTCGCTTTCAATTTTGCAGTTTATAGTTGTAACGACAAATTTTTTGTGGTTCCAACTATATGGCGCGTTCCGAAACTGTTTATTTCTTGTAATTTTTCGGCTCCGCTCTATGGATGGGTTTTGGGGAAAGGGATTTCGCGGCAACGCTCCTTTGGTAAAAATTTTTGAGCAATGGTTTCGCCCAGAAGGGTTCTTCCGGGCACCTGTCTTCCGGGCGCCTGGCCGGGAAAATCCGCATCGATACTGCCAAGAACAAAGCGCTGCGATAATGCCTCGCGCCAAATTCCGGCCAACACATATGGGTCAGCAAAGGGAGCCGCATCAGGGGTCCGCAAGTCGTTGAACACCCCTGTAATGAATTGCAAAAACGGCCCTTTGAAATAGCTAAAGGATTGAAATTGGGGAAAGGACTGGACAGAATGTTTTTTAAAGAAAATGTGGTCACTGCTCTTAAAGACCGTTCAAATGAAACAGGTCAACAGATTGCATTCTCCTTTTTGTCACATAAATCCGAGGGCCCTGAAACCCTGACCTACAGGGCGTTGGACCACAAAGCCCAAGTGGTCGCGCTGACCCTGCAAGCCCGCGCCAAAGCATTGGATCTGCAACTCAGGCAAGCGCCGGTCCTCATAGCGCTGCCTGCCGGGCTGGCGTTTCTGCAGTGTTATTTCGGTTGTCTCTACTCTGGCGCCATTGCTGTGCCGATCAAATACCCGCAACGAAACCGCCCCATGGAGCACACGCAGAATGTCGCGGCTGACAGCGGTGCTCAATTGGTAATTTCAACCCATGAGATGCAGGACTGGCTTTGTGCAGCACTGCCCAGCAAAACTGTTCTCGCCATCGAGGATTTCCCCACCGCGCCCGAGGAGATCAGCGAAGGGATCTGGCAAGACCCCGGACTTGACAGCGCAGACATTGCGCATCTGCAATATACCTCGGGGTCGACCTCTGCGCCCAAAGGCGTGGCGATCAGCCATAAAAATATCGCGCATAATGCCTCGGATGTCTGCAGCAGCTTCCAGATCAGCGCCGACAGCCGACTGCTGTGCTGGCTGCCGCATTATCACGATCTGGGCCTGGTGTTTGGCTGTATCGTACCGGTGTATTCCGGCAGCCTGAGCCTACTGATGCCACCAACGCATTTTGCGCAGCGCCCCGTGCGCTGGCTGCAAGCGATGCAAAACCACAGCGTCACCCATTCTGCAGCGCCCAATTTCGCCTTTGATGCCTGCCTTGCCCTGCCGCCCACAGCCACCGCCGGGTTGGATCTGTCTGCCCTCAAGGCCTTGCTGAACGGAGCAGAGCCGGTGCGGGCAGAAACGGTTCAGCAGTTTGCCACCCGGTTCGCGCAAAATGGTCTGGGCGCGGATGTCCAGTGCCCCGCATATGGCATGGCGGAAAACACCCTGGTGCTCAGCGTCAACGGCCCTGACTGCCCGCTCAAATGGGACAGTTTTGACAGCGACGCGCTGCAACAGCGCAGATTGGTTCCCGCCACGGACGCGACAGTGCGCCACCGCGGTCTGGTAGCCTGTAACGGATCCCCCCTTGGCAGCGAAATCAGGATTGTAAACCCGGACACACGTGACCTCAGTGCGCCGGGTGAAGTTGGCGAGATCTGGGCCCAGGGGCCCTCGGTGGCTGCTGGATACTGGCAGCGCAAAGCCCTTTCTCAACAGAAGTTTCACGCGCAGATAAATGGCGAGCCCGGTGATTGGCTGCGGACCGGTGATCTGGGCGGGATGTCCGGCGCGGATCTCTTTGTGATTGGCCGGCTGGATGACGTCATGGTGCTGCGCGGCATCAACTACAGCCCCGAAGACATCGAGCTGACGGTTGAGGCCTGCGATCCTGCTTTAGAGCAAAGCGGCGCCATTGTCTTTGCCAGCGAGATTGGCACTGCAATGCGACTGGTTGTGGTGCATGAGGTGACCCGCAGCGCCCTGCGGATACTGCGGCGCAAGGGGACTGAGGCGGCGGCACTGCAGCAGCATTTGGTCAACACCATCCGGGCCCGCGTCGCCGAACAACATGACCTCGAGCTAGGCGCGCTGGTTCTGCTGACCCCCAAAGGACTGCCCAAAACCCATACAGGCAAGAAAAAGCGCCACGCCTGCCGCACAGATTTTGCCGCCGGAACCTTCACCGGTGTGGCCACATGGATATCGCCCCGTTATGCCCCGGTTCAGGATCAGGTGCAGCCCCCTGACAAGAGGCCGGTTCAGGCGACCACTGTCACCAACCCAATCACTAGTCCAGTCACCACCACTACGGCCACGGCAGCAGAACCACGCGCGATCAGAGAGCAAGCACGGGCCACCAGAGGGCAAGCACGGGCCACCAGAGGGCAAGCCGTCACCTCGCCCGCCGATCTGCCCGACGACGTATTACACGCCCAGCAAGACACCCAGAAAAAAGCTCAAAAGGGCGCCCAGCCTGAGAAAACTGCCGATCTGATCGGCTGGCTGCGCGCATACGGTGAAAGCCGCCTGAACTCTCGTCTGATGGATGAACGCCGGACGATCCCTCCCCATGTTGTGATGGATTTCGGCAATCAGGGTCTGCTGGGCATGGTCGCTCCAAAGCGCTACGGCGGCCTTGGCCTACGCAACAGCGAAATCCTAAACGTGGTTGAGCAACTGGCGGCAATCGACACCACGCTGGCCTCCTTTACGGTGGTCAATAATGCGCTGGGGCTGCGGCCTATCCTGCGCCACGCGCAGCCAGAGCTGATTGACAGGCTGATGCCCAGGCTCGCCACGGGCCGGGAGCTCGCCTCCTTTGCGATGACAGAGGCAGGAGCGGGCTCTAATATTCGCAACCTTTCAGCCACAGGCCGGTCGGATGGCGCAGGCTCCTGGCATCTGCATGGCACCAAACTGTGGTCAGGCACCGCAGCCTGGGCCGGTGTTATCAACACATTTGTGCGCCTGGAGAACCCAGAAGGGGGCGGCCAGGCCGTGAGCGGCTTTGTGCTTGAGGCCGGCGCGGCGGGTCTGCGCCAGGGGCCCGAGGCGCTGACGCTGGGCCTGCGCGCAATGGTGCAAAATCAGGTTATTCTGGAGGGGGTACAGGTCACGGCAGACCAGAGACTGGGAGAAATCGGCCAGGGCATGGCAGCAGCAACCGACGCCATGGAATATGGCCGCTTTGCCATAGCCGCGATGTCGCTCGGGGTGATCAAGCGCTGTCTGCAGCTGATGCTGCGGCACGGGGGTCGGCGCACTATCGCCACCGGCAGTCTGCTCGATAACCCCGCAACAAACCTGCGCATCTCGGAACTGGCGGCGGCCTCCAGCGCCATCGAGGCCCTCATACGCACCGTGGCGGCACAACTGGATGCAGAGCTGCCGCCCCCGCCGGAACTCTATTGTGCCTGCAAATCTCTGGCGCCGGAATTTGCGTGGAAGGCGGCTGACGGGCTGATCCAGCAGATGGCCGGGCGCGGCTACATAGAGACTAATATCGCGCCGCAAATACTGCGTGACGCGCGTGTCCTGCGCATCTTTGAAGGGCCCACAGAGCCGATGAACGCCCATATAGGGGCCCGGTTGGTGCAGTTTCCAGAGGATCTGCGCCACTACGTCGGCACCCGGCTGGAACAGCCTGCCCTCGCCGCAGAAATGGGCGAAATGGCGCAACAAATCTGGCAACACCATCTGGAGCAACCCGCCCTGTGGGGCGGCCATGCCGCAGCCAAGGCGCAGGCACATCTGACCACCGGAGAGGCTGCCGCGCATGGGCTGATGCTGGCCGCCCTCAATCATCACATCTCCACAGTCCCCGATTTTCTGTCGGCCGCTGCCGCCAAACGGGCGCAGGACTGGGCCCGGCTTCAGTTTGAGCACAGCCGGGCCAAGGCCCTGACCCCCTCAGCAGCCCTGACCGCGCGCCTCAACCGCGCGGCGATGGAGGCCCTGCGCGACAGCTGCGCTGCAGCCATCGGAGATGTCGAACAGCAAATGGCAGGTGTCGACGATGATCTCGACGGGCTGATACGCCGCGCCGCGCCAAATCAGAGTGCAGATCAGGGTGTTGACCAGAAAGTTGACCGGGGAGTTGATCCGGCTGCAAACATCACCGCCCCCAACATGGCACTGCCAGAGGTGCCCGCTGCCGCAGCTCTTGCGCTCTCCGATGCACCTGCCAGTTCTGCTGCCCTGTCCGTGGCCGCGTGGATCAAAAACTGGATGGGCTCTGAATTTCAGATCGACGCCGCCAGCATTGAGGACGACGCGCGATTTGCCGCCTTTGGTATGGATTCAGTGGCGGCGATGTTGCTGACGGGGGCGCTGGAAACCTGGACCGGGGCTGACCTTCCGCCCTCTCTCGTCTGGGAGCACCGTAGCATTACGGCATTGGCAAACCATATCGCGGGCCTGCCCGGCGTGAACCTTCCACCCGCGACCAACCTGTCCCAACCCGCTGTCGCAGGCAAGCCGCGCACCTCGGAGCCACGCGCCTCCGACCCCCTGTCGCTTTTGGCGCGGGCGGATGAGCTGTCCGAGGCAGAGATGGAAGCCCTGATCCAAGACTTCGCCGAACCCGTTGAGGAGGCCACATGACACAGAAACCCGCTGCGATATCAGCCTCCAAAGACGCCCTGAAAGCCCGGCTTAAGGCGTTGGTGCGCGCCCAGATGGGGGCGACGGGCGATTGGCACCCCCTTAGCCCGGGACAGGAATCGCTGTGGTTCCTGTGGCAGATGGCGCCGGAAAGCCCTGCCTTTTCCATGGCCTTCCCCATGCGAATAATGGGTGCGCTGGACCGGGAGGCGCTGGAGCGTGCATTTGCCGCTCTTGTGGCGCGGCATGCCAGCCTACGAAGTGAGTTTTGCGAAGAAAACGGCAAGGTGCAGCAGCGCGGGCGCAGCGATCATCAGATCCATATTGAACACCGCGATGGCGGGAGCTGGAGCGAGGAGGCTCTGCAACAGGATCTCGAAAAATTTGCCCGGCAACCCTTTGATTTGCGTCAGGACGCCAGCCTGCGGGGCCGGCTATGGGCGCGCGGGGAAAATGAGCATGTCTTATGCCTTGTCCTGCACCACATCGTTGGCGATCTGTGGTCGCTGGTGGTGCTGATGGATGAGCTGCGCGCGCTCTATGGCGCGATGCGCAAGGGTGCCACAGCCCCGTCAGCCGCTTTGACCGAGCTGCCTGAACTGCCCCAGCTTCCTGTCACCTATGCTGACTATGTCCGCGCCATGCATCTGGCCCAAAAGCGCGGCGCGCATCAGCGCGCACTGGACTATTGGGCCACAGAACTGTCTGGCGACCTCCCCAGCCTGGATTTGCCCAGCCTGGATCTCCCAACCGACAGCCCCCGCCCAGCCCGCCAGAGGTTCAAGGGTTCCACGGTCGTTCACACACTGGAGGCCAGTTTAGCCGATGAAGTCGAGGCCTTTGCCCGCGTGCACGACACCACGGTCTTTGTGGTGCTACTTGCCGCCTATCAAACCCTGCTGCACCGGTTTTCCGGCCAGGCGCAGCTGCTGGTCGGCACGCCCTTTTCGGGGCGTCATCTGCCCGGCACCGAAGGCATCATTGGCGATTTCATCAATATGCTGCCGCTCAGGGCCGACTTTGACGAGGCCCCCACCTTTGCCACCCATGTCGCGGCGCTGCGCGATCGCCTGCTGCAGGCGATGATGCATCAGGCCGTGCCCTTTGCGCAGATTGTTGACCGGCTCGCTCCGGCACGGGATCTGAGCCGCCCGCCCATCTTTCAAACCACCTTTGTGCTGCAGAAATTTCACCGCTATGAGATGCTGCAAAACGCCTTTCTGCCCGGCGAAGGCGAAGCCCCAGTCCCCTTTGCTGATCTGGAACTCAGCGGCCTTTCGCTGTCGCAGCAGGCGGGGCAGTTCGACCTCAACCTGGAAATGAAACGCGACAGCCATGGACGGCTGCAGGCCGCCTGGAAATATGACACTGCCTTGTTTACGGCCGCGACAGTCGAAAACATGGCCGGCTGTTTTCGAGTTTTGCTGCAGGCGCTGATCCGCAGCCCGGACATGCCGGTTGCAAGAGTGCCGCTGCTCAACAGTGCCGAATCCGCCGCCGTGATCCTGGCGGCCGAAGGTCCGCACCGCGCAGCTCCACCGCAAAGATCCCTGGCCGCCCTCTTTGAGGATTGGGCGCAAAAAGCA
Source organism: Phaeobacter sp. SH40 (assembly GCA_965641885.1). GTDB lineage: Bacteria > Pseudomonadota > Alphaproteobacteria > Rhodobacterales > Rhodobacteraceae > Pseudophaeobacter. The sequence goes on along the minus strand of CBFFKJ010000002.1, from coordinate 37,923 downwards.
CCGCAGGCCCCGGCGATTGCCTGCAAGAGCCAGCAGCACAGCTATGCCAGCCTGCGCGACAGGATGCAGCAACTGGCCCGCGCGCTTTCAGCGCGAGGCATAGCGCGCGAAACCATGGTCGCCCTGGTGTTGCCGCGCGGCTGCGATCTGGCCGTTGCAATGCTTGGCGTGTCGCGCGCAGGCGGGGCTTTTCTGCCGCTGGCGCCAGACACGCCGCCTGAACGACTGAAACAGGTGATCGCCCTTAGCCAAAGCCACCTGGTTCTAACAAGCCAGACTGATGAGGCCGAAATACGCGCCGCACTGGACGCCTTGCCTGCCGTCGCAACGGCAGCTGACGCGCCGCAGGTCGTGAGCCTTGATGCCCTTTTGGCCGAAGAGCACCACAGTGATCTGCCAGCGCTGCCCCAAGACCACGATCTGGCCTATATGATTTTCACCTCCGGCTCTACCGGCACCCCTAAAGGGGCTATGATCGAACACATTGGCATGGTGAACCACGCCCTGGGTAAACTGGAGGACCTGGGCTTTACCGCGGTGGACAGGCTGGCCCAGAACGCGCCGGCCAGCTTTGATGTAGTGGTGTGGCAGAACCTGGCGGCGCTGGCCTGTGGCGGCGCGGTGCAGGTGATTGATGAGGCCGCAATCGAGGATCCCGCACAGCTGTTCGCGGCCTGCCGCGATACCGGCGTGACGGTGCTTCAGGTGGTGCCCTCGATGATGCGCGCGCTGATCGAAGACGTAGAGGCCGCGGCCGCGCCGCCCGACCTTGGAGCGTTGCGCTGGCTGGTGCCAACCGGCGAAGCCTTGCCCTGCGAGCTTTGCCGTCGCTGGCTGGCGTTGTTTCCCGAGATCCCGATCCTGAACACCTATGGCTCGACCGAATGCTCGGATGATCAATGTCACTACCAGCTGAGTGCCGTGCTGCCTGAGGACGATATTGCGCCGATCATCACCGTTGGCAGGCCAATCCGCAACATGGCGGCCTATGTGCTCGACCCGGCGCTGCAGCCGGTGCCTGTCGGCGTGACCGGAGAGCTGTATATCGGCGGCATTGGTGTCGGGCGCGGCTATCAAGGCGATGCGGCCAAAACAGAGGCCGCCTTTTTGCCCGATCCGTTTTCCAGCCGTCCCGGTGCAAGGCTATACCGGTCGCGGGATATGGCGCGACGGCGGCCAGACGGGCTGATCGACTTTCTGGGACGGCTTGATTCTATGGTCAAACGCCATGGCGTAAGGATTGAGCCGGCCGAGATCGAAGCAGCCCTGGTCGCCGATCCGCTGATCTCAAGCGCTATTGTGCAGCCGCGACAGGATCCCACAGGAGAAATACGGCTGGTCGCCTATATTGTCTCGTCAGGACCTGCAGCACCCGATCAGGCGCAGATCCGCGCCAATCTGAGCCAGAGACTGCCCTATTCGATGATTCCCGACGTGCTGGTGGGGCTGCCTGACCTGCCGCTGACCCCGAATGGCAAACGGGATCTAAAGGCCCTGCCGGACCCCATCTGGCCCGATGAGCAGGCCGCAGGCTTTGCGCCCGCCGAAACCAAAACCGAACAGCAAGTCGCGGCCATCTGGGCCCGGTTGCTGGGAAAAGAAAACGTATCCGTGCAGGAAGACTTTTTTGCGGCCGGCGGCGACAGCATCAAATCGATCAAACTGGCGGCCCGGGCGCAGGAACTTGGCCTGCCGCTGGAGGCTGCTGATGTTTTCATCAACCGGACCATCGCTGCAATCGCCCGCCACCTTGACCACACAGGCGTCAGTCGCGCTGACAAAGACCGGCTAAAGGTCATCTCAAAGGCCGCAGCGCTTGAACATGCACAGGGTCTGTTCGACCCAGAGCTGCTGGCAAAGGCGGCGCAGCTTGTGACCTATGACCAATCCGACAGCTGACCAGGAGGGACGACCCCATGGAAAATCCGCAGGGACTTGACGCATATCCGCTCACGGAAATGCAGGCCGGCCTGCTGTTCCAAAGTCTCTGTGCCCAGGATAGCGACGTCTATGTCGAGCAATATTCCTGCCCCTTACAGGGCCCTCTGGATCTGGAGGCCTTTGAGCAGGCCTGGTCGCAGGTGATGGCGCGACATGCGCCGCTGCGCACCGCCTTTGCCTGGGAGGGCTTGCCCGCACCAATGCAACTGGTGGTGCCCCGGCTCAAGGTTCCGCTGCGCCGGATTGACTTCTCGGAGGCCCCACCAGAGACCTATGCAGCCCGCCTGCAGCAGGTAAAGCATGAGGAACGGCAGGCGGGGTTTGATCTGAGCCATGCCCCGATGATGCGCCTGGTGGTCGTTGCAGCACCAACCGCAGAGCACCATCTGATCTGGAGCTGGCACCACGCCATCCTCGACGCCTGGTCCGGCCCCATCGTGCTGGATGAGGTGTTGCGGTGCTATGAGGCGCTCAGCACCGGCGCCTCAGCCGATCTGCCGCCCGACCTGCCACCGGTGCGCCCTTTCAAAGACTTCATCACCTGGTCTTTGCAACAGGATAAGGCGGCGGCGGAAACCTACTGGCAGCAGCTGTTGCAGGGCATCGAGACGCCTGCGCCGGTCGATCTGGGGCGGCCCCAGCCGCTGGCACCGGGGGAGGACAGCTATGGGCTCAGCTTCATCGATCTTGAGGCCGGGGAGCTGGACCAGTTGCGCCAGACAGCCGCGCGCCACGGGGTAACCCTGAACAGCTTTGTGCAACTGGCCTGGGCTGTGCTTCTGGGTCGCTATACCGGGGCGAGTAATGTGGTGTTTGGCACCGCAACCTCGGGGCGGCCAGCCGCGCTAAGCGGGGTTGAAACCATGGTGGGGCTGTTCATCAACACCCTGCCGGTACGGACAGCCCTCAACGAGACCAGCAGCCTGACCGGGGCTCTGCGCGCCCTGCAGGACCAGCAGGTGCACAGCCGTCGCCACGAACATCTCTCGCTCTCCGCCATCCAGCGGCTGACAGGGTTGCCCGCAGATCAGACCCTGCTGCAGAGCCTGCTTGTCTTTGAAGACTTTGGCGACATCACCCACCGCAGTCAGGCAGGCGCGCTGCGCCTTGGGCCTGCAGATTTCACCGAGCGGGCCAATTTTCCGCTGACGCTTTTGTTCAGCGTGCGAGAGCACAAACACCTCGGGATCGGCTTTGAGCGAGGCTGCTTTGATGCCGCAATGGCAACGCGGATCCTGCAACAGTTCCGCCAAACTCTGCGCTCTATGGCCGACCCGCAGGTCACCCGGCTGCAGGACATCGACCCCCTCACGGCAAAAGAGCGCCGCCAGTTGACCGACACATGGGTCCGGGATCCGGACTGGTGCGTGCCTGCCGACCTTGAGCTTTCGGTGGCGCGTGCCTTTTGCCAACAGGCCGCGCGGACACCCGACGCGCCCGCCGCTGTGTTCTGGACCCCCACGGGAGACCAAAGCCTCAGCTACAGCGCGCTGGACAAGCGCAGCAACCAGATGGCCGCACGGCTGGCCGAACGTGGTGTGCAGCGCGGCGACCGGGTGGTGATTTGTCAGGAGCCGGGGCTGCACCGGTTGGTCGCACTTCTGGCGAGCCTCAAATCTGGCGCCACCTATGTGCCGCTGGACCCGGGACTGCCCTCGGAGCTGATGCAGGGGCTGATCCGCGACGCCCAGCCAAGGCTGGTGCTGACTGACGCCCGCGCCCGCCCACGCCTTTCAGAGGTTGCAGCCTCCCTGCTCTATCTTTGTCAGGAGGATGGCAGCGACCACAGCGATATGCCAGATGCGCCACCACCAGAGGCTCCTGCAGGCGATGATGCCGCCTATATGATCTACACCTCCGGCTCTACCGGGCAGCGCAAAGGCGTGGTTATCGAACATGGCGCGCTGGCCCATATGATTGCCGCCCAAAGCAAGGCCTTTCAGATTTCGCCCGGTGCCCGGGTGCTGCAATTCGCCTCCTTCAGTTTTGACGCCTCGGTGTCAGAGATTTTCTCTGCCCTTTTGGGCGGCGCCACGCTCTATATGGCGCCGCGCAGGCAACTTTTGCCCAGCCGTGAATTCCTCGAGCTGTTGCAGCGCTGGGAAATCACCACCCTCACGCTGCCGCCTACGGTTCTGGCCCGACTGCCACACTGGCACCTGCCGGCCCTGCGCGTGCTGGTCACCGCCGGCGAGGCCTGCCCGCCCGATCTGGCCCAGACATGGTCACCCGGCAGGGTGTTTTTGAACGCCTACGGGCCCACAGAATGCACCGTCTGTGCCACCCTGGGCCCTGTTGCGCCACACGAGCACAAACCCACGATTGGTCGCGCGCTTGGCACGGTTGAGACCTATGTGCTGGACAGCGCAATGCGGCTTTGTCCGATTGGTGTGGCGGGCGAGCTTTATCTGGGTGGGCCGCAACTGGCGCGGGGGTATTGGCAACGTGCTGACCTGACCGAAACCGCCTTTGTGCCGCATCCCTTTGCGCCAGAGGCCTCGGCACGGCTCTACCGCACCGGTGATATTGTGCGCAGGCTAAGCGACGGGCGGCTCGACTATCTTGGGCGGCGGGACCAGCAGTTGAAACTGCGCGGTTTTCGCATCGAGCCGGGCGAGGTCGAGACCGCGCTGTGCCAGGCCCCTGAGGTTGCAGAGGCTGTGGTTCTGGCCGCAGACAGGGCGTCAGACGGTGGGGCGAACCGGGGGACAGACGGCGAGAGGGCAGACAGGGGGACAGGCGATCAGCTCACCGCCTTTGTTGCCCGCACGCCGCCCGCCGAATGGTGGCCGTCGATTTCAGAGTTTCTGGTCTATGACGATCTGGCCTATTCCGCCATGACCCTGGACGAGCGCCGCAATGACAGCTACCGCGCCGCCATCGCACAGCACGTTCCGGGCAAGGTGGTGGTCGACATCGGCACAGGCCCCGAGGCACTTCTCGCGCGATTCTGCATCGCGGCCGGCGCCCGCCACGTCTATGCAATAGAACTGCTGGAGGCGACCTATCAAAAGGCCAGGGCCCGTCTGCGGGAACTGGGATTGCAGGATCAGATCACCCTGATCCACGGTGACGCCACCCGTATTTCGCTGCCCGAAGCGGCAGATGTCTCGGTTTCGGAAATTGTCGGAGCAATCGGCAATGCAGAAGGGGCCGCCAGCATCATCAACGCAACGCGCCACTTGCTGAAACCTACGGCACAGGTGATCCCCGAACGCTCTCGCACCCTATTTGCACCGGTGCAACTGCCAGACAGCCTGCTGGAGACCCCCGGATTTGGTCCCCTGGCCCAGAGCTATATTGACCGGATATTTGCCGCCTATGGCCGCCCCTTTGATCTGCGCCTGTCGGTGCGCGGCTTGGGCTATGAACACCTTCTGGCGCCGCCGCAAAGCTTTGAGGATTTCGACTACCGCGCTCTGGTGCAGCCCGAATACGACGCACAAGCCCGGTTTGACGTGACCCGCCCAGGCCGCTGCGACGGGTTTCTGGTCTGGCTGACGCTGGATTGCGGCGCAGGTCCCGTGCTGGACATTCTGCAGCACGAACATTGCTGGCTACCCGTCTTTTTACCCCTGGCCGCACAGGGCCGCGACATGGCCCCTGGGGATCGGATCGAAACACGGTTTGGCGCTGTGTTGGGCGACGACGGGCTGCACACGGATTATCACATTGAGGGACACAGCATCGCCGCCGGGCAGGCCGAGCATTTTGCCATTCAGGCGCCGCATCACGACCGCGGCTTTTGCGCCTCTCCCTTTCATGCCGCGTTCTTTGCGGGCGGTGAGATCTTGCAGGCACAATCCGCAGGGCTGGATCTTGAGGCGCTCCGCACCCGTCTGTCCGAGGTGTTACCCGACTACATGATGCCCGGCGAGATCATCGAGGTTGATCAGTTGCCCCTGAACACATCAGGCAAAATCGACCGGCATGCGCTGTTGACCCTGCGCGCCCAGGCAAGCGTCGAGGCCAGCATCGGAGCCAACCCCGCGCCCAATTCCGCACCCAACTCCATACCGGGATCAGTTGAAGAGACCGCTACGGTCACGCCCTTTGACACCCCAGAGGCGCAGGTCGCTGCCATCTGGCGCGACGTACTGGACCGCGAGGTCAGGCGCGAGGGCAGTTTCTTTGAACAGGGCGGCCATTCTCTGTTGCTGCTTGATCTGCAAAGCAGGCTCAGCACTGCGGCGGGCAGACAGATCGCCATGACGGATCTGTTCCGATACCCCACCATCACCCAACAAGCCCGCCATTGTCTGAGCGCAGCACGTGAGGTCGAAAACACAGCCCTAACCACTGCGCCTGCAGAGCAAAACCGCGCCCAGGACCGTAAATCAGTCCGAAAGCGGCAGGCCGCCCGCCGCCGGAGCCTCGTATGAGCGCCGCAGAATTTGACCCCGCGTTGTCTGCCGCCGCGTTCGACGACTCCGCCATTGCCGTTGTGGGCATGGCGTGCCGACTGCCGGGCGCGCCGGACATTGCCGCCTTTTGGGACCTTCTGGCACAGGGCCGGGACGTCATCTCGCGCTTTAGCGAGGCAGAGCTGTCCGCAGCCGACCTCACGCCCGACCAATACCGCGCCGCAGACTATGTGCCAGCCAAGGGGGTGCTACAGGACGCAGATTGCTTTGATGCCGCCTTTTTTGGCCTTGCCCCCTCGGACGCCGCCCTAATGGACCCGCAGCAGCGCGTCTTTATTGAATGCGCCCATAGCGCGCTGGAACATGCCGGCTATGGCGCTCCGCAGGGTGCACAGGTTGGGGTCTTTGGCGGCTCAATCCTGTCGATGTATTTGCTGTCACACCTGTGGCCGAATAAACAAGTGCTGGACTCTGCCGGCGTCTTTAGCGTGGCAGTGGGCAACGATCCCACCTTCCTTGCAACGCGCGCCTCTTACCTGCTGAACCTGACGGGCCCCAGTATGAGCCTGGGAACAGCCTGCTCTACGGGGCTGGTCGCGGTGCATCAGGCCTGCCAGAGCCTGCTTGCGCTGGAATGCGATATGGCGCTGGCGGGAGGGGTCTCGATCCATCTGCCCCTTGTCAGCGGCTATACCTATGCACCGGGCTCGATCCTGTCGCCAGACGGCGCCTGCCGTCCCTTTGATGCAGCAGCGGCCGGCACGGTTTCAAGCGATGGCTGCGGAGTTGTCACGCTCAAGCGGCTGCTCGATGCACAGGCGGATGGCGACACAATTCACGCGGTGATCCGCGGCTCGGCTGTCAATAACGACGGTCATGAGAAGGTCGGTTTCACCGCCCCCTCGGTGGCTCCACAGGCCAGGGTGGTCGCCGAGGCGCAAGAAATTGGTGGAACCCCGCCTGAAACCATCGCCATGATCGAGGCCCATGCCGCCGGCACCAGCGTCGGCGATCCGGTTGAGGTGGCGGCCCTGAAAGAAGTCTTTGCCAAAAGCCAGCAGCCCTGCGCCATCGGCTCGGTCAAGAGCAACATTGGCCATGTAGACGCCGCCTCCGGCATTGCCGGGCTGATCAAGACGGTCCTGGCCCTGCAGCACCGCGCCATTCCTCCGAGTGTGCATTTTGCGATCCCCAATCCCGCTCTGGAGCTGGAACAAAGCTGCTTTTACGTCCCACAGCAGATGACAGCGCATGATGCAACACGTGGCCCGATGCGCGCCGGGGTGAGCTCCTTTGGCATCGGTGGCACCAATTGCCATGTGGTCCTGCAAGAGCCCCCGGTCTTGGCAAACGCCGCCTCCTCTGACCTCCCGCATTCTGAGCACTCTGGCCGCCCCTGTCACCTTTTACAGCTATCCGCCCGCACGGCTGATGCGCTGGAGCAGATCGCACTGGAGCTTGCCACAGCCCTAGAGCAGCCAGATGCGCCGCCGCTTTCTGATGTTGCCCATACCCTGCGCTGCGGCAGAAGCGCCAGAGATCAAAGGCTTGCGCTGGTTGCGGCCAGCACCGCAGATGCTGTGGCCCAGCTGCGCAAACCTTTCGAGGCGCAACCCGCAACACCACAGAGGCTCGCCTTTATGTTTCCGGGGCTGGGAGATCATTATGCGGCCATGGGATGGGAGCTCTACTGCCTGGAGCCCAGCTACCGGGAGCAGATAGATACCTGCGCCAAAGAGCTGGCACAGCACCGCAGCGGCGACATCCGGGATCAGCTGTTTCCAGACAAGGACTGGCGCCATGCCTCAACCCGCAGCATCGGCCCGGAAGCTGCAGCTGGCAAACTGGACATGCGCGCGATGCTGGAACGCGGCAGCAGCAGCACGCCACAACCAGACCCGCTGGAGGATCCTGTCAACGGGCAGGTGGCAATTTTTGTCACCGAATATGCGCTGGCACGATTGCTGCAAAGCTGGGGGCTGCGCCCGGCCGCCCTCACGGGCTATAGCATTGGTGAATTTGTTGCCGCCTGTATTGCCAAGATTGTCAGCCTGAAGGACGCCCTGCGCATTGTCGCGGCGCGCGCCACATTGATCCGGGATCAGGCCCGCAAAGGCGGCATGATGGCGGTACCTTTGGGTGAGGCAGAGGTGCAGGATATGCTGTCCTTGGACCAGCGCAACAGCCACCTGTCGCTGGCCGCCGCCAATGGCCCTCGTATGAGCATCCTTTCTGGCCCGGATACCGCCCTGAGGACGCAGGCCGACCACTTGCAGGAGCAAGGTCATAGTTGTCAGCGGCTTGGCTCTACCTATGCCTATCACTCAACTATGATGGATGACATCGTCCCCGCCCTGACCAAAATCATCAGCACAGTGCCGTTGTCTGCACCTTCTATTCCTTGCGTGTCCTGTGTGACCGGCGACTGGCTGTCAGTGCAAGAGGCCACCGACCCCGGCTACTGGGCCGCGCATCTAAGCCAGACTGTCAGGTTTCGCGATGCCGTGGCGACGCTGCTGTCCCAGGATGGGCTGACGCTGGTAGAGGTGGGGCCGGGCCAGTCGCTCAGCTCGCATGCGCGCGCCGCCTGCAATGCGATGGGATGCAAAACCCCGGTGAATCCCCTGATGAAGTGGTCCTATTCCCAACAGTCGGAATACCGCACCCTGCTGCAGGGCATGGCCGCGCTCTGGGCCGGTGGTGCCGAAATCGACGCTGCACGCCTGTTGGCTGACCCCACAGCGCGCCGGGTGCCGCTGCCCACCTATCCCTTTGCCCGTCAGCGCCATTGGGTCGACGCGCCGCAGGCAGGCCCCGCAACTGCAGGCGCAGCCAGTCTACCCGGGGCAGCCCGCAAACCGGTGGAAGACTGGACCCTGGCGCCAAGCTGGAAACCGGCTCCGTTATCGAGCAACGCGCGACCGGCGCAAGCGCATTATGTGGTGCTGATGGATGGATCAGAGGCCGGGAGCGCGCTGCTCGGCGCGCTGCGCAATGCTGGTGCAAAAGCGACAGCTTTCTGGCCCGATGCCGAATGCGCCGTTAGCCGCGACAAAAACTGCCCCACAGTCGCGGATCGCGACGCCTTTGCCACGCTGATTGCATCGCTGCCAGTGGAGCCGGATCTGCCACTCCATTTCCTGCATCTGGATCTGCTGAGAGACTATGCCGACTTCGAGACCACACAGGCCCATGGCTACCATTCTGTGGTTGCGCTGCTTCAGGCCATCACCCTGTCACGCCTCGACGAGGCCCGCCTTACCGTGCTCGCAGCCGGTCTAACTGACCCCGGCCAGGATGGCCGCCTAAACCCAGACAAGGTTCCGGTGCTCGGCGCGCTGAAGGTGGCCAGACAGGAACGGCCGGGGCTGACAACCCAGGCGCTGGATCTCGACAGTCCGGTGCCCGCGCAAATTGCCAGCCGTGTGCTGGCCAACCTCGCACAGCCCCAGGATGCAGCCCAGAACGCGCCTCTGGTCGCCTACCGCAGGGGACGGCGGCTGGTCGAGACCCAGGTGCCTTTGGCCCTGCCAGTCCCGACAATTTCAAGCGGACCGGTTTCAGGCGCAGACGCAATCCGCCCCGATGGCACCTATGTTATCACCGGCGGGCTGGGCGGCGTTGGGCTGGCGCTGGCGCATGCACTGGCCGCCGTGGCTCCGGTACGTCTGGCATTGCTTGGCCGCAGCCCGTTAGACCAGACGCTCACAACGCAACAGCTCAAAGCGCTGGATCCGACTGATCCCACCCGCCGCCGCATCGAAGCTCTGCGCGCCCTGCGCCAAGCGGGGGCCCAAGTGTTGACCTTAGCGGCCGATGTTGCCGATGTCACAGCTATGGAAGCTGCCTTTGCGCGCATCGAAACACACTTTGGGCCAATCCACGGCGTGTTTCACTGCGCAGGCGCGATTGACGCAAATACCTTTTGCGAAATCGCCTCGGAAACGCGGCAGAACGCCGACAGGCAATTTCACGCCAAGGTGCACGGCACGCAGGTTCTGGCCAGGTTGCTGAAAAATCGCGAGGCAGATTTTTGCGTTCTGATGTCCTCGCTCGCAGCGCAGCTTGGCGGCCTGGGCTTTTCAGCCTATGCCGCCGCGAACCTTTATCTGGATGCCTTTGCCGAGGCCCAGTCTTGTGGGGGCCAATCTAGTGGGGGCCAGTCTGCTGCGGGCGAGACCCAGTCCGGTGTCGGCAAAACCCGTTGGGTCTCAATCAACTGGGATGCCTGGCAGTTGGGAGAGATCAAATCGGCGGTCAAAGGGTTCGGTAGTACAGTCAGCAGCTACTTTATGGAGCCAGAGGCCGCCTGTTCAGTACTGCTGCGAACATTGGTCCAGGATGACTTGCCCCGGGTCATCGTCTCGACAGGAGACCTGGAGCAGCGCATGGCGCAATGGCTGCACCATGCGCTGCCGCCAGCTATGCTACGGCAAAACCGTTCCGATGCACCGCGCAATCTGGCCGTGGCCCAAACCCCGACCCAAGAGATACTGGTAGAGATCTGGCAGGACCTGTTTGCCCTTGAACCGATTGGCATTGATGAGAACTTCTTTGCCCTTGGCGGCCATTCCCTGCTGGCCACCCAGCTCAACGCCCGCATCGCCAGTCGACTGGATGTTGATCTGTCCCTGGCTGCGGTGCTCAACAGCCCCAGCATCGCCGAGCTGGCAGAAAAAATCGATTTGGCGGCGCTTGATATGGCCGATCCGCAAATTCTGGACGGGCTGTTGTCAGAGCTGGATGGGTTAAGCGACACAGAGCTGAACGCGCTGCTTGAGCAGGAGGGCTCTGCATGAGCGATCTGAAGCTGCGACTGGAAGATCTGACAACGGGGCAGCGGGCGCTCTTGCTCAAACGCCTTGCCCAGCGTGGAGCCGCTGAGCCCGCGCCTGCCGCAGATCCCGCAGCGCTGTCTTTTGCACAAGAACGCTGGCTGTTTCAGGACCAGTTGTCGCCAGCGGATCCCGCGCATACGATTGTTGGCGCGCTCCGGCTGCGGGGGAGGCTGGACAGGGACGCCCTGCAACAAGCCCTGCAGCTGATTTATAGCCGCCATCAGCCCCTGCGGCTGAATTTTTCGACCGGGGCAGGCGGCGCCCGCGCCAATGAGAGACAAAGCCCGCAGGTGCACCTGACCCATTCTGACCTGACCGAACCCGCCGACAGTACCTGCGACGGGCGCATTCATACTGCCTATTGCGCCAGCGTGCAGACCGGCTTTGATCTGCAACGGGATCAGTTGATCCGGGTCGATCTTGGGCAGCTGGGGATCAATGATCACCTGTTAACATTTACCCTGCACCACATCGTCAGCGATGGCTGGTCTCTGGACATCTTCCTGCGCGAGCTGGCCGGGGCCTATGCTGCATTGGCAAACGCCCGGCAACCGGACCTGCCGGAATTGACAGCGCAATACAGCGACTACGTTGCCTGGCAGAAACGGCGGCTGTCAGGCCCCGCGCTGGCCAAAAGCCTGTCTTATTGGCGTGACCAGCTCGACGGCGCTCCCTGGCGGACCGATTTGGCTGCAGACCGCCCCATGCCCGCGTCCGCCAGCGCCAGCACACAGGATCAGGCGCGGGATTTGTCCGGGGCCACTGTGGAATTACGTCTGCCTCGCGATCTGGTGGACAGGCTGACAGCACTTGCACAATCTGAAGGCTGCTCGCTTTTCACCTCGCTTTTGACGGGGTATTTTCTGCTGCTGGCGCGCCTCACCGGCCAGGATGACCTGATCCTGGGCATCCCCGTCAGCGGACGGCTGCGCGAAGAGAATGAACCGCTGATCGGTCTTTTTCTCAACACTCTGGCCCTGCGGCTAAAGCTGGATCCCGCGACCTCTGTCAGGGCCGCATTGCAGGCAGTAAACCGGGTGGTGCTCGACGGGCTGGAACACCACGAGGTGCCGTTTGACCGGGTTGTGCAAGAGGTGACGCCAAGCCGCAGTACGCGCAAACAGGCCTTGTTTGATTTAATGTTCAACTTCACCCCCAGCCCTCCGCGCTCCTTTGAAATGGCGCAGCTGCAGGCGGATTTTGTTCCCCCTCCCAATCAGCGGTGCGCGTTTTCGGCCGCGCTTTATGTGACCCAATGGGACGGCCGGCTTGAGCTGCGTCTGGCCTATCAGACCGCACGGTTTTCACAACAGCGCATGCATTTGTTGCTGGAGCAATACGCAGCCGTTCTGCGCCAGATGGTTGACAACATTGATCAAAACCTGGCTAGCCTCGAGCTGCGCGTGGCCTGCGCCAAAGAAAACACCAGCGCGACGTCGGGTGAGCTCCCCGATCAGGTGCCGCTCACCCGCCAGATTGCTGACTGGGCGCGACGCACTCCGGACGCGATTGCGCTGCAGTGGCAGCAAGAGACGCTCAGCTACCGGCACCTTGCGGCCTCTATGCAAGCGCTGGCAGGCGATCTGGCCCGCAGCGGTGCAGTCCCAGGCGACACAATTGCCATCTGCGCCCCAGCGGGGCCAGAATTGGTCCGCGCGATGGCGGCTGTTTTCGAATTTGGCGGCGTGCTCATGACGCTTGACCCAGAGCTGCCGCCTGAACGCCACGCGGTGATGATTGCGCAGGCGCAGGCCAGATGCGTGTTATATTGCGACCGCATCACACCCGAAACTTTGGACTGGCTGCGGGCACGCAAGATGCTGCTGATCCCTGTCAGCGACAGCGCTCACATGCCCGGCGACGCCTGTTTTGATCCCAACCGCTTCTCCCCGCCTTCCGGGACAACTGATCCGGCCTATGTATTCTTCACCTCAGGCTCAACCGGAACGCCAAAGGCGGTTTTGGGCACTGCGGGAGGACTGGCGCATTTCGTCAGCTGGCAGCGTGATACCTTTGACATCAAACCTGATGATCGGGCGGCGCAATTCACCGGACTGTCCTTTGATGTTGTCCTGCGCGACATCTTTGCGCCGCTGGTCTCGGGGGCAACCCTGGTGATACCGCCTGCAAACATCGGACCGGCCCAGACTGGCGCGCCGCAGTGGCTGGCAGAACAGGCAATCACTGTGCTGCACAGCGTCCCCTCTGTGCTTCAAAGCTGGCTGCTGGCGGGCGCCGCTTTGCCACAGCTGCCTGCGCTGCGACTGGTCTTCAGTGCGGGAGAGCCTCTGGACCGCGATCTGGTGCAGAGCTGGCAAAAACATATTGGCCACACCACAAGACTGATCAACCTATATGGGCCGACCGAGACCACACTGGCCAAATTCGCCTATGAGGTGCCTGCGGCCCTTTTTGAAGGAACACAGCCTGTTGGCCAACCGCTGCCGCAGAGCGAAGCGCTGATCCTGACCTCTACCAGGAAACCAGCCGCAACCGGAGAGATGGGAGAGATCGCCATCCGTACGGGTTTTCGGTCGCTGGGCTATCGCAATGATCCGGAAAAGACAGCGCAGAGGTTCATCCCGACCCCTGCAGCGCGCACAAATGATGACCTTGTGTATCTGACGGGCGATCTGGGCTGGCTGGATCCTGCCGGGCTGCTGCATATTGCAGGCCGGATGGATGATCAGGTCAAAATCAGCGGCATTCGGGTTGAGCCCGGCGAAATTTCCGCGTTGCTCGAACAGCATTCAGGTGTCGCGGCCAGCGCTGTGGTCGCGCGGCGCACGACCGGCGGCACCACGGAGCTGGACGCCTATTTTGTGCCGCGCCCCGGCGTATCCCCTGTGCCAACACGCGCTGAGTTGCGCAGTTTTCTGCGCGCCCGCCTGCCTGCGGCTCTGGTGCCAAATGGGCCTGCGCTGTTGCAAAAACTGCCGCTGACAGCCAATCACAAGCTGGACCGCCGACACCTGCCGCCGATTGAAGCCGAACCAGACCTGACGGAGACACAGGCGCCCGCGTCCTCTCTTGAGCTGCAATTGCTGCAAATATGGGCCGAAGTTCTTGGAAAATCGGGATTTGGCGTCACTGATGATTTCTTTGACATTGGTGGCCACTCGCTGCTGGCCCTGCGTCTGGTGCTGGTGATCGAGCAACGCATGGGACTCAAGATTCCATTGGCAGAACTGTTCAAATCCGCCACGGTCGCGCATTTGGCCCGGGTGGCCCAGGGTGCGCTGGACGGAGCAGAAACCGGTGGGGAAAGGGTCGTTCCCCTGTGGCAACGCGGCAGCGGTCCGCCGCTCTGGCTGGTGCATACGGGCGGCGGCATGCTGTGGAACTATCAGCCACTGGTGCAGGCGCTGGTTCATGAGCACGCCTGTGATTTTCCGATCTACGGCTTTGAGGCCAGGGGCCTGTTTGATGGCCAAGAGCCGCATAATCGCATCGCTGACATGGCATCGGAGTTCATTGCCGCGCTGCGGCAGCGGCAACCTTCTGGACCATACCGGCTGGGGGGCCATTCATTTGGCGGTGTTGTGGCCTGGGAAATGGCTTGCCAGTTGCAGGCCGAGGGCGCGGATGTCTCGCAGCTGATCTTGTTTGACAGCAGCCTGAACCGTCCGGATGACACCTGGCAAGCGCATCAGACAGCAGCGCGCATTGCCGCGCGGGATCTGGCAGCTGCCGTGGATATTTTTTCCCGCTTTACCGATACAGGCCTTGCGTTAAGCGAAGAGAGCCTTGCCAAACTGTCCCTGTCAGAGCAGCTGGATCAGGCCGCGCAGGTGATGGCCAGCAGTATAGGCTCACACGAGGCGGCCCGCCAACTGGTTGCGGGGCTTTTGCGGGTGTCACAGCAGCACCGCGCCGCCCGGCAGGCCTACACTCCGGGCCAGCACAGCGCACCGGTGCTGCTGTTTCAGGCCCAGGATTCGGACACCAAGGATCCGGACATTGAGGCGCGGCAATTTTGGGCTAAGGCTGCCGCGGGGCCGTTTGAAGCACATGTGGTCGAGGGCGATCATGTCACCATGATGGCCGCCCCCTATGTACAGGGCCTCGCCAAAGCTCTGCACAGACACCTCCCCCCAAGCTGAGCGCGGGCGGATCTGGTCTGGCTGGCGGCGCTACCTGCCCAGAACCTCGGGCAACAGCTGGCCTGTTGTGCCAGAGGGCATGCGGGTGCGGGCATAGCTGGCGATGGTTGGGGCGACATCCACGGTCTGCACCTTGCGATACACCGTCTGGGCCGCGATGCCAGGCCCCATGAAAAACAGCGGGACATGCCGGTCATAGGCATAGGGGGATCCGTGTTGGGAGGCGCCCGCCAGAGGGTCAGGATCCAGCATAAACCAGCCCGGCGACAGCAACGGGTACAAATCACCGGCGCGGGACGCGAGAAAATTTGCCGTAACGGCGCGGCCAAAATGCGTGTCCGGCACTGTGCCACTGGCAATCTTGCCCTTGTCAAAAACAACAGCCACCCCGGGCATCGCGCGCAGTGTCTTGGCGATCAGATGGCGCGCCTGTGCCACATCCGCACCCGCCGCGCGCAGAGGCTCCTCTTGCATATAAATCCAGGGAGAGGTGTAGCTGCTGATCGCCTCTGTTATGCCATGCTTGCGCTTGAACCGGCGGATCGCAGGCATTTGTTCAACCTTGCTGTAGTCGAACAACTGCACATCGGTGCGCAGCCGCGCATTCAGATAGCCGGGCACCTCGGTGGCGCCATGATCTGCGGACAGCACCACCAGTGTTCTGTCCAGACCCACAACAGCGTCCAGGTAGTCGAACAGCTCTGCCAACTGGGCATCCAGCCGTTTGAGGTTGTCCTCCGCCTCAAGAGACGATGGCCCAAAGGTGTGGCCGACATAGTCGACAGAGTTCAGACTGATCGCCAGATAGTCTGTCACCACATCCGTTCCAAGGCTCTCTCCGGCGATCAGTGCCTTGGCAAAACTGAGTGTCAGCTCATCCGCCGCCGGTGAGGTTTGAAGAAAGGCCTGGTAGAGGGGGTCAGCAGTCGCAGGATAGAGGTGGTCGGCAAAAACGATGCCCCAGCCAGTATAGTTCTTTTCCCAGGGCTGATCATCATAGGCGGCAAAACTGTAGCTTTGCTCAGGGTGAAGGCGCGTCCAGGCGCCCCCGGTATAGCTGGCTGGCAGTTGCTGTGCCGTCCAGTCCTGTACCCATTGCGGATAGGCATCGAGATAAAAGAGCGAACTGACAAAAGTGGCTTGGCTGGTGCTGTACCAAAAGGCAGTGCCCGCATGTCCCGTGGCTCCAATTGCGGCCCGGTCCTTCATTGAGACGCCAAAGATTTTGGCGGCCGCGCCGCGCGACAGCCGCAGCTCATCCCCGATCGTGGTGACCAGCAAATCCTTTGGGGATCGGCCATCTTTTGGCGCGGAAAAGCTACCATCGGGGAACAACACAGGCGCTGCCGGATCCTGCGTGGCAAAATGAAGGGCATCGGACACATCCAGCACCACCTCCTGATTTCCACTTGTGTTCTGCGCCACCGGAGCCTGGGGCAGCTGGGAGTCGCGGTAATTGTTGGCCACCAGCCCATGCACCGCAGGATCAGCCCCGGTGGAAAGCGTCGTATGACCCACAACCGTTTCCGTATTGGAATGGCGATGTTCCGCATCCCGGTACCAGACCCCCTGCGCCATCAGCAATTGAAAGCCGCCCTCGGTGAAATCGGTTGAAAACCGGTCAAGCAAATCCGCCCTGAGCTGGTCCACAGTGATCTGCACGATCAATTGGGGCGGGAAATCACGTCCCTGGGCCGACAGCAGCGATGGCATCAACAGCAGGCCAAAAAGAAGGAGTAGAACGCGCATGGTTTTTCCAATCAACAAAAGGCCACTAAATATTCTGAGCTGCGCAAAAATAGCTGCCACCCAGGTTTATGAAGCCCTCCACCTCAACACTGACAATTTTGCTCTTTGATCCAGGGCAAAAAATCCTGGCACAGCCGCCAGACTCTTGGCACTGGCCCCTGAGAGCAAAGTCCTGGCATTCGCGCCCTATTTCGCGGCGTTCTGCTGGTTCAGATTTCCTGTATATTCGCCCCACAGCCGAACCCACTCACCACTCACCCAAACACCACTCAAACGTGCTTTTGTAAAAAAATATCTGCTTAAAGCAGTAAGAACTTTCAACAAGAGTTGTGTCAAGTCTTGCCTGTATCCTTTGACGCGTCCGGGGTGCTGGTGCCGATGTCCCAGAACAACCCGGCCATGACCTGCATCGCTTCGCGGCAGATAGGTTTCAATACATGTTCATTCGGAGCATGTTGATTGCACCCTAGGTAGCTGTGCGGGATCCAGATGGTGGGTAGGCCCAGAATATCGGCAAAACACTCATTGGGCAGGGATCCGGCCAGATTGGGCAGAACATGCGGCGCTTTTCCCGTTGTTTC
Organism: Phaeobacter sp. SH40; assembly: GCA_965641885.1. Classification (GTDB taxonomy): domain Bacteria; phylum Pseudomonadota; class Alphaproteobacteria; order Rhodobacterales; family Rhodobacteraceae; genus Pseudophaeobacter. The sequence goes on along the minus strand of CBFFKJ010000002.1, from coordinate 20,347 downwards.
TGTCAGCGAGGCCTCTACATAGCTGACCCAGGGATGATCCGGGTCCAGACGGGTTGCGCTAAAAATTCCTTTTTCGGCTGTCCGGATCTGGACCTTTTCAAATCCTCCTGCATCCAGATGACGCCGCAGCGCTGGCAGGGCCTTTTCAATATCGGTGCCCACCACGTATCGCAGCTGACAACACGCCCATGCGGTGGGGGCAATCGCATTGACCGGGGCTTCGGGAATTCCGGACTTCATCGCCAAAACGGCAAAACTGTTCCAGCCATAGGCGCGTTCCGCCGGCGTCAGGCCTTCTTCGCCCCAATCCATATCCACCGTCGGCTCGGAATTGGTGCCAACGGGCAGCTCACGCAGGGCTGCGCTGATATTCGGGGTGAGGCTGGTCGGGCGCCACTCGGGGATCTGCAGCTGCCCCCGCTTATCCGTGATGCTCGCCAAGGCATGTGCCAGGATCATTGCAGGGTCGGCCAAAAGCCCGCCCCAGTTTCCGGAATGATGCGCCCCTGTGCGCAGATCCACCACCAGATCGAACATCAAGCCGCCACGTGCACCCATGAACATGGTTGGCCGGTCCGCACTGAGCCGTGGCCCGTCAGAGGCGATCAACACATCCGCCATCATTGTGTCCCGGTGCATCTGCATCATCTCGGCCAGACCCGGAGAGCCGACTTCCTCGCTCATCTCAAGTACGATCTTGACGTTGAAGCCCAGCTTGCCACGGCAGGCCAGCACGGATTCCAAGGCGGCGATATTGATCAGATGCTGAACCTTGTTGTCAGCCGTGCCGCGCCCATAGAGATGATCGTCCGCTTCCGTCAGTGTAAACGGTGCCAAGCCCTCTTGCCATTCGGTGTCCTGACCCCAGATCACATCACCGTGGCCATAGGTGAGCACAGTCGGCAGAGCCGGATCTTCGATGCGCGTGCCCAGCAAAAAGGGACCACCAGCGCTATCTACGACAGGATTGTCATATATCTTGCAGTCAAATCCCATCTTCACAAGCCGCGGCTGAATCGCCTCGACCAGATATTGGCTAAGCACCGCTGCCTGCTCTGGATTCTGGCTTTCGCTCCGATAGGCAACCAGCGCGGCAAGCTCAGACTGCAGGGTGCCGGACTCAAAATATCTGGTTGCTACCTCTATGGCGTCTTTACGGCTCATCCGCGGGTCTCACTTTCGTTTATTGCGTCACCCCAGGGCGACATTACTTCGGTGCAGCCAGTGTTGGTCTCACCCCGCCGCATGACGGCGGCAGGACAGGCAAAGGCGTAGGGAAAGACCGTACGGCGCGCAGGGATCACCGGGTGTGCTGCGCGCAGGGCGGTCAATCACCTCCGACGGCAGGGTTTCGTCCACGACCACTGTATCCGCGCCTGCGACATCAATGCGTGGCTGGTGCAGGGCCGCTCCAAGATCCATTTCGAGGGCGACACAGCACGGCTGCCAAATATCCCCAACAGCGTTTGGGTCTGCGACACCATATTGCCGTGCCTGTCCACCACCGAGAAATGCGAGGTGCAGCCCTGTACACCAGAGGCCTCACCACCATGCCCCATAGACGAAAGCCGTTGTTCATACCCCGCCTTCAACCCGTCTGCATAGCCGCAAAAGGCTTCGGCGCCGGGGGTGTCACCCTGCATCTGGCAGTGATCCATTACCTGCAGGGCCTGTTGCAGGGTGGGGCCACCAGCCTTCAATTCTACGACGTTCTTGCATGCTTAGTTGCGTATAACCGGCTCCCATGCGATGATCTCCTCATTAGATAAACCATTGTTTTATAATAGGCGTCGCACTTCAAGGTAGCGCGCACCCGTTTTCCATTCATGATCCAATAATATGAATTATGTTATATTTAGTGCTTGAAAATGACGTCGGGATTGTGCCTCCCATTGAGAACTGACGCATGATAAGACCGCTACGAAGATTTTACAGCTGGCCCCGAATATTGGCGCGCGCCAAAGGGCATTGGCCGTGCAGGTGGCAACACTCTGTTAATAATCCCTTTCAATTTGTAAATAAGCGCCCGCTTTTCGCCACAACTTCCTCTAAGCTTCCTCAGTCTAAACCTCTAAAGCTGTTCTCCAACGCTGAACCGACTGCGAGGAGCACATCATGGACTATCTGGTAAAGACGACAAATTTCGCGGCACCCGTCGACCACAAAGGTAGCGACACGATTTGCCTTGGCGCGCTCACAAAAACCCTTTTCGCAACCCTGGCAGTCACAGTAGCCCTGCTGTCGTCCGGTAGCACCGCGACTGCTGCCAACGCCGCGTCCTCAGCGCTCGCGGGCAACCCTGCAGACGGATACCTCCGGGATCGCCTGCTCAAGCTCGGCAACTCCCAGCTCGCCATGACAGCCGGGACAAATCTTTGCTATTCGAGCTGTTCTCCCTCGCAGGCCCTGTCCAACACCTGCGTCTCTGCTGACGCTCTGCGTGATGCCCAGGACCGCGCAAAAACCACCCCTCGAATTTCTATGGGCAAGCACGGCTTTTACGCGTCCCTCATGGCACAAAACTAGCGGCCAGCACGCAATCATAAGACCCGGCGCAGACCCGATGCTACAGGCCCGGCAGCCATAGGGCGATCTTTGGAAACAGGATCAGCAGCGCCACCAGCAACATAGAACAGCCCATATAGGGAAAGGCCGAGACATAGATATCACGCATTGTGGTATCCTTTGGTGCCACGCCCTTCATCACAAAAAGCAACAACCCAAAGGGCGGTGTGGTGAAACTGATTTCAAGCGCCAGCAGAATGATCAGGGCAAACCATATGGGATCAAACCCCAGAGAGGCTGCCAGCGGAAAGAAGACCGGCACCGTCAGCAGCATCATCGAAATTTGCTCCATGAACATCCCAAGCAGCAAGAGCACACAGAACATCACCATCAGCATCGCAACCGGGGCCAGGTCGAACGATGTTGCCCAACGGATCAAGCCGCTAGATGCACCCGAAAAGGCCAGAAGCTGGCTAAAGGTGGCAGAGCCAAACACGATCAGATAGGCCATCAAAGTGACCCGCAGTGCGCCGACGACGGATTTTTTCATCGCCTCCCAGGTCAGGCAGCGAAACAGGATGGCAAGGATCAGAACCCCCAGCGCGCCAAAGGCGGCCGCCTCGGAGGGGGTAATCAGACCGCCCACCATGCCAATCACGATCAACACCATGACCGAGAGCATCGGCACCACATCTCCGAACAGCAGCCGCAGTTTCTCACCCAGCTTCAGTGTTTCCACCTCATAGGCCGGGGCGGCCGCTGGGTCGATCCGGGTCTGCAAATAGATGACCCCAATATAAAAGCTGGCAAGAATCAAACCGGGAAGGATTCCGGCGATCAAAAGCGCGCCCACATCAATGCGTGCCAATGTGGCCAGCAGAACCGCCAAAGCGGACGGTGGGATGATAATTGCCAGGCCACCTGTGCCAAGGATCGGCCCGATCGACATGTGCTTTTTATAGCCACGCGTGGTCATTTCCGGCACCATCAGACTGCCCAGCAGCGCGGTTGACCCCATGGAAGAGCCTGACAATGTCGAAAACGCTGTGCCGCCCAGAACAGTGACGTAGGACAGCCGCCCGGGCAGTTTACCCAGCAGCCGGTCAATGGCGTTGAACATCCGCGCGCCAAGCCCGGTATGGAAAAAAACCTCTCCCATCAGCAAGAACAGCGGGATCGGCACCAGGGCATAGTTCGTCAACCCACCAAACCCGTTGTTCAGCAGCAGCGTGATGCCTTTGGCCCCACCCATAAAGAACCATGCGCCAACGATATTGGCCGCCAGAAAGGCCAGCGCCACCGGCATGCCAATTGCCATCAACAGCAGGATCGAGCCCAGCAGCAGGGCAAGTGATTCAAACCATTCCATTATTCGTGTATCCCTGCTTCGCCAGAATGCATCAGCTCACTCCCAAAGACAAAGCGCGAGAACTCTACCGCCATCAGCCCAAAGCTGATGGGAAAGGCGATGGTCAGGATCCATTTCGGAAAATAATAGGCGCGCACATCCAGATCGTTGCGCGCGATATTGCCAAGGAACAGCTCAGCCCCCTTCCAGGCCAGAATGACCGACACCGTCACGCAAAGCACCGCCACCAGACGACTGACAATGCGCCGCATGGGCGCAGGCAGTGCCGCGGTGACCAGCTCGATATGCACATGGCCCTTTTCACGCACCAGCCAGGGCGCGCCCATCATTGTCATGTAAAGAATTGCGTATTCGGACGAGGTGAACAGCCATGCAAAGGGTTGCATCCCCGCATTGCGCATCACCACCGACAGGGTGACCGAGATCATCAGCCAGACCAGCATGAAACCTGCAACCCCCGCCATCGCGTACAGGAAACTATCATAGAGTTTACCAACCATCGCCATTTCATGCCCTTTTTTCGAACCTGTTTGGCGCGCCAGTTGCCCCATCGACATCCGGCGCGCCGCTGTGTGGCTGACTATTTTTTGTAAAACAGCCCAATCAGCGTCTCATAGTTGCCGTCACCCTGGGGGCTATCCGCCATCAGGCCCTTCATACGGTCCCAGGTTTTTTGCGTTGCAGCAGCCAGATAGGCCTCGGCCGCGTCACCTTCCAGCGTCACAATCTTCATGCCTGCAGCTTCAAGGGCTGCAAAATCCTCGTCCCGCACGGCACCCAGCTTGGCGGCGCTTTCGGCCTCATGAGCGATTGCAACATCCTGCAGGATTGTGCGCGACTCATCAGAGAGGCTGTTCCACTTTTCGAGGTTCACAATGGTGCCCAGGTCGGTAGAAAAGAAGCAGGGTTCAATCCGGTAGTTGAGGAACTCGTTCCACTTGAGATCAATCAGACCAAGCTGGGTCCAGCCCGTGGCATCAACCACACCGCGTTCCAGCGCCGAATAGACTTCGGTGGTGGGCAAATCGATGACCTGCGCCCCAAGGTATTCGGTGAAAAACGCATTATAAACCGCATTGCCGCGCAGCTTCAGACCCGACACATCCAGGTTGCCACCAGCGTCCAGTTCCGGCGCGTTGCGCGTCCACAGATTGTAGCAAACGCCTGAGTCAAACCAGCCGAGATATTTCACGCCCATCTTTTCCTGATGGATCTGGTCGATCAGCTCCAGACCGCCATTGGCACGGGTTTCCACCGCCGTCAGATTGGAGGTGACCAGCGCATCTTTTTCAGGCAAAGCACCGGCATAAAAGCTGCCGGGTGTGTAGACCATATCGACCACACCAGAGCGCACAGCATCCGGCTGCTGGAACATGCCAATGGCCTCGGGACCACCGCGCACTTCGATTTTGACCACGCCTTCACCAGCCGCGTTGACCTTGTCGACGAACTCAAGGAACGACTTGGTATAAATCAGCGATTCCGGAAAGGCATGCACAGCGGTCAAGGTGTCTTCTGCAAGAGCAGCCGAAGACATTGCCGTTGTCGCAAGGATCGCACCAATAATTTTGTGCTTCATTTTGTAGTACTCCCTGGTGATGGGGTATCTTGTGATGCCCCTTTGGTTATGGCCGTGACCCCGACCGGGGCACCCGGCCTTGTTATGTCTTGGGCAAAGCCCATTCATGGGCCAAAAACCGCGCCGCCCTAAATGCTGTAATTTGCGGCCTATATTGGGCGGTCAGATCGATGTCGTCCCAGCCATTCACCAGCTTTTGCTGCCAAACGGGGTCGAGCTCAAAACTCAGCTCTTGCCCGGCGATGACGGCTTGCCCTGTGGTCAGATCAACGCTGGCGGCGCAATCCCCATCTCCGAGTGCCGCCAGCAAGGCCTCGACCTGTGCCTGCGGCAACCGCGCGGGCAGCAAACCGTTGTTGATGGCATTGCCCGCAAATATGTCTCCAAAGCTGGGAGCAAACACCGCCCTGATGCCAAAATCCACCAGCGCATAGACGGCGGCCTCGCGGCTGGAGCCGCTGCCAAAATTACGCCTGCTCACCAGCACGCGGGCATCCGAATGGCGGTTCAACACATGTGCTGCATCATCCTGACGGGCATCATGCAGCAAAAACCGACCATAGCCCTCGCTGCGCGGCACCGACATGAATCGCGCCGGGATCAGCTGATCTGTGTCCACGTTTTCCTGCGCCAGCGCCACGGCGCGGCCCTCTATCCGTGACCATCCCGTCATGACCGCCCCTCCAGATAGGGGCGCACATCCGCCAGATGGCCGGCTATGGCGGCAGCTGCCACCATAGCCGGGCTCATCAAATGGGTGCGGGCGCCACGGCCCTGGCGACCTTTGAAATTCCGGTTGGTCGAAGAGGCACAGCGCTTGCCCGCCTCCACAAGATCGCCGTTCATCCCAACGCACATAGAGCAACCTGCATCAGCCCATTCCAACCCGGCCTGGGTAAAGATCTGTGCCAGCCCTTCCGCCTCGGCCTGTTTTTTGACCTGGGCAGATCCCGGCGACACCAAGCCAGGCACCTTGGCGTGACGCCCGGCAAGCACCTTTGCGGCAAGGCGCAGATCCTCGATCCGGCCATTGGTACAGGAGCCAATGAACACCTGATCCACCGTAACGCTTTCCAAAGGCACCCCGGCCTCAAGCCCCATATAGTCAAGGGATGCCCGCGCTTGCGCCTGTTTGCCACCCGACAATGTTGCAGGATCTGGCACACGCGCGGTAATCGGCAGGGCCTCCTCTGGCGAGGTGCCCCAGGTCACCGTTGGTGCAATCGCGGCAGCATCAACAGCGACCTCACGGTCAAAACCTGCGTCCAGATCGCTGTGCAGCAGCTGCCAGTCCGCCACGGCGGCGTCCCAGGCGGCGCCCTTTGGTGAAAAATTGCGGCCCTTGAGATAGTCGAATGTCACCTGATCGGGCGCAACCAGACCCAGCCTGCCGCCACCTTCAATACTGAGGTTGCACAGGGTCAACCGCCCCTCAATGCTCAGCCCGCGGACCGCCTCACCGGCGTATTCGATCGCATGCCCCCGCGCGCCATCCGCGCCCAGCGTCGCAATCCAGTGCAGCGCCAGATCCTTTGCCGTGACACCCGCGCCCAAAGCGCCGGTGACGGTGATCCGCATGGTTTTGGGTTTGCGTTGCCAGATCGTCTGCGTCGCCAGAATATGCGCCACCTCAGTCGCGCCCACGCCAAAAGCCAGAGCGCCAAGCGCCCCATGGGTTGAGGTATGGCTGTCGCCGCAATTGATCAGCAAACCGGGCAGTGTCAGCCCCTGTTCGGGACCCACCACATGTACGATACCCTGTCCAGGGTCGCGCAAATCAAACAGGCGGACACACTGCGCTTTGGCATTCCGGGCCAATGTCTCAATCATACGACGGATGTCGGGCGCCACAGCTCCGGGTCGCGTCGGCGCGTAGTGGTCAACCACAGCAAAGGTCAGATCCGGCTCTGCCACCATCATGCCGCGCTGCGCCAGCTTGGCAAAGGCATGATGCGAGCCCTCATGTACCAGATGCCGGTCCACCCACAACAACGACAGACCATCGTCGCGGCGCGTGATCTCATGCGCCTGCCACAGCTTGTCGAGCAGTGTCAGCGGCCTGGTCATTCTGCCGCGTCTTTCCGGGTCGGATTGATCACCGGCTCCCAATGCCGCGTCTCTCCCACCCCAACATGGTTGAGCGACATCTCAAGCTGGAACATGTCGGGCCGGTACAGCGCCGCAAGATACTCAACCCCGCGCCCCTGCGCATCTCGCACCACACGGTCCAGCGACAACAGCGGCGCCCCAATCCGAACGCCCAGAGCCTCTGCGACCCCCGGTGATGCAAGTGTAGCGCTCACCGTTTGATGCGCCGACTCAACCTTGACACCGGATCGTTCCAGCAGGCGAAATAGCGGGTTGGTTGCAAGCTCGGCCTCGGTATAATTCTGCGCGATCTCCTCTGGCACCCAGGTGGTCAAATGGGAAAAGGGCTCACCTTCAATCAGACGCAGACGCACTGCCGCCTGAACGCGCTCCTCTGCATCCAGCCCCAGCGCTGTCGCCACGCCCCCCGGCGCCGCCCCATAGCTGAACGACAACAGCCGGGCCGTTGTGTTCTGCCCCATCTCAACCAGTTGCGGCATGAGCGTGCTAAAGTCCGCCGCCATAGACGGCCCCGCCTTCTGCGCACAGACCGTTGTCCCGGAGCCAACACGACGCTCAACCAGACCATCGCGCTCCAGCACATCAAGTGCGCGGCGCACGGTAACGCGGGAGACACCCAGGGTCGCGGCCAGCTTTTGCTCTGCCGGAAGCAGCGTACCAGGGCCATAAACACCGCGGGTAATCTCCTGATGCAAATGCATAAAAACGCGCTGCGCCTTACCCCCCTCAGGAAGGTCTTTGCTTGCAGAGGATGCCAGTGTCTGTCCCATGTCTACCCTTTCATTTCCAGACCAAGCCTAGCGGCGGATTTTTCAAAAGCAACAAATCTATTCACAAAAGAGCGAAATATTTGCTCTATACTGGTCAGATAATCTGTATTACAAAAAATACCAATTAACAAAGGGAGGCTCTATGCCAGTCATCGAACTTCACGTGATGCAGGGCTACAGTGACGCCGAAAAGACGCGACTGTGCGCAGCCCTCACCCATGCGGTGCGTATCGTTATCCCCGCCCCTCCCGAGGCCGTCACTGTCCTCGTTCATGAACTTGATCCGGCAGGATATATGCGCGGCGGTGAGCATCGCAGCGCCGCCCCCGCGCTGCCCGACCCCATAGAGCTGGTGCGCAGCTATCTGACGTCGATGGAGGCCCGCGAAATTGATACGGCGCGCGCACTGCTCAGCGCGGATTTTGTCATGACCTTCCCCGGAGCCGCGCCCATGACGACGCTGGAACAGCTGATCGCCTGGGCCAAACCGCGCTACAGGTTTGTGACCAAAACCTACGAAGGGTTTGAGGCCCTGCAATCGCCCAAAGATGCTACGGTCGTCTATTGCCGCGGCACCCTGTCTGGCGCCTGGCCGGACGGCACGCCCTTTGCCGACATCCGGTTCATCGACCGGTTCGAAATCAAGGCCGGGCGCATCACACGGCAAGACGTCTGGAACGACATCGCTGAAACAAAGGCAAACGCATGACCAAACAGATTGACCCGATCACGCTTGCCGTTCTGGCCGGCCGGATGGAGCAGATCGCGGATGAAATGGATGCAACTCTGTTTCGCGCCGCCTTTAACCCGATCATCGCCGAAGCGCATGACGCATCGCACGGGCTGTACCACGCCATGTCAGGCGACACGCTGGTGCAGGGAAAATCCGGCCTGCCGATCTTTGTTGGCGTTATGTCCTTTGCCGTGAAGGCCGTCATTGAGAAGGCGGCAGAAAACGGCGATCTCGAAGAGGGCGACATCTATATCTTTAATGATGCGCATATGGGCGGCACCCACCTGAGCGATATGCGGCTGGTGCGGCCCTATTTTCATGATGGCAAACTGTTTTGCTATCTCGCCTCGGTCGGCCATTGGCACGATGTGGGCGGCGCGGTTCCGGGCAATTACAACCCCGCCGCCACCGATGCCTTTCAGGAGGCCTTTGTGCTGCCGCCGGTGCGGCTGGCAAAGGCGGGCAAGATACAGACCGATATCATCGACATTCTGATGCGCAACACCCGCCTGCCGCAATCAGCGCAGGGCGACCTGAACGGCCAGTTGGGCGCACTGGATCTGGGGGTGAAACGGCTGGATGAGCTGCTTGCGGAATATGGCGCCGACACCGTACGCACCGCCCTTGATGCCCTGCAGGACCGCGCCGAGGTCCTGATGCGTTCGGAGCTAACAGAGCTGCCTGATGGCCGCTGGGAGGCCGAGGATTTTCTCGACAACGACGGCATTACCGACACGCCGCTGGCCATCAGGGTCGCGCTGGAGATCAAAGGCGACCGCATGGTGCTGGATTTTACCGGCACAGCGGACCGTTGCGCCGGGCCGGTAAATATCGCGCTGCCAACGGCGGTCGCCACTGCCTATGTCGCGATCAAACATATCTTCCCGTCTCTTCCGGCAAATGCCGGGGTCATGCGCCCGATTGAGGTAAAAATCCCCGAAGGCTCTTTGCTGGCCGCCCCCTTCCCTGCCCCTGTTGGCGGCTACACTGAAACCATCCTGCGCATGGTCGATGTGATCTTTGCCGCCGCCGCGCAGGCCGCTCCGGACCGCGTTGTCGCCAATGCCTATGGGACCATTAATGCGCTGTCGATTTCCGGCAAGCGCGCCAATGGCCAGCCCTGGGTCATGTTTAGCTTTTACGGTGGCGGCCACGGCGGATCAATTGAAGGCGACGGGCTGAACCATGGCAACGCCCCAATTTCCACCGCGACGATCCCGCCGATGGAAATCCTGGAGGCCGCCTATCCGGTCATGTTCAAACAATGGGCCCTGCGTCCCGACAGCGCCGGTGCAGGCATGCACCGGGGCGGCATGGGGGCGACCTATGAAATCGAGGTGCTGGAAGAAAGCGCCACCGCCTTTCTGTTTGGCGAGCGCGGTCGCTTTGCGCCCAAGGGCGCGGCGGGCGGCGGTGACGCAGCCCTGAATGTGTTCTCTTATCAGCAGGCCGATGGCTGGCACAGCCCGCCTATGGCGTCAAAAATGGTCGGCATCAAACTGGAACGCGGCCAGTCCGTGCGGCTGGACACCCCCGGCGGTGGTGGCTACGGCCCGGCGGCACAACGCCCGGCGACAGATGTCGCGCGTGATGTGGCAGGCGGGTTGATCAATGCAGAAAAAGCCACCGAGGCCTATGGCCCGGCCTGGAAAGAGGTGACCCCATGAGCAGCAGCAACCGCATGATTGGCGTCGATGTTGGCGGCACCTTCACGGATATTTTTGTTCTGGACGAAGCAACCGGCCAGGCCGAAGTTGCCAAAGTTCCCACCACACGCCCGGATCAGTCCGGCGGATTTCTCTCGGGCATTCAGGCCCGTGTCAAAGATCTCTCAGATGTTTCCGTCGTTGTACACGGGACCACCGCCGGCACCAACGCGCTGCTAGAGCGCAAGGGTGCCAGGATCGGCGTCATCACCACCATGGGTCTGCGCGATGTGCTGGAAATGCGCCGCCGTGACCGGCCGCGCACCTGGGGCTTGCGGGGGAACTTCACGCCGGTGGTGGACCGGGCCCTACGTCTGGAGGTGCCGGAACGCACCCTTGCCGATGGCTCTGTCCGCACGCCCGTGGATCTGATGGCAGTGCGTGCGGCGGCACAACAGCTGATCGACGAGGGTTGCCTCGCCTGTGCCGTGCTCTTTGCCAACAGCTATGCCAATGGTGAAAACGAACGCGCCGCCGTAGCCGCCGTGCGCGAGATCTGGCCCAACGCCCATGTCTCGGCCTCGTCGGAAATCCTGCCGGAAATCCGCGAATTCGAACGGTTTTCCACCACGGCGCTGAATGCCTATCTGCAACCCGAGGTTTCGGGCTATCTGGCCCGGCTTGAGTCCGCACTGAAAGACGGCGGCTTTGCCGGAGAGTTCATGATCGTGCAATCCAATGGCGGCGTCATGGATGTGGCGACGGCGGCAAAACTACCGGTGCGCACCGCCCTGTCTGGTCCGGCAGCAGGCGTGATCGCGGCGGGCTACATTGCGCAGGCTGCGGGGTTTCCTGATGTCATCACCGGCGACATGGGCGGCACCTCATTTGATGTCAGCCTGATCGCCAAAGGGGCGTCCATGTTGTCACCGCAGACCTCGATCGATTTTGGCATGGTGGTCCGCTCGCCAATGATCGAGATTACTACAATCGGCGCCGGTGGCGGCTCTATCGCCTGGGTGGACAAGGGCGGTTTGCTGAATATCGGCCCCGAAAGCGCCGGCTCCACCCCCGGCCCTGTGGCCTATGGGCAGGGCAACACCCGGCCCACCGTGACCGATGCCAATGTGGTTCTGGGCCGCATCGACCCGGATAACCCCATTGGCGGCAAACTCAACCGGCTGGATGTCGAGGCCGCCAAATCCGCGATCCTGAAACATGTGGGTGGCCCTTTGGGCATGGATGCGCTGCAGGCCGCCGAGGCCATTTTGCGTGTCGCCAACAGCCGCATGGCAGGCGCGCTGCGCCTGGTGTCGATCGAACGCGGCTTTGATCCGGAACGCTTTGCCTTTATGCCCTTTGGTGGCGGCGGGGCGCTGCATTCCGGTGCAATGCTGGCAGAGGTCGGCCTCGCACGCGCCATCGTGCCGCGGTATCCCGGTGTGACCTCGGCCATGGGCTGCGTGATTGCCGATATGCGGCAGGATTTCGTGCAGACCATCAATGCCATGTTGGTGGGGATCGATCTCTCGCAGCTGACAGGATTCATGCAAACCCATGTGGACAGCGGATTTGCCACGCTGGACGCGGCGCAAACTCATTTTGAGCGCCGCGACACGGAATTCACCCTCGACATGGCCTATCTGGGGCAAACCCATACCGTGCCGGTCTCCCTGCCCGTCACGGTTGAAAACGGCCGTGTGACGCCGCCAACCGAGGATCAAATCGCCACCGCCTTTGATACGGCATACCGCGCCACCTATGGGCGGTTGCTGCAGACCGGAGTGCGCCGGGTGATAAACCTGCGCTCCGCCATTACCGGGCGGCGCCCCCGGTTCGATCTGGCCACCCTGGCCCCAAAAGGCGGCAGCATTGAGGAGGCCTATAAGGGCACACGGCAGGTGCATTTTGACAGCAGCTGGCATGAGACAAAGCTCTATGATCGCCTGACCCTGCCCATAGGTGCCGTCATTGCAGGGCCTGCGATCCTGGAGCAGCCCGACACAACTGTCTTGATAGAGCCGGGCCTTGTCGGCACAGTCGACGCCTACGGCAATACCCTGATCGAAAGGGCCACAGCATGATGACCCCCGCTACCACTGCCTTGCTGACGATAGATCTGCAAAATGACTTTTTGCACCCCGAAGGCGCCTATGGCCGGGCCGGTCAGGGTGCCGCAAGCATCCTTGCGCTGCCAGACCGGATTGCGCCGCTTAAATCAGCGCTGACACAGGCCGGGGGGATCTACATATCCGCCCAATTTACATTGGTGCCCGGGCGCCACGATGAGCCCCTGATTGCGCCTCATCTGAAAAAGCTGCGCCCCTTTCTGACCAAGGGCGATTTTGCGCCGGGCAGCTTTGGGCATGCGCTGGTCGATAGCTTGGCGCCAGCCGATTTCACGGTGGAAAAGGTCGCCTACTCGGCCCTGTATCAAACGCGGCTGGAATACATCCTGCGCGCCATGAAAATCGACACGCTGATCATTGGCGGCATCGTCACCAACGGTGGCGTGGCCAGCACGGTGCGCGATGCGCATCTGCGCGATATTCACACCATTCTGTTGTCTGATGGCTGCGCCGCCTTCAAAGACGACGTGCATGATGCCACCCTGACATCGCTGGGCTCTGTGTCGGACATCGTAACCTGCGCCGAGGCCATGGAAATGATTGGAGCCGCGACATGACCCTGCGCGCCCGTCTCACCTCGCCGAAGATAGTGCTCACCCCCGGTGTCTACGACGGGCTAACCGCCGCTCTTGCTACCGATGCCGGGTTTGAAGCGCTTTATCTGTCTGGCGCCGCCGTAGCCTATAGCCGCCTGGGTCGGCCCGACATTGGCCTGACCACCGCGTCAGAGATGGCGGATACCATGGCGCTGATCGCGGACCGCACGGATCTGCCTGTGATCATGGATGCCGATACCGGCTTTGGCAACGCGCTGAACGCGCGGCGCACCATGCAGGTTTATGAGCGCGCCGGCGCTGCCGCTCTGCAGGTCGAAGACCAGAGTTATCCCAAACGATGCGGCCACCTGTCCGACAAATCCCTGATCTCCAAAACAGAAATGTCCGGCAAAATCGCGGCCATGGCCGATGCCCGTCGCCAGGACACCCTGATTGTCGCCCGCACGGATGCCATCGCGGTCGAGGGCTTTGACGCTGCAATTGAGCGCGCCGGCAGCTACATCGAAGCCGGGGCCGATGTCTTGTTCGTTGAGGCCCCCCGCGACAGCGACGAGCTGGCAAAAATCGCCACAACGTTCAAAGGTCAGGTGCCGCTGCTGGCCAATATGGTCGAGGGTGGCGCGACGCCAATTTCCTCCGCCACAACCCTGCAAGACATGGGCTTTGACATCGTGATTTTCCCCGGCGGCATTGTCCGCGCACTGGCGATGACGGCGCAGAACTACTACGCCAGCCTGAAACAAGCAGGCTCTAACAAACCGTTTTCCGATCGAATGCATGATTTTGACGGGTTGAATGCCGCGATTGGCACCCCCGAGATGCTGGCGCTTGGAAAGCGGTTTGATGGCACATCCTGACGTCGCAGAACCACCCGAGGCCTTCGATCTTGCGGTCGAAACCCTGATCATCGGCGCCGGGGCCGCAGGCATGGTTGCAGCACTGGCAGCAAACGAGGCGCAACAAGAGGTTCTGCTGGTCGAGGCGGACGCCCTGCCTGCGGGATCCACCGCCCTAAGTGCCGGGCTGATCCCAGCCGCAGGCACCGGGTTTCAGGCGCAGGCAGGCATCGAGGATAGCCCAGAGCAATTTGCACAGGATATTCAGGCCAAGGCGCAGGGCGAAAACGATCCTGATCTTGTGCGCAGCATGGCCAGCACTGCAGCCCCTGTGATCGAATGGCTTTACAGCCGCCACGGGCTGGCCTTTTCGCTGGTCACCGATTTTGACTACCCCGGTCACAGCCGCCGCCGCATGCACGGATTGCCAACGCGATCCGGACAGGAGTTGATTGATGCGCTGCGCGCCCGCACCGAGGCGCTGGACATCCCGCTGATCTGCAATCGCCGGGCAATCAGGCTCTATGCAAGGGGAAACCGGGTCTATGGCGCCCAGCTGCTGCTGCCTGATGGCAGTTGTGAAACCATCGGCTGCGCGCGCCTGATCCTTGCCTGCAATGGATTTGGCGGCAACCGCGCGATGGTCGCTGAACACATGACGGAGATCGCGTCGGCCCTGTGGTTTGGCCATGACGGCAACCGCGGCGAAGCCATCCGCTGGGGGCAGGCATTGGGTGCCAAGACCGCTCATCTTGGTGCCTATCAGGGTCACGGCAATGTGGCCCATCCGCATGGCATCCTGATCACCTGGGCCACCATCACCGAAGGCGGCGTGCAGGTGAACAGCGCAGGGCAGCGGTTCTGGAACGAAGCACAGGGCTATTCTGAGGCCGCCCGTGCGGTGCTCTCACAACCGGGGGGCACGGCCTGGGTAATCTTTGACAGCCGCATTGCCGCGATCGCCCGCCAGTTTGAAGATTTTAAGAACGCCGAAAAACAAGGGGCTGTTCTGACGGGGGAAACCATTGCTGATCTTGCCGAGGCTACCGGCCTGCCGCAGCAAGCTCTCAGCGATACGCTTTCCACTCTGCCACGCGCGGGACATGACAGTTTTGGCAGATCGTGGGACACTGGAAAGCCGCGCTTCACGCCGCCCTATCACGCGGTAAAGGTAACAGGTGCCCTGTTTCACACACAGGGCGGTCTGGAGGTAGACCCGGCAACGGCCAAAACCCGCCGTGCGACAGGCTGTAAGACTGGGGAGAGTTTTGACAATCTCTATGCCGTTGGCGGTGCCGCCTGTGGCGTTTCCGGCAGCGGCGACAGTGGATATCTGTCTGGCAACGG
This sequence comes from Phaeobacter sp. SH40, assembly GCA_965641885.1. GTDB lineage: Bacteria > Pseudomonadota > Alphaproteobacteria > Rhodobacterales > Rhodobacteraceae > Pseudophaeobacter. Next base: position 4,767 of record CBFFKJ010000002.1, on the reverse strand, counting down.
GCTGCTGGCAGCTGTCACTCTGGGATATATTGCCGGGCAGCAATAGCCCGCCCGGCGACCACAGGACAGGCCACATTGCTTTGCCCCGGCAGCAGCCACCGGGGCAAAGCCCGTCGCGATCTGGCCTAGCCCTGCAGGGCCTGTGTCAGATCTGCGATCAGATCCTCCACGTCTTCGATACCGATCGAGATCCGCAACAGGTTTTCGGGTATGCCGGTGTGGGGCTCGATAGTATACCGGTGCTCAACCAGGCTCTCAACGCCGCCAAGCGAGGTTGCGCGGTGAAACAGGTTCAAGCGTCCTGCCACGGCCAGCGCCACCTCACGTCCGCCTTTAACCAGAAAAGACATCAAAAACCCATAGCCGCCGGTCATCTGCCGCGCCGCCAGCGCGTGACCTTCGTGGCTGGGCAGGCCGGGGTAAAACACATCCTCCACCTCAGGGTGCGTCGAGAGAAATTCTGCGATGCGCATGGCATTGGCGCACATCTTCTCAACCCGCAGCGGTAGGGTGCGCATGCTGCGCACCAGCAACCAGGCCTCGAACGGACCCATGACGGCACCCGCCTCGTTGCGGTCCATGCAGATTGCCTCCCAGACCGCATCGCGCGCCCGGGTGCTGAGAACACCTCCCAACACATCAGAATGGCCGTTGATCACCTTGGTTGCCGAATGCATGACAATGTCAGCCCCCAGCGCCAAAGGACGTGTCAGCAAGGGGGTTGCAGCCGTGCTGTCCACCACAAGACGTGCTCCGCAGCTTTCGGCGCAGGTTTTGGCGGCGGCAATATCGACGGTTTTCAGCCAGGGATTTGACGGCGTTTCCACGAATAGCAACTGGGCATCATACTGCATACAGACCGCCTGCAGCGCCGCGATATCACTGGCGTCCACCTCATGCAGTGTTATGTCGCGACGGTTGCAAAAATCGCGAATCCATTTGGTTGTGCCCCAGTAGATGCCCGATTGCACAATGACCGACCCACCATTTGGCACCGTACGAAACACCGCCGCAATCGCTGCCATACCGGACGGAAACAGCTGGGTATCCTCGGCGCCTTCAAGACGCGTGAGGATTTCCTCTCCCAGCCGCACCGCCTCGTTATGCGAGCGCAGATAGACGTTGTCGCCATTGACCAGTTGATAGTCCCGGTCGCGCACAAAGGTGGTCGAGGGCTGGATCGGCGGCACCACGCCACCACTGGCCATATCAACCGCACCTGCGGCCTGCGCGGCAATCGTCGCCGGTTTTAAGTCATTGCGCAGCATAAAAAAGCTCTCCATTCCAGTGTCGCCCCATCTTTGAAGCGCGCAAGCAGCAAGTGCAATTGTTTTCCAACCGCAACCCAGCCAAGGGCCTGCACATTCTTCAACAAGAGAGTAGAGCGCTATAATTGTAGATGAATATGATCATCATGGCGGGCGGCGCGGCACCCCTGAAAGCGGATCTTTTGATCCTCAATTCCAAGACTGTGTTGCAGGTGCGGCTCAACAAACAGTTTTCCCACCCGCACGTCCTGCAGCAGTGTCCGCAGCAACAGGACGGTTCGCGCGAACTCAAGCCTATAGTCGGGCCAGAACCGCTGCAAAACAGCGAAATCCCAGCGCAGGGTCAGCCAGACCTCCGGACACCTTTGGATGTCCCCGGCCAAGACTGCGCTGCTGTCGTCTTCAAAAGCAAAATACCCAACCGGAGAGCGCGTCGCGCTCGCAACATACCCTGTGGCATCGCGGTAAAACAGTGCCAAGTCCACCTTTTCCCCATCATCATGCGACAGGTGCGGCAACAAAGGAAAACCAGTCAGGAATGGAAAATTGGCGTCCAGAACAAGTGTCTTGGTTCCCGGGTGTGCTCTGTCTAGAGTGGCCGCGGCCTCTTGCAGAACCGCCGCGAGTTCAGGCGTAACATAGTTTCGGTTGGTGATGCAGTAAAACCAGGACTGAACCTGCAGGCTGCCACCATTGTGACAGCTCAGAGCCACCCGCCCCGTCACGGGCGTGGCCCATTGGGCGGTCAGAGCCAGGGCACTATATGTCAGCACAAACATAAAGATGCGCCGCCGGAACAGCAGGGCAAACAGCCAAGCCATCCCTCCGAGCTGTGTCAGCAAGGTAAGGAACACAAAGATCGCTGTATGACCAAGAAGTCGCATCATCTGCCGAAATGACCCCTGATCCGCACCATGTGCAAGAGATTTACCACAGCAGGCCACCAACGGCGCCATTCAATCTTGTAGTTCCACGGCCTGCATGGTCCCTATTGCGTCAGTTCTCAGGGTCCAAACGATGGAAACTACGCCATGCCAACACGTATTCGACAGGCGCAGCCACAGGATGCCGCAGCGATCGCCCGCATCGCAAATAGCCTGATCCGCGACACGCTTTTCACCTTTACCACACAAGAGCGCAGCCCCGACGACATTGCCGCGCGGCTGCGCGACGCCACGGCGCCGTTTCTACTGGCCGAGGTCGATGGCCGCGTGGTGGGATTTGCCACCTATGGTCCCTTCCGGAACGGGCCTGGCTATCGCCACACGCAGGAACACTCTATCCAGCTTGCGCAGGCGGCGCAGGGGCGCGGGTTGGGCCGGGCTCTGATGCAGCGACTGGAAGACGTCGCGCGGCAAAATGGCGTGCATGTGCTGGTGGCCGGGATCAGCGGCGCAAACCCCAAGGCGGTCGCCTTTCACGCAGCCATTGGTTTCACCCAGAGTGGCCATATGGCGCAGGTTGGTCACAAATGGGGGCAGTGGCTCGATCTGATCCTGATGCAAAAACAGCTCTAGCATCAGGGTCTCGTGGCCCCCTAGCCGCGCGCTGCTGTAAACCTGCCCTCTGGCCTGACCTCTGGCCCTAGCCTGCGGATTTTTGGCGCAGCTGCCGGGTGATCCAGGCCTCGAATTTTTGCACCGGCTCCGTCGCCGCCCCATGCGGGCGCACCAGATAATACCGCTTGGGAGAGCGCAGCCCAGGCCCCGGCAGCGGCATCAGCGCGCCAGAATCCAGCTCTTGCGACACCATATCAAAGGGCACGATTGCGGCCCCCAATCCCGCGACCGCAGCGCCAATCACCATGGAGTACTGGTCAAAATAGCGCCCGTCCTGGCGCGGCTGCCCCAGAATGCCTGCCGCGTGAAACCAATCGCCCCAGGCATCCCTGCGGCTGTCCAGATGCACCAGCGGGACAGCCGGCAGGGTCTCGATCTTTGCCAGGTCATACTGTGCAAAAAACGCGGGCGCTGCGACCGGGATCATCTGCTCACCAAAGAGTTCGACCATGCGCGCGCCGGGCCAGTTATCACGACCATAGTGAATTGCCAGATCAAAGGGGTCACGCGCAAAATCAAACCTCTCCAGCCGGGTAGAAAGGTTGAGCTCAACCTCGGGATGGCGCGCAAAAAAATCCGGCAGCCGGGGGATCAGCCAGCGATTGGCAAAGGTCGGCAGCACGGCAATGCGCAAGGCACTGCGCCCTGCCCCAGCCGCCACCGCCTTGTGCAGCGTGTTGCGCAGCGCCCCGAGATCCTGCGCCAGATCCTGTGCCAGACCAGAGCCCGCTGCGGTCAGAACAACCCCACGCCCCACCCGCTGAAACAGCTCAAAGCCAAGATCGGCCTCAAGCTCTTTCACCTTCTTACTGACAGCGCTTTGGGTGAGGCCCATTTCCTCGGCCGCCGCGGTGAAACTTTGATGCCGCGCCGCGCTTTCGAAACAGCGCAGGTGGGTCAGACTTGGCAAACGCATATCAGATCTCCCAGGCTGCGATCTGCGCCAATACAGAGCGCCCCGACAGCAAATTTACTAGGGTGGAATTATATAGCCGTACCTCGGCCCTTTAGGATCTGGTTTCAAGTGTATTTCCCCCGCCGCCACAGGCAACCTCACTCATCTGGCCTCACCCATCTGGCAGGCGCGCGCCTCAAACGCCACGAAAAAGGGTCAGAACGAGTTCTGACCCTTTTGCTGTGAAGCGATGTCGCCGATGCCCCTAGCGGCAGGCGGCCATTGCTGCGCCTAGCTCGTGTAACAGCGCGACATAGAACCCGGATCCCAACTCAAGACCGGTGCCCATGGGGTCAATCACCACGGTTTTCGCAGCACTGCCCTCCAGCACGGTTGCCACCAGATCCGGGTTGAATTGCGGCTCGGAAAAGACGCAGCTGACCGCGTGATCCTTCACAACCTGCTGAATCTCGGCGATCCGGGCCGGGCTGGGGTCTGAGGCATCGCTTAGCGCAATTGCACCAGCCGCCTGAATGCCAAAGCTTTGCTCGAAATACTGGTAGGCATCGTGAAACACCACAAAGCCACCGCCCTGTGGGCGTGACAGTGACTCTGCTATCTGTGCCCGGGCAGTCTGGATTTCAGCCTTGCCTGCGGCTGCATTGGCCGCATAGGTCGCAGCATTCTCGGGGTCCAGGCGGGACAGCTCAGCCGCGATCACGTCCAGCCAGAGCTGTGCATTTTCAGGAGACAGCCAGGCATGCGGATCCACGCCTTCATGGCCATCGTGCCCATGCTCCTCAGAGTGCTCTTCCTTGTGGCCCTCTTCATGCGCCGCCTCATGGCCTTCCTCGTGATCATCATCGTGGGCTTCACCATGATCATCGTCATGCTCCTCCCCGGCCTCAGTAGGCGCGTGTTTGTTGTGCTCTTCATCATGCCCGTCATCGTGTTCGTCATCGTCGTGGTGATGCGCTTCAAAGCCGACACCCTCGCGGAAGGGCAATACCAGCGTGCCCTCGACATCGAGCAACTCTGTCACCTG
>CBFFKJ010000001.1:0-128611 GCA_965641885.1 Phaeobacter sp. SH40 | reverse complement strand
GGCTGCTGTCAGTGCCGCCATCGACAGCGTGATCGCGCAGCTGGGCGGGGTGCCCCGCATTGCGGTCAGCTGTGCCGGCATTGGCATGGCCGCGCGGATTGTGGGTCGCGAAGGTAAGCTCTCTTTTGATGTGTTTGAAAAGACGCTCAGGGTGAACCTCTTTGGCACCTATAATGTCATGAGCCACGCCGCCCGCCGCATGGCGGAGCTGGAGCCAATGGCGGATGGCGAGCGCGGCATCATTATCAACACAGCCTCTGTTGCCTTTGAAGATGGTCAGCTGGGGCAGGCGGCCTATGCCGCCTCCAAAGGCGCTATTGCCTCAATGTGCCTGCCCGCCGCGCGTGAGCTGGCGCAGTCCGGCATTCGCGTCATGGCCATCGCGCCGGGGCTGTTCCAAACCCCGATGATGGAAGGGTTGCCGCCGGAAATTTCGGCCAAGATCACGGCCAATATTCCCTTTCCGACCCGCCTTGGCGCGCCCGAAGAATACGCGTTGCTGGCCGAGCAGATCGTGACAAATCCCTTCCTGAACGGAACCACAATTCGCCTGGACGGGGCCGTGCGCCTGCCGCCACGCTGAGGAGAGAGACTATGAGCGACCCCATTCTCAAGATCGAGATCGCCGACAGCATCGCCACTCTGACGATGAACCGCCCCGCCAAGCGCAACGCCATGTGTGAAGAGCTGCTTGTGGCTCTGGACGATTTCTTTTCCGCACCGCCCAAAGAGGTGCGGGTGGTGATCCTGACCGGCACCGCCGGGCATTTCTGCTCGGGGCTGGATCTGTCGGAACATGTGCACCGCTCGGCCGAGGAAAACCTGTATCACTCGCGCCATTGGCACAGCGTGATGGAGAAGATCCAGTTCGGCGGGCTTGCGGTTATTTCAGCGATGTTTGGCGCTGCTATCGGTGGCGGGCTGGAACTGGCCTCGGCGACTCATGTGCGCATCGCTGAGACCTCGACGATCTTTCAGCTGCCCGAGGGACGCCGGGGGATCTTTGTTGGCGGTGGTGCCACGGCGCGGGTTGGCCGCCTGCTGGGGGCGGACAGGATGACCGAGATGATGTTGACGGGGCGCAAATACGACGCCGACGAAGGCCTCGCCCTGGGGCTGGCGCATTATTCGGTGGCTGCGGGCGAGGCGCTGCCGCTGGCGCAGCAACTGGCAGGCAAGATCGCGCGCAACGCACCACTGTCAAACTATCTGATGATCCAGTCAATCGCGCGGATCAGCGACATGTCGCAAAGCGACGGCTTGTTCACGGAATCTCTGGCGGCGGCCCTGTCGCAGACCACACCGGATGCGGTTGAGGGCCTGCAGGCCTTTCTCGACAAACGCGCCCCAAAGTTCCGGTGAACCCATGAAAAAGCCGCAGACAACACCCACAGGAAAAATCGGGGCAGGTCGGGCTGACGGGGCAGCTGTCAGCGATGCAACCCTGCGCCAGTTCATCGGCTATCACATGAAGCGGGCCTTCAACGTTGTACAGTCCGATCTTGCCCATACCCTGAAACCATTTGATCTGCGCATGCTGACCTATACCGCGCTGGTTCTGATCGTCGACAATCCCGGCCTGCGCCAGTCGCAGCTGGCCGATGCCATGGATGTTGAACGCCCCAATCTGGTGGTGATCCTTGATGAGCTGGAACGCCGCGAGCTGATCACCCGCGACCGCGTCGCCACCGACCGGCGCGCCTATGCGCTGCAGGTCACGCTAAGCGGCCGACACCTCTATGACAGGGCCGTGGCGGCCGTCACCGCGCATGAAGAGCAGCTGTTGCAGGGGCTGGATGCCAAGAGTCGCGACAGTCTTGTGGCGGCCTTGAAAATTATCGAGAACAGCAGAGGAAAAGCATAGGCCATGCAACGCACATCACAGTTTCTCAAGCATTCTGTTTCTCGCGAGGACCGTGCAGACGGCGCCATCCTGCTGCGCTCGAACCATGCGCTGGGGCCGGTTGTAGATAAGACCTCGGACTGGCTGCACCGTTGGGCCAAAGAGGCCCCGGACCGGGTGTTTATTGCCGAACGCAGCGGCGCGGGCTGGCGCGAGGAAAGCTACGCGCAAACCCTGCAAAAGGTGCGCGCCATTGCGCAGTCCCTGCTGGCGCGCGGTATGGGGCCGCAGACACCGATCCTGATCATGTCCGGCAACGGTGTTGATCACGGGCTGTTGTCGCTGGCGGCGCAGTATATCGGCGTGCCCACCGCACCCGTGGCCGAACAGTATTCGCTGATCCACGGAGCGCACGGGCGGCTGTGCCATGCTATTGAGCTGGTGCGGCCCAAAATGGCCTATGTTGTGGACGCCGACCAATACAGCGAAGCGCTGGCGCTGGATGCGCTGGACGGCATCGAGATCGTTGCCAGCCGCCCGGGGCGCTCGGACCATGTGACCGCCTTTGAGGCGCTGTTGACAGGTGACGGGAGCGTCGATCTGGACGCGGCCAATGCAAAGGTCGGGCCGGACACGGTGGCCAAGATCCTGATGACCAGCGGCTCTACCTCGGCGCCAAAGGGCGTTTTGACGACGCATCGGATGATGTGTGTCAACCAGACCCAGCTCGCGGATGGCTTGCCCTTTTTGCGCGACCATGCGCCACGGGTCGTCGACTGGCTGCCCTGGAACCACGTCTTTGGTGGCTCGCATAACTTTAACATGATGCTGGCAAACGGCGGCAGTTTTTACATCGACGATGGCAAGCCGGTCAAAGGCCTGTTTGATCGCACGCTGGAAAACCTGTCCATGGTGACCGGCAGTCTGGTGTTCAACGTGCCGGTTGGCTTTGCCATGCTGCGCGACGCGCTGGAAAAGGACGCTGCCCTGCGCCAGCGCTTTTTCGAGAACCTGGATCTAGTGTTCTACGCTGGGGCCTCGTTGCCGCAGGATGTCTGGCAGAGCTTTGAGAGGATGGCGGTTGAGATCAAGGGCGAGGTGCCGCTGATGACCTCTTCCTGGGGGCTGACGGAAACCGCGCCCGCGACCATGATGCAGCAAGAGCCAATTGGCCGCTCTGGCGTTGTCGGCGTGCCGATGAACGGTGTCACCGCCAAGCTGATCCCGGACAAGGACATGCGCTGCGAGGTGCGGGTCAAAGGTCCGAATATCATGCCGGGCTATTTTGAAGACGCGCAAAAGACCAAAGAGGCCTTTGACAACGAGGGCTATTTTATCACCGGCGACGCCATGGTGTTTGTTGACCCCGAGGATGTGAACCAGGGCCTGCGCTTTGATGGCCGCATCTCGGAGGACTTCAAGCTTTTGACCGGCACCTGGGTGCGCGCGGCGGGGCTGCGGATTGAGCTGCTGGCGGCGCTGGCGCCATTGGCGGCGGATCTGGTCATCACAGGCCAGGACCGCAACGAGATCGGCGTGATGATCTTTCCGGATCGCGATGCGCTGAGCGCGGCTGGCTTTACGCTCGCTGAAGACGGCGGCGCGCTCAGCTGTCCCAAATTGCTGGCAGAGATTCACCACCGCCTGAACGCGCGGGCGGGGCGGGTGTCTGGCTCTTCAACCCGGGTGACGCGCGCCATTGTGCTGGCAGAGCCCGCCTCATTGACCGAAGGCGAGGTGACCGCCAAGGGCAACCTCAATTTCCGCAAGGTGCTGACAGGCCGGGCTGCGCTTCTGGCGCGGCTCTATGATGACGCCGACAGCGGCATCGCAAAACTGTAAAGGAAACAAAATGGTAGATCTTTCCAAGATCCGGGCAATCGACTTTCACACCCATGCGGAAGAGTCCTGTGGCTGCCACACCGATGACGGCTATGATGAGCTGCAAAGCACCATGGCCAAATATTTTGGCGCCCCCTGGCAGCACCCGCCAACGATCCCGGAAACCGCAGCCCATTACCGGGCGCAAAACATCGCGGCGGTGATTTTCCCGGTCGATGCCGAACGCGAAACCGGCTATCGCCGCTATTCCAACGACGAGGTCATCGAGCTGGTCAAACAAAACGATGATGTGCTGATCCCCTTTGCCTCGATCGACCCCTGGAAGGGCAAGATGGCGGTGCGTGAGGCGCGGCGCCTGATCGAAGATCACGGCATCAAGGGCTTTAAATTCCATCCCACCATGCAGGGGTTTTATCCCAACGACCGCATGGCTTATCCGTTTTATGAGGTGCTGGCCGAGCACGGCTGCATCGCGCTGTTCCATACCGGCCAAACCGGTGTTGGCTCGGGCATGCCCGGCGGCAATGGCATGCGGCTGAAATATTCAAATCCGATGTATATGGACGATGTGGCGGTTGATTTCCCGGATATGAAAATCATCCTGGCGCATCCGTCCTTCCCCTGGCAGGAAGAGGCGCTGTCGGTGGCGCAGCACAAACCAAACGTCTACATTGACCTGTCCGGTTGGTCGCCAAAATACTTCCCGCCAATTCTGGTGCGCTATTGTAACTCGATCCTGAAGAAAAAGGTGCTGTTTGGCTCGGACTGGCCGATGATCAGCCCTGAACGCTGGCTGGCGGCCTTTGACAAGATCGACATCAAGGATGAGCTGCGCGAAGACATCACCAAGAACAACGCCGCGCGTCTGTTGGGACTGATGTAGATGCAGATCCCGGTTCCAGCCCTGAGCCACTCTTTTGACCTGCGGGTTGAGCTTGCCGCACCGCTGGATCTTGGCGCGGGGCGGGCAGGGCATCGCCGCATCATCCCGATTGTGGGCGGCGCGGCGCTGGGGCCGGATATCACTGGAGAGGTGCTGAACCTCGGGGCGGACTGGCAGACGATTTTTGCCGATGGCGCCGCGCATCTCGACACCCGCTATGCGCTCAGAACCCTTGCAGGCGCGCTGATCGAAGTGGTCAATATCGGCACCCGGCACGGGCCTGCGGATGTCATGGCGCGTCTGGCTGCGGGGGAGGAGGTCGACCCCGCCAGTTACTACATGCGCACCGCAGCCCGGCTGGAAAGTGGGGATCCGGACTATGCCTGGGTCAACCATACCCTGTTTATCTGCGCCGGGATCCGCAAAGCCTCGGCGGTTGAAATAGCCTATTACAAAGTAGACTAAAGAGGACATCGTGGCGACTGGCTGCGCGCGTTTAGCCGCAAAACCTGGGCGCTGCTGCGGAGCAAGAGAGACCTGCACGGCAGCAACGTTGGTGGGTTATGCTTTTTTTGTGTCGTCGATAATGTCCATTGTCGCTTTGCCACTGTTGCCCAGCTCGACCTTTGAAAAGGGGCCGCCATGGCACATGTGCTCTGGGTCCTGGCTGTCGAGGGGCGCGGTCTCGGACAGTATTTTCTCCGCAAACTGCTCGGCATTGTCTTTTGGACGATAGCCCAGAAAGCTGGCTTTGCTGTTATCCACCGGGGCGCGATCATTGTTTGACACGCCATAGACAACAGAGAATCCGGTCACAGGGGCGTCGATGCTGCGCTGCACCAGCTGGATCAAATCGTCATAGGACAACCACGACCCTAGTGCGCGCGCATTGGTCACCTGCGCACAGGACAGAATACGCATATGGACGCTCTCCAGCCCACGCTTGTCCCAATACATTGACCCCAGATCCTCTGCAAAACACTTTGCCAAACCGTAAAAGGTATCGGGGCGGTGACGGGCCTCGGTATCAATGAAATCGGTCTTGGGGTGCATGCCAACCGCGTGAATGGAGCTGCCGTAGACGACGCGTTTCAAGCCGTTCTGGTAGGCGGCTTCCCAAATATTGTAGGCCCCGACAAAGTTCGGCCCCAGCAGTTTTTCAAAGGGGCCTTCGTCGGCATAGGCGCCCATGTGAACAACCATGTCGGCGCCCTCAAGAACCCGCATCATGTCGTCAAGACTGGCCAAGTCGCCCTGTGCGTAGGTTTCACCCTCATAGAGCTTGCCAATGCCGTCGGTGATATCGGTGGAGACCAGCTCATCGCACATCTTGCTCAGGGGTTCGCGCAGGTAGGATCCAAGGCGGCCAGCGGCGCCTGTCAGGACTAGTTTTTTCATAATACTGGTTTTTTCATAATACTGGGCCTCTATGCCAAAGTTAATTTGCCAACCGCGAGGGCAAGCCTGTCCATGGCTGTGGACAGCACGTCTTTTGACGCCGCGGTTGAGATGCGAAAGAAGGGCGACAGCTCATAGGCGCTGCCGGGGACAGCGGCTATGCCGGCCTCTTTCAGGATATAGGCGGTGATCTCAGCGTCGTCGCGCAGGGTCTCGCCGGTTTGTGTTGTGGCCCCGATCAGGGCGGCACAGCCGATAAAGCCATAAAAAGCCCCACCGGGCGCATCAAGCGTCAGCCCCTTGATGTCAGCGATGCGCGCCACCACCAGATCCCGGCGGTCCTCAAAGGCGGCGCAGAACCGGCGTACCTCGTCTTGCGGCCCATTCAGGGCGGCGGCTGCGGCGGCCTGGGCCACAGCACAGACGCCAGAGCTGATCTGGCTTTGTACCTTGGCCATTGCGGCAATCAGGGGGAGCGGCCCGGCGCCGTAGCCGACGCGCCAGCCGGTCATGGCATAGGCCTTTGAGACACCATTCACCGTCAGCGTGCGATCTTTCAGGCCGGGGCAGGCGGCGGCAAAGGACAGGAATTTGCGCCCGTCAAACAGAATGTGTTCGTAGATTTCATCCGACAGGATCAGCAGGTCGGGATGCTTTGCCAGAACGGCGCCAAGGGCGCGTAGGTCGGCATCGCTATAGACTGCGCCTGCAGGATTGGAAGGCAGGTTCAGCATGAGCCAGCGCGTCTTTGGCGTGATCGCCGCCTCCAGCGCCTCTGGTGTCAGGCGAAAACCCTCGCTTACGGGGCATTGTACTGTCACCGGGGTGCCGCCCAGGATCAGCACGATATCCTTGTACTGACCAAAATACGGCGCACAGAGCAGCACCTCATCGCCCTGTTCCAGCGTCGCCATCATGGCATTGAACAGAACCTGTTTGGCGCCGTTTGAGACGATGACTTCGTTTGGCGCATAGCTCAGGTTGTTCTCGCGGCTGAGTTTGGCGACCACCGCCTGTCTCATTACGGCGGTGCCCTCGGTGGGAGGATAGCGGGTCTCGCCATTCAGGGCAGCCTGATGCGCGGCCTCTATGATATGAAGCGGCGTGTCAAAGTCAGGCTCGCCCATCCCAAGGTCGATAATATCTTCGCCAGCGGCTTTGGCAGCCTTGGCGGCCTGTGATGCCCTGGCCGAGGCCGAGGCTTTGACAGGGGTGAGACGAGAGGCGGCGAACTTCATAACAGCGCTCCTTTTTTGGCGGTCAGGGCTGCATCTGATGCCCGTGCCAGCTCCACTAGATAATCGCCTTCTCAATGATGGGACGGTTCTGGGCGAGGCGGTCAAAGTGGAACGGTGTCAGGTCCAGCGTTTTATAGGCGCCATGCACCATCAGCTCGGCGGTGCCGCGCCCCATGGCAGGGGATTGCTGCAGCCCGTGGCCGGAAAACCCGTTGAGGAAAAAGAAGTTCTCCACCTCTGGATGCGGCCCCGTAATAGCGTTTTGATCCAGGGTGTTATAGGCATAATGGCCTGTCCATTCTGACTGCACCTTGATCGCCTCAAACTGCGGAATGCGGGTCGCAAGGGTGGGCCAGATGTGGTTTTCCCAGAGGTTGTGATCCATTTGGAAATCATCGTAAGCCACGGCGGGGTCAATGTCGGCATGGCCGCCAGCCTGATAGGTGCCGCCGCCGTTTTCACGCACGTGTACACCAGAGGGATCAATCGTCAGCGGCAGATCACGGTCGAGCGGTTTTTCAGCAGAAAACACCCACGAGTAGCGTTTGCGGGGCTCAACAGGGAGGGTGACACCGATCATTTTGGCGGTCTCAACAGCGCGCGGCCCCGAGGCGTTCAGCACCTTGCCACAGGCAATCACCTCGCCTGATTTCAGTGTCACGCTTTCAACCTGGGTGCCTACCGCATTTTTGGTCATCGCGACAACTTCGTTTTGCACATATTCCACGCCGCGTTCGCGGGCAGATCTGCGCCACCAGTCAAACACCGCTGTTGCGTCCCAAAACCCTTCGTCGACCGTGTTGATCGAGCCCAGTACGATATCGTCGACATTATAAAACGGATAGGCCGCCTTGATCTGTTCGGGTGTCATCAGTTGCGTTGCCGCTCCGGCCGCGTTCTGGATGATCTGGTTTTGCCGCAGGACATCGGCGAAATCAGCATTGTCCGCCAGATACATATAGCCAAAACTCTGGATCGAGAGGTTGGGCACACGGCTGTCATTGCCCATATAGCGCGGCAGGTTTTTGACAAAATCCGCTGCAAACTGGGAAATCCGCACGTTCAGCGGGCTGGAAAACTGCTGCCGCATGCAGGAATTGGTGTGCATGGTTGAGCTGAACTCATAGCTGGGGTCTTTTTCAACAACCAGCACCGTGCCGTCGAAATCCTTGTCATCAGACAGGAACCAGGCAGCGGAGGAGCCCATGATTGCGCCACCGACAATGACGATGTCATAGCTGGTGTTTTGTGGTGCTTTTGTTTTGGTCATAGGTCTTCCCCTTTTGTGATGGCCGATTGCACCGCAGCAATGTCTGTTGCACTCAGACCATAGGCGGTGGCGGCAGTTTTTGCTGAAATATAGCCGCGCGCGAGGTCGCGTTTCACGGCAGATTTGCTCCGGTCTTTCGGGTCACCGTAGCCAGCGCCTCCGGGGAAGGCCATCCTCACTTTGCGCCCATGAGCGACAAATTGTTTGCCCTTGCCATTCATCTTTGTGCCATCGTCCTGCACGATTGTGGTGGCGGCACCGGCGCCGCCGCCACGCCGCCCGATGGCCGGGTGGTCAACCCGGTCAAACATCGCCTGAATGTCGAATTCATGGCCCTCACGCGCGCCCACTTCCATGTATTGCCCCAACCCGCCGCGCTGCTTGCCTGCGCCGCCTGAATCCGGGCGTAACTCTTTGCGCCAGATGATCACCGGGCCTGCGTGTTCGGTTGCCTCAACCGGCATGGTCATAACGCCTGACGGAAAGGCTGTCGCGTTCAGCCCGTCATGCGCGGGCCGCGCACCAGAGCCGCCAGAGTTGAAGGTCAGCACCTCGGAGCGGCGGGCATATTCCGGGGCAGGGGCATCGCTGCGCGGCCGCAGCGAGACCTGGAAATTACACAGACAGCCGGCGCCTTCGGCGGGCACCACGCCGGGCAGGATCTTGTCAAAGGCGTTGAACACGGCATCGGGAACAAAATGGCCCACGATGTGGCGCAGCGCCACCGGCGCGGGATGCACCGCGTTGACGATCGAATTCACCGGCGCCTCAATCTCAAACGGGGCCAGTGAGGCGGCGTTGTTGGGGATTTCCGGCGCAATCGCCACCTTTAGCGCATAGCAGGCATAGGCCTTGGCGTAGACCAGCGGGCAGTTGATGCCCTTTTTGTCGAGCCCCGAGGTGCCGGTGAAATCAGACACGATCCGGTCCTCATGGACAGTGACCCTGACTTTCAGGGTGATCGGGGTGTCAAAGCCATCAACTGTCAGCTCACCCTGGGCCGATTGGCGGGGCAGGGCGGCAATCCGCTCTAACGTCGCCCGGCGCGAGTTGTCGAGAATAAAGCTGGCGATACCGTTTAGGTCGGCAAGGCCAAACTCCTGCATCATGTCGATCAGACGGCGGTGGCCAATCTCGTTGCAGGTCGCCAGCGCATAGATGTCGCCAATCAGCTGATCCGGCTCACGCACATTGCCGCGCACGATCCGCACCAGGGTTTGGTCGACCGTGCCACGTTCGGCGAATTTCATGATCGGCAGATACAGACCTTCTTCATAGATACTGGCCGCATCGGCGCCAAAGCCGCGGCCGCCAATGTCGACAATATGCGCGGTGCAGGCAAAAAACCCGACCAGTTGGCCGCCATGGAATGAGGGCGTGACCATGGTGATATCATGCAGGTGGCCGGTGCCTTCCCAGGGGTCGTTGGTGATATAGATGTCACCGTCAAAGATGTTGTCGCGGCCAATGCGGCGGATGAAATGCGCAACCGCATCGGCCATTGCGTTCACGTGACCGGGGGTGCCGGTGACGGCCTGTGCCAGCATCTGCCCCTGCAGGTCATAGACGCCAGCTGACAAATCACCAGCCTCGCGCACCGAGGTTGAGAACGCGGTGCGCACCAGCGCCTGCGCCTGTTCCTCAACAACCGAAATCAGCCGGTTCCACATGACCTGATAAGCAACGTTTGAATGGTGTTGTGTCATGGCTTTATCCTTTCACGCGCAGATCAATGCAGCCGTCAAGCTGGCGCATCGCGGTGCGACTGGAGGGCACGATGATGCTGGTCTCGTCTTCTGTGATGACTGCGGGCCCGTCCACGCGGGCGCCATCTGCCATGGCCGCGCGCAACACAACATCAGCGGCGACAAAATCAGCCAAGGCGGGATCAAATACCCTGCGGCTGCTCTGTACTGGGGCTGGGTCAGCTGCAGCGGCCTCATCCACCAGCGGAACCGGTTCCGGTGGCGTGGTGGCGTTTACCGACCAGACGGTGATCTCGATATCCATGCCCGCCACGGCGCGGCCAAACAGTTTGACGTAGTCTTCGATAAAGCGCGCCTCAAAGGTTGCCACATCGGGGGTCATCGCCTGCGCCTCGCTCAGGGTGATCGGGATTTCCCAGCCCTGGCCGCTATAGCGCATATAGACTTTGAACTCGGACAGGATTGGGCTGGAGGCGTCGCAGTTGCGCACAAATCCGGTGGCTTCGGCCTGCAAATCCATCAGCAATGCCCTGATCTTATCGGCATCAAACCCGTTGAGTGTCATATAAACGGATCGGTTTGCCTCAAAACTGAAAGGCGCGCGCAAAAACCCGATGGCAGAGCCGACGCCGGCACCCTGCGGCACCAGCAGGCGGTCCACGCTGAGCTTTTCGCACAACCGACCAGCATGCAGCGGCGCGGCACCACCAAAGGCGATCATGGTGTATTCAGACAGGTCTTCGCCGTTTTCAACCGCATGCACGCGGGCGGCATTGGCCATGTTTTCGTCAACCACCTCAGCGAGGCCAAAGGCCGCGGTGGCGGCATCCATATCCAGCACATCGCCAAGAACATCCGTCAGGGCCTTGGCCGAGGCTGCCGCATCAAGCGTCATGGAGCCGCCGGCAAAATTGTCAGGATCCAGCTTGCCCAGAACCAGGTCGGCATCGGTCACGGCGGGTTTGGCCCCTCCGCGGCCGTAACAGGCGGGACCGGGCTCGGACCCGGCGCTTTCGGGGCCGACACGGATCTGGCGCATCGCGTCCACATGCGCCAGAGAGCCGCCACCAGCTCCGATTTCCACCATGTCGATCACCGGGATAGAGATCGGCATGCCAGAGCCCTTTTTGAACCGATAGGTGCGGGCGACCTCGAACACGCGACTGGTTTTGGGCGTTTGATTTTTGATCAGGCAAATCTTGGCGGTGGTGCCCCCCATGTCAAAAGAGAGCACCTTGTCCAAACCGTAGCGCGCCGCGATATTGGCGGCAAAAACAGCTCCCCCGGCGGGGCCGGATTCAACCAGACGTACCGGGAACTCTGCTGCGTTCTCGAGCGAGATAATGCCACCCCCCGAGTGCATCAGGAAGATCGTGCAGCCGACACCCTCAGTGCGCAGGCGGCCTTTGAGGCGGCCCAGATAGGATTTCATCAGCGGCTTGATATAGGCATTGGCTACAACTGTGTTGAAGCGCTCGTATTCGCGCATCTGGGGCGAGACTTCGCAGGAGAGCGAGACCATGGCATTTGGCATCATCTCGGCGAGAACCTCGCCCACCAGCTTTTCATGCGCGTCATTGAGGTAAGAGTGGATCAGCCCCACGGCGATGCTGTCATATCCGGCAGCTGCGATTTTGGCCACGACCGGTTCGATATCGGCGCGGGTCAGGGGCAGCAGCTCAGCACCGCTCGCGTCCATTCGTCCCGGCACGGTATAGCGCATCTGCCGCGGCAGCAGCGGCTCTGGCAGGCAGAGGTTCAGATCATACTGTTCAAACCGCGATTCCGTGCGCATCTCGATGACATCGCGAAACCCTTCCGAGGTGATCAGAGCCGTCTTTGCGCCACGCCGCTCGATCAGGGCATTGGTCGCCAGTGTGGTGCCATGAATGATCTGGTTGATTTCTGAGGGCGCAATCCCGGCCTTGGCGCAGACCTGCTGCATGCCGTCAATGATGGCATTCTCCGGCGCAACATAGGTCGTCAGCACCTTGGTGGAATAGGAGGCTGTGCCTACCTCAAGAACGACGTCGGTGAACGTCCCGCCAATATCAACACCCAGGCGCACGGATTGCTTGGTCATGGGACACCCCTAAATAGTCAGTTTGGCTGAAAATTGTCAGCCTTGGCGCATCAAGTCTAATTATTATTCAATATAGGGGGGATAGAGAAAATTTATCCTGCAGGGTCTGGCCGCACAGGGTCTGGCCGCGCAATTTCATCCAGAGTTCTGGCAGCTGTTTCAGCCAGCTTTGCGCAATGCGTCAGATAGAGCGCAGCTTTTTCAGATTGGTATCTTGCGGCAAAGCGTAACGGCGCGGGTTTCCAGCTGACATCAACCTCAATCAGACGTTTGTCGGCGAGCTCTCGTGCAACCAGCGCTTTGGGCAGCAGGGTAATGCCCATGCCATCGGCGGCCATCTGCACGCAGGAGGCAAGGCTGTTTGAGGCCACAAAGCGCGAAATCGGCAGTGATTGTGCCTGCGCATGGTCAACAAGCTCACTATAGGCCTGGGTATGGCGCGCATGGGTCAGCACGGAATGCGGCAGTAAATCCGCAACCGATTTGCGCCCACCGAGCTGCTGCGCAATCTGGGGGTTTGCCACCCAGATATAGGGCGCTTTGCCCAGCTCGATCACGCCGCTGGCAGCACTGGCAAAGGGGGCGGTTTGAATGGTGAGGTCCAGACGGTTCGACTGCATCTCGATATCAAGGTTGCGCGACAGATCGACGGTCAACTCAACATTCAGCGCCGGATAAGCAGCCTTGATGCTGCGCAGATAGCTATGCAGCCAGGTGCAGGCGACCAGCTCGGTGACACCCAGGCGCAGCCGGTCCGCCACAAGGTCAGGGCGCTGAGCGATCTCAACAATGCGCTCTGCCTCATGCACCACCCGATGGGCCGCGTCCAGAATCTCGACGCCCTTCTCCGTGAGCTGCACAGAGCCCGCGTTACGCTGCATAAGGACGACATTCAGGGTTTTTTCAAGGCCGGCAATGCGGGATGAAATATTGGGCTGCGTTGTGCTGAGATGATGCGCTGCCTTGCGGAAACTTCCCAGTTCCGCAACCCAGATCAGTGCTTCTAACTGCTTGATATTCAGCACATTCCCAATCACCGGGGTCTCCTCAACTGTGATGCCTCAAAACGAGCGCGCTGCTCCCTCATAGGCCCTGCACGGACAGTCGCCAAGAGGTTCCGGGAATTGATGGCCTCGGGTGAGATCGCCATAATTTGTCCCATATTGTTGGCTAACACCTGTCTTGATTGTTGGCTCACAGCAGTCTGGGCGGCTGCGATGCCGGATTCTGGCGTGGCCTGTGTCTCGTGCTCTGTGTTCCGAGTGCTGTGCGCCGCTGGCTTTGCGGTTTGGCTTTCGTCGCGGGTTCCCGTAAAAGTGGCCTCGCTTTGCCATATGTTTCTCAAAGGGTTTGGAATGAAGATTGCAGTTGCTGGGATTGGGTATGTCGGTTTGTCCAACGCCGTCTTGTTGGCCCAAAACAACGAGGTAACCGCAGTTGATGTGGCTAAAGCGCGGGTTGATATGCTCAATGCCCGCCAAAGTCCCATTGTCGATGCCGAGTTGGAAAAATTCCTGGCCGAAGCCTGCCTTAGCCTCACCGCGACGCTTGATGCGGCTTCGGCCTACCGGGATGCGGATTTTGTGATTGTCGCAACCCCGACGGATTATGATACCGAGTCAAACTACTTTGACACCTCAAGCGTTGAGACGGTGATCCGTCAGGTTCTTGCAGTCAACAGGCAGGCGACTGTGGTGATCAAATCGACCATTCCGGTTGGGTTTGTCAAACGCATGCAGCGCGAGCTGAACACCAAAAACCTGTTCTTTTCCCCCGAATTCCTGCGCGAAGGTCAGGCGCTTTACGACAACCTGCACCCGTCGCGGATCATAGTCGGCGCCCAGACCGAGGCGGCGCGGACCTTTGCCAATCTGCTGGTTGAGGGTGCGGTAAAAAAGGACGTGCCGGTTCTGTTTACCGATGCCGATGAGGCCGAGGCCATCAAGCTTTTTGCCAATACATATCTTGCCATGCGGGTGGCCTTTTTCAACGAGCTGGACAGCTATGCCATGGCCGGTGGCATGGATGCGCGCCAGATCATTCAGGGCATCGGTTTTGATCCCCGCATTGGCGCGCATTATAACAACCCCTCGTTTGGCTATGGCGGCTACTGCCTGCCCAAAGACACCAAACAGCTGTTGGCAAATTATTCAGAAGTGCCGCAGAACCTTATTCGTGCCATCGTGGATGCCAACCACACCCGCAAGGATTTTCTGGCCGACCAGATCATTGCCAGGGCGCCAAAGGTGGTCGGGGTCTATCGCCTGGTGATGAAGGCCGGTTCGGATAATTTCCGCCGCTCCTCCATTCAGGGTATCATGAAGCGGATCAAGGCCAAGGGCATCAAGGTTGTCGTCTATGAGCCGGTGCTGGATGCGCCAGAGTTTTTTGGATCAGAGGTCATGCAGGATCTTGCGGCCTTCAAACAATGCTCTGATGTCATTGTGGCCAATCGGGTGACGGATGATATCCGCGATGTGCAAAGCAAGGTCTTTACCCGCGACCTGTCTGGCGCTGATTGATCGTCAAACCACGCGGAGGGTAGGTTGATCCGTCAGATAGCACTAAATATAACATAATTCATATTATTGGATCGCGAGATTCAGGCGGGTGCGCGCAGGACCGGAAGGAGATGCATGACATGCACGGCTTACCCTCCCGCTCAAAGGCAATAGGACTACCATTTCCGCAATGCGCCTAGGTGCAATAATTTAGGGCCGCAGTGCATTGGCGAGCGCTGCAAGCAGGTCTGCGCGCCGCACCGGTTTCATCAGCCGGGTGTCGTCTGGATTTAGCTCGGTGCCCTGCAGTGTCGATTCACTGGCGTATCCTGACATGAAAATGACCGGCAAATCAGCTCTGAGCTGTTTGACCGCGCTTGCCAGATGGGTTCCCTGCAGCCTGCCCGGCATCACGATATCCGTTAGCAAAAGATCAAATGTTGGATCTGCCTCAAATATTTTGAGGGCCTCGTCACCGGATTTGGCGGCTGTCACGCGATAGCCGGCGCGGGACAGCATGGCGACCAAAGTATCGCGCACTGCGGTCTCATCTTCGGCAATCAGCACCGACCGGTTGGCACCAGACAGGCCTGCCCGTGATTTTTCCGGCCTGGAGGGCTGTTCCTTTTGTGCCGTTACCGGGAAAAACAATTTGAACGTGGTGCCGACACCGCGCTCGGTGGCGACCTGGATGGTTCCACCGGATTGCCGCATAAAGCCGATTGTCATCGACAGACCCAGGCCGGACCCTGAGCCAGGAGGTTTTGTGGTGAAAAAGGGCTCGAAGACCGAGGCGAGGTCCTCTTCTTTAATGCCTTCTCCGGTGTCACTGACTGCGAGCACCACATAGCGACCAGGTGCCAATTCGTCTGTTCTCGCGCCAAAGATGGGCTCGTCTATGTGCAGATTGGTTGTCTCGATGGTCACTTTCCCATGGCTTGCCATAGCATGCTGTGCATTCAGGATGAGGTTTAACAGGGCGCTTTCCAACGAGCTGCGGTCGGCAGCAACAGGCCATAACCCAGCAAGCAGTGATGTCTCTACTGATACGGTTTTTGGCAGGGTGCGCCCCATCCAGCTCTTGGCTTCGCGCACCACAGTGTTGAGATCCAGAACCTCTGGTGTCAGTCGCGCTTTGCGGGCAAAGGCCAATAGGTTCCGCGTCAGGTCGGCACCGCGCAGCGTGGCAGTGGTCGCAGCCCTGATCCGCGCCTTTTGTGTTGATGGGTCAGTTTCATCCTCAAGGAGTTCCAGATTTCCCAAAATGACGGCCAGAAGATTGTTGAAATCATGGGAAATTCCCCCGGTGAGCTGCCCCATGCTTTCGCTTTTTTGGGCGCGAAACGCGATTTCGCGCTCATGTTCGACCTGTTTTAGCCCCTCGACCTCGCGGGTAACGTCCAGAACCAAAGCCTCCAGCTTGATCCGGCCAGCCACGGATGTGGAGCCGCCATGGTAGTCCAGCCACCGCTTTTCTCCATCCTGTCTGGTAATCTGGTAGCGATGTGAAACCGGGTCTCCACTCGCGATGCCCGCTTCCAGAGCGGCAGTGAAATCGGGAATGTCGGCAGGATCATGAGCCTCAAAGAACAGGCCGGGATTGGCATAGAACTCTTCATCTGTGTGGCCCCAAAGGAAATGGCACTTTGGACTAATATAAGTCAATTCAGGGGCGTGCCGGTCGGTCACATCGATCTCGAATACAACACCCGGCAGGTTTTCGGCGATCAGGGCCAAGCGCTCGATGGATTCCTGGTGGTGTTGTTTCTCTGTGCGGATGCTTGTCTGATCGGAATTCAGGCCTGTTATGCGAACCGCCCTGCCCGTTTGATCACGCTCAGCCGTCCAAAATGCCCGGATATAGCGCAGCGTTCCATCGGGGTGGATCATGCGATAGTCGACCCAGTCCGTTTCTGCCTCGCCGGAAAAGGCGGCTCTTACGTCGGCTTGCAGGCCGGCCAGATCGTCTGGATGGACCTGATCCGCCCAAACCTGCATTGGCACCTGACCGGGTTTTTGATTTAATCCGAGAATGGCAATTGACCCCGCATCCAGGTTGATATTGGGGTCGCCGACGTTGAACTCGAACAGGCCGATTTTTGTATGCTGTAATGTAAGGTCCAGTTGTCTTGCGAGTTTACGAGACCGCGCAGCCTCGGTCGCAAATGTCGCGGCGTAGTTGAGGATCAGCCAGGTCAAAACGATGGAGGTCGTTCCAACAGCGGCGAATTTCAACGCGGTTTGCAGGGTGATAAAGTGGCTACCAGCCGCTGGAGGAAGGGTTGTGACGACCGCAAGGGGCACAATGAAATGTGCCATGTATCCCACCACAATCATGCCAAGGGCGGTTCGGGAAATGGCGGGCCAACCCTCTGACGGACGCAGGGCGCGCACAAGAACGCCAATCAGTGGCAGCACCAGATTTAGGAAGAGGGCCAACCCGGACAGAGGCCCTTCCTCAGAAAGCTTATAGGCCGCGCCGAGGGTTCCGGTAATGAGACCACCAATCGGTCCGCCGAGGTATCCGGCAAAGATAAGCGGGCCGGCCTGAGCGTTGAGCAACACCCCGTGCGGTTCTAAAACATATGAACTCAGACCCAGCGAAATCACCAGACAGCCACAGACCAATCCTATCAGGGCTTGGCGTGTGCGCTTGCGGTTTCTCAAAGCCTCGGAGACGAAGATTGCATAGGAGAACACGCCCAGCAAAAGCAGAGAAGACAGGCTCTGAAGAATCGCAGCGAACATTCAACCTCCGTTCGGATTTGGCAAACTTTTGTTCTGGCATGCCAGACGACAACAAAGTGGCCTGCACCGTATCGACAAGCCCCAGATGCAGGCCCCAGCTTCAGCCTCAGGCTACAGGCTTTGCGCTCTTTAACCAGTTTGGCGTTTGGAGAGTCCTGCGCGCATTCAGGTAGTGCGGTTACGCAATTCGGCTAGGGGCTGGCGCGCTTTTGTTGTGCCGGCCGCTCTATTGCCGCGTTATAACGGGCTGTTTTGGGGCTACACAGGCGGGCCGAGGCGGCGATAGGCGCCAGGGGTGATTCCGGTCCACCGCCGAAACGCGCGGTGAAAATTTGCCGCCGAGGCAAAGCCTATATCGTGGGAAATTGCCTCGATGTTTTTGAGGCCGCGCGACAGGTCGCGCATGGCAATATCACGACGCAATCCATCCTTGATGGCCTGAAACGAGGTGTCTTCGCCGTCCAGCCGCCTGATCAATGTGCGGGGCGTCAGGTTCAGCGCTTGGGCTGCATCTTTGAGGTGAAAATCCAGCCGGTCCGCCCGCAGGAGCATTTCGCGGAGCCGCAACGGCAAAGCATGCGCGCGGTAGCTGGTGAAAATCCAGTCACGCGGCGCGCGCAGCAAAAACTCCTGCATTTCTGCTTCGCTGCGGGACACCGGGACATCGCCAAGCTGCTCGCTAAAAACGATCTTCGAATGGGCCTGACCAAAGCGGATCGGCGCCGGAAAAAGCACCGGATAATCTTCGGCAAAACCGGGGCGGTCAAAGGCAAAGCCAACCTCGGACAGTGGTAGTTCACGCCCTGTCAGCCAGGAGGCCACCCCATGCGCAAGTTTCAGCAACAGCATATGGCCAAAGCGTTGCGGCGTGGCCGCGCCACGCGGCACCAGACAGATGCTCATGCTGTCGCCTTGGCTCTCAAACACCAGCTGAAAATCGTCGAGCAGCAGGTTCCAGAAAGAGGTAAAGCGAAACAGCGCAGCAGACAGCGACGAGGCCCCCCGCATGGAACTACACAGGTGTTTCAGCGTGCCGGAGCGGATCGGCCGACTCCACAACCCCATCATCTCGTCGCCGGTTTGCTGGGTAACCAACTGGTACAGGCGCACGATCTGGTCGTGGGTGACGCGGGCGCCCGGTTGCACCCTGCTGGCCAGGCCGATGTCGTCAAGAAACCCGGCCAGTTGTTGCGGCGGGCACTGGCTGCGCAGGGCGCAGAGCCAGTCCTCAAGAAAGGCGCGCGACACGGTTGGCAGGATTGATGAGCTCTGTTCGGCAATCATAGAGCGGCTTCTAGCCCGGGTTTGTCACTTTATGCAATGTTGTCGTCGGTATTGGAGATTGTTTACGCCAATCGGGTTGCGTATCTGGCAGTAATAGCAAGCCCAACAACCCACCCTCCTGTGACTGAAACTCCCGTGAAGGACACGCCTTATGACCTTTGATGCCCCCGTAAAAGATATGCTTTTCAACATTGAACATCTCTCGGGGTGGGGCGAAATTGCCGGGCTGGAAAAATACGCGGCTGTTGAGCTGGACGATGCGGCGGCTGTGCTGGAAGAGTTTGCCCGGTTTTGTGCTGAGGAAATCGCGCCGCTCAATGCCTCGGGTGACCAGGAGGGCTCACATTTTAAAGAGGGCCGGGTTGTGCTGCCTGCGGGGTTCAGCGCGGCCTACCAAAAGTTTGTCGAGATGGGCTGGCAGAGCCTGCCGCATCCCGGTGACTTTGGCGGACAGGATCTGCCGCGCTCTGTAGGGGCTGCGGCCACCGAGATGCTCAACGCCGCCAATATGAGCTTTGCCCTGTGTCCGCTGCTGACGGATGGCGCTATTGAGGCACTGCTGACGGCTGGCGATGACGCCACCAAAGCGACCTATCTGGAAAACCTTGTCAGTGGCAAATGGACCGGCACCATGAACCTGACCGAGCCACAGGCCGGCAGTGATCTGGCGCTGGTGCGCAGCCGCGCCGAGGCGCAGGCAGATGGCAGCTACCGCATCAGTGGCACCAAGATCTTTATCACCTATGGTGAACACGACATGGCCGAGAACACCGTGCATCTGGTGCTGGCCCGCACCCCAGATGCCCCGGCGGGTGTCAAAGGCATCAGCCTGTTTTTGGTGCCTAAATTCATGGTCCACTCTGACGGCAGCCTTGGCGTGCGCAATTCGGTCACCTGCCAAAGCGTTGAGCACAAGCTGGGCATTAAGGCCAGCCCAACTGCGGTGCTGCAATTTGACGGAGCGACTGGGTTTTTGATCGGCGATGAGAACGCCGGGCTGAGCTATATGTTCGAGATGATGAATTCGGCCCGCTACGCCGTTGGCCTGCAGGGTATTGCCGTGGGAGAGCGCGCCTATCAGCAGGCGCTGGCCTTTGCCAAAGAGCGCGTGCAAAGTGCGCCGGTTGATGGCTCGACCCGCGAGGCGGTGACCATTATCCACCACCCCGACGTGCGCCGGATGCTGATGCGGATGCGCGGGTTGACCGAGGGCGCCCGCGCCATGGTGACCTATGCCGCAGGCTGTCAGGATATGGCGCGCTACGCCCCTTCCGAGTCTGAGCGGCGTGACGCCAAGGCAATGTCCGAATTCCTCACTCCGCTGGTCAAAGGTTTCAGCACTGAAAATGGCGTTGAAGTGGCTTCGCTTGGGGTGCAGGTGCATGGCGGCATGGGCTTTATCGAGGAAACAGGTGCTGCGCAGCATTACCGCGATGCCCGCATCCTGCCGATCTATGAGGGCACCACCGCCATTCAGGCCAATGATCTGGTTGGCCGCAAAACCCTGCGCGATGGCGGTGCCACCGCCCGGCGTCTGTCGGGTTTGATTGCGCAGACCGAACAGCAGCTGTTGCAGGAATCAGATCAGGCAAAAGCGGTTGCCGCCCGGCTGAGGGCTGCGCGCGAGGCCTTTGATGACGTGGTCAGCCATCTGCTCAGCCTCGACAAAAGCGAAATGCCAGCAGCCTTTGGCGCCGGTGTGCCCTATCTGATGCTGGCCGGCAATCTGGTCTCAGGCTGGCAGCTGGCGCGTTCCTTGCTGGCGGCTGACGCGGCACTGGCGCGCGGTGAGGACCCGGAATTCATGGCCGCCAAGATCGCCACGGCGCGGTTCTATAGCGACCACATTCTGTGCGAGGTCGCGGTGCAGCGTGCCCGGTGTGTGGACGGCGGCGACAGTCTGAGTGCTGCCCTTTTGTGAACACGCTGAACCGCACCGCCATATCTCAAAGACGACCAAGGACAAAATCATGACCCTCGAAATCGACATTTCCCGTTTTACCAATCTTGACCTTCAGGCCCATGACGACGGGGTCTGGGTGGTGACACTGAACCGCCCGACAAAGCGCAACGCGCTGGACATTGCCACCATCGAAGAGCTGGTCGACTTTTTCTCGACGGCGCCGCGCGCCGGGGTAAAAGCGGTGGTTTTGGCCGGATCGGGAGATCACTTTTGTGCCGGTCTCGACCTGATCGAGCACCATGACGCGGATCGCAGCCCGGCGGATTTCATGCATGTCTGCCTGCGCTGGCACGAGGCCTTCAACAAGATGGAATATGGTGGCGTTCCGGTGATTGCCGCCCTGCAGGGCGCGGTTGTTGGTGGCGGACTGGAACTTGCCAGCGCGGCCCATATCCGGGTGATGGATCAGACCACATATTTTGCCCTGCCCGAGGGCCAGCGCGGGCTGTTCACCGGCGGCGGCGCCACCATCCGCGTCACCGATCTGGTGGGCAAATCGCGTATGATCGACATGATGCTGACCGGTCGTGTCTATCAGGGGCAGGAAGCCTGCGATCTTGGTCTGGCGCAATATATTGTCGAAGGCTCCAGCTTGGACAAAGCAATGGAGCTGGCGCATCGCACAGCTGAAAACCTGCCACTGTCCAACTTTGCCATCTGTTCCGCCGTCAGCCATATGCAGAATATGTCGGCAATGGATGCCGCCTATGCTGAGGCTGTGGTGGCGGGGGTTGTGAACACCCAGCCAGACGCTCGGGCGCGCCTTGCCGCCTTTGCTGACAAATCGGGGGCCCGCGTGCGTCGCAATAGCTAAGACCCGAAGCCCCCGTCCTGCGCCCAGCGTCCAGACTTTGTAACCAAAGCTGGACGCGGCCCTTTGGTGCGATATGCCTGCCAGGTTGGCAGTTGGACGACATTCCGTAGAATGGAATTTAAGTGTTGCCCGGTTTGGGTGGATCGGGTCTTCTCTGTCTACCGGATAGTCAGGGGAGGGACGCAGATGGGGCATGGTGAAGCCGTCGCAACGCAGGCCACCGGGCAGCATTGGCCGGGACAGAGCCAGCCGGGACAGGGGCGCGGGTGATGCTGCGCGCTGTGCACAGCCTGCGGTTTCGGCTGGTTCTTGGCGCCGGGTTGATCGGTCTGGTTGCAGTTTTGGCCTCTGGGCTGACCATTCAGGGCATGTCCCAGATGTCGCAGCAGGTGAAATCAGCGGTCACGGCCGAGCAGCGCATCCAGCGATACGCGGTTTTGGCCAGCCAGGTCGGATCTCTGATTGTGGTGCTCTATGAAGCCTCCCAAAATAACCTTGATGCCGATACACAGACCGCGCGCCTTGAGGGCTTGCGGGTGGCCATTGGGCATAGCTTTGCGCAGATCCGCAGCGATCTGGATCGTGACATTGGCACAGCCCGCCGGGATGATCTCGATGAGCAATCCCGCCGGGCAACCCGCAGTATTGGCATTGCCCGCATGGAGGCGCTGTTGAAGGTGACGCTGGACCGGTTCCAGGCCATCGATAAGACAGCAGATCCAGATCTGCGCGCGGTCCGTATGCAGGGGCAAATCAATGCCTTCTCTTTAGGGTTCGACCCGCTGCTGAATGGTGCCATCACGCAAGAGCGCCGCATTCGGGATGCGGCCATTGCAGAGGTCGATGTGCTGCGCAACCGCCTGACACAGGCGGCGCTGGGTGTCGGTGCGCTGGCAGTCCTTATGGTTTCCGGCTTTTATCTCGCCGTGGTGCGGCCGCAGTTCTCGCGGCTGGACCGGCTGAAAACCGCATCCCGTGCCATTGGGCAAGGCAATTTCCGGGTGGATCTGCCGGGGCAGCGCACTGACGAGATCGGCCAGCTGTTTTTGGCCACGCAACAGATGGCCGAGGCGCTTTCCAGGCGCAAATCCGAGGTTGATGATGAATGGAGCAGGCTGAACCAGACCATCTTTGAGCGCACCGAGGCGCTGCGTGGTGCCAATGAGGCTTTGGCCAAAACGGACGAGGATCGCCGCCGGTTCTTTGCCGATGTCAGCCATGAGCTGCGCACGCCGCTGACAGTCATCCTGATGGAGGCCGATCTGGCGTTGAAATCCGGGGCCGAGACAAAAGAGGCGTTCCGGGTGATCCGCAATCGGGCGCGGCGTCTGAACCAGCGTATTGACGACCTACTGCGCATCGCCCGCTCTGAATCCGGAACCCTGTCGATGGAGGCCAAGGTCTTTGATCTGGGTGTGGCGACAAGGGCTGCGGTGGCCGATATGCGGCGTGTCGTCGAAAGTGCCGGACTGGAGCTGAGCCTGCAGGAGACGGCGCCGCAGCCGGTTCTGGGAGATCCGAACTGGGCCCGCCAGGTGGTTACGGGTCTCATCGAGAACGCTCTGCGCCATGCCCGCGACGGCGGCGTGATCAGGGTGCAGTTGGCGCAGGAGGGGGAGATGGCTCTGGTGCAGGTCATTGATAATGGCCCCGGCATTGATGCGGCAGATCTGGACCGGGTGATGGCCCGGTTTGCCCAGGCCCGCGACGGTAGCAAATCCGCCGGGTTTGGCATCGGCCTGTCCCTTGCCCGCTGGATCATTGAAGAGCAAGGCGGCCATATTACCTTGCAAAGCCCGGTGCCCGAACCACTGCGTGCCGGACTGTCACCCGGTACTTTGGTCACGGTTTTTTTGCCGCGTGCCGAGGGCTAAGATTTAGTCATGAGCGAGATGACCATTCTGATCGTCGATGACGATCCTGAAATTACCGATGCCCTGGCCCGCGGGCTAAAGATGCACGGCTACAGCACCCTGACCGCAAGCACGGTTGAGGCCGCAGAAATGCGGTTTGGCGATGCGGATGTGACGGCGGCTATCGTCGATGTCATGATCGGCCCCCAGAGCGGCATCGATCTGGTCCGGCGCCTGCGCCAGGGCGGCAATGCCAAGCCAATCCTGATGCTCTCGGCCATGGCCGAGGTCGAAGACCGCGCAGCGGGGCTTGCGGCTGGGGCGGATGACTACATCGTCAAACCCTTTGCCTTTGATGAGCTGGTGGCGCGATTGCAGGTGCAGCAGCATCGTGCAGGTACCTCCTCGGCAGCGGCGCTTAAACTGGAGAAAAATGCGCGCAGCGTGCACCTTGGCGGGCGCAGTGTGCAGCTGACCGAGCGGGAATTTACCCTGATCGAACTGCTCTATGCGCAACGCGGCAGGGTGCTGTCGCGCGGGGAAATCTTTGACCAGCTCTGGGCAAGCGAGGGCACGTCTTCTGAGAACGTGGTGGATGTCTATATCGGATATTTGCGCAAAAAACTGGCGCCCATCACGGATTTTGGAATTGAAATCAAAACGATACGAAGCAAAGGCTTTGCTCTGACGGAAACCGAAAGAGCCTGAGGGAAGGCCTCTCTTAATTTTCTCTTAGAACAAAATCTTTGACTCGCTTAGGGCAGACTGTGCACAGTTTAATAACACCAGAGGAGGAAATTGAAATGTCTTGGACGAAACCAGTTCTTCGCGAAATTGAATGCGGTATGGAAATCAACATGTACGGCCCAGAGGGTGAAGAGCGCGAACACGACGATCTGTTTTGAAAATGGCACGTGCGGAGGCTGGTAAAGTGTTCCGCACATGCATATTGGGTGCGGCCGCCGGTGGCGGTCTGCCCCAATGGAATTGCGGGTGCAGAAATTGCGAATTGGCCCGGCTTGGAGAAATTCCGCCGCAGAGCCAATCTTCTGTCGCGTGCAGCGTTAATGGCAGTGATTGGGCGATTCTAAACGCCTCTCCCGATATACGGGATCAGATGGCAAAGGCCACATCGCTGCACCCAACCGATTTGCGAATAAGTCCGCTGAAATCGGTTCTTTTGACCAACGGCGATATTGATCACGTCGCAGGCCTGCTCACCCTACGCGAGCAACAGCCGTTTGATCTTTTTGCAACCCAAGATATACATGATGTGCTGGCCGCCAATCCGATCTTCGCAGCGCTAAAGCCAGATTTGGTTATACGCCGCACTATTGCGCTTGGTGTGCCGTTTCAGCTGGTCACGGGCCTTACAGCCACGCTGTTTTCCGTGCCAGGCAAGGTGCCGCTTTATCTTGAGGGAGAGGTCGTCCAGACCGACCTTGAGGGGGAGCAGACCGTCGGTGTGCATCTGCAGGGCGCCGGTCGCGAGGTTTTCTACATTCCTGGCTGTGCCGGCTTCAAACCCGACCTGAAGGCCCGGCTTGAGGGCGCCGATATGGTGATGTTTGATGGCACCCTGTGGCGCGATGACGAAATGGTCACCTCTGGGCTAAGCCAGAAAACCGGGCAACGCATGGGGCATATGTCTATGTCGGGCGCTGCGGGCTCGATTGCGGCCTTTGATGGCATGCAGATCACGCGCAAGGTCTTTGTCCATATGAACAACACCAATCCGGTTTTGCGGCCGACCTCGGCAGAAAAGGCCGAGGCCGAGGCTGCGGGCTGGACCATTGCACAAGACGGAATGGAGATTGACCTATGACAGGACAGGTCCCGGACAAAGCCGCCTTTGAGGCCCGGCTGCGCCAGATTGGCGCTGAGCGTTACCACGACAAACATCCCTTCCACACGTTGCTGCATTCCGGCGGCTGCACCCCGGATCAGGTCCGGGCCTGGGTGATCAATCGCTATTATTACCAGTCACGGATCCCGATGAAGGACGCGGCCTTTATGAGCCGGGTAGACGATCCCGCCCTGCGGCGTGCCTGGCGCAGCCGGATCGAGGATCACGACGGTACTGCGGCCAATGAGGGCGGTATCGCCCGCTGGCTGCGCCTGGCCGATGCGGTTGGGCTGGATCGCGACTATGTCGCCAGCGCCGAAGGGGTGCTGCCCGCGACGAAATTTGCGGTCGATGCCTATGTGCGCTTTGTCCGTGATGAGACACTGCTTGAGGCGGTTGCCGCCTCGCTGACAGAGCTTTTTGCGCCCAAAATTCACGCCGCGCGGATCGAGGGCTTGCTGAAAAACTATGCTTTTGCTGATGACAGCAGCCTGTCTTATTTCAGGAACCGCCTGACCGAGGCGCCAAAGGATGTTGCCTTTGGGCTGGCCTGGGTACTCGACCGTGCTGATACGGTGGAAAAACAGGATGCCGCCGCAAAGGCGCTCATTTTCAAAACCGATGTTTTGTGGTCGCAACTCGACGCGCTGCATGCCGCCTATGTGGACCCGGCGCGCATTCCGCCCGGTGCCTGGCAGCCGGGGACCTGTCTGATGGCACAGGCTGCTGAGGCCTCATGACCGGGGTGTTCGCATGACGGGGTCTGTGGCGCCAGAGGCTGTGCCGGTCCTGCCGCGCGGGGTGCGGCTTCACTATGACCGGGTGCGCGATCAATGGGTGTTGCTGGCGCCGGAACGCGCCGTGGCACTGGATGCCATTGGCCATGCTATTCTGAAAGAAATCGACGGCAGCCGCGCCTTTGGCAGCATTGTGCGGGGACTGGCCGAAACCTATGGCGCGCCCGAAGATCAGGTGGCGCAGGATGCGGGTGGCTTTCTGCGGGGCCTGATGGACCGGCGCTTTTTGGAGACAATATGATGGACGGGACACGGCCAGAGGATCTGCAGGCAGAGGGCAAGCGGCTTGGCATTCCGGCCCCAATTGCGATGCTGGCCGAGCTGACCCACCGCTGCCCGCTGTCCTGCCCCTATTGCTCGAATCCACTGGAGCTGGCGCGCAAAGACCGTGAGCTGGACACCGAGACCTGGATTCGCGTGTTCCGCGAGGCCGCCGATCTGGGGGTTCTGCAGCTGCATCTGTCCGGTGGCGAGCCGGCCTCACGCCGCGATCTGGTTGAACTGGTATCTGCCGCCCGTGAGGCCGGGCTTTACACCAACCTCATCACCTCAGGGATCGGGTTGAGCCAGCGCCGCCTGCAAGAGCTGGACGCTGCGGGCCTTGACCATGTTCAACTGTCTCTGCAGGGCACAGATGCGGAGATGGCCGACAAAATTGGCGGCTACAAAGGCGGCTTTAAACGCAAAATGCAGGTGGCAGAATGGATCAAGGAGATCGGATTTCCGCTGACTCTGAATGCGGTGGTTCATCGCCAGAACCTGCATCAATTGCCCCGTGCGATTGAGATGGCGCTGGAAATGGAGGCCCGCCGTATTGAGGTTGCCATCGTGCAGTTTCA
This sequence comes from Phaeobacter sp. SH40, assembly GCA_965641885.1. Taxonomy (GTDB): domain Bacteria; phylum Pseudomonadota; class Alphaproteobacteria; order Rhodobacterales; family Rhodobacteraceae; genus Pseudophaeobacter. Next base: position 101,703 of record CBFFKJ010000001.1, on the reverse strand, counting down.
CGGCTGGGCCCTGGCAAACCGTAACGCCTTGATGCCCACCAAAACCCAGGCCGCCGAGGCCAGCCGTATTGTGGCTGAGGCACGCAAAGCCCACAAAGGCCGCCTCGTGCTGGACTATGTGCCGGCAGATTATCACAGCGATTACCCCAAACGCTGCATGGGCGGCTGGGGCACCACCGGGCTGAATATCGCGCCCGACGGCGAGGTCCTGCCCTGCCATGCCGCGCAGACAATCAAAACGCTGCGCTTTGACAATGTACGGGCAAAAAACCTGTCTGAAATCTGGTATAACGGCGCGGCCTTTGACGCCTATCGCGGCTTTGACTGGATGCAAGAGCCCTGCCGGTCTTGTGAGTTTAAGAAAAAGGACTTTGGCGGCTGCCGCTGTCAGGCCATGGCGCTGGCAGGCGACCCGGCCGCAACTGATCCGGTCTGCATCAAATCGCCTTTGCACAGCGAGCTGCAGGCGCGCGCAGAACAGTTCTCCACCAGCGAGGACACTGAACTGACCTTTCGGGCGCAACCCGGCAGCGCCTGAATGCGGTTTTGACGGCCAGATGTCGACCAGATAAAGGCGCATCCCATGGCGGCTGCGGCGGGGATCTATACACATGGGTTACGCCTTTTTTACGGGCGATTTGTGCAACCCGACCGCTGTATATTTACCCTTTAGATCTAGGCTGGTCTGGCGGTTCAGCGCCCCGCGCTGATAAGGTGTTGCAGGCCGTATAAGCAGGTGGTGATGCAAAAATTCAGCCGGGCAATATCTCAGTGGCTTTGCGTCCTGATCCTCTGCGTCAGCACTCTTGGCCAGGTGCCACAGGCTCTGGCCCAGCAGGTGAGCTCTCCGAGCCGCGAAGATTTCCTTGCTCTGGCACGTCAGGGATGGGTCTATGAGGTCCGCACCGCGCGGCATCAGCGCGACACGGGTGCTGCGGTTCAGTTCAACAGTACCGAAGCGGCGCTTGGGTCTCTTTGTGTGTTTGGCGACCGCCCCCATGCGCAGTCGAAACGGATTTTGCGCATTTTCTCCGACCTGTTGAGCGATATCTATGGCCACCGCCTGGCGATTACCTATGCGCCGGGTGCCATCCACAACTGCCCGGAGCGGCAACGCATCTACCTGCGGCTCTATTCAGGCCGCGCTCCCGAACGGCGTTTCAACGCGGATTTGCATCATCTGGACCGCGAATTCGACATTGGCTTTCCGCGCGGCTGGAGCGAACCTGTGCGCTCTCCGGGGCAGGTCAACGGGTTTTTCGGGCGCCGGGGCACCACTGCGCATCTGTTGATCAACCAGCCGCCCCGTGGAGATCTGAGCGAGCTGCAACAAAAATATCACGCCTCCCTGCTGATTGAAGAGCTGTTTCAGGCCGTCAGTTTTGGAGCCGACATTCTGAAATTTGAACGTGCCACGCCGTTTTTGTCCAAGCTGCAGGAAATCCCGGTGAACCTGCGCGCCCTGCCCTGGGCCTCTGAGAGTTTCATGGCGGGTCTTTTGACCAGCACACCCGGAGCACTCTGTGGTTTTGACGTCTTCATGCTGCATGCGCTGGCGGGTGCGAACCTGCGCAACACAAACTCCCCGGCGCTTTTGCGGTTTATCGAAACCCATTTTGAGCAGCTGCGGGATGAGACACTGCAGACACTGTCCAACCCCGGCTATTCCAGCGTTCTGGATGGTGAATGCCTGGCGGTGCCGGGTTAAAGGACCTGGCCTGACGAGAGCAGGCTGGTGAGACTGGACTGGCGAGACTGGGCTAATAATGCTGCGCGGGGGCATGGCTGGGGCGGCGTGCTGGCCTTGTACCGACCAAGGGCTATGTAGATTTTTGTCGGCTCGGGGAACAGACTGCTGACTAACCTCGGGAGGTCAGTCGTTTTGCCAGATGAGAATTCACAGACCCGGTTTGAACAAATATCAGAGTTGAAACGCTGGCTGCAGGCAGGGTTGATTGCCAGTGACAGCCTGATCGAACGGTTGCTGATTGGCGTGCTGACCGGAGGACATCTGCTGATCGAGGGGGCGCCGGGACTGGCCAAGACTCGCGCGGCGAAACTTTTGGCCAGTGCCATCAGCGGCAGTTTTGCGCGGGTGCAATGCACACCGGATTTGCTGCCCAGTGATCTCAGCGGCACCGATGTCTTTAATCCCGAAACCGGAAAATTTTCCTTTGCGCCGGGGCCGGTGTTTCACAATCTGGTGCTGGTGGATGAAATCAACCGCGCGCCGCCCAAGGTGCAGTCAGCCCTGCTTGAGGCTATGGCCGAAATCCAGGTCACCAGTGGCGCCACGACACACCCTCTGCCAGAGCCGTTTTTTGTCGTGGCGACGCAAAACCCGATCGAACATGAAGGCACCTTTCCACTGCCCGAAGCCCAGCTGGACCGATTCCTGATGCATATCCTGCTGCATCTGCCCGGACTTGAGGCCGAGCGGCAGATCCTTGATCTGGTCGAGAGCGAAAACAACGTGACCGGGGCTGCGCCTCCGGTTCTGAGCCTTGAGACCCTGCGCGGCGCGCGGCGCGATGTTGCCGGGGTGCATCTGTCGGCTGCGCTGCGCGACTATATCGTGCGCCTGGTGGTTGCCACCCGCGCGCCGCCTTTTTCGGACGAGATCGCCCATGCGGTCTCGCCGCGTGGATCCTTAGCCTTGGCGGCGGCCGCGCGCGCCCGCGCCTATCTTTTGGGGCGCGATCATGCCCTGCCCGAAGATGTAGAGAGTGTCGCGGCCGACGCATTGGCGCACCGCATGGTTCTTAGCTGGGCCGCCACCGCCGAGGGGCGCACGGCGCGGGGAATTGTGGCAGATATTTTGAGCCGGACCGATCCGTTGTGACGGGGGCGCCGGGCACTTGCCTGTCGTCACAGGCTCTGATCGGGATGCGGGATCTGGTGCTTCAGGCCGCTGCCTCAGAGCCGTCGCTCAGCGCATTGCCGGGTGGGTTTGCGCTGCGTCGACGTGGTCAGGGACAGGTGATCGCCGACAGCCGCCCCTTTGTACAGGGCGATGACCTGCGCCATGTTGATCGTGGCGCAACCGCGCGGACCGGGACACTGCATGTGCGCAGCTTTCACGAAGACCGGGATCGGGTGTGCTTTCTTGTGGCGGATTTTCGACCTTCGATGCTGTGGGGCATGCGGCGGGCGTTTCGCTCGGTGGCCGCTGCCGAAGCGCTGTGCTGGATTGGCTGGCAGGCTGTCGAGGCCGGTGGCCGGGTTGGTCTGTTGGCCGCGACAGCTGAACGCACGGTGATAGTGCCAACCCGACCCGGCCTGCGCGGTATGCTCTCGGTCATTGGCGGCATGGTACAGGCCCATGACGAGGCCATAAAGACTGCCATGGCACGCGCTCGTACAAGGGCCAGGAGAAAGGGGGGCACTGCCACAGCAGGCCAATCGGATCTCTTTGCCGAACCGACGCTGGGGCAGGCAGTGGCAGGTCTGAGCCGGGTGGTGCCGCGCGGCGCGGATGTCGTCCTTGCGACAGCGCTCGACAGCGCAGGAGAAGCGTTTGACGCCTGGCTTGGTGATTTTTCTCAGCACCGCCACCCGCAGTTTTTGCTGATAGAGGATGGCGCCCTGCATGATTTGCCAGCGGGTCACTACCCGCTGCGTGGGGCCGATGGCAGCCGCCGGGATGTGCAGTTTTCCCGCAGGGCCGCCGCTTCGGTTACGGCCCGCGTGGATGCTAGAGCCGAGGCCCGTGCACAGATCCGTGTCGCTAGCCCGGCCAACCCGTTGCGGCATGATCTTTGGCGTATAGATGCAGGTCTGCCCGTTCAGGACGCGATGCGTCAGGCGCAATACCAGCACGGCGCGCCGGAGCCCATGCGACAGCCGGTGGCCAGAGTTGCAGAGTTAGCGCGGCCATGACAGAGCATAGTACCCAGGCAGAGGCGCTTTTGGTTGCGCTGCAGGATATCCGCCTGCCAGGTGATGCGCCGGGTGGCTTTTGGGCCGAGGCGGCTGTTGCCATGGCTCTGGGTGTGGTGGTGGCGACTGGGCTCGCGATATTGTTTGCGGGCCTGTCGCAGCGCCGACTCAGACCAGCCCCTGCGCCACAACTGTCTGAACAGATCGCAGCGCTTCAGAAGCTTCCAGAGAAAAACCGTGTCCTGGCATTGTTGCATCTGACCCGGCGCCACTATCCGCAGGTGCACCTGGTGCTGTCTCAGGCGCTCTATGCGCCTGGGCAGTTCCCCTCGGCGCAAGAGGTCGAAGCGGCGCTGTTGGCGCAGGAGGCTGGCGATGCCTGACTTTGCCGACCCGCTGATGTTAGTGCTTTTGGCCGTGCCTGTGCTGGTGTATTTTCTGGCGCCCGCGCAGGGGCATGCCGGGGCGGCGCTGGTGGTGCCAGACAGCGTGGGGCGCTTTCTTTTGGCGGGAGCGGAGCCGCAGGCACAGGCGTCCTGGCGACGTTTGGCGCTGCCGGCGCTGCTGTGGTTTCTTCTGGTGACGGCTCTGGCGGGGCCGCGGGTTCTGGCGCCGCAGCAGGCACTGCCCATGTCGGGTCGTGACCTGATCCTGGCGATTGATCTCTCGGGGTCGATGGTGCGCGATGATTTTGAACTTGATGGCCGTCGCGCCACCCGGCTGGAGGCGGTAAAATCGGTAGCGGCAGCCTTTGCCCGGCAACGTAGCGGCGACCGGGTTGGGCTGGTGGTGTTTGGCTCCGGGGCCTATGTGGCGGCTGCGCCCAGCTTTGATACCGAGGCGATTGCGCGCACTATCGAGGACATGGTCATCGGCATTTCTGGCCGGGCGACCAATATCAGCGATGCGCTGGGGATCGGGTTGAAACGGCTGGCAATCTCGGATGCGGAGACAAAAGTCATCCTGCTTTTGTCTGATGGGGCCAACAACGCCGGGGCGGCAACGCCCGTGGATGTCGCAGCGCTGGCGGCACAAATGGGAGTGCGGGTGCACACGATTGCCCTCGGGCCGGTCTCGCTTCAGGAGGACCCAGAGGATCGCGGCGGTGTGGATGCGGAAACCCTGCGTAGAATTGCACTGATCAGTGGCGGCGAAATGTTCCGGGTCAAAACCACCGCAGATTTGCAGACTGTGACGGCGCAGCTCGACGCGTTAGAGCCGACAGCACGGGCGGGGTTGGCCGCCGAAACCTATCGAGACCTATGGATCTGGCCCGCGATTCTGGCCGCTGGCATCTGTCTTTACATGGTGATCGGGGCGCGCCGATGAGGCGCCTGTCCGCCAGGGCTGGGGGGCAGCCATGATCGAGCTCGCCGGTGTCAGCGTGCTGCGTCCCCTTTGGGCGTTGGTGATTCCACTCCTGATCGTGGTCGCGGTTGTGCGCCTGAGACGCGCCGCCCGGCCCGGCGACTGGCAATCCCGTATTCAGCCCGAGATCCTGACAGCGCTCAATGCTTTGGGCCGGGTGGAAACCGCGCAGGCCAGCGCAAAATCAGTGCTTCCTCTTGTTATTGCGGGTACTATTGCTCTGGCTTTGACGGGTCCTGCGGTAGAGCAGAGCCGCGCCCAGACCTTTCGCAATCTGGATGGTGTGGTGTTTGTGATGGATGTCTCGGGCTCGATGAGCCGCGATCCCAGCTGGACCAGCGTGGTGACGATGGCCCGGGCCGGGGTGGGGGTTCTGGGCAGTCGCCCGGCGGCTTTAATTGTCTATGCCGGTGACAGCTATCTGGCTTCGCCGCTGACGACGGACCATGTTCAGCTGGGCCAGACCATATCAATGCTGGATGACAAAACCGTTCCAGATCGCGGCAATCGTCCCGGTCTGGCGCTGCAGCAGGCGGCGCAGGTTCTGAAGCAAGCCGAGATTCTGTCGGGCAATGTGGTCCTGATGACGGATGGCGCCGGACTGGGGCCAAACACTATGCAGGCTGTCCGCGACATCACCGCACTCGGCGCGCGGCTCTGGGTCATTGCTGCGCCCACAACCGTGTCCGGCGAGGAAGATCCCACCCGGCCAGAGGCCCTGCGCCAACTGGTGGAATTGGGTGGCGGGCAGCTCTATACCCCGGAACAGGTCGGGGATTTCATGGCAGATCTTGACGCGGCGGATGCGCAGCGGCTGGAACGGCGCGATCTGCAATTGCTGTTGCTGACAGATGTGGGGCGATACCTTTTGCTGTTTGCTCTGCTGCCCGCTCTTTTGTTTTTCCGAAAGGAGAGGATCTGATGCGGCGGCTGTTATTGGCATGCACAGTCCTGCTGCTGGTGGCTTTCGCAGGGCTTGCCGGTGGCCGCGCGCCGTTTGGCCGGGTCGCGCTCTCTTTTGGCCTGCCCAAATTGGCCGCCCCCTTGTTGCGTGATCCTTTGTGGCGCGGCGTCGCTCATTATCGGGCGGGCGCGTTTGCGCAGGCTTCGGCTGCCTTTGCTGCTGCCGGACCGCAGGGGTTGTACAACCTTGGTAATGCGCTGACACAACAGGGGAAATACGCCGCCGCCCTGGAGGCCTATGATCTGGCGCTGGCCGTGCGGGACGACCGCCAGGCGCAGCAGAATTTTGACCTGCTGCGCGCCTTTTATGCCGGGACCGCGATTGATGCCGACTCGGTGTTTTTGCAAGAGGACCGCGAGGGCGACACCGCCGAGGCCCCGATCGCGCGCGGATCGGCGCGGGCAGCCGGCACCGGCGATGATGTGAGCAACACTGGGGCGACTTTGGGGCTGGCAGAGATGCAGAGCCATGGTCGCCTTGGGATACGGCGTGTCTTTGACGACCGGTTTATCGTGGCAAGCCCACAGTGGCTGGAAACGCTGGAGGATGTCCCGGGGGCCTTTCTCGGGGCCCGCATTCAACATGCTTACAAACAGCGTCGCAAGGCTGGCACCGGGCAGATCGCGCAGGACACGCCATGGTGATGCAGCGTACCTTGATCCATTTCGGCCTGATGGGCAGACAGCTGGCCCGCTATCTGGCCTTCTGCCTGGCCTTTTGTCTGGCGGTGCCCGTGGCGGCCCAGAGCCAGGTCCAGACCCAGAGCGTCGAGGCCTCTGACCTGCAGCTGACTGTGACGGTAGAGCCAATGCCCGCCACGCCGATGCGCCAGGAAATGATCCTTCTGACGATTCATGGCATTTACAAGCGGCACATCACGCTGGAACGGCTGGAACAGCCCGATTTTGCCGGGTTCAACTGGATGCAACTGGGCGAAGACCATTGGTTCGAAAGCATGCTGGACGGTCGCCCGGTCAAGAACATGCGCCGCCGCATGGCAATTTTTCCCAATGAAGCCGGAGTTTTGGACATCGCTCCGTTCCGCCATCACCTGACCCTGCTGGATAAAGACAACAAGTGGTTCGAACACACAGTCTCTTCCAATTCCGTCAGCCTCTCGGTAGATCCCGAAGCGCAAAACGGCGACTGGTGGTTCCCGGTGCGCCGCCTCAGGGTGGCGGACAACTGGTCAAACGCACCCGATCAGTTGCAGCAGGGGGCGGGGGTGCTGCGGGTGGTGCGCATATCGGCATTGGGCGCCAGCCCTGATATGATTCCGCCAATGCCTGAGCTGAACTCACCCTCGGCGCTGATCTTTGCCCATCCCGAAAAGCGTCTGGTGGATCTGACACCCTATGGCCCCGAAGCAATCGCCTATTGGCGCTGGACCGTCACCCCCACCAATGGTCATGCAGCGATTCTGGAGCCAATCGAGTTCTCCTATTTTGATACCATTGAGCGTATAACCAAGCAGGTGGTGATTTCCGCGCAACGTGTCGCTTTTGGCGATGCAACCCCGCCGCCGCCCTCTGCTGGTGGGCAGGCAGAGATCGCGGCTGTGGCGCTGAATCCGGGCCTGCTTGCGACTGTTGCAGGCGTTGCATTTGGTTTGAGCGTTCTGATGGCGGGTTGGGGGCGGCGCGCCTCCACTGCCGGTTTGCGAGCCTGGGGTCTGCGCCAGCGCAGACGACACGAACTCAGGCGGGCGGCGCGGCGATCAGATGTCGCGGCGTTGCGGCGCACCGCTCATCTTCTGAATGCACTATATGCCCCGTCAGAGGCGCGCCAGGCCCTGCTGGCAGAGCTGGATGCGACTGTTTTTGCGCCTGAGAAACAGTCTTTGAATTTGAAATTTTTTTCTGAAAGTATTATTCAAAGTTGTAAAATGAAGTGATGGTTTGGTCACTTCGCAGGCGCAGAATGATTCCTCGGAAAATTGCTGCACTGCAGTAAGATGAGGCCCGTCAATCCTTTTGATCCGCGCCAGACAGAAGCAGGCGTTTTCGGCTGTGATACGCCACCATTACTTTATCAAAAACTTCCCTTGTTTTAAAAAAGGTTTCCTCTAACCTCCTCACAGGGGAGAAAAAAATGTCGAATTCTTTGGGTAAGGAAGTACCTGTCGCGATTAATATGACGTTGGTTGTGGATGATCACCCGCTTTATTGCGACGCGATGGCCGCCTCTTTGTCTACGGTTTTTGAAATGCAGCAGGTCCATTCCGTCTATTCGCTGAGTGAGGCCTTGTTGGCCTTATCAGAAGGGCTGGTTCCGGATCTTGTCATGCTGGATCTGCGATTGCCGGATGTCACCGGCCTGAGCGGATTTATCAAGCTAAGACAGGAACTCCCCGATGTTCCTATCCTGATTATCTCGGCGGATTCCTGCGATGAAACGATCCAGACACTGATGGCTGCTGGCGCGGCTGGTTTCATTCCAAAGGATGCCCATCGAACGGTGATCGCTGAGGCGCTGGAGCGGGTGCAGGTGGGCGGAAAATACCTGCCACCGGGATTTAGCCCGCAATCGGCACCTGCGGACAGCAATGTTGTCGCCCTGCATGAAATCTCGCAGCGAATCGCAGATCTCACGCCGCAGCAGGGCCGGATCATGGCTTTGATCTGCGCCGGCAAGCCAAACAAACAGATTGCCTATGAGCTGTCTTTGGCCGAGGCCACCGTGAAGGCGCATATCACGGCGCTGTTGCGGCGTCTGGGCGTACGCAACCGAACCCAGGCGGCCGTGCTGGTCAACAGCGTCAGTCTTGACCGGCAGGATGGTCTGTCTGACAGCGATGCCCGCGCTCTGCTGAGCTGAAAATGGCGCAGGAGTATCAGACGGCCTCGCAAATCGCGTCTGTGGGCGTCTCTGTTATTGATGACCCGCACCTGGCGGTGGCCGAAGCGGTGGCCATGCTGGGCTCGCGCTCTTTGTGTTTTGTGCTGGCCTTTGTTCCCGAATGCCTTGATCCCGCCGGAGTGGCGGAGGCGCTGAACCTGCATCTGCCAAAGACCCCTGTTTTTGGCTGTACCAGTGGCGGCCAGATCACGCCGCAGGGATATGAGGGCAATGCGCTTCTGCTGGTGGGGTTTCCGCGCAAGCATTTCCGCTGCTCGTCCGCGCTTTTCTGTCCCTTAAAACCGGTGTCTATCGAAGAGACCGCCATCAAAGCCAAAACGCTCGCCAATCGTTTTCGCACCACGGCCAACTGGCGGCGCTTTGGTCTGACCTTTGCCGATGGGTTGTCAAAGCAGGAAGACGTTCTTGTCGCGGCTTTGGAGGCCGGGCTTGGCGCGATGCCGGTGTTTGGTGGTTCGGCCGGGCGCGGCATTGCCTATGATGTGACATATATTCTGCATGGCGGTAAATTCCATGAAAATGCGGCCCTGCTGCTGATCGTTGAAACCGACCTGTATTTTGAAAGTCTGGAATTCGATCACTTTACCCCGACAGACTGTCAGCTGGTGGTGACCGAAGCCGACCCGGAAGACCGGGTGGTTCAGGAGATCAACGGCAGCCCCGCCGCCGAAGAATACGCCCGCCTGATCGGCTGTTCGGTGGCTGAGCTGTCGCCACATGTGTTTGCCGAAAACCCTGTTCTGGTCCGGACCCTCGACAACTGGCATGTGCGGGCCATTCAGGAAGTCCGCGAGGACGGCGCGCTTGCCTTTCTCTCTGCGATCGAAAACGGGCTGGTGCTGGCCTTGGGCCGGGGCAAAGAGATCATCGAGACAATGGACACCGAATTGCGGGTGCGGGGACCACAGGGGGAGCAGCCGGATTTTATCCTGGGGTTTGACTGCGTGCTGCGGCGGCTGGAGATTGAACACAAATCGCTTTCTGATGCGGCCTCTGAGGTGCTGCGTGACCACCGGGTCGTTGGGTTCAACACCTATGGCGAGCAGCATGGGGGCATCCATATGAACCAGACATTTGTGGGCATCGCCTTCTTTTCCTCCAAACGGGAAATAGACCTGTGATTGACAACAAACAGCCTCTCGAAGTGCAGATCGCCAAGCAGGACAAAATTATCAAAGCCTTGATAGCGCGGGCTAATCAGAGCCACGAGCTGGGAAATTCCGCTTATTCCCTGTTCCAGTCGGCGATCACTTTGCAGAGCAAGGTTTCGGAGAAAACCCGCGATCTTGAGGTCGCGCTCAACACGCTGGGGCGCGCCAGCAATGATCTGGAAACCTCGGAGGAAGCCCGCAACCAGACCCGCGAAAGCCTGGCGGACGCGCTGGAAACCATGGAGGGGGGCTTTGCCCTTTTTACCGATGGGCGCCTGCAGGTCTACAATGACTTTTTTAAGCACCTGATCACGGACGCCTGCCCGATCATCCAGCCGGGTCTGTCGTTGGCGCAGTATTTTCAGGTGCTGAGCCGCAGTCGTGATATTTCGCCCCGCGATGAGGCCGACCGGCTGAACATGGAGAGCGCGGCCCAGCGACAGGATGCAAAATCGACGCCTCCTTTTGTCTTTGCCCTCAAAAACGACCGCTGGTTTGTGATCAGTTACCGGCGGACCAGCCGCAATAACACTGTGGTTCTGCAGACCGAAATCACGGCAGTGGTGCGGTCCAACAGGTTGGAAAAAAACCGCCTGATTGACGCGCAGGAGCATTTCCTGAAGGCTGCGTTTGACAACATGCCACAGGGGGTCTGCACCTTTTCTGCCGATGGCACCTTATTGATCAACAATGCCCGCTTTGCGGATCTTCTGACCTTACCGCTGCAGCTGACCCGTGTCGGCACCTCCTTTGCGCAGATCATGGAGTATCTCAACGCAAAGGTTCTGGTCGGCGCCTTTTCGCAGAACAGCTTTGATGGGTTGATGCGCTTTTTGCGCCGCAATGGGCAGATGCACCTGCGCGAGCGCCACAGCACCGGTACTGTGCTTGATATCGACCTGCATCCGCTGCCGGACGGCGGCTGCATCGTGAATGTTGTGGATGTGACTGCGCAGTCCCAGACCACGGAAGAGTTGGAAAACCGGGTGCAGGAGCGCACCCAGGAGCTGACGGATGTCAACACGGTGTTGCGCCGCCAATATGCCGAACAGGCCCGTGTCGAAGAGGATCTGCGGCTTGCCAAAGCCGAGGTCGAAGCGGCGATGACCTCAAAAACACGGTTCTTTGCCGCCGCCAGTCATGACCTGCTGCAGCCGATCAATGCCGCCAAACTGCTGATCTCGTCGCTGAGCGACATGGCGGCCGGAACCAATATGGCGGAGACCACTCAGCGCCTGGACAGCTCGTTTCAGTCGATGGAATATCTGTTGCACGCCCTGTTGGACATTTCGCGACTGGAATCGGTGGATACCAAGCTGACGATCAGCGATTTTGATCTTGGTGGGCTGTTGCAGGATCTGGCCGAAGACATCGCACCGCTCGCCCATGAAAAAGGATTGCGGCTGGATGTGGTCCCCTCCAGCGTCTGGGTGCGCAGTGACCGGCGCTATCTGGCCAGATCGGTGCAGAATCTGGTCAATAACGCGATTCAGTACACCGTTTCAGGCCGGGTTCTGATCGGCTGTCGCAGACGTGGAGACGAGGTCATTCTGGAGGTCTGGGACACCGGTATCGGCATTTCCAAGCGCGATCAGCAACGCATCTTTCAGGAATTCACTCGAGTCGATGCAAGCCCCAGAGTGGGCTTTGGCATGGGGCTTGGACTGTCCATCGTGCAGCGGGCCTGTGCGCTTTTGGGGCATGATGTCAGCGTCCGCTCCAAACCCGGAATAGGGTCGTTGTTTTCCATCAAACTGCCGATTGTGCCGCCAGTGAATGAGCAGCCCCGCGAGACAATTTTGCTCCCTGCCTCAGATACGTCTGGCATGGATCTGATCATTATGCTGGTCGAAAATGATCCCGGTGTTTTGTTTGCTCTGACGCAAAAACTGGAAAGCTGGGGCGCCTCGGTTCTCGCCTGCCACTCTACCGCCGAGGCGATCAGGTCGCTTGAGGAAATCGGCATGAGCCCGGATATTATTCTGGCTGACTATCAGCTCGATGGCGAGGATACCGGGGTGCATTGCATTCTGGAGCTGCGGCGCCGGACGGGCATTGCCATCCCCGCCATTATGATCACCGCCAACCAGGAAGAAACCATCAAGGAAATAGGGGCCAAGCACCAGTTTTCAGTCCTGACCAAACCGGTCAACCTGTCCCGCCTGCGGCCGCTGATAGATTGGAAAACCCGCTATGTCCCTGAGCTCGAAAAAGCGCAGAGTTAAGACCAAGGTCTGCCATGACCTCTGGCTCTGCCCGGGTAGTCTGGGTGTAATCAAAAGGATGACATCATGATTTTTCTGCGCGCCCTGTTGTTTCTGCTGCTTTTGGCCAGCCCCATCGCAGCTGCGGAAACATACGATCTCATTTTCCGTCAGGGGAGCCTGTCAGGCCTGCCGCAAACGGATGTGCTGACCTATGACCGGCGGGTGGATGTCGAAAAAAACCCTGAGTATTCGGCCCGCAACACAGGCCATGTTGAGTTGACGTTTGAGCCGGATGACATGGCCCGCCTGCAGTTTGTGCAGGAAGAGAAACAAAAGTTGCTTGGCCGGTTTCCCGCCACGGTTGGCAACCCGATCATAATGTATTTTGTGGAAACCGTGCTGCGGGACGTGGCGCATGAGGCTGGCGGCAGCCCGTTTTACATCCGCAACCGCATCAAGGAATCTCTCCTGCTGCAGGTGCCGGTAGTAGAGGCCGATGTGGCCTTTGGGGATCAGACCGTTGCGGCGAAGCAGATTGTATTGCGCCCTTTTGAGACCGACAAAAGCCGTGACAAAATGGGGGCCTATGCTGATCTTACGCTCACCTTCACCATGTCAGAGCAGGTTCCGGGCTGGTATAGCTCGCTGGTGGCACAGGCCCCCGGTAAAGAGGGCGCGCCGGGGTATAGCAATGCCCTGATTTTGTTGCCTGCTGGTGAGGCCGAAAAATGAAATCTCTCTGCCTGATCAGCTGTTTGATGATGGCCGCAGGGCCAGGCTGGGCGCAGTCCGTGTCTGACCGGCTGAATGATTATCCCACCGCCGCGCGGGCAGATTATGTGTTTGGCTGCATGGCGGCAAATGGTCAGGGGCAGGATATTCTACGCAAATGCGCCTGCTCGATCGACCATATCGCCTCTGTTCTGCCCTATGAAAAATACGTTGAGGCGGAAACGGTGCTGTCGCTGCAACTGGCAGGCGGGGAACGCATGTCGATTTTCCGCACCGCCGCCCCGGCCAAGGCCCTGGTGGCCGATCTGCGCCGCGCCCAGGCCGAAGCTGAAATTCTGTGCTTTTGACCTGCGCGTGAGGAGGCCGCAGCCGGATCATAAAAAGACACTTGGCTGTGGGCGCAAAAATTTGGGGGCCTGAATTCAGGGGGCTGAAAACGAGGTTTAGCTCTCGCCAGATTTTGGCAGCAGCGTTTCAAAGACATTGCCCTCGGTATCCTGGGCGCGGACACGCAGCGCAGGCGCGCCATTGTCGACATAGCCAAACCGGAACACAGGGTTTTCGCTGACGGAAATCCCGCCCGTCATGGTGAACAGCATCTCATCGCCTTGAAAAACCTCAAGCTGGTCAATGAAATGCGCGCCGATAAACAGCTGCGTTATTTGATCGCGCTGCAGTCCGGAATAATTTGGATGCCGGATCATGATCTGGGCTTCGCGGCGCGCCGATGACATCCGGGCCGGGGTCGACAGCGGTTTTGTGTCGGCTTCAAAATGCCGAAGCCGCATTTTGCCCATGGAGGCCAGCGCCACCTCGGGGTCGCGCGATGCCGGGGCAGAACAGCCGCCCGAGGCCTTTACATAGCGGCCAGTCATTGACCAGCCAGCCTCTGTTTCGGCCAGCACCCGGATATTGGAATATTGATTGACCCGCACCCGCAACTCAAAATCCAGCGGCCCCATCGCCGCACCAAAACTGAAATCCGCGGCCATCGGCGCTGGGTTCTCGTCGATGACGACGATGGCCCGTTCTATGGTCGCGGCACCGGCTTTTTGCTTTATCACCAGAGGCACGGTTGCGGCATCATGGGCGCGGTAGGGTGCCACCACCTCAAACAATGAGGCGCCATCGTGCAGATCGACCTCCCCAATAATGTCACCACGCAAATCTTCCCAGGATGGCCCGCTTTGAAGCGGGTTTTCCTGAGCGTCTAGCCGCTGTGAAAAAGCGGTGGATGCAAGCAGCGCCAGGGCTGAGGCGACAAAAATATTTTTCATCATGCTCTCCGTTTTCTGGCAAAATCCATAGCACATTATGGCTTTGGGAGGAACGATCCTAAAGGATTGGTCGTACTGCGCGCCAAATTGTGCGGAAATTTGGCCGCACATCTGCCAGAAACGAGGACCGCATGTTTGAAGCCGTTGTTGCCCTTTGCCTCGCGGCAGAGCCCAAAATTTGCCGGCCGCATCTGGTTCCCGGCTATCGCATGGCCAGTTTTTCGGGATGCGAGACCGCGCTCAACTCCAGCCCACCCTTGATGAATTTTCCGCAGCACTTGATTGCAGCGCCGCCCCATTGTCAGGAAGCTGGGCCAGAAGCCGCAGTAATCGAGGCCGCGCCGGGGATCTTTGTGCATATGGGAGCGGTCGCGGATGTCAGTGCCAGCAATGCCGGGGATGTCTCAAACAGCGGCTTCATCATCGGTACGCGAGGGGTGGCGGTGATTGATTCCGGTGGCTCCCGGCAGGTCGGTGAAGAGCTCTACCGGGTGATTCGCAGCCAGACAGACCTGCCCGTTCTCTACGTGATCCTTACCCATATGCATCCCGACCATGTGCTTGGGGCCTCGGTTTTTGCTGAGGCAGGCGCCAGGGTGGTTGGCCATAAGTCATTGCCACGCGCATTGGCCGATCGGGCCCAAAGCTATCTGGCGAATTTTGAACTTTTGACCGGTGCCCGGGCGCTGATCGGCACGCAGCCTGTCCTCCCGGATGACGTCATCACCGCGACAAGGACCCTTGATCTGGGCGGGCGTGTGATCAGCCTGCAGGCCTGGCCCAATGCCCATACCGGCGCGGATCTGACGGTCGGGGACCCCACAAGCGGGATCCTGTTTGCAGGTGATTTGCTGTTTCACCGCCACGCCCCGGCGCTGGATGGCTCTGCTCTGGGGTGGCAGCGGGTGCTGACGCAGATGCAAAGCCTGCCCTATACTCAGGTGGTTCCCGGACATGGCGGCCCGCTGCTGCCCTGGCCCGATGCGGCAGCGCCGCTGCAGGACTACCTTGAGGTTCTCATCACCGAGACGCGGGAAGCGATCACGCGTGGGGAGAGGCTGGGAGAGGCTGTGCAAACAATCGCTTTGGGCGAGGCAGACGCGTGGGAGCTGTTTGATCTTTTCAACGCCCGCAATGCCACCGTGGCCTATACCGAGCTAGAGTGGGAATAGCGCCCCGGCAGGCGATCAGCTCTGCAGATGCCTGACTAGCTCTGCAAGTGACTGGCCAGGGCCTGCGCCAGCGCAAAGGTGCGCTTTTCTAGCAAAACCGGTGTTTCGCAGACATAGGTCAGGGCCTGTGCCCGGTCGCGGTAGATCCGCTGTTGCCAGTCCAGCTGTTCCTCCAGAGCATCGACCCGGTCATAGTCAGGCGCCTCTGAGGCCATGATCTGATCCATCTCGACCCGCGCCTTGTCTATCCTGTCGGAGGCCTCAATCTGGGCCAGAGAATAGCTGGTTATCCCGCCGATAAGCTGGGAGCGGTTGTGATTTATACGTTCAAAAACAATGCGAAAGATCTGACCAAGCACCGCATCTGTCACGCCGGGTGTGTCGCGCAAAAAGGCTTCGATCAGGATCTCAGCCTCGCTCAGAGAGATGCGGCGCAGCACTAGGGTTTCGGCCAGCTCAATCGCCTGTGGTCTGATTTCGGCGGGAATTTTTCCGTCGGGAATGGGCTGTGTCCACATCAATCCCAGAGACATGTTTTCTACCCGACGCTGCAGGCAGGGCCATTCCGGGTCCGAGAAATCAGCCGCCCCGCCGGTCCCCGGTATGGCCAGCCCAAGGGCCAATACAACAGCCTGAACCGTCGTGCGTCGCTTATTTCTCATGTGGTGTCCTCCCAACCCGATTGTACCCAGCACGGTCTGCAAGTCCACGCCCCACAACACACACCAAGGTCGTAATTGTGAGATCGGGGCCGCCAACAGTAGGCTGATTTTAACGATCGGTAGAGTCGGATCAATACAGTTAGGGAGATAGCCTTTGCGCACACGTGCAGCCGTTGCAGTTGCTCCGGGCAAGCCGCTCGAAGTAATGGAAGTGAACTTGGAGGGCCCCAAGGCGGGCGAGGTGTTGGTGGAAATCAAGGCCACCGGCCTGTGCCACACGGATGAGTTCACCCGCTCAGGCGATGACCCCGAGGGCATCTTTCCGGCGATCCTTGGGCATGAGGGCGCAGGCGTCGTGATCGAGGTCGGCGCAGGTGTCACCAGCCTGGAAGTGGGCGACCATGTGATCCCGCTTTATACCCCCGAGTGCCGCGAATGCGACTATTGCCTCAATCCCAAAACCAACCTGTGCCAGTCGATCCGCTCGACCCAGGGCGCGGGGCTTTTGCCCGATGGCACCACCCGGTTTTCGATGCTGGATGGCACCCCGATCCATCACTACATGGGCTGCTCGACCTTTGCCAATCACACCGTGGTGCCGGAAATCGCCCTGGCCAAGGTGCGCAAGGATGCACCCTTTGACAAGATCTGCTACATCGGCTGCGGCGTCACCACCGGCATTGGCGCGGTGATCAACACCGCCAAGGTCGAGATCGGCTCAACGGCGATTGTCTTTGGTCTTGGCGGCATCGGGCTGAACGTGATCCAGGGGCTGAAACTGGCCGGTGCCGATCAGATCGTTGGTGTTGATCTCAACCCCGGCAAGATCGAGATGGCGACGCATTTTGGCATGACGGATTTTGTCAATCCGGCCGAGGTGACCGGCGATCTGGTGGCGCATCTGGTTGAGGTAACGGGCGGCGGCGCGGACTATACGTTTGATGCCACCGGCAATGTCAACGTGATGCGCACAGCCCTTGAGGCGGCACATAAGGGCTGGGGCGAGAGCATCATCATCGGCGTGGCGCCTGCAGGGGCCGAGATCACCACCCGTCCCTTCCAGCTGGTGACGGGGCGCAGCTGGCGCGGCACCGCCTTTGGCGGCGCGCGCGGTCGCACCGATGTGCCCAAGATCGTCGACTGGTACATGGACGGCAAGATCGAGATCGACCCGATGATCACCCATAAGCTGACGCTGGATGAGATCAACGAGGGTTTTGAGCTGATGCACGCCGGCAAATCCATCCGCGCCGTCGTGGAGTTTTAAGGCAATGGAGATCGTTTCTCGCAGCAAATGTTTCGGAGGCGATCAGGCTGTCTACAGGCATCCTTCGCAGGTCTGTGGTGTGGATATGACATTTGCAGTTTATCTGCCACCTCAAGCAAAAAGCCGTTCTGTTCCAGTGCTTTGGTATCTATCAGGGCTGACCTGCACCCATGACAATGCCATGACAAAAGGCGGGTTGCAGCAGCACGCAGCAGAGCATGGTGTGGCGCTGGTCTTTCCCGATACCTCGCCGCGCGGCGAGGGAGTGGCCGATGATGAATCCTATGATCTTGGGGTTGGCGCGAGCTTTTATCTGAACGCGACGCAACAGCCCTGGCAGCCGCATTTTCAGATGTATGACTATGTGGTCAAGGAGCTGCGCGCGATGCTGCAGGGGGCACTGCCGATCACCGACAACCACGGCATTACCGGCCATTCCATGGGCGGGCATGGTGCTCTGACAATTGCCATGCGCAACCCCTCGCTGTTCCGCTCGGTCTCTGCCTTCGCGCCGATTCTGAACCCGACGCAGTCCGATTGGGGGCGCAAGCAATTCAGCACCTATCTTGGTGATGATGAGGCCACCTGGGCGCAATATGACGCCACCATCCTTATGGCTGAAAACGGCTGGCATGGCGACATTCTGATCGATCAGGGCGCAAACGACCAGTTCATTGATCTGTTGCGGCCGCAGGCCTTTGCCGAAGCCGCCAGCAAACGCAGACAACCCTGCACCCTGCGTACCCATGCCGACCACGACCACAGTTATTTCTTTGTGTCCAGCTTTGCCGGAGATCACGTGAAATGGCACGCCGACCGGCTCAAGACAGACTGACAAAAGGAACACCGACACTATGAAAAGACTGCCTCTTCTTTGTATCGCAATGGCGCTGAATGTCCTGGCGGGATCTGCCGTTGTTGCACAAAGCACAGATACTGAAAGTGCCAGTGCCAGTGCCGGGATTACCGGAGACGCCGACGCGGGTGCCAAGGTTTTTCGCAAATGCAAGGCCTGCCACGAGATTGGTGAGGGGGCCAAATCCAAAGCGGGCCCCATGCTGACCAATATCCTGGGACGGGCGGCAGGGGCCGTTGAGGGTTTTGGATATTCCTCGGCGCTGATGGAAAAAGCCACCGCCGAGGAGCTGGTTTGGGATGTTGAGACGCTGGAGGCGTTTTTGACCAAACCCAAGACGTATATCAAAGGAACAAAAATGTCTTTTGCCGGTCTTCGCAAAGAAAAGGACCGCGCAAATGTCATCGCTTATCTGGCCGGGTTCACTGAATAGGAGGTTCAGCCGACCAGATAGACACCCCCTCTGCCGGTGAGAATTGTCAGAGGGAAAGGCTCGTAAAGGGCACCAGCGGGACCGCCACAAATCTTGGCCTCCTGCACTAAAACTCTAGGGAGGACAGGATGAGAAGAACTTTAACACTTACCGCAGCTCTGTTGCTTGGCTCGACCAGTATGGTCATGGCCAACGACGGCCTGAAGGCTCTGATCGATGATCCCAACCAATGGGCGATTCAGACCGGGGACTACAAAAACCAGCGCTATTCCAAACTTGACCAGATCAACAAAGACAATGTTGGTGATCTGCAGGTGGCCTGGACGTTCTCGACAGGTGTTCTGCGCGGCCATGAGGGCTCGCCGCTGGTGATCGGCGACATGATGTATGTGCATACGCCGTTTCCAAATATCGTCTACGCGCTAAATCTGGCCGATGAAGGCAAGATCGTCTGGAAGTATGAGCCCAAGCAGGACCCGGATGTCATTCCGGTCATGTGCTGTGACACTGTAAACCGTGGTGTTGCCTATGCTGACGGCAAAATCTTCCTGCATCAGGCCGATACAACGCTGGTTGCGCTGAACTCTGAAACGGGTGCAGTGGAATGGAGCGTCAAGAACGGCGATGCCGCTGTTGGTGAAACCAACACCGCGACGGTTCTGCCGGTTGGCGATAAGGTTATTGTCGGTATTTCCGGTGGTGAATTTGGCGTTCGTGGCCATGTCACCGCCTACAATACTGCGGATGGCAGCCAGGCCTGGCGCGCCTATTCCATGGGCCCGGACAGCGATATTCTTATCGACCCGGTAAACACCACGCATCTGGGCACCCCTGTGGGCGAGAACTCGGGTACTAATACCTGGGAAGGCGACCAGTGGAAGATCGGTGGCGGCACCACATGGGGCTGGTACTCCTATGATGAAACCGAAAACCTGGTCTATTACGGCACCGGTAACCCATCCACATGGAACCCCGGACAGCGTCCTGGTGATAACCGCTGGTCGATGACCATCATGGCCCGCGATGCGGACACTGGCATTGCCAAGTGGTTCTACCAGATGACCCCACATGATGAGTGGGATTATGACGGGATCAACGAGATGATCCTGACCGAGCAGGAGATCGACGGGGAGATGCGCAAGCTGCTGACCCACTTTGATCGTAACGGCCTGGGCTATACTCTGGACCGCGTGTCTGGTGAACTGCTGGTTGCCGAGAAGTTCGACCCGGTTGTAAACTGGACCACTGGCGTTGATATGGACAAAAACAGCGATCAGTACGGTCGTCCACAGGTTGTGGCGCAGTATTCCACCGAGCAAAACGGCGAAGACGTGAACTCGACTGGTATCTGCCCTGCGGCTTTGGGGTCTAAAGACCAACAGCCTGCAGCCTACTCACCCGAGACAGAGCTGTTCTACGTGCCGACCAACCACGTCTGCATGGATTATGAGCCCTTCCGTGTCAGCTATACTGCTGGTCAGCCCTATGTTGGTGCGACACTGGCGATGTATCCAGCCCCCGAAAGCCACGGTGGCATGGGTAACTTCATCGCCTGGGACGGCAAAGCGGGTGAAATCGCCTGGTCTCTGCCCGAGCAATTCTCGGTCTGGTCCGGTGCATTGGCAACTGCCGGTGACGTGGTCTTCTACGGCACGCTCGAAGGCTATATGAAGGCGGTTGACGCCAGAACCGGCGAAGAGCTGTATAAGTTCAAAACACCCTCCGGCATCATCGGCAACTTCATGACCTATACCCATGACGACAAGCAATATGTTGCGATCCTGTCGGGTATTGGCGGCTGGGCTGGCATCGGTCTGGCAGCTGGTCTGACAAACCCGAATGATGGTCTGGGTGCCGTGGGCGGCTATGCCGCGCTCAGCGACTATACCGCACTTGGGGGTCAGATGACCGTCTTCGCTCTGCCCAACTAATCGGTACAGAGTAGCAAAAAATGTTCGGACTGGCGCAGCGGATCCCTCGTCTGCGCCAGTCCTCACAGCAAATAAGGTCGAAGAAATATGCGAAATACCGCAGGTCTGCTGGGAGCGGCATTCATTTTACTATTCGGACAGGCTGGCTGGGCTGAAGGCCCTGTTGACGCTACAAATATCGACGTCGCCTATATGGAAGACGGTCGCTATTTTACCGAAGATGATATTCCCACCTATAATGTCGCCGAGGACGGAACCATAGACTGGCCCTCTTACTCCGGCTTTCGTCGCTATCACTCAGAGTGCCACGTCTGCCACGGCCCCGAAGGCGAAGGGTCGAGCTACGCGCCCGCGCTCAAGAACTCTGCGCTCGATATGGATTATTATGACTTCTTTGATGTGGTTGTGAACGGACGGCAAATCATCAACTCGGCAGAAACCTCTGTGATGCCCGCCTTTGGCGATAACCCCAATGTGATGTGCTATCTGAACGATATCTATGTCTACCTCAAAGCGCGCGGCACTGATGCAATTCCCCGTGGTCGTCCCCGCATGAAAGAAGCTAAATCTGATGTGGTTCGTGAGGATGAAAATGCCTGCCTGGGCTAGACTGTTGTCACTGCTGTCCTTGGTTTTCTGCGCGGGCTCAGCCTTAGCGCAGACCTCGGATTTGGTGTCAAAATCCAGCTTCAGGGTCTGTGCGGATCCGGCCAATGCGCCGATGTCGCACCGCGATGGCAGCGGGTTTGAAAACAAACTGGCGGAATTTTTTGCCGCCAAACTGGACCTGCCACTGAGCTATGAATGGTATCCGATGGCCACCGGATTTATCCGCAACACGCTGCGGGCCAACAAATGTGATGTTGTCATTGGCTATGCGCAGGGCCATGAGATGGTTCTCAACAGCAACCACTATTTCACCTCCGTCTATACGCTGGTGACGCGGGCCGACAGCCCGGTGGCGGGAGTGGATCACCTGTCTGATGCCCGTCTCAAAGGGTTGAGTCTGGGCATCGTTGCGGGCTCTCCGCCTGCCACGCATATGGCCCGCAACGGCCTGATTGCCAGGGCGCGTCCCTATAATCTCGTAGTGGACAGGCGCCATGAATCTCCCATTCAGAACATGCTGGACGATTTGGTGGCAGGAGAAATTGACGGGGCTTTGCTGTGGGGACCGATTTCGGGGCCCCTGGTCAAATCTGACTACCCCGCGCTGCAGGTGACTCCCCTGTTGAAGGAAACTCTGCCACCGCGGCTTTTCTTTCGTATCACCATGGGGGTGCGGCAAGGTGAGAAAGTCTGGCAGCGCAAGCTGAACTCTCTGATCCGCCGCAATCAAAAGGAAATCAATGCGATCCTGACCGAAGCCGGGGTGCCGCTGGTCAATGATGCCGGGACCGTGCTGCTGGAGCCTGCGTTGTGACCCGCCAGGGTCGTCGCCACCCCTCTTGGTTGGCGCTGGCCCTTGGTTTGGTTGTGGCTCTGTTCGTCTGGCAGCCAATGGCTCTATCTGCGCAATCGGTGGCCGAGCCACAGGACTACAAAACCGATCACTATCGCGGTGCGGTGCCGGTATCGCTGTCTGGCGCCACAGTGGTGGATCCGGATGCGGCCTTTGCGTTGTGGAAAACCGGGCGGGTGGCTTTTGTCGATGTTCTGCCGCGCGCGCCCAAGCCGGACAATCTGCCCAAAGGCACCATTTGGCGCGACAAACCCCGGATCTCTATTCCCAGCGCCATCTGGTTGCCAAATGTGGGCTATGGCGGGTTGGCCGATGTGACAGAGGCCTATTTTCGCGCGGGTTTGCAACAGGCCAGTTCGGGTGAAACTGATCATCCGCTGGTGTTTTTCTGTCTGGCCGACTGCTGGATGTCCTGGAACGCAGCAAAACGCGCGCTAGAGTATGGATACACCCATGTGTTCTGGTTCCCGGAGGGTACGGACGGCTGGGAGTTCGAAGACTACCCAACCGCAAAAATCGAGCCGGAACCTGGCTATTAAAACCCCGTCATCTGCTGTTGGGCAGTCGCGACCGTGCCATCCGTATCGGTCAGGGTGATCGCAGCGACGCGGGCATAGGCCGGCACCGTCATGCTGATCCTTGGATTTTCGCTCAGCGAGATACTGCCTGTCACATCGACAAACCGCACCCCATCCAGATCCACCGCGACTGTTTCGATATAGCGCGCAGGCAAATAGAGCAGGCTGATCTGGTCCATCTGCATCCCCGAATGGCTGGGGTGTTGAATATCAAGCTGCAACTGCGGCCCCGGGCGTGTCGCCAAAGACGAAAGACTGCTCAGTGACGCAGGCAGTGTGCTGCCTGTGCTGGCAGCATCTGTAAAGGCGATTTCCATCTGGCCCAAAGTGGCCAGCGCCAGCGCGGGATCCGTTCCGGGAGGCGCGGCACAAGCCCCCTGCCCCGAGGTTTTGACAAAACCGGATTTGGCCAGCAACTGCCCCTCAGTGGTGCGGGCCACCATATGCAGCGGCGTTGGGCCATTGACGCGCATGGTCACATCAAAATCAAACTGCGCCATGGGTTGCGCAAAGGTGAAAACCGCCGAGACCGGCATCGGGTTTTCATCCAGTATAACCGTGACGCTTTGCAGCATCCGCCCTTCTGGTGCCACCACCCGCGCGCCAATATTGGTGCGCGCATCCAGTGCCGAGCGGTAAGGCGCATCAATCTGTATCAGATCTCCCGCCTCGGTCAGGGTCTGATCCTCATAGAGGGCGTGGCGCAGATCAGGCCAGCTCGGCTCAAACGCAGAGGCCGGAAATGCAAGTACAGACCCCAAGAGCAAGGCCGTCAGAACAGGTTTCTTCATGTCACTTCTCCTCTGCATAACCGGTTGCGATAAAACGCCCAAAGGCCCGCGGCCCGTCGCCGGTATCTATCTCTGCAATCACGCTACTGGTGCCTGCATCAATCAGGCTGAGCGTGTTGGAAAACCAATTGGCTACCACAAGGGTTTTGCCATCTGGCGTGGCGTCAATGCCTTCGGGGTATTCCCCAACATCTATGGTCGCGGTCACCCTCAGGCTCTCAAGATCAAAGACGCTGACCGTATCAGCATATTGGTTTGTAGCAAATCCTGAGCCCGCCCCAAAGGAAATTGCGTAGGGACGTGCGCCCACCGGGATGGTTGCGACAACTTCTCCAGTGACAGGGTCGGCCACCGTCACGCTGTCTGAGCCGACATTGGCGGTAAACAGACGGCCAGCAGGTCCGAGCGATATGCCAAAGGGGCGCAGGCCGGTTGGGATTTTGTGGCGCAGCTGGCGACTGGGCAGATCAAAGACCGAGATCTGGTTCGCATCCCGGTCCGCCGAGGCGAGCCAGCTGCCATCGCGCGCGACCACCAGCCCGGCCGGAGCACTACCGGTTTCAAACGTGCCCGCAAGGGTCAGCCCCTCGGCATTCAACATCCAGATGCGCGTATTATACCAGTCAGACACAAAGACCAGCTGGCCATCCGGGCTGACGGCAATGCCGATCGGCCCGCCGTCCAGTGTTCTCTCGGCCTGTTGCTCTGCCCGGGCCAGGCCGAACTTGCGCACCACTTTGCTGCCGGCGCTGACGGTGTAAAACACGCCGCGCGCTGCATCGACGGCCACCCCGGCGGGCGCGCCGGGCAGCGACACGCGGGCAACCTCGCTGCGGGTTGCAAGATTGATAACCGACAGACTGTTGCCGTTTTGGTTGGTCACAAAGGCATAGTCGGCGGCTGCAACCTCTGTTGCTATCAACACTGTCGCCATGAAAAATGGCGCCAGCGCAAAAACAAACACGGGCCACAAGGTCCGACAGGAGCGTTTAGAGAGGAGGCGTCTAGTTGCCGCCAAACCGTGCCACCAGAGCGTCCAATCCGGCCTGATAAACGCCGGAGACTGCTGCAATCGCGGCCTCGTCATTCAGCTCGGCTGGCGGGTCATTGTTTGGATAGCCACGATAAAAGGCACCGCGCCATTCCACCACAGATCCGCCGTCCGTGCCGGGTTTGACGGTCAGATGTGATGAATAGTTGGTGACTGGCAAAACTTCGACCGCGACCTCGGTGATGCGGTAGGAATAGCTCATCTTTTCATCAGAGAATTTGTACAGAGCCTCGGCGATTGTTGGGCCGTTTTCCTGTCCCAGAACCAATAGCCGGGTGGCATCAATCGCATTATCGCCCGCGCCTGTGCTGCTATGGACCGCCGGGTGCCAGCTCATGTCCTGAAAATTGCCAATCACCGCCCAGACCTCAGAAGGAGGCGCGCTGACCTCTGCTGTCAGAGTCACCTTCTGGCGGGTTGGGCCATGTGCATGGGCAACCAGGGGCAGGCTGGCCAGCCCGGCAGAAACGGCAAGGGCCGCCAAAATGGAACGTCTGTGGAGCTGCATAGAAAAATCCATAATATTGAAGGAAAGTGGCTGCGCCATCCTAGTCGCAACACCTCATACCGCAATGCGCCAAAAGTATCGGTTCCGCGACTCTTCCCCGCGTTGCATAGTAACCTTTCAGGGGAAATCGGAGAGGAAAATCAACGCAATGCTGGGTTTGAGACGTCTCACCTTTCTGTTGGTCCCTGCTTTGGTATTTGCGACAGGCCTAGGGATGATTTCGGCGACCCCGGCACAGGCTCTGGAGGTCGCAACCACTGTCCTGCGGGTGGACTACCCTGGGGTTTTGCCGGTGTCCCGACTGGATCTTAAACCGGATGATCTTGGATCGGCCGGGGCGACCCTCGCGGATGAGGACAATCAGACCACCGGCAATTTCCTCGGCATGCGCTTTGCAACCGCGTTTGTCACAACCACGCCGGAAACCCTTGATCAGACCCTGTCCGAGATCCTGACGGATGCACCGCAGCTGCTGGTGGTGATGGCCCGCGCCCCGGATCTGCTGAAGATCACCGACAGGGCCGGCGCCAAGGCTCTGGTGATCAATGCATCCGCCCGCGACCCTGCCCTGCGGGATGCGGAGTGCCGGGCCAATCTTTTGCATGTAGCACCGAGTGATCTGATGCTGGCCGATGCGGTGGTACAATTTGCCATGTGGAAGCAATGGCGCCGCATTTTCCTTATTCAGGGCTCTAACCCGGCGGATCACGCCCTTGGTGATGCCTACCGGCGCGCCATTACAAAATTCGGCGCGCAATTGGTGGAAGAGCGCGAATTTGAGGACACGGGGGGCTCACGTCGCACCGATACTGGTCATGTGCTGGTGCAGCGCCAGATGCCGGTCTTTACCCAGGGCGCCGCCGACCATGACATGGTTATTGCCGCTGATGCCTCGGATGTCTTTGGGCTCTATCTGCCGTTTCACAGCTGGACGCCGCGGCCGGTGATGGGATCAGGCGGGCTGCGGCCTGTCAGCTTTCATCCCGCCCATGAGGCTTGGGGAGCCACTCAGTTTCAAAGACGTTTTGAGGCCCTGTCGGGCCGCTATGTTCAGGAGCCTGACTATCAGGTCTGGCTGGCCCTGCGAGTGATTGGCGAGGCCGTTATCCGGAGCAATTCTGCTGACCCTGCCATCCTGCGCGCCTATATTCTCAGCGAGGAGTTTGAATTGGCGGCCTTTAAGGGGCGCGGCGTGAGCTTTCGCAGCTGGAATGGCCAGATGCGCCAGCCGATCCTTTTGACCGACAGCAAACTGACCGTCAGTGTGTCGCCACAAGACGGCTATTTGCACCAACGCTCCACCCTTGACACCCTTGGGCTGGATCAGCCTGAAACCAGCTGCTCTGCTTTCTGACATAAAGAGGTAAATCATGCATCATTACACCAGTCTTTTTGCCGGGTTTTGCGCTCTGAGCCTGACCCTTGCGGCACCAGCGCAGGCGGGCAAGGTCTATGTCAGCAATGAGAAAGGCAACACGGTCACGGTGATCGACAGTGACAGCTGGGAGGTTCTGGTGGAATTTCCTGCAGGCAACCGGCCGCGCGGCATTGGCCTCAGCCCGGATGGCAGCTTGCTCTATGTCTGCGCCTCGGATGATGACTCCATCCGGGTGTTTGACACCGAGACCTACAAGGAGCTTTATACCCTGCCCTCCGGGCCGGACCCGGAGCTTTTTACCATGCATCCCAGCGGAAACCCGATCTATGTCGCCAATGAAGACGACAATCTGGTGACCATCGTCGACACCGAGACCCGCACGGTCCTGGCCGAGGTGCCTGTTGGGGTAGAGCCTGAAGGCATGGCGATCAGCCCCGATACAAAATGGGTGATAAATACCTCCGAGACCACGAATATGGCGCATTTCATTGACACCTCGGATTACAAGATCAAGCACAACATTCTTGTCGATCAGCGCCCCCGCTATGCCACCTATAATGACGATGGCAGCCGGCTGTTTGTCAGCTCTGAGATCGGCGGCACCGTCAGCGTCATCGACACCAGCGCCGAGGCGCCAAAGCTGATAGACAAGATCGAATTTCAGGTGGCAGGCGTGCAGCCCGAGTGGTTGCAGCCGGTTGGAATGAAAGTCACAGCCGATCACAACTGGCTGTTTGTCGCCCTGGGCCCTGCCAACCGCGTCGCGGTGGTGAATGCCAGGACGCATGAGGTCGAAGACTATATTCTGGTGGGGCAGCGCGTCTGGCAGATGGCCTTCACGCCGGCACAGGACTACCTGATCACCACCAATGGCAACTCAAATGATGTCACTGTGATTGATGTGAAGCGGCAAAAAGCCATCAAATCCATTCAGGTCGGCCAGCAGCCCTGGGGCGTCGTCGTCTCTCCCGATTGAGGCCAGCGACAGCGGACAGGACAACAGGGAGGATGACATGATCTTGCGCAGACTGCTGGCAGCCAGCGCCGCTTTGCTGGTCTCGGCCTCGGTGGCGGTATGCGAAACGCCGGTGATCCGCGCCGCCGTGCTTAGCATTGGGACTGTCAACTGGGAGCTGGATACCATCGCGCAAAACGGGCTGGACCAAGAGAACGGCTTTTTGCTGAAGGTGCAGCCCTATGCCGACAACGGCGCCACCCGTGTGGCGCTGGCAGGCGGCACCGCCGATGTGGCGGTCGCTGACTGGATCTGGGTGGCCCGGCAACGTGCCGCTGGCAAAGATTACGTCTTTATCCCTTATTCCCGCGCGGTTGGCGGGCTGGTGGTGCCCGAGGGTAGCCCGGCGCAGAGGCTCACTGATCTGAGGGGCAAAAAGATCGGCATTGCCGGCGGGCCGCTGGACAAAAGCTGGCTGATCCTGCGCGCCTATGCGCAGCTGGAATATGGCATGGATCTGGAGGCGGAAACCGAGCAGGTTTTTGCAGCCCCGCCGCTGATCTATAAGGCGGCGTTGTCGGGCAAGGTCGATGGGGCCGTGAATTTTTGGCATTTTTTGGCCAAGATGAAAGCCTCTGGCATGCGTCAACTGGTCTCCGTCGAGACGGCGGCGCAGGCGCTGGGGCTGGATCCTGAGGTGCCGCTGCTGGGCTATGTGATGAAAGAGAGTTTTTTGCAGCAACACCCTGATCTGGCGCAGGGGTTTTATAATGCCTCGCGCGCCGCAAAGGATATATTGCGCAGTGACGCCCCATGGGAGCAGCTCCGCCCCCGCATGAACGCCGAGAGCGATCTGCAGTTTGACACCCTGCGCCAGGATTTTCGCGCAGGTATTCCGGCGCGCGGTGCGGTTGATGCCAGCAGTGCCGACCAGATGCTGCAGCTGATGGCGGGTCTGGGGGGCGATAAACTGGTGGGCGCTGCCACCACATTGCCGCCTGGGCTGTTTGCGGCAGTGAAATGACAGCCACAGGACCCCTGCCAATATGCTGATCCGCCTCACCTCTCTGCTTGGCCTTGTAGCGCTTTGGGTCTTGGCGGCCTGGCTGACGGATGACGTCCAGACCCTGCCGATGCCGCAGTCTTTGCTGGTGCCGTTCTGGCACGAGGCCACCACGGGCACCCTGCCCTACCATCTTGGCAAAACGCTGATGCGGGTGCTCTGGGCCTTTGGCCTCGCCATGAGTTTGGGGCTGTGTCTGGGACTGGTCATGGGGCTGTATCGCCGGGTGGATCTCTGGCTGGATCCCTGGCTCGTGGTGTTTCTGAACCTGCCCGCTCTGGTGTTGATTGTGCTGTGCTATCTGTGGATAGGGCTGAACGAGACGGCCGCGATTATCGCTGTGACCCTCAACAAGGTGCCAAATGTCACAACCGTGATCCGCGAGGGTGCGCGAGCGCTGGACCCACAACTAAAGGCCATGGCGCAGATCTTTGGCATGTCGCCGGCCCGCAGGCTGCGCCATATCATCCTGCCGCAGATGGCGCCCTTTATTGCTGCCGCCGCCCGCGGTGGCCTCGCGGTGATCTGGAAAATCGTGCTGGTGGTTGAATTCCTTGGCCGCTCTGACGGCATAGGGTTTCAGATCCACCTGTATTTTCAGCTTTTCGATGTTGGTATGGTTCTGGTCTATAGCCTGTCGTTCATTCTGGTGATGCTGATCATTGAATGGTGCCTGTTGCAGCCCTGGGAAGCCCGCGCCAACCGCTGGAGGACCGCATGATCCGGGTTGATGTCACCGCAAAATCCTATGGTAAAACGCGCGTGTTGCAGGACATTCATTTCAGCGTCAGCGCCGGAGAGACACTGGCCATTCTGGGGCCTTCCGGGATTGGAAAATCGACCCTGTTGCGGCTGATTTCCGGCATTGATACGCAGTTTGAGGGTGAAATCATCCGGCCAAAGCGCATCGCCATGGTGTTTCAGGAACCCACTCTGATGCTGTGGCGCTCAGCCCTCGACAATATCCGCCTGATCCATCCGCATCTGTCAAAACCGGAGGCCCAAGATGCGCTGGAGATGGTGGCGCTGGCCGATAAGGCAGATCTGTTTCCAGGTCAGCTGTCGCTGGGTCAGCAGCGCCGTCTGGCACTGGCGCGGGGCTTTGCTGGGCAGCCAGAGCTTTTGATCATGGACGAGCCTTTTGTCTCGCTGGATGCCAAAACCGCCGATCAGATGATTGCGCTAACTGAAGCCATGATCGCCCAAAGCCGCCCGGCGACCATTTTTGTCACCCATGCCGCAGCCGAGGCTGAGCGCCTAGCCACGCGTACCCTGAGCCTTGCAGGATCTCCTGCAACCCTGGCTCCCTCTTTGTCACCCAAATCTGTGTCATCCAAAGGAGATACCTTATGAAACTTGCACCCTTCCTGACCGCCCTTGCCTTTGCGCTGCCCCTTGCCCTGCCGGTGCAGGCCCATGACCTTGGCTTTGCCGGGCTCTTGTCCAGCAACAACAAAGAAGATCTGGAGCCGCTGATCCTGTCGGTTGGCAAACCCATCGCCGAGGCGCCGCTTATGCTACAATCCGGCACCGCCTATGAGATCGAGATCATCGCCGATGGCACCGGTGAGTTGGCCCTTGAAGGCGCTGGGTTTTTCCGCGCAATCTGGATCAATGAAATCGTGATCAATGGGCTTGAGATCCGTCCGCTTGGCATTGATAGTTTTGAGTTCGACGAAGAAGGGACCATGGAAATGGAGTTCATCGCCATCAAACCCGGCCGCTATCAGCTGAGCCAGCCCGGATCCACCGGCGCGGGGCAGCGTGTTGAGATCGTGATCCAATAGCAGATGAGCACCCTGACCCTCTCGCATGTGAGTTATCGCTATGGCGCCAAACTGGCGCTGGATGACGTCAGCTTCTCTCTTGAGAAGGGTCGGTTCTGTGCGCTTCTGGGGCCAAACGGGGCGGGGAAATCAACACTGTTTTCCCTGCTGACCCGGC
This sequence comes from Phaeobacter sp. SH40, assembly GCA_965641885.1. Taxonomy (GTDB): domain Bacteria; phylum Pseudomonadota; class Alphaproteobacteria; order Rhodobacterales; family Rhodobacteraceae; genus Pseudophaeobacter. The sequence continues at coordinate 71,215 of CBFFKJ010000001.1, read as the reverse complement.
TTTTGGTGACGCGGGAGGGTAGCATCAGTGTCGCGGGGCATGATCTCGCCCGCTCCCCGCGCGCCGCGCTGGCAAAGATTGGCGTCGTGTTCCAGCAACAGACCCTGGATCTGGATATGACCGTGATGCAGAACCTGCGGTATTTTGCGGCCCTGCAGGGCCTCTCGGGCAAAGCGGCGCAAGGCAATATCGACGCGGCGCTTGACCGGTTGCAAATGCGCGAACGCAGTGGCGAGAAGGCCCGCAGCCTGAACGGCGGTCATCGCCGCCGCATGGAGATCGCCCGCGCCCTGATCCACGCGCCCGAGGTGCTGATGCTGGACGAGCCTACCGTGGGGCTTGATACTGCCAGCCGTCAGGCCATCACCTCGCATGTGCATGATCTGGCGGACTCTGGCCTGCTGGTGTTCTGGGCGACGCATCTGGTGGATGAAATCCGGGCCGACGACGACGTGGTTGTCCTGAACAAAGGTCGCGTTCTGGCACATGACACTGCAGCCGGCCTTGCCGGTGATGGCGCGTTGATCGATGCCTTCATCCGCATGACCACAACACAGCAGGAGCCCGCGTGATGGCCTATCTGGTTGCCCTCAGGGCGATTGTGCTGCGCGAAGCCCTGAGGTTTGTCAGCCAGCGCTCGCGCTTTCTGGCGGCGCTGGTGCGGCCGCTGGTCTGGCTGGTGGTCTTTGCGGCGGGGTTTCGCGCGGCCCTGGGCCTTTCGATCATCCCGCCCTATCAAACCTATATCACCTACGAGGTCTATATCGTGCCGGGCCTGTGTGGCATGATCCAGCTGTTCAACGGCATGCAGTCCTCGCTGAGCCTGGTTTATGATCAGGAAATGGGGTCGATGCGCCTGTTGCTGACCAGCCCGCTGCCGCGCTGGTGGCTGCTGTTTTGCAAACTGCTGGCCGGCGTGGCGGTCTCTTTGCTGCAGGTCTATGTCTTTCTTGCCATCGCTGCCGGCTTTGGCATTGCCCTGCCCGCCTGGGGCTATGTCTTTGCCTTTCCGGTGCTGATCCTGACGGGGCTAATGCTGGGCGCCCTGGGATTGCTGATTTCGTCTACCATTAAGCAGCTGGAGAATTTTGCCGGGGTGATGAACTTTGTCATTTTCCCAATGTTCTTTATGTCCAGCGCTTTGTATCCGCTGTGGAAAATGGCCGAGAGCTCACCCTTGCTGCGCGAGATCTGCGCGGTAAACCCCTTTACTCATGCGGTCGAGCTGTTGCGCTTTGCGATGTATGGCCAGCTAAACATCACAGCTCTGATTTGGGTTGCGCTGGCTTTTGTCTGCTTCATGGCCGGTAGCCTTTTTGGATATGACCCAGCCCGTGGAATGCGGCGCAAAGGGCCGCGGGCATAGGCACATCAGAGGAAATAACCTGCACACTATCCGCGCGCCGCTCCCTATCTGTGGAATGGGCCATATGGTTGCCATTGGTTGCGCTGGCAATAAATATTGACTGAAAGCGGGCCTTCACATAGAACTTTGCTTAACAAGTAAATTAAATCGCTCTGCATGGCGAAGCTCAGGCCACAGACCTCACGCCACAGACAAGGAGTAACCTAATGCGTTTTGCAACTTTTAGCGCCGCCGGCGAGATCTTTTATGGTGCTGTGACCGATGCTGGCATGATCGCCCTGAATGCGGATTTTCCGCACTGGGCGACGCTTTATGATGTGATTGCAGCCGGCGGGCTGGCCGACCTGGGCGCGGCAGCCGAGGGCAAAGCGGTGACGCATGTCGATTTCACCTATGAAATGGTGCTGCCCAATGCGCCGCGCATTCTGTGTGTTGGGGTGAACTTTCCCGACCGCAATGCGGAATACAAAGACGGCAGCGCCCAGCCGAAATTCATGTCGCTGTTCCCGCGTTTCGCCAGCGGCTTTACCGGCCATGGGCGCAATCTGGTACGCCCCCCGGAAAACCACACGCTGGACTATGAAGGCGAAGTCGCCATCGTCATCGGCAAAGGCGGTCGCCGGATCAGCCAGGATGACGCCTATGACCATATCGCAGCGCTGACCCTGTGCAACGAGGGCACCATTCGCGACTGGGTGCGGCATGCCAAATTCAACGTGACCCAAGGCAAGAACTGGGACCATTCCGGCGCGCTCGGCCCCTGGCTGGTGCCCTTTACCGATGCCAGCCAGCTGGACGATGCCCGCATCATCACCCGCGTCAATGGCGAGGTGCGTCAGGATGATGTACTGTCGCGCATGATGTTCCCGATCCGCCGCGAGATCGAATATATCTCGACCTTCATGACGCTAAAGCCCGGCGATATCATCATCACCGGCACGCCCACCGGCGCCGGTGCGCGCTTTGATCCGCCCCGCTACCTGAAACCCGGCGATGTGGTCGAGGTTGAGGTCGAAGGCATCGGCACGCTGTGCAATGGCGTCGAAGACGAGGTACTCACATGACGCCGCAGGATCACGCAACCGCCGCCGCCGATCTGTTGCTGGCCGAGGCCTCGGGTGAGCAGATTGGACTGCTGAGCGTGCGCCACCCCGAGATGGGCATGGATGATGCCTATGCGGTGCAAAACGCCATCTTTCGCGCCAAGCTGGAGGCAGGCCAGAGGGTGATTGGCTGGAAGATCGGCCTCACCTCGAAAGCCATGCAATATGCGCTGAACATCGACATTCCTGACAGCGGTATCCTGTTTGACGATATGCTGTTCGAGACGGGCGCAACCGTGCCCAAAGGGCGTTTTATCCAGCCCAGAATTGAAGCCGAGATTGCCTTTGTCATGAAAGCGCCCCTTGGCGGCGCCGATGTCAGTCGGGCAGATGTGATTGCCGCCACTGACTATGTCACGCCCTCGCTTGAGATCCTGGACACCCGCATCCTGCGCGCCGATCCCGAGACCGGCCAGACCCGTAGCGTTTTTGACACCATCAGCGACAATGCCGCCAATGCCGGGATTGTGCTGGGTCGCGAGCGCCATGCCGTCGAGGCCCATGATCTGCGCTGGGTCGGGGCCATCACCAGCCGTAACGGCGAGGTTGAGGAAACCGGACTGGGGGCTGGGGTTTTGAATGATCCGGTCGAAAGCGTTGTCTGGCTGGCGCGTCGCATGGCGCAATATGGCCAGTCCATTGCGCCGGGTCAGGTGATCTTGTCGGGCAGCTTCATCCGCCCGATCGAATGCCCCTCGGGCAGCGAGATCCACGCCGACTTTGGAGCCTTTGGCACCGTCGACATCCGGTTCGACTGACCCCACCGGGACAGGTCTGCCTCCACCGGGACGGGCCTGATCTCGCCTGCTCCAGCGCATTTTTCTCTGACAAGGACCTCTGCCCATGCCTGCTCCGCACAACCCGTTCAAAGCCGCGCTGAAAGCGGGAAAGCCTCAGATGGGGTGCTGGCTGGGACTGGCTGATCCCTATGTTGCGGAAATCAGCGCCGGCGCCGGGTTTGACTGGCTGCTGATCGACGCCGAACACGCCCCGAATGATCTGCGCTCTATCATTGGTCAGATGCAGGTTATTGCGGGATTTGACAGCCATCCGGTGGTGCGTCCGACCATCGGCGAGACCTGGATGATCAAGCAATTGCTGGATGCCGGGGCGCAGACGCTATTGGTGCCTATGGTCGAGAGCGCCGAACAGGCCCGCGCGTTGGTGCGCGCCGTCACCTATCCGCCGCATGGCATACGCGGCGTTGGCGCGGCACTGGCGCGGGCCTCCAGCTTTTCGGCGATCCCCGATTATCTGCAGACCGCGCGCGATGAGATCTGCCTGCTGGTGCAGGTGGAAAACCGCGCAGGCATGGCTGCCCTGGACGAGATCCTGACGGTTGAGGGCATTGATGGCGTCTTTATTGGCCCGTCGGATCTCGCTGCGGACATGGGCCATATCGGCAATGCTGCCGCCCCCGAGGTTGAAGCCTCTGTGCTGGAGGGCATGCGCAAGATCGTCGCCTCGGGCAAGGCAGGCGGCATTTTGACCTTGAACCCTGCGACGCAGAAAACCTGCCTTGAGATCGGGGCAACCTTTGTGGCGACAAACATCGATGTGACGCTCTTTGCCGGTGCCATCCGCAAAAGCGCGCAGGCTGCCCTGTCGCTGCTGCCGGATCAGACCGCCTCTGGCAGTGCCGCCACCGAATCTGGCAGCCGCTATCTGCAGCAACTGTGTAAACACTGGTCGCACAAGGCAGAGGTCGCATTTGATCCTGACGCGGGCAGCATCGCCTTTGCCTCGGGCAACCGGGTTGAGATGACCGCCACAGCCGACCGGCTCATCATTCAGGCTGCGACTGGCCCGCGCGGCGATCTGGATAAGTGGAAACAGGTGATCTCTGCTCATCTGGACCGCTTTGCCTTCCGGGAAAGCCTTACTCTTGAGTGGGATAGCTAGTGTTGGGCAGCGCGCAGGGCTAAAAATGGGGGCATGACTGCCCGACGGGGTCACCGATTGAGGCCTTCCACCATTCGATTACACGATTTCCTGATGTACACTGCCTCCCCATGACCCCCATCGATTCTCACTTTCCCCCTAAAAACACCCGCACACATGAAGCCAGCGGGCCGTCAGCACATGCCTTTGCATTTGCACTGGCGGGGCACCTGTGCCGGGCAGATTCTGGCACTGTGCTTTGGGTGCGTGAGGCGTGGAATGGCACGCAGCTTAACCCGCTGGGGTTTGAGCCTTATCTTGATCCTCAGAAGCTTTTGGTCGTGCAGGCCCCGAGCCATATTGACGCATTGGCCTCAGGCGAAGAAGCCCTGCGGTCGGGGCGCATTGCACTGGTGGTCATGGAGCTGAGCCAACCGATTGGCCTCACCGAAGGGCGCCGTCTGCAGCTGGCAGCCCAGGCAGGGCAGTCTATGGGGCTTTGCCTTTTGCCCGAGGGCATGGGCAGCAATGCCGCGCAGACCCGCTGGCACTGCGCGCCGATCTTTGATGGAGAGAACGCGGCAGAGGACTCGACTCTCCAACGCTGGGAAATTACAAAGAACAAATCAGGAACTTTAAAAGCGTGGGTAGTGAAGTGGGATGCGCAAACGCGTCGTGTCAATGTGGTTTCCGAGGCTGCCCAGCGATAGGGTTCTGCGCGCATGCCTGCAGCAAACCGCCAATGACAACCGCCCGTTTGCACTGATCCATCATGAGAAAAACACCGACCGTATTTATTGCCTGAATCAGGTGGCAGAATCCCAGGGTCTGCATCGCGGCATGGGGTTTTCGGATGCGCGGGCCTACTGTCCTGAGCTGCAAAGCCAACCTGCCGATCGGGGCGCCGATGCGAAATTCCTGCAGATGTTGGCCCGGTGGAGCAAGCGATACTGTCCCTGGGTTGGGCTGGATGGCACAGATGGTCTGATGCTGAATATCGCGGGGTCGTCGCATTTGTTTGGGGGCGAGGCGCAGATGCTCGACGACATGCGCCACCGTCTTGGTCGTGCCGGGGTGAGCGGGCGGGTTGCTGTGGCCGATACCCGGGGTGCCGCTTGGGCGCTCTCGCATTATGGCGCGCACCCAAAAGCGGATATCACCGCGTTACCTGTGGCCGCCCTGCGTCTTGAGGCAAAATCAGACACGGCCCTGCAACGCCTGGGGCTGCGCCGGATCCGCGATCTGATGGCTTTGCCGCGCGCCACCCTTGCGCGACGGTTTGGCCCCGATGTGGTGCTGCGTCTGGATCAGGCCATGGGCGCGCAGGATGAGGTGATCACACCTCTGGGGGAGGCTCCGCACTATGGTGTGCGCCTGACGTTACCCGACCCCATCGGCCTGAGCGCAGATGTCATGGCGGGTACAGAGCGCCTGTTGGACAGGCTGTGCGCCAAGCTCAAATCGCAAGACATGGGCGCACGGTGCTTGCAACTGATCCTGCGCCGCGTCGATCAGGGGGCACAGCAGGTTGAGCTGCGCCTGGCGGCCCCAATGCGCGATGCGGCACGGATTTTGCCGCTGTTTGCGCGCGGTGTTGCGGCGGTTGATGCGGGGTTTGGCATTGACCAGCTGCGCCTTGAGGCCACGCAGGTTGAGCGCTTGGAGGACAGTCAGATAACCTCGGGCACGGCAGCGCGGAGCGATGGTTTGGAGGACCTGATCACGCGCCTTGGCAACCGCGTTGGGCTGGACAACATCCAGCGGTTTTTACCTGCGGACAGCCACATCCCCGAGCGTAGTTTTCAGATTGTGCCTGCAGCCTATAGTGCCGCTTCTGGATCATGGACCAGCCTGCGGCCACGGCCTTTGCGGCTTTTTGCGCCGGAACCCATCGCAGCGGTTGGCTCCCAGCCCCCCGCACGCTTTCGCTGGCGGCGCATGGCCTTGACCACGGGGCGCGCCACAGGTCCAGAGCGCCTCGCACCCGAATGGTGGTTGCCCGATGACAACTGGCGTTCGGGCCTGCGGGATTATTGGAAAGTGGACACCACACAGGGGCGGCGCTTGTGGCTGTTTTATACTCCGCAAAATCCGGGCTGGTTTGTGCAGGGTGAATTCGCATGAGCCCGCGTAACCCTTCGCTTGATCCGGGCTACGCCGAACTCTGCGTGACCTCGAACTTCACGTTCCTGCGTGGTGCGTCACATCCCGAAGAACTTATCACGCGGGCTGCCGCTCTGGGGCTGAAGGCCATCGCGATCACCGATCACAACTCACTCGCAGGCGTGGTGCGCGCCTTTTCTGCCCTCAAAGAACTGCGCCGCGAGCTGGGCGAGACTGCGCCCCTGCCCAAGCTCATTGTCGGTGCACGTTTGATCCTGCGCGACAGTGACACCCACTGGCTGGCCCTGCCGCAGAGCCGTGCGGGCTATGCGCGGCTGACGCGATTACTGACCCTGGGCAAACGGCGCGCCGCTAAGGGTGCGTGTGACCTCGATCTGCAAGACCTGGTGCAGGGCTGTGCCGGTATGAGCCTGATCGCCCTGCCCCAGTCGGCCTTGCACGACAGCGTGGCTGGTATATCCACCCTCAAGAAGCATTTTCCTGCAGATGTCTTTGTCGGCGCGTGCCCGCGCTATGACGGCAGCGATCAAAGCCATTTTGAAGCTTGCGCGGCCCTGGCGCATCGCACGGCGGCGCCGATGGTGGCCGTGGGCGATGTGCTGATGCATCACGGATCCCGGCGGCAACTCACCGATGTTTTGACCTGCCTGCGCGAACATATCACGATTGACGAGATCGGCACCCGGGCACAGCCCAACTCTGAGCGCCGCCTCAAACCCGAAGCCGATATGAAGCGCCTGTTTGCGCGCCATCCCGCAGCCCTGCGCCGCACCGTTGAGATCGCCGCCAGGTCGGGCTTTTGCCTGTCTGAGCTGAGCTATGAATATCCCGATGAGGTGGCAGGCGACGAGCCGCCACAAGAGCGCTTGGCACGGCTGGCGGCGCAGGGGCTCAAATCGCGCTACCCACAGGGCGCGCCAGAGCGTGCCATCCGGCAGATGCACAAAGAGTTGGCCCTGGTGGAAAAACTCAACTTTCCCGCCTATTTCCTCACGGTGCATGACATTGTGCAATTTGCCCGCAGCCAAGGCATCTTATGCCAGGGGCGCGGCTCTGCGGCCAACTCGATCCTGTGTTATCTGCTCGGCATCACCGACGTCAGCCCCGAGACCATCACAATGGTGGTCGAACGCTTTGTCTCCGAACATCGCGGCGAGCCGCCTGACATTGATGTGGATTTCGAGCATGAACGCCGCGAAGAAGTCATCCAGCATATCTATGGCAAATATGGCCGCCACCGCGCCGGGCTTTGCGCCACGGTGATCCACTTTCGCTCGCGCGCGGCGATCTCGGAAGTTGGTAAAGTCATGGGCCTGTCCAAGGATGTCACGGCCAATCTGTCGGGGCAGATCTGGGGCACGAGCAATGATGGCGCGGACCCTGAACGCGTCAAACAGCTGGGTCTCGACATGAGGGATCCGCGCCTGTCCCTGACGATCAAACTCATCGGCGAAATCATTGGCTTTCCCCGTCATCTCAGCCAGCATGTGGGCGGTTTTGTCATCACCAAGGGACGTTTGGATGAACTCTGCCCCATTGAAAATGCCGCCATGGATGACCGCACGATTATCGAATGGGATAAAGATGACATCGACGCGCTTGGCATTTTGAAGGTGGATATCCTGTCGCTGGGGATGCTCACCTGCATTCGCAAAAGCTTTGACTTGATCGCCCAGCACGAAAGTAAAAACTACACTATAGCATCCGTGCCTCAAGGTGACGCGCCAACCTTTGAGATGCTCTGCGTGGCGGATGCTGTTGGGGTTTTTCAGGTGGAGAGCCGCGCGCAGATGAACTTTTTGCCGCGCATGAAGCCGCGTGAATTTTATGATCTGGTGATTGAGGTCGCCATCGTGCGACCCGGCCCGATCCAAGGCGGCATGGTGCATCCCTACATCAACCGGCGCCAGGGCAAAGAGCCGGTGCATTTCCCCTCTGCCGCGCTGCAAGAGGTCCTGGGCAAAACCCTTGGCGTGCCGTTGTTTCAGGAGCAGGCGATGCAAATTGCCGTGGTTGCTGCGGGGTTTAGCCCCTCTGAAGCCGACAGGCTGCGCCGCTCTATGGCAACGTTTCGGCGCATGGGCACCATTGGGCAGCTGCGCGACAAATTCATCGGTGGCATGTTAGAGCGCGGCTATGAGCAAGACTTTGCAGAGAACTGTTTTTCACAAATTGAGGGTTTTGGTGAATACGGTTTCCCCGAAAGCCATGCCGCCGCTTTTGCCATGCTCGCCTATGTTTCTGCCTGGCTCAAACGCCACCATCCGGCGGCCTTTGCCTGTGCGCTCCTGAACTCGCAACCGATGGGATTTTACGCCCCGGCACAGATCGTGCGTGACGTGCGCGAACATCACATCGAGGTGCGAGCGGTCTGTGTGAACACCAGTGACTGGGACAACACGCTGGAAAAACGCGCCGACGGCACGCTGGCGCTGCGGCTTGGGTTTCGTCAGATCAAAGGCTTTCGCGCGGAAGACGCGGCATGGATCGTGGCGGCGCGGGGCAATGGCTACCCGGACCCCGAAGCCCTTTGGTTGCGGGCGGGCCTCGCGCCTGCGGTGCTTGAACGCCTGGCCGAGGCCGACGCCTACGCCGGTCTTGGGCTGGGACGGCGCGATGCGCTTTGGGCTGTGAAAGCCATCAAAGGGACCGCCCCCCTGCCGCTGTTCAACAACCCGATTGACGGGGAAGGCATTCACGAGGCACCGGTAGATCTGCCCAGCATGCATCTCGGCGAGGAGGTGGTCGAGGATTATGTTGCCATGCGGCTGTCGCTGAAGGCGCATCCAATGGAGTTGTTGCGTCCCAACATGCAGGGGTTGACGCCGCATGCGGCGCTCCCGGATGTTCCGCTGGGGCCTGTTGCAGGCAAGCGCATCTCAGTTTGTGGTGTGGTGATCACCCGTCAGCGCCCCGGCACCGCATCGGGCGTGGTGTTTCTGACGCTGGAGGATGAAACAGGCGTCTCCAATGTTGTAGTGTGGAAAGCAGTCTACAAACAGTTTCGCCGCGCGGTGATGGGCGGGCGTTTGCTGCGCGTCACCGGCATGGTGCAACGCGAGGGCATCGTTGTGCATCTCATTGCGCAAACGGTTGAGGATGTTTCTGATTGCCTGGCCGCCCTCGGCCACCCGATGGATGCGGCAATCGGCATCACAGAGCCGCAGGCCGATGACGCTCCAAGATCACGCCCGCAACCGCGCGCCATGCATCCGCGTGATCAGGCCAAAAGGGTGTTTCCAAGTCGAGATTTTCACTAAAAGGCCCGCTTTTGCCCCCCCCATTTTCGCAGGATGAGCCGTCGGGCCTGCCACGACCAGATGGCCTTATGGTGTAGTAATTCAACGATACCGGCAGGTGATGCGCTCATCACCACCGCTATAAGTGGACGCCTCAAATTTTGCGCCGCATTGCCTTGCGGTCTGAAAGCGCCAGCTTGAGGGTCTGAAAATGCGCAATGGGGCTCGACTGTTACGGTGCGTGTTAGACTAAAAACGTCTCAAACTTCTGATGTCCCAGAGCGCGGGTTAGGCGCGCGACAAGCTCGCTCTGTGACAACCCTTCCCACTCCGGTCTCCCCCATCGCGGGGTGTCGTACAGGGCTTTACGCAAATCAAGAGCCGTTGCAACAGGGCGCAAAATCGCTCCCGAGAACACCTCATGTGTCCAGTCGATCGCCTCCAACACATCCTGTGGCGCGGCAAACAGCGCAGCCTCATGGGCAAATGGATAGCGTAGATCCGGGTTGCCCAGATAGTTGTCCTTCCGGAAGGCCGGAAACGCAATATAGACAGGATTATAGTTCAGCGACTTCAGGACTGACAGGAGTTGCAGACTGTCACGCGCTTCGTTGCACTCGGCCCAAAGGATGGGCTGGCGGTCGCGAATATAGGCATAATCCCCCTTGATTACATCCACTTCCATGCCTTCGAGGTCAAGCTTCAGCGCGGTATAATCCCCGTGCTGCGCCCGCAAGTCCTTGAGAGTATGACAAGGGATCATCCCCGGCCCGTAGGCTTCGATCTCATCAAATTCATAAACCTGAGCGCCGTGGTTCTGTGCGATCTCGTCTTGCGCCTTGGGGCGCAGGCTTCCACTTTGCGGCCCGACCCCACCCGAAAGGACGGTGACTGGGCAAGGCGCCAGCCGGGTCAGGTTGCGGGCAAGAAAAGGGACGAGTGCGGCATTGGCTTCGACCGCGAGCACAGATGACAGCGTCCTGTGTCGGGCTACTCCCAGCGTAAAACTGCCTAAGAACGCACCGCAATCCCACAAGACGGCATTCTCAGGGAGAAGCCGGGCAAAGAGAGCCGCCTCCTGCGCGCTCCATTCTCCAAAATCGCAGAGCGCCTGGACAATCAAATCCTCGGGCCAGTTTGGCATGTCCATCGGCCCGTATAGGGTGTCTTTTGACATGGTTTTCTTTCGCGTTTGGGTTGGATTACATATGCGCTGACCTCTATCATAAATCATTGCAATGCGACCAGTCTCGCAATTGTGAAATTGTGAGAAATGATTCGATGGGTAACGCAATCACGGTGAGAAAGGCACTTTCACGCCTGAGGCATAAAGCCTGACTGATAAGTCATAAACGAATTTGCACTTGTAAGAACGCCGGTCACTGATTGGGATAGTCGGCGCACGCCACTTGTGCGCCAGAAATTGGATTTAATCCCAGGGTCGAGAAAGCTGGAGAGCTACTGTAGTTGATCATGAACCGTTCAGCCATGAGATGAAGAACGATGTCTGGTTTTTCGCGCTCAATCACATCGTCATAGACATTTCCCTTGTGCCAAATAAAGAGTGACTCTGAGAAGTGTTCGGCCAACAGATCAACCGTAAAATCACTCGTGGAATCACGGAAAATGACCGCTTTGGGCAGATCTTTGTCTGCCGTTTCAAACCGAAACGTCTCGCGGTCGCCAAGACGTGTAATGTAGTCTTCTTCGACGGGGATGCTCTTTGAGTTTCGCGTTTCGTCAAAGAGCTTATACTTCACCAGATGCTCTATATTTTTCCCAAGGTAGAAAGACTTAAGCGCTCCCTGACAGATACTGCGCGCCTCTGCATCCATCTGAGAATATAGATCGCCACCATAGGTTGCCAGGACTGGTTGTAGCTCATTTAGCGGAATTGGTGGGGTTTGTTTGCCCCTGTTCGTCGCCGACAACTGGGCGTTCATTTTTTCGATTATATGGTGATATACGATATAGCTTCCAAGCCAGTTGGTATGGCTATCCCCGCGGAAATAGAGGTTTCCGTATGACTTGGCATCCCGCAAGAGCTCTGCGGGGTAGCTATAAAAATCAAGTTCCGGGTCAACGATTTGAACAGCAGGTCTGGCCTGAGAGAGAGGCTTGTCCGCAAAAATCTTTGGAAGTGTCTGACGTCAGCGCTTATGGGTCCAAATAGCCGTATTTGATAAGAGAGAGTTCTTGGCTCATCGTAACCACTGAGGAGTGGACGATGAGAACGACAACAGGATCACGCAAAAGCCCTGGCGAGAAGATCGTCAAAGACATCAAGCGGGCCACGCGCAAGCACTATTCATCCGAAGAAAAGATCAGGATCGTTCTGGACGGTCTGCGTGGCGAGGACAGCATTTCTGAACTGTGTCGCAGAGAGGGGATTTCCCAGGGCGTTTACTACAAATGGTCGAAGGACTTCATGGAAGCCGGGAAAAAGCGGTTGGCGGGCGATACTGCCCGTGCTGCTACAACTGACGAGGTCAAAGATCTGCGCCGCGAAGCCCGTGATCTGAAGGAAGTAGTGGCGGAACAAACGCTCGAACTTCGCTTGCTCAAAAAAAGCATGTTCGACGGTGGGGGCGACCACGAATGAGATATCCTGCATCTGAGAAGCTTGAAATCATTCGGTTGGTCGAAGGATCACATCTGTCAGCACGCCTGACACTGGCCAAACTCGGCATTCCCCGCACCACATTCTACCGTTGGTATGATCGTTATTTGCAACGTGGCGAGGCTGGCCTACAGGATCAATCTCCCAAGCCAAAGCATGTCTGGAACCGTATCCCTGACGAGGTGCGGCGCAAGGTTGTCAAACTGGCGTTACAGGAAACGGAACTGTCACCAAGGGAGCTGGCGGTTTCTTTCACCGATCAGGAAAGCTATTTTGTATCAGAGGCTTCAATATATCGGATACTCAAAGCCCATGACCTGATCACCAGCCCGGCCTTCATCGTGATCAAGGCGGCAAGCGAGTTCAAAGACAAAACCACTGCCATCAATCAGCTTTGGCAGACCGACTTTACCTACCTCAAGGTTTTGGGCTGGGGGTGGTTCTACCTCAGCACCATACTCGACGATTACAGCCGCTACATCATCTCGTGGAAACTCTGCACAAACATGAGAGCTGCAGACGTGACTGACACGCTGGACTTGGCATTGCAGGCATCAGATTGTGACCAGGTTCACGTCATCCACAAGCCACGCCTGCTCAGCGATAACGGTTCAAGTTACGTCTCGGGCGATCTGGCTGATTGGTTGCAGGACAAAGGCATGAAACACTCACGCGGAGCGCCATATCATCCCCAGACACAGGGCAAGATCGAGCGATGGCATCAAACATTGAAGAACCGCATCCTGCTGGAAAACTACTTCTTACCCGGCGATCTCGAAGCTCAGATCGAAGCCTTCGTAGACCACTATAATCACCAGCGCTACCACGAGAGCCTGAACAACGTCACACCTGCCGACGTCTACTTCGGACGGGACAAAGCTATTCTACAACAGCGAGAAAGGATCAAACGAAAGACGCTCGAAGCGCGCCGCTTGCATCACAGGCAACGCGCCGCATAATCAAACCAACCAGATGAGCCAAACGCTCTCTTAGTTTAGGCCCCCTTTGGACCCAAAAACTCTGCCGACGCACACTAGCGGAGCTGAGCAACTCTCTCACATAACGCCCAGCCTCATACGCTTGCGTAGCGCGGCAAGCTGTTGTTGCTGCTGAACGTAACAAAGCCCGCCTTGTGGGCGGGTTTGGGTGGTTTGGAAAGTTCAGATTATTGGTTGCGGGAGTAGGATTTGAACCTACGACCTTCAGGTTATGAGCCTGACGAGCTACCGGGCTGCTCCATCCCGCGACACTTTTTGGGCTACGGCGCGGAGCGCTAGTTGAGCCCGGTTTGTCCTATCGCCTATTGGGCTAGTTTAGGACGTTTGCAACACATCCGGTATGAGATGCTGCGTGTCTCCCTTCAGGGATATTTTTCTGAAGGGATATGTAATTTGTAATCGTTATGAGTTTTTGGATTTTACTAAGTTTGGCAGTGACCTACTCTCCCACGACTTAAGCCGCAGTACCATTGGCGCTAAGGCACTTAACTTCCGGGTTCGGGATGGGACCGGGTGTTTTGCTCTCGCTATCGCCACCAAACTGAGAAAAATCCAACTCCGATGTGCTTGCAGAGCAAGCGCATTGTGCGGCAGGCAGGGTATTTGCTATGCAAATACCCGTTGCCGCACATCAGTTACGTCACCTTAGGTTTCGCAACTGAACATCGGGAGAAACAATCAATATGTCGTCTTTGTCATGTGGTGCTTTTTGGTCTTGAGGCTGTCTATTACTAGATCAGATCAAGCCTATCGGGCGATTAGTACCAGTCAACTGAACGTGTTACCACGCTTACATCTCTGGCCTATTGACGAGGTGGTCTACCTCGGCCCTCAGGGATACCTTGTTTTGAGGGGGGCTTCCCGCTTAGATGCCTTCAGCGGTTATCCTGTCCGAACATAGCTACCCAGCACTGCCGTTGGCACGACAACTGGTCCACCAGTGGTTCGTTCACCCCGGTCCTCTCGTACTAGGGGCAACTCCTCTCAAGTATCCTACACCCACGGCAGATAGGGACCGAACTGTCTCACGACGTTCTAAACCCAGCTCACGTACCTCTTTAAACGGCGAACAGCCGTACCCTTGGGACCTGCTCCAGCCCCAGGATGAGATGAGCCGACATCGAGGTGCCAAACACTGCCGTCGATATGGACTCTTGGGCAGTATCAGCCTGTTATCCCCGGCGTACCTTTTATCCGTTGAGCGATGGCCCTTCCACTCGGGACCACCGGATCACTATGGCCGACTTTCGTCTCTGCTCGACTTGTCAGTCTCGCAGTCAGGCTGGCTTTTGCCATTGCACTCAACGAGCGATTTCCGACCGCTCTGAGCCAACCTTCGCGCGCCTCCGTTACGCTTTAGGAGGCGACCGCCCCAGTCAAACTACCCGCCACGCAGGGTCCCGGATCCAGATAATGGACCGCGGTTAGATATCAAGAGTGCGAAGGGTGGTATCTCAAGGGAGACTCCACCGAGACTAGCGTCTCGGCTTCAATGTCTACCACCTATCCTGCACGTCACAATCCTGATACCAGTGCGAAGCTGTAGTAAAGGTGCACGGGGTCTTTCCGTCTAACCGCGGGAAGCCTGCATCTTGACAGGCAATTCAATTTCGCTGAGTCGATGTTGGAGACAGCGGGGAAGTCGTTACGCCATTCGTGCAGGTCGGAACTTACCCGACAAGGAATTTCGCTACCTTAGGACCGTTATAGTTACGGCCGCCGTTTACCTGGGCTTCAATTCAGAGCTCTCACCCCTCCTTTTAACCTTCAGGCACCGGGCAGGCGTCAGACCCTATACGTCGTCTTACGACTTCGCAGAGCCCTGTGTTTTTAATAAACAGTCGCCACCCCCTGGTTTGTGCCCCCAGCTTCCACTTGCGTAGAAACCGGGCCTCCTTCTCGCGAACTTACGGAGGTATTTTGCCGAGTTCCTTCAACATCGTTCTCTCAAGCGCCTTGGTATTCTCTACCTGTCCACCTGTGTCGGTTTAGGGTACGATCTTATAGAGGGGCTATTTCCAGGAACCTCTCAGCAGCCCATTCAATCCAATAAGGATGAACTACCTTCGAGATCCGTCACCACCTCATGGCCCAGGAATATTAACCTGGTTCCCATCGACTACGCCTTTCGGCCTCGCCTTAGGGGTCGGCTTACCCTGCTCAGATTAGCTTTAAGCAGGAACCCTTGGACTTTCGGCGAGAGTGTCTCTCACACTCTTTGTCGCTACTCATGTCATCATTCTCGCTAGTGATCTCTCCACCGGATGGCTCACGCCCCGGCTTCATCGAAAGCTCCGTGTCTCCAATCCTACCGAAGTAGGTAAGGAGACATGGAACTATGTCACACTACGCTCTGCTACCATGCACTATGTGCATCCTCAGCTTCGGCTCATGGCTTGAGCCCCGTTACATCTTCGCCGCAGGACGTCTTAATTAGACCAGTGAGCTGTTACGCTATCTTTAAAAGATGGCTGCTTCTAAGCCAACTTCCTGGTTGTTTTGGACATCCCACCTGCTTTCCCACTTAGCCATGAATTAGGGGCCTTAGCTGGAGGTCAGGGTTGTTTCCCTCTCCACTACGGACGTTAGCATCCGCAGTGTGTCTGCCGTCTAGTACTCCCGGGTATTCGGAGTTTGGTTAGGATCAGTAAGACGGTGAGTCCCCATTACCCATCCAGTGCTCTACCCCCCGGGGTATTCGGACGACGCTCTACCTAAATAGATTTCGCAGAGAACCAGCTATCTCCGAGTTTGATTGGCCTTTCACCCCTAGGCACAGCTCATCCCGATCTTTTTCAACAGATGTGGGTTCGGTCCTCCAGTGCATGTTACTGCACCTTCAACCTGGCCATGCCTAGATCACTCGGTTTCGGGTCTGATCCCACGAACTCATGCGCCCTATTAAGACTCGCTTTCGCTGCGCCTACACCTAACGGTTTAAGCTTGCTCGTGAGACCAAGTCGATGACCCATTATACAAAAGGTACGCTGTCAGGCCGCAAGGGCCCTCCAACTGATTGTAGGCGTTCGGTTTCAGGTACTGTTTCACTCCCCTCGTCGGGGTGCTTTTCACCTTTCCCTCACGGTACTGGTTCACTATCGGTCAGTAAGGAGTACTTAGCCTTCGAAGGTGGTCCTCCGATCTTCAGACAGAATTTCACGTGTTCCGCCCTACTTAATACGTCCCATCATGCTTCGAATACGGGGCTATCACCCGCTATGGCCATGCTTCCCAACATGTTCTTCTCACACTCAAGGCTCGGCTGGTCCCCGTTCGCTCGCCGCTACTAGGGGAGTATCATATTGATTTCCTTTCCTCCGGGTACTTAGATGTTTCAGTTCCCCGGGTTTGCTCTTATAAACCTATGTATTCAGTCTATAAGTACCTGGTTCAGCAAGATATAAGCAGCCGTCCAACACCCGAAGGCGCCGTAAGGCTATTATATCAAACTGTCAGGTGGGTTGCCCCATTCAGAAATCCATGGATCAAAGCTTATTCTCAGCTCCCCATGGCTTATCGCAGAGTATCACGTCTTTCATCGCCTCTTACTGCCAAGGCATTCACCAAACGCCCTTCTCGCGCTTGATCTGATCCAGAAATAGATAGCCTTTATAATGTCCTACCGCTTCGCTACTTGAGGACTTTAGTAAGTCAACAAACGGCGAAGGCCAGAACAAAAAAGAACCATCGGGACATCGGAAGCTGGTAAGAAACCGATGCCACAATCTCTAGACCAAAAAGTTACTTTCCCGCATCTATGACGTTATGCGTCTTACTACTAACGGTGTGATGTCGGTCGCACCCCCTTCGCAAAACATACGCCATAAATACAATTGGTTCCAAATCCGTGCGGAGATGGAACCGGGTTAGTGTACTTGACTTGGACAACTCTGTCGTTTCAGTCTGGCATACCCTGGGACGTCCGAGGAAACAGACGTATTCCAAAGCTCGCTTCACATGATTTCTGTCCAATCGCCTGACGGCAACTAAAGGACACCCGAAGGCCATGATCAGCACCAATCTGAGATCATCCCCTCACTCGGGGCGATCAACAGGTTGTTGATTGTTTCTCTCTTAACGATGTCAATTCGTCCAATTGGACGGTTAAGAACTGCGCACAGTGCTTAACGGTCAAATCGAGTAATGGTGGAGCCTAGGAGGATCGAACTCCTGACCTCCTGAATGCAAATCAGGCGCTCTCCCAGCTGAGCTAAGGCCCCATCTTAATCCCGAAGGATGAGTGGTGGGTCGAGGAGGACTTGAACCTCCGACCTCACGCTTATCAGGCGTGCGCTCTAACCACCTGAGCTACCGACCCAGTTGATTTTGCTCTCGCAAAATCGACGTTGCACAAACAGGCTATTGCAAAGCAATGCCCGAGTTGTGCCAGTTGCTAATGCAACCACCACGGAACCGGTAGGCTCACGTGTTTGTCTGAAGAGATATGAGGACGGCTCGGTCCAAAGGAACATCTTGCGATGCTCCGATGTTGATGCGTTTTGATTACGCATCATTGCTAAGTGTTCCACGAGTATGAACAAGTTCATGCTGACTAGGAACATCCTTAGAAAGGAGGTGATCCAGCCGCAGGTTCCCCTACGGCTACCTTGTTACGACTTCACCCCAGTCGCTGAACCCACCGTGGTCCGCTGCCCCCTCCGAAAAGGTTGGCGCACGGCCTTCGGGTAGATCCAACTCCCATGGTGTGACGGGCGGTGTGTACAAGGCCCGGGAACGTATTCACCGCGTCATGCTGTTACGCGATTACTAGCGATTCCGACTTCATGGGGTCGAGTTGCAGACCCCAATCCGAACTGAGACATCTTTTGGAGATTAACTCACTGTAGATGCCATTGTAGCACGTGTGTAGCCCAACCCGTAAGGGCCATGAGGACTTGACGTCATCTACACCTTCCTCCCGCTTATCACGGGCAGTTTCCCTAGAGTGCCCAGCCGAACTGCTGGCAACTAAGGATGTAGGTTGCGCTCGTTGCCGGACTTAACCGAACATCTCACGACACGAGCTGACGACAGCCATGCAGCACCTGTCACTTGGTCTCTTGCGAGAAAACCAGATCTCTCTGGCGGTCCAAGGATGTCAAGGGTTGGTAAGGTTCTGCGCGTTGCTTCGAATTAAACCACATGCTCCACCGCTTGTGCGGGCCCCCGTCAATTCCTTTGAGTTTTAATCTTGCGACCGTACTCCCCAGGCGGAATGCTTAATCCGTTAGGTGTGACACCAACAAGCATGCTTGCTGACGTCTGGCATTCATCGTTTACGGTGTGGACTACCAGGGTATCTAATCCTGTTTGCTCCCCACACTTTCGCACCTCAGCGTCAGTATCGAGCCAGTAAGCCGCCTTCGCCACTGGTGTTCCTCCGAATATCTACGAATTTCACCTCTACACTCGGAATTCCACTTACCTCTCTCGAACTCAAGACCAGGAGTTTATAAGGCAGTTCCAGGGTTGAGCCCTGGGATTTCACCCTATACTTTCTGATCCGCCTACGTGCGCTTTACGCCCAGTAATTCCGAACAACGCTAACCCCCTCCGTATTACCGCGGCTGCTGGCACGGAGTTAGCCGGGGTTTCTTTACCAGATACTGTCATTATCATCTCTGGCGAAAGAGCTTTACGACCCTAAGGCCTTCATCACTCACGCGGCATGGCTGGATCAGGCTTGCGCCCATTGTCCAAGATTCCCCACTGCTGCCTCCCGTAGGAGTCTGGGCCGTGTCTCAGTCCCAGTGTTGCTGATCATCCTCTAAAACCAGCTATAGATCGTAGACTTGGTAGGCCATTACCCCACCAACTATCTAATCTAACGCGGGCCGATCCTTCTCCGATAAATCTTTCCCCCGAAGGGCGTATAAGGTATTACTCTCAGTTTCCCGAGGCTATTCCTTAGAAAAGGGTACGTTCCCACGCGTTACTAACCCGTCCGCCGCTCGCTTCTAATCCGAAGACCAAAAGTGCGCTCGACTTGCATGTGTTAAGCCTGCCGCCAGCGTTCGTTCTGAGCCAGGATCAAACTCTCAAGTTGAAAGCATCTTGCGATGCTGTCCTTGACGTTCGAACCTCTGCACATCTCCAATACTCAGGGTCACCTTTGGGGGCAGACCCATATGTTCACCCGGCTAAGGATTGAACACGCATTGGAAGTCATCTGTTTGATTGTGCTTCAGGTTATCCAAAGATAACAAGAAACCACTCAAACAGTGAAGCTGACACTCTATCATCGCGCTACCGCATCACCACAAGGGCTAAACAGCAGAACTAAGAGCGTTGATATACAGACGTTGATCCATCGAAATGAACCAAACCGCCCACATATCTCTTCAGTTACTATCAATTTCAAAGAGCAACAATCAGAAGGCCAAAACAAGACCGATGCGCCAATCTCTCAGCGCGCCCGCCTCAACAAACCTTCCAAATGCCCCAGTCTCTCCTGAGCGTCTCAGCTGTCTCTCCAACCTGTCCCGACCGTCTCTCCGGCCCGTCCGAAGCGTCCCAGCCTCCCCCCAACTGCGTATCGTCGCTGCCGGTAGAGGGGGTTCTAGTGTTAACTCAACAAAGCCGCAAGGCATAAATTCACAAAAACGACGTTTTTCTCAAACAAACCACATTTCCCCTTAGTTTCATCGCTTTAGTCAAAAATTCCTCAGGACAAACAATAGAAAATCAGAGCAATTCCCTGCTCCAAACAGCCGACAGGCCCCAGTCAGACCGAAGTCGAGCAAAAGACTCGCAAGAGACTCACCACAGCGGCCCTCGAAATTGCTTTGGGCAGGGCTTATTTCGCGGCACTAGCGCGCAGGGCAGCCGGTTTTACTGCGCTGGCACGCACCGGCACGCCGTTAAAGGCCGCGTTGCCGCTGATTGGATCGATGCGACTGTCATCGGTCAGATCATTGATAGAGACGGTCTGCACCTTCGTCGCAGCTGCCAGCCTGCCATTGCGCTGGCCCCAGCCCTGCGGGATTGAAATGACACCTGGTGCGATGTCCTCGGTAATCTCGACCGGCAGGGTGGCTGAGCCAACTGCGCTTTCGATCAGCACATCCTGCGCCTCTGCCAGACCCAGACGGGCCGCATCCACCGGGTTCAGCTGCACAGTGCAGCGGCTGCGCCCCTTGACCAGGCGCGTGCTGTTCTGGGTCCAGCTGTTATGACTGCGCACCTGACGCCGCCCAATCATCAGCAGCGGGAAGTCAGCGCTGACCGGCGCCCGGAACGCCAGCAAGCGCGGCAGATCCGCCAAGAACACCTCGGGCACCAGATTCAGCCGCCCATCTGCGGTCTCAAGCCGGTCAACGATATTGGGCACCAAGGGCCCAAGGTCAATCACCCCGTCCGGGGCGTTTAGCAGTGCCTCTACCGTAACCATATCGCCGTGATAGCCCTGCGGCAGCAGCATTCCCAGTACCTCGGTCGGAGAGGGGCCAATGCTGTTTGAGCCGGAGAGCCTGGCCGCCAGACGTGCGATCACCTCCCATTCCTGCGGGTTGCCATTGGGCGGCGCAAAGACCGGCCCGGCAAAGGCGGCGGTGTTGTGCACCGCAAAGCTGTGGAACACCATGTCATAGACCGCCTCCTCCAGCGCCACACTGGCGGGCAGGATCAGGTCAGCATGGCGCGTGGTGTCATTTATATGCAGGTCAATCGACATCATAAAATCGAGCTGTTCCAGCGCGCGACCGATGCGTTGACCATTAGGCGCCGTCAGCACCGGATTGCCCGCCACCGTGACCAGCGCTTTGATCTGGCCTTCGCCGGGGGTTTCCATTTCCTCAGCCATGACCGAGATCGGGAACTCGCCATTATAGAGTGGCTGCTGCGACACCCGCGAGCGTCTTTCGGGATATGTGCGCTGCTTGCCCTTGCGGCTGGTCATGCCGACATAGTCCAGCGCCGGGGTGGTGAACATGGCACCTCCGGGGCTGTCAAAATTGCCGGTGATGATATTGAGCGCATTGTTGGCCCATTGGCATAGCGAGCCAAAGCTCTGGGTCGAAGCCCCCATGCGCGCATAGCAGACGGCGGATTTGGCGGAGGCAAAATCACGTGCCAGATCACGAATGGTGCGCGCGTCAATGCCCGTCATCTCGGCGGCCTTGTCGGCCGTGAAAGGCTGAACCGCCTGTTTCAGCGCAGCCATGCCATCGGTCACATCCGCCAGTGTTGCCAGGTCCTCCAGCCCCTGAGCAAAGACCTCGTGGATCAGTGCCAGCAGCAAAAAGGCGTCCATCTCGGGCTGAATGAACAGGTGCTCGCCTGCGCGGGTGGCGGTTTCGGTGCGGCGCGGGTCAATCACCACAACACGGCCACCACGCGCCTTGATCTCATCCATGCGCTTGCCAAAACCCGGCGCCGTCATCATTGATCCGTTCGAGACCACCGGATTGCCGCCAAGGATCAGCATCAGATCGGTACGGGCCACGTCCGGCACCGGCATCAACATCGGATGCCCCAGCATATGGATCGAGGCCACGTGATGCGGGATCTGATCCGCAGTCGCCGAGGAATACCGGTTTGATGTGCCAAGCGCTTTGATCAGCGATGGCAGATTCAACAGGTTGCCAAATTTGTGCGCATTGGGATTGCCGAGATAGACGCCGACGCCATCCCGGCCGTGCACATCCTGTACCGCCTGCAGACGTTCAGCGGCAAAATCATAGGCCTCCTCCCAGCTGATCGGCACAAACTCTCCGTCCACCTTTTTCAACGGCGTGGTGACGCGATCGGGGTCGGTGCGAAAATCCTGTAGCGCAATCGCCTTGGGACAAATATGGCCGCGCGACAGCGGATCAGCCGGGTTTGCCTTGATCGCATGCACCTCTGTGTCGTCATGAGTGACAATCAGCCCGCACATGGCCTCGCAGATATTGCAGGTTCGATACTGGGTTTTCAGGTCGCTCATGGCTGCCTCCGGCTGAAAAAATGCACTTTCACTGCCATGAGCCTAGACCAAGGGATTTACCTTTTGCAGAGGCTAATTATTACCAATCACACCCCTGACCAAACGTAATTTAATTACCCACACCACCAACCTGACCCGGTCAATCCAGCCAGCCCGGCGACAGCTCCGGCAGCGGGATCGCATCCAGCAAATCGCGCGTGTACTGCGCCTGCGGGTTGCCAAACAGCTGCTCGGTTGTCGCCTGCTCCACGATCTCACCGTGGTGCAGCACCAATGTGGTCTGACACAGCCGCCGGATCACCGACAGATCATGGCTGATAAAGGCCAGCGTCAGCCCCATGTCGCGCACCAGCCGTTCCAGCAGGTTCAGCACCTGTGCCTGCGACGAGACATCCAGCCCCGAGACCACCTCATCCGCCAGAATGAAATCCGGCTCGGTAGCGATGGCGCGGGCGATGCCGACGCGCTGACGCTGGCCGCCAGACAGCTCATGCGGATAGCGGCTGCGAAACGCCAGCGGCAGACCAACCTGCGACAGGGCAAAATCAACCCGCTCGCGGATCTGGTCAAAGCCGTGCAATTGCAAAGGCCCCGCAATGATTGTGCCAACCCGGTGACGCGGGTTGAGCGAGGACATCGGATCCTGAAAAATCATCTGAATGCGTTTGCGCAGCGGGCGCAGATGATCCTCGTCAAGATGCGTAATATCCGCGCCATCAAACCGGATCTGCCCAGAGTCCACCTCCAGCAGGCGCACCATGGCGCGGCCCAGGGTGGATTTGCCCGACCCGGAGCCGCCAACAATGCCAATCACATCGCCGCGCTGGATATCAAAACTAAGACCCTTGAGGACTTCAACCCGGGGCGCGGCGCCAAACAGCGGCTTATGCGCAAGGTCAGGAAAGGACAGCCGCAGATCGCGAATTTCATACAACGGCGCAGCCATCATTGCGGCCTCCTTTGGTCGTGGTCAGCGATTTCGGCGTCAACCGCGCGGATCACCGCCTCGGGCACCGGCATCAGACTGCTGTCGGGATCGGTGTATTTTGGCGTCGCCGCCAGCAGCGCCGCCGAATAGGCATGCGCCGGGGCGCGAAAGAACTGCTCAGCCGTGGTGTCCTCAATCACCTTGCCGCCATAAAGCACCGTCATCGACTGGCACAGTTTTGACACCACCCCAAGGTCATGGGTGACAAACAAAAGTGCCGTGCCGTGGCGGCGCTGCATATCCCGGATCAGGCGCAGGATCTTTTTTTGCACCGTCACATCCAGCGCCGTTGTTGGCTCATCCGCCACAATCAGCCGCGGTTCCGCCGCAAAGGCCGAGGCAATCAGAATACGCTGGCGCATGCCCCCCGACAGCTCATGCGGGTAGGCGCGCATCACCCGCTCGGGGGCGGGGATATGCACCTCGTGCAGCAGCTCCATCACGCGTCTCGTAGCGTCCTGCCGGCGCCAGCCAAGAATATCCACCAGACGATTTGAGATCTGCGGCCCCACCCGGCGGGCCGGGTTCAGGGCCGTCAGCGGATCCTGTGGGATCAGGGCCGCCTTGCTGCCAATCAAACGGCGGCGATCCTTTGCGGTCAATGTCATGAGGTCTTCGCCGTCGAGGTAAATCGACCCGCCGGTGACATCAATCGCCTCCGGCAGGGTGCCAAGGATCGCCTTGCCAATCATGCTTTTGCCGGCACCACTCTCGCCCACCAGCGCCCGCACCTCTGCGGGTTCGACCTGCAGCGAGACATCGCGCAGGATCGGCAGGGTGCCAACCCGCAGGTTCAGGCCTTCCATTCTCAAAAAGCTCATCGCAGCACCGGGTCAAAATGGTCCTTTAGGCCTTCGCCAAGCTGGCTAAAGCTGAGAACAGTCAGAAAGAGGGTGATCAATGGAAAGACCAGCACCCACCAGGATTGATGTATCGTAGCGCGCCCCTCGGCGATCATGCTGCCCCAGGTGGGATCATCTGTTGAAATCGACAGGTTCACAAAGCTGAGAATCGCCTCGACGATCACCGCGATGCCCATCTCAAGCGTCAGCAGCACGACGATTGTCGGCAGCACATTGGGCAGGATTTCACGCAACATAATGCCAAACCGCGCCCGCCCCGCCACCTTGGCCGAAGCCACATAATCCATCGCCCCCTGGCTCATCGCCTCGGCGCGGATCACCCGGGCAAAGCGGGTCCAGTCGATCACCACAATCGCCACGATGATCGAGGTCAGCCCCGTACCCATCACCGCGATCAGCAGGATCGCAAACAGCACCGGCGGAAAGGCCATCCAGATATCGATAAAGCGCGAGATCACCATATCAGGCCAGCCCCGGTAGTAGCCGGCAATCAGCCCCAAACCAGCCCCCAGAATGCAGGTGCATGTGCCCGCAATCAGCGCCACCAGCAGGGCGATGCGAGCGCCATAGAGAATGCGGCTCAACACATCGCGGCCCAGGGAATCTGACCCCAGCGGGTAGCCCGGCTCAGCTCCCATCTGCCACAGAGGCGGCAGGCGCGAGGCAAAGAGGTCCTGCGCCAGCGGGTCTTGCGGCGCCAGCAGCGGCGCGGCCAGCGCCGCTATCACCAAAAGAAGTAACCAGCCAGCCGACAGCCAGAGCCGTGGGTTGATCCGTCGCTTTACGGCCATGCGTCCCTCAGCCATGTCGCAACCTCGGGTTCAGCAGCGCATAGGTCAGATCGACCAGCAGGTTGACGGTGGTAAAAATCACCGCAAAAAGGATCACGATGCCCTGTATCAGCGGCAGATCACGGTTGATCACCGCATCAATCGCCATATTCCCCAGCCCCTCGTAGGAGAACAGCCGCTCGATGATCACAGTGCCGCCAATCAGAAAGGTGAACTGCACCCCCACCAGCGTCAGCGTCGGCAGCACCGCATTGGGCAGAGCCTCGCGCAGGATCACGTAGTTTTCGCTGTAGCCCTTGGTGCGCGCCAGGGTGACATAGTCCAAATGCATGGTTTCCTTAAGTGATTGTTTCAAAAGCTGGGCGATGATTGCCGCCAGCGGAATGGCCAGCGCCAGAGCGGGCATGAACATATGGCTGACCAAATCCAGCCAGATATCAAACCGCAGCCGCACGAGGCTCTCGAACAGGTAGAAATTGGTCACAAAAGGCAGGTCCAGCGCCGGCGAGACCCGCCCCGAAATATGGAACACAGGCCAGAGCACGCCAAACAGCAGGATAAACAACAGCCCCCAAAGGAAATCCGGCACCGACAGCGACACCCCGTTGGTGACATCAATGAGGGCTTCGGCCTTTTGACCCCGATGCCGGGTGCCGGTCAGCGCCAGTATGCCGCCTATGCCAATCGCCATCACCAGCGCCATAATAGAGAGCTCCAGCGTTGCGGGCAGCCGCCCCAGAACCAGAGAAAGAACGGGCTGCCGGGTGGTAATTGAGGTGCCAAAATCCCCGGCAACAATACCTTTGGTCCAAATAAGAAACTGCTCGGGAATGGATTTATCAAAGCCATAAAGCGCTTTGAGCCGGGCGATGTCTTCTGCGTCGGCGCCCGGCGGCAGCATCATGGCAATGGGATTGCCCGGCACGATGCGGATAACAAAAAACACGATCACCGCAACGCCGATCAGGGTGATCAGCATCGAGGCCAGGCGTTTCAGAAAAGTGCGAATGAGGGTCATGATATGCGCACCGGGAAGGAAACCCCCTCCCCGGTGTCTGTCCTTGAGGTCAGGGGAGTCAGGAACGTGTCATCAGATGCGGCAGCAAAGCCCCCGAGGCATGCGGCACTACCTTGACGCCCGGCGCGTGCAAAATGGGTTGCACATATTGGAACAGGGGCAGCACCAGCGCATCCTCGGCGATCTTGCGATCCACTGCTTTCCAGCCATCAATACGCTTGGCCTCATCGGCCTCGCCCCAGAGCGGCGCGATCATGCCCACCAGATCCTCGCCATCCCAGACCGAATGCGGCGAGGGGCCGAACATGGCAAACCCGGTCGAGGTGGTGGGATCCCCAATCGAGTTGCCCCAATTGTAAAAGGCCGCTGGCGCCAATGTATCTGTCGCGCGCAACTCATAATGTTTGGCGATCTCATAGACCTCGATCTCGGCCTCGATGCCAACCTTGCGCCACAGGCCAACAATGGCCTGAATGACCTCATAATCCTTGGGCTTGAACCCACGGGTGGTCTGGATGGTAAAGCGCACCGGATTATCGGTGGAATAGCCCGACGCGGCCAGCAGTTCCTTGGCGCCTTCGGGATCATAAGGCGTAGTGATCGAGGCATCAAAGGCCGCATATTCCGGCGTCTGCAACGTGTCGATTGGCACGCCGTAGCCCGACAAAAGCCGCTCAACGATGGCCTGTTTGTTCACCGCCTTGACGGCGGCGCGGCGCACGTTGGGGTCTTTCATCACGTCGATATCGTTGAAAAAGATCATACCAATATCAGAGATCGGCTGCGCCACCCCAACCAGATCGCCCGCCTTCAGGCGATCAAACTCTTCCGAGGGCATCTCAAGCGTGACATGCGAGTTGCCGGATTCGACCTCGGCCACACGGGCAGCGGAGTCGGTGACGAATTTGATGGTGACAGATTTGAATTCCGGCGCCGGACCCCAGTAGCCGTCATAGGCCTTGAGGCGAATAAAGGCGTTGCGCTCGTATTTCTCGACCATATAGGGGCCAGAGCCGATGGGCGCGGCTTCAAAGCCATCCTGACCATGCGCCTCGATATAGGCCTTGGGCAGCACATAGCCGGTAAGGAATGACATCCATTTGAAAATCGTCGGCTCAAACCGCAGCACATCGCCAGTGATCTGATTGCCACTGACCTCAAAGTTGCCAATGGTCGACCAGATGAACTGGATCGGGTTGCCTGCGTCCGGGTCGGCCGCGCGCTCCAGGCTCCAGACCACATCCTCAGCCGTGAGCGGCGTGCCATCATGCCAGGTGACACCGTCACGAACGGTCAGCTCGACCTTGGTTTTATCAGCGTTCCAGCCCCATTGGGTGAGGATGCCGGGCATCTGGCTGAGATCGGTGTCCTGCGCGATGAACATGTCAAAAACTGACTGGTAAATCCCCTGAATTGTCGGATTCACCGCCGAGGTTCCCACCGTTGGGTTCCAGCTGGGCAGGTTCACATTATTGGCAATCACCAGATCCTTGATCTCTTGTGCCAGCGCCGGCAGCCCACTCGCGGCCAGGGTGATCGACGCCGCACTGAGCTTTAGCATTCCACGTCTTGAAAAATCCGTCACTGTCCTTACTCCCTTGTTATATTATTGATTATGCTGTTAATTTTTTGCCCAACAGGTAGCCCGACCCCCGTTCCGGCACCGGGCCAAACTGCTGCCCCGGTGTGGTAAAGCGCCTTGATGGGGGTTGAGCCGTCTGAACGCCCCCGCATCGGGCGAAAAAGAAAGTGCTGCGACAGGTGGTGACTGCCGCAAATCTGGTCGCCCCCAACAAGATTCGGATTGTCCGCCTCCAACTCCTCTGGGGTCACAGTTTTCTGCGCAATGATCCTGGCGCGCGTGCCGGGCGCATAGCGCTCGACAATATCCAGCGCGCGCTGTGCCATCGGGGCCGCAGCGCTTTGCCAGTCGCGGGCGGTGATCTCACCCGCCGCATCCCCCAGGATTTCCCCCGGCACCATGCGCACCTGCAGCCACAGGGTATGTTTGCCCGCAGGCGCCCGGCTGGGATCAATCGCTGTGGGCTGACCCACAACCACCACCGGCTCATCCGGCAACAGCCCAGCCTGCGCCTGCTGATAGCAACGCGCCATCTGATCCATGCTGGGAGCCAGGTGCACATAGGCATAATCGCGCAGCTGGTCCGAGGCCGACCAGGCCGGCAGCTCTTCCATCGCCAGATGCAGCATCAGGGTGCCCGGAGCGTGCCGGAAACTCTGCAACCCCTTGTCATAGGCGGCGTCATAGGCGGGTTCCGTCTGGCCAATCAGTGCGCTGAGGTGTTTCGGCGCCACATTCGCAATCACCGCCTTTGCAGCGCGATGCTCGGTGCCGTCAGCCAATCGAATGCCCACGGCCCGCTCCTGTTCAATCATCACACGTTCCACCCAGGCGTTGCAGGTGACGGAGCCGCCCTGCGAGGCAATGCACGACAGCATGGCCCGCGTAACCGTGTCGGCGCCGCCCTTGCCGATCACCATGCCAAAGGCCTGATTTGCCATCGCTTCGAGATAGGGAAACACAGCCCCTCCGGCGATATCAGGGGCAAAATCCAGGTGCATACCCCAGGCCGCCAGGGTCGATTTCACATGCGGCGAGGTAAAGGTCTGATCCAGCCAGGCCCGTGGCGAAGAGGCAAGGAACTGTCCCAGATCCAGCGCGCCTGAAAGCTTTTTTTGCCGCAGCAGGTTCCAGATGTTTTTGGCAACCGCGCGAAAGCCAAAGGAAGATCCTAAAATGGCAAAGATATGCGCCGCCTGATCTGGAAACTGCGCCGAGAGATCACGCCAGACCTTCGAATCACTACTTGCAAATGCATGTATTGCCACCTCATTAGAGGCCGCGTCATTTCCAATGCCCAACCACCTGCCATCCCGAAAAGCACTGGCGAAACAATTTTGCGCCGGGACAAACTCCAGCCCGGCCGCCGTAAGCTCAGCACCGAACTCCTGAAAAAAGGGCGATCTGGCAAACAGGGACAGGTTCATGGCCGCCCAGTCATGGGTGAACCCATCCTCTGTATAGGCTCCAGATTTGACCGCGCCGCCGGGTTCAGGCGCCTGCTCGAACACCGCAACCCGCAGCCCATGACGTTGCAAAACCATAGCACAGGCAAGACTGTTCAAGCCCGATCCTATGATCAGAACATCGGTGCCTTCATCCATAAACATGTCTCCTTTCGCTATATTGTTTGCAAATGGAAATATATTTGTCTAGCAATGATTCATAAATCAGCACCCGAAACAGGGGGCGGCCATTTCAGGGAGAAAGCCATGAGCGCGCAAAATACACTTATCGATCTGGGGCTGATGCTGGCCTCTGGCGGTGTCGAAGTGGTGGATTGTTCCGGGGTGTTGGGACCGGACACACCCATTCTGCAACTGCCGGCAGACTTTGCCAAACCCACCCCCAGGGTCGAGATTCACAAGATCAGCGAATATGACGCGGACGGGCCCTTCTTTGCCTGGAACTGGATGGTTCTCGGAGAGCATTCGGGCACCCATTTTGACGCGCCGCACCACTGGATCACCGGCAAAGACTATGAGGATGGCTATACCGATACACTGGATGTGAACCGCCTGGTCGCACCAGTGAATGTGATCGACTGCGCCGCTGAGAGCGCGGCTGACCCCGACTTCCTGCTAACAGCAGACCACGTCAAAGCCTGGGAAGCCGAGCACGGCGAGATCGCCGCTGGCGACTGGGTTGTCCTACGCAGCGACTGGGACAAACGCGCCGATGACGAGGCCGCCTTTCTGAATGCCAATGATACTGGCCCCCATTCACCCGGACCAACCCCCGAGTGCATGGAGTACCTGCTGAGCAAAAAGATCGTCGGCTGGGGCAGCCAGTGCATTGGCACTGACGCAGGTCAGGCCGGGGCAATGGATCCGCCCTATCCGGCCCATAACATGCTGCACCGCGACAATTGCTTTGGCCTCGCCTCGCTTGCCAATCTCGACAAACTGCCCGCCAAAGGCGCCATCCTGATCGCAGCGCCGCTGAAAATCCAGCGCGGCACCGGCTCTCCCATGCGGGCTCTGGCCCTGGTGCCCAAAGGCTAACGAGATGGCAGATCACGTCATAATTGGCACCGGCATCAATGCACTTGTCGCCGGGGCCCTGTTGTCGCGCAAAGGCAAAAAAGTGCTGCTGCTTGAGCGCGAGAGCCGCATTGGCGGCTGCATGATGACCCATGAGGCCACCCTGCCCGACTTTCACCATGACGTGATGGCGGCGACTTTTGTGCTGTTTCTGACCTCGCCTGCCTATGGCGAGCTGGCCGAAGATCTGGCGCAGCATGGGTTTGAGCTCTGCCACACGGCGCATCCAACCGCCGTGTTGCGCCCCTGCGGGCGCAGCACTGTTCTCACCACCGATCAGGCCAGCAACATTGCTACCTTCAACGCGCGGGCGCCGGGAGATGGCGACCAGCACCAGCGCGATGTCGCTGGGATCGCTGCGGATGCGCCCTTACTGTTTGCCCTCTTGGGAGGTGATCTGTGGTCCTGGCGCACAGCCCGGCTGTTGCTGGGGCAGATCCGCAAACGCGGGCTGAACGGGCTGAAATCCTGGATCGGCACAGCCTTGCGCCCTGCCCGCAGCTGGCTTGAGGCTTCCTATAGAAGCCCTGACATTCAGGCGCTTTGGGCGCCCTGGGTGCTGCACACCGGACTGACCCCGGAAAGCACCTACTCCGCTCAAATGGGCAAAGTCATCGCCTTTGCGCTTGAGGCTGCAGGCGCTCCCATCGTCAAAGGCGGTGCCGCCCAGGCCGCCGAGGCCTTTCGGCGCCTGATCGAGGCCAATGGCGGCGAGATCCGTACCGGCGTTGATGTGGCGAAAATCACTCTGTCCGGACCCGTAGACACGCTCCAAACCGTCACAGGCGTTGAAACCAGCAGCGGCGAGCTCATTGCCGCCAGACACGTGCTGGCCTCGGTCACCCCCTCACAGCTCTATGGTCGCCTGCTGGCCCAGGCCGCCCCAACCGAGCAGACAGAACGGGCCCAGAAACAGGCGCAGGAGTTCCGCCACGGGCGGGGTAATTTTCAGCTGCACTATGCGCTGGATCAGGCGCCAGAATGGCTGGCAGAGGGGCTACAGGATGTAGCACTGATCCACCTGAGCGACGGAATAGACGCGGTGTCAAAATCCGCCAATGAGACCGAGCGCGGCATGCTGCCGACAACGCCAACGATCTGCGTTGGCCAGCCACACCGGCTTGATCCCAGTCGCTGCCCCGCAGGTAAGGCCATCCTGTGGCTGCAAATCCCCGACGCGCCACGCCAGATCAAGGGCGATGCCGCAGGCGAAATCCCCACAAACGGCACCTGGGACGACACAACCCGCGAGGCGTTCGCCGACCGGGTAGAGGCGATTTTGGCGCGCCACATCAAGGGTTTTGCCCAGATCAAACTGGCGCGTCGGGCCTATTCGCCCGCCGATCTGGCCGCGCTGAACATGAACCTTGTGGGCGGTGATCCCTATGGCGGTCAGTGCAGTCTTGATCAGTTTTTTGTCTTCCGCCCGTTTAGCTCTTCGCGCAACACCAGTACACCCTTTCGCAACCTGCACCATATTGGTGCCTCCACACATCCCGGCCCCGGTCTTGGCGGCGGATCGGGGTTCAATACTGCGAAAAGGCTCGGCGGATGACACAGGAACTGGCAAAGCTTCGGTTTGGCGAAATTGGGCTGGGCAATTTCGCCCCCTATCTGATGAACCGCATCATGGGGCGCTACAACGCCAGCCTGCGCGAAGAGATGGCAGAGCTGGGCCTGACCACGCCCAAAATCCGGTGTCTGGCCGTTTTGGCGATGATCGACGGCATTCTGATCGGAGAGCTCGCGGTCTATGCGGTGGTAGAACACTCAACCCTGTCGCGCACGCTGGATGGGCTGGAAAAAGAAAGCCTGCTGCGCCGCGCCCGCGACCCGAAAGACCAACGCGCCACCCGGGTCTTTCTGACCGACGCCGGCCGGGCCACCTTTGAAAAGGTCTGGCCCCGCATGGCGCAGACCTATGCCCAGATGTTCGAAGGCGTCTCCACCGATGAGAGACTGGCCTTTGAGGCCACTTTGCAAAAGATCCTGCGCAATGTGCGGATCCACGATTTTTAAGGACCCCGGCCAAGGCCGGGACGACGGAGGACAGACATGGCAGAGCGCTCTTTCAAAAAAGAAGTAGAGCATCTCAGGGCAGGATCGGGCGAGACGTTCACCGGCGAAGGCATTCTCGCCATCACCAAGGCCCTGCTTGAAAACGGCGTGGGCTACGTGGGGGGCTACCAGGGCGCGCCAATTTCGCACCTGATGGATGTGCTGGCCGACGCCGAAGAGCTGCTTGGCGAGCTTGGCGTGCGCTTTGAAGCCAATGCCTCCGAGGCAGCGGCTGCCGCCATGCTGGCCGCCTCAGTGCATTACCCTATCCGCGGCGCTGTCACCTTTAAGGGGTCCGCCGGGGTGAACGTTGCCTCAGATGCGCTGTCCAACCTGTCCTCCTCGGGCGTCACCGGCGGCGCTGTGGTGATCGTCGGCGAAGACTATGGCGAGGGCTCGTCGATTATGCAGGAACGCAGCCATGCCTTTGCGATGAAGTCGCAATTCTGGCTGATGGATCCGCGCCCGAACCTGCCGTCGATTGTGAAATCCGTCGGCCAAAGCTTTGAGCTGTCGGAGGCTTCCAATACCCCAGTCATGCTGATGGTTAGAATCCGGTCCTGTCATGTGACCGGCAGTTTTGAGTGCCGCGACAACCAACATCCGGCGCTGAGCGTCCGAGACGCGCTCTCCAACCCCCGCCGCGACTGGAACCGGGTGGTGCTGCCACCGATGTCCTTTGCCCATGAACAAGACAAGGTGAACAATCGCTGGCCCGCCGCGCAAAAACATATCATCGACCAAAAGCTGAACGAGGTCTTTGGCCCCGAGACAGGCGACATCGGCATTGTCTGTCAGGGTGGCATGTATAATGGCGTCATTCGCGCCCTGCAGCGCCTTGGGCTGGCTGATATTTACGGCAAGACCCAGATCCCGCTTTACTGCCTGAATGTGACCTACCCGCTGGTGGATCAGGAATTTCTCGAGTTTGCCAGCAGCAAAAAAGGCGTGTTGATCATCGAAGAAGGCCAGCCCGAGTTCATCGAACAGGGCCTCTCGACCATGCTGCTGCGCTCTGATGTAACGGCCAAGCTGCACGGCAAGGATATCTTTCCCATGGCTGGTGAATACACAGGTCAGGTGATGCTCGACGGGATTTCCGCCTTTGTGAAACAATATTCCCCCGATCTGTTACCCGGCCAGATGCGCGCGCCAAATCAGCCCGCGCCTGCCCTGCCGGACCTTACGCAAACCGTGCCAATCCGGCCTCCGGGATTCTGTACCGGCTGCCCCGAACGGCCCATTTTTGCAGCCCTCAAACTGGTGCAGCAAGAGCTGGGTGAGCATCAGATCAGCGCCGACATCGGCTGCCATCTGTTTGCCTCGCTGCCGCCCTTTGACATCGGCGGCGCCACCATGGGCTATGGGCTGGGGCCGGCCTCGAACGCGGCCTTTGATGGCGGTGGCGAACGGCGGGCGATTTCGATCATTGGCGATGGTGGATTCTGGCACAACGGACTGTCCACCTCGATTGGCAATATGGTATTCAACAAGGCCGACAGCGTCGCGGTGATCGTGGACAACTACTATTCCGCCGCAACCGGCGGCCAGGACATCCTGTCCAGCCGCGCCGACAACCCGACCAAATCGACCAATAACTCCATCACCAAAGCGCTGAGCGGCGTCGGCGTCAGCTGGATCCGCCACATTGATCACACCTATGACGTGACCAAGATGCGGGCCATTTTTCGCGAGGCCCTGACCACCGATTATGACGGCCCCAAGGTGATCGTGGCCTCCAGCGAGTGCATGCTGAACAAACAGCGCCGCGAAAAGCCAAAGCGCAACAAACAGATCGCCGGCGGCGCCCGGATGGAAATCCCACGTTTTGGCGTCGATGAAGACATTTGTACCGGCGATCACGCCTGCATCCGCTTGTCCGGCTGCCCCTCGCTCTCGGTGAAACATCTGGACGATCCGCTGCGCGATGATCCCGTCGCCAGCATTGATCAAAGCTGCGTTGGCTGCGGCAATTGCGGCGAGGTGGCGGATGCCGCCGTGCTCTGCCCCAGCTTTTATCGCGCCGACGCGGTACATAACCCCGCAAAGTTTGAGGCCTGGTGGGCGGGCCTCTCCAGCGCTGTCATCTCCTGGCTGCAGACCCGCCGCCTGTCAGCCCGGATTGAATTTCCGGAGACCTCCCCATGACCACCCAGTTGCAAAGCTCTGCACAGCAGCCGGATCAGGCGCTGCAGTCCATCCTGAAAATCGCTATTTTGGCCGTAGGTGGCCAGGGCGGTGGCGTGCTCACCTCCTGGATCGAAGCGGTGGCGCGCAGTCAGGGCTATGCGGTTCAGGCGACCTCGGTCGCCGGGGTAGCGCAGCGCACCGGGGCCACCATCTACTATATCGAGATGGCACCGATCAACGCAGAGGCCGCCGCCATGCCGGTCTTCTCATTGGCGCCCGCTGGTGGCGACGTCGACATTATGATCGCGGCCGAAATGATGGAAGCCGGGCGGGCCATTCTGCGCGGCTTTGTGACGCCGGATCGCACCACGCTGATTGCCTCAACCCATCGCACGCTGGCCCTGTCGGAAAAGATGGCGCCCGGAGATGGCATCGCCTCAACAGAAGAGGTGCGCGTCGCCGCCGAGATTGCCGCCGATCAGCTCATCCTGTTCGACATGGACCGATTGGCGACTGAAAACGGCTCGGTCATCTCGTCGGCGCTGTTTGGCGCTCTTGCCGGATCTGGTGCGCTGCCCTTTACGCGCGCGGCCTTTGAAGATGCCATCCGCGCCTCCGGCAAAGGGGTCAAAGCCAGTCTGCGCGCCTTTGACGCCGCCTATGCCCGCGCCCAGTCAAACGAGTCAGAGACCACAGAAAGCGCATCTGAAAGTCGCCCTCAGCCAACCGCCACAGGCCCGACACACCTGCTGGGTCAATGGCAGGCTCTTGAGGCCGCGGCCCGCAGCCTGTCCGCATCTGACATGGTACTGCACGGGCTGCGTAAGGTTGTCGGATTTCAGGACCTCGCCTATGGCCGCGCCTATCTCGATCATCTGCGCCCCTTTGCCGAACAGGATCGCGGCGATGGTGCCCTGGTTGAGGCCGCCGCCAAACACATCGCCAACGCCATGTGCTATGATGACATCATCCGGGTGGCCGATCTGAAAACCCGCAAGGCGCGGTTTGCCCGCATCCATACCGAGATGGACTCTGGCTCCAGGCCGGTACTGCTGACCGAGTTTTTTCACCCCCGCGGCGAAGAAATCATCAGCCTGCTGCCTGCGGGCCCTGGTGCCTGGATCGAGGCCCGCCCCCGGCTCGCCGCCTGGATTGACCGCCGTCTCAACAAAGGACGCCGCATTCGCACCCACCGACTGCGCGGCTTCATCCTGCTCTATGCCATTGCGGGGCTGCGCCGCACCCGGCGCTACAGCCTGCGTCACCGGATTGAACAGGCCCATTTGCAAAACTGGCTGACCCTCTGCCTGCAGACCATCCCGCGCAATTACGACTGCGCGGTTGAGCTGTTGCAATGTCGCCGCCTGATCAAAGGCTATTCCGACACCCATGCGCGGGGATTGTCGAAATTTTCCCGCGTGCTGGACACCCTGCCCCTGTTGATAGAGCGCGACGATGCCGCGCAATGGATCGCCCGCCTGCGCGATGCGGCCCTTGGGGATGAAGAGGGTAAGGATCTGGAAGGCGCCATCAAAACGGTGATGTCCTTTGCCCAGAAACCCCCTGTGTCCTCGTAGAGGATCCGCCACACTTTAGTTGCGACAAAGGGGCTGCGCCCTGTGCGACTATTTTTTCTTGTCGCGGGCGGCTTTCTCTTCTTTGGTCATTTTATTGTTCCAGACATTATTGCTGAGACCCATCTCGGCTGGCTGCGGCTTGGTCTTGCCAACACTAACTTTGCCACCCTTGTTCAGGAATTCCTGGATCAGGGCGTCATCGGTGGTTTCTTTGGGGACATGTTTCATGGGATCAACCTACGCCTTAAAATGATGCCGGGCAACTACTGCTCATATGATGATACTGTGACACAGAGCCGGTGACCAGCGCGTGGCAGCTTGTATTCGTATAGAGCACTATTCCAGATTTGCATGGGCAATTTGAAATTGGCATTGGCCCGCAGCCAGCCCAGTGCCGTAGGTAGCTCGCACAGACTAAGGCTGCCAACAAAGGCATCCGAAATGGAGGGAAAATGAATAAATTTATCCGCATTGCTGCGGCTGGTGTGATGTCGCTCGCCTTTGGCGCCGTGGCCCAGGCCGAGGTCACAGTTAAAGTCGCTTATGACGCAGACCCC
The DNA here is from genome assembly GCA_965641885.1 of Phaeobacter sp. SH40. Lineage (GTDB taxonomy): Bacteria > Pseudomonadota > Alphaproteobacteria > Rhodobacterales > Rhodobacteraceae > Pseudophaeobacter. The sequence goes on along the minus strand of CBFFKJ010000001.1, from coordinate 34,854 downwards.
GTTTCACTGGACCCGCATGAGCAATTGTCCGGCGGCACGCTGCAGTTTTCACATATGTCCTTTGACCCGCTGGTGCGCTGGACTCAGGACCTCCAGTTCGAACCCCGCCTGGCCAAAAGCTGGGAACAGATCGACGCCAATACCACGCGTTTTCATCTGCGCAGCGGCGTGAAATTTCACTCCGGCAACGTGATGACAGCGGCTGACGTGGACTGGACCTTTGATCGCCTGAAAGAAAGCCCTGATTTCAAGGGTATCTTCAGCCTCTTCACCGACGTAAAAGTCATCGACGATCACACCTTTGATCTGATCACCTCAGAGCCCTACCCGCTGGTGCTGCACACGGTGACCTATATCTTCCCGATGGATAGCAAGTTCTATTCCGGCACCACCGAAGATGGCAAAGACCGCGCCGCACTGGTCAAGCATGGCGACAGCTTTGCCTCGCGCAATATCTCCGGCACCGGCCCCTTTGTGGTCAGCGCGCGGGAACAGGGCGTGAAAATGGTCTTTGACCGCTTTGCCGACTACTGGGACACCGAATCTGCTGGCAATGTCGACAAAATCATCCTGACCCCGATCAAGGAAAGCCCCACCCGTGTGGCTGCTCTTCTGTCCGGCGACGTTGATTTCATCGCGCCCGTTCCACCCACCGATCTGGCCCGTGTTGCTGACAACGACGGCACCGACCTGATCACCATGCCCGGCACCCGGATCATCACATTCCAGATGAACCAGAACCGTGTAGAAGCGCTGAAAGACGTACGCGTCCGTCAGGCCATCGACTATGCCGTGAACAACGCCGGTATCGTTGACCGCATCATGCGCGGCTTTGGTACTGTTGGTGCTCAGGCCAGCCCCGCTGGCTACCTTGGCCACAATCCAGACCTGAAACCGCGTTTCGACGTTGAAAAAGCCAAGGCCCTGATGGCCGAAGCGGGTTACGCCGATGGGTTTGAACTCTCCATGATGGCGCCGAACAACCGCTATGTGAACGATGACAAAATCGCGCAGGCTGTGGCGTCGATGCTGGCAAAGATCAACATCAAGGTTGATCTGCAGACCATGCCAAAGGCCCAGTACTGGCCCGCCTTTGATGAGCGCGCAGCGGACATGATGATGATCGGCTGGCACTCGGACACCGAGGATTCGGCGAACTTCCACCAGTTCCTGAGCCATTGCTTTGACCAGGACTCTGGCAATGGTCAGTACAACTCGGGCAACTTCTGCAATGCCGAAGCCGATATGCTGATGGCCAAAGCCAACGCTGAAACAGATGCTGGCAAGCGCGCAGAGATGCTGCAGCAAATGGAAACCATCCTCTACAACGAGGCCGCTTTCATCCCACTGCACTGGCAGAACCTCGCCTGGGGTGTCCGCAAAGGTGTCCACGCCGACAAGATCGTGAACGCCCTGAACTTCCCTTACTTCGGTGACCTCGTCGTCGATTAAGGACTTTTGTAGCCGGGGTGGGTCTGCGTGACCTGCTCCGGCTCTTTTCCAAGACATTTCATTGTGGCTATGCATCCTGACCATCAGGGAGTACCAGCCATGACGACCCTCTCAAAATGGCCCAGGCACAGTAATTTGCCCCAGGAAGGTGCGAAAGCATGTTTGCTTACCTTGTGAAACGCGTGTTTCAGGCGATCGCGGTGATGTTTGTCATCTCGCTGATCGGCTTTGCTATTCAGGACAATCTTGGTGACCCGCTGCGCGAACTTGTCGGGCAATCCGTCAGCGAAGAAGTCCGTCAGGAGCTGCGCGAAGAGCTGGGGCTGAACGACAGTTTCATGACGCAATACCTGCGCTTTGCCGGCAATGCGCTGCAGGGCGATCTGGGCACCAGCTACTTTTTCAAAGAGCCGGCGCTGGATGTGATCCTGAAAAAGCTGCCCGCCACGATGGAGCTGGTTCTGGGTGCGACGATCATCATCGTCGGCCTGTCGATCCCTGTTGGCGTCTATACCGCCATCTATCCCAACACGATTGTCAGCCGTCTGATCATGGGGATCTCGATCATTGGTATTTCGATCCCTGTCTTTCTGACGGCGATCCTGATGATCTATGTCTTCTCCGTTGAATACGGCTGGTTCCCCTCTTACGGGCGCGGCGATGTTGTGCATGTTTTTGGCTCCTGGGAGACCAATTTCGCCACCGTTGATGGCTGGATGCATATCCTGCTGCCCTCCATCGCGCTGGCCTCCATCATGCTGCCGCTGTTTGTCCGCCTGATCCGGGCTGAAATGATGGAAGTACTGCAGAGCGAATACGTGAAATACGCCAAGGCAAAGGGCATCCGACCCTGGCGGATCTATTTTGTGCATGCGTTGAAGAACACGCTGCTGCCGGTGATCACCGTGGGTGGCGTGCAGATCGGCACCATGGTGGCCTATACCATCCTGACCGAGACAGTGTTTCAGTGGCCGGGCATGGGCTTTATGTTTTTGGAGGCGGTGAACCGCGTCGACACCCCGCTGATCGTGGCCTACCTGATCGTCGTCGGCTTTATCTTTGTTGTCACCAATACAATCGTTGACCTGATCTATGGTCTGGTCAATCCCACCGTCAATCTTGCGAGGATGGGCGCATGAGCAGCCTGAGCACCCCGACAGAGCCCACGCGCTGGTCGCAGATCTGGAATTCCAACATTGGCTACAGCTTTCGGCGCAACCCGGTTGCGATTGTGTCGCTGACAGTTTTTGCGCTGATCGCGGTCATGTCCTTTTGCGCGCCGCTGATCGCGCCGTTTGATCCTTATGATCCGGGGCAGATCGACATCATGAACAGCGAATACCCCCCCCTCTGGGTGGAGGGCGCTGACGCGCAGTTCATGCTGGGCACCGATGATCAGGGCCGCGATCTGTGGTCAACCATCCTTTATGGTACGCGACTGTCGCTGCTGATTGGCATCTGTGCCGTCGCACTACAGGCCTTTCTGGGCATCTCTATTGGCCTGATTGCCGGCTATGTTGGCGGGCGGGTCGACAGCCTGCTGATGCGGCTGGCCGATATTCAGCTGTCGTTCTCGACGCTGATGGTGGCGATCATCTTTCTGGCGGTGACCCAGGCGATGTTCGGCTCTGAAACCTTCAACCAATATGCGGTCTATTTCCTGATCGCGGTGATTGGCGTCGCCGAGTGGCCGCAATATGCCCGCACCGTGCGCGCCACTGTGCTGGCTGAGAAAAAGAAAGAATATGTCGACAGCGCCCGCGTTCTGGGCTTTGGCCCCGGGCGCATCATGGTGCGCCATATCCTGCCCAACTCCCTGTCGCCGATCTTTGTGATCTCAACGGTGCAGGTGGCCAATGCCATCATCTCCGAGGCCTCACTGTCCTTTCTGGGTCTGGGCATGCCGCCGAGCCAACCGTCGCTGGGTTCGCTGATTTCCTCGGGGTTTGACTATATCTTTTCGGGAAGCTGGTGGATCACCGCCATACCCGGCATCGTGCTGGTGGTTCTGGTACTGGTGATCAACCTTCTGGGTGACTGGCTGCGTGATGCCCTGAACCCCAAGCTTTATAAGGGATAAGCGCCATGTCCTTGCTTTCCGTGCGCGATCTCAGCGTCAAATTCGCCATGCGCGACACAACCGTGACGGCTCTGGATCAGATCAGTTTTGATCTGGCCAAGGGCGAACGCCTTGGCATTGTCGGAGAATCCGGCGCGGGTAAATCCATCACCGGCTTTGCCCTGATGAACCTGCTCAGCCGACCCGGTTTTGTCGACTCGGGCAAGATCCTGTTTCAGGGCGACGACATCGTTCAGATGTCTGAGGCCAGGATGCGCAACATTCGCGGCAACCAGATGGCGATGATCTTTCAGGATCCCATGGTCACCCTGAACCCGGTTCTGACCATCGGGCAACAGATGGTCGAAACCCTGCAGGCCCACCGCAAGCTAAGCAAAGCCGAGGCCGAACAGATTGCCATCGTCAAACTGCGCGAGGTCTATATTCCCTCTCCCGAGGAGCGGCTAAAGCAATACCCGCATGAGCTGTCGGGCGGCATGCGCCAGCGCATCATCATTGCCATCGCCCTGCTGCTGGACCCGCAGCTGATCATCGCGGATGAGCCGACAACAGCGCTGGATGTAACCATTCAGGCCGACATCATGGAGCTGCTGCTGGAGCTGTGCCAGTCCAACAAGGTTGGCCTGATCCTGATCACCCATGATCTGGGCGTCGTCAGCCAAATGACCGAGCGCACGTTGGTGATGTATGCCGGTCGCATCATCGAGGCCGGGCGCACCCGTGAAATTATCAATGATCCGCAACACCCCTATACGCAGGGTCTGATCAATGCGCTGCCGCAACAGACCAAACCCGGTCAACGCCTGAAACAGATCCCCGGAAACATGCCCTCTCTGACGGCAATTCCCGCCGGATGCCCCTTCAGCCCACGGTGTGAATTTGTAAAACCCCATTGCCTCACAGAGGCGCCAAAGACAGTGCAATATGGCCATGTTGAGGTGGCCTGCCACGAGGTCAACCGGCTGCACAGTAACACACAGAGTGACAAAGCCGAGGAGATCCAGGCATGAAGACCCCTCAGCCATTGTTGGAAATGCGCGGCCTTGAAAAGCGGTTCGACCTGGACCGCGGCTTTCTGGAAACCATCAAGTTCCGCGGCGGCAAGTTCGTACAGGAAAAGCGCGCCGTCCACGCGGTCAATAACATCTCGCTGCAGATCGCTCCGGGAGAGGCGCTATGCGTGGTTGGCGAAAGCGGCTGTGGAAAATCCACCGTTGCCCGGCTGATTGCCGGCTTGCTGACACCCAGCGCCGGTGAAATACATTATGATGGCGCGCGCATCGACAACCGCTCGCGCCGCGCCATGATGCCACTGCGCAAAAAGATGCAGATGATCTTTCAGAACCCCTATGCATCGCTGAACCCGCGCATGACCATCCAGCAGGCGCTGGAAGAACCCGTTCGCTATCACAACCCTGCCCTGTCAAAGGGTGAAGTGCGCGACAAGGTGGCCGAGGTCATGCGCGCGGTCGGGATCGATCCCAGCTGGGCCACGCGCTACCCGCATGAGTTTTCTGGCGGCCAGCGGCAACGGATTGCGATCGCCCGCGCCCTGACGGTGGACCCCGAGTTCATCATCGCGGATGAGCCGATTTCGGCGCTGGATGTCTCCATTCAGGCGCAGGTTCTGAACCTGATGCTGGAGGCCAAGGATCAGCGCGGCCTCACCTATCTGTTCATCACCCATGATCTGAGCGTGGTGCAGCATTTTGGCACCAAGGTTGCTGTGCTCTATCTCGGCTCGGTTTGCGAGCTGGCCGATACCGCGACGCTGTTTGAAAACCCCAAACACCCCTATACCCGCGCCCTGCTCTCGGCTGTGCCGCAGCTCAAGGATGATCATCCCAATCACATCCGGTTGCGGGGCGAGATTCCAACGCCGATCAACCTGCCGCCGGGCTGCCCGTTTGAGAGCCGCTGTGCCCATGCCAACAGCCGCTGCGCCGCCGAACAACCCCGCCCCCTGCAACAGCCTGATGGCTCGCTCGCCGCATGCCATGCGGTTGAAGAAGGGCGCCTGGACGGCTAAACCCCGGACAGGCGGAACGGAATGATACATTGGACATAGCCTGGCTCAGAGATTTTGAAGCTTTGGTCGCGCAGAAGAATTTCTCGCGCGCGGCAGAAGAGCGAAATGTCAGCCAGCCGGCATTCTCCCGGCGCATTCGTGCGCTTGAGGAAGAGTTCGGCGTCACGCTGATCAATCGCCAGACCCTGCCGCTGTCCCTGACGGCAGCGGGCGAAGTCTTTTTGGCGCAGTCGCGGATCATGCTGCGCACCTATGATGAAACGCTGGAACGCTGCCAGATCATCGACGCGGCGGGCGAAAACGTCATCCGTTTTGCCACATCTCAGTCGCTCTATATGACGCATTACAAAACCCATATCGCGCCACTGGTGGATCTGGGCGGGCTTGAGATTGATCTGAACTCAACCGGCTGGGCTGCCGATCAATTTGTCTCGGCGCTGCAGCAGCGCTATTGCGATGTGATTCTGACCTACTGGCATCCCTCGATGGATGCGCTGGCGCCTTTGGGGCTGGGCAATTGCGACTATATCACCCTGACAACAGACAGCTTTGTGCCCGTCTCCAAAACCGGCCCTGACGGCCCACTGCACCGGCTGGATGGTGGCGGCAAGAAACCTGTGCCGCTGTTGTCCTATGGCACGGTATCAGCCCTGCGCTCGGTGGTGGAACACACCCTGCGCCAGCAGATCGACGGCCCCAAGATGCTGGTCATCAATCAAAGCGCCCTGGCGATTTCGGTCAAGGCGATGATCATGGAAGGCTTTGGCTTTGGTTGGCTGCCACTGGAGCTGTGCAAAGCCGAACTCGTCGATGGGCGCATGACCATTGTTGGGGACACAGAGCATGTCCACCCGCTGGAGATCCGCCTCTACCGCGACAAGGAAAACACCAAACCGACGCTGAACCGGTTGTGGGGCGACATGCTAGCCTTGTCGCAGAACCAGCCGCAGAAAAAGCCACAGGACCCTTCTTCCTGACGCCACATCTGCCGGATGCAAGACTACCCCCGTTTAATTATGCCCGCCCAACTATGGCCGGCCATCGCTGCCACGACAGGCCCGCCAATGCAAAAACGGCCCCTGCAACAGGAGCCGTTTTAAAAGTCGTGGCATGGATCAGGCTTAGCCGCCAAAATCATCCAGCATGATATCTTCACGGTCGACGCCAAGATCAACCAGCATATTGATCACAGACTGGTTCATGATCGGCGGGCCACACATGTAGAATTCACAGTCTTCCGGCGCTGGGTGGTTCTTGAGGAACTCTTCAAACAGCACGTTGTGAATAAAGCCGGTGTAGCCAGTCCAGTCGTCCTCTGGCATCGCGTCGGACAGCGCCACATGCCATTCAAAGTTGGGGAACTCTGCGGCCAGCTGGTCGAAATCCTCAACAAAGAACATCTCACGCTTTGAGCGCGCGCCATACCAGAAACTGATCTTGCGATCTGTGTGCAGACGCTTGAGCTGGTCAAAGATATGGCTGCGCATTGGCGCCATACCGGCACCGCCGCCGACAAAGACCATTTCTTTTTTGGTCTCGCGGGCAAAGAACTCACCAAAGGGGCCAGAGATCGTCACCTTGTCACCGGGCTTGAGGTTGAAGATGTAGCTCGACATCATGCCGGCAGGAATGCCCTCAGAGCCGGGCGGCGGTGAGGCCACCCGCACGTTGAGCATGATCATGCCCTTTTCTTCTGGATAGTTGGCCATCGAATAAGCCCGCTCAACCGGCTCAGTCACCACGGATTCATACTGCCAGACGTTGAAACGATCCCAGTCGCCGCGGTATTCTTCTGCGATGTCGAAATCGGTGTATTTCAATACATGCGCAGGCGCTTCGATCTGGATATAGCCACCAGCGCGAAAATCGACGTTTTCGCCTTCGGGCAGATCCAGCACCAGAGCCTTGATGAAGGTCGCGACGTTCTCATTGGATCGTACGGTACATTCCCACTTTTTGACGCCAAAGACCTCTTCGGGTACTTCCACTTCCATGTCTTGCTTTACAGCAACCTGACAGGAGAGACGGTCGCCACAGGCCGCTTCGCGTTTGGTGATATGGCCTTCCTCAGTGGGCAGGATCGACCCACCCCCGGAATGCACCCGCACGCGACACTGCGCACAGGTGCCGCCGCCGCCGCAGGCCGAAGGCACAAACAGCTTTTCCGCCGCCAGCGTCTGCAACAGCTTACCGCCTGCAGGCACCGAGATGGTTTTCTCGCCGTTGATGGTAATGTTCACATTGCCGGTCGAAACCAGCTTTGAGCGCGCCGCGATGATGATGCTGACCAGCGCCAGAACAATCAGGGTAAAGAGCAGGACGCCCAGTACAAAAGTTGTCATAGATCCAGCCTCCTTACAGTTTCACGCCGCTGAAGGACATGAAGGCCATAGCCATCAAACCTGCAGTGATGAATGTGATGCCAAGACCCTGCAACCCATCAGGAATGTCAGAGTATTTCAGCTTTTCGCGCACCCCTGCCATGGCGGTGATGGCCAGGGCCCAGCCAAAGCCGGACGAGATGCCATAGGTCACCGATTCCGCAAAGCCATAGTCGCGTTCTACCATAAAGAGCGAGCCACCCAGGATGGCGCAGTTCACGGTGATCAGCGGCAGAAAGATCCCCAGCGCGTTGTACAATGGCGGGAAGTACTTATCCAAAACCATCTCGAGGATCTGCACCAGCGCGGCGATGACGCCGATATAGGAAATCAGGCCAAGAAAGGTCAGGTCGACATCCTCGAAACCGGCCCAGGCCAGGGCGCCTGGTTTCAAAAGGTAGGTCAGGATCAGGTTGTTGGCGGGCACAGTAATAGACTGCACCACCATCACCGAGATCCCGAGGCCAATAGCCGTTGAGATCTTTTTGGAGACCGCGATAAAGGTACACATGCCGAGAAAGAACGACAGCGCCATGTTCTCGACGAAGATGGCCTTTACGGCCAGAGATAGCAGCGCTTCCATCAGTGGGCCTCGACAACTTGAATTTTATGTTCGCGCTCTTCGACCTGCTCGGGCTTCCAGGTGCGGAAGGCCCAGATCAAAAGACCGATGACGAAAAAGGCAGAGGGCGGCAGCAGCAGCAAGCCATTGGGCACATACCAGCCACCGTTGTTCACGGTTTCCAGAAGGGTGACACCAAACAGGCTGCCAGAGCCGAACAGCTCACGGACAAAACCAACCAGCATCAGGATCAGCCCATAGCCAAGCCCGTTGCCGATACCGTCCAGAAACGAGGCCACCGGCGGGTTCTGCATGGCAAAGGCCTCGGCGCGGCCCATCACGATACAGTTAGTGATGATCAGACCAACAAAGACCGACAGGGTTTTGGAGATCTCAAAGGCATAGGCCTTGAGCACCTGATCCACCAGGATCACCAGCGAGGCGATGATGACCATCTGCACAATGATACGGATCGAGTTGGGGATCTGGTTGCGCAGCATCGAGATAAACATCGAGGAAAACGCCGTCACCAGCGTCACCGCGATTGTCATCACCAGCGCCACTTTCAGCGAGGAGGTTACCGCAAGGGCGGAACAAATCCCAAGCACCTGCAGGGTGATCGGGTTGTTGTCCACCATGGGATCAAGCAACAACGCTCTACGTGTCTGGGCCATCAGATATCTCCCGCTTTGAGATTGGCAAGGAAGGATGCATAACCGGCTTCGCCCATCCAAAAGCGCACCAGATTGTCGACACCAACCGTGGTCAGCGTCGCACCCGACAGGGCATCTACGTGGTAGTCAGCGCCAGCTGGCGGCGCGGTCTTGGCGACGGTGATCTGCAGCGTGCCGCTGTCATCGCTCAGGCGTTTGCCTTTCCACTGCGATTTCCAGCGCGGATTATCAACCTCAGCCCCCAGACCCGGGGTCTCGGCGTGGCTGTAGAACTGCAGGCCAAAGATGTCGTTGGCGTTTTCTTCAACAGCAATAAAGCCATAAAGTGTTGACCACAGACCATAGCCATGGATTGGCAGGATCACCTTGTCGATGGCACCGGCCTGATCTTTCAACAGATAGACGGTCATGTATTGCGACTGCCGCCCGATCGAGGCCGGATCATTTTCCAGCTCAATCGAGGTTGCCGGATCACTGGCCGCGGCGCGGTCATCAAAGCTGGCAACATCAAAGGCATCGGTGAACTGGCCCGTGGAGAGCTCCAGAATGCGCGGCTCAAACGAGGCACCAAAGGCCTCGGTGATGTCCATGCCCGGCTCATACAGACCCGCAACCTGCAGAATGTTGATCTGCTTGTCTTTCAGCTTGTTTGCTTCCTGAATCGGGCGCAGCGCCACGGCGGCCGCCGAGACGATCATCGAGGCAAACAGGCACAGGGTGACGGCGACAAACAGCGTTTTTGGTGTCGAGTCAGGCGACATATCCAAAAAGCGGCGGAATGCACCTTTGTTGGTTTGCTCAGACATGGCGCTTCGCTCTCCGTTTGATATTGGCCTGAATGACAAAGTAGTCAATCAGCGGCGCAAAGACGTTGCCGAACAGGATGGCGAGCATCATGCCTTCGGGGAAGGCCGGGTTCACCACCCGGATCATCACCACCATAAAGCCAATCAGCGCGCCATAGATGTAGCGGCCCAAATTGGTATGGCTGGCCGAGACAGGCTCGGTGACCATAAAGACCAGACCAAAGGCAAAGCCGCCGGTGACCAGATGCCAGTACCAGGGCATGGCAAACATCGGGTTGCTGTCAGAGCCAATGGTGTTCAGCAGCAGCGAAAAACCAATCATGCCTGCAAGGCAGCCCGCAACCAGACGCCAGTTGGCGATCTTGGTCATCAGCAAAAAGCCCAGACCGATCATACAGGCCAGCGTCGAGGTTTCCCCAAAGGAGCCCTGAATGGTGCCGATAAAGGCGTTCATCCAGGTGACGCCATTGGCCGCCAGCTGATCAAACCCAGCCGAGGCCGAGACCGCCAGCGCGGTGGCGCCGGAAAACCCGTCAACAGGCGTCCAGATGCTGTCGCCGGACATATAGGCCGGATAGGCAAAGTAGAGGAATGCCCGACCGGTCAGTGCCGGGTTGAGGAAGTTCTTGCCGGTGCCGCCAAAGACTTCTTTGCCGATCACGACGCCAAACGAGATACCCAAAGCGACCTGCCACAGCGGAATGCTGACAGGTACAATCAGGGCATAAAGCATCGATGTGACCAGAAAGCCCTCGTTGACCTCATGGCCGCGCACGGTCGCAAAGATCACTTCCCAGATGCCACCAATCACCAGCGTGGTGATATAGATCGGCAGGAAATACAAAAGCCCGTGCAGCATATTGCCCAGCGGGTTGGCTGGATTAAAGCCAATGCCAAAGAACTCAACCACGGCGGCGCGCCAGCCCGAGGCGCCGTAATGGCCAATGGCAGTGTTGACCTGCAGGCCGGTGTTATAGAGGCCAAACAGGATACAGGGGATCGTCGCGATGACCACATAGGTCATGATCCGCTTCATATCCACATAGGACCGCGCATGTGGCGCAGCCGTTGTGACCGCCTTTGGTGTGTAGAGGAAGCTTTCCACCATCTCGTAGATGGGGAACAGTTTTTCCCATTTGCCGCCCTTGGTAAAGTTCGGCTCAATGCGGTCAAAAAAGTTACGGAGACCCAAGAGACTATCCCTCCTTTTCGATCTTCGTCAGACTGTCGCGCAGCGCCAGTCCGTATTCGTATTTTGCCGGGCAGGCAAAGCCGACCAGCCCGAGATCTTCTTCGTCCAGTTCCAGCGCGCCAAGCGCCTGGGCCTGATCGGTATCCATCACCAAAAGCGCGCGCAACAGCTGCGTTGGCAAATAGTCCTGCGGCATCAGCTCTTCAAAGGTGCCGGTGGGCACCATGGCGCGCCGTCCGCCATTAAGGTTGCTGGTCAGCGCATAGAGCTTTTTTGAGAACAGCGAGCCAAGCACCGGCTGCACCGCATATTTGCTGGCCATAGGACGAATCCAGCCCAGCGGAATTTGTTTGTCGTCTTCTTCGATCACGGTGATCTGACGCGCATAGCGCCCCAGATAGCCATCAACGCCAGCGCCGGCGCGACCCGACAGGATCGAGCCCGAAATCAGTCGTGCGGGCACCGAGGTGTCAACGTCTCCGGCAATGAGATCCGCCATGGCGGCGCCCTCAACAGTGCGGATCAGACGCGGCGTGTTCACAAGCGGACCAGACAGCGCAATGATGCGCTCGGGGTTCAGGGTTCCCGTTGCCAGCAGACGGCCAATGGCAATCACGTCCTGATAGCCAATGGTCCAGACCAGTTTGCTGGCGGTGGGCGGCTCGATAAAATGCATATGCGTGCCGGCCAGACCCGCAGGATGCGGCCCTTCAAACGTGGCAACCTCAACGCCCTCGACGCTGGGAACCGCAGCTCCCGCGGCGTGACAGAGGTAGGTGTTGCCTTCGCTCAGCGCCGAAATCGCCTTGAGGCCCTTGGCAAAATCCTCAGCGGCCTGTGCGATGATCACAGCAGCATCGGCAGCCAGAGGTTCAGACTCCATCGCCGTCACATAAAGCGCGGCAGGGCGGGTATCAGGCGCGGGGACTTTGGAATAGGGACGGGTGCGAAACGCAGTCCACAGGCCCGCAGCACACAGGCGCTCTGCCAGACCCTCGGTGGTGGAGGTATCGCCTACAGCGGAGAAATCAACTGGCGTTGCGGCTGCGGCGTCCACTTCGATCTCAACACTGATCAGCACCCGGCGGGCACCACGATTGATCGCCTTGATCCGACCGGCCACCGGCGAGACCACCTGAACCTCAGGCGTGTCCTTATGGGCAAAGACCGGCGTGCCGGGAGCAACCACATCGCCCTCCTGCACCGCAAGACGGGGTTTCAAACCCAGGTAGTCGCTGCCCAGCAAGGCAACGGTCCTGACTGCGGGACCCTGATGAATTTCCTGGGCGGGAGCGCCCTCAACCGGAAGTTCGAGTCCTTTTCGTAGCTTATAATGCCGCAACTGTTTCTCTTCTTCTCTGCGGTCGGTCAGAGCCGACATGTCATGGCTGTTTTTGGATTCGGCCTGCAAATAGTCTGATCTGCCCCAGGTTCCTACAGGAAACTTGCTTTTTTGTCCCTGTGAGACTTTTCTGGCGAAGATTGACAGGGCCGCGAATAGCGTACAATAGAAGGGCGTTTCAAGGGCAGGTGGACAAATGACACGTCTCTTTCTTGTTGCGCTCGCGTTTTTTCTCGCGGCGTGCAAATCGGATCCCATAACACTGCAGTTTAGCGGTGAAACAATGGGCACAACGTATAACATCACAGCGGTTGACAAAACGGCCGCGCTGTCAGCCGATGCGCTGCAGGCCGCAATCACAGCCGAACTGGCGGCGGTCAACGCGCAGATGTCAAACTGGGACCCTACCTCAGAGATTTCCCGCTTTAACGCCTCCCCCTCGACCGATCCGGTCGCAATTTCACCAGAGCTGGCCAAGGTCATCAGCGCCGCCAATGAGATCCATGACAAAAGCGACGGGCTCTTTGATGTGACCCTGGGCCCGCTGATCGAGATCTGGGGCTTTGGCGCCCGCGATAAAAACAGCCCCATCCCTGCGGATGACGCCATCGCGGCGGCCATGGATCAGGTTGGGCAGAGCAAGATTCTGTCCCTGTCACAGGAGCCTTTGACACTGCGCAAAAGCCTGCCGCAAACCTCGGTCTATCTCGCCGCCATCGCCAAGGGCTACGGGGTGGATCAGGTTGCTGCCGTTCTGGCCGAGGCCGGGCTGAGCGACTATATGGTGGAAATCGGTGGCGATCTTGTCACTGCGGGCCAGAACCCCAAAGGCAACAGCTGGCGCATTGGCATTGAACGCCCGGATGCCGCCAGCCAGAGCATTGAGGAAATTGTCGATGTCTCGGGTCTGGGCATGGCCACCTCAGGCGATTACCGCAACTATTTTGAACAGGGCGGCATTCGCTACTCCCATATCATCGACGGCACCACCGGGCGCCCCATCACCCATGGCACCGCCTCTGTCACCGTGCTGGCACCGGATGCGATGATGGCCGATGGCTGGGCCACAGCCTTGCTGGCGCTGGGTCAGGACCGGGGGCTAAAGGTCGCCGAAGCCGAGGGCCTCGCGGTTTTGTTCATTGCGCGCAGCCCCGATTCCGGTGAGACAGGCTTTGAAACCACCGTCAGCTCGCAGTTTGCCAAACTGCAAGCCAAGCAATAGGGGCAGATCACCATGGCCACCTTCCTCCTGACCTTTGGGTTGTTGACCCTCATCATGCTGGGCATGTCGCTGGGTGTGATCTTTATGGGCAAGACCATCAAAGGCAGCTGTGGCGGATTGAACGCCATTTCAGGCGCTGACAAATGTCTGGTTTGCAAAAAGGACGTCGATCCCAACAGCCCGCTGCGCGACAAGCTGCAGTGCAAACGCGCCCGCCAGATGGTTGAGCAGATGGAAGCCGAGATGCACGCCGAGGGCTGATCTGCTACAGCAGGGGCAACAAACAGCAAAAGCGACAGATACGGGCGGCCCTTTGGGTCGCCTTTTTTGCTGGGCGCAACTTACTCAGATAGGCGCGGCTCAGGCGGTCTGCATCGGCACAAAGGCCAGCGTCAGCAGCGCCAGCGCCGCCAGCAGACCAAACAGCCAAAGCTGCCAGCGCGGCCCCTCGGCCTTCCAGACCCGGCGATACCGATTGCCCGCCAGCACCGCCAGAAAGATTAATACCGTGGCCGTAAGCGGCGTCAGTGTGAGATGTGAGGCAAGCAAGGTATTCCCCCAAAGGCATTTTGTCGTCTAAGCTGAATGGCACAGCACAGGACTACTATACAACCTGGCCACTTAAATAACCCGGCCTGTTTAGACAACCAGGCCCAATGGACAACAGGGAGGAATCCACAATGCCAAGCTCATATCAGGCGCCCAGCCGTGGGGATCAGGCGAAAACGACCACCCGCAGTCAATCCGCCGAAAGCAATATGTCGCAAGACACAGCAACAGTGCAGCACCTCATCTCCCGCAAGGGTGGAACTGTGTACACGATCTCGTCAGCCGACACGCTGAGCACTGCCGTCACCGTTTTGCGCGACCGGCGCATCGGGGCCCTTTTGGTCACCGATGCCGATGGAGCGCTAAAAGGCATCTTGTCGGAACGTGACATCGTGCGAAAACTGGCGGAAACGCCAGGACAGACCCTGCCGCAAACGGTCGCCGAGAACATGACAAGCAAGGTCGAAACCTGCACGCCCTCTGATGCGCTGGTCTCTGTGTTGCGCCGCATGAACGAGGGGCGGTTTCGCCATATGCCAGTCAAGGACGGTGACCGGCTCTGTGGCATGCTGACCATTGGCGATGTGGTAAACTTTCGTCTCAACGAGCTGGAATACGAGGCCCTGCAGCTGAAACAGATGATTGTCGGCTAGGCCACCACGGAACTGTTCCCTCCCCGCAGCGATGGTGTGGGAGGGGCATTTGTCCGGTTTCAGTCCTCAGCCATGATTGGAAAGCGCCGCCCGGTGATATGCAGCAATTCCTGCACGGCAGAGACCAGCGCCGGGCCTACAGTCTCAGTGATCAGCTGATCAGTCAAATCGACCGTGCGCGCGCCACTCAGAAAAGAGACCGGCTCGCCAAATTCCGAGGGCCGATAGGGGGCGGCGATCGCGTTGATTGATGTATTGAACCGTTGGTCTCCGCGCACAAAGGCATAGCCATCGCTCAACAGGCCTGACTGTGCCACAGCCCAGGCCTCCTCATGGCTGTGCTGATCCTCAGCCGACATCCCCTGGGTGAGTTTTACCAATTCACTGCGACCCAGGGCGCCCAAAAAGGCAGCCCCGGTCGAGGATTTGAGCATCGGCATCCGGTAGCCAACGTTAAGCCAGGTGGTTGTTGAGTTGCGCGGCCGCCAGGTCTTGACGATCAGCATCTTGCCATCATCCTGAATGGCCACCCCGGTCAGGGTCTTTGTAGCATCGGCCAGTTTCTGCATGATCGGGCCAGCAGTCTCGACAAAACCAAACGAGGCCCCGGCAATATTCCCCAGCGCCAGTGCTGCAGGCCCAAGCCGGTATTTGTCGTGATGCCGCCCATGGGTCAGATAGCCAAGGGCACAGAGCGTAAAGGTCAGCCGCGACACTGTAGAGCGCGGCAAACCGGTGCGTTCCGAAATCTCCAGATTGCCCAGCCCGTCATCATTGGGTCCAAAGGCCCGTAACACATTGAGGCCACGCGCCAGAGTATTGGCAAATCGCTTGTCATCTTTCAGATCTGGCATCGCCTCAAACCCTAGCTATCCTTGGGAATTCCACCATATAGAATTATGCAGCAAGGAAAAGCCCTGTTCATTTTGACGTCATCTAGACGTCATCGACAAGAACAGGGAAATCGACGGGAAACCGACAATCAGCGCCAGCACCACCACATCGACGCACAAGAACCGCCAGATGCCGGCAAAGACGGTGCCGATGGGGGCGGCCTTGCCCACAACATTGGACAGCACAAAGACATTGAGCCCAACCGGTGGCGTAATCAGACCGATCTCCAGCAGCTTGACCACCACAACGCCAAACCAGATCAGGTTCATGCCGTAGGATTCCACCAAAGGCACCACCAGCGGCAGGGTCAGAACCATGATACCAATGGGATCAAGGAACATGCCCAGCATCAGATAGACGCCACAGATGCAGATCAGCAGCACCATCGGCGACAGCTGTGCGTCGGCCACCGACTGCACCAGCGCTGGCGCCATGCCCGTCAGGGCAATGGCGGCGACAAAGATCTTGGCGCCCGCGGCGACAATAAAGATGGCCGAGGTCTGCACGCAGGTTTCACGCACCGCTTCCCACAGGCTCTGCAGGGTCAGACGTCTTTGGGCAAAGCCAATAAGCGTGGTGATCACAACGCTGACCGCCGCGGCCGCTGTTGCGGTGAAAAAGCCGCCGTAGATGCCAACCACGATGATCACAAAGATCAGCGCCGCAGGCCAAGCCTCGCGTGCCGCAGCCATCTTTTCGCCAAAACTGGCGGCCTCGCCCCGTTCTGGCACCAGTTTGGGGTTCACCAAGATCCAGACCCAGATCACCAGTACAAACCCCGCGAGGGTCAGCAGGCCGGGCAGAACACCCGCCAGAAACAGCTTGCTCACCGAGGTCTCGGTAAAGATCGCATAGATGATAAACAGGATGCTCGGCGGGATCAGCGACCCCAGGGTGCCGCCGGCCGCAACACTTGCGGTGGCAAGACGCGGGTCATACCCCAGCCGCAGCATCTCGGGCGTGCAGATCTTGCCCATGGTCGACGCACAGGCAAGGCTGGAGCCGGTGATGGCGGAAAAGCCACCGCAGCCCATGACCGAGGCCACAGCCAGACCGCCGCGCTGCCGCACCAGCCAGACCTTGGCCGAATTATAGACCGCCGTGGTAATCCCGGCGCGATAGGCGATGTTTCCCAGCGCCACAAACAGCGGGATCATCGACAGATCAAAACTGTGCACCAGATCGAATGAGTTTGAAAACACCAGCGACGAGGTGGCGCGAATGGCCCGCTCGGGCATGAATGTGCCGGTTCTGAAGGCAAAGATGGTAAAGGCGGCCATCGTGGCGACCCCAATCAATGCAAAAGCAATCGGCACCCGCATCGCCAAGAGTACCAGCATCAGGCCAAAGGCCACTAATCCAATCGTTGCCGGATCCATGAAGTCTATTCCCGAAATTGAAGTGTTCTACGAAGCGCATCAGCGCTCTATGTCGTGGGGCTCACTTGGTTTGAATTCAGTGACCTGTGGGCTCGAAATCCAGGGGCTCGCCGCGCCAGACGGTCACGATATCGCCCAGAGCCATTCCCAGCAGCCGCAGCCAGCACAGTGAGATACCAATGATAAAGGCCAGACGCCCCGGCCATTGCGGCAGGTTGAGATCGCCATAAAAGGCACTGCCGGTATTGATCTGGTGCATCAGCTCTTTGCCCCCCGAATAGATCAGCGGTGTCAGAGCAAAGACGCCAAACAGAGTGCCAAAGATCACAAAATACTCGACCATCCGGGGCGGCAGCATATTGGTGAGAAACTCAACCGCGATATGAGCCCGCTGAGTGGTGACAGCAGCCAGTGGCATGATGATCGCCAGGACCATCAACTCGCGTACGATGATCACGGCATCGGGCACCGATGCCTTAAACAGGTTGAGCGCGATCACATCGGCAAAAATCATCAGTGCCAGTAAAATGATCGCAGCCGTCGCCACATCGACAAAGAGTTTTTCTATTCGGTTCAGCATAGCGTCGCCCTTATGCATTCTGGTGAAGCTGCAAAACAACTGGATCAAAAACCAACTGGATAAGCCAACACCGGGGCAAAGTTTCCCCTGCCCCGGTACTGTATCAGATCAGTTGCGCTCCCAGGGGTAACCCTTGGCGTCAAACTCAGCCGTGAACTCGGCCACGGCATTGGTATAGACCTCGATCATGTGATCAGGGTTCAGACCAACGCTGGCGGCGTTCTCTTTCCAGTCCGCCAGGAAGGGCTCGGTCGCGGCGTTCAGCGCCGCGCGCTCTTCTGCGGAGACCTCGATCACCTTGACGTCACGCTCATAGCCACCTTCGCGCATGGCGGTCAGAGCCTTGGCGTTGGCACCGATAACGATCTGGGCGAACTTGTCTGCCAGCTCTGTACCCGCCTGGGTCATCACCGCTTTCTCATCGTCGCTCAGGGCGTCATAGCTTTGCTTGTTCATGAACATGCCGTAGCCGCCGATCTGGCCCCAGTTCAACACGGTGTAGCTGTCGATGACTTCGTGCCACTTCAGCGCCGGGATGATGTAGGAGTAGCCTTGGGTACAGTCGATCAGGCCGGTGTCCAGACCCTGATAGGCCTCATAGACACTAAGATTGACCATCGTCGCGCCCAGCTCACCAAAGACTTTGCCGTAGACGCCGGCGCCGCGCACTTTTTTGCCGGCGATATCCTGGATCGAATTGATCGCATCGCCCTTGCAGGCCACGTTCACATCCGAGGCTGTAAAGGTGCCGATATAGACCAGGTTCTGGCGCGCCAGGTTTTCAGCGATTTCTGGAACGGTGCGCATCAGGTGATCAGTGGCACGCAGACCAACCCAGGGGTTGGGGCCGCCCAGTGGCAGATCCGCCAATGAGTAGGCCGCCATCTCTTTTTGGAAATAGGCCGAAATGATCGAGCCGGCATCCGCGACGCCATCGCCGATCGACTGTACCGAGGCGGAGGCTTTGAACAGGGCGCCGCCCCACTGCACGTCGAGCTTCATGTCGCCGCCGGACAGCTCACCAATGCGGCCGTCAAACCATTTCAGCGCCGCAGGAACCGTGCCGCGTGCCGGGCCGCTGTGGCCATAAAAGATGGTGGTTTCCGCCGCTGCGACAGTCCCAATCGTCAAAGCGACAGCCGCCGCTCCAAATGCTGTTTTCACAAAGCTCATAGTCAGATTCTCCTCCCCGAGATCACATTTTGTCTTGGCTAACATACAGAACACCATTCCGTATAGTAGAATTTACAATCAGATAGTGGTTTCACCCTGAAGCTGATCAGCGAAGGCGCTAATCAGTTTTGCTTTTAGAATTTTGCCGGTGGGTGCCGTCGGTAGATCCTGCGTCAGAATGATCCGGGTGGGCCGTTTGTAGGGGGCCAGTTTGTCTTTCACAAACCCCGATAGCTCCGCCTCGCTCAAGCTGCAATCGGCCGCCACTTTGACAAAGGCCAGGACCTCTTCGTTGCCTGCGGCAGGCCTGCCAACAACCCCCGCCATGATGACTTCGGGATGGTCGCTCAACGCCGCTTCAACCTCGACCGGGTAGACGTTAAACCCGGAGCGAATGATCAGCTCCTTTGAGCGTCCGGCAATATGCAGCCGCTCCTCCTGATCAAACCGCCCCAGATCGCCGGTGCGGAAAAACCCGTCAGAGGTCAGCACTCTGGCGCTTTGGGCGGGATCGCGAAAGTAGCCCTTCATCACCTGTGGCCCGCCCAGCAGGATCTCACCGATACCCTCTTTTGGCGTCGCCCCTTCGGCCTCAAAATCCAGTCGGAACAGGCTGCCCTCCATCGGGAATCCGACGCTGACATCGGCATCGCCAAGCGGGCTTTTGGTGGCGCAGACCCCGGCAGCGCCCTCGGTCAGCCCATAGCCGTTTTGCAAGGGGATTCCGTAAAAGGCTTCGGCCTCGCGCTTCCAGATCGGATCCAGTGGCGCGCCTCCAGACGAGACAAAGCGCAGCAAACTGCCCTCATAGCGGGGCTTGTTCTGGGCGCGGGCATAGTGAAACAGCAGCGCATGCATCTGCGGCACGGCAGGCAGCAGCGTCACATCCGTTTGCAACGCCGCATAAAGCCGTTCAACCGCAAACCGTGCTTCCAGCCGCACCTTGCCCTGCGCACCGCAGATCGACAGCAAGGTCACCAGGCCAAAGATATGCGACAGCGGCAGGGCCAGAAAGGTCATGTCATCGTCCTGCATGCCCCGAACCTTGGCCGAGGCCATGGCACCCGACATCAGGTTGTGATGCGTCAGCATCGCCGCCTTTGGCGCCCCTGTGGTCCCCGAGGTATACAGCAGGATCGCCACCTGCTGATCAGCCGCTTTGAAACAGGGCTCCGACTGGCTGCCGGCGCGCCTGAACACGCCAACAGTGCCAAAACGCCCGGTCGCGGTCTTAGCAGAAAATGCCTTGCCATGGATCACTGCGGCCTCAGAGGCCTCGCGGCAAAATATCACCGCGCTTGGGTCGCTATGGGTGATCAGCCGGTCGAGCTCGGCATGGGTGAGACGCGCGTTGAGCGGCACCGCGATTGCGTCGATCTGGCTGGTGGCAAAGAGAAAGGCACAGACGGCGAGGCAGTTTTCAAACACCATCACCACCCGGTCGCCGGGCTTGACCCCCTGCGCCAGCAGAACCGCCCTGGCGTCCTCGGTGGCAGTCTGCAGATCAGCCCAGCTGTGTTTGGCATCGGCGTGATCAATGATCGCCAGATCATCAGGCTTTGCGGTGACAGCCGCGCTCAGATAGTCGTGAATTCGGGTCTGCACGCGGCGCCCCTCCCTAATAGTGTTGGTTTCAGTGACAGTCCTTGAATTGCATCATGCGCCCTGCCCCGTCAGGCCAGTCTGCCCAAACATGCCAGTCTTCAAAAAAATACCGGTCAGGCAGATTTCAACGCAATAAAGCGCTCCAGGTGGTGATCCACATCGCCAAACTGATGGTCGATCATGGTCAGGCGCCGGGCAAAGTGTGACAGCGCATATTCGCCGGTCATGCCAATACCACCGTGCATCTGGATGCATTCTTCAGCCACCAGCGCACCGACCCGGCCAATCAGGTTCTTGGTGGCGCTGACCTCACGTTCGCGGATCAGTCGTGGCTTATCCAGAGCACCCGCAAGGTTGACCACAGCCGAGCGCGCCTGCTCGATCTCGATCAGCATATCGGCCATCCGGTGCTGCAGGGCCTGGAACTTGCCGATGGGCATGCCAAACTGTTTGCGCTCTTTCAGATAGTCCACCGTCAGGGCCTTGGCCGCTTCCATCGCGCCAAGCGCCTCTGCGCAAATGGCCAGTGTCGCCTGCGCCACTGCCGCCTCAACCGCGCCGTAGCCCTGGCCCGCAACGCCCAGCCGGCAGGTCGCATCTAGCTGCACATTCTCCAGCATCACGGTTGCGCCGGATGTGCCATCGATATTGCCCTGCGTTGTGACCGAAACACCGGGCGTGTCCGCCGCGACCAAAAACAGCGAGATCCCCTCTGCGTCCCAGGCCCCGCCGCTCTCACGGGCGGAGACCACAAAGAGCTGTGCTGCACCGCCGTTGATCACATGGGTTTTGACGCCCTCCAGGGTGATCTCTTCTCGCCCCGCGTCGCCAGAGAGACGCGCGGTAGCCTCAACATAGGACAGATCATAACGCGATCTCGCCTCGCCATGGGCAAAGCCCAGCACCAGATCGCCCGCGATGACCTCAGCCAGCAGCTCCTGTTGCGTCTCGTTTCCAAGGCTGGCCAGCATGTGAGCAGCAAGGGCAGCATTGCCCAAAACGGGCTCAATCACCCCGGCACGGCCCAGCTCTTCGAACACCACCGCGATATCAAAACCAGCGCCGCCAAAGCCGCCCTGCGCCTCGGTGAACAGCGCGCCCAGCACGCCGAGCTCAGCCAGTGAGGCAAAGACTTCGGCGTTATAGGTCTCACCTGCGTCCAGCAGTTTTTGCCGGGTCTCATGGTCGTAATTCTCAGCGAGAAAGCGGCCCAGCATGTCGCGCAGCATGCTGCGCTCTTCGGTCAGAGTAAAATCCATGATTGCGGCCTCTCAAAGTTCCTGGATCGTTTTGGCGATGATGCTGCGTTGCACCTCGTTCGAGCCGCCAAAGATCGACAATTTGCGCATGTTGAAATAGGCCGGCGCGGCAGCGGCTGTGTGCTCGGGGCCGATGGGGTCCTGATTGTCGCCGCCATCCAGATATTCTGGCAAAAACGGCATGGCATCAGGACCAGCGGCCCGGCGCAGCAGCGATGTCAGCTCTTGCCGGATCAGGGTGCCTTTCACCTTGAGCATCGAGCTTTCAGCGCCCGGCGCCTGCCCCGCCGCAGCCGCACTGACAACGCGCAGATTGGTGGTGCGCATCGCCATAAGATCAATTTCAACCTGCGCCATACGACCGGCAAAATGTGGGTTCTGATCCAAGGGTCGCCCCCCGGCCCTGGTGCCCGCCGCCACTTTTTTCAGGGTCGCCAGTGCCGCATTGGAAAAGCCAACCCCGGCAATATTGGTGCGCTCATGGGTCAGCAGGTATTTGGCATAGGTCCAGCCCATGTCCTGCTCGCCCACCAGATTTTCTACCGGCACCTGCACGTTGTCAAAGAAGACCTCGTTCACCTCGGCCTCGCCGTCGATCAGCGTGATCGGGCGCACGGTTACGCCCGGCGTCGTCATGTCGATCAGCAAGAACGAAATACCGGCCTGCTTTTTGACATCCGGGTTGGTGCGCACGAGGCAGAAGATCCAGTTGGCGTGCTGTCCCAGGGTGGTCCAGGTTTTCTGTCCGTTGACCACATAGTGGTCGCCCTCGCGCTCGGCGCGGGTTTTCACCGCCGCGAGGTCCGATCCGGCACCGGGCTCGGAATAGCCCTGACACCACCAGTCCTCACCACTAAGGATGCGGGGCAAAAAGCGCTGGCGCTGCGCTTCGCTGCCAAACTGTAGCAGCACCGGCGCCAGCATCGACAGACCAAAGGGCACCAGCCGCGGCGCGTGGGCAAGACAGGCCTCTTCCTCGAAAATCTGACGCTGAACCGCGTCCCATTCGGCGCCGCCGTATTGCTTTGGCCAGTTGGCTGCCAGCCAGCCCTGCGCATTCATGATGGCGTTCCAGGTTTCGGTATCCGCCTTGGAGATCCGCTTGCCCAAACGCACCTTCTCGCTCAGCGCTACCGGCAGATTTTCTGCCAAGAATGCCCGCACCTCGGCGCGAAAGGCTTCCTGCTGGGGGGTGTAGTTCAGATCCATCTCGACCTCGCCTCAATATTTTACGCGCACTCAAATAGTTCGCTCTGCACTGACTGCGCTTTGTTTGACCGCCCCCAGACCAGAGCGGGTCGCGCTTAGGGCCTCTATAGACCGGCGAGTTAATAATTTCAATATGTGGAATTGAGATCTTAATAGTGAAATATGATGCTAAGTATTCGCTCTGCTGCCAAACCATATGATCTGAAACGAAAAAGGGCGGCCAAAGCCGCCCCGTCTCAATCAAAGTCTCATATTTAATGTGACTGGCCTCAGCCCAGACTGCGCAACAACGCAAGCGAGGGGGTTCCGGTGGCGGGTTGGCCAATGCTCGTCTGATAGGCGCTGATGGCAGCCTGGCTTTTGGGGCCAATCACACCGTCGCTGCCGCCGGTGTCAAACCCTTTGGCAGTCAGGCGTTGTTGCAGCGCAACCCGGTCGTCCTTGGTCAGCCCATTGGCGTCCGGCGGAAAGCTGCCCTTTAGCGGCCCGCCGCCTGCGATACGATCCGCCAGATGGCCCACACCGATGGCATAGGCATCCGAGTTGTTGTAGCGTTTGATGGCGCGAAAATTGCCGGTTACCACGAAACTGGGGCCACCGGTCTGCGGCTGCAAAACGGCCCCACTGGCAGCGGCGCCTGTGACTTCGCGGCCCCAGCTTTGGCCCCGAGTCCAGCCATTGCGTGCAAGGTAAGCCGCCGTAGAGGCCAGCGCATCTGTCGGATCCTCGGACCAGATATCGCGCCGCCCGTCACCGGTGAAATCCACCGCAAAGGCCTGATAGGAGGTCGGAATAAACTGGGTATGCCCCATGGCACCGGCCCAGCTCCCCTTGAGTTTTGCAGCAGAGATGTCGCCGTTTTGCAGGATTTTCAGCGCAGCAATCAGCTGTTTTTCAAAAAACGCACCGCGCCTGCCGTCATAGGCCAGCGTCGAGGTGGCTGAAATCACCGGAACATCGCCACGCCTGTCGCCATAAAAGCTCTCGAGCCCCCAGATCGCAGCAATGATCGACGCATCCACGCCGTATTTCGACTCCAATGCCTGTAAAGTGCTCTGATGGCGCTGATAGGCAGCGCGGCCCTTGCTGACGCGTTCATCCGAGACCGCAATCGAGAGATAATCCTCCAGGCTGCGTTTGAATTCGGTCTGGTTGCGGTCGCGTTTGATGACGCCGGGCAGATAGCCCGCATTGCGAAACCCAGCCTGTAAGGTGGCGGCGGAAATCCCCTGTGACTGGGCTCGGGTGTGAAAACTGGCCACCCAGGCGTCATAGCCCGCATTGGGGCTGGGCCGCAGATCTGCCGGCAATCCTGTCTTTGCCGCCCCTGTGGTGCCCGCGCCTGAGGCGGTAATATTGCTGCAGGCCACAAGCCCAAAGCCCGCAAGCCCAAATCCAAATGACCGTCTGGTAATACCCATGATACCTGCCCGCTGTTTTTCTTTTATCCTAGCGCATCTCGGGCAGCTTGCAATCAATGGCCGGCCTTTGTTGGGCCTCGGTGGCTCGTTCTCGCCGAAAACGGCGACACGCGGCTACACATGGCTACACTCGGGGTCCAAACCCGCTAGTCTGGCCGACAGAGTGTCCTCCTATTTTGCCGGAAAGCTGCCCCATGCTTATGCGCCTTTTTGTTACCCTTGCTGCCCTGTGGCTGCTGCCCCTGCCCGCCTCAGCCCAGAGCCGCGCCAAGGTTGAGCGCCAGTTTCAAAGCTGGCTGCAGCAGGATCTCTGGCCACAAGCCAAGGCGGCAGGCATTTCAAAACGCACCTTCAAGGCGGGTTTCTCAGGCGTCACGCTGAACTGGGATCTGCCCGATCTGGTGCCCCCCGGCAGCACGCCCCGGATACCAAAACAACACCGCCAGGCCGAGTTCGGCGCCCCGGCGAAATACTTTACCCGGGGCGGGTTGGATGGCGCCACCTCTATGGGGCGCAAAATGGCGCGAACCCATGCAACCACGCTCAGCCGCGTTGAAAAAGAAACCGGCGTGCCAGGCCGGATCATTCTGGCGATCTGGGGCCGAGAGAGCGGCTATGGCCGCGCCCAGATCCCGCACAATGTGTTTCGGGTTCTGGGGACCAAGGGTTTTATGAGCACCCGCGCACCCTATTTCACCGCAGAGCTTCTCGCGGCGCTGCAAATTGCCGAGGCGGGGCATGTTGCCGCCTCGGCTATGAAAAGCAGCTGGGCCGGCGCTCTGGGTCAGCCGCAGTTCATGCCCAGCAGTTTTTTGAAATATGCCGCCGATGGCAATGGTGATGGTCGCGCCGATATTTGGGGTTCAGAAGCCGACACGCTGATGTCGATTGGGCATTTTCTGGCCCAGCATGGCTGGCAAAAGGGGCGCGACTGGGGGTTTGAGGTCTCGGTACCGGCAAGCGTTTCCTGTGCGCTGGAGGGCCCGGATCAGGGCCGCAGAATCGCAGACTGGGAAAAGCTGGGCATCACCCGCGTCTCTGGTCGCGCATTCCCTGCGGCGGAACGCACAGGCCAGGGGTTTTTGATGATGCCCGCCGGGCGGCTTGGCCCCGCCTTCATCGTGACGCCAAATTTCTACGTGCTAAAGGACTACAACAAAAGCGATCTTTACGCGCTGTTTGTGGGCCATGTAGGCGATCGCATCCAATACGGGGTAGGTGATTTCAAGTCCCGCTGGCAAAAACTGGACAAGCTGTATCGCTCGGATGTGGCGGCTATGCAGCGCGGACTTGAGGCCATGGGCCATGATGTTGGCGGTGCTGACGGGCTGGTTGGCTTTAAAACCCGCCGCTCAATTGGGCGCTGGCAGCAAACGCAGGGCACGCAGGCCAGCTGCTTTCCAGATAGATCAATGAAATCATTGGCTTCGCAGTAAGAGACAGGAAGTCCCTCTGCCCCTCGCACTGGTCTTCAAGCCATGATATAGGGGCCAGAAGATCATCAGGAGTGGCTGGGCTTATCAGGTCGGCTGCACGGGCAAGATACCCAAAGGCGCCGCGGTCTTTGGCATCACGAGCGCAGGACAACAGAAAAACACTATGAAACGCGTTCTTGTTACCGGCTCTGCCGGATTTATCGGCTTTCATCTGGCAAAACTCCTGTTGGACGAAGGTTTTCGCGTGCACGGCTTTGACGGCATGACCGAATACTACGATGTCAGCCTTAAACGCAGCCGCCACGCCCTGCTGATGCAGTATCCCAATTTCACCGCCACCGAGGCCATGCTGGAGGATCAGCAGGGTTTTGACGCCATGGCGGATGCGTTTGACCCCCAGGTTATCGTGCATCTCGCCGGACAGGCCGGGGTGCGCTACAGCCTTGAGAACCCGCGCTCCTATCTTGAGACCAATGTGATGGGTACGTTCAATGTGATGGAGGCGGCCCGGCGCCTGCAGGTCGAGCACCTGCTGATGGCCTCATCGTCCTCGGTCTATGGCGGCAATGACCTGATGCCCTTTACCGAGACCGAACGCACCGACGCGCCGCTGACGATCTATGCCGCAACCAAAAAAGCCAATGAAAGCATGGGGCATTCCTATGCCCACCTGTGGGATTTGCCGACAACCATGTTCCGGTTTTTCACGGTCTATGGCCCCTGGGGTCGCCCGGATCTGGCGTTTTACAAATTCGCGGATGCCATCCTGCAAGACCGCCCCATCGACATCTACAATCATGGTGAGATGTACCGCGACTTTACCTATGTCGATGATCTGGTCCGCGGCATTCGCCTACTGGTCGATGTCATTCCAAAACGCCCCGACAGCAAAGATCAGATCGGGCCGGGAGACAGCCTGTCACCTGTCGCGCCGTACCGGGTGGTGAATATCGGCAACTCTGAAAAGATCCGGTTGCTGGACTTTATTGATGCGATTGAGACAAGCCTCGGCAAAAAGGCCATTCGCAATTATATGGATATGCAGATTGGCGATGTGCCGGCCACCTGGGCCGATGCCTCGTTGCTGAAACATCTGACAGGCTATCAGCCGCAAACCGATTTCCGCACAGGTATCGACCAGTTTGTCGCCTGGTACAGAGACTACTACGCCAAATAGGGCCGGTTTAGCCTGTCTGCCTAAACTTTTTGCTTTCAAATACCCGACGCCCGCGCAGTGCAGGCGCCGGACCGTTACCCAGGCGTCAGCCAATCTGGCGGGCAATCAACTGCAGAATCCGCTCCGCAGTATCGGCGTTCAGCACCCTGCCCTTTAGCTCTATGCGCAGACTATCCACCGAGATCTCAGCACTCAGGGCACCGCCCTTGGGCAGGTCGCGCGCAGGCAGCCGGGTGATTTCCTGCGGGCGTCCACCGCGAGATTTGTCGCGCGGTGCAGCGCCTTCCGCTTTCAGAGCCTGCTGCAAAAGCACCCATTCCGTTTTGGCATCCTGCGGCGCCCCACCAGCTAGGGCCGCGCGCAGATGTGATTGCCCGCCAGCCTGCAACGCGCTGGCCAGTGCGAGGCCACCCTTTTCTGTCAACCCGGTTGGGAACTGCAACAGATCCCCAAGGGCCTCGTGCACCCTGGCAAAGCTGCGCACCTTTGAGCGTTTCGCCTTGGACGCCGCAGCAAACAGTGCATCAACGGCGACCTCAACCGACGGAAACACCCCCTGCCCTGCCGCCAAAACCGCAATGCGTCCGCGCTCATAATGGCTGAGATTGGCGCGGACTTCGTTTTCCTCGACCATCGAAATATAGGCCACCTGCCCCGCGTCCGCCTCACGGACAAAGGCAGGGATCAGCGCAAAACTGCTATCTTGCTGCGCCAGTGCGCGATAGGCCTGCAGGCGGCGAAAGCCTGAGATCAGACCATAGCCGGCCTCGGTCTTTGCCACCTCAATCGGGGCGCGCAGCCCGTTTGCCAGGATCGAGGCCTGCAGCTCTGCCATTGCCTCGGCATCTTCAATCAAACGGTCGCGACGGATGAAGTCCTGATCGATGGCCTCAATGGCCAGCATCTGCACCACCAACCCGTCCTGCGCGGCGGCGCGCCAACGGGCCGCATCACCCTGATCGCGGGCCAGTTCCACCCGGTCAGTGACCGAGGCCATGCTGTTCAGGCTGGCGGCTTCGGCGGCGACCTGCGCAATGGGCGGTACGGCTGATTTGGTCTCAAACGGGTTGGCCGAAGGTTTCGCCACGAAACCCTCTTCCATCTGCTGCAGTTCAGTTGCGTCGGGGGCTGTCAGCCGTCTGCGTTTAGCCATCCTGCTCATCTCCCATATTTGCATCGCGCCACCAGCAGCCGATCAACAGCTCTTTGAATTCGGCATAGGTGCGATCAAAGGTTTCGCGCCCCCGCACATAGGTGTCGCGGTTGAAATCACGATAATCCGCCTCGTAGATCCCATTCACCTGCTCGCCCGCCTGCCCGACCAGCGCGGTGTAATCCTGCCGGTAGGCATTCATGAAATCGCCAAAATAGGCCTGGATCACATTGGCCATATCGGTCTGCTGGCTGGCGTCAAACCGGGTGACGATGGCCCGTACTACGTCCCATTCGAACTTGATTTCCGGTAAACCCGCCGCGCGCTGTGCGGAGTTTTCGCCGTCCTCGATGGAGGCAAAGGTGGTGTAGAGCATGTCAAAGAACCGCCCGGTGGAGTCGAACTCCAGATAGGACGCCCCCAAAGGCACCAGCAGGATATCGGCCGCCGCCAGCGCGTTGATTGTCAGATAGCCAAGCGCCGGAGGGGTATCCAGAAAGACCACGTCATATTGATCGAGGATTTTTTCGTCCTCAAGGAAATTGGTCAATCCGTCCCACAGGGGCCAGCTGCGCAGCCCCATACGCCAGACAGGAATCTGGAACTCGGCCCAGTAGAGGTTGAGCTGCGCACCGATGAGATCAATATTGGGCCAGTGGGTGTTTTGGATCACATCCTTTGGCGTGGTCTTCAGGGCTTCCTGCAGGGTTTCGTCCAGCGGGATTTCTGGCTGACCTGCCGCGGTGCGGACTTCATTCTCGGCGGTGACGGCCTTGGCATAATCTTTGGCCACCAGCGGGAACACTGTTTGCCACTCATCAGCCACCTTTCCGCCCATGATCGAGGTCATTGAACCCTGGCTGTCGAGGTCAATCACCAGTACCTTATAGCCGTCCAAAGCCGCAGACATGGCGAGATGGGCGGCAGTGGAGGTCTTGCCAACCCCGCCCTTAAAGTTCGCCACCGCAACCACCTTTGCAGGCAGGCCTTCGGGACGATAGGGAAGGTATTCTTTGGTGCTGACGCCTTCGCTAGAGAAATGCTGCCTGAGTTCTAGGACCTCTTCCAGCGTGAACCATTTTGAGCCACCTTCCCCTTCGCCTTGTGGCAGATCGGGGTGCGCTTTCAGGACCCGTCTTAAATGGGCCGGAGCAACAGGGATCAAATATTTTGTGATTTCCCATGTAGAAAATTTGCGCAGACGTTTCTGCCCATCCGGTGCGTAGCCACGCCGGGCCAGATCTTCGCGTCCCTTACTGCAAAAGGCGGCGGCCTTGGCAAAGCGGGCTGTGCCTATTGGATCTGGCAGTTTCTTTGCAGCTGCTTCTGGATCAAGATTGAGATAGGGGGGCAGGGCTGGTGAGGGGGATTTGCTCATAGGGAAGCCTCATAACATGTTCGCCTTTTTGGCGTATGTCATAGAAACTAGCGGACATCTTGTGATCAATCCAGCATGGATGGGAAAGATTTCGATCAACAGTGATAAAACGCGCAGGTTTCGCGGCGAAACTACCAGAAAATAGAAAAAATCACCACAACATAGGTTTGTATTTTTTAGGAACTTTAGAATCTTTGATCGGAAATAGATGATTATAAATAGATACTTGTGGATCTTTGGGGACCTGAAAACAGGACGAAAGGTACTGGTCTACAGGATGAAAGGTACCTGTCTACGGGATAACGGGTGCCGTCCCTCGGGATTTGGGGTGCCAATTCTCAGGATGGCTTCAGCGGGGAAATAGGCTCTTTACAAGGCGAGTAGGCTCGAAATGTGACTCTGGGCTTGGGTGAGTCGTTTGGTGCTGTGAGACCTGTTCTGGCCGCGGCTGGCGGCCTGTGCATATTTCATCTCGTCAGTCGGGAGCCGCGTTCTCCTGTATATGGGTACCTAAAGGAGTTGATTTCAGGAACCTGGCCGTGATTGATCTTTGGGTACCTTCTATGGCAGGATAGAGTAAAAAACGAGCGGGCAATTAGGATGAGCGATTCCAAGATCGACATAGAGGCTTTGTCTGGTGCGTTGCGGCGCGAGACAGTCAAAAAGAATGTGGCCGCGATTCATATCAGTGGCAAGCTCAGTCTGTTGCAGCGCAAGCTGTCTAATGTTTTGCTGCTCAACGCCTATGACGCCCTGACCACGGCGCAAAGCCATACCATAGATGCGCGCACCCTTGCGACCATTGTTGGCTATAACTCCAATGATTTTGACACCCTGCGCGCCAGCCTGCGGGCCCTGGCTGAAACAGTGGCCGAATGGGATATGTTGGATGACAAGGGGCGACAGGAATGGGGGGTCTCGTCCTTGTTGTCCTTTGCCAAGCTGAAGAACGGTGTCTGCGAATATGCCTACTCGCCGGCTCTGGCGCAAAAGCTGCATGACCCCAAGATCTACGCCCTGATCAATGTCCACATACAGCGCAATTTCAGCTCGGGCCACGGGTTGGCGCTCTATGAAAATTGCTATCGTTTTGTGCGGACCCGTTCGACGGGCTGGTGGAGCCTTGAGACCTTTCGCAAGCTGATGGGAGTGGATGGCTCGAGCTACTACGAGAGCTTTAAGCACCTCAATGCCAAGATCATCAAACCCGCCGTCGCCGAGGTCAACAAAAGCTCGGATATTTGCATCGAGCCCGAATTCCAAAAGAAGGGCCGTTCGGTCACCGAGATCCGGTTCCTGATCAAGGCGAACCCGCAGATGGCGATGTTTCAGATCGATGACAGTGATGGCATGCGCAACCTTGCGACCTATAAGGCGCTGCGCGGGCAGGGGGTGTCTGACCGGCTGGCGCGGCAGTGGATTACCGAGCACGGTGAAAGCTACGTGCAACAAAAGCTGTCTTTGATGGAAGAGCAGGAAAAGGTCAAAAGCTCGGTTGGCTATCTTTCGGCGGCGCTGCGCGACGACTACCAGTCCAGCCAGCCTCATCAGGCCGCGTCTCCGCCGCCACCTAGTTCCGAAGCAATTGAGGCGGGCCGGTTGCGGGCCGAGGAGCAGGCGATTGAGGATGCGGGGTTTGCTGCCCGGCAGGCCGCGCGGGCGGAACGCGCCCGGCGGCTTGATCTGGTCGAGGCACTGGTTTCGCGGCGAAACCCTACCCAGCGTGACGCCGACCGGCAGTTGTTCATGGCAGGGCTAGAAGATGATCTGGAACGAGAGAACTTTCGTACACATGGGTGGCGCTCGGCTCTGAACGCCAGTGCAATCATCGCCTTTTGGCAAGACATGGAAGCGGAGGCATTTGAAGAATGACAATGGACAAGGCAACACAGGTCAAGGTGTCGGACCGGATGCAGCAGGACTATTGCTACCATCTGGATGCCCCAATGGGAGAGGATTTTGCAGAAGGGTTCACGCCCTTTTACACGCCGGCTGAAATGCTGGCTCTGGGGGTTTTTGAGGGCAAGTACCTTAATGATTGTCGCGACGAATTTCCCGCCGACTGGTTTGAGGCCGCAAAGCTGTCGCAACGCGCCAATGCGGAGGTAAACTATTTTGGCATCAAGAGCCGCCAGCCGCTTAGCCATTGGCAACAAAAAGGCTGGATCTATGGTCCCGACCCGCGAGGCTGGTTTCAGTGGTATTGTCGCTATTATATGGGGCGTCGCCTGCCAACGCTGGATCAGATCCAGATCAAACGGTGGCGCGGGTTTGCGCGTCATGCGGGCCAGATCCGGGCCAACTGCCACACCGGTGATATATTTTGCCGCCCCCGGCAACGCCAGGCCCTGCTGCAGTGGTCCTATGATCCCTTCATTTGATCGGTGAAAGGGCAGGGGAGCTACTCAAAAGCACTTTCGCCAAGAGCTTTGCGTGCCAGCGCCAAAAAGCTTGCCCGCTCGTTATCATCCAGGGCCTGAAGAATATCGTCTTGCAGGGCGGTTACGCGGGGCAGGACCGCGTCAAACACAGCCTGGCCTTTTGGGGTGAGCCGCACTTCGCGGGCCCGGCGATCTCGCTTGCTGATGCTGCGTGCGACATAGGCCTTATGTTCAAGCCGGTCGATGACGCCGCCAATGGTGGCGCGGTCATAGGCGATTTTGGCAGCAACACCCGCCTGGTCTATCCCGGGATCTGAGGCGATTGCGTCCATTGCGGCAAACTGCACAGGGGTCAGGTCAAACCCGGCCTCTTGCAGCTGTTTTGCAAAGGTGTGGGTCGAGACCTGGTTCAGCCTGCGGATCAGGTGGCCCGCCATTTTTTGCGCTTTCATCTCTGCTCTCCCGTATTGGCCTGCGCCCTTTGCCTGCAGTGTAATACAGAAGCTTCGTGGAGGATAGTTTGTATACATATTATTTCTTGACCGCATATGGTATGTATAGCTACTAAATTGCAGCGGCAGCCTGTCTGGCGGCTGGCAACGATGTGGAGGGGACCAAAGATGCAATTTTACAAAGACGGCTTTCGCGGCGGCAATCCTGATCTCAAAACAGCAGCACCGGGGCGCCGGGAGCGTGCTCCCTTTGCGCCCCTGCCCAAAAAGGTCGATGTCCTGATTGCGGGATGTGGGCCGGCTGGTCTCTGTCTGGCGGCGCAACTGGCGCAGTTTGCTGAGATCGACACGATGATTGTTGAGCCCAAGCCGGGCCCGATCGAAAAGGGCCAGGCCGATGGCGTCAACACCCGCACCATGGAGATGTTCCAGGCCTTTGGTTTTGCCGAGACGGTCAAGCGCGAAAGCTATTGGGTGAATCAAACTGCCTTTTGGATGCCTGACCCCAATACCCCGGCGCATATCCGGCGCATTGGCCGCACGCAGGATGTCGCGGATGATTCCTCGGAAATGCCGCATACATTGATCAATCAGGCGCGGGTGCATGAGCTGTTCTTGGAGGTGATGCAAAACGCGCCTGCGCGGCTTCAGCCGGATTACTCCTGGGCGGTAAAGGACCTGGTGATTGACGCCACAACCGAGGACCATCCAGTCACCGTGACGCTGGAAAACACCGGTATCAATGCGGGTGAGGTCACAACTGTACGGGCCAATTATGTGGTGGGCTGTGACGGGGCGCGTTCAAAGGTGCGTGAGGCCATTGGCGGCACCCTGCAGGGGGATGCAGCGCATCAGGCCTGGGGGGTGATGGATATTCTGGCCAACACCGACTTTCCGGATGTGCGGCAGAAATGCCTGATCACCTCGGCACAAGAAGGCAACCTGCTGATCCTGCCGCGTGAAGGCGGCTATCTGTTCCGTATGTATGTCGAGCTGGACAAGCTCAACAAAGATGAGCGCGTCTCAAGCCGCAATTTCACCGCAGAGCACATGATCGGTGCGGCCAACCGTATTCTGCAGCCCTATACGCTCGACGTTAAAGAGGTGGTCTGGTGGTCCATCTATGAGATCGGGCACCGGATGACCGACAGATTCGACAATCTGCCTGAGGGCCTGCACAGCGCGCCGCGAGTTTTTACCGCGGGCGACGCCTGTCATACCCATAGCCCAAAAGCGGGGCAGGGGATGAACGTCTCGATGCAGGACACATTCAACCTTGGCTGGAAACTGGCGCAGGTTCTGCGCGGGCGCTCGGATCCCAGCCTGTTGCACAGCTATTCGGCGGAACGCTGGGTTGAGGCCAGGAGACTGGTCGAGACCGACCACGCCTGGGCCCGCATAATGTCGGCGCCTCCCGGCGAGTCAGAACTGGACGGCTCGGACATGCCGCGCTTTCAAAAGCAATTCATCGAGAATCTGGAATTCACCGGCGGGTTGGCGGTGAAATATGACAGCTCAGTGCTGATCGGAGCTGAGACACATCAGGCGCTGGCCACGGGGCAGCAGATTGGCCGACGGTTCCAGTCTGCCCCGGTTGTGCGGGTCGCGGATGCGAAGCAGATGCAGCTGGGTCATGTGGCCGAGGCGGATGGCCGCTGGCGAATTTACGCCTTTGCCAACAGGGACTGCGGCGCAGGATCCTCTGTTCACAGGCTGGCTGAGTGGCTGGAGACAGACCCCGAATCGCCGGTGAAAAAATACACCCCGGCGGGCGAAGACATCGATGCGGTGATTGATCTGCGGGCGATCTTTCAGCCCGGATTTGACGCCTTGCCGGATGGTCCCGTGCCCGCGCTTTTGCGGCCTCAGAAAGGCGTGCTGGCGCTGCAGGATCATGAAAAGATCTTTTGCACCGACCACAAAGGGCTGGGCGATATCTTTGATATGCGGGGCATTGATCGCGCGCGGGGCTGCATGATTGTGGTGCGCCCGGACCAGTATATCGCGCAGGTTTTGCCGCTGGATGGCTACCAAGCGCTTGCGGCTTTCTTTGACGGCGTCTTCCTGCCTCTGCGTGATTCCTAGCTTCTGCCGGGGGGGCAGGCCGCGGCCTTTTCTGGCCTCTGTTAGCAAGCTGCTGGAAAGGCGCCCTATTTGATGTTTGACCATAACCGTTATGACCTATAACTATTAGCATAACAAATGTTGAGCACATTTAGATGGAGGGCACCTCATGCTGATCGATGGACAAATTGCTTTGGTTACTGGCGGCGGCAGCGGCCTTGGGGCGGCCACCGCGCGACGGCTGGCCACTATGGGCGCCAAGGTTGCCATTCTGGACTTTGACATTGACCGCGCCAGCGCGGTTGCTGCTGAAATCGGCGGTATCGCGGTGCAGGCAGATGTCAGTGATGA
>OZ282574.1:0-4654327 GCA_965641885.1 Phaeobacter sp. SH40 | reverse complement strand
AAATTCACAAAAACGACGTTTTTCTCAAACAAACCACATTTCCCCTTAGTTTCATCGCTTTAGTCAAAAAGTTCAGCCGATGGATGCCCGCGAAATGCAAAGCCAAGCCGTAAAAGTCTGCCCCCTGATACTGCGCTGCAGCAATACCGGCAAAACGGCTAGAACCCGACTCGAAGCCGGACCTTAGGCCGTGGCGCGGCGCGGTGAAAAAGAGACCCGAAGAGCGAGAAGACCCAGAATGACCGCAAGATAGATCAGCGGTTCAATCTGGAACCCCTTCACCAACATCACATAGTGCAGCCCTCCCAGAATGGCCGCCGGATAGGTCAAAAGGTGCAGCCGCTTCCATCGACGCCCCAATTTGCGCACCGAGAAATTGTTGGAGGTGAGCACCAGAGGCAGCATCAACACAAAGGCAGCCATGCCAATAGTGATATAGGGACGCTTGGCGATGTCTGTCAGGATCTGTGACAGGATCTGCACATCCAGCGCCAGCCAGACCAACAGATGCAGTGCCACATAGGAAAAGGTCAAAACGCCAATGGCCCGGCGAAACTTTAGCAGGCTCAGGCCGGTAAGGCGGCGCAGGGGTGTCACCGCAAGGCCAAGGATCACCAGTTGCAGAGCCCGCTCTCCCAACGCGTGCTCAAGCGCCTTGACCGGATCTGGCCCCAACCCGCCCGTCAAACCCAGATACAACAGCCAGCACGGGTAAATCCCCCCCAGCAGATAGAGCCCCCAAGGCGGCAGCCGACGCAGGATTTGATTGGTGAGGTCGATCATCGCGGCTTTGGTCCTGTTCTGCATGTCCCTGCGCAACATACGAAACCCTGCGACGCGGGAAAGATCAGCAAATGGATTGCAGGCGCGCTCAGCGCAGGGCGCCTGCCAAGGTATTTGCGATCAGAGTATTTGTGATCAGAAGTGTTTCGCCAGATCCATGCCGTCATAGAGTGACGCAACCTCATCGCCATAGCCATTGAACATCTGAGTGTCGGCGCGGCTGGCAAAAAGCCCGCCGCCAATACGGCGTTCCGTGGCCTGGCTCCAGCGCGGATGCGAGACCTCGGGGTTCACATTGCTGTAAAAGCCATACTCGCGGGCGTTGGCCATATTCCAGCTGGTCTGTGGCTCTGTATCGGTGAGAGTGATCCGCACAATGGATTTGATGGATTTGAAGCCGTATTTCCACGGCACCACCAGACGCAGCGGCGCGCCGTTCTGGTTGGGCAGGTCTTTGCCAAAGATCCCCGTCGCCATCAGAGTCAAAGGATGCAGTGCCTCATCCAGACGCAGGCCCTCACGGTAGGGCCAGTCCAGCGCGCGATAGGCGGTGCCGGGCATCTCGGAGGGGCGATACAGGGTTTCAAAGCCGACATATTTTGCCCCCGCCTGCACGCCTGCGAGGTTCAGCAGGTCTGCCAGCTCAAACCCGGTCCAGGGCACCACCATTGACCAGGCCTCAACACAGCGAAAGCGGTAGATGCGTTCCTCAAGGGTCATCTCGCCCAGGATCTGCTGAAAGTCATAGTCGCCGGGGCGATCCACCAGGCCGTCGATCTTGACGCTCCAGGGAGAGGTGGTCAGCTGGCCTGCGTATTTCGCAGGGTCGCCTTTGCCGGTGCCGAACTCATAGTAGTTGCAGTAGTTGGTGACATCCTCCCAGGAGTTCGGCTCAAGCGTCTCGGCCTGTGCAGCCTGCGGCAGGCCGCCAATCCCGGCCAACCCTGCCATCCCGCCAATCCCGGCCATGATCTGACGACGGTTGAGAAAGGCGGCTTTTGGCGTCACATCAGCAGAAGTCAGGGTATTGGTCCAGCGGCGGGCCATGGCGGTCTCCTAGAAATTGGCGTTTTATTTGGCTTACCGCAGGCTGGGCGTCAGGCCAAAACATATCCTGTCACGTCTGCGCGACCGCACTGTAACTTGGCATGATCTCATTCATTGGCCGCGACAGCCCGTTCTCTTGCATGATGCGCACATGGCGACGGCGCAGCTTGCGCGGTTCGGTGACACCAACCGAATGGGCAATGGTCTCGACCTCATGGATGAGCTCTTGCGCGTAACGCGCCACCCGCTTGTATTTGTCTTCGACCACCAGGCCCTTTTGGAACCGCGGATCATGCGTGGTGATACCGGTGGGGCAGGTGTTCTTGTTGCATTTAAGTGCCTGAATGCAACCAAGCGAGAACATAAATCCGCGCGCCGAGGTGACAAAATCGGCGCCCGCAGCCAGCGCCCAGGCAACATCACCGGGATTCACCAGCTTGCCACTGGCGATCAGGCGGATGCGGTCACGAAACCCGTATTCATCGCGCAGATCGCAGACCAAAGGCAGCGCTTCGCGCACCGACATTCCCACCAGATCAATCAAGGGCATCGGCGCGGCGCCCGTGCCGCCTTCGCCGCCATCAATGGTGATGAAATCCGGCGCATCATCAGGGCGCGCCGCCATATTGAAAAACATCTCGCGCGTCACCGCCTCGGATCCAACCACGGTCTTGATACCAACCGGCTTGCCGGTGACCTCGCGCACATGGGCAATCATATCGAGCAGATCGTCAAAACCCGTCATTTCCGGATGACGGTTGGGAGAGATACTGGCCACACCCTCGGGGATGCCACGGATCTCGGCGATCTCGGCGCTGACCTTTTTGCCGGGCAGAATGCCGCCCTTGCCGGGCTTGGCGCCCTGCGACAGCTTTAGCTCGAACATCCGCACCGTGGGGTTGGCTGCAACTTCGCGCAGTTTTGCGTCACTTAGCCCGCCTTCAGCAGTGCGCACGCCGTATTTGGCGGTGCCGATCTGAAACACCACATCACAGCCGCCTTCCAAGTGATAGGGGCTCAATCCCCCCTCGCCGGTGTTCAGCCAGACCCCAGCCTCACGCGCGCCCCGGCTGAGGGCGCGCACCGCAGGCTTTGAGAGCGCGCCATAGCTCATACCTGAGATATTAAAAAACGACGGCGCCAGATAGGGCACCCGGGCGCCCGCCCCAATCATCATCGGCTCGGAGCTGGCGTATTGGTCATCCAGCGGCGGAAAAGGCGCGTTGACAAAGATCGCGGTGCCCGGCACCGAGGTGTTGCGGGTCGAGCCAAAGGCAACCGTATTGCCCGCACCTTCGGCTGCGCGCCCCACCCATTCGCGCTGCGCACGGTTAAAGGGCATCTCTTCACGGTCCATCGCAAAGAAATACTGCCGGAAGAACTCTCCCATAGTGCTGAACAGGTGCCGGAAGCGCCCCAAAACCGGGTAGTTCCGCCGGATGGCATCCTGCGTCTGAAAACGGTCCACCACAAAGAGTACCAGAGCCAGCAGTGCCAGCGCTCCCAGGAGGAAAACAAAGCCAACGGCGAGAAATTCTATAGCCTTTGCTGCAAAACCCATGCAGAAACCCCTATATATAATTATGACAGGTGGCCCAGCGCTGCCCGTCTCTTGCCCCTAAACTGGGCGGGATGCTCCGATTGGGCAAGCCACTGCAGATCACATTGGGAGAAGTCAGATGAAATATTTCACCATTGCCGCCACCTGTGCCCTCGGCACCCTGCTGTTGTCCCCAGCCCAGGTTCAGGCGCGAGACATGGTCAGCTTTGAAACCGGGCTGGCCTATGACGATGTCACCTTCGGGCTGGAAAGCGCCATCACCGACCGGGGCTTTGTTGTTGATCACATCAGCCATGTAGGCGACATGCTCGAGCGCACCCGCGCCGATGTCGGCTCTGACGTGGTTTTGTTCCAGCAGGCGGACGTCTACTCGTTTTGCTCGGCCAAACTGTCGCGTCAGGTGATGGAAGCCGACCCGATGAATATCACCTTTTGCCCCTATGACATCTTTGTCGCCCAGCGCCCGGGTGAAGATAAGGTCACCGTGGGGTTTCGCGCCTTCCCTGCCGGAGAGATGCAAGTCATCCAAAACCTTTTGAGCGACATAGCCCAGGAAGCCATCGAAGAGTAAGCCGCCCTCTAAACGAAAAGCCCACCAAAATTGGTGGGCCTTTTTGTTCTCTAACAACGAAACACGCTGCCCGTATCAACCTGATCAGTTTGGACGGGCGGCGTTCTTCTCTTTTTCGAGACGCAAAAACTCTGCAGCATTGATCTGCTCCGCTTGCGGCTTGGAAAAATCGGCGTGCACAGGGTTTGGAATATGGTCCAGAGACGAGCCGGTGGCCGCATCAATCCCAATGCCAATCACGCCGCCTGCCAGAATATTACCTGCCAAAGCTGCACCGCCAGTTTCGCGCACCTGGGTTGAAACACTAATTGTCCGCGTGGCCGCCCCATGCCGGAAGGTCGCCATGAATTTTTGCTTGCGCTCAATACGCAGAATGCAGGGTGTGGTGCACTGCATGCCATTGCTTGTTTCAACCTTCAGCCCGGCCGGGTTGGATGTGAATTGCACATCTTCGCTGGTCCCTTTGGTCACAGTTGCGCAGGCAGAAAGGCTCAAAGCCGCTGCAGCAGCCAATACAAAAATCTTCACTTAAAAGTCCTTTAGGTTTTTCTTATCACAGAAAATACCCCCTAAAGGAGGTCCAGGACGGGTGTCAAGACGAGGCACGCCCCCCCCTTTTTACGCGCACATGACGCCCAGCATAAAACTGACGCCCTGCATAAAAAAGCCTGCCAAAATGGCAGGCTTTCTCGTTTTTTCAGTCTCGGCAAGATCTCAGCAAGGAAATCAGTGCACGACCGCATCATCCGGCTTGGGCCGGTCGGTGGTGCCCAGCCGGTCCCCGATGATCAGGCCCTCACCCCCAGCCGATACAGGAATGATGTCGCCATCCTTGACCTCTCCGCTCAGGATCAGCTCTGCCAGCGGGTTCTGCAAGGCACGCTGGATCACCCGTTTTAGCGGTCTTGCGCCAAACACCGGATCATAGCCTTCATTCGCAAGCCAGGTCTTGGCGCCGTCATCCAGCGTCAGGGTAATCTTGCGACCCGCCAGACGTTTGGTCAGAAGGCCAAGCTGGATATCAACGATACCGTCCATGTCACTGCGCGCCAGACGGTCAAAGATGATCGTCTCATCCAGACGGTTGAGGAACTCGGGGCGGAAATGCGCCCGCACCGCATCCATCACATCGCGCTTGGCATCAGAAGCATCCGCGCCTTCAGGCAACTGGCTCAAGGCCTGCGCCCCAAGGTTCGAGGTCAGGATGATCAGCGTCTGCTTAAAGTTCACGGTCCGTCCCTGACCATCGGTCAGCATGCCGTCATCCAAAACCTGCAACAGCACGTTAAAGACATCCGGATGCGCCTTTTCGACCTCATCGAACAGCACCACCTGATAGGGCCGACGCCGCACTGCTTCTGTCAGAGACCCACCTTCCTCATAACCAACATAGCCGGGAGGTGCCCCGATCAGACGGGCCACGCTGTGTTTCTCCATGTATTCCGACATATCAATCCGCACCATGGCGTTATCATCGTCGAACAGGAAGTTGGCCACAGCCTTGGTCAGCTCGGTTTTACCCACACCGGTTGGCCCAAGGAACAGGAACGAGCCCAGAGGACGGTTCTCATCATTGAGGCCTGCGCGCGCCCGGCGGACCGCATTGGCCACCGCCGTTACCGGCGCGTTCTGACCAATGACGCGGGAATGCAGCTCATCTTCCATGCGCAGCAGCTTGTCGCGCTCACCTTCCAGCATCTTGGAGGTGGGAATGCCGGTCCAGCGCTCAACAACGCCCGCGATCTGCTCGGGACGCACGGCCTCTTCGACCATCACGCCCTGCTCTTCGCGGTTTTCGGCCTCAGAGAGTTGCTTTTCCAGGTTTGGAATGACGCCGTAAGACAGCTCACCAGCCCGGGCAAGATTTGCCTCGCGTTTGGCGATTTCCAGATCGGCACGTGCCCGGTCCAGCTGCTCTTTCAAATCGCGCGCACCAGCAAGTTTATCGCGCTCTGCCTGCCATTTGGCAGTCATTTCAGCGGATTCTTCCTGCAGATCCGACAACTCCTTTTGCAAGACATCAAGACGGTCCTTGGAGGCTGTGTCATCCTCAACTTTCAGGGCCTGCTCTTCGATCTGCATCTGCAGGATCTGACGGTCCAGCGCGTCAAGCGCTTCTGGTTTGCTGTCCACCTGCATCCGCAGACGGCTTGCGGCCTCATCCATCAGGTCGATGGCCTTGTCCGGCAAAAAGCGGTCGGTGATATAGCGGTTCGACAGGGTCGCTGCCGCCACCAGTGCTGCATCCGCGATGCGCACCCCGTGATGCAGCTCATACTTTTCCTTGATACCGCGCAGGATCGAGATGGTGTCTTCCACCGTTGGTTCCTGGATCACAACAGGCTGGAAACGACGCGCCAGCGCCGCGTCCTTTTCGACGTATTTGCGATACTCATCCAGAGTGGTGGCCCCGATGCAGTGCAGCTCACCGCGCGCCAAGGCCGGCTTGATCAGATTGGCCGCATCCATGGCACCATCCGATTTGCCCGCCCCAACAAGGGTGTGCATCTCATCAATAAACAGGATGATTTCACCAGCGGCCTCGGTGACCTCGGTCAGAACCGCCTTCAGGCGCTCTTCAAATTCACCCCGGTATTTCGCACCAGCGATCAGCGCGCCCATGTCCAGCGACAAAAGCTGTTTGTCGCGCAGGCTCTCCGGCACATCGCCATTGACGATGCGCAGCGCCATGCCCTCGGCGATGGCGGTTTTACCCACACCCGGCTCACCGATCAGCACCGGATTGTTCTTGGTCCGGCGGCTCAACACCTGCATGGCGCGGCGGATTTCCTCGTCGCGGCCAATGATAGGGTCGATTTTGCCTTCGCGGGCGGCCTCGGTCAGGTCGCGGGCGTATTTCTTCAGCGCATCATAGCCTTCCTCGGCCGTGGCACTGTCAGCCGTGCGGCCCTTGCGGATGTCATTGATCGCTTCATTCAGTTGCTGCGCCGAGACCTCGCCTGCAGCCAGCGCGTCCTTAGCCTTGGATTTGACCATGCACAGCGCCATCAGCACGCGCTCTACGGGCACAAAACTGTCGCCTGCCTTTTCCGCAATCTTTGCGGCTTCATCCAGCACTTTGGCAGTTTGGCTATCCAGATAGGTCTGAGCCGCATCACCGCTCACTTTTGGCAGCTTGGCAACAGCGGCCTCGACAGCCTCGACAACCTGGGCGGCATTGCCGCCAGATTTGCCAATCAGGTTGCTCGCAAGCCCCTGATCATCATCCATCAGTGCCTTAAGAAGGTGTTCCGGCATCATTCGCTGATGCTCTTCACGCATCGCAATGGTCTGCGCTGCCTGCACGAAACCCCGTGCCCGCTCGGTGAACTTGTTCAAGTCCATGTCTCTCTCCTTTTACAAGCGCCCGAATAGATGTGGTTGCGCCCGCTTTGCAGCACGCCCCGGTTCAGGCCTTAGTGATCAATTTGGGAGGTCTTGCGGCCTCTTCAAGATCATACTGGCTGAAATTTTCGGGAAAAACTCTGATATGTGTCAATGTCATGCTTGGATGCCTTGTATTTTAGGCTTTCCCCGCTCTGGGCAGCGCAGTAGGAAAGCGCCATTCCCTCAGCCCTGATTCCGGAGATACCCATGTCCCAGACCACAGCCGACGACCGCCTGATTGTTGCCATGGATGTGCCAGATGCCCTCGCCGGGCTGAAGCTGGCCGAGCAGCTGGGCGATGCGGCCTCGTTCTACAAGATCGGCCTTGGCATGCTGACGGGCGGCGGGCTGGCCCTGGCAAATGAGCTGAAACAAGAGCTGGGCAAGCGTATTTTCCTCGACATGAAGCTGTTTGATATCGGCGCCACGGTTGAAAACGCGGTGCGCGGGTTGGCGCAGTATGATCTCGATTTTCTCACCGTGCATGGGGATCCCTATGTGGTGCGCGCCGCCAAGGAAGGCGCTGCCGGCAAAGACATGAAGATCCTCGCCGTCACCATCCTCACCTCACTGGATCGCGCTGATCTGGACGATGCGCTGATCAAAACCGGCGAGATCCGCGATCTGGTGCAAGAGCGCGCGGGCAAGGCTTTTGCCGCCGGCGCCGATGGGGTCATCGCCAGCCCGCAGGAGGCCGCGCTGATCCGCGCGCTGCCCGAAGCTGTCGGCAAACTGATCGTCACCCCTGGCGTGCGCCCCACCGGTGCGGCCCTTGGCGATCAAAAGCGTGTGGCAACCCCGGCTTCGGCAATTGCCGAAGGGGCTGACCACATCGTTGTTGGCCGCCCTATCTGGCAGGCAACCGATCCCCGTGCGGCCACCCTTGCCATCCTGGATGAGCTGAAATCCCTGTAAGGCTGCGACGTGCTCTTGAGGTGACATCTTGGTTATTTTACGGGAAAATTCGCAATTTTCGCGCCTTTTTCCCGTAAAATAGGCAGTTGCAGCAGTTTCACCTAACTGCTTACCAAAAGGTTAATCAAAAAATTAACCTTTTGCGCAGGTCGTTTTTCGCGCGGAAAAATCAACCGCACGCCGCCTGCCCCTACGTCAAACTCATGTATTCAGATGATAAACCACACCCAGACTGCATCTTTGTGCCAAATCGTCACGTGACGCGAAAACCACAGGCGGCGGTTTAGCGCCCATAGAGATGAACGATGCAATTTGCGAAAACCAGCAAGATCGGTGATTCTATCTAAGAGACACTCCCCTGACGAACTCCTCTTCCTGAGGTTCGTCTTCCTGCCCCCGCCACCGAGCGGGGGAATTTTTTCACCCCCAGCGCGCCGTTTTATCAGTGGTCATTTTAGCAGTGGTCCCTTTATCGGTGGCAAAACCGCCGTTGGCTGTCACCCCTGCACATGATCCAGATAGTGCCGCAACTGTTCGGCAAAATGCGGCACCGCACGGTCATGGGCGCAGTAGTCTCGCGGATCCATCAACTGCCAGCACTGACCTTCCGACCCCAGCTTCACCTGCGCCACCAGATCGGGCGGCTGGTGGCTGACAAAAAACCAGACAACTCCCCGTGCCCGCTGATAGCTTTTTGACCAGGTAAGATCCGCCTTGGGGATCAAAAGGCTGACTTCTTCAAACGTTTCGCGCAGCGCGCAGTCTTCCGGGCTTTCGCCTCCTTCGCGGCCGCCGCCCGGCAGATCCCAATAGCCCGGATAGGGGATATCCGGCTTGTCATCGCGTTTGATGACCAAAAGATCGCGCCCCAGGAACAGAGCCAGTTTTGCACCGGAAAAAGACATGTTACATCACTTGATTGTTGCAAGCCCTACAGACAATTCAAAGCACGGCGCGTAAAATGCAGCCAAGCCCCCGCAAACAGATATAGCTCCCGT
This sequence comes from Phaeobacter sp. SH40, assembly GCA_965641885.1. GTDB lineage: Bacteria > Pseudomonadota > Alphaproteobacteria > Rhodobacterales > Rhodobacteraceae > Pseudophaeobacter. The sequence continues at coordinate 4,645,065 of OZ282574.1, read as the reverse complement.
CCCCCCATGCAAGCCCTATGCCGAGATTGCCTTAGTCAGATACCGCCAACGCGGCGCTGCCCCAACTGCGGCAGCCCGCGCATCAAGCAGCATGCCGAACTGTTTTCCTTGCACATCGCGCATATGGACTGCGACGCCTTCTATGCCAGCGTTGAAAAACGCGACAATCCCGAATTGGCCAGCAAACCGGTGATCATCGGCGGTGGCAAACGCGGCGTCGTCTCCACCGCCTGCTATGTGGCGCGCATTCGGGGCGTGCGCTCAGCGATGCCGATGTTTCAGGCCCTGAAACTCTGCCCCGATGCGGTGGTGATCAAACCGCGCATGTCGGCCTATGTCGAGGTCAGCCGGGCGGTGCGCGCCCTGATGAACGAGCTGACGCCGGAAATTGAGCCGCTGTCGCTCGACGAGGCTTTTATGGATCTGTCCGGCACCGAAAAACTGCATGGCTGCCCGCCTGCGGTGATGCTGGCACGGCTGGTCAAACGCATGAAAGACGAGCAGGGCATCACCGGCTCCATCGGGCTGTCGCACAATAAATTCCTGGCCAAGGTGGCGTCTGATCTGGACAAACCGCGCGGCTTTTCAGTGATCGGCAAGGCCGAGACCAGTGACTTTTTACGCGACAAACCGGTAGGGTTGATCTGGGGCATTGGCCCTGCGGCACAGGCCTCGCTGGAAAAGGCCGGCATTCGCACCTTTGCCGATCTGTTGCGCTGGGAGCGGCAAGACCTCAACATCCGCTTTGGCGGCACCGGCGAGCGGTTGTGGCACCTGGCGCGCGGCGAGGACCGCCGCCGCGTCTCTGCCAACGCACCGGTAAAATCAATCTCCAAAGAGACCACGTTTATGGAGGACACCGCCAGTCTGGACGTGCTGGACGGCCACCTCTGGCGACTGGCCGAGCAGGTCGCCGATCGCGCCAAGGCCAAAGCCATGGCCGGAAGGGTGGTGACGCTGAAACTGAAGCGGGCAAATCACTCGGCGCTGACCCGGCGTATTTCGCTGCATAGCCCCACCCAGCTGGCCGACATCATCTACCGCCAGAGCCGGGCGCTGCTGGATCAGGTCGGCGATCAGGGCGCCTATCGCCTGTTGGGCTGCGGGATTTCTGATCTGGTGCCGGAATCGCAGGCCGACAGCAGTGGCGACCTCTTGGATCCTGAGGCTGGCAAACGGGCCCAGGCCGAGCGCGCCACAGACGCCATTCGCAAAAAATTCGGCGACAGCGCCATCCTCAAGGGCCGCGCCCTGCGCTAGCGATGCCGCCGAAAATCCGCGCTACCCGGTGGCCAGTCTATGGCCCGGCCAGTCTACTCTGCAGCCAGGGGCACCTCCTCCTGGTCCATCAGGGCGATTTCAGCCGCTACCTGCCCCAGCAGCTCTTTAAAGGCGAAAAAATCGCTGTTTGGCCGCACCCGGGCCTCGTCCATATAAAGAGAGCGATCAATTTCCACCTGTACCGCGTGCTGGCCGCGCGACGGGCGGCCATAGGTCTGGGTGATATAGGCGCCGGCAAAAGGCGCGTTGCGCACAACCCGCAATCCGGCCCTGACAAAGGCGGCCTCGATCCGGTCCATCACCGCCGCCGCCGCCGAAGAGCCAAACCTGTCGCCCAAAACCACCTCGGGCAGATCGGTGTGGCGCGCGGGCATTGTCGCGATGGCTTCATGCGGCATCGAGTGACAATCGACCAGCACTGCTTGTCCAAATTTATCTTGTGCCTGCGTGAGCAAACCCTGCAAGGCATCGTGATAGGGATGCCAGAACTGGCTGATCCGCCGCTGCGCTTCCTGTCTTGGCAACTTACCCCGGTAAATGGCGCGGCCATTGGCCACCACGCGGGGAATCACCCCAAGCCCGGACGCCACCCGCGGGTTCTGGCTCCGGCGTGGAACATCTTCAATCAGCGCCGGATCCAGCTCTTCCGTTGCCCGGTTGAGATCCAGAAAAGCGCGCGGCTTCACCGCCGCCAGCAAGGGAGCGCCGAATCTGGGAACATCGGCAAACAGCTGATCCACAAAGGCATCTTCGGAACTGCGAATCTGCTGACCGTCGAGAATCGAAGCCTGCAAAAAGGCAGAATCGTAGTCAGAACCGCTATGCGGCGAGGCAAAAACCACCGGTGAGGTAAGGTTTTCTGGCATACTGACGGAAAATGCGTGCTTTGACATAGGTGCTTCTGCCCTTGGTTTCCTGAAATCACCATAGAGCGAAAATTCTATAGCCAAAAGCTCTTGCGCCCCTTCGCGACTCTGATTATAGACCCCTTCACCGGCGCGGCTTTGCCCGTCCCAATCGTTTTTGGGGCAAGAGGTCGCAAGGGTTTCATGGGCGCTTAGCTCAGCGGTAGAGCACTTCGTTGACATCGAAGGGGTCACAAGTTCGAACCTTGTAGTGCCCACCATGAATTCATTGTTTTGGCCATTTGGTCGAAACGTCCGCAAACCCAGGCGCTGGTTCGCGCCGCAGAACAGGAGAATGACTATGAAAGTCAAGAATTCGCTCCGCTCGCTCAAGAACCGGCACCGTGATTGCCGCATTGTGCGTCGCAAGGGCCGCGTCTATGTGATCAACAAAACACAGCCGCGCTTCAAAGCACGTCAGGGCTGAGACTAAGATCTCGCTCTAAATGAAAAGGCCGCATCCTCGGGTGCGGTTTTTTTGTGTTTTCAGCGCAAAGGTTTTGAGCCGACACCAAAGCTGCCGGTATTTCCCATCGCGCCCCGGTTTGCCGCAGGCGCCAGTTTTGACGCGGGAGCCAGTTGGAGCCAGCGGAAGCCAGTTGGAGTCACACGCCTTTTTCCGATGGTTTTAGTCAGTTTCTATTTCCCTTGAGTGTTTTTTTCTATAACTGACTAAATAAGTCAGAAACTACGCACGTAAATTGTAGATCGGAATCACTATGTTGAAAGCTACCACAATCCTCGCAGGCAGCCTTGTCGCCGCTCTCGCAACCTCTGCCGCTGCCGAAGGTGAGCTGAACCTCTATTCTTCGCGTCACTACGACACCGACGAACGTCTCTACTCTGATTTCGAAGAGGCCACCGGCATCACCATTAACCGGATCGAAGGCAAGGCAGATGAGCTGATCGCCCGGATGTCCGCTGAAGGTGCCAACTCGCCTGCTGATATTTTGTTGACTGTAGATACCTCTCGCCTGGCCCGCGCCAAAGATGCTGGCATTCTCCAGCCCATCGAGAGCGCCGTGCTGGAAAACAACATTCCCAGCTACCTGCAGGACGAAGACAACCAGTGGTTTGGCTTCTCGCAGCGCGCCCGCATCATCTTTTATGACAAGGCCGATGTCGCCAACCCGCCACGCACCTATCTGGAGCTGGCCGATCCCGCCTACAAAGGCCTGGTCTGCATCCGCTCTTCGACCAACACCTACAACCAGACCCTGCTGGCCTCGATCGTCACCCACCACGGTGCTGAAAAAGCCAAGGAATGGGCCACCGGAATGGTTGCCAACATGGCGCGTGCCCCCCAGGGCGGTGACACCGACCAGCTGCGCGGCATCATTTCCGGCGAATGCGAAATCTCGGTCGCCAACAGCTATTACTTTGCCCGTTCGATCCGCAAAGAGGTCAAAGGCCTGTCCGCTGAGCGTGATATGATTGGCTGGATCTTCCCGTCGCAGAACGCCGAAGGCGCGCATATGAACCTCTCTGGTGGCGGCGTTGCAGCCCATGCGCCAAACCGCGACAACGCTGTGAAGTTCCTAGAATACCTCGCCTCTGATCAGGCGCAGCAGTATTTCTCGGTCGGCAATGACGAATTCCCCGCCGTCCCCGGCGTTGGTCTGGCCCCAAGCATCGCCGCTCTGGGCAGCTTCAAGCCCGATGATGTCAATCTCTCTGAGGTTGCCAAGAACATCCCCACAGCGCAAAAAATCTTTAACGAGGCGGGCTGGGAGTAATCCTGCGCGTCACAGTAACTGCATGAATTTCAGGCAAGGCGCGGGGAAACTCGCGCCTTTTCTGCGTCTTGTGGTTTCGCATCGCAATTGCTGTTGCTAGATTTCCATGAGTATTTTTCGCGGAGCATTGCCCATGTCAGCCCAAATTCGCCAGCTCTCCGGTGATGACCTGCAGGAGCACCTTGCAGCGCTCACCGATATTTTGGTCAAAACAGTAGAGGCCGGGGCCAGTGTTGGCTTTATCCTGCCGTTCCCCCCCGAAGAGGCGGCCAGTTTTTGGCAGAAAAAGGTGTTTGGTGCTGTGCAACGCGGTGATGTTCTGCTGTTTGGCGCCTTCCTCAACGGGCAGCTACAGGGCACGGTGCAGCTGGGGCTGGCATTGCCCCCCAACCAGCCCCACCGCGCCGATGTCGGCAAGCTTTTGGTCCACCCAACTGCCCGCCGTACCGGGCTGGGGCGCGCCCTGATGCAACAGCTGGAAGCCAAAGCGCGGCATCTGGGCAAAACACTCCTGTTGCTGGACACGCGGTCTGGGGACCCCTCACAGCTGCTGTATGAAAGCCTCGGCTATCAGGTTGCGGGATCAGTGCCCGGGTTCTGCCGCCATCCCAGCACGCAGCGGTTTGAGCCAACCACCTTCCTCTATAAAGCCCTGATCTAACGGGCTGGACCGCTGCAGTCCCAGTGCCTAAAGTCACGCAAAGACAAAGGGGGCGCGGGCCGAAATGATCAACAGTCAATGCATTTCCATTTTGAGCAGCGCCCGATGATGCGCCTGCCTGTGACTGTGCTCAGCGGCTATCTTGGCGCTGGCAAGACCACATTGATCAACCGCCTGCTGGCCGAGGATCACGGCCTCAAACTGATGGTGGTAGTCAATGATTTTGGCGCCGTCAATATTGACGATGCCCTGATCCAGTCCGAAGAGGGCGGCACCCTGGCGCTGACCAATGGCTGCGTCTGCTGCAGCATGGGACAGGATTTGCAAATGGCGCTGCACCGCATTGCGCTACAGCCCGACCGCCCGGATCATCTCCTAATCGAGGCCAGCGGCATCTCAGATCCGGCAGCCATTGCACAGACCATCCAGAACATGCCCGAGCTCAGCTATGGCGGCATTGTCTCGCTGGTGGATGCCCAGAACGCCGCCGCGCTTTTGGCGGATCCAGCCCAGGCGGCACTGGTACGGCAACAGATCAACAGCGCCGATCTGGTTCTGGTGACCAAAACCGAGACACTGCCCGACGCCCTGCGGGCGCAACTGGTGCAAATCGGCGCACGGGGGCTGCGGCTGCTGGATGACACACCTCTGGCGGATCTGCTGTTTGATCTGCTGCCGCTGCCCAAGGGGCGCGCAGCCGTGGCGCATCCCGCCTTTACCACCTGGCAGTACCAAAGCAGCACCCCGCTGGACCGGCGCGCGCTGGGAGATAAACTCGCGGCGCGTCCTGCCGGGCTTTATCGTATGAAGGGGTTTGTTCTCACCTCTGGCGGCGCCTATGCGCTGCATATTGTCGGCCAAAACGTCGAGGCAAAGCGCTGCGACGCGCTCGAAACCCAGCTGGTGGCCCTTGGCCCGCGCGACCAGATCAGCCGCGACCAAATCGACGCCTGGTGGACTGGGGCGGCTTAGATCCCGGCGCCCTAGGCAGAGCGTCCTGATATCAGCCCTTCCGAGACCCCGTTAGCGGCGCCGCCCCACCTGACGGCAGATCAGGATCACTGGTAGCAGACCCACAGCCATGATCACCAGAGAGGGCACCGCCGCCCCCTCCAGCCGCTCGTCCGAGGCCAGCCGATAGGCCTGCACAGCCAGGGTGTCATAGTTGAAGGGGCGCATGATCAGCGTCGCTGGCAGCTCTTTCATCACATCGACAAAGACGATGAGCAACGCGGTCAGCAGGCTGGGCGTGAGCATCGGCAGATGCACCCGGCGCAGCATGCCAAACGGCCCCTGCCCCAGCGAACGCGCCGCGGCATCCATATTGGCATGCACCGTGGACTGACCGCTTTCATAGGCGCCAAGCGCTGCCGCCAGAAAGCGCACCATATAGGCGGCCACCAAAAGCCAGATCGAGCCGGTGATCAAAAGCCCTGTCCGGATCTCAAAATTTGCCCGCATCCAGGCGTCCAAGGCGTTGTCAAAGGCGGCAAAAGGCACCATCAGCCCCACCGCGATGACGCCACCGGGCACAGCATAGCCCAAACGTGACATATAGGCGGCCGTCGCCGAAGGCCGACCTGGGCGCAGCCGCTGATAAAACCCAAGACAGATCGCCGCCAGCACCGTGAGGCACGCCGCCAGCGTGGCCAGAGTGACCGAGTTCTGCAAAAAGCCGACATAGCGACGGCTGAACAGGTTTTGTTCGGACTGCAGCCCCATGTTGAACAAGATAAAGACCGGCAGCAAAAAGCCCAGACAAACCGGCAAAGCACAGAGTACCCAGGCCCCAACCGCACGCGCGCCTTTGAGATCAGCAGGTGCCATCGCGGCATGTTGCTTGCCTGCCTGATGATAACGTGCCTTGCCGCGTGTGGAGCGTTCGACCACCGCCAGCACCAGCGCAAAGCTGAGAAGGCACAGGGCCAGCTGCGCCGCCCCGGCGCGGTCTCCCATTGAAAACCAGCTGGTATAAATCCCTGTGGCAAAGGTCTGGACGCCAAAATAGGAGACCGTGCCAAAATCGGCGATGGTCTCCATCACCGCCAGCAACACCCCGGAGGCGATGGCCGGGCGCGCCATCGGCAGGCTGACCCGCCAAAAGGCCTCGAATGCACTTTTCCCCAGCGCCCGCGCCGCCAGAAACGCGCCGCCGGTTTGTTGCAGAAATGCGGCCCGCGCCAGAAGGTAGACATAGGGGTACAGCACCAGAACCAGCATCATCGCAGCACCACCCAATGAGCGGATCTCGGGGAACCAATAGTCGCGTGGCCCCCAGCCTGTCACCTGTCGCAGGCTGCTCTGAACGATGCCGGGGTGGTCGAGAACATAGGTATAGGCATAGGCCAGCACATAGGCCGGAAACGCCAGTGGTAAGATCAGTGCGACCTCAAAAATGCGTACGCCCGGAAACCGGGTCATGGTGACCAGCCAAGCGGCACCCACACCAATCATCAGCGTGCCAGTCGAGACAAGCGCCACAAGGCCAAGGGTGGTCAGCGCATAGCGGGGCAACACTGTGTCTGCCAGATGCCGGATCGTTTCAGTGCCACCCGTCACGGCAGCAAGCCCAACCGCAACCATCGGCAGGATACAGGCGAGCGCCACACACCAGGCCAGAAAAGAAAAGACTCCGGTTCCGGAATTACGGCTGCGGCGGTAGCCCTTTGGGGCGTCGTCTTCGGTTTGGCTCACGGCAGTCATCCGTCCGGCTCTTGGCTGTTTCCCCCTTATGCGATCATTTTGGTCGGAAACTCCAGTGTGAAACCGGTGTGAAACCTGTCACAGCCACGATAGCCGCCCCGTTTGACGCAGCTCCTTTGCCAAAAAGAAACCCCCGAGAGCCAAAAGGCATCCCGGGGGGAGAGATAACACCAACAAAGGGTGCGAGGATTTCAGCGGCCCGCGCAGTAGCGAGCGCGGCGCAAGGTGTTTAGTCGTAGCTGCGCTGGTCTTCGATCACCAGGCCGTCTTTGGGCAGGGTGCCAGGCGCGACCACTTCGATGCGGCCCTTGAGCTTGAGAACTTCGATCACCGATTTGCCAAAACTGATCTCATCGCCAGACGTGGCTTCGATCTGAACGGTCATGGTGTCCATTTCGCCGTCGCGCGCCGCGATAACGCGGGCCTTGACGATCTCATGATGTTTTTCAACCAGCGTGGCAACCTGCTCGGGGCGGACAAACATGCCTTTGATCTTGGTGGTCTGATCCGCCCGACCCATCCAGCCTTTGATCCGCATATTGGTACGGCCACAGGGAGAGACCCCCGGCAGCATCGCCGAAAGATCCCCGGTGGCAAACCGAACAAGGGGGTAGTCCGGGTTCAGCGTGGTCACCACGACCTCGCCCACTTCTCCGGGGGCAACTGGCGTGCCGGTGCCGGGCGTGACGATCTCGACGATGACCTTCTCATCGACGATCATGCCCTCCATCGCGGCGCTCTCATAGGCAATATTGCCCAGATCCGCCGTGGCATAGCTTTGCAGGCAGGTGATGCCGCGATCCGCATACTCCTGACGCAGCGACGGAAACAGCGCCCCGCCACCAACAGCCGCTTTGGTAAAGCCAAGGGTGATCCCCATGCTGTCGGCCTTATCCAAAATGACCTTTAGATAGTCGGGTGTCCCGGCATAGGCCGTGGCGCCAACATCGCGCGCGGCAGTCACCTGAAGTTCGGTCTGACCAGTCCCAGCAGGCAACACAGCGGCCCCCACGGCACGGGCACCGTTTTCAAAGATCATGCCAGCGGGCGTCAGGTGGTAGCCAAAGCAGTTTTGAACCACATCCCCCTGGCCAATGCCAACCGCGTGCAAAAACCGCCCCATGCGCCACCAGTCATGATCAACACCACCGGGTTCATAGATCGGGCCGGGGGACTGAAAGACATGGGCAAAGCCAGAGGCGGGTTTCACCGTAAAACCACCAAAAGGCGCATTGCCGCCCTGCGCTTTGCTGAGGTCAGATTTACGCAACACCGGCAGGGCGCTTAGGGCTGCTGCCGAGGTAATGGCGCTTGCCTCAACCCCGGCCAGGCTGCCGGCGTAGCCCGCAGCGCTTTGGGCCAGGGCAATCTGCGCTGGCAAAGCTGCGGCGAGATCGCTGGCACGCTGGTCGTCGGAGCGCGTCTCAAGGGTATCAAAATAGGTCATATGCTCACCATCACTCCCTTAGCTCAACCACCGTTTACGGCGGCGATACGAGCGCACATCACGGAAGCTTTTGCGCCCCTCGTCTGACATGCCAAGGTAAAATTCTTTAACATCAGGGTTTTCGCGCAACTCAGCTGCGGGGCCATCCATCACAACCCGGCCAGATTCCAGAATATAACCATAGTGGGCATAGCGCAGCGCCACATTGGTGTTCTGTTCAGCCAAAAGGAAGGTCACGCCCTCTTTTTCATTGATCGATTTCACGATCTCAAAGATCTGCTCAACCAGCTGGGGTGCCAACCCCATTGAAGGCTCATCCAGCAAAATGGTTTCCGGGCGGCTCATCAAAGCGCGTCCCATGGCGACCATCTGCTGTTCCCCACCAGAGGTATAGCCCGCCTGGCTTTTGCGGCGTTCTTTCAGGCGGGGGAAATAAGTGTAGACCAGCTCAAGGTCTCTTTGAATATCGGCCTTGCTGTCCGAGCGGGTATAGGCGCCGGTCAGCAGGTTTTCTTCCACGGTCAGGTGCTCAAAGCAATGCCGACCCTCCATCACCTGGATCACGCCATTGCGCACCAGATCAGCAGGATCCGCGTCATGTACATCCTTGCCACGGTATTTCACAGATCCCTTGGTCACCTCGCCGCGCTCCGAGCGCAGCAGGTTGGAGATCGCCTTTAGCGTGGTGGTCTTACCGGCTCCGTTGCCGCCCAGCAGGGCCGTGATGCCCCCTTTGGGAACATTGAGGCTGACGCCCTTCAGCACCAGGATCACGTGATTGTAGATCACCTCGATATTGTTGACCTCAAGCAGGGTCTCGGCCTGCACATCAGTGGTGTTGGCTGCATCCAGCATCAAAGCTTGTCCTCATGCGGTTCAGGGCGCTTTAACGGCGCGGCCCGGTCTGTTCGGGGTGGCGCGGCAGCAAGCCGCCGCGCCGGATTAAGGCCCGACCCCACAAAACTGCAGGATCGGAAAAAGTGCTTACTTACACTGGGATTCGATGTTGTTTTCCGCAGCATAAGACGCAGAGTCGGCGTCGATCAGCGGTTTGATCACATCGGCGTCCGTTTTCTGGAAGTCTGCAATCAGGCTCCAGGTTTTGGACTCGGCGTTCCACTGGGTCACACCAACGAGGCCAGGGCCACCGTGGTTTTCACAAGACACGTTGAAGGAAGGACCAAAGTTAGGCATGCCAAGCGAGGACATACGGGCTTCGGGCATTTCCAGGGCTTCCATACCGTCGCGCATCATCGCAGGGGTGATGTCGGCTGTGCCGTGGATTTCCTGCGCGGTCTTGGCCGCTTCAACAGCCAGCATCGCCGCGTACATGCCACGGTTATACAAGACGTTGCCGACCTGGTCGCCAGCACCGGCGGCTTTGCCTGCATCAACAACATATTTCTGAATGTCGTCAAATACCGGGAAGTCACGGCCAACGTTGTGGAAGGTCACAGCCTTGTAGCCGTCTGCAGCCGCACCGGCGGACAGAACGTCATGCTCGGCACCGGACCACCAGACACCAATGAAGTTTTCCATTGGGAAACGGATGTTTGCAGCTTCCTGAATAGCAACCTGGTTCATCACGCCCCAGCCCCACATCATGACAAAGTCAGGACGCTCGCGGCGAATTTGCAGCCACTGGGATTTCTGCTCCTGACCAGGGTGGTCAACAGGCAGGGTGGTCAGCTCAAAACCGTGCTTGGCGGACAGATCTTCCAGGGTGCGGATGGGCTCTTTACCGTAGGCAGAGTTGTGGAAGACCAGAGCGATCTTCTTGCCTTTGAGGTCGCCACCGTTTTCGTCCAGCAGGTAGTTGATGATACCCGACGCACCATCCCAGTAGTTTGCAGGATAGTTGAACACGTTACCAAAGACGTCGCCATTGGCAGCCGAGGTCCGGCCATAGCCCATGGTGTGGAGCGGGATGCCGTCGGCAGCCGTTTTGGGGATCAGCTGATAGGTAATACCGGTGGAGAGCGGTTGATACACCAGGGCGCCTTCGCCTTTGGTGGATTCGTAGCATTCCACACCTTTTTCAGTGTTATAGCCGGTTTCGCATTCGAGCAGCTTGGTCATCACGCCGCCGATGCCGCCATCACGCTCGTTTACGAGGGTGAAATAGTCAGCATAGCCATCCGCAAACGGGATACCGCCAGCAGCATATGGTCCAGTACGATAGCTCAGCGATGGGAACACCAGGTCCGCCATTACCGGGCCCGCGGCCATCACGGCGCCCAGCGCCAGAGTAGTCAATTTCAGTTTCATCGGGTTATTCCTCCCTTGGTCTTATCCGATAGTCGTCTCATAGGCGGCGCTTGGGTATTGCTCTTATCACCGCCGTCGTTCTGGACCCTCACCGCCTAGTGCGGGAAGGGCCATAGTCTCAGTTTTTCTTTGGTAACGCGCCAGAGCTGTGCCAGCCCATGCGGCTCTACGATCAGGAACACTACGATCAGCCCGCCCACGATCACCAGCTGGAAATGCGCCACAATATCTGTGGGCCATCCCAGCACATCAACGCCGACAACCTTTAGAACCACTGGCAAAAGCACCAGGAAGGCGGCACCGGCGAAGGAGCCAAAGATGGATCCCAACCCGCCAATGATCACCATGAACAGGACCAGGAAAGATTTGGTGATGCCAAAGGCTTCACCCACCTCAACTGCGCCCAGGTAGATGGCAAAGAACAAAGCACCTGACACACCGATAAAGAAGCCAGATACCGCAAAGGCGGTCAGTTTGGCTTTCAGCGGGTTCACCCCGATGATTTCAGCGGCGATATCCATATCGCGGATCGCCATCCAGCTGCGGCCAATGGTGCCGCGGGTCAGGTTGCGGGCAACCAGCGCGCAAAAGGCGAGGAAAATCAGGCAGAACAGATAGGTCGCCCAAGCCGGAGCATTGGGGCCGGTGATGACAATGCCAAACACGTCCCGCTCGGGTGCGTTGATCTGACCCGAAGCGGAGTAGTTGTAAAACCACGGCACCCGGTTGAACAACCAGACCAGAAAGAACTGTGCCGCCAGCGTTGCCACCGCGAGATAGAACCCCTTGATCCGCAGGCTGGGCAAGCCAAAGATCACGCAGACCACCCCGGTAATGCCGCCCGCCAGCAGAACATGAACGAACATGCTCACTTCGGGGAAGGCGGTCATCAGCTTGTAGCAGGCATAGGCCCCCACCGCCATGAAACCACCGGTGCCAAGGCTCACCTGGCCGCAATAGCCAACCAGAATATTGAGCCCGATTGCTGCGATTGAGTAGATCAGAAAGGGCAGCAGGATGGCATTGGCCCAGTAGTCATTGATGGTGAAAGGAATGACCAGAAAGGCGAAGGCCAGCACCATGTAGTACCGATACCGATCGAACTTGATCGGAAAGGTCTGGCTGTCCTCTTCATAGGAAACTTTAAAGTCCCCGGCTTCGCGATAGAACATGCTTAGATGCTCCCCTGTTGCTGCGCGCGGTTACGGTCCACTGCGCTCATTTGATTAGATTTTCGCGCATACCCGCTCAGCTCGGCCGACTGGGCCAGGCGCAGATAGGCGATGATGCCGGTAAAGAGACCCGTGGCTGCCAGCAAAGAGGCTGTCACGACCTGCGCCTCAGAAAAACCTTTGGCGCTGAGGGCCAGGTATCCAAAGGCCCAGAAGCCGGACCAGGCAATCACGTTGATGATAGCGACGAGTTTCATCTGGCATAGTCTCCTTTGGTGATGCGCCAGGGTGGCGCGGGCTGCGGGGTCTCTTGCTGCGCCCCCATCCAAATTTGTGCAGGGGCGCGGTCTTTGTCAGGGGGTCAGACCCTTTCGATGATCTTCTCGCCAAACAGACCCTGCGGTCTGAACACCAGGAAGAGCAGCGCCAGCACATAGGCGAACCAGTTCTCGGTGGCGCCGCCCACCATAGGGCCGATGGCAAATTCAAACATCTTCTCGCCGACACCGATGATCAGGCCGCCCACAATGGCGCCGGGGATCGAGGTAAAGCCACCCAGCATCAGAACCGGCAGCGCCTTGAGAGCGATCAGCGACAGTGAGAACTGCACGCCCGATTTTGTGCCCCAGACGATCCCGGCAACCAGAGCAACAAAGCCCGCAACCGACCAGACCAGCACCCAGATAAAGTTCAGCGAGATGCCAACCGACAGAGCTGCCTGATGATCATCCGCCACAGCCCGCATGGCGCGGCCCTGTTTGGTATACTGGGCAAACAGCACCAGACCCGTCACCAGCAAGGCGGCAATCACGGTGGCAACGATATCGAGATTGTCGATGAAGAATCCGTAGAAATTATCCGTGCCAAGGCTCGCGGTCATGTCTTCGATCCAGAAGGAGCCACCCTGGGGCAGGCCCACGTCCAGCGTCTTGATCTCAGAGCCCCACATCAGGTCCGAGAAACCTTCGAGAAAATAGGCCAGACCAATGGTCGCCATGAACAGGATGATCGGCTCTTGTCCCACCAGATGGCGCATCACGATACGCTGCACCAGCCAGGCAAAGATCACCATGACCCCCACGGTCAGAAGGATCGCCAGCAGCGCCGGCACATGCCAGCCAAAATGATGCACCTCGGTGCCAAACATCGCATTGATGATATGGCTGAAGGGCACCTGCCCCTCCATGATGCCCACCAGGGTCATGGCCGCAAACAGCGCCATAACGCCCTGGGCGTAGTTGAAAATACCAGAGGCCTTGTAGATCAGTACGAAACCCAGCGCCACGAGCGCATAAAGCACCCCGGCCATGAGCCCGTTGAAGAAGACTTCGGTTGCAAAAAGAAACTGGTCAGACATCAGTCACTCTCCTCATATCTGTCAGAACTTTAGTCATGTGCAACACCCAGGTAGGCGTCGATCACAGCTTGGTTGTTGCGCACTTCATCCGGTGTGCCATCGCCAATTTTCTTGCCGTAATCCATCACCACCACGCGGTCGCTCAGGTCCATGACAACGCCCATATCGTGTTCGATCAGGGCGATGGTGGTGCCAAATTCGTCGTTCACATCGAGGATAAAGCGGGACATGTCCTCTTTTTCCTCGACGTTCATACCCGCCATTGGCTCATCCAGCAGCAAGAGCTTAGGCTCGGCCGCCAGAGCGCGTGCCAGCTCAACCCGCTTTTTCAAACCATAAGGCAGGCGTCCCACCGGGGTTTTGCGGATGTGCTGGATCTCGAGAAAGTCGATCACTTTCTCAGCCACTTCGCGATTGGCGGTTTCTTCCTTCTCGGCCTTCCCCTTCCACAGAGCCTGCTGAAACAGGCCCGTTTTCATGTGGTTGAGGCGCCCGGTCATCACGTTGTCCAGAACGCTCATCCCCTCAAACAGGGCGATGTTCTGGAAGGTCCGCGCGATGCCCTGCTGTGCCACCTCATAGGGGCGCATCTGAGGGCGGGGTTTGCCGTGGAACTCTACCGTGCCTTCTTGTGGCACGTAAAAGCCCGAAATGACGTTGAGCATCGAGGATTTTCCGGCGCCGTTAGGGCCGATGATCGCACGAATCTCGCCTTCGCGAATATCAAAGGAGATATTCTCGATCGCCACCACGCCACCAAACCGCAGGGTGATGTTCTTCATTTCCATCACCACGCCGCCAATGGTGCGACCATCTTCGGTGACATAGCTATCGGATTGGTCAAGCATGACTGACGTCTCCATTATTCCGCCACATTAAAGAATTAAGATCTTTGTGTGACACTTGGTAAAGTTGAGTAGCAAGGAGATCCCTGCAATGTTTAGCGAGTTCGAGCATACCTGCCTGTTGAAGATGGCCTTTGAATGCAGACGCAAAGGCCTGTCCCAATCCGAAAGCCGCGCCTCGATCAATTTGCGAACCCGTGGGTTCAGCGCGCCCCTGATGATCCGCCAGGTGGTGCATACCGCCTTCCATCCCGAGCACTGCCCCGATCTCGTCTGAGACCGGACCAGGGGATGCACATAGCGTGAGGCGACAATCTGAGTGCCTGTTGCTCATTCTGCAGCCACCTTGTGCTGGACACCGGCTGCGAGATCCGCATCAATAATGGTGAGCGTCGCACTGATCGCGCCTTTACGGCCATCCTCGTAAGTCACTTCCGTGGTGGTCGAGATCTCGCCTGATCCGTCATACAACGCGGTCAGGATATCAGAGAATTTCTCTTCGACGATACGACGACGCACCTTACCGGTCCGGGTCATCTCACCATCATCCGCATCCAGCTGTTTGTGCAGGATGACAAAGCGGTGCACCTGACAGCCTGACAGCATCTTGTCATCAGAAACAGATTTGTTCACCTCAGAGACATGCTCTTGAATCGACTGCAGAACCTTGGGGTGCGCGGTCAGCTCCTGATAGGAGGCATAGGCAATGTTGTTGCGCTCGGCCCAGTTGCCCACCGCCGTAAGGTCGATGTTGATAAAGGCAACGCAGCGGTCCTTACCATTGCCGAACAGCACAGCCTCAAGGATATCGGGATAAAACTTGAGTTTGTTCTCGACAAATTTGGGGGCAAACATGCCGCCGTCCGCCATTTTGCCAACGTCTTTAGCCCGGTCGATAATGCGCAGATGGCCAGAGTCTTCTTCAAAGAATCCAGCGTCCCCTGTTGCGACCCAGCCTTCAGGGTCTTTGGTATCGGCAGTGCTTTCGGGGTTTTTGTAGTATTCCACAAAAGTACCCGGTGAGCGGTAGAAGATTTCGCCATTTTCAGAGATGCGGATTTCCACATCCGGCGCCGGGACACCAACGGTGTCGGCCCGCACTTCGCCATCCGGCTGCACCGTGATGAAAACTGTCGCCTCGGTCTGACCATAAAGCTGTTTGAGATTGATCCCAAGCGAGCGGTAAAACTCAAAAATCTCGGGGCCAATGGCTTCGCCCGCGGTGTAGCCCACGCGTACATTGCCAAAGCCCAGCGTGTCTTTCAGCGGGCCATAGACCAGCTTGTCGCCCAGCGCGTATTTCATCCGGTCCATCAGGCCAACGGGCTTGCCGTCGAGAATGCTGGGACCAACCTTTTTGGCATGTGCCATAAAGTGATGGAACATCTTGCGCTTGAGATTGCCCGCGTCTTCCATGCGGATCATCACACTGGTCAACTGGGTTTCAAACACCCGTGGGGGCGCAAAATAGTAGCTCGGGCCGATCTCACGCAGATCGGTCATCATGGTCTCGGGGCTTTCGGGGCAGTTGACGCAGAACCCGGCCCAATAGGCCTGACCAATTGAGAAGATGAAATCGCCAACCCAGGCCATCGGCAGATAGGCGAGGATCTCATCTGTCTGTTTCAGTTTGTCGAACTCACAGGCGTTTTTGGCGCTCTCAATGATATTGCGGTTCGACAGGACCACGCCCTTGGGCTTCCCGGTGGTGCCCGAGGTATAGAGCATCACGCAGGTGCTGTCGTATGTCAGCTTGGCGCGGCGCTCCTGCAGATCGGTGATCCACTCGTCATAGGCGGCGCGACCCTGGTTTTGCACATGGGAATACTCATGCAGCGCGTGGTGGTCATATTTGCGCAATCCGCGCGGGTCGAGATAGATCATATGCTCGAACTGGTGCAACTGGTCCTGGACCTCGATCACCTTGTCGACCTGTTCCTGATCTGCGGCGATCACAAAACGGGCGCCACAGTGCTCCAGCACATAGGCCATCTCTTCGGCGTTGGCATCCTGGTACAGCGGCACCGGAATTGCGCCCACGGACTGGGCTGCAACCATCGACCAATACATATAGGGACGGTTGCCGCCGATGATGGCGATAAAGTCGCCCTCATTCACACCAAGATTGATAAGACCAAGCGCCAGTGCCTCGATCTCCTTGGCGGCTTGCGCCCAGGTCCAGCACTGCCAAATGCCAAATTCTTTTTCCCGGTAGGCCGGCTTATCACCGAATTCCGAAACGTTGCGTTCAAGCAGCGCCGGCAGAGAGAGTTTCCCTGCAGCGCCTGACTGCATCTGAGCCAATGTTCTTTCTCCTCCCATTCCGGCCTTCCCCGACCGGCAGATCGCTGTCACACGATTCTGGTCCCCATTAGGAACTGCAGCATGCTAGCGGGTCAACTTTTTCGTGAAGTTTTCACAAATCTTACGAATTGTAACAGGACGACATTTGCCCAGATTCGCCCCGCCCGGACTTTGACCCGTCCCAGGATTTGACAGGACGGTTTCTGTCAAAGCCGCAAGGCTGCCTCTTTGCCATCCGGCGTGGCAGTGATAGCCATGCCCGCAAGAGCGGCGCGGGGGAGCCATGAACAGATCCGACAAAACACGTGCGGCAATGACCACAGCCGGGCTCAACCTGATTGCTCAGGCGATCTCGATCTATGACAGCGAGCTGCGGCTGGCCGTCTGCAACAATCGCTTTCAGGAAATGTTCAACCTGCCCGATGCCCTGGTCACGCCTGGGGCGCGCTTTGACGACACGATCCGCCATATCGCCACCAGCGGTGAATACGGCCCGATGGAGGATATCGAGGAATTTGTCGCTGCCCGTGTGGAGCAGGCGCTTGATTTTGAACCTCATTATATCGAACGCACCCGCGCCAATGGTCAGGTGATCTCGATCGAAGGCGCACCGCTGCCACAGGGCGGCTGGGTTGCCGTCTATACCGACATCAGCCGCGCCAAACGGGTTGAGCAATTGCTGCGGGCACGCTCCGAGGAAATGTCAGACCGGCTGATCTCTCACACAGAGGAGCTTTCAGCCACCAACCGCAAACTGGCCGCCACCATCAACGCGCTGGAAGAGGCCAAACGGCAATTGACCGAGATCGAAGGCCGCACCCGCCTTACCACCGAGATGATGCCCGCCCATATCGCTCATGTCGACGCCGATGGCCACTACACCTATACCAACAGACGGCTGAGCTCGGTCTTTCCAAGTCGCCCCTCCGACATTCTCGAAATGCATATTTCAGACGCCCTTGGCCCGCAGGCCTTTGCCAAGATCGAGCCGCATCTGATGGCAGCCTACCAGGGCGAAAGCCCGGTGTTTGAGTTCACCGAAGCCCACGACAGCCGCCGGATCCGGGTTGCCTTTACCCCCGACAAAAGCGGCGGCGTCTATATTTTGTCGATGGATGTCACCGAAGAAACCCAGGCCCGCGTTGCCCTGCAACAGGCGCGGCGGCGCGAGATGGCGGCGCAGATGACCTCGGGGCTGGCGCATGATTTCTCCAACCTTCTGACCATTATCCTCGGCATGCAAAGCAAGCTGGACAAAATGGAGCTGCCGCCCCAGGGCCGCGAGATGGTGCGCGGCACGCTGTCGGCGGCGCGCCGCGGCGGGCGGCTGCTCAACCGGATTGCCGAAATGACCAGCCAACGTACCCTGCGGCCACAAGCCACCAATATGCATGCGCTTTTGTCCGAGCTGAAGATCCTCGCCACGCCCTCCCTGCCGCAGGGATTGGGGTTAAGCGTGCTGGACAACACCCCGGATGTGCTGCTGTTGCTGGACGCGGGTAAGCTGCAGGATGCGCTGCTCAACCTGATCCTGAACGCCCGCGATGCCTGTGGCGTCAACGGCCAGATCACCGTCAGCGCCCATGTGATGGGACAGGTCTGGCTGGAGATTAGCGTCTCTGACACCGGTCCCGGCTTCTCAGCCGACGCGCTGGCGAATGCGCTCAATCCCTTTTTCACCACCAAGGGCAGCGAGGGGTCCGGCCTCGGGCTGCCCATGGTCTACGATATGGCAAAATCCGCAGGTGGCGATATGCGGGTGGGCAATACGGTCTCGGGTGCCAGTGTCACGCTGCGCCTGCCCTATCGGCTGGCGCCTGACGCCCGTGGTGGCCTTGCCCTGCTGGTCGAGGACAGCGAAGATCTGCGCGCCACCTTCCGCGATATGCTGATTGATCTTGGCTATTCGGTCGTCGAGGCCACCAGCGTCGATGAAGCCGCAGCATTGGCCGTTGATATCCCCGATATCGCACTGGTATTGTCGGATGTGCGTCTCGAGGGTGAGGCCACTGGAATTGATCTTGCGCAACGCCTGAAAGGCTCCGGTCTGCCAATGATACTGATGACCTCGCTGCCGCCCAGTGATCCACAGTTTCGCATGGCCTTAAAGGCTGCGCCTGTTCTGCAAAAACCCTTTGATGCCCAGCAACTGTCCGCCCTCATCAACCCGGAGACACCAGCATGACCGCGCCTCTTGTCACCATTCTGGACGACGAGCCGGAAATTCGCCAGATCCTCACTGACTGCCTCGAAGAGGCGGGGTTCCGCACCCAGAGCTTTGCCCGCGCCCGCGAATTTGAGGCCTCGTTAAAACGGGTGACGCCGGATGTCTGTCTGGTGGACCTGTCGCTGCCGGACGTGGATGGGCTGACCCTGGTCCACCGGCTGGCGCTGGAACAGGGTGCCGCCGTCATCATCATCTCGGGTCGGGCGCAGGTGCAGGATCGTGTCACCGGACTGGAGCTGGGGGCTGATGACTACATCACCAAACCCTTTGACCCCGCCGAGGTGGTCGCGCGTATCCGGGCCCGCCTGCGGTCAGGCCCCCGCAGCCAGCCCGTAAGCGGCAATTCCGCCAGCTTTGCCGGCTGGACCGCACATTTTGACCGCTACGTTCTCGAGGATGACAGCGGTGCCGAAACCCCGTTTTCCCATGCCGAGGGCGAGGTGTTGCGCCTGTTCCTCGACAGCCCAAAGCGCCTGATCTCACGGGCCCAGATGCAAGAAAGCCTGGGCGGTGGTGCCGGAGACAGTTTTGATCGCGCCATGGATGTGCGGGTGTCGCGCCTGCGCACCAAACTGCGAGAAGACCCCAAAAACCCGCGCCTGATCAAAACCATATACGGGGCTGGCTATATTTTTCTGGGCGATGTGAGCTGGAGCTGAGTCCTGCGTTGCCGCCAAAAGATACTGTCATCTGCCTCTTGCCGGGACGAATCGCTCTGGTATAGAATCACCGTATGGCCACCTGTCTGCTCTATAGCCAAGCGCAACGCCGTCGCTCCCGGTTTTACCGGATTGAACTGGCTCTGAACCTGTTTTCCGAGGTCTCTGTTCTGCGGGAATGGGGCATGGCGGGCAGCAATGGCCAATGCGCCATCAATATCTACGACAATCTGCGCGACGCCTCTCTGGCGGCGGACAAACACCGCAATCGCATGTTGAAACGCGGCTACGCCCGCAGCTGATCCTGCGACACGCCCCGCTTTATCCGACGCGCGGGCCTGGTCAAGCAGGGCGCGTATTGGCTTTGCTACAAAGAGAGCGCTGCGCGGTTCAGAACCTCCAGCCCCTTTACCAGATCTGCCTCTTTGGTATCTTCGTCAAAGGCGTGGCTGATGCCGCCAATCGAGGGTACAAACAGCATCGCCGAGGGGATCACCTGCGCCACATTGGCCGCGTCATGCAGCGCTCCAGAGGGCAGATCCAGCCATTTTCCCGGCGCCAGCGCCTCGGCCGAGTCGCGCAGGGCCGTTTTCAGGCGCGCATCCATCGCGGCGGGTGCAATGCCACCGATATCGCCCAGCTCGACCTTCACTTGCAGATCCTGTGCGATCTCACCTGCGACCTCACGAACGATCTCTTCCATTTTGTCCAGTCGCGTCGCATCGCCATCGCGCCATTGCAGGGAAAAGAAGGCACATCCCGGCACCACCGAAGACGCATTGGGCGAAATATCTGCGTGGCCAAGTGTCCAGACCGTGGCAGAAGTGGCCAGCGCAGCAAAACGGGCATTGATCCGCTGGTTAAACTCACTGAGCGCCTGAAATGCATCTTGCCGCAGCGCCATCGGAGTAGTCCCGGCATGGTTCTGGCGTCCGAGAATTCTGATGCGCACCTCGCGGATCCCGACAATGTCACTCACGACACCGATCTGGTCGCCAGCAGCATCCATTCCGGGCCCCTGTTCGATGTGCATCTCAATGAAACCATGAAACATATCATGCGGCAGGAAATCCCTGGCCCGGCCTGACATGCGGGCCCGAACGGCGCCCAAAGCCAGACCATCGTTGTCAGTCAGCATGTCTGCCTCTGCCAGCGAAATCTTCCCGGTCCACACATCCGAGCCGGTCAGAATACCAAACCGGCCCTCTTCATCCTGAAAATTCACCACCGAGATGGGTGGCCCACCGGCTTCCTTTGCCGCGCGGGCGATTTCCAGACCGGCAACAACGCCCAAAGCGCCATCCAGCCAGCCGCCCTCGGGCTGGCTATCGCTATGGGATCCGATCAAGAGGGATTTTTGCCCATTGACGCCAAAAAGGTTGCCAATGGGATCAAAATGCACATCGAGATCAGCCTCAGCCATCCGCGAGGCCAACCAGCGGCGGGCCGCAATATCCACAGCGGAAAAGGCCGGGCGTATCACCCCTTTACCCACGCCAGATGCTCCAAAGGATCGCAAACAGTGCAAATCTTCGAGAAACCGATCGGGGTTCAGGGTCATGGTTTTACCTTTGTTTTTGGTTAGCTAGCGGGTGCCACCAGTCTTTGCGCATTATGCGTTAACTATTTTTATTCCACGCCTTTCCTCATTGCGCAATGGCACTCTCCACCATCCCGGCCATTTAACCATACCTGCGGTAAAATAGCACAAAACGAACAATTCCACCCCTCTTTCAGCGCGACAAACACCAGGGCGCTTTCGACGCATGGAAAACTTCTGCTCGCGGCGAAACCCTCTCTTCCATGTCGCTGGCTGCTCACTTATGAAATTCACACACAGAAATGGGATGCGCCGCATGACACACATCACCCTGATCCGCCACGGGCAGGCCAACACAGAGGCTCGCGATGAAGTCAGCTATGACCGTTTGAGCGATCTTGGCCATCAACAGGCCGCCTGGCTGGGGAGCCATCTGGAGGCCAGCGGCGCGCATCATCCCCGGATCTATTCAGGCACTCTGACCCGCCATATCGAGACCGCTTCGGGTATGGGGTACGGCCAGGTCACCCAGGATGCGCGCCTGAACGAGATGGAATATTTCACCATGGCGCAGTTGATGGAGGTCCAGTACGGGCTGGCGGTGCCGCAGGAGCGCGAGGGTTTTATTGCGCATCTGCCAAAGGTATTCAAAGCCTGGGCAGCAGGCGAGATCGACACCCCGCCCGAAAGCTGGGAGGATTTTGAGGCCCGCACCCAGTCGGTGCTGGCTGAGATTTCTGACGGCGACGGGCCTGCACTGGTGGTGACCTCGGGGGGCTTTATCTCAATGGCGATGCGTCAGGCCATGGGGCTGGATACCAATGGCATGGCGCGCATGGCCCTGGCGATCATGAATACCTCGATGCACCGCCTGTTCCCCATTGGTGGCCATCTGAGCCCGGTTCTGTTCAACTCGGTCCCGCATCTGGAGACCCCCGAACGTCAATACGCACAAACACATCTGTAGGCATGCCAAAGCCTCAGCCAGGAGATCAAAATGCAGCTCTACTTTGCACCCCATACCATCTCGGTTGCTGTCGCGATCGCCCTGGAAGAGGCCGGTCTCGACTATGAGGCCATCAAGGTTGATTTTGCCAGCAAAGAACAGATGAGCGAGGCCTATTCCCAGATCAACCCCAAGGGCCGGGTTCCCGCGCTGGCGATTGACGGCGGCATCCTGACCGAAACCGGCGCCTTGCTGGAGTATATCGCCGATCTCGCGCCCGCAGCAGGGCTGCGCCCCAGTGATCCGCTGCTGTTGGCCCGGATGCGGGAGGTGATGTACTATCTTGCCTCGACCATGCATGTGAACCACGCGCATAAAATGCGCGGCAGCCGCTGGGCCACCAAGACCTCCAGTTACAAGGACATGCAGGCACGCGTGCCCGAAACCATGGCCGCGTCCTGTGCGCATATCAGCCAATTCGGGCTGCGTGGACCTTTTGTACTGGGTGACGCCGTTAGCCTCGCGGATTGCTATCTCTATGTGATCTGCACCTGGCTCAGCGGCGATGGGGTAGAGCTTGCAGGTTTTCCAAAAATCCAATCCTTCATGACGGCAATGGAACAGCGCCCTTCGGTGCGCGCGGTCACTGCCAAAGGAATGCTTTAAAGGACGCGACTATGACACATCTCTGGGTACGGGCCGAGCAGCGCCCCAATGAAGACCGCGTGGGCCTGACCCCCGAAGGCGCCAAGGCACTACTGTCAGGCGGCATCAATGTCACGGTTGAGGAGAGCACGGTGCGTGCGATTCCGCTGCAGGGCTACATCGATGCCGGCTGCGAGATTGCCGCTGAGAACTCCTGGCCCACGGCCCCGGCGGATGCCATCATTTTTGGCCTGAAAGAGCTGCCGGAAGACGGAACACCCCTGCCGCATCGCCACATCATGTTTGGCCATGCCTTTAAAGGCCAGCATTCCGGCAAAGCCCTGCTGCAGCGGTTTCAGGCCGGGGGTGGCACGCTATATGATTTGGAGTATCTGGTAGATGAGACCGGCCGTCGCGTTGCCGCCTTTGGCTATTGGGCTGGCTATGCCGGGGCTGCCGTGACGCTGAAAAGCTGGTGCGCCCAGCAGCGGGGAGAAATCTGTGCGCCCGTTGGTATCTATCCCGGCAAGGATGCGCTGCTGACCGAGCTGGGGGCTGAGCTGGACGCAATAGCGGCGGCACGCCCCTCGGCCATTGTCATCGGCGCTATGGGACGCGTTGGCACTGGCGCTGCGGATCTCTGCGAGGCCATGGGTGTCGCGGTGACCAAATGGGACATGGCTGAGACCGCCAGCGGTGGCCCCTTCCCCGAGATTTTGCAGCATGATCTGTTTCTCAACTGCATCTTTGCCCGCCCCGGAACACCTGTGTTTGTGCCAAAAGAAGCCCTGACTGCAGAGCGCCGCCTGACTGCAATCGGCGATGTCGCCTGCGACCCGGACAGTGATTACAACCCGGTGCCCGTCTACAATCAGGCCACCAGCTGGGACGCCCCGGCACTGCGTGTCGCGACGGATCCGGTGATGGATGTGATGGCAATCGACAACCTGCCCTCGATGTTGCCGGTAGAAAGCTCGCAAGACTATGCAGCCCAGCTGTTGCCTTCGCTGTTAACGCTAAGCGACCTGACCGAGGGCGTTTGGGGTCGGGCCGAGGCAACATTTCGCAAATTTGTCCCCGCCTGATGGAGCTCTATGTCGGATATTTCGCGGCCTTTCTGGGCACCGTCTGCTGGCTGCCGCAGGCCTGGAAAGCCTGGTCAAGCCGCGACACCTCTGGCCTGTCGCTGCCGTCAAATCTGTTGTTTCTGCTCACGGTTACCCTGTGGTTCTGCTACGGGCTGATGGTCGGGGACATGCCAATCATCATTGCCAATATCTGCGCCATCCTCATTGTGATCAGCATTGTGGCGGCCAAACTGCGCTATAAATAAGGGAGAACTCTCATGACAATTCATTGGTGTGGCACCGGCCTTTCGGCCATCCCCGGCCTGCGTCGCCTGTTCAAAGCCGGTCACGATGTTGCGGTCTGGAACCGGACAGCCGACAAGGCCCGCGATGCGGTGGGCGATCTCACCGCCAATATCCATGTCTTTGACATGAAAAATCTGGGCGAGATGCTCAGCCCGGCTGATGTTGTGGTCTCGATGCTGCCCGGCGACTGGCATGTGCCGCTGGCGGAACTGGCGATCTCCAAGGGGGCGCATTTTGTGTCCTCGTCCTATATTGCGCCCGAGATGCGCGCCCTCGACGACAAGGCCCGCGCCGCAGGCGTCGCACTGGTCAACGAGGTAGGTTTGGATCCTGGCATCGACCACCTGATGGCCCATGCGCTGGTGGATGAGTACAAAGCCTCCGACGCCTTTGATGCCAGCAACGAGGTCAGCTTTCTGTCCTATTGTGGTGGCATCCCAAAGACGCCCAACCCGTTTCGCTACAAATTCAGCTGGTCGCCGCTTGGCGTATTAAAAGCCCTGCGCTCGCCGTCAAAATCGATCCGGGATTTTAAAGAGCTGGACGTGGCCCGCCCCTGGGACGCGATCTCGACCTTTGACGCACCCCTGCCCAGCCCTGAAAGCTTTGAGGTTTATCCCAACCGCGATTCACTACCCTTTATCGGTCAGTACGCGTTTGGCGAAGACTGGAAAGTAAAAGAATTCGTGCGCGGCACCCTGCGTCTGAATGGCTGGACTGACGCTTGGGATGGTGTCTTTAAAGAGGTCGAAACCCTGGAAGGCGCAGCAGGCGACGCCCGCCTCAAAGAGATGTCTGATCAGTTCTGGGATGAGAACTCCTATGACGAGGGAGAGGCTGACCGGGTGGTGCTCTGCGTCGATCTAAAGGCCGAGAAAGACGGCAAACCCGTCTGGCACAAGACCTATGTGATGGATGCCTGGGGCGACGAGCGTGGCACAGCCATGGCGCGTCTGGTGTCTTTCCCGGTGTCCTTTGCCATTGAGGCCGTGATGAACGGTAAAATCGCGCCCGGTGTGCATGCTGCCCCCAGCGATGCGGCACTGGTGCAGGACTGGATGGGCAAGATCGGCACGCTTGCCCAGCATCTGGAAGTTCGCGACCGCATCGCCTGATTGCCTAACGGATTGCCTAACGGGTTGCGATCTGACCAACCCCCTGAAGGGCCTGCAACTGCGGGCCCTTTTTTGATTGCCTGTCTCAGCATCCCCCGCGCCGGATCGTCTCAGGTGCTGTTTGCGCCTCTTGAAAGACCCGGCCCGGTGGTGTGATCTGCCCCCAGTATGTGGAGGCTATGGGATGAGCAAAATCAGAAATTTCGCAGCTCCAAAGGGCACCATTCTTTTCAGTCCTGGCCAGGACTGCCCCGGCTTTCTGGTGCTGAAAAAGGGATCCATCAAGGTCACCCTGACCGGCAGCAGTGGCCGCGAAGTGGTGCTGTACCGGGTCCACCCCGGCGAGGTCTGCCTGCAGACCTTTAGCTGTCTGATCAAAGATCAAAACTACGCTGCTGAGGGTCTTGTCGAGGCCGATCTGGAAGGTGAGCTGATCCCGGCGGCTGAATTCCAGCACCGGCTGGAACAAGACAGCCAGTTCCGCACTGACGTCCTGACATCGGTTGCCCTGCGGTTTGCCGAGTACCAGGAGTTGATCGAAGATGTGGCACTGACCGCCTTTGACGCCCGGTTGGCCAAGGTGCTGCTGCGCCTTGCCGACAGCGAAGGGATCGTTCACGCCACCCATGCCGCCCTTGCGGCAGAAACCGCATCTGGCCGGGCCTATGTCTCGCGCCGACTGGCCGCCTTTGCCCGCCAGGGTCTGGTTGAACAGCGCGGTGATGGGGTCAAAATCACCGGCCACACAGCCTTAAAACAGATTTCTTCCCAAACCCGGTGACTCTGTCACCGCCAATGCCCTCTGCATTTGCTATACTGAGGGCAGGAACACCAAAAGGAGATCACAAAATGACTAAGAACGAAGGCACCATCGACAGAGCCCTGCGCGTCATCGCCGGTCTCGTTTTGCTCTCCCTTGTTTTCATCGGGCCACAAACCCTGTGGGGATTGATCGGGATTGTCCCCCTGGCCACCGGTCTGCTTGGCACCTGCCCGCTCTATTCAATTCTGGGGATTAACACCTGCCCATTGAAAAACTAAGGCAACAAGAAAAGCTGAAACAGCAGGCGCGTCGCTTGCCGGAGCGGCGCGCCACCGCTCTCAGCACGCCTACACCCTAACACAACCCTGAGGTTGAATGTCGCGGCACCGGGCTTGGGCAGGCTCCACTGCACCGCGCCATTGCCTGGCGAGCTTCAGACGCGTAAGGGCATGCCGCGACCTAGCGACCGATGACATCGCCCTCGACGTTCTGCACATCCACGCCCAGCGCGTCGAGACCAGCTTCGATATTGTCCGCCAGATGCGGCGTGCCAATCAGGTAGTCCGCAGTAGGTGTCGTGGCTTCAGCCTTTGCCGTTGCAATGGCTTCCTGCAGCTCTTCCGCCTCGAAACTCCCGCGCCCGATCCACATAATCGCTGTGAGCTCGGCCTGTTCATCCGGACCCATCCGCTCGATAAAGGCACGCAATTCACCTTCCGCGCGCCCCAGTTCCCGCGCCATCAGCGCGACCTGCGCCACCTTGCGTGTTGAGATCTCCAGCATTGTTTCTCTCCTTCTGTTCGCCGCTTTCCACCAACAGACAGCAGCACTGGGTCAGGGTCTTTGATCTGAGGCAAGAAAGAAAAACCTCTGTGCCGCATCAGAGCCCCTGAGGGGCCACAAGCTCCCGTCCAAAGATTTCGAGCCCACTGCTGCGCCCGCGCAGATGCACCGCCGGCAGGGCAGTCCAGCCCTCGCGCGCGGGCTTTGCTGCCGCAGCCTCCAGCACCGCCGCCGAGGCAATGACACCTGCACCGACCGTTTTGGTCAGCTCTTCCAGTCGCGCCGCTGTATTTACCGTATCGCCAAAAACCGAATACTCCAAACGCTCAGCATCTCCGACCACGCCGGAAAAGACCTCGCCAAAGTGCACGCCTATGCCAACCCGTACCGGGTTCCGACCCAGGGCGCGCCGCTCGTCTCCCCAATCCTGCAGCTCGTGGAGCAGGGCATCAACACAGCTCAGCGCCTGACGGGCTGCGTTTTCCTCTTCAAACAGGATCATCGCCGCATCGCCAATAAACTTGTCGATCATGCCCCCATGATCTGCGACTGCCAGATGCACCCGCCTGCGAAATTCGCTTATATAGGCGCCGACCTCTTCGGGCGCGCGGCCCTCGGACCAATTGGTAAAGCCACGAATATCCACAAACATCACTGCCATCTTGTGCTGTTTGCCGCGGCGCAACTCGCTCAACCCGCCATCAGCCAGACGATCTGCCATCTGCGCCGGCAGATACCGGGTCAGGTTGGCACGGGCCTGCGCATCCTCGATGGAGTTGTGCAGCAGTTTGCGCGTCCGGTATGCGGCAGCGATCAGAACAACGCCACCCAAAGCAATCATGGTGACGCGCACGACATTGGGCGGCAACATGACCATATCCTTTACCCGATCGGCAATATGGGGCGTAATCGCCTCCGGCTCCCACAGCATCAGATAGCCGAGGCCCACCACCGTCAGAGCGACACAATAGGCCTGCAGATAGGGGTTAAAGCGCAAGACTGAAAAGGCGAGGATCACCGGCACCAGCCAGGTGGGGGGCAAAAGAAACGTCAGCTCTCCCGGCAACCCGGTATTGATCAGCCCCGCCCAGGTGTTGGCCAGCATGAACAAACAATCCAGAGTGACCGCAGGCCAGACCATCCAACTGCGAAACCGCCCGGATGTGGCCAGCCAAAGAGCCAGCCCCCCCAACAGAAAATAAGACACCAAGGTACAAAGGGCCAAAATCCACTGCACCCGAAGATAGGGCAGCGTCTGCACCTCCTGCCCTTTTACCGCAAAGAGAAAGGCAAACAGCAGGCACAGCGCCACGCCAATCCGCAGCACGGCCACCAGCCGCTCAACTTCGACTTCGGCTTTGCGCAGCAAAGCACTGTCCAGCGCGTTTTGCCTCATGTCTCTTTTGCCTCCAACGGCACAACATTGACCGCCCGCTCTGGTGTGATGTCTTCAAAATCAAAACTGTCCAGCCGTTGGGCGCGGCTCCCTGCCTTTTCGGCACTGATCTTGATCTCCGCGATATCCTTGACTGCCATACCAAAATGACGATCCAGATTGCCCACCCGGTCCCCCAGCCGCGCCACATCGCGGTGCAAATGCGCCAGTTCGGCACGAATGGCCCCGGCCTGCTCGCGCATGCGCGCGTCTTTAAGAATGGCCCGCATGGTGTTCAGCGTCGCCATGCAGGTGGTTGGCGAAACAATCCAGACCCTGGCAGTAAACCCCTCGCGGACGACGGCGGTGAAATTGGCATGCAGCTCGGCATAGACCGCCTCAGAGGGCAGGAACATCAGCGCCCCCTCGGCGGTCTCGCCTTCAATGATGTATTTCTCCGAGATCGCGCTGATATGCGCCCGCAAGGCGGCCTTCATCTGCCGGATCGCATAGGCTTTTTCGTCGCGCGTTTCGGCCCGGTGCAGCGCTTCATAGGGTTCCAGCGGGAATTTGGAATCGATCACGATCGGCCCGGGCGGGTTGGGCAGATGCACCAGACAGTCCGCACGCTTGCCGTTGCTCAAGGTGGCCTGCATCGTGTAGCTGCCCGCCGGCAGCGCCTTGGACACGATATCATTCAGCTGGATCTCACCAAAAGCACCGCGGGTCTGTTTGTTCGACAGGATATCCTGCAGCGACAGCACATCGCCCGAGAGTTTGGTGATATTGTCCTGCGCCTTGTCGATCACCGCCAGACGCTCCTGCAACTGGGTGAGCGAAGTCACCGTGCGTTTGCTGCTGCCATTCAGGCTTTCGTGCATCCGTTCCTGCATTTCCGCCATGGCCTGCGCCTGACGCAATGCATTGTCAGCCAAGCGGTCATTCATGTGCTGCTGCACATCCGTAAGGCGGGCCTCGACGGTCTGCACCATCTGCACCTGCGCCGTCGCCTGGGTGTCCGAGACATGCTGCAAGCCACCGCGCAGCTGCTGCACCGACTGTCCCAACTGGGTGATCTGCTGGCTCAGTGGCACCATGGCCCGCGCCACACGTCCCGAAGCCCTTAGCGACATTACCAGCAAAACAAGCAAAACCCCGGCAAATCCCGCCGCCAACAAGATCAGCAGCCCGATCTCATTCATTGCCTGTACAGCCGCGCCCATACCCTCCATCAACTCCGCCCAAACAGCCGCTCAATATCGGCAAGCTTCAGCTCCACATAGGTGGGCCGGCCATGGTTGCACTGGCCGGAATGCGGCGTCGCCTCCATTTCGCGCAGCAGCGCGTTCATCTCTTCGCCGCGCATCCGGCGCCCCGACCGGATCGAGCCATGACAGGCCACCCGGCTCAGGATTGCCTCCAGCCGCGCCTGCACCAGCTGGCTTTCGCCCTGATCGTCCAGCTCATCCAGTATGTCTTTCACCATGGCCTCGGCATTCACTTCTCCCAGCAGCGCAGGTGTTTCACGCACTGCCAGGGCATTTCCGCCGAAAGCCTCAATCCCAAGGCCGAATTTTTTCAGCTCCTCGGCATGGGCCAGGATACGGGCGCAGTCATTGCTGCCCAGCTCAACAATTTCGGGGATCAGCAGCGCCTGCGCCGCGACGCCGTTCTGCGCCATCTGATGCTTCAGCTTTTCATAGACCAAGCGCTCATGGGCCGCGTGTTGGTCGACAATGACCATGCCGTCCCGGGTCTGGGCGACAATGTAGTTTTCGTGCACCTGCCCGCGAGCCGCCCCCAAAGGCAGCTGCTCGGCCCCGGGCGCGGTGCCCTCGGGCGCATCCAGCATTGGCCCCGGGGCCTCGGTCACCCGACCACTGTACTCTCCCTGCAGCTCGGCAAACCCTGCGGTCATGGGCGGTGGCGGAGCGGGCACAAAATCCGGGCGTTGCCCGGCATATGACGCCGTCCGCGCCCCCAATGAGGCGCGATCCATCTGATAAACGCGGGGGGCGCCGCTGGCAGTTGGCACTTCAGGGCGCATCGCCCCCAAAGTGGCGCCTGCAACGGTGGTTGAGGCGCGATGGCCTGCTTCCGCCAGGGCGTGGCGCAGCGCCGAGACAATCAGCCCGCGCGCAAGACCCGGATCTCGAAAACGTACCTCTGATTTGGCCGGGTGTACGTTCACATCCACCAGGGTTGGGTCGCAATCAATAAACAGGGCCGCCGCCGGGTGCCGGTCGCGGCTGAGAAAGTCAAAATAGGCACCGCGCAGCGCGCCCGTCAGCATCTTGTCTTTCACAGGTCGGCTGTTCACAAACAAAAATTGCGCCACCGCAGCGCCACGGGAATAGGTCGGCAGGGCGGCATAGCCAAACAGACGAATGCCGTCGCGGGTCGCATCAATGCGCAGGGCATTTTCGGCAAACTCCCGCCCCAACACCGCAGCAAGACGCCCATGCAGCGCGTCAAACAGATCGCCCGTCAGCGGGTCCGCCCGAAAGGTAACCCGGCCTTCGCCGCCGCCCGAAACATCCCGCAGGGTAAAGCCAACCGAGGGCTCTGCCATGGCCAGGCGTTTGACCACATCATTGATTGCCTGTGATTCCGCCCGGTCTGTGCGCATGAATTTCAGCCGCGCCGGGGTGGCATAAAACAGATCGCTCAGCTCAACGATGGTGCCTGCCCGCAGACCCGCAGGGCGCACCGGATCCATCTTGCCGCCCGAGACCCTGATCTGCGCCGCCTCATACCCTTCGGCCCGGCTGGTGATGGTCAGACGGCCCACCGCGCCCAGACTGGGCAGGGCCTCACCGCGAAAGCCAAAGGTATGGATATTCAGCAGGTCTGATCCGTCGATCTTTGACGTGGCATGGCGCGACAGCGCCAGCGGCAGATCTTCGGGAGTCATGCCACAGCCATCATCCGTCACCCGGATCAGCGTTTTGCCGCCATCGGCAATCTCGATGGTGATCCGCTGGGCGCCGGCATCAATGGCGTTTTCCACCAGTTCCTTCACCGCCGAGGCCGGGCGTTCCACCACCTCACCTGCGGCAATCCGGTTGATAGCGCTGTCGTCCAGCTGGCGAATGGTTGGGCGATGGCTATCGCCGATATTGGGGTCTTGGCTGCTCATACCGCTAAATTTAGCAGCTTCATCCGATTCTGCCATGACATTTCGAACAAGAGGGGAACAAAGTTCACAGCAGCTATACTGGCACTAGCCCCCGTGGTCAGAGCAACAGCTCGTCAAACACCTGCAGGCGCCCCTGCCCGGCTGCGACAGGGGCCAAATTTGGCAGCAGCGGCCAGGATCAGGCCCGACACCGTGGCGATCATGCCCGCCGCACTGACGGCATCAGAAGCTCCCAGCCACAGGGGTCCATAGCCGGCCAGCACATAGCCCAGCACCGCTGAGAGCACCGCAAACAGAACGCTCCAGCCCAACTGCCTTTCCAGCCTGTTGGTCATCATCCGCGCAGCCGCAGGCGGGCAGATGAACATGGCAATGACGATGATCGAGCCCACCGCATCAAAGGCCGCCACCGCGGCCACCGCCGCCGTAATCACCAGACCGAGCCCCAGAAGATTGGTGCGAATACCCATGGTGCGGGCAAAACCCTCGTCAAAGGTAGAGATCTTCAACGGGCGCCAGAACAAGGCGATGAACAGGCACACTGCAACAAGCGTCAGCGCCATACGTGGCAGCTCTACCGGCAAATACCGCAGTGCTTCGCTGTCCGTGAGCGAAGACCATCCGGTGGCGTCCAGCCAGATCAGGCTTTCCAGATTGCCATAAAGCGCATGCTCCACATCCAGATGCACCGCCGAGGTGTCGGACTGCTCAAGCAACAGCACCCCAAGGGCAAACATGGTGGTAAAGACCACCCCCATGGCAGCACCCGGCTCTATCCGGCCCAGACGGCGGATCGCCTCGATCAGCACCACGGCCACCACAGCCGCGCCGGCCGCGCCCAGCATCATGGGCCAGGCAGTAATCGCCCCCGTCAACAGAAAGGCCACGACAATACCCGGCAAGACCACATGGCTAATGGCATCGCCAATCAGCGCCTGACGCCGCAGCAGCAAAAAGTTGCCCGGCAGCGCGCAGGCCACGGCGGCAAAAATACCAATCAGCATCGGCGTCAGGGACAGGGGGACAAATTCTTCACCGCTCATGACAGCACCTCGCCCGGGCCATCAATGCGGCCACCAATACGGCCACCAATACGGCGGTCAATGTCCAGAATCTGGTCCTGTGTCAGAACCGTTTCAATATCGCGCAGCCCATCATAGAGCGCGGCTGCCGCCTCATGCGCCATATCCGCGCGCACCACCTCCCAGCGTTTTTCATCGCGCAACGCTTTTGCTGCGCGGGCGCGACCCCTGGTGGTTGCCACACCGTCAGCGCGCACCAGTCCGGCGCGGCGCAACAGGCGCAAGGTGAGGCCCTCGTAGATCGCCTGTCCCTGTGCCAGCGCCAGCAGACCCTGCCGCAGATGCACCCGGCGCTGGAACCGCAAATGCCGCAGCACCGCAGCCAGCACGCCGCGGTTTGGCGCCAGAAACAGCGAAAGCGCAAAGAAGGCAAAGCTCACCAGAACAATGATTGGCCCGGTTGGCAGATTGGGCGCCGCCGCCGACAAGGCCGCGCCAATATAGGCGGCCACGCCGCCAAACAGCCCCGCCAAAAGCACCACCTGATCTGATCTTTCGGTCCAGAACCGCGCAGTCACGGCAGGAATGATCAGCAGTGCCACGATCAGGATCAGACCGACGATTTTCAGCCCCACAACGGTCACCGCCATGACCAGTCCCATCATCAACAGATCAATGCGATCAACCGGCAGGCCACGCGCCGCAGCATACTCGGGATCAAACGCCACCAATGTCATGGGCCGCCGCGTCAGCAACACCAAAAGCAGCGTTACAGCACCACCTGCGGCAATCACCAGCGCATCGCTATAGAGCATGCCCGCAGTGGAGCCGAGCAAAAAGCCTTCGAGCCCGGCCTGTCGTCCAACGCCCAGCGTCTGGATCACCGTCAACAGCACAATTCCAAAGCCAAAGAACACCGAGAGCACAGCGCCAATGGCCGCGTCTTCGGCCAGGCGCGTGTTGCGGGTCAGCCAGTTCATGCACCAAAGACCAAGGCCCGCCGAGATGGCCGAGCCCAGCAACAGCCCCGCCAGATTGCGGCCATCGCCGCCAAGAAACGCCATCAGCAAAAAGGCGATGCAGACGCCGGGCAGCGTGGCATGGCTCACAGCGTCCGACACTAGCGCCCGTTTGCGCAGAAACAAAAAGGTGCCGGTAATGCCAGCCGCTGTGCCCAAAAGGGCTGCCCCAATGGCAACCAGCGTCGCATTGTAGCCAAGCTGCAGCAAAAGTGCGTCCATTAGCATGTGCCGTTCCTTTAGCCTTGGGTCAGGTGATCGAGCTGCGTGGTGGCAAGGCGTCCGCCATAGGCCGCCTGCAGGGTTGCTTCGGTAAAGGCCTGCGCCACCGGACCTTCGGCAACACGGCGCGTGTTGATCAGGAAAACGTTGTCGAAATAGTCCACCACGGTGGCCAGATCGTGATGCACCACGACCACGGTCTTACCCGCTTCGCGCAGGGATTTCAGCACCGAGATAATGGCCTTCTCAGTCGCAGCATCCACCCCGGCAAAGGGTTCATCCAGCAGATACAGGTCGGCCTCCTGGGCCAGCGCCCGCGCCAGAAACACCCGCTGTTGCTGGCCGCCTGAGAGCTGGCCGATCTGGCGGCTGGCAAAGTCAGCCATGCCAACCCGCTCCAGACACATCAGCGCCTTGGCGCGGTGGCTGGCCTTGGTCCGCCCCAGCAGGCCCAGCTCACGGTAGAGCCCCATCAGCACCACATCGATCACCCGAGTGGGAAAGTCCCAGTCCACACTGGCGCGTTGTGGCACATAGGCAATACGGGCGCGTTGCTCTGCAAGAGGGCGGCCAAAGATCGTCACCCGGCCTGACACCGGCGAAACAATGCCCAAAGCCGCCTTTAGCAAGGTGGATTTACCGGCACCATTGGGCCCAATGATAGCCGTCATCTGGCCCGGCTGCACCGTCATATCAACGGAAAACAGCGCCGGCTTCTCTCCGTAGCTGACCGTGAGACCCCGAATGGCCAGGGGGCTTTGCGCGGCCAGGGCCTCCTGACCCTGCAGCATCTCCTGGCTGACATCACTGTCAGTTTTTGCGTGTTCGACTGTCATCTTCAAAGCCCCGCCGAGAGTTTGCCATCCATGCCGCGCGCGGGCACATCGGCGCCCAACGCATTGGCGATGGTGGTGATATTGTGGTCCAGCATCCCAAGGTAGGTGCCCTCGTAGGTGCCCTCGGATCCCATCGCATCCGAGAACAGCTCACCGCCAACAGAAACATCATGGCCTCGGGCTGCTGCGCCTTCGATCAGCGCCCGCATCGAGCGGTCCGAGACCGAGCTTTCAACAAACACCGCTGTGATACCACGTGCCACCAGCAGATTGACCAGCTCACCGATCCGGTTCAGTCCAGCCTCAGACTGGGTAGAGATCCCCTGAATGCCCATTACCTCAAACCCGTAATCGCGGCCAAAATAGCCAAAGGCATCATGCGCCGTCAGCAAAACACGGTTGCTGTCTGGCACCCTGGACATGGCGTCATCTCCATAGGCAACCAGGCGATCTAAATCTGCCAGATGCGCCGTGGCATTGGCAGCAAACAGGTCAGCAGATTCGGGACGTGCATCACTGAGGGCTTTTTGCACCTCGACCACCACCAGCTTCCACATTGCGGGCGTCATCCAGACGTGGGGGTCGAATTTGTCGGCATAATCATCATGACCGCGCAACAGCTCCTTTGGCAGCCCTTCGGCCACCGCCACCACCGTGCGCTTGCGCTCCAGATCGTGAAAGAAGGACTGCATCTGCGCCTCAAGATAGAGACCATGCCAGAGCACAAGATCAGCCCGGGTCATTGCCACAATGTCAGACCGGGTTTGACGATAGGAATGCGGGTCTACCCCCGGCCCCATCAGCGCTTTAACCTCGACCGCAGCACCGCCGATCTGGCGCGCCGCATCGGCGATCATTCCCGTGGTTGCGACAACCTGCAACGGCGCCTCAGCCTGGGCGCGCGTAACAGCCAAAGGGGCCGCCAAAAACATCATCAACACCAGTAGAGCCAAGTTTCTAAACCGCATGGGCCGAAGCCTCCTTTTATTCAAATCTTACATTGAATATGAGAACCATTCGCAAGACAGTCAATGCTATTGCGACTTATTCGCAAGAAAGCACGTCGTTTTTGTCCAAAGAGTCAAATTTGCCGCCCTCAAACCCCGGTTTACTTGCCAATATGCCGCACCCGTGCGACTTTCGCGCAGAACTCTGTTGAGGATCCCCGGAATGGAAAGCCAAACCTTGGAACACACGACTCCCCTGGCGCTGGCACAAGAGCCGCGCAACCCTGGCATGGCGCTCGACCTTGACTGGGTCGCAACTGTGCAGGCCAATACCTCCGCGATCGAGCGACGCTGCGCCACTCTGTCGGCACGGCGCAGCGTCAAGAAGGACTATCAGGCGGCCTGGTTGCTTAAGGCTGTGACCTGCATCGACCTCACCACCCTGTCCGGTGATGACACCGAAGAGCGGGTGCGGCGGCTTTGCGCCAAGGCGCGTCAGCCCATTCGCGGCGACATCATGCAGGCGCTCAACATGCCGCCAATTACCACCGGTGCGATCTGCGTCTACCACGAGATGATCTCCGCCGCCGTCGCCGCACTTGAGGGCAGCGGCATTCCCGTCGCTGCGGTCTCAACCGGGTTTCCCGCCGGGCTGTCGCCGTTTCATCTGCGGGTCGCCGAGATCGAGGAAAGCGTCAAGGCTGGTGCCAAAGAGATCGACATCGTGATCTCGCGCCGCCATGTGCTGTCCGGCAACTGGCAGGCGCTTTATGACGAGATGAAGACCTTTCGCGCCGCCTGCGGGGACGCCCACGTCAAGGCGATCCTGGCTACCGGAGAGCTGGGAAGCCTGCGCAACGTGGCCCGCGCCTCGCTGATCTGCATGATGGCGGGCGCCGATTTCATCAAGACCTCCACCGGCAAGGAGAGCGTCAACGCCACCCTCCCTGTCAGTCTGGTGATGATCCGTGCCATTCGCGACTATTATGACCGCACCGGCTTTCGGGTTGGCTATAAGCCCGCCGGCGGCATCTCCAAGGCCAAGGACTCGCTGGTCTACCTCTCTCTTATCAAAGAAGAGCTGGGGGACCGCTGGTTGCAGCCAGATCTGTTCCGCTTTGGCGCCTCCTCGCTGTTGAACGACATCGAGCGCCAGCTGGAGCACCACGTCACCGGAGCCTACTCCGCAAGCTACCGCCACGCGTCGGCCTGAAGGACGATCAGACATGACACTCAAAGAGAAATTTGACACCATGGACTATGGCCCTGCACCCGAAAGCGCCGCCGAGGCACTGGCCTGGCTGGTCGACCAAGGCGACCGGTTTGGCCATTTCATCAACGGCGCTTTCACAGCACCCCATGATGGGTTCGACAGTAAAAACCCCGCCACAGGCGAGGTGCTGGCGACGCTCAGCCAGGCCTCGCAGGCAGATGTCGATGCTGCAGTCGAGGCCGCCCGCCGGGCGCAA
Source organism: Phaeobacter sp. SH40 (assembly GCA_965641885.1). GTDB lineage: Bacteria > Pseudomonadota > Alphaproteobacteria > Rhodobacterales > Rhodobacteraceae > Pseudophaeobacter. The sequence goes on along the minus strand of OZ282574.1, from coordinate 4,608,306 downwards.
CCCAAATGGGAAAAGCTAGGCGGTCCGGGACGGGCCCGCGTCCTCTATGCCATTGCCCGCCTGCTGCAAAAGCATTCCCGCCTGTTCGCCGTGCTTGAGACGCTGGACAACGGCAAACCGATCCGCGAAAGCCGCGATATTGATATCCCGCTGGCGCAACGGCATTTCTATTATCACGCCGGCATGGCCCAGCTGATGGAGAGCGAGCTGCCTGAGGCCGAGGCTCTGGGCGTTTGCGGCCAGATCATCCCCTGGAACTTTCCGCTGCTGATGCTGGCGTGGAAAGTGGCGCCCGCGCTTGCCATGGGCAATACCGTGGTGCTGAAACCGGCGGAATATACCTCGCTCACAGCCCTGCTGTTTGCCGATATCTGCCAGCAGGCTGGTGTGCCCAAAGGTGTTGTCAACATCGTCACCGGTGATGGCGCGGTTGGCGAGATGATCGTGGCCGCAGAGGTGGACAAGATCGCCTTTACCGGCTCCACCTCGGTCGGGCGGCGCATCCGCGAGGACACGGCTGGTTCGGGCAAGGCGCTGACGCTCGAGCTGGGTGGCAAATCGCCCTATATCGTGTTTGACGACGCTGATCTGGATTCCGCCGTTGAGGGCCTGGTGGATGCTATCTGGTTCAATCAGGGGCAGGTTTGCTGCGCCGGCTCGCGCCTGTTGGTGCAGGAAGGCATTGCCGAGCGGTTTTACGCCAAACTGAAGGCCCGCATGGACAAGCTGCGCATCGGGCACCCATTGGACAAATCCATCGACATAGGTGCAATGGTCGACCCCGTTCAGCTGAACGCCGTGTCAGCCATGGTCGCCGCCAATGAGGCTGGTGAGACCTATCAGCCCAGCCTGCGCCTGCCGCAACAGGGCTGCTATTACCCGCCAACGCTGATCCAGGGGCTCGCGCCATCAGATCCTCTGATGCAGGACGAGATCTTTGGCCCGGTGCTGGTCTCCTGCACCTTCCGCACTCCGGCCGAGGCCGTCGAGCTGGCAAACAACAGCCGCTATGGTCTGGCGGCCACGGTCTGGAGCGAGAACATCAATCTGGCGCTGGATCTGGCGCCAAAACTGGTAGCCGGTGTGGTCTGGATCAATGGCACCAATATGTTTGACGCCGCTGCCGGCTTTGGCGGCGTCCGCGAAAGCGGCTTTGGTCGCGAAGGCGGCTGGGAAGGCCTCAGCGCCTATACCCGCCCAAAGGGCAAAACCAAGACGCTGGCGCATGTCGCTGCCTTTGACGGCAAACCCGGCGGCCATGCAACTGATGCGGTTGACCGCACAGCAAAGATGTATATCGGCGGCAAACAGGCGCGCCCTGACAGCGGCTATTCCAAAGCCATCTACAACAGCCACGGAGCGCTTTTGGGCCATGTCGGCATCGCCAGCCGCAAAGACATCCGCAACGCGGTTGAGGCCGCAGCCGGTGCCAAAGCCTGGTCCAAAACCACTGGCCACCTGCGGGCCCAGATCCTGTACTACATTGGAGAAAACCTGTCGGCCCGCGCCGAAGAGTTTGCCCATCGCATTGATGCGATGACCAGCAAAAAGGGCGGCACACGGGAGGTGGAACTGTCGATTGAGCGCCTGTTCACCGCCGCCGCCTGGGCTGACAAATACGACGGCCAGGCCCATGGCGTGCCAATGCGCGCTGTGGCTTTGGCGATGAAAGAACCCGTTGGGGTGATTGGTGCGCTCTGCGCCGATGAGGCACCGCTGCTGGGGCTGGTTTCGGTCATGGCGCCTGCACTGGCCATGGGCAACCGGCTGGTTCTGGCCGCCTCCACCCCCTTCCCATTGGCCGCGACCGACTTTTTCCAGGTGCTGGAAACCTCGGATGTGCCTGCGGGTGTGGTCAATATCCTGACCGGTGACGCCGGGGATCTGGCGCAGCCACTGGCGGCGCATATGAATGTGGACGCGGTCTGGAGCTTCTCGTCTTCGGACGTGGCAAAAACCATTGAGGCCGCCTCGGCCCTCAACCTCAAGCGCACCTGGGTCAACAACGCAGCCGCCATTGACTGGAGCCTTGATCACAGCCGGGCGTTCCTGCAACAGGCAACAGAGGTAAAGAATATCTGGGTCCCCTACGGGGAGTAATCTCCAAGGGTAGAGGCCGACTGAGAAGCAAAAGGTCCTGTCCCAGATACGTTTTCTTATGTGACATAGAAAAGGCCGGGGAAATCCCCGGCCCTTTTTACTTCAGCTACCTGGCCTTTGATCCGCTCTGAACTGGATCAAAAGACTGGCGGTCAGTTGCTGGAAATCAGCCCCTCAGGGCGTCCGACCACCACAAAATGCAGCTCATCCGGCAGCAGGACCTCACCGGCCACCCGGTTGATCTCTTCCAGCGTGACCGCGTTGACCTTGTCATTGCGGGTTTTCACATAGTCCATTGGCAGGTCATCCATCTGCATCCCCACCAGGATTGACGCGATCTGGCCGTTGCCATCGAACCGCAAAGGATAGGCACCGGTGAGATAAGTCTTGGCATCCGTCAGCTCCTTTTGCGTGACACCCGCGCTGGCAAGGCGCTGCCACTCATCCTGAATCACCTCAACCGCCTCGGCCATTTTTGCGTTTGCTGATCCGAGCTGTCCCATGTAGATCGCAGCGAGATCCTGCGGCAACAGGTAGGAATAAACCCCGTACGTAAGGCCCCGTTTGGCGCGCACTTCCTTCATGAGGCGGCTGTCAAACGAGCCTCCCCCCAAAATCTGGTTCATAATGTAGGCGGCAAAGAAGCGCGGATCATCGCGCTCAATCCCCATGTGACCAAACAGCGCCACCGACTGTGGCGTGTCATAATCGACAATGCTGATACCGCCTTTGATGGCAACTGTGGCAGGCCCCGGCAGCGCAGCACCTGTGGCGGGCAAATCTGCCAGCAGACTGTCCAGCAGCGCGCCCAGCTCTGAGGCAGTGATATCACCAACCGCGCTCACATAGAGCCTGTCGCGGGCAAAAATCGCCTCATGGGCATCAAAGATGTCCTGACGGCTCAGCGCTGAGACGCTGTCAATTGTGCCATTGCCCCCGCTGCCATAGGGATGATCGCCATAGGCCATCTGCGCAAAGGCTTCACTTGCGATCTTGTTGGGGTCTTTCAGGTCCGACCGCAGCCCGGCCAGCACCTGTGCGCGCACCCGGTCCAATGCGTCCTGATCAAAGCGCGGCATGTGAATGGCCTGACGCAGCAGAGCAATCGCCTCATCCCGGTTTTCGCTGAGGAACCGCGCCGAAATAGACAGGCTGTCGCGATCGCTGCTGTAGCCAAAGCTGGCCGCCAGGTTCTCTACGGCGCGGGAATACTCCTGCGCCTGCATCTGACCAGAGCCCTCTTCCAGCAGCCCCGCCATCAAATAGGTGGCGCCCCGTTTGCCCGGTGCATCCAGTGATGTGCCACCGCGAAAGCGCAGCTCAAGGGCTGCAAAGGGGATTGAGTGATCCTCAACAAGCCAGGCGGTGATGCCGCCGGGAGAGGTCACCTCGTTGATCTTGATTTCCGCATGCGCCGGCAAAGCCAGCAAGCAAATCCAGGCGAAGAGCGACGCTTTCAGGCCCGTTTTCAGGCCCGTTTTCAGAGTTGTTTTCAGGGCCCCATTCAGGGTTGATTTCAGAATTGTCAGGCGCATCATTTCCCCTCCTCCTGCCGCATCATCCACCCGGTGACCGAAGACTCAGGGCGCAGCAGTTCCTGCGCGGCGGCAATAATTTCATCAGAGGTGACAGATTGCAGGACCTGCGGCCAGCGCTGCACATCCTCCACCGTCAACCCCGTGGTCAGGGCACGCCCATAGCGATTGGCAATGCCATCCACATTGTCGCGCGCATAAATCTCGGAGGCGCGCAGCTGTAGCTTGATCCGGTCAAGCTGCTCGGCATCGACGCCCTGTTCCATGAACAGGGTCAGGCTCGCATCCAGCGCCGCTTCGACCTCCTCAAGGCTGACGCCATCAGCAGGAACAATCAGAAAATCAAAGCTGGTCGCATCCAGCGAGGTGCCAGAATAATAGGCCCCGGTATGAACCGCCACCTGCTGGTCGAATTGCAGCGCATTGGCAAGGTATGAGGTCGTGCCGCCGCCCAGAAGCTGGGACAGCAGATACAGGGCGGCTGCCTTTTCCTGGGCACCGGCGTCCCGCTCTGGCGCCAGATAAGAGCGCTGCACAAAGGGCTGCGCCACGCGCGGATCCTTAAAGATCAGGCGGCGCTCCGCATTTTGCGGCGGCTCTTTACTGCGCAGCCGGGTTGCAGGCAGATCCGGGTTGGCCGGGATAACCCCATAGTAGGTCTCGGCCAGGGATTTAACCTCTTCGGGATCTACATCGCCCGAGACCACCAGAATGGCATTATTGGGCGCGTAATAGGTGCCATAGAACGACAACGCATCCGCCATATCCAACTCTTCCATCTCGTGGCGCCAGCCGATGACCGGTTGTCCATAGCGATGGTTGAGGTACTGTGCCGCGTTCAGCTGCTCGGAAAACAAGGCGCGGGGACTGTTGTCCGTCCGCTGGTTACGCTCTTCCAGAATAACTTCACGCTCGGTGACGATATCCTGTTCGGCAAGGCGCAGATTGACCATGCGGTCGCTCTCCATCCGCATCATCAATTCAAGACGATCCGAGGCGACGCGCTGAAAATAGGCGGTATAGTCGTAGCTGGTAAAGGCATTGTCGCGGCCGCCATTGGCCGCCACGGTTGCAGACAACTCTCCTGAGGCCAGGGTATCGGTGCCCTTGAACAGAAGGTGTTCGAGAAAATGGGCAACCCCAGATTGGCCAACCGGCTCATCTGCGGAACCCGCCCGATACCAGACCATATGCTGCACCACCGGCACCCGGTGATCCTCGACCACGACGACCTCCATACCGTTTTCCAGAGCAAAAGTCGTGACCAGATCATCCAGTCCTGATGCAGCCTGCTGTGTCTGGGCCAGAGCCCCTGTCAGGCTGGCGCTCAGCACGGCGGCCGCCAGGGCAATCCGTGGGATCATGCGGCTTTCTCCTTTTTGTTGCACCCAACCCTGCAGGGTTTTGGCACATTTTTGAGCTTTAATTTGTTCGATCTGACTGCAAAACCTTGTCACACGCGCAACGCACGCCGGGGGTAAAAAGATCTGCAGACAGACACATACTGACGTCCGATCCTGCACAGAGGCAACCGGTCCGGCTATAGCCAACCTACGCCGAAAAGGCCGGGGTGCAAGCAGGACTGTCGCAAACGTGAGAATTGGCCACAGCTTTAGATCCGTCAGGCAGAGAAGAGATTTCACACATCCAACGCCCTTTCCCATGAGCGCAAAGCCTATGGGATCAAAGTTAAAAAACAGCCCCCAATCCTAACCCTGTCTGCACATCGAACACGACACGTTCGCCGTGCAAAACAGCCACGTTCAAACCATAACGAAAGCTGGTTCTCAGTCTTTTACGCGTGCAGGCGGCGCGGAAGGCGTCGCAACACCTGCGCGGCGAAAGGCTGCATTGGCCGCAAAAGGATCCAAGGTCTGTTTTGAATAGATCTGCTCGTAGCGATCAACCGGTGCGATTTTGATTTTGCCACCCCGGCGCTTGCGTTTGAGGAAGGCCGCATCTTCGCTCGCCAGGGTCTGGCGCACATCTGCTGCCACGCCGTAGCGGCTGGAGGCGGTCACCAGACCAGCATCGCTGGCTGGGATGCCGGTGCTGCCGGCCACCAGGGCAGACGGCTTGCCGCCAAGGGCCGCAACGGCCTCGGCCTGTGGGTTGGTATCCGTCAGATTTCCGCCACCGGGCGTCGGCACCGGCAAGGCGGCATAGTCCGTCGGCGCTGTCAGCGGTTTGGGAGGCAGGATCAGAAATTCATCCGGGCCCGTGCCGGTTGCGCGAATATCGCGCAGCTCTTTTTGCACGCAGCCGGACATAGCCACCGCACCAATCAGACCAATCATTGCCAGAGGAATACGCATTTCCCCAATACTCCCGCCAGTTTCAACGCGGTTTTAGCCTATTTCCCGAAGGAGGTCACGCAGGCTTTTTCATTCGGCCTTCAAACAGGATCAAACCCGCAGCGCCGGCAAAAATGAACACATCTGCCAGATTGAACACAAAGGGATTGTTGAGGCCGCAGCAGGACATATTGAGGAAATCCAGCACATAGCCATAGAGCAGACGATCCGCCACATTGCCTAGCGCGCCACCAATCACCAGCCCCGCCGAAAGCCGCATCAAGGCGCCCTTATCGTGACCCCGGCCAACCCAGAGCACCAAGGCCAGGCAAATCACCAGCGACAACCCGATCAAAAGCCAGCGCGCCAGCTCATCGCCGCCGCCAAACAGGCCAAAATTGATGCCGGTGTTTTCGCCATAGCGGAAATTCAGCAGCGGCGGCAGCACGTCAATGCTGAGGCGCTGGGACAAGCCCATCCAGTGGATAACCAGGTATTTGCTGGCCTGATCCAACAGAAAGGCCCAGAAGGCACCCCAAAAAATCATACGTGCTGCTGCCATTTTTCTATTCGCGTCCCGTTAGTGGCGGAAGTGGTTAGTGGCGGAAGTGGCGCATGCCGGTAAAGACCATAGCAATGCCAGCCTCGTTGGCCGCCGCAATCACCTCGTCATCGCGCATCGAGCCACCGGGCTGGATCACACAGGTGGCGCCCGCAGCGGCCGCTTCGAGCAGGCCATCTGCAAAGGGGAAGAACGCGTCCGAGGCTACGGCAGAGCCTTTGGCAAGACTCGCGTCCAGACCCAGAACATCTGCCATCCGCTGCGCCTTGGTGGCCGCGATATTGGCACTGTCCAGGCGGCTCATCTGGCCCGCACCAACGCCCACTGTGGCGTTGCCTTTGACATAAACGATGGCGTTGGATTTGACGTGCTTGGCGACCTTCCAGGCAAACAACAGGTCCTGCATCTGCTCTTCGGTCGGCGCTTTTTCGGTGACAACCTTGAGGTCATCCATGCCGACATAGCCCACGTCCTTGTCCTGCACCAGAACGCCGCCGCCAACCTGTTTATAGGCCGTGAGCGCCGCGCGGGTGTCGGGCAGACCATCGGTCAGCAACAGGCGCAGGTTCTTTTTGGCAGCAAAGATCGCCTTGGCCTCATCGGACGCCCCCGGCGCAATCACCACCTCGGTAAAGATCTCGACAATCTTGGCAGCGGTTTCGGCGTCCAGTGGCTGGTTCAGCGCCACAATACCGCCAAAGGCCGAGGTACGATCACAGTCAAACGCCTTTTGGTAGGCCTCAACCAGGGTGGCACCCTTGGCGACACCGCAGGGGTTGGCGTGCTTGATGATCGCCACGGCTGCGGTCTCGGCTGGGTCAAACTCGGCGACCAGCTCATAGGCGGCATCCGTGTCATTGATATTGTTGTAGGACAGCTCTTTGCCCTGCAACTGCTGGGCTGTGGCCACGCCGGGACGATCGGTGCCATCGGTATAAAACGCTGCTTTCTGGTGGCTGTTTTCGCCATAGCGCAGAGTCTGCTTCAGCTCACCGGCAAAGGCGCGGCGACGGGGTGCTTCCAGCTCCAGCGCACCGGCAAGCCATGTGGAGACGGCCGCGTCATAGGCGGCGGTGCGGGCATAGGCAATCTGCGCCAGCTTCTTGCGGAACTTGGGGCACGTCGCGCCATCGTGCTGATCCATGTCGCCCAGCAGTGTGTCATAATCGGCAACATCCACAACAACGGTGACATCACCGTGGTTTTTGGCGGCGGCGCGAATCATCGCAGGGCCGCCAATGTCGATGTTCTCGATGCAGGTGTCATAATCGGCGCCCTTGGCCACGGTCTCTTCAAAGGGGTAGAGATTTACGACCAACAGATCGATAGGAGCAATACCGTGTTCCTGCATGGCTTTGACGTGATCGGCATTGTCGCGCAGCGCCAGCAACCCGCCATGCACCATGGGATGCAGGGTCTTTACCCGGCCATCCATCATTTCAGGAAAGCCCGTGATATCAGCCACGTCTTTGACCGTGAGGCCAGCCTCGCGCAGGGCCTTAGCAGAGCCCCCGGTGGACAAAAGCTCAACGCCGCGTGCGGTGAGCGCCTTGCCGAGGTCGATGAGACCGGTCTTGTCGGATACGGATAGCAGGGCGCGGCGGATGGGGGTCTGGTCAGTCATGGCAGGGCGGTCCTTCACAGGCTCAAGTAGGCTCAGTCAAAAATCTCGGGCTCATCCCGAGTCAGGTCACGCACCGCAACAGCCGTCTCTTGGGCCTTGCTGAGCGTCCACCGGACGCGTGTCGCATACTCGATTGCGCGACCAGATAAAACGATCTGCTTTGCCGCACGGGGCTTTAATCGCGTTTTTTCAAGATAAACACTGGGTTCCAGCTTCATTTCGCAACTGCCATCGTGGCGAAACACCCAGATTTCCCCACTTCTGAGGGCCATCGAGACCGCAGCCCCTCCCAAATCAACGGCAGAATCCACCTCGGGGTGCAGGTGCAGACGCAGCTCAAACGCAACGCCCGTGCTGCCGGCGCCATCCAGAACTTTGGAAAAGACCCGTTTAGCCGGCTCCTCAATGGCCACCAGAAGGTCCTCGCCCGCAAGGCCACGACCATCATCTGACAGCTCCAGAGTGCGGGCATGGGTGAGGCCAAAATCGCGCAGATAGCCATCATGGCCACCTTGAAAACGATTGCCATCCGCGATCTCTTCGAGAGCGACCTGCACCTGGGTTGGCGCATCCACCAGCAACTCCTGGCCTGTGGTGCGATCCGCAGACGCCAGCCGGGCACTGGAGTGACCGGCAAGGCACAGCGTTGAATGCGAGGGGGTGGCACGGCCTGCGCGGCGCCACTCAAGGCCAAATGTCTCGCCAGAACCACAGCTCACGATCAGCGGCCGCCGCCCCGAGGTCAGCTCAAACGCCAGCGTTGAGGCATGGCCGTTGCTCGATGCGGCCCCTTTGGGCGGGACAGCCGCGTCAATGATCACCGAGGTACGCCGGGCCGACAGGCGTGCGTAGCCCATGGCCAGCCCCTCACGATACCCTCCCGAAACATGACTGGCGGCCAGTGCATGATCCAGCCAGCCCTCTAGTCCCCGCCCACCCCCGTGAAACCGCGCCAAGCCGCCATCGGTGTGACGCAGGGTGCGCAGGGCCGGTGCTATGCGTTCAATCGCAGCCGTCTGGGCCGCAGGCACCGAGCGCCCGGCCTCGTGCAGGGCGGCAGCGGCCCAGGTCAGCAGGGTAAAAACCTCCAAAAGCTCTTCGGGGTTGCGGGTCGGCACACCACCCTGCGCATCAATCTGGCTGTCGCATTCTGCGGCCAGCGCCCGAATGGCCGGATCCGCCAGCTCTTCACGCCCCTGCAGCGCCAGCCCGGCATAGATCAGCCCGGTCAGCGCCTCAAAACGCGGCAATCCCGGCGAAGCTCCCTGCCAGCGCTGCGACAAAAACCAGGTTTGCTGCGACAGGGATTGATAAAAGACTTCGGTCTCGGCACGATCCTTGCTGCTGAGCAGGAACAAAGCGTGGTTGATCCAGCGGATCACCCGCCTCCCGGTCAGATCCGGTGACCAGGCCAGGGCCGATCCCAGTCCCGCACCATTGGTTTCTATCCAGCCCCAGACCCATTTCTGCGCCTTGACGCGGGCCTTAACGTCGCCAACCGCCGCCAGATCATCAAGCCAGGAGAAGCCCTGGCGCTCAGCCTCAAAGGCGGCATCCGGCGCGTTTACTTCCCACAGACCCGTGGTTTCTGATTCGACCAGAAAGCCGGCAAAGAGCAAATTTCCCGCCACCAGCTGCCGGCCACGTGCAAAACTGCCGATGGTCCGCGGCTCGGGTTGCGAGACAAACCCGGTCGCGGCTGGCTGCTTGCGGGCACGCCAGGCGTATAGCCTATTCATCATACGGGTTCCGCGACCCGCCACTCTATCGTATCTGGACATGCGCTCTGCCTCACGCCTTCTGTGCTATTAAGTGCCGGCGTTTAGGCAAAAGAATAGCGGCGTTGATGCGTCAAGTCACCGATGAATACGCCCTGACGGGGATCCTCAGGCAGATTTGCGCAAAAGCGCCATGTAAAATCCGTCCATACCGCCCTGTTCAGACCAGTAATCCGGACGCAGGCGCAGCCCCCCCTCTTCGGTGATCCAGGCGGGATCAATGCCGAGGCCATCCAGTGCCGCGCGGTCCACTGTCATATCCGGGAACATCTCAAGCGCCTCTTCAATCTGGCATTCCCCCTCGTCCGGCAGCAGTGAGCAGGTGCAAAACACCATGCGACCGCCGGGTTTGACCAGGCTCCAGGCATGCACCAGCATCCGCGCCTGCAGCTCTATCAGCTCACCAAAGGCGCTGCCGTCCTTGGCATGGGGCAAATCCGGGTGGCGGCGAATGGTGCCGGTGGCAGAACAGGGCGCATCCAGCAGCACCGCATCATACTGCCCGGCCTGTTCAAGCGCGTCGCCCACCACCAGATCAGCCACAAGGCCGGTCCGGGTGAGGTTCTCGCGCAGACGTTCCATGCGCGTGGCTGAGGTATCTACCGCAGTCACACTGGCACCACTTGCCGCCATCTGCATGGTTTTACCACCGGGAGCGGCGCAGAGATCCAGCACGCGTTCGCCCGCTTGCGCGCGCAAAATCTGCGCCGGTAGCGCGGCAGCCGCATCCTGCACCCACCAATCGCCGGCCTCATAACCCGCCAGGGCTGAAACCTGCCCCGCCTCGACCAGTCGCCGCGATCCCGTCGCCAGAACGGTGCCGCCCAGAGGCGTCAGATCGGCGCCGGGCTTGCCGGTGATATCCAGTGGTGCGCCGGCATAATGCGCCGCCTCTATGGCCAGCATGGCCTCATTGCCCCAGGCCTGGGCCAGGGGGCTGCGCAGCCATTTTGGCAGCCGTGGCACCCGCAGCTTGGCCCATTCCGCAGGGCCCTGATCCGCCACCTTGCGCAGCACCGCATTGACCAGTCCTTTGAGTTTGCCGTGATGGCGGTGTTTAGAGATAATCGCGACCATATCGTTGACCACACCATGTGCGGCGGCCCCATTGCACAGCTCTACTGTGCCCAGACGCAACGCATTGTGCACCGTGAGAGGCGTTGATTTCTTCAGATGCTTTTGCAGCACGCGATCGGCGCGTTCCAGGCTGCGCAGGGTCTGCAGGGTCAGGCGCTGGGTGCGGGCGCGATCTTCCGGCGCCAGCCGCTCAAGTATCCCTGTCGCATAGCATTCCGCCAACAGCCGCTCTTCACCGAGAACCTGATCCAACAGGTAAATCACCGTACGGCGGGCCTGGGTTCCATCGGACATTGCTGCTCTCCTTCGCATGACGCGCGCCCTGCTGGCCAAAGCCAAAGGCACCTGGGGTGGCTTGTCCCCACCAAGGAGGGGCGTATATCATGGCCGCAGCATAAAGGAACCCGCGATGAGCGACGAGACCCAGAACCCTAAAGACGCCTCTGCATCCATCCCGGCTGCGCCAGTAGATCTGCCACCAGTTGATCTGCCGCCAGCCGCCCAGCGCGCCCTGGCCGAGGCCGCCGAGCGCCGCAAAGAGGCCGAAGCCAAGGCAAAACCCCCGGTCGAGCTGGGAGGCCGTGACGGTCTGGACCCGGCCCGCTATGGCGACTGGGAGAAAAAAGGCATCGCCATCGATTTCTGATCGCCCTGCCGCCCTGAGCGCCCCGGAACACCATACCGCTTTGGGCAGCAGGAACATTCAATCAACGCTTTCATTTTCAGGAAATCAGTTTTGAAAATCGGCAATATTATTGGTGTGGTCTGCGTTCTTTTTGCAGCTGCCGCAATTTACCTTCTCCTCAACCCCAAAAGCCCGCAGGAATTGGCGCTGGAGGCCCTGCAGGATGCCCAATGGGCCGCAGAAGGCGCCGAGTTGAACATTCAACTGGACTCCTGCCGGTTGGTTATCTCCATCACGCAGGCTCAGGCTGACGGGAAAAGCCTGCGCAGATCCCGCCTGGTTGCCGACCTTTTCGATTTCAGCCCGGAGACTGTCAACATACGGCCGATCAACGACGGCCGAATGGTCGTGACTTTGATACCAAAACCGGTTTCTGATCAGCTGCTGTCAACGGCTCACAACCTGCTGTCCAAAGTCCCGCCCAGCCTGCAAAACCGACAGGGGCATACCCTGACCATGTACGGAAATGATGGTACAGTCACACACAACAGCCCTCTTCCACAGGAGCAGGAAGGGTCAGTGTCAAAGGCCAATCTGCGCAGGATTCTGGAGCAGCCAAATGGGAAACTCACCTTTCAAATCAGGGCTCTTATCCCGGACACAGAACCGGGACAGCCCCCGGCAGAAATTTAGCCTCATGCGGATGCGCCTGCCCTGTTTGACTTTGTAGATGCGGTTGAGACCGACACGACAATTGCCGGCTATGCCTTCAATCTGATTTACAACGGGAAGACAGCAGCGCGCGAAAGGCTGGTGCTTGGTGGCTTAGAGTTCCCCACACAGGTCCAATTTGCAGTCGAATCAGAAGACAGAGCCCGCGAAACGGCAAACGCCCTGCTGCGCTATAGCCAAACCGACTGCCGGTCAGACCGAAAATAGCAGCGCCTTTGACAAGAGGGCCAAGACGAGGACCAAAACGTGATTCTGGAAATCCGCCGCTATACGCTGCATCCCGGCCAGCGCGAGGCCTTTATCCGCAGCTTTGCGGCAGATTACAGCCCAAGCACATCCAGCATGTCATATTCACCCGGAGCCTTGTCCTGACCCCACAAGGCAGCCTTGAGCGCACCACGGGAAAAAATGGCGCGGTCGGTGGCCATGTGACGTAACACGATGCGCTCACCAGCGGCAGCAAACAGCACGTCATGTTCACCCACAATATCACCGCCGCGGATGGCGCTAAAGCCGATATCGCCGCGCCTGCGGGCCCCCGTGATGCCATCGCGACCCGAATCAGAAACCTCTGACAGCACCACTCCGCGCCCTTCGGCGGCGGCTTCACCCAGCATCAGGGCGGTGCCCGAGGGCGCGTCCACCTTGTGATGGTGATGCGCCTCGATCACTTCGATGTCAAAATCATCATCCAGCGCCGCGGCAACCTTTTTGGTCAGCTGCACCAGCAGATTGACGCCGAGGCTCATATTGCCGGCCCGCACAATCACCGCGTGGCGCGCTGCGGGCTCCAGCTGGGCGATCTGCGCCTCTGACATACCAGTGGTGCCAATCACATGTACTGCCCGCGCCTGCGCCGCCAGTTTCGAAAACGCCAGCGTCGCCTCGGGCGAGGTGAAATCAATCACCGCCTGCGCCTGTGAAAACGCCTCAAGCGGATCATCGGTGACCACAACGCCGATATCACTGCCGCCCATGGCGCGCCCCAGATCCTGGCCAATCCAGGCATGCCCCGCGCGTTCCACCGCTCCAACAAGCCGCGCCTTATCGCTGTCCAGAACCGTCTTGATCAGCATCTGCCCCATACGGCCTGATGCGCCTGTAATCACGATACCCGGTGTCTCGGTCATTGCTGTGGTCCCCGTCTTTGCATGAGTCGTTAATTGAAAGGATCGACAAAATCTCTGCTGGTTTTCTCCTACCCGCTTGGCGATGACTTGGCAAAGGGCTGGTTTCGGCATAGATCGAAGATATGGCAAAGAACAAATCTCCAGAGGGGCGCGCCCCCTCCCAACGGCAGCTGCGCGTCGGCGAGCTGATCCGCCGGACCCTGTCCGAAGTGCTGTCGCGCGGCGAGCTGCACGACCCTGAGCTGAACCGTATGTCGATCACTGTCGGCGAAGTCCGGGTCACGCCCGATCTGCGTATCGCAACCGCTTTTGTGCTGCCGCTGGGTGGCAAAGGGAAGGAAGACCTGCTCAAGCTGCTGGCCCGCAACAAGTGGGAGCTGCGGACCCTCGCGGGCAAGAAGCTGGGAATGAAATATACCCCTGACCTGCGCTTCCAACTGGATCTGACCTATGACCAGATGGATGCCACCCGCAAAATGCTGGAACAGGACGCGGTGCGCCGCGATCTCGAGGATTGATTCGTAAGGCCCTGATCCTGCTGGGCGCCCTTTGGGCGGCACCAGCGGTTGGGGCGGTGGAGTGTAGCGATATCGCCTATGAAGGCAGTCGCTACACCCTATGCGAAGTAGACGCCGCACAGGAGCAGCTGCAGCTGTTTCTGCGCGACGACAAAAAACAGATTTTCGGCCACTTCTCAAACATTGAAAAATCCCTCGCCGCTGCTGGTAAAGAGCTGATCTTTGCCACCAATGCCGGCATGTATCACGCCAATCGCGCTCCTGTTGGCCTGTATGTTGAGGATGGCAAACAAGAGATGCGGCTGATCCCCAATGCCGGGCCGGGCAATTTTGGCCTGCTGCCCAATGGGGTCTTTTGCCTGCGCGCTGGCCGCGCCGATGTGTTTGAAACGCTCGCCTTTCGGGACAGCGGCACCAGCTGCACCTCGGCCACCCAATCCGGGCCCATGCTGGTCATTGACGGCGCGCTGCATCCACGCTTTTTGCCCGATTCCACCTCTTATTATATCCGCAACGGCGTCGGCACCTCCTCCGATGGCAGACGTGTGGTCTTTGCCATCTCGCGCAATGCGGTGACCTTTCATCAGTTTGGCAGCCTGTTTCGGGATCATCTGAAACTGCCCAATGCGCTGTATTTCGACGGCAATATCTCGCGGCTGCATGCGCCACAGATCAACCGCTCTGATGCCGGATTCATGATGGGCCCCGTGGTTGGTGTGACCGCAGACAAGCCCTGACTGAACCTGCCCGAACCTAACTGAGGCTGCGCGGCGTACCGGGGTCACATACCGCTGGCAATTGACAGGGCAGGCCCTGTGGGCTAGGCCGCGCGCCTCACTTCAATTTGGGGAACGACATGGGACGCAAACGCAAAGGGCGTGATATTTCTGGCTGGCTGGTGGTGGATAAACCCGCCGGGCTGACCTCGACCGCTGTCGTCAACAAGGTCCGCTGGGCGCTTGAGGCGCAAAAGGCCGGCCACGCGGGCACCCTCGACCCCGAAGCCACCGGCGTGCTTGCCATTGCTCTGGGCGAGGCCACCAAGACGGTTCCCTATATTACGGACGCGCTGAAGGCCTATACCTTTACGGTGCGGCTGGGTCAGGCCACCAATACCGACGACGCCGAGGGTGAAGTCATTGCGCAAAGCGATCAGCGTCCCTCGGATGCCGAAATCAAAGAGGCGCTGCTGCCCTTTATTGGCGACATCCAGCAGGTGCCGCCAAAGTTCTCAGCCGTAAAAATCGACGGAGAGCGCGCCTATAAACTGGCACGCGACGGCAACGAGGATTTTGAGATCGCAGCCCGCCCGCTCTGGGTCGAAGAGCTGCTTTTGGTCGACCGTCCTGACGCAGATCACGTGGTGCTTGAAATGACCTGCGGCAAAGGTGGTTATGTCCGCTCAATCGCCCGCGACCTCGGCGCTGCCCTTGGCTGTTTTGCCCATGTCAAAAAGCTGCGCCGTGTTTGGTCCGGCCCCTTTGATGCCGCTGATGGCCTGACGCTGGACGAGGTCCTGCGGATGGAGCGCACCCCAGAGCTCGACACCCATTTGCGGCCCCTGGAAGAGGGGCTGGCGGATCTGCCCGAGCTGAAATGCACCGCCGAAGGGGCTGTGCGCCTGCGCAATGGCAACCCTGGCATGGTGCTGGCCGCGACCGTGGAATACGGCGATGAGGCCTGGGCCTCCTATGACGGCAAGGCCGTTGCCGTCGGCATCTACAAGGCCGGTGAGCTGCACCCCAGCCGGGTCTTTGTGCAGTAAAGTCAGAGCAAGGAGCAGGCGCATGATCACCCGCAGTCACACAAAGGGAGATGCGCCCTCCACCGCTGTCTATTCCGACTGCGAGACCTATCGCTACAGCCTCACCCGGGTTTGGGATCCTGCCTCCCCCCGGGTGATGTTTGTGATGCTGAATCCCTCCAAAGCGACCGAGGTGCAGAACGACCCCACCATCGAGCGCTGCGAGCGCCGGGCCCGCGCTCTGGGTTTTGGCGGCTTTCGAGCCACCAATATTTTTGCCATCCGCTCCACGGACCCAAAGGTGATGCGCGCCGCCCCCGATCCCGAAGGTCCAGACAACCTGCGCGCAATTCTTGCCGGGCTGGACTGGGCTGATATGGTGATCTGCGCCTGGGGCACCCACGGGGCGCATCGCGATCAGGGGCGCAAAATCGAAACCCTGCTGCGCGCCCGCGAAAAGCCGCTGCATCACCTTGGTCTCAGCAAGCATGGCCACCCCAAACATCCGCTCTATATCGCCTATAGCCAGAGCCCGGATATTTGGAGTTAACGCTGGCATAACGGCACACCACAGAGGCTGCACCGCCTAACCCTCTGAACTGGCACGGCAAACTGCCGCCAGTCGATGTTCCCGATTTGTTTGGAAACAATTAACGCAAATATGGCACACTGATCACGGATCAGCGCACCCTCTGCTCCCTGATCCGCGTATGTTTTGGAGTAATACTATGTTGTGGTTGGCGGGCCTTTTGGGCCTCTTGGGCGTTGGTGGCGCAGCACTGCTTGATTTCAGTGATGACAGCTCTGCGGATGAGGCAGACGACACGCAGCCCAACGACGACACAGACATTCCCGTGATCCCTGCGGACGAGTTTCTGGACGGTACAGGCGAGGGCAGTGCGGACAGTGGCGTCGAGCAGCATCTGGACATCTGTGACTTCATTGGTCCCGGCGTCGGTCAAGGCATCGACGAAGTCAGCACTGGCGACACCGACACGTCAGGTTTGGGTGGCCAGCCGGTCCTGACCGGGGAGCATCTGACGGGCTCTGACGAGGCCGATATCATCAGCGGCTCTCAGGGTGGCGATCAAATCGACGGGCTGGGCGGCCATGACCAGATGAACGGCTATGACGGTGACGACGCTCTTGCGGGTGGTGCGGGCGATGACACGCTGCATGGCGCGGATGGTGATGACAGCGTAGCGGGCGGCTCAGGCGACGATCTGCTGCACGGTGAATATGGTGACGATGCGCTCGATGGTGGTGAGGGCGACGACAGGCTCTTTGGCCATTTTGGCGCAGATACCCTTCTGGGCGGCGCCGGGGCGGATCTGGCGCATGGCGGTCAGGATGATGATTCCCTGGATGGTGGCACCGGAGATGACGCGCTGCACGGCAATGACGGTAACGACAGCCTGCAGGGCGGCGAAGGCCAGGACAGCCTGTTTGGGGGCACTGGCGATGATCTTGTCTGGGGCGCCGATGATGGCACCGATGCCGACTACCTGAATGGCGGCGACGGCGATGACACTCTGGTGGCCGGGGCTGGCGATATCGTGACCGGTGGCGACGGGGCTGACCAGATCTGGGCCGAAGATCTGAGCGGCAGCGGCGAAGCCATTCAGCTGATGGATTTTGACAGCGCCGAGGACCAGCTGGTGGTTTTCTGGAACCCGGACGGCGAGGCAGAGCCCGAAATCTCGGTTGAAACTGATCCGGAAAATGCGGACCAGCAGGTCATCCGGGTCAATGGCGCCGAGGTTCTGCGCCTCACTGGCGCCGAAGGGTTGAGCGTTTCGGACATTGCCCTTGTCGATACCCAGTCTGCGGCTCTTTTGGGCAATGGCAGCAATATATCCGACTGACCAAGTCCCGGTGGCCAGATCCCGGTGGCCAAATCCCTGACTGACAATATCCCCGTGACTACGGCAGCCTGGGCTTTGACCCCTCTGCTCCGTGAACGCCGCAGCCTTCCAGATACGAAGATCTCCTTTGCCTTTTCGCGCGATACCGCCTATATGCCCGCATCTGGACCGCATCTTTTGTAGATTCGGGCCAGTCTTACTCCATGGGCCTGCGCTGGACGACATCCCGGCCTGTGCCATCACTCTAACCTTTTAAAGGAGACCCCGATGTCGATTACAGCCGAAGAAAAAACACGCCTGATGAAAGAATTCGCAACCAAAGAAGGCGACACCGGTTCGCCCGAAGTACAGGTTGCAGTGCTGACATCGCGTATCAACACCCTGACCGAGCACTTCAAAACCCACAAAAAAGACAACCACGGTCGTCGTGGTCTTTTGAAAATGGTTGCTCTGCGTCGTAAGCTGCTGGACTACACCAAGTCAAAAGATGTGGCCCGTTACCAGGACCTGATCAAACGCCTTGGCATCCGTCGCTAAGAATACCGATCCATTGTGATCAGAGACGCCCGCTCTATTTGAGCGGGCGTTTTTTGTTGCGCCCGTCCCTTCATTCAGATGCTGGCTCTTGCATCCGGCGAGGCGTAGCGCTAGCTACAAAATGATACGATATAACATAATGAATACAGATGCCACGCAACCGACCCCAACACAAACGCCACAGCAATCTGGGGACGACCGGCTTAAAGCGACGTAAGCGCAGCCAGGACCCTATGGCGGCCTATGACCAATTGCCAAAGGCGCTGCGCCTCTGGATGCGGACGG
Organism: Phaeobacter sp. SH40; assembly: GCA_965641885.1. GTDB lineage: Bacteria > Pseudomonadota > Alphaproteobacteria > Rhodobacterales > Rhodobacteraceae > Pseudophaeobacter. The sequence goes on along the minus strand of OZ282574.1, from coordinate 4,589,900 downwards.
CAAAACTACCCTGGTCCCCGGCCTCCTGCCGCGCCGTCTGGCGCAAAACAAAGGCCAGAGGCGACAGTCTGGAACAGACACTGGCCAGCCTGGACCGTGCCGAGGCCGCTACACTGGCGCGGACCGCAAAACTGGCGCGAAGCTCGACACCCGGTTAAGGCCTGCGCCAGCTTGCGACGCGCGCCCTGCCCTATGCGCCCGCGCCACTGGGACCAATCCGGCACAGCAAAGCGATCAGCTCATCCACATGTCTGTCCTCGGTGCGAAAGGACGACAGGCTGATGCGAAAGGCCGGGCGTCCCTGCCAGACCGTACCGCCAAACCATGAGGTGCCGCTATGTTGCGCCTGCCTCAGGATCGCTTGCGTGGCAGCGTCATCCGTCCCGCGTACCAGCACTTGATTGAGCACCACCCGGTTCAAGACCTCAAACCCCGCCGCCTGCAGCTCAACGGCCACGCGCTGTGCCTGATGATGGTGACGCGTCACCAGATCAGCGACACCCTCGCGGCCAAGGCTGCGCAAGGCGGCCCAGATCGGGATGCCACGGGCGCGGCGGGAGAACTCCAGCGTCAGGTTCTTTTGCGCCTCTGCCGAGGCACTGGAATAGGCCGCATCACTGTTCATCACCCGCGCCAGCGCCTCAGGGTCGCGACAGATCGCCATGGCGCCATCATAGGGCGTGTTGAGCCATTTATGCCCGTCGGTGGTCCAACTGTCCGCACCCTCAATGCCCGTCGTGAGGTGCCGCAACACAGGGGCAGCCCGCGCCCAGAGACCAAAGGCGCCATCCACATGCACCCAGGCGCCCGCCGCCTTGGCGCGGGGAATGATCTCGGAAAACTGGTCGAACTCTCCAGTGTTCACCTCACCCGCCTGCAGCACCAACAGCGTATTTGCATCCATCTCGGGCAGCTCATCCGGTAGAATGCGCCCCTTGTCATCCACCGGTGCCTTGATCACCCGGCTCCAGCCAAAGCCCAGAACCTGCAGCGCCTTGCGGATCGTGACATGGGTGCTGGCGGCGACAATCACCCGCACCTCGGGGGCGCCGGCTAGGCCATCATTGACCACATCCCAGCCCTGTCGCGCCAAAAGCTCAGCCCGCGCGGCCGCCAGACAGCTCAATCCACATGCGGTGGCAGAGGTGCCAAAGGCCACCGCGCTCTGCTCTGGCAAATCGAGGATGTCGAGCAGCCATTTGCTGGCCTGCCGTTCAATGGCATAGGCTGCTGGGCTGCCGTCCTCGGTCGAGGCACATTGATCCCAGGCCAGTGCCAGACGCTCGGCTGCGGCTGCGACCGGCAGGCTGGCACCAATGACAAAGCCAAAATAGTTTGGCCCATTTGAGGCCACCGTGGCAGGAGAGCCGAGATCATCCATCAGGGCGATTGTCTCGGCTGCGGCATGGCCCTGCGTGGGCAGGGGTTCGTCAAAACCAGAGAGCGCGGTGATTTCCGCATCAGCCGGAAAGACCCGGCGCGCATCCGCGCCCGCCACATAATCACGCGCCCGTCGATCGGCTTCCTGTAGCAACTCAATCTCATTCATGGCAGTCTCTCCCGGATGTGATTCCATATCGAAAACAATCTATATTGAAATTATACTATATGAAAAGCCCCCTCCTCAGTACCCTGCCGGCCCTGCGTGCCCTGGCCAACCCGCATCGGGTGCAGATCATGGATTGGCTGCTCGACCCCGAGCGCCATTTTCCGCCGCAACGCGATGGCGACCTGGTGGAGGATGGCGTCTGCGTCGGATTTATCACCGACAAGGTGGGGCTCAGCCAGCCTACTGTCACCAGCCATATGAAGACCCTGGAACAGGCCGGGCTTGTCAGCTCAAAAAAGATCAAGAACTGGGTGTTTTACAAGGCCGATCAGCGCGCCCTGGAACAGATCGCCAGCACCTTCAGCACGGCCAGCCAGCCGCATTAGTCGGCGCAGCTCTGCTCTGGTATGGGGAAGATCACGTCATAGGCCCAGTTGTAGACAAAGGCATAAACGAGATAAAATCCAGCAAAGCCAAGATCCATCATCAAAGCGGTCCACAGCCCGATTTGCAGGAACCATGCGATAAACGGCAGCAACACGGCCAGCAATCCGAGCTCGAACAGCAGCGCGTGCAAGATGCGCAAGACGGGCCATTTCCGCGTGTGACCCAGCCAGCGCATCATGGCGCGATCAAAGCCGAGGTTGAACACATAGTTCCACAGGGTCGCAAGCGTAGCCCCCACCAGAGCCACCACACCAATTGCATGCATCTCAAGGTCAAAGGCCCAGGACCCCAGCGGTGTTACGGCCAACAACCCGATGAGTTCAAAACTGACCGCGTGGCGGATCCGATCTGCTGTGCTGCGCATGGGCTGCCTCTGAATTCTGGCCGTGGCGTCTGGCCCTAAACCGGGCCGTCCCGCGTGCTGGCCCGCATCCTGCAGGGGAGGTCGTCCTCACGGTCCAACACTATATCGCCAGTGGTTGTGACCACAAGAGACCGCCCCCGGCTCTTTTGCTTTCATTTCGGGCCAATCTCCTGTATGGGCGGCCTATCTGAGACACGTGCCTGGCTTCGACACGCGAAATAAAGATGGAAGAAGCCGGCGGCAATGCGGCCGCTACATGCAACGGGAGACCCGGGATCCGCCTGGGAGTGCTCCCATATAGGATGCTGACATGTTCAACGTTACGAAAAAATCGATGCAGTGGGGCGAAGAAACGCTGACACTGGAAACGGGCAAAGTTGCCCGTCAGGCTGATGGCTCGGTCATCGCCACCCTGGGTGAAACTTCTGTCATGGCCAACGTGACTTTTGCCCGCAAGCAAAAGCCCGGCCAGGACTTCTTTCCCCTGACCGTACACTACCAGGAAAAATACTACGCTGCGGGTAAAGTACCCGGCGGTTTCTTCAAGCGCGAAGCGCGCCCCACCGAAAAAGAAACACTGACTGCGCGCCTGATCGACCGTCCGATCCGCCCGCTGTTTGTGCCTGGCTTCAAAAACGAAGTTCTGGTGATGTGCACCGTGCTGAGCCACGATCTGGTCAATGACCCGGACATGGTTGCAATGATCGCCGCCTCTGCTGCGCTGACCCTGTCTGGCGCGCCGTTCATGGGCCCAATCGCCTGTGCCCGTGTTGGCTATGAGGGTGGCGAATACGTTCTGAACCCAACAGTTGACGATATGCAGGACCTGCGCCTGAACCCCGAACAGCGCCTTGATCTGGTTGTTGCTGGCACCAAAGACGCCGTGATGATGGTTGAATCCGAGGCCTATGAGCTGTCGGAAGCTGAAATGCTGGGTGCGGTTAAATTCGCCCACGACGCCTTCCAGCCGGTTATCGATCTGATCGTTTCCATGGCAGAAGACGCCGCCAAAGAGCCGTTCGACTTTGAAGCGCCCGACTATTCCGATCTCTATGCTGCTGTTAAGGCCGCAGGCGAGACCGAAATGCGCGCAGCCTTTGCGATCAGCGACAAGCAAGAGCGCACCAGTGCTGTTGCCGCCGCCCGCACCACCATCAAAGATGCTCTGAGCGACGAACAGCTGGAAGACATGAACCTGGGTTCCGCGCTGAAAAAGCTCGAAGCTGGCATTCTGCGTGGCGACGTTGTCAAAACCGGCAAGCGTATCGATGGCCGTGCCACCGATGAGATCCGTGACATCGTTTCCGAAACCGGCCTGCTGCCCCGGACCCACGGCTCTGCCCTGTTCACCCGCGGTGAAACACAGGGTCTGGTTGTGACCACGCTGGGCACCGGAGACGACGAGCAGTTCATCGACGCGCTGCACGGCAACTTCAAATCCAACTTCCTGCTGCACTATAACTTCCCTCCCTATTCGGTTGGTGAAGTTGGTCGTGTGAGCGGCCCTGGCCGTCGCGAAATCGGTCACGGTAAGCTGGCATGGCGCGCGCTTCAGGCGGTTCTGCCTGCGGCAACCGACTTCCCTTACACCATCCGCGTGGTTTCTGAGATCACCGAATCAAACGGCTCATCCTCGATGGCGTCTGTTTGTGGTGGTTCGCTCTCGATGATGGATGCGGGTGTTCCGCTGAAAGCACCGGTTGCCGGTGTGGCCATGGGTCTGATCCTCGAAGACGACGGCTCTTATGCGATCCTGTCCGACATTCTGGGTGACGAAGATCACCTGGGCGACATGGACTTTAAAGTGGCCGGTACCGAAGCAGGGATCACCTCCTTGCAGATGGACATCAAGATCGCAGGCATCACGCCCGAGATCATGGAAAAAGCCCTGGAGCAGGCCAAAGCCGGCCGTATCCACATCCTGGGTGAGATGAACAAAGCCCTGTCCGGCGCTGCTGACTTCTCGATCCACGCCCCACGCATCGAGACCATGCAGATCCCAACCGACAAGATCCGTGAAGTTATCGGGTCCGGCGGTAAGGTCATCCGCGAGATCGTCGAAGTCTCCGGCGCCAAGGTCGACATCAACGACGAAGGCATCATCAAGATTGCCTCGCCAAACGGTGATTCGATCAAAAAAGCCTACGACATGATCTATTCCATCGTGGCCGAGCCCGAAGAAGGCAAAGTCTACACCGGTAAAGTTGTGAAAATCGTCGACTTTGGTGCATTCGTGAACTTCTTTGGCAAGCGCGACGGCCTGGTGCACGTGTCCCAGATCGAAAACCGCCGCCTGAACCACCCTTCGGATGTTCTGAAGGAAGGCCAGGAAGTGAAAGTGAAGCTCTTGGGCTTTGACGATCGCGGCAAGGTTCGTCTGTCGATGAAAATGATCGATCAGGAAACCGGCGAAGAAATGGCTCCCGAAGCAAAAGAAGACTAAACCTGTCTTCCAAAAGCAAAGAGAGGCCCTGGCGCATACGCCGGGGCCTTTTTCGTCTCACCATTCAGTCAGATGCCGCGTAACTGCGGGCTTCCCCCAGCGCGCGTTCCCGGCTAGTCGTGAGCGCATGCACTCGCTGATCATTCATATGCCGGGCAGCACCAACCGCGCCGCCAATGTGGAACACCTGCTGTTTTCCCTGCCCGAGGCCCAGGTGGTCGAGGCGGTGAATGGCCGGGATGTGGTCGCCCGCAATGCCATGTCTCTGCGGCCCGGTGATCTGCACGCCCCCTCCTATCCCTTTCGCCTTTCACCGGGAGAAGTTGGCTGTTTTTTGTCGCACAGGCGCTGCTGGCAGCGCATTGTGGACGCCGACTGGGCCTATGCGCTGATTGTCGAAGACGACTTGGCGCTGGATCCGCCCCAGTGGGCTGAGGCGCTGGCGCTGATCGAGACCCATGCGGATGCTGAGAGCTTTATCCGCCTGCCCGCGAAACGCCGCGAAGTCGCCGCTGTGCAGATCGCCCAGCACGGGGACAGCAAACTGTTTTTGCCAAAGGTGATCGGCCTGCAGACCGTGGCGCAGGTGGTCGGGCGTACGGCAGCCAAACGGCTATTGGATGCGACAACGATCCTGGACCGGCCCGTGGATACCTTTTTGCAGATGCACTGGGTCCATGATCAAAAAATCCAGACTATCCTGCCCAATGGCGTCTCAGAGCAGACAGAGGCGCTTGGCGGCTCCACCATTCAAAACCGCAAGAGCGGCAGCAAGATTTCGCGCGAATTCAAGCGGGCCCTCTACCGGTCGCAGATCTCGTCGCGCCCCCAAAAACCCTAGAGCCCTCTTTTCCTGAATGCAGGAAATCTGCAGCAAAAAGGGGCCAGAAGGCCCCTTTAAACCCTTCATGTCGGTAGAACCCGATTATGAAGGCGCTTTGGTTTTGCGCAGGTAAGGGAAGATGGTTTCAAACTCACCAAACTTGGCCTTGGCGTCCTCGTTGGAAACGGTTGGCGGGATGATCACATCCTCACCCGGCACCCAGTTGGCAGGGGTGGCCACGCCATTGCTGGTGGACATCTGCAACCCGTCCAGCGCCCGCAGGATCTCGGCAAAGTTACGGCCAACCGACATCGGGTAAGTCATCGACAGCTTCAACTGCTTGTCAGGCCCGATGATAAACACAGACCGCACGGTGGCGCTGTGGGCCGGGGTGCGGCCATCGGGCATATAGGCCTCGGCGGGCAGCATATCAAAAGCTTTGGAGACCGCGAGGCCTTCATCAGCGATGATCGGGAAGCCAGCGGCGGCCTTGCCATAGGTCTCGATATCGCCCTTCCACTTTTTGTGGTCCTCAACACCGTCAACGGAGACGCCAATCACCTTGGTGCCGCGTTTGGCCCATTCATCGCTCAGCTGTGCCACGGCCGAAAACTCGGTGGTGCAGACCGGCGTGAAATCTTTTGGGTGGGAGAACAAAATCGCCCAGCTGTCGCCAATCCAGTCGTGAAAGCTGATCTCTCCCTGATCAGTCTCGGCGGTGAAATTTGGAACAACATCATTAATACGCAAACCCATGACGGTCTCCTTTTCTGTCAAAATGCGCGCCCAAAATCGGGGCCTCATTGCTATGCCGCAACGTTACAGTCCCACTTAGGAATGGCCAGCCTAAAAGACAATCCCGCTACCTGATTGGACAGTAGGTCGCGGGACGCTGCCTGGCCCTACCCTCGTCCGAATAATTTGATCAAATCATGGCGCAAGATCACTTGCCCCCCGGGAAGCGGGGTGACAGACTGTCGCCTGACATCCGGTGTGCGCGCCGGATCCTGCCTTCAGAACTGGGAGACCCGGACATGATTGAGAAACGTGACTTTTACATCAACGGTGCGTGGGTGGCCCCCGCGCAGGCACATGATTTCGAGGTTATTGATCCCTCGACAGAAGAGGCCTGCGCTGTCATTTCGCTTGGTGATCAGGCCGATACAGACGCTGCCGTTGCCGCCGCCAAAGCCGCCCTGCCGGGCTGGATGGCGACTCCGGTGCAAGATCGGATTGCCCTGGTTGAGAAACTGCTGGAAATCTACGCCAAGCGCGGCGAAGAGATGGCACAGGCGATGTCGGTCGAGATGGGGGCCCCTATCGATATGGCCCGCAGCCAGCAAGTTGGCGCCGGCAGCTACCATCTGCAAAACTTTATTCGCGCCGCCAAGGCCTATCAGTTTGACGCGCCTCTCGGCGATCATGCCCCCAACGACCGCATCATCCATGAGGCGGTGGGCGTTGCGGCCCTGATCACCCCCTGGAACTGGCCGATGAACCAGGTGACGCTGAAAGTTGGCGCCGCTGCGGTGGCTGGCTGCACCATGGTGCTGAAGCCCTCGGAACAAAGCCCGCTGAACGCGATGCTCTTTGCCGAAATGATGGATGAGGCCGGTTTCCCCAAAGGCGTCTTCAACCTGGTCAATGGCGACGGCACTGGCGTTGGCTCGCAGCTGACGGCGCACCCGGATGTGGATATGGTCTCCTTTACCGGCTCAACCCGCGCCGGCATCGCGATCTCAAAATCTGCAGCTGAAACCCTGAAGAAGGTGCATCTGGAGCTGGGCGGCAAAGGTGCCAACGTGATCTTTGACGATGCCGACGAAAAAGCCGTGAAACGCGGCGTGCTCAGCATGATGAACAACACCGGCCAGAGCTGCAACGCACCCAGCCGTATGTTGGTGCAAAAAGGCATCTACGATCAGGCCGTTGCCACCGCAGCCGAAGTTGCCTCCAAGGTCACGGTTGGTCCCGCATCCGCTGAGGGGCGCCATATTGGCCCTGTGGTCAATGAGCTGCAGTGGAACAAGATCCAGGATCTGATCCAAAAAGGCATCGACGAGGGCGCCAAACTGGTTGCAGGCGGCACCGGTCGCCCCGATGGGTTGAACAAAGGGTTTTACGTCAAGCCGACTGTCTTTGCCGATGTGAACAACCAGATGGTTGTTGCACGCGAAGAGATTTTTGGCCCGGTGCTGTCGATCATTCCCTTCGAGACCGAAGAAGAAGCCATCGAGATCGCCAATGACACCCCCTACGGTCTGACCAACTACGTTCAGACCCAGGACGGCGCCCGCGCCAACCGCATGGCACGCGTGCTGCGCTCTGGCATGGTTGAAATGAACGGCAAATCCCGCAGTGCCGGCTCTCCTTTTGGCGGCATGAAGCAGTCCGGCAATGGCCGCGAAGGCGGCAGCTGGGGCATCGAGGATTTCCTCGAAGTCAAAGCCGTTGGCGGCTGGGCTGCAGAATAATCCACAGACTCGTGTGAGATGAGCAAACAAAGGGTCGCCCTAGGGCGGCCCTTTTTGTCCCTAAAAAGGCGATCAATGCGCTGCCATCTTCGCAAAGGTAGCTCTCCCGCGCCCTGCAACTGCGGCAGCGCCTGCAGGCTGATGTGTCTGCGTTAGGTCTGCACCAGCCCCTCAACAATCAGCTGCGGCACCCCATCAGAGGTTTTGCGCGCGGAACAGCCGTCCCAGCTGATCACTCCCTGAACCCGCTGCCGCAGGGACGAAAAACTTTCAAAGCGCACCACATCCACCGGCACGTCAAAATGCAGCGTGATCTGGCGGCTCTCGCCGTCTCCCAGCACGGAAAGTCCACGCACCTCACCCGTAAAGGCCTGCCCCAGATAGCGGCCGCGGACATGGTCGCCCACCCGCAGCTGCAACCTGTTTCCCGCCAGCGCCTGCAGGGTATTCCAGTCCCGCGCGCCATATTGCTGCGCCACCAGCTCCAGAGCCGCTGAATGGCCAACCGCAACACCGCTGTTGTGTAAGTGTTGTCGCAGACGCTTTGCCTGCTGCTTCAACGCATCCGTTGAAGGCACATTAGATAAATCAGTCATCTGTTTTTCGTCCCACTAAAATGGCACGCAAGTCATGATGGGGTCCGCATTGCCATCCAGCGCGCCAAAATAAACTGAGCGATAGATGTTTGATCTTATCAGGGTTTCACCATTGCTCTCACAAGAGCTGCGGCAGGCAGGAGACCCAAACCTGGGCCTCGCATACGCCAGTCCCGGCCCCGCCGTCAAGCCTACAGACACCTGCCTCACAACTGGTCAAACCCATCAAAGCGCTCTATTCAGGGCGACACGCCTCTGTTGAGGACCTTGGTTGAGGACCCTATCATGATCACTGCCCGCCTGCACGGCCGCCTCGGCAACCAGATGTTTCAATATGCTGCCGCCCGCGCATTGGCGCATCGCTTACAAACCTCTGTTGCGCTGGACAGTCGCGGTGCAGAGCTGCGGGGCGAAGGCGTGCTGACCCGGGTTTTTGAGCTGGATCTCAGCCCGCCAAACTCCCTGCCACCGCTAAAACAGCAGGCGCCGCTACGCTATGCGCTGTGGCGCGGCCTGCGGGGCAGCCTGGGGGGCAGCATGGGGCTGACACCCAGATTCCGCCGCGAGCGGGGTCTTGGCTACAATCCTGACTTTAGCAGCTGGGGCGATAACAGCTACCTGCACGGCTATTGGCAAAGCGAGAAATACTTTGACCAAATCGAGGCGCTGATCCGCACCGATTTCACCTTTCCCGACTTCAGCAACAGCCAGAACGCCGAGATGGCCGCGCGTATTGGCGAGGGCAATGCCATCTCGCTGCATGTGCGGCGCGGCGATTATGTGGCGCTCGCGGCCCATGTGCTCTGCGATCAGGCCTATTACGAGGCCGCTCTGGCCCGTGTGCTAGAGGATGTGGCCGACGCTTTGACAGCCTCCCCCACCGTCTATGTTTTTTCCGATGATCCCGACTGGGCCAAAGCCAACCTGCCGCTGCCCTGCAACAAGGTGGTGGTGGATTTCAACGGGCCGGAAACAGATTTTGAGGACATGCGCCTGATGAGCCTGTGCGCGCATAATATCATCGGCAACAGCTCGTTTTCCTGGTGGGCCGCATGGCTCAATACCAATGCGCAAAAGCGCGTCGCAGGCCCGGCCAGTTGGTTTGGTGATCCCAAATTGCAAAACCCCGACATCCTGCCAGCCGACTGGCTGCAGATCACGCCCTGAACCCAGCCTGAACACGCCAGCCCTCATCGCCAATGACTCTGCACACCTGACCTTCAGGCCTGATGCCTCTAGTAGATCTGGGGGCTCCGGCGGTTAAGGTCGCAGCTGGATAGCGCCGCAGGCGGTCAGAACGTCGCTTTGGCGCGGAACTTCATTGATTCGCCACTGTCAGGATGCTTGATCCGCAGCTCTTCAGAATGCAGCATCATACGATCAAACTCGCGCGCCTCGCCGCTGGCATACAGTGGATCTCCCAGGATCGGATGACCCAGTGCCAGCATATGCACCCGCAGCTGATGGGTGCGGCCGGTCTTTGGTGTCAGCCGCACGCGGGTTTCGCCCTCCCCGTATTTCACCACCCGGTAGTCGGTCACAGAGGGCTTTCCGGTCTCATGACAGACCATCTGCCTAGGGCGGTTTGGCCAGTCTACGATCAGCGGCAGATCAACCTCACCGGCCCGGGGCTCCAGATGCCCCTCAAGACGTGCAACATAGACCTTTTTGGCACTACGCTTTTCAAACTGCGCCGACAGATGTCGCTGCGCATGCGGCGTCACCGCAAAGATCAGTATGCCCGAGGTATCACGATCCAGCCGGTGCACCAGCAGGGCTTCGGGAAAGGCGGCCTGCACGCGCAACAACAGGCAATCCGCCAGATGCTCGCCACGGCCAGGCACGCTGAGCAGACCGGCGGGCTTGTTCGCCACCAAAATCTGGGCGTCATGATGCAGGATCTCCAACGGGTCCTGCGGCGGGGTATATTCGCTTGAAACTGCCATGGGGGCCTGCCTACTGCGCCTGCCTGCTTAGGGCAAGTTCCCGTGACGTCGTGCTTGCCCCGATTGGCTGTGAAACGCAGGATCTGGCACTACAAACCAGGGAGAGAGACCATGCATCCAACAATCACTCGCATTCAGGACGTTGTCGCCAAGGGAAACGAAGCTGACATTGCCGAGCTACTGGCAGAAGACGTGACCTTTCTGCCGCCCACCTATTGGAAAACCTGGACCGGACGTGCGCCAGTGGCTGCGGTGCTGGGTCATGTGGGACAGGTCTTTTCCGAGTTCCGCTATCGTCGCATCATGGGCGAAGGCAAGGACTGGGCGCTGGAGTTTCAGTGCAAAATTGGTGATCTGGACACGGTCGGCGTCGACCTGCTGACGCTGAATGACGCGGGCCTTATCCAGAATTTCGAGGTGGTCATGCGTCCCTATAAAACCATTGGCGCGCTGCGCGAAGCGATCAATGCCCGGGTTCAGACTGATGCGCGGTTTCTGGAATTCCGCCACGCCCTCACATGATCTGACCTGCGCTGACAGCTCCGACACTCCAAAACGGGACAGGCGCCACCTCATGCTCGCCCTTGATCAAATCCTGCGGCTGCCGCTCCTGCCCCTGCTGGCGCTGCAGGCGATCACTGTGCGGCGGCGTGCCCTAATCCTGCCCGAACCCACAGGTCCGCGTGACGGGAGCCTAGGACACGAGGGGATGGCGCACGGCCCCCAATTGCGGGTGCTGATCGCAGGAGACAGTTCTGCCGCAGGCGTTGGCGTGAGCGACCAGGCGCAGGGGTTGAGCGGTCAGCTGGCCGCGCAGCTGGCCGCGCAGTTTGAGGTTCAATGGCGCCTTGAAGCCACCACGGGACACCAGACCCGCGATACCATCACGCGGCTGCAGGCCCTGCCGAAACAGCAGTTTGACGTGATAATTCTGGCCCTTGGCGTCAATGATGTGACCCATGGCACCACGCGCACGCGCTTTTACAGGCAACAATCGCAGCTGATGCAGCTTTTGATGGACCGTTTTGAGCCCAGAATGATCCTCGCCTGTGGCGTGCCACAGATGCAGCATTTTCCGGCTCTGCCGCAACCGCTGGCCTGGGTTCTGGGGCGACAGTCTGCCCGGCTGGACAGTGTTCTGGCAACGCTGGCGTCAGAGATCCCCCCTGTTGCGCACATGCCGTTTCAGCTGCCGCAAGACCCTGCCCTGGCAGCAGTAGATGGCTATCACCCCAGTGCGCAGGCCTATCGGCTCTGGGCGGCAGTGCTGGGCCAAAAGATCCTTGATCACCTCGCCGCCTCGCAGGCCGATCTTGCCAAACAGAGCGAACAGGGTGCTGCGCCCTAGGGCGCAGGTTTTGCCGGGCGGCGCAATTGCCGGATCAAGGGGATCGAATAAATCACCAAAGCAGCCCAAATCATCGGGAAAGCAATCATGCGGGCGCGGCCGAACTCTTCGCCAAAGGCAAAGACCGCGACCAGAAAGATCATCGTTGGGGCGATATACTGCAAAATGCCGATGGTTGAGAGCCGCAACAGTTTGGCGCCATTGGCATAGACAATCAGCGGCACCGCCGTCACCAGCCCGCAGCCCATCAGCAGCAGCATGTCAAAGTCGGCAAAATGAGTGCTGCCCGTTGCCGACATATAGGCCAGATAGCCAAGCGCGGGCGGCGTCAGGATCAGAACTTCGAGCATAAAGCCCTGATTCGGCCCAACCGGCAGCATCTTTTTGAAAAAGGCGTAAAACCCCCAGCTGAGCGTCAGCCCCACGGCGGCCCAGGGCAGCCGACCGGCCTCAAGCGTCAGAACCACCACCGCCGCTGCCGCCAGGGCAATGGCTGCCAGCTGCGTCCGCGTCAGCCGCTCGCGCAGCAAAATGGCACCCAGCGCGATGCTGAACAGCGGATTGATGTAATAGCCAAGCGCCGCGTCCAGCGCATGCCCGCTTGCAATGGACCAGACATAGATGCCCCAGTTCACCGAAATCAGCGCCGCCGTGACGCAGGCCATCACCAGAGTGCGCGGGCTGGTAAGAGCGGCGCGCAGATCTCTGGTACGTCCCAGCACCACCAACAAAAGACCGGCAACCGGAACCGACCAAAGCACCCGGTGCGCCACCACCTCTGCCGCCGGAATATGCGCCAGAAGTTTCATATAGAGCGGCAGGAACCCCCACATAACATAGGCGGAAATGGCAAAGGCCAATCCCTGCGGGGTATCGGTATTTTCGCGCACGGCTTGGGTCATCTGGGGCTCCTTTGATGTGCCTTTATCGCAGGTCGCTGGCAAAGGAGAAGCGCCGTTTGTGTTATTCTTATCATCGCGGATTGTGATGCAAAGCAGGCAGAGCGCCCACCAGCGCGCAGGGCGCTAGAAAAGTAACCCTTAGGTCAGGTTTTTCTGCGACAGTGTCACCAGCCTGAAGAAGGACGTTTGGTATTTTTGGGCCCTGTCCTTGGGCGGATATGGCAAAAAAGTACGGGAAAAAGGAATACTAAATGCTGGAACTCAGACCCAATTGTGAGCACTGCGATAAAGACCTGCCGCCCAATTCACCGGAGGCCCGGATCTGCTCGTATGAGTGCACCTATTGTGCGACCTGCGTAGAGAAACGACTGCAAAATGTCTGCCCCACATGCGGTGGTGGCTTTATGCCTCGGCCATTCCGACCCCAAACCCCCTTTCGCCCAGAGCTGCAGCTTGGCCTGGAATATCACCCTGCAAAAAAGAAGCGGCGTTATTCAAGGTTCACCGCTGAGGACATTGCCAACCATGTTGCGCGGATCAAAGATATTCCTCCCCAAGACCGCTAGAAGGCCCAGGTCCGCTAGAAAACCGCCAGGCGGGGACGTCTTTGATCTCAGCAGGCCAAAAGCAAACTGACTAAAACCAAACTGGCCAAAACGAAACTGTCAGGACACGTCCGTTTGGTTTTCATTTAAATCTGTCAGCCTTTGTGCCGCGCGTTGCAACGGCTTCAAAAACTCCAGGATTTGGGCCAGCGAACGACGTTGCACCGGGGCATGGACCGAGAGTGTCGCCATAAGGCGGCTTTGCGGATCAAGGATGGGGACCGCTATCGCAGCCATCCCCGTCATGAACTCTTCATCGTCGGTGGCGTAGCCCCGGTCTCGTGTTTTTTGCAGCTCTTCGCGCAGGGCATCCGGCGCGGTGATGGTTTTTTCTGTCTGCGGCTCCAGCGCACGGGCAGACAGAACACTGTTCAAGGTCGCAAGGCGCAGCGTGGACAGGTACATCTTGCCGCTGGCGGTGCAATGGAACGGAACCTGCGTGCCAATCGGCAATTGAATACGCAGCGGCCATTTGGTCTCGACCCGGTCCAGATAGGTCATGCCTTCGCGATCCGGCGTGGCAAGGTTACAGGTCTCCCCGATTTCCTCGGCAACAGCCTTTAGAATGGCAAGACGCGCCGTGCGCAGGTGCTCAGAGGAAATGGTATTGACCGCAAGGGCGCGCAGCCGCGGGCCCGGCCCAAAAGAACGCCCATCGATATCCCGTTGCAAAAAGCCTTCTTCCTCAGCCGTTTGCAAAAGCCTGTGCAGGGTTGGCTTGGGCAGGCCCAGGGTCTCGACCAGTTGCGCAGGTTTGACGGCGACGCCGCGTCGGGCGACCTCCTCCAGGATCAACAACAATCGCAGATTGGTTGGGATTTGTGTCTCTTTGGAAGAGGTCGTCTCAGTTGGCATGGCGTCACATCTATCTGTTGGGCAGCAGGATCAGAGCCAGATCAGGAACCAGGGCCACCAGTATCCAGACACTAATCAATGCTATAAGGTAGGGCACCGTATAGCGCAGCAAACGGAAGTAGGGAACGCCGGTTACGCCGGATGCAACATAGAGGTTAAGCCCATAAGGCGGCGTGATGAACCCGATGGAGGCCCCGACCAGGAAAATCACAGAAAAGTGGATCGGATCAATCCCCACGGAGGCCGCAATCGGCGCAAGAATCGGCGCAAGAATGATGGTGACAGGCAGGCTCTCTAATACCATGCCCGAGAAGAATACGATCACCATCGACGTAAAGAGCACCGCATAATAGCCGCCCATCGAGGTCACAAAATCCCCAATCGCCTGCTGTGCGCCCAGCAGGGACAGGATCTGCTGCATCACCACCGAAATCGCAATCAGCGGCGCCAGAATGCCGGTTATCTGCGCAGACCGGATCACCACCGAAGGAATCTGCGGAATGGTGAACCCTTCGACAACCAGCATCTCGGCATAGGATTTTTCGCTGAGCGGTTTGTCCCGGCCCGTGCCCAGAATGCGGTTCAGCGGATAGCTGACCAGCCCGGCAATCACACAGAACCCAACGGTGACACCGGCCGCCTCGGTTGGTGAGAATTTGCCGGTATAAATGCCCCAAAGCACCAGACCGATAGCGAAAAAGCCAAGCCAGGCACCAAAGGCGGTTTTCAACACGCGGGTCAGCTGCAGCGGGATCAGATGGCCCCAGCCGTTGATGCGGCAGATGATCCAGCAGGCGAACTGCATGCCAATCACCATCAGCGCACCAGGCAGAATGCCGGCCACAAACAGCTCTGAGATCGGCAGGTTCAGCAAGAAGCCATAAACGATAAAGATGATCGAAGGCGGGATGATAATCCCGACTGTGCCGCCCGCCGCCGCCGTGGCCGCCGAAAAGCGCTCGTCATAGCCGCCTTTGACCATTTCAGGGTGCAACATCGAGCCAATAGTGGCCGTAGTAGCCGAGTTTGAGCCAGAGATGGCCGCAAACAAACCACAGGCGCCCAGCGCTGCCATGGCCAGCCCGCCGCGCAGCCAGCCGAGACAGGAATAGGCAAAATCGGACAATCGCCGGGCAATGCCGGACTGGTTGATCAGATCGCCCGTCAGGATGAACAGCGGCATCGCCAGCAGGGCAAAGCCCTTGTTAAAGACGTTCAGCAGCTCTGCCCCCATATTGTCGAGCGTCAGCCCCAGCAAAAAGGAGCAGCCAATCACCCAATAGGCAATCACCAGCAGCACCGGCACCCCGAGCATGAATAAGAATGTGACCCCAAGCGAGATCAGCGTGACCCAAGACCCATCAGTCATCAGATATCTCCCCCAATCACAGCCTGTTTGATCAGCGGCGCGCCTCTGCGCCAATTGTCGAAATCCTCAAAAAGGTTTTCAAAAACCCGCGCCACCATCAGCACAAATGACAAAGGTGCCGTAATCAGGAACCACCACTGCATGACATTGTCGGTGCCCAGCACGATCTGAAAGTTAGACGCCGACAGCGCCGTCATCCGGGAGGTGGTCACCAGCACAATCACCGCAAAGACAAACCACAGCACCGCATCCAGCAGCAGGCAGGCCATCTGCCCTCTGCGCGGCATCGCGGTGCGAAACTCAGCAAAGCTGAGGTGCGTGCGCAAGCGCACATTAAAGGCGGCGCCAAACCAGGCCATGATCATAAACAGCAAGGGCGGGATGGTTGTTGACCAGGGTTGTTGATTGGAAAAGATAAACCGGTCAATCACGCCCCAGAAAATAATAAGGGCAATGGCAAGGTAGCTATAGACCATGATCGTGCGCTCCAGATGGCGGTCAAGCCAGGGCAACGCCTTATAAACCCACAGCATGATGAGCCCCCCCAAGGCGGTCGCAAAGGTGCCGAACACCCAGGCGCCGTTTGATTTGAGCGAATTGCGGATTTCCCAGCTGTCTTGCGACGCAAATGCACGAATTATGTCGCTGATCTCAGACCAGAGTGCCATCTCTTCCTCCCTGATGTCCGCCGAGGTGTCCCGGTGATGTTCGCCGAGGTGCCCCAGTGCGTTTGGACAAATTTGATCGGCGCGCAAAAGCACGCCGACCTTTGGTCTCATTGTCTGACTTTAGGACTTCCACCACCGGCGTGGCTCGACATTTTCAGGCTTCATGTCTGCGGGCACTTGCCGGGCGATGTCATAGATTTCCTGATAGGTGTCGATGCCACCGGCCCAGCCATTGAGACGTTCCCGCCACTGCTCCCACAGCTGCGGCTGGAATTCAGGTGAGCACATTTCCTCGGCCATTTTGATCTGGTCATCGGCCAGGAAAGCATTGCGCACGTTGTTCTCGGCAAAGATCGTCCCTGGCATCTGTGGGTCAGAATGGCCAACCGTCTTGACCAGTGCTGCCTCGTTGGCGGCCTGCACATGGGTCTGGGCCCAATAGGAGCTCTCCATCACCGCGTCCTGCAGATAGCCCTCAAGCCCGTCAAAGACAGAGGCGCTCATCGAGGTATGTTCAGTGCCGCAGAAGAATTTCAGATCCACAGACTGGCTGACCACCGGCGCCATATTGGCGTAGGCCACAGCCGAGGCCCAGGTTTCGGCGCCATCAATCAGACCCTGCTTCAGACCATCCAATGTCTCTTCCCAGGCCACAGGCACAGGGTTGAGATTCAGCGCCTGCATGGCAATCCGGCCCAGCTGAGTGCCCGTTACACGGTTTTTGGTGCCAAAAAGCTGCTCAAGCTTGGTCACAGTTGGCTTATCCTGCCAGCCGAGACCCAGCTGGATGCCGCGCAGCTCACAATGGCTGAACAGGAACTTCAGACCATGACGCTTTTCAAGCGGCTCGCGCAGAATGCGCTGCGATTCGGGGCTATAGAGGAAATGATACTGCGAGGCCCGTCCAGGGAACATATAGGCGTAGTCGAGCACGTTCAGATAGGGCGCACCCCCGGCCGAGTTCTGGGTCGAGGCGGCATAGATATCAACGATGCCCTGCTGCGTTTTCTCAACGCAGGATGTCTGACCACAAATCTGGTTATTGCCGATGAATTCAATACGGATCTCCCCATCCGTCCGGCTCTCCAAATCGCGGGCAAATTCCAACGCACCGGCCCGTTCGATCAACAGGTTCTGGGCGTTAAACCCCGAGGCGCCAAACTTTAGCGTGTGCTTGGCGGGCTTGGCGTAGCGCTTATCATAGGTGCTTTCTGCGGCTGACGCGAGATTGGCCAGGCTCATGGCCCCTCCAAAGCCCCCCGCCGCCAAAAGTGTCGAGCTCATGCCATAGCGCCCGGCGACCCGAAACAGGTCACGCCGTGAGATGTGATTCAGATTCTCCTTGAGTCCCATCGTATTCCTCCCTAGATGGTCATTATTGAGACGTTTTATCTCAAAAAAAGCTAGCCTATATCATGCAATCTGCATAGACTTTTTTTCATGAGTAACCGGAGGGACAGGTTTTGGAGGCAGATTACATCATCGTCGGAGCGGGTTCGGCGGGCTGCGTCATCGCCAACCGGCTTAGCGCGGACCCCAGCAAAAAGGTCATTCTGCTTGAGGCCGGCGGCAAAGACACCAACCCCTGGATCCACATCCCTGTTGGCTACTTCAAAACCATCCACAACCCCAAGGTCGACTGGTGCTACAAGACCGAACCCGACCCGGGTTTGAACGGCCGCTCTATCGAGTGGCCCCGCGGCAAGGTGCTGGGTGGCTCCTCTTCTCTCAATGGCCTGCTCTATGTGCGTGGCCAGTCGCAGGACTATGACCGCTGGCGTCAGATGGGCAACGAGGGCTGGGGCTGGGACGATGTGCTGCCTCTGTTCAAACGCTCAGAAAACAACGAGCGCGGCGGCGATGATTTCCACGGCGATCAGGGATCACTTTCTGTCTCTAACATGCGCATTCAGCGCCCCATAACCGATGCCTGGGTGGCGGCGGCCCAGGCTGCTGGCTACCGGTTCAACCCGGATTACAATGGGACGGATCAAGAGGGCGTGGGCTTCTTCCAGCTCACCGCGCGCAACGGGCGTCGCTGCTCTGCGGCGGTGGCGTTTCTGAACCCGGTGAAATCACGTGAAAACCTGCAGATCATCACCCATGCCCATGTGCAGCGCGTGGTGATCGAGGGCAGTCGTGCTACCGGCGTCTGCTATAGGGATCGCAGCGGACAAGAGCATATCATCACGGCAAATCATGAGGTTATCCTCTCGGGCGGCGCCATCAACTCACCGCAGATCCTGATGCTTTCGGGCATCGGCGAGGCCGGGCAGCTGACAGAGCATGGGATAGAGGTGGTGGCGGATCTGCCCGGCGTTGGCAAGAATATGCAGGACCATCTGCAGGCCCGCCTGGTCTATAAATGCAACGAGCCCACGTTGAACGACGAGGTCAGCTCGCTGTTTGGCCAGGCCAGGATCGGGTTGAAATATCTGATGTTCCGGGCCGGCCCTATGACCATGGCCGCCAGCCTTGCCACAGGGTTTATGAAGACCCGCCCGGATCTGGAAACCCCTGACATTCAGTTCCATGTGCAGCCTCTGTCGGCGGAAAACCCCGGCAAGGGCGCCGACAAGTTTTCCGCCTTCACCATGTCGGTCTGTCAGCTGCGTCCAGAATCGCGCGGTGAGATCCGGCTGAACTCCGGCGACCCAAAGGACTATCCAAAGATCATCCCGAATTACCTCGCGACCGAGACCGACTGCAGAACCATCGTCGCCGGGGTCAATATTGCCCGGACCATCGCCCGCCACGCGCCCCTGAGTTCAAAAATCTCGCAAGAGTTCCGCCCGCATGCCAGCCTCGATATGGAAGACTACGACGCCACCCTGGACTGGGCCCGCAACAATACGGCGTCGATCTATCACCCGACAGGCACCTGCAAGATGGGGCTGTCGGCGGATGCGGTTGTTGGCCCGGATCTTTGTGTGCATGGCATATCCGGCCTGCGGGTAGCCGATTGTTCCATCATGCCCGAAATCGTCAGCGGCAACACCAATGCGCCCGCGATCATGATTGGAGAAAAGGCCAGCGATCTGATCGCCCAGAGCCATCTTTCAGGCCAATAGTGAGGGGGCAGCGTACCGCCCCCCCTGCGTTCGGCGTCAGGCGTCTACCGCGTCCACAACCTCGGCGAAGGTCTTAAAGAACTTACCGGCCAGTTTTTTGGCGGTGCTCTGGATCAGGCGTGAGCCGAGCTGCGCCAGTTTGCCACCAATATCGACCTTTGCGGTATAGCTGAGGGTGGTCACACCATCGACCTCAACCAGCGTGACATCTGCGCCGCCCTTGGCATAGCCGGCAGCGCCGCCGCTGCCCTGACCTGTGAGCGAAAACGCATCTGGCGCGCCGGATGTGTCTAGTTCCACATTGCCGCCAAAGCGCGCTTTTACCGGGCCGATCTTGAGAACAACCTTGGCTTCCAGCTCGGTCTCCGAGTGCTTTATCAACTCTTCGCAGCCGGGAATGCACTGGCGCAGCACTTCGGGGTCGTTCAGCGCGGCGTAGACCTGCGTCATGGGGGCATTGATGGTGATTTCGTCTTTCAGTTCCACTTGGGTGTCCTTTTCAACAACAGGGGTATTTTATCGTGGCCAGTACATCGGCCTGTTCTTTGCTCAGGGGAGCGGGTGAGAAATGTCTCAAGAGAGAGGCAAGGAGACGGCGCATCAAAAATCCTCCGATCTGAGGGCACGCGCGAATATTTCAGCGCTGTGCTCACTCATGGCTGTCGTCTTCATCGCGCTGATGGCGGCGCCGGATCTCGGTCAGCTGCGCCAGAATGGACAGGGCAATTTCATCCGGGGTCACAGCCCCAATCGCCAGCCCGGCCGGCGCCTGCACCGCTGCCAGATCGGCCTCTGCTACACCCTGCGCTGTCAGCTTTTCTGAAAGTGCTGCGAACTTGCGGCGGCTGCCGACAAAGGCGACAAACCGCGCGGATGTCTGCAGGGCCTGTTTCAGGCAGGCCAGATCGTTTTTGCCCTGCGTGGCCACCACGATCATGCGGCTTTCTCCCCCAGCAGATGGCGGCGCTGCTGCCTCAGCCGCTCCCTGGATCACCGACCACTGGAACTGCGCCGCCAGCTTTGCCAGCGACTGGGCCACAGGAGCATCGCCATAAATAACCAGTTCTGGCAGCGGTACAATCAGCTCGACAAATATATCCATCGAACCCTTGGACGGGCAGCCGTTGCGGGCAAAGCGCACCCCCTCGACATCCTCGCCCGCACTGACGCCCTTTTCATCCAGCAGGTCCTGCGGGTGCAGCGAGATCAATTGCGGCGCACCCTCAGACAGGGCCCGCCTCACCGCCTTTGCCAACGCGCCTCGGACACAGCCGCCGCCAATCCAGCCCTGCAAAATGGCACCTTCGGCATCCAGCAGCGCCTTGGCGCCCGGCTTGGCCGCCGTCGCGCCCAGGGTGCGCACCACTGTGGCAATGGCAAAGGGCTCTCCTCGGG
The DNA here is from genome assembly GCA_965641885.1 of Phaeobacter sp. SH40. Classification (GTDB taxonomy): domain Bacteria; phylum Pseudomonadota; class Alphaproteobacteria; order Rhodobacterales; family Rhodobacteraceae; genus Pseudophaeobacter. The sequence continues at coordinate 4,569,045 of OZ282574.1, read as the reverse complement.
CGCGCATTTCCTGTGCCAGGGTCGCAATTTCTGAATCTGTGAGTTCGGCTGGGGTCATAGGCGGGTCAGCTCCGGTTCCAATGCAGCCAGATCGGCCAGGGTATTTGCCGGGTTGAACAGATCAAGATGTGGCAGGGCAGCGGCCATGCCGCGCGCCACCGGTTCATAGCCGTCCCAGCCTTTGAGCGGGTTGAGCCAGATGATCTTGCAGCCACGTTTTTTCAGTTTTTCCAGAGCCGCGCCCAACAGTTCCGGATCGTTGGTGTCGTAGCCATCCGACAGGATCAGCACCACTGTGCGGCCATCAACAAAACGGCGCGCATAGGTTTGGGCGAACTGCGACAGCGAGACGCCAATTTTTGACCCTCCGCCAAACCCATCCGCCAGAACCGAAAGACGCCCCAGCGCGCGCAAAGCATCCTTGTCCCGCAGGGCTTCGGCAATCCGCACCAGACGGGTATGAAACAAATAGGCATCGGCGGTAGGGTCGGTGCGCATCATCCCGGCGACAAAGGCCAGAAATACCTGCGCATAGGTGGTCATCGATCCTGACACATCGCAGAGCGTCACGATTTTAAGCGGCCGCTCGGGGCGTCGCATCTTTGCTAGATGCAAGGGCTCGCCGCCGGTAGCGAGACTTTGGCGGATCACCTTTCTGAAATGGATCCGGTCGCCTTTGCGATTTTGTTTGCGTCGCCGGGACCGGCGGTCTCGCAGGGCGGCCCCCAGTCGCTGCGCCACGATCTGCGCCTCGGCGATCTCTTCAGGCCGCACCAGATCGCGCAGGTCTTTCTTCATCGTCGCCTGCGCCAGACTAGCGACAAGCTTGCCCTCGCCATCAGCCTCGGCCGGCTCCTCGCCATCACCGTCAGGGGTGCTGGGTGCCCCAGCCCCCATGCTCATGTCCGCGCCTGCCGCATTTCGCGAGCTGTGTACATGATCCGAAGCGGATGTTTGGTTGGGAATGGTCTTAGTCGCCACCCGGCCGCCATTCATCCAGAAGGCGTCAAACAGATCATCAAACCGTTCCACGTCCTCAACACAGCCGGTGCAGACCGCACGCAGGGCGTGGCGAACATCTTTGGGGTCTATGGTTTCCACATGGGTCAGAGCCTCAAGGCCAAGCTCTGCCTCGCCGACCCCAAGCCGGAACCCATTGTCGCGTAGATGGGACATGAACCCCGTTAATCGCGCGGTTGGGCCCGGATCACGGGCCGCAAATTTGGTGACGCGGCTCATGCCGCCTTGCCTGCAAGACGCTGCGCCACCTCAGTGGTGATATTGAAGCGATCGCTCTCGGTTTTCAGCAGGGTGGCAAGGCTAGCCTGCAGCACCACAGGATCCTGCGTCAAATCGGCAATGCCGAGCCCCATCAGGGCGGCTGCAAAATCCAGCATCTCGGCAATGCCTGGTTTTTTCTCCAGATCCTCTTTGCGCAAGGACTGCACAAACCCAACAATCTGCCCTGCCAGTTGCGCCTCGATGTCGCCACAGCGCGATTTGAGAATGGCCAGTTCAGTGGCGCGCTCTGGGTAGGCCACATAGGCGTACAAACAACGCCGCCGCAATGCGTCGCTCAGATCGCGGGTGCCGTTGGCTGTCAGGATAACGATGGGCCGTGTGGTGGCGGTGATGGTGCCCAGTTCGGGAATTGTGATCTGAAAATCCGACAGGATTTCCAGCAGATAGGCCTCGAACTCCTCATCGGCGCGGTCGATCTCGTCGATCAGCAGAACCGGCGGGGTTTCTTGCCGGATTGATTTCAGCAAGGGACGTTGCAGCAGGAATTCCTCGGAGAAAATGCGCGCTTCGACGCTGCGGCCGGTTTCGCCATCTTCAGAAGCCGCCCGGATCGACAATAGCTGGCGCTGGTAGTTCCATTCATAAATGGCCTGCGCCGCATCCAGCCCCTCGTAGCACTGCAGCCGGATCAGTTCCGTCTCGCGCAGCTGGCTCAGCACGCGGGCCACCTCGGTTTTTCCCACACCGGCAGCCCCCTCAAGCAGCAAAGGCCGTCCAAGAGCCAGCGCCAGATGCACGGCCATCGCCAGATCGTCATCGGCAATATAGCCCTGCTCCGCCATGGCGGATTGAAGTGCTCTCCAGGTCATGATTTTCCTCGTACTGTGAGCGCGTACAGTGGGCTCATACTGTGAGGAGGTGACCCCCGAATAATCGGAGGGTCACCCCGTTTCACTTAGTCGTGCAGGCCCAGGCTGTTGGCTGTTTGCCAGATGCGCCAATGGTCATGGGGCATGTTGGTATGGCGCAGGCCAAAGGCGCGGAAGGCATCCTGTACGGCGTTTGAAAAGCACGGCACGCCCCCAACATGCGGGCTTTCGCCAACCCCTTTGGCACCGATTGGGTGATGCGGGCTGGGGGTCACGGTAAAGTCCGTCTCGTAGTTGGGCACCTCCCAGGCGGTGGGCAGGAAGAAGTCCATCAGCGTGCCGGTCTTGACGTTGCCCATGTCATCATAGGCAATCTCCTGGCCCAGCGCGACGGCGAGAGCCTCGGTCAGGCCGCCATGTACCTGTCCCTCGATGATCATCGGGTTGATACGGGTGCCGCAGTCATCCAGCGCATAAAAGCGGCGGATTTCCGGAACCCCGGTATCGACGTCGATATCCATCACACAGACATAGGCACCAAAGGGATAGGTCATATTGGGCGGGTCATAATAGCTGACCGCCTCCAGACCTGGCTCAAGCCCGGGAATGGCCTGATTATAGGCGGCATAGGCGATCTCTTTCATCGTCTTGAACCGCTCTGGCGCGCCCTTGACCACAAAGCGGTCGATGTCGAACTCCACGTCGTTGTCGTGAACCTCAAGCAGATAGGCCGCGATCATCTGTGCCTTGGCGCGGATCTTGCGCCCTGCCATCGCGGTGGCGGCGCCTGCAACCGGCGTTGAGCGCGACCCATAGGTGCCAAGCCCATAGGGCGCGGTATCTGTGTCGCCTTCCTCAATAGTGATGCTGTCGGCAGAGATGCCGATCTCACTGGCCAGAATCTGAGCAAAGGTTGTCGCGTGGCCCTGCCCCTGACTGATGGTCCCCAGACGCGCAATCGCGGACCCGGTCGGGTGTATGCGGATCTCGCAGCTGTCGAACATCCCCATGCCGAGGATATCACAGTTCTTGACCGGCCCCGCGCCGACGATTTCAGTGAAAAAGCTGAGACCAACGCCCATCAGAGTGCGGGTTTCGCCGCGCTTAAAGGCCTCGACCCGTTCGGCCTGCTCTGCGCGCAAGCCTTCGTAGTCGACTGTCTTCAGCGCCTTGTCCCAGGCAGTGTGATAGTCGCCGCTGTCATATTCCCAGCCCAATGCGGCCGTGTAGGGGAACTGCTCTTTCTTGATAAAGTTAATCCGGCGCAGCTCGGCTGCGTCCATGTTCAACTCTATCGCCAGCACCTCGATCATGCGCTCAATGAAATAGACCGCCTCGGTGACGCGGAAGGAACAGCGATAGGACACACCACCCGGAGCCTTGTTGGTGTAGACGCCATCGACGGCCAGATAGGCCACCGGGATGTCATAGGATCCGGTGCAGATATTCATGAAACCTGCGGGGAACTTGGTCGGGTCGGCACAGGCGTCAAAGCCACCGTGGTCCGCCGTCACATGACAATGCAGACCAGTGATTTTACCCTCTTTGGTGGCCGCGATCTTGCCGGTCATGTGATAGTCGCGGGCAAAGGCCGTCGACATCAGGTTTTCCATCCGGTCCTCGACCCATTTAACCGGCTTACCGGTCACGATGGAGGCCACGATAGAGCAGACATAGCCGGGATAAACCCCAACCTTATTGCCAAAGCCGCCGCCAATATCGGGCGAGACCACACGGATGTTATGCTCTTCGATCCCCGACAGCAGCGAGGCCACAGTGCGCACCACATGCGGCGCCTGAAAGGTACCCCAGAGCGTCAGCTTGCCATTCACCTTATCCATCGACGCCACAGAGCCGCAGGTCTCAAGCGGGCAAGGGTGGGTGCGGTGGTAATACATCGACTCGGTTGCAACCACATCGGCGTTATCAACCACCTGATTGGTGCCTTCCTCGTCGCCCTGCTCCCAGGTGAAAATATGATTGTGGTGCTTGCGCGGCCCGTGAGCGCCTTCGGTCTGTCCGGCAAGATCTTCGCGCAGAACCACATCGGATTTCAGCGATTCAAACGGATCAGTGATGACCGGCAGCTCTTCGTATTCCACCTCGATCAGCTCTACCGCGTCGGCTGCGACATAGCGGTCAGAGGCAACCACAAAGGCCACTTCCTGGCCCTGAAACAACACCTTGCCATCGGCCAGAACCATCTGTTTGTCGCCCGCCAGAGTGGGCATCCAGTGCAGGTTAAGTGGCGCAAGATCTTCTGCGGTCAGAACGGCAACAACACCGGGCAGCGCCAGAGCGGCCTCTTTGTTGACCGAGATAACCCGCGCGTGGGCGTAGGGAGAACGCACAAAATCACCGTGCAGCATATCGGGCAGCTTGATGTCATCGACATAGTTGCCCTTGCCCTGGGTAAAGCGCGCATCTTCGACACGCTTGCGCGAACAGCCCAGGCCCTTGAGATTGGCGGAGCGTTCCTCGCGATCTGGAGTTAGGTCGTTCATTGTGCGGCCTCCTTGGCTGCATTCAACTCACTTGCCGCAGCGAGGATAGATTTCACGATGTTCTGATAGCCGGTGCAGCGGCAGATATTGCCTGCCATGCCAAAGCGCACCTCTTCCTCGGTCGGAGTCGGATTTTCTTCCAGCAGCTTGGTGGCGCGGGTGATCATCCCCGGCGTGCAAAAACCGCACTGCAGCCCGTGGTGCTCGCGAAAGCTCTCTTGCAGCACATGCAGCGCGTCAGGCTCGCCAATGCCCTCAATCGTGGTGATCTCGGAGCCGTTGGCCTGACCGACAAACATGGTGCAGGATTTCACCGATTTGCCGTCGATGGTCACCGTGCAGGCGCCGCAATGCGAGGTCTCACAGCCCACATGCGGGCCGGTGATGTTCAGTTTTTCGCGCAGCGCAAAGATCAGCAGCTCGCGGGGTTCGGCCAGAAACTCTTTGTCTTCGCCGTTGACCTTCAGTTTGATATGCATTTTGTCTGACATGTTTCTCGCTCCCCTATGCCCGGTCCCAGGCGCGTGAAATCGCGCGCTTCAGGATGACGCCAGCCACGTGGCGCTTAAACGCGACCGGGCCGCGGTTGTCTTCTGAAGGGTCAATATCGCCCAACATTGCCTCAACGGCAGCACCCAGCGCCGCCGCATCACAGGCTGTCCCAACCAGGGCAGCACCTGCCTCTTTGGACCAGACTGGCACGTCGCTCAGGTTGGTCATGGCAATCGAGGCGGAGGCGACCTTGCCGTCTGATTTTGAAATCAGCACAGCGGCGGCCGCCGTGGCGTAGTCGCCAATTTTGCGCTTTTGCTTTTCATAGGCGTAGCCGCCGGTCGGGGCCTGGAAACTGATCGAAACCAAAACCTCGTCATCCTCGCGATCCGTCATATAGGCCGCTTCATAGTAGTCGCGCGCCGCAACACTGCGACTGCCATCGGGTCCAACCAGATTGATCTGGGCATCCAGGCACTGCATCACGCCGGGCATATCGTTGCCGGGATCGCCATTGGCGACATTGCCGCCAATCGTCCCCATGTAGCGCACCTGCGGATCAGCAATCTGCAAAGAGGCCTCACGCAGGATTGGTGCGGCAGAGCCGAGGTCTGTGTGGTTGATCAGCGCGTGCTGTGTCACCATGGCACCCAGCGTGATCTTTTGCCCTTCGATCGCGATATCCGCCAAATCGGCGATATCCTGAAGGTCAATGAGATGCGGAACTTCGGCCATCCGAAGCTTCATCATGGGGATCAGACTGTGGCCACCTGCCATCACACGGGCATCATCGCCGTGCTCCTGCAATATGGCTATGACCTCGGTCATGGTTTTGGGTCGATAATAATCGAACGCCGCTGGTATCATTGCTGGTCCTCCCTGACGTGCAATTCATCTGGCTTGGAGGAACCTGCGTCGCGGCGCGGTGCCGTCGCATCTGTTTTTAACTGAAAAGAGAGAGTTTACGCACGAAATGCGAAACTGAGTGCACGGAATGCGCGTCGCTCAGACGCCAAGTGCCTCACGGATGTTGCGCAATCGAGACCGGCTGACCGGAACCTTGGACAGACTGGCCACCTCAAAGTGGCAAACCCCGTTGTCCTTGAGGCGTTCGAATCCTGTCACAAAGGCCGGGTTAATCAAATAGCTGCGGTGTGCTTTGATAAAGACCCCCGCGCTCAGCCGCTTTTCTGCCTCGGTGATCGACCAGGCGCAGAACAGTTTGTCGGTGGCCGTATACAGATGCGTATAGTGCCCCTCTGCCCGGATCGCGGCCACATCCTGTGGATCGAGAAAAAACGTCCGCCCCTCAAGCTCGTAGGGAATTTGCTTTGAGGCAACAGCGACCACCGGCTCTACTGCAGGGCGCGGCGCCTGCGGCTCGGGCTCGGGCACGGTTTCTTGAGCAGCCTGTGGCTGCGTTGGCACCAGAAAGGTCACCGCCGTCAACAAAAATGCGCCGCACAGAACAAAACTGCTGAGGACCACGCCAATCGCCATGACCTCATTGCTGATGAGGGGTCCCACTTCGCTCAACACATCTACGGCGACAAAATCGGCTCCGCTGATGGCGATGAAATGAACCGCAAAGACAGCGCAGCCAAAAAACAGGGTGCCAACAATAATATTGCGCTGCGTGCGCTGGCCATAGGCGATGGAAAACGCGGCAATGTTCAACACACAGGACGACACCGCGGCCAGAGCAACGCCCGTTGGGGAATAGAGCGGCTGACACAGCTCCATTGCCGACATGCCCAGATAGTGCATGGCCAACACACCCAGCCCAACGATCATCCCGGCAAGCGTCAGCGTCGCGCGGGTTCGTTTCCAAAAATGCAGGATCAGCAAGGCGCTTCCGACCACCAGAATGGCAATCAAGGCCGAGGCCAGCGTGATGGCTGCATCATAATAGAAAAGTATCGGCAGTTGCAGGCCCAGCATGGCAACAAAATGCATGGACCAGATCCCGCCCCCCAGGGCAACTGCCGCCAGAACGATCAGGATCTTGCGATGCGCGACGCTACGCTCTGACAGACCTTTGGTCAAAGAGAAGCCGGTAAACCCAGCCATTGTCGCGACAAGAAGCGAAGCAACAACCAGCAATGTGTTATGAGAGTAGTCCAGTATCTCCATGCACGATGACTACTCACTTGTGGAATTTGGCGCAAGCGTTGCGAGATTTCTCGCGTCAAATCTCGTGGTTAGAGAGGCCGCTAGTGGAATGGGGCCGCCAGGATTATTGCGATTCTTCTTGTATGGTCCTGCCTGACCTCGATGTCAGACCTGAGCAGCAGTACAAGGGCCACGCCCGGCAGCAGATAGAAAAATGGACACCCAGCTGAAATGCCGGGTGTCCACTAGGTCTGTTTTGCGCCGTTGCCTGTTAGGCGGCTGCAGTCAGCCGGTCTTGTCCGGCCTGGTTCGCAAGCTCGAACCGCGCCATCAGAGCTGACAGTTTGGTGGCGTCCGCATGCAGCAGATGACCCGCCGCCGTTGCCTGTTCGACCATGGCCGCATTCTGCTGCGTCACACTATCCAACTGGCTGACCCCTGAGTTGATTTCACCCAGACCGGTCGATTGCTCGTTTGCGCCGTTGGCAATGTCCGAAATCAGCCTTGAGATCTGGTTGACCCGCAAGACGATGCTGTCAATGGATTTGCCAGCGTCTCCAACCAGGGTGACCCCCTGGTCCACCTGCCGGGAACTTTCTGTGATCAGAGTCTTGATCTCAGTTGCCGCATCCGCCGATCGCTGCGCCAGCCCTCTGACCTCGGAGGCAACAACGGCAAAGCCTTTGCCGGACTCGCCGGCCCGCGCCGCTTCCACGCCTGCATTCAACGCCAGCAGGTTAGTCTGGAAGGCGATGTCGTCGATCACCCCAATGATCTGTGCAATCTTATCCGAGGAGGCCTCAATCGTCGTCATCGCAGCCACGGCGTTGCTGACAATTTTGCCGCTGTTTTCAGCTTCCAGACGGGCCTCATCCATTGTGCTTTCCACATTGCGCGCCCCGTCAGCTGCGGATTTCACAGAGACGGTCATTTCTTCCAGGGCTGCAGCAGTCTCTTCCAGCGTGGCCGCCTGGCTTTCTGTCCGGTGCGAAAGATCATCAGAGGCCTGACTGATCTCTGTGGCACCATTGGCGATACTCTCGCTGGCCTCCATAACCTGCTCCATGGTCTCTTTGAGCGTGGTTACTGTGGTGTTGAAAGTCGTGCGCAGCTCGTCATAGACCTCGGGGAAATCTTCATGGATTGCACAGTCGAGTTGACCGCGCGCCATTTCAGTCAGATGTGTCCCAACTGTCGTAACCACATAGTCCGCATCACGCTGGCTCTGTGTCGCCTCGGCCTGTGCCGCTTCGGCAACTGCGGTCTGGGCACGTGCAGCTTCTTGCTGCCGTTTGAGTTCAGTGTCCGCAGCAAGGCTTTTGAGCAGGCTGACCAGGAGAACGCCAGCTTCGAGCAAGACAATCACCGCGTGCAGAACAGTACGTTCGAGGTTCTCGACCAACGCGCCACTTGGGTACACGAGGTTTGGCAACAAAACGCTAAAGGACACATGGTGTAGTGCAACCAGTACTGTCGCAAAGATCAGCGCCTTTGGGTTCGCCAAGGTCGACACGATCGCAAGAACCGCAAAAAACAACATATGTGTATCAAGCTGCCAAGCATGGCCGCTCAACGACGATGTCAACACGATACAATGCGCGACAAAGCAAAAGCTCAGCAGGTAGTCTCTGGTTGATGGCGGCAGCGCTTTGGCAAGGTAGGCAAGTACGCCGAGAACCAAGCTGAGACCAGCAAAGACATACCAGTTTGCATTGCCCGTCAGATAGTAGGCGGCCAGACCAGGACCCGGCACCAGCAACCAACTGGTAATTTGCTGAATACTGCGTTCATTCGAGAACACCGAATTGGCGTTGCTCAGCTTTCCTGCCTTTGACATTAAATTGCGCATAGTTCTAAAACTCTCTTTCCATCAATCACCAGCCAAGCTCCTTGAGAATAGAGGCGGGCAACACTTTGAGGGCTGTCCAGAGCGACCAACACACCGAGAGGAGCCCTCTCGGGCGCAACCTCCTGAACCTCGGCCCTGCCTGCAATACCTGCAGCATTGCCCCAGGGAGCCGCGATAACCAACGCGATATCTCCAGCTTGGGGACGCGGCAGCACGAGCAGCGAAAGGATCGGGGAACAGATCACCATGACGATCGACGCCACAATGAGTGCTCTATCTGGACTTGCAAATTTCATCTGAAGAGCTTTGCAGCTAAAATCTTTACAAAACCTGAAACGTTTGCTTGATCGAGGCCTAAATGACTGCGACGGAATAGCTAGAATGGTAACCAATTTCGCGAAACCGGCGCTCTTACCTGCTGGCCCGTCTCACCATAGCCCTGCCGGACATGCCATTCACTTGCCTGACACAGGGGCGCAGGCTCTATGGCGCATAGCTGAGGAAGGCAGGGCACGCGCGATCTTGTAGTAGCACGCGAAAACCGGCAACCTTGGCTGCCGGAGGTGATTTACCTGCCAATCTGGACGCCCGGGCGCTCAGTCAGCGTGCCCGGCGACAGGTTGCCAGCTGGGCCTGATATGTTTGCGAGCGCGCCTCGACCTTGCTGGCCACCCGCAAAAGCCAGGTTTTTGACTTGTAAGTGCCGCGTGCATATCCGGAATGGCCATCGTGATAGGCCAGATACTGGTTGCGGGCGTCATATAGCGGAATGCCGTTCTTTTCGAGACTGGTGTTCATATACCAGCCCATGAAATCCGTGGCATCCTCAATACGGTCCCGTTTGGCGCGGCGGCGGCCGGTCTCGCGCTTGTAGTCTTCCCAGGTTCCGTCCAGAGCCTGACCATAGCCATAGGCACTGGATTGCCGCCCCATGGGGATCACACCCAACAGGTATTTATGCGGCGTGCGGGCATTGCCGCGGAATTTGCTTTCCTGATGGATCGTGGCCATCTGCACATGCATGGGCACACCCCAGCGCCGCTCGGTGGCGCGAAAGGCCTTCAGGTATTTGGGCCGCTCCTTGATGATACTGCACGCGTTGTCCAGATTGCGCGGTGGCGTGTTGGGGCCACCACCGCAGGACGCAACGACCAGAAGGAGGGTCAGTGCGACGATGATTCTGCTCATTGCCTCTGCCTAAGTTTGTTATATTTTTTTGGCATTCTAGCGAATTTCGCCAAAAGAGAAAATCACAAATCGATCAAGACCGACAGCAGCAGTGGCAGCGCCGCGACAGACATCAGGGTGGACACCACAACAAAGCCCGCCACGGCCTCGGCGTCGGCGCCGAATTTCTCGGCCAGAAGATAGGAGGTGACAGCAACCGGCGTGGCAAGTTGCAGCACCAGAACCCCAAAGGCGGTCTTATCAAGACCAAAGGCCAGCCCCAGACCCCAACCAATAGCGACACTGACGCAAAGCTTAACAAGGGATAACACAACGGCCAGGCCGGTCTTTCCCGGTGTCAGCCGAGCAATGGCCACGCCAAGGGTGATCAGCATCATGGGGATGGCCATTTGGCCAATGAGGTCAAGGGCGTTGGTCAGAAACAGCGGCGTCTGCCAGTCCTGCCACAAAAACAGCGCGCCCAGCAGGGTGGCCCAAACCATCGGCTCACGCAGGGCCTTTGCACCGCCCCCCTTGCCCGCCACCAGCGCAAGGCCAAGGGTAAAGGACAACACCGCAGAGACCGCCAGCATGACCACGGCATATCCCAGCCCAGCCTCTCCAAAGGCAAACAGGGCCAGAGGGATGCCGAGATTACCGGTATTGCCAAAAATGAAGGGCGCCAGATAGGTTTGACGGCTCAAGCGACCCGCCCGTATCAGCAGGGCGCCAATCAGGGTCAGCAGCGCATGGCCCAGGAGGGCGGCAATCACGAAGACTCCCAAAGTTCCCTTGTCCAGCTCGGTTTTCATCAGGGCGGTGAAGATCAGAGCGGGAACCGCCAGGGTCATCGCCAGCCGCGTGACGAACTGGATGCGGTATTCAAAACCAAGCTTTACCCAGGTGAAACCTACACCGGCGAGGAGGAAAACGGGGGCAGTGATCTCAAGTACTGTTACGGCCAGGTTCACAGACTGTTTCCTCGAAAATTTGTGTCAACAGTTGGACATTTGACAGCGTTCCGCGGTAGTAACAAGTGACGGAGACTGTCTAAAAATGTTAAGAACGCGCGCAAAATATAATCTCGGACAGGTGGTCCGCCACCGCAAACACCCCTTTCGGGGTGTGGTCTTTGATGTTGATCCCAAATTCGCGAATTCGGATGAGTGGTACGAGGCGATTCCAGAGGGCAGCCGGCCGATGAAGAACCAGCCCTTTTATCATTTGCTGGCGGAAAACGACCAGACCTACTACGTGGCCTATGTCTCGGAGCAGAACCTCGTCGCTGACTATTCCGGAGAGCCGATCAGCCATCCGGACCTGCCGGAGATGTTTGACCAATTCGATGGTGCAGCCTATTCCCTGCAGTATCAGCTGAACTAACCCCCTTTTGTATCATAGCGTTGCATGGGCCGCTGTCTGGACGCTGCCGTGATCTCACAGGCTTGGCGCGGGGCTCCCGCCCCCTGTGACAGAGCCGGCTCTGCCAGCCAGCCTGACCAGGCGTTGGGCATGGCGCCGAGCCTTTGGCCCGGCGCGGTCGCGCAGGATTGTGATGCTCCGCTTGTGGGTCTTGTCCCACAGTTATTATCGCTCAGAGAGGACGAGTTAGTAGCCCGAACGCAGCTTAGTAGCCCAAAGCGCAGCCGTCCTTGCGTGGATCACTTGCCCCTTCAAGAATGCCATCGGGACGGATGTTGATCGCCTGGGCGCCGCCAAGGGCTGTCCCGGGGGTTTCGACCCTATGCCCCAGATCACTCAGCTCTTGTCGGGTCTGATCGCTGTATCCACGCTCGACCTTTAGCACGCCCGCATCCGTGAAGCAGCGAGGAGCATCAATGGCCGACTGTGGGTCCATGCCAAAATCCTGCAGGTTAGACACGAACCGGGCATGACCTGTTGGTTGGTAAGCGCCGCCCATAACACCAAAGGGCATCACAACACGTCCCTCTTTGCGCAGCATGCCAGGAATGATGGTGTGCATCGGCCGCTTGCCGCCTGCCAGCTCGTTTGCATGCCCCTCTTGCAGGGTAAAGCCCGCACCGCGGTTCTGAAGAAGGATGCCAAATTTATCGGAGGCAAGACCCGAGCCAAAGCCATGAAAGATCGAATAGATCAGCGACACTGCCATGCGATCCTTGTCGACCACAGTAATGTAGATGGTGTCTTTATGGACCGCTTCACTCAGGGGCGCGGCGTCGGCCATGGCGCGTTTGGGATCAATCAGAGCCGCCAATTTGGCAGCTGTTTCCAAAGACAGCATATGCTCAAGCCGTGACGTGTGATCGGGGTCGGCCAAAAAGCGGTTGCGGGCATCATAGGCGAGCTTTGAGGCTTCGGCCTCAATATGGGCCCGCTGGGCGCCAAAGGGATCCATGGCGGCAATATCAAAATGCGCCAGGATATTGAGCAAAAGCAATGCAGTTGCACCCTGGCCGTTGGGTGGATGCTCGACCAGATCGACCCCCTTGTAGGGAGCGGACACCGGTGTCACCCGATCACAGGCTGCACTAGCAAAATCCCCGGCGGTGTGAAGCCCCCCGGCGGCCTGTAGCGTGGCGATCATGTCGTCGGCGATTTCACCGCTGTAAAAGGCGTCACGACCGTCGCGGGCGACGCGGCGCAGCACCTCGGCCTGACCGGGGGCGCAAAAGATCTGACCGACAGAGGGTGGTTTGTCGTCAAACAGGAAGGCGTTGCGGGCAGAACCCTGCAGGGCCTCCGCATCATTGCCCCAGTCAAAGGCCACACGCGGCGCGACCGGAACGCCATTTTCCGCATAGTGGATGGCAGGGGCAAGCAGCGCATCCAGGCCGAGTTTTCCCTCGGTTTCAGCCAGGTGACAGAAGGTCTCGATGGCGCTTGGAATGGTGACGGCATGGGCGCTACGCAGGGGCACCGCGTCCAAACCCTGTGCCCGGAGATCTGCCGCATTGGCAGCAGCAGGCGCCCGTCCCGAGCCGTTCACCGCATGGATTTCATCGCTGCCGCCCCGAGAGAAGAGCACAAAGCAGTCGCCACCGATGCCCGTCATCTGTGGCTCGCAAATGCCCAGCAAAACAGCACCAGCAATGGCGGCATCCATAGCGTTTCCGCCGCGCTTTAACACGTCGATTGCAGCGCCTGCTGCCAGCGGATGTGATGTGGCACAAAGGCCGTTCGGAGCATAGACGGCAGAGCGTCCGGGAGATTGAAAGTCGCGCATAGTCCACCCTAGTTGATCTGCGCGGCAGGGTAGTGGCTACGGTCGCAATGGCAATGCAAAACCTTGGGTCATAAACTAGCTAGCACCTGCAGGGTGGTTAAAGATGTTTGAGGAGGAAAGCCGAAGTATCCCTGGCGTCGCACGATCGGTGGGGGCTTGGATGTCCGACGCCAGGAGAAGCTTAGTTCAGCTACCCGTTAATTATACCCTCAGGGCTGCGGCAAGAGTGGGCCTGAATTGCGGCAGTTATGTGACGGAGGCAGTGTGGCGGGGGCAGTATTGCGGAGGTTGTGTGGCGGAGGTTGTGTGGCGGAGATTTTGTTCGCCGATTGCCTGCTGTCTGAGCTGCCAGTCCATCCACAGGCAGACTGGGGTAGTCAGTGGGCAGCCAGGGGTTAGCCTGCCTGCCAACTGTTACGCATCAGGCGTGAGCGGCGGGAATGGTAAAACAAAGCGACAGCAGATTGCTGTCGTTTTGTCGCTGGTATTTGAGATCGCTGGTCAATTCGCGAATCAAAAACCAGCCAAAGCCCCCTTCAGGCAAGGAATCAAAGGAGCACGTCACATCGGCGGGCAAGCCCTCAGGCAGTTCTTCATAGGGGAGCGGTGGGCCAAAATCGCTGATTTCGATCCACAACTCCTGCGAAGAAAGATCGCATTTTATGCAGATATCACCAGATACCTGGCCCGAATAGGCGTGCTCGACAACATTGTTGACGGCCTCGGCCAGAGCGATCTGGACATCTCCTACGCGCTCTTCCGGCAGATCAAAATCTCGCAGCTGTGTCATCACCTGTGAGATGCCAGAGCGGGCATTCAGCTCGGTTGCCGTGAACGAACATGCAAATATTTCAGCCATTCATTTCTCACTTACCGCCCGATTGCGGTTGGTTGGGCAAGGATCAGGTCTTGTTTGCGGATATGGCTTCGTTCAGCGAGCCATAAAGGTTAAAGATGGTATCCATCCGGGTCAGTCGGAAAACCTTTTCGACCATTGGGGTCGGACCAGCCAGATCCAGGCGACGATCCCGCCCCAGTTGCTTCATGGCGGCCACGATGGCGCCAAGGCCGCTCGAATCGATGAATTGCACAGATGACAGGTCGAGAATCACTCGGTCAGGGCCGCTCTCGGTCTCGGAGCGCATGTCTTCTTTGAATTGAATGGCCATAGCTGCATCGATGCGTTCAGCATTTACAGTCACAATCTGTGCACCATCGGCCTTGGTACTTGTCAGGCTCATAGTGTTCTCCCCGGGAATTATCTCAAACGTATTTATACTAGTCTAGACCTCAAACCTTAGCATTCGGTATGCATGTTGACGACGATTGGAGGAATATCTGATGAAAAATGTTGTGATTGCTGGGGCGGCACGGACCCCGATGGGCGGATTTCAGGGCGTCTTTGACAGCCTGCCCGCCGCTGAGCTGGGCGGCGTTGCCATCAAGGCCGCGCTTGAGGGGGCTGGCGCCAAGACGGTTGATGAGGTTCTGATGGGCTGCGTGCTGCCGGCAGGCCAGGGCCAGGCTCCGGCGCGGCAGGCAGGGTTTGCCGCCGGGTTGGGTGAAGAGGTTCCCGCGACGACGTTGAACAAAATGTGTGGCTCCGGCATGAAAGCGGCGATGATCGCCTATGATCAGATTGCCCTGGGTCAGACGGATACGGTTGTGGCCGGCGGTATGGAAAGCATGACCAATGCGCCCTACCTTTTGCCGAACCAGCGCAGCGGTGCCCGGATTGGCCACGGACAGGTGATCGACCACATGTTCCTCGATGGGTTGGAAGACGCCTATGATAAGGGCCGTCTGATGGGCACCTTTGCCGAGGACTGCGCCGAGCATTTTCAGTTCACCCGTGAAGCCCAGGATGAATATGCGCTGAAATCGCTGTCCAATGCGCTGGCCGCACAGGAAAGCGGTGCTTTTGACCACGAAATCGCCTCGGTGACCATCAAGACCCGCAAAGGCGAAACCACCAGTGCGACCGATGAGCAGCCCGGTAATGCCCGCCCCGAAAAGATCCCGACGCTAAAGCCCGCCTTTCGCAAGGATGGCACGGTGACGGCGGCCAATTCTTCGTCGATCTCTGATGGGGCTGCAGCCTTGGTTCTGGCCTCGGAAGAGGCGGCGAAAGCGCAGGGCCTGACAATGCGGGCGCGCATTCTGGGCCATGCCAGCCACGCGCAGGCCCCCGGCTTGTTCACCACAGCACCGGTTCCGGCAGCTAAAAAGCTACTGAAGCAGATCGGCTGGAGCGTCGAAGATGTGGATCTCTGGGAGGTAAATGAGGCCTTTGCCGTGGTGCCGATGGCCTTCATGCATGAGATGGGCATTGCGCGCGACAAGGTGAATGTGAATGGAGGCGCCTGCGCGCTGGGCCATCCTATTGGCGCCTCTGGCGCACGCATCATCGTGACCCTGCTGAACGCTCTGGAGACGCGCGGCCTCAAGCGTGGCGTGGCGGCTATTTGTATTGGCGGCGGCGAAGGCACAGCCATCGCGATCGAGCTGGTCTGACCCACAAATGGGGAAACCCTGCTGACCCCTTGCTTGCTCGGCCAGGAGCGGCGGTCAGCAGGTCGCCCTAGACGTCGGCAGCAATTGACCAAAGCAACAACTGGGGGCACAAGTGCCCCCAATTCTATTTGGACCCAAAGCATTCCCACCAGGAGAGCCCTCATGCGCGCTGACTACCCCCTTTTGGCCAAGACAATTGCAGCCCTGACCGAGGGCGAGGATGACCTGGTGGCGCTGATGGCGACAGTCGCCTGTGAGCTGCACCACAGCGACAGCCGCTTTGACTGGACCGGGTTTTACCGCGTTGTGGCGCCTGAGCTGTTGAAAATCGGCCCCTATCAGGGCGGTCATGGCTGTCTGCAAATCCCGTTTTCGCGCGGGGTCTGCGGGGCTGCGGCGCGCAGCGGCGAGGTGCAGCTGGTGGCCGATGTTGAGGCCTTCCCCGGCCATATCGCCTGCGCCTCTTCCACCCGCTCTGAGGTGGTGCTGCCTGTCTGGAACAAAGCAGGTGAGGTGATTGCTGTGCTGGATATCGACAGCGACCAGCCCGATGCCTTTACCCGCGAGGATGCCACGCAATTGACGGCGATCCTGGCGCAGGTCTTTGCCGCCTAGGTAAAGCCAAGCAGCCAAATAAGGGCGATGCCCAGCTGGCTCCAGGCGATTATATGCAGTCGCTTGCTAAAGGGTTGTTTGTGCGTCTTATGTCGAAAAACACGGCGCGCGGCATAGGCAGCCGGAGTGCCGCCAAGAGCCGCCAGCAGCAAAAGCCGATTCTCGGGGGTGCGCCAAAAGCCGTGTATGGCACAGAACTTATCCGCAGCAAACGCCAGAAAGCTCAGCCCATTGACGGCCAGCAAATAGGGCTGCGCCCAGGTCCATATCTCAGTCGGCATTTGCGGTCTCTCAAGGCTAGACCAAAGTCTGGCCCAGAGGGGGTTTGACTGCAATGGATAGTTTTGGTGAAAAAACGCTTGGAAATTTCACCAACTTGAGCCATCGTGAAAAAAGGCGCAAAAATTTCACGCACGCCTTTTCCAACAGGTTCACCTTCCAACAGGAGAGACACGGCGTGACCAGCCAAGCCCCCCAGACTGCCACTCTTGGCGCCGACATTCGCGCCCTGCGCAAGGCACGTGGCATGACCCTGGCAGATATCGCCGGGGCGATGCAGCGCTCGGTGGGCTGGTTCAGCCAGGTCGAACGGGATCTGTCAGAGCCGTCGATCTCGGATCTGCGCCAGATTGCCACCTGTCTTGGTGTGCCAATGTCGATGCTGTTCTCGCATTCTGCCGCCCCCGCCGCAGAGCAGGGCTATGTGGTGCGCGCCGGTGCGCGCCGTCCTATGGGCTCGGGCGAGGAAGGGCTGATCGAAGAGCTGCTCTCGCCGGATCTTACCGATGATTTTGAAATGGTGCATTCCACCTTTCGGCCGCATTCCAGCATGCAACAGCCTGCAGACCGCCCAACGCAGGAGGTCGGATATTTGATTTCCGGCAAACTGGACCTGCTGATCGACGGTCAGGCCTTTACCGTGGGCCCCGGCGACAGTTTCCGCATCAAGCACCAGCCCTATCAATGGGCCAACCCCTATGATGAACCCGCCGTGGCCGTCTGGGTCATCGCGCCGCCGGTGTATTAAAATCATGAGGGGTATTAAAATCATGAGGGCTGTCACATGAGTTTCGAGGCCTGGAGCCTTTTCGCGCTGTTCTGGGCGGTCTTTGTCACCACGCCCGGACCCAATGCGGTGAATTGCATCAGCAATGGCATGTCGCTCAGCTTTGCCAAGGCGATGCTTGGGGTGCTGGCAATTCTGACGCAGGCAACGCTGTTTTTGCTGCTCTCGGCGCTGGGGGTCACAGCACTAATTGCCACCTCTCCTACCGGCTTCTTTGTGGCCAAACTTATCGGGGCGGGGTTTTTGATCTTTCTCGGCCTGCGCGGCTGGCGCAATGCCAGCAAACCAGCGCCAACGGCTGAGCGCCCGGCGCGGCATGTCTATCTGCATGCGCTGGCAGTGGCGACTATAAACCCCAAAAGCGTGGCCGGGTACCTGGCAGCCTTTTCGCAATTCGTGCAGCCCGGGGTGCCGATCTGGCAGCAGATGGGGGTCATCATGCCAACCGCGCTGGTGCTCACCGCGCTGAGCTACACCGGCTTTACTCTGTTGGGTGCCCTGATGGGCAAGGCGGCGCTCAAGGCGGTGTTCAGCACCTGGATCCGCCGGGTTCTGGCCATTTGTTTTATTGTCTACGGCGTGCTTTTGGGCGCCAGCAGCACACCGCAATTGGAGACCCTCCAATGATTACCGGCTCCTGCCTCTGTGGCGATATCCACTTTGAGACCACAGCCCAGCCCAAAGGGGCCTCAATGTGCCATTGCAGCCAGTGCCGTAAACAGTCCGGCGGTATCTGGTCTTCGGCCTATGTGGCGGATGTGGATCTCAAAATAGACGGCCCGGTGAGCTGGTATGCCGCCAGCCCGCAGGCCAAGCGCGGCAGCTGTGCCCGCTGCGGGTCGTTCCTGTTCTGGAAGGCCCATGACGAAGACACCACCAGTTTTGCCTTGGGGGCCGTGGATGGCCCAACCGGGCTTACGCTCGAGAAACACATATTTGTGCGCGACAAGGGCGACTACTACCAGATCGCCGATGGCGTGCCGCAAAAAGACTAAGAACAAGGGAGCTACCATGTCTGATTTTCCAACCAAGGCCCGTGTTGTCATTATCGGCGGCGGTGTTGTCGGCGCCTCGTCGCTGTATCATCTGGCCAAGAAGGGCTGGACCGACTGTGTTCTGCTGGAAAAGAACGAGCTGACAGCGGGCTCCACCTGGCACGCCGCAGGCAATGTGCCGACCTTTTCGACCTCCTGGTCGATCATGAACATGCAGCGCTACTCAACCGAGCTATATGCGCGTCTCGGCGAAGAAGTCGACTACCCGATGAACTATCACCAGTCCGGATCAATCCGGCTGGCCCATACCCCGGAACGGATGCAAGAGTTTGAACGCGCCCGCTCCATGGGCCGCTATCAGGGCATCGAGATGGAGATCTGGACGCCTGCGCAGGCCAAAGAACGCTATCCCTTTCTGGAGACCCATGATCTGGCAGGTGTGCTGTTTGACCCCTCAGATGGCGACATCGACCCGGCGCAGCTGACCCAGGCGCTGGCCAAGGGCGCGCGCGACATGGGCGCCCGGATCATCCGCTTCTGCCCGGCCACTGGTGTCACGCAACAGGCCGACAAAACCTGGGTGGTGCACACGGAAAATGGCGATATCGCCTGTGACTATGTGGTCAATGCGGCGGGCTACTACGCCCAGCGGGTTGGCGAATGGTTCAAACCCTTTGGTGGTCGCTCGGTGCCGATGATGGTGATGAGCCACCAGTATCTTTTGTCCGAAGAAGTCCCCGAGGTAGAGGCCTGGTCCAAGGCCAATGGCGGCAAGAAACTACCGCTGCTGCGCGACGTGGACGTGTCTTATTATTTGCGGCAGGAAAAGCACGGCTTTAACCTTGGCCCCTACGAGCCCAACTGCCGCGCCCATTGGGACACAGATGTGGACCCGATGCCCGAGGATTTCTCGTTCCAGCTGTGGAATGACGACCTTGATCGCATCGAGGACATTGTAACGGATGCGATGGAGCGGGTGCCGCTGATGGCGACCTCTGGCGTGGCCCGCGTCATCAACGGCCCCATCCCCTATGCGCCCGACGGGTTGCCGTTGCTTGGTCCAATGCCCGGTGTCGACAATGCCTTTGAGGCCTGCGTCTTTACCTTTGGCATCGCTCAGGGTGGCGGAGCTGGCAAATGTCTGGCGGAATGGATTGTCGAGGGTCAGACCGAATGGGACATGTGGGCAGTCGATCCGCGCCGCTACACTGACTACACCGATCACGACTACTGCGTGCAAAAGGGCAAAGAGGTCTATGGCAACGAATATGCCATGCACTTCCCACATCACGAATGGCCTGCGGCGCGTGACAAAAAGCTCAGCCCGGTGCATGCCGAGGTGCAGCAACTGGGCGGCGTCATGGGGGCCTATAACGGCTGGGAGCGCGCCAACTGGTTTGCCAAAGAGGGCGATGACACCTCCGAGGCGGCAACCCATACCTGGGATCGTTCCGGCCCCTGGCAGCAGCGCATCAAGGAAGAGTGCGAGGCCGTGCGTGACCATGTTGGCGTGCTTGATCTGCCGGGGTTCTCGCGGTTCAGCCTGACCGGCGAAGGTGCTGCCGAATTCCTGCGCGGCAGGGTGACCGGTGGCCTGCCCAAGGTGGGCCGGATGAACCTGGTCTATTTCTCAACTGATCGCGGCCGCATCCTGACCGAGATGTCCTGCATCCGCCACGGTGAAGACCACTTTACCATGATCACTGCCGCCTCGGCCCAGTGGCATGATTTTGAGATCCTGCGCAAAGCGCTGCCAGCGGGGCTCAGCCTCACGGATCAATCGACCGAATTTGGCACCATGATTGTCACGGGTCCCAAGGCCCGCGATCTGTTTGCCGCGCTGTCGGATGCGGATCTCACCCTGGGATGGCTGACGCATCAGCAAGCCACAGTCGCAGGCAAACCAGCCTTTCTGGCGCGGGTCTCCTTTGCGGGCGAACTCGGCTGGGAGGTGCATTGCGCCAATGCGGACCAGCCTGCGATCTACGGCGCGATCCTTGCGGCCGGTGCCAAACCCTTTGGCATGTATGCGCTGAACTCCCTGCGGATCGAGAAAGGCTATCGCACCTGGAAGGGCGATCTTTCAACCGACTACAGCCTATTGGAGGCCGGGCTGGGCCGGTTTATCAAACTCGACAAGCCGCAGGATTTCCCCGGTAAGGCCGCCATTCAGAGTGAGCTGCAACAGGGGCCAAAGAAAGCCTTTGTCACCTTGCTGGTTGAGGCCGGAGAGGCCGATGCGCCCTATATGTCCTGCATCTGGAAGGAGGGCGAGATTGTGGGGGAGACCACCTCTGGCGACTGGGGCTACCGCGTCAATGCCTCTATCGCGCTGGGGACGGTGCGGGCGGATGTTGCGGCTCCGGGCAGCGAGGTGGAGGTCGAGATCTACGGCAAAATGTGTCGCGCCGTTGTGCAGGAAGACAGGCCGCTGTGGGATCCTGAAAACGCGCGTTTGCGTGCCTGAGCGGGCTGCCCTCTTCTGCCTGTGAGCCTGCCTGTGCCGCCTGACACCTCCCCCTGTGAGACCTTCGTTTGGTTGACAGAAACCACTCTCTGGGTTTCACAGGGGCATCATTCTGACAGGCGCAGCGCTGATCTTGTGAAAGGACAAAAGGTATGCAGATAACACTGCTGGACGGCTCGATTGGCCAGGAAGTTGTCAAACGCTCTGGGGATCGTCCGACGCCGCTGTGGTCCACATCGGTGATGCTGGAAAAGCCTGACGTGGTGGGGGCAGTCCATGCCGACTATTTTGCAGCTGGCGCCACTGTCGCCACCGCCAATACCTATACGGTACACCGTGACCGCCTGCGGCGCGCCGGGCTTGAAGATCACTTTGAGGCCCTGCTGGACACGGCCATGAGCCAGGCCCAAAAGGCCCGCGACGCCTATGGCTCTGGCCGAATTGCAGCGGCTTTAGGCCCGCTTGGCGCGTCCTACCGTCCTGATCTGTTGCCGCCTCTGGCTGAGGTGCAAAAGCTCTTTGCCGAACAGGTGCGCCTGCTGGAGGCTAAGGCGGATCTGTTTATACTGGAAACTGTGGTCTCCTTGGATCACGCCCGTGGTGCCCTGATGGGATGCCGCGCAACGGATAAACCCATCTGGCTGGCCGTCTCAGTCATGGATGAGGATGGCACCAAACTGCGCTCTGGAGAACCACTGCAGGAGCTGGCGGATCTGGTCGAGACCTTCCAGCCCGCAGCGGTGCTGATCAACTGTTCACGCCCCGAGGTGGTTGCCGCAGGGCTGGAGATTGTCAAAACCTTTGGCAAGCCCTTTGGCGCCTTTGCCAATGGCTTTACCAGAATTACCGAAGGGTTTTTGCAAGAGGCCCCCACCGTGGAGGCGCTGCAGCAGCGCCATGATCTGGGTCCGGTTGAATACGCCGCCTTTGCCATGGGCTGGGTGGCGCAGGGCGCAACCATTGTGGGCGGCTGTTGCGAGGTTGGCCCCGCCCATATCGCGGAGCTGGCGCAGCAGTTGCGCGCTGCGGGACATCAGATCATCTGACCCCCAGTGAGAGAGAGGCGGCGCTCATGAACAGGGAAAAAAGCAATCATCCAGACGCCAGCGCCCCTCGGGTCTGGACCGTAGATATTCTGATGGCCGAAGGCTTTGTGCTGACAGAGATGGCGGCCGTGACCGACACCCTGCGCATCGCGAACCGGGTTCTGGCGCAGCCACCCTTTCGGATCTGCATGCGCTCGGCGCGTGGCGGGCAGCTGTCCTGCCGGGCCGGACTATCGGTTGAGACCATGGGCTTTGCCGTTCGCCCCGAGGCGGATTTTGCCTTTGTGCTGGGCAATAGTGATCCTGACCATCCTGACCTGTCGCTGGGCCGCGTGATCAAAAGCTACACCAACCGGGGCGCGCGGGTCTATCTGCTGGCCGAGGCGGCAGCGCGTTACCTCAAGGATCAGGGCACCGCAGGCTCCACCCATTGGGAGAACGCAGCCCTGTTGCGCGAGCGTCTAGGCCTGTTTGAATCCAGTCACGCCCTGGCAAGCGAAAATGGCCCGGTTGTCACCTGCGCAGGCATGGGGGCCACAACCGATATCGTGCTGGCGCTGATTGGCCGGCTCACCTCGGCTGCGGCGCAGATGAGCGTCGCCAATATCATGCTGCATGAACAGGTGCGCGACTATTCCTCATTGCAGCCTTTTGCCGGTGCCAAGCCAACCATCACCGGCGACGCCGGTCTTGATCACGCCATCCGCCTGATGCAGGCCAATATAGAAGAGCCCATGCCAATTGGGGATATTGTGGCTGAGCTGGGCATCTCGACCCGCTCACTAGAGCGCAAGTTCAGGACCTATCTTGCCACCACACCAAATGGTTTTTACCGCGAAATGCGGCTGAACAAGGCCAATAACCTGTTGCTGAACACCTCGATGAGCGTGCGTGAAATCGGCCTTGCCTGCGGTTTTCAGAACGGCTTTTCCTCGCTGTACAAAGCGACCTTTGGCATCACGCCGCTAGTGCTGCGAAAACGCCGCCGACCGGGCGAGACTGCACTGCAGGATTTTACATCGGACGGAGAATAGCCCAGAGGTTTTGGCGTTTTTCATACATTCCGTGACGCCTGACGGTGATAATCGGGATGTAGTCGTGATCTTTCGGAGTGATGTTATGAGCGATCTTCCAACACAGGCCCGCGTGGTCATCATCGGAGGCGGCGTCATTGGCTGCTCAGTTGCCTACCATCTGACTAAGTTGGGCTGGAAAGATGTGGTGCTGTTGGAGCGCAAGCAGCTCACCTCAGGCACCACCTGGCATGCCGCCGGTCTGATCGCGCAGCTGCGCGCCACCGCCAATATGACCAGGCTGGCGAAATACAGTCAGGAGCTTTATGGCGCGCTGGAGGATGAGACCGGCGTGGCCACCGGCTTTAAACGCTGCGGCTCGATCACAGTGGCGCTGACCGAGGAACGCCGCGAAGAGATCTTTCGCCAGGCGGCCATGGCACGCGCCTTTGGGGTTGAGGTTGAAGAAATCTCGCCGGCAGAGGTGAAGGCCAAATATGAACACCTGAACATTGGCGATGTCACCGCTGGCGTTTGGTTGCCGCTCGACGGGCAAGGCGATCCGGGGAACATTGCGCTGGCCCTGGCAAAAGGCGCGCGTCAGCGCGGCGCGCTGATCAAGGAACGCATCAAGGTCACCGGCCTTAGCAAAGACAGCCGTCGTGTGACGGGTGTGGACTGGATCAACGACGACGGCACCGCACAGGGTCATATCAAGGCCGATATGGTGGTGAATTGTGCTGGCATGTGGGGCCATGAGGTCGGTCGCATGGCGGGCGTCAACGTGCCGCTGCATGCCTGCGAGCATTTCTACATCGTCACCGAAGCCATCAAGGGCCTGACCCAGATGCCGGTGCTGCGGGTGCCGGATGAATGCGCCTATTACAAAGAAGACGCCGGTAAGATGCTACTGGGCGCGTTTGAGCCAAACGCCAAACCCTGGGGCATGCAGGGCATTGCCGACAGCTTTGAATTCGACCAGCTGCCCGAGGATTTTGACCACTTCGAGCCCATTCTGGAAAAGGCCTGCAACCGGATGCCAATGCTGGGAGAGGCGGGGATTCACACCTTCTTCAACGGGCCCGAAAGCTTTACCCCCGATGATGCCTACCACCTGGGCCTCGCGCCCGAGATGGACAATTTCTGGGTGGCTGCCGGGTTCAACTCGATTGGTATTCAGTCGGCAGGGGGTGCCGGTATGGCGCTGGCGCAGTGGATGGCCGAGGGGCAGAAACCCTTTGATCTGGGTGATGTCGACATCAGCCGGATGCAGCCCTTTCAGGGCAACAAACACTACCTCTATGAGCGCTCCAAGGAAACACTGGGCTTGCTCTATGCCGACCATTTTCCCTACCGGCAAAAAGCCACCGCCCGCGGTGTGCGCCGAACCCCCTTTCATCATCACCTGAAAGAACAGGGCACGGTGATGGGAGAGCTGGCGGGCTGGGAGCGCGCCAACTGGTTTGCCAACGAGGGTCAGGAGCGTGAATACCAGTACAGCTGGAAACGGCAGAACTGGTTTGAAAACTCTGCCGCCGAACACCGCGCCGTGCGTGAAAATGTCGGCATGTATGACATGTCTTCCTTTGGCAAAATTCGCGTTGAAGGCCCCGAGGCCGAGGCGTTCCTGAACCATGTCTGCGGCGCCAACCTGTCTGTGCCTGCGGGCAAGATCGTCTATACTCAGTTCCTCAACTCTCGTGGCGGCATTGAGGCGGATGTGACCGTGACCCGGCTGAGCGAGACCGCCTATCTGGTGGTGACCCCGGCGGCAACGCGTCTGGCGGATGAGACCTGGATGCGGCGACACGTGGGAGAGCACCGCGTGGTGATCACTGATGTTACGCCGGGCGAAGGCGTGCTGGCGGTGATGGGGCCCAATGCGCGCAAACTGCTGCAAAAAGTCTCGCCGAATGACTTTACCAACGCGGTGAACCCCTTTGGTACTGCACAGGAGATCGAGCTGGGCATGGGGCTGGCGCGGGTGCACCGGGTGACCTATGTCGGAGAGCTCGGCTGGGAAATCTATGTCAGCTCGGATATGGCCGGGCATGTCTTTGAAACCCTGCAGGCTGCCGGGCAGGACATGGGGCTAAAGCTATGTGGCATGCACATGATGGACAGCTGCCGTATTGAGAAGGGCTTTCGCCACTTTGGCCATGACATCACCTGCGAGGACCATGTGATTGATGCGGGGCTTGGCTTTGCGGTGAAGACGGATAAGCCGACCTTTATTGGTCGTGACGCGGTGCTCGCGCGCAAGGCATCCGGCCCCAAGGCACGGATGTTGCAGTTCAAACTGACCGACGCTGAGCCGCTGCTGTATCACAACGAGCCAATCCTGCGCGATGGGGAGATCGTCGGCTATATCAGCTCGGGCAGCTATGGCCACACGCTGGGCGCGGCGGTGGGCCTGGGCTATGTTCCCTGCGAAGGCGAAACAGCGGCGCAGGTGCTGGCATCGCAATATGAGATCGACGTCATGGGCACCAGGGTGCGCGCCGAGGTCTCGTTGAAACCGATGTATGATCCAAAGTCGGAGCGGGTAAAGGTCTGAGCCAATTGCAGGACTGATACACCGGGAGAGGCTTTAGGGCGGGATTTTGGGACTGGCGGGATTTAGGACTGGGCCTTTCCCGCTCTGGCGCATCCCGCCATCGAAATGAGACGCCCTAAGGTGAGCTGTTGCTACCGCCAGAGCTGAACAGGGTCGAGGGCAGGCGCATACCGGTTTCCAGAGCGCCCAGAATCACAGTGGTTTTGCCCCCTGCCCCGTCATGAACCACCCATTTGCGCAGCTCGACGGGCGCGCCCGTGAACATCAGCTCAAGACTGCCATAATCTGGATGTTCCGGATCCTGCGCCTGCACCACGGTTGAGGTGCCGTCAAAGCCGTGCCCCACAACCATATCTGCCTGACCAAGGTTGACCTGTTTCGCCAGAATGATCGACAGCGGCGTGCGGCGCAGGGGAAAGGTCTCGGGCGGCTGGTTTGATTTGGGATCATGCACCCGCACCGCGCCTGCGCCCGCAACGACTGTGCCGCCGCCATCGCCGTCATATTCAAACCGCATCCGTCCGGGTCGGTGCAGGTATAGCTTGCCGGTCGCAAGGCTCCCGTCATCATTGATCTGGGTAAAGCTGCTCGTCGCGGTTTTCATACCGTTCAGATAGCCGGAAATCTCAGCCAGGCTCAGCTTCTCACCAGCCCAGGCCGCAGAGACGAACAGAGGGGCGAACAGGGCGGCACAGAGGGAGGCAAACAAGGGAGCCCGGAGGCTCAGCGCCAGAACACAAAGAATTTTTTTCATGACGTTTAGATAAGCCTTGGGGCGCAAAAGAAAAGAGGCCGATCCATTTATGGCTCGGCCTCGCGGTTTATTGCGCATGAGCAGTTATTGTTCAGGAACAAGGATTTCCCGTTTGCCGACATGGTTGGCCGGCGAGACCAGCCCCTCGTCTTCCATCTGCTCGACCAGGCGCGCGGCCTTGTTGTAGCCGATGGCCAGCTTGCGCTGGATATAAGAGGTAGAGCACTTGCGATCCTTGATCACGATCTGCACCGCCGTGTCGTAGAGCGCATCTTCGCCGGTGGTATTGCCGCCGGTCGAAAGCCCCAAAACCGCATCAATGTCATCGGCCTTTTCGCCTTCGGGACCGTCCAGAACGGTGCCAACATATTCAGGCGGGCCAAACAGTTTCAGGTGGTTGACCACCTCTTCGACTTCTTCATCCGACACAAACGGTCCGTGACAGCGGGTGATCTTGGCGCCGCCCGCCATATAGAGCATGTCGCCCATGCCCAAAAGCTGCTCGGCCCCCATCTCGCCCAGAATTGTCCGGCTGTCGATTTTTGAGGTCACCTGAAACGAAATCCGGGTGGGGAAGTTGGCCTTGATGGTGCCGGTGATCACGTCAACCGAGGGGCGCTGTGTCGCCATAATCAAATGGATCCCAGAGGCCCGTGCCATCTGCGCCAGACGCTGGATGCAGGCCTCGATCTCTTTGCCGGCAACCATCATCAGGTCCGCCATCTCGTCGACGATCACCACGATATAGGGCAGCGCCTCGGGAGCGAATTCATCGCTCTCAAATACCGGCTCGCCCGTATCATCGTCAAACCCGGTCTGCACCGTGCGGCTGAACATCTCGCCCTTGTCCAGGGCCTCTTTGACGCGGCCATTGTAGCCGGCAATGTTGCGCACGCCCATCTTGGACATCTTACGATAGCGGTCTTCCATCTCGCCCACGACCCATTTCAAGGCGACAACCGCCTTTTTGGGATCGGTCACAACCGGCGACAGCAGGTGCGGGATGCCATCATAGACAGACAGCTCCAGCATCTTGGGGTCGATCATGATCAGGCGGCATTCCTGCGGCGTCAGTTTATAGAGCAGCGACAGGATCATGGTGTTGATCGCCACCGATTTACCCGAGCCCGTGGTCCCGGCAATCAGCAAATGCGGCATCTTGGCCAGATCGGCCACCATGGCTGATCCGCCAATGTCTTTGCCCAGAGCCAGCGGCAGGTGCTGGGTGCCATCGCCATAGTCGCGCGACGACAGGATCTCGCGAAAGCTGACCATCTCGCGTTTTTCATTTGGCAGCTCGATGCCGATGACGGTACGGCCCGGCACGGTCGAGACCCGCGCAGACAGCGCCGACATCGAGCGGGCAATATCATCCGACAGGCCAATAACGCGCGACGCCTTAAGACCCGGCGCAGGCTCCAGCTCATACATGGTGACAACAGGGCCGGGACGCACCGAGACGATCTCACCCTTGACGCCATAGTCGTCCAGAACCACTTCAAGCATCCGGGCGTTTTCTTCCAGCGCCTCATCGCTCAGATGGTGGCGCTCAACCCCGTTTGGATGGCTCAGCAAAGACAGCGGTGGCAATTCAAACCCCGCGTCGCTTTCTTCAAAGGCCAGAGCGGGCTGGGATTCGGCCTTGGCCCGTGTCGAGGGCACCACGGCTTTGCGCTGCGGCTGTTCCACAACCGGCTTGCGCGGCTCGGCCACGGGCAGATCGTAGCTCACAGATTCCGGCTCTCGTGGTTGCAGCGGCTCCGCCACTGGCTGCCCGCCTGGCTGCGCGCCAGGAGCCTCGCGCTGAAGCACCCGCCCAGTTGAAAGCTCAGGCGGCCGTCCATCAGAGAGGTCCTGATCTGGTGCCGCTGACGCAATCTCTGGTGTGGCTTCCCGCTGTGCCTCTGTGAGGTCAGCTGTTGCAGCCTGATCTGTCGCAGCCTGCATCACAGCGTCCTGGGATTCAAAGGGATCTGACTCAGGCGCAAGCGCGGGGACGAGGGCGAGGTCGGGGGCGCTTGGTACAAATGGGGTTGCTGCTGCGCCGATGGACGGGGCAAACGGAACAGATTGCGATGCCGTCAGGGGTGGCTCCGGCGGCAGACCTGCGGCGGCCGCCTCTGGGTTAAAGAGCAAAGGTTCCGCCCGGCGCCCGCGTCCCTTTGTCAGGGGCAGATCCGGATCCGGTCCAGGTGCCTTGATTGCAGCGCGACGAATGCGCACCGCACTGGCGATTTTCTCTGAAATACGCGCATCCCCGGTCAGCAAGGCTTCGCCACTGGGGTCGGTCTCAACCAATTCGGGCTCGGGCATCGTCGCAGGCATTGCCTCAGACAAGGGCTCTGCATCAGCGCGGCGCATCAGGCCAGGCACCCGGGCAAACAACCCGGTTTTCTCAGGCTTGTCCGCAGCAGCCGCCGCATCCTCTGCCCCATCCAGTGCAGGGTCCGGCGCATAGCTTTCAAACATCTGAGAGTCTTCGTTGTCCGCCGCCCAGGCCTCTTGTTCGGCCTGCAGTTCAGCGGCTGCACGGCGCTCGTTGCGATAGCTCATTGCAGCCTGAAAGCCGCTGGTCGCGCCCCGCCCGAGCAGGCTGGCAATCGCCCCATAGATCAGCACAAATCCCAGCATCAGATAGCCACCAGCCCGCGTCATCTCGGCGCGACTGAACCCGGCAACAAAGATCCCAAGGGTCAGCATGCCTGCCGCCATCAGCAGCGACATCAGCTTAACCGCGAAATGCGAACTCACGGGCAACAGCGTCAGCAACGCACCCATGACGGTGTCGCCAAACAGGCCACCCAGGCCAAAGCTATGCGTCACTTTCCACGCCGCACCCGGCACCAAAGTCGCAGCATAAATCGCAGCCACCGCCAGCAGCACCGGCGCAAAGATCATCCGGCTGAGCACCCGCTCTTCACCAATGTGACACACAAACCGCAGCCCCCAGGCCAGAGGCATCAGAGCCAGGCTCCAGGCGGCCCAGCCCACGATCATAAACAAGGGTGCCGCAATCGAGGCCCCGGGGCGGCCCAGCCAGTTTTGCACCAGCGCATCCGTCGAGACCATCCAATTGGGGTCATCCGGGGTATAAGAGCCAACCATCGCAGCCACGACCAGACCCAAAGCGATCAGGAAGATCCCAATCAACTCTTTGCCGCGCTTTTCGATCGCCGCCTGCATCGAGCTGTCAAGCAGGGGGTCTCTGCTGCGGGTTTGAAATGCCATGTCTACCTCGGTTCATTGTTGCCGATGTGCCCTGCTGTTGCCGCAGGTTCTGATCATCAGCCGTATTTATCTTGGCAATGAGGCCCCCCAAATCAGGGGGCACCAGTGCAGTCATTCTAGTCGTCGTACAGGCAACGGCGCAGCGCAGTCAGCGCCTGCCGCGTTACCTCGGCCGAGGCCACAAGCGCCACCCGGATATAGCCTTCACCGGGATTCTGACCGGGAATCTGACCAAGCGCACCCTGGGCCAAATAGGCGCCAGGCAGCACCCGCACCCCGGTCTCACGCCACAGCTTCAGCGCTGCAGCCTCACCGTCAGCCACCGGCAACCACAGGAAAAAGCCAGCCTCAATCGGCATATAGCCATCCAGCCCCTGAAAAACCTCATCGGCGATTTTGAATTTTTCCTGATACAGCGCACGGTTTTCAGCCACATGCGCCTCATCCCCCCAGACCCGTGCCGCAGCAGCCTGCAACGGCCCCGGTATAGGTGCCCCGGAATAGGCGCGCAGCTGCTTGATCCGCTTGATATTTTCCAAACCACTTGCAATCAGTCCCGCCCGCAATCCCGGCAGGTTTGAGCGTTTGGAAAGCGAATTGAACAGGACCACCCGTTCAGGGTCAGCGCCCATCTCCTGCGCCACAGTGAGTGCGCCAACAGGGGCTTCGTTCCGGTAGATCTCGCTGTAGCATTCATCGGAAAATATTTTGAAATCATACTTTTCTGCCAGCCGGATCAGGCGCTGCCAGTAGTCCCGGCTCGCCACAGCGCCCTGCGGATTGGCGGGCGAGCAGATATAGGCAATGGCCGTGCGTTGCAGCACGTCCTCTGGCAGGCTTTCATAGTCCGGCAGGTGCCCCGTTGCACGGGTTGCCGAGACAAAGACCGGCTCGGCGGCGACAGAAAGACTGGCCACCATATAGACCTGATAAAACGGGTTCGGGATCAGGATCGTGGGCTTTTTGCCGCCCTTTTGCTCCGGGCACAGCGCCATGGCGGCGTTATACAGCCCCTCGCGGGTGCCATTCAGCGCCATGATCTGGGTGGCCGCGTCCATTTTCACGCCGTAACGGCGCAAAATCCAGCCTGCCATCGCGGCGCGCAGCTCATCCGATCCGTCATTGGGCGGATAGCTGTTAAACCCAGCAGCATTTTCCACAATTACATCTGTGACCCACTGGGGAAACTGATGTTTTGGCTCACCAATGGTCATATGCACCACGTCGCCGCCGGGCGCGTGATGGTCTAGTAGAGCCCGCAGGCGCGGAAACGCATAGGCTGGGAGGTTCGCAAACCGCTCAGGGAAAGTCATATCTAGGCCTCAAATTCGGGATCATTCACGCCCCGTTTGGAGATAAATTACAGAGCAAGAGCCGATGCGTCCAGCCGCAGCATGCTGCCTGAACCATTTTTGTGGCATTCCGGCCAGACTCGGGCCAGACTCGGCCCGCGCCGCCCCAGGGGACAACACCCGTTTGACCTTTGACATGAACAGACAGGCCGCAGCCCTTATCCCGCAAGAGCCGCCTCAACGGCCGCACCAACACGCAGCAATGCCTCTTCACAATCGGGCTGGCCAAGGATCTGCAAACCGCAGCTGGGGGTTCCTGTCGGCAGGCTCAGCGCGCAAAGGCCCATAAGATTGCCAATGCGCGTATTGCGCAGGGTCAGCAGGTTGGCCTGTACATAGTAGTCGTGCTCTGTTTGCAAACGCGCCAGATTCGGCGGCAAGATCGGGCAGCTGGGCGACAGAACTCCGTCAAACCCGGCTGCCGCCTGATCCCAGGCCATACGAGCCTGTTCGAGCTTGGCCCAGGCGGCCACATAGTCCGGCCCGGAGAACTGCGCGCCCGACCGAAAGCGCG
The DNA here is from genome assembly GCA_965641885.1 of Phaeobacter sp. SH40. Taxonomy (GTDB): domain Bacteria; phylum Pseudomonadota; class Alphaproteobacteria; order Rhodobacterales; family Rhodobacteraceae; genus Pseudophaeobacter. Next base: position 4,537,484 of record OZ282574.1, on the reverse strand, counting down.
CAAGAATTTCGCCAAACATCAGCTCGGGGCTGGCCTCGATCACATCCTTCCACAGCCCATAGGCCTCGGTGGTGAAAAGAATCGCGCTGAGCGCCATGGCATCACCCAGTTCGGGCACCTCAAGGGGCACGATCTCGGCACCGGCCTCTTGCAGCTTTACCAGAGAGGCTGCGTAGCTTGCGGCCACAACCGGGTCCAGATCGTCCTGTGCGATGGTCTGCAGATCGGCAAAACGCCGCCCTTTCACGCTATCTACGTTGCGAAGATCCGGGCCTTGCGTGCCCTCAAGAAGGCCCAGAAACAGGGCCGCATCCTCAACCGTACGCGCCAGAGGCCCCACCGTGTCGAACTTAAGACAAAGCGGTACCACACCCTCCAGGCTGATGCGCCCGGCGGTGGTTTTCAGCCCGACCAGATCGTTCCAGGCTGACGGGATACGCACAGATCCGCCGGTATCAGAGCCTATTGCGCCCGCAGCCAGCCCAAAGGCCACCGAGGCCGCAGCACCGGAAGACGACCCCCCCGGCACGGCATCTTCATCGTTGATGCAGGGGGGCGTTTCTTTGACCGGGTTCAGGCCAAGGCCTGAAAAGGCCAGCTCGCTCATATGGGTTTTGCCCAGACACACACTGCCCATGGAAGTCGCAACCTCAAGCACCAGCGCATCCTGATCCGGCACCCTGCCTTTCAGCAGATCAGAGCCTGCCTCGGTGGTGGCACCTGCAGAATCATACAGATCCTTCCAGCTGATCGGCACCCCGTCCAGAGCCGAGCGGCGCAGCCCCATCCTGGCGCGCGTCGCTGCCGCCTCTGCCTCGGCCAGGGCGCGATCATGGGTGACGGCACTAAAGATGCGATCGCGATGGGGATGCGCATCGATGGCGGCCAGATAGGTCTGCGTCAGGGCGACCGGATCAATCGTTCCCGCGTCAATCCCGCGTCCCAGATCAGCCGCACTCATTTTCAGCCAGTCCTGCATATTCAGCCCGTCCTGCATAGCCATCACTCCCGTGGAAATTTTGCGAACGGTAGCGCTCCGCTTGGGGTGGCACAATCCCGAACAGGCATTTCGAAGATCTCAGCAGGCCAGTGTTTCAAACCCTTTGACCGCAAGCGTTCTGGTCGAATTTCAGCGACAACCGCATGGACAATCCCGACAATCGGCGCATATTGCGAAGCATGAAAAACACTTCCGATATCCTGATCGTCGGCGGCGGCCTCAACGGCCCTGCTTTGGCTCTGGCTTTGGCGCAAACCGGCCATGGTGTGACCGTGGTGGACGCCCTGCCGCGGGGCGATTTCGAGGAGGATGCCTTTGACGGGCGCAGCTATGCCCTGGCACTGGCCTCGCAGCGGTTACTGGACCAGATAGGGGTCTGGGCAAGGGTGGCAGATCACGCGCAGCCGATGCTGGAGATCAAGGCCAGTGATGGCCATGCCGGCGAGGGGGCCGCTCCGTTTTTTCTGCATTTTGATCACCGTGAAATCGAAGAAGGCCCGATGGGCTATATGCTCGAGGACCGGTTTTTACGCCGTGCCTTCCTGCAGGCTATGGATGAAGAGCCGCGCATCACCCTGATCAATCAGCGCCGGGTTATTGCCCAGGCAGCGGATCAGACCGGCGTGACCCTGACGCTGGAAAACGGAGACGAGCTGCGCGGGCGGATGCTTGTGGGCTGTGACGGTCGCAAAAGCGGCACCGCCGCGCGCGTCGGCATCAAACGCAGCGGTTGGGACTACGGCCAGACCGCGCTGGTTTGCGCCATCGCGCACGAAAAGCCGCATCATGGCATTGCACATCAGTTCTTTATGACGGCCGGCCCGCTGGCAATCCTGCCCCTGCCCGGCAACCGCTCGTCCATCGTGTGGAGCGAGAAAAGTGACATGGCGGCCGCAATACAAGGGTTGGACGATAGCGACTATATTGCCGTACTAAAGCCGCGGTTTGGGGGGTTCCTTGGGGAGATCTCCCTGGCGGGCAAGCGCTTTACCTACCCGCTGGGTCTGACCATCGCCAACAGTTTCATCGGCGAGCGAATGGCGCTGGTCGGCGATGCCGCCCATGGCATGCACCCTATCGCCGGGCAGGGGCTGAACGCAGGCCTGCGCGATGTCGGGGCACTGGCCGAGGTGCTGACAGAGGCCACGCGGCGCGGGGAAGACATTGGCTCTGTCCTTGTCCTGGAGCGCTATCAACAGTGGCGCCGTTTTGACACGGCCACGCTTGCCGCCACGACAGATATGGTCAACAAGCTGTTCTCAAATGACAATCCACTCCTGCGCCTTGGTCGCGACATTGGCATGGGCGTGGTGGCGGGCCTGCCGGGACTGAGACGCGGTTTCATGCGCGAAGCGGCTGGCTTGACAGGGGATATGCCCCGCCTGCTGCAAGGCAAAGCCATCTGATCTGGGCGCATTCGGCAAGGTAGCGCTCCCGCCCGTCGCGGCATCAATCAAAGATTGTTTTGCTCCCGTTGGGCCAAGCGCCTTGCCATACGGCAAGGCGCTGCACCGCAGATATCACCCGGTTTGGCAAAACAGCGCTCAAGACACGTCATAAACAATCAGTAGGTTGATATGGCGTTCTTTGGTCTGAGGTATGTCCCCGCTGTGCGTGAGCACAGCGCTGGGCCCAAGGCCGCCAAGGTGTCCCTTGGGACATCTGCGGGCGCGGGAGAGCTCCCTTCCCGGCCGATCGAGTCTCGGCCTGTCGAATTCCAGCCTGTCAAAACGGTAGCTATTTTTCTGCCCCCTCCCTTTGATCGGGTGGCCTGGGATATGGCAACAAAAGCAGCCGCTGGTCAGTCAAACAGCTATGAACACGGCCCAGCCTCTCATGCCCTGTCGCGCCTAGCACTGCACGACCTGCTTTGTCACTCAAGCACGCGGGCTTCGTCCACCAGCATCACCGGAATACCATTGCGAATGGGAAACGCCAGATTGGCCGCCTTCGAGATCAACTCTTGTGCCTCGGCATCATATTCCAGCGTCGCCTGCGTGCTCGGGCAGACAAGTGCCTCAAGCATGCGACGATCAAAGGCCACTGTCTTGACGGTATCATTCATTGCAAAATGTCCTCATATGCCCCACCCCGAAGCGCAAATTCGATCAAAGTGACAAGGGTTTCCCGTCTTGTGACAAGACTGGGAGCCTCAAGCAAGGCCTGTTTTTCTTCTGGCTCAAACTCCAAAAGCATCGACAGAGAGTTGATCAGCAACTCATCCTCGGCGTCCTGCAACGAGTCCCAATCCGTGGACAGACCACGCACCATCAGGAACCTGTTCAACAAAGCCAGAAACGCCGCCCGATCAAACGTTGGGTCCACTTCAGAGCCGCCAAGATCACGCTCAAACCCGGCCCAGCTCACATCACAGCGCCGATAGGGGCTAAATCCGGTCACCTCTCGCAGAATGCGAAACCGGGACAGCCCCGACAGGGTCACAAGATAGCGGCCATCTTCGGTTTCAGAAAACTGCGTCACGCGTCCGGCGCAGCCAATAGAATGCAACCCCTCGCCCTTCTGACCAGGACAAGGCTGCACCATGCCAATCAGGCGTTGCGGGGTTTTCAGAGCATCTTCAAGCATTTGCAGATAGCGAGGCTCGAATATATGCAGCGGCAGGCGCGACCGGGGCAGCAGGACCGCCCCGGGCAATGGAAAGACTGCAATGGTGTCCGGCAGATCAGAAAAATGAAACATGAGATATTACTCTAGGGCGACGGCCCGATTAAGCAAATATCATCGAGCTCAATCTGCGCCGCCCATTCAGGACCACCGGATCATTTGGCTGCATCGCATCAAAAACGGTAAAGAGCTGCGCCTTGGCGGCGCCATCGTTCCAGTCACGGTCGCGACGGAACAATTCCAACAATGCATCAACGGCTGCCTCGGCGTCTCCTGCGGCATGCAAGGCCTGCGCCAGCTCAAACCGGGCTTCGTGGTCGTCGGGACTGGCCTCTACCTTGGCGGCCAGCTCGGCTACGGGGCCGGCGCTTTCTGCCTGCCGCGCCAATTCGATCTGCGCCCGTGCAGCCTCAATCTCAGCCGCCTCGGAAATTTCCGCTGGGGCACCGTTCAGAACCGCTTCGGCCTGATCAAGATCTTCCAGCGCAATATGCGCCCGCGCCAGACCACCATAGGCGGCAGCACTTTTGTCGTCTTCGCCAATGATTGCCGCAAAGGTCTGGGCTGCATCCGCATGGTCGCCATCGGTCAGCATCTGCTCCGCCACCTGCAGCGCCTCTGCAAGGCCACCATCCGCCGTGCCACCAGATGCCTCAATCGCCTTTTTGATAAAGGCCTCGATCTCGCTGGCAGGTAAAGCCCCCTGAAACATGTCAATGGGACGGCCTTCGACAAAGGCAACAACTGTTGGAATGGATTGCAGCGGCAAGCCTTGCTGCGCCAGAGCCTGCGCCAGACGCTGGTTCTCATCCACATTGACCTTGGCCATGGTAACCGCGCCCTTGGCCTTGGTCACGGCCGCCTCCAAAGCGGGGCCAAGCGTCTTGCAAGGGCCACACCAGGGCGCCCAGAAGTCCACAATCACCGGGGCCTGCATCGAGGCCTCGACGACATCCTGCATAAAGGTCGCCTCATCGACGTCCTTGACCAGGTCACCCATCGGGGCCGCTGTGCCCGCTCCGCCAATAATATCCATTATCTCAATCTTCTCCGTTTGAAGCCTGATCCCTATATGGATTCAGGACGACAAGAAACCAAGAGAGGAGTTACGCAAAGGTCGCCCCCCAACAAAAAACCAGCCCCTTCTGGCCCCCAGACCCCCGAGAAACCACCCTGCCCGCAAGGAAACGCTGCCGCGCCGCGCGTCAGCGCGGCGCGTGGCCCAACTGTGAAAGGGGCATTTAATGCCCCGGAACAGGCGGGAGCGCCTGGCTGCGCAAAGCCAGCCTGTGATTACAGATCAAACGTCGCAAAGACGGGCGCATGATCGCTTGGCTTTTCCCAGCCCCGCGCGCAGCGCAACACCCGGCTGGAATGCGCCGCGTGACGGATGTCTCCGGTGGCCCAGACATGGTCCAGCCGGCGCCCCTTATCAGCTGCATCCCAGTCCTTGGCCCGGTAGCTCCACCAGCTATACAGCAGGCCTTCGGGAATATCAGCCCGCGTGACATCCGCCCAGTCGCCAGCCTCCTGAACAGCGGCCAAAAGCTCTACCTCAACAGGTGTGTGGCTGACGATCTTCAGCATTTTCTTGTGATCCCAGACGTCGTCCTCGCGTGGCGCGATATTGAGATCGCCAACCAGAATGGACTTTTCAGGGCGCTCTGCTTTGAACCAATCCCGCATCTCGCTAAGGTAATCCAGCTTTTGACCGAACTTCTCATTCACCTCGCGGTCGGGCTTGTCGCCACCTGCAGGCACGTAAAAGTTATGAATGGTCACGCCGTTCTCCAGCCGTCCGGCAATATGGCGCGCATGGCCGAGACTGGCAAAATCCTCGGCACCTGCCTCCTCGATGGGCAGGCGTGACAGAATGGCGACCCCGTTGTAGCCCTTCTGGCCACGCGCCACCATGTGGGGATAGCCAAGATCGGCAAACCCTTCGGTTGGAATTTTATCAACCGGGCTTTTGCACTCCTGCAGACACAGCACATCCGGCGCCTCTTCCTTCAGGAGTTTTTGCACCAACACCTCGCGCAGGCGGACAGAGTTGATGTTCCAGGTGGCAAGGGTAAAGGCCATGAGAGTGCTCCATTTGGCAATGTTGCCTCATTCGGTATCACAGCGCGCATGGCCCGAGAAGACCACCACATGGGGATTTTCCAGATTGCTCTCCAGACCTGTTTTTGCACAAAAAAAGGGCCGGGCACAAAGCCCGACCTAGTCCAACAGGGAGGTGCATATCATGACCCGGATATGCGCGGGGTATGATCACTTTTAAGGTATGTGGAAAATACGTCTTTGATCCACATCAAGAGATCCACATCCAGAAATGGAGCGCTAGTTGATCAGACGGTAGCCTCCGGATTCTGTCACCAGAATGCGGGCGTTCGAGGGATCGGGCTCGATCTTCTGACGCAGACGGTAGATATGCGTCTCAAGCGTGTGGGTGGTCACCCCGGCGTTATAGCCCCAGACCTCATGCAGCAGGACATCGCGCGCCACCACCCCATCGGTGGAGCGATAGAGAAACTTCAGGATATTGGTCTCTTTCTCCGTCAGCCGGATCTTGCGGTCATCCTCGGTCAAAAGCATCTTCATGGCCGGCTTAAAGGTATAGGGCCCAAGCACAAAAACCGCGTCTTCTGATTGCTCGTGCTGGCGCAGCTGGGCGCGAATACGGGCCAAAAGCACCGGGAATTTGAACGGTTTGGAGACATAGTCATTGGCCCCGGCATCAAGCCCCAGGATGGTGTCCGCATCGCTATCATGGCCCGTCAGCATCAGGATCGGCGCCTTCACGCCCTGTTTGCGCATCAGGCGGCACAGCTCGCGACCGTCCGTATCGGGCAGGCCTACGTCCAGGATCACCAGATCGTACAGCGCCTCTTTGGCGCGCTCCATGGCACTTTGACCGCTGTCGGCCTCAAAGACATCAAAGTCCTCGGTCATCAACAACTGCTCACTCAAAGCCTCGCGCAGATCCTCATCATCATCGACCAGCAGAATTTTCTTCAGTTGCGCCATAGCTCTACTCTCCTGTTTCTCTGACAGACAGATGCGCCTCCCTCACAGAAACGACAAGATATGCTGCAAAACTCTCACGCCGACGTGTCCACAGCAAAGGATTTGTTTCACTTCTGCAGCAATTAAGCCTAGGAAAGGCCGGTATTTATGTCACCAAGCGCTGGATCTGCCGCATGAGCCTGATGCCCACCATGATCGAACTTCTGGCCCGCGCGCGCGTCGATCTGCGTATGGGTCTGCCTGTTGTCCTGATGGATGGCGATCAGGCCGCGCTGGCCATCGCAGCCGAAAGCCTGGCGCAGGACCGGTTGCAGGACCTGCAGGCCCTGGGCCCGGTCACTCTGGCCCTGACCGCGCGGCGTGCCGAGACCCTAAAGGCGCGCGCCTATGACGGGGATACAGCGCGTATCTGCCTGCCAGAGGCTGCCACGCTAAGCTGGATTCAGGCCCTTGCGGATCCGGCGGATGACCTCAGCCACCCGATGAAAGGCCCGCTCATCAGTGCGCGGGATGGCTCTGCCACCCTGCATCGTCTGGCCATCGCACTGGTGAAATCGGCGCGTCTGCTGCCGGCAGCGCTGCTGGTTCCACTGGAGGGTGGGGCACAGTTTGCCGCCAGTCACGGCCTCACCCTGCTGCCGCAGGCCGCCGCAGAACCCCTGATGAGCCAAAGTTCACCCCTGCATGCCGTGGCCGCCGCCCGCCTGCCCATGCAGGCTGCCGAGGCAGGTCGGCTGCATGTGTTTCGCCCCGAGGATGGCGCCGAAGAGCACTATGCCATCGAAGTGGGCCGCCCCGACCGCAGCCAGCCCGTTTTGGCCCGCCTGCATTCGGCCTGTTTCACCGGTGATGTACTGGGCTCGCTGAAATGCGACTGCGGACCACAGCTAAACGCCGCGCTGGCGCAGATGGGCGCCGAGGGCAGCGGCGTGCTGCTCTACCTCAATCAAGAGGGCCGAGGCATTGGGCTGGCCAATAAAATGCGCGCCTATTCTCTGCAGGATCAGGGCTTTGACACGGTTGAGGCCAATCACCGTCTCGGGTTCGAGGACGACGAACGTGATTTTCGCCTCGGCGCGGCCATCCTGAAAGAGTTGGGATTTGATCAGGTGCGACTGCTGACCAACAATCCAAAAAAGATCGCCATGATGGAAAAGACCGGCATCACGGTCACCGAGAGGGTGGAGCTGAAAGTGGGTGAAAACGCCCATAACGCGCAGTATCTGGCCACCAAGGCCGCCAAATCCGGCCACATCCTGTAATGCCCACAGCAAAGCCCCTGCCCCCCCGCCACCCCAACGATCTGGTGTTGACCAAACAGGGGCTGCGCGTCATGGGCCAGAGGCTTGCCTGCAGCATCGGCAAAGGCGGCATTACCCGCGACAAACGCGAGGGTGATGGCGCCACGCCTACGGGAGTGCATCGGGTCGTCGGCCTGCTCTATCGCCCCGACCGGATTGCCCGCCCCGCCCCCTGGGCAGAGCCCATCGGTCCCCGCGACCTTTGGTCTGACGATGGACGCGACAGTCACTACAACAGCCATGTGACAGCCCCCTATGGCTTTAGCCATGAGCACCTGCGTCGGGCTGATCCGCTCTATGATCTGGTGCTGGTGCTGGATTGGAACTGGCCAGAGGCTGTGGCCGGCAAAGGTTCGGCAATCTTCATGCATCAATGGCGGCGCCCCGGCTATCCCACCGAGGGCTGCATCGCCTTTTGTCGCCGCGATTTGTTTTGGTTGGCGTCCCGTGTCCAGCCCGGAACCCGGGTTATCGTCCCCGATCTGACCTGACCCAGCCTATGCCGGCTCAGAAGTTCGTGTGCCAAAGATAGCCGATCCCACCCGCACATGGGTCGCCCCATGGGCAATGGCCTGCTCAAAATCCCCGCTCATCCCCATGGAGAGCCCGCTGAGATCGTTGCGGGCTGCAATCTGGGCAAGTTGGGAGAAATGCGCCTCTGCTGGCTCGGACACGGGCGGGATACACATCAGCCCCTTGATCGGTAAATCCAGAGCGCGGCATTCAGCGACGAACCCATCTGCCTCGGCAGGCAGAATACCGGCCTTTTGCGGCTCGGCGCCGGTGTTTACCTGAATGAACAGATCCGGGCAGGCACCCAGTTCCTGCGCCAGACGCGCGATGCTTTTTGCCAGCTTCGGGCGATCCAGCGTATGGATGGCATTGAACAACTCCATCGCCTGACGTGTCTTGTTGCTTTGCAACGGACCAATCAGATGCAGATCCAGCCCATCATATCTCTGGGCAAAATCAGGCCACTTTCCCAGCGCCTCCTGGACGCGGTTCTCGCCAAAACAACGGTGGCCTTCGTCCAGTACCTCGGCAACCCGCGCATTTGGCTGCACTTTGGACACCGCGATCAGTGTAACCGATCCAGCGGCGCGGCCAGCCGTAGCTTCGGCGGCGGCAATACGGGTTTTGATATCTTCCAGCGACATTTGGCTCTCTCCAGCTTTAACGCCAGAAAAACACTGTTTTGGGACAAAAGGTAAGAGGCAAAAGAAAAGGGCGAGCTCTGTAAAGAGCCCGCCCCCAATTCACGCTAAGCGTACATCAGCTTAGAAGCTGAAGTATACACCAGCCTGGAACTGGTTGTCGTTGTCAGCTTCGTCAACATAGCCAGCAACGAAGGTCGCGCCGCCACCCAGGTCGTACTGGTAGTTGATGCCGAAGGCTGTGCCGTCAGCTGTGTCAGCGGCGGTAACAGTACCAGCAACGTCTGTGGAGTTAACCCAAACGGCCAGGTTGGAAGCTGCGCCGATATCCATGCTACCCTGCAGGGTAACCGAGTCAGCCGCGTCGGTGGAACCGTAAGCGATACGTGCGCCGAACTGACCGAAGTCACCGCCGGCTGCAACTGCTACGATGTCGTTAGCTGCCAGTGAAGAAGACTGAGCCGACGCCGACACATAGTAATCGGAGAAGGAGTAAGTCAGCATCAGAGCGCTACGGTCTTCGCCGCCTGCGGTGCCGGCAACGGTGCCGCCGTTACGCTGGCTGTAGGAGAAGTGACCGGTGAAGCCGCCTGCAGCGTACAGAGCTTCGATACCGTTTACGCCCATGCCGTCGGAGGAATACGCATCCCAGTTCCAAGCGGTGCCGGTGCGGGATTTGATGACGAGCGAGTGGAAGCCCATGCCGTCAACGCCTGTGCCAGCGGAACGTGCGCCGGTTACATACAGACCAGGCATGTTTTCAACAGCGCCGATGATGTTGCCAACGTTGACGGTCAGGCCGCCATAGGTCACGCCAAAGCGTGCGCCGTTGAAACCATTGTCGCCACCAGGTGCGCTACCAGCTGGGTTGCCGTCACGGCTTTCGGACTGCATACGAACACGAGCGTTGAAGCCAACACCGCTGTCTGCTTCAGTCGACATGTCGACCTGCAGACGCAGACGGCTGGTGATGTTGGTTTCGGAAACGCCAACAGCACGCTCGTTAGCGGAGTTGTAGTCCAGACCAAAACGGCCGTAACCGGACAGACGGACGTCAGCAGCTGCCATGCCGGCAGTGGCGATCAGCGCGGTAGTCGCGAAGAGAACCTTTTTCATCGATTTTTCCCTCGGTTTTCAATTCTGATGCCCAAACCGGGGAATCCGGTGTGGGTATGACAAGTGGTTTCGCTTTTTCACCCCCATTTTGGCAAGGGCAGCCCATCTGCCAGCCAGCATTGCTCTTTCGGATGGTGCAGCTTTGCCACAGTCTTGCGGCCAGGCCTCCCTTTGCCACTGGGAAACATGCCAAATTGTTAAGGGGGCGGTGCTTTACCTCACAAAACAGATCGACAGTTCAATGGCTCTCTCACGGCCCGATTTCACGAAATTTGAACTGGGACTATATATAACAGCCTGCGGATTCGATTCGCGGGATACGGCCTCCAGACGCTAAAGCCCTTGCTCCGCTGCCCGCCGATACGATAGGAGTGCCGCAAGAGACTGCTGCCAGGAGCGACGATGACACCGCATAAGATTTTTAAGACTACCCTGTTGGGGGTTTTGTGCTTTGGTTTAGTTGCCTGTGGTGGGCGCACAGCCCGCGTGGCGCCAACCGGGCAAGCGCCGCAAGAGTTTAACGATGACATTGTTAATGCAAAAAGCGACAGATCATCGATTTGGGATCTGTTTGGTGGTGCCCCGGACCAAAAGGTCCAGGTAAACCGCTACCTGTGGAATGCCAGCCTGGATGTGCTGGAGTTTTTGCCGGTGCAGTCAGTTGACCCTTTCACCGGTGTGATTGTGACCGGATACGGCACCCCTCCCGGCAGTGGCCGCGCCTATCGCGCCACCGTTCATATCAAAGACCCGGCGCTGGATGCGCGTTCGCTGAACGTTTCCTTGCAAACCAAGGGTGGCCGGGCCGTCAGTGCATCCACAACACGCGCTGTTGAGGATGCCATCCTGTCGCGGGCCCGCCAACTGCGCATCGCAGACAAGAACCTCTGACCCGCAAAGACACTGCTGAAGCAGAGCCCCGTTTTCAGTATTACATGTCTTCAGTATTACATGCGCCGGGTCATCACCCGGCGTTTTCATTCTTAAAGGACCTCTTGTGATGTCGCGCTACGCTGCCACCGAAATCGAAGCAAAATGGCAAAAAGCCTGGACCGAAGCTGGTATTTTTCAAGCCGAGCGCAGGCCCGGCAAAGAAAAGTACTATGTGCTTGAGATGTTCCCCTACCCCTCGGGGAAGCTGCATATGGGTCATGTGCGCAACTACACAATGGGCGACGTTGTGGCGCGCTACAAAATGTCGACCGGCCATAACGTGCTGCACCCCATGGGGTGGGATGCCTTTGGAATGCCTGCGGAAAACGCCGCCATGGCCTCTGGTGGCCACCCCAAGGACTGGACCTACGCCAATATTGCCGCGATGAAAGAGCAGATGAAGCCGCTGGGCCTCTCGCTCGACTGGTCGCGTGAATTTGCCACCTGTGATCCGGAATACTACGGCCAGCAGCAGGCGCTGTTCCTGGACTTTCTGGACAAAGGTCTGGTCTATCGCAAAAATGCCGTGGTGAACTGGGATCCGGTCGACATGACCGTTCTGGCCAACGAGCAGGTCGAGGGCGGCCGCGGCTGGCGCTCGGGCGCGCTGGTAGAGCGGCGTGAGCTGACGCAGTGGTTCTTTAAGATCTCCGACTACTCGGATGAGCTGCTGGCGGCGCTGGACGGGCTGGACAACTGGCCCGCCAAGGTGCGCCTGATGCAGGAAAACTGGATCGGCAAGTCCCGCGGGCTGCAGTTCGGCTTTGAACGCTGCGACGGTGGCGAGGCGATTGAGGTCTATACCACCCGCCCCGACACCCTGATGGGCGCGTCCTTTGTGGGCATCTCGCCGGATCACCCGATTGCCAAAGAGCTGGAGAAGTCCTCACCAGAGGTCGCCGCCTTTGTTGCGGAATGCCGCAAGGGTGGCACCACCGAAGAGGCCATCGAGACCGCTGAAAAGCTGGGCTATGATACTGGCATCACGGTCAAACACCCGCTGAACCCCGATTGGGAACTGCCGGTCTGGATCGCCAACTTCATCCTGATGGACTATGGCACCGGCGCGATCTTTGCCTGCCCGGCCCATGATCAGCGCGACCTGGATTTCTGCCGCAAATACGACCTGCCCGTGCTCAACGCCTTTTTCATGCCCGACGATGTGGCACCCGTTGAGAACGAAGCACTGGTGCCCGCCAAGTCGGAAAAAGTGCGCTGGGTTGACCATTTTGCCGGCCTCACCGAGGCCACCGGCGAAGAGGCCATCAACGCCACTGTAGACTTTGTCGAAGCGGCGGGCTGGGGCGAAGGCGTCACCAAATTCCGTCTGCGCGACTGGGGCCTGTCGCGTCAGCGCTATTGGGGCTGTCCTATTCCCGTGGTGCATTGCGCCGACTGTGGCGTGGTGCCGGAAAAGAAAGAAAACCTGCCCATCGCGCTGCCCTATGATGAAGACGGCAAAGCGATTGATTTCTCGGTGCCCGGCAACCCGCTGGACCGCCACCCCAGCTGGCGCGACTGCGCCTGCCCCGCCTGTGGCAAGCCCGCCCAGCGTGAAACCGACACCATGGACACCTTTGTCGACTCAAGCTGGTACTTTGCCCGCTTTACCGCGCCACATGCCGAAACGCCGACCGATCTGGAGGAAGCCGCCTACTGGATGAACGTCGATCAGTACATCGGCGGCGTTGAGCATGCGATTTTGCACCTGCTCTATTCGCGCTTCTTTGCCCGTGCGATGAATATCTGTGGCCATCTTCCCGACAGCGCTAAGGAGCCCTTTGAGGCCCTGTTCACCCAGGGCATGGTGACCCATGCGATCTACCAGAGCGAAGGCAGCAATGGTCGGCCCCTGTACCACTACCCCGACGAGGTCGAGCTGCGCGACGGCAAGGCCTTCCTGAAAGAGGGCGGCGCTGAGGTCACTGTGATCCCTTCGGCCAAGATGTCGAAATCAAAGAACAACGTGGTCGACCCGCTCAGCATCATCTCGGCCTATGGAGCCGATACTGCCCGCTGGTTCGTGCTGTCTGATTCCCCTCCCGAACGGGACGTGGAATGGACCGCCTCGGGTGCCGAGGCCGCCTATAAGCACCTGAACCGCGTCTGGAAGCTCTGCGACAAGATCGCCGCGATGGAGCCCGGTGCCGCAGGTCAGGGTGACGAAGATCTGCTGCGGGAGATGCACAAGGCGATCCGCGATGTGACCCTTGGCGTCGAAAGCTTTGGCTTTAACGCCTCCATCGCGCGGCTCTATGCCTTTACTAACGCTCTGGCCAAATCCAAGGCCGGACAAGCGGCGCAAAAACAAGCCATCATGGTGCTGGCGCAGCTGATGTCTCCCATGACACCGCATCTGGCCGAGGACATCTGGGCGCATCAGGGCGGCGAAGGCCTCATTGCCACCGCGCCCTGGCCGGTTGCGGACGAGGCCATGCTGGTCGAAGCAAGCGTGACCCTGCCGATCCAGATCAATGGCAAGCGGCGCGGTGAAATCACCGTGGCGGCCGATCTCGACAAAGCAGAGGTTGAAAAACTCGCTCTGGCGCACGAAGCTGTGCAAAAGGCGCTGAATGGCAGCGCTCCTAAAAAGGTGATCGTCGTGCCCGGTCGTATCGTCAATGTCGTTGCTTAAACGCCCTCTGCTGATCCTCACTCTGGCCGCCGCATTGGTGGCCAGTGCCTGTGGCTTTACTCCGGTCTATGCCCCGGGCGGCAACGGCAATGCACTCTACGGCCAGATCGTGATCCCGGTGCCAGAGCAGGCCGACGCCACCGGCGATTCAAATGCCTATTTTCTTGTCCGCGATCTGGAGCAACGTCTGGGGCGGACAAGTTCAGGCGACTATCAGCTCAACCTGACGCTTTCGACCCGCTCTGAGGGGCAGGCAATCACCGCCGACAACTCAATCACCCGCTATTCAATCATCGGCGCGGCAGGCTATAGCCTGACCCGGCTCGCCGATGGGGTGGTGATCTCCAGCGGCACCGAGAGCAATTTCACCGGCTATTCCGCCACCGGGTCTACAGTTGAAACGCTGGCTGGGGAACGCGACGCCTTTGAGCGCCTGATGCGCATCCTCGCCGATCAAATCACTGCGCGCCTGCTTGCAACTGCGGATATCACCGCCAGCGCGGAATGAAGCTCTCGCCACGTGACACGGATGCCTATTGCGGGCGACCTGATCCCAAAAAGACCGGTTTGCTGATCTACGGCGCCGATGCCATGCGGGTGGCGCTGAAACGACAGCAGATGCTCGCAGCCCTTCTTGGCCCCACGGCGGATGAGGAAATGCGCCTGACGCGCATGTCAGGCAGTGAGCTGCGCAAAGAGCCGGCCCAGCTTTTGGATGCGGTAAAGGCTGTTGGCTTTTTCCCCGGCGCCCGCGCCGTGTTTGTCGAAGAGGCCAATGACACCGCCGCCCCCGCCATTCTGGCCGCCCTTGAAGAATGGCTGCCGGGAGATGCGCAGATTATCGTCACCGCCGGACAGCTCAAGGCGACCTCGAAACTGCGCAAGGGCTTTGAATCCCATTCCAACGCCTATGCCACCGGTATCTATGATGAGCCGCCATCGCGGGCCGAAATCGAGCGTATTCTGAGCACGGCACAGATCCGCGATGTGCCAACAGACAGCATGTCGGCGCTGACGGATATCGCCAATGACATTGGCCCCGGCGATTTCTCCCGCATGATCGAAAAACTGTCGCTGTACAAATATGGCGATGACACAGGCCTGTCGCTGGATGACATTCAGGCCGTTGCGCCGCAATCCACCGAGGCGGCACTGGATGATGTGCTCAACGTGGTGGCCGAGGGGCGCACACCGGAAATTGGCCCGCTGATCAGCCGGTTGCAGTCGCAGGGCACCAATGCGGTGACGCTCTGCATCGGCGCCACCCGACATTTTCGCACGTTGTATACCGTCGCTGCAGCCCCAGGCGGGCCAGCCCAGGGCATCGGCAGCCTGCGCCCGCCGCTCTATGGTAAGCGCCGCGACCGGGTGTTGCGGCAGGCCCAGAACTGGGGCGCTGACCGTCTGCAACGCGCCCTGACCATCCTGACCGACACCGATCTTATGCTGCGCTCAGCAGGTCAGACCGCGCCGACACTGGCCTTGATGGAGCGCGCCCTTATTCGGCTGGCCATGCTGGGCCGTGCCCGGTAATCACGCCCAGAAGATGCGCCCGGCAATCGCGCTTTGCGGTCAATGGCGCAATCGCGCCCTGATCCGGGCTTGACCTCGCCTGCGCAGCCGCCATCCTGCGCAGCGCAGCAAATAGGGAGAGACCTGCATGTATACCGTCACTGGCAGTCCGATGAGCCGAACCTTTCGGGTGATCTGGGCTTTGGAAGAAATGGGCCTGCCCTACGAGCTGAACCCGGCGTCGCCACAAAGCCCCGAGGTGCTGACGCTCAACGCGTCGGGCAAGGTGCCGGTGCTGCAGGAGGACGGTGAGACCCTGACCGACTCAACGGCGATCATCACCTATCTTGCGGACAAACATGGCAAACTCACCGCACCCGCCGGTACGCTGGCGCGGGCCCGGCAGGACGCCATGACGCAGCTGTGCCTCGATGAGCTGGACGCCGTGCTCTGGACCGCCGCCCGCCATAGCTTTGCCCTGCCAAAGGAGCAGCGGGTGCCCGAGATCAAGCCGAGCCTGAAATGGGAGTTCTCCCGCAACCTCGCCCGGATAGAGCAGAAGATCCAAGGCCCCTTTGTGATGGGAGATGCGTTCACCATCGCCGACATCGTCCTGACCCACTGTCTGAACTGGGCCTCTGGCGCCAAGTTCCCTATCGAAAGCCAGGTCGCGCTGGACTACGCCAAGGCGATGCGCGCGCGCCCGGCCCACCAACGTGTGGCTGCGCTGGCAAAATAGCCAACTGGCCAGATCTCTCAGCCTGCCGCCAGATAGCGCACTGCGCCCTGTCCGGCCCAGCGTCCGGTGGCAAAACACGCCGTGAGGAGGTAGCCGCCGGTCGGAGCCTCCCAGTCCAACATCTCCCCGGCGCAAAAGGTGCCGGGGATTTTTGTCAGCATCAGATCGGCGTTTAGCGCGGACCAGTCCACACCTCCGGCGGTCGAGATCGCCTCATCCATGGGACGCAGCCCGGCATGTTTGACCGGCAGCGCCTTGATCAGCGTCGCAAGCGCCTTTGGGTCCTGTGGCAATGGGCGGCCAAATTCCTGCAACAGCGCAGTGCGGGCAGGCCCAAGTTTCACAACCCGGCGCAGATGGTTGGTAAGGCTGGATTTGCCACGCGGCCGCGCCAGACGGCTGACGAGCTCTGTCTTGCCAAGATCCGGCAGCAAATCAACGCTGAGATCCGCGCCGTCGCGTACAGCAGCACTGACCGTATAGATCCCGCCCCCTTCAAGACCGCGCGCCGAGATCACGGCCTCACCGCGCGACCAGATCTTGCCTGCCTGCCATTTTACACCCTTTACCGGCTGGCCGAACTGCGGCTGCATATGTTCGGACCAGTCAAACAGCAGCCCAACATTGGCGGGCTTGAACGGCGCCAACGCCACCTCGCGCGCCGCCAGTTGCTCTGCCCAGGCCCCGTCCGAGCCCAGCCGCGCCCAGCTGGCACCGCCCAGCGCCAGCACTGTTGTGCGCGCCTTGATTTTTTGCGGACCCTCTGGCGTGTCAAAACACAGCGCATTCTCCTGCCAGCCTGTCCAGCGCCAGCGGCTGCGCCAGGTCACACCCAAGCTGTCCAATTGCACCAACCAGGCGCGCAGCAGCGGCGAGGCCTTCATTTTTTGCGGAAACACCCGGCCAGTAGAGCCGGTGAACAGCTCTTGCTCAAGTCCACGCGCCCATGTCTGAATGGCCTCGGGGCCAAAGGCGGTGACCATCGGCGTCAAAGCATTGGTCGCCGCGCCATACTGCGGCAAAAGCTGCTCGAGAGGCTCATCCTTGGTGAGGTTGAGGCCGGATTTACCGGCCATCAGAAACTTGCGCCCCAAGGAGGGCTTGGCCTCGACCAGCAAAACCCGGTGGCCTGCTCCGGCGATCTCAGCCGCAGCCATCAGCCCGGCAGGCCCGCCACCAATCACCACTGCATCCCAAACCTGATCCTGATCCATGCCACCCTCGTACCAACGTCCGTTTGCACCGCATCTACGGCAGATGCGCGCAAAAGACGAGGGTTGGAAGCAGATCAGGCGGCAACAGGCCAGGCTAACTACGGGTCAGGCTAACTACTGGTCTGTGCATCACCCCTATGACAGCCCAGCGGTCAGCTCCGGCACATGGCAAGAATGCCGCTGGCGATCTCGGGCCTGGCGGCCAGCGCGTCACCCAGCAGGTCGCGCGCCTGATCCATCAGTGCCTCTGGCTCTACCAGACGATCTATCAGACCCCAGGCACAGGCCTCGGGGGCCTCAACCTTTTGGCCTGCTGCCAGAATCATCTTGGTGCGGGCCGGCCCAATCAGCGCCGCCATCCGGCCGACATCCGAGGGCTGCGGCAGATAGCCGAGCTTCATCACCGGGTAGAAAACCTTGGCCGTCGGCACCGCAAGGCGTATGTCGCAGGCCAGCGCCATGCCGTTGGCACCCCCTGCCAGCGTGCCGTTGAGCGCCGCAATCTTGAGACAGGGCAGATCCACTATCGCCGCTGACAGACGCTCCCAGACCGTAGAGGTCGCAAGCCCGGCGCGGGCTTCGTCCAGATCGGCGCCGGCACTAAAGACCTTACCCGTTCCGGTCAGAATGAACCCGCGCGCGACCTGCGCCCGGGTTGCAATCTCCACCAGTTCCTCAAGCATCGCTGCGGTCAGCGAGTTTGCCTTTTTCGGGCGGTTGATGGTGACAGTCCAGAGCCCGGCATCAGAGATGTCGAGGTCGATCATATCAGGCCGACCCGGCGGCGAATGGTATCCTCTCGCAGGGCGACCTCCTGGCCGCGGAATTCATCGGCATCGGCACTGCACATCCACAGCAGGGTTTTGGCAGGCCATTCAGCGGGAACATGATCGTTCCAGTCAATCTGGCTCACCGGGTTGATGCCGCTGGATTTGATCTTGCGCTGCATCTCTGTGGCAACCGTGCCCGGCGACAGGCTGAGAACCCGGATGCCATTGTCGCCCTCTTCCAGGTGCAGCGCACGGGTCAGCATCAAAACACCGGCCTTTGACGTACAATAAGCGCTCCAGCCTTCCAGTGCGTTATAGGCCGCGCCAGAGCCGATATTGATAATGGTGCCGCCATTGCCCGATTTCATCAGCGGCAGGGCAGCATGGATGCCATTGAAGACGCCTTTGATGTTGATATCCATCAGCTGTCCCCAGGCCTCGGGGTCCGAGTCTTCGATACGGGCAATCGGGTCGATGACCCCGGCATTGTTGATCAGAATATCAAGACTGCCGAACGCGTCATGGGCTTTTTGCAGCGCGGCTGCCACAGCCGCAGGCTGTGAGACATCACAGGCAAAGGCCAGCGTGTTTCCGCCGATCTCCTCGGCCAGAGCAGCGAGACTGTCGGCGCTCCTTGCCAGCAAGGCCAGATTGGCGCCTGCCGCTGCAAAAACGCGTGCCGCATCTGCACCTATGCCCCGGCTGGCACCGGTGATGACAACTGTTCTACCCTTGATATCCATCAGATTAGTCTCCAAATTCGCTCTTTGCGGTTGTGGTAAACTGCTTGGGGGGAACGGTCCAGCCCTAGGCCCCCTTGACCCCACAAAGCATGCAGTTGACCATATGCCCATTAAATTTGCAGTTTTGCAGAAAGGTTATCCCATGACAGTTTTCCTCGCGCGCGGTACGAGCGCCGCTGCGGTCCTGATTATTTCCGCCCAAGGTGCTTTTGCCGATGTCAGCGCCCAGGATGTCTGGTCTGACTGGAAAGCCTATATGACCGGCACAGGCTACACCGTGACCGGCACCGAATCCCAGTCGGGCAATGTGCTCACGGTCAGTGACATCTCGATGACCATGCCGATCCCGGAAAACGGTGAGAGCTTTGATCTGACGATGGCCGCGATTGAATTTGTCGAGAATGGCGATGGCACCGTCAATGTGCTGCTGCCCAAAGAATTCCCAATGGCTGTTGCTGGTGAAGGCGACGGCGAAAAATTCTCGGTCGAGATTATATACAGCCACGATGGCGCGCCGATGGTGGTCTCTGGTGATACCTCTGCTATGGCCTATGACTATGCCTCCAGCACAGCCACGGTCACGCTGGGAAAAATCAATGCTGACGGCAAAGACATCCCGGCCGATCACCTGTCTATGTCCGTTGTGCTGAGTGAGATCTCGTCCAAGACAAACATGCAGATTGCGGGTCAGCGCAGCTATGATCAGGCAATGTCAGTGGCCGAGCTCAGCTATGATATAAACTTCAAAGATCCCGATTCTGAAGACAAAGGCACAATCACGGGCAGCATTCAGAACCTCACCGGCAAAGGGGTCAGCGTCATCCCAACCGGTCTGGAAAACCCTCAGCTGCTCGATCTGGTCAAGGCAGGCTTTAATGTTGACGCGGACCTTGCCTATACCGGCGGCGACAGCGCGATTTCTGTCACTGGCAGCGACAGTTTTGATATGCAGACCAGCTCTAAGGGCGGCAATTTCGGCGTAACCATGAGCGCAGAGGGCCTGTCCTATGATGTTGGTCAGCGCGACATCACGATAGATGTCTCCGGTTCAGAGATCCCATTCCCGCTGGCGCTCACCATGGCGGAAACCGGCTTCAAACTGCTGATGCCGGTCACCCCTTCCGATGAAGAGCAGGATTTTGGCCTCGGCATCACCCTGCGCGATTTTGCGGTTCCTGACATGCTTTGGGGGATGGTGGATCCCACCGGCACCCTGCCCCATGATCCGGCCACTATTGTTCTGGATCTCGCAGGCAAGGGCAAACTGCTGTTCGATATGTTTGACCCAAAGGCGGTTGAGGCGCTTGAAGATGGCGAACAAGACCCCGGTGAGCTGAACGCTGTCAGCATAAAACAGCTGTTGGTCTCTGCTGCGGGTGCAAAACTGACCGGCACCGGTGATTTCACCTTCAACAACGAAGACCTGGCGACTTTTGACGGCATGCCAGCCCCCGAAGGCGTCGCCAATATCCAGCTGGAAGGCGCCAATACTCTGATCGACAGCCTGATCACAATGGGCCTGCTCAGCGAAAACGACGCCATGGGCGCGCGGATGATGATGGGTATGTTCGGCGTGCCCGGCGCGGGCGAAGACACTCTGACATCGGAAATCAAGATTTCTGAGGACGGCAAAATCCACGCCAATGGTCAGCGCATCAAATAAGCCCGGCTTTTACAGCAATAATTATCATTCAGGGCCGCCGCGTGCGGCCCTTTTTTGTGCCACACCCTTGCAGCAGCTGCCGGGTCTGGCTAGCTCTTGTTGCAACTCAATTTCAGTAGGTGCCCATGACCCAGTCCCCGCAAGCGCTTTGCCAAGCCCTGATTGACGCCGCCAAACGTGCCGGTGCCGATGGCGTCGATGCCATGGCAACCGAAGGCAGCTCTCTCAGCATCGAGGTCCGCGAGGGCAAACTGGAACACGCCGAGCGTTCGGAAGGAACAGATCTGGGGCTGCGCGTCTTTATTGGCCAGCGTCAGGCTCTGGTGTCCTCGTCCGACAGCCGCCCGGAAACCATGACTGCCATGGCCGAACGCGCCGTTGCCATGGCCCGTGAGGCACCTGAGGACCCCTATACCGGCCTTGCCGCAGCAGATCAGCTGGCCCAGTCCTGGGATCTCGACGCGCTGCAGCTTTGTGATCCAAGCGATGCGCCCTCCCCCGAGTCCCTGCAGCAAGATGCGCTGGAGGCCGAGGCGGCCTGTCATGCCATTGATGGCGTCAGCCAGGTGCAATCCGCCGCGGCAGGCTATGGCCATAGCGCGATCTATCTGGCCACCTCCAACGGGTTTGCCGGCGGCTATCAGCGCACCGGTCGTTCCACCTCCTGTACGGCAATTGCCGGGACCGGCGCCGGGATGGAGCGTGACTACGATGGTGATTCTCGTAGCTTTCAGGCGGATCTGCGCAGCCCCAGCGACATTGGCCGCATCGCCGGTGAACGCGCAATCGCGCGGCTGAATGCCCGTCGGCCCCAGACCGGCAGCTACCCGGTACTGTTTGACGAACGGATCTCTTCCTCATTGATTGGGCATTTGCTGGCCGCCTCCAACGGTGCTGCTATTGCCCGCGGCTCGTCCTGGCTGCAGGACTCGCTGGGAGAGCTGGTGCTGCCAGAGGCTCTGTCAGTAATTGAAGACCCGCATCGGCCCCGTATTTCCGGCTCGCGTCCCTTTGATGGCGAAGGTCTCGCGACGCAGCCACGCACCATCGTGGCCGACGGCGTGCTCACAGGCTGGACACTGGATCTGGCCTCGGCCAAAAAACTGGGCCTGCAAAGCACCGGCAATGCGGCGCGCGGCATTGGTTCGGTTCCATCCCCGTCAAACTGGAATGTCGCCCTGACACCCGGAGAGCAAAGCCGTGAGGAACTGATCGCCGCGATGGGGACCGGCCTTTTGGTCACCTCGCTGATCGGATCCACCATCAACGCCAATACCGGCGACTATTCCCGTGGTGCGGCCGGCTACTGGGTCGAAAACGGTGAGATCGCCTATCCGGTCAATGAGTGCACCATCGCCGGCAACCTGCGCGATATGCTGATGCGGATCATTCCGGCCAATGATGCGCGAACCTATCTGTCGCGGGTGGTGCCCTCGCTCCTGGTCGAAGGAATGACCCTTGCCGGCAGCTGACGATCTCACCCTCCTGACCCGCGCCGCCGAGGCGGCTGGTGACATTGCCCTGAAATACTCTGGCCCCACTGCCCGGCGCTGGGACAAGCCGGGCGGTCAGGGACCGGTCACCGAGGCCGATCTGGCGGTCAATGCCATGCTGGAAGAGATGCTGCCACAGGCGCGCGCCGACTATGGCTGGCTGTCAGAAGAGAGCGAGGACACGGCGGCCCGCCTCAGCAAAGACCGCGTCTTTATCGTCGACCCCATCGATGGCACCCGCAGCTTTGCCGAGGGCTCAACCACCTGGGCCCACTCGCTGGCGGTGGCCACGCGCGGAGAGATCACCGCTGCCGTGATTTTCCTGCCGCAGCGCGAGCTGATGTATACCGCCGCCAGAGGGATGGGGGCGTTTTGCAATGGCACCGCCATCACCGTGGCTCCGCGCATGGCCTTAGAGCAGGCAAAGGTTCTGACCGCCAAACCAAACCTCCACAGCCGCCACTGGCTGGGCGGGGCCGCCCCGGGTTTTCAGGTCAGATACCGCCCTTCGCTGGCCTACCGGCTGGCCCGGGTGGCGGATGGGCGCTACAGCGCCATGCTCACCCTGCGCCGCAGCTGGGAGTGGGATATCGCCGCCGGGGACCTGATCCTGCGTGAGGCAGGCGGCCTCACCAGCGACCGTTTGGGCGGCTCTTTGAGGTTCAACAACGCCACCCCTTTGCTGGACGGGGTCGTGGCGGCCACCCCCGGTGCACATCTGGCCCTTCTGCAGGCGCTGGACCCACAGGGCCCTGGCATTCCGGGGCGATGATGAGCGGTCATGGCCCTGCATATGCAACATGACTGAGCCTCAGTCTCTGATGCGCCCCCCCGGCGAAGTCCTGTGGATCCATGCCACCACACTGCAGCGCTATCTGGCGCTCTGTGACATCGGGCACCGGCTGAAATCCATGCGTCCGGATCTGGTTGTGCTGGCAACCTGGGAAGCCGAGATGGGAGAGGTGCCCGCGACTGAAGGCTGCGATTTCGCGCTTGGTCCGCTGCCTGCCGATCAATCTGCAGAAGCCAAGGCTTTCCTGACCCGGTGGCGTCCCGATCTGTGTCTTTGGGCCGGAGGTGAGTTGCGGCGGGGGCTGTTGCGGCAAATGCGGGAACAGGGGGTCTCAGCGCTGCTGCTGGATATTCGCGAAATGGAGCTGCCGGCCCGCAAGCTGCGCTGGCTCCCCGACCAGCGTCACCGCATGTTCAGCGGTTTTGACGCGGTTCTCACCCCCTCAAAGGCCGTGCGCAGTCAATTGTTGCGGGGGGATCTTTTGCCCGAACGCGTCCGGCTGACCGGCCCGCTGCGGATCTCGACCCTGCCCCCCAGCTGCAATCACGATGAGCTGAACGCCCTGCAACAGACCCTGGGCAGTCGCCCGGTCTGGTTGGCAGCGCGGGTCCGCCTGGAAGAGCTGCCCAGCCTGCTGGACGCGCATCGTACCGCGCTCAGGCTGTTGCACCGGTTGTTGCTGGTGATTGCGCTGGACAGCCCGGACTGTCGCGACCGAACCCGCAGCCTGTTGCACACGCGGGGCCTGCAATGTGCCGATCGCGAAGCTGGAGAAGAGCCCAATGATTATACCCAGGTTCTGATCACAGACAGCACCAATCTTGGCCTGTGGTACCGACTGGCGCCGATCACCCTGCTGGCCTCCAGCCTGCGGTCAGAGATGCCGGGGCAAAGCCCGCTGGATGCGCTGGCTCTGGGCTCGGTGGTGTTGCATGGACCGGGCAATGGCACCCATCAGCAAATCTACGACCAGCTGGCGCAGGTGCATGCAACAGAGCAAGTGAACAGCGCTCAGGAGCTGGCGGAGATGGTCATTCACCTCTCGGCTCCGGATCTGGCCGCAGAAATGGCGCTGGCGGGCTGGGCGGCGGTGACCGAGGGCGCAGTGATGACCGACCAATTGATTGACAGGGTTCAGGATATGCTGGACCTGCGCGAGGAAAAAAATGCGTCCCCCTGAGTTTTGGAACAAACCCCCACAGGCCTTTGATCTGCGCGCCAGTCTGCTGGCGCCGCTGGGCTGGATCTATGGAGCGGTCACCGCCAAAAGGCTGCGCGACACCCAGGGCTACCGCGCGCAGGTGCCGGTGATCTGCGTTGGCAACCTCAATGCCGGCGGAACTGGCAAGACGCCAACCGTGATCTGGCTGCTGGAGGCCCTGCGCAACATGGGCCACCAGCCACATGTGGTCAGCCGGGGATATGGCGGCGCACTTACAGGTCCCGTGGCCGTTGACCCCAGCAAACACCGGGCCCGCGATTGCGGCGACGAACCTTTGTTGCTGGCAGCCTTTGGCGAGGTCTGGGTGGCCCGCGACCGGGCGGCAGGCTGCAGGGCCGCTGAGACGGCGGGGGCCACTGTCATTGTGCTGGACGACGGGTTTCAGAACCCCAGCGTGATCAAGGATCTGTCGCTGGTGGTGGTGGACGCCGCGCGGGGCTTTGGCAATGGTCGCTGCCTGCCTGCAGGCCCCCTGCGCGAATCTGTGCCGCGTGGCCTGTCGCGGGCGGATGTGGTGCTCTCCATTGGCAACTCGCGCGCCCAGGACGCGTTCGCGCAGCTGTGGCAGCACAAACTGCTGGGGCTGCCGCATGTGCAGGCCGCACTGGAGCCATTGCAGACCGGTATGCCGTGGCAGGACACGCCAGTTCTGGCCTTTGCCGGCATTGGCCATCCACAAAAGTTTTTCAACACCCTACGCGACCTTGGGGCCCGGATTATCCGGGCCGAGGCGCTGGAGGATCACCAGCCGCTGTCTACGGCTCTGATGAGTAGGCTTGAGGCCGAAGCGCGGCTGCAGGGCGCGCAGCTTGTCACCACCGAGAAAGACGCCGTCCGCCTGCCCGACAGTTTCCGCCACAAGGTGATCACCCTGCCGGTGCGTTTGCAGATAGCCGAGGGTGAGAGCCTGATCGCGCGACTCAGGGAGATTGCGCCGCCGCCTCCTTAGGGGCAGCCTTCTTAGCAAGTAGCCTGAACGACAAAAGCCCGAGGTCTCCCCCGGGCTTTGACTGTTCTGGTCAGCTCTATCCAGGTCGATGCCGGTTAGCTGTCGAGCTCGGCATCAATCAGCGCCTTGAATTTCTCGTAGGACTGATTCTCGATCTTGGTGCCGTTCAGCAGGAAAGAGGGCGTCGACTGGATACCGTCTGCGGTGGCGTTTTCCTGATACCAGGCCGCCAGCGTCTGGGCCTTGGTGCCGTCCTGCAGGCAGGCCTCAAGCGTTTCTTTTTCAAGTCCCGCCAGGCCGCCAATCTTGCGCAACGCGTCAATGATTTCGGAGGCGCCACCGGCGCGGGTCCAGTCAGACTGGCCTTTGTAGATCAGATCGCTGATGCCAAAGAACTTCTCGGGGCCACCACAGCGCGCGATCATCGACGCCCAGAGACCATAGCGGTCAAAATAGACTTCGCGGTAGATGAGTTTCATCTTGCCGGTGTCGATATACTCTTCCTTCAGCTGCTTAAAGACGCCGGTGTGAAAATTGGCGCAATGCGGGCAGGTATAAGAGGCATATTCGATCATGGTGACGGGCGCATCTTCGGCGCCAAGGACCATTTCGGTGATGGTCGAGGTATCGATCTCGACCTCTTGTGCAGAGGCGGCGCCAATCAGAGGGTTTTCGGGCAGCCGGGTTTGGCTGTTGTACCCTGTTACCGCATAGGCTCCGGCAGCAAGCGCCACCGCAGCAAAAACACCAGACATGAGACGGGTCATTCATACCCCTTTCGTTGAGTTTTTTGTTTTGTCAGCACATTGCGCCCCAACCGCTCGAGCGCGGCGCGCAGATCTTCGTTTTCAACCCCTTTGGCCGCCTTTGCCGCTTCGGCCTGATCCTGAGGATCGGCCTGCGCCAGCTTTTGCACCTTGGGGGCATGTTTGAACTCTACCTGGCCATCAGAGAAGCCGATGGGCGCCGTCTGGGTGATCCAAACCTTGGAAATGGCGTTATAGCCATAAACGGCATTCACCTTTTCGCGCAGCCGCTCCTTTTGCATCTCCAGAATAGGCGCGTTGGCGCCATTGGTCAGCACCGTCAGGGTGGCCCCAAAGGAGCTGCGCCCATAGCCGACCTTTACCGGTCGGGCGATGGCGGCAATATCGCTGCCGGCGATTTCTTCCCAATGCGTGAGCAGACGCGAGACCGCAAAGCCACGGCTTTCGCCCGCTTTACGGATCTGCTCGTTGAGGAGCCGGGAGGTTCGTGCGAACCCGCGTGTGCTGCTGCGCCTAAATGCCATCATTCTGGTTTTGCTTGACTGATCACCCTATTGTAAAGGGTCCTCTTACAGAGGCCAGCAAAACCACCACGTCAAAGGGGTAAAGAATGCGTGATTTAGACAGATCTCCGGACCATTTGGCCACAGAGCATTTGGCACCCGAGCATTTGGCGCCAGAGCTGTTAGCCTGGTATGATCGCAATGCCCGCGCCATGCCCTGGCGCACCTCACCTGCGGATCGTGCCCGCGGCGTGAGGCCCGATCCCTATCGCGTCTGGCTTAGCGAGGTAATGCTGCAGCAAACCACAGTGGCCGCCGTGACCGAGTATTTCCAGCGGTTTACCCAGCGCTGGCCCAGCGTTCAGGATCTGGCCGCCGCCGAGGATGCACAGGTCATGGGGGAATGGGCCGGCCTTGGCTATTATGCGCGGGCGCGCAATCTGCTGAAATGTGCCCGTGTGGTTGCCACTGATCTGGATGGCCAGTTCCCAGACAGCTATGACGCCCTGCTGAAACTGCCCGGCGTGGGCCCCTATACGGCTGCCGCCGTGGCCTCGATTGCCTTTGATCTGCCGGAAACCGTGCTCGACGGCAATGTGGAGCGGGTGATGGCGCGGCTGCACAACGTTCATGCACCCTTGCCCGGGGTGAAACCGGTGCTGAAACAGCACGCAGCAACACTCACCCCGATGAGGCGTCCCGGCGACTATGCCCAGGCGGTGATGGATCTGGGCGCCACCATCTGCTCTCCCAAAAACCCGGCCTGCGGCATCTGCCCCTGGCGCGCGCCCTGTCAGGCACGGCTGTCAGGCACCGCCGCTGAGCTGCCAAAGAAAACTCCAAAACAGCCCAAACCCACCCGACTGGGCGTGGCCTATCTTGCCCGCAGCAGTCAGGGCTGCTGGCTGTTGGAGCGCCGCCCGGACAAGGGTCTTTTGGGTGGCATGCTGGGCTGGCCCGGATCAGACTGGAACGAGGCGCCGGCATCGCGCGCGCCCTTTGAGGCTGACTGGCGCGATCTGGGCGGGGAAGTGCGCCATACCTTCACCCATTTCCATCTTATCCTGCAGGTCAAACTGGCAGAGCTGCCCGAGGGGTTTAACATCGCGCCGGGACAGGAGGTGCTGTCGCGTCACGATTTCCACCCCAGCGAGCTGCCAACCGTGATGCGCAAGGCCTTTGATCTCTGGTCCGGCTCTGACTTTAATCCCAGCTAAGGGCTGATCGGCGCTGACTGCCACATTTGGTCGCCACTTCGGCCCCTTGGGTTTCGGGAAAAACCAGCCTAGTCTCTGCCACATCTCATCTGGCCTGATCCGGGTCATTGGTTTTGGAGACTGATTGATGATCGCCGCCGCACGCCTTGCCCGCTGGCAGTCCGCCCTGCCCTTCTGGATCTCTTTTCTGCTCTTGCCGCTGATCTGGTGTGCCGCGCTGTTCGGCGGCTGGGCCATCCTGCTGCCGCCTTTGGTGACCTGGTATCTCTTTGCCGCCCTGGACGGTGTGCTGGGGCTGAACCTTGAAAATGCCGACCCCATGACCCCGGAAGAAGATCTCGACTGGTATCGCAGGCTGACTACGGCCTGGGTGCCGCTGCAGTTCATCAGCCTCTTTGGTCTGATTTACTATGTCGGCGACGCCAGCCACCTCTCCGGGCTGGAAAAGTTCGGCGTCTTTTTTGGCGTGGGCGTAGTGACCGGCACCATTGGCATAAACTACAGTCATGAGCTGATGCACCAGCGCAACCGGCTGGAGCGTAATTTGGCAGATCTGCTTCTGGCGATGGTGCTTTATTCGCATTTCCGCTCGGAGCATCTGCTGGTGCACCACCGCTATGTTGGCACCCCGCGCGATCCTGTCACCGCACGCTACAACGAGGGCTTTCACCGCTACTACCCCCGTGTGTTGCGGCAATGCTGGCAGTCCGCCTTTCGCGCCGAACGTGAAAAGCTGGCCAAAAAGAAACTGCCGTGGGCCAGCCGCAAGAACCCCTTCTTTCGCTACTGGGCGCTGCAGGTAGCGATGCTGGTGCTGGCCATCGCATTGGGCGGTCTCACGGGCCTTGTGCTGTTTTTGGTGCAGGCCGGTGTTGCCATCTGGCAGCTGGAACTGGTGAACTATATCGAGCACTACGGGCTGACCCGCAAACATCTGGGTGAGGGGAAATACGAGCATGTGCGCCCGCACCATTCCTGGAATGCCGCCCACAAGGCCTCAAACTGGTTGTTGATCAATCTGCAACGCCATTCCGATCATCATTATCGCCCCGACCGGCGCTTTCCGCTGCTGCAAAACCATACGCCTTCGGATGCGCCGCAGCTGCCCTATGGCTATCCGGTGATGACAATGGCCGCGATGTTCCCGCCGCTGTGGCGCCGGGTGATGAACCCGCGTGTGCGGCGGTGGCGGCAGATGTATTACCCCGAGATCACGGACTGGAGCGCCTATAACAAGGCAAAGACTCCGATGCCGCGCGCCTGAGAAGGCGCGCAGTCTGTTGCAGAAAAAGAATCAGCTTTTGGCCCAGACTTTCATTGGCTCATCCAAGCCGCGCACTTCCTGGTCCGGGTGGCAGTCAAATCCGCGGGCGAGATCGCTTCCTGGCAACTCATGCAGGCTCTGCAGCCGCAAATCATCGCTCATCACAATGGGGGTCTGCAGCCGCCGGGTCATCTCTTCCAGCCGGGCCGCGACATTCACCGCAGTGCCGATCACCGCATACTCAAGCCGGTTGGCGCCAATATCACCCAACAGGGTTTCACCATAGTGGATCCCGATGCCTGCGTGAATTTCAGGCTCGCCCAGACGGCGTCTGTCCCGGTTCCAGACAGTCAGGACCTCTTGCATCGCCAGTGCACATTCCAGCGCATTGCTGGCATCGCGATCTCCGGCAGAGGGGGTGCCAAAGGTCGCCATCAAACCGTCGCCCAGGTATTTGTCCAGCGTGCCGCTATGGCGAAAAACCTCGCGCTCCATCCGGGCGTGAAAGCCGCGCAACAGGGCAATCACCTCATGGGGATCCCGCCCGGCCGCCAGCCTGGTAAAGCCAATAATATCAATGAACAACACCGCGACATTCTGGATTTTCACCTGCTTTAGCGGCTCATCATTCTGCGACAGCTGATCGACCACATTTGGCGAGAAATACCGTGACAGGTTAGCGCGTTCGCGCTCAAGCCCGGCGTTCGTCAACAGCAATGTATTGGCTCGGCGCGCCGATATCGCCAGGGTGATCGCCACGATGAGAAAGACAATGACCTCCTGTATCCGCAACTGCAGCATAAAGCTGTTGGGATCGAGGAATTTAATCAGATCCGTGTCGGCGCCAAAGGCCGCAACCGCCGCCTCACTGAGGCCAGGGGTCGGCGGAGTGAGCCACCAGGCAAGACCCAGCGCCCCCATCCACATCACAAAGGTCCAGACCCCAATGGCAATCACCGTGCGCCAGGAATAGGCCATGGTGCCCACGGCCAGAATCACAAAGAAGTAGAGAAAATTGTCGAACCGATATTGCATCGCCAGCGGCATAGCATCGACGCTCAACGGGTTCGGCCCGACCATGCCAACAGTCATAAGCAACAGGTCAAAAAAGATCAGCAACAGCTCTATACGCGAGCGCCCAACCCGCCCGACACGCTGGATGAACCAGCCATTCAGACAGAGCAGCGCCATAATGCCAACGTGATAGATGACTTCGAATTTTGGGTGCACCGAGACGACAAAGATCGCAAAGATCGTCATGGCGACCCAGCGCGCTCTGACGGCCAGCTCCAGCCCTTCACGCTTGTGGTTTTTCAAGGCCGCCACGACATATTGCGTCTCAGGAGTGTCTTCGATCTCCGTCGCCCGCGTCATATCAATCACGCTGGGCTTGGGCGAAATCAAAGAGGTATCAGTCATCGGGGGGTCCCTTTTGCTGCGACCTAGATAGTCATTCTTGTGCCAACATACATCCCCCAGCCAGGAGCCGGCATGAAAAAAGCCCCACCAAAAGGCGGGGCAAGGTGCGGCACCTGTGACAAAGGACAGGTGCCGTCGGTTAACTCTGGTCATAATTTGAAAAAGGGAAGCAGGCCTAGTTCTGCATTTCAGCCCGGATTTGCTGGCGCAGCACGTCGATCGGCACAGTCTGGCCATCGCGTTTGAAACACCAATAGGTCCAGCCATTGCAGGAGGGCGCGTTTTCAAGATGCGCCCCGACCTGATGGATCGAGCCTTTGACATTGTCACCGATCAGGGTGCCGTCGGCGCGGACCTTGGCCTTGTGACGCTGGTTCATCGAATAAAGCTCATCGCCCGGACGCAGCATGCCGCGTTCCACCAGCTGGCCAAAGGGCACACGGGGCTCAGCCCGTTTGCTGGTCGAGACCTGCAGCGCCTCGCGGTCGAATTTACGTACGGAATTGATCCGCTGAGTTGCCACCTTGCGGTAGGCTTCTTCCTGCTCGATGCCAATGAACTCACGTCCCAGCATTTTGGCGACAGCGCCGGTGGTGCCGGTGCCAAAGAAGGGATCCAGAACCACATCGCCAGGATTGGTAGAGCCCACCAGAATGCGGTGCAGCAGCGATTCCGGCTTTTGCGTCGGATGCGCCTTGTCGCCGTTCTCGTTCTTCAGCCGCTCATGGCCGGTACAGATTGGCAGCACCCAGTCCGAACGCATCTGAATTCCTTCGTTCAGGGCCTTCAGCGCCTCGTAGTTAAAGGTATATTTGCCACCCTCGGATTTTGACGCCCAGATCATTGTCTCATGGGCATTGGTGTAGCGCTTGCCGCGAAAGTTCGGCATCGGGTTGGATTTGCGCCAGACCACATCGTTCAGGATCCAGAAGCCTTCGTCCTGCATCGCCGTGCCAACGCGAAAGATGTTGTGATACGAGCCAATCACCCAGATCGAGCCATTTGGCTTTAGGATCCGGCGGGCCTGGTGCAGCCAGCGACTGGTGAAATCATCATAGGCTGCAAAGCTGGAAAACTGGTCCCAGTGATCATCCACCGCATCGACTTTGCTGTTGTCGGGCCGGTGCAGCTGGTTTTTCAATTGCAGGTTATAGGGCGGATCCGCAAAAATCAGATCGACCGAATTGGACGGTAGACCAGACATCACATCAATGCAGTCACCATCAAGAATCGTGTTCAAAGGGAGCGCCGCGGCGCCCTTCGTTATTGTTTTAGTCATTTGCTCTGCCTCAAAACCACTCGGCGCATTTTTGCGCTCATTTTGGTTATCCACAGGATGATTTATCCGGGATTCGAGGTCAATTTGTTTTTTAGATCAGGGGACTGCGGTTCACTCTTGATACAATATCTTGTGTACCGGTTTGAAAGAACGCCGATGATGTGGTGTCACCCCCAATTCGACCAGGGCGTCGCGGTGTTGCTTTGAGGGATATCCCGCGTTTCTCTCCCAGCCATATCCGGGAAACTGTTGCGCCAAATCCACCATGAGGCTGTCGCGTGCTTCTTTTGCCACGATTGAGGCGGCTGCAATCGACACTGATTTGCCGTCGCCCTTGACCACTGCTTCGGCCTGAACAGTTAGGTCTCGGGGGATCAGATTGCCGTCGATCAGCAGGTAGTCCGGGGCGGGGTCCAATGCGGCCACAGCGCGCTCCATTGCCAGATGCGACGCGCGAAGAATATTAATAGTATCAATCTCTTCGACGCTGGCTTCGGCGACTGATACCTCGGCACTGGCCCAGATCGCCGCCGCCAGAACTGCACGTTTCTTTGCGCTCAGCTTTTTGGAATCATTCAGCCCCGGCGGCAGAGCCGTCATATCGAGCACAACGGCCGCAGCCGTGACCGGTCCGGCAAGAGGACCGCGGCCCACCTCGTCTACTCCGGCAATCCGCAAAAAGCCCCTGGCACGGGCAGAGAGTTCTAGGCTGTCATCAGGCTGTTCCATAGTGCCTGTCAAAACCAAACCCGGCAGGTTTTGCAAGCCCGGCCTGATGTTTTCATAAAAGTGCCCCAAAAAGAGGGGGCCAAAGCCCCCTTAAAGTCTGCTCAAATTGTTGCACATCAGTCACGTTTTGGCGGCGCCTTACCGGTTCACCAGGCGATAGCCATGCTGGTTGAGGCACTGCGGCTTGTAGGCGGTGCGATTTTGCCGACCGTTCCAAAAACTCACCCGGCAGGCCTGTGGCAACCTGTTCAGCTGCTGGGCATTCCGTTCCAGACAGTTCGCACCTACCAGGCTGTGGCTGAGACTGTAGCGCGGGTAAACCTTGACGCATTTCTTGGGCAGATCGTAGCGGCCAAAGCGCGGCGGCAGCGGCTTTGGAGTTGGGTGATGCGGGCGCTGGGTATGCGGCGGCTGATACCCACCCTGCGGCGGATGCAAGCGCGAGACGGTATGGCCGCGATCACGGGTGTTGTGATCGTGCAGAGCCGCTCCAAGAATGCCAAGAACGGCCAGTCCGGCGAATATTTTTCCCGCATCACTCCCAGCCTGAGCCGGCACCGCCGAGACCCCTGTGACGGCCAATGAGGCTGCCAGAATAAGGGCGATGAATTTGCGGTGCTGTTTAGGGCGCACGTCCTGTGTCATGTCGAAACCTTTCCAAGTCTGTTTTTGCCTTGGCCTTGCTGGTCGCAGTAGGGCGTGGCGGGTCGCGGTGCACCGTAGATCATGCCTCCGCATCAAAGCCCCTGTAGCAAAGCCTGTGACCTCACCTGGCCTGGCCTCCTGAAGACAGGCAATATCAGCGCCCTGCTATCGAATAACCGCCGCCTCAAACCTGCGTTGTTATTGAATATCAGCCCGATGAAGCGCAGGGTGCGTGCATGAAACATTCCCTTGCCATACCGCTGTTATGCACGGCCTTGCTGGTGCTGAGTGCCCCGGCGCAGGCCGCCGAGTGCTATGCCGACTACAAGGCCAAGCAGAACAATCCACTGAAACTGCACTACGGGGTGATCCAGATCAGCGGCGCCTGCAAAAAGGCCGCCGCCAAGGCAGAGATCCAGTCCCGGATCGCTCCGGCTGGCTGGACGCTGTTGAACGTGATGGCAGTTTTTGGCCCCGAAGGCCTGCAGCAAAGGAAGGCAAATGCCGGACCCTACTTTCTCCGTTTCTGAGGCCCGCACCGCCGGCAGCCGCATCATCGCCTTTGGGATCGCCTTTATCGGCGCACTACTCGCCATTGCCGGCACCGTGTTGCTGCTGACCCTGCCCGATGCCAATGCCTTTAATGCCCGGGTCGAACAGCTTTTTGTGGAAAACGACCTGACCGCCCAGGCCGAGATCAAGCTGCTGGAGATCCTGGCCCAGTCCGGTACCGCCTTTGCCGACACGCTGGCCAGCTACCGGGGGGTGATCTTTGTGCTGCTGGTCTTTGCCACCGCCATGATGATCGTGGCTCTGGTGGTGCTCGCCATGCTGCTGATGCTCAACCGTCGCATGGCCCAGATCGAACGCTCAGGCATTCAGGTGACAGAACTGCTGATCAGCCGCGAGGAACATACCGTCTACCTCAACAACATGGGCTTCAGGCTTACTCCGGCTGCGATGGAAACCCTCTCGGCCCTGGCCGAAGCCCGCATGGATGACGATGTGCTGTCTGGCGCCGAGATTGAGGCGGTGATTTCCGGGCGCCACAGCAGCGATTGCGAAGAGGCCGCAGGCGCCACAAGGATCAAACGCCTGCGCGACACGCTGGGCAATCAGATGGTGAGCGAGCTTTTGGTCAAAAACATCGCCAAGCGCGGCTATGTTCTGGCCATCAGCAAGGATGTCATCCGAATGATCTGACCTCCGGCTGCCCGCGCCCCCTGGCCATTTTTGACGACATACAATTGGCCAGGGAGAGAGCCCGAGAGGGGGGCTGAGAGGGGGCAGGGGTAAATCACATTTGCGCGAGACTCTGCTCTTGGCCCGGTTAAACGCAGTTAAAACACTGGTGAAACACAGGGGCTGTGCAGGGATGCTCCTTCCAGCCACTGGATATTCATGACAAGCGCCCCACATATAGGCCAGCCTCCCCCGTGGATGCGGCCGTGGGCGCGGTGGTTTGCCCAAGGCTTCGCAACAGGACACCCCGACAGCGGGGGTCAGAAGGACAGACCTGATGAACGCGCACGTCCCCTCTCAACCGCAGAACTCTGGTCAACCGCAGAACGCGGGCCCCACCAATCAGGGCTATGGCATTCTGGTCGAACCGCTGCGCGGCGAGGTCGAGGTGCGGCGTAACGGCATGCTGCTGGCCAAAAGCAGCCGCGCACGGGTGATGTATGAAACCCGCATGGCGCCGGCCATCTATTTTCCCCGGTCTGATCTGATGGTTGATCTGTCGCAAAAGGTGGGGCTGCAAACCTTTTGCCCCTTCAAAGGCACCGCCTGCTATCACGACCTCAAGCTGGAAGACGGTCGGATCGGCAACGGCGCCTGGGTCTATGAAACCACCCAACCCGAGGCTGCTCAGATCGCAGGCTATGTCGGCTTTGTGCCGAATTGCGAAACTGAGTTCGATCTGGGGCTCAACCGGCTGGAGCCTCCCGAATACGGCAATATCTCCGGCACTCTGGTCGACTGGCTGCTGCGCGAGGCCGCCTTTATCCCAACCCCTGCCGATTTCACCAAGATCTTTGCACAAAAGCTGTTGGAACAGGGCGTGTATCTGTCGCGGCTTTCGGTGCTGGCCTGGTCACTGCATCCCCAAATCGCCGGCAAGAATTTCATCTGGGAGAAAGCGACCAACGAGGTCTCCCTCTATACGCCCAGCTATGAAATCTATGAGCACCCCGCCTATAATGCCAGCCCGCTGCGCCATGTCTCCAAGGGCCTTGGCGGCGTGCGCCATCGCATCGATCAGGACGCATCTGATGATGCCTTCCCGATCCTAAGCGACCTGCGCGCGGCCGGAGCCACCGATTATGTCGCCATGCCTCTGCCCTTCTCTGATGGACGGATCAATGTGCTGACTGTGGCCTCGGACCACCCCGACGGGTTCACCACTGCCAATCTGGGTTTGATCTTTGAATGTTCGGCGGTGATCGCCCGCTACTACGAGGTCTTTATGCAGCGCGAGAATGCGCAGTCTCTTTTGGAAACCTATGTTGGCAAACGCACCGGAGCGCGGGTTCTGGGAGGCAAGATCCGCCGTGGCGAAGGCGATGAGATCGACGCTGCCATTATGTTTTGCGACCTGCGTGGCTCTACCTTGCTAGAGGAACAGCTGGGGCGGCGCGACTATATCAAACTGCTGAATGGCTTCTTCGAGACCGCCTCGACAATTGTGCATGACAATGGCGGTGAGGTGCTGAAATTCATCGGCGATGCGGTTCTGGCGGTGTTTCCTGCCGGCGACGATCCCGAACAGGCCCGCGCCCAGGCGCTGAAATCCGCCCGCAGCATTGCCCCGGCACTGGCGCAGGTTGCGGCAGAAAACGCGCTGTCCAGCCTGGAATGCGCCAGCGGCATTGCCTATGGCACCGTGACCTATGGTAACGTTGGTTCGCGTGAGCGGCTGGATTTCACCGTCATTGGCCAGGCTGCCAATATCGCCGCCCGCCTCGGGGACTATGGCAAAACACTGGGGCATCAGATCGTGGTCAGTCAGAATTCCCTGCCGATGTCCTGCCAAAACTCTACCGGTCTTGGCGCGCTAAAGCTGCACAACGTCAGCCAACCGGTCGTAAGCTACGCCGTGGCCCCTTTTTTCACCGCCCCTCCGGTGCAGCCGCAGCCCGAATTGAAGGGCCCCCCTCCTGCGCCCAAATCAATGGCCAACTAGCGCCACGCACGGCCGAGCGCGCGGGCGCGCCGCCCGGCACGGGCGGCGCCGGGCCCAGGATCAGTCTGTTTTTTGGCCTGCCAAAACACAGGCTGGACGCGGGAGCCCCCCCTTTGCAGGCACAGCCCAACCACACAGTCCAACCACACAGCGCCACCTCGCTAGGCCACCTCGCAGTACAGGACTACCTCCCGGTCACAAGCGCACGTTGATGCGCATCCCCCATTGAGATCAACAGCGGATCGCTCTGCTGTCTGGCCTTGAAATCCGCCTTGCCGCGCAATCCCTGCCACCCCTGATGCACCAGAGACTGCGCCACAGCGCCGCCCAACGTGGTGCCAGGGCCTGTAACAATGAACAGATCCGGTGCGAACTCCGCCGCCGCTGTTTGCACCGCGCGGGTAAAATCATAGGGCTCAACCACCTGATGACCCAGGGTATAGTCCCACAGCGCTCGCAGGTCTGTGGCACCCGGCTGCCAGATTGCTCCACGGCCATCCACCAGCGGCACCTCGGGTTGGACCAACATCGCCGCCTGCAGGCGCTTGCGGCCTTCGGCAGCAACCGGCTCCTGCAAGGCCGTGTGAAACCCCGCATGATTTGCCAGTCGCATCGGAAAACGCTCGTCCAGCACCGGAACCGCCGCCTCAAATGCCGCAAGACCTGCAGCGTCGCCCGCCAGTACCAGCATACCGCCCAGATCAATCGACAGCGCCAGCACATGGTCCGCGCGCGCGTTGATCTCAGCGACCAGCTGCAACAGCTCTGCCCTGCGTGCCCTGTCGTTCTGCCAGTCCGCGCCCATGAAGGGATAGACCAGCTGGCCGCCAATCAGATGCTGCTGCATCAGCGTGCCCATGGTATTGACCAGCTCAAACCCGTGCTGCGGCGCAAGCGCGCCGCCTGCGGCCAGTGCGATATACCAGCCCATTGAATTACCGGTGACCGCCACGACTTCGATATCCTCCGCCAGCGATTGCACATCCGCAAGCGCCGACGCGTAGATCAGCGGCGAGGCCACATCGCCGCGCGCGTATTTGGCAACGGAATAACGCGTCGCGCCATCCAGTGCAGTCACCTCTTCCTGACCCTGCGCCGCGCGGACTGCATCAAAACCTGCAAACAAATCCGCCTTGTCGGCGTGGTGGCGATGCAGATAGCCAAGCTCTGGCTTGTTATAGGTGCCCCGGCCGGGACAGATCAAAACGGCTGTGCGGCTCATGCGTTCTCTCCGACCAAATCAAGGGCTGCGGCAAGAATGCTGTCCTTAGAGGGCAGGGTCGCAGCATAGGCTAGCCCCGTGGCGATAAAGCAATCTTCGGCAGCAATCCGCGCTGTCGCGATGTCGCTTTGTTCAGCAAACAGCGCCATCAGCGCCTCGGACTGGCTGCCAGTGGTGCGGCATTCATCGACGATCAGCACGTTTTTGCAGCCCTTGGTCGCCGCAATCAAAGCCTCAGCGGGTAGAGGCGCCAGCCAACGCAGATCAACAATGCGGGATTTGATGCCGCGCGCTTCCAGTTCTGGCTGCGCCTGCGCCGACAGATAGCGCCCATTGCCATAGGTGACGATAGCGAGGTCTTCGCCCGCCCCATGCTGACCAACCTCTCCCAGAGCGATACTCTGCTCCGGCGCCGGATAGTGCCGCATCCAGCCACCATCCTTTCCCCCGTGCAGATCGCGCATCGGATAAAGCGCGATAGGTTCGACAAAGACCACCACCCGCTGCTCTTCGCGCGCCAGCCGCACCGCCTCGCGCAGCATCATCGCCGCCTCTGCCCCATCCGAGGGGCAGGCAATCACAATCCCCGGAATGTCGCGCAGCACCGCCAGAGAGTTGTCATTATGGAAGTGACCACCAAAGCCTTTTTGATAACCAAGCCCGGCAATGCGCAGCACCATTGGGTTGGTGAATTGACCGTTGGAGAAAAACGGCAGGGTAGCGGCCTCACCGCGCAGCTGATCCTCTGCATTGTGCAGATAGGCCAGGAACTGGATCTCCGGCATCGGCACAAAACCGTTGTGCCCCATACCAATGGCCAGCCCCAGAATTGATTGTTCATCCAGCAGCGTGTCGATCATCCGGTCCGAGCCAAACCGCTGATGCAGTTTCTGTGTCACGCCATAGACGCCGCCCTTGCGGCCCACGTCTTCGCCCATCATGACGATCTCGCCATGCTGCAGCATCAGATCTGTAAGAGCCCAGTTGATCAGCCGTGACATCGGCTGCGGCTCCTGCATAGCCCGCATATCGCCGCCAAAGGTCTCGGCGCGGGTCGCATCACTGGGGCCATTGCTGGGTTTGCAGGCGCGCGTTGGCGGGATCAAGCTGGCCGCCACTTCGGTGCCGGTTTTGAGATGCGGACGCGTCACCACCTCGGCGCGGATCCGTTCGACGCGGGCACAGGTATCGGTATAGATCTTCAGTGCCGCCTGCGGGGTCAGCGCCCCCGCCTCTTGCAGCAGGCGCACCGAATGCAGCAGCGGATCATTGGCCTCATCCGCCTCGACCTCTGATTTGGGCAGATAGGTGGTGGGCACATCCGCCCCGGCATGACCATAAAGCCGCACGGTGCGCAGATGCAGAAACGCCGGTTTCCGGCGACGGCGCACATAGTCAGCCGCCTCCTGCGCTACCGCATGCGCCTGATAAAGATCCAGCCCGTCCGTCTTGAAATACTTGATACCGGGGCGCGCGCTCATCGAGGTCTCGATCCAGCCCTTGGGGGTTTTGGTCGAAATGCCGATGCCGTTGTCCTCGCAGACAAACAGCAAAGGCAGCGGAATCGACTGCACCGAGGTCCAGCCGGCCGTGTTGATGGCTCCCTGAGCTGTGGAATGATTCGCCGAGGCATCGCCAAAGGAGCACATAACGATGCTGTCGTGCGGCAAGATCCGGTGCTCGGGCGCGTGCCGTTTGGCGGCGCCGCTGGAATAGGCCGCGCCGACGGCCTTGGGCAGGTGGCTGGCTATGGTCGAGGTCTGCGGCGGGATCATCAGCGCCTTTGAGCCCAGCACCTTGTGACGCCCGCCCGAGGTCGGATCCTCGCTGGAACAGGCAAAGGACAGCAGCATGTCCCAGGCGATGCGTTGGCCCGGCACCTGATCGGCGCGAGCAATCTGAAACGCGGCATCGCGGTAGTGCAAAAAGGCCATATCGTCAGACCGCAGCGCGCGGGCAACCGCCGCCATGCCTTCGTGACCGGACGACCCAATGGTGTAGAACCCCTGTCCCGCCTTTTGCATCCCCCGGCTGGTGATATCCAGCGCCCGGCTCAAGACCTGTGCGCGGTAGATTGCGACTGCGGTTTCTGGCGCTAGCCCTGCCATTTTTGGGGCTCCCGCTGCGGCCCCCTTCGGCGGCAAAGCGCCAGCACCAACCCGGTCCAAAAAGTTCTGATGCACGATCTGAGCGCGGTCCATGGGCTATCCTCTCGACTGTTCTGCTCCCTTTATCAGGGAGAACAGTCATGAATTCCAATGAGTTTAGCGGCCCAATACATGACGTTTTGGCATGAATTAAACCAGAGCCACCGAATTGCCGACACAGGCCATGCGGCACGTCTGCAAGATAGACCAAAGCCCAGGTGATTTTCCTTTTGACGCAAAACACCATAGGAAGGATGCATTCCTCCAGGGTCACGGACCAACACGAGGCACGATCACCAAAGCACGGTCACCAAGGCACGACGACCACTGGAATAAGACCGGAAGACAACTGGAAGATAAGGACCCCAATGCCGCACGCAAAATCCGTCCCTACCGGGCCTAAAACGGAAAAGGATCTGGCACAGGACGTCCGTTCTGCATCCCTCCCCCTAGGCCCCTTTCGCTTTATCGCGCTGGATGTAGAGACCGCCTGCAAAGATGCCGCCAGCATTTGCCAGATCGGCCTTGCCTGCGTGCATTCAGACAACCGAATCGAGAGTTTTGCCACCTATGTGAACCCCGAACACCACTTTGACCGCTTCAATATTGAGCTGCATGGAATCGGCCCCGAAACCGTACAGGATGCGCCGACCTTCCCCGAGGCCTGGGCGCAGCTTTTGCCGCTGCTGGATATTCACCATCTGGTGCAGCACAGCAATTTTGACAAATCCGCCATAGCTGCCGCCTGTCGCTGCTACCGCCTTGCGCCGCCTGAACTGAGCTGGAGCGACAGCGTCAAGATCGCCAGAACCGCCTGGCCCGAGTTCAAGGGCAATGGTGGCCACGGGCTCGCAAATCTGAAACGAGAGCTGGGGCTTGAGTTCACCCACCATGACGCTGGCGAAGATGCCCGCGCGGCCGCACAGGTCGTGCTGCAGGCGGAACAGCGCCTCGGTCGTCAGTTTTCCCAGCTGGCCCAGACCAGTAGCAAGGCGCAACTGAACCTCCCCTTCTTGCTGTAAAACGGATAAGGGCGCGAAAATGGATAAGGGCGCGCCGCGCGGCCTGCAGTGTGTCCAGCCAGCAAAGGCAGTGATTCTCAAAGTCGGTTTCGGATTGATATTGAAAAATATATGCCTCTGAAAGTGAGACACCACCTGCCCTGCTGGACAAGTGGTGAGCCGTGATGGGTTCGAACCATCGACCTACTGATTAAAAGTCAGTTGCTCTACCAGCTGAGCTAACGGCCCACTTTCTTGTGGCGGTCTAAGTGATTTTTCCAAATGGATCAAGCACTTATTTTGTTATCGTTTGCTGCGACCTTGTCAGTCACTGCGTCCCGATTGGCGGCTGTCTACGGTTAGCAGGGTATTGGGTCAAGCCCTTTTTTGAACTTTATGCGTCACAGGCTGGATTCATTTTCACCGCAGGTCTATATGCCCGATATGAGCATGCAATCACATATCCATTTCCCCTTCATGAAGATGCACGGGCTGGGCAACGACTTTGTCGTGGTCGACGCGCGCGCACAGGATCTGCAGATCACCCCTGCACTGGCCAAGGGAATCGCCCATCGCCAGTTTGGCGTCGGCTTTGACCAGCTTGCACTGATCGAACGGGGCGCAGGCGATGCGCATCTCACCTTTTACAATGCCGATGGCTCAACCTCGGCCGCCTGCGGCAATGCGACCCGCTGTATCGCCCGCCACCTGATGAACGAGAGCGGTAAGGACGCGCTGCACCTCACCACCGATCGCGGCGATCTTTTTGCCCGCGACGCAGGCGAGGGGCTGACCTCGGTCAACATGGGCCAACCACAGCTGGACTGGCAGGACATCCCTCTGGCCGAGGCAATGGACACGCTGGAGCTGCCCGTTGAGGGCGCGCCAACAGCCACCGGCATGGGCAATCCCCATTGCACCTTCTTTGTTGAGAATGCCGAGCTGGTCCCGCTGGCCGAGTTTGGCCCCCGTTACGAGCATCACCCGCTTTATCCCGCGCGCACCAATGTGCAGGTGGCGCATCTGGTTGGTCCCGATCACATCCGTATGCGGGTCTGGGAGCGCGGTGTGGGCGTGACACTGGCCTCTGGCTCATCGTCCTGCGCCACCGCCGTGGCCGCAGCCCGTAAGGGTCTGACAGGGCGCAAGGTGCAGATCGACCTGGATGGCGGCAGCCTGTGGATTGACTGGCGCACCGATGGCGTCTGGATGACCGGCCCCACCATGCATGTCTTCAGCGGCAGCTTTACCCGCGCCTTTCTGGAAAGCCTCTGACATGAGCACCCCAAAGTTCACCACCCTTGGCTGTCGGCTGAATGCCTATGAAACCGAGGCCATGAAAGAGCTGTCACAGGCCGCCGGTCTTCAGGACCTGGTGGTTGTGAACACCTGCGCTGTCACCGCCGAAGCCGTGCGAAAATCACGGCAGGAAATCCGCCGCCTGCGCCGCGAAAACCCCGAGGCCCGCATCGTGGTCACAGGCTGTGCCGCACAGACCGAACCTGCGACCTTTGCCGCAATGGCCGAGGTCGACACGGTGATCGGCAACACCGAAAAGATGCAGCCAGAAACCTGGACCAACATGGCCCCCAATTTCATTGGCGAGACCGAAAAAGTGCAGGTTGATGACATCATGTCAGTGACCGAAACCGCAGGCCATCTGATCGACGGCTTTGGCACCCGCTCGCGCGCTTATGTGCAGGTGCAAAACGGCTGCGACCACCGCTGCACATTCTGCATCATCCCTTATGGCCGCGGCAATTCTCGCTCAGTCCCGGCGGGCGTTGTGGTCGATCAGATCAAACGGCTGGTGGATAAGGGCTATAACGAAGTCGTTCTGACCGGCGTCGATCTCACCTCCTGGGGCGCTGATTTGCCCGCGACACCAAAACTGGGCGATCTGGTGATGCGCATCCTCAGACTGGTGCCGGATCTGCCCCGCCTGCGGATCTCGTCGATTGACTCGATTGAGGTGGACGAAAACCTGATGCAGGCCATCGCGACTGAAACACGCCTGATGCCGCACCTGCATCTGTCGCTGCAACACGGCGATGACATGATTCTCAAACGCATGGCGCGGCGGCACCTGCGCGATGACGCCATCGCCTTTTGTGAAGAAGCCCGAAAGCTGCGCCCCGAGATGACATTCGGCGCCGATATTATTGCCGGCTTCCCAACCGAATCAGACGCGCATTTTGAAAACTCGCTCAAGCTGGTTTCCGACTGCGACCTCACCTGGCTGCATGTCTTTCCCTACTCAAAACGGATCGGCACCCCGGCCGCCAAGATCCCCAGTCAGGTCAATGGCAAACTCATCAAAGAACGGGCTGCAAAGCTGCGCGCTGCCGGCGATAAGCAGGTCGCGCGTCATCTCAAAGCACAGATCGGCAAAACCCATCATATTTTGATGGAAAACCCGCACATGGGTCGGACGGAACAATTCACCGAGGTGACATTTGCAACGCCCCAGACCGAGGGTGAAATCCTGCGCGCCCGCATCCTTGGCACCCAAGGCACCCAGCTGACCGCTTGAGCCCCCTTTCATCTTGCCTAAAATACCTCGGGGTGAATGGGCGCTTGCGCCCAGAGGGGCAGCGCCCCTGCTCTGCTCTTTAACACCCCCCGGCCCTCACCAAACACCCAAAAAAAGCCCCCCGCAAGCTGTCTTGCGGGGGGCTTTCTGGAATACAAAAACCAGCCAGGCTATCAGGCGGTTTTCTTGCCTTTATGAGGGGCCCAGAGCTTTTTGTTTGAGAGGTAAAGCAGAACCGAAAGCACGGTCAGGATCAGAACCCCAACAAAGCCAACCTGCTTGCGCGCCATCATCTTGGGCTCAGCAGTCCACATCAGGAAGGCCGCAACGTCCTGCGCCATGTGGTGCACAGAGTTGTCATGGCCATCGGCAAACTCAACCTGCTCATCCGCCAGCGGTGGCGCCATCGAAATCCAGCCGCCGGGGAAAGCAGTGTTCTCATAAAAGAGCGTCCCTGCCTCTTCCTTTTCCTCACCGGTGTAGCCGTCCAGCAATGACGCGATGTATTCCGCACCGCCCATGCCTTTGAACAGCTGGTTCATACCAGAGCCGTAGGGGCCGTGGAAACCGGCACGTGCCTTGGCCATCAGGCTCAGGTCAGGTGCGCCAGCAGCTGTGTTAGCCGGGAAATGGTCAACAGGCTTGGCGGGCACATCTTCGTCCAGCTCAGCATCATAGACGGTAAAGTTCTCAGCGGCATAGGCACGCACCTGATCGGCGGGCAGCGCAGGGCCACCCTCATCCGCCAGGGTGCGCAGCGGCACGAACTTCAGCCCGTGACAGGCAGAGCAGACCTCGGTGTAGATCTGCAAGCCGCGCTGCAGCTGGTTTTGGTCATAGGCGCCAAAAGGTCCCTCAAACGAGAACTGAAAGTCCTCGACATGGCCGCTACCACCTGCCGCATGAGATGCGACAGGGGCAAGGGCCAGAGCGAAGGCGGCACCGATTGCGAGTTTCTTCAACATTGGTAGCTGTCCTTCTTTCTTACTCGGCAGGAGTGGCTGCGTCGGATTTCTCGCCATAGTGAGCGTCGAAATCGTCTTCGATTGTAGCAGGCTCTGCCAGTGGCTTCTCGATGACACCCAAAATCGGCAGGATCACCAGGAAGTAGCCGAACCAATAGGCCGATGCGATCAGCGAGAACGATGCATAGGGCTCTTCGGCCGGCATCGCACCCAGCCACATCAGGGCAAAGAAGTCAAAGATCAGCAGGTAATACCACCACTTGAACATCGGGCGATAGCGGCCAGAGCGCACGCGGCTGGTATCCAGCCAGGGCACCAGGGCCATGATTGCAATCGCGCCGAACATCGCCAGAACACCAAAGAACTTGGCGTCGATGATGCCACCGGTCACAAAGGAGGCAATCTGTACAACCCAGACCTCAGAGGTAAAGGCCCGCAGGATCGCGTAGAATGGCAAGAAGTACCATTCGGGCACAATATGCGACGGGGTGACCAGTGGGTTGGCCTCGAGGTAGTTATCCGGGTGGCCCAGGTAGTTTGGCATAAAGCCAACGATGGCCCAGAAAATTACCAGCACCACGGCGAGACCGAGGAAATCCTTGATCACAAAGTAGGGCCAGAAGGGCAGCGTGTCTTTTTTGACTTCTTCCTTGGAGCCCGTCCGCACCGGCACACCGGTTGGGTTGTTGTTGCCGGTGGTGTGGAAGGCCCAGATATGGACGACAACCAGCGCAGCAATGACAAAAGGCAACAGGTAGTGCAGCGAGAAGAAGCGGTTCAGCGTGGCGTTGTCCACGGCAGGTCCGCCCAGCAGCCAGGTCTGCAGCGCTTCACCAACAAAGGGAATCGCGCCAAACAGGCCGGTGATCACGGTCGCACCCCAGAAGGACATCTGACCCCAGGGCAGAACGTAGCCCATGAACCCAGTGGCCATCATCAACAGGTAGATGATCATACCGATGATCCAGGTGATCTCACGCGGTGCCTTGTAGGAGCCGTAGAACAGACCACGGAAGATGTGGATGTAGACGGCCACAAAGAACAGCGAGGCGCCGTTTGCGTGCAGATAGCGCAGCATATAGCCGCCATTCACGTCGCGCATGATGTGCTCAACAGAGGCAAAGGCCAGGTCAGCGTGCGGCGTGTAATGCATCACCAGAACAATGCCGGTGACGATTTGCAGCACCAGGCAGAACGCCAGAACGATGCCCCAGATCCACCACCAGTTCA
Organism: Phaeobacter sp. SH40; assembly: GCA_965641885.1. Taxonomy (GTDB): domain Bacteria; phylum Pseudomonadota; class Alphaproteobacteria; order Rhodobacterales; family Rhodobacteraceae; genus Pseudophaeobacter. The sequence goes on along the minus strand of OZ282574.1, from coordinate 4,492,490 downwards.
GGTTCTTCGGGGTGGGGATCATGATGGTGTTGTAAAGAAGGCCAACGATGGGCAGGCGGCTGTCTAGCCACTTTTCTGCGCCAGTCTTGGGCTCATATGTGTCGTGCGGAATACCGGACATTTGGCGTCTCCTTATCCCAGCTTGATGGTTGTTGCGTCGGTGAACTCAGCGACGGGCACGTGAAGGTTCTGGGGCGCGGGGCCCTTGCGAATCCGGCCAGCGGTGTCGTAGTGCGACCCGTGGCAGGGGCAGAACCATCCGTTAAAATCGCCAGATCCATCGCCCAGAGGCACACAGCCGAGGTGGGTACAAACACCCATCATAACCAGCCATTCGCCAGCCTCATCCATGGTGCGGTTTTCATCCGCAGCATCGGTGCCAGGCTTGTTGGGGTTCTCCGACGAGGTGTCGATCAGACCCGAAAGCTCTACAGCACGGGCTTCGTCGATCTCTTCCTGAGTACGACGACGGATGAACACGGGTTTCCCCAGGAACATCACACTGATTTGCGTTCCAACCTCTACGCCGCTCACATCCACCAGGATTGAGGACAGCGCCTTGACGTCAGCCGAGGGGTTCATCTGATTGACCAAGGGCCATATGGCGGCACCTGCGGTCACTGCCCCGGCGCCGGCAGTGGCGTAGTAGAGGAAATCTCTCCGGGTTCCTTCGTGGTCTTCTGCGTGGGACACGAGGTTTTCTCCATTTCCAGCGCCCGTTTAGGGCAAACATGCGCATGCACCACGAAAACGCGGTGACTCAACGCGGGTCATAGACCGGTGAGGCGCTTTCGTCCAGCGGTCAAAGGCGCACATGCCACTCCTGTTTCAAGTTTCTTTGGAACGGCGCTCTGAAAGTCACAGCTTCACGCGCGCCGCCCCAGCTCGTAAAGGAAAACTTAACCTTCCGGCGGCCGAGTCGCCTGCATTGAGGGGCGCGATTCGAAAGCTGTGAACCAATCCGCCAGCGCCTCGTTGCCTGTGCGCCAGCCCGCATCCGGGTGGCGGAAGTCCACATAGGCAAGGGCACAGCCCACCGCGATCTGGCCGATATCCAATGGCCCCTGCAGATGGCTCATCCAGCGCGCATTCAGCGCCGAGCACGCGCTCAGCACTTTGCCCAGCTGCGCCTTGATCCACTCTGGCGACTGTTTTTCCTCGGGGCGCATCCGCATCTCATAGGTCGCGAGAACTGCCGCCTCCATGATGCCATCGGCTGTTGCCTCCAGCACCTTGGTATCCCAGCCACCGGCATAAAGCCCGGCACCGGCGCGCTCATTGAGGTATTCGCAAATCACCCGGCTGTCATACAGTGCCGGGCCGTCGCCGCGCTCCAGCGCCGGAATTTTTGCCAGCGGGTTGCTGGCCTGCACATCCGCACTGGGCGCATAGGGCGTGGTTGCAACATTGTGCAGCTCCACCGCGTCCAGCATATCGGTCTCGTGCAAAAGAACCACAACCTTGCGAACAAAGGGGGATGTCGGGGCATAGTGAAGTTTCATAGCGCTCTCCTTATCGTTTGGCCGCAGCCTAGAGGCTCATGCACAAATAGAAAGCCCAAGTGCTGACCAATTTATGCGCCGCCGCGTCAGTTTGCGCTTCCTGTCTTGCGCATCACCTCAGTTCTTGGCAGGGTCGCTGCGTTCTCAGGGCGGGGTGAAATTCCCCACCGGCGGTATGCGAGGGGTTTCCTTTCGTGAGCCCGCGAGCGGCTTTTGTCGTCTCCACGATCCAAAAAGTGGGAACCGGTTTTTGGACAAATTGTGGAACACGCCAAAAGTGTCAGCAGATCTGGTGTGATTCCAGAGCCGACGGTCATAGTCCGGATGGAAGAGAACGTGCGACACGACCGCTTTCGGCTGGAGCCGGGTGCTGTTTTGCCGTTCGTTATCGCCTTGGGTGACGTGTCAAACGCTTAAAGGAGATACCCATGACACACACCCGCTATGCCTTTATCAAGGCACAATGGCATGCCGATATCGTAGACCAGGCTCTGCTTGGATTCACCCAACTTATTCCCGCTGAACAGGTCGATGTCTTTGACGTCCCCGGCGCATTCGAGATGCCGCTGATGGCGCAGGATCTGGCCAAGACCGGTGGTTATACTGCCATCGCCTGCGCCGCCTTTGTGGTCGATGGCGGCATCTACCGGCATGATTTTGTGGCGCAATCCGTGGTGGACGGGCTGATGCGCGTTGGGCTGGACACTGGCGTGCCGGTGCTTTCGGTCTCGCTGACACCGCATCAGTATCAGGAAACAGACCATCACAACGCCATTTACCGCGCGCATTTTGTCGACAAGGGCCGCGAAGCCGCCAAGGCCGCGCTGATGATTGCCAAATCGCGTCAGAAACTCGCTGCCGTCGCCTGACTATGACTGCGGCGGTGGGTCCGAGGATCCGCCGCCCTAGCCAAGATAAGCCTTCAACGCCGGGGGCGGGTTGTCCAGCAAATCAGCAGTTGCCAGCGGCGCATGCGCTATGCCGTCTGCGACCAGAACCACCTGATCCGCAATACGGCGGGCATCCTTTGGGTCATGGCTGACCATCAGCACCGTAGCATGTGTCTCGGCAGCGATCTCAGCCACCAGATCCAGCATTTCAGCCTTCAGCGCCGGGCCAAGGGCGGCAAAAGGCTCGTCCAGCAGCAACAGATCGCGTCGCTGCAACAGCACCCGCGCCAAGGCCACCCGGCTTTGTTGCCCACCAGACAGCGCCGCCGGTTTACGCTCCGCCAGATCCCCCAGCCCAACGCGCTGCAAGGCACGCAGCACCTGTGTATGCTCTTGCGGCGAGAGGTGCAGATTGGCCCGCAGCCCCAGCCCCGCATTCTGCGCCACGGTGAGATGTGGAAACAGATTGCCGTCCTGAAACAGCATCGCAACCGGCCGCTTGCCCGGTGGCATCTCTGTCAGATCGATGTCCCGCCACAGAATGCGTCCCTGTGTCAGCGGCAGAAAACCTGCAATGGCCTCGACCAGAGTGGACTTGCCCGCCCCCGAGGGGCCAATCACCGCCACTTTTGATCCCGCCTTGATCTGCAGATCCGCCTGCACCGTGAAGGCGCCGTTCTGAATATGACAGGTCTCAAGCCTCAGCATGCCAGCGTCCTCCGCGGTCCAAAATCCAAAACGCCCCCATCGAGAGCCCCAGCAACAAAAGCGCCGCACCCGCCGCGGCCTGCATCTGATAGGCCCCCATCAAGCGGTAGATCTGCAACGGCAGGGTGGCCACCTCGGGGTCGGCAAACAGAGTGATGACGCCAAGATCCCCCATCGACAGCGCCGCTGCCAGCCCGGCGGCAAAACCGATCTGCGCCCGCATCCGGGGCAGGAACACCCGCCACAAAAACGGCCCACCCGCCATATCCAGCGAGAGCGACAGCTTGCCGTAGCGTGCCATCACCTCACGCGCACGCGGCACCAGAATACGCAGCGCAAAGGGCAACGCCATCACCGCATTGACCAGCGCCGTCACCGGCAGCGCCAGCGCAAAAGGATCAACAAAGGGGTAGATCACGATGAACAGCCCGGTGCCAATCACCAGTGGAGAGGCCGCCAGTCCCAAAATCCCGGCAACCTCGATCATGGCACTACGGCCCAGCGCCACGGCAGCCGCCATCGGCAGCGCCAGCAGCAGCAACACAACCGTGCTGAGGCATGAGACCAGAACAGAGGTCAGCGCCGCCATCCAGACATTGGCCTTGAGCAAAAACAGCCCCGAGACCCCGGAGGAGACCACCGCCGCCAAGGGCAGCATCAGAAACAGAGCCGCCGACAGGATCCAAAAGGCATCAAGCCCGCGGGCCATGCCAGTGTCTCCGTCCCAGCGCCGCAGGGCCCGGTCCAACCCGGCGCCCACCCCGTCAGCGGCAGAGACCCGCAGCGCCACAAAGGCGGCAAGCCCGGTCAGAACCAATTGCACCCCTGACAACAAGGCCGCACGTCCCAGATCAAAATCAAACCGAAAGGCCTGATAGATCGCCAGCTCTATCGTAGTGGCGCGGGGACCGCCGCCTAGGGTCAGCGCCACGGCAAAACTGGACAGGCATATGGCAAAAACCACCGCCAGCGCCCCCGGCACCACGCGCAGCAACATCGGCGCTTCCAACAGCTGCCAGATCGCCCGGGGCCCCGCGTTCAGCTGTGCGGCAAGACGAAAACGCTCGGCCGGGATTTCCTGCCAACCCTGCAGAATCAGGCGGGTTGCCAGCGGCAGGTTGAAAAACACATGCGCCAGCACCACGCCATGCAGCCCATAGATCTGCAGCGGCTCAAACCCGAACACGCCCAGCGCCTGACTGACCCAGCCCGCGCGGCCAAACACCGCCAGCAGACCGAGAATCGCCACGATCACCGGCAGGATGAAAGGCGCGCCCAGCAGCGCAATCAGCACTGAGCGCCCAAAGAACCGCCGTCGCGCCAGGGCCCGCGCCAGCCCAATGGCCAGTGCGACGCTCAAAGTGGCAGACAGCACCGCTTGTGTGAGAGTGAAGCGCAGCGCCGCCCAGTCGCTACTGCCAAAGCCACGCCCCGCCTCGGCCCGCAGCGCCACCGCTGCAAGCGTGCCAAAGATCAGCGCGGCCACAAGAAGGGCCGCGCCAGCGCCCGGGAGTGCGCTTATTGGCTGAGCGCGTCGAGCCATTCGCCCAATGCGCCATCGCGCACTGCCGCAGCCTCATCAGCTGACAGGAGCAGCGATTTGGCAGGGGTGATCAGGGTATCAAAACCTGCAGGCAGGCCTGCGGCTGGCGTCACCGAGGGGTACATCCAGTTGGTGGTGGGAATGATCGACTGGAAGTCTTCCGAGACCATGAACTGCATGAAGTCGCGCGCCAGCTCTGGCTGATCGCTACCTGCCAGAATACCGGCGACCTCAACCTGCATGTAATGCCCCTCATCAAAGGCAGCGGCCGCCTTGGTCGCGTCCTCTTCGGCAATCAGATGATAGGCCGGGGAGGTGGTATAGGAGAGCACCATATCGGCCTCGCCTTCGAGGAAGAGACCATAGGCCTCGGACCAGCCCTTGGTCACGGTGACAACATTGTCAGCCAGATCGGCCCAGATCGCTGGGGCCTCATCGCCATAGGCCGCTTTGACCCACATCAGCAGGCCCAGACCGGGCGTGGACGAGCGCGGATCCTGAATGACGATCTTCAAATCACTCGCAGCCAGTGCGCGAAAATCGCTGGGAGCGGCAGCATCAGCGTTATGAACAAAAGCAAAGTAGCCCCAGTCATAGGGCGCAAATGTTGCGTCATCCCAGGCGATGGGCAGGTTGTAGTCCGCCGAGATCCCGTGATCGGCAAACAGGCCAGTGGCCTTTGCCGCCGCAGTGAGGTTGGTATCCAGCCCCAGCACCACATCCGCGTCAGAGCGCGCGCCTTCCAGTTTGATGCGCGCCAGCAGAGCGGCGCCATCGCCAGCTCCCACCAGCTTCAAATCACAGCCGCACTGGGCCTCAAAAGCTTTTTCCACCGCAGGGCCGGGGCCCCAGTCGGAAACAAAGCTGTCATAGGTGTATACAGTCAGCTCGGGCGTTTCGGCATAGGCTGCCGTTGCGCTCAATAGTGCCGCTGCAAAAACAGAATACTTCATGGCATCCTCCTTTGCGGCATCGGGCAAGGGTGGAGGAACTCCGAAACCTTCCCTCCGCCGGTTCTAGCCGGTTCAGGTTCTACGGGTTCGCCGAACTGATTTCTCAGCTCAGGCATCTCAGCGTAACAATGCTCCCCGAGGTGCCGCGAACCTATGTGCGGGCCCCGGCAAAGACAAGCGAAACCGCAATAGCTCTTGAGCCATGGCCATCGTCTCGCTAAGCACATCTCGCAAAGGAGATCCCAGCATATGTCGATGAACAGCTTTGGCCATCTTTTCCGCGTCACCACCTGGGGCGAGAGCCATGGGCCCGCGCTGGGGGCAACCGTTGACGGCTGCCCGCCCAATGTGCCGCTGGAGCCCGAGATGCTGCAGCAGTGGCTGGACCGGCGTCGCCCCGGGCAGAACAAGAACATGACCCAGCGCAATGAACCTGATGCGGTAAAGATCCTGTCGGGTGTGTTTGAGGGCAAATCCACCGGCACGCCAATCCAGCTGATGATCGAGAACACCGACCAGCGTTCAAAGGATTATGGCGATATCGCCCAGACCTTCCGGCCCGGTCATGCCGACATCACCTATTTCCAGAAATACGGTAATCGCGACTATCGCGGCGGCGGCCGCTCGTCGGCCCGTGAAACCGCAGCCCGCGTTGCCGCAGGCGGTGTCGCACGCGAAGCCATCAAGGCGCTGGTGCCAGACCTAAAGATCACCGGCTACATGACCCAAATGGGCGAGATGGAAATTGACCGGTCGCGCTTTGACTGGGACGCCATTGGGCAAAACGATTTCTGGATTCCGGATGCTGGCGCTGTTCAGGATTGGGAAAACTATCTGCAGAGCCTCCGCAAGGCGCATGATTCCGTCGGCGCCATTATTGAGGTGGTGGCCCGTGGCGTACCTGCCGGCATTGGCGCGCCGGTCTACAGCAAACTGGACACGGATCTGGCCGCGGCGATGATGTCGATCAACGCGGTCAAAGCCGTCGAAATTGGCGAAGGCATGAACGCCGCCCGCCTGAAGGGCTCGCAAAACGCCGATGAGATCTTCATGGGCAACGATGGCCAGCCGGTTTATTCGTCCAACCATGCGGGAGGCATTCTGGGCGGCATCTCAACCGGCCAGGACGTGGTTGTACGTTTTGCGGTCAAGCCAACCTCGTCGATCCTGACGCCGCGCCAGTCGATCCGCAAGGACGGCACGGCCGCCGAAGTGATCACCAAGGGCCGCCACGACCCCTGTGTTGGCATCCGTGCTGTGCCGGTGGCCGAGGCAATGATGGCCTGCGTGATTCTGGATCACCTGCTGCTGCATCGTGGCCAGATTGGTGAAAACCAAGGCACCATCGGCGCATGAGCCTGAAACAGCTTCAGTCGCAACTGCGCCGCATCTCAGAGGTGCAGATGGCGCAGGATCCGGCGCATGACATCGCGCATCTCGACCGGGTCTGGGCCAATGCCCACCGCATTGCCCGCGACGAAAACAAAGCTGATGCATCCCGCGCCAACCTGCGGGTTCTGATCGCCGGCGCCTATCTGCATGACCTGGTCAACCTGCCAAAGGACCACCCCGAACGCGAGACGGCCTCGCGGCTGTCTGCGGATAAATCAGAGCCTATTCTTCGGGATTTGGGCTATAGCGCGGAAGAAATCACCGCCGCCCAACACGTGATCGAGGCCCATAGTTTTTCCGCAGGGCTGCCCGCAAACAGCCTTGAAGCTTTGATTCTGCGCGATGCCGACCGGCTGGATGCACTGGGCGCTGTTGGCATTGCGCGCACCTTTATGGTGGCGGGGACGATTGACCGGCCTCTGTGTGATCCAGATGATCCCTTTGCCGCCAACCGGCCACTGGATGATCAGGTCTGGTCGATTGATCACTGGCATCTGAAGCTTTTGAAACTGCCCGGTGACATGGCCACAGACAAGGGCCGCTCAATTGCACGCAAACGCGCCCGTCTGATGCTGGCCTATCTGCGGCAACTGGCCAAGGAAATGGATACCGACCTGCCCGACCACTGGGCTGATTTGTTGAAATGATTGCCATTCTGGGTATCACCTTTCCCATCTATGCCGCCATGGCGCTGGGATATTTTGTGGTCTGGAAGGGCTGGTTCAGCGCTGCTGATATGCGCGTTTTGGGCCGCTATGTGTTGAATATTGCGCTGCCCGCGCTGATCTTTTCTGCGCTGGCCTCACGCAGTCCGGCGCAGGTGTTTCAGCCCGGGTATGTCTCGGCCTATACACTGGGCGGGCTGACGACGATCATCCTGTCCTATCTGTTTTTCACCCTGCGCGGCACCGATCCGCAGCGGCGCGCACTTGGGGTGATGGGGTCGACCTGCCCCAACAACGGCTTTATCGGCTACCCGGTAATGCTGCTGGCCTTCCCCGATCTGGCGGGTGTCATTCTGGCGCTGAACCTGCTGGTAGAGAACCTGATCCTGATCCCGATCTGCCTGTTGCTGGTCGAGCTGGCAGGCCGCGGCCCCGGCCTGCCTCTGCTGCCGCGTCTGGGACGTATCCTGCTGGATCTGGCCAAGATGCCGATGTTGATTGGCCTGGCTCTGGGGATATTGGTGTCGCTCACTGGCCTGTCGCTGCCCGGACCCTTCCTGCGCTTTGTCGAGATGTTGGCGGCTTCTGCCGGAGCGGTCTCGCTTTTGGTGATTGGCGGCTCGCTGGTGGGGCTGCCGTTGCATGGCAACCGCTCACTGGCGGCGCAGATCAGCGCAACCAAGCTGTTGCTGCACCCGGCGCTGGTGGCGCTGGCGGCAGCTGCTTTGCTCGCATTCGGGCTGATCAGCCTCAGCCCGGCGCTGCACAGCGCCCTGATTCTGTCAGCCGCGATGCCGATGTTTGGCATCTATACCGTGCTGGCACAGCGTCAGGGGCTGGAAGGTGCCGCCAGCCTGGCAATGCTCACGGCCACCAGCTGCGCCTTTATCAGCCTCACCCTGCTGCTATGGTTTTTGACCTGATACCTGCGCTGTGGCCCTGATTGCTGGGCTGCACCCCTGGGCGCGGCATCCTACAGCTGTGCCCTCGTTGCATTTCGACTGAATGCGGGACAGTGGCCGCGCATAAATCAACCCATTGATCTTTGAGCTGCAGGGGCGCAGGGTCCGTGCCATGGCAAAACCGTTAACATCGCATCGACCCATGCTGGCCATTGCCCTGAAGGTGGTGGCTATCGGCTTGTTCACGGCCCTTTCTGCGCTGATCAAGGCGGTATCGGACACGGTGCCGGCTGGTGAATCGGTATTCTTTCGCTCGTTCTTTGCCATCCCGGTCATTGTTGTCTGGCTGGCGATTCGCGGCGACCTGAAGCACGGATTGAAAACCCAAAGCCCGATGAACCATGTCTGGCGCGGCTTGGTTGGCACCTCTGCTATGGCAATGACCTTTATGGGGCTGGGCATGCTGCCGCTGCCTGAGGTCACGGCCATTGGCTATGCCACGCCGATCTTCACCCTGATTCTGGCGGCGATGTTTCTGGGAGAGCGCATTCGTCTGGTGCGGATCAGTGCCGTAGGCATTGGTCTGCTGGGGGTTTTGATCATGATCTATCCCCGTCTGACCGGCAGCGCTGACATGTCCAGCACCGCCTTTATGGGGGTCTTGCTGATTCTTGCTGCCACCATCGCGCGGGGCTTTGTCCAGATCCATATTCGCCGCATGGTGATGACTGAAAATACCGCCGCCATCGTGTTCTACTTTTCCATTACAGCCTCGGTGCTGTCCCTGCTAACCCTGCCTTTTGGCTGGGTTGTGCCGGATTTGCGGGAATTGACCCTCTTGGTGGGTGCCGGTCTGGTTGGTGGCGTGGCGCAGATTTTGGTGACCTCCTCCTATCGCTTTGCTCCGGCCTCAATGCTTGCGCCTTATGACTACGTCTCGATGCTGTTTGCCATTGCGATTGGCTACATCTGGTTCGCTGAACTGCCGACGGCAGTGATGCTCGCCGGGGCGACGCTGGTGATTTTGGGAAATATCCTGGTGATTTGGCGTGAAAGCCGCCTTGGCCTGGTGCGCGGCAAGGCTCGATCTCTCACTGATCCAAAAGGCGGCTGAATTGGTCAGGCGCTAATCGGCGGGTGATTTAGTCCGAGGCGTTCAGCCGTGACGCCAACTGCTGGATCTTGCTTCGCAGCTCAATAAGGTCCGCAACATCATCGCCCGCAGCCGCGAGAATACAGCGAGAAATCCCTGCCGCCTCTTGCTGCAAGCCCCGGCCCTTTGCGGTCAAACTCACGATCACACTGCGCTCGTCATCGGGGTTGCGGCGCCGCTGCACAAGCTGAGCCAGCTCCATACGTTTGAGCAGCGGCGTGAGGGTGTTTGATTCAAGGGTCAGCGCTGCCCCCAGATCATTCACCTTTTGCCCGTCACGCTGCCAGAGCGCCACCAGGACCAGATACTGTGGGTAGGTCAGGCCGTGCTGCGCCAAAATAGGGCGATACAGCCGTCCCATCGCATTGTTGGCGGAATAGAGCGCAAAGCACAGCAATTCATCAAGGGTGAGGGCACGATCAAGCATGTGGCATAAAATAAATCGTACGCGATTAAATCGCAACCCCTTGCCACGGGTCTTTTCCTTGTCTATTTAAATCGTGCGCGATATAAATGACGCAAATTACCACCCAACCGAGGATCCACTGATGAGCATTTCTCCCGTCTACACCGCCACAGGAACCGCAACCGGAGGCCGCAATGGCCGTGCCATCGTAGCTGAATCCGGACTTGATCTGGTTCTGGCAACGCCAGCCGCTATGGGCGGCGACGGCAAGGGCAGCAACCCCGAGCAGCTTTTTGCCGCCGGATATGCCGCCTGCTATATCGGCGCCATGCAGTTTGCCACGACACAGGACGACAGCCTTGCCAAAGTGCCGACCGATGTTTCGGTAGAGGCAAGTGTTGGCATCGGACCCCGGGCAGAAGGTGGCTTTGGACTTGCTGTGACCCTGACCGTGACCATGCCTGGCCTCGACAAGGCTGAGGGCGAGCGCATTGCAGAAGCCGGTCACAAGATCTGCCCTTATTCAAATGCCGTGCGCGGCAATGTCGAGGTCACAACTCAGGTAAACTGAGGCGAAACCGGGATTTTTTACGAGGCTCTGCCTCGCGCTCCGAGGTATTTGGAGCAAGATGAAAAAGCGGCGATCCCCAGTCGCACCTCTGGTGCTCATAGAGAAAAAGCGCGGAAGACTTCTTCCGCGCTTTTACAATTTAACAGGGAAAGCCTACTCAGCTGCGCACCAACGCCTCGTATTCGGCAGCGATATCGCGGGTCATCTGGCCCACCTCAAATTTATAGGGACCGATCTCACCTACAGGAGTCACCTCGGCAGCGGTGCCGGTCAACCAGCACTGCTCAAAGCCTTCCATCTCTTCTGGCAAGATGCGGCGTTCGTGCACGGTGATGCCCTTGTCCTTGAGCATCGCGATCACGGTCTGACGGGTGATCCCGTTAAGGAAGCAGTCGGGCAGCGGCGTGTGTACTTCGCCATCTTTCACAAAGAAGATATTGGCGCCAGTCGCCTCGGCCACATAGCCGCGAAAGTCCAGGAACAAGGCATCTGAGCACCCCTTGGCCTCGGCCTTGTGCTTGGAGATGGTGCAGATCATGTAGAGACCAGCCGCCTTGGCATGTACCGGGATCGTCTCGGGGCTGGGCCGTTTATATTCGGCGATGTCCAGCTTGGCGCCCTGCATTTTGGCATCGCCATAATAGGCGCCCCAGCCCCAGACGGCGATAGCCATGCGCACAGGGTTCTTCGCTGACGCGACCCCCATGTCCTCGCCCGAGCCACGCCAGACCAGCGCCCGTACATAGGCATCTGTCAGACCGCTTGCCTTCAGGGTCTCTTCCTTGGCGGCCTCGATATCATCCACCGAATAGGGCATTGGCATGTCCAGCGCAGCGGCGCTGGCGATCAGACGCACGGAATGTTCGCGGCTTTTGAAGATCTTGCCGTTATAGGCGCGCTCCCCCTCAAAGACCGAAGAGGCATAGTGCATCGCGTGCGTCAGGACGTGCACTTTGGCGTCCCGCCACTCGACCAGTTCTCCGTCCATCCAGATCACACCGTCACGATCATCATATCCAGCCATGCCACAGCCTCCTCAAAGCAGGTCAATATTTCCAAAAGTTGCGCTACAAATGACCGAAACGGACATATTCTTGCGCCAAAGCTGCGATTCGATACATCTTCACCCTTGGAATGTCAATATAGCTGACATAAACTCGGCCACAGGGACTGAGGCGAGTAAAAGGGGAGAGCACCATGTCAGAGGGTGGCTCAAACGGGCGGTCAACAGGACGGTCAAGCCAGGGGTTTGGCGGAGAAAGCCTGCTCTTTTTAACCGATGAGCAGCTGCGTCAGGGTATCGAGGCAATGTTCTTTGCCTACCGCGGCTTTACCGCCGATCCGGACCGAATTTTGGCAGACCTGTCCTACGGACGCGCCCATCACCGCGCGATCCACTTTATCAACCGCGCGCCTGGCACCACCGTAAACAACATGCTGACCATTCTTGGCGTGACCAAACAATCGCTGAACCGTGTGCTGCGGACACTGATCAGCGATGGCCTGGTGGAAAGTCGCGTGGGCGTCGCCGACAAGCGCGAACGCCATCTCCACCTTACCGAGGATGGCAAGGCTCTTGAGGCAAGGCTCTCGGACGCCCAGCGCGCCCGGATGCGCGCAGCCTACAAAGACGCCGGCCCCGAGGCGGTACAGGGGTTTAGAAAGGTTTTGGAGGCGATGATGGATGCGGATATGCGTCGGGCCTACATTAACTTGCGGGAAACAGGATCATGAGCACATTTGACTCACATCTTTTGATCATCGACGACGATGAGCGTATTCGCGGCTTGCTCAAGAAATTTCTGATGCGGGCTGGCTTTCTGGTCACTGCGGCCCGCGATGCGGCGCATGCCCGGCGTGTTCTGGCCGGGCTCGATTTTGACCTGATCATCATGGATGTGATGATGCCGGGGGAGGATGGCATATCACTGACAAAATCGCTGCGTGAAACCATGACCACTCCAATCCTGCTGCTCACCGCCAAGGGCGACACCGAAGACCGGATCACCGGCTTTGAGGCGGGCGCCGATGATTATCTGCCAAAGCCGTTTGAACCCAAGGAGTTGTTGCTGCGCGTCAATGCGATCCTGCGCCGGGTTCCGGATACCTCGGCCCAGGACAGCGCCCCCAAAGTGTTGCATCTGGGGCAAATCCGCTACGATATTGAGCGCGGTGAAATGTGGCAGGGCGATGAGCTGGTCCGGCTCACCGGAACCGAAAGCCAGCTGATGAAGATTTTTTCCTCCTGCACCGGAGAGCCCGTCAGCCGCAGCAAACTGGTCGAAGACCTTGGCCGCGACCGGGGTCAGGCCCAGGAGCGGGCAGTCGATGTGCAAATCACCCGGCTAAGGCGCAAGATTGAGCCCAATCCCAAACAGCCGCAATACCTGCAGACGGTGCGCGGAGCTGGCTACATGCTGGCGCCCGATTAAGGCCAAAGGGCCGCTTGAAAATTTCTGCGCGCAGCAAGACAAAATTAGTCTAAGCTCTTTGTGCACTATAAGATAACCCGCTAAACCTTTTGCCCCAGACAGGGCAAATGGTAGTTAGGGCAGATGGCAATTTTTCTGGGCCACGCGTGCTGCCATCTGGCGGTTTCAAAATGGGTCTTAAATCAGCCAGCGCCATTTCGCTGCTGGGTGCAAAACCAACAAGACCCTTTACTCAATCAAAGGAACTATCAGATGAAATTCATTAAATACGCCGCTCTTGCCTGTCTTCTGCCTCTGGCAGCAACCGCCCAGGAGCTGGAGCAATGGGGCACCGCAGGCGGCTGGGATGTGATGATCGACCCAAGCCTTGGGGATGGCTGCCTTATTCAGGCGGCTTATCAGGATGGATCCGTCGTGCGGATTGGCCTGGACCGCAACGAAGGCGCGGGATACGTAACTGCGTTCAACGATGGCTGGGAAGGGATCGAAGAAGGCGTTACCTATCCGATCCTGTTTGATCTGGACGGTCAGGAATATGATGGCGAGGCAACCGGGATTTACCTGAATGATGTTCCAGGCGCGGATATCTATTTCACCAACCCCGACTTCCTGTTCGATCTGGCCAAAAAATACACCATGACGCTCTATAACGAACATGGTGAAGTCATGGCGATTGATCTGGAAGGCTCTTATACTGGATTGGAAGCCGTGATGATCTGCCAGGACGAAATGGGCTAATCCACGCGAAAACCTCGCGTAGTTTCATCGTCGCATCTTGTGGGTTGGCTTGGCCCTGACCACAAGATGTCCAGAAGCCACAGCGCCCTTTGTTTCAACGCCTTGCTGTCAACTCCGGCCTCTTTTCTGCCGAGATAACAGGACCTGCCGAATGACCACCGCCCTGATCACCCATGCCGACTGCCTGCTGCACATAACCCCCGAAGGCCACCCCGAGCGGGTGGCGCGTCTTGAACATGTGCTGCACGCGCTGGAAACCCTTGACCTTAAGCGGGTCACCGCCCCCCTGGCGGCCGAGGATGATATCCTGCGCATTCATCCCGCCAGCCACCTGCACGCACTGCGCGCGGCCAACCCGACCGAAGGGTATGCCCAGATTGATGGCGACACCTTTATGTCACCCAGCTCACTGGATGCAGCCTTTCGCGCCGCGGGGGCTGCTGTGCGCGCGGTGGATATGGTGCTGACAGGTGAGGTGCAAAACGCCTTTGCCGCCATTCGCCCGCCGGGGCACCACGCCGAGACAGAGACCGCCATGGGGTTCTGTTTCTTTGGCAACGCCGCCCTGGCCGCCAAACATGCGCTGGACCACCACGGGCTGAAGCGCGTCGCGGTGGTGGATTTTGATGTGCATCACGGCAATGGCACCCAGGACCTTTTGTGGGACGAGCCACGGGCGCTGTTCATCACCAGCCAGCAAATGCCGCTCTGGCCGGGCTCTGGCCGGGTGGAGGAAGACGGCAGTCATGGCCAGATCCTCAACATGCCGCTGCCGCCAGAATCCGGCGGCGACCAGATGCGCGCCGCCTATACCAGTCAGGCCTTTCCCCGCCTGCGCGCCTTCAAACCAGAGCTGATTATCATTTCGGCCGGCTTTGACGCGCATCAGGACGACCCGCTTGCCAGCCTCAACTGGAGCACCGCTGATTTTGCCTGGCTTACGGCGGAACTCTGCGCGCTGGCGGCTGAGCTTTGCGAGGGGCGTATCGTCTCGACTTTGGAAGGCGGATATGATCTGAACGCCCTTGCGCAGGCCAGCCGCGCGCATGTGGAAGAATTGATAAAGGCAGCAACATGAGTGAGACCACCGCCCCCTCCGTAAAAGACATGAGCTTTGAACAGGCAATGCGTGAGCTGGAGACCGTTGTTGGCCAGCTTGAGCGTGGCGATGTGGCTCTGGACGCCTCAATCGCGCTGTATGAACGCGGCGCCGAGCTGAAAAAACGCTGCGAAGACGAGCTGAAGCGCGCCGAGGAAAAAGTCGCCGCCATCACGCTGGATGCCAGCGGCACCCCGACCGGCACCCAGGCGTTGGACGCAGGCTGAGACCATGACTGCGCTGGATGCCTCGGGCCTCGGATTCACGGCTGCCTTGCAGCAAACCCAAAGGCTGATTTCTGCCCATCTCGACCTGTGCTTGGCCGGCGATGACACGCTGCATCAGGCGATGCGCTATGCGGTCAGAGGCGGCAAGATGCTGCGCGGGTTTCTGGTGCTCGAAAGTGCCCGTCTGCACGGTGTCGCCCAGGCTTCGGCGCTGGATGCGGCCCTCGCGATCGAATGCCTGCACGCCTATTCACTGGTGCATGACGATCTGCCCTGCATGGACGATGATGATCTGCGACGGGGACAGCCCACCCTGCACCGCAAATGGGATGAGGCCATGGCGGTGCTTGCTGGCGACAGCCTGCAAAGCTTTGCCTTTGAGTTGCTGGCCTCGCCTGACCTGGGGCCAAATGCGCTTTTGCTGATCCGGGATCTGGCCCAGTCGGCGGGCAAGGATGGCATGGTTTCGGGACAGATGCTGGATATCGCTGCCGAAACCGCCACCACCCCGCTGACGCTTGCTGAAATCACCCGGCTGCAGGCCCGCAAAACCGGCTGCCTGATCGCATGGTCCGCCACCTCTGGCGCTGTTTTGGCCGGGGCGGATTCTGCGCCGCTGCGACAATACGCAACCGCCCTTGGCCTTGCCTTTCAGATCGCCGACGACATCTTGGATATAGAGGGCGACGCCGCCAAAATGGGCAAGGCCCTGCGCAAGGACTCTGAGGCGGGCAAAGCAACCTTTGTCTCGCTGCTTGGACTGCAGGCGGCCAAACAACGCGCGCACGATCTGTGTGACGCGGCCTGCTCTGCTCTGGCGCCCTACGGGGATCAGGCAGAAACCTTGAAGGAAGCGGCGCGTTTCGTTATTGCCCGCGACAGCTAGTGCGCCGTTGCGCATCTGTGTCTGGCTCTCTCGAGCTGCCCACAGGAACCGCCTGAAGGAGAAGCCATGTCTGATCGGCCTCATACCCCGCTACTGGACCAGATCGCAGGCCCTGCAGACCTGAAGGGCCTGAGCGATAGCCAGTTGCTGCAGCTGACGCATGAGCTGCGGCAGGAAACCATCTCGGCAGTCTCCGTCACCGGTGGCCATCTTGGGGCCGGTCTGGGCGTGGTCGAGCTGACCGTGGCGCTGCATGCGGTGTTTGACACCCCCCGCGACAAGCTGATCTGGGATGTCTCGCACCAAAGCTACCCGCATAAAATCCTGACCGGTCGCCGCGACCGCATTCGCACCCTGCGCACCAAGGGCGGCCTCTCTGGCTTCACCAAACGCTCCGAGAGCCCCTATGATCCCTTTGGTGCCGCCCATAGTTCAACCTCGATCAGTGCCGCGCTTGGGTTTTCCGTGGCCCGCGATCTTGGCGGCGTGGTGCCCGAGGGCCTCGGTGATGCTATTGCGGTGATTGGTGATGGCTCGATGTCGGCCGGCATGGCCTTTGAGGCGATGAATAACGCAGGCCATCTGGACAAACGTCTGTTTGTCATCCTGAACGATAATGAAATGAGCATTGCGCCCCCCGTTGGCGCGCTGTCGTCCTATCTGTCGCGTCTCTACGCAGAAGAACCCTTTCAGGAGCTGCGCGCCGTCGCCAAGGGCGCCGCCTCCCTGCTGCCGGAACCCTTCCGCGAGGGTGCCAAACGCGCCAAGGATATGCTCAAAGGGATGGCCGTCGGCGGCACTCTGTTTGAATCCCTTGGCTTTTCCTATGTCGGCCCCATCGACGGTCATGACCTCGACCAGCTGCTGCCGGTGCTGCGCACTGTCAAGGCGCGCGCCAAAGGCCCGATCCTGATCCATGTGCTGACCAAAAAGGGCAAGGGATACGCCCCCGCTGAGGCCGCGCGCGACAAGGGCCACGCCACCGCCAAGTTCGATATGGTCACTGGCAAGCAGCAAAAGACGCCCTCAAACGCGCCCTCCTATACCGGGGTTTTTGGCGATGAGCTGGTGAAACTGGCCGCCAGGGACGACAAGATCTGCGCCGTGACCGCCGCGATGCCCGATGGCACCGGTCTGAGCCTGATGGCAGAGCGTTATCCGTCGCGCTGCTTTGACGTCGGTATTGCCGAACAGCACGGCGTCACCTTTGCCGCAGCCCTTGCGGCAGGGGGGATGAAGCCGTTCTGCGCCATGTATTCAACCTTCCTGCAGCGCGGCTATGATCAGGTGGTGCATGACGTCGCCATCCAGCGCTTGCCGGTGCGTTTTGCCATCGACCGCGCGGGTCTTGTTGGCGCAGATGGCGCCACCCATGCGGGGTCCTTTGATATCGGTTTCATGTCCAACCTGCCCGGTATGGTGGTGATGGCCGCCTCTGACGAGGCCGAGCTGGTCCATATGGTCCATACCGCTGCCGCCTATAACGACGGCCCCATCGCCTTTCGCTATCCCCGTGGTGAGGGCGAAGGCGTCGAGATGCCCGAGATCCCAGAGGTGCTGGAAATCGGCAAAGGCCGGATGATCCAACAGGGCGCGCGCGTGGCGCTGCTGTCCTTTGGCACCCGACTCGGTGAGGTCCGCAAAGCGGCAGAAGCGCTCGCGGCCAAAGGCATCACGCCGACAATTGCCGATGCCCGCTTTGCCAAACCGCTGGACCGTGAGATGATTCTGGATCTGGCCGCAAATCACGAAGCGCTGATCTGTATTGAGGAAGGCGCGGTGGGCGGCTTTGGCTCGCACGTGGCGCAGCTTTTGGCGGAGGAAGGCGTGTTTGATGCGGGACTCAAATTCCGCTCGATGGTGCTGCCAGACACCTTTATCGACCAGGCCAGCCCTGCCGATATGTACGAGGTCGCCGCGATGAATGCGCCGCAGATCGAAGCCAAGGTTCTTGAGGTTCTGGGCGTAGCGCAGATTGGCGAGAAACGAGCTTAGGGTTGTGCTTTTGAAATATATACACAATCCTGCAGAGAATTAGTTTCACTGCGAGTTTCTTGTAATGACTATTCCCGACTACCAAGAATTGATGCGCCCTTTGCTTCAAGCATTTGCAGACGGCGCCAAAAATGTTTCTCAAGCCTTACCGACCCTCATCGAAACGCTCAGTATTTCCAAGACTGATGCAGAGGAACTTCTGCCCAGCGGTAAGAAAACGTACCTAAGTGACAGGGCACACTGGGCCAGGACCTATATGACCAAAGCGGGCCTGATCCAAACCGTCAAAAGAAATCACCACGAAATAACTGACCTAGGACAAACTTTTCTACAGCGTTATCCTGACAGGATAGACAATTCAGTGCTTGCACAATCTACGGAGTTTTCGCTGTGGCGAGAACGGCCAAACAAAGATCAAGCGCAACAATTCTTGCTCGAAAGCTCAGACAAGGCACAAACTCCCGAAGACAAGATGCTCTCCGCATTTGCTGAAATCGAAACGGACTTAGCTATCGACGTCGTTGACGCTGTATTGTCTCTTTCCCCAGCTCGGTTCGAAAAGCTTGTGGTCGATCTGCTACTCGCAATGGGCTACGGTGGTGGCGAGCTTGAAAGAGGCCTGCAAACCTCGCTCAGCGGTGACGGTGGTATCGACGGTATTATCAACGAAGATGAGCTCGGATTGGATGCTGTATATGTCCAAGCCAAAAGATACTCTCCCGACAACAAAGTTGGTCGCCCAGCCCTGAATGCCTTTGTTGGATCATTGACTGGTGAAGGCGCAAGCAAAGGAGTCTTTGTTACCACCTCTGATTTCTCCAAAGAGGCGGTAGAGTATGTGGATCGTGTTCAGCATCGGATAGTCCTAATCAATGGCAACCGCTTGGCACGCTTGATGATAAAACACGAGGTCGGCGTTCGCGCCAGGAAGGCTTTTGTCCTACGATCAGTGGACGAGGACTATTTTTCCGAAGACTAGCTAAAGTGCAGGGGGCTCTGCCGGGGGTACAAAACCCTTCATGTCTTCGGCCAGCAATACCGCCTGCAAACCCTCACGGTAACTTGGATAGAGCAGTTCAATGCCCAGCTCGTCCTTGATACGGTTGTTCCGCACCCGCTTGTTTTCACCGTAAAAGCTACGCGCCATGGGGGTCATGCCAGCCTCGTCAAAAGGCACCTCGGCAGGCACTGGCATGCCCAAAAGCTCGGCAGCATAGCCCAGAACATCCTGCGGCGGCGCGGGCTCATCATCACAGAGGTTATAGATCCCGCCCGGCTGTGGCTGATCCATCGAGGCCAGCAGCGCCTGCGCTATGTCGTCCACATGAATGCGGGAAAACACCTGCCCCGGTTTGACAATGCGCCGCGCCTTGCCTGCCATCAGCTTGGCAAAGGGGCCACGTCCGGGGCCATAGATCCCGGCAAGGCGAAAGATATGCAGCGGCAGGTCGGTGATCTGCTGCCAGTGCGCCTCGGCCATGGTGCGCCAGCTGCCGCGCTCGCTGGTGGGGGCAACCTCGGCTGTCTCATCCACCCAGGCCCCATTGCGATCCCCGTAAACCGCCGTGGTCGACAGATAGCCCACCCACTCAAGATCAGGGGCCGCAGACGTTATCTCGGCGCGCAATTGCGCCAAAACCGGATCACCCTGTGCGTTTGGGCCAATCGAGCTGAGGATATGCGTCACCCCACTCAGCTGGATGTCGTCACCGGGCCAGGTAAGCATCTCGACACCGGGCACAGTTGTCGCCTCACGAGAGGTGCCGAGCACCCGCCAACCCCGTGCCAAAAGATGCGGCGCCAAAGCCCGCGCAGTATACCCACAGCCAAGACAAAGAAGTGTATTTTGCATAGTCTCTAAATGGGCAGAAGCCCGCAAAGGTGCAAGACTTGATTCGAATCCTCTGCCGGTCTTTGATGGCAGGATGACAAATGACGCACCCGATCTTGCCGCCGCCTATGGTCTGACCTCGCCCGCCGCCTCAAAACGGCTCTATGCCGGCTGGGCCAAAAGCTATGATCTCTCCTTTGCCGCGCAAGAAAGCTATCACCTGCCGTTTCAAACTGCTCAGGCCTTTGTCACAGCGGGTGGGCTCATGTCCGGTAAACGGGGGCCGGTTCTGGATGCAGGCGCTGGAACCGGGCTGTGCGGCCAGGCCTTATCCGATCTCGGGGTTTCATTGCTAGAGGCCACCGATATCAGCGCTGACATGCTGGCACAGGCCACAAAGAAAGACATCTACCGCGCCGTGATCGAAGCCGATCTTCTCCGCGGTATTCCAGTGCCCGATGGCCGCTATCAGGGCGTCGTCTCCTCGGGCACCTTCACCCATGGCCACATCGGCTCTGAGGCTCTTCCAGAACTGTTGCGTGTCGCCGAGCGGGGCGCGCAGTTTGCCCTGTCAATCAACAAAAAGTTCTACCATCTGGCTGGCTTTAAAACAGCTTTCACCGCTCTCGAACAAGACGGCGAAATCACTGATTTTTCTCTGCCAGAAGTCCCGATCTACGGCGCGGCAGCCAGCGCAGAGCACCGCAACGACACAGCCTTTATCGCACTGTTCAAAAAGGCCTGAGATCCCGGAAAGCCTGAGCCCCCGGCTCCTCAGACCTGAACGCTCTCAAGGGACTGCCTGGCACCGCGCGCCAGCGCGGTGCCAGGCCCAACCCTAAAGTAGCAGTCTTTGACTGCTGCGGCAGGGGCGGGAGCGCTTGCTTGCCTTTAGCGGCCCTTCCAAACCGGATCACGCTTTTCGGCAAAGGCACGTGCCCCTTCCAGCTGGTCATCACTGGAATACAGCACATCAATGCTGCGCAACTGGCGCTGGGTGATGTGGTTCATGGCATCCTGGAACTTGCAGTCCTCGGCATCCCGCACCACCTCCTTGATCGCCGCATAGACCAGCGGCGGACCCGAAGCGAGCAGTCGCGCCAACTCCCAGGCCCGGTCCATGAGCTGATCCCCCGGCACGATCTCGTTCACCAGCCCCCAGCGATGCGCCTCGGCTGCATCAAACCAACGCCCGGTCAGCAACAGCTCCATCGCGATGTGATAGGGAATACGTTTTGGCAGTTTGATCGAGGCGGCATCCGCCACAGTGCCGGACCGGATCTCTGGCAGGGCAAATGTTGCATGCTCTGCCGCAAGAATCATATCGGCCGAGATTGCCAGCTCCAGCCCACCGCCACAGGCGATCCCGTTCACGGCAGCAATCACCGGCTTGTTCATATCGCGCAGCTCTTGCAAGCCACCAAAGCCGCCGACACCGTAGTCGCCATCAACCGCGTCGCCATCCGCTGCTGCCTTCAGATCCCAGCCGGGGCAAAAGAACTTTTCGCCGCCGCCGGTCAGGATCGCGACACGCAGCTCCGGATCATCGCGAAAATCGCGAAATACCTCGCCCATCACCTTGCTGGTGGCCAGATCAATCGCGTTGGCCTTGGGGCGATCCAGCGTCACCTCCAAAATTGCGCCCTCGCGCCGGGTTTTGACGGGTCCAAGGTCCGTTGTGCCATCAGTCATCGCATAAAGTCCTTTCTGCGCATCAGCGCATCCGCCGCCACCGCATCCTTGAGCGTACACAAAAGCGGATTGATTTCAATTTCTTCCAAACCCTCGGCCTCGGCCAGGACATAGGCCTGCACCGCCTGCACTGCGCGTAGGATTGCGCCGCGATCAGCTGCAGGCTGGCCACGGTATCCTGCCAAAAGCCTGGATATCCGCAACTGATCCAGTGCGGCCAGAACCCTGGCATCACTGGCCGGAACCAGCATCGATGCGCTGTCTTCCAGCACTTCGGCCAGGGTGCCCCCTGCCGCAAGGGTGAGGACAAAACCATGCGCCGGATCTTTCACCACGCCAATCAACAGCTCCGCCACAGCCCCTGTGACCATTTCTTCCACCAAAAACCGCGCGGCTGGCATCTGCGCCGCCGCCTCACTCACCGCGCCACCTGTTTGCAGGTTCAGCACCACGGCACCGGCTTCGGTCTTATGGGCAACCCCTTCGCCCTTTAACACCACCGGATAGCCAATGTCAGCCGCAGCGGCCCGCGCCGCGCCAGGCGTTTTTGCCCTCAGCGATTTCGGCACTCGCAGGCCATAATCCGAAAGCCGCAGCTTGGCCTCAGCTTCGGGGATCAGACTGGGCGTTACTGTCGGCGTCGGCAGCAGGAGCGGCTCTGGCTGTGCGGGCTGGGCCAGATGGGACGCAAGACCGGACGCAAGACTGGCAGCCGCGCAGGCTTCCAGGGCTTCACGCAAGCCACAAAAAGGCACCACCCCTGCTGCCATCAACTGCTCGGCCACCGCTTCGGGCAAAAGCTCTGGCAGAGTGGCAACCATGGCAACATTGCCGCCAGAGAGCTGACGCGACCCAATAGCCGCCTCGATGGCGCAGTCCCAGTCACTGGCTGAACAGCGATCAGCGCGTGGAAAGTCAACAATCAGCAACGTCATCGCCAGTGAGGGATCCATCATGGCGGCAAACGCCTGCGTCATCGCAGCAGAATCGCGCCAGATGTAGGTGTGATAGTCCAGCGGGTTTGCCAGTGCCACCATCGGCCCCAAGGCGGCGCGCAGATTGCTCTGTTGCGCCTCATTCAGCGACGGAAAGCTGAGCGGCAAATCATGGGCGGTATCCGCCGCCAGGCTAGCCTCACCCCCCGAACAACTGATTGAAGCGAGGCGGTTCGAGCTAAGAGGACCGGCAACATGCAACAGTTTAAGTGTCTCAAGAAAGGTTGGCAGATCCTGCAGCCGTGCAATGCCCAGGCGCGACAACAGGGCCGCAGCCCCTGCGTCTCCGCCCGCAAGCGATGCGGTATGCGACACTGTTGCGGCCTGCGCCTCGGCGGATTTGCCCACCTTCAGCGCAATGATCGGTTTGCCCAGGCTCCGGGCCTGTGCAGCCAGCGCCTCAAAGGCGCGCAGATCACCAAAGCCCTCGATGTGCAGCCCCAGGGCGGTCACCCGGTCGTCCTGCAACAGGGCGGCGCCGATGGCGGCAATCCCGGACTGCGCCTGATTTCCCGCCGCCACCACATAGGCAATGGGCAGGCCACGCGTCTGCATGGTGAGGTTGATCGCGATATTGGAGCTTTGAGTGATCAGTGCGACGCCCTTGTCCACCCGTTTGCCGCCATGTTGATCAGGCCACAGCAGGGCGCCATCAAGGTAGTTGATAAAGCCATAGCAATTTGGCCCCAGAAACGGCATGTCGCCCGCCGCCGCCAAAAGCTGCGCCTGCAGATCAGCCGCCTCGCGGTCTTCGGCCTGCGCCTCAAGAAAGCCCGAGGCAAAGCACACCGCACCACCAGCGCCGCGTTCGGCCAAGGTCCGCACCACATCAATGGTGGCAAAGCGGTTGACCCCGACAAATGTTGCATCGGGTGCATCCGGCAAGCTGGCAACATCGCGGTAAACTGGCAATCCTGCCAAGGCGTCTGCCTTGGGGTGTACCGGCCAGATCTCGCCGTCAAAACCCATCTTCTGGCACTGCTCAATCACCAGACGGCACCAGTCTCCACCGCCGACAACCGCGATGGTTTTGGGCCTAAACAGCCTGTTTAGAGACGTCATTTGTGTCTATTCATTCCCTGGGGACCGGTCCAGATGGCCGAGGTCCTGTTGCGGGTTAATCTGGTCGCGCACGCGGGTCTTTAGCTCTTTTACATCGGGAAAGCCCCCGTCGCGTTTACGCTCCCAGATCAGCTCATCATCCACCGTGATCTCAAAGATCCCACCGGTTTCACCGGGCACCAGCGTCACCGCCCCCAGCATGCCCTGAAAGGTCGAAAGCAGTTCCTGCGCCATCCAGGCCGCCCTGAGCATCCAGTTGCAGCCGATACAATAGGTGATGGTCACCTTTGGTTTGTGGGCAGTGGTCGTGGTCATGTGTCAGCCTCCAAGCGCGCGTAGCATTTCGCGGCTGATGATATGACGTTGGATCTCGCTCGTCCCCTCCCAAATGCGTTCAACGCGGGCATCGCGCCAGATGCGCTCCAGCGGCAGCTCGTCCATCAGGCCCATGCCGCCGTGGATCTGGATCGCCTCATCGGCAACCATTGCCAGCATCTCGGTGGCTTTCAGTTTGGCCATCGACATATCCGATTCCGTAACTGTGCCCTGATCAAATTTCCAGCCGGCCTCCCAGGTCAGCAAATTCGCCGCCTTCAGCTCCAGCGCCATATCGGCCAGTTTAAAAGAAACCCCCTGAAATTTGCCAATCTGCTGGCCGAATTGCTTGCGCTCTACTGCGTATTCCACTGAGTGCTGCAGCGCACGTTCCGCCCGGCCCAGACAGGTTGCCGCCACTTGCAGCCGGGTGGCGCCCAGCCAGGTATTGGCCACCTCGAACCCCTTGTGCACCTCGCCCAAAATGGCCGAGGACGGCAGGCGGCAGTCGTCAAACTCAAGCACCGCATTGGTGTAGCCCCGGTGGCTCACATTGCGGTAGCCATCGCGCACCGAATAGCCCGGCGTGCCCTTATCGACAAAGAAGGCGGTGATCAGTTTTTTGGGGCCGCGCGGCGTCTCTTCTTCGCCCGTCGCCATAAAGACAATTGAGAAATCAGCAATATCCGCGTGGCTGATGAAATGCTTGGTGCCGTTCAAAACCCAGTCGTCGCCATCGCGTTTGGCCGAGGCCGTCATGCCGCGCAGGTCCGAGCCTGCCCCCGGCTCTGTCATCGCCAGACAGTCCCATTTCTCGCCCTTCATGCAGGGGTAGAGGTATTGCTCTTTCTGCGCATCCGTCCCGGCCAGCAGAATGTTTGAGGGCCGCGCAACGCAGGTCCAGTGCAGCGCGTAATTGGCCCGGCCCAGCTCTTTTTCATACATCAGCCAGCTCAGCGTATCGAGGCCAGCGCCGCCGACCTCTTCCGGCATATTCGCGCCATACAGCCCCGCCGCCATCGCCTTGGCCTGGATCTCCTTGATCAGCTCCATGGGCAGATGACCACTGCGCTCGACCTCCAGCTCATGCGGGTAAAGCTCTTTTTCCACAAAGGCGCGTGTCGTCTCGACGATCATCGCCTGTTCTTCTGTCATACCAAACTGCATCGCACCTGTCCTTCTCTCTGGCTTGGCCTTTTAACTGGCTTGCCCGTCTCACTGGCTTGCTGATCAGCCTAGCGTCGCGCTAAAGTCGCTTCATGCAGAGATGGACAATATCATGCCAACTTGGGTGAAAGATCACGCCGCACTGCAGCAGATAGATATGCTGCTGTTTGACGATTTCTCAGGTCACTGTCTGGCCAATACGGTAGAGCCGATGCGCGCTGCCAATACGCTAGCGGGGCGAGAGGTCTATGCCTGGCGCTTTTTGACGCTGGATGGCGCGCCCGTGGTGTCATCCTCTGGTATGGAGGTGAACCCGCATGGGGCGCTCAGCGGCTGTCAGGGTGACATGCTGATCGCCATGCCAAGCTATCGCTACCGCCATTTTGCTGATGTCATCAGCAATCGCGCCCTGCGTGCGGCTGCAACACATTACACGATCATGGCGGGCTTTGACGCCGGTGCCTGGCTTTTGGCGGCCGCAAACCTGCTGGAAGGGCGGTGCGCCACCATTCACTGGCAAGAGCTGGACAGCTTTGCCGAGGCTTTCCCACAGGTCGAGGCCCAGCGCCTTCGCCATGTGCAGGACGGCAACAGAATCACCTGCAGCGGCGCACTTGCGGCCTTTGATTTGATGCTGGAGCTGATTGGCCAACGCCATGGGCAGTCGTTGCGGCTGGAGGTTGCGGCCCTGTTCATGAGCCCTGAAATCACCCCCTCGCACGCCGCCCCTGTTGCCACCACCCAGACCAACATACTGGCCCGCAGCCGGTCTGTGGCGCGCGCTCTGGCCCTGATGCAGGCCCATATAGAAACACCGCTGACCATCGTTGAGATTGCCCGCCAGATCGGCCGCAATCGCAAGGATCTGGAACAGCGGATGAAGGCGCAGTTGGGGGCAACACCACAGGCAATCTACCGGCATCTGCGGCTGATACAGGCAAGAAAGCTGGTGTTAGAGACTGATCTGTCGGTGGCCGAAGTGGCCCTGCGCAGTGGCTATGAGGACCCCAGCGCCATGACCCGCGCCTATCGCGCCGCCTTTGGCGCCACCCCGCGCCAGATGCGAAGCGGCACAGGGTAGCAACTCGGCCCAGACCTTAGCTGGCGTAGCTGGAGCCCTCACTGTCGAGGATCAGCTTGATCTCTCGCAGATGCGCTTCGGCCTGGCTGGGATAGTCTTCTAACTCTTGCGCTGTTTTCTCAGCGATTTCATCCGACAGAACACGCAGTTTCTGCCCCGTCTGCAGGGCACGAATATAGGTCTCGGCTGCGCGCTCGAAATAGTAGAGCCGGTTTAGGGTATCCGCCGGGTCAGAGCCTATCACCAGCACGCCGTGGTTGCCCATGATCATGACCTTTTGTTTTGGGTCCGTCAGCATCGCGGCACAGCGCGCGCCTTCGTCCTCAAACGCGAGGCCGCCATAGCCATCGTCGATCACGTAGCGGTTGAAAAACGTCGCGGTGTTCTGGTCTATCGGCAGCAGTCTACTGTCGGCCAGAGAGGCCAGCACCGTGGCGTGGATCGAGTGCACATGCATCACGCAACGCGCCTGCGGGCACAGCCGGTGAATAGACCCATGCAGCCCCCAGGCGGTTGGATCGGGTGCGCCGGGTTTCGCCATGGTCTCTGGGTCGTCCGCATCCAGGAACAACAGGTTCGAGGCCGTGATACGGGCGAAATGCATCTGATTGGCATTCATCAGGAACTGAGTACCCGTCTCGTTCACCGCCAGACTGAAATGATTTGCCACTCCTTCGTGCATATTCAGCCGCTCAACCCAGCGAAAGCTGGCGGCAAGATCGACGCGCTCCTGCCAGTGGTCCATATTGGGGCGCAGTTCGGTGACGCTCATCTCGCAGGCTCCTGTTGTAAATCCGGTCGTGCCGCCAGCCTGAACCTCCAGGGCCGCTTTGACCATCAAAAAATTCCGCCTCGCGGCCCTCCTCTTTGCGGTGTCGGAAGCGGCGCGCGCCTGCCCGGGCGCGCCCTGTCATCCTCTTGTCATTGAGATAGGTGTTTCTGACGTAAGCTCGCACTGCGGGGCTTGAACTTGCCGCTGCAATCATAACAATTGGCACATGACAGATAGACCATTCCCCAGCTGGCCCGACATCGCCCCGCAATTGATCAATGTTGCTGCAGGGCGCGCGCCCGCCGACACGGTGATTCGCCAGGGGAAATGGGTCAATGTCCACACGCGCGAAGTGCTCGACTCTCATGACATCGCCATCGTTGCGGGCCGAATCGCCTATGTAGGGCCGGATGCCAGCTATTGCATGGGGCCTGACACTGCGGTGATCGAGGCAAAGGGGCGTTATATGATCCCCGGCCTGTGTGATGCGCATATGCATATCGAGAGCGGCATGCTGACGCCGGCGGAGTTTGCCCGCGCCGTGATCCCGCACGGCACCACCTCGATGTTCACCGACCCGCATGAGATCGCCAATGTGCTTGGCCTTGAAGGCGTGCGCCTGATGCATGACGAAGCCCTGTTGCAGCCGGTCAATATCTTCACCCAGATGCCCTCCTGCGCGCCCTCGGCGCCGGGGTTGGAAACCACCGGGTTTGAGATCACCGCCGAAGACGTGGCTGAGGCAATGTCCTGGCCCGGTATCGTCGGACTGGGTGAGATGATGAATTTCCCCGGTGTGGCCAATGCAGACCCAAAGATGCTGGCAGAGATCGCCGCCACCCAGCGTGCTGGCAAGACTGTTGGCGGCCACTATGCCTCACCTGATCTGGGACGTAATTTTGCCGCCTATGTCGCTGGTGGGCCGGCGGATGATCACGAGGGCACCTGCGAAGCTGATGCCATCGCCCGGATGCGTCAGGGGATGCGCGCCATGGTCCGGCTGGGCTCTGCCTGGTACGATGTTGAAGCGCAGATCACTGCCATCACCGAAAAGGGACTGGATCCGCGCAATTTCATCCTTTGCACCGATGACTGCCACTCTGGCACGCTGGTGCATGACGGACATATGAACCGGGTGGTGCGCCACGCCATCGCCTGCGGCTGTGACCCACTGATTGCCCTGCAGATGGCGACGATCAATACCGCCACCCATTTTGGCATGGAACGCGATATTGGCTCGATCACGCCGGGTCGGCGCGCCGATGTGATCCTGACCTCTGATCTGACCGAGCTGCCGGTTGAACTGGTGATGGCGCGGGGACAGATTGTTGCTGAAAAAGGCTCTATTACGGTGGATTGTCCGCATCTGGACTGGCCTGACACCGCCCGTGGCACCATTCATCTGGGCCATGCGCTGACTGCAGCGGATTTTGAAATCACTGCCCCCGAAGGCGCCAATGCGGTGACGGCCAATGTCATTGGCATGGTTGAAAATCAGGCCCCGACCAAGGCGCTGAAAGCAGAGCTGCCGGTGCATGACGGCTTGGTCGAGGCCACAATGGCAAAAGACAGCGAGACCTGCCAGATTGCGCTGGTAGAGCGGCATCGCGCCACCGGCGGCGTCACCAATGCCTTTGTTTCCGGCTTTGGCTATACCGGAAAAATGGCTATGGCCTCGACCGTGGCGCATGACAGCCACCACATGATCGTGGTTGGCACCGACCGGGCGCAGATGGCGCTTGCGGCCAATCGTCTGGCCGAGGTTGGTGGCGGCATCACCATCTACCGGGATGGCAAAGAGCTGGCGCTGGTCGAGCTGCCGATTGCCGGCCTTATGTCCGACCGCCCCGCCACTGAGGTCGCCGCCAAGGCGCAAAAACTGGTCGAGGCAATGGAGACCTGTGGCTGCTCTCTGAACAACGCCTATATGCAACATTCCCTGCTGGCGCTGGTGGTTATTCCCGAACTCAGGATCTCGGATCTTGGCCTTGTCGATGTACGCAGCTTTGAGATAATTCCCGTCATTGAACCTGTATCAGAGACACAAGCATGACCCCAGTGACACCCGAAGCTTTGATCCACCAGCCCGAGACATTTGCCCCTGAAAGCTTTACCGATGCGACTGCGGCAGTGGCGCGTCTGGAAGCGCTCTATGCTCAGGCGACCAATTATCTGTGTGAGGCCTTCATGCGCAGCATGGCTGAAGGAGCCCCAGCGGATCAGCGCATTCGTGCCTTTTATCCCGAGATCCGCATCACCACCACCAGCTTTGCCCAGGTGGACAGCCGTCTCAGCTTTGGCCATGTGGCAGCGCCGGGAACCTATGCCACCACGGTGACAAGGCCGGACCTGTTTCGCAACTATCTGATCCAGCAAATCGGGCTGTTGATCAAGAACCACGGCCAGCCCGTTACCATCATGGCGTCTCAGACGCCGATCCCGGTGCATTTTGCCGTCGCCTCGCGCCCCGATCTGACGGTGCCGCAGGAGGGCGCGGCTGACTTTACCCTGCGCGATGTCTTTGATGTGCCGGATCTCGCGACAACCAACGACGATATCGTCAATGGCACCTACAAATCCGAGGGTGGCATCGGGCCGCTGGCCTTGTTCAGCGCGCAACGGGTGGACTACTCGCTGGCGCGGCTGGCGCATTACACCGCCACCGCGCCCGAACATTTTCAGAACCATGTGCTCTTTACCAACTACCAGTTCTACGTGGCTGAGTTCGAGGCCTATGCCCGCGCTCAGCTGGCAGACCCAGCGTCGGGCTATGTCAGCTTTGTCAGTACTGGCAATCACGAAATCAGTGATCCAGCGGCAGAGATTCCCGCGACCGCAAAACTGCCGCAGATGCCCACCTACCACCTGAAGCGGGCGGACGGGAACGGCATCACGCTGGTCAATATTGGCGTCGGCCCCTCTAATGCCAAAACCGCCACGGATCACATCGCAGTGCTGCGCCCGCATGCCTGGCTGATGGTGGGTCACTGTGCCGGGCTGCGCAACACACAGGCGCTGGGTGATTTTGTCCTCGCTCATGCCTACCTGCGCGAGGACCACGTGCTGGATGATGACCTGCCCGTCTGGACGCCCATCCCGGCGCTGGCCGAGATCCAGATTGCACTGGAACAGGCGGTTGCAGAGGTCACCCAATTTGAGGGCTATGACCTCAAACGCATTATGCGCACCGGCACGGTGGCCACGATCGACAACCGCAACTGGGAGCTCAGGGATCAATCCGGCCCGGTGCAGCGTCTCAACCAATCGCGCGCCATTGCACTGGATATGGAAAGCGCCACCATTGCCGCCAATGGCTATCGCTTTCGGGTGCCCTACGGCACGCTGCTCTGTGTGTCCGACAAGCCGCTGCATGGTGAGCTAAAGCTGCCGGGCATGGCTTCGGGCTTTTATCAGACACAGGTTGCGCGTCATTTGCAGATCGGAATAAAAGCGATGGAACAGCTCAGAACTATGCCTTTGGAACGGCTACATAGCCGAAAACTGCGGTCCTTTGACGAAACCGCCTTCCTCTGACACAAGTTTTCCACCGTTTTCTGCGAAAAATCGCTGGTTTCCCTGGTCTTTCACCACACAACGCGTTGTGTTCCTACACAACATAACGATAATGTTGCGCGATGAGGCCCCACAGTTCGGGCAGTTTTAAGGAGATCTGAGAATGTCCAAACCGATGACAAAAACCCAGCTTGTTGCAGCTCTGGCTGAGGAAATGGGCGAAGACAAAAAGACCGCAGGCGTTGCTCTGGATGCCGTGTGCGCCCTGATCACACGCGAAGTGTCTGGCGGCGGTGCCGTGACCCTGCCCGGCATTGGCAAAATCTATTGCCGCGAGCGCCCCGAGCGCGAAGTGCGCAACCCTGCCACCGGCGAGAAATTCATGAAAGAGGCGGACAAGGTTGTGAAAATGACCATTGCCAAGGCTCTGAAAGACAGCGTCAACGGCGAAGCCTGATTCAGGATATTCCTGCATCAAAGCTTTCGAGATTAGGGTCGCCTCTGGCGGCCCTTTTTTGTGCCTGAAGTTTGAGCAGAATTTTGGACCTGGGTTTGGTCGCGCCTTTGTCCTGGCGCTGACGCGGTCTCAATCACGTGACATCGGGCGAATACGCATTTCCACCCGATCCTTGCCTTGCTAAACATCTAACAAAGAACAATTCCCCTGGAAGGCCCCAGCCATGGATTTTCGCGCAATTGCTATGGGGCTCACCTTTGCCTTGATGTGGTCCTCCGCCTTTACCTCGGCCCGGATCATCGTGGTGGATGCCTCGCCGCTGTTTTCTCTGGCGGTGCGGTTTTTGATTTCAGGGCTGATCGGTGTCGGCATTGCCCTGGCCCTGGGGCAGACCTGGCGGCTGACCCGCGGCCAATGGCGGGCCACGGTGATCTTTGGCATTTGCCAAAACGCGCTTTATCTCGGTCTCAACTTTGTTGCCATGCAATGGATCGAAGCCTCGCTGGCCGCAATTCTCGCCTCGACCATGCCGCTTTGCGTAGCGCTGGCCTCCTGGGTCATCTTTGGCGACCGGATAAAACCTCTTGGCCTGATTGGCCTGATGGCAGGTGTTGCGGGCGTCGCTCTCATTATGGGGACACGAATCAATGCCGGGGTGGATGGCTTTGGCATCCTGTTGTGCGTCATTGGCGTGCTGGCCCTGACCGTGGCAACCCTGGCGCTGCGTGGCGCCACATCGGGCGGAAACTTCATGATGGTGGTTGGGCTGCAGATGCTGATCGGGTCTGCCATTTTGTTTGTCGCAGCCCCCCTGAGCGAAGATATCTTTGTCAATCCGACCCTGCGGCTGGGGCTGGCCTTTGCCTATACCACTCTTGTTCCGGGGCTGATGGCCACCTTCATCTGGGTTAAGCTGCTGAACCGGATCGGCGCCATTCGGGCCGCGACGTTCCACTTTCTCAACCCGGTCTTTGGCGTCGCCATCGCCAGCTTTATGCTGGGCGAAAAGCTGGGCATGCTTGATCTTTTGGGCGTCGCGATTGTCACCCTGGGGATTCTCGCGGTGCAGCTGTCGCGTCAATCCATCCCAAAACAGCCACCCGCGCCCAGCCCGCAAACCACATCGACACCGAAATCGACATAGGGCTGCAGCACAGGGGCAGTCGCCACACAGATGCGCGAGCCGCGTGAAATGCCATTTGCATTTTGGCGGCGCCCCCCCATCTTTGGCACCATAGCGAACAGAGCGATCCGCAGGTAAAGGTCGCGCAAGAGGGAGAATAGCATGATCAAATATACCAAAGACGCCGCGGCCATCGCTGCCCTGTCGAAAGAAGAATTCTACGTCACACAGAACTCCGGCACCGAGCGCCCGGGCACTGGCAAGCTGCTTTCGAACAAAGAGGTCGGCATCTATGTGGATATCGTCTCGGGCGAGCCGCTGTTTGCCTCGGGAGACAAATACGAATCGGGCTGCGGCTGGCCCAGCTTTACCAAACCGATCGAGCCCGCCTATGTCAGCGAGCTGGAAGACCGGGCCCTGGGCATGATCCGCACCGAAGTGCGTTCGACCCATGGCGACAGCCATCTGGGCCATGTCTTTCCCGATGGGCCCGTCGAGCACGGCGGGCTGCGCTACTGCATCAATTCCGCCTCTCTGCGGTTTGTGCCGCTGGCTGAGATGGAGGCCGAAGGCTACGCAGACTATATCAACCAAGTGGAGAAAAGATCATGAGCGAACGCGCTGTTCTCGCCGGGGGCTGCTTTTGGGGCATGCAGGATCTGATCCGCAAGCGCAAAGGCGTGCTCTCCACCCGTGTCGGCTATACCGGCGGCGATGTGGACCATGCCACCTACAAGAACCACGGTAGCCACGCCGAAGGGATCGAGATCATATTTGATCCCAGCCAGACATCCTATCGCGATGTGCTGGAGTTCTTCTTTCAGATCCACGACCCCACCACCGAAAACCGCCAGGGCAATGATCTGGGGATGGGCTACCGGTCTGCCATCTACTATGTGGATGAGGACCAGAAAGCCATGGCGCTGGAAACCATCGCCGATGTCGAGGCCTGCGGCCTGTGGCCCGGCAAGGTGGTGACCGAGGTCGAGCCCGTCAGCGCATTCTGGGAGGCCGAGCCCGAGCATCAGGACTATCTTGAGCGCCAGCCAAACGGCTACACCTGCCATTTCGCGCGTCCGGACTGGGTGCTGCCCAAACGCAGTGAAGCGGCAGAATAACCTAGGTTAGAGCCAGATTATATCATCGCACTTCAGAAAGGCCCGCCTCGCGCAGACGCGGGCCTTTTGGCCCCTGTAGCGGACTCAATCCGTGGCGACACGCGGGCGGCCGCTTGCCTCAACCGTCAGCATGGCCTCGACAAAAACCTCACGCGCCTCAACCTCGGCTGTACGAATATCCCGGGTCACATGGATGTGGATGTCCTCGGCCCCAGCCGCCTCGGCATCGGTGCGCGCCTGCTGTTCCAGAATCTGTTCCAGCCTGTGCAACGCCTCTTGCGAGGCCGCAAAATCCTGTGGTCCACTGTCGAAATACACCCGAAACTTACCCTCGGTCGGGGAGGTGACACTGCCACTGCGCCGCATGGTGACACGGCCAACAACCGCACCGATGGCATTGGCAACACCTGCGTGTTCCGGCAAACGCATCCGGCATTTCAGCCGCTCTCCCACTGCCGGATAATAGCTGGCAGCAGAGGCCCCCAGCCCTACCACGTCTATATTCATCGAGGCCTCAAAGGCCAAAATACCCCGATGCGAGGCCAGTCCTTTCTGCGTCAGAACATGACGCGCCAGATCTGCAGCGGGCAGGCCAAAATCGCTTTCCTCCTCGGAAAAAGCACTCTCTAACAAGGTTAAAACCGTCTGTTCTGTCAGCTGGTCCACAATCATCTGCGCCAGCGCCTGCGCATCCGGCGCCATACAGTCGCCGCTGCCAATCCGGCGGCGGGCAAACAGCGTCAGCGCCTTTTCAGCCGCCGCCCTATCCCAAACCGCGACCCGGCCCAGCACATGGCTGGCGTCCGAAGGCGTGATACCCGCGACCTGCACCAAACCACGATCCACCAGACGGCTCAGCGCGCCCTGTTCCATCCGGGTGCGCAAAATCGCCCCCAGCGGCTGCACCTCGGTGCCAATCCGACCCAGTAGCGCAAACTCGCGCTCGCCAAGGCCAGCGGTCGGCAGGCCTATGACGGCCCGGACGAATCTGCCGTCGTATTCCCCTACCACCGGCGCGTTGAGCTGCTTGTCCAGGGCCGCATGCACCACCTCCGGGGCCTCGGACGCCATGAGTGAGACAGGCACCACCCGGCGCGGCCCCAGCGTCACGCCCCCCTGCAGGCCACTGGATTGCAGATGCACCTGGCTGTCACCGCCCAGACCGGTGGTGCGCATGGCCACCGCCTCGACCATGGTGCGGAATGGGCCAACCCGCGCGCCTGCGGGATCAATGGCCGGCTTGCCATCGCGGATCAGCGCCACATCGGTGGTGGTGCCGCCAATATCGCTGACCAGCGCATTTTCCACCCCCGTCATCCAGCGCGCCCCCACAATCGAGGCGGCTGGTCCACTGAGGATGGTTTCAATCGGCCGGGCGCGCGCCTGCTCGGCGGACATCAGAGCGCCATCGCCGCGCACCACCATCATCGGGGCCGTCACGCCAAGATCAACCAGCGTGTCCTGTGCCCGCCCAATCAGCCGGTCAATCATGCCAATCAGCCGCGCATTCAGCACCGCCGTCACCGCACGTTTGGGGCCATTCAGCTTTGCCGACAACTGATGCGAACAGGTCACTGGCGACTGGGTCATCTCTGTAATGATTCGGGCTGCTTCCACCTCATGGGCCGGGTTGCGGGTGGCAAAGACCGAAGCCACAGCAAAACCGGAAACCCCCACCATATGTGTCTCTAAAAAGGCCTTTAGCGCGTCGGCATCCAGCGGCTGCGCCTCAAAACCTGCGTGGTTGTGGCCACCTGCCAGCACCAAAGCAGGGTCACCTTTCAGCGCGTCCTTCAGCCCGTGACGTTCGAGGTCGCTTTCGCCAAATCCGATATAGATCAACGCCACGCGACCGCCCTGCCCCTCGACAAGCGCATTGGTGGCCAAGGTGGTCGACAGGGCCGCCATCGAGACCTCGGAGGCGGCACAGCCAGATTGCGCCAGAACGGCGCGAATGGCGCCACCAACACCAATCGCCAGATCGGCACGGGTGGTCAGAGATTTCGCCGTAGCGATCACCTCAGTTTCGTCGCGGATCAGCACCGCATCCGTATAGGTTCCGCCCGTATCAACACCCAGCAATAGCGCCATGTTGTGATCTCCAGTCTGTTCGCTGCCCAGGTTTCTGCGCTACACTGGTCTAGCGTCTATTTCAGACGCGTCCATCCCGTTTGCGTCACGAAAGCCGCTGAACCGCCCACTCTGCCGCCTCGGCAACCGTTGGGTCAGAATCATTGGCTAGTCCTGCGGCCACGCTGCGCAATTCAGGCAGGTTGGAGTTGCCAATGGCATAGAGCACATTGCGCACAAACCGATCCCGCCCGATCCGTTTGATTGGCGATCCAGAAAAGAAGGCGCGAAATCCAGCATCATCCAGCACAGCCAGCTCGGCCAGTTTAGGCGCCTGCAGTTCTGCCCGTGCGGCATAGCGCAGATCACTTGCAGCAACCGCGAATTTGTTCCAGGGACAGGCCGACAGGCAGTCGTCACAGCCGTAAATCCGGTTGCCGAGCTTGCTGCGCAGCTCTTCTTCTACCGGGCCTTTGTGCTCAATCGTCAGATAGGAAATGCAGCGGCGCGCATCCATCTGGTAAGGCGCGGTAAAGGCCTCGGTTGGGCAGGCCGTCAGGCAAGAGCTGCAAGAGCCACAGCGATCTGGCTCAGCCTCATCAACCGGCAGCTCCAAAGTGGTGAAAACAGAGCCTAAAAAGGCCCAATTGCCCCAGTCCCGGCTCACCAGATTGGTATGCTTGCCCTGCCAGCCAAGGCCCGCTGCCTGTCCCAGGGGTTTTTCCGGCACTGGCGCCGTGTCGACAAAGACCTTTACTTGCGCTGTCTCATCCTGCTTTTTGGCCTCGTCGATCAGCCAGCGTGCCAGCCGTTTCAAACGCTTCTTGACCAGATCATGATAGTCTTTGTTGCGGGCATAAACCGACACAGCACCGCGATCCGGGCAGCCAATAACCGCCATCGGGTCTTCCTCGGGGGTATAGCTCTCTGCCAGCATGATGACCGAGCGCGCCTCGGGCCACAAAACGCTCGGATCACCGCGCCAATGGCTGCGCTCTGCCATCCAGCCCATCTGGCCGTGATAGCCCTTGTCGAGGAACTGCTGCAGCCGGTCGGGGACCTCGGGCACATCACCAGGTCGACAGATCTTGCAAGAGACAAAACCCTCCGCCAGGGCCTGTGCCACCAGCCTGTTTTTGAGGTCAGCTGTCATCTCAGAGCCTCTCTGCGCTACAGATCAGGGATCAGAAATCGAGGTCGGCGTAATGCGCGGGCGGGCGGAATCCGGAAATCTGGTCCGCCAGGATAGAGCGAAAGGCCGGCCGCGATTTGATCTTGGCATACCAGTCCTTGACCACGGCAGAGCGGTTCCAGTCCACATCAGAAATATAGTCCAGCGAGGACAGATGTGCGGCGGCAGCAAAATCAGCCAGGCTCATCTGATCGCCTGCAAGCCAGCGACGATGGTCCAGCAGCCAGGTCATGTAATCAAGGTGGTACTTGATCGCCTTGGCGCCGGCCTTGACGTTCTTACTATCGGGATAGCCCTCGCCCGTGACCTTTTTGTTGACCCGTTCATACAGCAGCTTTGACGTCACCTCTGCATGGAATTTGTCGTCGAACCAACTGACAATGCGGCGCACTTCATAGCGGCCATCCGGGTCATTTGGCATCAACGAAGGCGTGGGGCGGGTTTCTTCCAGATATTCGCAGATGGCGGCGCTCTCGGCCATCATCTTGCCATCCAGCCGAATCACCGGAACCTTGGCTGCCGGGTTGCGGCGTAGAAAATCCGGATCCGCCTCCCAGTAGCGTTCCTCGATCAACTCGACTTCGATTTTCTTTTCCGCCAGCGACAGACGGACCTTCCGGCAAAAGGGGGAAAGGGGGACATGATAAAGACGTGCCATAGGCCTTATTGTAACTCCAAATCGAGCGCCGGGGATCAAACCCAGCAATGCCCTGTACGCGGCAAAACTTCAATCCTCGAAACAGCCCGACCGCCCATCTGCGCGAATGGTAGCCGCTCCGTCCTGAATCTTGGCGGCCCGGCGGCTGACTGCCTTGCTCGGGCGACTAGCCGAGCGTTGTTTTGGGTTCGGCAGAACCGCAGCAATCAGGGCTGCCTGGCGGGCGCTCAGTGCATCCGGGCCAACACCAAAATAATGCCGTGCGGCCGCTTCAGCCCCAAAGACCCCCTCATCCATCTCGGCCACATTGAGATAAACCTCCAGGATGCGCTTCTTGCTCCAGATCGCCTCGACCAAGGGTGTCATCAGGGTTTCCAGGGCTTTTCGCCCCCAGCTGCGCCCCTGCCAGAGAAAGACATTTTTCACCACCTGCTGCGACAGGGTGGAGCCTCCGCGCTGGCCGCCTTCGGCAATGGCCGCCCGGATGGCCTGCACATCAATGCCCCAGTGCTGGCAAAACCGCGCATCCTCTGCTGCCACAACCGAGCGCGCCAGAACCGGAGCGATATCCGCAAATGGCACCCATTCCTGATCAATTTCGCCCAGCCTGCGCTTTTCGCTCCAGATTGTATGGGTCGTGGGCGGATTCACCACGGAAAACAACAGCACCAAAAAGGTCGCAAATCCCACGGCCCCCAGCAGCCCTCGCAGCAGCCAGCGCCGCAGCCAGCGCAGCGGTTGCATCAGCCTCTCTCTGAGCCAGGACCGGCCTGCCTGTTTCTTTTTTGTTTTCTTTACTGCCTTTGCC
The DNA here is from genome assembly GCA_965641885.1 of Phaeobacter sp. SH40. Classification (GTDB taxonomy): domain Bacteria; phylum Pseudomonadota; class Alphaproteobacteria; order Rhodobacterales; family Rhodobacteraceae; genus Pseudophaeobacter. The sequence continues at coordinate 4,454,574 of OZ282574.1, read as the reverse complement.
ATGCCCTTCTATAGGCCAGCAACCGGGTCAGAACAAACACGGAAACGGGTCCAACTGAGCCGCAGCACAGCCCCGTGACACAGGCATGCAACACAGGCGTGCAGCACAGGCGAGCGGCATGGGCCAGAAGCAAGACGACACACCCTAAAGAAAAAGCCCCGCAAGCGATCAGCTTGCGGGACAATTCTTAAACAGTACGCGCTGGGGTTTATTCAGCCGGTACAGCAGTTTTTTCATGGCTCAAGGGGTACTTGAGATTCTCCAGCATCTCGATGGGGCAGACCTGCAAAAAGTTTCCCTGTTCCAGATCCCAGTTCTGCAAGATCTCAGCCGCCTTACGACTGCCGGTTTCTTCCAGATGCCGCTCGACCAAGGTCTTCAGCTTGGTGTTCCAATGCTCCACCGTGACCGGGCAGGTGACCAGGCTTTCCATGTTCATCATGGTCTGCGCCTTGCCATCCGGATCATAGAGATAGGCCATACCGCCTGTCATCCCCGCGCCAAAGTTCGCCCCAATCGAGCCCAGGATCACCGCGACACCGCCGGTCATATACTCACAGCCGCAGGCACCGCAGCCCTCAACAACCACAGAAGCGCCTGAATTCCGCACCGCAAAGCGCTCACCAGCGCGGCCCGCAGCAAAGAGATAGCCATCGGTTGCGCCATACAGCACTGTGTTGCCGACGATTGTGTTGTCACTGGCCTTCAGCGGTGAGGCCATCGGTGGTCGAACCACAATGGTGCCCCCTGACAGTCCCTTGCCGACATAGTCATTGGCATCGCCAGAAACCTCAAGCTTCAGCCCCGGCGCCGCGAAGGCCCCCAGCGACTGCCCGGCAGAGCCCTGCAATTTCACCGTCAGGTGATCCGGCTGAAAGGCATTGCGCATACCAAAGTTGCGCACGATATGGCTCGAGGTGCGGGTGCCCACAGAACGATGCGTGTTTTGCACCGCATAGGACAGCTGCATTTTTTCGCCGTCCTGCAGGAACCGCGCCGCATCGCGCACGATCTCGGCATCCAGCGTATCGGGCACCGCGTTGCGTTCTTTGTCGCGGTTGTAGACGATCTCTGCCGCACCATCGACCGTGATCAACAACGGGTTGAGATCGAGATCATCCAGATGCGCCGAGCCACGCGAGACCTGCGCCAACAGATCCGCCCGGCCAATCACCTCATCCATGCTGCGCGCACCGATAGAGGCGAGGATTTCCCGCACTTCCTGCGCATAGAAAGTAATCAGGTTTACCACCTTGTCTGCATTGCCAGTGAATTTACCACGCAGCGCTTCGTCTTGCGTGCAGACCCCAACGGGGCAGGTATTGGACTGGCACTGACGCACCATGATACAGCCCATCGCGATCAGCGCGGCCGTGCCGATGCCGTATTCCTCGGCGCCCAGCATCGCGGCCATGACAATGTCACGCCCGGTGCGCAGCCCGCCATCAGTGCGCAAAGTCACCCGTTCGCGCAGGTTGTTCATCGCCAGAACCTGATGCGCCTCGGTGAGGCCCATCTCCCAGGGCAGACCGGCATATTTGATCGAGGTCGCCGGAGACGCCCCGGTGCCACCATTGTGACCCGAGATCAGGATCACATCCGCCTTGGCCTTGGCGACCCCTGCGGCAATGGTGCCAACACCCGAGGCCGCAACCAGCTTCACCGTCACCTTGCAGCGCGGGTTGATCTGTTTCAGGTCATAGATCAGCTGCGCCAGATCCTCGATCGAGTAGATATCGTGATGCGGCGGCGGTGAGATCAGCGTGACACCTTTGGTGGAGTGGCGCAGACGGGCAATCAGGTCGGTGACCTTCATACCGGGCAGCTGGCCGCCTTCGCCGGGCTTGGCACCCTGGGCCACCTTGATTTCCAGCTCTTCGCACTGGTTGAGGTATTCTGCGGTAACGCCAAAGCGCCCCGACGCCACCTGTTTGATCTTGGCGCTTGGGTTATCGCCATTGGGTTCCGGCACAAAATGCGCCGGATCTTCGCCGCCCTCACCGGAATCCGACTTGGCGCCAATCCGGTTCATCGCCACGTTCAGCGTCTTATGGGCCTCTGGCGAAAGTGCGCCCAGGCTCATACCCGGCGTGACAAAACGTTTGCGGATCGAGGTGATCGATTCGACTTCCTCAATGGGCACCGATTTGCCCATGGGCTTAATGTCGAGCAGATCGCGCAGGTGGATCGGCGGGTTGCTCTGCATCTTGGCAGAGTAGCGCTTCCACATCTCAAACGACGCCGAGTTGCAGGCCATCTGCAGCATATGCATGGACGTGGCTTCCCAGGCGTGGGTCTCGCCGGATGCACGCGCCTTGTAAAAGCCGCCGATGGGCAGGATGTTGTCGGCCGCGTTCCAGCCTTTGGCGTGAATTTCTTCGGCTTTGACCTGAATGCCGCTGACACCAATGCCGGAAATTCGGCTGGTCATTCCGGGGAAGAATTCTGCACACATGGCACGGCTGAGGCCCACAGCCTCAAAGTTCAGCCCACCACGATAGGAGGAGATCACCGAGATCCCCATCTTGGCCATGATCTTCAAAAGACCCTGGTCAATGGCTTCGCGGTAGCGCGCCACGTTTTCGGTGAGGCTGCCGTCCAGCAAGCCACGGTCAATGCGGTCCGCCAGCGAATCCTCGGCCAGATAGGCGTTCACCACGGTGGCGCCACAGCCGATGAGCACGGCAAAGTAATGCGGATCAATGCATTCGGCAGCCCGCACATTGAGCGAGCTGAAGGTCCGCAGACCTTTGCGTGTCAGATGCGAATGCACAGTGGATGTGGCCAGAATCATTGGCATCGCCACGCGGGTCGCATCCGAATACTGATCGGTCAGCACCAGATGACCGGCACCAGAGCGCACAGCGTCTTCGGCCTCGGCGCGAATGCGCACCAGCGCCTGGCTCAATGAGCCTTCAGCCGGGTCAAAGGAACAGTCGATCTCGGCCAGGGGCGCGTTGAATTCGGTGACCAGCTTGTCCCACTGCGCATTGCCGACAAAGGGGCTTTCCAGCACGACGATTTCGGTCTGGCTGCTGTCTTCTTCGAGCACGTTCTTCAGGTTCCCAAAGCGTGTCTTCAGCGACATCACCCGGAATTCGCGCAGCGAATCGATTGGCGGGTTGGTCACCTGGCTAAAGTTCTGCCTAAAGAAGTGGCTCAGCGGGCGATACATCTTGGACAAGACAGCCGAGGGTGTATCGTCGCCCATCGAGGCCAGGGTCTCTTTGCCATCTTCCGCCATTGGCGACAGAATTTGCTCCAGCTCTTCGATGGTATAGCCAGCCGCAACCTGACGGCGGCGCAGCTCTTCACCAGAGAACATCGCAGCCTCGGTCACGGTTGAGAGAGCCTGTTCCACATCGTTGATCTTGCCAACCCATTCGCCAAACGGCAGTGCGGCGGCCAGTTTGTTCTTGATCTGGGTGTCGTGGAACAGCTTGCCCTTTTTCATATCGACCGCCAGCATCTGGCCGGGGCCCAGCGCGCCTTTTTCCACCACGGTTGCCTCGTTGATCGGCACCATGCCCGCCTCAGAGCCGGCAATCACTAGGCCATCGCCAGTCACCACATAGCGCATGGGGCGCAGCCCGTTGCGGTCCAGACCGGCGCAGACCCAGCGGCCATCGGTCATCGCCAGAGCGGCGGGGCCATCCCAGGGTTCCATCACCGAGTTGCAGTAGGAATACATATCACGCCAGGCCTGCGGCAGCTCAACCGCCTGCTTGGACCAGCTTTCGGGCACCAGCATGGTTTTGGCCATCGGCGCAGAACGCCCGGCGCGCACCAGAACCTCAAACACCGAATCAAGCGCCGCCGAGTCAGAGGACCCACCGGCGATGATCGGTTTGATGTCTTCGGCATAGTCACCAAAGGTGCTGCTCGCCATGCGGATTTCGTGGCTTTTCATCCAGTTCTTGTTGCCACGCAGGGTGTTGATCTCACCGTTATGGGCCAACATGCGGAAGGGCTGTGCCAGCCACCACTGCGGGAAGGTATTTGTGGAATAGCGCTGGTGATAGATCGCAAAGGCGCTCTCGAACCGCTCGTCCATCAGGTCGGGGTAGAAGACCGCGACCTGTTCGGCCAGCATCATGCCTTTGTAGATGATCGACCGACAGGACAGTGAGGCAATGTAGAGCCCCCCGATACCAGCGGCAGCAGCAGCTTTTTCAATGCGGCGGCGGATCACATACAGCTCGCGCTCAAAGGTTTCCTCGTCGACGCCTTTGGAGTTTGAGATCAGGATCTGCTCGATCTCGGGGCGGGTCGCGTTGGCCTTTTCGCCCAGGCAGGTCACATCAACCGGCACATGGCGCCAGCCGTAGATGTAGTAGCCCATGCGCAGCACTTCGCTCTCGACGATGGTCCGGCAGGTTTCCTGCGCGCCAAAGTCGGTGCGGGGCAGAAACACCTGACCCACAGCCATCAGCTGATCTTCGCGCGGCTCATGACCGGTGCGGCGGATCTGGTCATAAAAGAACGGTGCCGGGATCTGCACATGGATACCCGCGCCATCGCCGGTCTTACCATCGGCGTCCACGGCACCACGGTGCCAGATCGCTTTCAGCGCTTTGATTCCGGCCTCAACAACACTGCGGCTGCTTTTGCCATTCACCGCGACCACTAGGCCAACACCACAGGAGGAATGCTCTTCGTCCTGGGTATAGAGACCATTTTCGGCCATCCACTTGCGTTTGGCTTCCTCAGCGCGCACCCAGTCCGCATCATATTTGACAGCATCACGATTGGTCATTGGTTGTCTCCTTCTGCCGCAGGGCGAAACGCTGCCATTACATCCGCTTCGGTCATTTTCCGATGCGTTCCAGTAAAGGCATAGCCCTTGGGCTTTTTGTCGATATAGAGTTCCAGGCCGAGAGTGTTCTCGCCTGCATTGTCAAAAAGGCCAGCGGCCATTTGGGTCTGACCGTGCATTTCTCCGGGGGCCGTTATGCGATACCAGAGCGCTGATCCGCAGTCGCCGCAAAAGGCGCGTTCTGCCCATTCCGACGAGACATAGGTCTTCACCGGTCCCAGCGCCGCATAGCCAGAGGCGGCCGGAATGGTCATCAACATCGAACTGGTCCAGCGGCGACACATGTCACAGTGGCATGCGCCAAGAGCCTGTCGCGCAGGCGTCATCGAGACCGTGACGGCTTCGCACATGCAATGTCCTTGCAGCTCACTCATATCGCTGGCTCCCTTGCGGTGGCTTTTCAGGTTACTCTGCCGCGACCTGCGCGCCAGCATTGTTGAAACGTGTAACGATCGCATCGGCGCAATCCCGGCCGTCTTTGATGGCCCAAACCACCAGCGACGCACCACGTACGATGTCACCTACGGCGTAGACCCCATCGAGATCGGTGGCCCCGGTCAGATGCGCGGCCTTGATGGTGCCCCAACGGGTCGTCGGCAGCTCGGCCTGACCCCAGAGGGTGGGCAGATCTTCGGGCTCAAAGCCCAGCGCCTTGATCACCAGATCGGCGTCTTCCACATAGTCGGCACCCTCAATCACTTCGGGGGCCTGCCGTCCGGTCACATCCGGCTGACCCAGACGCATCTTTTGCACCATGACGCCATTCACGCCGCCGTCAGCATCGGTAAAGCCCTTCGGGGCCGAGAGCCATTCAAACACCACGCCCTCTTCTTCGGCATTCTGTGTCTCGCGTTGCGAGCCTGGCATATTAGCCCGGTCGCGCCGGTAGAGACATTTGACGGATGTCGCGCCCTGACGGATTGAGGTACGCAGGCAATCCATAGCCGTGTCGCCACCACCGATGACAACAACCTTTTTGCCCGCGGCATTCAGCGTGCCATTTTCGAATTCTTCGACGGTATCGCCAAAGTTCGACGCGCGGTTGGCAGCCGTGAGAAAATCAATCGCCTTGACGATACCAGTGGCACCCGAGCCGGGCATTTCCAGATCACGGGATTTGTAGACGCCGGTCGCGATGATCACCGCGTTATGTTTGGCGCGGATCTCGTCAAAGGTGATATCGGTGCCGATATTGCAGTTCATCACAAAGGTAACGCCGCCGTCCGCCAGCAGCTGGTTGCGCCGCATGACAATGTCTTTTTCCAGCTTAAAGCCCGGAATACCATAAGTCAGCAAACCGCCGGCCCGGTCGTAGCGATCATAGACAGTGACCTGAATGCCCGCCCGGCGCAGCATGTCCGCCGCTGCCAGACCTCCGGGGCCGGCCCCAATGATACCAACGCTTTCGCCACGCTCCTGGACTGGCACAATTGGCTTTACCCAGCCCTTGTCCCACGCGGTATCAGTGATGTATTTCTCAACAGCGCCAATGGTCACGGTGCCATGACCGGATTGTTCGATTACGCAGTTGCCTTCGCACAGACGGTCCTGTGGACAGATGCGGCCGCAGATTTCGGGGAAGGTATTGGTGGCCTGGCTGGTCTGATAGGCTTCTTCCAGACGACCGGTCGCGGTGAGGCGCAGCCAGTCGGGGATATTGTTGTGCAGGGGGCAGTGAGACTGGCAATAGGGCACACCGCATTGGCTGCAGCGGCTCGCCTGCTCTTCTGCCTTGGTGGCAGCATATTCCGCATAGATCTCGTCAAAATCTTCCCGACGCGTCTCGGCGGCGCGCTTCTGGGGCATATCGCGATCAATCTTCACGAATTTGAGCATCGGTTGCTTGGCCATGGGCGAACTCCCTATTTTGGCTGGCTGCGACAGGTCCGGATCGGAGCACTGCATTAATGGGTCACTACTACTGACCTAAATAGGTCTCAATTGACCTCTGATACTTGTTCCCACGGAAATGTACAGCAGTTTTAGGTCCGAATCGGATCTAAATGTCAGCTTCCCTATCCAGACCAAGGAATTATACAAGGCCACGACGATCCACGCCTCATTGCCCCCAGAGGCGACCCCCTTTCAGGACCACCCACTATGCCATTGTTGCAGCTCGTTCTTGTCGCTTTGATCCAGGGGATCACAGAATTCCTGCCGGTCTCCTCCTCTGGCCACCTGATTCTTCTGCCCGGACTGACTGGCTATTCCGACCAGGGACAAGTCATCGATGTCGCTGTGCACCTTGGCACCCTTGTCGCGGTGATGATCTTTTTCTGGCGCGATGTCCGGCTGTGTCTGGGCGGATTGACCTGTCTGGCCTGTGGTCGCGCCGACACCCAAGGCTCCCGGCTGGCACTTGGCCTGATCATCGCCACCATCCCAACGGTCCTGTTTGGCGCCTTCCTGCATTTCAACCACTTCAGCGACGCGCTGCGCTCTCCGGCGGTGATTGGCTGGGCCATGCTGACATTTGGTATCGTGCTGTATATCGCCGACCAAAGAGGCGCTCAGGAAAAGGTCTCAAGCGACTGGACCCTGCGCGATGCCCTGATCATGGGCCTCTGGCAGATGATCGCACTGATCCCCGGCACCTCGCGGTCCGGCATCACCATCACCGGCGCACGACACCTGGGATACAGGCGCGAAGACGGCGCCCGCCTGGCCATGCTGATGTCGATCCCGACGATCTTTGCCTCTGGCGTCCTGCTTGGCACCGAAGTCGCGCTGGACGCCAATATGGATCTGATCAGGGACGCCGCCATCGCCGCCGTGCTGGCGATGCTCTCCGCTCTGGCAGCCCTCAGCCTGATGATGCGCCTGCTGCGCTCGACCAGCTTTACGCCCTATGTAATTTACCGGGTCATACTGGGCCTTGCGCTGCTGGGATACGCCTACAGCACCTGATGCCAACGCCCAGAAGAATGCATACGAAACGCCATCTCTGAAAACTTTATCTGAAAAAGAAAGAGCGCAGGAATACCTGCGCCCGTTGTCTTATCGATCTTCAACTGCGACGCTGACAGCCCCAGATACGGGGGTCAGGCGTCGCCCTTGAGATTACGCGCCGAGGCCGTCATCTCATCATACTGGCCCGAAGGGCGGAACTTCCACAAATAGTCAGTCAGGATCGGCCCCATAACCTCTGGCGTAATGCCGAGGTCAGCAAAACTCCTGGCCCCCACAGAGACAACATTATCCGTTCCAAGGTTTTTCAGCTGGTCGCGGCTCAGCACCTTGTTTTCAATCAGCTGAAAGCTCGCGGCCTGCAGCATGTCAAAGCCAAAGGCGATCAGCCAGGCGGCAAAGCCCGGCAATGACAGCACCAGACGGCGGCGCAGAATAATATCGCACATATCGCGCAACAGCGCGGCAAAGCTCTTTACCTCGGGGCCGCCAAGTTCATAGATGCCAGGAGCGGCCTCACCAAGGATGCCCTTAACGGCGGCGCGGGCAACATCATCGACATAGACCGGCTGAAACAGGGTCTTGCCCTTAGCAATCGGCAGCACTGGCGACAGGCTGGCCATACCGGCAAAGCGGTTGAAGAACTGGTCTTCGGTGCCAAAGATAACCGAGGGGCGCAAAATCACTGCATTGGGAAAATAGCCACGCACGGCCTCTTCGCCAAGCGCCTTGGTGCGGGCGTATTCGCTCTCGCCTTCGGCATCAGCCCCCAGAGCCGAGATATGCACCAGCTGGCCGATATTCTGTTTATGGGCAAAGCGCGCCACCCGCGCGGCACCCTCAACCTGCACGGATTTGAATGAGTTTTTGCCATGTGCATTCAGGATGCCGACACAGTTTACCACCGCATCCGCCCCCTGCATCGCCGCAGCCACCGAAGCGTCATCGCGGATATTGCACAGAACCGGTTCAACCTGACCCGGCGTGCCATAGGGTTTTACATGCATGGCTTCATTGGGGCGGCGTACGGCAACCCGAACCCGCCAGCCTTCTTTGGCCATGCGGCGCGCAATGTAGCGGCCGACAAAACCAGACCCGCCATAGATCGTGACCAGTTTGGACATCTTTTGGCTCCTGCAATTAGCTATGTGACCGATCTACCGTTACTGCGCCTTTCAAACAAGGCGCAAAACGAGCGGCGACAGGCACAATGGACCGGGATTCTGGATTTCGGGTTAACAAATAAGACAAGAGATCCGAATTACTTTACGAACCATTCAGGTATAACGATGTATATAGGGCATCACCGCGCAGAGCCTTTAAAACATACAATAAATATGAGTATTTTATGCAAGCTGATCACTGTAAATCCCTGATCCTGCGCAGCTTTGAGAGCACACGGTTGAATCTCGATACCTTCATTCCTGAATTCTACAGAACCTTCTTTTCGCTCTGCCCTGAGAGCCGCGCCATTTTTCCGTCGGACACCGCGCGGCTGGAAGCAAAGATGCTGGCCTCTCTCACCCATATCGCTGAGGCCCTGGAAGACACCGATCGCCTGAATGCCATTCTCAGCAAGCTGGGTGATAAACACCGCAAGATGCAGATCTCAGACACTCACTTCAGAGGCTTCATTGATAGCTTCATCAGTGCGCTGGCAAACACGCTTGGCCCCGACTGGAGCGACGAGATGCACGAGGCCTGGTCAGATTTCCTCACCTACATCGCAAAAAGGATGGCCTTCTTTCCGCCTCCAGAACAAAGCTAAACCCCGCTCCTGAACCCAGGCCAGCCGCCCTTCAGATCCTTTGAGAATCCGGCGGCAGAATAGTTTTTGCAAAAATGTCAAAAATCCGTTTGACGCCCCTGAGCCATCGCCGTATACGCCCCTCACGACACCTGCCCAGGTGGCGGAATGGTAGACGCGCTAGCTTCAGGTGCTAGTGTTCGCAAGGACGTGGAGGTTCGAGTCCTCTCCTGGGCACCATACTCCCCCCTCAGCTTTATTCACATGATTTTGAGGGGGAGATGTCCTGTCTGGCAGGCTCTTTGCGCCCACTCACACGCCTCCTGACCTGCAGTTTTACTCCCTGTTTAACGCGTCCTTCAGAGGCCCGCGCTATGATGCAAGCGAGGCATTACAGGCGGAGCGACAATTATCCACAAATCTCCAGTCCAATTCAGGCCGTCAACAGGTTCAAAACACGCGTATTTTCGGGATTTTTCACCCATTGCCCGTGACCAGAGCTGTCTGACAGTTGAGTTCGCCCGGTATTGCCCCTATTTCGAAGGCAACGACATCTGACACATGGACCAGGATAGCAGCGCACAATCAGGCAAGGGACGATCAGGCAAAGCTCGATCAAGGCGGCGCCGCGCACAGGCGCTCTACGGACAAAGGAATTCTGCAGTGGCCAACCATCTCTACAAAAACGATTTGCCTGATGGGCTCGACCTTGGACCGGTGGTGGCTATCGACTGCGAAACCATGGGGTTGAACCCCCATCGTGACCGCCTCTGCGTCATTCAAATGTCCGGCGGTGACGGCAACGCCCATCTGGTGCAGGTCGCAAAGGGCCAGACCGAGGCCCCCAATCTCTGCGCCATACTGGAGGATCCCAAGGTCCTGAAACTGTTCCACTATGGCCGCTTTGATATTGCCGCCATGTACAAGGCCTTTGGCGCCCTCACCGCACCAGTCTATTGCACCAAGATCGCCAGCCGACTGATCCGCACCTATACTGATCGCCATGGATTAAAGAACCTGACGCAGGAGCTCTTGGGGGTCGATATCTCGAAACAACAGCAGATGAGCGATTGGGGCGCCAAGACCCTCGCGACTGCACAGCTGGACTATGCGGCCTCGGATGTTTTGTACCTGCACCGGCTGCGCGAAGCGCTGAACAAACGTCTGGCACGCGAAGGCCGGGTCGAGATGGCACAGGCCTGTTTTGACTTTTTGCCGATGCGTGCCAAACTGGACCTGGCCGGTTGGCCCGATACGGATATTTTTGCACACTCATGACCGATTCAGAAAAACTCCTCGCGACCGCCCGACAGGTGGCCACAGACGAAGCCCGCGCGCTGGAGGCATTGGCCGAGGGCTTTGACCAACGCTTTGTCGACGCTGCCAAATTGGTGATGGCTGCAACGGGCCGGATCATCATCAGCGGCATCGGTAAATCCGGCCATATCGGTCGCAAGATTGCCGCCACCCTGGCCAGCACCGGCACCCCGGCCTATTTTGTGCACCCCGCCGAGGCCAGCCACGGCGATCTGGGCATGTTGTCCAAAGGCGATGTGGTGATCGCAATCTCCAACTCCGGCGAGGCGCCTGAACTGGCCAATCTGCTGGCCTTTACCCGGCGCTTCAAGATCCCGCTGATCGGGCTGTCGAGCAAACCGGACAGCACATTGATGACCCAGGCCGACGTGCAGCTGCAGATCCCAGCCATGGGTGAGGCCTGTGGCTATGGCATTGTGCCCTCAAACTCGACCACGCTGACGCTGGCAATGGGAGACGCTCTGGCCATTGCCATTATGAAACACCGCAATTTTCGCCCGGAAGATTTCCGTGACTTCCACCCAGGCGGCAAACTGGGCGCGCGACTCAGTAAGGTCAGCGATCTGATGCACAGCGGGGCAGCCCTGCCGGTGGTCACCAAGGACACCCCCATGTCCGACGCGCTGATCGAGATCAGCCAAAAGGGATTTGGCGTCTCTGGCGTCACCGATAATGACGGCACCCTGCTGGGCATCATCACCGATGGGGATTTGCGACGCCATATGCAGGGGTTGCTCGACAACACTGCCCTCGCCGTGATGACCAAGGATCCCACAACCATTGCCCCCGATGCCCTGGCTGAAGAGGCGGTGGCCATCATGAATCAGCGCAAAATCACCTGCCTCTTTGTGGTTGACCCTGCCAAGGGTCATCGCGCCGAGGGGCTGTTGCACATTCACGACTGCCTGCGCGCGGGCCTCGGATAGGTGCAGGGCAACCCGGTCATGGATCAGTATTCGCGCATGGTGAGCTACCTCAAAGTCCTGCTGCCGCTGGCGGCTCTGGGCCTGTTGTCGACCTTGTTTCTGATTTCTCGCAGCGCCGATACCGAGGCCGTCATTCCCTTTGCCGACAAAGAAATTGAACAGCGCATGCGCGGCCAACAGGTGACAGCGCCGTTCTTTTCCGGCTCCACCTCGCAGGGGGATGAAATCTGGGTCACCGCAACCGTGGCCCGCGCGAACTCTGACACGCCGGTGATCGCCAATGACCTCAAGGCAGAGATCCGTATGGTCGCGGGCGGGCGTCTGACCCTTAGGTCGGATCGCGGCACCGTGCACCCGGACCAGGATCTCGCGCGCTTTATTGGCAATGTGGAAATCACCACGGCCGACGGCATGGTTGTTGAAACCGAAGCCCTCAAAACTGAGCTCAGCCGCGTTCAGGCTGAAAGCCCAGGTGCCATACGGGCCACCAGCGATCTGGGCGAGCTGACGGCCGGTCACATGGAAATCACCTCAGAAACTGTTGGTGGACCGGTGCATCTTCTCTTCACCAACGGTGTCAAGCTGGTATACGATCCTCTAAAACCGGAAAGATAGACTGTGACTCATTTGCGCGCCTTGTTGATTTTCCTGCTTTCCACCCTGTGGTTTACTGCGCCCGCTATGGCGCAAAACGTCGCCTTTGGCGCGGTCAAGGCCGACCCGACGCAACCCGTTGAGGTCACCTCCGATGCGCTGGCCGTCAATCAGGTTGATGGCTCGGCCGAGTTCACTGGCAATGTCCTGATCATTCAGGGCGTCATGCGGCTTTCGGCAGACCGCGTTCTGGTGATCTACAAAACGGACGCCGAGGGCAAGCGCGCGATCGACCGGCTAGAGGCAGACGGCAATGTGCTACTGGTCAGTGGACCCGATGCGGCAGAGGCGCAGCGCGCAGAATACTCCATCGATCAGGGCACCATCGTCATGAGCCGCAATGTGCTCCTGAACCAAAGCGCAGGCACCCTCACCTCACAGCGGATGGTGGTCAACCTGACCACCGGCACCGCCAATATGGCTGGTCGGGTAAAAACAATCCTGAACCCTAGCTCACCTTCGAGCGACCAGAACTGATGTCACAAAAACCCGAACTAAAAGTGACCGAGGGCTCCTCGGGGCTGCGCATCGAAAAGCTGCGCAAGAGCTATCGCAAGAAGCTTGTGATCCGCGATGTTTCCATCTCACTGGATCGCGGTGAAGTGGTGGCGCTGCTTGGGCCAAACGGATCCGGCAAGACCACCAGTTTTTATGCCATCGCCGGGCTGATCTTTCCCGAAGCGGGCACCGTGACCATCGACGGGCAAAATGTCACCACGCTGCCGATGTACCGGCGCGCCCGCCTTGGGATTGGCTATCTGCCGCAGGAAATGTCGATTTTCCGCGGGCTTTCAGTCGAAGACAATATCATGGCGGTTCTCGACATCGCGGTAAAGCATAGCCACAGACGACGCGAGCGGCTCGAAGAGCTGTTGTCTGACTTCTCTATCGAGCATCTGCGGCGCGCCCCGGCCCTGGCGCTGTCTGGTGGCGAACGCCGCCGGGTGGAGATCGCCCGTTGTCTGGCGGCGGACCCGAAATACCTGTTGCTGGATGAGCCTTTTGCCGGGGTTGACCCCATATCGGTTGGCGATATTCGCCACCTGGTTGCTGATTTGAAAAAGCGTGGCATTGGCGTTTTGATTACCGATCACAACGTCCGCGAGACCCTTGAGATCGTTGACCGCGCCTATATCCTGCATGACGGGCAGGTGCTGATGTCTGGCAGCCCTTCTGAGGTGGTCGAGAACGAGAATGTGCGCCGGGTCTATCTGGGCGATAATTTCCGCATCTCCTAACGCTTTATTTGCGCGAAAAAATGCTCTATTGTGCCGCGCAGAATACCCATGAAAAATGCAGCTTTTTGCACCACGGTTTTCCGCCGATGGTATGGTTTTCCTACCATCAATTTGACCTATCTCCATTGACTCTCTTGCTGGTTTGGCATCGAATTGAGACATGGCAAAAACGCAGTATGAGGCAGTCCGGAAAAAGGTCTTGGCAACAAGACCTGAAGGCCTGCAAACTTCTGCCTTGCCTATTCCCCTGACCCAGAACTGACGACAACCCTCCGGGCCCGGCCCGGATGGTGTTTTGGGTAGCAATTTGTGAAGGAGATCACATGCGTTACAAAATCAGCGGCAAACAGATCGACATTGGTGAAGCACTGCAAACCCATGTTAAAACCGAACTGGGGACTGTCGTCGCAAAGTATGCAGAACGTCCGACAGACGCCAGCGTCGTCTTTTCCAAGTCTGCTCATGAATTTGTTTGCGAAGCTACCGTGCATCTGTCGACCGGGCTTACGGCCCAGGCAAAGGCGCATGCCACTGAAATTTATGCCGCTTTTGAAGTCTGCAACGAAAAGATGGAAAAACAGCTGCGTCGCTACAAGCGTCGGCTGAAAGATCACCACCGGGATCGCAGCGAACCGGTTGAAATTCTCGGCGCGAGCTCATATATCCTCGCCTCTGATGAAGCGGAAACCGAATCCGAGCCCGAAACACTGCAGCCAATCATCGTTGCCGAGATGGAAACCAAGATCCAATCCCTCTCTGTTGGTGAAGCTGTGATGCAGATGGAGCTTGCAGGCGCCCCGGTGCTGGTTTTTCGCAATGAGAGCAAAAACGGGGTGAACGTGGTATACCGCCGGGAAGATGGCAACATTGGTTGGATCGACCCGAACGTATAGACCTTAAACTAAGGTGCGCCACGGCATCTGAACGGAGCAGGTGACTATGCAGATTTCAAGCATCCTTAAACCGGACGCAGTCCGGGTTATCGGAGCAGTCTCCAGCAAAAAGCGCCTGTTTCAGGAAATTGGCGAGGTAGCCCAGGCCTCTTATGGCTTGCCCGCCCAGCCTACGGTTGAGGCTCTCCTGGACCGGGAGAGCCTTGGCCCCACCGGGGTTGGACACGGCGTTGCCCTGCCCCATGCCCGCCTCGAAATCCTCAACGAGGTCTGTGGCGTCTTTCTGATCCTGGAAAAGCCTCTCGACTTTGACTCTGTTGATCGCCAGCCGATAGATATCGCCTTCTCGCTCTTTGCGCCAGAAGATGCAGGTGTTGAACACCTGAAGGCTCTGGCCCTGGTGTCGCGCACGCTGCGAGAGCAGAGTTTTTGCACCAAGCTGCGGGCCAATCACGATCCGGCAACACTGTTCACGATCCTGACCGAGGCACAGCCCGTTCAAGCCGCCTGAACCTGTCCCCAAGCCCTGTGAGACTAACGTAGCAACACTTCCCTACAGCCCCTCCAAGGCTGCGGCAGGCTCCCGCCCGTCAGCGGATCTTTTGCAAAAGATCCCTTCCCGTTGGGCCCGGCAGAAGAGTTCCTCTGGAACTCTTCTGTGCGCGACACAGCTCACCTTGTCGCATGCCGGATTCTGCGTCGTAGGATCAACGTCTGCCATCTCTCGATTCAGCGACGCGCAAAGCGCGGCGCCACCCCCAAGGCCGTTTTGAAGTTTTGCTTGTCAAAACATCATACGGGCGCGGGAGAGCTACCCTGCCGAAACCGCCAGCGGGCCGCACGAGGTGCCGTTTTTTAGGCGCGCCAGGAAGAAAACCCAAACATCAGATAGTCGCGCTGGTAGACGGAAGAAATCTGCTTCTCCAGCGCCGGGTCCCAAATCTCGTCAAGGCTGTAGGGTCGATCCACCGCAGCACTTTCCAGCACGCCGGGTGTGGGCCTTCCCAACTTTCGCGCCAGCGCAGGCAATGCGTCTGACAGCTCGTCTTCGCGCAGGATCAGATCAGGGGAACCCAATTCATTGAACCCGGTCAGGGCCTGCACCTGACTGGCCCATTCCGCATCCACCCGGACCGATGTTTGCCCCGCCAGATTGGCCTGCAAGAAGGTCAGGAACTGAGAGAATGCCTCCCGGTGGTCCGCCTTGCTGTAGCTCTCATCTGGACCATTCTTGGGCAAAGGCAGCTTGAACTGACGTCGCAAAGTCTCGCGTATATTGCCATAGCTGCCGCCGCCCTTGGGCAAGATCCGACGGCAAAAAGCCGAATGCACTCGGGCTGCTGGATGTCGCAGTACCGTAAAGCTGCGAAAGCCTGGATTGCCACGCTTCCATTGGCGCAGCTGCTTTTGGTTCATCTTACTGATGAGCCCCTCTGGCGCCACATGGTCGAGCCCGGCCATCCAGGCCGTGACCTCGGCCTCAGGACCGCCCTTGATCGGCAAATAAAGCAGAGGCGTCACAACCCCTGCAACATAGCCCGGCACGGCGGGGCCGCGGCGCGGCTCAAAATTCGGAGTGCGGCTCAAATTAAACCGATCCAGTCCAGCCAGAGCCTCCTGCATCGCTTTGGGGTTTTCGACCTTGGAGACCACCGGCGCCGGGTTTTGCCGTTTCAGACTGCCATCCAGCGCCTCAAGTCGCGAGCCCACGCCCAGCCACTTCACCAGCCCATTCATGACCTCAACGCTCTGCAAATCCTCATAAGCGATGTAAAAGGCGGTTTGGCCAGCTTTTTGCAACCGGTTCAGAAGCGTGATCTGAAAATCCTGCAAGGCCTCAACATGGTGCGAGAACTCCGCACCATCGAACTGCGCCAGCGCCTCTTTGCGCCGCTTCACATTGGTCAGCTTCCACTGCCCGGTGGCCTTGGCGATCTTCCAGGAGACATAGCTGTCCAGCGGGTTTCGCGTGAGGATGATCTTGGCGCAGCGCGGATCTTCAAGTGCTTCATCAAGGATGCGCGGATCATGGTCATGAAAGTAGCGAAAGCCCCCCAATCCACCCCGCTCGGACCTGATCCGGGCGATAAGAGCGCTGGGATCTGCCTCTCGCATATCTTGCGTCACCCCAAGAATAGCGTCGCTGTTGGGGTAGCCGATGAAATGCGGATTGAAGGCTTCGCCGTGGCAGATCACCCCGTCAAAGGCATTGAGGTTGGTTTCCAGAAAATTGGATCCCGTCCGCATTT
Organism: Phaeobacter sp. SH40; assembly: GCA_965641885.1. GTDB lineage: Bacteria > Pseudomonadota > Alphaproteobacteria > Rhodobacterales > Rhodobacteraceae > Pseudophaeobacter. Next base: position 4,437,827 of record OZ282574.1, on the reverse strand, counting down.
CGGCAAAAACAATGAAATAATCAAAAGAAGCTGACATAGGTTATTTTCGCACCAGATAAGGTTTTCTGGGAGGTTTTGACATATTTGCCGGCCCCTCTTCCACTGGGAAATCGCCCATCAGATAGGGGTGCATGCCCTGGTTTTTGAGGTTCTGCAGAAACTGACCAAACCCGTCCAGGTTGACCATCGTCGGCGCCTCGCTGAGATGGCGTGGCATCAAGGGGCCCAGCTCATCCAGAATGGTTTGCAGGGGCTCCATAGGGGCCTCGATGAATTCCGCCATCGTCCATATCCGCACCCGCGCCTTGGTGTCTTGCGCCCGCAGAACGGTCAGATAGCTGGCCTCGATCTGCTGCAATTTAGCGGCCAGCTGGCGCAGATCGGCAAAGTTGCGGTTCGAGCGAAACAGAGGCACCGCCCAGGCACCGCTGATCACTGAGATCTGCGCATTTGGATCACGCGCAAAGGTGCCCCGGATCACTTGATTATCGCCGGGGCCAAACTGGAAACACTGGCGCTCTCCACGGGTGTTCCAGATCAGGTTGGTGAGGAAACTTTGGGCATTATAGTCGCGTATCTTGGCATTGTCGCTCACCACGCCATTGATCATGCGGCCACCTCCGGCCAGCTCGGCACGCCCCGGGGCAAAGAGATGGCCATGCACCCTGGCGCCGGTAATCCGCCCCAACCAGCTCTCAAAATCCTCAAACAGCTCGCTAAAGCCCTGGAACACCGAATAGGGGCTAGAGGTGACAGTATTGACCGACCAGCGGCCGGGAAAACGGCTCTGCATATAAAGACCGGGCCGCCCCCGCGTGCGACGCTCAACGGCCTTGGCAAAGATGCGATCGATCTTGCCCGGGTTGGGCTCGGTCTTTTTCATCGCCCCGGCAGAATCGGTCAGAAAGGCCTGATACAGCCGATCCGCCCGTGGCCAGATCTTGCGCGCCACAAAGCAGTCAGATCGACGCAACAGCTGCAGGTGGTCGTCATAAAAGATGTGCGGTTTGCCCTGAAAGTCGAACTTTGACAGTGTCAGAGACCGGCTCTCGATATTGGTAGAATATTGCCGGGCCAGGGTCTGATAATAGCTTTCATCCGGGATCCAGACCTTTTGGAAATAGCGGTCATAGATGGGCCGCTCGGGGTCTTCCAGGATCGCTGACAGGGTTTGCCGGGTCAGGCACCACCACTGGCTGCCCATATGTGGCACCAGCCCCGTCGGAATCCGCCGCCGCATCCGCAAAGCCCGCTGCAGATCCACATAGCGGTCAAACAGGTAGCGATGCTTTTTCCAGGAAAACGGGAACCGCAGGGTAAAGCGCTCAAAATCCAGACCGCCAACGATCCAGGGCACATCGGCGGTTGTGGCGCTCTCGATAAAATCGGTGCGCGGGCGGGCCGCCAGATAGTCCACCAGCTCCTCGACAGGGCGCAGCGGCAGGCAGGAGCCTGATGACAGATAGACGTGGCGCACCTCCGGGAACTCTTGCAAAATCAGCGCTGAGGCTGCTTGCGAGGCGGCCACGATGCCCCAGGTGCCCCATTCGCAGCGATGCCTTTTGCTGAACCGGATCAGAGGGTCATTGATCAAGGAGTTGCGAAATTTCTTAAACGTGGCGGCCTCGACGTTCTTGTCCACATGCAGCACCACCGGGCAGCCGCTGGCGGTCCAGTGACGCGCCACCTCCTCGGCCCGGTCCAGTGCGGTATGCACCAGCATGACGATGCCAACGGTGCTCATGCCCAGTTCCCCTTGGACATCAGCCCCAGAATTTCCAGCTGGCGCCAGTTGATGTATTTCTCGCTCCATTTGCACCAGAGATCGGGCTGTTGCTCCAGGCTGTCGGCATAGGCCTTGTATTCACGCGACCCGGCATAGTGCTCACTGCGCTGCAGCTCTTCTTTCGCCTTGGTGCCAAAGGTGTCGAGGAATTTGGTATGCAGCAGCGCGCCACTGGCTTTTTCACCGCCATCGGTCTCATAGACCTGATTAAGCCCGCGCGGCAAAATCGCATGGGTGGAGCTAACATAGGCATAGCGGTGGTCCCACTTTACCAGCGGTGTTTTGTTCAGGGCCGGCGCCTTTTTCGGCTCATCCGCAAAAAACACCCGGGCCCGTGGCCCTCCCTGAATCCAGAGATTGCCATACATCAGGTTCTTGCTGATGGTGTAGTTGCCACTGTCGAACCAGTTGGCGATATCCAGCGGGTTTTGCCCAGCCTGATAGGGCACATCACTGATGCGCCCCTTTGGGTAGGTATCAATCAACATCGCCGAGAAACTGCGGATCGCCGAATTATCCAGCCAGTCCGTCAGGGCCTGAATGGGCCGGGTGTCACAGAACGGGTAGATAAACAGCTCATCCGGGTCCACCACCAGCACCCAATGCCCATGGGCATATTTGCGTTTAAGGTGGTTCATCCAGTCGACGCCGAAATTGGACTTGCGATAGCTGGCATGGGTCTGCCACAGCGACACATCCGCCATGCCCGCCAGATAGTCTGCCGTGCCATCCTCAGAGCCATTGTCGACAAACAAGAAGTGGTTGATCCCCAGCCCGCGGTAATAGTCGAGGAAATATGGCAGGCGGATCTGCTCATTGCGCATGGTTGAGACCAACAAAACGTCGCTGGGCCGGATGGAGGCCGTGTTGTCCTGCAGGCAGGTCAGCTCACGCGATTTGCGCGCCGCCCGAAGGAGCCTGTGCCTGCGCCGGACACGCATACGGTAAGAATCCCAAATTCCCACAACACCTCCATGCCCGTTGACAGAAACGCTCAAAGGGGAATTCCCGGTGAGACAGATCTCGATGGTAAATTTCGACAGAACGATCCGGGAAAAAGCCCGCTAAAAACCTGCGCCGCAACAGCTCCCGATCCTGTGCCTTAATATGTCACGGAAAAACACTATGAACAACGGATTTAGAAACAGTTACATACCATCCCGGACCCGCCAGATCCCGGACAGGCGCGCCTGTGATCTGGCAGTGATACCGCTAAAGGTGCAGTTTTGGCATCAGGTCCAGGCGGCACAGCTGGTCCGGCCCTATATATTGCTGAGAGTTTTCAGTCCAAAGGTCTGGTGCGGCTGCCACGTCGTCATAGTAGTGATCAAAATCCTGCGGCGTATGAAAGTGCTGCTGGCGCTGCTTTTCCGTTGCCGATTTGGAAACAATTTCCGGTAAAAATTTGGTGTGCAACAACACGCCGGCAGGCTGATCTCCCCCCGGCCCGTCATACAAACCATTCAATGCAAAAGGCAGCAGCGCGTGGGTCGAGTTCACATAGGCATAGCTGCGCTGCCATTTCACCAGCGGGATCTTGTTCAGGGTTGGGGACCGGCTGGGTGTGGCGGCGAAAAACGCCCTTTCGCGCGCGCCCCCCTGCAGCCAGAGGTTTCCCATGGGCGCCTGACGACTGGCGCGGTAGGGCGCGGCATCAAACCAGTTCAGAACCTCTCGCGGATCCTGTCCCGGCGCATAGCTTTGCTGGCCCAAGGACCCCTGGGGATAGAGATCCAGCATCATCGCGCCAAAGCCCTGAATGTCGCGCGCCTCCAGATGCCGGGTCAGCGTCGGCAGATCATGCTGCTCAATGCCGTCATAGACCAGCAACTCATCCGCATCGACCGTCAGGCACCAATGGTTGTGGCCATAGCGCACCTGCAGCCAGGTGCTCCAGTCCAGCCCAAAGCGCGCGGCACGGTAACCCGCCCCGGTCTGCCACAGAGACACATCCTGTTGCGCCACCAGATAGCTGTCGCTGCCATCACTGCTGCCATTGTCCACCACCAGAAAATGCGCCACGCCCAGCGCACGGTAGTAATCAAGGAAAAACGGCAGGCGGGCGCTCTCATTGCGCAGCACCACAAACACCAGCAAATCATCTGATTTGATCGCTGCGCTGCGATCTAGCAGGCAGTGCAGCTGGTGACGTGCCCGCAGAGCCCGCCACAGCAGACGCCGCCGTTTCAGACGCAACACATACCGCGCCCGCCATCCGGGCGGCGTGAGGGCGGTTGCGCTGACAGGCTGCATATCAGGCCTCGTAATGGCCCATCTGGTGCCATTTCCAGGCGTCCGCGATCATCATGTCCAGACTGGAGCGACGCGGCTCCCAGCCAAGATCGGTGATGGCGCGGGTCGAGCCAGAGACCAGTTTGGTACAGTCCCCAGCGCGGCGCGGACCGGTGTTACAGGGCACAGGGCGGCCCGTGACAGCGGCGCCCCGGTCCATGACCTCGCGCACAGAAAAGCCGGATCCGGTGCCCAGGTTAAACACCTGCGAGCCCTTGTCTGCCTCCAGCCATTTGAGTCCCAGAACATGCGCATCGACCAGATCGCAGACATGCACATAATCGCGGATGCAGGTGCCATCAGGCGTGTCATAATCAGTGCCAAAAATGGTCAGGGCGTCGCGTTTGCCATCAATCGCATCCAGCACCAACGGCACCAGATGGGTTTCGGGACGATGGAACTCGCCCACTTCGGCCTCAGGGTCGGCGCCCGCCACGTTGAAATAGCGAAAGATCACCGAGCGCAGACCGTAGGCGGCGCCAAAATCCTTGAGGATGTCTTCGACCGCGCGCTTGGACGCGCCATAGGCATTCAGTGGCAGCTGCGGCGTGTTCTCATCAAGCACCACATTGTCGTGCTCGCCATAGGTGGCACAGGTGGAGGAAAAGACAAAATCCAGACAGTTGGCCGCGACAGCAGCCTCGATCAGGTTCAGCGAGCCACCCGTGTTATTGGCCCAATAGCGCCCCGGCTCGCTCATGGCTTCGCCGACCTGGCTGAGCGCTGCAAAATGCATCACCGCCACGGGCTTATGCGTGGCAAAAACCTCATCCAGCCGGGCACGATCCTGCAAATCGCCCAGCTCAAAGGGGCCAAATTTCACGGCATCTTTCCAGCCGGTCACAAGATTATCAAAGGTCACGGGCGTATAGCCTGCCGCCCTAAGCGCTTTGCAGGCATGCGAGCCGATATATCCGGCTCCTCCGGTCACAAGAACTGTCTTCACGTCAGATTACGTCCTCAAAAGGTCCTGCGCTGCGGCACAACCGTGGTCAAAATCACTCGGCTGCTTTGTCGACCTGCGCCACTTTGGTAATGTAGTTCATCAAATCATCGCGCAGCTCCGGGCGGGAGAGCGCAAAGGAGACGGTCGCCTGCAAAAAGCCCGCTTTGGAGCCGCAGTCAAACCGCTCGCCCTTAAACCTGTAGCCGCTGACCGGCACATCGGTGCCAATGTCCTGGGCAATAGCGTCGGTCAATTGGATCTCGCCGCCGGCGCCGGACTTGAGCTGTTGCAGATTGCGCAGCACCGAGGGCCCCAGAATATAGCGACCGATCACCGCCAGATTGGAAGGTGCATCTGCCGCTTTGGGTTTTTCCACCATGCCTTTGACCGAGACCACCGATCCCATGTCTTCTTTGATGTCCAGCACCCCGTAAGAGCTGGTTCTTTCCGGCGCCACCTCCATGGCTGCAACCATATTGCCGCCGATTTCCTCATAGGCCTCAACCATCTGTTTGAGGCAGGGTGTTTCCGCCGCAATGACATCGTCGGGCAGGATCACGGCAAAGGGCTCGTTGGCAATAAGACGGCGGGCGCACCAGACCGCGTGACCCAGACCCAGCGCACGATGCTGGCGGATATAGGCGATGGCACCACTTTCCATATTGGTGTCTTTCAGGATCTCCAAAAGATCGTCTTTGCCCTTTTTGCGAAGTTCCTGCTCCAGCACTGGCGCGTGGTCAAAATAATCCTCCAGCGCGCCTTTGCCCCGTGATGTGACAAAGATAAATTCCTTGATGCCGGCAGCGCGCGCCTCGTCGATGGCGTATTGCACCAGCGGGCGGTCCACCAATGTCATAATTTCTTTTGGCACCGATTTGGTGGCTGGCAAGAAACGCGTGCCCAGACCGGCAACCGGAAAAATTGCTTTTGTCACTTTTTTACGCATGGTTTCTTCTCACTCATCTGCCCTAAAGGGCCTACATGTTTCAAATACAGAAGCATCGCCTTTAAACCGCCGATACTATTTTATGGCCTTCCAAACAAGCGTGCATTCCTCAGAGCTGCATCGCATGGTCAGGCTGTTTTGCTTCCAAGGCCATAGAGACATCTTAAAACTGCTTCATGACACAGCTCAACTCCCTTGCATAAAATGCTGGCTGCGACTGTATCACAAACGCTCGGCAACGGGCTATAAATCGCCCATTTTGGTCATCATCGCCTCAATACGCTCCACATCTTCGGGATTGTTCAGCTCCCAGAATTCGCGGCCACGCGCCTCAACCTCGACACAGAGGATCTTGTGGGCGTTCTCCAAAAAGCGCAGCTGCTCCAGTCCTTCGAGCTGTTCCAGTGGCCCGGTCGGCCAACCGGGATAGGCTGCCAGCGCATCCGGCCGGTAGGCATAGACGCCAACATGGTGAAACACCGGTGTCCTGTCTGCGCCTTCAAAACGTTCGGCGCAAAAGGGCACCACCTCTTTGGAGAAATAGAGCCCGCTGTGGTCGCTGCCAAAAACGGCCGTGGTGCCGCCAACCCGGCCCGCCGCGCGATCCGCCAGCATACTGTTGAGCGTGTCGCCATCACACTGCAGCACCGGTGTCGCCAGCCCCATGCTCGGCGCCGCACGCAGTCCTTGGACCAGATCCTCGATGAACCAATGCGGTGTGAGCGGCGCATCGCCCTGCAAATTTACCACCACCTCATACTGGCCGCCCAGCGCCGCATGGGCCTCGGCGCAGCGCTCGGTGCCATTGGCACAGCTTTCCGAGGTCATCACAACCTCGGCGCCGAACCCCTCTGCGGCCTGCCGGATCCGATCATCATCCGTGGCCACAACCACGCGGTCGACCCCCTGCACCGCACAGGCCGCACGCCAGGAGCGTTCGATCAGGGTGCGCTTATCCCCCGCAGCGCCGGTAAGCTCTACCAGGGGCTTGCCGGGATAACGGGTCGAGGCATAGCGGGCAGGAATGACAATCAGAACAGACATCAGGCTTCTTTCAGATCAACATCAGGAGCAGTGGCGATAAAGAAGGGGTTCGCATAGCCTTCCTTGCCGTACATCAGCGGCGCGTGATCATCAAAACGGACCACTTTGCCGCCAGCACCGGAGAGAACCGCGTGACCTGCCGCCGTGTCCCATTCCATGGTGCGGCCAACCCGGGGGTAAATATCCGCTTCGCCAGTAGCCACCAGACAGAACTTCAGCGAAGAGCCCGCGCTTTTGCTGTCCTTGACGGCATATTTGCCAATGTAGTCTTCGGTGGCCTGGTCCCGGTGTGATTTTGACGCCACCACCATCAGGGCCGCATTGTCGCTTTTGGCCACCCGGATCGGGCTTGTCGCGCCAATGACCTGCGGGTCGAACGCGCCAGTTTCTTCAACAGCCGAGCCATCTGCAAGGGTAAAGAACATCCGCTGTTTGGCTGGGGCATAGACCACACCACGGGTTGGCACGCCCTGCTCTACCAGCGCAATGTTCACTGTGAAATCGCCGCGGCGGTGGATGAATTCCTTGGTGCCGTCCAGCGGATCGACGATCAAAAAGGTGTGGCCCTGCGCCTTGTGCGAATCGGACTGCTCTTCGGTCACCAGCATCAGATCCGGAAAGGCGCTGCGCAGACCTGCAGAGATCAAAGCATCTGCGGCCTCATCCGCGGCCGTCACCGGGCTGTCGTCGGATTTTACCTTCACGTCAAAATCATCGGAATTGTATATTTCCATGATCTTGCTGCCCGCTTCGATCGCCAGACGGCGGATCACTGGAATAAGCTCTTCATAGGTCATCTGGCTGCTCTCCCCAAAAGGGTTAATTGAAAATTTCCTTCCGCACCCTTATGCTGGGTCGCAGTTGGATCATCAAGAAGTCCATTAGGGTATCGACCGGGTCTATTTGGCCCATAGCACAGATTGCAGGCAAAATGTTTCAGGTGCGCAAGCAGCAAACGTGGTTTTCCGGCGCCGTCTCGCTTTCTGAGGTGGTGTTTCACTCCATCGTGCGCAGCGTGCGCTCAAAGCACAACAATGCCCTGATCGCGCTCGCGCTCAATATCATGCAAGCGGTGATGTTTGTTGCCGTGTTTTACGCAATGTTTTCTATTCTCGGCATGAGAGGCTCGGCGATCCGAGGGGATTTCCTGCTCTATGTGATGTCGGGTATCTTCCTGTTTCTGACCCATACAAAAACAGTGGGCGCCGTCGCCGGTGCCGAGGGCCCTGCAAGCCCGATGATGCAGCATGCGCCGATGAATACGATGGTGGCTATTCTTTCTGCCGCACTTGGGTCCCTCTATATCCAGACGATCTCTTTATTTCTCATTCTCTTTGTATACCATGTCGCCTTTACCCCCTTGGAAATCGAACAACCCATTCAGGCCTATGGCATGATCCTGCTCGCCTGGGTCACTGGCGCAGCCGTTGGTCTGGTCTTTCTGGTGCTCAAACCCTGGGCCCCCGGCATTGTCGGCATTCTCACCACCATCTATCAGCGCGCCAATATGGTCGCCTCGGGCAAGATGTTTCTCGCTAATACCCTGCCCAGCTTTATGCTGGCGATGTTTGATTGGAACCCCTTGTTCCATTGCATCGATCAGGCGCGGGGATTTGTCTTTATCAATTACAACCCGCACTACAGCAACTGGCCATATGCCGCCTGGGTTGCGGTGGGGCTGGTCATGATCGGGTTGATGGGCGATTTCTACACCCGCCGTCACGCCTCGATCAGCTGGAATGCCCGCCGCTAATCTGACGCTGCGGATAGGGCCGCCTGCAGGTCAGGCGCGCCCCTCTCATGTCACCACCCGCCCTCGTCAGGTCACCACCCGCAGGGTCAGATTGATACGTCCGCCCTTTGGCAACAGCCGGGACGAGCCAAACCGGATCCGGTCCAGCCCATGATAGTTGAGCCGCGCCTCACCGCCCATCACCACCACATCGCCTGAATTCAGCCAGATCGCATCGGTCTTGCCACCACGGCGCGCATCGCCCATGCGGAACATGCCATCATCGCCCAGGCTGATCGAGACCACGGGAAAAGAGAAATCCGCCTCGTCCTTGTCCTGATGCAGGCCCATTTTGGCATCCTGACCATAATAATTCAGCAGGCACGAGTCTGGCTGCCGCTCTAGGCCGGTAAGATCGCGCCAGATCGCCAGAATGGGGGCGGGAATAGCAGGCCAGCCTGTGCCTTTGGGGTGGTTTTCGGCATAGCGATACCCGGCTTCATCGGCGAACCAGCCAAACCTCCCCGCCGAGGTCATGCGCACCGACATTTTTCCACCCCCCGGAACCGAAGGCGAAAACAGCGGCGCGGCGCGCAAAACAGGGCGCAAAGACTCGACCAGAACGCGCTGCGCCTCTGAATCAAGGTGGGACTTGTAGATCTGAAACCCACGCAATCGCAGCACGCTCATGATGATTATTCCATTCTTAACCACATCCCGTGCAAAAAAGCGCTGTGAATCGCATTTAGCGATGCGTTCTGACGCTTGCAGGGGCATATTCCGCTCCCTATATACGCCGTGCAGCAGTGAGGTGCAGACCCCACTGCAACAAAATCGGGGCCTGGATGCCAAAACGGGTTCAAGCCTCGGGTAATCGCCTTAGTAAGTTAAAGGGATCAAACATGAGCAAAGTTATCGGGATCGACCTCGGAACAACCAACTCCTGCATTGCCATCATGGATGGCTCGCAGCCGCGGGTTATCGAAAACGCCGAAGGTGCACGCACAACCCCATCGATCGTCGCCTTCACTGATGACGAACGTCTGGTTGGCCAGGCCGCCAAACGCCAGGCTGTGACAAACCCGGAAAACACCATTTTTGGTGTGAAGCGCCTTGTCGGCCGCCGGTTCAACGATGCAGACCTCGCAAAAGACAAACAAAACCTGCCCTTCACACTGGTGAGCGGTGGCAATGGTGATGCATGGGTCGAAGCAAAAGGTGAGAAGTACTCTCCCTCGCAGCTTTCTGCTTTCATCCTTGGTAAGATGAAAGAAACCGCTGAGTCCTACCTCGGCGAGGATGTGACCCAGGCCGTGATCACCGTGCCTGCTTATTTCAACGACGCCCAGCGTCAGGCCACCAAAGACGCCGGCAAAATCGCCGGTCTCGAAGTGCTGCGCATCATCAACGAGCCAACAGCCGCGGCCCTGGCCTATGGTCTCGACAAAGAAGAAACCCAGACCATCGCGGTATATGACCTTGGTGGCGGTACTTTTGACGTGACCATCCTGGAAATCGACGACGGTCTGTTCGAAGTCAAATCGACCAACGGCGACACCTTCCTGGGTGGCGAAGACTTTGACATGCGCATCGTCAACTACCTGGCGGGCGAGTTCAAAAAAGAGCACGGCGTTGATCTGACCAAAGACAAGATGGCTCTGCAGCGTCTGAAAGAAGCCGCTGAAAAAGCCAAGATCGAGCTGTCCTCTTCGAGCCAGACCGAAATCAACCAGCCCTTCATCTCGATGGACCCTTCCTCGGGTCAGCCGCTGCACATGGTGATGAAACTGACCCGTGCCAAGCTGGAAAGCCTGGTCAACGATCTGATCAAAGCCTCGATGAAGCCCTGTGCCGCCGCTCTGAAAGACGCCGGTCTGTCGGCCTCTGACATCGACGAAGTGGTTCTGGTTGGTGGTATGACCCGCATGCCGCGCGTCATCGAAGAAGTGACCAAATTCTTTGGCAAAGAGCCCCACAAGGGTGTGAACCCTGACGAAGTGGTTGCCATGGGTGCCGCCATTCAGGCCGGCGTTCTGCAGGGCGACGTCAAAGACGTTGTTTTGCTCGATGTTACGCCTCTGTCCCTGGGTATCGAAACCCTGGGCGGTGTCTTCACCCGTCTGATCGACCGCAACACCACCATTCCGACCAAAAAGTCGCAGGTGTTCTCGACAGCCGAAGACAACCAGAACGCAGTGACCATCCGGGTGTTCCAGGGTGAGCGCGAAATGGCCTCAGACAACAAGATGCTGGGTCAGTTCAACCTCGAAGATATCCCACCGGCACCACGCGGCCTGCCGCAGATCGAAGTCACCTTTGACATCGACGCAAACGGCATCGTCTCGGTTTCGGCCAAGGACAAAGGCACCGGTAAAGAGCAGGTCATCACCATTCAAGCCTCTGGTGGTCTGTCGGATGCCGACATCGATCAGATGGTCAAGGATGCTGAAGACAACGCCGAGGCCGATAAGGAACGTCGCGAGCTGATCGAAGCGCGGAACCAGGCCGAAAGCCTGATCCACTCGACCGAAAAGCACGTCGAAGAGCATGGCGACAAGGTGGATCCTTCCACTGTCGAAGCCATCGAGCTTGCTCTGGCCGCTCTGCGGGACGACCTCGAAAGCGAAAAGGCATCTGCCGAGAAGATCAAGGCAGGCATCCAGAACGTTACCGAAGCCGCAATGCGTCTGGGTGAAGCGATCTACAAGGCCGCTCAGGATGAGGCGGGTGATGAACCTACCGCTGCAGACGAAGATGCGGGCGCCGGCGATGATGACATCGTTGATGCCGAATTCGAAGATCTGGACGGCGACAAGCGCTAAGGTCTGAACTCTTGGCGGCGGCGGGCCGGTCCGACCACGGACCGGCTCGTTGTCGTTAAGGCAGCAGAGGTAAACCGATGTCGAAACGCGACTATTACGACGTTCTCGGTGTGGCCAAAGGCGCCACAGCAGAGGAAATCAAAAAGGGCTTTCGGGCGAAGGCCAAAGAACTGCATCCTGACCGCAACAGCGATAACCCAAACGCTGAAGCGCAGTTCAAAGAGGCCAACGAGGCCCATGAAATTCTAAAAGACCCGGAAAAAAAGGCAGCCTATGACCGCTTTGGTCATGCCGCCTTTGAAGGCGGTATGGGCGGCGGGCGTGGCCAGGGTGGCGGCGGTGGCAATGGAGAATTCTCCTCGGCCTTCTCCGATGTCTTTGACGATCTCTTTGGCGACTTTATGGGCGGCCGTGGTCAGGCAGGCGGCGGTGGGCGGCAACGCGCCTCGCGCGGTGCTGATCTGCGTTACAACCTGCGGGTCTCGCTGGAAGAGGCCTATTCCGGGCTGCACAAGACCATCAAGGTGCCGACCTCGGTCTCCTGTACCTCCTGCGAGGGCTCAGGCGCCGAAGGCGGGGTCGAACCCACCACCTGCCCGACCTGTTCAGGTATGGGCAAGGTCCGGGCGCAGCAGGGCTTCTTTACTGTTGAGCGCACCTGCCCGACCTGTTCGGGCCTGGGGCAAATCATCAAGAACCCCTGTAAAACCTGCCATGGTCATGGCCGGGTCGAAAAGGACCGCTCGCTGTCGGTGAATATTCCGGCAGGCGTAGAAACCGGCACCCGTATTCGCCTCGCTGGCGAAGGCGAAGCCGGCATGCGGGGTGGTCCTCCGGGTGATCTCTACATCTTTGTTGAGGTCACATCGCATGATCTGTTCGAGCGCGACGGCAATAATCTCTATTGTCGCGTGCCTGTCTCGATGGCCAAGGCCGCTCTGGGGGGCGCCATTGAGGTGCCGACCATAGACGGTGGCCGTGGCCGGGTGCAGATCCCCGAAGGCAGCCAGTCCGGTCGCCAGATGCGTCTGCGCAGCAAGGGCATGCCTGCCCTGCGCGGCGGTGGCGTTGGGGATATGTTCATCGAACTGGCGGTGGAAACACCCGTCAACCTGACGATCCGGCAAAAAGAAATCCTGCGCGAATTCGAGGACCTCTCCGAGGACACCACAAACCCCGAATCCCGCAGCTTCTTTTCCTCGGTCAAAGGTTTTTGGGATGGCATGAAGGGCTGACCCTTTTGCAAGCCGACCAAAAGACCAGCACAAAAAGCGCCCCTGCGGGGGCGTTTTTCTTTTGTGCGCCAGCAATTAGCTCCTAGCCTACTCCTCCAGACCCAAAGACCAGTGAGAGGCGCGGATGGCACAGGACGAGGCAGGCACTGGCACCACCTCTCTGCCGCTGTTCCCTGACGAGGATCTGGACCCACAGGCGCCACCTCACAGCTCAGTGACCAGAGGTAAGCTGCCCTCCTATATCAAGGACCACCGCAGCCGCCTGCGCCAGCGGTTTCGCGAGGGCGGCGCACAAGCGATCCCCGACTACGAACTGCTGGAACTTGTGCTGTTTCGCTCTCTGCCACGCCAGGACGTCAAACCTCTTGCGCATCAATTGCTGAAACAGTTCGGGGATTTCAGCCGGGTTGTCAGTGCCCGCCCGGAACGTCTCGTCCAGGTCAAAGGCGTCGGCGAGGCGCTGGTCACCGACCTCAAGATCCTGGAGGCCGCCGCCCAGCGCATGGCCCGCGCCAGGGTGATGCAACGACAGGTGATTTCCAGCTGGGACGCCCTGCTCGATTATTGCCACACCGTGATGGCGCATCGCACAATCGAACACTTTCGTGTGCTGTTTCTGGACCGCAAAAATTGCCTGATCGCTGACGAGGAACAGGCCCGCGGCACTGTGGACCATGTCCCCGTCTACCCCCGCGAGGTGGCAAAACGTGCCCTAAATCTCAATGCCAGTGCCGTTATTTTGGTCCACAACCACCCTTCAGGTGATCCTTCGCCCTCGCAGAGTGATATCGAGATGACCGAGCGGGTCAATCAGGCGCTCACCCCCCTGGGAATTGTCTTGCATGACCATCTGATCATCGGCAGCGCAACCGAACTCAGCTTTCGCTCCCAGGGTTTGCTTTAGCCCCACTGGCCGGCCCAACAGACCCAGCGCCGCGTAAGCGGCGCGCTCGGCCCAAGGCGCTTTGGATCATCTTGGATGATCCCAAACGCCGCGGGAGCCATTTGGTGCGAATTTATTGGGTGCGATATGTCCCAACAGATCCTCCAACCACCCCCCTGTATGCCCGCTGTATGCCCTTCTCCCTTAGCGCACCCAGACCTCTACACGGCGATTGACCTGCCGACCCCAGGCGCTGTCATCACAGGCCATGGGCAGGGCCTCGCCAAAGGCTTCGACCTGCAGCTCAACCCGCTCAACACTCACGGTTTCTGCTGTGCTCAGCACTTTGTCCCGCACGCTTTTGGCACGCTTCAATGCGATCTTCCGGTTGGCACCAGCAACCCCCTGCCCATCTGAAAAACCCACAAACTTCAAAACCTTGCCATCGTACAACCCGGTTTCAAGGGCACGCGCCAACTGCTCGATATTGCTTCTGGATTGCGCATCGGGCCGGGCAGATCCGGTTTCAAACCGAAAAGACGTGCTCAGACGCCGAAACCCAGAGAGCGTATGCGCCAAACGCTGCAATTCCCCTAGGGGCACCTCTGGTCCGGCCGCCAGGATCGCATTGGTCAGCCGGTCGCCTTGGGCATTCATCGAAATCCTCTCCGGGGCCTGATCGACAAATCCAGCCCGCCGGATCACAATCTGTGCCCCGGGTCCACGCACATAGGCCAGAAAATCTCGTGCCACTTTCGCCAGTCGGCGCTCCGGCAGATACAGAAACATCGGCGAGGTCAGCGGATAATCCTCGGTCTTGATCGTGCGACGGTTGGCGCGCAGCACAAACCCACAGGTCCCGGTCAGAGCCAGCATCCGCGTCGTTCCGGTATTGGAAAAACTGGTAATACCAATGGCAAAAGGATCCGTCGCGACCCGCCGCACCAAAGCCGTGCCACGATCATAGTAGCGCAGATCCTGTGAAAACTGCTTGCCCGAGGCCGCCAGAACCCGATCCTCAAAGGCCTGCGTCAGACCAGCCCCTGGTGCTGACATATGCAGCGAAATTGGCGCATCCGGTCCGCCAAGAGCCTGCCAGTTTTTGATTTCACCTGAAAAGACCTTGGCAAGACTGGGAAGGGAGATACGGGTGACTGGATTCTCGGGCGACACCACCGGCACCAGGGCATCCAGCGCCACAATTCTGCTGCGTGAGGCAGCCGTCATGTCTCCCAGACCTGCCTCGCGGGCCATTTCTTGCTCGGCGGCGCGAATTTCGCGCTGTGCCATGACAATATCGGCCTCCTGCGCAATGAGATCCGTGAACCCATCGTCCGTCGTGCTGATCAAAAAAGAAAACCGGGCCGCCGGGCGCCCTTCGGCGCGCAGCAAAGTATATTCAAAGTTCCCACCTGGCAGCGAATCACGGCGTGTTTTGAAACCGTTTCGCAGGGCAAACCCCTCGATCAGGGCAGGCAGCAGGACCTCGGCCATATTGGACGACCCCGAAAGCGTGACCTCGGCCACAAAATCAGACAGGCTGGGGCAGCCGGGCCCTTCGCAGCTCACACCAGAGCCATCCAGTGTCAGTTCGCCAAATTTGGTTTCAACCCGGTAAAACTCACCGTCGAACCCCAAAAGGTTGCCCGTTATTTCAACCGCCCCATCCGGAGACGACAGGGTAACATCCTGCGCCTGTACCAGATTAGGAGTTACAAAAAGAAGGAGTGCGGCGCACACTGCCGCACGAAAATTGACCATGAAAATTCCTGAATTAGCCGCAGATCACTTAGCTGCGATTTTCAGGTGTTCTACCAGATTATTCAACACAAGAAAGTCACCCGTCGCCGTGCAATCGGGCATCTCGAGGACCAAATCTCTGGTTTGCACCCGCCCCTGAGAAAAACGCAGGCTCTGTGCGGCTATTTCGCGACCACAATTGATCTCGGTCACTTCGGCCTCGACGCTGATTTCAATAACCCCGTCCGCCGCCGTTACATCCCGCCGGAAGCTGTAGACCTCTGCCAGCCGCGGCGACAATTGCGCGCGATCGCCCAATTGAACCATTTCTCCCGCGCCACGCGCAGGGTCAGCGCCGTGCCAGACATGGCCGCGCTCGCCGTATTGCGCGCCAAATTCACGGGCATGCACCTCAAATCCGCTGTTGCCGCTCCACTGCAGCACAACCCGGTCGACCTGCGCCATATCCGGCACTGCGACCTGAACCACCGCACCACCGGCCGAAGCAGTGCGAATGCGCAGCGCTTTTGGCGCCATGGTTGGCTCAATAATAAAGATGGCAGTGCTGGCAAGCGCCGGAACCGTGAGCTCTAACGCGCCGGTATCCCCAAGCGTTTCCGTGACCATCATACCCTGATGATGCAGAGTAACGCGTTCCCCGGCGCGACAGGGCGCCAGAATTGTCAAAGCAACCATGGCTCCTGGCAGGGCTTTAGCGCTGGCCTGCATGCGACAGGCCGTACCGGCAGAGGTAGCGACCTGGGCCGTGACATCGCTCTCGCTGCCGCCAATCGGAGGGAGTTTTTGCCGCGAGGTCAGGGTAATTTTCTCAATTTCCATCGGTGAGCCAAGCGCAGGATCCAAAGGCACCTGCGGTTCCGCGCTGACCTGAGCAAGGCCTGTTGCAGAGTCTCCAACTGCGGCAGGCTGCATCAGAAATCCAATTCCCAAGGCGCAGGCAGCGGTGGCCGCGCCTATCAAAACCGTGCGTTTATCCAGCATTGTACACTCCAAACCTAAACTCAGAACCTGACGTGGGACTTTGGACATAACACAGGGCAAAGGAGGCCAGTTTATGACCTCCAACGGATGAGATTCAGGCAACTCACCGCAATTCTACAGACTCCGCCAGATCGGTATGCCATCACAGTCTGCATGCTGCTGTGAGGCTAGACCAAAATAATTAACCCCAGCCAAAGGCCGGGGTCAATTTTGAATAGTTTTTGCTGTGGCCTGATTTATACTGGGGCCTGGTCTTTACCGGGACCACTTTACTGGCCCCAAAGGATCAGTTCAGGCGGCCGTGGCAATGCTTGAACTTTTTGCCCGACCCACAGGGGCATTTGTCGTTGCGTGACGGATTTCCCCAGGTTTGCGGATCGTCTTCGACAAATCCGGGCGCGGCGTCCTCGGGGTTCGCCTGCGCAGGCGCCTCTCCCAGGGCCATCTGCTGCATAGCCAGCTGACGTGCGGCCATTTCCGACAGCATCTTTTGCTGCTCTTCCTCGGTCATTGGACGCACCCGGCTCAACTGTGTGGTCACATCTTCGCGCAGAGAGTCCAACATGGTCTCAAACAGCTGGAAGCTTTCGTTTTTATACTCGTTCAGCGGATCGCGCTGCGCATAGCCGCGAAAGCCCACAACCGAGCGCAGGTGCTCAAGCGTCAGCAGGTGCTCGCGCCATTTGGCGTCGATGGCCTGAAGCAGAACCTGCTTTTCAATGTTGCGCATGCTTTCCGGGCCAAAGGCTTCGGTCTTTTCCGCCATCATCTGGTCGCTGGCCTCAGACAGGCGCTCGGCCATCTGCTCGTCATCAACGCCTTCTTCGGCAGCCCAGTCCGCAACCGGCGCATCCATACTCAGTTTTTCCAGCACGGCAGCATGCAGACCCTCAACGTCCCACTGCTCGGCATAGGTCTTGGGCGGCATATAGGTGTCGATCAGCTCGTCGATCACCTCGTGACGCATATCGCCCACGATTTCTGACAAATCTGCAGCGGCCATGATCTCGCGGCGCTGACCAAAGATCACCTTGCGCTGGTCATTCATCACATCGTCGAACTTGAGCACGTTTTTACGCATGTCAAAATTACGGCCCTCGACCTTGGCCTGGGCGCGTTCAAGCGACTTGTTCACCCAGGGGTGAATAATCGCTTCGCCTTCCTTCATACCAAGGCTCGACAGTACCTTATCGAGACGTTCTGAGCCAAAGATCCGCATCAGGTCGTCTTCGAGGCTGAGATAGAAACAGGTGCGGCCCGGATCCCCCTGACGACCGGAACGGCCGCGCAGCTGGTTATCAATACGACGGCTCTCGTGACGCTCTGAGGCCATCACACAAAGACCACCCGCCTCGATGACCTTCTTCTTTTCTTCCGCGTGCTTGGCTTCTTCGGCAGTCCGCAGAGCAACCGGATCAGCATCCGGGTTAGCCTCAAGCGCAGCCATGACGATCATGTCGACATTACCGCCAAGCTGAATATCGGTGCCGCGCCCCGCCATATTGGTCGCAATAGTCACGGCGCCAAAACGACCCGCATCGGCAACGATCTGGGCTTCTTGTTCGTGGTGACGGGCGTTCAGCACGTTATGGGTGATGCCATCTTTTTCCAGCATAGTGCTGAGCAGTTCTGACTTCTCAATCGAAGTGGTCCCCAGAAGCACCGGTTGCCCCTTGGCATGGGCAATCTTTGCTTCATCAATCATGGCCTGGAATTTTTCGGCCGCCGTACGATAAACCCGGTCATCCTCATCCACCCGCGCGATGGGGCGGTTGGTTGGCACCTCGACCACGCCAAGGCCGTAGATCTCGGAAAACTCTTCGGCCTCTGTCAGAGCGGTGCCGGTCATGCCCGACAAACGATCATAGAGACGGAAGTAGTTCTGGAAGGTCACTGAGGCCAATGTGGTGTTTTCCGGCTGGATCGTGACCTCTTCTTTGGCCTCAATCGCCTGGTGCAGACCTTCGGACAGGCGCCGTCCCGCCATCATCCGTCCAGTAAATTCGTCGATCAGAACCACTTCGCCGTCGCGCACGATATAGTCCTTGTCGCGCTGAAACAGCTTATGCGCCCGCAGCGCCTGGTTCACGTGATGCACCACGGTGGTGCTCTCGGGATCATACAAGGAGGCGCCTTCTGGCAGCAGACCATGCTCCAGAAGCTTTTGCTCAAGGAAATCATTTCCCTCTTCGGTAAAGGTGACACCGCGCGTTTTTTCGTCAATCTCGTAGTGCACATCAGACAAGAAGGGGATCATCTTGTCGATCGAGGTATAGAGTTCGGAGCGATCCTCGGCCGGACCAGAAATGATCAGGGGCGTGCGGGCCTCATCGATCAGGATCGAGTCGACCTCATCGACGATGGCAAAATTGTGCTGCAACTGGAACACCTGATCCAGCGAGGACTTCATGTTGTCGCGCAGATAGTCAAAGCCGAGTTCGTTGTTGGTGGCGTAGGTGACATCGCTTTTGTAGGCGGCCATCTTTTCGTCTTCGGCCTGACCCGACCAGATCACGCCGGTGGTCATGCCCAGAGCATCAAAAACCTTGCTCATCCATTCCGCGTCGCGTTTGGCGAGGTATTCGTTCACCGTCACCACATGCACGCCCTTGCCGGTCAGCGCATTGAGATAAGCCGGGAAGGTCGCCACCAGGGTCTTGCCCTCACCGGTCTTCATCTCGGAGATGTTACCCTGATGCAGGAAGATCCCGCCCATCAGCTGGGTGTCAAAGGCCCGCAGACCCAGCGCCCGGCGCGCCGCTTCGCGCACATTGGCAAAGGCCTCGGGCAGCAGGGCATCCAGTTTCTCGCCATCCAGCGCCCGCTTGCGCAACTCTTCTGTCTTTGCCTTGAGACCCTCGTCGCTGAGTTTCTCGACCGTCTCTTCGAGCCCGTTGATCTGTGCAACCAGCGGCCGTGTCGCCTTGATTAAACGGTCATTCGGTGTCCCGAAAACCTTTTTGGCGAGTGTTCCGATACCCAGCATGTGTTCTCCAACGATCCTCTTATTGGCCTTCGTGTCAGGCAGGCTTGCCCGTCGTGGTCGCAACCCATAAACAATGGGGGAAACGACGGTTCTGCCTCGGGCCTCTTTGGGATGTAAGGGGCAGGAAAATAAGTGTCAACGCCGCGCCTCTTTGCGGCCAGGGAATAGGAAGAATTCAATGCGTAAAGGTCTCACTTTTTTACAAGGTGCTGCAATGACCGTTTTTCTGGCTTTGCCGTTGCCTGTATTGGCTGCGCCCCATGCCAACACGGTGATCGCAACCGTGAATGGTGAGGAGATCACGCTGGGTCACATGATCATGGCCCGCGATGGCCTGCCCGAACAGTATAAAAAACTGCCGGACGATGTGCTCTATAATGCGATCTTGGATCAGCTGGTGCAGCAGACCGCCCTAAAGCAAGAGTTGCATGGCGGCGTGCCTCACTATGTGAAACTGGCCATCGAGAACGAAGAACGCGCGCTTCTTGCCGCCAGTGTCATTGAAAAAGTGATGCAAGCCGCCACTGACGAAGAAACCCTGCGTCAGGCCTATGAAGACAAATACTCGGATGGCGATGGCAGCGACGAGTTCAACGCCGCGCATATTCTGGTTGAAACCGAAGAAGACGCCCTTGAGATCAAATCCGAGCTGGATACTGGTGCTGATTTCACCATCATGGCCAAAGAACGCTCAACCGGCCCATCCGGTCCTAATGGCGGCGATCTGGGCTGGTTCACCCGTGGCCGCATGGTGCCCGAATTTGAGGAAGCCGTGCTGTATCTGCGGGCCGGCGAGATTTCTGATCCCGTGGAAACCCAGTTCGGCTGGCACCTGATTCTGCTTAAAGAGCGTCGTAAAACAGCTGCTCCTGACTTTGAAGATGTGCGCGATGCGCTGAGCAAAGAGCTGCAGGACGCAGCGGTTGAATCCCGCGTCAGCAATCTAACGGCCTCTGCGGTTATCGAACGCCCCGACATCGAAGGCCTAGATCCTGCCATGTTGCGCAACCTCAGCATGGTGAGGAACTAAGAATGAGCGACAGCCTGCCCCGCTCTCCGCTTGCCCCAAGCGCCTTTCCAGAGCTGCCCGTGATACCGGGGCTGCGCCTCAGCGCGGCCGCTGCTGGTGTGAAATATAAGGGCCGGAACGACGTCATGCTGGCGGTGATGACGCCTGGCACCACTGTCGCCGGCACCTTCACCCGCTCCAAAACCCGGTCGGCCCCGGTGCGCGACTGTCAGGAAAAACTAGGTGGTGACAGTTCGACTGGTGCAGCCATTCTGGTAAATTCCGGCAATTCCAATGCATTTACCGGTCACTACGGCCAGACCTCTGTTGCGGAAATCTGTTCCGCCGTTGCGGACATCACAGGCCTGCCCGAGGCGCGGATCTTTACCGCTTCGACCGGGGTAATTGGTGAACCCCTGCCCCATGAGCGCATCATTGCAAAGATACAGGATCTGAACGCCGGGCTGGATGAGACCGCCCTTGAGGCCGCTGCCGAAGCGATCATGACCACTGACACCTTTGCCAAGGGGGCCTCAGCCAAGATCACTATCGAGGGCGAGGTAGTGTCGATCGCAGGCATCGCCAAAGGGTCGGGGATGATCGCTCCGGACATGGCTACCATGCTGGTCTATATCTTCACCGATGCCAAATTGCCTCAGGCGGCGCTGCAGGCCGAGCTGAGCCGCCTGTGCGATCTCAGCTTCAACTGCATCACCGTCGACAGCGACACGTCTACCTCGGACAGCCTGATGCTCTGTGCCACGGGGGCCTCGGGGGTTGATGTCGCCGACAGTGCGGAATTCTCTCAGGCGCTCGAAGCCGTGATGCTGGATCTGGCGCATCAAGTGGTTCGGGACGGTGAAGGTGCGACCAAGTTTGTCGAGATTCAGATCACCGGAGCTGCCTCAGATGCAGAGGCCAAGACCCACGGCTTGGCGATTGCCAACTCTCCGCTGGTGAAAACCGCCATCGCCGGAGAGGATCCCAATTGGGGCCGCGTCGTCATGGCAATTGGAAAATCCGGCGCCGAGGCAGACCGGGATTTGCTGTCGATCTCTTTTGGTGATGTTCTGGTGGCAGAAAAAGGCTGGGTTTCCCCGGATTACCGCGAGGAAGACGGCGCGGCGCAAATGACCCGCGACGAGATCACAATCAAAGTCGATCTCGGTCTGGCGGCTGGGAAATGCACAGTCTGGACCTGTGACCTTACCCATCAATATATCACCATAAACGCGGACTACCGCTCATGAAGGTTGTGCTGGTCTCTGCCGTTGCGCTGATCGACGTGGAGGGGCGCGTGCTGCTGGCACAGCGCCCCGAAGGCAAATCCATGGCTGGCCTCTGGGAGTTTCCTGGCGGCAAGATTGAGGCCAGCGAAACCCCCGAGGCGGCCCTGGTGCGTGAGTTGCAAGAGGAGCTGGGTATCAACACCTGGTCATCCTGTCTGGCACCGCTCACCTTTGCCAGCCACAGCTACGATGATTTTCATCTGCTAATGCCGCTGTTTGCCTGCCGCAAATGGGAAGGGATCCCTCAAGCCCGTGAAGGGCAGCAATTGAAATGGGTGCGTCCGCAAAATCTGCGCGACTACCCCATGCCCGCAGCTGACATCCCGCTGATCCCAATTCTGCGAGATTGGCTCTAACACAGCTCCGGGCCTGCTCTTATTCACGTCTGACTTACCTCCGGCCCTTACCTCCGGCCAGTCAATCTGGAGCTCTCTCGTTTGGCGAGAGGGTCTCTTGTTCCTTACCAGAAGATGTGGCTGTTACTTCTCTTGCTACCAATTAATGCGGCCGACCATAGGAGTCTTAAATAAAAGTTACGTAAATTCCGCTCAAATTTTCCACCCAGAGAATCGGTGGAAACGTTTTGTTAACCATTTTGGCAAAAAGTGGGCAGAGCATTCGATTAGCAGTGCCAAGACCAAAAATAACTTCGTTTCTGAAGGATCTTAACCCCGCGCCGTTCTCCCTGCGGTGCCGAGGAAAGACCCCAAGGCAGTTTTATACAGGCAACACCTCGTCAGGCAGCGCTTTGCGTGTCGGCAATAAGGCCCACAAGGGGCCACCGCGCACCGCACTGCAAATTGTCAGACCACCACTCACTCACAGAACCGGGGCAGCCAATGGCTGCCCCATTTGAGTTTGCGAAGGCGGTTTTGAACAAGTGCTGGCGATTATGACCAGTTACCCCCCCCCTGTGATCCCACCTGCGGCGCATTCTAAACACCCCTGCCTTTTGACAGCTCCCATGCACAAATGCGCCGTGCCCCCATACCAAGGGGCCTCTGTCCTTTAGCGCGCAAATCGCGCCAATATAGGGGCTGTAGCAGACTAGGGTTCAGGACGAATGCGTCTTTATCGCCCCCCAGCGGCCGGACCTGATGTCTGATCCCCCCGGTCTCTCCTTGACCTGGCTGTTACACCAAAGTCCCTGAAGCGGCTCCCTCCCTATTGGGGCCGCAAAAACGAAAAAGCCCCGGCAATTCTGCCGGGGCTTTTTTAGGTGATGTCCGGACTGATTAGTCCAGATTACGTTCAACTTCCTGACGCTCAAAGATCTCGATGACGTCGCCTGCGCGCACATCTTCGTAGTTCTCAAAGGCCATGCCGCATTCCTGACCGGACTGCACTTCGGGAACTTCGTCTTTGAAACGCTTCAGGGTCTTCAGTGTCCCCTCGTGGATAACCACGTTGTCACGCAGCAGGCGCACGCCAGCCGAACGACGGGCAACACCTTCGGTGACCAGACAACCGGCAACCTTGCCAACATGGGACACCTTAAAGACGTCTTTGATCTCAGCGTAACCGATGAAGGTTTCTTTGATCTCGGCGCTGAGCAGGCCAGAAGCGGCCTTCTTCACGTCGTCGACCAGATCGTAGATCACCGAATAGTAACGGATCTCAACGCCCTTCTGGTTGGCTGTATTGCGCGCCGAAGTATTAGCCCGCACGTTAAAGCCCATGACAGGTGCACCGGAGGCTTCTGCCAGCGCGATATCCGTCTCGGTGATGGCGCCAACACCAGAGTGCAGAACCCGCACACGCACTTCGTCGTTGCCGATTTTCTCCATCGCCTGAACGATGGCTTCGGCAGACCCCTGCACGTCAGCTTTGATGAGAATGGGCAGTTCGGAGACGGTTTCGTCTTCTTTTGCCTTCAGCATCAGCTGTTCCAGAGTGGTCGCAGCGCCAGCAGCGGCACGACGGTCTTTGGCGGCCTGAGCCCGGTATTCGGCGATTTCACGCGCCTGTGCTTCGGTCTCGGTCACGTTCAGCACATCCCCGGCTTCGGGGGTGCCGTTGAGGCCGAGAACCTCGACAGGAACTGACGGTCCAGCTTCTGCGACGCGCTCGCCCTTGTCGTTGATCAGCGCACGGACCTTACCGTACTGCTCACCGACCACAAAGATATCGCCCTGACGCAGAGTACCATTTTGAACCAGAACGGTCGCAACCGGACCCCGGCCAACATCAAGCTGTGCTTCAATCACGGCACCCTGGGCGGCGCGATCCGGGTTGGCTTTCAGTTCGAGAATTTCCGACTGCAGCGCAATGGCTTCGAGCAGTTGATCAAGGCCCTGGCCAGTGACAGCCGAGACTTCAACATCCTGAACATCGCCAGACATCGCTTCGACCACAACTTCGTGCTGCAACAGATCTGTGCGCACTTTCATCGGGTCAGCCGCCGGTTTGTCGATCTTGTTGATGGCAACAATCATCGGAACCTGCGCCGCTTTGGCGTGGGCGATGGCCTCGATGGTCTGAGGCATCACAGCATCGTCTGCGGCGACAACCAGAACCACGATATCCGTCACCTGTGCACCGCGTGAGCGCATGGAGGTAAAGGCAGCGTGGCCAGGTGTGTCGAGGAAGCTCAACACGGTGCCGTTGTCGGTGGTCACCTGATAGGCACCGATGTGCTGGGTGATGCCACCGGCCTCACCTGCAACAACACGCGCATCGCGGATCGCATCCAGCAGCGAGGTCTTACCGTGGTCAACGTGGCCCATGATGGTGATCACAGGAGGACGCGACTGCAGATCTTCGTCATTGTCGGTCACAACGTTGAGCACATCTTCGACGTCAGCATCGGAAACCCGCACGACCTTGTGGCCAAATTCTTCGATGATCAGTTCCGCTGTATCGGCGTCGATGGTCTGGTTTTGCGTAACCATCATGCCCATGTTCATCAGCGACTTGACCACAGCGCCAACACGCTCGGACATCCGGTTGGCGAGCTCGGAAACCATAATGGCTTCGGGCAACTGCACTTCGCGCAGAACCTTTTCGCGCTCAACAGTACCCATCGCTTTTTGACGTGCACGCTCTTGCTTACGCTTCATCGAGGCCATGGAGCGGTGACGGTTGCCCGCACCCCCAGTTGCCTGACCCAGTGTCAGCTTACCGGAACGACGGCTGTCATCCCCAGTACGTGCTTTGTTACCTTTACCACGCTCTTCGCGCTCGCGGTCGGACTTGCGCGGTGTCTGCGCAGGTGCCGGTTTCGAGGCAGGGTTGTTGCGTGGCGCTGCGGCTCCGGCAGGAGCTCCAGCAGCGGGTGCTGCCGCTTTGGCTGCGGGTTCGGCCGACCGTTTGGCGGCGTCCGCAGCTTCCTGCTTTTTGCGCGCTTCTTCTTCAGCCTTTTGACGGGCCTTTTCTTCGGCTTCGCGCTGCTCACGCTCCTTGGCTTCCGCCTCGGCACGCCGACGGGCCCGCTCTTCTTCGCGGGCTTTCTCTTCAGCTGCGCGCTTTTCCGCGTCTTCGACTTCGCGGGCCTTGGCAGCCTGCAGCGCCTTCAGGCGGCGGCTCATTTCCGCATCGGTAATCCCGGCAGGCCGACGTGATCCGTCAGTCGCAGGCGCGGCATTGCCGCCCTTGTTTCCACCCGGCTTGGGCACCAGAACGCGTTTGCGTTTGGTTTCCACCACGACATTCTTGGTCCGCCCGTGGCTAAAGCTCTGTTTTACGTTCCCAGGCCGGGAACCGCCGCCACGCAGACCTAAGGTCTTTTTGCCGTCACTATCGCTCATAAAGCTCTTTATCCTTCTGTGCGGCCGCTGCCGCCCACCATTTCGCGCAAACCCTGCAACCGTTGCGCTTCGTCTACAACACGTTTGCTGAGTCCACCAGAGGCGAGCGCCGCATGTATCATAGTTTGACGCCCGAATGCCATCCCCAGCTCGTTTGCAGTGAGGCACCCAATGAAATTTCCCCGATGCGGGGTACTCAATTTCGATTTGCCACGCCCTGATCCATCACTTGCCTGAATCAGGACCGAGGCATGTTCTTTACCTAGCCAATCCTTGACTTTTTCATATCCACCAACCGCATGGCCCGACTTTCGCGCCAGGCTCAGCAAATCAACAAGACGGCGCAGCGTCTGACGCTCCACCTCATTTGCCAGATCCTCGGGCACCGAAACCTGGGTTTTAAAACCACGCGAGAAGAGTTTTTTCTTCACCGCCAGATCCAGCGCCTCTCGGCTGGCCGTCACATAGACCCCGCGTCCCGGCAATTTGCCAAAGATATCGGGCACCACTTGAGAATCAGGTCCCATCACGAACCGGAGCAAACCTTGCTTTGGCTCGGTCTCACCGGTTGCGATGCACTTGCGCTCCGGACCATCTTCTCGAATTTTGCTGGTGCCTGCGCGCCCCATGCTGTTCTTCTCCTATTCGGAAACCCGGAGCTTACGCTCCGGCTTCCTCTTCGCCATCTTCGGCGACATCGTCTGCTTCGCTCTGGTCACTCACCAGATCATCGGGATCAACCCAGCCCAGCATGACCCGGGCGGTCATCACCATGGTCTGTGCCTCTTCAAGGGTCAGGCCAAAGGGTTCCAGAATACCGTCATCCTTGATGCGCTCGCCATTGTTGTTGGTCCAGCCACCGGCCAGCTCCCAGTCAGCGCAGGTTGCAAAATCTTCCAGCGTCTTGATGTCGTCTTTGGCCAGAGCCTCGATCATCACCGGGGTCAGCCCTTCAAACTGGATCAGGCTGTCCTCAGCGCCCAGCGCACGGGCGGCATCAATTGCGGCTTTTGCCTTGGCTTCCAGATGATCACGGGCACGGGCCTGCAACTCTGCAGCAGTGCTGTCATCAACACCGTCGATGACCAAAAGCTCGTCCAGCTCAACATAGGCGACTTCTTCGAGGCTGGTAAAGCCCTCGGAAACCAGCAGCTGCGCGAAGAATTCGTCCAGATCCAGCGTTTCCATAAAGAGACCAGTGCGGGCTTCGAATTCCTTCTGGCGACGCGAAGATTCTTCTTCTTCGGTCATGATATCAATGTCGAGACCGGTCAGCTGCGACGCCAGACGCACGTTCTGACCACGACGACCAATCGCCAGGCTCAGCTGCTCTTCGGGCACCACGACTTCGATTTTGCCGGCTTCTTCGTCCAGAACAACCTTGGAGACCTCGGCAGGCTGCAGAGCGTTCACCAGGAAAGTTGGCTGATCATCATTCCAGGGAATGATGTCGATCTTCTCGCCCTGCAGCTCGTTTACTACGGCCTGCACACGGCTGCCGCGCATACCAACACAGGCGCCAACCGGATCGATCGAGCCATCGTTGGAGATCACAGCGATCTTGGCACGCGAGCCAGGGTCACGGGCCACAGCTTTGATCTGGATGATGCCGTCATAGATTTCGGGCACTTCCATTTTGAACAGCTCTGACATGAATTCGGGCGCGGTCCGCGACAAAAAGATCTGCGGGCCACGGGGTTCGCGACGCACGTCTTTGATGTAGCAGCGGATGCGATCATTGGGGCGATAGCTCTCGCGACCGATCTTCTCGTTGCGGCGCAGAATGCCTTCGCCGGCGCCCACATCCACAATAACATTGCCGAATTCTTCGCGCTTGACCAAGCCATTGATGATGGTGCCGGCGCGGTCTTTGAACTCTTCGTACTGACGATCACGCTCGGCTTCACGCACCCGCTGCAAAATCACCTGCTTGGCGGATTGTGCCGCGATACGGCCCATTTCCACCGGGGGTACTTCTTCGACGTAGGTGTCGCCCACTTTGGGGTCGGCCATATACTGTTTGGCCTGCTCTACGGTGAATTCCGACTGGTAGTTTTCCAGCGCGTCATCCTCAACAACCGAGCGCACACGGGTAAAGGTCGCCTTGCCGGTCTTGCGGTCAATCGCCACGCGGATGTCCATCTCGCTGCCGTAACGGCTCTTGGCCGCCCGCGCGAGGCTTTCTTCCATCGCGTCAACAACCAAACCGGGGTCGATCATCTTTTCGCGCGCCACTGCTTCGGCAGTTTGCAACAGCTCTAGCTGGTTTGCAGAGGTGATAGCCATTACTTGTTCTCCCCTTCGGGCCCTTCGGCCTCGATCTCGTCGAATGCGTCTTCGTTCAAGGTGCCTGCAGCTTTACGCTGGCGCAGCATTTCCGTGATCAGATCATCGGTCAAAACCAGCTTGGCATCAGACAGCCAGTCAAATTTCAGACCAATGGTAACGGTTTGGCCCTGATCTTCGATATTGATCAGAACCTCGTCTTCTTCGGTGCCGGCCAGCTCGCCCTTAAAGCGACGGCGTCCACCAACCAGCTCATCTGTTTCCAGCTTGGCCTCGTAGCCCTCGAACATGTCAAAGTCCTTCAGCCGGGTCAGGGGCCGGTCGATACCAGGGCTGGAAACTTCCAGCGTGTAGGTATCGAGGATCGGATCCTCAACATCCAGCGTGGCGCTCACCGCACTGGAGACAATAGCACAGTCATCCACTTCGATACCGCCATCTGGCTTGTCAGCCATGATCTGCAGCGTGGTGGTTTTGCCGGACATCAGACGAATGCGCACCAGCTCATAGCCAAGGTCCTCGATCACGGGGATCAGAATCTCGGCCAGGCGGCGGTCTATCGCGGCTTTGGCAATCAGGTCGTTGGTCATTAAGCTTCCCACAATCGGGTTGGCCACAATCGGGTTGGGCGTTGGATACGGTGCCTGTTAGGGCACAAAAAAACGGGCGCGCGGCCCGTTGAACTAATCCGGTGGTGTCTTGAACCAGAGCTCAACACGCCGCTGTTGATCAGCCATATACGCCCATGATTGCGAATCTGCAAGCCTTGTGTTGCGAACGCTCAACCCGCAACGGCCAAAGCCACAATTCCCTCCTCACAGAGGCCTGGAGAGAGCGCCCAAAATGACCTATTTCAGAGGCGCCACCAGCGCTCGGCAATGCGGCCATCATCCAGCGCCGACTGCTGACTGACGATCCGGGGCATGCCAACATCGGCACGAAAGGCCAGCGCCATATCCTCGGCAGACGGGTGATAGAGAAATCCGCCGCGTTTCAGCAGCTCTTTTGGCTGCGGCAGCGCCGCCACATCCACAAAGCCATCACGCAGGGCCTCGGCACGGACAGCGGCATCTGGAATGACAATAACCTCCAGACTGTCGACCCAGCCTGCCTGCCCCTCCTTATAGTGACCAGATACCCTGGTCGCGCGAAAGTGCCGCCCCTCCTGGGCGCGCTCGACCTTATAGCAGCCGGTTCCCACCAGCTGCGCCAGCGGCAGGCCAGTCTGTCCCTGCGGCGCAATGACATAGTCAGACCCGGCCAAAAGATACGGCAAATGCGGATTGGGCTGCGTCAGGTGAAACGCCACCTGATGCGCAGCAAGGGCTGTAACCACGACTGGGCCAACACCCGGAATTTCCAGATCTTGCAGCGCGGCAACCACATCTGTTGCCAGCAACGGACTGCCATCGTGAAACACCACATCGCGGCGCAGATCAAAATGCCAGATCCGTGCATTATCCTGGCTGTGCCAGGCCGTCGCCAGCTCTGCGCGCAGCAAGCCATCCGGCGCGATCTCGGTCAGACAATCAAGCATCGCTCCGCGCGCCACCTGATCCAACAGCCCATTTTCACGCGGCAAGGCCAGACGCAAAGCCCCTCCAGCCCGCGGCGAGGCGGCCAGAGAGGTGCCGGTCGCCGCCAGCAGGGCAGCAGCGGCACCAGAGGTAAACAGGGCGCGACGGTCGATACGGGTCAAGGCAGCAGTTCCTCGGCAATGCGGTCCATGGCCAGCACCAGCTCTGCGCTGATTCCCGGCTCTGACAGAGCATGCCCTGCATTGCGCACCATGATCAATTCCGCATTTGGCCACAGCTCGCTTAGCTTCCAGGCCGAGACCGGCGGGCAGATCATATCATAGCGCCCCTGCACAATGGTGCCGGGGATATGTGAGATACGACCCATATTGGCCAGGATCTGCCCATCAAAATCCAGAAATCCACGGTTGATGAAATAGTGATTCTCCAGTCGGGCAAAGGCACGGGCATAGTCTCCGGGGCTTTCGACCGAGGTGCCATTGGAATGGATCGAAGCCAGTGCATTCTCCCAGGCAGACCAGCTGCGACCCAGACGGATCTCTTCCCCCGGATCACCCGAAAACAGACGTTTGTTGTAGGCCGTGATTATATCGCCGCGCTCAGCATCGGGAATCGGTGCGACAAATTTTGCCCAGGGTTCAGGCCAAAACCGTCCTGCCCCGCCGCCGTAAAACCAGTCCAGCTCGGCCTGGGTCATCAGGAAGACACCGCGCAAAATGAGCTGCATCACCCGCTCTGGGTGGGTCTGGGCATAGATCAGCGCCAGTGTCGCCCCCCAGCTGCCGCCAAAAACCAGCCAGCGGTCGATCTCCAGCTGCCTGCGGATCTCTTCCATATCGGCAATCAAATGCCAGGTGGTGTTGTCTTTGCAGGAGGCATGCGGCTGCGAGCGCCCACAGCCACGCTGGTCAAACAGAATCACCCGATAGATTTTGGGGTCAAAATACCGCCGCATCGCCGGGCTGCTGCCGCCGCCAGGGCCGCCATGACAGACCACCACCGGGATGCCGCGCGGGTTTCCTGATTGTTCAACGTATACTTTGTGGCCTTGCCCCACTTCGAGCATCCGTTGATCAAAAGTATCAAGCGGGGGATAAAGATAATGCACTGCGCGCTTTTGATCCGAGAATTTGTCCATTACTGACCTAGATGAAACCATTGAGTACAAAAGAACATACGGAGACAGGAATGCAAGCGCCTCAATCCACAGTCGATCCGGCTGAAATCGCAAAATTCGAAGCTATGGCAGCCGAGTGGTGGGATCCCAACGGTAAGTTCAAGCCTCTGCACATGCTGAATCCCTGCCGTCTGGACTATATCACCGGCCAGATCGCGGCTGAGTTTGACCGCGACCTGACCCAGCCCGAGCCTTTCAAAGGGCTGCGACTGCTGGATATTGGCTGCGGTGGCGGGCTTTTGTGTGAGCCCATGTCCCGGCTCGGCGCGACAGTGATCGGGGCGGATGCGGCGGCGGGCAACCTGCCCGTGGCGCGGCTGCATGCAGAGCAGACGGGTTTAACGATTGATTATCGCCACACCACCGCCGAGGATATGGCCGCCGCAGGTGAGCAGTTCGACGTGATACTCAACATGGAAGTGGTCGAGCATGTGGCGGATCCGCTCAGCTATCTCACGGCCACCCGGCAGCTTTTGAAACCCGGCGGGCTGGAAATCTGCTCGACCATCAACCGCAATCCCAAAAGCTATGCCATGGCGATCTTTGGCGCCGAGGTGGTGATGCGCTGGCTGCCGCGGGGCACCCATGACTGGCACAAATTCATCACGCCGGACGAGTTGTTTGAGCTGCTGCAGAAAGCGGGGCTGACGCCGGTGGATCGCAAGGGGTTTGTGTTTAATCCCCTGAGCTGGAAATGGTCGATCTCGGACCGGGATCTGTCGGTCAACTATGTCACCGCGAGCACAAAGCCTGCGTAACTCTGCGCCTGTCTTCAGGCCCGAACTTCCAGTCGCCCAGTCGCCCAGTCATCCAGGCGCCCAGGCCGCAATAGTTTCCTATCCTTTTGAGTAGGACGCCATTCTTTTGCGGCCTTGGGTCTGATGGTCTGTCTTGATATGTTGAGTGTAGAAAATAGTTTTTCAGATCCGGTCATTGCTCCAAACACTGGCCGAACAACTGACCGAAACACCACTCACACTTGGCAAGAATGCCAAAGGTCAAGTTCCCCTACCATCCCTCGCCGGTTGTTGTTTTTTCGGCACCACCATCTGTTGCGTTTACTGAGGGATAAAAGGGAAAAGAAAAAGGGTGCCAGCGATGGTGCCCTTTTTTGATTTGTCGCTTTTTCTGTCCAAGACGATTCCGTCCAAAACGATTCCGACCAAAAGATTCTGGCCCAAAATGTCTGGTCCAAAAACCAGCGAGCCCTGTTCAGGCAGTGGTTTCCAGCTTGACCCTCAGCTCACGCAGGATGGGCAACGTCGCGCGCACCCGGTCGCCGCCAAGGTCGCTCACCACCTCTGAGATCAGTGGGACAATGCTGGCCAGCGCAGCGTCGCGGGCCTTACGTCCTGCCGGGCTGATCGCCACCATCTTGCGGCGCGCGTCATCCCAGTCGGGCCGAATATGCACATAGCCCGCCACTTCGAGCTTGCTCAATGTATTGGTCATCGCCCCGCGCGTCACATGAAAAGCCTTGGCCAATTGCGCCGGAGAGCGTTCAACCCCGGTGCGGGTCAGGTGATTGAGAACCGAAAAATGCGACAACTCCATCCCCTTGGGCAAGGCCTTGCCCAAACGCGCCCGTGCCAGCTGATCCGCCATAAGGATCTCGCTGAACAGCGATACCGCCAAAGAATGGGATTCTTCCATCAGGGTCCGTCAAACTTTCGATCATGGGTCAGCGCAGGAACGCGCCTGCGTGCTTCTGCCACTTTTTCCATGTCAAGATCAACGTAAGTAATGCCCGGCGCCGCACCGGCATCCGCCAAAATCTCCCCCCAGGGGGCAACCACCAGCGTGTGACCATAGGTTTTACGTTGCGCGCCACGGCTTGCTTTATGCGTTCCCGTCTGCGCGGCAGCCAGCACATAACAGCCGGTTTCAATGGCGCGCGCCTGCAACAAAGCATGCCAATGTGCCGCACCCGTCACCGGTGAAAACGCCGCAGGCGCGATCAGGATTTCCGCCCCGGCCTTGGCCAGGGCACGGTGCAGATGCGGAAACCTCAGATCATAACAGATGGTCAGCCCCAGGGTGGCAAAGGGCGTCTTGGCAACAACAGCCCGGTCTCCCGGACGGTAGCCATCGGATTCGCGAAAGGTCTCTTCCGGCGTCACCTCCACATCAAACATGTGGATCTTGTCATAGCGCTCTATGACATCGCCCTGCGGCGATATCAGGAACTGCCGATTGGCAAAACGGCCATCGGAATCATCGGTCTTGACGCCAAAGGAGCCAATCGACAGCCAGATCCCCAGCTGCGCAGCCGTTTGACACAGGGCTGCCAGGTTGGGGTCCTCTGCCTCGCGCCACAAGACCTCTTGCTGATGCGCCCGGCTCAGAGAGACACAGTTTGTCACCTCCGGTGTCAGCACAAAGCCCGCACCATTGGCAGCGGCCTCAGGAATCAGGCGCTGCAGCAGCTCCAGATTCTCGCTTGGGGAATCACTTGAGGTGATCTGCAACAAAGCGGCGCGCATCAGATTTTCCTTGTGGTATGCAATGCTCTCTCAAGCCTCGCGGTTTCAGGCCGCAAGCAAGGCGTCCAGCTTGCCGGCCTGTTCCAGAGCATACAGCTCATCACAGCCCCCGACATGGGTCTCGCCGATAAAAATCTGCGGCACGGTATAGCCGCCATTGGCGCGCTGGATCATTTCCTGCTTGCGCCCCGGGTTGGTCAGCACGTTGACCTCTGAAAACTCCACGCCTTTTTGGTTCAGCAGGCGTTTGGCAGCGTGGCAAAAACCGCAGAGCGGCGATGTATAGAGTTCGACCGTTTTCATACTGGTCTCCATGTGTCTGTATGGGTTGGTTCTGCGACATATGGGGCGGCATTGCAATCATTGCCAGAGGCGGCCACGCACGCTCACTCCCGTGTGACCCGCGCCAGAACCGCGACCCGCACTTCCGCAGCCCCCGCTTCGCGGCAGACATCGGCGCAGGCAGTCAGGGTCGCACCAGAGGTCATCACATCATCCACCAGCAAAACCACCCGCCCCTGCATCAGGGCCCGGTGACGCGGATGGGCGACAATTGCGCGCTGCAGGGCCGCAAAGCGCTGCGCCCGGGTTTTGCCCTCCAGGCTTGGCGTGGCCTTTACCCGCTTCAACATATCCGGCCAGTAGTCCAGCCGGGCAAGCCGCGACAGGTTTTCGGCAATCAAGGCGGACTGGTTGTAACGCCGCTTTATCAGGCGCGACCAGTGCAGAGGCACCGGGCAGATCAGCGGATTGTCCCGCAACAACGGCCCCGACGCCCGCTGCATCCAACCTGCTGCCGGAGCCGCCAGATCCGCCCGATCGCCATGTTTCAGCGCCATCACCAGTTTGCGCGCCTTGTCTTTGTAAAGCAGCGCGGCCCGTCCCTGGCTCCAGGGGCGCGGTGTCGACATGCATTCATCGCAGTCCAGGCGAAACCCATCCGTATCCCCGGGCAGAGGCAGGCCACATCCTTCGCAGACCGTGCCGCTGATAAAATGCGCGTCCCCCCAGCAAGATCCGCATAAACCAAAGTCCTGCTCAACCAATTCGTCACAGCCCAGACATTTGGGCGGATAAACAAGTGAAACAGCAGTTTGAAACGACGCGCGCAACATCTAAATAGCTCCTATGACGCAAGCACCCAAATCACAGCCAGAGCTGTTTGATCCTCAGGCACTGAGAAACCATCGCGCCCGCCACCAGCGCGCGGCCTTGTTCCTTCACGACCTGGCAAGGGACGAAGTTGAAGATCGCTTAAGCATGGTTAACAGAACCTTTACGAGTCCAGCGATTGTGACTCCTTTTGCTGAAGTTTGGCGAAATTCGCTGCAAGACCCCAAAATTGTCGGCGATGATGACATTCTGGATCTCACACCCGGGGCCCATGATCTGGTTGTGCATGCCATGGGGCTGCATTGGGCCAATGATCCGGTTGGACAGCTCATTCAGTGTCGCCGCGCTTTGACCGAGGACGGATTGCTGCTGGCCATTACACTCGGCGGGCGCACCCTGCACGAGCTGCGCGCCGCCCTCGCCGAGGCCGAGGCGCTTGTCTCGGGCGGGCTGTCGCCGCGCGTCTTACCGATGGGAGAGGTACGGGATCTGGGCGGGCTGCTGCAACGGGCGGGCTTTGCCCTACCGGTGGCGGATGTTGTGCCGCTCACCGCGCAATACCGCGACAGCCTGCATCTGATGCGGGATCTGCGCGCCATGGGCGAGGGCAATGCCCTTAGCCAGCGCCTGAAACACCTCAGCCCCCGGGCGCTGTTTGCCCAGACCGAAGCCATCTACCAAGAACACTTTGGCCTTCCAAACGGCAAACTGCCCGCAACCTTTGAGCTGGTCTGCCTCACCGGCTGGTCGCCGTCAGACAGCCAGCAGCAGCCGCTGCGTCCCGGCTCTGCTAAGATGCGCCTGTCAGAGGCCCTGAAGGTGCCGGAAACCAAGCTGCCCGACTAGACCCCTCAGCCGCCGACCAAGGCCTGCCGATAAGAAAAACAAATCACTGCGCCAATATGATCCAATTGGCCTTTGACCCCGTAGTATTATAACTGGTGGCGGATTGTGACTTTCGCCATGGTTTCCAAAAGCAAAGCTTTGCCGCAGATACAGGACCACCGCCCCTATGTTGGATTCTTCCGCCCCCGCCACCTGCCCCGCCCACGCGCCAGCTGACCACCCAAAGATCAAGGGCGAAAAGGTCGGTATCCTTCTGGCCAACCTCGGCACCCCGGATGATTATAGCTATTGGCCAATGCGCCGCTATCTGGGTGAGTTCCTGTCGGACAAGCGGGTGATCGACTACCCCGCTTGGAAATGGCAGCCTTTGTTGCAACTGATCATCCTGACCAAACGGCCCTTTTCATCGGGTGCGGCCTATAAATCGATCTGGAATCACGACAAGGGCGAAAGCCCCCTGATGACCATCACCAAACAACAGACCAAAAAGATGGCCGAGGCTATGGCCCAACGCTATGGCGACCAGGTCATAGTTGATTTCTGCATGCGCTATGGCAACCCGTCGACCCAGTCCAAGGTGCGCGCCATGGTTGAGGCTGGCTGCCAGAAAATCCTGTTTGTGCCGCTTTATCCCCACTATGCCGGCGCCACATCCGGCACCGCCAATGATGAGTTCTTTCGCGCCCTGATGAAAGAAACCTGGCAGCCCGCCGCCCGCACCATCGCGCCCTATTTTGATGAGCCCGCCTATATCGACGCACTCGCGCGCTCGGTCGAGGAGGCCTACGGCAAGGTGGACAAGAAGCCCGACATTCTGGTTGTGTCCTATCATGGCATGCCAAAACGCTACCTGATGCAGGGGGATCCCTACCACTGCCAGTGCCAGAAAACCACGCGGCTGCTGCGTGAACGTCTGGGCTGGGATGAGACACAGATCACCACCACCTTTCAGTCGGTCTTTGGCCCCGAAGAATGGCTGCAACCCTACACAGTCAAACATGTCGCCGCGCTTGCCGAACAGGGAAAAAAGAGCATCGCCGTGATGGCGCCGGCCTTTTCGGCCGACTGCATCGAGACCCTGGAAGAAATCAACGAAGAGATCAAAGAGGCCTTTGAAGAGGCCGGGGGTGAAGACTTCCTGTATATTCCCTGCCTCAACGATGATGACGACCACATTAAGGCCCTTTCCGGCGTGGTTGAGAATAACCTCAAAGGCTGGCTGGACTAATCTGCTCTCCCCGGTCCAAATAGGATCCAAAATATAGGGGTGCCGCTGTTGCGGCAGACGGGGAGACAAAACATGAGCCTTGCGCATTGGGCCGGTGCCTTCAAATCCCATTGGGGCATCACGGCTGAACTCAGCCAGCTGGACGGCGAATATGATCTGAACTTTAAGGCGCAGGCCAGCGATGGCCGTGGCTACATCCTAAAGGCCATGCGCCCCGGCTGCGCCGACTGGCTGGTCGAGATGCAGCTGCAGGCCTTTCAACATATCGCCAGCCGCGCGCCTGACCTGCCTTGCCCGCGCGTCATCGCAGCCTTAGACGGCGCTGACATGCTGGCGGTGGTGGATGAAAACGGCGACACACGCCTGACCTGGGTTCTCGAATGCCTGCCGGGCCAGTGCTATGCCACCTGCGCCCCTAAATCTCTGGCCCTGATCCATGAGGTCGGCGCGACTCTTGGTGGCGCAGGTCAGGCGCTGGCCGACTTTCTCCATCCCAGTCTCGAGCGCGATTTCAAATGGGATCTGATGCGCGCGGCATGGGTTGGCGATGAGATCAACAGCATTGCAGATCCCCGACGACAGCAAATCATTCGCGATATCACCACGGATTTTGCAACATTAGTGCCTGTTTTACAGCAACTGCCAAAGCAGGCCATCCACAACGATGCCAATGACTATAACATCATGGTCGCGGGCTCCCTGACAGAGCCGCGGCATGTCTCTGGCCTGATTGATCTGGGCGATATGTGTGCAGCGCCGCGCATTTTCGACCTCGCGATTGCCGCCGCCTATGTGGTGCTGGATCACGCGGACCCCGAGGGCGCGCTGGCAGCGCTGGTCGCCGGATATCACAGCGCCTATGCGCTGACGCCACAAGAGGTGGATCTGGTCTGGCCATTGTTGCGCACGCGACTGGCGGTCAGCGTGGTGAACTCTACCCTGATGGCCATTGAGACCCCAGATGATCCCTATGTGACCATCTCGCAGGCCCCCGCCTGGCGCTTTCTGGAAGGCACGCAGATCCACCCGGGTTTGCTCAGGGCCAGGTTGCGGGCCGCCTGCGATATGCCCGTTGTAGAGGGCGCGGATCGTGTCATGGCCTGGCTGGACGCCCAGCGCGGCAATTTCGCCCCACTGATGGGCGAGGATCTGGCGGACGCTCCTATGGGGTCGCTTTCAGTTGAAAATTCAACATGGCCGCAGAACCCGTTTGATATGCCCCTTGCCGAGGCTGCCCGCGTCGGGGAAGAATTTGAGGACGCGGGGCGCATCTGGCTGGGCTACTACCATGAGCCGCGCCTGATCTACGCCGAGCCCGCCTTTCGCAAAGGCCCCTACAAGGCCAGCGACCGGCGCACGGTGCATCTGGCGGTAGATGCCTTTGCGCCGGCCGCCACGCCGATGTTTGCACCGCTGGCGGGCGAGGTCTTTGTCGTCGAGAATCGCACCGGGCATCTGGATTATGGCGGGGTGATCATCCTGCGCCATGAAACCCCTGCGGGTGATGTCTTTTATACGCTTTACGGCCACCTCAACCCTGAATGCTGTGACCGGCTGCAGCCCGGTGACCGGATCGAGAAAGGTGCTGAATTCTGCCAGTTGGGAGATGCCAGCATGAATGGCGGCTGGGCGCCGCATGTGCATTTCCAGCTCGCACTCACCACCGAAGGCATTGAGGCCGACTGGCCCGGCGTTGGCGACCCTGACGAGATGTATCTGTGGCGCGCCCTCTGCCCCAATCCGGCAGCACTGCTCAATCTGGCGGACGACAAATGTCGCTATGAACCCACCAACAAGGACAAGATCCGTCAGGGCCGCCGCGATCATTTTGGCGACAACCTCAGCCTGACATATGCGGATCCGGTGATGCCGCTGCGCGGCTGGAAGCACCATCTGTTTGACGAATGGGGGCGGCCCTATCTGGATGCCTATAACAACGTGCCACACGTGGGTCATGCCCATCCCCGCATCCAGGCTGTAGCGGCGGATCAGCTGAAGCGGATGAACTCGAACACCCGCTATCTGCACCCGGCGCAAACAGCCTTTGCCGACAAAATCCTGTCAAAGATGCCCGACCACCTGCAGGTCTGCTTTTTCGTGAATTCCGGCAGCGAGGCCAATGAGCTGGCCCTGCGTCTGGCACGGGCGCATACGGGCGCCAAAGGCATGGTGACACCGAACCACGGCTACCACGGCAACACCACCGGGGCGATTGATGTCTCTGCCTATAAGTTCAACGCCAGGGGCGGCATTGGCAAATCCGACTGGGTTGAGCTGGTTGCGGTGGCCGACGACTATCGCGGGTCCTTCAAACGGAACGATCCAGGCCGGGCACAGAAATATGCCGATCTGGTAGACCCGGCCATCGCAGCGCTGCAGGCGCGGGGGCACGGCCTTGCCGGTTTTATCGCCGAGACCTTCCCCTCGGTTGGAGGCCAGATCATCCCGCCCAAAGGCTATCTGGCGGCGGTCTATCAAAAGATCCGGGCCGCAGGCGGCATCTGTATCGCGGATGAGGTGCAAACCGGATTGGGGCGGCTGGGCGACTATTACTTTGGCTTTGAGCACCAAGAGGCCAGCCCGGACATTGTGGTCCTGGGCAAACCCATTGGTAACGGCCATCCCATCGGTGTGCTGGTCACCACCCGTGCCATCGCCGACAGCTTTGCACAGGGGCCAGAGTTCTTTTCTACCTTTGGCGGCTCAACCCTGTCCTGCCGCATTGGCAAAGAGGTGCTGGATATTGTCGATGACGAGGGCCTTCAGCAGAATGCCCGCCTGATGGGCGCCGAGCTGATTGCCGGGCTCAAGGCACTGGAGCGCAAGCACCCCTGTGTCGGCGACATCCGCGGCATGGGGTTGTTTCTGGGGCTGGAGCTGATCGAGGCGGATGGCACAGAGGCCACAGGGCTGTGTTCCTACGTGAAGAACCGGATGCGTGATCACCGCATCCTGATCGGCAGCGAAGGCCCCAGGGACAATATCCTGAAGATCCGCCCACCGCTGACCATCGACGCCGAAGGGGTTGAGATGATTCTCTCCACCCTGGATGGGATCCTGTCAGAGGTGGCTGGGCGCTCTGGGCGCTGATTGCGCATTATAAAACACTGCGCCAGGCTCGGACTCAGATCCGGGCCTGCCTTCTGCCTGAAAGGCTCTCACTGGTGACGTATGGTTCAGACAATAAAAAAGGCGGTGGAAAACCACCGCCTTTTTAAAATCTTATGCAGAGCAATTAGCTGCTTGCAACAGCCGCGCCGACCAGAACCAGCAGCAGCAGGGGCAGCAGGATGCCGCTGGAAGAGCTTGTAGCAGCTTCTTCGATTACTACGGGCTCAACGATAGGCTCTGCCAGGTTGCCAGCAGTAGCGGTGGATGCAGCGGCGGTCAGAGCGGCTGCGAGTACAAGTTTGTTCATGTTAACCTCCAGAATTCGCGCAGACCCTAAAATGATCTACGCACCCAAGACTTACCTCGTGATTTTTTCTAACCAGTAAAAGCGGGGAATTGCAATTGCTTGTTGATGTTTCCCACCTTTCCCAAATGGCTTTGTCGTCAAATTAGCAACACTTGAGTGCCCACCGTGGCCATAGCAAAGAGTTCCGAAATGTGCTCGTTATAGAGACCAATGCAGCCATTGGATGATTTGCGGCCAATCTTGCGCGTATCGTGTGTTCCGTGGATGCGATAATACTTCCAGCTTAGATATAAAGCGTGTGTTCCCAATGGGTTATCTGGACCCGGAGGAATATAGGACGGCCATTCGGGATTGCGCTTGAGCATATTTGGCGTTGGCGCCCAGCCAGGACCATCGACTTTACGGGTAATTGACGTACGTCCCCTGCGGGTCAGATCATCAGACAAAGGCACCGATGAGGGGAAAAGTCTGTAGTTATTCCCATCTTCAGACCAGTAGTGCAAAGCGCGGCTGTCGATATCGACGAGAATCGCTCCTTTTTTCAGATGATCGAAGTAAGGCTGCCACCGCTTTGCCCGAAAAGCCGAGATATTGCGCTGGACAGGAGCCTCCGGTTCGGGTGGTGGGCGCAGAGGGTCAAAGGCTTGTTCTTCATCGGAATTTGGCGCCAGTTGTGACAAAGCAGGCGTGGCAATTATGGCGGCCGATCCGGCAAGGAAGTGCCGGCGCGTGCTGCCTTTAAAGGGGGTACGGGTCATTTGAAATATATCCTGCGCATTTCTATACGGGCTGGCCGACATGATATGGCCAGAAAG
The DNA here is from genome assembly GCA_965641885.1 of Phaeobacter sp. SH40. Taxonomy (GTDB): domain Bacteria; phylum Pseudomonadota; class Alphaproteobacteria; order Rhodobacterales; family Rhodobacteraceae; genus Pseudophaeobacter. The sequence goes on along the minus strand of OZ282574.1, from coordinate 4,397,465 downwards.
CCTCAGTCGCAAATCAAACCATGAAATTTCTTGGCAAATTGCTGCTGTCCTGTTTGCGCAGATGCCACAGGAAGGATAAGTGCTGAAACCAATGATAGAGCGAGAGGCAAGATGAAGCGCGTTTTTCTGACCCTAGTGGCCGCAGCCCTGACCCTGGCAGCTGCCTGTACGCCGACCTCTTACTCTGGCGAAGGCAACAGCAAGGTCTACCGCATCCGCAATGAGGGAAAAGTGCAGTTGCGCATGCTAGATTCCGTCAATGCTTTGCGTCAGGCATCCTCGAAGCCGCAGCTACAGCTGAACGCACAACTGAATGCGGCAGCCGCCACCCATTCCCGCGATATGTCGGTGCAAAACCGACCCTGGCATTTTGGCTCTGACGGCTCATCGCCTTTGGACCGCGTCGCGCGTACCGGCTACCCTGGGACCGTTCTGGGCGAAAACATCTCAGAGACCTTTGAGAACGAGCTGCAGACCCTGACAGCCTGGATGGAGGATCCCAGCACGCGTGCCGTTATTCTGGATCCAAAAGCAACCAATATGGGCTTTTCCGGCTTGCAGGAGTCCAACGGCAAGATCTGGTGGACACTGGTGATGGCCAACTAGGCCAACACAAAAGGACCCATAGAGATCCATAAAAAGAGGGGCCGCAACGGCCCCTTTTGTTTATCTGGCTTACACTGCGATGATATTCTGCGCTGTCAGCGGAACTGAAGCGGGCTCAGATCAGGACCTCAGCGCAATTGGCGTGCCATCCGTCACCATGGCGTAGATCTCCTCGATCTCTTCATTTCTCACCGCGATACAGCCTGCGGTCCAATCGGACACCCGTGCAGCGCGCTTGCGGGCTTTTGCATTGTTGGGCTCACCGTGGATGAAAATCTCGCCGCCAGGGCGCTTCCCTAGCTTTTTTGCACGAGCCCGGTCTGCGACACTGGGATAGGAAATCCCAATCGACAGATGAAAGGCGCTATTGGGATTGCGGCGGTCGATCCGGTACAGCCCTTCGGGAGTTTTTCCGTCCCCTTCGACCTGCTTTGGGCCCTGGGGGGCAAAGCCGAGATCCATCTTGAATTCCCGCAGGACATCTTCACCGTTCAGAAGATAAACCTTACGCGCGCCTTTGTTGACCACAACGCTGGTCACTTCTGGGCCGTTATAAGTCTTGAATCGGCTTGCATAGTTTGATGAGCCGCAGCCTGAAACTGCCAGGCTGGCAACTGCGCTCAATCCAAATGCTCGTCTGTCCATGTCTCGTTCCTGTCTGGCCTGCTCGCCTTTTCAGCGCCATACCCCGAATCACGGGAAAATCAAAATCACAACTTGCTGTCTGGCTGCACAGAGGGGGCCTGCTTTGGCAGCTCTGCCACAGTGAGGCGCGCCTCGATGCCTTTAAGCCGTTCCAGAACCTCGTCGCGATAGGCGTCGGTGCGCTCACCCTCTTCGGCGGAATGGGCGTCCTGCATCGAGTTGACGATCAGACCCACCAGCAGGTTCACCACCGCAAAGGTGGTGACCATAATGAAGGGCACAAAGAAGGCCCAGGCATAGGGGTAGACCTCCATCACCGGGCGCACGATACCCATCGACCAGCTTTCCAGCGTCATGATCTGGAACAGAGAATACCCCGACCGCCCAAGCGTGCCAAACCACTCTGGGAAGCTGGTGCCAAACAATTTGGTCGCCATCACCGAGCCAATGTAGAAAATGATCGCCATCAGCAAAAACACCGAGCCCATGCCCGGCAGCGCTGTGACAAATCCTTCAACCACCCGGCGCAGGCTGGGGGCCACCGAAATGACCCGCAGCACCCTGAGGATACGCAGGGCCCGCAGGACCGAGAACCCCTGCGCGCCGGGGATCAGCGCCACACCAACGATGACAAAATCAAACAGGCTCCAGCCACTGAGGAAAAATCTGAAGCGCCGCACAATGAGTTTGATCAGGATCTCGACGACAAAAATGCTGAGGCAGATGTTGTCGATCAGATGTATCAGATTGCCAAACTGCCCCATCACCACCTCTGAGGTCTCAAGCCCCAGTGTGACGGCGTTGACCATGATCACCGCCATGATAACACGGGTAAAATTTGAGCTTTCCAAAAGCCTGCTCAGGCGGTGTGTCACGGTCATCAGGGTCTTTCCAAATTCGGTCCCAGTGCGGGGTAACAGCAATCAGCCATCCAGTGTGAAACTGGCGACCACTTCGGTATGGGCTGACCATCTGAACTGGTCAACCACCTGCACCCAGTTGAGGCGATAGCCTGCCGCCACAAGGATCTTTGCATCGCGGGCAAAACTCACAGGGTTGCACGAGACATAGGCAATCACCGGCATTCTTGCGGCCGCCAGTTGCGTCACCTGTGCCTCGGCGCCCGCGCGGGGCGGGTCAATCACCGCCGCCTCATAAAAGGCGCCAAAGGGTTTGAGGTCTTCGGGCAACAGCGGATTGCGGAACAGATCCCGCACCTCAGCCGTGAGCTTTTTCATGCCCTTGCCCTGTCGCCAGCCTGCCTGCATGGCCTCGATCATGTCACGCTCGCTTTCCAGCGCATAGACCTCGGCCCCGGCGGCCAGCGGCAGCGAGAAGGTGCCGCAACCGGCAAAAAAGTCGACGATCCGCTTGGCGCCCTTGGTGATTTCCAGCACCGAGGTCAGCAAGGCCGCCTCGCCGTCGCGGGTGGCCTGCAAAAAGGATCCGGCCGGGGTGCAAACGCGGGCTGTGCCAAAGGCCTGCAGCGGTGGCTGCTCCATCGCAACCTGCTCATCTTCCCAGGTGAGGCGCGCAACCCCGTGCTCTCCTGCCAGCGCCGCAAGCGTCCCCCGCAGAGTGCTGTCGAGCGGCTTGCCCTCGCGCACCAGCACGTCGAGACCTGTCTCAGAGGTCGTCAGCGTCACAGACAAGGGCGTTTTGCGGCTTGCGCCTGCCATTGCCAGCGCCTCGGCCAGCGGAATCGCGGCAATCAGCGCCGGGTCAAGCAGCAGACAATCGGGGATCGGGGTGATGACACCAGAGGCCCGGCCGTGAAATCCAGCCATGGCGCCCTTTTTGGTGCGGCGCACTGCCAATGTGGCGCGGCGACGTGACTGGGCCGGCGAAGTATGGATGGGACGAAACGTCGTCTCAAGCCCCTGTGCTGCAAGCGCCGTTTTGACAACGCCCAGCTTCCAGTCGGCGACAAAATCATCGCTGGCATGCTGCAGCTGGCAGCCGCCGCAGGATTTGTAGTGGCGGCACGGCGCCTGAATGCGGTGCTCTGACGGGGTTTCAATGCGGATATCGGTCAACTGAGACCCCTCCTGCACACCGCTGACCTGCTCATCTGGCAGGGTACGGGGGGCAAAAAGAGGACCGAGGGCGACACCGTCGCCTTGATGGCCAAGCCGGGTGATCGTTGCTGTGGTTCTGGCTACGTTTTCCATCTGGGCTAGATAGCGACTGCGGCCCAATGAAAAAAGGTAAAAACCCGGCTTTCGCGCCTGAAAAACGGGTTTTCTGTAATTGGGCCGCAATATCCTGGCAATTCACTCCGCGGCGGCGGTTTCTTCCCCGTCGGTGCAGATGAAACCACCAGATTGACGGGCCCAGAACTGCGCATAAAGCCCGCCTGCCGCCAAAAGCTCAACGTGGCTGCCGATCTCGGCGATCTGACCCTGCTCCATCACGATAATCCTGTCCATTTCGCTCAACGTCGACAAACGGTGGGCGATGGCCAGCACGGTCTTGCCCTGCATAACCCGTTCAAGCGCGCTTTGAATCAGCGCCTCAACCTCGGAATCCAACGCCGAGGTGGCCTCATCCATGATCAGGATTGGCGCGTCCTTCAGGATGGCACGCGCCAGGGCAATGCGCTGCCGCTGCCCGCCCGACAGCTTTACGCCGCGCTCACCCAGAAAGGCATCATAGCCGGTGTTTCCCTGACCATCTTCGAGCTCAAGAATGAATTCATGCGCCTCGGCCTGTTTGGCAGCCTGAATAAGCTCTGCCTCGCTGGCATCGGGCCGACCGTACAGGATGTTGTCGCGCGCCGAGCGGTTGAACATGGCGGTTTCCTGCGTGACCATGCCGATCTGGCTGCGCAATGTATCCTGCGTCACCTGCGAGATATCCTGCCCGTCGATCCGGATCTTGCCCTCTTCGCCATCATAGAGCCTGAGCAGCAGCGAAACGAGGGTGGATTTGCCAGCGCCTGAGGCCCCAACAATGCCCAATTTCTCGCCCGGTTTGATCGTCAAAGAGACATTGCGAATGCCCCCCACGTCGCGACCATAGGCAAAGCCAACAGAGTCAAAGATGATCTCGCCCGCCGGGACGTTCAGGGGTTTGGCTTCGGCTTCGTCTTCGACCCTATCCGGTCTGGTCAGGGTCTTCATGCCATTCTCGATCTCACCCACGTTTGAATAAATCGCCATCAGGGTGAAACTGACCCAACCAGTCATCTGCGCAATCCGGATCGACACGGCCCCAGCCGCGACGATATCGCCCTCAGTGGCAGAGCCCGCCTGCCACAACAGCAAAGTGGCCCCGATCAAAAGCACAGGCAGAACTCCGGCAAGCGTCATCAAACAAAACCGGAAGCCCGCAGCGAGATAGCCAAAATCCAGCGAGGTTTCACGATAATCAACCATCGCATCCTGGGCGCTGCGCTCTTCATGGGCCGCATGGGCAAAGAGCTTTACCGTCTTGATATTGGTGATGGTGTCCACCACCTGCCCCGAGACCGTGGCCCGCGCGCCCGCCCGTTTGCCCGAACGCTGTCGCACCCGCGGCAAGAACCAGCTGATCAGGGCAAAATAGCCCACCAGCCAGACTACAAACAGCAGGGTGATACGCAGATCAATCGCCCCCAACAGCGCCATGGACCCCACCAGTGACGCAAGTGCAAAGGCCACCACATTGATCACTTCGGTGGCGACCGAGGTCACAGCCGAGGCGGTCTGCATCTGTTTTTGCGCAATGCGTCCCGCAAAGTCGTCATCAAAGAACCGCACCGACTGGCCCAGAGTCCAGCGGTTCAGCCGGGACAAAACCAGCGGATTCACATTGGGCTGCACGATGATGGCATTGGAGGCCGCAGAGAGACCAAACAGCACCGGGCGCAGGATCAGGAAAAAGCCCAGCGCACCGAGAATCACCAGAACATTTGCCATAGTAAAGAACTGCGCCGGTCCACTCTCCAGCGCCGTATCAATCACCAGCCCCAGAATATAGGCGGTGCCTGCCTCCATGGCGCCCGCGATCGCCGAAAAGGCAGCCGCCAAAACCAACATCGGCCAGGCCCCCGACAGGCACCACATAAGGAAAGCCGCCAATGTGGTGGGCGGAGCCCCCTTGGCCGGCTGAAACGCGTCTATCAGATTGCCTATCTTCATTCTGCTGCCTCGATATTCAAAAATCCGCCCGACTGACGCGCCCAGAACTGCGCATATAGACCACCTGCCTGTAAAAGCTCCTCGTGGCGACCCTGCTCGGCGATGCCGCCCTGATCCAGTACCAAAATGCGATCCATTTGTGCGATGGTGGACAACCGATGTGCAATTGCGATCACCGTCTTGCCCTGCATCATGCCATATAGGGTTTCCTGAATGGCGGCCTCAACCTCGGAATCCAGCGCCGAGGTGGCCTCGTCCAGCAGCAGGATTGGCGCGTCTTTCAGGATCACCCGCGCCAGGGTAATTCGCTGGCGCTGACCGCCAGACAGTTTCACACCCCGTTCGCCAACATGGGCCTCATAGCCACGCCGGCCCTGCGGATCTTCAAGATCCAGAATGAACTCATGCGCCTGGGCCTGTTTTGCAGCGTCAATGACCTGCGCCTCACTGGCACCGGGTGCGGCATAAAGCAGATTGTCGCGCACGGAGCGATGCAACAGGGAACTGTCCTGCTGCACCATGCCGATATTGCTGCGCAGGCTGTCCTGCGTCACCTGCGAGATGTCCTGACCGTCGATCAGGATCTGACCAGAGTCCGGGTCATAAAACCGCAACAAGAGTTTGACCAAAGTGGATTTCCCCGCGCCCGACCGCCCAACAAGACCAATCTTTTCGCCGGGTTTGATGCTGAGGTTCAGCCGCTCCAGCCCACCGGTTTCACGCCCATAGTGATGCGACAGATTTTGCAGCGTCACCTCGCCTTGGGTCAGCCGTAGCGGTTTGGCATTGGCGGCATCAACAAGGTCGATGGGCTGCGCAATGGTCTCCATCCCCTCGGCCACCACGCCAAGCTGGCGAAAGAACGAGGTCAACGCCCACATGATCCAGCCGGTCATGGCATTCAGTCGCAGCGTCAGCGCCGTGGCAGCCGCCACCACCCCAGCCGAAGCAGACCCAATCATCCACAGGTGCAGCGCCCAGCCAACCACGCCGACGATCAACAACCCGTTCAACGAGACCAAAACCGCATCCATCACGGTGAAAATGCGCATCTCAGCCTGAAAGGTTGTCCGCGTCTTCTCGATGGCGTCTTTGGCATAGCTGAGCTCACGCGTGTCATGGGCAAACATCTTGACCGAATGAATGTTGGAATAGCTGTCAACAACCCGCCCCGTTACGGTAGAGCGCGCATCCGAGGCGGCCTTACTGGCAGGGCCAACACGGCGAATCGTCCAGCGCACCAGAAACCCATAGAGCACAAACCAGATCAGCAGCGGCAGCATCAAGCGCGGATCCGCCACTGTCAGCAGCACCGCCGCGCCAATCAGATAGGCCAGCGAAAAGGTAATGGCATCAAACACCTGAAACACCACCTCGCCGGCTGCGGGCGGTGTCTGCATGATACGATTGGCGATCCGGCCGGCAAAATCGTTCTCGAACCAGGACACCGACTGACGCAGCACGTGGCGATGGGCCCGCCAGCGGATCAGGGTGCCAAAGTTCGGCAAAATCGCGTTGTTCAGCAACAGCACATCGCCAAGTTGCAGCAAGGGCCGCAGCAAAAGGATAAACAGCGCCACCAGGATCAACTCGGTACCGTGGTCCTGCCAGACCTGCTCTGGCGTACCAGACAGCAGATCGACCACCCGCCCCATGTAGTAAATCAGCCCGATTTCAATCGCGGCGACCACCACGGACATACAGGCTGTCAAGAAAAAAACGGCCTTAAAGGGCGTCGAGTAAGCCTTTAGAAAGGGCCAGAGCCGCGTCGGCGGTGTGTCCGTCTCAGCGTAGTCGCAATAGGGGTCAATGAGGTTTTCAAAAAAACGAAACATGTCAGGGTGCTCCAGATATTTGAGCAAATAGGGAAAGCAGAAATGCAGACAAAGGGCGAAGCCATAGCCCCCGTCAAAACGGGCGATATGGCTTTAGCTAAACCAGATCCCGTAGTACATTCGCAATCCTTTCGGCATGAGTGTTTTGGCTATAGCAGAAATAGCCACAGATGCTGCGGCCTGTCACCCTATGATTACAGCACAGCAGCCAAGTTTCAAGACGGCTGGTGCTATTTCAGCAGGCGCAAAAGCTGCGCGCAGCTCAGGTTAAACCCCGACTCAATCCAGGCGCGCTCCAGCTGTTTCAGGCTAGCGCCCAGCGCCGCCCCCGCAAGATCTGGCATCAGAGCGGCAGCAGTGACCGGAAAAGTGGCCCCTGATCCCCGCTGCAGTTCAGTCTCTAATTCGGGCGAAACAGGCTGTTCCAACAGGGCGGCACGCAGCAGGGCAGCACTACGGGCCATGTCCAAACCCAACCGGTAGGCAAGCTCTGCCACAGGGGTGGGCCCGCTCGCCGCATCTCGCAGGGCCTGCAGTCTGCGTGCCGCAGCCTTGCTCAGTCGCAAACACGCCTTCAGTTCTGAGCCACCCAGCGCGGCAAGACGCAGGATCGGATCAGGTTTCGCCGCAGCCTCCAAATGGACCAACGGCGCTAAGGCACGGTCATTTGCACCGGGAAGGATCTGCCCCAAAACACCCGTCTGGCGCATCACGGCAACCGCTGGGGCGGGATCCGGGGCCGACAGCAGCTTTAACACCTCAGCTGTCACCCGTTCTTTCGACAGCTGTGCCAGCCCCTCGAGATTGGCGGCAATCGCTGCCAGCGCATCGGGGTCGAATCCGGCGTCCTTATCGCCGTACCAGGCGTGAAACCGGAAGTAGCGCAAGGTCCGCAAATAGTCTTCGCAAATGCGATTCTCAGCACTGCCGATAAAGCGCACCCGCCGGGCCGCCAGATCCGCCATGCCGCCCAGAGGATCCACGATACTGCCATCGGGACGCGCATAAATCGCGTTCATGGTGAAATCCCGCCGGGACGCGTCCTCGGCGATATCCGTTGAGAAGGCGACAACGGCGCGGCGGCCATCGGTGGCTACATCCTTGCGAAACGTGGTCACCTCATGTGGAATATGCGCCTTCACCAGCGTCACGGTGCCATGATCAATGCCGGTTGGGATCGCTTTAATGCCCGCAGATTTTGCCAGTACCAACACCTCATCGGGGCGGGCATTGGTGGCAATATCTATATCTGAAACCGGTACACCCATCAGGGCATTGCGCACACAGCCCCCGACAAAATAGGCCTCAGCCCCGCGCGCAACCAGCGCGGCACAGACGCTTTGCGTGGACGGCTCAATCAACCAGTCCTGAGTCGCAAGGTCCATGACATTACCCCCCATTAGCGCTCCATGGCTCCGGCAAGCGCGCGCAGCATGCGTGCCGTTGCACCCCAAATATAGTAGGGACCAAAGGGCACAGTGTAATACTGCCTCCGGGTGCCGCGCCAGTTGCGTGACGCGATGATGTAGTTCGCCGGGTCCATCAAATGGTCAAACGGAACAGAAAACACCTCGGCAACCTCACCCGCCTCGGGGCGCAGCTCAAATCCTTCGTGCAGCAAAGCCACCACCGGGGTGACCTGAAAGCTGGTCACGGTCTCGTGGCTCGGCAGCAAGCCAACGACCTCGGGGAGGTCTTTTGGCAGACCAATTTCTTCCCAGGCCTCGCGCAGGGCAGCCTCGGTAACATCGGCGTCGCTCTCATCCACCTTGCCACCGGGAAGGGCGATCTGGCCGGGGTGATGTTTCAGCGCCGAGGAGCGCTTTGTCAGGATGACCCGGGGTTCAGAGCCAACCAGGGAAATGGCCACCAAAACACCGGCAGGACGCAGCTTGCGCCCGCCCGGCACGGCAAGATCAGGGTTGAGATCAAAATCCGAAGACCCCTGTCCCTGATCCGGCCCCTGACCTGCAAGGGCGGCCTGCAATCTCTGCCGCAGATCACTCACCAGATGCGGTTTCCGCTTCAAAGCCAACAGTTTTTGGGTCCAGATCGTAATGCGCGCTGCAGAACTGACAATCGGCGGTAACGCGGCCATCCTCTGTGGTCATTGTTGCGATATCCTTGGCGGAATAGATCGACAGGCTCTGGCGCACACGGTCTTCGGAACAGGTGCAGCCAAAATGAACCGCTTGTGAATCGTACACTCTTGGCGCTTCTTCATGGAACAGGCGCAGCAGCAGGTCGGTCGGTGTGACCAGGGGGCCGATCAGCTCGAGCTCATCAACAGTGTTCAACAGCATATTGACGCGGTTCCAGTTTTCTTCGGCTTCGCCTTCAACCAGATCCGCTGGCCGCAAGGACGCCCCGGTCCCCTCAGTGCCAGCCGCGACAAAGGGCGAGGCCTTGGGCATATGCTGCAACATCACGCCGCCGGCCCGCCAGTGCTCGGCCACGCCTGGGCTGGAAGATTTACCAAAGGTCAGGCTAAAGGTCGTCGGCAGCTGCTCGGACTGGGCAAAATAGGCCCCCGCACAGGCCGCAAGCGAGGCACCATCCAGAGCCGTGATGCCCTGATAGGGGGTGTTGCCTTCACCCTGGTCGATCATCACAGCAAAATAACCCTCACCCACCTGATCAAAGGGGGCAGCATCGGTCAGCCGGTCGGCATCATAGCTGGCATAGGCACGAATTCGGGCCGGATCGCCCTCGCGTTGTGGCGCATAATAATCGGTTGCAATCATCCGCACCGGGCCTTTGGATTGCACCTGCAGCGACAGCTTCCAGCGCAGCTTGATTGTCTGCCCGATCAGGGCGGTCAGCAGCGCCATCTCGGCCACAAGGGCTTCGACCTGGGGGGGGTAGTTATGCTGCTTCAAGATGCCATCAAGCGCCGTATCAAGCCGCACAACGCGGCCACGCATATCTGAAGCATCAAGCTGAAAGGGCAGGACTGTATCGTCCCATGCGATTTTTGATCCAAGAGTCATGGGGTTTCCTTAAGCGCCGGTGATTGGCATATCGAGCCTATATAGGGTTTTCCACAATAGAGTGAAGAGGGCGAATATGATCAGACGATTCGGTGACGTACCACGGCGAGATCAGACCTATCATCTGCGACCTGGAGCCTATGCGCTTTTGCCACGCAACGGGCAGCTTTTACTGACCTGCCAAATGGAGCCTATCCCCGACATTCAACTGCCCGGTGGCGGCATCGACCCAGGTGAATCCCCTCTGCCCGCGCTGTACCGCGAAGTTCTCGAGGAAACCGGCTGGTCAATCGCCTCCCCAAAACGATTGGGTGCATTTCGACGCTACACCTTTATGCCGGAATACGACCTCTGGGCAGAAAAACTCTGTCATATATATGTAGCGCGCCCCTTGCGCAGGCTAGGACCACCCGGCGAACAGGGGCATCAGGCCCTATGGCTGGACCATCAGGCTGCGATCACGCGCCTTGGCAATCCAGGAGACCGAAGCTTTGCAATGCGGCTATTTACAAGGACCAGGTAATTCAAATTCTGAACCAAGCCGCTCCCGCCCTTTTTGACAGGCTATCGCCAGTCAACAGGGTTGGGGGTAGCACCATGCCAGGGCATGGTGCTGCAGCGCAAGAGAGCAAGAACTGCGCAAAACGGCGCTGCCCAGTATTCAATATTTTTGGAAAAGAGCGCTGCAGCAGGCCGCGTTAGCGGGCTGCTGGGCCCAACAAGAGTGGATTATCTTTGATAATCTTACGATTGGCGGGAGCCTCGCGCTCTAGGCTAAAAAACCGCAATCCACACAGGTATCGCAGGGTTTTCTTCAGGGACCTTCATATTCGAACAGGGTCGCCGAGACGTCATCTTCCAAGCCATACTCCTGTGACATGATCTGTGTGAGATTCCAGTACAGATCATCCAGGAATTCCTTGCCACTTTGGCGCGAATCGCACTTGGCAATAAGTTTCAACAGCCCCTCGGGCTCCAGCATCTCGCCATTTTCCAGCCGTGCTTCGGTGAAGCCATCGGAATACAGCAACAGCCGGTCACCTTTTTGGAGAAGCGCCTCTTCCTGGCTATAGCCAATATCAGGCACCAGACCGATCGGAACGCCGCCTTTGCCCAGAAACTCAACACTGCCATCCCGGCGCAGCAGCAACGGATGCGGATGCCCGGCCTGCACCATTTTCAACACACCACTGCGCAGATCAATGATGCAATAGGCCATTGTGAAGTATTCTTCGATGCCGGTATCCGCGATCAAACGGGCATTCAACATGCGGGCAACCTCTTCCGGTTGCCGCAGTGCATAGAAACGGTTGAAGCGCTGCTCCATCCCGACATTCTGATCAAAATAAGCGGAAGACAGATACCCGCCCAGCCGGGCAGTCATCATCGCTGAGGTAATGCCATGCCCGGACACATCAATCGAATAAAAGCCAACCCGGTTTACGCCTGGGCTGAACATCCCGACCAGATCGCCACCGATGTGGCCACAGGGTTTCAGCAGCAAGCTCACAGTGGACGATCCAAAGTCCTTGGACAATTCAGGAACCAGCGATTCCTGTATTTTACGGGCCTGAATGAGATCTTTGTCGATGGCATCATAAACGCTCTGCAACTCGTCCAGAGTATCAGAAACAATGCGGTTCTTCTCAGACAGTTCCCGCTGCATCCGCAGGATACGCTCGCCCGCAGAAATGCGCGCGCGCAGCTCGTCCGAGCTCACAGGCTTTGTCAGGAAATCATCGGCGCCGGCATCAAGCCCTTCGGCAACTTCGTTCTTCTCGCTCTTGGAGGTCAGAAGAATAAAATAGGCATAATTATCCTTGGATTGCTCACGAAAGGCGTGGCAAAATTCCAACCCGTTCATTCCGGGCATCATCCAGTCGCTGAGAATAAGGTCTGGTGGTTCCTGCCGGCAGATCTCCATGGCAGTCTCGCCGCTGTCCGCCTCAACAACGTCAAACCCCCACTTTTGCAAAGAGGCGACAAGGATACGACGCTGCAACCGGCTGTCGTCAACAACCAACACCCGGTTGATCGACCCGCTCATAGCCTGTCCCTCATTGTCCAGTGAACTGTCTGGCAGCACCCTCGGCACCTCTTTAAAAATCTTAATGCTCGCGTTTCAAATGACACTATCAGGGTAGACCTTTAAAAGGATATGAACGTAACAAATTGTATTGTCGCCTGTTTTTTACCATAAATTTACTACATTCAAACTATGACTACGTCTCTAAGTGACGGAAAATAGGGACACTGCAATGATAGACTGGCCTCGGGTAAAAGAGCTGAGAGATGAAATCGGCGCAGAGGATTTTGGTGAAGTCGTAGATCTTTTCCTCGAAGAAGTCGAAGAAGTAATCGTAAAACTGCGGTCTGGTGACTGCGGGCAACTGGAGCAGGACCTGCACTTTCTGAAAGGCAGCGCCATGAACCTGGGCTTTGATGATTTTTCAAAGCTCTGCCTTGTTGGCGAACGCAAATCAGCCGAAGGCCAGGCAGAAAACGTCAATGTGCCGGAAATTCTGGACCAGTTCGAAAGCTCAAAAGTAGCCTTTCTGGCAGAACTCCCCAGCCTTGACTGATGCCCCAAATACGCTGAAAGTCGATCAAACAATATTATTATCAATACCTTATTTTAAACGCCCTCCCCTCCTGAGGCGCGGTCCAGGCAGAACGCACTGCGCCTGTGCTAATCCTGCGCAGCCTTGATTGGCAGATGCACCAGACGTCTTCCAGATATATCCTGCGCCGCAAGAGTCAGATGAGGAACTGCGCCAGGGTCTCATCATTTGTTATGTCCGCATAGGACATCCCGGCTGCATCCAGCCGCGCAAAAAGATCCGAAAAATTCTCAGGCCGCTTGGTCTCGATCCCGATCAGAACAGAGCCAAAATTGCGCGCCGACTTTTTCAGATATTCGAATCGGGCAATATCGTCCTCAGGCCCCAGAATACCAAGAAACTCTTTCAGCGCACCGGGGCGCTGCGGCAGACGTAACAGTAAATATTTTTTTACGCCCGAATATCTCAGCGCCCGTTCTTTAACCTCTGGAAGGCGCTCAAAATCAAAATTTCCGCCGGATGTGACGCAGACAACCGTCTTGCCGCGGATCCATGAGCGCACATCGCCCAGCGCCTCAACAGCCAGGGCGCCCGCAGGTTCCAAAACGATTCCCTCGACATTCAGCATTTCGATCATTGTGGCGCAAACACGATCCTCAGCCAGCGCGATGACATCCGGCAGCGGAATATGTTTCAGCAACTCAAAAGGGCGCTCGCCCAGCCGACCAACAGCCGCACCGTCGACAAAGGTATCAACCTTGTCCAGCGATACAGGTCGGCCCGCCTTTAGGGCAGCGCGCAGGCAGGCGCCGCCTTCGGGTTCCACATAAAGACAATGCACCGCACCCGCGAACCAGCTGGTGACCCCCGCCGACATACCGCCACCGCCCACCGGCAGGATGACATGGTCCGGCACCCTCCCCAGCTGCGCTTCGATCTCGACCGCAATAGAGCTTTGTCCCTCGATCACATCCCAATCATCAAAAGGCGACAGGAAATGCCCGCCTTCGCGCGCGCACCAGTCCTGCGCCGCGGCCAGCGTGTCATCAAAGTAGTCACCGGTCAGATGGATCTCGATGTTCTCGCCACCAAAGATCCGGGTTTTCTGGATCTTTTGCTGCGGTGTCGTCACCGGCATAAAGATCACGCCTTTGACCCCCATATGTTTACACATAAAGGCCACACCCTGCGCGTGATTTCCCGCCGAGGCGCAGACAAACAGCTCCTGTCCGGGCTGTTTGCGCATGGCATTAAAGGCACCCCGGATTTTATAGGACCGTACCGGGCTCAGATCCTCTCGTTTGAGGTAGATATCAGCCTCAAACCGCTCAGACAGATGCACATTGCGCTGCAGGGGCGTTGCGGGAAACACATCGCGCATCGCCTCTTCGGCAGCGCGGGCGGCTTTCTTAAAAAGGGGGTTTGGATCGCTCATGTGGTATTGAGTGGCGCAAGTCCTGCCCCAAGGCAAGAGGGCAGGACCAACGCATATTCAAGAATATCAGGCTAGATCGGACGTTCTTCGATGTAGTGCCCATACAAAGTGGTCAGGATGCTGACATTGACCAGGGACATAACCAGCAACACCAAATAAACTAAAACAATCCCCACAAATGGAATGAGCATAAAGAGAGTCGCTAAAATATTGAGCGCCATCTGGAACAGAAACCCAATAAACAACAGCCCCAGAAAGGTTCCGGTTTCACCAGCTGTTGCAGCCCACGACTCTTTTAATGTCAGAGGCTTACCAATCGCCGCAGCAGGCAAAATTGGAACCAAACGGTAGAACCCGACCGCAATCGTGACGATCAGAACAAAGAAAACGGCTCCTCCTAATACCGGAGCGCCGGATCCCAGAACCACCACAATCAGAAATCCGGGAATCATGGCGACCATCATCAAAATGCCCAACAGACAACCATGCCCGAAGTAGGACAGAACACGATCAAAACGGAACGGAGGAACCCATCCCTGTGGGTATTCCTCAAGCAGGACAAACCGGTGCCAGGAAACAACGATCCACAGCATCATGATCGCAATGATCAACGAGACCCCAAGGAAGCCCAAAAACAGAAACCCTGAGTTGGTTTGTACCAGAAGGTCCAGGGCTTCCTCATCATTCAGAAAACTGGACAGAGAAACGCCCCAAAGAGTAAGCAGTGCAAAGACGACAGCAAAGGTCAGCAGGACGGGGACAACTCCGATCTGCAAGGCCTGCCGAAGGTTTCGAAAGACCATTCCAAAGGAATGAGCAAAAATAGACCAGGATTTCATCCAGTTTCTCTCCAACGTGATACAGCGATCTCGGGTGCAAGCTATGCGAGTACACCTGAAAGGAAAACCCCGCTAAACCTTGCCCTCGCGGTTGAAACCCGGTATCGCCCACCCGATCTGACTGAGAGGAAATTCTATGTCCGCGCCCAAGAAAGTTGTGCTGGCCTATTCCGGTGGCCTTGATACCTCAATCATCCTGAAATGGCTGCAGACCGAATATGGCTGCGAAGTTGTCACCTTCACCGCCGACCTCGGTCAGGGTGAAGAGCTGGAGCCCGCCCGCAAGAAGGCTGAGATGCTCGGCATCAAGCCCGAAAACATCTACATCGAAGACGTCCGGGAAGAGTTCGTGCGCGATTTTGTCTTCCCGATGTTCCGCGCCAATGCGGTCTATGAGGGCCTCTACCTGCTGGGCACCTCGATCGCGCGTCCGCTGATCTCCAAACGTCTTGTTGAGATCGCCGAAGCCGTTGGGGCCGATGCGGTTGCGCATGGCGCCACCGGCAAGGGCAACGATCAGGTGCGCTTTGAGCTGGCAGCCTATGCGCTGAACCCCGACATCAAGGTGATCGCGCCCTGGCGCGAATGGGATCTCACCTCGCGCACCCGCCTGCTGGAATTCGCCGAGGCGAACCAGATCCCCGTCGCCAAGGATAAGCGCGGCGAAGCGCCTTTCTCGGTCGATGCCAATCTGCTGCACACCTCATCCGAGGGCAAAGTGCTGGAAGACCCCGCCATCATGGCGCCTGATTACGTCTACCAGCGCTCTGTGAACCCAGAAGATGCGCCCGACACGCCCGAATACATCGAAGTCGGCTTTGAAAAAGGCGACGCGGTCTCGATCAATGGCGAGGCTATGTCGCCTGCGACCATCCTGACCAAGCTGAACGAGTACGGCGGCAAACACGGCTGTGGCCGTCTTGACCTGGTCGAAGGTCGCTTTGTTGGCATGAAATCGCGCGGCATCTACGAGACCCCCGGCGGCACCCTGCTGCTTGAGGCCCATCGTGGTATTGAGAGCATCACCATGGACCGTGGCGCGATGCACCTGAAAGACCAACTGATGCCGCAATACGCAGAGCTGATCTATAATGGCTTTTGGTATTCGCCCGAGCGCGAAATGCTGCAGGCAGCAATCGACGCCAGCCAGACCCATGTCACCGGCTTTGTGCGTCTGAAGCTCTACAAAGGTTCTGCCACCTGCGTTGGTCGCTGGTCGGATCACTCGCTCTACTCCGAGGCCCATGTGACCTTTGAAGACGATGCCGGTGCCTATGACCAGACCGATGCTGCGGGCTTTATCCAGCTCAACGCGCTGCGTCTGAAACTGCTGGCCGCCCGCGAGCGTCGGTTGAAAAAATGAGCGAGTTTGACGACATAGACGGCGAGTTCGAGGACGATTTCGAAGAAGAGCTGGAGATGTTTGTTGAGGCCCAGGACACCGTTTGGTCGGATGTCCTGGCAGAGCTCGCTGCAGGCAAAAAGACGAGCCACTGGATGTGGTTCGTCTTTCCGCAACTTGCAGAACTGGGCCAGTCACACATGGCGCAGCTCTATGGCATCGAAGATCTCTCTGAGGCCACGGCCTATCTTGGCCATGACATCCTGCGGGCCCGACTGGTTGAGGTCAGCGCGCTGATGCTCTCCCATCAGGGACAAGAGGCAGCCACTATACTGGGTGCGACAGATGCCAAAAAACTGCGCTCATCAATGACACTGTTTGCCACTGTTCCTGATGCTCCAGATATCTTTGCCGAAGTGCTGGCAACTTTCTTTGCTGCTATGCCCTGCGACGTTACTCTTCAGGCCCTCACGTAAATGGACAGATCAGGCTCTGTTATAGGGCCTTTTCAGCACACATCGCACGCTTGCCGCCTCGTCAGGCTTGCCAGCTGTCGCGCGGCGACCTACCCCAAGGTGCAAAAGCGCAAGGGAACAGCTACGATGACACTGCAAGACATTGCCAAGGGCATCTCCGACGGGTTGCAGGGCAAAAGCTTTGATGGCTCGCTGAAATTTGACTGCGGTGACGATGGCGTCATCATCCTGGCCGATGGCGCGGCCAGCACCACGGATCGCGACACCGACTGCACCATCAAACTGTCACAGGACAATCTGGTAAAATTGCTGACAGGCAAGCTCAACCCGATGACCGGGGTGATGATGGGCAAGCTAAAGATCTCAGGCGATATGGCGACCGCCATGAAACTGGGCAATCTGATCGGCTAGCACCCTTCATCTTGCCTAAAATACCTTGGGGGGAGCGCCTTTGGCGCGGGGGGCAAAGCCCCCAGCTGCACCAATTAGATCTTTTCCCCCTTCATTGCCTCATAAAAAGGCATGGCGGCCTCCAGCACCGGCAACAGCGCCTCCGGCACCTCTGGCAGCGGCCCTTCGGGCCCGGCAAAACCGGTTGAGTTCCACACCGCCCCGTACCAGACCGAAGCCCAGACGCCATCGTTCACATGGCCGCCTTTTGGCCAGCTGGTCATCTTTGGCGAGGGGGGCATGCCAACCGCCTCGCACAGCTGTTCCAGCTTGGCGGCCGGCTCATCGCGGATGTCATGACTGTCCACCACCACCGGCGACTGCCCCCAACTGCGGCACAGATCATAAAGCTCTGCCTGCTGACGAAAGCCGATATCATCCAGCACAGGGTTTTCGCGTTTGGCCGCGTAAGACGCGATAACGCGCGCCGGGTGGCGGATCAGGAACACATTGCTGACCTCACGCATCCAGTCACGCGGCACGCCATCTATCATGTGCTGAGTCATGTGTTTTTGGTAGAAATAGGGCTTGGCTGCCGGAACAGGTCCCAGCAGGGCCTGTGCGACGGCGTTTGGATCCTGCAACTGACTGTCCAGGATCTCCTCTCGCATCGGGTGCTCCAACCCGGTCATTGCCAGGTAGGCGGCGTAAAAGGGTTCGTCCACCACGGCACAGTCACCGCGATTACCAAAGCCGTACATCATCGCCGTCGAAAGGTTCCGCGGCCCGGACCACATTGCAATCCGCATCAGGCGCACTCCGCCTCAATGAGGTCTTTGTACAGTCCGCGAATGCGTTTGGTCATGGGGCCCATCCCACCTGCGCCGATCTGACGTCCGTCAATTTCCCCCACCGGTGTTTGCGCGCCAAAAGTACCGGTCAAAAAGGCTTCATCAGCGCCATAGGTGTCGACCAGCGAATAGTTGCGCTCAAACACCGGGATATCATTGGCGCGACACAGGTCGATCACCTTCTGGCGGGTGATCCCGTTCATGCAATAATCCCCGGTCGAGGTCCAAACAGCCCCTTTGCGCACGATGAAAAAGTTGCAGGCATTGGTGGTGTTCACAAAGCCATTTATGTCCAGCATCAGCCCCTCATCCGCACCGGCCTTTTCGGCGGCGATACAGGCAAGAATACAGTTCAGTTTCGAGTGCGAGTTCAACTTTGGGTCTTGCGTCATTGGCAAGCCCCGCAGATGCGGCACCGTGGCGAGACGAATGGGGCGCGGCAGATTGGGTTTGGAATGCTCCATGATAATCACCATGGTCGGGCCTTGCTGCGACAGCGAGGGATGCTGAAAGGGACGTGTTTTCACCCCCCGCGTCAGCATCAGCCGCGCATGGGCATCCGTGGTCATGCCATTGGCCGCTTGTGTCTCTAACACGGCATTTTTCACGCCCGCCCGATCCAGACCGATATCCAGATCTATCGCCTTTGCTGCCTCGAACAAACGATCCAGATGTTCATCAATAAAGGCCCAGGTACCGTTATACAGGCGCAACCCTTCCCAGACCCCATCGCCCAGCATGAACCCGCTGTCATAGACGCTCACTGTTGCCTCGGCCTTGGGCACAACCTTGCCATTGAGATAGATCAGGATCTCTTCGTTGCGCTGATCTTCGGTCGCCTGATGGGTGCTCATTTTCTCGGTCATGGGATGCTCCTTTTGCCGCACGCTAGAAGGATTGGATCCAATTTCCAAGCGGTAACTTGCGCTCACCTCCCCGTGACATTCGATGTCATGGGATTGAGGCGGCGTCTCAGTCCCTGCAGGGTGAATAAAACGGAGGCCATCATGACGATTCTGGACACCCTCAAGCCCATTGCCAAGCCCATTGCGCTGACCACCTTCATGGTCGTAGCCCTGCTGCTGCGCAATCACAGCGCCGAGGCGCAGACAACAGAGACGCTTACGGTGGCGGGTGGATGTTTCTGGTGCGTCGAGAGCGATTTTGAATCCGTGCCCGGCGTGATTGACGCGGTGTCTGGCTATACCGGCGGCACAATCAAGAACCCGACCTATGGTGAAGTCGGCAAAGGGAACACCGGACATTACGAGGCTGTCGAAATCACGTTTGACCCAAAAAAAATAGATCGCGCGCAGCTGCTGGATATGTTCCTGCGCTCGGTTGACCCCACCGATGCGGGCGGACAGTTTTGCGATCGGGGTGACACTTACCGCACCGCTATTTTTGTCTCTAACACTGGTGAAAAGGCTCTTGCAGAGCAGGCTTTGACCAAAGCACAAAAAGATCTGGGGCAAAAAATCGTCACGCCCGTTCTGGACGCAAAGGTCTTCTACCGTGCCGAAGACTACCATCAGGACTACTACAAAGGCAGCAGGCTGGTGTTTACCCGGTTTGGACCAAAGCGCCAGGCCGCAGCCTACATGCGCTACCGCAAGGCCTGCGGCCGCGATGCGCGGGTCGTGCTGCTTTGGGGGGAGGCTGCGCCCTTTGCCAAGGGTCACTGATCGTCTGAATCAACAACCGAAAGAGGGCGTGATCCTGCAGGCGCGTGGATGTCAGAACCGCGCGTCTTGCACCTCTTTAAGGTCGGGGATCACGTCAGCGGTGCCGTGGCGCATGACCATCAAGGCCCCTGCCCGCGCCGCCTGTGCCATAGCCTGCGGCATTGGCAGGCCACGGTCCAAACCGGACAAAACATAGCCGGTGAATGTATCACCCGCACCGGTGGTATCGACTGGTGTGACCGGTAAGGCCGGAATATCAAGGCTGTCGCCCGTCTCCCCATTGAAATACCGCGCGCCGCGCGCGCCCAGCGTGACAATGACATGCGCCACGCCCAGCTCTTTGGCCGCTTTACCGGTTGCCTGTTGGAGCTGCTGTGCCTCAACCTCGTTCAGAAACAAGAAATCCAGAAAGGGCAAAACCGCCTGCACCGCTGCCGCCTCAAACGGAGCCGCGGCATAGGCGACCCTGAGCCCCAGATCATGCGCCATCTCAGCCGCCTCGGCCTGCATATTGGTCTCGTTCTGCAGCACCAGAATATCGCCGGCATTGGCCTCGCACAGCGCCTGACCAATCTGATCCCGCGTGATGGCCCGGTTGGCGCCGGGAAACAGGATAATCTGGTTTTCGCCCCTGTGATCCACCGCGATGATGGCATGTCCTGTCGGCAGGTCCAGGGTGGCAATGCGGCGGGTATCTACGCCGTATTCCATCAGCCGGGCCACAGCCCAGCCTCCCTCGGGACCAACTGCCCCGATGTGATGCACGCGTGATCCGGCGCGGGCGGCGGCGACCGACATATTGGCCCCCTTGCCGCCCAGAAACTGGTCCAACCCCGTCGCAGCCAGGGTCTCGCCAGCCACGGGCAGATGCGGCATGGTGTAAACCATATCCGCATTGATTGACCCCAGATTCCAGATCGCCATGGTGATTACCCGATATCGCAGGCAGCCAGAACCGCCATATTCAGCACGTCATTGGCCGTCGAGGTGGTCGAACAGATCTGGATCGACTTGTCGACACCAGACAGGATCGGACCAACAACCGTAGCGCCGCCCATTTCCTGCATCAGCTTGACCGAGATTGAGGCCGAGTGACGCGCCGGAACAATCAGGATATTGGCCGGACCGCTGAGACGCTGGAAGGGATAGGCCTCTTGTGCGGCGGCATTCAGGGCCACATCGACGGTCATCTCACCCTCGTATTCAAAATCCACCCCGCGTTTGTCCAGCACAGCCGGCGCCAGATGCATCTTTTCCGCCCGCTCAGAGACCGGATAGCCAAAGGTCGAGAAGCTGACAAAGGCCACCCGTGGCTCAAGACCCATATGACGGGCAACGCCCGCGGCGCGCTCGGCAATATTAGCAAGATCGTTCTCATCCGGCCATTCATGCACCAATGTGTCACCAATCAGCACGATGCGCCCTTTGTGGAGCAAGGCTGTCACGCCGGCCGCGCCATGAATGCGGTCCGCATCAAACACATGATTGATCTGGTCAAGAATATGCGCCGATTTGCGGGTCGCGCCAGTGACCAGACCATCGCCATGGCCATGGGCCAGCATCAGGGCAGAGAAAACATGACGGTCCCGGCCAACAAGCCGGTGAACGTCCTTGCGATCAAAGCCTTTGCGCTGCAGGCGTTTGTACAAAAAGTCCTTATAGACATCAAAATGTGAGGTGTTGGCAGCGTTGATTATTTCCAGCTCGCGCACGGCATCGCCTAGGCCGGCCGCTTCCAGCTTTTCTTTGACATCTTCGCTGCGCCCGACAACCAGCGCCTTGCCAAAGCCGGAACGCTGATAATTGACGGCAGCCCGCAGCACCCGTGGATCATCGCCCTCGGCAAAAATCATCCGGCTTTGCGCAGACCGCGCCCGCGCATTGAGACCGCGTAGGATAGAGGCGGTTGGATCCATCCGCCCTTTGAGGCCCACCTCATAGGCCTCCATATCGATGATAGGACGACGGGCCGCACCAGTGTCCATGCCGGCGCGCGCAACTGCCGGCGGAATGCGGTGGATCAAGCGCGGGTCAAACGGCGTTGGGATGATGTAGTCGCGGCCAAAAGTCAGCGATTTGCCATAGGCCAGCGCCACCTCATCCGGCACGTCTTCACGCGCCAGGGCTGCCAGAGCATGGGCACAGGCGATCTTCATCTCGTCATTGATGGCGCGGGCATGGATGTCCAGCGCGCCGCGGAACAAATAGGGAAAGCCCAGTACGTTATTGACCTGATTGGGATAATCTGAACGACCTGTGGCGACGATGGCATCAACGCGGACCTCATGCGCCAGTTCCGGAGTGATCTCGGGATCCGGGTTTGCCATAGCAAAGATCACCGGATTATCAGCCATCTTGATGACCATCTCCTGGGTCACGGCCCCTTTGACAGAGACGCCAAGAAAGACATCGGCGCCATCCATGGCCTGTTCAAGGGTGCGCAATTCCGTGGGAATGGCATGCGCCGATTTCCACTGGTTCATACCCTCGGTGCGACCCTGATAAATCACGCCCTTGGTATCACAGATGATGCAGTTCTCGTGCCGCGCGCCCATACGTTTGAGCAGCTCGATACAAGCAATGCCAGCGGCCCCGGCGCCGTTCAGAACAATGCGCACATCTTCGATCTTTTTGCCCGAGATATGCAGCGCGTTGATCAAACCCGCAGCACAGATCACAGCCGTGCCGTGCTGGTCATCGTGGAAGACCGGAATATCCATCTCTTCCTTGAGCCTCTGCTCAATGATGAAACATTCCGGTGCTTTGATGTCTTCGAGATTGATGCCGCCAAATGTCGGCCCCATCAGGCGCACCGCATTGATAATCTCATCCGGATCTTCGGTGTCCAACTCGATATCAATCGAATTCACATCGGCAAAGCGTTTGAAGAGAACGGATTTCCCCTCCATCACCGGCTTTGACGCCAGCGCCCCCAGATTACCAAGACCCAAAACCGCAGTACCGTTCGAGATCACCGCCACAAGGTTGCCCTTGTTGGTATAGTCATAGGCGGTCTCGGGATTGGCCGCGATGGCCTCGCAAGGCACCGCAACACCCGGCGAATAGGCCAGCGACAAATCGCGCTGTGTCGTCATGGGTACGGTGGCATTGATCTCCCATTTACCCGGCGTAGGATCCAGGTGAAAGGCGAGGGCTTCTTGGTCGGTTATCTTCGCTTTGGGCATCTGTTCTGTCGATCTTTCTATGGGGGCTGGAACTTCATAGCCCAGCCGGGGAGTTGCCACAACGGGTATGCGTTTTCACCTTTCGCCGCAGGCTGGCGGTTTGTATGGTCGCGACGACAAAACCCATCCCGATATGCGGAGACCTCCCTTGGCCACAGTCACGCCCATGATGGCGCAATACCTCGACATCAAGGCACAATATCCGGACGCGCTGCTGTTCTATCGGATGGGCGACTTTTACGAGATGTTCTTTGACGATGCGGTCAACGCCGCCGAAGCGCTGGATATTGCCCTCACCAAACGCGGCAAACACAACGATCAGGACATTCCCATGTGCGGCGTGCCCTTTCATGCCGCCGAAGGATATCTGCTGACCTTGATCCGCAAGGGGTTTCGCGTCGCGGTGGGCGAACAGCTGGAAACCCCTGCCGAGGCCAAAAAGCGCGGTGGCAAATCCGTGGTTAAACGCGACGTGGTGCGTCTGGTGACTCCCGGCACCCTGACCGAGGACTCTCTGCTAGAGGCGCGGCGGCACAATTTTCTGGTCTCCTATTCTGAGATGCGCGACGAAGCCGCCCTGGCCTGGGCCGATATATCGACCGGCGCGTTTCACGTGATGCCAATCAGCCGGGTGCGTCTGTCGCCAGAACTCGCCCGGCTTGCGCCGTCAGAACTGATCGTTTCTGAGGGCGCGCCCTATGAGGCAGCCGCTCAGTTGGCCGATGAGTACAAGATCCCCCTGACCCCGCTGGGCAAAGCAAGCTTTGACAGCACGGCGGCCGAAAAGCGGATCTGCAACCTGTTTGCCGTGGCCGCCCTGGATGGGTTTGGCACCTTTTGCCGTGCCGAGGTCTCGGCCATGGGCGCGCTGATTGACTACCTTGAGATCACCCAAAAGGGCAAATTGCCGCTGTTGCAGCACCCTGTGCAGGAATCTGAGGACCGCGTCGTGCAGATTGATGCCTCAACGCGGGCCAGCCTGGAACTCACACGCTCCCTTTCTGGTGCGCGGGCAGGATCGCTATTGGCTGTGATAGATCGCACCGTCACGCCGGGCGGCGCGCGTCTGCTAGAGCAACGGCTTTCCAGCCCCTCGCGCAATCTGGATGTGATCAACGCACGGCTTGCCGCCCTTGATTTTGCAGTGGAACGCGACCAGCTCTGCGAAGAGCTGCGCGGTGCCCTGCGCAAAACCCCCGATCTGGATCGCGCCCTGTCGCGTCTGGCGCTGGACCGGGGCGGCCCCCGTGATCTCGCCGCCATCCGCAACGGGCTGGAACAGGCCAGCGCCATCGCCGCCCGCAACGCGCGCGAAGATCTGCCGCCGCTGATTGCCGACGCAAGCAATGACCTCACTGGGTTTGACAGCCTGCTGGATCTGTTGGACGCTGCCCTGGTGGCCGAGCCACCGCTTTTGGCGCGTGATGGTGGGTTTATTGCCGCCGGCTATGATGACGATCTCGACGAGGCCCGCACCCTGCGTGATGAGGGGCGATCGGTCATTGCCGCAATGCAACAGGACTATGCGGCGCACACCGGCATCACCTCGCTAAAGATCAAACACAACAATGTGCTGGGCTATTTCATCGAGACCACGGCAACCCATGCAGAAAAGATGCTGTCGGCGCCGCTATCGGAAAAATACATCCACCGTCAAACCACCGCAAATCAAGTGCGCTTCACCACGCTAGAGCTCAGCGAGATTGAGACCCGGATCCTGAACTCTGGCAATCGCGCCCTCGAGATCGAAAAACGGCTCTATTCCGCGCTATCGAGCGCAATCATGGAACAGGCAGCCCGTCTCAATGGCGCCGCTCGCGGGCTGGCAGAGCTGGATCTTCTCAGCGCCCTTGCAGATCTGGCTCGTGGCGAGAACTGGGCCCGCCCCCGCGTCGACAACTCCCGCGCCTTTCAGATCGAAGGCGGACGCCATCCGGTGGTTGAACGCGCGTTGCGACAGCAAGGCGGCGACAGGTTTGTGGCCAATGACTGCGATCTGAGTGCTGCCAAAGGCGCCGCCGTCTGGCTTTTGACCGGCCCCAACATGGCGGGTAAATCGACCTTTCTACGCCAGAACGCTCTGATCGCGCTGCTGGCGCAGATGGGCAGCTATGTGCCGGCAGAAGCCGCCCATATCGGGTTGGTTAGCCAATTGTTCAGCCGCGTTGGTGCCTCGGACGATCTGGCCCGCGGGCGCTCAACCTTTATGGTTGAGATGGTAGAGACTGCAGCGATCCTCAACCAGGCCGACGATCGTGCCCTGGTTATTCTCGATGAGATCGGCCGTGGCACTGCCACATATGACGGACTTTCAATCGCCTGGGCCACATTGGAACACCTGCACGAGATTAACCAATCGCGCGCCCTGTTCGCCACCCATTACCACGAGTTGACCCAGCTCTCGAACAAACTGGCAGGCGTGGAAAACGCCACCGTCACGGTAAAGGAATGGGAAGGCGAAGTGATCTTTCTGCACGAGGTCAAAAAGGGGGCAGCCGACCGCTCTTACGGGGTGCAGGTGGCACAGCTGGCCGGCCTGCCTGCCAGCGTTGTTGCCCGCGCCCGTGACGTGCTCGACATTCTTGAGAAAGGCAGCCGCGAGGGCGCAGGCGCCAAAATCCAGATCGACGATCTGCCGCTGTTTGCCGCAGCCCCACCGCCGCAACCAAAACCAGCTGCAGGCCCCTCACCGCTGGAAGAGCTGCTTGGTAGCATCCACCCGGACGAGCTCACCCCACGTGAAGCGCTTGATCTTCTCTACAAACTAAAAGACGCGGCCGCAGAATAAAAAAGAGGCGGCCCATCCCGGAGGAGCCGCCTTTTCATTTTGCCAAAAATACCTGCGCCGCAGGCACGGGCCCTCTGGGCCCGTCAGGGATTAGCCCGCCGGTGTTGACGAAACACCAACCTGTGCGGGGCGCAGCAAACGGTCGTGCAGCATAAAACCTTCGCCAGAGACCTGAATAATATCGCCAGCCTTGGTTCCCGGAACCGGAGCTTCGAACATCGCCTCATGGACCTGAGGATCGAACCGGTCGCCAACCTGAGGCGAGACAACCCGCACGCCGTGCTTTTCAAACACGCCTAACAGGGCCCGCATGGTCAACTCGACACCTTCGATCAGGGCAGAGGCAACTTCTTTCTGCTCATCTGTTGCTGACTCAACCGCGCGCTTGAGATTATCAAACACCGGCAGCATGTCACGCGACAACTTTGAGCCACCGTATTGTTCAGCCTCACGACGCGCTTTGTCGCCGCGCTTGCGGGAGTTTTCAGCATCGGCCAAGGCGCGCACAAAACGATCTTTGTACTCGTCCCGTTCGGCTCTCAGCTCATCAAGTTCAATCGCAGCATCGTCCATTTCAGCCATTTCCGCCGCCAGCTCTTCAGCTTCGACATTAGCGATATCGTCCAAAAAATCGTCGTTTCTGGGCTCTGACATTTTTCACCTCTAACTCCGGTCGGAAAGAAGCTTTCCAACCAATTGCGCCGTGTAGTCCACAATCGGCACAATCCGTCCGTAATTCAGGCGAGTCGGGCCAATCACCCCAACCGCACCAATGATCTTTCGATCCGAGTTCATATAGGGAGAGACCACCAAAGAGGAACCCGAAAGTGAGAAAAGTTTGTTCTCGGAACCGATAAAAATACGCACACCCTCCCCGTCTTCGGTGAGTTCAAGGAATTCGGCGATATCTTGCTTGCGTTCGAGGTCATCAAACAGGTTTCGAATGAGGTCCAGCTCTGCTGCGGCCCCGCCCTCGCCTAAAAGATTCGCCCGGCCCCGCACAATGAGACGTGCCTTTTCGCTACTGTCTTCTTCCCAGGCGGCAAGGCCGCTTTCAATCATGTCCTGCGCCAGGACATCAATCTCCTGGCGGCGGGCATCGATTTCCTTTTGCATATCGCGCCGCAAACCGCCCAGGGTTCGGCCTTCGATCAGCGAATTGAGGAAATTAGCAGCCTCGCGCATCGAGCTGGGCGTCTGGCCGGGCGGCGGGCTGAACAGGCGGTTTTCGACCCGGCCATCCGAAAACACCAAAACCACCAAGGCACGGTCCTGCGCCAACGAGACAAATTCAATATGTCGGATCTCTGCTTCGTGTTTCGGAGTCAAAACCAGGGACGCACCCTGGGTCACACCAGACAGCGCCGCGCCAACCCTGTCCAGCATACCGCCAACGTCACCTGCGTTTTTCCCGAGGGTGGCATCAATCTTTTCTCGATCCCGCGACTTGAGGTCCTCGACCTCCAGCAACCCGTCAACAAACATCCGAAGCCCCATCTGGGTCGGGATACGCCCGGCGCTCACATGCGGGCTGTCCAGCAGGCCAAGATACTCCAGATCCTGCATGACATTGCGCACGGTCGCTGCACTGACCTTTTCGTTCAGCGACCGTGTCAGAGTGCGGCTGCCCACCGGCTCACCGCTTTCAAGATAGCTTTCAACAACCGTGCGGAACACCTCCCGCGAGCGGTCATTCATGTCATTCAGTATTTCTCTGGCATCGGTCATTTGCGTTTTTACGGTCAATTTCTGCAATGAGGGGAACCCATGCTCCAATTTGCATTAAAGAGCGATCAGGTAAAAGGTCAATCATGCTTGCATCCCCGCGGCCCCGGCGGCTATCGGAAGAGCAGCAAAAAAAGGATAGCCCATGCGACCCTCAAAAAGAGAACTAAACGAAATGCGCACCGTGTCGATCGAGACCGGTTTCACCAAACATGCCGAGGGCTCTTGCCTGATCAAAATGGGCGATACGCATGTGCTGTGCAACGCAAGCCTCGAGCCACGGGTTCCGCCCTTTATCAAAGGATCCGGCCTTGGCTGGGTGACAGCGGAATACGGCATGCTGCCGCGCGCCACCAATACCCGCATGCGCCGCGAAGCCGCGACAGGCAAACAGGGCGGTCGCACCGTAGAAATCCAGCGTCTGATCGGTCGTGCCCTGCGGGCCGGCGTTGACCGCGTTGCCCTGGGAGAGCGTCAGATCACCATCGATTGTGACGTGTTGCAGGCTGACGGCGGCACCCGTTGTGCAGCCATCACCGGCGGCTGGGTTGCCCTGCGTCTGGCCGTAAACAAGCTGATGAAAGCTGGCGACATCAAGATCGACCCCTTGATGGACCCCGTCTCGGCCATCTCCTGCGGCATCTATGCTGGCCAGACAATTCTTGACCTGGACTACCCCGAGGATTCCGAGGCCGGCGTTGATGGTAACTTTATCATGACCGGCACTGGCAAGCTGATCGAAGTCCAGATGTCGGCCGAAGGCTCGCTCTTTTCCCGCGACCAAATGAACGCTTTGATGGATCTCGCCGAAAAGGGCACCTCAGAGCTGGCCACGATGCAAAAGGCCGCCTGCGCATGAGCCGCAAATTCGTCGGCAGCAAGCTGCTGATCGCGACCCACAACAAAGGAAAGCTTGAGGAGATGGCGCATCTCCTCAAGCCCTTTGGTGTTGAGGTTGTTGGTGCCGCAGCGCTGGATCTGCCAGAACCCGAAGAAACCGAAGATACATTTGTCGGCAACGCCCGCATCAAAGCGCATGCTGCTGCCAAGGCAGTCGGCCTCCCTGCCCTGTCTGACGACTCGGGCATTACCATCGACGCGCTGAATGGCGCCCCTGGTGTGTATACCGCCGACTGGGCCGAAACCGACAATGGCCGCGATTTCCTGATGGCCATGACCCGCGCCAACAACGAGCTCGACGCCCTTGATGCTGCGCATCCGCGCACCGCACAGTTCCGCTGCACATTGGTTCTTGCCTGGCCGGATGGCCATGACGAAGTCTTTGAGGGCGTAGCCCCCGGCCATCTGATTTGGCCGCTGCGCGGAGTGGACGGCTTTGGCTATGATCCGATGTTTGTGCCAGACGGCCATGAGGTCACATTTGCCGAGATGGATCGCTGGGAAAAGAACAAGATCAGCCACCGCGCAAAAGCCGTTGAAAACTTTATCAAAGGTTGCTTCAGTGGATGATTGGCGGCATGGGGGCTTTGGCCTATACGTTCACTGGCCCTTCTGTCAGGCCAAATGCCCTTATTGCGACTTTAACAGTCACGTCACCGCCAATATCGACCAAAAGGCCTGGGTTAGAGCCTATTTGAGCGAGTTGAAACGTGTCTCCCCACCGCTCTCTGGCCGAATTCTAAACTCAATTTTCTTTGGCGGTGGAACACCCTCGTTGATGATGCCAGAAACTGTCGCCGCCGTGATCGAGGCCGCACGTGAAATGTGGCCCTTTGCCAATGATATAGAGATCACTCTTGAAGCCAATCCTGGTTCGGTTGAGGCAGGGCGTTTTGCCGGGTATCGCGATGCCGGCGTCAATCGAATATCCATGGGCATACAGGCTCTCAACGATGAGGACCTGCGCCGGCTGGGTCGCATTCATTCCGTCTCTGAGGCCCGTGCGGCCTTTGACATTGCCCGAGATTGCTTTGATCGGGTTAGCTTTGATCTGATTTACGCGCGGCAGGGACAGGATTTGCAGCACTGGAAAAATGAGCTGTCCGAAGCCCTCAACATGGCGATAGACCATCTGTCTCTGTACCAGCTGACCATTGAAGAAGGCACCGCGTTTGGCGACCGCTACGCGCGGGGCAAGCTGCGCAACCTGCCAACCGACGACACCGCAGCAGACATGTATCAGGCCACACAGGATATCTGCGGCGCCCATGGCATGCCCGCCTACGAGATTTCAAACCATGCGCGCCCCGGCGAAGAATCCCGCCATAACCAAATCTACTGGCGCTATGGAGACTACCTCGGGATTGGGCCTGGAGCCCACGGGCGCCTGACACTCAATGGGCAGCGCTACGCCACCGAGACCCATCGCGCGCCCGGAGCCTGGCTCAAAGCGGTCTCAGAAGGGTCAGGTGAAAGCCTATGCCAGCCCCTGCCCCGTGAAGACACCGCAATCGAATACATGATGATGTCGATGCGCCTTCGCGAAGGCATGGACATCCCCCGCTACACGGGCCTGTCTGGGCAGGAATTGCCAGCCGAACGCCTTGAAGACCTTGTCAATCTTGGCATGGTAACTATCTCGGGTGACAAGCTCCGGGCGACAGATCAGGGGCGCGCCGTTTTGAACGCCATTCTCCGGGAACTATTGGTAGATTAACCCTTTTGCAGATGGGATCAGACAGATGAGATTTCTCTACGCCGGGATCGGCATTCTGTCCCTCGGTTTGGCCCTGATCGGCGTCGTTCTTCCGCTTCTTCCGACCGTGCCATTTTTGCTATTGGCGACGTTCTGTTTTGCCAATTCGTCGGAACGGCTGCATTCTTGGCTGATCACTCACCGTACCTTTGGACCGATGATTGTGGACTGGAACGAGCGCGGCGCCATTCGGCCAGGCGCAAAAAAGGCGGCAACCGTGTCGATTGCCGCCGTTTTACTTTTGTCTTTTATCCTGGGCGCCCCATCGCATGTGGTGGGCATTCAAATCATTGTTCTGACAGCAGTCCTGACATTTATCTGGACCCGCCCAAACTCCTGATTACTTGCTCAGGATATTGCAGAGCTCATCAAGTTGATCAAGATTGTCATAGCTGATCGTCACAGACCCGGATTCCCCACCCGCTTTGTGATCAATCGAGACTTTCATCCGCAAGATCGCTGACAGGTCTCCTTCCAGTGCCTTGGTATCCGAATCTTTTTCTGCAGCACTGCGGGGTTTTCTGACAGCAGTTGGCTGAATTCCTGCCGCATCCTTTTTGACTAATGCCTCTGTTGCCCGGACAGACAAGCCGCCTTTGACAATCTTACTCGCCAGCTCAGAGGCATTGTCAGACGTGATCAGAGCACGGGCATGACCCGCCGACAGCTTCCGCTCATGCACCAGGGTGCGAACATCCTCGGGCAGATGTAGCAGGCGCACCAGATTGGCAATATGGCTACGGCTCTTCCCCAGGGCTTCTGCCATCTTTTCCTGAGTGTGACCAAAGCGTTCCATAAGCTGCTTATAGCTATGTGCTTCTTCCATCGCGTTCAGATCGGAACGCTGTATGTTTTCAATGATGGCGACTTCCATCATTTCAACATCGGAATAGTCACGAATCAGCACGGGAACTTCATGAAGC
This sequence comes from Phaeobacter sp. SH40, assembly GCA_965641885.1. Classification (GTDB taxonomy): domain Bacteria; phylum Pseudomonadota; class Alphaproteobacteria; order Rhodobacterales; family Rhodobacteraceae; genus Pseudophaeobacter. The sequence goes on along the minus strand of OZ282574.1, from coordinate 4,366,412 downwards.
TGTGCGGCCTGCGCCGCGCGCCAGCGTCGTTCACCAGCAACAATCTCATACATATCGCCGGCACGGGGACGCACGATCAGCGGCTGCAGAACGCCCTTTTCCTTGATGGATGCTGTCAGGTCGTCCAGATCCTCCTGCAGGAACTGACGACGAGGCTGATCCGGGTTTGCGATAACCTTTTCAATCGGAACCAGAATTTCCGCATTTCGAGGGGTTTGCACTTCTGTGCTCACAGGCTCAGGGTTCACATCCGCCATCAAAGCTGACAGTCCACGCCCTAGGCCCCGAGGTTTGGTTTTCTTTTCAGACATATTCTGCTCCGCTGTCACGCTGCGACGTTCTGGTTGTTTGAAATCAACTCTTCTGCCAAAGATCGATAGGCCTTGGCTCCAAGAGAGTTGCTATCATAGTTAAGCACGGGCAGAGCATAAGAAGGTGCCTCGCTGACACGTACATTTCGTGGGATCTTTGTCTTAAACACCAGTTCACCAAGATTGTCGCGCGCATCCTTCTCGACCTGCTGTGAGAGGTTATTGCGGCGGTCAAACATGGTTAAGACAATACCCTCAATCCGCAAGTTTGGATTCGCGGATTGACGAACTTCCCGAATTGTTAGAAGCAGCTGCGACACACCTTCCAAAGCAAAAAATTCACTTTGCAGTGGAATCAGAACCGAATGTGCCGCAACCATTGCATTTACCGTCAAAAGGTTAAGAGACGGAGGGCAGTCAATCAACACATAGTCCCACTCATACTCATCCATGGCCGTCTGCCGCAAAGCATCGTGCAAAAGATAGCTTCGTTTTTCATTGGCAAAAAGCTCGATATCAGCAGAACTCAGATCAACAGTTGCAGGAATTATGCAAAGGTCTTCAATCTCAGTTGTCCGAATAACGTCACCTAACGGCGCATCATCGACAAGAAGATCATAGGTCGTTGTATCCCGATCTGCGCTGTCAATGCCAAGCCCAGTTGAGGCATTTCCCTGGGGATCAAGATCAACAACAAGAACACGCAAACCGGTTTCAACCAAAGCAGCTGCAAGGTTTATGGTTGTTGTTGTTTTTCCCACTCCACCCTTTTGATTTGCAACCGCGATAATTCGTGGCCCCTCCGGGCGGGATAGATCAGACACGCGTGATTCCCTTGATCTTCAGAATAACTGCTTCAGTTTCAGTCAAACTTGTAATGGTTTCAACGTCAAATCGCCATCTCTTCGTTGCGGCATCCAATTCTTTTTTCCAACTTTCCCCTTTAGGAAAGAGCGCTACACCGCCTTCAGCTAAATGTCGTTCAGAAAAGGCAAGCAATGTATCCAAATCCGCCACAGCCCGCGCAGACATGATTTGGGCACCAAAAGGTTCAACCTGCTCAATGCGCTTATTCAATACTGTAATTGACACGCCACATTCTCGGGCTGCTGTCCTCAGAAAGGCCGATTTGCGCTGATCACTCTCGATAAGGGTGACTTTGGTCTGAGGAGAGCGTTCAGCGGCCAGAATAGCGATCACTATACCAGGAAAACCGCCTCCGCTGCCAATATCCAACCAGCTTTCACCAATCTCCTCTGCGCAATCATAGACCTGGACAGAATCCGCTATATGCCTTTGCCACAGATCAGGAAGGCTATTTTTGGACACCAAGTTGATACGGGGGTTCCACTTCAAAAGAACTTCCTCGAATTTCTCCAACCGGTCCATTGTTTCACGTGAAACACCCAGTTGCTCCGAGAGGCTCATTTGAGTCATGCGGTTTTCTCCTGAATTCTCTTATCTCTTCGCAATCTGGCCAGTATGAGGGCCAATCCTGCTGGCGTCATACCGCCAATTCGACTTGCCTTTGCAAGTGTTTCAGGGCGTGCCTTGCAGAGCTTTTGCTTTAGCTCAGCAGAAAGGCCTTCGATAGCGCCGTAATCAAAGTCTGTTGGAATGACATGTCCTTCATCCCGTTTTACTGCGGCGATCTCTTTTTCCTGGCGTGCTATGTAGTGAACGTAGAGCGCATCCCGTTCCAGCTGACGGCGTGTCCCTTCATCCGCACCTTCGCAATTGGGTAAAAGCGGAATAAGATCTTCAAAACTGACGTCTGGAAAAGCAAGCACATCAAAGGCGCTACGCTTATTTCCATCTTGATTAACATAGATCCCGGCTTGAGAAATTTGTTTTGGTGTAAAAATCGAAGATTCCAGTTCACTCCTGGTTTCTTGCAGGCGATCCCACTTTTCCTCGTAGGCAGAACGCCGGGTATCTGAGACACAGCCCAGAGTAATCCCCAGCGGCGTAAGCCTTTGATCTGCATTATCAGCTCGTAAGGACAGGCGAAATTCAGCTCTGGAAGTGAACATACGATAGGGCTCTGTCACGCCGTGGGTCGTGAGGTCATCAACCATGACCCCAATATAGCTGTTTGATCGGCCAAACATTGCGGGATCCCGCCCCAAACAGGTGCTGGCTGCGTTCAGTCCCGCTACCAAGCCCTGGGCCGCCGCTTCTTCATAGCCGGTTGTGCCGTTAATCTGGCCTGCAAGATACAAACCGGGCACGTCCTTAAGCGCCAGTTCGAGCGTCAGCGCCCGTGGGTCGATGTAGTCATATTCAATGGCATAGCCGGGCTGCAGGATCACGGCCTGTTCCAGCCCAACTATAGACCTAACATAGTCATTTTGCACATCGACCGGCAAACTGGTCGAAATGCCGTTTGGATACACCGTGTGATCATTTGCACCTTCGGGTTCCAAAAATATTTGATGCGATGTCTTTTCGCCAAAGCGGACAATCTTATCTTCAATTGAGGGGCAATATCGCGGCCCGACACCGTCAATATGTCCGCCATACATTGCTGACCGTGCCAGGTTTTCCCGAATGATATTATGGGTTTTTTCGTTTGTATGGGTAATACCACAGACAACCTGCTTTGCTGATATGCTCTTGGTCATAAACGAAAAGAAGGTCGGATCCTCGTCGCCCGGTTGACCTTCCAGAATGTCCCAATTGATGGTCCGTCCATCCAGCCGAGGTGGTGTGCCGGTCTTGAGCCGCCCCATTGGCAAATCAAAGCTATCAAGTCGCTCTGCAAGTTTGATCGACGGGCGATCTCCCATGCGGCCGCCCGGCTTTGACACGTCACCAATATGAATAATGCCACGCAGAAAGGTGCCAGACGTCAAAATGACTGTCTGACTGGGGATTTCACTGCCATCCGCTAAAACAACGCCAGAGACGCGTGAGCCTGTCATCAAAAAGTCGGTGGCCTCCCCTTCGATGATTTCGAGGTTAGGCTGCTCGTCCGTTGCTTTGAGCATTTCCCGCCGGTAGATGCTTCGATCTGACTGCGCCCTCGGCCCCTGGACCGCGGGACCTTTTCGGCGGTTCAGCAATCTGAATTGAATTCCAGCCAGATCCGCCACGCGGCCCATGACACCATCCATGGCATCAATTTCTCTAACCAAATGCCCCTTACCCAATCCACCAATAGCTGGATTGCAAGACATTACACCAATGCCATCTCGCGTAAGGGTCACAAGAGCCGTGCGCACACCCATACGGGCCGCAGCATGAGCGGCTTCTGTGCCGGCGTGACCGCCACCAATAACCAGGACATCGAACTTTGAATGTTTCACGTGAAACACTCCTTACTTTCCAAGACAGAAACTGGAGAAAATCTCATCCAGGAGATTCTCAACACCGACGCGGCCAACAAGCATCTCGAGAGCCCGGATGGCTGACCGCATATCCTCGGCTGCTATATCATAAAACTCTGATCCTCGTTCAAGAACCTTTTGAGCATCTTTAATGCTAGCCAAGGCCTGCATCATCATATCGCGATGTCGAGCCCGGGTTGCCACCCCTACCCCTGTGGAGCGATCCTTTAGGATTTTGGAAATGTGCAGGACAAGGGCATCTACCCCTTCGCCTGTTTTTCCGGAAATTGCCCCTTGGGTGTTAGCTAAGGTGTCGGCCTTTGGTATCAGGCGGATGTCTCCCGCGCGCTTTTCGAGATCCAGAGAATCCGAACATTCTGCGAGAAAAACCCGGAGATCCGCATGCTCAGCGCGTTTACGTGCCAGTTCAATACCTATTCCTTCGACATGATCGTCGGTCTCTCTGAGCCCGGCAGTATCCAGTAGCGTCACAGGCAGTCCACCAAGGTCCATACGAACCTCAATCACGTCCCGTGTAGTGCCTGCATACTCGGATGTAATCGCGGCTTCTCGTCCGGCTAAGGCATTGAGAAGAGTGGATTTTCCGACATTTGGCGCACCAATAATGGCAACTTCAAAGCCGTCCCGAATCCTCTCAGCTATTTTGACACCATCGGTTTCTCGTTGCAGATCGACTGCAACACCCTCTAGCAACGCCGTGACCTCTGGGGTGACATCAACCGGAACATCCTCGTCCGCAAAATCAATGGTCACCTCAATAAGCGAAGCTGCCCGTATCAAATCTATCCGCCAGCGTTCCGCCAATTGACCAACGCCGCCAGACAAAACCACCTGCGCCTGTTTACGCTGTGCCTCGGTTTCAGCATCAATCAGATCCGCAAGACCCTCAACCTGAGCCAGATCCAGCTTGCCGTTCTCGAGCGCGCGTCTGGTAAACTCTCCAGGCTCTGCAAGGCGCAGATCCTGCGTTTTAGACAGGGTATCCAGTACAGACGACACCACCGCAATGCTTCCATGCACTTGTAATTCAACGATATTTTCGCCTGTAAAGCTTTCCGGCGCCTTGAATGTCAGCACCAATGCCTCATCTAGATGGTTGCCGTCAGCATCCCGTAGAACGCGCAGCCCCCGGCCCTTTTCGGGCAAAGGACGGTCACAAATCAGGTTTGCGGCCTCCAGGGCAAGGGGACCGGAAATGCGCACTACGGACACTCCGGCCTTCCCTTGGGCGGAGGCCAACGCAAAAATCGTATCCATGTTGGCCTTCCTTTTCAGCCAGCTGGGGTTTTAGGTGTTCATCGAATCAAAGAAATCAGAGTTTGATTTGGTTTGCTTCAACTTGCCCAGCAGGAATTCGACAGCATCGGTCGTGCCCATCGGGTTGAGGATCCGGCGCAGAACAAAGGTCTTGGCGAGATCGCCTTTGTCGACCAAAAGCTCTTCTTTCCGGGTGCCGGATTTGAGGATGTCGATCGCCGGGAACACACGTTTGTCGGCGATTTTACGATCCAGAACCAGTTCAGAGTTACCGGTGCCTTTGAACTCTTCAAAGATGACCTCATCCATACGGCTGCCGGTATCGATCAGCGCCGTTGCGATAATGGTGAGCGAGCCACCCTCTTCGATATTCCGGGCAGCACCAAAGAAGCGCTTTGGACGTTGCAGAGCATTCGCATCCACGCCACCGGTCAGAACCTTGCCGGAGGACGGGACAACAGTGTTGAAGGCCCTACCAAGTCTTGTGATCGAATCGAGCAAGATAACAACATCTCGCTTATGCTCTACCAGACGTTTGGCCTTTTCAATCACCATCTCTGACACAGCAACGTGACGTGTTGCCGGCTCATCAAAGGTAGAGGAGACAACCTCGCCCTTTACGGAGCGCTGCATGTCGGTGACTTCTTCGGGCCGTTCATCGATCAAAAGCACGATCAGATAGCACTCTGGGTGGTTCTTTTCGATCGAGTTGGCAATGTTTTGCAGGATCACGGTTTTACCGGTGCGTGGCGGCGCCACGATCAGCCCACGCTGGCCTTTACCGATGGGCGCAACCAGATCAATGACGCGTGCGGTACGGTCCTTGATCGTTGGATCCTCAACTTCCAGTTTCAGACGCTCATCGGGATAAAGCGGCGTCAGGTTGTCAAAAGCGATCTTGTGGCGCGCTTTTTCAGGGTCCTCAAAATTGATCTTGGTGACACTGGTCATGGCAAAATAGCGTTCTGCGTCCAGCGGCGCCTTAATCTGCCCCTCAATGGTGTCGCCGGTGCGCAGCGAGTGTTTGCGGATCATATCCGGAGAAACGTAGATGTCATCTGGACCCGGCAGATAGTTAGCCTCAGGTGAGCGCAGAAAACCGAATCCATCCTGAAGCACCTCAAGCACCCCGTCGCCGCTGATCTCCCAGCCTTCATCCGCACGTTCGCGCAGAATCTGGAACATCATCTCGCCCTTGCGCATTGTCGAGGCGTTTTCGATCTCGAGCTCTTCGGCCGTGGCCAGAAGGTTTTTAGGGCTTTGCGCCTTGAGATCAGAAAGATTTAGGGATTCGACGGTCATCAATATATGGCCCTTATGCCCCGGTTATTCAGGGAGAGGTTTTTTACAAAGTTCGGAGAACACGGATGCCCGGACGGGCGCGTTGGAGGCCATACATAGGGCCAGAGGCTGTGTAAGTCAAACAGAGTAACCAATGCAGCCTTACGACCCTCTCAGCCGCCTCAGATCAAATCTCTGCAGCGATAGAAGACCTAAAGCCGCCCAGAGTCAGAACTTGAAGATCACAGAAACGACAATCACCACCATCAGCAAGGTCGGGACCTCGTTCATCATGCGGTAGCGCCGGCCTGAGAGCGTGTTCTCCCCGGCAGAAAACGCCCGCTGACGCTGCAAAAGCCAATAGTGGAACCAGGTCATGCCAATCACCGCTACAGCCTTGCTCCAGGGCCACAGATCGCTCCAGTCGACTATTCCCGGCGTAAAGACCATGAACAACCCGGCTCCCCATGTGACCATCATTGCAGGCCGCATGATCAAACGATGCAGTTTGTCCTCCATGGTGACAAAGATCGCTAGGCTTTCAGGAACCTTCTCAGCCTGCTCCACGTGATACACAAACAGACGTGGGAGATAGAACAGACCCGCCATCCAGCTGAGCACTGCCATGATGTGCAGGGATTTCGCATAGGGGTACAGGATGTACATCCAGTCTGTCAGGTCCATAGGTCTGTCTCTTTGCTCTGTTTGGTCACCCTTATAATAATAAAGAAAGATTTAAAGGATGATGTTTTTGTAGGGACAGGGATTTCGGTGGATTATTGACTCCCTCACGGCCTTATCCCCAAGGGGCATAACTTTACTGTGAAACCATGCCTTATTGATGACACTTTGGTTAACACGCCTAAAAATAAGGAAAATTAAGGTTCTGTTAATGAAGATTACTATGGGGATAACCTTTGGAGGAATCGTGGAGATCGCAGATATCCCGGCTTGCAAAGTTATCCCTATCCCCCGAGGAGGAATCAGCGCGCAGTTCCGTGGAATTCCGGTTTTTCCTGCGCACTTGCCAAAACCGGGAAAAACCATACAAACCATCCTACTAACTTGTGCATCTTTTCCATGGGGTTTTCCACATGTCTGCCCACATCCTGCTGGCCTCTGGCTCTCAGATCCGTGCTCAGCTTTTACGACAGGCAGGGGTGCCGTTTGAGGTCGCCGTTGCCCGCGTGGATGAAGAGGCGATCAAGGCGGCTCTTCTGGCCGAGGGCGCCAGCCCCCGCGACATTGCCGATGCCCTGGCCGAGGCTAAGGCTCGCAAGGTGAGCATGAAAAACCCCGGCCCGCTGGTTTTGGGTTGTGATCAGGTTCTCGACTTTGAGGGCCAGCTTCTGTCCAAACCAAAAACCCCCGAAGAGGCATTGGCACAGCTTAGCGCGATGCGTGGCAAACGTCATATGCTGTTGTCTGCTGCCGTAATATACCGCGATGGTGAGCCGATCTGGCGTCACGTGGGACAGGTTCGCCTGCGGATGCACGACTGTTCTGACGGCTACCTCTCTTCTTATGTGACGCGAAACTGGCAGAGCATTCAGGACGCAGTTGGCGCCTATAAGCTCGAAGAGGAGGGGGTACGCTTGTTTTCCAATATAGAAGGCAGCTACTTTAACGTTTTGGGACTACCTCTGGTGGAGCTGCTCAACTACCTGGGACTACAGGGAGTAATTGATCAATGAGTGACAACAAAATTCCGCTGGCCGGTGTCATTGGCTGTCCTGTGGCGCATTCCAAATCGCCGCAGTTGCAACGCCACTGGCTCACCGCGCATGGCATCGCTGGGCACTACGTGCCGATGCATGTGGAGCCTGAGGATTTGGAAACGGTGATCCGCACCCTGCCCAAGGCAGGGTTTGTCGGCGCTAATGTGACGATCCCGCATAAAGAGGCGGTGATGAAAATCGCTGATAAGGTGACTGACCGGGCCAAACTCATGGGGGCGGCCAACACCATGATCTTTCGCAGCGATGGCAGTATTCTTGCAGATAACACCGATGGATATGGTTTTATCAAAAACCTGCAGCAGGGCGCGCCGGATTGGGATCCTGCCAGTGGCCCGGCCGTGGTTTTGGGCGCGGGTGGCGCCTGCCGAGCGGTTGTGGCCTCATTGTTAGAGTCAGGCACACCTGAAATCCTGCTGACCAACCGCACCCGTGCCCGCGCAGAGCAGCTGCAAAAGGACTTTGGCAAACGCATTCGTGTGGTTGACTGGGTTCAGGCAGGCAATATCATCGAAGAAGGTATCTTGCTGGTCAACACAACCTCGCTGGGTATGGTTGGCAATCCGCGTCTGCGGGTGCCGCTGGACGGGCTGCGCCCTGATATGGTGGTCACGGATCTGATCTATACCCCGCTCAAAACCGATCTTTTGCAAACCGCCGAGGAGGTGGGTTGTACCGTGGTTGATGGGCTTGGCATGTTGTTGCATCAGGCGGTGCCAGGGTTTGAACGCTGGTTCGGCCAACGCCCTGATGTGGATGAGTCCACCCGTACGGCCGCCCTCGCATGACATTTCTTCTTGGGCTGACGGGCTCCATTGGCATGGGTAAAAGCACCACAGCCGGCCTCTTTGCGCAGGCGGGCTGCGAGATTTGGGATGCCGATGCCGCCGTGCACCGGATTTATGCCCAGGGTGGAGCTGCGATTGCGCCGATGCAAAAGGCTTTTCCTGCCTCCGTTATAGACGGCTCCGTCAGCCGGGACGCGCTGAAACTGATCCTGGCCGCCGATCCTGCGCTGTTCAGCCAGCTCGAGGCGATTGTGCATCCGCTGCTGGCGGCAGACCGCAAGGCGTTTCGCGACGCTGCAAAAAGCGATATTCTGGTCTTCGACATCCCGCTTTTGTTTGAAACCGGCGGCGAGGCTGCGATGGATGCTGTCGCCTGCGTGCGGATTGATGCCAAGACACAGCGCGACCGGGTGATGCAGCGGGGCACGATGACAGAGACTCAGTTTGAGCAAATCCTGGCGAAACAGATGCCGATTGACGAAAAATGCGCCCGCGCCGATTTTGTCATCGAAACAGACACGCCAGAGCATGCCCGCGCGCAGGTAGAGGCTGTGTTGCAGCAAATCAGAAAAACACTGCCGGCAGAGACTAAAAACAAAGAGGCACAGCCTGATGCGTGAAATTGTCCTCGATACCGAGACCACTGGTTTTGATCCTTTTTCCGGCGACCGCATTGTCGAGATCGGTGCGGTTGAGCTGTACAATCACATGCCAACCGGTGAGACCTACCACGTCTATATCAACCCTGAGCGCAGCATGCCGCAGGAAGCCTTTGGCGTGCATGGCATTGGTCCGGACCTGTTAGAGCCGCCGCAACGGCCGGAAAAAGGCCAGGTTACGCTGCGCGACAAGCCGGTCTTTTCCAAGTTCGGCCAAAGCTTTCTCGATTTTGTCCGCGATTCCAGAATGGTGATCCACAACGCCAGCTTTGATATGAAGTTCCTCAATGCGGAACTTGGCTGGATGAACCTGCGGCAATTGCCGATGGAGCAGGCATTGGATACGCTGGCAATCGCGCGCAAACGCTTTCCCGGTTCGCCAGCCACGTTGGATGCCTTGTGCCGCCGGTTCAATATCGACAACAGCAACCGGACTCTGCACGGCGCGCTGCTCGATTCCGAAATCCTCGCCGAGGTCTATCTTGAACTGATTGGCGGTCGGCAGCCGGACTTTGGTCTGTCCACCACGTCCAGTGGCGGTCCTGGTCAGTTAAGCGATGACTGGCGCCCTGCCCCGCGGCCCACACCGCTGCCACCCCGGGTGACGGCCGCGGAGACCGAGGCGCATGAGGCCTTTGTTGCCAAACTGGGCGAAGAGGCGCTTTGGGTCCAAAAATCTGGCTGAGACGTTATGGAGCCCTCAAAAAAAGCCGCTGAGACTCCTCAGCGGCTTTTTGTAGCGATGGCTTTTTGTAGCGATGCCAGCGCAGATTACTGCTGTGGTGCGGCGTCGGCCTGACGGCGGGCCAGCTCATTGCGGTAGATTGCAACAAAATCGATATTGTCGAGGTTCAAAGGTGGGAAGCCGCCATCGCGGGTCACGTCTGAAACGATGCGACGCAGGAACGGGAAGGTCATGCGGGGGCATTCGATCAACAAGAAAGGGTGGATCTGATCTTCGGGAACACCAGAGATGTTGAACACACCGACATATTCCAGCTCAAGCACAAACAGAACGTCGCCGCCCTCTTTGTTTTTGGACTCGATGTTCAGCTTGGTCATGACCTCATACTGGTTTTCAACCGAGCGCTTTTTGGCGTCGAGATTGACCGAAACATTGACGTCGGGCTGAACTTCGCCACCGGCACCTTTTTGCGCCATGACGTTTTCAAACGACATGTCCCGGATGTACTGACCCAGGATGTTCATTTGGACTTGGGGCTGCTGAGCGCCTTCGGGTGCACCATTTTCGGCCATTGAGATACTCCTAAAAATTTGTTTGGCCTGTGCTTATCAGCTTGGATCGGGTATCTCAACGGTTACGGGTAACTGCAGATGCACGAAGGCCTATTTCGGACCTTCTACCCAGCCGGACGGCTTGCTGCCGGGCTTTTTCGCAGAGACCTCTTCAAAATCACCGTCAATAATGTCACCGGCGCCGACAGGCCCACGTCCCTGCCCGCCTGGATACTGGTCTGGGTAGTGTCGGCCCTGCATTGTGCCGGGCCCCATCTGGAACTGCGCCACGGTGACCTTTTTTCTGAGGTAGCGATAAACAGCCATGCGGACCGGTGGCACCAGCAGCGCAAAACCTATGGCATCGGTGAAAAATCCCGGCGTCAGCAGCAATGCTCCGGCAAACAGGATCATGGCGCCATGGGCCAGGGGTTCTGCCGGATCTGACAGGGTTTGGAACGAGTTGCGCATCTGCCCCAGGGCCAGCCTCCCTTGTGATCGCACCAGCGAGGTGCCCAGAATCGCGGTCAGCACAACAATGGCCAGAGTGGGCCACAGGCCAATGGCATCCCCAACCTGGATAAACAGGCCGATTTCAATAAGAGGAACCATCAGAAAGGCGATGAAAAGATACATTTGACGGTTTCCTCTGATCTTTCGCTGTACGGTAGACTTGCTACCCCTGACCCCCTACATAAGGACAGACCGCCCGGGTTTCAAACCGGGCATGAATACCCAATGAGAGGTTCTTATGGAGTCGCCCTTGATTCAGCTTTTGGTTTTAGCCGGTATTGCGGTGTTTTTGATCCTGCGTTTGAAAAGCGTTTTGGGCACGCGTGAAGGATTTGAAAAGCCGACCGTAGCCCCCACCGAAAAGCGCAGCAGTCGCCCTGATTTTGAGGTGATCGAAGGCGGGCCCGACCGCGATATCACCGATTATGTCGAAGAGGGCTCTGTTCAGGCCACGGCCCTGTCGGCGATGAAGCGCGCCGAGCCTTCGTTCCAGGTGGGCGAATTTGTTCAGGGTGCCCGCAGCGCCTATGAAATGATCCTGATGGGATTTGAACGTGGCGAGCTGGATAATCTTCAGGGCTTTCTCGCCGAAGATGTCTTTGACAGCTTTGTTGACGCGGTGGCACAGCGCGAAGACCAGGGTCTGACCATCGAGGCAGAGTTTATCGGCGTGCGTGAAACTGCCGTGATAAATGCCAGCTTTGATGAAACCACCCGGGTCGCCGAAGTGACCATGAGGTTCGTCGCTGAGCTGACCTCGGTTGTGCGCAATCGCGACGGCGAGATTGTCGAGGGTGATCCAAAAGCCGTGAAACGTCAAAAAGACATCTGGGTCTTTGCCCGCAGCATGGGTGTTGACGATCCGAACTGGCAGTTGGTGGCTACGGACGGATGATTGCAGGGCTCCGGGATTTTTTCCGGGCAGCGGCACTTGCGGGGGCTGCCATGACGGCTCCGGCCGCAGGGGCCGAGACGACCTACAAAATGTTGGACTTCTCTCAGCTCAAGGGCTGGGAGGAGGATAATCACGCCGCCGCGCTCAAGGTGTTTCTTGAGACCTGCGCCGATCTCAAAGATCAGGACTGGCAAAACCTGTGCGCTCTGGCGCAATCAAACGCACCTACCCTAACAGGGGCTGAGGGAGAGAAGGCCGCCCGCAGCTATTTTGAGCTGTTTTTTCGCCCCGTCCTGATCGAGGATGGCGCCCCTGCCCTGTTCACCGGCTATTTTGAGCCAGAGCTGGATGGCGCGCGCTATCGCTCGGCACGCTACCGCTACCCGGTCTACAAGATGCCGCCAGAGGCCAAACGCAGCAATCCCTGGCTGCCCCGCAGCGACATCCTGAATGGCGATGTAATGCGCGGCCGAGGTCTGGAGATCGCCTGGGTGGATGATCCGGTAGAGTTGTTTTTTCTGCAAATTCAGGGATCTGGCCGTATTCGGCTGAATGACGGCAGCACCATTCGGGTGGGGTATGGCGGCGCCAATGGCCATCCCTATCGTTCTGTCGGGGCGGAAATGGTGCGGAGGGGCATCTACAATGTGCATCAGGTCAGCGCGCAGGTGATCAAGGCCTGGGTGCGGCGCAATCCCATCGATGGGCGCGAGCTTTTGCTGCACAATCCTTCCTATGTGTTTTTTCGCGAGATCCGCAAAATTCGCCCCTCAAAAGGGCCGTTTGGCGCGATGAACCGGTCGGTGACAACGCTTCGCAGTCTGGCGGTCGATCCAAAATACACTCCGCTTGGGGCGCCGGTCTGGTTGGAAAAGGATGGCGAGACGCAGATGCGGCGGCTGATGATCGCACAGGACACCGGATCAGCCATCAAAGGCGCGCAACGGGCAGATATTTTCTATGGCACCGGCGATAGCGCTGGCCAGGCAGCCGGACGTCTGCGAGACCCTGGCCGCATGGTGGTTCTGCTGCCAATCCAACGCGCCTTCGCGCTTTTGCCGGATGAATTTTGATGAGCAGGCGTAAACTTTCCTCCGAGGAAATCGATCTTTGGCATCAGGTGGTGGCCCATGCCGAGAGGCTGCATCCGGGCAGCCATTCGCACCCCCCAACCCTGCCGTTGCCAAAACCGAAACCCGCCAAGACACCGCAGCCGAGGCTGGAGAAGTTCGACCTCGGCAGCCATGCCAAGTCGAAACCCATGAAACACGATCTGAAACCGGCATTGGCGATGTCTCTTGCCTCCAGCCCGGTGCAGATGGATGAAAAGGCCTTTCGCCGGATGAAGCGCGGCAAGCTCAGGCCAGAGGGCAAGCTTGATCTGCATGGGATGCGGGTGGATGGCGCGCATCCTGCTCTTAACCGGTTCATCCTGACAGCGCAGGCCTCAGGCAAACGTCTGGTTCTGGTGGTGACGGGCAAGGGTAAGGATCGTGATGTTCCCGGCCCAATGCCGGTGCCACGCGGTATACTGCGGCATCAAGTGCCTCAATGGCTGGCGCTGCCGCCCTTGGCGCAAGCCGTTCTGCAGGTCACCCCCGCCCATGTGAGCCATGGGGGAGAAGGGGCTTACTACGTCTATCTGCGACGTAGCCGATAGCCCTTTTCCTAACGCGGCACCGTATTGATGAGTGGTGTCACTGAAACCTCGGTAACCTGGCCTGTCCGCTGGATTGTTCCAGGAAGAAAATCGTTTAAGGATAACTTGTTAGTCCCTTTCTGAAAGGCCTCTGCTGTTTCGCGGGCCGAATTAAAGAGCGACAAGAGCGCCGGTGAGGTTGCGGCTACAAAATGACCGGATTCTGCATTTTTTGAAAACTCTGTTGTATCAATGATGTCGATGGGCAGATCCGCCACGAGATCAATCGAACTGAGACTGCCTAGCCGTTCACGGCTATGGGTGCCGCGAATACGCCGCGAGAAGTTGAGGATGGTGTCCTTGCGGGAGACCAGCACCAGGAATGGCTGTGGGACCCGCTCAAACCGGCGCATCTGACTGCGAAAAACGTCGATGTCCAGATCAGGCGACATCAGAATAACGCCCCCAAGGTTCTTATCTGACCAGTTTGGAGATCTGATCTCGATCTGGCGCAGGGTTTCCATCGCCAGCACCGACCCCATTGAATGGGCCACCAAAACGATCCGGTTGGCGCCTGCCTTCTTGAGATGTCGCAACAGATTTTCCAAACCATCTCTGGCGAACAGGACACTGTCGCCATCATAGGCATAGCCGAGCGGACTGCCTAGGCTGGGCCAGGAATAGACAACGGTGGCACCAGGAGTCTCCAGATCATGGGTGAGCTGGGCGGCGCGAAAGACTGTTTCGGCCTGGGTGGAATTGTAGCCATGCACAAAGACGCTGACATCGCGTTCATCAGGAGGGAAGCGATGCAACTCTTTCTTCAGACGGGCATCAAAGTCAGAGACCTGCTCAAACTGATGCCGGGCCGCCATTGTGAACTCCTTTTGTGGATTCGCTTTGGCATAGCCAAACTCAAGGGTTCCGGGCGTGTGGCTGGGCGGGATCGACACCGTGAGTTCAAGCAGGCTGTAGTCATCACTGCGCTCAGGCCCAAATGTCCCATCTTCCAGACGGGATCGGTTGGTGGCGGCAAAAATGGTCTTTGACGTGCCAATTTCCAAGGCTTCCGGGGTGACCGGCGATAAGCTGCGATCCGTACACCCCAGTAGCAAAAGAAGGCAAACACCGGTCAAAATACGCGTAACTGACATGGACACTTCCTGTGACACTTCCTGTTTGGTCTGACCGCAAGTTACTCCGCCTGCGGCCAGTTGGAAACCGGAGGTTTGTCCTTAGTGTCTATTGGCGCCCAATGGGCCGGTCAGAGCACATAGCGGCTCAGATCGCTCTTGCTCGCCAGCTCACCCAGATGTTTGCCGACATAAGCCGCATCAATGGTGATTTTCTCGCCGCCACGGTCTGGGGCTGTAAAGGAGAGATCCTCAAACACCCGTTCGATCACCGTATACAGTCGACGCGCGCCAATGTTTTCAACCGAATGGTTTACCTCGGCTGCGATTTTGGCCAGAGCGGCGATACCGTCCGTGGTAAAGGTCACGTTGACATCTTCTGTGCTCATCAGTGCGGTATATTGCAGCGTCAGCGCGTTGTCAGTTTCAGTCAGAATGCGGACAAAATCCTTTTCGCTGAGGGCGCGCAGATTGACCCGGATCGGCAGGCGACCCTGCAGCTCTGGCAGCAGGTCCGAAGGTTTGGCAATGTGAAAGGCACCGGAGGCGATAAACAGGATATGGTCGGTCTTGACGGATCCATATTTGGTGCTGACCGTGGTACCTTCGATCAGGGGCAACAGATCGCGCTGCACGCCTTCGCGGCTGACGTCGCCGCCGCGGGCATCCGAGCGGGCGCAGACCTTGTCGATTTCATCCAGAAAGACAATGCCGCTTTGCTCAACCGATTCTATGGCGTTGCGGGTGACAATTTCGTCATCCAGCAGTTTGTCGGCCTCATCACTGACCAGCACATCATAGCTTTCAGATACGGTCATTTTCTTACGAACGGTGCGCCCGCCCATGGCCTTGCCAAGCAGGTCCCCGATATTGAGCATGCCCATATTGCCGCCCTGCTGGCCGGGCATGTCGAACATCTTGTCCATCGGGTTGGAGGTGTCGGCCACATCCAGCTCGATCAGAGCATTGTCCAGCTCACCCGATTTCAGCTTTTTGCGGAAAATCTCGCGGGTGGTTCCCCGGGCGTCTTCGCCGGCAAGGGCCGTGATAACGCGATCCTCAGCCGCCTTTTTTGCCTTGGCTTTGACGTCGTTACGCATGAACTCACGGGTCTGGACAATGGCGGTGTCCACCAGATCGCGGATGATCTGTTCCACGTCGCGCCCGACATAGCCGACTTCGGTGAATTTGGTGGCCTCGACCTTGATAAAGGGCGCTCGGGCCAGTTTTGCCAGCCGACGAGAGATTTCGGTTTTGCCAACGCCGGTGGGGCCGATCATCAGAATGTTCTTTGGATAGACCTCATCACGCAGATCATCCGACAGCTGTTTGCGGCGCCAGCGATTGCGCAGCGCCACCGAAACAGCGCGTTTGGCGTCGTTCTGGCCAATGATAAAGCGGTCCAGTTCAGAGACGATTTCACGGGGGGTCAAGTCAGTCATGCAAGGTCCGTTTCAGTGAGAAGGGGGAAGCCGGTGCAGCGGCAGCACACCAGCAAGAGGAGAGAGCAGAGCCGCCCGGATCCGGGCCCAGAAGGCGCCGAGGATCACCAGGAAAAAGCCCAGCACAAGAATAGTCATCGCGGCACCTTCGCCATCAAACACGGTACTGGCCAGGGTGACGCTATAGCCGATGGCGGCAATCAGAAAAGACCGCCGGTCAATCACAATGGCCACCAGAGCAAAGCCCAGCAAGACTGCCATCAGGGCGATTTGCGCATTTGAGGTGCCCGTTTCCAGCAGGCTGAGGGCAATGGTGTTCACCAGGGCAGGTGCTGCTACCACATGTAACCAGAACCCCTGGGCCGAGCGCCGCGTCACCCGATGTGGATCGCTGAGATCAAACATCATCGCCACGGCAAAGACTCCCAGACCGACCAGCAGCGTCACCCAGGCAAAGGGACCAGAGGCCGACAGCAGGAAGAAATCGCTGATCTCAGCGGGGCTGCCTGTTTGCTGCGCCGTTACCATCAGGGCTACAGCAAAGGCCCCCAGCGCGATCAGCGCCATGGCAAAGGGCACGCGAAACCGCAGCCAGAACAGGCCCACAGCAAGGGTGGTCAGCATCATCGGCAGCGGCAGGCTGGAGAAATCATTCTGCGCCACCATGAAGGGTTCCGAGAAATAGGCCGTGATGCCCGTGCCGGCATTGCCGGCCCATAGCAGAGAGAGCGCTATGGCCGGGGCGGTCATACGGCGGCGGCGAATGAAATACTCGGCAAGGCCCCAAAGAACCACAGCACCCAGAGCTGCGGACAATATGGTTTTCTCGATGTAGCCCCCAAGGCTGCCTGCAATGTAGGCTGCCGTGACAGCCGCCCAGCCAGAGGCAAGAATGAGCATTCCGATGACAATGAAAATCTCGTTGAAGCCTTTGAACAGCTCAAAAGGCTCATCACCGATGGCAAGATCCTCGCGCGCACCCCGGCGGCTATGGGCCAGTGCCATCAGAGAGGCGGCCTGCGCTTCGCTGATCAGGCCAGAGCCGACGGCGGCGCGTATGTCATTCTGTTCGATCTGGGTCACGTCAGCCCTCGACAGGTTTATCGGCTGGCATGATGGTTTCAACCGTCAGCCGGCCATTGGTATAGACACAAATATCCGCAGCGATGGCCATGGCATCCCGGGCCACGGCCTCGGCTGTTCGGTCACTGTCCATCATGGCACGGGCTGCAGCGAGCGCAAAATTGCCACCTGATCCAATTGCGGCCACGTCATGCTCTGGCTCCAGCACATCGCCAGCTCCGGTGATTACGAACATCTCAGAGCCATCGGTGACAATCAGCATCGCCTCAAGCTTTTGCAGATATTTGTCGGTGCGCCAGTCCTTGGCCAGCTCGACACTGGCGCGCGCCAACTGCCCTGGCGTGGCCTCCAGTTTGACCTCAAGCCGTTCCAGCAGGGTAAAGGCGTCGGCGGTGGAGCCGGCAAACCCTGCCACCACGTCAAAGCCACCTGGCGACAGGCGGCGCACCTTGCGGGCAGAGCCTTTGATCACGGTTTGACCCAATGACACTTGTCCGTCGCCGGCGATGACCACTTCGCCATCCTTTTTGACACCAATAATGGTGGTTCCGTGCCAGCCGGGGAATTGATCCTCTGCCATCTTTGCCTCCAGATTTGTTGCCTCCTATATGGAATCATCCTTGCCTCGGTACAAGGTTCGCATAGCGGACGCTGTGCCTGGAATATTGGTAAAACTCTTTGCAAGAGCCAGGCCAAACAGGGCGCTGGGTTCACAGGCCGCCACGCTCTGTGGCCATGGATCTGCACGCCCAAAACAGTCGCCGCGTTAACACTTTGGTCATTTGCTATGCATTGGGCGCATTTCGGGACTGTTAAACGGGCAATTGTGAGACTCAGATAGCTCTCCTACATGGAGGTCATAGGCAAACAACATGCCAAACACACCGAATTTAAGGACTCGTGCAATGACGACCGCAAACCTCCATGCGCCGCTGGGCGCAGTCTCCGTTCTTCGTCTGGTAGACGGCATCTTCAACTTCAAAGCCAACCTGGCTGAGTGGAACGACTCCCGCAAAACCCAGAATGCTCTGAGACAGCTGAGTGCAGCACAGCTGGAAGACATTGGCGTTTCCTATGCGGATATCGCCAAACTGTAAAATTTACAGACCGGGTACAGAAGTGCCACAAGAGATGAGCCGCTCCAATTCGGGGCGGCTTTATCTTTTTTAGCTGCTGAGCTTGTAGCTTGTAGACTGGTCTGGCAACCAGGCCTCAACCGCAGCTGTGGCCACGACATGCAGGCTGTCGGATGCCTCATCCGCGATATTAAGCCCGCCTTTGACGGCCCGCACCCTGGCCCGCCCGCGCGGCAGATCCTGCGCCACCAGATCGCAATCAATCTGATCCGGTTCCTGCACGGCGATGGTGACCTCAACCCGCATCTGGCTGTGGTCGATACCCAGTTTGGAAAACAGGGTGATCGAGGAGTGATGCAGCGCATCCTGCACCGCGCGCCGTGCCGCCTTGGTGTAGTCCTGACCATAGAGATCGTTGCCGGTGCCCATTTCCAGAATGATGCGTTTTTCGCCCATTTCAGCAGTCTCCATCATGCCCTCTCCATATCAAACGAGACGATCACGGCGGCATTAGCGATCACTGTGCGCCCGGCTGCGTGGGGTTTTTCCACATCCAAACCGCCTTGGGTGACTTTGATATTTGGCTGCCCATAGGGAAATATCGCCTTCAGGGCTGCAATATCGACCTGATCCGGCTGGGCGACGCCCACTTCGGCGTCGATGATCATAGCGTCTTTGGGGAAATCAAACAGCTCTGCCACACTGATCGAATTGTGCCAGAGCGCGTCTTTTATGGCCCGTTTTGCCGCCTCGGTATAGTCTTCGCGTCTGAGCGAGGTGCCCATACCGAATTCCACCAATACCCGTGTTTTAGCCATGTCCTGCTCCTGTTGGTCTTTGCAGGCAGCCTCGCTGAGGTGGGGGTGAAAGGAAAGGGCCAGATTTAGGGGCGACTTTAGACCAGCCGCGTCCTTGAGGCTGTGGCATTTACAGATCTGCGCCAAGCATATCGCGGATTTTCGCAGCCTTCTCAAAATGGTCAAGCTCATGCGTCTTGATCCACCATGTCGCGACCGTCATCAGCAGGGCAGGGTCATCGTTCTTGTTCTTGAAAAAGGCATAAAACGACAGGCCGACCCCCTCGCCTTTTTTGGCGATTTTGCCCGTGCAAATGGCGATGGCCTTTTGGCGAAACTCTGGGGTCATGGCATGTCCTCACAACAAAAAAAGGCGCCCCCTGCAGAGAGCGCCTTTGGAAACGAATGATCACTTTGATCAGATAGAATCGTTAATCCAGCTTTGCAGCGCGGCCTTGGGGGCGGCGCCAGCTCGGTTGGACACAACCTGGCCGTCCTTAAAGATAAACAGCGCCGGAATGCCACGCACGCCCATGGCCGCGGCGGCATTTGGGTTGCTGTCGACGTCAACTTTGACGATTTTTACAGCATCGCCATATTCGGCTGACAGCTCTTCCAGAGCGGGGCCGATCTGCTTGCAGGGACCACACCATTCGGCCCAGAAATCCACCACTACGGGGACAGTGGAGTTCTTGACTTCGGCGTCAAATGTTTCGTCGGTGACGGCTACGGTGGACATTGAAATGTCTCCTGAGATCTAAGGCAACTGGAGTTGGAACCTAGGTACGGCTTAAGGAATCGTCAAGGTTCCAGCACCTCCCTGAGCGCATCTGTCACAAGATCGTGCGGCAGAACCATCAGGCTGGCGGTACGGGTCCAAAGCAGGGCGGTCTCAATCTCGCGATCCGGGTAGATTTGCGCCAGCGCATGGGCATAGGCCGCCATCTGGCGCAGCAGGCCTTTGGGACAGCTACGGGGCTGATCCGGCACCTGAGCGTTAGATTTGAAATCTACCGCCAGAACCTTATCCGGTGTGACCACGAGCCGATCAATGATGCCATATATGCGCTGCGCACCCAGATCCGCCGTTACAGCGACCTCGGCCAGGGCATCGGCGGCAAAAATATGCGTGAGCGCGGGGTTTGTCAGCACGGCTGCAGCCTCGGCCAACAGCTCCTCACGGTCGACAGCCTGTGGCAGGATCCGTTGCGCCAATTCAGGCCAGCGCGCGCTTGGATAAGCCGACAGATGTTCCAGCAACAAATGCAGTCTTGTGCCGCGTGCCTTTGCTGCCTCCTCATCGAGACCCTGTTCACCAGGCAGCGCCTTGGCACCGCCAAGATCTGAGGGTTTCACAGTGGGGTCAGCTGGAACATAGCCCGGCGCGACTTTGGTAAAAATCTCAGGTAAAACAGGGGCTACGTGGGGTTGGACCATGTGGGGCACAAACTCCAGCCCGTCCCAGTCGCCATGGGCAAGGCGCAGCCCTTCGCCGCCGGGCAGATCACAGGCTGTGGCACCGCCTTCGCGCATCGCGGCTTCAACCCGCTGATACCAGCTGTCGCCGTCTTTTGAGAGCGTCCCGGCACTGGCAACAATCAACCATTTTTCGGCGCGGGTGAGGGCCACATAAAGCAAGCGCAGCCGCTCGTTCTGCTGCTTCTCCTGCGCCGCCTCGCGGGCCGAGAACAGCAATTCGGGCATCTGGTCTTTGGGCAGTTTCCATAGCGGCGTGCCCTCTGCGACCATGATTTCGGCGTCACTTGGCGCGTTGCGTTTGGCAGTATCAGGCAGAATCACAATCGGCGCTTCCAGCCCTTTAGAGCCATGCACCGACATCACCCGGATCATATCGCCCGAGGCCCCCATCTGCCGCTTGATCTCAAGATCATCGGTCTGCATCCAGACCAAAAACCCCGTGAGGCTGGGAATATCAGAGCGCTCATAGGCGAGCGCCTGCGACAGGAGCGCGTTGATGCCATCCTCGGCCTCGGCCCCCAGACGGCCCAGCAGTTTCTGCCGCCCCTGATGCCGGGTCAGGATGCGCTCGATCAGATCAAACGGGCGCAGAAAATCAGTCTGGCTGCGCAGATCATCCAGCACCGCCATGGTGTCTGCAAAGTCATCGCGGCGCTCCCGCAGTGCAGGCCAGAGATGCTGTTTGCCGTCGCGGCGATGGGCGAGATCAAACAGCATCTGTTCCGACCAGCCAAACAGCGGCGATTTCAGCGCCTCAGCCAGAGCCAGAGAATCCTCGGGCGTGGCAAGAAAGGACAGCAAGGCTGCAATGTCTTTTACAGCCAGCTCGGCGCCAACTTTTAGCCGATCCGCGCCGGCAATTGGCAGGGCTGCATTTTTACAGGCGCGGATGATTTCGGAAAACAGCTCGGAACGGCGCTGTACCAGAATGAGGAAGTCACCGGCATGCACCGGTCGGCGCTGAAAACTCATCTCTCCATTGGGCCCTTTTGGCCCATCTATTGGCAGAGTGGTTTTACTGTCGATCATCTCTTTGATTTGGCGGGCAATGCGCTCGGCCAGGATGACGGTGTGATGCCGGGTGCCAGGGCGGTCCACCGGGTCGGTCCAGTCACTGTCGTCGTCGTCCTCGGTCTTGTCGACCACGGGCCAAAGGTCCACCCGTCCGGGCAGATCGGATTTAAAGGCGCGGTGCAGTGCATCACTGTGAAAGCCGGCGCGAGGGCTATCCTTGAACACCAGATCCACCAGTCGCAGGATCGCGGCGGATGACCGGAACGAGAACTCCAGCGCGGCGTTCTGCAGACCAGCGCCAGATTCGGACAGTCTGTCGGCAAACTCAATCTGCATACGGTCAAAGGCATCCGGGTCTGCGCCCTGAAAGGAATAGATCGACTGCTTTTTGTCACCAACCACAAAGATGGTGCGTTCCACATCCGAGCGCGCGCCGATCCCGGCTGTGAATTCCTGCGCCAGTTTTTCGATCACATCCCATTGCACCGGGCTGGTGTCTTGTGCCTCATCCACCAGAATATGGTCGATGCCGCCGTCCAGACGGTACAGCACCCAGGCCGCAACGGCAGGATCATTCAGCAATTGCCGTGCGTTGAGGATCAGATCATCAAAGTCGAGCCAGCCGCGCAGGCGTTTGCGCGCCTCGTATTCCGGCAGGTAGGCGGCGGCAAACTGGTGTAGCTCTAGCGACTTTTGCGCGGCCACCAGTGCGAGACGTTTGGCGCGGGCGTCCTCAACGCGCAGCATCAAGGGCTCAAGCTGATCCATCAGACTGTGATTGGCCTCGCGCAGCTTTTTGGTGGGAAAGCTGCCTACTTTGGCCGCAAACGGCGCCTTGGCCGCAGCTCCGGTCAAAAAGACGCTTTCGAGAACTGCCAGATCACTCAGCCCCGGCTGGGTGATTCCCGCCAGTTTAATCGCCGCCTTTTGGTCATTGGTGCCACCCGAGGCCAGCATAGTGCGGGTGCGAGACAGCAGTTCTTCCTCACCGCCAAGAAACACGAGGTCTTCGAGTGCGGAGCGGTTAAACCCTTCGGGCATATCAAACCGTGCAAGCAGCGTGGGCCAGTCCAGTGGCGTGTCAAACTCGGCACGCCGCTGACAAAGCGCGGCCGTCAGATCTTCAAAATCACTACCGCCAACATGGCGCGCCAGCGGCTCTACCAGATGGGCCAGATCCCCCTTGGCCATGTCCTCGACAATCTCGGCGCGCAGTAGGGCGGCGGCGCGGTCTTCCATCTCTGAGAACTGCGGACTGACGCCGGCCTCCAGCGGGAAGCGGCGCAGCAAGGACGAGCAAAACGAGTGAATGGTCTGGATTTTCAACCCGCCAGGGGTCTCAATGGCGCGGGCAAACAGGGTGCGGGCCTGTGACAGACCCTCATCCGAGATCACATCATCGGCGCCCAGCTCCATCAGCGCAGCCGTGAGTGGTGCGTCGCGCAGCATTGCCCATTCACCGAGGCGCTTGAACAACCGGTTCTGCATCTCGCTGGCAGCGGCCTTGGTATAGGTGAGGCAGAGGATATGCTGCGGCTGTACGCCTTTCAGCAGCAGTCGCGCCACCCGGTCGGTCAGCACCTTGGTCTTACCCGAGCCGGCATTCGCCGCCAGCCAGGTAGAGGCATCGGGACGCGCGGCGCGAAACTGCGCTTCTGAGGCGGCGTCGCGGGGTTTGGTGGCTGCATGGCTCATGTCAGATCCTCGGGCTCAGGCGTCGCACTGCGGTCCCATTCACCAAAACGGGCCAGATGATCGTAGTCGCCTGCAATGTCATCCCGGTGCACCATGCGGCGGCTGGAATAGCCCTGTTCAGGCTCAAAATAGGCGCCAATCAGCTGTTTCAGCTCCTCCCAGATCTTGGCGGGGGGCTGGTCCTGCAATGGCGCAGGGACTTCTTTTAGTGTACTGCCCAGCCCGATAAAGGCGGCGCTGGCCACCTCGGCGGGGCCGATCTCCTTGAAAGCGCCTTCCTCGGCCATGGCCGCCTCGATCAGCAGCTGTTTTTCAAATTTCTTTTGCTGGGCTTCCGAGGGCGGCACGCCGGTTTTATAGTCATAAAGATGCAGAAAACCGCGATCGTCCTGGTCAATCCGGTCGGCGCGGCAGGCGATGGAGAAATCCAGAGGCTCCAGCCGGGCCTCGCCCTTTGCCTCTAGCTTCAGGGGTTTGGCACGCTGCTGGCGCTGCTGCTCGGCGAGGATGAAATCCCCGGCCAGGCGTTCAATGCGGGAAAGCCAAAGCAGGCGCGCCACGGGCCAGGGTACATCGCGTTCCAGCAGGCTCCGTGCGGTCGCCACCAAATTGTCGCGGGTCAGACGGCTGGGATCCTCAAGGCTATCGCGGATGAAATGTTCAAATATTTCATGCACAACGGTGCCACGTAGCAGGGCATCGGGTTCTTGCACCAGTGGGTTCAGTGGCCGTAGCCGCAACACATGTTTGGCGTAGATCGCATAGGGGTCGCGGATCAGGCGCGGGATTTCGGTGATGGTAAGGCGGCGCGGCCGCTTGGCCACCGGTGGGCGCGGCGAGGGGCGCTGTGCTGGGGGCAAAGGCGTCGGCTGCTCCAATGCTTCGACCCAGCCGAGCCACTCTTGCCCGCGTGCCGTCATGGCGTCCAGCGCCGCCCGGCCGCCCTGATCTGGTAGACCAGACAACAGGTTTGTCATCCGGTTGAGCCAGCGCGACGAGACTGTGTCGGCCTCGTCCGAGCGCGCAGCGCGGGTCAGCCAGACCTCTGGCGCGGCAATGGCCTGTTGAAAATCATGCGCTGACAGACCAATGCGGCGTTCCGGCAGCAAAAGTCCCGCCTGGTGGCGCAGCTGGCGGTTGAGCCAGGGATCGGGCTTGGCGGCTTCGGGCCAGCTGCCCTCATTCAGGCCACCAAGGATCACCAGATCGGCCCCCTGCACCCGGGCCTCAAGCGTACCCCAGATCATGATCGAGCCATAAGGGGTGTCGCGGTCGCGCACTTCACCCTGTGACAGGATCGCGGCGAGCAGATCGGCAAAGTCACGTGCCGACATCTCGCCGCCGTAAGGGGCTTCGGCTTCGAGGTTTCTTATGACCTCAAGCGCGGCCTGCCCGGCCTTTTTGTCCCAAAGGGTGCCGCTTTCCTCAGGCCCGGAAACCTGACTGCCAGCAGCAATTGATTCGGCACGGCTGCGCAACAACGCGACCCAGTCGGTAAGGTGCAATGTGCCGATGACCTGCTGGTCGGCAAAGTTTTGCACCAGCCACTGCGTCCAGCCCGGTATCAGATCTCGTTTGCTGCCAAAGGCGTCAAAGCTTGCCGCCTCGGGAAAGGGCGGGCCATTGCGGCGTAGGTCCAGCTCAAAATCACGCGTGTGGCGCAGGTGTTCGCCGCGCGCGGCCTCAGCAATGGCCCCATTATGACTGGCCCCATCATGGCTGAGCGGGTGTTTCAGCAGGGTGAGCAGCGCATCGGCGGTGAGTGGGCGGCAAAAAAGCTCTGCCACGTGGCGCAGGAACCGCCCCGGAGGGGTCAGTTGCAGCGGCAGGCCAGCGGAATCATCCGGCAGAATGTCCCAGCGATCCAGCGCCGCTGACACCAGACGGGTCAGCATGCGATCCGGCGAGATCAGCGCGGCGGTTTTGCCGTCTTCGGCCGCCTGGCGCAGTCGCAGGGCAATTGCCAGCGCTTCGGACCTCGGATTGGGGGCCTCTACCAGAGTGATGTTGGCGCAGGCCGCGTCGAGATCTTTGAGGTCCGGCCCTTCGCTCATCCAGGCATGGGTGACGGGCGCCGGGCGCAGCGCCAGCGACACCAGCCGGTTGCGCGGCTCTGATGCGGGCTGATCCGCACTCCAGCGCTGAACCATATCCGGGGTCATGTCGAGATCAGCGACGAGCTTGGCAAAGCGGTATTGCGGGTGGTCTTCTGCCGTCAGCGCGTCCTTGAGATGGTGCCAGACCTCTGCCGGTTGTTCAAAATCATAGCCCGGCAGCACCACGGCCCCCTGCGGCAGGCGGGCAATGGCCTGCATCAGCATCAGGGTGGTGCCGCGTGACCCGGTAGAGCCAGCCAGGATGATGGGATGTTGCGGCGGGTTTTCCTGCCAGGTTTCAATGAGGTTCAAAACCACCTGACGCTGCCGCGCCTCGGCATCCATGGCGCCATCGTGGGTTTCAACGAACTCATCCGCGATGCCGATAAAGGACTGCGCCCGGGCCCAGTGACCCGACATATCGGTGATATCGAGATTGCGGATCACATCGGTGCTGACGCCTTCACCCTGCATCTCGTCGATCAGCGCCGCGAGGCTGTCGGAAAGATCATAGAGCGAGGAGCGCGCCGCGAGATCGGGCTGCGCATCCAGCAGTTTGGCGATCAGCTGTGACAGCTCTAACCGGCGGCGCAGCGGCGGCAGGGCAGGCGGCAGTCCCTGCAGGCTGGCTTCGCGGGCAAGATCGGTCAGCAGGCGCATCCGTGGCAAAATCAGCGCTGGGCCGGCCTCAAACAGGCTGCGGCAGCGGCGCATCATGCGCGAGGTATTCAGAATGATCTCGACCCGTGCGAGGCCCTCGGGTGGCAGGGATTTGCCACGCTGCATCAGCCCCCGGACCAGCGCGCGCGGGAAGTCGACACCATTGGGAACAGCAAAAATGCGGGCCGTGTCAGCTGGTTCAAACAAGGTCATTGGCAATCAGATCCTCGGCGATGGCAATTCCTTCGGGGTGCCCCACATCGCACCAGTGACCGGGGTACTCCACCGCAAAAAGCCGCTGGGCTCCGGCCATCTGGTTCCACAGCAGGTTCAGCGAAAACGCCTGGTCGCTGATCTGGTGCAGGCCGTCTGTCTTGAGGATCTGCACACCGCCATAAACCAGATCGCCGCCCCGGCTGAGCCGCCCGTCCGCGGCGCGCGAGAAGTCTCCGGCACCCGTGCGACCATGGCAGCGCGCGATGGGAATACAGATCAGAAGCGCGTCCATCCTGGTAGGGTCCCAACTGTCGCGGGCCAGCTGGAAGGGATTGATGCCTTTCCAGATCACATCTGTATTGGCGGTATAAACCGGAGCGCTGCCCAGCAGCGGCAAGGCATGACGCAATCCGCCACCGGTATCCAGAACCTCTGGGGTTTCATGACTGAGCTGCACAGATTTTGGCGCCAGATGTGCTTCAAGCATCTGGGGCAGGTAGTGCAGATTAGCAACGACCGTTTGCGGCTGGATCGCCTGCGCCAGCTCGAGCGTGTGATCAATCAGCGGCCTGCCTGCAACCGGGATCATCGGTTTGGGGCAGGTGCGCGTCAGCGCCTTCATCCGGGTGCCAAAGCCGGCGGCGAACAACATCACACTGTGGGGCGCGGGGTTGTTCATCGGCGCAGCTTTGCAAGGGTGTCGGCGGTTGGCGCAGGTAGTTCCGTCAGCAGCCAGTCGGCCAGAGGCGCGACCGCAGGATGTTCCAGCCCGTTGATCACATGTCGCCAGACCCGCGGTATCAGATCGAGGTACTGCGGTTTTCCAAAATCCAGCGACAAGCGGGCAAAGACGCCAAGGATGCGCAGGTTACGTTGCAAACCGATCACCGCATAGGCGCTACGAAAACCGGAATCGTCAACGCCGGTCGCGGCAATGTAGCGCTCGATCATCTGCATCTCGATTGCAGCGGGGACATCGCGGCGCGCGTCCTGCAGCAGTGAGACCAGATCATAGGCGGGGTGGCCAATGCGGGCGTCCTGAAAATCAATCACGCCGACACGAGCCAGCCCGTCGCGCTCGGGCAGCCACATCAGGTTTTGCACGTGAAAGTCCCGGTGCACAAAGACCATATCCCCGCGGACTGTCTGACGCAGGATATCCTCGAACTGGTTTTCAAACCGGCGTTGCATGTCCGGATCTGGCGCGTCGTTTTGAGCGTCGAGAATTGCGCCGCAATAGCGGGTAATCACCAGCGAGGATAGCTCGGCCATAGCGCGGGGACTAAGCGGCTCTAACTCTGGTGTTGGGGCCTGATGCAGATGAACCAAAAGATCGGTGGCCAGTGCGTAGAGTGTGTGTTCCTGACTAGGGTCGGCCGCGATGACGTCATAGAACGGGGCGTCGCCAAGATCCTCGGTCAGCAAGAAACCGTTTTCCGCATCTTCCGCAATGATCGCAGGGGCGCTGACACCCTGGGCGTGCAGGTAACTGGCGACACGGACAAAGGGGCGAATATCCTCGCCGGTGTCGGGGGGGGCATCCATAAGCATCAGGGAGCGATCATCCGGGCTTGTCAGGCGCTCGTAGCGGCGCGCCGAGGCATCCCCGGCCAGTGCTGCGCGACTCCAGTCGCCCCGACCGGTTTGCTGCAAAAACGCGGTGATTTGGCTGTCACGACTGCTCATTAGATATCTCACGGATAATGTCGCCCAGGCGGTTTTGCCATTTGGCGTCGCTCCAGGTCAGGGTCAGGCGGCGGCGGTCTTCATGCTCTGAGGCGAGGTCAGTCTCAAGCGCCAGTGCAAGGTGCAGCGCGTGGGAGGGGGTCAGCTCGGCCAACCTGTCGGGCCATTCTATCAGGCAGATCGCGTCGTCAAAAGCCTCGGTGAGGCCCAGCTCCTCGATCTCTTCCAATGCAGAAAGGCGGTAGAGGTCGGCATGCCACAGTTCTGTGCCGGCAACATCATAGGTCTGCACAAGGGTGAAGGTCGGCGAAGGGACGTCTTCAGAGATGGTCATCAGAGATTGGATCAGGCTGCGGGCAAAATGGGTCTTGCCGGCGCCAATCGGTCCCTCAAGCAACAGGCAGTCTCCCGGCTGCAACTGCGCGGCAATCTTCTGCGCCAGCTGGGTGGTCTCCTCGGGAGAGGAAAGCCAGCAGGAAAACGGGCTCGTTGCTCCATGCGAATTTGGGAGGTCAGAATGGTCTGGAGAAGGGCTTTTGCTCATGGCTGCACAATGCCTTTGGCGGGCTGCCGCTGCAAGCGCGAAGGGCGCAATCATTGGCTGTTGATTGCGCCCTTAGATGGGGTCGGCCTTTGATCATGTTCGGTGCGAAAATCAGGCAGAGCCGTTTTGATCTGTGATGGCGAACTTTTGTTGCTCAACAGGGGGCAGGCTGGGTTCCGGTGCCTGAAAGGACACCATGGTGGCGCCGTTCTGGATTGCCGAAACCTTGCACAGCAAGGGCGTGCCGTCGCGCAACTGCACCCGCGACCACCAGGGGGTGCGCGCTTCGCTGCCGGCAACAAAGTCGCGGATTTCGCCCCAGACAGGCGTGGCGCTGCAGGTATCCTGCCAGATCCGGGCCGCATCCATGATCGAGACCTTGGCAAAGCTGGCATCGGGATCCATTTTCCACAGCGCGTGGTAGGTCTCGTTCGAGAAGGTCATGGTGCCGTCATTGGCAAACACAGCAATGGCTTCGCCCATTTGGTCCATGATCGACTGACCCATTTCCAGCTCGGAGCGGAACTGACGCGTCAGGGTGACCTCGGCGGTGATATCTTCAAACAGGAAGGCAATGGCCCCGTCGGGGTGGGGACGCCCGGAGACGGAATAGACAGAGCCCGAGGGCAAAGACCAGGTTTCCTGATAGCGGCCTTCGGCGGCGGCTTCGAGCAGATCTTCGATCTGATGGCGCCAGCTGGAATAGTTCTTTGGCTCGGGCATCATGCGCTGGTCGCGCAGCCGGTCAAAGAAGGTCATCAGCGTTGGGCGCGAGCTGAGAAAGCCGGCAGGCAGGGCGGTGAGATCGATCAAGACAGGATTGAACAGCACCAGCTGGCGGTTACGGTCAAAAATCGCCAGACCAATGGAGAGCTGCGCAAAGGTTTTGGCCAGGGTCTGCACAAAGTTGCGCTGGGCGACTTCGGCATCGACGACGGCGTTTACATCCACCGCATGACACAGCCAGCCAGCCTCGGTTTCGGTGGTGGAGATATTGTACCACAGGCGTTTGGTGCTTTCCGGCATCGGGATTGAGATCCGCTCGGGCTTGCCGCTGGCTTTGGGCTCGTCGAGGTTGTTGAACAAGGGTTCCGAGAATTCGGCGTCACGGCCGCGGATTTTGTGGCTGAGATCGTCATAGGCAAGGTTCGACCAGGTGACGGCGCCTTCATCAGATTGCAGCCAGACAGGATAGGGCGCCTGATGCACGGCGGCACGCAGGGTGGTGAGCTCTTGATCCAGGGATTTGTTCTGTTCTTCCAATGTGCTGCGACGCAGCTGGACCCGGGTGATGCCATCAATCCATTCGCAATGGGCTTCGCGGCTTTCAGCCGAGGCGGTGCCTGACAGAACCAGCGGGCCGACATCCTTGAGGAAACCGGGGCTTTGCGGCAGGCCGGGGTAGTTGCGGGCCAATTGGTCGCGCAGCATGTTCCAGCTGAAATGCTCTGCATGCTCACCGATGAACTTGCGCGCACCGGAAGACCAACCAATCAAGCTGGTGTCATCAAAGAGGAAGACCGCATCTGCGCGACCGTCTCCGATAAGCAAATCCTGCTCCATTCCCTTTGATCTTTGTTCAGGCGAAAGCCACCACACGGCTACCGCAGCTGTGGCGCAGCAAAGTGTGGCCAGCATCAACCACTCGATCGAGATGAGGTTCTGCATTTTATCCTGCCTATTTCAGTGCTCGTTTTTCCCTATGGTGACCTAGAAATAGTTAACCCAAGTTTAATTGATTACCGAAAAGTGAATAGTTAAACTTCTATCCACTTATTTTGTCCCGTTGGGACGGCGTTCTCTCCGATCAGTGCGTCAATTTTGTCTCGTGGCCAGGATACCACTACGATGGCGCCACGGCGATCCTGTGGATGTGGAAGTGGTTGGTTGGCTCCGTTGGAGAATTTCAGCTCGGCACCTGTACGCTCTAGCAGGGTTTTGGCGATGAACAATCCCAAACCCATACCTTGATACTCGGGGCGTTGCTTTCGATCACTTTCGCTGCGGCGCCGACGCATAAAGGGATCCCCGATACGGCCCAGCAGATGCGGCGGAAAGCCGCGGCCGTCGTCATGGATATGCAGACAGATGCGCTCGTCGTTCCAGGCGGCATTGATCCATACGGTGGTTCGGGAAAAATCCACCGCGTTTTGCACCAGATTGCGCAGACCATGGATGATTTCCGGTTTGCGCAGGATCGTGGGCTGCTGAAAACTGCCGTCCTCCAGTGGTCCTTCTTCAAAGATGATCTCTTTGCCGCGATTCAGATGCGGCTCGGCAGCCTCATGGATCACGGTCGAGAGCGGCGCCTGACGCAGATGCAGATCGTCTTTGCCGGCCCGGCCCATGTCGCGCAAAATGACGCGACACCGGTCGGCTTGCTCGCGAATGAGGACGGCATCCTCACGTAGCTCTGGCTGATCCTCCAGCTCTTCGATCAACTCACCACTGGCCAGCTTGATGGTTGCCAATGGCGTGCCCAGCTCGTGCGCGGCCGCAGCCACCACGCCGCCAAGATCGGTAAGTTTCTGTTCGCGCGACAGGGCCAGTTGGGTGGCGGCGACCGCATCGGACATGCGCCGCATCTCGGCGCTGATGCGAAAGGAATAGGCGCCGATAAACAGAATAGCGATAACAATGGCGGTCCAGTTGCCAAAGATAAAGACATCCGGAATGCGCAGGATAAACCCCTGTGCGGTGCGCAGCGGCAGGTGGAATTCAGCCATCAGCGTGACCAGAATGATCGCCGTGCCCCCAATCAGCAGGGTTGAGCGCAGCCCCATCATGGCGGCAGAAATAGTAACGGGCGCCAGTACCAGCAGCGCAAAGGGATTGTTCAGCCCGCCTGTGAGATAGAGCAGGAACCCAAGTTGCAGCAGGTCAAACAGCACCATCAGAAAGTTTTCAAACTCTGAGAGACGTTTGTTCTCGGGAAAGACAAAAATCGCCAGCAAATTGCTGATGACCGAGACGCCAACAGCCAAAAGACACAGCCCAAGCTCCAGTTGCAGGTTATAGAGCTGCTGCGCCACGGTGATCGCGATAAGCTGACCGGCGATGGCGACCCAACGCAGAACGATCAGGGTTCGCAGACGAATCCAATGGCTGCGTTCTTGCCCCTGCATCAGGCCGAATTGAGTATCACTCATGCTGTATCGCTCATTCTGTATGTCTCCCGGAGCATGGGGGCTGGTCAGGCAGGCTCGCGCACCTGTGACACTGAGTTGCACTGGGGTTGGTTGCATTGCCTGAGTTTCTTGATAGGTCTGGCGGCGGAAACGATCAACTGTCCTCCTTAAACATAAAGTGTGATCACATGACGCGCCTCTATTCAATTCTCGCCATTCTCTTTGTCGCAGCCCTGGCCGGCGGCACCTGGCTGATCACCCGCGGTGGTGGGGCGCAGGACCAGTTTGCCCAGTGTCGCAGTAGTACCGTTGCGGGCGGCTCTGGCGCGATTGGTGGCCCCTTTGAGCTGATAAATGCCAAGGGTGAGACCGTGACTGACAAGGATGTCTTTACCGAGCCGTCGCTTTTGTATTTTGGCTATACCTTTTGCCCGGATATCTGCCCCATGGATGTGTCGCGCAATGCCGAGGCCGTGGATGTTCTGGCCGAGCGCGGCATCAGCACCACGCCTGTGTTCATCTCAATCGACCCCGAGCGGGACACTCCCGAAGTGGTTGGCGATTTTGCCTATAACATGCATGAAAAGATGATCGGCCTCACCGGATCGCTTGAGCAGGTCAAGGCCGCCAGCCGCGCCTACAAGACCTATTTCAAACGCCAGCCCGGCGATGAAGACTATTATCTGGTTGATCATTCGACCTTTGCCTATCTGGTGCTGCCCGAGGTGGGATTTGTTGATTTCTTCCGCCGGGACGAGACGCCAGAGCAGGTCGCGGACAAGGTCAGCTGCTTTGTCGACAATATGTAAATAGGACGAGTGGTTTGACCTTCTTGTCAGGGTCGCTAATATCGAATTCAACAATGTGCGTGTAATAGGCGGAGAACCGGTCATGGCCGAAAATGCCCTGCAGGAAATTGGGCCGGACAAGTCCCTTTTGCTCGTTGATGATGATGAACCCTTTTTGCGTCGTCTGGCCAAGGCCATGGAAAAACGCGGTTTTGAAGTAGAAACAGCCGGCTCAGTTGCAGGTGGTCGTGCCATCGCAACCGCGCGGCCCCCGGCCTTTGCGGTGGTGGATCTGCGGCTGGAGGATGGCAATGGCCTCGATGTGGTTGAGGTGCTGCGCGAAAAACGCCCCGACAGCCGGGTTGTGGTCCTGACCGGGTATGGCGCTATTGCCACAGCCGTGGCGGCGGTCAAAATCGGTGCGACGGATTATCTCTCAAAACCGGCAGATGCGGCAGATATCATGAATGCACTGCTGAGCGGCGATGACGAGCTGCCGCCACCGCCGGAAAACCCGATGAGTGCAGACCGGGTGCGGTGGGAACATATCCAGCGCATCTACGAGCTGTGCGACCGCAATGTGTCAGAGACCGCGCGACGCCTGAATATGCACCGTCGGACGTTGCAGCGTATTTTGGCAAAACGCAGCCCGAAATAGAGATACAGATTGTCAGACAGCGCCAGTAACCCGGATGATCAGCCGCTGCCCGGTGGCGGTTGGTCCGAGCAGATACTGACGCTGGCGGATGCCTGCGTTGTGCCGCCTGTGATCAGTGCGCTGGTTCAGCCGGCAGGGGTGCTCTACTCTGACGGAAGCTATTGCCCCGAGGCCGCGCTCTGGCGCAAGTTTCGCCCGATCACCACCGAGCCCGAGCCGCCAAAAAAGATCAAGCAAACCCTTGAAGGGCGCTGGCTTTGGGGCGGGGTGCTGTGGGCGCATTTTGGGCATTTTCTGGTGGAAAGCTCCTCGCGTTTGTGGGCTTTGCCCAGTGTCGAAGACGACATCCAGGGCATCCTCTTTATTCCCAAGCGACCAAAAGTGGGCAGTGAGGTACGCGGCTTTCAACGCGATTTTCTCGCCCTCTTTGGCACAGACCTGCCGATCCACGTGGCCGCGCAGCCCACCCGCGTTGAAGAGCTGGTGGTGCCGGGGCAGGGGTTTGGATTGGGAAAAATCACCGAGGGCACGCGCAGGTTCCGCCGCTCGGTGCATGACCGTTTTGCCTGTGATGTCCCGGCCGAAGGCGCGGAAAAGATCTATATCTCGCGGTCAAAACTCGGGTTAGGCAAGGGCGGATTGCTGGGCGAAGAGCAGCTTGAAACGCTGCTAGAGGCCGAAGGATACGAGATCTTTCACCCGCAGGAGCACAACCTCAGCGATCAGATCGCGCGCTATAAGGCAGCCAAAAAGGTGATCGCTGCGGATGGATCTGCCTTGCACCTCTTTGCCATGGTGGGACGCCCCGACCAGGAGGTCGCGATGATCCTGCGGCGCCGCTCGGGGGCGAATAATCTGCTGGCAAAACATGTCGAGAGCTTTTGTGCGTGTACACCGCTGGTGATTGGTGGGTTGCGGGCCGAATGGGTGCCCAAGTCCAAACAAAAATCCAGCCGGTTGAGTTTTGGCGAATTGAACCATCAGGTCATCGGCGAAAACCTGGCACGGTCTGGCTTTATCTCTGAAACAGCCAGTTGGAAAATGCTGAGCGATGCGGAGCGCGACCAGATCCTGACGGACAAAGGGGTCGGTGGCCAGGCTGGCTTTGTCGAGGCACCAATGAACAAACGGCACGAGGCGACACCGTAAAGCGCAGGCGCCTTAAAGTGTTGGCGCCTTACTCAGAGCTGGCTCAACAATTCCGCATGGCGGGCAACAAAGGATTGCCGCACCTGCAGCGGCGGGCGCAGATCAATGGTCAGCCCTGAAATCACTTCGGTTTTAGGACGTCCAAAAAGCTTGTTGGCTTCGGTTTCAGAAAATCCTGCAATCTGCACCGCCTCCATCCAGGCAGAGACCTTATCGGCGCGTTTGATCTGGGCTTTGATGGTTTTTGGCAGCTGTGCGGGCAGGCCGAACTTTATGTGAATAGCCGATGTCAGTCTTTGGTCCAGCGCGCTGTACCCCGGCCCCACCGCAGATTTCACCGGCGAAATCATATCGCCAATGACATATTCCGGCGCATCATGCAGCAGGGCTGCCAGTTGCCATTTCACCGGCGCCTTGGGCTGCATACGGCAAAACAGCTCTTCGACCAGCAATGAGTGTTCAGCAACGGAATAGGCAAAATCGCCCCGGGTCTGGCCATTCCAGCGCGCCACAAAGGCCAGCCCATGGGCAATGTCGCTGATCTCGATATCCATTGGCGTTGGGTCCAAAAGATCAAGGCGACGTCCTGAAAGCATACGTTGCCAGGCGCGGGCGGGTTTGACGGGCATAGGCGAATTCCGGTGGGGTAAAATCAGCTTCTGACTAGCCGCTTGCGCCGGGTGAAGAAAGTTATTTTGCGGCAGGGCGAGATTTTCAAAGGGAAAGCCCAGCCAAACAGCGACTCTGAGTGCTCATTGCGCCCATCTTCGTTGCTTATAAACTATTGCAGTGTTACCTGCGGCGACAAACATTACTCGTAACCAGAACGGAGCGGACTATGGCCGAAGACTATATTGTAAAAGACATTGCGCTGGCTGACTTTGGTCGCAAAGAATTGGATATTGCTGAGACCGAAATGCCTGGTCTCATGTCGCTGCGGGCGGAATATGGTGACAGCAAGCCTTTGGCTGGCTCGCGTATCGTCGGCTCGCTGCACATGACCATTCAGACAGCTGTCCTGATTGAAACACTGGTGGCGCTGGGCGCCGATGTGCGCTGGGCCTCCTGCAATATCTTTTCGACCCAGGACCATGCAGCCGCAGCCATCGCGGCCGGTGGCACCCCGGTTTTTGCCATCAAAGGCCAGACCCTGGTTGAGCATTGGGACTATCTCGACCGTTCTTTCATGTTCCCTGAAGGCGCCAACCTGATCCTGGATGACGGTGGTGATGCGACACTTTATGTGCTGCTTGGCGCCCGTGTTGAGGCCGGTGAAACCGATCTGATCGAAGTGCCCACTTCGGAAGAAGAAGAAGCCATTTTTGCCCAGATCAAAAAGCGCATGGCGGCAAGCCCCGGTTGGTTCACCAAAACCCGCGCAGCAATTCAGGGTGTTTCGGAAGAGACTACCACGGGCGTACATCGCCTGTATGAGCTGCAAAAGAACGGCCAGCTGCCCTTCCCTGCGATCAACGTGAACGATTCGGTCACCAAGTCGAAGTTCGACAACAAATACGGCTGCAAAGAATCGCTGGTGGACGGCATCCGTCGCGCCACCGACACCATGATGGCCGGCAAGGTTGCCGTGGTCTGTGGCTATGGTGATGTTGGCAAAGGCTCTGCTGCCTCGTTGTCTGGTGCCGGCGCGCGTGTGAAAGTCACCGAAGTCGACCCGATCTGCGCCCTGCAGGCGGCGATGGACGGCTTTGAGGTTGTGCGTCTGGAAGATGTCGTCGACAGCGCCGATATCTTTATCACCACCACCGGCAACAAGGACGTGATCCGCATCGAGCATATGCGCGAGATGAAGGACATGGCCATCGTTGGCAACATCGGCCACTTTGACAATGAAATTCAGGTGGCAAGCCTGAAGAACCACAAATGGACCAACATCAAAGAACAGGTCGACATGATCGAGATGCCCTCGGGCAGCCGTCTGATCCTGCTCTCTGAGGGCCGTTTGCTGAACCTTGGCAATGCCACCGGTCACCCCTCGTTTGTGATGTCGGCCTCGTTCACCAACCAGGTTCTGGCTCAGATTGAGCTGTGGATCCGCGGTGACAATTACAAAAACGAAGTCTACATCCTGCCCAAGCATCTGGATGAGAAGGTTGCACGTCTGCACCTGGACCGTATCGGCGTCAAACTCTCGACGCTGAGCTCCGAGCAGGCCGCCTATATCGGCGTCACACCTGAAGGCCCCTTTAAGCCGGAACACTATCGCTACTAAGCGTTAGCCTCATAAGATCCTGACAAAGGCCGCCCGCAGATTTGCTGGGCGGCCTTTTTGCATCCGCCTTTTGCTCTGTGTCACGCATGGGAGATCAGGGGGAAAAGCAGAGAAATCTTTTCCTTTGTCTCTTGCGCGACTGGCGTTAGACTCTCGTTAAGCCTCTGCAATTTCTTAACTTTGACCAACCTTACATGTAGCTGGAGAACTTTTATGGGTAAGAGAGACGATTTGATCGCGCAATATGCCGATGATCTGAAGAACAAATGCGGTATGGACGCGGATATGGATCTGTTGACCAAGGTCACCATCGGGTGTGGGCCGTCGATCTATAACGCGGACGCCTCTACCGTGGCATCCAGCCAGGCCAGCGAGCTGGAAACCGTCAAGGATAACTTCCTGATCAAAAAACTGGGTCTGGCCGACGGCCCAGAGCTGATGGACGCGATTGGCAAGGTTGTCGAGGTCTACGGAAAGTCGGAACGCAACAAATACCGCGCCGTTGTTTACTACATGCTGACCAAGCATTTTGGCAAAGAATCCGTCTACGGATAAGCCCTCTTTAAAGAGCGCGGGCTTTGGCCAAACAGAAGCTATATCGTCAAAACACCCGGCAGACCTGTCGGGTGTTTTGTATTTGAATAACATTGTCTAAGTATTTGATTTGCAGAAATAACTATAGCTAGGCTATCAAGGTCAGACCAGCCAGGACGGCTAGGAACGAATTTTCATACGCGTGTGGTGGTACTGTGGAGCACGCGGGGTGGAAGGGAAGATCCTACTCTCCTGTTGGATCTTCCCTTTTTTATTTTTGGCCCCCATGACGCCTCGCGTCACAGGGCGCGGCCAACTGCAGTCCGGTCAAGTGGCAGTCCGATCATCAGAACATTGACACAGCATTGCGATACGAGAGACAGGCAGACCAGTGCGGAAGACGGGCAGATCAGTCCGGATCTGTCTGACCCAATGCGCAGATCAGCTGCCATTCCCGCGCGGTGACGGGCTGTACCGACAGACGGGAATTTCGCACCAGAATCATCTCTTCCAGCCGGGGATCCGTCTTGATCTGATCCAGCGACACCGGCTGCACAAATCCGCGCACCGCCTTGATGTCGACGCAGTCCCAGCGCGCATCTGTTGTAGAGCTGTCGGGGTGGCTCTCGGTACAGACCTCAACAATGCCCACCACCGACTTCTCTTTTTGCGAGTGATAAAAAAAGCCCCGGTCGCCGAGCGACATCTCGCGCATGAAATTGCGCGCCTGGTAGTTGCGCACGCCATCCCATTCCTCGCCAGCATCACCCTTGGCTACCTGATCAGGCCAGCCCCAGGTGGTGGGTTCGGACTTGAACAGCCAGTAGCGCATCAGCCGATGACTTTCTTCCAGGTGATCAGCTCGACCGCTTCAAACAGGCCTGCCTTGTTATAGGGGTCTGCCGCCGCCCAGGCCTCACCTGCGGCCATGTCTTCGACATCGAGGATGATCAGCGAGCCCGCCATGTTGCCCTCCTGGTCCAGCAATGGGCCGGCCTGCGCCACAGCACCTGTCTCCTCGATATAGGCCAGATGGGCCGTGCGGTTATCCATCCGGGTCTGCAGATGGTCAGGTTTGTCGCGGGCAATCAGGGCAATCAGCATTCATTCTTCTTTCAAAGGGCGTGCCAGCAGTTGAGCGCCGGCGGTGGCAATCGTCAAGTCGCCATTGAGCAACCCGACAACGGTTTCGGTAATGGGCATATCAAGCCCCATGGTCTGTGCTTTTGCAGCAGTGGCGCGGGCGGTAGCGGCGCCCTCAACCGTGATTTTGGGATCAAACCCTTCGCCACGCCCGATTGCAAGCCCCAGCTGATAGTTGCGCGACAGGGTCGAGCTGCAGGTCAGGGTGAGGTCGCCAAACCCCGACAATCCGGCCAGTGTCTCGGGTTTTGCACCGCAGGCCAGCGCCATGCGCTGCATCTCGGCATAGCCACGCGTCATCAGCGCAGCGCGGGCACTGTCGCCAAGACCGGCGCCAATGACCGCACCACAGGCAATTGCGATAATGTTTTTCAAGGCACCACCCAGTTCGGCGCCGCAGGTGTCACTGGTGCGATACAGGCGCAGATTGGCGGTGGTCAGGCGCTGTTGCAGCTGGCGGCACAGGTCTGCGTCAGCGCAGGCCAGGGTCAGTGCCGTGGGCAGACCACGCGCGATGTCGGCGGCAAAACTGGGGCCGGTCAGCAGGGCTGTGCGGGCCTTTGGCAGCACTTCGCGCATCACCGCAATTGGACCCAGTCCTGTTTCCAGCTCAATGCCCTTGCAGCAGGCCACCAGCGTTTTACCCTGCAGCGCTGCCCGATGGGTTTCGAGCACCGCGCGCAGTTTTTGCATCGGCACAGCCAGCAGCAAAACCTCCGCTGTGGTGGCCGTAGCAAAGTCACTGGTCAAGGACAGGCCAGCAGGCAATGGCACCCCCGGCAGGCGGTTTTCGTTGCTGCGCTGGGCCTGCATCTTGGAAATGTGATCTGCATCGCGGGCCCACAGGGTGACGGGCGTTTCCTTGGCCAAAGAGATCGCGAGGGCGGTGCCAAATGCGCCCGCGCCCAGAATTGCGATGCTCATGCCTTGGCGCCTTTGCGACCTGACCCCAGCATGGCGGGGCTGCTTTGGTCCAGCGGCCAGCGGGGCCGTGCTGTCAGATCCATCCCGTCGCGGGCACCGGCCTGAAACCGCTCCAGCCCGGCATAGGCAATCATGGCGGCATTATCGGTGCACAGGGCCAGCGGTGGTGCCACAAAAGCGATGTTCAGCTCGGCACAAACTGTCTCTAATGCGGCCCGAATGGCGGTATTTGCCGCGACACCACCTGCCACGGCAAGCGTAGGCGTTGCGGGGGCCTCTTGCATATAGAGCGCCAGCGCGCGACGTGTTTTGGAGGCCAGAACATCGGCAACAGCGGCCTGAAAGCCGGCGCAAAGATCGGCGCGATCCTGACGTGTCAGCCCGGATTTTTCAGCCACGATCTGGTCGCGCATCCGCATCAGGGCGGTTTTCAATCCCGAAAAAGACAGATTGCAATCGTCGCGCTGGATCAGCGGTCGCGGAAAGCGAAACCGCTTGGGGTCGCC
Organism: Phaeobacter sp. SH40; assembly: GCA_965641885.1. Classification (GTDB taxonomy): domain Bacteria; phylum Pseudomonadota; class Alphaproteobacteria; order Rhodobacterales; family Rhodobacteraceae; genus Pseudophaeobacter. Next base: position 4,326,766 of record OZ282574.1, on the reverse strand, counting down.
CATCTCGGCCTCTTTTTGGACCGAGGGGCCACCGGGTTGCGGCAGGCCCAGCAGGCGCGCTGTTTTGTCAAAGGCCTCGCCGGGGGCGTCATCAATGGTGCCCCCCAGGCGGGTGAAATTTTCGGGGCCGCGGGCAATCAGATATTGGCAATGGCCACCCGAGACCAGCAGCATCAGATAAGGATAGGCCACATCATCTGTCAGGCGCGGTGTCAGGGCGTGGCCCGCCAGGTGGTTGACGCCAACCAGCGGCAGACCGGTGGCCGCGCACAGGCCCTTGGCGCACATCACACCAGACATGACACCGCCAATCAAACCGGGGCCGGCTGTGACCGCAATCGCATCCAGATCCTGCAGGCCAAGCCCGGCCGCGGCCAGCGCATCAATAACGCAAAGGTCCAGTTTCTCGGCATGGGCGCGGGCGGCGATTTCGGGCACCACACCGCCAAAGGCGCTGTGCAGCTCTGTTTGGCCAAAGACGATGGAAGAGAGCACCTCGGCCCGCTGACCCGCCACTTGCCGCACCACGGCGGCGGCGGTATCGTCACAGCTGCTTTCCAGCCCCAAAAGTGTCAGGCTTTGTGTCATGGTCTACCCGTTGCATCAGATTGCTGCTGGAGCTAGCACCTATGGGAGACGCAAACAATCCCGGGAGCCCAAAGCATGCGCGACGCCAAGGTCCTTAATCGCAATCCTGTGGCGCTGTTGATGACGCGGCCGCAAGAGGCCTCCGTGCGTTTCGTTTCGCAGTTGCCACAGGGATTGCAGGCGGCGCTCAAACTGATCCCTGCGCCCTTGATGCGGGTTAGCCCCCTGGGGAACCAGATCTCATATGAGGGCTATCACGGCGTGATCTTTACCTCAGCAAATGGGGTTGCTGCGGCAGGACGTGCCCCCGGATCTCTGCCCGCATATTGTGTGGGCCAGCGCACGACAGAGACGGCAAGAGACGCGGGCTGGCAGGCGCAATTCTGTGGCGCCACTGCCGCCGCGCTGGTGGCCCAGCTGAGCGCGGCGCCGCCGCTCTCACCCCTGTTGCACCTGCATGGGCGCCATACCCGTGGCGATATTGCCAATCAGCTGACCGCTTTGGGTCTGCCCTGTGACGGTCAGGTGATCTACGAGCAGCAGCTTTTATCACTGAGCCCTGAGGTGATGCGGGAGATTTCCGTGCAAAGAGATGTGATCGTGCCGCTTTTTTCACCCCGCACTGCGCGGCATTTCGCCAGCCTGGGGTTAGATCAAGTAAATTTAACTCTGATTGCGCTAAGCGAGTCGGTAGCGGCTGAGCTGAAGGGCTTGAACTACAAGGACTTGCGGGTCAGTAAGGCTCCGCATGCTATCAGCATGGCTGAAATGGTGCGTGATGCCGCAGTTCGGTTGGCGCACCTTGAGGGTGACAACCCGGCGCAGTAGGCTCACGGGATAGTGTGCTGAGTTTGGTGATTTGAGAATCGAGGGGAGGCCGGTGTGGCTGACAAGAAGACTGCGGATGACGTGACCAGACAAGAGAGTGGCACGCAGGATCTCGGGGCAGGCGAGACGCAGACCTCAGAGGCAACTTCCTTGACGGCTGAGGATCAGGTGGCGCGTGAGGCGGTTGACGTGGAGGCGGTCGACGACGTTTTGTCTTCCGAGACCGAGACCGAGACCGAGACCGAGACCGAGACCGAGACCGAGACCGAGACCGAGACCGAGACCGAGACCGAGACCGAGACCGAGACCGAGACCGAGACCGAGACCGAGACCGATGACAGTGCTGTTGAGCCTGAGCTCCAGGCTGAAGAACGCGTGTCTGAAGAGTCCGTGTCTGAACCTGACTTTCCCAGCGAAACTGAACCGCACGAAATTGAACGCATCATAGAAAAACGCGGCGGCTTTGGCGCGGCCCTCTTGGGCGGCGCTGTCGCCGCTGTGCTGGGCTTTGTTGTTGGCCAGGGTGGTCTGCTCAATTCAGTGCTGCCCGCCAGCCTGCAAGGGGCGCCAGCGGTTGACATTTCGGGTTTTGAGGCCGAGCAATCCGCCCTGAAATCCCAGATAGCTGCGCTGCAGGCACAGCTGGGTGAGATAAAACTGCCGGACATCGCGCCGCTGGATCAACGTATCACCACTGTCGAAGAGGCCGTGACCAGCCTCAGCGCCGTCCAGCCTGCCGACCCGGACGCGGCTGCCAAGCTCGCAGCCTTGACCGTGCGCCTTGATCAAATGGAAGCGCGTCCGATTACTGAGGCCGCCTCGCCTGAGGTGGTTGCTGCCTTTGAAAATGAGCTGACCAAGCTGCAAGAAAAGCTGGCGGCGCAGCGGGCTGAGGTCGAGGTGATGCTGGCCGAGGCGCGCGAGATGGAACTGTCAAGCGTTGAGGCGGCGCGCATTGCTGCGGCGCAGACCGCTCTGGCGAAGATCCGCGTCTCTTTGGATGCTGGGGGCGCCTATCTGTCAGCGGTCTCAGAGCTGCAGGCGCAACAGGTTGAGGTGCCCGCTGCTCTCTCTGGCACTGCCGAGACAGGCGTTGTTACCCTGGACGGGCTGCGCGAGGCCTTTACCCCGGCCGCCCGTGAGGCGCTGGCTCTGGCCAGGGATGAAACAAAAGGCAGCGGTGGCCTGATGGACTATGTCAATCGCCACCTCGCTGCCCGCTCGACCAGCCCGCAACAGGGCGACGGAGCCGATGCTGTTTTGTCCCGCGCTGAAGCTGCAATCAATTCGGGTGACCTCGACACCGCTTTGGCGGAACTGGATACGCTGCCAGAAACGGCGCGCGCAGCGCTTGCTGACTGGCAGGCCTCTGCCCGCGCCCGTCTGGCTGCCCACGCTGCTGTTGATCAATTGGCCCAAAGCCTGAACGCAAAATAAGGAAGCTGCCATGCTCTGGTCATTGCTGAAAATTCTCGTCTTTGTCGCCATTATTGCGTTGCTTGCGTTTGGCGCTGGTATTCTGATGGAGACCTCTGGCGGTGTGCAAATCACCGTCGCCGGGGTGGAATATACCCTTGGTGCGCTGCAATCCGTGTTGGCGCTGGCCGTATTGGTCTTGCTGGTCTGGGTGTTTTTCAAACTGCTGTCGCTGCTGATTGCGACGCTCAAATTCCTCAACGGCGATGAGACCGCGATTTCGCGCTATTTCGACAAAGGGCGCGAGCAAAAGGGCTATCAAGCCCTGTCAGAAGGTTTGATGGCCCTGGCCTCTGGTGAGGGACGTCTGGCGATGGCCAAGGCGTCGCGCGCATCGCGTTATCTGGAAAAACCGGAACTCACCGATCTGCTGACCGCGCAGGCGGCCGAGATGGCGGGCGATACCAAAAAGGCGGCCGAAGCCTACAAACGTTTGCTGGGCAACCAGAATACCCGGTTTGTCGGGGTACGCGGCATCATGAAGCAAAAGCTTTCAGAAGGCGACAAAGAGACTGCGTTGCAGCTGGCCGAAAAGGCCCTGGCCTTGCGACCCAAACACGAAGAAGTGCAGGACACCCTGCTGCAGCTTCAGGCCCAGGCCGAGGATTGGGCCGGTGCGCGCAAGACGCTGTCCGCCAAGTTGAAATCAGGCTCGCTGCCGCGGGATGTGTTCAGACGCCGCGATGCGGTTCTGGCGCTGTCAGCCTCTCGGGCGATTGTTGACCAAGAGGCCACGGTAGAGCAGCGCGAACAGGCGATCGAGGCCAACAGGCTCTCGCCTGATCTGGTGCCAGCGGCTGCAATGGCGGCCCGCGCCTATCTGGAACAGGACAAGAAACGCAATGCCATCAAGGTGTTGAAAAAGGCCTGGGAGGCGCAACCGCATCCCGACCTTGCGCATGTCTTTGCCGAGGTGGAGCCGGATGAGACGCCAGCCCAACGCGTAAAGCGCTTTGAGCAACTGGCGCGATTGAAACCACAGGACGATGAAACCCGGCTGGTCATGGCCGAGCTGAACATCGTGGCCGAGGATTTCCCCGAGGCGCGTCGCGCGCTGGGCGATTTGGTGGAGCGTGCACCCGATGCGCGGGCCCTGACGCTGATGGCAGCGATTGAAAAGGGCGAGGGCGCAGATAATGCGGTGACGCAGGCCTGGCTGGCCCGTGCGCTCAGTGCGCCGCGTGGACCCCAGTGGGTGTGCAGCAACTGCAACCATATTCACGCGGATTGGGCGCCGGTCTGCGAGCATTGCACCAGCTTTGACACGCTCAGCTGGCAACGGCCCGAAACACCTGAACTGGCCAGCGCCACCGGTGTACATATGCTGCCGCTGATTACCGGAGTGGGCGCGGCGTCTGCTGCTGCCGTGATGGAGTCGGAAACACCTGAGGCGGATGAGATCCTGGAGGTCTCTCCTGTGGACCCTGTTGATCCTGAGCAAGCCTTGGATGAGGCCGAAGATGATCAGGACGCAAAACTCCGGTAGGCGCCTGCACAAGTGGCGCGGGACAGTTGAGCCGTGCCACTTGTGTGAACCCCGGAATTAAGCCCTGAAACACCCTTCGATTCAGAGGCTGTATTGCGGCGTATGTGTCAGCCGACGGCACAGAGGCAGAGCATCGCCGTTCCGCAGAACCCTGAAGATATGTTACGCTATGTGAAACTGGACAGGCGCCTTTGATTTGGGTCTTCTGGCGTCATTAATTAGCGTCTCTGGGAGGGGGCTGAGGGGGAATGATGCAATTCGATTATGTAATTGTCGGGGGCGGATCCGCAGGCTCTACTTTGGCGTCACGTCTTAGCGAAGATCCGGAAATTACCGTCTGCTTGATCGAGGCGGGTGGCAAGGGTGATGGCCTTTTGGTGCGCGCACCTGCGGCGGTTGTGGCGATGCTGCCGGGGCGGCCAAAAATCAACAACTGGGCCTTTGAGACGGTGCCGCAACCGGGGTTGAACGGACGCAAGGGGTATCAGCCGCGCGGCAAAACACTGGGCGGCTCCAGCGCGATCAATGCCATGCTCTATATTCGGGGCCATGCTGGCGACTATGACGAGTGGGCCGATCTTGGCTGTACCGGCTGGAACTGGGAGGCGGTGCTGCCCTATTTCAAGCGGTCTGAAAACAACGCGCGCGGCGGTGATGATGCACATGGCGCTGACGGGCCGTTGCAGGTCAGCAATCAAAAATCTCCCCGTCCGGTCACCCGCGCCTTTATCGAGGCGGGCAAAGCACTGCAGATCCGCGAGGTTGCCGATTTCAACGCCGGTGACAACGAGGGTATTGGCGAATACCAGGTCACCCAGTTTCATGCGGCGGATAAAAACGGCGAGCGGTGTTCGGCTGCGGCCGCCTATCTGCACCCAGTGATGGCGCGCAAAAACCTGACGGTGCTCACCAAGGCCCATGCCACAAAGGTGCTGTTTGACGGCAAACGTGCCTCTGGTGTGGCTTACCGGCAGGCGGGCAGCGAAAAACAGGTCATGGCGCGGCGCGAGGTGGTGCTCTGTGGCGGGGCGTTCAATTCGCCGCAGCTGTTGCAGCTGTCGGGCGTTGGGCGGCGTGAGGATATAGAGCCGCATGGCATCGACATGGTGCACGAGTTGCCCGGCGTTGGGCAGAACCTGCAGGACCATCTGGATTTCACCCTGGCGTATAAAAGCCGCGATCGCGATAATTTTGGCATCTCGCTGCCGGGCAGTGTGTCGCTGCTGAAACATATCCTCAAGTGGCGCAAAACCGGAGAGGGCATGGTTGCTACTCCCTTTGCCGAGGGCGCAGCGTTCCTTAAGACTGAAAGCCATCTGGAGCGTGCCGATGTGCAGCTGCATTTTGTCATCTCGATTGTTGATGATCACGCCCGCAAATTGCATTTGGGCCATGGGTTCAGCTGTCATGTCTGCGTGCTGCGGCCCAAATCGCGCGGCTCGGTTGGGCTGACCTCGCCTGACCCGTTAGCGCCGCCGCGGATTGACCCGCAGTTTCTGTCGGATCCCGAAGATCTGGCAACCCTTATCAGCGGTGTGCGCAAGACGCGGCAGATCATGCAGACTGCACCGCTGGCCGGATATATCCACAAGGAACTCTTTATCGCAGAGGAGCCGGATGACGCAGCGTTGGAGCAGCACATCCGGGCGCGCTCGGATACCATCTATCATCCGGTGGGAACCTGTAAGATGGGCCAGGACGATATGGCTGTGGTAGACCCGGAATTGAATGTACGCGGCATGGAGGGGCTGCGTGTTGTAGATGCTTCCGTGATGCCCCGGCTGATCGGCGGCAACACCAACGCGCCCACCATCATGATTGCGGAAAAGGCTGCGGATATGATCCGTGCAAGCGCGGCACGCGCCGCTGAATGAAGTTTGAGGAGACAGGCTGATATGCTTGGCAAGATGATGCACAAACCGCTGACCATCAGTTCGCTGATTGAGCATGCGGGCCGCTACCACGGCGCCACCACAGTGACTTCGGTCGAGACCACGGGCGAGGTGGTGCATTCCAGTTGGGGTGAAGTTGAGCGCAACGCGCGCAGGCTGGCGGCGGCTCTGGAGCGGCTTGGGGTGGCGCAGGGAGAGCGTTGCGGCACCATCGCCTGGAACAACCAGCGCCATCTGGAGATCTATTTTGGCGTCGCAGGCGCCGGCATGATCTGCCACACGATCAACCCGCGTCTGAAGCCGGAACAGCTGATCTATATCATCAACCATGCCGCCGATCAGGTGCTGTTTATTGATGCGACCTTTGTCGCCGCCGTGGGGCAGCTGAAACCGCATTTGAAAACTCTGAAGCATATCGTTCTTATGGGGCCGCGTGACGCGGCCGCGGCAGAGGCGGTGCCGGGCATTTTGTTCTACGACGAGCTGATCACGGCGGAAGGCGACGACTACAGCTGGCCCGAGCTGGACGAAAACATGCCGTCGAGCCTGTGCTACACCTCTGGCACCACCGGCAATCCCAAAGGCGTGCAATACACCCATCGCACCACCGTGTTGCACTCGCTTGGGGGCAACCAGCCCGACGGTCTGGCGATTGCAGCCAGGGATACTGTCATGGCTGTGGTGCCCATGTTCCACGTCAATGCCTGGGGTGTGCCCTATATTGCCGCCGGTGTCGGGGCCAAGCTGGTTCTGCCCGGACCCAACCTTGATGGCGAAAGCCTCGTCAAACTGATCGACGGTGAAAAGGTGACGCTGGCGCTGGGCGTGCCAACCATCTGGATGGGGCTGCTGCAGGCGCTGGAAAAAACCGGCAGCATGGCAGAGAGCCTGAAGCGCACCGTGGTTGGCGGCTCTGCCCTGCCGACGGTGATGATTCCAGCCTTTCGCGACAAATACGGTGTTGAGCTGATCCATGCCTGGGGCATGACCGAGACCAGCCCGCTGGGCACCATCAACAACCTGCTGCAAAAACACGAAGACCTGTCGGACACTGAAAAAGGCAGCCTGCGCGAAGGCCAGGGGCGTCCGCCCTACGGTGTCGAGCTGCGCCTTGTGGATGAGGCGGGACATGTGCTGGCCAATGACGGTGTTGTGCAGGGCGAGCTGCAAATTCGTGGTCAATGGGTTATCGACACCTACTTTGGCCAGGACAGCTCTGCGCTGACCATGGATGGCTGGTTTGATACAGGTGACGTCGCCACCATTGATTCTGATGGCTATATGATCATCCGGGATCGCTCGAAAGATATCATCAAATCCGGCGGTGAGTGGATCTCGACGGTTGAGCTGGAAGATATCGCCATGTCCCATCCCAAGGTGGCGCAGGCGGCCGCAATTGCGGCCCAGCACCCCAAATGGGACGAACGTCCGGTGCTGATTGCCATCAAATCCGACGATGATCTGACCGAAGCGGATCTGCTGGCCCATTATGAGGGCCGCGTGGCAAGCTGGCAAATCCCCGATAAGGTGGTTTTTGTCACTGAACTGCCTTTGGGCGGAACCGGCAAAGTGCTGAAGAACAAGCTGCGCGAATCGTTCGGATCTATCCTGCTCGAGGCATAAAAACGGCCCCTGCTCCCGGGAATTCGGTTCTGGGGGCAGGGATTTTTTGCTGTGTTTTGGCAGCAATGTGGACCCGTTGGTGGTAAATTTGGCCGGGTATCCTCTGTATAGAAGTCTTAACTGCCGGCAAATTTATCTGTTAGGGGCCAGTTAATGTCCCACCTGTTATCCCAAATGTGGGTAAAACATAGTGGTGGTGGATATGAGCGCACAAAATGGAATGGCGCCGATTATCATCAAGAAGAAAAAAGTCGTTAGTGGCGGTGGCCACCATGGGGGGGCCTGGAAGGTTGCCTATGCGGACTTTGTGACTGCCATGATGGCGTTCTTCTTGTTGATGTGGCTGTTGAACGCAACAACTGAAAAGCAACGCAAAGGTCTGGCGGACTACTTTTCGCCGTCCATCCCTCTGAGCCGTATCTCAGGCGGGGGCAATGGCGCCTTCCAGGGCGACAGCATGTTTACCGAAGATATTCAGCCACAATCAGGTACCGGGGCGACCGACATCAATCCGATGGATGCGCAAAAGTCGCAGGGTGATACGGGCGTCAGCGACGATGAGGAGAGCGCAGAAGATGTCACCTTCCGCGCTGTCGAAGATTCGCTCAAGGGGCGGGGTGGCGAGAGTATGGTCTCAGTTGAGATGTCGCGCCATATCATTACGCGAGTCACCGACGAAGGCCTGATCATCGAGCTTTTTGAGACCGATGGTGTGTCCCTCTTTTCCAGAGGCGGAGCAGAGCCAACGCCGCTGTTCAGGGATCTGGTGCGCATGGTGGCGCGGGTCAGCACAAGCGTGACCAACAATATTGCCATTGGCGGCCATATTCAGTCGCACCCTGTTGTTCTGGCGCAGAACCCGGTGTGGGAGGTGTCCCATGCCCGTGCCAACGTAACCCGCTCGCTGCTCGAATCGGGCGGCATGAAGGCCAGCCGAATTCACCGTGTCACCGGGCATGCGGATCGAAAACTGGCTGTGAAGAATCCCATGGCGGTGCGCAACAACCGAGTAGAAATCATCCTTTTACGAGAGTGATACCCCACTATAGTTGCCCGCGGGCGGCGTTGGATGGATTGCATTTTATCTGTTAGCCGCCCGTTAAGTGCTGATGCGCTATCTGTTGTTCCAGAACGACTTATTGCAGCAGAAAGGCGCAACATGACAATATCTTCCGCTCTGAATGCCGGCGTAGCCGGATTGAGTGCAAACGCGAGTTCGTTGGCCGCAATTTCGGACAATATCTCGAATTCTTCGACCAGGGGTTACAAGAGGGTCCAGACGGATTTTCAATCCATGGTCGTTGGTGCCTCTGGGGGTAAGTATACGGCAGGCGGCGTTGCAACTTCCAATATGCGGCTGATTGATCAGCGCGGCGCTCTGGTTGGCACCAATAACTCGACTGACCTGGCCGTCAGTGGGCGTGGTATGCTGCCAGTGGCAAACCTGACCGAAGTCGAGAGCGGCAATGGCTCTCCAACCATGATGATGACCACCACAGGCTCTTTCCGGACCAATGACGAAGGCTACCTGACGACGACATCTGGTCTTGTCCTGCTGGGCTGGCCTGCAAATGCGGATGGCACAGTATCTGATGGGCCGCGTGACACTGCCGAGGGCCTGGAGCCGGTACAATACAACATGAACCAGTTGTCAGGTACGCCAACCACCGCAGTTGGATTGGGCGTGAACCTGCCAGCAACGGCCACTGAGGCCGGGGCTGCCGGGACTGACCAAAATTTGACGGTTGAATACTATGACAACCTTGGCAGCTCGCAAACGCTTGGGATTGCCTTCACGCCGACAGTTCCTGCACTCGGGTCGTCGAATGAATGGACCATGACAATCACCGACAGCGCCTCTGCCGGAGCCGTGATTGGTGAATACACCGTGACCTTTAATGACAGCCGTACAGCGGGGGGCACATTGGCCTCGGTGACCGCGGTCACTGGTGGTGCCTATGATGCTGCTACCGGCAGTGTTGTGGTGACGGTTGATGGTGGTCCAATGGAGATCGCTGTTGGCATGCTTGACGACAGTGACGGCCTGACCCAGCTTTCAGACACCTTTGCGCCGGCCTCTATCACGAAAAATGGCTCTGAAGTGGGGACCATGGTTGGCGTCGAGGTTGACCCGCAAGGCTACGTCCGGGCCAACTACGATTCTGGTGCCACCCGCGTTATCTACAAAATTCCTCTGGTGGATGTGCCGAATCTGAACGGTTTGAAATCATTGGATAACCAAACCTATCTGCCCTCGTCAGACAGTGGATCCTACTTCCTCTGGGATGCAGGTGAAGGCCCAACCGGCGAAGTCGTTTCCAATGCACAAGAGGAATCAGCAACCGATGTGGCGACCGAATTGACGGATATGATCAAGACACAGCGTGCCTATTCCTCCAACGCCAAGGTGATCCAGACCGTCGATGAGATGCTTCAGGAAACCACGAATATCAAGCGGTAAGCACCGCTGATACTTTGACACCGGCTTAGAAAGAGCAGCCTGACATGACTATCTCAAGTGCCCTAAACTCCGCGATGACCGGGCTAACCGCGAGTGCGCGGCTGTCCCAAGTAACCTCGGAGAACCTGGCCAATGCGTTGACGCCTGGCTACTCTTCTCAAACGCTGAACCTGAGCTCCGGGCAGTATACGCCCGGGGTCAGAATCGGGGATGTCGAACGCAATACCGACCCGGCGTTGCAATCCACCACGCGCAAAGCCGAGGCCGCACATGCAAAATCAGGAGTCTATGCAGACTTCTATGCCATCATGTCCGGCTTTGTCGGCACGGTGGATGACAGCACCTCGATTTCTGCGCAGATCTCGAATTTTGATGCTGCTCTGGTGGAGGTGACCTCGCGACCAGATTCTACCGAACGCCTGCATGATCTTTCGGTGAAGGCGGATCTGGTTATTCAGTCGATCACCGAAGCAGCTGCAGGGTTGAACAAACAGAGGGTGGCTGCTGAAACGGCTATTGATGTTCAGGTGGACGATCTGAACAATCAGCTGAAAGAGCTTGAAAGGCTCAATGCACGCATTGTTGTCACCCAGGCCGCAGGCGCGACAACCACTGCGATGGAGGACCAGCGTGACCTCCTCATCGACGCGGTAAATGCCGCGATCCCAGTGAACGTTGTGCAACGGGATCAGGGCCGGATTGCGCTCTATACAGTTGGGGGCGAGGCCCTGCTGGATGGTAAGGCTGCAGAGCTGAGCTTTGATGCGAAACGCAGTATCGAGCCGCAGATGACCCAGGCCAATGGCCTGTTATCGGGTCTGGAAATCAACGGTCGCGAAATTGATACCTCGGTGACCGGGCCTCTGCGCGGCGGCACCCTGGTGGCAGCGTTTGATATTCGCGACAATGTCGCCGTTGAGGCGCAGAATGATCTGGATGCTCTGGCAAGAGATCTGGTCGAGCGGTTTCAGGATCCTGCCTTGGATGCCACCATTGGCCTGACGGATGCCGGGATCTTTACCGACGGTGGCGGTGCTTTTGACGCTGCCGATACCGTTGGACTGTCGGCGCGGCTTGAGCTTAACGACCTGGTTGCTTTGGACGGGCAGGCAGAAACCTGGCGGTTCCGCGATGGTCTCTATGCGGCCACATTGGGCGACCCGGGAGATGCCAGCCTGTTGATTGGCTATTCCAACGTAATTGCTGAGAACCGGACCGTTTCGACGATCAAGCTGGGGACGATTTCCGCAGATTTGAATACGCTCAGCGCCTCTGTGATGTCGCGGTTTGCCCGTGATAGCGACAGTGCCAATAACACGTTGAGCTATGCGGCCACCAGCTACACCGAGATGGCCAAGGCCGAGCTGGCCCTTGGGGTGGATTCCGACGCTGAGCTGCAGAATATGATGCTCATCGAGAACGCCTATGCGGCAAATGCCAAAATGCTGTCGACCATCAATGAAATGATGGACACTCTTCTGAGGATGTAATGAATGATCTATAAATCCTATGGCGATCTGACCACACATAGTTTTCTACGCAACCGTAATGCAGAGTTGAAGTTGAATCTTGCGACGCTGTCGCAAGAGGTTTCCACTGGCAAGAAGGCGAACCTGACAGAGGAGTTGGGGGGCGATTTCTCCTTTCTGGCTGATATCGAAAACAATTTGAACCGCATCAACAGTCAGATGATCGCAACCGATGAGACCAAACTGTTTGCGCTCAGCATTCAGGACAATCTGTCCCGGGTGCAGGACAGCACGCAGAATATGCGTGATGATATCTTTTCGGTCTCCGCGACCATGACCGGAACGGATGCAATCCGGTTTTCTTCCGAGGCAGACCGCCAGTTGGATAGCGCAATTAGCTCTTTCAACGGCTGGGCCGGGGGACGCAGTCTTTTTGCCGGCACTGCAACCGGAACATCACCTCTGAATGATGCGGATACGCTGATGACCGAGCTGGTGGGCGAGGTCTCTGGCCTCACAGATGCCGATGATATCGTCCAGGCGGTGAAGGACTGGTTTGCCGATCCTGCCGGTTTTGATACCGCGATGTACAATGGCTCGACGACGAATATTTCGCCGGTTGAAGTTGGAGACGGCGACAGTGTTTCGCTTAGTTTGCGGGCTGATGATCCGGATTTAAAAAGCTCATTGCAGAGCTTAGCAATTCTGGCATTGGTGGATAATGCGGCCCTGGGGCTGTCTGTTGGCACACAGAAAGACCTGGTGCGCGCAGGAGGCGACGAGCTGGCCGACAGCACACAGCGCCTGATCACTGTTCAGGCCGATATCGGCTTTATGGAAGCGCAGCTGGAACGGGTGAGCACCCGTAACCAGGCCAGGATGACCAGCCTGAGCCTTGCGTACAACGACATTGTCCTGGCGGATCAATACGAGGTTTCCTCAAAGCTGAAGTCGACTGAAACGCAGCTGGAAGTTCTCTATACTGTGACCGCCCGCAGTGCCCAGCTCAGCCTAGTGAAGTTTATGTGATGATGAAATTTCTGCGCGTCTTGATCGCCTGCCTGTTGCTGCCCACATTGGCGCAGGCCAATGCAATCCGCCTTAAGGATCTGGTCGAATTCGACGGGGTCCGCGGCAATGATCTTGTTGGCTACGGGTTGGTGGTTGGTCTCAACGGCACTGGGGATGGGTTGCGAAACTCTCCCTTCACCGAAGAAATCATGACCAATATTCTGGAACGCCTTGGGGTCAATGTGACCGGCGAGCAGTTCAGACCAAAGAATGTGGCGGCGGTTTTTGTGACTGCAACGCTTCCTCCCTTTGCCCGGGTTGGCGGAACTGTGGATGTCACAGTCTCTGCCATTGGGGATTCCAAAAGCCTGCTGGGCGGCACCCTGATCATGACACCGTTGAATGCGGCAGACGGACAGATTTACGCCGTGGCTCAGGGCACCATCCTTGCGGGTGGTGCGGTGGCCGAAGGGGACGGCGCCACCGTGACGCAGGGGGTGCCAACCTCGGGCGGAATTCCCTCCGGTGCGCGGGTTGAACGAGAGATTGATTTTGACCTTTCCTCTCTCACCAGCATGCGTCTGGCATTGCGGGAACCGGATTTCACCACGGCCGAGCGGATCGAACGCGTTATCAATGATGAGTTTGGTCGTACTGTCGCGTTGATGCGCGATTCCGGCACGGTTGAAATCGACATCAACCGGACCAATGCCCGCTCAACGGCACATGCGTTGGGGCGGATGGAAAACCTCTTGGTGGAACCGCAGCGCAAGGCCCGTGTGGTGGTTGATCAGCGCTCCGGGACCATTGTGATGGGCAGCGATGTGCGGATCTCACGTGTTGCTGTGGCCCAGGGCAACCTGACATTGCGGATCGAAGAAGCGCCGCTGGTGTCGCAGCCCAGCCCGTTTGGAAATGGCGAAACGGTTGTGGTACCCCGTACTGTGGCGGCAATCGATGAGGAAGAAGGCATTCAGCTGGCTGAAGTGCGCGAGACGACATCGCTCTCCGAAGTTGTTGCGGGCCTCAACGCGCTGGGTGTGTCGCCGCGCGATATGATTGATATCCTCAAAAGCCTGAAGGCCGCAGGGGCGTTGCATGCGGAATTCGTCGTGCGGTGAGATAGACGCAAACCGGCGTTTAGACCTGTTCGCAACCGCCTGATAACAAAAATGAAACCCCGGTTGGCCATTGGCTTTCCGGGGTTTTTTGTCGCTGAATGGGCGCGGAGATCTTTGTGGGGTTAAGCTCTCCTTGCCTCAGCGGAAATTTTGGCGTTCCCTTTTCACAGACTCTAATCTGTGGGGATTTGCCATGCCTAACAAGGAATACGCTCTGACGATGGCCAGATATAACCTCTGGCAAAATGAAAACCTGCTTTCAGCTGCTGACGGTCTTTCTCAGTCAGAGCGTGAGAAGGATCGAGGTGCTTTCTTTGGCTCAATCCAGAAGACACTTTCGCATCTGTTCTGGGGCGACATGCTCTGGATGAGCCGGTTTGCCGACACAGCGGCACCAAAAGGCGGAATTACCGAAACTACCGGGATGATAACGCGTTGGGAAAGCTTTCGCGCTGATCGGGCGTCGTTTGATAAGCGGATATTGCAATGGGCGCAGGAGGTGATGCCGGTGTGGTTCCAAGGAGAGTTAACCTGGTTTTCAGGCGCAATTGATCGCGAGATTACCAGGCCAAACAGCCTTCTTGTGATCCAGTTCTTCAACCATCAAACCCATCACCGCGGGCAAGTTCATGCCATGCTGACATCCGCCGGTGTCAAACCCGGTGACACTGATATCCCCTTTATGCCAGAGCGCTTTCTCAGCTTGTAAAACCAGCGAGGCCGCGCCTTGGAAACTGCCATTGCGGCAGGCCAGGCACGCCGGAAATTTCCACAACAAAAAGCCCCCGAATCCGTTGGATCAGGGGGCTTTTGAATAGATATGCACCGCAGAGCAAAGCGCGGGATTTATGTCTTGTTTTAACGGCTAGGGATAATAGCTGCGCACCAGGGCGGTTGCGATCAGGCTCCAGCCATCAGCGACCACAAAGAAGGCTAGCTTAAAAGGCAGGGCCACCACTGCGGGCGGCACCATCATCATCCCCATCGACATCAGAACGGCCGCGACAACCAGGTCGATGACGAGGAAGGGGAGAAACACCAGAAAGCCAATCTGAAAGGCACGAGAGATTTCGGACAGCAGGAAGCTGGGGATCAGCACCGAAAGCGGTGCTTCCGGCGTGGGATCAATGGCTTCCAGTTCCGGACGCAGATCGGCAATGGCATAAAAGGTATCGGGGTCCAGGCGATTGGCCATAAAGCCACGAAAAGGCTCTAAACTGCGCATTATGCCGGTTTCTATGTCGACCTGCTCTTCGATGAGCGGGCTGATGCCGGTCTGCCAGGCCTCGGTAAAGACCGGCTCCATCACGAAATAGGTCAGAAACAGCGCCAGGCTGATCATCATCATGTTTGGCGGCGCCTGCTGCAGGCCAAGACCCTGACGCAGGATTGACAGCACAGTGACCAGAAAGGGAAAGCAGGTGATCATGATCAGCAGGCCAGGGGCCAGGCTGAGCACCGTGAGGAGCAAAATCAGCTGAATTGACCGGGCAGAGATGGATTGCCCATCGCCCAGCGACAGGCTCAGATCCTGCGCCATTGCCGCCTGCGGCAGCATCAGGGCTGCGCAGGAGACAAGGATCGTGAGTGTGATGGCGGTGCGTGTCATCCCAGGCCGTTTTGCAAATCAGCAATTTCGGTCAGGCGGACTGCCAGTTGACCGGCCTGATCGCCTTCCATTTCTTCAAGCTGACCACGGGCAACCAACCGGTCACCCACGTAAAGGTCGACGGGATCATCGACACGTTTGTCCAGTGCAAGGATGGCATTCTCGCCCAAAGCGACAAGATCGCGGATCAGCGGGCGGGCTTTGCCAACAGAGACCACCACCTCGACGGGGACCGAAACAAACGGATTGCTGGCGTCGGTGGCTTTCATGTTGAGATCCTTTTGGTCATCCATACTGGCTGTCCTCTCTGACGTGATAGGTGAAAGCGTCAATTGAATCGTGAATGGATTCAATCAGAGCTGAACTGTTGATTTCGCGTTCGGAGGATCCGACGCGCAGATAGGCTTGACCGGGTGACAGGCTCTCGTCTTCCTGAACCTGAACCGGGGTGGCAAAGGCTTCGGGCAGCAGGGCGCGAACACCGGCACCTTCTCCCGGAGAGACAAAGATACTCATCGGTTGATCGGTTTGAAATTTGGCCATGTCGGTCATCTGATCGACGATGTGGTGGCCAAAGCTTGCGGCCATTGTGTCTGTCAGGACCGCACTGGTCAGAACCTTGAACATGGGGTCCAGTGATTCGATCAGCTGTGACTGGGCCTCTTGATAGGTGAAATTCAGATCCTCAAGCGAGCTTGCCAAAGTTGCTGAAATCTGGACGGCGTCCTTGTCTTTAGCGGTCACCGCATCATCCCAGCCGGCGCTATAGCCCTTTTCAAAGGAGACCAGCCGCTCTTCTTCGACGTCTTCTTCCGAGATCTCAGGGAACGCGGAGGGGACGACGGTGACGTGGCCAAAATCTTCCAGAAGGTGCGTAATTCCCATTAGACCCGCTCCTCATTTTCTTCCAGCCAGCCGCGCAGGATCTGGACAGTTTCTTCCTGGCGTTCACCAATCATTTCACGCAGACGGTCGACTGGGTTCTCGCCGCCGCCGCCAAGTGCCGGGAGGCCTCCCATGCCACCCATATCGCCCATGCCACCCATGTCGCCCATACCGCCAAAGCCGCCGCCATCCTGAATTTCGCCATCCAGGGCAAGGTTTGCGCCCAGATCCGAGTTCATCATGAAGTCACCCATGCCGGGGGCCGTGCCCATGGCGGGCAAATCGGGAAGACCACCCATGTCACCCATGTCAGGACCAGCAAGAGCGGGAACAGCTCCGTTTTTCCCGAGCAGAATCGGCCGCACCACAAAGAGACCGAGAATCAGGGTCACAAGGGCAAGAGCAGCCATCTGGATAATTCCCATGGCATCAAAGTAGATGTTGTCAAAGAAAGACGAGGAGACTTCCGTGCCTGCGGGCTCGATGCTGGGCAGTTCCATTGATTTCAGGGTGATGACATCGCCCCTGCTTTCATCAAATCCGATGGCAGCCGAAATCAGTTCCCGCAGCGCGCCCAGCTCTTCTTCGGGGCGGGCCTCAAACACTGCTTCGCCGGCCTCGTTGTTGACGGTGGTCCCATTGATCAGCACGGCGATCGTCAGCCGTTTGATCGCACCCGGTCCGCGAATGATTTCTTTCTCGGTCTCCGAGATTTCATAGTTAATCCGTTCCCGGGTGGCAGAGGTGTTGTTGTTTGACCCCTGACCCGAGGCCGCATCACCATCCGGGATATTTGAGGCCACGGTAACCTCGCCAGATTGGTTGCTGGAGACATCGGCACGTTCTTCAACATCTGTGCTGATCGCGACGCGGCTTTCCGGATCTACGAATTTTTCACGGATCGATTCGGTGTCGGTGACAACATCAACGCTCACTTCTACGACGGCATTGCCGTGACCCACGCGGGCTTCGACCAGGCGCATGACACGCTCGCGAATCGACTGAGAACGGTCATCGGTGCCTGCGCCCGCTGCAGCGGCGGCTTCAGGAGACCCGATAAGAGAGCCATTGGCGTCGATTACAGCGACATTGTCGACCGCAAGGCCTGTCACAGCGGATGCAATCAAAAAGCGAATCGCATTGGCCTGTGCCGGTGTAATAGGCGCTCCCAGAGGCACCACAGATACGGAGGCTGTTGGATCTATAGTGCGTTGAAAGGGACTGGTGCCGGTATTGGCAATATGGACACGGGCCTGGCTAATATGGGGGCTGGCGACGATGGTTCGGGCCAGCTCTCCTTCTTTGGCGCGCCAGTAAGCCGCGTCAAACATTTGTGATGTGGTGCCAAACCCGGTGAGCGCATCGAGGAGCTCGTAGCCTTTGCCGCCATTTGCAGGCAGACCTTCGCTTGCGAGCGTCATCCGCAGCTCATCCCGGCGGTTCGACGGCACATATATAGAGCCGCCGCGCACTTCATATGGTGTGCCGGTCTGTTCTAGGGACCGAACTACATCTCCTGCTGAGCCGCTTTCCAGCCCGGCATAGAGCAATCTCATGGTTGGCTTGCTCGCCACGTGGGACATCGCAAGCACACTCGCAATAACGGCTACCGTGGCACCAACCACAACAAGCTGCTTACGCGTATCCAAACCAGTCCAGACATTCTTGATCTGCTGCAATTTAACCTCCGTCGCACCGGCATTCTGTCCGGCGTGCTGCCTTTTTGACTGACGGGCCTTAACATTCGGTTAGTTCCTCACGGGTTATGAAGGCTTTGCACGACGTTTTAGGGAAAGCCATGACAGACGCTGTAGTGAATGCGGAAGAAGACGCACCAGGTAAAAAAAGCAAACTGCCCCTCATCATTGGGGTCGTCCTTGCAATAGCAGGCGGCGGCGGCGGATTCTTTGCAGTACAGTCAGGGCTTCTTCCTTTTGGTCAACCCGCAGAGCCCAAAGAGACTCATGCGGAAGTAGAGGCGCCAGAAGGCGTAGATAGTGGTGAGACGGCGGAGGATATCGCCAAGCTTGCCTTCATCGAGATGGAACCCATTGTGATTACGCTGCGCAAAGGCGGCGCAACAAAACACTTAAGGTTCAGCGCACAGTTAGAGGTGGATCTGATCCACCAGGCCGAGGTCGAAAAAGTCCTCCCCCGTGTAGTCGATGTACTGAATAGCTATCTTCGCGCTTTGGAGCTGGAGGATCTGTCGGATCCGATGGCACTGCCAAAACTGCGCGCACAGATGCTGCGGCGAATCAACATAGCCACCGGACAGGGGCGTGTACGAGATTTGCTGATCATGGAATTCGTACTGAACTAGGAGAACGGGATGGACCTTATAGCTGATATCCTGCTTGCAGCGGGGGCCCTCGGGGCCGGATTTTATTGCCTGGTGTTGTCGCGCCGGCTCAAACGTTTCAATGATCTGGAAAAGGGCGTCGGCGGAGCCGTCGCAGTGCTTTCCTCGCAAGTAGATGACTTGAACAAGTCTTTTGCCACAGCGCGGCAAGTTTCAGAGGGATCCAGCCAAGCGCTGGATCAGCTCACCGGTCGCGCCGAATCGGTGGCGCAACGGCTGGAGCTCATGATGGCCTCCATGCATGATGTTGTGCCCGAGACAAATGTTCCGGCCTCGCAACCCGCACGGGCTGTGACGGCAGAGACGGAAGAAAGCGATGCCCTGGCTGTTGCCTATGAAACCGAAGTCGTCGCTGAGGCGCCGGCGGAAGAGCCAGGCAACTCTTCAGGTGTGATGTTTGTCCGTCACAACCGTGACAAAGACCGGGTGGCGTGATGAGCAAGAAAGCCAAGGTAGATAAGTCCGGACGCAGCCGCAGCAGCACCTTGATGATGCTGTCTCTGCTGCTGATTGGCTCGGCACTGGTGCGCCTGGGTATGGAAGCAGGTCCGGCGATCGCGCGGGAAGTTTCAAATATCAACGACCCAAAAGCCGAAACGGCCACTGCGGATGGATCACTGAAAAGCAAAAGCATGCCCTCTTCGGCTGAACTGCAGGCGATGCTGGCGGCCTTTAAGGAACGCGAAGCGGCTCTCGCCCTGCGCGAGGCTGAAATCGAAGACCGTATGAAGGCCCTGGGACTCGCAGATGAGGCGATTGACCGCAAACTTGCGGCTCTGGAGCTTGCAGAGGACGAGTTGCGTTCGACCCTCGCCCTGGCGGATGGCGCAACAGCGGCTGATGTTGAGCGCCTGACCACGGTTTATGAGCGGATGAAGCCAAAAGAATCGGCGGCTCTGTTTGAAGAGATGGATCCGAATTTTGCAGCCGGTTTTCTGGCCCGTATGCGCCCAGAAGCCGCGGCGGGAATCATGGCCGGTCTGAGCCCCGAAGCCGCCTATACAATCAGTGTTGTCATGGCAGGCCGCAACAGCGACGTCCCCAAGGAATAACTTGAGCTCTGGTGCTCAGGCTTTCTTAATCCGACTCGCCTAAGCTCATATAAAGAAATTAGATTTGGAGTGGCCGCATGATCGGTTTAGCTGGCATCGTCGTAATTTTTGTCATGGTTTTCGGCGGTTACATTCTTGCCGGTGGCAAGATGGGTATTATCCTTAAAGCGCTTCCATTTGAGATGATGATTATCGGTGGCGCGGCCGTGGGTACCTTCATGATCAGCAACGACATGAGTAGCATCAAGCATGCTATCAAAGACCTCGGAAAGGTGTTCAAAGGCGCCAAATGGAAGTCCGATGACTACCGGGATCTGCTTTGCCTGTTGTTTTCGCTGATCCGCATTGCCCGGGCCAACCCGGTTGAGGTGGAACAGCACATCGAGGACCCTGAGAACTCGACCGTCTTCAACAAATATCCCAAAATCCTGGCGGACAGCGAGGCGGTGAACCTGATTTGTGACACCATGCGCTCGGCGTCAATGAACTATGATGACCCGCATCAGGTGGAAGAGGTGCTGGAGAAACGCATGGAGGCCAATCACCATCATGCCATGCACTCCAGCCATGCGTTGCAGGTGATGGCGGATGGCCTTCCTGCCCTGGGGATTGTTGCGGCTGTTATGGGTGTTATCAAGACCATGGCCTCGATCGACCAGCCACCAGAGGTTCTGGGTAAGATGATTGGTGGCGCGCTTGTCGGGACATTCCTGGGGATTTTTCTGGCCTATGGCCTGGTGGGTCCTTTTGCAGACAAGGTGAAAACCATTACCGAAGAAGACGCTCACTTCTATAAACTCATCCGCGAAGTTCTGGTTGCAAACCTTCACAACCATGCGGCCGCCATCTGTATCGAAGTTGGCCGCCAGAACACCCCTTCGCATATTCGCCCCGGCTTCTCTGAACTAGAAGAAGCCCTCAGATCGGTAAAACAGGACGCAGCATGATTTGGCGCGCATTTGCGATAGCCGCCCTCGGAATGGCGGCAGGCTCAGCCCAGGCCCAGACTATTGTGACCCGTTCCGGGGAACACGATGGCTTCTCACGCCTGGTCATGCGCCTGCCCGATGGCGTCCAGTGGACGCTTGACCAATCGGGGCGTGCCGCAAGCCTAAAAATTAATTCGCCTGCCGCTGTATTTGATACCTCGCGGGTGTTTGACCTGATCCCGCGGGATCGTCTGCAGGCGCTGTCACAAAATGGCGCAGGCCAGCCTTTGCGGTTGGAGCTTGGCTGTGATTGCCAGATCAGCTCTTATTTGCAAAGAGATGGCTATCTTGTGCTCGATATTGCCGATGGGAATGGAGCGCCTGTGCAGGCCAGTCTTGGCAGTTTGTCGCTGGGTCAACCTGTGGTGCCTGCGCGTACACCTACGCCCCCGTCACCGGCAGGCTACCGGTTCAACCTGTCGCAGGGTGCCATTGCAGATGCCCGTTTTGCACTGAACCTAAAGTCGGTCGTCACGCCTGGCGCCGCCGACAGTGCGCGCCAACCAGCGCAGACAGAGCCGCCAGCCGAGACAACAAATGAAATTGTAGCCGGTTCTGCCAGAATGGTAGAACCTGACCCGGTAGGATCGCGTGGCTCTGCGGTACTGGCGGCTGGACTGGATGCAGAGCTTGGGTTGAACCAACCCCAGACAGAGAAGCCAGAGGGTACGACCGATCTGGCCTCAAAGGAGGCGGATGCCGCCCCAGCGGAGTTGCCTGAAGTAAACCTTTTGATTGACCTGGAAGAAACCTCCCGCGCCGCGACGGTAAATGCGTCCGAGAGCCGTCTGCTGCAGCAGATTGGCCGGGCTGCAAACCAGGGCCTGGTGGACATCGCTCTGGCGGACAGGCCCGAATCCGAGGGTGGCCGGGCGCTGGAGCTGTTGGGACGGTCTGACCGGCCCCTGAACCCGCTTGATAATATCTCGGTGACCTCGGCCATTGACCGCGAGACGGGGCTGGTTGCAGAGAGAAATCCCAAAGATTCCACCAATGATCACTGCCTGCCCGATCGCAGGCTCGCAATCCACGGCTGGGGAAATGACGAGCCTTTCGCGGATCAGCTTGGTCCGATGCGGGCCGCCTTGGTGCGTGAATTTGACGATATAAACCCGGCCAGCGTACGTGCGCTTGCAAAGCTTTATCTCTATTTCGGATTTGGTGCCGAAGCGCGCGCAATGATGGCAATGCTGCCCGCAGACTCTAGTCCTTCGAAAAAGCAGGCCATGCTGCTGGCGATGGCTGACCTTCTGGATGGTGAGTCTCTTGGGATCAACCACCCATTTTCGGGACAGCAGGGCTGTGATGGTGCTGCTGCGTTTTGGGCGGCGCTGGCGGATGACAACATTCGTAAAACTGCTAATACAGATGCTATCCAGCAGACCTTTGCAAAATTGCCTGTGCACTTGCGGGTGAATTTTGGTCCCCAGCTGAGCTCCTTGTTTGCCAAGGCCGGAAACCTGCACGTTGCCGAGGCAATTTTGCGGTCGGTCAGCCGGACTGGGATGGAATATGTTCCCGAAATTCATCTTGCAGAGGCGGCTATTGCCGAGTTGGAAGGTGATACCGAGCTGGTTGCTGAAAAGCTGACCGAAGAGGTTGCTGAACGTACCGAGAGCGCGCCCTCTGCTTTGATTGATCTGATCAACCTCAGCTACAAGGAACGCAAGGCGATTTCGCCGGATGTGCCAGAGCTGACTGCATCTTATGAGCTGGAAAGCCGGGAAAACGAGTTGGGCATGCGTCTGCGCAACGCCGGAGTGGTGTCCTTGGCCCTGACAGGACAATTTGCCCAGGCCTTTGAAGAGTTGCCACAAATTTCCAAACATGATGGCCCAGCTGCACGGGCCGCTGTGATGGAACCCCTGCTGACACTGCTGACCGAACGGGCCGATGACGTTACTTTCCTGCACTATGGTCTTGCCTTTGCACGGCAGTCCAGCTCAGCCGAAGCGGCGGCTGTTGCGGAAATTATGGCGCGGCGTCTGTTGGATCTGGGCTTTGCCGAACAGGCGCAGTCTCTGTTGCAAAAGCTTGCGCTGGAGCCTGAAAACAAAGAACGCCGCCTGATGATGGCCGAGACCGCATTGGCGCTGGGCAAACCCCATAACGCGCTTGTTGAGCTGATGGGGCTGGAAGGCTCGCGCGCCAACCGGATGCGTGCCGAAGCGCTGTGGCGCAACGGTGAGTTTAGCCGCTCCGGAGAATATATGCTGGTCGAAGAAGATATGAATGCGGCGGCGCGTGGGTTCTGGCATTCCGAGAATCTGGATGCGATCGAGACAAGGGTCCCGGCAGAGGATGCCCCCTTTGGCCAGGTCGCAACTGTGACCAGCGAGATCTCCAAGACAAGCAAGGATCCCGAAGGCCTGTCGCCGCTGGCCCATGCGCGGGCTTTGGTCGAGAGCAGTATTGGCACACGTGGCAATATCGAAGACTTGTTGAGCCGCGTTACGCCGACAGAGAATACAGCTGCGGAATAAGCCGCCTGGTCGAGGGGCAGAGCCTCTCTGATCCGATCGTCTCAGGGCCGCCCCATTCCGGGCGGCCTTTGTGGTTAATGATAACCCTTTGTCAACTGTCTGAACCTAATTTGGATTTTGGAAGAATCCGCGATTGGACAGGCAGAATGCCGATAGATATCAGAATGACAGACCCGCGCATGCGGTGGTCGATGCCCTATGAATACAGCGCCCTGGCCTTATGGCTGCAGGCGCTGCAGGTGCTAAGGCACGCATTGATGCGGGGTTTTTGGGGCCCGAACAGGGCCTGCGCGGCTTTTGCAAAGGTTCAGCCGGGGTCTTACACCCCAGCCTTTTTTCCGGCGCGATCGGCTTTGCCCGATCACCTCACGTTCAGTGAGGGACTTTTGTGCATCTCCCCACGCCTTGCCAAAAACAGCAGCCTGATTGCTCCAGAACAAGAGAAACATTGTGCCTAAATTTACAGCTCAACAGCTTTTTAGCCCGACCGTGCTTTTGGCGCTGGCCCTGATGGCGATCATTGTGATGATGATCTTGCCGATGCCCGCCTGGGTACTGGACGTGGGTCTTGCCGTTTCATTTGGACTGGCGATTCTGATCTTCACCATCACATTGTTCATCGAGCGCCCGCTGGATTTCTCGTCGTTCCCGACGATTCTGCTGGCCTCGCTGATGCTGCGGTTGTCGCTGAACATCTCATCAACCAAATTGATCATTGGCCAGGGGCATACCGGGACCGATGCGGCGGGTGATGTTATTCAGGGGTTTGCCCAGTTCGTCATGGGCGGCAGCGTCTTTTTGGGACTGGTGACTTTTGGCGTTCTGCTGATCGTGAACTTTATGGTGATCAACAAGGGCGCCGCCCGGATGGCCGAAGTGGGTGCGCGTTTTGCGCTTGATGGTATGCCGGGCAAACAGATGGCGATTGACGCCGACATGGCGGCTGGCGCCATTGATCACGCAACAGCCAAGGCTCGTCGCGAGAATGATCAAAAGGAGACCACCTTCTTTGGCTCGCTGGACGGGGCCTCGAAATTTGTCAAAGGCGACGCGGTTGCCGGCCTGCTCATTACCCTGTTGAACCTGGTCATGGGCCTGGCGATGGGGGTTCTGGTGCAGGGAATGCCTGTCTCAGCTGCCTTTGAAACCTATGCGATCCTGACGGTTGGCGACGGGCTTGTCTCGCAGATCCCATCGGTGATCATTTCGATTGCTGCGGCTTTGCTTCTGGCCCGTGGTGGTGCCACAGGGGCGACAGATATTGCCCTGAAGGATCAGTTTGGCAAGCATCCCGCTGCCCTGGTCACGGTTGCTGTTTTGATGGTGATGTTTGCGCTGGTGCCAGGCCTTCCCTTTCTGCCTTTCATGATTGGGGGTGGGGTTCTGGGTTTTGCTGCCTATCGAATCCAGGTGAATCTCAAGACCAAGCAAGACGCCGAAGTCGAGGACGAGATGGAAGAAACCGCCAATCCAACGCCAACCAAGGCGCTGGGGGATATTCTGGATCTCGATGATCTGCACCTGGAATTTGCGCCTGATCTGGTGAGCATGGTTCTGGATGCCGGCACAGGCCTGGACGCGCGTATCGCCAATATGCGGACTCATATCGCGACCAGCTTTGGTCTGATCCTGCCCGAAATCCGTCTCACGGATCAGGCGGATCTGGAACGGGGCACCTATGTCGTCAAGGTTCAGGGCGTCGAACAGGTCCGCGGCACGCTGCATCCGGACATGGTGCTGGCGCTGATGCCTGACAATCACGAAGCACTCCCCCCCGGCACAGATGTGACAGAGCCGGTCTATGGCGCGCCTGCGCGTTGGATTGGTGCGGCGCAACAGCAAGATGCTGTTTTGGCGGGGGCCACCGTGGTCACCCCTCCGGAAATTCTGGCGACGCATCTTCTGGAAGTCATCAAGCAGAACTTTGCCCGCTTGCTGACCTTTAAATCCCTGCGCCGGCTGCTCAATGAAATGACAGAGCTTTCCGACCCCTTCCGCGCCGAGGCCAACCGCAAACTGCTGGAGGATCTGGTGCCGGACAAGGTGCCGCTGGATACACTGCACTCAGTGCTGCGTCTGTTGCTTGAGGAGCGGGTCTCGATCCGGAACATCCCGCTGATCCTTGAAGGCATTGCAGAAGCCCGCATTCACTCCACCCAGCCTGAAATTATCTGTGAGCATGTGCGTCAGCGTCTTGGCTTCCAGCTGGTGGCAGAGATGAAGCGTGCGGATGGCACCATCCCGCTCATTCAATTGGCACCAGAATGGGAAGATACCTTCTCGACGTATCAGGTGGATGTGAGCGGCGGGAACCTTGATGTGGCGCTGCCACCGGATATGTTCAATCGTCTGGCAGAGGGTCTGAGTGATCGTCTCAACCTGGTGACCGAGCAGGGCGTCCATGCTGCTGTGGTGACCTCGACCCGTCGCCGCCGTTATCTGCGGACCATTCTAAAGTCACGCGGCCTTACCAATCCGGTGTTGTCCTTCGAGGAAATTGGCCTGGAAGCGCGCCCGGCGCTGGTGGGAATGGTTGCCGCATGAATCTGCTGGAAATTCCTCCAGAGCTGCAGGCTTTTCTTGGGGCGAGTTTCTGGCATTTTGCCATTGTCTTTTTGCGGGTGGGGGCGATGTCTGCGGTGCTGCCCGCGTTTGGCGAGCAATACGTTCCGATGCAGATAAAGCTGGCAATTGCGGTTGCTTTCACCTTTGTCGTGGCACCTGCGCTGTCGCGGTTTCCGGAACCGGAGACGCCGCTGCACTTTGCCAGTCTGGCCGCCAGCGAAGCGGTCATTGGTTTGGCTTTGGGGGTGAGCGTGCGGCTGTTCATCATGGGATTGCAGATAGCAGGGACCATTG
Source organism: Phaeobacter sp. SH40 (assembly GCA_965641885.1). Lineage (GTDB taxonomy): Bacteria > Pseudomonadota > Alphaproteobacteria > Rhodobacterales > Rhodobacteraceae > Pseudophaeobacter. Next base: position 4,300,572 of record OZ282574.1, on the reverse strand, counting down.
CCGCACAAACCACGTCACTCTCGCAGGTTTTGGGCAATATCGGCGCCGATTCTCTCCCGGCCATTGGCGGGGTTCTGTTGATTTCCGGCCTGGCGCTGGCGGTGATGATGGGGCTGCATGTGCGGGTGGCGGAATTCCTGATCTACTCATATCAGATCTTTCCGGTAGGAGACTATCCAGAGCCTGGGGTGTTCTCTGAATGGGGTGTTAACCGTATTGCCAAGACCTTTTACATGGCCTTCACCCTGGCTGCGCCTTTTCTCATCATGTCGGTTATCTACAACCTGACCCTTGGCGTGATCAACCGCGCCATGCCGCAGCTGATGGTGGTTTTTATTGGTGCGCCGGTGATCACCTTTGGCGGCTTGTTTATCCTGATGGTCGCAAGCCCGATGATCCTGGACGTTTGGATGCGTGAGCTGATGACCTTCTTCGCCAACCCCGGAGGCCGGCTGCAATGAGCGACGACGACTCAGATAAGTCATATGAGCCAACGGAAACAAAGCTGAAAAAGGCCCGTGACAAGGGTGAAGTTGCCAAATCGACGGACCTTTCGGTCGCAGCAGCCTATATGGGGATGGTTATCGCATTTTATGCGTCGGGTGATGAAATTGTAACCGGGTTCGGGACGGTTTTGATGTCGATCATAGATCAGCCAGAGCGGCTCGCAAAACAGATGTTCTCTGACAATGCGACACCGCCCACAGGCGGTATGATTGCCGCGCTAGTCAGGCCTCTGATCCCGCTGTTCATGATCCCCTTTGTGCTGGTTTTGCTGTCGATCATCGGGCAAAAGGCAATGGTTTTCGCGCCAACCAAGCTTGAGCCCAAACTGTCGCGCATATCGATCATCTCGAATGCCAAAAACAAGTTTGGCCGGGCCGGATTGTTTGAATTTGGCAAAAGCACCGTCAAGCTGCTGCTCTATTCGATGTGTCTTGGTGTCTATCTCAACTACCGGATGCCCGAGATGATTGCCTCGGCTGCGACCGGAGCATTTTCAGTGATTCAAATGCTGGCTGAGCTGGGCATGGAATTCATGGTGATCGCAATGCTGATCTCGATGATGATCGGGGTGGTGGATGCGATTTTCCAGCACGACGAACACCGCCGCAAAAACATGATGTCGCGCAAAGAGATCGAGGACGAAAACAAGGAATCTGAGGGTGACCCACACATGAAGGGTAAACGCCGGCAGAAAGCGATGGAAATCGCCATGGGCCAGATGATGGCATCGGTGCCGGAGGCGAGCGTTGTGATTGTTAACCCGACCCACTACGCGGTGGCGCTAAAGTGGGAAGGCGGCGCTGGTACGGCTCCGATCTGTGTCGCCAAAGGTGTCGATGAGGTGGCTGCAACCATCCGGCGCATTGCAAATGAGAATGCGATCCCGATCCATAGTGACCCGCCAACCGCGCGCGCGCTCTATGCGACGATCGGGATTGGTGAGGAAGTTGAAGAAGAGCATTTTGCGCCGGTGGCGGCCGCGATCCGGTTTGCCGAAGAGATGCGCCTGCGGGCCAAAGGAGGGATCTGATGAAACAGAAGATGGCAATGCTACAGCAGATGGCGGCGGTAACAGAGGCGCAGTATCTGAGGGAACATGCAAAGATCAAACCGATCCTGGATCACGAAGCGCGCCTGCGGGGACAGTTGTCCAAGCTGGAGGAGCAGGTCTCCACTGCGCGCCAGGACGTGGACAAAGATGTCCCGATGAAGGCCTTGGGTGCGGATTTGCTTTGGCAGGGCTGGCACACCAGCGCGCGGCGAAATCTCAACATGCAGCTGGCGCAGGTCACAGCCCGCAAGCTGATGGCGATGGACCGTTTGCGCAAGACCTTTGGTCGCAAAACGGCAGTGGGGGAGATGGCGCAGACAGAGAAGCTCCGGGTAAAGACCGCCCGGGCCAAGTCTTTGCAAGAGCAACTGCTGCAATTCTGAACCATACATCCCGCTCAGATGCGGTTTAGGAGGGGGTGGGAAACCACCTCCTTTTTTGTTTTCAGTTGTTTGGTGCCAGACTGTTTTTGGTGCCAGTTTTTTTGTGCAGACTATGGGGCGTGAATTTAGCACGGCTCTGTCCGGGGCTGCCTGCTCTGGCGAATTTCGCGCCAGGTCTTTCAGGCGCGCGTGACAGACCACTCAGTCACACAGGCCACTCAGGCAAACAGACCTGGGGTTCTGAGGTCAGCGCACGCGCCGCGCTTTGACTGTTTTTAAACCACAACGCCAGCATCTGAACATGTCAGACGCTGGCGTTGTGGTGTATGAGCGCGCTCTTTGACAGCCGCGGGCGGTATTTTTGGGCGCTCTCAGACGTCCTGACGCGAAATCTCGACGATCAGCACATCATAGACGCTTTTGCCCAGTACTTTTTGTGCTGCTTCTCGCAGGGCTGTCCGCAAAGGGTTGAGCACATCAGACCGGGTAAAGGCGCCCCGGAAACCACCCATGTTGGCATGATCAAAAAGCACTTGCAGAAAGGCATCGCGGAGTTTGGGCTCATAAAGGTGGATTTTTTCGCTCAAACCCGTTTTGGCTTCGAGACTGAGCGAGATCACCACAAGCGACGACAGGCTGTCTCGTTCGACCACCGGAACAACGAACTGGTTAGGGATTTTGATGTATTCCCGGTTCGGGTTCGGACCAAGCGCATCCATGTCGACATCGTCGTCGTGGGCGGCTTCCTCGTCTTCTGAATGGTCAATATCGTCGCCCATGTCATCGCCAGAGCTTTTGGCAACCTCTGGTGCGGGGGCGGGTGCCAGCATGATGCCAGCACCGATCCCTGCTCCAACTCCGATAATTAACAATATGACTGGCAGTAATTTAGCGATCATGGGTCACCTCAAAATGGTAGGATCGCGTCCAGCACTTGCTGGCCGTATCGCGGTTGTTGCACGTCGGTAATCTGTCCGCGTCCGCCGTAGGAAACCCGGGCTGAGGCGATTTTGTCATAGGTGATCTCGTTCTGGCGGCTGATGTCCTGGGGACGTACGTACCCGGAGACCAGAAGTTCGCGCAGTTCAAAGTTCACTCTGACTTCCTGGTTGCCGTTGATCGCGAGCACACCGTTTGGCAGCACATCCACAATCGTCGCAGCGACGCGCAATTCCAGTTTTTCGCTGCGCTTAACAGAGCCGTTGCCTTTGGAGCTGCTGGATCCGGTCAGGTCGACCGCGGTGGCAGAAGAGGCGCCTTCAGGCAGGTGTCCGTCCAGGCGCTGTGGGAGACCTAACAGATGTGGGACACCCAGACTTTCTGCACTAGAGCGCGTGCGGGTGGTGCCGTTTGAGATCTCGGCTTCCTCATCAATCTGGATAACAACGGTGAGAATATCGCCTTTGTTTATCGCGCGACGATCCCCCAGAAGTGAGTTTTGCGACCCGCTCCAGAGCGACGCCCCATCGACGGCCCGCTGGTTCTGAATTTCGGTAGGCAGACCCTGCCAAAGCATGGCAACATGTCCCGGAGATTCAGCAGCAGGGGTGAGGCTGGGCGCCTTGCCCAGATGGTCCATGCGTGCGCAGGCCCCAAGAAAGACCAGGCCGAAGAGCGCAAGTTTTGTGGCAATTGTTTTCTTTTTCATTATCTTACCTCTACTGACCCATTTGCGTTTACACGCCCGGTCACAGTGCTCCTTGATGCCAAATTCATGACCTTGATCCATTCCCCTTCAGATCCACGCCCCAGGGCACGTCCCTCTGCCATGATGGTGAGAGCACCGCGGTGAAAGGAGAGCATGACAAGGTCGTTGCGATCGACAATAGCGGGTGGTCCGATATCGCTGGGGCGCATGGCGCGACCGGGATATAGCGGCACACGGGCTTCCATTCCCACCACCTCGTTTGCATCAGACAGTGCGCCCGCCACCTTGACCGGTTTAAAGGTCAGGTCCGAGGCGAGGATAATTTCGTTGACCCGAATGGTGCGCAGCGGGACAAGAATATCGGCCCAGACGGGCTGCGCGCTCAATGCGATGAGGATGGCGAGAACCTGTTTCATTAGCGGATCTGCGTCGTCGCTGACATCATCTGGTCGACGGCAGAGATGACTTTGGAATTCATTTCATAGCCCCGCTGGGCCTCGATCAGTTCGGTGACCTCGCGTACGGAATCAACGGAGCTGCCTTCCAGATAGCCCTGGCGGAAAGTGCCAAGCCCGTCTTCACCGGCGGTCGACACATTCGCAGGGCCTGAGGCTTCGGTCTCGGTAAAGAGATTGCCACCAATGGCCTCAAGCCCTTTGGGGTTGGTGAAACTTGCCAGGCTGAACTGCCCCAACAGCTGACCTTCGGCCGCCTCGTCAAAATAGGCGTAAATTTCACCCTCGGCGTTGATCGAGATGCTGCGGGCGTCATCAGGAATGGTGACGTCCGGCGCGACCGCAAAACCATCTGAGGTCACGATCAATCCTTCGGCAGACCGCTTCAGAGAGCCATCCCGCGTGTAGCCGGATTGACCCGACGGCAGCGTGATTTCCAGATAGCCCTTGCCCTCAATCGCGACATCAAGATCGCTGTTGGTTTGCTCCATGGCGCCCTGTTGCAGGTGCACTGAAATGGCCGCAGGGCGGACACCCAGGCCCACCTGAACACCGGTCGGCAAGATGGTGCCGTCAGAGGCATTTACGGTGCCGGCACGGGTGACCTGCTGGTAGTGCAGATCGGCGAACTCAGCACGCCGTGGATTGTAGGCCGTGGTGTTCATATTGGCGAGGTTGTTCGCAATGGTTTCCACACGCAGTTGCTGTGCGCTCATACCAGTTGCAGCGATTTTTAGGGCACGCATCAGTTTTCTCCTACGACTTGATCAGGTTTTTAATGGCTTCACGGATGCGCTTGTCTTCTGTATCCAGAAAACTCTGGCCCATTTCATAGGCGCGCTGAATTTCAATCATGCGGGTCACCTGGCCAATCGCATTCACGTTTGATCCTTCGAGAAACCCCTGCACCATACTGGCAGTCTCGGCATCTTCGATTTCCCCTTCAACGCGGAACATCACGCCGTCTTCACGCATCATGGTATGTGCGTCGACCGGCTGGAAAAGACCGATTTGACCGATGGTATTTCCGTCCGCGGTGATGGTGCCATCTGCCCCTACAAGCACGGATTCTGCTGTTCCCGGAATAAAGACGGGCGCCCGGCCCGCATCCAACACGCGCAGACCGTCCATGGTGACGAGGTCACCCGCAGCATTTGGTGAGAAGGCACCGGACCGGGTCAGTCGTTCACCCTGAGGGGTTTCGATCATGAAATAGGCATCGCCTTCGATAGCAAAGTCAAAATTGCCGCCGGTCTGGGTCAGCTGGCCCTGCTCCATCGATGTATTGAAGATATTTGCCCGCGCCATTGAGAGCGATTCTTGCCCTGGGGCGGTCTGGACGTATTCCGAAAAAATCAGCCCTTCAGAGCGAAAGCCGGTTGTGGCTGAGTTGGCAATATTATTTGCAACGACACGCATTTCGCGCATCAGACCGGTCTGGCGGGAGAGGGTTGCGTAGCCTGCGGCTTCCATCAGGAAACTCCTGCAATCAAAGGAATGATATGGCCGTTAAAAAAGGCCACAAGTGTTTGGGTCATGAACCCCATGGACATCCAGAACACGAGAACAATGGCTGCGAGCTTTGGCACAAAGGTCAGAGTCATTTCCTGAACGGATGTCAGGGCCTGGAACAGGCCGATGGCGAGGCCGACAGTCAGGGCGACGGCCAGGATTGGCGACGCCATGACCACTCCAGTCCAGAGAGCCTGTCGCAGTGTGTCGTAGAATTGGCCTTCGTTCATCATTGGCTTAGATCGGCATCCGCAGGATTTCCTGGTAGGCTTCGACCACCTTGTTACGCACGGTGACAGCCGTCTCGACAGCCAGCTCGGTCTGCGCCAGCGCCTGGACCAGAGCATGCGGATCACCGTTGGCGGTCATCGACTGGACGGCGGTTTGTTCACCGACCTGCAGGGTATTGGCAAAGCTCTCAAAGCTGGCCCGGGCCTGTTCGGTGGCACTGGTGCCGTGGAACTCGGGATCAACCTTGGTTGCGGGGCGGGCGGCGGCATAGCCACTGGCGGCGGATGTAATTGCGCGAATATCCATTCTGGATCTCCTCTTGCGGGGTTATTTTCTCAGCAGGTTCATCAACGAGGATGACATACCGCGGGCTTGTTCAAACATTTTCAGGTTGGCATCGTAGCTGCGCTGGGCCTCACGGGCGTCGGCGATCTCGATCATCAGATCAACGTTAGAGCCATCATAGTGACCGCTCTCGTCTGACAGAGGGTGAGAGGGGTCATAGATGCTTTCCAGATCACTGCGGTCCAGCGTGACGCGGCCGGTTTTGACCCGCTCAACGTCATTTTCCAGATCGCGCGTGGCCTCGAATGGGACGCTTTTGCGACGATAGCCGGGGGTATCGGCGTTAGAGATGTTTTCAGAAACGTGACGCAGCCGGGTTGCCTGGGCTTTCAGGCCGCTGGCAGTCACACTTAGGGAATTTGCAAATTCACTCATGGATCATGTCCCTCTAGCTGCGGCCAATGCTGGTGCGCAGGATATTCATTGATGATTTGTAGATGGCCAGAGCACGGTCGTGCTGGCGCTTTACCTCAACCCCATTGAGGATTTCTGTTTCGATAGAGACAGAGTTGTCATTGGGGTCGGCGCCCGCATCCGATGAGGTAACGGCCCAATCCATTTGAGAGCCTTTGTTACCATTCAGGTGCGAACCACGAGAGGCCACCATGTCGCCAGGGCGTGGCCCAGCGGCATAGACCTCCTGAAAAGGTTTGATATCCTTGGCGTGATAGCCAGGAGTATCCGCATTCGCGATGTTCTGAGACACCAGCGCCTGGCGCTTCCCGGCATGGGTGGCCATTGAGTATGCGATTTTAAAAACGTTCAGTTCCGTAAACACCGGGGCTTCTCCCTCGATCAATTTCAATCAAGGCTTAACCCTGATTCCTTTAGAAATTGTTTCAGGAACTAGATGGAGGCCTCAGGCCATGATCGCAGAGCTGAAAGCTTTGACTGAACAGATAGCCGGTAAGAAACTGGCAACCTCAATGGGCCGTGTGAGCGGGATATCCAGCGGGGAAATCGAAATCGCAGGCCTGGAACGCGAGGCGCGAATCGGTGACCGGCTGGTTTTGAGTCGCGGCCCCAGTGATGAGCTGCATGGCGAGGTTCTCAAGATTTATAACAATAAAATAAGTATGTTACCGGATCGCGCTCCTGATCGAGTGGCGATGGGGGATCGCGTGACACTGCATCCTGCGCCTGATTTTGCCCCGGGAAATAATTGGATTGGCCGGGTCATCGACCCCTTTGGAGAGCCGCTGGATGGCAAGCCATTGCTGCGCGGCGAGAAGGCCCGGGATCTTATGGCGCCGCCTCCAAAAGCCGCCGGTCGGCGCCATATGGGCGCCCGTCTTAGTACCGGACTTTCGGTTTTCAATACGATTCTCCCTATTGTTCAGGGCCAGCGTATTGGTCTTTTTGCGGGTTCTGGTGTTGGTAAATCGACTTTGTTGGCAAAATTGGCTGAATTTATGGAAGCTGATGTGGTGGTCATGGCGCTGATTGGCGAACGTGGCCGCGAAGTGAATCACTTTGTGCAAGACGTTTTGGGGCCTGAAGGCATGAAACGGGCCGTCGTTGTCGCGGCTACCTCGGATCAATCGGCGCTTGTACGCCGCCGCAGTGCCTGGGCGGCAATGACCATTGCCGAGCATTTCCGCGATCAGGGCAAAAATGTTCTGTTCATGGCTGATTCGGTCACCCGGTTTGCCGAGGCCCACCGTGAAATTTCTGCCGCCTCGGGAGAGGCGCCGGCGCTCAGGGGTTTCCCACCGTCGGTGACGCCGCTCATCACCGGGTTGTGTGAACGGGCTGGTCCCGGCTCTGAGGGGCAGGGCGACATCACGGCGGTGTTTAGCGTGCTTGTGGCAGGCTCTGACATGGACGAGCCAATTGCCGATATTCTGCGCGGCGTTCTGGATGGGCATATTGTGCTCAACCGGGAAATTGCCGAGCGCGGCCGGTTTCCGGCCATCGATGTGTCGCGTTCTGTTTCGCGGAGCCTACCAGCCGCCGCCACGCCGGAGGAGAACGAGACGATTCTCGAAGTGCGCAAGTTCCTTGGCTCATACGAGCAATCCGAAGTGATGATCCGTGCCGGTCTTTATTCCGAAGGCAATGATGCCGTGCTCGACAAGGCCGTAAAGATCTGGCCTGAACTGGATGCGTTTTTTGGCAAAGAGGATCCAAATGGCGTTTCCAATAGCTTTGGCCGACTGCAACTGATGTTGCGGCGTGCGACCAGCGGCCGATAGGTCCCGGCGAGGCGGCTTTGGTGCGATGGAAACAGAAGAGCCTAAAGCCGCGCTATGGGTTTGCCCTGTTCAACCAGAGCAGCTGTAGAAACCGGGCAGGTGAGAACAAACAAAAGGCGCTGACCAGGAGATCTGGCAGCGCCTTTTTGTAGGGTGTCTGGTATCCTGGTTTCGCTCTGGAAACCCTCGTCTGTGGTGACTAGGCCTGCAAAAGCGTCAGCGCTGTGGCTGCTGAGGAATAGTTGTTGCTGTATGATGCAACTTCAGCCCGGGCGAGATAAGTGATCGCCAGCTTGTCCATGTCTTCCTGACTGGACAGCTTCGTCAGATCATCTGTGCCCAAAAAGCGTTGGGCGGCCTCTCTGTAGACAAGGACCTGCTGGTCAATATCAATCAGGTTGAGGGATTCAGGCAGGTTGAGTGTCACCTGCATCATTTTCGCCAATTGAGGCTGGCCAATAATATTGAACCATTGGGCCTCGATGGTTGGGCCATCTTCGTCGGCATCGTCGGGAATAATCACCTCTTGCATTTCACGTAGCGCATAAAGCGCAATCCGCATGCTTTCGTCCTGCTCACCAACAGCAACCTCAAAAGACTGGGCTTCGTTGTCGGCGACGATAGCGGCCATGGCAACCGGGTCGGTGTTGGTGCGGGTTTCCCCGCCACCAAACCCAAAGGCCTTGGAAAAATCGACCCAGCGACTGTCGTCCAGCTTGGAAGCCAGATTGTCTTCGGCGGTTGTGCCTTCCTCAAGAACCTTTTGGACCAACGCCTTGTAGTCGACCTGGTCGTCCAGCCCAAAGGCTTTCAGGGCGACTTCCATCAGGCGGCGGTCATTGACCAGATCTTCAGCGGAGGTGACATTCCCGATATTCTCGGTGAAATAGTCGTTTTCGCGCTTCAAAATCGCGTCATTCTTGAAGTTGTCGAACTGTTCGTCATAGGTCGACTGCAAAAATGACCAGCCGGTGATCCCTGTTGACAGAAGGATCGGTCCAAAACTCATGAGGGGCGTACCGCTAACAGACGATCCTCCCGCGGCAGCAGGCTACGCAGAGCCTTGAGACACCGATAATGGTTGTTGCTGAGCAGGGCATCCGTGGCCTCGGCCAGGCTTGCGCGGCTGTCAGAGTCGACAAAGACCTGGCTTAGCTCTTCGAGATTGCGCAGCATTTGCATACGGCTATCTTCGGGGTCCGTATCACCGGTCAGTACAAGCTGGGCCGCATAGCAGACGCGGCGTACAGGCGTATTTGCCTCTTCCGGATGGATTGCGTCACGCAGACGCAGGATATTTGCATCCGGTGTCACAATTGACAGACGGCTGCGGCGATCCCCGTTTTCAATGACAGCGCCATTGACAAGGACGCGTTCTTTGGGGGCAAGTTTTAGAACCAGTCCACTCATTTTTAAGATGCTCCGCTGCGAAGGCCACGCATGATGGCTGTGTTAATATCCACCAGGGGCCTGACGTTCGCTTCACGCGACATGACCTGACCGGTGTATTCCTTCGTGAATGCAGCGAGTGAGATAATCTGTTCTTTCAGTTCCATCGGCAGCTCATTTTCTTCGCTGGCGACGTCAGCGGCAAAGAGAATCCACATCTTACGATTGTCATGCAAAGCAGAAACCATCGCTTTGAAATCATAAGGCTTCGCTTTGGCGGCTGTAATCATTTGTCGGGTGATGCGTGCAACGGCATCAAATTCCAGATCTTGAACTGTTCGCGTCGGGGCCTTTGCCGCCGAATAGGCACTCTTCGCTTTCAGAAGTGCATTCACGTGTTTTCCTAACGTATTATTTCTTCAGATTCTCTGAGAAGAGACCCGGGGCATGGGTCACACGCCCCGGGTTAATCGGTTTAACGGAAGAGCTGCTGCAGAGTTTCTGGTGCGCTGTTCGCGATGCTCAGAGACTGAATGGCCAGCTGCTGCTGGGTCTGAAGCGCCTTAAGTCGGGCGGATGCAGATTCCATATCAGTGTCAGTCATCGCCGAGACACCCAGTTTCATTGCATCGGTCAGTTTCGACACAAAATCACCCTGGTCTTTCAGACGCGAGGCGTCCGCACCAAGCGCTGCTGCGCCGGTGATGGCGGTGGCCAGGAAGGCTTCGATTTCACCCATTGCCGTGGCGGCTGTGACGGCATCTGTAATCGTGGTCAAGGAACCAACGGTAATGTTGGCTTCAAAGTCAACCGTATCAACAGTGATCTCAACCGGAGAAGGTGTACCTGTGGGACCAACGCGGTCCAACGAGGCGAGAACACCGAGGCCGGTAGCACCGGCACCGTCAACATCGCTTGCCAACAGATTTGCACCGTTGAACTGCGACGCTGCGATGATCGATTCGATCTGGGCAACCTTCTTCAGCATGTCCGCGTCGATAGTGTCGTGGTCAACGTTTTCCGACTGCGCGGAAACAGCAAGTTCTTTCATGTCTTTCAGAACAGAAACGATCTGTTCGGCACCGGCAGAGGCAACAGCGACGGTTGCTTCGCCAACGCTCAGGCTGTCCTGAATGGCAGTGAAGCCTGCAATGTCAGATTCCATGGTCTTGGAAATGGCCCAGACAGCAGCGTTGTCTTTGGCACTACCGACTTTCTTGCCGGTGGAAACTTCGCTCTGGGTGGTTTCCAGATTGTTGTTCACCGAAGACAGAGTCTGGAGAGCAACCATTGCGCCACTGTTTGTCAGAATGCTGGTCATAGCGTATTATTCCTTTAGCGATCGAGACACTTTGGTCTCTACTTTTTCCCTGCCCCGAAGGGCATTTTAGCGTCTTTCTGACAGTGCGTTCAGCCTACCGGCCTTCGCGCCACCTCAGTGATGAGATGCAAGGAGACATTGCGACGAAAGTTACTAAGAGAGTCCTAACGGCCGGAATCGCATTCCGTAGAATTTTCATTAAATTTCAAACGGTTCAGCTACGTTTCTCCAGGCGTTGACCCATTGTTGTGCCATAGCGGGCTTTGCGTCCGGCGCTGTCATATACATCGAGGCCTTTCTTCACCCGGCGCAGTTCTGCCATTCGGGTTGCAACGCTGCGGATGCCTTCCATCGCGCTGTTCAGCAGTTCCTGATTGCGCGAGACTTTTGACTGCACCTTACTCAGCGCTTCCCGCTCGAGGTTCTCTATAGTGTTGAGGCTTTGGATGATGGCTTCTTTGCGGCTGAGCAGATTCTCGATCTGATCCAGTTCACCGCGCACCAGTGCACTGCGCTCCTGGTCGAGGATTTCATCCAACTCGTTTATAAGGCTCTGTGGGTTCTGATTAGTCATGAGAAGACTCCTTCAGTGAATGATAAAGTGATTCGGCGAGGCCAATGCCGCCGGCTTCGGTGATTTGTTCGGCCTGCGCGCGGATCAGAAAGCTGCTGAACTGATCCTCTCCCTCGCCGCCGCCGCCGAGGCCTTCGCGGCTTTTTCCAAGACCGGCGGATTTCAACATTTCCGTTAAGAAAGAGGCCTCTAGCTGGTTTGCGGCGTTGCGAATCGCATCATCCTGGATCTTTTGTTTCAGGTTGGGCGGGGCTGTGGCTGCCGTGTGAGTTGTCGTGAGATTGGGCATTCAGCACCTTCCTTCAGTTTTATCTCAGATTTGCTTGATTTTTCTGAGATTGCCTCAAAAGCGGTTAAAATTACCGTAACTGCTTTGGGGTAGGTGTTGAGGCATCGAGATAGAATGTCTGGAATCCCATGCTAACAAATATACTCTTTGGTCAGGCGCGTTCGAACGCAGCAGACCCGCCCAGCGTTAAGGCGACTGAAAGCCCGATGCGCCAACACGGCAACCGTAGCTTTTCCGATCACCTCAGGGATCAAGCGAGACGCGACGGGATAAAATCAGTTTCTCAAAAAGAGCCCAATAAGCAGCCCGAAAAGGCGGCAGAGCGGCGAGACGTGGATGATGGCCCAAAGCGGGCTGATCAAGACAAGTCCAATGCTGGACAGCCCAGGACTGCTTCTGACACCAAAACTGGTAAGGGGGCGGCGGTGCTTGACGGTGCAGCTGTTGCTGACACGGATGCGGTAGCTGCTGGCGTTGAGAGCGATCAGAGTGAGGGTGACGTGCCCGTTCTGGCCGCAGTGAGCGCGGACACCCAAGAGGAGACAGATGCTCAGATACCGGCGGGCTCTACAGAAGAGCTAACGCAGGAAGCGACTGCACCTCTGTTTGTTTCAGCGCAGGCCAGTGAGAAAGCCAGTGAGAAAGCCAGTGAGAAAGCCAGTGAGAAAGCCAGTGAGAAATCCAGTGCGCAGGCCAGTGATGGGAAAACCGGCGCTATAGCCGCAGCTGGTGATGCCGAACTGACCGTAGAGCCTGAGCAAGCCAAGACCGACACTACGGGTAAGGCTGCCAAATTGGCGGCTGTGCCTGAAGATGCAAAACCCCTGACCGTTGCGGCAAAGGACTCAGTGACCTCTGAGGCCCGTAAGGGCGATACAGCGCAGCAGTCTGTTCGACCTTCGGCAGATGATCTTGGGAATGCAGGTGTTGAAACTCGCCGCAGTGCTGCAGAAAACGCAGGCAACGCTGGGGCCAAAGGCATGGCCGGAAACGCAGCCGGCCAGTCGGCTCAGGTCCTGGCCTCTGCTAATCCTTTGGCAGCGTCGACTCAGGCGGGGGCTGCAAGCCCTGCGCTGGAAGCGACCGCGGCACAAAGTGCGGAGATGTCTGAAGAGCCTGCTCCTCGCGTTGAGACTCAGGCGAACGGTACTGTTGCGTCTCAGCGTTCGCTGGATGCCAATCAACCACGATTGGGCGCCAAAGCGACTGCCGCCGGGGATGTCAGCCTGTCTGCAAAGGCAGCTGAGAGCGCTATAACCAGCGAGGCCGTATCCGCTAGGGTCACTCAAAGCGGCCAGGCGACTGCGGAGAGCAGTGTCGAAGCAGCTGTGCGCGACGTGACTGGAAAGGCGACCCCAACGGGAGAGGCTCTGATGGCCGCTGCCGGGCAACCCCGGGCAGGTGCTACGGTCGAACCTGGCCGTCGGGCGCAGGGGCGCGACAGCGAAGCGCGTGAAGCACAGGCGTCAACCACAGGCAATGGCACAGGAATCGGTTCAGGTGCCCAGGCAGCAACGGTGGCCAAAACTGCCGCAGCCGCACAGGTTAGTGCCGTTCAGCAGGCCTTTGCTGCGCAGGTTCTTGGTGCAGAAGCTTCTGCTGCTGCGGCCCAGGGTGATGCGCTTTTGATGGCGGCAGAATCGGGTCCTGAAATGCCGGGGCTGTCGCAATTGCTGACCGAAGCAGTGCTGCAGCCAGGAACAGTCCACCGCCCCGAGACCCCACGTCTGATCGCAGCACAGCTTGCCCAGGCTCTTGTTGCCAAGGGGGAGCGCAATGTTGAAGTCGCGCTGAACCCGGAGGAGCTGGGGCGGGTCAAGATGCGGGTGACCACCAGCGACACCGGTATCACGGTGGTTATCCAGACCGAGCGCCCGGAAACGGGGGACTTGATGCGCCGTCATATCAATGAGCTGGCGGATGAGTTCCGTAGGATGGGTTTTGACAATGTATCCTTTGAGTTCAGCGGTGGCGGAGCGTCGGATGGTCAGGCCAGCAGCGAAGGCGACGGACAGTCCGCAGCAGGTGGATCCCCGTTGGCACAATCAGATGAAATGGCTGCGGCGCCCGTCGCAGACATACCAACACAGCAGCTCCGGATGGGTAATGCCGGCCTGGACATGAGGGTCTAACAGATGACAACCGAAGTATCTGCTGCCTATCCGGTAGCGACAAACACCACGCCGACCACAGCCACCGGCACCGGCACCGAGCTGACATCGGATTTTGACACTTTCATCAAACTGTTGACGGCTCAGGCCAAATATCAGGACCCTACAGAGCCGATGGACAATACCGAATATGCCGCGCAGCTGGCGCAATTCTCCATGGTCGAACAACAAGTTCTGACCAATGACAACCTGGGCACGGCTCTGGGTCAGCTTGGTCTTGGCAATATGGCTGCTCTTACCGGTTGGGTTGGCATGGAAGTGCGCGCAGCAACCTCGGCGAATTTTGATGGTACCAACCCAATCAATGTAGCCCCCAACCCCGCTGCCGCAGCTGATGAGGTCACTTTGGTGGTCAGCAATGAGGCTGGTGATGAAGTTAATCGCATCACGCTGCCGGTTTCTGCGGATCCCTATGATTGGGATGGCACCAACTTTGGTGGCGATATAGTGCCCGCTGGCGCCTATAGTTTTGTCGTTGAGAGCAAGATGAATGGTGAAGTTGTCATGGAGGAGCAGGCAGAAGTTTATACGTCTGTTCGCGAAACCCAGATGCAGGGCACCGATGTGGTCTTGATCAACGAGACCGGCGCTGCAATCTTGGCAACAACCGTGACGGCGCTGCGGGATCCAGGCGAAGAAGTCTGATTCTAAGGGCGCCGCTGCTTTCGAAATGCTACTTGCCAGATGCGCGGGGGCACAGACCGGAGTGCGCCGCCCTGCAAGGCCTGGACAGAGACTTTGATTTGCGATTCTTTCAATCGCTGCGGGCGCGGGGGCTGGATGTCCCCGCGCCATTGCCGTTGCAGGGGGGGCGGTCTAACCGCGTCTGGCAGTGTGGCGATCTGGTGATAAAGCTCTATCTGCCAGCCGGGCACACTCCGCTGTTTGCCAATGATCCGGCGCTTGAGGTCTCGGCGCTCGCGGCGCTCGCAGGGACAGGCATGGTGCCGGCTCTGCGTTCTTCGGGTGTCTTTGAGGGGCAGAGCTGGCTGGCCTATGGCCATATCACTGGTGCTCCATGGCAGCGCGACACGGCGCATGTTGCCCGGCTTTTGGGGCGATTGCACGACCAACCCGCATTCTCAGGCGTGCCAAGAGGTGTCAATGGCAGCGCGGCCCTGGAGCGGCAGACCCTCGCGATTCTGGCGCAGTGCCGCCAGCAAACCGTTGATGTGGGCCAGATCATGGGATTGCGGCCCTTTGGGCAGGTCCCGCCGCTGCAGCAGCTGGCGCTGATTCACGGCGACCCGGTGCCGGGAAACCTGCTGGCCCATGACGGCACCCTGACCCTGATTGATTGGCAGTGCCCGCAATTGGGCGACCCCAGCGAGGATCTGGCGCTGTTTCTGTCGCCTGCGATGCAATATCTTTACCGCGGCGCGCCGCTGTCAAAACCAGAAGAAGAGGGGTTTCTGGCGGCCTATCCCGACCCCCGTATGGTTGGCCGCTACCTGGCGCTAAAGCCCTGGTTTCATTGGCGTATGACGGCCTATTGCCTGTGGCGTAGTCAGCGCGGAGAGCCGCGTGACCGGGTTGCACTGTCGCTTGAACGTGCCGCGTTGGATCAGTCCATCATAGCCAAAAGAGCATAGGCCGGCGGCATCACCACCCGGCGTGCGCGGCCAAAGGGAAACCGGCTGAGACCCTGCATCACCGAAGAATAGGGAAGGTCCGGCGTCTTTCCCTGTGCCAGATCGGCCAGCAGTCGCCCGGAATAGCTGCCCATAGCCACGCCATTGCCATGATAGCAAAGCCCGGCAAACATTCCCGGATTATCGGGGAGGGGGCCGACAAAAGGCACCAGATTGCGCGACAGGCACACCATTCCAGACCAGGTATGGGTGCTTTCCACTGCACTCCACTGCGGGAAAAGCCTCTCAAAATTGCGCCGCAACTTTTTGCGAATCCCGGCCTCGACCCGCGGCGACGACATCAGGCCACCCCGCATGCCAAACAAAAAGCGCCGGTCCGGCATCAGGCGGAAATAATGCAGCATATTGCGGCTGTCATGGGCCATTTGATCACTGAACCAGCCCTGCGCCTGCAGTTCATCGTCGCGCAGGGGCCGCGTCACCATGGCGGTGGATTGCGTCGGCATGTAGCGCGCAGACAACCAGTCGGGCAGATCATCGGAGGAATAGCCATTTGTTGCAATGATCACCTGATCACTGCGCAGCGTGCCTTTTGGCGTGGTGACAATGTGATGACGGCCTTGCGTGGTGATCTTTTGGGCCGGGCTGTTCTGAAACAGCTGCACGCCCGCCGCCTTGGCGGCCTGTGCCAGACCAAAAAGATATTTGCGCGGGTTCAGGCCAAAGCCAACCGGCGTGGTGAGTGCGCCGTAGAATTCTCCGTTCAGCCCCTCAGCGGCGAGCTGATCTTTGTTTAATAGCAGCGGCGTGCCGCCACCGCGGGCGATGTCATCGGCCTCACGCTGCATCTTTTGCAGGGCGCGCGGACTATGGGCCATCAGGGTTTCACCCTTTGAATGGGTGTCCGCATCAATATCATGTTTGGCAAGAAGCCCTGCGACCAGACTGACAGCCGCCGCTTCGCCGCCCTCGTAGGTTCTGGTCGCCTCCGGGCCATATTTGCGCAGCATGGCCTTGGCCGAGAGTTTCGATCCTCCCAAACAACAAAAGCCGCCATTGCGGCCCGAAGCACCCCAGCCGGGCGTTTCGGCCTCTAGCACCGCCACCGAAGCGCCAGCTTCAGCGAGATGCAGCGCCGCCGACAGGCCGGTAAATCCACCGCCAACCACGGTGACATCCACCCGGAGCTCACCGATCTGGCTTTGCCAAACCGGGGCAGGAATGGTCTCGTCCCACCAGCAATTGTCGCGTGGACCGGGGCCATAGGCATAGTTGGAATAAATCCGCCGCATCAGCTGCGCTCCGCCGCTTGTTCGTCGCGCTTTTGCCGCACCATCTGGCGTTTGTTTACCAGCGATACGGTGATCACACCAAAGGTGACAATGGCGATCATAATGGTGGATAGCGCGTTGATTTCAGGAGAAACGCCGAGCCGTACTGCCGAGTAGATCTTGATTGGCAGGGTGGTGGCGGCAGGGCCCGAGGTGAACGAGGCGATCACCAGATCATCCAGTGACAGTGTAAAGGCCAGGAGCCAGCCGGAAATTACCGCAGGGGCAATGATGGGCAGGGTGACGAGGCGAAAGGCCTCGGCCGGAGAGCAGCCCAGATCCAGAGCAGCCTCTTCCAGTGATCGGTCAAATGTGACCAGTCTGGAGGAGACAACCACCGAGACATAGCACATCGAAAAGGTGGTATGGGCCAGCACGATGGTCAGGATACCACGATCCAGGCCCATGCCGATGAACAGCAAGAGCAGCGACAGGCCGGTGATGACTTCGGGCATTACCAGCGGTGCGTAGATCATACCGGAAAACAGGGTGCGTCCCATGAACCGTCCGCCGCGCACCAGCACATAGGCGGCCATGGTACCCAGCACCGTGGCAATGGTCGACGAGACCACCGCCACCTTGATCGTCACCCAGGCCGCATTGAGAAAGGCCTCATTCTGCATCAGCTCGCCATACCATTTGGTCGAAAAGCCTGCCCAAACGGTGACCAGTTTGCTCTCGTTGAAGCTATAGACCACCAGAATGATCATCGGCACATAGAGAAAGGCAAAGCCAAGCGTCAGGGATACGGTGTTGAACCAGCTCAGACGCTTCATTGTTCTGCCTCCTGCTGTTTTTGCTGATTGCGCTGGAACAGCACGATGGGAATGATCAGCAGCAGCAAAAGAACCACGGCAACAGCCGAAGCGACGGGCCAGTCGCGGTTAGAGAAGAACTCTTCCCAGAGCACCTTACCGATCATCAGCGTATCAGAGCCACCCAGCAGCGAGGGAATGACAAACTCGCCCAGCACCGGAATAAAGACCAAGAAACACCCGGCTACGATGCCGGTTTTGGACAGCGGAATTGTGACCAGCCAAAAGGCAGTCAGGCGCGAGCAGCCCAGATCCTCGGCGGCCTCAATGAGCGAATCGTCCAGCCGTTCGAGGGCGGCATAGATCGGCAGAATCATAAAGGGCAGGTATGTGTAGACGATGCCGATATAGACGGCCGTATTGGTGTTGAGGATGGTGAGGGGCTCGGAAATTATCCCGGTCCACAGCAGGAACTGATTGAGGAAGCCTTCGTTCGAAAGGATCCCCATCCAGGCATAGACCCGGATCAGAAAACTGGTCCAGAACGGCAGGATCACCAGCATCATCAGGGTTGCGCGCCACTCGGACGGGGCGCGCGCCATGGCATAGGCCATCGGGTATCCGACCAGCAGCGTCAGCACTGTTGAGACAAAGGCGATCTTCAGCGAGCTGAGATAGGCCTTCCAGTAGAGATCATCCTCTGAGAGCCAGACGAAATTTTCGAAATCCAGCTCGGAGAGGAAGGCCCAGATGCCGGTGGCCCAGTCAAAATGCGGCGCATAGGGCGGGCGCGCCAGCGCCACATCCGACAGCGAGATTTTCAACACAATGATAAAGGGCACCAGGAACAGCGCCAAAAGCCACAGATACGGCACAGCAATGAGGGTAAAGCGGCGCATCAGGTCGCCAAGAGAACGCCTGCCGTGGCGGTCCAGGACAGCCAGACAGTGTCTTCCCAAGTGAAAGCGCGGCGTGAGATGCGGCGGGTGTTGGCGCTTTGCGCCTTGATCACCGCGCCCGAGGGCAGCTCAACGTGGTAGGTGGAAATATTGCCCAGATAGGCGATATCAAGGATCTTGCCCTGCACAACATTGTCCACACCGCTGGGTTCTTCAGCGTTGATGGTGACTTTCTCGGGGCGGATCGCCAGATGGCATTTCTGCCCGTCCGAGAAGGCGGTGGCGGCGGTCACATTGAGCGGCGCCTGACCTTCTTTCCAGGCGATGGAATAGCGGTCTTCGCCGACTGCTGTGGCGATGCCATCAATGATGTTCACCTCGCCGATGAAATCCGCGACATAGACCGAATTTGGCGTCTCATAAATGCGGTCAGGGGTGGCGACCTGAATGATCTTGCCGTTGTCCATGACCGCGACACGGCTGGCGACGGTCATCGCTTCTTCCTGGTCGTGGGTCACGATGACAAAGGTGGTGCCGGTCTTTTCCTGAATGTCCATCAGCTCAAACTGAGTTTCCTGACGCAGCTTTTTATCAAGCGCGCCAAGTGGTTCATCCAGCAAAAGCAGTTTGGGCTTTTTGGCGAGAGACCGCGCCAGCGCAACCCGCTGACGCTGACCACCCGATATCTGGTGCGGCTTGCGGCGGGCAAATTTCTCCAGCCGGGTGAGGCGCAGCATTTCGTCGACACGATCAGCGATGTCGTGTTTTGGCATGGCTTCGCGTTTCAGACCAAAGGCGATGTTTTCCCAGACGCTGAGATGCGGAAACAGCGCGTAGGACTGAAACATCATATTTGTGGCGCGCTTATTCGGAGGGACCGGCGCCATGTCCTGACCGGCGAGAAAGATTGCGCCTTCTGTGGGGGTTTCAAACCCGGCGAGCATCCGCATCATGGTGGTTTTGCCACAGCCCGACGGGCCCAAAAGCGCAAAGAACTCTTTTTCATAGATGCCGATGGTCAAATCGTCGATCGCCGTGAAGTCACCAAATCGTTTGGAGACGTTCTGGAACTGGATCAAAGGCTTGGCCTCGGGATCGTTCCAGGGTTCGAATACAGGAATGGTCAAGCAGCTTCCCCCGCAGGGTCCAACTGGCGCAACTCTTATGGCCGCGCTGAGTCAGAGAGTTTGGTGCAAATAGGTAGAGGCAGGGCGCAACAAAGCACCCTGCCGGATCAGGTCCCTGGGGTTTAGGTGCCAGATTTGATCTTGGTCCACATACGGGTTGCTTTACGCTGAACTTTGATCGGGTAACCCTCTTTGATATAAAGGTTTTTGAGCGTTTCGGCATCTGGGTAGATCGCCGGATCCCCAATCACATCCTCTTCCAGCATCTCCTGGCTGGCAAGGTTCCCATTGGCGTAATAGACATAGTTGGAGGCCGCAGCCATATTGCCTGCATCCATGATGAAGTTCAGGAACTTATGCGCCGCCTCGGGGTTGGGGGCGTCAACAGGAATGGCCATCTGGTCAAACCACATCAGCGCACCTTCTTTTGGGGCGTTATATTCGATTTCCACACCATTTTCGGCCTCTGCTGCGCGATCACGCGCCTGCAGAATGTCACCGGACCAACCAAAAGCGACGCAGATGTCACCGTTCGCCAGCGCGTTGATATATTCAGAGCTGTGGAACTTTTTGATGTAGGGGCGCACGGCAGAGAGAACCGGTTCTGCCTTGGCGACGACGTCGGGATCCATGCTGTTGGGATCTTCACCGATATACTTCAGTGCGGCGGGGATCATCTCGTCGGGGGCGTCGAGGAAGTAGACACCGCAGGCGGCCAGCTTTTCCATATTGGCGGGGTTGAAAACCAGATCGAGCGAGTCGAGCGGCGCATCTTCGCCCAGCACTTCGTGAACCTTGGCGGCATTGCTGCCGATGCCGGTGGTGCCCCACATGTAGTTGACCGAATACTCGTTGCCGGGATCATACAGGCTGGTGCGCGCTTCGATGGCGTCCCACATATTCGAGATATTGGGCAGCTTTTCCATGTTCAGCTTCTGGAACGAGCCGGCCTGGATCTGGCGCGCCAGGAACGAGCCGGTGGGAACAACAACGTCATAACCCGAGCCACCCGCAAGCATTTTTGTTTCCAAAAGCTCGTTGCTGTCGAATACGTCATAGATCAATTTGATGCCGGTTTCCGCTTCGAACTTTGCCAGCAGTTCTTCGTCAATATAGTCGGACCAGTTGTAGACGCGCACTTCTTCTGCCATGGCGGCGGAGCCGAGCAAGGCGACGATGGCGGTCGTTGTCATCATTTTGAGTGTCATGAATATCTCCCTGTGGGTACCGGTGTCAGCCCGGCTATGCTGGATTTGATCAAGTTTTGCCTCGTTCGGCAATACTGTTTATGTTTCCACCGGGCAGAACTTCGTGCAAGCTGCCCAAAAATTAGGAGGAAAAGCCCCAGTGTCGGTGACCAATTCAGCAACTCAGGGAGCCCCCGGTGAGGGAGCCAAATTGCCCGCCCATGAGACCGTCTATCAACAGCTGCGGGCGCAGATACTTTTTGGAGAGTTGGCGCCAGGGCAAGCGGTCACAATTCAGGGTCTGACAGAGGCGCTGAATGCTGGCATGACACCCGTGCGCGAGGCCATTCGTCGGCTGATTTCTGATGGGGCTTTGGTCTTTCAGGGCAACCGCCGTGTCTCGGTGCCGCTGCTGCGCTCTGAAGACATTGATGAGCTGGGTTTTGTCAGGAAAACAATAGAATCCGAGCTGGCTCGCCGTGCCGCTTTGCATATCACGGATGATCAGATTGACCGGCTTGAGGCGATAGATACCGCCCTGGATCAGGCGATATCTTCCGGCGATGTTGCGGGCTATCTGGTGCAGAACTACAGCTTCCACTCTGGGCTTTATGCCTGTGCAAATGCGCCGATCATGGCGGACCTTGCTGATCGTCTCTGGCTGCGCTTTGGCCCCTCCCTGCGGGTGGTCTGCGGCCGCTTCGGCACCCAGAGCTTTCCGGACCGCCATAAGGACATCCTTGAGGCCATGCGCCAAAGGCAGCCAGAAAAAGTTGCGCTGGCGATGGAAAAAGACGTGGCACAGGGCATGGAGCAGGTGAGCCAGGGCCTGGGCCGCGCCAACTGATTCGATTGACAAGGCGAAATTTGATCATATTCTGATGGCAACCTATTCCGGATGGAGTCAGCCCGATGAACGCGATCACCAATCACATGCCCACAGCCGAATTGCAGGCTTTGGATGCCGCCCACCATATGCATCCCTTTACCGCCAATGGGGAGCTGGCCGAAAAGGGCACGCGTATCATCACCCGCGCCAGCGGCGTCACGCTGACCGACAGCGAAGGCAACGAGATCCTCGATGCGATGGCCGGGCTTTGGTGCGTCAATATCGGCTATGGCCGTGACGAGCTGGCCGATGTCGCGGCGCGTCAGATGCGCGAGCTGCCCTATTACAACACCTTCTTTCAGACCAGCCACGCCCCGGCCATCGCGCTGGCGGCCAAAATCGCTGAACTGGCGCCGGGCGATCTGAACCATGTGTTCTTTGCCGGGTCCGGCTCTGAGGCAAATGACACCAATATCCGCATGGTGCGGCACTATTGGGCCCTGAAGGGCAAGCCGACAAAATCCATTCTTATCAGCCGTAAGAACGCCTATCACGGATCAACCGTGGGCAGTGGCTCGTTGGGCGGTATGAGTGCGATGCACGAGCAGGGTGGCTTGCCGATCCCGGATATTCACCACATCAACCAGCCCCATTGGTGGGCTGAGGGCGGCGACACGCCTGAGGATGACTTTGGTCTGGCGCGGGCGCAAGAGTTGGAAGCGGCCATTCTGGAGCTGGGCGAAGACCGCGTTGCCGCCTTTATCGCAGAGCCGGTGCAGGGCGCCGGGGGGGTCATCGTGCCGCCAGCCACCTATTGGCCGGAAATCCAGCGCATCTGTGATAAATATGAAATCTTGCTGATCGCCGATGAGGTCATCTGCGGCTTTGGCCGGACCGGCAACTGGTTTGGCTCTGAAACCATGGGCATTCGTCCTGATATCATGACCATCGCCAAGGGTCTTTCCTCGGGCTATGCGCCCATCGGCGGATCTATTGTGTCTGACGAGGTCGCCGCGGTGATTGGCTCTGATGAGTTCAACCATGGCTATACCTATTCGGGCCATCCCGTGGCCTCGGCTGTCGCGCTGGAGAACCTGCGCATTCTGGAGGAAGAAGACGTTGTTGGCCATGTTCAGAAACTCGCTGGCCCATATCTGAAAGAGAAATGGGAGTCCCTTGCGGATCATCCGTTGGTTGGAGAGGCCAGAATTATTGGCATGATGGGCTCGATTGCCCTGACCCCCAACAAGGCCACCCGCGCAGAGTTTGCCACCCCGGGTGGCACCGTTGGCTTTATTTGCCGCGAGCGCTGCTTTGCCAATAATTTAATCATGCGCCACGTGGGGGATCGGATGATCATCTCGCCCCCGCTGGTCATCACACCGGCAGACATTGATGTGTTGATCGCGCGTGCGCGCAAGTCGCTGGATGAGTGTTACGCAATACTGCAGGAGCAGGATTTGCTGCACAGCGCGTAATTTCCCACTGAACGGGACGGATCGCGCCACATTTTTTGCAGAGCGGAAATTTCGCCTCGTGCCTTTCAGGTGCGGGGCGCTTTTGCATTCCGCCTCCCATTTGGGCTGATTAAGGTTTGCCTGTCGCAACAGGAGCGAAAACCGTTAAATCTGTCGCAAATCTGATCGGGGGTGTCGCAGACAGTCTAAGTCAGCTACTATATGCCCCTAAGCTGGTTAAAATACCTATTCTGATGATCCGGTTGCATACCGCACCAAGGGTGTGCTTACATTAAAGAAGAAGCGCAGAACCAATCTGCCGATTATACAAACGGGGAGCCTGATTTGGCTGATGCGTCAAACGCCGACGCGTTCGTGGAATTCGAACGCGTGCAGAAGAGTTACGACGGTGAAAATCTTGTCGTAAAAGATTTGAACCTCACGATGCCCAGGGGTGAATTCCTCACCATGTTGGGCCCCTCGGGTTCTGGCAAAACAACCTGCCTGATGATGTTGGCTGGCTTTGAGACTGCAACCCACGGCGATATCCGTCTTGGTGGCACCTCGATCAACAACATCCCACCGCACAAACGCGGTATCGGCATGGTGTTTCAGAACTACGCTTTGTTTCCGCATATGACGATCGCCGAGAACCTTTCCTTCCCGTTGGAGGTCCGCAAGATTGGCAAATCGGATCGTGAGGCAAAGGTAAAGCGGGCGCTGGATATGGTGGAAATGGGCGCCTTTGGCGGCCGTCGTCCCTCGCAGCTTTCTGGTGGTCAGCAGCAGCGTATTGCGCTGGCCCGCGCGCTGGTGTTTGAACCCGAACTGGTTTTGATGGATGAACCCCTTGGCGCGCTGGACAAGCAGCTGCGCGAAAAGATGCAGTTCGAAATCACCCACCTGGCGCATCGTCTGGGCATCACAGTGGTCTATGTGACCCACGACCAGACCGAAGCCTTGACCATGTCGGACCGTGTTGCGGTGTTTGAAGATGGCCGCATTCAGCAGCTGGCGCCGCCAGACAAGCTGTATGAAGAACCACAAAACAGCTTTGTGGCGCAGTTCATCGGTGAAAATAACACCCTCGAAGGCACCGTCAAAGAGATCAACAATGGTGTTGCCCTGGTGCAGCTGGACGGTGGAGAGCTGATCGATTGTCGGCCCGTCAACGTCAGCAAGCCCGGCGAGCGGACCCGCGTGTCCATTCGTCCCGAGCGCGTTGAATACAACAAAGAGCGTCTTGCTGAGGGGGTTCACACCCTCAAGGCCGAAGTGCTCGAATTCATCTACATGGGCGATATCTTCCGCACCCGTCTGCGGGTCGCTGGCAATGATGAATTTGTCATCAAGACACGGAATGCCCCCGATCAGGACCGTCTGAAACCCGGTCAGCAGATCGAAATCGGCTGGCTGCCCAGTGACTGCCACGCCCTGGATGCCTGATCCACACAGCACATACGCACAACCCCCGGCGATCATGACCGGGGGGGCAAAAGTTCACGAACGACTTTATAACAAGGAGAGATCTCTCATGAAGATGACAAAACTGTCAGCATTGGCGATGACCACGGCGCTTTGCGCGCCTGCGGCCTTTGCCGAGGACATGTCAAACGAACTGACCCTGGTATCCTGGGGCGGTGCCTACCAGGCCAGCCAGCACAAAGCCTACGTTGAGCCCTATATTGCGGCGAACCCAGGCCTAAAAGTCATCTGGGACGAAAGCTCGGGCGAAGCTGTTGCGAAACTGCGTGCCATGAACGAAACCGGCAATGTCACTTGGGATCTGGTTGACGCGGTTGCGTCCGACGCCATGCGCCTGTGCGACGAAGGTCTGGCCGATGAAATCGACCATGACGCAGATCTGGCCGCAGCCCCCGATGGCACCTCGGCGTCCGAAGACTTTGGCAATCTGCTGGTTTCCGACTGCTTTGTGCCACAGATCGTTTACTCGACCACATTTGGCTACCGCACCGACCTGGTTGGCGCCGAAGCTCCTACCACTATTTGTGACGTGTTTGACCTGGCGAAGTTCCCCGGCAAACGTGCGCTGCAAAAGCGTCCAATCGACAACCTTGAGTGGGCTCTGTATTGCGACGGCGTTGCCAAGGACGACATCTATGACGTTCTGGGCACCGACGAAGGTGTAGCGCAGGCTCTGGCCAAGCTCGACACCATCAAGGAAAGCGTTGTTTGGTGGTCTGCTGGTGCGGAAACACCCCAGCTGCTGGCCGATGGCGAAGTTGTCATGGGCTCGACCTACAACGGTCGTCTGTTCTCGGCCATTGCCGAGCAGAACCAGCCGATTGGTATGCTCTGGGACATGCAGTCCTTTGACCTGGACGGCTGGATCGTTCCCGCCGGTCTGCCCGCTGACCGCAAAGCCCGCGTCATGGACTTCCTGAAGTTCGCAACCGACACGCAGCGTCTTGCGGATCAGGCTGCCTACATCTCTTACGGTCCGGCCCGTGCCTCTTCGGCGCCGCTGGTTGGTAAGCACGCTGAGTTGGGCATCGACATGGCGCCCCATATGCCAACCGATCCTGCAAACTCCGGTAATGTGCACACCTATGACTATGAGTGGTGGGCAGACAACCGTGACGATCTGGACGGAAAGTTCCAAGCCTGGTTGGTCAAGTAATCTGACCTCGTTGTGAGACTGGGAAAGGGCCCGGCCCCAGTGCTGGGCCCCTTCTCCACAAACAAAAAGACCCGACGGGGACCCCCACCATGAGTGATACCACCCAAAACGGCCCAGTGCTGGCCGCTGATGGCACGCCTCTGAAGCGTAGTCTCGCAAAGGCACTGCGGATGCAGAAGATCCGGGCACTGATGCTGATCGCACCCTTGCTCTTGTTTATTCTTGTGACCTTCATCCTGCCGGTTGGCGACATGCTGTTCCGTTCGGTGGACAATCGCATCGTTCAGGAGGTTCTGCCGCACACTGTAAAGGCGCTGGAGAGTTGGGATCCGGCCTCGCCGGAGCTGCCCGATGAGGCGGTTTTTGCAGCACTTGCAGTTGATTTGAAGGCCGCAGCTGAGATCAAGGTTCACACCAAAGTCGCAAAACGCCTGAACTATGAGAATCCCGGGATTTCCTCGGTTTTCCGTAAATCGGGCCGTAAAATCAAAAAATGGGACGTTGAGAATGAAGGCCCCTACAAAGAGCGCCTGATTGAGCTCAACGATGGCTGGGCCGATATTGAGCTCTGGCGGACCATCAAAACCTATTCCGGCCTTCGTACCATGGGCTATTTCCTCAACGCGGTGGATCTTAAACTGGGATCCGATGGGGTCGAGGTGCGCCCCGAGACCGAGCGCATTTACAATACCATGCTGATCCGGACCATGCGAATGTCCCTGATCATCATGGTCAGCTGTATCCTGCTGGGGTATCCGGTTGCCTGGTTGTTGGCCAATCTTCCGACCCGGACTGCCAACCTACTGATGATTCTGGTGCTTTTGCCTTTCTGGACCTCGCTGCTGGTGCGAACCTCGTCCTGGAAAATCCTGCTGCAACAACAGGGTGTCATCAATGACGTGTTGGTCTGGATTGGTCTTGTGGCGGACGATAACCGACTTGTGCTGATCAACAACGAGCTGGGCACCATCATTGCGATGACCCATATCCTGTTGCCCTTTATGATCTTGCCGATGTATTCGGTGATGCAGACAATTCAGCCAACCTATCTGCGCGCGGCGAAATCGCTGGGTGCCACCAACTGGACGGCCTTCTGGCGGGTCTACTTCCCACAGTCGGTTCCAGGTATTGGTGCAGGTTCTATTCTCTGCTTCATCCTTGCTGTGGGCTACTACATCACCCCCGCGCTGGTTGGTGGCACCAAGGGCACCTTTATCTCTAACCTGATCGCTTATCACATCTCGACATCGGGTAACTGGGGGCTGGGCGCCGCACTTGGGGCAATTTTGCTGGTGGTGGTTCTGCTGCTGTACTGGGTCTATGACAAGATTGTCGGCATCGACAACGTGAAGCTGGGGTAACCGACAATGAGTGCACTTCCTCCATATGCGACAACGGGCCAAAGGGTCTGGTTCTACTCTTTTCGGGTGATCTGCGGGTTGATCTTTTTCTTCCTGATCGCGCCGATCATAGTCATCATCCCTCTGAGCTTTAACGCGCAGGACTTCTTTACCTTCACACCGGAAATGCTGCGGCTGGATCCTGAAGGGTTTTCGCTAAAGCACTACCGCGATTTCTTCAGCAATGACTCCTGGCAGAGCTCTATGTGGAACTCGCTAAAGATCGCGCCCATGGCGACGCTTGTCTCGGTGACCTTTGGCACCTTGGCGGCAATCGGTCTCAGCCAGCCACATGTGCCCTTCCGGCGCGCAATCATGGCGATTCTGATCTCGCCTATGATCGTGCCACTGATCATCTCGGCCGCCGGTATGTACTTTTTCTATAGCCGGATTGGTCTGCAGGGCACCTATTTTGGTGTGGTTCTGGCACACGCGGCGCTGGGTATCCCCTTTGTGATCATCACAGTGACCGCAACGCTTGTGGGATTTGACCGCTCGCTGACCCGCGCTGCGGCCAATATGGGCGCTGACCCGGTCACCACCTTCTTCCGCATTCAGATGCCGCTGATCCTGCCTGGCGTGATTTCCGGCGGTCTGTTTGCCTTTATCACCTCGTTCGATGAGGTGGTGGTGGTGCTGTTTGTTGGCTCTGCCGGCCAAAAGACGCTGCCCTGGCAGATGTTCATCGGCCTGCGCGAGCAGATTTCGCCTACCATTCTGGCGGTGGCGACCCTTCTGGTGGCGATTTCGATCATGCTGCTGGCAACGGTTGAAATGCTGCGGCGTCGCTCGGAACGTCTGCGCGGTATGAGCCCCAGTTAAGGCGCTATATTGGACTAAAAAGAAGGGCCTCGGAATTTTCCGGGGCCCTTCCTTTATCAGAGTAGTCGGTTTTCTGATGGTCCCAGTGTCAGGGCTAGCGTTTGCGCTCTACCTTGCGTTTCACCTTGGCGGCCTTGTGCTTTGATTTGCTGCTCTTGCGCTTGATATGGCGTCCGGCTGGGCTGCGCCGACCGCTGCCACCGCGGCCTTTTGGCAGACCTTCGCCCTCAATAGCCAGCAGTTCCAGCTCCAGCCCGCCGGTGACTGGCGCGGCCTGGGTGAGGCGCACGGTAACCCGTTGCCCAATCGAGAGGGTGAGGCCGGTATCTACCCCAATCAGCGCCCCGGCATCGGCGTCGAAATTAAAATACTCGCGGCCGATTGTGCGTACCGGAACCAGACCGTCAGCGCCGGTTTCGTCCATCTTTACAAAGGCGCCGAAGCGCGCAATGCCGCTGATCCGTCCGGTGAATTCATTGCCAACCCGCTCCGAAAGATAGGCTGCCAGATAGCGATCCGTGGTGTCCCGTTCTGCGATCATCGAACGGCGCTCGGTCTCGGAAATATGGGTGGCAGTCTCTTCCAGCCCGTCGATCTCAGCCGGTGACAACCCATCATCGCCCCAGCCATGGGCCGAGACCAGCGAGCGGTGCACGATGAGGTCGGCGTAGCGCCGGATGGGCGAGGTGAAATGCGCATAGTTGCGCAGCGCCAAACCAAAATGACCAAAGTTTTCCGGCGTATAATAGGCCTGCTGCATCGAGCGCAGGGTAGAGATATTGATCAGCTCGGCGTCGTCGGTCCCCGCCGCGCTATTCAGCAGCGTATTGAGGTGCCTGGTCTGCAGCACCTGTCCCTTGGCCAGTGGCAGCCCGGCCGCCAGGGCCGTCTCACGCAGCGCTTCCAGCTTTTGTGGAGCGGGTTCTTCGTGTACCCGGAACAGCAGCGGCGAGCGCTTTTTGATCAGGGTTTCGGCGGCTGACACATTGGCGAGAATCATGAATTCTTCGATCAGGCGATGCGCATCCAGCCGGTCGCGGAAGGCCACCGAGGTGACCTCACCACTGTCGCTGAGGATGATTTTGCGCTCGGGCAGATCCAGGTCCAGCGGCTCGCGTTCGGCGCGGGCCTGTTTCAGAGCCTCATAGGCGGCATAGAGCGGCTTGATCACCGGCTCCAAAAAGCGCTCGGTGCGCTCTGTTAAAGTACCGTCCATGGCGTCCTGAACCTCGGCGTAATGCAGCGAAGCGGCTGAACGCATCAGAGCGCGCACAAAGCGGTGCGAGATCTTGTTGCCCGCAGCGTCGATCTGCATGCAAACGGCCAGACAGGGACGCGGCACGCCCTCGTGTAGCGAGCACAGATCGCCAGACAGCCGGTCCGGCAGCATTGGCACCACCCGGTCGGGGAAATAAGAGGAATTGCCACGTTTGCGCGCTTCGCGGTCCAGCGCGCTGCCGGGGGTCACATAGGCGGCGACATCGGCGATGGCGACCCAGATGATATGGCCGCCGGGGTTCTTTGGATCGGGATCCGCCTCGGCATAGCAGGCGTCGTCATGGTCGCGCGCGTCCGCCGGGTCAATGGTGATCAAGAGCATCTCGCGCAGATCTTCGCGACCCGCAAGGCCCATGGGCTTGGCGGCATCTGCCTCGGCAACCACCTTATCTGGGAACGCGTCCGGGATACCATGCTGGTGGATGGCAATCAGCGATACCGCCTTGGGAGCGCTTGGGTCTCCGAGACGGGCCACAATCCGGGCCCGTGGCAGACCCATGCGCCCCTTAGGACCCGCCTGTTCTGCCTCGACCAATTCGCCATCGCGGGCACCCTGCGTGACATCCGCGGCAACGGTCCACTCGTTTGAAGAGGATTTTTCGATAGGAACAATGCGGCCGCCCTCGGCACCCTTGCGGAAAATACCGATCACCCGCTTGGGATTGACGCCAATGCGTCGGATAAGGCGGGCTTCATAGTGGTGATCCGTGCCCTCAACCTTGCTGAGCCGGGCCAGAATGCGATCGCCCTGACCCAACGCAGGCCCACCCGCTGCGGTGACCAGCAGAACGACAGGCTCGACACCCTCGCCGTGCCATTCCATGGGCTCCGCATAAAGGTCGCCATTGTCATCAGGCGCTTTGACCTGCAACAGGGTGACCGGCGGCAATTGCTCGGGGTCACGATAGGTCTTGTTGCGCTTTTGCAGATGACCTTCGGCCTCCAGCTCTTTGAGCAGGCGCTTGAGATCAATGCGGTCAGCGCCCTTGATGCCAAAAGCTTTGGCAATGTCACGTTTCGCGGTTTGGGTCGGGTGGGCACTGATCCAATCGAGGATCTCGGCCTTGGAGGGTATACGGCTCATAGCCCCGCCTAGCATGGCTGGCCGGGCAGGTCATGGAGAAAAACACACCGGGTCTTTCAGGGGAATGACTGCCCAATGTCAGATCTGTTTCAGATCTGCGCCGGTGTCTACATCTTGCAAAGCGTCGATGAGCGCCACGCGATGATCGGGCAGACCCTGCAGGGTGTCTGCCAGCGCGTGTTCGCTCGACCAGCGGACATTTTTAAACAGCCGCGATGGCAGGCGATTGGGATATTTGGCGCCGATTAGCCAGTATCCGCCGTCCAAAGCCGGGCCAAACACTGCACCGTGGCTGCCAAGGGCGGCAAAGGCGCGGGCGATGTGGCTGCGGCGGACCCCCGGAATATCGCCGCCAATCAGGCAAACGGGCCGCTGCGAGAAATTCCCGTGACCAAAACTGCACAACATGCGGCGCATCCTTTGGCCCAGATCTCCTGTGCCCTGCGCCAGACGCGGCAGATCCATTGGCCAGACGCGGGAGGTGCGCGCCAGATCCGGAGCAACCGCGAGCACAATCTGCCAGCGTGGGTCGCGCAGAGAGCGGATCAGGCGGGCGCTTTGATGGCGAAACCACCAGGTGGCCATGATTTTGCCAATGTCACGGCCAAGACGGGTTTTCACCCGTCCGGGGCGCGGCTCTTTCAGCATGATGACCAATACAGGTTTCACGCCAGCTCCAGCACCATATCGCGGTGATCAATTCCGGCGTCATCATAGACCGGGCCAAAGGCCGCAAAGCCGAGCTTTTCATAAAAGCCAAGGGCCTGGGTCTGCGCCCCCAGTTTGGCCCGTCTGATACCGGGGGTTTCGCGCGCGATAGCAATTGCCGCCTTTATCAGGGCAGCTCCCAGACCGGTGCCGCGCGCCGACTGCAGCACACAGACCCGGCCAATCTTTGCGACCTCAGATTGAAAGACGATGCGGGCCGCCCCAATGGGCACGCCATTTTGCGTGGCCAGAAGATGCGTCGCACTGGGATCCAGCGCGTCAATTTCTTCTTCCATTGGCACGCCTTGTTCGACCACAAACACTTGATGGCGCAGCGTAAAACAGGTCTCATGGTCCGTCGTGGTAGTGATCTTTGGGCGCTCAATGGTCATGCAAAATAGTCTTTCAGGATGCGGCCATAGATCGATTTCAGCTGATGGATCTGCTCAACCGGCACGCATTCATCTACCTGATGCATGGTTTTGCCGACCAGTCCGAATTCAACCACCGGGCAGTGGTGTTTGACAAAGCGCGCGTCCGAGGTGCCGCCGGTGGTCGAAAGCTCTGGCTTGAGGCCGGTTTCGGCCTCGACGGCAGCAGAGACCAGATCCGACAGGGCGCCGGGCGGGGTGATAAAGCTCTCGCCCGAGATCTTTATCTGCATCTCAATCTGGGTGCCAAACTCTGCCGCGACGCTGTCCGCCTCTGCCTGCAACCAATCGCTGAGGCTGGCACCGGAATGGCTGTCGTTGAAGCGGATATTCACGGTCGCCCGGCTTTGGGCGGGGATCACATTTGTCGCCGGATTGCCGGTGTCGACGGTAACCACGGCCAGAGTGGAGGCGTCAAAATGTGCGGTGCCCTGATCCAGCTCATGACTGGCGAGGTGATCCATCAGCCGCACCATGGCATTCAGCGGATTGTTGGCACGATGCGGATAGGCCGAATGGCCCTGTTTGCCGGTCACGGTGATCCAGGCCGTCATAGAGCCACGGCGGCCGATCTTGATCATCTCGCCCATTGTATTGGGGCAGGTCGGCTCTCCGACCAGGCAGACATCCATCTTTTCATCTGCAGCCTCCATATGGTCAAGCAGCGCGGTGGTGCCATCCAGTGCGTCGCCCTCTTCGTCGCCGGTAATGGTCAATATCACAGCGCCATCGGGCGGGGTTTGAGTGACAAAATCAATGGCGGCGGCGGCAAAGGCAGCAACGCCGGATTTCATGTCGGTCGCGCCGCGGCCATACATAGTGCCGTCTTTGATCTCGGCGCCAAAGGGCGGCATGGTCCAGGCGGCCTCATCCCCCAGCGGCACAACATCGGTGTGACCGTTAAAGCCGAAACTGCGCGCGTGCCCCTTATCGCCCCAGCGGGCAAACAGATTCGCGATGCCGCCGCGATCCACCCGGGTACAGGCAAAGCCCGCCTGCGACAGCAGATCCTGCAGCAAGACCAGTGCGCCGCCCTCAACGGGGGTGACGGATGGGCAGCGGATCAGCTCTGCTGTCAGGCGGGCGGGGTCGATCAGGTTGGCCGGCTCGGTCGGGGTCGTGGACATGTCATAGCTCCTGTAGGGCACCAGGGCTGGCGCGTCTGAATGCTGTTTGCCTTGATTTACCGCGCTTTGCGGGGTCGTGCAAACGACACTGCGGCAACTGGTGGTAATCGTCGGGCGGTGATCATCGCCCTGATCGCAGCAGTCCAAAAGGGACAGCCCGTTTGCAACGCTACAGCGCAGCGCGCTGCCGGATCATGGGCGCCTGAGGTCTGTATCCCGTGCGAGAGGCTTTGATGCAGCAGTTCTGGCTGAACCGCGCGTTTGCTGAACGGTTCAAGCTTGTGTGGATATGGGGAACCGCCTAAGACGGATTTAGAAATTCTATATTTGGCTTTAGGTACTGATTTGCGACAGCTTCGCTTTATCCTCGCATCTATGCTCCTGCTTTGGGGAAATGTTCTGGCAGCGCAGGTCATAGAGATCAACACAGTGACGCGTCCGCCCTTTTCAATGATTGAAAAGGGCAAGGATACCGGGTTCTCAATTGAGTTGCTGAGTGAAATCGCCAACCGGTTAGAGTTGACGCTTACGATCAATCGCACAGACTCGTTTTCCAGTATGCTGGAGGGGGTGCGCAATGGCGATGTGGATCTTGCGGCCGCGAATATCTCGATCACCGCGGCGCGCGAGGCGGTGATGGATTTCAGTCAGCCGGTTTTTGAAAGCGGTCTGCAGATCATGGTGCAGGCGGATGACGTGCGTGAGCCGTCGCTGTTGCACGCGTTGATGTCCTGGGATCTGGCGCTTGCCATCGGACTGGCTTTCTTGCTTTTGCTGTTCGGGGGGATGTTCATGTGGGCGCTGGAACGCCGGGCCCAGCCCTATTTTGACCGTCCTTTGAAGGAAGCCTGGTTTCCCTCTTTCTGGTGGGCGCTAAACCTCGTGGTCAACGGCGGCTTTGAAGAGCGCGTGCCACGGACGCCCATTGGGCGGATGTTTGGTGTGGTTCTGGTGCTGTCGTCGCTGTTTATCGTCTCGATCTTTGTGGCCAAAATTACCGCCGTTATGACGGTCGAGGCCATCAGCGGCTCTGTCTCTTCGGTGAACGATCTATATGGCAAACGCACCGGCACCATTGAGGGCTCGACCGCCGCCGGGTTTATGCAGCGCCGCGACATAGACTACTATGGCTACCCGGATCTGGACACACTGCTGCAGGCCTTTGAGGCGGGTCAAATACGCGCGGTGGTTTTTGATGCGCCTGTGCTGAACTACTATGTGCAGCATGGTGGCCATGAATACGGTCGTACCATCGGTCAGGTGTTTTTACGGGAATACTATGGTTTTGTGTTCCCGCAGGGCTCTGAGTTGACAGAAAAAGTCAACCGCACCTTGCTGGAGATGCAGGAAGACGGCGGCTATGAGGCGATCTACCGCAAATGGTTTGGCCGCTTGCAGTAGCCGCCGGAGCCAAAAACCTGGCCGAGAGCCCGGTTTTAAGCCCCCGCTTTAAGCCCCCGTTTTAGGCGAGCCTGTTTAGGCTCCGTTTTCAGCGCGGCTCAGATCAGCTGATCTGAGCCGCGCTGAAACTAGTGGCGAGACTAGTGATAGGTTGGCTCATCGCCCTCAAAAAACGGTGTCATCTGGGCGACGATGACAGAGTTCTCTTCCAGCGCGCGCAGCATCAGCGCGCGTTCTTCTGCGCCGATATCATGGCCTTCCTCTTCGCGCTCGGCAAGGGTGCCATAACCGGTGACATCCAGCGGCGCTGTGTCGGCCTGTTTCAGGATGGCGACGGTCTCGCGCACGGCTTCGGCCTCATCCACGCCGGAGGCATAGATCATCAGCGCAGCGCCGGTGGCACCATCGGGGAGACCATCGCCCTCTTTGCGGCCGATCTGAACCAGCAGCGTGTAGACCTGCTGACGGGATATCTTCTTTTTTTCCATGTCGCCGCCATAGCCTCGCTGGCCTCTGGCGGTCAACCGAATTCAGATTTGGCCTGGGGTGTGCGGGGCAAGGTCGTCACATAAAAGCGCCTCTTTACACGGTGTTAAGCAAGAAAAACTTAAAATGGGGAAAACGATTCCCTTTGGCCTCTGAATGGTTGTCCACTCTGAACGGCTGGCCAATGGGGGAAATCCAATTTGTAAAAGGTCATTGCATGCCAACCGCGTCCGAGCTGCCTATTGATACCACTGCAACGGCAAGTCAAATGGCTGAGGCCATGTTTGGCAATGGGATTTCCATCCAAAACGCCAGCTATACCGGGGCGCAGGCCTCCTCTGGGATTTATTCTGACGGCGACAACACCGCCCCCGGAGTGACCCCATCCGATACCGGCGTGATCCTGTCGACCGGTCGGGCAACAAGCATTACCAACAGCAGCGGTGATGTGAACGCGAACAGCAATACCTCGTCAAATATGCATACCGCCGGGGACAGTGATCTTTCGCAAATTGCCGGCGGTTCAACCTTTGACGCCGCTGTTTTTGAAGCGGAATTTATTCCCAGTGGCTCCACCCTGACCATGCAGTTCACCTTCTCTTCTGAGGAGTATCTGGAATATGTTGATG
Source organism: Phaeobacter sp. SH40 (assembly GCA_965641885.1). Classification (GTDB taxonomy): domain Bacteria; phylum Pseudomonadota; class Alphaproteobacteria; order Rhodobacterales; family Rhodobacteraceae; genus Pseudophaeobacter. The sequence continues at coordinate 4,265,317 of OZ282574.1, read as the reverse complement.
CGGGCTTCAACGATGCGGTTGGCGTCTGGGTCAATGGTGAAAAAGCCGAGCTGACGATTGGTGATGGTGATATTTCCATCGACAATGTGAACACCGGCTCAAATGAAAACCTCTATGTCGACAACCCGCAGGGCGATGACCTCTACAACACCGAGATGGACGGGTTTACCATAACCCTGACCCTGAAGGCGCCGGTCAACCCGGATGCGGTGAACACGATCAAGATCGGCATCGCTGATGCTGGCGACGCTATTTACGATTCCAACCTTCTGATCGCAGGCGATTCCATCCAGACGCAACTGGTTGCCGAAGACGACGAGATTTCTGTTGAAGAAGGCAGCTCGCAAACGCTGGACGTGCTGGCCAATGATGACCACGCAGCTGGCACCACTCTGACAATTACAGAAATCAATGGACAAGCCGTTGTCGCGGGATCGACGGTCACCCTGGCAGATGGCGAAGAGATCACACTGAACGCCGATGGCACCATGACCATTGCGGGCCAGGACGATGTCGATGCGGATGAGCAGACGGTGTTCTCCTACACGGTCGTAGACGATATCGGCAACTCGGATACGGGCCTGGTTGAGGTGACAACCACCCCCTGTTTTGTTGCAGGCACCCTGATTGAAACTGTATCGGGTCCGGTGCCGGTTGAAGATTTAGAGCCCGGCGATCTGGTTCTGACCCGCGACCACGGGGTGCAACCTCTGCGCTGGATTGGGAGCACGCTGCGCTGTGCAGAGGCCGCCGATGCACCGGTGCAGTTTGCTGCCGGTGCTTTGGGGGCGCATCAGGCGCTTGAGCTCTCTCCCTGCCACCGCGTGCTGCTACGGGATGAGTGGGCCGAGGTGCTGTTTGGCGCCTCTGAGGTCCTGATCAAGGCCCGCGATCTGGTCAATGGCTACAGCATATCGCGCCGCGAAGACGCCCGCCCGGTCACCTATGTGCATCTGCTGTTTGATCAGCATGAAATCATCTGCGGCAATGGATTGGAGAGCGAAAGCTATCATCCCGGTGAAGAGACGCTGGATAGTTTTGATGCCGAGACCCGCGCAGAGGTGCTTGAGCTGATGGGCGGCGATATAGCGGGCTATGGCGCCAGCGCCCGTATGTCCCTGAAACCGTTTGAGGTGCGGGCTCTGCGGCTGAAATCCGGCCCGCAGGCCTAGGGCGATCCTGCATCTGAGCCAGGGTCTGAGATCAGCACAGGACAAAAAGACGCGCGCCCCACAAAGGGAGACGCGCGTTTTTCATTTCTGGCCTGATCAGGACTGATCTGATCAGATCTGTGCTGGGCGGGCTGTGGCGCAGGCCTAGTCGCGCAGCAGCTCGTTGATGGCAGTCTTTGAACGGGTCTGCGCGTCAACGCGTTTTACGATTACAGCACAGTAAAGGCTGACATTGTTCTTTGAGGGCATCGAGCCCGAGACGACAACCGAATAGGGCGGCACTTCGCCATACATGACTTCGCCGGTTTCACGGTCAACGATCTTGGTGGATTTGCCGATATAGACACCCATACCCAAAACCGCGCCTTCGCGCACGATGCAGCCTTCGACCACTTCCGAGCGCGCCCCGATAAAGCAGTTGTCTTCAATGATGGTGGGGCCGGCCTGCATGGGTTCCAGCACGCCGCCAATGCCAACGCCGCCCGACAGGTGCACGTTTTTGCCGATCTGCGCGCAGGAGCCAACGGTGGCCCAGGTATCAACCATGGTGCCCTCATCCACATAGGCGCCCAGGTTCACGAATGACGGCATCAGCACAACGCCGGGGGCGATAAAGGCGGATTTGCGCACGATGCAGTTTGGCACGGCGCGAAACCCAGCCGATTTCCAGTCTGCTTCGCCCCAGCCGAGGAATTTGCTGTCGACCTTGTCCCACCAGCCGGCACCCTGCGGGCCACCGGACTGCATTTCCATATCCTTGATACGAAAGCCGAGCAGAACCGCCTTTTTGGCCCACTGGTTGACGTGCCAGTCACCGCTGTCCAGCTTTTCAGCAACGCGCAGCGAACCAGAGTCCAGCGCCAGCAGAGTGGCCTCGATGGCCTCGCGCTGCTCGCCTTTGGTGGCGGGGGTGATTGTGTCACGGGCCTCCCAGGCGGCCTCGATCGCGGTTTCCAGCTGAGCGTTGGACATGGGGGGTACTCCGGCGTGTTTGAAATTAGGATTCGCAGCTTTCTAACGGCAATCTGCGCGCAGGTCATGCCCGGATTGCAGTCATTGTGCCGTCATACCCGGCGTTTTGCGGCCTTTAGCGGACCCGGCGCAGGTGACGGCGCAGAATTTCGCAGGCCGCATTGGCATCGTGCCGCCTGATTGCCTGCAGCAGGGCGGCATGATCCTGATCGACGCGGGGCCGCCACTGGTGTTGCCAGTTGGCAAAAAGATGCCGCGCCGAGGCGATATGCAGATCATCAATCGCTGCCAGCAGCCGCGGCATTTGGCAGGGGGCAAGGAGTATCCGGTGGAAATCCCGGTTGCGCCGCTCCCAGCTTGCCATGTCCTCAGCGTCGTCGCAGGCGATGCGGGCGCTTTCGGCGCGGGCTAGGTCTGCGGTCGAAAAATGGGCAAAGGCATGGGTGAGCGCCAGTACCTCAAGCGAGACCCGCATTTCGATCACTTCGCGAATTTCAGACGGGTTGAGCGCGCTGACCCGGGTGCCGCGCCGGGGTTCCGAGATCGCCAGCCCATGCGCTTCCAGCCGCAGCAGTGCTTCGCGCACCGGCACATGGCTGGTTTCAAAGGCGCGGGCGATGTGGTCCTGGCGCAGCTTTTCACCAGCGCTCAGCGCGCCTGTGACGATCTGCTCGCTCAGGGCCTGGTAGATGCTATCTGCGATTGTTGCGCTCATGTCAGGTCGATAGGGCGCGTTTGGACCTGGTGCAAGCCTCAGGCCAGCGGATCAGGGGCGATATTGCCACCACAGAGCAGAACCGCGACTTTTTCGCCGGGAGCAGGTTTATACGCACCGGAGGTCAGCGCGGCGAGGGCAGTTGCCCCCGCGGGCTCTACCAACAGGCGGCGCTGGCGCCACAGGGCGGTTTGGGCTGCTGTGATGGCCGCATCGCTGACGGTGATCGAGGTCAGACCCTGTGCCGCAGCCAGATCAAAGCAGATCGACCCAATCCGACGCGCCCCCAGGGCATTTGCCGCCACGCCAGAGACCTCGACATCCACAGGTGCACCTGCATCAAGTGCGGCGTGCAGAGCGCAGGAGGTTTCGGGTTCTACCGCGACAATCTTGCGACTGCTGCCAAACCAGGCCATCGCGCCCGCGACCAATCCGCCGCCGCCAACAGCGATGAGGATCGTGTCGGCCTGCAATCCCTGGGCCTGCCATTCGGCAAAACAGGTGCCCTGTCCAGCCACGGTGCCGGGGGCATCATAGGCATGCACCTGCATCGCGCCGGTCTCAGCCTCATAGGCCCTGGCCTGCTCCAGCGCGTTGGCATAGGCGCCGGGCACCACCTGCAGATCAGCGCCGGTTTCACGAATCAGCGCGATCTTGGCCGGGCCTGCCATTTCGGGCACATAAATCCGCGCGCTGTGGCCCAATTGGTGCGCCGCATAGCCCACGGCGGCACCGTGGTTGCCCCCGGAGGCGGCCACCAGACCAGCCGCCGGCACGTCCTGGCTCAGCAATGTGTTAAAAGCGCCCCGCGCCTTGAAGCTGCCGGTGTGCTGCATGTGCTCCAGCTTCATCTCAATGGCGTAGTCGAGACCGAAGCCCGCCCCTGATCCGCCGGTCTGCATCACCGGCGTGATCTGTATATGGCCTGCAATGCGCGCTGCGGCGGCTTTGATTTCGGTGGTCCAGTTTTCGGTGGTCCAGTTTTCTACAGTCCAGTCTGTGTCGGTGCGGTCCATGTGCGATGTCTCCTGTCTGCAGCGCCCAGACCTTAGCGTTTGTCGGGAGCGGCACAAGTCCCCGTGAGGCAGCGTCAATTCGCTAACCAGTGGCGTTTGTGGGGCTGGTGCCTTTGGCCGCAAGAGGGCTATGCTGTGCCTCTTTATAGTTAAACAGGATTGCCCGAGACGCCATGAGTGATGACCGACACAGCCGCTTTACGGATGCCCATTCCGACAGAAGCCGCGCCGAACATGTGCCACAGACCCCGCAATCTGCCTCTCCGGCCTATCGTCTGGCATTTGCGGATGAGGAATTCCTCATCCGGGACGAGTTACGCCCAGTGCGCCTGCAGCTGGAGTTGCTGAAAGCGGAGCTGATGCTGAATGAATTCGGTATCGACAGCACCATCGTGATGTTTGGCGGTGCCCGAATCCCAAGTCCGGCCAACAAGGACAGTGCGCGCACCCAGACGCTGGCAGATCTCTCGCATTTCTACGACGAGGCCCGCACCTTTGCCAGAATGATGACCGAGCACTCAATGGCCAAAGGCGGGCGTGAGAATGTGATTGTCACTGGAGGCGGTCCCGGCGTGATGGAGGCGGGCAACCGTGGCGCGGTCGATGCGGGCGGCCATTCGGTTGGGCTCAGCATTGTTTTGCCGCACGAGCAGGCGCCCAATGGCTATGTGACGCCTGAGTTGAGCTTCAACTTTCACTATTTTGCCATCCGCAAAATGCATTTCCTGATGCGCGCGGCGGCGATTTGCGTCTTTCCGGGCGGCTTTGGCACCCTGGATGAGATGTTTGAAAGCCTCACCCTGATTCAGACTGGCCGTATGGAGCGGGTGCCCTTTATTCTGTTTGGGCGTGCCTTCTGGGAGAAAATCATCAACTGGGAAGCGCTGGCGGATGCCGGCACCATATCAGACCAGGATCTCGATCTGTTCAGATTTGTCGAGACCGCCGAAGAAGCGGCGGAAATCATCAATAACTGGTCTCCTGCCCCGGCGCGCGATAGCCTGCCTGGCCGCGAGCGCTGAACGGAATTCCAAACCGACCCTCACGAGCCGGACGTCCCCTGTCGTGTGGGGGCGTCTGATCAGGTGAATTCTGATCAGGTAAATTCCGGGGGCAGCACGCCAATTTCGGTTCCCTTAGGCAGGCGTGTCAGGATCTGTGCGCCTTCGACGCGCTTGATCGCATAGCCATAGCCACGCAGCCGGAACTGCCATTCACGCGGGCTCAGCGCTTTTTCACGCTCAACGCGGATCAGTTCCAGGACGCCGGGGTCCAGTTGGGTTTGCGGTGTGATGGCGGAAACTTCCGGGGTCATGCTCTATTCCTCTCGTGTGTTTTTTTGATTGTTCTTAAATTTGAAACTGTTGGACGCTTGTGGCGGCATTATATCTGTTTTGAGGAAACAATGTGGCAGGCCTTGCTGCAGCTGTGAGCGGCCAGTGTGAGCGCCAGTGTGAGCGCCAGTGTGAGCACGCCCTTGCCAATCCGCCACTACAGACCGGCTTGTTAACAATTTTACCGATGGATCATAATTTGGACATAGTCGGTTTGGCGGCGTGTTGGCGCATAATACGATCCTTTCCTAAGCTTCTAAAGCTTTCACTACATTGATATTAAACAGATATTTTTTCCGATTTTCCTTGCGTGGAGGGATTCATTGTTTCGAATCTAGGACCGGTCCGTTTCTGAACGCCCTGCAACCCAACTTCTCTAGGCCACATTTGTTTAAGACATTGGTGCCGTGGTGATTGGAGTGTCGGAACATGGAAGTATCAGATTATACAGCTTTGTTGGGCTATCTGGAGACAGAGGCCTATCGTTGGAATGCGATTGCAGACCTTGGAACACAGGCCGTCGTGACCTACTCGTTCTATGAGACGGAGGCCCTGCCCGAAGTCGAAGGCAGCGGTGTGGGTCTGACAACCTACTGGTCCTTTGATGCGGCACAACGGGCAAGCTTTCGATCCGCTCTGGATGAATTTGAAGATGCCGCAGGTCTGGTGTTTGTCGAGGTCGAAGGGCCTGCAATGATCAATGCCTTTGGCTATGATATGTTCAGTTCGACAAATGGTTGGGCCTATTACCCCTACGTGACCGAATATTCGACCTCTTCAGGGGATCTGGCAATTGGCGGCGGTGATTTCAGCATTGGTGGGTCGCAGTATGACACGATGCTGCATGAAATCGGCCATGCGGTTGGCCTGAAACACCCCCATGATGGGGAGCACGCGCTGGAAGACAGCGTCGACAATCGCGGCAATACGGTGATGACCTATACCGCTGGCAATGGAACTGAGCTGGGAGTCTTTGACATAGAGGCCCTTGAGCACATTTATGGCAGCTCTGACGCCTTTGATGGCTGGCGCGTGTCGAGCGTTGGCTCTGATGCTGTTAAGATCCGCTCCACTGGCAGAGCCGACGAAATACTGACCGCTGATGTGGATACCATCGTCTTTGCCCGTGGTGGCTCGGATATCGTTGTGGGCCGCCAGGGCGACGACAAGCTGATTGGCGGTGGTGGCGCCGACACCCTGTCTGGCGGTGACGGCGATGACCGGCTGGTGGGCGGTGGTGGTCAGGACGTTCTGATTGGCGGCAGCGGTGATGATATCATGAAAGGCGGCGGCGGCGCGGATGCCTTTGTCTTTACCGATGCGGACTTTTACGACAGTAATACCATTTGTGACTTCAAATCCGGCGTCGATGTTATCGACCTCACCGAGATGGACCCTGACTATATTGGCGAGCTGCAGGTTAGCGTCACAGCAGACGGCACAACCCTGAACTATTATGACTGGTTTGAGATTGAGCTGACAGGGTTTACCGGTAGCCTGAGCGCTGACGACATTTTGTTCAGCTAATCCAACCTTTAAGGGCCAGAAGAGGCCCTGGATCTCAAAAACGCCTCCGTTCCATTGGACAGGAGGCGTTTTGGGTTCTTGCAGAAGGATGTCCTGGGCCGGGGTCGGGCCTGGGTCACGATTTTACGCCGACCTCAGCTTCGATCTGTTTGCGGCTTTTACGCTCACGCTCTGTTGCAGATTTCAGCTGGCCACAGGCGGCCATGATGTCTTCGCCGCGCGGTTTACGGATCGGTGAGGCATAGCCTGCATCGTGGATGATATCCGAGAACGCATGGATCCGGTTTCCGGAGGAGCGTTTATACGGTGCACCGGGCCATTCATTAAACGGGATCAGGTTGATTTTGGCGGGAATGCCCTCGATCAATTTGACCAGACGGTGGGCGTCTTCCTTGCTGTCGTTCACATGGTCCAGCATGACATATTCAAAGGTGATCCGCTCTGAGTTGGACAGATGCGGGTAGGCACGCAGAGCTTCCAGCAGCGCGGCGATGTTCCAGCGTTTGTTGATCGGCACCAGCTTGTCGCGCACCTCGTCGGTGGTGGCGTGGAAAGAGACTGCCAGGAGGCAGCCGATTTCTTCGGCGGTGCGGGCGATCTCTGGGACCACGCCTGAGGTCGAAAGGGTGATGCGACGACGGCTGAGCTGGATGCCTTCCGGATCCATGGCGATTTTCATCGCGTCGCGCACATTGTCAAAGTTATACAGTGGCTCACCCATGCCCATCAGCACGATGTTAGACAGCAGGCGCGCCTCATCGGGGTTGCGGGTGCCGGGCACGGGCCACTCATCCAGATCATCACGGGCCATCATCACCTGGCCGATGATTTCAGCCGATGTCAGATTGCGCACCAGTCTCTGGGTGCCGGTATGGCAGAACGAGCAGGTGAGCGTGCAGCCAACCTGGCTGGAGATGCACAGCGTGCCGCGGTTTTCTTCCGGGATATAGACCACCTCGACCTCGTGGCCGCCGGCGATGCGCACCAGATATTTACGGGTGCCATCCTCAGAGATCTGCCGGGTGATTACCTCGGGGATGGTGATCTCAAAGCTTTCTTCCAACTGGGCGCGCAGAGCCTTGGAGAGATTGGTCATCTCGGCAAAATCGCGTTTGCCCCATTGATAAATCCACTGCCAGATCTGGCCGACCCGCATCTTTGCCTGTTTTTCGGGTGTGCCGATATCAATCAGCGCCTGGCGCATCTGGTCACGGGTCATCCCCACGAGATTGGTCTTGCCACCCTCGGGCAGTTTGCGGGGCAGGGTCAGAACGTCTTGGGTGATCGGCGCGTTGGCGGTCATGGCAGCTCGACTCAAATGTTGGAGGCAGGATGGGGCTCTATATAGGAGAAAGCGCAAAGATCAAAAGATTACTTGCCGGGATTTTCTGCCTATTGGCCTGACAATGGCCTATGTAGTGGCGCGCAGCCGCACAAACCCGCGCTGGAAAAAGCAAAACCCCGACCAATGGGCCGGGGATAAAAGGCGGGTTGTCTAGACGAAGTGACGCTGCCGCGCGATCAAAGGATCAGTTGCTGCAGCGCTTTTCGGCATCCTCAATGGCGGCGGTAAAGCCGAGCAGGGAGAAGGCATCCTTTGTCTGGGTGCCCCGCGCCGAACGGGCGGTCAGTACCGCGCCTGCGCCACGCTTCATCGCGGTGATGATCTTGCTGTCATCCGCTGCAGTGGCGGGCCAGGCCCATTCACCTTCGGTGAAAAGTTCGAATTCCGTCTCGCCAATGGTCATGTTCACGGTCGAGCCGGGAGCAAAGGGATAGCCGCCGGTAAAGGTTACCTGACCTTTGCCGCCATTGTCGGGGCGGTAAAATACAAAAAGCTGGATCTCGCTGCGCCGGACCGCGACCACACGCCCATCCCGGGTGTTGACGCTTTCCTTGGGGGCGGAAACGCCCCAGCACTCTTTTGGGCTCTCACCCTGAAAGACGCTCCAATCGACATTGGCGCCGACACGATTGTCGGATGTTGTCTGCTGTGCTGTTGCAGAAGTGGCCATAACAGCCAGACATAGGCCCGCAACTATACGGGCAAGTTTCGATGTCATTTGTCCCGACTCCAAGACTGTCACTACCTCAATTATCAGAGAGCGGGCGGCGTTTAGACCGCCGTCTGTGCCAGATGCTCTCGCTTGCCATACACAAGCACACTAACGTAACAAGCGCCACGGGCGAAAGTGCGTTTGGCAGGAAATCGCCAAGAAAAGAGGCTGAAGCAATGACAAAACCAGTTCCAATGGCAGAAATTTGGCGTGGTTCCCTTTTGGAGAGCCTGCATCATGGTCACGCGGTGATATGCGATGACAGCGGCCAGATCGTGCGCAGTTGGGGCGATCCTGACGCGGTGATCTATCCGCGCAGCTCAGCCAAGATGATCCAGGCGCTGCCGCTTCTTACGTCAGGCGCGGCCACCAAATACGGTCTCTCAACGGAACAACTGGCGCTGTCCTGTGCCTCGCATAATGGCGCGCATATTCACACCGACCGGGTCAATGACTGGCTGGCGCAGCTGGGCCTTGGTGACGATGATTTTCGCTGTGGCACCCAGGAGCCGGACGACCGGCCTGCCCGCAATGAGCTGATCAAGACAGATAGCAGCCCCTGCCAGGTGCATAACAATTGCTCTGGCAAACACGCGGGATTCCTGACCCTGTCGCAGCATCTGGGAGCCGGATCGGAGTATGTCGAGATGGATCACCCGGTGCAGCAAGCCTGTCTTGACGCCTTTGAAGAGGTGACCGGCATGGAGAGCCCGACCTACGGTATCGACGGCTGTTCAGCGCCAAACTTTGCGACCTCTATGCACGGTTTGGCCCGCGCCATGGCCTGGTTTGCTTCGGCTGCGGATCGCTCGGACCGGGCCTCGGAGGCGGCGGTGCAGCTGGTTTCGGCTATGACGATGCACCCTGATCTGGTGGCTGGGGAGACCCGCGCCTGTACCAATCTGATGCGCGCCATGGGCGGCAAGGTGGCGGTAAAAACCGGAGCTGAGGCGGTGTTTGTCGCGATCATCCCTGAGAAAAAGCTGGGTGTTGCAGTCAAGATCGTTGATGGGGCAACCCGCGCCAGCGAATGCGCCATTGCCGCAATTCTGGTGGGGCTTGGGGTGCTGGAGGCGGATCACCCGGAAACCCGAAAATACCTGAATGCGCCGCTGATTAACCGGCGCGGTATTGATTGCGGCGCACTGCGACCCAGTGCTGAGATGCGCTTCTGAGCGGTTCTTTTTAAGATGCCACAAGGCGTCTGCTCGCATGAAGAGACGGGCGCTTCACTATAGAGCGAGGGGGGGCTCCCGCCCGTCGTCTGGTTTTGAAAAAACCTCCTCCCGTTGGGCCCGGCGCCGCGCTGAAGCGCGGCGGGGCAGAGCGCGGCCGTTTCGCACAAAAGGCAAGGGCTGGCAGTTTGGCAACGACTAAAGCCTGATAGCTGTCAGAGCATGTCCCAAATTAGTTTGGCGGCCAGCGTCAGGGAGGTCAGCACCAAAAGCGGTTTGATCAGCCCTGCGCCCTTGCTCTGGGCAAGATTTGCTCCGGTCTGGGCGCCTGCGATCTGGGCCACCCCCATGCAAAGCCCGGTAATCCACCACGGCGTGGCAACCAGCGCAAAGGCGCAGAGCGCGCCCGCGTTGGAGGCAAAGTTCAGCAGTTTGGTATGGGCGGTGGCTTTCAGCACGCCGTAGCCCGCAAGAGAGACAAAGGCGATCATATAAAAGCTGCCCGCACCGGGACCCAAGAGCCCGTCATAGGCGCCACAGAGCGGCACCAAGGTTGCGGCAAAGACAGCGGGCTCCATACGGCGGGCGCGATCCTGATCATCCAGCCCCTTTTTGAAGGCAAAAAACAGCGCAATGCCAATCAGCAGCACCGGCAGGATCAGGCGAATCCAGTCCGTGGGCAGAACCGTGATCAGAAGCGCGCCCACAATGGAGGCCGCAAAGGCAATGAGCGCAGGTTTGGCCTGATCACGCAGGTTCACGTGGCCGCCCCTGGCATAGGCGCGTGCAGCTGTGGCCGCGCCAAACAACCCCTGGATTTTATTGGTGGCAAGAGCCGTGACCGGGTTGGCTCCTGCCAGCAGCAGAACGGGCACAGTGATCAACCCGCCGCCGCCTGCGACGGCATCAATGAAGCCCGCGACAAACCCCGCTGCCATCAGCAGCAGCAGGGTCTCAAGACCCACTTCCAGCATGTGTTCTATCCTTTGAATGCGTCCTGGCCGTAGCCCTGCAGGAACAGCAGCGCGGTCAGATCACCATGGTTGATGCGGATCTCACACTGGGCCGCAACTGCAGGTTTGGCATGCAGTGCTACGCCTGCACCTGCCCGCTGCAACATGCCCAGATCATTGGCGCCATCGCCAACCGCAAGCACGTCGTCTTCGGTGATCCCCAGCTTTGCGGTGATCTGTTCCAGTGCTGTGACCTTGGCCTCCCGGCCCAATATCGGGCGACCTGCTGCGCCGGTGAGCTTGCCATCCGCGACCATGAGCGTATTGGCGCGGTTCTCGTCAAAGCCGAGCTCGGTCGCGATGCGGCTGGTGAAGGCGGTAAAGCCGCCCGAGACCAGGGCGGCATAGGCGCCATCACCCTTCATTGTTGCCAGCAGTTGGCGCGCGCCGGGCATCAGGGTGATGCGGTTGTCGAGCACCTGGGCAATCACCGCCTCGGGCAGGTCTTTCAGCAGCGCCACCCGTTCTGTCAGGGCGCCGTCGAAATCCAGCTCTCCGTTCATGGCGCGGGCGGTGATGTCTTTTACCCGCGCGCCGACACCGGCTTCTTCGGCCAGCTCATCAATGCATTCCTGTTCGATCATGGTCGAGTCCATATCGGCCAGCAGCATCTTCTTGCGGCGCCCGGCGGCGGGCTGCAGCACCAGATCAACGCCCATGGCCTGCAGATCGTCCCAGACGGTCCATTGGTTGGCAGGCAAGGCTTTGACCGAGAACTCTGCGGCCTCGTCCGGGGCCAGCCAGACAGCCTCTCCACCACCCCAGGCATTGCGCAGGGAGTCGACCAGTGCAGGGTCCAAACAGGGGTTGGCGGGGCTACAAAGAAGCGTGGCAATATACATTGGGACAGGTCCATCTGGCGCGTGCGTTGCGCCCTCATAGCGCCCGCTGCCCGGAGGGACCAGCCCCGATAGATCTCGACAGGCAGGCCTGCGGCTAGAGGTCGCCGCCCTCTGACATCATCACGGCAATCCAGCGCGTGTGGGGAATTTCGGCCAGGATGATCATCACCATGGCTGTCAGCGGCACCGCAAGGATTGCGCCGGTCATGCCCCAAAGCGTGCTCCAGACGGCCAGTGCCAGCAGCACAGTAAAGGGGCTGAGGTTGACGGAACGGCCCAGAAATTTCGGTTCGATATAGTAGCCGACAAGCAGCTGCGGGATCATCAGTAGCACCAGGGCGAGGCCCGCATGGCTAAAAGAGGTGAACTGAATGAGGCTCATGGTGACGGGAAAGACCACGGCCACGACCGAGCCGATATAGGGAATGTAGTTCAGCAATCCGATGATGATGGCCCAAAACGCCGGGTGGGCAATACCAAGCAGTTTCAGAATGGCATAGGAAACCAGCGCCAGGATCACATTGACCAGCGTCTTGGCAGCAAGATAACTGCCAATCTTTTCGTTGATCTTCCGTGTGAGCTCCATCGTGTGTTCAGATTGGGCATGATCGCCCAGGGCGCGGCGTGTCTTGTCGGGGAGGTTGTCCAGTTCAGCGAGAATAAAGACGGCATAAAGAGCTGCGGCAACGATGACAGAACCGCCATTGCTGATGGTCGCCAGCGCGGTGGGCATCAGGGTGGTGGCATCTACCATCTCAAGCAGCCGCTCTCCCAGGTTGCCCCAGTTTGGCTCTTGTTTGATTCCGGCTGCGGTCAGGAACTTGCTCTGCAGCGCGTCAAAATTCTCGGCATATTGCGGCAGGGCCGCTGACAGAGAAGTCGCGCTGGAGGTGATAAAGGCGGCCAGGATCAAAAAGCCCAGCGTGAACAGCACCAGAGCCAGCAGACGGCGCCAGTGTCGCGGCAGGCGACCAATCAGTGGTACGGAAACAAGAGAGTCGGCGGCGGTGGTGAGGATATAAACGGCAATAACCGCGACCAGCACGGGCAGCAGGATGGATTGCCCGGCCACCAGCAGCCAGCCCAACATCAGTATTAAGGCAAGGGAGTATGTTACCAGCGCAAGTCTGCTTGTCATGGGTCGCCTCGAATCATCTCTGTGTGCCAGCCCTGAATACAGGGGCCCGCCAGAGGGAGGCCATCAGCGCTGTTGAGACTTTGGTAAGGAAGTTTCCGAAAGGCGTCAAAGCCTGTCGCAAAAATATGCCAAAGCGGCGCTTGTTGTCCAATTTGACGCTTGCGTTGCCCTGCGGCTCCCCCTAGCTCTAGCGGCGGGACACCCTTCCCCAACGAAGGGCACTTATCTGTAAGGATAGCATTTATGGCTACTCAGCAACCGGCAACGCGGCCGGCCAACCCGCGTTTTTCCTCTGGCCCCTGTGCCAAACCCCCTACATTTGAATTGTCCAAACTGGCAGACGCCCCATTGGGTCGCAGCCACCGCGCAGCTGTTGGCAAGGCCAAGCTGAAGGATGCCATTGAGGGCACCCGCGAGATCTTGGGCATCCCCGCTGACTATCGTATTGGCATTGTTCCTGCGTCCGACACTGGCGCGGTTGAGATGGCCCTGTGGTCGCTTTTGGGTGAGCGCAAGGTCGAGATGCTGGCCTGGGAAAGCTTTGGTGCCGGCTGGGTCAGCGATGTTGTCAAACAGCTGAAAATCGACGCCGAGGTGAAAACTGCCGACTATGGTCAGATCGTTGATCTTGCCTCTGTCGACTGTAACAACGACGTTGTTTTCACCTGGAACGGCACCACCGCTGGCGTGCGCGTACCAAACGCGGACTGGATCGCGGACGACCGCGCCGGGCTGACCATCTGTGACGCAACCTCGGCGGCCTTTGCGATGGATCTGCCCTGGGACAAGCTGGATGTCACCACGTTTAGCTGGCAAAAAGTCCTGGGCGGCGAAGCGGCCCATGGTGTGATCGTTCTGTCGCCGCGTGCTGTTGCGCGCCTTGAGAGCTACACCCCGGCCTGGCCACTGCCAAAGATCTTTCGCATGACCAAAGGCGGCAAGCTGATCGAGGGTATCTTTACCGGCGCTACCATCAACACGCCCTCCATGCTGGCGGTTGAAGACTACCTGTTTGCGCTCGACTGGGCCCGCTCGGTTGGGGGCCTTAAGGGCATGATCGCCCGTGCCGATGCCAATGCAAAAGCCGTGTTTGATTTCTGCGACGCTAACGACTGGATCACCAATCTGGCCGAGGACGCGGCAACGCGCTCAAACACTTCTGTCTGTCTCAAGTTCACAGATGCGCGCATTCAGGATGGCGCTGCCTTTGCCAAGGCCGTGGCCAAACGTCTGGAAGCGGAAAATATCGCGCTGGACATCGGTGCCTACCGCGACGCGCCCGCCGGTCTGCGGATCTGGTGTGGTAGCACGGTGGAAACCGCTGACATTCAGGCCATGCTGCCCTGGCTCGCCTGGGCCTTTGAGGCCGAGATCAAAGCACAGGCTTAATCCCAAAGCTGATCCATTCTTGCCCGGCGGCAACGCCGGGCAGCGCTCTCCCTGTATTCCGGCCACCTCGTTGGCCCCCGTATAAAAAAGGACCACACCCATGGCTCCCAAGGTACTCATCTCCGACAAACTCTCCGAAGCCGCCGTACAGATCTTTCGCGATCGCGGCATTGACGTGGATTTCCAGCCTGAACTGGGCAAAGACAAAGACAAACTCGCCGAAGTGATTGGCCAGTATGACGGTCTTGCCATTCGCTCGGCCACCAAGGTGACGGAAAAGATCCTCGCCAATGCCACCAACCTCAAGGTCATTGCCCGCGCCGGCATCGGCACCGACAATATCGACAAAGAGGCGGCGTCGAAAAAAGGTGTGATCGTGATGAACACGCCCTTTGGCAATATGATCACAACCGCCGAACACGCCATTGCGATGATGTTTGCCGTGGCGCGTCAGATCCCCGAGGCCTCTGGTTCGACCCATGCGGGCAAATGGGAAAAGTCCAAATTCATGGGCACCGAGCTGACCAATAAGACGCTGGGCGTCATTGGTGCCGGCAATATCGGTGGCATCGTTTGTGACCGTGCCCGTGGCCTGAAGATGAAAGTGGTCGCCTATGACCCCTTCCTCAGCGAAGAACGCGCCGCCAAAATGGGCGTGGAAAAGGTTGAACTGGAAGACCTGCTGGCCCGCGCTGATTTCATCACTTTGCATGTGCCGCTGACCGACCAGACCCGCAATATCCTGTCCCGCGAAAACCTCGCCAAGACCAAAAAGGGCGTGCGCATCATCAACTGTGCCCGTGGTGGTCTGGTGGATGAGGTCGCCCTGGCTGAGGCGCTGCAATCGGGTCATGTCGCCGGTGCCGCTTTTGACGTGTTCTCGGAAGAGCCCGCCAAGGAAAACCCCCTCTTCAACCTGCCCAACGTGGTCTGCACCCCGCATCTGGGCGCCGCCACCACCGAGGCACAGGAAAACGTCGCCCTGCAGGTGGCCGAGCAGATGTCGAACTACCTGCTGACTGGTGCCGTTGAAAACGCCCTGAACATGCCGTCTGTGACTGCCGAAGAAGCCAAGGTCATGGGCCCCTGGATCAAACTGGCCGAGCACCTTGGTGCCTTTGTCGGTCAGATGACCGATGAGCCGATCAAGGCGATCAACATCCTCTATGATGGTGTGGCTGCCGAGATGAACCTGGATGCCCTGAACTGCGCTGTGGTTGCCGGCATCATGAAAAAGGTGAACCCGGATGTGAACATGGTTTCGGCGCCTGTGGTGGCCAAGGAACGTGGCATTCAGATCTCCACCACCAACCAGGACAAAACCGGTGCCTTTGATGGCTACATCAAGGTCACGGCCGTGACGGAAAAGCGCGAGCGCTCGGTTGCGGGCACGGTGTTCTCCGATGGCAAACCCCGGTTTATCCAGATCAAAGGCATCAACATCGACGCCGAAGTCGGCGCGCATATGCTCTATACCACCAACAACGATGTGCCCGGCATCATCGGCACGCTGGGTCAGACCATGGGCGAGCACGGCGTCAACATCGCCAACTTTACTCTGGGCCGCGCCGCAGCTGGCGGTGAGGCGATTGCGCTGCTCTATGTAGATGCCGCCGTTCCAGCCGACGCCCGCGCCAAACTGGCCGAGACCGATCTGTTCAATCAGATTAAACCGCTGCAGTTTGACGTGGTCTAAGGCGTTTAGGGCACCGGCCGGACGATGGCTCGGGCGGTGCCCACCAAAGAACAAGCTCACTCACCCGGAACTGGCAGTATGCGCACTGAGCGTCTGCCCGGGTGGGTGCGGAACGCGCCCGCCGTGGGGCGCGCGCTCTTCACTATTCAGTCCCGCCGAATAACCCCGGCGATGGCAGCGGCACCCAGCGCGGTGACGATCCACCCAATCACAGTGAAGCCCCAGCGCATCCACCACAGGTTCCAGCCCCATGCCCCACGCGTGGTTGAGGGCGCCCATGCGACCTCCTGCCCGATATTGACGATGGGAACGACCAGATCAAACCCATAGGCAAGAGCATTGAAGCTCTCATAATCGCGCCCCTTGCCATGTTTGTCAGACCAGGCCCGCGCTGGGTTGGTGATAACCTTGTCCTCGGCCAATGTCTGCCATTCTGTGGTAGAAAGGATCACATCTGAATTTGGCGCAAAATCCCCGGCACGCCAGGCCATCTGGGACATACCTGCAGCGAGCGCCACCAGAATGACCAATGTCCACAGGCTGTTGAAGGGTTTGTAGCCATAGCCAACCAGATAGCGCAGCCCATGGCTTTTTGCCTTTAGCCAGACAATACGCAGCTTGTCCTTGGCATTGAACCACTGCAAATCATATCGCAGCCCTTTCCGTGCCAATGCCAGTTGCGCGTCAGAGGGCCGGTTGGGATGGTCTTTGGCTGCATCAATACAAATGCGCAGACTTTGGTCAAAATGTTTTTGAAAGTGTGACTCGAATGTCGTCTCGCGATGCCTTTCCAAATTTTCGGTATCATTTCTCTTCACATCGTGCCGCAGTGCGCTGCGGTTTGCACGCAGGGTTTCAACCTCGACCCATTCGCTGCGCCGGTGTCGAATTTCCCCTTCGATCAACACAGCTCGCGCGTCACGGTCATGCCCCATGCCGCGCAGCACTTTGGCCAGTTGCGTATAGGGCTGTGGTGAGAATTCACCGTTCATCCGGTCGCCTTTGCCCAACCACTGCAGCCGTGTCCCTGTGTCGCCGGGATTGGTGAGGTGATCATAGGTGAGGCCGGTGAGATTCAGCTTGTCCACTTGGTTCCAACTGGCCGGATCGTCGGTGATCTCAGAGAGATGCGCGCCGTTGAGATCCAGTTCGCCGCTGATCTCTGAAACCTTCCGCCAAAAAAGGGCTTTGGCGCGACTGTCTTGTAGACGTAGCGCTATGCCCTCTTTCACCACGAAGCTGCCCTGTTCACAGATGAGCGGCCCGCCGATGTCAGCGTTTGTAAAATCCACCGGCCCTTTGGCAGTAAACCCGTCGCTTAGAAAAACACCCTCCGCGATTTTTGCACCCTGTGCATTGAGGGCATCCACCTCTGTCCTATTGAAAGGGCTGGCGGTGCAGTTGAGTTGCCCGCCGATGTCAGCGCCGGCGAAATCGACAGTACCGGTTGCGGTGAGATTTTGGTTCAGAAAAATGTCTCCTGCAACTTTAACTCCCTGGGCATAAAGGCCCTGGCGCAGATGGCTTCCCCCTACGGAAAGCTGTTCAAAGCGCGTGTTTCTCGCTTGGATATCTTGCTCAAAATGACAATGGTTTAGGGTTGTTGCGCCCTTGGCGGTGGCGAAATTCAAATCCAGGGGATTTGCCACATAGGCACCTACCAGCATAACGCCGCTGTCATGCACCAGACAGTCGTCGCAGCCGCCGGTGATCAGATAGCGCAGCAGGTCGGCGCCGATGTTGTGGGCCGGGTTGGGGGCTGTGGGGAGGGTGCCGTGGTTCAATTCGCAAAGCCGGCCCTCCCGGCAGCAGGTGATCAATTCCTCTTCTGCCGGGGTCAGCTCCCCTTTGTCGCGCGCCGTTTCAATATCCGCGTAGCTTTGAATGTTGCGCATGACGCCCCCTGACCCAAGGGTTGCAAACCTAAGGTGGAGATCGCGCTGATGCAAGATTGCGGCTTTGATCCTGAAGGGCTGTGGCCCCCCTTGTGATGCCGGGCGGCTTGCGCCATCAATTGGCCATTCACCCCAAGGAGAGCCCCCATGACCCAGCCCATCTATGCCATCGGTGACATTCACGGCCAACGCGAGATGCTAGAGGACGCGCTGGCGCGGATTGAGGCGGATGGCGGCTCGGACGCGCGGGTGGTTTTTCTCGGTGACTACACCGACCGCGGACCGGACTCAAAAGGCGTGATTGAGCTCTTGTCGCAGGGCATGGACGCCGGGCGCAATTGGGTCTGTCTGCTGGGCAATCACGACCGGATGTTTTCGATGTTCATCGAGGAGTATCCGCGCAACGATGCCCGCCTGCTGGTGGGATACCACTGGCTGCATGATCGCATCGGTGGGGTAGAGACGCTGCAATCCTACGGGCTGCAGCTGACCGAGACGACCCGGATATACGAGCTGCATGCGGAGGCGCTGAAAGCGGTTCCAGATCATCACCGCAGCTTTCTGGAGGCACTGCCGGATTACCATCAGGAGGGGGAGCTGTTGTTTGTTCATGCAGGCATCCGCCCCGGCGTGGCGCTGGAGGATCAGAGCCAGGAAGACAAGATCTGGATCCGCCAGGAATTTTTGAACGATCAGACAGAGCATCCCTGGCTGGTGGTGCATGGCCATACGCAAATCCCCGCGCCTGAACATCGCGGCAACCGGGTCAATCTTGATTCCGGAGCCGGATTTGGGCGCCCCCTGACGGCGGCGGTCTTTGAGGGGCAGCAATGCTGGGTCCTGACGCCTGAAGGGCGCAAAGCCCTGATCTGCGAATGAGCCTACGTTAAAGTTCCAGAAAACCTTTTGATTTTACGTGTTTAGTGTTCGGAGGTAAGAAATACCCTCTATGGTAGAGTTGTGGCCGGCGACTCGGTAATGAGTGTTTGTGTAGCAGGAGCCCTCGGCTCCTTGTGTCGTCGCCGGTCCGTTTCTCCGTCCATTTCTTCTGAGGGTCAGGGCGGAGGGGATGGGCCGAGGTGCCGCCTTAGGTCCAGTCCAGTACCACCTTGCCGCTGTTGCCTGACCTCATCGCGGCAAAGCCTGCTTCAAAGTCATCGACGCCAAAACGATGGGTGATGACCGCGCTCACATCCAGGCCGTTTTGCAGCATGGCAATCATCTTGTACCAGGTCTCAAAGATCTCGCGCCCGTAGACGCCCTTGAGGGTCAGAGCCTTGAACACGATGCGGCTCCAGTCTACCGGGGATTTGCCCGGTGGGATGCCCAGCAGCGCAATGCGCCCGCCCATCACCAGAGCCTCTACCATCTGGTCCAGCGCAAGCTGGTTGCCGGACATCTCAAGCCCGACATCAAAGCCCTGACGCATGCCCAGCTCATGGATCACATCGTTTAGGTCTTCGCGTGCGACATTGACAGGCCGCACGTTGGCGACCCTGGCGGCCAGCTCTAGCCGGCCGGGGTTTACATCGGTGATGGCCACATGGCGCGCCCCGGCGTGGCGGGCCACGGCCGCGGCCATGATGCCAATGGGACCGGCACCGGTGATCAGCACGTCTTCGCCCACCAGATCAAAGCTGAGCGCGGTATGCACGGCGTTGCCAAGCGGGTCGAGGATGGCGCCGATGTCGTCGGAAATATCGTCCGGCAACGGCACCACATTAAACGCAGGCAGGCGGAGATACTGGGCAAATGCGCCCTGTTCGTTGACGCCAATACCACGGGTTTCGGGGTCCAGATGGAACTTGCCGGCGCGGCTTTGGCGGGAATGATGCCCGATCAGATGACCCTCTCCCGAGCACCGTTGCCCCAGCGCAAGGTCGGTGACATTGCGCCCCAGCTCGACAATCTCACCGGCGAATTCATGCCCCGTGATCAGAGGCACCGGTACGGTTTTTTGCGCCCAGGCATCCCAGTTCCAGATATGCACATCGGTGCCGCAGATGCCGGTCTTGTTCACCTTGATCAGCACATCGTCTGGGCCGATCTCTGGCACCGGTGCCTGCACCATCCAAAGTCCTTCTGTGGGGCGCGATTTCTCTAACGCCTTCATGGTGTTTGTGCGGGTCATGTGATGATCCCCAAATCGCGGCCCACTTTGCCAAAGGCCTGCAGAGCGCGTTCCAGCTCTTCGCGTGTCAGTGCCGCATTCATCTGGGTGCGGATGCGGGCCTGACCACGCGGCACCACCGGGAAGAAAAAGCCCGAGACATAGACGCCTTCGTCAAACAGCCGTGCCGCCATATCCTGCGCCAGTTGGGCCTCGCCCAGCATCACGGGCACGATGGGGTGCTCGCCGGGCAGCAGATCAAAACCTAACTCGGTTAGGCCCTGGCGCCAGAACCGGGTGTTTTCAAATAGCTGCGCCCGCAGATTAGCGCCTTTTTCAACCAGCGAGATAGCCTCAAGCCCGGCAGCCACGATGGAGGGCGGCAACGAATTGGAGAACAAATAGGGCCGCGCCCGCTGCCGCAGCAGGTCAATCACTGGCTGCGGCCCGGCGATATAGCCGCCAATGGCCCCTCCCAGTGCTTTGCCCAATGTCCCGGTGAGAATATCCACATCGACGCCAAAATGATCCGGCGTGCCCGCGCCATTTGGCCCCATAAATCCGGTGGCGTGGCAGTCATCGACCATGACCACCGCGTCATATTTGTCGGCCAGGGCGCGGATTTCTGGCAGCTTTGCCAGATAGCCATCCATCGAGAACACCCCGTCGGTGGCGATCATGATATGGCGCGCACCGTCCGCGCGGGCCTGTTTCAGCCAGGCCTCGAGATCCTTCATATCGCTGTTGAGGTAGCGATAGCGCTTTGCCTTGCACAGGCGCACGCCATCAATAATGGACGCATGGTTGAGACTGTCTGAGATGATTGCATCCTCAGGCCCCAAAAGCGGCTCGAACAAGCCACCATTTGCGTCAAAACAGGCGGCAAACAGGATGGCATCGTCCTTGTTCAGGAAGCTGGCCAGACGCTGCTCCAACTGGCGGTGGATGTCCTGCGTGCCGCAGATAAAGCGGACCGAGGCCATGCCAAAGCCCTTCTCATCCATGACGCCCCGCGCCGCTGCGATCAGATCAGGGTGGTCGGCAAGGCCCAGGTAGTTATTGGCGCAAAGGTTGATGACCTGATGCGTTGCGCCGGCAGAATCCGTCACCGCGATTTCGCCGCCTTGCGGCGAGGTGATCATTCGTTCCCGCTTATAGAGGCCATCAGCCTCAATCTGGGTCAGCGTTTCAGAGATGTCGTTCAGAAATGCGGTGCTCATTGCGGGAAACTCCTTGTCCGTAGAGGAGTGTCTACCATAACGGATAAGATTCCCAAATAGGAGAATTCATTATTGCGGACAAAAATCCGTGAAGGTGGATTTTCAGTAGAGGAGAGGCACACTTCAGGGCATCAGCCCCTTCTGTAGGGCAAACCGTCAGGCATTTTTCACAATCAAAAACACCCGTGCAGCCCCGTTGGGTGCGCTGATCGCGTGGCCAACATCAGCGGCATAACGGGCAGTGTCACCAGTGTTCAGATGGTCAGTTGCAGCGCCTGAGGTTACCGTGATCTCGCCGTCCAGCACGGTTAGCTGTTCCACAGCCCCGCGCGTATGGGGCAGGCTGTTCAAGGCGCCGCACTTGTCAAACCGGATGTCATAGACTTCATGCCCGCCGGCCTCTTCGGGAGGCGACAGGATGCGGATGCGGCAGCCCTCACCGATGTTTTCGATCTTGGGGACATCCACAGCGCGCAGGACTTCGATGCGGTCCTGGCTGTCGCCGGCCTCGAGAAGGCCGGCAAAATCCACCTGCAGCGCGCGGGTGAGGTTCCACAGGGTGGCAATGGTCGGCGAACTCTCGCCGCGCTCGATCTGGCTGACCATTGAGCGCGAAACCCCCGACAGATTGGAGACGGCCTCAAGGGAAAGCCCCTGGGCACGACGCGCCTCTTTCAGGCGGGCGGGCAGCAGTGTCAGGATATCGTCTGTATCTTCCGTCATAACAGACGTCCTGCGGCTCCTGAGGCAAATTGTCAATGACGGGACGTCCACAGCAGCCGGGGGCAGACAGCGCCATGCTGCATCTGCATAATACGCGCAACTGACTCGTGAGGAGAGAGATCATGACCGATATCGTCATTCTGGATGGTGCGCGCACCGCCATTGGTACTTTTGGTGGCGCGCTTGCCAATACAGCCCCTATTGATCTGGCCACTGTGGCCTCCAAGGCGGCGCTGGAGCGCTCTGGCGTGGACCCGGAACAGATTGGCCATGTGGTCTTTGGCCATGTCATCAACACCGAGCCACGCGACATGTACCTGTCGCGCGTGGCGGCAATGCAGGCCGGTGTGCCCCATGGGACGCCCGCGATGAATGTGAACCGGCTGTGTGGATCGGGCGCGCAGGCGCTGGTTTCGGGTATCCAGGCCCTGATGCTGGGCGATGCGGATTATGCGCTGACCGGTGGGGCCGAGAACATGTCGCGCAGCCCCTTTATCATGCCCTCGGCCCGCTGGGGTCAGAAGATGGGGGATGCGGCCTCGCTCGACATGATGCTGGGCGCGTTGAACTGCCCCTTTGGCACCGGCCACATGGGGGTAACGGCGGAAAACGTCGCGGATGAGCACGAGATCACCCGCGAGCAGATGGATGAATTTGCCCTCGCCAGCCAGACCCGCGCCGCGGCGGCCATTGCAGCCGGGTATTTCACCAGCCAGATCACCCCGGTTGAGGTAAAAGTGAAGCGTGACATGGTCGCCTTTGAGGTCGACGAGCATCCCAAAGGCACCTCGATCGAGGCACTGGCGGGTTTACGGGCTGTATTCAAGAAAGACGGTCGTGTCACAGCCGGCAATGCCTCGGGCATCAATGATGGTGCTGCCGCTCTGGTCCTGGCGCGCGGCGACGCGGCGGCCAAGGCGGGTCTGAAACCCAAAGCACGCATCCTGGGCTACGCCCATGCCGGTGTGCGCCCCGAAGTCATGGGCATTGGCCCTGTGCCCGCGGTGCAGAACCTGCTGGCCAAAACCGGTCTGAAGGCAAGCGATTTTGACGTGATCGAGAGCAACGAGGCCTTTGCCTCGCAAGCGCTGGCGGTCAACAAGGAGCTGGGTCTGGATCCCGCCAAGGTCAACCCCAATGGCGGCGCCATCGCGCTGGGCCACCCGGTTGGCGCGACCGGTGCCATCATCACGCTGAAAGCTCTCTATGAGCTGGAGCGCACAGGTGGCTCAAAAGCTTTGATCACCATGTGCATCGGCGGCGGTCAGGGGATTGCCCTGGCGATTGAACGCCTATGAACTGAAAAGGCCTGTGATCTGGCGGGAGTGTGAGTTTTGTTGGAGGGGCTTTGCCCCTCTGGCCCTCCGTGCCATTCACCCCAAGGTATTTTTAGCAAGATGAATGAAAGAAAGGGCGCGGCTGGCTATGGCTGCGCCCTTTCCTTTATCTGTTCTTGTTTCTGTTTTGCGACCTGTCAGAGCAAATGCGTGGTGAGCAGGGTGAGAAGGATTCCTGCGCTTAAGCCCAGCGCGATGCCTGCCCAGGGCTGCCTTTTTTGATCTGATGTTGGCTCTTGCGCCTGGGCGATCAGGATCTTTTCCATCAGCGCAGGCAGACGGGGGCCAAAGCGGGACATGATCTTGGCTGTTTTCATCAGGTCCGAGGCGATGGCGCGGGGGCCAATGCTCTTTTTGATGTAATCCTCAACCACGGGATGGGCCACTTCCCAGATGTTGATTTTGGGGTCCAGCGAACGTGCGACGCCTTCAACAACCACCATGGTGCGCTGCAGCAGGATCAGCTCGGTGCGGGTTTCCATGCCAAAGCGTTCAGTCACCTCGAAGAGGTAATTCAGCAGGTTGCCCATGGAGATGTGGCTGGCATCCATGCCAAAGATCGGCTCGCCCACGGCGCGAATGGCGCGGGCGAATTCATCGACGTCGCGATCCGCGGGCACATAGCCTGCCTCAAAATGTACCTCGGCCACGCGTTTGTAGTCGCGTTTGATAAAGCCAAAGAGGATCTCGGCGTAGACCCGGCGGGTGTATTCATCAATGTGACCCATGATGCCAAAGTCATAAGCGATGATATCGCCATTGGCGGCGACCTTGAGATTGCCCTGATGCATATCGGCGTGGAAATAGCCGTCACGCAGGGCATGGCGCAGGAACAGGGACAACACCCGTTCGCCCAAAACACGGCGATCATGGCCAGCCGCGTCCAGGGCTGCATTGTCGCCCAGTGCCACGCCATCGGCCCAATCCAGGGTCATCACCCGGCGCGCCGAGGCTTCCCAGCGGATGCGGGGCAGCTGAAAACCGGCGTCCTCAACCGTGTTGGCGGCAAATTCCGAGGCGGCCGAGCTTTCCAGTCGCAGGTCCAGCTCTCCCTGCACCACACCATCAAAATGCTCGATCACCTCAAGCGGGCGCAGGCGGCGCGCACCGGGGGCAAAGAGGTCGACGATGCGGGCGGCAAAATAGAAGGCATCCACATCCTTGTTAAAGGCGCGTTCAATGCCGGGGCGCAGGACTTTGACGGCAACGTCTTCGCCGGTGTCCGCCATCCGGGCCCGATGCACCTGGGCGATTGAGGCGGCAGCGATAGGCTCGCTGAATTCGGAAAACACTTCTGCCAGAGGACGGCCCAACTCGCGTTCCACCTCGGCCATGGCCGAGGCGCGTGAAAAGGGCGGCAGCTGGTCCTGCAGGACGCGCAGTTGCCGCGCCATGTCCTCACCCACCACATCGGGACGGGTCGAAAGCACCTGGCCGAATTTGATATAGGCCGGACCCAGCGCCGTCAGCGCCCGGGTGGCGGGCGGCATATTTGGATCCCCTTTGTAGCCCAGCCACTGAAAGGGCCAGCCCAGCGTATAGGCCAGCACCCGCAAAGGGGCCGGCGCGTCAAAGGCGTCCAGCACCACCTTCATGGCGCCGGTGCGCACCATGGTGGCACCGGTACGGATCAGGCGGATGATATTATGTGGGCCGCGCATCGTCTAGATTTTCCAGCCAGAGTGAAGGGCTGCAATGCCCAGCGACAGGTTGCGGTATTTTGCATTGGCAAAGCCCGCCGTTTTCACCATCTCCAGAAAGGTCTCCTGATCGGGGAAGTTGCGGATTGATTCCACCAGGTACTGGTAGCTTTCGTAGTCACCCGCGATGAGCTTTCCCATGCGGGGAATCACGTTGAAGCTATAGAGATCATAGAGTTTTTGCATGCCGTCATTGGGCAGCTGGCTGAATTCCAGCACCATCAGGCGCCCACCGGGTTTGAGCACGCGATAGGCCTCGTTCAGGGCCTCCTGCGGACGGGTGACGTTCCGGATGCCAAAGGAGATGGTGTAGACGTCGAATGTATTGTCCTTGAACGGTAGCGCCATGGCGTCGCCAGTGACCCAATCGAGACTCTCGGCCATCTGTTCGGCCTCGGCGCGTTTGCGTCCCTCGATCAGCATGGGGGCTGTGATATCCAGCACGGTGGAGTGGCCCTGGCCTGCGCGTTTCAAAAACCGGAACGAGATATCGCCGGTGCCACCGGCCACATCCAGCAGACGCTGACCGGGGCGCGGTGCCAGCCAGTCCATCATCGCGTCTTTCCAGACCCGGTGGATACCCATGCTCATCACATCATTCATGATGTCATATTTCGAGGCCACCGAATTGAACACGCCCTGCACCCGGCCCGCTTTTTCATGCTCGGGGAGGGTTTCAAAGCCAAAATGGGTGGTACTGTCTGATCTGTCGCTCATGTGGCTTGCCGTTTTCTAAGGATCGCCCCACTTATAGGAGGCTGGGGGGCAGGCACAATGCGGCCCTTGTGTAATGCTCTATGTAATACTCCGTGAGGAATGATGTAATGCCTGAATTGCCCGAGGTCGAGACCGTGATGCGGGGGTTGTTGCCCTCGATGGAGGGGGCCGTGATTGCGCAGGCGCATGTGAACCGTCCCGATCTGCGCTGGCCGTTTCCTGACCGGATGGCAGACCGGCTGACGGGCGCGCGGGTGACGGCGCTCAGGCGGCGCTCGAAATACATTCTGGCAGAGCTGGATCGCGGCGAGACTCTGCTGATACACTTGGGCATGTCGGGGCGTATGACGGTCTCGGGGGACCCGCTGGGACAGTTTTCGCATGATCATCCGCAGGCGGCCAAACACGACCATGTGGTGTTTGACATGGAGAATGGCGCCCGCATCACCTTTAATGACCCAAGGCGCTTTGGCGCGATGGACCTGATCCCCACAGCAGGGCTGGCTGAACACAAGCTGCTCAAGGTGCTGGGTCCGGAACCGCTGGGCAATGATTTCCATGACGACTACCTGATTGCAGCCTTCGCAAATAAGAACACGCCGGTGAAATCGGCGCTTTTGGATCAGGGAATCATCGCTGGTCTGGGGAACATTTATGTCTGCGAAGCCCTTTTTCGTGCTGCAATTTCACCAAAACAAAAAGCAGGGCACCTGGCATCCAAGCAGGTTGCAGCCCTGGTTCCGATCATCCGGCGCGTGCTTGAGGACGCAATCAGGGCGGGGGGATCCTCGTTGAAAGATTTCCGCCAAGCCAATGGAGAACTTGGATATTTTCAACATAGCTTTGATGTCTATGGTCGAGAGGGAGAGGCCTGCCGCAGGGAGGGCTGTACGGGCACTATTGCTAGAATCACCCAAGCGGGGCGATCCTCCTTCTACTGTGGCAAGTGTCAAAGATAGCTTGAATGCGATATTTCCCGTGGTAATGACTCGTTTCTGAACGGAACAACGAAAGCAAAATAATCATGGCCTATGAGACGATCAACGTCGATGTGCAGGACCACGTTTGCCTTATCAAACTGCATCGCCCCGAGGCGTTGAACGCGCTCAATGCAGCGCTCGTGAGTGAGCTTTGCACCGCCCTGGAAGAAGCCGACGCCAGCGACAAGGTGCGCTGCATCGTGCTGACCGGCTCTGAAAAGGCCTTTGCCGCCGGTGCCGACATCAAAGAGATGTCCGAGATGAGCTTTACGGATGTCTATTCCAGCAATCTCTTTGCCCAGGTCAATGACCGCATCATCGCGATCCGCAAGCCGATCATCGCGGCTGTTGCTGGCTATGCGCTGGGCGGCGGCTGTGAGCTGGCAATGCTGTGTGATTTCATCATAGCCGCTGAAACCGCCAAATTCGGCCAGCCGGAAATCAATCTCGGCGTGGTGGCCGGCATTGGCGGCACCCAGCGCCTGACGCGGTTTGTGGGCAAGTCGAAATCCATGGATATGAACCTGACGGGTCGTTTCATGGGCGCCGAAGAAGCCGAGCGCGCCGGTTTGGTGTCGCGGGTCGTCCCGGCCAAGAAGCTGGTCGATGAGGCCATGGCAGCCGCCCAAAAGATTGCCGAGAAATCCCAGCTGACGGCCGTGGCGGTCAAAGAGGCGGTGAACCGCAGCTATGAGCTCACGCTGAGCGAGGGCATGTTGTTTGAACGGCGTGTGTTCCACTCGATGTTTGCCACTGAGGATCAAAAAGAGGGCATGGCCGCCTTCCTGGAAAAACGCGAAGCCCAGTTCCGCGACAAATAAATTCTTGAGGTTTTCCTCAAAAGCCGGGGCCCTTGCACAGGATTGGCCCCGGTGACTTAGCTGGTGATTTACCAGTGATGCGGCAGTCCCGGTAAGGGTTGAAAAAGGTCTTTTGGCAAATCCCTTGCCTATCTGGGGAATTCGCTTTAAAGACCGCTGCCATACATGCGCGTGCAGCCCGCTTGGCTAGAATCACTCCGTGATCTGATCCGGGTTTGGCTGGCTTGCGCCTAAATCGATATATGAACCCGAATAAAAGGTCACAGAGACATGGCAAATACCCCTCAGGCGAAAAAACGCGCACGTCAGAACGAAAAGCGTTTCGTCGTCAACAAAGCCCGCCGTTCGCGCATCCGCACCTTCCTGCGTAAAGTTGAAGAAGCTATCGAGTCCGGCGACAAGGCCGTGGCAACGGTCGCTCTGCGCGCCGCTGAGCCCGAACTGATGCGTGGCGTGACCAAAGGCGTCTACCACAAGAACACAGCGTCGCGGAAAGTTTCCCGTCTGTCCGCACGGGTCAAGTCGCTGGCTTGATTCCCTGCCGGGATTTTCCTGCAAGCAAGAAATTGAAAAATTTGAAGGCGTCGCATTTTTGCGGCGCCTTTTCATTTTGTCCTTATCTCTCCGTCCCCTGAAACAGCAGCGATAGATTCTTTGGCCGCAAAGAGTGAGTCAACATCAGAGTTTGATTGCCGCTGCCCCTCGCAACTTGCTACCACATGTACAGCGATTCACTCGCTGGGGGGACAGGCTGCTCGCGGTGACCTTGACGGGCAATAAGGTCACTGAATGCGTAGTTGTTCAATGAATGCCAGTTTGGTTTTCACTGGATGGTTGCTCTGCTGTGCTGGAATTTCCAGCCAGTAGTCGTGTCTCATTTGTGTGCAGAAACGGTTCTTCGGTAACAAAGTTGAGTATCACGGTTATGTGGTACTTTTTTGTTGGACGGTTCGTTGTCCCGAAAGGGAGTGCGGTCAGGAAATCCCTGTCCGTACGCGCAGAAGATGTGGGTGAAGAACTGCTCCAGAAACGGAGTATGATGAAACGATAGGCCAAGGAAGATCGGGCCGTGCTTTTGGGGACGCATGAGGCGCAGCATGACGGAAGAAAAATGGGGACAGCTCAGAACGAGACTTCTGAAGACTGTTGGGCAAAACAACTTTACGACCTGGATTGAGCCGCTTGAGTTCAGTTCTGTTGATGATGGCGTCGCCGTGTTTCACGTGCCGACCAACTTCATGGGCAACTATGTCAGTCAGAACTTTGCGGATCTGATCTTGCATGAATTTAATCTCTCGGGTGAGCCGGTTCAGCGGCTTGCCTTTCGGGTTGCTGCCAATTCACCTGCACGTCCTGTGCGTCAGGTGGAGCAACCAAACGAGCCTTTTGCAGAGATGCAGGACGGTCAAGGCCGCGACAGCGATGGCAAATGGGACGAGTCTCCTGTGCGCCGCGCCGCCTCTGCTCAATCCTTGTCGAACAAGGCTTCGGCCGCGACGCCGATGGACAGCCTGCAGGCCGCGCCGCTGGATCCGCGGTTCACCTTTGACAACTTTGTTGTGGGTAAACCAAACGAGCTGGCACATGCCGCCGCACGCCGCGTGGCTGAAGGTGGCCCGGTGACCTTTAATCCTCTGGTGCTCTATGGCGGTGTGGGGCTGGGCAAGACCCACCTGATGCATGCCATCGCCTGGGAGATCAAAGCGCAAAACCCGTCTCTGAACGTGCTTTACCTGTCAGCAGAGCAGTTCATGTACCGCTTTGTGCAGGCCCTGCGCGAGCGCAAGATGATGGACTTCAAACACCTGTTCCGCTCGGTTGACGTGCTGATGGTGGATGATGTGCAGTTCATTGCCGGCAAGGATTCAACGCAGGAAGAATTCTTTCATACCTTCAACGCTCTGGTGGATCAGAACAAGCAGATCATCATTTCTGCGGATCGTGCCCCCGGTGAGATCAAGGATCTTGAGGACCGCGTGAAATCGCGCCTGCAATGTGGTCTGGTGGTGGATCTGCACCCCACCGACTATGAGTTGCGTCTTGGTATTCTGCAGACCAAGGTTCAGCATCAGCAACTGACTTATCCGGGCCTAGAAATCGCCAATGGCGTGCTGGAATTCCTGGCGCACCGGATCTCGACCAATGTGCGGGTGCTCGAAGGGGCGCTGACCCGGCTGTTTGCCTTTGCGTCCCTTGTTGGGCGTGAGATCGACATGGATCTGACCCAGGATTGTCTGGCGGATGTCTTGCGCGCCTCCGAGCGCAAGATCACCGTTGAGGAAATCCAGCGCAAGGTGTCAGAGTATTACAACATCCGCATGTCCGATATCGTCGGCCCCAAACGGCTGCGCTCTTATGCACGGCCGCGTCAGGTGGCGATGTATCTGTGCAAAAAGCTCACCAGCCGCAGCCTGCCGGAAATCGGTCGACGCTTTGGTGGACGTGATCATACCACAGTCATGCACGGTGTGCGCCGCATCGAAGAGCTGAAGTCCACCGATGGTCAGATCGCTGAAGATGTGGAAATGCTGCGCCGCTCGCTCGAATCCTAAAGCCTGCAGCGCTGTCCTCAGTCTCCAACGGCTCCGGATTTTCCGGGGCCGTTTTTCATTGCCGGTTTTTGCTGTCCAGGAGGCTGCCAAAGTGGGAGAAATTCTGGCCTAGATACACGCAGTCAGGAGCGGAGAAAGGGCGCCGCGGCAACGAAAACCCGGGTTTCAGGCTGTAACGGGCTCTAGCCCCTTGACGCTGCAGAGATTCCCTTGGAAAACTCAATAAAAAGCCTTGTACATGAGGGGCAAACCGGTACTTTGCCTGTCCCGACCATTGCTTTGCCATGGCCTGGTGGCCGCGCAGGGACGCGAGCACTGGCGCGACGAAGAGGATAAGCGACATGAAGATCAGCATTGAACGCGGCACACTCCTAAAGGCCGTTGCGCAGGCCCAATCGGTGGTGGAGCGCCGCAATACCATTCCGATCCTGGCGAATGTTCTGATCGAAGCTGAGGGCGATGTGGCCCAGTTCCGTGCCACCGATCTTGATATCGAAGTGGTCGACAAAGCCCCGGCTCAGGTTGAGCGCGCAGGCGCAACCACCGTGGCGGCCACCACTTTGCATGAGATCGTGCGCAAACTGCCGGATGGCGCTTTGGTGACGCTGACCGCAGATGCGGCCACAGGCCGCCTGACGGTTGAGGCCGGGCGGTCAAACTTCTCGCTGGCAACGCTGCCGCGCGAAGATTTCCCGGTTATGGCCTCCTCCGAGTACCATTCCAATTTTACCGCCAATGCGGCCATGCTGCGCCGCCTCTTTGATAAGTCGAAATTTGCCATCTCTACCGAAGAGACCCGCTATTACCTCAACGGGGTGTACATGCATGTGTCGGACGCGGCCGAGGGCGGCAAGGTGCTGCGCTGTGTTGCCACCGATGGCCACCGTCTGGCGCGGATTGATGCACCCCTGCCAATGGGCGCCGAGGATATGCCAGGCGTCATCGTGCCACGCAAAACGGTCGGCGAGATGCGCAAGCTGCTGGACGACGACGAGATGGATATCGCGGTCTCAGTTTCGGAAACCAAGGTGCGGTTTGCCACGCCAAATATCACCCTGACCTCTAAGGTCATCGACGGCACATTCCCGGATTACACCCGCGTTATTCCCGTTGGAAACACCCGCCGGCTTGAGGTGGACGCGTCTGAGTTCGCCCGTGCGGTGGACCGGGTTGCAACCGTTTCGTCAGAGCGGTCGCGCGCGGTCAAGCTGCAGCTGGAAGAAGACCGCCTGATCCTTTCGGTCAATGCGCCCGACAGCGGTGCCGCCGAAGAAGAGCTGGCCGTGGCCTATGGTGACGAGCGTCTGGAGATCGGCTTTAACGCCAAATATCTGCTGGAGATTGCCAATCAGGTGGACCGCGAGAACGCCGTCTTCCTGTTCAACTCCTCTGGAGATCCGACATTGATGCGCGAAGGCAGTGACGAAAGCGCGGTCTATGTTGTGATGCCAATGCGCGTTTGATCTATGATCCGCGCTGTGCCGCCCAGAGGGATGCACAAAGAGCCGCACAGAGAAAGGCGCGCCCTTCGTGCTGGCCCTGACTGAACTGACATTGTCTCACTTCCGCTCGCATCTGCGGGCGGAAATGCATTTGGATGGGCGTCCCGTTGCCATCCACGGCAACAATGGCGCAGGCAAAACCAATATCCTTGAGGCGGTTTCGCTGTTTTCACCGGGGCGTGGTTTGCGCCGCGCCAGTGCCGCTGAGATGGCGCGGCGTCCCGAAAGCCTTGGCTGGAAGCTGAAAGGTGTGTTGCAGGCCCCGGATCAGTCCTATGAGATCGAGACCTGGTCCGAGGAAGGCGCCTCGCGTCAGGTGCGCATCGACAACAAAGCCTCTAACCAGATCGCGCTGGGTCAGATCTGTCGGGTGGTCTGGCTGGTGCCGGTGATGGACCGGTTGTGGGTCGAGGCCGCCGAGGGCCGCCGCCGCTTTCTTGACCGCATCGCGCTCAGCTTTGAGCCCAGTCATGCCGAAGCGACGCTTGCCTATGAGAAAGCCATGCGGGAGCGCAACAAACTGCTGAAGGACCAGATCCGGGATGCGGCCTGGTATCGGGTTCTTGAGGCGCAGATGGGGGCAGCCGGACACCGGATTCACACCGCACGACAAACCGCCGTGCAGCGTCTGGCCGCCGCGCAGCAGAGCGCAGAGACCGCCTTTCCCACCGCCCAGTTGCAGCTGATACAATCCGAGGGCGACATGCCCCTGAGCGAGGCGGAGTTTGTAACGGCTCTGGCAGAGGGGCGCGGCCGTGACATGGCCGTGGGGCGGACCCTGATCGGGCCGCATCGCAGCGATCTCACTGGCACCTATGCTTCCAAAGGCATTGCCGCCAGGGATTGTTCAACAGGCGAGCAAAAGGCGCTTTTGGTGTCGCTGATCCTGGCCAATGCCCGGGCGTTGGCCGCCTCAGAGGGTGCCCCGCCAATTCTGCTGCTGGACGAGGTCGCGGCCCATCTGGATGCCGGGCGGCGGGCCGCGCTTTATGACGAGATCTGCGCGCTTGGGGCGCAGGCCTGGATGACCGGAACCGGGCCTGAACTGTTTGCCGAGCTTGGCAATCGGGCGCAGCTTCTGGAGGTGCGTGACGCGGCTGGCACGTCGGAGATCATGACCGCATGACGCTCTCGGTTTGGGATCTGCTGTTCTATGCCGGCGCCTTGTTTGTGCTGTTTCTGACGCCTGGCCCTGTCTGGCTGGCGCTGATGGCGCGGGCGGTCTCGGGCGGGTTTCAGGCGGCCTGGCCGCTGGCGCTGGGGGTGGCGTGCGGCGATATTATATGGCCGCTGGTGGCGATTGGCGGCATGTCCTGGCTGGCGGTAAGTTTGGGCGAGGTGATGCTGGTGCTGCGTTGGGTCGCGTGTCTGATGTTCATCACCATGGGCGTTCTGGTGATCCGGGGGGCCGACCGCAGGCTTGAGGAAAACCGGGCCCTGACCCGCCCCGGAGCCTGGGCCGGATTTGTTGCCGGACTGGCGGTGATCCTTGGCAATCCCAAAGCCATTCTGTTCTACATGGGGCTTTTGCCCGGCTTTTTTGATCTTGGCGCGATCACCTGGATTGATGTTGTGGTGATCCTTTGCCTCTCTTTTGCGGTGCCGCTTTTGGGCAACCTTGCCATGGCGGGGATGGTGCATCATTTGCGGGCCGTGATCTCGTCACCGCAGGCCATGCGGCGGCTCAATCTGACCTCGGGAGCCTTGCTGATCGGCGTGGGCATGCTGCTGCCGTTTACCTGATCTGCACAGGGTTTTCAGGCGTGAAAACGCGGGTTGGATCATGGGGGGATAATCCGTTCAAACGTCAAGAAAAACCGGGCTCTGTGGGTGACAATCAGAGCGGAATTGCGTATAAAATCCCAAAGGTTAAACAGGAAGTCGCGAATGTCTGACAACGAACAAGCCCCAGCAGAATATGGTGCCGATTCCATCAAGGTTCTCAGAGGGTTGGAAGCCGTTCGCAAACGTCCTGGCATGTATATCGGTGATACCGATGACGGCTCTGGTTTGCACCACATGGTCTATGAGGTGGTGGACAACGGTATCGACGAAGCCCTGGCGGGTCACGCCGATGCGGTCACAGTGAAAATTCACGCCGACTCCAGCGTTTCAGTCAGCGACAATGGTCGCGGCATCCCCGTCGGCATCCACGAAGAAGAGGGCGTCTCGGCGGCCGAGGTCATCATGACCCAGCTGCATGCGGGCGGCAAATTCGACAGCAACTCCTACAAGGTCTCCGGTGGTCTGCACGGCGTTGGTGTTTCGGTGGTGAACGCGCTCAGCGATTGGCTTGAGCTGCGGATCTGGCGCGAAGGCAAAGAACACGTTGCGCGCTTTGAGGGCGGCGATACGGTTGAACACCTGAAGGTGGTGCAGGAGTGCGGTGATCGCACCGGCACCGAAGTGCGCTTTATGGCCTCGACCAAAACATTCTCCAATCTGGAGTATTCGTTTGAGACGCTGGAAAAGCGCCTGCGCGAGCTCGCCTTTCTGAATTCGGGCGTCAAGATTATCCTGATTGACGAACGCCCGGCAGAGCGGCTCATGACTGAGCTGTGCTATGAGGGCGGCGTTAAAGAATTTGTGAAATATCTCGACCGCTCCAAAACACCCGTGATGGAGACACCAGTCTATATCATCGGCGAGAAAGACGACATCGTGGTTGAAGTGGCGATGTGGTGGAACGACAGCTATCACGAGTCGGTGCTGCCCTTTACCAACAACATTCCTCAGCGCGATGGCGGCACCCACCTGGCGGGTTTTCGCGGCGCCCTGACCCGGACCATCAACAACTACGCGCAGTCCAGTGGCATTGCCAAAAAAGAGAAGGTCACCTTTACCGGCGATGACGCCCGTGAAGGCCTGACCTGTGTTCTGTCGGTAAAAGTACCAGACCCCAAGTTCTCCAGCCAGACCAAGGACAAGCTGGTTTCTTCTGAGGTGCGCCCGGTTGTTGAGGGCCTGGTGAATGAGAAGCTGGCGGAATGGTTTGAAGAGAACCCGACCCAGGCCAAGCAGATTGTTGGCAAGGTTGTCGAGGCCGCGCTGGCGCGTGAGGCGGCCCGCAAGGCCCGCGATCTGACACGCCGCAAGAACCCGATGGACCTCAACTTTCTCAGCTCCAAGCTGAAAGACTGCTCTGACAAAGACCCGGTCAACACTGAAATCTTCCTGGTGGAGGGTGACAGCGCCGGGGGCTCAGCCCAGACTGGCCGTGATCGTAAGACACAGGCGATTTTGCCGCTGAAAGGTAAGATCCTGAACGTCGAGCGGGCCCGCTTTGACCGTATGCTGGGTAGCCAGGAAATTGGCAATATGGTGATGGCGCTTGGCACCGGCATTGGGCGGGACGAGTTTGATATCAAAAAACTGCGCTACCACAAGATTGTCATCATGACGGATGCGGACGTCGATGGCGCCCATATCCGGACATTGCTTTTGACCTTCTTCTACCGCCAGATGCCCGAGCTGATCGAGGGGGGTTACCTCTATATCGCGCAGCCGCCGCTGTACAAAGTGGCGCGTGGAAAATCCGAGGTCTACCTTAAGGATCAGGCCGAAATGGAAAGCTACCTGGTGCAGCAGGGGGTTGAGGGCGCGACACTGAAGCTCGGCTCGGGAGAAGAGCTAGTGGGCCGCGATCTGACCCGCGTGGTGGACGAGGCGCGTCAACTGAAGCGCGTGCTTGATGCCTTCCCGACCCACTATCCGCGTCACATCCTGGAACAGGCAGCCATCGCCGGCGCCTTTGTCCCCGGCGCGGTCGATGCGGACCTGCAGGGTGTGGCTGATAAGGTTGCCGCCCGTCTTGATCTTATTGCGCTGGAATATGAAAAAGGTTGGCAGGGCCGTATTACCCAGGATCACGGTATGCGGTTGGCGCGTATTTTGCGCGGCGTCGAAGAAGTGCGCACGTTGGATGGCCCAATGCTGCGCTCTGGCGAGGCCCGCAAGACCGGCAGCTTTACCAAAAGCCTGCAAGAGATCTACGCCACCTCCGGACAGCTGGTGCGCCGGGATCGCGTGCAGGCCATTCATGGACCGCTGGATCTGCTGAAGGCCATCATGGACGAAGGCGAAAAGGGTCTGTCGCTACAGCGCTATAAAGGACTGGGTGAAATGAACCCGGATCAGCTGT
Organism: Phaeobacter sp. SH40; assembly: GCA_965641885.1. Classification (GTDB taxonomy): domain Bacteria; phylum Pseudomonadota; class Alphaproteobacteria; order Rhodobacterales; family Rhodobacteraceae; genus Pseudophaeobacter. The sequence continues at coordinate 4,229,573 of OZ282574.1, read as the reverse complement.
GGGAAACCACATTGGACCCGGACGCCCGGACGCTGTTGCAAGTGCGCGTAAACGATATGGTCGAAGCCGATGATCTCTTTACCAAACTGATGGGAGACGTGGTTGAGCCGCGCCGTGAGTTTATCCAGAAAAACGCCTTGAGCGTTGAGAACCTGGATTTCTAAACCATTGTAAGAAAGCACATAAAATTGCGCGGCGCGTATACCCTTGCGCGCCGCCGTTGCATTTTTGAATGCGTAAATTTCCCCTAAGGCTCTTCTAAGCACCAGACATTTCAGGCGAGCAGGTCACCAGCTATCTGGTACCCATGGTGAATCGCGGCGGCGCGAAACGCTCAGTTTTTGACCTGTCCAGGCCTCATGTGATCTGTAATTGGCGCATGTCTGGCTCCTCTGGCCCCTCTGGCGCCAAGAAAACGGCCGAACAAGGATGGCTGCTATGGCGAAAACTGCGTTGGATTCACGAGGGCTATCATATCCTTTGGGCGTTGCGCTTTGAGAAGCCTGGTTCCGTGAATGAGGAAAAACTTCTGACATTCAGATAAGTAATTGATTTTTTGGTGACCCCGATTGGATTCGAACCAATAACCTGCCCCTTAGGAGGGGGCTGCTCTATCCAGTTGAGCCACGGGGCCAGACACGTTTACGCGATAGCAAATCATTTCTGTCATCACAATGGGCAGCAGGGCATCAGGCTGGAGTTTATTGCGGCGCTTTGCCATGCTCTATTGTGCCGCGCCCCATTGTGCTGGGTGCGCTCTCTGGCTAACGTCGAAACAGCAAAAAACAAGAGGCCGTAGAACGTGACCACGGAAAACAAGCGCCCCCTCACCCTTCGTGATGTATCAGAAGCCACCGGCGTCTCAGAGATGACGGTGAGCCGCGTGTTGCGCAATCGTGGCGATGTCTCTGAAAAAACCCGTATCAAGGTTCTGAGTGCCGCCAAGGAACTGGGCTATGTGCCCAACAAGATTGCAGGGGCGCTGGCGTCGAACCGGGTTAATCTGGTGGCGGTGATTATTCCGTCCCTCTCTAACATGGTGTTTCCCGAGGTGCTGACAGGCGTCAATCAGGTGTTGGAAAACACCAAACTGCAGCCTGTTGTGGGTGTCACCGACTATCAGCCCGAGAAGGAAGAAAAAGTCCTCTACGAGATGCTCTCCTGGCGGCCCTCTGGCGTTATCATCGCCGGGCTTGAACATACCGAAGCGGCGCGTGCCATGCTCAACGCTGCAGGTATTCCAGTGGTTGAGATCATGGATACCGATGGCAAGCCGGTGGATGCTATGGTGGGGATTTCGCATCGGCGCGCCGGGCGCGAAATGGCCAAGGCGATCCTCAAGGCGGGCTATCGCCACATTGGTTTTATGGGCACCAAGATGCCGCTGGATCACCGCGCGCGCAAACGCTTTGAGGGCTTCACCGAGGCGCTGGCCAAGGAAGGCGTCGAGATCGAAGATCGCGCCTTTTACTCTGGTGGCTCTGCCCTGGCGAAGGGGCGCGAGATGACACAGGAGATGCTGGAACGCTCTCCCGAGCTGGATTTTCTGTATTATTCCAATGATATGATTGGTGCCGGTGGGCTGCTTTATTTGTTGGATCAGGGCATTGATGTGCCGGGACAGATTGGTCTGGCCGGCTTTAACGGAGTGGAGCTGCTACAGGGTTTGCCGCGTCAGCTGGCCACCATGGATGCCTGCCGACTGGAGATTGGTCGCAAGGCGGCCGAAATCATTGCCGCCCAGCTGGATGACCCCGAGGCAGAAATGGAACGGCATGTGACCCTGACCCCCACCATCTCTTATGGTGATACGCTCAAGCGGCGCTGATGGCATTGCCGCGGCTGGATAATGCGGCAGCACGGCGTCAGTTTATGGATCGTCACGCGCTGTTGGAGCAGCCTCGCGGCGGTGCAAAAGGCGCGGATCTGTTGCAGCTGATATCGCGGCTTGGGTTTGTCCAGCTCGACAGTATCAACACTGTGGCGCGGGCGCATGACGTGATTCTATATTCGCGCCGCGCCAATTATCGCGCGAAACACCTGACCGATCTCTATCATGGCGGCGGCGCACTGTTTGAGCACTGGACCCATGACGCCGCGATGATCCCGCTGGCGTTTTATCCGCAGTGGCATCTGCGGTTTCAGCGCGATGAGGAACTGCTGCGTAAACGCTGGCGCAACTGGCGCCGCGATGGGTTTGAGCAGCAGTTTGACACGGTGCTGCGCCATATCCGCGATCACGGTGTGGTTAGCTCGTCTGATCTGAGCAAGGATGAGAAAAAGAGCTCTGGTGGCTGGTGGGACTGGCATCCGTCAAAGACCGCGCTGGAGTATTTGTGGCGCACCGGCGCGCTGACCGTCGTAGGCCGGAGCGGGTTTCAAAAGCGCTATGACCTGACCGAGCGGGTGATCGACGAAGGCCTGCATGCCCCAACAGACCCTGTAGAGGCCGCGCCCACGGTCGCCTGGCTGTGCAATGCTGCGCTGGACCGGCTTGGCTTTGCCACCTCGGGGGAACTTGCCGCCTTTTGGGATACGGCCTCTGCCGCTGAGGCGCGAGACTGGTGTCAGGCGGCCCAGGCGCGCGGTGAGATCGAAGAGGTCGAGGTCGAGGCGGCAGATGGTTCCCTGCGCAAACATTTTGCCCGGCCCGATACCATCGCCACTGCGGCAGAGCTTGGGCCGCCGCCTGGCCGGATGCGACTGCTTAGCCCGTTTGATCCCATGCTGCGGGATCGCAAACGCGCGGAACGGCTGTTTGGCTTTCACTACCGGATCGAGGTTTTTACCCCGGCGCCAAAGCGCATTTATGGCTACTATGTTTTCCCGCTGCTGGAAGGTGCGCGTCTGGTGGGACGTGTCGACATGAAGGCGGACCGGGCAGCAGATTGCCTGCGGGTTACAGCGCTCTGGCCTGAGCGGGGCGTGAAATTTTCGCCCGCGCGGATCAAACGGTTTGAGTCTGAGCTGGAGCGTGTTGCCCGATTTGCCGGTTTGGCGCGGCTAGAGTTTGGCGCGGGCTGGCTGCGCGAGGCACTTTGAGTCCCGATTATTCCACCTATTCCAGCTATTCCGGGCGCAGATTTGCCTCGATCACGGCGCGGTAGTCCGCTGGGGCGGGGCGGGCTTTGAACTCTGCCGGGTCGATAAAGACGCAGGTGAAGCGGCCTTCAAAGCACAGTACGTCGTTTTGGCGGGCATCGACCCGAAAGGTCACGGATTTGGTGCCAATCGCGGCGGGCCAGACCTCACAGTGCAGCCTGTGGCGCGGGGTGACGGGCGAGCGGAACTCTAAATTCATGCTGACAAAGGGCGTGCCGGTGCCGCGATCCAGCTCCATCTGAAACCAGCCATCGCCATTCAGGTGGTGTTCCCACCAGGCATCAATCGCTTCCAGCGCAAAACCGGGCAAATGGCCGGTATAGGCGATCTGGGCCGGGTCGCAGTGCCCCCAGCCGACGCGGATTTCATGCACAAAGCTGCTGCTGTTGGCGGTCTCGCTAACCTGTTGTGACATTTCAACTCCTTTGCCTGCGCGGCTGGTGAGGTACCCTAGCTTTGACATGGGGATCTTTCAAACAGCTTTGCATAAAAAACCCTTCCCCAGCAGGGCTGGAGAAGGGTCAGATTTTACGTCCTGTGGCCGGGCTATTAGTACAACAGCAGCAGCGGCAGCAGGGTGATAAAGGGGAAGGCCACAAGAAGGATCACTCGGATGATGTCGGAGGCGACAAAGAACATCACCGCCTTGTAGGTGTCGATCATTCTGGTCTTGCGATCCATCGCGTTGATGATGAACAGGTTCATGCCAACCGGCGGTGTGATCAGGCCCACTTCGACCACGATCAGCACCAGAATGCCGAACCAGATGGCGACATACTCTGTCTCGATCCGGTTGACGCGACCCTCGGTGACCCGAATGCCCAGCTCCTTCATCTGATCGCGGGTGAGTTCGGTGCCCGTGGCGATGGCCTCTTGTATCGAGGCGAGCATCTCGGCTCCCATGCCTTCAGGCACCCCGTTGCGCAGCACCTCCATCGCCGCATCAGCCTGCATGTCGATCAGGGACAACAGACCAAAATCCATCACCGAAATCACCGGGAAGAAGATTGGAATGGTCAGCAGGATCATTGACAGGGAATCCATCAGGCAGCCAAAGATCAGATAGAAGGCCAGGATCAGCGCCAGTACCATCCAGGGGCTATAGCCCTGGCTGACAACAAAATCCGCCAGCTCCTGTGGCACCTTGGTTAGCGCGAGGAAGCCATTGTAAAAGCCCGCGCCCAGCACGATGAAAAAGATCATCGCGGTTGAGCGTGCCGTCACCATAAAGCTGTCGACCAGATTGGCGCGATCCAAACCGCCGTTCATCCAGGCGATAAACCCGGTGCCAAAGGCACCAACAGCGGCGCCCTCGGTTGGGGTGAACAAGCCGCCGTAGATGCCGCCTACCACCAGACCAAAGACCAGCAGGACCGGCCAGACTTTGACGAGATTGGCGAAACGCTCTGCCCAGGCGATAGCAGGCCGTGTGCCCGCAGATTCAGGGTAGAGGCGCACATAGATCGAGATCACGATGACATAGCCAATGGCGGCCAGCAAACCGGGGAGAAAGGCTGCGAGGAACAGCTTGGCGATGTTTTGCTCGGTCAGGATGGCATAGATCACCAGCACCACCGAGGGCGGAATCAAAATGCCCAGCGTGCCGCCTGCGGCCAGTGTTGCTGTCGAGAACCCACCGGCATAGCCGTATTGTTTGAGCTCGGGCAGCGCGACGCGACCCATGGTGGCGGCTGTCGCCAAAGATGAGCCACATATGGCGCCAAAGCCAGCGCAGGCGCCAATGGCCGCCATGGCCACACCGCCCTTGCGATGGCCCAAAAAGCCCTCGGCGGCCTTGAACAGGGCCGAGGACATGCCGCCCAGCGTTGCAAAATGCCCCATCAGCAGGAACATCGGCACGATGGTCAGCGAATAGGACGAAAAGGTCGAGTAAGTTTCGCTTTTGAGCCGTCCAAAGGCCACCTGTGTGCCGTCGGTGACCATGATCAGACCACCAAGGCCAACCAGGAACATCGACAGCCCGATGGGAACCCGCAAAAAGATCAGGATCATCAGGACGGGAAAGGAGGCAATACCAATTTCAAGTGCAGTCACTGTTCACCCTCCACGCCGTCCCAGATCTGGATACGGCCGGTAAAAAATTCGATGGTGCGCACGGCACCCATGTAGAGGCCCACAATGGCCGCGACCACGGCGCCAAAAAGACTGGCTCCCAAGGCCCACCAGACTGGGAACTCCAGCAGGAATGAGGTTTCGCCATTGCCAAATTTGCTGACGGTGCCCGCAGCAAGACGCCAGGCGATCAGCACCAGAACCGCGGCAAACAGCAGCTCGGTTATCATGCGCAGGAAGCGGTTGACGCCACGCGGAAAGGCATTGGCGACCACATCCACGGCGGCATGACCGGCAGAGATCTGGCAGAGGGGAAGAAAGGCAAAGATCGCAAAGGCAACGCCTGCCTCGACCAGCTCAAAATCGCCATTGATTGGCCCCACCCAGGTGATCATCCAGTTCGAGAGGCCCGGCGCAATCGATTGCATCACATCGCCGTGCAAGACGCCGTTGAGCAAGCGACCGATAATCGACAGGCAGGTCAGAAAGATCAGGAGAGAGAGGACCATACCGCCTAAAATGGCCATGAACCTAGCCAGCCCCATCATGAGCTTGTGCATGGTGAATACCCTTTTTTATACGCAAAGGGCCGCGGCACCAAATGCAGCTGCGGCCCTTTGACAGTATTGCTAGCTTATTTAATGTATTGTGGCGTGTACTTTTCGATCAGGTAAGAAGCCTCTTCCAGAAGCCCCTGACCATCGACGCCTTTTTCGGCCATATCCGCGAGCCACTTGTCGTAGACGGGCTGGGACAGCTGACGCCATTCGGTTGTCTTGTCCTGGTCGAGGGTGATGACATTGTTGCCGTTGTCCAAGGCGAACTCACGGGCCGGGCCATCAGCATCTTCCATGACGCCACCAGCAAAGATCGAGAACTCCAAGCCGGAATTGTCATCAATTGCCTTTTTCTGTGCGTCGGAGAGGCTGGCGTATTTCTCTTTGTTCATCGCCAGAACAAAGGTCAGCGAATAGAGCGCCTTGCCGGTGAACTCGGTGTGGTTTCCGACCAGCTCAGGCACCTTCAGCGCGGTGGTCACTTCCCATGGGATGGTGGTGCCGTCGATCACGCCTTTGGACAGGCCTTCGGGGATCGCAGGAACCGGCATGCCAACGGGGGTTGCACCCAGCTGTGTCAGCAAAGAGTTGACCGAACGGCCACCGCCACGGATCTTCATGCCCTGCAGATCACCGGGTGTTTCAACCGGATCAGAGGTGTGGATCAGGCCGGGGCCGTGGACCCAGGTGCCCAGGATTTCAACATCCTTGAACTCGGTGTCCTTCATGTGCTTTTCGAACATTTCCCAATAGGCGTGCGAGGTGGCACGGGCATTGGTCATCATGAAGGGCAACTCGAACACTTCGGTCGAAGGATAGCGACCGGGTGTGTAGGCGACAACGGTCCAGACGATGTCGGCAACGCCATCAATGGCCTGGTCCATCAGCTCTGGCGGCTTGCCACCCAGCTGCATCGACGGATAGCGGTCAATGGTGATCTCGCCACCGGAGGCCGCTTCGACTTTGTCAGCCCAGACGTCCAGAATCAGCTTTGGCACATTGGCCTGAGCTGGCAGGAACTGGTGCATTTTCAGCGTTACATTGTCGGCAAATGCCTGGGTGGCACAGAGTGTCGCGATGGCGGCGGCGCCTGCGGCTCCAAGAAGCTTTCTGCGAGTGGTCATATGGTTCCTCCCTTTGACCTTCATTTTTACCACCCTGTCGCGGTCACATAACAATGTTGCGACGGGCGGCTCGATTCTGTTCATTTTGATCTCAGATGATCATGCGCAGTTCGCTAAACGAACCGGTTGACCCCCTGCTATTGGGTGCATTCGTAACTATCAATGCTGGATTATGCATTTTTTACTCATGAAATTGCCGGCCCGAAGATCAGCCTGCTCCGGCAATAGGTTGTGTTACAAGATTGTAAGTACTTGCGTCGACCTGATACATATCAACACTATACCTTTTGAATATCAATCCTTCTTTGCGGGCGGATGTGGCGACACGACCGCGCAGGCAATTGCAGAACCTCCCCCCGTGGTTACGGCACTGATGCAGGCATAGCCTATGCTGTCTCGCCTATACTATGCAAAGCAAAGCTTCCTTTGCGAATGGACTGAGCGCACATGTGCTTGCTTCTTTCGTACCTGACATCTCTGTTTGCGGCTTGGTTTGCAGCCAGACTTGAGGCCAGGTTTGCGGCCAGGTTTAAAGCCTGGCTACTCGGCTGCCGTCAGGCTGAGAGAGACCGGGGCCAGTCCGGTGATCGCACCCGTCATCTTTTGGCCGGCAACTGCTGGACCCACACCGGCCGGGGTGCCAGTCAGGATAAGGTCACCAGGGCGCAGGTGGTAGTAGCCCGAGAGATGGCAGATGATTTCTTCGGTGGACCAGATCAGCTCGGCCAGAGTGGCGTCTTGCTGAATTTCATCGTCAAGCGTCAGCCAGATGCGTTGCGCGGCGACCTCGCCCCAGTCAGCGGCCTTGGTCAGCGGCGCAAAGACCGTGCCCTGTTCCAGATCCTTACCCAGATCCCAGGGCCGCTGTTTCTTGCGCTCGCGGATCTGCAGATCACGCCGGGTCATGTCGAGGGCGCAACCGTAGCCATAGATCGCGGCGCGCGCCCCTTCAGGGCTGGCGCGAAAGACCGGACTGCCGATGGCCAGCGCCAGTTCCATCTCATAGTGAAAATTCTCGGTGCCGGGCGGGTAGGGGCTGCTGGCGCCGCTCAGCACGGCGTTGACACTGGACTTTGTGAAGTAAAACGGCGCTTCGCGGTCGACCTCGACGCCCATCTCGGCGGCATGGGCGGCATAATTGCGCCCGACGCAGAAAATGCGGCCAACCGGGTAGCCAGCCTCTTCGCCCTGAACGGGGATCACCAGGGGCTCTGGCAGGGAAAACAGGGTCTTGCTCATAACATGCGCTCCTTTGCGGGGCAGAGCGCCGGGGGTCTTCCCTGCCTGCCCATGGTCTTTGCGGGCTACCATAGGCAGAAATTCCGCAATGCCCATGACAAAGAGCGGCCTGACCTGCGCCGCAGGGTTTCGCGCCTTACATCAGCGCATTACAAAGGGGTCGGGGATTGGGTCGTCTGAGGTGCGCAGCCAGACCGCCTTGACCTTTGTATAATCCAGCGCTGCCTGCAGCCCGCCTTCCCGCCCATGGCCGCTGAGCCCATGGCCGCCAAAGGGCGCAATGGGCGAGACGGCGCGGTAGGTGTTGACCCAGACGATCCCAGCCCGAAGCCGCCGGATCATCCGGTGCGCCCGCGTCAGGTTCTGGGTGAACACCCCCGAGGCCAGCCCAAAGGCGGTATCATTGGCCAGCGCCAGCGCCTCTTCTTCGCTGTCAAAGCTCAGTACCGAGAGCACAGGCCCAAAGAATTCTTGGCGCAGACAGGGCGCGTCCGGCGCATTTGCGCAGTCGAGAATGGTGGGCGCAAAGAAATACCCCGCGCCGGGGAGTGCTGAGCCACCGGTGATGAGCTGTGCGCCTGCCTCGACAGAGCTGGCAATCAGTGACAGGGCATGGCTGCGCTGGGCCTCGGTGCAGAGCGGGCCGACCTCGGTTGCCATATCATCTGGCGCACCAATCACCACTGCTTCGGCCTTTTCTTTCAGGCGGGCGAGGAACTGATCCTTGATCTTATTTGCAATGATCAGGCGCGATCCGGCGACGCAGCTTTGGCCGGTGGCGGCAAAAATTCCCGAGATCTGCGCGTTCACAGCGCTTTCCAGATCGGCGTCCTCAAAGACGATGAACGGCGATTTCCCCCCCAGCTCCAGCGAGGTGGACGCGAGGTTTTCGGCCGAGTTGCGCACAATGTGACGGGCGGTCTCTGGTCCGCCGGTAAAGGCCACATGCGCCACCTTTGGGTGCGCGGTCAGCACCGAGCCGCAGCTGGCCCCAAACCCTGTTATCACGTTCAGCACACCAGCGGGAAAGCCGACCTGGTCAAAGATGCGGGCAAACTCCAGCATCGGCGCCGGCGCCTCCTCAGAGGCCTTCAGCACCACGGTACAGCCCGCCGCCAGCGCCGGACCGATCTTGACCGCTGACAAAAACAGCTGCGAATTCCACGGCACCACAGCGGCCACCACACCCAGCGGTTCACGACGCAGCCAGACTTCCATGTCGGGCTTATCAATCGGCAGATGCGCGCCCTCGATCTTGTCCGCGAGGCCAGCATAATAACGGTAATAATCCGCCACATAGGCGATCTGGGCCGAGGTCTCGCGGATGATCTTGCCGGTATCGCGGGTCTCAAGCGCCGCCAGCCGCTGCGCGTTCTCAGTCACCAGATCGGCCAGCCGCATTAGCAGTTTGCCGCGCTGGGTGGCTGTCATATCGGCCCAGTCGGGGGCGAAAAAGGCGTCCTCAGCCGCCTGAACTGCGCGGGTGACATCAGCCTCGCGCGCCTCGGGCATGCGGGCCCAGACCTGGCCGGTGGCGGGGTCCAGACTGTCGAATTGCGCCGTGCCCGCATCAAACCGGCCGCCAATATATTGCTGAAACTGCTGCATGATCTGTCCTTATGCGAAGGCGGGCATCACCTCGGTGATGAAACGCTCCAGTGAGGCTTTCTTGCGTTCAAAATCCATGCTGGAGTCTATCCAAAAGGCATATTCATCATAGCCCAGATCCTGATATTTTTTCAGCCGCTCGATGACGCCTGGGGCTTGGGCAATCACCAGATCACGCTGCATTGCCTCGGGCGAATAAAACGGGTGCGCTTTGATTTCATCCTCCGAGAGTGGTGCGATCAGACCCTGATCAACAGGGCGCTCGTTTTTGAACCAGGCGCCAAAGTAGCAGTAGAACCGGTTGAGCTCTTCAGCTGCGCGCTGCACATCTTCTGGGCTGTCGGCCACATAGCTGTGCTGTAGCAGCATGATTTTAGGGCGCGGCGTCTCGGGGCTCTTGCCGCAGGCCTCATTAAAACGCGACATCAGGCTTTCGATCTCACTCTCGCCCTGCCACAGCGGCGTCACCTGTATATTGCAGCCCTGGGCGACGGCAAATTCAAAACTGTTGGGATCGCGGGCGGCGACCCAGATGGGTGGGCCATTTTCCTGCAATGGTTTGGGAGAGGAGGTGGTCTTGGGGAAAGAGTGAAACTCTCCCTCCTGCGCATAGTCGCCTTGCCACAGGCCCTGCACAGCCGGGATCAGCTCGCGCATGCGCTGACCTGCTTCCCAGGCATCCATGCCCGGCATCAGGCGCTCGTATTCATAGGAGTACGCCCCGCGCGCAATGCCAAGATCAAGCCGCCCATCGGTGATGATATCGGTCATTGCCGCCTCTCCAGCCAGGCGGATCGGGTGCCAGAACGGCGCGATCACGGTGCCAGTGCCCAGGCGCAGGTTCTTTGTCTGGCGCGCCAGATCGACGAGGTTTAAAAACGGATTGGGCGAGATGGTGAAATTCATCCCGTGGTGCTCGCCGGTCCAGACCGCATGCATGCCACCGCGATCGGCGATTTTGCACAGCTCGACGAATTCGTCATAGAGCTGTTTCTGATCCTGATCCGGCGAGATCCGCTCCATATGCGCAAACAAGGAAAATTTCATGCGGCTCACCTCTCTTACACGATTTTGCGGACATCGCCGCTGACCTGGGTGCCGTAAAACACCCCGTAGTTGCCCAGGCGGCTTTCACGGGCAAAGCGCTCAAGCATGATGCGCAGGGCCGGGTCGGTCACCTCCATCAGGGTTGAATCCGTCAGCGGCGTGAAACAGCCCTGTTTTGGCGCGCCATCGGCGGCCTGACACAGAAACGAGATATGCTGATGCGCGCGGCCGCTGTCCTCAAAGACCGAATAGATAAAGCCGGGATCGGCATTCAGCCCCGAGGTTTCGAGCAGTTGCATAAGCGCCTGTGACGCTCCTTCGCGCCCCACCGGGCATTGCGGCAGGGTCAACCCGCCATTGCCATCATCCACCAGCAGCACCTCTCCGGCGCGCTCAACCAGGGCCGAGACCACCAGATGAGCGCCCTGCGACAGGGCCTCAGCCTCAACTGCCGGGGTGACATAGGCACCACGGGCATAGCCCAGACCGGGGGCGGTTGCGGCCTCAAAGCCTTTGACTTCGCCGATCAGGATCACATGGTCGCCGGCCTCGACGGTTTTGAACATTGTGCAGTCAAACCACGCAGAGACACCGGCAAGGATGGGCGCCCCATTGGGGCCCAAGTGCCAGTCCACCGTGGCAAAGCGGTCCTCTACCGGTCGGGCAAAGGTGTTCGAGACCTCCTTTTGGTCCGCCGCAAGCACATTCACCGCGAACCCTGGCGCCTGTGTCAGGGCATCATAATTGCGCGAGCTGTTGGCCATGCAGACCAGCACCAAGGGCGGGTCGAGTGAGACCGAGGAAAAGGAATTGGCAGTAAAGCCAATGGGCTGGCCGTCGCTGTCATGGCTTGTCACCACCGTAACACCGGTCATGAAGGCCCCAAAGGCGTCACGCAGAGCACGTGGATCTAGGGGGGCAGGGGCCATTGGGGTCTCCTTTATATAAGATTTATGATCGGTGAGCTTGGCGGCAGGGTGCTCTGGACGGAGCAGCCATTGTGCAAGGCATTTGGTCACGGCCTCGGGCGCCGTCAGGTTAACCATATGGCGACCGGGAATGATTTCCACTGTCCCATCTGGCGCAGCCTCTGCCATGGCGCGGGCCATGGCGGGCGTGGAGTTGGGATCGGCATCACCGGTCAGGGCCAGCACCGGACACGAGATCTTTGGCCAGGCATCGCTGTAGGTGCGGTCGCCGCTTGCAAAGGCGCCATAGGCTGTGGCGTAACCTCCGATGTCGACCTGCGACAGCCAGGTGGCAACATCAGCTCGGGCCTGCAGGTCTGTCGCCGTGTTGTCAAACCAGCGGGCCAGCGGAGTGTCCAGATCAACCAGACCCTGGCTGATTTCGGCGGCGCGGGCCGCAACAGCCCTGCGGGCCTGTGGGGCGCGACGATAGACGCCGTTCAGCACCGCCAGCCTGCGCAGCATCTCCGGGTGTTCTGCGGCGAGGCCTGCGGCAATCAGCGCCCCCATGGAGTGGCCGGCCAGATTGACCGGGCCAGTGTCAAGCGCGCTGAGGGCGGCCTGCAGCCAGGCGACATAGGCGGTGAGGTCTGATGCCTCAGGCAGGGCGGCGCTGTGCCCATGTCCGGGGAGATCCAGCGCCAGCACCCGGTGCGTTTTGCACAGCTCTTTGATCTGTGGCGCCCAGGCGGCGCTTTGCATGCCAACCCCGTGGATCAGCACCAAAGGCGCACCATGGCCCGCCTCGCGATAGCTGAGCTGGCCGTAGGGGGGCGGCAGCTGCAGATTAGACAGCGGCGGGATTGTCGAGGTCATGGCCCAGATCCTTCAGGTCCTGATAGCGGTCGCCAATGCGGTGATGTGGACGCCCTCCGATTGAAGCTCCCAGCGCCACGACAATTTCATCCGCCGCTGGCGCATCCGCCACCGAGGTCTGGATTGTCAGGTAGTGCGAGCGCCGCCCGCCATCGTTCTTGTCCATCAGCGGGATCATTAGCGGCGCGTTGCCCGGGCCACGGGTGTTGCAAAAGGCCAGATAGCTTTTGGCGCCAACCGCTTCGCGGTAGTGGTTTCCAAACCGCAGGGTGTGGATCAGCGCCGAGGCGTGCTCGACCTCGCCGTCCAGGCCGACAATGGCGGATTTGCCATAGCCCTCGACCCTGTCGCCGCCGCCTGCCGCCTCCAGCACCATCCGGGTCAGCATCTCGCCAAGGCCCGGCGCGCAGTCAAAGATTTCGGGTTTCAGGTCATCGACAAAGCCGCGACCGGCCCAGGGGTTTTTGATCACGGCGATGGCGGCAATCAGCTTGAGCGGCGTTGCGGCCTCTTTGCCGCCCTCGATCAGGGTTTCTTCGACGTGAAGCAGGGTTTTGCGGATGACTGCGGGCATGGGGGCACCTGAATTGGAAAGAAATCGATGCTCCATCTTATGGTATACCATATTACCATAAGTCAAGACTTGGTTGTCTTGCCTGGGGGGCGCTGCTAGGTAGGAGGCATGAAAAACCCTGCTCTGTCTCAGCTGAAAATCGAACAACCTCCTGCAACGCTTCGTGAAATCGTGCAGGAGAAAATGCGCGACGCAATCATCTCGGGGCTGTTTTCTCCGGGAGAGCGGTTGGTGGAGCGGCCCCTGTGCGACCAGCTGGGGGTCAGCCGGACGGTCATTCGCGAGACGATTCGCTATCTTGAGGCCGAGGGGCTGGTGGAAATTCTGCCCAACCGGGGGCCCATTGTGGCACCGCTGAGCTGGGAGGATGCGCGCCAGATCTACGAGATCCGCCGGATGCTGGAAACCGCGGCCGCCATGGCCTGCGCCAGATCGGGCTCAAAAGAGTTGCACGCAGATCTGCAGGCCGCGCTTGAGGCGCTTAAACAGGCCTTTGCCCAGAGTGGCGCGGATGTGGTGCCGGGGGCCTTGTTCAGGGCATCGACCCAGTTTTATCAGGTGATGTTTGAGGCCGCCGGGCATCATATTGCCTGGGAGGTGGTCAACCGCCTGAATGGCCGGATCAGCCGGCTGCGGGCCATGACGCTGTCGGCGCAGGAACGGGAGAAGCCGGGTCTGTATCATATGCAGACAATCTGCGACGCCATTGTCGCCGCCGACCCCGAAGCGGCGCGCCGGGCTGTTGCGGCGCATCTGGATGATGCCGCGGCGGTGGCCAAGCGCCTGCTGTCAGGAGACGCCAAAGGATAGCGCGGCGGCAGGGTCTTATGGAATCCTCTTCCTGTGTTTCAGATCTCCAGTGAAACCCAAAGCACCTTGGCGTCCTGCGTACTGGTAGAAACACAGCCGTGGCCCATGCCGCTGTCGTAATAGACCGAGTCACCAGCACTCATGGCAAGCGGGCGATAATGTTCGGTATAAAGCACCAGATCGCCGCTGATCACATACATGAACTCTTCGCCGCGATGGCGTACCCAGCTGTCATATTCGGTGACATCTCGCGCCTTGATAGTGCTGATATAGGGCAGCATCCGCTTGCTGGTGAGTTCGGTGCACAACAGCTCATGATCGTAGGTTGTGGTTTCCTGATGCTCGCCCCGCCCGGACAGGGTGTAGTCGCGCCGCCCCGAGATACTGGTCTGGGCGGATTGCACAAACAGCTGCGGTGTTTCCAGCTCAAGCGTTTGCATCAGGCGGCGGATGATTTCAAAGCTCGGACGGGTCTGGTTGTTTTCAATCTTTGACAGGGTTGAGCGCCCAATGGCGGCGGCCCTGGCGGCTTCTTCCAGTGTCAGACCCTTTACCTTGCGGGCATCGCGAATCATTTTCCCCAGGACTTCGCCATCCGGAGCCTCGCTCGCCTCTGCCGCGAGACCTGTTTCTTCTGGCTGAACCGGTTCCATATGGGGTGATTTCTCCTGTTGCAGGTGAACCTTAGCTTTGATGGCTGCGCCCGTCAAAAATTTCCACACAACTTCTTTTTGTTGCCTAAGGGGGAAAAGTTTCCTAAAGGAACATTGTGGCGTGCATGAGGACTTTGCCTTCTGAAGTGCGGTGCCTGGCGGCGGGGGGCGTAAGTCGGTAACCCGCAGCGGGCCGGTCTTCATCTTGGCTTTTGTAGTTCAGAATGCGCATTGCATGGTTATGGTTCATCGCAACCGATCTTTGACAAAAGGGCCCCTATGATGACTGACGCACCCAAACGCACCCCGCTCTATGATCTGCATGTCGAACTGGGCGGCAAGATGGTTGATTTTGCTGGCTGGGAAATGCCGGTGCAATATCCCATGGGCATCATGGGGGAGCACAAGCAATGCCGCGAAAAGGCCGGGCTGTTTGACGTCTCTCACATGGGGCAGGTGATCCTCAAAGGCGACAATGTCGCACAGATGCTGGAAACCATTGCGCCGTCGGCCTTTACCACCCTGAAAGAGGGCAAGGCGCGCTATACGTTTTTTACCAATGAGACTGGCGGCATCATGGACGATCTGATCGTCTCGAATGCGGGTGATCACTTTTTTGTCGTGGTTAATGCGTCGATGCGGCATCAGGACATCCCGCATATGACCAAGCATCTGACGGGTATTGAAGTGACCGAGATCTTTGATCGCGCGCTGGTGGCCGTGCAGGGCCCTGCGGCGGAAAACGTTGTGGGCGATCTGTGCCCCGTCGCGCGTGATATGAAATTCATGGAAACCATCGAGGCCGAAATCCTGGGCGTGACCTGTCGTCTGTCGCGGCTGGGCTACACCGGTGAGGATGGCTACGAGATCTCCATCCCCGAGGACAAGGCCGTAGAGATCACCCGCGCCTTTCTGGCTCATGAGGATTGCGCGCCTGCAGGGCTTGGCGCGCGCGACAGCTTGCGCCTTGAGGCGGGTTTGTGCCTCTATGGCAATGACATCGACAACGACACCACACCCGTTGAGGCCTCGCTGACCTGGGCGATGCAGAAACGTCGCCGCGAAGAAGGTGGTTTCCCCGGCGCTGCTCGCATTCAGAAAGAATTGAGCGAGGGTGCCGCGCGTAAGCTGGTTGGCATTAAACCTGAGGGCCGCGCGCCAGCGCGTCAGGGTGTTGAGGTGCAAAACCTTGCCGGAGAGACCATCGGGTCCATCACCTCGGGTGGCTTTGGGCCGACAGTTGGCGCACCCGTTGCCATGGGCTATGTCACAGCAGGCCATGCTACACCGGGCGAAAAGGTGAACCTGATCATCCGGGGCAAGGCGCAGCCAGCAGACGTGGTGGCCCTGCCCTTTGTGACCCAGAACTACAAACGCTAAGAGTGCTGACAAGACACAGTGCTGACAAGACACGAAGGAGAGTCTCGCATGACCACCTATTATTCCGAAGAGCACGAATGGGTCACCGTCGAAGGTGACATGGCCACTGTCGGCATCACCCAGCACGCTGCTGATCAGCTGGGCGAGATCGTTTTTGTCGAGCAAAAAGAAGCCGGCGACGATTTTGAAAAAGGCGATGAAATCGGCGTGATCGAATCCGTCAAGGCGGCCTCGGAAATCTATGCGCCCCTGAACGGCGAAGTTATTGCGGCAAATGCCGCTCTGGAAGATAACCCCGGCGCGCTGAACGAAAGCCCCGAGGCTGACGCCTGGATCTACAAGATCAAACTCTCCGATGCGTCACAGCTGGAGGATCTGATGGATCTGGACGGCTACAAAGCCTTTGTTGGATAAAAACGCTCTTCTCGCCGGCCTCTGGTCGGCGTTTCCCTTTTCTGCGCTCCCACCGCCCTGCCATAAGGACCAAAACCATGGCCTTTAAACTGACCGACTACGAAGCCTATGACTTTGCCAACCGCCGCCACATCGGCCCCTCGCCGACAGAGATGGCCGAGATGCTCAAGGTGATTGGCTTTACCACGCTTGATGAGCTGATCGACGCCACCGTGCCAGCCGCCATTCGCCAGCAAGAGCCGCTGGAATGGGGCCCGGCGATGACCGAGCGCGACGCGCTGTTCCACATGAAGCAGGTGGCAGGCAAGAACAAGGTGCTGACCTCGCTGATCGGTCAGGGCTACTACGGCACCTCGACCCCGGCGCCGATCCTGCGCAACATCCTAGAAAATCCCGCCTGGTACACGGCCTATACGCCCTATCAGCCCGAGATCTCGCAGGGCCGCCTTGAGGCGCTGCTGAACTTCCAGACCATGGTCAGCGACCTTACCGGCATGGATATCGCCAATGCGTCCTTGCTGGACGAGGCCACAGCCGCCGCCGAAGCCATGGCGATGGCGCATCGTGGCTCGCGCTCCAAAGCCAACAATGCGGCGTTCTTTGTCGACAAGAACTGCCATCCCCAGACCATTGCCGTAATCCAGACCCGCGCTGAACCCCTGGGCATCGACGTTGTGGTTGCTGATCCGGATGAGCTGGAGGCCGGCGCCGTCTTTGGCGCGATCTTCCAGTATCCCGGAACCCATGGCCATGTACGCGATTTCACCAATGAGATCAGCGCGCTGCACGAGAACAAAGGCATTGCCGTGGTTGCCGCCGACATTCTGTCGCTGGCGCTGCTGAAATCTCCCGGCGAGATGGGCGCTGATATTGCGATTGGCTCGACCCAGCGTTTTGGCGTGCCTATGGGCTATGGTGGCCCCCACGCGGCCTATATGGCCACGACGGATAAGCTAAAGCGCGCTATGCCGGGCCGCATCATTGGCGTGTCGATCGACAGCCGGGGCAACAAGGCCTACCGCCTGGCGCTGCAAACCCGCGAACAGCACATCCGCCGCGAAAAGGCCAACTCTAACGTCTGTACCGCGCAGGCGCTGCTGGCTGTGATGGCCTCGATGTATGCCGTCTATCACGGCCCCGATGGCATCAAGGCGATTGCCCAATCGGTGCACCGCAAGACCTCGCGTCTGGCCGCCGGGCTGGAAGAGCACGGCTTTAAGGTGGAACCAGAGGTGTTCTTTGACACCATCACGGTTGAAGTCGGCCCCCTGCAGCGCGCCGTCATGGAGGCGGCCGTTGCCCGTGGTATCAACCTGCGCAAAGTTGGCGAGACCAGGGTTGGCATCAGCCTGGATGAGCAGACCCGCAAGGAAACCATCGAGGCCGTCTGGGGCGCCTTTGGCATCGACAAGACAGACGACAGCCAGGCCAACCGCGCCTACCGTCTGCCGGATTATGCGCTGCGCGACAGCGACTACCTCACCCACCCGATCTTTCACAAGAACCGGGCCGAGGCCGAGATCACCCGCTACATGCGCCGTCTTGCCGACCGCGATCTGGCGCTGGACCGGTCGATGATCCCGCTGGGCTCCTGCACCATGAAGCTGAACGCTACGGTGGAGATGATCCCGGTCACCTGGCCCGAGTTCGGCAACCTGCACCCCTTTTGCCCTAAGGACCAGGCGCAGGGCTATCACATGATGATCGAGGATCTGAACGACAAGCTCTGCCAGATCACCGGCTATGATGCGATCAGCCAGCAGCCCAACTCGGGGGCGCAGGGGGAATATGCCGGCCTTTTGACCATCCGCAGCTACCACGCGGCGCGCGGGGAGGGGCACCGGAATGTCTGCCTGATCCCGACCTCGGCGCATGGCACCAACCCGGCTTCGGCGCAGATGGTGGGCTACAAGGTTGTTCCGGTTGTTGCAGATGACCATGGCAACATCGATATCGCTGATTTCCGTGCCAAGGCTGAAAAGCACTCGGACAATCTGGCGGCCTGCATGATCACCTATCCCTCGACCCATGGTGTGTTTGAAGAAACCGTGCAGGAGGTCTGCCAGATCACCCATGATCACGGCGGGCAGGTCTATATTGATGGCGCCAACATGAACGCCATGGTGGGCCTTGCCCAGCCCGGCAAGATTGGCGGCGACGTTAGCCACCTGAACCTGCACAAGACCTTTTGCATTCCTCATGGCGGCGGCGGCCCCGGCATGGGCCCTATCGGCGTCAAGGCGCATCTGACCGAGCACCTGCCGGGCCATCCGGAATACGGCTCTGCCGTGGGTCCGGTTTCGGCGGCGCCCTTTGGCTCCCCGTCGATCCTGCCGGTGTCCTGGGCCTATATTCTGCTGATGGGCGGCGCTGGTCTGACACAGGCCACCAAGGTTGCGATCCTGAACGCCAACTACATCGCGGCCCGCCTGAATGACGCCTACGGTGTGCTCTATACCTCGGCTACCGGGCGTGTGGCGCATGAGTGCATCCTCGATACCCGGCCGCTGAATGACGCAGGAGGCATCACGGTGGATGATGTTGCCAAGCGTCTTGTCGATTCGGGCTTTCACGCGCCGACCATGTCCTGGCCGGTGGCGGGCACGCTGATGGTAGAGCCCACGGAATCCGAGCCCAAGGATGAACTGGATCGTTTCTGTGATGCGATGCTGTCGATCCGGGCCGAGGCGCAGGATGTTATCGACGGCAAGATTGATCCGGAAAACAACCCGCTGAAGAACGCGCCCCATACGGTGCGGGATCTGGTGGGGGACTGGGATCGCCCCTACAGCCGCGAAGAGGCCTGCTTTCCGCCCGGATCATTAGGGGTCGACAAATACTGGTCACCCGTGAACCGCGTCGACAATGCCTACGGCGACCGAAATCTGGTCTGCACCTGCCCGCCGATGTCAGACTATGAAGACAACTGAGTATAGCTTTTTCGCGCCGCCCCCTGCTGTTTGGGGCGGCGCTACTCTGTGCAAAACCTTGCGACAGGTTTCCGCACACTAAAGAACAGGCACACTAAAGAACGGGCCAAAAGTTTTTCAAAAACCCTCTTGAACCTCTAGTCACTGGAGGATTTATCTAGGGGAGGTCTTTGAAAACAACGAGGCTACCTCATGCCCCATGACCGCTGCTCCCCCCCGATTGATCCCGACAGGGATGTTACTCCTGAGCGCGGACCTGAGCATCAACACGCCCCAACGGCATCGGGATGCTGTGGCAGCGCCACCTCTGTTGCCAGTGCAGTTCAGCTGAGCGCTGGGCGCAGCTTCCGGGTCAACGGGCTCGATTGTGCCGAAGAGGTGGCGATCCTGAACCGCGCCTTGGGCGAGGCTGTTGGCGGGGTTGAGCATCTTGGTTTTGATGTGCTCAACGGGCGTATGATCCTGCTGTCCACCGCACGACAGATTGATGATGCTGAGGTTTTGTCACGGGTTGCGAATACCGGCCTGCGCGCCAAGCTGTGGGATGCCAAAAGCGCCGGGGCTGACCAGGCGGCGCATCTCAGCCGCCAAAAGCGCTTTACCGCTGCCAGTGCGGCATTTTGGGGCGCGGGGCTTGCGTGGCATATCGGCCATTCAGGTGCTGCGGGTCTTGGCCAGCTGTTTGCCGGGCATGGCAATTTGCCGGTGCCGCTGGCCGAGTTGGGGTTGTTTCTGAGTGCCGTGATGCTGGGCGTGTGGCTGGTGCTGCCAAAGGCCTGGTATGCGCTGCGCAATCTGTCGCCGGATATGAACCTTCTGATGGTGGTGGCTGTCGCTGGGGCCATCACACTGGGCGAGTATTTTGAGGCGGCGACGGTGGCGTTTTTCTTTGCCCTGTCGCTGACGCTGGAGTCCTGGAGCGTTGGGCGTGCCCGCACCGCAGTTGCAACCCTGCTGAATCTGGCGCCACCCACCGCGCGGGTTCTCAACAGTGATGGCACTGAGGCAGATATACCGGCTCAAAAGGTACAGATTGGTCAGCTCTTTGTGGTGCGTGGCGGCGATCGCATTCCGCTGGATGGCCGGGTCACGGCAGGCATAGGCGCGGTCAATCAGGCGCCGATCACCGGCGAAAGTGCGCTTGTGGCCAAAGAGGCCGGCGATGAGGTCTATGCCGGGACGATCAATGGAGATGGCAGCCTGACGGTAGAGGCCACCAAACTGGCCAGTGATACCGTTCTGGCCAAGATCACCCGCATGGTGGGCGACGCCCATGCCCGCCGCGCGCCCGTGGAGCAATGGGTGACAAAATTCGCCCGTATCTACACGCCGGTGGTGATGGCACTGGCGATTGCGCTGGCTCTGCTGCCGCCACTGGTGACGGGGGCTGACTGGGGCTTTTGGGTCTATAATGCGCTGGTGCTGCTGGTGATCGCCTGCCCCTGCGCACTGGTGATCTCGACGCCGGTGTCGATTGTTGCGGCCCTTGCGGCCTCGGCCCGCGCCGGGGTGTTGATCAAGGGCGGCGCCTATATCGAGGCTCCAGGCAAGCTGCAAGCCATCGCGCTGGACAAGACCGGCACCCTGACCGAGGGCAGGCCTGAGGTTTCAGAGCTTTTTGCGCAGGGCGAAACAAGCACGCAAGATCTGTTGCGCATTGCTGCCGCGCTTGAGGCGCGCGCCTCGCACCCGCTGGCGCTGGCCATTTTGTCGGAAGCCAACACTCACAACCTGGCAATTGTTGCCGCCAGTGACAGCCAGACCGTGCCGGGGCGCGGCGTCGAGGGGCGCGTGCAGGGCCAGTTGTTTTGGCTGGGATCGCCGCGCTTTGCCATCGAGAAGGGGTTTGAGGCCGCATTGCCCCAGAGAAAAATGGCAGAGATCGAGGTCTCTGGCGCGACGCTGGTGGTCGTAGGCAGCTCGGCGGGGATCATGGGGGTGATTGCGCTGCGCGACAGGGTCAGGCCTGAGGCGCGCAAGATGATTGCCGCGCTGCATGATCTTGGCGTGAAAAAGGTGGTGATGCTTACCGGGGACAATGCCGCCACAGCGCAGGCGGTGGCGCAGCAGACGGGGATCGATGAGGTTCATGCCGCGCTGCTGCCAGCTGACAAGGTTGCCGCCATCGAGGACCTCACCCAGCGATACGGCATGGTTGCCATGATGGGCGACGGGGTCAATGATGCCCCGGCCATGGCGCGGGCGCATTTTGCCGTCGCAATGGGGGCGGTGGGGTCGGATGCCGCGATTGAGACTGCTGATATTGCCCTGATGAGCGACGATATCAGCCGGCTGCCCTGGCTGATTTCTCATTCGCGCCGCACCATGGCGGTGATCCATCAGAATATTGGTTTGTCGCTCATGACCAAACTGGCCTTTGCGCTGGCAACCGCCTTTGGCATGGCCTCGATGTGGGGCGCGATTGCAGCAGATGTTGGCGTCTCGCTGCTGGTGGTGGCCAATGCGCTGCGCCTGTTGCGCGCAAAGGAGCACTGATATGCTGAGCATCGGGACATTGGCCAAACGCACCGGCACCAAGGTGCAGACCATCCGCTATTATGAAAGCATCGGCCTGATGCCGGACCCGGAACGCACCGGGGGCGGCCAGCGGCGCTATGGCCCGGCGGATCTGGACCGTCTCGCCTTTGTGCGCCATGGGCGGCAGCTGGGGTTTTCGCTTGAGGCGATCCGCGACCTGTTGGATCTGGCTGACAACCCGGCGCAGTCCTGTGCCGATGCAGATTCCATTGCGCAGCAGCAGTTGAAGCAGGTGGAGGACCGCATTGCCCGGCTGCAGGCGCTGCAGGTAGAGCTGAAACGGATGATCGACGATTGCGGCCAACACTCGGTTGCACAATGTCGGGTGCTTGAGGTGCTTCGCGATCATGCGGAGTGCCTGACGGATCACGACAATATCGGCGCCTGAGCCACATTAGCGCTGGGCAATTCCCGGGCTTGTTTGTCACCGGCGTCTGTTTGTTATCGGGGGGGCAAGGCGGCTTTCAGCTCTGGGCAGGCAGTTGATTGGTGGCCTTCTCAAAGCTCAATTGCTGTCCGATCCAGGCGGCAAACATCTTGATCATCTCCAGATCACCGGGCTCAAAGGGGTGACGTTCTTCGGGCGAGGTGAAATTCAGGGTGCCAAAAATTTCACCATCAACAATCAGCGGCACGCCGATATAGGTCTCCAACAGGAAGAGATCAAAGCAGGGGTGGGTCGCAAACCGGGAGTTCCTGGCGCTATGACAGGCTAGGGGGGCATTCTGTGCCAACATCTCGGAGCAATAGGTGTTGCCCAGAGGGAAGGAGGTGCCACGCGGAACATCTACCAGATCTGAATGGCTGTAGAGGATGGTATAGGTCTCGTTTCGCACCCAACTGACCAGCGCTGAATCGGTCTGAAAGTGCTCACAGCCCAGCTTTAGTATGGCCTGAATTTTGTCGGTGTGCCCGGTCTCCTGACTGGCTGAAATGTGGAATAGATTGTGCAGCAGATCCTCTAGAGCACGGGGTTTTGAAATGTCTTTTATGATGGCAAAAATACCTAAAACAGTGCCGCTTTTGTTGCGGATCGCGCCGCCCGTTGTCTGGGACAAAAAGCACCTGCCGTTCTTGCGCCGGTAGTGCATCTCGTAGCTGTGGCCGCCTTCCACCTCTGCCGTGCTCTGGTAGCGATGACGTTGCTTTTCATAGTCATCCGGGTCGGCATAGAGGGCCTTGGTGGTTAGGTCCGTCAGGTCGTCCTGGCTATAGCCAAAAAGCGCCTGAAAGGCGGGGTTTACCCAGGTGATGCGCCGGTCTGGATCAGCAATGATCACCGTATCTGGAAGGTCGCGAAACAGGTCGGGAACGCGGATATCTCCTAAGGAAATATTTGAGGAAACAGCAGGTGTTTCCTGAAAGCGCTGGGTCATATTCATTTGGGTCTCGCTAATAAGTATTCACTGGTTCACCTCTGCAAAGCGCCCGGTCAGCTGAGGCACTCCACACCTGATTCTCTCTCGTTTAGGGCGAAAAACCT
Source organism: Phaeobacter sp. SH40 (assembly GCA_965641885.1). GTDB lineage: Bacteria > Pseudomonadota > Alphaproteobacteria > Rhodobacterales > Rhodobacteraceae > Pseudophaeobacter. The sequence continues at coordinate 4,206,257 of OZ282574.1, read as the reverse complement.
ATAGCGAAAAAATCTGTTTAGCTAAAATTCCCTTTATAAATATCTCGCTATTTGTGAAGGGTGGCCGGGGGCGGCGATCCGGACAAATGGTGCTGTGCGAAACAGGCACAGGTTTTGCTGCCGGGGGCGGCAAAGATAGTGTTGCAAAGCAAGAGATAGCCACCCGGAGGCGCCTGATTTGTGTCAGTCCAGAACGCTGCGGCCGCCATGATGCTCTTCGCCGCGCTTACGGGCCAGACACATCTGTTTTTGCCGCTCGCGAAACCGTGCCTTGTCTGCCTCGGAGGTCTCATCAATGCATTGGTAGCACGAAACGCCCAGCTCAAAACTGGGGCGCGCCTTGTCTGCTGGCAAGATGGGGCGGCGGCAGCCGTGGCACAGCTCATGCGGGCCTTCGACCAATCCGTGACCGACAGAGACCCGGTTGTCGAAGACAAAACAGTCGCCCTGCCAGCTGCTGTCCTCGGGCGGTACCTCTTCCAGATAGCGCAGAATGCCACCCTTCAGATGGTACACATCCTCAACCCCCTGGCTGAGCAGGTAGTTGGTCGATTTCTCGCAGCGAATGCCACCGGTGCAAAACATTGCGACCCGCTTGTTGTGAAACCGATCCTTGTTGGCCTCCCACCAGGCGGGGAAGTCGCGAAAGGTTGCGGTTTCAGGGTCAATCGCGCCCTCGAATGTGCCGATCTGCACCTCATAGTCGTTGCGGGTGTCGATGACGGCGACATCCTCGGCGCGGATCAGCGCGTTCCAGTCCCCGGGTTCAACATAGTGACCAACGCTGGCAACGGGATCGACATCGGGCTGACCCATGGTGACGATCTCTTTTTTCAGGCGGACCTTTATCTTGCCGAAGGGAGGATGATCGCTTGTTGCGTCTTTCCAGGCCAGGTCGGCACAGCCGGGCAGGGATTTGATATGGGCAAGCACCGCTTCGATACCGGCCTGGGGTCCGGCAATGGTGCCATTGATCCCCTCATGCGCCAGCAGCAAAGAGCCAGTCACCTGATGTTGCAAACACAGCTCCAGAAGCGCCGGTTTCAGGGCGGCAGGATCAGCAAAGCGGGTAAAGTGATAGAGGGCTGCAATTCTAAACATGCTGCGCCCTTAGAACTCTGGCAGATGTTTATCAAGAGCAAGCCCGACCTGTTGGGGATTTGAGCGGCAAATTGCGCGTTTGATCCGCGCCTCTTTGGGCACAGATACCGCAATCAAATCAAAGAACTGGTTTTCCTGAGAGGCACGATTGGATAGACAAAACAAAAGTGCAACGAGGAGTGGGAAATGTCACAGGCTCTGATTGTAATCGACGTCCAGAACGACTTTTGCCCCGGCGGATCACTTGCCGTGCCCGGTGGCGACGAGGTGGTGGCGCCGATAAACGCCCTGATGCGGCATTTTGAGACGGTGATCCTGACTCAGGACTGGCACCCGGCGGGGCATTCTTCTTTTGCCACATCGCATCGCCAAAAGGCGCCTTTTGAGATGATCGAGATGCCATATGGCCCTCAGGTTTTGTGGCCCGACCACTGCGTGCAGGGCACTGAGGGCGCGCAGTTCCACCCGGATTTGAACACCGGAGGCGATCTCATCCTTCGCAAGGGCTTTCGCCCGATGATCGACAGCTACTCGGGCTTTTTTGAAAACGACCAAACCACCCCAACGGGCCTTGAGGGCTATCTGCGCAACCGTGGCGTCAGTGATGTGACACTGGTCGGACTGGCGACGGATTTCTGCGTCGCCTATACGGCTCTTGATGCCGCCAGACTGAGGTTTCGCGTTAGCGTTGATCTGGACGCTTGCCGGGCCATCGATCTGGAAGGGTCTTTGGACAGGTCCCTGACAGAGATGCAGGCGGCTGGGGTTCAGCTGAAAACGGGCTCTGGATAAAGCCAACCACTGGTTTTCTGACACTGCGTTTTAGGGAATTTGAAAGAGTAGACCAGCTATTCCTAAGGGGATCGCGCGGAGGCAGCAGGCAAGAATGACCAACCAAGGCACGCCTGATAAGGGGCCACTGGCCCAACACTATGACAATTTTAGCGTAGAGGGTCTGTTCTTGCGGTACGCCCGCGGGCAGCTCAGGTTATTCTGGCCCCTCCTGGTTTTTGATGCCATGGTTGCCATACTGCTTGCGGTTGTTGTGGCGCCGAGTGTCGGAGCGCTTGCTTTTCTGGTGGTGGGCACTGCCGAGCTGATCCAGGTCTTTTTCCTGCGCTTCGCCTACAAAAAGCTCTTGGCTGGGGCATCTTCTCTTTGGTTGCGGCGCATCAGTACGTTTACGGCTTTGCTGCATGCCTGTGCCCTATCGTTTGGTGCGATGGCCCCCTATTGGGCTGAACCGCTGCTGGATGTTGCGAGCCTGGGACCACTCGATTCTGTCTTTCCCTTAGGTCTTTTGGTGGGGGGGGCAATAAATGCTGCGTTGCTGTTTCCCTATAATGGGCCGGCAACAGTTGCCCGGCTCAGCGTCTATGGCCTGTCTTCACTTTTGTTGCTGGTTGCGGGCCTGATCATAGGCGGGCACGCTGATTTTCAGCTACACTTGGCTGGTTTGGTGATCCTCTACGGCTCGCTGATTTGGTTTTTGTCTTTTGTCATGCGGAGTTTTTCCCGCACCCGCGGCCTGCTGTTGACCCAGGCGCTGCAGCAGCAAGAGCTGGAAGGCGCCTATCAAAGCCTTCTGGAGCAGCAGACTGAGGCCAAGAAACTGGCACTGGTGGCGCGGCACGCCAATGACAGCGTTCTTGTCGTCGACGGACACGGCCGGGTGCAATGGGTGAATGAGGCCTTCACCCGGCTCACGGGCTATAGCTTTGACGAGGTGCTGGGGCAGAATCCTGGGGCCTTGCTGAACCACCCAAAGACCGATCTCTCGGTGATCAAGGCGATTGAGGAGGGCCGCCGCGAAGCAAAGCCTTTCCGGGTTGAGATCCTGAACCGGCACAAAGACGGCCATGACATCTGGATAGAGACCAATCAGGTGCCGATCCTGGATAGCGATGGCCGCGCGATATCTTATATCGCAGTAGAGCGTGATATGACGGCTGCCAAACAAAATGCGCAACAGCTGGAAGAGGCCCGCCGCGCCGCCGAAGAGGGGGCACGCGCCAAATCCGATTTCCTTGCCACAATGAGCCATGAGATCCGCACGCCGATGAACGGGGTCATTGGCATGGCGCAGCTGTTGGAAGACACAGAACTGGATGCGGATCAGCAGCTCTACACGGATACAATTCTCAGTTCCGCTAGTACATTGCTGGCCCTGATCAATGATATTCTCGACCTGTCAAAGCTGGAAGCCGAGCAGATCACGCTGAACCCCTGCGATTTTGACCTGCACCGATGCTGTGACGAGACGGTGCGTCTCCTGCGGCCCCAGGCAGAAATAAAAGGCCTGGAGCTGAGCGTTGAGCGTGATGCGGGTTTGGCCAGGTATCTGCATGGAGATGATCACAGGCTGCGCCAGATTCTGATCAATCTGATAGGCAATGCGATCAAGTTTACCGAAAAAGGCCGGGTCAGGGTCTCGGTGGATGCTGAACAACGCGCCGATGGCAGTGTGATGTTGCACTGTGCGATTGCCGATACCGGTATCGGCATTCCAGCAGATATGCTCACCGGTATTTTTGAGCGGTTTTCTCAGGCGGACGCCGCAATCAGTCGCCGGTTTGGCGGATCCGGGCTGGGTCTTGCGATCTCACGCCGCCTTGCCGAGGCCATGGGCGGCCGGATCACTGTGAGCTCTGAGATTGGCACTGGCTCTTGTTTTACCATCGCATTGCCCTTTGAGGTGGCCCGGTCTTCTGATGTCGCTGAGGACACAGTCAGCGAAAACCGGAACCGCAGTGAGGCGTTGCAGGGGCTGCGCCTGCTGGTGGCCGAGGACAACCGGGTCAATCGGCTACTAGTGCAGAAATTCCTGAAAGAGGTGGCGCTGGAGCTGGAGTTTGCCAAAGATGGCGCCGAGGCCGTGGATATGGCGCAGCACTTCAAGCCGGATATCATCCTGATGGATGTCAGTATGCCGGTGATCGACGGGCTTGAGGCCACGCGTATCATCCGCTCCAAAGGGCAGCCCCAGCCTGTCATCATCGCGCTGACGGCCAATGCCTTTGATACCGATCGTGAGGCCTGTCTGGCGGCGGGCATGGACGAATTTCTGACCAAGCCGATCAACCGAAGCCAGCTTTTGGATGTTCTGGCTACCTTTGGCGATCTGCAGCGCAGGCAACGGGCCGGGTGATGCCCTTGCCCCGCGTTATCGTCTGTCCTATCAAGTCTTGACCGAACTTACATGAGGCCGCCGGTGGATATCGCAACCCGCGTCTACAATCACAAATGGAAGATCGACCCGATCGTCCGCTCGTTGATTGATACGGACTTTTATAAATTGCTGATGTGCCAATCAGTGTTTCGCAACAAGGCGGACACCGAGGTCACGTTTTCGTTGATCAACCGATCGACATCGGTGCCGCTGGCGCATTTGGTCGACAAGGGAGAGCTGCGTGAACAGCTGGATCATATCCGCTCGCTGTCGCTGACGCGCGGAGAAAGCACCTGGTTGCGCGGCAATACTTTTTACGGCAAACGCCAGATGTTTCGCCCCGATTTTATGGAGTGGTTCGAAGGTCTGCGCCTGCCCGCCTATCATCTGGAACGCAAGGGCGATCAGTACGAGCTGACATTTGAGGGGAAATGGCATGAGGTCATGCTCTGGGAGATCTCAGCGCTTGCGGTGCTGATGGAGCTGAGATCCCGCGCCGTGCTCAAGGACATGGGCCGTTTTGAGCTGCAGATCCTATATGCCCGTGCCATGACACGGGTCTGGGAAAAAATCGAGCGCCTGCGGGACGTTGAAGGTCTGAGCATTGCCGATTTCGGCACCCGCCGCCGCCATGGTTTTTTGTGGCAGGATTGGTGTGTGCAGGCGATGCGTGAGGGGCTGGGGTCCAAGTTCACCGGCACCTCGAACTGTCTCATTGCGATGCGTCGTGAGGTTGAGGCGATCGGCACCAATGCTCATGAGCTGCCAATGGTCTATTCTGCCCTGGCGGCCGATGACGCAGCCCTGGCACGCGCGCCTTATGACGTGTTGTCGGACTGGCATGACGAACACGAGGGCAATCTGCGCATCATCCTGCCGGACACCTATGGCACCAAGGGCTTTCTTGAACATGCACCGGACTGGCTGGCCGGCTGGACCGGAATTCGCATCGACAGCGGTGATCCGGCGGCAGGCGCTGAAGTGGCGATCAAGTGGTGGCAGGAACGTGGAGAGGATCCGCGGGATAAGCGGGTGATTTTCTCGGATGGGCTGGATGTCGACAAGATCGCCGAGTTGCAGCGGCAGTTTTTTGGGCGGACCAAGGTCTCTTTCGGCTGGGGCACTTTGCTCACCAATGATTTTCGCGGCTTGGTTCCGGATGATGGCTTGGCCCCCTTCTCACTGGTCTGCAAGGCGGTGTCTGCGAATGGGCGACCCACAGTTAAGCTGTCAGACAACCCGAAAAAGGCCATGGGGCCAGCGGCTGAGATTGCACGCTATAAGCGCGTCTTCAATGTTGGGGATCAAGAGCACATGGATGTGATCGTCTAGATACCTCTCTGGGCGCGGCCTGCCCCCGCGCGACGCGCTTGCGCGGCGCAAAACCTCAATGCTCAGGCAGGGTGCTGGCCGAGGACAAGAGCTATCCGTGATGGGCCGCTACGGTTTTGAGCTGTGAAAACCCATAGAGCGCTTCAAAGCCTTTTTCACGACCATGGCCGGATTTGCCAACACCGCCAAAAGGCAGCTCAACGCCACCACCCGCCCCATAGTTATTCAGGAAAACCTGGCCAGCCCGCAGCTTTTTGGCCAGTCGCATCTGCCGGGCGCCGTCGCGGGTCCAGACACTGGCGACCAGGCCGTAGTCCGTGGCATTAGCGATCTCCAGGGCCTCGTCTTCGCCGTCAAAAGGAATCAAGACCTGAACCGGACCAAAAATCTCCTGCTGTGCCAGCGGATGCTCTGCTGGGACATCGGCAAACAGGGTTGGGCGGACATAGGCCCCGGTTGCAGGGGCGCTTTCCACAATGCGGCCCTGTCCGGCAATCTCAAGATCTGCGCCCTGTGCCAGGAACCCTTCGACAATGTCTTTTTGCCGGTTTGAAATCAGCGGACCGAGACGCAGGTCCTCAGCTGCCGGACCGACTGTGAGGTCGCCATAGGCGGCGGACATTCGGGCCTTTACCGCGTCATAGACACCACGCTGTACCAGAATGCGCGAGGAGGCCGAGCAGGTCTGACCGGCGTTCTGAATGCCCGCGTTGACCAGAAAGGGCAGGGCTGCATCGAGATCGGCATCGTCAAACACCAGCTGTGGCGACTTTCCCCCCAGCTCAAGCGTCACCGGCACCACGTTCTTGCCTGCAGCCTGTTGCACCAGGGCGCCAGTGGCGACAGATCCGGTGAAGGAGATGTGATGCACACCAGAGTGAGCTGTCAGAGCTGCACCTGCCTCGGCTCCAAGACCCGGCACCACGTTCAGCGCCCCCGCAGGCAGGCCGGCCTCCAGAGCGATATCGGCAAAGGCCAGAGCGGTGAGGCAGGCCTCTTCTGCCGGTTTCAGCACACAGGCATTGCCCATGGTCAGGGCTGCACCCACCGAGCGGCCAATGATCTGCATCGGATAGTTCCAGGGCACGATGTGGCCGGTGACCCCGTGTGGCTCACGCAGGGTATAGACCGTGTAGCCGTCGAGATAAGGAATGGTCTCGCCATGGATCTTGTCAGCGGCCCCGCCGTAAAACTCGCAATAGCGTGCCAGAGCCACCGCATCAGCGCGCGCCTGGGTCAGAGGTTTGCCCACATCCATGGCCTCAAGCGCGGCAAGGGCGTCGACGCGCTCGAGCACCAACTGACCAATGCGGGTCAGGATACGGCCCCGTTCCAGCGCTGTCTTGCGCCCCCATTCGCCCGCCAGCGCCGCCTCGGCGGCCGTGACCGCAGCATCGATATCGGCCGCGCCGCCACGGGCAATCTGGCACAGGGCAGAGCCATCAGAAGGGTTCACCAGCGGCAGGGTCTTGCCGCCAGCTGCGGGCTGCCATCTGCCGCCAATCAGGCAGAGGCTGGGGTCGAACCAAATTGGATTTGCGTCAGTCATCTGTGGGGTTGGCATTTTTGGGTCCTGCAATGTCAAATGTGTAGCTTTTGGTCTGGTGTTCAGTGAAAGGCGCGCCCTCGCGTAGCTCGCTGACGCCTGGCAGTACGCTGAGGCAGGTGCCCCAAAACGCAAGCGCCTGTTTGGAATGCCCTGAAATCCCCATGCGCCAGCGTCCGGGAAACTCCTGTAGCAACAGACTGGCGGCTTTCTGCCCCAACCCCTTGCGCCGGTGCTGCGGCACAATGGAGAATTCGGACAGCTCGCGGCGATCATCCGGCAGGTTCAGCACCAAGGCAAAGCCGATGCGGGCGCGCCCCTGGCGGATCCAGAACGCGGTGACATCCTGACGGTGCAGCATCTGCTTGGCACGTTCCGAGATATCGACCTCAATACTGGGCGCAACCTCGTAGAAATAAGGCGCCAGAACAGAGGCAAACAGTGCCTGTTCCCGCGGCATGATCAGCGCCAGCGAAACCTCATGGGCTGTGGTCATGCCGCCCCCAGATTGATCTCGGGCAGCACAGGAGCGGCCGCAATCAAGGCACGGGTGTAGGGGTGCTGTGGCGCGGTAAAGATGTCTTCGGTGGCGCCGGCTTCGACGATTTCGCCTTTTTGCATCACCAGACAGCGGTCGGTGATGGTGCGCACCACGCTCAGATCATGGCTGATAAACAGATAGGTGAGGCCATAGGCCTCGCAAAGCTCTGCCAGCAGATCAAGAATCTGGGCCCGCACGGATACATCCAGTGCCGAGACGGCCTCGTCAAACAGGATCAGTTCGGGGCGGGTGATCAGGGCGCGCGCGATGGCAATGCGCTGGCGTTGCCCACCAGAGAACTGGTGGATGTATTTTTGCGCATCCTCTGGCTGCAGGCCCACGGCGCGCAGGGTTTCAGCGATAAGGTCCATCCGTGCCGCGCCCTTTGGCGGTTCTGGCAGGGAATAGAACGGCTCGGTGATCAGCTGGTCGACCCGGTGGCGTGGGTTAAAGCTGCCAAAGGGATCCTGAAACACCACCTGCATCCGGTGGCGAATTTCCGGGTTTTGTGCTGTTGTGATCTCAATGCCATCAAGGTGTATTTGTCCGGCCTGTAGGGGCTCCAGCCCCAATATAGCCCGTGTTAGGGTCGATTTACCACAGCCAGACTCGCCGACGAGCCCCAAACGTTCACCGCGATTGAGGGTAAAGGAGACTTCTTTAACGGCGCGAAAATACTCTGGCCGGGCAAACAGCGATTTGCGCGGCAGCGCATAGTCGCGCACAGCGCTCGTCACCTGCAAAAGCGGTGTGGGGGCAGGTGGTGTAGGCAGTGTCACCTGATGGGTCGAGGCGGCAAACAGCATGCGGGTATAGGGATGCTGCATATTGTGCAAAATTCCCTGTGTAGAGCCTGTTTCCACCACTTCGCCGTGGCGCATCACGATGATGCGATCTGCCAGATCTGCTACCACAGCCAGATCATGGGTGATGATCATCAACCCCATGTCGAACTCGCGCACCAGATCGCGCAGCAGGTCGAGTATCTGCGCCTGCGTCGTGACATCCAGCGCCGTGGTTGGCTCGTCCGCGATCAGCAGTTTTGGACGCAGCGCAATGGCCATGGCAATGACCACGCGCTGACGCTGGCCGCCCGACAGCTCATGTGGGAAACGCCCCAGCGGAAAGCGATCGGCGGGCAGACCCACCCGGTCAAGCAAGTCACGGGCGGGGGCGCGGGCCTGATCCGGTGACATGGCTTTGTGGATCAGGATGGTCTCCATCACCTGATCGCCGATGGTCTTGACCGGGTTCAGCGCGGTCATCGGTTCCTGGAACACCATGCCGATGCTTTGGCCTCTGACGCCGCACATCTGGGCCTCGCTGAGGCCCAGCAGATCGCTGCCTTCCAGAGTGATCTGACCGCTGGCGCTGGCGGTTTCGGGCAGCAGTCCCATGACGGCAAAGGCGGTCAGGGATTTGCCCGAACCACTTTCGCCGGTCACAGCAACGATTTCTCCGGCATCAACTGAAAGAGAGACATCCTTGAGGATGGCATGGGTGCCAATCTGCAAGGACAGGTTTGAGATTTGCAGCAGGGTCATCAGCGCGCCAGCCTCAGTTTGGGATCAAGCCAGTCGCGCAACCCGTCCCCCATCAAGTTGAGCCCCAGCACCGTGATCACGATGGCAGAGCCGGGAATGATCGCCAGATGCGGTGCAAAGCTCACCATGGTCTGGGCATCGGCCAGCATACGGCCCCAGCTGGGGGTCGGTGGCTGTGCACCAAGACCAACATAGGATAGGCCTGCCTCGGCCAGAATGCCAAGCGAGAATTGGATGGTGCCCTGCACGATCAGCAGGTTGGCGACATTGGGCAGGATGTGTTCAGCCGAGATGCGCGCTGCACCTTTGCCTGCCACCCTTGCGGCCAGAATGAACTCGCGCTCCCACAGCGACAGGGCTGCGCCGCGGGTGATGCGGGCAAAGACGGGGATGTTGAAAATGCCGATGGCGATGATGGCATTGATCGCCCCGGCGCCAAAGATGGCGGTGATCAGAATGGCAATCACCAGCGAAGGGAAGGCAAAGACCAGATCATTAGCGCGCATGATCAGCTCATCCAGCCAGCTGCCCTTTTTGGCCGCCGCCGTAAGGCCCAGCGGGATGCCAATGCCCATGCCAATGCCAACAGCGACCAGCGCCACTGCGATTGAGGTGCGCGCCCCCACCATGACCATCGAAAAGATATCGCGGCCAAAGTGGTCGGTGCCAAGCCAGTGCTGCCCGTTGGGCTGCTGTAGCTTTGCGGGAATATCCATCGCCGCGTGATCAAATGGCGTCCAGACAAAAGAGACCAGTGCTGCCAGCACCACGACAGAGGACAACACCAACCCGACAAATAAATTCCGGTTCATGCGCGGCTCCTGAGGCGGGGGTCAACCAGCGCATAGGCGAGGTCGACCAGAAAATTGACGCTGATCACGGCAAAAACCAGCAGCATCACCACCGATTCCACCACGATCAGATCGCGTGAAGAAATCGCCTGAAACACCAGCCGACCAAGGCCGGGCAGAAAGAACACCTGCTCGATGATGATGGCGCCGGCCAGCAGAAAGGAAAACTGCAGCCCGATGATGGTCAGCACCGGGATCATCGCGTTGCGCAGCCCGTGGCGCCACAGGGCCTGACGGCGGGTCAGACCCTTGGCGCGGGCGGTGCGCATGAAATCTTCGCCCAGAATATCCAGCAGCGCCGAGCGCATCACGCGGGCCAGAATCGCGGCCTGTGGTAGCGCAAGGGCGATGGCGGGCAGGGTCAGGGATTTCAGGGCGGACCAGACCCCCTTGTCCCAGCCGGCAAAACCACCGGCGCCAAACCAGCGCAGATTGATGGCAAAGATCAGCACCAGGATCATTGCAAACCAGAAATTGGGCACCGCCACCCCCAGTTGGGTCGCTCCCATCACTGCCATGTCGCCCGCCTTACCGCGGCGCGCGGCGGCATAGATGCCGGCCGGAAAGGCGATCAGCGTCGACAGCGTCAGCGCATAAAGTGCCAGCGGCAGCGAGACCCACATGCGATCGGCAATCATGCCCGCAACCGGGGTGCGATAGGTATAGGACATGCCAAAATCACCGCTCAGCATGCCGCTGACCCACGCGAGGTAGCGCTGGGCCTTGCTTTGATCGAGGCCCAGCTCGGCCCGCAGGGCCGCGACGGTGTCGGGCTCGGCATTGATCCCCAGCATAAAGGAGGCAGGATCTCCCGGTGCCACCTCGATGACAAAGAAGATCACAATCGAGGCGACTGCGAGGCTGATCATCAGCGACACAGCACGTTTCAGGGCATAGCGTAGCATGGGCGTCAGGCGCGATCAGTGGGGCGCTGGTAGTCTGCATCGCTGACATGTTCCAGCCAGTCTGCCGCTGATCCCTCAACCGCTTCCTGAATGGCGAGATGCACCATGCCGGTGTCTGGTGCGGCGCCATGCCAGTGTTCGACATCGGCGGGAATCCAGATGGTATCCCCGGCCTGCATTTCCTGTGGGGCGCTGTCACGCATTGCGATCAAGCCTTTGCCAGAAAGTACATGCAGGGTCTGGCCCAGAGGATGGGTGTGCCAGTTGGTGCGCGCGGCCGGCGCAAAGCTGACCCGCAGGGCATTGACCCGGGCGGGGGGCTGAGAGTCGATGATCGGGTCCATCCAGACCTCGCCGGTGAACCACTGCGCCGGGGCTTTGCGGCTGGGGCGGGAGCCGGCCGGATAGAGATCAATCATCGCAAATGTCCTGAAATAGAGCCTGTTGCCGGGCGAAAAACCTGCCGCCCGGCGGGGTGTTGTTGGCTTACTCAGCCCAGCTGACGGCGGTCAGATCGGTGGCCTGGGTCGGGGCGTTGGCCCAGAGACCCTGCAGCTCTGCCTTGGCAACGCTCAGCGCGGCCAGCTGGAACAGGTAGCCATTCACATAGTCGTTTGAGATGGTTTCCTGCGCCTGCTTTAGCATCGCCATGCGCTGATCGGGATCTGTGGTGGCGTTAAGCGTGGTCATCAGCTCCTGGAAGTCCGCATTGTCATACTGAAAGTAATACTCAGGGCGGGCATAGATGCCGATGTCCATGGGCTCGGTATGGCTGATGACGGTGAGGCCAAAGCTTTTGCCGCGGAACACGGTTTCCAGCCACTGAGCCCATTCCACATTGATGATCTCGGCCTTGATGCCCACCTGCGCCAGCTGGGCGGCGATGATCTCACCGCCGCGACGGGCGTAAGAAGGAGGCGGCAGGTGCAGCGTGGTTGCAAAGCCATCTGCCAGGCCTGCCTCAGCCAGCAGCGCCTTGGCCTGCGCGGGATCATAAGCCGAGTTGCCGGTCAGATCGGTATAGGCTGGGTTATGCGGTGCAAAATGCGTGCCGATGGGGGTGCCATAGCCAAACATCGCGCCATCAATGATGGCCTGACGATCAATGGCATGGGCGAGCGCCTTGCGCACGCGGACATCGTCAAACGGCGCCTGCTTGTTGTTGGTCGACAGGATCGTTTCGCCCTCGGTCGAGCCAACCAGCACCTGAAAGCGCGGATCAGCGTCAAACTGCGGCAGGTTCTCAGGCGCCGGGAAGCCGGCAAAGGCATCCACATCTTCCGCCATCACGGCAGCAAAAGCGGCGGTGGGGTCCGAGATGAATTTAAAGGTCGCGCCACTCAGATGCGCGGGCGTGCCCCAGTAGGCGGCATTCTTTTCCAGCTCGATCCGGTCGCCCTGCACCCAGTTTGCGAATTTAAAGGCACCGGTGCCCACAGGCGTGGTCTTGATATCCGCGATGCTTTCGGGTGCGACGATCACAGCGTCGCCCCAGGCGAGGTTGAACAGCATGTTGCCGTTGGCTTTGCTCAGGGTCACTGTGACGGTGGCGGCATCAACCACATCAACGCTGGCGATATCAGAAAACAGCGCCTTTTGCGCGTTGGTGCTGTCATCGGCACGGGCGCGATCCAGCGAGAATTTTACATCCTCGGCGTCCATTGTGCTGCCATCGTGAAAGGTGACGCCCTGGTTCAAATGAAAGGTATAGCTGAGGCCATCGGCTGAGATATCCCAGCTTTTTGCCAGTCCCGGCACCACAGAGCCGTCGCCCATGAACCGGGTAAGGCCTTCGAACACATTGGAATAGAGCACCTGATCAATCGCGCCGGCAGCAGCGCTGGTGGGATCAAGATGTGGCGGCTCAAGTTGCAAACCAATGGTGACGGTATCCTTGGCCAAAGCCGCGCCAGCCATCAGCGCCAGTGTTGAGCTTGCGGCAAAAACGATTGATCTGAATGTCATTTTCAACTCCCATAATACGGTGGATCCCCTGTTCCCGGGGCTTTACAGACAAGGTTTCCTCTTTTCCGCTGGGTAATCAAGGGGCACGAGGCATTTCGTCCACTGGAAGCACGCCGCGTCAGTTGCTAGACGTGCGAAACCCGTACGAAACCAGGGAATACCATGAGCGCGACCGCAAAAAACCAGGCCCTCACCGCAGGAGATATCCTTGCAAAAAAGGGCAAGACGCCAATTGTCAGCCTGACGGCCTATACCACGCCGATGGCCCAGATGATGGACCAGCATTGTGACTTTATTTTAGTCGGTGACAGCGTTGGAATGGTCCTGCACGGGCTGCCGTCGACGCTGGGCGTTACCATGGAGATGATGATTCTGCATGGCGCGGCCGTCGCGCGTGGCCTGAGCCACGCCATGCTGGTGATTGATATGCCGTTTGGCTCTTATGAAGAGTCGCCCGCACAGGCCTTTGCCAATGCGGCGCGGCTCATGCGGGAAACCGGAGCTGCGGCGGTCAAGCTGGAAGGCGGTGTCGAGATGGCCGAGACCATCCGGTTTCTGGTGCAGCGCGGCATCCCGGTGATGGCGCACCTGGGCCTGACGCCACAGTCGATCAACACCCTTGGCGGCTATAAGGTGCAGGGTCGCGACGAGGCTGGTGCCGCTGTGCTGGAAAGTGCCCATGCGGTTGCGGCAGCGGGGGCTTTTGCCGTGGTGCTGGAAAAGGTGCCTCAGCGCCTCGCAGATGAGATCACCGCAGCCGTGGCGATCCCCACCATCGGCATTGGGGCGTCTGCGGGCTGTGATGGCCAGATCCTGGTGGTGGATGACATGCTGGGGCTGTTTACCGCCTTCAAGCCGAAGTTCGTCAAACGCTACAGCGATCTGGGAGAGCGGGCCGAGGCGGCCATCGCCGCATACGCCAGCGAGGTGCGCGCCCGCAGCTTCCCTGCGGCCGAACATGTCTTTGCCGACCAGTCCCCAGCCAAAAAGTGACCCCTGCCATGACAGCCCCTATGACAGCTCCTATACTTCGGCGCCTTGCTGATCTGCGCTCAAAACATGCGGGATGGATTCGCGCCGGAGAGCGCGTCGGCGTGGTGCCCACCATGGGCGCACTGCACGCGGGCCATTTGTCCCTGGTAGAAGCCGCCAAAGCCGCCTGTGACCGCGTTATTGTGACGATCTTTGTCAATCCCAAGCAGTTCAACAGCCCAGAAGACCTGGCCAACTATCCGCGCACCGAACATGAGGATGCCAGGCTGCTGGCCCCTTTCGGTGTTGATGTGATCTATGTGCCCGACCCGGAGGAGATGTACCCGGAAGGATTTGCCAGCAGTGTCTCGGTCACCGGGGTGTCGGATGTGATGGAGGGGGCCTGTCGGCCGGGGCATTTTGACGGGGTGGCCACGGTGGTGGCAAAACTGTTCCTGCAAACCGGGGCGCATCAGGCGTTTTTTGGCGAAAAAGACTATCAGCAACTGATGGTGGTGCGGCGCATGGCGCGGGATCTGGATATCGCCATCGCGGTCATCGGCTGTCCCACCGTGCGTGAGGCGTCGGGGCTGGCCCTGTCCTCGCGCAATTCTCGCCTGTCAGCGGGGGCATTGCAGCAAGCGGGTCGCCTGCATCCCATTTTGACAGCTCTGGCGGCAGAGTTGGCTGCCGGAGGGCGCTTTGACGCCCTCTGCGCGGCAGCGCAGGCAGAAATTATCGCGGCGGGGTTTGATGAGGTTGAATACCTGTCTCTCTGTGCGGCCGAGGATCTGCAGCCGCTGCAGGTTGCCGAGGGCACGGCGCGGCTGTTTGTGGCGGCCTGGATAGAGGGCGTGCGGCTGATCGACAATATCGCCGTGGGCTAACTAAAGTTTTAGCAGGGACTGGCAGCGGTAACATGTTGCCGCTAGTGTCCCGCCCTGAGGAGATCCATCAAGGGGCGGGACATGACATATATTCTGGCAATCGATCAGGGCACCACGTCAACACGGGCGATCTTGTTTGATGCGCGCATGCAGGCCGTGGGCGCGGCGCAGCAAGAGTTTACGCAGCATTTTCCCAAGGCCGGCTGGGTAGAACACGACCCAGAGGATCTCTGGTCCACAACGGTTGCAGTGTGTCGTCAGGTGATTGCCGAGACGGGGATTGCCGCCACCGAGATCGCCGGTATTGGCATTACCAACCAGCGCGAAACCACTGTGGTCTGGGAAAAGGACAGCGGCAAGCCGATCCATAACGCTATTGTCTGGCAGGACCGTCGCACCGCCGAGACCTGCGAGACTTTGCGCACGGGCGGTCATGAGCCGATGATCCGTCATAAGACAGGCCTGCTGCTGGATCCGTATTTTTCTGGAACCAAGGTGAGCTGGATCCTGGATCAGGTGCCTCAGGCGCGGGCACGGGCGGCGGCGGGAGAGCTGCTGTTTGGCACTGTCGACAGCTTTTTGATCTGGCGGCTCACCGGGGGCAAATCGCATGTCACCGATGCCACCAATGCCTCGCGCACCATGCTGTATGATATCCGCGAGGGGGGCTGGAGTGCTGAGATCTGCGCCCTGTTGGATGTGCCCATGGTGATGCTGCCGCAGGTCAAAGACTGCGCCGCCGATTTTGGCACCACACTGCCCGAGATTCTGGGAGCGGAGATCGCGATCCTTGGCGTTGCTGGCGATCAGCAAGCGGCAACGATAGGCCAGGCCTGTTTTGCGCCGGGGATGATGAAATCCACCTATGGAACCGGGTGTTTTGCCCTGCTCAACACAGGCGAGACGCCGGTGGTTTCAAACAATCGCATGCTGACCACCGTGGCCTATCAGCTGGATGGCAAGACCACTTACGCGCTGGAAGGGTCGATCTTTATTGCCGGGGCGGCAGTGCAGTGGCTGCGCGATGGGCTGGGCATCATCCAGCAGGCGTCGCAGAGCGGCGAGCTGGCTCCACAGGCCGATCCTGAGCAAGATGTGCTGCTGGTGCCCGCCTTTACCGGGTTGGGTGCCCCCTATTGGCAGCCCGAATGCCGCGGTGCCGTCTTTGGCTTGACCCGCAGTTCCGGCCCTGCCGAATTTGCCCGTGCCGCGCTGCAAAGCGTGGCCTACCAGACGCGGGATCTTTGGGAGGCGATGCGGGCCGACTGGACGGGCGACACCCATGTGACCCTGCGGGTGGATGGCGGCATGAGCGGCAGCGACTGGACGATGCAAAGCCTGTCAGACCTGCTTGGCGCCGCAGTAGATCGCCCCGTTATGCAAGAAACCACGGCCCTGGGGGCGGGGTGGCTTGCGGGTATGCAGGCCGGGATCTATCCGGATCAGGCGGAATTTGCCGCGACCTGGGCGTTGGATCGAAAGTTCACACCACAGATGGCACCAGAGCAGCGTGAAGCGGCCTATGCCCGTTGGCAGCGCGCGGTACAGGCGGTAATGGGCGTCTGACTATCGATAAAAGCAAGCGAAAATTCTCGACCTAAGGGGGGGCTCCCGCGCCCGCAGGCTCCCGGCTATCGCCGAGAGACCTTGGCGGCCTTGGGCATGGCGCCGCGCTGTAGCGCGGCGCGGTTGCGCATGAACGCATGGGATGCCACAGAGCGCACGCCGCGCGGCAGCGCGGCGCTACGCCCAACGGGAAGAGGGCATGTATCATGCCCAATGACGGGCGGGAGCGCTGCCTTAATCGTGCAGGTGCGCACCGGTCGGGATCGTGGCAGGGCTGGCATTCAGCGCTTCAATCGAGAACCCGGCGATGGATTTGTAGCGCGCTGCATGGGCCGCGAGATCCGCGTGCGGGATCACATCCTCAATGGTGACAAAATCGCCGGCACAGAGATCTTCGACCTGCTGCAACACCCCATCCGGCCCCTTGCCCGCGCGGTTGGTCTTACAGATGGCTGTGGCCAGCGGGCGCACCTCATCTTCGTAGGCATCAAGCGCTGCCTCGGTGACACCCTGCGCCAGGAAACGCGCCCCAAGGATACGTGCGTCCAGAATGGCCTGACTGGCCCCGTTTGAGCCCACAGGATAGGTTGGATGCGCCGCATCCCCCATCAGGCTAACCGCGCCAAAACGCCACTGGGGCAGCGGATCGCGATCTACCATTGGATACTCGTAAACGGTTTCAGCGCCACGAATGAGACCCGGCACATCGATCCAGTCAAAGCGCCACTCCTCAAATTCTGCTATGAAATCATTGATGTCGGCGGCGCGATTCCAGTCTTCCTTTTTCCAGGGTGCCTCAGGGTCGAAACTCTTTTCTGCAATCCAGTTCAGGGTTGCAGTTCCATCCGGGCCAGGGCGTGAGATCGGATAGGCCACCAGGCGCAGGCTGTCGTGGCCGATCATGACCATGGCGGCCTCGCCCTTCCATGGCCTCCCCTGCGTGGTGGCGCGCCACAGAATGCGACCGTTCCAGATCGGCGCGCCTTCATTCGGATACATCTGTTGGCGCAGTGCCGAATGGATGCCGTCTGCAGCCACAATAAGTCTGCCGCCTTTGCGCGTGCCATCGGCCAGCAGCAGCGCGGCCCCTGTCGCTGTCTGCTCAAAGCCAATAGCACGCGCACCTGTGGTGATGCAGTCAGCGCCAGCGCGTGCGATCAGCGCCTGGTAGAGCATCATTTGCAGCGCGCCCCTGTGGACGGAATATTGCGGCCAGGCGTAGCCAGCCTCCAGGCCACGCGGCTCTTCCCAAATGGTTTTGCCCAGCTTGGTGTAAAACCCCAGTTGCCGGGTGCGGATGCCGATCTTATCCAGTTCGGCCTCCAGCCCGAGGTCGAACAACTCGCGCACCGCATTGGGCTGCAGGTTGATACCAACCCCCATGGGGCGCAACTCATTGGCGGATTCATAGATGTGAAAGGGCACGCCAATCTGCTGGAGGGTCAGGCCAAGGCTCAGCCCGGCGATGCCGCCGCCTGCAATGAGAATGGTCATTGTAAGTCTGCCTCCAAATGTGCGGCGCCACACAAACCATATTGCTCTGAGCGAAGGCAAGGGAAAACCAACAGGCAGCGCTGGGGCGAGGCCAGTGTCATGCCGGTGTCAGGTCTTGGACGCGATGATCAAATCCGGGCCAAAGATGACATCGGCATATTTGTGCAGATAGATCTTCAGCCAGGGGGTAAAGCGCTCGGGATGCCGCTGCACTTCGGCCAGAAGGTCGTGATAGTCCATCCAGCGGGTTTCCATCACCTCATCGGGGTTGGCGACGGGAGTGAGGGGGCGATGGGCATGCGCAAGAAAGACGTCGACCACCTCGTGTTCAATCATGCCGTGGCCCACATCCGCACGGTATTCCAGCTGATGGCGAAATTCGGGATACAGGCCCCGGATGCCCAGCTCCTCCCCCATCCGGCGCACAGCGCAGGCCGAGGACTCCTCTTCCCACATGGGATGGGTGCAACAGGTATTGGCCCACAGACCAGGGGTATGATACTTCCCCAAAGCGCGGCGTTGCATCAGAATTTTCACGCCTTTGACCACAAACACCGAGACAGCCTTGTGCTTTAGCCCCTGTTCATGCGCCAGGAGCTTTTCCACCGGTGTCAGTTCGCCGTTCACCCAGGCCGGGATCATATGGGGCATTCCGGGTCCATGATAAATCTTTCGTC
The DNA here is from genome assembly GCA_965641885.1 of Phaeobacter sp. SH40. Classification (GTDB taxonomy): domain Bacteria; phylum Pseudomonadota; class Alphaproteobacteria; order Rhodobacterales; family Rhodobacteraceae; genus Pseudophaeobacter. The sequence goes on along the minus strand of OZ282574.1, from coordinate 4,187,707 downwards.
AAAGCGCAGCCTGCACTGGCTATCGCGGGGCGCGTCGCAAAGCAACTACGCGAAAGGCCGCGCCCCCTGTGGCACGGCCTTCTTTGCCCGGAATTCAGGCAGATCTTGTCAGAACATCGCCAGAAACAGCGCCAAAAGAGGCGCAGCAGACGATATTGGACGCGAGAATTACTCCGATACGGCCTCTTCGCTGGTTGCGTCACTGGTCTCAGTGGCTTCGGCCTCATCGGCAACCGGGCCATGCAGAGAGAGGAAGGCATAGAGATCTTCAGCGCCTTTTTTCAGCTTGAAGGTCATCTTGGATTTGGCCTTCTTGTTGTCCAGATGTGCTTGAAGGAAGCCACGGGGATCGGTGGTGAAGCCGGTAAAGCTCTCCAGATCCCAGACCAGACCACCTTCGCCGGCGGCAACCAGATCTTTGCCATATTTGAAATCTTCATAGGTGCCGGCGGTGCGACCAACCACGCCCCAAAGATTGGGGCCGGTTTTGCCGCCCTTGAGGATGGTTTCCCCCGTGTCAGAAACAATGGTGTGGCAGGATTTGCATCTCTTGAATGTCTTTTCGCCCTTGGCGGGGTCGCCGTCGGCAAAGGCGGGGGCAGCCAGAAGGCTGAGAAGGGCTACTGTCAGGACGGGTTTCATATGCTTGCTCCGGTTTTGAGTTGGCTGGGCGAATACGGCGCCTCTCGACCGGGATAGTCAACAGGTGAATCTGCCGCATCTATGCTTCAGATCAGGTGCTGCTATGCGGATTTCCCGTCCAGCATGGCAGCAGGTCATTTTCTTTGGGCGTGGCGCTATAGATGGCCCGTGCGATGGCGCGGCTGAGGCAAAGCGCTGCGGCATGGCCGATATGGCCGAGTTCTGCTTCGATGTTTGACAGATGTCGCGCGCCTGTACTGGCGGCAAAGACCAGATCGCCGTCGCCGGGGGCATGCGCCGGAACCGTGGCGCGCCCGATACCGTCATGGGCGGCGGTGGCGACGCGCTGGCATTCGGCCTTGGTCAGGGCGGCATCGGTGGCAACAATGGCGATGGTGGTATTGCCGCGTTCATCAGGCAAAGCGCTCGTGGCGGCCAGATCGCGCATGGCCTGCATCTTGCGACTGTCGAGCCTGCGTCCAAGCCCGGCAGCGCTGTCGGGGCCTGCGCCGCCAAACTCTCCGTCAACTTCAAATGGCGCCGCCCAGAAGTGGCGATCCCCTGGGGTGGTGACGCTGCCCATCGGATTTGCCGCAACCAGCGCCCCAACCGTCACGCCGCTGTCCAGCACAAAGGAGGCCGACCCCAGCCCGCCCTTGAGCATCGCGGTCAGCGCTCCGGTGCCTGCGCCGTGGCTGCCAATGGAGAACTCTTCCGAGGCGGTCTCAAAGGCAGCACGGCCCAGAGCGCGGTAGGGATTGTCCTGCCAGCCCTTGTCGCCACCATTCAGCAAATCAAAAAGAATGGCGCCGGGCACCAGCGGGATGATCGCAGGCCCCAGGGCGAAACCGCGCCCCTGGGCGCGCAGACCGTCCACCACGCCGGAACAGGCATCCAGCCCAAAGGCCGACCCACCGGACAGCACCAGCGCGTCAATCTTGGCCACGGATTTATCTGGCGCCAAAAGATCCGTCTCACGGGTGCCGGGTGCGCCGCCCATGACATGCACCGAGGCCACCAGCGGCGCGGCGCTCAGCAGAACCGTGGTGCCGGATTTCAGCGCCTCATCCTGAGCATTGCCAACCAGCAGGCCGGGCACATCAGTGATAAGGTTCTTGGGGCCAGGTTTCATAGGTGTTGGGGTCATCCCGAGATGTCCTGTTTCAAAGCCGCAGGGGAGGCAGTTTCACCTCTTCCTTTTAGGCGTTATTCTGATGGGGTCTTTGATCCGGCGCAAATTGCCGGGACGTGATGTCATGATGACAGATCAGTCCCGGCAGGTTTGCGGGTTAAACCCGGTTCTTGGCGGCGGCTGTTGCGGGATCACCGGAATTGGGCTCTCCCTTGGGTTCGATCAGCAAAACCTTGCATTCGTGGTCTGCGCGGGGGCGGTGGGTGATGCCCTTTGGCACCACGAATAATTCGCCAGTCCGCACCGTATGCGAGGCCTCTCCTTCGATATCCATCACCATTTCGCCCGCAAGCACCAGGAAGAAATCATCGGTGTCTTCATGCAGATGAAACGGGAAGGCGCCCTGAAATTTGACCACCATGATCTCGTTGTCATTGTAGTCGGCCACGACTTTTGGATCCCAGTGTGTGTCAAACAGGGCCAGTTTGTCGGCCAGATTTACCGTCTTCATATGCAGCGCCCACCGTCGACTTCCATGGCAACGCCGGTGACCATGCTGGCCTCGTCCGAGCAGAGATAGCAGGCGGCATTGCCCATGTCCTCGGGGGTGGAAAAACGCCCGATCGGGATGGTTGAGATGAATTTGGCGCGCATCTCCGGGGTGTCCTCGCCCATAAAGGATTTCAGCAGCGGCGTCTCTCCGGCCACCGGGTTGATCGCATTGACGCGAATGCCCTTGGGGGCCAGCTCAACCGCCATGGCTTTTGTTGCGGTGATCATCCAGCCCTTGGAGGCATTGTACCAGTTGAGGTTGGGGCGTGGCGACACACCAGCGGTGGAGGCGACGTTGAGGATGGCGCCGCTGCCATTTTCCTTCATGTGCGGCACCAGAGCGCGCGCGGTCAGGTAGACCGACTTCATATTGACGTTAAAGACCCGGTCGAAATCTTCCTCGCTCACCTCGTCTAATGGGGTGGGCAGATGGGTGATGCCGGCATTGTTGATCAGAATGTCGACCTGGCCAAAGGCCTTGATCGCGGCCTCTGCCATGGCATTGACCGAAGCCGCATCCGCGACGTCTACCTGCTGGGCAATGGCCGCATCGCCGCGGGCATCAGCTAGCTGTGCGGCACCCGCACCATTGATGTCGGCGATCATGACCTGGGCACCTTCGGCCAGAAATTTATCAACAATGCCAAGGCCAAACCCCGAAGCTCCGCCAGTCACGATGGCGCATTTTCCTGCAAGCCGCATATTCATCTCCTCAAATTCATATTGAGACAAACATGGCCAAGGCGGGGAGAGGGCGCAATCACAAGCGTCAGTCTGGATCGATTTTCCCCCGCGTCGCTTTGACCGAGCTGCGTTGCTTTTTGCTCTCGAGCCGTCGCTTGACCGAGCCACGGGTGGGTTTGGTCGCTATACGACGTTTTGGCACCACCAGCGCCTGACGGATCAGCGCGACGAGGCGCTCGCGCACCAGCTCGCGGTTGCGCAGTTGTGAGCGGGTTTCGTCACACTGCAGCAAGATTGCGCCCTCTTTGGACCAGCGCCGCCCGGCCAGCCGTTTGAGCCGGGCTTTGACCGCCGGGGTGAGCGCAGGCGAGCGGGCAGCCTCAAACCGCAATTCAACTGCGGTGGCCACCTTGTTTACATTCTGCCCACCGGGGCCCGAAGCGCGCATAAAGCTCTCGCTCAGCTCCCAGTCCTGCAGTGTTATCTCGTCTTTGATATGCAGCATGCTGGGGGATTTAGCGCGCTTGGCGCAAATGGAAAAGGCCGCACGCAACACGCGGCGGCCTTTTGCCAGGACTGTTGTATTGCCGTATGGTCTAGGCGGGCTTGGCCGTGAGGTGGCTCACGATCATGCGGAAGGGCACCAGCGCCAGCAGGGCAAGGGAGAGCTTGACCAGCCAGTCGGCCACGGCCAGTGAAACCCAAAGCGGGGCTGTTGGCCCCGCGCCCAGCAGCGGCAGCATCTCAGCCGCCCAGGAGATGTCATTGGCAGGTTCGATCCAGCTCAGCGTGCCGGAAAAGGCGATGGTGAAAAAGATAGCTGTATCCACTGAGGAACCCATAAGGGTCGAGGCCAGCGGCGCACGCCACCATTTGCCAGAGCGCAGCGCGGCAAAGATCGACACGTCCAGCAGCTGCGCGGTGAGGAAGGCCAGGCCTGATCCAAGTGCTATGCGCAGGGTTACAAGCGGGCCATATTCGCCGATGATCTGCGTGCCAATAAGAGAGCAGGCAACGCCGGTTACAAAACCAGCCAGCACCACGCGGCGTGCAGGGCCTACGCCGTAGACGCGGTTCATCACATCGGTGATGAGAAAGGCGATTGGATAGGTGAAGGCGCCCCAGGTCAGCCATTGGCCAAAGAGGAATTGCACCAGAATGTTGGAGGCCACTACAACGGTGGCCATGGCAAGAATGCCAGGTAGGTGTGATCTGTTCATTTCAGGATCCGTTTTTTACAAGGTCGCGGCGACTTGTTCCGCTTGAAGTGCGAAAGACTGGCTCTGTTAGCCCCGTTCCAAAGCTTTGGCAAGTTTATTGGCAGATATTTTGGCAGATATACTGCCCTTTCGACTGTCGTCTGGGTCACGAAAAAGAGGGGGGGCTCCCGCCTGTTTCACCACATTCAAAGAATGTGCCTCAACAGTTGGGCCCGGCACCGCACTGACGTGCGCTGCGGTAGCGCGGATGAACGACCTTTTGTTCTGACGGCAAAACGTCTCGTGGGATGATGGTGAAAAGGGACAACGTGGGCCGTGACACTGAGGGCTAAGCACCAGCCGGAGGCCGGTGACTGTTTTGGGCACTTGTCCAATACATAAGGTGGCACGCTTTGGCAGCTATCTTGATGTGAGCTATGAATTAGGCGCAACCGCGCCGCGCATAGCGCGGCGCCAGGCCCAAAGAGGCCAGGGGCAAATGGCGTCAGCCAATGGGCCTGGCAGCTGCGGGAGCGCTTGGTTTTCTGTGGCATTTTACGAGAGTTGGCCTGCGGAACTGAGACCAGTTCGAGCCGCCTATAGTCACTCTGGGAGGGTGTATTCCACCAGTTCAGTCCGCTGCAATGACTTGAAATTGTCATCCGAAATCATGGTGGCGCGCAGATACCCGGCGTGATCGCGCCACACAGAGACACCCTCTAGATTGTCATGCAGTCCTGTCCCCGTCTCCAGAAGCGTCACCTCGTTTTGCGCGCCCTGATCCGTGATGTCCCAGCGCCGCAACCGGCTGCGAAACCCGATAAACACAAAGTTGCGTTCCAGCAGATAAAACCGGCCGTCGGGGCCAAAATCGGCACCTACTGGCAGAAAGCCTCCCCGACGCGGCAGCGAAAACGGCTGGCTCCAGCGCGCGCCATCCCACCGCCAGACCGGGATCTCTCCTTTGGCATTGGGCGCATTTTCAGGCAGGGTATAGAGCCTTCCGCGCGCGTCAATGGCCAGCGCCTCCAGCGCCTTGTTCAGGGGCAGGCTTCTGAAACCCTTTGGGCGCGGCAGAACACGGGCGCGGCTGTCGTCCCGGCGATGATGCACCACGCGAGACACGCCCTCAAACGAGATATAGAGCGACCCATCTGGCGCCATCGCCAGCCCTTCGCTGTCCATGATTCGGCCCATCAGATACTTGCCCTTGGAAGAGCGCAGCCGCTGGGCGCTTTGCAGCTCTATCCCCGAAATCACCCCTCCTTCGCGTAGGATCCGGGCACGCGCCAGGGTGGCGCGGTCACTCAGAACCGTCATGGCTGTGCCGTCATCCGAGACTTCGATCCCCGAAAACCCGCCAAACCAGTCCGGCTTGGCCCGCCAAGTATAAGAGCCAATGAGTTGAGCCCTATCCTGTCGTGCGCCACCGCTACTATCCGGGCTACTCTCCGGCCTGTTTGCGGCAATGGCAGCGGCCGCCAGCATGACGCCAAAAACCAGGGCCAGACTGCCCCACAGTTTGCGGTGAGACCACCGGTTGAAGGGCTGATAGGAGCGCCTCAATTTGCTTGCAGAACGGCGGCGCATTGCTGCGGCAGATCCGCAAGCGTGTAATCCCGTCTGGGTTTGGGTTTCGGCGCGTTGGGGTCAGCCGGCTGTGGCGGCGGCGGTTTCAGAATGTCATTGACCCATTTTTGCGCATCGTCACAGCCATCACCGCGCGGCGGCGCTGCCTGATCGACGCAGCCACGGGCGCCCTTTGGGCAGGCGAGGCGCACATGGAAATGATAGTGATGTCCCCACCAGGGACGAATTTTGCGCAGCCAGCGCCGGTCGCCCTTGGCAGTCTTGCACATCTGTACCTTGGCGCCGGGAAAAACAAAGATCCGCGCCACCCGTTTATCCGAGGCGGCAGCCTTGATGATCTCGTGATGCGCCCGCGTCCAGTCGCCGTTTACATAGGCGCCTTTGGAGCGGCGCATGGAAATGGATGATATCTTCTCGCGCTGGGCGCGGCTGAAATTTAACTTATCAGCGGGGCGCATCCAGATATCAATGTCGAGCCCGACCTGGTGACTGCGGTGCCCTGAGGTCATGGGACCGCCACGTGGCTGACTGATATCGCCGATATAAAGCCCGTCCCAACCGGGCTGTTTGGCGGCAAACCGGCTGAGTTTCTCAATAAAACTGATGGTCTCGGGGTGACCCCAGTTGCGGTTACGGCTCAGGCGCATGGCCTGCCAGGTCGGACCGGTTTCCGGCAGCTGCACGGCACCGGCCACGCAGCCCTTGGCGTAAGAGCCATGCGAGGCCGGGGCCTGTTGCGACCCGGTTGCCTTAGCACCAAACAGCTGTTTCGCTGGTGTCGCGGCATCTGCGGCCGCAACCAGTCCAAACAGGATACAAAAACCCGTAACAAGCAGTCTCAAACCTGGTCTCCCTTTGCCTCGACCCTGCGCAAAAATATCAACCCGAGCAGAAACAAAAAGATCACGGGCGTGATGCCCAATCGTGCGCTACCAGTCAGGGTTGTGGCAAGCCCAATCAGGGCAGGGGCCAGAAAGGCGGTGGCCCGCCCCGACAAACCATAGAGCCCAAAGCTCTCGGTGGCCTTGGCAGGATTGGTATGGCGCACCATCAGGCTGCGGCTGGCGGCCTGCAAGATTCCGCCGAAACCGCCAATCAACATGCCGCAGCCAAAGAAAATTGCGTCAGGCAATTTGGAGGTCTCGCTGAGTTCGAGCCCAAAAAGAGCCTCGCGCGACATGTTGACCACGGTGATGCAAACCAGTGTCAGCATCAAGATAGAGGTCACAATGACGGGCTTGGGGCCAAAGCGGTGGTCCGCAATGCCCCCGACCCAGCTGAACAGGGTTGCGGCAAAGGCCGAGATGATGCCGAAGATGCCGATGAGGGTGATTTCCCAGCCCAACACCAGGCTGGCATAGACTCCGCCAAAGCCATACAGCCCATTGAGCGCATCCCGATAGAGCATGGACGATCCGAGATAGTTTGCCAGGCTGCGACGATGCCGCAGCGCCTTGACCGATTTTACCACCAGCCGCACTGCATCACCGAGCGAGCCACGTTTGCCAGTGGCCGCGTCGTCTTTGACCCACAGGAAATAGGGCACCATGAAAATGATGAACCACAGCGCAGTAAAAGGCCCCACCGCACGGGTGCCTTCACGCGTTTCAGCATCCAGTCCCAGCACCGGGTCCAGCCCGATCAGTGTCTTGCCATTGCCCTGCTCGACAAAGAGCAAAAGCATGATGAACAGCGCCAGCACGCCACCCAGATAGCCAAAGGCAAAGCCAGAGCCAGAGATGGCGCCAACATCGTCTTTGTCGCCAAGGCTGGGCAGCTGCGAGTTGGCAAAGATCAGGGCAAATTCAGCACCGATAAAGCCAAGACCAAAACAGGCAAGCATGGCCCAAAGGTTGGCGCCTGCCGGATCCATGAACCAGATGCCTGCGGCGCCGACCACATACATCAGCGAAAACCCCAAGAGCCAGGGCCGCTTGCGCCCCGAGATATCGGCCATCGCGCCAATAAAGGGCGCGCCAAAACCAATCAGCAGGCCGGTTATTGTCAGGCCCAGCGACCAGACGGTCTGCGCCTGGGCCTTGGCGGCTTCGGGCGCGAGACCCTGGTCGAGGTAGAAATTCGCCGCCACGGCCGCAAAGAAGGGGCCAAAGACAAAGGTGACCAGCAGCGTGTGATAGGGCTGACTGGCCCAGTCAAAAAACCACCAGCCCCAAATGCGCTTGCGCATCGATATATTGCTCATCCCGTCCCCGCTTGTTTGTTATCGGCGATAAGACAGGGGTGCGGCCTGCTAGGCAAGCGCATCTTGCATGGGCGGCCAGGGACGTTGCGCGTCTGCCGCGCGCCAGGCATCGATCCAGGCGGGCATCTCATGCGGTGCAAGTCCTGATTGCCCCATCGCCGCAAGCACCCGTTGGGGAGAGACGATGCCTTCTTTGTCGGTCAGCGCTGTGCGCAGCATCACGTGGCTGGCGCATTCGCCGTCCTTTTTCCACATGCTCTGTTCCAGATAGATGAACTTGTCATCCCAGGCCACGGCGCGGCTGCGCATCTCAAAGCGTTCAAAGCCGCGAATGCGGCGTCGAAATCGCACAGATGAGCCCGCCACGGTCATGCCCCAGCGGTTCTTGCGCAGGGCGCCAATCAGCCCGACCCGCTGCGCCAGCATGGTGCGCCCCAGATCATACAGCGTCATGGCGCGGCCATTGTTCAGCTCCATCCAGATGTCCAGATCCCAGGGCCAGCAGATATGGCTGGAAACATGGGTATCCGTGAGGTCAAGCGGCGCCATGCGGCGCGCCTTTAGCAGGTCTTTGATCAGGCGGAAAATCGGGAACATCTGCGGTCTCTCCTGTGCAATGTGCCCCTCATGCCACCGTTTAACCAATGGTCAACTGCAACCTCGCGGAAGCCTTGCACATGGGCGCTGTGCTGCTTACCTGTGAGGTCGATATTCTAAAGAGGTAAATTATGAACTCTCTGTTCGAAATCCTGCTGCTGATCCTGGACGTCGTCTGGTTCTTCATAATCGCCCATGTGATCATGAGCTGGCTGATCAACTTTCAGGTGCTGAACCTGAATCAACAGCTGGTGAGCCAGATCTGGTACATGCTGCAGCGCATTCTTGATCCGCTTTACAGCCGGGTGCGGCGCTTTATGCCCGACCTTGGCGGCGTAGACCTTACGCCTCTGGTGGTTTTGCTGGCGGTCTACGCACTGCGCATTATCATTCAAAACAACATTGGGTCGTTCTAATAACGCACGGCCCGCTGCCAGTTCAGCAGCCTGTAGGTCCTGCAGCAGTCGGCCTTGATGGGCCAGTCTGTTGCATCCGTGCTGTTTGCAGCTCTCACGGGGGCAGGGCGTAACAGGGCTGCGGCGCGTAAAAGTTATGCGGCAGGGCACAAAGCTTTGCCGCCTGCCCTTGCTGCCCGATTCGACCTGTGGGATTGTGCTGCCTAAATCAGAGCAGCCCAAACCCCAAGAGGTCCCACTCCATGACAGCCGCGCCAGCGTTTCCCGGGACCGAGACATCAGCGCTCTCTGGCTCTTCGCCGCTTTTGCGCGAGATTTTCGGTTTTGACGCCTTTCGCCCCGGTCAGGAAGAGATCGTCGACGCGGTAACGCACGGCGAAAACGTGCTGGCCATCATGCCCACGGGGGGCGGCAAATCGCTGTGCTTTCAGCTGCCGGCCCTGCTGCGCGCCGGGATTACGGTGGTGATCTCGCCGCTGATCGCCCTGATGCGCGATCAGGTGCGCGCGCTGCAGGCGGTGGGTGTCAATGCCGGCGCGCTGACCTCGGGCAATACCGAAGAGGAGACCGAAGCCGTCTGGCAGGCCATCGAGGCGGGTGAGCTGAAGCTGCTCTATATGGCGCCGGAACGGCTGGCCTCGGGCGCGACGCTCAGCATGCTGCAGCGTATCAATGTCAGCCTCATCGCGGTGGACGAGGCCCATTGTGTCAGCCAATGGGGCCATGATTTTCGCCCCGACTATCTGCGCATCGGCGAGCTGCGTCAGGCCCTGGATGTGCCGCTTGCGGCCTTTACCGCCACCGCCGATTCTGAAACCCGCGACGAGATCGTGCGCAAGCTGTTTGACGGCCAGGCGCCCCGGACCTTTTTGCGCGGCTTTGACCGGCCAAATATTCATCTGGCCTTTGGCGCCAAAGACGGGCCGCGGCGTCAGATCCTCGACTTTGCCGCTGCGCGCAAAACCCAGTCGGGCATCGTCTATTGCGGCACCCGCGCCAAGACCGAAGACCTGGCCCGTGCGCTGCGCGATGCCGGGCACGCGGCCTGCCACTATCATGGTGGCATGGAGGCGGGGGAGCGCCGCGATGTGGAGACACGCTTTGCCCGCGAGGATGGCCTGATCGTGGTGGCTACCGTGGCCTTTGGCATGGGGATCGACAAGCCGGATATCCGCTGGGTAGCCCATGCGGATCTGCCCAAAAGCATTGAATCCTACTACCAGGAAATTGGCCGCGCCGGCCGTGATGGCGCACCAGCTGAAACCCTGACGCTGTTTGGTTCAGATGACATCAGGTTGCGACGCAGCCAGATCGACGAGGGGCTGGCGCCACCAGAGCGCCGCGCCGCCGATCATGGCCGTCTCAATGCACTGCTGGGACTGGCCGAGGCGCTGAGCTGTCGTCGCCAGACCCTGCTGAAGTATTTCGAAGAAGCGTCCGAGCCTTGCGGCAATTGCGATCTCTGCGACAGCCCGGTTGAGGTCTTTGACGGCACTGTTGCGGTCCGCAAGGCACTGTCGGCGATATTGCGCACCAACGAGACCTATGGCGCCGGGCATCTGATCGATATCCTGTATGGTAATGAGACCGACCGGGTGCGCGAAAAGGGCCATGATGATCTGTCGGTGTTTGGCTGCGGCAAGGAATATAGCAAACGCCAGTGGCAGGCCGTTTTCCGTCAGATGATGGGGCATGATCTGGTGCGCCCTGACCCGGAACGCCACGGCGCGCTGCGCATGACCGAGGCCGCCCTGCCAGTGCTGAAAGGCGAGGCACAGATTTCCCTGCGTAAGGACACCATCAAATCGGCTGAACGCCGCCCGGCGGTGAAAATGCTGGTCTCGGAAGAGGATGCGCCTTTGATGTCGGCGCTGAAGGCAAAGCGCCGCGCCCTGGCCGAGGCGCAAAAAGTGCCGGCCTATGTGGTGTTCAACGACAAGACCCTGATCGAGATGGCCGAGAGCAGGCCGGAAACCCTGGATCAGATGGCACGGATCGGCGGCGTCGGGGCCAAAAAGCTGGAGCGCTATGGCGATGAGTTCCTCGCCGTGATCACGGGGGCCAGTGAACAGCTGCATCCGGCCCGGCGCAAACTGGCGACGCGCGCCGGGGCGGGGTCAACCTATGACGCGCTGATGGAGGTCCAGACACTGCTGATGCGCGGCACCTGCGGCACTCTGAAACCGCTGAGTTGCCCGGCGCCGATGCTGGCCAAGCTGGCGCAGATGCGGCCTGAAAACGAGACTGGCATCACCTTGCTGCTGGGCGAGCGCCGGGTCGAGAGATTTTTGCCGGCTTTTCTGGACGTTTTGCGCCAGACTGAGTAAGTCTGTCTATGGAAACAAAGCGGAAACAAAAAGGAGCGCGCGATGCTGGTAGTGGTATCCCCGGCGAAAAAGCTGGACTGGTCAGAGCGGGATCAGGAGATGACCTCTCCTGCGTTTCAGGAGGATGCCATTCGTCTGGCCGAGGTGGCGCGGGATCTCAGCGTGCAGGACCTGATGAAGCTGATGCATATCAGCGAGGATCTGGCCAAGTTGAACTACACGCGCTTTCGTGATTTTGCCGATGATCCCAAAGGCGCAGACCTGCGCCCCGCCGCGCTGGCCTTTGCTGGTGATACCTATCAGGGGCTTGAAGCCACCTCGCTGGAGCCTGAGGAAATGGCCTGGGCGCAGGATCATTTTCGTATTCTGTCAGGGCTTTATGGTCTGCTGCGTCCGCTGGATGCGCTGCAGCCTTACCGGCTGGAAATGGGCTCGCGCTTGAAAACGCCACGCGGCAAGAACCTCTATGAATACTGGGGCAGCCAGATTTCTGACGCGCTGAATGCCCAGGCCGCAGCGGTTGGGGCTGAGGTGCTGGTTAATTGTGCCAGCCAGGAGTATTTTGGCGCTGTGGACCTGAAAGCGCTAAAGCTCAAAGTGGTGACGCCGGTCTTTATGGAAGATAAAAACGGCACGCCAAAGATCGTCAGTTTTTACGCCAAACGCGCCCGCGGAGCTATGGCACGCTATGTCATTCAGCACCGGATAACGGATGTTGCGGCGTTGCAGGATTTTGACAGTGGCGGCTATGTCTTTCAGCCGCAGTTGTCAGAGCCAATGAAGCCGGTTTTTTTGCGCCAGCCGAGCGCCTGAAGGCCCTCCGGTGGTTCTAGGCTGCTGAGTTTACCGATATTGGCTGAACACCCTCGGGCGCATGTTTCTCAATGCGCTCGACGATAAGGGCTTTGCGCAGCGGTTTGGTCATATAATAGTCGAGCCCGGCTGCCAGGATCCCGTCGGAATCGCCTGCCATCGCATGGGCGGTGAGGGCCACAATGGGGACATGCCCCCCGGTTTGGTCCTCGATCTTGCGGATCTCGCCGGTTGCTTCTTTCCCGTCCATTTCCGGCATGGAAATATCCATGAAAATCAGATCGGGCTGGAACTCTCTGAAGAGAGCGACCGCTTCCAGCCCATTGCTGGCAAATTGCAGCTCAATCTGAAGGTCTTTGACCATTTTGCTAAAGACCAGCTGGTTGGTCTTGTTGTCTTCGGCCGCCAGAACACGCATTTTGCGCGCATCGGTTTGCGCCACCGGGGTGTCCGCATCAGTTTTGTCGGCGGCATAGGCCTCTTCCAGAGTTTGCGCCTCAGGCCCGTCAGGGTCTGCAGCCGCGCCCCGAAGCACATCTGGCAGCACATCAGAACCCCTTTCCGGATGCAGCTCCACGGCCTCTGCCTCACCCCCCTGAGACGGCAGAGAAGAGCTGAGGCTTGCGAGCTTGGCAAACAGCTCGTCGCGCGGCGTGGGCTTTGGCAACAGATTGAGGTGCAGCTCTGTGACATCCTTGGCGGCAAAATCGTGCAGATTGGCGCAGAGCATCACAATCGGGGTGTCGCTCCAGTCACTTTTGCGCAATTGGCGCGTCAATTCCAGACCACCGCCCCCCGGCAGGGCGTGATCGCTGATGACCATGTCGATGCCATGGTGCATTTTCTGCATGGCGTCCGAGACGCTGTCGGCAATGGTTGCCTCTACTCCCAACAGCATCAACTGACGGTGCAGGATCTCGCAGTTGAGCGTGGAATCATCGACCAAAAGGATGTGGCGCAGGCTTTTGGGCAGCTTGGGGGTCGGTGCATAGGGGCCCTCGGCGGTGGGCAGCGGGATGCGGAAGCCAAAGCAGGACCCCTTGCCTTCTTCGCTTTCGACCCAGATCTCGCCGCCCATCAGATCAATCAGACGGCGCGAGATCGCCAGTCCCAGACCGGTGCCCTCGAACTTGCGATTGCGCTCATTTTCGACCTGGTTGAATTCGCCAAAGACGTGGTCGATTTTTTCTTCGGGAATGCCGATGCCGGTGTCTTCGATCATGCAATGGACAGCGCAGGAGTTGTCTTCTGTATCATAGACGCCGGTCACCCGCAGGGTCACGTGACCTTCATTGGTGAATTTCACCGCATTGCCGGCCAGGTTGGTCAGCACCTGCCGGATTCGGCCCGGATCGCCAACAAACCGCGTTGGCAGGAACAGGTCATAGTCCACCAGCATGGTGAGCCCCTTGTCCCGCGCCGTGGGCTGCAACAACATGACAATCTCGTGGATGCTGCGCTCCAGATCAAAGTTTTCTTTGTGCAGCACAAGTTTGTCGGCTTCGATTTTGGAATAATCGAGCACGTCATTGATGATCACCAAAAGCGCTTCACCAGAGTTTTTGATCGTTGTCGCGTAGAGTTTTTGCTCTTCTGTCAGCGTGGTGTCGTTCAGCAGTTCCGCCATGCCAACAACGCCGTTCATAGGCGTGCGGATTTCGTGCGACATATTGGCCAGAAAGGCAGATTTGGCGCGGTTGGCGGCCTCGGCATGTTCGCGCGCGCTGCGCAGCTCTTCTTCGTAGTGCACGGTCGAGGTGATATCGAGCGCGAGGCTCACCACATCGCCGCCATGGCCACGTTGGTCAATAAGACGCAGATAGCGATCATCCCACAGCTGCACCACCACGGGTTCAGGCGCCAGGGACAACCAGCGCTCGGTCATCATCGCGCGCCAGATATCGGGCTTCATGTCGCCGGTATTGATCAGGCCTTCGTCTGTGAGAATTTGCAAGATACGCACATAAGAGATGCCAGGGGTGACCTCCTCGAGGCCATCAAAGATGTTGAGATAGGCCGTATTGGCCCCAATCAGCTGACTGTCTGCACTGAAGAAGGCAAAGCCGTCCTGAAAGGCCTGGATCGAATGCCACAGCCGCCGCTCGGCTGTTTCGATCTTTTCATTGGCCATGCTGAGATCTGATTTGACCTTGGCATTTTCTTCCCGGGCGGTTGCAACTTCGGCCTGGGTGACGCCGATTTGTTTTGTCAGCGCCAGAGCATGACGGCCCAGCTTGCGATTCGCGGCTGTCAGTTCGGCCTGCTTGAGCTCAAGCAGCCGTTCTGCCGCCAATCTTGCTCGGCGTTCTTCCGCGACTCTGTCAGCAAGGCTCATCCCTGCGGGCTCCATCAAAAAATAACAAGCCTGTTCCCCGGAAATGGGGCCAAAAGCTGTGTGAAAATACAAAGATCCTGATCTCATACCTACGCGTGAACTTCTTGCTATGGCGTTAAGCCCGTGCCAGCCTGTTGGGGATTTAGGAGGGCGCTATGTTTGAGTACTTATTTTCCCGTCTCACTTTTATGAGTCCCGGTTTTCGCCATCTTGCGGCCAGGATGGCTGCTATGGCTCTGCCAACTGCATTGCCCATCGTGCTGGCGGCTCTGCTCGCGACCTTCCTTGCGATCCCGGTTACAGCCGGGCCGGCGATCCCGTCGCTGCGCTATCAGGCCTATCTTGATACGGACTATTACGGCTCTGATTTGCAGGCGCTGTTTGATACCGATCTGGCCTCTTGCCAGCGGGCCTGCTCGGCGCAGAAATCCTGCGCTGGGTTTTCCTTTAATAACCGTGCAAATGCTTGTTTCCCAAAGCAAGACATGCAGACTGCGTCACCGTTTGTGGGCGCCATTTCCGCCCTGAAACAGATCCAGCCCAAGCGCCTGTTGCAGCAAGGCGAGGCCCGCGCCAAACAGCTGAGCTTTCTGCAGCAGGCCGACCTCAATCTGGCCTTTCGCGAGGCCGAAGAGATCGGGTTGCGGTTCCCCTCAGAGGGGGCGGCGCTGGAGGACATGATCACGGCAGGGCAAATCCAGGCCCGCAATGGCAATGACAAGGGCGCGTTGCGCTGGCTCTCCCAGGCGGTGGCGCTCAGCGATGAGGCAGCCCTCTGGGCGGAATATTCCACTGTTTTACTGCGCTATAGCAACGTGCAAAGCAGTGGCAAAAGCCAGTCTCGCACGCGGGCTTTTGCCGCCGGGCTCAATAGCTTTTTGCGCGCGCCCTCGGGCGCGGGGCAGGTGAATGGTTTGGTTGCTGCTGCTCTGGCGCTGGAAAAACTGGGCCGAGGACGCGAGATGCTGCCGGTGCTGCGTCTGGCCGAAGAAATCGCGCCGCGCCGTGATACCGCCCGGCTGCTGGACGAAGCGATTGCAAAATATGGCTTCCGCGTCACGGATAGTCGGGTGCAAAGCGACAGCGCCACCCCGCGCCTCTGTGTGGAATTTTCTGAATCCTTGTTGCTGAGCGGTGTCTCCTATGAGGACTACGTCAAGCTGCCCGCCACCGGAGTTGTCGCCACGCCCGAGGGCCGGGAGCTGTGCCTTGAGGGTCTGGAGCATGGCCAGCGCTACACATTGGTGCTGCGCCGTGGCCTGCCTGCGGGCACTGGTGATGCGCTGATCAAGGATGTTGAGCTGACGCATTATATCGGAGATCGCAGCCCGGCTGTCCGCTTTCCGGGTCGCGCCTTTGTGCTGGCCAAGACGGATCAGGCGGCGCTGCCCATCGAGACCGTGAACCTCTCCGAGGTGGACCTGCGCCTGCGGCGCGTCAGTGACCGCAACCTGCTGCGCAGCATTCAGGACGGCTATTTTGGCCGCCCCCTGTCGCAGTGGCAGGATGAGCATTTTGCCAGTGATATCGCCGAGGAGGTCTGGACCGGCAGCGCGGTGCTGCAAAACGAGCTGAACCGCGACATGACCACCCGGCTGCCGCTGGCCGAGGCGATTGCTGACCAACCCGTTGGTATATATGCGCTTTCGGCCCGTATTGCGGGGGCTGACCCC
The DNA here is from genome assembly GCA_965641885.1 of Phaeobacter sp. SH40. Taxonomy (GTDB): domain Bacteria; phylum Pseudomonadota; class Alphaproteobacteria; order Rhodobacterales; family Rhodobacteraceae; genus Pseudophaeobacter. The sequence continues at coordinate 4,171,544 of OZ282574.1, read as the reverse complement.
TATGAAGACCCCGGCGCCACCCAGTGGTTTGTGCTGACCGATCTGGGACTCAGCACTATGTCCGGCAGCGACGGGTTGCATGTGCAGGTTCAGGGCCTGGCGAATGCCAAACCAAAGCCGGGTGTCGAGGTCACGCTGATTTCCAACGCCAATGCGGTGCTGGGCAAAGCCACCAGCGATGCCACGGGCTATGCGCATTTTGCACCGGGCCTCGCGCGCGGGCGCGGCGGCGCGGCCCCGGCCATGGTGCTGGCCCAGGCTGGAGAGGACGACTTTGCCTTTTTGTCGCTGAAGGATGCTGCCTTTGATCTGTCGGATCGCGGCGTCGAGGGTCGTCCGGCTCCGGGGCCCGTGGATGTATTCCTCGCCACGGATCGCGGTGCCTATCGGGCGGGCGAAGTGATCCATGTGACGGCGCTGACCCGCGACGGCACCGCCCAGGCAATCGAGGGCCTGCCCCTTACCGCCATTCTGACCCGCCCCGACGGGGTGGAATACAGCCGCCATCTGTCCTCCGGCGACAAGGCGGGCGGCCATGTCTTTGCTCTGCCCGTGGGGCTGTCGGCGCCACGCGGCACCTGGCGGCTCGATATCAAAAGTGATGTCAAAGCGCCTGCGCTGGCCAGTCGCCAGATACTGGTTGAGGACTTCCTGCCTGAGCGGATTGATTTTGACCAAAGCGTTGCCAATGCCGCCGCCCTGCGGCCCGGCGCGTGGGCGCAGCTGGAAATCACGGCGCGCTATCTCTTTGGCGCGCCCGGTGCAGGGCTTGGCATTGATGGCGATCTGCGTCTGCGGCCTGTCACCACGCTGGAGAAATGGCCCGGTTTCCGTTTTGGCCGTTATGATGCGCCACGCGACAGTCAAAGCAGCTATTTCGGCGGCGATGAGACCGACGCCAAAGGCCTGGCCCGCCTCAGGGTTGAACTGCCCAAGATCGAGGCCGCAGGCCTGCCGCTGCAAGCCACGCTCATCACCCGGCTCACCGATGGTTCGGGTCGCCCGGTGGAACGCAGTCTCAGCCTGCCGGTCAGCCCGTCGGGGCCCATCCTAGGCATCCGGCCGCTGTTTGACGAGGTGGTGGCAGAGGGCACCGAGGCCGGATTTGAGCTGATCGCGCTGTCGCCGCAGCTGACACCAAGCCCCATGCGGGTGAAGTGGAGCCTGAACCGGATCGAGACCCGCTACCACTGGTATCAGCTCTATGGCAACTGGAACTGGGAGCCGAGCACCCGGCGTAAAAGCATTGCCACCGGTGAGGCCATGTTGGGTGACACACCTTTTGTACTCTCCACACCCACCGACTGGGGCCAGTACGAACTGGTGGTGGAACGGCTTGATGGCGACTATGTCGCGGCGGCGCTGGATTTTTACGCCGGCTGGTATGCGCCTGCTGATGGCTCGGCCACCCCGGACCGGCTGGAGCTGTCGCTGGACGCAGACAGCTATCAGCCCGGCGACACGGCCCGGCTGCGACTGGCGCCAAAAAACCCAGGCACCGCTTTGATTTCGGTGCTCTCCAACCGGGTCATCTCCCGTCACGCTGTTGCGGTCGAGGCGGGGGATGTCGAGGCGGGCGAGGTTGTGATCCCGCTCTCTGTCACCAAAGACTGGGGCAGTGGCGCCTATGTCACCGCGATGATGCTGCAGCCACTGACCGGTAAGGACAGGCGCACCCCGACGCGGGCACTGGGCCTGGTGCATGCCAAAGTAGCACAGCCCGGTCAGGACCTGCAGGTCAGTATTGAGGTGCCCGAGGTGGCGCGCCCGCGCAGCACCGAGGTGGCGCGTATCGCAGTCAGTGGGGCCCAACCCGGCGCCGAGATCTGGCTGACTGTTGCGGCCGTGGACCTTGGTATTCTTAATCTCACCGGTTTCAAAAGCCCCGACCCAGGTGCCTATTACCACGGTCAGCGCCGTCTTGGCATGGAATTGCGTGACCTTTATGGTCGCTTGATTGATCCGGGCAATGGCGCGCTGGGGCAGATCCGCTCTGGTGGTGATGCGGATCGCGGCATGCAGATGCAATCACCGCCGCCGACGCAAGATCTGGTGGCGTTCTTTTCCGGACCACTTCAGGTGGATGCAAGTGGCGCGGTGGATCTGCCGCTGGACCTGCCTGCCTTTAATGGCACGGTGCGCCTGATGGCTGTGGCCTGGTCAAAACAAGCGGTAGGTCAGGCCGAGGCCGATATGCTGGTGCGTGACCCGGTGGTGGTGACGGCCTCCCTGCCACGTTTCCTTGCACCGGGCGACCAAAGCCGTATGCGCATCGAAATCGTCCATGCGGATGGCCCTGCTGGCGAGATGGCGCTGTCGGCGCAGGTTCTGGGCGAGGGGATCGCGCTGGGCAACCTGCCTGCCTCGGTGGTGCTGGGTGATCAGGGCAAGGCGGTGCTGGATTTGCCGGTGACGGCTTTGGGTGTTGGCGACCCAGAAGTGGTACTGTCGCTGACCACGCCCGACGGTCAAATGCTGAGCCAAAACCTGCGTCTGCCGGTGCGGGCCAATGATCCGGTGGTGGCCACCACCCGGCGCTTTAGCCTGCAGCAGGACGGCAGTTTTCAGCTCACCAATGATGTCTTTGCCGGTCTCAAACCGGGCACCACCCGCGCGGTTCTGTCGGCCGGGCCGCTGGCCAAATTCGACGTGCCGGGCCTGTTGCAAAGCCTTGATCAATACCCCTATGGCTGCACTGAACAGGTGACCTCAAAGGCGCTGCCGCTGCTCTATCTGTCCTCGGTTGCGAAATCATTGGGGTTGGGTAAGGGGCCGCAGGTCGATGCCCGGATCCAATCGGCCATCCAGCGGGTGCTGACGCGACAGGCCAGCAGCGGGGCCTTTGGCCTCTGGCGGGCCGAAAGCGGCGATTTCTGGCTGGATGCCTATGCCTCTGACTTCCTGTCGCGGGCCCGGGCGCAGGGCCACGCGGTGCCCGAAGGCGCCTTTGTGCGCGCCATGGACAACCTGCGCAATCGCCTGAACTATGCCTCTGATTTTGATCACGGTGGCGAGGACGTGGCCTATGCGCTACTGGTGCTGGCGCGCGAAGGTGCGGCGGCAATGGGCGATCTGCGCTACTATGCGGATGTGAAAACCAAGGCCTTTGCGACCCCCCTGGCGGCAGCACAGCTGGGGGCGGCCCTTGCGGCCTATGGTGACCAGCGCCGCGCCGACCGGATGTTTGCCCGCGCCGCAGAGCTGTTGCAACATGAGGCAGATGAGCGCCCCCTCTGGCGGGCGGATTATGGCACCCATCGCCGCGATGCCGCAGGCGTGCTGGCGCTACTGGTCGAGGCAGGATCAGAGGCGATCAACCCTGAGACCCTGACCCATCGTGTGAGTTCCAGCACAGCTCAGATGTCGACGCAAGAATCCGCCTGGACCTTGCTGGCGGCCCATGCCCTGATCAAAAATCCAGAGGCCTCGGGGCTACTGGTCAATGGTCAGCCCACAACGGCACCCTTTGTCAGGATCGAGGGGGGGCAGGTCTCCATTGATATGGCGATCTCCAGTGCCACAGGCGCCGCCACGGATTTGACTCTGACCACGCTGGGCGTGCCCGAGGTCTCCCCTGTCGCTGGCGGCTACGGCTATACGATAGAGCGCAGCCACTACAGTCTTGAGGGGCAGCCGCTGGCGGGGGACAGTTTTGCTGTGGGCGACCGCTTTGTCACCGTTTTGCGCATCACGCCGTATGAAAAAACCGGTGCGCGGCTGATGGTCAATGACCCTCTGCCGGCCGGTATCGAGATCGACAACCCCAACCTGCTGCGCGCGGGTGATCTGCGCGATCTCGACTGGCTGAAACCCACCGAGGCCGAGCATGCTGAGTTCCGCAGTGATAGGTTTTTGGCAGCGGTGGATCTGAAGACCTCCAAACCCGTGATTTTGGCCTATATCAGCCGTGCGGTGACACCGGGTATGTTCCATCATCCCGCCGCTCAGGTCGAGGACATGTACCGTCCCGCCTACCGCGCCCATACCGCCGCCGGGCGGGTTGAGGTCCGGTGATAGCTGAGAAACCAGCATCGCCGCGCCCGCCAGTTCGCCCCAGATCTGTGCGCCGCAACAGGCGCCTTTGGGGTCTCGGCCTGATCCTGGCTGCGGCGGGTGTGATGGCCGCCGGGGTGAAAGGATTTGACACATGGGTCGCCGGCACGGTTTTGCCGGTGACGCTGGCGGAGACCTCGACCGAGGTTCTGGACCGCAATGGGGCCTTGTTACGGGTCTATCCGGTGGGGAACGGCATCTGGCGCATGGCGCCGCAGTTGGAACAGGTGGATGCGCGCTTTTTGGCGATGCTTACGGCCTATGAGGACAAGCGGTTCTATTCCCATGCGGGGGTTGACCCGATTGCGATGCTGCGCGCTGTTGGGCAGGCCCTATGGAACGGGCGCGCGGTCTCTGGTGGCTCGACCCTGACGATGCAACTGGCGCGGCTGCTTGAGGATGGCTCCACCGGGCGCTGGGCCGGTAAGCTGCGCCAGATCCGGCTGGCGCTGGCGCTGGAGCGCAGGCTTTCAAAGCAGCAGATCCTCGCGCTCTACCTGACTCACGCGCCCTATGGCGGCAATATCGAGGGGCTGCGCACGGCAAGCTATGCCTGGTTCGGCAAGGCCCCCAACCGTCTGACCCCGTCACAGGCGGCGCTGCTGATTGCGCTGCCGCAATCTCCCGAACGCCGTCGCCCGGACCGGGCACTGTCGGCTGCAGCCATGGCCCGCGACCGGGTTCTGGCACGGCTGGCAGCGGCCGGATTGCTGAGCGCGACTGAGGTGGACGTGGCCTCACAGGCGCCGCTGCCGCGCCGTATGCGCTCCTTTCCACGGCTGGCGCCACATCTGTCGGACCGGGTTGTTGCCAGCCGCCCGGCAGCCTCGCGCCTGTCCCTGACGCTGGACGCACAGGTGCAGGCAAAGATGCAGCGCTTGCTGGCGCAGGCGGCGCGCCGGGCCGGGCCGCGAATGTCGGCGGCGCTTTTGGCGGTGGATCATCAAACCGGAGAGATCCTTGCGTCGGTGGGCTCACCCGCCTTTGCAGACAGCACGCGGCAGGGGTTTGTCGACATGACCCAGGCGCGGCGCTCGCCGGGCTCAACCCTGAAACCGCTGGTCTATGGCCTCAGCTTTGAGGCGGGGCTGGTACATCCCGAAAGCCTGATCCACGATGGCCCGGTTGCGTTTGACGGCTATGCGCCGCAGAATTTTGACGGGCAATTTCGCGGCGATATCCGGGTGCGTGAGGCGCTGCAGATGTCGCTGAATATTCCTGTGGTGCGTCTGATGCGCGAGATCACCCCGGCGCAACTGCTGGCCAGCCTGCGCCGGGGCGGCGCTAAACCTGCACTGCCGGGCGGCAAACCCGGCCTTGCGATCAGCCTTGGCGGCATCGGCACCTCGCTGCAGGATCTGGTGCAAATCTACACAGGGATTGCAGCGGGCGGTCAGGGACCACGCCTGCGCCGCGAACAAAGCGCGCCCTTTGAAGCCCTGCCGCGGATCCTTTCGCCGGTCGCCGCCTGGCAGTTGGGCGACATTCTGCGCGGCGTGGCGCCCCCCCCGGGCGCGCGCGCCGGGAGGCTCGCCTATAAGACCGGTACCTCTTATGGGCACCGTGATGCCTGGGCCATTGGCTGGGATGGCCAGCACGTGATCGGCGTCTGGATGGGGCGGGCAGATGGCACGCCGGTGCCGGGGGCCTTTGGCGGTGATCTCGCGGCGCCGGTGCTGTTTGAGGCCTTTGGCCGCCTGAAGCCAGATCTGGCAGCCTTCCCACCCCCACCCCCGGCGACGCTGATCGTCACCGCAGCTGAGCTGCCGCTGCCGTTGCGTCGGTTTCGCCCACGTGATGCCGTGTTCTCGGATGAGGCGCTGGCGCCGCAACTGTTGTTTCCACCGGATGGTGCAGGGCTGTCGCTGCGCGGAGAACCTCTGGTGGTGAAACTGCGCGGCGGCACCGCGCCTTTTGCTCTGCTGGCAGATGGCAGGGTCCTGACCAAGGGGCACCGCCAGCGCGAGTTTGAAGTGCCATACCCGGGGCAGGGCTACTCGCGGCTGGTGGTGGTTGATGGTGCCGGCCAAAGCGCCACTGTCTCGGTGCAGATTGATACGCCTGGCCTGTAGTCGGCGTCACTGACTGGCCGGTTACTGACTGGCCGGCTCTGCCCGCTGGTCTATTTACCGCCGGCCTGAGGGGGCAGCCTATCGCCGTCCTTCACGCAGCCATCCTGCGATGATGAACCCTGCCACCAGCAACAGGCTCAGCCAGACTGGCAGCAACTGGATTTGCGACACCGACACTGTCTCATAGGCGCCGCGCGGTGTCAGGCCGATCCAGTCGCGTCCGGCAGCAGGGCGTCCCGGCTTTACCTCCCGCAGGCGCGGCAAGCCATCCTCAATGCGCAATGTGCCGCCGCGCTGGGGCTGCAGCACAGGCGCCAGAAAAGCACCGGTGGCGATGGTTTGCTGAAACTCGCGCGGCGCGGCAGGCCCCAACCCGATGACAGCAGTCACCTCGCCCTCGCGCAGCCGGTACAAACCGGGACCAGCACCAATATGCGTCGCCTCCCAAAGGCCGGGTGCGGTTTCCTGCATTACTTGCGTGGTCTCTTGTCCATCGGGCGCTGTGATAATCAGCGGGCCCGCCGCGCCCTCCATGCGGCGGCGAAAGATCTGCATGCTTTGGCCAGTGGCCTCGGCCCAGAGCATTTCCTCTTCCAGTTCCGGCTCTTTCATCATCCAGTGCGCCAGACGGCGCAGCAGCTCCAGTTGCGGCCCACCGCCCTGATAGCCGCGGCTCCAGAGCCAGGCGTGATCCGAAGCCAGCAGCGCCACCCGTCCCTCGGCAACCCGGTTCAGCACCAGCAAAGGCCGCTCAGTGACGCCCTGCATCACCACATGACCCTTGGGGGCTGAGACCTCGATCTGGCGCAGCCAGCTGCCCCAGGCGGGGGTGTCAGTTTGATCCTGCTCCAGCCCTGCAGTGACCGGATGGCGGTGGCCCAGTGCGGTGACTTTTGGGCGAAAGGCCTGCTCTAGTACGCGGGCGGTTGGTGCTGCGGGCAGCACGCGCGCCAGCGGCGAGCGATAGATCGAGTCGGCGCTGGCAAAATCCGGACCCGCCGCCACCAGAACAGCGCCGCCCTTTTCCACATAGTTGGCGACATTGTCGAGATAGATGGCAGGCAGGATGCCGCGGCGTTTGTAGCGGTCAAAGATGATCAGATCAAAGTCGTCGATCTTTTCCAAAAACAGCTCACGGGTGGGAAAGGCGATCAGCGACAGCTCGTCCACCGGCACCCCGTCTTGTTTTTCGGGGGGGCGCAGGATGGTGAAATGCACCAGATCAACCGAGCTGTCTGATTTCAGCAGGTTGCGCCAGGTGCGCCCGCCGGGATGTGGCTCACCAGAGACCAGCAGCACCCGCAGCCGGTCGCGTACGCCATTGATCTGCACCAGGGCGGCGTTGTTGCGATCTGTCAGCTCTGACGGCACCTCGGGGGTGGAAAAGCGGATCACGTTACGGCCGCCGTGGGGCAGGGTGAGGGGCAGGTTGAAATCCACCCCCAGAGGCAGATTAAACCGCTGTGGCGCACCGCCATCCACGGATATCTCAAGGGGCGCGGATCGCAGATCAGCAGGGGCAGCGCCCTGGTCTTCTATGCGCAGGGTCAGGGTGACAGCTTCGCCAATAATGGCAAAGGCCGGCGCGTTGCGGACAATCAGACGACGGTCCCAGTCGCTGTCCTTGCCGGTCTGCAGCAGATGCATGGGGGCCGGCAGGCTGAGCGCATAATCGGCGTCATGTACCTGGCCATCCGACAGGGCGATAATGCCGGCAACCCGCCCCTGGGGCTCATCCGCCAGCGCGTTTGAGATCGCCTCGATCAGGGCGGTGCCGGTATCGCCGGTGCCGTCTTTTAGCGTGATCCAGCGGGTCTCGGTATTGGGGCGATCTGCCAGCTGTTGCTCCAGCTTTGCGCGCGCGGCTGCGACCTGGCTTTGGCGATCTGACAGATGCTGGCTGGCGGTGTCATCCACCGCAACCAGCACGATGTCGCTAAGGGCGGCCCGGTTCTCGGTCTGGGACAGCGGCCCCGTCAGAGCGCCCAGCAGGCAGAGCGCTGCAAGCCCGCGCAGCACCCAGCCGGGGAGGCGGCGCCAGGCGGCGAGGGCGATGCTTGCCAGGGTCAGCGCGACAAGGCCCCAGAGCACAGGCCAGGGCAGCAGCGGGTCAAAGAGAAACGTCTGTGTCATCAAATCTGCCCCTATTGTCCCAGCCGTTCCAGCAGGGCCGGCACATGGACCTGATCAGATTTGTAGTTGCCGGTGAGCACATGCATCACCAGATTGACACCAAAGCGAAAGGCCAGCTCGCGCTGGCGTTCACCGGCGAAGCCGCGCCCGACAGGCAGCAGCGGTCTGCCATTGGCATCAACTGCCCAGGCCGAGGCCCAGTCATTGCCGCCAATCACCACCGGGGTCACCCCATCGTTGAGATCGCGAAAGGGGATGCCTTCGATTTGCTCGGCGTCGGGTGGAGCCGCTTCGACCCAGAGTGCGCCGCGCGCATGGCGACCGGGAAAATCCTGCAGCAGGTAAAAGGCCCGGGTCAGCACATGGTCGCCCGGCACCGGTTCCAGTGGCGGAATATCCAGTGGTACAGCCAGCTGTTGCAATCTGTGGGCGGCGGGGCTTGCGGCGCCACTGGCGGCATATCCGGCATCGCGGGTGTCAAACAGGATCATGCCGCCGGATCGCAGATAGCTGTTGAGCCGGGCATAGGCGGCAGGCGAAGGCAGCGGCTGTTGTGCCGTAATCGGCCAATACAGCAGCGGATAGAGCGCCAGATCGTCTTGCTCAAGATCCAGGCCAACTGGGTTTGCGGGCTCAACCGAGGTGCGGAAATACAGAGTATCAGACAGGCCCTGAAGACCCGCCAAAGCAACACGGTCTATTTTTGCATCCCCAGTCACCACATGGGCCAGAGTGAGGTCAGCTGCGCGATCCGCATGTTCTGGCGGGCTGGATGTTTCAGAACTCTCAATAGCTGGTGCCTGGCTCTGTGTCTGTGCCTGCAGCGGGGCACTCCCCAGGGCTATCAGGGCAGTCAGCGCAAGACCAAGTCCCAGCGCAGCACTCAGCGCAACACTTTTCGGGCGCCGCAGCAGGCCGCTGACAAAAAGCGTCGCCAGGACATCCAGGGCCAGCAGCGCCAGCGAGAGTGCCAACAAGAGTCCTGCGAGGGCACGTTCTTCTCCGGTGTCGTAGCGCGCCTCCGAGACTGCAGAGCTCCAGCTGGCCGGGGTCAGGCTGTCGCCGGGGCGCAGCGTGTTGCGCGCCAGACTGCGCCCATCGCTTTGGTACAGGCCGGGGCGCAGCGCCGGGCCCGCCGCAGCCTCTATCAGATCAGGGCCGGAAACGCCGGGCAGGGTTGTCGCCTCTGCACTGCGGCCAAAACCATCCAACACTGTCACGGGCTGCCAGGTGGTGCCCTCAAGGCTCTGGGCTTCGGGGGTTTTGGCCGCAGAGGAGACCGTCAGTCGTTCCAGCATGCGGATAAAAAGCCCCGAAAGCGGCAGGCTGCTCCATTCCGCATTGGCGGTGACATGAAACAGCACCACCTGCCCCTGTCCCAGCGCCTTGCGGGTGACCAGCGGTGTGCCGTCCTCAAGCGCTGCAATCACGCGGGTGGCAAGGCTGGGATCCGGCTGCGCCACCACCTGCGACGAGACCGAGACCTCCTGCGGGATGGTCAGGCCATAAAAGGGAGAGGTCTCGGGAAACGGCGCCAGGGTCTTTGGCGCGCCCCAGCTCATGGCGCCACCGATGCTGCGACCGCCAATGCGCAAGCGCACTGGCATCAGCGCGTCCTCTGTGCTGCGGGCAGTGTCGCTGGCGGCCAGACGTGGCCCGGCAAAGCGCAGTAATAGACCGCCATCGTTGACCCAGGCGCTCAGGCGCTCCTCAACCTCGGGCGACAGTCGGGCCACATCGGCCAGCACGATAACATCGGGGTTGGCGGGGAGGAGGTCGATCAGCGCGCCTTCCAGCAGATCGGCGCTGGGTTTGAGAGCCTGCCGCAGGTAGTGCAGCGGCGACAGCAGAGCCAGACCTTCGTCCTCGGCACCCGAGGCGATCAGCGCCACCTCACGGCGGCGCAGGCTGTCGTCGCTCAGCGCCACCGCCCCGGCAGAGCGCTGACCTGTCAGCTCAAACCGCTCTATGCGGGCGCGCAGCTCGGCGGGCAGCGCCAGTTTTACGCTGCTGCTCAGCGCATCAGGTTCAAACACGACTGTGGCCTGCGTCAGGCTGCGCTGGGTGCCACCGGGATCGCGGCCCCGCGCCTGCAGCAGCAGCTCTTGCGGGGCCTGGTTTTGGCCAGAGGCGCTTTGATCCGAGGTGTGGCTGCGCAGCACCGTGAGCTCTAGCGCGCCGTCGCTGACGCTGGCAGGCAGGAGGCCAAACACCGGCAGGCCTGAGGAGACCACAGTCACCTCACCGCGTGCAGTCAGAGCTGTGGTGAGATCCTGTTGTCCGTCGTAGGCCAGACCATCGCTGTACCAGAGGCTGTCAAAATCGGTGTCACCGGCTGTCAGATGCTCCAGTGCTGCGGTGATCTGGTCGGGGCCCGGCTGCCAGGGCAGAGGCACAATTCCGGGCAATTGTTGCAGCCAGGTTGAGGCGGCCTGAAATTGCAGCGCCTTTGGTGCGGTCAGGCGCAGCAGCGCCACGGGGCGATTGGCGCGCCCTGCTTCTTCCAGTCGGGTGGTGATCTGGACCTGAGTCTCTTGCCAGTTTGGCGCCCCGGCCCATGTGGCATCCAGCACCAGCACAAGTGGACCTGACCCCTGACTGTCGCGGGCCGGGTTCAGCACAGGGCCGGCAAAGCCGATGATGGCCGCAGCCACCGCCAAAAGGCGCAGCAGCAACAGCCACCAGGGGGTGCGGTCGGACTGGCTGTCCTGATCTGACAGGCCCAAAAGTAGCGTGACGGCAGGAAAGATCTGGCGCTTTGGCGCAGGCGGCACCGCCCGCAGCAGGATCCACAGGATGGGCAGGGCCAGCAGGGCCAGCAACAGCCAGGGCGTGGTAAAGCCGATGCCAGCAATCAGTGTCATGAACGGCCCCGATCCATCGCGTGATAGAGCCACATCAGGGCTGACAATGCGCTGTCATCGCTGTGATGCTGACCGATGCGCCAGCCGGCGGCGCGGCACAGGCGCTCCAGCGCGTCGCGCCGTTCGCTCAGCCGTTCCAGATAGGGCGCGCGCAGCGCGGCGGCCTTGAGGGTCTCATGGCTGAGCCCGCCTGTGACACTTTCAAACCGGGTGCGGCCGTCAAAGGGGAAACGCTCTTCTGCCGGGTCGAGAACCTGCAACAGCACGCCGCGCACACCCCGATCCGCCGCCTTGGACAAGGCGCGCTCCAGCGGCTCAAACGGCCCCAGAAAGTCCGAGATGAACAGCGCGCGGGCATGGGGCGCCATGGCGCGGTCTTCGGGCGGCGCGTAGTCCTGTGTTTGATCCTCGCTTAGCGCGGCGGCCAGACGCAGTACCTGCAGATTGCCGCGGCGCGGGGGCAGGCTGCCACCCGTAAGGCCAACACGCTCGCCGCCCCGCAGCATCAGGATAGACAGGGCCAGACCGATCAGCCGCGCCCGGTCGATCTTTTTTTCCAGGTCGGGCGTTGAGGCAAAGCGCATCGACGCGCCTTGATCGACCCAGAGATGCACTGTCTGGGCAATCTGCAGCTCACGTTCGCGCACGAATTGCACATCACCACGGGCAGAGCGGCGATGGTCTACCATGCGCCGGCTGTCACCCTGTTGCAGCGGGCGGTACTGCCAAAAGTCATCGCCCATACCGGCGCGGCGCCGTCCGTGTTCGCCGCTGAGCACCGATCCGGCCAGCTGTTGCGCCTGCACCAAAAGCGGCGGCAGGGCACTGGCCGCGCTTTCGGCCTCCTGGCGCAGCTTGGCAGCGGTCCCTGTCGCGCCGGTCCCTGTGGCGGCGGTCTGGCTCATGCGGCGATGCCGTTTTGGGCCAAACCTGCGGCCGTGCGGCTGATCAAATCACTGAGGCTGTCACCGCGGGCCCGCGCCGCAAAGCTGAGCTGCATGCGGTGGCTGAGCACTGGCAGTGCCATATCCAGCACGTCTTCGGCATTGGGCGCGAGGCGGCTTTGCAGAAGGGCGCGGGCGCGGACCGCCAGCATCAGGGCCTGCGCGGCACGTGGTCCCGGCCCCCAGGCCACGGTCTGCGCCACCTGTTCCGAGACACCGGGCTCTTCCGGGCGAAAGGCGCGCACCAGATCGAGGATCATCTCCACCACGGATTCGCCAACCGGCATGCGCCGCAGCAGGCTCTGGGCGGCGAGGAGCTCATCGGCGGTAAAGACCTGATGCGCCGTGCCTTCCTCAAGACCCGTGGTGCTGAGCAGGATGTCGCGTTCTGTATCGCGGGTTGGGTAGGGCACGTCGATCTGAAACAGGAAACGATCCAGTTGTGCTTCGGGCAGCGGATAGGTGCCTTCCTGCTCGATTGGGTTCTGCGTTGCCAGCACATGGAAGGGCAGGCCCAGGGGCCGGTCCTGGCCTGCGACGGTGACCTGACGTTCCTGCATCGCCTGCAGCAGCGCCGATTGGGTGCGCGGGCTGGCGCGGTTGATCTCATCCGCCATCAGCAGCTGGCAAAACACCGGGCCGGGCAAAAAGCGAAAGGCGCGGCTGCCATCGGCTGCGGTGTCCAGCACCTCGGAGCCAAGGATATCGGCGGGCATCAGGTCGGGGGTGAACTGCACCCGCTTGCCGTCCAGTCCCATCACGGTTGAGAGGGTTTCGACCAGCCGGGTTTTGCCAAGGCCGGGCAGGCCCACCAGCAACCCATGGCCGCCGCAGAGCAATGTGGCCAGTGTCAGGTCAACGACCCTCTCCTGTCCGATAAAACGGCGGGTGATCGAATCCCGTGCCAGTTGCAGCTTTGCTTCCAGAGCTTCGATGGCGGCCAGCAGATCGTCGGGTTCGGACATGACATTCCTTTCACGGCGGATATATGGTGGTACTGTATCGCGGTTCAGGGAAATGGCAAAAGCAATGAGTGGACAAAAAACTGTGACACCATCGGCAGATGGGCTGGCGGCCTCGATCAAGGCGGCAGGCAAGGCTGCAGGAAAGGCGGGCAGCAAAGGCGGATTGCCGCCGGTGCACCTGTGGAACCCGCCCTTTTGTGGCGACCTGGACATGCGGATCGCGCGTGATGGCACCTGGTTTTACCTCGGGACACCGATCGGGCGCTTTGAGTTGGTCAAGCTGTTTTCTTCGATTCTGAAACGCGAAGAGGGCAAATATTTTCTGGTAACCCCTGTTGAGAAGGTCGGTATCATCGTTGACGACGCGCCGTTTGTCGCGGTGGATTTTGAGGCGACAGGCGCAGGGGATGCACAGGTCCTCAGCTTTACGACTCATGTGGGAGATCAAATGGTTGCGGGCGCTGAGCACCCGATTCGCGTTGAGCGGGACGCCACAACCGGCGAGCCCTCGCCTTATGTTCTGGTGCGCGCTGATCTGGAGGCGCTGATTGATCGCAAGAGCTTTTATCGGCTGGTTGAGTTGGGGGTACATCACGAGGGCTGGTTCGGGTTGTGGTCTTCGGGGGTGTTCTTTCCGGTGATCCCATCTGACGAATTGCCCTAATTCATCCGCGTTCTGCCCGCCCTTGCCGTTGGGCAGAACCAGAGTTTGTCCCCGTCTTACGTGGCGGGGAATAGGTTAGAAAGAATGCGTTGTTTTCTCTGCTTGGCGCGGGGGGGGCGAAAACGATAGATCAAGGACGATGACAGACAGGAGGTCTATGGAATGCCAAGATTTGCGGCGAATATTACTATGCTCTTTGCTGAGCTGCCCTATCTGGAGCGTTTCACGGCCGCGGCGGCCGCTGGCTTTACGGCGGTAGAGATCCTGTCGCCCTACGAGTTTGCTGCCAAGGAAACGCAGCGGGCGCTGCTGGCCAATGGGCTGGATCTGCTGCTGATCAATGCCCCGCCACCGAATTATACCGGTGGAGAGCCAGGTTATGCAGCCCGTCCCGGCGGCACCGACCGGTTCCAGCGCGATATTCGCCGGGTGTTACGCTACGGTGATGTGCTGGATGTTGGCCTCATCCATGTCATGGCAGGATACGCCAAGGGGGACGAAGCCCGTGCGACTTTTGTCGAGAACCTGCGCTGGGCTGCGGACTACGCACCGGGCCAGCAATTCACCATCGAGCCATTGAATTCAGGCGACCAGCCAGGGTATTTCCTGGATGACTACAACCTTGCCGCCGAGGTGCTGGATGCGGTGGACCGGCCCAATGTCGGGCTGCAATACGATGCCTATCATGCTCAGATGATCCATGGCGATGCGGCTCAGGTTTGGGATGCATTTGGCAATCGTGCGGTGCATGTTCAGATCGGTGCCGCGCCAGGTCGCTGTGAGCCGGGGACCGGGGCGATAGATTTTGACGCTCTGTTCCACGCCATTGACACCAGTGGCTATCAGGGCTGGGTGAGTGCGGAATACACCCCGTCAACAACGCGCACCGAAGATAGTCTTGGCTGGATGACAGGGCGTGTCGTAGGTTTGCGATAGATGTATTTCGTATCGGGAACGCATTTTGGGCTGTGGTTTATGGTCTGAACGAGGACGCCCAGCAACACCTGTTTGTTGTGTTCCCACTGTGGTCAGCGAGCTCATCTCAGGCCGCATGTCTTGTGTTGTGGCTTTGATGGCGGCTCTCAGGAATGCAGGAATTGCCAGCCATAAGACGGCGCCTACCTGGCCTGAGGTCTGGACTAGCGCTTTTGCTGTTGTCGTTGTTGCATGGGCCGTTTGGTTGAACGATTGACAGAGCTGCACCAGCGCTGGGATGAACAACCAAGAGCGAGCGCTCCCGCCAATTCCACAACATCCCCAAAGGGATGTCGCTTCTTTGTTGGGGGTGGCGCCGCGCTGGCGCGCGGCGCAGAGGGCAAGCTTGCAAAGGCTTTGAGACAGTTGTGACCTCAAGGGTGACTTTCGAGGAGGCCTAGAAGTCTGGGCCGTAGGCCAGCAAGGCGAACCAGTTTCAGCTCCTTTGGCGTTCAAAGCTGCAGCGCCGTGCCATAGGCACGGCGCTGGGCCCAACGGCTGAGAGGCGCATCTTTGATGCGATTTCAGCGGGCGGGAGAGCTACCGGATTGAGGCTTGAAGCAACAGATATGTGCTAGTGTGCCTGCGCCCAGTTGCTCCCTTGCCCGGCCTCGACACTCAGTTTCACATCCAGATGCACCGCAGGGTCGGCAGCGTTTTCCATCACCTGGCGTGCGGTCTCTATGGTCTCTGCCACCGCAGCCTCGGGGACCTCGAACAGCAATTCATCGTGGACCTGCAACAGCATCCGGGCGGGCAGATGGGCAATCGCCTGTGGCATGCGTACCATGGCCCGGCGGATCACATCGGCGGCCGTGCCCTGGATGGGGGCGTTGATCGCCGCCCGTTTGGCAAAGCCCGCGCGTGGCCCCTTGGCGGCAATCTCCGGCGTGTGGATCTTACGGCCAAACAGCGTCTGCACATAGCCGTGTTCCTTAGCGAATTCCACCGTCTGATCCATATAGGTGCGGATGCCGGGGAAGCGCTCGAAATACCGGTCGATAAAGCCCTGAGCCTCGGCGCGTGGAATGCGCAGATTGCGCGCCAGACCAAAGCCGGAAATCCCGTAGATCACGCCAAAGTTGATCGCCTTGGCCTGACGGCGAATATCCGACGTCATCTCCTCCATCGGCACGTTGAACATCTCCGAGGCCGTCATGGCGTGAATGTCCTGCCCCTCGGCAAAGGCCGCCTTTAGCGCGTCAATCCCGGCCACATGCGCCAGAATGCGCAGCTCGATCTGGCTGTAGTCCAGGCTCAGCAGCACATTGCCCGGCTCTGCCACAAAGGCCTCGCGGATGCGGCGGCCTTCTTCCGAGCGCACGGGGATGTTTTGCAGGTTGGGATCAGACGAGGCCATCCGGCCGGTGTTCGCCCCGGTCTGAATATAGGAGGTATGCACCCGACCGGTCTCTGGGTTGATATGGTCCTGCAGCGCATCCGTATAGGTGGATTTCAGCTTGCTCAGCTGGCGCCAGTCCAGCACCAACCCGGGCAGCGTGTGCTCTGTGGCCAGATCCTCAAGAATGTCAGCACCGGTGGCATAGGCACCGGTTTTGCCCTTTTTGCCGCCCGGCAACTCCAGCTTGTCAAACAGGATCTCGCCCAGCTGTTTGGGAGAGCCGACATTAAACGGCTGACCTGCCTGTTCGTGGATCTCATGCTCAAGCCCGGCCATCTTCTGCGCAAAGGCATTGGACATCCGGCTCAATGTGTCGCGGTCCACCTTGATGCCGTTGCGCTCCATCTCGGCCAGCACAGGCACCAGCGGGCGCTCTAGGGTTTCATAAACCGTGGTGACCTGCTGCCTGTGCAGCTCGGGCTTGAAATGCTGCCACAGGCGCAGGGTGACATCGGCGTCTTCCGCCGCATAGGGCACCGCATCACCGATGGGGACCCGGTCAAAGGTGATGGCGGATTTTCCCGCACCCAGCAGCGGCTTGATCGGGATCGGTTTGTGGTCGAGATAACGCTCTGACAGGGTGTCCATGCCGTGATTGTGCTCACCTGCGTGCAGGGCGTAGGACATCAGCATGGTGTCATCAATCGGCGCGACAGCGATGCCATAACGGTGCAGGATCTTGGCGTCATATTTCATGTTCTGCCCGATCTTGAGCACCGCCGGGTCCTCAAGCATCGGTTTCAGCATCGCCAGTGCGTCTTCCAGCGGCATCTGGCCTTCGGCCAGACCTTCACCGCCAAACAGATCATCGCTGCCGGCCTTATGGGTCAGCGGAATATAGCAGGCTGCGCCCGGCTCAACACAAAGCGAGACACCAACCAGATCAACCAGCATGGAATCCAGCCCGGTGGTCTCGGTATCCACGGCCACATAGCCGCGCTGATAGATCTGGTCGATCCAGACCTGCAGGGCTGCTGCATCCCGGACGCAGTCATATTTTGTGGCATCAAACGGCACGGCTTCTGGCGCGGCAGTGGCCGTGGTCCCGACAGCTGCGCTCTCGGGCATGCTTGGGGCCTCTACGCCCAGCTGTTCGGAAATCCGCTTGGTCAGGGTGCGAAATTCCATCTCTGACAGAAAGCCCAACAGCGTGTCAGGGTCAGGGTCCTGCACCTCGAGGTCTTCGAGGGAGAACTCCAGCGCCATGTCACAATCAAGCTGCACCAGGGATTTCGACATCTCGATCTGGGCACGATTGTCGATCAGAGTCTGACGGCGTTTGGGCTGTTTGATCTCTTCGGCCCGATCCAGCAGGCTTGTGAGATCGCCAAATTCATTGATCAGCAGCGCAGCCGTTTTGATGCCAATGCCGGGGGCTCCCGGCACGTTGTCGACAGAGTCGCCCGCCAGCGCCTGCACATCAACCACCCGGTCGGGACCAACGCCAAATTTCTCCTGCACGCCCTCGCTGTCGATGCGCTTGTTCTTCATTGCGTCCAGCATCTCAACGCCGCCGCCGACCAGCTGCATCAGGTCCTTGTCGGACGAGATAATGGTACAGCGCCCGCCCGCATCGCGCGCCTGATGCGCCAGGGTTGCGATGATGTCATCGGCCTCAAATCCGTCGACCTCTTTGCAGGCGATGTTAAAGGCGCGGGTGGCATCACGGGTCAGCGGAAACTGCGGCCGCAGGTCTTCAGGGGTGGGGGGGCGATTGGCCTTATAGAGATCATAAAGGTCGTTGCGAAAGTTTTTGCCGGGGTGGTCAAAGATTACGGCCGCATGGGTCGGCGCATCGGGGCCGGTGTTGCCCTCGACATAGCGGTGCAGCATGTTGCAGAACCCGGCCACTGCGCCAATCGGCAGCCCGTCTGATTTCCGCGTCAGCGGCGGCAGCGCGTGATAGGCCCGAAAGATAAAGGCCGAGCCATCGATCAAATGCAGATGACAGCCTTTGCCAAATTTGGCTTTGCCGATTTGGGTCTCGCTCATGGCCTGATGCTCCGGGAATTGCGCGTTTGTTCCCGTTATCGGTGATCCGGCGAGTGAGGGCAATTGCCCATTGCGCCCAAGGCAAAAGCGGCGTGGGGTGCGCGCAAATCCTTGCCCCGGCGGGAGGTAAAAACTGCCGGGGCAAGGGACAGGGGGATGTGGAGAGATCCGTTGGGAAATCGCCCCTGTGTCTGGCGTGGCACATCCGGTTGGCAGTGCAGATTGGCCGGATAAAACGAACGAATTAGATCCGGCGGCGCAGATCTGCCAGCACAGATTTTTGGTGCTCAGTGCAGTGGCGCCTGCGACATGCCCCTGCGTCTGCTGGCCTGTGTCACCAGTTGATTGGGAGACCGTCGGTCGCGGGCGTGTCGCCGCATTGCCGCAAAGCTCTGGCGCAGCGGTTCTGGGTGCGACTGAGACTGGCTCATCTTGGACTGGCGCATCTTGCGCAGGACAAAGCGCCGCGACAGGCCAAACAGGCCAAGGCAGACATAGCTCGACTGGATCAGGAAAGCGGCCAGATTAAAGGCTGTGACCAGGCTGATTAGCACGCAGGACGCGGCGGTGACCACAAAACAGGTATAGCCAACGCTATTGCCGCAAATGCGTCCGGTCTGCAGCAGGGTGAACGCGGTGATATACAATGAAAACCCAACAACACCGATGAGCTGCAAAATTTGCGGGTGCTGCTGCAATGCGGCAATGAAATCACTCATAAGAAACTCCCTCAACAATAAGAGCACTTAGGCAGAGCGTGCAAAGAGGGTCATACCCCCGATGGGGTAAGGCCCGCGCATTTTTGTAAAAATATGCGCGGCTAGCGGGATGTTGCCTGCACGAGGTCAGCAATCTTTTGCAAAACATCTGATGCGTCCTGATAGAGCAGCAGTTGTCCGACCTCTGGATAGCCATAAAATGTGAACCCCATCCGGCTGGCAAAGGCCTGCGCGCTGGGCAGGGTGACAACCGGGTCAGCGCCGCCATGCACCAGCACCACTGGCTGACTTAGGTCTTTGCAATACTTTGACCAGTCGCGCACCACATGGTGTGAATCGATAGCAAAGCTCCAATGACCCTGCTGCACGACCTGGCGAAATCCGGTGAACAGGATGTCGCGATGCTCGGGGCGCGCGGCGAGGGCGCGATCGGGGCTTTCGGGACGGTAGAGCGCGTTGAGAAAGGCCTCGACGCCGCCGGCGTCAATCTGGGCAATGCCGGCGCGCAGCAGGGTGGGCAACATACGCGGGGTAAACCGCGCGGTCAGCGCCATGACCTGCTGGCGGTAATGCATGGCGCGGATCTGGCTCATCTCGGTGATTGGCACGGCCCCCGAGATATTAAAGACGCCCTGCACCAGATCGGGATGCCGCTGCGCCAGACGAAAGGCAAAGACCGCGCCGGACATATTGCCAATGGCGAGGATCCGGCTGTAGCCCAGATGTTTGAGGAAGGGCAGCATGTCGGCGCAGAACCGGTCCGGCGCCTCGGCGGGGTGTCGTTGGGCGACCGGGTCCAGATCGCTGTTGCCAAAACCGGGGCGCAGCGGGCAGATGAATTTGAGCCCATGCCGGTGCAGCTGCTTCACCACCTGTGGCGGAAAATTCGGCCCGTTCAGCATGTTATGGATAAACAGGCAGGGGGCACCGTGATCCGGGCCAAAGATCCGGTAGCTGATCTTGCGCCCTTCTGGCAGGGTAAAGACATGGTCGCTGCCAACTGTCGCAGAAGCCGCGGGGCCATCGGTTTTTATCAGGGCCTCAAGCCCCGTCATGATCCGCACCAATTGTTGTTGGTTGGCGGTATATGTCTTGCGCCGGATCGCCTTGAGCTGGGTGCGCAGGGTGTCAACGGACCGCCCGGTGGCCTCGGCGATCTCACGCAGATTGGCGCCGGTGAGCAGCTCGCGCGCCACCCGGGTTTCGGCCTGGGTGAGGCCAAACATCTGGCGCAGGATCTGGTCATGGGCCTCGGTCCAGCGGTTGTGCAGCCCGGCCAGAACAAAGCCACCTGTACCGCTGCCCGTGCTGTTACCTGCGCTGCCATCGGCGGCCAGTTCGCGCACCATGGGATAGGGGTGTTTGTCGCCCTTGCTAAAGAACACATAGACCTCACCGGGATAGCTGGTTTGCTTGCCGCTCAGCTCCTGACGCAGGCGACTGGCGGTCTCGGTTGACATGGCCAGATCGAGCAGCGCGTCTCCCGGCGCGGCACCCAGAACCTCGCAGGCCAGCGCGCTGGCACTGCTGATGTCGCCGCGTGACGTGATGCGGATTTCGGCGCGCTCACTGGCGGGCACTGGGGCAGGTTGCTCTTGTCGGCCCAGCCGGTCCAAAATCTCGAAAGAGCGCAACAGATGCTGCGATATTTCCGCCGACGGGCCAGCGGGGCTGTCGCCTGTCAGCGGGTTCTCTCCCAGGGTTGCCATGAGGTGCTGGCCCCAGAGGTCGACCAGTCGGTCGTAGACATGCGGGTCAACCGCCACCTCGTAGATTGTCTGGATCAGTGAGGTCTGATCGACCTCGTCTGTTGGGATATCCAATACATCTGCCATCACCAACGACACTCCCGGCAAAGGGGTGGTTTCACGGAGAAAGGGAAAACACCAAACGAAACAGATCACGCATCAGAGCCGGGAAAAATATTCGGCCCTGCGACTCATAACAGGAGTCTGAAATATCCTTTAAGGATACTGTGATTTTCTATTTCGTCTATGTTTGGTCCGCGTGGCAGTGCGGGGAAAATTGCGCCACGCAACGCAGAATGGTAGCCGACACTACAAAATGGGCTGGCAAAATGACGTCTTTGCCAGCCAGCAGATTACGCGGCGGTGTCTGCGTGATCCTTGTGAATGTATTTGCAATCGCAATAGGGGCATTCGACCCAGCCCGTGTCCTCGGGGATCTGCAGATAGACCCGGGGATGACCCAGCGCGCCTTCGCCGCCATCGCAGGCAACACGGTAGGTCTCGACGATCTTGATCTCGGGTGCTGGGATGGTCATCGCTGGCAGTCCTCTTGGTTTTCGGCTAGGCGCATGTTCAAACCATGTATGTCTGATGCAAAAACCGGGGGCAAGAGCTGCTATGAGAGATGATGCAATCCGTATCGAAAGCTTGCGCAAAACCTACAAGGGCGCAAAGGGCCAGCCAGAGAAGCAGGCGCTCAAGGGCATCGACCTCACCATTCCGCGCGGCTCTGTCTTTGGCCTGCTGGGCCCCAATGGCGCTGGCAAATCCACCATGATCAACATCATGGCTGGCCTGGTGCGCAAGACCTCGGGGCGGGTGACGATCTGGGGGTTTGATCAGGACGCCAACCCGCGTCAAAGCCGCGCCGCCATTGGGGTGATGCCGCAGGAGCTCAATCTCGACCCGTTTTTCTCCCCGCGCGGCGCGCTGGAGGTGCAGGCCGGGCTGTATGGCGTGCCCAAATCGGAGCGGCGCAGCGATGAGATCCTCGCTATGGTGGGCCTCACAGACAAGGCCCATGCCTATGCCCGTACCCTGTCGGGGGGCATGCGGCGGCGCCTGTTGCTGGGCAAGGCGCTGGTGCATCACCCGCATATCCTGGTGCTGGATGAACCCACAGCCGGGGTGGATATCGAGCTGCGCCAGATGCTCTGGGCCAATATCCGCAAGCTGAATGAACAGGGCATGACCATTATCCTGACGACGCATTATCTGGAAGAGGCCGAGGAGATGTGCGACGAGATCGCCATCATTGATCAGGGTGCTGTGGTGGCGCGCGACAGCACTGCCAACCTGCTGGGGCGGCTGGATGCAAAATCCATGGTGGTGCAGCCCGCCAGCCCGGTGGCGACCCTGCCGCAGGGCGCAGGCATCACCTCCGAGCTGCGCGACGATGGCGCGGTGCTGCTGCGCTATCACGGCAATACCACCAGCGCCGAAGAGGTGCTGGCGGCGGTGCATGCGGCGGGGATCTCCATTCGCGACGTCAAAACCGCCGAGGCTGATCTGGAAGATGTTTTCCTGGCGCTGACCAAATCAGGCTGACCAAATCAGCCTGAGGTAACCCCTTATTGCATTGGCTTTATCATGGGTTGATTGATTCCGGTGCCCAGATCACACTGTCCTTTTTTAGTAGTGTTTTTTGAAGGGTAGGTTTCTTGGCAAAGCGGGTTTTTAAAGGTGTTTTGGCGGGGGGGGTGCTGGCTGTTTTTGTGTGGGCTGCCTGTGTCACCTATTTCGCCCGGCGTGGTCCCGTGCTGACGAAAGAGGTCGCATTCTATGACCTGGACGCGCTGACCCGGGAGGGGCTGCTGCAACAGATTTCACAGCGTGGTCCCAATGGATATGACGGTGTCACTGAATGGCAGATCACCTGGAATTGGCTGTGTCGGGTTGAGTTGCGCTCTAGGATAACCTTGCCAAAACACACCAGGCTGGCCGATCTGGGACCCCTGCAGCAAAACAGCTGGAAGGCCTATCTGGCGGCTCTGAGACGGCATGAGTTTACGCATCAGTACCACGGAGAAAGGGCCGCCAAAGAAGTCGCTGAAAATGCCTGTATCGGCGCTAGATTTATTGTTGGCTATTGGCAGGCTCAAACAGAGATCTTTGATCTGCGCACCAACCACGGGGCCAAGGATGGGGTGCAATTCAACCTGTGGACCCCGTAACGCGTTGCATTGTTGTGCACGGTCTTTGCGATGACTGTCTTCCTGGCGCGTTGCCCCGTGGGCGCGCGCCAGGAAGAGGTTTTGGCAGTGATGGTAAAGACTGTCCTGATCTGTTTCGCGGGCGAAACATTTGCGGCGGGGTTATTTGGCGTCAATACGCGCCTGATAGCAGTTGTTGCGCGCTGATCTTATATGGACATAGTCCACCCGCGCATCCGCCAGAATGGCTTCAGCCTGCTGCATCATTGCACCCTGCGGCACCACCGCTCCGGTGCCATAAACGATACGGTCCTCGCCATTGTAGCCTTTGATCAGATAGTCGGGAGATCCGGTCAGGGCCTGGGGCAGGTCTGGCCCTTCGTGTCGGGTGCAGGGCGCGGCGCAGAGAAAGATGGGACCGGTCTCGGCATAGGGCTGGGCCGTGGCAAAGGGGCGGTGGGCAAGGATGAGCATCTCATTGCCCTCGGGGATGTAGCGCAGGCAGTGACGGCAGGGGTTGGCGCCGCCATCTGAGAGGGCGCGCTCGGGGTGTTGGCCGTGGGCGTCTTGTCCGCCTGCTTGCAGATGGCGGGTGAGCTCGGTGGTAAGGGCGACTATTCTGGGCATATCCATTTTCCGTTCTTAGGATCGTTGATGGGGGCAACACTGGCCTGGACGCCCCTGTGCAAGCGATCCGAATCCTGCGCATAGAGGGGGGGCTCCCGCCCGGTGTCGGCGCATCACAGACGCGCTCTCCACCCGTTGGGCCAAGCGCGCTGCCCTCCTGTGGGAGAGCAGCGCGCGGCTGCGCAAAACCTTGAGCGTGCCGCTATTTCAGCAGCTAACGAGCCCTCTGCCGCGCGCTGTCTCCCCCCCCCAAAAAATGGCGCTGTCTGCCAGAGGCTGCGAGAGAATCCACAATGAGCACGAAGCCAGCTGGGAGCCACAGATTGCGCCATGATGACGGAAGAGCTCGGTCAAGCCCCGGCTGATGGTTTTGCTGGCACGACTTGCTGGGATAATGCTGCAGATATCGCCACCTGCGACAGGAAGGTGGTTCACCATGGGGCGGCAAGCGGGTAGAAGGCTGGCAAGGCCTTGACGGCCGCTATTGCTCGGGAGTTGCGACATGACCATACCGAAACCCGTCGTTTTGTGCATTCTTGATGGCTGGGGCAGCGCGGAACCCGGTGCCGCCAATGCGCCCTATCTGGCGAAGACCCCGAGTTTTGACGCCTTGATGGCGGCGGGGCCGCAGGCACGGCTGATCACCCATGGGCCGGATGTGGGGCTGCCCCGCGGGCAAATGGGCAACTCCGAGGTGGGCCACACCAATATCGGCGCCGGCCGGGTGGTGGCTATGGATTTGGGGCAGATTGATCTGGCGATCGAAGATGGCTCGTTTGTGCAGAACGCAGCCCTGCAGGATTTTATTGCCAGGCTGAAATACAGTGGCGGCGCGGCGCATCTGATGGGGCTGGTCTCAGACGGGGGCGTGCATGGCCACATCAGCCATATTCTGGCGGCCATCCGCGCGATCACCGCAGCCGGCGTGCCGGTCTGGCTGCATGCCATCACCGACGGGCGCGATGTTGCGCCAAAATCGGCCTATGGCTATTTTGAACAGCTGAAAGAAGACCTGCCGCGCGGCGCCAAGGTCGCCACTGTCACCGGGCGCTATTTTGCCATGGACCGCGACAACCGCTGGGAGCGCGTCAGCGAGGCCTATGCGGCCATGATCAAGGGCGAGGGGCGCAGCGTGGCCGATGCGCATGACGCGGTGACCCATGGCTACAACCAATCCGAGACGGATGAGTTCATCGGTGCCAGCGTCATTCGCGGCTATCAGGGCGTGCAGGACGGTGACGGCTTTTTCTGCCTCAATTTTCGCGCCGACCGGGCCCGCGAGATCCTGCGTGCCATTGGCGAGCCGGGTTTTGCCGAATTCGACACCGGCCCACGGCCAAAACTGGCGGCGCTTTTGGGCATGGTGGACTACTCCAAGGACCACAACGCCTATATGACCACGGCCTATCCCAAGGCCAAGCTGGTCAACACGCTGGGCGAATGGGTGGCCAAACAGGGCAAGCGCCAGTTCCGTCTGGCCGAAACCGAGAAATACCCGCATGTGACCTTCTTTCTGAATGGCGGCAAAGAAGAGCCTGAGGTGGGCGAAGACCGCGCCATGCCAAAATCGCCCAAGGTGGCGACCTATGATCTGCAGCCCGAGATGAGCGCACCAGAGGTGACAGAGAAATTCGTTGCCGCTATCAAAGACGGCTATGATCTCATCGTTACCAATTACGCCAACCCGGATATGGTGGGTCATACCGGCGATATTCAGGCCGCGATCAAGGCCTGTGAGGCCGTGGATCAGGGGCTGGCTCAGGTGGTTGCCGCGCTCAAGCAAGTGGGGGGCGCCATGTTGGTGACCGCAGATCACGGCAATTGCGAGGTCATGGTGGATCCGAAAACCGGCGGGGTGCATACGGCGCATACCACCAATCTGGTGCCGTTGGCGCTGGTTGGCGGCCCGGACGGCGCAAAACTGCGCGATGGCCGACTGGCCGATCTGGCGCCAACCCTGCTGGATCTGATGGGCCTGCCAAAACCGCCAGAGATGACCGGGGAAAGCCTGCTTTCATGATGACACGCGCCGCCGGGATTTTCTTTTTTACACTGGCCAGTTTTGCACTGACATGTTTCGTCATGCCGCTGCAGGCGCAGCCAGCACCAGCCGAGGCTGCCCGCCTGGCTGCAAAGCAGCTAGAGGCGGCAACGGTGGCGCTGGAGGCGGCCGAGAGTGCTGCGGATCGGGTCAAGGCGCTGACCGGCACTGTGCGCGCCTATGAGGCCGGGCTTGGCGCGATGCGGGACGGGTTGCGCCGGGTGGCGCGGCGCGAATCGCAGCTGTTGGCGCAGCTGAAAGCCCGCGAAGACGAGGTGGCCGAACTGCTGGGTATTTTGCAAACCATCGAGACCTCGGCGCCGCCAGTTCTGATGCTGCACCCTTCGGGGCCATTGGGGGCCGCCCGCTCTGCCATGATGGTGGCCGAGGTGACACCGGGGCTTTATGCCCGCGCCGAAGCCTTGCAACGCGATCTCGAAGAGGTGCAAACCCTGCGTATGCTGCAACAAAACGCCGCTGGCATCCTGGAGAACGGGCTGAGTGGCGTGCAGGAGGCGCGCACGGCGCTGTCGACCGCCATTGCGGATCGCACCGACCTGCCGCGTCGTTTTACCGAAAATACAGTGCGCACCGCTATACTGATTTCCTCAACCGAAACACTGACCGGATTTGCCAGTGGACTGGCCGAGATCGCCGGCGGTGCAGATGCCATCGCGCCGACCAGCGCCGACATCAGCGCGCTGCGCGGAGACCTCGTTATGCCGGTTGAAGGCCTGTTGCTGCGAGGCTTTGAAAAGCGGGATGCGGCAGGCATTGTGCGTCCGGGAGTGTTGATTGCAGCGCGTCCTCGCGCGCTTGTGACCTCGCCGACGGCGGCAACAATCCGCTACCGAGGCCCGCTGTTGGATCTGGGAAATGTGGTGATTCTTGAGCCGCAACCCAATACGCTCTTTATTTTGTCAGGTCTCGCAGAGGTTTACGGTGAGGCGGGTCAGGTGATCCCCGAAGGCGCGCCTGTTGGTTTGATGGGCGGAAGTTCTCCACAAGCTGGTGCCATTTTGTCACTTAGCGGTGAAGGGGGTGGAACTGACCGGACAGAAACGCTCTATATAGAAGTCAGAATGGACAACAGCCCGGTGGATCCTGAAACATGGTTCCGTATCGGAAAAGGTGGATGAAGGTCTCATGAGAAAATTTGCCATGGCCGCTATTGGCGGCACCCTGGCCGGTATCGTTGCAACAACCTATGTAGCCGGCCCTTTGCTGGCACAGGAAACAGCGCGCGAAGCAACGGTCTACGAACAGCTCGATCTTTTTGGCGATATATTTGAGCGTATCCGCGTGCAATATGTCGAAGAGGTCGACGAGAAAGAGCTGATCGAAGCCGCCATCGGTGGTATGCTCTCTTCGCTCGACCCGCACTCAAGCTATTTGTCGCCCGATGATGCGGCCAGCATGCAGGTGCAGACCCGTGGTGAATTCGGCGGTTTGGGTATTGAGGTGACCCAGGAAGAGGGCTTTGTCAAAGTTGTCTCGCCGATTGATGGCACCCCGGCGGATGAGGCTGGCATGGAGGCTGGCGACTTTATCACCCATGTGGATGGCGAAAGCGTGCTTGGCCTGTCGCTGGACGAAGCCGTGGACATGATGCGGGGTCCGGTGGGCTCTGAGATCGTGATCACCGTGGTGCGCGAAGGCGAGGGGGAACCCTTTGACGTCTCGATCATCCGCGACACCATCAAACTGACGGCAGTGCGCGCCCGCACCGAAGGCGAGACCGTGGTGATGCGCATCACCACCTTCAACCGTCAGACCACGCCCAATCTGGAATCCGGTTTGAAAGAGCAGATCGAAGAGGCAGGCGGCATCGACAAGGTGAGCGGCATTGTTCTTGACCTGCGCAACAATCCGGGCGGTCTGCTGACCGAGGCGATCAGCGTGGCGGATAGTTTCCTCGACAGTGGCGAGATCGTATCAACCCGCGGCCGCAACCCCGAGGATGGCGAACGGTTCAATGCCACTCCGGGCGATCTGACCAGTGGTAAGCCGATCGTGGTGCTGATCAATGGCGGCTCTGCCTCGGCGTCGGAAATCGTTGCCGGTGCATTGCAGGATCACCGCCGTGCGATTGTTGTTGGCACCAAAAGCTTTGGTAAAGGCTCGGTTCAGACCGTGATGCCGCTGCGCGGCGATGGCGCCATGCGCCTGACCACGGCGCGCTACTATACGCCTTCGGGTCGCTCGATCCAGGCGCTGGGCGTCAGCCCCGACATCGTGGTGGAACAGCCCCGCCGTAGCGCCGAGGAAGAAACCGAAGAAGAGAGCACCGCACGCCGCACCCGCTCTGAGGCGGATCTGCGCGGCAGTCTGAACAACGACAGCCTGACCGAGGACGAAGTCCGTCAGATCAAAGAGGACCGTGCCAAGGCGGAAAAAGCGGCTGAGCTGCGCGAGAAGGACTACCAGCTGGCCTATGCCATCGACATCCTCAAGGGTCTCGTTGCTTTGGGTCCAAAGCAATAACCCTTTGTGAAACCTCCGGGGCGCAGTCCCGGGTGTTCAGCACAAAAAGACAAGAGGCTGCTCCCACAGAGCGGCCTCTTTCTGTATCAGCGGCCAGTATCAGCGGCCTGTATGACTGGCCAGTATGAGCGGCAACCGTTCAGGTCTGAAAATTCCGCAGCGACTTTTATCGCGGTGTGTTTTATGATCCCTGCGGCGCAGAGGCCGCCGCAAGCTATAGCGATGAAAGCAAAGCCCAGATGACACGGGACGACCCCCAAACCTTGCCGCCAACCCCCACCGATGATGCCGCCGCGCCAAAACTGACGGCGTTGCAAAAGCTCGGCTGGCAGCCTTTCTTTGCGCGGCAGGTGGCTGACGAGGATCTCGTGGCAACGCCGCCGGTGCGGGTCACCGAGGAGCATCGCAGCGGTTTGCGGGTGCAGGGCGACGGCATTGATCAGTTGGTGCCGCCAAAGCTGGCCGCCACTGTCGGCGACTGGGTGCTGCTTAATCAATTGCTGCCGACCGCCAGCCGGGTGCTGGAGCGCAAAAGCCTGTTCAAGCGCCGCGCCCCCGGTCATGACCGCAGCATTCAGCTGATCGCTGCCAATACCGACACCAGTTTTATTGTCACCTCCTGCAATCTCGATTTCAACCTGGCCCGGCTGGAACGCTATCTGGCGCTGGCCTTTGAGGCCGAGGTGACGCCGGTGGTTCTGCTCACCAAATCGGATCTGTGCGACGATCCTGCGCCCTATGTGGAACAGGCCCAAAGCATCTCGTCACGGGTGCCAGTGGTGTTGCTTAATGCCAAAAGCGCCGAGGCCAAAGACCAGCTCGCGCCCTGGTGTAAACCGGGAGACACGCTGGTGTTTCTGGGCACATCGGGGGTGGGGAAATCGACGCTGGTCAATGCGCTCTTTGGTCAGGAGACGGCAGAGACGGCAGAAATCCGCGAGGATGATGCGCGCGGCCGCCACACCACACGGCACCGGCAGATGCGCTTTTTGCCCAATGGCTGTGCGGTGATGGACACGCCCGGTATGCGTGAATTGCAGATGGCCGAGGCCGAGGCCGGCATTGCCGACCTGTTTGATGATCTGACCGAGCTGGCCACCCAGTGCAAGTTCCGCAATTGCAAACATGAAAACGAGCCCGGCTGTGCGCTGATCGCGGCCCGTGCACGCGGTGAGCTTGATCAGCAGCGGCTGGAACGCTGGCGCAAGCTGGTTGTTGAGGACCGCAGCAACACCGCGTCGCTGGCCGAGCGCAAGAGCGGTGGCAAAGCCCTGCGCAAGACCATCCGCAGCATGAAAAAGCTCAACAAGAAACTGGGTCGCTAGCGCGGCGCTCTGAAACCCGCAACAGAGTGCAGGCCGTGTTTTTGACAGTAACGCCCGGAAACCGGCGACGCAGGCCCATAGGATTGGCTAGTCTGGCGGCATGATGTTTGACCTGCCTGATTCCCAAACCCTGTATGATGCCCTGTGCAGCCGCGACGCCGCCTATGAGGGGCGCGCCTATGTTGGCGTCTCCTCCACCGGCATTTTTTGTCGCCTCACCTGCCCGGCGCGCAATCCCAAATTTGAGAACTGCCAGTTCTACGCCAGCCCCGGCGAATGCATTGAGGCGGGGTTTCGCGCCTGTAAACGCTGCAAGCCGCTCAAGGCGGCTGCCGGGGATGACCCGATGGTGCAACCGCTGATTGACGCACTTGAGGCGCGCCCCACGCATCGCTGGCGCGAGGGCGATCTGGTGGCGCTGGGCTATGATCCGTCAACGGTGCGGCGGGCGTTTAAGCGCCATTTTGGCATGACCTTTCTTGAAATGGCGCGGCAACGGCGGCTGCGGGAGGGCTTTACCGCGCTCTCTGCGGGCGAGCCGGTGATTGCGGCGCAGATTGAGGCCGGGTTTGACTCGCCTTCGGCGTTTCGGGCGGGTTTTGCCCGACTGGTTGGCATGGCACCGGGCGCCTTTCGCCGCGATGCGCTGCTTTTGGCCGACTGGATCGACACGCCGCTAGGGGCAATGGTCGCCATCAGCTGCCAGCATCAGCTGCACCTGCTGGAGTTTGCCGACCGCAAAGCGCTGCCGCGTGAAATGATCCGTCTGCAAAAGGCGCAGCCCGGCGGTATCGGTTTTGGGCGTCCACCACCTACGCAGCAGGTAGCCGGGGAGCTGTCGCGCTATTTTGCCGGAACCGAGGCACGCTTTGACACGCCGCTGGCGCTGCATGGCACCGCATTTGAACGCGAAGTCTGGCGCTATCTGCTACAGATCCCGGCTGGCGAGACCCGCAGCTATTCGCAGATTGCCCGCGATCTGGGGCGGGCCTCGGCGACACGGGCTGTGGCGCGGGCCAATGGCAGCAATCAGATTGCTGTGGTCGTGCCCTGTCACCGGGTTCTGTCGGCAGATGGCAGCCTCACCGGATATGGGGGTGGGCTGTGGCGCAAACAGCGTCTGATCGAAATCGAGACCAGCTATAAGGAACGACTGACCGCATGAGCTATTCAGACCACGCGCAGGCCTTTGCGGCGCTGCATCAACCTGGCACGCCTTTGGTGCTGTATAATATCTGGGACGTGGGCAGCGCCAAGGCGATTGCGGATGCGGGTGCGACTGCGCTGGCCACCGGCAGCTGGTCTGTGGCCGCCGCGCAGGGGTTTGGCGATGGCGAAGCGATCCCGTTGGATCTGCTGCTGGACATCAGCGCCCGCATTGTGGCCAGTAGTGCGCTGCCGGTGACGGTGGATTTTGAAGGCGGCTTTGCCCCGGATGCCGCGACACTGACGTTAAATGCGCGGGCTTTGGTTGCCACCGGCGCGGTTGGGATCAATTTTGAGGACCAGATTGTTGGCGGGCAGGGGCTCTATTCTACAGAGGAGCAGGCCAGTCGGCTCAAAGCCATGCGGGCGGCTGATCCCGACTATTTCATCAACGCCCGCACAGATGTATTTCTGAAAGAGCGCGACACGGATAAGCACGCGGATCTGGTTGAAGACGCCCTTTTGCGGGCTGCAGCCTATAGGGAGGCCGGGGCCAGCGGCTTTTTTGTGCCCGGTCTCACGGATCCTGTGCTGATTGCCCGGATTGTTGCGGCAACTCCGCTGCCGGTGAATGTGATGATGCGGGCAGGGATGACACTGGCGCAGATGCGCGAGGCCGGAGTGGCGCGCGCCAGCTATGGACCCTTCCCCTATGCCAAAGCGATGCAGCAGCTGGCGGAGGCCTTCTCGGCGCTGACCTAAGCGGCCGGGGTGACGAAGCACGACTTGATTTAGGCGACTTGATTCACTGGCCTGATTTGCCGACCTGATTTGCCGGTCCGACGAGGGTTGTGTGATTTTTGGTCTGTTGATCAGGTGGTTTCAACGCAGTGACGGCGGAATGCTCGTTTCAACATGTCCAGTTCGGCCCGCAACAGCTCGATCTCGGCCCGCATGTCATCCACGGCGGCCTCGCCCGCGATCAGTGAAAAGCTCTCCAGCTTTTGCCCGCCGCTGCCGCCCTCGGCGATGACAAAGGTCTGTACCCCGTCGGCAATAGCATGCGGCGGTATCGTGATATGCAGGTCCCATTCCCCAGAGGCGCTGCCCTTGGTGAGAGCGATACCTTCCAGAGGTTTGTCCTGAAACAGCACCTGGATATCAGGCGGCAGACCTGAGGCGGCTGTGGTCTGGACCACGCCTTCCCAGGTGCCGTTGCGAAAGCGGATCTTGGTGACAGTCAGGTCGCTCATCTTGGGTGTCTCATGTCAGGGCCTCAAATATTGGCGCGGCGGTGGCGGGCAAAGGTCAGGTCGCGCAACACCACCTGATTCATGTCCGGCGCCTCAAAGATCAGGTCGAGCCAAATGCGCTCGATGCGCTTTTCGTTCAGGTTGGAATAGGCCAGATCGTATTCCACGGTGACGTTTTTCTCGCCCAGCGGCAATTCACGCACCAGTTGCTCGGTATTGGGACCATGTCGGATATTGAGGCGGGCAAAAATCTCGAGGGGTTTTTCTGTCTCGATGATGGCATCGACGCGTATCAGATGATGGCGCAACAGGCCCTGGCAGGCCTCTGTGGGGAGGTCGACCACCAGCGAGAGAAATGAGCCGTCAAATTTGAACACATCCATGCGCAGGCCAAACGGCGCCAGGTCTTCTTCGCGGCTGTTGCGCAGCTGGCGCAGGGTCAGCTCGGAAATCTCGCAGTCATGGAAC
Source organism: Phaeobacter sp. SH40 (assembly GCA_965641885.1). Lineage (GTDB taxonomy): Bacteria > Pseudomonadota > Alphaproteobacteria > Rhodobacterales > Rhodobacteraceae > Pseudophaeobacter. Next base: position 4,139,516 of record OZ282574.1, on the reverse strand, counting down.
AGGGTGATCTCCTGGCCCAGTTTTGATTTGGAAGGCACAGAGGACAGCCCCGGTGTGGGCATAGGGCCACGCCACAGCTCAGGGCGCCAGGACCAGTCAGTGCCATGGGGGCGGGAAAAGGACGAGGAGCCGATCTGTGGCAGCGCCAGACGTCCATCGGCGACATGGATCAGCCGGTTCAACTGGGCGCGCAAAGTCCGGGCCTGATTGCGCTGTTGGCGCAGCTGCGGCAGCGGCATATTGGCAGCCTGCGCTGCGCCTTGCCGCCAGCGGCGCAAATTGCCCCGGTGCAACAGCTTCTCTAGAAAACCGCCCATGTCGCGTTCTGCTACCTCTGTTCTGTCTGGACCTTCTGCCCAGAGCATCGTCACATGTGATATCGGGGCAAAAGCCCTAAAAGTCACGCTGTCTTTTGCAGATCCTGCGCCTGTCTCGGCGTCTGAACCTGCTGCCAGTCTAGCCGGGTCAGGTTACTGAAATATAGCGGCAATCCTCTTGCGCAGCGAGCGTTTTTGCGCGGGCGGCGTGGCGGCGGCAGAATTGCCCTGCATGGCGGCGGCGTTCTGCCCCGTTGCAGGGGCAGAGAGCTGCGAGCCCGGCTGCCCGTTTGCCTGTGCATTTGGTCGGGATTTGGGCCGTGTAGTGGCGCCTGGGGTCTGTTGTGCGCCAGCTGGGTCTTGTGCTGGCAGCACCGCACCGGGGGCGGCGTCAGGGCGGGGAGCCTTACTGGCGAGCAGACTGCGCCGGGTCATCTCGGTCAGCAGATCGGCGCCGGGACGGCCCAGCAACTCACTGCCTTCGGGCGCATAGAGCGCCAGCACCACCAAATGGTCGTTCAGCACAAATGCGCCGCGCCAGTGATCCGCGCTGGCACCGCTGCTGCCCGTGACGCTATGGCCTTGCCATTGCAAACGCACCAGCGGCAGCAGACCTTTGTCATCGTAATAGAGCAGTTTTGCGCCCTCGGCGGTACGGGCCAGATCTGCCGTGGAGGGGGCCGCAGCCTCGTTCGTCTTGCCAATGGTGGCGGTGATCACAGAGGCCTTGTTGCGGCCAAACCAGCTGCTGCCTTGCAGGAAGTTGCATCTGGGCAGCAAGGCAAAGCCACCGTCAGTGTCCTGGCGCAGCGTTGTCGAATCAATGCAAAAGCCGCGGGGTGCGACCAGGGTCACATGGCCTTTGGCAAAACTGGCCTGGGAGTGCGCGGCGGCGCTGCTGGTGCTGGAGGAGTCTGCCCCCTGGTCGCCAGAGCTGGCAAAGGAAAACCCGGTCTCTGGTATGGCGCTGCAGCCTGTTAACGCCCAGCCTGTCAACGCGCAGACAGAGGCTAGCATCATAGCGCGGCGGCCTGGCAAAACCCGGCTACTGTTGCGAGCAAATCTGCGGGCCAGAGCTGCTGCCGTATAGGCCGGCGCGCGGGGCAGATCCGGGGTTCTGTCTTCTCTCAAATGCCCGCCTCTTAAATGCCAGTGTCTCATGTGCCCGTGTCTCATGTGCGAGTGTCTCATGTGCCCGTGAGCGGTAATAGTTTTCATCTCTGCTGGTCTTCTGGCCACCGGGACCAGCCTCATTTTTCCCCGTCGCGGGGGAGTATTGTGATGCGCGCCGCAAAATTTCAGGCCTGCGCCAAAATTACCCCGCAGAAGCGTGATCTGGATCACCTTGCCTTTGCCGGTTATGGTGCATACCGTCGTCAGGTTTTGGCACAGTGACTCAATTTCTGCCGGTGACGGCAAGCAGGAGACACGCGCAAGACTTTAGCATGCAGCTATTATGCCACAAGGACTGGTGATGCCCACAACGCTGTTTTCATTTATCTGGCGCTACTCAAAGCGACAGCAGCTTGGCCTGCTGGCCCTGACCTTGCTGATCTTCCCGTTTTTGTATGCCTCCCTTGAGTTGCCAAAGCGGATCATCAACGATGCCATTGGTGCTCCTGAACCCTTTGTTGAGGTCTGGGGGCAGGAGGTCAGTCAGGTCAACTATCTGTTGATCCTGTGCTGCGTGTTTTTGGCAACCGTGGTGGCGGCGGGCTTGCTGAAGATGCGGCTGAATACTGCCAAAGGCGTGGTGGCCGAGCGGTTATTGCGGCGGCTGCGCTATAGCCTGATCAGCCGGATGATCCGTTTCCCAAAGCCCTATTTCCGCACCACCAGCCAGGGCGAGCTGGTCTCGATGATCACCTCCGAGAGTGAGCCGATGGGGGGCTTGATGGGCGACGCACTGGCGCAGCCGGTGTTTCAGGCCGGGCAGATGCTGACCATCGTGGCCTTTTTGTTCATGCAAAGCGTCTGGTTCGGGCTGGTCTCTATCGCTTTGATTCCGCTGCAGGCCTGGCTGATCCCGCTGTTGCAGCGTCAGATCAACCTGCTGAACAAGGACCGCATTCAGGAGGTGCGCGCCCTGGCGGCCGAGATTGGCGAGACGGCAGCGGGGATTTCCGATCTGCGCGGCAACGGCGGCTGGCGCTATCGTCAGGCGCAGATCTCGGACCGGCTGGGGCGGCTGTTTGAGATCCGCCGCCGGATCTACAACAAGAAATACTTCATGAAGTTCCTCAATAACCTGATCGGCCATATGACGCCTTTCGTGTTCTACTCGGCAGGTGGTGTGCTGGCCATCAGAGGTGAGATCACCGTCGGCGCATTGGTGGCAGGGCTGGCCGCCTACAAGGACCTGTCGGCCCCCTGGAAAGAGCTTTTGACCTATTACAATCAGCTGCAGGACATGGGGCTGCGCTGGTCGATCATGACAGAACGCTTTGCGCCCAAAGGCATGATTGACGCCAAACTGATCGAAGGCGTGCCGGACGATCTGCCGCATCTGCGCGGTGATGTGATTTTTCGCAATGTCTCGCTGCGTGATGCCGAGGGCAATATGGTGCTTGAGGATCTGTCGCTGACCATTCCCGAAGGTGCCCGCGTCGCCGTGCAAAGCGGCCGTGACAGCGAGCGGGCGGCCTTTGCCCAGCTTCTGACCCGCGAAGTGGTGCCCACGCGTGGCTCTATCACGGTGGCGGGGCACCGGCTGGAAGCGCTGCATCAGGGGGTGATCGCGGCGCGGGTGGGCTATGCCTATTCGCACCCCTATCTGTTTTCCGGATCCCTCGGCGATAATGTGCTGATGCCGCTGCGCAGCAGCCCGAGCCTGCCCAATCCTTCGCCCCAGGCCCAGCGCCAGGTCGCCGAAGCCCTGCGTGCGGGCAACAGTGCAGATCTGCTTGAGGCAGATTGGGTCAATCCGGCCCTTGCCGGGCTGGGGTCTGAGGGCGATGTGCGCGACTGGTGGTTCCAGTTGATCGAGGCCATGGGCGTGGATCAGCAACTGTTCCGCCGCACGCTGCATGCTCAGCTGCAGGTGGGCAACCATCCAATGCTGGAACAGCAGATCATAGAGCTGCGGCCGCTTATCAGGCAACGTCTGGCCGAGGCCGGGCTGGACAGCGTGGTCTATCATTTTGAGCCAGACGCCTTTAATCCGGCGGTGCCTCTGGCCAGCAATATCCTGTTTGGTGCGCCAACGCGGGACATTTCCCCGGAAGAGCTTCTGGCACCGGGGCGGCTGGTCTATCAGGTGATCAGGGATCAGCATCTGGCGGCCGAGACCCTTGGCATTGGGCTTGGTGTTGCCGAAACCCTGATCAAGACCTTTGGTCGCGACACTCTCGATCATCCGCTGTTTCAACGCCTGGGTCTGGATGATGAACTCTACTGTCGGCTCTGCAGTGCCGCCGAAGAATATGCCACCCTAGAGGGGCGCGCAGCTGGCGAGGAAAATACCCAGCATCTGAGCGAGGCCTCGCGGGCCGCACTGATGACCATCCCCTTTTTGCTGTCGGCGGAACAAATTGGTCCCGGCTTTCCCGAGGTGTTCAAGGCGCGCATTCTGAAAATCCGCGCCACCAGCGGAGCCAGCCTGATTGCGCGCTCTGATGGCCTGTTCCAGCCGCTGGAACAGGACGGCTATATGCCGCGTCTCACGGTGCTGGAAAATGCGCTGTTTGGCAAAATATCGCTGCATGCCGGTGACAAAGCGCTCCAGGTGGAAACGCTGGTGAGCGAGGTTCTGGAGGCCCATGGTCTGAAAAAACGTCTGGCGCTGATCCTGTATGATCTGCCCACGGGTCTTGGCGGCTCTTTGCTGGATCCGATGTTTCAGGAGCGTGCCGCCTTTACCCGGGCCGCGATCAAACGACCTGACATTCTGATACTGGACCGGGCGCTGGCCAGCCATGATTCCGACAGCCGCCTGCAGACCCGCGACCGGCTGCAAAAGCTGATGCCGGCAACCACGATGGTGTTTCTGGAAGAGGAGTTCCGTCACCCGGAACGCTATGATCTTTTTGTCGAAATTCACGATGGGCGCATCGACGGGGTTGAACGGCGCCACGATAAGCGGCCCGACGGGGTGGCAGCCGAGGACTTTCGGCAAAAGACAGATGTGATCGCCCGCGCCGATCTGTTTGCCAGGCTGGATGCGCGCAATCAGCGCCTTCTGGCCTTTTCGGCCCAGTGGCACCGGGTCGCCAAGGGCGCGTTGATCTTTGCCCGTGGTGAAAGCGGCGATGCGGTGTATCTCTGTCTGCAGGGCCGCGCAGAGCTGCACTGGCCGGAGGCACCGGCGGGCTCTGATCCGATCTCAACCATTGAACCGGGGCGGCTGATCGGGGATCTGGCGGTTATTTTACGCCAGCCGCGCGAGCTGGATCTGCGCGCTGCCGAGGACTGTCTGTTTCTGCGCATCGGAGCCGAGGAATACCGGGCGGTGATCGAAAGCGATGCCGGTGTTGCGATGCAATTGCTCGAAACGGTATCTGGCCATCTGGTGGGGCTGGCGACAAAAGTGCGGGCGGCGGGGTTGCATGCCGAGCCCACCTCGCAGGAGGCGCCCGACCGGCCATCGGCCACGGACCTGCCAGTGGCAGCGGGCCAGCAATCGGCCACAGACCCGTCTGGGTCGCAAACTGAAGTGCCGCTGGACAAGAAACGTGAAGAGGATGCGCCGGAATGACTTTTGGGTCCGCCTACGATGCCCATGATGTGCTGGTCGCCCCCGGACGGGCAAAACCCCAGCTGTGGCGGCTGCTGCTGGGTCTGGGCCTGATTGCGGCTGTGAGCTATTTGCTCAACACCGTGGTCTTTGTCTTTTTGATGCGTTTTACCGCGCTGCCCTGGCAAGAGGATCTGGTGCAGGGTGACACCCCCGCAGCCATGTTGGTTTTGCTGCTGACATTTGGGTTTCTGACGCTTGGCGTAGGCCTTGCCGCCCGTGTGCTGCAGGGGCGCTCCCTGCTCAGCATGGTCGGCGCGCTGGGGCCGCTGCTTTGGCAGTTTCGCACCGTGAGCCTGGCGCTGCTGATCACCTATGGGGTCATCCTGGTGTTGCCGCCCTATGATTTTGGCGCGCCGCTGGTGCCGAATCTGGGGTTTTGGCCCTGGCTTGGCCTGCTGCCGCTGTCTCTTTTGGCGGTTCTGGTGCAGGTCAGCGCCGAAGAGGTGGTGTTTCGCGGCTATCTGCAACAGGCCCTTGCCGCGCGGTTCAAAAGCCCTGTCATCTGGCTGGTGGCGCCATCGGCGCTGTTTGGTCTGGCGCATTACATGCCTGCAGAGGCCGCAGATAACGCCTGGCTTCTTTGCCTCTGGGCTCTGGGGTTTGGCCTGTTGACGGCTGACCTGACGGCGCGGGCAGGCACATTGGGACCAGCCATGGCGGTCCATTTTATCAACAATATTTTGGCCTTGCTGATCTTTGCTTCGCCCAGCAGCCTGTCCGGACTGGCCCTGTACCTGTTGCCCTATGAAATGTCTGACGTGGCACAGCTGCGGCCCTGGCTGCTGGTGGACTGTGCCATGATGCTGATCTCCTGGCTGGTGGCACGGCTGGCGATACGCCGCTGATTGCAATTCTGCGCAAGGCACCTTATCTGGAGGTCCAAACCGGCGCCCGCCAAACCGGCCCCCGACAGAGGCATGATATGAACTGGATCACTAACTACGTCCGCCCAAGGATCAACTCGATCTTTTCGCGCCGCGAAGTGCCCGAGAATCTTTGGCAAAAATGCAGTGAATGCGGCACCATGCTGTTTCACCGCGAGCTGAGCGACAATCAGAACGTCTGCACCAACTGCGGCCATCACATGCATATCACGCCGCGCGACCGCTTTGCGGCGCTGTTTGATGGCGGTGTCTTTGCCGAGGTTGATGTGCCAGAGCCTATTGTTGATCCGCTGAAGTTTCGCGATCAGAAGAAATACCCTGACCGCATGAAGGCGGCGCAGAAAAAGACCGATGAAAAAGAAGCCATGCTGGTGGCTGCGGGTGAAATCGGTCGCACGCCGATCATCGCCGCCGCACAGGACTTCTCGTTTATGGGCGGCTCCATGGGCATGTATGTCGGCAATGCTATCATTGCGGCCGCTCAGGAAGCGGTAAAGCTGGGACGCCCTCTGGTGTTGTTCTCGGCTGCGGGTGGCGCGCGCATGCAGGAGGGCATTCTGTCGCTGATGCAGATGCCCCGCACCACGGTGGCCGTGCAGATGCTGAAAGAGGCCAATCTGCCCTATATCGTTGTGTTGACCCATCCCACCACCGGTGGTGTGACGGCCTCTTATGCGATGCTGGGCGATGTGCATATCTCAGAGCCGAATGCGCTGATCTGTTTTGCCGGACCCCGCGTGATTGAGCAGACCATTCGTGAAAAACTGCCCGAAGGTTTTCAGCGGGCTGAGTATTTGCTGGATCATGGCATGTTGGACCGGGTGATCCCGCGCACCAAAATGCGGGCTGAGCTGATCACCATCATCCGTATGTTGATGCAGCTGCCTCCCCAGATCGTTGGGGACCTACCTGCGCCGGACGCCGCTGATTTGGCCGCGAATGAAGCGGCAGGTGCCGCAGACACCACAGCCTCTGAAAGCTGATCGCTTTATCGCTTGTTTATGCGGCCCGCCTGTTCAGGGCGGGCCGTTTGTCGTTTACAGACCGCATGATCCTTTCCTTTCGCTTTTCACAAAGGGTGCCGCATGACCCAGGCCACTTCCGACGCAATCCTCGCCCGTATGATGGCGCTGCACCCCAAGGTGATTGATTTTACGCTCGACCGGGTTCTTGCGCTGCTGGAGCGTCTGGGGAACCCACAGGATAGGTTGCCTCCGGTGATCCATGTGGCCGGCACCAATGGCAAGGGCTCGACCCAGGCGATGATCCGGGCCGGGATCGAGGGTATGGGGAAGTCGGCACATGCTTATACCTCACCGCATCTGGCCCGCTTTCACGAGAGGATCCGGCTGGCCGGAGAGCTGATCTCGGAAGCGCATCTCACCGAGATTCTGGACGAATGTTATGAGGTCAATAACCGCGAGAATATCACCTATTTTGAGATCACCACGGTCGCAGGGCTGCTGGCATTTGCCCGCACTCCTGCGGACTATACCTTGCTGGAGGTCGGGCTTGGCGGGCGGCTGGATGCCACCAATGTGATCGCCAAGCCCGAGATCACGGTGATCACCCCGGTCTCTATTGATCACGAGCAATTTCTGGGCAACACGCTGGCCAAAATCGCTGCCGAGAAGGCCGGGATCATCAAGCGCGGCGTGCCTGTGGTGGTTGGTCCTCAGACAGATGAGGCAATGGAGGTGATTGAGGCCGTGGCTGCGCGCCTTGGCGCTCCCTTGATTGCCTATGGTCAGCACTGGCACGTGACGCAGGAGCGCGGCCGCCTGGTGTTTCAGGATGAGCGCGGCTTGCTGGATCTGCCTCTGCCTGTTCTGCTTGGGGCGCATCAGGTGCAAAATGCCGGTTCAGCGCTTGCAGTTCTGCGCCATCTCGGTGCTGATGACGCCGCCTGCGAGGCCGCTATGACGCAGCCAGAGTGGCCCGCACGCATGCAACGTTTGAAAACCGGTCCGTTGGTCGCGGCAGCAGGGCAGGCCGAGCTTTGGTTGGATGGTGGTCACAACGCGGCAGCTGGGCAGGCGCTGGCAGAGGTACTGGCGGGATTGCCGAAGCGATCAACGCATTTGATCTGCGGTATGCTCAACACCAAAGATGTGACCGGCTATCTGGCGCCTTTGGCGAGACAGGCCGCCAGCCTGACAGCGGTCTCGATCCCGGATGAGGTCAATACCCTGCCAGCCAGTAAGACTGAAGCTGCTGCCAAAGCGGTTGGCCTGCAGGCGAGTAGTGCCGCAAACACCAGCGAGGCGCTTGCGGCGATCCTGGCGCAGGACCCACAGGCACGGGTGCTGATCTGTGGCTCGCTGTATCTGGCGGGGCATATCCTGCGCGACAACGGCTAGGTCCAGGTTGTTTTGGCAAAGACAAAGGGGGGGCTCCCGCCCGTCCTCCATCTCCTTTTAGGAGATATCGTCCCCTTGGGCCCGGCAGCGCGCCGAAGGCGCGCTGCCGGGCCCAAGGCCGCAAAGGTGTGTCTGCGTAGCAGGCGCATCTGAGGGCGCGGGAGCTCCCCCTTTTGTGCTTTTAGAGACGGGTTAGGGCCAGGAGAGCCGCCAGACGAGGCCGGCCTGCGCTCATTTAGCGTTCGTTTTGTCCCCAGTTCTGATCCTGCATCTCGCGCAACCGGCTGGCGGTGCGCTCAAACTCAAAGGCCCCATCGCCCTCGACATACAGAAACTCGGGCTCGGCGGCTGCTGAACAGATCAGCCGCACCTGTGCCTCATAAAGCGCGTCAATCAGGGTGACAAACCGCTTGGCCTCGTTGAAGTTGCTGCGGCTGAGCCGGGGGATGTCCTCCAGCACCAGAACCTTTACCTCCTCGGCGATGGCAAGGTAGTCACCAGGCCCAAGCATTTTGCCGCAGAGATCAAAGAAACTTGCCCGTGCCACGCCATTGCGAAAGGCGGGCAGCACGACTTCACGGCCTTTGATTTCCAGCGTCAGCGGTTGCGCGCTACCACCGGACAGATCTTGCCAGATCGATTGTATGCTGGCGCGAGCCGTGGCATCCGCGGGGGCGAAATAGACCTCGCTCCCTTTTAGGCGGTCTTGTCGGTAATCCACCGGGCTGACCATCTCCCAGACCTCCATCTTTTCCTTGATGAGGTCGATGAAGGGCAGGAACAACTGGCGGTTGAGGCCGTTTTTGTAGAGCTCATCCGGCAGCCGGTTAGAGGTGGTCACAACGCAAACATCGGCGGCAAACAGGGCCTCGAACAGGCGGCCCACGATCATCGCATCGGTGATGTCAGAGATCTGCATTTCGTCAAACGCGAGCACGCGAACAGAGTCCGCCACCTCCTGCGCCACCGGAGCCAGCGCGTCCTGTACGCCATTTTTGCGCGCCTCGTGCATCTTGGCGTGGATTTCCTGCATGAAGGCATGGAAATGCACCCGCCGCGCCGGGATATCGCCCAGGCTGTCGACAAAAAGATCCATCAACATGGATTTGCCACGCCCCACGCCGCCCCAAAGATACAGCCCCTTGGGCGCGGGCGGCGGGCTGGCACGGCGGAATAGTCCGCGTTTTACCGGGTCGGCCATAAGTCCGGCAGAGATCCGGTCGAACTGCGGCAACACCGCCTCTTGTGCGGGGTCGGGGCGCAGATCGCCAGCGGCAATTCTTTCGGCATAAAGCGTGCTGAGATTGGTCATGACAGAGGCTTACCGCGAAGGCGCAGGGATGGAAAGTCCGTCCGTGGCTACCCTGGGTGGGCTGGCCGCCCGAAGGGCGCGCGTGCTACGTTCAGAAGAGGTCAGGAGTGAAGGATCCATGCAGGTGTTTAGTTTGTCTGGCGTTCGTCAGGCAGTCATTCGTCAAACAGTAGTGTTCGTTAGCTTTGTGGTCGCGGTATTCTGTTTGCCCTCTCAGCCCGCTCATGCCGAGGAGGATCGGTTTTCCCGCCTCACCGGGTCGGGGCTGTTGCAGCGCATGGAAGCGAGCGACGATTGGGATATCGCCGTTTTACCGGAGGCAATCGAATATTCTTGTTTATCCTGCGAGGGGTCGGTTGTGGCGCGGCTTGAAATAGTTGCGCCCTATGATCCTGGCGGACATAAATCAGTTAAGCAGAGATACCTTGCTGAACGTCGGCAGTTTTGTGCTGATCTCGTCGCCTCGCGGGAGGGGCGCTGCGTTTCCAGCAAAGAAACAGGATGGCGTGGATTGCGTGGGTTTCTATCAGTGCATGAAACGACCTCGTAAAGTGTCACCGAAATTGTACTTTTTTATTGGGAGCATCGCTCAGAGCGTGAGAAAATCACAACCACGATCCGTTCGGAGAAAGGAGCATGTTTGTCGCAATCCTACGCATCCGTATTTGTTTTCCACATGGCACGATTGACGTTCTTTTTTTGACGAGGCTGTTAATGCTTAAACCACGTCACATCAATTTCCCTTAACTGAGCAAGCAGCATCTTTGATTTGACGCGGCGGGAAATTTCCCTAGCCTCGCGCTTCTGATCTGGAGAATTGCCCATGCCCCGCACAGCCACGCCTCTGTTCACGCCAGTCCTGATTGTTGGCTGCGTCATCATCATGGCGAGCTTTGCCGTGCGGGCCTCCTTTGGGGTGTTTCAGATCCCCATCGCCGAGGAATTTGGCTGGCTCAGAGCGGAGTTCTCGCTGGCGATTGCCATCCAAAATCTCGCCTGGGGCATTGGTCAGCCGATCTTTGGCGCGCTGGCCGAAAAGCTGGGTGATCGCAAGGCCATCATCCTGGGTGCAATCATCTACGCGGCAGGTCTGGTGCTCAGCGCCGGGGCGACAACCCCGTTTGAGATGCAGGCCTACGAGTGGCTGGTGGGCTTTGGTATCGCGGGCACCGGCTTTGGCGTGGTTCTGGCGGTGGTCGGACGGGCAAGCTCTGACGCCAACCGGTCGATGTCGCTGGCAATTGTCACCGCTGCGGGCTCGGCCGGGCAGATCATTGGGGCGCCGACCGCGGAATTTTTGCTTTCAATGATGAGCTGGCAGTCGGTCTTTATGGTCTTTGCGGGCGTCGTTCTGACGCTGATCCTGACGTTGCCCCTGATGCGGGCACCGCAGGTGGCCAGCAAGGCCGACCTGGAGGCCAGCATGGGACAGATCCTGAAGCAGGCCTTCAAGGACCCCTCGTTTGCGCTGATCTTTCTGGGGTTTTTCTCCTGTGGCTATCAGCTCGCCTTTATCACCGCGCATTTCCCGGCCTTTGTCACCGAGATGTGCGGCCCGATTCTGCCGGGCGGGGCCTTGCACAGTATGGGGATTACCACGACTTCGGCGCTGGGAGCGCTGTCGATTGCCCTGATTGGCGCGGCCAATGTTGGCGGCACACTGTTTGCGGGCTGGCTGGGCAATCGCTACAGCAAGAAATACCTGCTGGCCGGGATCTATACGGCGCGCACCGTGGTGGCGGCGGCGTTTATCCTTATGCCCATCACCCCGACCAGTGTCGTCATCTTTTCCGTAGTAATGGGCTCGCTCTGGCTGGCCACCGTGCCGCTGACCTCGGGGCTGATCGCACATCTTTACGGTCTGCGCTACATGGGCACGCTTTATGGCATTGTGTTCTTTAGCCACCAGCTGGGAGGCTTCCTTGGGGTGTGGCTGGGCGGCCGGATGTATGACACCTATGGCGACTACACCCTTGTGTGGTGGATTGGTGTCGCCGTTGGCGCCTTTAGCGCCGTGGTCCACCTGCCGGTCCGGGAAAAGTCACCAGAGGCGCTTGCAGCCTGACTGCCAGAAAGTCTCCCGGTATGAGGCTTGCGCGCCCAAATGCAGGGGCGCGCAGAGGGCAGGTACAAAGTTATAGCTGCTTCAGAGGGAGCAGCCAGATCACTGCGAGGTTTTCCATTTCTGCAAAACATGATGGCTGGTCATCAGGTCCAGATGCGCGCCGCCGCCGTTTTTGAACAGGGTGATCGCAGCGGGGTCGTAGCTGGGAAATTGGTCAATGCTGTAGAAATCCGCCCGCACGTCGCTGCGCTGAATGACCCCTTTGGCCAGCGGTATTTTGAATTCCCCGATGTGATCCAGCGTGGTGTCAAAACTGTCGCAATAGATCTGCGACCGGGTGAGGGCGGTGTCATCAGCCTCGCGCATGTCGGGGCGATAGGCGCCGATCATGTTCAGGTGCTGGCCGGGGCGCAGCCAGTCGCCTTTGATCACCGGGGTCGAGGACATGGTGCAGGTGACGATAATATCCGCCGCCGCCACCGCCTGTTCCAGATCCGTGGCGACCAGGGTGCCGGGATAACGCGCCGCCAGCTCTTCTGCCTTGGGCTGGGTGCGGTTGCAGACCCGGATCTGCGCCTGCGGGTAGGCCGCACCAAAACCCTCAATCAGTGAGGCCGCGACAGTGCCTGCGCCAACAATCAGCACCTCGCGGCTGTCAGGATTGGCCAGCCGCAGCGCGCCCAGCAGGCTGTCGCCGGCAGTCTTCCATTTTGTCACCAGGTGGAAATCCACCAGCGCCTCAAGCGTGCCGTCCTGATCGGAATAGAGACAGACAGAGCCATTGATCATCGGCTTGCCCGCGTCAGGGTTGCGCGGGAAGATATTGGCAGTCTTCACCGCCAGCCCCATGCCATCAATCCAGGCTGACCGGCTAAGCAACGTGTCGGGGTCGCGGTACAAAAACGTGTCGCCAATTTCGGCCTTGGGCAGGCTGTGGCCCCGGGCCAGCGCCTCGGTGAAACCGATCCAGTCGAGCAGGGCTTCGCCTGCGTCAAAGGAGATCATGGGAATGCTCATTGTGCGTCCTCTGCCGTCAATAGTCCCGCCTGGACCAGGCGCGCGGCCCAGTCGTCGGGAGTGGTGAAAAGATGGGTTTGCCAGCCACGCTGGGCAGCGGCCTCGATGTTTTCGGGGCGGTCATCGGCAAACAGCAGCCGGTCTGGCGCGATGCCACTGCCCTGTTCCAGATGCTGATAGATCTCTGCATCCGGCTTGATACAGCCCAGATGCCCCGAGATATAGGATTGATCAAATTCGCCCAGAACCGGATAGGCCGTTACAGCCAGCTCAAAGGTGCCAATGCCAAAGTTGCTCAGCGCCAGAACCGGCACGCCGCTGGTACGCAGCGCGCGCAGCACCCGGACCGATTGCGGGATATCCGTATAGGCAAACTCTAGCCAGCTGTCATGCCAATGGCGGATTTCGTCGCTCCATTCGGGGTGCTGCTCTGCCAGATCATAGACCGAGGCGCGAAAAGGATCGCCACGATCCAGCCCGAGGTTCATCGCGTGCAGCGCAACCTCGGCAAACAGGCGTTTGCGGGCCGTAACGCCAAGGCGGGCATCATAGAAACGCTCGGGGTTCCATTCGATCAGCACATTGCCGATATCAAAGACGACCGCGTCTATTGTCATGTCTTAGGTGCTTTCTAGCCGGTGGAGCGCGGCCGCGGGCGGCTGGTGGGGCGGTTGTTGCGGGTCTCGCGCCAGAGAGAAACAAGACCGGCGCCAATGATCAAGGCACTTCCGATCCAAACCGGGAAATCAGGCCATTCCTGAAACACCAAAATCCCCCAAACGACTGCCATCGGCATGGCGATATATTCAAAGGGTGCCACCAGTCCGGCCTCGCAGTGGCGATAGGCAAAGCTGATCAGATAGCCGCCGACAGAGGCGGTCAGCCCAAGGGCAACAAAGGCCCACCAGTCTCCGGGCGCGGGCCAGATCCAGGCCCGCAGGATAAAGTCCACAGCCAGGCTGTCGCCAGTGGAAAACCGCCCGTCCCCGGTGGTGAGCCCCACTAGGGCGCTGACCAGCATAAAACAAATCGAAGGATAGAAGGTCAGCGCCGCTGCACTGTCAGCGCCCCCGGCGCGCCGGGTCAGCACATGCAGCAGGGCATAGCCACAGGCACCAAAAAACGGTAGCATAGCCGCCGCCTGAAAGGTTCCGGGCCCCGGGCGCATAATGATCAACACGCCTGCAAAGCCAACAGCCACTGCGCTCCAGCGCCAGATGCCGGGGCGCTCACCCAGCAAAAAGACCGACAGGATGGTGACTATCAGTGGCGTGGCAAAGGCAATGGCCACCGCATCGGCCATCGGCATGGTGGCGAGGCCGGTGTAAAAACAGATATTGGCAAACAGCACCGCGCCACAACGGATCAGGTGCAGCTTTGGCTGCCGGGTGCGCAAGACATGATAGCCCCCTTCCAGCGGCACAAGGATCAGCAACAGCACCGGCAGGGCCACCAGAGAGCGCAGAAAGACGACCTGATAGAGCGGGTAATCCCCGGACAGGAATTTGACCAGCACGTCGATGATGGAAAAGCAGATCGCAGAGCCGGCAGCGGCAAAAAGCCCCAGAAGGCTGACCTTCAGTGTGTCGCTCATCACAGCCTCCCAATGCACCACAGGAAGATGCATCGCGCAAATATTGAGCCGGGGCAATGGGGGGAGACCGGGGGGACGTGGAAAAGATTTACTCCGGCTCTGGGTCGGCAAAGCGCCGGTTTTTCTGAGACGCGGTTTGAGAGAGCATTGGCGCCTTTGAGCGCGGTATCCGTTCTCAAGTGAAAGTCGCTGGCGCGAGGGGCCTTAGCCGAGGGCTTTGGCCGCGCGGACTTCGCGTTCCAGTGAGTCTAAAAACCGGGACCGATCCGCTTTGGTGAATCCTTTGCCAGAGCCGCCAGCGCCAAGGGGATTGGCGGCGCGCAAATCGGCCATCAGGTCGCGCATGGCCAGCTGCTGGCCGATATTGGCGGGGGTAAAGCGCTCGCCATTGTGGCGCAGCACCTGCGCGCCGGCCTCGATGCATTTGGCCGCCAGAGGGATGTCGCCCGTGACCACCACATCACCGGGCCCGCAGCGCTCTTCGATCCACATATCCGCCACATCGGGGCCTTCAGAGACGATGATATTCTCCACAAGTGGGTTGCGCGAAGGGCGCAGCCCGCCGTTGGAGACCACATACATCTTGATCTTGTGGCGGGTTGCCACCCGCTCGGCCTCTTCTTTGACCGGGCAGGCGTCGGCGTCGATATAAAGCGTGCTCACTTGCTGGCCTTTTTGTCGGCGCTGCTCGCGGCTGGTTTTGTGCCAGGTTTTGCCCTGGGTTTTGCAGCGGCCTTTGCGGCTGGCTTTTTCACCTTGAACTCATCCGGGATCGGCATGCGGTTAAAGGCGTCGAGACCGGCGATTTTATAGGCCTCGGCCAGGGTCGGGTAGTTGAAGGTGTTCTGGACAAAATAGTCCACTGTGCCCTGCAGGTTCATCACCGCCTGGCCAATATGGATCAGCTCGGTGGCGCCTTCGCCAACGATCTGCACCCCCAGAACCCGGCGTGTTTTAAGGCTGATCAGCATTTTCAACATGCCGTGCTCCAGCCCCATGATATGCCCGCGTGAGGTCTCGCGGAAACGGGCAACCCCGATCTCGTAGTTGATGCCACGCTCCTGCAGCTCTTCTTCTGACATGCCGCAGGTGGACATTTCCGGCACCGAATAGATGCCATAGGGATACCAGGGGCTTTCGGGCAGGGTTGGGGTTTCCAGCGCGTGGCAGGCGGCAACGCGCCCCTGCTGCAGCGAGGTCGAGGCCAGCGAGGGGTGGCCGATCACATCGCCGGTGGCATAGATATGCGGCACCTCGGTCTGGTAGGTCTTGCGCTCGACGCTGAGGCGCCCGCGATGATCGGTCTCCAGCCCCACGGATTTGAGGTTCAGCCCGTCGGTATTGCCCATGCGACCTGCCGCAAACAGCAGCATTTCGCTGCGGACGTGACGGCCATTGTCCAGCGTGACCTCAATATGGTCGCCTTCGTCTTCGATGCTCTCAATCGCAGAGCCAAGGCGCAGATCAACGCCGTTTTCACGGATCTGATGGGTGAAATCCTGAATGAGGGTGCTGTCGATGAAATCCAGAAAGGTATCGCGTGGCTCGATCAGCGTGACACGCACGTCCAGGGTCGAGAACATGGTGGCATATTCCACCCCGATGACGCCGGCTCCGACAACAATCAGCGAGCGGGGAATAGAGGCCATCTCCAGGAACTCGTCGCCGTCGACAACGGTTTTTCCATTGAAAGGCACATTATCTGGCCGATAGGTGCGCGTCCCGGTGGCGATGAGGAATTTTTCGCCGGTGATCCGGGTGGTGTCTCCGGCCTCGGTGGCGACCTCAACCTCATTTGGGCCAATGAACTTGGCCAGACCGGCCAGCCATTCCACGTGGTTGCGGTTGAACTGATGTTCCAGCACATCCACCTCGTGGTCCAGCGTCATATGCAGGCGGGCCTTCAGGTCTTCGGCGGCGATCTGGTCTTTCACCCGGTAGGCGCGGCCATAAAAGCTGCGCTCGCGCCAGCCAGAGAGGTTCAGCACGGTTTCGCGCAGGGTTTTTGACGGCACGGTGCCGGTATGCACCGATACCCCGCCCAGCCGGTCCGCCCGGTCGATCACCAGCACCCGGCGTTTCAGTTTGCCCGCCTGAATGGCTGCTGTGCGACCCGAGGGGCCGGACCCGATGATTACAAGGTCATAGTCATAGTCGAAATCAGTCATGGTCGGGGTGGTGGAGGTTGTCATGGATCAGTCCCGGTACAGAGCTTCGGCGTGGAAGGTGACGTGGTCTTCCATGAAGCTGGAAACAAAGAAATAGCTATGATCATAGCCCGGCTGCAGGCGCAGGATGGCATCCTGACGTTTTTCCGCCATGGCTGTCGCCAGCGCTTCGGGGCGCAACAGGTCAATGAACTGGTCCGCCGTGCCGGTATCAATCAGAACAGGGCCCTCAAAGCCTGTGTCGCGCATCATAAGCGAGGCGTCATGTTTGACCCAGGTGGTCTCGTCATCGCCAAGGTAGGCGCTGAGCTGCTTGCGGCCCCAGTCGGCTCCGGTCGGATTGCAGATCGGCGCAAAGGCCGAGACCGAGCGGAAGCGGCCCGGCAGGTTCATCGCCAGTGTCAGGGCACCATGACCGCCCATGGAGTGACCGGTGATGGCCTGGCGGTTGAGGTCGATGGCAAACTGTTCGCCCAGCAGGGCGGGCAGCTCGTCGGCGAGATAGTCCCACATCTGGTAGTGCGCGGCCCAGGGCTCTTGCGTCGCGTTGACGTAAAACCCGGCCCCCTGACCAAGATCATAGGCTTCGTCATCGGCGACGCCCTCGCCACGTGGTGAGGTGTCTGGAAAGACGATGGCGATGCCCTGTTCGGCGCACCAGGCCTGCGCCCCTGCCTTGGTCATGGCATTTTCGTGGTTGCAGGTGAGGCCCGAGAGGTACCACAGGATCGGCACCGGGCCGTCTTTGGCTTCTTCGGGCAGAAACAGACCAAAGGTCATGTCGCAATTGGTGCTGCTGCTTTTGTGACGATAGACACCCTGCTGGCCGCCAAAGGCCTTGTTCTGCGAGACGGTTTCCATGGTGAGGCTCCTCTATGTGGTTGCCATATCGCTACCTGCCGGGCGCGCGCAGGTCCAGTGGAGCCGCAGCAGCTACAGGTGTTTTGCGGCAATCACGTTACAAAAAGCTGAATTGTTTGACCTGTTGTCCGACCCGTGGCCTGATCCAGGGGCGCACTAGAGCGTTGAAACCCAGGCGATCACCAGGGGAACGGTCACAATCGACAGCAGGGTTGAAATCAGAATGGCGGCCGAGGCGCGGTGCGGAGCCACCCCGTAGTGCTGTGCCAGCATGTAGACATTTCCGGCCACCGGCAGCGAGGCCGCTGCTATGGCGATCATCGCTGAAAAAGGCGTGACCTGAAACAGGTAGAGGACGCCAAAGGCGACGCAGAGCGGGTGCAGCACCAGTTTGGCAAAGCTGAGCCAGATCGCGACCTGCATGCGCTCGGCGGATTTTGACGCCAGCGAGGCGCCAATGGCAAACAGGGCGCCCGGGGTGGCAGCACCGCCTAGGATGGAGAGAAAGTCATTCATCGGCACCGGGATCGGAATTTCTGCAGCAGACCAGGCCAGACCGGCGCAGATGGCGAGAATCATCGGGTTGCGCAGCAGGCCAAACAAAACCAGTTTTAACGTTGAAAGACCCAGGCCAGATCCACGCCCGAGATTGATCAGGATCACGATGAGCGACGAGAACACCACCAGGTCAACACTGAGCACCACCATCATGGGGGCGATGGAGGCTTCACCAAAGAGCATGGCCATCATGGGAAGGCCAAGAAAGCCAACATTGCCAATCGCCGCGCATTGCGCCTCGACAGCGGCAGTGGGCATGTCGAGGCGACGCAGCATGGCAACAAGGGTGACCAGAACATAGACCGCCAGTGTGCCCGCCAGATAGGCGAACACCAGATCCAGATCGAAGATTTCCGCAAAGGACAGATTGGCTGCAAACCGGAAAATCATCGCAGACAGCGGGAAGAAGAAGACAAATTTGGTGAGATAGGCCGTGGCCTCTTCGGTGAAGAATCGCGTCCGACCGGCCCAGTATCCAAGACCGATAATTGCAAAAAAGGGCAGTGTTCTGAAGAATATGTCGACCATGTCTCGATTGCTAGCGGCTCTGATTAAAAAGGCAAGGCTGAAAGGAGAGCTGGAGAGGTGAAAGGCAGAGCTCCCGCCCGTCGTTTGGGCATCAAAGATGCCCGCCTCCCGTTGGGCCGGGCACCGCGCTGTCGCGCGGTGCGGGTGGCGCATTTTGGGAGAAGTAAGAGGTGAAATTTTCATGTTGCTGCGCGCGCTTGTCGGTAGAGATCCTGCGACGGTGGCGGCTCGCAAAGCGGGTTTTGTACTGCGGTGCAGCGCCGCGCGACAGCGCGGCGCCATGCCCAACGACCCCGACCTTCGTAAGAAGGCCCAGGGGTGGGCGGGAGCCCCCCGGCTATTGCGCCCGGATGGGTCCTTTGGGGCAAGGGACCCTGAGGAGAGAGTTGTTGAACCCTGCCACTCTGCGCTAGGGTAGGGGTTCCTTCCCGCCAGCGCCACGAGGTCAGCCATGAACGAACACGCCAGCATTTTGCGAACGGGACGGAAATTTGACCAGGTCCTGAAAGGCGCGCGCGAGGTCTTTTTGGCGGATGGTTTTGAAGGCGCCAGTGTTGACGAAATCGCCCGGGTGGCCGGCGTTTCCAAGGCGACCCTCTACAACTATTTTCCGGACAAGAGGCTCTTGTTCATGGAGGTCGCCCGCAGCGAGTGTATCCGTCAGGCGAATGCCCCGATGGATCTGGCCGCAGCCAATTGCCCGCCGCGCGAGGTTCTGCGCGCGGCGGCCGGGCACATTCTGTCCGCCAGCCTGTCTGATTTTGGCATGCGCATGTTCCGTATTTGCGTGGCTGAGGCCGACCGGTTCCCGGATCTTGGGCGTCAGTTCTACGAGAGTGGCCCGATGCTGATCCGCAGCAAGATCCGGGACTATCTGCACAGTGCCACAGCCAAGGGCGAGTTGGTGATTGAGGATTTCGACCTCGCCGCCGATCAATTTGCCGAGCTCTGCCGCGCTGACCTGGTGCCGCGCGTGTTGTTCAAGATCGACCCGGATGTGTCGGATGAAGACCGCCGTCGGGTGATCGACGGTGCAGTCGAGACTTTCCTGGCCCGCTACGCAGCATCGCCATGCTGAGCTCCGTACCGGACGGCTGCCGCTAACCAGCGCATTTACGGCGTTTTTTTCCTGCGGGTCTTATCTGCGGCCGAAATTTTCTGTGCTGCACTTGGCGCGGGGCGCGCACACAGAATAAGGGTGCTAGTGCGTAATCGCCCTGTTTGGGGTGCCGCGATAGGTCTCGTGGCAGCTGTGACAGGCCTCTATCATCGGGGGAATGGTGCGGCGCAGCCCGGTCAGGGACTTGCTGTTGATCTCCTTGGCCATCAGGCGGGCGGTCTCGGCGCGTTGTTTAAAGTCGCTCCACTGCAGCCAGATCTCGGGCCTCGCATGTGAATTGGGCTCCATACGCTGCTTTCTGAACCGCTTGGGAATAGAGCCGGTGGCTGAGATCAGGGCGCGGCGCGCGGCCCGGGCTGAGGCCGCGTTATAGGGCGTTCGCCCGGCCACCATATCGCTCAAGGTGATGAGGGCTGCCTTTTGTCCGGTCATGAGAGTGATGCGGCTCTGGACATGGCGGTCGGTGATGATCGCACTCCCGGCATCCAGTTGCGAGGCCAGCACAAAGAGCCCCAGGCACATTGCACAAAAAGCCCCAGTCAAACGCAGGGTGAGCCGGGAGAGGAGAGTGGCGGGAATCATATTGTGTCCTCCCTGAAAGGGCCGGCCGGGCGGGGGCTGTGATCTGGCCGAATCGGCGCTCGGCAATAAATGCAGCACATATTGCGTGCAGCTTGTGGCGCAGGCAGCAGAACTCCGTCTGCCCTGTCCTGAATTGTCAAATGCATCGTCTCATGTCCCATCAGCCTGCTATGTCCGGTCACCTTAACACATCCCATCGCCCGTTCTGTCTCTTTGGGTTTCGCGACCTTGCGCCGCGCGGGTTTTATGTCTGGCGCGGCGCAGCCAGAGGGGCCCATGCGCCATTGTGAAATGCGCCATTGTGAAAGAAGTCTCCAACACTCAGGTTATTTCTGCGTTAAATATCGAGACCGAAACAAAAAAGGCCGCAGCGTGGTTCAGGCGGTTCTTTGCCCTGAAAACGGATGGGTTTTACCCCAAACCCTTCGCTCCAGAGCGAAGGGTTTCCCTTGGGCAGGCCCTGTGTTTTGCGGTAGCATCAGTCCATGACCACACCGCGATTTGATATCATTGGCCAGGCGATCAGCGATGCCAGCCGCACCCGGATGCTATGTGAGCTGATGGAGGGGCGCTCTTTTACCAACAAGGAGCTGGCCTCGGCAGCGGGCATCACCGCCCAGACCGCCACGGCGCATCTGCGCCTGCTGCAGCAGGCGGGTCTGGTTCTGGCAGAGAAACGGGGCCGCTGCGTGTTTCACCGGCTGGCCAGTGCCGAGGTGGCGCGGGTTCTGGAGCAGCTCGCCACCGTCGCGCCCAGTGATCACCTGCACCGCGCCCAGCGGCGCAAAGCCGGAAATATTGCCCAGGTGCGCAGTTGCTACGATCACCTTGCCGGCCCTCTGGCGGTGGCAATGACCACACGGTTTCTGGAGCGCGGCCAGCTGGTCGAGGAAAATGGCGGCTTTCGCGCCCGCCCGGATGAGGCCTGGCAGAAACTGGGTGTCAGCCTGCCAGAGAGGCCGTTGGGCGCGGACAGTCGCCAGCCCTTTGCGCGCCCCTGCATGGATTGGACCGAACGAAAGTTGCATGTTTCGGGCGCTTTGGGGCGGCAGATCCTGACCCATGCCTTTGACCGGGGCTGGGTTATTCGCAACAGCCACAAACGTGGCTTGCAGCTCACCGGGCTGGGATCGTGCGCCCTAAAAGAGATTCTCGGATTGCAGAGTGAGACACTGATTGATGCCTGAATTACAATCTAAAATTACCTCAGACCGCTTTACTGTCGAGCAAGGCACGCGGGTGCTGGTCCAGGTGCCACAAGAGGCTGCAGACCGTGTTCTGCAAGCGATTCTAAAGGTAGAATCGTTGCAATGGGGCGACTACGATCAGGTGGCCTTTACGACCTGTTCCGGCATTCAGCAGTTTCGCGTCCGTCCGGATGCGCGCAATGCGGCAACGGATCAGGCGGTGGAGGTTCCCTGCGTCGAGCTGCAGGTCTTTGTGCCCAAGGTAGGAGAGGCTCTTGAACCGCTGTTGTGCGCCATCTATCACGCGCACCCCTATGAAGAGCCGGTGATCCAGTTGGTCGCGGCGGCGCGCAGCTGTCACAGACGCGGTCAGGATGAGGCAAACCCAAACCGCTTTTGGAACCAAAGCGCTGCGGACTGGGTGCCCGAGGCGCATCGCTGAGGCCCGATTTGGCGCAAAGTATCTTGATTAATACTGTGGTTGCGGTGAACCTTGGGCATGAGCATTGATCAAATTCAGCCCAAACCGGGCGCGCCTATCCCGCAACAAGTGGCCTTTGACCGGCGCGAAATATCGGTGATCATGTCGCTGTATGGTCGCATGGTCGCTGCTGGAGAGTGGCGCGACTACGGTCTCTCCAGCCTGCGTGAGCTTGCCGTGTTTTCGATTTTTCGCCGCACTGCCGAGCACCCGCTTTACCGGATTGAGAAACAGCCAAAACTGCGCAATCGTCAGGGGCAATATGCCGTGCTGGGCGCCGATGGGCAGGTGTTGAAACGCGGCTCTGATCTGAAAGCTGTGCTGCGGGTGTTGGAACGAAAACTTATTCGCGCGGTAAAATAACCTGTCAAATAGCCCGTCTGCTCTGGTCCATGTTTCTGGCCAATGTGCATGCGTGTTGCTGTGCCGCCTATGGCCGCCTATGGCCGCCTGTGCGCCGTGACCACCCCGTCGCCTTGATCCTTGATGCGCGTCAGGGCCGCGTCCAATGGCTCAAACGCCACCGCCATGGCATGCACATTGGCATGCAGCAGGGTGGTGGGGTCGCGCACTAGGGCTACATGGCCTTTCCAGAACAAAAGATCGCCGCGCTGATAGGGGGTGCCCGCAGGCAGGGCGTTGCCAAGCTCTGCCTCTTGCTGGTCGCTGTCGCCCGGACAGGGGATGCCACAGGCCAGACAGGTCGCCTGGACCAGCCCGGAGCAGTCGATACCAAAACGGCTGTTGCCGCCCCAAAGATACGGCGTGCCAAGAAAGCTCTCGGCCACCGTGACCGGATCTGTCATCACCTTGCCGATTGGGCTGAGATGGACCAGAGGGATAAATCCGAGATCTGTTGCTGCAAACCGGCCCTCATGGCCGGAGACCACGACATGGCTGCCAAAGCTGAGGGCCTGGGTCTCGGGGGATTTAAAATCGGCGGCTGAATAGGCGTGGCTTGCGGCGGCGCTGATCCAGTGGCTGGCTTTTTGGGCCGGCGCAAGGGTGTCAGCGGGCAGATAGCCGGTGTAGTTGTCCCTGGCGGCCTGGACAAAGGCCCAGCCCTGATGCGTTTCATAGTGGGTGACGGCCTCACCAGACAAAAGCTGCCGGTCGCGCGGCCCCTCGGGGCGGCGCAACAGATCCACCACCGGCAGGGCAATACGCGCGGCATGGCCGGTCACCACGCGCAGGTCTTTGCCGGGATGCGGCAGATGCGCGGCAATGACACGGTCGTTGCAGGCTGTGCGGCGGGAATCGGTGCTGCTGGAAATGGTGGGGCGGGGATCAGTCATGCCGGGCTCAGAGCTTTAGCAGCGTGGGCAGGGCGGCAAAAATCGCGCGGCAGCCCTGGCCAGTGCCGCCCTTGGGGCAGCCGGGCATGGCTGTGGGCATCCAGCCGTAGATGTCGAAATGCATATAACGGCTGTCTGGGGCAAAGCGGCGCAGGAAGAGCGCTGCGGTGATTGACCCGGCAAAGCCGCCCGAGGGTGCATTGTCGAGATCGGCAATCGCTGGCTCTATCATGGCCTCATAGGGCGCGTGAAACGGCATGCGCCAGACCGGATCGGCCTGGGTGCTGGCCCCGGTAGCAAGGGCTGCGGCGTCTGTGTCACTATCGGTATAAAACGGCGCCAGATCGGGGCCGACCGCCACCCGGGCCGCACCGGTGAGGGTGGCCATGGAAATCACAAGATCCGGAGCACCTTCTTCGGCGAGGGTCAGCGCATCCGCCAGCACCAGACGGCCCTCGGCGTCGGTATTGTTGATCTCGACTGTCAGCCCCTTGCGGGAGGTCAGCACATCGCCGGGGCGAAAGGCATTTCCCGCCACAGAATTCTCGACTGCCGGGATCAGCACCCGCAACTGGACCGGCAGTCCGGCCTGCATGATCATGCGGGCCAGTCCCAGCACATTGGCGGCCCCGCCCATGTCCTTTTTCATCAACCCCATGCTGGAGCCGGGTTTGAGATTGAGCCCGCCGGTGTCAAAACAAACGCCCTTGCCCACCAGCGTCAGCCGGGGGCCGGTGCTGCCCCAGTGCATGTCAATGAGGCGCGGCGCGTGTTCGGCGGCCCGGCCAACAGTGTGGATCAGAGGCAGATTGGCCTCAATCAGCTCATCGCCGGTGATAACACCCACCGAGGCGTCAAACTCAGACGCCAGGGCTTCAGCGGCGGCTTCCAGCTGCGCAGGCCCCATGTCGGCGGCGGGTGTGTTGATCAGATCACGTGTGAGGCATTCTGCAGCAGCCAGTGATTCTATGGCAGCGGCATCGATGCCTGTTGGTGCCACCAACCCGGCGCCCGCACCGGATGCGGCAGAGGTGCTGGCTTTGTAGCGGGTGAATTTATAGTGGCTGAGCAGCCAGCCAAGGCACTCGCTTTCCAGCACGCCCTCGACCTGCAAGCCGGGAGCCAGCGCTGCGGTGGTTTCTGTTGCGTTGTTGAGCTGGTAGCTGCCAGCGGGGAGGATCTCCGCAGCTGCAGCCAGGACGAACCTCTTGCGGGTTCGTTGCGATGCGGTGCCATAACCGGCCAGCGCAAGCAGCGCAGAGCCATCCGGACCCGGCACCAGCAGAGCCTGACCGCAGGCCGCGGTAAAGCCATTGTTTGTAACCCAGGCCTGCACGCTCGCAGACTGATGGCTGAGCCAGCTTTGCAGCTGGTCCTGCTCAATCAGATAAAGCGGAACGGCAGTGGCTGAGGCTGAGGCAAAGCGAGGGGCCATGAGGAAACTCCGATTGGACGCGATCACCCATCAGATTATCTGCCCCCCAGCTGCCTGCAAGCCCTGGCTGTCATTTCCGGCAATAGACTTTTTAAAAAACAAAACACAAAAGGCCCACAGAACACGCCGGGACCGGTCACAGCTGGTTTGGACGGGACCTGGGCTGAAGCGGCCCTTGGAGAGGTCCCACAGGCCGGGCACGCGTCACACGGTGAGATCCTGCTGATCCCAGACCGCCGTCAAGGAACGCTCTCCTACGCGCAGCAAGCGAAACAGGATTGATGCGACCGCAGCCACGTCCTCGTTGTCGACGGCATGCGTCACATCGCGGGCAATCACCGCCATGGCGCTCATCCCGATTTGATCTGCGATTGCAATCAGAGACCGCGCGTTTTTGCGCAGATCGGCCATGTTGTTCTGACGCCAAAGCCGTTCGCAATGCGTCAGGCGCACAGCCAGCTCTTCAATGGCACGACAGACGACATCTTCTGCCGCCGTTTCACCAAGTTGTGTGTAAAGCTCGCCCAGTTTGTCTGGATCCAGCCTTACGTTTTCCGCCTGCATGACGGTGAGTATATTAGCCACCACATTCACCCTAAATTTAGTGTGCCCCCACGGCACGTTGCCAATTTGCGCCCCAGTGGTTGTCAAAAGGTTTCCACACGGCTGTTCAAATCGCTCGAATTTGCTAACAATGCAGGCTATCAGCACCGCCAAGGCTCATATCAGGGGATGCTTCGTATGGAATTTGCCAAACCTCTACCCAGTTATCTGGTCACCCGTTACCATGGCTGGAAGGCCACCGCGTATAAGGATAATCAGGGTTGGTACCGCCGACTGGCCGCCGAAGGTCAGCGGCCGCGCGCCATGGTTATTTCCTGTTGTGACAGCCGGGTACATGTGACCTCTATCTTTGGGGCTGACCAGGGTGAATTCTTTATTCACCGCAATATTGCCAACCTGGTGCCACCCTATGCGCCCGATGGTGACCATCACGGCACCAGTGCGACGGTGGAATATGCCGTGACCGTGTTAAAGGTCGCGCATCTTATCGTTCTGGGGCATTCGCAATGTGGCGGTGTGCAGGGCTGTATCGACATGTGCAAAGGCCATGCGCCGCTGCTGGAGGCCAAAGAAAGCTTTGTCGGGCGTTGGATGGATATCCTCAAACCCAAGTTCCCGCTGGTTGCCGAAATCGAAGACGAAGAGCATCAGGCGCGCCAGTTTGAGCGTCAGGCGGTTGTCGCCTCGCTGGAAAATCTGATGACCTTTCCCTTTATCGACGCGGCCGTCAAAGATGGCAGTCTCAGCCTGCACGGGCTGTGGACCGATATCGGTGAAGGCGGGCTGGAGTGTTATGACCCCAAGGCGGGGCAGTTCCAGACAGTCTAAATTTCAGGTCGGGTTTTGGCGCGGTGGAACAGGGCACGCTCTGTTACATTAGCCATAAGATTTAATGATTTAACAGGCGGCGTCGGCATTTTTGTTGGCGCCGTCTTGTATCGACATATATTTCTGTGCCGTCACTCTATGCTGTAATTCGGCGCGCTTCTCGATGCGATTGATCAGTGTGGTGAGACGCGAGCCTAAGAGGTGCGTTTGATGGCGCGCAGCAGGCCCAATAGTATCAACCCAATCGGGACCCACAGAAAAGTCCCCATCAAGTAGAACCCCAGTGACCAAAGCGGGTAGATGTATTCGCCAAAGTCTGCCCCCCAAATCAGGCATTCTTCGGGGCCTCTTGCTGAAATGTTGCAGCCTTTTAGTCGCAGAAGCAGATAGGCAATTAGTCGCAGAAGCAGATAGGCAATGAAACCGATAACCCACACCCCTGCCTGCCAGAGGACGATTAGCAACGCGAGGGGTGTTGAAATCTCATCGTCGGCATTTTTCCTGTCTGCGGTGTTTCTCCATTTCAGTCTTAACCCCCAATTACAATTGTGCCCAAGCGGCAAACATGCAAGCTCGCGGTGCGGACATGGGACAACAGATGCTCGATGGTCGCGCAAAACCAAAAACCTACCCAAAGGGAGCGCCGAAAATGCAGGCAGGATTGATCATGTTGTGCCTGGCCTATGTGCTGAGTCAGTTTTTCCGGGCCTTTCTGGCAGTTCTGGCCTCGGTTCTGGGGCAGGATATTGGTGCGGCTCCCGATGACCTCGCCTTTGCCTCGGGCATGTGGTTCCTGTCCTTTGCTGCCATGCAGCTGCCGGTGGGCTGGGCGCTGGATCACATTGGCCCGCGCCGCACGGCCTCGTGGTTGCTGTTTTTAGGCGGCGCCGGTGGGGCTGCGGTCTTTGCCATGGCGACAACACCGTTTCACGTCAGCATGGCGATGTTCTTTATCGGCATTGGCTGCTCACCGGTTCTGATGGCCTCATACTATATCTTTGCCCGACAGTATCCTGTGGCGCGGTTTGCGACGCTGGCCGCGATGATGCTGGGGATGGGCTCGGTGGGCAATCTTGTGGCCTCGTATCCCACCGCGCTGGCGGTGGATCTGTTTGGCTGGCGCGCGACGCTCTGGGGGCTGGCGCTGGCCTCCTGGCTGGTGGCCTCGGGGATCTTCTTTACTGTGCAGGACCCGGAAAAGCCTGAAGGCGGGCAAAAGGGATCGGTGCTGGATCTGTTAAAGATGCCGGTGCTCTGGGCGATCTTTCCTTTGATGTTTGTCTGCTACGCGCCGTCAGGTGCGCTGCGGGGTCTCTGGATTGGCCCCTATCTTAGCGATGTCTACGGTCTGGATACCGGCGGGATTGGTCTTGCGACGCTGGTGATGGGCATGGCCATGGTGGCGGGCACCTTTGTTTATGGGCCACTGGACCGGGTGTTTGGCAGTCGCAAATGGGTGATCTTTGGTGGCAATGCGCTGGGCGTGCTGGCGATGCTGGCGCTGATTGCCGTAAGTGGCGCGCCGGTCTGGATGCCAATTGGCGTGATGGCGCTTGTTGGATTTCTGGGCGGGTCTTTCCCGGTGGTCATTGCCCATGGGCGCGCCTTTGTGCCGCCGCATCTGGTGGGGCGTGGCGTGACGCTGCTCAACTTCTTTGGCATTGGCGGCGTGGGGATCATGCAATTCGCCTCGGGTCGCCTGCATGGCAGCCTGGCAGGGGGAGAGCCTGCGGCGCCTTATCTGGCGATATTTGGCTTTTTTGCCGTGGCTCTGGCGCTGGGCTGTGTGGTTTATCTGTTCAGCCGCGACAGCATGGACTGAGCAGCCCTTTATTCACAGGGAAATTGCCTATAAGAGACCACAGCCGACCACAGGGTCGGATGAAACTGGAGAAACAAAATGGGTTATCGCGTCGTCGTCGTTGGTGCCACAGGCAATGTGGGCCACGAAATGTTGAACATCCTGGCCGAGCGCCAGTTCCCTGCGGATGAGGTAGCCGTTCTGGCCAGCCGTAAATCGCTGGGATCCGAGGTGTCATTTGGCGACAAGACGTTGAAGACCCAGGATCTCGACACCTTTGATTTTACGGGCTGGGACATGGCGCTGTTTGCCATTGGATCAGACGCAACAAAGAAATACGCGCCAAGGGCTGCAAAATCGGGCTGTGTGGTGATCGATAATTCGTCGCTGTACCGCTATGACCCCGACGTGCCGCTGATCGTTCCCGAGGTGAACCCCGAGGCGATCCATGGCTATGCCAAGAAGAACATCATCGCCAACCCCAACTGCTCGACCGCGCAGATGGTTGTGGCGCTGAAGCCGCTGCATGACCGGGCCACGATCAAACGCGTTGTGGTCTCGACCTATCAGTCGGTGTCCGGGTCGGGCAAAGAGGCGATCGATGAGCTGTGGGAGCAGACCAAGGCGATCTACAACCCGACCAAAGAGGTGCCGCCCACAGTGTACCCCAAGCAGATTGCCTTTAATGTGATTCCCCATATCGACGTGTTCCTGGACGACGGATCGACCAAAGAAGAGTGGAAAATGGTCGCCGAAACCAAGAAAATCATCGATAAATCCATCAAGGTCACGGCCACCTGCGTCCGAGTCCCGGTCTTTGTGGGGCACTCTGAATCGATCAATATTGAAACAGAAGACCATCTCGACGAAGACGAGGCCCGCGACATCCTGCGCGAAGCACCCGGCATCATGGTGATCGATAAGCGCGAAGATGGCGGCTATGTCACCCCGGTTGAATGCGTTGGCGATTTTGCCACGTTTATCAGTCGCATACGCCAGGATTCCACCATCGACAACGGTTTGAATCTGTGGTGCGTCAGCGACAATCTGCGCAAGGGCGCTGCCCTGAACGCGGTACAAATCGCCGAACTTCTGGGCCGCGAAGTGCTCAAGAAAGGCTAAAGCTTTTCGTACTTTTGGATAGGAGGGCCGCTTCGCAAGAGGTGGCCCTTACTCTTTTGCAGGACTGCCCAAATCTGGCCACAAAATCCAATATTCTGAGGGTGGGATTTGAAAACGGGATGTGAGCCATGTACTCGAAAGATTTTGAACGCGAAACACAGACAACCGGTGATTCAGCTATGCAGCAGACAGCCTGGTCCAGCGCCAGTGATCAGGATCGTATGGATACGGAGATGGCGATCCAGTTGCGGATCATGCTGACGCCGGACTTTCAGCGGGCCAAGACCTGGTCAGAGCTGCGCAGCGGGCTGCAGGACAAAGGGTTCTACATGAAGCGCACCAAGGGGCATATGCACCTCTTTGACGCGCAAAGCCACGTCAAGATCTGCACCTGTGGCTTTCTTGGCTTTCCGTCCAGTGATCTGGAACAGCGGTTCAAGCGGGTGCGCCCCGTCCGCAAGGCTCCGACCCGTCTGGCCGCAGAGCTGGCTCCGGCGCAACACTGAGCCCTTGCCGAGACATCATTGAGAGTTGACCACTGGCTGCGCAGGATCTGCGGTCGTGCCAGTGAGGATCAAAACGGTGCCAGAACGGCACCGTTTTTGCGTTTGCACAGGCGGCATCTGGTCAAGATTTTGACCAGAGGTTTTGAGCAGGGTTTTTGATTGGAGTTCGGCAAGTTTGCGCCAAGGCGCACCACCAGAGGAACTACCGCTTTTGTCTGGGCGGCTGGGCTCTACTATGGCGGCAATAGCGCACCCTGCTTGGGGCGCCGCAACTCGCGGTGCTTGCGGCCATGCCTCTCAAAACCAGATAGAGATTTTACATGCGATTTTCCCTCTCCCTTTTCTCCCTCCTGGCCAGTTCGGTCGCCTCTTTTGCCTGGGGCGGTGACATTGCGGTCGCCAGCCGGGTGGCTGAGGTCACGGTATTTCCGCAGCTGGCCGAGATCACCCGGCGGGCCGATCTTGACCTGCCTGCCGGGCAGCATCGCCTGATCCTGAGCAATATTCCCAAAACGGCCGATCTGGAGACGCTGCAGATTGATCTGACTGGGGCGGATCAGACCGCGCTGCTGTTTCGCGAGGAGGGCGTGCCGCCGCGCACTGCAAATGACCCGGAGCTGCTGGCCGCCGAGGCGGTGATCAAGGAGATCAAGGCACGTATTCAAAACGTCTATGACGCCTCAGGCCAGGCCAAGGCCGAGGCCTCGGCCGCCAAGACCGCCATTGGCTTTCTCGAACAGTTGGGCAGCAATGAAGGTCTTGCTGATGCCGGGGCAGACGCGCTGCGCCAGATCACCCGGATGATCTCGCAGGAGGCCGATGCCGCAGGCAAACAGGCGCTGGCGGCGCAGATCCGCGCCCGCAACATCGAGGAGCAGTTGGAGGCGCTGCAAGACGAGCTGTTGGCAGCCCAGCAAGTGCTGGCGGCTATCTCGCGTGAGGACAGCGACCGGCTCTATCTGGTGATCGAGGTGGATGTGCCGGAGGCCGGAGCGGGCCAGCTGGAGTTGCGCTATTTCACCAAAGGCGAGGTTTTCTCGGAGCCTAGCTATGCCTGGCATCTGACCACGGGAGACATGGCTGAGGTGTCGCTGCAGCGGGGATTTGGCGTCAGCCAGAATACCGGTGAAAACTGGGAGGCGGTGGATCTGACGATCTCGACGCTGGAGCCGGGTGAGCAGGGCGCGCCCTCCTATCTGCCGCCGCTGTTGCGCCGGGTTGAGAAGCCTCGTCCGGAACCCAAGCAGCGCCTGCTGTCACAAAGTGATTTTGCCGCCTCGGAGGCGCCGATGGTTGAGGCGGTGATCATGGAAGATTCTGCGGGGGCGAGCTGGGGAGCTGATACCAGTGGGCCAGGGGTGAGCTATCACTTTGGCCATCCGGTTTCGATTGCCTCTGGCGCGGATATTCTACGGCTGGATATGGACAGGCTGACCACCGAGGCCAAGGTTGTGGCCGTTGCGGTGCCCGCCCGCGATGAAACAGCGTACCGCGTGGCTGAGATCAGCAATACATTTGGCGAGGACCTGTTGGCCGCAGACTGGGTGCCGTATTTTGTGGATGGAAAACTGGTTACCTTTGCCGGGTTTGCAGGACTTGCGGCTGGGCAGGAGGCGGAACTTGGCTTTGGCGCCATCCGCGGGCTGCGTCTGAGCCGGGATGTGCTGCAGAAAAGCGACGGTGAGCGCGGAGTGATTTCGCGCAGCAATCAGCGGCAGGAAGCAGTGGAGATCTCGGTGGTGAACCTGACCGGCGAGACCTGGCCGCTGCGCCTGCTGGACCGTGTGCCTTATAGTCAGCAGGACGAGTTGGAAATTGACTGGGTTGCCGTGCCGCGTCCCGCGCATGAGAATGTTGAGAAACAACGCGGTATTCTGGCCTGGGAATTTGATCTGGCGCCCGGTGAAGACAGGTTGATCCGGCTGGAAACCACCCTGAGCTGGCCTGAGGGCAAGCAACTGCGCTGAGCCTTATGGGCAATGGGGTGGGGCTCCCGCCCGGACTGAATGGATCAAAGATCCCTCCGGTCCCGTTGGGCCCGGCACCGCTATCGCGGTGCAAAAGGAAAATTTGCTCAGAAGGCCATCAGGGGCAGATCTGCCCTGATGGACCTTTATTGAGTTTCATTGAGAGCAGGCGCGTCAAGGGTGAACCGCGCGGGGCGCGGCCGCTGATGCGGCCCTTGACCCGGTTTTCAACCCTGGCTCTGTCTCATGATCCTGTCGCGGCCTGGTGCTGTTTTAGCGGTTGCCACGCAGTCGGCCGACAACTCCAGTGGGGAAGAAATAGACGCTGAGGATGAACAGCACACCGAGCCACAGCAGCCAGCGATCAGCGCTGAGCAGTTCTGGCAGAATGGGCAGGCCCTCGACCAGTCCAGAGGCGGCCCCCATCAGGTTTTGCAGATAGTTCTGCGCCAGCACAAACAGGGTGGCTCCGATCATGGCACCATAGAGCGTGCCCATGCCGCCGATCACCACCATGAGCAGGATGTCTATCATCAGCTCCATCGACAGCACCGTGTCCGGGCCGACGTAGCGCAGCCAGACCGCATAGAGCGACCCTGCCAAGGCGGCGATTGCAGCTGACAGGCAGGTGGCGGAAACGCGGTAGTAGACCACCCGGTAGCCAATGGATTCGGCGCGAAAATCGTTTTCGCGGATCGCCTGCAACACCCGGCCAAAGGGGGAGTTCACTACCCGCAGCAAGGCGAGAAACAGCACCAGTGCGCCGATAAAGACAAAGTAGTAGGCCAACAGCTTACCGTTGAGTTTGACCCCAAACAGGGTGCCACCAAAGGTCTCTGTGCCAAACTTGAAGGCGGGGCCCAAAGCGCGCGGTGTTTTGAATGTCAGCCCGTCCTCGCCGCCGGTGAGGCCCGAGAGCTGACTGACCAGCACCGCCACAGCCGAGGCCACAGCCAGGGTGATCATGGCGAAAAAGATCGCCCGTACACGCAGGGAAAACAGACCAATCAACAGCGCCAGTGCGGCGGCGAGGCCTGCTCCGGCGAGGCTGCCGATGGCGATGGCGTCAAAGCCGCGCCCCATATGGGTTGAGGTCAGTGCCACGCCGTAAGCGCCAATGCCAAAGAACATGGTATGGGCAAAGCTGACGATGCCGCCATAGCCCAGCAGCAGATCATAGCTGGCCACCAGCACGATGAATATGCAGATCCGCGCGGCGGTATCGACGGTGCGCACGCCGGGAAACAAAAACGGCGCCAGCGCCAGGCAGATAAGGATGCCGCCAAGGAGCAGCGCCAGGGGTAGGGACCGTGGCAGGTCGCCAGACAGAAGAGAGCGGATCATTTTGCTTTTACCACCGGAATCATGCCCATAGGGCGCCACATCAGGATGGTGACCATCAGGGCAATATTGGAAATCAGCGCTGCCTTTGGCTCGATAAAGGCGATGTAGTTCTGCATCAGCCCCACCAGAAGTGCTCCGATAAAGCAGCCCTCGACCGAGCCAAGCCCGCCAATGATCACTACGATAAAGATCAGGATCATTGCCTGGTTGCCCATATGGGCGGTGATGACTTCTTGATAGAGCGCCCACATCACGCCGCCAAGGCCCGCCAGGGCAGAGCCTGCAATGAAGACGCCGACAAAGACCAGTTTCAGCCGGTAGCCAAGGGCCTCGACCATCTCGCCGTTCTCGACCCCGGCGCGCACGATCAGGCCAATCTTGGTACGGCGCAGCACCCAGCGCATCACAGCAAAGACCACAAGGCCCACGGCGACGGCAACCAGCCGGAATTTCTCGATTGCGGCACCGGCAAAGGTAATGGCGCCTTTCAGCGCTTCGGGGCGGTTGAAATAGATCTCTTCCGGCCCCCAAAGCACAATGATCAACTGCTCTACCACGATCAGCCCGCCCATGGTGACCAGGATCTGTTTCAGGTGATGGCCATACACAGGCGCGACGATGACTTTTTCAAAGGCCCAGCCCATCAGCCCGGTGGCCAGCATGGCCCCAAGGACCGCCAGCAATACGGCCCCGAGGTTGAGCATCAAGGAAGGAGCCGCAGTCATATGGCCCAGCCCCATCAGCACGGTGATACCGACAAAAGCTCCTACTGACACAAAGGCGCCGTGGCCAAAGTTGATCACATCCATCAGGCCAAAAACCAGCGTCAGGCCGGAGGCCATGAGAAAGATCATCATCCCCATGGCGAGGCCCGAGACCGTGAGCGTCAGCCAACTGGCCGGGTTCATGATGGCGACAAATCCCGCCAGCGCCAGCAGGGGCACCAGCAGAACCGGCATATGTGGCGCAATCCGCTCGGCCAGGGTGGCCTGCGCCATGGTGGGGGCATGTTCGGGGGCGGCGCTCATCTGCGGTCTCCCTTGGGGCAAGGCGGCAGATCGGCGTCAGGCCATGCCGCTATGACTGTGAATACTGGGTTGGCGGACATGTTCAATGCGCCTCCATGCTGAGGCCCATAAGGCGTTCTTGCAGAGCGGCGTCGCGGCCCAGCTCAGCCATCTGGCCGGACCAGATCATGCGGCCATCGTCCATCACATTGGCGCTGTCTCCGAGCGCGCGGGCGACGGCAAAATTCTGCTCGACCAGCAGCACGGATGACCCCTGATCCTTTAGGTCTTTCAGGGCCTTGGCCATGGTTGAAATGATCGCGGGGGCAAGGCCTTTGGTCGGCTCATCAATCAGGTAGAGCCTGCGTTCCTCGACCATGGCGCGGGCAATCGACAGCATCTGTTTCTGCCCCCCCGAGAGCGTACCGGCGTCTGATTTCCAGAATGTCTTGAGGGGCGGGAAGGCGGTAAAGATCCAATCCAAGCGCGCTGAATTGATCGGGCCAGAGGCTGCCGCCAGCACCATATTTTCCTCAACTGTGAGGTCGGAAAAAATGCCCATGTCTTCGGGCACAAACCCGACGCCCAGCCGGGCAATGGCGGGCGTGGGCAGTTTGGTGATGTCTTCCCCGTCAAACAGGATGCGCCCCTGATGGGCGCGCCAATGGCCGATAATTGTCCGCAGTGTGGTGGTCTTGCCAACGCCATTGCGGCCCAAAAGCATGGTAAGAGCGCCGCGCGGCACCACCAGATCGACGCCCTGCAAAATGTGGTACTGCGCGATATTGGTGCAGACACCCTCGAGCCGCAGGATCGGATCAGGTGCGGCTTGCGTCATGATTGCATCAGACATCTGCCAGAATTCCTTCGAGACCGCGGCCCATATAGGCCTCTTGTACCACATCTGAGGCCATGACCTCAGCCGGGGGGCCATCGGCGGCCAGTGCGCCATTGTGCAACACGATTATGCGATCTGCGAGGCTGCGGATCACGTCCATCTTGTGTTCGACCAGCAGGATGCTGCGGTCCTTTTGCTCTTTCAGCTCGGCAATGAGATCCAGCACCACAGGGGCTTCATCCACGCTCATGCCTGCGGTGGGTTCGTCAAACATATAGACATCCGGGTCCTGCGCGATCAGCAGCGCCACCTCAAGTTTGCGCTGATTGCCGTGCGACAGCTCTGACACCTCCTGATTGCGCAGCTCCAATAGCCGCACGCGTGCGAGGATCGCTTCGGCCTCGTCGGTCAAATCCTGATGGCGGGAGACCATCGACCAGAGATTAAAGCCACGGCCCCGTCTGGCCTGCACCACCAGGCGCAGGTTTTCCAGCACCGAAAGGCCGGGAAACAGATTGGTCAGCTGAAAGGCGCGACCGATGCCGGCCTTGGTACGGGCTGACACAGAGGCCCGCGTGATGTCACGCCCGCGCAGAGCAACACGCCCCGCCGAGGCTGGGATCTGGCCAGAGATCAGATTGAAATAGGTGGTCTTGCCAGCGCCGTTGGGGCCGACGATGGCCGTCAACTCACCGGCGTGAAAGTCGCAACTCACGGCATCCACCGCCACATGACCGCCAAAGCGGACCGTCAGATCGGTGGTTCTCAGGATTGGGTCTGTCATCATGATTTTTGGATCTTTACCCGTAGGTGTGACGCGGCCCTGTGGCCGGTGGCGGATACTGCAAAAGCATGCCATTGGGACCGCGCCCCAACTGGATGGCCTGACCAGATGGCCTGACCGGATAGCATGGGGCTGCGTGTAACTCTGGCCCAAGGAAAGACCCCGGGCCAGGGACTGCGAGAGGCAAAGCTTACTGATTGCGGATCGGGATCGGCATCTCGTCGATTGTCAGCTCACGCACCAGCTCTGGGACGGCCCATTCAACACCCTCCTGCACGGTGAGCTTGAAGTGATACATCGACTGCAGCGCCTGATGATCTTCTGCGCGGAACCGCATGGTGCCTTTGGGGGTCTCCCACTCCATGCCTTCCATGGCGGTGATCAGCGCTTCGGTGTCGGTAGAGCCCGCCTTGCGAATTGCCTCAACTGCGGCAATGCCTGCGGCCATGCCACCGGCAGTGAAGAAATCAGGTGGCCCGTCAAAGCGCTCAAAATGGGTTTTGACCAGCCAGTCATTCACCTCATTGTCGGGCAGCTCGTAGTAGTAATAGGTGCCGCCTTCCATGCCCTCGTAGTCTTTAAATCCTTTGAGAGCCGCGAGAATATTGCCAACACCGGCAAATTCGATGCCAAAGCGGCCCGGATCCATGGCGTTGATTTTACCCAGCGGGTTGCCGCCGCCTGCCCAGATCACAAACAGCTTTTTGGTGCCGTCCAGATCCTTCATCGCATTAAAAATGCGCTCACCGGCTGCGGTGAAATCGGTGGTGTCGGTGGGGGCGTATTCCTCGTGCACCAGCTCGATGCCCTGGGTGGCCAGTGCTTCGCGGAAGGCGGCGATGCCGTCGCGGCCAAAGGCATAGTCCTGCGCCAGCGTGGCGATTTTGACGTTGTCGCCCGCCAGCGCGATGGCGCTGGAGACCGCATCCTGCGACGAGTTGCGCGAGGTGCGGAAGATATAGCGGTTCCAGTTGGAGCCGGTGATGCTGTCGGCCACGGCGGGCTCAACAATCAGGATTTTTTCATATTCTTCCGCGACGGGCAGCATGGCCAGGGCGACGCCCGAGCTAACGGGGCCGATGGCGAGATCAACCTCGTCGTCGCCGTAAGCCTCTTCCAGCAGGGCCTTGCCATTCTCCGGCTTCAGCTGGGTGTCTTTCTCGATCATGATGATCTTTTCACCATTGATCTCCATGGTGCCGCCGGTGGCATATTCCAGCCCCAGCATCAGGCCATCATGGCTCTGTTTGGCATAGGCCTCGAACGGGCCGGTCTTGCCATAGATATGGGCAATTTTGATATCTGCGGTGGCGGCCGAGGCCAGTGCCAGCGCAGAGACCATTCCTGCAAGCAAAGTGCGTTTCATGTCGTTCCTCCCTGAGGGCGCGCCAATGTACGGCTGGCGCAGTCTCGCTCCTGTGCCTTCAGGCTAACGGCGGCCTTACGTTTTGGTCAATTGCAGGGAAATACGTATGTGCCGCATGTCCCTGCCAGAGGACTACTTTGCCTTCCACCCGGCTGCAAGGCGGCGCGCGGTCTGGGCGAGGAGCAGCACATCAATGCCAACGGCGAGAAACTGGGCGCCCATGTCGAAATAGGCCTGTGTTGCTTCTTCGGTGACGCCGAGGATGCCCGGGGCCTTGCCTGCGGCCTTGATGCGGCTGATGGCACCGGCGATGACGGCGCGCACCTCTGGGTGGGCAGAGTTGCCCTGATGGCCCATGTCAGTCGACAGATCCGATGGGCCAATAAACACACCATCAACGCACTCAACCGCGAGGATGTCATCGAGGTTTGCAATCCCTGCGCGGGTTTCCACCTGCAACAGCAGGCAGACCTGCGCGTCTGCCGTCTGAATGTATTCGCTGACAGAGCCAAAGCGGCTGGCGCGGGCAGCGGTGGCGCCAACGCCACGGGTGCCATGGGGCGGATACTGGCAGGCGCGGACCATGGCGCGGGCCTGTTCGGCAGTCTCTATCATTGGGATCAGGATGTTTTGTGCGCCAGCATCCAGCGCCTGTTTCACCATCCAGGTCTCGCCAATGGGCAGCCGCACCACCGGGTGGCTGGGTGAGGCCTCAAGAGCCATCAGCTGATCGCGGATCGAGCGGATGTCATTGGGGGCGTGTTCGCCGTCAATCACCAGCCAGTCAAAACCGGCGGTGCCCATGATCTCGGCGGCGGGCGCTTCGGCAAAGCACATCCAGCAGCCGATCTGACGTTCGCCACGGGCAAGGGCCTGTTTGAAGGTATTTATTGGCGCGGGCATCGGCAAACCTCGTTCAGATAAAGAGCATGGCATGAGCGCCAAAGGATCTAAAAACCGGCGCGCATCTCAGCGCCGGTCACTATAGTTTGGGGCACAACAGTGCCTGTGCGTCGACGATATCTCTGGCATTGATCCCTTGTCCAGAGGAGGCCTGATCGCCGCTTGCGGGACAGGGATCAGAGCGTAGACGCGATCTCGACTATGACCGCATGCGCCATCATCACGTCTGCCTCGGTGGTTTCAAACTGGCCGGCCTGAAAGCGGATCACCAGATCGCCATCGACCCGCGTCTGGGTCAGATAAATCCGCCCGTCATCATTGATCGCATTGACCAGCCTGAGGTTCAGATCATCGAGATCTTCGGCACCTTTGGGCGCATAGCGAAAGGTCCAGAGCGACCACATCGGCGGGGTGACGATCTGAAAATCAGGCTCTAACGCGAGCTTATCGTGCAATTTGTTGGACCAGTTGATGTGGTTGCGCAGCCGTTGCCGCAGCCCTTCCAGCCCATAGGTACGGATCAGGAACCAGATCTTGAGCGCGCGAAACCGCCGCCCCAGCGGCACCGACCATTCCGAATAGTTGATGATGCCATCCTTGCCGTGGGTCTTCAGGTACTCGGGGCTGATGGCCAGTGTCTGCACCAGATCATCGGGGTTCTTCAGGAAATGCGCTGAACAGTCGAACTGCACGCCAAGCCATTTATGCGGATTGAACACGATGCTGTCGGCCCGCTCTACGCCGGGCCAGTAGTGGCGATACTCGGGACAGATCATCGCAGAGCCGGCCCAGGCGGCATCGATATGACTATAAAGCCCGTATTCCTCGGCGATCTGCAAACAGGCATCAACCGGATCGGTGGCGCCAGTGCCAGTGCCGCCAACACAAAGGATCAGGCCCGCCGGTTGCAGTCCCGCAGCAATGTCGGCCTCGATTGCCTGGCGCAGGGCGTCGGGGTCCATACCGCGCCAGTCGCCTTTGATGGGCACGCGCACCAGATTTTGCTGGCCGATACCGGCCACCCAGATGGCGCGATCTACCGAGGTATGCACCTCGGATGAACAATAGATCCGCAGCGGTTTTTGCGCAAACAGCCCCTCTTGGTTGCCGCGCCAGTTCAGTGCTTTTTCCCGCATGGTCAGCACGGCCGCCAGAGTTGCCGACGAGGCGCTGTCCTGAATGACGCCCTGAAATTCACCGGGCAGATCCAGCGCCTGACGCAGCCAGTCCATCATCCGGGTTTCCATCTCGGTCGCCGCCGGAGAGGTCTGCCACAGCATACATTGCGGCGCGATGGCCGAGGTGAGGAATTCCGCCAGCACCGAGGGCGCGGCGGCATTTGAGGAGAAATAGGCAAAGAAACGTGGGTGCTGCCAATGGGTGATCCCCGGCATCACGATCTCTTCAAAATCGGCAAAGATGGCTTCCATGCCCTCGCCGCCTTCGGGCGGGGTGGCGGGCAGCGCGTTCAGCACATCACCGGGTTCGGTGCGAGCCCGCACTGGTCTGTCTCCGACGGTCAGGTGATAGTCCTGCGCCCAATCCGCGATGCGACGGCCCCAGGTGCCAAATTCATCCCATTTCATCTGTTCTTCCCTTGTCTCAATAGATACCCAGTCGCAATAAATACGGACAGCGCCCTCACCCCGAGAGAGGCTGCCCGCTACGCTGCTATGGCGCAATGATTGGCTGCGCTGTCAACGCACTTGGCTTTGTCTCGACCCCTTCAAAGCTGGAGCCTTCCTCGAACCAGCTGCGCGGCGCGGGCGCCCCCCAAAGGGTCTGGCGCTGTGGATCCGTGAGGGACCATTTGATCGCTTCCAGATCCGGGTCAACGGTTTGATAGTCCGAGCAATAGATCTCGATCCGGTGGCCGTCGGGATCACGCACATAAAGGAAAAACGCGTTGGATATACCGTGGCGACCGGGGCCGCGCTCGATATTGGCGACATAGCCACTGGTGGACATCAGATCGAGCAGGTCGATGATATTGAGCGGCGTTGGCACCCAAAAGGCCGAGTGGTGCAGCCGGGGGCCGGTGCCATTGGTAAAGGCGATGTCATGCACGCCGCCCTTGCGATGCATCCAGGCGGCCCAGACCTTGCCGCTTTCGTCATCCTCGGTGTATTCGGTCACCCGAAATCCGATCTCGTTGTAAAAGGCAACCGAGGCATCCACATCGGCGCTGAACAGGTTGAAATGATCAATGCGCAGCGGCTTTACCCCATTGTAGAGCCTGTATTTCTGGTGAATGGGCTCCAGACGGTCCATCTTGACGTAGAATTCCAGCGGCACACCCCAGGGGTCGCGGGTGCGCAGAGTGCGTCCCATATGGGGCCGCTCCACCCAGTCCACCGGCAGGCCTTTGGCGGCGAAAAATTCGGCGGCCTTGTCCAGATCAGGTTCATCAAACAGCTTGAACCCCAGCACGCCCACCTCCGCCGTGTCGGCCTGAACCAGCACAATACAGTGATGGCCACGCTCTTCCATGGCGCGCAGATAGACGCGGCTCTCATCCTCCTGGGTGACCTGCAGGCCAAGCATCTCGACGTAGAATTTGCGCGAGGCGGCCAAATCCGTGACGCGGTATTCCACATGCGACAGCCGGAGGATATTGAAAGGCGGGTAGAGTACGGGTGCGGGAACGGGCATGAGGGCCTCCTGATTTCGAACGGGCCCCGGTCCAGCCGGACCAGGGGGTTTTTAGGGCTCTGGCTGCTGCCAGAAACGGGGCACAAGGTGCTGCGGCAGCGTGGTGTCAGGCGCCGAGGCGCATGATCTTATGCGCGCCGGTGGCAAAGCCGATGTGCTTTTGCTCCATATAGAATTCAAAGCTCCAGTCGCCGCCATCGCGACCGATGCCAGAGGCTTTGACGCCGCCAAAGGGGGTCGGCAGGTGGCGCACATTTTCTGAATTCACCCAGATCATCCCGGCCTCAAGCTGGTCCGAGAAGCGCAGCGCGCGGGTCACATCATTGGTCCAGACATAGCCGGTGAGGCCGTATTGCGTGTCATTGGCCATCTGCAGCGCCTCTTCCTCGGTTGAAAACGGGATCGAGGTCAGAACCGGGCCAAAGATCTCTTCTTGCGCGATGCGCATCTGGTTGGTCGCATCGGTAAACAGCGTCGGGCGCACGAAATAGCCCGCGTCGCCCAGCGTCACACCGCCAGCCGCCACCGTAGCGCCGTCCTCGCGGGCGATGTCGAAATAGCTGGTCACCTTGTCAAAATGCTCTTTGGCGATCAGCGGGCCGATCTCGCTCGCAGGGTCCAGCGGGTGGCCAACCTTGATATTATTGACACGCGCGACCAGTTTGGCCTCAAAATCCTCGCGAATGCTGTCCTGGATCAACAGGCGGGACGAGGAGGTGCAGCGTTCGCCATTGATCGAATAGATCATGAAAATGACCGCATCCAGCGCCCGGTCAAGGTCGGCGTCCTCAAAGACCACGACAGGGTTTTTGCCGCCCAGTTCCAGATGCATCCGCTTTAGGGTGTCAGCGCCCTGTTTGGTGATCTGGCTGCCAGTGCGGCTCTCTCCGACAAAGGCGATGGCCTTGATCGCGGGGTGTTCTGTCAGGCGTTTGCCGGCCTCTTCGCCAAAACCGTTCACCAGGTTCCACACGCCCGCGGGCAGGCCTGCCTCATGGGCGATTTCGGCCAGAATACGGGCGGTGAGCGGGCTGAACTCGGCCGGTTTATGCACCACGGTACAGCCAGCGGCCAGCGCCGGTGCGATCTTCCACGTCGACAGCATGAAGGGCGTGTTCCAGGGCGTGATGACGCCAACCGGACCAATCGGCACCCGGGTTGTGATGTTCATCAGAGTCGGCGACTGCAGGTGCTTGCCATCTCGCGCCGCCGTGACCTGATCAGCAAAGTAACGAAAATTCTCGGCACCACGCAGCGCGGCCTTTGACATAAAGCGCAGGGTCTGG
Source organism: Phaeobacter sp. SH40 (assembly GCA_965641885.1). Taxonomy (GTDB): domain Bacteria; phylum Pseudomonadota; class Alphaproteobacteria; order Rhodobacterales; family Rhodobacteraceae; genus Pseudophaeobacter. Next base: position 4,098,049 of record OZ282574.1, on the reverse strand, counting down.
CCGGTATCCCAGCATTCGCAAAAGGCGATTTCTTCGGCGCGGGCCTCGATGCCTTCGGCGATTTTGATCAGGATCTTTTTGCGCGCGGCGGCGGGCATGTCGCGCCAGGCTGGAAAGGCAGCTTTGGCGGCCTCAGCTGCAGCGTCGACATCCGCCGTCCCTCCCTGCGCCACCGGACAGATGACGCTTTTATCCACCGGAGAGCAGGTCTCAAACGTGGCACCAGAGGCGGCGGGCAGGCTTTGGCCGTTGATCAGGTTCTGGATGCCGCTCTCGCGAAAGCGCGCCAGATACTGGTCCAGTTTTTTGATATTGCTGTTCAGAATAGACACTATTTGTCCTCCAGATGATCACGGATGGTGCCGCATTTTGGCGAAAGCTCGGGGTCGATGTTGCGCATCTCAAACGACAGCGCGAGCGAGCGTTTTTCCATGCAGGGGGCCAGATAGGCACGGGCCGCGTCAAAAATCGCTTGGGTTGCAGCCTTGCGGGTCGCAAGATCACGCCCCGCCCGCAGCCGCACCGAGATATCGATATAGCCGTGCTGCGGGTCGCCGTCTGCGATCGAGACATGCGTGGCCGCAAAGGCCCGCACGCGAATGCCGGCCATGGGAAAAACACCGGTTTCAATCGCAGCCAGGCGCAGGCAGGTGCACAGATCCGCAATATCAACCGCGTCTTCCAGGTTGGCAGAGTAGTCCAGCATGACATGTGGCATGGTGCGTATCCTCGCAAGGGGTGGTGAGTGAAATATTGTTAACATGTTTATCATCTTGCAGGCCTGCTGTCAAATAGGGCAAGAACCCTGCGGGCAATTGCCTTTCCTGATGAATTGATGTGATAAATGATCATGACACCCAGATTGCCCTCAACCTCCCGCTCGCTGCCAATTGCTCTGCTTCGTGCCCGTGAGCGCGTCATGGGGCCGATCCGCAACCTGCTGAGCGACAGTGACCTCACCGAGCAGCAATGGCGTGTTTTGCGCGTGGTGCAGGAAAGCGGGGCGATTGACCCGACGCAGATTTCCGATCAGGCCTGTCTTTTGCTGCCCAGCCTGACGCGCATTCTGCAAAAGCTGGATGAAAAGGGTCTGATCAGCCGCACCCGTGATCAGGTCGACCGGCGGCGTCAGGTGATCCGTATCACCGCTGCCGGTGAAAAAATAATCGACGCCAATATGGCGGCCAGCCTCGCCATCGTGACCCGCACGCGGGAAAAAATGGGCGAGGAGCGCTATGAGGCGCTGCTGGATCTGCTGAACGAGCTGGATGGTATCGAGATCTAGGGCGCTTTAACCCCCGTCTGCTTAATCCCAGTCTGGTTAATCTGTGGCGGCGCGCCGCAAGAACACCTGAACATCGGCTACATTTGTCCCAGTGCCCCCCGTCAGCAACAGGGCATCGGCGGCTTTGAGGGCGGCGTAGCTGTCATTGTTGGCAAGCAGGGCTGCGCCATCCGCGCCAGCCTCGGCAATGGCGGCCCAGGTGTCCGGTGTGGCAATGCCTCCTGCGGCCTCGGTTGGGCCATCGCGCCCATCGGTGCCGCCCGATAAAAACAGCCAGTTGCCAGTCAGCTCGCGTGCGCCGCGCTGGGCCAGACGCAGGGCCATCTCCTGATTACGCCCGCCGCGCCCGTCCCCCACAAGACGCACGGTGGTCTCGCCACCAAAGATCAGGGCGATGTCGCGGTCTTTGGGCGCCGCCTGCGCCGCTCGCAGGATCTCGTCGACAGCCTCGGCGACATCGCCGGTCAAATGGTCGCTGACCAGCTGTGCCTGCCATCCCAAAGGGTGCGCCGCCTGCATCATGGCGGCAAGGCTGTGGCGATTAGAGCCGATAAGGATGTTTTGCGCCTCGGGCAGCACGGGGGCAGCGGGCTCTGTTGTCAGATGGGTTTTGACCGCTTCTGGCAGGCTGTCCCAAATTCCAGCCTGCTGCACTGTGGCACGGGCGGCGGCGCGATCTCCCAGCGGGCTCACGGTTGGCCCCGACGCAATGGCGCGCAGATCATCCCCAATGACATCCGACAGGATATAGCTCGTCACAGCTGCGGGCGCTGCGTGCCGCAACAGCCCGCCGCCCTTCAGCTCGGACAGCTGCTGGCGCACAAGGTTCATCTCGGTGATGTCCAGCCCCGAGGCCAGCAGCGCCTGACTGACCGCGGCTTTGTCCGCCAGCGAAAGGCCTGCGGCCGGGGCCACCATCAGGGCAGAGCCGCCGCCAGAGACCAGCACGATGACGCGGTCCTGCGCCGTTGTTTGCGACAGAAACCGCAGCACGCAAGCCCCGGCCTCGGCACTGGCCTGATCCGGCACCGGGTGTGAGCCGGCCAGGACCTTGGCGCCCGCAACATCCCGCAGGTTTTCGGGGTTGGTCACCACCAGTGCCTGACGCGGCTCGGGAATATGGCTCAGGGCCTCTTGCATCGTTGGGACTGCCGCCTTGCCAAGGGCCAGAATGTAGCTTTGGCCACCAGAGGCCAGCGGCGGCAGGGGCGAGGCCTGCAGGGCGTGGCGCAGGGCCAGTGCCGGGTTGGCGCGGGTCACGGCGGCGTCAAACAGGGTTCTGGCGTCTTGGGCAAGAGAGGTCATGTAGGCTCCGTAAAATGGGGTTTCAGCGGATCTGATCTCGCCGTGTTACCGCTAAACTTGCCGCCCGTTTTGCCCAAAGGTGCGGCTGGGGTCAACCACCGCCGCCCGCCCTGCCGCCCGCACTGCCGGGACGCTGGCGGCTTTTGTGGCGCGGGCCATCCGCGGTGATCGAGTGCAGCGACAGCGTATGATCCATATTGCGCATCCGGTGCCGCAGCATCTGCCGGGTCAGCCGTGCCAGATCCGCCTGCAGCTCGGGCCGGTGGGCGACATCCTCCAGCTCGCCCGCTCCGTGATGATCAAACAGCAGCGGCGGCAGCTCGGCGGCAAATTCCACCAGCGTAAAACGGTGGTCGCGCAGGATGGCCAGGCTGGAGTCAGCGATTGAGGTGCCAAGGCTGCGTTGCCACAGGGTGGCGGCTTCGGGGTCGCCAAAGTCCAGCTCTGAAAAAGAATACTGCCGCCAGTCGGCAGGTGTTTCCCCGCGCAGCAGCGGCCGCAACGAGGCGCCATCCATGGCATTGGGGATCCCTTGCCCCACCCAGTCCAGAATGGTGGGGGTGAGGTCGATGGATTCGGTTATGTCCTGCCGCCGGCTGCCCGCCTGGGCCGCATTGCCGGGCATGCGGATGATCAGCGGTGTTTTGTAGGCGGCATCATAGACCGAGAACTTCCCCCAGCTGTGGCGGTCTCCCAGCATCTCGCCATGATCAGCACTCAGCACCAGCAGAGTATTGTCGTCCTGTCCGCTGTCTTTCAGGAACTGCAGCACCCGGCCGATATGGGCGTCGACCTCGCTGGCCAATCCCAGATAGAGCGCCCGCAGGATCTGGATGTTCTCATCCGTTGGCTCAAGATCGGGAAATCCCAGAACCGTTGAAGCTGGTGTGTAGGCCTGGGTGGTGGGCGCAAAAAACGGGTGCAGCGCACATTCATCCGAAACCGATCCGCGCCGCTGCGGCAGTGGCAGGCTGGCGGGGTCAACCAGGGTATTGTAGGGCGCGGGCGCTACCAGCGGCGGATGGGGGCGAATATAAGTCAGATGCGCAAACCAGCTGTGATCGCCATAGGCGGGCATGGTGGCCAGAAACCGGTCTGTCAAAAAGGCGGTATCGCTGTCTTCGGCCCGGTAGGGCGCGGGATCATTCAGCGCTGCCTTGCCACCGGTGGGCGAAACTGGCCTGTGCAGATCCCAGTAGTTGTCGAATTTGTAGCCCTTGCTCAGCAGGTCGGCGCGCCAGGGGTAGGACATCTCCAGCCGCATCTCGAGCATTTCGCGAAACCCCGCCATGTGCTGCTCGTAGGTGCGGATGGCCGGATCATTGGGGTGGTGCACGCGGGGATCACGGGCTGTGTCTGTATAGCCGAACAACATGGGCTCATAGCCGGCCTTGCGCATCTCGCCGGGCAGGGTTGGCGTATCATGGCGCAGCGGCGTGCCATTGCGCACCGAGCGGTGGTTCATCGCATATTGCCCGGTCAGGATCGAGGCGCGCGACGGCCCGCAGGGGTTCACTACCGTGTAGTTCTGCTCGAACGTCACTGCCTCGGCCATCAGAGCCCGCAGGTTTGGCAGCGCCACATGCGCCGCCAGCGCCCCTGTCAGGCAATCAGCGCGCAGCTGGTCAATCAGAATGAAGAGCACATTCTTTTTTTCCTGATTTTTCGCAGGCCGTGGGGCTGGCGCAGTGGGGCTCATGGCTCAGGTCCTCTGGCAGGGGTGGTGGTCTGTCTTTGCCAGATAATCCGTCGCATTGTGATTTGGGAAGGGATTTTCTGTTTCAAACGGTTGTGAGGTGACCGCTTTCTTGGGGTTTTGTGGGTTTTAACTTGCAGATTTGCGGCGCTGATGGCAATTTCTGTGGATCTTGTTGCCGAAATGAGGATTTTGCCCGATGGCCGCCGCCAGTACTCTCTCCCACCGCGAAATGGGGCTTTTGCAAGCGCTGCGGCGCTTGGGCGGCTCCGGGCGCAGCGCCGAGCTGGCTTTAATGCTGGATGTTTCGGAAGAAACCGTGCGCCGCACCATCAAAGCCCTGGCCAAGGCGGGGGCGCTGGAACGGGTACATGGCGGCGCCTATCTTGTGGGGGCAGGCAAGGACGCCTCGGGCCCCAGTTTTTTCCGCCGCATGGGCGAGAACCCGCAGGAGAAAAAGCGCATAGCCGAAGCCGTTATGCCCAAGATAGTCGATGGGATGACGGTGTTTCTGGATGTGGGCTCTACCACCTCCTTTGTCGCCGAGGCACTGCGGCGGCGTCGCAATCTGACGGTGGTGACCAATTCCATTGGTGTGGCGCAGGTCTTGTCCAATCACAATGGCAACCACCTGCACCTGCTGGGCGGTGAGATGCGGGGCGATGATCGCGGCACCTTTGGTCCGGTGAGCGAACAACAGGCGGCACGCTTTGCCTTTGATGTCGCGATTTTGTCAGCGGATGCGCTGTCGGCGAAACACGGGCTGTTGTTTCACAATGCCAGCGAGGCCGAACTGGCCTCTGTGGTGGCAGAGGCGGCAGAGAAGATCTTTGTGGTGACCACCGCGTCAAAATTCTCCGAGACAGCACCCCATTGCGGCCCGGCGCCGCAGCTGTTGGATGGGCTGGTCAGTGACCGTGAGCCGGGAAAGAAACTGGCGCGGGCGCTGCAGGGCTGGGGCGTGACGTTTGAGCTGGCACTGGCGACTAGCCAGCCGCCCGGACAAGCCCCCGGACCCGCACCCACACAAGCCCCCGGACAACGTCCTGCGCAGGCGTCAGGCCGGGAGCCCTGAGACGGCGCTGCAGACCAGATCGCAGGCGCTGCAAAGCACCTGCAGTTGCCGAAGAATGAGCACAAACGGAGCCCTGAGATGGCGATTTTGACCTTCCTTACCAGCCTTGCCGGCGCCACCATGTTTCTGCTGTTTGCAGTGCGGATGGTGCGCACAGGGATCGAGCGCAGCTATGGGGCTTCGTTCCAGCGGCTGTTGACCGGCACCGGCAACCGGTTGCAGGCGGGTGGCGTTGGCGTCGGGCTGGCGCTGGTGCTGCAAAGCTCGGCTGCGGTGACGCTCCTGGTCACCGGCTTTGCCTCTGGAGGGTACCTCGCCTTTCCCACCGGGCTGGCCATTGTGCTGGGCGGAGACCTTGGCTCGGCGCTGATCATTCAGATCCTGTCGTTCCAGCTGGACTGGCTGGTGCCGGCGCTTTTGGCAGTCGGGGGCTACCTGTTTGTCAAAACCGATGGCAAGAAGGCCCGTCAGGCTGGACGTATCCTTTTGGGGGTCGCCTTTATCCTGATTTCGCTTCGCTTTTTGCGCGAGGCGATGGATCCCATTCGTGACAGCGCCTTTTTGCCCGCAGTGGCCGGCTATCTGGCGCGGGACTATATCACCGCCTTTCTGGTTGGCGGCGCGCTGGCGTTTGTGATGCATTCCTCGGTGGCGGCCATCCTGATGTGCGTCACTCTGGTCGAGATCGGAGCCATCCCCTTTGCCGCTGGCCTGTCGCTGGTACTGGGGGCCAATTTCGGCTCTGGCTTCATTCCCGTCTGGCTAAGCCGCGGTATGAGTCAAAGCGCGCGGCGCATTCCCTATGCCAATCTGGCTCTGCGCGGCAGTTGGGCGGTGCTCTGTCTCTTTGCGGTGAATTCCGGTCTCGGGGCGGGTTTTCTGGGGGCCTCACAGGGGGGGCAGATGCTGGTCTATGCGCATTTGGCCTTTAACGGCTCCTTACTGTTGCTGGCGCTGCCGGTCTGCGCCCGGATCGAGCCTGCCATGCTGCGATTGATGCCTGAACCTGCCGCACCAGAGGCAGGCCTCCCAGGGCGGCCCGTGAGCGCACTGGAGCCGGGGACCTATGGGCCACCTGCCCAGGTTCTGGCCAATCTCAAGCGCGAATTGCTGCGGATGACGGACCTGGTGGAAACCATGTTTCGCCCGCTAGCCGAGCTCTATAAGTCGGGCGACAAAGAGCAGATCAAAGCGCTGCAGGCGCTGGACCCTGAGGTCGATGCCTGCCTCTCTGGGATCCGCAGCTATGTCGCGGATATCCCGGATAGGAATTTCAGCCATGCCGAGCTGAAGCAGGCCCGCGAGATGGTGGAATATGCGATCCGGCTTGAGTCAGCCGGGGATGTGGCGGCCCGCAGACTGGCGGTGCTGGCGGGGGATCTCAACAAAAAGAATCTGCGGTTTTCGGCCGAAGGCTGGGGGGAGATCCTGCGGATGCATGAGGCGATCATGGCCAACCTGCGTCTGGCCTCAAACGTGCTGATCTCCAGCGATCTGGAAAGCGCACGTCTGCTGAACCTGGAAAAAACCGAGCTGAAACGGATGGAGCGGGACAGCCGCAAGCGCCACCTGAAGCGGCTGCAGCGCGGCGAGGACTACAGTTTTGAGACCTCGGATATCCACCTGGAAACCCTGCGGGCGCTGCGGGAGTTCAACAGCCATGTGGCGGCGGTGTCTTATCCGGTGCTGTATCAGAATGGCCAGTTGCTCGAGACCCGCCTGATTGAAGAGATGACCGCCTCGCACACCGGAACCTGAGAGCGGCTTGCAGGGCGCCGTGGCACTCTGTCTGATAAAACCGAACTGTCTGATCACACCAAAAACGACTCTAATAAGGGCGATATGGCCCCTTTTGAAACCGCTGCCCGAAAAGGTGCATAGCCCATGACGCCCTTTGTAGTGTCCATCATCCTGTCAGCCGCGATGCTGCATGCCGTCTGGAATGCGATTGTAAAAACGGCGGCGGATCGCACCACAATGCTGGGGCTGGTGGCGCTGGGCCATGTGATCCCGGGTGCTGTCATGGTGGTATTGCTGCCCCTGCCAGAGCTGGAAAGCCTGTTCTATGTGGCGCTGTCGACGGTGATCCATTTTGGCTATTACTACATGCTGGGGCAGGCCTATAAACATGGCGACCTCAGCGTAGTCTACCCGATTGCCCGTGGCATTGTGCCGGCGCTGGTCGCACTTTGGGCGATGATCTTTGCCGGTGAAGTCCTGCCTGCGCAGGCCTGGGGTGGCATTGCACTGATTGGTCTGGGCATTCAGCTCAGCAGCTGGCAGGCGCTGAAATCAGGGGTCGGGCGCGCGGCGCTGTTTTATGCGCTGGGCACCGGGTTTTGCATCTCGCTGTACTCGCTGGTTGACGGCCTTGGCGTGCGCTTGTCTGGCAATACCCTCAGCTATTGGGCCTGGGGCGCCTTTGGGCATGTGTTCCTGGCGGGTTTTATCGGACTGCGCAAGCGTCAGACGCTTGCACAGATCCCTCTGCGCAGCTGGTGCATCGGCATCTGTGGCGGGTTGGTTTCGATGACCGCCTACGGGTTGGTGCTTTATGCCAAAAACTTTGCGCCGCTGGGGGCCGTTTCGGCGCTGCGTGAAACCTCGGTGATTTTTGCGGCTCTGATCGGCTTTTTTATCCTGAAAGAGGGCAACTGGATGCGCCGCCTTGGCGCGGCCGTCCTGATGGCCATTGGTGTGGGGCTGATTGGAGTGTCTGTTTGACAGGCATATTGCCCGGCTCAGCCCCCCGCGCCTGCCAGCATCGTTGACGCACGCGGTTGAGACGCGCAAACTGCTGTTACAACTTCGTCTTAACATTGCCCTCGTTTTGGGGAATCGAGCGGCGTTGTTCGGAAACTGGAGCCATGCGGTCGCGCAACTGCGGCATTTTGGCCTTATCGGTTTTTGAAACTGTCACTGTTTGTTGGGCGCAATGCCCCGCACTCTTTCGAAGACCAAAAACAATAATAAACGAAAACAACAACCCACTAGGGAGTAATTTGAATATGACTACCAAATCTAGCGTCACTCGCCGGACCCTGCTGAAAAGCGCCGGTGCGGCTGCTCTTGCAGCGCCGCTCTATTCCAAAAGCGCGCTGGCGTCGTCAGGTGAAGTAAACATCCTGATGTGGTCAGACTACCTGCCACCCGCCTTTATTGAAGGCTTTGAGGCCAAGACCGGTATCAAGGTAAACTACACCGGTATTGGGTCGAACGAGGAAATCATCAATAAGATGAAGGCGACCAAGGGTCAGGGCTTTGACATTGTCTCACCCACCAACAACCGGTCGCTGCAGTGGGGCCCGCTGGAGCTGCTGAAGCCTTTCGACATGAGCAAGGTCAATATTGACGCCGTGAACCCTGCGATGGCCAAAATCGGCACAGACGCATGGAACTTTGAAGGTGCCGGCGTGCATTGGCTGCCACATATCTGGGGCACCGAGGGCATTGCTTATCGCACCGACAAATGGCTGCCTGCGGGTGATGCGCCGTCTTATGGCGATGTCTGGGCGGAAGAAAACGCCGGTAAAACAATGGGTCGTGCCCATTCGATGATGCTGGGTGCGGGCCTTTATATGGAAGCCTCGGGCGAAATGGATCCGGGCTCTGTCTGGGCGGCCTATGGCAGCGAAGATAAAATGCGCGAAGTCTGGGGCAAAATCACCGATTGGTGCATGGCGCGCAAATCCCGGATCAAACTGATCTGGAACGATGCGGATACCCAGAAAAACGGCCTGCTGAACGAAGGCGTTGTGGTCGGTCAAACCTGGGACGGGCCCCCTCTGGCGCTGAAAGCTGCGGGCGAGCCTGTGCATTATCAAGCCCCTGTTGAGGGTGCGATGGCCTGGGTTGACGGTATGTCCATGCCGGTTGGTGCCAAGAACGAAGAGCAGGTCTATGCCTTTATCGACTATGCCTTTGGTAAGGAAGCCGCAGGCGTGGCGATCGACAGCCACGGCTACAACTCGCCGGTTCTGGGCGCTGACACCTATTCGGGTGACGTCTACAAAAAGAACTTTGCCGAAGCCTATCCTGGCGACAGCCTGGCCAACCTGAACCCATGGCCTGCTGAAGCACCCTGGTATGCCGAAGTGCGCACAGAGTTCGTCAATAAGTTCAAAAGCGCCTGATCCGCTTTTGACCAAAACTGGCTCCCGGACATTCCGGGGGCCAGCCGCGCGCCTTTTGGGCGTATGAAACCAACCTGAACAAACAGAGCAGCCAGATTGAACCGGGGCAGAGCCTCCGGACGAGAGAGCTGCGAGCTGGGGAGAGACCACATGAGTGCTGGGGTCGGCGTAGATCTTGAGAATCTCTGGATCCGCTTTGGAGATTTTGTCGCCGTGCGCGACGCAAATGTGCATATCAACGGAGGCGATTTCTTTTCCTTCCTCGGCCCCTCGGGCTGCGGCAAGACGACGATTTTGCGGGCCGTTTCGGGGTTTCTAGAGCCCAGCGAGGGTCAGGTTTTGATCGGCGGTAACAATATGAAGGGCATCGGGCCCAACAAACGTCCCACGGCCCTGATCTTTCAGAACCTGGCGCTGTTTCCACTGATGAAGGTCTGGGAAAACATCACCTTTTCGATGGAAATCAAGGGAGCCTCGGCCAAAGAGCGCCGCAAACGTGCCGATGAGCTGCTCGATATGATTGCGCTGTCGGACCAGGGCGACAAACTGCCGTCGGAACTCTCTGGTGGTCAGCGTCAGCGGGTCGCCATTGCGCGGGCGCTCTGTGCTGAACCGGATGTCTTGCTGCTGGATGAGCCGCTTTCGGCGCTGGATCTGAAGCTGCGGCAGCACATGCGCACCGAGCTGCGCGAAATTCAAAAACGGGTTGGCATCACCTTTATCTACATCACCCATGACCAGGGTGAGGCGCTGACTATGTCGGACAATATCGCCGTGATGCGCGCCGGTGTGATCGACCAGATTGGCGATGGCAAGACCATCTATAATGACCCTGCCACCGCCTTTGCTGCCTCCTTTGTTGGTGAAAACAACGTGTTCCGGGGCACCGTGAAACAGGTGCAGGGCGACACAGCACTGATCTCGACCAACCGCTCTGGCGATCTGCTGGCGCGGGTGTCCAGCGCCAATCAGGGCAAGATGAAAGCCGGGGATGATGCGATGATGTTCATCCGCCCCGAGGCCTTTGCCCTGGCGCCCGTCGGCGCCCAAGGCGACCATTTTGTCACCGCAACTGTCACCAACGAGGAATTTGAGGGCAATGCTTTCAATATCTTCATGGAAGGCGAAGGCGGCAAGGAAATGAAGGTCTCGCTGCCCAACCTTGGCCAGTCCTTTGACAGCCACAAGGGCCAGCCGATGACCCTGCAATATGATGTCCAGAACGCTGTGGCCATGCCCGCAGGCGATCTGGCCACCGAATAGGGAGGCTGGCAATGCCCCGTTTCCTGAAAGAATTCTTTGACCGCAACGGTCTGGGTCTCGGCTCTGTGATGCTGGGTCTGGTGCTGTTCTGGACCATTGGCCTGATCATCCTGCCGCAGCTGTCGATGCTGGACTTCTCCTTCCGTCCGAACCTGCCGCCGCCTGAAATTGGCGGGCCAAAAGACGTCTATACGATGGAGAACTACAAATATCTGGTCTTTGGTCCCGAAGGCGGCAGCCAGAACTATAATGCCGTCGATCTGAAGGTGTTTTACCGGACGCTGATTGCGGCGGTTTTTGTCACCATTTTCAACCTGATCCTGTGCTACCCGATTGCCTATTATCTGGCGCAGACCAAGGGCAACCACATCCGCATTTTTGCGCTGATGCTGATCATCCCCTATTGGATCAACGAGATCCTGCGGGCCTTTGCGCTGCGCATCATCTTTGGCGAAACAGGCGTGCTGAACAACCTGCTGGTAGCCGCCGGGATCTTTGATACGCCCTTTGATTTTGTCCGCAACGACATCGCGCTCTATGCCGGTCTGGGCTATGCCTATATCCTCTTGATGATCTTTCCGATCTACAACGTGATCGAAAGCCTGGATCGCAACCAGATCGAGGCGGCGCGCGACATGGGTGCGAGCTGGCCGATGATCCACCGCCGGGTGGTCATTCCCTATGCCAAACCGGGTATCAGCTCGGGCTGTACCATGGTGTTTATGCTCTCGGCCGGGGCCCTTGCGGCGCCGCAGATCCTGGGCGGGCCATCGTCGCTTTGGTTCACGCAGCTGATCTATCAGCAATTCAACGACAACTCTGACTGGCCACAGGGCGCGGCCTATGCCGTGGTGCTGCTGGTCACCTGTATCCTCTTGGTGCTTGCGCTGATGCGTCTCTTCAAGGTGAACATGGGGGATATCGGCAAATGAAGAACCTCTCTTTTATGCGCCTCAGCATCTGGGCCTATCTGGCGATTTTCTTTGCCTATCTGCTCGGGCCGCTGGTGATCATGTCGATCACCGCCTTCAACTCACCCGAGTTTCCGCGCGCAACCCCCTGGGAGTGCCTGACGTTTGAGTGGTTCTCGGCTCTGTTTCAGGACGAGCGGATCCTCAATGGTATCAAGAACTCCATTCTGGTGGGATTTGGCACCGTGGTGCTGTCGGTGGCTATGGGGCTTGCCGGGGCTTTGATGCTGACCCAGATCTGGCCAAAACTGCGGGCGACCTACTACACCATCATCATCGCGCCGATTCTGGTGCCCGGTGTGGTGATTGGTATCTCGACGCTGGTGTTCTGGGACCGGATCAACCGCATGCTGGGGCTGGATGCCGACAGCTTTTTGTCCAACGGGTTGTTCCTGACGGTGATCGGCCAGTCCACCTTTATCGCCAGCTATTGCATGCTGGTGCTGGTGGCACGTCTGCAGCGCTATGACACAGCCCTAACCGAGGCGGCGCTGGATCTTGGTGCCACCCATGCGCAGGCCTTCCGCAAGGTTCTGTTGCCCTTCATGAAGCCCGCCATTGCAAGCGCTGCAGTGCTGGCCTTTCTGGCGAGCTTTGAGAACTACAACACCACCACCTTTACCTTTGGCGAATATCCAACGCTGACCATCGAGCTGGCACAAAAGGTCCGCTATGGCATCACTCCGGCGATCTCGGCACTGGCCTTTATTATCGTGTTGCTGACGGTCTTTGCCGCCCTGTTCAACGAGGCTAATATTCGCCGCAGAGAACTGGTGGCATTGGCCCGCAAGGAGGCCACGGTGGAAGAGTTGAGCCGTGGCAGCTTTAAGATGCCTGGGTTCCTCAGCTCTAACTGGGCGGCGGTGGCGCTGGTGATTGTGGCCTGTGCGACTGTGGTCGTGGTGGGGACTGCAACGGTCTACAGCCCGCAGCAGTGTATCGCCGATGTGCAGGAGCAAAAGCGTCTGGAGACAGAGCTGCGCATTCAGGAGTTGCAGCGCCAGCGTGAGCTGCGCCGCCAGCAGCAAGAGGCTGAACAGGGCAGTTCTGCGCCTGCGCAGTCCAAACCTGCGGGCAACAATTCCGGCTTTGGCGGTGTCTTTGCCCCAAGCACCCTGTCCGGTGAGGACAGTAGCAGTGCTGCGGAACCTGAGGCAAAGGATTCTGGTTTTGGCGGCGCCTTTGCCCCCAGTGCCCTGAGTGGTGAAGGCACCAGTGAGGGGTCCGACAACTGATCCTTCAGGCTGCCTGATATTGAAAACAAACCCCGCCCGGCTGTATCGTCTGGCGGGGTTTTGTCTGGCGGGGTTTTTCTGTCTTGCCTTGCGCCAGTTAGGTCAGGCGCTGGTGGGGAGCGCTTTGCTGAACAACGCGCCCGGCGCATCCGGTGCCACTGCTGCGCCTGACAGTCGCGCCATATGCCAGGCCAGCGCCTGATTGCTGCTCACCACCGGTTTGCCAAGGCGCTGTTCCAGATCCTCGATAATGTCCAGAGTGCGCAGATTGGTACAGCTGAGGAAAACCGCCTGCGTTGCCGGATCGGCGCCAACCTCCAGGGCCGCGGCATGGATCGACGCGGGGTCGATGCGGGCGACATTTTCCTCAAGCTCTTCACCAAAGGACACCATGGCCGGCACCCGAATCCCGGCGCGCTCAAAGGTCTGGCGCATGGGGCCTGCAACAGAGTCTATATAAGGCGAAACCAGCCCGATTGAGGCGACATCAAGAGCGGCAAAGCCCGTCAGTGTTGCCGTCAGAGGTTGGGCCACATGGCGGGTTTGTACGGCGCTGCTGACCAGCTCTGCCACCCGCTGCGGGCCTATCAACGTGGTGCCGGAGGTGCAGCCATAGGCGACGGCATCGAATTTGGCCGCTTGTGGCAAAAGGGCGGCGGCTGCGGGCAGGTCGCGTTCCATCTGCGCAATGGTATCCGGTGTCAGCTCTGCCCCCGAGGGCAGCCGGTTGACGTAGAGCGCCACATCCCGCGCAACAAACAGGCGGCGAAAATCTTGTTCGATGGTCTCATCAACCTGCAGGGTGATCAGGCCAAGCGTGGCGCTTGATCCAATAGGGCCGGTGAGGCGATAGGGGAAATTGCGCATGCCGGAGGCTCCTGCAGGTTTAGCGGTTGTGACAAGAGTTTTGCCGACTCAGTCCCTCTCCGCAAGCGGCAAACCGCAAGCCGGATCGGCTGCGGCTTGCCGCGATCCTTTGCTTGAGATCCTTTGCTTGAGATCCTGTGCTGCCGTACCACCGGCGCCTTATCGCCCAGATTTCGCCGTAGTTGAGTCGAATCGTTAACGTTATTGCGTGCAACAGTTAAGGGATTGAAATTGAATTTTCCGGATGACTCATCAGGAGGTTTTCCGGCTGAAAGCCCATATGTGAAGGACTGGGTCTGAATGGCTGTTTTAGACAATGCAATTTGGTTGACCGGGGTCAGTAGCAGTGCCGAAAGCGGCACCACGACTCTTTCGGAAGGGGGCAATAGCACCACCGTCACCGGAACCTTTACGGCTGCCTCCTGGGATGCCACGCAATCAGGCCAGAATGTCTCAGAGTTTGGCGCCTTTGAGGTGAGCGAGCCAATCACGGCCCTCTATGAATTTTCCAACCCCGTGCGGGATCTCAGTTTTGATCTGCAGCACGTCAACTCCTCCGGCACTACCCATGATGACAAATTCACCCTGCGCATTCTGGATGCCTCAGGGGCGCTGATCCCGGCGGATGAGGTGATAGCGGCACTGACAGGCGTGACGCATCAAAGTGTGACCACCAATGCAGACGGCACCGTCTCTATTGAAGGCGAAGCCAGCGCGGCCAATGATATTGGTGTTGCTCTGGATGGGCCGATCTCGTCGCTTCAGGTCACATATGATAATGGCGAGGACGCAGCCCTGTCTGGCGGCGGCGGCATCTCTGACCTTAGCTTTACCATTCCACCAGCGCTGGACTACATCGTTGAAGGCACCGGTGGTGATGATCTGATCGACGCTGACTATCTGGGTGATCCCGAAGGCGACCGGGTCGACAACAGCGACGCGCTGGATAGCTCGCAAGACGATGTTATCGACGCCGGGGATGGCGACGACACCGTTCTGGCAGGAGAAGGCCACGACTCCATCGATGCGGGCTACGGCAATGACTACGTTGAGGGCGGCGCGGGCGACGACACCCTGCGGGGCGGCTGGGGCGATGACACGCTGATGGGCGGCGAGGGCAACGATGAGCTGGAGGGGCTCTATGGCAACGACCTGATCTATGCGGGCGCCGGAGATGACCATGTCTTTGGCCGCGATCAGGATGATCTGATCTATGGCGAAGAGGGCAATGACACGCTGATCGGCAGCCAGGGCACCGACACTGTCTGGGGCGGCGATGGCAATGACACCCTGGCCGGCAGTCAGGGCAATGACGAGATGCACGGCGGCGACGGCAATGATCTGGTCTTTATCGGGGGGAACGAAGACTCGGACCGGATTTTTCTGGATGAGGGCAAGGATACGCTTGATGGCGGCTCGGCCGACTCCTCGTTTTACGGCGAGGGCGGCGGCGGCAATGACCGCATGTACGCAGGCCTTGGTGACGACACGATGTTTGGCGGCACCGGCAACGACCGCATGCATGGCGGCGAGGGCAACGATTCCCTTGTCGGAGAGGCTGGTGACGACAGTATCCGGGGCGAAGAGGGCGATGACACGCTGATCGGCGGCGCGGGGGCGGATACGCTCTCGGGCGAAGATGACCGCGACGTGATCCACGGCGGCGCGGGGGATGTTGTCGACGGCGGCGAGGGCGGCGACGACTGTGATGTGCTCGATCTGCGCGGCCAGGGTCAGACCAATGTTACCTATGACGCGGACAACGCCGAGGCCGGGACGGTCGATTTTTTTGACGCGGACGGCAAGGTCACAGGCTCGCTCACCTTTACCAATATTGAAAAGGTCATCGAGGAAGAGGTGGTGCCCTGTTTCACCCCCGGCACGATGATCCTGACAAACGCTGGCGAAGTGGCGGTGGAAGAGATCAAGGTTGGCGACCGTATTCAGACCTTGGATCATGGCACTCAGGTGGTGCGCTGGATTGGCACCCGCCATCTTGATGTTGTCGACCTGCAGGCGCGCCCGGCTTTTTATCCGGTTCGAATTCTGGCGGGCGCTCTGGGGCCGGATCTGCCGCGCTGTGATCTTCTGGTCTCTCCGCAGCACCGGATGCTGGTGAGCGGTGGCTATGCCGAAATGCTGTTTGGCGCGTCAGAGGTGCTGGCGGCTGCGACCTATCTGGTGAACGACCGGACTGTGCAGCGGGTCCAGCCCACAGGCATCACGGGCATCACAGACATCACCTATATTCATCTGATGTTTGACCGCCACGAGATCATCTGTGCCAATGGTGCCTGGACCGAAAGCTTCCAGCCCGGCGACCTCACCCTTGCGGGCATGGGTGACGCGCCGCGTGCCGAACTGCTGGCCCTGTTCCCCGAAGCTGAGCTGCTGGGCGAGAGTTTTGCCGCAGCACGGCCTTCATTGAAATCGTTTGAGGCTGAAATCCTGCGGGATTTTGCGGATCTTTCTGGCCAGATTTAACCCCCTGTTGCCGAGAATATGATCAGGAGATGAGCGGGCTATGCGCAGGAAACGGATCGCATTGCGGTCGCGTTTTTGTCTAGGGTGCAGTGTACTCTTACAAGGACCCTGTGATGGCTGCGGCACCCTCCCCTTCGACCTCAATTGATCTCACGGCTGCCCTGTTGCTTACGGCACTGGCTCTGGTTTGGGGGGGCTCATTTTTCTTTGCCGAGCTCGCCCTGCGCGCCCTGCCACCGCTGACAGTGACCCTGTTTCGCGTCGCACTGGCGCTGCCGGTGCTCTATCTGGTGGTGCGCGCCAAAGGGATTGCGCTGCCTACGGGTCTCAGGATCTGGGCGGCGTATTTTGGCATGGGGGCGCTGAACAACGCCATTCCTTTCTCATTGATCTTTTGGGGCCAGACCCAGATCGAAAGCGGGCTTGCCTCGATCCTCAATGGCACCACGGCGATGTTTGGCGCGGTGGTGGCTGGTGTGTTGCTGAAGGATGAGCCGTT
Source organism: Phaeobacter sp. SH40 (assembly GCA_965641885.1). Classification (GTDB taxonomy): domain Bacteria; phylum Pseudomonadota; class Alphaproteobacteria; order Rhodobacterales; family Rhodobacteraceae; genus Pseudophaeobacter. The sequence goes on along the minus strand of OZ282574.1, from coordinate 4,081,236 downwards.
GACGCGGCAGAAACTGGTGGGCGCGCTGCTGGGGTTTTTGGGCGTCGCCATCATTATGGGACCGGCCGCCCTGAGCAGCCTTGATCCTCGCAACCTGGCCCAGCTGGCGGTTCTGGCGGCGGCCTTTTCCTATGCGCTGGCCAGCGTCTGGGGCAAAAGCTTTCTGGCGGGGCAGCCACCTATTATGAATGCGCTGGGGATGTTGGTTGGCAGTACGGTTTTGATGCTGCCAGTGGCGCTCTATAGCGACGGCATGCCGCGTTTCGATTTGCCGGTCGCGGTTTGGAGCGCGCTGCTGGCGCTGGCGGTGCTGTCCACGGCGCTGGCCTATCTTATGTATTTCGAAATTTTGCGTCGCGTCGGCTCTGCCAATCTGATGCTGGTTACCCTGCTGATCCCGCCGGTGGCAGTCAGCCTCGGCGCCGGGTTTCTTGGCGAACAACTGGGCCGGGAGGCCTTGTTTGGCTTTCTGGTGATCGGCTTTGGCCTTTTGGTCACCGATGGCCGGGTGTTTGGCGGGATGCTTGACCGTTTGCGGTCATTGCCGCGCCCCCCTGACTGAGGCGCTGCAGAAAAGCTGCGTCATCTAGCCGGTCGCGTTGACCGCATCCGGGTGCGCCCTGGCAAAGGCGGGATGCGCGGCGCAGGTTTCCTCAATGGCTACAAGACGCGACATATCCGAAAAATCAGCCCCCCAGCGCCGGGCATTATAGAGCTGCGGCATCAGGCAAATATCGGCCAGCCCAGCTGTGGCGCCAGTACAAAACGGGGTTGGCTCATAGGCCCCCAACAGAGCGTCAAACGCCTGCAGCCCCGGGCGGATGAAATGCAGCATCCAGTCGCCGGGCATGCCCTTAGCACCACCGGCAAGCTGGGTCGCGTGTTTTGCCACCTGCAGATTGCAGACCGGATGCAGATCCACCGCAATGGACTGCGCCAGCGCCTGCGCCTGCGCCCGCGCCGCCGGATCCTTTGGCAACAGCCCAAGGTCGCGGGTCTGGTCAAGGTAGTCCAGAATGGCCAGCGATTGCGTCAGCCGCAGCCCGTCGATCTCCAGCACCGGCACAAAGCCCTGCGGATTGCGCGCCAGATGGGCGGGGCTTTTGTGCTCGCCCTTGACCAGATCGACCGTGACCGACCGATACTCAATACCGGCTAGATTGAGGGCAATGCGCAAACGGTAGCTGGCGGACGAACGCCAGTAGTCAAATAGTACAGCGTCGGACATCACGGGATCTCTTTTTCCACAGGGAGGGGCAACCAGACCCTGTCCGGCGGCCCCTTTTGAGTGACTATAGCAGAGCTGGGCTTAGAGGTCGTTCAGCTCTTTGGCATGCAACCAGTCAGCATGTTTCGGAGCTTTTTTGGTCTTGGACCATTCCTCCAGCATCTGCCATTTCACCGCGTCGAGCCGTTCCAGCAGCGCGTCTTCCTTTGGATCGGGGCAGGCCAGTTCAACCCGGTGGCCATTGGGGTCAAAGAAATAGATCGAGTGGAAGATTGAGTGATCGGTGACGCCGAGAACCTCGACGCCATTGGCCTCAAGATGGTCCTTGAACTCGATCAGGGTATCGCGGTCTTTGACCTTAAAGGCGATGTGCTGCACCCAGATCGGCGTGTTGGGATCGCGGCCCATTTCGGGTTTGGTGGGCAGCTCAAAAAACGCCAGCACGTTGCCCATGCCTGCATCCATGAAGACATGCATGTAGGGGTCTGGTTCGTGGGTCGAGGGCACGTGGTCTTCGGCAATCGCCAGCACAAAATCCATCTTCAGCATCTGGTTGTACCATTCGACCGTCTGTTTGGCATCCTTGCAGCGATAGGCGACGTGGTGGATGTGTTCGATCTTCACAAGGCGTCCTCCTGTTTGATGAGCGCGGCTGCAGCCAGCGCCTGTTTCAGCACTGCGCGGTCGCCAATGTGGTTGGCCAGCACCAGCACCAGCCGCGCATTGAAGGCGTCGCTGTCGGCTTTTTCGCGGCCCTCATGGGCGGCCAGAAGATCTGCGTAGAAATCATCGGCGCCGTTGATATTCGGCGCTAAAATCAGGGTGTCAGGTATCAGGGTCTTGGACATCAGGCTCACTCCTTGCCAACAGCGCGGCGGATGGCGGCGCGGAATTGGTTGTCGTCATATGTGGGGCGGCGGGCGGCGACATGCTGATCCGGGCGGATCAGGTAGACGCCGCTGGTATTGTCGCCCAGATAGCGGTCCTTCAGGGCCAGGGTTCTGTCATCCTTGATCGACAGCGCCAGGCGTTTGACGGTGATGCCTGCCTCCTCGATCACATCCGGGGCCTCGGCATCAATGGTCAGCAGAATGAATTGGTTCCCCAGCTTTGGCAGCAGGTAGTCATCCCCCAAAGGCGCATCCGGGCAAGAAGAGCCGGGCCGGGTGCGGGCCGGGCCATCCTGCAGCGCATCCGCGGAATTTAGCGAGGAGCCGTCATAGGTGCAGGGCACGGACAGGCGGCCAGAGTTGACCAGCGGGCGGGCAAATTCATGCTGCTCGCTCAGATCCAGAACGGCGTCGCGCAGCAGGCGGCTCATCTCGGACTTTGGCGTGATGAAATCGGTAGAGCGGCTCGAGTTGAGGATGTTTTCCTCGGCGCCCTGCACCCGCTCTGTGTCATAGCTGTCCATCAGGCTCTCAGACGCGCTGCCCTCTATCACCAGTTTCAGCTTCCAGCACAGATTGTCGGTGTCCTGGACGCCAGAGTTGGCGCCGCGGGCCCCAAACGGTGAGACCTGATGCGCGGCGTCGCCGGCAAAGAGCACGCGACCATGGCGGAATTTCTCCATGCGGCGGCACTGGAAGGTGTAGATTGACACCCACTCGAGCTCAAATTCCACATCGTCGCCCAGCATGGCCTTGAGACGGGGGATGACGTTTTCGGGACGTTTCTCGCGCTCTTTGTCGATGTCCCAGCCCAGCTGCAAATCAATGCGCCAAACCCCATCGGGCTGCTTGTGCAGCAGTGCTGACTGGCCCTTGTTGAAGGGTGGGTCAAACCAGAACCAGCGCTCGGTCGGGAAATCCGCCTCCATCACCACATCGGCAATCAGGAAATTGTCCTCAAACACGCGGCCAACAAAATCGAGCCCCAGCATGCGGCGGGTGGGAGAGCCGGCCCCGTCACACGCGATCAGCCAGTCGGCCTCAAGATTATAAGAGCTCTCGGGCGTGTCGATTTCTAGGGTAACGTGATCGGGGTGGGTGCCAATGGCCGAAACCTTGTTGCGACCCCGGATCTCGATCGGCGCGCCCTGTTCCTGCAACTCGCGCACCCGGTTCACCAGGTATTCCTCGAAATAGTACTGCTGCAGATTGATAAAGGCCGGGCGCTGATGGCCCTCTTCTGGCTGCAGGTTGAAATCATAGACCTGACGGTCGTCAAAGAACACTTTGCCCTTGTTCCACAGCACGCCCTTGTCGACCATCGGCTGAGCGCAGCCAAGCCGGTCGAGGATTTCCAGTGGGCGTTTGGCAAAACAGATGGCGCGGGAGCCAAAGCTCACCTTGTCGTTCTCATCGAGGATCACCACCTCGACGCCGTCCTGTGCCAGCTCGATCCCGGCGGCCAGGCCAATGGGGCCGGCGCCAATCACCACTACCTTGCGGCGTACGGGACTGATGGCGTCCTGATCTGCGTGATGCGCATAGGGGTACATCGGGACTTCAAAGATCTTGTTCATCTGGTCTCCTCCCAAAGGGGGTGCCAAATCGGGTTTTCTGATAGGCACAGCTTCTTTGTATCCCGGCAAGTCAGGCCTGCCGGGAGAATGGTATGATCGTCTCACATGTTGGTGCGGGGCGGCACGATCTGGATCAAGGCGCTCCGCGATTGGCCGTCTGGTTGGGCAGAAACAGGCTTTGCCCTTCAATCCGGGCACCAGTTGTTCGCGCCTGCCCCCTCTCACAGAGGAGAGGGGGCAAGACGGGTCTTATCCTTGCAATGCCGCCCACATTTCCAGATCGCGCTCAGCGGTCCAGATGCGGGGCGTGTCGATGCCACGGGCCTCATCAAAGGCGCGCGCCACGTTAAAGGGCAGGCAGTGCTCGTAGATGGCATAGTCTTTGAACTTGGGGTCGCACTCGGCGCGCACCGCGTCCCAGGCCTCTTTCAGGGTGCCATTGCGGGCAGCAACCCGCGCTGCGGGGCGATAGGTGCTTTCAACAAAGTCGCGGGTGTTTTCAATGGCGTCATTGACCATTTCCTTGCCAATCAGCGCATCACCGCGACCGGGGGCAATGGCGTCGACGTCAAAGGATTTGATGGCATCCAGTGTTTCGCCCCAATCGGCGAAATGACCATCACCGCAATAGCAGGCCGAGTGGTACTCAACAATGTCGCCGGTGAACATCACGTTTTCATCCGGCACATGGATGACGATGTCGCCCGCCGTATGGGCGCGGCCCAGGTGCATCAGATCAATGCGGCGGTTGCCCAGATAGACGGTCATGTCTTCGCTAAAGGTGGTGGTGGGATAGGTGAGGCCGGGGATGCTCTCGTGGCCTTCAAACAGGCGGGGAAAGCGCTGGAATTCGCTGTCCCAGTCTTCCTGGCCGCGTTCCACAACCATGGCCCGGGCAGTGTCGCCCATGATCACCTGACCGGCGCCAAAGGCGGAAGCGCCCAATACGCGCACCGCATGATAGTGGGTCAGTACAACGTGGGAGATTGGCTTGTCGGTGACAGAGCGCACGCAGTCGATCACCTTGTTGGCCAGACGCGGTGTGGCCTGGGCCTCAATGATCATGACGCTCTCGTCGCCGATAATAACGCCGGAGTTGGGATCGCCCTCGGCGGTAAAGGCATAGATGTCCTTGCCGATCTCGTCGAAGGTGATTTTCTTCTCGCTCATGTCCCCTTGGGACGCAAATGCCTTGGCCATGTCTCTATCCTTTTGTCCGGGGTCAGGGGCGAAGAGCTCCGCCGCTGACAATCTGTCTTTAAGGCTGTGCCGTTAGCCGGCTGCAGGCCAGGTCTTGGCGGGCAGGATCTTGCCGGAGCAGTCACCAAAGCCGATGGTGAAGCCATCGCCACGGGCATTGCCACGCAGGGTCAGGGTGTCGCCATCCTCGATAAAGCCACGGCTCTCGCCCGTGTCGAGCGTAAAGGGCTCACGCCCTGCCCAGCTCAGCTCCATGAGCGAGCCAAACTCAGAGCGCTCCGCGCCGGAAATGGTGCCCGAGCCCAACAAATCACCAGTGTTCATCTCACAGCCGCCAATCGCGTGGTGGCACAGCTGTTCGGCTGCCGAGTAATACATCCGGCTGTAGTTGGTCTTTGACAGCGAGGTCGCGGTTGCAGCGCCTTCAGGCTGCATCAGTACTTCCAGCTCGATGTTGTACAACCCGTCCTTGGTGCCATCGAGATAGGGCAGCAGCGCGCGCTCGCGGGCAGGCGTCGGGGCGCGAAAGGCTTCCAGTGCGGCGGCGGTGACGATCCAGGGAGAGATCGAGGTGCCAAAGGCCTTGCCCTGAAACGGTCCCAACGGCTGGTATTCCCAGCCCTGAATGTCGCGGGCGGACCAGTCATTGAGCAGCACATAGCCAAAGATCATGGCATCGGCTTCATCAACAGTAATGGGCTGGCCAAACTCAGAGCCGGTGCCAACGATAGCGCCCATCTCCAGCTCGATATCCAGCCGCTTGCTGGGCCCAAACGAGGGGGTGTCGGCGTCGGGCGCCTTGGTCTGGCCATTGGGACGGTGGATTTCGGTGCCGGACACCACCACGGATGAGGCGCGACCATTGTAGCCAATGGGGATATGCAGCCAGTTGGCGGGCAGATCGGGCGACCCTCGCAGAATTGCACCCATGTTTTTAGCGTGCTGCATGCCGGCATAAAAGTCGGTGTATTCCGCAACCGCCAGCGGCATGTGCAGCTCGGCATCCGCCTGGGGTGTCAGCAGCGCCTCAACCTTGGCCTGCTCGGCAGCCCCTTCGCTCAGCAAGGCTGTAAGACGTGCGCGCAGCGCGGCCCAGACGGCAGGGCCTTCTTCCATCATCTCGTTCCAGAAGGGCATTTCGAACAGCGGATAGTCCACCAGCTGCAAGAGACCCGCTTCTTCGGCGGCCTGGCAATCCAGGATCATATCGCCAATCGCCACCCCACAGCGCGGATCGCTGTCTGCAGTGGAGAACACCCCATAGGGCAGGTTGTTCAGCGGAAAAGGCTGCGCGGCGTCATTTGCCGAGGCAACCCAGGATTTCAGAAGCGGCATAGAGCCTCCAGAGTGTTGCGAGATCCGCAGACCTCATTTCATCTTGCCGGAAATACCTCCGGGGTGAATGGGCCCATTGGGGCCCAGAGGGGGCAGCGCCCCCTGCCTTTAGCTCATGTGGGCCAGATCGCTCATGTGGGCCAGACCTGTTTCATCCTACGTCTATTTCATACCCGGCGTGCCGTCGAATTTCTTTTCCATATCAGACCAGCAGTCGATGTAGTCGTCCTGCAAGGGGGCTTCCTTGGCGGCAAAGGCGGTCAGGTGCTGTGGAAAGCGGGTCTCAAACATAAAGGACATGGTGTTTTCCAGCTTTTCGGGCCCGAGATTGGAATTTGAAGCCCCCTCAAAGGCGTTCTTGTCCGGTCCATGCGGGATCATCATGTTATGCAGAGACATGCCACCGGGCACAAAACCCTTGGGTTTGGCGTCGTACTGACCGTAGATATTGCCCATCATCTCAGACATGATGTTCTTGTGATACCAGGGCGGCCGAAAGGTGTTTTCCGCCACCATCCAGCGATCTCGGAACAGCACAAAATCTATATTGGCAGTCCCAGGCACGCCAGACGGCGCCGTCAGCACGGTAAAGATCGACGGATCTGGGTGGTCAAACAGAATGGCGCCAACCGGGCAGTAGGTCTTCAGATCATACTTATAGGGCGCGTAGTTGCCGTGCCAGGCAACCACATCCAGGGGCGACTGATCAATCTGGGTCTCATGGAACTGGCCGCACCATTTCACGGTGACGGATGAAGGCACTTCGCGGTCTTCATAGGCGGCCACCGGTGCCTTGAAATCACGCGGGTTGGCCATGCAGTTGGCCCCAATCGGGCCACGGCCCGGCAGCTCGAACTTTTGACCGTAGTTTTCGCAGACAAAACCACGGCAAGGGCCTTCCAGCACCTCAACCCGGTAAACCAGACCCCGTGGGATGATTGCGATCTCCTGTGGCTCCAGATCAATGATGCCCAGCTCAGTCGCAAAGCGCAGACGACCCTCTTGTGGCACCACCAGCAGCTCGCTGTCGGCTGAAAAGAAATAGGCGTCCTGCATGCTTTCAGTAACCAGATAGACATGGCTTGCCATGCCAACCTGGGTGTTCACATCACCTGCTGTGGTCATGGTCTTCATACCGGTGAGCCAGTTGAGTGCTTCGCCCGAATGCGCCACAGGATCCCAGCGGTACTGGCCAAGACTGGCCACATCGGGGTCAACATGCGGCGCGGATTTCCAATAGGGCAGGTCGATCTTGGTGTAGCGATGCGAATGCTTCACCGATGGCCGGATGCGATAGCACCAGGTGCGCTCGGGAGGGTCGGCGGTAAACGCGGTGCCAGAGAGCTGCTCACCGTAAAGGCCGTAGTTGCATTTTTGCGGGCTGTTCATGCCCTGGGGCATGGCACCGGGCAGGACTTCGCTTTCAAAGTCATTGCCAAAGCCTGGCATATAGCCCTCATGGGGGCCGGCAAGAGAGGGGGCCTGGATCATCTCATGGGGATCAGCAGCTTTGTTCATGTGGCACGCTCCTTTTCTGCTTGCGGAATTAATAGTTGTTTTTGTAACTAACAAGGGGAAGGAGCACGCCATGACTGAAAAAGATGAGTTTTCGCTGCAGGATTTTCTGCCCTTTTTACTTAACCGCGCGGCCGAGGAGTCTTCGCTGGCGTTTCAAACCCACTATAAAAATCGCTATGGAATGCTGCGCAATGAGTGGCGGGTGCTGTTTCATTTGGGGATTTTTGGCCAGATGACAGCCAGGGAGATTGGCGATCGGGCCAAGATCCACAAGACCAAGATCAGCCGGGCTGTGGCCAAACTGGCAGAGCGCCGATTCGTGTCCCGCAGCCGGGATGAAAAGGACCGGCGGGCGGAACATTTGCGGCTTACCCCGGCGGGCGAAGCGGCCTATCGTGACCTCAGAGCCCAGGCGCAGAGCTATGATGCGGAGCTGGCGGCGCGCTTCACTGCCGAAGAGGTGGCGCTGCTGCGCCGTATGCTGCGGCACCTGGCGGGGATAGAAGAGCCTCAGGCTGCAAACGGCGGCCAGGGTTAGGGCTAGGGCTGGGTCGGCCTCGCGTGTTAGAGGAAGGGATGGGCGGACATGGATTTCCTGGATAAAAGAGCGGCCTCGCTGACGCATTGGTTGGTCAAACAGGGGCTGCGCAGCAGTGGCCGTCAGGACCTGCTCAACACCTTTTGCGAAAAACTGGTGGAGATGGGGGTGCCGCTGTGGCGGTTCCATCTGGCGCAGCGGGCCTTTCACCCCAAATTTGGCGGTATTGGCTACAACTGGACCCGTTCAGACGGCATTTCGCATGAGCACTATGAACGCCGTGAAGCTCCGCTTGATGCCTGGCTCAAAAGCCCCTTTTATCAGATGCTGGAACAGGATCTGGATGAGTTCCACTCTGATTTAACGGGTGAAAACCTTGTCCTGTTTCCCCTGCTGAAAGAGCTGAAAGATCAGGGCGCGTCCCAGTATTTCGCCCGCGCTCTGCGGTTCACCGAGGACGACACACCAACGGATCCAAATGCCCCGCCAGAGGGGGTGCTGGCCTCCTGGACCTCGGATAGTCCCGAGGGGTTTTCGCAGGAAGACACGGAGCTTATTCAGGCGCTCTACCCGGTGCTGGGGCTTGCGCTAAAGTCGATGTCAAACCGTCAGATGGCCAGTGATCTGTTGCAGACCTACCTGGGGCGTGATCCCGGTCAGCGGGTGCTGTCGGGAGAGTTCCAGCGCGGCTCTTCCAGCGAGATCAACGCGGTGATTGGCCTGTTTGACCTCAAAGGATTCACCAGCCTCGCCGGAGAGCTGCCGGGACCGGAGCTCATTGAGATGCTCAACGACTATTTTGGCATTGCTGTGGCGGCAGCCCAGGGTCGCGGCGGCAATATCCTCAAGTTCCTCGGCGATGGCATGTTGATCATGTTCAATCTTGGCTCAATCGAAAAGGACGCCACTGCAGCGCTGGATGCGGCCGCAGATATGTGCCGCAATATTGGGCTGCGCAATGAAGAGCGTATTGCCCTGGGCCTGCCGGTCACCGACTGGACGCTGGCGCTGCATGCGGGGCATATTCTGTATGGCAATATTGGCGCGGCAAACCGGCTCGATTTCACCGTGATTGGCCCGGCTGTGAACCAGACTGCGCGCATTGCAGATATGCATCGCTCTGTTGGGCAGAACCTGATTTTCTCGCAGGTGATGAAGGACGCCGTGAGCGGGGATGAGCATGACATCGTCTCCCTCGGGCGTTATATGCTGCGGGGGGTCTCAGCCCCGATGGAGCTGTTTACGATCTACCGTTCCCATGGCGTTGTGTCGTCAGAGCTGCAGCCCTACTCATACGACGCCGCAAGATAGAGCGCCAAACAAAAAGACGCCCAGTCCTGTGTAGGGCTGGGCGTCTTTTGGTGTGACAGTCAGGCCGTCAGTCAGGCGGGCAGGTTCTCAGATGTCGATATTGACGCCGGGCAGGTTCACCGCTTTCATCATATCGCGCAGCTCCTGACGGGCCGCGATGTTCGAGATGTTGAGCTGTTTGATGCCAATGTCCTTCAGATCCAAAAGCGTCAGGCCACGGGGAAACAGCTCACGGAAAATCACCCGCTCGGAAAAGCCGGGCCCGACGCGAAAGCCAATGCGTTTGGACAGCATATTGATGGCACGTTCCATTTTTTCCTTGTTGACCATGCGCTGGGTGCCGACACGGTTGCGGATCACGATCCAGTCGATGGGTTTCAGACCCGCCTGGGCACGCAACTGACGGGCATTCCAGACCATCTCTGAATAGACCGAGGGGCCGGTGATCTTTTCGCCCTTCTGGTCCGTATGGGCCAAAAGGTCAAAATCAACAAAGCTGTCATTCAGCGGCGTGATGAGCGTGTCGGCCAGCGAATGCGCCACCTGGCTCAACCGGGTATGAGAGCCGGGGCAGTCGATCAGGATAAAGTCATTGTCGGGCTCAAGGCTGGAAACCGCAGCCGAGAGACGATGATCATAGATATTCTCGCCCGGCTGCAGGGTTTCGGCATCGATCTCCGGCAGTTCGTGCAGCTCGACGCTTGGCAGATCAAGGGCAGCCTTCTGCATAAAGTCCTTGCGGTTTTCCAGATAACGCCCCAGCGAGCGCTGCCGCAGGTCCAGGTCTAGTGCTGCCACCTTATGGCCAAGGCGGGCCAGCGTGGTGGCGACATGCATCGAGACGGTGGATTTGCCGGCACCGCCCTTTTCGTTGCCGACGACTATGATATGCGCCATCTTTTGGTCCCTTTGGTTCTCAGCGCGGCACGCGCCCTCTGTTGTCGCGACTATAGAGTCGGGGCGAATCAATGGGAAGCGCACAAATCACCCTATTGGCCTGCGTTAGGCCCTGAATCAGATCGATTGCTTCGGACTTTGGTGCATCGTTTTGACATAGGGTTTTGACATAGGGTTTTGATATAGAGTTTTGGTGCAGGACTTTGCGACGGGCCTTGTGGACGGGCCTTAGGTGCAGCGCGTGCGCTCACTGCCGCCGCTCCCCTGTTTGGCCTCGTCCCCGGCGGTGCAAGGGGTGACAAAAAAAGCCGCCCCAAAATGGAGCGGCTTTTCGAAACGCAAAAGGACGGGTTCTTAGAAGCCCAGGCCTTCGTATTTCTTTTTGAACTTGGAGACGCGGCCGCCGGCATCCATCAGACGGGTGTTACCACCGGTCCAGGCAGGGTGCACTGTGGGGTCGATGTCCAGCGACATCTGGTCGCCTTCTTTGCCCCAGGTGGAGCGCATCTTCAGAACGGTGCCATCGGTCATTTTGACGTCGATAAAGTGGTAATCGGGGTGAATATCTTTTTTCATGATACCGCTCCTCAGGCTTTTTTGGCTTTGTAGGTTGCATCTTCGCGGATACGTGCGGACTTACCGCGCAGGGCGCGCAGGTAGTACAGCTTGGCGCGACGCACGCGGCCACGACGAACAACGGTGATGCTGTCGATATTGGTCGAATGCAGTGGGAACACACGTTCCACGCCTTCACCAAAGGAAATCTTGCGGACCGTGAAGGAACCGGAAATGCCTGAGCCGTTTTTACGGCTGATGCAAACGCCTTCGTAGTTCTGTACCCGCGAACGCGAGCCTTCGGTCACTTTGTAGCCGACACGAATGGTGTCACCGGCTTTGAAATCGGGGATGTCTTTCCCCAGGGCGGCAACTTGTTCCGCCTCCAGCTGTGCGATCAGGTTCATCGCTGTCTCCTAAATTGCTCGTGGTTTTTCCACGAAGTATTTGCGCGTCCTCAGAGCTCTTGGTCTTCACCGGGTCCCGCATCATGCAGCCCGCCAGAGGTAAAGTCGTCCGTTCATTAATGTGTCGGGGTGGACCACACTGCGATGGCCGAAGAAGGCCGGGCAGGGGTGAGCGGTCCAATAACCAACGCCCCGGAGTCGCAAAAGCGAATCCAAGTAGCCGGTCTGTAGGGTAAATGCGGGTTCGGATCAATAGCCCGCAGGCCCCAGAGGCCTTTGTTTACTGCTTTTGCAGCAGGGCCCCAAAGAAATTGATGCCAACTTCCAGGTTCTCGATCGACAGCCTCTCATTGGTGCCATGGAACCGCGCCAGATCCGAGCCTTCGATTTTGAACGGATTGATGCGGTATGCGTTTTTGGCGGCCTTGCCATAGTGCCGCGCATCGGTAGCGGCGATGGTCAGCCCGGGCACCGTGGCCAGGGGCCCAAAGGCATCCAGGATCGAGGATTTGATATCGCCATAGCCGGTCGCCGCAGAAGAGGACACCGGAGAGGCCGGGTTCGACAGGCTCTCATCATAGCGAATTTCGATTTCCGCATCATCAATAGTGCGGCGCACATGGGCCACGATATCGGCCACAGTATCGCGCGGATGGATGCGGAAATTGATCTTGGCAGAGGCCTCAGCAGCCAGCACATTATCCTTGCTGGATCCTGTCAGCATTGTCGGCGCGGTGGTGCTGCGCAGCATGGCATCTGTGGTTGGAGAGCTGGCAAGGATGTTTTCCAGCAGTGGCCTGAACAGCCAGCGATTGGCAAAAACCACCCTTTGCCCAAAGGAAAAATGCCGCCCCAAAGTATCAAAAAACTCTTCTGACAGGCCGCTGAGACCTCCGGGCACCGGGTTGTCCTGCAACCGGCCAACCGCCTTGGCGATGCGGCCCACAGCAGTAACACGCGGCGGCATCGAAGAATGCCCGCCCGCGGATTTAGCCACCAGTTCCAGGGTCACATAGCCTTTTTCCGACAGGTTGATGCTGGCGACGGGCTGATCCAGGCCGGGGATGACTTTGTCGAGCACAAAGGAGCCTTCATCCAGCATCCAGTCCAGCTCTATCCCCAGTTGATTGAGGTGCACAGCAACCGCCATGGCGCCCAGCCCGCCAACCTCTTCATCGCCGCCAAAGCTGAAATAGACGGTGCGTTTGGGGGTAAAGCCATCTTTGATCATCTTTTCGGCAGCGGCCAGCATGGCAATGACAGCGCCCTTGTCATCCAGGGTGCCGCGGCCCCAGACAAACTCTGCGTCAATCGTGCCGGAAAAAGGCTCATGCTCCCACAGATCATGCGAGCCGGGCGCAATGGGAACAACGTCATAGTGGCCCGCCAGCAGGATGGGGGCCAGGCTTGGATCAGAGCCTTCCCACTTATACAGCGGAGTCTGCCGTGCCAGAACCTCGCGCGTCATGGTGCTGTGCACCAAGGGGTAGGTCGTTTCGATAAAGTCGAGAAAAGCTGCAAAATCCGGGTGTTTCAGATCGGTTGAGATGGTGCGAAACTGTACTGCCTCTGAGAGGTGCCTGGTTTCGCGTTCAATATCAACGCCAAGATCAAAAACCTCGCCGCCCGTCGCAGTCGCCTCGGGGGTATAGCGCAGCGTGTTGAACAGCAGCACGGCCAGCAGGACCACAATTACCAGAACAAGTCCCGCCAGCAGGCGTAGTAATACTCGAGCCATCACGTCTCTCCCCGGTCTGCGCAGCCGCAGTTATACTATCAAATGATTGCAGACATGATGCATAGAAGGGGCTGGCTGTCGTGGTTGACTAAGCGTCACTTCTTTTTGCGCTTGGGTTTTGGGGCCGGTCTGCTGGCCTCATAGGCCTGCCACAGATCCGGGCGGCGCGCCTTGGTGATCTCCTCCGACATCTCCTGACGCCACTCTGCAACCTTGCCATGATGACCGGACATCAGCACATCGGGGATTGTGCGGCCGCGCCATTCTGCCGGGCGGGTATACTGCGGATGCTCCAGCAGGCCCGAGGAAAAGCTCTCTTCCTCGGTTGAGGCCTGATTGCCCAGCACACCGGGGATCAAGCGCACGGTGGCATCGATCAAGGCCTGTGCTGCCAGCTCGCCGCCGGTCATGACAAAATCGCCCAGCGAGACCTCTTGAATGTTGTAATGCTCCAGCACCCGCTCATCGACGCCCTCAAAGCGACCACAGAGCAGGGTTATGCCATCACAGCGCGCCAGATCCTGCATCATCGCCTGATCCATGCGGCGGCCGCGCGGAGACAGGTAAATCAGCGGCCAGTTGCCGCCCTGCGGCGCCGTGGTGTCCTGCATCGCCTTATCAATGGCTGTGCCCAAAACATCTGCGCGCAGAACCATGCCAGCGCCGCCGCCAGCCGGAGTGTCATCGACATTGCGATGCCTGCCCACACCAAACTCGCGCAGATCCACGGTTTCCAGCTGCCAGAGCCCCTCTTGCAGAGCTTTGCCCGTGAGGCTTTCGCCCAACACGCCGGGAAAGGCTGTCGGGAACAGGGTCAGGATCTTTGCCTTCCAGACCCCGGCCAGTTCGGGCGTGGGCGTCATCAGCTCACGCGGCTTAAAAGAGGCGCGGATGGCCTTGCGGCCATGGGATTTGCTTGGAGGTGTTTTACTGGGCGGTGTTTTACTGGGGGTGCTCATGGACTGTTTCCAGAAAATTTCTGTTGAGGGCGCAACAGCGCAGGGCACTGCAGGGGCTAGAACAAGCCTTCAGGCGGGTCGGCGACAATGCGGCGCTGTTCCAGATCCACCGTGGGCACCACATCCAGAGTAAAGGGCAGGAACACGGTGCCTTTGAGGCCTTCGCCCTGAAGTTCCAACAGATCGCTGGCGCCATGGTTTTGCACCGACTTTACCGACCCCAGCAAAACGCCGCCGGTGTCATAGACCTTCACCCCGATCAGGTCGGCATGGTAATATTCATCGCTGGGCAGCGAGGGCAGCCGGTCGCGCGAGGTGAACAGGCGCAGCCCCTTCAGGGCATCGGCCTGCTCCTTGGTCTCGATGCCGTCGATATGACCGCTAAAGCCGCCTTTGACCGCACGGTTCAGGGTCAGGCTGTAGCTTTGGCTGCCGTCTTCATTGGTGAGCGGCGAGTAGGCCTCGATCTCTTCGGGCTGGGCGCAAAAACTCTTGAGGCGCACTTCACCGCGTATGCCATAAGATCCGGCAATTGCTCCGACACAGATCAGATCATTCTCAGGGGGTGTTTGGGGGGCACTCATGGGTTCACTCTCCGGCACAGAACCCGGCGCGCATCCATTGGCCGCCAGATAATGCGCATAGGTCCTTTTGATGGCTGCGCTCAAACAGAATGCCCGAGATAAAGGCGATCCCAACAAAAATTACAAGACGGATCAGACCCCCCATGCAACTAGCGTGTCTCGATCTGCAGCTGGGTTTGGCGATTTTCCCAGCCCTTGCGCTCCAGCTCGGGGCTGTCCGAGAGTTCTTCGGGGTGACCGATGCAGAAATAGCCGACCAAATGCCAGCCGGCAGGCACCTGCAAATCCCGGTTCAACTGCGCCGGGTCCAGCACCGAGACCCAGCCAAGACCCAGCCCTTCGGCGCGTAGGGCCAGCCAGAACAGGGTGACAGCAGAGACGACGGAATAGCGCCGCATCTCGGGCATGGTGGCGGCGCCAAGCCCGTGGCCCTGGGCGGTTTCGTCATCGCAATAGATCGCCAGCTGCACCGGGGCGTCGCGCATACCCGACAGCTTTAAGCCCGCGTAGAGACTGGCCTGCTCGCCAGAATACCCAGCCAGGGCCTCGGCATTGGCTTTTTCAAAATTCTTCAGGGCGGCCTTACGGGCGACCGCGCTTTGGACGCGCAAAAGGCGCCAGGGTTCGCTTAACCCCACCGAGGGGGCCAGCTGGATGGCAGTGAGGCAGCGCGCGAGCACTGCCTCATCAACCGGATCCCTGCGGAAGCGGCGCACATCGCGTCGCTGCCGCATGAGTTGGTTAAGCTGGGCGCGGAACGCATCAGGAAAAGCGCCAGTACAGGCCTCCCCCTCAGGCCCCGTGAGGGGCAGGTCCCGCGACCCCATGCTCTTATTCCGCGTCGGCAGGTGCCGCAGCCTTGGCGGCTTTTTCTTCAGCGCGTGCCACGGCTTTTTTACCGGGAGTACCCTTTTTAGGGTTGGAGCGGTCGGTCTTTTCACGGACGCCAGCTGCTTCGAGCATACGGGCGATACGGTCGGTGACCTGTGCGCCCTGGCCGAGCCAGTACTGAACGCGCTCCATGTCCATTTTCACGCGCTCTTCGCTGTCTTTGGGCAGCAGCGGGTTATATGTGCCGAGCTTTTCAACAAAACGGCCATCACGTGGCATGCGGCTGTCAGCAGCCACGATGCGGTAGAAGGGGCGTTTTTTCGAGCCGCCACGGGCCAGACGAAGTTTGATAGCCATGGGTTAGTCTCCTTTGATGGCGTTTACAGGGATGTCCCTGTTATTCCTGGTGTTTCTTGTGGTGTCTGATGACTTCCTGAATGATGAAATTCAGGAAAGCCTTGGCAAAATCGGGGTCCAGGTTGGCCCGTTTCGCCAAATCTTCGAGCCGTGCGATCTGCGTGCCTTCCCGGGTGGGATCCGAGGGCGGCAGGTCATGTTCAGCTTTCAGCTGACCAACGGCCTGTGTGTGTTTAAAGCGCTCGCCCAGAGTATAGACGAGGATGGCATCGAGCCGGTCGATGCTCTCGCGGTGACCCATCAGAATCTCTGCGGCGCGGGCCACATCGTCGAGGCCGTCCTTGGGTGGGTTTACGGTGTCAGTCAAGGGCCCATCCTTTTGGTTTGAACAGCGGATCAGCGTAGTGGCTGATTTCCATTTCGATGCCATGCGCGATCTGGCTGCCCCGCAGCGCCGCAGGCGAGGGGTGCCGGTAGACCGCGTCATTGCCATCAATGGTGCTGGCCTCGTGGTCCTTGGTGGCGCCAAGGCGTTCGGCCAGACGGATCGAGTCGAGGTTCTTTGGATCGAGGTAGCTGACAGCTGTGTCCCAACCCGCGGTGTCATAGAAATAGCTGCGGGCAGCATTGGTGGCTTCCAGCGCGTAGCCGTGGCCAGCCGCGTCGGGCCAGATGATCCAGGCGATCTCACGCTCGGGCCAGCCTGCGGGCATCCAGCCTCCGGCCATGCCGTAGGTCTCATCGGTGACCTTGTCGTGGATCATCCACATGCCAAAGCCGTGGATCTGCCAGTGACCGATTTCGGCGGCATAGAGCATCCAGGCCTCATAGGTGTTCAGCGGACCGCCCATGAATCGCGCCCGGTACGAGGAGAACGTCGCCTCAAAATCGGGATAGTCCACCGCTTCGGGGCCGCGCAGGATCAGGCGTTTGGTCTCGATGACAGGAATGCTCCGGCTCATGCTGAAACTTCCAGTTTCGGATGACGCCAGATCTGGCAGGGCTTGCCCAACAGGTCCGAGTCGCGCTCAAAATGCGCCCCAAGCCGTGCGGCCAATGCCAGCGAACGGGCGTTTTCGGAGGCGATAAAGCTGATCACGCCGTTCAGGTTCTGGTGGCTGGCAGCATAGCGACGTGCAGCAGTGGCGGCCTCAAAGGCATAGCCCTTGCCCTCGGCACCGTCAAAAAGGCTCCAGCCCAGTTCCGGCTCCGACCAGGCGGGGGCAAAAATGACGCCGGTCCAGCCGATGAAGGCCCCAGAGGTCTTTTCGACGATATGCCACAGCCCATAGCCGTTAAGCACCCAGTGCCCCAGACGCGAGACCAGCGAGGTGTAGCTACCCATAGCATCGCGGGGGCCGCCAACGATGTGGCTGCGCGGGGTCGCGAAAAACGCACCCATGGCTTTGAGGTCGCCCAGCAGTGGTGCGCGCAGGGTCAGGCGAGGAGTGTCGAGCACCGGAATAGGCAGGGTCATAGCGCTCATGCGTAGCCCTCCAGTCCGCCGGATGTCAGCTCATCCGCACCGATATGACGCCAGACTTCCAAAGAACCGAGCCGGGGATGGGTAAAGTCACCATCACGGGTGGCGCCAAGGCGCTGTGCCACGCTGCGCGAGGCGTGATTTTCAGGCGCGACCAGACTGATCGCGGTTTTCCAGCCCAGAGTCTCATAGGCATAGGCGCGCGCCGCTGTCGCGGCCTCGGTGGCGTAGCCCTTGCCGCCAAAACCCTCAAACAGATCCCAGCCGATTTCCGGCTCGGGCCAGCCCTCGGGGTTCCACAACCCAATGATGCCGGCTGCTTTGCCAGATTCTTTCTCGACCAGCGTCCAGCGTCCATAGCCAAGCATCTGCCAGTGGCCGATCTCAACTGCGAGGTGACGCCAGACCTGCTCGGGCTCCATTTTCCCGCCGACAAATTCAGCGCGCGGTGACGCATAGAAGGCGCACAGCGGCTCGAAATCTTCGAGCGCCGGTGCGCGCATCACAAGGCGCTGAGTTTCTATGGTGGGGATCTGGGTCATGTTACTTCTTTTTGCCAAAACCAGAGAGGCCGCCGGGCATACCCATGCCGCCCAGTCCGCCCATGCCACCAAGACCGGGCAGACCGCCGGGCATGCCTTTGGCCTGGCCCATGGCCTTTGCGGCCGCTTCCAGCGCTTTGGGGTCCATCTGGCTGGGATCCATGCCCGCCATGTCTCCCATGCCGCCGCCGCCTTTGCCAAGCATGCCTTTCATGGCTTCTTTCAGCATCTTGCCTTTGCCCATCTTGCCGATCTTCTTCATCATGTCCGACATCTGCCGGTGCATTTTCAAAAGCTTGTTCAGATCAGAGACCTGCATGCCGGCGCCGGCCACGATGCGTTTCTTGCGGCTGGCCTGCAAAAGGCCGGGGTTGGCGCGCTCTTTTTTGGTCATCGACTGGATCATGGCGATCTGGCGCTTGAGCACCTTGTCGTCCATGCCCGACTCCTGCACCTGTTTGGCCATTTTACCCATGCCGGGCATCATCGACATCATGCCTTCCATGCCGCCCATCTGCAGCATCTGCTCCAGCTGCAGTTTCAGGTCATTCATATTGAAATGACCCTTCATCATGCGCTTCATCATGCGCTCGGCCTGTTCGGCCTCGATGGTTTCCTGGGCTTTTTCTACCAGCGCAACAATGTCGCCCATGCCAAGGATACGGCCCGCGACGCGCTCGGGCTCGAAGGTCTCGATGGCGTCCATCTTTTCGCCAAGACCAACAAAGCGGATCGGCTTGCCTGTGACGGCCCGCATGGACAGGGCTGCACCGCCACGCCCGTCGCCATCCATCCGGGTGAGCACCACGCCGGAGATACCAATCTTGGCGTCAAATTCTTCGGCGACCTCAACCGCGACCTGACCGGTCAGACCATCGACCACCAGCAGGGTCTCGCGGGGCGAGACCACATCGCGCACGTCTTCGACTTCCTGCATCAGGATTTCGTCGATCTGCAACCGGCCGGCGGTGTCCAGCATATAGACGTCATAGCCGCCAAGGGCTGCCTGCTGTTTGGCGCGTTTGGCGATATCCACGGGTTTCTGACCGGCAACAATCGGCAGGGTGTCGACGCCAATCTGGGCGCCCAGTACCGCCAGCTGCTCCATCGCCGCCGGACGGTAGACGTCAAGCGAGGCCATCAGGACGCGTTTGCCGTCTTTTTCCTTCAGGCGCTTGGCCAGCTTACCGGTTGTGGTGGTTTTACCAGAGCCCTGCAGACCGACCATCAGGATCGGGGCTGGCGGGCTGTCGATCTTTAGAGTGCCGAGGTCCTCATTGCCGCGCAGCACGTCCACCAGTGCGTCATGGACAATTTTGACAACCTGCTGGCCGGGCGTGACCGATTTGGTCACCGACTGACCGGTGGCCTGTTCCTGAACCTTTTTGACAAAATCGCGCGCCACCGGCAGCGAGACATCGGCCTCAAGCAGGGCAACACGCACTTCGCGCAGGGCTGTTTTGACGTCTTCTTCAGAGAGCGCGCCCTGTTTGGTCAGCCGGTCAAAGACCCCGGAAAGCCGTTCGGATAGATTTTCAAACATGGCTCACGGCCTCCTTAGCCGACTTCAAATTCAGACATCCCCAAACTGGTGAGCGGGACGCCCATGCGCAAGTGCTCTCGTGTCGTTGTGTCAGGTGCGAGGCAATCCATACAGAATTGCCCCCACGGGCGTAACACGCTGGTGGAGGGCGATCCCTGACAGGCCAGGGACCGGAAGACATAAGACGGCTTCCGGATGTTGGTGTTGCGTTACGCCGATTGGCCGGGGGAGTCAACGGTGGAAGGCGGCAAAGGCGCTATGGGGTGCGGGCTTTGCGTAATTATCGCGCCTTTGACGGGCGTTGGCCGCCGCGTCGCTTGACAGCAAATGGTGCGGATGGCGATGATCAGACAGAGACCGGACGATCAGGCAGAGACTGGCCAGCGTCATGGGGATCTCACGTCTTGAGGCCCATCTATAGATCAGGACAGCTATATCAGGTCGGCGTTAGCGCGCTTTGAGGCAGGACGCCCTGCAGGCACATCACGCGGCATGGGTCACACCCGCGCCGTCTGCGGGGCGCCATTCAGCCGAGGGAGGATCATGAGATATGCGCGTATTTACAATTTTAGGACCGTCGCAATCCGGCAAAACGACCCTTGCAAGGGCTCTGGCAGGCCTCGACGGGTCCATGGGGCAACGGCAGGAGACAGCAGCGGTTGCTGCCCTGCAGCCGTTTTCGTTTATGGGAGAGGACTGGGCCGCAATAGATGTCGCGGGCGGGGCGGAAAACCTCGCACAGGCCGGCCCTGCGCTGGCGGCCAGCGATGCGGCGGTGCTTTGTGTGCCGGCCGATGCAGAGGCTGCCGTGCTGGCCGCGCCCTATCTGCGGACCCTCGAAGAGGCGGGCATCCCCGTCATTCTTTTTATCAACCGGATTGATCAGGCGCGCGGCCGGGTGGCAGATATCGTCGCCGCGCTACAGACCTACGCCAACCACAGTCTCGTCCTGCGCCAGGTGCCTATCCGTGAGGAGGGGCAGATTGTTGGCGCGGTGGACCTGATTTCCGAGCGCGCCTGGAAATACATTGCGGGTCAGCCCTCGGCCCTGATTGAGCTGCCGCCGCAGATGCAGGGGCGCGAGCAGCAAGCCCGCACCGAGATGCTTGAGGCGCTGGCGGATTTTGACGACCATCTGCTGGAGGAGCTGATCACTGACCAGCAGGTTCTGGCCGCAGAGGCCTATGATATTGCCACGCGGGTGCTGCAACAGAATGACCTTTTTCCAACACTGTTGGGCGCCGCAGAACACAGCAATGGCATTTTGCGCCTGATGAAATCCCTGCGCCATGAGGTGCCTCAGGTCACGGCCACGCGGCAGCGGCTCTCGGAGCTGGGGGATGTGATAGCGGTGGGATGTCTGGCGGATCAGGTCAAACATCTGGGTAAAACGGTTCTGGTTCGGTTCTTTGACGCCGCACTTGGCAACGGCACTCCGGTTGGGGGCAGCTCCCTTGGCGGCCTTGCCGGGGTTACCACCGGGACGGTGGCTGGCGCGACTCGTGCGGCTGGCGCAGACAGGGGCGGCGAACTTATGGCCGGAGACATGGGCAAGGCGGTGAAATCTGATCACCTGAACCTGGGTTTTTGTTATTCGGCTGACGGCAGTACGGCGCTGCCAGGCTGGGCGCAGCCGCGCCCGTCTACCTACCGGCGACTGGTCATGCCCGTGCATGAGCGCGATGAGGCCAGACTTTCTGCTGCATTGGGACGCCTGGTTGAAATCGACCCTGCCGTGCGTGTCGAACAGGACGCCATTTCCGGGCGGGCCTTGTTGCACTTGCAGGGGCCGCTGCATCTGCGTCGGGTCCTGGCGACGCTTGAGACAGAATTTGGCGTTGAGGCCATTGGCGAAATCGTCCCGCCCGCCCTGTGTGAAACCATCACCAAACCCGTTGAAGTGCAGTACCGACATCGCAAACAATCGGGCGGCGCCGGGCAGTTTGCCGATGTGCGCCTTGAGATCCGTCCCCTGGCGCGGGGCGCAGGGGTGCAGTTCTCTGATCAGGTCAAGGGCGGTGTCGTGCCAAAGAACTATATCCCCGCGGTCGAGGCCGGGGCGCGTGACGCACTGGCAGAAGGCAACAATGGGCATCCCGTGGTGGATGTTGCGGTGACCTTGAAAGATGGCAAGCATCATGCGGTGGACAGTTCCGATTTTGCCTTTCGGGTGGCTGCAAAAAATGCTGTACGCGAGGCCCTTGGTCAAGCTGGGCTGGTGATACTGCAACCAATCATGAAGGTGTCGATCCATGTGCCTTCGGTTTTTTCAGGCGGGCTGGTGCCGGTGGTGAATGGCATGAAGGGGCAGATCCTCGGGTTTTCGGCCGAAGAGGGTGCTGCGGGCTGGGATGTCTTTGAAGCTCTGCTGCCGCTGGCTGTTCAGGACGAGCTGGGTCACAATCTGGCCAGGGCAACCCGGGGCACGGCCTGGTTTGAGACCAGCTTTGACCACTTTGAGGAGGTGCGGCGCGGCGATTTTGTTCTGGCCTGATACCGGGCCTGAAAACTGGCCTGAAAACTGGCTTTATGTTTGGCTTTATACCCGGCTTTGCCCCAGCAGCAGGGCGAGCGGGCGAATGTGACGCACTACTTGCGGTCAGGGGGTGGTTCGCCCCTTGCACCTTTTGGCTATTCGGCGTGATCTGCACAGGATGTGAAACAGCCCCTGCAGGAGACCTTAGATGGACGCCGCTACCGACCCGCATGACGCCCTGCCAATCAGCTCGGATACGCTTTTGGCGCAGCTCACGGAGTGGGGGCTGCCCTATACATTGTTCACCCATGTGCCCCTGCGCACGGTGGAAGAGGCCAAGCAGGTTGAGATAGAGATGGCACAGCCGGATGTGACCTGCCTGAAAATCAAGAACCTCTATCTGCGGGATCGCAAAAAGCGCAACTTCCTGATCACGGTTGAACAGGATCGTGACATCGATCTTAAGGCGCTTAGCAAAGAGATCGGGTTAGGCGGGCTCAGCTTTGGCTCCAGCGAGCGGCTGATGCAGAATCTGGGCATTCTTCCGGGCGCCGTCAGCCCGCTGGCCATGATCACCGGGGTCGCTCAGGGCGTAGCCTTTTACATGGATGCCGCCGCCAGAGAGGCGGACGTGATCAAAATGCACCCTCTGGTCAATGATCGCAGCGTGGTGATGGCGAGGGCTGACTTCCTTGCGTTTCTAGAGCGTATCGGATGTGAGGTCCGCTGGATCTGAAGGGCAGTCTTTTGCACCGGGACGGCATAATCTGGCTCTAACGCAGGCAATGAGGCCATTGCCCTCTCCAGGGCTACCGCGACATGGGCCGCTGCGACATGGGCCGCCAAAGATGGCAGCTGCGGTGACGCCCCGTCTCTGCAACAAGAGACAGGGCGTATTCTGGCGGCTTCAGGAGGGCCTAGGCCGCGAGCGCTTTGATCGCTGTTTTAGCGCGGGCCATCGAGCCCGCCTCATCCATCGACAGCTGGTCTGCGGCGACGAGTTCTACATCGGTGATGCCGATAAAGCCAAGCACATGGCGCAGGTAGGTGGTGGCAAAATCAATGTCCGACCCTGCTTGCGTGCCACCGGAGGCGACGGCGATAATCGCGCGTTTGCCTGTCAGCAGACCGATGGGGCCGGTGTCGGTGTATTTGAAGGTGATGCCGACGCGGGCAACAAGATCAATCCAGGCCTTCAGCGTTGAGGGCACCGAGAAATTGTAGATCGGCGTGCCAATGACAATTGTATCGGCCTGTTGCAGCTCGGCGATCAGCGTGTCGGACAGCGCCAGCAACGCCTTTTGCGCGTCAGAGCGTTGATCGGCAGGGGTGAAATTGGCGCCAATCCAAGCCTCGTCCAGCAGCGGCAGCGGGGTGGCAAGATCGCGCCGGATGATCTGGTCAGGGGTCAGGCGGGCGGTGATTTCGGCGCTCAATGACCGGGTGACCGAGTTTTCGGCGCGGGCAGAGGAATCAATGTGCAAAACGGTGGAGGTCATGATCTGGTTTCCCATTTGGTGTTTCGTCTCCTTCACAAATGGGTTATGACAAATATGAACGCAATCTAGGTTTTGGCGCAGCTCATGTGCAAATTTGCGCATCTGCCTGCGGCTGATTTTGACTGGCACAAATTGGAGCGAGAACGCTGTGATGGAAAACTGGGACGAGGTGCGAACCGCCTATCAGGTCGCCCGCATGGGCACGGTCAGTGGCGCTGCTGAGGTTTTGGGGGTGCACCATGCGACGGTGATCCGCCATATTGATGCCATTGAGACGCGGCTGGGCGTAAAGCTGTTTCAGCGCCATGCGCGTGGTTATACGCCGACGGAATCCGGCCAGGATCTGTTGCGGGTGGCACAGGCCACCGATGATCAGTTCAGCCAGCTGGTCGGGCGTCTCAAGGGACAGGGGGATGAGGTCTCTGGCGAGCTGGTGGTGACTTCACTGTCGTCGATGTCGCATCTATTGGTCCCGGTTTTGACAGAGTTCCAGCAGATGCATCCCGGGCTGGTCATTCGCTATCTGACCGGCGAGCGTCTGTTCCGTCTGGAATATGGCGAGGCGCATGTGGCGCTGCGGGCTGGCAATGCGCCGGACCAGCCGGACAATGTGGTGCAGCCCTTTATGAAGCAGCGCATAGGCCTGTTCGCCGCCCAAAGCTATGTGGAGCAGCATGGTATGCTGAAGGGGAGCGAGGATCTGCTCAACCACCAGTTTGTCGGCAGCGACAATCAAGACAGCCGTGCGCCTTTCAACAAATGGCTGCGGGAACATACCGGTGAGGAAACCATCATTTTTCGCTGCTCCGATGGGGTGGCGATGCAAGAGGCCATTATGGCGGGGGCCGGTATTGGCTTTATGTCCATGTGGGAGGCCTCGCGCCGCCCCGGTTTGGTAAAGATGATGGAGCCTCAGCCGGAGTGGGAAGGCAGTCTGTGGCTGGTGACCCATGTGGATCTGCATCGGACCAACAAGGTGCAAAGCTTTCTCAGCTTTCTGAAAGAGCGGTCCAAGGAGTGGCATGCATGATCTTAGGTCAACGCGGCCAGATTGAACGCGCACAGGACCAGAGCGCACAGGATCAGAGCGGCCAGATTCAACGCAGCCAGGTTCGGCGCGCGCATGGCGCCATGCTGCTGTTTTCTGTTCTGGTGGCAGGGTCGTTCTCTCTGGGAGTTTTGATCGCTAATGACATAGCCCCTATGGCGCTGAATGCGGCGCGCTTTGGCATCGCGGCGGTGCTGATCGGCACGGTTGCCGCTCTTACGGGCAGGCTGCAGCGCAGCCATTTTACGGCGCCCTGGCGCTACCTGGTTCTGGGCGCGATTTTTGCCAGTTATTTTGTCCTGATGTTCTATGGGCTGCAGACCGCAGATCCGGTGAGCGCCTCTGCGGTCTTTACCCTGACCCCGGTGCTGAGCGGCATCTTTGGCTATCTGTTGTTGCGGCAGGTGACAACGCCGCGCATGGCGCTGGCGCTGGGCGTTGGCGCTGCCGGGGCGTTATGGGTGATTTTTCGCGCCGATCTTGCAGCACTGCGGGCCTTTGATATCGGGCGAGGCGAGGCGATCTATTTTGTCGGCTGCATTGCCCATGCCATCTATACGCCCATGGTGCGCCGGATGAACCGGGGAGAGCCGGCCATTGCCTTTACCTTTGGTACTCTGATTGCCGGGGGGCTGGTGCTCGTAGTGGTGGGCTGGCGTGACATTCTGGCGACCGATTGGGGCAATCTGCCGCTGCTGGTCTGGATTGGTCTGTTCTATGTGGCGATCTTTGCCAGTGCGGTGACCTTTGTGCTGCTGCAATTTGCCAGTCTGCACCTGCCTGCCGCCAAGGTCATGGCCTATACCTATCTGACCCCAAGCTGGGTGATTGTCTGGCAGGTTGCCCTGGGCAACCCGGCGCCAACGGGATTGATTCTGATAGGCATCGTGCTCACAGTTATTGCGCTGATGCTCTTGCTTGAGGATAGCGCCAAACCTGACGTGGCCAAGGCGTAACGCCTGGCTTGAAGTCAGTCTTCTGATAGGGCGGTGGACGGGGCACCGTCTAGTTCGCGTGCCAAAAAGCGCTCAAAGGCATCCAGGTTCACCGGCTCAAACTGACCAAACCCCTGCATCCAGACCGAGGCGGCGCGCAGCGCATCCGGTTGCAGCTTGCACCATTTCACCCGGCCGCGCTTTTCCTGCGCAATGAGGCCGGCGCGTGTCAGGATCGAGAGGTGTTTCGAGATCGCCGCCAGCGACATCTCAAACGGCTCGGCCACATCGGTCACGGCCATATCATCCTCCAATAGCATGGTGAGGATGCTGCGGCGGGTCGGGTCAGCCAGAGCGGCAAAGGTGGTATCGAGTTCGTTGGACATGTGGCGCGACCCTAGACTGCTATTGGCGTGAATAAAAGTCGGCAAGCCGGGCAAAAAGATCCGGGTACTCAGGTCGCGCCAGATCTGGCCAGCTGCCGATCTGGCGCAGGGGAAACCAGGCCAGTTCCGTGTGCTCATTATTGTTGATAACGGGTGTGCCGCTCCAGTGTTCCAGTCGAAAGAAATGGTAGAGTGGCGGATCTTCGGGGGTCACATCGGGGTCCGAAAGGGTGGCAAACCACTGCGCCGCCTGCGGCACGATGGCGATCTCCTCCTGCAACTCACGATGCAGGGCGGCCTCACGGGTCTCTCCCTGTTCTATGCAGCCGCCTATGACATCCCATTTTGAGGCACATGTCTTGCGGTAGGGCGCGCGTTTGCCAAGCAACAGGTGCCCATCATTGACCAAGAGGGCGCAGGCATATTCTTTCATTCAAGACTTCTCTTTAATCTAGGTCTCCCCAGGACTCCAATGGGCTGCGCGGGGCATGAGACCCGACATTTCGCACCCTTTAAGCAGGGTTAGCTGCGCGGATTTCCAAAATCAACCAAATGGTTGAATATGTAAAACGGGCGTTTTGGCAGCAGAAATCTGGGCAGTCGGCTAATAAGTTAACATGTGGCTGGGTAATACCTGTTTTTTTTCAATCGCTTGACTGATTTCTTTCTGCGACTCTTGAACAATTGACTCTGCGGCCCCAGCGCCTTAGCACCTGCATCAGGAATTCACGTGAGGATGGCGCCCGTGACAGAGGATGACCAAAAGCAGCGCATGGCGCAGCTGGAGGCCAAGCTGGCAGCGGCGCATAAGGCACAAGCGCCCAAGCCGCGCGTGGATGAGCACTATTCAATGGCCAATCAGGCCTGGCGGATGGTGATAGAATTGGTGGTCGGTCTTGGGATCGGCTTTGGCATCGGATACGGGCTGGACCTGCTCTTTGGGACCCTGCCTATCTTTATGGTGCTGTTTATAATGCTGGGACTTGCCGCTGGCGTGAAGGTGATGCTTCGCACCGCGCAGGAAATCCAGGAAAAGCAACTGGCCGAAGCGGCCGACGAAAATGCAAAAGCTCGGGATTGATCAAAGATCAACAGCCGACGACAGGAGAAGCGGAACGATGGGTAAGCTGTTCTTTTACGTAGCATTGGCACTGGTTGTGGTGTCCGGCGTGTTTTTCGCACCTGAGCATGCGGCGCTGGCGATCCATCCGATGGACCAATTCGTTGTGAGCCCGATTGTTGGCGATAGCGTCAGCATGTTCGCAATCACCAATATGACGCTCTGGCTGGCCCTTGCTGTTGTCTGTGTCTTCCTCTTGATGGTTGTTGGCTCTTCGCGCCGCGCCATCGTGCCAAGCCGCGCGCAATCGCTGGCAGAGCTGACCTATGGCTTTATCTACAAGATGGTCGAAGACGTTGCCGGCAAAGACGGCATCAAGTTCTTCCCCTATATCATGACCCTGTTCCTGTTCATCCTGATGGCCAACTTCCTGGGCCTGCTGCCGATGTCCTTTACCAGCACCTCGCATATCGCTATCACCGCGATCCTGGCGGGGCTGGTGTTCCTGACCGTGACCATCGTTGGTTTTGTCAAAAATGGCGCTGGTTTCCTTGGCCTCTTCTGGGTTTCGAGCGCGCCGCTGGCGCTGCGCCCCATCCTGGCCATCATCGAGCTGATTTCCTACTTCGTACGCCCCGTGAGCCACAGCATTCGTCTGGCAGGCAACGTCATGGCGGGCCACGCGGTTCTGAAGGTTTTTGCAGGCTTTGCCGGCGCACTGGGGCTGTTCAGCTTCCTGCCGATCTTTGCGATCACCGCAGTCTACGCTCTCGAAGTTCTGGTGGCCTTTATCCAGGCCTATGTCTTTACCATCCTGACCTGCGTGTATCTCAAGGATGCCCTGCACCCGAGCCACTAAGGCCAGGACAACAACAGTTTACCGGGTGAGCCGCTTTTGGCTCATCCAGATCCCTCATCACCACATTCCATCGTAAGGAGAATACCCATGGAAGGCGATATCGCACAACTCGGTCAGTTCATCGGCGCAGGCCTCGCAGCAATCGGTTCCGGCGCAGCCGCAATCGGTGTTGGCCACGTAGCCGGCAACTTCCTGGCAGGCGCACTGCGCAACCCTTCGGCAGCCGCCGGCCAGACAGCTACCCTCTTCATCGGCATCGCCTTTGCAGAAGCCCTGGGCATCTTCTCGTTCCTGGTTGCTCTGCTGCTGATGTTTGCAGTCTAAGACCTTAGGACGCTTTATCCTTACGGTCGGGCGGTAGGCCCTATGGTCCACCGCCCGATGTAACGGCAAGTTCCCAAGGAGAACGACATGGCATCTAATACGCAAGACGCAGGTCATGGCGCCGCTGAGGCAGCGCAGGGTTCGGCTCCGGGCATGCCGCAGCTGGATTTCTCGACCTTTTCGAACCAGATCTTCTGGCTCGCGGTCACGCTCGTCGTGATCTATCTCATTTTGTCGCGTGTCGCGCTGCCCCGCATTGCTGCGGTTCTGGCAGAGCGTCAGGGGACCATCACCAACGATCTGGCAGCAGCCGAAGATCTTAAAGCCAAAGCGGTTGCAGCCGAAGACGCCTATAACAAGGCGCTGGCGGATGCCCGTGCCGAGGCCCAGCGTATCGCAGCTGAAACACGCGCTGAAATCCAGGTTGGCCTGGACGAAGCGATTGCCAAGGCCGACGTTCAGATCTCTGCAAAAGCAGCCGAGTCTGAAAAAGCCATTGCTGAGATCAAGGCCGGCGCGCTGGAAAGCGTAAAGGTTGTGGCGGCTGATACAGCCGAAGCTCTGGTTGCCGCCCTGGGTGGCAAAGCAGATGCAAAAGTGATCGCTGCTGCGGTTGCTGAACGGATGAAAGGATAAGGACATGCGCACAGTTCTGGCAATTGCCCTCACCCTTGGTGCCACCAGCCCGGCCTTCGCCGCCTCTGGCCCGTTTCTGTCGATGAGCAACACCAACTTTGTTGTTCTGCTCGGCTTTCTTCTGTTTGTCGGCATTTTGCTTTTTGTCAAAGTGCCCGGTCTGTTGGGTGGCCAGCTGGACGCCCGCGCCGAAGGCATTCAGAGCGAGCTGGATGAAGCCCGTGCTCTGCGTGAAGAAGCCCAGACCATTCTGGCTTCTTATGAGCGCAAGCAGCAGGAAGTTCAGGCGCAAGCGGATCGTATCGTGGCTGCGGCCCGTGAAGATGCAGCCGCTGCTGCTGAAGACGCCAAAGAAGAGCTTGCGGCATCTATCGCACGCCGTCTGGCGGCTGCTGAAGAGCAGATTACGTCAGCACAGGCTGCGGCTGTGAATGAAGTCCGCGATCAGGCGATCTCGATTGCTGTTGCTGCTGCCGATCGTGTGATCGCCAAGCAGATGACAGCCACCGAGGCCAACAAGCTGATCGAGGCTTCTATTGCTGATGTGAACGCAAAGCTGCACTGATCGAACAAAGATCACAGTATTGAGTGCTAAAGAACCCGGCCCTAGTGGCCGGGTTTTTTTCTGTACCCTCGAAATTGCCTTTCAAGCAGGCCCCGATCGTTCTTTTTGATCTATTGGAGGATACCGTCTCCCATAACACTGTTGAACTGGTCTACCCGATTTGAGGGTATTTGATGACTTGATCATAACGACTTCCTTTTTGACTACTTTTTGGTAATAATTGAAAAATAATCGATAAAAAGGAGGTAATGATGAAGAACAAAAGCGTTATGAAACTGGCGGGCGTATTTGGGCTAGCCATGGCCGCAGCGACTGCAGCTTCGGCACAAAATGTCAAAGTCACGCCACTCGGAGGCATTTCTGGCGAGTTCTGTCGTCTAGACCGCGCCATGTTGTTTGAGGACCCCGACGGAACTCGCATTCTGTACGATGCCGGAATGACCGTTGCTGGGGCGGACGATCCACGACTTGGATCTCTGGATGCCTTGCTGGTCACCCACATGCACGCAGATCACGTCGGTGCCCGACACACCAGTGCGGTCGACGCGGGTTCCTGTGCCAAACCGGATCTTTCGGTACCGGCTGTGCCTGAAACAAATGTCGTAAGAATTGCCCACGCGAAGGGGGCCAAAATCGTAACCGGTAGCGAGATGCCGGCATTTTTTGGCGCCAAACTAGAATCTCTTGGCGGCGATCCAAAAAATTCAGTGCTGGCCCGCTTTGGAGCAACACACATGGTTGGGGGTGTTGGTGTATCAACGGTGCCTGCAGTCCACAGTAACGGCGTTCATCATTCTCTTATCGGCGGAGAGATGGGCGAGGCGATGAAAGCCGCTGGTATTGGTGGTTATGTTGGGCCACCTACTGGTTACATTCTGCGGTTTTCCAATGGATTGGTCGCTTACCTGTCCGGTGATACAGGTATGACGGCAGAACAAGAGAAGGTGGTACGGGGCTACTATGGGGCAGACTTGGTCGTGATCAACATTGGCGACACCTTTACGACTGGCCCAGCCGAAGCCGCCTATGTGGTGAATGAACTTGTTCAGCCAAAATCTGTTATTCCGTCCCATGCGAACGAAGAAGCGACCAAAGGCGGCGAAGTCGTTGCAGGAACTCGAACTGCAAAGTTCCGCGATTTGGCGACGATGCCGGTTCATATCCCGTTGAGCGGTCGAACCATGGAATTCGATAGTGATGGCACTTGCGTTAGCGGTTGCTAGCATCAATCCATTTGGCGGTCCGTGCTTTCTTATGGACCGCCAGAACATAGGAATAGGCGACGGAGTGAATGTAGCAGGCAAACGCTTCCGCAGGCTCTATATCGGCCAACAAACTGTAACCCTCAGCATTGGTCACAATGGTCTCAAAGGGGGCTTCGTGCAGCGAATGCGACCGGCACCTCTGGCAAGAGAGACGCGTTACCCCTTGCCGGTCTCATGCTGCAGACGCTGCTTTGCAATCTCGGCGTTGCGTTCGGCGCGTTGGTGGTCGATCAGCGATTGTTTCACATAGTCCAGATGCGCCTCAACCGCCGCTCGGGCTGCCTCGGGGTCGCGGGCCTGCAGGGCGGCGTTGATGGCGCTGTGCTGGTCCAAAAGCGCGTCATAGGTGGTGTGACGGCTGAACATGATGCGCCGGTTGTAGAACACGCCTTCATGCAGCAAATCAAACATCGACCGCATCATATGCAGCATCACCACATTGTGGCTGGCATCCATGATGGCGGAATGGAACTGGGCATCGAGACTGGCCGCTTCATCCGACAAGGCGGGATCACCAGCGGCGACCATTTTGTCAAAAATGGCCTGGATCAGCTTTAGGTCGGCATCAGAGCCATAGCGCGCGGCGCGCTCGGCGGCCAGGCCCTCCATGTCGCGGCGAAAGTTGAGATAGTCAAACACCGCCTCGTCGTGCCTGGCAAACAGACGGATCAGCGCCGGCGAGAAAGCCGAGCCCAGAACATCGGCCACAAAGATTCCCGATCCCGCCCTGGCCGTCAACAATCCCCCCTCCTGCAGTTCTGCAATCGCATCGCGCAGCGAGGGGCGGGACACGCCGAGCCGTTCAGCCAGCTCGCGCTCTGACGGCAGCCGTTCGCCGGGCGAAAGAATGCCGCGCAGGATCAGTTGCTCGATCTGGCGCACCACAGAGGCAGAGAGTTTCTCGGGCTGAACTTTTTGAAAGGGCATGGGGGCCTCGGGCTGATCACAGGATAGGAGCTGGGTGTCCCTGCGGCTCCTTGCTCAATTGGTCAAAACATATGACCCCGCTCAGCGCAAGGCTTCAAGCCATACGCAGGAAATGCAAAGCCTGATCACAATGGCTGAAATAAAGGTCATAACTATTGACTCATTTTGTAATATTCCTACTTATGGGGCGAGATCAACACACAGGAGCGACCTCATATGTCCTTGCAACAGTTATTTGCCAGCCGGACCCTGCGCATGAAGGCTTCTGAAATTCGTGAGCTGCTGAAACTCTTGAACCGCCCGGGCCTGCTGTCCTTTGCCGGGGGCATCCCTGACCCGGCGCTGTTCCCGTCCGAGGCCTTTGCCAAGGCCTTTCAGGCCGCACTGACGCCAGAGATGCAGGCGCAGGCGTTGCAATATTCTGTCAGCGAGGGTTTTCTTCCACTGCGCCAGTGGATCAAGGCAGAGATGATGCGGATCGGGGTGCCCTGCGAGACGGATAATATCCTCATCACCTCGGGCTCGCAGCAGGCGCTGGACTATCTTGGAAAACTGTTTCTGTCAGCAAATGACACGGCCCTTGTGGGCTGGCCGACCTATCTGGGAGCACTGGCAGCCTTCAACGCCTATGAGCCGCGCTATGATCAGCTCAACTCTGGCGGCAATCGGTCTGCCCTAAGCTATCAACAGGCCGCAGAAGCGGCAGGTGGCGCGGTGAAATTTGCCTATCTGTCGCCGGACTTTGCCAACCCCACTGGCGAGACATTGTCCCTGGCGGGGCGCATGGCGCTGCTGGATCGTGCCGACGAGCTGGACTGTGCGGTGATCGAGGATGGCGCCTATCAGGCCTTGCGCTACGAGGGCGAGGCCGTAGCACCAGTCCTGGCGCTTGAGATCCAGCGGCGTGGCAGTATCGAAGCCTGCCGCACGGTCTATTGCGGCTCTTTTTCGAAAACCCTGTCACCGGGGCTGCGGGTCGGCTGGGTGGTGGCGGCAAAGCCGGTGATTGCGCAGCTGGTGCTGATGAAGCAGGCGGCTGACCTGCATTCCCCCACGATCAACCAAATGGCGGTGCATCAGGTGGCAGAACAGGGCTTTGCCGCTCATGTTGCAATGCTGCGGCGGGCCTATGGCAGCCGCCGTGATGCCATGCTCTCGGCGCTGCAGGAGACCATGCCCGAAGGCGTGAGCTGGACGCGCCCCGAAGGTGGTATGTTTGTCTGGCTGACCCTGCCAAAGGAGAGCGATGCGGCAGAGCTTTTGACGCGGGCGCTCGAGAGCGACAACATCGCCTTTGTCCCGGGTCAGGCCTTTTTTGCCGATGGCGCCGGGCGCAATACGCTGCGCCTCAGCTTCTCGGCTCTGGCTGAGGCTGACATCCGCACCGGTATCAGTCGTTTGGCGCGGCTGCTTCGCCAGGTGTGACGCGCGGATTTCCCGGCGGGCAGCATGTTTTTGTGGCATTCCCGCTCTGATTGCACCAAGGTTCAGGGGTCATGCGTATCCTGTCGCTCATCCTGTCCCTTGGCGTGCTGTGCCCCCTTGTTGCCTGCACCGACCCCTCGCCCCATTTTCACGGCGTCAACGCCACGCGGGTGCACGTGGAGGGCAGCACCTTTGATATCCGGGTGCGGGGCAACCTGGCCGAGGCGATCCGGATCAATCCGCAATATGCACCGCGTCTGGGACCCCTGCGCCAGCAGGCAGAACAGGCGATGGCGGTGGTCAGTGGCTGCGCGGTTACGGGCGTGCTGGGGGATCAGGCGCTGATGACAGGGGTGCTGGACTGCCCGGAAACAGCATCCTGAAATCAGTGTTTTCCACAAGATTGGGCCGACTTCGCGCACCAGACAGGCTCTGGCCCCACCGTTAGCGTTGACAGCTGCTCTGAGAAGCTGCTGGACTCATGCCAATAAGAATCAGGCAGGGGCGAATTTGCGCTTTTCCAAACTCAGGCTGACGGGCTTCAAGAGCTTTGTAGATCCGACCGATTTGATCATCGGCGACGGCCTCACGGGTGTGGTGGGTCCAAATGGCTGCGGCAAGTCAAACCTGCTGGAGGCGCTGCGCTGGGTGATGGGCGAGACCCGCGCCAAGGCGATGCGCGGCGGCGGCATGGAGGATGTGATCTTTGCCGGCACCACCTCACGCTCGGCACGCAATTTTGCCGAGGTGAACCTGCTGATCGACAATTCGGACCGGCTGGCGCCCTCTGGGTTCAATGAGGCGGATCAGCTGGAAA
The DNA here is from genome assembly GCA_965641885.1 of Phaeobacter sp. SH40. Lineage (GTDB taxonomy): Bacteria > Pseudomonadota > Alphaproteobacteria > Rhodobacterales > Rhodobacteraceae > Pseudophaeobacter. Next base: position 4,047,521 of record OZ282574.1, on the reverse strand, counting down.
TTGTGCGCAGGATTACCCGCGATGTGGGCAGCGCCTATAAATCCAACGGTCGGGACGTGCGGGCGCGCGACGTGCAAATGCTGTTTGCCGATGCCTCAACCGGGGCGCATTCCCCGGCGCTGGTGCGTCAGGGGCAGATCTCAGAGCTGATCAACGCCAAGCCCAAGGCGCGCCGCCGTATTCTGGAAGAGGCGGCGGGCATCTCGGGCCTGTACCAGCGCCGCCACGAGGCCGAGCTGAAGCTGAAAAATACCGAGCAGAACCTGCTGCGGGTTGATGATGTGGTAGAACAACTGGCGGGCCAGTTGGGGCAGCTGTCGCGGCAGGCGCGCCAGGCGCAACGCTACCGCGACATTGGCGAAAAGCTGCGTCTGGCCGAAGGCATGCTGCTGTACCGGCGCTGGCGTGAAGCCGATGACGCGCGGCTAAGTGCAGAGCAGGATCTGACCATTCGCCTCACCCAGGCGGCCAAGGGCGAGGCATTGTCGCGCGCCGCCGCTGCCAATCGCGCCGAGGCCGAAGAGGGCCTGCCGCCGCTGCGTGAGGAGCAGGCAATTGCCGCCGCCATCCTGCAGCGACTGGTGGTGCAACGGGATTCGCTTGGCGATCAGGAAGCGCAGGCGCGTCAGGCCATCGAACGGCTGGTCAGCCGCATCCAGCAGCTTGGCAATGACATCGACCGCGAAGGCGGCCTCAACCGCGATGCCGGCGAGACCATCGAGCGGCTCGACTGGGAGCAAAAGGAGCTGGCAAAGGCCGCAGACGGCCATGACGACCGGCTGAGCGAGGCGGCAGAGCTGGCGCGCGAGGCCGCTAAAACCCTGGAGGCCCGCGAGGACCACCTGACCCAGCTGAACGAGGATGCGGCGCGTCTCTCGGCGCGCTACCAGTCGGCGCAGCGGCTGGTTGAGGATTGTCGCCGCACCTTGAGCCGGGCCGAAACGGAAGGGGCGACAGCCCAGAACGCACAGGATCAGGCCGGTGAGGCGCTGGAGCTGGCAGGCGAGGCGTTCGAGGCGGCTCTGGCAACCGAAGAAGAGGCCCGCGAGGCTGTCGAGATGGCAGAAGAGGCGCTGGCGGCGGCAGATGAGACCCGCACCGAGACGCAGTCGCTGGAGTCTGCCGCACGGGCGCAACGCTCTGAGGCTGAGGGCGAGCTGGGGGCAATTCGCGCCGAGGTGACGGCGCTGGCCAAACTGCTGGAGCGTGACACGGCCGAAAGCGGTCAGATCCTCGACGAGTTGAGCGTCTCACCCGGCTATGAAAAGGCGCTGGGAGCCGCGCTGGCGGATGATCTGCGCGCGCCGCTGGCAGCTGTGGATGGGCCGAGCGGCTGGATAGAGCTGCCAGGTTATGCGCGTGATGTGCCGCTGCCGGACGGGGTCGAACCCCTTGCCAAACATGTTTCGGGACCTGCGGCCCTGGCGCGGCGCATCGGCCAGATTGGACTGGTCGACAGTGATACCGCCCGCGGGCTGCAGGCAGATCTGCAGCCGGGCCAGAGGCTGGTGACGCTGGAGGGTGATATTTGGCGCTGGGACGGTTTCCGCGCCTGGGCCGAAGATGCGCCAAGTGCTGCAGCCCTCAGGCTGGAACAGCTGAACCGGCTGGAGACGCTAAAGCAGGAATTGGAACGGGTCAGTGCCCGGGCGGATGGCACCCGTGCCGCCCATGAGGTGCTGATGCGGCGCCTCGAAGAGATCACTCAGGCGGATCAGAACGCGCGGCAAGCCCGCCGGGTGGCGGACCAGCGGGTTGCCGATGCCGCCCGCGCTCTGAGCCGCGCCGAAGCCGAGCGCAATCTGGCGGAGGGCAAACTGGAAACCCTGGGGATTGCCGTGGCGCGTCACAGTGAGGATGCAACGGGTGCGCGCCTGCAACTGGCTGAGGCCGAAACCGCCCAGGCGGATCTTGGCGATCTGGAGGCCGCGCGCGCTGCGGTCGAAGACAGCAAACATGCTGTTGAGGCGGCCCGGATCACCATGCTCACCCATCGCTCAAGCCATGATGAGCTGCGCCGCGATGGCGAGGCGCGCACCAAGCGGGCGCAGCAGGTGACCAAGGATCTGTCGGGTTGGCGCCACCGGTTGGAGACCGCCGAACGCCGGATCGCTGAGCTGGCAGAACGCCGCGAGGCCTCGCAGGAAGAGCTGGAGGACGCCCATGCGGTGCCGATGGAGATTGCCGAAAAACGCGAAGAGCTGAGCGAAGCGATTGGGGATGCGGAAGAGCGCAGGACTGCGGCTTCGGAGGCCTTGGTCACGGCTGAGGCGGCGCTGCGCGAGCGGGTGCAGATCGAACGGGACGCCGAGCGTCTGGCCTCGGAAGGGCGCGAGGCGCGGGCCCGTTCAGAAGCACTGTGTGAAGCCGCGCGCGAGACGGTGACGCATGCCGCCGAACGGATCAGCGAGGACCAGCACTGCACGCCGGAGGCGCTGCTGCAGCAGCTTGCGGTGAACCCGGATGAGATTTCAAACGCCGAAGAGCTGGAAGCCGAGGTCAACCGCCACAAGCGCCAGCGGGATGCTTTGGGGGCTGTGAACCTGCGCGCAGAAGAGGACGCCCGTGAAATTCAGGTGGAGCATGATGAGCTGGTTTCAGAAAAATCCGACCTGGAAGAGGCAATCAAAACGCTGCGCAGCGGCATTGCCAGCCTGAACCGTGAGGGGCGCGAGAGGCTTCTGACGGCCTTTGAGGAGGTGAACGCCAGTTTTGCCAATCTCTTTACCCATCTGTTTGGCGGCGGCGAGGCCAATCTGGTGATGGTCGAAAGCGATGACCCACTGGACGCCGGGCTCGAAATCATGTGCCAGCCGCCGGGCAAAAAACTATCGACCCTGTCGCTGCTGTCGGGCGGCGAGCAGACCCTGACCGCCATGGCGTTGATCTTTGCGGTCTTTTTGTCAAACCCGGCGCCGATCTGCGTGCTCGACGAGGTGGACGCGCCGCTGGATGATGCCAATGTGACCCGGTTCTGCGATCTGCTGGATGAGATGTGTCGCCAGACTGACACGCGGTTCCTGATCATCACCCACCATGCGGTGACAATGGCGCGGATGGACCGGCTTTTTGGCGTCACGATGCAGGAAAAGGGCGTAAGCCAGCTGGTTTCTGTTGACCTGAAAAAGGCCGAGGCGCTTGTCGCCTAGGGCACTGGGTAAGGATGCGGATAAAGATTTCAAGCTTGCCCCCGGAAGTATTTTTGGGGAAAACGGAGGAAAACAGCCCCTTATCTATTACGTTGAAAGCTTTGTATGGAGCGCGCAAGACATCAAGGCCAGCGTTGGAACATCCTATTGGAGGGAACTATGAAACTTGCGAAACTCATCGCAGCGGCAACTCTTGCGATCAGCCCTGTCGCCAGCCAGGCTGAGACACTGACGGCAAGAACGTCCAGCAGCATTGAGGGCTTTTTTGTGAACGAAGGCGCCGAGGTTGAGGTGCTGGAAGACAATGTCGGCGACCCGCAGCTGGAGGTCGACTACTATGGCAGCAAGTTCACGGTTTTCTACTATGGCTGCGATAATGGCGCGGATTGCGATTCCATTCAGTTCTACTCAGGCTATGCAATGGGCGGCAGCGTGCGGCTGAAAACGCTCAACACTTATAATGCGGAAAAGCGCTGGGTGCGCGCCTATGTGGCGGACGATGGGGCGGTGAAGCTGGAAATGGACGTCTTTTTGGGCAAGGACGGCGTGAGCGCCGATGATTTTGCCACCATGGTCAGCCTCTGGTCGCGGCATATGGCCGATTTTGAAGGCGTTATTGACTTTGTGAACTAGCACCGCTGGCGGTCTTGATCAGGTCGTTCGGCGACCGGGCGGCGCTGTCGAGCCCTCTGATTTACGCACAACGGTCGGCAATGGCACAGGTGGGGGGCATGAGAGATTTCATGCCCTTTGTTTGTCTCGCACTGAGGACACAAGGATCAGCTGCAAAACTCACCCTGCCCCCGAGGGGGCACAGCGCTGCTAGAGGCGTTTGAGCAGAGCGGGTGTTGGCCAGGCATCGGAGGGCAGGCCGAGGCGCTGCTGTTCGCGCTGGATCGCGGCCCGTGTCTTGGCGCCAAGAATGCCATCTATCTTACCAACATCATGGCCATGGTTCTGTAGTTTCTGCTGCAATTGCTTCATCTGCGCGCCGTTGAGCCCCTGTTCGGGATTGCCCGCGTCATAGATGGCCGCGCCGCCCAGGCGATTGGCAAAATAGGCCGCTGTCAGAACATAGGTAAAACTTTGATTCCACTCGAAATAGACGTCAAAATTTGGATAGGCGAGAAAGGCCGGCCCCCGGTGGCCCTGCGGCAAAAGCAGTGAGGCCTGCATGTTTCTGGCGGCCAAAGATCCGTGCTTGGCGCGCAGCCCCAGTTGCTGCCAGTCCTTGACCGAAAGCTTGGTATGGGTGCCTGATTTTGCCAGGTCGAGGCCCTTGGGAATGGTGACCTCCTGCAGCCAGGGCTGCCCCGCCTGCCAGCCCAGATGTGACAGCATTTTAGCACCGGACATCAAGGCATCCGGGGCCGAGGTCTTGAGGCTGACCTGGCCATCACCGTCGGCATCGACGCCATTGTCGATGATGTCTTGCGGCAGCATCTGCACCATGCCGATCTCGCCTGCCCAGGCCCCGGTGGTGCGGGCGGGGTCAAAATTGCCCCGTTTGTACAGTTCCAGGGCGGCAAAGATCTGTGGCCGGAACAGCTCGGGCCGACGACAATCATGGGCCAGGGTGATCAGCGCGTTGCGGGTGTTGAAATCGCCCTGAAAGCCGCCATAATCGGTCTCAAAGGCCCAGAACGCCAGCAAAACCCCCCGGTCGATGCCATAGGTCGTCTCGATACGGCGAAAGGTGCTGTCGTATTTTTTTGCCATGGCCCGGCCCTGATTAATGCGGTTTTGCGAGATCAGGCGGCGGGAGAAATCAATAAAGGGTTTTTGGAACACACCCTGGGCACGGTCGGCTTTCAGAACCTTGGGATCTTGCTGCGCACCTTTGAAGAACCCATTGACCGTGGCTGTGTCATAGCCCGCAGTGACGGCCTCTTGTTTCAGGGATTTGACAAAGCCTGAAAAGCTGCCACCGCACTGGGCAAAAACCGCAGTCGGCATCAAGAGGGCGGCAAGGGTGAGGGGCAATAGGCGCATTGGGGGCAATCCTTCTGGAATCTCTCAAACACCGTATGTGCTAAAAGATGAGCGCAAAAGCAACCGTTAGCGCCAGAGCAAGCGCCCATGTTTTCCACAGGATCTCGCAGCAGCGCAGGATGGCGGGGCCGGTAATGCCCTTGGCTCCGGCCTCATTCACCCAGGGAAAATCCCGCATTTTTCCGTCATAGGAGCGCGGTCCGGCCAGCGAGAGGCCAAGAGCGCGGGCCATGGCCGATTCGGGCCAGCCTGCGTTGGGGGAACGATGCTTGCGGGCGTCGCGGATGATGCCGGGCCAGTCGCGCAGGCAGCCCCCCACGAGGGCCATCATCAGCCCGGTGAGACGCGCCGGGATCAGGTTGACCAGATCATCCAGTCGCGCCGTGGCCCAGCCGAATTGCGCATAACGCGCGTTGCGATAGCCGATCATACTGTCGCCAGTGTTGATCATTTTATAGGCTAGCAGACCGGGCAGGCCCGCGACCAGAAACCAAAAGGCCGGGGCAACAACCCCATCTGACATGTTTTCAGCGCCGCTCTCGATGGCCGAGCGGGCCACCTGCGGGCCGGTCATATTGCCGGTGTCGCGGCTGACGATCAGGGCCACGGCGCCGCGCCCCTGGACCAGTGATTGGCTGAGACCCAGTGCCACAGCGCGCAGATGTTCGACCAGCGAGCGCTGTGCCAAAAGGATCGCGGCGACGAGTAGCTCAACCAGCGGTCCAAACAGTGACAATAGCCCTCCCAGAGTGACCCCGATGGCGACCAGACAGGCAGCCGTGACAACGCCTTTGACGCGCCGGGCGCTGCCGGTGTTCAGGCGTATCTCCAGCCAGGAGACGCATTTGCCCATCAAGACCGCCGGGTGGGGCAGGCGTGACCAGAGCCAGTCCGGCTCTCCCAGCAGAGCGTCCAGCAGCAAGGCCAGCATCAGGAGTTCAGCGGTGTTCATCAGGCAGCACTCATAGGGCAACGCTCATAGGGCGGCCTCAAGACGGTCCCAGCCGTCTTGCGGTGGCAGGCCGAGGCGCAGATAGGTTTTGGAGTAGGGAAAGATGCGGCTCCAGATATGCGCATGCGCCAGCCGGTCCTGCCAGGCGGCGGCTTCGCTCACCTCATAGAGGCGAAACAGGTCGGTTCCGCCCACCAGTCTGGCGCCCCGGGCGGCGGCAAGCTGGTCCAGCCGCAGGGTGTCACGTGCCAGAGTCTGTCGCGTGGTGGCGGCCCAATCCTGGTCCTGCAGCGCCTGCAGACCGGTTTTGAGCGCTGGGCCAGAGACGGCCCAGGGCCCCTGCAGATTGGACAGCTTTTGGATCAGGGCTGGGCAGCCAATGGCAAAGCCCAGCCGCATGCCGGCCAGCCCCCAGAACTTGCCAAAGCTCTTGAGAGTGATCACGCCGGGCCTTGCGGCCAGGTGGATGAGGCTCTGATCCGGGCAGACATCGCAGAAACTCTCGTCGATAATGGTGAGCGGCGCTGCCAGCTCGTGCTCCTGCCAGAGGCGGCCATCCGGGTTGTTGGGGTGCACCGCAACACGGGCCTCGGCGGGCTCGCTTTCGGCAATTGCCCAGCCATGGTTTGTAAAGGCAGCCGCATGTTCATTGTAGGTGGGTGGCTCGATCTTGACCCAGCGCGGATCCGCGAGGCCAGGGATCAGTGCAATCAGCGCCGACGCACCGGGGGCGGGCAGCACGGCAGCGCCCTCGGGCACCTGCCAGAAATCGCGGGCCGCAGCGATTAGCGCAGCACTTGCGGCAGTATCCGGCAACTCTGTCCAGTCTGAGGCAGAGAGCGCAGGAATTGGGTAGGGCGTCGGGTTGATACCGGTGGAGAGGTCGATCCAATCGGCGCGGCTGCCACCATAGCGCAGAATGGCGGCGCTCAGATTGCCGCCATGGTCCCGCTGGGTGGCGCCGGTTTCAATCTGGGGGGCACCCCTGTCATTTTGGTTTTCAACAGCACTTGCCGACATGGAAGAAGGCCCCGACCTAGGAATTCCGTCAACGCATTCTGCGTCATTCCTTTTGCATATGAAACAGTGTGCTGCATAAGGCAAGCAGGCTTCACAATCTATGGGGGAATTTCTTTCCCTGGGCTGCTTTCTGCCCAGGGTGGGACTATCCTCTAGCCGCGCCTATGCGATTGCATCCAGTCGATGTCAGGATTGATCGGCATGATGCGATAGGGGTTTATGGTGTCGTGACTATAGTGATAGTGCCGCACGATATGCGACATCCCTACGGTCGCGGCAACGCCGGGATATTGATACAACTCACGGCAATAGGCCCAGAGATTTGGGTAGTCTATGATCCTCTTATGATTGCATTTGAAGTGCAGGTGATACACCGGGTCAAACCGCACCAGAGTGGTGAACAGCCGCCAGTCGGCCTCGGTCAGCTGCGCCCCCATCAGATAGCGGTGCTGCGACAGCAGATCCTCAAGCCAGTCCAGCGCGGCAAACAGCGGCTGAACGGCTGCGTCATAGGCCGCCTGACTGGTGGCAAAGCCACATTTGTAGACGCCATTGTTGACCTCGTCATAGATCCGGGCATTCACCGCCTCGATGGGCTCGCGCAGCTCTTCCGGCCAAAAGTCCAGATCATTGCCGGTCACCGCGTCAAAGGCCGAGTTGAACATGCGAATGATATCGGCGCTCTCGTTTGACACGATGGTTTCGCGCGTCTTGTCCCAGAGGATCGGCACCGTGACACGGCCCGAGTATTTGGCATCGGCGCGGGTATAGATCTGATACACATGGCTGCTGCCAAAAAGATCATCACCAGTGGCGCCATGGGCGTCGCGCTCAAATGTCCAGCCTTCGCCCAGCATATCGGGGTGCACCACCGAGATGGAGATATGATCCTCCAGACCTTTGAGGGCGCGAAAGATCAGGGTGCGGTGGGCCCAGGGGCAGGCCAGCGAAACATAGAGATGATAGCGGCCGCTCTCTGCCTTGAAGCCATCCTTACCGGTTGGCCCGGCACTGCCGTCTGCGGTCACCCAATTGCGGAACTGCGCTTCAGAGCGCTTGAAGGCGCCGCCGGTGGATTTGGTATCGTACCATTGGTCGTTCCAGATTCCGTCAATCAGCAGTCCCATGCGCGCCTCTCCTCAACATATGTGGCTGACCAGCTAGATAGGCGGAGAAGCGTCCCCAGCCTATCTTTTTTGTCGCGCAGTGGCTCTGCATGGCTGCACAGCACATCTCCGCAGCGCGGCCTGCGCCTATTCGTTTTGCCGCAGGCTGTCTCAAAATGTTCACTTGATTTTATCTGTTTGTCGGGCACCTTGGAGGTGAAGCTAGAAAGCCGACCCTGCTGCGATTCTCGTCGTTCCACTGCTTGCTGAAAGGGCCACTGCCATGACCACCTATGTTCCAAAAGCTGTTCAAGAGGCGCTGGATGCGGCGCGTGTTTCGGGATTGAAAAAGAAAAGCCGCCTGCGGGTGGCTGTGGATGGCGGGTTTTGTCCGGTGTTGCGGGTCTGGAAAACCGGGTTCTCCGTTGAGGCCGAAAACGCACCACAGCTGCGCGGTCTGGTGGATCTCTACGATGGGTCCCGCCATTTATCACAGTGTCTGATTATCGCCTCCGAGGCTGAGGGCGGCGAGATGCGCTATGAATTCAAACGCTCCACCGCCGCCTCCGACAGCGCGCCAATTGATTTCTACCGCGCCCCGGATGCACCGGTTGGCCTGTTGGGCAATGACGGAGCCGAGGGCCGTCTCTGACCGTCAGGGGGCTACGACACCTTGTCCGCCGTTGAACATATTTCCCCTATCGGTCTGAGGGTCTGGCCCTCTAGGTCGGGTACCTGCCTGAAACAGGCTCTGTTCAGGGTCTGATTTCAACGACGGTTCCCAGATCTGTCAGCCGCCACAGGGTGTTCATTTCGGCATCACTGACGGCAATACACCCTGCAGTCCAGTCCCCTGGCAGGGTGAGGGCGCCGCCGAGTGTGTTGGGCTGGCCGTGAATGAAGATATCGCCACCGGGGCTGACGCCTGCCGCCGTTGCCAGAGCCTTGTCCTCGGGCTGCGGGTAGTTGAGGCCCAGGGACAGATGATAGCTGCTTTGTCCGTTGCGTCGGTTGATTTCAAAGACCCCCTCAGGGGTTTTGCCATCGCCCTCCTGAAACTTGTCGCCCTCAGGGGTAAATCCCAGGGCGATATCATAGTTCAGGACGACGACACCATTGCGGCTGGCCGTGAGGCGGCGGGCGGATTTGTCGATCAGAATGTGGTCCACCCGCTCGACCTGTACGGCGAGGTCGGGCGGAGCAGGGTGCGGGCCATAACCATGCCATAGCCCCCAGCCAAGAGCCGCGACAAGAAAAAGTGCGACAATCTTTATGCCCCGGCGCATTGCGCGACTACTGCAGGTCGGCAAAGGCCTTGGCCAGACGTTCTGCGGCCTCAATCACCCGGCTGCGCTGGGTGCCCATGTTGAACCGCAGAAAACTCTCGCCGCCGGTGCCAAAGGTGGTGCCATGATTGGCGGCAATGCCCGCGCCCTGTTCCACCCGTCTGGTGAACTCTTCGCGGCTCATCCCCGTGCCGGAGAAATCGACCCAGGACAGGTAGGTGGCCTGCAGTGGCATCGAGCTGAGACCGGGTATATCGGCAATGGCGGCATCAAAAACCTGACGGTTGCCATCAATGTAGCTCACCAGCTCATCGGCCCATTTGGCGCCTTCAGGGGAGTAGACCGCGGCGGTGGCCATCTGACCGGCAGAGTTGGCCGCCAGCGCCAGCGCCAGCATGCGGCGACGGAACTTTTCGCGCAGATCCGGGTCTGGAATGATCACCTGGCCTGTATGAAGCCCGGCAAAATTGAAGGTCTTGGAAGGGGCCGTCAGCATCAGCAGCCGGTCGGTAATGTCAGGCACCGCGTTTTGCATCGGAATATGGGTCGCGCCATCAAAGACCAGATCGTGGTGGATCTCATCCGACAGCAGAAGCAGATCGTGCCGCTTGGCAAAATCGGCCACCGCCTGCAGCTCGTCCTGGGTCCAGACCCGGCCACCGGGGTTATGCGGCGAACACAGGATGACCATCTTTTCAGTGCCGGTCATCTGCGCATCATAGGCGGCCATATCCATCTCATAGCGGCCATCGCGATTGATCATCTCGCATTCGACCACCTTGCGGCCGGCATTGTTAATGACCTTGGCAAAGGCGTGGTAGACAGGGCTGAACACCACAATGCCGTCACCTGGCTGGGTAAAGCTGTCGAGACACATGCCAACGCCGTTCACGAGGCCAGTGGTGGTAAAGATGGCATCGGCCTCAACAGCCCAGCCATGGCGGTTTTGCATCCACCAGCGGATCGCATCCTTGTAGGGGGTGTCGCAGTTCACATAGCCATAGATGCCATGATCCGCCATTTCGCGCATTTTGTCGCTGACCATCGGGGGCACGGCAAAATCCATATCGGCAACCCACATTGCCAGCCCGGTGTCGGGCGAGACGCCATAGAGGCTCTCCATCGAATCCCATTTGATGCAATGGGTGCCGCGACGATCAATGATGCTGTCAAAATCCATGAGGGAAAACTCCGCTTGTTTGTCTGCGAAGCTAACGGCAAATGCGCCATGTGCAAGAGGATCCGCGTCTCAGCCAGCAACAGGGGGGTGGGTAGCGGAGAAAAGCGGCATAGGACGCGATGTCACGCAGGCGTTGCAGTGGCATGGGCAATGGCCTAAATCACCCTGATGAAACACCCGATCCTGATCCACCCCGATCCCCGTTTGAAAAAGATCTGTGCCCCGGTCACGGATCTGTCGGATAAATTGCGCCTGCTGGCCGACGATATGCTGGAAACCATGTATGCCGCTCCTGGCATCGGTCTGGCCGCGCCGCAGATTGGCGTGCTGGAACGTCTGGTTGTGCTGGACTGTGAAAAAGAAGACGGCGTGGTTGCCAAACCTCTGGTGATGTTCAACCCTAAAGTCCTCGCCGCCTCAGATGACACCAACGTCTACGAAGAAGGCTGCCTGTCGATCCCCGATCAATACGCCGAAGTCACCCGCCCCAAAGAGGTCGAGGTGGAATGGCTGAACCGCGACGGCAATCTGCAACGCGAGACCTTCGACGGGCTCTGGGCCACATGCGTGCAGCATGAGATCGACCATCTCGAAGGCAAGCTGTTCATTGATTACCTGAAACCGCTCAAGCGGCAGATGATCACCCGAAAGATGCAAAAGCTGAAACGCGAACAGGCACGGGGCTGAGGGCGATGGCGCTGATGCCGATCCTGCAATGGCCCGACGTGGGTCTTTCCACGCGCTGCACCCCGGTGGGCGACGAGGATCTGACCGGCCTTATCGCCGATATGTTCGAGACCATGTATGCCGCCCCCGGCCGGGGGCTGGCAGCGCCGCAGGTCGGGGTGCTGAAGCGGCTGTTTGTGATGGACGCCACCTGGAAAGAAGGTCCGGGAACGCCGGTTGTCATGATCAACCCCGAAATCCTCTCGTTTGGGGATGTGCAAGAACCCGGCGATGAGGGCTGCCTGTCGATCCCCGGCGTGGTGACGCCGGTGCTGCGCCCGACCACTGTGGAGCTGCGGTGGCAGAATGCAGAGCGGGGCTGGCAACAAGAGGCGTTTGATGGCTTTGCCGCGCGCTGCATTCAACATGAATATGACCATCTCGACGGGCTTGTGACCTTTGACCGGCTGTCGCCTCAGGCGCGTGCCAAAGCTGAAGACACCTATGCCCGCCAATTGGAGAGCGAGACATGACCGCACGCATCTGCCTGCCCTGGCCTGATAAGCACCTGCGCACCCCGGCTGCCGAGGTGCACGAGATCACCGATGAGATCCGCGCCATCTGGCAGGATATGATCGACACTATGGAGGCGATGCCTGGCGTGGGCCTAGGTGCCAATCAGATCGGGGTGATGTTGCGGCTTGCGGTGGTGGATGGCTCAAAGGCGCGCGGTCGCGCCGTGCGCATGGCCAACCCCGAGGTGCTGCATGCCTCTACCCAGCTGCGGGAACACGAAGAAGCCAGCCCCAATCTGCCGGGAGTGTCGGCCAAGATCAAACGCCCGCGCGCCGTCACGGTGCGTTACATGGATGAGACCGGCGAGATCACAGAGCGTGATTTTGTCGGGGTTGAGGCCACCAGCGTGCAGCACCAGATCGACCATCTGAATGGCAAGCTCTACTTTGATCACCTGAGCAAGATGAAGCGCGATATGCTGATCAAGAAATCCAAGAAACTGAACGGCTAGGCCGGGGAGCATATGATGCGGGTTATCTTTATGGGAACGCCGGAGTTCTCGGTGCCGGTTCTGGAGGCACTGGTCGCAGCAGGTCACGAGATTGCCGCCGTCTATTGCCAGCCTCCGCGCCCCGCCGGGCGCGGCAAAAAGGACCGGCCCACGCCGGTGCATGCCCGCGCGCTTGAGCTGGGATTTGAGGTGCGCCACCCGGTCTCGCTGAAGGGCGCGGCCGAGCAAGAGGTGTTTGCCGAGCTGGAGGCGGATATTGCCGTTGTTGTCGCCTATGGGCTGATCCTGCCGCAGGTGGTGCTGGATGCCCCCAAGCGCGGCTGCCTCAATATTCACGCCAGCCTGTTGCCCCGTTGGCGCGGCGCCGCACCTATTCACCGCGCCATTATGGCCGGAGATGATGAAACTGGCGTCTGCATCATGCAGATGGAGGCCGGGCTGGACACCGGCCCCGTTTTGTTGCGCGAGGGCACCCCGATTGGGGACGAGGAAACCACCGATCAGTTGCACGATCGTCTGTCTGCGATGGGGGCCTCGTTGATTGTCACAGCCCTGCGCCACCTGGACGGGCTGACGCCTCAGGTCCAGCCCCTTGAGGGCGTCACCTATGCCGCCAAGATCGACAAGGGCGAGGCTGAGATCGACTGGAGCCAGTCGGCAGTCGAGGTGGATCGCAAGATTCGCGGCCTCTCGCCTTTTCCCGGAGCCTGGGTTGAGATTGACGGCCAACGGGTCAAATTGCTGGCCTCAAGGCTGGCAACTGGCGCGGGCACTGCCGGTGAGGTTCTTGACGGCGACAGCCTGACCGTGGCCTGTGGCTCCGGCGCGGTCGAGCTGTTGCGCTTGCAAAGGGCAGGCAAAGGCGCGCAGGATCGCGAGGTATTCACGCGGGGCTTTTCCCTTGTGACGGGGCGACAGCTGACGCCGCAGCAGTGACGGGAGGGCCAAGATGTTTCTGACCATGATGGGCACCGTGGTGATCGCCGGGATCACCGGCTACGCCTCTGAGAAAAGCGGCTTTACCCAGAATGGCTATCTGCCCTCGATCATCATCTGTGTCGGCGGCGCCTTTCTGTTTTACTTTGTGCGCATTATGTTTGGCCTTGGCTTTGCCTCGCCGGGCATAAATGCCATCCTGTCGTCTGTTGGTGCCTTGATCATCGTGCCGTTTCACTGGAGACGTTAAACGGGCGGCGCTAAACAGGTGGTGCAAAATAGACGACCTTAACGGAGAGCAGTCATGAGCATAATATTCCTGGTCATCATAGGCGCTGCAGCAGGGTTTCTGGCGACGCGGCTGATGGGGATCGAATCTGATATCATCACCACAGTGGCCATTGGTATTGCCGGAGCCCTGATTGGAGGCTTTTTGCTGCGGGCGCTGCTTGCGGTCATGGGCATGGCGGCCGGGTTTGTCGGCGCGGTGCTTGGCGCATTGGTGCTGATCTGGCTCTGGCAGACCTATATCAAGCGCTGATGCGGGCGATAGCTGCTGGCACGGCGTGTTAGCTGCGCGGAGGGCGGCTTTTGTAGACCGGCAGGTGCCAGCCAAAGGCGATAGAACCCGCCCGCAGCACCCAGCACACCACGGCACAGAGGACCAGCGCCAGACCTGAACTGACGCCAAAGGAGACAGCGCTGACGGCAACAATGGCGCCGCTCATGGCGCAGGTGACATAAAGCTCTCCCTGTTTCAGCACCAAAGGTACTTCACCGACCACCACATCGCGCATCAACCCACCCAGGCTGCCGGTGGTCATGCCCATCAGCACCACGATGACAGCTGGCTTGTCCAGCGCCATGGCGGCGCCGGTGCCGGCAGAAACCGCAATGGCGAGGGCAAAACTGTCGAGCCAGATCACCCAGCGCATGCGGCTTTCGACCAGATGCGCGGTAAAAAACACGACTACCGCCGCCATACTTGCCAGCAGGATATGATTGGGGTCAGACACCCAGAACACATGTTCGCGGTTCAACACAAGATCCCGCACCGTGCCGCCGCCCACGGCCGTCAGGCACGAGATAAAGGCAAAGCCAACGATATCCAGCTGGGCGCGGCTCGCGACCAGCGCGCCAGAGAGGCCAAAGACCAGAACCGAGGCATAGTCGAGCAGGGTGACAAAGCTCATTGCTGCTGGCCTGTGTATTCCGGTCGGGGTCCCGGCGCGGCACTCATGATCTGGCTTTGCCCTTTTTGAACGGAGCCATGCCTGCCCGGGCCAGCTCGTCGGCGCGCTCGTTCTCGGGGTGGCCTGCATGGCCCTTGACCCATTCCCAGGTGACCTGATGGCGGCTTTGGGCTTCGTCCAGACGCTGCCACAGCTCGACATTTTTCACCGGCTTTTTGGCGGCGTTTTTCCAGCCGTTCTTCTTCCAGCCATGGATCCAGCCAGTGATGCCATTCTTGACGTAATTGCTGTCGGTGACGATAGTCAGCGCCGAGGGACGCGCCAGGCTTTCCAGCGCATTGATTGCCGCCAACAGCTCCATCCGGTTGTTGGTGGTATTGGCCTCGCCGCCCTTGAGCTCGCGCTCCTTGACGATGCTTTCGCCCTCTTTGGCCTGCAACAAGGCACCCCAGCCGCCGGGGCCGGGATTGCCGGAACAGGCGCCATCGGTATAGGCATAGAGATCAGCCATGTGTGGCCACCGAAATCCAGCGCGCCATGGCACCATCCATACCTTCGCTTTCGCCAAAGGCACAGTTCAGCACGGTAAACCCGGCGGTTTTGAGCAGGTCTTTCAAGTCGTCTTCCTCGTAGTAAGTATAGAGCCGCCCAAGAGCGTCACGGGCTTCGCCTTTACCCAGCTTGAGGGCGATATAAAAGACTCCCTGTGGCTTCACCGCGCGTTTTATCGCTGCCAGATGGCCGGGCATGGCGTCCCGCGCGGCATGTAGCAGGCTGAAATTGGCCCAGATCCCGTCATAGGCGGCCTCTGCCTGGAGCGCATCAAAACTGGCCTGCCAGGCGGTCACCCCGGCCAGAGCATTCGCCAGAGCGACCATCTCGCCCGAGGCATCCATAGCCTCAGCTCGCAGGCCCGCCGCTGCCATCACAGCAGCCGAGGTGCCGGGGCCGCAGCCCAGATCCAGCACCCGGCCTCCGGCTGGGCAGGCGGTAATGAACTCCAGCAGGCGCGGATCATTGCTGAGATAGTCCTGATTGCGCGCGGCATAGTCTGCGGCCCGGTCATCATAAATTCGGAGGGTTTCTGCGTCGCTCATCACGGGACCTTACGGTTGGCAGTTTCATCAGTGCAGAGCGTTCGTCCGTCGGGTTCGGAGCTCTGCGCGGTCTGATTTATGCGCGTTCGGGGCTATGCGCGTTCAAGGGCCAGCCGCGCAGCAAGGGCGGCAAAGATGCCGGCAAAGCCGCGATTGAGCCATTTCACCACCGTTTCCGAGCCCAAAACAAAGTGCCGCGCCTGGGCGGCAAAATAGCCGTAGAGCACAAAGATCACAAAGGTCAGCGCCATGAAGACAGCCCCAAGCACCGACATCTCCAGAGTGGCCGCGCCTGGGTCCCCGGACAGAAACGGCGGCAGCAGGGCGAGGAAGAACACGGATAATTTGGGGTTCAGGATATTGATCAGGGCGCCGCGCTGGGCGATGCGCAACGGCGACTGTGCTTTGGTCTGCGAGGAAATCGTCAGCGCGCCCCCGGAGCGCAGCGCCTGCCAGGCCAGATACAGCAGGTAGAGCACCCCGAGAATTTTCACCACCTGAAACAACACAGCCGAGCTGTGCAACACGGCTGCCAGTCCCAGCGTGGCCGCCACGAGATGCGGCAGGATGCCAAGGGTGCAGCCCAGTGCGGCCCAGAGGGCAGCGCGGGCGCCCTGTCCCAGACCCAGTGCCAGCGTGTAAAGCACACCGGTGCCGGGTGCCAAAACCACAACAAGGGCCGTGATCAGAAAATGCATGGAAATCACGAGTTCATCCTCTTCATCGGGACTGCTGCACGGGTCAGTTTTAGCAGGCCCGTTTTCACAAGCCAGTTTTACAGGCCAGCCCGCGCAGCCTAGGGCGAAGAGGCGCAGGCGTAAACAGTTTGGCAAAGACAGGTTGGCGACCTGGCTATTTGGCGACCTGGCTATTTGGCTGGCGCAATACGCGCGGCACTTTGAATTCGACGCGCTCTACCGCTGTTTCGACCACTTCGACCGTAACATCATAGCGGGCACGAAAGGCGTCGATGACCTCGTTGACCAGCAGCTCGGGGGCCGAGGCGCCGGCCGTAATGGCCACAGAGGAGATCCCCTCCAAAGCGCGCCAGTCGATGTTTTCGGCCCGTTGAACCAATTGCGCATATTTACAGCCTGCCTTGGCGCCCACCTCGACCAGACGACGCGAGTTTGACGAGTTTGGCGCCCCAACCACCAGCAAGGCATCAGATTTTGGTGCCACGGCCTTGACCGCTTCCTGCCGGTTGGTGGTGGCGTAGCAGATGTCTTCTTTGTGCGGGCCGACAATGGCCGGAAACCGTGCCTCAAGGGCGGCAACGATCCCCTTGGTGTCATCCACCGACAGCGTGGTCTGGGTGACATAGGCAAGCTGGTTCGGGTCGCGGACCTGCACCTCGGCCACATCTTCGGGGGTTTCCACCAGGATCACTTCGCCCTCGGGCAACTGCCCCATGGTGCCGACGGTTTCAGGATGGCCCTTATGGCCGATCATGATCATCTGCAGTCCCTGTTCGGCATGGCGCTGCGCCTCAATATGGACCTTGCTGACCAATGGGCAGGTGGCATCGACATAGACCATTTGGCGGGCTTCGGCGGCTGCGGGCACCGATTTTGGCACCCCGTGGGCGGAAAAGATCACCGGGCGATCCCCGGGGCATTCATCCAGCTCTTCGACAAAGATCGCGCCCTTGGCCCGGAGCCCGTCCACCACATATTTGTTGTGCACAATTTCGTGGCGCACATAGACCGGCGCGCCCCACTTTTCCAGCGCCAGCTCCACAATCTTGATGGCGCGGTCAACGCCGGCACAAAAGCCGCGCGGCGCAGCCAGATACAGTGTGAGGGCAGATTTGGTCATGGGCGTCTCCTTGGGGGCAGAAGTAAGGCTTTGCCGGGCCAAGGTCCAGTCCGGGAAGAGGCACAGGACTGGATGTGACCTTTCACGATGTGGTTCACGCTGCGGTGAGGCGGCCAAGAGGCCGAAACGCAGCTGTTTATGGGCTGTTCACAAATGCTATTCAGAAAGGAGAATATTAACAGATCTTCTGCATTCTCTCCGCGAAACGGTTTGTGGTCCGGCCCCTGGACCACAGGCGATTCTATGCGTGTTTAGGTGTTTAGGTGTTTAGGTGTTTAGGTGTTTGGGTGAGTGCTGGTCGTGTTTCCAGTGAAAAGGCCAGTGAAAAGGACAGAGAAGCTGCATGTCTGAAGAAATGGGTCACAGTGAAAATAAGCTTGCGACCAGCCGGGACAATTTTCAGATCGAGGCCCATCGGGTCACCATGGAGCGCCGGTTTAAAACCGTTAGCGCGGCTTCCAATGGGGTGGTGGTTCTGGGCCTGTTGTGGGCGCTTGTGGGCTTTGTCGTAAACGAGCCCCTCATGGTGGGGATTGCGTCGATTGCCGTTGGCGGCTCGGCCGCTGCGCGTATGCTGATCCTGACAAAGCACAAACTGATCGCACGTCTCATTTGGTACAGCACCGGATTGACTGCGGTAATGTGCTCTGTTTTCACCATGCCTCCGTCGAGCAATGTAGAGTTGTTTTTTGCGGTGCTGCTGGGAGGGCCCTTTATGACGTTCTCGCTGCGGCGGGAAAAACCTGTGATCATTGTGTTGCTCGGGATCGTTCTGCTGAGCTGGCTGTTGTTCCGGTATCTTGGGCATGACTATTTTGGCCCGCCGATCCTGGGAGGCGGTATTCCGGAACGCTATCTGTCAGGCGGCGTCCTGCTCACCATCTTTACCATTCTGATAATCGAGATGATGTCGTTTGGTCAGTTGGCAGAGAGCTATAGCGATGACCTGCTGGAGACGCATCAGCTGGAAAGCAAAGCCAACCGCGCCAAGAGCGATTTTCTGGCGGCGATGAGCCATGAAATCCGAACGCCAATGAACGGTGTTCTTGGCATGGCCGAGGTTCTTGAGAAAACCGATCTTACCCCCGAGCAACGCCGCATCCTGCACACCATTCAGGACTCCTCGACATCGCTGTTGTGGATCATTGATGACATCCTCGATGTGTCACGCATTGAGGCGGGCAAGATGGAATTGTTTCAGGCCCCGATGCGTCTGTTGCCGCTGATCGAAGGCGCCATGGCCACCCTGAGGCCGCACGCGAGCCAGATGCAGGTGGAGCTGTCGCTTTCGGTACAGGCCGATCTGCCGGATACGCTGACAGGGGACGCAGGGCGCCTGCGGCAAATCCTGCTTAACCTGTTGGGAAATGCGATCAAGTTTTCGGAGCCCTCGGTCGGAGACCGTGCTGGCAAAGTCAGACTGCGTGTCGAAATTAGCGAGCCGGGCAGTATTGATTTTGTGGTCGAGGACAACGGCATCGGAATTGAGCCGGAAGTACAGGGATCCATTTTTTCACCGTTTGAGCGTTCGGCCATCGTGGCAAAGCGTATGATTAAGGGCAATGGCCTTGGCCTGACGATTGTGCGGCAGCTGGTCACCAAAATGAACGGCAATATCACCGTCGAGAGTGCTCTGGGCAAAGGCAGCGTGTTTTCTGTGCGCTTGCCCGTCATTGCGCCGTCAGGCCCCATAAAGGGTCCCAAACTCGCAGGGATCCAGGTGGTTGCGATGATGCCGCGGCAATCCCAGGACTGTGCCTGGGCCTCTTATGTGCTGGCAGCAGACTGTGACATGAAATGGGTGTCCAATCAGGACGAGTTTCTTGCCCTCGCTCGTTCAGCCGGGCGGGACACGATTTTCATCCTGCCTGCAGAAGATCCGGATGACCGTCAGAAAAACTGGTGTCGCAAGCTAATTCTTGAGGAATTTCCGGATCTCAATGTGCTGGAATTTGGCTATGGCGGATCGGCACAGCCTACCAGGGCAACCAAGCGCTGGGCAATTGTCCAGTCTGGTCCTGTTTTGCCAAGCGAATTCTGGGAAGCCATGGCAAATCTTACTGGTCGCAAGAAGGACGGTGGCACGCAGGGGCCTTCTTCGGAACAGCCGACCTCTTTGGATCAGACCGGTGGCCGCATTCTGGTGGCCGAGGACAACGAGATCAATCGGGCCGTTATCGAAAGTCAGCTGGCACTGCTTGGCTGCGAAGTCACGCTCACCCGGGACGGGGCCGAGTGCCTTTCGGCTTGGAGCAAAGGGTCTTTTGATCTGGTCCTGACGGATTGTCAGATGCCGGTAATGGATGGTTTCGAGCTGACGCGCGCGATCAGGCAGATCGAAAAGGAACAGAACCTGCGACATACGCCAATCATCGCAGTGACCGCCAATGCTCTGCAAGGGGAGGCTGAGAAATGTCTGACCGGGGGGATGGATGACTATGTGTCCAAACCGGTGACCATCGCCGCGTTGGAGGCCGCAATCCGACATCAGCTGTCAACCTCGTCCAGCGACATCAATAAGGGCAAGCGACGGGGCGCTGCCCCAGACAGCCACAAAACAGACAGCCACAAAACGGGAAGCTAGAAAAGCGCGCGGCTAAGATCTGCCATGTTGTCTGCCACCCGCTGCGGGGCCGGTGTGGTGGCCTGCGGCGTTTTGGTGTTGATGACGGGGTCATGTCTGGGTGCACCAAGGCGGGTCGTGAGTGGAAACCCGCCTTGATGCCAGTTCGATATTCGGTAGTGATATTCAGCAGTGATAATCAGCGATGTTCTTCAGTGGCGCAAAAGCGCCGCCTGAAAGGCCCGGAGAGAAATGCCTCCCATAGCCTCCACTGATCTGCCTCCACTGATCGCATTTTGACCTTAGCCAGGAACCGCAGTCACGGGCCGGGCTTCGACAGGGTGTTCCCGCGGGGGACGGCCAATGACATCCTTCAGTTCTTCCAGCTCGATGAAATTGTCAGCCTGTCGGCGCAACTCATCAGAAATCATCGGCGGCTGGCTGCGAATGGTCGAGACCACGGAGACGCGCACGCCCTGCCGCTGCAAGCTGGCGATCAGTGGGCGAAAATCGCCATCGCCAGAGAACAGAACAATGTGATCCACGCGTGGGGCCAGTTCCATGGCGTCCACAGCGAGCTCAATGTCCATATTACCTTTGACTTTACGACGCCCCATGCTGTCGGTGTATTCTTTGGCGGGCTTGGTCACCATGGTGAACCCATTGTAGTGCAGCCAGTCGACCAGCGGACGGATCGGAGAATACTCGTCATTTTCCAGCAGAGCCGTGTAATAGAAGGCCCGCAAGAGCTTTCCACGGCGCATAAATTCCTGCCGCAAAAGCTTGTAGTCGATATCAAACCCCAGCGCTTTGGCAGCGGCGTAGAGGTTTGAACCGTCTATGAACAGCGCTAGCCGTTCGTCTTTGTAAAACATTGTAAAGTGTCCTTCTGATAAATCCGATTGCGCCAAATGATCCGTGAGTGAATTTCGTGCGGCGAAACGGGTGGACATATTGTAAGTACTTTGGCACCTGCTTCAAGTATCTGGTTTTTCCTAAATGGGGTCAAAAGTGACCAATCCTCGACTAAAAGCGATCATTGCACTGGGTGGCAACTTGCCCTTCGGCGAGATGTCGCCGCGAAACACCCTTGAGGGCGCGGTTGGGGAATTAACTCTCCTTTTAGGTGAATCATGCCAAGTTTCGCGACTTTTTCAAACCCCTAGTTTTCCAGCGGGCAGCGGGCCGGACTATATTAATGCGGTGATGGTGTTGGAAGTCGATCTCAACCCTGCAGATTTATTGCAGCATTTGCATATGGTTGAGCAAAAATTTTCGCGCCGCCGGGATCAAAGGTGGGGGATGCGGACGCTGGATCTGGACCTGATTGCTTTGGGTGATTGGGTGTTGCCAGACCGGCCGGGCTATCAACGCTGGCTTGATTTACCGCTTGAGCGACAAATGACTGAGACCCCGGACGAGCTGATTCTCCCACATCCGCGCGTGCAGGATCGCGCCTTTGTCCTGGTGCCGCTTTGTGATGTCTTTCCGGATTGGGTGCATCCGATTCTGGGAAAAACCGCGGCCGAGCTCTGTGCGGAGAGGCCAAAAACCGAGCTGGAGGCCATCGTGCCGGTTTAATCCGGCCAATGCGGCACTTTCAGCGCTTGTCAATAAAAAGATTTGAGCGTAAAAGTCGCCCTTCCGGACCCACACTGATTTTGGAGAGTCGCCTATGGCCCGCGTGACGGTTGAAGATTGCGTAGACAAAGTACCCAACCGCTTTGAGCTGGTGATGCTGGCGGCCCATCGTGCCCGCGAAATCGCTGCTGGAGCGGCGCTCACAGTTGAGCGCGACAATGACAAGAACCCAGTTGTGTCGCTGCGCGAGATTGCTGATGAGACCCAGCGCGCTGACGATCTGCGCGAGCGTCTGATCGAGAGCAATCAGACCCAGATCGAAGTCGATGAGCCCGAAGAAGATTCGATGGCTTTGCTGATGGGTGCCGAGAACGACAAGCCTGCTGACGACGATATGTCGGAAGAAAAACTGCTGCGCGCACTCATGGAGGCCCAGGGGCAGGGCTGACACCGGCACTACCCAAACTGAGGCTGCGGACTGGAAATGATTACACCAGAAGACCTGATTGCTCTGGTCCGCAACTACAACCCAAAGACAAACGCCGATAAAATCGCTGCCGCTTATGCCTATGGCGAAGAGATGCACGAGGGGCAGTTTCGTCACTCTGGTGAGCCCTATTTCACCCATCCCGTCGCCGTTGCGGCCCTCCTGACAGAACAGCACCTGGATGATGCCACCATCATCACCGCGCTGTTGCATGACACCATCGAAGACACCAAGGCCTCCTACGAGGAGGTCGCCTCGCGCTTTGGCAACGAGGTGGCAGAGCTGGTCGATGGCGTTACCAAGCTGACCAATCTGCAGCTTTCCAGCCGTGAGACCAAACAGGCAGAAAACTTTCGCAAACTGTTTATGGCCATGTCCAAGGACCTGCGGGTCATTCTGGTCAAGCTGGCCGACCGTCTGCACAATATGCGCACCATCAAGGCGATGCGCCCGGAAAAGCAGGCGCAAAAAGCCCGTGAGACCATGGATATCTATGCACCGCTGGCCGGGCGCATGGGGATGCAATGGATGCGCGAAGAGCTGGAAGACTTGGCCTTTAAGGTGCTGAACCCCGAGGGGCGCCAGTCGATCATCCGCCGCTTTGTCACCCTGCAGCGCGAGACGGGCGATGTGATCCATCGCATCACTGGTGATATGCGCATTGAGCTGGAAAAAGCCGGTATCGAGGCCGAGGTCTTTGGCCGCGCCAAAAAGCCCTATTCGATCTGGCGCAAGATGCAGGCCAAGGATCAGGGGTTTTCGCGGCTCTCAGACATCTACGGCTTTCGCGTCATTACCCAGTGTGAAGAGGACAGCTACCGCGCATTGGGCGCGATCCATCAGCGTTGGCGCGCGGTGCCGGGGCGTTTCAAAGACTATATCAGCCAGCCAAAATCCAACGGCTACCGGTCGATCCACACCACGGTGTCGGGACGCGATGGCAAGCGGGTCGAGGTGCAGATCCGCACGCGCCAAATGCATGATGTGGCCGAAACTGGCGTGGCGGCGCATTGGTCGTACCGCGACGGTGTGCGCTCGCAAAACCCCTTTGCGGTGGACCCGGCCAAATGGATTGCCTCGCTCACCGAACAGTTTGACGCCGAGGAAGACCACGACGAGTTCCTCGAAGCCGTGAAGCTCGAGATGTATTCTGATCAGGTGTTTTGCTTCACGCCCAAGGGGGATGTGACCAAGCTGCCCAAGGGCGCGACGCCAATTGATTTCGCCTATGCCATCCACACACGGATTGGCCATGCCTGCGTCGGGGCCAAAATCGACGGGATCCGGGTGCCGCTGTGGACGCGTATCCGCAATGGCCAATCTGTCGAGGTGATCACAGCCGAGGGGCAGACGCCTCAGGTGAGCTGGCTGGAGATCGCCACAACGGGCAAGGCCCGCACCGCCATTCGCCGCGCTCTGCGCGAAGCAGACAGGGCGCGATTTGTCAAACTGGGGCGGGAACTTGCGCGCTCTGCTTTTGAGCATGTCCATCGTAAAGCTACCGATAAAACGCTTGAGACAGCCGCGCGGGCGCTGCGCATCAGCAGCGTGTACGAGCTGCTGGCAAGCCTTGGTGCCGCCGAGCTCACCACCCATGATGTGGTGCAGGCGGTTTACCCTGAACTGACCTCGCAGGAGGGCGATCTGGTGTCGCCCCGGCGCGCAGTGATTGGTCTTGAGGCGGGCCAAAGCTTTGAGCGTGCGCCCTGCTGCCAGCCGCTGCCGGGTGAACGAATCATCGGCATCACCTACCGCGGTCGCGGCGTTGTGGTGCATGCGGCAGATTGCGACCGATTGGGTGAATTTGAAGCCCAGCCAGAACGCTGGGTCGATGTGCGCTGGCACAGCGGCACCCATGCGGCAGCTTACGGTGTTACCCTCGGGCTGACCATTGGCAATGACGCGGGTGTGCTGGGACGTATTTGCACATTGATTGGCGAGAAAAAGGCCAATATCTCCGATCTTGAATTTGCAGATCGGAAACCAGACTTTTACCGGCTGGTGATAAATGTGGAACTCAGGGATGTAGAGCAACTGCATTCCTTGATGCTGACATTGGAGGCCGAGAGCGATGTCGCCGAAGTTGCGCGTTTCCGGGAAAAGCCGGAGACACGCTTGATTTCGGGATAATGCTCGGTTGGAACTAGGAAGGACGCAGGCTTTTGGTATTCAGGCGCCGGGATAGACGCCCGCTCTTTCGGGCGGTTGCGGATTTCATCTGGCCCCGTGGGGGCTGGAAGCGGGCGTTTCTGTACGTAAAGCACCGGGTGCGCCGTCTGCCTGATTCGCCAGAACGCATCGCGCGCGGTGTCTGGGCCGGGGTCTTCACCACTTTTACGCCGTTTTATGCCATGCATTTTGTCGTCGCGGCCCTGATCGCGCGCCTGATCAATGGCAATATCCTGGCCGCCCTCAGTGGCACCTTCTTTGGCAACCCGCTGACCTATGTGCCGATTGGTATTGCAGCCCTGCAAACCGGGCACTGGATGCTGGGGACTGAATTTGACGAAGAGCTGGACACCTCTCTGGTTGGTAAGTTCATCGATGCGGGCAAGGATCTGAAAGACAACCTCTTTGCGCTGTTCCGGGATCAGCCGGCCGACTGGGACGGGCTGCATCTGTTCTACGATGAGGTGTTTTTTCCCTATCTGGTCGGCGGCATTATCCCCGGCGTTATCACCGCCACCATTTGTTATATGCTCAGCCTGCCGGTGATCCGCGCCTATCAGCAGCATCGCCGCTCGCGCATCAAGGCCAAATTTGACGCCATCAAGAAACGTGCCGAAATGGAAGCCGCCGGAATCACCCCGGTTGCCGAGCCCAAAAAGCTGAAACCCAAGCTGACGCTGCCTCGGGTGCGCAAGGTAAAATAGCAGTCACAGCCCGCGCAGGGGGTTGCCCTCACCGATGCGCTGTCTAGTCTCAGGCCAACAGAGACTGATTTCAGGACAAATGACATGGCTCAGAACGCTTTGCGGTTGGGTGTGAACATCGACCACGTGGCCACGGTGCGCAACGCCCGCGGTGGCAACAATCCCGATCCGGTGCGTGCCGCGATCCTGGCGCAGAATGCCGGAGCAGACGGTATAACCGCCCATCTGCGCGAAGACCGCCGTCATATCATCGACAGCGACATTGACGGACTAATGGCGGCGCTGCGCATTCCGTTGAATTTCGAGATGGCCGCCACCCTCGAGATGCAGGCCATTGCGCTGCGCCACAAACCGCATGCGGTCTGCCTGGTGCCTGAGAAACGCGAAGAACGCACCACCGAAGGTGGGCTGGATGTGGCGGGCAACGACAACGCGCTGGCTGAATACATCGCGCCGCTGCGGGAGGCGGGCAGCCGGGTTTCCATGTTCATCGGTGCCGACAGGGCGCAGGTCGAGGCCAGCCATCGCATCGGCGCGCCAGTGATCGAGCTGCATGCCGGCGCCTATGCCGATGCCTGGGCCGAAGGCCGCTGGGCCGAGCGCGACGCGGAACTTGCCAAGATCACCGAGATGGCGCGCTATGCCCACGATCTTGGGCTTGAGGTGCATGTGGGCCATGGGCTGACCTATGAAAGCGTCGGCCCCATTGCGGCCCTGCCTCAGGTCAAAGAGCTAAATATCGGCCACTTTCTGATGGGCGAGGCGATGTTTGTCGGCCTGCCTGCGGCCCTGGCGGAAATGCGCCGCAAGATGGACGAGGCGCGGCAGTGACCCTCAGCTTCAAACGCTATGCATTGGTCTATGTGGCAGTGGATGTGTTGCTGAGGCTGTTCTTGGTTGTGTTGTCTTTTGTTGGCGTAGCCTTGCCTCCTGCTTTGTGGGCGATAATCCTGCCAGCAGCGATGGCGGCCAAGATTCAGGGGCAGCGACAGCAAACCACCCAAGAGGAGCCGCTGGACTGGCGTTCGGCTTGCAAAGCAGCCATCCCATTGACCGGCTATGGTGTTGCAATGATTGTTGCAGTTTCAGTGGTGTCCGCTGTCATATCCGGTGGCGAAGGTGACTTGCAGGCGCTGAAAATCATGGGGGTCTGGTATTGGGTAATTACGTTCATCGTGATTGCCGCGGTGACCTATATGAGTAGTGCTCTCTTCTTCCGCAGTGGCTTTAACCACCAGGTTAGGGCACGCGCCAAAGCCAACGCACAGAAATGATCCTCGGCATCGGAACCGATCTCGCCAATATCGAGCGTATTCAGGGCACGCTGGATCGCTTTGGGGATCGCTTTCGCAACCGGGTGTTTACCGAGGTTGAGCAGCGCAAGGCCGAGCGTCGGCGCGATGTCGCCGGAACCTATGCCAAACGCTGGGCCGCAAAAGAAGCCTGTTCCAAGGCGCTGGGAACAGGGCTGCGCATGGGCATCGCCTGGAAGGACATGGCCGTCAGCAATCTGCGCACGGGCCAGCCGGTGATGCATGTCACAGGCTGGGCCGCCGAGCG
Source organism: Phaeobacter sp. SH40 (assembly GCA_965641885.1). Lineage (GTDB taxonomy): Bacteria > Pseudomonadota > Alphaproteobacteria > Rhodobacterales > Rhodobacteraceae > Pseudophaeobacter. The sequence goes on along the minus strand of OZ282574.1, from coordinate 4,021,035 downwards.
TCTGGCCAAGATGACGCCAGCGGGACATCAGGCCATCATCCATGTAACCCTGACCGATGATCACCCCTGGGCGCAGGCCTTTGTGGTGATTGAGGCGCTTCCAATTGCCCCTCAGGCTGAGGGGCAGGCAGAGGGTCCGGCGTCTGAAACAGCCAGTGGCGCTTGACTCGCGCCCCTTGCGCGCTCATGTAGCGCCGGTCCCTTTATTTTAAAACCCGGAGAGCCTGATGACGGCAAAACCTACCGCCGGCCAATCGATCCTCGAAACGGTAAAGACCATTGTTTATGCCCTGCTGATTGCCGGGGTCTTTCGGACCCTGTTTTTCCAACCTTTCTGGATCCCGTCGGGGTCGATGAAAGAGACGCTGCTCATTGGTGATTTCCTGTTCGTCAACAAGATGGCCTATGGCTATTCCTACGCGTCCTGCCCCAGCGTGCGCATCGGCGCCATTGGGCTGAACATCGACGCCGAGGATGTCTGTGGTTTCCTGGACAGTGATAACTCTCGTTTTCTGGGGTCCGACCCTGAGCGCGGCGATGTGGTGGTGTTTCGTCACCCTGTTACCGGGACCGATTTCATCAAGCGTTTGATCGGCCTGCCGGGTGACAAGATCCAGGTAAAAGAGGGCGTCTTGTTCATCAACGGCGAGGCGGTTGGCCTTGAGGATGCGGGCAACTTTGAGGAAGCAATGGCGCCGCAGGGGCCGCAGGGCTCCTACCCGCGCTGCGAGAACCAGCCGGTTGGCCAGGGCGGAACCTGTCTCAAATCGCGTCAGATTGAAACGCTGCCGGGTGGCAACAAACATGTGATCCTCAATATCGGCAACCAGTCGGCCGACCACACCGGTGTCTATCAGGTGCCTGCAGGGCATTTCTTCTTTATGGGGGACAACCGCGACAACTCCAGCGACAGCCGTCTGGCGCAGACCGCCGGCGGTGTTGGCTTTGTGCCGCTGGAAAACCTGATCGGGCGCGCTGACCGGATCATGTTCTCGTCCTCCGGCCGCTCTATGTTGTTTTTCTGGACCTGGCGCAGTGATCGCTACTTCAAGGGGATCAATTGAAACTTTCCAAAGAGATGCGCGCCTTTGAAGAGCGGATCGGGTATCATTTCACCCGACCCGAGCTTTTGGTGCGCGCCCTGACCCATCCTTCGGTGTCCTCGCCCAATCGTAAGGACAACCAACGACTGGAATTTCTGGGCGACCGTGTGCTTGGCCTTGTTATGGCGACGGAACTGCTGGAACATGATAAGCAGGCCAGTGAAGGCCAGTTGGCGCCGCGGTTCAATGCCCTGGTGCGCAAGGAAGCCTGCGCCGATGTCGCTCGCGAGATCGACCTGGGCGAGGTGTTGAAACTGGGCCGTTCCGAGATGATGTCCGGTGGTCGCCGCAAGCTTGCGCTGCTGGGCGATGGCATGGAAGCGGTGATTGCTGCGGTCTACAAGGATGGCGGCTTTGAGGTGGCGCAACAGATGATCCTGCGCCTGTGGGGCCAGCGGGTGCATCAGGTCGAGGACGACGCGCGCGACCCAAAAACTGCGTTGCAGGAATTCGTTCAGGCCCGTCGCGAATCGCCGCCAGACTACGTGCAGGTGGCGCGCGAAGGCCCTGATCACCAACCCATCTTCACCATTGCCGTTCGGCTGGAAGATGGCACTGAAGAACGCGCCACTGCGGGCTCAAAGCGCCTGGCAGAGCAGGCCGCAGCCAAGGCGCTCTTGGCACGTTTGGAGCAAAAAACATGACAACACGCGCCGGATTCGTCGCCCTGATCGGAGAGCCCAACGCGGGCAAATCCACCCTGATGAACCGCATGGTGGGGGCAAAGGTGTCGATCGTGACCCACAAGGTTCAGACCACCCGCACCCGTGTGCGCGGGATCGTGATGGAGGGCGAAAGCCAGATCGTTTTTGTCGACACGCCAGGCCTGTTTCAACCCCGTCGCAGGCTGGATCGCGCCATGGTCGCAGCCGCCTGGGGTGGGGCTGCCGATGCCGATGTGGTCATGCTGCTGATCGAGGCCACACGTGGCGTCACTGAAGGCGTTGAACGTATCCTTGAAGGGCTCGCTGAGCTTGGCAAGGGGCGTAAAGTGGCGCTGGTGATCAACAAGATTGACCGGGTGCAAGCCGAAGCGCTGCTCGGCCTCACCAAAGATCTGAATGACCGCTATGATTTTGCTGAGACCTTCCTGATCTCGGCTGAACGTGGTCACGGGGTGGATGCGCTGCGCCTCTGGCTGGCAGGCGAGGTGCCTGAAGGCCCCTGGTTCTATCCCGAAGACCAAATCTCTGATCTGCCAATGCGGATGATCGCGGCTGAAATGACCCGCGAAAAACTGACCCTGCGGCTGCATCAGGAACTGCCCTACCAGATGACGGTCGAGACCGAGAACTGGGAAGAGCGCAAGGATGGCTCGGCCAAGATTGATCAGGTCATCTATGTGATCCGTGACGGCCACAAAGGCATCGTTCTGGGCAAACGTGGTGAGACCATCAAGGCAGTCTCGCAGGCCGCTCGCGAAGAGCTGACAGAATTCCTGGGCCGCAAGGTGCATCTGTTCCTGCAGGTAAAAGTCCGGCCCAACTGGCTGGAAGAAGCCGAGCGTTATTCTGAGATGGGGCTGAACTTTAAAGACGGGAACGAATGAGCCGTCTGACTGCCAGGTTCTGGGTGGACGCCTATCTTACCCGCCTGCGGCTTTACGGTATCCCCGCCTTTGTCACCGCCCATGGCGACGACACTGCGGGGGCCGTTCTGGTCAAGCTTAACACCCTGGACGGTCAGGCGCAGTCGTTTCACCGCTCCTATGATCTGATGAGTGACGCGCGCAAATGGATCGAACATGCCAGCGGCGTGGAGGCGGATGTCGATGTAGCCATTCGCCGCCAGCAAGAGTTTGACACAGATCTCTGGGTGATTGAGGTCGAAGACCGCGAGGGCCGCCATCTGCTGGAAGAGCCGGGGCTGGAATAAACCTGAGCCTGCCCGTCCTGAGCTAGCCCGTCCTGAGCTAACCTGTCCTGAAGGTCCGTTCTTGCTGCAGGCTTGCTGTTTTCCCCTTGTTAGGCTCTGATATTTTTGGACAAGGCGCAGTACTCGGGAGAGCGACATATTGGACTGGCGTGACCATGGCATCCTCTTGACCAGTCGCCGCCATGGCGAGTCAGCGGTGATCATTGATGTGTTCACCGAAAGCCATGGTCGCCACGCCGGCATCGTACATGGCGGGGCCAGCCGCAAAAAATCCCCGGTACTGCAGCCCGGTGCACAGCTGGACCTGTTGTGGCGGGCCCGGCTAGAGGATCATCTGGGCAGCTATCAGGCAGAGCCGCTGCGCAGTCGTGCTGCTGCTGCCTTGTCGGGGCGGCAGGCGCTGGCGGGGCTGAATGCGGTGACCGGGCTTTTGAGCTTTTGCCTGCCGGAACGTGAAGCCTACCCCGATCTGTACAAGCGCAGCGAGCAGTTGCTGGACCTGCTGGAGGAAGAGGAGATCTGGCCGCTGGCCTATCTGCGCTGGGAGATGGCGCTGCTTGAGGCAATGGGCTTTGGGCTGGATCTCAGCGCTTGTGCGGTCTCGGGCCGTAATGAGGATCTCGCCTATGTCTCTCCCAAAACCGGACGCGCGGTGTCGCGGCAGGAGGCCGGGCAATGGGTGAGCCGCCTGTTGCCGCTGCCACCGGTGATGCAGGGGGCTGGTTATGGGCCAGATCACGAGGTGGCCGAGGGGCTGCGCACCACGGGTTACTTTCTTGAGACGCATCTGGCGCGCAGTCTTGGCAATCGCCCGCTGCCAGAGGCGCGCGGCCGATTTATCGATGCCTTCAGCCGCCGACTCTAATTAGCCGCCGGTTTTAAACAGCCTTTAATCCTCTGACGTGAACACCATCTCCAGACCGGCCTCGTTGCGCAGGATCAGCGTGCGGTGGGCAACCTCTGCCTCGGTCATTTCCGCGAGGGTCTGAAGGTATATATCCTCTGCTGGCTGGTCGGGACATATCATCCGGGTGGCTATCAGCGCGCCCGCCTGAAACCAGGGGTAGGGCGCCGTCTGGTCGCCCTGGTAGCTGTTGCAAGGCGCCTGCCCCGCAAGTCTGCCGGCTTCCGGAAAGGTTAGCGTGGCACGGGCCTCAAAAGGCTCTTGGTTCAGCGTGCTGAGGACCCATGTCTTGTCTGCCGCGCCATATCCGGTGAGTGTCTCATCGCGACAGGCGGCGAGCAGGGCCGTGGCTGCCATCAACCCGCCGACAACGGCGGCACGGCACAGTCGCGTTGCGGTCTTTCTGGCAAGGGGTTGGCCGGTTTGGCACTGGCTGGGGCGGTGAGACCGGGTTGAGGCTGAAGCATTGCTCATCTGAAAAGACTACTCTGTCTGTTGCGCGGTGCGGCGGGGATAATGCCGGGGACTGTTGTCTTGTATCAGCTCGGATATCCGATGGCCGATTGCGGCACTGCCCTTGACCGAGGGGTGGATCATGTCCACCGCATGATAGGAGCGATCTCCATGGGGCACAAGATTGGCCAGCGAGAGGAAGAACACCGCCTCGTCCTGCGCGGCCATGTTGGCTGCCCGACGGTCAAGCTCTTCGCCGTTGTCTTTGCAATATTCAATTGGTGAGCCCATGCCGGGGCTGCGCAGGTAGCCGGTGTAGATCACCTTGCTGCCGCGGGCCCGCAGTTTGGCGACAAGATCGGGGATGGCCCCGCTGTGACCATCCTGCGAGACGAGCCGGTTCATTTTACGCGTGCAGGGGCCACAGCCACAGCCCAGCCAAAGATCATTGCCGCCGCCACTGACCACCACCCAGTCCCATTCGCCCCTGGGTACCTGTTTTGGAATGCTGAGCCCCGCCGCACCCGTGATTGGCAGATGGTAGATCATCCGCGCCGCAGAGACCGACCGGTCCACCACCGAAACACCCAGCTCTTGCTCCATCACGTCCGACACCGCGCGTTTGGTGCCGCCGTTCCAGGCCAGAAGGGAATCACCAATGACCAGAACGGCCCCGTCTGTGTCCTTTGGCACTCGCTCGGCGCAGGCAAAAAGCGCCAAGAGGGCGACGCAGGTCACAAGGAGTTTCGACACAAAGTGGCGCATGGGCTGAGATTATCTGAGTGGGTTGGAAAGACAACCAAAGGCCCCGTAAGAAACCGTCCCGTCAGACTTGCGCAAAAATGCGAGGAGGTGGGCTCCGGCCTGCCTGGCGCAAAATTTCAGGGCGCAGAGCAAAATGCCCGGCCTTTTTTGGCCGGGCATATGCAATTTTAGTCAGGTGGCGCAGAGCAGATCAGGCCTAAAGAAGATCAGGCCAGCAGACGGCGGGCGATGACCTGGGCCTGAATCTCTGCAGCTCCCTCAAAAATATTGAGGATCCGCGCATCGCACAGCACCCGGCTGATTTTGTACTCCAGCGCAAAGCCATTGCCGCCGTGGATTTGCAACCCGTTGTCGGCAGCCGCCCAGGCGACCCGCGCGCCCAGCAGTTTGGCCATGCCAGCCTCAAGGTCACAGCGGTGGCCGTTGTCTTTTTCCCAGGCCGAGAAATAGGTCAGCTGACGCGCCACCATGATCTCAACCGCCATCATCGCCAGTTTGCCAGAGACACGCGGGAAGTCGATCAGGCTTTTGCCGAACTGTTTGCGGTCCTGCGCGTATTGCATGGCGATATCCAGCGCCGACTGCGCCACGCCAACGGCGCGGGCGGCGGTCTGGATGCGGGCGCTCTCAAAGGTCTCCATCAGCTGCTTGAAACCCTTGCCCTCGGCGCCGCCCAGCAGATTGGCCTGTTTCACCGCAAAGCCGTCAAAGCCCAGCTCGTATTCCTTCATGCCGCGATAGCCCAGCACCTCGATCTCACCGCCGGTCATGCCGGGCGTTGGAAAGGGGGTTTCATCAGTGCCGGGGGTCTTTTCCGCCAGAAACATCGACAGGCCCCGGTGGTCTGTGGTCTCGGGATCGGTGCGCGCCAGCAGGGTCATCACATGGGTACGGGCCGCGTGGGTGATCCAGGTCTTGTTACCGGTCACCTCATAGTCGCCACCCTCGGTTTTTACCGCGCGGGTGCGCAAAGAGCCAAGATCAGAGCCTGTGTTAGGCTCTGTGAACACAGCCGTGGGCAGGATTTCGGCGCTGGCGATCTTGGGCAGCCACTGGGCTTTTTGATCGTCAGTACCACCGCAGAGGATCAGCTCAGCCGCGATCTCAGAGCGGGTGGCGAGAGAGCCAACACCGATATAGCCGCGCGACAGTTCCTCAGAGACCACAACCATCGAGGCCTTGGAGAGTCCAAAGCCGCCAAACTCTTCGGGGATGGTCAGACCAAAGACACCCATTTCGGCCAGCTCTTCGATCACTTCCATCGGGATCAGCTCATCCTTCAGGTGCCAGTCATGGGCGTGGGGCTCGACCTTTTCCAAGGCATAGCGGCGGAACTGGTCGCGGATCATTTCCAGCTCTTCTTCCAGACCCGAGGTGCCAAACATGGTGGCGCCGGCCTGTTCCTGCATCAGCTCAGCCAGACGGCTGCGGGCGGCCTGCGTGTTGCCGCCTTCGGTAAGAGCCACCACAGCCTCTGTGCGCAGCGCCGTCAGGGTGTCCTGACCCAGGCCCAGATCCTGCAGGCGCAGAATTTCGCCCTGGTTCATCTGGATGCCGCCCTGCACCTGGGCGAGGTATTCGCCAAAGGCAATCTGGTGGATCAGCTGTTCCATCTCATTGAAGGTGCCGTCGCTTTGCAGCTTGTCGGCCCACTGCTGCATCTGACGCAGGGAGTAGACATAGGTCGCAAGCCAGGACAGCCCATGCGCGGCGGTCTGGTTTTCCTCGATCAGCTGCCCCGAGACGCGTCCCTCCTGGCTCACCAGATCACGTACAGCAATCCGGGCCTCCTCCAGGGTGGCTTCGAGGGGAGCAATCGCCGCCGCGGTGAGCGTCAGCAGGTCTGGGAGCACAATCGGTTTCATTTGCAGGTCCTGTCCGTCATGAGCCATTGAATCACGTCCTTCTGTGGTGGCTTGGTGGTAAATCACTTTGCAGGTGCAGCGCAACAAAAATACGCCGCACTGCGGCAATTTGATAATAAGTTGCGTGACGGAATTTTGGGCGCGGCTGCTGTTCTCTCTGCGCGATTGGAGTGATAGGGCAGGGGTATGGACCAGATTTTTAGCCTCATCTCACCCTCCATTTCACCGGCGGATCTCGGCATCGCCTTTGCGATCGCCCTGCTGGCCGGTACGGTCAAGGGCATGGTTGGCTTTGCTCTGCCGATGATCCTTGTGTCGGGGTTGAGCCTGTTCATGTCGCCGGAGCTGGCGCTGGCCGGGTTGATTCTGCCGACGCTGGTGACCAATTGGATGCAGGCGTTGCGGCAGGGCGCCGGTGCCGCCCTGGGGTCGATCAGGCGGTTTCGGATCTTTCTGTTGGCAGGCTTGGTGTTTTTGTTGCTGAGCGCCCAGATGGTGCGCATCCTGCCGCAGCACATAATGTTTCTGGCCATTGGCGTGCCGGTCACGATTTTTGTCCTGTTGCAGCTGCTCGGCATCGCGCTCACCCTGGCAAAACCGACGCCAAGGATTGAAATCTTTGTCGGCGCCTTTGCTGGGTTGATCGGCGGCGTTTCCGGTGTCTGGGGGCCGCCTACGGTGGCTTACCTCACGGCGCTGGGGACCGAAAAGAGCGAGCAGATCCGGGTGCAGGGGGTGATTTACGGCCTTGGCGCCTGTGCATTGCTGCTGGCGCATATTGGGTCTGGCGTGGTGCGGGCTGAGACCCTGCCGTTCTCGATCCTGCTGGTTGTGCCTGCCGTGTTGGGCATGTGGATTGGTGGCCGGCTGCATGATCGGATCGATCAAAGACTTTTTAAACAGGCTACCCTTATTGTGCTGTTGGTGGCGGGGTTGAATCTGGTGCGGCGTGGACTGATGCTCTGACACGCAACTGAAAATTTGGCTCTGTTATGGGGCAAAGACCATAAAGGTGCGTTGGGTGTGATGCAGGGGATGAACGCGGAAAGGTTGGCTCTGGGCACGATCCTGATCGCGCTTTTGGTGCTGGCACTGAAGCTGGCGGCCTGGTGGCTGACAAATTCGGTGGCGCTGCTGTCTGATGCGTTGGAATCCTTTGTCAATGTGGGCGGTGCGGTGATGGCCTGGATGGCGGTGCACTATGCCAAAAAGCCCGCAGATGCCGGCCATCCCTTTGGGCACTACAAGGCCGAGTATTTTTCCGCCGTGCTCGAAGGTATCATGATCATTATCGCCGCCCTGCTGATTGTAGAGCAATCGGTGCATGCCCTTGGCAATCTCAGATCAACGGCAGAGTGGGGCCGGGCCGGGCTGTTGATCAACGGGGTGGCCCTGGTGCTGAACCTGATCTGGGCACGGCTTTTGATTGGCCGCGGCAGGCAGCTGAGCTCTCCGGCCCTGACCGCGGGCGGGCGGCACCTGATGAGCGATGTCTGGACCTCTGTCGGGGTTCTGCTGGGGCTGGTGCTGGCAATGGCGACCGGTTGGACCATATTAGACCCGCTTTTGGCGCTTTTGGTGGCGGTGAATATCCTGCGCGAAGGCTACTGCGTTGTGGTCTCTTCGGTAAATGGCCTGATGGATTCCGCCGCGCCCGAGGAAGAGCGCGCGAGAATCGAAGAGCTGCTGCATCAATCGGCTGCAGGGGCGTTGCAGGTACATGATCTGAAAACCCGTCGCGCTGGCGTCGCGCTGTTTGTCGAGTTTCATATGGTCGTTGATGGCGCGATGACGGTGCAGGCTTCGCATTGCATCTGCGACACCATCGAAGAGGCCATTCAGCAGGCTTTCCCCGAAGCGCAGGTCATCATTCACGTGGAGCCCGAGCATCAGCTTGAAGCCTCTGGAATTGAACCGGGCTGAGCCAGGGTTCTGCGGTGAAGCGTTTGCATTTCGCGCAGCACTGCCGTTTAAGCGCGCCCAAGAGGCACAGGTTTTGCGCAGGCAAGGGGGCAGTCAGAATGGCAATGCAATGGGACAGGTTGTTGAACGCAGGGCGGCTGTGTCGCCCGGATTTCCCCGAGACACCCGGTCGCCCCGCCTATCTGCAGGACTATGACCGGATCCTGTTTTCGGAACCCTTTCGTCGTCTGGCGCAAAAGACCCAGGTGCATCCGCTCTATGAGCACGACCATGTGCATCACCGCATGATCCACAGTCTGGAAACCGCCAGTGCCGGGCGCTCACTGGGCACGCTGGCCGGGCAGGCGATGCTTAAGCAGGGCTATATCCATGAGGCGCAGCGCGAGGTGATTGCCGGCACCATTCAGGCCGCCTGTCTGGTGCATGACATCGGCAACCCACCCTTTGGCCATTCCGGCGAAGACAGTATTGGTGAGTGGTTTGCCGCGCAGTTTCGCGCGGGCACCGGTGTTGCCGGATCAATTGCCAAGGCGCAGCAGGGCGAGTTTGCCGCCTTTGAGGGCAACGCCCAGGGCTTTCGCATTGCGGCACGACTGGAGATGGCCCGGCGCGAGGGCGGCATGCGGCTGTCCTACGCCACATTGGGCGCATTCATGAAATACCCCTGCACTGACCAGGCACGCCAGTTGGCGCGGCAAGGCAGCAGCGGGAGCTATGTGGGGCTCAAGAAATTCGGCGTCTTTCAGTCCGAGGCGGCGCTGTTTGCCGAGGTCGCAGAGGCCACTGGAATGCGGGCTGATGGTGCGGGGGCGGGCACATACTGGCGCCGCCACCCGCTGGCCTTTCTGGTCGAGGCGGCGGATGACATCTGCTACCGGATCCTTGATCTCGAAGACGCCGCCACGGTGGGCGACCTCAGCACGCGGCAGGTGATCGCCTGCCTGGAAGAAATTGCAGGCAAACCCAATCGCGAGGACGGTGATGCTATGACAGCGCGTGAAGTGGTCGCGATGCGCCGGGCTGGCGCCATCCATCAGGCGATCGAGGCGGCAGTTGCGGCCTTTATGGCGCAGTATGATGCGATTATGGCCGGAGAGTTTAGCGACGGGCTGATGGAGGTCTCTTGCAAGGCTGAGGCCTTTAACCAGATGAAAGAGATCTCAAACGCGCGAATTTTCACAGCGCAGCGCAAGACCGAGCTGGAGATATCAGGCCGTCAGGTGATCTTTGCGGTGCTGGACCATTTTCACGCGCTATATGCCGATCTGCGCGCCTGCGACTGGGATGTTGAGCTGTTTCTGGCGCGTCATGGCTATTGGGCCAAATTGGTGCGGGCGGTGGGGCTGGACCTGCGGGGCATCACGGATGAGTACTCAGCGATGCACAATCTGGCGGATTTTGTCTCGGGTATGACCGACCGCTATGCCGTGAAAGTGCGAGATATGGTGGCAGGCCGGATCTGAGCCGATTGCAACGTGCCAGCTGCGTGTCGCCTTGGAAATGAAGAAACCCGGCCAGTGACTGGCCGGGTTTCTTTTTGGTGTGTGATAAAACGCAGGCCTTAGCTGATCGCAGCGGCTTTTACGTCTTTGTCGATATAGGGCAGATACTGCTGGAAGTTGTTCGAGAACATCTCAACCAGTTTTGCAGCCTGTTTGTCATAGGCGGCCTGATCGTCCCAGGTGCGGCGCGGGTCCAGCAGGACTTCGGCAACGCCAGGAACAGAGACAGGCACGTCAAAGCCAAAGTTGCTATCTTTGCGGAATTCGACCTCTGCCAAGGTCCCTTCGAGCGCGGCTGTCAGCAAGGCGCGGGTGGCGCGGATCGGCATGCGTGAGCCAACACCATAGGCCCCACCGGTCCAGCCGGTGTTCACCAGCCAGCAGGTGGCCCCATGCTGGGCAATCTTTTCGCGCAGCAGGTTGCCGTAGACCTCAGGGCGACGCGGCATGAAGGGCGCGCCAAAGCAGGTTGAGAACGTAGGCTCGGGCTCGGTCACGCCGCGCTCTGTGCCGGCAACCTTTGAGGTGAAACCAGACAGGAAGTGATACATCGCCTGCGCCGGGGTGAGGCGGGCAATGGGAGGCAGCACGCCAAAGGCATCACATGTCAGCATGATGATGTTCTTAGGGTGGCCGCCCATCGCGCTCTCAGAGGCGTTGGAGATATAGTGCAGCGGATAGGCGCAACGCATGTTGGCCGTCAGGCTGTCGTCCTCGAAATCCAGCTCTTTGGTCTCTTCGTCATAGACCATGTTTTCGATCACGGTGGCGAATTTTGACGTGGTTGCGTAGATTTCGGGCTCGGCCTCAGGGTTGAGGCTGATGGTCTTGGCGTAGCAGCCGCCTTCAAAGTTGAAGGTGCCATTGTCGGCCCAGCCGTGCTCATCATCGCCGATCAGCACGCGGTCAGGATCAGCAGAGAGCGTGGTCTTTCCGGTGCCGGAGAGGCCAAAGAACACGGCCGTGTCAACAGGGTTGCCCTTGGCGTGGTTGGCCGAGCAATGCATCGGCATGATGCCTTTTTCGGGCAGCAGGTAGTTCAGCAGGGTAAAGACAGATTTCTTGTTCTCCCCGGCATATTCGGTGCCACCGATCAGGATCAGCTTGCGCTCAAAGTTCATCGCAATGACGGTTTCCGAGCGGCAGTTGTGACGCTTGGGATCCGCCAGAAAACTCGGGCAGTTGATGACGGTGAAATCCGCGATAAAGTCGTTCAGGTCTTCGCGGTCAGGACGGCGCAGCATGGTGCGGATGAACAGCCCGTGCCAGGCGAGTTCCGTGACCATGCGCACATTGATCGAATGCTTGGGGTCAGCGCCGCCGACCAGATCCTGTACGTGGTAGTCGCCGCCCTTCATGTGCTCGAGCATGTCGGTGTAGAGAGTGTCAAAGCCCTCAGGTGACATCTCGGCGTTGTTTTCCCACCAGATGGTATCCTTGACGCAATCGGTTTTGACCACGTGCTTGTCTTTGGGAGAGCGACCGGTGAACTTGCCGGTGGTCACCAGAAAGGCGCCGCCATTGCCAAGGGTGCCTTCATCGCGCTTCAGAGCTGCTTCGACAAGTGCCGGCTCCATGAGGTTGTAATGGACATTGCCCAGACCCTCGATACCTTGATCCTCGAGGCGGAAATTCGGGTTAACCCGTCCAGATGCCATGTGTTCTCTCTCCTGTGGCGACTGTCATCAGCCGCATACATTAAAAGCTGCGCCCCAAGGCAGATCGGGGCAGAAGTGCCGGTAGCGACACCGGTTGTCCGGGTCATAACATGACGTTTCCATGACTGAACAGGAGGGTTTGACGCAGTTAGCGCCATCAAGTCGGAGTTTAGCGCAACCATTATTGGCAATGCCCGATCCCCGCCCGATCTCTGCCCGATATTCAGCAGATGATAAGACATTTTTGCCCTAATTGGGCCCAAAGATGGCCGTGATTCGCCAATGGGGATTGATTCGACACGTAAGACGAGCGATTAAGAGACAAAAATACTGACAATAAAAGAGCAGGTTTAGGGGCTAGTCCGATGTCGAAGATCGCTTTGGTGGATGATGACCGCAACATTTTGACTTCTGTAGCGATGACGCTCGAAGCCGAAGGGTTTGAGGTGGAAACCTACAACGATGGGCAGGCCGCACTGGATGCCTTTAACAAGAAATTGCCGGATATGGCTGTGCTCGACATCAAGATGCCGCGCATGGACGGGATGGATCTGTTGCAGCGCCTGCGGCAGAAAACCCAGATGCCGGTGATCTTTCTGACCTCCAAAGATGATGAAATCGACGAGGTTCTCGGCCTGCGTATGGGGGCGGACGACTACGTTAAAAAGCCCTTCTCGCAGCGCCTCCTGGTTGAACGCATCCGGGCTTTGCTGCGGCGTCAGGAGGCTCTCAACAGTGATGAGGCCGGAACTGAGCCGCCTGAGACCAAGGTGATGGACCGCGGTAATCTGCGCATGGATCCCCTGCGGCACGCGGTCAGCTGGAAGGGCAAGGATGTCTCGCTCACCGTGACCGAATTCCTGCTGTTGCAGGCGCTGGCCCAGCGGCCCGGTTTTGTCAAAAGCCGCGATCAGCTGATGGACGTGGCCTATGACGATCAGGTCTATGTGGATGACCGGACCATCGACAGCCATATCAAACGTCTTCGCAAGAAGATGCGAACAGCGGATACTGACTTTGCAGCGATCGAGACCCTCTATGGGATCGGGTATCGCTACAATGAAGAATAGGCTCTGCAGGCTTTTCCAGGGAGGCATGCACCAATGCGTGACACTGGTCTGACCACAGGTCAGCAAGACGGCGATGTGGTTCTGGGCGACGATTGGGTCGCACCGGATCAAACCGTTGCTGCCGAAATGCAGGTACGGCGGGCGCGGCGTGGGTTTTCCTCGTTAAAAGGCTCGCCCCTGACGCGCAAGATCATCACCTTCAATCTGATCGCGCTGATCATTTTGGTCGCAGGCATTCTCTATCTAAACTCCTCACGCCAAAGCCTGGTCAAACAGCGCGCCGGGGCCCTGTTGGCCGAAGTGTCGCTGATTGCCGACGTTTTTGAGGCTGTTCTGCCGTCCTCAGGGGCGGTGAGCCTGTCGACCGGGGATGGGATTGACGTGGCCGAGACGCTGAATGGCCTGACCCTGCGGGGCGGGGTTGAGGCCTTTGTCTTTGATACTTCCGGGGTTCTGGTGGCTCAGGTGACCGGGGTGGATCGCCCGGATGCCTTGAATGCGCTGAACGAAAGTGCCAAAAAGCGCACCCTGATTTCTGATGGGTTGTCGGGCCTGTGGTCCGCCCTTGGCGGGGTGTTTCAGTCGAAACAGCCAGGCGACAGTACTTTGATCAAGCCGCTGCAGGATCAGTTGCGCGTGCTGGCGCAAAAGTCGCTGACTGGCACCGCAAATATCGAGGTCGTGGTGGATACCAGCGGCGGCACGGTTTTCTCGGCAGTTGCTCCGATCCTCAGCAACGGCACCACCATTGGCGTGGTGGCTTTGACTTCCCCGGCCGGTGAAATCGACGCTCTGGTGCGCGGTGAGCGCGAGCGGGTGCTGCAGATCTTTATCATTGCTTTGTTGGTCTCTGTGGGGCTCAGCCTGGTGCTGGCGTCGACCATTGCCAACCCGCTGGCCGATCTGGCCGAAGCGGCAGAACTGGGACGGGACCGTGACACCCGCCGGGCGCAGCCGGGCCGCATCCGAATTCCTGATCTGTCGGCCCGCCCGGACGAGATTGGGCGTTTGAGCCGCGCGCTGCGGGGCATGGTCAAAGCGCTCTATAGCCGGATCGACAGCAATGAACAGTTTGCCGCTGATGTGGCGCATGAAATCAAAAATCCGTTGGCCAGCCTGCAATCCGCTGTTGGCACGCTGCGCATGGTTAAACGCGATGACCAGCGCGAACAGCTGATGGAAGTGATCGAGCATGACGTGCGCCGTCTGGACCGTCTGGTGAGTGATATTTCCAATGCCTCCCGTTTGGACGCAGAGCTGGTGAAAGAGGAAGAAGAAGAGTTCGATCTCCTCACCATGCTCAACAATCTCAACCAGTATCTGGGCGAAGATGCGCGCGCCAAGGGGATCGACTATATCACCGACCTGCCGCAACGCGCGGTGGTGGTGCAGGGCCTTGAGGCGCGGCTTGCGCAGGTGTTTGTCAACCTTATCACCAATGCGATTTCCTTTTGCGAAGAGGGCGATGCCATTCGCGTCTGGGCGCGGCGCCGCGACAACCGGGTGCTGATCGTGGTCGAAGACACCGGCCCCGGCATTCCGGAGCAGGCGCTGGCAAAGATCTTCAACCGGTTTTACTCGCAGCGCCCGGTGGAGCATTTTGGCAATAACTCCGGTCTTGGCCTTGCTATATCAAAACAGATCATCGAGGCGCATGGTGGCGTTGTCTGGGCTGAAAACATCCGGCCCACCGAGGCCGACGTGACCTCGGAGCCACTGGGAGCACGCTTTGTTGTCGGCCTACCTGTCTGACCCATGAGCAGCGCACCCACCGCGCCCCGCCTCACTATGCACGCCAGCTGCGTGGCGTTTGGCGGCCGTGGAGTGCTGATCCGGGGCAGCTCTGGCAGCGGCAAATCGGCATTGGCACTGCAGTTGATGGGGTATGGCGCCGGTCTGGTTGCCGATGATCAGGTGCAGATACGGCGCGAGGCGGACCTTCTGCTGGCCGCGGCCCCCGCGGGACTGTCAGGCCTCATCGAGGCGCGCTACATGGGCATCTTGAAAGCCGAGACCAGCGGGGTCGCGACAATCTGTGCTATCGTTGATCTGGACCACCTTGAAACTGAGCGCCTTCCGGTACCCAGATATGAGAGGCTGCTGGACCAGAGGGTTGTGGTGTTTCGCCGGGTAGAGGGCGCATATTTTGCCGCGGCCCTGATACAATACCTCAAAGCCGGAGCTGTAGACCCTGATGCACACCCCTGATCCTCTCACCGCCCATGCCTGCGAAGCCTGTGATGTCTGAAGCGCAACCCATCCCCATTGTTCTGGTGACCGGACCCTCAGGGGCAGGGCGCACCACCGCGATCAATGTGCTTGAGGATCTTGGCTTTGAAGCCATCGACAACCTGCCTTTGCGGCTATTGCCAGGGCTGGTCACGGCGGTAGGCGTTGCTGGCCCCATGGCACTGGGGCTGGACAGCCGGAACCGGGATTTCTCCCCGGCCGCCCTGCTTGAGGTGATTGACATGCTGGAGGCGCAGGAGAGCTGTGATTTGTCGGTGCTCTATCTGGACTCGCGCCCCGAGGTTCTGCTGCAGCGCTATTCGGAAACCCGTCGCCGTCACCCCCTGGCGCCGGCTGAGACGCCAGCGATTGGGGTGCAGCGCGAGATGAGCCTGATGGCGCCAATCCGCGAGCGGGCCAGCATGCTGTTGGAAACCTCTGACATGAACGTGCATCAGCTGAAGGCCGAGATCGAGCATCTCTTTGCCCCCGGCGGGCGCAGCCTGGCGCTCTCTATCCAGAGCTTTTCCTATAAGCGTGGCGTGCCACGCAGCATCGACATGGTGTTTGACTGCCGGTTTCTGGACAACCCCTACTGGAATGCGGATCTGCGCGCACTAAACGGCTGCGATGCGGCGGTACAGGCGCATGTGAAGGCGGATGCCCGCTATGAGGGCTTCTTTGCAAGAGTGCTGGACATGACCCAATTCTTGTTGCCAGCTTACCGGGATGAGGGGAAATCGCACCTTTCGATTGCTTTTGGATGCACCGGCGGCCAACATCGCTCAGTTACACTGGCAGAAACCCTCGCAAAAGCCCTTGCAGAAGAGGGCCAGCAGGTGTCAATTAGACACCGCGAGCTGCAAGGCTAGCACAAATACGGAGTGGCAGGGTTGATCGGTATCGTGATCGTGGCGCATGGCGGGCTTGCCAGGGAATACCTGGCAGCTGTTGAGCATGTTGTGGGCCCCCAGCCCAGTCTTATGGCCATCGCCATCGGCCCTGATGACGATCGTGATGACAAGCAGCGTGAAATATGTGCGGCGGCGGATACGGTCGACACGGGGGGCGGTGTTGTTGTGGTGACGGACCTCTTTGGAGGATCGCCGTCGAATCTTAGCCTGCGCGCCTGTGAGCCAGCTAATCGCCGCATTCTCTATGGGGCGAACCTGCCGCTTTTGATCAAGCTCGCCAAATCCCGCCACCTCACGGTTGGGGAGGCTGTGCGAAAGGCAATGGAAGCGGGACGCAAGTATATCAACTCGCAAAACATTAACCCCGAAGGGGAGCAGGCGCGTTAAATGACTTTGAAGACATTGAAAATCGTGAACGAAAAGGGGCTGCATGCGCGTGCCTCGGCCAAATTGGTAGAAGTTGTGGATGGCTTTGACGCCACGGCTGAAATCTCAAAGGATGGAATGTCTGCCTCGGGTGACAGTATTATGGGGCTTTTGATGTTGGCAGCCTCGAAAGGAACGACTATTGACGTCGAGACTTCGGGGCCAGATGCCGGTGCTCTTGCTGACGCAGTGGAAGCTCTGGTTGCGGACAAATTCGGCGAAGGCTTTTAGGTAAGGGCCTTTGAACTGACGGGAATGGCACAGTGGCTGATACCTCACATGATCGCAACACCGGCGTCGCGCCGGAGGCTGAAGAGGCAAATGGCGAGGTCTATGACCGCCGTACGCTGACCTATGCCAATTCCTTTGATGACCGCTGGACCTCTTTGGCGATCAAGGCCATCGAATGGATGACCGGCAAGCTGACCATTTTGCGCATGGTCCAGAAATTCGAAAAACAAAACGCAGAATACCGCGGCCAAAAGTTCTGGCGTGGTGCGCTCAATATCATGGGCATCGATTTGATGACCCCGGAAGAGCAAATCAAACGCATCCCCGGCGAGGGCCCTGTGGTGATTGTCGCCAATCATCCACATGGCATGGTCGACGGGATGATTTTTGCAGATCTGATCGGCCGGGTGCGACAGGACTACCGCATTCTGACCCGCTCGGTGCTGACGGGTCTGGACGAGGCGGCGACCTCTTTTATGATCCCTGTGCCCTTTCCGCATGATCCGGAAGCGCAGCGCAAGATGGTTGAGATGCGCGCAAAAACCATGACCCATCTGAAAGAGGGCGGCGTTGTGGCGCTGTTTCCATCGGGCGTGGTCATGACATCTGAAACCTGGTTCGGCCCGCCAATCGAGCAGGAGTGGAACGTCTTTACCGCCCAGCTGATCCGCCGCTCCGGTGCGCGTGTGGTGCCGATTTTCTTTCCGGGCAATAACTCCCGCAGCTATCAGATCGCCAACCAGATTTCTCCGATCCTGCGTCAGGGGTTGCTGCTGCACGAGATCGTCCGCGCCTGCAATAAGCCGCAGGCCCCTGTGGTAGGAGAGCCTCTCACGGAGGCGCAGATGCAGCAGTTGCAAAGCGATCCACGCGGCTTTATGGCCTGGCTGCGCGAACATACCTTGGGCTTGGGAAAGGCCACCTGAGGCCGCATTTGACCTTTGCGGTCCCTGTAACAAAGAAGCGCCCCGTGGGGCGCTTTTTGCTTGTTCAGGGCATGTCGCCTGACTGTTGTGCGGGGGGCTGTCCGGGCGGCTTAGCGGGTCGGAACGGGCTCCTCGCCGCGATAGTCATAAAAGCCACGTTGTGTTTTACGGCCCAGCCAGCCGGCCTCGACATATTTAGTCAGCAAGGGGCAGGGGCGGTATTTTGTGTCCGCCAGACCCTCATGCAGCACGTTCATGATCGCAAGACAGGTGTCGAGACCGATGAAATCAGCCAGCTCGAGCGGACCCATCGGGTGATTGGCGCCCAGCTTCATGCTTAGGTCGATTGATTTGACCGAACCGACACCCTCGTACAGCGTGTAGACCGCCTCGTTGATCATCGGCATCAGAATGCGGTTGACGATAAATGCAGGGAAATCTTCGGCGCTGGCGGCGGTTTTGCCCAGCTTCTCTACTACGGTGCGACAGCTGGCAAAGGTTTCTTCGTCGGTGGCGATGCCACGGATCAGTTCGACCAATTGCATCACCGGAACCGGGTTCATAAAGTGGAACCCCATAAAGCGCTCGGGGCGGTCGGTGCGGCTTGCCAGACGGGTGATCGAGATGGACGAGGTGTTCGAGGTGAGAATCGTATGGGGCAGCAGATGCGGCTGCAGGTCTTCAAAGATCGCCTGCTTAACAGTTTCACGCTCAGTTGCGGCCTCGATCACCAGATCGGTGGCGCCAATGTCGGCCAGTGACAGCGTTGTCGTAATGCGGGCCATCGCCTCGGTAACGTCACTTTCAGCGATCTTGCCCCGGCTCGCCTGACGCGCCATGTTTTTGTGCATGGCAGTCATGGCGGCATCCAGAGACTGCTGGTTTATGTCATTTAAAACAACGTCATATCCCGACAGAGACATGACATGAGCGATGCCGTTGCCCATCTGACCTGCGCCGATGATGCCAATCTTTTTGATATCCATGCCAGTGGCTCCCAATTTGCCTGCGCCGCGATCTTATCGGGCGCTTTGGGGCAGACACAAGGCTGCACTCCCGGAATTTTAGGTGAAATTTAACTTTAGGGAATTTGCAATCTTTGGCCACCAAAGTGATCTTTGGGTGAATACATTGGTGGGAACTATGAGCTACGAACTCAAAAGCGCAGGAGCGCTTTCGGGGGGCACGTGCTGTTATGCCGGATCGCGGCTGCCGGTACGTGGCCCTAAAAGAGATTTGACGACTCCATATATCGCATTCCTGGGGGGGACTGAGGTTTTTGGACGGTTCGTTGAGACTCCATTTGTTGATGTTAGCGAGGCTTTGTTAAAAACGCCCTGCATCAATCTGGCAGCTGTCAACGCGGGGCTTGATACCTTTGCGGGCGATGAGGCGCTGCTGGGGGTTGCGCGAGCTGCACGGCTGTCTGTGGTACAGCTGTTGGGCGCACAGAACGTTTCAAACCGCTACTACCGGGTGCATCCAAGGCGCAATGACCGGTTCTTGCAGGCGCAGGTGCCTCTGAAACAGCTGTTTCCCGAGGTGGATTATACCGAGTTCCATTTCAACAAGCACCTGTTGACGACGCTACAGGCGCTGTCAGAAGAGCGCTTTGACGAGGTGCGCCGACATCTGCAAGAGACCTGGCTAACCCGCATGCAGCAGGTGATTCACGCCCTTGAGGGCCGGGTTGTGATGCTGCAGATGTCTTATGAACTCAAAGGCAGTGCCGCCTTTAGTCATGAGCCGGTGCTGGTGAGCCGACAAATGATCGAGGCGCTGCAGGCAAAGACCAAGGGCCTCGTCGAGGTTTCCGTGGATACGGCCGGTTTGGTGGATGATTTTGATGGCATGATCATGGGAGAGCTGGATTTCCCGGCCGCACAGCACATGCTTGGCCCAAGAGAGCACGCCCGGATTGGCTGTGCCCTGGCCGAGAAACTACAGGACATTTCCCTTCAGGACATTTCTAAAACTGGCTAGGCAGGCCTTGCCTGTTGGGGTTTTTAACGGAAACGGGGCCCGCATTTGCTGCGGGCCCCGTTTCAATTTACTGATCTGTCACAGGATCTGCTCCTGTGACAGGCTTTTCAGCTTTAGCCGAGTTTCTCGGTCAGTTCGGGCACAGCGGTAAAGAGATCCGCAACCAGGCCAAAGTCGGCAACCTGGAAGATGGGGGCTTCTTCGTCCTTGTTGATCGCAACGATCACTTTGGAGTCCTTCATGCCGGCCAGGTGCTGAATCGCACCGGAAATACCGATAGCCACATAGAGATCCGGCGCCACAACCTTACCAGTCTGGCCAACCTGCCAGTCATTGGGGGCATAGCCGGAATCAACCGCAGCACGCGAGGCACCAACCGCAGCGCCCAGCTTATCCGCCAGACCTTCGATCAGTTTAAAGTCTTCCTCGGAGCCAACACCACGGCCACCAGAGACCACAACGCCAGCCGAGGTGAGCTCAGGACGGTCAGAGGCGGCAACCTTGTCTTCGACCCACTCAGAGAGGCCGGGGTTCTCGGCAGCACCAATGGTTTCAACAGCAGCTGAGCCGCCATCGCCAGCCACGTCAAATGTCGCGGTACGGAAAGAGATGACTTTCTTTGCGTCCGAAGATTTGACGGTCTGGATGGCGTTGCCTGCGTAGATGGGGCGCTCAAAGGTAGAGCCGTCCACAACAGCCGTCACATCCGAGATCACCATGACGTCAAGCAGTGCCGCCACGCGGGGCAGAACGTTTTTGGCGTCGGTGGTGGCGGGGGCAACGATGTGCTCGTAGTCACCCGCAAGCGAGACGATCAGCGCCGCTGTGGGTTCCGCCAGGCGGTGGCCAAGGGACGCATCTTCGGCAACCAGAACCTTTGCAACACCAGCGATCTTGGCGGCCTCGGCACCGGCAGCAGCAGCAGATGCGCCAGCAGCCAGAACGGTGACATCACCCAGAGCCGCAGCAGCCGTCACGGCCTTTGCGGTTGCGTCCAGCGCCAGGGCGCCATCGGTCACTTCAGCAAGGAGAAGAACAGCCATTACACAGCCCCCGCATCTTTGAGTTTCTCGATCAGCTCATCAACAGAGCCAACCATGATGCCAGCAGCCCGCGAGGCGGGCTCGGTGGTGGAGACCACTGTCAGGCGCGGTGTGACATCGACGCCGTAGTCGGCGGCTGTCTTTTCGGCCATCGGCTTTTTCTTCGCCTTCATGATGTTTGGCAGCGAAGCATAGCGTGGCTCGTTCAGACGCAGATCAACGGTGACGATGGCAGGCATCTTCACGCTGATGGTCTGCAACCCGCCGTCAACTTCGCGGGTCACTTTGGCACTGTCGCCATCAATGTCCAGCTCAGAGGCAAAGGTGCCCTGCGACCAGCCCAGAAGGGCCGACAGCATCTGACCGGTGGCGTTCATGTCGTTGTCGATCGCCTGTTTGCCCGCAAGAACGAGACCAGGCTGCTCTTCATCGACGATGCCTTTGAGGATCTTGGCAACGGCGAGGGGCTCAATGTCGTTGTGAACGTCATCAGCAGCAACCACCAGGATGGCGCGGTCTGCGCCCATGGCCAGCGCGGTGCGCAGGGTTTCCTGGGCCTGTTTCACGCCGATCGAAACAGCAATGATTTCGTCAGCCTTGCCTGCTTCTTTGAGGCGGATAGCCTCTTCCACAGCGATTTCGTCGAAGGGGTTCATCGACATTTTGACGTTGGCGAGATCGACTCCGCTTCCGTCCGCTTTGACGCGGACCTTCACGTTATAGTCAATCACGCGCTTGACAGGCACAAGTACCTTCATTTTACGTTCTCTCCTTAACAAACGGCGTGCCGCAAACGCGGCTACCCTCTATGCTCTCGCGCTGTTGATACCGGCTCAGTCCGGGGCACAACAGGGAAAAATCGTCACGTTGCATCTCGCAGACGTCGTGTTTGGTCTTTTGTCACGACAATCTTGCAAGAATGTTTCGTGATGGCTGCCCGTTTTTCGTATGATGGCACGAAACGCAAGCTGGCGGTTTGCTCCGGTGTGACGGGAACCGGAACAAGGATTTGGTAGGCCCGAATCGTCTCCCTGTCGATGGCAGAGTGCCTTAGGTGACGCTGCGGCGCAGCATGTGACGCAGGGTGCCTTTGCAGCTTTCTGGCCCAAATCGCGTCGAATTCGGCCCGGTCTGGTCCGAGCCCGGGATCTCAGCGGTTGGCGCCGGGCACCCAGAGCACGTCTTTGGCGCCGTTGTCATTGGCCTGGCGCGAGGCGACAAAAAACCAGTCGGACAGACGGTTGAGATAGGTCACAACCACCGGGTTTATCGCTTCAGCCGTGGCCAGCTCTGTAGTCAGACGCTCGGCCCGGCGCGCCACGGTGCGGCAGACATGCAGATGGGCGGCCAGCCGACTGCCACCGGGCAACACAAAGCTGCGCAGGGCCGAGAGCTCTTTGTTCATCACATCAATTTCCGCTTCGAGCCGGTCCACCTGAGAGGCAATCACCCGCAGAGGGGGATAGTCCGCATCGGCGTCTTTCTCCATCTCCGGGCGGCAAAGATCGGCGCCAAGGTCAAACAGGTCGTTCTGGATGCGCGACAGGGCCGCGTCCATATCCTCTGTGGCCTCCAGGCGGGCGACACCGATAAAGGCGTTCAGCTCATCCGAGGTGCCATAGGCGTTGACGCGGCTGTCGTGTTTGGCAACGCGGGTCCCATTGCCCAGGGCAGTGTCGCCCTTGTCGCCGGTGCGGGTGTAGATTTTGTTCAGAACAACCATGGTTTACTGGCCTCCCTGGCTGCGAAAGTAGACATAGGCCACCAAAAGCACCACGGCGATGAACTGAAACAGCAGCCGCATCCGCATCAGTTTATTGGCGTATTTGGCATTGAAGGCGCCGCCTTTGGCAAAACCGCCAAGACCGAGAATCAAAACCACCACAACAGCGGCCATCGCCAGCACTGCGAGTAAATAAAGCGGATCACCCATTTGATGTCTTCCTTCGCGTTTTCATGCTGCAGGTCTAGCCGCTGCCAGAGGCCTTGGCGACAGGCAATTGCCTATCTGAGCCGGGCCAGGATGCGGTCAATTGACCGGGTTGTCAGCAGGCGGCGCAGAATTGCCGCCACATGGGTGGGGGTGGTGACGCGGTAGCGCGGTCTGGGGCGTGGCGATTCGCAGGCATGGATCAGCTTGGCTGTCACAGCCGAGGCCGGCAGCTCGAACCGGTCCGGCCCGCTGCTCTCATATAGGCGTTTGAGCAGGGTTTTCTCATAGAGCGGCCGCAGGGCGGAGTTGCGCCAGTCTATCGAGCGCTCAAAATGCACAATGGCGTTTTCGCGGAACTTTGAGGTCACAGGGCCCGGCTCAATCAAAATGACCTTGATGTCGGTGTCACAGAGCTCAACCCTGAGCGTATCAGACAGGCCTTCGATGGCGTATTTGGTGGCGACATAGGCGCCGCGCCAGGGAAAGGCGACGAATCCGAGGATCGAGGAGTTCTGCACAATACGCCCATGCCCCTGTGCGCGCATCACTGGCAAAACCTGCCGGGTCAGCTCGTGCCAGCCAAAAACATTGGTTTCAAAGATTTCGCGCAGCCCCTCGGTTGCCAGATCCTCAACCGCGCCGGGCAGCCCATGGGCGCCATTGTTGAACAGGGCATCCAGGGTGCCACCGGTGGCCTGCAGCACCTCGGCCAGCCCAGAGGTGATGCTGCCCGCCTCGGTGTAGTCAATACGGGGGCTGTCAAAACCCTCGGCGCGCAGGCTGTCGCAGTCTTCTTCCTTGCGGCAGGAGGCAAAGACCCGCCAGCCGCGCTCTCGCATGCTGTGTGCGGCGTCGAGACCGATCCCCGAAGAGCAGCCCGTGATCAGGATTGTTTTTTGCATCTGGTGGCCCTGTTTGCTGAAGGCCCAGCCTCAGGACCTGTTCAGAGGGTTATGACCGTTTCTTGCTCACCAGGGAAGCGGCAACCCAGCCGATCTTGTTGCCCTTGCGGCTGCGCAACTGCAGCCAGCCGGTGCCGCTGTCCTCTAGGATCAGCACTTCATCTCCGGCCAGCAGCCGTGACATCACAGGATAGATGGTGCCCGGACCCTGACGCATATTGACCCGCGAGGCGCGGATTTCACGGATGTCGAGATAGCTTTCGCTGGAGGCGGCGGGTGTCGCCTCAGGAGAGGTGAGGCCGACATTCTGCGCAAGCCCGTCGGAGCCAAACTGCGTTGTCATCGCCGCCAACCCACCCTGGATCGAGTTCAGCTGCAGCGTGCCGGTCTCGGCGCTGGGGGCAAAGGCTGTTCCTGTGCCTTGCAAGGCGACACCGGCGGAGGCGATTTGGGCCTGTGCTATTTTGGCCAGGGCTATGGCCTGGCGGGATTCCGGGTCTGCTGCAGGGCGTGGCGCGGGGTCGGTCTGGATCAGCTGTGTGTCCACCAGAGAGGCGGCGCGGACTTTGGCCGTGCGTTGGAATTTCGTCGTCGTGGTCACAGGAGGGGAGGTCGACAGCTGCGCCTGCTGGTGTGTTGCTTCGACATGGCCTTCAGGGACAGGGCGCTCAGGTGCTGTGAAATCGCGCCCGCCGCTCAACTCGTAAAATCCCCAGCCCAAAATGGCAAAAGACACAATAACAAAGCGCGACATGGCGCATCCCCCGGGCAACAAATTCAGTAACGGCAATGAATGGCGGCAGGCCCAATAAAGCTGGAACACGGCATTGGACCACAACGGCAGCATATGAGCCGCCAAAGCCTAGATAAGTTACCTTAATATAGTCCGAAGCGGCTGAAAGCACAGGGGAGAGTGCTGCGGCTTCTCCCCTTTGGGCGCTATCTGTGCGCTATCGTGCGACAAGAATCTGTCAAACACTGGCCTGAAGTGGACCTGAAGCGGGCCCGGAACGGGGCTGAAAGGCGCCGGAGGGGGCGCGTGTGTGGGCTGAGGGCTACTGTCTGGACTGAAAGGCGCGGAAATGCGGGGCTGGGTGGTAAGATGGTGGATAAATCAGAACCATAGCTTTACCGCAGCAAGTGGGGGAAGTATCACCAAAGCATGAACGACACCGTAGACAATACCGATGCCCCGCTGCCGCAAAACGGCGAGATCCTGGAACCCCTGCGCCGCGCCATTGGCGAGCGCTACCTGACCTATGCGCTCAGCACGATCATGCACCGGGCGTTGCCGGATGCGCGGGACGGTCTGAAACCGGTGCATCGGCGCATTCTTTACGCCATGAGCCGCCTGCGTCTTGGCTCTACGGGCGGGTTTTTGAAGTCGGCCAAAATCTCGGGCGATACCATGGGGGATTTCCACCCGCATGGTGATGCGGCCATTTATGATGCCATGGCGCGTCTGGCGCAGGACTTTAACGTGCGTTACCCGCTGGTCGACGGTCAGGGTAACTTTGGCAATATCGACGGCGATAACCCGGCGGCCTCGCGCTACACTGAGGCGCGCATGACCTTTGTCGCCGAGGCGATGCTGGAAGGGCTGAGCGAGGACGCGGTTGATTTTCGCGACAACTACGATGGCCGCCTGACGGAACCTGCGGTGCTGCCCGCGACCTTTCCCAATATTCTGGCCAATGGGTCGACCGGTATTGCGGTGGGCATGGCAACAAATATCCCGCCGCATAATATTGCTGAACTGATTGATGCCTGTATCCATCTGATCAAATCGCCGGGTGCCGATGATGACACCCTGCTGAAATATGTGCCGGGACCGGATTTCCCCACCGGCGGCATCATCGTCGAGCCGCGCGACAGTATCGCCAAGGCCTATCGCACCGGCCGGGGCTCGTTCCGTCTGCGCTGCAGCTATGAGGTCGAGGATCTGGGCCGGGGGCAGTGGCAGATCGTGGTCACAGAGATCCCCTATCAGGTGCAAAAGTCCAAGCTGATCGAGAAGATCGCTGAGCTGATCCAAACGAAAAAGGTGCCGATTCTTGCGGATATCCGCGATGAGTCCGCCGAAGACATCCGTGTTGTGCTTGAGCCGAAGTCGAAAAATGTCGACCCCGACGTGCTGATGAACATGATGTATCGCAACTCAGACCTTGAGGTGCGCTTCAGCCTCAACATGAACGTGCTGATCGACGGGGTCACCCCCAAGGTCTGCTCGATGAAAGAGGTGCTGCGCGCCTTTCTGGATCACCGCCGGGACGTGCTGCAACGCCGCTCTGAATACCGGATGGGCAAGATCGACCACCGGCTGGAAGTGCTGGATGGCTTTATCATTGCCTTCCTCAATCTGGACCGGGTGATTGATATTATCCGCTATGATGACGACCCTAAAGCGGCCCTAATGCGGGAAAACTGGGATCTGGATCATCCGCGCGCCTTTGATGAAGGCGACTATGTCACGCCTGCCGCCGGTGAAGGTCAGCTGAGCGAAGTGCAGGCTGAGGCGATCCTCAACATGCGTCTGCGCTCTCTGCGCCGTCTCGAAGAGGTGGAGCTGACAAAGGAGCGCGATGCGCTGCGCGATGAACGCGCTGGGCTGGTAGAGCTGCTGGCCTCGGATGAGCTGCAGTGGAGCAAGATCACTGGGCAGCTGCGCGAAACCAAAAAGCAATTTGGCAAGGACTACCAGGGGGGTGCCCGCCGCAGTCTTTTTGCCGAGGCCGGAGAGGTCGAAGATGTGCCGCTGGAGGCGATGATCGACCGCGAGCCGATCACCGTTGTCTGCTCGCAAATGGGCTGGATCCGGGCGATGACCGGCCACATTGATCTGACCCGCGAGTTGAAGTTCAAGGATGGCGACGGTCCCCGCTTTATCTTTCACGCGGAAACCACCGACAGGCTGCTGGCCTTTGGCAGCAATGGCCGTTTCTACACCCTCAGCGCTGCCAATCTGCCTGGCGGGCGCGGCATGGGAGAGCCGCTGCGTCTGATCGTCGATCTGCCCAACGAGGTGGAGATCGTCGATATCCTGATCCATCACCCCGAGCGGCGCCTGCTGGTGGCCTCCTCTGCGGGCAATGGCTTTATCTGCGCCGAAAAGGAAATCGTGGCGCAGACCCGCAGTGGCAAGCAGGTGTTGAACGTCAAAGACGACGACCGCGCCCAGATCTGTATCCCGGTCACCGGCGACCATGTGGCGATTGTCTCGGAAAACGGCAAATTCCTGGTCTTCTCGCTTGAGGAAATGCCGGAACTCAGCCGCGGCAAAGGTGTGCGGCTGCAGAAATACAATATGGCGCGGGGCAAGCAGGGCTCGCTCGAACTCGATGGCGGCCTTAGCGACATCGTGACCTTCAACTGGGATGATGGCATTTCCTGGGAGATGGGCGGGGGCAAGACCCGCCACGAGGCCGATCTCAGCCAGTGGCTGGGCAAGCGGGCTGGCATTGGCAAGCGTCCGCCCTATGGATTCCCGCGCAACTATAAGTTCAAGTGACCGGGCGCCTTGGGTGTCACAGGGGTTTTTCGCCTATGATATGTGACTCTTGCGCCACCGAAGCCTTTAGCGCCCTCCATCCCGGTTTGCCGGCTGGGTGGCTTTGCTTTAACTGACACCAGACCCAAATCTGTATTTCTCTCCTATGAGGCCCTTGATGATCCGAATTCTTGCTCTTGTGGCCGCGATGGTCCTGCTTGCCGCCTGCGAAGAAACAAAAGTCGACGAGGCGCCCGAGGATCTGGGGGATTTCAAGATGCGGGTCTCCTTTGTCTATACCGATAAGGCGCTGCAATGGCCGCTGTCGCGGGCTGCCAAACCCTCTGAGTGGAACGAGCCGATTGAGCGCGCCCTTGAGGCACGTCTGGGGCGCTATACGGGCGCTGGGAAATACGATGTGGCCATCACGCTCGAAGGCTTCTTGCTGGCCACGGGTGGCATTCCTGTTCTGGTGAATCCCAAAAGCGCTGCTGTGGTGAACGTCTTTGTTTATGACGTGACAACAAAGACCTATCTGGCCAAAGAGCACCAAATGAAGATTTTTGAGGACACCACTGGGGAAAGCGCCATCATCGGCTCTGGCTACAGTCGCACCAAGGCCGAACAAATCGACGGTCTGGCGCTGCGGATCGTTGATGGGCTTGAGGAATATATGGCCGAACAACATGCTGAACTGGGCTGGTTCAGCGGCGGCGTTGCGCCTGATGCCCCAGCAAAAGATGCGTCTCCTGCGGTCAAACCTGCCCCCTCTGAGGTGGCAGAGTAGTCACCGGCAGGCCAGCCTTTGCCGAAATCGCGGGTGTCAAGCAGGAACGGCTTGATTTTTGTTCTCAAAGGGAATATGCGGCGCGCGCAGAGGAAATCTTGGGTCGGTTGTCGGCCCTCTCTTTCAAAAGGGCGCCTAGAGAATGGCTAAGGAAAAGTTTGAACGTAATAAGCCGCACGTCAACATCGGCACCATCGGCCACGTTGACCACGGTAAAACCACTCTGACCGCAGCAATCACCAAATATTTTGGTGACTTCAAAGCCTACGACCAGATCGACGGCGCACCTGAAGAAAAAGCCCGCGGCATCACCATCTCGACCGCGCACGTTGAGTATGAAACTGACGCGCGCCACTACGCGCACGTCGACTGCCCCGGCCACGCTGACTATGTGAAAAACATGATCACCGGTGCGGCGCAGATGGATGGCGCGATCCTGGTTGTGAACGCAGCTGATGGCCCTATGCCTCAGACCCGCGAGCACATCCTGCTGGGCCGCCAGGTTGGCATCCCCTACATGGTTGTCTTCATGAACAAAGTTGAC
Organism: Phaeobacter sp. SH40; assembly: GCA_965641885.1. Taxonomy (GTDB): domain Bacteria; phylum Pseudomonadota; class Alphaproteobacteria; order Rhodobacterales; family Rhodobacteraceae; genus Pseudophaeobacter. The sequence continues at coordinate 3,992,512 of OZ282574.1, read as the reverse complement.
CAGGTAGACGACGAAGAGCTGCTCGAACTGGTTGAAATGGAAATCCGTGAGCTGCTGTCCAGCTACGACTACCCAGGCGACGATATCCCAATCATCGCGGGTTCTGCTCTGGCAGCCATGGAAGGCCGTGATCCTGAAATCGGCGAAAACAAAATCCGTGAGCTGATGGCCGCTGTTGACGAGTATATCCCTACTCCTGCACGTGCCGTTGACCAGCCGTTCCTGATGCCTGTTGAAGACGTGTTCTCGATCTCTGGTCGTGGTACCGTTGTGACCGGCCGTGTTGAGCGTGGCGTGATCAATGTTGGCGACAGCATTGAAATCGTTGGCCTCAAGGACACTCAGACCACCACCTGTACTGGTGTTGAAATGTTCCGCAAGCTGCTCGATCGCGGTGAAGCTGGCGACAACATCGGCGCCCTGCTGCGCGGTATCGACCGTGAAGCTGTTGAGCGTGGCCAGGTTCTGTGTGCGCCTAAGTCGGTTAACCCACACACCAAGTTCGAAGCAGAAGCCTATATCCTGACCAAGGATGAAGGCGGCCGTCACACGCCATTCTTCGCGAACTACCGTCCCCAGTTCTACTTCCGGACCACAGACGTCACCGGTACTGTTACTCTGCCCGAGGGCACAGAAATGGTTATGCCCGGCGACAACCTGAAGTTCGACGTTGAGCTGATCGCGCCTATCGCGATGGAAGCCGGTCTGCGCTTCGCGATCCGCGAAGGCGGCCGCACCGTCGGCGCTGGCGTCGTTTCTAAAATCACAGAGTGATTTTGAAACAGTGGTGACAGGTGATCTTCCCCACCGGGAAAATCACCGAGAACCACACAGGACTATTCTACGAAAGGCCGCCCACTGGGCGGCCTTTTTGTTGCGCGGGAGTGGTGTTCCTAGCGGGCTTGTGCTGGGCGCCCAGCTTCCAAATCAGCGCGATCAGTGATCTTATCCAGTGCGGCCTGCAGGCTAAACCGCAGGGCCTCAGCTTCGTCTTCGGTTGGTTTCTTGGGGACGGGATCGGTCCACTCCTGACAGATCAGCACGCCACGCGAAAAAGGCAGGGGCAGCATCTGCTTGTCCCAGGTCGGCATCCTGAGCACCCGGCGTTCGGCAAAGGCGACAGTGAACACCCTGCAGCCTGTCATCCGTGCCCATGTGATGGGAACACCGGAGGAGACACGCGCAGGCCCGCGGGGGCCATCCGCTGCGATGCCGATTGAACAGCCGTCCTTGGTGCGGCGCAGCACCTCGCGCGACAAGGCAACATGACGCTTGTGGCTCGACATCGGGATAGTCTCAAACCCAAGCCGTACCAAGATCTGCCCGGCCAGCCGTCCCGCACGTGCCGCCGAAGTCAGCGCGCATATACGGCCCAGCGAGGTATCAAAAAGATAGGGTGCCATGATCAGTCGCTGATGCCAGAGCACAAAAATCACCGGCTCACCACGGGCCACCGCGGCATCCATCTCTTCAAATCCGGACCGTTGCCAGCGCGAGGTCCGATAGGCAAAGCTGACATAGCTGGCAAAGAGCGCTTCAATCATCCGGTTGAAGCGTGGACTGTCGGCAATTTTCTTTCGCAGGCTCAAAACAGGCCCTCCTTTTTGCCTGTCATAGAATATTGCCTTCTCAAGAGCCAGTCTGCAGCGGCAGTGGTATAGAAACTCATGCCATTGTGCCGATTTCCCTCTTGCGAGTCAGCGACATGTGGCTTAGGAACACCGGCACTGCAGGGGTATAGCTCAGTTGGTAGAGCGACGGTCTCCAAAACCGTAGGCCCACAGTTCGAGTCTGTGTGCCCCTGCCAGTAAAATCAATAACTTAGCCAACTACCGACGCGACTGGGTTTGCCCAGTTGGGACTTTAGTTGGGAATTTTTGTTTCCCTATCATACCGCTCAAGTTTCTTGATGGCTGATTCTGCAAGCTGCGTATTTCGGCTGAGATAATGCGCATCCAAAATTGCGCCGACATCTGTCAGGCTGTGGCCGGTGATGGTTGCAATCTCTGGAACTTCACAGCCCGCAACTGCTAGCCGCGTTACTGCTGTGCCCCTCAAGTCGTGAAATGTCAGGCCGGTGATCTTGGCCTTTGCCAAGGTCTTTCGCCATGACCCGCTGAAGCCATGCGACGTCCATGACGTGCCTTTTGAAGTGGTCAGTATTGTCGCGGCGACTTTATCCTTTTCCAATTCATCCAGAATGGCACGCAACGGCGCGGCTACGGGAATGACGACACGGCGTTTGGTTTTACCCTGAACCAGGCGGATGTGGGATCCGTCATAGGCACTCCAAGTTAGACGCAGGAGATCACCCTGGCGCTGCCCTGTCCAAGTCGCCATCAAATAGGCCAGTTGAATGCGTGCAGGAGCAACCGCAAACAGCGCGGTTTCGTCGGCTTGTGTCCAGATGCATTCCGCCCGTCCGGAACGGTATAGCTTGCCGGGTTTTTCGCACGGGTTCGCATCGGTCAAACCCCGGTCATGCGCCCAGGCCAGAATCGAGGCAAGGGTGGCAAAGACATAGTCAGCCTGCCGCCGAGACTTCAGGGCCATCTTGTCGCGCCATGCGAGGAAGGCGGCGCGAGCGCGGCGGTCGCCCAGGGCAGCAATCGGGAAGTCCCCGAATTCGGCTTCAATCTTTTGGATATGGTTGACGTAGTCCTTCTTGGTCCGGGGTGCGAGGCCCGTCCATTTTGGCGTGTTCTGGTATTGGTTCAACAGGCTCTGAATGGTGTTTGATTTCGGCTCAACCTTTTGAGCCATGGCCTCATGGTAAGCTGCCAAAAACTCGGGATCACCTGGCTTGCCAGGAAGCCGGGGTCCACCTTTCCAAGCGTAGTAGTAGGTAACACGCTGACCACTCGCGAGGCGTTTGGTGATCCGGTTAATACCTTTGAGTTTCACTCTCATTGCGGTTGGCTTTCCACTTATCAAATGGGGAATCCGCTACAGGTTCGGATTCGGGTAAAATACGGACCGTTCCTGCAGTTGTCACAAGCTCGACAATGGCGTTGGGGTCGGCAGCGCGTGCGGCGGAAACAAAGCGTTTGATCTGCGCGGAAGTGAAATTCCTGTGCTTTGCCTTTTTGGCTTCCATGGGTGTTATGGCTCCTCTTAGTGTGGGTTTGGCGCCGATGGACCCCAGATCAGCGCTTGCGCTCTTCTGTGGCTCTCTCTGCAGGCGTCAGCTTGTTTGTGGGGGTGCGCATAGGCTGGCCGCTCAGGTAGAGGGCGCAGCCTGTGCTAGAAGTGGCCGAGGCGACTGATGAGCCCCGGCGTGGGGAGGTGCTTTTGCGGCAATGGCGATCCAGCCCAAAAGTGCTGCGTGGCCATCATCGCCGGATTTGCAGATGCCCAAAAGCTCGGCCCGGTGGGTCAGGGTTTCGGGTTCCCACCAATCCTGCGGATCGTCGCTGGGTGGCGTGATGGTGCCGCCAAGGTCAAAGAACCGCATGATCTTGTTGAGGCCATGGTGTTGCTGCAAATCCATTGCGGCTGCATGGGGTGTGAGGTGTTCAGGCTGCATGAGGCGGTTGGCCGGAATAGCCCTTTGTCTCGATCAAATCGCGGACGCGTTTGCCGACGCGATCAAGCGTTTGGTCGACCGGCTCTGGGTTTGGTGGCGGGCAGTCCACTAAATGCTGCGGCCGCAATCTGCTGGGATCAAAGCCTTGCCCGCGTTCTGCCTTGAGGGCAGCCCAGGCTGTCGTGAATACACGTGTGTCGCCCAGAAAGTTCTCGGGGTGAGAGGCGATGCCTCGGGCGGTCTCAATGACTTCTTTTGGAAGGTCTTGCATCTAATTCTCCTTCGGTTGATGGAGATTAGATAGTACGGAAATTTCGCATACGTCAATCTATAAATACGAAAAAATGGTATTTATGATCTTCAGTCATGGGTTGCATTGCTGATTTGAATTGGACTAAAGCGTGAACATTGTGGGGGAATCGTATGCTGCCAAGGGCAATCGCCATCATCCTTGTTCCGTTGGGTGTTAATCTGAATTGGGTGTTCGCACCCTTTGTATGGTGGCGCGTTAGTCGAGGTGCTTCAGTATCTCTTGAAGAACGTCGGCGGGCAGCCGCGCAGGGTCGCCGCCCAAAATGAAATTATAGTCAACCGAGAAGGCTGATAAAAAGTAACTCATTAGCTGTACCGAAGGTGCGCCAGTTTGTTCCTGGGAGCGGAAGGTTGTGTACTTTATCCCCGCATTTGCAGCGAGTTCTTTCTGCGAAAGACCCGTCATCAGACGCGTTGCAACCAAGCGTCTGTGTATGGCTTCGGCTGAGGTGTCGCCGCGACGGCAAGTGCGTTCTGTTTCTAAATAGCTCATGGGTCAGTCTTCGCGGAAATACGATAAATTCGCATCAATGAAGTGTTGCACACTTGATAATGCGAAATAATCGTACTATTCGGTTTGGCATGACCACTCGTACCCTGATCCAAGCTTTGGGTGGCTATCGCGCTGTCGCGATGCGCCTGAACAAAAAACCAACAACCGTGCATACCCATATGCAGGAGGGCGTGATGCCTGCTGCCTGGTATGACGCGTTGTGCAAAATGGCGCGAGAGCAGCAGGTGGATGAACCGCCACGGGCTCTTTTCTCCTTTCTGAAGGTGCCGCCGACTCAGACAGAAAGGGATGCCGCATGAGACGTCCCCGTCTGACCCTGATTGTAAGCAATGATCCGTCATGTGCCGAGGCTGGCACAAGTGCGGGTCAAAGCTCTTGGTCAAATCAGTTTGAGCCCTATCGGCTGAAGGCTGAGGCACCGGATCTGTGGTCCAGCTACTTTCGCGCCCGGTTCAACAGCCCGCGCGAGGTGGCGCTGTTCTGTGATGTCAGCTTTCAAACCGCGTTGAACTGGTGGGGTGCTGTCACAGCACCGGCCAGCCACATCGCGCTGCTGATGATCATGACGGACCCAGAGGCTCCAGGCTTCTTTCACGCACAGATGAGGGCAGCAGCATGAGTATCGAAACGCAACGCATTGCCTATCAGATCTGGTGGATGACCCGCGCAACTGCTGGCGATTGTACGCTTGCGGATCTGGCGCGGTTTACCGGGGCCAGCGCCAACACATGCCGCAACATCTGCATGCACCGGGGCTGGGGCAATCGCTATCGTCGCCGGGTGACGGACCGCCGCCGGATGGCCCCGTTTGAGGCGGCGCAGGCCTGCGAGGTCTATGACCTGGTTGAGGCCTTCGTCTGATGGCGCTGGCGCATCATTTGAAGCCGGTGAGCGCGGGCGAGGTGCCCGTCTATCCGATCGAGGCAGGCGAGCGGCTGGAAAGCCACTACTTTGTCGAGTTCCACTATCAGCGCTGGCTGACCAGCGACACGCGGCTGCTGGCGGATCTGGAGGTGCGGGCAGTGTTTCTGGACCTGATCTATCTGGCGCAAACGCAGTCGCCAGTAGGCACCCTGCCGACCAATCCCAAACTGCTGGCAAAGCTGGTGGGGGTCTCGCAGGAGGTCTTTGACAGCCTGTGCCAGCGCGAGATCGGCCCGCTGCACAACTGGTCGCTCTGCCTCTGTGATGGGGTGCAGCGTCTGCACCATCCGGTGGTGACCGAGATCGCCCTGAAGGCGGTCGGCTCCAAGAAACGCAACGCAGCAAAGAACGCTGATGATCGAATGCGCAAGCGGCTTGGCACCATTCGCGAGAACCTGGTGAATCGGATCCCCGGTGGTCGGCAGGTCGCTGCGAATGATGAATGGGTGAACCGGCTGAGCGATTGGATCGAGGATGCCTATCCCGGTGGCAGCGCCACGGAAAAGCGCATCAAGGAAGCTTGGGAAGCGCTTTCCACGCAGTCGTAAAAACCGCCGCAAAACTTCCGATGGAAGATTTCGGAAGTTCCGGCGGAAGTTTTCAGGAAGAAAAGCGCGGTTTTTGGAAGTTTTGTTTTTGATTTCCGCCCAAAACCGCGCGGCTGAAAGGAAAAGAGAAGAAATGAAAAGAAACGATAGAGGCAGGCGCGGCACAAATCACGGCGGCCCCTGTGGGTAAGTTGAGCAGGGCTGAGAAAAGGGTAGCAGCGATGAAGACGGAGACAGGAAAGGCGCGGGTTGCACGGATCCTGATTGATCCCTTGGTGCGGGGTGGCATGAGCAAGAGCCCTAAACAGAACGCGGGTGAGTATGCCGCGATGCTCGACCGGCTGGCGGTCAAGCTGGCCTACCTGCCGGAGCAGCGTCTGAGGGGATTGAATGAGTTTTGCATTCGCATGGCGCGGGGCAGGCGGCACGACATCTGGCCAAAGGAGCAGCATATGTTGAACTGGGCCTATCGCCTCCAGCCGCCACCTGCGGACTGGTCAGAATATGTCTGCAGCATCTTGCGCAGTGCCATGGGGCGGCGCGCATTGGATGAGGGCTATCATGTCGAGCTGTTCGAGACCGCCAACCGCTGGGGCCCGCCGCCGACGAAATACGATATCGCGAAGATGAAATGGCAGGCCGAAGAAAACCGCAGCAAGCGTGCGCGCGTCCAGCGTGAAAACCAGCGCGGCGTTGCCAGACAGGATGATCTGCAATGGCTGCGCTGGTTCACGGCGCTTGAACGCCAGTGCTTGGCCATCATGGAAACGAACAAAGACAAAGAAGAGGTGCAGGCGTGAGTGAACAGGTGATTTTGGTGGCCGCAGATGGTGTCGCCAGACTGCAGTCCGAGGCCACCCGCCTGGCCGCGATCAAGGCGCAGGGCACGGTGCCCGCGATCTGCGGTGATGCGATCCCCCAGGCCCCGGCGCGGGGTGCCTATCGGGTGTTTGAGCCCACTGCGCTAATTCCAGACGGCGAGGGCGGCTTCGAGGCGAGGTCAGCGGGCTATCGCGGCCGCTCTGCCATCCAGCGGGCTGATGTGTTTGACGTGATGGCAGCCAAGGCGGCGCGCCACAACAAAGCCTCGCCGCTCTCCCCTGGTCAGGTTGCCATGGGACGTCACTACCGCGATCTGGTCGAGCGCCACGCCTGCGCCGGGCTCAAATGTTCCTCGATCGAGGCAATCCGATCAGGAGGCAGTGGGCGAGGCGGTGACTTCATGGATGCCGTGCTGCGCGACCGCGAAGAGATCATGCGACTGCGCCGCCGGATCGGGACAGGTTCCGCCGTGGTGGTGCGTCGCATTAGGCCGTCAAAGCGCGGATCGCGGGTTTCGATCAGCGACTGCCGACTGGTCGATATGGTCTGCTTGGAGGATCGCGTCGTCAGTGATGTGCTGAAGGTGCATGGGTGGTCTGTCCATGGTGAGACGTCGCGGGCCGTTTCTAAGGCATTGGGGCGGGCACTGGACCGTATGAATGGCTTAGAAAATGTCGACCAGACTTGAGGTGAAGTACCGTAGCCGTAGGGTCATTTTGGTGGCGGGAGAATTCTTGTAGATCCAGAATTGACGGGGCGATCTGCACAGGCTCTTATGCGCCTATTGGTTGCATGGATTGAAATATGTCAGAAGAACTCCCAGAATTCCTCGTTCAAGGCGAGCAGGCTCGCCTTTTCCCGGTACTCTCAACCACCTCGAAGGAGGGCCGAACAACATCAATTGTTCTAGCCTGCATGGCGAAGGTGGATGAATTTGGCGCAAGCCTCCTTTCTAGCCTTGGGCAGCGAGTTGGGGTTCGAACCAAGATTGATACATACACTGAGGTTGTTTGCGCAAACCGCTCGTCAGAGCAAAAAGATAGGCCAGATGGCTTGATTGTCATGCGGACTGGAAGCCGCGAATGGAGAGCTTTGGTTGAGGCCAAGGTAGGATCTACCGATCTCGACGCGGACCAGATCGAAAAGTATCGGCAGCTGGCCAAGGAGAATGAGATCGACTGCGTGATTTCCATATCCAATCAGTTTGCAACAACACCTGCGAACCACCCTGTGCCAGAGGTCAACAAAAGCCGGTCAAAGATCCCTGTCTTCCACTGGTCTTGGATGCACATTCTGACAGAAGCAGATCTTTTGCTTAGTCGCAATTCCGTCTCAGATATGGATCAGCGTACCCTTCTGAACGAGTTGAGGCGTTTTCTGACCCATGAGAGTGCAGGGGTAAAGGGCTTCGATCGTATGCCAAAGGAGTGGAGTGAGCTAAACAAACTGGTGTCTAGCGGTGGGGTCATAGCCGCCAAGTCTACGGATGCGCAGGCAGTGATAACTGCTTGGCACCAAGAAACGCGTGATCTGTCTCTTATCCTCAGTCGCATGACGGAAACCTACGTGTCGGAGCGCTTGCCCCGTAAACACATATCGGATGGAAATTTACGGTCTAAGGATGAGTTTAACATCCTGAAGGAAACGCACCAGTTACAGGCAGAACTGGACGTTCCTGACGCGGCGGCCCCGATCAAGGTTGTTGCGGATATTAGTCGGCGTAGTGTTGATGTGGGAATGGTCTTGCGCGCCCCTGAAGACAAGGTTTCGGCCAAAGCACGGGTCAACTGGGTCCTGCGACAGATCAAAACTGATCGACTGGAGGATTTGTATTTGCGACTGATGTGGCCAGGAAAGTCAGAACCCACTCAACACTTGGTTTCGGATCTCAAGGCGAATCCTGACGTAGCAGCAGAGGGCAAAGATCAGCTTTCACCGCATAGCTTTTTTGTTTTTAGGTCCAAACAAATGGGGGCTCGTTTCGCACAGCAGGTCAACTTCATCATTGACCTGGAGGAAGCGGTTCCAGCCTATTACCGTGATGTCGGCGCCAATTTATCAGCTTGGCAGAAGCGGGCGCCGAGGATCAAGGAGGACAGGGCAACAGCAGAAGATGTCACCACAGAGGCGATTTCTGAAGACGCGCAGAATTACGACACATGAAGTTGTCTTCGTTTCCTCCATCACGCAATCGTCGCGTCCGTTTTAGAGGGCGTTCGGACTCTCTGGCTGCTATGCACATACAATGCCCTTTCCAAAGCTCCCCTTTCTAGGGGAAGGAAGCCTCGTGAACGGCCCTGACCCGACGTGGACGATACCTTGTTGATCGAAAGACACTTTCAGGTTGAGACCCCCTCTGATAGATGCGTTGTTGCGGATGTGAATCCCATCTCTACCAAGGATGGGCCAAAAGTAGAAAGTTAGGTCGGCGATGGAAAGTATTGAGAGTAAAGAGATTAGAACTGAGGCAATTGATTTTTCATTTGGTGAGATTTTAAATCTTCACCGTGATGGAGAAATTGTCATTCAACCCGAGTATCAACGTCTCTTTCGTTGGTCTCGTGAGCAACGATCAAGATTGATCGAGTCAATACTACTTCGACTACCAATCCCACCCATATTTCTAATCGAGGATGAGAATGGCGTGCTGGAACTCATAGATGGGCTTCAGAGGACTAGTTCGGTCATTCAGTTCCTTGATCATAACGCTATTGGTCAAGGCGAGTTGGTTCTTGAAGGGTGTGATATTCTTGACGAAATAAATGGAATGAAATATGAGGATTTCAGCACGTCAATTCGACTGGGGTTGAAGCGAACCCCAATTCGCGCCGTAATTATTAAAAAGAGCGGCGATGATTACGTTAAGTATGAAATGTTCAAGAGGCTTAATACTGGTGGTGAGTTACTTTCAGCCCAGGAAATTCGGAATTGCTCATCCCGTATGCTTTCAGGCGGAACGAATTTTTATGCAAAGTTGCAACACCTCGCATCTCTGGAAAACTTTAAAACGACTACTTCACGCATCCCTGATCCGGATTTGGAGAAACGAGCCGATGAAGAGCTGGTTCTTCGGTATTATGCAGTCCGTGCGTATCAAGACGAGTTCAAAGGTAGCGTTCGCGCATGGTTAGACAATTTTATGGAAGATGTGCTATTTAGTAGAATTGACGCAGTGATAGACGTTGCTGAGTTTGAGGAATTCTTTAAGTTCATTGCAGAAACTTTTGGCGACGCGGCATTTTCCAGATCTCGAGATGGTGAAGCCTTTGGGCGCCTTGCTCCGGCCTATTTCGAGGCCGTAGTCGGAGCGTTGGCAGGCAACCTGGAACTAGTGGATGGGAAAAATGGTGACGACCTAAAAAACGCTCTGAGTGAAGTGTTTGAGACAAGTGAATTCAAGGCCGCCAGCGGTCCAGGCGCAAACTCCAAAGGAAAAATGGAAACAAGGATAGAGCTTGTCCGTTCAGCTCTACTTGACGCATGACCCCCTTCCAAGAAATCGAACACGATCTAGAATGGCGTGAAGCTGAAATGGCAGTATTACGCATTCTTCTGGCAGCTGATAACCTTCCCAGCAGAACGAAAACCGTTTTGTTTCGAGCTGCCTGGTCTTTGCTTTATGCTCACTACGAGGGGTTTTGTAAATTCGCACTCACCGTTTACTTTGACACCCTTCAGAGCGGAGGAAATCTTTGCAGCGACTTACCCGCCAAGACCCAAGCCTATGCATTGAAAGCTAGCTTGAAGGCGATGCGAAGTTTGCCGCCCCTAGATTTTATCGAAAAGATTAGGAGTTTTGAGGTCGATGTCTTGAGTAGCTCAGTTACATTCCCGGACGTGGATACCGAATCCAACCTTTGGCCTGCCACGCTGCAACGCTTGCTTGGAGACGCTGATATCGACATTCCTTCTCTTCAGTCTCATAACAGAGCGATCTCGACACTTGTCAACCGTCGAAATAAAATTGCCCATGGAGAAAGAGATATCATCCCTGAATTTTCATATTATAAGACCTATGAAAGTGCTGTGCTTACTATCATGATGGATCTTGCTCTTGCAATTGACGAAAAAATGTCATCGTAAATCATAGGTTTTCAGAAATTTTTAGATACTGCAGGTCGCCGTCATCTATGGCGCAGGGCTCGAATGTAAATCAGTATGAGAAGTACCTGCCGTTCACTCCGTCTTGCGTTGCTTTTCTTGATTTTTGAGAATGCCAGAGATATGATTGTATGCCCTCCTCAAGTTGTTTCCTAGATGGACAGCGGTATCCATGCCATTGTCGATGCCCAGTCGGCGGTAAGAGTATACTACAAGGAAATTGACATTCTTATCCAATTGGACCTGCCAGGCGACAAATTTTGTTATGTTGTCTGTTAAAATCCCAGAGAGAGGTTTCTTCTTTTCCTCCTCAACGACATTTTTCAAGAGACCGTTTGCCAGTTCCAATGCCCGGTCCTCTTTTATCGCCTCATTCAGCACCTCTGTTTCGTTGGCGTCATACACCTTGAACTCGCTAACTAAAACGTAAGGTACTTTTTCACCGTGATCCACGAACGTAAGGCGAATACCCCATGTTTCCTCTGTTTGAGGATTGTCTGAAAGCTGCCAATCTATAGAGAAATCCGTGTGAAAACCAGGACTCTCATGGCGAGACATTGTTGGATTGGATATCTTGGCCAACGATCTGTCAATCAGGTCAAAGGCTTTGTCAGGGCTTTTTCTAAAATCCGCGTAAAGCTTGTCACGCAAGAATAAAGGTATTTCACAATCATCAATCACGGCAGGCAGTACAACTGTGCGCTTCTCCTCTAGCTCTCTCACTAGGCCTGCATTCAATTCGCGCCGACACCAATTCGAAGCCGTCGACGCTTTGGAAAGGACTAAAATTATGGCATCCGATTCCGTCAGGTTTTCCTCGATCTTGCTCGTGAGAGAATCGCCAACGTTAAGCTCCCATCGATCCATCCATACGTGATGTTTTGCTTGGACCAAGTTAGCAGCGAGGATGTCCACGAAATCACTGTCTTCGTGGGAGTAACTTATGAAAATTGCCATTGCTGCTTCCTGCTATTGTCCTGTCACCCAGTTTCGCACTGGAATGAAAACTGTATCCCGCGCATTTGGGCCTTGCACAAGTCTATATATCTTTCATCTCACTGTAGTCTTGGCTGCAGGCCAACACAGATGCTGCGGTAAAGATAAAGGGCAACTAAGTGCTTCCTGTCGTCTTTGAACTCAGCGACAGGAGCGGCGGTTTCGTCCCCAGAGTTAAAACTTCTGCGGTTTCTGACTTCGCTCACGCAGCGATCGGCGGCAATACGGGCTGAGACTGCAGAATTATAAAGCCAGTCCGAGTAGCAAGTGTGATCCATCTGCTCGACTTTGCAAAACCCGCAACCTGCGGATTGTGTTGAAAATCTCTGTTTTCAGTCAAAAGCGCTGACAAACTTCGTTTTGAACTGCCAGTGGAAAACCTTGACTAGGGGCGGCCAAATCAATGAATTGGCTATTTATTCGGCTCTGACAGCCCTCTCAGTGCGAACACGGTCATCATTTTCCAATGAGCGGGTTTTGACTTGAAAATGGAGGCGTGAATTTCTCGAGTTTTTCAACACAATCTGCGCATTTCTGCCGTTGGTGGGAAGCGCAGCGAAGGTCTGTTGTCCGCCCAATCTGTTCTTGACGCTTACCTCATCGGCATGCGAGTAGATTTGCATCATCAACACATGCGCCCACGGGAAACCGGCGGGCGTTTTTGCGTTGTAGGCTTTCAAACATTGTTGGGGTTATCCGGTGGCGCAATCCAAGATCTGCGTGGCTGCAGGCTGCGAGGATATCGCATTGCCTGGGCTGTCGCATTGCGAGGAACACGAGGCGGCGCGCAAGGCCAAGCTGAAGGCGCGGCGGAAAAAGGCGCAGACCTCGGCGGCAGCGATCACAGCTCGGCGGCTCTATGCAGATCCTAAATGGAAGGCGGCGCGCTTGGTTCACTTGCGCGCCCATCCAGTCTGTCGAGATTGCGATGAGTTGGGCGTTGTTGTGGAGGCCACGGACGTGGATCACATCACGCCGCACAAGGGTGACAGGCAATTGTTCTGGGATCGGTCGAATTGGCAGAGCCTCTGCCATCGCTGCCACAGCCGAAAGACTGCTCGCGAGGTGTTCCACCAATAGGGGGGGCATCTCAAAACTGACGCCACTTAGCCTAAACCGGCCGGATAACCTTTTCTTACGCGATCGGGAAATTGGAGAAAAAAACCCACTTTGAAAGGAGGGATGAGAGATGAAAGGACGCAAGCCGGATCTACAAAATGTCATCCCGATGAAAGGGGATATTCAAAAGGAGATCCCAACTGCGCCAGACTTCCTGGATGATCTGGCGCGTGATGTTTGGGACGAGCTGGTGCCGGAACTGGTGAAGAAGGAGCGGATGGAATTGCTCTACAAATACCAGTTCGCCAGCTACTGCGCGGCGGTGTCAAACTTTATCACCTCGACCAATACCGTGGCGATGGAAGGCCAGTTCTATGACACTGGCGAGGGGCGCAACGGCAACCAGAAACGCAAGCACCCTGCGCTGACACTGCAGGAAACGGCCATGACGGCGATGCGGCGGGACGCGGCCTTGTTCGGTCTGAGCCCGGTTGATGCGGCGCGCTTGGGTGATGGGGGCCAGGGGGATCTGTTCGATCAGGTTATGGCGCAGCTCAATGGAACCAATTGACCACCCTGTCAGCCGCTATGCGCTGGGGGTTCTTGAGGGTGATATCGTCGCTGGTGATCTGGTGCGGATGGCTTGCGAGCGCCATCTGATGGATCTGGAAACCGGCGCAGATCGCGGCTTGTTCTTTGACTGCCAAGCGGCCAGCCGGATCATCAACTGGGCCAGCATGCTGCAACACACAACCGGCCCGATGGCGGGCCAGCCGTTGAAGCTGGAACCCTGGCAAGAGTTCCGGCATGGGTCTGTCTTTGGCTGGAAGCGATCGGAAACCGGCCTGCGCCGGTTCCAGTCCACCTATCACCAGGTTGGCAAGAAAAACGGCAAGACCACGGACACGGCGGTGCCGATGCTGTTCACGCAGTTGTTTGATGGCGAGGCCGCGCCGCAGGGATATTGCGCTGCCACCACAAAGAACCAGGCGGGGCTGCTGTTCAAAGAAATGAAACGGATGATCAAGCGATCACCGCTTTTGAAGCAATTCATGGATGTGTCACGCGGCGCGATCGAGACCGCCAAAACAGACGGGTTGATTGCCTGCCTGAGCCGTGACGGAGATTCTTCGGATGGGATCAATCCCAGCTTTCTGGCGCGGGACGAAATGCACCGCTGGACCGATCGCGAACTGGCAGACACGATTGTTGAAAGCATGATTGCCCGCGCGCAACCGATCGATTGGGTGATCACCACAGCCGGACAGGATCGTGCGTCTTTGTGCGGCGAGCTGCGCGACTACGGCGAAAGCGTTTTGCGCGATGCAGTCAAAGACGATTCCTTTTTTGGCTTCATTGCCGAGCCGCCAGCGGATTGCGACCCGGCTGATCCGCAGTTCTGGGCGATGGGCAATCCTAATCTTGGGGTCAGCAAAAAGATCGATGCGATGCAGTCCACGCTGAAAAAGGCGCTGGCGATCGCGGGGCGCATGCCCAATTTCAAAAGGTTCCACCTGAACCTCTGGACCGAGGGCGCAGAGACCTGGATTGATCGCGATATTTGGGACAAAGGCACGGCCTGCGCGCCCTTCGATATTCGCAAGCTCTATGGCCGCAAGGCCTGGGTGGGGCTGGATCTGTCAAACAAGATCGATACCACGGCGATCGTGATCGCGGTGCCGGTGGATGGGCTGATCTACCTGGTGGCTTTCACCTTCCTGCCAGAGGGGCCGAAAGGCTTTATCCAGCGGGCGCAGTCGGAAAAGCGCGAGTATGTCGGTTGGCGTGATGAGGGCTGGCTGGAGATCCACAAGGGCGGCACGATCGATGAGGACGAGCTGGCCACGCGGCTGGAGTGGATACGGCAGAACTTTGATCTGCAAGAGGTGGCCTATGATCCCTGGGGCATGAAGTATCTGGCGGACAAATTGGACAAGCGCCGGTTCCCGATGGTGGAACACCGGCAGGGCTATCAGTCGATGTCAAACCCAATGAAGCGGTTTGAAGAGAAGGTCATGGAAAACAAGATCCGCCACGGCGGCAATCCAATGCTGGCCTGGCAGGTTGGCAATGTTCACCGCGATGAGGACGCCTCGGAAAACGTGAAGCCAAACAAAAAGAAATCATCGGGCCGGATCGATGCGGCGGTGGCCGCGATCATGGCGCTGGGGCGCGCCGAGGCGGGCGAACAGAAACGCAAGGCAAGGGAAGTCGAGGTGGTATGAGGATCTTAGGATGGGATATTGCGCGCGGTTCAGATGAGACTGTTGCGCAGCGGGTCGAGCCGCCTGTCATGTCTGCCGAGGCCGCGACCTCGGGCACCATGACGCCAGAGCCTTGGTTGAATGACATTGGCTGGGGCAGCTCTGGCGCGCGGCTTGCCAAGAATTTGCCGCGCGTCACGCCGCAACGGGGCGAACAACATGCGACTGTGTTTTCCTGCTGCAACAATATAGCCGGGGATCTGGCCAAGGTGCCGCTGAAGCTTTGGCAGCGCAAGGGTGACGGGCAAGAGGTGCGTGTGCGGGATCATCCGGCGGCATATCTGCTGAATGTCGAGGCCTCTGACGGAGTGCCGGCAAAGGTGATGCGCTTTGCCCTGATCTATGCCTGGGCACTGCGGGGCAATGCCTATGCCTATGGGCCGCGCGATGGCGGCGGCGAGCTGGAGCTGATCGAGACGATTGACCAGGACGCCTGCACCATGCTGCGCGCTGGCCGGTCGCGGTTCTATGACTTCACCGATGGGGCAGGGGATCAGCGGCGCGCGGCCAGCCGGTCGATGGTGCATCTGCGCTATCTGGCATTGGATGGCTGGACGGGCCGGTCTCCCCTGCAGGTCGCCTCTGAGAGCGTCGGATTGGCTTTTGCAGGTCAAGAGGCGGCGGTGCGATCGGTCTCTGGCGCGCATGCCAAGGCCTTTTTGAAGCTGGGCGATAACTATGAGGATGATGATGCGCGGACACGCAACGCGCGGCGCTTGAAAGAGCATCTGACCAATCCGCACTCGGATGGCATTCCAGTTTTGGGGCCGGATGATGATATAAAAAGTCTGGATCTGACAGCGGCGGATCAGGAGCTTTTGGCCAGTCGCAAATTCGATCGCGAACAATTGGCCACGATCTACCGCATGCCGCCCAGCAAGTTGCAGATGCTGGAAAACGGCGTGAAGGCAAACGGCGAACAACAGGCGATCGACTATCTGACCGACTGCCTGCTGCACTGGTCTGGACTGGCAGAGGAAACGCTGGCCATGTCGGTGCTGACGCGCGGCGAGCGTGAGCGCGGCATGTTCCTGCGCCATGATTTTGGGGCGCTGCTGCAACCCACGATCAAAGACCAGATCGAGGCGGTGACCAAGGCGGTTGGCGGGCCGATCTATAGCCCGAATGAGGGGCGCAAAAAGGTTGGACTGCCGCCCTTGCCTGGCGGCGATGAAATGAACCCCGCGCCAAACATGACCCGCAAAGACGCGCCAAAGCCGAAAGGGAAAGACGAATGACACGGACAACAATTGCCGCGCTGATTGGTGCGGCACCGCTGGCGATCTCAGAGCATGGCTTGCCGATGCTGGCGCTGGATCTGCCAAAAGAAAACGCGGTGGCACCGGTCGAGATCTCGGCCCTGGCGGGCGAGGCAATCCAATTTGAGCGGGGCCAGCGGTTTGCAGTGCATCGCGGCGTGGCCTTCGTGCCGGTGCGCGGTGTTCTGACGCCAAACTCGGCCATGCTGGAAAAGTATCTTGGCTGGGCCACCTATCACGGGCTTGCGGAAACCATGGCAGCGGTCACGGCCAGCGATGAGGTGCAGGCCTCGGTGCTGTTGTTTGATACCCCCGGCGGCTCTGTCATGGGCATTCAGGCGGCGGTGCAGGCGGTGCGGGTGGCAGCGCAGGCCAAGCCGGTGCATGGTTTGGTGCATCCGCTGGCCGCGTCTGCGGGCTATTGGCTGGCCAGCCAGTGCAGTGATCTGGCAGTGACGCCGGGTTCCTGGGTTGGCTCTGTCGGCACCATGATCACAGGAGCGCAGCCGATGCAGCCCGGTGGCAGTGGTGATCAGGTGTTTATTCAGACCTCGGCCCATGCCGGGGCCAAGCGGCCTGATCTGTCTTTGGCTGAGGGCAAGCACCTGGCGCAGGTTCGTCTGGATGAAATGGAAGCCGAGTTTCTGGGCGATGTGGCCACCGGGCGCGGCATTGCGCCTGCGGAGGTTCCGGGGCGGATGAGCCGCACGGAAAACGGCGCTGACGGTGGCGATGTGTTCTGGGGGCAGGACGCGCTGCAGCGGGGGCTGGCGGATACGGTCGAGACCGTGCCGGAATTTATGGGGCGGATCGGCGGGCTCTACGCGCCCAAGCCGCGCCCCAACAAAGCCCGCGCCGCGATGGCCCAGGCGGCGGCAGCCAAAGCACAGGCTGCAGCCGCCCAGGCGTAGGCCTCACTTTAAAAATCACAAATCATCACTGGCGAAATTTGCCTGTGTTCACCTCGCGCATTTGCGGCGGGGCCAATTGGGCTGCGCATCTGCAGCCTTCCATGACTGAGAAGGAAGACAAACATGGACATTAACGATCTGCGCCGCATGCTGAAGGCAGCGGCTGAAACGATGGGCACCACGGCGCAGGCGCTGGACGATCTGGAAGCCAGTAGCACTGCCAGTGGCACTGCCGAGGCCAGCGCGATCGAGGCTGCATCGGCTGAATTTGATGCGGCGAAAGCCGAATTTGAAGGCCTGAAGGTCCGCGTGGCACGGGCTGAAGAGGTCGAAGCCGCCAAGGCCGAAACTGCTGGCTCTGAGTTGAACCAGGGCGGCACCGGATCTGGTGGCGGTCGCTTGCCCGGTCAGGTGGCCAAGGCCGATGATAAGGGGGCCGATACCGGCTTGATGGTTGCGGCTCTGGCCAATTCCAAGGGCGACAAAGACCGCGCTGTCACCTTCCTGGAAAGCGCAGGCCACAGCGGCATCGCGGCCACCTTGTCGGGGGCCAGTGATGGGGCAGGCGGGTTGCTGATCCCGCGCGCTCAAAGCAATGTGCTGATCAGTCTGCTCACTCCAAAAGTGGTTGTGCGCAAGCTTGGCGCGCGGGTGCATGATATGCCAGCGGGCAAGCTGCGCATGGGGCGTGTCGCCTCGGCCCCTACGGCGGGATACATTGGCGAAAATGCCCCCATTGTCGAAAGTGAACCCAGCTTTGACAAAGTAGATCAGGACTTCAAAACCCTGACCGCTCTGGTGCCGATCGGCAATGCGCTGCTGTCTCATTCCAGCGCCAGCATTGGTGCCACGGTGCGGGATCTGCTGCTGGACTACATGGCCTTGCGCGAGGATCTGGCCTTTATCCGGGGCGATGGTGCGGGCGAAACTCCCAAAGGCCTGCGCAACTGGTGTCTGGCTGACAACCTGAAAACCGGCCTGGCCAATACCGCTGCCGTGGTTGAGGCAAATCTGCGCTGGATGGTGAGCGTGGTGGAAGACGCAAATATTGCCATGCAGCAGCCCGGTTGGATCATGCGCGGGGCCACAAAGCATTTCCTCGCCAGCCTTCGCGACCCGTCAAGCGGTGCCAAGATCTATCCTTCGATCGATGCCAGCAACATGCTGCACGGCTACCCGATCGAGACCACCTCGCAGGTGCCGAACAATCTGGGCGCAGGCAATGATACCGAGATCACCTTTGCCGATTTTGCCGAGATTATGATTGGCGATGATCAGGAGATCCGCATTGCGTCCTCTACCGAGGCCTCTTTTGTGGATACCGGCGGCAATACCATTTCGGCTTTCCAGCGGGATCTGACCTTGATGCGGGCAGTGTCGCGCCATGACCTTGCCCCTGCACATGATGAGGCAATTTCGGTGCTGACCGGCACCGGCTGGGGTCTCTGAGGCCTGCGCGATCTGACAACAACGGGGGCGGCCTAGCGGTCGCCCTTTTCAATTTCTGAAGTTTGGAGGCCTGAAATGGCAAAAGTTCTGGTGAAATTCCGCTCCGGGTATTCCCGGTATAACAAAGGCGAAACCGCAGCATTTGAGGCGGCAAAGGCAGAGCAGCTCTGCGCTGGGAAAAACCCGGTGGCGCAGGTTGTTGGACCTGCAAAAGAAGATGGTGCCGAGGGGGCCTCTGGCATCAAATGGGGGCTTAATCAGGGCGATTTGCAGCGCATGATTGGCGAACAGGTTGCCAAATCCGGTGACCAGTTGGGTCAGGAGCGGCAGGAGCTGGTCCTGGCAGGCCAAAATCTGGCCGAGCAGTTGGCGGAAATTGAGCGGCGCGAAGGTGCCCTGATCACTGCTGCAGCATTCCAAGACGAGCGGGCGCGTGAGCTGACAGCGCGTGAGCTGACCATCGCTAAGCGTGAAAAGGCGATCGAGGCCGACCCTAATTCGGGAGCTGAAACTGAGCCCGCGGCTAAAGTTGAAAGCCAGCCAGCGGACTCGGTTGAGGACGTTACCGAGGCCAAAGGCAAAGCGCCTGGTGCGCCGCCAAGGCAGGGCGCAAAAAGCTAAGGGGCGCGGGATATGCGGGTAATTGAGACTGATCCCATTGCGCCAGGTGTCGCTCTGGAGGACTTCAAAAAGTCGATCCATTTTCTGGTGGATGATCCTGAAGAAGAGGCGGCGCTGCTGTTGGCGCTGGAATCGGCAGAGGCCGCAGTTGCCACGGCCACAGGTTGCCCGCTTACCCCGCGTCTGGTCGAGTTCGTTGTCACGCGGGGCGGCTGGCGGCGGTGGTGGTTCCCGATGCTGCCAGTGCAGGAGCTGGTCGCGTTGGCGCTGCATGATGGCGAGGGCGGTTGGATCGATCAGCCGCTTGATGGGGCATGGGTGCAGCAGGCCCATGATGAGCCGCAGCTTGTTCTGAGCGATGCCTGGGCGGGGCGCTCTGCCTCTGGGGATCTGCTGCGGGTGCAGGCGCGCGTTGGCGGTGCCGATGTGCAGACCAAAGCACGGCTGCGCCAGGCGGTCATTCTGCTGGCAAAGGAATGGTTTGAAGCCGGGATCTCGCTCGATGGCGAGGACGTGCCGCGCATGTCCTTTGGGGTGCATCGGCTGCTGAAACAGGCGCGGTATCGCAGACCCTGCGAGGTGGAATGATGGGGCTGCGGTTCGATCGTAAAATCACCTTTCTGGCAGCGGTTGAGGAAAAAGACCCGGATTCTGGCGAGGCGCTGGCCACGGGTTGGGAGGAAGGGGTTTCTACCTGGGCCAGCTTTACGCCGGTTTCTGATGTTGAGCGCATGCGGGCGGCGGCTGTTGAGCAAAAGGCAGAGGCGCGATTTGTGACGCGCTGGACCAGGGCGCTGGCAGGGATCGATGGGCGCAGTCGATTGCGCTTTGACGGGGCGGATTGGCAGATCACTGGCGCGAAAGAAGTTGGCCGGCGGCGCGGGTTGGAGTTCTCAGCCTGGAAGATCAGAAAGCCGGTGGCTTGATATGTCTGTGAAACTGAAGATCGAGGGGGCGGGCGATATCGAGCGCGCCCTGGCGGATCTGGCGCGCGGCACAGCCAAGGGCGTAGGGCGGCGCGCGATGAAGAAAACGCTGCAGCCGGTGGCGCAACTGGCTGAAAGCCTGTCGGGTGGCAAATTCAAAGTGGCTGTGACCAGCAAGCTAAGCCAGCGGCAGGCGAGGGGTGCGCGCCGCGATCGGGGCCGCAGCAAGCTGGTGATGTATGTCGGGCCGGTGC
This sequence comes from Phaeobacter sp. SH40, assembly GCA_965641885.1. Classification (GTDB taxonomy): domain Bacteria; phylum Pseudomonadota; class Alphaproteobacteria; order Rhodobacterales; family Rhodobacteraceae; genus Pseudophaeobacter. The sequence continues at coordinate 3,972,026 of OZ282574.1, read as the reverse complement.
AGGAAGATGGCAGTCATTCGCCCCATGCCCATCTTTTTGAATTCGGCACAGCACCACGTTTCCACGCCAAAAGCGGCAAGGCGGTGGGGGCAATGCCCGCGCAGCCTTTCCTGCGGCCTGCCTGGGATGCCAGCACGGAATTGATGCTGGCGACCCTGCGGCGCGAGACCTGGAAAGAGATTGAAAAAACCTTAGAGCGCGCAAAGCGCAAAGCAGCGAGGGCGGGCAAATGAGCATGGAAAGCGAGCTGCGCATATTGCTGGAAGGCCTCGGCCATCCCGTTGTCTGGGGCAGCTTCAAAAAGGACGTTGGCTTTCCCCGGATCAGCCTGCAGCGGATCAGCAACGGCACGGGCTACACCCTTACAGGCCGCTCCCAGAACGAGACCGCACGGGTACAGGTCAATCTTTATGCCGAGACCTCTGGCGCTCTGATCCGGCTTGCGCCGCAGATCTCGCGCTTACTGACAGATTATCGTGGCGGGTCTGTGATCCGCTGCAAAGAACTATCGCGCCGGGACGGATCATCCGAGTCCGGCGGCGATGTAATCCCGCTGCAAATGCTGGATTTTACGGTGCGGTACCGCGCCTGACCCACGGCCGGGAAACCGGCAATCTGAAAATAACTGAAAGGAATGTCTGATGACCGGAATGAAAGTCGGTGTCGACCAAATTAAGCTGGAGTGTTCTCTGGACGAAGGCACCACCTGGGCCGAGGTTTTGGAGGCCAAGAATGTTGTCATTCCAGAAGATGAGGCGGAATGGCGTGATCGCACCACCTTGTCTGTCACGGATCGGCGCAAGCGCTATGGGCGCGGCATGATCGATGCGTCAGATACCACGATCAATTGCTTCTATACGACAGAGGCTTTTGTTGCCGCCAAGGCGATGGAAGCTCTGCCGGATGAAGCGCCGCCCATGTTTCGCGCCACGTTCCCGATCAATGCTGCAACCCAAACGACCGGTGATGCGTTTGAATATGGCGCGATCGTCCAAGTGTCGAATGGCGGCGAGCAAGACGTTGATGGCGATTTTGTCTTTGCCCTGAAACTGAAGTCCAGCGGCGCTGTGACCTTCACTCCTGGGACGCCCAAAGCATGATCAGTTCAGCGACCCATAAGGTGGGCAAGAAAACCCTGAAACTGAAATTGTCCACACGCGCCCTGGTGCGCCTGGAAGCGGAGCATGGCGGCAAGCCCTTCAATGAGCTGCTGGAGCAGATCTTGACCGGGGCAGGCGGCGTCACATTGGTGGCCTCTGTCCTGGCCGCTGGCCTGGACGATGGCAAAGGCATCGAGCTTGATGCGGCCTATGAGCTGATCGATGCGGCGGGCGGCTATCGTGAACTGATGCCGTTGGTGTCTGAGGCGGTTGGCTGTGCTTTTCCTGCGCTGCAGGGGGGCGATGAAGGCGAGGCCAGTGAAGAGGCTGGCGAAGCCAGTGCGGGAAAGGCAGAGACCCCCGCAAGCCCCTAGACTGGCAAGCCCTGTTAGAGACGTGGTGCGGGTTTGACCTGCACCACGTTGATTTCTGGGACGTCTCCTTGCGGGAATATCACCTGATTACATCCGGTAAGATCAAAGCCAAAAACGAAGAGTTCAAGGCGCAACGGGTGCTTAACCAGGAGCGGGCAGTGCTGGCAAAATTTGCCTACCACAGTCCAAACAAAATGCCGGACTTCACCAAAGCCAAGGCTGAACAGAAGCGTGGATCTGGTGAGAAAAAAGCCGATCACGCGCGGCTGCACCAGTTCCTTCTGAACCAATCCTTCCAATCCAAATAGGTGAGAATATGAGCGCTATTATTGGCTCGCTGCGGGGGCTGCTGTCTCTGGAATCTGCTGCCTTTGAAAGCGGTGCCAAGCGCGGCATTGCGGCTATGGGCAACGTGGAACGCCGCATGGTGCGGATGGGGTCTGCGGTTGAAAAAGCTGGCCGCAAAATGGCGCTGGGTCTGACCTTGCCGATGGCAGGCGCTGCAGTGATCGCAGTCAAATCCAGTCTGCAGATTGTGGATGCGCAGGCCAAAATGGCGCAATCTCTGGGCACTTCTGTGCAATCGATGCAGGTGCTGCAGCGGGCGGCGGATCTGTCTGGCGTCTCAATCGGGGAGGTCGAGCAGGCAACCATCCAGCTCACCAAGCGTCTGAGCCAGGCGGCGGGCGGCACAGGGCCTGCCGTCAAGGCGCTGGAGCGGCTGCACCTGAGTGCATTAGAGCTGTCGCGTCTGCCGCTGGATGAGCGGATGGCCAAGATCCAGAGCGCCATTGCGCAATATGTGCCGGTGGCAGAGCGCGGGGCGGTGGCCTCGGAGCTGTTTGGCAGTCGGGCCGGTTTGATCTTTACCCGGATCGATAGCAGCGCGCTACGCGTGGCCTCTGCAGACGTGACGCGCTTTGGCGTTGCTGTCTCTGAGGTGGATGCGGATCAGATCGAGCGCACCAATGATGCGATCTCGCGCATGGGGCTTGTGGGGCGCGGTGTCGCCAATCAGTTGACGGTCGCGCTGGCACCTTTTCTGGAGGATCTGAGCGACAAAGCGGCGGATGCGGCTGAGTGGTTCAATAATCTGTCTGACGGAGCCAAAGCCCTGATCGCCAAAGGTGCCGCCCTGACCACGACCCTGGGGCCGGTGGCCATTGGGCTGGGCCTGGTTCTGAAGCTGTCAGCGCCGCTGGTCGGTGCAATGGTGGCGCTGGCGTCACCGGTTGGCCTGGTGGTCGCGGGCTTCACTGCTCTGGCTGTCGCCAGCACGGCCCTTGCCGGGGGCAGCTCTGATGCCAAGGCCTTTGCTGAAGCGCATGAGATCGCGATGGATAACGTGACCATTGCGATGGGCGATCAGATCTCGGCAACCGTGCGGCTGGCAGATGCCCTGCGCAAGGGCGGGCCGGTTACGCTGGCTGTGATCGAGGCCAAAATGGCAGAGGCGGACGCGCGCCGCGCTGTGATCGAGCAGCTTCAAGCGGAGCGGCGCGAAGCGGTTTTGGCGGCACTGGGATACGGTGATCTGCTGGTCGATCTGCAGGCCGCAAAGGCCGGATTGGATGAGCTGGCCAAGCCCAGTGATAAAGACCTGGTTGAAATGCCGGCACTCATGGCGGCGGGCTATGAGGCTGCGGAGCGCAATGTTGTGCGGCTGCTTCTGAAACAGGCCGAAATGCTCAAACTTGTTCAGGCTGGCAATGTGCTGACCGAGGAAGAGGCGGCAAACCGAAAGCAGATCGAGGCCAATATTGCAGAGCTGCAGCGCCGCTGGAATGAGCTGAACGGGATTACTTCGGAGAATGTCGCGCTGACCGATCGCGGCACTGTTGCGGCGGGCCAGCTCGCCCAGGGGCTTGGCGTGGCTGCAGGGCAGGCCGCAGCCATCAAGGGCTATTTGACTGCACTGCCTGGGGCATTGGCTGGGGCCACAGCAAACATTGCCGGGATCAAGGCTGGCATTGCAGCCCTTGCCGGGGGCGGTAGTGAAATGACCGCCAATGCCGCCAAGTACCGTGCCCAGCTTGAGGCCAGCCTGCCCGCTCTGTCGGGAATGGCAGATGGGCAGCGCCGGGTTGTCGAGGAGGGCATCAATCAGCAGGTCCAGCTTTATGAGCAAGAGCAGACCCTGAATGCGGAATATCAAAAGCGCCTCGCTGCGCTGAACAAGGTCAAATCTGCCGGTGGCGCTGCAGCCAAAAGCGCGCTGGCGCAATTGACCAAAGAGATTGCCGCGCGCCGGTCGCTGCTGGGCCTTACGGATGATCAGCGCAAAAAGCTGGAAGCGGTGCGCTCTGTGCAGCAAAAGCTGGGTAAAGAGGGGCTTGGTCTCAGCAAAGCGCAGATCGAAGGTCTGGCCAATGAGGTGGTCGAGCTGGACCGCGTAGAGGCGGCACTGGAACGGGTCAAAGATCAGCAGGCGCGCTGGTCTGAACAGATCACGCGCGTGGCCTTTGAGGGCGGCAGTCTCACGGACACGGTGCAGGGTATGCTGCGCGATATTGCCTATCAGTTTGCCCATTCCAAGATCGTGCTGCCGGTGGTGGCCTCGGTCACGGGAGCACTTGGGCTGGATCAATTGCTTGGCGGTGGCGGCTCTGCAGGGGCGGCTTTGGCTGGCAGCGGCGGCGGCGGCGGTGGCCTCGGGCTGCTTGGCACTGCGCTTAATCTGGCGGGCGGCGGTGGCATCGCCTCTGGTATTGGCACCGGTCTGGCCGGGGTATTCTCTGGGGGTGGTCTGGGATCCAGCTTTGCCAATCTTAGCGGGTTGATCTCTGGGACATCAAGTGGCCTCGGTGCCATTGGTGCGGCACTGCCTGGTCTGGGCGTTGCCATCGCGGGCATTGCGCTGCTGGCCAAAGGTCTGAGCCGCAAATATGCCGGGTCCGGTATCCGGGGTAACTTTGGTGCCGAGGGCTTTGAGGGGGCGCAATTCGACTTTTACAAAGGCGGGTTCCTGCGCTCCAACCGCACGGATCTGAAACCGCTGGAAGCTGAGTTTGAGCTGGCGCTGGATCAAAGCATGACGGGCATTACTGCTGGCCTGCACGATATGGCCGATGTGCTGAACCTCAGTTCGGATGCCATCGATACATTCGTGGGCGCTGATTTCCAGCTTTGGACCAATGGCAAGAGCCAGGAAGAAATTCAGGCAGCACTTGCAGAGCAGTTGGAACTGACGTCCAGCGCAATGGCAGAGCTGATCCTTGGCGAGCAAGAGGTTGCCCGCGCCGGGGAGACTGCCACGGATACGCTGACCCGGCTTGCCACTGGCCTGGAGACAGCAAACGAGGCCTTTGATCTGCTGGGGCACTCTGCCTTTGCAGCGTCTATCTTGGGCGGTGATGCAGCCTCGCACCTGATCGATCAGTTCGGCAGCATTGAAGCCTTCAGCACTTCGGTGCTGACCTATTGGAACGCCTTCTACAGCGATGCAGAGCGGCAGGAGGCCACCCTGCGCGGTCTGTCTGAGCGGTTTGCAGAACTAAATCTTGTCATGCCTGAGAGCCGCGAAGGGTTCCGCGCTATGGTTGAGGCGATCGATCTCAGCTCTGAGGCGGGCCGCGCGCTTTATGCAGAACTGATCCAGATGAGTGGTGCCATGAATGAGGCGCTGCCAGCACTGCAGGGCCTGAGTGCAGCGGTGACAGCAAGCGTGGCTGGGGTGAATGGCGAGGTGGCCAGCCTGATGGCACAGGCGCGCGACACGGCCACAGACGCGGCGCGAGCTGCGCAGGATTGGTATACGGCGGGCACCAGCCTGCGGGATCTGCAAAAGGATCTCAGCTATGGCTCAACCTCTTTGCTGGGGGCCGGTGCCCAGGTTGCTGCAGCACGGGCAGAAATGGACCGGCTGAGTGCGGCTGCGCGCGAGGGCGATGTTGATGCGGCCAAGGCTTTTGGCGGTGTTGCCAGTCGCTATCTGACGCTGGCCACCTCGCAGGCGGGATCTCTGGTGGATGCGCAACGGATCGCAGCACAAGTGGGGGCTGAAGCGGATCGGCTGGCCGGTCTTGCAGATGTTGAGGGCGCAGCGGATACGGTTCTGGAAAGCCTTGCGCGGGATCAGTTGGGGGTTCTGGAGGAGCTGAGCAGCTACCTGCAGAGTGCCGAGACCATCGACCAGGACGTCATTGCCGCCTTTGAGCAGCGGCTGGCTTCGCTGCAGGGTGCCATTGAAGGATCAGATCTGAGCCTGGACTTCCTGCGGGATGGCCTCACGCTGTCGATCGATGATCTGGATCTGTCCAGCCTCACGCCAGAGCTGCAAGAACTGATCCGGGGCAGTCGGGATGCGCTGCAGGCGGCAATTGAATTTGTTCTCAGCACCGATGGGCTCACGCCGGAGCTGCGTTGGCTGGCGCTGCAAACCACAAGCCAGCATACCCGCACGATCTCGCTGGTGCCGGATCTCGATGGCGTTTCTGATCGCGTGTTGGAAATGGCGATCGGGGCCAGTTCCGACCTGGTGCGCAATGTTGAGCTGGCAGCGACGGCAGGGCTTGATCCTGATCTGTTGTCGGTGGTTCTGGCTGAAAATGGCGATCTGACCCGATCGGTTAATCTGGTTCTGGGATCTGATCTGAATGGCCGCTCGATGCGCCAGGCTCTGGGCGGTGTGGATGCCTATGGCGCAGCACTGGCCAGCGCGCTCGATGCCGGGGTATCTGACGAGATCCGGGCGATTGTTGCCGGGGGTGCCAGCAGCTATTCGGCCTCGCTGGATCTGGCGCTGTCAGGGGATCTTGCGCCGGGTGAAGTGCGCGCGCTGCTGGCCTCACAGCGGCAATTACTGGTGGGCATGGATGCGACGATCAGCGGAGATCTGCCAGAGGCCACGCAAGAGCTGCTGCTGAACACGATCACCAATGGGGTGCGCGCCCTGGCGATCGATGCCCATTTTGGCGACCAGCTCACGGATCGCCAGCGTGAACTGCTGGCCGAGGCTGTGACAAATGCAGAGCGGGTTGTGGAGATCAGCGCGCAGGCAGATCTGTCTGAGGATGATCTGATTGCGCTGCGCGGCATCAATACGCGCTTTGAGCGCATCATGGATGGCAAGGTGGATCTCACTGGCCTGAGCGATGAGCAGGCGGGGTTCTTTGAGGCCATCTCCGGTGCCACAAGCGGGCGGCTGACACTGGGCGGCTCATTCGAGTTTGACCCGCGCGGTGCCTTTGCGGACAGCATGGAGGATGCCGTGGGCGCGCCGATCGATGCGCTGTCTGGCCATATCGAGGGCATGACCACGGGGATGCAGGCTCTGGCTGGTTCCCTGTCTGCCCTGCAGGCTGAGATCGCAGCGGAGAGGGAGCAAGCGGAAACGGCGGCGCAAAATGTGGCGAAGGTTTCCGCGCTGCAGGCCAAGGCTGAAAAGTTCGACGGCAATTGGGGTGCAAACAGTGCTGCCAAAACCGCTGGCCTGATCGCAAAGATTGAAGATCTTGAAGCCGCCACGGGTGTGCAGCTTGTGCGCTCTGATGGGGGTGACGGTGCGGTGGATGCAATTCTGCGGCAAAGTTCCAGCGGGCTGATAAACTATCAGGCCTCGGGCAGGTATGGCGAGAATGGCGACTATGACGCATTTTCTGCAGCCTTTGATGGGCCAGATGGGCTACAGGCTCAAATCGCGGCGGTAAACAAAAACCGACAAAAGGCGCTGGCCTATCAGGAACGTCTGCGGGAAAACATCCGCAAGGCGGGCGGCATTCCCGGCTTTGCCTCTGGGGGTGAACACCTGGGCGGCTGGCGCGTTGTGGGGGAAAAGGGCTGGGAGTTGGAAAACACCGGCCCCTCGCGCGTGGTCAGCAATTCTGACAGCAAGGCCATGCTGGATAATCGCGGCGTTGTGGCGGTGCTGCAAAAGGTGCTGGCCGAGGTTGCAGCACTGCGCACTGACAGTGCCAAGCGCCTTGTTGAAGTCGCCAAGAGCACTGCAGATCTCGCCAAGCTGGAACGCGGGCGTGAGCTGTTTGGTCAGCCACCAACCCGGCAAGAGGTATAAATCACATGACATTGAGGCTCGCGGTTGCCTTCCCAATTGGGGAGGCAAGTCTTTTGCATTCCAGCCTTCCAGAGGATGATCATCCTGCCTGGGCGGTTGGCACCACTTACGCCATTGGCGACCAGGTGATGCGGGATCACTGGCGCTATGAGTGTATTCAAGCGCACCAGGGCGAAGATCCTGCAGGCGATACCCTGAACCAATACTGGATCCGCCTGGGGGCCACCAACCCATGGCGCCCCTTTGATAAGTTCATCACAGATCAGGCCATTGGCGAGGCAGGCGCGGCGCTGGTCTATCGGCTGAACCAGCTACAAGAGCCGGTCAGCGCTGTGAGCTGTTTCGGTCTTGCCGGGTCAGAGATCACCCTGACGGTGACGGATCCAAATGACGGGGTGGTCTATGCCAAGACCATTTCCCTGGTGGATACCGGTCTAATCATTGACGCCTTCACCTATTGCTTTGAGCCGCACCGGACGCGCTCTGAAGCGGTCTTTAACGAGATCCCACCCTATGCGCAGGCCACCTATGAGATCTCGCTGACCTCGACCGATGCGGTGCCTAAGATCGGCCAGATCGTCCTGGGGCGAGAGTACGATATTGGCGAGGCCCTGTTTGGCACCAGCTTTGGCATTGAGGACTATTCCACAGCAGAGCGCGACCAGTGGGGCAACATGACCATTGTGGAGCGGCCATTTTCCAAGGTGGTGAATTATCGCGGACGGGTGCCCACGGAACAGGGGCGGCGCATCGCCATCATCCTGGAAGAAAACCGGGCCAAGCCGGTTGTGGTGTTTGGCGGTGAAGACAGCGACCAGATCGGCGTCACTGTCTACGGCAAGCTGTCTGACTGGTCGGTTGATACCGGCGACCCGATTGAATCTGAACTGAGACTAAAAGTGGAGGGCCTGACCTGATGGCAGATCCAAATATTACACTGCCCCCCGTGATGCCTAACCGGCGCGAGGGGTTCTTTTCTGAGCGCATGGATGCATTTCTAATCTGGCTTGCAGATTTTGCTGTGGAGATCACAGCGGCCATTGCGTGGATTGGGGAGCGCTCTGCCGCAACCGAGGCAGCAGCGGGCGGAGCTGCGGCTGACGCATGGGTTAGCGGCGGGGATTACAGCGCCGGTCAATCCTTCTATTCGCCGCTCAATTTCCAAAGCTATCGCGCCAAGACCGATCACAGCGGTGTCTTACTGGACCCAAGCCAGGACGCCACAAACTGGGCGGTTTATACTCTGGGCAAGTCGCCAAGCCTGACCTCTGTCGAGGTGTCTGGCGTGGCCAAGCTGGCAAGCCTGCAAGAAACAGTTGTGACGTTGGCCGGTGTGGCTCCTGACATCGATCTTGCAGCGGGCACGGTGTTCACCTTGCTGAGCGAAGGCAATACAGCCTTCACGTTTTCCAATCCGGCTGCGGCAGGGGCTGCAAGCGCCTTTACACTGCGCCTGACAGCGGGCGGGGATCATACGCTGGCATGGCCTGCCTCGGTGGTCTGGTCTGGAGGATCTGCCCCGGATGCGCCTGCAAGTGGCGAAACAGACGTGTTGACCTTCCTGACAGCGGATGCCGGGGCCACCTGGTTCGGCTTTGTGGCTGGGGAGGCGATGGCGTGACCGTAGCTAGAAACGTGATGCGTGGTGCGAGCGGCGGGTCATCTAAACTTTTTGCGCTTAATCTGTATACCGGCAACGGCTCCGCATTGGCTATCGACGCCGGGGTCAATTTTTCCGACCTTGGCGGAATGTCTTGGATAAAGAACCGGGTAGAATACGACTCTCACATCATAACCGATACCGTGCGCGGGGCGGGGCTTGTTTGGCGCACCGACTCAACCGCTGCTGAAACATCGGACCCAAACACTATAACTGAATTTACGAAGTCCGGCTTCAATCTTGGGGCAGATGCGCAGGTGAATACCAACGGTGAAGATTATGTTGCGTGGTCGTTCCAGATTGCTGAAAACTTCTTAGATGTGGCAACCTACACCTCAGACGGTGCGTCGCCAAAAACGGTGGCTCATGGGCTAGGCGTAGAGCCTGCAATGATGATCGTTAAAAGGCTCGACAGCAATACTGAAGGTTTCGTTTACCACCATCTTTCGGATGCCACCGGCGCAGCGGCCTCTGCTGGCGATTACGCTAGAATCAGTGGCGATGCGGCGTTTGCTGATCATGCAGGTTGGTGGGCGGACACTGCCCCAACAACTACAGATTTCACCGTGGGAACCGTATTGAATAACGTCGCCGGGCAAACCTACGCAGCTTATCTGTTTGCGCATGACCCAGATAACGGCATCTACTGCGGTGCCTACGACGGCACGAACTCATCCGGTAACGCAGTGACGCTAGGGTGGAGACCTCAGTTCGTTATGATCAAGCGGGCTGACGGAATAGGTAACTGGCAAATTTGGGACAATCAACGTACCGAAAGTGCCCAGATTGCGAGACTTATCCCGAACTCGAACAATAAAGACCAGGGGCTAGCCTTAATTGAGCTGACGCCGACCGGGTTCACAGTTGGCACCTCGGTAGATGACATTAACGACGGAACCAGCCGGTACGTCTTCCTCGCAATAAGGGCAGATTAAGATGCAATACGTATTAACCAACGCGCAGAATGACGCCCTTGAGTACCCGTACTCACTTCGCAAACTTCGCGCAGACCATCCGCAGACCAGCTTTCCCAAGGCCATTTCTGATGCACTGGCGGCAACCTTTGGCCTCTATCCGGTCACGGTCGCTGACCGGCCAGCGCACCAGGTCGGAACGGTGGCAGAACGGGATGCCGTGCCGCTGCTGATCGCAGGCGAGTGGGTTCTGGGCTGGAGCCAGCGCGCCAAGTCCGAGACTGAGCTGGCGGCTGATCTGGCGGCGCGGCTCGATGAGGGCAAGGCTGAATGTCGCCGCCGGATCTTCGCGGTGGTTGATGAAATGGCCCAGATCAATCTTGTGGCGGCGGCTAGCACCGGTCTGCTGTCAGAGGCGCAGCGCGCCTCCTATATCGCGGGCCTTGGGTGGATAACGCAGATGCGCGGCACCTGGCCGGGTCTGGTCGAGGCCGGTGCAGATCTGTCTGATGATGGCAATTGGCCTGCCGTGCCCGATGGGGCCGCTGCCCTGGTCGCGGCGTTCTGAGGGGGGGCGAGAATGACCATGATTGAAAACAGTGATCGCGGGCTCACGATCAATAAAGGCCTCGCCTGGACAATGGTCAGCGGGCTGGTTGTCGCTGGCATATGGGTTGGGGTTCAAACGGCTACCCTGTCCTCTGGCATCAAGACGCTGCAGGGCGATTTGACCGATGCAATCCAGTCCCAAGAGATCGAGGGAAACAGGCGGGACGCTTTGGCCGCTCGGGTGCGGGCGTTGGAGACAAAAAGCGCCGCGCGGGATGCCTCGTTTCAGCACCTTGGGAGCAGCCTGCAGGAAATGAAGTCACAGCTCTCTGAGAACAATCGCTTGCTGCGCGAAATGCTGCGCAAGGGGCGAGTGCCCAGCAACTAAGCCACCCCAAAATTCAAACCTGAAACCAACCCTACCTTTGGCGGGGATTTTTGCATTGGAGAAATCACATGAAACTTGTTCCAAACGCGCGCCGGATTGCTCTGCGCTCGCATTCGATGTGGGCGGGCTATCTCGGGCTGCTGTGCCTGGTGCTGCCTGAAGCGCTGTTCTGGCTCTTTGGGCGTGATACAGATCCGCGCCTGTGGTGGATCTCGGGCGTGGTCCTGGTTGCCTATGGTCTCATTGGCCGCCTGAAAGATCAGGGGATCGATCACAGCAAGCTGCGCAGCTCCTCGATCGCGGTATTCCTGGCGCTGGCCTTGCCACTGATTGGGGGCTGGGAAGGAATGCGCAACGATGCCTATCTGGATCTCGTTGGGGTGCCGACGATTTGCTACGGCCATACCAAGGGCGTGCGCCTTGGCGATCATATGACAGATGCGCAATGCAAGACGCTGTTGCGGTCTGAGGTGCTGGAATATCGCGAGGGGCTGCATGGGTATTTCTCAGCCGATACCAAGGTGCTGCGCCTGCCTGCCGCGCGGGATGCGGCCTATACCAGCCTTGCCTATAACGTCGGCATTCGCGGGGCAGGGCGCAGCACCGCAACGCGCCGCCTGAACGCCGGTGACGTGGCCGGGGGGTGTCAGGCCCTGACGTGGTGGAACAAGGCAGGAGGCCGTGTTGTGCGCGGTCTGATGCGCCGCCGCGCCGATGAGTACCGGCATTGTATGATGGGCGTCACCTGATGCCGCTCTGGGTTCTGCGCAACCTGCCAGCCATTGGCCTTGCTGCGGCATTGGCAGGTGTACTGGCGGGTGCCGTGTGGTGGTTGGTCGATGTGGTGAATGACCGGACCCAATTGCGCGCGGATCTTGCCGCAACTGAAAAGAGCCTGACGGGTGCCCGGGCAGAGCTGCAGCGCGCGGCAGAGACTGCACAGATCCATCGCGCGCACCTGGACCGCGCTGCGGATGAGGCGCGGCACTGGGCGGCGCTTTCAAATGAACTGGAACGAATGGGAGGTCGCGATGCGCCTTTGTCTGCTTTGCTTGGTGTCACTGCTGCCCGGTTGTATGGGGCGTGGCGCTGACCCCGCTCGATTGCCGCCGCCAAATGTGCCGGCCGATCTGTTGACGCCCTGCGCTGGATACACCGGGCCGGTGCCGACAACTGAGGGGCAACTGTCAAACGCCCTGGTTGCCGAGGCGCAGGGGCGCAGTTGCGCTAATGGTAAACTGGCCACTGTGGCCGAGATCCTAGCCTAGCTCGATCAGGCCCTCCTACAGTGTGGGCGGGAAACGGACATTCTCTGAAATCTGCATCAAGGTCCGCAGAGGAGACAAGGCGGCCGTCGCCACTCCCTGTTACTCGTCATAACCATGCCGTTCTACCCAAGGATCCAGCAGGGCGCGGCATTTGTCATCGAACAGGAAGTCGTAGTTCTTGCGCGTCGATTGCACTCCGATCCCTAGCCCCTGCCGCACCTTGGTATAGCTGGGGGTGCGCACCGCCCGGTTCGCCGAGCTTGTTGCAAAATCGCTAACCTCTTTCGACCATTCAACGTCCAGAAATTCCAGGGCGCCGTGAACGACGCGGTCGAAATCATTTACCAGCTCGTCATAAACCACATAGTGAACCCGTTCGTCCTGGCCGGGGAAAACATCAAACCAGGTTCGCATTACGAAATCATACAGCACACAGGATTCGTAAATGGTATTGAAGGCGACCATTTCGATCGTCTGGTTGTAGATTTGTTTATAGTTCGAGAGCACCACATCATAAGGGTGCCGAATGGAAAAGATGTAGCGTTTTTGCGGCATCAGCTTTTCTAGATACTTGATGCTGGCCCCCATCATTGGCGTCTTGTCGATGATTGCTTTGGGGCTGGGTTTGTCGACGAAACGGGTTAGGTCCTGATAATACAATTCGCGGTTTAGCTCGGCGCGCAGCCCAATATTCGTTTTCTGCGGGTCCTCGGCGATGTGCACGTGAAAGGCGGTGTCCAGCGACCTGTTGAACGACAGGGTTTCCTCGCAGGTGACCACCTGGGGATGTGATGCCAGAACGTTTTCCAACAGGGTGGTGCCCGAGCGGGTGAAGCCGGTCATGACGAAGTAATTGTCCTTGTCGTCGCGCGGCAATTCGGGAACGTTCCACAGCGCTCTGCCTTCAATTCTCGCGCTGAACTGCTGCGGCCTGGGCATATCCTTTTTCAAAGCATCGTTTTGTTTTTGATACCATTCGGCGGCCTCTTGAAACCGCCCCATCTTTTCATAGCAGTTGGCAATTAGGTTGTTGAACCGCGCGGCCATGGGCTGTTTTGCCAAGGCCTGAGCGCCAGAATCCTCAAGTATTTGGATGGCGCGGTCGAAATTCTTGTCCCAATACTGCAATTGCGCCGCGCCATAAACGACGGCCTCCAGGATGTCCTTGTTGGGGTAGATAGCCTGGGCAATCACCTTGAATTCGGCGCGGGCGTCTTCGGCTTCGAGCATCCGCAACAACCCGATCGTGCTGGATTGCAACGGCTCGACATGGGTAAAGATGCCGCGAAGCAAATGCACTAACGCGCTTTTCCAGTTCAACCGCATCGACGCAACGACGCGGGCCTGGCTGACATGGTGCAGGTTGCCAGTGTGCAGGTACAGTTTTTCGTGCAGCGTTACTTGGGCCTGATAATCATTGCTGATCATCGCCTGCGACAAAAGCCCGTTCAGCTTGCCGGTCTCGTCACTGGCTTTGCTTTCCAGATTCTGGATCAGGTGGATCAGATCGAACCGCAGCCCCTTCAACAACGGCGGCACCAACAGGTTGCGGATATAGGTGCTGTAGTGCGCGGCCTGCATACTGGCCTCAAGCAGTTCGCCTTCGACCCTCTGCGATGACAATAGTATCGAGGAAAGTGCCCAGACCCGCACCACCGGGTCGTCAATGCGACAGTGGTCCATCAATCCTGGCACGTCTTTGGGCGCTTTCAAGACCCCCATAATTCCAATGGCCTGAAATATGCTGATGTCTATGGGCGCTTGCGGAAAGTCCGGAACCAAAGGCTTGTCGTCCAGGATCATTTTGGCGCTCCGTCAGATTGCGGTCAAATGTGTTGCCCGGTCCCCCGGTCGGCCCCCGGTCGATCCAAGGCTAAGGCTGCGCAACCGTCACTTAAATGGTCTTAATCATAGTGGAGTTGCCCAGTCCAGCTTTGTACTACCTCAGGTCAGAACAAGAAATCCCCCGGGCCCAGATCGGTGATATCGACGTTCAGCAGCGTGATCGTGTTTCCACGGCCAAGGTCGATCAAAACATCGTCACCCTGTTGTTCCATATGATTGTTTCTCAGGTCGTTGAAACTGGTAATTGAGGCGACTTTCTTTAGATTGATCTGCTCTTGATTGTCCGTCGCGTCAAAGTCTCTGATCGTGTCCTGGCCACTGCCATTGCTAAACATAAAGGTATCGCGGCCTTGGCCGCCGATCAGCACGTCGTCGCCCTTGCCGCCGATGATCTTATCATCGCCATCGCCGCCATTCAGCCGGTTGTCACCTTTGTTGCCGGTGATCACATTGTCCAGATCATTGCCGGTGCCGTTGAGATCCTCCCGGCCCAGCAGTCTGAGGTTTTCGATGTTGTCGACGCCGGTCACGTCGTCGTTGCCAAGCCTGTAGCTGATACTGGCGCGGACCTCGTCATTGCCTTCGCTGCCGTATTCCTTGACGATATCACCCTCATTATCAACGATGTAGATGGTTTTTCCGTCGCGCCCGACCATCCGGTCAGCCCCGGCGCCGCCGTCCAGGATGTCTTTGCCGCCACCGGTCCCGGCGTCCAATGTGTCGCGCCCCGCACCGCCCAGCAGCACGTCCTTGCCGCCATTGCCAAACAGCCTGTCATTGCCGCCTTCGCCGTCGATGCGGTCATTGGCTTCGGTGCCTTCCAGAACGTCGTTTCTGCCGGTGCCGGTGACCCGCAAGCGAACGCCCAGCAGATCGCCGATGGACGGCGGGTTGTCATAGTCGATCTCGGTCAGCGAAATGACCAGATCCTCGAACGCGAGATCAAGACCTGTCATGGTGCTGAGGACGCGATTGCCGTTGGCGCTTTGCAGAGTGATTTTGGTGATGGTGCCGCTGGCTGCAGTCAGCAGCTCTTCGGTGGTCATGTCATAGGGGTCACCGTCAAGCGACAGGCCCTGACCCTGCAGGACAATGCGCCTGTCGCCCAGTTGCACCACGATCTTGCGCCCGCCCTCTGACAGGATGCCATCATCAACCAGTGCAAAGGCGCTGTCGCTGTCGCCCAGATCATCCAGCGACAGGTCGGTGCGCCGCACCACATCCAAAATCGCACGGTCTGGTGCGGCGTTGGATTGCAGCCGTCCAATATCCGGCGTGGCCATTGAGGAGCTCAATGCACTCCGATTAGTCTCGCCTTCCCGAGTGTACCTGTCTTCACGCTCGAAAATAGGGACAGGTGCGTCAAATCCAGGGTAGTCTCCGGCTATGTACGCATCCGCCTGGCCGAGCGTATGAGTGGTAGTCGTATCGTTCACTGAAACGTTAGGTTCCTGATATGTGTAAAAGTACTCATAATTATAATAACCCTCACCTTCAGGATAGCCTTCCATAGGGGTTTTTATCTCATGATATTCATAAGCGGACATTGAAAAAATATCCACGCCAAGGCCATCCTTGTTAGACCAGCGAGTTTGAGGTGGGTTTCCTCCCTTAATTCCTGCGATTTCCTCGTAATGGATGTGAACGATGTTGAACGTACTATTGTCAGAAAAGTTTGATGTATCGATATTCAACCGGCCTCCGAAATCATTGAATATTGCGCCGCCGGCATGGGCTGCGTTGCCGGAAAACTCTGATCCGCTGATATTGACCACTCCATTATCGTTGAAAATGGCCCCTCCACGACCGCCGACATAATAGTCATAATCAGCCAACTCGGCTTTTGCAGCAGGTCCCAACGCGGACCCGACGTGTTCCCGAATCGACGTTTGGTGGTTTTCAATGTGTGAATCTTGAATATTCAATGTGCCGTGGTGTGCGACAAGAATGGCGCCGCCCCGAATATTCCCACCAGTGGACGTGATTAGCTCTGAACTCCTTGCGCCATCGAGCGTCAAGTCTTCCAGCCCTAGCACTGCATCTCTATTGACGTTGAAAACCCTAGTGTTAGCCATCGCATTTTCAATTGTCGTGTTTTCAGCACCTTGCCCTCGGATAATGACATTCCCGTTTATGGAAATTAGGCTACTGGGCCGAAAAACGTTGTAGGTCCCGGCCCCGAGTTCAACTATCGCCTCGTCTCCTACCGCATTGGCCTGGTTTACCGCTTCGCGTAGGCTTGTCACCCCATCGCTGTCATCCACGACATCATCAAAGGTCGTGACCACAAATACATTTTGTTCGACCTCAACCGCAGCGCTGGTCAGGCTTTCCTCGGTGCCCCCGTCGTCGGTATAGGTGACGCGTACACTTATTTCTTCGCCAACATCTGAGGGGATCAACTGATAGGTAGACAGGCCGGTTTCTTCAACGCCTTCAAGCGCCACGCCATTGCGCAACCATGTGTACCTGAACGTGCCCAGCCCATCGGCATCGGCAATAGCCGAGGTATCCGCTGTTAGGATCTCATCGCCCACAGCCGTTCCGGTGATCACTACACGCCCTGTGGGGGCAGTGTTAGGCGTAACTGGCAGCTGCGGCACTGATACGGAAAAGGCACCGGCAGTATAGACCGACTGGCCGCTGCCATTGCTGACGGGGTTGGCCAGCAGCGCCTGATCCGAGGCTGAGAAGGCGCTGAAATCCAGTGTATCCAGATCATGATCAAAATCGGTGATCACATTGGTCCCGTCGCCGGACGCAAAAACATAGGTGTCGCCGCCGCCATTGCCGGTCAGCGTGTCATTGCCGGCCCCTGCGGTGATGATATTGGCATCGCTGTTGCCAATAATCACGTTGTCCAGGCTGTTGCCGCTGGCGTCGATGTCCAGCACGGTATCTGGGCCGTATTCGTTATAGCCCGATGCCAGCGTCAGGTTTTCGACATTGGCCCCCAGCGTATAGCTGATCGCGGTTTCCACCGTATCGGTGCCTTCGTCCGCACGTTCGACCACGGTGTCGCTGCCCGCAACAAGAATGCTGTAGGTGTCGTCGCCGGTGCCGCCATTCATCGTGGTGGAGGCCGCGTAATAGCTGCCGTTCAGCCGGTCATTGCCCGCGCCTCCATTCAGCACATTGGTGCCTTCGCCGCCCGACAGGGTGTCGTTACCGCCAAGCCCGTTGATCGTGTCGTTGCCACTGTCTCCGGCCAGGGTGTTTGCGCCACTGGTGCCGTTAATAGTATAGGACTGGGTCGAAGGCGTGTTTAACAGGTCGACGTTCTCAACACTGGAGAAGGTGACATAGGTCACGCCGTCAACGGAAAAGCCCGCACTCAGATCGACAGTGATGGTGGTCGCATAGCTGGAGCGGAAGGAAAAAATGACCTTGTCAGTGCCGTCGCCGCCGTCAACGGTGGTGCCGATATCAAAATTTTGCGCATCGAATTCAGTGTTAAAGCGGAAATAATCATCATCGGCAGTGCCAGTGTAGGATGTTGTGCCGTTGCTGGCGGTATAATAAGCCATGGTTCTATTTCCTTAAAAAAATGTGCCGCCTCAGAGGCTTGAAGGGTTGTTTGGCCGCAAGTATATTATTTTAAATTCATATACTTAGCGGCAATTTAACGTGTTGATTTCGAACTCTAGAACGAAAATTTTGCCGGATCTGTTATGGCTGCCCGCTACCTAGCTACAACAGCCTCCCCTTTTTTTCCAAATGGTTTTCCCTTGGGTGATCTTAATCAGCGCTCTTCGCAGTGTGCATCTATCCTGATAGCGTGCCCGTGAGCGGCCCACAGATTTGTCTGGGCATAGCGAGCGAGGCACAAATGTCCGACATCTCTGCGTTGCAAACCCCAGCGCCCCTTGGCCTGATGCGGCTGAAAGACCCGAACGAAGCTCTGGGGCTGGCGATCCGTCTGCTGGCCGGAGAAGCGCCGTTTCGCGACATGCAGCTTGGCATGTCAACGGGCATGCTGGTCGAGGCGATTGACGCCAATCAATATATCTTTGTGCGCCGCGACAACAAAGCCATTGCCTTTGCCGCCTGGAAATACAGCCGCAAAGAAGACGCCGAAGCCTGGCTGTTTGACGGGCGCGCACCTGAGGGCGGGGCCACCAGGGACGCGCGCGTTGCTATCATGCTGGCCGTTCAGGGGATCGAGACACCGGTGGTGCGCTACCTGATGCGCCAACTCAGGGATGGGGAACTGGGGGACTGCGACACGCTGTATTATATGCGGGACTATGGAAAAGGGCGCGGCAAGCGATCTGTCCGGCTGGTCCGCCCCAAGGTACGGCGCGCATTGAGGTCCATGGAACAGGGGGCTGCAGGGAGTAACCAGTGACGTATTGCGCAGGAAGCTCAGCCAATGGCCGTTTCTGACGCATCATGCATTCTGGTGCGACGACCTTCCAAAGGGTGTTTTCTGGCATCGCAGACGTGCGTGCCTAGATCCCCCTGCGCAAGGCCGGTAGATCACCGACAGCCTTTAGTGACTGCGGGATGATCTCCAGATTGTGGGGGCTCATGTTTGTAGGCTTTCGCAATAGAGCAAATGGGTTGCTCCGCCTGTCACCCGAACAGTTGGCAGATTCGACCTAACCATTTGTTTTCTTTAGGACTGTTTTTGACCCTGTTGGAGGAATATTTCTTTTATATCAACATATTGACCCGGTCTCCAAAACCGTAGGCCCACAGTTCGAGTCTGTGTGCCCCTGCCAGTAAAATCAGTGACTTAGTGTCGCTACAAGATTTTCCCAAAAAATTGTTTCCCACTTAGTTTCCCACTTTCACGTTTTGTTTTTGTTCTGTTCGCGCAGGGCCTGGGCTTGTTTGGCGAGCACTTTCTGACTCGCCCCGCGTGAATACTTCTGGATCATGGACAAACTTTTGTGGCCAGTGATGGATGCGATTTGATGGTCAGTGCATCCAGCCTCTGCCAGCTCGCCAGCCGCGCTGTAGCGTAGGCCGTGCAGTGTGAATTCTTCCAAGCCCATCGTCTTTTTGATTTTGAGAATTCTTTTCTGAATCAGGTCGTAACGTACCTGGCGACCAAATTTGTCAGACAGAATGTAGTGCAGGCTTTGCCGTGGCATTGCATTGAGGGTTGCAGAACCGGCGCGCGGATAGCAAGCGCGTGCTGTGCCTCAAGGGCCTTGGCTGATGCGCTGGTTGCCGCTCTTCCTTGTCTGCGCCTCTTTGGTCTCCTGTACCACGATCGCCGGATTG
This sequence comes from Phaeobacter sp. SH40, assembly GCA_965641885.1. Lineage (GTDB taxonomy): Bacteria > Pseudomonadota > Alphaproteobacteria > Rhodobacterales > Rhodobacteraceae > Pseudophaeobacter. The sequence goes on along the minus strand of OZ282574.1, from coordinate 3,952,683 downwards.
GTGGGCGGTGCTCTCACCGGGGCGCCAGGTGTGGCAGCCAATGTGCAGGCGGGGCGCACCAATGCCCAGACCGTTGGCAATACCGAATTCTCTGTTCCGCGCATCATTCGCCCGTAGGCACGCAGCATCGAGCAAAGCACGGGTCGCACCGGCGTGCGCAGCGAGACGGTCGAGATCTTGAACGTGCGCGAAGATCCACCAGCGTGGCTTTTGTTGCTGGCCTTGAGTGGGTGGCTGGCACCGACGCCTCGCCAGATTGGTATCTCGCTCGCCTCATTTGTCGCCAGACTTTTTCGCGGGTCCTTCCCAGGGGGGGAGGGTAAGGGTTGAGCCGGTCACTGCAACACTTCCTCTCACCTAGGTACAGGCGAGAGGAAGCCTTAGGTTTTTCGTGGCCAGGTGTTGTCTCAGCAACGTCTGGCCGAATAGGCAGGGACAGGTTCTGCATAGCCCTTCAATTCGATTGGAGCGAGCGCGTCGAAACGAATGCCAGTCTGCTCGCCACCGGTTCGGGTCGCTTCGTCGGTCAGAACTTCGCCCGGGTCCGCTTTGGCGCACAGACGCGCGGCGCGGTTCACGGTCGAGCCAAGGACCGTGAAATCCATGCGCCCCTCGGCCCCCACTGCGCCCATAACCGCCTCACCAGAGGCGATGCCAATGCCAACGTGCAGGTTGTATTCGGGATATTTCTCCAACATCCCCTGCATCGCTTCCGCGATCTCGACACAGCAAAGGGCAGCGCGTTTTTCCATGTCCTCGTCTAACCAAACCGCAACCAGCGCGTCGCCGATGAATTTGTCGATGTCGCCCCCCCGGGCCACAACGATGCGGGCCTGAACGTCGAAATAAGCGTTGAGGGCCTCGATCACGGTTTCGGGCGGATGGGCTTCGGAAAACTCTGTATATCCCCTGATATCGGTAAAGATCACAGAAATCCGTTGCCGCGTGCCGCCCCGCGCCATGCCGCCGGACGCCTCCTGAATGGCGGACATCGTCCCGGCAGAGACGAATTTCATCAATTCCAGCCTTTCGGACAGCTCACCGATCATGGTGTTGAACCGCTGCGCCAGTTGGCCAATCTCGTCATTGCGCTGCAGGTCACGCACACGGGCGTTAAGGTCGCCCGCGCCAACTGCCTCGGCGGTCTCGCCGATGTCGAGGATCGGGCGCGTGAGCCGCCGCGCAAAAACCAAAGCTCCGATCGACGCAATGAAAAATCCGATGATTCCAACGATCAGGATCTGCTCCGTTATTGCGTTTACGACGCCGTAGGCGCGTTCTTCGCTTATCTCTGTTACGATGGCCCATGGGAACCAGTCCGGAAAGGTATAGGCCCCCAGCATGAGCGTGCCATCAGGGCGCGTATAGGTCTGCAGTGTGTCCGCGCGCGCCTCGGCTACGATCAATGGCAGCGCATCCTGCACAATGCTGCGTTCAATCAGCAGCGTTTGATCCGTTCCCAGCACGGAGCGCCCCGTTTGATCGATCACCGTGATTTCGCCCCGTTGGGCAAATGGATGGCGCTGCACCAAATCGGCCAGTGAGCTGAGTTCGATCTTGGCCGCCAAGGTCACACCGCGCCCGGCAATCGTGGTCTTGAGCGGCAACGCAAGCGTGGCCAGCCAATCCCCCGTTGTCGTGTCCTGACGGATCAACGGACGCCCGAATTGTCCGGTTGCTGCAATCTTGCTCAACATCTCGGGCGCAGTGGTAAGGGCTGCGACAGGGTCAAGGCCAGCTGCCTCAAGGCGCTGCGAATACGTCTGATCGGTGGCCATGATAGGCAGTTTTGAGCCATCAATCGCCAGTTGCAGCGCCACGACACCGGGTAGTTCCTGCAAACCCAGTGTCAGGAGAGACGCTTTTTGCGGCACGCCTAGTTCCTCACTATCGATGCCGTTTCGGATCACCATCAGTGGAGACAGCCACCGCCCCTGAAACTGGTTATCAAATTGGGTCCGCAGCTGTGCGGCAACGGCCGTAAGATCCTCATTCGCCGCCGATTTCAACTCGTCCCGGGTCATCTGGGTGAGATTCTGGCCAACAATCGCCAGCGGCGCCACAGCCAGCAGCGTCGCAAACAGGAAGAACTTGAGCCGAAGCGGAAACCACATGTGGCTGAGACTATCGTCGAATGCTTCGCTGCGCGACATTATTCACGCGGCAATGCCGTGATTGTTGCGACATCAGATCCAATGCCGCAGCCAAGGCCGGTGGGATCGCTGGCGCGCACACTAACAGTATAGGTGCCCGGCACTGTAAAGCGATGGCGTGTGATCGCACCGTTGCCCGTTCCGCCATCCCCAAAATCCCAAGCTGTGCGCAATGCGTGACCGTCAGCATCCGTCGCGGCAGAGGCGTCAAAGCGCACAATATCATGGGCGGCACCAACTGACACGGTCCTGTCGGGGCCTGCATCCACCTGCGGGGTCGCGTTCACAAGGATTTGTGCCATGTCCGTCCCAACGGCACAGGCAGATCCGCTGTCGTCCGTCACGGTGAGCGTGACATCCTGCGGCCCCGTTTGATCAAAGCTTCGGGATACCTGTGCGCCGTCAAGGACGATACCGTCCGAGAACGTCCAGGTGTAGCCGGTAATTGCGCCATCAAGGTCGCTGGACAGGCCTGCGTCAAAACGTACGTCCTCTCCGGGACAGACGGTCCGGTCCGGTCCCGCAAGGGCCGTAGGCTGCCTGTTGACGCGAACGTAGATTTCTTCCTGACGAATGCCATTGCCAAGTCCCGACCCGTCATTAAGGCGGGCAGTCACCGGATAGACCCCGGGCGCGTCAAAGCTATGTGACGCGGTTGCTCCGGTGCCTGCGTTCTTGCCATCGAATGACCATTGCACCGCGGTGCCCTCATGTGCAGCCACGGTCCATGGAATGGATACGCCGGGACACACGGTGCCGGGTGCTGCCAGGCCAACGGCAGGGGCCGAGTTCACGGCAATGCGGTGCACCAACTGCTGGGTGGAGTTGCCAACGCGCGCGTCGTCGCGCACTGAAAGGGTGACGTCATAGACGCCCGGCGCTGTAAAGCGGTGCGCCACCAAAACGCCTTCGGCGCTGTTTCCATCGCCAAAGTCCCAATCAAATCCTGTCAGCGCACCATCCTCATCTGTGGACATGCCAGCGTCAAATACGACGGCCTCACCAACTGATACCGCCTCCGGGGCCTCCAGTGCTGGGGTGGGCGCCGCGTTCACGATCACGTTGCGCACCGTCTCGATCACATCACAGCCAGCCGCGCCGCCCGCTAGCTGCGTCCGCAGCGTGACCAAATAGGTACCCGGGGCCATAAAGCTGTGCTGCACCTTGGTTCCCTGTGCCGAGCCTCCATCAGAAAAGCGCCACTCCTGCGCGGCAATCGTTGCACCGGCAAGATCGCCCATCTGGGCGCTAAAGGTGGCTGGCAAGCCTGCGGCCGCGCGATCAGACGATCCGATCTCCTGACTGGGGGCCGCGATGACCTGAACGTTGACCACATCGGTGTCCAGCGGCGAACATGCAGCGATAGCCTCTCCCTGGATGGTCAGCGTGACGGCATAGTTTCCCGGCGCCTGAAAACGGTGCTCGGGCCGGTCGCCCGAGGCGAGCCCGCCGTCCCCAAAGGTCCACTGAAAGGCGTTTACAGCACCGTCCGCATCGGTGCTGCCCGATCCGTCAAAACGCACGGACTGATTGGCGCAGGCGACCATATCAGGACCTGCATTAGCGATGGGACCTTCGCGAACAAGAGCCGCGATGCGTGCAATATCCCGCCCCCAAAGGGTGCCCGATCCGTTTTGAACCTGCAGCGTCACAGGGTAGGCGCCAGAGGATTCATAAATCTTGGTTGGATTGACCAGATCCGAAGTCGACCCGTCGCCAAAATCCCAGTCATAGAGCAGCAGACCGCCGTCAGGGTCCACCGATGCTGACGCGTCAAATAAGATGCTCTCGCCTGTGCAGGCCTCGCGATTACCGCCTGCCATGGCCACTGGCCGGGCGTTCAGCATGACCACTGTTGCGTCCCGCGCCGTGGCGTTCGAAAGTCCGGTCCCGTCATCGACAAACAGCGTTACTGGGTACTTCCCTGCGCGCGCGTAGGTGTGCGAGACCCGTTGGCCCATCACAGGTTCGGACCCGTCGCCCATATCCCACCGATAGATCAGCGCATCGCCATCCGCATCTGACGAGCCGCCCGCATCAAAACTGACCTGCAGGGCGTCGCTGCGGATTTCCGGGCCCGCTTCGGCAACGGGCCCATGATTGACCGAGATCGTCAGGTCATCGGAGGCAACCGAATTGGACACGCCCGCATTGTCTGTAACCACCACCTGCGCTGAATAGAGGCCCGGGGTGTCGTAGACGCGCGTTGCAACGGGTTCTGCACTTTGGATCCCGTCATGGGATTGCCACAGTACGCTGACGATCTTGCCGTCGGGATCATAGCTTTGACGCGCGTCAAAAGTGACCTCGCTGCCCGGTGCAACCAGTACGTCTGCACCCGCCTCTGCAACAGGTTGGGCGTTCACCGTTATAAATGTTTCGGCCTCGTCCATTGCCGCGCCGCCACGAAAATTATCGGCCACAGTCAAGCCCACCCGGTAGGTGCCAGGGGTATCGAGCCGCAGCGAAACACGTTCGCCCTCTCTCTGTCCCATAGGCGTGTCCCACGTGATCTCGGTGACCGCGCCATCAGGATCGACCGAGGCGCGAGCGGACAGCAGAATTTCATCCCCGGAGGCGACAATCTGCGCAGGCCCCGCGTCGGCGATGGGGGCTGCGTTGATGACCAGCCGCATGGTGTCGCGGTCTTGGTTGAGAGGGGCGGTGCTGTCGTCGCGCACCACGAGGGCCACCTCATATACACCTGGCCGCGCGTAGGGATGGCTGGGGCGCGGACCGCTGCCTGTGGCACCGTCGCCAAAGTCCCAGATCCATTCCGTAATTTCCCCTTCACTGTCCGTGCTGCCTGTGCCGTCGAATTTCACAACCGACGCGGTCACGTATTGATCCGGTCCGGCCTCGGCCACGGGTGCCGCATCCACAATAATCTGTTGCGTGACCTTCTGTTCTGCGCTCTGTGTGCCTGAATTGTCGATGACGGTCAGGGTCACATCAAAGACCCCGGACGTCGTCCAGGCATAGTTCACCACCTGCCCGTCACCCCGCGCACCGTCACCAAAGTCCCACAGGTAGGACAAAATCGCCCCGTCCGCGTCGGTCGACCCCGAGCCGTCCAGCATCGCGGGTTCCGAGACTGAAACAGCGCGCGGCGGCAGGATAATCTGCGGCACGGGCGGCGCGTTCACTACAACCGTCAGCATATCCACAGCGCTGTTGTTCGATACGCCGCTATCATCCATCGCTGTCAACGCGACCTGATAGCTCCCCGGCGTCTGGAAGGCGTGGCTGACGCGTGCGCCGTCCAGCACTGTGCCATCCCCCATGTCCCAGGCATGGGCTGTGACGGTGCCATCGATGTCATAGCTTGCGGCCCCGTTAAAGCCGAGCGTTTGGCCTATGACCGCGCTTTGGCCGGTGCCTGCCTCGGCGACCGGGGCGTGGTTCACCCGGACCTCGCGGGTTGCAACGCCAAAATTGCAGGGATGGGCGCTGTCATCCTCAACGCGCAGGATCACGCGGTAAAGGCCGGGCGTTTCGAACACTTTTTTAGCCTGCTGGCCTTCGGCCACGTCCCCGTCACCAAAGGACCAGCGATAGCGGGAAATGGGCGCATCTGAGGGTTCCGATGCAGTGCCGTCAAAGGCGACGGGCGCGCCGGGGGCCACGACAATCGGATCTCCGGGGTGCGCCACGGGCGCATTGCGGACATGGACAGGCACCTGCATTTCAGCGCCGCGGCCCGCCCGGTCACCGGGCTCCAGCACGCGCAAAATGGCTGTATAGTGTCCCGGTTCGGCGTAGCGGTGGGCAATCGTTTTGCCACTGGCGCGGTTGTCGTCTCCAAAATCCCATTCAAAGCCAAGCGGAGGGCGCCCTTCACTGGAGGTTCCCTCGAAGGCAACCGAGCGGCAGTCAGCCAAGGGGCGGGCCGTGCCCATAGCGCGCGGGCGCCCTGGCTGCAGCGCGCGGGTGGGCGGGATGATCAGTGGCACTGGCGCCCCCGATGCATCAAAGACGGAAACTGTCACGTCATTGGGGGTTTCAAACCCTTCGGACAGGGAGAGCGCCAGCGTGCCGGATGCCTCGATTGTATCTACAGCCCAAAAGTTTTGTCCCGAGGCCCGAATGGGAATGTCCTGATAGTCCGAGACCACGAATAAATCACCGTTGGCCGCGTCAAAGCTTTGTACCCGATAAGGCCCGCCCGCATTGGGACCAAAGCGCAGCTGCGTTGCACTGCCAGCCGCTGTCCAGCGAATGGTAGGCTGGTAGGCGAACATGCGCAGCCCCTCTGGTGGGCGCGACCGGTCGCGGGCCCACGAGACATCGACTAGGAATCCGTTGCCATCGTTGCCGCGGGTTCCTTCCACATCGATACGGAACCAGATGCGGCCATCCGCAACCTCGCCCTGTTGCGGGCGCACAGCCCCCAGAACGGCCCAACGTCCATTTGTGGCCCGGTCAGAGCCCCAGCTGCGCTCGAGCAGGGCCCGACCCGGCCCGGTGACTGGAAACGTAGGGCTATCCTGCCCACCTCTCGTGCCGTCCTCTACCAGTGTCGGGATCTCGGCCTCGGTAAACGCACCCTTACCGCCAAAAACACGGTAGGTCGTCTCGCTATCGGAAACGTTGCCGTAGGTGAAATCATCGCGGCCCTGGGTTTCGGGATCAAAAATACGCACATAGAGGCGACTGGTCGTGCCTTCCGGCACGGAAAAGAAGATCTGCTCCCTCCGGTCGACGTCGCCTTCGCGGGCCGGGGCGGCCACGCCGTAAACAGACATCAACCCTTCGGGCGTTTGCTGCTGTGCGCCGACGCGCAGCGTCAACGCAAGGCTGGCTAACAGGACAAGAGTCAGCAGGGTGTTCACTTGGCGGATCATGTCGTTTCTCCAGTCGGGTCGTCAGTTGAATGCGGCATTGCCGGCATAATCTTCGATAACCAGTTCTATAAGTTGCGCGGCACCCGGTTCGGGCGGTAGCGAAGCTGTGCAAAGGGCCACATCACTGCTCGGCGGGCTGTCGCATCGCAAGAAACCATCACGCTCACCCCCGTTAATGTCGACAACATAAGTCGCGGCTTGCCGGATGCCGCTGGCATCACGGGCTGTGGCCTCAATGCGGATTGGGCCAGATCGGCCAGAGGGGCGCGAGACTTTGGCCGACAGGATCTCGGGCGGGTCAATATCGTAAAGGGTTTGCAGCCGGAAGGCCGTCACGTTGCCCACGGCATCTACCGCGCGCAGGTCAAAGACGTTATCGCCCGGGACCAATGTCAGCGGTATGTCGAAACGGCCCTCTGCCAGCGCCACGGCACCCCCATTCAGGGTCACGCTGGTCGCGTCTGGCGCTGTGCCCGAAAGTACGACCTCGTCAATATCCGTGGCGCGGGGCAGCGGACTGTCGAGGGTGACTGTCGGGGCAGTTCGGTCACGCAAAGCGCGCATAGAAATGCGCCCCTCGACCATGCCATTGGGTGACAAGACTTTGATTTCAAATGCCCCTTCTGCATCCACGACCGGCAAGGTAAAGCTGATCTCTCCCGCAGGTCCAACAACCGTTTGAGCGGCCAGATCACCACTCGCAGTCCGCACTTCAACGGGGGCACCTGACGCAGCGGTGGTGCTGGCCTGCACCGATAGCTCTGCCGTGCGGCTGGCCAGCGCCCCCCCGACGGTGGGGATGCTGGGTGAGAAAGTGATGCCAACCTCCACCGCTCGACGATATACAATCGTTTGTGTCAGATCAGACCGGTTGCCAGCGAGGTCCACTGCTTCGAGCGCGATCGTATTGGTGCCGGGCGCAAGGTTCAGCATTTCGATAAAACTACCGTCGCTGCCCAATGAAACCGGCGCACCGTTCAGAAAAACCTGCGCGTCGGGCTCTGAGGCGGCAAAGACTTCGACCTGTGCTGTATCTGTCAGCAGGCTGGGCGCCGGTGCCAAAATTCTGAGGAAGGGCGGCGTCGTATCGACGCGTACTGTGAACGGCTGGGCGCGCGACCACTGACCCGGTAGACCGAGGGCGTCAAGCGCTGCAACACGCCAATGATAGGCGCGTGGGCGCAGTCCGCCGACCTCGAATTCCGTGGCCTCCCCCCCCCACTCAGAGATCTGCATGTCGTTGAAGCCGGGGTCCGTCGCGACCTCCAGCCAGTAAGCCCGCGCGCCTTTTAATTCCTGCCAGGACAGTTGGGTCGTTTCCGTATAGATCACCGCGTCGATCTGCGGCGACAAGAGGCGCGGCGCCTCCAGCACATCCGTTCGCTCGGAACCGCCAGAGGTAAGCAAAATGCCTTCGTTCTCGCCAAGCGCAATGGTCTCAGCGCCCCGCACGATTTCAAGCGCAGGTGTGTCGTAATTGACAAAACGCGCACCCGTCCGGTCGTTCTTGACCCAGAAATCGTTTGAGTTGGTGGTTGTCTCAAGGCCCGGCACCTCAACCTCGAAACTGGTCTTCTCCGAGAGCTGGTTGAGCAGGGCATAGAAATCGCCGTTCACCAGTGAGACCTTGGTCACTTCTCCTCCCGTCAAAGGGTCCGACCGCATGCGTTGGATCGTTGCATTGGAATTGGCGTTCAGCCGCAGCCTGCTCAGGTCACGAAAGGTTATCTGGGTCGTGCTTGAGGACAGAGTGCGCACACGTTCGAACTCCACCAGAATGTCGTTCAGATCGCGGCTGCTCCAACGGGCATCCGCCGGTGTGCGCCCTTCGACCGATCCCTGCACATCCGACATAACCGCCTCGGCCGAGCGGTCACGCTGGGCAACCGCGATTTCAAGCGCCTCAACGGCCAGCAGCGTTGCAATGTTGCTCAGATCAACCGCGTCCGAAAACGCGCCCGTTTCGCGATGGGAAATCGCGCCTTCCCGGCTTTCTATGGCGTTGCCGATCTTTGAAGGCGCAAACACTTGCGCACCCTCGGCATTAGCGGTCTGGATCGCGGCGAGCGACTTCGCCAGCGCGTCATCAGCGGCGGCCACCTGTTGCACGGGCAAGGCAAAGGTCTGACCGGGCACAATGTCCGCCGCGCTCGCGATGTTGTTGAGTTGCAGAATATACGGCCAAAGGTCGGGGTCGTTCAGGTGCGTGGTGACAAAGCTGCGAAGCGTTTCGGCCTCACCGATTGCGACCTGCTCGTGCGGCGCACTCAGTCGAGCATCCTGTGCCGCTGCCCCGATGGAGCAAGCAAAAATCAAGGCAAGCGCTACGACTGCTCGACCAAGAAAATAATGTCGTAATCCAAACACCATCATCTTCCGGTTCCCTCGGTTCAGACGTATCTCGCAATCAAATTGCAGCGATTGTCCGTAAATGACTAAATAGGCAAGCAGATTTGCAAACCTTCCGCGCGCAATGCAGGCATTGTTCGGAGGTGGAAGCAAAAGCGAGTACGCTCTCATCTAATCCGATAGTTCCAAAATTATTTTGGTTTGAGCGGAGGTTGGCCCAATTTTACATGGTTTTCAAGCCTGAGAGCCTGATCGGAAATGAATTAATTGAATTCAATAGGTTGTGATTTGGATCGGTTGGAAGCTGAGCCGAGATCAAGATGGCCTAGACTGAGTTTACCCGAAAAATGTATGAGTGCGCATCGCCCCGATATTCAAATGATGAAACTGATGCGAAATAGTCGATACTCGGACTACTATTACCTGACCCCAAGCATATGCGTTGAAACAAGGATCAATCCGCCTCACCAAAACCAATGGCTCCTGTCGGCGACATCACGAAGAAGACAGATGACGATTAACGGTCAAACATCCGGCCAATCGAGCGTCATCGACGCTCCACGTTTCCAACGATCCCAGATCTCAGCGCGTTGCTCAGCCGAATAGTAAATCCTGATACGCTACTTCATTGCCAACACCCCATCTCTTCCTAAAGACTAAAGTGTTGAGGCAACCATAAAACAAACCTTCAAGTGGTGTTGGGGACCGTACCCATTCAAGCGTCGAATCTGATAGTCTGGAAGTCTAACCGAGAAGATCCTCGTTCTTGGGTTTTTGAACCTGCCAAGTACTCTGGACATTGTTGCCAAGACGCTTGGCGCTATTGTCCAGGATAGTAAGATTTGTAGAGAATCTGAAACTCTACCATGTTGCATCTAGACTGGGCGGCTGCCTCACGGTGCGAGCGGGATCTCAATCACCGTATCAACTGTCTCATGGACGCTAAGAGCCCCCGAAATCGGCGGTTGGCGACGATGTGACGATCTCTTGGCTTGCTACACGGCGTGCAACGACAATTGCTACAATCCAGCCGGTACTAACAGCTGTGCAAATACCAAACCAGACGCCCGACACGCCAAAGTCGAACACTCCGACATAAAGCCAAATGAACAATGCAACGCCGATACCTTGTCGGTAGATGCTGATCCACAGCGTCCAGATTGGGCGCTTGAGACCTTGTAGAAAGGAATTGATCGCAAAGAGCATCATGTAGATGGGAAACAGAAAACCATCGACCAGCAGGTAGCTGGCACCGATGTTGATCACGGCTGAATTGTCGTTGAAGAGCCCCATAGCGAACCGTCCGCCAAACCACAAAAGCGGCATCGCAAAGGCCGACATAGCAAAACCGATCTTAAAGCACAAAAATAGCGCATTCTTGACCCGCGTATGATTTTCTGCACCAAAATTCTGACCAATTATGGGAAGCAAAGCACCCGTCATCCCCAGGACGGGCAGCAGCAAAACCTGTTCAATGCGCAGCGCCACACCGTAAGCTGCGATTGCGTCTTCGCCAAACCCCTTCAGTGCGTATTGCACCACAAAACCAGAGACAAACATTACCATCATTGCTGTGCTTGCTGGTAGAAGCTGCGCTGTAATCTGGCGGAATTTCGCGGCGATGGGGCGCAATTCGGACCACGTTGCATCGCGTAATGCATCAAGCGCAAAAACGCCGCGCAGCACCCAGAGCATCACACCTGTTTGGCTGATCACCGTGGACAGCGCGATGCCGTTGAAACCCATGCCGTCCCAGATGCCGGGGACACCAAACATCAGTAAAGGGTTCAGCACGATATTTGCGAAAAACGCGACAGCCAAACCGCGTTGCAGTGTTCTCGTGTCGCCATGCGCTTGCAGGATACCGTTTGCCCCATAAGCCAGAAAAAACCCAGGCAGTGATAGCACAAGCCAATTGAAATAACTTGTTGAGGCGTCGCGATATCCGCCGGGTTCCGACACCAGTGCAATCAGGTACGGGCCGCCGATCCACCCAAGGGTCATCAACACAAGCGTCGCCATGATCCCGAAAGCGATGCCTTGCATAGCGAAAGCCCGCACACTGCTCGTGTCACGGGATCCTTTGGCGTTGCTGACAAGTGCTGACAGTGCAGCACCCAGCCCGAAACCGATCGACATCATGATAAAGAACGCCTGGAATCCGATAGCAAGGCCAGCTTGCGCCTCGGTCGACAAGCGTCCGGCCCAGTATACATCGACCACGTTGTACAGCGTCGAGAACAACATCCCAAAGGCCGCAGGTACAGCAAGCGCGCGAAAATGCCCCAGCAGCGGGCCCTGGGTCAGGTCCAGATCTCGCGCAGCGCTCACGCCTCAGACGCCTGCATCCGCCGCTCCAGACGTCGGACAAAGGCCGATACCACCAAGATCAAAACAAGATATTCCAACACAAGAACCGTGTAGATCTCCAAGGGCCGGTATTCCGACACCGACAGTTCATTCGCTTTGCGGGTCAATTCCTGCATCCCGATGACCGACACAAGTGACGACATCTTGAGCATGTAAACCAACTGATTGCCCAATGCGGGCAAAATGCGCCGGATCGCCTGAGGCAGGATCACAAAGCGCATGGTGTCACGATAATTCAACGACACTGATTTTGCCGCCTCATATTGTCCGCGTGCGATCGATTGAATGCCACCGCGGAAAATCTCGGCCTGAAAGGCGCTGTCGGATAAGGCCAGGGCCAATACACCGGCCCAGAACACATTCAATGTGATGCCCGACAGTGCGGGGAGCCCGTAATAAACCCACAAAATCAGCACCAGGATAGGCACCGCGCGGACGACTTCTACATAGGTGCGGTTGAACCTGCGCCAGCCCTTTTTTTCGGACAATCCAGGCAAGGCAACCAGCAACCCCACCACCACAGAGATCGAGATCGCAGTCACCGACAAAAGGATCGTGTAGTACATCCCCGACAACATGAATTTGAGGTTGATCAAACCCTTTGGCGTGGTCGGGTCAACCACATACCATCCCCAGTTCCCCGAGCATCCCGTAAGCAGTAAAAAGGTGGCAAATATCGCGATACGTTTCATGCGAGATACCTCAGTGCTGCAAAATTTGTTTGAGGAACGTCGTAAAGCGTTGCGACTTTGGCGCGATAAAAACCTGTTCAGGTGGGCCGACCTCAACGATTTCACCCTTGTCCATAAACACCATCGTGTCAGCCACCTTGCGGGCAAAGCCCATCTCGTGGGTCACAACGATCATTGTCATCCCAGATGAGGCAAGTTCGGTCATAACATCCAAAACCTCTGAGATCATTTCAGGATCAAGGGCCGATGTCGGTTCATCGAACAGCAAGATTTTGGAGTCCATGCACAATGATCGAGCAATCGCTACGCGCTGTTGCTGACCACCTGACAACTGACGGGGAAATTTATCGGCCTGATCGGGTATCCGCACACGTTCCAGATAAGTCATGGCGCGGGCATCTGCGTCTGCATCCGACAGGCCCAAAACACGGCGCGGACCAAGGGTCAGATTTTCCAAAACGGTCAGATGGGGAAACAGATTAAACTGTTGAAACACCATGCCCACTGCGCCGCGAATTTTCTCAAGGCTTGCCGGTTCATCGTTCAGTTCCGTGCCGTTGACGATGATCTGGCCACTTTCATGTGCCTCAAGCCGGTTGATACAGCGGATCAGCGTGGATTTGCCCGACCCTGACGGGCCGCAGATCACCATGCGCTCACCCTGCGCCACATCGAGGCTGACAGATTTGAGCGCTTGGAAGTCGCCGAAAAACTTGGATACATCGCGCATTTTGATGACCGGTTCGGCTTGGTTCGTCATAGAGCTTCCTTTGTCGAGATCACTGGATCGTGAGGATAGGCGACTAATCTGTCTTCACTCTGTGCATTTCTCTTAGCGGGTGGCAGACTAGATATGAAGCTCTACTCCAAAAGGGAAAACAAATGAAAATTTTCAAAATCGCTGCGGCGACCGTCTTTTTAGCGGCCAGCACAGTATCCGTAGCGGCGCAGTCTGCCTTGAACGAGATCCTGAGCGAGGGCGTGTTGAAGGTTGGCACAACTGGCGATTGGAACCCGATGACTATGCGCGATGTCGCGACAAACTCTTATGTCGGCTATGATATCGATGTGATGACAGAACTTGCCGCTGATCTGGGTGTCGAAGTTGAATTTGTGCCGACAGATTGGAAAACACTGGTCAGCGGCGTGACCGCAGGCCAATACCACATCACAGGCTCCGCATCCGTATCACCTGCACGCGCTAAAGCGGCCGGCTATTCCAGCAGCTATTTCTCATTGGCAACCGTGCCTTTGACATTGCGGAAAAACGAAGCGCGGTTCACATCTTGGGACGATCTCAACAACGCTGGTGTGTCCGTCGCGGCGACACTGGGCACCACCCAGGAAGCTCAGGTCAAACAGTTCTTCCCAGAGGCCACCCACCGGATTGTCGAAGCGCCCGCACGTGATTTCCAAGAGGTGCTGTCTGGTCGTGCTGATGCCAATATCACATCGAATGTTGAGGCCAATCAGCTGGTCGCCCAATACGAACAGCTGATGATCGTGCCCGTCGCACAAGCCCGCGCACCAACGCCAATTGCGATGCTTCTGCCACAAGATGATCAAGTCTGGATTAACTACGTCAACACTTGGATCACGCTGAAACAGGAACAGGGATTTTTCGAAAAACTGGGTGTGAAATGGCAGCTGCTTGCTGAATAAGATTCGCGTATTTAAAAAACACAGCCGTCCGCAGCTATGCGGACGGCATTTTTGATGAAAGACCATAAATGCTGACGATCTATGCTGTGCCCGTTTCGGTCTATAACGCCAAGTTGCGTATCTTGTTGCGCCACAAAGGCGTGCCGTTCACAGAACTGCCCCCGCCCGGTGGCTATGGGTCGGCTGAATACAAAGCATTGGTGCCATCGGGGAATTTGCCCGCAATGATCCATAACGACCTGATATTGGCAGACTCTGAGGCGATTGCAGAATACATCGACGAAGCGTTTCCCGACACCGCAATGCTACCCGCCACAATCAACCTGCGCGCCAAGGCTCGCGAGAAAAGCCGCCTGCACGACACCCGCCTAGAACCCGCAGTGCGGGCAATATATCCGCAAGTGGCCTACGAAGGCCGAAATCCAGAGGCAGTCAAAGCAGGTGGGGCAGTGATTTCCAAACACTTGCAATCGCTGGCGTTGTTTCTTGGCGCTGATCCGCTTGACCCCAAAACACTCTGGATGTGTGACTGTGGGTTCGCCGTGACCTTCGCATGGATCAAGGCATTTGAAACCGCGATTGATTTGCCCATCGACTGGCCGACTGCGGTTTTGGCCTATGATGCGCGTCTGCGCACCCATCCAGCTGTTGACCATGAATTGACGCAATATCAGGCGGCGATGGACACCTATCTGGCGAAGGCAAAGCTGCCCTCGCTATAAGCCAAGAAGGATTGGCCCTACGATTTGCAAAAATGACAGTTGGCCACAGTTCTTGGGATGGAAAGATGTTCTAGAGGGCCTGCTGCCCGGCTTTGACGCGGATGACCAGATCGTGCAGGGCGCTGTCGTCGGTTTACCGGGCCAGGTTGTTGAGGATGGCGTCCTCCTGGGCGATGCGCTTTTTCCAGCGGAGCGCCATGTCTGCTGCGAAGCGATTGCCGCCAGCGGAGGGGTGCGCCAGAGCCAGACTGTAGCTGACGTCTTGGTACTTCGCGTTCAATTGCAGCATCTGTCGGCGCATGGCGGCTGCGCGGGCAGTAGAGACCTCAGTCGGCAGCCAGATGTCGAGGCGCTGGTCGAGCCCGCGCAGCGCTGTCTCCCATGCGGGTCTGAAGAGCAGAAAGGTTGCCAAGGCTGGCGAGCGTGTCGGGGTGCTCCGCGCCGAGGGTGCGCTCGCGGAACCTAACACCCTTGACTTAAACACAGACAGAGAGCCGGTCTGGGGAAGCTGCAGCGCAGAATCGGCATGACCAGTCAACCGCGGCTGTGGGCCGTTTCTGACGCATCCTGGGGGCCAATGGGGGAGGGAGGCTGTGACCCCTTCAATCCCCATTGGCGCCTGAAGTAGTTTATCCCGCTTGCGGTGCGATCTGTCCCGGAGGGGCTGGCTGCTGGCGGAAGGCTGCTGGCGAGACATGGGCCTCGGGGGCCGGGGTGTCTGGCTCAAGGCTGCCCGTAGCCTCCAGATGTGCCACCTCCAGATGTGCAGGAGGCAGGCCAGTTTGGAGCCGGCTGTGGGCCATGTCAAAGGCACGCTCCAGCATCCGGGTGAACGCCAGAGTGTCAAAGAGCGAAGTCGCGAGGCGGTTGCGCTGCAATTTGGAGCGCAGCGCCGCCAGCGCATCTGCATCATGCGCCAACTCCAGCGCGCGGGCCTCATAGTCCGCAGCCGAGGTGGCGATCATCTCTGGCAACCCAATGGCGCTGACCAGGCTGGCCCCAACACGGGCGGCAAATTGCTGTCCGGGCAGCGTTAGCACGGGCAATCCCGCCCAAAGTGCATCGCTGGCCGTGGCATGGCCGTTGACCACAAAGGTGTCGAGGAACAGATCCGCGACCGGGTGCCGCGCGAGGTGGTCTGCCTGCGGCACGCGCGGTGCAAAGATCAGGCGGTTGGGGTTCTGACCCCGCTGCTCGGCCTCACGCCGCAGATTTGTCTTGGCGCTCTCGCCGCAATCCAACAGCCAGAGCACGCTGCCCTCAACCTGATCCAGCAGGCGCATCCAGATATCAAATTCCGCAGGGGTGATCTTGTAGCTGCTGTTGAAGGAGCAAAAGACAAACCCTTCATTGGGCAATCCGCAGTCCTTGCGGGTGAATTGCCGTCCCGACACTGATCTTTTGTTGTCATTGGCCTGATGGCTGTGGGGCATGCGGATCAGATATTCTTCAAAGAAGCGTTCGCTGCCAGGCGGGCAGCTGACATGGTCACATATGAAATAGTCCAGCGCCGTGGTGCCAAGCGTGCCGGGGAAGCCGAGATATGACATCTGCAGTGGTGCCAGCCGATGGGAAAAGAGCGCTGTACGGCTGTCGCCGGAAAAACCTTTGAGGTCGACAGCAATATCAAGACCATCCTGTTGCACCATTTTCATGACGTCGGCGTCCGACATCTGGCTGATGTCCCTGAAGCTGG
This sequence comes from Phaeobacter sp. SH40, assembly GCA_965641885.1. Classification (GTDB taxonomy): domain Bacteria; phylum Pseudomonadota; class Alphaproteobacteria; order Rhodobacterales; family Rhodobacteraceae; genus Pseudophaeobacter. The sequence continues at coordinate 3,936,195 of OZ282574.1, read as the reverse complement.
AGACAGCGCGGCTCACACGGCTGCGCATGGCGTCCGCCGGGGCGGTGTCATACGAGTAGGCGATGATGTCAAAGCGGCTTTTGTCGTGGGCTTCCAACAGCCCGGCCATCAGGCGCATGGTGGCGTGATCGTGATAGTCCGATGAAAAATACCCAATGCGCAGCCGGTGTGGCCGTGCTGTTGTCTCAGGGTCTGCCGCCAGCGGGGCAGCAGGCTGAACCACTGGCTGAACCATAGGCAAGAGCGCCGTGGCATAGGCCTGGGTCCGCAGCCGCAGCAGGTCAGGATTATCTTCAAAGGTCAGGGCGTAGAACGGCGCGCAGGGCTTGCCGGTGAGACCCAGTTGGCGGCGATTGTTCTGGTATTCCTCGATCCAGGACCAGTCATTCAGTTTGGCCTGGGCATGCAGTTTGGCGGCGCGGGCGCTGTCATTGCCGGGATTTTTCTCCAGCACGGCTTCAAAGCCGACAATGGCCTGTTCCGTGTCGCCCGCCATGGTTTGCAACTGGGCCAGATTATATTGCGCCTCAACCAGCTGTGGTGCCAGCTCTATTGTCTGCTCCAACAGCGCCTTCGCCTGAAGCTTTTGCCCGGATTTCAGCAGGGCATTGCTGTAGTTGAAGAGGATGTCCGCGTTGTCCGGCGCCTGTCTGGCGGCCTCACTGAACAGGGGAATGGCCTCAGCCAAACGCCCGAGATCGAGCAAGGTGCTTGCCATATTGGTCAGGCTGTCCAGATGGGCTGGGTCCAGCGACAGGGCCTTTTTATACAGCGCCAGCGCGTTTTCGGTATGACCCTGGGCGCGGTAGACTTCTCCCAGGCTGCAAAAGGATGCCGGATCTCTGGGATTGAGTTCGCAGGCCTTGTTGAGGCAGGTCGCCGCTTCGTCCAGGTTCTTTGCGTGCAGGTGGCAATTTCCCAAAACACCCCAAAGAAAATGGGATTTACGATAGGTGTTCAAAAGTGCTGCGCATTTGGCAGCAACAGAGGTTTGCAGCCCGGCATCACAATCGGCAAGGAGTAAATTTTGCTGATCCAATGGGGGATTCAGGTCTGTTTGAACACGATTTTGCAGCGTGTCCAATGCGTCCCGTGCGCGGGTGTTCTTTGGGAACTTGGCAAGAATGTCACCATATATCTTGGCGGCGTCCGCGTGCCTTTTGTCCCGCTCCAACTGATTGGCTTTGTTCATGGATGTAGCGATGTTCATGGAATCCTATCTCACAGTCTCGCAAAGGGCGGCCAGGCGTCGTTCTGAGACCTCAGGCCGGGTTCTCTACAGATATTCGAAGGGAATTAAGATTGAGTTGCCTCAAATTTGAACGGGTGGAACAGTGTGTTCCCACAGCGTGTTTCCACAGTGCGTTTCCAAGGAGCGCGAGGCTGCGGTTCCTGCCGACCTTTGGTAGCGGTCCTGTTGCAAAAGAATTGTTTTTCTGCGGTGCCGCGCCTAGGCTGGGGGAAAATGACAGCAGGCAAGATGATATGAGCGAGCAACACCAAAACCCCTATGTGGGTTTGCCGGAAACTGCCTTTTGGAAAACCGCAGTCGCGGCGAAAAACCCTCTTGAGATTTCACAGCTGTGGCGGCCAAAATTTGCGGTGGCGCCCGACCACAGCGTGATTACGGCAGGCTCGTGTTTTGCGCAGCATTTTAGCCGGGCGCTGCTGGCGCGTGACTATAAATGGATGGACAGCGAGCCGGCGCCAAAACTGTTGAGCGAAGAGCAGGCGCGCGACTTCAACTACGGGATCTTCTCGTTTCGCAGCGGCAATATCTACACCGCCCGGATGCTGCGCCAATGGCTGAGCTACGCCTTTGAAGAAGAGGCGCAACCGGCGGAATACTGGCAGAAGGACGGGCGTATTTATGACCCGCTGCGCCCGGCAATAGAGCCGGATGGCTTTGCCAGTGTGGCGGAAATGCAGGCCTCGCGCGCCGCAACCCTGGCGGCCATTCGCCAGGCGGTGACAGAGGCGGATGTCTTTGTCTTTACCATGGGGCTGACGGAATGCTGGCGCCACCGGGAAAGCGGTCTGGAATATGCGATGTGCCCGGGCACTGTGGCGGGTGACTATGATCCGGCCTGTCATGAATTTGTCAATCAGGGCTATGCCGGAATATGGCGGGACATGCGCGCGGCGCTTAAGGTGCTGCGCCGTGCCAATGCGAAACTGAAGGTCTTGTTGACGGTCTCGCCGGTGCCGCTGACCGCGACTGCCTCGGGACAGCATGTGCTGACGGCCACCTCGCATTCCAAATCGGTCCTGCGCGCCGTGGCGGGCGAGTTGGCGGCGGACTACAAACAGGTCGACTATTTCCCATCGTATGAAATTATCACGCACCCGGCCTATCGCGGTATGTTCTATGCCCCCAACCAACGCAGCGTTGTGCCGCAGGGCGTCAATCATGTGATGGAGAGCTTCTTTGCCTGCCAGTACGAGACATTTCCCTGGGTAAAGCGCAAAGCCAGTCGCGGCGCAAAGCCACAGGTGGTGAGCAAGGTGGCAACTGCCAGTGAACGGGCGGTCAAATGTGACGAGGAGTTCCTGGATGCCTTTGGATAAAGCCGCGAAAACCGGCGCATCGCGCCAGATAAAAGGCCAGACACAGAAGACCCCAAAGCAAAAGCCGCTGCGCTTCTGCGTTTTTGGCGACAGTCATATTGCCTGTATCAAACATGCGCTGGACGAGAGGCTGCTTGATCTGCAGGGGGTAGAGCTGGAATTCTGGGGCGCGCCGGGACCACAGTTTCGCGACCTTCATTTTCTTGAGGGGCAGTTGGTTGGCACCACCGAGGCGGCGCGGGATAATCTGGCAAAGATCAACCCGGCGCGCAGCGCAGCGCTGGTGCCGCAGGATTTTGATGGCTTTTTGTTCATCGGCTGCCGCTTGCGGCTGTCAGAGTTCCTGGTGCCACTCTTGCAAAATCAGGCCGGAAAGCCGGGCTATGTGTCAGCGGCGGTGCGCGAGCTGATGCTGGCGCGCTGGCTGGAGGGCTGTCGCTGGTATCGTGCCGCGCGGGAGTTTGCTAAAGAGCGGCCGGTGTATTTTTCTCCAGCAGGTTTCCTCAACGAGGGTGTTCTCAGTGAGGACGATCTGGCCCGTGCCATCAATACCGAGGCCACGGCCGCTGACCGCTGCGCGCTTTGGGACCAGATGGAGCAGGCCATGGCCGGCGACAATATCAAGCTGCTGCGGCAGCCAGAAGAGACCGTGACGCGTGGCGCCTTGACGGCGCGCAGCTATGCCACCACCCTGGGGTCGCAGGATGACGATGCGGTGCACAAAAACGGCGCCTATGGGGCGCTGATCCTAAATCAGGCCCTGGCGCAGCTGCGGTCATCGCAGAAAACAGCCTAGGGCTTGAAATCGAGGGCTGTTGGCGTTACATGCCGCAGACCCTGCTAGCAGAGAGATACAAGGCACATGGCCACCATCAATCCCGTTCAGTTCATCCAGCAAGTCCGCGCCGAGGTAAGCAAGGTCGTCTGGCCTACCCGTCGCGAAGTAATGCTGACCACAGTCATGGTCTTTATCATGGCCGCTTTGACAGCCGTTTTCTTTGCCATGGTTGATCTGCTGATCCGCTTTGGTCTGCAGGGCCTGTTGGGCATGTTCGGCTAAAAGAACGCTGACGGTGCCTCGTGGTGCCGGAAGCCAGTTCTGCCAGTGTCCGCTTCGGCTTCGGTGGGCGCTAAAGGTGTCTTGCGGGTGCGTAGATGCGCCAGCCCCTATCCTCCTGACCAGGCTCCCTATTCAAACAAGCCTGCACAAAACCCGGCCCGGCTCTTGATCTTGGCCGCATTGGCGGGTAGGTGAGCCACAACCTCTGACGTGGGCGTGTGGCGATTCGAGTTGCGCGCCGATTTTTGTTCAGGCACCTCATGTGTTTGGCGCAGGATTGCGGCAGAAATTCAAATTCACTGGCGGCGACAAAAATCTGTCGCCCGGCAAAACAAGGACGGTCAAGTTCATGGCGAAACGGTGGTATTCGGTCAGCGTTCTTTCGAACTTCGAAAAGAAAATCGCAGAGCAGATTCGCACCTCGGTTGCCGAACAGGGGCTTGAGGATGAAATCGACGAAGTACTGGTCCCCACGGAAGAGGTGATCGAGATTCGTCGCGGCAAGAAAGTCACGACGGAGCGGCGCTTTATGCCCGGCTATGTGCTGGTGCATATGGAAATGTCCGATCGTGGCTATCACCTGATTTCCTCGATCAACCGGGTGACTGGTTTTCTGGGACCACAGGGTCGTCCGATGCCAATGCGCGACGCCGAAGTTCAGGGCATCCTGGGCCGCGTCGAAGAGGGCATCGAGGCACCGCGCACGCTGATCTCCTTTGAGATTGGTGACAAGGTCAAGGTCAACGACGGTCCGTTTGAGGACTTTGATGGCATGGTTGAGGGCGTTGATGATGGCACCCAGAAACTGAAAGTCTCTGTTTCGATCTTTGGTCGTGAAACTCCGGTCGAGCTGGACTTTACCCAGGTCACCAAACAGAGCTGATCGTCGTTCCGATCCGGAATTTAAAAACGCCGCGAAGCCTCAGGCTCGCGGCGTTTTTGTTTTCTATGTGGCGGCTGTACGGACGAAAGAGCATTTGATGTCAGCAATGCCAGGTCGCCTAAAAGGGCGCCGTCAGATCGACCCGAGATAATACCCGATGGCCTCTGCCAATTCAGTTTCCTCATAGCCGAAATGGGAGCGTACGACCTCTTCCAGTTTTCGAAAAATAGCGGCGGCCTGGGTAAAATTCGCATCACTGGGATCATCCGCCAGTGCGTCCGCTGCACGACCAAGGCGGATGATCAACTCATGGACCACCTCGTGCTCTGACTTCAGCTTGGCCACAATTTCGCGGAACTTTCCTCCGCCCGCAGCCTCGATCCGGGGGAACATGTCAGTGCTTTCAATGTCGTGGTGAAACTTGAGAATCTGGCACTCGCGGCCGCACAGCGACCCAAACGCTTGAAAATTCTCAGCCATGTCGAGTGAGAGCACGATCTGCTTCAGGTGCTCAGGTGGCGTGTCGCGCGCGTCAATCCGGGCGAGCACTGCAGCGATTTGGGCCATCTCCATCAGATAATGACGGTGGATTGCCGCCAGTTGCCGCCCTTGGCGTCGGTGTATGTCTGTTGCCGTCGGCACCGGCGGTGCTTTGGGTCGGGCAGCCTCATTGAGGCTGAGCTCATCCAGTAATTGGGTTGAAAGATCAGTCATGATGGACAACAAACGCCTTGCTCAGGCTAAGTCAAGGACCTCTCCTTTAGACTGAGGGCGGGCCGTGGGTTTTGTCAGGCTTGCCCACTTGCCAGTTACAGCATTCCCCTGTAAACGCGCCCAATCGTCTTTGGGCGAGATTCTCTCGTGGGAGATTCGGAGGTCGCGATCTTCGGTCGGACCACGCAACACCAAACCGGATGGGACGCGTCTCATCCTTCGTTGAAAGGACAACCAAATGGCTAAGAAGCTTGTTGGTTCGATGAAACTGCAGGTTGCTGCAGGTCAGGCAAACCCATCCCCGCCAGTTGGCCCCGCATTGGGTCAGCGCGGCATCAACATCATGGAATTCTGCAAGGCGTTCAACGCCAAGACCGCAGATCTGGAGCCCGGTGCGCCGTGCCCAACCGTGATCACGTATTACCAGGATAAGTCCTTCACCATGGACATCAAGACGCCTCCTGCGTCTTATTACCTGAAGAAGGCTGCTGGTGTTAAGTCCGGCGCCAAGACACCTTCGCGTGAAACCGTTGGTACTGTGACTGCTGCTCAGGTGAAAGAGATCGCCGAAGCAAAGATGAAAGATCTGAACGCCAACGATATTGAAGCGGCGATGAAGATCATTCTGGGCTCTGCCCGGTCTATGGGCATTGAGGTGAAGTAAGATGGCAAAGCTCGGAAAACGTACACGCTCCGCCCGCGAAGCTTTCGCTGGCAAAGCCAACCTCTCTGTTGAAGCCGCTGTTGCCCTGGTCAAAGCCAATGCAACCTCGAAATTCGACGAAACCATCGAGATCGCTCTGAACCTCGGCGTTGACACCCGTCACGCGGATCAGATGGTTCGTGGTGTTATCGGCCTGCCAAACGGCACCGGTAAATCCATGCGCGTTGCTGTCTTTGCCCGTGGTGCCAAGGCTGACGAAGCCACGGCTGCTGGTGCAGACATCGTTGGCGCAGAAGACCTGATGGAAGCAATTCAGGGCGGCACCATCGATTTTGATCGTTGCATCGCCACACCTGACATGATGCCCATCGTTGGTCGTCTGGGCAAGATCCTCGGCCCACGTAACCTGATGCCTAACCCTAAGGTTGGCACCGTGACCATGGACGTCAAAGCGGCTGTTGAAGCGGCCAAAGGCGGCGAAGTCCAGTTCAAAGCGGAAAAGGGCGGCGTTGTGCACGCAGGTGTTGGCAAAGCGTCTTTTGACGAAGCCAAGCTGGCTGAAAACGTCAGCGCGTTTATCAACGCGGTTGCAAAAGCACGTCCTGCCGGTGCCAAGGGTGCCTACATGAAGAAGATCGTTTTGTCTTCGACCATGGGTCCAGGCGTGACTGTTGACGTGGACGGCGCTGTCTCTGAGTGAGATAGGCCTCCGGTCTGATACGGATTTGAATGGGCGGGCCTCCGGGTGCCGCCCATTTTCGTTGACATTTGCATTAATTTACCACGGTCCTGTCCCTGCGTTGCTGAAATCGGGCATTTACTGCTTGGATATCCCTTAAATTGCCAGTAATACGACCAAGAGGTAAAGCGTGCGATTCGTCGTGCGCTTTATTTCATTTCGTCCAAGATGGTGGGTGACCTGTCGATCGGGTCTTAATTTCCCTCCTGAGACGGGAAAGACAAAAAAGATCGAGAGTTTTTATGCTCTCGGGCGACGTTGGCTATCCCGGTAAAACGGACTTGAACGCCAGGCAACTCTTGTCTGGCACATCAATGAGCCGGGGTGTTTACACCCCAAATTTGGAGAGAACTGTGGATAGAGCGCAGAAAGAGAAATTGGTCGATGAACTCGGCCAGATCTTCGAAAGCTCTGGCGTCGTGGTGGTTTCCCACTACGTCGGTCTGACAGTTGCTGAGATGCAGGACCTACGAGCGCGCGCAAGCGAAGCTGGTAGTGCCGTGCGTGTTGCCAAAAACAGGCTCGCCAAAATCGCCCTCGAGGGAAAGCCGTGTGAAAGCATATCTGACCTGCTGACGGGGATGACCGTTCTGACCTACTCTGAGGACCCTGTGGCAGCTGCCAAAGTGGCCGAAGATTTTGCTAAAGAGAATGCGAAGTTCGTAATTCTTGGCGGCGCAATGGGTGAGAATGTTCTGGACCGGGCTGGTGTTACAGCTGTGTCGAAAATGCCTTCGCGCGACGAGCTTATTGCTCAGATCGCAAGCTGCATTGGCGCACCTGCAAGCAACATCGCTGGGGCCATTGGCGCACCTGCAAGCAATATCGCAAGCATCCTTTCGACCATCGAAGAGAAGGCGGAAGCTGCGTAAGCGGTTGGTACTGAATGACTGGCGTGGGGTTTCAACCCATACGTTAGAACACACATACACTGAACACGGAAAGAGCTGATACAATGGCTGATCTGAAAGCACTCGCAGAAAGCATCGTGGGTCTGACCCTGCTGGAAGCACAAGAACTGAAAACCATCCTCAAAGACGAGTATGGCATCGAGCCCGCCGCTGGCGGCGCAGTGATGATGGCAGGCCCCGCCGATGGCGCCGCTGCTGAAGAAGAAAAAACAGAATTCGACGTGATTCTGAAAAGCCCCGGCGCTTCCAAGATCAACGTGATCAAAGAAGTTCGCGCCTTGACCGGTCTGGGCCTGAAAGAAGCCAAGGAATTGGTTGAAGCTGGCGGCAAAATCAAAGAAGGCGTGTCGAAAGACGAAGCCGAAGAAGTTAAAGGCAAGCTGGAAGCAGCTGGCGCCGAAGTCGAAGTGGCCTAAGCCATTTCTTCTGGGGAATGGGTCGGGGTTTCCTGACCTTTCCTTGCAAAATTCAGGCTGGATCCGAAGTTATTCGGGTCCAGCCGAATCTGTCTCAGCAAGGACCATTGTTAACGGGTCTTTTCTCAGGCGAGGTTCAACGGATCGGGAGGCCGCCATTCGGGACGGTGGCCATGAATAGATCCAACCGCGCTGTCTCGTATGGGCAAGATGCTGTGGCCCGGCAGCAGTCTTGACCGGTGAGAACTCGAAAGGTGACATCTGACATGGCTCAATCGTTCCTTGGCCAGAAACGTCTACGCAAGTATTATGGCAAAATCCGCGAAGTGCTGGATATGCCGAACCTCATTGAGGTTCAGAAATCGTCTTACGACCTGTTTCTCCGTTCCGGAGATTCCCCTGAGCCGCTCGACGGTGAAGGCATCAAAGGCGTCTTCCAGTCGGTTTTTCCGATCAAGGATTTCAACGAAACCTCCGTTCTGGAATTCGTGAAATACGCGTTTGAAAAACCAAAGTATGATGTCGAAGAGTGCATGCAGCGCGATATGACCTATTCAGCGCCGCTGAAGGTTACTCTGCGTCTGATCGTGTTCGATATCGACGAAGATACCGGCGCCAAGTCGGTCAAAGACATCAAGGAACAGGATGTCTTCATGGGCGATATGCCTCTGATGACCCCCAATGGCACCTTTGTTGTCAACGGCACCGAGCGTGTTATCGTCTCGCAAATGCACCGTTCTCCCGGCGTGTTCTTTGACCACGACAAGGGTAAAACGCATTCCTCGGGTAAACTGCTGTTTGCCTGCCGCATCATCCCGTATCGCGGCTCCTGGCTGGACTTTGAATTCGACGCCAAAGACATCGTCTTTGCCCGGATTGACCGTCGCCGTAAACTTCCTGTGACCACCCTGCTCTATGCGCTGGGTCTGGACCAAGAAGCCATCATGGACGCCTATTACAACACGGTGAACTACTCGCTCGATCCGAGCCGTGGTTGGGTAACTCCCTTCTTCCCCGATCGTGTCCGCGGCACCCGCCCGATCTTTGATCTGGTTGATGCGGCCTCCGGTGAGATCTTTGCCGAAGCTGGCAAAAAGGTAACGCCCCGTGCTGTGAAAAAGATGATCGACGAAGGCGCAATCAGCAACCTGCTGGTTCCTTTTGAGCACATCATCGGCAAGTTTGTTGCCAAAGACATCATCAACGAAGAAAACGGTGCGATCTACGTTGAGGCCGGCGATGAGCTGACCATGGAATACGACAAGGGTGGCGAGATCATTGGCGGTACCGTCAAGGAGCTGATGGATGCCGGTATCACCGACATTCCTGTTCTCGACATCGACAATATCAACGTCGGCCCCTACATGCGTAACACCATGGCGGCAGATAAAAACATGGGTCGCGACACAGCCCTCATGGATATCTACCGCGTCATGCGTCCGGGCGAGCCACCCACCGTTGAAGCGGCGTCTTCGCTGTTTGACACATTGTTCTTTGATAGCGAACGCTATGATCTCTCGGCCGTTGGCCGTGTGAAGATGAACATGCGTCTGGCTCTGGATGCCGACGATACCCAGCGGACCCTGCGCAAAGAAGATATCGTGTCTTGTATCAAGGCACTGGTTGATCTGCGTGATGGTCGCGGCGGCATCGATGACATCGACCACCTTGGCAACCGTCGTGTGCGCTCTGTTGGCGAGCTGATGGAAAACCAGTACCGCGTTGGCCTGCTGCGCATGGAGCGCGCCATCAAGGAACGTATGTCCTCTGTCGAGATCGACACTGTGATGCCGCAGGATCTGATCAACGCCAAACCAGCTGCGGCTGCGGTGCGTGAATTCTTTGGCTCTTCGCAGCTGTCGCAGTTCATGGACCAAACCAACCCGCTGTCGGAAGTCACCCACAAACGCCGTCTCTCGGCGCTTGGGCCTGGTGGTCTGACCCGCGAACGTGCTGGCTTTGAAGTTCGAGATGTTCACCCGACCCACTATGGCCGGATGTGCCCGATTGAAACGCCGGAAGGCCCGAACATTGGTCTGATCAACTCGCTGGCGACCTTTGCCCGCGTCAACAAATACGGCTTTATCGAGACCCCCTACCGTGTTGTGAACGAAGGTCAGGTGACTGACGAAGTTCACTACATGTCGGCGACCGAAGAAATGCGTCACACTGTGGCGCAGGCCAACGCCTCGCTTGATGAAAACGGTAAGTTCACCAGTGATCTGGTCTCGACCCGTCAGTCCGGTGACTACACGCTGGCGCCAAGCGAAAGCGTTGACCTTATTGACGTTTCGCCAAAGCAGCTGGTCTCGGTTGCGGCGTCCTTGATTCCGTTCCTGGAAAACGACGATGCGAACAGGGCCCTGATGGGCTCGAACATGCAACGTCAGGCGGTTCCGCTTTTGCGTGCCGAGGCGCCACTGGTTGGCACCGGTATCGAAGAAGTTGTGGCCCGCGACTCTGGTGCGGCGATCATGGCGAAACGCGGCGGTATCATCGACCAGGTCGATGCCCAGCGTATCGTTATTCGCGCCACCTCTGATCTCGAACTGGGCGACGCAGGCGTAGACATCTACCGCATGCGTAAATTCCAGCGCTCGAACCAGAACACCTGCATCAACCAGCGTCCGCTGGTGCGTGTTGGTCAAGAGGTCCGCAAGGGCGAAGTTATTGCCGATGGCCCCTCCACCGATATCGGTGAGTTGGCTCTGGGTAAAAACGTCGTCGTGGCCTTCATGCCCTGGAACGGCTACAACTACGAAGACTCCATTCTGATCTCCGAGCGTATTGCCCGTGATGACGTCTTTACTTCGATCCACATCGAAGAATTCGAGGTCGCCGCCCGTGATACCAAGCTGGGCCCAGAAGAAATCACCCGTGACATCCCCAACGTTGGTGAAGAAGCGCTGCGCAACCTCGACGAGGCTGGCATCGTCTACATCGGCGCCGATGTTGAACCGGGTGATATTTTGGTCGGCAAGATCACACCAAAGGGCGAAAGCCCAATGACGCCAGAAGAAAAACTGCTGCGCGCCATCTTTGGTGAAAAAGCCTCGGACGTCCGCGATACATCCCTGCGGGTAAAGCCTGGTGACTACGGTACAATCGTCGAAGTCCGTGTCTTTAACCGTCATGGTGTGGAAAAAGACGAACGTGCGCTGCAGATCGAGCGGGAAGAAGTCGAACGTCTGGCCCGTGACCGGGACGACGAGCTGACCATTCTTGACCGCAACATCTACGCGCGTCTGCGTGGCATGCTGCTGGGTAAGAACCCCGTCAAAGGCCCCAAGGGCGTGCGCACCGGCACAGCGATCGACGAAGATACATTGTCGATGCTCAGCCGTGGTCAGTGGTGGATGATTGCTCTTGAAGACGAGCAGGATGCCAAGGCCGTTGAGGCGCTGAACGAGCAGTATGAGGCACAGAAACGTGCTTTGGACGCCCGTTTTGAAGACAAGGTCGAAAAAGTCCGCCGTGGTGACGATCTGCCACCCGGTGTGATGAAGATGGTCAAAGTCTTTATCGCGGTGAAGCGTAAGCTGCAGCCAGGCGATAAGATGGCCGGTCGTCACGGCAACAAAGGTGTGATCTCGAAAGTGGTTCCCATGGAGGACATGCCGTTCCTTCAGGATGGTACCCCGGTCGATTTCTGTCTGAACCCACTGGGCGTTCCATCGCGGATGAACGTTGGTCAGATCCTTGAAACGCACATGGGCTGGGCCGCACGCGGTCTGGGCATCCAGATTGATGATGCACTGCAGGACTACCGTCGCTCTGGCGACCTGACGCCTGTGCGTGATGCGATGAAGCATGCCTACGGTGACGACGTTTACGCCGAAGGCATCGCGGATATGTCCGAGTTCGACCTGGTTGAGGCAGCTGGCAACGTTGTCAACGGTGTTCCAATTGCGACACCGGTCTTTGATGGCGCCAAAGAGGCTGATGTGAACGACTCGCTCATCCGGGCTGGGTTTGACACCTCTGGTCAGTCGATCCTGTTTGATGGTCGCACCGGCGAGCAATTTGCCCGTCCTGTGACCGTTGGCATCAAGTATCTGCTGAAACTGCATCACCTGGTGGACGACAAAATCCACGCGCGTTCCACAGGCCCATACTCGCTGGTTACCCAGCAGCCATTGGGTGGTAAGGCGCAGTTTGGTGGTCAGCGTTTCGGGGAAATGGAAGTCTGGGCTCTCGAAGCCTACGGCGCAGCCTACACCCTGCAGGAAATGCTCACCGTCAAATCGGATGATGTCGCAGGTCGGACCAAGGTCTATGAATCGATCGTCAAGGGCGAGGACAACTTTGAAGCAGGCGTTCCCGAAAGCTTCAACGTTCTGGTCAAAGAAGTCCGTGGCCTCGGCCTGAACATGGAACTCCTGGATGCGGAGGATGAGGAGTAGGGGCGCGTGCCCCTTCTTCCCTCCCCCCTTTCCGCGAAATTTGAGGTATCAAAATGAACCAGGAAATCACCAACAACCCGTTCAACCCGCTGACGCCAACCAAGACCTTTGATGAAATCAAAGTGTCGCTGGCCTCGCCGGAACGGATCCTGTCATGGTCTTATGGCGAAATCAAAAAGCCAGAAACCATCAACTACCGGACCTTCAAGCCTGAGCGCGATGGTCTGTTCTGTGCCCGTATCTTTGGCCCGATCAAAGATTACGAATGCCTGTGCGGTAAATATAAACGCATGAAGTATCGCGGCGTTGTCTGCGAGAAATGTGGTGTTGAAGTTACCCTGCAAAAAGTGCGCCGCGAGCGCATGGGCCATATTGAGCTGGCAGCACCCGTTGCGCATATCTGGTTCCTGAAATCGCTGCCGTCGCGCATTGGTCTTATGCTGGACATGACACTGCGTGATCTTGAGCGGGTTCTGTACTTTGAAAACTACGTTGTTATCGAGCCTGGTCTGACCGACCTGACCTATGGCCAGATGATGACCGAAGAAGAGTATATGGACGCCCAGGATGCCTTTGGCATGGACGCTTTCACCGCCAATATTGGCGCCGAAGCGATCCGTGAAATGCTGGCGGCTATCGATCTGGACTCCGAGGCAGAGCACCTGCGCGCCGAGCTGGCTGAGGCCACCGGTGAGCTGAAGCCCAAGAAGATCATCAAACGTCTGAAAGTTGTGGAATCCTTCCTGGAATCCGGCAACCGCCCAGAGTGGATGATCATGACCGTGATCCCGGTTATCCCACCAGAGCTGCGCCCGCTGGTGCCGCTGGATGGCGGCCGTTTTGCGACCTCTGACCTCAACGATCTGTATCGTCGGGTGATCAACCGCAACAACCGTCTGAAGCGTCTCATTGAGCTGCGCGCGCCTGACATCATTGTGCGGAACGAAAAGCGGATGCTGCAGGAATCTGTGGATGCGCTGTTTGACAACGGCCGTCGTGGTCGTGTCATCACCGGTGCCAACAAGCGTCCGCTGAAATCGCTCAGCGACATGCTGAAAGGTAAGCAGGGTCGTTTCCGTCAAAACCTTTTGGGTAAGCGCGTCGACTTCTCCGGTCGTTCGGTCATTGTGACCGGCCCCGAGCTGAAGCTGCATCAGTGTGGCTTGCCCAAAAAGATGGCTCTCGAGCTGTTCAAACCCTTCATCTACTCGCGTCTTGAGGCCAAAGGTCTGTCCTCTACCGTGAAGCAGGCGAAGAAGCTGGTGGAAAAAGAGCGTCCCGAAGTCTGGGATATTCTGGATGAGGTCATCCGCGAACACCCTGTGATGCTGAACCGTGCGCCTACTCTGCACCGTTTGGGGATCCAGGCGTTTGAGCCGATCCTGATCGAAGGTAAGGCTATCCAGCTGCACCCGCTGGTCTGCTCGGCCTTCAACGCTGACTTTGACGGTGACCAGATGGCTGTTCACGTCCCGCTGAGCCTTGAGGCCCAGCTGGAAGCGCGTGTTCTGATGATGTCGACCAACAACGTTCTGTCGCCTGCAAACGGCGCACCGATCATTGTTCCGTCGCAGGATATGATCCTGGGTCTCTACTATGTGACCCTGGACCGCGAAGGCATGATCGGCGAAGGCAAGGTCTTTGGCACTATTGAGGAAGTCCAGCACGCGCTGGATGCTGGTGAAGTTCACCTGCACTCACGTGTGACTGCACGGGTGCCGCAGATCGACGAAGAAGGCAATGTTGTCCAGCAGCGGTTTGAAACCACGCCGGGCCGTGTTCTTCTGGGCGCATTGCTGCCGAAAAACGCCAAGGCTCCGTTTGAGCTGGTCAACCGTCTTCTGCGCAAGAAAGAGGTGCAGCAGGTCATCGATACGGTCTACCGCTACTGCGGTCAGAAAGAGTCGGTTATCTTCTGTGACCAGATCATGACTATGGGTTTCCGCGAAGCCTTTAAGGCAGGGATTTCATTCGGTAAGGACGACATGGTCGTTCCTGAAACCAAATGGCCCATCGTCAACGAGACCCGTAGTCTGGTGAAGGACTTTGAACAGCAGTACATGGACGGCCTGATCACTCAGGGTGAAAAGTACAACAAAGTTGTCGATGCCTGGTCCAAATGTAACGACCGCGTCACCGATGCCATGATGACCACGATTTCGACCTCCAAGCGCCACGAAGACGGCTCTGAGGCGGAACCGAACTCGGTCTACATGATGGCCCACTCCGGTGCCCGTGGTTCGGTTACGCAGATGAAACAGCTGGGCGGTATGCGCGGTCTGATGGCGAAACCAAACGGCGACATCATCGAGACACCGATCATCTCGAACTTTAAGGAAGGCCTGTCGGTTCTGGAGTACTTCAACTCCACCCACGGCGCCCGTAAAGGTTTGTCGGATACGGCTCTGAAGACGGCGAACTCGGGTTACCTGACCCGTCGTCTGGTGGATGTTGCGCAGGACTGCATCGTGCGCGACCGTGACTGCGGCACCGAAAATTCGATCACGGCGCAGGCCGCGGTCAACGACGGTGAAGTTGTGGCGAGCCTTGGCGAGCGTATCCTAGGTCGTGTCACGGCCGAAGATATCAAACGTCCCGGCACCGAAGAGATCCTTGCGGCCTCTGGTCAGCTGATTGATGAGCGTCTGGCAGACACTATTGAGGAAGCTGGTGTGCAGACCATGCGGATCCGGTCGCCTCTGACCTGTGAAGCCGAAGAGGGCGTCTGCGCTATGTGCTATGGTCGTGACCTTGCACGCGGTACCATGGTCAACACCGGTGAAGCTGTCGGCATTATTGCCGCGCAGTCGATTGGTGAACCCGGTACACAGCTGACAATGCGGACCTTCCACATTGGCGGCGTTGCACAGGGTGGTCAGCAGTCCTTCCAGGAAGCCAGCCATGAGGGCAAGATCGTCTATGAAAACGAAAACACTCTGAAGAACTCCGATGGAGACGTTCTGATTGTTGGTCGTAACATGAAGATGATCATTCAGGACGAACACGGCGAAGAGCGGGCCAGCCACAAGCTGAGCTACGGCTCCAAGCTGTTTGTCAAAGCAGGTCAGCAGATCGGCCGCGGCGACAAACTGTTCGAATGGGATCCCTACACGCTGCCGATCATCGCCGAGAAGTCCGGTACAGCCAAATATGTCGACCTTGTTTCAGGTATCGCCGTGCGCGACGAGACCGATGAAGCAACCGGCATGACCCAGAAGATCGTGATCGACTGGCGCGCCGCCCCCAAAGGCAGCGAACTTAAGCCTGAGATCATTCTGGTTGGCACCGATGGCGAACCGATGCGCCTCGATAATGGCAACCCGGTAACCTATCCGATGTCCGTGGACGCGGTTATGTCCATTGAAGATGGTGATCCGGTTCAGGCCGGTGACGTTGTTGCGCGTATCCCGCGCGAAGGCGCCAAGACCAAGGACATTACCGGTGGTCTGCCACGGGTTGCGGAACTGTTCGAAGCCCGTCGTCCCAAAGACCACGCCATCATCGCCGAACTGGATGGTTACGTGCGCTTTGGCCGCGACTACAAGAACAAGCGTCGCATCGCCATTGATCCTGCGGATGAGTCCCGTGACGCCGTCGAATACATGGTGCCCAAGGGCAAGCACATTCCTGTTCAGGAAGGTGACTTCGTCCAAAAGGGTGACTACATCATGGACGGTAACCCGGCGCCGCATGACATCCTTGGTATCATGGGTGTCGAGGCTCTGGCCAACTACATGATCGACGAAGTTCAGGACGTTTACCGTCTGCAGGGCGTGAAGATCAACGATAAGCACATCGAAGTCATCGTGCGTCAGATGCTGCAGAAGTGGGAGATCTCGGACTCGGGTGAAACCACGCTGCTCAAAGGCGAGCATGTGGACAAAGCAGAGTTCATGGCTGCCAATGAAAAAGCTCAGTCGCGCGGCAAACGTCCCGCCAAGGGCGCGCCGATCCTGCTCGGGATCACCAAGGCGTCGCTGCAGACCCGCTCGTTTATCTCGGCGGCCTCCTTCCAGGAGACCACACGGGTTCTGACCGAAGCATCGGTTCAGGGCAAACGGGACAAGCTGGTTGGTCTGAAAGAAAACGTCATCGTTGGCCGTCTGATCCCAGCCGGGACCGGTGGTGCGACGCAGCGTGTTCGCACGATTGCTCAGGGTCGCGACAACGTGGTGCTCGAAGCGCGCCGCATTGAAGCGGAAGCGGCTGCAGCCCTGGCTGCTCCGGTGGCGGAAAGCGATCTTGCGAGTGAGACATTCGACAATCTGGTGGAGACACCAGAAAGCCGCGATTGATTTCAGTCCCGATCTGATAAGATAAGATTGGAAACCCCTGCACCGATGGTGTGGGGGTTTTCTTTTGCCTGGGCGTTTGTGCACAAGATTTGTGTCGGCCACGCCATTAGTCTAACTGGAGAGGAGAGGTGGCATTTCCACCCGGGGCTCTCACGCCTTTTGGTCGAATATTTCAACAGGGGTTTTGATGGCGCAGCGGTTGAAAATGGTGGGTCTGGTACGCTTTTCCGTTCTGACACCAACCTATTACTCAGAGCGTTTTTCGAGCTTGGAAGAAACGGCAAAGCATCTGTTTTCCCCCGACCGGATGGAGCTGCGGTTCAGCGTCTTTGAGCAATTGTGCCTGCCGTCGCTGCTGCAGCAAAGCGATGGCGCCTTTGATCTGGTGGTTTTGACGGCGACCTCAATGCCGAAACGCTATCTCAACCGGTTGCGGGATCTTTTGGCGCCCTATCCCAACCTGCATTGCCGCCCCGTTGGCACCCGTAATCACTACCGTTTGCTGCGCCAGGGCTATGAATCGGTGCCGCAGGAGGGCGAGAGCCACCGGATCCTGTTTCGTCTCGACGATGATGACGCCGTGGATCTGGACTTTGTGCGCCGCACCAAGGCGCTGGCGGCAGGGCTTTTGCCGCTGCAGGGGCCAGAGAGCCCCTTTGTGATTGCCCATAATCGAGGCTTTTATTTGCAGGCGACCCCCGAGGGCCCCGAGGTTTTTGACGCCATTGAACAGGCGCCGCTTTC
Source organism: Phaeobacter sp. SH40 (assembly GCA_965641885.1). Lineage (GTDB taxonomy): Bacteria > Pseudomonadota > Alphaproteobacteria > Rhodobacterales > Rhodobacteraceae > Pseudophaeobacter. Next base: position 3,918,798 of record OZ282574.1, on the reverse strand, counting down.
GGCTGGAACGGCGCTGGTCACGCCGGCAGCCAGCAGGGCCAACCCCTACAGGTTCAACCACCGTAAACTGGCGCGTCACTACAATCTCTATTCCGACATGCAGGTGCCGGCCTATATCCGCACCATTCATAGTGACAATAAATCTGAGCCGGCCCAGACCGGGATCTCGCGGCGGATGGAGCCGGATGAGATTGATGCCAGCCTGCAGGCCCATTTTGGCCTGAGCCTCGCCAGTTTGAAAGCGATCTGACCATGAGCCCAAACCAGACCGGCGCTTTTTTGATGATGGGGGCCATGGCGGCCTTTACCTGCAATGACACGCTGGTCAAAACGGTCGGTAGCGCCTTGCCGCTGTCGCAAATCCTGGTTCTGCGCGGTGTTATGGCCAGTCTGTTGATCTTTGCCCTGGCGCGGTATCAGGGCAGTCTGCGCCTTAAACTGGCGCGCAAGGACTGGGTGCTGGTCGCACTGCGCTGCGCTGCCGAAGCGGGGGCGACCTTCTTCTTTCTGACCGCGCTGATGCGCATGCCCATCGCCAATATAACGGCGGTTTTGCAGATGCTGCCACTGACCGTCACCCTTGGCGCGGCCCTGTTGTTTAACGAGCAGGTGGGCTGGCGGCGGATGATGGCAATTCTGGCGGGCTTTTGTGGAATGTTGCTGATCGTGCGGCCGGGGCCCGCAGGGTTTGATGCGGCCTCGCTCTATGCGCTTGGCGCGGTGGCCTGTGTTACGCTGCGCGATCTGGTGACGCGGCGGATGTCGGCAAATGTGCCGTCCCTAACAGTCACTCTGATGGCATCACTTTCGGTTTTGGCTTTTGGCAGCCTCTACAGCTTCTGGCAGGACTGGCAGCCGGTCGCGCTTGGCCAGCTGGGCATGCTTGCGGGGGCAGCCTGCTTTATTTTCGCGGGCTATCTGTGTTCCGTGATGACTATGCGGGTTGGCGATATCGCGGTGGTCTCGCCATTTCGCTACACAGGGTTGCTCTGGGCCCTGGTGCTCGGCTGGGCGGTTTTTGGCGACTGGCCCGATGCGCTGACCTTGATAGGGGGCGCTTTGGTGGTGGCGGCCGGATTGTTCACGCTGTTCCGCGAGCGCCGTCTGGCCCGCGGCTGACCCCAGCCTCCAGATCGGTTGGATCACCTGGACGAAAGGACTAGGGCGCAGGCGCAAAGACGCGACGCACCTGTTCCTGGCGCAGGGCAAAGCGGGCGTCGAAATCCGCAATCTGTTCCGGCTCAAGCGGCAGAACAGGCACCGGCTTCACCTTTTTCTGCCGTGAATCGTTATATCCGTTGTGGCTGCGCACAAACATCGGCGCATCGCTGATCGTGACCGTTGGCATGAAGCGCAGGATTTTCTCATGGGCAAAGTTCATGATGGTGAGCGGGCAGTTGCCCTGCACATACATGCCCAGAGAGGCGACATAATAGGGGCGGTGGATCTCGGTGGCCGCGATGCCCTCGGGGCCCAGTTCTGCGACATATCCACGGTTGAAATCTACCGCCATGGTCCTGTTGTTGCGCAGCAGTCCTTGGCAGTCGTCAATGGTCTGGCGCAGCCGCTCGACGAAATCCACCGAGACGGCATCGTCGTCATCGTGGCGAAATTGCAGGCAGGGCGCCTTGGGGTCGCGCCGCGCCGCATTCAGGATTTCCTTCATGACTTCGCGCTGTTTGCGCGGCGGCTCGACATGGATCCTGATCTGCGCAATATCGGCGCAAAGGTCGCGCAGTCGCGCAACATGGTGTGCGGGCAGGCTGTCGCCTATGACAATGATCAGTTCAAAATCCTGATCTGTTTGTTCGCGCAGGCAGGGCAGAGCGATGGTTTCCATCAGGCGAAACCGCTCCTCAAGCCGGGCCTCACCATACAAAAAGGCAATGCGGTCTTCTAACGAGGTGTGTTCGACCTGAAAGCCGCCGATGGCAGGATAAGAAAATCGACAAAGACCAATGACCTGCATGTAAGATATCCTGAAATCTGTGCGCCAAGAGGGAGCGACCTGGCCTGTCGCGCAACTATGCATGGAGCTCACGCAGGCCGCAAGTCGCACACCACTTGGGACGCAAAGCAGCAGGCGCGAATGTCCCTCACCTTTGCAACGAGCGGCGGCTGCTATCGCCATGGAACCGGTCAGCAAGGCCCGGACTTTGACGGGTGAGGCGGGCCTCTTTCCCGAAGCTTGGGGCTGTAGTTGACAATGGCTGCGACTCCCCATATACGCGCGGTTATCCGGCAACAGAGGGTCGCCTCTAAAGCCGATATCAATACTGTTATGCATCAAGGTTCAGGAACTTTTATCACCTGAACCCTCTGTAAAATCACCGCGTTGTTCACCTCGGAATGGGAGCAATTGCGGTTTTTACGCTTGCGGACGCGCGAGTGTGTGAAGACCTAGCCGTATGCTCATTTGGCGTACATGAACAAAGTTGCGAAACGGGGAAAAAACCGGAATGCCAACGATCCAACAGCTGATCCGCAAGCCGCGTCAGCCAAAAGTAAAGCGCTCCAAGTCCATGCACCTGGAGCAGTGCCCACAGAAACGCGGCGTGTGCACACGTGTATATACAACCACACCTAAGAAGCCGAACTCCGCGATGCGGAAAGTTGCGAAGGTTCGCCTGACCAACGGTTTCGAAGTGATTTCTTACATCCCGGGTGAAAGCCACAACCTTCAGGAACACTCCGTGGTTCTGATCCGCGGCGGTCGTGTAAAAGACCTTCCGGGTGTCCGTTACCACATCCTGCGTGGTGTGTTGGATACCCAAGGCGTCAAAGACCGTAAACAACGTCGTTCGAAGTACGGCGCGAAGCGTCCTAAATAAGAAGGAGAGGCTGATATGTCACGTCGTCACGCCGCTGAAAAACGCGAAGTACTGCCAGACGCAAAGTTTGGCGACCGCGTACTGACCAAATTTATGAATAACCTGATGATCGATGGCAAAAAGGCGGTCGCTGAGCGTATCGTTTATAACGCTTTCGATCGTGTTGAAGGTAAGATCAAGCGCGCCCCCGTGGAAGTTTTCCACGAAGCGCTGGAAAACATCAAACCATCGGTCGAAGTTCGCTCGCGCCGTGTGGGTGGTGCTACTTACCAGGTTCCCGTCGAGGTACGCCCTGAGCGTCGCGAAGCATTGGCCATTCGTTGGTTGATCACTGCGGCCCGCAAGCGCAATGAAAACACCATGGAAGAGCGCCTTGCAGGCGAGCTGATGGATGCTGTTCAATCGCGCGGTACTGCTGTTAAGAAACGCGAAGACACCCACAAAATGGCCGAAGCTAACAAAGCCTTCAGCCACTATCGTTGGTAATTTCCAGAGGACATTAGACCAATGGCACGCGAGTTTACTCTCAACCATTACCGTAACTTCGGTATCATGGCGCACATCGATGCAGGCAAAACAACCTGTTCCGAGCGGATCCTGTACTACACCGGCAAATCCCACAACATTGGTGAGGTGCACGACGGTGCGGCCACCATGGACTGGATGGAGCAGGAGCAGGAACGCGGTATCACCATCACCTCGGCGGCGACCACCACGTTTTGGGAACGCACCGAAGATGGCGTAACGCCTGACACGCCCAAGCACCGGATGAACATCATTGACACCCCCGGCCACGTTGACTTCACGATTGAAGTTGAGCGTTCGCTGGCGGTTCTTGATGGTGCCGTTGCTGTTCTTGACGCCAATGCTGGTGTTGAACCGCAGACAGAAACCGTGTGGCGTCAGGCTGACCGCTACAAGGTTCCTCGGATTGTGTTCGTCAACAAGATGGACAAAATCGGCGCGGATTTCTTCAACTGCGTTAAGATGATCAAAGACCGCACCGGTGCGATTCCCTGCCCAGTCCAAATTCCGATTGGCGCAGAGACCGAGCTGGAAGGCATGATCGACCTGGTCACCATGAAAGAATGGGTCTGGGCCGGTGAAGACCTCGGCGCAAGCTGGGAAAAGCGCGAAATTCGTGCCGAGTTGAAAGACCTGGCTGACGAATGGCGTGCGAATATGATCGAAGTTGCCGTCGAAATGGACGACGACGCAATGGAAGCTTATCTGGAAGGCGAAGAGCCTGACGAAGTGACCCTGCGCCGCCTGATCCGTGCAGGCACCCTCGCGATCAAATTCATCCCGGTTCTGTGTGGTTCCGCGTTCAAGAACAAAGGCGTTCAGCCTCTGCTCAACGCTGTGATCGACTATCTGCCCAGCCCAATGGACGTCGTTGATTACATGGGCTTTAAACCCGGTGACGAGACAGAAACCCGTGACATCCCGCGTCGTGCGGATGATGACATGGCCTTCTCTGCGCTGGCGTTCAAAATCATGAACGACCCCTTTGTTGGTTCGCTGACCTTTACGCGGATCTACTCGGGTACCTTGAGCAAAGGCGAAACACTGCTGAACTCGACCAAAGGTCGTAAAGAGCGTGTTGGCCGGATGATGATGATGCACTCGAACGACCGTGAAGAGATCACGGAAGCGTTTGCGGGCGACATTATTGCGCTGGCTGGTTTGAAAGACACGACCACAGGTGACACGCTCTGCGCCGTCGCCGATCCGGTTGTTCTGGAAACCATGACCTTCCCCGATCCGGTTATCGAGATCGCGGTTGAGCCCAAGACCAAAGCCGACCAAGAGAAAATGTCTCAGGGTCTGGCCCGTCTGGCAGCTGAAGATCCATCGTTCCGTGTGGAAACTGACCTCGAAAGCGGTCAGACCATCATGAAGGGCATGGGCGAACTTCACCTGGACATCTTGGTTGATCGTCTCAAGCGTGAATTCAAGGTTGAAGCCAACATTGGTGCGCCTCAGGTTGCTTACCGCGAGACCATTGGTCACGAAGTCGAGCACTCCTACACCCACAAGAAACAGTCGGGTGGTTCGGGCCAGTTTGCCGAGGTGAAACTGATCATCTCGCCGACAGAGCCAGGCGAAGGTTTCTCGTTTGAATCCAAGATCGTTGGTGGTGCTGTTCCTAAGGAATACATCCCAGGCGTTGAAAAAGGCATCAAATCGGTTATGGACAGCGGCCCTCTGGCTGGCTTCCCCGTGATCGACTTCAAAGTTGCCCTGATCGACGGTAAGTTCCACGATGTTGACTCCAGTGTTCTGGCCTTTGAAATCGCCGCCCGTATGGGCATGCGTGAAGGCATGCGCAAAGCTGGCGCCAAGATGCTGGAACCGATCATGAAGGTCGAAGTGATTACGCCGGAAGACTACACCGGTGGCATCATTGGCGATTTGACTTCGCGTCGTGGCCAGGTGACTGGTCAGGAAAACCGCGGCAACGCTATTGCAATCGACGCAATGGTGCCGCTGGCGAACATGTTCGGCTACATCAACACGCTGCGTTCGATGTCCTCGGGTCGTGCAAACTTCTCGATGCAGTTCGACCATTATGATCCCGTTCCGCAGGCTATCTCGGATGAGATCCAGGCGAAATTCGCGTAAGCGATCAAGAATTGTAGGGTGTGCGGTCGCCGCGCACCCTGTACAGATAAAAGGAGGCCATCATGGCTAAGGAAAAGTTTGAACGTAATAAGCCGCACGTCAACATCGGCACCATCGGCCACGTTGACCACGGTAAAACCACTCTGACCGCAGCAATCACCAAATATTTTGGTGACTTCAAAGCCTACGACCAGATCGACGGCGCACCTGAAGAAAAAGCCCGCGGCATCACCATCTCGACCGCGCACGTTGAGTATGAAACTGACGCGCGCCACTACGCGCACGTCGACTGCCCCGGCCACGCTGACTATGTGAAAAACATGATCACCGGTGCGGCGCAGATGGATGGCGCGATCCTGGTTGTGAACGCAGCTGATGGCCCTATGCCTCAGACCCGCGAGCACATCCTGCTGGGCCGCCAGGTTGGCATCCCCTACATGGTTGTCTTCATGAACAAAGTTGACCAGGTAGACGACGAAGAGCTGCTCGAACTGGTTGAAATGGAAATCCGTGAGCTGCTGTCCAGCTACGACTACCCAGGCGACGATATCCCAATCATCGCGGGTTCTGCTCTGGCAGCCATGGAAGGCCGTGATCCTGAAATCGGCGAAAACAAAATCCGTGAGCTGATGGCCGCTGTTGACGAGTATATCCCTACTCCTGCACGTGCCGTTGACCAGCCGTTCCTGATGCCTGTTGAAGACGTGTTCTCGATCTCTGGTCGTGGTACCGTTGTGACCGGCCGTGTTGAGCGTGGCGTGATCAATGTTGGCGACAGCATTGAAATCGTTGGCCTCAAGGACACTCAGACCACCACCTGTACTGGTGTTGAAATGTTCCGCAAGCTGCTCGATCGCGGTGAAGCTGGCGACAACATCGGCGCCCTGCTGCGCGGTATCGACCGTGAAGCTGTTGAGCGTGGCCAGGTTCTGTGTGCGCCTAAGTCGGTTAACCCACACACCAAGTTCGAAGCAGAAGCCTATATCCTGACCAAGGATGAAGGCGGCCGTCACACGCCATTCTTCGCGAACTACCGTCCCCAGTTCTACTTCCGGACCACAGACGTCACCGGTACTGTTACTCTGCCCGAGGGCACAGAAATGGTTATGCCCGGCGACAACCTGAAGTTCGACGTTGAGCTGATCGCGCCTATCGCGATGGAAGCCGGTCTGCGCTTCGCGATCCGCGAAGGCGGCCGCACCGTCGGCGCTGGCGTCGTTTCCAAAATCACCGAGTGATTTTGAAACAGTGGTGACAGGTGACCTTTCCCACCGGGGGAGATCACCGAGAACCACACAGGTGAAAAGATAGAAAGGGCCTCCCTCGGGAGGCCCTTTTTCGTTTTGGACGAACTGGACACGTAGCGATTTGGAGCGGGCATTAAACTTGAAGGGCTAGGAAGCTGGCAGAATAGGATCTGCTGCGAACACTCGTCCACGCTGACCATAATTCTAGGTTTTCCGTTTCCTAGGAAATGTCTGCAGTGTCAGGGCTAACAGGAACAGTGGGCTTTAAGGCAATAACGCAGGGTTGCTTTCCCACCATCGTTCCCCACTTTGAAAACGTAACCAATTTTGTAGATGGCTTTGAGCGAGAGTCCTTGTCCGTGCGGGCGTGGCTTGAGAGTCTCGTGCAAAGAGCCTTTGGGGACGGAAGTAACAATAATATCTGAAGGCCCTAGGTTTTCAAACCACATATCCATGTTCTGATGTGGGCTCACTTTTATAGAATTGGGACCAAGCTTGTTTGTAATGCATTCGCCATTCACCTCCGCTGCTAACACCGTAGGTGAGATGAGTACCACCAAAGTCAAAAAAAGCTGTTTCATTTGTCGTTCCATAGATGAGTTTCAGAGCGATTTCCAAAGTGTTCTGGAACGTATCACTCTAGGTTCTTTTGGCAATTGAAGAAGGTGGCGACGAAGGTTCACCAAGAGTATTGATGGCCAATGGTGGACCAAACAAACCCAAAACCCACCGTCCTCCCCACACGCAACTGTTTCGCACGCGAAACCTCTTGCTCCATGCCCCAATCAGACGTATAGAGCGCCATCCCGCACAGGCGGGGCAAAGGCGGGGTGATTCCCGCCTTTTGGGTTCGATGAGGGTAAGCGGTGGTCGCTGCCCCTCCTCTCAACCTTCACGCCTAGATAAAGGCTGACTAATGCAAAGCCAAAATATCCGTATTCGGCTCAAGGCATTTGACTATCGTGTACTGGACGCCAGCACACAAGAGATCGTCAACACTGCCAAGCGGACCGGCGCGACTGTTCGCGGCCCGATCCCACTGCCAAACAAAATCGAGAAATTCACCGTTCTGCGTGGTCCCCACGTTGACAAGAAATCTCGTGACCAGTTTGAGATCCGTACGCACAAGCGTATGCTCGATATCGTTGATCCGACCCCCCAGACCGTGGACGCGCTGATGAAGCTCGACCTGGCCGCTGGTGTGGACGTCGAGATCAAACTGCAATCTTAAGAACGGAGGGTATAATAATGCGCTCTGGTATTATTGCAAAAAAACTCGGCATGACACGGTTGTTCCTCGAAGATGGTCAGCAGATCCCTGTGACTGTTCTTCACCTGGACGGCCTGCAGGTTGTGTCTCAGCGTACCGATGACAAAGACGGCTACACAGCTGTTCAGCTCGGTGCAGGTTCCGCCAAGGTAAAGCGCGTCTCCAAGGCGATGCGCGGTCACTTTGCGGCTGCCAAGGTAGAGCCCAAGCGTAAGCTCGTGGAATTCCGCGTGCCTGCTGACGCTCTGATCGAAGTCGGCGCCGAAATTTCGGCCGAGCACTATCTGATGGGTCAAAAAGTCGACGTGACCGGCACATCCATCGGTAAAGGTTTCCAGGGTGCTATGAAGCGCTGGAACTTTGGTGGTCTGCGTGCGTCGCACGGTGTTTCGATCTCTCACCGTTCGCACGGCTCCACAGGTCAGTGTCAGGATCCCGGTAAGGTTTTCAAAGGCAAGAAAATGGCTGGTCACATGGGTGCTGCCCGCGTTACCACTCAGAACCTTGAAGTTGTCAAAACCGACGCCGATCGTGGTCTGGTCTTCATCAAAGGCGCCGTTCCTGGCTCCAAAGGTGGCTGGGTTACTGTTAAGGACGCCGTTAAGAAAAAGGCGCCCGAAGGTCTTCCGTTTCCAGCTGGTATCAAAGCCGCTGCAACCGAAGCCCCTGCAGAAGGTGGTGAAGCATGAAACTTGATGTGATGAATCTCGACGGCAGCAAAGCTGGCGACATCGAGCTGAACGCCGACATCTTTGGCATTGAGCCACGTGCGGACATTCTGCACCGTGTGGTCCGCTGGCAGCGTAACAACGCGCAGGCCGGTACCCACAAGGTAAAGACCCGCTCGGAAGTCAAATACTCGACCAAGAAGATCTATCGCCAAAAAGGCACCGGTGGCGCACGCCACGGCGCGCGCTCGGCACCGATCTTCCGCGGTGGTGGTATCTACAAAGGTCCCGTTGTGCGTTCGCACGGCCACGAGCTGACCAAGAAGTTCCGCAAGCTGGGTCTGCGTCATGCGCTGTCCGCTAAAGCAAAAGCGGGCGAATTGGTTGTGATCTCGGACGCCGCTGCCGAAGGTAAGACCGGTGCTCTGGCCAAACAGGTTGCAAACCTGGGCTGGAAACGCGCTCTGGTCATCGATGGTGCCTCGGTAAACGAAGGCTTCCTGAAAGCGTCGCGCAACATTGAAGGTCTGGATATCCTGCCAACAATGGGTGCAAACGTTTATGACATCCTGAAGCGTGACACCCTGGTTATCACCAAGGCTGGTCTCGAAGCACTGGAGGCTCGTTTGAAATGAACGCTAAAGCAGAACACTACGATGTGATCCGCAAGCCGATCATCACTGAGAAAACCACCATGGCATCCGAAAACGGTGCGGTTGTTTTTGAAGTTGCGATCGACAGCAACAAACCCCAGATCAAAGAAGCTGTTGAAAGCCTCTTTGGTGTAAAAGTGAAGGCGGTCAACACCTCCATCACCAAGGGTAAGCAAAAGCGGTTCCGCGGCCAGATTGGTCGTCGCAAAGACGTGAAAAAGGCCTATGTGACGCTCGAAGAGGGCAACACAATCGACGTGTCCACCGGACTCTGAGATTAGGTTCTTTTAGAAATTGGAAAGGCCCTCGCGAAAGCGGGGGCCTTTTCTGTTTAATTCATCTGCACGTTCCCGGCCGACATCGGAAAATGGATTGGAAGTAGGCGCTACTTGCGGTCGCTAGGCGTGCAGGTTTCCTCCGCGTCGTAGGCGAGCGGAAATGACTTTTGCAGTGTCGTCTCGGTTTTACTATCGGTCACAGTGAGCCAAGCTTGGGAACTAGAAAGGCAGAAGTGAATACTGGTCACTTGCCTGCCAGAATCCAGGTCGATTTCGAGTCGATCTGGGGAGGACAGACGCAGCTGCACGTTGCGATCTTTCGCTGTAAGAACGAGCCCGATCCGGCCAGCAATGATTTCGGCCTGGGAGCCGGAGAGAAGCAATTGGCCCGTTGGAGTGGTCTCGATGTCGGGTAGTATCACAGCGGCCATATCCGGTGTTCCAGGGAGGATAAGAAGTACATCGCCTGAAGTAAGGATTCGACCCTCTGCTAGCGGCTCGACAAGAGCGACATCCCCTGTCGCGTCAAGTATTGAAAGGGGGAGTTGCTCTGCATATCCCGGGGTTACAAAGACAAATAGGCTTAGAGCTAGTTGTAGTAGACGCATCTTATTTCCCATCTGTGGACCAGTGAGGGGGGTCGGAGACAAGTTTCACGACTCCGTATGCCTTGCCTACAGGGTGAAGTTGCTTGTTCGTCCCATTCTTAGGCGAGGATGATATAGTGGTTTCTTTACTGTCTTTTCCTTTGATCTTCAGGTCTTTTGTCCAAGTTATTGTCCAGTCAATCGCCTTGCCTTGGATGTGACGACTGGTAAGGCTAGGCTTATATGCAATGTTGAAACCACTTTTCCCGATCATTTCCTTGGCGGCTTTGATGCTTTTGGCATCGTCACCGTGGTCCCAGGTGATTGTGACGCCATCGATCTTCGGAACATCCTTGGGTTTCGTCTTTTTGTTTGCGACCATCCATGCGTGATGCATGATTGCAGCACGGGATTTGTTGCGTTTGGTCGTGGAAACTACGATCTTGGCTCCGGCTGCTTTAAGTGCTTTCTCAAATGCTTGCACTTTACCTTTGAAGCCGCTGTCGAGATCAGATATTTTACTGCTATTAGGATAGCTGGATTGATTTGATTTGAACCAAGAAAGGCCAGATAGGTTCTTGTCAGTATCGGCCATGATAGACCCTCACTAAAACAAATGTTGAAATTGGTTTAATTTGATCATTTTGATTTGAGGCGTTGACGTATGCAATAATTTTTCCGTGGTTGTGGATTAATATTCCATGAAATTTCGATGAGGGCGTTGTCGTCATCCTGCTATCTTCGCCATTGCCACCCACCCCCAACCCTGCTACATCCGCCCAATCCTGCTGGCCTCAGATTCGTTCTGGGGCCGTTATCTTTGTGGGATAGATTGAGCTGGGGACCTTTGGGGCCCTAAAGACTGGCCACCTTAGTAGTTGCGTTCCCTTGCTGGAATGGGCGGACAGGGGGCTTACACATAGCGGGTCTGATGGGAGATACCTCCACTGATCTGCAACGGCGGGGAAACCTGCCGTAGCTAAACGGAAGACAGAAAGCATGGCACTTAAGTCGTATAAGCCGACGACGCCGGGCCAGCGTGGGCTGGTTCTGATCGACCGTTCGGAGCTTTGGAAAGGACGTCCCGTCAAGTCTCTCACTGAGGGTTTGACGAAATCGGGCGGCCGGAACAACACCGGACGAATTACTTCTCGCCGTCGCGGCGGTGGCGCAAAGCGTCTTTACCGTATCGTCGACTTCAAGCGGAACAAACTGGATGTTGCGGCAACCGTTGAACGGATCGAATATGACCCGAACCGGACCGCATTCATCGCCCTGATCAAATACGAAGACGGTGAGCAGGCCTATATCCTGGCAGCACAGCGTCTGGCGGTTGGTGATAAAGTTGTTGCTTCGGCAAAAGCTGACATCAAGCCCGGTAACGCGATGCCTTTCTCGGGCATGCCAATCGGTACCATCATCCACAACATCGAGATGAAGCCAGGCAAAGGCGGCCAGATCGCCCGTGCAGCTGGTACTTACGCTCAGTTTGTTGGTCGTGATGGTGGCTACGCTCAGATCCGCCTCTCTTCGGGCGAGTTGCGCATGGTCCGTCAGGAATGCATGGCCACCGTTGGTGCCGTGTCGAACCCAGACAACTCGAACCAGAACTACGGTAAAGCTGGCCGTATGCGTCACAAGGGCAAGCGTCCTTCGGTTCGTGGTGTTGTTATGAACCCGATCGATCACCCGCACGGTGGTGGTGAAGGTCGTACCTCTGGTGGTCGTCACCCGGTTACCCCCTGGGGCAAACCGACCAAAGGTTACCGCACTCGTAACAAAAACAAAGCGTCGCAAAAGCTTATTATCCGCTCGCGTCACGCCAAGAAGAAGGGACGTTAATATATGTCTCGCTCTGTATGGAAAGGTCCCTTTGTCGACAGCTACGTGCTTAAAAAAGCCGAAGCTGCGCGCGAGTCGGGCCGCAAAGATGTCATCAAAATTTGGTCGCGTCGTTCCACCATTCTGCCCCAGTTCGTGGGTCTGACATTTGGTGTGTACAACGGTCACAAGCACATTCCCGTCAACGTCTCGGAAGACATGATTGGTCAGAAGTTTGGTGAGTATTCGCCAACTCGTACCTATTATGGTCACGCCGCTGACAAAAAAGCGAAGCGGAAGTAAGTCATGGGTAAGGTACAAAACCCCCGCCGCGTGGCAGACAACGAAGCAATGGCGAAAACTCGCATGCTCCGTACCTCCCCGCAAAAGCTGAACCTGGTTGCCCAGATGATCCGTGGCAAAAAGGTTGATAAGGCTCTGACCGACCTGACCTTCTCGAACAAGCGTATCGCTCAGGACGTGAAGAAATGCCTTCAGTCCGCAATTGCGAACGCCGAGAACAACCACAACCTGGACGTCGACGAGCTGATCGTTGCCGAAGCCTGGGTCGGTAAGAACATGACCCTGAAGCGTGGTCGTCCACGTGCCCGTGGTCGTTTCGGCAAGATCCTGAAGCCATTTGCTGAGATCACGATCAAGGTACGTCAAGTTGAGGAGCAAGCCTAATGGGACATAAAGTCAATCCGGTTGGCATGCGCCTGCAGATCAACCGCACCTGGGACAGCCGCTGGTATGCTGACACCAAAGATTTTGGTGATCTGCTGCTTGAAGACCTGAAACTGCGCGAGTTCATCAAGGATGAGTGCAAACAGGCTGGTATCGCCCGCGTGATCATTGAACGCCCTCACAAGAAATGCCGTGTGACCATTCACACTGCACGTCCTGGCGTGATCATCGGCAAAAAAGGCGCTGACATCGAAGTTCTTCGCAAGAAGCTCGCCTCGATGACTGCTTCGGAACTGCACCTCAACATCGTTGAAGTCCGCAAGCCCGAGCTGGACGCGCAGCTGGTTGGTGAGTCCATTGCTCAGCAGCTGGAACGTCGTGTTTCCTTCCGTCGCGCGATGAAGCGTGCCGTACAGTCTGCTATGCGCATGGGCGCCCTGGGTATCCGGGTGAACGTTGCTGGCCGTCTGGGTGGCGCTGAAATCGCCCGTACTGAATGGTACCGCGAAGGTCGTGTGCCTCTGCACACTCTGCGCGCCGACATCGATTACGCTCACAACGAAGCCATGACACCTTACGGTATCATTGGGATCAAAACCTGGATCTTCAAAGGCGAGATCATGGAACACGATCCACAGGCACGTGACCGTAAAGCACAGGAACTCCAGGACGGCCCTGCACCTCGTGGTGCTGGTGGCGGTCGTCGCTAAGGAGAGAATAGATGCTTCAGCCAAAGCGTACAAAATTCCGCAAGATGCACAAAGGCCGGATCTCCGGTCAGGCAAAAGGCGGTTCGGATCTGAACTTCGGCACATACGGTCTCAAGGCTACTCAGCCTGAGCGCGTCACTGCTCGTCAGATCGAAGCGGCACGTCGTGCCATGACCCGTCACATGAAACGTCAGGGTCGTGTCTGGATCCGTATCTTCCCCGACACTCCGGTCACGTCAAAACCGACCGAAGTCCGTATGGGTAAAGGTAAAGGTTCTGTCGATTATTGGGCAGCCAAGGTTAAGCCTGGCCGCGTGATGTTCGAAATCGACGGTGTTGACGACGTCGTTGCACGTGAGGCCCTGCGCCTTGCTGCGATGAAGTTGCCAATCAAGACCCGCATCGTGGTTCGCGAAGACTGGTAAGCCCGGTCAACGCAAAAAATAGAATGAAGCCCTCGCTGAGAAATCGGCGGGGGCTTTCTCGTATGAAGGGTCCAGAGGGAAGTTTTCCTAGATTTTTCCTGACCCGGAGAAATCTCCGATACCCCAAAAGTCATTGGTGGTAGAACTGGCATAGAAGCCTTCGAAATAGTTCTCGGGTTTGGCCAGCCTCAGGCTCTCATCGGTTTGGCAGATCAGGTGATAATGATAGTCGATGTAGATCGTGTAATAGAGCGATTTGTCCTCAGCCCAAAGCTCAACACACCCGTGTTCAGATTGTCTGTCCTGGAGGGCCGCGATCTGTATTTCCTCTGGCGAAATCCCAAAAGGACCTGCGCTGATCAGTCTGTCGTATCCCGCAGCCTGCGCAAAACGCCCCAAGGCAAGTTCCAAAAGGGGAGAGGAATAACCTTCATCCGGAGGGTAGATACTTTGGGCAGCACAGACCTCTAGCATGTGATCTGTCTCTAGCTGACTGGCATATTTGGTGGAGATGCGTTTTGAGCCGGTCAGCCGCAGGGCGCGGTTGACCTGATGCACAAAGGTAAAACCGCAGAGCTCCGTAATCTCTTGCCAGCTGACGCCACTGGAGTCTCCCAATTTCAACGCTTCCTGTCTGGCACTGTCTGGCACCGGATCGCCATTTTTGAATGGCGGATGATCGGGGAGTTTTAGAAACGGGTTCAGGGCAACAAAAACGGATGTGGACTTACCGTCAAAATGCTGCAGATAAGGGGTGTCGTCATCGATCGGATAGCTGAACGGTGGTTGCGCCAATTGGTTGCCCTCAGTACTCATTTTTTTTGCGCGAGGCTAGGATGGCGGGTTTCAAAGAGCAAGCGGGCCAGGAATGCTGCATTGGTTCCGCTGCAGAGCTGCGCTAAAGAGAGATCATGGCACAGATAGAATCCCTCTTCGTAACCCGCCTCTATCATGCGGGCCTCTCCGAGTTTGATCCAAAGATCGACGCGGATGAACTTGAAAACTCTTGCCTTGTCATCGCCGAAGATGACGAGGCCGGGCAGGACTGGTGTGAGGAGAACGGCTATCCCGGCTATACCTCCTATGCCTCGCTGAGCGATCTGCCCTGGCGCTTTCCGATCTTTGCCGATCTGGTCAAGGTGCTGGACGCGCATGTGGCAAGTTTTGCCAAGGATCTACAATTTGATCTTGATGGCCGGGGCCTGGTGCTCGAAGACCTCTGGATCAATATCCTGCCCGAGGGCGGCATGCATGCCTCGCATATCCACCCGCATTCGGTCATTTCCGGCACAACCTATGTGGCGATGCCAGAGGACACCTCTGCGCTGAAGCTGGAAGACCCCCGCTCTGCCATGATGATGGCGGCACCAGTCCGCGTTAAGGACGCGCGGCGTGAGCTGAAGCCCTTTATCTATATGAAGCCCGCAGTGGGCGATGTGTTGTTGTGGGAAAGTTGGCTGCGCCACGAGGTGCCGATGAACATGTCCGAAGACGATCGCATCTCCGTCAGCTTTAATTATCGGTGGGAGTAAGGCCCGATCCGCGCAGCGGCAATCGTTCCGGGGGAACGATTGAGGGATGAACGGTCGGAGACCTAGGGCTCCATTGAAATGCCCTGGGAGGGCGTTTCGCTTGCGAGCGGGCGGAGCCCTGAGCCGATCCGCGCCGCGGCAATCGTCCCATGGGAAACACTTCGGGTGCGAACGGGCCCTCAGCCCGAGAAAGACTTGGCTATCGCCCCGGCTCGGGGCGGTTACGGTGGGCTGATCTTTAATCTGCCATAGGTTTGACACCGGGAAACCTTGCCCTGGCTTGCGCGCCCCCAAACCTTTCCCTTGCCCCCAACCCCTATCTCCCCTATAGCAGCCCATCACTTGGCTCTTTTCCACACTGGATTTGGGCCGGATGATTCTTTTCTGTGCTTTTGCACAGGTGACATAACCCACCAGATACAGGGTTACCCATCTCAGGGGCCCTCTGGTGCTTTGGACAAGGAACAAAGGCGATGAACGCCAATGATCTGCGCGACAAGACCGTGGATGAACTCCGCGACGTGCTTGCAAACATGAAAAAAGAGAGCTTCAATCTCCGCTTTCAACAAGCTACCGGTCAGATGGAAAACACCTCGGGCATCAAAGCGGCACGCCGCAACGCTGCTCGCGTGAAAACCATCCTGAACGAAAAAGCCGCAGCCGCGGCTGCAGAATAAGGAGCCTGACAGATGCCCAAACGTATTCTCACAGGCACCGTGACCAGCGACGCCAACGCCCAGACCGTAACAGTTTCGGTTGAACGCCGCTTCACGCATCCTGTTCTGAAAAAGACCATTCGTAAGTCCAAAAAATACCGGGCGCACGATGAACAGAACGCTTTCAAGGTCGGCGATCAAGTCCGCATCATTGAATGCGCGCCGAAATCGAAAACGAAACGCTGGGAAGTTGTGACCGCTTAAGAGACCGTAAGGTCCCATAAGCGGCAAACTCACCAGTTTGTCGAAACCCTGGGGGCATAATTTGGCACGCATCGCCAGTCCTCACAGGTCGGGAGAAACCACATGATCCAGATGCAAACAAACCTGGATGTTGCTGACAACTCAGGCGCTCGCCGAGTCCAGTGCATCAAGGTTCTGGGTGGTTCCAAGCGTAAGTACGCATCCGTAGGTGACATCATTGTCGTCTCGGTTAAGGAAGCCATCCCCCGCGGTCGCGTTAAGAAAGGTGATGTCCGTAAGGCCGTCGTCGTTCGCACCGCTAAAGAAGTCCGTCGTGCTGACGGTACTGCTATCCGTTTTGATGGCAATGCCGCCGTTATCCTCAACAACAACAACGAGCCCGTAGGTACACGTATCTTTGGCCCAGTTGTTCGTGAGCTGCGCGCCAAAAACTTCATGAAAATCATCTCGCTTGCTCCGGAGGTGCTGTAACAATGGCTGCTAAACTCCGCAAAGGCGACAAGGTTGTCATGCTGGCCGGTAAGGACAAAGGCAAAGAAGGCACCATTGCCTCCGTTGACCCCAAAGCCGGAAAAGCCATCGTTGATGGTCTGAACATGGCAATCCGCCACACTCGTCAGTCCCAGACTGAACAGGGTGGCCGTCTGCCAAAAGCTCTGCCTGTTGAGCTGTCGAACCTGGCTCTGCTGGACGCAAATGGTAAAGCAACCCGCGTTGGCTTCCGTATGGAAGGCGACAAGAAGGTACGCTTCGCCAAAACCACGGGGGACGTGATTGATGCTTGATACTGCAACCTACACCCCGCGTCTGAAGGCTCTTTACAAGGAAACCATCACAGGTTCCCTGACCGAAGAGTTCGGCTATAAGAACGCCATGCAGCTGCCAAAGCTGGAAAAAATCGTTCTGAACATTGGTTGTGGCCGTGCCGCAGTCCGTGACAGCAAGAAAGCCAAATCCGCTCAGGCCGATCTGTCGACAATTGCTGGCCAGAAAGCTCTGACCACCATTGCAAAGAACTCCATTGCTGGCTTTCGCGTTCGCGAAGGCATGCCAATGGGTGCAAAGGTGACTTTGCGCGGCGACCGGATGTTCGAATTCCTCGACCGTCTGATCACCATCGCGATGCCCCGTATCCGTGACTTCCGCGGCGTATCGGGTACATCTTTTGACGGCCGTGGCAACTACGCCATGGGTCTGAAAGAGCATCTCGTATTTCCAGAAATCGATTTTGATAAAATCGACGAAAACTGGGGTATGGATATCGTGATTGCCACAACCGCGAAAACCGACGCGGAAGCGAAGGCACTGTTGAAAGCTTTCAACATGCCCTTCAATAGCTGAGCGCGGGAAGGACAGAGACATGGCTAAGAAAAGCATGATCGAACGCGAGAAAAAGCGCGAGCGTCTGGTAGCAAAGTATGCTGCGAAACGCGCCGAGCTGAAAGAAATCGCGACTGACGAATCTAAGTCGATGGAAGAGCGTTTCAAAGCGCGTCTGACACTGGCAAAACTGCCGCGGAATTCTTCGGCAACTCGTCTTCACAACCGTTGTCAGCTGACCGGTCGTCCTCACGCTTACTATCGTAAGTTGAAGGTCAGCCGGATCGCGCTGCGGGAACTGGGCTCGAATGGCCAGATCCCCGGTATGGTGAAATCGAGCTGGTAAGGGAGAGACAGATATGAACGATCCTATCGGCGATATGCTCACCCGTATTCGTAACTCTCAGATGCGCGGCAAATCCACCGTATCATCCCCTGCGTCTAAGTTGCGCGTGTGGGTGTTGGATGTGCTGGCTGACGAAGGTTACATTCGCGGCTACGAGAAAACGACTGACGAAAGCGGCCATCCGGCGCTGGAAATCAGCCTCAAGTACTACGATGGCGATCCTGTCATTCGCGAAGTGAAGCGGGTTTCCAAACCTGGCCGTCGCGTTTACATGGGCGTTAATGACATCCCGTCGGTCCGTCAGGGCCTGGGTGTGTCGATTGTCTCCACCTCAAAAGGTGTGATGTCGGACGCAAACGCACGCGCAGCCAATGTTGGCGGCGAAGTGCTCTGCACCGTCTTCTAAGGAGGCTTAATCGATGTCCCGTATTGGTAAAAAAGTGGTCGACCTGCCCAGCGGTGTTACCGCAAGCGTGTCCGGCCAAAGCATCGAAGTCAAAGGTCCCAAAGGGACCCGTAGCTTCACTGCCACCGACGATGTCACACTGACTGTTGAAGAAAACGCTGTAAAGGTAACGCCTCGCGGTACCTCCAAGCGCGCTCGTCAGCAGTGGGGCATGTCCCGCACCATGGTTGCCAACTTGGTAACCGGCGTGACCGCCGGCTTTAAGAAAGAGCTGGAGATCCAGGGTGTGGGTTACCGGGCTCAGATGCAGGGTACGACCCTGAAGCTGAACCTCGGTTACAGCCACGATGTCGAATATGTTGCTCCGGAAGGTGTTACCATCACCGCACCGAAGCAGACTGAAATCGTTGTGGAAGGTAACGACCAGCAGCAGGTGGGCGAAGTCGCGGCGAAGATCCGCGAATGGCGCCGTCCCGAGCCCTATAAGGGCAAAGGCATCCGCTACAAAGGTGAGTTCATCTTCCGCAAGGAAGGCAAGAAGAAGTAAGGACCAGCACAATGGCAAACAGCAAACGTACCCTGTTTCTGAAGCGTCGCCTGCGCGTCCGGAACAAACTTCGCAAGGTCAACTCTGGCCGTCTTCGTCTTTCTGTCCACCGTTCGAACAAGAACCTCTCGGTTCAGCTGATCGACGATCTGGCAGGCAAGACTCTGGCGTCCGCATCGACCCTGGAAAAAGATCTTGGCTTTGTAGGCAAGAGCAACATCGAAGCAGCAACCAAGGTTGGTTCGGTTATCGCCGAACGTGCCAAGGCGGCAGGCGTCACCGAAGCGTATTTCGACCGTGGCGGCTTCTTGTTCCACGGCAAAGTGAAGGCCCTGGCCGACGCTGCGCGTGAAGGCGGCTTGAAGATCTAAAGATTGCGGGCGGCGGTGACGCCGCCCCGATGATCCGGGGGATGCTCTTTGCGGAGTGTCCCACCAGGATTGGAACAATAGGCGCCAGTCGCCACACTCAAAGGAATGCTTTATGGCAGAACGTGATAACCGCCGGGGCAATCGTCGTGACCGCGACGAGACACCTGAATTTGCGGATCGCTTGGTTGCAATCAACCGCGTCTCCAAAACTGTAAAAGGCGGTAAGCGCTTTGGTTTTGCAGCACTGGTTGTTGTTGGTGACCAAAAAGGCCGCGTCGGATTTGGCAAAGGTAAAGCCAAAGAAGTACCTGAGGCCATCCGCAAGGCGACAGAACAAGCCAAGCGTCAGATGGTCCGTGTACCTCTGAAAGAGGGTCGCACCTTGCACCACGACATTGCGGGCCGCCACGGCGCCGGCAAAGTTGTCATGCGGACCGCCCCTGAAGGTACCGGTATCATCGCTGGTGGTCCCATGCGTGCAGTTTTCGAGATGCTCGGCGTCAAAGACGTTGTGTCCAAATCGATCGGCTCGCAGAACCCCTACAACATGATCCGCGCAACCCTGGACGGTCTGACAAAAGAGCAGAGCCCCCGTTCGGTTGCCCAGCGTCGTGGTAAAAAGGTTGCCGACATCCTGCCCAAGCGGGACGAAGCACCTGTTGCTGAAGCAGCAGAAGCGTAAGGAGACGGACACATGGCTAAAACAATCGTTGTTAAGCAGATTGGTTCCCCAATCCGCCGCCCCGCCGACCAGCGCGCGACGCTGATCGGTCTGGGTCTGAACAAGATGCACAGAACCCGTGAACTGGAAGATACTCCTTCCGTTCGTGGCATGGTTCGCAAGATCTCTCACATGGTAGAGATCATCGAAGAGCGCGACTAAGCTCTTCTGATAACTTGATTAATGACGCCTCGCAGCTTGCTTGCGGGGCGTTTTCTATTTAGGGTTGTGACTGAATTTTTTGAATTTGGGATCAGCGAATGCGGTTACTTCTTGCAACACTTGTAAGCTCTTTTCTTCTCTCGGCATGTGGAATGTCGCAGGCTGAGAAAGAAGCCAGCCTGGCAAGCTTTCGGGCCGGGCCCAGCGATGCAGAGCGTAGATCCTACTGGAAAATGGGTATTGTGACGGTAAATAGTGACCCGAAGAGTTACCGTGCATTCAATGTATCCGTAAAACGGAGCAGAACGCTTCCCGCGGCGTATTTTGAGGTTGTTTTGCGCCCCGAATCTAAACGCCCTGAGGGGATCTCCCCTGATTATAGAATTCCTGATGTAATCCTGGCCGATATTTCCAGGGACCTTTCACAGGCAGCCTATGCACAGGTGGTCGGCGGCGGCGGCACCAGCAGTATTCTGAAGCTGGGCAAGGAAGTGGCCCGGCGGACCTACTGCGTTGGGCGCCAGGTTGGTCACTACGATCTGAAAGGCAACCGTGTTTCTGACCCAGACTCTATTGCAAAAGCAATGGCCGCCACCGGTGGGAAAATTCTGGGGGCGGACTTGAGCCATTTGAACCTGAAGGGTGAGCGAATTCCTGTCGTCGAGCGAAGAGAGTTTATGGACACTGGGGTATACTGGGGCGTGGTTCGTTTGAAATGCTAAAGCAAAGCCAAGCATGCTTATTGTCTTTCCTATTGTCTTTGCATTTTCTTGCGGGCTGTATGATGGCCGAAATTCCAGAGAGTGCCGCGCCAGTTGAGGAAGCCTCACCGAGAACGGTGATGCTATTTGATCCTTTTCACGGGTTTCAGATTGTTTTCTTTGAATCAGCCCAGAAAAGCTGGCTCTGGTATCCTGGCAACGGGCAGAGCTTACCGGCTGATGTCCGGCAGAACTCTGAACAGCTTTGCTTTAAATATGGGCACAAGACCTATAATTCAGTCACTGGAAGGGGCGGCGGAGAATGGTCCTGTACGCCACGTTTTCTCCATGACGGTTTGATCGTTGCCTCTGTTCGTGGCGATGTTTTTGACCTCAGGGGAGGCCGGGTTCCCTATGTCCGGGACAAGTGTGACGGGACGCAGAGATTGGGCCGTGGCAGTGTGGATCCGGGGCTCTTTCGTCAGGGCTGTCGTGGCGGTTGATTTTTGGTGACTACTGGTTTTCATTACCCTATGCGCTGCATGCATAGCGGCTTGACTGGTAGCGGCAGTTGTTTGTGACAAAATAAATCCTTTATTTCAAAAGTACCTAAAAATGGCACGGATGAAGGGTTGGGGAATGGGTCCCGACCGAGAATAAGGACTACGACCATGGCGCATGTTTTTAACACTGCCTCTACCGAATTTGGCCTCATCGCTCGTTTGCGCAGCACCTTTGCAGATCTGTCTGCAAGCTGGGCACAGAGTCGCGAATACAAACGCACCTACGCGCAACTGGACCGGCTGACCAATCGCGAACTCGCGGACATCGGTGTGCGCCGCTGCGATATCGCTGATATTGCCCGCTGCCACGTCTACAAGGCCTGATATGAGATCCTAGTTTTTGATCTGAACCCTCCTCCCTCGGTTTTGATCGCATAGACGCCTCTGCACCACGCAGGGGCGTTTTGTGTTTCAGGCGGATTTTTTAGTGCAGAACAATGTCTGCAGGAGCAATCTGAAAGGCAGGGCCGCTAGGGGCTTGAACCGTTGGGGCAGGGGGGGTATATGCCAGCGGTGGCCTGTGGCCTCATGGAATCATCAATAAATATATGCCGTGGTTGACCCTGTTTACGCTTCTGGGGTCACATCCGGCGAAGGAGAAGCGATATGAAACTTCACGAACTCAGCGACAATCCCGGCGCAACCAAAAAACGTATGCGCGTTGCCCGTGGCCCCGGCTCCGGCAAGGGTAAAATGGGTGGCCGTGGTATCAAAGGTCAGAAATCCCGTTCGGGTGTTTCGATCAATGGCTACGAAGGCGGTCAGATGCCTTTGTACCAACGTCTGCCTAAGCGCGGCTTTACCAAGCCAAACCGTAAGGCATTTGCCGTTGTGAACCTGGGCCTGATCCAGAAATTCATCGACCTGGGCAAACTTGACGCAGCGTCGATCAACGAAGACACCCTGGTGGCTTCGGGTCTGATCCGCCGCAAAAAAGACGGTATCCGGGTGCTGGCCAAAGGTGATTTCACCGCAAAAGCCACCATCTCGGTCACAGGCGCTTCTGCCGCTGCTGTTGAAGCAGTTGCAAAGGCCGGTGGCGCATTGACCGTGGCACAAGCAGCCGCAGCTGAGTAACGGCTTGTGAGCGGCGACAATGCCGCTTACATAGGTCATCAGTTTTCCAGTACGCCGTCCGAGCCGGAAAAGGGCTCCGGGCGGCGTTTTTGCAAGAAGAGACCCATTTCATGGTATCAGCAGCAGAACAAATGGCAGCGAACACCAGCTGGTCCGCACTTGGCAAAGCCACGGATCTGCGCAATCGCATCCTGTTTACGCTTGGCCTCCTGATCGTCTATCGCCTCGGCACCTTTATCCCGGTCCCAGGCATCGATTCAGCCGCCCTGCGCAGCTTTATGGAGCAGGCGGGGCAGGGCATTGGCGGCATGGTGTCGATGTTTACCGGTGGCGCACTTGGCCGTATGGGCATCTTTGCCCTGGGCATCATGCCCTATATTTCGGCCTCGATCATTGTCCAGTTGCTGACCTCGATGGTCCCGGCACTTGAACAGCTCAAAAAAGAGGGCGATCAGGGCCGTAAGAAGATCAACCAATACACCCGCTACGGCACCGTGGTGCTGGCAACCGCGCAGGCCTATGGCCTGGCTGTGTCGCTCGAAGCCGGGGATCTGGCAACCGATCCGGGCATGTACTTCCGCATGGCCTGCATGATCACTCTGGTTGGGGGCACCATGTTCCTGATGTGGCTGGGCGAGCAAATTACCCAGCGTGGCCTCGGCAACGGTATCTCCCTGATCATCTTTGTCGGCATCATCGCCGAAGTTCCTGCCTCCATTGCCCAGTTCTTTGCCTCCGGTCGTTCCGGTGCCATCAGCCCTGCCGTGATCATTGGCGTGATCCTGATGGTTATTGCGGTGATCATGTTTGTGGTCTTCATGGAGCGCGCTCTGCGTAAGATCCACATCCAGTACCCCCGTCGTCAGGTTGGCATGAAGGTCTATGACGGTGGCTCGTCGCATCTGCCGGTCAAAGTGAACCCAGCAGGCGTGATCCCGGCCATCTTTGCCAGCTCGCTGCTGTTGCTGCCGACAACCATCTCGGCCTTCTCGTCGGGCGCAACCAACGGCCCGGCGATGTCCTGGCTCCTGGCCAACTTTGGCCCCGGTCAGCCGCTCTATCTGTTGTTCTTTGTGTCGATGATTGTGTTCTTTGCCTATTTTTATACCTTCAACGTGGCCTTCAAGCCCGACGATGTGGCAAACAACCTGAAAAACCAGAACGGCTTTGTTCCGGGTATCCGCCCCGGCAAAAAGACGGCTGAATATATCGAGTATGTGGTCAACCGCATTCTGGTTCTTGGCTCTGGCTATTTGGCGCTGGTCTGTCTGTTGCCAGAGATCCTGCGCGGCCAGTTCAATTTCCCTGTCTATTTTGGCGGCACATCGGTTCTGATCGTTGTCTCCGTCACCATGGACACCATTCAACAGGCGCAAAGCCATCTGCTTGCGCATCAGTATGAAGGCCTCATCGAGAAGAGCCAGCTTCGTGGCCGGAGTAAGAAACGCGCAAAACGGGGACCGTCTCGCCGATGACCAATATCATTCTACTAGGCCCACCCGGAGCGGGTAAGGGGACACAGGCACGCCACCTTGTTGAGAGCCGTGGCATGGTACAACTCTCTACCGGAGACATGTTGCGCGAGGCCCAGGCCAATGGCTCTGAAATGGGCAAAAAAGTTGCTGATGTGATCGCACGCGGTGAGCTGGTGACGGATGAGATCGTGATTGGTCTTATTCGCGAGAAGATCGCCGAGGGAGCTGCGGGAGGCTTTATCTTTGATGGCTTTCCCCGCACCCTGGGGCAGGCGGACGCCCTGGGAGAGCTGCTGTCGGAGATGGGCCTGACCCTGGACGCGGTCATCGAGATGGCTGTGGATGATGCAGCGCTTGTCGCGCGTATCACGGGCCGGTCGACCTGCGGTGGCTGTGGTGAGGTGTATCACGACGAGACCAAACCCTGGCCTGCGGATGGCAAATGCAGCAAATGTGGCAGCACCGATGTAAAACGTCGCGCGGACGACAATGAGGAAAGCCTCAAGACCCGCCTGATGGAATATTACAAAAAGACCTCGCCGCTGCTTGGCTACTATTACGCCAAGGGCGATCTGCAATCCGTTGATGGGTTGCAGGCGATGGATGCCGTCACAGCCGATATTGCGGCGGCCCTCGACGCATAGGTCAGCGCGGCTCATAGGCCAAAGAGTGGCTTACATATCTTAAATGGGGGAGCCACTGGGTTCCCCTTTTTCCTTTTGGGGAGTGGTTCAGTCCAACATGACAGGCCGCGTACAGTCTGACTGGCTCTACCCGAGGGCTTTTATGGGGTGTTAACGGCGCGGGTTATAGATCTGCGACACTCCTGATTTATGAAAGACGTGCCATGAAAATCCTTTTGTCAGCTCTGTCTTGCTTTGCGCTCTGCCTGCCTGCCCAGGCGCAGCATTTGTTTGTCGACAGCCAGGAGGGATGTGACATCGTCATGGGCAGCCCGGACGGGGATCTCGACTATGCGGGCGAGGGCGGTCTGATCCTGAGTGACACCGGGTTCAGCTCGCTTGAGTATTTTTGCTCTTTCTCGCCGCGGGCGCTCTATCAGTGGCAGGTCTATGACGTAACGACCCATGTTGGGCATTGTGAGATGCCCGGCCCCGAATTTCAGCCACAACTCTTTACCATTGTGCGCGACCCTGAGGCGCCAGGTGTGATCTCGATCTTTACAGGCGAGGATGAGCCGCTACGGTTCTTTGCCTGTTCTTCCTGATGCCAATATGCTGAAAAGCCCTTGTTTTGAGGAAAACTCTTCAGTAATTGGGATGACGGGTTGACGGTATCTCCAAATCCTCATACGCAACCCCATCCCCTCGTGGGATGATTCCATGTGGGCGGATTCTTTTGCCTGCATGACCACCTCAAAATGCTGGACCATCTGGCGGCACTGCCAAGGTCAAGTGTTGTGAAAAAAGGTTCTGGCACTACGGAACCGCAACGAAAAGGAAAGTGACACGTGGCACGTATTGCCGGCGTAAACATTCCCGCTGCTAAGCGGGTACCTATCGCCCTCACCTATATCACCGGAATCGGTAACACCTCAGCCGCCGCAATTTGCGAAGCCGTTGGCATTGACGTATCGCGTCGCGTCAACCAGCTGTCTGATGCCGAAATTCTGGCCATCCGCGAGCACATCGATGCGACCTTCACCGTTGAAGGTGACCTGCGTCGTGAAACCCAGATGAACATCAAACGCCTGATGGATCTTGGTTGCTACCGCGGCCTGCGCCATCGTCGTAACCTGCCCGTTCGCGGTCAGCGTACCCACACCAACGCTCGTACTCGCAAAGGCCCCGCAAAGGCCATCGCTGGTAAGAAGAAGTAAAGGGAGGGTTTGATCAATGGCACGCGAAAAGACTCGTACTAAGAAAAAAGAGCGCAAGAATATCGCCACAGGCGTTGCTCATGTGAACTCTTCGTTCAACAACACCAAAATCCTTATCTCTGACGTTCAGGGTAATGCGATTGCATGGTCCTCCGCTGGCTCCATGGGCTTTAAAGGGTCGCGTAAATCGACTCCTTATGCGGCTCAGATGGCAGCAGAAGATGCTGGCAAAAAGGCGCAGGATCACGGTGTTAAAACCCTCGAAGTCGAAGTTCAGGGCCCCGGTGGCGGTCGTGAATCAGCTCTGCGCGCTCTGGCCGCAGTTGGGTTCAACATCACCTCGATCCGCGACGTAACGCCTATGGCGCACAACGGCTGCCGTCCGCCAAAGCGCCGCCGCGTCTAAACTTCGAGAATTACGCTGGGGTCCTGCTGTTTTTGCGGGGCCCCAGTCCGTCATTTTAAACCTCGGGCGTCTGCACCTTCGGACATGAGGTACAGACAGGAATGGAGGGACTGCATGATCCATAAAAATTGGGCAGAGCTGATCAAGCCTACACAGCTTGACGCAAAGCCGGGCAACGATCCCGCACGTCAGGCAACCATTATTGCCGAACCCCTTGAGCGGGGCTTTGGCCTTACTCTTGGCAACGCGCTGCGCCGCGTTCTGATGAGCTCGCTGCAGGGTGCGGCGATCACATCTGTTCAGATCGACAACGTTCTGCACGAATTTTCCAGTGTTGCCGGTGTGCGTGAAGACGTCACCGATATCATCCTGAACCTCAAGGGTGTGTCGCTCCGTATGGAAGTCGAAGGCCCCAAGCGTTTGTCCATCAACGCCAAAGGCCCAGCTGTTGTCACCGCCGGTGACATCTCTGAGAGCGCAGGCATCGAGATCCTGAACCGTGATCACGTCATCTGCCACCTGGATGATGGCGCTGACCTGTTCATGGAACTGACCGTGAACACCGGCAAGGGCTATGTCTCTGCCGAAAAGAACAAGCCAGAAGACGCACCTATCGGTCTGATCCCGATCGATGCGATCTACTCGCCCGTGAAAAAGGTCTCTTATGACGTTCAGCCCACCCGTGAGGGCCAGGTGCTGGATTATGATAAGCTGACATTGAAGATCGAAACCGATGGGTCCGTGACCCCTGATGATGCGCTGGCCTATGCCGCACGTATCCTGCAGGATCAGTTGTCTATCTTCGTCAACTTCGAAGAGCCCGAGTCGGCGAACCGTCAGGACGAAGACGATGGTCTCGAGTTCAACCCGCTTTTGCTGAAGAAAGTGGACGAGTTGGAACTGTCTGTACGTTCGGCAAATTGCCTGAAGAACGACAACATTGTCTACATCGGCGACCTGATCCAGAAGACCGAAGCAGAAATGCTGCGCACGCCAAACTTCGGCCGCAAGTCGCTCAACGAGATCAAGGAAGTGCTTTCCGGCATGGGTCTGCATCTCGGCATGGACGTCGAGGACTGGCCACCGGACAACATCGAAGATCTGGCCAAGAAGTTCGAAGACACCTTCTAAGAACTTCCAGGCCACCAGGATTTAGGGGCAGGCTGCGGTCTGCCCCTAAACAATGCCCGCGCTGGCGGGGAAAAGATGGGCACATGCCCCAAGGAGAGCAGCTGACACGCATCGGCTGACAGACAAAGCAAAAACGCGAAAGAAGGAATTTAGTAATGCGTCACGCACGTGGTTATCGCCGCCTCAACCGTACTCATGAGCACCGTAAAGCCCTGTTTTCCAACATGGCCGGCTCGCTGATCGAGCACGAGCAGATCAAAACGACTCTGCCAAAGGCAAAAGAATTGCGCCCGATCATCGAAAAGATGATCACTCTGGCGAAACGTGGCGATCTGCACGCCCGTCGTCAGGCCAACGCGCGCCTGAAAGAAGACCAGTATGTCGCCAAACTTTTTGACATCCTTGGCCCCCGCTACAAAGACCGTCAGGGCGGCTATGTTCGCATCCTGAAAGCCGGCTTCCGCTACGGCGACATGGCGCCCATGGCGATCATCGAATTCGTCGACCGCGACGTTTCGGCCAAAGGCGCCGCCGACAAGGCACGTCTTGCTGCTGAAACAGGCGCTGACGAAGAATAAGACCCAAAGCCCATCCGGGTTTTGAAGTTTTGCCCCCGTCTGGTTTCCAGGCGGGGGTTTTCTTTTGCCCAGTCGCTGTGCGACCTTGTTAACTGGCCGCAGTGCGACCTTGTCAGCTGTGACGAGAATGCGATACAGGCGTGTTTGGCGCAGAACGCTTGCAATCTTTGCCCCGGCTCCGCATATCCTGAGGGCACCCAATCCTCGGAGATATCATGATCCGCGTTGTCCTTTTCGCTTCTCTTGTTGTTGCTTTGTCACTGGTTCAGCCGCAGGGCGCCCTGGCCGAAACCCGCGTTCCCCAGTCGCAAACAGAAATTTCGCTTGGCTTTGCGCCTTTGGTAAAACAGTCGGCTCCGGCGGTGGTGAATATCTATGCCAAGATCGTAACCCAGACGCAGCAACGCTCTCCCTTTATGAATGATCCGTTCTTTGACGATTTCTTTCGCGGCCTGACTGCGCCGCGGCCACGGGTGGAGAACTCGCTTGGATCCGGCGTGATCCTGTCTGAAGACGGCATGGTTGTGTCCAACTATCACGTGGTTGGTATGGCGACGGATATTCGGGTGGTGACCACGGACCGGCGGGAATACGCAGCCCGGGTGGTTCTGGCCGATCAGGCCAGCGATTTGGCTATCTTGCAATTGGAGGGGGCCAACGCGCTGCCCTTTCTTGACCTGCGTGACAGTGATCAGGTTGAGGTCGGAGAACTGGCTCTGGCCATCGGCAACCCCTTTGGCGTTGGGCAAACCGTCAGCAGCGGCATCGTGTCGGGGCTTGCGCGCTCTGGCACCGCCACGGGTGAGGGGTTTGGCTACTACCTCCAGACCGATGCGCCCATCAATCCGGGCAATTCCGGCGGCGCACTGATCGACGTGAATGGTGATCTTATTGGCATCAATACCCGTATTCTCAGCCGCTCTGGTGGCTCGAATGGCATCGGTTTTGCCATCCCAGCCAATCTGGTGCGGGAATTTGTCCATCAGGCAAAGACCGGATCCGAAGGCTTTCAGCGACCCTGGGCCGGCATGACAGGGCAACCTGTCGATGCGGATCTGGCCGCCTCTCTGGGGATGGACATCCCCGAGGGCATGGTGATCAGCGAGTTGCACCCCAAAAGCCCCTTTGCCAAGGCCGGCTTTGAAGTTGGCGATGTCATCACCGAGGTCGATGGCCAGGTGGTAAACTCGCCCTCAGAGATGGTGTTCCGGATGTCTGTTGCAGGCCTTGGCGATACCTCCGAGGTGGTGCGCCTGCGGGGAGACGTCAGCGAGGCCCTTTTGGTCGAGATGTTTGTCGCTCCGAATGACCCGCCCGCGCGGTCTCTGGTGCTGAATGAGAACAGTGCGCTGCCGGGACTGACGATTGGCTTGATCAATCCGGTGGCCATTGTGCGTCTGCAACTGCCGCTGTCGGCGACGGGCATTGCCGTTTTAGACCCCGGTCCCTTTGCCGGGCGTGCGGGTGTCAAGGCCGGCGATATTTTACTGGCCATCAATGGCGATGAGGTGTTGATAGAGCAGGATGTCCCGCGTCTTCTTGAGGAAGCCGGGCGCCGGTTGCAGCTGGATCTGAACCGGCGTGGCCAGCGGGTCAGCCTGCGGATGCGGCGCTAGCCCATGGCAGACCTTTTTGACAGCGACGCCGATCCACAGCCCAAAGCCACGGGCGTAGAGCGCAACCGGCCACTGGCGGATCGTTTGCGCCCAAAGGCTCTGTCAGAGGTGATTGGGCAGCAGCAGGTTCTGGGCCAGGAGTCGCCCCTGGGCGTTATGCTCTCGTCGGGCTCGCTGTCGTCGCTGGTGTTTTGGGGCCCGCCTGGGGTGGGTAAAACCACCATTGCGCGGCTGCTGGCCCAGGAAACCGATCTGCATTTTGTCCAGATCTCCGCGATTTTCACCGGCATTGCCGACCTGCGCAAAGTTTTTGAGGCGGCCAAGATCCGGCATCAGAATGGTCAGGGAACCCTGCTGTTTGTCGATGAGATCCACCGCTTTAACAAGGCGCAACAGGATGGCTTTTTGCCTCATATGGAAGATGGCACCATTCTTTTGGTTGGGGCGACCACCGAAAACCCCTCGTTTGAGCTAAACGCGGCGGTGTTGTCACGGGCGCAGGTGCTGGTGCTGGAACGTCTGTCTCTTGTGGATCTGGAGCACCTGACCCAGCGGGCCGAACAGGATCTGGGCCGCGCGCTGCCGCTCACGGGCGATGCCCGCGATGCTCTGCAGGAGATGGCGGATGGCGATGGCCGCGCCCTTTTGAACCTGATCGAACAGGTCTCTGCCTGGCGGGTTTCGTCCCCCTTGGGGCGGGAGGCGCTTGCAACCCGACTGATGCGGCGGGCCACCAAATACGACAAATCCGGCGACGAGCACTACAATCTGATCTCGGCCCTGCATAAATCCATTCGTGGCTCGGACCCGGATGCGGCGCTGTATTGGCTGGGGAGGATGCTGGAGGGCGGCGAGGATCCGCGTTATCTGGCCCGTCGGCTGACGATGATGGCAACTGAAGACATCGGCCTTGCGGACCCACAGGCAAATACAGTCTGCCTGAATGCCTGGAACACATATGAGCGGCTGGGAAGCCCCGAAGGGGAGTTGGCGCTGGCCAATGCCGCCGTCTATCTGGCGCTGGCCCCCAAATCAAACGCGGTCTACGTCGGCATCGAGGCGGCGCGGCGTCTGGCCAAAGAAACCGGCTCGGCTCCGCCGCCAAAGCATATCATGAATGCCCCGACCAAGCTGATGGCCGAGCAGGGCTATGGCGATGGCTATGCCTATGACCACGACGCCGAAGACGGGTTTTCCGGCCAGAACTATTTCCCCGATGGGGTGCGTCGCCCAGTGCTTTATCAGCCGGTTGAGCGCGGATTTGAACGCGAATTGAAACGGCGAAGCGAGTATTTTGCCAAGCTCAGATTGCAGCGCAACAAGTAGCTCAGGTTGCAGCGCAACAAATAGCTCTGGCTTTTGATCGGTCATAAAGCGCAGGGCAAACGCGATACGACGCATCTACTGGGCGCATGGCGGCTAAAACTTGACATCCGGTCCCGCGCGCGCCACAGACCCTTGATGATTTCAACTGTATCTCTGGTCGCCCTTGGCGGCGCTATCGGAGCGGCATTGCGATATCTGGCCGGACTGGGTGTGACCCGCCTGCTGGGACATCAGGAATTCCCGCTCGCTATCATCACCGTGAACGTGATTGGCTCGTTTTTGATGGGAGTCTTTGTGGTGGCGGCGGCGCACAAGGGGCTGACCCATCTCAGCCCGTTTGTGATGACCGGGCTGCTGGGCGGCTTTACCACTTTTTCGGCCTTCTCGCTGGAAAGTGCCAATATGATCGAGCGCGGCGCTTTTGGGCAGGCCGCGCTATATGTTTTTCTCTCTGTTGGCCTGTCGGTCGGTGGATTGTTTTTGGGCCTTTGGTCCGCAAGAGGAGTGTTCGCATGAGTGGCGTACAGATGATCACCGTTACCGACGAGGATGATGACCAGCGGATTGACCGCTGGCTGCGCCGTCTGTTCCCCCATGTCAGCCAGAGCAGCATCGAAAAGATGTGCCGCAAGGGCGAATTGCGTCTGGATGGCGGTCGCGTTAAGGCCAAGGCACGGGTCTCGGCTGGCCAGACCGTACGGGTGCCACCGTTGCCAAGCGCGGATAACAAGCCACCGCCCCCGGCATTCCGCCGCATTTCTGATGCCGATACCAAGATGATCATGAGTTGCGTCATCTACCGCGATGATGATGTCATTGTGCTGAACAAACCTGCGGGCCTTGCGGTGCAGGGCGGCAGCGGCACCACCCGCCATGTGGATGGTCTCTCGGATGCCTTGCGGTTTGATTCCGATGAAAAACCCCGCCTGGTGCACCGTCTGGACAAGGATACCTCGGGTGTTCTGGTTCTGGCGCGGACCCGCCTTGCGGCCAAGGCGCTGACAGCAGCCTTCCGTCACCGCAGCACCCGCAAGATCTACTGGGCGCTGGTGGCCGGGGTTCCCACGCCCTACCTTGGCGAGATCAAGGCCGGTCTGGTCAAGGCTTCGGGCCATGGCAGCAGCGGTGAGGGTGAAAAAATGATCGCCGTGCACCCCTCTGAGATCGACAAAACACCCGGCGCCAAGCGGGCGCATACCTATTACGCTACCCTGTACCGGGTCGCCAGTCGCGCCTCCTGGGTGGCGATGGAGCCAGTCACGGGCCGCACCCACCAGCTGCGGGCGCATATGGCCGAAATTGGCCATCCCATTATTGGCGATGGGAAATACGGTGGCTCTGGTCAGGAAAACCTTGGCGATGGTTGGGGCGCGCAGCTTGGCGGTATGGTGAGCAAAAAGCTGCATCTGCATGCCCGCCGCATGGTGTTTGAACATCCCACAACCAAAAAAGACATTGTAGTGACGGCGGAGCTGCCAGACCATATGAAAGAGACCTGGGACAACTTTGGCTGGACCGAAGACCTGGCTGCGGATGATCCATTTGAGGGACTGATGTGAGCGCGCCTCTGCGGCTGATCCTGTTTGATGTGGATGGCACTCTGGCAGACAGCCAGAATGCTATCGCAGCCGCTATGAGTTGCGCTTTTGACTGTGTGGGTTTGCCTGTGCCTGCGCATTCCGAGATCATTGCGATCGTCGGGCTGTCGCTGCCGCTGGCAATGGCCGCACTGGCGCCTGCGGCCAGCGCCCAGACGCAGGCGCAGCTGGTTGAGGGCTACAAAAGCGCCTATATGGACAAGCGGCTCAAGGCGGGGGCAGGCCACTCGCCGCTGTTTCCGGGGGCTGTCGAGACTCTGACACGGCTGAATGCGGTGCCCGGGTATCTGTTGGGCGTGGCGACCGGAAAATCGCAGCGCGGCCTCGATGCTTTGATTGCATCACATGGGCTCGACTGTTTTGTCACCCGGCAGGTGGCAGATCATCATCCCTCAAAGCCACATCCCTCGATGGTGCTGACGGCGCTGTCCGAGACCGGCGTGGAGCCTGCGGATGCGGTGATGATTGGCGACACGAGTTTTGACATAGATATGGGGCGCGCGGCTGGTGTTTGCACCATTGCGGTGGACTGGGGCTATCATCCTGCAGCCAGCCTTGGGGCGGACCATATTATCAGCAGTTTTGCCCAGCTGGAGCCGCTGCTGCAGGAAATCTGGAAGGTTTGAGACATGAGTAACTGGAAGCAGAAGCGGTTTTGGAAAGCAGCCACCACCAGTGAAACGCCTGACGGATTTACGGTGCATCTGGATGGCCGTGCGGTGAAGACACCGGCCAAGGCGGCCCTCATTGTACCAAGCCTTGCCATGGCCGATGCCATAGCGCGCGAATGGGATGCGCAGCAGGAGGGCATCAATCCAGAGACCATGCCCTTCACCCGCTCGGCCAATGCCGCGATAGACAAGGTGGCGAATCAGCACGCAGAAGTCGCGGAAATGCTGGCTGACTACGGCGATTCGGATCTTTTGTGCTATCGCGCCGACACGCCTCAGGAATTGGTGGTGCGCCAGGCCGCCGAATGGGATCCTGCCCTGGACTGGGCCGAGCAGACCCTGGGGGCCCGGCTGCATCCGCGCCATGGGCTGTCGCATCAGGCGCAGGATCAGGCGGCGCTGGCCCAGCTGCGTCAGGCCGTGCACAGCCTGAGCAATTATCAACTTGCGGCCTTTCATGACCTGGTGTCGATGTCCGGATCGCTGGTTTTGGGCTTTGCTGCTGCCTATAACTGGCGCACAGCCGATGAAATCTGGCGCATTTCCCGTTTGGACGAGACCTGGCAAGAAGAGCAATGGGGCGTCGATGACGAGGCAAAGGCGACTGCAGAGTTGAAGCGCCGGGCCTTTTTGCATGCAAAAAGTTTCTACGACTTTTCTTGATAAGACAGCAAATTGCCGGATGTGATATTCATTGGGAAATTTTGTGTCGAATAGTAAAAAGTACGCTATCCGGACATCGAATTTGATGATCCCGCACTTGACGTTTGTTGATGAATGGGACCAAACTCCTTTACGATATGGGGTTCTTCCCTGTTTCAAACGATCTCCGACGTAACCATCGTCGGCCAAAAAAACCACCGCAATAGGTGGAACATCAGGAAGAGGTAAATATGAAAAATACCGTAATTTTGGGCGCGCTCACCATTGCCGGTCTGTCAGCTGGTGTAGCTGCTGCTGGTACTCTGGACGACGTGAAGGCCCGCGGCAAACTGAACTGCGGCGTCACCACCGGTCTGGTTGGTTTTGCAGCTCCGAATGCGAATGGGGAATGGGAAGGCTTTGACGTTGCCGTCTGTCGCGCTGTTGCTGCGGCTGCTCTGGGCGACTCGACTGCTGTTGAATTCGTGCCAACAACCGGCAAGACCCGCTTTACTGCGCTGGCGTCTGGCGAAATCGACATGCTGGCCCGGAACACCACCTGGACCTTCTCGCGCGATGTCGACCTGAAGTTTGAATTCACCGGCGTCAACTACTACGATGGTCAGGGCTTCATGGTTCCAAAAGAGCTGGGTGTTTCCTCGGCCAAGGAACTTGATGGCGCGACTGTCTGCATTCAGACCGGCACCACCACCGAGCTGAACCTGGCGGATTTCTTCCGTTCCAACAACATCTCCTATGAGCCGGTTCCAATCGAGACCAATGCCGAAGCGCAGCAGCAGTATCTTGCTGGTGCCTGCGACGTCTACACCACAGACGCCTCCGGTCTGGCTGCAACCCGTGCCACGTTTGATGCACCAAACGATCACGTTCTGCTGCCAGAAATCATCTCGAAAGAGCCCCTCGGCCCGCTGGTTCGTCACGGCGACAATGAGTGGGGCGACGTTGTTCGCTGGACTTTGAACGCGCTGATCACTGCTGAAGAGCTGGGTGTTACTTCGGCCAATATCGCTGAGATGGCTGCTGGCACCAACAACCCTGAAATCAACCGTCTCCTGGGCACCGAAGGCACCCTGGGTGAGATGCTTGGTCTCTCCGCTGACTGGAGCAAAAACGCTGTTGCCGCAGGCGGTAACTACGGTGAAGTCTTTGCCAAGAACATCGGCGAAGATACCCCCATCGGTCTGGCGCGCGGTCTGAACGCGCAGTGGACTGAAGGCGGCCTGCTGTATTCGCCTCCGTTCCGCTAGGAACTTTGGCGGAAAAGGGCGCAGGTAGATCCTGCGCCCTTTTTCCTTCTTCGACTATCCAACCAAACACGCTTGAGATCCGACGCGAGCAGGGACCAACCTTGCCGATCAGTTGATCTGTAAGCCACGGGGATCTCTCATTCATGTCAACTCTCACTGACCCTCCAAAGGAACAGTTCCGGTTGTCTATGTTGGTTAACGATACACGCTATCGTTCGTTGACCTTCCAGGCGATTGCGGCGCTGGTTCTGGCTTTGGCCATTTGGTATCTGGGGAACAATCTTCTGCAGAACCTGCGCGCTGCGGGCCTGAATATCTCGTATGACTTTCTGGGCAATTCGGCGGGTTACGATATTAACCAGCGCCTGATCGAATATGACAACCAGGATAGCCATGGGCGCGCGGCGCTTGTTGGTATTCTAAACACTCTGCTGGTGGCCTTTCTGGCCTGCATCACGGCAACCGTATTTGGTGTGATCGCTGGTGTTTTGCGCCTGTCGAACAACTGGCTCGTGTCCAAACTGATGGCCGTATATGTCGAGGTGTTTCGCAACATCCCGGTGCTGATCTGGATCATCATCATCTTTACAATCATGACAGCTGTGATGCCTGGCCCACGCGAATTCCGCGGTGCAGAGCCAACGGCAAGCATGCTGTTTGATCTTTTTGCCTTTACCAACCGCGGCGTCTACACACCGATGCCGGTGTTTGGAAACGGCTTTTTTGCCTCCTCAGCCTTGAACTGGCTGGTGGTTCTTGCGGTTCTGGCCGGGTCATTCTTTGTGATGCGCCGGGTGAAAGCCAAGGCAACTGCGACGCAGGAAGAAACCGGCGTGCGGCCCAAAACCCTGCTTATTGCACTGGCTGTCTGGATCATTCCCTTTTCGCTGCTGATGCTGGCCATGGGGCTGACCTGGGAAGTTCCAGAGCTCAAGGGCTTTAACTTTAAGGGCGGCATTAAGATTGGCGGACCGCTGATCGCGCTGTGGTTTGCCCTGTCGATCTATACCGGTGCCTTTATTGCTGAAAACGTACGGGCTGGTATTCAGGCGATCTCCAAGGGGCAGTCCGAAGCTGCGGCTGCACTGGGGCTGCGCCCGAGCCGGACTATGAACCTCGTGATTTTGCCACAGGCGTTGCGTGTGATCATTCCACCGCTGATCTCTAACTTCCTCAACATCACCAAGAACTCTTCGCTGGCTATTGCCGTCGGCTACGCCGACATCACCGCGACTTTGGGCGGGATTACCCTCAACCAGACCGGCCGTGCGATTGAATGCGTTTTGCTGCTTATGCTGTTCTATCTCACCGCGTCCTTGGTCATCTCGATGGTGATGAATGTCTATAACTCCTCCGTGAAGCTGAAGGAGCGCTGAGCCATGAGTGACAAAAAAACACAACAGATTGCCTTTGTTGCGGAGGGCATGATTCCGGAATCACCGCCCCCGGCGCGCGATACCGGTGCCTACAAATGGGTCCGTGAGAACCTGTTCTCAAGCATTCCAAACTCGATCCTGACGCTGGCCGCGCTGGCGCTGATCTATTCGCTGCTCAGCAATGTTCTGCCCTGGCTTTTGAACGGGGTCTGGACGACCTCGTCGCTGGCTGAATGCCGTGAGGTTCTTGAGGGCAAAGCTGGCGCCTGTTTCTCGGTTCTGACGGAACGCTGGCATCAGCTGCTTTATGGTTTCAAATACCCCACCGATCAGTACTGGCGTCCCAATCTGGCGCTTGTGCTGCTCATGATTGCACTGGCACCGGTTCTGTTCTTTGACCTGCCACGCAAGCTGCTGGCTTTTACAGCCGTTTATCCCTTCCTGGCCTTTTGGCTGATCTGGGGCGGCTCCATTCTGGTGCCAATCGTGGCGTTGCTTGGGTTTGTCGCTGCGGCAGTGGTTTTCCAAAAGTACGGCAAGGGCAGTTTTGCTGCGGGCTTCTTTGGGGCGATCGTAGCGGCCTTGGTCATTTGGAACCTTGGGGGGCTTTTGATCCCTGATGCGGCCTCTGACAATGCCATGCTGAGCTCTGTCCCAAGCCGTGATCTGGGCGGGTTCATGCTGAACATGATGCTGGGCGTGACCTGTGTGTCGCTGTCGGTGCCACTGGGCATTGCCCTGGCGCTGGGGCGGCAATCAAGCATGCCTTTCATCAAATGGATCTGCGTAATCTTCATTGAATTCGTGCGCGGCGTGCCGCTGATCACGCTGCTCTTTGTTGCTTCCGTAATGCTGTCCTACTTCTTCCCACCTGATGCGACCGTGGATTTGTTTCTGCGTGTGGTTATCATGATCACCCTGTTTTCGGCGGCCTATATCGCTGAGGTGATCCGTGGCGGGCTGGCAGCGCTTCCGACCGGGCAGTATGAGGCGGCAGATAGTCTGGGGTTGGATTACCCACAGGCGATGCGTCTGATCATCTTGCCGCAGGCTTTGAAGATTTCCATTCCGGGCATCGTGAACGTGGCTGTTGGCCTGTTCAAGGATACCACGCTCGTGTCGGTTATCTCGATGTTTGATCTGGTGGGCATGATCCGTGGTCCCATCCTCGCCTCCACCGAGTGGAACGGGGTGTACTGGGAGCTCTTGGGTTTTGCAGCCTTCCTCTTCTTCATCGTCTGCTACGGCATTTCACAATATTCTCAGTGGCTCGAGCGTCGTCTCGCCACTGGTCATCGTTAAGGAGGCCGGACAATGGCTGACACTTCTCAAATGCACGTCTCTGATGAAATCGCCATCACCATTGACAATATGAACAAATGGTATGGCTCGTTCCATGTACTGCGTGACATCAACCTGACCGTCAACCAGGGCGAACGGATCGTGATCTGTGGACCTTCGGGGTCGGGGAAATCGACCTTGATCCGCTGTATCAATGCCCTGGAAGAGCACCAGCAGGGATCGATTGTTGTGGATGGCACACTGCTGTCGAACGACCTTAAGAACATCGACAAGATCCGCTCCGAGGTTGGCATGTGCTTTCAGCACTTTAACCTGTTTCCGCACCTGACCATTCTGGAAAACTGCACGCTGGCCCCAATCTGGGTGCGTAAAACGCCCAAGAAAGAGGCCGAAGAGCGCGCAATGCATTTCCTGGAAAAGGTGAAAATCCCGGAGCAGGCCGATAAATACCCCGGCCAGCTTTCCGGTGGTCAGCAGCAGCGTGTGGCGATTGCCCGCTCGCTGTGCATGATGCCCCGGATCATGTTGTTTGATGAGCCGACCTCGGCGCTTGACCCGGAGATGATCAAAGAGGTGCTCGACACCATGATTGAGCTGGCAGAAGAGGGCATGACCATGCTTTGCGTCACCCACGAGATGGGCTTTGCCCGTCAGGTGGCGAACCGGGTGATCTTTATGGATGCGGGCCAGATTGTTGAACAGAACGAGCCGGAAGAGTTCTTCAACAACCCACAGAGCGAACGCACCAAGCTGTTCCTGAGCCAGATCCTCGGTCACTGATCAAGCAGCCTCAAGTCTGCCAAACCTGAAACAAATTACGGCCCTGTGGTGTTCCACGGGGCCGTTTTTATTGCGGAATGGGTATGCGTTAGAGGTGGCCGCAGCGGTTGCCGCGGCCTGTGCCGCAGCAGGGATCAGGCGTCGGCTTCCTCTCCCAAGAGTTCCCGGGGGACGACAAAATCAACCACCCGGCCGGAACTCCAGCTAAGGTCAGCCCAGCTGTCGATATCAAAGCGCGCAACCAGCGTGGCCCCGGTGGGGTAGTCATCAAAGCGAATGTGATCCGGCGGGTCTTTGACAATGGCATGGGCAAAGGCGGCGATGCCGGGGTTATGACTGACCACCAGAACCCGGTTCATTTCGGCTTCTCGCAGGGCCTGAAAAATGACGTCGGAACTGGCGTGATACAGTCGCTCAATAAAGGCCGTGGGCACGTCAAACTGCATCAGGGACTGAGTCTCCCGCGTGCGCTGTGCCGGGGAGCAGAGGATCTGGTCGGGGTGTTGGTCACTCTCGCGAAGCCAGTCCCCAAGGGCGATAGCGGATCTGCGGCCGCGTTTGTTCAGGGGACGGGCATGATCGCTGGGCGAGTTTGTGTCCCAGGCGGATTTGGCATGGCGGGTCAGAATCAGGGTGCGGGTCATGATCGATGAAAATACCTCATATGATGGGCGTTTTGTTCAAAACATCGTCCAGCCCCCAGGCTGAGGGGGCAGGCGCGCCGAGCGAGGCATCCCTGTGTCATGCAGGGCTCTCCGGCCGTGGTATCTAGGTGATGGTGACAGGCTGCCAAATCATAGGGGCCTCCGTCAACCAAGGCGTGCGCCGGGCATGCGTTCAGGCACGGCTTGGCTGCACAGGTCGTGCAGGGGGAGTGTGCCAAAGGTAAGGGGGGTATGTCAAAGCATTGATCGAAGTGCAGCGCCCCCCGGTAGGAAATCAACATGCCAAGGCTATCATGCACCATCATCTGTGACGGCGATGTGAAGGCGCGCCCCGAGGCCAGTGCCCAATTGACAAAAGGCGCATGGGGTGGCCCGCCAAAGGGAAAATAGGCCGTGGCATCCAGTGATGTTGCTAGCGTGCCAACGACACGGGCTGACCATCGGTCAATCGGGTCTGGCTGGCTGTCGTGGTATTCGGGCGCCTGGGTGAACTGGGGCCAAAAATCCGCACCGGTGCCCAACAGGATCAAGGTGCCGTGGGAGAGCGCCTGCACCGGAGGGCGTCCAGGCTGATGCGCGGGCTGCAGCGCGCCGTGGATCTGCAGCCCGAGCGCCTGCACCTGACTGTCGAGCTGCGCATAGCTCACAGGACTTTTGCGGGTGTTCTTGGGGGAGGGAGTGGCCTCGGGCATATTTGATCCCTGCAATTGATTTTACAGAGACACTATCAGGGGCAGGGCCTGCCAGGTCCATAAAAGTGGTACGGGTGTTCTATCGCGCAACTCGATTCAGCGCAGCCTGCCCCAGTCAATATGTCCCCCGCCAGCCGAAGAGGCATGGCGCAGGCAGGGATAGCTCGATTGGAGAGGCGTGGGCCTTATGCGCGGATCATTGAGCCTGCACCGTGATCGGTAAACAGTTCCAGCAAGACGGCATTCTGCACCCGGCCATCGACGATGGTACAGGCGCGCACGCCTGACCGGACGGCCGCCAGTGCGGTCTCGGTTTTGGGGATCATGCCACCGGCAATGACACCCTCTTCGGTCAGCCGCTCGACATCGGCGGCCTTCAGCTCGGTGACCACCTCACCGGTCGCGTCCTTGACGCCGGAGACATCGGTCAGCAGCAGCAACCGGTCGGCGTTGAGCGCGGTGGCGATGGCGCCTGCGGCCGTGTCGCCATTGATATTGAAGGTCTCGCCCGCGCGCCCGGCGCCAATCGGGGCAATCACCGGGATGATGTGTTTTTCAAACAGATCATGCAGCACCTGCGGGTTCATCTCGCTCGGGGCGCCAACAAAGCCAAGATCCGGGTTGGCCTGATCGCAGATGATCAGATTGTCATCTTTGCCCGAAAGCCCCACGGCACGGCCACCCTGACCGTTGATAGCCTGCACGATACGTTTGTTGACCACGCCCGAGAGCACCATTTCCACCACTTCCATAGTGGCCTGATCGGTCACCCGTTTGCCATCAACGAATTCCGATTTGATCTGCAGCTTGTCCAGCATGGCATTGATCATCGGGCCACCGCCATGCACGATCACCGGGTTGACCCCGACCTGGCGCATCAGAACGATGTCGCGGGCAAAGGTTTCCATCGCCTCATCGCTGCCCATGGCATTGCCCCCCAGCTTGATGACAACAATGGCCCCATCATAGCGCTGCAGGTAGGGCAGAGCGCTTGACAGGGTTTCGGCTGTGGCAATCCAATCGCGGTTCATATCTTGCTTCTTCATGGCTCTGGGTCCCTTTGGCACTTGGTGTTACGCGTTTGCGGCAGTGCTGCCAAGGGGCACATACTGATTGCAGCCCCGGTTGGCGCTGTTAGTGTCGCCACAGACCTCATAAATGATGGACAGCCACGCCATGCGCCAAAAGACCTTGCTTCTGACTGGGGCCAGCCGAGGCATCGGCCATGCCACCGTGCGCCGCTTTAACGCCGAAGGCTGGCGGGTGATCACCTGCTCTCGGCAACCTTTCCCCGAGGAATGCCCCTGGGGCGGCGGTCGCGAGGACCATGTCCAGTTGGATCTGTCAGACCCCAGCGACACCATCAATGCGGTTGGCATCATTCAGGAACGGCTGGGGGGCAAACTGGATGCGCTGGTCAACAATGCCGGCATCTCTCCAAAGGGCCCCGAGGGCGAGCGGTTGAGCACGCTGGACACTGATCTGATGACCTGGGGCAAGGTCTTCCACGTCAACTTCTTTTCCACCGTCGTTCTGGCGCGGGGACTAAAAGAAGAGCTGGCCGCCGCCAGGGGCTCGGTGGTCAATGTGACCTCGATTGCGGGCAGCCGGGTGCATCCCTTTGCCGGGGCGGCCTATGCCACATCCAAGGCAGCACTGGCCGCGCTCACCCGCGAGATGGCGCATGACTTTGGACCCCTAGGCGTACGGGTCAATGCAATCGCACCGGGAGAGGTGGAAACCGCGATTCTGTCGCCGGGCACCGATAAGATCGTTGAGAAACTGCCGATGCAGCGTCTGGGCCAGCCTGACGAAGTGGCGGCGGCAATCTACTTTCTGTGCTCGCAGGAAAGCTCTTACATCTCAGGCACCGAGATCGAAGTGAATGGCGCCCAGCACGTCTGAGGCTTTTACTGTCAGAATATAGTAAGGCCCCGCTGAGACTGTGCTCTGCGGGGCCTTTTGGTTGGCGGCGCCTATGTAGGGATCTTACCAAAAGGTAAGATGTGGCGCAAAAAGGCGTCGCCAGTCTGAGGCTCCTCTCCCCAGACGCGCCAGGGGGTGAGTAAGGAGCCTGTCTGCTTAGGCTATGTGGTCAGCTCTATGTGGTCAGCTAAAGGCGCGCTTCATTGCGGGCAGATTGCTGAGGACCAAGAGATCAAAGGCCAGCACCGCCAGCAGGGTGAGACCCACCAGAGGAAAGGCCATCGAGGTGAAAAGCCCGATCAGAACGGCGCCTTTCCAGAACGGCAGCTCCGCTGGCATTGGCGGCGCGGCCAGACGGCCTGCGCCGACAGGACGGCGCTTGATCCACATGACAACACCTGAGACCGAGACAAAGATCACCGACAGGCAAAACACGACATTGAGAATAAAGTTCCATGTGCCCATCAGGCCCATGTGAAAGGGGATGCCCACGGCCATGGCCTTACCGGCCCATGAGTAGTCTTCATATTTCACATCCGCGAGGATCTTGCCGCTGTATTGGTCAATGTGGATTGTGCGATCCACAAAGGGGTCGTCCGAATCACTGCTCATGCTGTCGCGATTGATGGTCCAGACACCGCCTTCGCCACCCGGATAGGCGACGCGGAAACGGCCCTCCATGCCCAGCATACGGCCCAGGATTACCAGGCTGTCGATGGTGACGGCTGTCCCCTCAGGAATACCCGTTATGCCAGCGTCAGACCCTGAGGCGGGCATGGGTGTTTGTTCCAGCGCCCAGGGCACGTCATTGGTGGATCCGTGGTTCATGTCGGCATGGATAGAATCAGAGAGGGGCACATTGTCCCATTTTTCTGCCGGAAACGTGCTCCAGGCCTGCATCATCTTGCCGCCCCAGATTCCTGTCCAGGACAGGCCCGAGACGAGAAAGATGACCAGCAGCGCTGAGATCCAAAAGCCGGTGACAGCATGCAGGCTTTTCCACAGGGCACGGCCACGGGCGCGCAGGTTGGGCACA
Organism: Phaeobacter sp. SH40; assembly: GCA_965641885.1. Classification (GTDB taxonomy): domain Bacteria; phylum Pseudomonadota; class Alphaproteobacteria; order Rhodobacterales; family Rhodobacteraceae; genus Pseudophaeobacter. Next base: position 3,876,002 of record OZ282574.1, on the reverse strand, counting down.
AAAGCAGAGAGCGCGTTGCCGCGTGGCCACCAGATATAGAGGCCGGTCAGCACCAGAACCAGACCGAGGCCAGCTGCGATCTCGATCAACCGGTCGCCGGTGGTGCCAATCAGCAGATCCGAGTGGATATTGTCGGCAAAGTCATACCAGCCTGCGCGGCGATCCCAGATCTCGATCACCTCGCCGGTGTATTGGTTCAGGGCGACCAAACGCTGGCCTCCGTCAATTTTCACGCGAAACACGGCGGCGAGATCAGGCGCCTTGGGGCCGATCCATTCGGCGATTGTGCCGGGCTGAGCCGCAAGAACAAGATTGGATTGCTCGGTGATGCTCAGGGTGGTTTCGCCCTGCGTCACGGGAATTTTCTCGCCGTCCCTGCCATCAAATTGGGTGAGGAACATCATCATCAGGCCGGTGACAGCAAGCATCAAAAAGAAGGGGATGACGTAGAGCGCGGCATAAAAGTGCCAGCGCCAGGCGGCAAAGTAGAATTTTTCAGTGCGCGACCGTGACTGGTCCGCTGAGTGCGGTTGGCTTGTGGCCATGGGGATCTCTCCATATCAGAACAGCGCCTGCGCCCGTGGTTTCAGGGCAGGCTGGTATCAAAACGTCTAGGTTTGAGTGTTCAGGAGAGGGCAGGCGGCCCGCGTGCATCATAGCGCCAGTGGAACCCGGCTGTATGATGGGTAAAGCCTTCATACGCCCAGCGGGCGCGCAGAGGTAGGGTGAGGCCCAAATCAGTCGCAGGGGCCTGGAGCAGATCCGCATAGGTCGAGTGGGCCGAGAAAGGACAGCTGCGATCATCCATCTGATCAGCCGGCGCAGGCAGGGGAGCCCCGTCGCCCAGGTCGACCCAACGTTCTTCGACCCCGTCGGTGGTACAGATCACCAAGAGCACCTTACCGTCGCTATCGTGCGCAGGCATCCACCCCGCCGGGATCAACCCGGCGCAGGCGATTGCCAGCAGCATGACATATGACAGCAGGCGGCAGATCACCTATTCGAGACCGGTGATGATAGAGCGCAGCGTGGCGATGCCATCGCCCTTTTCCGAGGAGGTGAGTACGATCTCGGGATAGGCTGCGGGGTGACGGGCGAGGGCAGTGCGCACCTGCTCGATCACCTTTTCGCGGTCTTTGGCCTTGACCTTATCGGCCTTGGTCATGACGCATTGGAAGGTCACAGCCGAGCTGTCCAACAGGCTCATGATCTCTTCATCGACCTCTTTGACGCCGTGGCGGCTGTCGATCAGCACAAAGGCCCGGCGCAGGGTCTGACGCCCGCTCAGGTAGCGCTTGAGCAGCTTTTGCCATTTCTCGACCACCGCCAGCGGCGCATTGGCATAGCCATAGCCGGGAAGGTCGACGAGATAGAGGTCGGGGCCCTGGGTGAAAAAGTTGATCTCTTGCGTACGGCCGGGCGTGTTGGAGGCGCGCGCCAAACCCTTGGTGCCGGTAAGAGCATTGATCAGGCTGGATTTGCCAACGTTGGAACGGCCGGCAAAGCAGACCTCCATGCGGTCGGCATCGGGCAGGCCCGACATGGCGACAACGCCTTTGACGAACAGGGATTCGCCGGCAAACAGCTTGCGGCCCTTTTCAGCGGTGATTTGGTCAGGCTCTTCGGCCAGAGAGAATGAGATCTGCATCACAGTACCTTTACGCTATCGCCAAGCTGAATGTCACCACCGGTCAGAACCTCAGCATAGACCGAAAAGTTCTGGTGACCCCAGTTTTCCTTCAGGGTCTTCAGGGTGTCGGCATCCCGTTCGCCGGTCTTTGGGTTTGCAGTGGTTGCGAGGCAGCGCACCACAGGCTCGCGAATCACAAAGACCGCACCGCCAATTTGTATCGTTTGACCTATGAGGTCGTTTTCGACCCAGGGCTGGCCCAGATCGAACCAGATATTACCGCGCCAGCGCAGCGGCGACAGCTCATACCCGATGGCCTCCTCGACAGCGCGGTGGGAGGACCAGTTGCACAGGGAAACCGAGGGGAAATCAGTATCGGTCATACCGCGACCGGGAACGCGAATGATCCGGGCCGAGGCGGCGCGGTTGGCGGGCGTCAGCGGCTTTTCCCAGTCGAGAAACCGCGGCAGATCCGCGGCTGCGTCAGGATCAAAGCTAAGATCGGGTCGATCGGGGTGGCTCAGCGTCAGCTGACCGCTTGCGTCGTCAAGCCGGGCATCAATCGCCATCAGCTGCGGCGCTTTGGAGCCACGGGTGAAATTGTTACAGGGGGCCCATTCGGACCCATCGGCCTCTGAGGCCTCATGGGCAACTGCCCAGACACGATCGCCGGGCATTGTCTGCCCGGCGATCATTGTTACGCTGTCCAGTGCTTCACGCCCGTGTGATTTGAGCGGGTGGCGCCAGATATTTGTAACTGTTTTGGTCATTTCTCATCTGCTTTTGGCTTGCGCTTGACGCTGGCCTTGATGTTGCCAAAGACGTCCGGTTTGTAGCCGTGGCTTCGCATGATGAGATATTGCTGGGTAAAGGTGATGGTGTTGTTGGCGATCCAGTACACTACCAGACCAGAAGCAAACCCACCCAGCATGAACATGAAGACCCAGGGCATCCAGGCAAAGATCATCTGCTGCGTTGGATCTGTCGGGGCCGGGTTCAGCTTTTGCTGCAGCCACATAGAGACACCCAGCAACAGCGGCAGGATGCCGATGAAGACCAGCGCCATGATGCTTTCAGGGGCCGGGCCGTCAAAGGGCAGCAGCCCATAGAGGTTCATGATCGAGGTTGGGTCGGGCGCGCTGAGATCCTGGAAGGGACCAAAGAAGGGCGCATGACGCAGCTCGAGCGTGACAAAGATCACCTTGTAGAGCGAAAAGAAGATCGGGATCTGGATCAGAATCGGCAGACACCCGGCAGCGGGGTTCACTTTTTCCCGCTTATAAAGCTCCATGATCTCTTTTTGCTGCTTCTGGCGATCATCCCCAGCGCGCTCTTTCAGCTTCTCCATCTCCGGCTGCAGCTCTTTCATCTTAGCCATCGAGGCATAGGATTTATAAGCCAGCGGGAAGACGATGATCTTGATCAGAACGGTCAGGGCGATAATAGCCCAGCCCATGTTGCCGATCAAAGCATTGAGCCAGTGCAGCACGGCGAACATCGGTTTGGTCAGGAAGAAGAACCAACCCCAGTCGATGCTGTCGAGGAAGCCGGCTATGCCGCCCTGCTTTTCATAGGTGCGGATGGTTGCCCATTCCTTTGCACCGGAAAACAGCTGGGTAGTGACCTCAGAGGTTTCGCCTGCGGCCAGGGTCAGTGTCGGCAGCACAACATCGGTTTGATAGATATCGCGGCGCTCGTCATATTTGGCGATCGAGCGGAAGGCCTGGCCGGGGGCCGGAACCAGAGTCGACATCCAGTAGTGATCGGTGAAACCGATCCAGCCATCGCCTGTGACCTGTTTGACCTGCGCGCGCGACCCGTCACGCGGATCGATTTCAAAATCGGCAACGTCGGAATAGTCCAGCTCGGCCAGCTCTCCGTCGGCCATGCCAACGACGCCTTCATGCAGAATGAAGAAGTTCTTCAGATCCGCAGGTTCGCCATGACGGGCCAGGGTGCCATAGGGCGCCAGGGCCACGGTCTCACCGGTGGCATTGCTAACCGACTGGGTGACCGAGAACATGTAGTTCTCATCCACCGAAACGGTGCGGCTGAAGGTCAGGCCCTTGCCGTTGTCCCAGGTGAGGGTCACCGGGGTCTCGTGCGTCAGTGTAGCGCCCGCAGGAGCGCTCCAGAGGGTATTGGCACTGGGGACGTCGTCAAAGCCAAGTCCGGCACCCGGAGCCCAGCCATAGAGCGCGTAGTAGGCGCCTGGCTGTCCCACCGGTTTCAGGAATTGGACGATTTCCGGATCATCAATGGTGACGCGATAGTCTTTTAGCGCCAGATCATCGATGCGACCGCCCTGCAGCGAGATGCTGCCGGACAGGCGGTTGGTCTCGATGTTGAGCCGTGGTGCATCAGATGCACTGGTTTCTTCGGTCGACTGGCTGGCAACAGCTTCAGTCGTTCCGACATTCGGGCTGCTGGCGGCATCGCCGGCAGGCGCCGTTTCAGCCACCAAAGTTTCCGGCGCAGGCGCGGGCTCTGGGGGTGGGAAAAAGCTATACCACCCGAGAATCACCAGGAAACTGAGTGCGGTTGCGAGAATGAGATTCTTGTTCTGGTCGTCCATGTGGGACTGCCACCTCGTGTAGGGAATGACAGGGTGTGGTTCAACAGAGATGGACCCCAAAGGTCAAGCGGAATCGCCGAAAACCGGGGCGGCAATGCGCCCCGGTGGCAGAAAACCCTGGATCAGCAGGGGATCAGCGGCGGATTAGCGGGTGTGTCGACCGATTTCGGGAGCTTCTTGCAGCTTGGCTTCATGGGCCGTGATCCAGTCCAGCGTCTGGTCAAACGGCATGGGACGACCAATGCCAAAGCCCTGTACGTGGCCGCAGCCAAGCTGCGACAGCAGAGCGTGTTCGCCGACGGTTTCCACTCCTTCGGCCAGGGTCTCAAGGTCCAGGCGTTCGGCCATGGTCAGGATCGCGGCAATCAGTTTTTGCTGATCCGGATCGCGGTCCGCCCGCAGCACAAAGGAGCGGTCGATCTTGATCCGGGAGATATTAAAACGGCGCACCGCCGAGATCGAGGCATGGCCGGTGCCAAAGTCATCCAGCTCGATATGGCAGCCCAATTCGCTGAGGGCGGCAATATTGCGGGTGACCACGTCGTCGGGTTGGTCCGTCATCACGGTTTCCAGAATCTCGACCGAAAGACGCGCCGGGGGCAGACTAAAGCGTTCCAGCTCCCATTTGATGTTCTCGGCCAGATTGGGATTGCGCAGCTCCTGGGTGGCAAAGTTCACCCCAACGGCAGGGACCTTGACGCCAGCGGCATCCCAAGCGTTCAGCGCGGTCAGAGAGTGGTACAGCATCACCTGGCTGAGACGTTCCATCAGGCCGCATTCTTCAAGAACGGGGAGGAATTTTCCGGGTGGGATCAGGCCGCGGACCGGGTGCATCCAGCGAGCCAGAGCTTCAAAGCCCGAAACGCGGCCAGTGTCGGTACAGATTTGGGGCTGGAACCAGGGCAGGATGTGACCTGCCTCCAGGGCTTCTGCAGCCTCTTCCCGCAGGCTGCCCCGGGCTTTGCTGCGTTGATGCATATCGGCCGAGAACACCCGAATGCCGGAGGGGCCGTTCTGTTGCGCCTCGTTCAGGGCGGCACTGGCGGCTGAAGACCAGTCGCTGGCCAGTTTGCCGGGCGCGCGGGTGTTGAGGCAAAACCCAATGGAGCAGGAGGTGTAGATGGTGGTGCCATCCAGCGAAATCGGCTCTTCCACAGCGGCCTGAATACGGCCTGCCATTTGAACACAGGCTTCGAGGTCCAGTTGCAGCACAGGGGTAAGGCAGAGGGCAAATTTGCTGTCGCCAATGCGGGCAACAGTGTCCCCATTGCGCAGGGTACTGGCAATGCGTTCGCCACAGCTTTGAATAATTCTGTCGCCGGCATCCTGCCCTTCACGGGTGACGAGCTCTTTGAACTCATCAACCTCGATATAGTACAGAGCCGAGCGCAGTTCGGTCTTGTTGCAGTCTTCGACGATGCGGCTCATTTCCAGCTCAAAGCCTTCGCGCAGCATCAGCCCGGTGACGCTGTCACGTGGCGTGAAATTGCGGGCATTGGCAGAGAAGCCGCCAAAGGCTGCAAAGATCAGAGGGATACCCAAAGCAACCCACAAGAGTGCCGCCTCACCACCGACCCAGAAGGTCGCGAGGGTGAGCGCAGGTAGGAACGCAAGAATGGGTGGCGCAAAGAGTGCCGGTGCCAATCTTGTCCGAATTCGGTAAAGTAGACCGGAATTCGTGTGTGTCATGTTCAGACCTTTCGCCTCAAGCAGGTATGCTTCAGCAGAATAGAGGCCTGTTCCTGACTCCGGAGTTAACGCAGGTGGGGAATTTCGTCCAAATCTGTGGAATCCTCGCCGGTTTTGAGCGCAAGGCCCATAAAATCAAACAGTTTCGGGTCCAGCAGGTGCGAGGGTCGTGCATTTGTGAGGGCACGGAACATCACCTGACGGCGTCCGGGGCTATTTGATTCCCACTGATCGAGGATTCGCTTCACCTGTTGACGCTGTAAGCCATCCTGGCTGCCGCACAGATCGCAGGGAATGATCGGGTAATCCATTGCTTTTGCAAATTTTTCACAATCTATTTCGGCCACATGCGCCAGCGGTCGATAGAGGAAAAGATCGCCTTCTTCATTGACCAGCTTTGGCGGCATGGTGGCAAGGCGACCGCCGTGAAACAGGTTCATAAAGAAGGTTTCGAGGATATCGTCCCGGTGATGCCCCAGCACCACGGCCGAACAGCCTTCTTCGCGGGCGATTCGGTAAAGGTTGCCTCGCCGCAGGCGGGAACACAGCGCGCAAAAGGTCCGCCCTTCCGGAACCTTGTCCATGACAATGCTGTAGGTGTCCTGATACTCAATCCGGTGGGGCACGCCCATCTTTTCCAGAAACTCAGGCAGTACCGTGGCGGGAAAGCCGGGTTGCCCCTGATCAAGATTGCAGGCCAAAAGATCCACGGGCAGCAAGCCGCGCCACTTCAGCTCGTGCAGGACCGCAAGCAGAGTGTAGCTGTCCTTGCCACCAGACAGGCAGATCAGCCAGCGCGGTGTGCTGCCATCGGCGCGGCGCTCGACCATGCCATATTGCTCAATCGCTTCGCGCGTCTGCCGCACGATTCGTTTGCGCAACTTTTTGAACTCGGTGGTCGAGGGAGCGCCGTTGAACAGCGGGTGGATATCAGTTTGTTCATCATCAAGCATGGCGGCCCCTAGCCTCTGGCGCGGCATTTGCCAAGAAGAAAAGTCTCTATCCTAACCCAGGCCGCAGGTCTTCGCAGCCATACCAGAGGCACTCCTCAGGGATTTTGGTCATCTATTGGGGGGGGGCTTGGGCGGATTGTTTTGACGATTGTCAGGGACCGGATCATAGCCATCGCCGCCCCAGGGATGACAGCGGCCAATGCGCCGCGCCGTGAGCCAGGCACCTTTGATGGCCCCATGTTTTTCAAAGGCTTCCAGAGAATAGGCGGAACAGGTCGGCTGGTAGCGGCAATTGAAACCCACCCAGGGCGAGAACAATAGCCGATAGGCGCGCACGGGGAGCGCCAGAAGATGTGCGAGCGGTGTCATGCCCCAAAGATAGGGCCAGATGGCGGGGTTAAAAAGATCATCCGTGGATCTTTTTGACCGCATAGGCCAGATCGCGTTTCAGATCTTCAAAATCGCGCTGATCGGTTTCTTTGGCGCGGCCAATCAAGACATAGTCCCAGCCGCTGCGGCCGAGCTTGGGCAAAACCAGCCGGGCGGCTTCGCGCAGGCGGCGTTTGGCGCGGTTGCGGGCGACGGCATTGCCGACCTTCTTGGAGCAGGTAAAGCCGACGCGAACCCCCTCGGCCTCGTTGTCTGCGCGTTTGCGGCCCTGAACCATCATGCCTTTGGTGCCCTGGCGGCGGGCGCGGGCCGCGGCCAGAAATTCGCGGCGCTTAGACAGGACCACCAGCGGTGCTGGTTTGATCCGGGTCTGCGCGGGCTCTGGACAAACAGGCTCTGGACAAACAGAAACCGCCGAAGGCGTGTTCCCGTGGTCAGCAGCGCTGTCCTGAGGGGCCTTCGGCGGTGTCATATCTGTCAATCCTTGAAGCTGTGCGCTTATGCGCTCAGCTCCTTGCGACCGCGTGCGCGGCGTGCGTTGAGGATCTTGCGGCCTGCCTTGGTGGCCATGCGCGCACGGAAGCCGTGGCGACGTTTACGAACCAGGTTCGAAGGCTGAAAGGTGCGTTTCATCGCTCCGGTCTCCAAATACTATCTGCGGGAAAAAGCGGAATCGCTCCCCTCGGGTCTATCTCGAAGCCCGGTCTTTAGAAGGGATTCTCTGCCAAGTCAAACCATGAGACCGGACTTTTGCCGACCGCATGCAACATTTCTGCCAAAAGCGGGGCTATTAGGCCGGCATATGGCTTGGAATGTTGCAAAGCCGCGCGCAATGCGACGAATCCTCACAAAATAGAACTTATCAGATCAAGGCCGCGTGATAAGCCCCCTCAATGCCTCGCGGTGCGCGATGTTTCAGCGTAGCAAGCCTTAGCTAGTAGAACGACCACAGCAAATGCCAGATGAGGCGCAGTTGCGACGGCCCTAAATCGACGGGGCCTCTAACTAACTGGGCCACAAACTAACTGGGCCACTAACAGGGCCAGACTGGGCCACTAGGGGAGGCCAGAGAGATGAGTGATATGACAAAGACGCCAAAAGGCGGGATTGCCCGCCACCTGCCCTTGATTGCCGTGGTTGTGGTTGCCTTGATCGGGGCTGCGACCCTCAAGGATTACCTCAGCTTTGATACTCTGCGGGACAACCGCGAGGCGCTTTTGGCGTTCCGGGACCAAAACTATCTTGGCCTCGCAGCAATTTTTGCCAGCATTTACATCCTGATCGTGGTGTTTTCTCTGCCGGGGGCTGCGGTGGCCTCGGTCACTGGCGGATTTCTCTTCGGTCTTGCCACCGGCACCGGGTTGAATGTGGTTTCTGCCACCATCGGGGCCTCGGGCATTTTCCTGGCGGCGCGCTGGGGTCTGGGGGAGATGCTGACGGCCAAGCTCGAATCGGCTGAGGGGCGCATTCAGATGCTCAAGAACGCGCTGCGCCAGAACGAGGTCGAGGTCCTGTTGCTGCTACGTCTGGTGCCTGCGGTGCCGTTTTTTGTCGCCAACCTGCTGCCTGCTCTGGTGGGGGTGCGGTTTGGCAATTTCCTGTGGACGACGGCTTTGGGGATCATTCCCGGCGCAATTGTTTTTACCTGGATCGGCGTTGGTGTTGGCGAAGTGTTTGATCGCGGTGAAGATCCGGACCTGTCCCTGCTGTGGGAGCCACATGTGATCGGGCCGATTCTGGGACTGTGTGTGCTGGCTGTGATGCCAATCATCGTCAAAACCCTGCGGCCAAAAACCTCTGGTCCAAAGAAAGAGAGCTGAGCCATGACCGCTGTTAGATGTGATCTGCTTGTGATTGGGGCCGGCTCTGGTGGTCTGTCCGTTGCGGCGGGCGCCAGTCAGATGGGCGCCTCTGTGGTGCTGCTTGAGGGCCACAAGATGGGGGGCGATTGTCTGAATTACGGCTGCGTGCCCTCCAAGGCGCTGCTGGCCAGTGCCAAAGTGGCCTATGGGCAGGCCCATAGTGCGGCCTTTGGGGTCGCGGATCAGCTGCCGCAGGTGGACTACGCTGCCGCCAAAACCCATGTGCAAAACACCATCGACACAATCACGCCGATGGACAGCCAGGAGCGGTTCGAGGGCTTTGGCGTGCGGGTGATCCGCGAATTCGGCAGCTTTATCTCGCCGCGCGAGGTGCAGGCGGGGGATCACGTCATCACTGCGCGCCGGGTGGTGATTGCGACGGGATCTTCGCCGCTGGTGCCGCCGGTGCCGGGCCTGGACTCTGTGCCCTACGAGACCAATGAGACGCTTTTCGCGCTGCGCGAGCGCCCGGAGCATTTGCTGATCATTGGCGGCGGCCCCATCGGTATGGAAATGGCGCAGGCCCATATCCGTCTTGGCTGTAAGGTCACGGTCATTGAAGGCGCCAAGGCACTGGGGCGTGACGACCCGGAGGCCGCCGCCGTGGTGCTTGCGGCGCTGCGGCGCGAAGGTGTCGAGATCGCTGAGGATGCTCTGGCGGCTGAGATCAGCGGTAAAGCCGGAGCCATTACGGTGAAAACCAAGGATGGCCGCAGCTTTACCGGCTCGCATCTGCTGATGGCGGTGGGGCGCAAAAACAACGTGGAGAAGCTGAATCTGGCCGCAGGCGGTATCAAACCCAGCCGCAACGGCATCAAGGTTGACGCTTCATTACGAACCAGCAATCGCCGCGTCTATGCCATTGGCGATGTCGCGGGCGGGCTGCAGTTTACCCATGTGGCTGGCTATCATGCGGGGGTGATCATCCGGTCAACCCTGTTTGGTCTGCCGTCCAGGGCGCAGGAGCTGCATATACCGCGTGCCACCTATACTGACCCGGAACTGGCACAGGTTGGCCTCACCGAGGCCGAGGCGCGGGACCTGCACGGCGGTGCGCTTGAGCTGGCGCGGTTTGATTTCCACCACAATGACCGGGCGCTGGCCGAGCTGAAAACCAGTGGTTTTATCAAGGTGATGGTGGTCAGGGGCCGCCCGGTGGGCGCGACAATTGTCGGGCATCAGGCCGGTGAATTGATCTCATTGTGGTCTCTGGCTCTGGCGAATAGACTAAAGATGAGCCAGGTTGCTGCGATGGTGGCACCATATCCTTCGATTGGGGAGATCAACAAACGTGTTGCGGGAGTCTATTTTTCGCCACGGCTATTTGATAGCCCCGCCGTTAAGCGCGCAGTACGGTTTGTGCAGCGCTGGATTCCCTAGGCGGGACAGGGCTGCATGCTGAATTCGCTTTCAGGCAGGTTCCTGGTTCTGACAATTGTCTTTGTCATGCTGGCCGAAGTGCTGATCTTTGTGCCCTCTATCTCCCGCTTCCGTCTCGACTATCTCTCTGACCGGTTGGAGCGGGCGCAGATTGCGTCACTGGTTCTGCTGGCAGATGATATGCTCGAGACCGAGCTTGAGGCTGAGCTACTGGAGAACGCGGGCGTGTTCAACGTGGTGCTGCGCCGCGACGAAATTCGCCAGCTGATGCTGTCGTCACCGATTCCCCAGGCGATTGTCGCGACCTATGATCTGCGTATGACCAATGGGTTTACCCTGATTGGTGATGCGTTTCAGCAGCTGGTCAGCCCGGAAAACAAGATTATCCGCGTCATTGGCGCGCCGGTGCGTGATGCCGGGCTGCTGATTGAAATCACCATGGAAACGGCCCCGCTCAGGATGGCGATGATCGACTATGGGGTGCGGGTTTTGCTGCTGTCCGCTGTGATCTCGGTCTTTACGGCCCTGTTGTTGTTTGCGGCGGTGCGGATTTTCCTGGTCCGTCCGATCAAAGGCGTTGTGGGCTATATGCAGCGCTATGCCGCCGCGCCCGAGGACGCCCGAGGTATTATCCAGCCCAGTGCGGGCGTGAGTGAGCTGCGCGAGGCGGAAGAGGCATTGTTGAAGTTGCAGACAGAGCTGACCCAGGCGTTGCGGCAACGCGAGCGACTGGCGCAGCTTGGTGGGGCGGTGGCCAAGATCAGCCATGATCTGCGCAATATCCTGACCTCGGCGCAGTTGTTTACCGACCGGATCGAGATGAGCGAAGACCCTCTGGTGCGGCGCCTGGCCCCCAAGCTGGTGAACTCGATCACCCGTGCTGTGTCGCTGTGTGAGGGCACGCTGGCCTTTGGGCGCGCAGAAGAGCCTGCGCCGACCTTCTCGCATGTACGGCTTTGCGAGTTGGTCGAAGATATTGCCGAAAGCGAATTACTGGCCGAAACGGCGGTCGAGGTTAAGATCATCAACGCGGTGCCAAAAGGCATGCAGCTGCGCGGCGATTCAGAGCAGCTGTTCCGGGTGGTGATGAACCTGGTGCGCAATGCCCGCCAGGCCATCATCGCCACCGGCAAGCCCGGGGAAGTGACCGTTTCGGCCCGAGATGAGGAAGACGCCTGGTGGATTATCATTGCGGACACTGGCCCCGGCCTGCCAAAACGGGCACAGGACAATCTGTTCACACCGTTTCAGGGCAGCGCCCGCAAAGGCGGCAGCGGCCTGGGGCTGGCAATCGCGGCAGAGCTGGTCCGGGGTCATGGCGGCATGGTGACGCTCAGCAAAACCGGCCCCGAAGGCAGCGTTTTTGAAATTCGCCTCCCCAAGGGAGACGGCACCCTGTGATGCAGAGGCCGCGGGATGCAAAGACCGCCCAGGTTCAAAGCGCGCAGCGAGTCGAACGCCTGTGCGGCACAAGGTTTCCGGGGCCTTACAGGGGGTATTTTCATGCGTCTGTCGGAGCTTGACGGCCGGTTTTATCTGTGTCGGTCGCAGCGAAAGCCAGAGCTGCCTGAAAAAGGCTGGCCCTTGTTTGTTTTTGGGGTTGCGCGCCTCAGCCCCTGAGACTAAACCCCGCCGCAGTGGACCGATAGCTCAGCTGGATAGAGTACCTGACTACGAATCAGGGGGTCGGAGGTTCGAATCCTCCTCGGTTCACCACTACTCAACACGGCCTCTGGGAAGAGGCTCGGTTTTGAAAAGGTTTTGGGAGCATAGCGATTTGGCTTGCTTCTTTAGAGCGGGAGCCTTAAATCCCGCCGCAGTGGACCGATAGCTCAGCTGGATAGAGTACCTGACTACGAATCAGGGGGTCGGAGGTTCGAATCCTCCTCGGTTCACCACTTCCCCTCATATCGTTCCTCGGTGGCTGTGAAATTTGGCTTCCTGTTCGGGCCAGATTGTAAGGGCCAGATTATAAGGGCCAGATTATAAGGGCCAGACGCCCCCTTCCCAGATGCCCCTTCGATTTTGACACGCGACGTCTCTACGTCACACAGGATGCGCGCACTGGCTAGACACCATGAGTGTGTCCATTTGGCCTGCATCGACGGGGGTATCGTGTGCGCGCCTGGAGGGCGGGCGCGCAGCTGCCGGAATGAAAGCGAAAAACGCCGGGGATGCGGTTACGTGCGTCTCGGCCTCTGCCGCGGTTTTACCCAATCAGCGCGAGGTGAGGTTTGACAGCGCAGCTGGCAGTCAAAAGCTGCGATGGCCAAGCCCCAGCTCCGTGGAAAATGGCAGCGGGGAGGCGGAAACGCGTTGTCTTTTGACCGGTGGAGTTAAGGGAAAAATAGACTTTGAGCCTTATGAGTTTTGCCAAGATCTATCAGGTAAATTCGGAGCATGGCATTGTTTTTTAGAAGAAAGTCTCAAGGTGACACTTCAAGGGGTGGGATGGACAAGGTCATTGCGGACCTCGTTGACCGGACGCAGGCGACAATTCAATTCGACCCCAAAGGCAATATCGTAGATGCAAATAGAAATTTCCTTGCGGCTGTTGGATATACGCTGGAGGAGGTCGTCGGGCAGCATCACTCTATGTTTGTTGAGCAAGCCTATGCCCAAAGCGAGGAATACGCTGAGTTCTGGAAAACCCTCGCCAGCGGGCAGGATATTACCGATCAATTCCCCCGCCTGACCAAAGACGGGGCGACAATCTGGATACAGGCCACCTATGGCGCCTCCTTTGATGCTGAGGGTAATGTGATCGGCGTTGTAAAGGTGGCCTCGGATGTTACCGCGCGCCGTCGCGGGCTGGGTGAGATCGCCGCGGGACTGGATGCTCTGCGTGAAGGGGACCTGACCTGTCGCGTGACCGTCTCGGATATCCCCGACATCGGCAATCTCGGCAAGACCTTTAATCAATCGCTTGAGCAACTGGAAAACACTGTCACCACAGCAAAACAGGTTTCTGTTGGCGTGGGGCAGACGGCTAAGGACATCAACCAGTCTTCCAGCGATCTGTCTCATCGCACCGAAAGCCAGGCCGCCACGCTGGAAGAAACTGCCGCAGCACTGGAGGAGTTGACTGCAACCGTGCAGGCCGCCGCCAGTGGGGCGCAAAAAGTCGAAGAAATCGTGGGGGAGGCGCGCACTGTTGCCACCCAGAGCGGGGTTGTGGTTGGAGAGGCGATCAGCGCGATGTCCAAAATCGAAGGCTCTTCGGAAGAAATTGCCAAGATCATCACGGTGATTGACGACATCGCCTTTCAGACCAACCTGCTGGCGCTGAACGCCGGGGTCGAAGCCGCCCGCGCCGGTGAGGCCGGACGCGGCTTTGCTGTGGTTGCCTCCGAAGTGCGCGGTCTGGCGCAGCGCTCTGCCCATGCCGCAGGCGAGATCAAAGCGTTGATTGATCAGAGTAAACACCACGTAGGCAGTGGCGTTGATCTGGTGGGTAAGACCGGGGAAGAGCTGCAGCATATTATCGAAAGTGTTGGCACAATCTCGAATCACATCGTCGAGATCGCGCGCGGCGCGACGGAACAGTCGACCACGCTGGTTGAAATTAACACAGGCGTGGGACAGCTGGATCAGGTGACTCAGCAGAATGTCGCGATGGTTGAACAAACAACGGCCGCCAGCGAGACCCTGTCAAATGATGCGGGCCAGCTGGCCCGGCAATTGGGTGTGTTCAAAACCAAACCAGGGGCTGCCGCGCCGAGCACCGCCCGGGGAGGCAATGTGGTCACGATGCCCGCAGCATCGCCCAGACAGCAGCGGCAAGAGCCTGCTGCGGTCGCCATGACCGGCACCGACCCTGGTGTTGCCCGTGGTTGGGATGACTTCTAGCATCAGGCGTTTGGGATCAGCCTTCAGTCCGAGGCCCTGAAAGCACACCCGGCAGCACACCCGGTGGTAAAGTCGGCAGTAAACCTGACAGATACGGCTCAGCGGTCCCCTTGGGGGCCGTTTTGCGTAGCAGTCCGCGGACTGTTGTGGTGCAGGGGGGTGATGCGGCTTAGTTGCTTCAATTTATGGTCTGATACGCGCCTCACGGCACGGGCTTGTGAGGGGGCAAGGCAAACCCAATATTGACACTGGGTTATTGACACTGGGTTGGCGCGTCGCGACGGTGGCGCAAAATGGTTTGGAGGCAATGGGGTGGGGCAAGGCGCAATGGATTTTCCGGTCATACGATCAGCTGGGCTGGATGGCCTGCTGGTGACCTTTTCCGAAGCACTGACAGAGCCTTCCAATCGCGGCGCGCTGGCATTTTGCGACGCGGTAAAGGCCAGCGCCTGGCCTGGGGTGCAGGAAACCTCGACCTCGCTGGCCTCCGTCTACATTCGGTTTGACGCCGAAACCCTGTGCCACGGGGCGCTCAAAGACAGGCTTTGGACCCTTTTGGAGCAGCGAGACTGGACGCAGGCGGTTTTACCGTCGGGGCGCCGTTTCTGGCAGGTGCCGACCGTCTATGGCACGGATCTGGCACCACAGTTGGGCGAGGCGGCCGCAGCTGCAGGCATGAGCGAGGCTGAGGCGATTAAGAGCCTGGGCTCGGCGCGGGTCCGCGTTTTGACCATCGGGTTTGCCCCAGGCCAGCCCTATCTGGGGCCGCTGGGAGCTGAGTGGAACCTGCCGCGGCAAACCGAGCTCACCCCAAGGGTGCCGACCGGCGCTTTGGTTCTGGCGATCAGCCAGTTTGTGCTGTTTGCAACATCTGCGCCCACGGGTTGGCGCCATGTGGGGCAAACCGGTTTTCAGGGCTTTCAGCTGGGATCGCAAGATCCCATTGCTTTGCGGGTGGGGGACGAGATGGTTTTCACCCCGGTTTCCAAATCTGAATACCAACGCGCCTGTGCAAAAGATCCGCACTTTGGTGGTGCCAGCCGCGCGGAGATCCCGGCATGAGCGCGCTCAGGGTTCTGCGCATTGGACCACTTGCCTCGATCCAGGATCAGGGGCGCCCTGGGCAGTTGCAGCAGGGGGTCTCACGCGGCGGTGCCGCTGATCTGCTGGCGCTGGCCGAAGGCGCTGCCTTGCTGCGTCAGGATGCCAGTCTGGCCGCTTTGGAACTGGCAGGGATTGGTGGGCTGTTCGAGGCCACGGGACCTGTGCGCATTGCTCTTACCGGAGCCCCCATGCAGGCCAGTCTGGACGGGGCGGCGCTGGCCTGGAACGCCTCGCATCAACTGCAGGCGGGGCAAAGGCTGGAGATCGGCGCGCCCAAGAAAGGCCTGTATGGCTATCTGCATCTGGGCGGTGGCATCGCCAGCGAGATGCTGCTTGGAGCCCGGGCGATCCACCTGATGTCTGGCCTCGGCAAGGCCGTGGCGGTTGGCGATCTGTTGCCCAGTGGCCCAGACCGGGGGCGCGAGGTCGGGCTTAGGCTGCAGGCCGAGGATCGCTTTCAGGGCGGCGTGTTGCGCATCGTTGCGAGCTTTCAGTCTGAGCTGTTTGCCAATGATGTGCGGGCGCGGTTTGGCGCCACCGCTTTTAAGCGCGGCAGCCGCGCCAATCGCATGGGGGTCGAGATGGTCTCTGACGGGGCGGGGTTCACCGCCGCAGGGCAGCTGAATATCCTGTCGGAAATCATCGTGCCGGGCGATGTTCAGATGACGGGCGACGGCAAGCCCTTTGTGCTGCTGCGCGAGGCACAAACCACCGGCGGCTACCCCCGCATTGGCACGGTGCTGCCCTGCGATCTTGCCAAGGTGGCTCAGGCCCAGTCCGGCACCGATCTGCGCTTTTGCTGGGTCTCTCTGGAAGAAGGGCTGGCAGCGCAGGCCAAACATGACAAGCAGGTAAAGGCGCTGCCTGCCAGCTGCCGGCCCTTGTTGCGCGACCCTGCCATGATGCAGGATCTGCTCTCGCATCAACTCATCAGCGGGGCGGTGTCAGCCGATGCGGACCCTTTTGACGGGACAGACAACAACTGTGGAGACATCACATGAGCCAGTCAGACATGAGCCAGTCGGAGACGCGCCAACCAGACAGGCGCAAAACTGTCGATCTTAACGCTGATATGGGCGAAAGTTTTGGCCCCTGGAACATGGGCGATGACAGCGCGCTGCTGGATGTTGTGGTCTCTGCCAATATCGCCTGCGGCTTTCATGCCGGCGAGCCGGATGTGATGGCGCAGACCATGGCGCTGGCGCGGGACAATGGCGTCGGGATTGGCGCGCATCCCGGCTTTCCGGATCTGCAGGGGTTTGGTCGCCGCAAAATGCAGATGTCGCCCGACAGCCTTGGCAATATGGTGCGCTATCAGCTGGGAGCGGCGCGCGGCATGGCCACGGCGCTGGGCACAGAGGTGCGGCATCTGAAGCTGCACGGAGCGCTGTCCAACATGGCCTGCGTTGATCACGCCATGGCGCGGGCCTGCTATGAGGCGGCGCTTGAGGTCGATCCCGATATCATCATCATGGTGCTTGCGGCCACGGCGATGGAAGAGGTGGTGCGCGATCTGGGCTGCAACTGGTGCGGCGAGATCTTTGCCGACCGCGCCTATAACGATGACGCCACCCTGGTGGACCGCAGCCTGCCGGGCGCTGTGATCCATGACCCTTCCGTGGCGGGGCCCCGTATCCTCAAGATGGTTGAGGAGGGCGCCATTATCACCGAAAGCGGCAAGCGGATCCCCACAGCCATCGACACCATCTGCCTGCATGGGGACACCCCATCTGCGGTCGCCCTTGCCCGCGCGGTGCGTCAAAGCCTGACAACAGGTGGCGTAGAGGTGCGCCAATTTGCCGGGCGTCGCGGCTGAGGCAGCTGCATCTGGCTGTGTTTCGGGCCTGCTTGGTGACTTAGGCCCTGGGAATGTGTGTTTCTTGGGTATATCTCCATATTGTTTGTATATTTATCAGGTTGTTAGAGGTGAAATTGTAGAAATTGGATGTTGGCTCCTATCGTAGGGCTTGTCCGGTGTTGTAGACCTAGGGGAGCTACCACAGGCAGGGCAGGACCAGACTGATGAGTATCCGCTTTTTTTCGACCCGCAACCGGGCGCTGCATCTCGGCCCCTTTCCGATGGAGCGCCTGGTGCGTGGGCCTATGCCTGATCTGAGTGCGGTGCCTGCATCACAGCCGCTGGAGTTTCGCCGCCCCAATGCGCCGGCCTCGATCGTCAATGCCATGGGGGAATACCAGGCGATGATGGATGCGGTGCGCGACGGGCTGGTCAATAAGGCGCAGGCCGCTTGTCCCAGTTATCCGCAGGAGCGGGCTGACCACATCAAGGCCTTTGGCTATTTCGCGGATGCCGCCATGGTGGGCATTGGCCCGGTACCGGCCTCGGCACGGCTGGCACAGCCCTACCGCAACCCGGATATTGATCGGTTGGCGCAAGATCTGAAGACCCGTCAGACCAAGACACTGGCGGCAGGTATTGATCACATTATGGCGGACCTGAAAGAGGCGATGCAGGCGCCGCCCAGCACCATTGGCGATCACGCCCGCGCCATTGTCTTTCTCTATGATATGCCGCGTGATCCAAAACCGCAGGAAGAGGGCTGTGACTGGATTGAAGGGGCCGCCCAGCATCGCGCTTGCCTGCGCGCCAGTGAAACGGCTGTGGTTCTGGCCAACTATATCCGGCTGCTGGGCTGGGACGCCAAGGCGCATACCGGCACCTCGTCTGATGTGGATCTCAACCAGCTGGCGGTGGCGGCAGGGCTGCTCTCGGTTGAGGGCGGGCATCTGGTGAACCCCTATCTGGGCACGCGGTTTGGCATTGCGGTGGTGACCACCGATTTTGATCTGGCAATGGACCAGCCGCTGCTGCCGCTGGATCAGCAACCGATGCTGCAAGTGAAGGGTCCAAAATGGTGGCTCGGCCTTGGCTCGGAGCGTTCGGCGCTCAACGATGATCCGTTCAAGGCGCGCGCCTTCAAGGATGGGCCGCACCCCTTTGAGACATTGAACCGGGTGGATGACCCCACCACCTATATCGACGAGGCCCGGGTGGCGCGGGTGCCAAAGCGAGCCGATATGTTTGCCCGCAGCCAGTTTGGCGACATGGGCAAAGCCAATCAGGCGGCCGCCACCGGTGGATTCTATGTGCGCAAAGCCGCGCCCTCGATGGCGCAACGCCGGATGCTGGGGGCCTTTGTGCTGCTGCAAGACGGCGCGCCCGCCCGCGGGCCGCGCCCCAGTGACGCTGCGCGCAATGCCGCCAATATCAAAGCGGCCAGTTATTGGCTGGGGATTGATGCGGTTGGCATCAGTCGCTGCCCGGACTGGACCTGGTACAGCCATGATGCCACCGGCGCCGAAATTCACCCCGAGCATGATCAGGCGATCAGCATGATTGTCGATCAGGGCTTTGACACCACCGAGGGCACCTCGGGCGATGACTGGATCGCGGTGGCGCAGTCGATGCGCGCCTACCTGCGCTTCTCGCTGCTGGGCGGCGTCATTGCCCGCCAGATCCGCAACCTGGGTTATAAGGCCAAGGCGCATACGGTGATGGATGGCGAGGTTCTGCAACCGCCTCTGTTGCTGCTGGCGGGGCTGGGCGAGGTCAGCCGGATTGGCGAAGTGATCCTCAACCCGTTTCTGGGACCCCGGCTGAAATCCGGCGTCGTGACCACCGATATGCCGATGGAGCATGACAAGCCAATCGACTTTGGTTTGCAGACCTTCTGCGAAAGCTGCAACAAATGCGCCCGTGAGTGCCCCTCGGGGGCGATCACCGCCGGTCCCAAGCGGATGTTCAACGGCTATGAGATCTGGAAGAGCGATAGCCAGAAATGCACCACCTACCGGATCACCACGCCGGGCGGCGCCATGTGTGGCCGCTGCATGAAGACCTGCCCCTGGAACCTTGAGGGGATCTTTTCGGAACGTCCTTTTCGCTGGGCGGCGATGAATGTGCCCAAGGCGGCGCCTCTGCTGGCAAAGCTGGACGACGCACTGGGCAATGGTGAGATGAACCCGGCCAAGAAATGGTGGTGGGATCTTGAGATGGAGGAAGATGGCGGCTATCGCCCCACCCGCCATCCGGTGAATGCGCGCGCGCTGCAAAAGGATCTCGATCTGAAATTCGAGGATCAGACCCTGGCGGTCTATCCGGCGCATCTGGCGCCGCACCCCTGGCCCTATCCGTTTCCGATGGACCGCGAGGCGGGGATTGAGGCCTATCAACAAATGATTTCGGCCGAGGACTACAAGGCGCGCCGCGCCAGGGGAGAGACCGGCCCCTGGGATCATCGCTACAGCAATGATGTGGACAGCCCCGTTTTGCAGGTGCGGGTGGCGCGCGCCGAGGCCATGAGCCGGGATGTGACCAGATATGAGTTCGAGAGCCTGGATGGCGCGCCCTTGCCGGAATGGACGGCGGGGGCACATCTCGACATCGTGGTCGCCCCTGAATATCTGCGACAATATTCGATGTCTGGGGATCCGGCGGACCGGTCAAAATACCAGATTGGTGTTCTGCGCGAAGACGCGGGGCGGGGGGGATCAAAACTGATGCACCGGATCTTTGCTCCGGGGCGTTTGATCTTTATCTCAAAACCAATCAACCATTTCCCGCTTGATGAGGCGGCGCAGAAAAGTTTCCTCATGGGGGGAGGCATTGGCATCACGCCGATGATTGCTATGGCACATCGCCTGCATGCGCTGGGCCGGGCGTTTGAGCTGCACTATTCGATCTCTAATCGCGAGGATGCCGGCTATTTGCAGGATCTGGCAGCGATGCCCTGGCGTGGCGAGGTCCATATACATGTCTCGTCCGAGGGCACGCGGGCTGATTTGGATCATCTGTTGGCGGGCTACGCGCCGGGGCAGCATGTCTATACCTGTGGCCCCGAGCGCTACATGGAGGGGGTCATGCAGGCGGCAGAACGCCAGGGATTTCCCGAAGAGGCGCGCCATCTGGAGTATTTTTCGGTGCCTGAGCTGCCAGAGTATGAGAACCATGCGTTCAAGCTCAAACTGGCCCGCTCAGGGAAGGTGCTCGAGGTGCCGCCTGAGAAGACCGCAACGGATGTGCTGCTGGAGCATGGCGTCCATATAGATGTAAAATGTTCGGACGGGATTTGCGGTGTCTGCAAATGTGGCCTGGTCTCGGGAGAGGTAGAGCACCGCGATTTTGTCCTCTCCAAGGCGCAGCGCAAAGAGGCGGTGATCCTGTGTCAGTCTCGCGCCGCCGCGCCAGATGGCGTGGTTGAGGTCGATCTCTAAAGCGTGGCAAACCAATCCGGCAACGTGGTGCGCTGCGCAAATCTGAGGCTCTTGCTGCGCAGGACTGAAAGCACCTCGTCCCGGACGGGCGTTTGCAGGGCCTCCCAGGCCTCAGCCTCAGCCTCTTCCCAGGAAACCACCGGCAGTGCGGCGGCTTTGCTCAGTTTTGCTGTGGCCTCTTGGTCCGCTTGGCGCCAGGCGCGGCCGGGGGCCCCCTTGCCCTCGACGGTCCCGACTTCGGTACGTATGCCCGTCATTGCGGTCAGGGCTGTTCTGTCGGCGAATTTGAGATGCGCCAGATAGACCCCGCGCGGCATAACAAAGGGAAACTCAGCCAGCCGGT
The DNA here is from genome assembly GCA_965641885.1 of Phaeobacter sp. SH40. GTDB lineage: Bacteria > Pseudomonadota > Alphaproteobacteria > Rhodobacterales > Rhodobacteraceae > Pseudophaeobacter. The sequence continues at coordinate 3,854,992 of OZ282574.1, read as the reverse complement.
TGGGGCGCACATGAAGGCCATGCCGCCGCAGCCCGATGGGGCGGCGAACGGCCCAAGCCTTGCTGTAGTGCCCGGTAAAGACCGCATCCCGGCGCTGGGCAAAAACAGAGCTGCCTTCTTTGACCGCCTCGCCTGCGTGAAGATCAAACAGATCAAAGCCAAGCGCAAAGAGGGCAGGAGCCTGCTGATCGCGCATCATCTGGGGCAGGGAGGACCAGCGTGACGGGTCAACGCAGATCAGCTCATCCGCATCGGTTCGGATCACCCAGTCGTAGATCTCCAGCAGCCCCTGTTGAAACCCATTGAGCATCCGTCCGCGCCAGTGGTCAAAGCCTTGCAGCCGGTTTCGCGGTATTGTCAGCACCGAGGCCCCTGGGCAGATCTCTGCGATGCGGGGATCGCTGCCATGAGAGATGACATAGAGATTTTCGGCGCCAAGCGCGCGGCTATAGTGGCGAAACCACTGAGACAGAGCCCATTGGTCTTTATGCGCCATGGTGACTGCACAGATATCCATGGGCGGCACTATGCTTGTCCTAATGCCCTCCGCCAAGTCCAGTTCTGACAAGTCCAGTTCTCACAAGGCCATTCGCCGTTTGGATCAGTGTGTCGGACACAGCCCCCCCCTCAACTAAAAATGCCATAGTGTAGGTTTTTGACAGCAGAAGCGTCAAAGAAGGCGACTCGCGAGCCAGATCTCTTCGACCGAGTCGGGTTCAGCCTTGTGGTTGCGGTGAGCTCGACGTCTATATGTTGATCTGTTGCGTTGGGCCCTGGCCACCAAAGCACCCAGTGCCGAAATGTCAGGCGCTTAAAGTTGTTGTACTGACAAGACATGGGGTGGGTAACGCTATGAAAACAATCCTATTTTGTAGTTTCTGAACTGAATCCTGATTTTTGTGAATTTATGCCTTGCGGCTTTGTTGAGTTAACACTAGAACCCCCTCTACCGGCAGCGACGATACGCAGTTGGGGGGAGGCTGGGACGCTTCGGACGGGCCGGAGAGACGGTCGGGACAGGTTGGAGAGACAGCTGAGACGCTCAGGAGAGACTGGGGCATTTGGAAGGTTTGTTGAGGCGGGCGCGCTGAGAGATTGGCGCATCGGTCTTGTTTTGGCCTTCTGATTGTTGCTCTTTGAAATTGATAGTAACTGAAGAGATATGTGGGCGGTTTGGTTCATTTCGATGGATCAACGTCTGTATATCAACGCTCTTAGTTCTGCTGTTTAGCCCTTGTGGTGATGCGGTAGCGCGATGATAGAGTGTCAGCTTCACTGTTTGAGTGGTTTCTTGTTATCTTTGGATAACCTGAAGCACAATCAAACAGATGACTTCCAATGCGTGTTCAATCCTTAGCCGGGTGAACATATGGGTCTGCCCCCAAAGGTGACCCTGAGTATTGGAGATGTGCAGAGGTTCGAACGTCAAGGACAGCATCGCAAGATGCTTTCAACTTGAGAGTTTGATCCTGGCTCAGAACGAACGCTGGCGGCAGGCTTAACACATGCAAGTCGAGCGCACTTTTGGTCTTCGGATTAGAAGCGAGCGGCGGACGGGTTAGTAACGCGTGGGAACGTACCCTTTTCTAAGGAATAGCCTCGGGAAACTGAGAGTAATACCTTATACGCCCTTCGGGGGAAAGATTTATCGGAGAAGGATCGGCCCGCGTTAGATTAGATAGTTGGTGGGGTAATGGCCTACCAAGTCTACGATCTATAGCTGGTTTTAGAGGATGATCAGCAACACTGGGACTGAGACACGGCCCAGACTCCTACGGGAGGCAGCAGTGGGGAATCTTGGACAATGGGCGCAAGCCTGATCCAGCCATGCCGCGTGAGTGATGAAGGCCTTAGGGTCGTAAAGCTCTTTCGCCAGAGATGATAATGACAGTATCTGGTAAAGAAACCCCGGCTAACTCCGTGCCAGCAGCCGCGGTAATACGGAGGGGGTTAGCGTTGTTCGGAATTACTGGGCGTAAAGCGCACGTAGGCGGATCAGAAAGTATAGGGTGAAATCCCAGGGCTCAACCCTGGAACTGCCTTATAAACTCCTGGTCTTGAGTTCGAGAGAGGTAAGTGGAATTCCGAGTGTAGAGGTGAAATTCGTAGATATTCGGAGGAACACCAGTGGCGAAGGCGGCTTACTGGCTCGATACTGACGCTGAGGTGCGAAAGTGTGGGGAGCAAACAGGATTAGATACCCTGGTAGTCCACACCGTAAACGATGAATGCCAGACGTCAGCAAGCATGCTTGTTGGTGTCACACCTAACGGATTAAGCATTCCGCCTGGGGAGTACGGTCGCAAGATTAAAACTCAAAGGAATTGACGGGGGCCCGCACAAGCGGTGGAGCATGTGGTTTAATTCGAAGCAACGCGCAGAACCTTACCAACCCTTGACATCCTTGGACCGCCAGAGAGATCTGGTTTTCTCGCAAGAGACCAAGTGACAGGTGCTGCATGGCTGTCGTCAGCTCGTGTCGTGAGATGTTCGGTTAAGTCCGGCAACGAGCGCAACCTACATCCTTAGTTGCCAGCAGTTCGGCTGGGCACTCTAGGGAAACTGCCCGTGATAAGCGGGAGGAAGGTGTAGATGACGTCAAGTCCTCATGGCCCTTACGGGTTGGGCTACACACGTGCTACAATGGCATCTACAGTGAGTTAATCTCCAAAAGATGTCTCAGTTCGGATTGGGGTCTGCAACTCGACCCCATGAAGTCGGAATCGCTAGTAATCGCGTAACAGCATGACGCGGTGAATACGTTCCCGGGCCTTGTACACACCGCCCGTCACACCATGGGAGTTGGATCTACCCGAAGGCCGTGCGCCAACCTTTTCGGAGGGGGCAGCGGACCACGGTGGGTTCAGCGACTGGGGTGAAGTCGTAACAAGGTAGCCGTAGGGGAACCTGCGGCTGGATCACCTCCTTTCTAAGGATGTTCCTAGTCAGCATGAACTTGTTCATACTCGTGGAACACTTAGCAATGATGCGTAATCAAAACGCATCAACATCGGAGCATCGCAAGATGTTCCTTTGGACCGAGCCGTCCTCATATCTCTTCAGACAAACACGTGAGCCTACCGGTTCCGTGGTGGTTGCATTAGCAACTGGCACAACTCGGGCATTGCTTTGCAATAGCCTGTTTGTGCAACGTCGATTTTGCGAGAGCAAAATCAACTGGGTCGGTAGCTCAGGTGGTTAGAGCGCACGCCTGATAAGCGTGAGGTCGGAGGTTCAAGTCCTCCTCGACCCACCACTCATCCTTCGGGATTAAGATGGGGCCTTAGCTCAGCTGGGAGAGCGCCTGATTTGCATTCAGGAGGTCAGGAGTTCGATCCTCCTAGGCTCCACCATTACTCGATTTGACCGTTAAGCACTGTGCGCAGTTCTTAACCGTCCAATTGGACGAATTGACATCGTTAAGAGAGAAACAATCAACAACCTGTTGATCGCCCCGAGTGAGGGGATGATCTCAGATTGGTGCTGATCATGGCCTTCGGGTGTCCTTTAGTTGCCGTCAGGCGATTGGACAGAAATCATGTGAAGCGAGCTTTGGAATACGTCTGTTTCCTCGGACGTCCCAGGGTATGCCAGACTGAAACGACAGAGTTGTCCAAGTCAAGTACACTAACCCGGTTCCATCTCCGCACGGATTTGGAACCAATTGTATTTATGGCGTATGTTTTGCGAAGGGGGTGCGACCGACATCACACCGTTAGTAGTAAGACGCATAACGTCATAGATGCGGGAAAGTAACTTTTTGGTCTAGAGATTGTGGCATCGGTTTCTTACCAGCTTCCGATGTCCCGATGGTTCTTTTTTGTTCTGGCCTTCGCCGTTTGTTGACTTACTAAAGTCCTCAAGTAGCGAAGCGGTAGGACATTATAAAGGCTATCTATTTCTGGATCAGATCAAGCGCGAGAAGGGCGTTTGGTGAATGCCTTGGCAGTAAGAGGCGATGAAAGACGTGATACTCTGCGATAAGCCATGGGGAGCTGAGAATAAGCTTTGATCCATGGATTTCTGAATGGGGCAACCCACCTGACAGTTTGATATAATAGCCTTACGGCGCCTTCGGGTGTTGGACGGCTGCTTATATCTTGCTGAACCAGGTACTTATAGACTGAATACATAGGTTTATAAGAGCAAACCCGGGGAACTGAAACATCTAAGTACCCGGAGGAAAGGAAATCAATATGATACTCCCCTAGTAGCGGCGAGCGAACGGGGACCAGCCGAGCCTTGAGTGTGAGAAGAACATGTTGGGAAGCATGGCCATAGCGGGTGATAGCCCCGTATTCGAAGCATGATGGGACGTATTAAGTAGGGCGGAACACGTGAAATTCTGTCTGAAGATCGGAGGACCACCTTCGAAGGCTAAGTACTCCTTACTGACCGATAGTGAACCAGTACCGTGAGGGAAAGGTGAAAAGCACCCCGACGAGGGGAGTGAAACAGTACCTGAAACCGAACGCCTACAATCAGTTGGAGGGCCCTTGCGGCCTGACAGCGTACCTTTTGTATAATGGGTCATCGACTTGGTCTCACGAGCAAGCTTAAACCGTTAGGTGTAGGCGCAGCGAAAGCGAGTCTTAATAGGGCGCATGAGTTCGTGGGATCAGACCCGAAACCGAGTGATCTAGGCATGGCCAGGTTGAAGGTGCAGTAACATGCACTGGAGGACCGAACCCACATCTGTTGAAAAAGATCGGGATGAGCTGTGCCTAGGGGTGAAAGGCCAATCAAACTCGGAGATAGCTGGTTCTCTGCGAAATCTATTTAGGTAGAGCGTCGTCCGAATACCCCGGGGGGTAGAGCACTGGATGGGTAATGGGGACTCACCGTCTTACTGATCCTAACCAAACTCCGAATACCCGGGAGTACTAGACGGCAGACACACTGCGGATGCTAACGTCCGTAGTGGAGAGGGAAACAACCCTGACCTCCAGCTAAGGCCCCTAATTCATGGCTAAGTGGGAAAGCAGGTGGGATGTCCAAAACAACCAGGAAGTTGGCTTAGAAGCAGCCATCTTTTAAAGATAGCGTAACAGCTCACTGGTCTAATTAAGACGTCCTGCGGCGAAGATGTAACGGGGCTCAAGCCATGAGCCGAAGCTGAGGATGCACATAGTGCATGGTAGCAGAGCGTAGTGTGACATAGTTCCATGTCTCCTTACCTACTTCGGTAGGATTGGAGACACGGAGCTTTCGATGAAGCCGGGGCGTGAGCCATCCGGTGGAGAGATCACTAGCGAGAATGATGACATGAGTAGCGACAAAGAGTGTGAGAGACACTCTCGCCGAAAGTCCAAGGGTTCCTGCTTAAAGCTAATCTGAGCAGGGTAAGCCGACCCCTAAGGCGAGGCCGAAAGGCGTAGTCGATGGGAACCAGGTTAATATTCCTGGGCCATGAGGTGGTGACGGATCTCGAAGGTAGTTCATCCTTATTGGATTGAATGGGCTGCTGAGAGGTTCCTGGAAATAGCCCCTCTATAAGATCGTACCCTAAACCGACACAGGTGGACAGGTAGAGAATACCAAGGCGCTTGAGAGAACGATGTTGAAGGAACTCGGCAAAATACCTCCGTAAGTTCGCGAGAAGGAGGCCCGGTTTCTACGCAAGTGGAAGCTGGGGGCACAAACCAGGGGGTGGCGACTGTTTATTAAAAACACAGGGCTCTGCGAAGTCGTAAGACGACGTATAGGGTCTGACGCCTGCCCGGTGCCTGAAGGTTAAAAGGAGGGGTGAGAGCTCTGAATTGAAGCCCAGGTAAACGGCGGCCGTAACTATAACGGTCCTAAGGTAGCGAAATTCCTTGTCGGGTAAGTTCCGACCTGCACGAATGGCGTAACGACTTCCCCGCTGTCTCCAACATCGACTCAGCGAAATTGAATTGCCTGTCAAGATGCAGGCTTCCCGCGGTTAGACGGAAAGACCCCGTGCACCTTTACTACAGCTTCGCACTGGTATCAGGATTGTGACGTGCAGGATAGGTGGTAGACATTGAAGCCGAGACGCTAGTCTCGGTGGAGTCTCCCTTGAGATACCACCCTTCGCACTCTTGATATCTAACCGCGGTCCATTATCTGGATCCGGGACCCTGCGTGGCGGGTAGTTTGACTGGGGCGGTCGCCTCCTAAAGCGTAACGGAGGCGCGCGAAGGTTGGCTCAGAGCGGTCGGAAATCGCTCGTTGAGTGCAATGGCAAAAGCCAGCCTGACTGCGAGACTGACAAGTCGAGCAGAGACGAAAGTCGGCCATAGTGATCCGGTGGTCCCGAGTGGAAGGGCCATCGCTCAACGGATAAAAGGTACGCCGGGGATAACAGGCTGATACTGCCCAAGAGTCCATATCGACGGCAGTGTTTGGCACCTCGATGTCGGCTCATCTCATCCTGGGGCTGGAGCAGGTCCCAAGGGTACGGCTGTTCGCCGTTTAAAGAGGTACGTGAGCTGGGTTTAGAACGTCGTGAGACAGTTCGGTCCCTATCTGCCGTGGGTGTAGGATACTTGAGAGGAGTTGCCCCTAGTACGAGAGGACCGGGGTGAACGAACCACTGGTGGACCAGTTGTCGTGCCAACGGCAGTGCTGGGTAGCTATGTTCGGACAGGATAACCGCTGAAGGCATCTAAGCGGGAAGCCCCCCTCAAAACAAGGTATCCCTGAGGGCCGAGGTAGACCACCTCGTCAATAGGCCAGAGATGTAAGCGTGGTAACACGTTCAGTTGACTGGTACTAATCGCCCGATAGGCTTGATCTGATCTAGTAATAGACAGCCTCAAGACCAAAAAGCACCACATGACAAAGACGACATATTGATTGTTTCTCCCGATGTTCAGTTGCGAAACCTAAGGTGACGTAACTGATGTGCGGCAACGGGTATTTGCATAGCAAATACCCTGCCTGCCGCACAATGCGCTTGCTCTGCAAGCACATCGGAGTTGGATTTTTCTCAGTTTGGTGGCGATAGCGAGAGCAAAACACCCGGTCCCATCCCGAACCCGGAAGTTAAGTGCCTTAGCGCCAATGGTACTGCGGCTTAAGTCGTGGGAGAGTAGGTCACTGCCAAACTTAGTAAAATCCAAAAACTCATAACGATTACAAATTACATATCCCTTCAGAAAAATATCCCTGAAGGGAGACACGCAGCATCTCATACCGGATGTGTTGCAAACGTCCTAAACTAGCCCAATAGGCGATAGGACAAACCGGGCTCAACTAGCGCTCCGCGCCGTAGCCCAAAAAGTGTCGCGGGATGGAGCAGCCCGGTAGCTCGTCAGGCTCATAACCTGAAGGTCGTAGGTTCAAATCCTACTCCCGCAACCAAACCAAACGGACAAGCCGCTCCCGAAAGGGTCGCGGCTTTTTTGCTGTCTGCAAAACTCAACAACTCCAGAAGCTTGCCACGGAGCTCCAGCTCGTGAAGCTTCGCTTCCGCGTCCCTGGTCACCACATCAGTATCAACCAACTCATGCAGCTCATCGCTCGCACGACCAGAGACGTCCTCGTCCGATAGCGTAGCCACCAGATCGTCAATATGCGCGCGGTAGTGAGCAGGGAGGTCCTCCGGGAAGGTGATGGGGGTAGGCCTGATGGCCTCGCGTTTTGTTTGCTTAGTTTTGAGATCTGCCTCCAGCGCGTTCACGGGTAGCATCTGGCACCACGTGTGATGCTTTGCGCATAGTTATTCGCGTGCACGGGAGGACGTGAAGACAACGCCGGACAAATCAACATCGGGCTTGGCTTGTTCCAAGGCCCGCGCCAGAGATATCGCAGACCAGCCCGCGCCCATGATTTGGCACGTCCCATTGGGTTTTGCAGGCAGGTGCTGTGACAGCGCTCTGGCAGGGTCCGTCGCCGGAATGGTGGCAGGCAGCGAACATTGATCGTAGCTAGGCCTCCGGAGCAGGCCACGTCAGTCTAGGTGCCCAAAATGTTGGCTCCGCGAATGGCTGCGCAGACGGCATCGGTTACTTGTTTCGTATTTCCCGTTCCGCCAATGTCGGGCGTCATAATGCCTGCCTCGCACACCTGATCAATAGCTTGGATCAACCGGCCAGCGGCCTTTTCCTCGCCCAGGTGGTCCAGCATTTGAGCTGCGGTCCAGAAGGTCGCCACCGGGTTGGCAATGCCTTTGCCGGTGATGTCAAAAGCGGACCCATGGATCGGTTCGAACATCGATGGAAAGCGGCGCTCTGGATCAATATTGGCCGTCGGGGCCACGCCCAGGGATCCCGCCAAGGCGCCCGCAAGGTCCGACAGAATGTCAGCGTGCAGGTTGGTCGCAACGATCGTATCGAGGCTTTTGGGGTCTTTCACCATGCGCACAGTCATCGCATCGACCAGCATTTTGTCCCATTTCACGTCAGGAAATTCCTGAGCAACCTCGGCCGCGATTTCGTCCCACATGACCATCCCAAACCGCTGTGCGTTGGATTTCGTGACCACAGTCAGAAACTTACGCGGCCGCGACTGAGCCAGTTTGAACGCATACCGCATGATACGTGTGACGCCGACGCGGGTGAAAATTGCGGTTTCCGTACCAACTTCTTCGGGGAAGCCTTTATGCGCCCGCCCGCCATGGCCTGCGTATTCTCCTTCGGAGTTTTCACGCACGATCACCCAGTCGAGGTCACCGACGCCAACACCGGCGAGGGGGGAGGTAATGCCTGGCAAGATCTTGGTCGGGCGAACATTGGCGTACTGATCAAACCCCTGACAAATCGGCAGGCGGAGCCCCCAGAGCGTTATGTGGTCAGGCACATCCGGTGCCCCAACGGCCCCAAAGAAGATGGCATCAAAGGCCTTCAGAGTCTCGGTGCCATCGTCGGGCATGAGTGCGCCGGTCTTTTTGTAGCGCTCGGAACTCCAGTCAAACTCGGTAACGTCGAATTTGAAGCCGCCGTCGCGTTCTGCCAAGGCGTCAAGCGCCTGCAGGCCGGCGCGGATAACTTCTGGGCCAATGCCGTCGGCGGGGATGGCTGCGCTCTTGTAGGTGTTCATGAATTGGGTCCGCTTGTAAGGGCTATCGTTTTGGCGAGGCTACAGGCCTGCTATTGCACTTCTCAATTGGTCGATGATTGAAATAGTAGCAGCTGGGATGATCGCCATGGATATCAACCGTATCAGATGCTTTTTTAGCTGTCGCAGATACGCTGCATTTCGGACGCGCGGCGCAATCGCTTGATATGTTGCCGGCATCACTAGGGCGGTAAATTAGGTTGTTCGAAGACGAACTGGAGGCGCGGCTGTTTTTGCGCACGACCCGCAGCGTATCCTTGTCAGAGGCGGGGCTGTCCATCCTGGAGGACGCGCGCGCCCCTGTAGAGCAGGCTGCGCGGTTTGAAAAAAGGTACGCAGCGTGCGGCGGGCCGGGACTGCGGTGCTGAAGCTCGGGGCAATTGACAGCGCTGCTGCGGCTCTGATGCCCCAGCTGATGCAGCTGCTGCGCGAGGCCCATCCCGAGATTGAAACCCAGCTTATTGAACAGAAAACAATCCATCTCCTGCCAAAGCTGTTAAGTGGCGGCGTGGACATTGCGTTTTGCCGCACACCTGATTTCAAAGACCCGCGCTTGCATTTTCACACGTTATTCTTTGAAACGGCTGTCGTTGCATTGCAGAGCAATCACCCCTTGGCCAACCTTGCGGTGATACATATTTCCGATCTCGCCGATGAACCACTGATCGTGCCGGACCGCCGCTCGCGGCCGCATTCCCATGACCTGACGATCAAACTGTTTGTCGATGCCGGGCTGCCTGCGCGTATCGCACAGGTGGCTGAGGAAAAGCACACCATTGTCAATCTGGTTGCCACAGGCACCGGGGTTGCGATTGTGCCGCGCTGGACGTCGCGGCTAAAGGTAGAGGGGGTTACATTCGTGCCGATTGCAATGCCTGAGCGGACCAGCCTGTCTAAACTGGTGTTGGCAGCGGCGTGGCCACGCGGCATTCGCGACCCGATGCGTGATGCCGTGATGGCTGCGGTGTTGTCAGGTTCGGGCGTTACCGGCTTTGCTGATCTTGCGGGCAAGCGCGTCGGCGTAGGGCCGGCAGGTGGCACATCTGCCACCTATTGGACCCGCTATTTGTTTTCGTTGATAACGGCGCAGAGGTCAGCAATGCAGGCGGGTCCGACACCGCGGGCCAGCTTAAGGACGGTCTGATCAACGCATTTGTTTACGCGGTCGGCCTGCCTACAGGGGCCTACGCCCAGCTTGCCGTTGAAAACGACGTAAAGTTCCTGTCGATGGATGAGAACACACTGGCAACGATGATGGAGGTTGCACCTGCCTTTGCCCCCTTCACCATTCCCGTCAATATCTACGAAGATCAGCCCGAAGCGCTGGAGACTGTATCCTTGTGGAACTTTGCCATTGCGGGTGCGGATATGCCCGAGACCCTTGCCTATGAGATCACAGCCTTGGCGATGGGCAACCCTGACCGCATGGTTGGAATTCACGCCGCTGCAAAGGAAACACTTGCTCAGTACGCATTGAAAAATGCGGTGCTTCCCTTCCACCCGGGGGCGGTGTGCTGGTTCGAAGAAAACGAGATCACAATTCCTGATAACCTGAAGTAGCCAGATCTCTGCCCCAAAGATACGCACGGGCAGGCAGGGGGCAGCTCGTGCATTTTTCTTCCTTAGACAAAAAGTGTAAAACCCATGGCTCAGCATCACAAACCGGTCGCCACCGCCGCGGGCTCCGCTTCGTAAACCGAGCAAGAAACTACGAAGGCAAATGTTGATGAAGAGCGCGTGGCGCTTAATCAGCGGCTGTTTCATGGCAACCGTCACTGGCTCATTGCTGTCCTGTGTGTCTGCTACACAGTGTTCCACCTTCTGGTGATGAACGTTTATCCGCTTGAAACATGGGCGTACCGTTTGACCGATGTCGGCGGCGGCTTGATGTTGGGCTATCTGTTGTTCGCCTCGTCCAACCTGAGCCGGGATGCACAACCGCGCAACGCCCTTGTCGGGCAGGTAGTTCTGGCACTGGCGGCGGCAGGAATTCTCTACGGGGCTGCTGCTGTTAGCGCGGTTTGGGTCAATGGGAGGCTTCTGGACGTCGCGCTGCCGCCTGCCTGGGCGATGAAACAGCTTTGGCATTCTGCTGGTGCTGGGCACAGGGCTTGCGATTGTCCACGGATGGTTTTTCCTGCAGCAGGATCGCACGCGGTTTTCGCTGTCAGATATCCTGCTGGCCATCGCCGCTGTAACCTGCACCGCCTACCTTATCTTCTTTGCCCGTCAACTGCAGCTGCGCGCGGGTATGCCCATGGCGCTGCCTGGTGATATGTGGTCCGCCGTGGTCATTGTGATGCTGATCCTGGAACTTACCCGCCGTTTGGCTGGCATGGCGCTTGTGATCATTGCCTCGATCTTTGTCGCCTATGCCTTTCTTGGCCCCTGGCTTCCCGGTTTGTTCGAACACCGCAGTTACGCGGCAAAACGGTTCTTTTCGTATATCGTAACCGACAACGGCATCCTGAGCGCGCCGATCGCAACTTCGTCAACCTATATCATTCTCTTCGTCGTCTTTGCCGCCTTCCTGCAGACCACCCGTGTGGGCGAATATTTCGTCAATCTGGCCTTCGCTGCAGCGGGCCATAAACGTGGCGGCCCAGAAAAAGTGGCGATTTTTGCCGCCGGCCTGATGGGTATGATCAACGGCACATCGACAGGCAACGTTGTGGCAACAGGCGCGCTGACAATCCCGATGATGAAAAAATCGGCTACAAACCGCAGACCGCCGCATCGGTCGAGGCGGCAGCATCGACCGGCGGGTAAATCATGCCCCCCCAACATACATGGGCGCAGGCGCCTTCATAATGGCCGAGATCGCGGGGATTGCCTATATGCAGATCGTCTGTGCCACCGCAGGGATCATTGTGGGGGGGATCGCGCTAACTGGGAGTGGCTCGCGGTTCTTTTATGGCCTCTGCCAAAACCGCGCAGGCTCCGTGCTGCGTCCTTTGCCTGCCAGCGTCAACTCTGAGGCGGCAGGCTTAATGCCGCTTGCCAGTCCATCTCTTCGAAATTTTCCCGGAAGGCAAAGGTCTTCAAATGTACATCAATGACCGCGCGCCCACTGGCCAGGGCTGCTTGGCTCTCGCCGCAGATCTCGGCAAAAATTGCGCCATCCCTCGCTTGAAGGCGGGCCTTGCCAAAGGGAAAGTCCACATCCCCCTGCATAGGGTCATAGGTGACATCGACCTTATGGGCGAAATGTTTGCACAGTTGTTGCAGATATTTGCTTGCGTGCTGGGTTTTGAACTGGCCACGTTGTCTAAGCATATGAGATCTAGCTACTTTTAGGCTGGATAAAGACAGAGGGGCCATGCATGCCCCTCTGGATGGATTTAAAGATACCGCTGCAATCAGAAACGCAGGCGGGCGGTCAGGCCAATGGTGCGGCCCGGCTCGTTCAGCGCGATGACGCGGGTCGAATCAATTCCGTCGGAGCTGCGGCTTGCGTAGGTCTCGTCAAAAAGGTTGCGCACATCGAGCCGGATTTCAAAGTTGTCGAGACCACGCGGCGCATAGGCGGCATACAGATTGACCACTTCATATCCCGGCAGCGTGGTGGCAGCGTCGTTGTTTTCCAACGCGATTTCGGCAGTGCCGCCAAACCGCCACTGGTCGTCCAGCTCCCAGCCGCCTTCCAGAGCGATCATATGGCCCATGGGACGGCCAAGGTAGTAGGCGGTTGAGCCAACCGCCGCGCCATTCAGCTCAACATCGGCATAGGTCCAGTTCAGGCGGGCAAAGCCTGTGGCCCAGTTGTATTCAACCGAGGTATCAATACCCTGGCTTTTGAGGTCTGCGGTCGCGCCGCGGGCGCCATTGGTGGGCAGAACGGCTGTGATATCGTCAACATCGGTACGGAACACGGCGGCGCTTGCCTTCCAGTTGCCGTTGTCGAAACGCAACCCGATCCGACCCGCATTGGCCCGTGAGGTGGTAAAGCCGGTATAGTCCCAGGCGGTGCCAAAATTGACCAGCGCTGCCTCACCCAGCTCATAGCCCCCCCAGCTCGAGGCCAAACCGGCATTCGCGGTCCAGTTGTCCGACAGGATCACGTCGATAGAGCCGTTGGCGCTAAAGCCGCTTTCGGAGAATTTAGAGCCATCCGCGCCGGTAAAACTCTGGCTATCCAAACGTGTGCCATAGCTCACAGACACCCGATCACCGAGGTCCTGGCGGGCCTGCGCAAACAGGCCGACGTTGTTCAGCTCTTCCTCGCCGGAACTTGCAAAGGGCCCCGGACCACGGCCCAGCCCCTCTGCGGTCTCGTTGAAGAAATCCAGGCCAGCCGTCAAAGTGCCGCCGGAAATGGCAAACTTGTTCTTGAACGTGCCGCTCAGGCTTTTGTTGGTGCCATAGATGCCGCTGGCATCGATTTCCTGCTCGTTGTGGCTCAACTGAAGGGTCGGATCCCAGTTGCCCAGCGGCTGGGTGTTGGAATAGGTCAGCGTGTAGGAGGTCCGCCGCGACAGGCCTTCGGTCAGAACGCTGGGGCCAGAGGTGATGCCCGCGAAATCCGGACGAATGAACAGGATGCCACCAGGGCCCGCCTGTGCGGCGCGCATGCCATCGTCTTCGGTTTGCGAGGCCGCGAACTCAAACCGATGGCCGGTCTGGCTCTCGTAGGCCAGCTTGCCGACATAGTCGGTCAGATCCGCTTCGGTGCCCAGAACCCTGTTGCCATCGCCATCCTCATAGTCGGTGCCGGCACGGCGGGTGGTGTTCAAAAGGTATTCAAACCCGCCCTGACGCCCAAAAAGCGCCAGCGAGCTTTCCAGGTCGGGGCCGTTGTCGCTGGTTCCCAGCATGAACCGGCCGCCAAAATTGTCACCCTCTTCCAGCAAATCACCGGCATCTTTGGTTTCATAGGCGATAGAGCCCGCCAGAGCACCGGGGCCTGCATCGGCCGGGGCGAGACCTTTGCTGATCTCGACGGATTTCAAAAGCTCCGGGTCCAGCAGCACATTGCCGGTGTGGTGAAACGCAGATTTGTTTTGGCGCGCACCGTCAATGGTGACAGAGAGCAGGCTTTCCTCAATGCCGTTCACAAAGATCTTTTGTGCAATGGCTGCGCCCCCTCCGGCGGTCACAGCGCTTTCGCCGGCAAAGACATCCTTGGTGGTGGACGGGTTGCGCGCCTCGATCTCTTCTTCGGTGATCGTGTCGTTGCCCAGCAGAGCCTGCGCGTCCACGGCTTCAATGCGAATTTCGTCGAGAAGAATGATTTCACTGTCTTGCGCCAAGGCCGGGGTGGCAAAGATCGGCGCGGACAGAGCGGTGCCGGCCAGCATTAAAAAGCGCAAAGACATCCGTGACATGGTGCTATCCTTATAAAGTTGACTATTTCACTGGGATAAGTAGATTACTGCGACGTACCCCGCCAGTCGGTGACCTTTGCGCAATGTTCAAATTGCTATGCGAAACGCGCCAAAGTGTTTGTTGTCCAGCCACCGGGTCCCTGTTTGAAATACTGGGTTTGACATACTGGACACGCATATGGATGGGCACCGGGATTCACTCCCCAATGTCATGGCACTTGAGAATAAGCTTGACTGGTTTAGCAAAACTGACCGTCCCAAATCGCATGTTTTCGAGGGGCTGGTGACAGCATGCCAGCTGCAGACTGGATTTGGGCTTCATACCTTGAATGCCACAGCCCAGCAGAGTTTTGAGGTGCAAAGTCAACGCAACCCGGGGGCTGTGTTGCACTGTTTTCTGGAGGGCAGCACCGAGGCACAGCTCGATGGGAAACCAATGAACCTTGGCCGCCTGCCAGGTGAGCCGGTAAAATTGGTTCTGACCTCAATTGGCGACACGCAGCGGTTTACCCGGCGGTCCCAGCCAAATGAATATGTGCGCAAGATCAGTATACAAATGTCGCATGATTGGCTGGATGAGAACGGATTGGCCCTGCCGGCAAAGACCAACGACCGCCTGATGCAGAGGCTGGAGTGGGTCGCCAGTATGGACGACATCAATACGTTGGAGGCTCTCGCACAGATGCCCGGATTTTCGACGCCGGTTGCCCGGCTGCAAGCCGAAGCCGTGTCGCTGGGACTGGTTGCCCGGTGCTTTGCAGACATGTCCAGCCCGACGCGCACCACGATTTTGACATCGCGAGAATGCGCCCAGTTGCAACGGGTTGAAGAATACGCCCGCCAGCCCGGACCGCTGCCATCGTTGCAGAAACTGGCCGCTGTCGGAGGGCTGAGCCAATCCAGCCTGCGCCGTCTTATCCAAACGGCGCATGGCCGGGCGCCGCTGGCGCATGTGCGCCAGATCCGCCTGGAATTGGCACATACTGCGTTGAAAACAGAGCGTCTGAGCGTGGTAGATGCCGCTGAACTGGTCGGCTACAGCTCGCCCTCCAATTTCGCTACCGCCTTTCGGCGTGCTTTTGGCATAGCGCCATCGCAGGTCCGTCAGCAGCGCCATAGCTAGTGCCAAAGAGCCACGTGCAGATTCAGAAAGCTATCGGAGGCACAGGCCGTTTTGCCACCGGGGGAGCAAGCCATGCCGGTCATCGTGGGAAAACTCCGCCATAGCCAAACCCCTCTTCCTGCAGCCAAATTTAGACCTGCAGTCAAACTTGGTCACCCTGTCAAAGGGCTATGTCAGTCAAACGGCACCGGCTGTGACATGTCCTCAAGCGACAAAATATCCGAGATCAATCCAGGCTGAGCCCCGTCACACCATGTGTAAAATGTGACCGCGCCCGGTGCTAGTACGAGCGAATGGACAGCATCCTTGCGGTGATCGCGATGTACGCAATGGCATGTGCTTGGGGCGATCTGGCACAAGACGCGGCCGACCTGGCCCGTAATTGCGCGGTGGACATGACCCGATATCATGCGGGTCGCTCCGGGATATCGTTCTAGCCGTTCCATCAGTGCCGCGCCGTTGCGCAGATTGTCGGCGTCCATTTCAGCAATGCCGCACAGCATCCAGGGATGATGGGTGGCAACAACCAAGGGCTTGTCAGCAAGATTTCTCAGCTGTTTGTCAAGGAAGGAGAGCGCGCACTGGGATAACGCGCCGTGGTGCGCCTCTGCCAGTGAGCTGTCGAGCCCCAGGACCGCAAAGGGGCCAAAATCACGCAGCCACTGGATCGGGCCTGAGGATGGCATCCAGTCCTGCACAGCAAAGGTGCTGCGCATTGTCTCGCGGTCGTCATGGTTCCCTGGGATGGCCAGCCAGGGCACATCAAGACCGGCCATGATCTCGGCAAAATGGGCGTATTGCGCGGCGCCGCCATTGTCTGTGAGGTCCCCAGTCACAATGGCGCAGTCTACCGGCCCCAAAGACGGCAGCAGCCTGTTGATAGAGCTGACAGCTTTGTGAAGCGCGGCATTTGTATCAGAGACGCCGCAGACCAGTCGGCCCTTTTCGACAATATGGGTATCCGTGATTTGAATAAACGCAGGCATCAGGCGGCTTTCTTTTCGGAAGGTAACAGAAGGATTGCAGCAGGAACGATGGCGATGCGGACGCTGTCGCCTACCTTTGGCGCACTTTGGGCCGCGTGCAGGGCAAAGACGGGATCGGGAGCCAGCCCATGCAGCGCGATGCGGTAATGTGTGCCCAGAAAAGTCACCGACAGGACTTTGGCGCGCAGCGGGCCATTGTCGTCCAGACGCACATCTTCGGCACGCACAAATGCCGTTTTGCCAGTGGCAGGAGCCAGCAGCTTTATGCTGCCGCACTCAAAATGCAGGGTGTCTGCTTTGATGCGATTGCCCAGCGGCATGGCGGCCCCGATGAAGCGGGCGACAAATTCGGATTCCGGCGCGCGGTACAGCGTTTCCGGTGTGCCGATCTGGGCGATTTTACCGTGGGACATCACCGCGACACGGTCGGCGATTGCCATGGCTTCGTCCTGATCATGGGTCACAAAAATCGCCGTAATGCCAAAGCTGCGCAAGAGCTGCGCCAGCTCGGCGCGCAATTGTCCGCGCAGGGCGGCATCCAGAGCCGAAAGAGGTTCGTCCAGTAACAACAGGCGCGGGCGCGGGGCAAAGGCGCGCGCAAGGGCTACCCTTTGGCGCTGACCACCCGACAGGGCGTTGATGGGGCGTGTCGCATAGGGCTCAAGCTGACACAGTGCGATGACCTCATCCACACGTTTGGTGATTTCGGTTTTGGCCAGTTTTTGCATCTTGAGGCCGTAGCCGATATTGCCACGCACCGACATGTTCGGGAACAGCGCGTAGGACTGGAACACCATGCCAACTTTGCGCCGCTCAACCGCCACGCGTGTAACGTCTTCTCCGTCAAACAAAAGCCTTGCGCCCTCGTTTGGACTTTCCAGCCCGGCGATGATCCGCAGTAAGGTGGATTTACCGCAGCCCGACGGGCCAAGCAGCGAGACGATCTCACCCTGAGCGATATCAAGATCGGTGGGCATCAGGGCGCGTGTGCCGTCGGGAAAGGTCTTGGCGGTATTGGTCAGCGAAAGCGTCATGACATGATCCTTTGGGCGCGGGCGGTGGCCCATTGCATGGCCAGCAGCAGGGGAACGATCATCACAAAGAAGATCAGGGTATAGGCAGAGGCGATTTCCAGCCGCATAGAGGCATAGCTGTCCGCAAGGCCAACAGGCAGGGTTTTCAAAAGCGGCGTGTGCAGCATCCATGTGAGATTGAATTCACCGATGGACAGGGTCACCACTGTCAGCGCCCCTGCTAGAATGCCGGGCAGCGCGTTTGGCACGATGATATCCAGGAACCTGCGGTGAGGCGGGGCGCCCAGAGAGGCGGCGCCTTCCTCAAGGGTTTTGAAATCAATCGCAGCCAGCACTGACATGACCGACCGCACCATGAACGGCAGCGTGTACAGTACGTGACCAACCAGAATGAACATCCAGCTGATGCGGAAGTCTCGCCAGCCGCCATAAAGCTGCAAAAGCGCCAGCGCCAGCGCAAGACCGGGGATCGCAAGCGGCAGCGATATGAACTCCTCAAGCATCCGTGACAGGCGACCCGGATTGCGCGCCAGCGCATAGGCCGCAGGCACGCCGATGATCAGGGTGCACACAAGGCAGGCCAGCGCCAGCCAGATCGACAGGAATATGCTGCCTGAATAGAGCGCCCAAACCTCGATGATCCATTTGAACGTCAGGCCAGAGGAGACACCTCTAAAGTAGTTCACGGTGAGGCCCGCCAGCACCGATTGCAGGGTGGGCACCAGAAGGAAAGCACAGGCCAGCAATGTGACGGCGAGTTGGAGGTGTTTTACGGGGGATTTGACCATCTCAGCCTCCTGCCGCGACAGCTGTGCCGGAAAAGCTACGCGCGATGAGCAGCAAGGCCCAGGTGAGCACGCCCAAAACCACCGACAGAGCCGCAGCCATGGCGATATTGGCCGACAGGGTGAATTCAGTGTAGATAACCATCGGCAACACATCGATGTTGGTGGCCAATGTGAAAGCCGTGCCAAACGCCCCCATCGCGGTGGCAAAGGCGATCGCGCCCGCGGCAATCATCGCAGGAGCAAGTGCGGGTAGGATCACATCCAGAACAACACGGTGGCTTGGCGCGCCCAGCGTTAGCGCGGCCTCCTCCAGCGCCGGGTCTATTTTTTCTGCAGCCGCCATCACTGTCAGGAGGACCCGCGGGATCGAAAAATACAGATAGCCAAGGAACAGGCCAAAGGTTGAGTAGGCAAACACCCAATGTCCGGGCAGGATCTGGTTCACCAAACCCTGTCGGCCTCCCAGCAGAATAATCATAAACCCCACAACCACACCCGGAAAGGCAAGCGGCAGGGTAAGGATGGACAGCAGCACACCGCGCCCTGTAAACCTGTTGCGCACAAGGAATAATCCGGCGGTTGTTGAAACGGCCAGGGCTGCGAAGGTTACAGCGATTGAGATCAGGACCGTGTGCAACAGGGTGGTGTAGTAGCGCGGGGTTTGCAGGATTTTGAGGTAAATGCCCCAGCCAAACTCACCTTCCCCTGAGGCAAGGATCAGGCGGCCCAGTGGCAGGGCCAGAAAGGCCAGGGTGAAGATTGCCAGCGGCAGCAGGCACAACTGGACGAAGGATCGCGAGCTCATTGGGATACCTTTGACAAAAGCTGTTGAAGGGAGCGACGCCGCTCCCTTCGTTTTTCGGTGTGAGATTATTTTACTTCGGACAAATAGCGCTCGCCAAAGCTGGCCTGCACGGCGGCCATATCGCCATAGTCAACAGATGCAGCGCGCTCGTATTCGCTGGCGGGCAGAAATTTAGCGGCCACGTCAGCGGGCAGGGCAACAGGGTGGGCGGGCTGCAGGTAGGCATTGGTCCAGATCGCCTGACCTTCGTCAGAGAGGATGAAATCCAACACGCGTTTGCCCGCATCTGGGTTTGGCGCATCCTTCACAAGGCTCATGACATAGGGCACGCGCAACGAGCCTTCGCAGGGCAGAACAAATTCGAAATTGCCGTCTTCTTCGTATTTGCCGCGATAGGCGTTGAAATCATAGTCAAACAGGATTGGAATTTCGCCGGAAACAACCCGCGCAAACGAGGTTTGTTTGGGGACGATGGGCGCGTTTTTGGCCAGATCGTTAAAGTATTTGATGGCAGGATCAAAATTGTTCAGATCGCCGCCAAAGGCCTGGTTGACCGCAACTGCCCCTGCGTAGCCGACAAATGCCGATGACGGATCAAGATAGCCCACCATGCCGCGGTATGCGGGTTTGGTCAGGTCGGCAAAACACTGCGGAACAGGCGCGCCGCCCAATGCGTCGACGTTCACGAAAAAGCCAATCGTGCCGTAGTGAATGGCAAACCATTTGCCGTCCGCGTCTTTCAGACCCTCAGGGATGTCGTCAAAATCGGCTGGTTTATAAGGCTCTACAAGGCCATCAGCGCCGGCCTTGATGCCGGTTGTGACGCCGTAATAGGCAACGTCTGCCACGGGGCTCGCCCGTTCTGCGATCAACTGGCTGATGGTCTGGCCCGAGTTCTTATTGTCATGCGGCATCTGGATGTCGAGCTTTTCGTCGATGGCCTCCAGCATAGAGGCCCAGTCGGCCCATTGGGGCGGGCAGTTGTAGCAGATGGCGTCTTCTGCAAAGGCGGGTGCTGCGAGGGCGGTTGCAGCCAGGGCAGCCAAAAGTGTATGTTTCATGTGTTCGTCCTTCATTGCTTTGGAGCTTGAGCGGGGGGAACAGACGACGGTTGGGCGGCTACCCGGTCGTCGTCAGTCCTTTTCGGGTTGGGAGCCGCGAGGGTCTCGCCCTCCCGAAAAGAGAAGGGCAGGGGCGGCTGTTGTGTCAGACCAAGGCCCTGCAAGGCGCACAAAAGCGACTGGGCAGCGCGCTGCCCCATCGCTTCTGGTGAGGTTTCAATGGTGGTCAGTGGCGTCTCAAGAAGCCGTCCGACTTCGATGCCGTCAAACCCTACAACGGACAGATCCTGCGGCACCTGCCAGCCCAGGTGGCGGGCCGCTTTTTGCACGGCGATGGCGAGAAAGTCATTCGACGCAAACAGCGCCGTGACATCGCGATACCGGGCCAGGGTGGCGGCCAGCCGTTCGGGGCGGCGCGCCTCCTCTTCGCCAATTTCGATCAGGCTCGGGTCGGCCAACCCGCGTGCTCTGCACTGGGCATGAAACCCGGCATATCGATTGCGCGAACGGTCAGAGGTCGAAAAGCGCAGCGCCAGAAAGCCGACACGCCTATGGCCAAAGGTTGCAAAACGGCGTGCGACCTCACCGGCGGCAACAAAGTTATCAACGTAGGTGGTAACCATGCCGTCCAGCGGGTCATGAAACATCAAGGAGACAGGGATGCCGCGTTGTTTTGCCTGCATCAGGGCGGGGCTGCGGTCCGGTGCGACCATGGTGGCAATGATCCCGTCCACACTGTTTTCCAGAAGGGTCGTGATGGCGGCATTGTCTGCCGCATCGTCGTAGTTCGAACAGGAAATCAGTATCTGGTAGCCGGATCCCAAAAGCTTTGACTGCACGCCCTGCACCGCTTCGGCAAAAACCGGATTTGCCAAAGAGGGCACCAGACAGCCAACTGTCATTGATTTGCGACTTTGAAGCGCCCGACCTGCGGCGTTAAAGCTAAACCCCAAATCACGGGCAGCACGTTCGACCCGTTCGCGCATGTCCGTGCTTGCAGGGCCGGATTTGTTCAACACCCGACTGGCGGTTGCTATGCCGCATCCTGCGACCCGTGCGACGTCTTTGATTGTGGCAGGGAGCAAAGGGAGCATGTGAGAAGTCTCTTTGGAAACGTTTCCATCGACATATTTGTGATTCGTTACAGCAGTATGACGGCGTAAGGCGCCTGTGGGATGAACGACTGTGGGATGGACGACTGTGGGGTGGGCTGTGGCCTGTGGAAGGCGGCTGTTGCGAGGGCGCGCAGCTCAGGCAAGCCTTTAAGATGACCCCGGTCATTTTGAAATTGCCAGCCGTGCAATTTAAGCGCAAAAAGGAGCCATGACGAAAGCTGTACAAAAACGCACGCTGGCCACAAGAGCCCGTTTGATCGAGGCCGCAACCGCCCTTGTGACAGAAAAAGGCTATGGGGCTTTGCGTGTTGAGGAAGTCGTGCAAATGGCTGGGGTGGCCAAGGGCACCTTCTTTGCACATTTTGCCGACAAAAATGCTCTGATGGACCTGCTGATCGGGCAGCGCATCGACCGCTGCCTGGACGAGGCGGAATTGCTTGCGGCCCCTTCCAGTGTCAGCGGTCTCGTCGAGGCCCTGATGCCTTTGGTCCGTTTCATGACCTGTGAACGATATGTCTTTGATGTCATTCTGCGGTATTCCGGCGCTGCGGCTGTCGAAGAGATTGGCCACATCGCGACAACCTTTGACCGTCACGAGCGTATTGTAGCGGCTTGGATCGCGGCTGGGCCTTTCCGTCGTGATGTCAGCCCACACCTGCTGTCCGAAGGGGTGCAGGCCTTTAGCGTGCAGTCCATGGCGCTGCATTTCTGCGCGTTGCATAACACGCAAAGCCTGGACGACCGCTTACTGACCTATCTCAGAGCCTGGCTTATCGCGCCCGCAGGTTAGATCGTGAGCCCCGTTCTGGAGGTCGGCGCCAGTACCAGCCAGGACTGGCCGGAATCTAGCCGTAGCGGGGGAGTGCCTCTTCGCCCTCGGCAAAAAGATCAGAGCTTTGCAGCTCTGCCTCTGCGTCAAACTCTGCTTGGCTTTCCGGCTCAACTTTGGCCTCGGCAACATCAGCCCCGTCATCCGTGCGCAGCACAAACTGGCCCACAAGCTGGTTAAGACCAAGCGTTTCGCGGTTCAGCGACTGGATTGCAGCGCTGGACTCGGTCACCATGGTCGCATTCTTCTGGGTTACCTGATCCAGTTGCGCCACACCGTTGTTGACCTCATTGATGTCATTGGCCTGCTCTGCAGAGACGGTGGAAATACCGGAAACGAGGTCAGAGATATGTGCCACCTGGCGGACCACGGCCTCAAGAGCCTGACCTGCGCCATCAACCTGATGAACCCCGTCCTGGACATGTTGAGAGCTGGTGCTGATCAGAATTTTGATCTCTTTCGCCGCATCAGACGAGCGCAGGGCCAGATCGCGGACCTCGGAGGCAACAACAGCAAAGCCGCGACCAACTTCACCGGCCCGGGCCGCTTCGACACCTGCATTGAGCGCCAGAAGGTTGGTCTGAAAGGCGATGTCATCGATGACGCCAATAATCTGCGAAATGCGGCTGGACGAGGTTTCGATTTCGTTCATCGCAGCAATTGCCCCTTCGACCACGCGACCGCTGTGTTCCACATCTCTGCGTGCCGTGACCACGGCGGCTTCGACGTCTTTGGTGTTCTGCGCGGCGGTATTGACGCTATTGGTCATATGCTCCAGCGCTTCTGCAGTCTCCGCCAGGGTGGTGGCCTGGCTGGCGGTGCGAAGCGAAAGATCCTGCGACGCATTGTGGATTTCTTCTGAGCGGGCCTGAATGCTCGTGCTGGCCTGAACGACCTTTGAGATCAGGATATTCAGCTGGTTGACCGTTTCGTTGAAATCCACACTGAGCGCTTCATACTCCTCGTTGAAGCTCTCTATGATCTGGTCACTGAGATCGCCTGTTGAAAGCTTTTTCAGCCCGGCACCCAGACGGGAAATGACGCGTTCCCCTTCCGCCCGCAGCGTATTCTGCTCTGCCAGAGTTTTTACAACGCGCTGCGAGATCAGATCAATGTCATGGGCAATTTCGCCAAAATCATCTGCCCGCATGCGATTTGAGACTTTGAGGTCAAAGTTCCCATCAGAGACCTCTTTCAGCGCGTCGCGCAGACGTTCGATCGGCCGGATGATGGTCAAAGCAGATTTGCGTGTGTGATGAAGAACAAGGCTCGTGAAGGTGCCGGAAATGGCAAGCAGCAGGTAGAGCAAGGTCGTGTTTTGCGCGTCGGCCTGTCGCGTTGCAGCCTCAGCCAGGCTATCCAGGCCGTTGCGCAGCGGAGCAAGCATGTCTTTCAGCGCGCGTGACCTTTCCTGGTAAGCAGGCAGGGCTGACATCGCTGCTGCACGATCTGCGAAAGCCTGTGTCTGTAGCGCCTGACTGGACAGGATGAACGCATCCGCAAGGGGCAGCGCTGCTGAGAGCACCTCAGAGAGGTCAGGTATCTGTTCAGGGGGCTGGCCAGAGCTCTGGCTCAGGTTCTGCTCAAAGGTCTGGATAGCGGTAAGCGCTGCGCGCAAAGTTTCGCCATCGGCTTTGAGTTTGGTTTCCTGTTCAGTCTTTTGCTCTGTGGAAACCTCAGAGGGACTAAGAAGGCTGGAGAGAACAAGGGAGTCAATCCTTTCCTGCATCACAGAAAACGTCATTTGCTGGTGCCGGACGTCCTGCAACAAGGCCTGCTGGGGCTGCTCCAGTTTGCTTTGCCAAAGATTGTATGCGGCAAAGCTTGTAAG
Organism: Phaeobacter sp. SH40; assembly: GCA_965641885.1. Taxonomy (GTDB): domain Bacteria; phylum Pseudomonadota; class Alphaproteobacteria; order Rhodobacterales; family Rhodobacteraceae; genus Pseudophaeobacter. Next base: position 3,831,075 of record OZ282574.1, on the reverse strand, counting down.
GAGAACGATAGCCGATACCGAAATAAAACAAAGTAGCATCAGCCGCGCTGTGATTGAAAAGTTGCGAAACATAAATAGACACACCATTAAGTTGTTTTATTGATCTCTAATGGCTGTTTCTTAAGGAATGAAAAATTCCACCTTGGATTGTGTTTCTGCGCTCTGTTTTTTACGTTTAGGGCAATGTGTTATCGGATTTTCTCGCGTGCAGAGACATATTGTCCCTCTCTCTGTTCAGCTATACCTCCTGCTGAAGGATCTCGGCGACGCTTTGCAGGTGGGACTGCATGGCCTGCGTCGCGGCCAGACTGTCGCCGCGAAGAATGGCTTCGGCGAGGGTTTGATGCTGTTGCCCCAACAGAGCGGTGCTCTGGGCTGAATACGTTGCTGCGCGCTTGCGGGCCCAGAGGGTCTGAGCCCGAACCGAACGAATGGCCTCATAGACCGTCAGAAACAGCGGGTTTTGCGCCATCTGCGCGATTTTGTAGTGAAAGATATCATCGGCGGCATCATAGGCGGTCTGATCTGGGGCGTTTAGCGTTGCTCTGGCAGCCTGGGCAAAACTCTCCCGCGAGGTTTCATCGGCACGCAGAGCCGCAAGACCGGCCAGCGCAGGTTCGATTTCCATCCGGACTTCCATCACTTCTTTGGGGGTCACCCGCAGGGCCAGGCTTTTGAGGCGCGCGGCGTCGGTGGCGGGGGGCGGCTGCACAAAGGTCCCTTGCCCCCGACGGCGAAACAGCGCGCCTTCCGTCGCCAGTATATCCAGGGCCTGACGCAGCCGGGCGCGGCTGACACCAAAGTACTGCGCCATTTCACGCTCTGGTGGCAGGCGGTCGCCGCGCTGCAATGTCCCTGCTGCGATCTCCCGGCGCAGGGTCGCGATGAGACCTATGTCTGCAGAGGGGGCGGCAGATGGACTGACAGAGGGGCTGGCCTTTTGCGACGCGTGCGACAGGCGGGGCGTATCGGGCATAAGGGGTTACAGACCTAACAGATCGCTGAACATGCGGGCCGACGTAAGCATCAGGAAGATCCCAAAGGCAAGTCGCAAGGCGCGCCGCGGGATGCTGTGAGCCAGCTTGACCCCAACGCGGGCAAAGGTTGTGCTCAGCGGGATGATCACGGCTGCACAGAAAAGATTGACATAGCCAAGGGAGAAAGGCGGCAGCCCTTCGGCACCAAAACCGGTGGCCATGTAGATCAGGGCGCCAGGCACGCCGATGACAAAGCCAATGGCGGCGGAGGTGCCGACCGCTTTGCGAATGTCATAGCCAAGGAAATTGAGCAGTGGCACGCAGACAGTGCCGCCGCCAATGCCCATCATTGCCGAAATCGCGCCGGCCACCACGCCCAACCCGGCCCAGGTCGGCTTAGAGAAGCTCTTTGGTGTGGCGCTGTCAGCCCCCTTGCGCAGGATCATGTCGAGCGCCACAAGGGCGGCCACTGTGGCAAAGACGGCGATCAGGACCTTGCCCGAAACCATGCCACCCAGCAGGCCGCCAATTACCACCCCGATCAGGATCGAAGGGGCCCAGAGCTTGAGCAGGGCCATGTCGATGGCGCCTTTGCGATAGTGGCCATAGCCGGAGGACAGCGAGGTGAAAACAATTGTCGCCAGCGAGGTGCCAACCGCCACCTGCATGGTCAGTGCACTATCCATGCCGGTGAGCGACAGGGCGAGATAGAGCGCGGGCACAATGACAATGCCGCCGCCAACGCCCAAAAGCCCAGCCAGCACGCCGCCAACAATGCCAGATCCCGCAGCAACCGCTGCCAGAGTGATCATGGTTTCCATTTCAAACATCTATGTCTTCCTTTTTGCCGTGACGGCGGCGCTACGGGCGCCTTTGGTGTTTTTGGCGGCTGTTATCGGCCAACCGCATAGGCCTGCATCAGTCGGGGCGTGGCGGCGGCCTGCAGGCTGCCATCGCTGTGGCGCAGCGCTGCTGTCAGGCGTCCCACGCTCCAATCATCTGCGACGTGAACGATATGACCGCGCTGCCGCAAATCCTCGATCACTGCCGCGCCAACAGCGGCTTCGATCATCATCTCACCGGGCAGGGCTGCGCGGGGAAAAAAGCTACTCTGGAAGTGCATCGAGTGGAACAATGGCGCATCCATGCCCGCCTGCAGGTCCAGCCCGTGATGCACAAACCGCAGGAACCAGATCAGTTGCCACTGGTCTTGCTGGTCGCCGCCGGGGGTGCCAAACACCAGCCTTGCGCCGTCTTTTTCCGCCAGTGTCGGCGTCAGGGTGGTGCGCGGCCGACGTCCCGGCGCCAGCGAGGTCGGCAGGCCCTCCTCGAGCCAGAACATCTGGGCGCGGCTGTTCAGCGCAAAGCCAAGGCCCGGGATCACCGGGTTGGATTGCAGCCAGCCGCCCGAGGGCGTGGCCGAGACCATATTGCCCCAGCGGTCGATCACATCAAGATGCACCGTGTCGCCGCGTTTTTCTGTGAGATGCGCCATGGTTGGCTCCTGCGGCGCGGCATCTTTTACGCCAAAATCACGCGCGGCGCGCTGCACATAGGCCTCGGCCTGTGCTTCAAACCCTGGAATGTGTCCGGGGCGTTGTTCCTTTGAAGCCTGGTCGCTGATCAGCTGCGCCCGTTCGCTGTTATAGGCGTCCGACAGGAGCACATCCATCGGCACCGCGCTGAACTCAGGATCACCGTAATAGGCCTCGCGGTCAGCAAAGGCCAGTTTCATGGCCTCTATGACGGTATGGGTAAACGCGGTCCCCATGGGATCCATCGCTGCGAGGTCAAAATGTTTCAGGATCGCAAGGCTCTGCAACAGGACCGGCCCCTGTGACCAGCTCTGGGTCTTATGAACCGTCCAGCCGTGGTAGTCATAGCACAGGGTCTCTTCATATCCTGCGCGCCAGTTGGCGAGATCCGTGCGCTTGAGCACAGCGCGGTTCTTTTGCTCCGAGACATCATGCACCTCGGCGCTGTCCAGATAGCTGCCGATGGCCTCAGCGACAAAGCCCCCGGCCCAGGCCTCGCGGGCGGCGTCAATCTGGGCCTGACGCCCGGTTCCGCTGGCCTCGGCGATATCCACCAGGCGCCGGTAGGTCTGCGCAAGGTCGGGGTTTTTGAAATTGGCATTTGCCACAGGCGGCGTGCCACCCGGGCACCAGGTGGCGGCAGAGCTGGGCCATTCCTTGGCAAAATAGGCGGCGAGATCGGCAATCGTGTGGGCGACACGCTCAAGCATGGGGTGACCATCGCGGGCATATGCGATGGCGGGGGCCATGACCTCGGCCAGCGTCATGCTGCCATGATCGCGCAGCAGCAGCATCCAGCCATCAAAGGCACCGGGAATGACCGTGGACAGCAGGCCGGAGCCGGGAATCAGCTGCAGGCCCTGGGCGCGGTAATGCGCGATGGTGGCCCCCGCCGGCGCGGGCCCCTGCGCGGCCAGCACCTGGGTCTGGTTGCTGGTTGCGGAATGAAAAATCGCCGGCAGATCACCCGCTGGTCCGTTCAGGTGCGGCTCAACCACCTGCAGCACCAGCCCGGCGGCGACAGCGGCGTCAAAGGCGTTGCCACCGCGCTCCAGAATGCCAAAACCCGTGGCTGAGGCGATCCAGTGTGTCGAGGTTGCAACGCCAAAGCTGCCGCGAATTTCCGGTCGGGTGGTGAAGCTTTGCATGGGCCGTTCCGTATTTACTGTTGAACCAATTTTGAATTGGTTCAACAGCCACCAGAAAGACCGGCTGAAGTCAAGCCCAGCTGAGTTGAGTTTAAGTCCTGGGCAATTGACTGGCGCTACGGGCCAGATCTGTGATCGCGTCCCAGTCCCCGGCGGCGACGAGGTCCGCAGGGGCGACCCAACTGCCGCCGGCACAGATGACATTGGGCAGCGACAGGTAGCTTTGTGCGTTCTGCGCGCTCACGCCGCCGGTAGGGCAAAAAGAGATCTGCGGCAGCGGCGCGCCAATGGCTTTCAGCGCCGGGGCCCCACCAGAGGCCTCTGCCGGAAAGAACTTCATCATGTCGTAGCCACGTGCCAACAGCCGCATCGCCTCTGAGGCAGTGGCCGCACCGGGCAGCAGTGGCAACCCGGCCTCTTCGCAGGCGTCCAGCAGTTCATCGGTGGCACCGGGAGAGACGCCAAACTGCGCACCGGCCGCGACGGCGGCGGTGACATCGGCGGGGGTGATCAGGGTGCCGGCCCCCACCACGCCGCCCTCAACCTGCGACATCTCGCGGATCACATCCAGTGCCGCCGGGGTGCGCAGGGTGACCTCCAGCGAGGGCAACCCACCTGCCACCAGCGCTTCGGCCAGCGGGCGGGCCTTTGAGAGGTCGTTGACCACCAGAACCGGCACAATGGGGGCCAGTTGGCAGATCTCGCGGGCGCGCTGGCTTGCGTCAGCTGGGGAAATGGGCATCGGGCTTAGTCTCCTTTGGCTGCGGTCTGGACGGTAGAGTAGTCCGCAGTGTGCTCCGCCACGGCATCAAAAACTGTGGCGCCGGTGTCGGCAGCGGTCACCGCACGGCGAAACAGGCCGAACATCTCGCGGCCCATACCATGCTGATAGGCGCTGAGATCAGCGGTGGCGCAGGCGCGCTCGAGCACGCCCTTGGTGAGGATCTCAAGGGTGCCTGCACTGGCATCCAGCCGGATCAGATCGCCATCGCGGATCTTGGCAATAGGCCCCCCGTCCAGCGCTTCGGGGACCACATGAATGGCGGCCGGCACCTTGCCCGAGGCCCCGGACATGCGCCCATCGGTGACCAGTGCCACCTTATGGCCCTGACCCTGCAGGATGGCCAGCATCGGTGTGAGGCTGTGCAGCTCTGGCATGCCATTGGCCTTGGGGCCCTGAAAGCGGACGACCACAATGACGTCGCCGGTCAAATTGCCCGCCTTAAAGGCGGCCTTGGCCTCGTCCTGGTCGTGAAAGACCCGCGCGGGAGCCTCGACCACCTGGTGTTTGGCATCCACCGCCGAGACCTTGATGACCGCGGTGCCAAGGGAGCCTGTCAGGCGCTTGAGGCCGCCGGTAGACTGGAAGGGCGCATCTGCCGGACGTACGATGGCCTCGTTTAGCGAAGTCTTGGTACCGGGGCGAAAGATCAGCCCCTTGGGGGCGAGAAATGGTTCTTGGGTGTAGGTCTCAAGGCCGGGGCCCGCGACGGTTTTGGTGTCGGGATGCAGGTATCCGGCGTTCAGCAGCTCGCCAATCAAAAAGCCCAGACCGCCTGCTGCGTGGAAATGGTTCACATCCGCAAGGCCGTTTGGATAGACCTTTGCCAGCTGTGGCACCACATCGGAGAGATCAGAAAAGTCCTGCCAGTCCAGTATGATACCGCCAGCCCGCGCCATGGCAACGAGGTGGATTAGCAGGTTGGTAGAGCCGCCCGTGGCCATCAGTCCGGTGATGCCATTCACATAGGTCTTCTCGTCGAGGATCTCGCAGACCGGCGTGTAGTTGTCGCCAAGCGCGCTGAGCGACAGGGCGCGTTTGGAACCCTCAATCGTCAGGGCCTCTCGCAGGGGGGCGCCGGGATTGACAAAGCTTGAGCCGGGCAGGTGCAGCCCCATGAACTCCATCAGCATCTGGTTGGAGTTGGCGGTGCCATAAAAGGTACAGGTGCCGGGGCCATGGTAGGCGGCCATCTCGGCCTTCAGCAGAACGTCGCGGCTGATCTCTCCGGCGGCGAATTTCTGCCGGATCTGGGCCTTTTCATCGTTGGACAGTCCGCTTGTCATCGGGCCTGCGGGCAGGAACACGGCCGGGATATGACCAAAGGCCTGTGCGCCGATGACCAGACCGGGCACGATCTTGTCACAAACCCCAAGGTAGACGGCGGCGTCAAAGACATTGTGGCTCAGCGCGATGCCGGTGGCCATGGCGATGGTGTCGCGGGAAAACAGGCTCAGCTCCATGCCGGCCTCGCCCTGGGTCACCCCGTCACACATGGCCGGCACCCCACCAGCCACCTGGGCGGTGGCGCCTGCCTGACGCAGGGCATCGCGGATCAGGGCAGGGTAGCTTTCAAACGGCTGATGCGCTGAGAGCATATCATTATAGGCGGTGACAATCCCAAGGTGGCCCGTGCTGGATTGCGCCAGACTGGCCTGATCTGCACCGGAGGCGGCATAGGCATGCGCCTGCCCAGAGCAGCTGAGATGGGCGCGTGCGGGCCCCTTGCCTGTGGCGGCGGCCATGCGGTCGAGATAGATGCGGCGACTGGTGGCGCTGCGGGCAATGACCCGGTCGGTGACCTCTGTGAGTGTCTTGTTCAGGCGCATGTGAGATGCCTTTCGGGTGTCTGACGGGGCGAGATAAGGACGGATGTGAGGGCGGGGTTCATGTACCGATGCCGCGCCAGCGACGGTGGTCGCGGTGCATCAGCAAAAGAGAGTCATCGGGGCCGGAGCTGCCGCGATCATAGGCCTGCGGGGCGTCGCCTGTACCCTGGCTCCAGCCGGCAATGATGGGGTCGGCCCAGGCCCAGGCGGCCTCGACTTCGTCGCCGCGCATGAACAGCGTCTGGTTGCCGCGAATGACATCCATGATCAGCCGTTCATAGGCATCTTGCGGACGTCCCGCTTCGGGCAGAGAGTCGGCAAAGGTCATGTCCAGATTGGCCGCCGTCAGGCGCATGCCGCCGGGGCCGGGATCCTTGATGGTGGTGCGCAGGGTGATGCCTTCATCGGGTTGCAGGCGGATCACCAGCACATTGCCATGCACACCGGCGGCCCCTTCAAAGATGTTATGAGGCGGGTCGCGGAAGTAAACCGCGATTTCGCTTTCGCGGGCGCGCAGGCATTTGCCAGTGCGCAGATAAAACGGCGTGCCAGCCCACCGCCAGTTGGCCACCTGCACCTTCATGGCGATAAAACTCTCGGTGGTGCTGGCGGGATTATTGGCGTGATCGAGATAGCTGTCTGGCTCGGACGTGCTGCTACTGGCGCGGTATTGCCCACGGGCGAGGTTTTCCTGCGACACAGGCTCCAGCGCCTCAATCACCTTGACCTTTTCATCGCGCACCGCATTGGGGGTGAACTTTGAGGGCGGCTCCATCGCAGTCAGGCAGAGCAGCTGCATCATGTGGTTTTGCACCATGTCGCGCATGGCACCTGAGCGGTCATAGTATTCTCCGCGCCCGGCGACGCCGATGCTTTCGGCCACGGTGATCTGCACATGATCGATATGGGTCGAATTCCACAGTGGTTCAAACAGCGAATTGGCAAAGCGCAGTGCCATCAGGTTTTGCACAGTTTCCTTGCCCAGATAGTGGTCGATCCGGTAAATCTGTCCCTCGGTGAAATGGCTGCTCAGGGCGGTGTTCAGCGCCTGTGCTGAGGCAAGGTCATGACCAAAGGGTTTCTCCAGCACAATCCGGCTCTCGGGGGTGGTGACGCCAAAAGAGCTGAGGCGGCTGGCGATATCAGGGAACAGGCTGGGGCCGACCGACAGGTAGAACGCGCGGATAACATCCGGGCGCAGCTGGGCCTTCAGCTCGGGCCAACCGGTGTCACCCATGGCGTCAACCGGCACATAGTCCAGCATTTGCACAAAGCCCACAATATCCTCTTCGCCGGTCTCGCCGGCCTGACCGAATTCGCGGATGGCCTCGGCAACCAGATCCTGAAACCCGGCGCGGTCCAGTTTGCTGCGCGACGAGCCGATGATGCGGCTTTCGGGGCTGAACTGGCCAATCTGATAGCGGTGAAACAGGCTGGGAAGTATCTTGCGCCGGGCCAGATCGCCGGTGGCGCCAAACAGAACCAGATCAAAGGGGTCAACGGGGATGACGCGGGAAACCATGTCGATATCAGATCCTGGTAAGGAGTGGCGCCGTGCGGGGCGCGCATCAGGTTGCGGGTTTGGGCTTTGTGAGTTTGGCGACAAGCCCCAGGGTCGAGCTGTCTTTGCTCGGGTCTGAGGCGCCTTGGATGAGAGGCAGCAGGTTGACGGCAAGCTCTTTGCCAAGCTCAACGCCCCATTGATCAAACGAGTTGATGCCCCAGATGACGCCTTCGGTGAAGACGCGATGCTCATAAAGAGCGATCAGCTGGCCAAGGGCAAAGGGCGTCAGCCGGGGATAGGCCAGCGTGATCGAGGGGCGGTTGCCGGGAAAGGTCAGATGCGCCGCCATGCGTTCCAGATCATCGCCACCATAGCCGCGGCTCTCGGCCAGACGGCGGGCCTGCTGTTGCGAGCGCCCGGTCATCAGGGCCTCGGACTGCGCCAGACAGTTGGCCTTTAGCAGGTCATGCTGGTGCGAGAGGGTGCCCTCATGACCGGAGGCGGCAATCAGGAATTCGGCTGGCACCACATGGGTGCCCTGATGCAGCAGCTGATAAAAGGCGTGCTGGCCATTGGTGCCGGGCTCTCCCCAGACGATGGGGCCAGAGGCGCGGGCCACCTTGCTGCCGTCCAGCGTGACGCCCTTGCCGTTGCTCTCCATATCCAGCTGTTGCAGATAGGCGGGCAGGCGGGCCAGACGTTGTTCGTAGGGCAGAATAGCGCGGGTGGCATAGCCGCAGATATTGCTGTGCCAGATGCCCGTAAGGCCCAGCAATACCGGAAGGTTATAGCGCAGATCGGCTGTTTGAAAATGCTGATCCATCGCCGCCGCGCCGCTCAGGAAGGCGCGAAAATTGTCCCGGCCCACGGCGATCAGCGTCGACAGACCAACGGGGCCCCAGATCGAGAAACGCCCGCCAACCCAATCGGCAAAGCCAAAGACGCGCTCTGGGGGGATGCCAAAATTGGCAGTCTTTTCCTGCGCGCTTGAGACCGCCGCAAGATGCTGGCTGGCCTGATCCCCAAGAGCGGCCCGCAGCCAGGCAATCGCGGTCTCGGCGTTGGTCATGGTTTCTGTGGTGGTAAAGGCCTTGGAGGCAATGATGATCAGCGTGGTCTGCGGATCCAGCCCCATAAGGCTGTCGGTAATATCGGCGCCATCCACATTGGAGACATAGTGGCAGCGGGGGCCATCGTGATAGGGGGTGAGCGCCAGTGTCGCCATCACCGGACCAAGGTCAGAGCCGCCAATGCCGATATTCACAACATCGGTAAACCGTGCGCCCGTCGCAGTTTTGTGATCCCCACTGCGGATCGCACCGGCAAAGCCCTCCATGCGCTGCAGGGTATGGCGGATGTCGGGCATGACATCCTCCCCCTCGACCAGCACAGGTGTATCCCCCTGCCTGCGCAGGGCGGTATGCAACACAGAGCGACGCTCGGTTACATTGATTTGGTCGCCGCGAAACATCTCGGTGATCCGGCTGCCGATATCCGCCTGTTCGGCCAGTTCTACCAGCAGTTCCAGCCCCGTTTCATCCAGAGAGGTTTTGGAGTAGTCCAGCAGTATCCCGTCGCTCTCTGCCGAAAAGGACTGAAAACGGCTCGGATTGTTCTGAAACAGCTCGGTGATTGTCGTCGCGGAGGTGCTCCTGCGGTGATCGACCAGCTCTGCCCAGATTTTGTTCATTTTTAAAATACCTTTGCGAAACCAGATAGCCGAATCATACCTTCCGCTTTTATGCAATACAGTTAGCGCTAACGGGAAAGCAAGAGGGGATAGGTCAAAACTGGATCTTACCCGAAAAGCGTGTGTTTCACGAGCCGATCCAACTGGACAGGATGTGCGACTGTTCTCTTTGTTGCCTTGCCCCCGTTGCAAGGCGACAGGGGGACCGGGATGCGCAATCTGCCCGATTTTTCCCGCTTGCACTCTTCTCAGGCTTGTTGAAATTGGGCGTATGAGTGAAATGCACTGTCCCAATTGCGGCGATCTGGTCAGTCCGGCGATCAAAAGCGTCAAGATGATCACCTGTGCCTCGTGTACGACGACCCTGCTTTTAGAGGACGCAGGACTGCGTCTGGCGGGCGAGCAGGGCGTTTTGCACGATGTGCCGATGCTTTTTGGTCTGGGAGACAGCCTGCGCATTGACAACATCCTCTATGAGGTGCTGGGCCATGCGCGGTTTTCTTATGGGCGTGGCAGCTGGGACGAGTTTTGGGCGATTGATGGCCAGGGTGCTCCGGTCTGGATTTCCGTGGATGAGGGCGATCTGATCCTGCAACGGGTTTTGGCCCGCGCAGACTGGCCGAAATACGATGGTTATCTGCGGCTGGGCAGCAGCCTGAGGTATCAAAACGAGCAATTCCGGGTGGATGAGGTCGGGACCGGCACCTGCATCGGCCTCAAGGGCAGTTTTGGCCATGAGCTGACAGTGGGCGAGAGCTACCAGTTTCTAAACCTGCAGGGCGATGAGGGGCGGGTGCTCTCGGCGGAAATCCAAGGCGCACAGCGTGAATGGTTCATTGGCCATTGGGTCGATCCGTTTGATGTCGAGGTTCAGTCGATATGAGTCGTAACCCCGATCTGAAAGCTATCAATTGCACGGCCTGTGGCGCGGGGCTGGATGTGCTGGGGGGCGGGCGCGTCACAACGCATATCTGTGCCTACTGCGGCACGGCGCTGGATACGCTGGACAATTACCGTGCTTTGCAAAAATTTGATCTGCTCAAGCGCCCCGACAGCCCCTTTAAGATTGGCATGTCAGGGCAGCTTTTTGGTGTAAACTATACGGTTATTGGGACCCTTCAACACGAGGAGGTCTGGGGGGCACGGCGCTGGACCTGGGTTGATCATCAGCTGTTTTCACCGACCCATGGCTATGCCTGGTTAAGTCTTGGGGACGGGCATCTCACCTTTTCCCGGCGCTATCGCAAGCCAGTGAGCTGGATGTCCGAGGCCTGGGTAGAGCGGGCCGAGATACGACCGCAGGTCCGCGCGCAGGGCGAGGTTTTCAAGTACTATGAGACCTCCACCAGTGCAGTGATCTTTGCGGAGGGCGAGTTCACCTGGGCCCCCAAAAAAGGCGAAAAGACCACCACCGTTTCGGCCATGTCAGAACGCGCGATGCTGTCGTTTTCTGAAACCAAACAGGAACGGGAAATCTATCACACGGTCTATCTGGAAGAGGCTGCTGTCTCTCGCGGCTTTGGCATTTCCACCGGTCTGGAGCCCCGCAGAACCCATGCGCTGCAGCCGCAAAAGGCGGGCGGCAATGCCCGCTTCCTGTCCGTCGCGGGGCTTGGCGCTATGGGGCTGTGCCTGTTTCTGGCCTTCATTATTGTCGGCCAAATTGGCGAGTCCCTGGGCTATTCGTCCCGCTACAGTCTGGACCAGTTGCCGGTGGATATTCCCTTTGAGGTGAGCCAGCCCGGGCGCCTGACGCGTATTGATCTGAGAGGGAATGCGCGCAACAGCTGGGGCTACTTTGCGGTCGAGTTGGAAGGCCCTGAGGGTGAGGTGCTGTTTGAATCTGGCCGCACCATCGAGAAATATGAAGGCCGCGATAAGGACGGTAACTGGAGCGAGGGCTCTAACAGCGCGAGCCTTGCCTTTTTTCCGCCGGTTGCCGGGACATATACCCTGTCGCTGGACCTGGAGGAGGGGGGCACCTGGGGGCCGAAATCGCAGGATGTCACCGCGACCATACAGCCCATGACGGCGCTGGAGCTGCGGATCCGAAACGGTGTTTCCAGTGGGTTCTGGCTGGTGGTGCTGGCGCTTGGCTTTGGTGCCATTGGCGGGCTTCCCCTGTTACGCCGTTTCCTGCACAACAAGGCGCGCTGGCGCGGCAGTGACTGGGTTGATGAGGAGGACGATTGAGATGACCATTTTTCGCCTGATCTTTGTTCTGCTCTCGGCCGCGGCCATCACCGGAACCACCTATATTGCCTACCTGGGGCATGGCGGTGAAAGCCGTGATCTGGATCGCTCTATCCGCGCTGTCAGCGCTGGGCGGGGATTGAATGGAAGTATCAAATAGAGAGGATTCTCATGGAGTATCTGGCTGCAATTCACCTGGCTGAGCTGATCAGCACCGTCTTTTATACCATTGTGGGCGTGGCCCTGATGGGCATGATCTGGAAGGTGATCGACTGGATGACACCCTTTCCGATCATGAAAGAAATTGAACAGGATCAGAACATGGCGCTGGCGGTGCTGATTGGCATGTTGTTCATCTCGATCTCGATCATTATCGCGGCTGTCATTGTCTCCTGATCCGCGCAGGACGGCAGGGCGGGCAGGCGCATTAGCTGACCCGGCCGTAGCAGCGGCATCCCTGCGCCTGCGCGAGACCTGGCTTTTGCTGGCAACCTTTTTGGTGGCTGTGGCCGGCCTCATCTATGAATTGGTCGCCGCGACGCTTTCGAGCTACCTGCTGGGCGATTCCGTGCGGCAGTTTTCCTATGTGATTGGCATCTTTCTCTCTGCCATGGGCCTGGGAGCCTGGCTGTCGCGCTATGTCGATCGTGCCATGTCCGGCTTTGTCTGGGCGCAGATCCTGCTGGGCATCGCTGGGGGCTTTATGGCGCCGGTGGTGTTTTTCACCTTTGCCTGGATGGAGAGCGTCAGCCTGCCGCTTTATGGTCTGCTGATCACCGTGGGGATGCTGTCGGGGATGGAGATCCCGCTGATCGCGCGGGTGCTGAAAGAGATCGGCGCGCCGGAGTTTCGTTTTGAGAACGTGCTGAGCGTCGACTATATCGGCGCCCTTGCGGCCTCGCTGGCCTTTCCACTGCTGATCATTCCGCATCTGGGGCTTATGGCCGGGAGCCTCACTTTTGGCGCGCTCAATCTGGTTGTGGCTGGCCTGTCGCTGTGGATCTTTCGCAGCGAGACCAGCCGGCTACAGGTGACGGTCTGGGCGCTGGCCCTCACTGTGACGCTGGTCGGGCTCTGGCAGGCAGAGCGCCTGGTTTCGGTCACCGAGAGCACCCTCTTTGAGGATGACATTATCCTGAGCGAGGCGACGCCTTATCAGCAAATCACCGTGACCCGCTATCGCAGTCGGACCCGGCTGTTTCTGGACTACTCGATCCAGTTCGATAGCCTGGATGAGCACCGCTATCACGAGAGCCTGGTGCACCCGGCCATGGCGCAGGCCCCACGTCGCGCATCGGTGCTTATCCTTGGGGGCGGCGACGGCATGGCGGCGCGCGAGGTGCTGCGATGGCCAGAGGTGAAACGGGTCACGCTGGTTGATCTCGACCCCCGTGTGACAGAGCTGTTTCGCGACCATCCTGAGCTGTCGCAGCTCAATTCCGGCGCCCTGTCGGACCCCCGTGTCGAGATCCAGAATGCCGATGCCTGGCGCTTTGTTGAGGCCAGTGATCAGATGTTTGATGTGGTGATCATTGATCTGCCCGACCCCAAAAATCTGGCGCTGTCCAAACTCTATAGCCGTCAGTTCTATGGCGCGCTGGTTGAGCGGCTTAGCGCGCATGGGGTGATGGTCACGCAGGCCGGGTCCCCCTTGTTTGCGCGCGAAGCTTTTTGGTCGGTCAACGCCACTCTGCAGGCCAGTCGCAATCCGCAAAACCCGGGTGCGGGGCTGCTCACCCAGCCCTATCACACCTATCTTCCCAGCTTTGGCGATTGGGGATTTGTCCTGGCTAGTCTGCGCCCCACGTCTGTGGGGTCTGGCCGCGGCCCTCTGCCATTACCTGCACAGCTGTCACAACAGTTGCAATACCTGACGCCTGAGGTCTGGCAGGTGGCGCAGGTTTTTGATCTGGAAAGCGGCGAAATCCCGGTTGAGGTGAACACGCTGCAGTCCCATGCACTGGTTGGCTACTACCTTGAGGGCTGGGCGCGCTGGTTCGAATAGCCCTCTGCAAGATGCCCAGGCAGCCCTGAGAAATGCGCCACTTGCCTATACCTCCTGCGCGAAACAAAACAGGCCCGGCTGTATGCCGGGCCATGTTCAGATTTCGGGTCTGCTGGAGGCTAGGATGTGCGCGCCTCAAGCGTGCTGCGGGCCTCAATTGTGCTACGGGCCTGGGGCAGCAAAAACGGGATTTGCGCAGGCGGTGTGGTGTTCACCGGCACCGGGCAGCCGTAGGTGCGTGCCAGTGTCTCATCTGTCAGCACCTCAGCCGGGGTGCCGGTTGCCGCCACCCGACCGGCCTCCATCAGGACCACGTGGTCGGCAAACATGGCGGTGAGGTTGAGGTCATGCATCACAGCCACAACACCGCCACCACGGGCGGCATAGTTGCGGGCCAGATCCATCACCGTGAACTGATGCCCGATGTCGAGGCTGGCAACAGGCTCATCCAGGATCAGCCAGCGTGGTGTTGCGTCGACAACCGGCTCCCAGACCTGGGTGATGACCCGCGCCAGCTGCACCCGCTGTTGCTCGCCGCCCGACAGGTCCTGATACATCCGCCCGGCAAAACCCGTCAGCCCAACCGCATTTAGGGCCTGCATGGGGACAGCGCTGTCTGCGGCAGACAGACCGGCGCTGAGGCCAAGGCGCACGATCTCAAGCACGGTAAAGGGAAAGGCGATGATGCTGCTTTGGGGCTGTACCGCCCGGATGGCCGCCAGTTGCCAGGGCTGCATCTTGGTGACGTCATTGCCATTCAGAGTAACCTGTCCCTGATGCGCCACCTCGCCGGTCATGGCCCGCAACAGAGTAGTCTTGCCGGACCCGTTGGGACCGACGATGGCCGTGACACGGCCTGCATGGGCCGTAAAGTCGACGTCTTGCAGCACCTGTCGACGCCCGAGCGTGACGCTGATGCCTCTGGCTTGTAGCTGTGCTGTCATGCTCATAGCCCCAGATCTCCGCGCCGTTTCAACAGGATCCACAGGAACACCGGCGCGCCTAAAATGGCGGTAATGATGCCAATGGGCAGCTCTGCCGGGGCGACGATCACGCGGGCAATCATATCCGCCGCCAGCAAAAGCGTCGCCCCCAAAAGAGCCGCATTGGGCAGCAGGCTATGGTGGTCCGGCCCTGTGGCCAGACGTAACAGATGCGGCACCACGATGCCGATGAAACCAATGCCCCCCGAGACCGCAACAGCAGCCCCCGTGGCGCCGGCCACTGCCAGGATCGAGATGTTTTTGACCCGCTGCACCGCGATGCCTATGTGGCCGGCTGCGGCTTCTCCAAGGGCCAGCCCGTTGAGGCCACGCGCCAGAAAAGGCGCCGTTGCAAGCGCCAACCCGATGATGGGCAGCGCGGTGAGGACCTTGGCCCAGGTGGCGCCGGCGATAGAGCCCATGCCCCAGAAGGTAAGATCGCGCAGCTGGTTGTCATCGCTGTAGTACACCAGCACGCCAGAAGCCGCGCCCGCCAGCGCACCCAGCGCGATGCCAGCCAGCAACATGGTCGCCACCGAGGTCTGGCCACCCCGGGTGGAGACCCGGTACAGCAGCATGGTTGAGCCCCAACCGCCAAAAAAGGCCGCAACCGGCACCAGTCCGGCCCCCAGAAATTGCTGCACGGATAACGGCAACAGGCTGCCCAGCACGATAGCACAGATGGCCGCCAGCCCGGCTCCGGCGCTGACGCCAACAATGCCGGGGTCGGCCAGCGGGTTGCGAAACAGCCCCTGCATCACCGCGCCGGAAACCGCCAGAGAAGCACCCACCAATATCCCCATGCACATCCGTGGTAGTCGAATGTCCAGCAGCACCACGCGGTCCATCACCGACAGCTCGCGCCCTGCGAACAGATCCGTCAGCGCCCGCCACAGCGACGCCCCCGAGGCTCCGGTGGTCAGCGACAGGATGGACACCACAAGCAGCACAATCGCCAGCACCCCTGTCAGTCGTCGTGCACGCAGGCGCCGGTCAACCACGGGGGGCGCTGCGGCGAGGCTGTCTGCTGCCGCGATTTCAGTGGAAAACGCGCTCACTTGGCGACCTCATGAAAGGCCTGCGACAGCTCCTTTACGGCGGTGGCGGTGCGGGGGCCAAAGCCCAACAGGCGCAGCCCGTTCATACGGACCAAATGGCCATTCTGCGCCGCCGGAGTAAGCATCAGCGCAGGCATGGTCAGCAGGGTCTCCTTGGTGAGCCCGTGGTCGCCGCCGCGGTCCATCGCGAGGATAATATCGGGGGCGGCAGCGGCAATTGCCTCGTCGGTCATCTGCTTATAGCCAGAGAAGGCAGTGATCGCATTTTGCGCCCCGGCCATTTCGATGATGCCATCTGCGGCTGTACCCTTGCCGCCGACAGTGATCCGGCCGCCCTGGGTCGACAGCACAAAGAGCACCCGCTTGGGGCTGTCGCCTGCAACCTCAGTAGCCAGCGCCAGGGCAGCGTCGAGCTCGGCGCTGACCTGTGCTGCCAGGATCTCTCCGGCCTGCTGCTGGCCCAGAGCTGTGGCCACGGTTGCGATCTTGCTGAGCACCCCCTGGGCCGTGTAGATCTCGGGCACTTCGACATAGGTCACATTGGCCTGTTTCAGCACCTCGAGCGTTTCCGGCGGGCCAGAACCCTGGGTGGCCAGGATCAGGTCAGGATCCACCGAGAGCACCCCTTCGGGTGACAGCGCGCGGGCATAGCCGACGTTTGGCAGCGCGTTGGCCTCGTGCGGATAGGTGGAGGTGGTATCACGCGCCACCAGACGCGCCTCTTGCTTCAGCGCATAGACAACCTCGGTGACCGAGCCACCAATTGAGACGATGCGGTCAGGGGTGTCCGCCCATGCGACAGAGGCGGTTGCGGCGGCAAAAAGCGCCAGGGAGAGGCTGGTTTTCACACCAGCCCGCAGCATGGAAAACGGGCTCATTGGGCAGCCTCCGTCTGAAGAGTGTCATTTGGGTCGCTGTCTGAGGCCGCAACCGAAGGCAGGGCCGCGACGATTTTGTCCCAGTCCGGACGGTGGTCCCGGGCGTCTGTCCGGCGGCCAAAGACCTGCAGGATGGCGCGGCCTTCGGCGTCAAAAGCCTCAACCGAGATGGCGGCGCCGCGCTTGGTGGGCTTGTTGACGGCCCAGACTTCGGCAATGTGATCCAGCCGCAGATGCAGATCAAAGCCGGGGTCTAGAATGTTTTGCCATGGCCCCATGCTGCGCAGGTTTTTCACCGGTCCTGAGTGGATCTGGATGCAGCCCGGATTGCCGACAAAGATCATCACCTCAGTGCCCTGATCGCGCACCGCCTGCAGCATCATATCCACAGCCTCAGGCGTGAGCTGGCGTGCCAGCGGCTCTGCGGCAATGCGGTAGGCACCCAGACGGTTCATGCCGAGTTTTGACGTGAGCTGGCGGAACTGATGCGTGTCAGTCATTTTGGCCCAGTCTGCGCGCAGCTGCTCTGCCTTGGTGGGATCTGCCTTTGCCGCCTCGGGGGGCTCGCGGGGGGTGACCGCAAGATGCGCCTCCTGTTCGGCCAGAGCCAGATCGCTGACGAGTGCGGCCCAGGCCGCAACATCGGAGGCCTCGCGCAGATGGACCTTGTGCACCGCGTCGCCGGCAGCGTCAAAGAACTGGATCGAGCGGCGGGGGCCTTTGTCACCACTGCGCTCTACCGCAAAGGCCGAGACAAAATGGCGGGGAAAAAGACGCAGGTCGATCTCTGGCGTCACCACCATAGCGGCATGTTTGCCGGGGTGATAGTTACTGTAGACCCCGATCTTTTCATTGACGCAGGACTCGTTGCGGGTCAGCGCCATGACCTCACCCAGATCGGCCAGCCGGGGAAAGATCAGGTCAATGTCGGCATTGATACGGGTCACTCCCTCACCGACATAAGCGGCAACAAGCTGGGCTTCGGAAATTTGAAACTGAGCGGCAAAATCGCGGTCACGCATTTTGGCGTTGTCATGGCGCAGCTGGCGAATAGCCTGCGGCTCCAGCGGGAGAGGAAGGCTCATGTGAGGCCCTTTCAGAGTTGCATGTGTTGGTGCGGGAAAGGGCTGGCTCTATCCATGACGCGGTCATTCGTGGCGCAGGATACAGGCTGGCAACTGCCAGTTCAGCAGTTCACAATTTATGTTGACTGTTTTTATCACCTTTACTATCAGGCTCAAGTAGAATCTATAGATTCCAACAGAAACACCAATAATTACCGCGCCAGCCCAACCTGCAAGCATCGGTTAAAAGACCAAAGATGCAAAGGGACATGAGATGGGGAATTTACGGCTGACGCAGCATTTGCTGGGGACCGTTTCCGTTTTGGGGCTGGCCTTCGGGGCAGGCACAATCGGGTCTGGCGCAATGGCGCAGGATTTGACAGACGCACTGCCGCCGGAGACCCAGGATGAAGAATTCCTGGGCACCGTTGAGCTGGGTCAGGGTAAACGCGAAGTACAGATCGGCACTGCGGTGCCACTGACTGTGATCAATCAGGAAGAGATTGACGACAGGCAGGCGGGCACCATTGCCGAGCTGATCGATTCCGTTCCCGGCGTGGCGCTGGTGAACGGCTCGCGTCCTGAGGGCTCGGGGATCAACATTCGTGGTTTTGGCGCCAACGGCACCTATGGCACTGACCAGAAAGTTGCCATCGTCATTGACGGTGTGACAACCGGTTCCGAAGAGATCTATCGCATCGGCACCCAGCTGTTTACCGATCCTTCGCTGTACAAAAGCGTCTCCGTCATTCGCGGCACGGTGGGGACCTTTGAATTTGGCTCCGGCATCGTTGGCGGTGTGGTGCAGTTTGAGACCAAGGATGCGTCGGACTTTACCGGTGGCGAAATTGGTCTGCGTTTCCGTCAGACGCTTGGCTATTCCTCCAATGGCGAAGGCTATCACAGCTCGTCAATCATTGCCTGGCAGCCGATGGAAAACTTCGAAGTTCTGCTGAACTATACCAAGCGCGACACCGACGCCTATAAAGACGGCGATGGCAACTTGGTGCAGTATACTGCGACAGAGCCCTATTCTGGTCTGGCCAAGATTAAATACACCTTTGGCGATGCCAATGAGCATGGGCTGACCTTCAGCTATCAAAAGACCGCAACGGACGAGTTTGACGCGCCTTATGATGCCTTCAACGTTGTCAATTTTGGCAATGTGAACCGCCAAACAGAGTCCGAAATTGCCACCCTGAAGTATGAGTACAACCCGGTCGACAATGACCTGATCGACCTGACGGTTCAGTACTCGTATTCCGATATCTATATTGAAAGTGAGCCAACCAATCCCGGTGGTTTTGCCGACTACCTGCTGGATGGCGATCACGACTACAGCATCGACAAACTGACCGTCAAAAACGCCATGTTCTTCCAGACTGGTGCCGCCTCGCATGATCTGCGGTTCGGGGTTGAATGGATCAGCAAAAACCGTCTGGAGAGCCAGGTCAGCCCGACCTCGGGAAGCGTCTCTGTGCCAGGCGGCACGGATGAGCGCATTGCGCTGTTCATTGTTGATGACATCGATATGGGCAATAACTGGACCATCAGTCCTGCCATGCGCTGGGAAGATCAGAGCATCAAGGGTGCTGCGACCTATCAGGGCGACCGGTATGACAACTCGGCGCTGATGGGCGGGATTTCCGCACGCTACGAGTTTGACTCGGGCTTGGCCGTCTTTGCCAGTGCGGCCTATACCGAAAACCTGCCTATTCTCGATGATCTGAGCAACGCGAGCTATATGACGCAACCGGAGAAATCCAAAACCTATGAGATCGGGGCGTCCTATGCCACCAGCGATGTCTTTACCGGCGACGACTCACTGCAGGTTAAGGCCAATATCTTTGTCACGGATCTTTGGGATGTAACCTCTTATTCGGGTATCAGCGAAGTCGAAAGCAGCGGTGTCGAGCTTGAGCTGACCTATGCGATGGCCAGCGGTCTCTATGTCGATCTGAACGCCGCCTACGGCGATTATGACTCCCTGTCCACGACAGGTGTTTCGGCTGACTGGAGCAACGCTCCTGCCAACTCAGCCCGTCTGACCCTTGGCAAACGTATCGGTGAGGCCTGGGATCTGAGCTGGGAGCAGGTTGTGGCCGAAAATGGCAACAAAAACCTGGGCGGCTACGGCGTCAGCAATCTGCGCGCCACCTATCGCCCTCAGACCGGCGTGCTGCAAGGGACCGAAGTGCGTCTTGGCATCGAGAACGCCTTTGATCGTCAGTACAAGCCAAACCTTGCCACCGAATACGCTACGGGACGCAACTTTAAGCTGACCTTGGCAAAAACCTTCTGATCTGAAACGAGAGGAAACCAATGGGACATCCGAGCATGAAAACCCTCGTCCTGACAGCCTGTGTGTTGTCAGGGGGGGCAGGCGGGGCCTGGGCTGAAACCTCGGCAAAGACCGAAGATCACGCCTCAGGTATCTCTATCGAGCTAAGTGCGGCTGAGGATGTCGGGGCAACGTGTAAGCTCTCCTTTGTGGTGACCAATGGCCATGACGGGGATATTGATCAGGCGGTGTATGAAACCGTTCTGTTCGATGCGGCGGGGCAGGTGTCCCGTCTGACCCTGTTGGATTTCCAGGATCTTCCTGCCGGGCGCCTGCGCGTGCGGCAGTTTCAGTTCCCCCAGGCCTGTTCCGACATCAGCCGGGTTTTGATCAATGGCGCCGAAACCTGCGGCGCACCTGAGCTGGCTGACGGTGCGTGCAGTCAGGGTCTGACCCTGATCAGCCGGACCGGAATGGAGTTGCTGGGATGACCCTGATCCACGATGCGATCATGCGGGTTCTTGATCTTGGGGGACCTGTCGTTTTGCTGCTTTTGTGTGTCTCAGTGCTGACAGCAGCGCTGGTGCTCTACAAACTGTGGCAATACCAGGCGGCGCGGGTGGGGCGCCACCGGCAGCTGGCAGCAGTTGTCGCCGCCTGGGACCTTGGCGACCAGGCCGCAGCCTTTGCGGCGCTGGATGACAGCCGCTCTTATCTCAGCCCGGTTTTGCGCATGGCGTTGAGCACTGCGCAGACGGCTGAGTTGTCAGCCCGGGTTGATGCCGAAGCCGAAGACCGGTTTGCCCGCCTTGAGCGGGGGCTTGGAGCCCTGGATATGGTGGCGCAGCTGGCGCCCCTTATGGGGCTTTTTGGCACCGTGATCGGGATGATCGAAGCCTTCCAAAAACTGCAGTCTGCGGGCTCTTCGGTGGACCCTTCCCTGTTGGCAGGCGGCATCTGGGTGGCGCTGTTGACCACGGCGGCCGGGCTTGCTGTGGCGATGCCGACCTCTCTGGTGCTCAGCTGGCTGACTGCGCGGATGCAGCGCGAGCGTGTCTTTGCAAACCGGGCGTTTCGGGTGGTCTTTGCACCGCAGCAGGCCCAGGTATCCCAGCAGACCCAGTCGGGTCTGAGCGCAGAAAATCAGGGCGCCCCGACACAGGACCCGACACAGGACCCGCTGCAGGGAGCGCTGGCGCATGCCGGTTAAACTGCAGGGGCCGCGGCGCGGACGCATGTCGATGACCTCGCTGATTGATGTGATCTTTTTGTTGCTGTTGTTTTTTATGCTGACCTCGACCTTTTCTAAATTTGGCGAGGTTGAGCTGATGGCGGCAGGCAAGGCCGCAGCGGCGGATGATCGCCAGAAATTGTTTGTCACCCTTGGGGCCAAAGAGCTGACACTGAACGGTCAGTCGGTGGATCTTGGGCGCATCGCTGATCTGGTGCGCAGCCAGCCGCAGGACAGCCGGGGCCATCTTGTCCTCATCAGCCCGGACGCAGAGGCGCCATCGCAACGGCTGGTGGATCTGCTGGCGGCCCTGCGTCAGGTCGAAAAGCTGCAAACCGTGGTACTGGGCTGACGCCATGCAGCTTAAAGCCCCTGCCTTGACCCAGAAAGAGCCGACAATCGCGCTGATCAATATCGTCTTTTTGATGCTGATCTTTTTTATGATTGCCGGCACGCTGGCGCCTCCGATCGACAAGGATCTGGCATTGGTTGAAACCGCTGATCTCGAAGGGCGCGAGCCCCCCGATACGCTGGTGGTGCATGCGGATGGACGGTTGTCGCTGCGTGGTGCCGCTGTTGTCGATGCGCAGAGCTACATGGCAGGGCTGTCACGCGAGGCACGTGAAACCGTCAAAATCGTTCCGGACCGGGCGCTGCCGGCCAAGGATCTGGTGCAGATCGGCAATGCGCTGCGCGCGGCCGGGGCCGGGCGGGTGGTGCTGATTTCCGAAAGGGCACTTTGAACATGCCGGTGCAGATCGCCCCGCCAGCGCTTGAGGTGCCACAGTCGCATCTTGCGGGCATTCTGGCTCTGGCCCTGGCGCTGGGCCTGCACGCCGCATTTGCGCTGCAGAACCAGGCCAATCCTGTTGAGCAGGCAGGCGGCAATACGGCTCTTGCGGCCCAGGGCAGCAGTTTTGCCAATATGGCCGCTGGTGTCGAAACCCCGCAACAGGCCGAGGTGGCGCCTGCTGTGCAAGAGCCTGCTAAAGTCCAGCCTGTCCAGCCAGTACGAATCCAACCTGTGCAAACGCCAAAGGTCACGGTTGCCAAACCCACCCCGGTACAGAGGCCAAAGCCGGTCGATATGGTGAAACCTGTGACCCCAATTCAGGCCGTGGCGGGCGGTGTGCCGCTTGTGCTGGCGCAGGCCAAGCCTGAGCCGGTTGTTGCGAAACCGCCTGAGCTTGCAGCGGTCGAGGTTTCTGTTGAGGTGCTGGAGGGGGTTAAACCCGTCGTTGAACTGGCCCCGGACCAGAGTGTGACCAAGGACGCCGCCCTCGCGCCAGAGCCTTTGCCAACGCCACCAGCTGCGCAAGCTCCGGATCCGGTGCAAACCCAACAGCCGGTTGCAATTCAAAAACCGCTGGCAACCTCTGAACCCGAGATGGCCGGCGATCCTGTTGCGGCGACCCAGCCAGTTGAGGCCAAAGTGCAGCCTCCTGAGCCGCAAAGCCCGCCTGTGATACAGTCCCTGCGCCCGCCCGAACGCCCAACCGAGAGCCCAACTCCGGCAAAACCACAAAGGACCAAACCAGCGCCAAAGCCCACTCAGAAAACAAGTGCTAAACCACGGGGTAATGGCGAGGTGAATGCAACGCGCGGCGTGGCGAGTTCAACCCGCAGTCAGCCGGGCGGGCAGGCCCAAACCACAGGCGGCAGTGCCAAGGTGCAGGGCAATGCTGCGGCCAGCAACTATGCCGGGCTGGTGATGCGGCGCATTCAGCGCGCCAAACGGCGGGCGGATGTGCGCGGCGAGGCGCTGGTGCGCTTTTCCATCACTTCAGGCGGTGGCGTAGCGGCGGTTAGCCTGGCGCGCAGTTCCGGCTCTGGCAAGCTGGATGGCATTGCGCTGGCGCAGGTGCGGCGCGCGGCCCCTTTCCCGCCGCCTCCCCCCGGTGCGCGCACCAGTTTTACGGTGCGCATCAAGGGCAAATAAGAGGCGAGGCCTGACAGTCAAACCTGGGATCAAATTGGTGTTACGCCGGTGCAAGATGGGCTAAGCAACGGGTAAGACGGATCGAGAGGGGAGTGACCTCTCCACAGGAGAACTGCCCATGACCCCGCTTTCTGGCCTCAAGGTTGTTGAACTGGCGCGCATTCTCGCTGGCCCCTGGATTGGCCAGTCGCTGGCGGATCTTGGCGCTGAGGTGATCAAGGTCGAAAGCCCTGATGGTGATGACACCCGCAACTGGGGGCCGCCCTTTATTGAGCGCGATGGTGACAAGACGGCCGCCTATTATTATGCGGCCAATCGCGGCAAAGACTGCGTGGTTGCGGATTTTCGCACCGATGCTGGCCGCGCCACTGTGCTGGAACTGGTGCGCGACGCCGACATTCTGATCGAGAATTTCAAGGTCGGAGGCCTGGCAAAATACGGTCTCGACTATGACAGTCTGGCCAAGCTGAACCCAGGGCTGATCTATTGTTCAGTCACCGGCTTTGGTCAGGACGGACCCTACGCCAAGCGGGCCGGCTATGACTTTTTGCTGCAGGGCATGTCTGGCCTGATGTCGATCACCGGTGATCCAGATGGCCAGCCGCAAAAAGTAGGCGTGGCGATCACCGATGTGGTCACTGGGCTATACGGCACAATTGGCATTCTGGCCGCAATAGAACAGCGCCACACCACCGGGCGCGGTCAGCACATTGATATGTCGCTGCTCGATTGCGCCACTGCCGTGCTGGCCAATCAGGCGATGAACTATCTGGCCACCGGAGAGAGCCCAACGCGGCTGGGCAATGAACATCCTAATATCGCCCCCTATCAGGTCATGGAGGTGCAGGACGGCCATATCATTCTGGCGGTGGGCAATGATGGCCAGTTTCAGCGGCTTTGTGATGTGCTGGGGCTGGCGGGCATCAAGGGTGATGCGCGGTTTGCCTCGAACCAGCTGCGGGTCGCAAACCGGGTGGCGCTGACCTCGCTGCTCGGGGCCGTGGTGGCAGGCTGGACCCAGGCAGAGCTTTTGGCAGCCTTTGAGGCGGCGACGGTTCCGGCAGGGCCGATCAACACCGTTGGTCAGGCCTTTGAGGATCGGCAGGTTTTGCATCGCGAAATGAAGATCACCCCCGAAGGCATCCCCGGCGTTCGGGGCCCGTGGAAGTTTTCGGATGCGGAGCTGGCGCTGGAGAAATCCGCACCCAAGCTGCCGAAATAATCTGTAAAGCACCGCTCTAAAACCAGACCTTCAAGACCGGGCCTTTCTTGCGGCCTGGCCGGTTCTTGCGACCGCTATGTGGTGTTGCCATAGGCAGCGAATGCTCCGGGCAAAATTTTTGCTTATTAACTTTTGCCGATAGCGATGCGCACAGCGTCACTTTCCTTTTCCCAGCCAGTGCGCGAGGCTACACTTGAAAGCCCCTTTAAGAAGAGACCCTGCGGATGTCCTGTGCCTATGACCTGATTGAGACCACCTGGATCACGCTGCCCGATGGACGTCGCCTGGCGGCCCGTATGTGGCTGCCAAAAATTGAGACGCCGGTGCCGGCCATTCTTGAATATCTGCCCTATCGCAAAGGCGACGGCACAGCACCGCGCGATGAGACCACCCACACGGTTTTTGCCAGCGAAGGTTATGCCTGCATTCGGGTGGATATTGCCGGAACCGGCGACAGCGAAGGCAGCTTTGATGACGAATACTCTGAACAAGAGCTGAGCGACGGTGAGGCGATTCTGGCCTGGATCGCGGCGCAGGACTGGTGTGACGGCAATATCGGCATGATCGGAATATCCTGGGGCGGCTTCAACGGTTTGCAACTGGCGTTCCGGCAACCTGAGGCGCTTAAGGCGGTGGTCTCGGTGGCCTCAACCACTGATCGCTATGCAGATGATATTCACTATATGGGCGGCTGCCTGCTGAGCGATAATGCAAACTGGGGCAGCCAGATGTTCGCTTATCAGTCGCGTCCCGCAGATCCCAGAAACCGCGCAGACTGGCGCGCAGACTGGATCAAACGGATGGAAGAGATGCCCTTTATGGCCGCCGACTGGCTGCGGCATCAGACCCGCGACGAACAATGGACACATGGCTCGGTCTGCGAAGACTGGTCAGCAATCAAGGCGCCGGTGCTGGCGATCACCGGCTGGGCCGATGCCTATGTCAATGCCCCCGCCCGACTGGCGGCCAATCTGACGGTCCCCGCCAAGGCGCTTGTTGGCCCCTGGGAGCACCGCTATGCCCATATCGCCAAACTGGACCCGGCGGATTTCCATGGCGAGGTCCTGACCTGGTTTGACCAATACCTGCGGGGCGAGGACAGCGGCGCAGCAGACCTGCCGGACTATCGCACCTATATGCAGGAGCACTTTAACCCGACCATGCAGAACAAACCCCGTCAGGGGCGTTGGGTGGCCGAGGCGCAGTGGCCCTCGCCCAATGTCCGCGACAGGGTGATGTATCTCGCACCCACAGGTCTTGTGGATGCGTCTGCGACAGGTACTGAGGTGGTAAGCAACCCGGCGACACTGGGGCAGGCGGCTGGCTATTTCTGCGCCGGTATGCGGTTTGACAACGAGCTGCCCGGAGATCAGGCAGTGGATGATGCGCAGGGGAGCTGTTTTGACACATCGCCGCTGGCGGACCCTCTTGAGATCATGGGGCGTCCGCGTCTGCGGGTCAGTTTTTCTGTCAACAAACCCGTGGCGCAGCTGGTGGCGCGGCTTTGCGATGTTGCGCCCTCGGGGGTGTCGCAACGCATTACTTTCCGGCCGCTGAACCTCACCCATCGTGACAGTCACGCGGCACCAGAGCTGTTGGTGCCCGGTCAGCGCTATGAGGCCGAGATCGAGCTGAATGAATGTGCGCATCAGTTGCGGGCGGGGCATCAGCTGCGGCTGGCGCTGTCGACCTCTTACTGGCCGCTGGTCTGGCCCGCGCCCGAGGCGGCGGAGGTGACGCTGCATCTGGAGGGCTGCCAGCTGATCCTGCCAGAACGGCGCGTCACCGCAGAGATCGCGCCACAAAACCCCGGCGCACCCCGCGACTATCCAACCCTGCAATCAGAGGTCTTGCGTGCGCCCGGTGGGCGTTCGCAGACCGAGGAGCTGCCGGACGGCACGCTGGTGCTGGACAGCTTTGATGACTACGGCAAGGCGATTGATCCCTACCACGGGCTGGAAGTGGGCAGCCATGTCTCGATGCACTACGCGATCCACCCGGATGACCCGGCATCGGCGGTCTTTGCCAGCGACTGGCAGTTCACTTTTGCGCGCGACGACTGGCAGGTCACAATCGACACCGAGAACAAGATGACCTGCGACGCTGAGAATTTCCATCTTTGGCGCCGGGTCACAGCGCGTGAAGGCGCAGAGGGCGCCGAGGTTCTGGTCAGGGAATGGCAAGAAACCATCCCGCGCGGCTTTCTCTAAAGGCTTTCAGATCAGGCGTCGTGGCGCCTGATCTTTTTGCGGCCTGCGCTTAAAAATCCAGACCCAGATCCAGCGTCTGCGCCGAATGGGTGAGTGCGCCGGAAGAGATATAGTTGACGCCGGTGGCGGCGACCTCAGAAATACGGTCCAGTTTCATATTGCCCGAGGCCTCGGTGACCAGCCTGCCACGCGTCATCTCAACCGCGCGGATCAGATCTGGCGTGCTCATATTGTCCAGCAGCACCACATCGGCGCCGCCCACCTGCAGAACTTCGTCGAGCTGCGCCAGGGTGTCGACCTCGATCTCGACCTTCATCATATGGCTGACGCTGGCCTTGGCGGCCGTGAGGACCGGCGCGATGCCGCCCGCAGCGGCGATGTGGTTGTCCTTGATCAGGATGGCATCCGACAGGCCAAAGCGGTGGTTAAAGCCGCCGCCATGGATCACCGCCTGTTTTTCGACCATGCGCAGCCCCGGCGTGGTTTTGCGGGTGCAGGTGATGCGGGTCTGCGTGTCCTTGGCCTGCGCCACAAATGCAGCGGTGAGGCTGGCAATGCCTGACAGACGGCCGGCAAAGTTAAGCGCGACACGTTCCGCAGACAGGATCGCAGCAGCTGAACCCGCAATGGTCATCAGGGTATCTCCCGGCGCGCAGGCCGCGCCGTCCTGGCGCTCGATGGTCAGCTCAAGGTCAGGGTCCACCAGATGAAAGGCAATGCGGGCAATCTGCATGCCAGAGACAATGCCACTGTCGCGCGCATTCAGACGCGCCTTATAGCGCACCGAGGCCGGGATCACGGCCCGGGTGGTGATGTCGCCGTTCTGGCCCAGATCTTCATGCAAGGCAGCGCGCACCAGGGGCTCTAGCAGCAGATCGGGCAGGGGGGTGTGACGGATCATTGGCTATCCTTCCGGGGGGCCTTCTGGGTGGTCCGGGCGCTGTGCAGAACCCGGGTCTGGATGCTGCGGGCCTCACTCAGGGTGATATGACTGCGCTGGGCAAAGGCGGGATCGGGCTGCGGGAAGTCGTCGCGAAAATGTCCGCCCCTGCTTTCGCGACGCAGCATGGCTGAGGCAGTGATCAGGATCGCGGTGGCACACATGTTGAGGAACGCTTCATCCTCGGCCTGCGCTGTTTCGAGATCAGACAGGATGATCAGCGCCTGCTGCAAGCCTGCCTCATCGCGCCGCATCCCCACATGATCGGTCATGGTCTGGCGCAGGCGCTGAACAGCGGCGGCGTCCATCTCGCGCCCGCCGGGGGCAAAGCTGGGGTGCAGCTCTGGTGGGCGCTCTGGCACCGCTTCACAAGTGACCGGTGCCAGCGTCGCGGCGATATCTGCAGCGGCGCGGCGGGCATAGACCAGGGCTTCCAGCAGCCCGTTTGAGGCCAGCCGGTTGGCGCCGTGCAAACCGGTTGAGGCCGCCTCGCCACTGACCCAGAGCCCGGCCAGACTGGCGCGCCCCTGCAGATCGGTCTCAATACCGCCCATATGATAATGCGCCGCCACCGCAACTGGAATGGCCTGGGTCACCGGGTCAATACCTGCGCGGGCGCAGGTTTCGGCCAGGGCAGGAAAGCGCTGCAAAACCTCGGTGCCGAGGGCGGCGCGGGTGTCCAGCATGGGACGGAGACCTGCCTGGGTTTCGGCAAAAATGGCACGCGCAACAATATCGCGGGGCGCCAGTTCTGCGTCTGGATGCAAATCCCGCATGAACCGGAGGCCGTCCGCGTTGATCAGGGTCGCGCCTTCACCGCGCAGGGCCTCGGTGGCAAGGGGGGCCGGATCTTCGCCGCAATCCACCGCCGTGGGGTGAAACTGGACAAATTCCGCATCCGCAATGCGCGCCCCGGCACGGGCCGCCAGCCCAATGACCTGGCCACGAATGCGCGGCGGGTTGGTGGTATGGGCATATAGCCCGCCCGAGCCCCCCCCGGCGAGCAAAACAGCGGGACAGCGGATCAGCAGCGGCTGTGTTGGTGCGTCAGAGCGCCGGATCCAAACCCCGGTGACAGTCTTGTTTTCGCAGTTCAGGTCCGTGTGGGTTTCCAGCCGCAGCGCCTCGGTGCCCTCAAGCACCTGGATCGAGGGGGTGGCCCGCACGGTCTCGATCAGGGTTTCCATGATCTGATAGCCGGCCTGGTCGCCTTTGACACGCACCACACGGGCGGCAGAATGAGCGGCTTCGCGGCTCATGACATAGTTGCCATCGGTGTCGCGATCAAAGGGCGCGCCAAGTGCGGTGAGATCAAGGATATGGCGGCGCGCCATCTGTGTGACCATCTCGGCCACCTCAGGATCAACAGTGCCAGCTCCTGCGGCGCGCGTATCACGGGCATGGGCCTCGGGCGTGTCGCTGGTTGCCATGGCGGCGGCGACGCCGCCCTGCGCCCAGGCCGAGCTGGCGCCCAGTCCCAGCGGCTCAGGCGAGATCATCAGCACCGGGCGGGGTGCGAGCTCCAGCGCGGCATAGAGCGCGGCCAGTCCGGCGCCAACAATGACGATGCGCTCGGTTGTGAGAGGGGCTGTCATGGACACAGCTCCGGTCGCTGGGATGTCACGGGGACTGCAGGCACCCGTCAGATGCCCAGCTTTTGCGACAGATCAATCATCTTTTGCACCGCCTGGCGCGCCCCTGTCGCCACGGTGGGGTCAACTTCGACCGGCTCGGACATTGTGTGCAGCGACCAGAGGATTTTCTCCAGCGTGATCATCTTCATGTAGGGGCACATATTGCAGGGGCCGACAAAATCCACCTGCGGCAGGCTGTCAGCAATATTGGAGGCCATTGAACACTCGGTGATCAGCAGGGCCTTTTCCGGCTGCTCGTCGGTGACATATTTGATGATGCCACTGGTGGAGCCTGAATAATCGGCCTCTGCTACGACATCCGGCGGGCATTCGGGGTGCGCAATCAGTCGGGTGCCGGGGTTCCATTCGCGGAATTCGCGCAGGTCCTTGGCGCTGTATTGCTCGTGCACGATGCAGGAGCCCTCCCACCAGACAACGTTTTTGTGCGGTACATCCTTGGCCACATTCTGCGCCAGATACTGATCCGGCGTCATGATCACCGTGTCGCTCTCCATGGCGCCAACGATCTGGGCGGCATTGGAGGAGGTGCAGCAGATATCCGAGGCGGCTTTGACCTCGGCAGTGGTGTTCACATATGTGACCACGGGCGCGCCGGGGTATTTAGCGCGCATCTCGGCGATGCCTGCGGCGGTGATGCTTTCGGCCAGCGAGCAGCCCGCGTCCATATCGGGGATCAGGACGATCTTGTCGGGGCTGAGGATCTTGGAGGTCTCGGCCATGAAATGCACACCGCATTGCACAATGACATCGGCCTCGACGCGGGTGGCCTCGATCGCCAGTTGCAGACTGTCGCCAACCACATCGGCCACGCCGTGATAGATTTCGGGGGTCATGTAGTTGTGGGCCAGAATGACGGCGTTGCGTTTCTTCTTCAGGGCGTTGATGGCAGCGACATAGGGCGCATGCATCGCCCAGTCGATGGGCGACACCACGCGCTTCATCCGCGCGTAGTCTTCTGACATCTCCTGGGCCAGATCCGGGTTGGGAGCCAGATCATAATGGGCGGCGAGCTGATCGCGCATTGTGAGCAGATCAAACATGGCTAGTCCTCAAAGTAGTGTTCAGGATGAAACTTTGGCTGCGGCTTGTTTCACGTTCAATACCCGCACGCAAGTGAACCTGGGTGAATAGCGCAGCCGGTGCGGTGATTTGGCGCGCGGTGGGAGCGCATTGGGGTCAATCGGCGCATTCTGACGGCAAAAGGAAACTGTGACTGCCGGGTTAGGGTCGCATTTAAGCAATATGTTGTCCCTTCTACGGCGCGCCGCATGCCACAGTGTGACTAGATATAAGTACCAAATCTGACCCGTCAAGCGATGCGGTGTTTAAGAGGCCTAGACAAATTGTCCCTTTTGGCGCGGCCGTCAAAATAGTTCTGTTGTTGATGACAAACCTGTGATTTTGAACCTGATATTGAACCTGAATCGACAAGGCAGGAGGTGGCTAACCTCCAACCCAAGCGAGGAGAAAACCATCCGCGATGACTGATCTGTTGGACGGTATGGTCCGGGCCTTCTGGCTGGTGGTGACTCTGGACAGGGATCTGGTGGAAATCACCCTGCGCTCGCTGAGGGTCACTTTGACCGCGCTGGCGATTGCCGCGGTGATTGCGCTGCCGCTGGCGGCGCTGCTCTCGGTGCGCCGGTTTCGCCTGCGCCGCACGACCATTGCCGTGCTGAATGCCCTGATGGGGTTGCCACCGGTTGTGGTGGGGCTGATCGTCTATGTCTTTCTGTCGCGGTCCGGCCCGTTTGGAGTGTTTGGGCTGTTGTTCACACCGACCGCCATGATCATTGCACAGGTCATCATAATCGTGCCGCTGGTGGCCTCGATCGCACATCAGTCCCTGCGCGAGTTGTGGAGCGATTACCACGATCTGCTGATCTCGATGAATGCCTCGCAGGTCCAGCGCGTTAAGGCGCTGCTGTGGGACGGGCGCCGGGCCTTGTTAACGGCAGCGCTGGCAGGGTTTGGTCGCGCCATTGGTGAGGTCGGCGCGATTATGGTGGTTGGTGGCAACATCGACCATGTAACGCGGGTTTTGACCACGGCCATCGCGCTGGAGACCGGCAAGGGCGACTTTGCCATGGCGCTGGGGCTTGGATTTGTGCTGATCGCGATGGCGATTGCGGTCAATCTTGCGATCCACTGGCTTGGCCATACCGAAAGCGAGGGGCGCTGGTGATGGCGGGGCAAATGTTTCCCATGGTTGCCAAACAGGCGCTGGTGCGGCGGCGCGGCAAGGTGCTGGTGGGGCCGGTTGATCTAACGCTCAATGGCCAGGGCACGAGTATCGTGATTGGTCCCAATGGTGCGGGAAAGACCACGCTGCTGAAGATGCTGCATGGTATCGTGCGGATGAATGGCGGCGCGCTGGACTGGGGCTGCTCTCGCGAGGAGGCGCAGCGGCGTCAGGCCTTCGTGTTTCAGGCGCCGATCATGATGCGGCGCTCGGTGGTGGATAACATTGCCTATCCGCTGCAGCTGATCGGTGTCAGGCGCAAAGAGGCGCGGGCGCGGGCGGCTGTCTGGGCCGAGCGGATCAATCTGGGCGATGCGCTGGACCGGCAGGCAACGCTGCTCTCTGGCGGTGAGAGACAAAAGCTGGCGCTGGCCCGGGCTCTGATCCGCGAGCCGGATGTGTTGTTTCTGGATGAGCCCTGCGCCTCATTGGATGGCCGCGCCACCCGTGAGATCGAAGAGATCCTGCAGCAGGCCGCAGCTGAGGGAACCCGTTTGATCATGTCGACCCACAATATGGGGCAGGCGCAGCGGCTGGCCGATGAGGTGATCCTTGTCCTGCAGGGCCGCATTCACGAATTCACCCCGGCCAAGGCGTTCTTTGCCGGACCAAAGACCCCGCAGGGGCATGCTTTTCTCAGAGGAGATATAGTTGAATGAAACATTTTGTATTGGGCATTGTTGCGAGCCTTGTTCTGACCGGTGCCGCGCTGGCGGAAGAGATGAAACTGGCGGTTACCACCTCCTTTCACAACTCGGGTCTGGCGGAAATTCTACTGCCTGAAATCAAGGCCGATCTGGATCTTGATGTGCAGCTTTTGGTCGTGGGTACCGGACAGGCGATCCGCCTTGGCGAAGCCGGCGATGTCGATGCCATTCTGGTGCACTCGAAAAAGGCTGAGGAGAAATTCCTGGCCGGCGGCAATGGCACCCATCGCCGCGAAATCATGTATAATGACTTTGTCTTTATCGGGCCGAAATCCGACGCGGCAGGTGTGCAGGCGGCCACAAGTGCGGCCGAGGCTTTGCAATTGATCGCCACAGCAACGGCGCCCTTTGTCAGCCGCGGCGATGACAGTGGCACCCACAAGAAAGAGTTGAGCCTGTGGCGGGCGGCTGAGCTGGAGCCTGCGGGTTTTGACAGCTGGTATCGTGCGGTTGGGGCCGGCATGGGGGCGGCTCTGAACACGGCGTCGGGGATGGAGGCCTATATCATGGCCGACCGTGCCAGCTGGCTGAACTTTGGCAACAAGGGCGCGCTGGAACTGCTGTTTGCCGGCGACCCGGTGCTGTTCAACCAATATGCCTATTTGCCAGTGAACCCTGAAAAGCATGCCCATGCCAAGAACGACCTGGCGATGAAGCTGGAAGCCTGGCTTACCTCGGACAGGGCCAAAGAACTGATCAATGCCTATAAGATCAATGGCGAAACCCTGTTTGTCTTCAACGCCAAACAGTAAGCCTGCTTAGGACGATCTGCGCGCCCCTGCCTTTTGGCGGGGGCGTTTCTGCAGGTGGCTTTTGTCTGTGGGGGGCGTGTTCACCCCTCCAGCCCATCAACCGTCAGGGTTACACGGTCACCTGCAAACCAGCTGCGGCCAAACTCTACCGGGCGGCCATTTGTGTCGATGTTGACCCCGGTGGTGCGCAAAATTGGCGCGCCTTCCGAGATCCGCAGATGCAGCGCCTGGGTGGCGGTGGCCAGCTTGGCGGTGATACGAGTTTCTGCCCGGGTAAAATCCTCTACCCCGCAGGCCTTGAGCGCGGCTGTGACCGATTGCATCTGGGCCAGAGCGGGTAGCAAATCGGGAAGCGCCTGCGCTGAGAAGATGCTTTGAAACAAGGCAATAGGTTGGTCATCGGCCAGCGAAAGCCCATCGTAGACATGCACCATTGCACCGGTTTCAAGGTGCAGGGCCTCGGCCTCTGAGGCAGAGGCGACGCGGGTTTCCAGCATCAGGATCTGTTTGGTTGGAGACTGTCCACCGCGGGCAATGTTTTGGTGAAACCGCACCCTTTTGCCGATGGGATAATCGGTGGGGGCAGCGGCAACAAAGACGCCTGCGCCGCGCCGGGCATGCACCAACCCCTGATCCGCCATCGCAGCCAATGCCCGCCTGACCGTGTGGCGATTGACCCCGAACCGGGCCGCCAGCTGGGCCTCGGATGGCAGCTTGTCGCCAGTGCGATACCGCCCCTGCGCGATGTCATCGGTCAGCGTGATCGAGATGGATTTCCACACGGATGTGCGGCCACTGCCAGGCGGGCTCTGAGCCATGTCACTAAACTTTCACAAGGTTTCGATTGCGCATCTGCGCCAAGCTTCGCTATGATTTGTCTAGTTGTATAGTTGATGTGGACAACCCGGCCAAGAGGCTTTGACAGATGAAGACAGAAATTTCCGTTCCCGCGCGTAAGGCTTGGATGAGCCTTTTGGCCCAGGCCGATGCGGGTGAACTCACGCGATTGTGGACCTCCTTTGGCCGTGATCCGGCCTTTAACTGGCTGCGCGCCCCAGAGGCTGGCGGCGTGATGCTGCGCGGTCGCATGGGCGGCGCGGGGGCGCCATTCAATCTGGGTGAGATGACCGTGACCCGCTGTGCGCTGACGCTGGCGGATGGCACGGTTGGCCATGCCTATGTGCAGGGGCGCTCAAAACCCAAGGCAGAGATCGCGGCAAAAGTGGATGCCCTGATGCAGACTGAGGCGGCAGAGGCTCTGCGTGCTGCGGTGTTGGATCCGTTGCAGGCGGCGCGCCAGACCCGCAAGGAAGCCCGTGCTGCAAAGGCCGCCGCCACCAAGGTTGAATTCTTCACAATGGTGCGGGGAGAGGACTGATGTCAGCACAGCAAGAGCACAATATCTTTAGCGGTGGCTTTGCCACCCCGGCCATTGATGCAGCGCATGGGTTTCGTGCCGCGATGCAGGCCATGGCGCGCCCCGGCAGCCGCTATGAGGTTGCAGGCGCCCAGCCCCCCGGAGGGATTTCCGTGGCGGCAGGGGTGCTGCTGCTGACCCTGTGTGACCCCGAAACCGGCGTTTACCTGGCCCGCGATGTCGACAGTGCGCCCCTGCGCGAATGGATCGCCTTTCACACCGGCGCGCCAATTGTTGCGCCAGAGCTCGCCAGCTTTGCGCTGGGCAGCTGGGAGGCGCTGATGCCTCTGCCGCAATTCCGTATTGGCACATCGGAATATCCCGACCGCTCAGCCACGCTGATTGTCGAGAGGCCCAGTCTGATTAGTGCAAATGCCAGACTCACAGGTCCGGGCATCAAAGAGCGGGCAGAGATGGCCCTGCCGGATATCGCCGCCTGTCAGGGCAATGCCATGCTCTACCCGCTGGGGGTGGATTTCTTTTTCACTTGTGGCCCAGAGCTGGCTGCGCTGCCGCGTTCAACCACGATTTTGGCAAAGGACTGACGCCATGTATGTAGCTGTAAAAGGTGGCGAACGCGCCATCGACAATGCCCATGCCTGGCTGGCCGAAGAGCGCCGTGGCGACACAGGCGTGGCCGAGCTGACCCTGGAGCAGATCCGCGAACAGATGAGCCTTGCGGTCAACCGGGTGATGTCCGAGGGCTCGCTCTATGATCCGGATCTGGCGGCGCTGGCGATCAAACAGTCGCGCGGTGATCTGATCGAAGCGGTGTTTTTGATCCGCGCCTATCGCACCACCCTGCCACGGTTTGGCTATAGTGAGGCGGTGAATACCGGCGCGATGGCCTGTGATCGCCGCATCTCTGCCACTTTCAAGGACGCGCCGGGTGGCCAGGTGCTGGGACCGACTTTTGACTACACGCATCGTCTGCTGGATTTCAAACTGGCCGCAGATGGCGAGGTGCCGCAGGCGCCGACTGCCGAACCCCGCATGGAGGTCACGCCGCATATCACCGAATTCCTGCAGGGCGAGGATATTATCGAGTGCGAGCCTGCCTCTGACGCCACACCCGGCGATCTGACCCGCGAACCGATGAGCTTTCCAGCCGGGCGCGCCGTGCGGCTGCAGTCGCTGGCGCGGGGTGATGAGGGGTTTATCCTTGGCATGGCCTATTCCACCCAGCGCGGCTATGCGCGCAACCACGCCTTTGTTGGGGAATTACGCATCGGCAAGGTGCCGGTGGAAATGGAGATCCCCGAGCTCGGCTTTGCCATCGAGATCGGCGAGGTGGAGCTGACCGAATGTGAGACGGTGAACCAGTTCAAGGGCTCAAAAACCGTACCGCCGCAATTCACCCGTGGCTACGGTCTGGTCTTTGGTCAGTCCGAGCGCAAAAGCATCGCCATGGCGCTGGTCGACCGGGCGCTGCGCTGGGAAGAGCTGGGCGAAGACAACCTAGGTGCTGCAGCCCAGGACGAGGAATTTGTCCTCAGTCATTCCGACAACATCCAGGCGACGGGCTTTTTGGAGCACATCAAACTGCCGCATTACGTCGATTTCCAATCAGAGCTGGAACTGGTGCGCAAACTGCGCCGCGAGGCGCAGGAGCTGGCGGATCAGATGGCCGCGCAGGAGGCGGCGGAATGAGCGAGTTTCACT
Source organism: Phaeobacter sp. SH40 (assembly GCA_965641885.1). Lineage (GTDB taxonomy): Bacteria > Pseudomonadota > Alphaproteobacteria > Rhodobacterales > Rhodobacteraceae > Pseudophaeobacter. Next base: position 3,795,172 of record OZ282574.1, on the reverse strand, counting down.
GTATCACTGCCCGGATCACTGACCGGCGTCATATCGGACCTCCCTCAGCTGCCCACCTGTTGCGTGAAAGGACATACAATGTCTGACTATAATTTTGCCTACCTGGATGAGCAAACCAAGCGGATGATCCGCCGGGCGATCCTGAAAGGTCTGGCAGTGCCGGGCTATCAGGTGCCCTTTGCCTCGCGCGAGATGCCGATGCCCTATGGCTGGGGCACCGGCGGCGTGCAGGTCACAGCTGCCACCCTGACGCCCGATGATACCCTCAAGGTGATCGATCAGGGTGCCGATGACACCACCAATGCGGTATCCATTCGCAAGTTCTTTCAGCGCACCGCCGGGGTTGCCACCACGGAGGAAACCTCAAAGGCCAGTGTTATTCAGACCCGTCACCGTATCCCCGAGGCGGAGCTGACTGAGGATCAGGTGCTGGTCTATCAGGTGCCAATTCCCGAACCGCTGCGTTTTCTTGAACCGCGCGAGACCGAGACCCGCAAGATGCACAGCCTCGAGGAATATGGCCTGATGCATGTGAAGCTCTATGAGGACATCAGCCAACACGGCGATATTGCGACCTCATATGCCTATCCGGTGAAGATTGAGGATCGCTATGTGATGGACCCGTCACCGATCCCCAAATTTGACAACCCCAAGCTTGAGATGGCGGCGATCCAGCTGTTTGGCGCCGGTCGTGAACAGCGCATCTATGCGGTGCCGCCTTATACCCGCGTCGTGAGCCTTGATTTTGAGGACTACCCGTTTGAGGCCAGCAAGGCTGATCATGCCTGTGATCTGTGTGCCGCCGGGGACAGCTATCTCGACGAGGTGATTTTGGACGATGCGGGCAGCCGGATGTTTGTCTGCTCGGATACTGATTATTGCCGCAGCCGCCGCGCCGCGGGCCATGTGGGCCGTTTGGGCGAGGAGGCCGCGTGATGATCAAAGAAGTAGGAGCGCAGGACATGACACCGCTGTTACAGGTGAACTCCCTGACAAAAATGTATGGGCCCCGGATAGGCTGCAAAGACGTTAGCTTTGATCTCTATCCCGGTGAGGTCATGGGCATCGTCGGCGAAAGTGGCTCTGGCAAGTCAACGCTGCTTAATGCCATGGCGGGCCACCATGCGCCGGATCAAGGCAAGGTGGTTTTCGACACCCGCGCCGATGGGCCGCAAGACACGCTGAAAATGTCCGAGCCAGAACGCCGCATGCTGGGGCGCACCGACTGGGCCTTTGTGCATCAGCATGCCCGTGATGGGCTGCGCATGTCGGTCTCGGCTGGCGGCAACATTGGCGAGCGGCTGATGGCTGTGGGCGGGCGCCACTATGGCGAGATCCGCGCGCAGGCCACCGACTGGCTGGGCCGCGTTGAAATCAGCGACAGCCGCATTGATGACCGCCCCTCGGCCTTTTCTGGTGGCATGCAGCAGCGCCTGCAGATCGCCCGCAATCTGGTGACCGGCCCGCGGCTGGTCTTCATGGATGAACCCACCGGCGGCCTGGATGTCTCGGTGCAGGCGCGTTTGCTGGATCTGTTGCGCGGACTGGTGCGCGAGATGGGGCTGAGCGCCATTATCGTGACCCACGATCTGGCGGTGGTGCGCCTGTTGGCGGACCGGTTGATGGTGATGAAAGACGGGTATGTGGTGGAAAGCGGTCTTACCGATCAGGTGCTGGATGACCCACAACATGCCTATACCCAGCTGCTGGTTTCCTCGGTGCTGCAGGTCTGAAGGATAAAGACGATGATTGAACTTGAAAACGTAAGCAAGAGTTTCACCCTGCACAATCAGGGCAGTGCGGTGATCCCGGTGATGGAACGGGTCAACCTCACGGTGGGTGCAGGGGAATGTGTTGGTCTGGTCGGCGCCTCCGGGGCAGGGAAGTCGACCCTGATGCGGCTGATCTATGGCAACTACCTTGCGGCCGCGGGCCGGGTCATGGTGGGGGATCTGGATGTGGCACAGGCTGCGCCGCGTCAGATCATAGCGCTGCGCCGCGAGACCCTTGGCTATGTCAGCCAGTTTTTGCGGGTGGTGCCGCGTGTGGCGGCGCTGGATGTGGTAGCCGAGCCTCTGCTGGCTGTTGGCACCCCGATTGAGGCTGCGCGGCAAAAGGCTGCCAGCCTGCTGGCGGAGCTGAACATTCCAGAGCGGCTGTGGTCGCTGAGCCCGACGACATTCTCGGGCGGTGAGCAGCAGCGGGTGAATATCGCGCGCGGCTTTGCCTATGACTATCCAGCACTGCTGCTGGATGAGCCGACGGCCAGTCTGGATGCCAAAAATCGCGCCACGGTGCTGAGCCTGGTTGAGAGTGCGAAGGCGCGCGGGGCTGCGATCATTGGCATCTTTCATGACGAGGCTGCCCGTGATCAGGTCTGCGACAGATTTATCGATGTCTCAGCCTTCACGCCGCAGGTCTTGGCATGACATTCCCTGGCAAAAAACCTGACAAAAAGGGACCTGTGGTCGCCGTTGTTGGCCCCTCGGGCGTAGGTAAGGACAGCCTGATGCAGGCTCTGGCCGAGGCTGACCCAGGCCTGCATGTGATGCAACGGGTGGTGACCCGTGCACCTGAGGCAGGTGGAGAGGATTACCACGCGGTCACCGAGGTCGGTTTTTCAGATCTGGTGGCAGCAGAGCAGTTTGCGCTGCACTGGTCTGCCCATGGTTTGCGCTATGGTATCCCGCGCCAGATTGAAGATCTGCGCGGCAGTGGCCAGGGGGTCCTAGTGAATCTTTCGCGCAGCGTGCTGTTGCAGGCGCAGCAGGTTTTTGGCGCGCTGGTGGTGCTTTCGGTCACCGCTTCACCTGCGGTTCTGGCGGAACGGCTCACCAAGCGCGGGCGCGAAGACAGCGCCGAGGTTCAACGTCGCCTTGCCCGCGCGCGCCAACCTCTGCCTGCGGGGCTGCTGCAGCTCCACCAGATCGACAACAGTGGCGATCTGCAACAGGCCGTCGCTGCGGCCCGGGCGGTGATCTATTCTGCACCTGCTCTGTGGTCCGGCCCAGTGAGGGCATAGCGTTGGATCATGTGAAACCGTCCCGCCTCGTCTTCTCCAACCAGGGCAAAGTCCCGGATCATCAGCGGTGTGGGCAGCAGTGGTATCAGATGCGCCGCAAGTGCCGCCTCAACCGCGGGCAGCTCTGCCTTTGGCAGCTTGCCGGTCAGGGTGATGTGAAAGCGGAACTGATCCAGCACAAATGGGTAGCCCCAGGCCAAGAGGTTCGCGTCCTGCGCTGGGCTGAGGCCGGATGCGCGGCGTTTGGACAGCTCGGCCTCGGACGCGGGGGCGCGAAACGGGTCCAGGTCCTGCACACAGGCTGCCGCAAGACGGCTCAGGGCGGTCTCATCGCCGGTGACGCGCAGGGCCAGAAACCGTCCCAGCCGCGCCAGATGCAGCCCCTCCAGCGTCACGGGCGCCTGTTTGGCCGCCAGCGCCTCACAGGCCGCCTGCAGGCCTGCCAGGTTGCAGCCTTCGGCAAGCCGCATAGGGGGTTTCAGCGTTGCATGCAGCCCGTATTTGCGCGGCACCTGCGTGATGGCTGCAAGATCGAGGCCGCTATGATTGAGGCCGGTAAGATCGAGGCCGGTGACCTCGGGCTGGGCGACCAACTGCCCTGCCTGCATGTCCCATCCCAGCCAGCTGGTTGCAAACTCTCCCCAGGCCGCGTCGGCTGGCGGAGCATAATAGATCGCGTATCGCGTGAATGTCACATTGGCCTCCTATACGTGGCCGTTCCTATAGCTCGAAAGTTGTGAAGTTCAGATGACAGATGAATTGATCCTTGCCAATGCCACCCTGGTGCTGCCCGGCGAAACCCTGCGTGGACAGCTGAGATTTTGCGATGGCGAGATTGCCGATATCTCAACCGGTGCTGCGGTGCCCAAAGGCGCGGTGGACTGCGATGGCGACTACCTGAGCCCCGGTATGGTCGAGCTGCATACCGACAATCTGGAACGCCATATCCAGCCGCGCCCCAAGGTCGACTGGCCGCATGCTGCCGCGATTATGGCGCATGATGCGGAACTGGCCGGCACCGGCATCACCACGGTGTTTGACGCCATGCGGGTGGGATCTGTCAGCCGCAAAGAGAGCCGCTATGGCTCTTATGCGCGCGGTCTGGCCACCGAGATGCTGGAGCTGCGCGCCAAAGACGCCCTGAAGATCTCGCACTTCCTGCATCTGCGGGCCGAGGTCTGTTCAGACAGTTTGGTCCAGGAGTTGGCAGAGTTTGGCGAGGCAGATCGCGTGGGGCTGGTCTCATTGATGGATCACACACCGGGGCAGCGCCAGTTTCGCGACCTCTCCAAGCTGGAGGCCTATGTCAAAGGCAAACACGGGCTGGATGACGCAGGTTTTCAGGCGCATGTCGCCCACCTGAAAGCGCTGCGCGACACCTATGGTGACCTGCATGAGGTTGAGGCGGTCATGGCAGCCCGGCGCTTTGGGGCGGTGTTGGCCAGCCATGATGACACCACGGCTGAACAGGTCGCGACCTCGGCCGGACACGGCATTCACTTGGCGGAATTCCCCACCACGGTAGAAGCGGCGCGGGCCTGCCATGCCCATGGCATCAAGGTGATGATGGGCGCGCCCAACCTCATACGTGGCGGCTCACACTCCGGCAATGTAGCGGCACACGAGCTGGCCGAGCTGGAGCTTTTGGATATTGTCTCGTCCGACTATGTGCCGGGGGCGCTGTTGATGTCGGCCGTGCAACTGGGCCAGATCTGGGGCGATATGGCGCGGGGGCTGGCGACGGTTACCCAGGCACCGGCACAGGCTGTCGAGCTGAATGATCGTGGACGTCTTGAGGTCGGAAAACGTGCCGATCTGATCCGTTTCGGTCTGATAGACGGAACGCCTGCGCTGCGCGGCACCTGGGCACGCGGACAGCGCGTGGCCTAGGTAGTTTCAAAAGACAGCAATGCCTCTCCCCCGCACCATGTGTGTGTCTGGGGGAGAGGCATGCGGATACCCTCTAGGCGCGATAAAACAGATAGCGGCCTTCGGGAATGCCCTCAGGGCCCTTCAGCTCTTCAAATCCGACCAGCGGTTGGCCCGAGACCACGATGCCGCCCTTGGCCATGACGCTGGCGATAACCGGAGACATGGCTGCGGCCTCGGCCACGTCCTGCTCTTTGACGCCAAAGCCAAAATCATAATGCGCCAGAGCCATCTTGTGACCCTCAGCCTTGAGGCGCTCCAGCATTGGCACCGCCTCGCCCTGCAGAAAGTCCGCTTCGGGCGGCACGCAGGAGGGATGGCACTGCAGGACCCGGTCGATGACCCAGACGCGGCGGTCGGGCAGGGTCTCGCGCAGGTGGTCATAGGTGCGGCCATTGCCCAGCCCCATGTCCAGCACATCGCCGCCGGTCCCAGAGATCTCTTGGGCAGCCCAGTTCAGCCCGTCCCGTTGCGCCGTAAAGCGGCGCAGCATTGAATCCAAACGACTCATCTCAGATCATCCTTCTGTCAAACTGCCAGACCTGTGCCGGCCCCTGCATCAGGCGCGTGATCAGCGCCGCTGTGAAATCCCAGATGGCTGTATCGTGCACCAGATGATGCGTGAGAATGCCATAGGGTTCGGTATTGTCTGCGGTGCCAAGGCGGCGGGCCTGCAACTGTTGGCTTACCTGCGTGATCAGTTGATCCGGTGCAACCAGTGACCGGCGGCCCTTCCAGTCGATCGGGTCCAGGTGGGTGTTGATCTGCGCCAGTCCAGGTGCTGCCTTGGCCTTTGTGCGTGGCGTAAAGGTCGAAAGTGCAGCAAAGCCAGCGCCTGCCATCCACGGGAGCAGATCCGCCGCGATACGGTTCCAGGGCGGCACAAAAATCGGCTCAAGCCGCGCCCCAAACAGATCCTGCAGCCGGGCCAGCCCGGCCTCTATATCGCCCAAGGCGGCCTCAACCGGCCGATGGGCCGGGAACTCACATTTCTTCTCGCCTGCTGCGGCCAGGTTGCTATGCGCCCAGCCATGCACCACGGGGATCAGCTCGGGGTGGGCGCTGACATAGGACGCAAGCTGCGGTGTCGCGCTGCCGGGGATGACGGCGAGATGCACCGGGAGGGTTAATTTTTGCGCCAATGCGCTGAGCTGATCCAGCGCCGCAGTTGGCGCAATGGCGTCATCGTCGCGCCACCAGAGTGGCAGCGTCAGGCCGATGTCCTGCCAGCGCGACAGCTCAAGATCCAGCGCAGTCCAGTCCGGTGTCATAGGCGCTCTCCTGCCAGCTCATGGGCAATGTCAACGGAACGCCGGGCGCCGTCAAACTGAAACCGGGTTGCCACGCGACGGGGGGCCGCCAAGGCCCGTTGCAGGGCTGCAATCAGGCTCTGTGGCGTCAGATCGGCTGTGCGCAGGGCCTCAATCCCATCCAGCGGAGTCAGACTGTTGGCGCGCAGGCCCTGTTCCACTTCGCTGCCGGCATCAAAGGGGATGAGCACGGAGGCGGTGTTTGCCTGCAACAGATCCAGCGCGGTATTGTAGCCACACATGCTGACCGAGGCGGCGACATGGCAGAGCATCTGGCGAAAATCCGGCCGCGCCGCCTCAACCCTGGCGGGCGAGGCGATCTGGCGCAGGGCGGCAATGCGCGCTGTCGCGTCACTGCCGCCCACCAAAAGACGCCAGGGATGGCTCGGCATCAGGCGGGCAGCCTGAAGGGCGCAGTGATAGATCTCATCGCCCACACTGCCGCCGCCGGCGCTGACCAGTATTTCACCCTGACCTGCTGTATCTGGGTGTCGGCCCGCCGCGGGGGGGGCGACAAAACCAGTATAGCGCAGCTTTGACGCCAGCATGTCAGAGACCGGCCAGCTTAGCGCCAGCGGCACGGCCTGAGGGTCGGAATGCACCAGCACCGCGTCATAGAACTCTGCTATCACAGCATCGGCTTTGTCAGCCTTTTCCGGCTTGGACGGGGGCGCCAGAATGTCGCGGATCGAGGCCAGGATTTTGGGCGGCTTGGCCAGTGTCTGTGCCGCTCGCAACAGCGCCAGAAATTCATGGCGCAACGCGCGGCGGCCAAAGGGGTAAAGCTCTGTAATCAGCACATCAGGCTGCATCTGCCGCAGGGCCGCACAAAGCGCGTTTTGACGTGCCAGGTGATAGGCGTCATCAGCGCGGGCCCCTTCTGGTGTCAGCAGTTGTGTGAAATGTACCCCGTTTGAGCGCAGCGGCGGCAGTTGCAGAACGGGGATGCCCTGGGTGTTCAGCTGCGGTGCCGCAAAGCCTCCCGAGACGATCTGCACCGTGTCGCCAGCCGCCAGAAAGGCGCGCCCAAGCGTGAGCGCCCGTGCCAGATGGCCGGTGCCCAGCAGATGGGTGACCACGATCATAACCTTCATGGCGCAGCGATTTTGGTCAGGCGAACGGGCTCTGGCCAGGGCGTAAGGGTCTCGCCTGCAATCTCGATGACAAAGAGCCTGTTGCGTTTGATCCGGAAGGGGGCCGGCCCGTCAAAATCCCAGTGATAGGCCTGGGCCAGGATCATCCGCATAATTCCGATATGGCAGACCGCAACCGTGTCGCGCTGCAGCGTCGCCAGCCAGGGCCTGATCCGCGCCCAGACCTCTGCCGGGGTTTCGCCGCCGGGGGGGCGATAGTCCCAGCCCCAGTGCTCAATATCGCGAAACCCGCTGGCGGGGTCGGCTTTCAGCTCCAGCCCTTTTTGGCCTTCCCAGTCGCCCCAGAACATTTCGGTCAGGGCAGGATCGGTCAGGGGCGCGTGCCCGGCTACGATTTTAGCCGTTTCCACCGCACGGCTCAGGGGGCTCGACCAGAGCGCGGCCCTGTCCCAGGGGGCAGGCAGGGCAAAACCGGCCAGCTCTGTCCGGGCGGTGTCATCCAGAGGGATGTCGCTGCGGCCCTGAATCTGGCCAGCCCGGTTCCAGGCTGTGTGGCCATGGCGTAAAAGAGCGAGACGTATCATGGGATCTCCTTCATGAGCGGGGCAACGGCGGACCAAAAGCGCTGGGTTGCGGCCGGGGCGAGGTGGTCAGTGGCGATCATTTCCCGCGCCTGCGCGCCCAGGTGTCGCCGCAGCCCGGTCGCACTTAAAATCTTTTGAATTTGGGTGCTTAGCGCTGTGGCGCCAAGATCCGGCGCCGGGTAGTGACCGGGCGCCAGAACATCGCGCAGGCCGGGGCGGTCCTGTGCAACCACGGGCAGCCCGTGGGACTGGGCCTCAAGGTAGACCATGCCAAAGGCCTCATTGACGCCGGGCCACAGAAACAGGCTTGCCTGCGCGTAGACCACGGCCAGGGCCTCGCGTGAGAGCTGCCCCAGGAATGTGACGCGACCGCCAAAGGGAGCCATCAGGGCTTCGACCTCAGGGCGGGCCGGGCCATCGCCGGCGATCTGCAACTGCCAGTCGCCGGTGAGCGCGGCCAGTGAGGCGGCGATGATCTCATAGGAGGCCAGTTTATCCCCGGACCGCATCATGCCCACCGTGAGCATCGGTCCTTCCAGGGTACTTACCTTGGGCAGGGTTTTGATCGGCAAAAAGGGCGGCAGCGCAACAAGCGACTGGTCTTGATAGCGGTCGCGTTCAAGCGTGATCAGATCATTGGCGGTGAGATAGAAAATCAGCGCGGCTGCATCGGCGGCCGCATGGGCAGACTGGGCAAATCCGGCCCAGGGCCCCTGCAGGCGCCGGGCAGCGCGGGTGCTTTCGATCTGCACATAGGGAATGCCACGCGCGCGGGCCACGCTGGGGCCGATCAGGTCCGGTGCCTTATAGTAGTTGTGATAGGTGACCCAGAGATCCATCGGCGGCATCTCGGTGATCAGGCGCTGGGCCTCAAAGGCGGCCTTGTCGCGCAGGGTGGCCTGTAGACAGGCGTCGCCCGTTTTGTCAAAAATCTTCAGCTCGGTGACCAGATCGACCTCGGCGCCGCCTGCAGCAATGATCTCCATCAGGTTGCGGGCCATTTCCCGATCGCCGGAGGGCACTGGATGGCGGGGCGATTTCATCGGCGCGTAAAAGGCGATACGTTTGGCTGTGCCGACAGCTGGGCCAGAAGCGAGAGCAGGGGCTGTAGCGTCACTCATGAGCCCTGCAGCATGGCATCCAGCCGGCTGACCAGCTGGGCGATGCCGGGATCCATGCCAAAATCGCGGCGCAGGCGCTGTAGTGCGGCCCCGGCCATATCTGCGGTCTTCTTTGGGTCCTGCGCCAGCGTGACAATCGCCGCCGCCAGCGCTGCGGGCGCGTCATCGCTGAGCAAGCCATGGGTGCCGCTGTCGATGAATTCCGGGATGGCGGACACCGGCGTCGACAGGATGGGCAGCAATTGTGAAGCCGCCTCCATCAACACGTTGGGCAGGCCGTCGCGGTCGCCATCTGCTGCCACCCGGCTGGGCAGCACAAAGAGGTCCGAGGCGCGCATGGCTTTGATCACTTCGGGCTGGTCGCAGGCGCCACACCAGGTGATGCGTTGGGCAATCCCGGCGTCCTCGGCCATGTCCTGCAAAAGGTCGCTCAGTCCGCCGCCGCCGATATGGGTCCAGTGCCAGTCCAGATCCTGCGGCAGCAGGGCCAGTGCTGCGATCAGACGGTCAAAGCCCTTTTTCTCGACCAGACGCCCGACGGACATCAGCCGCAGCGGATCTTGTGCCTGGCGGTCCTGCCGCACAGGCGGCGCAGGGAACCGCGCCAGATCCAGCCCGTGATAGATCAGGTCGATGCGGGCCGGGTCATCCGACATCTGCTGCAGATGCCGCGCGCCAAATCCGGTGCATGTAGCGCCAAAGGCGGCGCCGTGATGCTGGCTTGAGAGCTTTTCCGAGATTTCCCAGTCCGGTGAGGTCCAGATGTCCTTGGCATGGGCCGAAAAGCTCCAGGGCAGGCCGCGCATGATGGCAGCATAGCGCGCCACCGACGAGGGCGTGTGCAGGAAATGGGCATAAAGCCCCAGCACTTCGTCGGGCATCTCGGCGGCGAGAACGCAGGCCTGACCAAAACGGCGGATGCGGTTGCGGCTGGGATCGCGGCGCAGGTCTGCGCGCCAGATGCGATAGGCCTCGGCGTAGCCCGGTAGGGTTTTGGCGCGCGCGCGCGCCTGCCAGACGCGGGCAGGTTCCTGATAGAGATACTCTGGCAGATAGCGCACATGGGCCTGCAAACGGTCGTGCAGCGGGTGACGTTTTACATCCGTCGGGTGGCGCAGCGACCAGATCTCAAAGCTTTGCCCCGCGGCCTCGAGCGCCACCAGCTCCTGGGCGATAAAGGTCTCTGACAGGCGGGGCCAGCCCTTGACCAGAACCGCCAGTGGCGGGGGGGGCAGGTACGGGGGCGTATGGCTCATTCGGCGGCCTTTCGGGGCGTGCCTTCCAGCAAGGATGAGACGCGCTGGGTCACGAAGTCGAGCCCGTCCAGTAACCCGTCCAGCAGCCCGTCTGAAAAGGCGGCCGAGGGGGGCTTTTGCGCGCTCAGGGTCCGGATGGCGAGGTTCATCGCCTCGGGGGTCCAGCCATCGCGGCGCTCGTCTAGCATGGCCACCAGCCCCAGCTCTTCGGCGCGGCTGGCGCGGATCCATTGTTCCAGTCGCGGTGTGGTGCGCGGCACGATGACGGCCGGTTTGTCAAAGGACAGCACTTCGCAAAACGTGTTGTAGCCGCCCATGCAGACAACGCCCTGCGCGCCCGAGAACAGGGTTTCGATGCGCGATTCAAAGCCAACCGTGGTGACCCGGCCCTGCAGGGCATCAACGCGGGTCTCAAAGGCCTCGCGGGTGTCGCCTGACAGGAAGGGGCCGTAGACCAGCACGGCGCGTGGGGCCAGATCAGGGTCGCGTTCATAGGCCGACAGCACCAGATCTACCATCATGGCACCATCGCCACCGCCGCCGGGGGTGATCAGCACATAGGGCTGCTCTGGCGGTTCATCCAGCGGGCCCAGGTCGCGGCGCAGATAGCCGGTCCAGTGCATGCGGTCCTGGACTGCAGGGCTGAGGTCCAGCCCTTTGGTTGGGTCGTAAATGGAACGCAGCCCGTAAACCCAGATTTCGTCATAGAAGGCCTCGGTGGCCTGGATCGCCTCTTTGCGGGCCCATTCCGCCGCCAGCACCTCTGGTTCATCAAGCACATCGCGCAGCCCCAGCACCAGCTTGGTTCGCCCCTGAGCAGCAAGCACCTCAAGCGCCGGCAGCAGCTCACCGCGAAAGCCCGTGGGCTCCTTGTCGACAATCAGCACATCGGGCTCGTATTGCTCTGCCATAGAGCGGATCAGACCGCTGCGCATCTCGGTGGTTTCTTCGATGCTCATGCCCATTGTGCGCGAGGCATAGCTGCCGTTTGAGCGTTTGATCACCCCAGGCAGGCGCATATGGTCGACGCGGCTGGGAAAGGCAAAGCGTCCTGCCACAGGCGACCCGGTCAGGATCAGCGCCGAGGCCGATGAATCTGCGGTGGTAATGGCGCTAGCCAAAGCGCGCGAACGGCGCAAATGTCCCAGCCCAAAAGTATCATGGCTATACAGCATCACCCGGGGGCCGCGTGGAGTCTGGTCTGGCTCGGAAGATGTGTTCTGGGTCGGTATCATTGGCTAGCCTGCAGGTGCGCTACAAAGGGTTGGTGCAATAGGAGGGTGGTGAAATCAAGGGGGGGGGGCTTGGAAACATCCGATTTTCAATGGAAATGGCGCTTGAGGGACAAATCCTTTGGCTCGGACTGACATTTCCGCACAGGTATGCCGTAAGGTGGGGTATGCTGGATAACCCTGGCGTGTGGAGGCGGGCGCAGGAGGTAGGCACAGGGGGCAGGCACAGGAAAGGGGGGATCCTCTTGGCCAATCAAGGGCGCGGCGCAGTTTGGGGGCTGGTAGTGATCTTGCGACGTATCTGTTGACCAAAGGGGCCAGAAAACTGTGGCAACGCTCGCATGATAATCCTGCGGCATGCAATTGCGAAGAGGGTGCCCTGTCGCTAGGCTAACGCGACCCTATACGGAGCCAGTCTTGTTATGATCCAGCGTTTGTTCCAGTTCAGCTGTTTGAGTTTTTTGCTCATCTTGTTCTTGATGGCAGCGCCCCAGATGGTGCAGGCGCAGGAGACTGTTGCCGCAGACCCGGTTGCCCGGGCGGTGGAACTGGCAGCTGAGAGCGGCCTTGGGGTGATCATTGTTGACGGCAGTGGCACCGTCAGGACCACCGGGGACCCAGAGCCGGTCAAGCCTGCGACACGTAAGATGGAAGGCGCTTCGGCGCTGATGAAGGCGCAGTCGGAGTTTCAGTCTTTTCGTCAAGAGCTGCGCAGCCGTCTGGAGGCCTTGCCCTACTCTATCTTTGAGATGAAATACATTCTGCGCCAAACCAGCCCGGACGGGCGCATCATGACCTATGTCGAAGTGCTGGGCTGGAGTGTCTTGTTCCTGATAATCGGGATTTGGTTGACGACGGAAATCTACGGAAAGCGGATTGCAAAACGCTATGTGGTTGCCCGGATCAAAGCGCAGCCCGTGGGGTACTATGAGAAGATGCCGTTCCTCGTCTTCCGCTTCCTGATGGGTGTTGGAGGCACGTTGTTTGCAATGATCTTTGCACTGACGGCCTCCTACCTAATTTTTGGGGCCTCGGGCGACAGCTCTATCGAATTCACTGTGACCGCGATCTACACGGCGTTTTTTGTTATCCGGACAGTTTCGGATTTGTGGCGCATGGTGCTGTCGCCCTATCTCAGCCAGTATCGCATGCCGGTGTTTTCCGACCGCGATGCAAAACGGCTTTATCTCTCGGCCTCGGTGCTGGCAGCCTATGATATTTCCTCGTTGATATTTTCCACCTGGGTGGGGGATTTTGGCCTGAATTACAACGTATACGCATTGGTTTATGGCTTGCTGGCTCTGGTGGGAACCTTGGGGAATCTCGCCTTGATTGGCCTGAATGCCAGGGCAATTACGCTGGCAATCCGGGCTGGGCGCAGCAAGGAAGAGTGTTCCTGGCTGTTGCGTGTTCTGTCGATGGTTTGGGCGCCGGTTGTGTTGGCTTATATCGTCTTTGGCTGGTTCCAGCTCGCGTTTGACCTGGTGTTAGAACGCGATGTGCCGGTGCCGCTGATGGCTGGGACCTATATGGTGCTGACCTCAATCCTGGTGGTGTACGGTGTCATCAACTACGGGATCGAGGCCTTCTCCCGCCGTCGCCGCCTGCCCGAGATCCTTGCGCCGATGAGTGCTGAGCAGGCTTTGGCTGCAGGCGAAGACAGCGAGGTCTCCTTGATTTCTGAGGAGGAAATCGAGGCCATGGCCAAGAGCCAGGGGCATCCTATCGCCAACTTCGAGGATCTGGCACGCCGGGTTGCGGGCATTCTGGCCTTTCTGGTTGGGGCCTATGCGCTGGTGATGGTGTGGAATCCAGAGGCCGCATGGATGTCGACTACCGCTGCCGAGCGGATGAGCGATGTCATTGTGATCCTTTTCCTTGGCTATGTCGTCTATCACGCCGCGCGGGTCTGGATTGACAGCAAGATCGACAAAGAGCGCGGTGATGTCACGGAGGCTGAACTGGGGGATGAGGGCGGTGCTGGTGGGGCCAGCCGGCTTGCGACATTGCTACCACTGTTTCGGGGGGCAATTCTGGCCGTCGTGGTGGTGTCTATCATTCTCATCGTGTTGTTGGAGCTCGGGATAAACGTGAGCCCTCTGTTTGCCGGTGCCGGCGTGGTTGGTCTGGCGGTTGGATTTGGCTCTCAGACCCTGGTGCGCGACATTTTTTCCGGGGCGTTTTTCCTGGTTGATGATGCGTTTCGCAAGGGCGAGTACATCGATATTGGAGAGGTCAAAGGCACCGTTGAGAAGATCTCAGTCCGGTCATTTCAGTTGCGCCATCACCTGGGGGCGCTGCACACGATTCCGTTTGGCGAGATCAAGGTCCTGACCAATTACTCGCGCGACTGGGTGATGATGAAGCTGCCGCTGCGGGTGACCTATGACACCGATGTGGAAAAGGTGCGCAAACTGATCAAGAAGCTGGGGCAGGAGTTGCTGAGCGATCCGGTGATTGGAGAGAGCTTTATGCAGCCCCTGAAATCGCAGGGCGTGATCGAGATGCAGGACTCTGCGATGATCATCCGGGTGAAATTCATGACCAAGCCGGGCGATCAGTGGCTGGTGCGAAAGCGGGTCTATCAGGATATCCGAGAGATTTTTGCCCGCGAAGGCATTAAATTTGCCCACCGTGAGGTCACAGTGCGTCTGGCGGATGAGCATGCAGATGATCTGCCTGCGCATAAGAAGGAAGCTGTGGCCGGCGCGGTTCAGGCCGCAATCGACGAGGATTTTATGGACGTCAATGGAGGCGGTGACGACCGCTAACCCTGCGGCACCTGCGGCACCTGCGGTGAAAACGGCTGTTGTGAGGGCTCGACATATGGCCGCCAACAAGGGGGGGCTCCCGCCCCCAATCCGATCCGCTGACGCGCCTCGTTTGGCGTTGGGCCGGGCGCCGGGCCTGCGGCCCGGCGCGGAAAGATTTCGTAGGTTTGAGAGTGCTGAGAGCTCTGGTTTGGCTGAAAGCTGTGACTAGGTGTTTGACCAGCGGGCGGGCGCGCTGCCACAGGCCTGTGCCGGGCTATCCCACTGCATTTGGGTTGCTCCGCCGAGCTGTAGTGCCGGGCGTAGACGCAATGCGGGCCCCCAGCTGCTGTCTTCCAGCTGGCTGCAATAGTCCGCGGGTGTAGCTTGCCCCAGGAGGGGGGCAGCGGTGGTCTGCTCTGGAAGGCTGGCAAGCTGTTCTGCCGTGCGCGCAAGGGAGAGCCGGGCGGTCTGGGTTACCCCTGTGACCACAGCCTGCCGCAGGGTGCTGAGCACCGCTGCCGCCATCAGATACCCTGTGGCGTGATCCAGCGCCTGCACGGGCAGAGGGGTCGGTTTGTCCGCACCGGCCCATTGCGCGCCTGCATCGGAGATCCCGGCGCTCATCTGGACCAGACTGTCAAAGCCGCGCCGCGCAGCCCAGGGGCCGCTCCAGCCATAGGCGCTAAGGCTTACCTCAATCCGGTTCGGCGCAAGGCTGTCACGGGTCGCGTGGCCAAACCCAAGCCGGTCAAGCGCGTCAGGACGGTAGCCATGCACCAGCACATCTGCCTGCGCCAGCAGATCCTCAAAACGCCGCCGGTCCGCATCTTGGCGCAGATTGAGGCTGGCCATGGTCTTGCCCAGGGAAATATCTGGAATCACACCGGGTTCGTCCCAGCCGGGCGGATCAATGCGCAGCACCTCGGCGCCAAACCCGGCAAGGGTGCGCGTGGCGATAGGGCCCGCCAGCACCCGTGTCAGGTCAAGCACCCGCAGGCCGCGCAGGGGCGCGGCATTACTGGCGGCAGGACCCGATCTCAAGGTGACGGCGCGCGGCGCGCCCCAGTGGATCAGAGGCTCTGCTGCCACGGCCTGGCCCTGTGGATGGGCCAGCCAATCTGCGCGGCTGCGCATAGCGGCAGCGACACCTCCGGCCGAGACAATTTCTGCCTCTAGTGTGTCGCCGTTCCAGGATCGGACAGCGCTGCGCACCGCTGCGGGATCTGCGGCGCAGCCTAGAACCCTGAGGGCGGCAGCGCGGTGATGTGGCAGGTTCGTGTGCAACCTGATCCAGCCATCGCGACAGGGGTAGTTGCCCGCAATAGGGTCCCAGAGGCTTGGTAATTCCCAGCCCTGGGCGGCAAAACTATAGCCAAACCAAAGCGAAGCAAGACGTTGATTCACCGTCACTGGCAGGGTCACAGGCTTATTCACTGGCAGGACCTCATCGCTGAGACCCGTGGCCTGCATCAACAGGGCGAGCTGCTGCCCCACGGCGGCAAAGCTGGCATTGGCCAGCGCGCTCACATCATATGCGCTGTCGTAGCGCCCTGCACCGGTGAGCTGATAGCTGCCCGGCGCAGGCAGGTCTTGCAGCAGGCTCATTGCTGATAGGGGTCGAGACTGTCACGTAGCCCGTCGCCAAAAAAGTTGAAGGCGAGCACGATAATCACGATCGGCAGCATCGGGATGGCGGTCCAGGGATAGATCTCGATCGAGGCGAGGTTCTGCGCATCATTCAGCATCACGCCCCAGCTGACCGCCGGGGCTCGAAGCCCAAGGCCAAGGAAGGAGAGCGCTGTCTCGCCGAGGATCATCGCCGGGATCGAGAGCGTGGCCGAGGCGATGAGATGCGACATGAAATTGGGGATCAGGTGCTTGCGGATCACCCGCCCCGATGAGGCCCCCATCATCTCCGCCGCCCGCACGTATTCTTCTTCGCGCAAAGACAGGAATTTGGCCCGGACCGAGCGCGCCAGCCCTGGCCAGTCCAGTATCCCGAGGATCACCGAAATAATGAAAAACACCGCCACCGGTGACCAGTTCGAGGGCACGGCCGCAGAGAGCGCCAGCCAGAGTGGCAATTCAGGCAATGAGCGCAAAACTTCGATCACGCGGTTGATTACCCAGTCGATCTTGCCGCCGAAATAGCCCGCAACAGAGCCAAAAAAGATCCCCAGCACAAAGGACACCGAGATGCCAATAAGGCCAACCGTGAGCGACAGCTGCGCGCCAAAAAGGATGCGGCTGAAAATGTCGCGTCCCAATCGGTCAGAGCCCCAGAGGAAGACAGTCGCCCCCTCGGCCGGGCAGAACAAATGGGTGTCAGAGGGGATCAGCCCGGCAATGTTATAGGTCTTGCCCTCGCAAAAGAACTCCAGCTTGAGCGGGTTGTCCAGATCGGGTTTGAACACCCACTGAAAGGTCTCCAGGTCAGCCTCGGAGGTCATCGGATAGATAAAGGGGCCGAGAAATTCGCCTTCGTGGAACAGGTTGATCGATTGCGGCGGCGAAAACAGATGCTCGCTTTTGCGCTCATTGGGGCCATAGGGCGCGATAAAGCCAACCACGGGCAGCAGCAGATAGCAGATCAGCAGGAAGGTGCCCGAGATCAGCCCCAGCTTATGGGTTTTGAACTTGCGCCAGATCAGCACCCAGTTGGGGGCATCGAGATCTTTGCGCTCAAGTTCTTGCAGAGAGGCGTCGGGATCATAGGGGGCGTCATCGACATAGCGTCCGTCAGGCAATTGGGTCATGCGTCACGCCCCTCGTATCGAATGCGGGGATCCAGCAAGACCAGCAGAACGTCCGAAATCATGGTGCCAATCAGGGTCAGCAGGGCGACAAACATCAAAACAAACCCAGACAGGAACATGTCCTGGGTCTTGAGCGCCGTCAGCAGGGTGGGACCGATGGTCTGCAACCCAAGCACCACCGAGACCAGAACCGAGCCGGAAATCATCGAGGGCAGCAGGTTGCCGATGTCGGCGACAAAGGGGTTGAATGCCACCCGCAGCGGGTATTTTGCCAGCATCCGCGACGGCGACATGCCCTTGGCGATGGCGGTCTCGACATAGGGCTTGCCCAGCTCGTCCAGCATATTGGCCCGCAGCCGCTGCATCATCGCCGAGGCGCCGGAGGTGCCAATGACAAAGGTCGGCACGATCAGGTGGATGAGGATGGATTTCACCTTTTCCCAGTTCATCGGCTCGCCCTCAAGGGCAGGGTCCATCAAGCCGCCAATCGGCAGGTTGAACCAGCGATGGCCATAGTAAAACAGGATCAGCGCCAACAAAAAGTTGGGCGTGGCGAGGCCAAGGTAGCCCACAAAAGCAGAGGTGTAATCAACCCAGCTGCGGGCGCGGGCGGCGGCCAGAACACCCAGAGGCAGGGCCACGACATAGACAAACAACACGGCTGCAAGGTTGACCAGAACCGTAAGCCAGAGACTGTCCCCGACGATTTCAGAAACGGGGCGGTCAAATTCAAAGGACCAGCCGAAATTGCCCTGAATCAGGCCGGAGAACCCATGCGGGCCCGGCAGGAATCCTGCCCAGATAAAGTATTGCTGCCACAGTGGTTTATCCAGGGCGTATTCGCTGCGCAGGAATTCGGCCTTGGCCACACCGGCGGATTGGCCACTGGCCCGCAGCTCGGCGATTTGATTGGACAGGTAGTCGCCGGGCGGCAGGTTGATGATGACAAAGACCAGAATGGAAACCACCCAGAGGGTTAGCAACATGGTGCCAAACCGGTAGATGGCGTAGCGCAGAATGCCCATCAGCCCTTACCATCTTCAAAAAAGAATTCATCCGGGCGATAAACCCCAAAATGGGCACCGGGCTCCCAGGCCCAAATGGCCTTTTGAGGCACGTTGCGCAGCCGGTTTGAGACAACAACAGGCTGCGGTGCGGCGGCCACAATACCGATACCATAGACCTGCTCGGAATGGATCTTGAGCATCTCATGCCAGGCTGCGGCACGGCCGTCATCATCAGAGGCATTTTCCCACTCGTGCATCAGCTCCATCAGGCGCTGGGCCGGTGCCATGTCCGGGGCTTCGCCCGCAGCACCCGCCGTCTGGTAAAACTGGCCCCATTTTGGCCAGGCAAAGAACACCTGATCGGTGGGGGCGAGGTAGGCGGGTGAGGTGTAGCTTTGCGGCAGGCCATTGTCCCAGCCGTACCAGACCGCAGCCATGGTGGTGCCTGAGAACACCCGGTTGCGCAGAATATCGCGGTCCAGAGGCCGCATCACCAGCTTGACGCCAACGTCTCTCCAGTCATCGGTGATGATTTGCAGGGCATTCTCTACCTCCTGACGTTCACCGGCAGTTTCAACCACCAGTTCCATCTGCCGCCCATCGGGCAGGCGGCGAATGCCATAGCCGTCTTTTTCGCCAAGGCCAGCCTCGTCCAGCAGGCGATTGGCCAGATCAGGGTCAAACGCGGCCCAGGCCTCGCGCATCTCAGCCTCATAGAAGGGGCTTTGTTCCAGCACCGTCATGGCGCCTGGTTTTGCCAGGTTGAAAAACAGCGCCTTGTTGATGGCGTTGCGGTTAATTGCGAGCGACAGCGCCCGGCGCACGCGTACATCGCGCAAAACGTCTCGCCAGACCGGATCTGCAACATTCAGGTTGGGATAGATTGCGATCTGCGAGGCCGCCCCGGTCCCCCAAAGGTAGGTGGTGTAGTCGGCGCCGTCTTTTTCGCCCTTGCGCAGGATCGGGATGTCGCGAAAGCCAAGGCCACGGGCCTGCAGATCGGCCTCACCTGCATTGGCTTTGGCCGCCACCAGACCCCCTGCGACGATTTCCATCTCGACGGTGTCGATATAGGGCAGCTGGACGCCCTTTGTGTCAACGCGGTGATAATAGGGATTGCGCACGAACTGATGGCGAATTTTCTTGCCGGCTGTGGCATTGATCCAGGGCTGCAGGGTGGGCAGTTCGTGGTGATCGAACTTGTACATATTGTCGTATTTATTGTGCAGCGCCGCCCAGCTTTTTACCCGGGCATAATCGACTTCTTCGGCCAGGGTCTCAACCGCTGCGTAGTCCGCGTGGAACTGTTTCAGATATACCGATGGGCGATAGATAAATGGCGGGCGCGCCTGGGCCAGGTTTTGCAAAAACTGCGGATTTGGCGTGTCCCATTGATAGACAACGGTGGTTGCGTCCGGAAAGCTGACCTGCGGCAACTGACCCTCTGAATAGAGGAAATCTGGCGGGCCGGCCGGGCTCAGCAGGGGGTTGTTGGCAATATCCTTCCACCAGTACTCAAAATCAGCCGAGGTGAACGGATCGCCACTGGACCAATGATGGCCGGGCCGCAGTTTCAGCGTGTAGCGCTTGTTGCCCTCGTTTTCATAGCCAAGCAGAATGTCGGGCTGCAACTTGTAGTCTTCGTTATAGCCGACCAAGCGGGCATAGCCGTAGACCACCATTTGGCGGATATCCTTGGAGCGGGTCACCATGGTGTTGAGGGTGCCGCCCTGCTGGCCAAAGGCACGTCCCTTGGCGGCCAAATCGACCACCAGCGGCACATCCGGCAAGCGTTCTGAGACGGGTGGCATATTGCCGCTGCTCACTTCGTCCTGCCAAAAGGTGCTTTCGACAAAGCTGGGTCCGGCAAGGGCGGCCGGGGGGGCAAACAGGGGCGCAAGCAGTAATGTCGCGGTCAGGGCGAGAAGCGAGTGCGGGGCTTTAAACATGGCAACGTACCTTGTGTCCGGGCTCAAGCGGCACAAGAGGCGGCGCTTCAAAGCCTGAGAATCTGAATTTTTCGGGCCAGTCTTCCGGCCGACCGGCGCCCTGTGCCACCAGCTTAAGGTCGATGGGGCGGTGAATGTCCGGCTCCGGCTGGGCTGCGATCAGGGCCTTGGTATAGGGGTGTTGTGGATTGTGAAACAGGGTCTCGGGTGTGGCCTGCTCGACCACCAGCCCGCGCCGCATCACCGCAACCTCATCTGCAATACGCGCCACCACCGCCAGATCATGGCTGATAAAGAGGTAGGACAGCTGGTTCTCGTCGCGGATTTTCTCCAGCAGGCGCAGGATCTGCTCTTGTACCGAGACATCCAGCGCCGAGGTGGGCTCATCGCAGACCAGCAGCGAAGGCTCCAGCATCAGTGCCCGCGCGATAGACAGGCGTTGGCGCTGGCCGCCGGAAAAGGCATGCGGGAAACGCTGCAGCATATCCGCGCCCAAACCCACGGTTTGCAGCATCGCCGCGGCCCGCTCACGCCGTTCCGACTGGGTGCCGATGTGATGGATCTCCAGCGGTTCGGTCATTGTGTCGAGGATGCGCATCCGCGGGCTAAGCGAGGAATAGGGGTCCTGAAACACCATCTGCGCCTCGCGCTGAAAGGCGGTGCGGGCGGTGCGGTCCATTTTGTGGACCTCTATGGCGGCCTGCCCCGCCTGGGGGCGAAATAGCACAGAGCCACCTGCGTCCGGCGGCTCGGCCCCCAGGGCGATGCGGGCGGCCGTGGTCTTGCCCGAGCCGCTTTCGCCCACGATCGCAAGTGTCTTGCCGCGCGGAAGCAGCAGGTCAACACCGCGACAGGCATAGATCAGGCTTGGCGCCTTCCAGCCCTTTCCGGCCCGCATGCTGTAGGTCTTGGACACGGATTTCAGCTCAAGGATCAGGTCCGAGCGGCCCGGCACCGGCTGGGGTGCTGCGGCTGCGGGAATCTTTGGGGCTGCCTCAATCAGGGCGCGGGTATAGGGGTGCGCCGGGGCTGACAGCAGCGGCTCGGCCGCGCCGGCCTCCATCACCCGGCCCTTGTGCATCACCACCACCTGTTCGGCCATATTTGCAACCACGCCCAGATCATGGGTCACCAGGATCATCGCCATTCCGGTGTCGCGTTGCAGCTCTTTCATCAGGCCCAGCACCTGCGCCTGGGTGGTGACATCCAGCGCCGTTGTTGGCTCATCCGCGATCAAAAGCTGCGGCTTGGCAACCATTGCCATGGCGATCATAGCGCGCTGGCGCATACCGCCGGACAGCTCGAACGGATACGAACTATAGGTGCGCTCGGGATCAGGAAAGCCGACGCGTTCAAAACAGGTGAGCACCTCTTTCTTGGCCTCAGACTCGCTTTTGCGGCCATGCAGCCAGAGCACTTCGGCCACCTGATTGCCAATGCGGTGCAGTGGCGACAATGAGCGCATCGGTTCCTGAAAGATCATCGCAATCTGATTGCCGCGCAGATCGCGCATCTGGCGCTCGCCCAGTGTCACCAGATCAGTCGCGCCGGAGGGCCCCTGCAAATGTACGCTGCCGCTGCGAATTTGCGCCGCCTTGGGCAGGATGCGCAACACAGCCCGACAGGTCACCGTTTTACCGGACCCGCTCTCGCCGACCAGCGCCAGCGTCTCTCCGGCGGCGACATCAAAACTGACGCCGCGCACAACATCGTCGCCCTTGCCAAAGCCGATGCTGAGGTTCTTTACCGAGAGCAAAGGCGCCATTTAGCGCTGCCCACAGTGCTGCATAGGTCCAGGCTGAATTTGTCCAGTCATACGTGTCCCGTTTTCCCTGTTCTTTTTGTCTTCACCTTCGCGCGTGGCCTGCGGCCTAGTCAAACCCCATTTGCCATAGCTGCTGTTTGCTGCAGAAATATTGATACAGCGGCACCACATGGCCACATTTTCGCGGCGCCAGCCAGAGATTGGCGGCAAGTGCTACACATTTGCGCTGGGATCTGACAGATCAGGGGCGGTGAGCGGCCTGACTTTTGCAGTTGAGCCTGCGCGCACCGCCCGCTGGCTGGCCAAAGGAGACCTGGCATGATCACTCGACTGGACCTTTTTATCGATCGCATGGTGTCGCAGCGCGCCTGTCTGGACTTTGGCATTGCCCAGACCGCCGCCCTGTCGGGCCCGGTGTTTGAGCTGGGGCTTGGCAATGGCCGCACCTACCATCACATGAAACACAATGTGAAAGATCGCGACCTCTACGTGTTTGAACGGGCCGTGGCGTCGCATCCTGACAGCACCCCGCCAGAAGAGCTGACCATTCTTGGTGACGTGCGTGAAACTCTGCCCGCAGCGCTTGTCCGGTTTGGCGCAACGGCCAGCCTGGTTCATGCCGATCTTGGCGGCCATAACCGGGAAAAGAACGACGCCTTTGCCCGGCTGATCTCTCCTCTGGTAGAGCCGCTTTTGGCGACAGGTGGCCTGATGGTCTCGTCTGACCGGATGTATTTTGACAGCCTCACCGAAATGCCGCTGCCAGCAGAGGCGGTGCAGGGGCGCTGTTTTATCTACCGCCGCGACGCCTGAGGCGGGGGCTCAATTTGGAATGGGACGCACGGTCACTCTGGCCGTTGCCCGTATCTGAACCCTAGGCTGGCCTGCGACCAAGGAGGCCAGCTGATGATTTTTTATGATTGCTCTACCGCACCTAACCCGCGCCGGGCGCGGATGTTTCTGGCAGAAAAGGGTCTTTCGCCCGAAAGCCATGATATTTCCATCGCCAAGGGCGAGCAATTGGACGCCGCGTTTCGGGCGGTGAACCCGCGCGCCACGATCCCGGTGCTGGTGACAGATAGCGGCACGGTGCTGACAGAAAATCTCGGTATCGCCGCCTATCTAGAGGCCTATCAGCCAGAGCCTGCCCTGATGGGGCGCACTGCGGACGAAAAGGGTCTGGTCTTGATGTGGAACGCCATTGTGGAGCAACAAGGCGGGCTCCCCATTGCAGAGGCGTTGCGCAACACGCACCCGGCCTTTCAGGGGCGCGCCATACCCGGCCCCGACAACTATGCCCAGCTTCCCGCGCTGGCCGAGCGTGGCCTGGCGCGCACCCAGCGCTTTTTTGCATTGCTGGAAGAGCGGTTGAGCGAGAGCCGCTATCTGGCCGGTGATGATTTTACCCTGGCAGATATCTCGGCCTTTGTGTTTGTTGAATTCGCGCGGGTGATCAAACAGCGCATCCCCGAAGAGAACGCGGCCAGCCTGGCCTGGTATACGGCGATCAAGGCCCGCCCCAGCGCACAGATTTGACCGTGCATGACTGGGCAATCCCTGCGTCGGGGTGACGTCAGGACGACAAGACTGGACAACATCCTGTGCTCAAAGCAGGGTGGTGCTGCCCGCCCTTGCTAGAAATGTGATCCCATGCCGCCAAAGCCCGTATTGCATCGTGACGACCCCAGCGCCGCACCTCTGGTGGGCAATGTCAAAGTCACCCGGGACGACTGGCTGAATGTTGCGATGGATGTGCTGATCACGGATGGGGTCGAGCAGGTAAAGGTGCTGGCGCTGTCCGAACGCCTGAACGTCTCGCGCTCGTCGTTCTACTGGTATTTCAAATCGCGCCAGGATCTGCTGGACGCCCTGTTGAAGACCTGGGAGCAGACCAATACCGCCGCCATGGTGGCCCGGGCTGAGGCCCCGGCCGAGGCCATCACTGGCGCTGTGCTGAACATTTTTCACTGCATTGCCAACCCGGCGCTGTTCAATACGGCGCTGGATTTTGCGGTGCGGGACTGGGCGCGCCGCTCCGGTAAGGTGCGCAGCCTGCTGGATCGCTCAGACGCCCGCAGGCTCGAGGCGCTGACCCAGATGTTCATGCGCTATGGCTTTGCAGACCTGGAGGCGATGACCCGTGCCAAGGTCTTGTATTACATGCAGCTGGGCTATGACATGGCCGAGCCAAATGAGAGCCACGCCCATCGTTTGCAGATGACGCCCTACTACCTCAAGGTCTTTACCGGCTGTGAGCCAAGCGCGTCGGAGCTGGAAGAATTTGCTGATTTCACCCAAAAATACTGGGATATCTGATCTCTGCGCCCTGTCTCGAAAGGTTAGATGAAAACGAACCCCGCAGTGTTCCATGCGGAGTTCGTCTCTCTGTCAGAGAGTTTTGAGCAGGCGCTCAGCGCGGGCTTTGTGTTTATGGGCGGCCTCCAACCGAACAGGGCCATAGCCGCGGATCTCCATCGGTGCGTTCAGGATCTGCAGGCAGCTGCTGTGCTTTTCGCTGTTGTAGTGGGTGGAGATCGTTCTGAGCGCCGCCTCGTACCAGGCCAGCAGACTGCGGTGCAGGCGGGCTTCCTCGTGGTAGCCAAAGGGGTTGAGGCGGCTGCCGCGCAGACGTTTGGCGCGGGTCAGTAGCGAAAGCGCCGGACGCAGCCAGGGACCAAATGCCATTTTGACGGGCCGTCCACGGGCGTCTTTTTTGCGCGCCAACAAAGGAGGCGCAAGGTGGTAGTTGACGCGAAAATCGCCCTCGAACTCCTGATCAATCTGATCCTTGAAGTGCGCGCCGGTCATCAGCCGGGCCACCTCAAACTCATCCTTGTAGGCCATCAGTTTGAACAGGGCTTTTGCCGCCGCCCCGGTCAGCTCATCGCTCGCGTCATCGGGCAGCAAGCTGCGAAACTTCTCCAGGGTCTCGGTGTAGCGAAGGGCGTAATCCGCATCCTGATACCCGGCGAGGAAAGCGGCGCGGTGGTCGATCATCTGCTCCAGAGTTTCTTCAACCGCGTCAGTCTCGGTGTAAAACTGTGACACCAGGGCAGGGTCAACGGCCATGGCGCGGCCAATAGCCAGGGCAAGGTGGTTTTTCTCGACCGCGACCCCGTTGAGCTCGATCGCCTGGTCCAGTGCGGTGCCGCTGACCGGCACCAGCCCCTTTTGCCAGGCAAACCCCAGCATCATGACATTGGCCAGAACCGCATCGCCCAGCAGGGCCTCGGCGGCTTCATTGGCGTTAAAGCCCGAGAGGTTCTCGGGGCCAACCGCGGCGGCAATCTCTTGTTCGCGCAGCCCGGCCACCAGATCGGCATCGCGGCGCAGCACCAGATCTCCGGTTGGCATCTCGGCGCGGTTCAGCACAATCTTTGTTCCGGCGCGATAATGCGCCGAGGCCTTGGGCGCAGAGCTCACCACCACGTCACAGCCAATCACCGCATCCGCTGCAGCCTGATCAATGCGCACCTGGTGCAGGCTGTCGGGCGCGTTTGACAGGCGAATGTAACTGAGAACAGTGCCAAATTTTTGAGCAAACCCGGTAAAGTCCAGCACGCTTGCGCCCTTGCCCTCAAGATGTGCCGCCATGGTGATCAGCGCGCCCACAGTGACAACGCCGGTGCCGCCGACGCCTGTGACCAGCAGATCAAAGGGCTTGTCCAGACTGGGCAGATCGGGGGCAGGCAGCTGCGTCAGCAGCGCCGCACGATCCAGCCCGGCGGGCAGCTTTTTGCGCCGCGCGCCGCCCTCGACGGTGACAAAGCTGGGACAAAAGCCGTTCAGACAGGAAAAGTCCTTGTTGCAACTGGAGAGGTTGATCTTACGCTTGCGGCCAAAGGTGGTCTCCTTTGGCTCCACGCTCAGACAGTTGCTCTCGACCGAGCAGTCGCCGCAGCCTTCGCAGACCAGATCGTTGATGAAGGCAAATTTCTTGGGATCTTCCAGCGTGCCGCGCTTGCGGCGGCGGCGTTTTTCGGTGGCGCAGGTCTGCTCATAGATCAGGATTGTGACGCCTTTGATGTCACGCAGCTCGCGCTGGACCAGATCCATGTCTGCGCGATCATGGAAGGTGGTGCCTGCGGGGAAATCCGCGCGGCTGAATTTGTCTATGTCATCCGAGACCAGGGCGATACGCTCAACGCCCTCGGCGCGGCAGGTCTGGGCAATGCCGGTCACGCTGACGGGGCCATCAACGGGTTGGCCGCCGGTCATGGCGACGGCGTCGTTATAGAGGATCTTGTAGGTAATATTGGTGCGTGCTGCCACCGCCTGCCGGATGGCGAGCGAGCCTGAGTGATACCAGGTGCCCTCGCCAAGGTTCTGAAACACGTGTTTGCCGCCGTTGAACTGCGACGCGGCGGTCCAGGTGACGCCTTCGCCGCCCATCTGCGCATAGCCCGAGGTGTCGCGATCCATCCAGCTGGCCATCACATGGCAGCCGATGCCGGATTTGGCCTCGCTGCCCTCGGGCAGTTTGGTCGAGGTGTTATGCGGGCAGCCCGAGCAGAAATAGGGGGTGCGATTGGCGCCGGGCACATTGATCAGCTTGGGTGGTTGGGCCAGCAGGGCGGCGGCCTTGGCAGGCAGGGATTCATCGGGGAAAAACCCGTCCAGACGCGCGGCCACAATTGGCGCCAGCATCAGGGGGCTCAGCTCTCCTGTCCAGGGGATCAGTGGGTCGCCCTGACTGTCGTATTTGCCGACCATCATTTTGGGCTTGGTGCCGGGCCAGTCGTAGAAATATTCCTTGAACTGGCTTTCAATAATGCCGCGCTTTTCCTCAACCACCAGCACCTCGTCCTTGCCGCACATAAAGCGCAGCGCCTCGGGGCGGGCCAGCGGCCAGACCATGCCAACCTTGTAAATGTCGATGCCCAGACGGCGGCAGGCGGCCTCGTCCAGACCCAGCAGCCGCAGGGCCTCCATCAGGTCCAGGTGGCCCTTGCCAGTGGTGACAAAGCCAAATTTGGCTGTCTCGACGTCATAGATTCGCCGGTCAATCGGGTTGGCTTCGGCAAAGGCACGCACCGCTTTGATCTTGGCCTGAATGCGGGTCTCGATCTCGGGAGAGGGCAGGTCGGCGCGGCGGATGTGCAGGCCTCCGGGATACTCAGGCAGCTCTGGATAGCTGAAATCACGGTCCGGCTGCAGCTCGACCGAGCGCGCGCTTTCAACCGTTTCCGAGACCGCCTTGAAACCAACCCAGGTGCCGGAATAGCGCGACAGGGCAAAGCCGTATTCGCCATAAGTCAGGAACTCAGACACATCCGCCGGGTTCAGGACCGGCATGAACCAGGACATAAAGGCGACGTCTGACTGGTGCGGCATGGAAGAGCTGACGCAGCCGTGGTCATCGCCTGCCACCACCAGCACGCCGCCTTTGGTTGACGAGCCATAGGCATTGCCGTGTTTCAGTGCGTCGCCCGAGCGGTCAACACCGGGGCCCTTGCCGTACCACATGGAAAAGACGCCCTCGACCTCGCAATGGGGATCCAGAATGGCCTGCTGCGCCCCCAGAACTGCCGTGGCGCCAAGGTCTTCATTGACGGCGGGCATGAATTTGATGCCGTTGTCTTGCATGCGCTGGCGCGAGCGCCAGAATTCAAGATCCACCGCGCCCAGGGGGGAGCCGCGATAGCCCGAGACAAAACCGGCGGTGTTGAGCCCGGCTTTGCGGTCACGACGGGCCTGATCCAGCATCAGCCGGGCCAGCGCCTGGGTGCCGGTGAGAAACACCCGCCCTGCGTCCATGGCGTAGCGGTCTTCAAGTTTGTAGCTGCGAAAATCGTGGCTCAGCTTGGTCATTTTAGGGTCGTCCTTACGGGAAGTGGGCGCGGGCCTGCCTGTTTGTGGCAGGATATTCCGGCTTTGCCGAAAAGATCTGCCTGAATTGCTGGTTTTGGAATGTGATTTGGTTATATTGACCAAAAGTGGCCGGAATTTGGATAGGGTTTGCGATATGCATCAACTGGACGACCGTGACCGACACATTTTGCGGCTGTTGCAGGAAGATTCCCGCATCTCGAATGCGGAGCTGGCAGAGAAGGTCGGCATGTCGGCCTCGGCGCTGTGGCGTCGGGTGCGGGTGCTGGAAGAGACCGGCGTGATCGAGCGCTATGGTGCGGTGGTGAGCGCTCCGGCGATGGGACTGGGGTTTCAGGCCATCGTGCATGTGCATCTGACGCGTCATGATCCGGAAAAACTGGCCGAATTCATTCGCGCGGTTGAGTTGAGCCCACTGGTGCAGGAGTGCTATGCGACCACCGGTCAGGCGGATTATCACCTGCGCGTGCTGGCTCCGGATCTGGAGGCCTACAACCGGTTTTTGGAGGGGTTTTTGTTCCGTCTGCCTGCGGTTGCCAGTGCCCAGACCAATGTCGTGCTGCGCACCATCAAGCGCGATCGCCCAGTATTGGCCTAACCTGTAGTGGCCTAACCTGTAGTGGCCTAACCAGTAGTCGCCTAACCTGTGGTGCTCCAAAAGGCCGTAAAATGCGTCTTGCAGACATGGAAGTACAAAGCCGCAGCCGGGGCTAGCTGATGGCGCATTTGACCCAAACCGCAGTCATCGCAATATAGGTGAGCTGATGCAGGCACTGGTCGGTGCCAACCGCCCGCCAGAATAGGGCCTGCTGTGGGTTAAGCGTTTTCTTTTCGGAATACAGCGCCTTCCAGTAGTCGATGTGGAAATGCACCACCCATTCAGCAAGACAGATCGCCAGAATAAAGCCAACGGGTGCGCCCATAATGACAAAAGCGACAACGGATCCAAGCGCATGGACCCCGGCATGCTGTGCCCGTCCGGAGTGAAGATATACATTGCGGCCACACAGCATTTTGTGGGTCTGCAAAAAGAAATCAGCAAAAAGATGTTTGATCTGCAACAGGCAGAGCAACAGCAGTACTGATCCGACTATTCCTTGCAAAGCATTCCCCTGAGACAATTTGTTGCTCTGAAACCATAGGGCTTTTTTTGTGACTGGCAAATACTGCGTAACACAGGTGCCGTAACGGGACAGTGACCTTGGTCACACCTGTACGGATTTTTCTGCCTATAGCCCTTTGCCCGTCTGCCATTGCCTGCCGGGGGTAATCCGCGTTAGGCATAGGGGATAATTTTTGCTGCAGCCAAACCGGAGCTGTCCCATAGAAACGTCCCTGTTCCGCTTCATTTGGAAATATTCCAAACGTGACCAAGTAACCCTGCTGGCGGTCACGACCTGCCTTTTCCCGCTGTTGTATCTGACGCTGGAGCTGCCCAAGCGTATCATCAACGATGCTATCGGTGCTGCAAGCGACCGGATCGAGATCCTGGGCTATAGCTTTGAGAAGCTTGATTATCTGTGGATTCTCTGCGCCGGTTTTCTGATTTCGGTGCTGATCCACGGGCTGTTGAAGATGCGCATCAACACCATGAAGGGGGTGCTGGCCGAGCGCATGCTGCGGCGGTTCCGCTACAAGCTGATTACCCGGGTGCTGCGCTTTCCACAGCCCTATTTTGAACGCGTCAGCCAGGGCGAGCTGGTCTCGATGATCACCTCCGAGAGCGAGCCGATGGGCGGTCTGATGGGCGATGCGGTCAGCCAGCCGGTGCTGCAGGCTGGCCAGATGCTGACGATTCTGTTCTTCCTGTTTACCCAAAGCCCCTGGTTTGGCCTGGCGGCTGTGGCATTGATCCCGTTGCAGGGCTGGCTCATTCCAATGCTGCAGCGCCAGATCAACCTGCTGAACAAGACCCGTATCCACGAGGTGCGGGCACTGGCTTCAGAGATCGGCGAGAGTGCCGCCGGGGCTGCAACCCTGCGCATCAATGGCGGTTGGCGCTACCGGATGGCTGCAATTACGGATCGGCTGGGGCGGCTCTATGACATCCGCTTTGAGATCTATCAGAAAAAATTCTTCATGAAGTTCCTCAACAACTTCATCACCAATCTGACACCGTTTTTCTTTTATGCCGTTGGCGGCTACCTTGTGCTGCAGGGCGATGTCTCGCTCGGGGCCCTGGTGGCGGCTCTGGCGGCCTACAAAGATCTGGCCTCGCCGTGGAAAGAGCTTTTGGCCTATTACAATCAGACCCAGGATATGTCGCTGCGCTGGGATGTGATCCTTGAACGGTTCGCACCACCTGGCATGGTCCGCGAAGAGTTGATGTCGGGCGATCCGGGAGACATTCCCCGTCTCGATGGCGATGTGGTTCTTGACGGCGTCAATGTGCGCGATGCTGACGGCAATCTGGTGCTGGAAGAGTTGAATGCCACCCTTCCGGCGGGGAAGGTCATTGGCATTGCTGCGCCCTCAGAGGAAGATCGGGGTGCCCTGGCAGCGCTGCTGACCCGCGAGGTGCTGCCCGCCACAGGCAAGGTGACGGTTTCGGGGCAGGATATGCGTGAGTTGCATCAGGCAGTGCTGGCGTTGCGCATAGGGCATGTAACATCGCGGCCTGTGCTGTTTCAGGGCTCATTTGGTGAGAATGTCATGATGCCGATGCTGCACCGGCCCAGGGGCACTGCCCTGGATCAAAAGCAATTTCAGGCGGCGCAACTGGCGGGCAACAGCGCCGATCCTTTTGATGCGCCCTGGCTGGATCCGGAACTGGCGGGCTTTGCCAGTGAGCATGAGCTGCGCGACTGGTGGGTGCAGCTGCTGGCGGGTATTGGCACCGACAGCGCCTTGTTCCGCCGTGGGATGGAACAAAAATTTGATCCTCTGGGGCACCCGCGTTTGGCCCAGTGTCTGGTCGATATACGTCCCAAAGTGCGCGCCGCCGTGGCCGAAGCCGGTCTGGACGGGCAGGTGCACGGGCTGGCACAGGATGTCTATAATCCGGCTCTGCCGGTGGCCGAAAACCTGCTCTATGCCACGCTGAGTGAGCCGATAACCGAGGAAGCGCTGCAACGGCACGTGGAGTTCCTTGATCGGCTGCGCGAGCTGAAGCTGGACGATGATCTGGTCAGCCTGACCCGGGACGTGGTGGATATTCTGCGCCAGATTTTTGGCCTGGACGGCACGGATCACCCGCTGTTTCGCAAGCTGGGCCTTGATACCAAAGCCTATGAACGCGCCTCGGCTTTGGTCGACAAGACCCGCACCAAGGGCGCGGTGGCGCTGGAACGCCATGAGCTGGCGCAATTGATGATCGTGCCTTTCAGCATTTCGGCAGACCAGATCGGCCCGGCCTTCACGGATGATATGAAAGCGCGCATCCTCGCCTTCCGCAAAAGCCACGCGGATGAGCTGATGGAGACGCTCTCGGATATTTTCGTGCGCCTTGATGAGGATGAATTTGCGCCGGGTCTGACGGTTTTGGAAAACGCGCTTTTTGGCAAGATTTCCGACAGTGCCGGCGCCCGTGGGGATGAGTTGCGACGGCTTATTTCAGATGTGCTGGTCGAAAACGGCGCCCGCGATATGGTTGTTGAGCTGATCTTTGATCTGCCCATTGCGCTGGGCGGGCAGGGCTTGCCGGCCAGCTATGCCGAACCTCTGGCCTTTGCGCGGGCGACGATCAAGCGCCCGGATATTCTGCTGCTGGATGCTGCATTAACCAGCTATGATCTCGACACCAGAATCGCAGTGCACAAAAATCTGCGGCGGCTTTTGCCCGAAACAACGCTTGTTTACCTGGATTCCGGATTTGAACGGGCGGATGTTTTTGATGTCTTTTACGAGATGCGTCAGGGTCGTCTGGTCAGTGATGTGCCCCATCAGGAAATCGTCGAGGACAGCGCCGCCAGTCAGGATCTGGCGCGCAAATTGCGGGCACTTGAACAGACCGAATTGTTCTCGGGCCTGAACCGACGACAGCTGCGGCTTTTGGCCTTTGGCGCGCGCTGGTACAGCGCCGAGGCGGGGGATGTGGTGTTCCTGAAGGACGATGCCGCCAGCGATGGTGTCTATATGATCATTTCAGGTGAGGCGGGTTTGTTCCTGCCGCAGCCTGGCAAAGAGGACCGCAAGATCACCTCGGTTGGCCCCGGACACCTGGTTGGAGAGCTGGGTCTGATCCGCAAAGAGCCCCGCGCGCTCAGCATGGTGGCCGAGACCGAGCTGTCCTGTCTGCGGATCGGGGAAGAGGAATTCCTTGCTGTGGTGGAGAACGACGCCAATACGGCCTTCAAACTGCTGCAGGTGGTTGCGGGCTATGTTGCAAACTGATCAGTGAGCACTGATTACTGAGCAGTTTGACGCGCAGGGAGCTGTTTAGTCCGGGCTGCAGAACTGGCGGTACAGCAGGGCAATGATTTCTTCGGTATTGGGATTCTTGAGAGAATAGTAAATGGTCTTGCCGTCCCGACGGGTCTGCACCAGCCCTTCGTCGCGCAAACGCGCCAGCATCTGGCTGACAGCAGCCTGGCGCATGTCCAGCAAAGCCTCCAGCGCGCCGACTGATTTTTCTCCCGTGCCCAAATGGCACAGAATCATCAGGCGCCCCTCATGGGCCAGAGTCTTGAGAAAAGCGGCGGCCTCGGCGGCGCGCTCTGCCATATTGACTGGGGCTTCCGGCTGCGTGCCTGCGTCGCCCACACCTGTCTCTGGGGCAGTGGGCGTCTCGTTGAGGGATTCGGGGGTCTGGAGGGTCACGTGTCCAACATCCTGCGGTGAATAGTATCGTTATATTGCCCTATTTCCGTAGGGTAAGACAGCCCCCTTGTTGCGCTCCTTTGGGTGCGCCCCCCCCTTGTTGTACGCAAGAGATCAGCCTTTGAGCGGCGGTGCCCCTCCGGCAAAATTATTGCCGTTTTGGTAGTCACAGGGGTCTTCGCGCATATTGAGGTGCAAATCAGAGCCCGTAAAAGGATGCGCTCTGGCAAGGGCCTCATCGACCGTGATCCCAAGGCCGGGGGACAGGGGGGGCGTGATAAAGCCCGCCTCGACCTTGAGGCTGCCTTTGATCAGGGCGTCATGGAACGGGGTCTCGATGCATTCGGCCATCAGGATATTGGGAATTGAGGCGGCCAGCTGGATATTGGCGGCCCATTCCACAGGCCCGGCATAAAGATGCGGCGCCAGCTGCGCGTTGAACACTTCGGCTAGGGCTGCGACCTTTTTCATCTCCCAGATACCACCAGCGCGTCCCAAAGCGGGCTGCAGGATTTCTGCCGCACCACTGCGCAGCACGGCGGCAAACTCAGACTTGGTTGTCAGGCGCTCGCCGGTGGCCACCGGGATGCGGACGTTCCGGGCCACCCGCGCCATGTCCTCGATATTGTCGGGGGGCGTGGGTTCTTCAAACCAGAGCGGCGTATAGGGTTCCAGCGCTTGGCCCAGGCGAATGGCGCCACCGGTAGTAAACTGGCCATGGGTGCCAAACAAAAGATCCGCCTTGTCGCCAATGGCGCCGCGAATCGCCCTGCAGAAATCGACTGACAGCGAGATATCCTGCATCGCGGGCATATGGCCCCCGCGCAATGTATAGGGCCCGGCCGGGTCGAATTTCACGGCCGTATAACCTTGGCGCACCATCTCGGCGGCGGATTCCGCAGCCAGTTCCGGAGAGGTCCAGAACTCATTTATGTCGTGATGCGGCAGCGGATAGAGATAGGTGTAGGCCCGAATGCGGTCATTCATCCGGCCACCGATCAGGGCGTGTACTGGCCGGTCGCGGTCTTTTCCAAGGATGTCCCAGCAGGCGATCTCTAACCCCGAAAAGGCGCCCATGACGGTGAGGTCGGGACGCTGGGTAAAACCCGAGGAATAGACCCGGCGGAACATCATCTCGATGTTTTCGGGGTTCTCGCCTGCCATGTGGCGCGCAAAAACATCCTCAATCACCGGCTTCATGGCCTCGGGGCCGATTGTGGAGGCGTAGCATTCGCCCCAGCCCGTGATGCCAGTGTCGGTGGTCACCTTGACCAGGATCCAGTATCGCCCACCCCAGCCCGGCGCGGGCGGGGCGGTAACGATGATCTCAAGATCTTGCAGCTTCATGATGGTGTGGTCCTCGGTCAATAGTATAGGGGCTGCCCGCAGAGAAGGCAGCCCCTATGGGGTCTGCCTAGCGGTTGAACAGGATGACATTGCGCTTGGCGCTGCCCGTCTTGGTGTCGGCAATGGCCTCATTGATCTGCTCCAGGCTCCAGCGCCCGGAAATCAGCTCGTCCAGTTTCAGACGACCCTGCTCATAGAGATCCACCATCCAGGGAATGTCACGCTGAATGACCACATCGCCCATTTTAGAGCCGATCATACCCTGGCCCACGGCGGCCATGATGACCGGCTCATAGGTGGCTTTCTGCCCGGAGTGCGGCATGCCGATCATCACCACCTTGCCGCCATAGCCCAGGTAGCGCAGGGCCTGCTCGTAGGCGGGGATGGCACCGACGGTGACCAGAACCAGATCAGCGCCGCGGCCGCCAAGCGCCCTGAAGGCGGCTGTCCAGGGGGATTTCAGCGTGCCGAGCACGCCGTGGGTGGCGCCAAACTCTTTGGCGATTTCCAGCTTTTCTTTGGTCATGTCGACCGCAACGATGCGGCGCGCGCCT
This sequence comes from Phaeobacter sp. SH40, assembly GCA_965641885.1. GTDB lineage: Bacteria > Pseudomonadota > Alphaproteobacteria > Rhodobacterales > Rhodobacteraceae > Pseudophaeobacter. Next base: position 3,760,906 of record OZ282574.1, on the reverse strand, counting down.
GCAATGCGGGCGCCCTGAATGGCGTTCAGGCCAACGCCGCCGGCGCCAATCACCACCACATCCTGCCCGGCCCGCAGCTGCCCGGCATTGACCGCAGCCCCAACGCCGGTGATCACACCGCAAGAGATCAGCGAGGCGGCCTCTTTGCTAAGGGTGTCTGGGACTTTCACGATCTGGCGCTGGTCGACCACCACCTTTTCGGCAAAGGCGCCACAGGTCATCGCCTGCATCAGAGGTCCGCCATCAGCGGTTTTCAGCGGGCCGTCGTTGATCGTGTCATAGGGGGTTTCGCAGATCGTGGGCTTGCCGCCTGCGCAGCTGGGGCAGTTGCCGCAGGACCGGATCAGGGTGACAACAACGCTGTCGCCTACGGCAAAACCGCTGACGCCCGCACCAAGGTGGGAGATGATACCTGCGGCCTCATGGCCGTAGACTGCGGGCAGATGTCCGCCCCAGGCTCCGTCTGCAAAGGATATGTCGCTATGGCAGATCGCCACCGCGTCCAGCGTGACTTCGACTTCGCCCATGCGCGGGGCTGCCAGTTGCACTTCTTCGATGACCAAGGGTTCGCCAAAGGCGTGGCAGACGGCGGCTTTGATGGTTTGCATGGTGTTCTCCCTGTTTGATGCACGGTGGCCCGCAGCAAAGGTCTCTGCAAGCTGGAAACCGTCAGGCCCGCGTCGTTTTTACGTCAGGGAAGAGCGGCTGCGCAGGAAAACAGCTGTCCCGATTGCCATCAGCACCAGGGCCAGCAGAAAGGGCGCTCCGGGCAGGTAAAAGGCAGTGTCTCTGTCCGAGAAAACGGCAAAGGTGGCCGTCATCATCAGAGGCGAGATAACCATCGACAGCGCATGCGCCGCTGTCATGACACCCTGGAGTTCGCCCTGTTGATTGTCGGCCACGGCCCGCGACATCAATCCCTGCAACGCAGGCTGCACCACCGCACCAAGAGCCGCGATGGGGATCAGCACCAGCGCGAGGTTTCCGCTACTGATAAAGGCCAGAATGCCAAAGGCGACAAAGTCAAATCCCAGCCCCCAGATCACCGTGCGGCGCTCGCCGACCCAGCGCACCATATAGCGCAGCAGCCCCCCCTGCACGAGCGCCATGGAGATGCCATAGATCGCCAGCGAGATCCCAATCATCTGCGGCTGCCAGCCAAATTGTTCGGCAGTGAAATAGGACCAGATCGCCGGGTAGACATAGATGGCAACGGAATAAAGGAAATAGACCCATAGCAGCCCCTTGATGCCAGGAATACGCGCCATGGCACGAAAGGCCCCCAGCGGATTGGCTCGGCGCCAGTCAAAGGCGCGGCGGGTCTCGTCTGTCACGGTCTCGCGCATCACGAACCAGCCAAAGGCAAAGTTCAGCCCGGCCAGAATGGCGGCGGCATAAAACGGCGCCCGGGTGCCCAGCTCTCCCAGCAGCCCGCCCATCAAAGGCCCCAGCACAAAGCCAGCCCCAAAGGCGGCCCCCAGCAGGCCAAAGTTGGCGGCCTTGTCCGCAGGCTTTGAGATATCGGCAATATAGGCGCCTGCGGTGGCGTGGGTCGCGGCGGTAATGCCACCAATCAGGCGTCCCACCAGCAGCAACCAAAGAGAGCCTGCCAGCGCCATGACCAGATAGTCCAGCGTCATCACAAACAAAGATACCAGCAGCACCGGACGGCGTCCCAGCGCATCCGAGAGGGAGCCAAGCACCGGGCTGAACAGGAATTGCATCACCGCAAAGGCAGTGCTGAGAATGCCGCCCCAGATCGCCGCATCCGCAAGGCTGCCACCCTGCACCTCAAGCAGCAGGTTCGGCATGATCGGCATGATCAGGCCAATGCCCATGGCATCAATCATCACGGTGGTGAGGACAAAAAACAATGGCAGGCGCATCAATGTCGTCCTTGCTGGCGGGGAGACGCAACCCCGGCGCGGCAATCTTGCAGGCGCGCCAGGGTCACATCGGGGTCACATCAGGATCACGTCACTTCACTTGGACACCAGTTCCGCGACTTTCTCGCAAAAACGCAAGGCTTCCGCAGGGGCAGCGCCAAGCTGGACAGCAGGATCAAACAGCGCATCCCCATCCATCTGCGGGTAGTCGCGCGCCACCAGTTGGCGCAGAGGCTGGCCGGTGTCGCCCGCTTCACGACAGAGCGTTTTGACCTGCGCCTGCGCTTCGGGGCGCGGCATCACTGCCGCCAGGGCAAAGCTGAGAGCCTCGGCATGGATCATGTCCAGACCCGAGGCAAGAGCTTCCGTCATGGCAGGCTCATTGGGGCTGATCCCGGGGCAAAGGTCGCGACCGGTGCGTGCAGCACTGGCGGCGCCCAGCACGATCTGCGGCAGGCAAAGCCATTCGCTGAACCAGGCGGCCCCGTCGCGCTGATGCTGTTGCAGTGCGCTGCCATGCAGGATCGACAAGAGCCCGGTGCCCTGCCGCGCCAGTGCCACCAGCGCCGAGGGGGCAACCGGGTTCTGTTTTTGCGGCATGGTGGAAGACGCGCCAGCACCGCCAAGGGAAATTTCGCCAATGCCGGTCTGCACCAGCGCGATACAGTCTTCACCCAGTTTGCCCAATACCAGATTGACCCGCACCATCCACTCCATCAGTCGCAAGAGCGGTGTGCGGTCGCTGTGCCAGCTGCGCTCAGGATCATTTAGGCCCAGAGCCTCGGCCATCCCGGCGCGCACAGTGGCGGCCTGCGGCCCCAGGGCGCCTGCGGTGCCGGCCGCACCTGACAATGAGATCAGCAGGCAGCTTTTGCGCAGGGTCGGCAGCTCGGCCAAAAGGTCCAGCATCGGCGCGCCCCAGGCGGCGACCACTGCGCCAAAACTGGTGGGCGTGGCGTGCTGGCCATAGGTGCGCGCGGGCATGGGCAGGGCGGCATGCGCCTTTGCCAGTTTGCCCAGAGAGGCCAGCGTCAGGTGCAAATCATCCTCGATCAGTGCCAGCGCCTGACGCAGTCGCAGCATCAGCGCGCTGTCCATGATGTCCTGCGAGGTGGCGCCCCAATGCACATATTGCGCGTGCTCCGGCGCGTTCATCTCGGCGCGAAAGGCGGCGACGAGCCCCGGAACCGGCACACCGTTTTGACCAGTGGCCTTGCGGATTGAGGCGGGGTCCAGCGCCACTTCCATCACCGCGCGCCCAATGGCGGCAGCGCTTTCGGCTGGGATCACGCCTGCGGCACCCTGGGCACGGGCAAGTGCGCCTTCGACCAGCAGCATGGCGCGGGTCTCGGCGGTATCGGTAAACAGACGACCCACATCGCCAGAGGTAAAGAGATCGCCATAGATCTGGCTGTCAAAGACGCAAGCCGCCATCAGAAGTCCTTTGCTATGTGCCCGACCAGATCCGCCAGACCTTCCGGGTCGGCGAAAAAGGGCGAGTGGGAGCAGTGCATGTCGTGAACAGAGCCTTCGGGCCAGTCGGCCACCATTGCGGCCTGATACTCTGGCGGGATAGTCTGATCCTGCGTGCAGCGAATATAGGCCTTTGCCGTATCCTGCCAGTTCTGGCTAAGCGTCAGCGGGGTATCTTGCGGCAAAATGGCCTGCGCACAAAGCCGGGGCAGCGCATAGGCCACGGCCTCAGGCGGGCAGTCGTGATAGAACAGGCGCGGTGCCTCTGCGGGATCAATTGTATAGCTGGCGCCATCGGGGTTTTTGATCGCTGCCGCGCCAATAGTCTGGCGCGGGCCGGCCTTGCGCATGTCGATCAGCGACTGGCCAGAGGTCGGCACATAGGCGCAGAGGTAGATCAGTCCGCGCAGCGCCGAGGGATCAATCTCGGCGGCGGCAGAAATGGGATAGCCGGCCCAGGAATGCCCCAGAACCACGGTCTCTGGCGTTGCTGCCGCCAGAATCGCTTCGGCAGTTTCCTGCAGGGTAACAGTGGCAAGATCGCGGCTGTCATTGTGGCCGGGCAGATCAATGGCACGGGCGCTGTGACCGCGCGCCTCAAGGGCGGGGATCACGTCGCGCCAGCACCAGGCCCCGTGACACGAGCCGTGGATCAAAAGGAAATCAGTCATTGTGGCCAATCTCCCGCAGGAACTGGGTGAGGCGCGCGGCATATTCACCGGGTTGTTCAACGCAGGGAATGTGGCCGGCGCGGTGGATCAGGTGGAACTGGCTGCCGGGAATGAGATCCACGGTCTCGCGCACCAGATCGGGCGGGGTCGCGCCGTCTTCGGAGCCGGCAATGCCCAGGCAGGGCAGGCGCAACCCACTGGTGGGGGTGTAAAAATCGGTGCCGGAAATGGCGGCGCAACAACCCGCATAGCCCGTGCGCGACTGCTGCACCAGCATATTGCGCCAGAGCTGCAGCTCTGGTTTGGCGTGGAAATCGCGGGAAAACCAACGGTCCATTACAGTGTCTGCCATGGGTTCAATGCCATGATCTTCAACCGCTTTGACGCGCTCTTGCCACATCTCGGCGGTGCCGATTTTTGCGGCAGTATTGGACAGCACCAGCGCGCGCACCAGATCAAGGCGTTTGACCGCCAGACCCTGTGCGATCATGCCGCCAATGGACAGTCCGACAAAGATGCAGTCGCGCAGATTAAGGTGATCCAGCAGCCGTTCTGCGTCGCGCACCAGCGCGCCCATGGAATAGGGCGCAGGCGGACAGGAGGACAGCCCATGTCCCCTCTTATCATAGCGCACTATCTTCAGACCCGCAGGCAGCCGCGCCACCACATCGTCCCAGATCCTGAGATCGGTGCCAAGGGAGTTGGCAAAAACAATGGGGACCCCATTGGGGTCGCCATCAATGCGGTAGTGAAGCTGGACATCGCCCAGGTCTGCGATCTGCATGTGGTCTTCTCCGGTCTGTGTTGGGCGCAATCTACGCGGGGTACGGCGCCGGGGTAAAGCCTGCTTTGGCGCAAACTTTGCCCGGCGGCGTTGATGCGACAGAGGGGCAGGCCAGAGGGGGGGGGGCAGAGGGGGGGGCCTAACCAGGGTGGCGGCAAGACCTGGGTGTTTCAGCCAGACCAACAGGGGGTTGTGGCTTCAGGCATAGCGGGCCAGCGCCTGCTGAAAGAGGGCGGCGTCAACATTGCCACCGGTGGCCAGCGCAATAACCGCCTCGCCTTTGACCGCGTCCGGGTGAAACAAAGCCGCTGCCAGCGCAACTGCGCCGCCTGGCTCAACCACGATCTTCAGGCGTAAAAAGGCCAGGGCCATGGCGCGCAGGGCCTCGTCTTCGCTGACAACAATCCCCGGCCCGCAGAGCCGTTGCAGGATGGGAAAGGTGAGCAGGCCGGGTGCAGGCGTCAGGATCGCGTCACAGATCGAGCCGGAGATTTCCGTATTGCTCTGGATCTCGCCGCTTTGTAGCGAACGGGCCACATCGTCAAAGCCTTCTGGCTCTACCGGGCGGACCCGCAGGCCCGGGGCGGCACCTTCAAGCGCCAGCGCGACGCCACTGGTGAGGCCACCACCACCGCAACAGACCAGAACGTCGGCCTGGGTCACCCCTTCGGCGGCGGCCTGTTCGGCGATCTCAAGGCCGGTGGTGCCCTGGCCTGCAATCACTTCTGGCTCGTCATAGGGTTTGATCAGGATGAGGCCGCGATCTGTTGCCAGCTGGTGGCCAATTGCGTCGCGGTCCTCGCCGCCGGCGCGGTCATAGAGCACCACCTCGGCGCCAAGCGCGCGGGTGTTTTCTATTTTCAGCTGCGGTGCATCTGCTGGCATCAGGATGACAGCCTGAACCCCATGTGCCTTGGCAGCCGCAGCGACCCCCTGGGCATGGTTGCCGCTGGAATAGGCGATGACACCCTTTTTGCGCTCTGGTTCTGTCAGAGCCGAGATCGCCGCCCAGCCGCCGCGAAACTTGAACGATCCGGTATGTTGCAGGCACTCGGCCTTGACCAGAACGCGCCGTCCGGCGATCTCATCCAGAAAGGGAGAGGACAGCAATGGGGTGACGCGGGCATGGCCCTGCAGGCGTTTCGCGGCGGCCTGGATCTTTTCAAAAGAAGACATCAGATTTGCTCCAGAACAGAGTGTATTAAGGCAAGCGCTGCGGGCTCATCGAGAAAGGGCACATGGCCACGGTCTGCCAGCTCCACAGCCTGCAGACCCGGCAGGTGGCTTTGCATTTCCAGATAGGTTTCATGGCTCAACACATCCGAGTTGGCACCGCGAATGATACCGCAGGGCAGGCCCTCAAGCGCCAGAAACAGCGGCCAGAGATCCGGCGCCGGAGCTGTCTCTGCCTGGGCAATCAGGGCATCGCGCAGCCGGGGATCATAGCGCAGCTGCAGGCCGTCAGGGCTGGCGTCATAAAAGGCCTCGACCTCTTCTCGCCAGCGCTGGACGGGCACGTCGGGAAAGGCGGCGGCCATCAGGGAGGCGAGGGTCTCGGCGGCTTTGTCGTGGGTTTTGGCAGCGGGGCGGCGGCCAACATAGTGCATGATGCGCTCAATGCCACCCGCCGGGATCACCGGGCCAACATCGTTGAGGATCACGGCCGACAGGCGGGATTTGGCGCTGGCAGCCAACATCATTGCCAACAACCCGCCACGCGAGGTGCCCAGTATGGCAGAGTGCTCCAGGCCAAGATGGTCCATCAGCTCAAGCACATCCTGCGCTTCGCGCAGCACATTGTAGTTCTCGCAGGTATCATCATAATCAGATTGGCCGCGGCCACGGGCATCCAGCGTGATCAGGCGATAGCGCTGCGCATGCGGGATGAAATAGCGAAAATCGCGGCTGTCGCGGGTGAGGCCCGCCAGACAGACCAGCGGCTGGCCAGACGCGGTGCCCGTGTCGCTGAAATACAGCGACAACCCGTCAGTGGTGGTGAAATGGCTCATAAAACAAGGCTCTTTTAGGCTGTTGCAAGATCTGGAATGGTCGTGAGATCAGACAGAATGTGGTCCGGTGCCCAGGGCAGCCGGTCGACCGGCTCTGCGCCGCGATTGACCCAGGCGGTGGTAAAGCCATAGCCCGCCGTGCCTGCCGCATCCCAGCCGTTGGAGGAGACAAACAGCACCTCGTCGTTGCTGCAGTCAAAGCGCTGGCCTACCAGGTCATAGACCCGCGAGTCGGGTTTGAAAATGCCGACGCTTTCGACCGAAAGCACATCATCCAGCAGCGCGCCGATGCCTGCCGATTGCACAGCGCCAGTCAGCATGTCGGGAGAGCCGTTGGACAGAATGGCTGTTTGCAGCCCTGCCTTTTTCAAGGCCGTCAGCATCGCGGGCACTTCTGGATAGGCCTGCAGTTCCCAGTAGAGATCCAGCAGCCGCTGGCGAAGTTTTGCATCGCCCTCCAGCCCGGTGGCCTCTAGTGCCCAGTCCAGCCCGTCCTGCGTCACCTGCCAAAAGCCACAATGCGCCCCTGTTATGGCCCGCAGCCAGGTGTATTGCAGCTGTTTCAGCCGCCAGTGATTAGCCAAAGCAGCCCAATTGTCCTGCAACTGCGGAAAATCAGGCTCGGTTGCGGCCTGGCGGGCCGCGGCGGCAACATCAAACAGAGTGCCGTAGGCATCAAAAACACAGGTGGTGATTGGCATTGAACTCTCCCTTTTGCTGCATCCTGTCATGGGCTTGGGCGGGGCGCAAAGCGCGAACTTGTGATGGATACAATTCGCTGTGATCAGTGCCGGTCGGCGTGCAGCAGATGTGCTTAGGTCTTTTCCGGTCGGGGCAGAGTGTCTCCCCGGTGTGGGTTTACTTTACCACTGGGGGCTGTAGGGTGCCGGCCATTGTAAATTTGTACCGGAACTGGAGCTCACATGACCGAGGTAAAAAGCGGCGATACCGTTCGCATTCACTACACTGGCACATTGGCGGATGGCTCTGTCTTTGACAGCTCTGAGGGGCGCGACCCGCTGGAGTTCACCGTCGGCACGGGGCAGGTGATCGCGGGCATGGATGGCGGCTTGCCCGGCATGAAAGTTGGCGACAAAAAGCGCCTCGAGATTGCGGCAGAGGATGCCTATGGTCCGGTGAATTCCGAGGCCCGTCAGGCGATCCCGCGCGAAGGCATTCCCGATGATATCCCGCTGGAGGTGGGCACACAGTTGCAGATGCAAAGCCCCGAAGGCCATGTGCTGCCAGTGACCGTGGTCGAAGTCACAGAGTCAACTGTGACGCTGGATGCCAACCACCCGCTGGCGGGCAAAGACCTGAACTTTGACATCGAGCTGGTCGCAATCGGATAAGTCGTTGCGCAATGAGCTGACTAGAAAAGGGCGCCCGCTGAGGCGCCCTTTTTTGTCTCTATCCAGTCTGCTGCTGCTGTTACAGGTGCTCTTGCTGCGGCATGCCGAGCACATGAAAGCCGCCATCGACGCGGATGATTTCACCGGTGGTGCAGGCGCCTGCATCCGAGGCGAGGTAGACAGCGGTGCCGCCCACAGCCTCGAGCGTTGCATTCGCCCGCATCGGCGTGTTTTGTTCCGTGTGCTTATAGGTCTTGCGGGCACCGCCAATGGCCGCGCCGGCCAGGGTCTTCATTGGTCCCGGTGAGATTGCATTGACGCGAATGCCTTCGGGCCCAAGGTCATTGGCCAGATAGCGCGTGGCGCTTTCCAATGCGGCCTTGGCCACGCCCATGACGTTGTAGTTCGGGGTCACCCGGTTAGAGCCACCATAGGTCAGGGTCAGCAGGGTGCCGCCCTTGTCCTTCATGAAGGGATGCGCCCGGCGGGCCACCTCAATGAAGGAATAGGCCGAGATATCCATCGAGTTCTTAAAGTTCGCCCGGCTGGTGTTCAGGATCCGGCCCGTCAGTTCGGATTTATCCGAATAGGCGATGGCATGGACAACAAAATCGATGCTGTCCCAGCGGCTGCCCAATTGTTCAAAGGCGGCGTCCAATGAGGCGTCATCGGTGACGTCCACATCGACCATAAAATCACTGCCAACGCTCTGCGCCAATGGGGCCAGACGTTTGCCAAAGGCCTCGCCCTGGTAGGTAAAGGCGAGCTCGGCACCGGCCTCAGCCATGGCCTTGGCAATGCCCCATGCGATGGAACGCTCATTGGCAACGCCCATGATCAATCCGCGTTTGCCCGTCAACAATCCTGACATTATGAGGTTATCCTTTGTATTTGCTCAAAACCATCGACCCATTGGTGCCGCCAAAGCCAAAGCTGTTGGTCATGACACAGTCGAGGCCTGCGTTTTCCACAAGATCGGTGGCAATCTCGCCGGGCAGAATGCCCTCGGCCAGAGTGTCCACATTGATCGAGGGGGTGATAAAGTCGTTGTCCAGCATCAAGAGGCAGAAGATCGCCTCTAGCGCGCCAGCGGCCCCCTGGGCGTGACCTGTCATGGATTTGGTGGAGGAGATCGGCGGCGTCTGGCCTTCGCCAAAGACGCGGCGCACCGCCTCAACTTCGCCAACATCGCCCACCGGGGTCGAGGTGCCGTGGGCGTTGATATAGCTAACCTTGCGGCCCTCGGGGACTGTGGACAGCGCCAGACGCATCGCGCGCTCTCCGCCCTCACCAGAAGGCGCAACCATGTCGTGCCCATCCGAGGTTGCGGCATAGCCCGCCACTTCGGCGTAGATCTTGGCTCCACGCGCCAGCGCATGATCCAGGTCTTCCAGCACCACGATGCCGCCGCCGCCAGAGATGACAAAGCCATCCCGGTTTTGGTCAAAGGCACGGCTGGCCTGGGTTGGATCATCGTTCTTTTTCGAAGACATCGCGCCCATGGCATCGAACAGGCAGGACAGGGTCCAGTCCAGCTCTTCGCCGCCGCCGGCAAACATCACGTCCTGCTTGCCCATCATGATCTGCTCGGCCGCATTGCCGATGCAGTGCAGCGAGGTGGAACAGGCCGAGGTGATGGAATAGTTGATGCCCTTGATTTTGAAAGCCGTCGCAAGGTTGGCCGAAATGGTCGAGGACATGCATTTTGGCACCGCAAAAGGCCCGATGCGTTTGGTGGCACCGGTTTTGGCAACCACCTGATGCGCCGCCAGCATGGCCGAGGTGGACGGCCCACCAGAGCCCGCCACCAGACCGGTGCGGATGTTGACGATCTGATCCTCGGTAAGACCCGCATCGGCAATCGCCTGGCTCATGGCGATATGGGCATAGGCCGCGCCATCGCCCATGAACCGCAGCGTGCGTTTGTCCACCAGTTCCTTGGTGTCGATCTTCAGAGTGCCCGCGACCTGGCTGCGAAAGCCGTGCTCTGTCATTTCGGGGCTCGCCTCGATACCGGATTTTCCGGCTTTCAGCGAGGTGAGAACCTCTTCAACATTGTTTCCGATGGAGGAGACAATCCCCAATCCAGTAACGACAACACGGCGCATAGGTGCACTCCCTTAATTGCTTATGCCTTAGTAGGCATTGCAGGGGAGAGGTGCAAGATGGGTTGGAGTTTGGACCGGTTCGCGGCGGAGCTTTCGGTCGCGCGCCCGCTTCGTAAGCCTAGGAGGATATTCGTGCACATGGCAAAACCTAGTGTTGAAAAGGGCGCAGCGGCTCACTTCCCCGACGGGAAGGGATTGGTGGCGCGGCGCCCCCTCCTTAAGCCCGGTCTGTCACGTGCTCGTCCCTAGGGTCTGATATATGCATACCCCTGCTCCTGGAGCTCAATGAGGCGGACGACGCCAGACGGAACCAGCGAAGCCTCATCCATCAGCACGATGTCTTTGCCAGCTTTCTCTGACATCTTGCGATGGGTGTTGCCACAGGCGGCGAAGGAGAGGTTGTCAATTTCGAGGCTCATTGCCGCAATACGATCCCCCACGGGTGACTTGTCAGGGATAAGCATGATCAGTCCCGGTCCGTATGCGACCATTTCTATGACAACGTCGTCGCCTTGCGAGGCATAGTATTTGCTGACGTTGGCCGCGTTATTCAGGGCCATGTTCATGACCTTTGCGTCATTCTCGTCAACATGAATTGCCACATGATGCGTCATGCCTTCTGCGACAGCTCCGGTGGCAAGGGTCAGCGCAAGCATCGCCTGAGTGATTATCCGTTTCATTGGTCTTCTCCCTGGTTATTTGGGCCCAGTGTAGCCGGAAGCGTGGGGGCAAGATAGCTGCATGCGCATATGTGAATGTTTATGCTGGGGGCTTCAGTTTATTCCCGATGCTACAGGAGCCCGGTGCACTTTTTCTGTACGATCAAAATGGCGCCGCCAAGATGTGGCGCAATTAGTCATGTTCCTGGCCAAAGCGGGCATGCATCCTGCAAAAGAAAAGAGGCCCGGAGGCCTCTTTTTGTCTGTTGGATAACTTGAGCCAATCAGGCCTCGGACAGAACGACCTTCATGTCCTTGACGTCATAGATCATCTCGCCATCGGCTTCGACGATGCCGTCCGCGACACCCATGGTCAGGCGGCGGGTCTGGATCGCCTTTTTGAAATCAATCTTGTAGGTCAGCATCTTGCGTTCCGGGCGCACCATACCGGTGAGTTTGACCTCGCCGACGCCCACGGCCATGCCGCGTCCCTGCCAGCCGCGCCAGCCCAGGTTAAACCCGGTCAGCTGCCACAGACCATCCAGACCCAGACAGCCGGGCATGATCGGGTTGCCGGGGAAGTGGCATTCAAAGAACCACAGATCCGGGTTGATATCGAATTCTGCCACAATGTGGCCCTTACCGTGGGCGCCGCCATCGGCGCTGACTTCGGTGATGCGGTCCATCATCAGCATTGGCGGGGCCGGGAGCTGGGCATTGCCTGGCCCAAAAAGCTCTCCACGGGCACATTTCAGCAAGTCGTCTTTGTCAAAGCTGCTAGGGTAATCGGCCATGCTGGCGCGTCTCCTGCCTGAGGTGTTTCATGGGTTTTTCTTCGTGTAGCACCCGGCTTAAGGGTCCTGCAAGGGGAGTGAGCCTTGCAGTGCGGGGAGAATGTGTCACAGGGATCCCCCCCCCGATGTTAAGCGGATTTGGGAATTCCGTTTGAAAATCGCAACTCATTCGCATTATAAATGCCAATAGCAACGCGATGCAGGAACCGCTCATGACGCCAAACAGCGAAGATGTGGCCACAAAATGGTTGGTTGAGGCCGGGCTGCGCCCGACGCGGCAACGGCTTGCTCTGGCCGCGCTTTTGGTCGGCGACGGCAAGCATCGCCATGTCACAGCCGAAAGCCTTTTTGACGCAGCCAAGACCAAAGGGGACAGTGTGTCGCTGGCAACTGTCTACAATACGCTGCGGGCTTTTTGCGATGCGGGCGTGCTGCAGGAGATCACGGTTGATGGCTCAAAAAGCTATTTTGACACCAATACCCATGATCATCCGCATTATTTCTGGGAAGATAACAGCTTGGTGACCGATGCGCCGTCTGACCAGTTGGTGATCCAGCGCCTGCCGGACGCGCCCGAAGGCATGGAGATTGCTTCGGTTGATGTGGTGATCCGCCTGCGCAAGATCTGAGCGCCGCGCCCCGGCCTTTTTGCACCGCGCCCGGCGCGCCCTGTCCTGACTGAAACGATGACCGGCATCTCTCGGGTGATTGAGGCCGCAATGCGAGTCGCGTGGCAGTGTGGCCTGTGGGGCCGCCAGTGATGAAGCCTGTGTGCGGCCAGTGAAGCCGCCTGTGGCGAATCGGTTTTTGAGGTCGTTTGAGCCAAGATCCGTCACAGAGGCTGTCCGCCAGTGTTTCATCCTGTGTTTCACCCAGTGCTTCATACCGTGAAATCTACAGGGAAACCCATCAGTGCAGCGGCGTGAGGCAGAACACTTCTTTCGGCCTGTCCAGCAAATTTATGATTTGAAACCAGCGCAGGATATGGGCAGGTTCGGCGCACCCAACCCTATATTGCCGACGGAGGCCATCATGGTGCACCCCCTTCTCACTCAGGATCATATCGATCAGTTCCAGCGCGATGGAGTGGTCCTCATCAAGGGGCTGTTCAAAGATCAGGTGGACCAGCTGCGGCAGGGCGTGGCCCAGAACATGGCAGACCCCGGCCCCTATGCATCAAACAATGAAAAACCGGGCCAGACCGGGCGCTTTTTTGATGACTATTGTAACTGGACGCGCATCCCTGATTTTGAGCAGGCGATCAAAGCCTCCCCGGTTGCCGAAGTGGCGGCAGACCTGATGCAGTCAGACCGGGTGCAGATGTTCCATGATCATGTGCTGGTGAAAGAGCCCGGTACCTCGATGGCCACTCCCTGGCATCAGGACGGGCCCTATTATTTTGTCGAAGGCGCGCAGACTGTCAGTTTCTGGTCGCCGCTGGACCCGGTCAAAGACGCCACCCTGCGCTGCGTCGCGGGGTCGCACAAATGGGAAAAAGAAGTACTGCCAACCCGCTGGGTCTCGCAAGATGGCTTCTTTGCTGATGAGGGCCAGTACATGGCGGTGCCCGACCCCGACGCTGAAGGCATGACCATTCGTGAATGGGAAATGCAGCCGGGCGATGCGGTGGCCTTCAACTATAAAACCCTGCACGGCGCGCGCGCCAATACCAGCGACAGCCGCCGCCGGGCGTTCTCTCTGCGTCTGGTGGGCGAGGACGTTCGCTACGTCGAGCGCCCCGGTCCAACCTCGCCGCCATACCCGGGCCACGAGATGCAGCCCGGCCAGCGCCTGCGCGAAGACTGGTTTCCGGTCTTGTTGCAGCGCTGAAACTACGGTTTCCGACCTGGCCTTTTTGAGTGCTTAGCTTAAAAGGGCCGGGTCACGAGGCAAGCCCTGGCTGGGCAGCTCAAGGCGCAGGCGGAACGCGCTCAGAACCATTGCCCCGGTTCCATCAGGCCAAGATCGAGCAATTGCCGCGAGTGCCAGTCAAACGGGGTCGAGTTGTGCCAGCGAAAGCTGTCGATGGCATATTTCGACCCCGGATTGCGTTTCAGCGCCTTGGCGGTGCGGAAGGAGCAGATTGCGGCTGTCAGGTTGTGATGCCAGGGGCAGGCGTAGGTGTTGTATTCCTGATCGTTGAAGGTGTGATCCTCTTGCAGCTTCAGGCCGCGTTTGGCCTGAAACAATGAGATCCGGTCAATTTTGCGGCTGGCCCAGGGAATATGTTCCTCGTGGCGCCAGCGTACCCCGCCAAAAAAGTCCAGTTGCCGCTCGCGTGGGGCCTTGGCCACCGCGTCATCGCGCGCCTGGGCGTAGTAGCCGGATTTGTCGAGAAAGGCCGTCTCAAGCGAGACCGCATTGGGGTGTTTCTCCAGGTCCCCCGCATAGATGTCGACCACATAGGTCAGCATGGCCGACCGCCGCTCTTCGGCGTGGAAGGTCAGCATTTCTGCCACCGAGCGGGTTTCGCAAAAGGGAAAGAACAGGAATTCGGCGTTGTAGCAATAATAGAGCCAGCAGTCCGGCTGTGCCGCGCCAATCACCCGGTTGATGGCCTGAAAGACCGTTTCGGGGGCGCTGCAGTCAAAGGCCACCCGGTGGATTTTGGCCTTGATGTCATGTGGCAGATCAAAGGCATCCGGCATCAGGGCAACAATAGTCTGAAAGCCCGATTGCAGGTGGTGCCGCAGGGTTGTGGCGACTTCGATATCGTCCTCGACAAAGATCAGCGCCACCGGCCCTTTGACCAGAAGCGCCCTTTGTTGTTGCAGAAAATCGTCCAGCGAAGAATACATCATGGTCTTGTGTCTCTGCTCATCAGCTGCCGTTCTGGCATTTGCGCTTAAAATCGGGTAATCCCGCCTGCATTGCAAGCCGCGAGATTTGCCTTTATGGCAGGCCGTTGTTCCCACCCCTGCTGGAAGGCTCCTCAGATATGACCGCCCCGAAGAAGCTGTTTATCAAGACCTATGGTTGTCAGATGAATGTCTATGACAGTGAACGCATGGCCGAAGCGCTGGGCGGGGAGGGCTATGTCGAGACCAAGACGGCGGATGATGCCGATATGATTTTGCTCAACACCTGCCACATTCGCGAAAAAGCGGCCGAGAAGGTCTATTCTGAACTGGGGCGCCTGAAGCAGCTGAAGGTGGCGAAGCCGGATCTCAAGATTGGCGTCGCGGGCTGTGTGGCGCAGGCGGAGGGCAAAGAGATCATGCGCCGTCAGCCGGCAGTTGATTTGGTGGTCGGCCCGCAAAGCTATCACCGTCTGCCCGAAATGGAGCAAAAGGCGCGTGGTGGCGCGCAGGTGATCGACACCGATTTTCCTGAAGAAGACAAATTCGAGAAACTGAAGCGCCGCCCCAAGGCAAAACGCGGCCCCACCGCTTTTCTGACGGTGCAGGAAGGCTGCGACAAGTTCTGCGCCTTTTGCGTGGTGCCCTATACCCGGGGTGCCGAGGTGTCGCGCCCGGCGGACCGCATCCTCACCGAGGCCCGCGATCTGGTGGAGCGCGGCGTGCGCGAAATCACCCTGCTGGGGCAAAACGTCAATGCCTATCACGGCGCCGGGGCCAATGGGGATCTGACTCTGGCGCAGCTGATCTGGGAGCTGGACAAGGTGGACGGGCTGGAACGCATCCGCTTTACCACCAGCCACCCCAACGACATGATGGATGATCTGATCGAGGCGCATGGCACCTGCAAAAAGCTGATGCCCTATCTGCATCTGCCGGTGCAGGCGGGCTCGGACAAGATCCTGAAGCGGATGAACCGCAGTCATACCGCAGACAGCTATCTGCGCCTGCTGGAGCGGATCCGTGCGGCGCGGCCTGATATTTTGATCTCCGGCGACTTTATTGTGGGCTTCCCAGAAGAGACCGAAGAAGACTTTCAGGCCACTCTGGATCTGGTGGAAGAGGTCAAATACGGCACCGCCTATTCCTTCAAATACTCCACCCGCCCCGGGACCCCTGCGGCGGAACGGCCGCAGGTTGACCCAGCAGCGGCCGATGACCGTTTGCAGCGCCTGCAGGCCCTGTTGACCCGCCAGCAGCGCGAGATCCAGGACAGTATGGTGGGGCGCGAAGTCAGCGTGTTGTTTGAGCGGCCCGGTCGCTTTGAGGGCCAGATGCTGGGCAAATCTGAGTATCTGCACGCGGTCCATGTGGACAATTGCAGCCGTGCAGCCGGCGATTTGGCGCGGGTCCGTATTGTGGGCTCGCGCACCAACTCCCTTGCTGGAGAGCTGATCGAATAGACGCGGGTCTTGATCTTGGCAGGAGCCCTGAAAGCCGTGCGGTCTGAGGGGCGCGGGCGGCGTGCCATGCCGGGCCATGCTATGCGGGGTGGCGCTGGTTTTGACGCGTGATTCTCTGCCCGGCGTTTGCAGTTTGATTTCAATGGGAAAACTCGTAAGCTCTGTCCATGCGGATGCAGAGTGAGTCATTATTGCAGCGCTGCCGGATACAATTGAGTTAATATTATATGAGTGTCGCGTGAAACCGCATAATCTGGTGTAAAAGCTCTCATATGTGGGGGTATTTTTACGAAAATGCCGTGTAGATTGTTGCTGATAACCTGAGTGTTAGAAATTTTAAGCGGCAAGCTCCCTGGGGGGGACTTAGGTGAAGGAAACCTGGTTGTGATGACAATTAAAGCAAAAAGAATGTTCACTCTGCTTGCCGCTGCCGTGGCTGCGGTTGGCCTGTCGGCTGCGTCGGTGCAGGCGCAGAGCACGACACGGACAGTCGTCGGTGAACGCTACATTCCAACGATCTGGGTCGACCCGGATGGCTGTGAGCATTGGGTGATGGATGATGGCGCCGAGGGCTATATGACGCCGCATGTGACGCCAGATGGCAAACCTGTCTGCCGTCGTGGTACCCTGTGCGGTGTGATGGAGACGGATCAGTTCTTTGCCACCGACAAGCATTATATCAATGCCGTCGGCAAATCGCGCTTGCAGCAGTTCTTCAACTCGAACAAAGGCAATGTGCGGTCGTTTGTGATTGCGGGCCATACCGATAGCCGGGCCTCGGATGAATACAATATCCGCTTGTCTCAGCGTCGGGCCAATGCGGTTGCAGGTGTCGCCAAATCGGTTGGCGCGCGCATTGCTGATATTCGCGCCTATGGTGAGCGGGATCCACGCGTGCCCAACACCAGCGCGTCAAACATGGCGCAGAACCGTCGTGTCGAAATCTACTGCCTGCGCTAAAGAAGGACATCAAGATGCATTTTTTCAAAGCAACAGCCCTGTCCCTTGCTCTGGCAACTGTGACGGCCTGCGGACCAACCGCCGATAAAACCCGAGATCAACACATTGGTGACTCTTCCAATTCTGACCTGTCGCGCATGACAGCAGGTATCTGGGTTGACCCCCAGGGCTGCGAGCACTGGATTATCGATGATGGCCTTGAGGGCTACGCCGATCTTCGCCGCACCCCGGATGGTAAGCCGGTCTGTAACAGCCCGCTGCCGCGCAATGTCGCAACGGGCCCCTTCAAAGCAGGGTCGAGCTTCCCAGATTCCCTCTAGGGGTCTGCTGCAGTTCTATCTCAAAATGGCCGTCCTTTTTCAGGGCGGCCATTTTTGTTGTGGTGCGCCTTTTTTCGCCATTCTCCGAAATTTGCGCCCGGCGTGCTTGCACCTGCTCTACGGCGGGGGCAGACTGGAGGGAGAAACACCAAAAACAGGAGCCACCATTGGCCACAGGTGCCCGGATCGAGCCGACAAACAGTGACAGCGCGCATGATGTGCTGCTTGAATTCCCTGACAACCGCTTGTTGATCGATCTTTGCGGAGAATATGATCGCAACCTTGCGGAAATAGAACAGAAAATTGGCGTCCAGATTATTCGCCGGGGCAATCAGCTTTCGGTTCTGGGGGAGGAGGCAAAGCGTGAGCAGGCCTCTGAAGTTCTCATCGCACTCTATGACAGGCTAGAGACGGGGCGCAGTGTCGATCGCAGCGATGTCGACCGCGAGCTGCGCATGGGGCAGGCGCCGGATGCGGGCGCCGATGACCAGCTTGAGATGTTCAAGGGGGGCCATGTCGAAATCAAGACCCGCAAAAAACTGGTCGAGCCACGCACCGATGCACAAAAGGCCTATGTGCGCTCGCTGTTTGAGCATGAGCTGGCCTTTGGGATTGGACCCGCCGGTACGGGCAAGACCTATCTGGCGGTGGCCGTTGGAGTGAACCTTTTTATCACGGGACAGGTCGACAAGATCATCCTGTCACGCCCGGCTGTTGAGGCTGGCGAAAAGCTCGGCTACCTCCCCGGGGATATGAAGGACAAGGTCGACCCCTTCATGCAGCCGCTTTATGACGCCCTGAATGATTTTCTGCCGGGTAAGCAGCTGGCCAAGCTGCTGGAAGAGAAACAGATCGAAATCGCGCCGCTGGCCTTTATGCGCGGACGGACGCTGTCGAATGCCTTTGTGGTGCTGGATGAGGCGCAAAATGCCACCTCGATGCAGATGAAGATGTTTTTGACCCGGCTGGGCGAAGGCTCACGCATGGTGATCACCGGTGACCGCACCCAGGTAGACCTGCCGCGTGGGGTCACCTCGGGTCTGGCGGATGCCGAGCGGCTGCTGGCGCCCATCTCGAAAATCAGCTTCAACTACTTTACGGCCCGCGATGTTGTGCGGCACCCACTTGTGGCGGCCATCATCGAGGCCTATGACGCCGAGACACCACCAGCCTAAGGCAGGCTGGTTTGGACGGGGCCGCAATGGGGGGCTCGGCATTGAGGGCGAAGGCAGGTCATGGCGCTGGATATCACATTTGAGGACAATCGCTGGCAGGACGCGGGGCTGGAAGCCCTGGCGCAGCAGGCGACTGATGCGACCCTGTCGCATTTCGATCTTGAAGGCGAAGACTGCGAGATTGCATTGCTCGCCTGTGATGACGCGCGCATTGCCGTTCTCAACGCAGAGTTTCGCGGCAAACCTGTTGCCACCAATGTGCTGAGCTGGCCGGCCGAGGATCTGGCCGCCGCTGAACCCGGAGGCCAGCCGCAGCTGCCGGAGGCGGATTTTACCGGCGAGATCCCGCTGGGAGATATCGCGATTGCCTATGACACCTGCGCGCGCGAAGCGAATGACGCAAATAAGCCGCTTTCGGATCATTTACGTCATCTGGTTGTTCACGGAGTGTTGCATCTTTTGGGCTATGATCACATTCGCGACCTTGACGCCACAGTGATGGAGGCCTTGGAGGTCGAGATACTTGGCAATATGGGTCTAGATAACCCATATACAATCAATGGCAGCCTCTGAGAGGCATTTTGGATAGGACAAATGGGCGATATAGAAGGCAGTTCTAACGCGGCGCATGGCGCGCTGCAGAACACCACCAGCATTGAGGCAGAAGCCCGTGCTGCGGAACAACCAGGTTTCTGGGAACGGATTTTTGGCTCTTTTACGCCAGATGCCCCCAAGCAGGAGCTGGTGGTCGTGCGGGAGCAAAAACCGGAGATCCAGTCTCATGGTATGATCAACCTGCGCCGGATGCGGGTCGAGGATGTCGCTATCCCCTCTGCAGAAATCCTCTCGGTGCCTGTTTCCATTGAGCGCGACGATCTGGTGCAGGTGTTTCGCGACAGCGGCTATACCCGAATTCCGGTCTATGAAGGCACCCTGGACACGCCGCTTGGCTTTGCTCATCTAAAGGATTTTGCCCTCACCCACGGGTTCAATGGCGGCGGCAAGCCCTTTGATCTGGCAAAGATGCTGCGGCCTTTGCTGTTTGTGCCGCCCTCGATGCCGATTGGGGTGTTGCTCGCAAAGATGCAGGCTGAACGCCGCCATATGGCGCTGGTAATCGACGAATACGGCGGTGTGGACGGGCTTGTGACCATCGAAGATCTGATTGAACAGGTGATTGGTGAGATCGAGGACGAACATGATCCCGGTGAGGACCAGACCTGGTATCTGGAAAAGCCCGGCTGCTATATTGCGCTGGCCCGCACCCCTTTAGCGGAGTTTGAGGCCGAGATCGGTTGCTCGCTCACTGGCCATGAGGATGTGGATGCGGAAGAAATCGATTCTCTTGGAGGTCTGGTTTTTATGCTTTCGGGTCGGGTTCCGGCGCGGGGCGAGGTTATTGTGCATCCCGATGGGCCCGAATTTGAGGTCATGGATGCTGATCCCCGTCGCATCAAACGCCTGCGGGTGATGCTGCCGGACGCTGCCGCGTGACGAGGGCCCTCGGGGCCAGGCTCGTCAGGGCGGCGGGGCGTCGCGCAAACTGGGTGGCGACCCTGTCTTCCTTTGGGCTTGGCGCCCTGCTGTCGGTGTCTCTTGCGCCGATGCATATCCTGCTGAGCCTGCCTGTGGCCGTTGGCGGCATTGGCATGATTGCCCTTTGGGCCCGCTCGGCTTTGCAGGCCGCGGTGATCGGCTGGCTGATTGGGCTTGGTTATTTCAGTTTTGGCCTGTCCTGGATCGTTGAACCCTTTCAGATTGATGCGGCGCGCTATGCCTGGATGGCACCCTTTGCGCTGGTTTTCCTCGCCGCAGGTCTGGCGCTGTTTTGGGGCCTGGCCTTTGGCCTGGCAGCGCGCTGGAGCCGGGGAGGGCCGCGCCTTCTCCTCCTGATAGCGTTTTGGTCGCTGGCTGAATTTGGCCGCGCCTATCTGTTGACCGGTTTCCCCTGGGCGGGGTTTGGCCAGTTTTGGATTGAGACCCCCGCAGCCCAGCTGCTGCCCTTGGTTGGCGCGCAGGGCCTGTCCTTGCTGACGCTTGTGGTCCTGTTGCCGCTGGCTCTGGTGCGCCGCCGCCCGCTTCTGGCGATCGCGCCGTTGCTTTTGGTGGCGCTTGGGGGCTATGCTCTGTCGCCTCTGCCTGCGCTGGAAATGACCGACACGCGGGTACGCCTAGTGCAACCGAATGCGCCGCAGGCGGAAAAATGGCTGGCGGAGCGGCGATGGGATTTTGTCCGCCGGGCTATTGAGTTGAGCGAAACGCCCGCGAGCCCAGACCAGCCAGCCCCGCACCAGCCAGCCCCGGATCTGATCATCTGGCCCGAGACCACAGTGCCGCAATTGCTGAACAACGCCGAGGACACCCTGTCTGCGATCCGCAGCCGCATAGGCCCTGTGCCCTTGTTGCTGGGTATCCAGCGGCGCGAGGAGGAGCGGTACTATAATTCTGCAATCCTGCTGGATGCGGCGGGTGACGTGAGCCAGACCTACGACAAAACGCATCTGGTGCCGTTTGGAGAATACGTCCCCTTTGGGGATCTGATGGCCCGGTTTGGCATTTACGGCTTTGCGGCGCAGTCGGGGGCAGGGTATTCTGCTGGGTCCGGCCCGGCCTTGATGGATCTTGGCATTGGGCTTGCGATGCCGCTGATCTGCTACGAGGCGGTGTTTGCCCAGGATGTGAACGCTGTGCCGGTGCGGCCCGATATGCTGGTCCAGATCACCAATGATGCCTGGTTCGGCACCCGTTCCGGGCCCTATCAGCATCTGGTGCAGGCCAGGATGCGCGCGGCCGAGCAGGGTTTGCCGATGCTGCGCGCCGCCAATACAGGGATCACCGCGATGATCGACCCCTATGGCCGCCTGCGCGAGAGCATCCCCCTCGGGCAGGCCGGAGCCGTCGATGCGGTTTTGCCAAAACCGCTGCCTGCAACGCTCTATAGTCGCACGGGCGACTGGCCTGTTTTTCTGCTCACCTTGATTTTGGCGCTGTTTGGGGCCAAATTGGCGCAAAGACCGGTGCTGCGCTCATAGTTGGTTAACGTCTGCTGACTATTGATTGACCTCTAGTGCAACCCCGCGTAAATCAGTTTTATTCCTCTCACAACGGCTTCCTGGCGTGACGAGGTGAACTCAATGGAGCGTTTTCATGTCCCGCAAGAACTATACCTTTACCTCGGAATCCGTTTCCGAAGGCCACCCGGATAAGGTCTGTGACCAGATCTCCGATGCTGTTCTGGACGCCTTTTTGGCGGAAGAACCCGAAGCGCGCGTTGCCGCTGAAACCTTTGCCACCACCAATCGCGTTGTGATTGGCGGCGAGGTTGGCCTCTCCGATCAGGATAAGCTGCACGACTATATGGGGCGGATCGATGCGATCACCCGCGCCTGTATCAAAGACATCGGCTATGAGCAGGAGAAATTCCACCACGAAACCGTGGAAGTGACAAACCTGTTGCACGAACAGTCCGCACATATTGCCCAGGGGGTTGATGCCTCCGGTGACAAGGACGAAGGGGCCGGTGATCAGGGCATCATGTTCGGCTATGCCACCACCGAGACGCCGCAACTGATGCCGGCGCCGATCCAGTACAGCCACGCAGTGCTGCGCCGCCTCGCCGAGGTGCGCAAAAATGGCACCGAGCCTGCGCTGGGTCCCGACGCCAAATCGCAGTTGTCTGTTGTCTATGAGAACGGCAAGCCGGTGCGCGTCAGCTCGCTGGTGCTGTCGACCCAGCATTTGGACGAAAGCCTCACCTCCAGTGATATCCGGGACATCGTGGCGCCCTATTTCCATGAGGTGCTGCCCGAAGGCTGGCTGACAGACGAAACCGTCTGGCATGTGAACCCAACGGGTAAATTTGTCATCGGTGGCCCCGATGGCGATGCGGGCCTCACGGGGCGCAAAATTATCGTTGATACCTATGGTGGTGCCGCGCCCCATGGCGGTGGTGCTTTTTCGGGCAAAGACCCGACCAAGGTAGACCGCTCGGCGGCTTATGCCGCGCGCTATCTGGCCAAGAACGTTGTGGCGGCCGGCATGGCAGAACGCTGCACCATTCAGTTGTCTTACGCGATTGGTGTCTCAAAGCCTCTGTCGATCTATGCTGATACCCATGACTCGGGTGAGGTTGACCCGGCGGCGATTGAACGGGCGATTGATCAGGCGATGGATCTGACACCGCGCGGCATTCGCCAGCACCTGGGCCTGAACAAGCCGATCTATCAGCGCACCGCCGCCTACGGTCACTTTGGCCGTGAGCCGGATGCGGATGGTGGCTTCAGCTGGGAGCGCACAGATCTGGTCGAGGCTTTGAAAAAGGCTGTTTGATCGCAGGTTTGAATACGGATTTGAATACCGGTTTGAATACGGGCGATAATACTATCAACAAAGGCGGGCCAGGTGCCCGCCTTTGTTGTGTCCGCCTTTTCAGGTCGGCCCCTTATTGGGAGAGCGGCACCGGTCGCGCGCGGTGAAGGAGAGGTTTTCTCTCTTGGTCTGACGGGGCGTCCTGGTCCATTGTAGCGGATAGCCACTGCCAAAGGACTGGACCCAGACCATATGACCCGCTTGCTTTCAGCCTGTGCGCTTGCCTCTATGCTCGCTATTCCGTCGGCTTTTGCCAAAGAGCCGCTCTCTGATAAATTCGAGGTCGCGGGCACTGTGTTGATATATGACACGGAAAAGACCGGCGATGAAATCCGGGATGAGGATGCCGAGCAACTGAAGCTGGTTCTGAGGCGATACACGCAGATCAGGGAGCTGCAGCTCAACAGCAGTGGCGGCAGTGTTTTTGCAGGCACTGAAATGGCCGGGGTCGTGATGGACTATGAGCTTGATACCCATGTGGCGGGCGAATGCGTGAGTGCCTGCGTTGATGTATTTCTCGCCGGAAATCGCCGCCGGATGGCGCGTGGATCCAAGATCGGCTTTCATCACCGCAGCTGGGGTCCGCAGGCGGTTCAAAGCTATTATCGCGACCAGCGCAAGGAGAACGACTGGGCCACGCCCTTTGAATTCGGCTCCTGGATCTACGGTGACACCCAGAGCGAAATCTACGAACATCTGATCTATATGGTCTCGCGCGGAGTGGAGCCGGGGTTTGCCATCGAGACACTGCAGGCCGTTGCCAGCGAAGAGTGGTATCCGTCGCGATCGCAACTGATCTCGGCTGGCGTGTTGCGCGAGGAACGGGTGGCAGAGTGAGGCGCAGAAGGCTGCGGCGTGGCGCGCTGG
Organism: Phaeobacter sp. SH40; assembly: GCA_965641885.1. Classification (GTDB taxonomy): domain Bacteria; phylum Pseudomonadota; class Alphaproteobacteria; order Rhodobacterales; family Rhodobacteraceae; genus Pseudophaeobacter. The sequence continues at coordinate 3,737,219 of OZ282574.1, read as the reverse complement.
ATTCTGTCTCTCTTGACCTGAGGCCCGGCTTGCGGCAGATGGACGGCCAACCCGGCGCGGGCCTTGTTGCAAGACCCCGCTTTGAGCCCGCGTGAACAGAGGATGAGCCCAGCCGATGGCCGAAGATAAAACGCCCCGTGATGCAGGCCCCGTTGCCGATCCATCAGACACGTCGCGCTCTGAGGGCGCGGTGCAGGCCGAAGGTGCCCATGTGAGCGGCGCGCCCTGGCGCAACTTTTATGGCCGTTTCAGTGGCAAGACCCTGAAGGACAGCCAGCGCCGCTATCTCGCCGAGGATCTCGCGGATCTCAGCCCCGGTGCCGTGGGCTGGGACGAAAACCCCGACCGTGCCCCGCTGGATCTTGAGGCGCTGTTTGGCGGCCGTGAGACCTGGCTTGAGGTTGGATTTGGCGGCGGTGAACATCTGGTGCATCAGGCCAGCGCAAACCCGGATGTCGGCATCATCGGGGCTGAGCCCTTTATCAATGGCGTGGCCATGCTGCTGGGCAAGATCCGCAAGGCTGGCTGCGACAATATCGCGGTGCACCCGGGTGATGCCCGCGATCTGATGGATGTGATCCCGCCTCAGTCGATTGCCAAAGCGTTTTTGCTCTACCCGGATCCCTGGCCAAAGACCCGCCACCACCGCCGTCGCTTTGTGACGCAGGAACACCTGGAGCCCCTAGCGCGCTGCCTCAAGCCCGGTGCGATCTTTCGTGTGGCCACCGACATTCCCGACTATGTGCGCCAAACTCTCGAAGAGGTGCCAAAGGCGGGGTTTGAGTGGCTGGCAAGCGAGGCTGCTGACTGGCGTGAGCCCTGGGAAGACTGGATCTCGACCCGCTATGAGCAAAAGGCGCTGCGCGAGGGGCGCACCCCGACCTATCTGACCTTCCGCCGTCTCGGCTAGGCTAAAGGGCGGGCAGGGGATCGGCGCTGGACCCTTCCTGTGTAATTCGTTACCGATAGCGCAAACAGAAAAGACTGCACCCTAGGCAGACACGACAAAGACAAAGGAAGCGCCATGTCCGGACACGGTACCCCCATCCCGATGACGTCACACCGCGCCGCGCCGCTCAATGGTGTCGCCGAGGTGCCGGGGGATAAGTCGATCTCGCATCGCTCGCTGATTTTGGGCGCTATGGCGGTGGGTGAGACCAAAATCTCGGGCCTGTTGGAAGGCGATGATGTGTTGGACACGGCCAAGGCCATGCAGGCCTTTGGCGCTGAGGTGGTGAACCACGGCGGCGGCAACTGGTCGGTTTACGGCGTTGGAGTCGGTGGCTTTGCCGAGCCGGATCAGGTGATTGACTGCGGCAATTCCGGCACCGGTGTGCGGCTGATCATGGGGACCATGGCCACCTCACCTATCACCGTGACCTTCACGGGCGATGCCAGCCTCAATGGCCGTCCCATGGCGCGGGTGACCGATCCGCTGGCGCTGTTTGGTGCCAAAACCGTTGGCCGCAAGGGCGGCCGTTTGCCCATGACCATTGTGGGCGCGGCTGACCCGACGCCGGTGCGCTACGTGGTGCCGGTGCCCTCGGCGCAGGTGAAATCCGCCGTGCTGCTGGCAGGGCTGAACGCGCCCGGAAAAACCGTGGTGATCGAGAAAGAAGCCACCCGCGACCATTCCGAACGTATGTTGGCGGGCTTTGGCGCTGAGATCACTGTCGAGGACAGTGACGAGGGCCGGGTGATCACCCTCACCGGGCGCCCTGAGCTAAAGCCACAGGTGATTGCAGTACCGCGCGATCCCTCCTCGGCGGCCTTTCCGGTCTGTGCTGCGCTGATCACGCCGGGCTCTGATGTGCTGGTGCCGGGCATCGGCCTGAACCCCACCCGTGCGGGTCTGTTTTACACGCTGCAGGACATGGGCGCTGATCTGACATTTGAGAACCCGCGCGAAGAGGGCGGCGAGCCGGTTGCCGATCTGCGTGCGCGCTACTCTCCCAACATGACGGGCATCGCGGTGCCGCCCGAACGGGCCGCCTCGATGATTGACGAATACCCTGTGCTGTCGGTCGTGGCCTCTTTTGCCAGCGGCAAGACCATGATGGCTGGCGTAAAAGAGCTGCGGGTGAAGGAAAGCGATCGTATTGATGCGATGGCACGCGGGCTGCGCGCCAATGGCGTCACCGTGGACGAGGGCGAGGACTGGTGGTCAGTTGAGGGGCTGGGCCCGGATGGGGTTTCCGGTGGTGGCACCTGCGAGAGTTTCCTGGATCACCGCATTGCCATGTCCTTTATGGTCATGGGCATGGGCGCACAAAATCCTGTTTCAGTGGATGACGGCACCCCGATCACCACGTCTTTTCCGATTTTTGAACCTCTGATGACTGGCCTTGGCGCCAAGTTGAGCAAAGGCTGATGACATTGCGGGCGGCATACTGGATTAGTTTTGCCGCCGCGCTGGCCGTCTACCTTTGCATGGTCCTTTGGACTTTGCCGGCAATCAGTCAGGCTGCCGGGGGGCTGGCTGCCTTTGATCTGCGCCCGACTGGCTATTCAGAGGCTGAGGCACGGGCCTTTCTGACTGCGCTGACTGAACAGGGCAGGGCGCTTTATAGCGGGCCGCAGCGTCTTTTGGATTTGGCCTTTCCGGTGCTCTTGGCCCTTGTCCTGATTGGCGCGATCCGGACTTTCTTTACCCGCCCCTGGGTGCGAAGTTTGCTGATAGCTGTGGCTGTTTTTGGGATGCTGGCTGACTATTGGGAAAATAACCTGGTTACGACCCTGCTTGCCGGAGAGGTGAGCGCGGCGCAGATTGCAGCCGCGAGCCAAGCCACCATTGTGAAATCTATTGCCAGCGGTCTGGTGATAACAGTGGTGGTTCTGGCGCTGTTGCGGGCAGGTTTGAAGAGATGGAAAGCAAGATGATGGCGAGTTTCACAATTGCAATCGATGGGCCTGCTGCGGCGGGCAAGGGCACTATTTCCAAGGCGGTCGCAGAACGGTTGGGGCTGGCGCATCTGGACACTGGCCTGTTGTACCGAGCGGTTGGCGCCAGGACGCTTGAAGGCGTGGCCCCCGTTGATGCGGCCCTGTCGCTGACGGCTGCCGATCTTGAGCGCCCTGACCTGCGTGGCCCCGAGGCGGCGCAGGCGGCGTCAAAGGTGGCGGTGATTGCAGAGGTGCGCGCCGCACTGGTTGATTTTCAGCGCGCCTTTGCCCGTCGGGCCGGGGGCGCTGTGTTGGATGGGCGCGACATCGGTACGGTGATCTGCCCACAGGCTGAGGTGAAGCTCTATATCACCGCCAGCGCCGAGGTCCGCGCCAAGCGCCGCTTTCTGGAGCTACAGGCCAAGGGGCAGGCGAGCGGGCTGGAAGAGGTTCTGGCTGATGTGAAAATCCGCGACGACCGGGACATGAACCGGGCCGAGGCCCCCCTGCGTCCCGCAGAAGATGCGGTGGTGATTGATACCAGTGAGCTCGCCATCGAAGAGGCGGTTGCAAGCGCGCTGCGCGTCATAGACGCCCGCCGCCGCTAAAAAGATCCCTTCTTTCTCATAGGACCTGCTCTCATCGGGGCCTGCTCTTGTTTGGTCTGTCGCGATGAATCCGTTCTGGCCCCCGGTGTGGCGGGCCTGCCGTCGTGCGTGTCCTGGCCGTCAGTCGAGATTTTTCTGGCGATAGATGTTTTTCTTCGCGTTGCGGTATTGAACTGAACAGTTCAGTTCTAAATAAGGGAGGAGAAAACCTTCCAATGACGGGAAAGATTATGTTTCTAGAGAAACTGAACTGGCGCTACGCAACAAAAAAGATGGACCCTTCCAAAGCGGTTCCCGAAGAGGACGTGGCCAAGATTGTTGAGGCTGTCCAGCTGGCTCCGACCTCCAGCGGCTTGCAGCCCTATGAGCTGTTGGTGATCCGCAACGCCGATGTGCGGGCCGCCATTCGTCCGGTTGCCTGGGATCAGGCCCAGATCACGGATGGCTCGCACCTGTTGGTTTTTGCCGCCTGGGACGACTATAGCGAAGCGCGCATTGACGCCGTTGTCGATCAAATGGCCGAAGAACGCGGTGGCAGAAGCGACATGCTGCAGGGCTACTATGACCGCCTGAAGGCCATGTATTTGCCGCGCAGCGATGAAGAAAACTACGCCCATGCTGCGCGCCAGGCCTATATCGGCCTTGGCTTTGCTTTGGCGGCCGCAGCAGAGCTGGGTGTGGACAGCACCCCGATGGAAGGCTTTGACCCAGCACAGGTCGATGAGATTTTGGGTCTGAAAGCAAAGGGTCTGCGCTCGGTTCTGTTGCTGCCGCTTGGCTACCGCGACGAGACCGGTGACTGGCTGGTGAACCTCAAGAAGGTGCGCAAGCCATTGGGCACATTTGTGACCAATATCGACTAAGTAAGGCGAGGCCTGCAGAGATTACACAAGGCCACCGGGACTTAACTGGTGGCCTTGTCTTTGCGCGGCGCTGAGAGGCGGGTCAAAGTGCTTCGTGAAAGGGCAATAAAATATGGTTTTTCCTTGCGCGCCGGGGGGCAAAAGGCTATAGCCCGCAGCGTCTACAAGGTGAAAACACCGCAGAATAAAAGAGATTCGAGCAGGGTCGGACTATCCGACCCTCTTTAGTTTTGCACAAAACCTGTGACCAACCGCAAGACCGGTGGAGACAACCACCCGGCCAGAAAACCAATGTAAAGGACATCTGAGACCTCATGGCTCAAAACGTATCTATGGAGGATTTCGAAGCCCTCCTGAATGAAAGCTTCGAAATGGACACCCCAAACGAGGGTTCCGTTGTTAAAGGCAAGGTTATCGCAATTGAAGCGGGCCAGGCCCTGATCGACGTCGGCTACAAAATGGAAGGCCGCGTTGACCTGAAAGAATTTGCCAACCCTGGCGAAGCTCCCGAGATCGCAGTCGGCGACGAAGTCGAAGTCTTCCTGCGTTCCGCTGAGAACGCGCGTGGCGAAGCTGTTATCTCCCGTGAGATGGCACGCCGCGAAGAAGCCTGGGACCGTCTGGAAAAAGCCTATGCCGACGACGAGCGCGTCGAAGGTGCGATCTTTGGTCGTGTCAAAGGTGGCTTTACCGTCGATCTGGGTGGCGCAGTTGCCTTCCTGCCCGGCAGCCAGGTTGACGTCCGCCCCGTGCGTGATGCAGGCCCGCTGATGGGTCTGAAGCAGCCGTTCCAGATCCTGAAGATGGACCGTCGTCGTGGCAACATCGTTGTCTCCCGTCGTGCGATCCTCGAAGAATCCCGCGCCGAGCAGCGCGCCGAAGTTATCGGCAAGCTCACCGAAGGCGATTCGGTTGACGGTGTGGTCAAGAACATCACCGAATACGGTGCCTTTGTTGACCTCGGCGGCGTAGACGGCCTGCTGCACGTCACCGATATGGCATGGCGTCGTGTGAACCACCCATCCGAGATCCTGGCGATTGGCGAAACCGTCAAGGTTCAGGTTATCAAGATCAACAAAGAGACCCATCGTATCTCCCTCGGCATGAAACAGCTGCAGGAAGACCCATGGGATCTGGTTGGCGCCAAGTATCCGCTCTCCTCGGTCCACAAAGGCCGTGTTACCAACATCACCGATTACGGTGCATTTGTTGAGCTGGAGCCCGGTGTTGAAGGTCTGGTCCACGTCTCTGAGATGTCCTGGACCAAGAAAAACGTCCACCCCGGCAAGATCGTTTCGACCAGCCAGGAAGTTGACGTCATGGTTCTGGAAATCGACGGCTCCAAGCGCCGCGTTTCCCTTGGTCTCAAGCAGACCATGCGTAACCCATGGGAAGTCTTCTCGGAAAGCAACCCCGAGGGCACCGAAGTCGAAGGCGAAGTCAAGAACATCACCGAATTCGGTCTGTTCATTGGTCTCGACGGCGACATCGACGGCATGGTTCACCTGTCCGATCTGTCCTGGGACGAGCGCGGCGAAGATGCGATCCAGAACTACCGCAAAGGCGACATGGTTTCGGCCGTTGTCTCCGAAGTGGATGTTGAAAAAGAGCGTATCTCTCTCTCGATCAAAGCCCTGGGCGGCGACAAGTTCGCAGAAGCTGTTGGCGGCGTGAAGCGTGGCTCTATCGTCACCGTTAACGTCACTGCCATCGAAGAAGGCGGCATCGAAGTCGAATACGAAGGCATGAAGAGCTTCATCCGTCGTTCCGACCTCAGCCGTGATCGTGCAGAGCAGCGCCCTGAGCGTTTCTCGGTTGGCGACAAGGTCGACGTTCGCGTCACCAATGTCGACAGCAAGACCCGTCGTTTGGGTCTGTCGATCAAAGCCCGCGAGATTGCAGAAGAAAAAGAAGCTGTTGAGCAGTATGGTTCCTCGGATTCCGGCGCATCGCTGGGCGATATCCTGGGCGCAGCTCTGAACAACGACTGATTTTCGAGCAGCATTTAGGTGCTAGAGCTTTGGAGCGGCCCTGCCATTTTGGTGGGGCCGTTTCTTTTTGGGCGGTTTTCCACCGGAGCGTTCGATGCCAGCAACGCAGTGGATATATTCGGATTTGATCTGAGATTTTAGAGAGGCACCGTTGGGCCCTGACTGCGGCACGCTCAGTTTTCGCACTGATATTCAGTTGCGAATCAACTACTTCTAATCCCGCTACGCAGCACCGCCTGCAGAGTGGAAAAATGACGTCACGGTACTGTGACGCGGCGAAATATCAGAATTTGTGCGCGTTTGACGGGATTTGCGGGGCAAATAGCCGCAAGCTCTCGTCTGTTTTAGTTCCTAGAGCGCGCATTTGTACCTATAGTTGTTGTTAGCCGGCAAAGGCTTGCGTAGTTTTGGGAGGGCAGGAAGTATGATCCGTTCTGAATTGATTCAGAAGATTGCAGACGAAAACCCGCACCTGTATCAGCGGGATGTCGAAAGGATCGTGAACACGGTATTCGAGGAAGTGACTGATGCAATGTCCCGGGGTGATCGGGTCGAATTGCGCGGTTTTGGCGCTTTCTCGGTCAAGCAACGGGATTCGCGGGTTGGCCGCAATCCACGCACGGGTGAAACGGTCCAGGTAGAAGAAAAACATGTTCCGTTCTTCAAGACCGGTAAGCTCTTGAGGGACCGCCTGAACGGAAAGGCCTAAATGCGCTATATTCGCTACGCTATCCTGGGATCTCTGGGAATTGTGTTGGTCTCGGTTTGCCTGGCAAACCGTGCCATTGTTGAGCTGAAACTGCTGCCTTCGGTTTTAGAAGAGCTCATGGGGATAAACCCTGCGATCTCGCTGCCGCTGTTTGTGGTGGTTATCGGTGGCCTTGGCGCCGGGTTGGTGATCGGCTTTATCTGGGAGTGGTTACGGGAGCACAAGCATCGCCGTGCTGCGGGCACTCAGACTCGCGAAGTCAAAAAGCTGTCTCGTGAAGTACAGAAGCTGAAGCAGCAAAAACACAAGGGCAAAGATGACGTTCTGGCCCTTCTGGACGAGCACAACTGAGCGCCGCGATGAGTGCAATCCGGGTGAAAATCTGTGGGCTCAAAAGCCCGCAGGACGTACGGGCGGCTGCCGAATCCGGAGCTGCCTATGTGGGCTTTGTCTTTTTCCCAAAGTCCCCGCGCAATGTCTCTGTTCAACAGGCTGCTGAGCTTGCGCTGGAGGTGCCTGTGGGCCTGTGCAAGGTGGCGCTGACCGTCAACGCAGATGACGCCATGCTGGATGCGCTGACCTCTGCCGTGCCGCTGGATATGTTGCAGCTGCATGGCAGCGAAAGCCCCGAGCGGGTGGCGGCGGTCAAGGCGCGATATGGGCTGCCGGTGATGAAGGCGATTGGCGTGGCTGACGCCGAGGATCTGGCACAGATCGATCTTTATGCGCAGATCGCGGATCAGCTTTTGATCGACGCCAAGCCGCTAAAGGGCGCGGATCTGCCTGGCGGCAATGGGCTTGCCTTTGACTGGCGGCTGCTGGCGGGGCGCAAATACTGGCAATGTCCCTGGATGCTGGCGGGTGGGTTGACCCCTGACAATGTGGCTGAGGCCATTCGCATGACAGGGGCGCGTCAGGTCGATGTGTCTTCGGGTGTTGAAAGCGCTCCGGGCCAGAAAGACGCGGATCTGGTCGCCCGCTTCACGGCGGCGGCACTGGGTGCCTAAAACGGGCTGCCTAAAACGGGCTGCCTCAATCTGACACGGAATTGTGAAACCGGTAAGAAGACCAGCGCAGATGCAGGTTTTATTGACGCGGCAGGGGTTTATTTGTGTGAGACGGGGCAGGGGGGATGAAACCTGCAGTGCATCACGAAAATCCTGCTCTGGCTCTCTTTACCCGCCTGCGCCTGCGCGATACTCATATCCAGCGCTGCACAAAGGGAAGAACCATGGCCAACGATCTTTTCAACAGCTTTATGAACGGACCCGACGAAAAGGGTCGCTTTGGTATCTTTGGAGGCCGGTTTGTCTCGGAAACCCTGATGCCTTTGATCCTGAGCCTGGAAGAGGAATACGACCGGGCCAAAGATGACCCGACCTTTTGGGCGCAGATGGATGACCTGTGGAAACACTATGTGGGTCGCCCCAGCCCGCTCTATCATGCTGAGCGTCTGAGCACCCATCTGGGCGGTGCCAAGGTCTACATGAAGCGCGACGAGCTCAACCATACTGGCGCCCATAAGATCAACAATGTTCTGGGTCAGATCCTGCTGGCGCGCCGCATGGGCAAGACACGGATTATCGCTGAAACCGGAGCCGGACAGCACGGTGTGGCGACGGCCACTGTCTGTGCCAAATTCGGCCTGAAATGCGTCGTCTACATGGGCGCGCATGATGTGAAACGTCAGGCGCCCAACGTGTTCCGCATGCGCCTTTTGGGCGCCGAAGTGATCCCTGTCACCTCGGGGCGTGGCACCCTGAAGGATGCGATGAATGACGCGCTGCGGGACTGGGTGACCAACGTCAAAGACACGTTTTACTGCATCGGCACCGCTGCGGGACCGCACCCCTATCCGGCATTGGTGCGTGATTTTCAGTCGATCATCGGCAAAGAAGTCCGCTGGCAGCTGGCAGAGCAGGAAGGCGAAGGCCGTCTGCCTGACACTCTGATCGCGGCCATCGGCGGCGGCTCTAACGCGATTGGCCTGTTCCATCCTTTCCTGGACGACAAATCCGTCAACATCATCGGGGTTGAGGCCGGCGGCAAAGGCGTTGACGACCGCATGCAGCACTGTGCTTCGCTGACCGGTGGCCGCCCCGGCGTGCTGCACGGCAACCGGACCTACCTGTTGCAGGACGATGATGGCCAGATCCAGGAGGGGTTCTCGATCTCTGCCGGGCTCGACTATCCCGGCATCGGCCCTGAGCACTCCTGGCTACATGACACGGGGCGCGCGCAATATGTGTCGATCACCGACAAAGAAGCCCTAGAGGCGTTCCAGCTGTCCTGTGCGATGGAAGGCATCATCCCGGCGCTGGAGCCCAGCCATGCGCTGGCGCATGTGATGAAGATCGCGCCCGAACTGCCGAGCGACCATATCATTGTGATGAATATGTGCGGCCGTGGCGACAAGGATGTCTTTACCGTGGCCAAGCACCTCGGCTTTGATATGTCTGACACCGAAGAAGGTCGCAGCTTCGAGGATTAATTCTCGCGGCCGTGTCGTACAGTCCCGTCATCCGGTGCCGTGACTCCCGGTGAACCGGCTAAGGGTTAAAGCAATTGGCCGATCTGAAGAAATTCAGGTCGGCCAATACAATTTCAAGACAGCTTTCGTGCCAGATCAGCTTTCGTGTATGACGGTTTCAAAACCTTCAAAGCTGGGATGCCCCATGATCGGGCTTTCGCCTTCGCTTTTGCCGGCATTGCGGTGCGAAGCCCTGAACTGCTCGGATTTGGTCCAGGCTTCAAAATCCTCGCGGCTGTCCCAGACGACATGGCTGGAATAGAGGCAGGAGTCTTCGCTCGCGGGGCCTTTTAGCAGGCGGAATTCGCGAAAGCCCTTAAGCTCGCTCAGGTGAGATTCGCGGGATTTCCAGATCTGTTCAAAGTCGGCTTCACGTCCGGGGCGAATCTTAAAACGGTTCATAGCGATAAAGCTCATGCCGGTCTCCTTTGTTTGGATACAGAGGCTGGCGTTGGCGGCCGAGGGACCGCAGAAGCTGGCTACTGAGGTGGCATAGCTGCAAAACTGGTCGAGGGTCAATCGCGCAGACCATAGGTGCTGGCATTATCCCGGCAAAACCTTAGTCGCGCCGGCCATTCAGTCTGACGTCATGGCTTTGCAGCAGCGGCATTGGTACGATTTCGAGAGCCCGAAAATGGGTCGCGGCGAGGGAGACCAGCGGGGCGCAGCCTTCGTCGGCGGCCTGCAGAAAGCGACTGGCGCAAAGGCACCAGGTGTCACCTGTTTTTAAGCCGGCAAAGCCGTATTCTGGCCGCGGTGTTGAGAGATCGTTTCCCACATATTTGGAATAGGCCAGGAACTCTGCTGTCATCACCGCACATACCGTATGACTGCCGTGGTCCTCAGCGCAGGTGTTGCAATGTCCATCGCGGAAATAACCGGTGAGGGGGACCATCGAGCAAGGCTCAAGCGGCCCACCCAAAACATTTATGCTGGTGTCCTGTTTCATGCGGTCCACTCTACAATACTCGTGCAGTCTTTTGGAACATTTTGTCCGGGTCCTGTCCAGGCCCGCACCTATGGTGTGCAGTTTGACAACAATGCCGGGGCGATCCTTTCAAGCAGTTGATATGACTGCAGGTCTACGGGCTGTCACTGGGGTGCTTATCTGGATGCAGCCGCCAGCGTCTGGCTATTTGAATTTGTTCAGTAGTTTTTCCAGAGCAGAGCGCTCTTCGGGCTCGGGCTTTTGGTCCGGGGTGCTGTTTTGGCGCGCGGCGGCAGCGGGCTGTTGCGCATGCGTCGATGGCACGCTTTGAGCAGCAGACTGACGTGAGGGGGGCGTTGCAGCAGTCTGTTTTTTTGCCGGAGGTTTTTGACCCTGTGATTTGGTTCCGGTCGAGCTGCGCGGTGGGGCGGTCCTGAGGGAGACTGCATTCATGAACTTGCCGCCGTCCCCTGCGGCCAGGGCCGCAGCGCCGTCAGAGATGCCCCGGATCAGATCGTCCAGCCAGCCTTGATCCGCCTTTGGGAAATCGCGCAAGACGTAGCCTGCAACGGCGTCCTTATGGCCGGGATGGCCGATCCCCAGTCGCACCCGTGCGTAGTCGGGGCCGATATGGGCGTGGAGTGAGCGGAGCCCGTTGTGGCCGGCATGGCCTCCGCCCTGTTTGACCCGACATTTTCCGGGCGCCAGATCCAACTCGTCATGCAGCACGGTCACATCAGCGCTGCTGAGCTTGTAAAACCGCATCGCTTCGCCAACGGCCTGGCCGGACAGGTTCATGAAGGTCTGAGGTTTCAGCAAGAGCACCTTGATGCCGCCCAATGTTCCTTCACAGATCATCGCCTGATATTTGGCCTTCCACGGCGAGAAACCATGCGTGGAGGCGATCTCATCAAGGGCCATGAAGCCGATATTGTGGCGGTTCTGCGCATATTTGGCACCGGGGTTGCCGAGCCCAACAAAGAGTTTCATAGCCTGTCTCGTCTCAAAAATCTGGCGGCGACCACCTGGGCATGTTGCCAGTGTTGGCCTGTCTGGAATGCTTCATGACCTGTTTTGTCGCAAATATCCAGTGGCGCAGATCTCCTGCAGACGCACTGTATGATCCAACTGTGTGGCCCCGCTGTATGATCCAACTGTGACGAAAGGAGGATCATAGGGGGCGCAGGCGATGTCCCTATGAGACCTCCCAAAGGGGAGGGCACTGAAACGAAACAGATACTGCGCGCGACAGGTGCGTCAGCACATGCTTCAGGACCGCAGAGGCTACTGCGCGGACATGCGCCTGGAAAGCTCTTTGCGCAGGGCGTTGGCGGAGTCACGTTCCACCAGATGGCGTGGAATGGGGTCCGATATGGTCTCATGGCCAAACCGGGGGGCATCAAAATTGAACCCCCGCAACATTCTAAAAAGCAGTCGCCTGCGCAGCGCTGCCTCTTCCTGCTCTAATTGATCCATCATCTCACATCCACTCCCCACCACGGTAGTAGGTAGAGTTTGCCCGATCAATTGCAAAGGAGAGGTTTGCAGGCGGTAACATTCTCTTTAGATTTTTTGCCGTTTTTTCCCCAGTTTTTGTGCATTTGCGCAGCCGAAGGGCACAAAAAAACGGGGCCCCGAAGGACCCCGTTTCATCACTCCCCAATAAGGGGGGGTGAAATTACTCTTCAGCTGCGGCTTCTTCAGCTGCGACATCTTCGTCTTCGTCAGCAGCAGAGATGCCACCAGGAGCGGCAATGTTTGCCACAACGAAGTCACGGTCGATGGTTGGGCGTGCACCGCTGGGCAGCTCGATCGACGAGATGGTGATCACATCGCCAATAGCGCTGTTTGCCAGGTCAACGGTCAGCTTCTCAGGGATCTCACCTGCGATGACAACCAGTTCGACTTCGGGACGTACAACAGCGAGCATGCCGCCTTTTTTGACGCCGGGGCAGATGTCTTCGTTGATGAATTCAACCGGGATGAACAGGTTGATTTCCGAAGTCCGGCGCAGGCGCATCAGGTCCAGGTGGGTTGGCAGATCTTTGACAACGTCACGCTGAACGTCGCGGCAGATCACGCGCACATCTTCCTGGCCTTCAACTTTCAGGTTCCACAGAGTGGACTTGAATTTGCCGGCTTTCAGCTTTTTCAACAGAACGTTGAAAGGGATCTGGATTGAAAGTGGATCAGTATCACCACCGTAAACAACACCAGGAACCATACCAGCACGACGTGCTGCGCGAGCGGCGCCCTTGCCCGTCCCCACACGTTCCTCGGCGACGAGATCAGGAATCTCTTTTGCCATTTGAATTCTCCAATATATCTATGCGGGGTGCCTCCAAGGCTGTCACCCCACGTGAAGGCCTGCGCTTACACCAGAATGTTGGCTTTGAAAAGTACAGATCGCTTTCACGGCTCACTGAGGCGATTATCGCCTGGGAACCCTCTGTTAAAGTCGAGGTTTTATGCTGCCGACAACCCGTTTTTAGCCGAGGCTCCACCGTGCTGCGCCTGATGTCCCTCTTTTTGCCAACAGTGATTCCCTCCTGGCGGTTTTTCCAGACCGTGGCGCCGTCGCCGCGGATTGAATACCGCCTGATTGAGGCGGAGCAGACAGGTGACTGGCATGAGGATCGCCCCCGGCCAGCGCATCTCAGCTTTGCTCAAATGCTGCGGCGGATGCTGTGGAATCCGGATTGGAACGAGCAATTGTATCTGGTCAGCTGCGCTGAACGGCTGATCGAGGCACCAAGCCAGCACAGTCTGGATGAAATCAACACGCGCGTGGCGCGGCTTTTGCCCCATGGGCCGCAACTGCTGCAGATCCGGCTGGTTTTTGTCTCGCGCGAGGGGGCGCGGATTGTGAAGCTGGTGGAATATGAAAGTACCCCGGTGCCGCTCGCCAGCCTGCAGGAGGAAGCGGCATGAACGGGGGCACGGTTTTGGAGCAGGGGCTTACGGCTGGGTTTACTGCGGGTTTAACGGAGGGATTTACGGTGGGGCAGGCGATGGGCTGGATGCAGCTTTTGCTTGCCTTTGCAATTGCGCAGCAAAGCCTTGAGCATCTGCTGCGCGGTGACCGCGCGATCTTTGGAGCGCGACTGCTGCTCTGTCTGGTTATGGGGCTGGGGATTGGCGGCGCCTGGCCGGTTTGGGGGCTGTGGGTGATTAGCCTCGCGATGCTCTGGCGCTATCAGGGGCCGTATAATGGCGGCAGTGACAAGATGACCATGCTGATCCTCTCCTGTCTCAGTCTGGCGCATCTCTCCCCGACGCCGTTCTGGCAGGAGATGGCGCTCTCCTATCTGGCGGTGCAGCTGGTGCTGTCCTATTTTGTCTCGGGCTGGATCAAGGTGATCAATCCGGAATGGCAAAGGGGCGAGGCGCTGCGCGATGTCTTCCGGTTTTCCGCCTATCCCGTCAGCGAGGGCCTGCGGGGCTGGGCTGACCATCCGCGCGTGCTGTTTTTGATGGGCTGGACTGTGATGCTGTTTGAGCTGCTGTTTCCGCTGTCGCTTTTGCACCCGGTCGCGTTGAAACTGGCGCTGCTCTGTGCTGCTGGATTTCATTTCTCCAACGCCTGCTTTTTTGGCCTCAACAGGTTTTTCTGGATCTGGCTCTGTGCCTATCCGGCCCTGATTTGGTTTCAGGACCGGATATTTTAGAGGACGATAGCTTGATCAGTCCTGCCAGTTGCCTTCAAAACCCTTGGGGATCAGCAGATTGTGTCGTCCCAGATCTCCAAGGTTGCGCTCGCCGCACAGCGCCATGGTGGTGTCCAGCTCCTTGTGGATAACCTCCAGTGCAGTGGTCACGCCCTGTTGTCCCATAGCGCCAAGCCCGTAGATATAGGCGCGTCCAATCATGGTGCCGGATGCGCCCATGGCCAGCGCTTTCAGGACGTCCTGACCAGAACGAATGCCGCTGTCGAGGATGACCTCGACCTCGCCGCCGACGGCATCCAGAATCTGTGGCAGCATCCGGATCGAGCTGAGCGCACCGTCCAGCTGACGGCCGCCGTGATTTGACACAATGATAGCATCCGCGCCGACCTTTACGGCCATCTTGGCGTCTTCCGCGTCGAGGATGCCCTTCAGGATCACCTTGCCGTCCCACATCTCTTTCAGCTTGGCGATCTTGCCCCAGTCCAGCGACAGATCAAACTGCTCCGAGGTCCAGGCCCCCAGGGAGGATGCGTCCGAGATGCCCTCGACATGACCGACGATATTGCCAAATTCACGCCGTTTGGCGCCCAGCATCTGCAGACCCCAGGTCCATTTTGTCATCAGATTGGCAATGGTTTTTGGCGTCAGCTTTGGCGGGGCGGACAGGCCGTTTTTCAGATCCTTGTGGCGTTGGCCCAGAATTTGCAGATCCAGCGTGATCACCAGAGCCGAGCATTTGGCATCCTTGGCGCGCTGAATCAGGCGGCGGACATAGTCCGCGTCATTCATGGTATAGAGCTGAAACCAAAAGGGTTTGGTGGTGGCCTCGGCGACATCCTCGATCGAGTTGATCGACATGGTCGACAGCGTATAAGGCACGCCGAATTCCTCTGCCGCACGGGCTGCTTTGATTTCGCCGTCGGCATGTTGCATGCCGGTCAGACCAACCGGCGCCAAAGCCACCGGCATGGTGACCTCTTCGCCAATCATCTGGCCACGGGTGCTGCGCCCTGACATGTCGACCGCGACGCGCTGGCGCAGTCGGATTTGTTCAAAATCAGAGGTGTTTTCGCGAAAGGTCTGCTCGGTCCAGCTGCCGCTTTCGGCATAATCAAAAAACATCCGCGGCACACGCCGCTCATAGATGCGTTTCAGGTCCTGAATATTTGTGATTACCGGCACGGATCAGTCCTCGCTATTACCTGGTAAGGATTCCTTACCAATTCAGGGGCGGGGTTGCAATACTGTTCACAAGACCGCGCAGACGCAACAAACCGCACCCCCAAAGCCGAATCTGGGGTGCGGCTTTGCAGTTCTGCGTCTGACATGAGGGCCTAGATGAGCCCAGATCAGCCCCGGTGGGCGCCGTCTGCCAGCGTTTTGACAAACTCCAGAACGTCGCGGGTTGTCTTGCCAGCGCCAATCAGGCTCACGATGGCACTGCCGACCACGGCCCCATCTGAAATTGAGGCGATATTCTCGGCTTTTTCGGGTGTGTTGATGCCAAAGCCCACAATAACAGGAATATCCGTGGCGGCCTTGATGCGGGCCACTTCGGGGGCGACGGTGTCTGCCTGCGCCTCAGCGGCGCCAGTGATGCCGGTCACCGACACGTAGTAGACAAAGCCAGAGGTGTTTTGCAGCACCTTGGGAAGGCGGGCATCATCGGTGGTTGGGGTCGCCAGACGGATAAAGTTCAGGCCGGCCTTCTGCGCCGGAATGCAAAGCTCGTCATCTTCTTCGGGTGGCAGGTCCACCACGATCAAACCGTCGATGCCGGCCGCTTTTGCATCCACAAGGAACTTGTCAACGCCGCGGTTATAGATCGGGTTGTAATAGCCCATCAGAACGATTGGCGTGGTGTTGTCCGTTTGGCGGAAATCGGCTGCCAGCTGCAGGGTTTTTTCCAGGGTCATGCCGCCGTCCAGGGCGCGCTGACCTGCCAGCTGAATGGTCGGGCCATCTGCCATCGGGTCGGTAAAGGGCAGGCCCAGCTCGATGATATCAACCCCTGCTGCTGGCAGGCCTTTGACCAGCTCCAGCGAGCTTTCATAGCTGGGGTCACCCGCCATGACATAGGACACAAAGGCCTTTTTGCCGGCAGCTTTGAGTTCGGCGAATTTAGCGTCAATACGGGTCATGGTCAGGCCTCTTGCAACATACTGCTCTGGTTTGCCCAAAGTTGTAGGGGAAATCAATCCCGCCCTCAATCCCGCCCACTTAACGGCCCACTTAACGGCCCTCGGTGCGGCCTTCGGCGCAGCCATCGGTGCTGCTCTGTGCCCGAAGTAGGCATTGCCGTGTCAGTTCAACGGAATATGCCAGCGCAGCATCACCGCATTGACGCCTGGGTTAATGCGGCCTGTGGAGGCATTGGATTTATGACCCAAAGCAAGCGACAGGGCTTTGCCATTGTTGAACCGCTTGCCGACGGCGATCTGGCTGCGCACCTCAAAGGTTGAGCCAAGATCGTTGAATGAAATGCCCTCAGAATAGGCACCCGGCAATACACTGGCCTCGATGAACCAGTTGTGATGCAGATCCCAATTGCCGCTGACGCCACCACCGATAAATGTATCGCCGGTTTCTGCAACCTCAATCACGCCTGACAGGCGGGCAGAAAAGCGACCCTTCTCGTAAAAGGGGCTGTGAATATATTCGAGCGAGAAAATTGCGCCATCCTCGGCGCCATTGAGGGAATAGTCGGTATAGCCTGCGCCAAGAACAATTTCCTGGCTGGTTGCGGGTTGGGCAAAGCCTGCGATCAAGGCAGCACAGAGCAGTATGTTTCGTTTCATTTCGTCCTCGAAGCGTGGTCAAAGAAGCGTGGTCAAATTTTGCCGGATATAATGTCGCTTTTACCGAGTTAAACCTCTTCCACACTAAATACGAGATCTTCGGTGGCCAAATTTGCAGCTTTTCTTGGGGGGGGTGACAGGATGCAGACAGGCTGCAGGCCGGCTGCAGGCAGGGCACTGGACGACAGAGCTGCCTTGCGCCGGAAGCCAATGCTGCCTAGAAGCCATTCCCAAGTGGCATCAGGAGGCCGATATGGGCTTTAAAATGGGAATTGTGGGCCTGCCGAATGTCGGCAAGTCGACCTTGTTCAACGCGTTGACCAAAACAGCATCGGCGCAGGCGGCGAACTTTCCGTTCTGCACGATCGAGCCCAATGTGGGAGAGGTCGGCGTTCCGGACGCACGTCTGGACCAGCTGGCAGCGATTGCCGGCTCCAAACAGATCATCCCGACCCGGATGACCTTTGTTGATATCGCAGGGCTGGTCAAAGGCGCGTCCAAGGGCGAAGGCCTGGGCAACCAGTTTCTGGCTAATATCCGTGAAACTGATGCAATTGCTCATGTTTTGCGCTGCTTTGAAGATGGTGACGTGACCCATGTCGACGGTCGCGTCGACCCGGTTGCGGATGCGGAAACCATCGAGACAGAGCTAATGCTGGCGGATCTTGAGAGCATCGAGAAGCGCCGCGCCGGTCTGGTGCGCAAAATTAAAGGCAACGACAAAGAGGCCGTGCAGCAGGAACGTCTGCTGGCTGAGGCACAGGCGATGCTCGAAGAAGGCAAGCCCGCGCGCCTTGTTGAGGTCGACGAAGACGACGCCAAGGCCTGGCGGATGTTGCAGCTTTTGACCACCAAACCGGTGCTCTATGTCTGCAACGTAGGTGAGTCGGAATCGGTCGATGGCAACGAACATTCTGCCAAAGTTGCCGCGATGGCTGCAGCGCAGGGCAATGCGCATGTAATTATTTCGGCCCAGATCGAAGAAGAAATCAGCCAGCTTGAGGCGGATGAGGCACAGATGTTCCTCGAAGAGATGGGTCTGCAGGAGGCCGGCCTCGACCGGCTTATCCGCGCGGGCTATGAGCTGTTGCATCTGGAAACCTATTTCACCGTTGGGCCGAAAGAGGCCCGTGCCTGGACCATTCGTGCGGGCACGTCAGGTCCACAGGCGGCCGGCGTTATTCACGGTGACTTTGAAAAAGGCTTCATTCGGGCCGAAACCATCGCCTTTGAGGACTTCATTGCCTGCAATGGCGAACAGGGGGCCAAAGAGGCAGGCAAGATGCGCGCCGAGGGCAAATCCTACGTCGTCAAGGATGGCGATGTGATGCACTTCCTGTTCAGCAAATAGGGTTTTGTCACTGCGCAGGCATGGTCGGCACGGAAACTGACACCACACCAGACGCCCAAACAGAACGCCGACAGGCACCACCTACTGGCACCACCCACAGACACAGCCCGTGCAGATGACCTGCGCGGGCGGTTTTTTGTGTGTTTGGTGACAAACGATTGCCGCTACGGCCCTGTGGCTGGCTGGCTGGGCTTGCAGCAGCGCCGGGGCAAGTGCTAGGCGGACGCAAGAACCGAGATGGAAACCTTTATGATCAAACTCATTATCGACACGGATCCCGGCATTGATGATGCCATGGCAATATTTTATGCCGCCGCCGCTCCGGATATCGAACTTTTGGGGCTCACCACGATTTTTGGCAATGTCACAACCCAGGTTGCCACCCGCAATGCCCTGCGCCTGCTTGAGGCGGTGGAGCTGTCTGTGCCGGTGGCCCATGGCGCCGACAAGCCACTCTCACTGCCGCCATTTCCGCCATCGGCGCGGGTGCATGGGGTTGAGGGCTTTGGCGACATCCCCTCTGAGACCCCAAAGGGGCTGCCCGTCGATGAAGAGGCTGCCGATTTCCTGATCCGCATGGCGCGCGAACACAAAGGAGAGCTGGTGCTCTGCCCGATTGGGCCGCTGACCAATATTGCTCTGGCCATTCAACGCGACCCGGAATTTGTCAAAAACCTCAAACGAATTGTCGTTATGGGGGGCTCGCTGGAGGAGGGAGGCAATGTCACGCCGCATGCCGAGGCCAATATCTATCATGACCCGCAGGCGGCAGATGTGGTTTTTGGCGCCGGTAAAAAGGTGGTGATGGTGGGGCTGGATGTCACCCACCGCATTCTGTGCACCAAGGAAGATTTTGCCTCTATCGCGGCGCAGTCGCCCGAGTTGGGCGGCATGGTGCAGCGCATGTCCGAGTTCTACCTGTCCTTTTATGCCTCGGTCGGAAAGTTCGACGGCTGCTCTTTGCATGACCCGGCGGCGGTGATCGCCTGCAGTAATCCAGAGCTTTTTGAAACCCGCAAAACACCTGTTCGGGTGGTCTGTGAGGGCGAAGAGATCGGCGCGACACTGGTGGCTGACAAAGGCAGCCGCGACGCGGTGTCTGTCTGCATGAAAGTTGACGCCGAGGCTGTAAAATCACTGTTTCTCAAACGCCTGGCCCTGTTGCCCTAGTCTGGCCCTGTTGCCTGATGCTGTTGCCTGATCCGGGCGCAGTAAAATGGCACAGGAAAACTGGACTGCTAAATGGGGCTGGGCTGTGCCGTAGCCCCATTTGTTTTGACAGCCGGGTGTGATCCGACCCGGGAGTTTAGCCCTGCACCATCTTTTGCATCTGGACACCCAGGCCCTCGACGCCCAGCTCCATCTGATCCCCGGCTTTCAGGTAAACGGGATTCGGTTTCATCCCCATGCCCACGCCGGGCGGGGTGCCGGTAGAGATCACATCTCCCGGCTGCAGGCTCATAAAGCGCGACAGATAGGCGACAACGTGGGCCACGCCGTAAACCATGGTGGCGGTAGAGCCTGTCTGCATCCGGGTGCCATTCACGTCCAGATACATGCTGAGGTTCTGCGGATCCGGCACCTCGTCACGGGTCACCAGCCAGGGGCCGATGGGGCCAAAGGTATCGGCGGATTTCCCCTTGGTCCATTGCCCCTCATGTTTGATCTGGAAATCCCGCTCTGAGAGATCATTGATGACGCAATAGCCCGCGACATGCTCCAGAGCTTCGGCCTCAGTGATGTATTTGGCCTCCTTACCGATCACCACGCCCAGCTCGACCTCCCAGTCGGTCGCGGTTGAGCCACGCGGGATCTCGATGTCGTCATTGGCACCGCAGATGGCCGAGGTGGCCTTGGCAAAGATCACCGGCTCAGCCGGCACAGTCATGCCAGCCTCGGCGGCATGATCAGAGTAGTTGAGACCGATGCAGATGAATTTTCCGGTCTGTGCCACACAGGGTGCGTAGCGGTCTACCTGAACGGCGGGCAGGGTTTTTGGATCGAGGGCTGCAATCTTTGCCAGACCTGCATCGCTCAGGGTTTCGGCGGCAATATCGGCGACATGGGCGGACAGATCACGCACCGTGCCGCTGTCATCCAACAGTCCGGGTTTCTCATGCCCTTTGGGGCCAAATCGTAGCAGCTTCAAATCAATACTCTCCGTTCGGGTGATCCCGCGCCCATGCCAAAGCATGGGACCAGGGGATGACAGCGGCAACTCGCATGGCGGGAGTACCCTGCTGTCGGCGCTGTGTTTGAAGAGATCCTGCATAGTGGCCAGGAGGGCGCAACAAGAATGTTGCCAAATGTGCAGCGAGGGCTGTCCCATCTGCCCCCTGAAACCTGTGAGCTAGCTGTGACGCAGCTGACCGGAGTGGGCAAAACTCAGCTCTGTTTCGCGAGGGGGAGAGGAGGTCGGGCCAACAGCTTCGGGAGGAGGAGAATCTGTTGGCCCAGGTTTTAACGGGCTCCGGGAGGAAGAACCGTTAAAGTGCGGTTTCAGGATGACTCTGGGAGGAGCGAGACCTGATACCTGTCAATGCCGACCATGCAGAGCGGTCATTGATTTCGTGATGGTTCAGTGACGTTTCGACGCAGGCGTCGGGATCACAGACCGTCGTATTCGTATGACAGCAGGAATTGCGCATGGCGCTTGATCCCACTGCGGGTGATTCCGATTTGTGCCAGTTCTTTGTCCGACATCTGGTTCAGAACCGATTCCATTTTTGCGGTCTGCACATTGGTCAGAAATGTCGCCAATCCACTGCGCGCTTTCGACAAAATGTCGAATGAGGCACCGGATACCAAAGTCGCGACTTGTCCAAGATGCAGCCACAGTTTTGCACCTGGGAGGGTGTTGCTAGGATACTTCATGTTTTGTCCTTTCGACTGGTCTCAAGAGCGATCCTGCGAATGTGAGCGCGAGGTATGCCAAGATCAGCAAGCTCCCGGTCTGAAAGAGCGCGCAGCTCAGACAGGGTGGAGAGATACAGGTCGCGGCGCTGCTTTGCGGCTTTCACGGCAGATAGCATTTGCGCCAGGCGCCAACGCAGGGACCCAAGATCAATTTTTGGGCGAACATGGGTGTGTATGAATGCCATTGACTTCAGGCCTCCTCTTTTTGATTGCTGCGACGCAGTAATTGTGCCGCACTGCAGCAATAGCGCTAACGCGCAAGATCTCCAATCCTCTAAATATGCATAGGGGATGTTCCAAATTGGAAAGGGTACCGCCGCATGATGGATATTTCCTCGCAGATGCTGGCTTTTGTGAAGGTCGTGGAGCTGGGCAGTATCTCAGCGGCCTCGCGAGCGAGTGGGCAAACGCCCTCAGCCGTCAGTAAGCAAATTCGAAACCTGGAGGATCATGTCGGCTACAGGTTGCTGCATCGCTCAAAAACCGGGGTTTCCATGACCGATGAAGCCCGGGACTATTATGAAAAATGCCGGGCGGTGGCCGCTGCCATGCTTGAGGCGGAAGCCCATATTTCCAACCAGAAAGGCAAGCCCAACGGCGTGTTGCGTGTTGCCTCCAGCGTCGCCTTTGGCAAGTACCAGCTTATCACCGCTTTGCCCGAGTTCCTTGATCTTTATCCCGAAATTACTGTCTCACTAGAGCTGAGCGACCGCCAGATTGCTCTGGAAGAAGAGAGCTTTGACGTCTCGATCAGCTTTGCTGAGCAGCTGACGAATCCGAATGTCGTGGCGCGCCGGATCCTGAAGAATGAACGTGTGCTGTGTGCCTCCCCCAGCTTTCTTGCGAAGCACGGCACCCCCAAAACCTTTGGCGATTTGGCACGGTTCAACTGCCTGCGGACCTCCAATTTTGTCGGCAGAAATGCCTGGGAGGCCGAGCTGGATCAGGTCAAACACCGGGTTGATGCTGCCGGAAATTTTGTCGGCAACAGCGCCGACGCCGTTTATCGCGCCGTTTTGGCCGGCCTGGGTATTGCCCGGCTGTCAAACTATATCGTTGCCGAAAAAATCGCCACCGGCGAGCTGGTCAGGTTGTTTCCGGCCTATACGCAAAAACATGCGGATGTGGCGGTGATCTTTGCGGACAAGCGCAATCTGGCCCCCAAGATCCGGGTTTTTGTGGACTTTATGGCAGCGCACTTTAACCGATGACCCCGCCACAGCGCTCGGCCTGCACACCCCGGTTGGAGGCTGCACAGGTGAAGGCAATACAGGCCGTGATAATACGGGCCGTGGCACGGGGGGCAGGCTAGGTAGGCACTTCATAGCGCAGCCCGCCCATCTCGGCCACAAACCTCAGCACCTCGTTGATGCCTTCGCCGTGGCGCAGAGAGCAGAATGCAAAAGGCAGCTTGCCGCGCATCTTTTCGCTGTCGCGCTTCATCACGTCCAGGCTGGCGCCGACATGCGGCGCAAGGTCGGTCTTGTTGATCACCAGCAGATCGGACTTGGTGATGGCAGGGCCACCCTTGCGCGGGATTTCCTCGCCTGCAGCCACATCAATGACATAGATCGTCAGGTCAGCTAGCTCGGGGCTGAAGGTCGCTGACAGATTGTCGCCACCACTCTCGATCAGAACGACCTCCAGATCCGCATGGCGTTTGCGCATCTCGGCGATAGCGGCCAGATTGATCGAGGCATCCTCGCGGATCGCAGTATGGGGACAGCCGCCTGTTTCGACACCGATGACGCGATCCTGCGGCAAGATCTGCATGCGCATCAGGGCTTCGGCGTCTTCCTGGGTGTAGATGTCATTGGTGATGACGCCGAGTGAGATGTCAGGATGCAAAGCCCGGGCGAGGGAGGCTGTCAGGGTGGTTTTACCGGCGCCAACAGGCCCCCCGATCCCAATGCGCAACGGGCCATTCAGACGTGTCATGAGCGAAATATCCTTGGTTGAAGAGTTTCATGGGTTATCGCGGCGATATCGGACAAAAAGGCGCTGCCTTGCAGGTCGTCCAATGTGCTGTGCTGCGTGTCCCTTGCGATTTTTGTGCAGTCAGGTGCCAGCGCGGCAAGAACGGCCTGCCCGGCGGTCTGCCCCAGTGGCACAAGGCGCACCGCCGCCGAGACAAGGTTGCTGGTAAAGGCCTGCAGATACAGCCCCGCCGTCAGGGTCAGATCGAGCTCCAGCCGCGCCGCGGCCGCCCCAACGGCAACAGGGTAGGCAAGGCCGCTCAGGTCACTGCCCCAAATTGCAGCGGTGGTCTGACAAAAGGCATCCCCCTGCAGCTCGGTCTCCATCCGGCGCTCGGCACTGGCACAAAAGGCGAGAGCTGTTGCGTTCACATAGGCCAAAGCAGCGGAATTAGCGCTGGCATAGGCGGCACGCAGCAGGATGCAATCATTGCGCCCGCTGCCGTGGTGCAACAGATCTGACAGCCAGAGCTGCAGCTCCTCAGGCGTGGTAACCCTGCCGGACTGGATCGCGGTTTCCAACCCGTGCGAGTAGGCAAAGGCCCCCACCGGAAAGGCGGGAGACAGCCACTGGGCCAGAGTCAGCAGGCCGGTGCCATTCACAGAGCCAGAGCCAGCCCCTGTGGCAGTGCTAGTGCTAGTGCTAGTGGTCATGCGCAGTTGCGACATGTTCATGCGAATGGGTGCGGCCATGCCCGTAGGCGCCGCCTTCGGGGCTAAAGGCGAGGGTCACGTGCTCAAGGCTGGCGCCAAGGTGCTCCAGCATGTGGCCGATCACCGGGTCGGCCTGAATCAGCAGATGGTCAGCATTGATCTGGCAGGGCGTATGCCGGTTGCCGATGTGCCAGGCCAGACGCACCAGATCCGGCCCCGTCACCTTCAGCAGCTCTTCGGGGGCAGCTTTGATCTCAACAAAGGTGCCGTCGTCCAGCTCCAGGCAGTCGCCGTGATTCAGCGAGGTGGTTTGCTCAAGGTCGACCAGAAAGGGCCTGCCTGCGGTGGTGACGAGTTTTTTACGCCGCAAGAACCGCTCGGAGTAGTCCAGAGCGCAGCGCTCGGATTGCACGCTGTTGGCGGCGTGGCGATGGACGATCTGGGCCAGGGGAAGTGTGGTCATGGATGCCTCTCAAAACATAAAGTAGCGCTGGGCCATTGGCAGCACCTCTGCCGGCTGGCAGGTCAAAAGCTCACCATCGGCGCGGACTTCATAGGTCTCTGGATGCACGTCGATTTTCGGCGTCGCAGCGTTCAGGATCATGTCGGCCTTGCCGATGTTGCGGGTGTTGCGCACGGCGATGGTTTCTTTGCTCAGGCCCAGGCTCTCGCGGATATTGGCCGATTGCGCCGCCTCAGACACAAAGCTGACAGAGCTGTGGCGCAGCGACGTGCCCAGGGCGCCAAACATCTGGCGGCTATAGACCGGCTGCGGTGTCGGGATCGAGGCATTGGGATCGCCCATTTGCGCCACAACAATGGTGCCTGCCATCAGGACCATTTCAGGTTTCACCCCAAAGAAGGCCGGGTTCCACAACACAAGATCGGCGCGTTTTCCAACCGTGATATCGCCCAGTACATGGCTGACTCCCTGGGCAATTGCCGGGTTGATGGTGTATTTTGCAATATAGCGGCGCACCCGCATGTTGTCGTTGTCGCCAGTTTCTTCGGGCAGAGACCCGCGCTGTTTCTTCATCTTGTCAGCGGTTTGCCAGGTGCGGATCAGTACCTCGCCAACCCGGCCCATGGCCTGACTGTCAGAGGCGATGATCGAAAAAGCGCCGATGTCGTGCAAAATGTCCTCGGCCGCAATGGTTTCGCGGCGGATGCGGCTTTCGGCAAAGGCGATGTCTTCGGGGATGGATTTGTCGAGGTGATGGCACACCATCAGCATATCCAGATGCTCTTCCAGCGTGTTGACGGTGAAAGGCCGTGTTGGGTTGGTCGAGGAGGGCAGCACATGCGCCTCACCGCAGATCTTGATGATGTCCGGCGCATGGCCCCCACCGGCGCCTTCGGTGTGAAAGGCATGGATCGTGCGCCCCTTCAGGGCGGCCACGGTATGTTCCACAAAGCCGCTTTCGTTCAACGTGTCGGTATGGATCATGACCTGCACGTCCATGTCATCGGCAACCGAGAGGCAGCAGTCAATCGCGGCCGGGGTGGTGCCCCAGTCCTCGTGCAGTTTCAGCGCGCAGGCGCCGCCTTTGACCATCTCAACCAGCGCATCGGGCTGGCTGGCGTTGCCCTTACCGGACAGACCGATATTCATGGGAATGCCATCAAAGGACTGCAGCATGCGGCCAATATGCCAGGGGCCGGGGGTGCAGGTGGTGGCCAGGGTGCCATGGGCCGGCCCGGTGCCGCCGCCAAAACAGGTGGTGACGCCGGAATGCAGCGAATCCTCCATCTGTTGCGGGCAGATAAAGTGAATATGGCTGTCCATGCCACCCGCCGTCAGGATGCGACCTTCGCCTGCAATCACCTCGGTGCCGGGGCCGACAATGATATCGACGCCGGATTGCGTATCCGGGTTGCCGGCCTTGCCGATGGCGTGGATCAGACCGCCCTTGAGGGCGACATCGGCCTTGTAGATGCCAGAATGGTCAACGATCAGCGCATTGGTGATCACTGTGTCAACAGCACCTGCAGCACGGGTGACCTGCGACTGCCCCATGCCATCGCGGATCACTTTGCCACCGCCGAATTTCACTTCTTCGCCATAGGTGGTCAGGTCGCGTTCGACCTCGATAATCAGATCTGTATCGGCCAGGCGCAGCCTGTCGCCAGTGGTGGGGCCATACATTGCAGCATAGTCTGCACGGGATATTTCGCGGGGCATGTCAGAGATCTCCCATGATGAGCTGATTAAAACCGAAAATGCGCCGCAGCCCACCGACCGGGATCAGCTGGACTTCGCGGCGTTGGCCCGGCTCAAAGCGCACTGCAGTGCCAGAGGCGATATCCAGACGCATGCCGCGGGCGGCGGCGCGGTCAAAATCAAGCGCGGGATTGGTTTCGGCAAAATGAAAATGGCTGCCCACCTGCACGGGCCGGTCTCCGGTATTGGCAACCATCAGGATGATCGCCTCGGCGCCCTGATTGAGGGTCAGGCTGCCTGCAGCGGGAAAGAGCTCTCCGGGGATCATGCGCGGTTTTTCCACAGAATATAGCCGCCCACCACGGCCAGCGCCACAAGCGCGGCTAGCCCGATCATATCCTCGGGGTGGGTATGGATCTCGCGGGCCCCATGCGCCAGGGCAGGGGAGGCGAGCATGGCAAAAGACAAAGACAGAGCGAGGCTGGTATGCAGATTTTTCATCAAAGGGCTCCTTTAGCGGATCTGATTGAGCTGGGCGGATTTAGCGAATGGGGTTGTGGACAGTGACCAGTTTGGTGCCGTCTGGAAACGTGGCTTCGACCTGCACTTCGTGGATCATTTCGGCGATGCCTTCCATGCACTGGTCGCGACTGATCACCTGCCCCCCGGCCTCCATCATGTCGGCAACCGAGCGGCCATCGCGCGCGCCCTCAACAACGACGTCGGTGATCAGGGCAATCGCCTCGGGGTGGTTCAGTTTGACGCCACGGGCCAGGCGCTTGCGGGCGACCTCTGCGGCCATGGCGATCAGCAGTTTGTCTTTTTCACGCGGGGTGAGTTGCATGGGTTACAGTCTCCAGGATTTCGGCAGAGCGGTGTGAGAAAGGAGTTCAAGGATGGGGATGAGGCCGCGCCGCAGCTCAAAACTGTCCGGGGCGAGCTGACGTATGACCAGCACGTCCTCAGCCAGCATGCTGGCGCCTGCGGTCTCTGGCAGCAGGCCGCGCACAGCCTTCAGATGGTTTGAGGCCCCGGCATTCACCATCACCACACTGGCCATTGCCGCGGCACCATTTGCGGTTGAGGGCCGGGCCAGATGGGCGGTGGCATCGCCGCACAGAGCCATGCCGTCCAGATACAGCGGAGATCCGGCGCGGGTTATGGTGATACGGTCACGAAACATCACATCACGCAGTGTCTCACCCATCGCGGTGCGTCCAAAGACAACGGGCTCGACCAGCAGCAGATCCGCTCCGGGCTGCAGGGTGATGTCCAGCCGCCTGCTGAGGGCGCAGCGATCAAACAGGATCAATTCCTGCGGCAGCCATTTGAGTGCCGCACCTGTCTGCACAGAGAGACGTGATGTGACCTGGCCGGTCTCACCGGGCTGGGCGCGGTAGGCGCGCTCTGCCGCCTGGGTGGTGAGGGTCAGCTGCGCGCCAGTCTGCAGGGAAATGTCGAGATCAAACTGATCGCCGCCGGTAATACCACCCGCCGTATTGACCAGAATTACCTCGCTGTCCTGACTGTGGCTGTGTGGAAAGACCAGTTTAGTGGACCCGGACTGGCGCAGGTCCTTGATGCGGGTTTTTCCTGTGCCGTCAGCCAGTACAGATAGGCGCCCGGTCCCGACCGCACGCGGTTGCACAGCCGTTATGCGGGACAGGTCTGACAGATCTATGGGGCTGGACTGAGAGATGACAGGCTCCTGCGGCAACGGGTGGGTGGTTTTCTATTTCGCCTCTTGTTTGACCAGACGGCGGGCAGGAGCGGCAGCGTTTGTCGCTTAATGAGGCTCTGATATGTTGCTGCAGGTTATTTTTTGGGCGGTTGCGCCGCTACCTGCTCATAATTGCAGCGGTTCTGGCGAGCGGCCGCGTTTTCGCGCCCCGGCAATTGCTCTGGGTGCAGTGCCTCCGCAATGCTGAACCATCCCCGGATGTGGAATCAAATTACGTTGAGGGGGGGTGTGTGACGACCGGTAGAATTGGACCTCGTGCCAGCCGTCACACGGTTTGCAACACTTACGTTGCAGGGAATAGTTAAGGCGTCGGCGTTTCAAGGACAAGGCGCAAGCACCTATCCCTGCTGGGAGAGATCACATGAAGACGACAACTGCTCTTGCTACGGCTCTGACACTGGCGACAGCGCTGCCCGCACTGGCCAATGACTGCACCATCAAAGTGGGCGTTCTGCACTCGCTGTCCGGCACGATGGCAATTTCTGAGACAACCCTGAAAGACACCATGCTGACGCTGATCGATCAGCAAAACGCCAAGGGGGGCGTGATTGGCTGTGAACTCGAAGCTGTCGTGGTTGACCCGGCCTCGGATTGGCCGCTGTTTGCTGAAAAGGCGCGCGAATTGCTGAGCGTGCATCAGGTCGATGTCATTTTTGGCAACTGGACCAGCGTCAGCCGTAAATCCGTGCTGCCGGTCATCGAAGAGCTGAACGGATTGCTGTTCTACCCTGTGCAATACGAGGGCGAAGAGAGCTCGAAAAACGTCTTTTATACCGGTGCGGCTCCCAACCAGCAGGCCATTCCTGCGACAGACTACTTCCTCGAAGAGCTGGGCATCGAAAAATTCGCTCTGCTGGGCACGGACTATGTCTACCCCCGGACAACAAACAATATTCTTGAGGCCTATCTGCAGTCAAAAGACATCGCAAAAGACGATATCTTTGTGAACTACACGCCCTTTGGTCATTCTGACTGGTCCAAGATCGTGGCGGATGTGGTGGCTCTTGGCGCTGACGGCAAAAAGGTTGGCGTGATTTCGACCATCAATGGTGATGCAAACATCGGCTTTTACAAAGAGCTGGCTGCGGCGGGTATTTCGGCGGATGACATTCCGGTTGTTGCTTTCTCGGTTGGCGAAGAAGAGCTCTCTGGTCTGGATACCAGCAACCTTGTTGGCCACCTCGCAGCCTGGAACTATTTCCAGTCGGCTGAAACAGATGCAAACGCCGACTGGATTGCCGCCTGGAAGGATCGCATGGGCGAGGAGCGAGTGACCAATGACCCAATGGAAGCCCATTACATCGGCTTTAACATGTGGGTGAATGCGGTCACTGCAGCCGGCAAGGTCGACGTCGACGCCGTGCGCGACGCGATGTACGGGCAAGAGTATCCAAACCTGACGGGCGGTACAGCTGTCATGCTGACAAACCACCACCTGTCCAAGCCGGTTCTGATTGGTGAAATCACCGCCGAAGGCCAGTTCGACATCATCAGCCAGACCAGCGAAGTGCCCGGCGATGCCTGGACCGACTTTTTGCCAGAATCCGCCAAACTGGTCTCTGACTGGAAAGATCTTGGCTGCGGTATGTACAACACCGAGACAAAAAGCTGCGTGCAGACCCTGTCTAACTACTAATCATCAGATCTGTGAGGGCGTGCCAGACGCGCCCTCACTCTTTAAACACTCCGAAAGTCCCCCCTTATGAAGTCTCTGTTTTTGGCTCTGCTTTCGGCAGTGCTGTTGACCACTGCGGCCCCGGCAATGGCAGGCACAGTACAGGAAGTCCTGCAAGAGCAGCGCACGCTGATCGAGAAAAGCTCTCGGCGCACAGTTGGCCCCGCAATCGACGCATTGGTGACGAGCGAGTTGCCACAGATGCAGGCCGTGCTCGAAGCCTGGCAGGCCAAAGAGATGTGGCAGCGCAAAGAAGATGGCTGGTTTTTTGCCGCCGCCAAAAACGCCGATGGCAGCTATGCGCTGCACCGGTTTGAGGACGGCACAAAGGTTGGGGACTACGCCAAGGGCGCGCTGAAGCAGTTGAAACCCAACAGTGGCGTGCGCGCGATGATCGCGACAGCGCTGGTGCAATACCAGCTGTCTGATCCGGATGTTGCCAAACGGGCAGATGCGCTCAACTCCATTGCCCGCGACCCCGAGGCCGGTTTGCTGGCACCCCTGCGGGCGTCGATCCCGAATGAGACCGATCCAGAGATTTTGAGCCGCAAGACCCGGTTGGAGCGCCTGATGAGCATGGCTTATGACAGCGACATCCCGGTACGGGTGGCCGCCATAAAT
Source organism: Phaeobacter sp. SH40 (assembly GCA_965641885.1). Classification (GTDB taxonomy): domain Bacteria; phylum Pseudomonadota; class Alphaproteobacteria; order Rhodobacterales; family Rhodobacteraceae; genus Pseudophaeobacter. The sequence goes on along the minus strand of OZ282574.1, from coordinate 3,707,146 downwards.
GAAATGTCAGGCGATCTCGGCGTTGATTTTCGCGCTACACTGAACCCGATTTTGACAACCAAAATGACTATCCTTGAGGCCGGTCAGACCACGGATGCAAATGTTGCGCGTGTGCTGCTGCCCGGCACGGATGACCTGTCGCACCAGGCCGCCTATGCGCTGCTGGTCGCCGCAGACCTCGCCCCGGCAGAGCTGACGCAGGATGCGCGCGATGCGGCCCTTGAGGCCAATATCGAGGCGGGCCGGGTTGGATCTTTTCCTATTGCCCAGCTCGGCACCCAGGCGAAACGAGATGCGGCCTATGATGCGCTGGTCGCGGCTGACTTGGCGGCGCCGCGCATCACGGCAGACGACATTGCAGCCAGCCTCGCCAGCCATCAGTTCCTTGAAATCTATCAGGAGCCATCACAGGCGGTGACTGAGGCTGCAACAGCCGCCCTTGCCAAATCTGAGGGCCGTGTCGCGGTCAATCAGGCGGTTGATCTGGGGCTGGATGCCTTGTCATTGGCCTCGATCTATTTTCTCGCCGCCATTGGCCTTGCCATTACCTTTGGGGTGATGGGCGTGATCAACATGGCCCATGGGGAGTTCATCATGATGGGCGCCTATACGGGCTATGTCGTGCAAATGTTCATTGAGAACCACACGCTTTCGATCCTCGTAGCAGTGCCGCTGGCCTTTGCGGTGACATTTGCCGCCGGTGTCGCGCTGGAACGACTGGTGATCCGCTGGCTGGCGCACCGCCCGCTTGAGACCCTGTTGGCCACCTTTGGCGTCTCGATTGCGCTGCAGCAGCTGGCCAAGAATATCTTTGGCACCCAAGCGCGCCCGCTGACCGCACCGGCCTGGCTGGATGGCACCTGGGTGATCAATGATGTGGTGGCGATCAGCTCTATCCGCATTGCGATTTTCATTCTTGCGCTGCTGTTTCTGGGGCTTTTCCTTTTCATCATGAAACGCACGCGGCTGGGGCTAGAGACCCGAGCCGTGACGCAAAACCCCCGTATGGCCGCCAGCATGGGCATCAATCCGGATAGGGTGAATATGCTCACCTTTGGGCTGGGCTCTGGCATTGCCGGCATTGCTGGGGTGGCGATTGGTCTCTTTGCCAAAGTCACCTCTGAGATGGGCGGCGACTACATCGTTCAGAGCTTTATGACGGTGGTTGTTGGCGGTGTCGGCAATATCTGGGGCACCCTTGCGGGCGCGATGATGATTGGCGGCTTCCAAAAGGGCGTAGAGTGGCTCAACCCCTCCAACACACTGGCGGCACAGACCTATATGATCGTCTTCATCATCATCTTTATACAATTCCGACCCAGAGGGATCATCGCCCTCAAAGGTCGCGCGGCAGGAGATTGATGTGATGAACAGATCCTTCATTGCCCGAAACCCTTCGGTGCTGATCTTCCTGTCTATACTGGCGCTGTTTACGCTTCTTGTGACGCTGATGTCCGAAGGTTTTGGCGTCGGGCTTGTGTCCACCAGCATGGTGAAAACCCTGGGCAAGACCCTGTGTCTGTGCCTGATCGCCGTGGCGATGGACCTGATCTGGGGCTACACTGGCATTCTGTCGCTTGGTCACTTCGCCTTTTTTGGCCTGGGCGGATATATGATCGGCATGTGGCTGATGTTTGAACGCACCCGCCAGATTGTTGTCACCTCTCTCTCTGAAGGCGTGCTGCCGCCAACACCAGAAGACATCCAGGCGGCGATCGGCAACCAGATCTTTGGCGTGGTGGGCAGCAGCGAGTTCCCTTTGATCTGGATGTTTGCTGACAGCCTTGTGTTACAGCTCGCCTTTGTTGTGCTGGTCCCGGGCGCTCTGGCTTTTGTCTTTGGCTGGCTGGCGTTTCGCAGCCGGGTGACAGGCGTGTATCTGTCCATTCTGACCCAGGCGATGACCCTGGGTCTGTCGCTGTATCTGTTCCAGAATGCCAGCGGTCTGCGCGGCAACAACGGCTTGTCCGGCCTGCAGAACCTGCCCGGCGTCACAGCGCCGCAATCGGTTGTCTCGATCTGGTTCTTCTGGGCCTCAGCACTGGCGCTGGCGCTGGGCTATCTGCTGGTCGCCTGGGTTGTGTCGGGTAAATTCGGCTCGGTCATTCGCGGCATTCGCGACAACGAGGCCCGGGTGCGGTTCCTTGGGTATTCTGTCGAAAGCTACAAGCTGGCGGTCTTTACCCTGACGGCCTGTATTTCCGGCATCGCAGGTGCGCTGTACTACCCACAGGCAGGGATCATCAACCCGGCCGAGGTCGCCCCAATTGCCTCGATCTATCTGGCGGTCTGGGTGGCTATTGGCGGCCGTGGTAGGCTCTATGGTGCGGTGATCGGCACGGCCCTCGTCAGTCTGGTTTCCAGCTGGTTCACCGGCGGGCAAGCCCCGGACGTGAACCTGGGTTTCTACACAATCAAATGGGTCGACTGGTGGCTGGTTCTGCTGGGCCTCAGCTTTGTGCTGGTGACGCTGTATGCTCCACGCGGGATTGGCGGGTTGTTTGATCTTGTGGCGCGCAAAAACCGGGAGGAGGGGCAATGAGCACGCTGTTAGAAGTCTCCGGCGTCACCGTCAGCTTTGACGGGTTTCGCGCCATCAACAACCTGTCCTTTCAGATCGGAGCAGCCGAGCTGCGCGCGGTGATCGGCCCCAATGGCGCTGGCAAGACCACGTTCATGGATATCGTCACCGGTAAAACCCGTCCCGATGAGGGGCATATCCTGTGGGGCGAGAAAAGCATTTCGCTCATTGGGATGTCCGAGGCCAAGATCGCCCAGGCCGGGATCGGGCGGAAGTTTCAAAAGCCAACGGTTTTTGAAGACCAAACCGTGCAGGAAAATCTGCTGATGGCGCTGCGCAAGGATCGCAGCCCGCTGGCTGTGCTACTCTTCAGGCCCTCAGAGCCTGACCTTGATCGCGTGGCCCAGCTGGCGGCAGAAATTGGCCTGACCGAGATGCTGCTGCGGGTGTCCGGTGAGCTGAGCCATGGGCAAAAACAATGGCTGGAAATCGGCATGCTGCTGGCGCAGGAGCCACGTCTTTTGCTGGTGGATGAACCCGCTGCGGGCATGACACTGGCCGAACGCGAAAAGACCACCGCCATCCTGACCGAAGCCGCCAAGACCCGCGCCGTTGTTGTGGTCGAACACGATATGGAATTCGTGCGCCGTCTGAATTGCAAGGTGACGGTGCTGCACGAAGGCGCGGTTCTGGCAGAAGGCTCGTTGGATCACGTGACAAAAAACAAAGACGTCATCGACGTTTATTTGGGGCGCTAGGATATGCTGAACGTTGAAAATCTCTCTTTGCACTACGGCAACTCCCAAATCCTGCACGACGTCTCGATGCGCGCGCAGGTGGGATCGGTCACCTGCGTTATGGGCACCAACGGGGTTGGCAAAACCAGCCTGCTGCGCGCGCTGTCTGGCGCACATCCCTATTCGGCGGGCGCAATCACACTGGATGGCAAAGACCTGAACCATGCGCCCGCGCATCAGCTGGCCCGGCGGGGGATCGGCTATGTGCCGCAGGGCCGCGATATCTTTCCACTGATGACAGTGCGCGAGAATCTGCAGACCGGCTTTTCCTGTTTGCCAAAGTCCGAGCACTTTATCCCCGACGACATTCATGAGCTTTTCCCCGTGCTCAAAGAGATGGAAAACCGTCGCGGCGGGGATTTGTCGGGCGGGCAGCAACAGCAATTGGCCATCGCACGTGCATTGATCACGCGGCCAAAGCTATTGTTGCTGGACGAGCCAACTGAGGGGATTCAGCCCAACATTATCCAGCATATCGGAGATGTCATCCGGCTGCTGCGGGGCAGGGGCACCATGGCTATTATCCTGGTGGAGCAGTTTTTTGATTTTGCCTTTGATCTGGCCGATGATCTGGTTGTTCTGAAACGCGGCGAGGTCATCAAGACAGCGCCCAAATCTCAGGTCGAACGGGACGAGCTTTTGTCGCTTGTCTCTGTATAAACTGTATCTGTGTAGATGGGCGGGCATTGCACCGGTCCCGGCGGTCCCATTTAGGGTCGAGATTTTCTGACTGGTTGAACAGGTGACCGGTTGAACAGATGACCGGCACTGAGGGATCGTGCCGGTCACCTGAAAAGGCGCTTTTGTTCAGGAGGTGAACAAAGCGCCGTATGTGTCGCGCAGGACGTTTTTTTGCACTTTGCCCATCGTGTTGCGCGGCAGCTCCTCCACGAGGACCAGTTTGCGCGGATGTTTAAAGCGGGCCAGGGCCTGCTGCACCGCAGCCTTCACGGCATCCAGATCCGGGGACTGGTCTTTTTGTGCGACGATCACGCCGACGACGGTTTCGCCAAAATCCGGATGCGGCACGCCGATGACGGCGCTTTCCAACACACCGGGCTGGTCGTCCAGAACCAGCTCGATCTCTTTCGGGTAGATGTTGTACCCTCCGGAAATGATGAGATCCTTGTTGCGCCCAACAATGTGTACATATCGGTCGGCGTCCACCCGACCCAGATCACCGGTGATGAAAAACCCGTTAGAGCGCAGCTCTGCCGCCGTTTTCTCGGGCATTTGCCAGTAGCCCTTAAAGACATTTGGCCCGCGCACCTCAATCTGGCCCACCTCACCGTCAGGCAGGGTCTCGCCGGTTTCCGGATCGGTGATTTTCAGCTCAACCCCGGGCAGTGGAAACCCTACCGTTCCTGCACGCCGTTCCCCGTCATAGGGGTTTGAGGTGTTCATATTGGTTTCGGTCATGCCATAGCGTTCAAGAATGCGATGGCCGGTGCGCTCTTCGAACTGCACATGAGTTTCCGCCAAAAGCGGTGCCGAACCAGACACAAACAGCCGCATATGTGCGCTCAGATCTCTGGTGAAGCGCGCGTCCCCCAACAGGCGGGTGTAAAAGGTCGGCACCCCCATCATTGTTGTGGCCTGCGGCATCCAGCGGATGACCTCGTCGAGGTCGAATTTTGGCAGAAAGACCATGCTGCTGCCCGCCGCCAGGATGACATTGGTGGCCACAAACAGCCCGTGGGTGTGGAAAATCGGCAAGGCGTGCAACAGTACGTCCTTATCGGTGAAACGCCATTCTTCCACCAGCGTATGCGCGTTTGACAGCAGGTTGTCCTGCGTCAGCATGGCGCCTTTTGAGCGCCCGGTTGTGCCCGAGGTATAGAGGAAGGCCGCCAAATCATCGCCCCTACGGGCGACAGTGGCAAACTGCTGTGGCGTGGCGCGCGCCTTCTCCATCAGGGTGCCGCTGCCATCGGCATTCAGCGTTTCAACCAGTGCGCCCAGCTCATTTGCCAGCACCGTCATGGTCTCGGCGCTTATGCCGTCACAGACGATCAGGGACGCGCCACTGTTTTCAATAAAATAGCTGAGCTCATCGACGGTATAGGCGGTATTGAGCGGCAAGAACACCAGCCCCGCCTGCGCGCAGGCCGCATAGAGCGCCAAGGCCTCAGGTGATTTTTCGACCTGCACAGCCACCCGGTCACCGGGTTTCAACCCGATCTGCGTGGTGACATTGGCGATCTGGGCGCCCATCGTCAGGAAATCCTGATGGGTGATCACCCCACCGTCCAGCAGATGCAAAAACGGTGTCGATTGTCCCGCGTGAATACCAAACAGGCCATCATAAAGAGGGTTTGTCATGGGTTTACCTTTCCTGTGCCGTAGGGAGGCTGACGGCATCCGCCAGCGCCTTGACCTCGGCCGTCGCGACAACCTCGCGCGTGGTGACGAAATTTTCGTGGTTCTGAGCGACCTTGGTGAGGTCGTAGAGATAGTTGACCATTGTGCCCCCCGATTGGGCACGCCCCTTCTCTGAGGTGTCGGCGCCGGCGTGCACCGCATGCACAATGGCCCCATTGCCCAAATGGAACCGGGCGACGGGGTCCATAGGCTGGCCGCCGCGTGATTTTGCGTTCAGCAGATAATAGGCCGCAAGGGACTGTATGTTTGTGTCGGTGTCTTCGCCCAGAGACTGGCCTTCCTGCCTTAGCCATGCGCTCAATCCCGGAATGGGCGAGAGGGTAACAAAGGTCTTCAGCCCCGCAAGCTCGGCCGCCAGATCTGCCGCTACCTGTTTGATCAGCGAGTTGCCAAAAGAGATGCTGGCCAGTCCCGCCTGACAGTTCGAGATGGAATAGAACACGGCGGTATCCGCCTGTTCTGCGGCCATGGATGTGCGATCTTCGGCCAGCAGGGCCTGAACCGAGCTGGGGATCCCCTTGCTGAGCGCCACTTCGACAAAAATCAGCGGCTCATCCGGCATCGAGGGATGGAAAAAGGCAAAACACCGCCGGTCTGCAGGCTCCAGCCTGCGGCGCAGATCCTCCCAGCTGTCGATGGCGTGCACGGCCTCATAGGCGATGATCTTCTCTAAGATATGCGCCGGGCTTTCCCAGCTGATAGGGCGCAGCACAAGAAAACCGCGATTGAACCAAGAGGCAAAGAGATGGCGGAAATCCAGATCCAGCGCCTGAAGTTCCGGCTCTTTGCGCCCCAGCCGCAACAGGTTGGCCCGCATCTGCACCAGGGCGCCGGTCGCCCCCGGCACCCGGTTCAGGCGACGCACAAACTCTTGCCGCGCTGGTTCGGCCGCCTCGGTAAAGGCGCGGTAGCTCGCCTTTGACGGGGCTTTTTCATAGTCATCCAGAGTGGTGCGCACCCTTTCCGGGTCGATGTTCATCGTGGTGGCGATATGGCGGAAAAAGGCGAGCTTTGCCGCGTCGTCCAGCTGCGAAAACCGCGACAGGATTTCTTCGGCCAGCGCCAGACCAGAGGTCTCGCCCGCAGAGCCAACCAGCGCGGCTGCCAGCTCTGTCAGCGGACGGCCATCGCTTTGGGCCGCGCGGGCCTCGCGGCGATAGCGTCGCTCAAAAACCGTGGAGAGCAGGTCTGCAAGCAGGGTCATATCGCCGCTCCCATCACAGCATCAGGCAGCCAGGTTGCAAGGCCAGGGAACAGGCAGAGCAGCACAATCGCCAGAACCATGCAGGCCACAAAGGGCAAAGAGCCGGTCAGGATGGTTTTCAGGGAGATATCCGGCGCGATGCCGTTGATCACATAGAGGTTCAGCCCCACCGGAGGTGAGATCAGCCCGATCTCCATGTTGATGGTCAGCACCACGGCAAACCAGATGGGATCAAACCCGGCAGTATCAATAATCGGCAACAGGATCGGTGCCGCCATCAGGATCACAGCGACGGGAGGCAAAAAGAAACCGGCGATCAGCAAAAAGACATTCACAACCCCCATCAAGACCCAGCGATTGACGTCCAGTGTGCCGATCCATTCGGCGATGGACTGGGTGATGAACAGCGAGCTGAGCATGTAGGAAAACACGCCCGCAGCGGCGATGATAAACAGAATCATCACGCTTTCTTTGGTGCTGTCACGCAGTACGACCCAGAGATCACGGGGATGCCAGAGCTTGTAGATGATCATGGCGATCAACAAACAAAGCAAAGCCCCCACAGCGGCCGTCTCAGACGGGGTCGCAATGCCGCCATACATCGCATAAAGCACGCCCAGGATGATCGCGAGAAAGGGTAGGACGCGCGGCAGGATTTCGAACCGTTCAGCCCAGGTATAGCTGCCCGCGCCCAGACGCGACGCATCGCCTGATTTCCAGGTAGAATAGAGCGACCAGGCCATAAACAGGGCAACCAGCAGCAGTCCCGGGATCACACCCGCGAGAAACAGTCGGCCAATGGAGGTCTCAGTGGCGATCCCGTAAACAATCATGGTGACAGAGGGCGGGATCAGAATGCCCAGGGTGCCGCCAGCCGCGATCGAGCCTGCTGCGACGCCATCTGGATAGCCCCGCTTGCGCATTTCAGGAATACCCATTTTGCCAATGGCGGCGCAGGTTGCAGGGGAGGATCCGGACATCGCCGCAAATAGGGCGCAGGCGCCAAGGTTTGAAATTACCAGACCGCCGGGCACACGGGTCAGCCAGCGCTCCAGCGCTTCATAGAGATCCGCGCCTGCCCGCGTCGAGGCGATTGAGGATCCCATGATGATGAACATCGGGATCGACAAAAGAGCAAAGTTGTCGAGTTTGCCAAACAGCAGCTCGGGCATCAGTTCAAGCGAGCGGGCGCCGTCGAATATGAGCAGGAAACCTGCGGAGACAATCAACAGGCCAATGGCCACAGAGACGCCGGAGAAGAGAACCAGAATGGTGGCAATGGCCACAATCGCTCCCAAAAGAAGAGGGTCCATCGAAATTACTCCAGACCAAAGGGTTTATCGATGCCAAGCAGCACAGCCACGAGGTCGGCGATCAGTTGCAAAAGCAGCAGGCCAAAGCCAACCGGAATTGCCAGATAGGGGATCCACAGGCGTACGCCCCAGATCGTGTCGGAGGTCCAGCCGCGGGCCCAGGCAAAATGCCAGTACTCAAAGCCGTAAAAGACCATCACCGCAACGATCGAGATCGACAGAACCGAGGTCACAATAGCCATGAAAAAGCGGGGTCGTGGCGACAGCGAGAGTGGAATCAGATCCACGTTCACATGGCCACGCAGGCTTTGCACATAGGGCAGACCTACCAGGGTGGCTGCGATCACCAGATAGATGACGGCTTCGGTTTGCCAGACGGTCGAGCCATTCAGCACGAAACGGACGATGATCATCTGGCACGTGATAGCGACGGCGGCGACAATCATGGCGGCGGAACACCAGCCAGCCAGTGTCGAAAGGGCCGCAACCAGGCGAAGAAAAGGATTGTTCCCGGTATGGGACGCAACGGCGGAGCTATGGCCTGCCACGAGCGCCTCCTGTGATTTGAATTTCAGGGTAAGGGGAGGGGGCAGGCAGGGCAGCCCGAAGGCGCCCTGCCAAAATGTTACTCAACAGCCAGAGCCAGATCCAGCAATGTCTGTCCGTCTTTCACGTCCGCGACGAATTTTGCATAGGAGGTCTCCATGGCAATAGCGCGCCAGGCCTCAAAGTCCTCAGCCGTCATTTCGGCAATTTCCACACCGGCGTCAGCAAAGACTTTTGTCGAGGCAGCATCCTGAAGCTTGGCTTCTGCGAGATAGAAGGCCTCAGCCTTTTCAGAGGCGGCCAGCAAGGCGGCCTGCTGGGCGTCGTTCAGGCCTTCAAATGCGGTTTTGTTCATCAACAGTGGCTGATACATGAACCACAATGCTACATCGCCCGCAGGGGTGTAGCAGCTGACCTGCTCATAGATGCGATAGGACACAAAGGACGACGACGAGGTATTGGCCGCCTGCAGAACACCGGTCTGCATCGCGTTGTAGATTTCGGATGAGGCCATAGAGGCGATAGAAGCCCCGGACCCTGCCAGCATCTGCTCAAATGATTTACCGGCTGCGCGGGTCTGCAAGCCTACTACGTCTTCTGGTTTGGTGATGCACTTGTCCTTGCCGGCAAATCCGCCCGCAAGATAGCCGTGCACCAGCACCATGACGTCATCCTCGGCCATCTTCTCCTCAAGAGCAGCCATAAAGGGTGAGTCAGACAGACGTGCTGCGTGATCGTGGTTTTTCACCAGACCCGGCATCAGGGTCAGGTTATAGGCGGGTTGCTGGCCCCCGGCATAGCTGAGCGGCAGAACCGTCATATCCAGCTGGCCGCGGCTCAGGGGTTTATACTGCTCTCGGGGCTTGAAAAGTGATTTCGAGCCGAAGATCTTGATGTCGAGATCAACGCCAGCAGCACCCACTTCGTCTGCGACGATCTGGGCCACCTTATGGCGGATGTCTTTGTTTGACCATTGGTGCGACAGGCGCAGCTCAGTGGCGTGGGCCAGCGTGCTCACGGATGTGAGCGCCAGGGCCGCAACGGCAGTCTTCAGCATGGATTTCATGTTTTCCTCCCATAAGAATCCGATCCGGTAGATACCGGGTGCTGGCAAGATAGGCCTATGATGTATTTCAAGTCAAACTTCTTGTATACAATAATTGCGTTCTTGAATTTCAGACCGGGGCTAACTAAAAAGACAGCTATGGAACAACGCCGCGCAGATACGATTGCAAAAGAGCTGGAAGAGCTCATCTTTGCCGGAACATTTTCGGATGGAGACCGGCTGGATGAGGTGCGCCTGGCGGAGCAGTTTGGCGTCTCACGGACCCCTCTAAGAGAGGCTTTGCAACGGCTTTCCCGCTCTGGTCTGGTTGAGCTGATCCCACGCCGCGGCGCCTTTGTGCGGCAACCCGGTCCAGTTGAACTGATGGAAATGTTTGAGGTCATGGCCGAGATCGAGGCCGTGTGTGGCCGGCTTGCAGCGATGCGGATATCTGATGCGGCTTTGGCAGACCTGCAGGATGCTAACATCAAATGCCAAGCGGCCATCGACGCCCAGGATCCGGATACCTATTACGCCGAGAACGAGCGGTTTCACCTGATCATCTATCAGCAGTCGGGCAACAGCTTTCTGTCCTCCGAGGCTGCGGCACTGCACCGGCGCCTAAAGCCATTTCGCAGGCAACAGTTGCGCTTGCGCGGTCGAATGACGCAGTCAATGACCGAACACAAAGAGATTGTTGAAGCGCTTGAACAGGGTAACGCCGAGCGCGCAGCAAATATCTTGCGGGACCATGTGGCGATCCAGGGGGAAAGGTTCCACAGTCTGATGGCAACCCTAAAGGCTGTTGCTGAATAGCCCTTCGGGCCTGGCTGAATAGCCGGGCGGATCTGGCGGCGTTACCAGATTCATGTGTCTGCTATGGGGGGCGGGCGTCACTCAGCCCGCAAATTGTGCTGTCATGCAACCCGAGCCTCTATTTATTTTCACCCTGCACATTAGAAGCCCGCAGTGAAGGTCTCATCTTCACTGCGGGCACTGCGGGTAAAATTTTCGACGCCTGACTGCATTGGTGTTCCAATGGTTTCAGGAGGCCGCACTGGTTTGCCTGAGGCGATTTAAATCGCGTCAGACCAATTCACACTCAAGGTTTCTCCATAGAGGTTCCAGTCGTTTTGCGTGATGTGATACCCTTCCACCAGGATTGTGCTTTGATGCGTTGTTCCTGCCTCCAGCAAGATCAGGCTGTCGTTTCCTTGCAGGCTATAGCTGGCATCCAAAGTACCCAGGCCCCAGCCATAAACGTCCAGAACATCTCCTTCTGAGAAGTCCGCAATGGTGTCTGCGCCAAGAGAGGTGAAGCCAATGCCGTCAGTTTCGATATTGAATTCAAAGCGGTCAAAACCGGCGCCACCAATCAAAAGGTCACTGCTGGCGTCGCTGCCGCCTGTCAGCAGATCATCGCCGTCGCCGCCGTCCAGCGTGTCGGATCCGGCCTCACCGTCGAGATGATCCATACCCGCGCCGCCCTGCAGCAGATCCTGGTCGTCGCCGCCAAACAGCATGTCGTCCTCATCGCCGCCCTGCAGCGTGTCGTCGCCGCTGTCGCCGAACAGATGGTTGATCATGCCGGGCTGGCTGCTGCCGATGGCGCTGAGGCTGTCGTTGCCGCTGCCGCCATAGAGCATATCGCCGCCGCCCATGCCCTCAAGCGTGTCATTACCCGCGCCACCATAGAGGTCATCCGGCAGATCGGTCGCGCCCAGCATCAGGTCATCCGAGACAATGCCATCGGCATTGCCCACCAGCGACAGATGGCCGTTGAGCAACCCGTCAAAGGGCAGCTCTCCCTCGGGCACGATGTAGTTTTGCAGCAGCACCGAGCTCTCATAAGAGGTGCCAGCGCCGAGGGTGAGCAGGGTGTCGGTGGCGGTATAGCTGACCTGCAGCGTGACGGGGTCGCCGCCGCCATAGCTGCTGATGAGGTCCAGCATGTCGCCATCACCAAAATCGGCAATCACATCCTGGCCAAAGCTGAGATAGCTCATGCTGTCGTAGTCATAGTCCAGCCGGATCTCAAAGCGGTCAAAACCGGCGCCACCAATCAAAAGGTCACTGCTGGCGTCGCTGCCACTGGTCAGCAGATCATCGCCGTCGCCGCCGTCCAGCGTGTCGGATCCGGCCTCACCGTCGAGATGATCCATGCCCGCGCCGCCCTGCAGCAGATCCTGGTCGTCGCCGCCAAACAGCATGTCGTCCTCATCGCCGCCCTGCAGCGTGTCGTCGCCGCTGTCGCCGAACAGATGGTTGATCATGCCGGGCTGGCTGCTGCCGATGGCGCTGAGGCTGTCGTTGCCGCTGCCGCCTGCGAGATTGTCGCCGCCGCCCATGCCCTCAAGCGTGTCATTACCCGCCCCGCCATAGAGGTAATCCGGCAGATCGGTCGCGCCCAGCAGCAGGTCATCCGAGACAATGCCATCGGCATTGCCCACCAGCGACAGATGGCCGTTGAGCAACCCGTCAAAGGGCAGCTCCCAGTCTGGCACGATGTAGTTGTGCAGCAGCACCGAGCTCTCATAAGAGGTGCCCGCGCCGAGGGTGAGCAGGGTGTCGGTGGCGCTGTAGCTGACCTGCAGCGTCACAGGATCGCCGCCATAGCTGCTGATGAGGTCCAGCATGTCGCCATCGCCAAAATCGGCAATCACATCCTGGCCAAAGCTGAGATAGCTCATGCTGTCGTAGTCATAGTCCAGCCGGATCTCAAAGCGGTCAAAACCGGCGCCACCAATCAAAAGGTCACTGCTGGCGTCGCTGCCACTGGTCAGCAGATCATCGCCTGCACCACCGTCCAGCGTGTCGGATCCGGCCTCACCGTCGAGATGATCCATGCCCGCGCCGCCCATGAGCAGATCCTGGTCCTCGCCGCCAAACAGCATGTCGTCCTCATCGCCGCCCTGCAGCGTGTCGTCGCCGCTGTCGCCGAACAGATGGTTGATCACGCCGGGCTGGCTGCTGCCGATGGCGCTGAGGCTGTCGTTGCCGCTGCCGCCTGCGAGATTGTCGCCGCCGCCCATGCCCTCAAGCGTGTCATTACCCGCCCCGCCATAGAGGTAATCCGGCAGATCGGTCGCGCCCAGCATCAGGTCATCCGAGACAATGCCATCGGCATTGCCGAACAGCGACAGATGGCCGTTGAGCAACCCGTCAAAGGGCAGCTCCCAGTCTGGCACGATGTAGTTGTGCAGCAGCACCGAGCTCTCATAAGAGGTGCCCGCCCCGAGGGTGAGCAGGGTGTCGGTGGCGCTGTAGCTGACCTGCAGCGTCACAGGATCGCCGCCATAGCTGCTGATGAGGTCCAGCATGTCGCCATCGCCAAAATCGGCAATCACATCCTGGCCAAAGCTGAGATAGCTCATGCTGTCGTAGTCATAGTCCAGCCGGATCTCAAAGCGGTCAAAACCGGCGCCACCAATCAAAAGGTCACTGCTGGCGTCGCTGCCACTGGTCAGCAGATCATCGCCTGCACCACCGTCCAGCGTGTCGGATCCGGCCTCACCGTCGAGATGATCCATGCCCGCGCCGCCCATGAGCAGATCCTGGTCCTCGCCGCCAAACAGCATGTCGTCCTCATCGCCGCCCTGCAGCGTGTCGTCGCCGCTGTCGCCGAACAGATGGTTGATCACGCCGGGCTGGCTGCTGCCGATGGCGCTGAGGCTGTCGTTGCCGCTGCCGCCTGCGAGATTGTCGCCGCCGCCCATGCCCTCAAGCGTGTCATTACCCGCGCCACCATAGAGGTCATCCGGCAGATCGGTCGCGCCCAGCATCAGGTCATCCGAGACAATGCCATCGGCATTGCCCACCAGCGACAGATGGCCGTTGAGCAACCCGTCAAAGGGCAGCTCCCAGTCTGGCACGATGTAGTTTTGCAGCAGCACCGAGCTCTCATAAGAGGTGCCCGCCCCGAGGGTGAGCAGGGTGTCGGTGGCGCTGTAGCTGACCTGCAGCGTCACAGGATCGCCGCCATAGCTGCTGATGAGGTCCAGCATGTCGCCATCGCCAAAATCGGCAATCACATCCTGGCCAAAGCTGAGATAGCTCATGCTGTCGTAGTCATAGTCCAGCCGGATCTCAAAGCGGTCAAAACCGGCGCCACCAATCAAAAGGTCACTGCTGGCGTCGCTGCCGCCTGTCAGCAGATCATCGCCGTCGCCACCGTCCAGCGTGTCGGATCCGGCCTCACCGTCGAGATGATCCATGCCCGCGCCGCCCTGCAGCAGATCCTGGTCGTCGCCGCCAAACAGCATGTCGTCCTCGGCGCCGCCCTGCAGCGTGTCGTCGCCGCTGTCGCCGAACAGATGGTTGATCACGCCGGGCTGGCTGCTGCCGATGGCGCTGAGGCTGTCGTTGCCGCTGCCGCCTGCGAGATTGTCGCCGCCGCCCATGCCCTCAAGCGTGTCATTACCCGCCCCGCCATAGAGGTAATCCGGCAGATCGGTCGCGCCCAGCAGCAGGTCATCCGAGACAATGCCATCGGCATTGCCCACCAGCGACAGATGGCCGTTGAGCAACCCGTCAAAGGGCAGCTCCCAGTCTGGCACGATGTAGTTGTGCAGCAGCACCGAGCTCTCATAAGAGGTGCCCGCGCCGAGGGTGAGCAGGGTGTCGGTGGCGCTGTAGCTGACCTGCAGCGTCACAGGATCGCCGCCATAGCTGCTGATGAGGTCCAGCATGTCGCCATCGCCAAAATCGGCAATCACATCCTGGCCAAAGCTGAGATAGCTCATGCTGTCGTAGTCATAGTCCAGCCGGATCTCAAAGCGGTCAAAACCGGCGCCACCAATCAAAAGGTCACTGCTGGCGTCGCTGCCGCCTGTCAGCAGATCATCGCCGTCGCCACCGTCCAGCGTGTCGGATCCGGCCTCACCGTCGAGATGATCCATGCCCGCGCCGCCCTGCAGCAGATCCTGGTCGTCGCCGCCAAACAGCATGTCGTCCTCGGCGCCGCCCTGCAGCGTGTCGTCGCCGCTGTCGCCGAACAGATGGTTGATCACGCCGGGCTGGCTGCTGCCGATGGCGCTGAGGCTGTCGTTGCCGCTGCCGCCTGCGAGATTGTCGCCGCCGCCCATGCCCTCAAGCGTGTCATTACCCGCGCCACCATAGAGGTCATCCGGCAGATCGGTCGCGCCCAGCATCAGGTCATCCGAGACAATGCCATCGGCATTGCCCACCAGCGACAGATGGCCGTTGAGCAACCCGTCAAAGGGCAGCTCTCCCTCGGGCACGATGTAGTTTTGCAGCAGCACCGAGCTCTCATAAGAGGTGCCCGCGCCGAGGGTGAGCAGGGTGTCGGTTGCGCTGTAGCTGACCTGCAGCGTCACAGAATCGCCGCCGCCATAGCTGCTCATGAGGTCCAGCATGTCGCCATCACCAAAATCGGCAATCACATCCTGGCCAAAGCTGAGATAGCTCATGCTGTCGTAGTCATAGTCCAGCAGGATCTCAAAGCGGTCAAAACCGGCGCCACCAATCAAAAGGTCACTGCTGGCGTCGCTGCCGCCTGTCAGCAGATCATCGCCGTCGCCACCGTCCAGCGTGTCGGATCCACCCTCACCGTCGAGATGATCCATGCCCGCGCCGCCCTGCAGCAGATCCTGGTCGTCGCCGCCAAACAGCATGTCGTCCTCGGCGCCGCCCTGCAGCGTGTCGTCGCCGCTGTCGCCGAACAGATGGTTGATCACGCCGGGCTGGCTGCTGCCGATGGCGCTGAGGCTGTCGTTGCCGCTGCCGCCTGCGAGATTGTCGCCGCCGCCCATGCCCTCAAGCGTGTCATTACCCGCCCCGCCATAGAGGTAATCCGGCAGATCGGTCGCGCCCAGCAGCAGGTCATCCGAGACAATGCCATCGGCATTGCCCACCAGCGACAGATGGCCGTTGAGCAACCCGTCAAAGGGCAGCTCCCAGTCTGGCACGATGTAGTTGTGCAGCAGCACCGAGCTCTCATAAGAGGTGCCCGCGCCGAGGGTGAGCAGGGTGTCGGTGGCGCTGTAGCTGACCTGCAGCGTCACAGGATCGCCGCCATAGCTGCTGATGAGGTCCAGCATGTCGCCATCGCCAAAATCGGCAATCACATCCTGGCCAAAGCTGAGATAGCTCATGCTGTCGTAGTCATAGTCCAGCCGGATCTCAAAGCGGTCAAAACCGGCGCCACCAATCAAAAGGTCACTGCTGGCGTCGCTGCCGCCTGTCAGCAGATCATCGCCGTCGCCACCGTCCAGCGTGTCGGATCCGGCCTCACCGTCGAGATGATCCATGCCCGCGCCGCCCTGCAGCAGATCCTGGTCGTCGCCGCCAAACAGCATGTCGTCCTCGGCGCCGCCCTGCAGCGTGTCGTCGCCGCTGTCGCCGAACAGATGGTTGATCACGCCGGGCTGGCTGCTGCCGATGGCGCTGAGGCTGTCGTTGCCGCTGCCGCCTGCGAGATTGTCGCCGCCGCCCATGCCCTCAAGCGTGTCATTACCCGCCCCGCCATAGAGGTAATCCGGCAGATCGGTCGCGCCCAGCAGCAGGTCATCCGAGACAATGCCATCGGCATTGCCCACCAGCGACAGATGGCCGTTGAGCAACCCGTCAAAGGGCAGCTCCCAGTCTGGCACGATGTAGTTGTGCAGCAGCACCGAGCTCTCATAAGAGGTGCCCGCGCCGAGGGTGAGCAGGGTGTCGGTGGCGCTGTAGCTGACCTGCAGCGTCACAGGATCGCCGCCATAGCTGCTGATGAGGTCCAGCATGTCGCCATCGCCAAAATCGGCAATCACATCCTGGCCAAAGCTGAGATAGCTCATGCTGTCGTAGTCATAGTCCAGCCGGATCTCAAAGCGGTCAAAACCGGCGCCACCAATCAAAAGGTCACTGCTGGCGTCGCTGCCGCCTGTCAGCAGATCATCGCCGTCGCCACCGTCCAGCGTGTCGGATCCGGCCTCACCGTCGAGATGATCCATGCCCGCGCCGCCCTGCAGCAGATCCTGGTCGTCGCCGCCAAACAGCATGTCGTCCTCGGCGCCGCCCTGCAGCGTGTCGTCGCCGCTGTCGCCGAACAGATGGTTGATCACGCCGGGCTGGCTGCTGCCGATGGCGCTGAGGCTGTCGTTGCCGCTGCCGCCTGCGAGATTGTCGCCGCCGCCCATGCCCTCAAGCGTGTCATTACCCGCGCCACCATAGAGGTAATCCGGCAGATCGGTCGCGCCCAGCAGCAGGTCATCCGAGACAATGCCATCGGCATTGCCCACCAGCGACAGATGGCCGTTGAGCAACCCGTCAAAGGGCAGCTCCCAGTCTGGCACGATGTAGTTGTGCAGCAGCACCGAGCTCTCATAAGAGGTGCCCGCGCCGAGGGTGAGCAGGGTGTCGGTGGCGCTGTAGCTGACCTGCAGCGTCACAGGATCGCCGCCATAGCTGCTGATGAGGTCCAGCATGTCGCCATCGCCAAAATCGGCAATCACATCCTGGCCAAAGCTGAGATAGCTCATGCTGTCGTAGTCATAGTCCAGCCGGATCTCAAAGCGGTCAAAACCGGCGCCACCAATCAAAAGGTCACTGCTGGCGTCGCTGCCGCCTGTCAGCAGATCATCGCCGTCGCCACCGTCCAGCGTGTCGGATCCGGCCTCACCGTCGAGATGATCCATGCCCGCGCCGCCCTGCAGCAGATCCTGGTCGTCGCCGCCAAACAGCATGTCGTCCTCGGCGCCGCCCTGCAGCGTGTCGTCGCCGCTGTCGCCGAACAGATGGTTGATCACGCCGGGCTGGCTGCTGCCGATGGCGCTGAGGCTGTCGTTGCCGCTGCCGCCTGCGAGATTGTCGCCGCCGCCCATGCCCTCAAGCGTGTCATTACCCGCCCCGCCATAGAGGTAATCCGGCAGATCGGTCGCGCCCAGCAGCAGGTCATCCGAGACAATGCCATCGGCATTGCCCACCAGCGACAGATGGCCGTTGAGCAACCCGTCAAAGGGCAGCTCCCAGTCTGGCACGATGTAGTTGTGCAGCAGCACCGAGCTCTCATAAGAGGTGCCCGCGCCGAGGGTGAGCAGGGTGTCGGTGGCGCTGTAGCTGACCTGCAGCGTCACAGGATCGCCGCCATAGCTGCTGATGAGGTCCAGCATGTCGCCATCGCCAAAATCGGCAATCACATCCTGGCCAAAGCTGAGATAGCTCATGCTGTCGTAGTCATAGTCCAGCCGGATCTCAAAGCGGTCAAAACCGGCGCCACCAATCAAAAGGTCACTGCTGGCGTCGCTGCCGCCTGTCAGCAGATCATCGCCGTCGCCACCGTCCAGCGTGTCGGATCCGGCCTCACCGTCGAGATGATCCATGCCCGCGCCGCCCTGCAGCAGATCCTGGTCGTCGCCGCCAAACAGCATGTCGTCCTCGGCGCCGCCCTGCAGCGTGTCGTCGCCGCTGTCGCCGAACAGATGGTTGATCACGCCGGGCTGGCTGCTGCCGATGGCGCTGAGGCTGTCGTTGCCGCTGCCGCCTGCGAGATTGTCGCCGCCGCCCATGCCCTCAAGCGTGTCATTACCCGCCCCGCCATAGAGGTAATCCGGCAGATCGGTCGCGCCCAGCAGCAGGTCATCCGAGACAATGCCATCGGCATTGCCCACCAGCGACAGATGGCCGTTGAGCAACCCGTCAAAGGGCAGCTCCCAGTCTGGCACGATGTAGTTGTGCAGCAGCACCGAGCTCTCATAAGAGGTGCCCGCGCCGAGGGTGAGCAGGGTGTCGGTGGCGCTGTAGCTGACCTGCAGCGTCACAGGATCGCCGCCATAGCTGCTGATGAGGTCCAGCATGTCGCCATCGCCAAAATCGGCAATCACATCCTGGCCAAAGCTGAGATAGCTCATGCTGTCGTAGTCATAGTCCAGCCGGATCTCAAAGCGGTCAAAACCGGCGCCACCAATCAAAAGGTCACTGCTGGCGTCGCTGCCGCCTGTCAGCAGATCATCGCCGTCGCCACCGTCCAGCGTGTCGGATCCGGCCTCACCGTCGAGATGATCCATGCCCGCGCCGCCCTGCAGCAGGTTATCTTGGCTGTCGCCGATTACGGTACCACCTGATTGTGGGGCATAAAACTCAGTTGGACCAGTTTCCGGCATTTTTGTTCTCCCAAATTATTTTGAGGGAACCAAATACTCATGCGGTTAAGAATGCCTTAAGATTGGCATAGCGCACGCTTAAATTGTAGTGATAAATTCCTTGGAAAGCCTATGTGTAAGGCCGGCCTTGTTGCATAAACCGGTCTTAGGCCGACCTTCGTTCGTCCAAGACGGAGTTATCCTACAGCCTCTGTCTTGGGCACGCGCCCCCTTGTTTTTCCGATTGATCACCCAACCGATTAGCAGGCTTCTGGTGCCCGAAACGGCGGCCCGTCAAAAGCGCGATAAGGCTGTTTTCGCGCTTTTGTGTTTGACAGGCATTCGCGTGGCTGTACTTGTCTCACTGCGAGTTAGGCACATTGATCAGGCTGAGAAATCCGTCATCCAGAACCCGCGTGAAGTGGCGACGAAATTTGGCAAATGTAGCGACACCTTCTTTGCAATGGGTTTTTAAGAGGCCCAAGCTGTCTTACCTGCATGGATCGAACATCTGGACGATGCTGAACTTTACGGCCCTGACGATCCGCTGTTTCCCGCAACCGCGCTTTCCTCTGCGGTCAGCACTGGATTCACGGCAGATGGCTTTGATCGCCGTCAATAGAAAAGGGCTGAACCTGTGCCCAAGATCGTCAATCAAGCCTTTAAGGCTGCAAGCTTATCGGCCTTCGGCCCGCACGCCTTCCGACACATGCTCGCTCGTCACGCCGCAAAAACACTCACTTCTGTCGCCGAATTGGTGGCACCCTCGCAAAACCTTGGTCGCACTGACGTTCTCACCACCTTGCGCGGCTACGGCCAAATCAGCTGCGAACGGCAACGGGTGTTAATCACGGGCGAGTCAGGGGATGATGTGCTAGAGGACTGATTGAGGTGGTTAAGCTGAATTCAATCAAGTTGCACATGTGGGGACAGATGTGGGAGTGGTCTTTGTAATTTATAATATTTACATTCAAAATCAACGGAATAAGGTTGTTTCGTGGCGGAGCAGATGACTCACGCGTCCACCTCTCTCCCGTGCAGTTTTCCACCGCACGGGATCGCTTCGAAATCCTGCGCGTCATTGAGAGACAATAGCTTTCAGTTCGCTCGGCTGATCAGCTGACCTTGCCGTCTGGGTCGTCACCACCAAGCTGACGCACGGCATCAAGCAATTCCGAAATCGCGTCTTCGGCAGAACGCGCTTGTCCATCGCTTGGCAAGCTGCGGCCAGAAGGTCGTGCATGCCAGCCCATCTGCAAAAAGTCTCTTGAGTGTATTGGTCGCATTTTGCAGGCTGACAATTGAACAAATTACCGCCGCATTTGAGCTGCTGCCGGTTTCGTGGACGGCAACTTAAGCTTTCATCGCTCTCTCCTCGTATTGCATAGGGCTTAGATATCCGATGGTCGAGTGCCGGCGTGTCGGATTATAGAAGCGCTCAATGTCGTCGAAGACACCGTCATTTCTGAGGCTGATACTGATCCTCTTTTGCCGCAAAAGCTTTGGGCTGAGCGTTCTGGCATCCTCAATTGGCTGCTGGATGGCTGTAAAAACTGGCTTGAGAATGGCCTGATGGTCCCTCAAAAAGTGCTGGATGCAACAACGGATTACCGCGAGGAAAGCGACCCGATGCTTGAATTTATTCAAGGCTGTTGCGAGGTGACGGGCGCGAATGCGGATTTCACCCGCGCCCGTGATATGAATGAGGCTTTCAAGTGGTGGCAGGGGGATTGCGGGTCAAGTGATCCTTGGGGCACGCGAACGATCTTTAGG
Organism: Phaeobacter sp. SH40; assembly: GCA_965641885.1. Classification (GTDB taxonomy): domain Bacteria; phylum Pseudomonadota; class Alphaproteobacteria; order Rhodobacterales; family Rhodobacteraceae; genus Pseudophaeobacter. Next base: position 3,686,485 of record OZ282574.1, on the reverse strand, counting down.
CACCTCAAGGATAAGACTGAATTTTTCAAAGATGCCAAAGGCCATGTGTTTCGGCACGACAAATCCAACAATACCGGATGGCGCGGCATCAAGCTCACGGATGAGTTCAAGCGCCGCCGCGAGGATGCTGAGACCGATGGAAAGTACAGTGTGCAGGATCGGGGTGAGGTGATTTGATCGGGTGTTCAGTCAGTACTCTACAGCGGCAAACGAAATGCCAGACTCAACGTTTTCGCCATTCTCCGAACTGCTCCCTGTCTAAAACACTCTTCTTCAGTTGCTTTCACCTACTGCTTTGGCAGCTGATCCTAGCGTGAAGAATGCTAAGCCCGATGAGATCATGTTAATGCCAACCATCAGGCCGACCGCCCAAACCGCTGTACTGGGCAGGCCCGAGATAATCAGGATACCCGCTAACACACCAATCAAACCAGAAAACATCATCCAACCCCAACCGTGATTGGGGCGCAGGCTGTTCGCTATTGCAGCTTCCATAACTCCCTGCGCGATGAATGTGACAGCCAAGAGAACGGTCAATCCGATAATTCCGGTGAACGGGTCAAAGGCAAGCCAGCAACCAACGATCAAATACATTACCCCAATCAGCAAGTTCCACAGGAATCCGCCCCATTCACGGATCGAAAACGATTGCCATGTTTGAAAGCCACCAGAGATGATGAAGAGCCAGCCAATGAAAACTTTGGCGGCAATCGTCGTTGCGAGCGGGAAAATAATTGCGAGGAGACCGAATATTATGAAAGCAATCCCGAGCCAAGTCAGTCCCTTTGCAAACCTGTCATCCGTTGCGCCGTCTTCCTGAATATTGTCCATGCTTCACCTGTTAAAAGTTGTTCCATTCGACATTCCCCAAGTTGAATGCCTTCTCGTGCATGCTGTCACGGCATAATGGCCCAATCAACCATCTATGGCCCGCTGTTTCGTGGTCTGTTGTTTTCACAATCCCCGCACCCCTTCATTCATCATCAGCGCGCCTACCCGACCCCCCCGTGATTTTCCACTTCCTAGGCAAGCTGGTCAGTAATCGAATTCCTCCCTCTCTAGCGGCTGAAAGGACGCTCAAATGACTACGGAACCTTTGGAAAAGAACGAACGCCTCAAGCGCCGGCATCTGGAGTCTCGCAAATACGCTCGCCAGCTCTCGGACAAGTCGCTCAACAAGGAACTGGCCGCGCTTGAACGCTTTGACGTCTGGAATGGACGGAAGGATTTTGCCAAGTTTCACATCGAATGGGCCATGGGATTCCGCGACACCTTGAGCGCGCCAAGACAACTGCTGGCCAACCTCTGAGCAAATCCACAGCGCGAGCCATCATGACGACGCTGCGCGAATTTACGCTTTGGCTGTCACAACAAGATGGTTTCCGGAGCCGAATCAGGGCCTCCGATGCGGAGTATTTCAACTTGTCCCGCCGCGATGAGGCCGAGGCTCATGCCGCCCCAGCGCGCCCAGCGCCCATCATCAAACAGGCCAAACGGGCGCTAGAATTGATGCCCGCGACCACCCCGCGCGAGATGCGCGACAAGGCGCTCTTTGGCTTGCTCTGCCTGACGGGTATGCGGATAGGCACGCGCACCGTGAGCTTTGGTTTCACGCGATCCGGGCTTACAATTTGCGCCCTGGCATGATGCTTGCTGAGAAAATTCTTGAGGCGAATGACATCTATACCGGGATGCGCTCGCGGGCTGAGTTTGAAAAATCCCGGCACGTCTTTGATTTGGTCGTTTGGGTTGACGCCTCGCGCCGCCTGCCGCCTGAGCCCGGTGGTTCAATGGAATTGAGCGCTGTTGATGCCGGTTGGGTGATCGACAAAAACGGCGCGCTTGATGCGCTGCCGGGCGAGATCTCAAAGCTGTGTGCTGAAATTGAAACCTTGGCGAATCGAGGGTGAGAAACTGCTTGCACGTATTTTGCACGAAAAGGCCGTGTAATATGCGCGACTAAACATTAAAATGCGTCAATTAGCACTAAAAGGCTTGGCGTGAATCGTGGTTGAGGTTGGTAGAAAAATTCAATGTCTTCAGGGGGTTGTGGCGGAGACGAAGGCCTCCACACCACAGGCTTAATACTTTGAAAAAAAAGCAATAAAACAATGATGGATTGAGAAACCCCACATACTACCCCACATTTATTAGATCCGCCGAATTGACCGCTACCCTGCTACCCGAGGAAGAAAGGCCCGCCACTGGAGGGCGGGCCGCTACTTACAGAACTTCACCAATGCGCTCGCTGACGCGGAAAGCTTCTGCGCGCTTCGCTCCATCGACAACGGTCCCCTTGGGAAGCGTTTCGATCCAACCTTGCTCACGAAGAACTCTGATTGCCTCTTGGCGGTCGCCCTTCTTTCGAAAAGCTGGGGGGCCGAACTGGGAAATCTCTTTGTCATGCCCTACGCCACCAGCGCCATATTGCCTGGCCATCCATGCTCCGAGCTCTCCAGCCGCACTCTCATCCTTTTGTGACTTGGCTATGGAAAGGAGGTTCGAGAACTCGGCAATGTAAAACCGCATGAGCTCACATGCCGAGATTGCGGCCTCTTCCGGGACTTCCCGCGCGTTGATGTTGTCAAAGAGCGCAACAACGCCAGCGAGACGCGTCGCGTTTTCAGTTGCCCGACCGGCAAACCCTCGCACTTTTTCGAATTTTCCGCCCCGAGCCAACTGGGCTTCAATCTCGTCATGGAAGCCAATCAGGACCTTTCTGGCTGCCTTGGATAGGCCTAATAATGGCAAGTGTGAAGCAAAGCGGTCCTCTGGGGCTGTGCGCATCGCTCGGAGTGCTTGAACATCTTGCAGGGTATCGAAAACGCGATTTGCGAACTCCAAAATCTGCTTCTCAGCTTCAACCGGACACTCCCGGAAAAACCGTGTTCCCATAGTTGATTTCGGATAGCACGGCAGCACACGCGCGAGGAAGCCTTGCTCCACCATTTCCCGATCCCCAAAGACCTGAGAATTGAGATATGGCTGAAACATCAGGCTAATTGATAAGGGAACATCCTCAACACCAGCGTCTCGCCCATCAGCTCTGGGACTATAGACACTGGTCCCGCTCCAAATCTGTGAAATGCCTGCGGTTGTTTTTTGCTTTTTCTCGGCGCTCATTGCATGGCCGCCAAAAAACGACGCTGCATCATCATTTGATAGGCATGTAAAACCCGGGCCTCGGCTCATTGTCCGAAGCAACCCCTCATAGGTCGGTTCATTTACGATGATTTCTGCGGACGACAGCATATCCGCTTCCTCTTGGGTAGTAGTCGCCTTTCTTGCAGCCTCTAACGATGCATTGAGCTCCTTTTGGAATACCTTGATGCCTCGCTGTGCGGCGTCATCGACGGCGGTTTTTCGTTCGCCACTTTGAGCAACTGAAATGAGATAAAGCGAGAGCGGCATTCCTGCGCCATGAATGGCTTCAACCTGTCCCCACGAGCTCACAGTGGTATTCATCGCACACAGGACTGCTTGGGCGCAAAGAGCCGGTGGCGCTTGAAACTTCAGGTGCAATGCTTGGGCCATAGCCGACCCGTGCTTGCCAAGTGCATCGGTCGGAAAACTGGCGGATCGGCCCTCACTACCACCAAGTGGTAGTGGTGCTGGAACCGAGAAATTTGCGGCGGCCTCCTGATGCTGCTGAGTGGTTTTCTCAACCCAACCGAAGTCCGCGATGTCTAATAATGGTAAGTCTTTCATGATGTCCTCATAGTTAGATATTTCGACTAAATAGGAGGTGTGTTTGCTTTAAGTTCCGCGATAACAATTTGGGTAAAAAAATTGATCCGGGACAGAATCTGCGCCTGCTTGCCCTTGGGCGGGCTTGCTCGGGATCTCCTCAATTCGCCTTTCGAACAGATCAACCACGTCGGAAACTGCGTCCAGAACCGTAGCGCGATCCAGAGGCTCCGCAGGTGACTGCATGAGCCGGTGTGTTCGGCAATGCCTCAAAAGTTGAGTAGCAAGGATGAAAAGGGATTGATCAGTTTTTGAGCTTCGAGCCATTTTCCTATGTCCATTCCTGAAGGCGCAATTTTAGGGCGCACAACGGATAAAATAGTAATTTTATCCCAACACCCAAACGGCGAAGGATGGCACTTTTTTCATTTCGACATTCAGTAAAGACATTTTCGGCAAAGCGGGACAGCGTTGACCGGGAAGCTAAGCCGGGACAAACGGCGGCTCATTTGCATTACATTGCCCGCCCCAAGGCCGCGCGTGTCGTCCTACGAGCGCGCGTGGAAGCCGCCGACAGGCATACGGCCAAGATCGCAGAAGACTCTGCCCAAAGGCGAAAAGGGCGTGTTGCGGAGCGTTTCATTGTCGCTCTTCCTGTCGAGGCGACGCCCGACCAACGAGAAGCCTTGGCAAGTGCTTTCGCCAACAAGCTTACCGATGGCAAGGCAGGTTTCATTCTTGCGGTCCATGACAAAGCCGGAAACGACACTCACAATCCCCACATGCATCTCGTCGCCTTCGACGCCTTCGAGAAAACAGGGGGACGAGGAAGACCGCGCAGCATAATCGGTATGGCGCGCAAAGGCGCTGTTGAGCGGGCCGCAGCTATGTGGGCGGCGACCCACAACGAAATGATGGCCGGATGGGGCTACGGGGAAGCTTCAATGATCTCACACCTTTCAAACGAAGCGCAGGGGATGGAGCGAATACCAACGATCCATGAAGGCCCGACCGCCAGAAAGATGGCGAGCGACGGCAAGAAGCCAAAGAGCAAAGCCGAATGGCGAAAAATTGACGGTGGTCATTCTCGACACGAAGCAAACCGCCTCATCCGAGAAATCAACACATTGAAGGAGCAGGAAGCCAATGCAAGACGAACATATCGACTGGGAGGCCATGTTGAAGGCGACAAGCCAACAGGCCAAGCAAGCAGCGCGAAACAGCGAACGCACACTGGGCGGGGTAGCAGAAACCTTGCGCAATCAAACGAGCCAAGCCGAAGCCCTATCCAGCCTGATAAAGACCCAAAGGGAACTGCGCGACCTCCTTTCCTTAATAAGCAGGGAACAACAAAAACTGGAGGCGATAGCCCGCCATGGGTGCCCATCAGCGCCCCGACTTTGGCCAATCGTCTTCCTGTCATCAAGCATCGCCACAGGCGTCGCGTTGCTCGTCTCTGGCATGAACTGAAGATGCTGCGAGATACACTTCGGGCGCATCTGATAAGATCGCTTGAAAGGCCGACGCAGGGGTGTGTGGAGAGTGCTATAGAACCGTTACACCGGACGCCAAACATGCAAAAGGACTGGGAGAAGTAGCGGGGTAGCAGCTCGGAACATAGAATTGATCATCCCCCCAAATGGTCGTCCATTTCACCAACATGCTCAACGCAAGCATTCACTAAGTTCTTTGCACGCTGTTGTAGGAACGACTTCGTGTCACCGCCCTGGAAAAATTCTATACACTTGTCACAAATGAACTGAGCTCCGAGCGCATCGGCTCTTCCATTCTTGATTGCTTGTTCAATCAGACTTTCGCCTCCAAGTGCAAGTGCTTCAGTGATCATTTCCCTCTCTACAAGACAGCAGTTTGCAAAATACTTGACTGAAGAAATGTTGGAATACCCAATATCACTTAACGCTTTCTTTCCAAAAATGGGAACGAAACAACTGGTTGAATTTGTAGACATAAACTCCTCAGACGAAACACCATGATCGTCAAAGAGGCTTCGAATATCATTTGCAGCATAGAGCATCTTGTAGCTATTGGTAAGAGCTGCTCCGGCAAGCAAACGTCGATCCAAAAAGGTCCTTTCGGTCAGCAAGACTCTTGGCGTTGAGCTAATCTGCCCAGTTGCCAAGGTCACCTCCCAATTCTTGATTTCCCGTGAGATGAAATCATCTGGCTTTCCCCGAAGGTATTCATTGATGCCACATGCCCAGAACCAACGCCCAAAGTGTTCGGAAATGTTGTCAGACATTCCATTCTTCAACGAGATGAAAGCAATAAGCAGCTGGCCTTCATAGGAAACCACATCAGATGAGAAAATTTTGAACTCATCACGTAGATATTCAAAGACCAGTTTCAGGGTGTCATAAACTGTGTCAAAGGAGGCTTTGAGAACGTGCTCTTCAACGTTCCTCAGGTCCAGCAAAGCCTCAGAAGTGACTTCCAGACCCGCGTTCAAAGCGACGCATTTGACAATAGTATCGGGTGCTAACTCGATCCCAATAGATGCCAACTGCATATTCACCTCAGAAATATTCTTTGAGAGATCAAAGGTATTTGACCAAGTGATCGCTCTCATGAAATCAACGGCGTTAAGGCGAGTCCCTGTTGAATTGATCCTTTCAAAGATACCAACCACATGCTGAACATCTGAGGTCCTGATTGTGACGACAGGCACCATGTATTCTTGGAAAGATGATTGAAGTTCAAGCACATCTTCGATCAGTTCCTCACTCAATTCCGAGGCCTGGAGCCGGCCCTGAAATTCAAGAAGTTTCTTGGGTGAAAACAAGTTGGAAAGAGGAAGCTGTGCGTCACCGATTTGCTGCGGATCACTTGGCAAAAAGAACCTTTTCTCTACAAGATCATAATGTACGTTAAGTAGAGGGTTTCCCGTGCCCGATTCATGGTGAAAAACACCATACAGAGTGGTTAGGCGTTGCATTCCATCCAGAACATAGTTCAGGGGAAACTGTTCTGGCAGGTCGGGAAATGAAGAGACATCTGTTGGGGCCGTTTCAAACACGCTGCTATCAACATTCCAAAACAGCAAGCTTCCAATCGGATACCCATCAAAAACGCTTTCAAGCAAATTGATGATTTGCTTCTCCCTCCAAACAAATTCCCTTTGGAATGTCGGGATCCGAATTTCACCTGCGGAAATCTTTCTGAAAAGAGTCACCAAGTGGATGACCGTCGGTTGGGGGGCGCTAATTCGTGTCATTCTGTATCTCCCAAATCTTCACCCTTGTGCTTCAGTACATCATCCCGGAACTCTTGGATAATTCCTTCGAGTAAATGAAGCCCATGGCCTATATAGGCAGGCCTAAATTCATTCGAATACACATCCCATTGCCAATTAGGAGTGGGGGTTCCGCCACTGCGTGCTGCTTCGTAATGAACGTGAGTAAGGGACGTGATGACCTCAGCAAGCTGAGTGGTAAATTGCAGCTCTATCCAAACATGAGAAGCACCACCGCCATTGAAGTCGTCTAATTCTTGTTTGAGGTAAAAATGCCAAGCATGATACCCAAGCGGAGTGATTACTGAGCGGCAGTTGTTCTCAATTCCCTGCGCATCGCAAAAATCAGCAAGGTGTTTGCAAAGAAACTTCGGCCCATCCATATACCGACATATCATCCTTGTTCTAAATAGATCATCGACCTTTTCATGGCACTGGCTGATAGCGATCTTGGGCTCTTGATCAGGAATCCATTTCCCATTTTGCAGGATATTCTTGCGATAGAGCTTATCAAATAGGCTTTCTAATGGCTTAATCTTAAGCTCAATGTCTCCAATCTGGTGTGATCCATAAAAAAGATCGACCCCTTCAACATATTCACCCTTCAATACCTGAACGTGATCCATAATTAGGGACAGATTCCGGTTTTTCAGATCATCAGCCAACCCATTCATGTAAATGGTATACATGGTTGGATTTGAAAATATGTTCTGAGCGTGGAGATCGTTGGTAAGAGCGGTTTTGTGCTCATCCAACGTAGGTTTCGCTGGCTGGTTCATTTCAATACTCGAATCTATTCATCTCTGGCTACATTTCCAGCCCTGAACTGGCTTCATGAGCAACGCCTCAATCTGAAAAGTTAGGCGCCTCAAAACTGTCACCTCTCCGCATCTACACGAAAAGGTTGTCCAGTAAGCAAGCCAGTTTTTCAACCCATAATCTCTGTAGCTTACCATTTCGCAGTCCGAGAAGCCAAGCTGTGTGGTTACCATGGCTTCCCATTCTCTTCCAACGCATTCCCCCATTCAGTCATCAACTTGTCCCGCTCATCATAGTAATCGACACGAAGATAAGCGGCCTCTGTCTTATTGGAAATTGAGTGCGCCAGTGCATATTCCTTGACCTCTCGCGGAAACGAGGTGTGCTCTTCGGAAAACTGACGGAAAGAAGTCCGAAATCCATGGACAGTCAGGCCCGGACGATCACTCTGTAGCAGTTTTCTCATAGTGTTTTCAGACAGCATTTTCTCGGGATCGTTCGGTGAGGGAAAAACAAGGCCATCAGGTCCTGCCTTGAACGCCTCAGCGGCCTTCAGGATTTCACGAGCCTGATCGCTTAATGGAACTGAGAATGCTTCGCCCGCCTTCATGTGGTCTTCGGGAATCTCCCACGAGTAGCGGAGCTCATCAAATTCAGACCAGCGAGCTTGGCGAACAGCACCGGATCGAACGGCTGTCAGGATAGTGAATTGCAAGGCAAGAGAGCCGATGCTCTTTTTAGATTTCAGCCAATGGAAGATACTGGCTGCCTCGACCCAGTCCGCGGCTTCAAAGTGTTTGATTTTCTTTTTTTGACTGCCCAACCCTCGCTCTACTCCGGCCACCGGATTTCCGTCTGTTCTAAGCTCGTGGGACAGCGCATAGTCGAAAACAACGCTCAAACGCTGAAGCACCCTGCGAGCCGTCTCCTGTTTGGAAAGCCATATCGGTTCCAAAATGGCCATGATGTCCGAGCGCTTCACCAGATCAACGGACTTTTTACCGATAACTGGGGATGCGTATTTATTCAGCGTGTTGATCCATTGGTTGACATGCTTTCCATTCCGGCTCGTTTCTTTGATCCTCATTTCATGGACCTGCTCGGCAAGTTCGTCAAAGGTGGTAAAGACCCTTGAGGCCAGTCCGGCATCTTCATGGGGGTCACCCCCAGTTCGTGCAATCCTTCGAAAGTGGTCGGCTTGCTCGCGGGCTTCTGTAAGCGACACAACCGAGGTGGAGCCCAGTCCAAAGTCTCGGCGCCTGCCACGCACGACTATCCGGAGAAGCCAGCGGCTGGCTCCAGTATCATCAACCACGAGATAGAGCCCGCCGCCGTCGGTATGCCGTCCGGGGCCCGCTTTTTTCACATCGGCGCGATTCAGTCGGCGCTCATAGTGCCGCCCTTTCGCTTTGCCTCCACTGTTCGAACTACGATTGTCTTGGGTCGTCAATTTTTCCACCCCACATTTCACCCCACATTTGTTGCGGACATACTGGGGGTGGAGATTCAAAAAAATCAAGTGTTTTCAATGCCTGGGACGATTTCAGGTCACCATAACACGCCAAAATACAAGGTAATGGCGGAGACGAAGGGATTCGAACCCTCGAGACCCTTCCGGGCCTACTCCCTTAGCAGGGGAGCGCCTTCGACCACTCGGCCACATCTCCGCTGACCCGTATATGATCCAAAACATAGAGAAACAAGGCGTTTTTTCAGTTTTTTTCAGCAGCCAGAAAAACAAGGTGTTTCACTAGATTTCAAGGGACCTTCCCCCCATGGCACGTAGTTTTGCGGGCAGAATTCGTGCGACAAACTGCTGCGAGCCAGGCGTGCAAATCTGCTGCAGCTAAGGGAAGCCGCGCGTGTTTCCGCGCCTGAGGATTTCATATAAGATGCTGATTAGTTGATGTAATTTAGAGGTGAACGTTTTTCGGGGTCTTCGCTCTTACATTTCATCAGGATTTCCACGCATTCGCCAGTCTGCGATTTGGTGTCTGGACAATTTGGGCTGCTCACCAGTCTGGAAGGGGGGGCAGGCGGCGCATGGGGGAATTGCGCCTTTGCGCAGTGTCTCAGGCGGCGAACAAGGGGGGCAGGTCGCGTCGTTTCAGAGAATGGCGTGCAAGGGAGCCGTAGATCCGGTTGACTTCGCCGCGGCCGTGATCGCCCACCAGATTGTAGACTGTCGCCAATTCAGGGAACAGGCCAAACATTTCTCGCATGTCTTCGGCAGATAGACCGCGGATTGCCTCTGGGCCGGGCCAGAACGTCTCGGTCGCAATGCCCTCGGCAAAGATGACCTGATGCTGCTCAGTCATCAGATGCACATAGGTCACCGCCTGGTTTGCATCTGTTTGTTGGCAGCACCCGGGGTCTATGTCTGCAAGCAGTTTGGCCGAGATAAAGCTGTCCGCAAGATGCGTTGCGCGCTCAAAGGTCTTTGGGGTGGTCAGCAGGCGGTGCTGCGGCGACAGAAGCACAGGACGTTCAGGCGACAGCAGGCTATCAGGGCGCACACAATAGGGTTTCAGGTGAGGCCGCAGCTCAAGGTCTTTGGCGCTTAGGTTGCGTTTTCCGACCCAAATGACCGGCTGAAAACCATTGTCGGCGGTTTGCAGCAGATCTCCCACCCGGATTTGCCCGGCGGGCACCGCGCCTCGTTTTGTGGCCAGCAGGGCGCCGGGCGTGAAGCAGGGAATACCTGCGGAATAGAGTTGAGAATGGGAGGAGATCTGAGCAGGAGACACCCCCTGCAGAACAAGCTCTTCACCACCCGGAAAGGAGAGAAGCGCATTGCCAAAGCCATCATCCGAGACGGAAACATCGCTGGTGCGGACAGCTCCATCGACGCCCGAGCCACCGATAAGGTCGGTGACGTCCAGCTGATCGTTGAAAAAACCGTCGGTGTCATCGTCCGAGATATTGAAGTCGCTGACAGTGTCGGTGCCGCCTGACGCGGACAAGATCAGCTCGTCATAGCCAGCACCGCTGCTAATGTAGTCATCGCCGCCCCCAAAGGTGATAGTATCATCGCCTTTGCCCGCGTCGATTGACACACCGGCCGTGTCAGCCGATGCGTCAACCACATCCCCCTTGTCGGTAAGGGTCAGGGCTTCGATTTCGGAAAAGGTAATGGTGTCGGCGCCGTCGGTGATCGTGCCGGCTTCGTCTCCGGTATAGGTCACGGTCACGCCGGTTGTAACATTTGCCAGATCAACAGTGTCATAGTCGACGCCAGCCTCGCCGCCGGTCAGGGTGTCGTTGCCAAAGCCGTCGGACATCTGGAAGGTATCAGAGTCGGCCTCGCCGTGCATCAGGTCTGCACCGGTGCCGCCAATGAGGAGGTCATTGTCGTTGCCGCCATACATGGTGTCGTTGCCAGCGCCGCCGTCCAGCGTGTCATTGCCGTCGGTCGCGACGATGCTGTCGTTGCCCGTACCACCCACCAGGAGGTCATCCCCGGCTGAGTTTCTAAGGGTGTCATCGCCCGCGCCACCGATGAGCGTGTCATTGCCGAGACCGGTTGTCAGAGAGTCATTCCCTGCGCCGCCTTCGATATAGTCGTCGCCGTCACCACCCGAAATGGTGTCGGCTCCCTCGCCACCGATCAGAGTGTCAGAACCGGCACCGCCATCCATGACATCATCACCATCGCCGCCGTCAAGACTGTCATCGCCTTGCTCGCCGTAAATCAGGTCGGCATCGCCGCCGCCCCGCATGACGTCATTGTCGTTGCCGCCAAAGAGAGTATCCGCACCTTCACCGCCATCCAGAGTGTCGTTGCCGTCGGTAGCCACGATTCTGTCGTTGCCTACGCCGCCCACCAGACTGTCGTCTCCGGCCGAGTTTTTCAGCGTGTCGTCACCTTCGCCGCCGATCAGAGTATCATTGCCAGTCCCGGTGGTCAGATAGTCGTCGCCTTCGCCGCCTTCGATATAGTCGTCGCCCTCTCCCCCGGAGAGGGTGTCACCGCCGGCGCCGCCGATCAGGGTGTCGGCTCCCGCGCCGCCGTCCATGAAATCATTGCCTTCGCCGCCATCCAGCCTGTCGTCGCCCTCTTCGCCAAGTATGGAGTCATCGCCCCCTTGGCCATAAACCACGTCGTTGCCGTCCCCGGCCAGAACGGTGTCGGCGCCTTGCTCGATGATGGTGACGACGGGGTCATCAATGACATCGCCTGAGAGGGTAAAGCCGGACATGCCGTCCCGCGTCTGCAGCGTGAATTCGATCGAGGATTGATCCTCGAATGCGGCAGAGAACCAGCTATCCTGATCGGTGGGGGTGTTACGCTCGGTTCCGGTGGCCGTAACCATGTTGCCGTCAGTGGACGTGTTAAGAGATGAGTCTGAGGACACGCCAAATGACGTGAAACTGTTGCCATCAACAATGATGGCTTCGGCATCACCCGCGCCGCTGTTGTCATCAACGTCGTTGAAGGTCGCTGTGGAATTCAAAGAAACAGGCTCGCCCGTGACCGGGTCAAAAAACTCAAGCCTGAAGGTCGCCTGATCTCCCGGATCATCCCCATCCAGCAGGACTTCGGCGCCTTCATGATAGCCAAACTGAACGTGGAGGTCCGGGTTGGTTTTGTCCACCAGCACCAGCTTGCCCCAGACCTTGCTGCCGTCTTCCAGGGTCGCGACATCGCGGAAAACGGCAAAATCTCCAGAAGATCCCAGTCCGCCATCATGAGAGACTTCTTGAATATTGTGGATGCTCAATTCCAGCGGCGTGGCATCAACGCCCTGTTCAAAGCCCTCCGCCATATCGCCATAAATGACATCGTCACCGCCACCGGCATCGATACTGTCATGACCTTCCTGGCCGGCAATGGTGTCGTCACCTCCTCCAGCGGTTAGAGTGTCATCACCGGTGGAGCCACCGATCTTCTCATCGTCATCGAGTGCGTCGGCAGCCTTTTCAGCTGCTTTTTCCGCGTCTTGTGCGACCTTTTCCGCATCTTTAGCTGCGTCTTTAGCCTCTTTAGCCGCGTCTTTTGCGGCATCTTCAGCCTCTTGTGTCGCGTCTTCATCCGCAGTAGCGGCATCCCAAGTCGCAAGCGCGTCCTCGGCAGTCTCTACTGCTGAAGTGATTTCAGCCGGATCCCCGCCTTTTTCGGCTTGGTCTAACGCCTTTTCGGCGTCTTTTACCGCCGCTTCCGCATCTTTAGCCGCGTCTTTTGCGTCTTTAGCCGCATCTTTAGCAGCGTCATATGCCGCGTTTGCTGCCGTTTCAGCCGCTTCAGCTTCTTCCAACGCTTCTGCGGCCTCTTCAGCCGCGTTCTGAAGTTCCAGCATTTCCATCTCTTCTTCGGTCATACCTTCACCCTCTCGCCCAACAGCACGTGTTTGGTCCTCCATCCGCCAGCCCATTTGTCACCGCTAAGCCTAGCGGCTTGGCCCTCTGGCCAACCTGATCTTGCGATGAACATTTTTCGACTTTCATTTGTAGCGTAGGAGAAACACAGGGAACGCTAAACGAAGGGCGATAAATAAAGGTAAAACCAAGAGCGAAAAAATCTGGGAGTATTCGCATGGCCTTTTGTGAGGCCCTGAACGAAGCCTTGGCCAAACAGGGGCGAGCTGAGATCAAACATGCGGATCAGGGCTGCCAGTTCACCGGATCGGCGTGGATCACGGCACTGGTCGAATCTGGTGCGCGAATCTCGATGCCTCTTAGTGAGTGCCTGCAAGCAGCTGCCCAAAAAGAGATGGCTGACGCAGGTTCGCCCTCTCCCAAGGGACTGGTTTTAAGCCAGGGGAGAGGGCTGTTGTGTCGCGTTTGGGCGCCGGGTCTTAGCCAGGCAATACGGTCTGAACGGCGCGTTTTGTGGCGGCGACGACAGTGTCGACCTCATCGCGGGTCAGGCAAAACGGCGGCGCAAAGCCCAGGATGTCGCCCTGTGGCATGGCGCGGGCGATAACGCTGTCCTGCGCCAGCAGTGTTGCCGAAACCTGCGGGCCGATCTTGTCGCTGGCATCAAAGAACTGACGCGTGTCCTTGTCTTGCACAAATTCAACGGCGCAGAGCATGCCCTCGCCGCGAATGTCGCCCACATGGGGATGATCTCCCAGCGCCTCTTGCATGGATGTCCGCAGATAGGTGCCGGTGGAGCTGGCGTTCTCGATCAGGTTCAGCTCATCAATCAGTTTGAGGTTCGCAACCCCGGCAGCGGCCCCAATGGGATGGGCCGAATAGGTCCAGCCATGGCCGATCGGGCCGTTTTCATCGGTGCCCTGTTCCAGAACTTTCCAGACCTTGTCTGAAATGATTGATCCTGAAAGCGGTGCATAGGCAGAGGTCAGCCCCTTGGCGATGGTGATGATGTCGGCCTCGATACCGTAGTGATCAGAGCCGAACATGCTGCCGAGGCGGCCAAACCCTGTGACCACCTCATCGGCTATGAGCAAGATGTCGTGCTTTTTCAGCACGGCCTGAATGGCAGCCCAATAGCCTGCAGGCGGCGGTACGATGCCGCCCGTGCCCAGAACCGGCTCGCCAATAAAGGCGGCGATGGTGTCGGCGCCCTCGCGCGCGATCATGGCTTCCAGCTCGGCCACACAATGGGCGACAAACTGCTCTTCTGTCTGGTTTAGGTCGTCGCGGCGGAAATAGTAGGGGGCTTCGGTGTGCAGCACCTGGGGCAGGGGCAGGTCAAATTTCTTGTGAAACAGCTCAAGCCCGGTCAGTGAGCCGGTCATCAGGCCAGAGCCGTGATAGCCGCGCCAGCGCGAGATGATCTTCTTCTTCTCGGGGCGGCCAAGGATATTGTTGTAATACCAGATCAGTTTGACGTTGGTCTCGTTCGCGTCCGATCCGCCAAGACCAAAATAGACCTTGGACATATTGGCGGGTGCGCGGTCCAAAATCATCTTGGCCAGGGTGATCGAGGCCTCGGTGCCGTGGCCGACATAAGAGTGGTAGTACGCAAGCTCCTTGGCCTGGGCGGCAATCGCCTCGGCAATCTCGGGGCGGCCGTAGCCGACGTTGACGCAGTAGAGCCCGGCAAAGGCGTCCAGCAGTTTGTTGCCATCGCGGTCTTCAATATGCACACCGCTGGCGGTTTTGATCACACGGGACGGGCTTTCGCCACGGGCGTGCTGGGCCAGATGGGTGGAGGGATGAAAAAAGCTGTCGCGGTCCCAGCTATCGAGTTGGTCGTTTTTCAGCATCATATTTTCCCATGGTTGTCGCGTGGGCTGCACGCATTTGTGTACAACAGCAAATGAATCACTTGCCTTTGTGGCGAAACTTGCCAGTAATCTTTGGAGAATGCCATTTCAAATTTGATGTTGTGTACATCAATGATTTTGATCTCCAGGAAAGGACTGCCCATTGTCGCAAGGAAATGCCCCATTCAGCCGCGCTGAATACAATCGCCGCATTGCCAAGACCCGCGCCGCTATGCAGCAGGCCGGGATCGAGCTGCTTTTTGTCACCGACCCGTCAAACCAGGCCTGGCTGACCGGCTATGATGGCTGGTCTTTCTATGTGCATCAGGGGGTGTTGCTGGGGCTGGAAGGGGAGCCGGTCTGGTGGGGGCGCTATATGGACAGTATTGGCGCCGGGCGGACCTGTTGGATGAGCCCGGACCATATCCACGGCTACGGTGACCACTATGTGCAATCCACCGACTGCCATCCGATGCAGGATCTTGCTGCTCATATCCGCGCTTTGGGGTTTGAGCGAGGCCGGATCGGCGTCGAGATGGAGAACTATTACTATTCCGCCAAGGCGCATGCGGTGCTGTCGGAAGAGCTTGCGCAGGCGCAGCTGCTGGATGCCACCGCATTGGTCAACTGGCAGCGGCTGATAAAATCCGATGACGAGATTGGCTTTATCCGCAAGGCGGCCCGGATCACCGAAAAGGTCATGGCAACAGCGATTGAGCGCGCCGAGCCGGGCCTGCGCAAGAATGAACTGGTGGCGGATATTTTCCATGCGGGCATCACCGGTGTTGACGATATCTGGGGCGACTACCCGGCGATTGTGCCGCTGACGCCTTCGGGGCTGGATGCCACGGCAGCACATCTCACCTGGGACGGCACGCCAATGCGCAGCGGCGAGGCGACTTTCTTTGAGCTCTCGGGCTGTTATCGCCGCTATCACGCGCCGCTGTGCCGAACAGTCTATCTTGGCACCCCGCCGCAAGAGGTGCTGGACGCCGAGGCGGCGCAGCTTGAAGGCATCGCAGCCGGGCTGGAGGCGGCGCGGGCGGGCAATCGCACCTGTGATATCGCCAATGCCTTTATCGGGGTGTTGAAAAAGCACGGTATTCACCGCGAGGGCCGCTGCGGCTATCCCATCGGTCTCAGCTATCCGCCGGACTGGGGCGAACGCAGTGCCTCGATCCGCTCTGAGGACCAGACGGTGCTGCAGCCCGGCATGGTGTTCCATTTCATGCCAGCGCTCTGGATGGAGACCTGGGGGCTGGAGACCACCGAGACCATTCTCATCACCGAAAGCGGCGCGGCAGAGCCTCTGTGCAATGTTGAGCGCAAGCTCTTTGTGAAGGCATGAGCCAGATGCAGGCGCTGGCACGCAGCAAGGAAATCATGCGCGATTTGGTGGCTTTTCCCACTGTGTCGAGCCAGAGCAATCACGATCTTATCGCCTATGCGACCGGATTGCTGGAAGAGTGCGGCGCCAGGGTCGATCTCACCAGCTCACCCTGCGGTCGCAAGGCGAACCTGTTTGCCACGCTGGGCCCCGAGGTGGATGGCGGCATTTTGCTGTCCGGCCATAGTGATGTGGTGCCGGTGACGGATCAAAGCTGGTCCAGCGATCCTTTTACGCTGATGGAACGCGATGGGCGGCTTTATGGTCGTGGCACCTGCGACATGAAGGGGTTTATCGCAGCCACTCTGGCGATGGCGCCAGTCTATGCGCGCAAGGTCAGCAAACGCCCGATGCATTTTGCCTTTACCTACGATGAGGAGGTTGGCTGTTTTGGCGCCCAGGATTTGGCCGAAAGCCTGAAGGCACGTGGCCTGACACCGGGGGTGGCCATCATTGGCGAGCCAACCGAGATGCGGGTGATCGAAGGCCACAAGGGCTGCTATGAATACAGCACGCATTTTCACGGGCTTGAGGGGCATGGCTCTGCGCCGGACCTGGGGGTGAACGCAGTAGAATATGCCGTGCGCTATGTGGCGGAGCTGTTGCAGCTAAAGCAGCGGCTGCGCGCAATGGCGCCCGCAGGCAGCCGCTTTGATCCGCCCTGGACCACGGTGAATATCGGTGCCATTCAGGGCGGTGTTGCCCATAATGTGATTGCCTCAAAGGCGCAGGTCGATTGGGAGATGCGCCCGGTCAGCGCCAGGGATGCCGATTTTGTCAAATCTGCCCTGCGCCAGCTGTGCGAGACTGAATTGCTGCCCGCCATGCGCCAGACCCACCCAGAGGCAGGTATTACCCTCGAGACGATTGGCGAGGTGGCCGGGTTGGAGCCAATGGATCAAAACGAGGCCAAGCGCATTATGTCGGAGCTGACCGGTGCCAATGGCGCCGATCTGGTTGCCTTTGGCACCGAAGCCGGTATTTTCCAGGCTCTTGGCATGGATGTGGTTGTCTGTGGTCCCGGCTCTATCAATCAGGCCCATAAGGCGGATGAGTATCTGGCCGTGGATCAGCTCGACCAATGCCTGTCGGTGTTGCAACGACTTGGGAGATACCTCTAGGTGACTGAAACCGTGCCGACACAGGACATTCTGGGCGACACGGGCCTTTCGGTGCGCGATCGTCATGCCCTGATGCACCATGAGATCCGCCAGCGAATTTGCCTGTTGGACTACCTGCCGGGCACACATCTCTCCGAGGCAGCTCTGGCCGAAGAGTTTGGCACCAGCCGCACGCCGATCCGTCGGGTTCTGGCCCGGCTTGAGGACGAAGGTCTGGTGCAGTCGCATCACGGGGTTGGCACATTGGTCACCGATGCTGACCTTGACGAGCTGGAACAGGTCTACCGTCTGCGCGTGGAGCTGGCCGCTTTAACGGCGCGCCTTGACCCGGTGATGCCGGACGCCGGGTTTATCGCTCATTTTGATCAACTGGTGGCGCGCGGCGCCGAGATCGTCAGCTCTGGCACGGCGCGGGCCTTTACCCAGTTTGACATTGATGTGTTTCAGGCGCTGTTGCAGCTCACGGGGAATATGCCGCTGCGCCAGACCCTGGAAAGACTGTACTTTCAGACCAAACGCCTTTGGTTGCGGGCCGCAGAAGAGGCGCAGCTGGATTTGCAGACAGAGTTCCGCATCTTTCAGCATGAGCTGGAGGCCATTCAGCTGGCGCTGCAGTCCGGTGATCTTGAGGCGGTTGCGCATATTCAGCGGGCGCATATCTCGATGAGCTTTAAGCGATTGCAGCAACACACCCGCTAGGGGGCTGGCAGTCAGATGCTGCGCGCGGCCCTATGGAAAGGGCCAGACCCCGATCACGGCCTCGTGCAGATACAAGGCTCCCAGCCACAAGAGCAGCCCGATGGCACAGCGCAACCCCAAGGCGCGCAGGTTTTTGCGCCACCAGTCAGTGTTCCAGAGCGGGACTAGCGAGAACCAGGCGCTATGGGCAAGGAGCACCGCAGATTTCGCACCCAGCAGACGGGTGCTCTTTTTGTCAAACCCCCACATCGCCAAGAGCGGGAAAGCCGCAAAACTGCCAAAGACAATGACATGCGCAAGGTCGCCGTTGGCCACCAGATGCGCGAGGGCCCAAAGCAGCAGCGCCATCAGCAACGGATGGCGACTGACGGCGGCAAAGCCGGGGTTCTCTGGGTCAAACTCTGTTTTGCGCGCTCCGCCAAGTGTGTTGGCATTGGCCACACCCATGCCGCAGCTGGCGAGCACAAAAGCCAGAGGAACGATAAGGTTGGGCAGCCAGCGCATCCAGGGCGCTTGCGGCCACAGTTCCACATAGGGCGCGCGCCCAGCGGCCATAATCACCCAGGCCAGCAGCGCCAGCGACAAAAACCCATAGGCCGAAAAATAGACCCGCCGTCCCAGACTCGCGATGAGCGTTTCACGCAGCCCTCCAATACGGGGCACAAAGTGGCTGCTGAGAAACGCGGTCATGGCCAGCGCAAAGGCGGCCCAGCCTGTCATCGCGGCACCTCGCTCAGGGCCTGCAAGCGCTGTGGATCCGTCACCACGACACGTTTGCGCGCCGATTTGACGATTGCAGCCTTTTCCCAGGCCGACAGCAGGCGGCTGACGGTGTGCAGGGTGGTGCCGGTCATCTCGGAGATGTTTTGCCGGGTGATGGGAAAGTCGATTTCCACCCCACCCTCGACTCCGCGCCCGGACTGTTCAATCAACCGCAGCAGCGCCGCCGCAACCCGTCGATCTACCGCCTGCGTTGCCAGCTCGGTGATCCGTGTCTGCATCTCACCGAGGCGCGCGCTCAGCGTCTTGTAGCTCTCGGTGGCAAATCCGGGATAGCTCTGGGTGAACCCTTCCCACATGCGGACCGGCCAGACCAGCGCCAGTGATTCCGAGGCGGCAATGGCACTGGCGGGGTAGGTGTCGCGCTGCAATGCGGGGGCGATGCCAAACAGCTGACCGGGAGAGATATGCAGGGCAATGATCTGCTCTCCTTCCGGCGTGGTGCGCACCACGCGCAGGTAGCCATCCAGCAGCAGATAAAACTGATCCACCTCAAAGCCTTCGTGGAAAATCACCGTCTCAGGCATATAGCGCTTTGCTGTCGCCAGATCGAGGATCTCGCGGATTTGAGACTGGGTAAGCTGCGAAAAGGGCGGCAGGCCGCTCAGTAAGCTTGCGTCGAGTTGGGTCAAAGGCGCTCCTGGGCTGCTGTTGTTTTGTAGGTTTTTGCGCATGAGTTTGAGATAGGACAACGTTCTGTCCGTGGTAATAGATCATAGGGGAAGCTTATAAAATACCCGGTAGCCGCCCAAGGCCGCCCGTCCCGGCAAGAGGTTGCTGTAACAGCCAGGATCCGTGCCACTGATCTGTCCTCTGAGGAGCGTTTTATGACATCCCGTCCAGCCTATACTGGCCCCGCCCTGTTCTCCTATGGATTTCGCCCGTTCTTTGCCGGGGCCAGTGTTTTTGCGCTGCTGGTGGTGCCGCTCTGGCTGCTGATCTGGCAGGGCAGGCTGGACTATCAGGGGCCGTTCCCGGCGGTGGACTGGCATATCCACGAGATGATCTTTGGCTACGGCAGCGCCGTGCTGGCCGGTTTCTTGTTCACGGCCGTGCCAAACTGGACCGGGCGCATGCCCGTGCGCGGCTGGCCGCTGGCCGTGTTGTTCGGGGTTTGGATCCTTGGGCGTCTCGCGCTGTGGATGGGTGGTTTGATCGCTCCGGGGCTGGTTTTGGTGCTGGACAGTGCATTTTTGCTCCTGGTGGCCATGATGATTGCGCGCGAAGTCATTGCCGGACAGAACTGGCGGAACCTTAAGGTTCTGGTGCCGGTGCTGCTGCTTGGCGGCGCCAACATCCTGTTTCACCTTGAGATCATGCTGGGCGGTGTGTCTGACTATGGCCGTCGCCTGGGGATAGCCCTGCTAGTCTTTTTGATCATGCTGATCGGTGGCCGTATTATTCCCAGCTTTACCCGAAACTGGCTGGCAAAAGAGCGCGGTCGCGATGTGCCTATGCCGGTTGCATTTTCCCGATTTGACGGTGTTTCTTTGGGCATAGGCGCTGTGGCGCTGCTGGGGTGGGTCCTCGCACCCGAGGTGCTCTTATCGGGTTTGCTGCTGTTTGTGGCTGCTGGCCTGCATGGCCTGCGCCTGTTGCGCTGGCGCGGCATTGCGGTGCTGGCCTCGCCTTTATTGGTGATGTTGCATGTCGCATATCTCTTTGTGCCGCTGGGGCTGCTGGTGTCCGGGTTTGCGGCCATTGGCGTGATGGAACAAATTGCAGCGGTGCATGTGTTGGGAATCGGAGCTGTTGGCGGGATGACAATGGCCGTGATGATGCGGGCGTCGCTTGGCCATACCGCGCGTGATCTTGTGGCGGGTCCGGGGCTGACCACTGGGTTTATATTGCTGTTGCTGGCAGCCATTACCCGCGTGGCGGGAAATGTTGCACCACAGTTTGAAGTTGACTGGGTGCTGCTGTCAGCCGTGCTGTGGACGCTGTCCTTTGCGGTGCTGTGCCTGCGTATGCTGCCCTGGCTATTGGCTGCAAACACAGCAAAGCGCACCCCCAACCCCAAACCTGAAAATAGCCCAAGCCCCAGCTAATAATGCCATAATTCCCCCTTTGTTTACGTCGTTTTGATATACGTCTTGCGGCAGGGCGCGCGTCGTATTCTTTGCCTGTGATAGGGGCAGATGGCGCCTGACGCCCTAAGGTCCGAGCCGCTTCAGTTCGCACAAAGTGCACAGGTTAAGAGTGTATGCTCCCTTTGGCGGCAGCGCCTTTGGCTCTCTGAGCCGAGCCCAAAGTCATCAGTATTTTAGGTTTCAATATTTTAACCTTGAAATAATATGCAAATGCCGCCTACAGTTTTGAGCAAGGACCGCCCGCGGTCTGGTCCGGTCTGATCTGATCTGATCTGATCAGGCCAGATTTTGTCGGCGCGTTCCCTGTTCTGGCCAAGCTCCACAAAGATGGCGCAGCGAGAGCGGGCGAAGAAAAACTGGCGTCTCCCGGCTGATGCGGGAATAGTGATGCCGTGCAACCTGCGGTCAACGTGGGGCAAAAAGAATGAGAAACATGGGAGAATGTTTGAAATGAAACTTCTGAAATCACTCGCGATGGCAACCGCCGTCTCGACGCTGGCTCTGTCGGCGCAGACTATGGCCGCGCAGGCCGAGACCAAAATTGGCATGATCACCACGCTTTCTGGCGGCGGTGCCGGGCTTGGCGTCGATGTGCGCGATGGCTTTATGCTGGCGATCGAGGCCGCAGGCCGCGACGATATTGAGGTGGTGATCGAGGACGATCAGCGCAAACCCGAAAGTGCTGTGCAGATTGCCGATCGCATGATCCAGTCGGAAAAAGTCGACATCATGACCGGCATTATCTGGTCCAACCTGGCGATGGCGGTTATTCCTGCCGCGACGGCGCAGGATGTGTTTTACCTGTCGCCAAATGCAGGCCCCTCGGCGCTGGCCGGCAAACGCTGCCACAAGAATTATTTCAACGTGGCCTGGCAGAACGACAACCTGCATGAAGCCGCAGGCGCCTATGCCAATGATGCCAGCCTGAAGAACAGCTTTATTATGGCGCCGAACTATCCGGCGGGCAAAGATGCGCTGACCGGCTACAAACGCATGTATGGCGGTGAGCTGGCCGGCGAAATCTACACCAAGCTGGGCCAGACCGACTATGCTGCCGAGATCGCGCAGATCCGCGCCTCCGGTGCCGACTCTGTCTATTTCTTCCTGCCCGGTGGCATGGGGATTTCTTTCCTCAAGCAATATGCCGACAGCGGTGTGGATCTGCCCGTTGTGGGTCCGGCCTTCAGCTTTGATCAGGGGATTTTGCAGGCAGTCGGCAAAGCGGCGCTGGGCATTAAGAACACCTCTCAGTGGAACAAAGACATCGACAACGCGGCCAATGCGGCCTTTGTCGCCGACTTTCAGGCCAAATACGACCGTCTGCCGTCGCTCTATGCGAGCCAGGGTTTTGACACCGCCAACCTGATCCTCAGCGCGCTGGATAAGGCAGATGTCAAGGACCAGGACGCCTTCCGCGCCGCCCTTAAGGCAGCCGAGTTCGACTCCGTTCGCGGGGATTTCAAATTTGGCAACAACCACCACCCGATACAAAACATCTATGTGCGCGAAGTGATCCAGGAAGGTGATATCTTTACCAACAAGATCATCGCGACCGGTCTGACCGATCACGCTGACGCTTACGCGTCTGAGTGCAAAATGTAGTAGACCTTGAAAGTCGGGGCTGTGCCACGCGCAGCCCCGACACAAGAAAGAACCCCCATGTCTCTTATTCTCATTCTTGAGCAGGTCCTGAACGGGTTACAGTTCGGGGTCATGCTCTTTCTGATGGCTGCTGGCCTGACGCTGGTCTTTGGTGTCATGGGGTTGATCAACCTCGCCCACGGCTCGCTCTATATGGTGGGGGCCTTTGCCGCTGCCGCTGTGGCCGGGTTGACCGGATCCTTTTTGCTGGCCTTGATCGCCTCTCTGGCCGCGGCGGCTGCCGCTGGTGCGCTGGTTGAGGTCACTGTCATTCGCAGGCTTTATGATCGCGACCATCTGGATCAGGTGCTGGCAACCTTTGCGCTGATCCTGATCTTCTCAGAGGGCACCCGCTGGCTGTTTGGCTCCTTTCCGCTGTTTCTGGATGTTCCAAGCTACCTGTCTGGGCCGGTGACGCTGCCGTTTGGCATTCAGTATCCGCTCTATCGTCTGGCGATCATTGCCATTGGACTGGTGGTGGGGGCCGGGCTGTTCTGGCTGATTGCCCGCACCCGCATTGGGGTGCAGATCCGCGCCGGTGAGGCCGACCGCGAGATGATCGCCGCGCTGGGCGTGGATATCTCCAAACTCTACACCGTGGTTTTTGCGCTGGGGGCCGCGCTTGCGGGCCTCGCCGGGGCGCTGGTCGGCGCCATTCAGTCGGTACAGGTTGGCATGGGAGAGCCCGTGTTGATCCTCGCCTTTGTTGTCATCGTGATTGGCGGCATTGGCTCTATCAAGGGCGCGCTGGTTGGCGCATTGCTGGTCGGGCTGACCGACACCCTGGGGGGCGTGTTTTTGCCCCGACTGTTTGCCCTGATGCTTGAGCCCGCTGAGGCTGCCTCGGTTGGGGCATCGCTGGCCTCAATGCTGATCTATATCCTGATGGCGGCGGTTCTGCTGGTGCGCCCATCGGGTCTATTTGGAGGGAGCGCATAACATGGGGCGCGAAAGACTGTTTAACGCGGCCATGCTGCTGGCTCTGCTGGCGGTGCCGCTGCTGGCCTGGGGGCTGCAAGAGCCCTTTATCATCACACTCGCCACCAAAGTGGCAATTCTGGCGCTGGCCGGGGTTGGCCTCAATATTGCCCTGGGTCTGGGCGGATTGGTGAGCCTGGGACATGCGGCCTTCTTTGGCATTGGCGGCTATGCCATGGGCATTCTGGCCTCGCACGCGCAGAATTATGAGCCGCTGTTCAGCTGGCCCTTTCTGTTTGAAGGCAGCAATCAGATGCCGCTGATCTGGCTCACGGCTGTGCTGGCCAGCGCCGCCGCCGCGCTCGTGATTGGTGCCTTGTCGCTGCGGACCTCTGGGGTCTATTTCATCATGATCACCTTGGCCTTTGGCCAGATGCTGTACTATTTTGCCATCAGCTGGTCGGCCTACGGCGGCGAGGACGGGTTGTCGATCTGGGTGCGCAACGAGATGCCGGGGCTGAATACGCTGGACCCGATCCAGTTCTTTGCCGTGGCGTTTGGCGTCTTGTGTCTGGCGCTGTGGTTTTCCGCTCGTTTGGCGCGCTCGGCTTTTGGTCTGGCGCTTTCAGCGGCGCGTCAATCCGAAGAGCGGGTTGAAACCGTTGGTCTGGCGCCGTTCAAGCTGCGGCTGGTGGCCTTTGTCCTCTCTGGGGCCATCACCGGTCTGGCCGGCGCCCTGTTTGCCGATCTCAACCGCTTTGTCAGCCCGACGATGCTGAGCTGGCACACCAGCGGCGAGATCATGATCTTTGTCATCCTTGGCGGGGTGGGGCGGCTCTATGGACCCTTGGTTGGCGCTGCGGTCTATATCCTGCTGGAACATCTTTTGGGCGGGATCAGTGAATACTGGCAGATCTTCCTGGGGCTGTTGCTGCTGGGCATGGTGCTGTTTGCCCGTGGCGGCCTTATTGGTGCCCTGTTGGGCCGGGAGGTGGCGCATGACTGATCCTGTTCTCAAAGTAGAAAACCTGTCCAAAAGCTTTGGTGCGCTGAAGGCCAGCAATGACGTTTCGCTGGATCTGCGGCCCGGTGAAATCCACGCGCTGATCGGCCCCAATGGCGCCGGGAAATCCACCCTGATCAAGCAAATCTCGGGGGGGCTGCGTCCCGATGCCGGACGAATCGAGGTGCTGGGGCGCGATGTCACCGCGCTTGATACCGTGGCGCGGGCCCGGATGGGGCTGGGACGGACCTTTCAGATCTCGTCGCTGGCGATGGAGTTCTCTGTGCTGCAAAACGCGGTGCTGGGGGCGCTGGGCGCACGCGGCCGCGCCTTTGGTCTGTTTCGCAATGTGATGAAGGACGCAGCCCTGCTGGAAACCGCCCATGAGGCCCTGTCGCGGGTCGGGTTGCAGGACGCCGCGCAGCAACGCACCGCCGATCTTAGCCACGGTCAGCGGCGCCAGCTTGAGGTAGCAGTTGCCCTGACTCTGAAACCACGTTTGTTCCTGATGGATGAACCTATGGCGGGACTTGGTGCCAGTGGCTCAAAAGAGCTGACCGGGTTTCTGGATGCCCTGCGCCAGGAGGCGCCGATCCTGTTGGTGGAACACGATATGGATGCGGTCTTTGCCCTGGCGGACCGTATTTCGGTGCTGGTCTATGGCGCGGTGATCGCCACCGGCACCGCAGACGAGATCCGCAATAATCCAGAGGTGCGCCGCGCCTATCTGGGCGAAGAGGAGCTGGCATGAGCCTTTTGACAGTCCGCGGCCTCACGGCCTCCTATGGCCCTTCGCAGGCTCTGTTTGGTGTCGACCTCGCCATTCCTGAGGGCGAGGTTCTGGCGCTGATGGGACGCAATGGTATGGGCAAAAGCACTACGATCAAGGTGATCTGTGGCATGCTGGCGGCTTCGGATGGGGTGCTGGAGTTTGCCGGATCCGATTTGCGGCGGCTGAAATCGCACCGGATTGCCCGCCTGGGCATTGGCCTCGTGCCCGAGGGGCGGCGTTGTTTTGCGCCGTTGACGGTTGAGGAAAATCTGACGGCTGCTGCCCGTCCCGGCGACTGGGATTTTGCCAGGGTGGCGCAACTGTTCCCCCGTCTGGCGGAACGCCGTAGCCAAAAGGCGGCCTCGCTGTCAGGCGGCGAGCAGCAGATGCTGGCGATTGGTCGCGCCCTGATGACCAACCCACGCCTGCTGATCCTCGACGAGGCCACCGAAGGTCTGGCGCCTGTGGTGCGACAGGAAATCTGGGCCGCCATCGCACAGCTAAAATCTCAGACCGGCATGTCCATTCTGGTGGTCGACAAGACCCTGAAGGAGTTAGCACAGGTGGCTGACAAGGCGGTCATACTCAACAAGGGCGAGACGGTCTGGTCCGGAGACATGCTGTCGCTGACGCCTGATTTGACGGATCGTTTCCTGGGGGTCTGAGGCCTGGGGGTCTGATAGCGTAGCCGGTGCGTGCTGCTTGGCGTCCCCTGGGCAAAAACCATAGTTCCCCCTCCTGTCCCGACCTGTGGTTTGGCTCTCGTCTCGGCGCGCCCTTGCCTGTAGGAGGGTCGCAGAACAGATACAAACAGCATGTCAGAGACAGGAGAGCGCCCTTGACCTTTGAGATCGGAATTGGCCCAAACAACCGCAAGTCGGTGTATTTTGATGCAACAGTTGCCGATGGGGTCGCCTGTTTCTCTGTTTACAATCACATGTTTATTCCGGCCCATTTTGGCGACCCGCAGGCGGAATATGACGCCTTGATGTCCGGTGTGGTCATGTGGGACGTGGCAGCGCAGCGTCAGGTGGAAATTGCCGGCCCGGATGCAGCAGCGCTTATCCAGTACCTGACCACCCGTGATATGCGCCAAACCAAAATTGGTCAGGGTCGCTATGTGCCGATATGCGACCACGCAGGCAGGCTGATCAACGATCCGGTGTTGCTGATGCTGGCCCCGGATCGCTATTGGTTGTCCATTGCGGACAGTGACATAGCGCTATGGGCCAGTGCCATTGCGGCAGAACGCGGCCTGGATGTGCAGGTCTTTGAACCTGATGTCTCGCCGCTGGCGATCCAGGGCCCCAGGGCCGGGGATGTGGTGGCTGATCTCTTTGGCGACTGGGTCCGAGAGCTCAAGTACTTTGGCTTTCAACAGGTCGAGCTAAACGGCATTCCCTTGGTTCTGGCGCGCTCTGGCTGGTCAAAACAGGGCGGATTTGAGCTCTATCTGCTGGATGGCACAAGGGGGGGCGAGCTGTGGCAATGCGTCAAGGACACCGGTGCCCGCTATGGCATACGGCCGGGGGCTCCGAATGATCTGGAGCGGATCGAAAGCGGTCTGGTGTCCTATGGGGCCGATGGGCGCTTGCAGACAAACCCCTGTAATCCCTTTGAGATTTCCCTTGGTAAACTGGTGGATTTTGACAAGGGCGATTTTGTCGGCAAGGCGGCGCTTCAGCGTATTCAGGCCGAAGGCGTCAAGCGCCAGCGCGTGGGCTATGTCATCTCAGGTCAGCCTATTGTGCATTTTGGGCACCCAGTGGAGGTGCGCAACACGGCAGGCGAGGCTTGCGGCATCTTGAGCGAAGCGGTTTATTCGACCCGGTTCAAAGCCAATATCGGCGTTGGCATGATTGCGGCACCCCTCGCTAAGGGGCCGCAAGCGTTGCGGGCTGTGATCAACGGAGATACCCGCCGCCTGGACATCCGTCCTCTGCCCTTTGCCTAGCTCCCGGCAGTGTGGCGTCGTCGTACATTGTCGGGACGGCCCGGCAAGGAGAGCGCGGCGTCACCGCGCGGCGTACGGGCGATAACCTTGCCTTTGGAGATCACCGCCAGGCGGGCGGGCCGCAGACGCACCGCTTCGGTTGGGTCTGCGGCATCCAGCACTACCATTGAGGCCTGCGCTCCGATCTTTAACCCGTAGTCCTGCGCCCCTATGATCTGGGCGTTGGTCTCGGTGACCATGGTAAAGCAGCGCGCCATCTCGTCCGGGTGGCTCATCTGCGCCACATGCAGCCCCATAAAGGCGACATCCAGCATGTCGCCGGTGCCCAGCGAATACCAGGGGTCGCGCACGCAGTCCTGCCCCCAGCCAACCGCAATGCCAAGCGCCTGCATTTCCTTCAC
The DNA here is from genome assembly GCA_965641885.1 of Phaeobacter sp. SH40. Lineage (GTDB taxonomy): Bacteria > Pseudomonadota > Alphaproteobacteria > Rhodobacterales > Rhodobacteraceae > Pseudophaeobacter. The sequence continues at coordinate 3,658,851 of OZ282574.1, read as the reverse complement.
CCGCGTCAGCCCGCGGCGTTTTGGGAAGGTGTCATGGCGGCCCTGCAGCATGATGTTGATCAGCGGATTGGGGATTGCGCAAATCCCGGCTTCAGCGATCAGCGGCAGCAGTTTCGACACATAGTAGTTGTCCATTGAATGCATCGAGGTGAGATGCGAGCCTGCAACCCGGCCCTGCAGTCCCAGGCGCTGGCTTTCCTGTGCCAGGGTTTCGATATGGCGCGACAGGGGATCATCGCTCTCATCACAGTGCATATCGACCATGAGGCCCCGCTGGGCGGCGATCTCGCAGAGATCACGCACCGAGGCAGCGCCATCACCCATGCTGCGTTCAAAATGGGGAATGCCGCCGACAACCTCGACACCCATATCCAGCGCACGCAGCAGGTTCGCACGGCCATTTGGGGCGCGGTAGAGCCCGTCCTGCGGAAAGGCAACCAGTTGCAGATCGATGTAGTCTTTGACCTTGTCGCGCACCTCCAGCATGGCGGTGACGGTGTTCAGGTGATCCGGTGTGGTATCCACATGGCTGCGGATCGTGAGCAGGCCAAGGCTGGCCGCCCAGTCGCAATAGGTCAGGGCGCGCGCGACCATGTCGTCAACACTGGCCTGATCCCGCAGCTCTCCCCACAGCGATATGCCTTCCAGCAGGGTGCCGGAGGCATTCATCCGGGGCAGCCCGTAAGAGAGGGTGGCATCCAGATGGAAGTGGGGGTCGACAAAGGGCGGTGCGACCAGATCACCGGTGGCCTCAATCACCTCACGTGCTTCGGCGTTGATACGGGGCGCGATGGCGGCAATACGGTCGCCTGTGGTGGCAATATCCATCCGGGTGCCATCGGGCAGGCTGCCGCCCTTGATCAGTAGGTCAAACATCATCTCTCACCCTTATTGAACGGCACCATCAGGGCCGCGGGGATTTCGGCGCGGCGCGACATCAGCACCAGCGCCAGAATGGACAGGAAATAGGGCATCATCAAAAACACCTGATAGGGCACCACGGCGCCAATGCCTGTTTGTTGCAGGCGGATCTGCAGCGCGTCAAAGGCCGCAAACAAGATAGCGCCCATCACCGCCTTGCCGGGCTTCCAGGCGCCAAACACCACCAGCGCGATACAGATCCAGCCACGCCCGTTGACCATGTCAAAAAAGAAACTGTCAAAGGCAGACAGGGTCAAAAACGCGCCGCCAACGGCCATAAAGCCAGAGCCAACAATCACGGCGCCCATACGGATGGCAGCCACCGACAGCCCCTGTGCCGCCACGGCCGAGGGGCTTTCTCCGGCGGCGCGCACCGCCAGCCCCAAAGGCGTGCGGTACAGCACCAGCGCGGTAAGGCCCGCGAGGACAAAGGCGGCATAGGTCAGCGGCGTCTGAGAAAACAGCGCCGGGCCAATCAGTGGCAGATCCGACAGAAACGGGATCTCATAGGGTTGAAAGGCGGTGATCTTTGGCGGCGAGGAGACCTCAGGCAGGACAATGCGGTAGGTGTAAAAGGTCAGCGATGTCGCCAGCAGCGTAAGGCCAATGCCCACCACATGCTGTGACAGGCCAAAGGGCACGCTGAGGATGGAATGCACCAGCCCCAGCATCATGCCGGTCAGCATGGCCACAGCGACCCCGCCCCACAGCGGCAAGCCCGCCCAGACCGCGATCCAGCCGGCAAAGGCACCGGCCACCATGATGCCCTCAATACCAAGGTTCAAAACCCCGGCGCGTTCGCAGATCAGCTCACCCAGGGTGGCAAAGATCAGCGGTGATGCAATGCGGATGGCGGCGGCCCAGAAACTGGCGGAGAGCAGAATATCGAAAAGATCCATATCAGTCTCTCCGCACGCGAAATTTGGTCAGCAGGATCGCCAGCACCATGAACAACAGCGCCGAGGCCAGCATGATGTCAGCGATATAGCTGGGCACGCCGACGGCGCGGCTCATACTGTCGGCGCCGACAAAGATCGCCGCAACAAACAGCGCCGCCAGCACCACGCCCAGGGGATGCAGTAGCGCCAGCATGGCAACCACGATGCCGGTGTAGCCAAAGCCGGGACTAAGATCGAGCGTCAGTGACCCCTTGAGGCCAGCGACCTCGGAAAATCCTGCCAGCCCCGCGAGGCCTCCAGACAGCAGCGCGGTTTTCAGGATCACGGAGGTGACAGGAATGCCGGCAAAACCAGCGGCCTCGGCGTTTTGACCCACGGCGCGCATCTCATAGCCAAGGGTGGTGCGGGTATTGATCACCCAGACCACAAGGGCGGCCAGCAGCGCCAGCGCAAAGCCCCAGTGCAGCCGCAGCCCGTCAACCAGTCGCGGCAGGCGGGCTTCGGGCAAGAGCCGCGCCGATTTGGGCCAGCCCATGCCCATGGGATCCTTTAGCGGGCCTTCCAGCAGGTAGGAGACAAACAGCAGAAAGATGAAATTGAACAGCAGCGTTGTCACCACCTCGTCCACGCCCAGCCGTGTTTTCAGCAGTGCAGGCCCCAGCAGCAGGGCGGCCCCCGCCAGCATGGCGGCAATGCCGCAGAGCGGCAGCATCAGATAGGCGGGCAGACCAAGCGCTCCAGTCCCCAGCATCACAGTGAGCACCGCCCCCGCATAAAGCTGCGCCTCAGCTCCGATGTTCCACAGTTTGGCGCGAAAGGCGACCGCGATGGCCAGCCCGGTAAAGATCAGTGGCGTCGCACTGTTGAGGGTCTCCAGCACGGCGAATTTAGAGCCAAAGGCGCCTGTGAGGATCAGGCCAAACACCGCAAAGGGATTGCCGCCTGCGATCATGGCCAGCAGTGCGGCCACCAGAAAGGTTGCAAGGATTGCCAGCGCGGGCGGCACAATGCGTCGGGCCGTGCTGGGCGCCGCAATAGGTTCAAGCCGCATCAGGGGCCTCCGCCTCAAATCCATGACCGGCCATCCATGCGCCCAGCTCATCGGGGCGCATGGTGCCACGGGCAAACCCGGGGCTGAGACGGCCTTCGGAAATCACATGGATCACATCGGACAGTTGCATGATTTCATCCAGATCTTCAGAGATCAGCAGCACGGCGGCGCCGCGATCACGGGCGCGGGCCAGCTCTGCATGCACATAGTTTACCGCCCCGATATCAAGGCCGCGGACGGGCTGGTTCGCCAGAATGATTTGCGGGGTTTCTTCCAGCACGCGGCCCAGGATCAGCTTTTGCATATTGCCGCCAGAGAGCAGGCGAATGCGAATGTCAGGGCCGGGGCAGCGCACATCATAGCCCTTGATCAGCTCTTTGGTGAAGGCGCGCGCGCGGGCCCAATCCATCCAGCCGCGACGGCTGAAGCGACTGGCATAGGTTTCAAGGATGGCGTTCTCGGTCAGGTCAAAATCCGCGATGGTGCCGGTCTTGTGCCGGTCCTCGGGGATGCGGGCAATGCCCTTGGCAATGGCCGTGCGCGGCGACCAACGGCCTGGGGTCTCACCCGCCAGGAGCATCTCGCCTTGGGCTGGGCTGATCAGCCCAGAGAGCAGATCGGACAGCGCGGCCTGGCCATTGCCAGAAACCCCGGCAAGCCCGGTGATCTGGCCTGCTGCCAGCTCAAGACTGAGGGATTTCAGTCCCGGCGCTGCCCCAAGGTCGGGGGTCGAGACAGCGCGCAGCGACATCAAGGCTGCACCGGCAGCGCGGGCCTCTATCTTGGGGGCCGAGACCTCGGCGCCAACCATCAGTGCTGCAAGCTCCGCGCGGTCTGTTTGCTCGGTTGCACGCTCTGCCACCAGCTTGCCGTGGCGCAGCACCAGCACCCGGTGCGAGATCGTCATGACCTCGTGCAGTTTGTGGCTGATAAAGATCACTGACAGCCCGGTCGCGATCGCCTCACGTAGGGTGGCAAACAGCGCCTCGGCCTCTTGCGGGGTCAGCACGGCGGTGGGCTCATCCAGGATCAGGATCCTGGCGTCGCGGTACAGCGCCTTGAGGATCTCGACCCGCTGGCGTTCGCCAACGGTGAGGCGGGCGACCTTGGCATTGGGGTCCACCTTGAGATGAAACTGCGCGGACAGGGCGCGAATGCGCGCCTTTACTTCGCGGGGTCTCAAAGAGAGGCCTGTCAGGCGGTCGACCCCCAGAACTATATTCTCCCAGACGGCCAGATTATCGGCGAGGGTAAAATGCTGATGCACCATGCCGACGCCCGCATCCAGTGCCGCACGCGGCGCGCCGGGGGGCAGGGGCTGGCCAAACAGCGTGACCGATCCGGCATCGGCGGTGTACTGGCCAAAGAGGATGTTCATCAGCGTGGTCTTGCCCGCGCCATTCTCGCCCAGCAGCGCGATGACTTCACCGCGATGCAGATCAAAGCTCACATCCTCATTGGCCGTGACCGGACCAAAGCGTTTGGTAATGCCTTGAAGGCGCAGGACAACCTGCGCCTCTGTTTGTGTGGTCATACGATCAGGCCCGGATCAAGACGATTTGGGCTCATCATCGTTGATGGCCACCGTGTAGGAGCCATTTTTAATCTCGCCCGTGCGCGACGCGACCAGATCCAGCGCCGCCTGCGGGATTTTGCCCTCAAATGTGCCATAGGGTGCCAGCGAGCAGCCGCCTTTGGCCATAAAGGAATAGGGGCCGTAGTCCTTGGCCATAAAGGTGCCTGCCTGCACGGCTGCAATTGCCGCGTCCAGTGTGGGCTCAAAATGCCAGATCGCTGAGGCCACCACGGTGTCGGGATAGTCGGACTGGGTGTCGATGACATTGCCAATGGCCAGCAGGCCTTTTTCCTTGGCGGCATCCGAGACGCCAAAGCGTTCCGCATACAAAACATCTGCGCCATTTTCGGCCATAGCAAAGGCGGTTTCCTTAGCTTTGGGTGGGTCAAACCAGGAGCCGATAAAGGAGACCTGGAACTTCATCTCCGGGTTCATTTCGCGCGCACCGGACATAAAGGCGTGCATCAGGCGGTTCACTTCGGGGATGGGAAAGCCACCAACCATGCCGATATTGCCAGATTTCGACATTGATCCGGCGATGATACCCGACAGATAGGCTGCATCCTGAATGTAGTTGTCAAAAACCGAAAGGTTTGGAACGGCGGCATCTTCCTTAAAGGACGAGCCCATCAAGAAAGCCACATCCGGGTAGTCGGCCATGACTTCGCGTGCCTCGGCCTCGACGCCAAAGATCTCGCCGATGATCATCTTATAGCCGCTTTCGGCATATTCGCGCATCACGCGGGAATAGTCCGAGTTCGAGGTGTTTTCAGAATAGGTATAGCTGATGTCACCCCGGTCCTGCGCGGCCAAAGCGGCCACATGAATGCGGCTCACCCATTGTTGCTCAACGGGGACGGTGTAGATGCCGGCCACTTTGATCGGCTCTGCGGCCAGCAGTCGTGCCGGGGTAAGACCAAGCGCGGCCGTCAGGGCCGTCGCGGCGCTGGTGGCCAGAAAATGACGGCGCGACAACGCGCCAAATGCGGATTTTGTCATGAAAATTCCCCCGAGTTGAAAAGCTGATCCCTGCTGGATCTTGTCCAAAGGGTAAAAATTATGCGCTCGCATAGCAAGGACGCTTTCCCAAATTGGGTATCGCATTGGGAAGAGTGATCATTTTTTGCACTGTTTGCGCTGCTGTATTGGAATATTGTGCGTTTGATGAACTGTTTTGAGCGATGTGGTTGCCCCCTTTCAGCCAGAAGTCGCAGAGGGCGAGGAGAGTAGGAGGCCGGGGCGTCATGTCTTTGGGTTTGGGGCAATGGTGGCCGGATGTTTATGCCGCTGCAGCTCCGTGACCGTGGCGACAATCTGGCGTTCCAGTTGCCGCGCTGCCGGAGAGGCCGGGTGGGTCGCGCGGCGCAGCAGGTGGATCTGTCGCCGGGCCTGGGAATCTGCCAGGCGACAAAAGACCAGCCCGGAGGCTTCTGCCAGTTTGGCCGTCATTTCGGGCAAAATTGTTACCCCAAGCCCAGCCTGCACCATGGCGAGGATCGAGGTCATGGTAGGCACCTTCAACAGGGCGGTTTCATGCAGCTGTTTCGAGGCGGGGGCCGGGATCTGGGCCGAGAGCTCATTGGCAATAAAGCGATGTGGCGCGATATCTGTCCAGGTCAGAGCCCGCTGATACCCCGCAAGCGGATGGCGGGCCGGGCAGACCAGCCCAAAGGCATCCGAGAGCAGGTCTTGTTGGTGCAAGGCGCCGCTATACTGGCTGGCCGTTGCAATGCCGATGTCCACCCGTTCGCGGGTCACCTCGCGCAGCACCGAGGCCGAGTCCATATCGCGCAGCTCGATCATCACCTGGGGAAAGTCTTTGTTATAGCGCGAAATGGCCTGCGGCAGGATGGTTCCGGCGACCGAGGGAACGGCGGCGATCCGTACCCGTCCCTGGCGCGCTTTGGCAAAGCCTTCGATGGCTTGCACGGTGCTGTCAAACTGGCGTAATTCGTGCTCGGCCTGTTCCAGCACAAAGGCACCCAGCGGGCTCAACTTGCTTTTGCGGTCCGTCTCAAACAGCGCTTCGCCCAGGTGGTCTTCGAATTGTTTCAGCATCATTGAGACCGCCGAGGGGCTGCGCCCAAGCTGCTGCGAGGCCTCACTCAGATTCCCGTACCTGGCGACGACAGCAAAGCAGCGGAGCATTTCAATCTTGATCGGCATTTCAGTTTTCCTGAAATCAACTTCATTAGTTTGAGTTTGAGTGAAATAAATTCGTGAGTCCATAGTGTGTTGTGCAAGTGCATTCTGACAGAAACGGGCCCTACCTCATGAGCGAACTCCATAAAAACCTGATTGCCGGCGACTGGTTGGCTGGCGAGAGCGAGATCGAGAACCGCAATCCTTCGGATCTGTCAGATCTGGTTGGCCTGTATGCGCAGGCCTCGGCGGATCAGCTGGAGGCGACGCTGGACAGGGCAGCAGAGGCGCAGCGCGTCTGGGCTGCCTATGGGCCAGAGCGCAAGCAGGCGGTTTTGCAGGCCATAGGATCCGAGATGATGGCCCGCGCTGAGGAGCTGGGGCGGCTGCTTAGCCGCGAAGAAGGCAAGCCGCTGGCGGAGGGGCGGGGCGAGATCTACCGCGCCGGTCAGTTCTTTACCTATTACGGCGCCGAATGTCTGCGCCAGCTGGGCGAGAACGCCGACTCGGTGCGCGAAGGTGTCGAGATTGATGTGCGCCGCGAGCCCCTTGGCACGGTTGCCATCATCAGCCCCTGGAACTTTCCCACCGCAACGGCCTCGTGGAAGATCGCGCCGGCGCTGTGCTATGGCAATGCAGTTGTTTGGAAACCTGCCAATCTGACGCCTGCCTCGGCGGTGGCGCTGGCTGAAATCATTGACCGCCAGGACATCCCAAAGGGCCTGTTCAGTCTGGTGATGGGGGCAGGTGGCAGCATCGGGCAAAAGCTGGTTGAGAGCGCCAAAATAGATGCGATCTCCTTTACCGGGTCGGTGCCGGTGGGGCGGGGGATTGCCTCGGCAGCGGTGCAAAATTTCACCAAGATCCAGATGGAGATGGGCTCAAAGAACGCGCTGGCAGTGCTGGATGATGCGGATCTGGATCTGGCCGTGACCCTCGCGCTTGGCGGTGCCTTTGGCGGCAGCGGTCAAAAATGCACCGCCTCGTCGCGTTTGGTTGTCCAGGCCTCGGTGCATGATGCCTTTGTCGACAAACTGGTGGCAGGCGCGCGGGCTATGACCGTTGGTCATGCGCTGGACAACAGCACCCAGATGGGGCCGGTGGTGAGCGCGCAGCAGCTGGCGGAAAATCTGGCCTATGTGGAGCTTGGCACATCCGAAGGCGCTGAGCTGGCCTGTGGCGGCCAGCGACTGGATCTGCCGCATGAGGGGTTTTACATGTCTCCCGGCGTGTTTCTGAACAGTCGCAATGATATGCGCATCAACCGCGAGGAAATGTTTGCGCCGCTGACCTGCGTGATCAAGGTCGACAGCTATGACGAGGCGCTGAGCGTGGTCAATGACACCCGCTTTGGCCTGACCTCCGGGGTGGTGACGCAAAACCTGGCACGGGCCACGCATTTTCGCCGCAATGCCCGCACCGGAGTGGTCACTGTCAACCTTCCCACTGCGGGCACGGATTATCACGTGCCGTTTGGTGGCCGCGGGGACAGCTCCTATGGGTCGCGCGAACAGGGCAAAGCCGCCGCCGAGTTCTACACGACTGTCAAAACCGCCTATATCAGTGCAGGCACGCCGCGATGATGCAGTCGGGGTTCAGAATCGACGGGCTGCAATATGCCAACTGGTCTGAAAAGATCTTTCGCCAGCTGCGCGCAGGCGGCGTCGATGCGATCCACGTCACCATCGCCTATCATGAGAATTTTCGCGAGACTGTGCTGAATTTTGAACGCTGGAACCGCTGGTTTGAAGACTACCCGGATCTGATCATGAAGGGGCAGTGGGCAGGGGATGTGGACATTGCCCGCGAAACCGGCCGCACGGCTGTGTTCTTTGGTTTTCAAAACCCCAGCCCGATTGAAGACGACATTGGTCTGGTCGAGATCCTGCACACACTGGGCGCGCGGTTCATGCAGCTCAGCTATAATAACCAGTCGCTGCTGGCGACGGGGTGCTATGAGGCCGAAGACGCGGGCATCACCCGCATGGGTCGTCAGGTGATCAAAGAGATGAACCGGGTTGGTCTGGTGATTGATATGAGCCATTCCGGCGACCGCTCAACCATTGAGGCGGCGCAGATTTCCGAACGCCCCATCACCATCACTCATGCCAACCCCTTTGAGTGGTCACCCGCGCTGCGCAACAAGACAGAAGCCGTCATTCAGGCCGTGGTTGCGGGCGGCGGCATGCTGGGGTTTTCGCTCTACCCGCATCATCTCAAAGGTAAATCCGACTGCTCTCTCCAGAGCTTTTGCGACATGATTGCCCGCGCGGCTGAAAAATACGGTGCAGAAAGCCTCGGGATTGGCAGTGATCTGTGTCAGGATCAGCCCGACAGCATTGTTGAATGGATGCGGGTTGGCCGCTGGAGCAAAGAGCCCGACTACGGCGAGGGCTCTGCTGCCGCGCCCGGCTTTCCACCCATGCCCCGCTGGTTCAGAGACAACCGGGATTTTGGTAATATTGCGACGGGCCTGAAGGCCACTGGCCTCAGCGAGGTAGAAATCTCTGGGATTATGGGCGGCAACTGGTACCGTTTTTTCCAGGACAATTTTGGCGCGGCAAGCGAGCAATAGAGCCTCTGGTGGTCTCTCAAACGGGATAAAAACTGCGGCGCAAAACCGAAAAGTTGAAAACAGGAGAGCGGGATGACGGCAGTCCAGGACAATGCAATCAAGCCAGACCTGCGTGATCCGTCAGTGGTGATGCGCTTGTTCCGCCTTGGCTCCTTTCACCAGTCGCGCCTGTCCTTCATGCGCATTCTGACCCGTAGGATGAAGCGCGAGGCCTGGCGCTTTGATTGCCCCGTATTTGACATATCAGACAGGGGCGTTGGCCAGGCCGTCTATTGCGCGCATGGGCCAGAGCGCAGCTATTCCTTAGTGGCCTTTGCCCATGATCTGCCAGCAGATCAGCGGTCGGACCGGGTGATTGCCACGGCCTGGGACTGCACCTTTGCCCTGTTCGACGGTATTCCCACTGCCGCCGACATTGCCCGTCTGTCACAGAATGTCCCCTTGCAAGAGGCGGGCCGCGTCACTGGCTCAGAGCTGTCGGTGTCGCGCGCCAACCGCTCGGTGCGGCTGTGGGAACATACGGTGTCGCGTCTGGCCGCAGGATCGCAGCCGGATCTGCAACAGATTGAGGCCGTTGGCTATCTGATGCGCACTACAGCTGTTTATGGCTCGGGCAAACTGGGGGCGGCAGATCGGGAGATGATCTCGGGGCGCGCAGAATTTGCAGCCCCCTTTCAGGTCGAAATGCTCTCGGTGTTTTTGACCCGCGCCTTTGTGCGGGATCTGGTGCAGCATATGGCGGATCGGCGCGCGGGCGCTGCGGGCAGGCGGGCCGCACGGCTCGATCCAGAGATTGCCCGCCGCCTGGGTGTGGGCAACTCAACCGGGCTTGGCATGGCGCCTTTCCTGCTTAACCACCCGGTGCTGTTCAGCAATTGGGTCGCCGCGCGCGAGATCGCATTGCAGCGGGTGCGCGGTGTGAAAACCGCCCGCGCGACCGAGATCGCGACCTTCCATGATCTCTATGCCCGTAGTCGGACATCCGTCACCAAGTGGCACTCAGACCATCCCGCCCAGCGAGAGCGGCTTGCGGCGCTGCAGGCGGACATTGACCTGATCACAGCCCGGCTCAGCGACGCGGGGCTGGCAGTGGTGCAGCCCTGGGACGACCTGTATCAATGGGGGGCTGCAACCCTGAGTGTTGAGGGGCAGGAATGGCTGGTCTCGTTGCTACTGGAGCCCTATGGCGATCTGGTCGATGATCTGGCTGACACACTGCCGGCCGACAATACCGCCACCTTTCGCATTGCCGGCGCCATGACCGTGGCCTGCCTGCGTGATGTGTTGTGGGATGTCTATGGCTGGGCGCTTCGGATCGACTGGAGCGCGCCCGCCAATACAGCGCGGGCCTGGTATGTCTCCGAGGAAAAGCTGGAACCACGTTTGGGCCAGCGCTTTGAAGAGCCGATCGAAGAATACGAACAACCCCTGGCGCCGGGCCGGGATGCGTCGCTGCTCCTGGCGGCGCTGGCGCATTGGCCTGATGAGACGGCGATTGCCGAATTCCTGCTGCGCCACCCCGAGCACCGCCATTCGGTGCGCCGGGCGCAGATCGCCAATCGCGCACCCTATGCCGAGATCCGCGACAACACCATTTCCCAGGATGTGCAGCCCATCGATATGCTGCGCTGCAAGCTGGCATTTTTTGGCGCGATGCATTTTGACCCCCGCTCTGATCGCTGGGTGCGGATCTGCATGTATGGCAACGCGCCCTACCCAGAGGAGCTCGCAAGCCGCGATGGAGATTTCTGGATCTATCCAGAGCGCGCAGAGAGCGGCCAAACTGTCGGGCAGACTGTCGGCCAAATTGCCGGACAGACTGCCGGACAGGCGGGGGAGTGCTGAGGGTGTGAGCTATTCGCTGAACGAAATCGAGGCTATGAGCAAACGCGCCGGGCGCGGTGCTGGTCTGGCCTGGGGGCTCGCAGAAGAGGTGGCCAAGAGCACCCGCTGGCTGTCTGCCTTTGGTTTTCCGGGGGCGGAAATGCTGGCAGAGCTGTTGACGCTCAACGACCGCTTGCCTGCGGTTGATCTCTCGCCTGCGACGCTGAGCGGGATCTGGTCGGCACCTGCCGGCCGGATGAGCCCGCTGATTGCCGGTGCCGCGATGAGCGACTGTGCGGTGCGGATGCAGGCAGGCCAGAGGATCGGGATGGAAAATGTGTCCTTCCCTCTTTTACTGGTGCCGTTTGCGGCTGGCGCTGCGCTGCGCCTGGGAGGGCCTGTTGCAGTCTCCTGGCAGGGGGTGTGCCTCACCACAGACGGGCAGCGCCTTGCGGTGCGCGGCGGGCGCGCGGCAATTCTGGCGCCCCATGCCGATGCGTTGCATTGCGCTGCTGCTGCCGAGATGCGAGGGGCGCGCGCGCCGGTGCTGCGGGCCGAGGTGGACCCGGTCGCCTGGCAAAGCCTGCAAGATTTTGCGCGCCGTACCTACGCGCCTGCCACGGAAAGCTCACGTCTTCTGGGCGCCGGTGCCGGGCTGAGTGACGCCGATTGATGCAAACAGGCGCAGGCGTGCGCCTCTCTGTTTTTTGGGGCGCGCTTGCCCCTGTTTTTTGGACGCGAGCGCGCCTGATTTTTGACTGCTGTAAAAGAGGAAACCCCCAGATGACCGCCACTGAAACCCTCAGCCTACGTGAAATCGAAGACCTCGCCTATCGGGCGCTGGTGGCCGCGGGAACCGCGCCCGACAGCGCCCGGCCTTTGGCGGTGGCAACCGCGATGACCGAGGCCGATGGAGTCGCCTCCCACGGGCTTGCCTATGTGCCGATCTATGCGGGCCATGTCGCCTGCGGCAAGGTCGACGGCATGGCGAGGCCGGTGCTGAGCCAGCCGCGCCCCGGCGTCGTTGCGGTTGATGCTGCGACGGGCTTTGCCCATGCGGCCATAGACATGGGGTTTGAGGCTCTGATCCCGCTGGCCCGCGCGCAGGGGGTGGCGGTTCTGGCGGTGAAGAACTCCTATAATTGCGGTGTGTTGGGCGTGCATACCCAGCGTCTGGCTCAGGCGGGCCTTATGGGTATCGGGTTCACCAATGCGCCAGCCTCTATCGCGCCCTCAGGCGGGGCTGTGCCGGTTTTGGGGACCAACCCGATCTCTATCGCGGCACCCGGGCCGGATGGCGCGGCGCTGGTGCTGATTGACCAATCCGCCAGTACAATTGCCAAAAGCGAGGTGATGAAACACGCCCGCGAGGGAAAACCGGTGCCCCTTGGCTGGGTGCTGGATGCCGAGGGCAGGCCGACCACCGATCCAGACCTGGGGATTAAAGGCTCTATGGTGCCCTCGGGCGGCTATAAGGGGGTCGGCATTGCGCTGATGGTTGAAATGATGGCGGCCGCCATGACGGGGGCCTCGTTGGGCACCGAGGCAAGCCCCTTCTCTGGCCCGGTGGGTGGCCCGCCCAGGACTGGGCAGTTCTTTATCGCGATTGATCCCAGCGCGACTTCTGGCGACAGCTTTGCCGAGCGCCTTACAACGCTGGTGGGGTCGATCCGCGACCAAGAGGGCAGCCGTCTACCCGGAGATGGCCGCGCCAGGGCCCGTGCGCGGGCTGCGGTTGACGGCGTTGCGGTGAATACGGCCACTTTGGAGAAAGTGCGCGCCCTGCTGTGAGTGATCTCCTGCGCCTTGAACGGAGCGCAGGTTTCTTTGATCAGAGATAGGCCAGAGGTCTGCAATCAGACGAGGTATTCCAGCTTTGCCCCGGCAAACTGGCGGATCACCGAGGGTGCTTCTGTTGCGGGCATGAGGCAAAGTGCTGTGGACAAGCCATCGGCCAGCGCGGCCTTTGGCGCACTCACCGAGACCATGCGGCTGGCAGCTGCGCCAAGCCCCGTGCGGGGGTCCAGAATATGGCTCTGGCCGTCTCCAACCAGAGTTCCGGCAGCGGCAGAGGTCGCCAGTGCGCGATCCGATAAGCTCAGTTTAGAGCGCAAACTTCTGTCTGCAGAGACCACACCAACTTGCCAGCCCCGCCCGTCTGGACGACTGCCAAGCGCTGCGATCTCGCCCATGTCCAGCAGCAGGTTTTTCAGCCCCTCGGCGCGGAGCAGGGCGGCGATCCGGTCGGTGATATAGCCCTGCGCAATCCCATTCAGCGTGAGGCCCATGTTGGGGCGCAAAAACCGCACCTCTTGGCTGTCATAGCGCAGGTGTTTCCAGCCAAGGGTGCCAGCGATCATGGGTTCTGGGTCGGTGCCAAGCGCCAGCGCCTGCCAAAGCGGCTGCACGGTTGGGTCAAACGCGCCGTTCGTGGCCGCGTTGAGGCTGGCCGAGAGGCTGAGCACATCCAGCAGCTCTGGCGCGGGCGCGCTCAGATGGCCTGTGGCATTGAGGCGGGCCAGGTGTGAGGTGGGCTGGAACAGGCTGAAGATGGCCTCAAGCCGCATAAGCTCAGCCTCGATCCGGGCGAACAGGGGCGCGGCTTGGGTTTGGTCCATACCGGAAATCATCATCTGGGCGGCTGCCCCCATGGCGCGTCCCTGCCATTGTGCCATTTTGGGCGTGCTGGCAACTGCGGGGCCAGCGGCAATACTTGCGGCGGAAATGCTGAGAAACCGGCGGCGGGAAAAAGACGCGGTCATGAGGGGGTCTCCAATGTCTGGTCCAGATCCACCGGTCCCAACGCGGCCTCGGCGGGAATATTGGCAAGCGAGGTGACGGTGCCACCATAGCGGGCGGTGAATTTTTCGGCGTCATCAGCCCTGGCAAAAGGTACAATTTCAGGTGCCCCCATGCCACCGGCCACAGGGCTGTTGATGACAAAGAATGCCTCATTGGCGGCAACCCAATTGTCACTGCCCGGTTCGGCCCAGCTGATTGCTGCGCCCATGTCGCTGACATAGATCGCCGTGATATCGGCGTCGCGCTCGGGCCCTTTGAGGTAGGCGACCAGATCACGGACCTGGGCAAAAAACAGCGGTGCCGCAAAGCCCTCAAGATGGATCTGCCCCTTGGGGCCGCCATGTTCGGCGATGTTCATCTGGCAAAAATAGCTGAGCGCTGTCTGGGTCAGCTCAACGGGAGCCGGGGGCAGTTTGGCCTCTTCTTCCTGACAGGCCGACAGGGTAAAGGCCGACAGGCAGAGGGCTGCGAGCAGGCTGAGGCGTTTCATGGTTCGACCTTTCGAAAGGCGGCGCGGGCCAGTAAGAAGCCGACCACGGGCCAGGCCAGCAACGAAAGCGGTGCTGCCCAGCCGGGCAGGGCCGAGGCGGCACCTGCCATGCCACTGGTAAGTGCGACGCTTTCAGAAGCCGCAATATTCCAGATCCGGAAGGCATCCGCCGGATTGGCCACCATCACCCAGGGAAAGACGCTTTGGGTAAAGGCGCCGCCGCTGTCCATCACCACCGCTCCGAGCAAGGCCAGATCAAAAAGCACCACAAAGACCAGCCAGAGCCCGGCCGACAGACCAGCCGCCGAGGTGGTGCTGCTGGCCAGCGCTGAGATGGCATAGCCGAGTACCAGAAAGACGGCACCAAGCAGGATTGAGGTCGCCACAAGACGTGCCAGCGCTGTGAGGCTTTCTGCGCCGGCTCCACCAAACCAGGCAGCGATGGCACCAGCAGCACCAAAGCCAATAACCATAGCAATGGTCAGCGCTGCCAGATGGGCCAGAAATTTGCCCGCAAGGATCTCACCCCGGCCGGCCGGATAGGTGAGCAACAGGGCCAGAGAGCCGCGTTCACGATCCCCTGCAATGGCATCAAAGCTCATCATCAGGGCCAAAAGCGGTGCCAAGTATACCGACAGCGTGGTCATTGAGGCCACTGAAACGGTGAGCATATCAACGCCAAGCGTGCCGGTGGGGGCAGAGCCCGCAAAAGAAAGCGCCAGGGCAAAGGCCAGCATGATCAGCGTGGCCATAAAGATCCAGAGATTGCGGCGCAGGATCAGCAGTTCAGAGCGGGTCATGGCGAGGATACGCATCAGCTCTGCTCCTCTTTTGAATAGTGGCGGTACAGATCTTCCAGACGCGGCGGCACCATATCGAGATCCACCACCACGTCGCCAAGGGCCGCAATGCGGCGCAGCTCGGCCATTTTGTCCTGCGGCGCGCAAAGGATTTCGACCGAGGCGCCATTGATGCGGCACCCGCCTGTTTGCTGCGCGAGCTGATCCGCCTGGGCCTCTGTGGCGCGCAGGCGCAGCTTTACCGGCAGGCCCGCTTTAGTCGACAGGTTCGCGAGCGTGTCATCAGCCACCTTTACGCCGCGGCGCAGGATGGCAATGCGGTCGGTGCGGGCCTCGACCTCGGTGAGGGCATGCGAGGCAATCAGTACCGCAGTGCCCTGGGCTGCCAGCTCATCAATGATGGCATACAGATCCTGACGCGAGATCGGGTCCAGCCCGCTGGTGGGCTCATCCAACAGGGCCAGTTTTGGCCGTCCCAGCAGCACCTGCGCCAACCCTAGCCGCTGGCGCATGCCCTTGGAATAGGCACCAATGCGGCGATGCATGGCCTCGCTCAGGCCAACGCGCTGCAGCAGTGCTCTGATATCTGCCGTCTCGCCTGAGAGGCGGGCAAACATCAAAAGCTGCTCATGGCCGGTCAGGGCGGGATGAAAGCTCACGGCTTCGGGCAAAAACGCGGTGTGGGTGCGGGCTGCTCCTGTGCCCGGACGGGCCCCGCAGATGCTGATGCTGCCCCCTTCGGTCTGGATCAGGCCCAGTACTGCCTTGATCAGGGTGGATTTACCGGCGCCGTTATGGCCCAGCAATGCGAGCCGCTCACCGGCCCGCAGGTCGAGATCAATCCCCTGCAGGACCTGCGTGCTGCCGCGAAATTTGTCGAGGCCACTGATCTTGAGCACCGGGGTGTCGTTGGTGTTATCCATCATTCTCAACCTTGTTGGCGACTGCGGGTTTCACCGGGCGCATCAGGGGGTTGCTGTCGATCACGCCACCGGGCAGCAGGGCGGGAAAGGCCGATTGCGACCAGCGTACCAGCTGTACGGCAGGCGACCCCATCAAAAGTTTGGCAGCCGGTTGCGTCCAGAGCACATGATCCATGCTGTCATTGGGGCGATAGGGCGCATCTGCGATGCCATTACCATCAACATCAAAGCCCGCGTTGTCGGACCAGTAGTTGCCGCGGCCCTGTTCGGACCATTCGACCCATTTTGAGGCGACATATTTCACCTGATGCCGGTTGCCGACAAAGGCGTTGCCGACAATGCGGTTACCCTCGCTGCCGGCGGTAAAGTGGATGCCGATGCCGCAGCCCTGGAACCAGTTGTCGGAGAAATCGTTCTTGTGCGAATTATACAGGAAGGTGCATTTGTTGCGGGCGCCCTTGACGTAGTTGCCACTGATCACACTCTTGTTGGTATAGTTCAGCATCACGCCATGATCGCGGTCATTAAGCGAGACATTGTTCAGGATCTTGACCCGGGTTGAGAACATCACCGCATAGCCCAGATGGTTGCCGATTGAGACATTGCCGGTGACCTCAGAGTTGTCAGCATACATGTAGTGCACCGCAAAGCGCAGATCGCGAAACAGGTTGTCGCGAAAAATATTGTGCTTGGACGAATTCACAAAGACCCCGTCGCGGCCCCAGCGAATGTCGTTGCCACTGACAATGGCACCGGGGGCGTTCCAGACATAGACACCATTGCCGCGCATGTTCATATGGCGGTCCTGACGGCCCTCAATGACATTGTCGGCGACCAGCGCGTCGCGTGCGCCGTGGATATCAACGCCGTAAAGATTGCCCAGCAAAATATTGCCTTTGATCACCGGTGCGCGGGCGGTCTTGGTCAGCTGAATGCCGCTGTCGATGGTCTCATGATCCGAGCCAGAGCCGATGACAGTCAGACCGACTACCGTGACATCCGGGCCGGTCACGGTGATAGTGCTGCCGGTGTTGCCGCCGTCGATGGTGGCATGGCCCTGACCGTCCAGCGTAACCGAACGCTCCAGGGTCAGGGTCTCAAAATAGGTGCCAGGCGCCAGACGGAGGCTATCTCCATCCGCCGCCCGCGCAAGCGCATCCGCGATGGCCCCCGCTTGATTGGGCACCTGCCAGTCGGCGGCGCTTGCGCTACCACCGATCAACAGAGCTGCTGTGAGCAAGAGCCAGCGCATTTTAGGCCTCCCGGGGCTCTACAAACATCCGGCCGCGCATTTCCATGTGCAGCGCGTGGCAGAACCACTGGCAGTAGTACCAGTGCACGCCCGGACGTTCGGCAATAAAGGTCACCGAGGCAG
Source organism: Phaeobacter sp. SH40 (assembly GCA_965641885.1). Taxonomy (GTDB): domain Bacteria; phylum Pseudomonadota; class Alphaproteobacteria; order Rhodobacterales; family Rhodobacteraceae; genus Pseudophaeobacter. The sequence goes on along the minus strand of OZ282574.1, from coordinate 3,641,473 downwards.
TTGCTTGTGGGCCCACCTCCATGGCGACGCCAAAGTTGGCCATACAAAAGCCGTGAGTCAGATCGTCAATATCATCCAGATTGGTGACATAGACAGTGACTTCATCGCCCTGCTTGACGGTAAAGCTTTCGAGGCTGAAGTTCGGCGCCTGGCTGGACATATAGACGCGGACTTTGTTGCCATCGCGAATGATGCTGTCCTGATAATCGTCCAGATCAATATCGTCTGCCTCGGCCTGTGCGCGGGCCTCTGCCCACATGGGGTCGTTGCGGTCCCAGACATTGACAGGGTTCACCTTTGAGCGGTGCACGATGATGCTGTCGTGCGGCTCGGCAAAGGTGGGGCCATCGTGGACCACCTTCATGGTGTCGCCGGAGATATCGATCAGCTGCTCGTTCTCGGGCTTCAGAGGACCCACATTCAGGAACCGGTCTTTCGAGAACTTATTCATCGAAATCAGCCACTTGCCATCGGCCTCTGAGGTTTCACCCATGGAGGTAGAGTTGTGACCCGGCTGGTAGTGCACGTCGATCTTCTCAAGGATCGGATCCGCGTCGCCGCCGCCGTAGGCCTCAATCGCCTTGGCAATGTCCCACTTCACAATCTGGCTGTCGAGGAACAGGGTGGTGTAGGCCCGGCCCTTATTGTCAAAGGCGGTGTGGAGCGGGCCAAGACCCAGTTCGGGCTCTGCCACGATGGCCGAGCGTGGTTCGGCGTCGTCATTGAACAGGGCGTCAACTTTTTCCACATCGATCACCGAAACGGTGGGCGACAGTTTGCCATTGATCATGATGTGGCGCTTGTCGGGCGCGGCATTCACACCGTGGGGCGAGTTGGGGATCGGGATGTAGCGGGTGTATTTGTTGCCTGCGCCCTTGCGGCCATCGACAACCTTGACGCCCTTCAGCTCCTGATAGTCACCGGCGGCGATGCCTTTTTCGATCTCGGCCAGGTTGAAGACCACAACATGGTCCATCTCGCTCTCGGTCATCTCGGCCAGGTTCATGCCCATTTCCGAGTTGTAGGAGGTCGAGAAGGCATATTTGCCCTGATAATCGCAATCTGTGTTGTCGAGGTTGCCAGATACGATCACCTGCCAGGCCACTTCCATCTCGTCGCCGTCGATGGCAGTAAAGATGTTCACATATTCCGAGGGCTCATCCAAGATCTTGCCGTCGTTGATCAGGGGGGCTTCGTGCTCACCATTGGCAAAGATATAGCCGGTGCGCGGGAATTTCTGTGGCCGCAATCCGTGGATGTCATGCGCGTTGGGGATCTCGATGATCTTGTCGCATTTCATCACATCACAGCGCACGCGAGCGACGCGGGTGTTGGCCTTGTCGTTCATGAACAGGAAACGCCCGTCATAAACCCCATCGGTGAAGGACATGTGCGGGTGGTGCAGATCGCCGTTGTCGTAGGTTTGCTTGCCGTTGGCAGCAAGGAATTCCTTGGTCTCGGGCAGCAGGCCTTCGGTCAGGATTTTCAGTGACTCGTTGGTCTGGCCCCAGCCGGTGGCAGAGCAGCGGTTGAATACTGGCACCCGCATGAATTCACGCATCGAAGGCACGCCCAGAATGCGCAGCTCGCCGGTCTGACCCGAGGACCAGAAGCCATAATACTCGTCCAGCTCACCCGGAGCCAGACTGGCCTCATTGCCCGAGGCTTTTGCAGGGGTCGCGCCCATCATGGCGGTGCCGACGCCGGTCGCAGCCAGAGCCGCGCCGGTGGCGGTTGCCCCCAGCAGGCCGCGGCGGGTGACGGAGAGGTCGTTTTTCAGGTCTTCAGACATGGTGTCCTCCTTTAGGAAACAGGTGTCTTGTTCGCGTTGGGATGATTGGCCGGTGGGCGGCCAAGGTTGAGACTGGGTCCGGGGGTGCCGGTCTTGGCACGGCGTTTGACCTGTTTGATCACCACCGGGCATTTGGTTTCGGACTGGTACAGCACCTGACAATGCAGACAGTTGACGCACTCGTTCGGGTTGATTTCACCCGTGGGGTGAATGGCCTGAACCGGGCATTCGTTGGCGCAGGTCTGGCAAGGGCTGCCGCATTCTTTGTAGCGTTTGAGCCAGTCAAACATGCGCATGCGGGCCGGGATCGCCAGCGCGCCGCCCAGCGGGCAGAGGTAGCGGCAGTAGAACCGCTCCACAAACAGACCCGCCAGCAACAGCAGCAAAGCAAAGACGACAAAGGGCCAGTCGCGCACGAATTTCAGAATGATCGCGGTCTTGAAGGGTTCAATCTCGGCATAGGTTTCTGCCAGCGGCATCGACACCATTGAGAGACCAAAGAGACCAAGAAAGATCATGTATTTCAGGGGCCAGAGGCGCTCATGCAGACCCCAGGGCAGGGTCCACTGCGGCACCTTCAGGGCGCGCGCCAGTTTATTGGTCAGCTCCTGCAGCGCACCAAAGGGACACAGCCAGCCGCAATAGGCCCCACGGCCCCAAAACAGCAAGGCTGCCGCAATAGAGAACCACTGGATAAAGACCAGCGGGTCCATCAGAAAGGCGTCCCAGGTAAAGCCCGACCGCAGGCTACCCGCCAGTGCCATCAGGTTGACCACGGAAAGCTGCGCATTGGCGTACCAGCCAAGAAACACCAGGGTAAAGCTGAGGTAGCCAATGCGGAACCAGTAAAACGCACGCGCATTCATGGTGGCCTGGACCTGGAAGAAAAAGACCCCGGTCAGCACCAGCAGCATGACGCCAAGCACGGCGATCTCAATCTGTTTGTCGCGCCAGATCCGCTGCCAAAGGGCTGATTTTGCGGCTGCTTCATCTGTCGCGCTATCCACCAGGACCGGGGCTGTCACCACGGGCAGCAGGTATTGCTCGGGCAGCTTGTAGCCGAGGTCAAAGGTCAGGAAGGTCTTGTCGATGGCTCCCACCACCCGCTGCGCCAAAAGTTGCAGGCGAAAGGGTTCGGCCGGGTCGAACTCAGAGTTGGCGGGGATCTTGAAGATGTCCAGCTCAGAAAAACTCGGGCTGTCAGAGGTCGCGAGTGCGCCCAGCCGGCGCTGTTGCTTGTCAAAAAAGCGAACTGAGTTGTCGCCCTGAATCAGCTGGATACGGTCAAAGATACCGCCGCGCACATAGCCAGACCCCTTAAAACTGTAGACACCCCGCCCCAGCACCAGAATGGCCTCTTCGCCCTCTTCCAGCCAATCGGTGAGATTCTGGTACTCGGCTTCGCCCAGCAGGCTGAGGCCAATGGCAGGCACCGAGACCAGCGCCACATGCATGTCGATGTAGGTGTCGTCGGCTGAGCCGCGTTCCCGGCGCCGGATGGCACGCCGGTCCCCCGTGGCCTCAAAGGCGGCGTTGATCTGGCCGATGTCCAGTGTCATGCGCCGGGTGCTGCCGTCGCCTGCCATGCTGTGCCAGTCAGATGTCTCGCGCTGGGCCATGTCGACTTCGCGCTTGGGGCCGGTGGCCAGATTGGGCGAAAGGCCGCCCAGACCCAATGCGCGGGCAACCTTGATGCCGCCGCGTACCAGGCTGTCGTCAATGATCATGATGGTCACGGTGGCGCCGGAAATAATATCGAGGTCATGCGCCTCACCGCCGGTGGCCGCCTCTGCCTTTAGGTCCAGCCCGGTATAGCTTTCGGTCAGTTTGACCATTTTGGAGTTGGGAATACCGATGAGCACGATCGGCTCGGAATGTTTCACCAGCTTGACGCCGGTCAGCACCGCGTCTGTGTCAATGCCTGCAACCACGTGGATCGGTTTGCCGGAATACCCGGTGGTGCCGACAAAATCCGAGGTCAAAAAGGCATAGGCTACTGTGTCGCCGCCCAGCAGGATCGGTGCAACAGGCACGTCTGCGCGGATCGGGCCAAAGGCATCGGCACCGGGGTAAAGATCTGCAGGGGTGAGGTCCGTGAGGAATGAGGCGAGGCTATCTGCCTGGGCCGGGCCCGGGGCGACAAAACCCGCGAGAGAAATCACAAGGGCTGTCATCCAGCCACAAAGAGTGCGCGTTAGCTCCAAAGCACCGCCTCCTTAGTTTGAGTGGTTGCCATGGCCGCGCCGCATGCGCGTGTCATTGTATCTGTGGTCAGGCGCGGAGGGCCCCGGCCGTCATGCCAAAACTGCGCCGGGTTTGACGCTGTCTCCATAGGGCGCAACTGTGTTGCCACGCTGGTGATCCAAACAGGACTGGAGGCGGGGATCGCGACGCTGCGCGATAGACCATTTTGCGCCGCACACATCAGACAGATGTCGCAGTCGGGGCAGTCCTCGGATGGGGCAGTGCCCTCAGTGACGTCCACCAGGATCTCGATCGCGCCAAATTCGCTGCAGATCTCGATCCAGGTCTCTGCCGCACCGGCCTTGCCCATGCTGGGCAGCAGCAGTTGCACCGCAAACAGCAGTACCGTGACACAGCCCGCAAGGCGCCGGAAAATTCCGGTGCAGCGCAGGGGGAGATGTCGGGATAAAGGATGCATTGCTCGCCAGATTCGGTTTCAGGATCTGGGGTAACCCTAGCGAGGTGGTCATCGCCGTAATTTGTTCTATGACAAAGACGAGCACATTCCTGCACGCTAGTTGTCGAATTCAATATGTTGAATTTATTGGGCAATTTTCTATGTGTGTGAAGGATATGCCCAATGAAGCCAGAGACTTGACCGGGGTATTTCCGGGCGGATCCGCGAAAGGGGGCCTGTCGCGAGCTTTTAAGTGGTCAAAAGACACAAAATACGCGGCCCTGCATTTCAACGGCTGGTGAAGAGGCCACCACCAGAGATCGTCCCGGACAAGGGCAAAAGGTTTCTGGAGTGGCTATTTCGCGAAAAAAACGCACAGTAGGGGCGACGGAACACATCTGGTTCTGCGTGTATTACGGGTTGCCCCTTGCTCTGGGGGGGCTTCAGAACTGGTCACAGTCAGAAAGTAGCCTTTATGAACTTCCGCCCTCTTCTCGTTCTTCCTCCTGTCTTGATTGGTGTTTTAGGTTTCGTCTGGATGACCTCCCGGCCGGGCCCGGAGGTGAGCGTGCCGCCGGAAGCTGCGCTGGCCGTGCGGGTGCAGGGGGTGAGCCCCAGGACGATCATCGCCACAGCGCAGGGTTTTGGCCGGGTTGAGGCCGAGCACAGCTGGGCCGCCATTGCCGAGGTGCAGGGCCGTGTCATCGGGGTTTTGCCGGGGTTGAACACCGGCAGCATCATCGAGGCCGGTGCGGTTCTTGTTGAAATAGACCAGACCGACAATGAGCTGTCGCGGCAAAAGACCCTCGCCAATATTGCCGCGGTCGAGGCCGATCTTGCAGAGCTGAGCCGTCAGGAGGAAAACTCAAAGCGGCTGCTGTTGGTAGAGCAGCGCATCCTCAGTGTGGCCGAAGCAGAGCTGGCCCGCATTCAGTCACTTTTGGAACGGGGTGCTGGCACGCAGGCCAATGTTGATACGGCAGAAAAATCGTTTTTGTCTCAGCAGACATCGGTGACCAATCTGACAAATACGCTGTCGCTCTTTCCGGCCCAGGGGGACGCATTGCGCGCGACTTTGGCGGTGCGGCAGGCCGAACTGGCCGAGGCAGAGCGCGCACTGGAGAAATCCACGATCATAGCGCCTTTTCGGGGCCGGGTGGCCAGCATGGACGCGGAGGTGGGGCAATTTGTCGGGACGGGCGATAACCTGCTGTCGCTGGACAGCACAGCCGCCGCCGAAGTGATAGCAGAGATTCAGCCCAGCAGTTTCGGCCCCATTGTCTTTTCCAGTTTTGCGACCTCGTTTCTGCAGGATGGCAGTTTTGACACCAGCCAGTTCATTGCGGCCCTGAAACGGTCTGGGGTGAGCGCGCGGGTTGAGCTGTCGAGCACAGAGGCCTTTGCGGCCTGGGACGCAGAGATCGTGCGGCTGCGTGGCACGATGGATTCAGAGACGGGCACCATGGGCATTGTCGTCAGAGTAGCCGACCCGTTAGTTTTAAGCCCCGGTGTGCGGCGCCCGCCGCTGCATACCGGCAGTTTTGTGCGCGTGGTCTTCTCCAGTATGCCCCGCGCCGACAGCATCGCTGTGCCGCGCCATGCCTTGCATGTTGGCGACCAGGGAAAACCCTTTGTCTATCTGGCCGACAGCCCGGTCAACAGTCCGGTCAACAGTGTCGCGCGACTGGAGATCCGTGAGGTAGAGACGGGCCAGATCATTGGCAGTGAGGTGATCGTGACGGCGGGGTTGGACGGCAGCGAGACCCTGGTTCTGGGTCAGCCCAGCCCGCCGGTTCCCGGCATGAAGCTGGTGCTGATACCAGCGGCGACCCTGGGTGAAGGCAACTGATATGATCTCCTTTTTTGTCCGCCACCCGGTTGCGTCAAACCTGATGATGGTTCTGCTGTGTATTCTGGGGATCGGGGTGCTCGGCAATCTTGAGCGCGAAACCTTCCCGGAATTCACGGCCTCAACCGTGGGGGCCACGGTGATCTACCCCGGTGCCTCGGCGCGGGATGTGGACGAAGAAATCTGCAGCCCGCTTGAGAGCGCGCTGACGGGCACCAATGGCCTGGCTGAGCTCACGTGCCTGTCGACCGATGGTATGGCCACGGCCACGGCAGAGTTGGAGGAAGGCGGCGATCTCACCCTGTTTTTCAACGATGTCTTCTCAGCTGTGTCGGGCATCAATGATTTCCCCACGGACGCCGAAGCGCCAACGGTCGAGATCCTGGCGCGCAGTGATCTGGTGGCGCTGGTTGCCGTCTCGGGAATTGCAGGCAAACAGGGGTTGATCGAATATACCGACCAACTGGCGGATCGGCTGCAGGCCTTGCCGGGGGTGGCTGACATCTCGGTTTCGGGCATTACCGACCGTGAGCTGCAGGTGGTTTTTGACGAGGACACCCTGTATCGCTACGGGCTGTCGACCCGCGATATTGTCGATGCGATCCAGGCCCGCAGTCTCAGCCAGCCGCTTGGCAGTGCTGAGCTGGATGAAAACAGCATTGTGCTGCGCTATGCCGATACCCGCCGCACCAAAAGCGATCTCGAAGACCTGATCGTGTTGCAAAACAGCTCTGGCAGTTTTGTGCGGCTGCGTGACCTGGCAGAGGTCCGCATGATGGATACCGATGAGAATGTCGCCTCCTTTATAGACGGCGATCAGGCGGCGATTATCTCGGTGTCCAAATCCAAGAAGGTCGACAGTATTCGTGTCTTTGAGGCGGTGGAGACGGTGCTCAACGCCGAGCGCGCCGCCTATCCCGCGCCGTTTCGCATCACCGTAACCAACAATATGACCGAACTGGTCGAAGAACGCCTGAACCTGATAGCCGAGAATATCGCTCTGGGTCTGGTGCTGGTCTTCATCACCATGTGGCTGTTCTTTTCCCTGCGCGAAGCCCTGTGGATCTCTGCCGCCCTGCCAGTGTCATTTCTGGGCACGCTGTTCGCCATGAGCGTCTTTGGCATCACCATCAACATGATCACCCTTGTGGCCCTGTTGATGGCGGTGGGGTTGATTATGGACGATTCAATCGTGATTGCGGAAAACATCGACAAATGGCGCGCCCGCGTGGGGCCAGCCGAGGCCTCGGCGCGCGGTGCTATGGAGGTGCTGCCCGGAGTTGTCTCGTCCTTCCTGACAACGGTCTGCGTCTTTGGGCCTTTGTTGTTCCTGGCCGGGGATATGGGACAGATCCTGCGGTTTATTCCCATGGTGCTGCTGGTCACGCTGGCGATCTCTCTGTTTGAGGGGTTTTTCATTCTGCCGCATCACCTCAATCACGGCACAGCTCCAAGGCCTGGCGCAAAACCTGGCGCAACGCCCGAGGTTCAAAAAATCCGCCTGGCGGCGCGGGGCCTTGAGTGGGTCAAAGAGCGCTGCGTTCTGCCCATCGCGGCCGGGCTGGTAAAGCTGCGCTACCTGACCCTTGGCTCGGTCTTTGCGGTGCTGATTGTGTCGATTGGCCTGATCGCGTCGGGGTCGGTCAAGATGATCGGATTCCCCTCAACCGAAAGCGACACGCTGACCATGCGCTTTTCGCTGACCTCGGGGATTGCACGGGCGCATACCGTCAGCACGGTTGAGCAATTGTTGCAGGGGCTGCGTCAGGTCGATGCCGAGCTCACCCCCAAGACCGAAGGCGCAGCACCCCTGGTTGAGCGGGTGCTGGTGCAATATGCGGTGAATTCCGAGGTGTATGACAATGGATCAAACACCGCCACCATCACCGTGGATTTGCTGGCCAGCGCGCAGCGTAATGTGCAGGCCGATGATGTGCTTGAGGCCTGGCGGCTGGCGACGGGTCCGATCCCGGATCTGATCCAGTCTTCTTTTTCGCAGGCGGAAATGGGCCCCGGCGGCTTTGATCTGGATGTAGAGCTCACGGGCTATGATCTCGAAGAGCTTGAGGCGGCTTCCACCGCGCTGCGCACCAGCCTTTTGCAGCGCTCCGATGTGGTTGAGGCCTTTCAGGATTTTTATGGTGGCCGACAAGAAGTGCAGCTGGCGCTGAATGAATATGGCTATCTCACGGGGCTGACGCCGCAGGGCCTGTCCGACCAGCTGCGCAGCGCCTTTGAAGGCACCGAGACGGATAGTTTTCGCTCTAACCAGTCGAATATGGCGGTGCGCGTAAAGCTGGACGATACGGTGTCACACCTGACCGAGCTGGAGCGGTTCCCCATTCTGGTCGGCAATGGCAAGCTGGTCGCCCTGTCCGAGGTTGCTGCGATGACCCTGACCCAGGGCTATCCCACGATCACCCGCAAGAATGGCAAAGCGCTGGCGCGTATTCGGGGCAAGATCGACACCGCCAATGTCACCTCGGCGCAGATTTCGGCCGTTATCACCAGTGAGCTGGCGCCAGAGCTGCACACGCGTTTTCCGGGCGTCGAGATCGGGATTTCCGGCGCCACGGCGGAACAGAACAAATCACAGTCGTCTTTGCTGAAGCTTTTGCTGCTTGGACTGGTGGGGGTCTATATGGTTTTGGCCTTCCAGTTCCGCTCTTATTCGCTGCCGGTGGTGGTGATGCTGTCGATCCCCTTTGCGCTGGTCGGCACCATTTGGGGCCATTGGGCGCTGGGGATGGATATCTCGATGCCCAGTCTGATCGGCTTTGCCTCGCTGGCGGGCATTGTGGTCAATAATGCGATCCTGTTCCTCACCTTTTTTCAGACCCATCTTGAAGGCGAAGACTATGTTGCGGCCTCATTGGATGCGGTGCGGGCCCGGTTCCGGCCAATCCTTTTGTCGACCTCGACCACCATTGCGGGTCTGGTGCCGATCCTGTTTGAGACCAGCCCGCAGGTGCAGACCCTTGTGCCGGTTGTGGTCTCAGTGGCCTTTGGGCTGATGGCCTCGATGGTGTTGGTACTTCTGGTGCTGCCGGCGCTGATTTCGGTCTATTTTGATGTGGTCAATGTGCGCAAATGGGTGGACCAGTTTGAGCGCAGCGAGAACGTGTTGTAGCGCCTGAAGCAAAACAACAGCGTCAGGGGCGCAAAGATTGCGCGTTCAGATCATGCGCCTCTAAACCGGGCAAATCCAAAACTGGCTGCGCTGCGGACAGATCGCTTTGAATTCTGATAAAATCAGTCTCGGCCATGCCAAGGGCAGTTTCGCTGGCAGCCCATTGTCCGATCACCTGCCGCGGGGTGGTGACGGCGGCTGTCAGGGCCTGTTCCAGCGGGATATCGCAGCGCTCGACCAGCACCCGCAGGGCTGTGGTGAGATCGAGATCCGCGCCTGCCAGCGTGCCATCCGCCAGCGTCAGCCGCCCATGGCTGCGCGAGATCTGCCGCCCTTCGAGCATAAATGAGGTGATATCACTGCCCGCCGGCGCCATGGCGTCGCTGACCAGATAGATCTGTCCTGTCGTGCCGCGCAGAGCCTGCTTGGCGGCCCAGGCGGCGCGCAGTGTCGCCGGGTGGACATGTATCCCATCGGCAATCACCCCGGCACATAGCGCAGGAGAGCTGAGCGCGGTTCCCACCAGACCGGGGGCACGATTGCCCATCTGGCTCATGGCGTTGAACAGATGGGTGACACAGCTGACACCAGCCTCGGCGTAGTCCAGCGCTACTTCATACGACGCGTCGGTATGGCCCAGCGACAGGATCACCCCGGCTTGTCGCAGTGTTTTGACCTGCGCAAGGGTGACGTTTTCGGGCGCCAGCGTGACCATGAGAGCCGGCAAAAGGGCTGCAGCCGCAACCAGCTGCTCCAGATCGGCCTGTGTCATGGGGCGGATAAGGGCGTCATCATGGGCGCCTTTGCGGCGTTGCGACAGATGCGGCCCCTCAAGGTGCAGCCCGGCAATTCCGGGGATGCCTGCGGCGCGGGCCTCGACCACCGCTGCGATGGTTTTTGCGGTTTTCTCTGGCGTGTCGGTGATCAGGGTTGGGAGAATTTGCACCGCACCGAGGCCTCTGTGCGCGGCTGCAATACGCTGTAGCCCGGCGCAGCTTGGCGCCTCATTCAGCATGATGCCATCGCCGCCATTGACCTGCAGGTCCAGATATCCGGGGCTGAGGATGTCGCCTGCGAGATCAATAAATGTCTCGCCTTTGGCCGCGTGGTCGGTGTGTGCGAGGCTGGTCAGCCGCCCGGCAGTAAAGCGTGCAACCACGCCCCGGTGCAGGGTTTGACCGTCAAATACTGCCCCGCCGCCATAGAGAGTGTCTGTATGGCTCATTCTGTATCGCTCATATCGTCGTCCTGATCCGGTTTTGATGGCGCTGCCAGCCCTGAGGCCCACCAGTGCTGCCCCAAACCCCGTGCTGCAAGGTGCCAGTGCGCCTCATGTGGCGCACTGGGTTGCAAAGTCCCGCGCCAGAGCAAGCGCTCCTGTCAGCGGATCACTTTTAGGCTGGCACAGGTCCTGCTGCAGGGGCAGCGGCAGGTAACGGCTATACTGCGGTGCCAGCCCGCCGGTGAGGCAAAGCCGGGTGCCGGGAGCCCATCCGATCTTGCTGAGGTTTTCGGCAATGTAGTCGGCCCCACGGCGCATCAGGTCAATGGCCAGCTCATCGCCTCTGGCGGCATGTTCTGTGACCTCTCTGGCAAAGCCCCCAATTTCCATTGGACTGGCTGATGCGGCAAAGGCCACTATCTGCGCCGAGCTGGGCAGACGCGCAAGGATCACGGCACTGAGGGGGGAGGGATCAGCCAGCCCATCGACCACATCCAGCGTGCGCGCCAGGGCCAGACGCCCCAGCCACTGCGCCGAGGCCTCATCGCCCAGCTGCGGTCCCCAGCCGCCGATGATGCGCTGTTGCAAATTGATCTGGCTGGCGAGGAAGGAGCCGGTGCCGCAATGGGCAATCGCGCCGTCTGCGGCCCCAAGCGCGCCGCGCAGGGCTGCGGGCCTGTCATCTTCGATACGGGTGCGCCTCAGCGGCAGGGCCTTACTCAGGCGCTCGGCGATCTCGGGGCTTACCATGCCTGCGAGCCCCAGATAGACGGGTGTTGCGGCCAGGGCTTTGGGCGAGAGGCCTGACTTGGCCGCGAGTTGCGCAAGCCCCAGATGGATTTGTGCGACGGCCAAGTCAAAATTGCTGGAAACATTGGCCGGGCCGGTCTCAACCCGGATAACTTCTGTCCCCCGTTCCAGGGCAAGACGGCAGCGGGTTCCGCCACCATCAATCGCAAGAATTTGGTCAGGAGTCTGGACAGGGCTGTGCTGCGTCATATGGGTATCTATAGGGACCCCGATGAGGGCTTGGAAAGAGAACTTATTGGTTTTTTGGGGAAAAGTGGTGGCGTGGGGGAGACTTGAACTCCCGACCTATCGATTATGAGTCGATCGCTCTAACCAACTGAGCTACCGCGCCACTGTCTGTGAAGGGCGATTTACGGAATGGAGCCGATGGGGTCAAGTTGGAAATGCAGCAGAATTCTGTTTTGGGTGAAATATTTTCGCCTCTTCGCTCAATTTTGTTATTCGTCAACCGGTTGCTGTGCTGTGGGTAACTTTGCAAGGGTGGCACGGATAAAGTCTTCGCACAGCGTGGGCGCGGTAATGGGCAGCATATGGCCGCGCTTTGGGGCGATTTCGCAGTCGAGCCCATAGACCTGCATGGCGTTGCCCTGGGCAACAGGGTCCAGAATGGCGTCCTCAGCCCCAAACAGAATCGCGCCCGGCGTGCTGAGACCTTTGGCGTAGCGGGCCGCCTGGGTCTCAATCGCGGGATAGAGAAACGAGGCATCCGCCGAGGCGGCAACAAAGCTTTCGGGTCTGAGCCCAAGTGCTCCGCCTGCCTTGAGCAGGAAATCATCGGGGCAGGGTTCTGGCGCAAAGATCTGGTTAAGCACGGGGGCCGCTGTGCGCTTGGCCGTTGGGACGGCCACGGTTTGGGCCATCAGGTGGCGCATCAGGCTGGTGTTTACGATCAAGCCCTTAAAGGCATCGGCCCCCTGCGCGGCAGGGTGGGTGAGCGGCGCCAGCAGCGCCAGGCCGCGAATTTTCTCAGGTGCCTGCAACGCCATGGCCAGAGAGACAGCGCCGCCCAAAGAATGACCCACCAACACAGGCTGATGAATGCCTAGTTTATCCAGACAGCTCAGCAGGGTTTTGGCCTGTTCCGGCAGGCGGGCCATCGCATCAGTGGCGCGGGTGGAATAGCCACAGCCGGGCCGGTCCAGCGCGATGACGCGATAGTCCTTGGCCAGCGCATCTGCCAGCGCATAGGTGAAATGCTGCAGCTGGCCGCTTAATCCGTGGATCATAACCAGAGGCTGCGCGTCGCGCGGCCCTATGTCGATATAGTGGATGCGGCCATGCGGTGTGTCGCAGAACTGTCCAACAGGCGGCACCAGGGCGCGGGCTTCGCGCGCCAGTTTACGGGTCATGAGGTGCGTCGCGCCCAAAAGTGCTGCAGGGGCGGCAAGGGCCATGAGGGCAAGGCTGCTGAGAGCGGACATTCTGAACTCCGGTATAGAGAAGACCCTAGGCGCTGGGGGATTGATCCAGCGCCTGCAGGGTCGGTTTCGGCAATCTGTCGAGCAAGTCAAACACAAGGCTGCGGCAGGTTTCCCCAGACCAGTCTTTGGGGTGGAACCTGTCCGGAAGGTCAGGGTGGCGCAGGGCAATGCGGCGCCAGTGGTGCACGATCAGGGTGCGCAGGGTGGCAGTCTGGACCGCAGTAATATCAGCCGGAAGCGCAATCGTGCGCAGCGCCTCCAGCAGCAACTGGCAGGCCCGCACCATATCATCCGGAAACAGGCGTGTCTGCAGCCAGCGCGGCGCCTCCAGGTCTGAGACCACAGCGACAAACAGATCATCGAGCCCGGTTGGAGCCTGGCCATGTCCCAGCGCGGTGCTGCGGTTGATCGAGATATATTGCGGCAGTAAAAGCGCGTCTTCCAAAGCGCCCTGTCCATTGGCCTGGCCGCTGCCCTCTTCGGCGACCAGCATATGCCAGCTTTCAGGCACCTGCGGGTTGCGGGCATAGATGCGCGGCGTCACGGCGGCGGATTGGCTGCGGCCGAATTTGGTCAGGTAATGCACCGAAGCGCGTCCCGAGCGCTCACTTTCGATCCAGCCATCTTTGCGCAGGCGATGCAGGGCGACGCGGATCGCCTCGGGCTTGATGCCCATCGGCGTGATGATCCGGGTGAGGGTTGTGCCGCTGATCTGATCGCCGGGTTTCTGCGCCAGATCACCAAACAGCGAAACAATGATCGACCAGACCCGCAGGTTTTGCAGATCGTTCAACTGGGCGATGCTTGCCTCAAACCATTGGGAGTGCGCGCTATTCATTGGCTCAGCCTAGGCGCTCCGGGCGGGTTAGGCCAGCCCGGCGCGCAAATGCTTTTGGTCAGGGCTGCTTTAGAAGGCGTTCATGGTCAGCAGCTCGTATTCCGCGACCTTTTCATCGTCCTGATTGGTCAGGGTGACATGCCAGCGCACCTCGCCGTAGTCGTCATTGCGGGGCGTCTTTTTCTTCACGCTCAGGCGCACCTTGATGCTGTCACCGGCCGAAACCGGCTTCATAAAGCGCAGGTTATCGAGCCCTGTATTGGCCAGCACAGGGCCTTCATTGGGTTCCACAAACAGCCCGGCTGCAAAGGACAAAAGCAGATAGCCATGCGCCACGCGACCGGGGAAGAACGGGTTCCGTTTCGCGGCGGCGTCATCCATATGGGCATAGAAAGTATCACCGGTGAAATTGGCAAAATGCTCGATGTCGTCCAGCGTCACAATGCGCGACGGGCTGTTCAGGGTCTCGCCAAGCGCCAGCTCGCCATATTTGCGGGTAAAGGGATGCGCCGTGGCGGGGATTTCTGTGCCGCCGGGAACCCACTGCTCGCCAATGGCTGCCAGAATGTCGGGACTGCCCTGAATGGCGGTGCGCTGCATATAGTGTTTCACGCCGCGAATACCGCCGAGCTCTTCGCCGCCGCCGGCACGACCGGGGCCGCCATGCACCATGTGGGGCAGAGGTGAGCCGTGACCGGTGCTTTCCTGCATCGAGGTGCGGTTGTTGAAATAGATCCGCCCGTGATAGGCACCAGCTCCCAGTGCCACTGTGCGCGCCACCTCTGGGTCATTGGTAATGCAGGAGGCCACCAGCGAGCCTTCGCCGCGATTGGCCAGGGTCACAGCGTGGTCAAGGTCTCGATAGCCCATGACGGTTGAGACCGGGCCAAAGGCTTCGGTGTCATGCACGCGCTGGGCGGTATCGGGGTTTTCGCAGTGAAACAGCATCGGCGGCACAAAGGCGCCTTTGTCGGCGTCGGCGCCCACAACTGTGAAATCATCGGGGTCGCCATAGACGCGGGTTGCCTCGGTGGCGATGATCGCCGCCTTTTCCAGCACGTCGCGCTTTTGGCTGTTTGAAACCAGTGCCCCCATGCGGGTGGCCTCGAGCCGGGGATCACCAATCTGCACTTTACTCAGCCGCGCTGACAGGGCTTCGATTACAGCCTCGCTTTGGGCTTCGGGGGTGATGATGCGACGCACGGCGGTACATTTCTGCCCTGCCTTGGTGGTTATCTCGCGGCTGACTTCTTTAATAAAGAGGTCAAATTCGGGCGTGCCGGGGATGGCGTCCGGCCCCAGAATGGATGCGTTGAGGCTGTCCTGTTCTGCGACAAAGCGGATGGAGTTTTCCAGAATGACCGGGTTTTTGCGCAGCATCAGCGCGGTCTGGGCCGAGCCGGTAAAGCTGACGATGTCCTGCATGGTCAGATGATCCAGCATATCGCCCAGGCCACCAGAGACCAGCTGCAGCGCGCCTGCGGGAAGGATGCCGCTCTCAACCATCAGGCGCACGGCCAGCTCGGTCACATAGCAGGTGGCGGTGGCGGGTTTCACAATCGCAGGCACCCCGGCCAGCAGGGTGGGGGCGAGTTTTTCCAACATGCCCCAGACCGGAAAGTTGAAGGCGTTGATATGCACGGCAACCCCCTGCAAAGGCGTGCAGATATGCTGGCCCAGGAAGGTGCCATTGCGCGACAGCTGCTCTACCTCGCCATCGAGATAGACCTTGGCGTCGGGCATCTCGCGGCGGCCCTTGGAGGCAAAGACAAACATGGTGCCGATGCCACCATCGATATCGACCATATGGTCGGCCTGGGTGGCGCCGGTCTCGAAACTCAGATCATAAAGCGCCTGTTTGTGCTGACCAAGGTGCGCCGCCAGCGCCTTGAGCATACGGGCGCGGTCATGGAAGGTGAGGGCGCGCAGCGCAGGGCCGCCCACGTCACGGGCGTGAGACAGCATCGCCTGCACATCCAGCGCATCATTACCGGCCCGCGCAAGGGGGGCGCCGGTTACGGCGCTGGCGATGCTGCGGGCCCCTGCGCCGGGGGCAATCCATTGACCGGCGGCAAAACTGGATACGTCTAGCAGGCTCATGCTTTGTCCTTTTCTTTGCTGATGCGGGCGCTGCCGGAGGGTGGCCAGACAGTGCCCCGAGGCGGGGCCTCAAATTCACGTTGATTGATATATTGACCGTCCGGTCGGTTTATGCAAGAAATTTGTCAAGCGAGATTTGGCGGCTCTGCAGTGGCGATTGGGTCAGATCCGCAAAGGGGAGAGAGACATGTCCGAGTCAATTTTGGTGGCGGATCACGGCGCTTGGGTGGAGATCACTCTGAACCGGCCGGATCGGCTCAACAGTTTCAACGATGAGATGCACTATGCCCTGCGGGCGGCCATTGAAGCGGCGCGCGATACCGGCGCACGGGCGATCCTGCTGACCGGTGCCGGTAGGGGTTTCTGCGCCGGGCAGGATCTGGGCGACCGCGACCCCAGCAAGATGGACGGCCCCCCCGATCTGGGCAACACAGTGCGCACTTTTTATGCCCCACTGGTGCGGCTGATCCGATCGCTAAACTTTCCGGTGATCTGTGCCGTCAATGGCGTCGCAGCCGGAGCCGGAGCCAGTATCGCGCTGGCCTGTGATATGGTGTTTGCAGCAGAGAGCGCCAAATTCATCCAGTCTTTTTCAAAGGTTGGCCTGATCCCTGATACCGGCGGCAGCTGGCATCTGCCGCGCCTGCTGGGGGAGGCCCGCGCCAAGGGGCTGGCCTTCACCGCCGAGCCTTTGAGCGCCAAAAAGGCCGAAGACTGGGGGCTGATCTGGAAAGCGCTGCCAGACGCCGATCTGATGGTTGACGCCCGTGCCATGGCGGAGAAGCTGGGCAACGGACCAACTCTGGGGCTTGGCCTCAGCAAGCAGTGCATTCAGGACGCGGCCGTTGCCACGCTGCACGACCATTTGGAGCAAGAGGCCGACGCCATGAAGACCTGCGGCGAAAGCGCCGATTATGCCGAGGGCGTTTCCTCCTTTCTGGAAAAACGCGCGCCAAAGTTTCAGGGGAAATGAGCATGACACCCAAACAACGCGCCGAAAAATCCGCCGCTGCCATGTGGGCCAGCGACAATGCCTCGAAATGGGCGGGGATGGAAATTACCGCGATCGACGAAGGCCGTGCCCAACTGGAGCTGACGGTTGAGCCACATCACTGCAACGGCCATGGCATTTGCCATGGTGGTGTGACCTTTATGCTGGCTGACAGCGCCTTTGCCTTTGCCTGCAACAGCCGCAATCAATCGACGGTGGCCCAGAGCAACAGCATTACATTTACGGCCCCCGGCAAGCTGGGCGACCGACTGGTTGCACAGGCCAGTGAGGTCTCTCTGACCGGGCGCAGCGGGATTTATGACGTGACAGTGGAAAATCAAAACGGCCAGATGATCGCAGTGTTTCGCGGGCTTTCCCGCGCGATCAAGGGCCAGTTGTTTGACGAATAGGTGAGGAAAAAGCCATGAAAGATCTGACCCCGAACAAGGCTGAGCTGGACCCGATCGAAATTGCCTCGATTGATGAAATCCGCGCCCTGCAGTTGCAGCGCCTGAAGTGGTCGCTGCGCCACGCCTATGACAACGTTGCGATGTACAAAGAGCGCTTTGACGCGGCCGGTGTGCACCCGGATGATTTGCAGCAGCTCTCGGATCTGTCAAAGTTCCCCTTCACCTACAAAAACGATCTGCGCGATAACTATCCCTTTGGGCTGTTTGCAGTGCCACGCGAACAAATTATCCGCCTGCATGCGTCCTCCGGCACCACCGGCAAGCCGACAGTTGTGGGCTATACTGCGGCGGATATTTCCAACTGGGCCGACCTGGTTGCCCGCAGCCTGCGGGCGGCGGGCCTGCGCCGGGGCGATATGGTGCATAACGCCTATGGCTATGGTTTGTTCACCGGCGGGCTGGGCGCGCACTATGGCATTGAAAAGCTGGGCGCGACCGTGGTGCCAATGTCGGGCGGCCAGACCGAGAAACAGGTGGGCCTGATCACCGATTTCCAACCTGACGGCATCATGGTGACCCCTTCTTATATGCTCAACATCCTTGAGCAGTTTCACAAGGTTGGCATTGACCCGCGCAAAAGCTCGCTGCAGGTGGGTATCTTTGGGGCAGAGCCCTGGACAGATGCGATGCGCCGCGAGGTTGAGGCGGCGTTTGATATGCATGCGGTGGATATCTATGGCCTTTCTGAGATCATGGGGCCGGGGGTTGCCAGCGAATGCGTTGAGACCAAAGACGGGCCGGTGATCTGGGAAGACCACTTCTTGCCCGAGATTATTGATCCAAAGACCGGCGAGGTGCTGCCGGACGGAGAGATGGGCGAGCTGGTCTTTACCACCCTCACCAAAGAGGGGCTGCCGATGGTACGCTATCGCACCCGCGATCTGACCCGGCTGTTGCCCGGCACGGCGCGCACGATGCGGCGGATGGAAAAGATCACGGGCCGTTCCGATGACATGATCATCCTGCGCGGCGTCAATGTCTTTCCCAGCCAGATCGAAGAGCAGCTGATGGCCACCGGCGGTCTGGCGCCGCACTACCAGATCGAGCTTTATAAAGCCGGTCGCATGGATGCGATGCGGGTCTTTGTTGAGGCGTCCCTGGATGCGACGGACGAGCTGAGCAAGACCGCAGCGGCGCGGATGCTGACCAAGCGGATCAAGGATATGGTTGGCGTCTCCACCGAGATCATCGTGGGCGACCCCGGCGAGGTTGAGCGCAGTCAGGGCAAGGCCAAGCGCGTCGTTGATAACCGCGACGCGGATTAATCAGAAGAGAGATATCAGGCCATGGCCCGCACCATTGCAAAAGATCACGACGAAAAGCGCACCCAGATTTTGAAATCTGCGGCCAAGGTCTTTGCTGAGGCGGGCTATGACCGCGCCTCAATGACCCAGCTGGCGCGCGAATGCGGGATCTCCAAGGCCAATATCTATCACTACTATGACAGCAAGGATGCCGTGCTTTTCGGCCTTCTTGATACCTATCTTTGCGATTTGCGCGACCGGGTTTGCGGCGTGCAGGTGGCGGATGTGTCGCCTGATGACGCCCTGCGTCAGGTGGTGGCAGAGATCCTGCTGGCCTATCAAGGCGCGGATTATGAACATAAGGTGCAGTCAGGGGCTATGGGCGCCTTGCCGGAAGAGCAGCAAAAACTCCTGCGGGCCTATCAGCGCGAGATGGTGCAGTTCCTCAGCGACACACTACAGGCCGTGGCGCCCAAAGTGTTTGAAGCAGACCCAACCAAATTGCGCGCTGCCACCATGTCGGTCTTTGGCATGCTGAACTGGTACTACATGTGGAATTCCGGCGCTGGCCCACAGGCGCGCGAGGACTATGCCGATCTGGTGGCCAACCTGACCCTGAACGGCGTGCGCGGGCTGTAGCGCGGGGGCGCATTTTTTTGGCCCAGTGTTTTGGCCCAGTGGTTTACGCCCGTAGTTTACGCCCGTGTTATACGTCAGTCGTCCCGCCCGGGGTCTTTTGGATTGCTGGAGAACAGCGCTATCTTGTTGCCCTGAGGGTCACGCAGGTAGCCAACATAAAAACGCGGACCATAGGAGCTGCGAAAGCCCGGCTGGCCCTCGTCACTGCCGCCTGCAGCAACTGCGGCGGAGTGAAGGGTGCGAACCTGCTTTTGACTGGTCGCCTCAAATGCGATCATAGCACCGTTGCCTGCCGTGGCCGGATGTCCATCAAAGGTTGGTTTGACGTAGAAATCCGGCAAGGCGGTCGACTGGCCCGGCTGTAACGGCAGGCTATAGCTTAGCCCTTCTGGACCCTCCTTTAAGTCGTAGTTAAGCGCAGGCAGAAAGGCCGCGTAAAATCGTTTCGCGCGGGCGATGTCATCTGCACCGACGGTGACGTAGGCAATCATGTTGCGTGTTCCTTTCCTGACGTTTGACATTTGAGGCGCGTCAACTGATTTACGATAGGGCTCCATAGAATTGGGCTCAAGAGACGCGCGGGTATAAACGGCAGCGCAGTTGGGAAAGCTGGGCGAGGGGGGGGGGCTAGCTGCGCGTTGAAGCCGTGCGTTGAAACGGAGCGCTGACACTGTACGTTGAAGTCGTGCGTTGAGGTCGCGCTCGGCTGAAAGCAGGCGGCTGCAATAGAAAAACCCGCCCAGGGTGAGCCGGGCGGGTTTGTATTTCTCGACCATATTCTGACTGGATCAGACTTCGACCGGCGGCACCATGCCGACAATTTCGTAGGTCTGGCGCAGGATTGGTGCGGTGATAGCGCGGGCGCGTTGGGATCCACGGGTGAGGATCTTATCGATCTCATCTTGGTGCTGCATCAGCCGCGCCATCTCGGTCGAGATCGGCGACAGTTTTGCCACCGCCAGATCCACCAGCATCGGCTTGAACTCCGAGAACTGTTTGCCACCGACATCTGCCAGAACCTGATCGACGCTTTGCTCATTCAGGGCGGCGAAGATATTGACCAGATTGCGCGCCTCGGGACGCTCTTCCAGTCCCTTGGCCTCAGAAGGCAGCGCATCGGGGTCGGTTTTGGCCTTGCGGATCTTTTTGGCGATGGCATCTGCATCGTCGGTCATATTGATGCGGCTGGCGTCAGAGACATCGGATTTTGACATCTTTTTAGAGCCATCCCGCAGGGACATGACGCGGGTGGCAGCGCCCTCAATTACCGGCTCGGTGATGGGGAAGAAATCAATGCCATAGTCATGGTTGAACTTGGCGGCGATGTCGCGGGTCAGCTCAAGGTGCTGCTTTTGGTCCTCACCCACCGGGACGTGTGTGGCGTGATAGACGAGGATATCCGCCGCCATCAGCGCCGGGTAGGCAAACAGGCCAAGCGAGGCGTTCTGGGCATTCTTGCCGGCCTTGTCCTTGAACTGGGTCATCCGCTGCATCCAGCCCATGCGGGCGACGCAGTTGAAGATCCAGGCCAGCTGCGCGTGTTCCGGCACCTGGCTTTGATTGATCAGGATCGAGTTTTCCGGATCAAGCCCGGCGGCGATAAAGCCCGCGCAGAGCTCGCGGGTGGATTGCTGCAAATCCTTTGGGTTTTGCCAGACGGTGATCGCGTGCAGATCAACCATGCAGTAGATGCTCTCGACATCGCGGGCCTGCCAGTCGACAAAGCGCTTAAGGGCACCAAGATAGTTGCCCAGGTGCAGGTTGCCGGAAGGCTGAATGCCGGAAAAAACGCGTGGCGTGAATGTCGTATCGCTCATGAGGGCGAAACTCCCGTCTGGAAAAATGGACTCTAGTCGCTTACCCATGGGTTTGGGCAGCGTCAACAGGCAGGCCGTGGAATGCGGGCGAAAGCCGCTGTCAGGCCCATAAAAGGCATGGATCAGATCAATGGGCCAGATCAATGGGCCAGGTCAAGGAGTAGGTAGATTATGAGCAGCGACCCCAATATTTCTCCCGTGAACCCACTGCCGCCCGCCGTGGTGGCGCTGGTGCTGGTGATCATGGGCATTGAGGCGGCGTTTTCGCTGGGCATGCGTGGCATCATTGGTGGCCCCGAGGCGATTGGCTGGCGGCTGGAGGCCTTTCAGTCCTATGCTTTTTCGTCCGAGATCTTTTGGTGGATGGCAGAGACCGGGCAATGGCCGGCCGAACATCTGATCCGGTTTCTGTCTTATGCCTTTGTGCACGGCGCCTTTACCCATGCGCTGTTTGTCTGCGTCTTTGTGCTGGCCATGGGCAAGATGGTGGGCGAGGTCATGGGCGATCTGGCCATGGTTATCATCTTTGTGCTCTCGGCCATTGGCGGCGCACTTGGCTATGCTGTTTTGATGAATGCACCTGCGCCCCTGATCGGCGGTTTCCCGGCCGTTTATGGCCTGATTGGGGCCTTTACCTATATCCTGTGGCGGCAATTGTCGCTGGTGGGGGCGCAACAAAGCCGTGCCTTTTCGCTGATTGCCTTTTTGATGGGAATACAGCTGTTGTTCAGTCTGTTGTTTGGCGGACAAAAAGACTGGGTGGCTGATCTGTGTGGTTTCGCCACTGGTTTTGGGCTGTCGTTCTTTTTGGCGCCCGGCGGCTGGGCACGCATTCGCGGCAATATCCGTCGCGACTAAAACCTGCGTGTGATCAAAGCGGTTAGGATCGCATCAGCTAGGTGAGGCTCCCGCCCGTCTTGCGGCATTTAAAAATGCCACATCCCGTTGGGCATGGCGCCGCGCTGACGCGCGGCGCGCGCCTGTGGCGTGCCGGATAGCAGGATCATTCCGTACCGGCTCTGTTGCGACGCAAGGAGGTTTTTAGCTCGCCCAGGTGGAACGCGCCCAGAAGATGTCCGGCGGTGAAAAAGATCAGAGCACCGCTGAGGATAAGGCCGAGCAGGGCGAGGTAGCGCCAGCTTGGCAGGGAAAAGAGCCAGTCGAGCTGTTGCACCGCCATAAACAGCACAACACCCATGGTGAGCGAGGCCAGCAGGATGCGGAAGGTGCGGCGATAGAAACGGGCATCAAAGCGCGCGGCGTCGCCCATGCGCCCGGCGCCCAGCCAGAGCAGCGCCACCATGGCCCAGCCCGCCGCCGAGGCGGCAATAGCGGGGGCGATCCAGCCCACCACAGGTTTAAGGCCAATCGCAAGGCCCGCATTCACCACCATGGCAAACAGCGCATAATAGAACGGGCTACGGGTGTCCTCACGGGCAAAATAGAGCGGCTGCAGCACCTTTTGCAGGATAAACGCGGGCAGGCCAACGCCGTAGATTGCCACGGCCAGCGCAATGGCGGCGCTGTCTTCGGGACCGGTGGCTCCGCGCTCATAGAGCACCGAGACCAGCGGCAGTGGCACCACGATGAAGGCAATGGCCGAGGGCAGGGTGAACAGCAAAGAGAACTCTCCGGCCCGCGAAAGGGCCGCGCGCGCGCCACTGTCATCGCCGTTGCTCAGCCGCCGGGTGAGGTCGGGCAACAGCACGATCCCCACAGCGACGCCAATGACCCCAAGCGGCAGCTGATATAGCCGGTCGGCAATGAACAGCCAACTGACCGCGTTTTCAATATCCGAGGCCACCAGCTGTCCGACCACCAGATTGACCTGAGTGACCCCCATGGCCAGGGCGGCTGGCAGGGCCACGCGCATCAGGCGGCGCATTGCCGGGGTCAGTTTTGGCAGGCCTGGCCGCAAGCGCATGCCGGCCCTGCTGGAGGCACGCCAGACCAGCGCCAACTGTGCCACGCCCGCCACCGGAATGGTCCAGACCAGCCAGTTGACCACCTCACCGCCCAGAGCGGCCCCCAGCA
The DNA here is from genome assembly GCA_965641885.1 of Phaeobacter sp. SH40. Classification (GTDB taxonomy): domain Bacteria; phylum Pseudomonadota; class Alphaproteobacteria; order Rhodobacterales; family Rhodobacteraceae; genus Pseudophaeobacter. The sequence goes on along the minus strand of OZ282574.1, from coordinate 3,618,475 downwards.
TCATGGCACCGCAGGCAAAGATATTCAGAAGCACAGGGGCCGCCGCCGCCACCGCAAAGCGTCCAGTGGCATTCAGCACCCCGGAAAACAGTGCGGCCAGCGACATGAAGAAAATATAGGGAAAAACGATGTAGCCAAAGCCAACCGCAAGATCAAAGCGCTCATTGCCATGAAAGCCTTCGGCGGTGACCCAGACCAGTCCGGGCATAAACACCATGCCAAGCCCAACCAGTGCCAGAACGGCGGCTGTCAGCAGGTTAAAGGCGTCCTGGGCAAAGCCACGCGGATCCTCGCCGCTCTCCAGTCGTTTGGAGAACTGCGGCACAAAGGCGGCGTTAAAGGCGCCCTCGGCAAAGAAACGGCGGAACATATTGGGCAGCCGGAAGGCCACAACAAAGGCGTCGAGCAGCGGGCCGGGGCCGATATAGGCGGCGATCATGATCTCACGGGCAAAGCCCAGGATGCGGCTGGTCAGGGTCCAGAACCCTACCGTCATAAAGCCCGAAAGCAGGCGTACGGGCTTCATGAGCGGGACCGTTTGCTACCCTCAGAGAGCGCTTCGCGCAGTTTGCGTTCGAGGGAATCCTGCTTTGACTTTGTATGGTACTTCAACCCAAACATATCCTTGACATAGAAGGTATCGACCACCTGTTCGCCATAGGTCGCAATCACCGCATTGGCGATATAGACATTGGCGCCCGCCAGGGTGCGGGCCAGATCATAGAGCAGCCCGGCCCGGTCACGGGTGTCGACCTCGATGATGGTGTAGATCTCCGAGCCCTCGTTATCAAAGGTGATATGGGTCGGCACCTTAAAGGCCTTTTCCCGTTTCTTGATCTTATCGCGCGATTCCAGAGCCTCGCCGGTGATGACCTCGCCCTTGAGGGTCTTGAGGATCATCTGGGTCAGCCGGGGCAGGCGGCTCACCTCAAAGGGGTGGCCTTCGGCGTCCTGGATCCAGAAGGCATCGACCACATATCCATCTTTGGTGGTATAGCTGCGGGCGTCAACGACATTGGCCCCGACCAGCGCCAGCGCGCCGGAAACCCGCGCAAAGATGCCGGGGTGGTCTGCCATCACGAAACAGGCACGCGTCGCGTCGCGGTCATCATCCGGGTGCAGGCGAATGACCACTTCACCAGGGTCATTCAGCGCCTCAAGCTCTCGCAGCATCTCGGCAAAATCCACATGCGCCGTGACGTGCAGCCCCTGCCAATAGGGATCATAGTGGCGCCCGGTTTCGCGCTTCAGCTCCGCCTTGCTCCACTCGGGCAGAGCCGCCCGCAGCGCTTTTTTACCAGCGGCACCGCGATGTTCACGGTTCAACGCCTCCATGCCATTGTCCAGCGCTTCGCGGGTCTGGTTATAGAGTGCGCGCAACAGGGCCGCTTTCCAGTTGTTCCAGGTGTCCGGCCCCACGCCGCGAATGTCACAGACCGTGAGCACCAAAAGCAGGTCCAGCCGTTTCACCGACTGCACGGCCTTGGCAAAACCGCGCACGGTGCGTGGATCGGCGATATCGCGCTTCTGCGCCATGTCCGACATCAAGAGGTGATTGCGCACCAGCCATTCTACCGTCTCGCTGTCCGCCTTGTTGAGGCCGAGACGCGGCGCCACCTTGCGGGAGATTTGCGCACCCAGAATGGAATGGTCCTGCTCGCGCCCCTTGCCGATGTCATGCAGCAGCATCGCCACCAGCAGCACCTTACGGTTGATGCCCTTGCGGATCACTTCCGACGACAAGGGCAGCTCTTCTTCCAGCTCGCCTTTCTCGATGGCGGTGAGGTTGGAGATCACCTGAATAGTGTGCTCATCCACGGTGTAGGAGTGATACATGTTGAACTGCATCATCGCGACAATGGGTTCAAATTCGGGGATAAAGGCCGAAAGCACGCCAAGCTCGTTCATCCGGCGCAGGGCGCGTTCGGGATTGCCGTGCTTGAGCAACAGATCAAGGAAGATCCGGCAGGCTTCTTTGTCGGCGCGCATGCTATCGTCGATCAGATGCAGATTGGCCGTGACCAGCCGCATGGCGTCCGGGTGGATCAGCATGCCGGTCCGAAGCGCCTCTTCAAAGATCCGCAACAGGTTCAGCTTATTGGTCAAAAATTCATCAGGATCGGCCACATCAAGCCGGTTGTGGATCACCTTGTAGCCGGGTTTTACCTTGGGACGGCGGCGGAAAATCCGCTCCAGCAGGGGCGCGCCTTTCTGTTGGCTTGCCTCCAGCTTGGTCAGCAGAATGCGGGTGAGGTCGCCCACCCTTGTGGCGTGGCGAAAATATTCCTGCATGAAGAACTCAACCCCGCGCCGTCCGGCCCGATCCTTATAGCCCATGCGGCTGGCGACCTCGACCTGCAGATCAAAGTTGAGCTGCTCGGTGGCGCGTCCGGTTGCCAGATGCAGATGGGAGCGCACCGCCCAGAGGAAATTGGCGGCCTTGGTAAAGCTGTCGAGCTCTTCTGGCGAGAACAGCCCAATCGGCACCAGTTCGGCCACGTCCTGCACCTGGTAGACGTATTTTGCGATCCAGTAGAGCGACTGCAGATCCCGCAACCCGCCTTTGCCTTCCTTCACGTTGGGCTCGACCATATAGCGCTCGCCCTGTTTCAGGTGGCGCGCGTCGCGTTCAGCAAGCTTTGCCTCAATAAATTCAGATGCATCGCGCGAGAACAGATCACTGCGCAGCCTGTCTTCTAGCTCATGCGCAAGATCGCGATCCCCGATGAGATAGCGCTGCTCCATCATGGCGGTGCGGATGGTGAAATCCTCGGCCCCCAGCCGAATGCAGTCTTTGATGGTACGGCTTGAGTGACCCACCTTGAGGCGCAGATCCCACAGGATGTAGAGCATCGATTCAATAACGCTCTCGGCCCAGGCGGTGATCTTATAGGGGGTGAGGAACATCAGATCGACGTCCGAGAAGGGCGCCATCTCGCCGCGCCCATAGCCGCCAACGGCGATCAGCGCGATGCGCTCACCGGAGGTCGGATTGGCAATCGGGTGCAGATAGGTGCTGGCCACATGAAAGGCTGTCATCACCAGCCCATCGGTCAAATAGCTGTAAGACTGCGTCAGGGCGCGGGCCGAAAAGGGCGCCTTGGCAAAGGCCTCGGCAATGGTGGCGCGGCCCTGTTTGTTGGCCGCGCTCAGCAGTTTGACGGTTTCGCCGCGCAGCGAGTCCCGCTCGACGTTCTGCGCCAGCTCGGCGATCCTGGCCTGGATCCCTACGGGGTCAAAAATGGCCAGAGAATCGCAGATCAGCCCGGATTTGAGGCTGGGGCCGGGCTGGTCGGTCTGTGCTGTCATGGCTGGATCAGAGTCCGGCGCCTGTGAAGCGGCTGGGGGCAGAGTCAATGACGACAACTTTCTGATCTGTAATTGTTGCAATGGCCAGACCGCGGTCATTGGTGCCATCGGGGCGCAGACGGAAGATACCGCTTGTGCCCAGGAAACCGGCACCCTGTGTCAGGGCTCCAGCGGTCAAAGCGTCGGATTTACCGGCGCCAACAAGGGCTCCAATCGCGGCAATCCCGTCATAGGCCAGCCCGCCAATAGAATGGGGCGCCGCGCCATAGGCGGCCTCATAGCGGTCCCGAAAACGTCGTGCTGTGCCGGGATCTGGCATGGCAAACCAGCCGCCCTGAACACCCGGAAGCGCCAGGGTCTGCGCAGGCACGTCCCAGCGGGTAAGGCCGACATACTGGATGTCTTCTGGTTTCACACCGGCTTCGGGAAGCAGCTGTGTCAGCAAGGGCAGAGCGCCGGCCGTGGTGGCGGTCAGAAACAATACATCCGCAGCACCGCCGCCAGTGGCAGAGCGGATTTGTGGAATGGCGTTGATCACGCCTTTCTGTGACAGCTCATAATCGATGCTGTTGGTAATGGTTGATCCTGTCTGCGCGGCTGCGTTGCGGATGGCGGCCTGACCCGCCAGACCCGCAGAGTCAGAGCCACTGGCGATCACAATCCGGCTTTTTCCCTGCGCTTTGGCATAGGTTGTCAGGCGGCGGGCCGTGTTGTCAAAGGTTGGCCCAAGAATAAAGACGTTGCCCCCGGCAATGGAGGTGGTGTTGGAAAAGGCCAGAACATTGACGCCCTTTTTCGCAGCGGCAATCCCGGCGGCATTGGCGGCCTCGGCATAGACCGGTCCCAGAATAATACGCGCGCCTGCATTTACCGCTTCGGTGGCGGCGGCGGCGGCGCGGGCAGGATCGCCGGCAGTGTCATAGATGCGCAGGTCAATCTGTACGCCTTTGAGATCTGCAATCGCCAGACGGGCTGCGTTTTCCAGGCTCTGGGCCAGAACGCTGTCGCCGGACTGTGCCGATCCGCGTGGAACCAGCAGGGCAACGGGCACCGGTTTTGAGGTGTTGATGGTTGGCCCGCCTCCCAGTGAAACGGGGTCACAGGCGGTCAATGCAAATGTCGAAATTGCCGCAACAGCAATCAATGTTGCCTTGCGGGCGCGTTTGAAAACAGCAAACATAATGAACTTGAAACTCCCCTTGTCCGGCGCTCCTGCGCCGTGTTGGTTCTGGGACGATAATAAACGACCAAAAAGGCGGGTCCAGCGTGAATCATCAGATCGTCAATTTGTTGCCGGGACTGTATTTTGTGGCAACACCCCTGGGCACCGCGCGCGACATCACGCTGCGCGCCCTGGATGTGCTGGCCTCGGCGGATCTGATCGCGGCCGAAGACACGCGCTCGCTGCGTCGTCTGATGGAAATCCATGGCGTGCCGCTGCGCGATCGTCAGGTTCTCGCCTACCATGATCATAGCGGAGTGGGTGCGCGCTCCAAATTGCTGGCAGCCTTAGAGGCGGGGAAATCTGTCGCCTATGCCTCGGAAGCGGGGATGCCCCTGATTGCCGACCCTGGATATGGCCTGTCAAAAGCCGCGTCAGAGGCTGGCTATCTGGTGACGACAGCACCGGGGGCCACCGCCGTGACAACGGCCCTTGCGCTGGCGGGCCTGCCGACGGACGCGTTCTTTTTTGCAGGCTTTCTGCCCAATGCCACCGGGGCCCGGCGCAAACGGCTGGAAGAGGTGAGCGCGATTCCCGGCACGCTGGCCTTTTACGAATCCCCCAAACGCGTGGCGGCCTCCGTCGCGGATATGGCCGATGTGCTGGGAAATCGCCCGGCGGCGCTGTGTCGTGAGCTGACCAAAAAATTTGAGGAGGTCCGCCGCCTGCCGCTGGTGGATCTGGCCGCCAGTCTGATTGAGACCCCTGTAAAGGGCGAAATCGTGGTGCTGGTTGACCGGTTGAGCGAAGTGGTGGTCAGCGACGGCGACATCGAGAGCGATCTGCGCGCCGCCCTGATTGACAACTCGGTCAAAGACGCGGCCGCCATCGTCTCGGAAGCGCATGAAATGCCGCGCCGCAAGGTCTATCAGATGGCCCTGAAGCTGGCCAAAGAGGGCTGAGATGGCAAAGGGCCGCGCCTCAACCGGATTGCGTGCGCATCTTGCGGGCAGCTCGGCCGAGGCGCAGGCCGCGCGCGCCTATGAGGCACAGGGCTATACCGTCGAAGAGCTGCGCTGGCGCGGTGCGGGCGGTGAGATCGACCTCATCCTGCGCTTTGGTGCGCTTTTGGTTTTTGCCGAGGTCAAGACCGGCCCCAGCATCGCGGCGGCAGCCTCCCGGATCACCCCTGGCCAGATGCAGCGGGTGCAGGCTTCGGCAGCGTTGTATTTGGAGCAGCAACCGCTGGGCGCGCTGAGCGAGGCGCGCATCGACGTGGTGCTGGTGGCGCGGGATGGCACGGTCGAGATCCTGGAAAACGCCTATGGTCAGGGATGAACGCACAGGGTGTTGTTGAACTTAGCATATTGAACCTCTGTCGCGCCTGCGCCATCTATTGCCAAAGCAAAAGGGACAAGCCGCATGAAAATCGCCTTTCAGATGGACCCGATCATGGGTGTCGACATCAACGCCGACAGCAGTTTCCGCCTGGCGGAAGAGGCACAGGCGCGGGGGCATGAGCTGTTTTTCTATCTCCCCGATCAGCTGGCCTATCAGGAAGGCAAGATAACCGCGCGTGGTCAGGATATGACAGTGCAGCGGGTGGCGGGAACGCCTGCCATTCTGGGTGACATGCGGGAAGTGGATCTGGCTGATTTTGATGTGGTCTGGCTGCGTCAGGATCCGCCGTTTGACATGCATTACATCACCTCGACGCATCTTCTGGACCGCCTGAAGGACGACTGCCTGGTGGTGAATGATCCGTTTTGGGTACGGAACTTTCCGGAAAAACTGCTGGTGCTGGACTTCCCGGATCTGACGCCTCCCACCGCCATCGCCCGTGATCTTGAAACCATCAAGGCCTTCAAAGCGCGCCACGGCGACATCATCCTGAAGCCGCTTTATGGCAATGGCGGCGCCGGGGTGTTCCGTTTGGACGCCAATGACCGCAACCTCACCTCGCTGCACGAGCTGTTCACCGGTTTCAGCCGCGAGCCTCTGATTGTGCAGAAATTCCTGCCCGACGTCAGCAATGGCGACAAGCGGGTGATTCTGGTTGATGGCGCGCCTGTCGGTGCCATCAACCGGGTGCCTGCGGCTGGTGAGACCCGCTCAAACATGCATGTGGGTGGCCGCCCCGAGAAGATCGGCCTGACAGAGCGCGACCTTGAGATCTGCGCTGCCATTGGGCCGTTGCTCAAAGAAAAGGGGCAGGTCTTTGTCGGTATTGATGTGATTGGCGACTATCTCACCGAGATCAACGTCACCTCCCCCACCGGCATTCAGGAGCTGGAGCGCTTTGACGGGGTGAACATCGCGGAAAAAATCTGGCTGGCCATCGAGGGGCGCTGCGCGCAGCGATGAGACTGGGCCGCGCAGCGATAAGCCTGCAGTGCATGAGGTGAGTGTGGGCCGGCTTTCAGCCCGCCGCTGCCTTTCTGCGCTTCCGGTTCTCGCCTTCTAGCTGTTCAGGCTAGCTATTCAGGCGAAAGCTGAGGGCCTCGGCTACATGGCTGCGCTGAACCTGCTGCTCTGCGGCCAGATCGGCAATGGTCCGTGCCACCCGCATGACCCGGTGATAGCCCCGCGCTGTCAGGCCAAAACGCTCGGCGGCGCGCAGCAGCAGCGCGCGGCTGTCGGGCGTGAGGGCCGTGACCTGATCCAGAACCTCGCCCTCGGCATCGCTGTTGAGCCAGACCTCTGGCATGTCACGATAGCGCAGGGTCTGCAGTTCGCGGGCACTGGCGACACGCAGGGCCACCTCGGCAGATCCCTCAGCGGTGGGCGGCAGGTCTAGGTCGCGAAAATCCACTGGCGGTATTTCGATGCGCAGATCAAACCGGTCGAGCATCGGCCCGGAAATGCGTCCTAGATAGTCGGCGCCACAGCCCGGCGCGCGGGCACAGGCGCGGGCGGCATCGGCCAGATGCCCGCATTTGCAGGGATTGGCCGCTGCCACCAGCATAAAGCGGCTGGGGTAGCGGATATGGGCATTGGCGCGGGCGATCATCACCTCACCGCTTTCCAAAGGCTGACGCAGGGTCTCCAGCACGGTGCGGCTGAATTCGGGTAGCTCATCCATGAACAGCACGCCGTTGTGCGCCAGGCTGATCTCGCCGGGATGCGCCCGGCGTCCGCCGCCAACAATCGCGGGCATCGAGGCGGTGTGATGCGGCTCGCGAAACGGACGGGCACGGCTAATGCCTCCCTCTTTGATCATGCCGCAGAGCGAATGGATCATCGAGGTCTCCAGCGCCTCTTGCGCCGAAAGAGGCGGCAGAATGGAGGGGAGACGCGCCGCCAGCATGGATTTTCCCGATCCGGGTGGGCCGATCATCAGGATATGATGCCGCCCGGCGGCTGCGATCTCCAGCGCCCGTTTCGCCTGCTCCTGCCCTTTGATGTCGCGCAGGTCGCGGTGCAGATTGTCCGAGAGAACTTCGCCGGGGCGCGCCGGAGCGAGTGGCATTTCGCCAGAAAAATGCCGGACGACCTCGATCAGGCTCGCCGCACCAATGACCAGCGCATCCCCCGCCCAGGCGGCCTCGGCGGCCGATGCTTTGGGGCACAAGAGGTGCCGATCCGTAGCGGCCGCAGCCATGGCGGCTGGCAAGGCACCGGTGACTGGCATCAACAGCCCGTCCAGCGACAGCTCGCCCAGAGCCACGGTCTCAGCCACCGCCTCTGGCGGGATGATGCCGATGGCGGCCAGCAGCGCGAGGGCAATGGGCAGGTCGAAATGGCTGCCCTCCTTTGGGAGATCCGCAGGCGAGAGATTGACGGTGATCCGTTTGGCGGGCAGGGCGATGGACATGGCAGCAAAGGCGGCGCGCACGCGCTCTCGCGCCTCAGAGACCGCCTTGTCGGGCAGGCCCACGATGGCAAAGGCTGGAAGCCCTGCCACCAACGAGCATTGCACCTCGACGGGGCGCGCGTCTATGCCGTGAAAGGCCACCGTGTTGGCGCGGCTGATCATGCAGTCTCATTCCCTTGATCAAACAAGAAAAAATCATAGAGACCGTGGTATTGGAGTCATCAACAGAACGGTGACATGGACGGATTTTGCGCTGTTTTGCTGCAAGCGGCGTGCCGGCACTGAGACCTGACGGCGATGGTCGCCAATGCTTGCAGGAAACGGATCTATCCAATGGGCCAGGGAGCGCGCGGCAGGTCCAGCTGGTAGGGTTCCGGGTCATAACTGACGCGGCGTGCCTGCTCTTGCCAGTGCAATACCGCAGGGTCGGCCATCAGCATCTCGCAATAGGCGCGGGTCGCCTCCGATATCGGCAGCCCGTACCCAATGATGCGTGCTGCTACGGGCGTGTAGAACACATCCGCCAGACTGTAGGTGCCAAACAGCGGGCCATTTTTTGCCCCCGACAGGCTGCGGGCATGGGCAAACAGAGTTTCAATGCGGGCGAGATCGCTCAGCACGGCCGTGGAAGGCGCAAAACCCTGCCAGACATGAGACAGCTGCATGGGGCAGTCGCGCCGCAGGGCTGCAAAACCCGCGACCATCTCTGTCACCAGCCAGCGGGCGGTGGCACGCTGATCCGGAGCGGAGGGCCAAAGACCGGCCGAGGGAAACTGCTCGGCCAGAGTTTCCCCCATTGCGAGGCTTTCTCCAATCACCAGGCCATTGCTGGTCTTGAGCGCGGGCACCAGACGGGCCGGGGCAAGATGCGCCATATCGGCGGCCATGGTCCCGGAAAAAAGTCCCACCAGATGCGTTTGATGCGGGATTGCAAATTTTTCGAGCATGAGCCAGCCGCGCAAGGACCAACTGGAATACATGCGATCACCAATGTAGAGTTCATATGTCATGACACGACCCTAGTGGCGCATGGTTAATTCTGAAATCGTATATTTGTGCGGTAATCAATCACAGTATTTGATTTAATTCTCCAGAGGTCCAGCCATCGGGGCCAAACTGCACTTCGCTCACCGAGAGATTGTCGATGCGGTGGGAAAAGGCAGCCGCCGCGCTGAGGCCCTCGGCGCGCTGGATCTGCGTCAGAATCTGGCCAAAGTGGCCGACAACGACCAGATCCTGCCCAAGATGGGCCTGTAGCAGCGCATCAATGGCGGTATTGACCCGGGCGCAGACCTGGTTCCAGCTTTCGCCCCCCGGCGGGGTGGTGTCGCCCGGTGTCTCCCAATAGGCGCGGATGCGGGCCGGGTCTTCGGCGTCAACCTCTTTCCAGCTGCGCAGCTCCCAGGCGCCAAAATGGATCTCCCGCAGATCGGCCTGATGCGGCAGGCGGTGGCGGCTGCCCTGGATGGCACTGGCGGTATCTACGGCGCGGATCAGGTCGGACGAGACCACCAGGGCCTCGGGCGGCAAGGCGGCCTCAAGCCGGGCGAGAGCGGCAGTGTCGGACAGATCAGCTGGCAAGTCGGACCAGCCCACCATAGATTTGGCATGGGTCGGGCCATGCCGGACCAAAAACAGTCGGGATTTCATAGCGCCCCTTTCAGCACCTGTGGCAGCCCGGCAATGACCTGCACCACAGTGTCTGCCCTGGCGGCCAGGGCGATGTTCAGCCGGCCCTGCGCTTCGCGAAAGCGGCGGGCCAAAGCGTTGTCGGGCACAATGCCCTGGCCGGTTTCATTGGAGACGATGACCAGGTCTGCGGCGCAGGTCCCGATGGCCTCCAGCAGCTCGGCTTGTGCCCGGGCCAGATCGTTTTCGGCCAAAAGGTGATTGCTCAGCCACATGGTGGCGCAGTCCAGCAGGCAAATCTGATCGGGCCTGAGCTGATCAAGAATCTGCGCCGCCTTCAGCGGTTCCTCATAGGTGTCCCAGCCGGTGCCACGCTGCCGGATATGCTGTGTTACCTTCTGCTGCATCTCGTCATCAAATATTTGTGATGTTGCCAGGTAGGTCTTTGATTTTTGAGACTTAATACAGAGATCTTCGGCGAATTTGGACTTGCCGGAAGCCGCGCCGCCCAGAATGAATGTGACAGGTGCCGCCAAGTTCTTTACCCTTAGATATGAACGGTTTCGCTATTGTGCGTACCCGCTGGACGCGCTCAAAACAAGGGCGAAGACAGGGCAGGGTCCCACCTCGCTATAGCCATTGAAACAGCTGATGCCTCTGGAATTATACGGGGCACAGGTCGCATGGCGCGCGGGTTGGGTCGGCCAATTTGCCGAATGCAGTGAACAGGTCCGCAGTGTGCGTGCCAGACTCTCTCAAGCTGGGGGAGGTTCATTCTGAGGGACTGTGCCGTGGCCTTGTGCTGCGGATTGGCGCGGGCCCGGCGGCTTGATACGTTCAGAAATCTCACGACCTGATCTTACGACCTGCTGCTGTGCCGCGCTTCTCAAGACCAACGGATTCGGGGGGAAGACCATGGCGCTTGACCACATTACCGCAAACCCATTGCCAAAGCGGGCAATGAAAGCCGAACTGCTGGATGCAGAAACGGAACGCCAGCTCGCCTATGCCTGGCGTGACGAGCGCGATGTTGTGGCGCTGCACCGGCTGATCAATGCCTATATGCGGCTGGCGATCTCGATGGCAGCGAAATTCAAACGCTACGGTGCGCCCATGAATGACCTCATTCAGGAAGCCGGTCTGGGGCTGATGAAGGCCGCAGACAAGTTTGACCCGGATCGTGGCGTCCGCTTTTCGACCTATGCGGTCTGGTGGATCAAGGCCTCTATTCAGGACTATGTGATGCGCAACTGGTCGATGGTGCGCACGGGGTCTACCTCGTCGCAAAAATCGCTCTTCTTTAATATGCGCCGGGTGCAGGCACAGCTGGAACGGCAGGCCGATGCAGAAGGCGCGCGTTTGGACAAGCATCAGTTGCACCAGAAGATCGCCTCGGAAATCGGGGTGCCGCTCAGGGATGTGCAGATGATGGACGGGCGTCTGGCGGGGGCTGATTTTTCGCTCAATGCGGTGCAGTCCAGCGAGGCTGAGGGGCGCGAGTGGATTGATGTGCTGCAAGATGACAGCGCCCAGGCGGCTGAGGTTGTCGAGGGCAGCCATGATCGCCGTCAGCTGCGCAGATGGCTGGTTGAGGCGATGCAGGGGCTGAGTGGCCGCGAGCAGCTGATCGTGACGGCGCGCAAGCTGCGGGATCCTCCCCGTACGCTTGAGGATCTGGGACGCGAGTTGCAGCTGTCAAAAGAACGGGTGCGCCAACTGGAGGCAGGGGCCTTTCTGAAAATGCGAAAAGCGCTTGAAATGCGGTCGCGAGAGGTGCAAAAACTGCTTTTATGAAGAAGCATAGTTTTTTTGTCAGATATATTCTGGCCGCCGCCACTGCTGGAGTGTTCGCTTGCATGCCTCTGGGGCTTTTAGCTGACTCCACAGCTGCACCTGAACCTTTTGTGGCGCAGAGCCTTGATGCGGTGGCGGAGCGATTGTCCGGGGCGGACGTAATCATTCTGGGTGAGGTGCACGACAATGCAGAGCATCATCGCAATCAGGCGGCGCTGATCACAGCGCTGCAGCCCACAGCGGTGGTCTGGGAGATGATTACTCAGGAACAGGCCGATACACTGACGCCGGACCTGTTGCAGGACGGGGCAAAGACCTCTGCTGTTTTGGACTGGGAGGAGTCTGGCTGGCCTGCCTTTGAGCTTTATGCGCCGGTGTTTGGAGCCGCGCAGCAGCTGCCGCATTTTGGCGCGCTGGTGCCACGAGCGGCGTCGCAGGCGGGGGTTGCCAGCCATTTTGGCGCCGACGCGGTGCGCTTTGGTCTGGATCAAGCCTTGCCCGCAGAAGAACAGGCCCAGCGAGAGGCAGATCAGCTGGCCAATCACTGCAATGCGATGCCGGTCGAGATGCTGCCGATGCTGGTGGATTTTCAACGCCTGCGCGACACCAGCCTTGCAGCCGCAGCCGAGCGCGCGCTGCAGCAGGCGGGTGGGCCGGTTGTGGTGATCACCGGCAATGGCCATGCCCGCAGGGACCGTGGCCTGTCGGTCTATCTGACCAGGGCGATGCCAGAGGTAGAGGTGCTGGCCCTGGGACAGATGGAAGAGGGCCGTATTGAGGGGCTTTTTGATATCACCCTTTCCAGTCCTGCAGTGCCTCGTGAAGATCCCTGTCTGGCCTTTGCCAAACCCGACTAGCGGCGGAGTACGTGGCCTGCGCAAAAGCGTTTCCCTCTTGCTGCCTGAGGCGGTAGAGTTGCCGCAAACCCGATGCCAACTGATGCAGGGGCAGGCGTGAGGAGCGGGCAAGATGCTGGCAGGAAAACAAATTCTTTTGATCATTGGCGGCGGTATTGCCGCTTATAAATCATTGGAGTTGATCCGGCGTCTGCAGGATCAGGGGGCCTCGGTGACGCCGGTTCTGACCCGGGCCGCAGAAGAGTTTGTGACGCCTTTATCCGTTGCTGCCCTGTCTGGCTCTGCGGTGCACCGGGACCTGTTTGATCTGACATCCGAGGCCGAAATGGGCCATATCCAACTGTCGCGCAGCGCTAACCTTGTGGTCGTGGCGCCGGCAACGGCTGATCTGATGGCAAAGATGGCGCAGGGCCATGCCAATGATCTGGCCTCAACCCTGTTGCTGGCAACGGATACACCGGTTCTGCTGGCCCCGGCGATGAATGTGCGCATGTGGCAGCACCCGGCGACCCAGCGCAATATCTACATGTTGCACTCTGACGGCGTGCATTTTGTCGGCCCCAATGAGGGCGGCATGGCCTGTGGTGAATTTGGTCCCGGTCGCATGGCCGAACCAGAGGAGATGGTGGCCGCTATTGCGACGCAGTTTCTCAGTCAGGGCAGGCTACAGGGGCGGCGTATTCTGGTGACTTCTGGCCCGACACATGAGCCCATTGACCCGGTCCGCTATATCGCCAACCGCTCCTCCGGGGCGCAGGGGGCAGCGCTGGCCCGTGCTCTGCGCGATCAGGGCGCGGAAGTGGTGTTTATCACGGGCCCTGCCGAGGTCAGGCCCCCCGAGGGGGTGGAGGTCGTGCGGGTGCAAAGCGCGCTTGAGATGGAGGCGGCGGTACAGGCGGCGCTCCCGGTTGATGTAGGCGTCTTCGCGGCGGCGGTTGCCGACTGGCGGGTTGCCAGTGCCTCTGACCGTAAGCTGAAGAAAACAAAGGACGGACTGCCGGTGCTGGAGTTTGCTGAGAACCCGGATATCCTCAGGTCTGTGTCGCAAATGACCAAGGGTCGGCCGCCGCTTGTTATCGGTTTTGCCGCCGAGACCAATGATGTGGTGGAAAACGCCACGGCCAAGCGCCTGCGCAAGGGCTGCGACTGGATCGTTGCCAATGATGTATCGCCGTCCACCGGCATCATGGGCGGGGCTGAGAACGCGGTGATCCTGATTTCGGATCAGGGCGCTGAGGAATGGCCGCGCATGGACAAGGCCGAGGTGGCCAGTCGTCTCGCGGTGCGGATCGCAGACAGGGTCGCGCTCGCGCCCTCTGCCGAGGGCGTTCCATCCCTTTGAAAGATCTGGTCGCGGTAAGGCCCGGATCGGACTATGCCAGTGCACGAGCTGAGACCTGCAAGGGTAACATCCTGGGACAGAAGCAATGAGAGAGACAGATATGGTTGAGATCCGGGTGATCTTTGACAGGGGCGCGGACCAAAGCCTGCCTTTGCCATCTTATGAAACCGCAGGTGCTGCTGGCGCGGATTTGCGGGCGAATTTGCCGGACCGCGCTACCCTCACACTGTCCCCTGGCGGGCGCGCTTTGGTGCCGACGGGACTGCGGCTCGCAATTCCGCAGGGGTATGAAGTGCAGCTGCGGCCGCGCTCTGGGCTGGCGTTGAAGCACGGGATCACCCTGCCGAACAGCCCCGGCACCATAGACAGCGATTATCGCGGCCCACTTGGTGTCATTGTGATGAACGCCGGGGATGCGGACTTTGAGATCGCCCATGGTGACCGGATTGCTCAGATGGTGGTGGCACCAGTTCTGCAGGCGCAGTTCACCCAGGTCGCAGTGCTGGATACAAGCGCGCGCGGCAGTGGCGGTTTTGGCTCGACGGGGCGGCGCTGATGCTGCGGATACTCGCGCTGGCGGCATTTATCTGGTGGGGCGGCGCCTACCTTGGTTGGGGGCGTGCCATGCGGGCGAGCCTGCTGGCGGTGTTGTTTGTCGCGGTGATGGCGCTGCAGCTTACGTTGCCCGAAGGGCACGCACTGCGCGACGCCACTGGCGGATCAGCTGCGCTCTGGTTGATGCTGGCAGGGGCTGGCCTCTTGGCGGCGGGCTACGGCTGGATTATCTCTCGCCTCAAGGCCCGCGTGCATTCAAAAGCCAGCATACAGAAAGCCAGCACAATGTCCCAAACACCGCCTCTGTTTTCCGACACGGAACTGAACCGCTATGCGCGCCATATCGTCTTGCGCGAACTGGGCGGGCCGGGGCAGAAAAAGCTCAAACAGGCCAGGGTTCTGGTGATCGGAGCCGGGGGGCTGGGAGCGCCGACGCTGCAGTATCTGGCGGCTGCGGGGGTTGGAACCATTGGTGTGATTGATGACGACGAGGTGGAAAACGCCAACCTGCAGCGCCAGGTGATCCACCGGGATGCGGACATTGGTATCCCCAAGGTTTTCTCGGCTGAGGCGGCGATGAAGGCGCAAAACCCCTATGTCGAGGTGCGCCCCTTTCATCGCAGACTGACCGAAGACAATGCCGAAGACCTCTTTGCAGAGTTTGATTTGATCCTGGATGGTACGGATAATTTTGCAACACGATATCTGGTGAACCGCACGGCGGTAAAACTGGGCAAGCCATTGATCTCAGGCGCGCTGTCGCAGTGGGAAGGCCAGCTAAGCCTGTTTCACCCCAAAACTGCTGGCCCCTGCTACCAGTGTATTTTTCCGCAAGCCCCGGCTGCCGGACTGGCGCCCTCTTGTTCCGAAGCCGGAGTGGTCGGGCCACTGCCGGGCGTTGTCGGCGCGATGATGGCGGTAGAGGCGATCAAGGCGATCACCGGGGCAGGCGCAGCACTGCAGGGTGAGATGCTGATCTACGATGCGCTATACGGCGAAAGCCGCAAAATCCGTCTCTCCAAACGCAGCGATTGCCCGATCTGCGGTACGGGTTGCGGTACGGTCTAGGGGCCTGACCCGGAGAACCTGTCTCCCTGATACAGTTGCCTCATGCCGATCTTTGCTGGAGGCGCTGGCTTGCTTGGGGGACGCAGCCGCCGCGCGCGACAGCGCGCGGCCGGGCCCAACAGCGAGGCGGTATCTTTGATGCCGCAGGTGCTGGCGGGAGCGCCCGCCTTTTTTGTCAGTCCTTCTATGCTTTGGCCTTTTACGCTTTGGTGACCGACAATCTGCGTGCCGGATTGCGGCCAGGATGCATCACCGCTACCCTGCGCCCAAAGGAGATCTCTTTGATGACAAACCCCCTCTTGGCCCATTGGGACACCGCGTTTGAAATTGCCCCCTTTGATCGGATTTCGGATGCAGATTTTGCACCTGCTCTGGATCAGGCGCTGGCGCAACATCAGGCGCAGATCGCTGAAATCGCCGGTAATCCTGCGCCCGCGACATTTGCCAATGTGATCGAAGCCCTTGAAACCCCGTGTCAGGGGTTGGAGCAGGTTCTGTCGGTGTTTTTCACCGTGGCCGGCGCCGACAGCAATCCGGAACGCGAAGCCCTGCAGCGGGAATTCTCTCCCAAACTTGCGGCGCATTTTTCCGCAATCACTGCCAACAAAGCCCTGTATGCACGGGTGAACGCAGTTTGGGATCAGCGCGACAGCCTTGATCTGACGTCGGAACAGCAGCGGGTTTTGATGCTCACTCATCGGGGATTTGTGCGCGGCGGGGCTGCCTTGGTTGGCGCAGAAGACCAGCGTATGCAGGCGATCAAGGGGCGCCTTGCGACTCTGGGCACTGATTTCACCCAGAACCTGTTGGAAGATGAACGCAGCTGGTTCATGGAGTTGAGCGAGGCCGATCTTGAAGGCCTGCCAGGTTTTGTCATCGCAGCCAGTCGCGCTGCGGGCGCTGAAAGAGGCGCTCCGGGGCCGGTGGTCACCCTGTCACGCTCTGTCATCACGCCGTTTCTGCAATTTTCACCGCGGCGGGATTTGCGCCAAAGGGCTTTTGCCGCCTGGACTGCGCGCGGGGCCAATGAGGGGGAGACAGACAACCGCGCCATTGCCGCCGAGATCCTGGCCCTGCGCGCCGAACGCGCAGCCCTTTTAGGCTATGCCAGCTTTGCCGACTACAAGCTGGAAACCGAAATGGCCAAGACGCCGGCTGCGGTGCGGGATCTGTTGATGCAGGTCTGGCAGCCTGCAAAGGCGCAAGCCGAGGCTGATGCCGAGGTTTTGGCGCAGATGATGCATGAGGATGGCATCAATGGCGATCTGGAGCCCTGGGACTGGCGCTATTATGCGCAAAAGCGCCGCAAAGCGGAGCACGACCTCGATGAGGCCGAGTTGAAGCCGTATCTGCAACTTGACCGGATGATCGAGGCCAGCTTTGCCTGCGCTACGCGGTTGTTTGGACTGGAGTTTGCGCCGCTTGACATCCCCCTGTACCACCCGGATTGCCGGGCCTGGGAGGTGACGCGGGGCGGCAAACATCTGGCGGTGTTTATTGGCGACTACTTTGCGCGCGGCTCCAAACGTTCTGGCGCCTGGTGTTCGGCGATGCGTTCTCAGGCCAAGTTCCCGACTGTGCAGACCCCGATTGTGATAAATGTCTGCAACTTTGCCAAAGGGGAGCCGGCTCTGTTGTCCTGGGATGATGCCCGCACCCTGTTCCATGAATTTGGCCATGCGCTGCATCAGATGTTGTCAGATGTCAGCTACGAGAGCATTTCTGGTACATCGGTGGCGCGGGACTTTGTTGAGCTGCCAAGCCAGCTCTATGAGCACTGGCTGGAAGTGCCTGAGGTCTTGCGTGAATTTGCCACCCATGCAGACACCGGCGAAGCCATGCCTGCGAAGCTGCTGAAAAAAGTTCTGGGTGCCTCGACCTTTGATATGGGGTTTCAAACGGTGGAATATGTCGCCTCGGCCCTGGTTGATCTGGCCTTTCATGAGATGGCAGCACCGCAGGATGTCATGGCAAAGCAGGCTGAGGTTTTGGCGGAGATCGGCATGCCAAGCGCGATCACCATGCGCCATGCCAGCCCGCAGTTTGCCCATGTTTTCTCGGGTGATGGCTATTCTTCCGGCTACTATAGCTACATGTGGTCCGAGGTGATGGACGCCGATGCCTTTGCCGCCTTTGAAGAGGCGGGAGGCGCGTTTGACCCGGAGCGGGCCCGCGCGCTTGAGACGCATATACTGTCGAGCGGCGGCTCGGCGGATGCCGCAGAGCTATACACCGCCTTTCGGGGGCGTTTGCCGGGGGTTGATGCCTTGTTGAAGGGGCGCGGTTTGGCGGCGAAGTAGCGGAGTTTTGCCGCACAGGCTGGGGGCGCTGCCCCCGGTCTGCGACCTCCCCCGAGGTATTTTTGGCCAGATGAAGCCGGGGGAGCTCGGATTGTGAGCTTTTTTAGTAGCCCAGCTTAGTAGCCAAGACGGCGATCAACCTGATTGACAAAGGGTTGCCCACTCTCGCCGCGTTGAATGTTCTGGGCAATCATCTGCGCCGCTGTCAGCGCCCGGGTTTCCGCAGCGATATGCGGGGTCACCGTCACATTGGGATGGGCCCAATAAGGGTGTTCTGCAGCAAGCGGTTCAACCCGAAACACATCCAGAGTGGCATGGGCGACCTGCCCCGTCTTGAGCGCGGCCAAGAGGGCATCATCGTCAATCAGCGGGCCACGCCCCGGATTGATAATCCGCGCCCCCAGCGGCAACAGCGCAAGGGTCGCGCGGTTCAGAGTGTTTTCTGTGGCTGGGGTGTCTGGCAACAGCAGCACCACGATTTGCGCGCTGGACAGCGCCCGTGTCAGACCATCGTCGCCGTGTTCGCAGCTGATCCCGGCAATGTCTTTGGGGGAGCGTGACCAGCCAGTGACGGGAAACCCAAGGCGGCTGAGGCTGGTGGCGCAGGCGGCACCCAATGCGCCGAGCCCCAGTATGGTCACCGGGCGTTCTTGTGCCAGAGGCGGCACCACTGGCTCCCAGCGGTCCTGCGTGGCAAGGCTGCGGTCGATGTCCAGGTGGTAGCGCAGCACATGGCCTGTGACCCATTCCATCATGCCAGCGGTCAGACCGGGATCGACCATGCGGCACAGGGGCTGGGTCAGGGTCGTGTTCCCGACAATTTTTTCCACCCCGGCCCAGAGGCTGAGCACAGCTTTGCAGGCGGTAAAGGGCGTGAAATCCTGCAGCTCGGAGTTGGGCGCATAGACCACATAGTCGACCTCGCAGGGCGGGTGTTCCTGACGCAGATCGACCTCGAGCCCGGCCTGTTCAAAGGCGCTTTTGAGGGCGGGCGCGTAGGTTGTCCAGCGTTCGGGGCGGGCGGCAAACTGAACCTTGATCATGTGGCGAATACCCCTGACATATCCGCGAAGCCCTTGATCTCGATCGGATTGCCGGCGGGGTCATGAAAGAACATCGTGCTTTGCTCGCCCGGCTCACCGGCAAAGCGCGTGGTGGGCGCGAGGGTAAAGTCCTGACCGGCTTTGGTCAGCTTATCCGCAAGCACTTGCCACTCTGGCTGCGCAAGGATCACCCCGAGATGCGGCATCGGCACCATGTGGTCGCCCACCTTGCCGGTGTTGGCACTGGCAAAGACCGGCCCCAAGTGTAGCGAAATCTGGTGGCCGAAAAAGTTGAAATCCACCCAGGTTTCCGTGCTGCGCCCCTCAATGCAGCCCAGCAGGCCGCCATAAAAGGCGCGGGCTTTGTCAAGGTCATCCACATGATAGGCGAGGTGAAATATGCTCATGGTGTGTGGTCCTTTTGGTGCGGCCCAGCGGGCAGAAAAATAGATCAGGCGGTTTAGTTGGCAGCAGCGCTTTGCCTTGCCTTAGGGGCTGCGACCTTAGCGGGGGCGGTGCACATTGGCGCTTTGTACCAGGCCAAAGGCCGCCAGCAGCACCAGCATTGCCGAGCCGCCATAGGAGACCAGGGGCAGAGGCACGCCAACCACAGGGGCCAGCCCCATGACCATCGACATATTGACGGCAAAGAACAAAAAGAAGGTGATCGCCACGCCCAGAGAGACCAGCGAGGAAAACCTGTCCCTGGCGGCAAGGGCCGTTGCGACACAAAAGACAATGATCAGGATGTAGAGGCTGAGCAGGGTGAGACCGCCGATAAAGCCGAACTCTTCGGCCAGGGTGGTAAAGATGAAATCGGTGTGTTTTTCCGGCAGAAAATTCAGCCGCGACTGGGTGCCCTGCATATAGCCGCGCCCGGACCAGCCGCCGGACCCCAGCGCGATCTTGGACTGGGTGATGTGATAGCCGGCCCCCAGAGGGTCCTGCGAGGGATCCAGAAAGGTATCGATACGGCGGTACTGGTAGTTCTTGAGCAGCTGCCAGTCGGTGCCGCGGCTTTGGAATACGGCTGTGATCAACCCGATGCCTGCGGCAAAGACGGCGGCAAAATAGGCCCAGTGCACCCCGGCCAAAAACATCACTCCGCCACCCGCCGCCAAAAGCAGGATCGAGGTGCCAAGATCGGGCTGGCGCAGCACCAGCAGGGTGGGGAGCAGGATCATCAGCACGGGCACCAACACCCAGATCGGGCGTGAGCTGCGCTCGGGGGGGAGCCAGTCATAATAGGCCGCCAGCAGCATTACCGAGGTGATTTTCATCAGCTCGGAGGGTTGCAGCCGCATAAAGCCAAGGTCGATCCAGCGCTGTGCTCCCATGCCAATAGTGCCAAAAAACTCAACCGCCAGAAGCAGCGTCAGCGATATCAGATAGGCCAGGACCGAGATATTCCGCCAGAACCAGATTGGCACCAGGCCAACCACGATCATCACGCCCATGCCCAGAAGGAAGCGTTTGAATTGTGGCTCTGCCCAGGGTGAAAACGAACCACCGGCCACTGAATAGAGCATCAAGAAACCGATGCAGGCGACCGAGGCCAGCAGCAATGTCAGCGGCCAGTTCAGATAGAGGACCTTGCGCAGGCCCGTGGGTGTCGATTTGGCGTTATATTCAAGATAGCTCATGCGCGGTCGCTGTCCTGATTTTGAGACCGTTTGATGCGCTCGCGCTCCAGGCGTTCCTGCTGCGCCTTGATCCGGCTGCGGTCGCCTTTTGGGTAGGCGTCCAGCGGTGGTGTGCCATTATAGAGGGCTTGTAGCATCACATCGCGGGCAATCGGCGCGGCCGCTGTTGAGCCGCCGCCGCCGTGTTCCACGATCACCGAAATTGCGTATTTTGGTTTGTCGAAGGGGGCAAAACAGACATAGAGCGCATGGTCGCGCCGCTCCCAGGGCAGGTCTTTGTTGCTGATCACGCCCGCGGCGCGTTCGGCCGCGGTGATATTGCGCACCTGGCTGGTGCCGCTTTTGCCGCCCATGCGCAGGCCTTCAGCGATGATGCGTGAGCGATATCCGGTGCCGCGCCGGTCGTTGCTGACCGAATACATGCCGCGCCGCACCATGCGCAGATTGTTCTCATTCAGCCCCATTGAATCGCCCGCCCCTGAGGGCTGCTCAATGCCGTCGATGGATTTGACAAGGCGCGGCGTGATGCTGCGCCCGGTGGCCAGACGTGCGGTCATCACCGCCAGCTGCAGCGGCGAGGCAAGCATAAAGCCCTGCCCAATCGAGACGTTGACCGTATCACCCACCAGCCAGTCCTGACCACGCACCCGTGATTTCCATTCGCGGTTGGGCGCCAGGCCACTGGCCACGGCAGACATTGGCAGATCGTGGCGAATGCCCAGCCCCAGCCGATTGGCCATGGCTGAAATCTTGTCGATGCCCACCTTGATGGCAAGGTCATAGTAGTAGACGTCGCAGGACTGTTTCAGTGAGGTATTGAGGTCGACATGGCCGTGACCAGCCCGCTTCCAACAATGAAACCGCCGCCCTGAAACCTCAAGATGGCCGGGACACCAGACAGTGTCTTCCGGCCCGATCAGCCCTTCTTCGAGCGCTGCCAGCGAGGTCACCATCTTGAAAGTAGAGCCGGGCGGATAGGTGCCCTGCACCGTTTTGTTGGCCAGCGGGCGAAACGGATCCTCTGTCAGCAGCCGGTAGTCCGCAACCGAGATGCCGCGCACAAAAAGATTGGGATCAAAGCTGGGCGCCGAGGCAATGGCACGCAGGTCGCCAGTGTCGCAGTCGACCACGACAACGGCGGCGCTCTCTGATCCCAGTCGTGCCTGGGTGTAGTTCTGCAGGTCGGCATCCACCGCCAGCTGCATATCTGCGCCGGCCTGACCTTCCTTGCGGTCCAGCTCGCGCATGACGCGGCCAGTTGCGTTGACTTCGACCCGTTTTGCACCGGCTGTGCCGCGCAGAACATCTTCGCGCTTTGCTTCAAACCCCACCTTGCCGATCTGAAAGCGCGGGATGCGCAGGATCGGGTCCGGGGCGTCCAGTTTGCTCAGGTCATAGTCAGACACCGGGCCAACATAGCCAACCACATGAGCAAAATCGTTCTGTTGTGGATAGATCCGGGTCAGGCCGACTTCGGGAGTGATACCGGGCAGGGCAGGCGCATTCACCGCCACCTTTGAGATGTCTTCCCAGGTCAGCTGGTCAGCGAGAGTGATCGGCAGGAAGGGTGGCGAGCGGCGCATCTCGGCCAGGGCGCGTTCAACATCTTCGGGGGGCAGGGTGATCAGGCGCGACAGTTTGGAGATCACCTCGTCCACATCGCCGGCATCCTCTGGAACAATAATGATGCGATAAGACGGCGAGTTATGCGCCAGCGTGGTTCCGTTGCGGTCAAAAATCTCACCGCGGGCCGGGGCCAGCAAGCGAATATTGATACGGTTCTCTTCGGCCAACAAGCGGAACTGGTCGGCCTGATCCACCTGCAAATAGCGCATACGGGCCGCCAGTGCACCGGCAACACCCAATTGCAGCCCGCCCAACAGCAGCGCGCGGCGGCTCAGTTTGCGATGGGCGCCTTCCAGGTCTCTTGGGGTACGTTTCATCCGCGCGCTCCCATGATTTCGGCCTCAGCGGGGGAAAGTTTGCGCACGCCCAAAAGCCCCTGACTAAACAGCACCACCACAGGGTAGGCTATGATTGTGGCCAGCATTTCGATCACTGACAGGCTGAGCGGTGCCTGCGCCACCGCGAACAGGGACAGGATGAACCGATTCAAAAGCGTTATCGCGGCGATCACCAGCGCCACCGAGAGCCATTCGATCGCAAAGGTGGTTTCATGCTGGGGTTGGCTGCGTGACTGCAGGAACTCGCAGCCCAGAACCACCAAAAGCGTCAAGACCCCCGGCGGGCGGTCGAACAGAAAATCCGCGACCAGCATGATCAGGGTGAGAAGCAGGATCGGCACATAGTCAGGGCGCCGCAGCGACCAGGCCATGGCAAGGGCGATCAGAAAATCCGGCGGTGCCCAGTTGCGTGCCACCGTGTCGAGGGGCAGCAGGTGAAAGAAGATCACCACAAAGGCAAGCCCGGCAAAACTGGCGCGCATCGTCAGGGTGCGTCCCGCAGAGACCTCAGCCATTGTCAGCTCCTGTGGCTGGCGCGGCTGTGCCAAGGCCCAGACCACCGGGGCGGGATCTGGGGGTATTGGCGCCGGGGGCAGGGACTATCAGCCCGCCGGGGTCGCGGATCACCTGGGTGCCGTGGTGCCGCAGGACCCGCAGATATTCTAACCGTTCGTAGTCGGCCGACAGGCGCACCCGGATGCGGCCACTGCGATCTTCGGTGACCTGACCAACCAAAAGCCCGGCGGGAAACACAGCACCATCGCCCGAGGTGACAACCCGGTCGCCGGGGCGCACCAGATCGGCGTTTTCCAGAAAGGCGAGCAGCGGTGCGGCACTGTTGTCGCCGGTCAGCAGGGCGGTCTGCCCTGAGGGCTGGATGGTGACAGGAACCGCACTGGCGGCATCGGTGAGCAAAACCACCCGTGCGGTATTGCGCCCGGTGCCAGAGATCCGCCCAACCAGGCCGATGCCATCCATGGTGGCCCAGCCATCCTGAAGGCCGTCGCGGGCGCCAACGTTCAAAATGACCGATTGGCGAAAGGGAGAGCCACTGTCTGCCGTCACCACGCCAGTGATAAAGGTGAGTTTGGGGTCCAGACGCACATTGTTGAGATCCAGAAGCCGGGCGTTCTCCTGTTCCAGCTGCAGGGCGGCCTCTTTCCAGGCACGCATCTGGCGCAGCTCCGAGCGCAGCTCGCGGTTCTGGTCGGCAAGACGCTGATAGCTTTGGAAATCACGAACCAGGTTGATGGTGCCGGTCACTGGCGCCATGGCCCAATCCATGTTGGGCACAACCGCGTCAATCAGCTGGGCCCGAAACCGCTCAACCCGCGGGCTGTCGATGCGCCAGACCAAAAACAGCGCGGCCAGACACAGGCACACCACAGCAACCAGCAGGCGGCGCAGTGGTGCGGCATAATCTTCGCGCTGGGAGCGGTCTTTGGCCAAGGGGCTCCTTTCCGGCGTCCGTGCGCGCGCTCTGAGGTGTCAGAGCAGCTGCGCAGCGGGGCTTAGCTGTCGTAGTCGATGGCGTGACGCAGTTGCTTTTCGAATTCCAGAGCTTTGCCGGTGCCAAGGGCGACGCAGTTCAGGCATTCATCGGCGATCGAGACGGCCAGTCCGGTTTGCTCGCGCAGGGCCAGATCGAGATCGCCCAACAGCGCGCCACCCCCGGTAAGCATGACGCCCCGGTCAACAATATCGGCAGCCAGATCCGGCGGCGTTGTCTCCAGCGCGGTCATCACCGCCTCACAGATTTGCTGTACGGGTTCTGCCAGCGCCTCGGCGACCTGGGCCTGGCTGATTTCGATTTCTTTCGGCACGCCGTTCAAAAGATCGCGACCCCGGATTTGCATCGACTGGCCGCGGCCATCGTCGGGCATCCGGGCGGTGCCGATAGAGGTCTTGATACGTTCTGCGGTGGCCTCGCCAATCAACAGGTTTTGCTGGCGGCGCAGATACGAGATGATCGCCTCATCCATCCGGTCGCCACCAACCCGCACCGAGCGGGCATAAACAATGTCGCCCAGCGACAGAACCGCCACCTCGGTGGTACCACCGCCGATGTCGACAACCATGTTGCCGGTCGGGTCGGTGATCGGCATGCCGGCACCAATGGCGGCGGCAATGGGCTCTGCAATCAGACCGGCGCGGCCAGCACCTGCCGAGAGAACCGAGGTGCGGATGGCGCGTTTCTCAACCGGGGTGGCGCCATGGGGCACACAGACGATGATTTTTGGTTTTCTGGAAAAGGGCGAACGTTTATGCACCTTGCGAATGAAATGTTTGATCATTTCTTCGGCGGTATCAAAATCGGCAATAACGCCTTCGCGCATGGGACGGATCGCCTGAATACTGCCGGGGGTTCGGCCCAGCATCAGCTTGGCGTCTTCGCCAACGGCGAGCACCTTTTTCACACCATCTTTGATATGATACGCCACCACAGAGGGTTCCGAGAGGATCACGCCACGGCCTTTGACGTAGACCAGCGTGTTTGCGGTGCCGAGGTCGATGGCCATGTCCGTGGTGAACAACCCGCCAAGATTTCCGAAAAACGCCATTAAAATATGATCCTATCAAGCTGCAGCAAGGGACGACTCTTCTGTCGCCGCCAACCTACGTCTTATACCAGCGCAGCCCTGCCGTAAAAGGGCGTTTTGCGCGTTGCTAGCGCCTTTTCGCCGGTGCGGGCGTCTCAATGGGCATTGGGGTTGCACTTTGCGGCCAAAGGTCTCAGCGACCGGGGCGCTGCGAGTCAGTTGTGGGCTGAGGCTGCGCTGGGTGATCCGCCCACGGGTTTGTGGTTCCCAGCGCGGCAAATACGCGCTAGAGCCGGTGCTATGCTGTCATATCAACATATTTATCATGCCGGAAATCTGGCCGATGTCCAAAAGCACATGCTGTTGGCTGCGATGCTGTCTTATCTCACGCGCAAGGACAAACCGGTCAGCTATATCGAGACCCACGCCGGACGCGGGCTGTATCATCTGGATGCGCCAGAAGCGATCAAGACGGGCGAGGCTGCTGCCGGAATAGATCGTATTCTTGGCGAGGGCAGCCTGCCTGCGGATCATCCCCTGCTCGCGGCCCTTGCAGCCTGCAAGGCGGCGCATGGCGAGACGGCCTATCCAGGCTCACCGTTGATTGCGCACCATCTGCTGCGCCCGCAAGACAGCCTGCATTTTGCCGAGCTGCATCCCGGTGAACACGCAGCCCTGCGTCAATCCCTGCCACGGGGGCGGGCCAAAATACACCTGCAGGACGGCTTCGAGCTGGCGCAGTCGCTGGCGCCGCCGACGCCGCGGCGCGGGCTTTTGCTGATCGACCCGAGCTATGAGATCAAAAGCGACTACGGCCGCATTCCCGGCATCATCGCCACGCTGCATCGCAAGTGGAACGTTGGCATTATCGCGCTCTGGTATCCGATCCTGCAAGATGGCGCCCATGGGCCAATGCTGCGGGCGCTGGAAAACCAGAACCTGCCCGGCGCGCTGCGCCATGAGGTGCGGTTCCCTGCGGTGCGCGAGGGGCACCGGATGATCGGCTCTGGTATGTTCCTGGTCAATGCCCCCTTTGGCATCGAGGCGGAATGCACCCGCCTGAATGGGCTTTTTGCGGGTCTGCAATAGCCATAGCCGGGTGACACAGGCGGCAAAAAGACGTCCTGGCCGCCCTGCTTTCTGGCCGCGCTAGTCGAGTGCGGCGTCGCGGGCTTTCCACTCTTTGATCCAGTCCCAGCCGCCCAGGGCTTCAATCAATGGTTGTAGTTGCGTCTCAAAACGCTGCCATTTGTTCAGGCCGGATCGGTTCACCCCTTCGCGCACCTGCAGCAGCGAGGCGGTGGTGACGGACTCTTTGGAGTCTTGCGGCGCAAGGCAGGCGGCCTCCCAGCCGAGATCAAGATGCGCCAGGATGGCGCGCATCTGTGGCTCCGGGGTTTCGACAAACTGGCGATAGGATTGCAGCCGCAACCTGTCACCAAGTTTTGGGAGATAGTCGTCCAGGGAGGCGTAGTTGGCGCGAATGTGTTGCCCGATCGATTTGAGGTCTTTTGAATAGTAGTGGCCCTGATGAAAATTGGTGGTGAACAGCGACAGGCCAATATCCAGCGGATGGCGCATCATAAAGATAAACCGCGCGTCGGGCAGGATCATGCGGGCAAAGCCCATTTCAAACAGGTTTTGCGGCAGCTTGTCGATGGTGACGAGGCAGGGAGCGGTACCGGGTTGCGAAAGCTGCGCCAGATAGGCCTCGCGTCCGGCCTGAGCCAGCTCGGGGCTTGTTTGGTCGCACCAGACCCAGTCCGGCGCGGCGGGGTCGTGCTGGCGCAGGTGGTTCTGGATGGCCTGACGGGTTTGGATCAGAGCCGGGCTTTCGCCAATGCTGGCCACCTCGGGATGCGCCCTCAGCATGGTTTCCAACAGCGTCGTGCCAGACCGGGGCAGGCCCACAATGAACAAGGGCCGGGAGGTGTCGCCAGTTTTCGTGTTTCCGGTGGTCGCGATCTGTGGCAGGCGCTCGGGAGCAAAGCTCTGGCATTGCGCGGCAACAGAGGCCGATGTTGCGCTTGAATCGTAGCTTCCCTGGGTCGCATCTTTGGCGGCTTGAAAATAGCGAAACGCGATGGCGGGTTTGTCGGCAGCAGAGGCCAGCTTGCCCAAGGTGTTCGAGGCACTAATCTTTTCTGCCTTGGACAGCTTTGCGCTGCTGGCAAGCCTGCGCAGACGTTTGCCATGCGCGCTGTCCCAGGTGTAGGGCGCGGCCAGATACAGCGTGCTCAAGGCCTGCGCCGAATTGGGATTGTGTTTCAGAATTGCCTTAAAGGCCTCAGCGGCGCGTTCCTTTTGGCCATTTTGCAGGCTGCGGGTCCCCAATTTACCCCAGGCCGCAAGATTGTCCGGCCAGGTGGCCACAATGGCCTCCAGGACTTCGATGCCGCGATCGGCGCGATCAAGGCCAAAATAGCAATCCGCCACCAGGTCCAGCAGTGCGGGATCCGAGGGATCGCGGGCCAGCCGGGGCTGCAGGGCGACCATAACCTCCTAGATGGCGCCGCGCTGCATGAGGCCAGCATAGGTGCTTCTGTCAAAGGCTCCTGCCACGGGGTTATCCATACTGGTTTGGTGCATTTTGGCTGCCACTTAGGAGAACGAACAGGGGCAGGCTAACAACGGCATCTTTCAAAGCGATAAATTTGAGGGCGGCACGATGTTAGCGCAAATAATTTCGATCTGGACATAAAAAACGCCCGCCCCGGATGTTCTGGGGCGGGCGTGCTATGTTGTGTCGCAGTTTAGCCGGAACCGTAGCCGGAACCGTAGCCGGAACGGCTGCGCCGTCAGGTCACGTCTTTATAAGAGATTTCGCGGGCGTCGGCACCTTCGCCCACGCGGTCGCGGCGCACAATCACCCGGTTCAGTGCATTGATATAGGCCTTGGCAGAGGCCACAACCGTATCGGTGTTGGCGCTTTCGCCGGTGGCGATAATACCGTCTTCCTCAAGGCGGACCGAGACCGTGGCCTGGGCGTCGGTGCCTTCGGTCACCGCGTTCACCTGATACAGCTGCAGCCGGGCCGTATTGGGGTAGATCTTGCGGACGGCCTTAAAGGTGGCATCCACCGGGCCATCGCCCTCGGCGGTTGCGGTCACATCCTTGCCCTCCACTTCCATCTCGACGGTAGCCTCGGCCGGGCCGCCGGTGCCGCAGATCACCTTCATCGAGACCAGTTGCAGATGGTCGTTTTCGGCATCCTCGCCCGAGCGCATCAAGGCAATGATGTCGTCGTCAAAGACTTCTTTCTTGCGATCCGCCAGCTCTTTGAAGCGCACGAACAGGTCTTTCAACTGGTTGTCGCCGACCTCAAAACCAAGGGTGTTGAGCTTATCGCGCAACGCCGCCCGGCCCGAGTGTTTGCCAAGCGGCAGCGAGGTGCCAGAGAGGCCGACATCCTCGGGGCGCATGATTTCAAAGGTTTCTTTGTTCTTCAGCATGCCATCCTGATGGATGCCGCTTTCGTGGGCAAAGGCATTCTTGCCGACGATGGCCTTGTTGAACTGCACCGAAAAGCCCGAGACGGTGGCGACGCGGCGCGAGATATGCATGATCTTTTTGGTGTCGATGCCGGTCTTCCAGGGCATGATGTCATTGCGCACTTTCAGCGCCATCACCACCTCTTCGAGGGCCGTGTTGCCAGCCCGTTCACCCAGGCCATTGATGGTGCATTCAATCTGTCGCGCGCCGCCTGCGACTGCGGCCAGCGAGTTGGCCGTCGCCATGCCAAGGTCATTGTGGCAATGGGTGGCAAAGATCACCTCATCAGCGCCTGGCACGGTTTCGATCAGGCGTCTGATCAGATCGGCGCTCTCAACAGGGGCGGTGTAGCCGACAGTGTCGGGGATGTTGATGGTGGTGGCACCGGCCTTGATGGCGATCTCAATCACCCGGCACAGGTAGTCCCATTCGGTGCGGGTGGCATCCATCGGCGACCACTGCACATTGTCCACCAGATTGCGGGCATGGGTGACGGTCTCGTGGATGCGGTCGGCCATCTCATCCATGCTGAGATTGGGAATGGCGCGGTGCAGTGCCGAGGTGCCGATAAAGGTGTGAATGCGTGGCTTTGCCGCTTTGCGCACGGCCTCGGCGCAGCGGTCGATGTCTTTGAAATTGGCCCGTGCCAGCCCGCAGATCACCGAATTCTTTGACCGCTCGGCAATCTCGCTCACGGCTTTGAAGTCGCCCTCAGAGGCAATGGGAAAGCCGGCCTCGATGATGTCGACGCCCATATCATCCAGCAGCTCGGCAATCTCAAGCTTTTCGTCATGGGTCATGGTGGCGCCGGGGCTTTGTTCGCCATCGCGCAGGGTGGTGTCGAAGATCAACACGCGATCTTTGTCAATGATAGTGGTCATTTTGGTAACTTTCTAACTCTGTCCTGAGGTCCATTTCTGGCAGCTCGTTTTCGGCGGTCCATATTTTGGCGCGCATGCCTATCTCCTCTGAGCGGACGCGCCAAAAGGCACGCTCAGAGGCGGACTAGGAGCAGTAGGGCACGCAGAGACGCGCCGCGAAAGGCGGCGTCGGTCATAGGGATATCTGCGCAAACTGTCATAGCGGCAATTTATACAGAGGCGGTTGCGAATGGAAAGAGGGAAAACAAAGCGCAATATCGGTTTTGTTGTGGGCGCGCCAAAGATGTGCAGGGCAAAGACGTGCCGACTGTTGCTGCGCAGACCTGTGTTGTGACGTCAGACCTGTGTTTCACCACAGGCCTGCGGCACCCGGCACCCGCTGGCACCCGCTGGCACCCGCTGGCACCCACTGGCGCGTCTTCTGACTTATTGTGATGCGGTGGCGTCTGGCTGTGTTTCAGCCTCAGCCTCAGCCTCAGCCTCAGTTTCAGCTGCTTCGCCTGCGTCAGCATCGGCATTGGGTGGCGCGCCGTTGTTCCAGCTGCCGCTGACCGTCTGCCCCCCGGTATAGGTCATGGTGCCGGGACCCTGCCGCTTGCCGTTCACAAAGGCGCCCACATAGATATCGCCATTGGCATAGGTGGCGGTGCCCTCACCGGTGATTTTGCCCTCTGTCCAGTCACCCTCATAGACAAAGCCGCTGGGCATTTCGATCTTGCCGCTGCCGTGGCGCTGGCTGTTGACAAAACTGCCGGTGTAGATCGAGCCATCGGCATAGGTGACCCGCGCATCGCCGTGGCGCTGCCCGTCCTGCCAGCCACCGTCATAAAGGTAGCCGCTGGCATCCGTCATGATGCCCTGGCCATGGTTGCGGGCATTCACAAACGATCCCTTGTAGACCACGCCGTTGGGGTAGGTCGCGGTACCGATTCCTTCGATGACACCGGAAATCCAGTCGCCTTCATAGGTCGAGCCATCAGGATAGGTGATCTTGCCAACGCCATGGGACAGGTCGTCCTGAAAGGCGCCCTCATAGACCGAGCCGTCGGGATAGGTCACGCGCCCCTGGCCTTCGATCTGGCCGGCCAGCCAGGCGCCGGTATAGGTATAGCCATCTGTCTTGGTGAAGGTGCCGGTGCCGTGGCGCAGGTCGTCTTCGAACATGCCCTCAAAGGTATCGCCGTTGGCATGGGTCTGGGTGCCGATACCCTGACGGCGGCCGTTGGCCAGCGGGCCGCTGTAGACATCGCCGTTGGGCTGGGTGAGGGTGCCGACCCCGTTCATCTGATTGTCGGCCCATTCGCCCTCGTAGCGCAGCCCGTCGGGCATCTCCAGAGTGCCAACCCCGTGCAACTGGCCGTCGCGAATATCGCCCTGATAGGTGGCCCCATCAGGATAGGTGATCGTGGCCTTGCCCTCTTTGCGCCCCTCGACCCAATCGCCGTTGTATTCATAGCCGCCGGGGTTTTGCATCACCCCCTTGCCCTGATGCTGGCCCTGAACAAAGCTGCCCTCGTAGCGCACCCCATTGGCATAGACCGCAACGCCCTGGCCATTTATGACCCCGGCCATCCACTCGCCTTCATAGGTGCCGCCATCCGCCAGGGTGATTTTGCCCAGTCCTTCGGGCTTACCTTTGACGAACTCACCCTCGTAGACCGACCCATTGGGAAAGCGCGCCACGCCCAGGCCAAGAATTTCGCCGTCAACCCATGCGCCGGAATACTCATAGCCATTGGGCAGGCGATAGGTGCCGGTGCCATGTTGCAGGCCGCCCCGGAAGGTGCCCTCGTAGACGCCCCCGATTTCATCCTGACTGGTAATGATCTTGTCGTCCTGGGCCCAGGCGGGTGTTCCGGCGGGGGCGGCCAGAGCCAGAAGGGAGAGCGTTGCAAGCGTTCTGCTGAAACCGGTCATGAAAACCTCTGTTTGCCGCAAGCCGGTCGAAACCAACCTTTGGGAATTGCTTCTGCCAATGGGTTACTTGCTAGGAAACTAAGCGAGCAAACCACTTGCCGCAATGTCTTTTGCGGCTCGCCCCTTTTCCTTGGCTGCTGATCTGATAAACGACTGGGAAGATGTTTTGCAAAGGGCTTGTGCAGGATGGCAGATCGTTTTCGTGTGACACTGGCGCAGATGAACCCCACGGTTGGGGATCTTGCGGGCAATGCAGCCAAGGCGCTTGAGGCCTGGCAGGCCGGTCGTGCGGCTGGCGCTGATCTGGTGGCACTGCCAGAGATGTTCCTTACTGGCTATAATACGCAGGACCTGGTGCTAAAGCCGGTGTTTCAGCAGGCTGCTATGGCCGCCGCCGCCCAGCTGGCTATTGACTGCGCCGAGGGGCCCGCGCTGGCGATTGGTTGCCCCTGGGCCGAAGATGGTAAGCTCTATAACGCCTATCTGATCCTCAAGGGAGGCAAGATCGCCTCACGTTGCCTGAAGTACCACCTGCCCAACGAGACCGTCTTTGACGAGGTGCGAATCTTTGATGCAGGCCCTCTTGGCGGGCCCTATTCGGTGGGGGATACGCGTATTGGGTCACCGATCTGCGAAGATGGCTGGCACCCTGATGTGGCCGAAACGCTGCAGGAGACCGGTGCTGAATTCCTGTTGATTCCCAATGGCTCGCCCTATTTTCGGAACAAGATGGAAGTGCGGCAGAACTTCATGGTGGCCCGTGCAGTCGAGACAGGCCTGCCAGTGATCTACCTCAATATGGTTGGCGGCCAGGACGATCAGGTCTTTGATGGCGGCAGCTTTGTGCTCAACCCCAATGGCGCTCTGGTGGTGCAGATGCCGGTGTTTGACGAGGTGATCACCCAACTGGATCTGGAACGTACTGATGCTGGTTGGCGCGCCATTGAGGGGGAAAAGGCGCATTTGCCTGATGAATGGGAGCAGGACTATCGAGTCATGGTCGAATCCCTGCGTGACTACATGGGGAAAACCGGCTTCAAGAAAGTGCTGCTGGGGCTGTCCGGTGGTGTCGACTCGGCCATCGTTGCCGCCATCGCGGTGGATGCGATCGGGTCCGAGAACGTGCGCTGCGTCATGCTGCCCTCAGAATACACCAGCCGGGAGTCCCTGGATGATGCCGAGGCGGTGGCCGAGGCGCTGGGCGTGCATTATGACTATGTGCCCATTGCCGAAGGCCGCGCCGCCATCACCAATACGCTGGCGCCGCTGTTTGCCGGGCGTGACGAGGACCTCACCGAGGAAAACATCCAGTCCCGCCTGCGGGGATTGCTGCTGATGGCGATGTCGAACAAATTTGGCGAGATGCTGCTGACCACGGGGAATAAATCAGAGGTCGCAGTGGGTTACGCCACAATCTATGGCGATATGAACGGCGGCTACAACCCGATCAAGGATCTCTACAAGACCCGTGTTTTTGAAACCTGCCGCTGGCGCAATGCCAATCACCGCCCCTGGATGCGGGGCCCTGCGGGTGAGGTCATCCGCCCCAATGTGATCGACAAGCCACCTTCTGCTGAGCTGCGGGATGACCAGAAAGACAGTGACAGCCTGCCGGACTACCCGGAGCTGGATGCGATTTTGCAGATTTTGGTCGATCAGGATGGCTCGATTGCGGACTGTGTGGCGCAGGGTTTCGCGCGCGAAACAGCCAAACGCATCGAACATCTGCTCTATATCAGCGAGTATAAACGCTTTCAGTCAGCCCCCGGAGCCCGGCTTTCGCCACGGGCTTTTTGGCTTGACCGCCGCTACCCTATTGTCAATCGTTTTCGCGATCCTTCCTAGGAATTGTCTTGAGAGGATGACGCGGTGTCACAGTGGATTTCAAGTTGTTTTCTCATGATTTTCAGGGAATTAAGTGGCAAAAAACTACGCAAGAGAACCGATGATGCGACCCAAAAATCACATTTTGTTAACGGGCAGGGCGAGGGCTGTTTTGTCCCCTAGACCCACAGCAAAACGCGCGGCATAGACCACGTTATGCCTGGACCTAAGCTGCCCCATTTCCAAGCCGATCTTGCTCTGCCCAAACGCGTTGACGCGGTTGTTGTTGGCGGCGGCATCATTGGTGCTTCGACCGCGCTGGAGCTTGCCGAGCGCGGCCATTCGGTACTGCTCTGTGAGAAGGGCCAGATTGCTGGCGAGCAAAGCTCGCGCAATTGGGGCTGGGTGCGTATTTCACAGCGTGATCCGCGTGAATTGCCCCTGATGGCCGAGGCCATGCGAATCTGGGAGGGGCTGGATGCCCGCACCGGACATGCCACCGGCTATCAGCGCTCAGGGATTGTCTATACAGCCGAGCGCGGGCGTGAAGAGGCCAAGCTGGAAGCCTGGGCACCGCATCTGGCAGCGATGGATTTACCGGGGCAGATGCTGCGGGGGGATCAGTTGAATCAGGTGATGCCCGGACATCAGAGCAAAGTCATTTCCGGGTATTACACGCCTCAGGACGGGCGGGCTGAGCCGCAGCTGGCCACGCATGCGATTGCGTTGGCGGCACAGGCGGCGGGCGCCAAGGTCATGACCGAATGCGCGGTGCGCTCGGTCGAGACGGAAGGTGGCCGGATCAGTGGTGTGATGACAGAACGGGGCCGGGTGGCCTGTTCGGCTGTGGTTGTGGCTGGCGGCGCCTGGTCGCGGCTGTTTCTGGGCAATGCTGGTATCAACCTGCCGCAACTGAAGGTTTTGAATTCGGTCCTGCGCACCTCACCGGTGCAGGGGGGACCGGAAACTGCGATCTGGAATGCGGGCTTCTCGCTGCGAAAACGACTGGATGGTGGCTATACCATTGCCAATGGCACTGAGAATATTGTTGATATCGTTCCCGATAGCCTGCGGCTTGGCTTGAAATTCCTGCCCAGCTATCTGGAGGAATGGCGCTCCTTGCAGTTGCGCTTCTTTGGCTCTGGCCGCTGGCGCGAGGAGGCGGCGCAGGCCCGGAGCTGGTCGTCACAGCAGACCACTCCGTTTGAGAAGTCCCGCATTCTGGACCCGGCGCCATCGCAAAAGGCGATCAAGCAGGCCTGGGAGGCGGCACAGAGTGTCTTTCCCGTGCTGCAGTCCGCCGATGTTGTGCAAAGCTGGGGGGGCTTGATTGATGTGACCCCTGATGCTGTGCCGGTGATCTCGCAGGTGGATGATTTGCCGGGGTTGTTCGTGTCGACCGGCTATAGCGGCCATGGCTTTGGCATTGGTCCTGCCGCGGGGCGTCTGACTGCAGATCTGGTCACGGGCGATGCGCCCGTGGTGGATCCGCATGACTTCCGGCTGTCTCGGTTTTCGAAATAACTTCGCCGGGGCCTGCTGCGGTTTCTGGTTTCGGGGCTTTGGTGCACGTCAAAATTAGCGCGGGACAGGTCTGCTAAACTGGACAAAATGCCGCCCGTGTGACATGGGGCAAGGCAACAGGAGACATGTCATGACCACCACCCGTTTTGCCCCATCGCCCACTGGTTATATCCATGTTGGCAATCTGCGTACCGCGCTGATGAACTTTTTGATTGCCCGTAAGGCGGGCGGCGAATTTATTCTGCGCATTGACGACACCGATCCTGAGCGGTCGAAAGAAGAATATGTCGATGCGATCAAGCAGGACCTGGACTGGCTTGGCCTGACCTGGGACCGGGTTGAGCGTCAGTCGGAGCGGCTGGAGCGCTATGTTGCCGCCGCTGATGAGCTGCGCCGCATTGGCCGTTTCTATGAGGCCTTCGAGACCCCGACAGAGCTGGACCTGAAGCGGAAGAAACAGCTCAACATGGGCAAACCGCCGGTCTATGACCGCGCAGCCCTTGCCTTGTCTGACGCAGAGAAAGAAGCCCTGCGCGCAGAGCGCGGCAACGGGGTCTGGCGGTTCAGGCTGGACCAGGAGCGGATTGAATGGAACGATGGTGTTCTGGGCGATATCTCGATTGATGCCGCGTCAGTTTCCGATCCCGTCTTGATCCGTGGCGATGGTCAGTTTCTCTACACATTGGCCTCCGTTGTGGACGACACCGAGATGGGCGTCACCAATGTGGTGCGCGGCTCTGACCATGTGACCAATACCGCGACCCAGATCCAGATCATCAAGGCGCTGGGCGGCAGCGTGCCCGCATTTGCCCATCACTCGCTATTGACCGGCCCGCAGGGCGAAGCCCTGTCGAAACGGCTGGGCACTCTGGCACTGCGGGATCTGCGTGAAGCAGGCGTGCAGCCTATGGCGCTGCTGAGCCTTATGGCGCGGCTGGGCTCGTCTGACCCGGTGGAAGTGCGCCGTGAGATGGCTGAGCTGATCGAGGGCTTTGACATCAACCGCTTTGGCGCGGCCCCGACCAAATTCGACGTCGAGGATTTGTACCCGCTGACGGCGCGCTATTTGCAGTCGCTGTCGCTTGCGGATGTGAAGCCGCATGTCGACGCACTGGGTGTTCCCGCTGAAAAGCAGGAGGGCTTCTGGGCGATGGCGAAGGAAAACATCACCACGCTGAAGGACCTTGGGGAGTGGTGGGATCTTTGCCGCGAGGGTGCAGCACCCTTGATTGCCGATGAGGATAAAGAGTTCATCGCTGAGGCCATGGCGCTGTTGCCCGAGGGTCCCTACGACGATGAGACCTGGAAGAGCTGGACCACTGCGGTGAAAGAGGCCACTGGACGCAAGGGTAAGGGCCTGTTCATGCCGCTGCGCAAAGCCGTGACCGGCAAAGAACGTGGCCCTGACATGAGCGCGCTTTTGGCTCTGATGACGGTCGTGCAGGCGCGCGGCTGATCTCGCGCCCTGTAGCGCCCGTTGGGCGCGTCTGGCGAGGTTGAGAGGAAGTGTGACGTTGATTGATATGAGGCGGTGCTGACAGGCGCCGCCTTTGTTGTCAGCACCCTTGTGTTGTACGCTTGTGTGCTGTGAGGTGGCGCGATTAAATCTTCTGCCCCCAATGCTCCCGCCTGTTCCGGGCCCTTGCGTGAAGGGCCCTGCGCAGTTGGGCCGGGCGCCGGGCTGCCGCCCGGCGTGGGAGCCTACAGAAGTCTCGTCTGGCTCAGTGGCTTCATGCGGTGGTGAGATCAGGGGGGGGCTGGGCGCGTCAGATGCGCCGGACGCCGAGGCGCGCGAGGTGGTGATCCACCAATTGGCACTCAGCTGGGGCCAGCGCCTGATGGCGTGGATAACGAGGCGCGCTGCGGTCGTTGAGAACAGGGGCCTCCCAGCCCGTGGTGGTGGCAAAGAAATCGCTGACACCGGCCTCGCCAAACACCTGCAGATAGCCCTGCACCACCACGTCCAGATAGCTCAGCAGAATGGGATGGCGCTGACTGCCCTGGTTCTGGGCCTCCTGCGGCACCGCATAGAACGAAATCTCAGGTTGCATCTCAGGCTGCATCTCAGGCTGCGTCTCAGGCTGGCAGGCAAGAGGATGACGGATCGACTGGTTGGCGGGCAGGCGGGCATAGGCGTATTCACGTTGATCCAATGCGCGCCAATCGGCCTCTGGGACGGCGGCGATTAAGCCGTCAATCTGCGCCTGAGGGGCGGGGACGACCGTTAGGAAGGCCACATCGCGCAGGGCGGTATGGCACCAGCTGCGCTGCCAGCCGCTGAGGCGGGCAGGCTGCGGGTCAAGGTAGTCATGGGTCGCTGTATTGACCAGGCTGCCATAGCCAAAGAAGTAAGGAGGAGGCTTCATTTGATCGTCTTTCCGTATTTGCCCTGTTTCCATTGATGTATGTCAAACTTCTTTTTGTGGGTCTGTGCAATAACACTGCAAGGGAATAACAGCGGGAGCCAGACCATGCGCATTACAAAAAGGACCAACATTGCCGTCCGTTTGCTGATGTACTGTGCGGCAAACGCCGAGCGTCTGGTCACAAAAGCCGAAATCGCAGAGTGTTGCAATATCTCCGAGAACCATTTGGCGCAGGTGATCAATCAGTTGAGCCAGCTTGGCTATCTGCACACCCAGAGGGGCCGTAATGGCGGCATGACCCTGGGGCGGAGCACCTCAGAGATCAAGGTTGGCGATGTCTTTCGCCATGTCGAGGGCGCGCTGCCGATGGTGGAATGCTTTGCTGATGCTGACAATACCTGTCCCCTCTCAAGCGCCTGCCGCCTGAAGGTTGCACTGGCTGATGCGGCGCAGGCCTTTTATGCCTCTCTGGATGATATCACGCTTGAGTCGCTGGTCTGTGACAATCATGATCTCATGCGCATCCTGCAGCCCGTGGCCTGCGGCGCGCGGCAAACGGCTGTGGCCAGCTGACCAACAGGGGAAACTTGCGCCAAAACGGAAAAAACCCCAAGCCAGATCTGACCTGATCTGGCTTGGGGTTTTTAGTTTTAAGCGGTTTGCATGCAGGCTGGGGCTAGTCCCGGGCGCGCAGGATGCGGGCCGGTCGGGCCGCCAGTGGGCGCCAGGCAAAAATCAGCCCGGCCAGCAGCGTGGTCAGGATGCCGCCTGAAATCACCGCCAGTGCATTGGGCCAGATCACCACATAGCTGGTTTCAAAGACGTAGATATTGACCGCCCAGGCGCCGGCAATGCCCGCGCTGAGGGCAACTAACCCGGCCCCCGCTCCCAGAATGACCGAGCGCAGCGCAAAGCTTGTCAGGATCTTGCGACGCGAGGCCCCAAGGGTTTTGAGCAAGGCTGCCTCGTAGCGGCGGGCGGGCTCTCCTGCAGCGGCGGTGCCCAGCAGAACCAAAAATCCTGTGAGCAGGGTGGCGGCGGCACCATAGCTGGTGGCGGCGGCCAGTTGCCGCAGAATGTCTGAAACCCTGTCAATAGCATCGCGCACCCGAATGGCCGTGATATTGGGCATCTGGCGGGCCAGATCGCGCAGGATTGGCGCTTCGGCTTCGGGTTCGGCATAGACCGTGGCGATAAAACTATGGGGCGCCCCGGCCAGGGCGGCCTCGTTCAGGGTCAGCACAAACCCCATGCCGGCGGTGGAAAAATCAACATTGCGAAAACTGGTGATCGCCGCCTGAATGTCGCGCCCCAGCACGTTGAGGGTAATGGTGTCCCCCAGGGATAGCCCCAGCTCTTCGGCTTCTTCGGCGGCAAAGCTGACTTGCGGCGGACCAGTGTAGTCGTCCGGCCACCAGCTGCCTGCTATGACCTCTGTGCCTTTGGGCTGGGCGGCGGCATAGGTGACGCCGCGATCACCGCGCACCACCCAGTGGTCGCCTGCGACCTCCTGTGCGGGCACGCCGTTGATTTTGGTAATCACCGCGCGCAGCATTGGCGCGCTTTCGACCTTGCTGACGGCCGGGTCGGTCTCAACACGGGCCAGAAAGGCGGGCATCTGGTCGCGCTGGATGTCGACAAAAAAGTAGGACGGCGCCACATCAGGCAGGTTGCCTGCAATGGCGCGGCGCATATTGCCATCAATCTGGCCGATAGCGGCCAGCACGGTCAGCCCAAGACCCAGCGCCAGCACCGCAGGTACAGCGCCATCCCGTGAGGTGCCAATCGCCGCCAGCGCCCATCGCAGCGCCGGGCGTCCCCGACTGATCTTTGCGCCACGCCGTGCCAGCCAGCCCAGACCCAGGGCAGCGACCAGTAGTACCAGCAATGCGCCCATCAGGCCGCCGGCAGTCCAGAGCGTGAGCCGGGCCGACCCCGAAAACCAGGCGGCAGAGCCCACCAGCACCGCCAGCGCCAGTGCTGTGGCCAGGATATAGCGCAGCGCCGGAAGATGACTTGCCTCGCCCAGTGCGCCGCGAAACAATGAGGCGGCGCGAATGCGCTCTGCGCGTGCCAATGGCCAGAGAGCAAAGATAAAGGCGGTGAGAAAGCCATAAAGTGCTGCCTCTATCAGCGTGGCAGGATAGACCGCAAACAGGGCTGGAAAGGGCAGTTGCGCTGCAATCAGTGGCCCCAGCAGGATCGGCCCCAGCCCGCCAAGCAGCAGTCCAATGCCGACGCCCAGCAGGGTGAGTGCGCCAATCTGCAAGAAATATGTCAGGAAGATCACCTGCCGCTCAGCGCCCAGTGTGCGCAGGGTGGCGATG
Source organism: Phaeobacter sp. SH40 (assembly GCA_965641885.1). Classification (GTDB taxonomy): domain Bacteria; phylum Pseudomonadota; class Alphaproteobacteria; order Rhodobacterales; family Rhodobacteraceae; genus Pseudophaeobacter. Next base: position 3,579,124 of record OZ282574.1, on the reverse strand, counting down.
GTTTCTGTCTTGGTGGCCAGATAGGCACGCACAGCGGCAGAAACACCCACACCGCCAACCGCAAGCCCGGAGAGCCCAACCAGCACCAGAAAACCGCCCAAGCGTTCGACAAAGGTCGCAATGCCGGGTGCGCCATTGCGGGCATCGCGCCAGCGCATGCCGTTGTCTTCAAACTGGGCGCGGGCCTCGGTCTGCAGCGCGTCGAGGTCGGTCCCGGCGGGCAGGGTGAGGCGGTATTTGGTGGAAAAGAGCGAGCCGGGCGCCAACAGGCCAGAATTTTCCAGCGCGGGCAGCGCGACCAGCGTGCGCGGCCCCAGCGCAAAACCCGAGGCGGCGGCGTCGGGTTCCGTTTTGATGGTGGCCATCAGCACAAAGTCCTGGGTGCCAAAGCGCACGGTGTCGCCGGGCGCCAGCCCCAGCCGGTCGGCCAGCACTGGCATCATGGCAACACCCGGAAGCGCTCCGTTTCCGGCCAGTGCTGTCGCCAGCGGCATGTCGGGCTGCAAAACCAGCGTGCCAACCAGCGGATAGGCGGCATCGACGGCCTTGACCTGGGTCAGGCCGCGTTCATCGCCGACAGCGGCCATGGAGCGAAACTCTACTACCTGCGACAGGGCCTCGGCCTGCGCGGTCATCCAGCCGCGTTCTTCGTCATTGGCAAAGCGATAGGTGAAGGTAAGTTCGGCATCGCCGCCCAACAGGCTGGCGCCCTCTTGGGTGAGCCCGGCCTCAATCGAGGCGCGGATAGAGCCGATGGCCGCAATGACTGCAACGCCCAAGGCAAGGCAGGCGAGAAAAATGCGAAAGCCTTTGATGCCACCGCGCAGCTCACGCAGGGCAAAGCGCCAGGCTAGACGGAAAGAAGAGGCCAACCCCGTGGTCACCTCTGTCATTCTGCCGCCTCGGTTGTAGCCCGGGATGCTGCCTGAGGTTCAGCCAGTCGGCCATCGCGCAGGCGGATCACCCGGTCACAGCGCGCTGCCAGTTCCGGCGCATGCGTAACCATGATCAGGGTCGCGCCAGAGCGATCCCGCAGGCCAAACAACAGGTCCATCACAGCGGCGCCATTTGCCTCGTCAAGATTGCCGGTGGGCTCATCCGCCAACAGGATTGCCGGGCGCGGCGCCAGCGCACGGGCCAGAGCCACCCGTTGCTGCTCGCCACCCGACAGCTGCGCGGGGAAATGCCCGGCACGATGACCAAGCCCGACGGCTTCGAGTTCGGCAAGGGCGAGTTCAAAGGCGTCGCTGCGGCCGGCCAGTTCCAGCGGGGTTGCGACGTTTTCAAGCGCGGTCATGGTGGGGATCAGATGAAAGCTCTGGAACACCACACCCATGTGGTCACGGCGAAACCGGGCCAGAGCGTCTTCGTTCATGGCAGTCAGGTCTTGTCCAAGCGCTGCGATCTTGCCGCCGGTGGCCAGCTCTAGCCCGCCCATCAACATCAGCAGCGAGGATTTTCCTGAACCGGACGGACCAATGAGCCCCAGTGTCTCACCCTTGGCAACATCCAGCGAGATATCCTGCAAAATTTGTACGGGTCCGGTATTGCCATTTAGCGTCAAAGACGCATCTTTGAGGTGAAGAACGGGTGGTTGAGGGTCTGTCATAATACCGCGCCTGTTAAATACACTCTATCGGATATGGAGCATTTGCCGCGATGCGCAAGGTTTGGGCCCTGTTGGGGATTTTTATTTTTGCGACCTTTGCCGCACAGGGGCGGGCCGCAGAGCTGCGCCTGAGCGCTTTTGGCGACAGTCTGGTGCAGGGCTATGGGCTGGCGCAGGGCGACGGATTTGTGCCGCAGCTGCAGGCCTGGCTGCGCGGCCAAGGGGTGGATGTTACGCTGAGCAATGCCGGGGTCTCGGGGGATACAACCGCAGGCGGCGCGGCCCGTATTGACTGGACGCTGGCGGATCAGCCGCAGGGGGTGATCGTGCTTTTGGGCGGCAATGACATGCTGCGTGGGCTGCAGCCGGGTCAGGCCGAGGTGAACCTGCGAAAAATACTGCAGGCCGCCCAGGACAAGAATACGCAGGTTTTGCTGGTGGGTATGACGGCTCCGGGCAACTATGGCCCAGAGTATAAAGCGGGTTTTGATGCGATCTATGCTGATCTGGCCGAGGAATTCGGCGCGCTGCTGCACCCGGATGCCTTTGCCGGTATTCGGGCCAAGGCGGGGGCAGACCCGGCTGCTGCACAGGCCTATATGCAGGCTGACAATATTCACCCAAATGCCGCTGGTGTGGCACTGAATGTGGCCGCACTGGGACCCGTGGCAATGCAGCTTGCTTCCAGAATTTCGCGCACAGAACCAGAGGGTTAGCGGCGGCAAAAGGTGAGCGGCGCTGCAAAAGCGGCCCCGTGACAGGGGCCGCCAGACTGGATATATTGTGGCGACCTAAAGCAGCGCTAGATCCACGGCAGACTCACGACCATCGCGGCCGGGTTGCATCTCGTAGCTGACTTTTTGATTGTCAGCGAGGCCGGTCAGGCCGGATCGCTCAACCGCTGAAATGTGAACAAATACGTCGCTGCCACCCCCATCAGGGGCAATAAAGCCAAAGCCTTTGGTGGTGTTGAACCATTTGACGGTGCCAGTTGCCATCGTCTCTTCTCCTAGTTTCTTCTCACGCAATCTACCCGCAACATGCGGTAGTATGGCCGGCTCATTTTATGCGTATGGCCCTACCGGTCAGGGCAATTTGCACAGTTTTCATGACTCGGCGGTGACAGCATTGGACAGAAGAAGTCATCAGGCAAGAAAAATTCACGCCACAGGCCCGTTGCGCCAAAAGGTGTGGGCCTGTGGGCAGGGTGAACAGGTTTGGGAAGGCGCCTTGGGGCGTATGTTTGCGCATTGAGGCAGGCAGCAGTGGCAGGTTGTGACGCACAGCCGGGGGCTGCACTCCCCCGCGTGCTGTCTGTGTCTTGCAGATGTGTTTGAGGCCTTATATCTTAACGGGCCACAGGATTGGAGATTTGCCATGGCCGCCAAAACGCTCACCTGTCTGAGCTGTGCCCAGTTGAACAGGGTGCCGGAGGACAAGCTGGCCGCGGGGCCAAAATGCGGCAGCTGCGGTGCTGCCTTGATGCCGACGCAGCCGGTGGATGTGGATCCGGCGGTGCTGCAAAAGGCGACGCAGAACGATGATCTGCCCCTGATCGTCGACTTTTGGGCGCCCTGGTGCGGGCCGTGCAAAATGATGGGGCCGGAATATGCCAAAGCGGCCAGGAAACTGGCGGGTCAGGCGCGACTGGTCAAACTGGACACGCAGCGACATCAGTCGACTGGCGGGCGCTACCGGATCAAGGGGATACCGACCCTGGTGGGGTTTGCGCGCGGCAAAGAGCAAAAGCGCCAGTCAGGCGCCATGCGAGAAGGTCAGATTACCGCCTGGGTAAAAGCGCTATAGCGTCTCAGGCTGTAATCTCAGGCCTTGATCTCAGGCCGTGGCCTGCGCCTTTGTCGGCCCTGCCGTTTGCTGCGCCGCCGGGGCGCGCAACAGCAGCGCAAGGACTGTCAGGACTGCAAAGAGCATGCCTGACGCCGAGTAGAGCAGCAGGCTCTGCCAGAGATGCAGGTCAAACAGCGCAAAGCCGGTGGCGGCCGAGATAAGGCCAAAAAACGATCCAACCATGATACCCACAAAAGCCACTTTGTCTCTCCCTCAGCTGAGGCCACTGCCAAATCCTAGCGCGGCGCTGTCCTCTCAATACAGGCTGAAATCGTTAATATTTTGTTCAAACTGTGCAGGGGCCGGGGTGAAGCGGGGCTAAATGCGCCGCAATGAGGCAGAATTGAGCGTTTCCCGCGCTGGTTTTATCCGTTTTATCGCAGGCCTGGCGGCCAGGTGGCGGGCTCACTTTGAGACAAAGGCGACGCCGTCCTTTGGTTTTGGCATCCTGCCGCCCCCTTGTTGCAGCACATGGGTGAGCTCATGCACCAGCAGCCCAGAGTTCTTGGCGTCGGCCGCTTTGCCAAAATAGACGTCATTGCCAATGGTAAAGGCCTTGGCTTTCAGCTCTTTGCAGAGGTCTTTGGCATTGCCGCCAGAATGCACCTGCACCTTGGCGAGTTTGCTGCCAAAATGCGCCTCCAGTCCTTTGCGCACGTCACTGGGCAGCTTTTTGCCCTTGGTGTCTTCTGGCGCGGACAAAAGCTTTTTACGTTTGGCTTTTTTGCCACTCAGAGCTTCGGCCTGGGCTGCGATGTCTGCGGGGGAAATGGGCATTGGGGGAACCTTTGGAAAAGTGAAATGAAAATCGGATGAGGCCATGTGTGAGGCCAGTATGGGTCAGTCGTTAACGGCAATGATAGCGCAAAAAGAGCGAAACGCGAAATTGAGGCTGCAACAGTTGTTGACAGCGCAACACTAGAAAAGGTGGTCTTTGGGCCGCACGGCCCGCGCCTGACCTTCCCCCCGGGAAGGCGCATTCGCACCTCCCCAAGGTCAAGCGCGGGCCTTGTGTCGTGATGCAGTGGCAATAAAACTTGTCACTCTTGATTGATTGTTCGGAAATTTGAATTAGAACATAGAGTGAACATATGTGCTAATTTCAGTTTAAGGTTGATTGAGTTATGAGGAATGCAACATACAATGAACTCATGGAACAAAGTAAGCATTTTTTGACGCTGACGATTGACACTGAAGAGCCCATTGAACTTGGTGATTTTGTAGGTGCTTTCACGGCTTTGGCGGGCGAGTATCAACGCTTTGCTAAGAAGCACTCGGATCTCATTTCTGAAGATGCAAAGGTTTTTGTATCTGAGGTTAGGAAAGGATCATATATTGCTGACCTGGTGCCGGTAATGGCATCGACTATACCTCTTCTCGCACAGCACATTTCCGATCTAAATACGATTGAAGAGTTTGTTAGAACATGGGGGCATCGTGTTCAGGGGGTAATCAACGGTGTTTTCCCTGACAAAGAAACAAAGGTAAATGCAAAGCACTGGCTTGACACATTTAGTGCTGTTGCAAATTCGACCGATGGAAAAGGCCGACTCGCAGTTGCGACATATGAAAATGGAAAAACCGAAGAGCGTTTCGCTTTCACATTTGATGTCAGTGAAGCGAAAGATGCGATGAAAACCATCGAAGGTGTTTACCAGCGCTTGGACAAACAAGAGCATTCCGATCATGAACGCGTATTGATGGTTTATACTCGTTCTGACGTTGGCGATGCGAAAATTGGAAAGCCATCTGGAGAACGCGTTCGAATTGAAGAAATTTCCGAACGATCCTTAGCTCTTACTTATGCTTCTGATTTGGCGGAAGAAAAAATCAAACACGAAATTCGGGACGTGCCGGAAAATGTATATCAGAAAGGCTTTGTTGTGGATGTCAATGTGCAAACTCGCAACCAAAAGCCCGTGGCCTATTCAGTTGTTCATGTACACGAAGTGATCATTCTTCCAGACGAAGAATGAACTAAGGGCAAATTTTCGGGAGTGCGGCTAGCACTCCCGAGAAGAACTAGGACTCTACCGCACAAACTTCTTGTGCTTCAGGCGCTTGGGCTCCAGCGCATCGGCCCCCAGACGGCGTTTCTTGTCTTCCTCGTAGTCTTCAAAGTTACCCTCGAACCACTCCACATGCGCGTCGCCCTCAAAGGCCAGCATGTGGGTGCAGATCCGGTCAAGGAAGAAGCGGTCGTGCGAAATCACCACGGCGCAGCCGGCAAAATCGACCAGCGCGTCTTCAAGGGCGCGCAGAGTTTCCACGTCGAGATCGTTGGTCGGTTCATCAAGCAGCAGCACGTTGCCGCCCTCTTTCAGCAGACGCGCCATGTGGACGCGGTTACGTTCGCCACCCGACAGCAGGTTCAGCGGTTTTTGCTGATCGCCGCCTTTAAAGTTGAACGACGAGCAATAGGCGCGGGAGTTCACCTGCGCATCACCCAGTTCAATAATCTCGGCACCGCCAGAGATCGCCTCCCAGACGGTCTCGTTGTCCTTCAGGTCATCGCGCGATTGGTCGACATAGGACAGCTTTACGGTGTCGCCATAGCTGACAGAGCCCTCGTCGGGCTGCTCCTGGCCGGTGAGCATACGGAACAGGGTGGATTTACCGGCGCCGTTGGGGCCGATGACGCCGACAATGCCACCGGGGGGCAGATCAAACGACAGGCCTTCGACCAGCTGTTTGTCGCCGTAGTGTTTGGCGAGATCCTTGACTTCGATCACCTTGCTGCCAAGGCGCGGGCCGTTGGGGATGACGATCTGGGCCCGGGTCAGTTTCTCGCGTTCGGACTGTTCAGCCAGATCGTTATAGGCGTTGATCCGGGCCTTGGATTTGGCCTGACGCGCCTTGGCGCCCTGACGCATCCACTCCAGCTCGCGCTCCAGCGTCTGTTGCTTGGATTTGTCCTCGCGGGCTTCCTGGCTCAGACGTTTGGCTTTATGCTCCAGCCAGTCAGAGTAGTTGCCCTCGCAGGGGATGCCCTTGCCGCGGTCAAGTTCAAGGATCCAGCTGGTGATATCGTCGAGGAAGTAGCGGTCGTGGGTGACGATCAGGATGGTGCCCTTGTAGTCGATCAGGTGCTGTTGCAGCCAGGCGATGGTTTCGGCATCAAGGTGGTTGGTCGGCTCATCCAGCAGCAGCATCTCGGGCGCTTCGAGCAGCAGTTTGCACAGGGCAACCCGGCGCTTTTCACCGCCCGAGAGATTGGCGATCGCTGCATCATCGGGCGGGCAGCGCAGCGCTTCCATCGAGACATCAATCTGGCTGTCGAGATCCCACAGATCCTGTGCGTCGATCACGTCCTGCAGCTCGGCCATCTCGGCGGCGGTCTCGTCCGAGTAGTTCATCGCCAGCTCATTGTAGCGATCCAGGATCGCCTTTTTCGGTGCGACGCCCAGCATGACGTTTTCACGCACGGTGAGGCTCTCGTCGAGCTTTGGCTCCTGCGGCAAATAGCCAACGCGGACGCCTTCGGCAGCCCAGGCCTCACCGGTGAAGTCCTTGTCGAGGCCAGCCATGATTTTCATCAGGGTGGATTTACCGGCGCCGTTGACGCCGACCACACCGATTTTTACGCCGGGTAAAAAGGACAGGTGGATGTTTTCAAAGCATTTCTTACCACCGGGGTAGGTCTTGGAGACACCCTGCATGTGGTAGACATATTGATTGGCGGCCATGTGACTGCTCCGTGATGGGGGAAACTTTGCTGGCTGGTGTGATAGCGGATGGGCGCGCCGGGGGCAATCGGGGATGATGCGTCCGAACCGAGGGGCTTGCGTTGTGATAATCACAAAAGGTATGTGCTTTCCCCAAGTGTTTCCGAAGCACAAGGCTGAATTGAAAATTAATTTAGCTCAAAAAGATCAATATGCTGTTCTAGCAGGCGGAGAACGCGATTTCGATCATAGCCATTTCCGAAGCCGTCGATGTCCTGCCCCACGACGCTTCTGAATCTGTCGTCGTTTATGTCAGAGTAGCAAGCCCACCAACTTGCCCAGTTAATTTGTCCTTGGGCATCCTCAGAATCCCAAGGGTCGTGTAGCTCTAGGGGACCTGTTATTTCAAACATTTTCCCGTCCAGATTTCTCACCTTGCTGATTGCGTCGGGTGCAAAGGCTTCCAATACCAGCAAGCCAGAAATGATGGCTCTATCGAAATTATCAAGATCATGTGGCGGCGAGGTTATGGCTAGTCGTGCCAGTAGTTGGTGCAGATCTCTGATAGAAAACCCCTGCGTGTACTTCATGGCGGAGATGTAACTTTTCAACGAGGGAAGGTATTGGCTTTCCGTCAGCCCCATTCGTTCTACGGCGCTTAGAAAGTAGTCATCAACGGGGTGCTTGGTGAACCCGAGGTTCTCATTCTGAGCCAGTCTTAGTTTCAAGTTTATAAAGCGTTGTAGATACCTCCTCGCGTCATAGTTTTCGCCGTAGCGTGATCTTACTGTCCAGGCCAACGCTTCTGTGTTGCAGCCCAGCACAAAATGCACCCCGTCCACGTTAAAGAAATGCTTGATGATCTCCAGCAGTGACAGCGCGTAATCCGGGCGGCAGCGGTCGAGTTCGTCAATGACGATCACCAGCTTGCGGCTGGGCTTACCTTTGTTTGCGCCCTCTGTTTCGGGCTCCGTCAGGCCGGTCAGCGCCAGGCGAAAGGCGCTCATCGCGGCGATTTTTGAGCGCTGCATGTCCCAATAGTCGTTTGCCTCTTCGTTCCCTTTCTCACTGTTTAGAAATGCCTTGGCTTCGGCGCCAGTGGCTTTGGCTATTTCATCGCCCATATCACCAAGGATCTCTGTTGCGCCAAAAGTGACAGCTGAAAGCCCAATGCGGGCAGCGCCTTTTCCAATCGCCCAAGCTGCCTTTTTGATTTTTCTAGTCTTTGCATCAGATTCTTCGGCCCCCGCCGTGGTGAACCGTTCCGCAATGGCTCCGGTCAGGGCAATCAGCGGATCATCCAGATAGTCATGTTTGAAGGCATCAAAGTAGACGGTTTGGGTGCTGTTTCCTTTCCGCTGTAGATGCTCACCGACCCAGCACTTTAGAAAGAATGATTTTCCCGACCCCCAGGCCCCGTCCAGCGCGATGACCAGTGGGTCATCAATGCGCTCCACCAGATCTGACAGCTTGTCGCCCGTTGCCTTGCGGTCAAGCTGGTCATGATGGGCAAAGCCGTCCTCATAGAGGGTGATATCCGGGTCCGGCACGGTCAGGCGCATGGCGGCCTCCTCATCTCATCAGTCAATACCTGCATGCTGGCGGGCTGCTGGCGGGCTGCTGGCGGTGAGGCAAGAGGAATGCCCGGCCTTGTCTGGGTGAGTTTTGAGGCGAGCAAGCGGCGGGGGCGCCTGATTTCAGACCTCAGGTGGCGCCAACCGATTGATCTCGTCGCAGAATATGTGCATCACCATGTACCATGAGGCAGGGTTTACCATATCTGCGCCCCGGCATGACCGTGGGGCTGCTGGGCGGGTCGTTTGATCCGGCCCACCTTGGCCATGTGCAGATCAGCCGGGCGGCGCTGCAGCGGTTCAATCTGGATCAGCTCTGGTGGCTGGTCTCACCGGGCAATCCGCTCAAAGCCCGCGCCCCTGCCAGCATGGCACGCCGCGTTGCCGCGGCACAGGGCCTCATGGATCACCCAAGGGTGCGGATCAGCGATATCGAGGCGCGCCTTGGCACGCGCTACACGGCCGAGACCCTGCGCGAGATGCGCCGCCTCTATCCGGGGGTGCGGTTTACCTGGTTGATGGGCGCGGACAATCTGGCCCATTTCCATCTTTGGAAGGATTGGCGAGAGATCCTCGAGACCGTGCCGATTGGCGTGCTGGCGCGGCCGGGAGACCGTATTTCGGCGCGATTGTCGCCCGCGGCGCGGATCTATCGCGCGCATATGCTCAAGGATGGTCAAAGTCAGAGTCTGGCGCAGGCCCCTGTGCCGGCCTGGTGCTTTGTCAATGTGCCCATGGTGGCCGCCAGCTCTACCGCGATCCGGGCCAGCGGCGACTGGTCTGCCGCCGTAGTTTAGCCTGATTTCCCGAAAAAGAGCCAAAATCTGCCATTTTGCCGACCCTTTGCCGCGTTATCCTGTCTGCAGCCAGGGCCTTTTTTTAGTAAGGGGAGAGCCTGAGCAGGTGTTTGTGTAAGTGATTTGGTCGCGGATGGAGTATCAGCTATGGTACAGAAGCAAGCTTTGGGCTTTATTTGCCATTATAGTGGCAATTTTATTAGATATTGACTGACATGTTATCGAGACGTTTTTTCCTTTCGGCCGCCGCTGCGGCTCTGACCGCCCCGGCAGCTCTGGCCAACGCGCCACTGAAGTCTCTGCGCCCCGTTGCCCGGACAGGCGCGGGGCTGGTATCTGGCGTCTCGGGCGCAGGGTCTGCGGCCAGCCTCAAAACGCTGCTGGCAGGCGCGGGTCTTTCCGGTCAGGTGGCCTGCGCTGTCGCAGAGGTAAAAACCGGCAAGCAGCTTGAGGCGCATGACGCAGATGTGGCGCTGCCACCGGCCAGCGTCGCCAAGGCGCTTACAGCTCTTTATGCGTTGGATAGCCTTGGGGCGGACCATCGGTTTACCACCCGGATCATAGCGACGGGGACAGTGAGCGGTGGCATTCTGCAGGGGGATCTGATCCTGGCCGGTGGGGGTGACCCTATGCTGAACACCGATCATCTGGCACAGCTGGCACGGGCGCTGAAGACCGTCGGCATTCGCGAAGTGCGCGGCGCTTTCAAAGTCTATGACGGGGCGCTGCCCCAGGTGCACTCTATTGATGGCGACCAGCCCGATCATGTGGGCTATAGCCCGGCGGTTTCGGGCATCGCGCTGAACTTTAACCGGGTGCATTTTGAATGGAAGCGGGCCGGTAAGGGCTGGGCGGTGAATATGGATGCCCGCACTGAAAAATACCGCCCCGAGGTCAGCATGGCCCGGATGAAAGTCGCCAGCCGGGCGCTGCCGGTCTATACCTATGCGGATCGCGGTGGCACCGATTATTGGACTGTTGCAAGTCAGGCGCTGGGCAAGGGCGGCGCGCGCTGGTTGCCGGTGCGGCGGCCTGCGGACTATGCGGCGGATGTGTTTCGCACCATGGCGCGCTCGCATGGGATCAAGCTGAAGGCGGCGAAGCAGATCTCGACGCTGCCACCCGGGCGGCTCTTGGCGCAGCACCACAGCCCACCGCTGGATCAGATGCTGAAGGGCATGCTGAAATATTCCAACAACCTGATGGCCGAGATGATTGGCATGGCCGCCACTGCGAAACGCGGCAAACGCCCCAGCGGGCTAAAGGAATCCGCGACCCAGATGTCGCGCTGGGCCAAGGCCAAATACGGGGTGTCTTCCGTCCGCATGGTGGATCACTCTGGCCTGGGTGAGGACTCGCGGGTGGCGCCCAATGCGCTGCTGTCGGTGCTGGTGGCGGCCTATAAGGCGGGGGCGCTGAAGCCGCTGCTTAAAAGGTTTCCAATGCGGGATGCCAGGGGCCGGGTGATCAAGACGCACCCTCTCAAGGTGGCGGCCAAAACGGGCACCCTGAATTTTGTCTCCGGGTTGGGGGGCTTTCTCACCACCTCGAGCGGCACCGAGCTGGCCTTTGCGATCTTTGTGGCTGACAGCAAGGCGCGCGCCCGCATCAGTCGCGCCGAACGCGAACGGCCAAAGGGCGCCAAAGCCTGGAACAAAAAGGCCAAACGCCTGCAGCAACAGCTGATCGAGCGGTGGGGCCAGACCTATGGCAGCTAAGGCGAGGCCTGTGGCTCGCGGCCTCTGATCCAAACCTCAGCCTGGATCAGCCTGCAACCTTTGGCTTTCCAGCTCTTTTAATGCGCCCGTTTCACCTCAACAAAGGTCTCGTGATAGCAGGCGCCATCCTCAATGTCGGTGCGGATATCCGCCGGGATCAGCACGTTCACCGTGAACCCGGTCTGCGAGGTGCCGCGCCAGGTGCCCTTTGGCGAATAAAGCACGCCGGGACGGGTGGCATCGCTCACGTGCAGCTGCAGCGTGACCGCGCCCCGCGCATTCCAGACCGAGACGATCTCTCCATCGAGCAATCCGCGCGCCGCGGCGTCCTCTGGGTGCATCTCGAGCAGTTCGGGGCCGGTAGAGGCCGGGTCGCTGCCAAAGGTGGCATTGGTACGTTTTGAGGAGCTGGGGGTGATCAGCGTCAGGGGCAGGGTCTGTGCAACCGTCTCATAGCGGGGCACACCATAGCCATAAAGATCTTCATACTTCTGGCTGAACAGCTCGATCCGGCCCGAGGGCGTGGCCGGAGTGACGTTTTTGCACATGACGAGGTCTTCGCCATCCGCTGCCTTCATTTCGATGGCGCGATCCAGCGGGATCTCGCTGGGGCGTTGGCCGTTAAGCTGCGGATGGGTCTCATCAATGGCCTCATCCATCAGCTGGGCATCGCTGGCCTGAAATGCGGGGTCGTCATAGCCAAAGCGCTGGGCCAGACGGCGGAAGATCTCGGTATTGGGCAGGCTTTCTCCAACGCAGGGGATCACCGGGGCGGCGCGTTGCAGGTAGTTCTGGCCGTAGGCGCCGTAGATGTCGTCAAACTCAAAATGTGAGGCGGCGGGCAGGATCACATCGCAATAGGCCATGCTGTCGGTCATCACCACATCACAGCCGGCAATGAACAGATCCTCGCGCATCAGCGCACGGGTCAGATTGGCCTGATCCGGGTGGGTTGCAACCGGGTTGTGGTTATAGATCATCGTGGCCTTGATCGGGATGTCCAGACTGTCGTCCTGCAGCACATTTGCCAGATCGACGATGTTAAAGGTGCGGGTGCCTGCTTTGATCAGGTGGTCGCCATGCAGGCGTCCTTGCGTCTTTGGCGTGGCGACGCCGGATTTTGCCATCACCCCGGCGCCAAGCCTGCCGTGCTGTCCCATGAGGGCAGGCAGCACCATGGCGGCGCGCAGGCCTGATCCACCAGAGCGGCCACGCTCAATCCCATTGCCAAAGCAACAGGCCATGGTTTTGGCCGCCACCATCAGATCCACCAGCGCGTGGAAATCGGCGGCACTGATGCCGCAGATCTCGACCACCTGCGCCACGCCGTATTGCCGTGCCTGCGCCATATAGGGGGCAAATCCTGCGACCCATTTGTCGATAAATGCGTGATCCAGCGCCGCACGCCGCTCCAGCTCGGCGGCCAGAGCCATGGCAAGCACCACGTCGGTGCCGGGTTTGATCTGCAGGTGCATGTCGCATTGTTCCGCGATCTTGATCCGCTTGGGGTCGATCACCACCACGGCGCCACCACGTGCGCGCATCTTTTTCAGCAATGGCGCCAGATGCAGATTTGAGACGGTGACATTGTTGCCCCAGATCAGCACCAGATCCGAATGCGCCAGCTGTACCGGCGGCATGCCAGAGGCCGCGCCAAAGACGCTGGCATAGGCACCGCCCCGGACACCGCCACACAGAGGCCCGCGATTGAGCAGGCTGGCGCCCATATTGTAAAAGAACCGCCGGTCCATAGAGCCGCCTGCCAGCTCGCCATGGGGGCCGGCATAGTTGAAGGGCAGCACTGATTGCGGGCCATGGGCTTTGATGGCTTGTGAAAAGCCCGCATGCACCATGTCCAGCGCCGCCTCCCAGCTGATCCGTTCAAACTGGCCCACGCCGCGTGGCCCCACCCGTTTCAGCGGATGTGTCAGGCGGGCTTTGCCATGCACAAATTCAGGATAAAACCGCGCCACCTTGTTGCAGATCACATTGGCGGTATAGGGGTTTGCCGTTGACCCTTTGACCTCGATCAGGCTGTCGCCCTGTACCTTGACGGTCAGGCTGCAGGTGTCGGGGCAGTCCAGGGGGCAGACCGAGGGCAGGGTGCGAATTTCAAGCGGCTTGTTCATGGCTGGGCTCCAAAGGCATTGGCTGGACCCCAGTGTAACGCCGAATGGGGCCGGCCTTTAAGGGCCACATTCGAGCAATTTGAGCAGACCAATTTGCCCCGGTTTTATTGCCCCGACTTTAAATTGGATTGCCGTGCCAAAATGCGCCCCGGAGCAGCCATGACGGGTGCCGACCCCGGCTCGCGGCTTTGATTTCAGACCATGTGGCGGGCGCGGGCCCCACGTTCGATGGCGGCGGCGTGCAGGCGGTCGATATTCAGCTCATAGCGCACCTCGGCGAGGAATTCGAGCTCGGTCTCGGCCAGCTTACCATCGGCGGCGGCGACATCACAGGCCAGCGCATAGGCGGTCTCATACAGGCGCTCGGGCAGGTCGTCGCGGATCAGGCCAAACAAGGCCTCAAGCCCGTCCTCCTGTTCAAACAGGTCCAGAACGGTTTTTGAAATACGGGTCATGCGGTCGATGTCATAATCTGCAAAGACCGGCAGCATGTTGACGGCGGACTGGATCTTGATCAGCTCGGCGGTGCGGATGTTCTCGTCCGAGGCAGAGACCGCCACCATCAGGGCCACCAGACAGTCCTGTGGAGACATCGATTGGGCGTTTTGCTCGGTCATTTGCTATCCTTTTTGGGCACTGGTTGGGGCACTGGTTGATCACTATGGCGTGCTGCGGGCAGGATAGGCATGGCCAGAGGCAGGATCAACTCCTGGCCCTGGCGTATTTTTGCAAAACTGGCGGGAAACAGCCAAAGGCATGACTGGATTTCCCCGGCGATCTAGTTCTGGGCCGTAAACCGGTAGGCGATCTGTTCAAAACGGGCCTCAGCAAAACCATAGGCAAAGCGCAGCCCGTCCGGGCCAGCCCGGGTGTCGTGCTCGGCATTGGCAGGCACATAGATCGCCACGCCCGGGCGAATTTCATGGCTGATGCCATCAATGGTGACAAAGCCGTGGCCTTCGAGCCCCAGATAGAACTCGGCCGGGTCATGGCGATGCGGCAAGAGACGACCGTGGGGCTCGAACTCTGCAATGCCCAGAACCATGTCGCGCGATTTTTCGGAGCAGCTGTTGATCAGGGTGCGCCAGCGCACCTCGCCATACCCCGCCTCGGCCCCGCTGGACAGAGGTACGTCGGCGGCATCCACCACCAGTGGCGCATGCGGCAGGTTGGAGGCCCGATTGAGCTGCTCGGTATCGCCAAGATCTGTCGCGAGTGTGGTGATTTCAGGGGTGATGTCCAGGGTGATATCTGGTTGCATGTGCTGTGGGCCTCCTTGCGGTTTGTCTGCTGGGTTTGGTGTGAGTGGGTCGTTTTGTTCTGCGTTAGATAAGAGGCTTTTGCCACGTCGCTCAATAGGATAAAGCTGCAGTATAATATACGATGAGGTTATGTTAATGGAGCGTTTACCAGGCTTCTCCGGGCTCACGGCGTTTTATGCCGCAGCGCGTCATGGCACGCTGACGGCCGCGGCACAGGAGCTGAATGTTTCGCAACCGGCAATTTCGCGCCGGATTGCGTCATTGGAGGCAGAGCTGGGCTGCGCCCTGTTTGACCGTAGTCACAAACCAGCGCGTATGACGCAGGCAGGCAAGGACCTGCTGCAGGCTTTGCACAGCGGCTTTGGCCAGATAGAAAGTGCTGTGTCGCAGATCAAAAAGAATGTGGAAACCCGCATTGTGACGGTGACAGCACCTTCGGGTTTTGTCGCCTTCTGGCTGATTCCACAGCTTGGAGAACTGGAACAGGCCTTTCCCGAGGTGACGATTCGTATCATAAGCCAGGAGTATGGAGAGGCCGTGCGCCCCGGCGATCTGGTCATTCGCTTTGGCCTGCCGGGATCCGACGGGAAAAACGAGCAGCGTTTGTTGGGCGATGAGGTCTTTCCCGCCATCAGCCCGCTGTATCTGTCACGCCTGCAGATGCAGATGCGGGCCGGGGCCTATGACTTTTCCCGGATGACCTTTCTGACCATGGAGGCGGCGCGCAGCCAGTGGCATGACTGGCCCAGCTGGTTCAAATCGACCGGCCAGGAGATGCCGCATGCGGCGCGGGTTCTGGATTTCAGCTCTTATGCGATGCTGGTCAATGCGGGGCTGGCAGGGCAGGGGGTTTTCCTCGCCTGGGGCGGGATTTTGGACGGTTTTTTGCAGACAGGCGCGCTGGTGCGGCTCGAGGCTGCAGCCACGGTTTCGACTCGGGGCTATTATGCGTCATTGCGTGACGGGGCCGCCGCAGATGCGGATGTGGGGCGAATTATGGATTGGATCATCGAAAAGGCCGGTTTTAACGCGTGAAACGGGACTGTGCGACAGCTCTCTTCATTGACTCATGCTGCATCTGCGCCATAGACCGGTCCGACCTGCTGCAAAGGGCAGTGGGTTATGATTTTGCGGCTGTCTGGGCCGTTGATGGAGAACAAGATGTCTGATCTGCGCGAAACCGCTCTTGCGAGCAAAGCCTGGCCGTTTGAAGAAGCCCGCCGGGTGCTCAAACGCTATGCCAAGGGCGCGCCGGAGAAGGGCTTTGTCTTGTTTGAAACCGGCTATGGCCCCTCGGGCCTGCCGCATATCGGCACCTTTGGCGAGGTGGCCCGCACCACGATGATCAAAACCGCCTTTGAGGTGATCAGTGACATCCCCACCAAACTGGTGTGTTTTTCCGACGATCTGGACGGCATGCGCAAGGTGCCTAGCAATGTGCCCAATCCCGACAGCCTGACGGAGCATCTGCAACGGCCGCTGACCTCGGTGCCGGATCCTTTTGGTACGCATGAGAGCTTTGGCCACCACAACAACGCCATGCTGCGGCGCTTTCTTGATACCTTTGGGTTCGAGTATGAATTCTATTCTGCCACCGAATTCTACGGCTCGGGACAGTTTGATGCGGTGCTGAAACGCGCCGTTGATAAATACGATGAGATCATGGCGGTGATGCTGGCCTCGCTGCGCGAAGAGCGGCGTCAGACCTATTCGATCTTTTTGCCCTTCCACCCTGAAACCGGGCGGGTGCTCTATGTGCCGGTAAAGAAGGTCGATGCGGAAAACTACACCATCACCTTTGATGACGAAGAGGGCCGCGAGTGGACCGTGCCTGTGACCGGCGGCAATGTGAAGCTGCAGTGGAAGCCGGATTTTGGCGCCCGCTGGGCGGCGCTCGAGGTCGACTTTGAGATGTACGGCAAGGACCACAGCACCAATACGCCAATCTACGACAAGATCTGCCGTATCCTCGGCCATCGCGCCCCGGACCATTTCAGCTACGAGCTGTTTCTGGATGCCAATGGTCAGAAGATCTCGAAAACCTCGGGCAATGGTATCTCGATTGATGAATGGCTGACCTATGCCAGCGCCGAGAGCCTGTCCTATTTCATGTACCTCAAGCCCAAAACCGCCAAGCGGATGCATTTTGACGTTATCCCCAAGGCGGTGGATGAGTATCACCAGCAGCTGCGGGCCTATGAAACACAGGACCTGAAGGCGCAGCTGAACAATCCGGTTTGGCACATCCACGGCGGTAACGTGCCAAAATCGGATATGGTGGTGCCGTTCAGCATGCTGTTGAACCTGGCCTCTGCCTCCAGCGCCGAAGACAAGGCCACCATGTGGGGCTTTATCAATAAATACGCCCCCGATGCGACGCCTGAAAGCAATCCGGCGATGGATCAGGCGGCGGGCTTTGCGGTGGCCTATTTCAACGACTACGTCAAACCGACAAAAGTCTTCCGTGCTCCCAGCGCGGAGGAACGTCTGGCGCTGCAGGATCTGGCGGATGCGTTGAAATCACCAGAGGCCGCCCTTGCTGCGATTGCCAAAAAGAACCAGATTGCGGGCAATGAAGATCCGCTGCCAGCCGCTGATTTTGCGGATGAAGAGTTCCTGCAGTCCGTGGTCTTTGCCATTGGCAAGATCCACGGGTTTGAGCCGCTGCGCAACTGGTTCACAGCCATCTACGAGGTGCTGCTGGGCGCCAGCCAGGGACCGCGTTTTGGCGGCTTTATCGCTCTGTACGGTGTTGAAGAAACCATTGCCCTGATTGATCGGGCTCTGAGCGCTGAAGCCTCCTGAGGCAAGATCCGGTCGGACGGCAAAAGGTTCAAGAACATGGGGCGCCCTTCGGGCGCTCCTTTTTGTTTGAAGAGGTCCTTTGGCTCTGGGGCCCACCCAAGCAAAGCTTTGAAGCCACCCGTCGCCTGTTTGAGGTCCTGGCAGGGGCGCCATCTGCCTGACAAGCAAAATAGCCGTCTCCCCACCCCAAAGGGGCGGGGGCCCTCGGCGATTTGGCTTTGGCAGCCGCCTTTCCCTGCCGGGCGGTCCTCAGGCGATGGGCGGCTCCAAAGCAAAGCGGATGAGGGGGTGCGCAGGCGGCGCGCGCTGTGCTTGGCTGGTTTTAAGACGGGATCATTAGCTCTGGATGGCGATATGCGTGCGCGCTGCTGGAAAGGGTTTTGGGATGAATAAGGTGATTACTGCGG
The DNA here is from genome assembly GCA_965641885.1 of Phaeobacter sp. SH40. Taxonomy (GTDB): domain Bacteria; phylum Pseudomonadota; class Alphaproteobacteria; order Rhodobacterales; family Rhodobacteraceae; genus Pseudophaeobacter. The sequence continues at coordinate 3,561,310 of OZ282574.1, read as the reverse complement.
GTCTTGACGTGATGCCGCCGGAGTTTGAGGCGGGGCTGGATGTCTGGTCGAGTGGCGATGGAACGCCGGGGTCTGATACCTATGATGGGGTGCCCAACGCTGCGATTGTGGTGGCGGATGCTGATTTTGCCGGCTGTATGGAGTTGCAGAAACTGCAATCGACCCAAAAGCTGCGCTACATGGGCAAGACGCCGCTATTGCCGGGCTGCTATCTGCAGGTGAAGGCGCGCATCAAGGCAATTAGCGGCGCGCTGCCGACAGTACGCATCGCCGGTTGGGCCGGCGATGACAGCGATTCACATGTGGGTGGCGTGACCGAAGTGGGCGGCAGCACCACCCTGACCACCTATGGATCCGTGGTTGAAGTGACCGCTATCGTTGGCACGGGCGCGCGCACTGGGGTGGATATGCCCTGGGGCCGCGCCGCCACCTATGGGCATTTGGGGCTCGACCTGATCGGTCCCAACGGCGGTGTTGTCCGGATTGACGACATTGAAATCATCGACATCACCAGCGCCTTTTTGCGCGATATGATCAGCGTTGTGGATGTGCTGGATTATGGCGCCGTTGGGGATAATGCCACAGATAACACTGCAGCCTTTGAGGCGGCGGATGCGGCGGCGGATGGACGGCAGATCCTGGTGCCTGCAGGACGGTTCTTTCTGGGCGACACGGTGTCTTTGAATAACCCGGTCTTCTTTGAGGGCAGCCTGCGCATGGCCACAAACAAGATGTTGCTGTTACGCAAAAATTTCGACTTTCCCTCCTATGCTGCCGCCTTTGACAATGAAGAGCTGGGCTTTAAGAAGGCCTTTCAGGCGCTGCTGAATTCGTCGGATCATGAATCCCTTGATCTGGCGGGGCGGATGATCACCGTGACCGAGCCGATTGATATGCAGGCCGCAGTTCCCAACCGCACCTCGTATTCAACCCGGCGGGTGATCCGTAATGGCCAGCTGGCGGCCTCGGGGGGGGCGGCCTGGGATACCGATACCTGGACCGAGCGGGCCACCTACAATCCAAGTGACCCGCGCACGCTGACGAATGTGAACAATATCGCCAATATTGCGGTGGGCTCCCTCGTCGAAGGCAGTGGCGTCGGGCGTGAGATCTATGTGCGCAGCAAAAACATAGGCACCGGCGAAATCACCCTGAGTGCGCCGCTATATGATGCCTCGGGCACGCAGCAGTTTACCTTCAAGAGCTTCAAATACATGTTGGATTTCAGCGGCTTCAGTGCGCTGAGCAAATTTGGCATGACGGAGATTGAGATCCAGTGTAACTCGCATTGCAGCGCGCTGCGTCTTCCCGCAGCGGGGACGGTTTTTAGCCTGGATCACTGTTTTATCTCGCGGCCAAAGGATCGGGGGATCACCTCTATCGGGTCAGGCTGTCAGGGTATTCTGGTGGACAATTGCCAATTCCTGTCGGCAGAGGAGGCGCTGGATGTGGAGGACCGCAGCAGCGTCGGGATCAACGTCAATGCCAATGACGCCAAGCTGCGCAACAATCGCGTCACCAAATTCCGGCATTTTGCGCTGCTGGCCGGGGCAAACAATACCATCGCAGGCAACCACTTCTTTCAGGGCGACGACACCACAGCCGGTGTGCGTACGGCGGGCCTGATCCTGGCCTCGACCTATTGCTCAACCACTGTGTCAGACAACTATGTCGACAACTGCTTTATCGAGTGGACCAACGAGCAGGATCCGGCCCCTGATTTCAATACTGGGTTTTCCTTTAGCGCGCTGTCGATCACCGACAATGTGTTTTTGTCGAGCCATGTTGCTCCCTGGTTCAGCTATATCGTGGTAAAGCCCTATGGCACGGGTCATTTCCTCAATGGGGTTAGCATCTCGGGCAACAAGTTCCGCTCCATCAACGGCAGTATTGACCGGGCTGACCGGGTGGACACCAGCTTTTCGGATCTGGATTTCGGGCGCTGCAAATCGGTGTTCTTTGAGGGCAATACCTTTCACGGCATCACGGCGATCGTCGCAAGCCCTTTGCGGGTGCGCCATGTGCAGTCCTCTAATTCAAACACCTGGACGGTGCAGACCTCTGGCAACCTGCCGTTTCAGGGCAATGCACGGGCAGTGGATGCGGTAACGGCGATTGGTCCAATCCGAAATGCGTCCGGCACGTTCAGGTATGCAATGCCCTATGTGCAGCTTGAGCAGGGCAGCAATGATGACCAGATCCGCCTGAACTGGGGAGAGAGCCTGCGCGGTGAGGTGCAGGTGGTGGTGCGCGTCGACAAGTAGCAAGCCGTTCAGAGTTGCGGGGTGGCGGCGGCGCGTGTCCGCCACCGCCATGGCTCTGTTTTAGCTGTTGTCACTACTGTTCCAGCCCCAGCGCTCCGGCCCGGAGTGTTGGGGTTAAAAGCGCTGCCACAGGGCGATCTTCAGGCCGAGACTTTGGGTTTTGGCCTGGCGGTATTCAATCCCGATGACCAATTCGCTGGTTTCAAAAACCTTCGGAGCCGGAAGCGAAAGGCCAGAGAGGCTGAGGCGTATGGAGGGGGTGATCGCGTAGCTGAAATCGGTGCCATTGCCAAAGGCGGTTTCGATTTGCAGCAGAGGCGACAGCCGCCGCCCGGTGGTCAGGCCGAAACTGCCATCCAGTTTCCACAAGGCATGTTGGGCATCGCCGCGCTTCTCATAGATCAGATCGAGATTGCCCCAGAGGTTACCTTGGCGGGTTGCAAACCCGCGCCCTGCCGAAACCGTCAGTCGATACATTGGCTGCCAGACACCCTGGCTGTGGTTGCCGCCGAGGGCCAACTCGGTTGCAAGCCGCGTTGCATTTGGGCGTTGCCGCAACGGCAGGCGGGCAAAAAGCAGGGCGTGGCCGGACTGTGACCCGACCTGATTGAGGTCGATCCCCAAATCGAACCGGCTGTTGAGGCCAAAGTCGCGGTGATAGCCAAATTCGGTTGTGAGGCCCTGATCTGTATTGCGCAGGGCAAAGCTGGTCGCGGCAAATCCTGTTCCGAGCGCGCGTTTCCAGGCTCCGGACAGGGCGCTCTGGGGCAGCAGCGCAAAGCAGAGCGTCAGAGCCAGAAAACCCGCTCGAAACATGGCTATTTGCGGAGAGTTATTGTTGTCATGTACTCGTTTTAGGTGAGTGGTGCGTGCTTGCAAGAACCTTAGGCAAAAACAAGTCCGCTTTTGGCGGCAACCATCGTAGGCTGGTCACACTTAGCGCAATAGCCAGGGAGCAGACGATGCCAAAAATAACAGATGCGGCGGAGATCCAGACCGTCATCACCACTTTTGAGATGTCGCCGGGAACCTGCCAGGATTTGATGGACGCGCTGGAGGAGGCCTATGGCGCCTTTATCTCAAAGCAGCCGGGGTTTGTGTCGGCGGGCCTGCATGTGAACGATGCGCAGACCCGGATTGCCAACTACTCGCAATGGCGTCGCCGTGAGGATTTTATGGAGATGCTGCGATCACCGGAAATGCGAGCGCGCAATCGCAAGATAAACGAGCTGTGCCGCAGTTTCGAGCCGGTCATGTATGAGGTCAGGGCGACGTTCCAGGCCTCCTGAGCCGCACCGGCTGCCGGGCTGGCCAGTATTTTAGCTGCCAGTATTTTGGTGGCCAGTATTTTGGGGCCTGCGCGGGTCTGTTGCGCAAAGCGCCTGGCGGCTAAAGGGTGCGGCTAAAGGGTAAAGTCTCTGACCTGGATCAAAGTCAGTGCAGCTATGAGGGTACATGCTGGGCCTACGCGAACAGCTTAGGAGGCTTCAAATGTACCATAATATTGTCGTGCCAATATCTTTTGACCCGGACCGTGATGTATCCGCGCCGTTGAAACTTGCGAAATTGCTTGCAACACCGGAGGCCAAAATTACTTTGTTGCATGTGGTTGAACAGGTTCCGGCCTATGCGATGTCATATATGCCAGTTGAATATATGGCGCAGGCCCGTGAGGCGCTGGAGAGTGAGCTGGAAGGCCTTGCCAGGACGCTGCCAAATGCTACTGGGGTTGTTATTGAGGGGCACTCTGGACGGTCGATCCTTGATTGGGCCGAGCAGAACAAGCCGGACCTGGTGATCATCGCGTCGCATCGCCCCGGAATGCAGGATTTGCTGCTGGGCTCTACCGCCAGCCAGGTGGTGCGCCACGCCCCCTGCGCTGTCCACGTGGTACGCTGATCATATCAATCTTACGCAGGTCAGGGCGGCTCAACCGGCCTGATCTGTCGACCTGATCTGCCGGATGGGCTACGCCTTTATATAGTGGGCCGTCCAGCCATTATACAGTGCTCTCACCCATTATACAGTGCTCCCAGACGTGGCCGCCGGGGGGAGACCAATGCGGCGGGCAGGGGCGGCACAGGGAAGAGACGGCGCGGCTGATCCTGTCAGGTCAAACGAGCCAAAATGGCGCTGGCAAAGCGTATCATTCCGCCGGGCGTCAGGGCTGATCGCAGCAGAACCTTGTTGGAATTCACGGCCTGCGCGATGCGGGTATAATGCTCTTGTTTGTTGGACGCAGAGCGCAGCAGGCGGGTCTCGGCATTGGTCAGGGCTTTATCGGCTGCACGCTTAACCGCTGGAATGGCTGAGGGTTTGATTGGTTTGTAGGATTCCAAGGCCCGCCGCCGGACGGGTTTGCTGGGGTCACGGTTCTTGTTCACCGCAGCTTCCAGGCTGCGTTCGACCTGCACCATGGCCTTATGCGCCTCGGAATAGGCCGGGTTGCCCGTGAGTTGGTCCGCTGCGCGTTTGTAGACCCAGCGATAGCAGTCATACCGGTATATCCACGGTTGGGACCCACAACGGCTGGCCCCGCGGGTGAGCGTTCTGACGACGCTGCGGGTGGTTGCAGAGTTAAGCCCATGTGAGGCCGCCGCGCCGCCGTAGCCGCCGTCCCCACCTTCACCGCCGCCCAAAGAAGGAGTGGGCACCTGTCCACCGACAAAGACCGCCGCAGTCAAAACCGCAAACCGAAACGCGCGCATCAAATATCTCCTCACTATGCTGCAAGCCTACCATGAAACACTGCTCTGGCAAGGGCAGCAGGGCGCCGCAGGATTGTTGCAGGGCTTATTCCATGGGGCTACGGCCCACTACAGGCCTACTACAGGCCTACTACAGGGGGCCCTGGCGACAGGGCTTTTACCTCCGCGCCCTGCTGGGCTGGAGCCATTAATCCGCTGCCAGCCCCTCTGCATCCCATCTGCGCCCAAAATGCCAATCCCCAAAGGGCGGTCTGATCAACCACACCCGCAGCGCCGCCATGACGACCCAGCGCGGGGCGGGATCACGAGGCTTCTGATGCTGACCTGGCGCTGTCGCCAACAGGGCCAGCAACAGGGCCAGCAACAGGGTCACCAACAGGGTCACCAACTGGGCCAAGAGACTGACGCCATGTGATATGTGTTGGCAATTTGGCCGAGCGCCCGGGGCTTTTGTTCTTTACCATATCAACAAGCTCACGGGCGGCTTTACCTCCCATCTCGCGGTGCGGCACATGTACGGTGGTCAGGGCTGGATTGGTGACCCGCGCCAGCTCGATATCGTCGAAGCCAGTGATTGAGACATCCCTGGGCACCGCCATTCCCAAACGCTGCGCACAGAGCAGCGCGCCGGTGGCCAGAACGTCGTTGCCGCACATGACCACGCTGGGGCGCGGGCTGCGCGCCATCAGCTTTGCAAAGGCCGCAGCACCATGTTCGATTTCATAAGCGGCTTCTATGACGGGGAGTTTTGCAGCATCCAGGCCATTGGCCGTTATCGCATCGCGGCACCCCTGCAGGCGCAGGCGGGCCCGGTCATTGCCCTGCGTGACGCCTGAGATCATCGCGATGTTTGTGTGACCGAGCTTGATCACCTCTTGCGTCAGGCTGAACATGGCTTGCGCGTTGTCAAACCCGATTGAGGGAATTTGCCCCGCCTCTCTATGGCTCCAGGCTGCCAAAGCGGGCACTTTTTGCCGCGCCAGATAGTCATAGATTTCTGCCTCACGATCATGTCCGATCAATAAAAGCCCGTCCGCGCCGCGCGCAACCAGCGCCCGGATCTGTTCGTTCTCAATGTCGGGCCGGTAGGCAGAACTGGCAACCAGCAGCGTATAGCCCTGCCTGTGCAACTCTTCCTGAAAGGCTTGCACCCCCCGCGCAAAGATCGCGTTTTCCATCGTTGGGATGATAGCGCCAATTGTCATGGTGCTCTTGGCGGCCATCACGCGTGCGGCAAAGTTCGGCGTGTAGCCAAGCGCCTCTATCGCCTCCTGAACCCGCTGCCGTGTTGCCTCGACGACGCGATCAGGCGCGTTCAGGCAGCGCGAAACCGTGGCGCTTGATACGCCAGCCATCTTGGCAACATCGCCCAATGTCGGAATGGCCTCTGGATTTGGCATTCTCAATCTCTTGCTTTGGTTTTTCTTCATTCTATCACAGGAAAGGTCGGGGAAATCTAGTGATGTAAGCGCTTGCATCATCAATGTAAGCGCTTACATTGGTGTATAAGCCGAATCATTCTGGAAAACAGATCATGTTCCTCGCCGCAGCTGTCATCGTCTTTGCCGTCTATTTTGCAAATGTGGCTTTGGGTGCGTTCACGGGCGGTGCTGTGTTGGGAGACACAGGTGAATTGTTGGTTCTGCTTACAGCGACGATCCTCTTCGTCGTTGCGATTCTAAAGAAGGAAGCTGACCGCAAAAAATAATAGCGGCAGCTAAGCAGCTAAAAGGTCCACTGGGAGGACAAACATGACAAAAACACGCAATGAGCTCGCCTCGGCTGAGCGCCGTAATTTTCTGAAACTCAGCACTGCTGGTGCCTTTACGGCGGCGATGGTCGCGGGGGCCGGGGGTATGCTTTGGTCTGGCGAGGCCGTGGCGCAAACGGCAAATGAAGAGCGCGCCCGTGAAAAGGCCGCAGATCATGTGATGACCATTGCCACGGCCTATGTGATGGGGGCTTCGCGCAGCTATCCGATCATGCAGCTGGACCTGAAAGAAAATATTCAGAACGCCACCAATGGCAAGGTCTATGTAAAGCTCGCACCCGGTGGTCAGCTTGGGGCCGGCGGGGCGCTGGTGCAAAAGGTGCAGGGCGGCACCATTCAGGCGGCGCAGCACTCGCTGTCCAATTTCGCCCCCTTTGCCTCAACCGTAGATCTGATCAACATGCCCTATCTTTGCGGCTCCAATCAGCGCTTCACCAATCTGGTGAATTCGGATCATTGGAAGGCCGAGGTGCATCCAAAGGTGGAGGCGGCAGGTTTTAAGGCGCTGTTTTATGTCAACATTGACCCCCGTGTTGTTGCGGTGCGCAAAGGCGGCGCTGGCGCCGTTCTCAGCCCCGGTGATCTGTCTGGGGTAAAGTTCCGGGTTCCCGGCTCGAAAATGTTGCAGCAATACTACCGGATGGTTGGGGCCAACCCGACCCCCGTCGCCTGGGGTGAGACGCCCTCGGCGATCAAACAGGGGGTGGCCGACGCGTTAGATCCTTCCGTTGGAGCGCTCTATGTCTTTGGCTTTAAAGACATCCTGAGCCACGTGACCTTTACCCAGGCGGTGCCAGACAGTCAGGTTTATTCCTGTAATCTTGAATGGTTCAACTCGATGCCAGCGGATGTGCAGGATGGCATCATGTGGGCCTCTGAAATGACGGCGCATCAGAACCTGTCCAAGGTTCCCTCAGCCCGCGCCTATGCCATGGCGGAACTGGCCAAGGCGGGTGTGCAGTTCCATTCCCTGAGTGCGGATCAGCTTGCTGAATGGCAGGCCGCAGGCGGCTATCAGCGCCCGGAATGGGAGACCTTCAAGACCGAGCTGGCCGGCTCGATGGATGCCTTTGCCAAGCTGGAAGAGGCCGCAGGCACCCAGGGCAAATACTACGTCCACGACGCCTGAAACCAGGGACAGGCGCCGCATTGGTGCCTGTCCTTTGAGGGCAGTCGATTTGAACAGCCGAATAGCTGAACCAATAGCTGTGGCCAGAAGGTGGGGCGAGAGATGGGCGTGTTGAAAAAAATAGACCAGAACGCAGAGCGATGGCTGCTGCTGACCTTCTATGTGCTGCTGGTGACCACCATGGCCGTTGAAGTGTTGCGGCGCGAGCTGTTTTCTTATTCGTCGATCTGGGGCGAAGAGATCGTGCGCTACGCGTTTATCTATCTGGCCTGGATTGGAGCCGCAGCAGCCGTCAAGGAACGCGCCCATATCCGCATTGATGTGCTGATGCATTATGTCGGCCCCCGGCCCAAGGCGGCTCTCTATATCTTTGGCGATCTGGTGATGTTTGCGGTCGCCCTTGTGGCGCTCTTCTGGTCGTTTGAGACGGTTCTGGTCTCGGCAAAATTTGGCTCTGTCACCGATGGGCTGCGCATCTCCAAGGTCTGGTTCCTGATGGCCGTGCCACTGGGGTTTTCCCTGATGATCTGGCGCCTGATCCAGTCATTTCAACGCGACCTCAAATCCCTTCGGGACGGCACGCCCGTCTTTGAGGGCGACAAACTGTTTGATTGAGGGGGGTTGAAATGCTTTGGACCACTTTGAACCAAACCGTTGAGCTTGGGTGGGATTTCTACCTTCCGGTCATTCTGTTTGTCGCGCTTATTGCCCTGGCGGTGCCTGTCTGGGCCGCGATTGGCACAGCAGCTATCATCATGCTTGTGATGTCCGGGGATCTGCCGCTCAGTCTGGTTGGCGAGAGCCTGTTTTCTGGCATTGATGCCTTTGCGCTGACGGCTGTGCCGCTGTTTATTCTGACGGGTGACGTTCTTGTGCGCACTGGACTTTCGCGCAAATTCCTCGATGTGGCCGAGGCGCTGACCTGTTTTGCCAAGGGCGGCTTTGGCTCTGCCACGGTGCTTGTCTGCGGGATGTTCGCCGCCATTTCAGGCTCGGACGCGGCGGGGGCGGCGGCGGTTGGACGCATGACCATCGCCCGGCTGGTCGAGAGCGGCTATCCGCGCCCCTATGCCTGCGCGCTGGTTGCGGCTGGCGCCTGCACAGGCATCCTGATCCCGCCCTCCATTGCCTATATTATCATCGGGCTGGTGCTGGGTATTTCCGCCTCAACCCTGTTTTTGGCTGCCCTGATCCCCGGTCTGGCAATTCTGATCTCGATCCTTGTCACCAACCTTATCGTGAACCGCATTTATGATTATGAAGGCGGCGGCATGTTGAGCCTGGGGGAGTGGTCCGCCAATCTGGGACGGGCGCTGAAATCAGGCTGGTATGCCTTTATCGTGCCGGGCATCATCTTTTACGGCATCTTCTCGGGGCGGCTGACCCCAACCGAGGCCGGGGCAACAGCTGTTGTTGTGACCATCCTCATGGGCTTTATAATGCGCACGCTGTCGCTGGCGGATTTTCCGGCGATGCTGGTCAGCTCTGCCAAGGTCAATGGCGTCATCCTGCCGATCATCGCCTTTTCCGCGCCTCTCGCCGAAGCGCTGGCAATCATGGGAGTGCCGCAGGGCTTTGTGACCTCAATTACCGCGCTGACGGATGACCCCTATGTGCTCATCCTGTTGATGATCGGCATTCTGATCGCGGCGGGCTGTGTGATGGAAACAACGCCAAACATCGTGATCCTGGCCCCGATCCTAAAGCCGCTTGCGGATAACATTGGCATGAATGAGATTCAGTTCTGTATCATGATGATCACGGCACTGGGCGTGGGGTTCATTACACCGCCGCTTGGGCTCAACCTGTTTGTGGTGTCCGGCATTACCGGTGAATCAATCCTCAAGATTGCCGCGCGGGCTGTGCCCTTTGTTTTGACGATGCTGATTGTTGTGCTGCTGATTGCCTATGTTCCCGCAGTCTCGACCACCTTGCTTCCCGAAATATACCAATAGGAACACGCAGAAATGACAAGAGAATACCTCAAAAAGGCGAGCCTGACCGCGAAATCGGATGCATCATCGGTGCATGAAACGGTCAAGAGCATCCTTGCGGATATCGAGGCTGGCGGCGATGCAACGGCGTTGGATTATGCTGCGAAGTTTGACAAATATGAGGGCTCCGTTCTGCTGAACGCCGAGGAAATCGCAGCGGCCTCGGCGCTGGTGCCGGAGCGGCTGAAGGCGGATATTCGCTTTGCGCACGATAATGTGCGCCGCTTTGCTGAGACCCAGAAGGCCACTTTGACAGATGTTGAGCTGGAAATCGCGCCGGGATTTGTTGCCGGACAAAAGGCGATCCCGGTAGATGCGGCGGGCTGTTACGTGCCCGGCGGCCGCTATAGCCATGTTGCCAGCGCCATCATGACAGTGACCACCGCCAAGGTGGCCGGCTGTCGCCATATCACGGCCTGTTCTCCGCCGCGCCCCGGTGTTGGCGTGGCCCCGGCGATTGTCTATGCGGCGCATATCTGCGGCGCCGACAAGATCCTGGCGATGGGCGGCGTGCAGGGCGTTGCGGCCATGGCCTTTGGTCTGTTTGATCTGCCCAAAGCCAATATTCTGGTGGGGCCGGGCAACCAGTTTGTGGCCGAAGCCAAGCGCATTCTGTTTGGCCGTGTTGGCATTGATATGATTGCCGGCCCCACTGACAGTTTGATCCTGGCTGACGCGTCAGCGGATGCGCTTGTGGTGGCCACGGATCTGGTGAGCCAGGCGGAGCACGGCTATAACTCACCGGTCTGGCTGGTGACGGATGACCGCGCCCTGGCCCAGAAGGTGATGCGGATGGTGCCGGCCCTGATTGATGATCTGCCCGAGCTGAACCGCGAAAACGCCTTTGCGGCCTGGCGCGACTATGCCGAGGTGATCCTTTGCGCTGATCGCGCCGAGATGGCGGCCGTGTCAGATGACTACGCGCCAGAGCATCTGACGGTACAGGCCGAAGATCTGGATTGGTGGCTTGAAACACTGACCTGCTATGGCTCGCTGTTTTTAGGCGAAGAGACCACGGTCTCTTATGGCGACAAGGCGACAGGCACCAACCACGTGCTGCCAACCTCGGGTGCGGCCAGCTACACAGGCGGTCTCAGCGTGCATAAATATATGAAGATCGTCACCTGGCAGCGCGCCACCCGGGAAGGCTCCAAGGCGGTTGCCCAGGCCACGGCGCGTATCTCGCGGCTGGAGGGGATGGAGGGGCATGCCCGCGCCGCTGATGTGCGGCTTGCCAAATACTTCCCGGATGAGATCTTTGATTTGACCGGAAATGACTGATCCCCGCGCCATGTTTGATTTATCCGGGCGGGTGGCCTGCGTTACCGGCGCCAGCTCTGGTCTGGGGCGGCGCGCGGCGATTGCCTTGGCCGCTGCCGGCGCGCAGGTCGTGGGCGTCGCCCGGCGTGCCTCGGCACTGCAAAGCCTGCAGGCAGAGATCGGTGCGGCAGCGGACTGGGTCGCGGCGGATGTCGCGGACCGCAGCACTCTTGCGGATCTGCGCGACGCAATCTCCACCCCGTTTGGGGCGCCGGATATCCTGGTGCATGCCGCCGGCATCAATACGCGCCAGACCGCGGATGAAGTGACGGCAGCGGCCTGGGACCAGACCCTTGCGCTGAACCTCAGCGCGCCGTTTTTCCTGAGCCAGGCCTTGGTGCCCATGATGCGGCAAAAGGGCTGGGGGCGGATTGTGAACTTCGCCTCACTGCAAACGACCCGCGCCTTTCCCGGCGGCATTGCTTATGGGGCGACAAAGGCCGGGGTGGCGCAGCTGACCCGCGCCATGGCCGAGGCCTGGTCACCGCATGGCATCACCGCAAATGCGATTGGACCGGGCTTTTTCCCGACCGAGCTGACGCAGGCGGTGTTTGACGACCCGGACCGGGCGGCGCGCAATGCGGCCCAGACCTGTGTGCAGCGCAATGGGCGGCTCGAAGACATCGACGGGCCGCTGCTGTTTTTGTGCTCCGAGGCGTCAGGCTTTGTGACGGGGCAGGTTCTGATGGTGGACGGAGGCTATACCGCGAAATGAAAGCGCTTGTGTATGAGGGTGTCGAACAACTGGGCTATCGCGATGTGCCTGACATCAGCCCGGATGCGGGCACGCAGCTGATCCGGGTCGACGCGGTTGGGATTTGTGGCTCGGACATGCATGCCTATCTTGGCCATGACGCGCGCCGACCGGCGCCTCTGATCCTGGGGCATGAGGCGGCGGGCACCATTGTGGGTGGCCCCAAGGATGGCAGGCACGTCACGGTCAACCCCCTGGTGACATGTGGAAAATGCATGGCCTGTCGGGCCCGGCGCGAAAATCTTTGTGGCGACCGGCAGATCATTTCCATGCCGCCGCGCGCCGGAGCCTTTGCGCAATATGTCACCATGCCGGACAGCAACCTTGTGGAGGTTCCGGCAGGCATCCCGCTGACCAAGGCGGCACTGGCAGAGCCGCTGGCGGTGAGTTGGCATGCGGTGAGATTGGCGCTGGAGGCGCTGCATCCGATGATGCCGCGGGAGGCTCTGGTCATTGGCGGCGGCGCAATCGGCCTTGCAGCCGCGCTGGCGCTCAGGGCGATGGCGGTAGACACTGTCACCATTGCTGAGCCAAATGAAATTCGGCAGGCGTTTTTGCGGGAGCAGTGCGGCCAGGAGGTCGTGGCCGAAGCGACTGGCGACTATGCTATTGTGATTGATGCGGTGGGCTATGCCGCCACCCGGGCGATTGCCTCACGCTGCGCGCGTCCGGGCGGGGTGATTGCGCATGTGGGGTTGGGCGAAGACATGGGCGGTCTGGATATCCGGCGCATGACGCTGCAGGAAATCACATTTATCGGCACCTATACCTATACCGCGCAAGATTTTCGCGACACCGCAGAGGCGATTTTTGCGGGCCAGCTGGGGCCTCTCGACTGGTTTGAGACGCGGCCTCTGTCGCAGGGGGCGCAGGCCTTTCAGGACCTGCGGGCGGGCCGCGTGGCTGCTCCCAAGATCATTCTGACCCCCTGGCCCGGATAGCGCGGGCTCTTCTTTTCCCCCTGACCCTGACAGCCCTTCTAATCCGCACTGGAGACAGCCCATGTATCAAAAAATCCTCGTTCCCATGGCGCTAGATCATGACATCTCGGAACATACCATCAAAGTGGCGCACGCTCTGTGCGCTCCGGGTGGGGCGGTCACAGCACTGCATGTCTATGAGGCGCCTCAGGGCTCTGTCAGCGCCTTTCTCGACAAGGACGCTGTGCGGGAAGGGTTTGAGCGGGCTGGAAAGATGCTTGCAGCCAAACTGGTAGATTTGCCAGATGTCAGATCAAAGCTGATAAAGGGGCACACTGCCCGAAGCATCATTGATTTTGCGGCGGCAAATGCGACGGACTGTATTGTTATTGGCTCGCATCGGCCGGGGCTGAGCGACTATTTCCTCGGCTCCACGGCCTCGCGTGTTGTGCGCCATGCATCCTGCGCTGTGCATGTACACCGCAGCGCGTGATCATGTTTACCTGTAGTGTTTCACTATTCTGTATCCCAGTTTTGTAATCCCGTGCAGTTTTGCACATCAATTGAAAGGCATGTCTGAAATGAGCATCGACAAGAGGATCGTAGATGATCTTGTTGCCAACGATATCTCCTTTATCACCACCGTCCCCTGCAAGCAGCTGGCTGGTGTGATTGAGGAGGTCGATAGCCGCGACGAAATATTCCATATCCCGTCGAACAAGGAAGACGAGGGCATGGGGCTCTGTGCCGGAGCCTGGATGGGCGGCAAGCGCCCCGCCATCATCATGCAAAACACCGCAATCGGGGTGACGATCAACACGCTGGCCACATTGACGCAATACTACCGGATGCCGCTGCCCATGCTGATCTCTTACCGGGGTGAGCTGCGTGAACCTGTCGCCTGTCAGGTTGAGATGGCGATCCACACCAAGGCCTTGCTGGCGCAGATGAATATCCCAACCTACCATTTTCACAAACAGTCGGATGTGGAAGAGCTGGATATGATCCTGAAATACACTTTCATGTGCAATAAACCGGTGGCCATCCTGACGGATGCCAATTTTTGGGGAGGCTATGGCGATCAATGATCCGTTCTGAAATTCTGAAAGAGATAGCGCCGATCCTGCGGGATCAGCTGGTGGTCTGCAACATCGGCATTCCCAGCCAGGAGCTGCATGCCATCGACGATCAACCCAGCAACTTTTATATGCTTGGCACCATGGGGCTTGCCTCAAGCATCGGATTTGGCCTGGCGCTGGCGCAGCCAAAACCGGTGATTGTGATTGATGGTGATGGCTCGATCCTGACCAATATGGGCACATTGCCGACCATCGCCAACAATGTCACAGACAACTACATTCTGATGATCATCGACAATGGCTCTTACGGCTCGACCGGGGATCAGCCCACCTATGCGGGTCGCAAAACCTCGCTGGCCAAGGTCGCCGAGGCCTGCGGCTGTGAGAATGTGATCGAGTGCAGGGATGTCGACACAGGCCCGGTGCTGCAAAAGGCGCTGGACAGTGGCAAGATGCATATCCTCGTGGTCAAATGTGACAGCGGCAATGCAAAGATGCCGGTGATCACCATGGATCCGGTGGTGATCCGGGATCGCTTTATGAAGGCCGTGCAGGCTTGAGAGGCGCAAAGACCATTCACAGTGCCGCAGATGCCCGTCGTCTGGCGCGGCGGCAGCTGCCGTGGATGGTCTTTGACTATATCGACGGGGCGGCGGGGGCGGAAACCGGTGTCGCGCGCAATCGCGCCGCACTTGATGCGATGGAGTTGCGGCCCAGAATTCTGCGGGATGTGAGCGCGCGCTCGCTGGCAAAACCCTTGTTTGGCCAGATGGCCGACCGCCCCTTTGGCATTGCCCCCATGGGCATGTGCAACCTGTCGGCCCCCGGCGCAGATCTGATGCTGGCGCGGCTGGCTGCCCGCTACAAGGTGCCGCTTGGGGTGTCCACCGTGGCCTCGACGTCGATGGAGCATCTTATTGACACAGCACAGGGCCACGCCTGGTTCCAGCTGTATTTCAGCGGCGATGGCAGCGGGACTTTTAAACTGGTCGAACGGGCCCGCGCCGCAGGCTATGAGACGCTGGTTCTGACCGTGGATGTGCCCGAGGTTGGGCGCCGTCCACGCGAGCTGCGGCACGGGTTCAAGATGCCTTTCAGGATCGGTCCCCAGCAGTTCATTGATTTTGCGCTGCACCCGCGCTGGTCCCTGTCGGCGCTGTGGCACGGCAAGCCCCAGATGGCCAATTTTGACAAAGAAGGCTACGCATTTGATCGCAGCGAGAGCCGGGCAAAAGCCACCTGGGACACGCTGGCGCAGCTGCGACAGGTCTGGCCGGGGCGTCTTGTGGTTAAGGGCGTTCTCGACGCCGAGGATGCCGTTGCGCTGAAACAGGCCGGGGTGGATGCCATTCAGGTGTCCAGCCATGGCGCGCGCCAATTCGAGAGCGCTCCGGCGCCTTTTTGCGTGTTGCCACAGATCCGCGCAGCCGTTGGGCCCGACTATCCGCTGCTGTACGACAGCGGGCTGCGCTCGGGGGAGGATGCGTTGAAAGCGCTCCTGAATGGTGCGGATTTTGTTTTCTTCGGCCGCATCCTGCAATTTGCCATAGCCGCGGCCGGTGAAAAGGGGCTGGAGAGCCTGTGGCAGGTTCTGAGCACAGAGATGAGCAATGCCATGGCGCAAATGGGCTTGGCGACATTGGACAGCCCCGAAGTATCAAAGGCAAGCGACCCTTCCTGAGGGCTGGTGACCGGTTCCAGCCCTCAGGAGACGTTCTGGCAGATGAGCTGCGCCAAGGGCGATCATGCTGTAAATCGCAAAATGTGCATTCGTGGCATCTGCCAGCGACATTTTCAAACAGGCGTTTGCAGACATCCTTAGTCGGTTGAGCTCCGTAAATACTCTTCTCAGCGTATCTTGACCGCGACATCACAACCAGAAAGAAACAGGAATGAATTCTACATCTGAACGGTCTGGGTGACGGGGGAGTGCGACATTGATCCACCTGAGATCCCAACAGAGGAGAGCTTGCAATGAATCCATATGAAGCCTTGCCACAAACAGCGTTTTGGAAGCCGGCTGTTGCCAATCGCAGCATGTTTGATGTTGATGAGATTTGGAACCCAAAGTTTCGGATTCAGAAGAAGCACAAGATCCTGACGTATGGCTCATGTTTTGCGCAACATATTGGGCGAGCATTAGACGCGCGGGGTTTTAACTGGTTGCGTCCGGAACAAGCGCCAAGGGGTATGAGCGAAGCAAATGCCACGCGGTTCAACTATGGTATATTTTCCACCCGAACCGCCAATATTTACACAACGTCTTTGTTGCGGCAGTGGACAGAGTGGGCGTTGGCTGGGGTCGAAGCGCCGCGCGAAGTCTGGACGCATGGGGACCGGTATCTTGATCCGTTCCGTCCTAGGATTGAACCCGACGGATTTGAAACACCTGAAGAGCTCTTTCAGTCGCGATCACAAACAATCCGTTCGTTTGCAGAGGGCATAAAGGAGGCTGATTTCTTTGTCTTCACGCTTGGTCTGACGGAGAGTTGGGTAAACAAAGACCTCTCTTACGAATATCCAATGTGCCCGGGAACCGTTGGGGGAGTTTTCGATGAAAGCCAGCATATTTTTCAAAATCAGCAGTTTCAAAAGGTCCTGAATAACCTAATTTGGGCAATTGATCTTATTCGCGATGCAAACCAAAAAATAAAATTCATACTTACTGTTTCTCCGGTGCCCTTGACCGCCACGATGACAGACCGACATGTAGCGGTTGCAACTATGGCCTCCAAGTCAGTTCTCCGCGCTGTCGCAGATCAGGTCAGCGCAAACCGCCCCAATGTAGATTACTTCCCGTCTTATGAAATTATCAGTAGCCCAATTTTCAAAGGGGCTTTCTTTGAGCCTAATCAACGCGAGGTAAACCCAGTTGGGGTGAATTTTGTGATGGATAATTTTTTCCGATGTCAGGAAAGCAAATTTGGTCCAATCAGTCCTTCTGCCGAAAAGAAGGCCCCTGATAGCAATAATATGGACATTGTCTGTGAAGAGGAGATCTTGGGGGCGTTTCAAAATGCATAGGATCTGCATTCTTGGAAACAGCCATGTCGCATCGGTAAAGCAGGGCTGGGAAAACATTGGAGAGGACTGGCCGGGTATTGATGTGAGTTTCTTTGCTCAGGCAGGAAACCAGGGCCTGCAATCCGTCTGCGTCGATGGCCATCATTTAACGTCAAAACAAAGTAAAGCACGAAACTCATTTAGTCTGACACATGGCAAAGAACGTATGGATATCGAGAGCTATGATAGTTTTCTGATCTATGGCGCAAGAAGTAGAAACTACTGGCCGGGTAATACGTTCTACTCCAGGAGCTGTGTTGAAACAGTGATTGATGATTTGACCTGCGATACGCCAGCACAACATGTTCTGTCTTGTTTGAGGCAGGTTTCCGAAGTCCCCATTTTTATCGGTCACAGCCCTCTGCTGGCGGCCAAGAAAATACGAGACCGCAATGTGTCCGAAGAGTACCTGGATGGAATACAAACCTTAAACCGGTTGCACTACAGCAAATACAGCGCCGAAATGGTAGCGCAGCCGCTGACAACGATTGTAAATGGTCGAAATACCGCGCCGGAGTACTCGTGGGGTGTCGCGAAATTATCTTCGGTTTTGGGAGGGAGAGACGAGAAAAGCAACTCTACAGACAACACACATATGGACGGTGCCTTTGGTGAGGCCTGGTTAACTCATTTCTTTACGACCCGGTTGTCTGCTTTATTCAAAACCTGATACCCGGCAAGGTAGCTGAGAAGATTTTGAATGAAGAGCGAAGAATTTAGCGACGCAAAGGTCATGGCGGTGTTGAAGCAGGCAAAGGGCGCTGCACCTCTATCAGCGCAGCAGCAACGGCGGGCGCGATCGCGTAACTTCCTGCAGGCAATGCGATGCGCGATTGCTGCCATGAATCTGGTTTGCCCGAATGCAGCTCACATGGCTTGTGCAAGGCCTGTGCCCACAGATTGGCCGAGCGCAGGCCGCTACAGATGAGAGTGCATCAGATTGCATCCGTGACAGGCCATAAGAGGCTGGCTTTGGTGCACCCCTACACAGAAGCTGCAGGTCGCGAAGCGTTGGAAAGATCCGCAATGGAAACGCTGATTGCGCGCCCCAATGGCAGCAAAATGGTGACGAACCTAGAGGGAAATATCGCCAATTCCATCGATAAGCCCATGAAAGGACAAGGATAATGGGGAGGAATGGCGAGCCGTGGAGGACTCGAACCCCCGACCTGAGAATTAGAAGTTCCCTGCTCTAATCCAGCTGAGCTAACGGCCCGCATTCTCACCCTCACGTTTCCAATACAGCTCAAGGTTTGTCAACGGGGTGAAGCTGCAGTTTTGAAACTCTTTGCAGATTGGCCAAATAGCAGGACCCTGTGCAGGCAGGCCTATTGGGCGCGGCAGCCCCTGCCCCCCGGTTCCGGGGCCGTCTCGGGTTTAGGTGGTGGGCGTCAGGGGCAGGCGCATGAAGACGCTCAGCGGGTCTGTTTTGTAGCCTTCAACAGGTGCGCAGTAATGATACCCCAGTCTCTCATAGAGGCTGCGTGCGGCGTCATAGCCCGGACAGAGTGGCGAGCCTGTTTCCAGAACCAGGTCGGTAAACCCTTTTGCGCCTGCGACTTTTGCCAGGTGGTCCATTATCTGGCGGGCCAGCCCCTGACCGCGCGCCTGCGCGCTGACAAAGACGGATTTCACTTCGGCGCTGCCGTCTCGCAGGGATTTTATCGCGCCGCATCCCAGGGGCTGCTCACCCTGATAGGCCGCAAAAAACAGCACTCCGGGTTTGCATAGCTCAGCAACACCTAAGGTGTGATCGCTGTCTGCGGTGGTCTGATCTGCGCCATGCTCCTGACTGGCCTCAATCAGTGGCGCAATCGCGGGGCAGGCGGGGTCAGCACGGCGGATTAGTATTGCGCCAGTTTGGCTCAATGGGTCCAGGGCACGCGCCGGTTGGTGGCGAAATTCTCGCCATAGCCACCGTGGCGCAGATTGGCTTTGCGGGGCTTTGGCTCAACCACTTCGGCGTCAATGCCGTGATCTTGCGCATATTCCAATGCGGCTTCTTTGCTCTCAAAACGCAGGCGAACCTGGCTTTGGGTGTCAGAAGACGAGGTCCAGCCCATCAGAGGGTCCACTTCACGCGCGCTGGCCTGAGCGTAGTCCAAAACCCATTTGCGGGTCTTGGCCATTCCAGAAGTCATGGCGTTTCGGGCTGGCCGGTAAATCCGCGCTCGCATGGGGCTCTCCTCGTGACTCGACGTGTCCTATATATGCGCCGATTGCCCCTGTGCCACAAGGTGACAAATCCAGCGCATTCAACAGGTTTTGCAGGGCTGCAACAGATCCAGCCTCTGAAACCTTACGAATGCCCCTTGAACAAGAACAAAAACAGACCAAAATTAGCACGACTCACAGGAGAGCCGGATGCCCTACGCCCATTCAGACAAATCCGAAGCCAAACTTACCCAGGCCGGGCCTGAAGCGGCAGCAGAGACGCAGCCTGACATGGGGCCTGTGCGCATGGCTGATCGTGATCCTGTGCAGCGGCCCAAATTGGAGGGCGGCAAGGCCTTTGTTATGCAGACCGAGTTCTCTCCGGCGGGCGACCAGCCCACTGCGATCGTAGAACTTAGCGAGGGGCTGAACGAGGGCGAACGCAATCAGGTTTTGCTGGGGGCCACCGGGACCGGCAAGACCTTTACCATGGCCAAGGTGATCGCCGAGACCCAGCGCCCGGCCATCATTCTGGCCCCGAACAAAACCCTGGCGGCGCAGCTTTATGGCGAATTCAAGGGCTTCTTTCCGGACAATGCGGTCGAGTATTTTGTCTCGTTTTATGACTACTACCAGCCCGAAGCCTATGTGGCGCGCTCTGACACTTTTATCGAGAAAGAAAGCCAGATCAACGAGCAGATCGACCGGATGCGCCACTCGGCCACCCGCTCCCTGCTTGAGCGCGACGATGTGATCATCATCGCCTCGGTGTCCTGCATCTACGGCATCGGCTCGGTTGAGACCTATTCGGCGATGACGCAGGATCTGAAGGTTGGCGAACACTACGACCAGCGCCAGATCATGACCGATCTTGTGGGGCAGCAATACAAACGCAACGATCAGGCCTTTCAGCGCGGCTCGTTCCGGGTGCGGGGTGACACGCTAGAGATCTTTCCCGCCCACCTTGAGGACCGCGCCTGGAAGCTGTCGTTCTTTGGCGAAGAGCTTGAGAGTATTACGGAATTTGACCCCCTTACCGGCGAGCGCACCGGCGCGTTTGACCAGATCCGCGTCTATGCGAATTCCCACTATGTGACGCCAAAGCCGACGCTCACCCAGGCGGTAATTTCGATCAAGGAAGAGCTGCGCAAGCGGCTGGACCAGTTCGTGAGCGAGGGAAAACTGCTTGAGGCACAGCGGTTGGAGCAGCGCTGTAATTTCGACATCGAGATGCTGGAAGCCACCGGCTATTGCAACGGTATCGAGAACTACTCACGCTATCTGACCGGGCGCGCCCCCGGTGAGCCGCCCCCGACATTGTTTGAATTTATCCCCGACAACGCTATCGTTTTTGCCGATGAAAGCCATGTCTCGGTGCCACAGATCGGTGGCATGTACAAAGGCGACTTTCGGCGTAAATCCACCCTGGCCGAACATGGCTTCCGCCTGCCGTCCTGCATGGACAACCGGCCGCTGAAGTTCGAGGAATGGGACGCCATGCGGCCGCAGTCGGTGTTCGTCTCCGCCACGCCTTCGGCCTGGGAGCTGGAGCAGGCGGGCGGTGTCTTTACCGAGCAGGTGATCCGCCCCACCGGGTTGTTGGAGCCAATGATCGAGATCCGTCCGGTGCAGATGCAGGTCGATGATTTGCTGGATGAAATCCGCAAGGTCACTGCCCAGGATATGCGCACGCTTGTGACCACGCTGACCAAACGCATGGCCGAGGATCTGACGGAATACCTGCATGAACAGGGCATCAAGGTGCGCTACATGCATTCGGACATCGACACGCTGGAGCGGATCGAGATCCTGCGCGACCTGCGTCTCGGCGCCTTTGATGTGCTGATCGGTATCAACCTGCTGCGCGAAGGGTTGGATATTCCCGAATGTGGTCTGGTCGCCATTCTCGACGCAGACAAGGAGGGCTTTTTGCGCTCCGAGACCTCGCTGGTGCAGACCATCGGCCGGGCCGCCCGGAATGCCGAGGGCCGGGTCATCATGTATGCCGACAGGATCACCGGCTCGATGGAGCGCGCAATGGGCGAGACGGATCGCCGCCGCGAAAAGCAAAGAGCCTATAATCTTGAGCATGGCATCACGCCGTCGACCGTGAAAAAGAACGTCGAAGATGTTTTGGCCGGGCTCTATCAGGGCGATGTGGATATGAGTCGCGTCACAGCAACGATCGACAAGCCGATGCATGGGGCCAATCTTGAGGCGCATCTGAACGGGTTGCGCGACGAGATGCGCAAGGCGGCGGAAAACCTCGAATTTGAGGAAGCCGCCCGCCTGCGCGACGAGGTGAAACGCCTGGAGGCAGTGGATCTTGCAGTGTCAGACGATCCGATGGCACGGCAATATGCGGTGGAAAAAGCCTCGGAGGCGGCGGTGAAATCCCGAGGCCGCTCAAGTGCCGGCAAGGCCGGAACGCGGGCCTACCGGGGGAAGTCGCAAAAGAAGTTTTCGTAGCGCGACATCCCGACGCGGGCCGACGCGGGGGGGCTGTGTCGGCCCGCATTTTGGTCCACGTCCGTGTCCACGGACGCGCCGCACAGGTGCCTCAAGGGAGGCTGCCTGTGCGGCGCGGCTTTTCTATAAATGAGCAGGTCAGTCCTGCGCTCAGTCCTGCATTTTTGCCAGCTGACCCAGAATGCTGGTGAAGTTCTCAACGCCCTGCGCGCCGCTGACCAGGTGCTTTTGGTCAAAGATCACCGCAGGAACCCCCTGAATGCCCTGATTGCGCCAGAACTGCTGGGCCTCGCGCACTGCGGCGGCAAAACGCTGGTCCTGCAACACCGCCAGTGCGTCGTCTTTATCCAGTCCGATCCGGTCGGCGATCTCAGTCAGAACACCCCGGTCCGAGAGGTTACGCTGATGGGTGAAATGGGCAGTAAAGAGCGCCTGTTTCAGATCGTCCATCCGCCCGAGCGTTTCGGCCCAATGCAGCAGCTGATGGGTGTCAAAGGTGTTATGCATCCGCATCTCAGAGCCAAAGCGGAATTCAAACCCCAGCTGCTCTCCCAGTGCCGTCATCTGATTGCGGTTTTGTTCCGACTGCTCCGGCGTGGCGCCGTATTTCTCAACGATATGCTCGCGCATGTTCTGCCCCTCGGCGGGCATCTCGGGGTTGAGCTCAAAGGGATGCCAGTGGAGCTCATAGTCCGTGTTGGTTGCCTCCAGGGCGGTGGCGAGCTGGCGGTAGCCGATGATGCACCAAGGGCACATGACATCAGAGACGATGTCGATGCGAAGAGGGCCTTTGGGGGCTGTGTCCACTGGGGAGTTGTCTTGAATGCTCATGGGGAGGTCCTTTCGCGAGGCAACCGAAGGCTTGTTTGGTTGACCTTTTTTAGCAATGCCTGCAGCTGGGCTCAACCTTTGTGCGCCAGTGCCACAGCGCAGCTCCTGTGCGCAATCGGTGCAATTTCTAAGCCGTCATTGGTCAGCTTCTGTCTGCGGCTGTTTGTCGTGAACGAGACGGGCCAAAATGAATGGGCCAAAAACAAACCGCGCCACCCGATATGGGCAGCGCGGCGCAGTATTAAATTGTATCTGTGGTGCTAAAAGTCGTCCCAGCCGACGGCTTTAGGCAGGGCGGACGGGGCCGGCTCGTCCGCGAAAAAGTCATCCTCGGGCTCATGGAATTCAGCATGTGCCGAAGGAGCTGGTGCCGGGCCAGAGGCCTTTGTAAAGGTTGCGGCAGAGGCGGTTCCGCCCTCGTTTGTTTTGAAGACTGAGACCTGATTGGCCAACTCGCTGGCATCATTGCGCAGGATTTGGCTGGCGGCAGTGCTTTCTTCAACCATTGCGGCATTGTGCTGGGTCACATGATCCAGTTGCGACACGCCGGTGTTGATTTCCAGCAATGTGGTCGACTGCTCGTTGGCCCCCTGTGCGATCTCGGCAACATGGTTGGAAATGGTGCCAACCCGTTCAATGATGCTCTCCAGCTCATGGCCGGCCTTGCCGACCAGATCGACGCCTTTGGACACATGCTGCGAGCTTTCAGAGATCAGCAGTTTGATCTCCTGCGCCGCATCAGAAGAGCGTTGCGCCAGAGCGCGCACCTCGGAGGCAACCACGGCAAATCCGCGTCCCGCCTCGCCTGCTCGGGCCGCTTCGACCCCGGCATTCAGCGCCAGAAGGTTGGTCTGGAACGAGATGTCATCAATCACCGAGATGATCTGCGAGATCTTGTTGGAGGAACTTTCGATCTGGGACATTGCATTTACCGCATCGGTGACCACCTGGCCACTTTGCTTGGCGCCGTTTTGGGCTTCGACAACGATGCCCTCGACTTCTTTGGCGCCATCTGCTGCAGACTGCACGCTGACCGTCAACTGTTCCATCGCGGCGGCGGTCTCTTCCAGGGTGGCGGCCTGGCTTTCCGTGCGCTGCGACAGATCGCTTGAAGACTGGCTGATCTCTTCGGCGCTGGCGCGAATGCGGGTGGTGCTTTCGACCACTGCATTCATGATGTTCACCAGGGTCGAGATGGTGGCGTTGTAGTTTGTCCGCAGGCTTTCGTATTCGCCTTTGAAGGGGGTTTTGATCGACTGCGTCAGGTCCCCGTCAGACAAATGCTGCAAGGCCTGATTCAACCGTTCGACAACCTGTTTCTGGGTTTCCTGGGCTGCCTGACGTTCTTCCTCGACGGCCTGAGCTGCAGTCAGCAGTGTTTTCAGGTTGTCAACATTGCGGGCGATGGCCCCCATTTCGTCACGCCGGTCCAGCAGCGGAACAGGTTGGGTGTAGTCGCCATCGGCGATGACATTGATCGAGTCACCAACTGTTTTCAGGGGGCGTGACAGGATCGAGCGCAGGGCAAAGGCCGACAGCAGGCACATGATGACAAAGGCGGCACCAGAAAGGACATGTGTGATCAGCTGCTCTGGTGCAGCCTCTGCAAAGGCCCGTTCCGGTGACCAGATCATCGCGACAGAGCCGACAACGACACCGGCACCCGCCATTGCAGGGGCCGCAATGAAGTAGCCATCTCCCGTGTTTTCCAAGGCTCCTGTCTGGGCCGACACGGCCCCAAGTTTTGCCAGGGCCTCCTGATCCGCTTCGCTCGCCTCGCCTGCTGTGGCAATAATCTTGCCCTCAGCATTCACCGCAACACCAAAGAGGGCGCGCCCATCCGACAGTTCCAGAGTATTTGCAATATCGGCAGAAAGGCGGTCGGAATCGCCAAAGCGAATGGCGCCCCCACTGCCCGCCGCCACAGTGGTTGTGACGCCATTACCCAGTGTCCGCACGCCTTTCTCAACGGCGGCCGTAAAGGTGATATCACTTCTGATAACCTGAGCCGCGGACACAACCAATGTGGTTGCAGCAATCAGCAGGCAGCACTTCATGAAGACTGACATGCCTTTGAATAGGGGGATCGCGGGAATGCGAGCTTTCATTTTAGTACCTATCTGGTTGTTGAATGCGGGGGTGTTGCAGTGAAAGGGGCCTTACATCAAGGCTTCGGCGTCAATGCCAACGGTCATTGCACCAATCGCAGCACCAGACGCTGCATCAACAATGGTCAAAGAAATTTGGGCCTGATAACGACGGCTGGATTCATCCAGTTCCACATCACCAAAATGGCTTGCATCGGCGCCAACACTGTATGTTTTTTGAAATTTGGCTTCATCGCCCTGCCACATATCTGAGGTGACACCCGACGACGCGACATTCAGACCTTGGGCGTCCATGATAAAGACTTCGGTGATCCGGCCGCCAGATTCATTGATTTGGGCCCGCAGAAAATCTGCAGCAGCATTTTGCAGGACTTCGTCGATCGTTGGTGTTGCACCGGTGCCAACTTCTGCACGCCACTTGAGGTCGAGCTCATCAACGGCGGCCTGATCAAGCGACTGGGTTTCGCTGTTTTGAGCAGCAATGGCTTCGATCAGGACAGGCGACTGCGCCCAGCCGCGAATATTGTTTTCCAGGTAGCTGTTCATAGCAGCCTGGTAGTCCGTTGCCATTGCAGGCAGGGCGGCAAGAGAAAAAAGTGTTGCAATAGTTACGATGCGCATTTGGTGCTCCTCAGCATTATCTGTCTGTGTACAGGGTGGCCCAAGTGTACATTTTCAGGCTTACTGAGGGCTTAACCCGTCACAGAGGGCGCACAGCCAGTGTTCTGGAATGGGGGCAGGGGGGTGCATTCTCCCAATGGACCCGCTGCTGCAATGGGGGCAAAATCGTGGCAATATATTGATATGCAACATTTTTGTAACATGGGTCGCTGACTTCAGGGTTTTTGGTCAGGTTGAAAAGGCGCATGGTTTTTAGAAGGTTTTTCATTTTTCGCCTCTGTTGTGCACCTGTGACAGAGTCGGCATGCAGTTGTCGATTTTGAAGGCGGCGACAGTCAAGGGTTGTGTAGGGAATGTGTGGCTAAAGTCATAGGGGTTGATTCGTGCAGGCGCTTTGTACAGCGGTGGCGGCGTGCGGATAGGCTCCTGAGGCATCCGGGACCGGCTGACTGGCATAGAGGGCAGCAAAGCCAATGCGCACACACAGGCCGCACACGCAGGCCACCCGTAAAGGGCCTCAGGTTTTTGCACAGCTCTGATTGCGTCTTGTATCCCGGCGCCCCTATGGTTGCCGCATGATTGAACTCAGAGATCTTCAGCTGCTGACCGCTCTGGCGCGGCACCAGCATTTTGCCAAGGCCGCCAAAGACTGCGGCATGTCGCAGCCGGCCTTTTCCATGCGGATTCGTAATCTGGAGGAGAAACTGGGGCTGTCGATCGTACGCCGGGGCAACCGCTACCAGGGTCTCACCGGCGAGGGAGAGATGATTGTGCGCCGGGCCCGCAGTATTCTGGATGATGCCAAGGCGCTGGATCAGGAGATTGCCGCCTCGCGCGGCGAGGTCACTGGCACCTTGGTCCTGGGCGTGGTGCCCACGGCCACGGCCTTTGCGGCCCAGGTGGTCAATCGGTTGCACGAGGTCCACCCACGGGTGCTGGTCCAGATAGATGTCACCACCTCAATGGCGATCCAGCAGCGCCTTCTTGATGGCACGATTGACGCGGGTGTGACCTATGCGGACAGCGTGCCACCCGGGCTGATCACGATTATGGACCTCTATGAAGAGAGCTATGTGCTGCTTGCCCCCGAAGCCATGGTGGCAGGGCAGGGCGAGAGCATCAGCTGGCAGGATGCGGCAAAGCTGCCACTGAGCCTGCTGGAGCCGGGCATGCAGAACCGGCGCATTCTCGACCGGGTTTTCGCCGAGCTCGACCTCAGGCCTGATGTCATGTCGGAATCCAATGGCTTTATGTCCGCAATGATTATGGCCCGCGAAGGGGCGGTGGCGACGATCCTGCCGCGGGCGCTGGCGGATGCCTTGGGAGAAATCAGTGGCACACGGGCTCTGGCTTTGCCCAGTAATCTGGACGAGGCCGTCTCACAGGCGCGCCCCATCTGCCTTGCCTCCCTGCAGCGCACACCTGAACTGACCACGGTTGCCTCTCTGCGTCGCGTTGTTGCCGCGTTTGTGCGATAAGCTATCGTTATTGTGCATTCCGCACATTGAATTTGACGATACGATTTCCTGATGGCATGCCGACTGGAAAGGCATGTGCGACACTTCGGAGGTCATCTTGGCACCATTGGACAATAGCAAAGGCGTATGGAAATCCGGCAAAGGCAAAGGGCGTAAAACCCCCAAGGGCCGTCAGTTGGATTATCAGGCGCATAGCGAGGTTCTTGACCTTCTTGGCGCGCGGCCGCGCAGCCGGGACATGCTGATCGAGTTTTTGCACCTTATTCAGGATGCCTATGGCCATCTGAGCGCTGCGCATCTGCGCGCGCTGGCAGAAGAGCTGCACACTGGCCAGGCCGAGATTTATGAGGTCGCCAGTTTTTATGCCCACTTTGATGTTGTGCGCGAAGGCGAGGTGCCGCCGCCCGCCCTTACCATCCGGGTCTGCGATTCCCTGTCCTGCGAGATGGCCGGGGCCCAGCAGTTGAAATCCGCGCTTGAGGCAGGTGTGGACAGCGCCCGGGTCCGTATCCTGCGCGCGCCCTGCATGGGCCGCTGTGACACAGCACCTGTGCTGGAAATCGGCCACAACCACATCGACCACGCCACCCCGGAAAAGGTTCTGGCAGCGATTGCGGCGGATGACACCCATGTTCACATCCCGGCCTATGAAAGCTTTGCCGCCTATGAGGCCACAGGTGGCTATGCGACCCTCAGGGATCTGCGCACCAATGGCGACTGGGAGGCGGTTCAGGCCAGGATCAAAGAGGCCGGGCTGCGCGGCCTTGGCGGCGCTGGTTTTCCCTCGGGCACCAAATGGGGCTTTGTGCGGGCCAATGCGGGTCCGCGTTACCTCGCCGTAAATGGCGATGAGGGCGAGCCGGGCACCTTCAAGGATCGCTACTATCTGGAACGTACGCCGCATCTCTTTCTCGAAGGCATGCTGATGGCGGCCTGGGCGGTCGAGGCCGAAAAGGCCTTTATCTACATGCGCGACGAATACCCGGCGGTGCTGCATATTCTCGCCACCGAGATCAGGGCGCTCGAAGAGGCTGGCATCGTTGAGCCGGGCTATATCGATCTGCGCCGCGGCGCTGGCGCCTATATTTGCGGTGAAGAAAGCGCCATGATCGAGAGTATTGAGGGCAAACGGGGCGAGCCGCGTCACCGCCCGCCCTTTGTGGCGCAGGTGGGCATCTTTGGTCGGCCCACGCTGGTGCATAACGTTGAGACCCTGCTGTGGATCTGCAAGATCAACCGCGAAGGGCCGGAGTGTCTGAACGCGGTTGAAAAGAATGGCCGCAAGGGTCTGCGCAGCTATTCCGTGTCGGGGCGGGTGCAAAACCCCGGCGTGTATTTACTGCCTGCGGGCTCGACCATTACCGATATCATTGCGGCCTGCGGTGGTATGCTGGAGGGCCACAGTTTCAAGGCCTACCAGCCGGGCGGTCCGTCCTCGGGGCTGTTGCCCGCCACGATGCATGATGTGCCATTGGATTTTGACACGCTGCAACCGCATGGCACCTTTATTGGCTCCGCCGCTGTTGTGGTCCTGTCCGATCAGGATTCCGCCCGCGATGCGGCGCTCAATATGCTGCGGTTCTTTGAAGACGAGAGCTGCGGCCAGTGCACGCCCTGCAGGGTGGGCTGCGAAAAAGCCGTCAAACTGATGAGCGAAGAAAAGTGGGATCAGGGCCTGCTGGAAGAGCTAAGCGCTGCCATGGTCGACACGTCGATCTGCGGTCTTGGCCAGGCAGCCCCCAACCCGATCCGCCTGACCATGAAACATTTCCCGGACGAGGTGTAAGCCATGAGCACTGAAATCACCTTTACCCTTGATGGCGAAGAAGTCATCGCCGAGGCGGGCCTCACCATCTGGGAAGTCGCCAATGGCCGGGGTTTGAAAATCCCGCATCTGTGTCACAAGCCGCAGCCGGGCTATCGCCCTGACGGCAACTGCCGCGCCTGTATGGTCGAGATCGAAGGCGAGCGCACGCTGGCGGCCTCCTGCATTCGCGAACCCAGCGCGGGCATGGTTGTCACCACCAACAACGCCCGCGCTGAAAATGCCCGCAAGATGGTGATGGAGCTGCTGGTCGCGGATCAGCCAAAACCGGATGTGGCACATGATAAGTCCAGTCATCTGTGGGATATGGCGGATCTGAACGGGGTTTCAGAGTCGCGTTTTCCCAAGGTGGAAGAAGGCCGCATTCCGCTGCTGGATGACAGCCATGTGGCGATGTCGGTCAATCTGGACGCCTGTATTTCCTGTGGTCTGTGCGTGCGCGCCTGTCGCGAAGTGCAGGTCAATGATGTGATTGGCATGGCCGGGCGTGGATATGACGCCTATCCGACCTTTGACATCGCTGATCCCATGGGTGGCTCATCCTGTGTCGCCTGTGGTGAATGCGTGCAGGCCTGCCCCACAGGGGCGCTGATGCCGGCGGCTGTGATGGATGACAATCAGGTTGGCGACAGCGCTGATTTTGACTCTGAGACTGAAAGCGTCTGCCCGTTTTGCGGCGTGGGCTGCAAGGTCTCGCTCAAGGTCAAGGCGGGCAAGGTCAAATATGTCGAGGGCATCAATGGGCCGGCAAACGAGGGGCGTTTGTGTGTGAAGGGCCGCTTTGGTTTTGACTATATCCACCATGAGCACCGCCTGACCAAACCGCTGATCCGCCGCGATGACGCACCTGCCAAGGGGCTGAACGTGGATCCTGGAGATTTGCTGACGCATTTCCGCGAAGCCTCCTGGGACGAGGCGATGCAGCTGGCAGGCAGCCGCCTGAAAGCGCTGCGCGACGAGGATCCGCGCGCGGTTGCGGGATTTGGCTCGGCCAAATGTACCAATGAAGAGGCTTATCTGTTTCAAAAATTCATCCGCCAGGGGTTCAAGCACAACAACGTCGACCACTGCACCCGGCTGTGCCATGCCTCGTCGGTGACGGCGCTGATCGAAAACGTCGGCTCGGGGGCTGTGACCGCGACCTTTAACGAGATTGAGAACGCGGATGTGGCGATTATCATCGGGGCCAACCCGATCGAGAACCATCCGGTGGCGGCGACCTATTTCAAGCAGTTCACCAAACGCGGCGGCAAGCTGATTGTAATGGATCCACGCGGCGTTGGCATGCGGCGCTATGCCACCGAGATGCTGCAGTTCCGTCCCGGCGCTGATGTGTCGATGCTGAACGCGATCATGCATGTGATTGTCGAAGAAGAGCTCTATGACGCGGACTACATCGCGCAGCGCACCGAAAACTGGGAAGCCGAGAAGGCGCACCTGAAAGATTTCTCGCCTGAAAAGATGTCCGAGATCTGTGGTGTGTCGCCCGAGCAGCTGCGCCGCACGGCGCGTCTCTTTGCAGGTGCCAACGCGGGTCTGATTTTCTGGGGCATGGGGGTTTCGCAACATATCCACGGCACCGATAATTCGCGCTGCCTGATCTCACTGGCGCTGATGACCGGCAATGTTGGAAAACCTGGCGCCGGTCTGCATCCGCTGCGGGGGCAAAACAACGTGCAGGGTGCGTCGGATGCCGGGCTGGTGCCGATGTTCCTGCCTGACTATCAGTCGGTGACCTCGGACGATGTGCGCCGGTCCTTTACCGATGTCTGGGGCGGTGGCGACTTTTCGAACGAGAAGGGCCTGACGGTGACTGAAATCGTGGATCAGGCCTATGCGGGCAATATTAAGGGCATGTATATTCAGGGTGAGAACCCGGCGATGTCGGACCCTGATGTCGAACACGCCCGCGATGCTTTTGCCAAGCTGGATCTGATGATCGTGCAGGATATCTTCCTGACGGAAACGGCGAATTATGCCGATATCATTCTGCCGGCCTCGGCGCTGTATGAAAAGAATGGCACCGTGTCCAATACCAACCGTCAGGTGCAGCGGGTGCGCCCTGCCGTGTCGCCTCCGGGTGAGGCGCGTGAGGACTGGAAGATCACGGTTGAGTTGGCGCAGTGCATTGGCCTGCCCTGGGACTATAAGGACGTGCGCGAAGTCTTTGATGAGATGAAGCTCAACATGAAGTCGCTGGACAATATCACCTGGGACCGGCTGGAAACCGAGACCATAACCTATCCGTCGCTGCATGCAACGGACCCAGGTCAGGCGATTGTGTTTGGCGATGGCTTTCCGCGCGATGACGGCCGGGCACGCTTCACACCGGCTTCGGTGATTGCGCCGGATGAGGCGCCTGATGCGGACTATCCGATGATCATGACGACGGGGCGGCAGCTGGAGCACTGGCATACGGGGTCGATGACCCGGCGTTCGCTGGTTCTGGATGCAGTAGAGCCGGAAGCGAATTGTTCGCTACATCCCAAAACGCTGCGCGCTCTTGGGGTTGAGGCGGGCGAGATGGTGCGTCTTTCAACGCGGCGGGGTTCTATCATCATCATGGCCCGCGCTGATCGTGCTATCGCCGAGGACATGGTTTTTGTGCCCTTCGCCTATGTCGAAGCAGCGGCGAATATTTTGACCAATCCGGCTTTGGATCCCTATGGGAAAATCCCTGAGTTCAAATTCGCCGCAGTGAAAGTTGAGGCCGTGGTGGCGCACATCGCGGCGCAATAAGAGGCGAGTGTTCCAAACAGAGCGGTCGCGGACCCGAGGGGTCCGCGACCGTTTGTTCTCGTAGCGCCGCGCTTTGCGCGGCGCGGTTGCGCGTGTGGCAAAGGGCGTGGGGGAATTTTTTCACATGAGTTTTGAGCTGAGATAGCCGCTTTGGGTTTTCCCAAAGCGGCTCGCGCCGCGCTTTAGCGCGGCGCTGGGCCCAACGGGAGGCGAGGGGCTTGACCCTCGATCGACGGGCGGGAGAGCTTGCGGCCTAAGCTAACAAAGTGATGGTGCTGGTTCCGGCGCCCCGGCGCAGAGCATGGGTTTCCTGCAGGTCCGGGTCGTTGATCCAGGCATGGGCGGCTGCTTCTGTCGCAAATTCCAGAATGACTCCCAGACCTGTCGCATCTCGCGTGCCTTCGATGATTGTTTGGCTTGGTGAAGCGTTCAGGACCTTACCACCATGTTTTGTAAGCGCGGCGCCGGCCTTGCTGCGGTAGGCCACCATGGAGTCTGGGTTGGTGACGATCAGGTTTACGTAAGCATATACCATCATTGTTGTTCCTTTTAGGTGAGGGGAGACACATGCGGCAGAGCGCTGCGTGAGAAAACACATGCATTTTCGTGGCTAGCATGCAAAAACGCTTGTATGCAGATCTACTGGGATGACATGCGCACGATCCTGGCGCTGGTGCGGGGTGGCTCGCTGGCCACCGCTGCCCTGGATCTCGGGGTGACCTATACCACTGTTGCCCGCCGGGTGCAGCGCGTTGAGGGTATGCTTGGTCGCCCGCTTTTTGAACGCCGACCCGAGGGCTACCGCGCGACAGAAGAGGCGCGGGATCTGGCAGCGGCAGCCACCCGTATGGAGGCGGAAGAACATCAGGTCATGCGCCAGTTGGCGGGACGCGACCAAAGCCTCGCCGGGCCATTGGTCCTGACCGCGCCACAGCTGTTGATCCAGTACCATCTGGCGCCTCTCATCGCCAAATTTAGCAGGCTATACCCGGATATCGAGCTGACAGTACGCGCCACAAATGAGGTTCTGGATCTTGCGCGGCGCGAGGCAGATCTGGCGCTTCGGATCAGCGCCTCGCCGGGGGATAGCCTGGTCGGGCATCGCTTGTGCGGGCAGCGGAACGCCTGTTTCGCCACAGAGGCGAATGCGGCAGCCGCAGCGCGCGACCCTGATGCGCGCCTCAACTGGGTGATCTATAGCGGCTATGATAAGCCACCAGAACATGCCCTGGCGTCCTACCCGAATTACCGGGTGCGCGGTCGCTTTGACGACATGACCGCTATGGTGGCGGCGGCGCGGGCGGGCATGGGGGCTGTCAGGATGCCGCTCTTTCTGGCGCGTAGCCACCGCGATCTGATGCCCTTGGCTGGCATCTCGCCACAAGACTATGCGCCGATCTGGGTGCTGAGCCATCGTGACCTCATGCAGTCCAATAAGACGCGCCTGCTGAAGGACGAGATACGCGCTTATTTTCGCAAGCATCACAGCCAGTTTACGGAATTGCCTGACCCGTCACTGCGCGCGGGTGGCGTGACATGAAGCGGTCAATATCGGCCTGCGCGGGTTTGCGGCCGGTAAAAACCTCGACGTAGTCAGGCATTAGGGCAAGGCGCCTGTCTTCCTGCTCATGAATCCGCATCGAGATATAGCCGATCTGGGTGTAGATCATGGTGCGTGCCCGTACCAAAGCCGTCTCCGGCGCGTAGCCAAAGCGGTGCAGCATCTCCGCCATAGCGGTCTCGCGGCGCGCATCAGCCAGATCTAGGCGGGTTTGCAGGTCGGCATCGTTGCGGGCCCAATTGCGGATCGCCAGATCCAGTCGTGAATCAAACAGCGCCTCATCCAGCCAGCAGTCGAACAGGTTAAAAATCGCCTCAAAGACATTGCCAGCATAGGCTTGGGTGCGGGCCACCAGATTGCCGGTGTTTTTGTCTTCCCAATGTTGGATGATGGCCTCTAAAAGCGCCTCGCGATCCTTGAAATGCCAATAGAAACTGGTGCGCGACACCCCAAGGTTTTTGGCCAGAGGCATGATTTTTACCGCTTCCACGCCACTTTCGGTCAGCGCGTCATAGGCAGCTGTGAGCCAGGCCTCCTCGGAGGTTGGCGGGCGGGATCTGTCCTGCATATTCATGCAGATGTCCTAACACCGACATAGGCAAGTCGCAATGGTATTGACAGGTGAGACGATTTTGTCGACACATATGTCGAGATACTGTTGTGCAGTGTTGTGCGGGGTTGTTCAGGGAGGTCGCAGGATGAGTGAACTACAGCTAAAGACGCGGGGGCGCCGGGTGCGTCGCGGTGCGGGCCGCTCGGCCGAGCCGGGACAGAACGACCATTTGCGTGTGCCTTATATTTCCCGCAAAATTCCGACCTATGACATCCTGTCCGAGGACAGCCTGTGCCAGATCGAGGCAACGGCGGAGCGGATCATGGCTGAGATTGGCGTGGAATTTCGCGACGATCCTGAAGTGGTGGATTTGTTTCGCGACGCAGGCGCGCAGGTTACGGATCTGACCAAAGACAGCTGGAGCCTTAAGTTTGCCCCGGGCATGATCCGCGAGATCCTGAAAACCGCACCGGAGCGTTTTACGCAGGTTGCGCGCAACCCGGCCAACTCTGTCGAGATCGGCGGCGATGCCATGGTCTTTGCGCCCTCTTATGGCTCGCCCTTTGTGATGGATCTCGATCACGGGCGGCGCTACGGCACCATTGAGGATTTTGAGAATTTCGTGAAATTGGCCCAGATGAGCCCCAATCTGCATCACTCAGGTGGCACCATTTGCGAGCCTACGGATGTGGCGGTGAACAAGCGTCATCTTGACATGGTCTACGCCCATATGCGCTATTCGGACCGGGCCTTTCTGGGATCCATTACCGCCCCCGAGCGCGCCGAGGACAGTATCGCGATGTGCCGCATTCTGTTTGGCACCGATTTTGTCGACCAAAACTGCGTCATCATGGGTAATTTTAACACCACCTCGCCGTTGGTGATAGACGGGGTGACCTCCAGGGGCATCCGTACTTACGCGGCGGCGGGGCAGGGCACGATCCATCTGCCCTTTCTGTTGGGGGGGGCTGTGGCTCCGTTGACGATGGCGGGATCCCTGGCGCAGTGTCTGGCCGAAAGCATGGTGTCTTGCGCGATTACCCAACTGGTGCGCCCGGGCGCACCGGCGGTGTTGGCGTCTTTTATCAGCTCGATGTCGCTGCGCTCTGGCTCGCCCACTTTTGGCACACCTGAGCCGGCCTTAGGCTCGCTGGCGATGGGGCAGCTGGCGCGCAGATTAAAGTTGCCGCTGCGCTGTGCCGGCAATTTCTCAACCTCAAAGCTGCCAGATGGCCAGGCGATGCAGCAGTCGATGATGTCGATGATGTCGGCGGTGCAGTCCGGGGCAAACTATATCCTGCATTCGGCGGGTTTTTTGGATGGTCTGCTGTCGATGTCCTACGAGAAATTCATCCTCGACACGGATATGTGCGGCGCGCTGCATTCTTACCTCAAGGGCTTTGAGGTCAACGAGGACACATTAGGATTTGATGCTCTGGCCGAAGGCGGGCCGGGGCAGCACTTGTTTGCCACCCAGCACACGCTGCGCCATTACCAGACGGCCTATTGGGACAGCGCTGTGGATGACCACCAGCCCTGGGAAACCTGGGACGAGAAGGGCGGTCTGGATGCCGCCACCCGCGCCAATGCCCGCTGGAAGGCGCAACTGGCCGCCTATGAGGCCCCCGCAATTGACCCCGGCACCGATGAGGCGCTGCGGGAATTCATAACCAAAGCCAAAGATGCCGCCCCAGATGCCTGGTACTAGCTGCCGCTCATTCTAACCGGGGCTGTACTTGCTGGGCAGGTTCAGCTTCAATCCCTCTATACCGACCCACACCCAAGGTCCCCTCCTAGGAGAAAACACGTCGATGTCCAATGATCCGCTGCTGCAACCCTACCAGTTGAAACACCTGACTCTGCGCAATCGGATCATGACCACCAGCCACGAGCCGGCCTACCCCGAGGATGGCATGCCAAAACAGCGCTATGCGGCCTATCACGCCGAACGGGCCAAGGCAGGTGTGGCGCTGACCATGACAGCAGGCTCGGCGGCGGTGTCGCGCAACAGCCCGCCCGTGTTCAACAATATCCTCGCCTATAAGGACGAGGTGGTGCCCTGGATCCGCAATATGACCGATCAGGTGCATGAGCACGGCGCGGCGGTGATGATCCAGCTCACCCATCTGGGGCGGCGCACCCATTGGAACAAAGGCGACTGGCTGCCTGCGATTTCCTCAACCCGCCACCGGGAGCCGGCCCATCATGCCTTTCCCAAACTGGCCGAGGACTGGGACATCGCGCGGGTCATCTCTGATTTTGCCGATGCGGCTGAGCGCATGAAAGGGGGAGGCATGGACGGGGTTGAGATCATGACCCATGGCCACCTGCTGGATCAGTTTATCTCACCGCTGACCAATGACCTTGAGGGGCCTTACGGCAAAGATCTGCTTGAAAACCGGATGCGGCTGACCACCGATATTATTGCCGCTGTGCGTGCGAGGGTGGGGGATGATTTTGTGCTTGGCGTGCGCTTTGCCCCGGATGAGGCGCATGCGGGCGGCATCACCCCTGAGATGGGCGTAGAGATTGCCCGGATCCTGAAAGAAACCGGCCAGATTGACTATCTCAATGTCAATCGCGGCCGTATTCATACCGACCCGGCGATGACCGATATGATCCCGGTGCAGGGGATGAAGGGCGCGCCGCATCTGGATTTTGCCGGCTCGGTGCGCGCAGCCACCGGCATGCCAGTGTTCCATGCCTCAAAAATTCCCGATGTGGCGACCGCACGCCATGCGGTCTCGGCCGGGCTGCTGGATATGGTGGGCATGACCCGCGCCCATATGGCGGACCCGCATGTGGTGCGCAAAATTATCGAGGGGCGCGAAGATGACATTCGCCCCTGCGTTGGCGCCACCTATTGTCTGGACCGCATCTATCAGGCCGGTGAGGCCCTGTGCATTCACAACGCGGCCACTGGACGTGAGGTGACGATGCCCCATGATATCCCGCCTGCAGATGTAAAAAAGAAGGTGGTGGTGATTGGCGCGGGCCCCGGCGGCCTTGAGGCGGCCCGGGTCGCGGCTGAGCGCGGTCATGATGTGACGGTGTTTGAAGCGGCTGCAGATCCCGGCGGCCAGATCCGCCTCACAGTTCAAAACCCGCGCCGGGCCGAAATGATCTCGATCATCGACTGGCGCATGGCCCAATGCGCCGCCCGTGATGTTGAGTTCCGTTTTAACACCTGGGCCGAGGCTGCGGATGTTACCGCGCTCAATCCCGATGTGGTGATTGTCGCCACTGGCGGGCTGCCCAATACAATGCTGCATGAAACCTCAGAAGAGGCCGCCAATGTCGTTACCAGCTGGGATATCATTTCCGGCGACGTAAAACCCGGCTCCAACGTGCTGATCTATGACGAAAGCGGCGACCACCCCGGTGTGATGGCCGCAGAAGTCGCAGCCAATGCCGGAGCCCGTGTCGAGGTGATGACGCCGGACCGCACCTTTGCCTCCGATATCATGGCGATGAATCTGGTGCCCTATATGCGGGCGCTGCAGGAGAAGGATGTGAGTTTCACCGTTGCGCGACGCCTGCTTTCGGTCATGCCTGATGGCAATCGGCTGAGGGCCACAATCGGCACCGACTACAGTGCGCATACCTCAGAGGCGCAGTATGATCAGGTGGTGGTGAACTACGGCACCCTGCCGCTGGATGATTTGTATTTTGACCTGAAAGAGTTGGCGTCAAACCGTGGCGAAGTGGATCAGCAGGCCCTCATTGAGGGGCGGACTCAGCAACTGATCTCTTATCCGGACGGCAGCTTTCAGCTGTTTCGCATCGGGGACGCGGTTGCAGCCCGCAACACGCATGCTGCGATCTATGACGCGCTGCGCCTGATGAAAGACATATAATGTGAGGGGTATATAAGATGCGACTGGGGTTCATTGGGACTGGCACCATTGCAGCGGCCGTTGTGCGGGGGCTTGCGGGGAGGGAGCATGAGATCCTTGTCAGTGCCCGCTCCCAGGCGCGCTCAGCCCAGTTGGCGGCGGAAATTTCTGAGGTTCGGGTGGCAGAGCTGCAGGAGATCCTGGATCAGAGCCAGGTGGTCTTTCTCGGGCTGATGCTGGAGGCTGCGCCTGAGATCCTCGGCAGGCTCACTTTCCGGGCCGGGCAGCAGGTGGTGTCGTTTATGGCCGGGGCTGACCTTGAGCAGATCGCAGCCCTTGTTGTCCCGGCGCGCGCAGAGGCGGTGATGATACCGTTTCCCGGCATTGCCCAGGGCGACTCTGCCATTATGGCGCTGGGGCGCGCTGAGTTGTTGAACGCCCTGTTTGCGCCGCGCAACAGGGTGTTTTTCCTGCGCAACGCGCAAGAACTTGAGGCCTATCTCTGCGCGCAGGCTGTCTTGTCGCCCATAGCACGTCTAACAGCTGATGCCGCCAGCTGGCTTGGAGCCCGTGTTTCTGACCCGGCACAGGGCGAGGCTTTCTTGCGTATGCTGATTTCCTCAAGTCTGAGTGAGACAGGGGCGCAAGATCTGATAGAGGCCCTGAACACGCCTGACGGCTATAACCAGCGTTTGCGCATACATATGGAAAATTCGGGCATGGGGGATCAGCTTGTAGACGGGCTCAATGCTCTGGAGGGCTGAGCGTCGCAACCTATCCGCCCCGTTTGCAGGGGGCTGGCGTAAAGATTTCGGTGCAAAACCCGTGCGCCCTCATGAGAACAGCATCCGGGTCATCAGATTCGGATGTGATTTTGTGGGTAACTCTGTGGGTAAGTTTGAAATGTCAAAATGGGGCCTGTATTATGGCCCGCAGAAGACGCTTTGGGCTTTGTTTTTGGTCATGAATTTGAAGGGAATTATTGTATAAGTCCTTGATTTTATGAAGTTGTAACGGTTTCTTTGCGGAAAGTTTTGGAAAAGGTGATTTATGCCTTGCGGCTTTGTTGAGTTAACACTAGAACCCCCTCTACCGGCAGCGACGATACGCAGTTGGGGGGAGGCTGGGACGCTTCGGACGGGCCGGAGAGACGGTCGGGACAGGTTGGAGAGACAGCTGAGACGCTCAGGAGAGACTGGGGCATTTGGAAGGTTTGTTGAGGCGGGCGCGCTGAGAGATTGGCGCATCGGTCTTGTTTTGGCCTTCTGATTGTTGCTCTTTGAAATTGATAGTAACTGAAGAGATATGTGGGCGGTTTGGTTCATTTCGATGGATCAACGTCTGTATATCAACGCTCTTAGTTCTGCTGTTTAGCCCTTGTGGTGATGCGGTAGCGCGATGATAGAGTGTCAGCTTCACTGTTTGAGTGGTTTCTTGTTATCTTTGGATAACCTGAAGCACAATCAAACAGATGACTTCCAATGCGTGTTCAATCCTTAGCCGGGTGAACATATGGGTCTGCCCCCAAAGGTGACCCTGAGTATTGGAGATGTGCAGAGGTTCGAACGTCAAGGACAGCATCGCAAGATGCTTTCAACTTGAGAGTTTGATCCTGGCTCAGAACGAACGCTGGCGGCAGGCTTAACACATGCAAGTCGAGCGCACTTTTGGTCTTCGGATTAGAAGCGAGCGGCGGACGGGTTAGTAACGCGTGGGAACGTACCCTTTTCTAAGGAATAGCCTCGGGAAACTGAGAGTAATACCTTATACGCCCTTCGGGGGAAAGATTTATCGGAGAAGGATCGGCCCGCGTTAGATTAGATAGTTGGTGGGGTAATGGCCTACCAAGTCTACGATCTATAGCTGGTTTTAGAGGATGATCAGCAACACTGGGACTGAGACACGGCCCAGACTCCTACGGGAGGCAGCAGTGGGGAATCTTGGACAATGGGCGCAAGCCTGATCCAGCCATGCCGCGTGAGTGATGAAGGCCTTAGGGTCGTAAAGCTCTTTCGCCAGAGATGATAATGACAGTATCTGGTAAAGAAACCCCGGCTAACTCCGTGCCAGCAGCCGCGGTAATACGGAGGGGGTTAGCGTTGTTCGGAATTACTGGGCGTAAAGCGCACGTAGGCGGATCAGAAAGTATAGGGTGAAATCCCAGGGCTCAACCCTGGAACTGCCTTATAAACTCCTGGTCTTGAGTTCGAGAGAGGTAAGTGGAATTCCGAGTGTAGAGGTGAAATTCGTAGATATTCGGAGGAACACCAGTGGCGAAGGCGGCTTACTGGCTCGATACTGACGCTGAGGTGCGAAAGTGTGGGGAGCAAACAGGATTAGATACCCTGGTAGTCCACACCGTAAACGATGAATGCCAGACGTCAGCAAGCATGCTTGTTGGTGTCACACCTAACGGATTAAGCATTCCGCCTGGGGAGTACGGTCGCAAGATTAAAACTCAAAGGAATTGACGGGGGCCCGCACAAGCGGTGGA
Organism: Phaeobacter sp. SH40; assembly: GCA_965641885.1. Lineage (GTDB taxonomy): Bacteria > Pseudomonadota > Alphaproteobacteria > Rhodobacterales > Rhodobacteraceae > Pseudophaeobacter. Next base: position 3,521,639 of record OZ282574.1, on the reverse strand, counting down.
GCATGTGGTTTAATTCGAAGCAACGCGCAGAACCTTACCAACCCTTGACATCCTTGGACCGCCAGAGAGATCTGGTTTTCTCGCAAGAGACCAAGTGACAGGTGCTGCATGGCTGTCGTCAGCTCGTGTCGTGAGATGTTCGGTTAAGTCCGGCAACGAGCGCAACCTACATCCTTAGTTGCCAGCAGTTCGGCTGGGCACTCTAGGGAAACTGCCCGTGATAAGCGGGAGGAAGGTGTAGATGACGTCAAGTCCTCATGGCCCTTACGGGTTGGGCTACACACGTGCTACAATGGCATCTACAGTGAGTTAATCTCCAAAAGATGTCTCAGTTCGGATTGGGGTCTGCAACTCGACCCCATGAAGTCGGAATCGCTAGTAATCGCGTAACAGCATGACGCGGTGAATACGTTCCCGGGCCTTGTACACACCGCCCGTCACACCATGGGAGTTGGATCTACCCGAAGGCCGTGCGCCAACCTTTTCGGAGGGGGCAGCGGACCACGGTGGGTTCAGCGACTGGGGTGAAGTCGTAACAAGGTAGCCGTAGGGGAACCTGCGGCTGGATCACCTCCTTTCTAAGGATGTTCCTAGTCAGCATGAACTTGTTCATACTCGTGGAACACTTAGCAATGATGCGTAATCAAAACGCATCAACATCGGAGCATCGCAAGATGTTCCTTTGGACCGAGCCGTCCTCATATCTCTTCAGACAAACACGTGAGCCTACCGGTTCCGTGGTGGTTGCATTAGCAACTGGCACAACTCGGGCATTGCTTTGCAATAGCCTGTTTGTGCAACGTCGATTTTGCGAGAGCAAAATCAACTGGGTCGGTAGCTCAGGTGGTTAGAGCGCACGCCTGATAAGCGTGAGGTCGGAGGTTCAAGTCCTCCTCGACCCACCACTCATCCTTCGGGATTAAGATGGGGCCTTAGCTCAGCTGGGAGAGCGCCTGATTTGCATTCAGGAGGTCAGGAGTTCGATCCTCCTAGGCTCCACCATTACTCGATTTGACCGTTAAGCACTGTGCGCAGTTCTTAACCGTCCAATTGGACGAATTGACATCGTTAAGAGAGAAACAATCAACAACCTGTTGATCGCCCCGAGTGAGGGGATGATCTCAGATTGGTGCTGATCATGGCCTTCGGGTGTCCTTTAGTTGCCGTCAGGCGATTGGACAGAAATCATGTGAAGCGAGCTTTGGAATACGTCTGTTTCCTCGGACGTCCCAGGGTATGCCAGACTGAAACGACAGAGTTGTCCAAGTCAAGTACACTAACCCGGTTCCATCTCCGCACGGATTTGGAACCAATTGTATTTATGGCGTATGTTTTGCGAAGGGGGTGCGACCGACATCACACCGTTAGTAGTAAGACGCATAACGTCATAGATGCGGGAAAGTAACTTTTTGGTCTAGAGATTGTGGCATCGGTTTCTTACCAGCTTCCGATGTCCCGATGGTTCTTTTTTGTTCTGGCCTTCGCCGTTTGTTGACTTACTAAAGTCCTCAAGTAGCGAAGCGGTAGGACATTATAAAGGCTATCTATTTCTGGATCAGATCAAGCGCGAGAAGGGCGTTTGGTGAATGCCTTGGCAGTAAGAGGCGATGAAAGACGTGATACTCTGCGATAAGCCATGGGGAGCTGAGAATAAGCTTTGATCCATGGATTTCTGAATGGGGCAACCCACCTGACAGTTTGATATAATAGCCTTACGGCGCCTTCGGGTGTTGGACGGCTGCTTATATCTTGCTGAACCAGGTACTTATAGACTGAATACATAGGTTTATAAGAGCAAACCCGGGGAACTGAAACATCTAAGTACCCGGAGGAAAGGAAATCAATATGATACTCCCCTAGTAGCGGCGAGCGAACGGGGACCAGCCGAGCCTTGAGTGTGAGAAGAACATGTTGGGAAGCATGGCCATAGCGGGTGATAGCCCCGTATTCGAAGCATGATGGGACGTATTAAGTAGGGCGGAACACGTGAAATTCTGTCTGAAGATCGGAGGACCACCTTCGAAGGCTAAGTACTCCTTACTGACCGATAGTGAACCAGTACCGTGAGGGAAAGGTGAAAAGCACCCCGACGAGGGGAGTGAAACAGTACCTGAAACCGAACGCCTACAATCAGTTGGAGGGCCCTTGCGGCCTGACAGCGTACCTTTTGTATAATGGGTCATCGACTTGGTCTCACGAGCAAGCTTAAACCGTTAGGTGTAGGCGCAGCGAAAGCGAGTCTTAATAGGGCGCATGAGTTCGTGGGATCAGACCCGAAACCGAGTGATCTAGGCATGGCCAGGTTGAAGGTGCAGTAACATGCACTGGAGGACCGAACCCACATCTGTTGAAAAAGATCGGGATGAGCTGTGCCTAGGGGTGAAAGGCCAATCAAACTCGGAGATAGCTGGTTCTCTGCGAAATCTATTTAGGTAGAGCGTCGTCCGAATACCCCGGGGGGTAGAGCACTGGATGGGTAATGGGGACTCACCGTCTTACTGATCCTAACCAAACTCCGAATACCCGGGAGTACTAGACGGCAGACACACTGCGGATGCTAACGTCCGTAGTGGAGAGGGAAACAACCCTGACCTCCAGCTAAGGCCCCTAATTCATGGCTAAGTGGGAAAGCAGGTGGGATGTCCAAAACAACCAGGAAGTTGGCTTAGAAGCAGCCATCTTTTAAAGATAGCGTAACAGCTCACTGGTCTAATTAAGACGTCCTGCGGCGAAGATGTAACGGGGCTCAAGCCATGAGCCGAAGCTGAGGATGCACATAGTGCATGGTAGCAGAGCGTAGTGTGACATAGTTCCATGTCTCCTTACCTACTTCGGTAGGATTGGAGACACGGAGCTTTCGATGAAGCCGGGGCGTGAGCCATCCGGTGGAGAGATCACTAGCGAGAATGATGACATGAGTAGCGACAAAGAGTGTGAGAGACACTCTCGCCGAAAGTCCAAGGGTTCCTGCTTAAAGCTAATCTGAGCAGGGTAAGCCGACCCCTAAGGCGAGGCCGAAAGGCGTAGTCGATGGGAACCAGGTTAATATTCCTGGGCCATGAGGTGGTGACGGATCTCGAAGGTAGTTCATCCTTATTGGATTGAATGGGCTGCTGAGAGGTTCCTGGAAATAGCCCCTCTATAAGATCGTACCCTAAACCGACACAGGTGGACAGGTAGAGAATACCAAGGCGCTTGAGAGAACGATGTTGAAGGAACTCGGCAAAATACCTCCGTAAGTTCGCGAGAAGGAGGCCCGGTTTCTACGCAAGTGGAAGCTGGGGGCACAAACCAGGGGGTGGCGACTGTTTATTAAAAACACAGGGCTCTGCGAAGTCGTAAGACGACGTATAGGGTCTGACGCCTGCCCGGTGCCTGAAGGTTAAAAGGAGGGGTGAGAGCTCTGAATTGAAGCCCAGGTAAACGGCGGCCGTAACTATAACGGTCCTAAGGTAGCGAAATTCCTTGTCGGGTAAGTTCCGACCTGCACGAATGGCGTAACGACTTCCCCGCTGTCTCCAACATCGACTCAGCGAAATTGAATTGCCTGTCAAGATGCAGGCTTCCCGCGGTTAGACGGAAAGACCCCGTGCACCTTTACTACAGCTTCGCACTGGTATCAGGATTGTGACGTGCAGGATAGGTGGTAGACATTGAAGCCGAGACGCTAGTCTCGGTGGAGTCTCCCTTGAGATACCACCCTTCGCACTCTTGATATCTAACCGCGGTCCATTATCTGGATCCGGGACCCTGCGTGGCGGGTAGTTTGACTGGGGCGGTCGCCTCCTAAAGCGTAACGGAGGCGCGCGAAGGTTGGCTCAGAGCGGTCGGAAATCGCTCGTTGAGTGCAATGGCAAAAGCCAGCCTGACTGCGAGACTGACAAGTCGAGCAGAGACGAAAGTCGGCCATAGTGATCCGGTGGTCCCGAGTGGAAGGGCCATCGCTCAACGGATAAAAGGTACGCCGGGGATAACAGGCTGATACTGCCCAAGAGTCCATATCGACGGCAGTGTTTGGCACCTCGATGTCGGCTCATCTCATCCTGGGGCTGGAGCAGGTCCCAAGGGTACGGCTGTTCGCCGTTTAAAGAGGTACGTGAGCTGGGTTTAGAACGTCGTGAGACAGTTCGGTCCCTATCTGCCGTGGGTGTAGGATACTTGAGAGGAGTTGCCCCTAGTACGAGAGGACCGGGGTGAACGAACCACTGGTGGACCAGTTGTCGTGCCAACGGCAGTGCTGGGTAGCTATGTTCGGACAGGATAACCGCTGAAGGCATCTAAGCGGGAAGCCCCCCTCAAAACAAGGTATCCCTGAGGGCCGAGGTAGACCACCTCGTCAATAGGCCAGAGATGTAAGCGTGGTAACACGTTCAGTTGACTGGTACTAATCGCCCGATAGGCTTGATCTGATCTAGTAATAGACAGCCTCAAGACCAAAAAGCACCACATGACAAAGACGACATATTGATTGTTTCTCCCGATGTTCAGTTGCGAAACCTAAGGTGACGTAACTGATGTGCGGCAACGGGTATTTGCATAGCAAATACCCTGCCTGCCGCACAATGCGCTTGCTCTGCAAGCACATCGGAGTTGGATTTTTCTCAGTTTGGTGGCGATAGCGAGAGCAAAACACCCGGTCCCATCCCGAACCCGGAAGTTAAGTGCCTTAGCGCCAATGGTACTGCGGCTTAAGTCGTGGGAGAGTAGGTCACTGCCAAACTTAGTAAAATCCAAAAACTCATAACGATTACAAATTACATATCCCTTCAGAAAAATATCCCTGAAGGGAGACACGCAGCATCTCATACCGGATGTGTTGCAAACGTCCTAAACTAGCCCAATAGGCGATAGGACAAACCGGGCTCAACTAGCGCTCCGCGCCGTAGCCCAAAAAGTGTCGCGGGATGGAGCAGCCCGGTAGCTCGTCAGGCTCATAACCTGAAGGTCGTAGGTTCAAATCCTACTCCCGCAACCAAACCAAACACCACCATAACAACATCATACAACAGCCGCCATCTAGGGCGGATTTGTCGTTTTGAAGCAGTAGGGGCAGTTTGGGGCTGCTCAGGCTGAGCCTGATCTCTGAAAGCATGCTGCGAAGGATCGTCGTGGCTTCTGCCTTGATTGCACGAACCCAAGTTAACGAAAGGCCCAAGTTAACGAAAGGAAGGTACAGGCTCGAAGCCCTGCGACCAGCTCGGCTAGCGCAGACTGTTGATGTTCTGGATCAAAGATTCACGGGCGCCGGAAATATGCATGCGGGTCAGCTCTGCTGCGTGTGTGGCGTTGCCGTCAACGCAGGCTTCCCAAATGGCGATATGCTCTGCATTGGCCCGCTGCATGCCGTTCGACAAAACCAGCTGGGCACGCAGATAGCGGTCAACCCGGTCCATCGCGTTGTCGATCACATCAAGATGATACTGCAACCCACTGGCGCGATAGAGGGTCGAATGGAAGTCGCGGTTCAGATCACCCCAGCTCATCGGGTTTGCGGAGGCGGAAAAGGCGGCCCAGGAGCGGCGCGCTGTTTCCAGCGTCTCTGGCGACATCAACGGAACGGCACGACGGATTACCTCGGGCTCGATAAGAGCGCGAAAGTCAAAGATCTCTTCGGCCTCATCAGCAGATAACCCCGACACAACGGCACCCTTGTAGCGTTGCGTCTTGACCAGACCCTGCTCTTCAAGTCGTGAGATTGCCTCGCGGACTGGAATACGGCTGGTGTTGAACTGCCGGGCAATTTCGTCCTGGCGCAGGGGCTCTCCCTCTTTCACATCGCCTTCAATAATCGCTTTGCGCAGGGCCTCAAAGACGATGGATGACGCCGATGCGGTCTTTGATATATCGACGGAATTCAACTTCATAAGGGGCTCCTCCTGTACCCTCATTAACGCGGTTTCGGCGGCGGGGAAAGCTGTGGAGCACTATAAAGGGAAAATGGGATCCAAAGTTGAAATTTTTTGGAGGGGCTGCGAGGCCTAGAGCAAAGCGAAAGGCGGATCAAGCAGGGGGAGGGCTAGCGCGATGCGGCGGGCATGAAGCTGCCCTGCAAAATGGCATTGGCAGTTGCCTGCGCACCAATGGCCGGGGTGGCATTGCGTGAGGCCATGCGTTCGAGGTTGACGATGGTTGAAAGCATCAGCCTGTCATGGCTCCAGTCACCGGGACGCTGCATCAACATGGCCGTGGCCAGAACCGAAGCAATCATCAGCCCCGAGATCAGGGCCCAGCCGATGCCGGTTTCGCCATGTGGCGCCTGCGCTGTCACCGCAATGATACGTTGCTGCAGGGTCGAGTTGCGCCGGGTTTCGCGGCGGTCCACCAGCGCCACTGTGGGGCTGCGGCGGGTAAAGAAGACCCGCTCCTGGGCGGCCAGGCTGCAGGCGCGGATCAGGCATTCGCAATAGGCCCGGATGTTCAGCCCGGCGCGCGCCATCAGGGCCTGATCGCAGGCAAATTCGCGCAGATGACGGACTTCACGGCGCCACAGGTAAAAGGCCGGGTTCCAGAATAACAGCGGGCGCAGTATTTCCAGCAGGAATTCGCATTCGATATCTCGCTGGCGAAAATGCTGCAGCTCATGCGCCAGGGTCAGGCGAAGGTCCTTTGGGTTGCCCAAAAGGGCTGTTGGCAGAACCACGTAGCGATTGGTCAGGCCACGGGTGGAGAAGGCAACGGGGGTTTCATCCGAGACCAGGATCCGGGTGCCGCCGATGTTTTTCCATGAAAAGGCCCGGCTGAGCGCGCCCCGCAGGCGCAAAACCGACAGGGCAATATGCCCGGCACAGATCAGCCCTCCGAGGGCGATCGCTGCGGCGAGAACGCGGGTCCAGAGCAGTTGCTGCGAGGTGAGCACCCGCACCGTGTCCTCGCGCAGCCCTATGAGGCTCTCGAAACTGGAGGCGCTCATGCTGACGTGGCCCTGCAGGAACTGCGCCACCAGCAGGTCAGAAATATTGGGCGGATGCGCCATTACGAGGCGGGTAAAGGCAAACATCAAAAACGGCGAAAGCGCCAGCAGCAGCGTGAGCGCATTCATCAGGCGCAACTGGGCCTGAAAGGCATGGGCAAGTCGGGTATGGGACAGGATTTTTCGCGCCAAAAGCCAAAGCAGGGTGCCCGCGAGCACCAGAAGATTCAGATCCAGATAACCATTGATCAGCGCGTCAGTTTTCATTGTCCCCCAACCTTTCGTTCAGCAGAGCCCGCATCTCAACGAGCATGTCGTCGGTAACTTCCTCATCCTCAACAAGGCGCGCGACCAGGGCCGCAGGTGCTCCGTTGAAAAGCTTGCTCGAAAGGTTTTTCAGAGAGGTTTTTTGATACTCTGTTTTGGGAATGGCGGGGCGGTAGATCAGCGAGCGGTCTGCCCTCTCGCTGGTCAAAAATCCCTTTTGTTCCATGATCTTCAATACGGTGGCAACCGAGGTATAGGCGCGTTCCTGAGCCTTGTTCAGCACGGCCAGAATATCGCGGACGGTGCCGCCACCGGTTGCCCAGACGACGGTCATAAATTCAAGCTCGACCTCGGTCAGCAGCGAATTGTCCTGTTTTTTTCGCATAGGGTCTGGTGTCCGGTCCATTTTGGTCTTTGCGTGATGCTAGTCGAAGGGCAGTGGTATTGAAACTATTTCTTTAGCAGATGTGCGGCGCAGGGCTGGGCGCTGCCAAATTGTGCGCTTCCGCGCGCTCTAATCAGCCTGTTGAGAGGCGACGCGCAACCCCAGCAGGGCGGATGGGGCAATTGTAGAGGTTTTGGCTGAGAGGGCCTGAATGGGCAGGTCTGCCATTCAGGCCTTTTGCAATTTTATCAAGGTTTGCGCGTCAAGGGCAGGCCGCTGGCGCGGGGCCTCTGGCCCCCTTGACCCGCGCGTGAGCCGGGGGGCAAAGACCGTTTCAGACCTTCCAGAAGGTGAAAACCCCCCAGATAAAAGCCAGCCCCAAAGGCCACCAAAGCGGCATGCCAACCAGCCCCAGCCAGGCAAGAAAGATATAGCTGGTGCCCAGCAGGGTGATGAAAAGCCGGTCTCCGCGCGTGGTGGTGAGGCCAAGCACGCCGCGCCGCGTGTTGCCCCCGGGAGTGCGGATTTCCAGGGCGATAAGAACGCCAATGGCGGAGAAAATACCGATAAAGACCAGTGCTGTGGGCCAGGTCCAGGCCATCCAGGTCAGCATTACACTCTCCCCATCGCAAAACCTTTTGCGATATAGTTTCGGACGAACCAGATGACGATGGCGCCCGGAATGATTGTCAATGTACCCGCTGCGGCCAGCAGACCCAGCTCATAGCCCGCGCTGGATGCGGTTTTGGTCATGGTGGCGGCGATGGGTTTTGCGGCTACGGCCGTCAGGGTCTTGGCCAAAAGCAGCTCGACCCAGGAGAACATAAAGCAAAAGAAGGCGGCAACGCCGACGCCCGCTTTGATTGACGGGATAAAGATGGTGCCAAAGAAGCGCGGGAAGGAATAGCCGTCGACAAAGGCGGTCTCATCCAGCTCTTTTGGAATGCCGCCCATAAAGCCCTCAAGGATCCAGACGGCGAGGGGAATGTTGAACAGGCAATGGGCCAGGGCCACCGCCAGATGGGTGTCAAAGATCCCCACAGCCGAATAGAGCTGAAAGAACGGCAGGGCAAAGACCGCAGCCGGCGCCATCCGGTTGGTCAGCAGCCAGAAGAACAGCTGCTTGTCGCCTAAGAAACGATAGCGCGAGAAGGCATAGGCGGCCGGCAGCGCCACCGCGACCGAGATCACCGTGTTGATGCTCACGTAGAGGATCGAGTTGATATAGCCCCAGTACCAGGTCGGATCGGTGAAGATGGTGACATAGTTCTCAAGCGTAAAGGTCTGCGGGAACAGCGAGAACCCCGAGAGGATCTCGTTTGTGGTCTTAAAACTCATGGCCACCAGCCAGTAGATTGGCAGCATCAGGAACAGGATATAGACCACGGGGACGATGGATCGTTTTTGCATGGCAAACCCCTCCTTAATTCAGGTCGTCTTTGGTCATCAGCGTGTAAAACAGCCAGGAGACCAAAAGCGTGATTGCAAAGTAGATGAGCGACATAGCTGCGGCGGGACCAAGGTCGAACTGACCCAGAGCGATCTTGACCAGATCAATCGACAGCAGGGTTGTCGAGTTGCCAGGCCCCCCCCCGGTGAGCACAAAGGGCTCGGTGTAGATGTTGAAACTGTCCATAAATCGCAACAGGATGGCGATGGTCAGCACGGTTTTCATCTTTGGCAACTGAATGAACCGGAACACCGCCCAATTAGAGGCACCGTCGATTTTCGCTGCCTGATAATAGGCGTCGGGGATCGACACGAGACCCGCATAGGCCAGCAGCACCACCAGTGAGGTCCAGTGCCACACATCCATGGTGATGATGGTGACCCAGGCCGCAAAGGGGTTCTGCGTCATGTCATAAGAGATGCCCAGCACATGGTTGAGGAAATAGCCCAGCAGGCCAATGTCAGGCAGGGTAAAGATGTTCCACATCGCCCCGACAACGTTCCAGGGGATCAGCATGGGCAGCGCCATAGTGACGAGGCAAACCGGCACCCAGAACCCCTTGCGCGGCATCGACAGCGCAATGGCAATGCCCAGCGGCACCTCGATGATCAGGATCAAAAAGGTAAAGAGGAACTGACGTCCAAGGGCGGCATGAAAGCGCTCTGAACGCAGGATCTGCTCGAACCAGTCGAGGCCCTGCCAGAAAAACACATTGTCGCCAAAGGTTTCCTGAACCGAGTAGTTCACGACGGTCATCATCGGGATCAGCGCGTTAAAGGCCACCAGGATCAGAACCGGCAGCACAAAGAACCAGGCTTTTTGGTTTTCGGTTTTCATTGCACCGCCTCCACAGCCGTTTCAGGATCGCTGGCCAGCCAGCCGTCCACATAAAGCCGGGTTTGATCCCGACGGAAATCAAGATGAACCGAAGCCCCTTTTTCAGGCGTGGTTTCAGAGCCGGCGCCTTCAACCACGGCATTGATGCGGCTGCCATTGGCATGGCATTCCACCACGGTATGACGCCCCACATCAGAGACTTTGGTGACGGTCGCCGCCAGGCCGCTGTCCGCAAGCGAGACAAATTCGGGGCGGATGCCGATCTCGGTTTTGCCCGCGATTTGGCCCTGGGCATCGCCCCGAATGGGCCCTTCGAGGGCGATGGCGAGGTCGCCAAACCGGGCAGAGCCGTCCTGCAGAGTGCAGGGCAGAATGTTCATCCCGGGGGAGCCGATGAAGTGGCCGACAAACGTATGCGCCGGGCGTTCGAACAGCTCAACGGGGGTGCCGATCTGCACCACTTCTCCGTCTTGCATCACCACCACCTGATCGGCAAAGGTCAGCGCCTCTGTCTGGTCGTGGGTGACGTAGATCATGGTGGCTTTGACGCGCTGGTGCAGCTCTTTCAGTTTTGAGCGCAGCTTCCATTTCAGATGCGGATCAATCACCGTCAGCGGCTCATCGAACATCACCACATTGACGTCTTCGCGCACCAATCCGCGCCCCATCGAGATCTTTTGCTTGTTGTCGGGCGTGAGGCCTGCGGCCTTCTGGCCCAGCATCTCGGTGACTTCGAGCATCTCGGCGATGTCCATGACGCGGGCGCGAACAGTGTCTTCATCGCGGCCGCGATTGCGCAGCGGGAAGGCCAGATTGTCGTAGACCGTCATAGTGTCGTAGATCACCGGGAACTGAAACACCTGCGCAATATTGCGCTGATCCGGCGGCAGGGCGGTGACGTCTTGACCGTCAAACAGGATCTGGCCCTCAGAGGGCACAAGCAGCCCCGAGATTATATTCAACAGGGTGGATTTACCACAGCCAGAGGGGCCGAGCAGCGCATAGGCGCCGCCATCGCTCCAGTCCAGATCAATCTCCTTCAGCGCATAGTCTGACGGGGATTTGGGATTGGGGTAATAGCTGTGCCGCAGCTTGGAGAGTGTAATTTTTGCCATATCTGCCTCAGGCTGCGCGGGAGCCGTCGGGTGCAAAGAAGTAGCACGCCGAAGGGTCCATGTAGAAATCATGCATCTCACCAATCTCGTAGGGGTGAACCCCGGCTGACAGAGATACCCAGTTGGCATGCTGCTCGCCGCCTGCGGTGCCCTCCAGACCAAGGTCGAAATGCGCAGAACTTTCAGAGCCGGAAAGCTCTGTGACCTGCACCCGGCCATCAAGGCGCACGGAGGCCTTGTCGCTGGCTCTGGGCAGGACGTGATAGGGACGGATGGCGATGGCATAGGTTCCATCGCTCAGACCAGCAGCGGCACCATCCAGCTGCCACTGCACAGTGGCGCTCATGCGGGCGGTGCTGCCCTGTTTGGTCACGGTTGCAGTGTTGATTGGCGGGTCCGAGAACACCCGCGCCGCATCCAGATTGCCGGGGTCGCGGTAGATTTCGGCGGTTGGGCCAAACTGGGTCACACGCCCGTCGCGCATCAAGGCGGTTTTGCCGCCCAGCAGCAGGGCTTCTTCGGGCTCTGATGTGGCATAGACCACCACGGCGCCCCGTCCGGCAAACAGCTCGGGCAGCTGGTCGCGCAGCTCTTCGCGCAGCTTGTAGTCCAGGTTGGCAAGCGGCTCGTCCAGAAAGACAGCGCGGCTTTCTTTGGCGATGGCGCGGGCAAGGGCACAGCGTTGCTGCTGGCCACCAGAGAGCTCATGCGGGCGACGGTGCAACATGGGTTTCAGCTGCAGGATCTCTGCCGCCTCGGCGACGCGATCTTCGATCTCGGACTTCGCCATCCGAGCCACTTTTAGCGGCGAGGCGATGTTCTCGTAGACCGTCATATGGGGGTAGTTGATGAAAAACTGGTGCACCAGACTGATATTGCGCTTCTGAGTGCTGAGCCGCGAGACATCCTCGCCCTCCATCAGCACCTGCCCGCTGGCCATGGGGTCCAGCCCCGCCATCAGTTTGATCAATGAGGTCTTGCCCGACCCGGTGGCGCCCAAAAGGACGTTAAAGTGACCGGGTTCCAGCACCAGGGAGGTGTCCTTGATATGCTCTATCGCGCCGACGCGCTTGGTCACGTTTCTTAATTCAAGTGCCATCGTTATTTGACTTTCCGGCAACTGGGCCCGCACCACATGCTTTTTATTCGCGTGTTGCCGGGCCTCAGGTCTGTAGTTCCGTAGGGGAGAAAGAGCCCCGAAACACTGCTGTTGCACTATCTCGGGGCAGGTGTCGGGCCAGACACCAAGAGGGATCAGGCCCGACGGGGAGGAGGGGTTACTGCGAGGCCCAGCGGGCGACCAGCTCGTCATAGTTGACGGTCTGACCTGCAGGTTTCTCGTTCTCCAGCGGTGGCTTGGCGCCGCCATTGGCATACCACCACTCGGCGTCTTTTTCCTCGTTCAGACGCGGGCCGCAGCCGCCATAGATCTCAGCCTGCTCATCTGCACGCTGCATCCGGGCCATGGTGATGTCCATTTCTTCGGCCAGACGGTTCATCGCTTCCTGTGGGGTAAAGGCACCCGAGTTCACGTCACCAATCTGCTGCCACCAGATCTGGGCCAGCTTTGGATAGTCAGGCACGTTCACACCGGTTGGCGACCAGGCCACACGATCCGGCGAGCGGTAGAATTCTACCAGACCACCAAGGTTCGCTGCGCGCTCCGAGAAGCTTTCGTGGTTGACCGAGCTGTCACGAATGAAGGTCAGACCCACGTGGGACTTTTTCACGTCGACAGTTTTGGAGACCACAAACTGGGCATAGAGCCAGGCCGCTTGCGAACGCTCCAGAGGCGTGGACTTGAGGAAGGTCCAGGAGCCAACGTCCTGATAGCCAACCTTCTGGCCTTCTTCCCAGTAGGGACCATGCGGGCTGGGCGCCATCCGCCACAGCGGTGCACCGGCGTCATCCACGGTGTTGTTGCCTTCGGACTTTGGCTTTACCATATCGGCGGTAAAGGCGGTGTACCAGAAGATCTGCTGGGCAACATTGCCCTGCGCCAGAGCTGGCAGCGACTGGTAAAAGTCATAAGACGCGGCACCGGGAGGTGCGTATTTACGCAGCCATTCGTCCCATTTGCGGATCGCATAGACCGCGGCAGGACCGTTTGCAGCACCACCACGGGAGACACTTGCGCCCGCAGGGTTACAAGAGCCGGCTTCCATACGGATGCCCCACTCATCGATTGGCACGCCGTTTGGCTCACCTTTGGAGCCGGCACCGGCCATCGACAGCCAGGCATCGGTCATCCGCCAGCCCAGGTCAGGCGCACGTTTGCCGTAATCCATGTGGCCGTAGATTGTGGTACCGTCGATTTCTTTGACGTCTTCGCTAAAGAATTCGGCGATGTCCTCATAGGCAGACCAGTTGACCGGAACGCCCAGGTCATAGCCGTATTTTGCCTTAAAGGCCTCTTGCAGGTCCGCCCGGTCAAACCAGTCCTTGCGGAACCAGTAGAGGTTGGCAAACTGCTGATCGGGCAGCTGATACAGATCGCCATCAGGACCCGTGGTGAACTGGGTGCCCATGAAATCTTCGAGGTCGAGACCGGGGTTGGTCTGCGCCTTGAAATCACCCGCCATCATATCCGTGAGGTTATGGGCCAGCTGCAGCCGCGAGTGGGTGCCGATCAGATCCGAGTCATTGACATAGGCATCATAAAGATTGCGCTGTGTCTGCATCTGGGTCTGAACCGCCTGTACCACTTCGCCCTCACCGAGGATCTGGTGGTTCACCTTGATACCGGTGATTTCCTCAAAGGCTTTGGTCAGAACTTCCGATTCATACGAATGCGTCGGAATGCCCTCGGAGAGCACGTTGATCTCCATGCCTTTGAAGGGCTCAGCTGCGGTAATGAACCACTGCATTTCGCTCATCTGTTGGTCTTTGGTCAGGACCGAAGGCTGAAATTCCTCATCGATCCACTTAACTGCGGCTGCCTCATCAGCAAAAGCCACCTGTCCCGCAGTCACGGCGCATACCGCTGCTGCGGACAAAAGATACCTGCGCATCTTTTCCCTCCCTAAAAGTCTGTAAGGCCAGCTACGCTCTCTCGTACCTGACTGGCATTTAGGTTTCATATTGGCGTCACAGTTGTCAAACTAAAAATTTAGTTTCAATATAACTTCATGAAATAAAAGTATTATTTTTGCCCTGTTTTTCGGCTCTTTAGGCAGCGCGAGCGACTCCTTTTGGGGTGATACCTTTGCCGCAATGCGGCATTATCGCTCTATGATCGGCTGAGCCGGGCGGCAAAATAACCATCGCCGGGGGGCGTAAAGCCGGGTATGAGACCTCCATGAGCGATTTAGACACATTTGAGATCTTCCTGACCGCAGCCCCCGGACTGGAGGCCGCCCTTTTGGCCGAGGTCCGCGAGGCCGGTTTTGCCGCTGCCAAATCCGTGCCCGGCGGTGTCACCGTCCAGGGCGACTGGCGCGAGGTCTGGCGGGCCAACCTGTCCCTGCGTGGAGCCGCCCGCGTGCTGGCGCGCATTGGTGAATTTCGCGCCTTCCATCTGGCGCAGCTGGACAAGCGTGCGCGCAAATTTCCCTGGGGAGACGTTTTGCGCCGCGACGTGCCATTGAAGGTCGAGGTCTCCACCAACAAGAAATCCAAGATCTACCATGCCGGGGCTGCCGCACAGCGTATTGAGACGGCTCTGGTCGAGACATTTGGCGCCACGATCTCTAAAGACGCGGCGCTGACGCTCAAGCTGCGGATCGACGACAACAACTGTCAGTTCAGTGTCGACACCTCGGGTGAGGGGCTACATAAGCGGGGCCATAAATCGGCCGTTGGCAAAGCGCCGATGCGCGAAAACCTCGCAGCGCTGTTCCTGCGCGACTGTGGCTTTGACGGGGTTGAACCAGTGGTAGATCCGATGTGTGGCTCCGGCACCTTTGTGATCGAGGCGGCCGAGATAGCGCTTGGGTTGGTGCCGGGGCGCAGTCGCAGTTTTGCCTTTGAACAGATGGCCAGTTTTGACGCCGAGGCCTATGAGGCGCTGAAGGCAGAGCTTACGCCGCAGCACATCGATATGCAGGGTCTCAGCTTCTTTGGCTCGGACCGCAATGCAGGCGCGGTTGAAATGGCGACAAACAACGCCGAGCGGGCTGGCGTGGCGGGCTGCACCAGTTTCAAGGTGCAGGCGATCAGCGATCTGATGCCCCCCGAGGGTCCGCCGGGGCTGGTTATTGTCAACCCGCCTTATGGCGCACGGATCGGCAACAAAAAGCTGCTGTTTGCCCTTTACGGCGCGCTGGGCAAAACCCTGATGGAGCGCTTTTCCGGCTGGCGCGTTGGCATTGTCACCAGCGAGGCCGGGTTGGCCAAGGCAACAGGCCTTACGTTTTTGCCACAGGGCGCCCCTGTGGCGCATGGCGGCCTGAAGATCCGGCTGTTCAAGACCGCTCGCCTGCGCTGATCCCTTATTATTGTCCGCTGTCGCCTAAGCTCTTGTTACGACTGTGCTGCGTGCAAAAAGTGACGTGACGATTCTCTTTACCCTGCCCCAGGGCACAGTGCTTTTGTTGTGGGCAGCTACGGCAAGATAAAAGAGGACGGCGCTCAGATGACCGCAACTCCTATTGAGGGGCATGACGGCCCCTATCCGGCCCCAATTGCAGTCGACGCGCAGCAGGTTCTGCCCGAGTGGATCGACTACAACGGTCACATGAATGTCGGCTATTATGGCGTGGCTTTTGGGCGGGCGATTGAACAGATATTTGTCGCCCATATTGGCAATGGTGAGCGCCATGTGCGGGCCTCGGGGCAGGGGCTATATGTGTTGCAATCCCAATTCCAGTTCCTGCGGGAGTTGAAGGTCGGGCAAGCATTTGAGGTGTCTTTCCAGCTTATCGATCATGATCACAAAAGGGTGCATTTCTGGAGCGAACTATCGGTGGACGGTCAGGTCTGCGCGACGCAGGAGGTTCTGGCGATGCATGTTCACCATAAGACCGCCCGCAGTATTGCCTTTCCTGCCTGGCTGCAACGGCGTCTGGCGCGCCTCCTGGCCGATCACGCGCCGCTGCCCCGGCCCGGTCAATTGGGGGCAAGCCTGGGGATCCGTCGGGGCTGAACCAGGTGCCCAGATGGCAGACACTTGGATGCCAGACACTTGGATGCCTGACAATTAGATGCCTGGCCGAGGGTATTGCGCGCGCCTGCACTGGCCGCTCCTTGCACAGGCCGCTTGTTGCGCTGGGCACGGTCTTTGGCAAAACAACAAGGGACGTTCAGAAGCGCCCCTTCTTATGCCTGCGGTGCTCTCTCTTGAGGGAGCCGTTGGTCTAGATGTAGTGCTCTAGCGCACTGTCTTCGTCCTCTTGGCTGGAGGGCGGATCCAGATCGTCGACCGGCTGGTTCATCAGGGCCATAATGTCGTCGGTGCCGGGTGTGTCGTCTTCCCCGCCCTGTTGCGCGTCGGGGCCAGCCATATTGGCGCTGTACCAGGCATCGAGCCCGGTGTCCGAGACGCCACCATTAGCATAGCTGTCGCTGTCTGACGCTGCTGCCGCAGGATCATAACCGCCGCTGATCACCTGTTGGCTGCCATCTGAATTCGAGATCACCAGAGAGATGCTGCTGAGGTCGATATCGTCCAGAGTGAGGCCGTCGTCAGACCAGAGGGTAAAGTTGGCACTGCTTACGGCACCTTCGGTACTGTCGACGGATTGTCCGAACTGAACCATGCCATCAAAATTTTCCGGCACAGTTGTCCCATCGTCCAGCGTGTTCACCGCATTGGCCTGGGCGGCATGACCGGTGACGGGCAGGGTGTTTTCATCCGGAAAGAAGTTCAGCCCCGGCACGTCCGCGTCGTCGCTCATGTTGAAGAAAAGCCCGTCGATATCGGCCACGTCACCGTCATAGGAGGTGGGCTCAAGTTTGATGAACAACTGGCCGCCGGTGTTCTGCACCACTTCGACCGTTACGCTGGGCGCGCCATCGCCGCCTATTTCAAAGGTGATCGAGGGTTTTTCATCGCCCCCGCCATCGTCCTCGTCCTTGCCCGTACCGCCCGTACCACCTGTGCCACCAGTGCCCTTGCCACAGCTGCCTGAGCCATCTGTACCCGAGCCATGTTTGTCATCGTCCTGATCGCGATTTTGCCACCAGTTTTTGTGGCCCCAACGATCCTGACCGCCGCCGTCTCCTTTGGCGTCGCAGCCGTCTTTACCAGAACCGTCTTTACCAGAGCCGCCTGTGCCAGAACCACCTGTGCCAGACCCACCTGTGCCAGAACCTTTATCATCCTCATCATGCTGCCAGTGCTTGCGTCCGCCGCGGCCGCCAAAATGGTTGGAGAGCTTGTCGCTGTACCAGCTGTCCAGGCCGCCATCGCGGACACCGCCGTCATGGTAGCTCTTGCTTTGACAGGCGTTGTTGCCGTCCCAGGTTGAGCGTCCGCCGCCCCAGTTTGAAAAATGTCCCCAGCTCATCTCTAGCACCTTTCGCAAATTTCCATCTGTGCCGCGCCAGTTTTCAGGCGGCAAATTCAATGACAGCAGCCTAGGGTTGAGCCGGATTTGAGCCAAGTTTTAGCCACTTTTTGACCAAATTCCCCGTAATTCCGCCCTGTCAGGGAAACAAAGCGGTGTGTCGGGCCAGGATTGTGGCTGCCAGCTATTCAGTGCGGTATCCCTCAGGCCCTGCACCTCAGGCGAATCAGAGTGGGGCGTAGTGACCCGCCCCCCATGCCTCCCCCATGCCCCGCCATGCCCGCCTCCCCTGACCGGGCCGCTTTCTATCCCGAAATTTGCCATTTTTGCCCGCTATGACCGGGGGCAGGGCAGAACAAGGATCGGGTCAGGTGGCAGACGGAAGCTTTGATGAACGCGCGGCCTATATCGTGGCCAAGGCAAAAGAGACCCTGGGCGAGACGCCAGACCGGATCACCACACCGGGAGGCAAGTCGCGCGCGTCGATCCGGCTGCATTTCGGCCAGCGCACCACAATTGCCACCCTGCGCGAAAACTATCGGCGCACCCATCTTGAAGCCTATGTGCTGGAACAGCTGGGACCGCAGTGTGACGACATTCCACGGGTGCTTGGCGTCAATGAGGACGTGCTGTTTCAATCTGACACGGGTGAGACCCGGCTGAGCCGTGAAATCATGCTCCACAGAGAGGCGGATCAGATCGATTTGGCGGCCGAAGCCACGGCGGCGATCTTTCGCATACATGCGGCGGCCCGCCAGACCGATCTGGGCGAGATGCTGCCGCATCTGGGCTCGAACCGCGACTGGATCATGAATTTCGTGGGCTCGGTCGATGCGCTGCAAAGCTATTCCATGGGCATTCCCAGGGATTTTGATTTTGCGGCGGTGGCCGAGCGGATGGACCAGCCGGGGCGTCAGTTTCTGAAATGGGATTGCCGGGCAGGCAATGCGGCCATCGGCGAGGATGGCTATGTGCGTTGGTTCGACTTTGAATATGCCGGGCTGCGCCACGGGGCCGAGGACTTTGCCTGGCTGATTGCCGATGAGACCTGGCCGCTGGCGCCGGACAAGATGGCGGATGTGATGATTGAGACCTTCGATCACGGCTCCGGCTATGACATCGAAGACTACCTTGATTATCTGTCGGTCTATGTGACGCTGCATGCGGTGCAGCGGCTGAAACTGATCCAGAAAGAGGTGAAAAAGCGCGGCTGGCTCAGCAAGGGGCGGGTGATCGAATTTGATGATGCCGGGGTGCATCCGGACTATGCGCGCCAGCTCTGCAGGGTCGGGGCCTATTATGCGGCGCAATCAAAACTGACAGCACCGCTGTCGCGCAATTTCGAGGCCGCCAGCCGCGCCTTCAAAGCGATCTCCGAGGGCTGAGTGCGCCGGTCTGATTACGCTGGGCTGATTGCGCCAGTCTGATTATTCCGGTCTGAGGGCGCGCTCACAGCCCCATCTGGCGCACGGCAAGGTCGCGCATGATCTCTTCAGAGCCGCCGCCAATGGCCATGACTTTGACCTCACGGTAGATCCGCTCGATCCGGTTGCCGCGCAGATAGCCCGCGCCGCCCATGATCTGCATGGCCTCAGAGGCGCAGAACTCGCAGGCCTTGGAGGTAAAGACCTTTGCCTTACAGATTTCGGCCACCGGCATAGTGCCTTGGTTGATGTTCCAGCAGATCTGGTTCTGCAGCGCCTCTACGGCATCAATACGTGCTGACATATCTGCGATCTTGTGGCGGATGACCTGATGGCGGATCAGGGGTTTGCCAAAGGTCTCACGGGTCTGGGCCCAGGCGATGGCGTCGTCCAGGCAGGTCTTCATCATGCCCAGCATACCGGCAATCAGCGTGACGCGCTCAAAGTTGAAATTCTCCATCACCGCAAGGAAGCCGGTGTTTTCAGGCCCCATCATATGGCTGGCAGGCACCTTGACGTCATCGAGAAACAGTGTCGCCTGATCCGAACACCACCAGCCCATCTTGCGGTCCAGCGCACTGCGTGAAAACCCGGCCATTTCGGCCTCAACAAAGAACAGCGAGATGCCGCCCAGACCGGGGCCGCCGGTGCGGGCCGGGATCACAAAGTAGTCCGAGGTCATGCCTCCGGTAATAAAGGTTTTTGAGCCATTCAGAACCCAGTGATCGCCGGCGCGCCGGGCTGAGGTGCGGATATTGGCCACATCAGAGCCACCGCTGGGTTCGGTCACCCCCAGGGATGAGCCGCTGCGCCCGGCGACGATATCCGCCAGCACCCGGTCCTTGATCGCGTCGCTGGCCAGGCGGGCGATGGGTTCGATCGAGATCGTCCGGCCATTCAGCGCCGCCGACACACCTCCAGTGCCGCAGCGGGCCATCTCTTCGTAGTAGGCCGCGCGCATAAAGGCGTCGTCAAAGCCGAGGCCGCCATATTTTTCATCAATGCCAAAGCCCCAGACCCCAAGGGCTCCGGCTTTTTGATGCAGCTCCCAGGGCACCGCCCCCGCCTCGTCCCAGGCGTCGCAATAGGGTTGGATTTCCTGTGCCACAAAGGATCTGAGACTGGCGCGAAAGGCGCGGCGCTCTTCGGTCTCGAAGGGATTGTTCATTCCGGGGTCTCTTCCTGCGGGTCTGAGGCCGGGCGCAACAGCAGGTGCGGGGCCATGATACGGCCAAAGAGGTCGACCATCTTAGTTATGATTTCGGGGTCGCGCTCATAGGGGGCCTGGGTGTGCAGCCCGCGCATGAAACTGCGGCAGATCGACCAGAGCAGCGCCAGCTCATCCTCATGACCCGCGCAGGCCTCATAGAGGTGGGCGATATTGCGATTGAAATCATCATTATAGGCCCAAAGCGAGGGGGTGATGCGGGCGCTGAGGTCGCTGTCGGTGCGGGCGGCCACCAGGATTTCCATCAGGGCGCGGCCTTCGCGGGTGTTGATCACCCGCCGCCACAGCTGATGCAGCTGATCCTGAAGATCCTGGCTGTCCGGTGAGGGATGCAAAAGTTTCGCCTCATCTCCGGGGGCAGAAGGGCCACGCACCGGCGCCAGAAGATGCTCCAGGGTTTGCACCATGATCTCTTCCTTGTTGGGGAAGTGATGCGTGAGCGCGCCGCGAGACACCCCAGCCAGAGTCTGCACCCGATTGATCGAACATTCCGAATAGCCCACCTCATCGAGACTGGTGATAACCGCATCCAGGATGCGCCCACGGGTGCGGGCAACGCGGGCAGAGTTGCCGCTTACCGGCGCGTCAGAACCCGCAGCGGGGCTTTTGCCGGTGACGTTCGGTTGGTCTTCGGTTCGTGTGCGCATCAGCCTATCCTTTGCACGAATCGTAAAACAGAACAGTTGGTCTGTTCAATTGTGAATGCAGGCCGACGTAGCGGCATTTGATCGAAACAGGGAGTGAGACATGCAACAATCGGAAGATTTCCGCGCGGAGAGCCAGGCCTTGGCTAGGGTGTTGGAAGATTTGCCAGAGGCGGATCTACATCGTGTGACGCAGTTTAAGGACTGGACGATAGATCACGTGCTGGGCCATCTGCATCTTTTCAACGTGGCTGCGGAGACATCGCTGAAGGGAGCTGCAGAATTTGGCGCCTTTATCGGACCGATCGTGGCGGAGATGCAGTCGGGCAAAACGATCCTGCAAAGTCAGTTTGGCTGGCTAGACGGGCTTTCGGGGCGGGCGCTGTTTGAGGCCTGGCGGGCGGGGGCTGAAAGCTGCGCGGATGCTTTTGCCAAGGCTGATCCCAAGGCGCGGGTGAAATGGGTTGGACCGGACATGAGCGCGCTGAGCTCTATCACCGCCCGCCAGATGGAAACCTGGGCCCATGGGCAGGAGGTGTTTGATCTTTTGGGGGTTGAGCGCGTGGAGCAGGACCGTATCCGCAATATCGCCCATCTCGGGGTGTCGACCTATGGCTGGACCTTTGCGAACCGCAAAGAAGCCGCGCCAGAGCCTGCACCCTTTGTCGAACTGGTCGGCCCTTCGGGGGTGGTCTGGAGCTGGAATACGCCCCAGGACGACAATGTGGTGCGCGGGGCCGCAGTGGAGTTCGCCCAGGTGGTGACGCAGGTGCGCAATATTGCTGATACCAATCTTGAGACCAAGGGGCCTGCGGCCAGGCGCTGGATGGAGATTGCCCAGTGCTTTGCAGGCCCGGTTGAAACACCGCCTGCACCGGGCGCGCGTCACAGGGCTTGATTCACTGGGCCTGATAGTGGGCCTGATAGTGGGCCTGCCGGCTGCGGGACAGCTGGGCGTGTGTTTGCGCACAAAAAGGCAAACGCACAAAGGGAGCTCTCCCGCGCGGATCAGCCCTCCTGAAGGAGGGCATCCCCTTGGGCCGGGCGCCGCCCAAAATGGGCGGCGCGGTAGCGTCAGTTGCCAAAGGGGCTACCACGGGGCGATAGCCTGCTCTCTGCCTGCTCTCTGCCTGCGCTCTGCCCGTTCTCGGCCTGTTCTCTGACTGAGGGCTGCAAAGCTCCGACCGGTACTTCAGGCCCGTATCCATAAGGCCCGTATCCATAAGGCCAGTCTTGCTTAGGCCAGCCCTGGCTACAGGGATGTCGCCTCACCCTGCATGTGACGCCAGGCCTGGATCAGTCCCTCAAGGGCCATACGGTCTGGTTGCGCGCGCGTGACGGGCAACCCCTGTGCACTGAGGGCTGCCAGATAGGGAGATGCCAGCGCATCTTCGGCTATCAGTGCCAGGTTCTGCCCCAGCCAGTAGGGCCGTGCAGCCGCCAGTTCTGCTCCCAGCAAATAGCCCCAGAGTTTGCCTGCCATCTCAGTATTGTCACCGGATTGCAGCCGAACAGTCGCCTGCAGCTCTGCCAGTCGGGAGGCAAGACGCTCGGGTCTGGAAATGGTATCTGCGACGGCCTCCTGCAGCGCACTTTCGGCCCAGCTGGTGCCCAGATCCAGGGACACGCACAAGGAGGCCTGCAGGCCAGTTGTCAGGGTGCTCTGAAAGCTGACGACTTCGGCAGCACTGACCTGCACCCAATGCGTCACAGGGCCGGGCAGGCAAATCACCCCGTCCCATTTTGGGTTGAGCGCCAGAAAGCCGGCGATCTGCGTCCCGCTGCCCTGCATCAGGGCAAGGGGGCTTTTTTGCACGAGGTTGGGAAGGATGTGCAGCTGCCATCCGTCTTGTTCCTGCAGGTCGGGGACCAAATCCGCAGGCGTGGCCGGGACCTGAGCGGCGGCGGCCGGGTCCAATCCGGCGACCAGAACCGGGCCCGCAACCAGAACCGGGCTGGATTTTGCCGCATCCGTCTGTTTGAGCGCTGCGACAATATCCTGCAACGGCGGCAGGGCAGTGCGGGCGTAGCTGTGCCGATGCAGGACCTCACGCGCCGACATCATCCATAGGATGATCTCGCTTTCGCCTATCACTGCTGCGGTCCAGTTCGACGGGGTTTGCGTGGCACTCATTGTCCTGCGACCTTTGTTGGCTTTGGATTGCCGGGCTTTGGATTACCGGGCTTTGGATTGTGGGGCTTTTGACGACTGCTCCAGGCACAGAGTGTTTTATACCCCTGAAGGCGGCAGGTTTCAAATCGTCAGATTGTTCTGCGACCCTAAGGGAGAAAAGGATGCACCGGCGTCTGTCGCGCCGCCAGAATCAGGCCTTTGGGCGGGTGCAAAAAAGGATAATGATTCCATACTTTCGTGTAGCGCGATGGACAGTTGGCAGCTAAGGGTCGCAATTGTTTCCACTTTTGAGCGCCTCCAGCAATTATTTCATCTGAATACCTAACCTTTAGTTATAATTCTTCTCAAATTGACTAGATATATCCTGGTCACAGAATGTCGTAGGTTCAACGGGCCGCAGGGTCATCTGACCAGGCATTCGCAGGGGCGAAACATGTGGGGGCATGTTTCGGGAAAAACCCAATCTGTGATGGCATTGCCCGATCCGCTGCCGCGACGGGCTTTGAAACAATTAAGAGCTGACACAAGCGGGGCTGGCCCCGGCTGAGGAAGCTTTGAGCGCATGGGGTGACGATGAAAGATTTCGTATCAGACAGGACGGGGATGGTGTTGCCGGGGTCCAGACCGGCGCAGCAATTCCCGCAGCAATTGTCCAAGACCCCCAGCGGCGTAGCTCTTTTGACAGTCGCGCCATTCTCAGCAGACAGGATCAGCGGGGCCATACCGCGTGATTGCTCTTCGCTCTCTACCGGAGGGCTGCCGCAGCAGAGCTGCGCGTTGGAGCTGCCCCCGCCGGGCGACCATATCCCCGGGATCCCCGGGGGCAAGAGCCGTGAGGGCAGCTATGCGGCGCGCGGCAAGCGGGCTTTGGATCTGGCTTTGGTCCTGATGGCCTTGCCTGTGGCCCTGCCAATCATTGTGCTGTCGGCCCTGCTGCTCTGGGTCGAAAGCGGTCTGCCCTTTTACAGCCAGGACCGTCTGGGACAAAATGGCAAACGGTTCCGGATTTTCAAACTGCGCACAATGGTGCGGGATGCCGATGCCCGGCTTCAGGACTGCCTGCAGCAAAACCCCGCCTTGCGCCGGGAATGGGATAAGACGCAAAAGCTGAAAAAAGATCCGCGGATCACCCGGATGGGCCGGATCCTTCGGGTGACCTCCTTGGACGAGCTGCCACAGCTTTGGAATGTCTTTACCGGTGAGATGAGCCTGGTTGGCCCCCGTCCCATGATGCCGGAGCAGCTGCCGCTCTATGGTGAGGCTTCGGCGTATTTCGCGGTGAAGCCGGGGATTACGGGCCTTTGGCAAGTGTCAGACCGCAACGAGAGCAGTTTTGCCTCTCGCGCTCAGGCCGATTCTGACTATCTGCGCGCGATGGGATTGCAGATGGATTTGAGGCTGATCTGGCGGACGGTTGGCGTTGTGGCCAAAGGCACTGGATATTAATCACTTTGCTTCACTTTGCCATTGAATACGGGCTGGGACCACGGACTGGGACTGCAGGCCGGGATTGCAGCCCGGAAGGACCACCAGCGCAAGTGGGTCAGCGAAATTGAGGGTGTTGGACGCAACACTGCGCTGGAGCGCACCAAGAAATTTGTCAGGAGATGACGCATGAAGCATTTTGCTGTATCAGCCCCTGTTAGCGCCCCGCGCGCACAAGCCTTTGAACGCAATGATGAGGACCACATGACTCAAAAGGGCTTCAAGAGGTTCCAACGCCGCAGCACGCAGGACCGGCTGCCCGATCGCCTGCCCGAGCCCCAGGAAGACGCGGCCAGCATCCCTCAGCAAGAGGGAGAGCCTTTGTCTGGGGCCTCTGAGACTGGGGCCTCTGATGACACCACGATGCCAGAGGTCGACACTGACACGGCACGATACCTTTCGCAAAGCGAGCGGATAGAAGAGACGCGCCCAGTACCGCCAGTGCCGCAGCCCGACGTGGCGTTGGAACGTGACATCCAGCCCCGTGTTAAAGTCGCAAGCCAGGCGCCGGTCTCCTTGCCCACCAGGTTTGACCCCTGGGTGCAATTCCCTGAAGTGCCGTTTGATTTCCTCGGCCAAAAACCCTCGCGCCTGCCTTTGGTCAGCGCCTTTCGTGCATCGCCCACCGCACGGGCATTTGATCTGTTGCGCACCCGTTTGCTGCACAGTCTAAAGACACATGGCTGGAAACGCGTGGCCGTCACCAGCCCCTCTGCGGGCGGGGGGACGACTTTTTGCGCCGTCAATCTGGCGCTGAGCCTGGCCCGCATTCCAGCCAGCCGGACCTTGCTGATGGATCTGAATTTCCGCAGCCCCGGCGTCGCCGCCGCGCTCGGGATCGCGCCGCATGGAAATATGGCTGAGTTCCTCACAGGAGAAGTGCCCATTGGGCAGCATCTGCAGCGCCTGTCGGACACTTTGGTGGTGGGGAGCAATTGCGCGCCTGATCAAAACGCCTCGGAAATTTTGCACGATCCCCGCACTGCCGATGTGATCTCGGCTCTGATCAACGACACCATGGCCGACACCGTTTTGTTTGATTTGCCGCCAGTGCTGGAGCATGATGATGTCACGGCCTTTCTGCCGCAGGTGGATGGCGTGTTGCTGATTTCGGATGGCGACCGGACCACAGCTGCTGAATTGGCCGCCTGTGAAAAGATGCTGGCGGGGCATGCGCCCTTGTTGGGCGTGGTCTTGAACCGGGCGCAGCAGACCGATAAGACGCAGGTCACCCCCTGAAATTCCTTTCTGTCAGCACAGTTGCGCGGCCGGAGCCACAGTTTTGCCCGGTTGCTGTGCTGTAACAGGCGGTGGATGTCCAAATTTGCTCTGGTGGCGCATGCCTGTGACGGTGCCAGGGCGAGGCGGGATCAGGGATCAGATGACAAAGAGAGCAGAGATATGGGGCCAATTTTTTCGCTGGCAGATTTGTTTGACATGCTGCGCCGTCGCGCGGCTGTCATTTTGTATGTCACCGTGCTGGGCTCTATCGTGTCGCTCTGGGTGGCGCTGAATCAGCAGCATGTCTACCAAAGCGTCGAGGTGATTCAGGTCACCCGGCCGGTGATTGCGGATGATCTGGCCCGCTCCACCGTCGAGGGCTCTTCGGCGCGCCGGATGCAGCTGATCGAACAACGTTTGATGGCACGCGGCACACTGCTTGAGATCATCGAGAAATTTGCGCTTTATG
This sequence comes from Phaeobacter sp. SH40, assembly GCA_965641885.1. Taxonomy (GTDB): domain Bacteria; phylum Pseudomonadota; class Alphaproteobacteria; order Rhodobacterales; family Rhodobacteraceae; genus Pseudophaeobacter. The sequence goes on along the minus strand of OZ282574.1, from coordinate 3,495,624 downwards.
CTGACCTGCCGAACCTCACCCCGACGAAAAAGGTGGTGATGCTGCGCCAGGCCGTCAGCATCACCGGGGTTGCGGCAGCCCGCGAAGGGTTTTCCGACGATGGCACCATTTCGGTTTTGACCATCACGGCCCTGATGCCAACCGCCCTGCAGGCCCAGCAGGTGGCCAGTGAGTTTGGCCGTCGCACCATCGAGTTGAGCGTGAGCAGCCGGATTGAACAGGTACGGGAGACGCTGAGCTTCTTTGCAGACAAAGAGTCGGCTCTGGCGGGGCAGATTTCGAGCCTTGAGGCTGAGATTGCTGCCTTTCGCGCCGCCAACGATGTGGCGCTTCCCGGCACAGTTGAGTTCCGTCGCAACGAAGTCGCCACCATCAACGAAGGCCTGCTGGATATTGCGCGCGAGCGCATTCTGATCCGGCGCGCTGCCGATCAGGCCAGCGCCACAGAGCGTCCTGCCACGGCGGAACGCATGCTGGAAGTGTTCAACGAACAACTGGCAACCCTGGATGCGCAACGCGATCTGCTGTCGCAGCGAAAGTCCGAACTGGAGGCCGCGCTGCAAACCACGCCTGAGGTCCAGCGCCAACTCGGCGCGTATAGTCGTCAGATGCAGGCGTTGCAGGCCGAGATGGAGATTATCTCGACCCGCCGCAACGAGGCCGAAGTGGGGTTTCGTCTGGAAACGTCACGCCAGGGTGAGCGTCTGACAATACTGGAGCCGGCAGAGCTGGCGGATTTTCCCTCGTCCTCGGCGCGTAAAAACAAGGCTCTGATGGGCGGGGTTGCCAGTGTTCTGGCGGGGCTGGTCGTTGCCTTTTTGCTGGAACTGCGCGCTCCGGTGCTGCGTTCGGCGGTGCAGATGGAGCGTGAAACCGGTCTGGCTCCGGTGGCCTCGATCCCTGTTCTGGACACCAGACAGCCAGGTCGCGGGTTTGGGGCTGCTCTGCGCGGCTGGCTGTCGCTGAGGCCGCAAAAAGCGGCACGCCGCTGATCCGGCGGCACATAGCTCAGCCAGGACTTGCGTTGATCAAAGCCATGATGCTGTCCAGATGCCAATAGGCCGCGCCGCCCCCGATGAACAAAGCACACAGTGCAAAGACCAGATCGTGACGCGGATCCCAGGCCTGGTGCTTTTGCGCCAGCCAAATCAGCATGGGATAGGCCGCCAGCATTGATATGCCCATAGCGATGATACCACCGGGCAGGCCGTACCACATGGTGGCCAGCAGGAAAAATGTTGTTTGCAGCAGGGCGCGCGTTGCGGTGAACAGGAAAAACGAGCGGCTGTCGCCGGCCGCAAGAGCCGCCTGATCATAGGTCATGGTAATCACCGCAGGCACCAGTGTCAGCGCGATCATCACCATCATCGCCCCGGCCTGTTCATAGCGCTCATCATAGAGCAGCTCGACCAGCCAGGGGCCGATCCAGGCCATGGCAAGCAGCATCGACAGGATGCATGTGGTGAGTCCTGCGCGCAGAAGTTGCTGTTTGCGCCGATTGGCCGGATCCGCCGCAACTGGTTTGTCGCGATAAACCGGTATCATCAGCCGCTGGTTCACCGCATGCCCCAGCAGCATGGGGAAACTGGCAAGGAAAAAGCCGATATTGTAGACGCCAAGCACGTCGAGAGAGACAAATTTGCCCAAAATGGCCCGGTCGCCCTGCGAGGTCAAAAACCAAAAGGCTGTCGACAGGAAGATCCATTTGCCAAACCGGATCAGCTCTTTGGCCGCCGTGGGCTCCCAGAGGAACCGGTTGCGCGCGCCGGGCAGGCCGAAATGTGTGAGCATGAGCTTGGCGGCGGCCTGAATGACGCCACCCAGAACCAGCGCCATCACCGAGCCACTGAGCCAGGCCATGAGCACCATCGCACCAATGCCAATGGCCTGCGCACAGAGATCCAGCAGGGTGACACGCCCAACCAGAAGGTGGCGATGTGCGGTCTCGATCCGGGTTGGATTAAACCCGGAAATCGCCAGACCAATGCCCGCGATTGGCAAATAGTACAGCAGCTCAGAGGCGCCGTAGAACCAGGCCATCGGCCAGGCCAGGGCCAGCGTCATGCCCCAGAGACCAAAACCGCGCAGCACCTGTATGCTCCAGGCGGTATTCAGAAAATCGGGGTCATCGCCACGGGGGTTCTGGGCAATCGAAGGCCCGATGCCCACATCGGAAAACAGCGCCAGGCCAACAGTCACCAAGGTGACCAGCGCCATCAGGCCAAAGGCCTCGGGGAAAAGTAAGCGCGCCAGGACCAGATTGGCCGCCAGCCGCAACGCCTGGCTGCCGCCATAGCTGATCATCATCCAGGAGGCCGAGCGCAGCACCCGCGCCATCAGTCCGGAGCCCGAAAACAAACCTGAAATTCGGCTGGATAGCTTGCCCGATACCTGGCTTGCCGACTGTTTCATTTGATCTCCCGCTGTCCGGTTTGGCCAGGCCATGCGACCTGTACTGAGAAGTTGCTCATGGCAGGCTAGGGAGCGGTGACAGGCGCGTCAATTGCCGCATCACCTGCTGGCGAACTTACAGTGAATTGCCTTTGGGAGCGACAGACAATTGCCTTTGATGTACAGTATTTCTCCGGTATTGCGCAGGTTTGAGCGCCGATCGGCAACGCCCTCTAGGCAAGCCAACATCAAGCCGCTACGTTACCGATCAGATGACCGGCTGACTGGAGACTGAGCCTTTGAAAATTGCTTATGTTCTGAACAGTTACCCTCAGCCCTCCCATAGTTTTATTCGCCGCGAGATTCAGGCTCTGGAGCGTCAGGGCATATCGGTTTTGCGGCTGGCTATGCGGCCTGGATCAGCGCCCTTGGTGGACCCCGGCGATCAGGCCGAGGCGGACAGAACGCAGTATGTTTTGCAGGCAGGACCACTGCGGCTGATGCAGGCGCTGCTGATGCAGGGGCTGCGCGCGCCGAAGGCTATGATGCAGGCGCTGGGGCTGGCTCTGCGTCTGGGGCGGGTCTCTCAGGCGGGGCGGCTGCGGCATCTGATTTATCTGGCCGAGGCCGCCTATGTCGCGGCGCGCTGTCGCCAGGAGGGGGTTGACCATATGCATGCGCATTTTGGCACCAATGCCACAGCGGTTGCCCTGCTGGCGCAGGCACTGGGCGGCCCCGGCTACAGTTTTACCACCCATGGCCCGGAAGAGTTTGATGCGCCTCTCAGCCTGTCGCTGGGAGAGAAAATCAATCGGGCGCGTTTTGCGGTGGCGATCAGCAGTTTTGGCAAAAGCCAGCTGTCCCGCTGGGCAGATTTTGCCGCCTGGGAGCGGCTGAAGGTGGTGCATTGTGGCATTGAGGCCGCACGGTTCGAAAACCCGGCATCCCTGCCCGAGGGGCCGCTGCGACTGGCCGCCATTGGCCGCTTTGTTGAGCAAAAAGGCCAGATGATCCTGGTCCGGGCCATGGCGGAGGTGGTAAAAACGCATCCCAAAGTGCATTTGGCGCTGATTGGCGATGGCGAGATGCGCCAGGATCTGGAGGCGGCGATTGCCGCCGCAGGATTGCAAAACAATGTGACCCTGACAGGCTGGCTGTCCGAGGCGGGGGTGCGGCAGGAACTGGCCATGGCACATGCGTTGGTAATGCCATCGTTTGCCGAGGGCTTGCCGATGGTGGTGATGGAGGCCATGGCCTGCGCGCGCCCCGTTTTGGCGACTTATATTGCGGGTACGCCGGAACTGGTGCTGCCTGGTGAAACCGGCTGGCTGGTGCCTGCGGGAGATGTTGCGATCATGGCGACGGCGATTGTTGAGCTGGCCGAAACACCGCAGGCGCGATTGCAGGCCATGGGGCAGGCAGGGCGTGCCCGCGTGTTGCTGCGTCATGATAGCGATCAAGAAGCTGGCAAGCTGGCCGCGCTGTTTCTTGACGCCTGCGAGACCTAGCGCGGCGAAGCTCAGCAAACAGTCCCGCAGCGTCCTGACAGCGTTTTGAGCCTTAAAGGTAGCGCTCCCGCGCCCTGTGTTTGTTTCTGACGAAACCACCAAAGCCCTTGCGCCGGGCGCCGCGGGACATGGAAATTCTGGCCGACTAGAGCGGCGTTAGCGTCCGCGCGCCCAGCGTTGGGTTGAGCGAAACAGCGGCGACTTCACCGCAAGAGAGACCAGCGCATAAGCCGCAAAACCAATGGGGTCGCGCCAGATTAGCCGCAACAGCTGTTGCGGTGATATGGCGGTCTTGTCGTCGTTCGCCTGTAGCGCCGGGAATGTCTCAGTAAGCTCCGCCACCCCGGCATTCTGGCGGCGACGCACCCGGGTGAGATTGCAAAACCCTTCGACCATGGGCCAGGTGTAACGGGCAGCGAGCCTGACCCGCTCGGCAGGGGCAAACAAGAGGCGGGCAAAGGTATCATCGGCAATGATATCCGGCCAGTGCTGCCAGCGCGCGCGCCCGGCGCTATTCATCGCAAAGAGCCCAAAACCTGGCGCACCCGTTTGCACAAAGGGCAGCTGCATCCAGAACCGGCCATAGGCGCGGGTCAGCGCAGAGTGCGCCGGTGCAATCTGTGGTGTGCCGCTGGCATAGCGCGGGGCAGGGCCTTGCAGGGCTTCTGCCAGTTGCGTGACCAAAGCGGGCTCAACGGTCACATCGGCATCAAGATAGACCAGCACTTCACCGCGCGCCTGTGTGTCGCCTGCGTTCAGCGCGTTCAGTTTGCCGCCCTCGGGCAACTCAACCAGCCTGAGGTCCCAGCCGGGGGGGACAGGCTGCGCTGTTGCGATGGCGCCGGTGGCATCGGTGCAGCCATTGGCCAGCACCAGCACTTCGCCGCGTTGCCCACCGGGCAAGGGATCCGAGGCAAACAGCGCAGTCAGACAGGCGCCGATATAGTCGGCCTCGTTATGGGCTGGGATCAGCACCGAGACCATAGGGGGATCTGTGGGCGGACTGTGCGGGCGTGCGGCGCTCATTTCACCGCCTCCAGAGCCGACCAGCGGGGGTTTTGGTCGCTCAAACTCCGCAGGGCGCCCCAACTGCCCCATTTGCCCGGAACGGCCACATCGGCGTAGGCGGTGAACAGGGTGCCGCCCAGATCCTGCCAGCCCCGCAGCAGTCGCGCATAGAGCGCTCCCATCTCAGGGGTGTAGTTAAAATGGATAAAAAAGTCGCTGAGCAGCTCGTCCTCGGCCATGGGGCCAATGCCCACGACATGGCTGCCGCCCTCATACATGATCAGCGCAAGCCCGTGTTGATCTGCCACGGCCCGGTGATAGGGCAGCACCCGGCCCAAAAGATCGCTGAGCGTATCGGTGGTGTCGCCGGTGACCAGCCCGTCCGTCAGCTCGGTTGCGGCCTGCGCGCTGGCGACATCATATTGGTGATCTTCAATAAACTGCTGTGCCTGCGCGCCCGTCAGGCCCTGAGCAGCCGCGCTTTCACGGGCGCGCAGCTGGCTGTCGGCGATCCAGGCCCGCAGAATTGGCGCGCGCTCTTTTATGCCAAGGATGCCGCCAAAATAGCCGGTGACAGCATAGGCGTCAAAATAGCTGGCAGGCGCTTGCCGGTCTGCCGTTTCCGCCACCCAGAGGGGGGCCGAAAGCACCTGTTCCTCAAGCCCAAGCCAGCCTGTTTGGGTTGAGATAACCCGAACGAGGCGTTCGGGGGCGGCGGCGCCAAATACGCTGGTCCAGATTTGTGAAACCTCGGCGGCGCGGGCGCCATAGAACTGCATCCAAAGGTCCTTGCCGCCCCACCGTGCCCGGGCCTGGGCGTCGGCCCAGCTGGCCTGATCGAACTGCCAGTTCCAAACCTCGTTGGAATATTCCACATAGGCCTTGAGATCAAAGTCGAGGCCGGTCTCTGTGAGGCTGGCAAAATTGCGCACATAGCTGTCATCGGCACTGTGGGGCATGTTGAACCAGGCGGCGGCTCCCAGTTGATTGGCCAGCGCCAGCATCACCTCTGCAGGCACACCTTTGCGGGCCCAGGAGTAGTCGGCAACCATCGGGCGGTCTTCCCAGCCGACCTGCAGGGAATCATTGGTCTCCATCCAGTCCATGAAGCGGAGCGCGCCAAAGCCCTCCAACAGCGCAAGCCAGCGTGGGTTGAAGATCTCGCCGGCCTCAAACGCCGCCAGATGCTCTTGTTTCACCACGGTGATATTGCGCGGATAGTCGGCATCACTGGTGATGCGCTGCAGGCGGATCTCCACGGGGCCGGGGCCGGGGGTATAGTCAAACGACACCTCGCCGTTGCCATAGCGTTGGTTGCGGGCTCGTCCCGAGACCTCAACAATGCCCTGGCCCTCAAAGCGCAGCACATAGCGGCCTGCGAGGGACTGCGCGGTTTGGGGCAAATCGGTCAGGATCACGGTGCCGATCGAGCCGAGCTCGGGCGGAATAGCGGTGGGCCAGCCATTTGGGTCGAGATAGCCGGCTGCCGCTAGATCGGCTTCCTCGACGCCGCCCCAGCGCCCCGGCAGATGACCTATCCAGGGGCGGGCTGTTTTGAAATGGTCGAGAAAAGGCGCCTGCGGGCTCCAGTCGGCCACCGGCATCAGGTTCATAGCAATAGGCTGGCGCGCCTGAGGCAACCCGGCAGGGCTTTGCTCAGGCAGCTGTTCGGGGACGGGGCCATTCAGAGCGGCCATTGTGGGGTCGCGTGGCGGCGCGGGGGGATCGGGCGGCAGCACTGTTAGGGAGGTTGCATCCCCTCCGGTCGCGGCCCAGGCGATCTGTTGCAGGCGTTTGGCCAGCGCCGGGCTGGGCGCGATAAGGTTCTTGCCCCAGCGGTCCTGCAACTGATGCGGCAGGCCGATCGGGTTTTGCCCGGTTAAAACCGCGTATTGCACCAGACCAAGGTAGTAAAACCCAATCGCATTTGGGTGGATATCATCGGAAAAGACCTCGGATATCGCGCTGAGGCCGGGCACGGTTCCGGCCTGTATGGCATCATCCAGCCGCGCCAGAGCCTGACCGGCAGGCAGCAAGAGGATCTCGCCTTCGGTGCTCCCGTTGACCTTGTCCACCAGCCCCTGCCAGCGGGGCAGGTCCTGTGCCAGGCGGTTGCGCCAGGGGGTGTCTGCGCCGTCATCAAAGGGCACCTCGACGCCTGTGCCGCTTTTGAGGCTGTGCCAGGTTTCCTGCAGATAAAAGCGCACCTGCGGGTTGGCGGCGCGGGCCAGCTCGTAGAACTGGGTGATGGCTTCTTCGGAATTGCTCCATTTCAGATGCGTCGCCAGCGGGATTGCCTCGGTGACGATCACGGCATCCACCGATGACGTCAGCCTTACGCGTGCATTGATGCCCTCTGCCTTGGCGGCATGCTGCCAGTTATAGCTGAGCGGCGCGCCATTGATGATCTGGGCCTCGACGCGGGGAGTGACCTCAGTCGAGAGCGCAGGCTGCGCGGCCAGCAGTTGTTCCAGCATCTCCGGGCTGTCGCGGCCAAACAGAGAATGTCCCACCATCACCACCGATGTGATCAGCGCCTCAAGGTTCATTCGGTGCCCTCCGTTGGGCTGCTCTGATCTGGCAATGCTGCGTTGGGGGCAATTCCCGTGCGGGGATGCGCCTGAACGGTCTCCCAGACGATCCGCTGTACCTGGGCTGCGGCCTTGGCGGAAAAACTGTCTGCCACGCTGCCGTCCGCGCGCATGAGCTGGTGTGGCAGACCCTGCGGGCTGCGTTGGTAGAGCACTGCAAAATGGGTCAGCGCCACCAGATAGGCGCCAAGGTCATTGATGTGAATGGTGTCCAGCCCGCCTTGGGGCGTGCGGGCGAACAGCGCATCAGGGGCACGCAGCCCGTCTATGTCTCCGGCGTTGATGGCGCGGGCCACGGCGGCCATGACTTGACCTGCCGGAATCAGATAGGCGGGACGATCCGGGGCCTTGCGGATGTCCTTGCCCGAGAGTTTTCTCAGCCAAAGTATGTCCAGATCCTGCGCTATGCGTGTGTCCCACCCCTGAGGGTCATTCAGGTGATGCCAGGTTTCATAGAGATAAATCCGGGTTTCGGGTGCGCCGGCACGGGCCAGATCAGCCCAGCGATGAAAATACTCGGCACTGTCGAAATAGCGAATGGCATCGCGCAGCTCGACCATCTCGGTGAGGACCACAGCATCGTAGTCTCCCGACCCTATCGCCTCATGCGCGGCGCGAAAGGCGGGGGGGCGGTTGGTGGTGCCAAAGTCGCGAATGGGCAGGTCCGGCTCCCAGTGTTCCTTGAGCGAGGTGCCCGAGCCGAGCTGACTGTTCCAGCGATGTCCCTGTGGGGCCAGCTGCATCAGCATATGTGGCATGTCTGGCCCCACCAGCGAATGCCCCAGATGAAAGACATTGAGCGCGCCGCCGGGGGGCGCAAGCTGTGCGACAGGCGGCAGCGGTGCGGGCCAGAGCCAGCGGCTCAGGGGCCACAGGGCAATCAGGGCAGCAAGAGCGGGCAATGCAAACAGTCCACGGCGGGTCATCATCTTTTACACTCGCAGCTCGGCTGTGGTCACAATGAGACCCGCGCCAATGGCAAACCGGCCGGAGATGCAGTCGCCACAGGAAAAGGGCGGCTGGTCAGCACAAAACCGCGCGGTAAAGCTCTGGTTTTCAACATCTATGTTCAACTCCATACCGTCAAACCCATAGTAGCGCGCACTCAGGGTGAACTGACACTTATATGCGGCTTCTTTGGCGGAAAACACCAGCTTTGCCATTTGGCCGGGCTTGGCCTGTTTGCGCAGCCAGTCCTGTTCCGCGGCCGAGCAGATCGCAGGCCACAGCTCGTCGGCCAGCGGTTTGTCCTCTTCCACATCAAGGCCCAGGCCTCGGATGTTGCCGGCCGTCATATCACCTGCCTGGAACCCACTGGCATGGGCGACAACAGCCATGGCGCAGCTGCGGGTATGACTGATGGATCCCACCAGTCCTGCGGGCCAGATCGGCGCGCGGTTTTCAGCCACTGGAATGGCCTGCACAGGTGCGCCCAGCAGGGCCATCGCCTGATGGGCCGCATCGCGTCCGGCGGCAAATTCCTGGCGTCGTTTCGCCACCGCGTTGGGCGACAGGCAGGCGACCTCTTCGGCAAAAGGTGCCGCAGGTTGCCCCAGCGGATTTGACAACGCCAGTGCTATATCGTTGGCAAAGAGCGGCCGCACCAGGCTGTAGCGCTCTGTTTCAAGACTGGTCGCCAAATGCTCTGCCAGGCCTGGTTCTTGCGGTGAAATCTCTGCTGTCATCCTGCCCGTGCTTTGCGATTTGCCCGCATGGCGCGTCGTTTCGACATGGTGTCGGATTTGGCGGCCTGTGTGGCGTCATCTGTCACCGGATCATCGGGCTTTGCGCCGCCGCCTGCAAGGGTCTCAATGTGGTTGGCGAGACCGGCAAGGGTTGGAAAGCGGAAGATATCAGTGATCGAAAGCTTGCTGAGGTTGAGGGCCGCGCGAATGTCGCGATGGGACTGCACGGCCAACAGGGAATGCCCCCCAAGGGCAAAGAAATTGTCCTGCGCTCCGATGTCCTCGACCCCGAGAATCCGGGACCAGACCTTGGCGATCTCGCCCTGCACCCCGGCGCTGACAGGAGACATTGCGTCGGCGTCATGCGCCTGACCTTCTTTGGCCTGCACTGAAGCAGTCTGCCCACCTGTGACCTGCCCACCTGCGGCCTGTGCACCTTTGGCCTTGCCGGGGACTGGCGCGGGCAGCGCCTTACGGTCGATCTTTTTGTTCGGTGTCAGCGGAAAGGCGTCCAGAACAACGATATGAGCCGGAACCATGACAGCCGCAAGGCTGCGTACCAGTTCGGCTTTTACGGCGACAAGATCGACCTGCTTGCTACTTTCCTGGGTGATATATCCGATCAATTGCACATCCGCGCCCAGCTGGCGTTCCACCACCACAGCGCCGGTGACATGGGGCTGGGCGGCAAGGGCGGCCTCAATCTCTCCCAGCTCGATGCGCTGACCACGGATCTTGACCTGATGATCAGTGCGGCCCAGAAAGGCGAGCTGGCCATCTGCGCGCCAGCGCACCAGATCGCCGGTGCGATACATCTTGCCAGCCGCGTTTGGGTCGGGAACAAACCGCTCTGCGGTCAAATCGCCGCGCTGCCAGTAGCCGCGCGTGACGCCAGCGCCTGCAATATACAGCTCACCTGCGGCCCCCATGGGCACCGGGCGCTGGGCGGCGTCGAGCACATAGAGCGCGGTATTGGCCACGGGGCTGCCAATGCAGGCCACGCCGGTCGGCACCTCTGCAAGGGTCGCAGAGCTGGACCAGATTGTGGTCTCGGTCGGGCCATACATGTTGTGGATCTGCGCAGGCGTTGCTTCGCGCAGGGCGCCAACCAGATCGCCGGGCAGGGCTTCGCCACCGACCAAAAGATGCTGCAGGCGGTGCATGACCATGCGGGCCTCGTCGTCCTGCACCAGCATGCGCGCCATCGAGGGCGTGCATTGCATATGGGTGACGCCGTGCCGCATCATCTGGGCCGACAGGGAATAGTCATCTGCCGCCAGTTCCTGCGCCGTATTGGCACGCCGCAGCACCTCGGCCAGCGGCTTTAGCCCTTCCAGCACCACCTCGGGCGCAATGCCATAGTCGATGAGGCAGGCGATTTCATCGACGCCAATGCGTTTCAGCTGCTCAGTGCGCGCCAGGGCATCCTCAACGGTGCCAAACAGACCGGACTCTTCAAAATAGCGCTCAAAGGCAAAGTCCAGAATGGCTTCCAGCTCGTCTTCGCCAAGCATATCCAGCTGCATCTCAAAGGCATTGTTGACGCCCTTGGGACGTTTGAAGGCGGGAAAGGCCCAGGCATATTGCTTGATCAGGCCAGCGGCGGCGCGCAGGTAATCCTTCATCGGCTCGCGGGCAATGCGGCGGGCGTCTTCGCGGCTCTCGGCGAGATAGCTGTGCAGCATCAGCGTGACTTTATAGTCGGCAGGATCGCGCCCCGCGGCGCGCAGGGCATCGTGATAGATGCGGATCTTGCCGCCGACCTCTTCAATGCTTTGGCCCAACAGATGCGTCAGCACATTGGCGCCAATCTCACCGGCCTCGCGCCAGGTGTCGGGGTTGCCTGCCGTGGTGACCCAGACCGGCAGCTCTGCGGAAACCGGGCGCGGTTGGGTCACTACGGCGTGCATAGAGCCATCCTGACGGGGAAATGCGACCTCTTCGCCGCGCCAGAGTTTGCGCAGGGTTTCGATTGTTTCAAACATCGCTGGTTTGTTGGCGGGGGGCGTGTTTTCCGGGCGCAGCACAAAATCATCCGGCTGCCAGCCCGAGGCAATGCCAATCCCGGCGCGGCCATTGGTGAGGTTATCGATCACCGACCATTCCTCGGCGATGCGGGCCGGGTGGTGCAGTGGTGCCACGCAAGAGCCTGCCCGCACGCTGATATTATTCGTGACAGCCGCAACGGCCGCGCCAGTCACGGCGGGGTTCGGGTAGGGGCCACCAAAGGCGTGGAAATGGCGTTCAGGTGTCCAGACCGCATTAAAGCCATTGGCATCGGCAAACTTGGCGCCTTCCAGCAGCAGGTGATATTTACGCGCACCGGGGCCGTCGTCATTGCCCCAGTAGAACAGATTGAAATCCATCCGCCGGTCCGAGATCGCAATGGGGCCATTGGACAGCTCAAGGCGGCTTTCATCGCTGGACAGCACCAGCTTAAAGCCACGCGACAGGGTCCAGAACAGCTCGAGCACCGAGATGTCAAAGGAGAGCGAGGTGACTGCCAACCAGGCGTCACCTGCCTTGTGCGGGATGCGGGCGTCCATGGCGGCAAAGAAATTCGCCACATTGTCCTGCCGCACCATGACGCCCTTTGGCGTGCCGGTAGAGCCGGAGGTGTAGATCAGATAGGCCAGATCCGCGCCACCTGCTGCACTGACCACATTTGCCGTGTCGGTTTCTGCCGCAGGCACCGCCTCCACCGTGACAATCTGCGCCTCGGTGGCTGGCAGCTCTGGGCGCAGGGCCTCTTGTGTGACCACAACGCTGGCCTGACTGTCAGACAGATAATGGGCGATGCGCGCGCGCGGGTAGGCGGGGTCCAGCGGCACATAGGCACCGCCCGCTTTTAACACCGCAAGGGCGCCAATCAGCAGATCGGCAGAGCGCTTGATATAGACGCCAACATGGCTGCCGGGTTTTACCCCCAGCTGTTGCAGCCTGGCGGCCAGCGCATTGGCGCGGGCATTGAGGGCGCCGTAGCTGTAGCGCGTGCCTTCAAACACCAGCGCTGTGGCCTCGGGGGTGCGAGCGACCTGGGCCTCAAAGGCCTGCTGAATTGTGATCTCGGCGGGCAGAGCGCAGGCGGTCTGGTTCCAGTCCTGCAGCAGGATCGTGCGCTCGGCCTCGGGCAGGATGGGCAGATCAGTGAGAGGCGTGTCGTTGTGAGATGCGATGACACCCAGCACCAGCTCCAGCCGCGCGGCGAGCAGCTCCGCGGCCGTGCTGTCCAGCTGGGCGTCATCTACATGCAGCGCCAAGGCGCCCTCACTCAGTGAAACGGTTAGCATGCAGCCTGGCAGGGCGGCATCGCGATCCACTGATATTCCAATTGCGGGCTGGCTCTGCGGGCCCAGCTCTGGGGCGCGGGCCACCAGGTCCAGGGCAAAACCGCCATACTTGCGGGCCTTTTGGATGTCTGTTCTTATCTGAGAAGTCAAAGCGGTAACAGAGAGATCTCGCGTCACCTGCAGCGGAACCCAGTCTGAGATCAGCGCTTTTGCACGCTCTGCGATAGTCGCCCCGGTGGCGTCTGTGACGGGGGTGGCAAAGGCAACATCTGCCTGTTCTTCACCGGTGCTCAGCAGCGCCCAGGCGAGGCAGGCGGCAAGGATTTGCTCCTCGCTCAGATCTGATGGCAGAGAGAGGGCATGGCGGCTGCTGCCGGTATTGGCGCCGGTCTGGCGCGCCAGTGGTACGGCAACCGGCTGCATTGCACCCAGCGCGCGGCGCCAGTGGTTTTCACCGGCCTGCGTCTGTGTCAGGTCCTGCGCCAGCTCAGGGTTTAACCCCGGCAGCTGTTCTCCGGGCGTGACCAGAGCAGGCAGATCCAGCGCAGCCCCCGCGAGGCTGGTGATATCTTGCAGCGCGATGGCGCCATCAGAAGTGGCAACCGTCACCACGGCGCCCGTGACCGAGAGCACAGTCCCAGCTGAACCAGTGCCTTCAGCAGGGCTGGCTTTGCCAACGCGCAGGATCTGGTCAGACAGCTGCAGTTTGGCGCAGCACAGAGGATTCCAGTAGGGGCCAAAATCAAGGGCGCGCACCAGCCGGCAAAGCGTCTGACCTGAAGTGCTGAAATCCAGAATGGCACCCGCTGCGGGGCGATGATCCTTGCTGAAATAACTGCGTGCACTCAGGTCCTGCGGCTGGCGCTGCAGCTCATTTGCGGCCAGTTGTTGCAGCACCTCGCCAAAGCTGTCCATGGCGGCGGCGTAGCATTTGGAGTTGAGGCTAAAGGCGGTCTCATCCCCGGCAATGTCAAACAGGCGCTGGGCGAGGATATCGCCCTCGTCAATGCCGCCCTCCATCATATGCCAGGTAATGCCGTGCTGCACCTCTCCGGCCATAATGGCCCAGTTGGGCGTGTTGAGTCCGGCATAGCGCGGCAGGGGGCCATCGTGAAAGTTAACAGCCCCTTTGGCGGCCTGCGCCAGCACCTGATCCGGGATCACCCGCAGGTTGGCAATCGAAAGCAGCCAGTCAAAGGGGGCTGTGATTTCCCCAGGGATTTGGTTTGGGGCGTCCAAAACGACCAGCTCTTTGTCTCTGGCCCAGGCGCGAATGTCGCCATTGCCAGAGACCACAGCCGCAATCGTGTGACCCTCGGCCAGGACCGCTTCGGCGCAGCCGATCAACAGGGATTCATTGCCGATAACGACACAGGAAAAATGGCTCATTTGAGGTCCTCCGAAACCGGGACGTGAAGGCGCGTTTCACTCTTGGCGGCAGGTGTGCGGGTGACGGGACGCAACGCATATGTGATGAGGTCGCTCAGAAAACGACTGGGGTCGGCCTGCGGTTTGCCCTGCACCAGCCGACGCAGTTCGTAAATGCCGCTGCCTGCAATGCGCGCCAGCGTCGCCAGCGCAGCATAGAGCCTGCCATGAGACGTGGTGAAATAGTGCTGGCGGGACTGAAACCAATAGGCGGGGGTGCGGGCCCACTGCTGCATCCCGGTTGAGGCAGAGCCCACATGGCTCACCTGACTGTCCGGCACATAATGCGTCTGCCATCCGGCGCGCGCGGCCCGGCGGCACAGATCTGTTTCTTCAAAATACAAAAAGAATGTCTCGTCAAAGCCGCCGGTCTGTTCAATGACCGCGCGGCGGATCATCAGGCTGGCGCCCGCTGTCCAGTCCACCCGGGTCGCGGTCTTTGGGATCTCCATCGCAACCACCCAGGGCGCCAGCAGCCGGGTGAAAATCCCGGTGCGCGCGCCCATCTCAAACTCGCCGGCAATCGACGGAAAGCGAAAGGCGGTGCGGTGCGGTGTGCCATCTGTGCCCTGAACATATGAGCCCGCCAGCCCGGCCTTGGGATGGGTGGCAAGAAAGTCGCGCAGGGTGCGAATGGTCTGGCCCTGTACAAAGGCGTCTGAATTCAGCAGGTAGTAATAGTCTGGCGCGGATCCATCCGACAGCCCGGCGGCGAAGCCGATATTCATGCCCGCGCCAAATCCGCCATTGACCATAGAGCGCATCAGCCTGATTTTGCCGCTGTCTTGCCAGCCGCGTATCGCCATCCCCGCCTGCAACGCCTCCCAGGAGCCATCTTCTGAGCCATTGTCGATCACCAGCACTTCACCGGGAAGATCTTCCATCTCAGCCAGGGCCGCCTCGGCCGCCTGCAGCGTCATCTCGGGCGTGCGGTAATTCAGGATAATTGTGAGGATACTACCGGTCATGGTGAAGGCTACTCCGCTGCCTGCGAGAAGGAGGATGCCCCGTGGGAGGGCGGCGACAGCGCGTCCTGTGTGGCCGCATCAACAGAGGCAATCCCCTGATCTAGCCGGGTTTTCACAGCCACCGCCAGAGTGCTCACATTTGGCACCAAAACCATGCTGTCATGATTGCCCGGCACCTCGACCACCTCAAGGCCGGGGGCCCAGCGAGTCCAGTCGTTGTCGTCAAAAACATATTCGCGCTCATGGCTTACCCAGTTGCCGCGCGAGACCTTCCAGTGCCGATCCAGCGGTGGGCGCAACAGCGTCAGCGACCCGCTCCAGGGCTGTAGCGCATAGGTTTCGACCGCGTGGCGGAACCCCATCTCGATCTCGCGGTTGTTAAACGTTGGGGTCTGGTTTGATAGGGCCGCAGGCTGGCGCCGCTTGCTGATTTCCCACAGGATGCGGGCCTTGCCCCATTCCAATAGGTAGCCCGCGCCCTTTTTGCGCAGCTCTTGCAGCTTTATCAGCGCCTTGTCCACAGGCCTAAGGCCGGGGCGCACCGGCAAAGGCGTGTCGAGCAGGATCAGCGCCGCAGTTGTGTCGCCCAGCACCTGTACCTGCTGCGCCATCTCATAGGCGGTGATGCCACCGCCGGAGAAGCCCCC
Organism: Phaeobacter sp. SH40; assembly: GCA_965641885.1. Lineage (GTDB taxonomy): Bacteria > Pseudomonadota > Alphaproteobacteria > Rhodobacterales > Rhodobacteraceae > Pseudophaeobacter. Next base: position 3,480,108 of record OZ282574.1, on the reverse strand, counting down.
AAAGAGATAGGGCCCTGTGGGCTGGATCTGTTTCACCTCGGCAAGATAGTCTGCGGCGGCCTGTGCGATGTCGCTGTGTGGTGCGTCACTGCCCATCAGGCCGCGCGCCTGCAGGCCGTAAACCGGGCGGTCGCCGCCCAGCTCTTGCGCCAGATGACGCAGGTTCAGCACATTGCCAAACATGCCGGCCACCAGAAAGACGGGGGTAGCGCCGCCACTAGGGCCGGGATGCAGCTGCACCAGATGGGTATAGGTGGCAGGGCTGGGAGAGTCAGAGCTCTCGCCGGTGCCCTGTGGGTCGCCCTGATCCAGTCCGGGACCGCCCTGTTGCAGGACCAGTACCGCAAGTTTGGCAACGCTGGGGGCCTCGAACAGGATTGATAGCGGCAGGTCGACCTCGAACTGGCGTTTGATCTGGGCAAAGAGGCGCACCGCAATCAGTGAGTGGCCACCCAGATCAAAGAAACTGTCCGCCACGCCGACTTGAGACACGCCAAGCAGGTTCTGGAACAACCCGGCGAGATGTTCTTCAACGGCGTTCGACGGCGCGAGATAGGCGGTGTCCAGATCAGGCCGCTCAAAACTTTGACCGTCGGCGGAACTGTCCGCGGAGCTGGTGGCGGTGCTGATCTGATCCGCTTGGGTGATCAGCGCAGGCAGATCCAGCGACGAGACCACCATCTGCGAGCGCCCTGTCGCCAGCGCGCGGCTCAGTGCTACGGGGCCCTCATCGGCGCGGATGCCATTGGCAAGATTGCGCTGGAAGCGGCGTTCCTCCTCGGAGAGGGGCTGGGGTGTGGCCCCTGCCACCAGACCCAGCGCCTGCGCGGTCGCATCGGCACTGTCCTGTGCCGGGGAGGCGTCAAACCCGGCGTCAAGTCGTGTCATCTGAAAGCCTGTGATCTCGACCAGAACCGCGCCAGTGGCATCGGTGAGGGTCACGTCAAAACTGGCGCTTTGGGCGGTGGCGCCGTCTGCAAGCCGCATATGGCTGTAAATTTCCGGGGCCAAAGGCGCAAAGATGCGAATGCTGCGGTAGGCCAGCGGTACCCAGAGGGCTGCGTCATCATAGCCGGGGACCAGCGAGATCGCCCAACCGGTGGCCAGATCCATCAGTCCGGGATGCAGCTGGCAGTGATCCTGCGCCGCGGCCTGTGGCAGCTCCAGGCGGGCCAGCCCTTCGCCGGTGCCCAATGCCATCTGCTGCAGGACACGCCAGCGGGGGCCAAAATTCAGATGCGCTTCTTGTGGTGAGCGCAGAGGGGCTGCGGCACTGGCTGTCTTGACCTCGGGGCAGCGGCTGTAAATTGTCTTCAGATCAATGGGTTGTGGCGCCTGTGCCGTGGGCAGCAGGGTAACCCTGGCCTCACTGTTGAGCGCATAGCCGCCCGCACTGAGGGCGCTGTGTAGGGCTATATCATAGCCCGCTTCCTGGGCCTCTAAGCGCAATACCATCTGGCGCGGGGCGGTCTCGTCGACCACCAGAGGCCGCAGGAAATACAGATCACTGATCTCAAAGGGGGCCGCTAGATCCAGGGCTGCCAGGGCTTCGGCGATCCATTCGATATAGCCAGTGCCGGGCACCAGTGCTGTACCAGCTTTGGTGCGGTGCTCATCAAGCAGCCAGCTCTTTTTGGCCTCAAGCTGGCTGAGAAAGATTGGATTGCCAAATCCATCAAAGCCGGTCTCGTCCAGCAGGGGCTGGGCGCAGGTCTGGCGCGCCGAGGGGGCGGTGCCGCCCTGGCGCGCGGCCATCGCTTCGGCCGCCATGCCAGTATCGGCCCAGATCCCCCAGTCTATTGCCACAACGTGGGTCTTGCCGCCCTGCCGATGCGCCGCATAGGCGTTGAGGTATTCATTGGCTGCGACATAGTCGATCTGTCCGGCGGGCCGGGTGACAGTCGAGGAAGATGAGAACAGCAGCATGAGCTCTAGTGTGCCATCCGGGAACAGCGCGTCTAGCACCCGCAAGCCGGTGACTTTGGGGGCGAGAACCCGGGCAATCTGCGCTTCTGTTTTTGCCAGGATTGGCCCGTCCTCAATCACGCCAGCGCCATGGATCACACCATTGAGAGCCCCGAACGCGGTTTCGGCCTGATCCACCGCGGCGCGCATCTCGGCGCTGTTGCAGACATCGGCGGCCAGTGGCAGGATTTTTCCGCATCCCAGCGCCTCAAGTGCCTGCACGGCGCGGATGCGCTGGGCGGTGCGGTTGGCGGGACTGTGGCTGGCGACATAGCGCTCCCAGCTGTCGTGCGCGGGCAGGCCCTCGCGCGACAGCAGCACCACATTGGCATTGAAATGCTGCATCAAATGCGCCGCTGTGCTCAACCCGATACCGCCATAGCCGCCGGTGATCAGATAGGTGCCGCCGTGTTTGAATCCGACAAGATCAGGTTTGGCGCCAGTGCTGGCCGTAGAAGTGGCTTCATGGCTTGCCTCGGGCAATGCCAGACTGCGCCAGCTCTTTTCGAAACGCATGTCTCCCCGCCAGGCGGCGATTGTATTGCCAGGCTCGGCCAGCATCTCTTGCAGCAGGCGCGCGGTGATTTCCGGGGCCTCGGCACCTCGCAGGGATGCCAGAAAGCTGGGCGCCTGCGGTAGTTCGATATCAACAGTGGCGCAGGTCAGCATGGGGAACTCACGCGGAATCACTCCGCAAGGTCCGGCAATCATGGATTTTTCCGGGTAGGTCAGGGCTTCGGATCTCACCTGTGCAGCGCCGGTGGTAAAGACGCTCAGATGCACAGGCTCTGCCACCTCAAGCGCTCCCAGCTCTTGTGCCAGTGCGGTGAGAGATGAGAACCCCATCTCCAGATTGCGATCAAAGAAGGAGGAGCCGGGACGGAATGTTTCGGTCCCTGTGACCAGCCAGAAATGGGCAATGCGGGTCGGCAGCGCTGCGGCCTCGGCCAGATCTGCCAGCAGCGCGCCATAGCCAAAGCGCCCCTGCTCAGGCGCCAGAATATAGCTGTCCTCGTCCAGTTTGGCATAGGTGTCGCCAGGGTGCACCAGGCTGACGCGATGGCCAGCTGCGCGCAGCTGCGTGGCAGCGGTGGCTGCATGACCACAATCATCTGCAAAGAGCAGCCAGGTTTGTGGGGCCTCACCCAGCTCTGTCTCCATATCCACAGCGCAGTCGGCCAGCCGTTGCCGCCAGGCGGGGCGGTAGCCCCAGTCCGCGATCTCGTCATGGCGCCGGGGCAAGGCTACGTCTTCTGGATGCTGTTGCGTGCCCGGCGCGATGAAATAGCGGCTCCTTTGGAAGGCGTAGCCGGGCAGTGGCAGGCGATGGCGTTTTGCCTCGCCCCAGATCTGGTCCCAGTCGGCTTCAACGCCGCAGGCCCAGAGGCGGCCAATGATGCCAAAGAAATAGGCATCATCCGGGATCTGCTGATCCGGGTGGCGCAGCGCACTGAGCACCTGGGCGGGCTCTACGGCAGCGGACATCTGGGTAAGCGCGCTGAGGGCTTTGCCGGGGCCAACCTCAAGAAACACCCGCCCCGGTGTGGCGGCGAGGGTTTCGATGCAGCTGGAAAAGAGCACGGTATTGCGCAGCTGACCGACCCAGTAGTCGGGGTCTGTGGCCTGCGCGGCTGTTAATGGCTGACCCGTGCGGTTTGAGATCACCGGGATCTGTGGCGCCGCAAGGCTGAGCCCTCGCAAAAAGTCGCCGTAGTCTTGCAGGATACCGTCCAGCATCCGGGAATGCGCCGCGATGTCGATCTGGATGCGCTGGAAATCAACCTCTTGCACCGTGAGCTGCACGGCCAGCGCGTCCAGTGCGGCCTGCGGGCCGGAGACTGCGGTCAGGCTGGGGGCGTTGACGCTGGCAATGTCGAGATCGGCGCTGATCAGCGCTTTGACCTCCTCCAGCGGCAGGGCAATCGACAGCATGCCACCGGCAGGCACCGTATCAAACAGACGGCCCCGCAGCAGCACAAGGTCAATGCAGTCCTCAAAAGACATCACCCCAGCCAGACAAGCGGCGGTGTTTTCGCCCATCGAGTGGCCCACCAGGGCCGCGGGGCGCACCCCCCAGCTGATCCAGAGCTGTGCCAGCGCGTATTCCAAAATCATGATCAGTGGCAGTTGCACCGAAGGCTTTTGCAGCTGGGCATTTGCGGCCTGCTCATCGCCCTCTTCCGGCAGCCAGAGCGCGCGAATGTCATAGTCGAGCTGCGCCTGCAGGTGATCCAGCCCCCGGTCCATCCAGTCGGCAAAGGCGGGCTCGGTCTCGTAGAGGTCGCGCGCCATGCCGGCATATTGCGCCCCACCGCCGGGGAAGGAAAACACCACCTCGGGGGTATCGCCCAGACGGTCATGGCTAAAGACCTGGCGTGGATCATTGTCGCGCAGCAAAGCGGCAGCTTGGGGCGCGGTTTCTGCCACCAGCACCCGGCGTTTGGCAAAGCCGCGCCGCCCCTGTTTCAGGGTATAGGCCACATCCGCCAGATCCACATCGGGGTTGGCCTCAAGATAGCTGGCAAGGGCGGCGCTGTTGGCGTTGAGCGCCGATTTGGACTGACCCGACAGGCACAGCACGTGAAAGGGGAAATCGCTTTCCTCGGAAGGGGCACGTGCGGGGGCCTCTTCAAGAATGGCATGGGCATTGGTGCCGCCAACCCCAAGCGCGTTGATGCCGGCCCGGCGCGGTCCCTGATGCGATGCCCAGGGCGTGAGGGCGGCATTCACCCTAAAGGGTGATCCGTCAAAATCAATCGCCGGATTTGGCGCCTCATAGCCCAGCGAGGGCGGGATCTCGCGATGTTTCAGGCCCAGAGAGGTCTTTACCAGCCCGGCAATGCCGGCTGCGGTGTCAAGGTGGCCAATATTGGTTTTGACCGAACCGATACGGCAATAGCCCGTCTCATCGGTGCTGTCGCGAAAGGCCTCGGTGAGGGCTGTGACCTCGATCGGGTCGCCAAGATAGGTGCCGGTGCCGTGGCATTCGACATAGTCGATGGTTGCTGCCGAAATATCCGCCGCATCAAGCGCTTGCCGGATCGCGCCGGCCTGTCCGCCAACCGAGGGCGCCAGATAGCCGGCCTTGTCGGCGCCATCGTTGTTGATTGCGGTGGATTTGATCACGGCCCAGATATGGTCACCATCGGCCTGGGCGTCCTCAAGGCGGCGCAGGGCGACGGCCCCGGCGCCAGAGCCAAAGACAGTGCCTTTGGCGCGGTGATCAAAGGCGTGGCAATGGCCATCCGGCGACAGGATTTCGTTTTCTTTATACAGATAGCCACGCCCCTGCGGCATATCGATGGTGACGCCGCCCGCCAGCGCCATGCCGCATTCGCCCTCGCGCAGGGCTTTGCAGGCGTAGTGCACTGCCACCAGCGAGGTCGAGCACGCTGTCTGGATATTGACCGAGGGCCCTTTGAGATCAAAGACATGGCTGACGCGGGTGGTGAGGAAGTCTTTGTCATTGCCGGTATGGCGCAGCAGGAACATGCCGACTTCGTCCACCAGTGCGGGGTTCGAGCAGATGTTGAAGTAGAAATAGCTGCCCATGCCGCAGCCTGCATAGACGCCAATCGGCTCTTTCAGGCTTTCTGGTGGGTGGGCGGCGTTTTCCATGGCCCCCCAGGCCACCTCAAGAAATTTACGGTGCTGCGGGTCGAGGATGGCGGCCTCTTTGGGGCTAAAGCCAAAGAACTCAGCATCAAAATCCGCAAAACCGTCGAGCAGGGCCGCATGCGGTACGTAGTTAGGATCGGCCAATGTAGTCTCAGAGACACCGGCGGCCAGCAGGTCTTCTTTTGCCAGAGGGCAGATCGATTCAATGCCTGCGCGCAGGTTGTGCCAATAGGCGTCAACTCCGTCGGCACCGGGCACATTGACCGACATACCAACGATGGCGATATCCCCGCAATACTGCGGGGCGGGTGCGGATTGATCAGCTGTCTTTGCCACGAAAATCACAGACCTCTAAGCTCGGCGACTGTTACATAACTCTCCTTGGTCCCGATACCACCCTGCCGACGGGGGATATTGGCGAGGCCAAAGGAGGCGATGGTGCGTTGGGCACCTGTTGTGCAGCGGCGGCAATCAGGGGGGATGGCCCCGCGATTTTGTCGCCATTGCGAATCTTTTACCCCAGGAAGACACTGGTTCATCTATGCGGCCAAGCTGTGAAGACCAGGTGATCAAATCGCACGTTATCGTGAAAATAATAGGGCATTATAGAAAGCTACGGGCATGGGCGGGAGGGGGCTGAGGCACCAGCGCCTGCGCCCCCTCAAAGAGCGGTCGTCGTTTTTCAAACAGGCCCGGATAGCGCAATCTCTCCGCATAACCCAGGATTGAGCCGGCACAGAGCCAGGTCATGGGCACCAATGTGTCATTCAGCATCATATCCACCATGGTTGCAGCGAGGATCAGTGCGATGGGCGTGGCAAAGGGAGAAATCCCTTTTTTGCCACGCCGCCGGATTTCACGCCCCAGCAGGGCCAGCGGCAGGCACAACAGTCCCATCTCAGCCAGATACCCAAGCCAGCCCAGCGAGCCAAAGACCAGAATCCAATGGCCATCAGGGATCGAGATGATGGAGCCGGTTTCTGAGTTACGCACCAGATTGCGCCCCCAGCCTCCCCAGCCAAACCAGGGCTTTTCTGCGGCGCGTTGCAGCATCAGGGCCTCGTTGTCGAACCGGTAGCCCAGCGACTGGGCGCGCTCGGCGCTCAGCGCTTCGGCCTGGGCGAGGATGGCTTCGGTTGGGATCAGGCCAAGGTTGCGCAGCATTGGGTAGGTGATGGCGATGGCTGCCAGGAGCAGCGCCGCCCGGATCTGCCAGCGCGCCGAGGCCAGCGCCACCATCGGCACAAAGCTCAGACCGTAGGCCAGCGAGGCAAAGCTTTTGCACAGGATCAGGACCCAAAAGAGATAGGCCGCAGCCATAGCCAGTCGAATCCGCTCGCGTCCCTGCGCGGCCCGCGCCAAAGCTGTCGTCGCAAGCACAGCCGAAAACATGAACAGGGCCAGCCACAGCGAGTGGGGCATGAACACGATAGGACGAAAGCCACCCTGGCGCATGGTTTGCGAAAAATTGTGCTGAAAAAAACCATAGACCTTGATGTTGATTTGCGGGCTGAGACGGATCTCGATCAGCGAGGGAATAGAGTAGGCAAGGCCGGCAATGCAAAAGGCCAGCAGCAGCTCTTTTTGCGCTTCGGGAGAAGACAGATACCGCCGCGCCAGCAGAAACGGCATCAGAATAATGATCTGATTGATCATAACCGATCCCAGATCACGCCATCTGAGCCCCGGCAGCATGTCAACAATGAACACAATCGGGTCGGAGCCCGCCAGCACCTCAAAGATTATCGGATCCCCATTTGTCATCACGGTGGGCACAACGGCAAAGGCAAACAGCAGGGTCAGCACCCGGGCCAGCGGGTGGCGCGGCAACAGAGGGACTTTTTTGCGCAGCAGACCGATGCATAGAATAAAGGCCATGATCGACGGAATGGTGAATTTGTCCATGTCGGGCACCAGTGGCAGGTCAAACTCGGCCACCGGCGGCAACAGCATATAGCCGGCCAGAATGCACCACAGAATCGCCCGTTCTGGCGAAAGACGCCGGAACAGCACCACACTGACCACGGGCCAGATCAACAACATCAGATAGGCGAGAGCGTTGGGCATGGGTGTTAGGTAGGGTCCAATTGCGGCAGGTCGATGGGATTTTAATGACCCGGATCGGACCATTTCATCTCAAAGTTAAAACATTTCCCTTTCCATTGTCCTGTGTTCTTGCGCGTAGCCCATATTCCAAAGGCGGAGCAGGGCGATACAAAAGGCTATGGAAACCAACCTTGTTCGCGAGGCTTGAGCGGCAGCCAGAGGCAGGGTATTGCGCTAAACTGCACAGGACAGGCCGCATCCGTTCCGGATTTTGCAGCAGGGGTAAGCAATTGTTTTTTGAATTTCAAGACCAGCGTATCACAGTGAACCTGCCGGATCAGGCCGCGTTGGAGCACGAGGTTCTACGGCGTTTTTCCACGGGCGAGGGCTTTGCGCTTGCGACCATAAACCTTGATCATTTGGTGAAACTGGCCCAGTCAGAGAGCTTCCTTGCAGCCTATTGCGGCCAGGATCTGGTGGTTGCGGATGGGCGACCCATTGTTTGGCTATCGCGCCTTGCGGGGCGCCGGGTGGAATTGATGCCAGGTTCTGACATGGTTTTGCCGCTCTGCCGTCTGGCAGCGGCAGCGGGGGTGCCTGTCGCTCTGGTCGGAAGCACTGATGAGGCGCTTGGGGATGCGGCTGCGTCGCTGCAGGCGCAGGTGCCGGGGCTGGATGTGGCCTGGTGTCATGCGCCCTCGGGTGTTTTTGACCCCGAAAGCGCCGAGGCGGGGGCGATTTTAGAGGCTCTGAAGAGCAAAGGCATCCGGCTGTGCTTTCTGGCGCTGGGCGCGCCGAAACAAGAGAGGCTGGCGCATCGGGGCCGGGGTGCGGCACCGGCGGTTGGGTTCGCCTCGATTGGAGCCGGGCTTGATTTTCTGGGCGGACATCAGACCCGGGCGCCGCTTTGGGTACGCAAAATTGCAATGGAATGGCTGTGGCGGGCCCTGAGCAGCCCGGTGCGGATGATGCCGCGTTATGCCAAGTGTTTTGCTATTTTGCCCGGGCAGATCGTCAAAGCACTGCGTATGCGACAGGGCTAGTCTCAAGGGACAGCGAGACGAAGGCTGCGGGCTGGGGGCTGCGCGGGCTACAGGACAGGCAAAGGAATGGCTCCCGCGCCCGCAGATGGTGGCTGCGCCTCCACCTTGGCGGCCTTGGGCCCGGCGCCGCCTCTTGTGAGGCGGCGCGGTTGTGGACATATCTGGCCCCTGTTCTGGCCGCAGTTCTGGCCTATGTGGCGTAGAGTGGAATGGGGCAAGGGCTGCACTGATGCAAGCTGAGTGGGCTATTTATATTCCAGTATCGCGCGGTTTTTACCCCGCAGCCGGTTCCACCAGTATTCGGCAACGCCTGCGCATTCGGCAAATTTCCCCAGCACCGAGAAAAAACCTGGCAAACCCCCTGTCCGGCGTGACAGGCGGAGCCATTGCACCGGGTAGATCAGCCCTCCAATCAGGGCCCAGGGTGAGAAAAACACTGCGGCAATGATGAGGAAAAGCGGCAGCAAGCCGCCCCAGATCACGGCGCGCCTTGTCTCGCGGACCCAGTGCCGTTCGGGCGGGCCCCCATGCAAAGCAGCGCCCTCGGCAAAGGCATGGCCGGCCCGGCGGCTGCGTTTCCACCATTGGTCAAATCGTAGGATCTGAGCGTCATGCAGGCTCATCTCGGCATCGAGGCGCCAGATTTTCCAGCCGGCCTGACGCAGGCGCAGGCACATCTCGGGCTCTTCTCCGGCAATGAGATCAGCGCGGTAGCCTGTGACCGCGCGCAACGCGTCCAGTCGCATCAGGGCGTCGCCACCGCAGGCCTTGGCCTCTCCGATCGGGGTGTCCCACTCTCTGTCGCAGAGGTGGTTGTAAATGGATGCCTCGGGGAAGCGTTCGCGCCGTCGGCCGCAGGTCACCGCCACCTTTGGGTGCTGTTGCAAAAAGGCGCAGGCCTGCGCAACCCAAGTCGGGTCAACCGTGCAGTCGCCGTCGACCAGCTGCACAAACCCCTCTTCATCTGCCAGCTGGGCCAACCCGGCATTGCGGGCACGCGCGGCGGTAAAAGGCAGCGACATATCCAGGGCAACGACCTCGGCGCCGAGGGTTCTGGCGGCGTCAACAGAGCCGTCACTGGAGCCGCTGTCGACATAGATCAGCCGCTGCACCTGTGGTTTCAGTGAGGCGAGGCAGGCCAGAAGGCGCGCGCCCTCGTTGCGGCCAACCACAACGGCGCTGAGCGTGGGCTGCTTTGTGAGATGCGTCTCAGCCATGCGAGGCCTCATTAGTCTGTGACGAGGCTGTTGCCTGTGACGGGGCTGTGCTTTGGCTCAGGTAGGCAGAATAGGCGGGATCTGCCTGCAAAAAACCCTGCTGTTGCAAGGTGGCAATCCCGTCATACCTCTGCGCCTGCGGTGACCAGAGGCTAAGGCCCGGCTCCTGTGTCAGCACCGAAAGGCGCAACCGGTCCTCGCCATGGGAGATTGAGGCCCGGGCCTGCGAGGCCTTGTCGCGTGCAAGGGCGTCATTGGCAAATTTGTAGTGCTTCAGAAGGGCACTCATCGGGGCCAGACGCAACCCGGTTGAGGCATGCGGATGCAGGGCCGCCTGCACGCCGGGGCCGACAAAAATCAGGGGATGTTTGCTGAGACAGCAGGTCTCGCCAAAGACCTTGCCGCGTATACCGCCAAAGAGAACAGATGGCGCGGGGTCCGTGCAGTCATTCTGGCGCAGAAAATAGGAAAGCTCCGTTGCGGCGCTGCTGTAGTCATGCACGGTAATGGTGCTGATATCGAAGTGGGAAAATTGTTCCAGAACCTGTGGGTAGGGCAGGTTTGAGACTGCGCTCAAGGGGGCTTTGGGGAACATTTCCAGCATTTGTGCCATCAGCCCGGTATAGCCTTGGGCTGCAAGAAAGCGGGTCAGTCCGCGGAGCCCAATCTCGGCGCGTCCTTCAAAATCAAAGATCTCGTCCATGTCGACAATCAAACACCAGCGGTCTGCCGCATAGTGCTGGGCCGCGTAGTTGCGGAAATCATTTTCAAAATCGCCCCAGGGCAGGGTGGATTGCAGGATGACGACGCCCGGTTCCTGCTGCAGCCGGGCCAGCGTTGTGTCACTGGAGCCATTGTCGAAAAAGACAAAATGCGACAGGCCAAGGCTGCGATAATGGTCAAAAAACGCGTCGAGATAATAGGCGCCGTCCCGGACCAGCGCGACCAGAACCACCTCATCCGGCGCGGCGACACAGTGCCTGGGCCCATGAAGATGCCGCAGAGAGGCGTGGAACTTCTGCAGATGCAGCCGGTGTTTCATGCGCTTTACGATGCGGGCCAATATCGAGGGCCGCCTGGGCTGATCCGTCATGCAGTTTGGCCCTCTTGGCTGATTTGGCGGGTTCGGCAGGCAGACTAGGCGCCTGCGGCGTTTTGGAAAAGGGCTTGCAGAGCATATGGGTGAAATTGTCAGAACCGCAGGGCGCGGCGGCCTGATGCCCCACTGCGCATTTCAGGTGCGCCAGCTGTCAGTAATCGCGCTTGAACAGCAGGCCAATGCCGCTTTCGCCCTGGCTGTCGACCGTGCCCTTGACCGTTATGCTGTTCGACAGATCCAGGTTGATGCTCAACTCGCTGTCGCCGCGGGTGTTGACGTTGAGATCGGTATAGGCCTTTTCCCCGAGATAGCCGCCAATGCCGACCAGGCCCGAGCCGCCATTGTCCAGCCCCAGATCCACCCTGTCCGCGCCGGTGCTGTCGCGCAACCCGCGCTGTTGCGTGCCAAGACCGCGCCCGCTGAGATCCAGCGCCGACTTGGCCAGGCGGGCCAGAGCCAGGGGGGACAGATCGGCAATGTTGTCGCCAAACAGCAACAGCGCCAGAGCCTCTTCGCTGGGGCGGGGCGGATCCGAAGTGACCTTGATCTCGGGGGCATCCACCGGGCCCGAGATCTCCAGCGTGGCGCTGCCCGTGGCGGTGCTGGCTGAGGAGGTGAACTCGAGATAGGGCTTCAGATTACCCAGCAGGGTAATGCGGCCTTCATCCAGATCCAGCCTGCGGCCGAGAATATCAAAGGTGCCGCGCACCAGACTGATCTGACCAGAAGGGGCCAGCGCCGCAGTACTGCCCCGCAGATGGATCTGGCCTCCCAGTTCCGAGCGCAGGCCACGGCCGCGGGCATAGACGCGATTTGGCGCATCAATCACCACATCCAGCGCGATATTGGTGCTGGAGCCGCCTGAGGCATCGCTTTGAATCAGACCGGCGCGGGCGCGGGTCTGCTGGCTGTGGCGCGGCTCTGCGATGTGGCGAATGGGCGGAATGGGCGCGGCTGAGATGGCGCCGCCGGCGGTGTTTAGATTAATATTGGTCTCACCGACATTTATGCGTCCGCTCAGGCGGCTGTTGCTGCTGAGAGCGCCGGACAAGGCCAGATCCCCGTTCAGCAGTGTCTCGTAGCTCAGGCTATCAGTGAGCACGACATCTCGGATGCCAATCTGCAGCGCGCCCTCAAAGGGTGCATTTAGGGCAACCGGCCCCTCAATCCGCAAAGAACCCCCATCGCGGGGGCGGGCGGAGACCAGTATCTGGGCCTGGGCACCCGCCAGGGTCACGGAGGCTGCGATATCATCAACGCGCAGTGCGGCCGCTGGCAGCGCCAGTGAGGCGCCTGAGGTGGTGACGCTGCCGCTCAGGGCGTCCAGACCGGGCGCGCCTTTCAGAGTGAGATCAAAGGCGGCACTGCCCTGCACTAGGTTGGGGCTTATAAAGGGATTGGCGCCTTCCAGCCGCAGCGCGCCTTTGGCGCTGAGGTCGGCCAGACCGCTGGCCTCATCAAAACCTCCCGAAAGCCGGGCCTCGGCGCCTGCAGGCGCCGAGGCGTCTGCTGTAATTTGCCAGTGCCCGTCGCGGCGTTGCGCCTGGCCAAGTGCTGTGACTTTGCCGGGCAGTTCGGGCAAAAAGCGCTGCAACTCGGCCAGAGCCGCGTCAAATGTAAAATCGGCATCGCCGTCCAGTTGCACCGCGCCTTTCAGGCTGGCAAATGAGGCATGCGGTCCCGTGAGGTGCACCGCGCCCTTCAGGCTGTCGCCATCGCGAACAACATCACCGGCCAAAGCCAGTGGGCCCGAGATCTGAGGCACAAAATGGCCAAGCTCTTTGAGCTCGGCCCGCAATTGCAGCGCTCCTGCGCGACTGTCTAAATCGCCATTGGCCTCGGCTGAAAACTGGCCGGCCTCCAGACGGAATGTATCTACCCGCAGCCCCTCTGCACCGCGCCCGCCCTTAAACGTGAGGGCCAGAGTGCCCTTTGTTATACGATCCAATTCGGCAATGCCTGCGGAAAGTCCCTGACCCTGCAGCGCCAGATCGGCCTCAAAGGCCCCTGAGAGCGGTGTGAGCGACCCGTCTATCTGCGCCTGCACAGCACCGGCCAGCGGTTGCCCCGCCAGGGCGGAAAACCGTGCCATATTTGCGGCCCCCGCGCGCAGATCCGCATTGACCTTCAGACCAGCCTGCAGTCCTTCAAAGGTCACGTCACCGCTGGCCTGATAGTCACTGCCCTGCAGCAAGACCTCCTTGAGCGTCAGCGCGCCGGGGCCCTCGGAGGTGAGGCCGGTGGAGAGGGAAATCTCCGTGCCGATGGCCGCAGCCAGAGCCGGATTGGTGAGCTGCACGCCCTGCAGCTCTGCCGTGATCTGACCGTTGAGGGCGGGCGCTGCCGCACCCTCTTGTGTGAGCAGCCCCTCGGCCGTGACAATGCCGCGGGCGACCTGAGCCTCCGGATGGTTGAGCTGGCGTAGCTCTGCGGTGACGCTCCACGGCCCATCGCTGGTTTTGCTGGCGAGTATCTCGGCGCGTGCCAGGTGGGTGTCGGCACCGGGCAGGGGCAGCAGGATTGCTTCCTGGCCATCGGGGGCGGTGATGCCGGCGCGCAGGTTGGCCGTGTCGAGCACGCCAGTCGGGGTGAGCGCCAGTGCGCCCGATATACGCAGCGCCCGGGTGCGCAGTGCGAGGCTGTCGAGGGTAATGCCGCGATCCGCTGCGGTGTCGCCGCGCAGGCTGAGCGCCAGATCCGGGCCAAAGAAGGGCCGGTAGTCAGTCTGCAGCAAGGCGTCGATGTCGCCGTGCAGATCGGCGCTGAACCGGATGCCACCGGATGCCATTGCCTCTTGCGTCTCGCCCTCACTGCGCGCACCCGTACTGCCTGTAGGCACGCCGTCAGAACCTGCGGCAGCTGGGCTGGCCATAAGTACGACATTGCCAGCAAGCCGCTCGGTGCCATTGGAGGCCAATGCAATCTGGGCTGCAAAATCCTCGACCGGGCCATCGCCCGCGATGCTGAGGCGCAGGCTGGGGCTGCCGGGCAGCTTGAGGGCGGTCGAGATCAGGCCTCCTGTGGCCTCGTCCAGCGCCAGGTCAAGGCCGATTTGGCGGCTTTCATTGGCATAGCCTGCCTTCAGAGCCAGCCGGTCGCCGGGCTTGTCGAGGCGGTTGATCTGCAGCTCGGTGGCGAGGCTGGCCTCTGCAAATCTCAAAGACCCCTGCAGATCCAGACTGGCGGCAAAGCCAAAGAGCTCTTTGGCAAGCTCGATGCGCCCGACACTGATTTCGCCTAGTTCTATTGCGACCGGCAGCTCTGGCAGCTGAAAGGGCGTGGCCTCTGGGGTGGGCAGGCTCGGGTCTTCGGGCAGGGGCTGCGGCTGGCGCAATACATTTATCTCAGAGGCGGTGAGGCGATTGACCGAGAACTCGCCGCGCAACAGGGCCAGCCGGTTCCAGTCCAGCTCGGCGTCGATGAGTTCCAGCCAGACCCCCGCTTCATCCGCCACGGTAATCTTTTCAATGCTGGCCTGCGACGACAAGGCCCCGGTGAGGCCGCTCACCGTGATAACTTGGCTGTCGCTCGACAGCGTGTCCTCGATAAAGGTTTCGAGATAGCTGGGTTCAGCTCCGCTGTCTTGCGCCGCCAGGGGCGTGACCGCAGCGAAGCACAGCGTTGTTGATGCCAGAAGCGTGGCGCGCAGGGGAGAGAGAAGATGCATCAGAAAGACTGCCCAATACCGATGTAGAATTGCAACCCGTCGTCGGTGCCACCATCCACCGGATAGGCGAGATCGACCCGCAATGGGCCGATGCCTGCCACATCATAGCGCAGGCCCAGCCCGGCGCCCGAGTGGCTTTGGGAGGTGTTGGAGATAAAGGCGTCGCTGTCGACGTAGCCGATGTCAAAGAAGCCCACCAGCGAGAGTTTATCGTTCAGCTTGCCGCGTATTTCGCCGGAAAGAGCCAGATAGCCGCGCCCGCCGGCCGTGTTGCTGCCGATCGGAATACCAAGCGACTGGTACTCGTGGCCCCGCACGGAACCCGCACCACCGGAAAAGAACAGCAGGGTCGGGGAGGTGTTGCCAAGCGAGGGACCAATGACCGATCCCAGCTGCGCGCGCGCGGCCAGAACGATGCGATCATCATGGCCCAGCCCGTGATAGACCCGCCCATCCAGCTGCACCTGCAATCCGCTGTCGGTGCCATCAAGCCCAAAGAAAGGCGTCAGACGCGCGTCGAGGAAATAGCCCTGAGTGGCATCAACCCGACTGTTGCGCTGGTCATACTCGGCCCGCACATATCCGGTGATATATTTGAACCGGCGCTCGCCAAAGGCGTCCGAGGCGAGGATCGTGTTAAAGCCAATGCTGGCTTCGCCAAACAGCTGGTCGGAATAGACACGGCGCACACCAATGGCGCCCAGCCCCTGGGTCGCGGTATAATGTTCTTCATCCAGGCGTTCGGCCTCAAGCAGGTAAAACAGGTTGTCATCCGGCCCCAGGGTGGCCGGCCGGTCCAGCCGCAGCGCGATGCGCCCGTCAATATCGTTGCTGCTGCCCAGACCGCTGAGGCGGGTTTCAAAGCGCAGTTTCTCGGCACCGCCAAAAAGGTTGCGATGCATCCAGGAGGCGGTGATCTCCAGCCCGTCGGTCGAGCTGAGTTCGGCGCCAAAGGTAAGACGGCGGGGCGGCAGATCCTCGACCGCAAAGGCGAAGTCCAAGCTGTCATCGGAAGTGGCCTGATCATCGACGCGCAGTGTCACCGAGGAAAAGGCACCCGTGCGGCGCAGACGGGTTGCCGATTTGGCCAAAAGATCCGGATGATAAATCTCACCGGTGGGAAACCCCGCGATCCTTTGCAGGGCCTCAGGACGCACGGCACTGCTGTTGGCGGGCTGGAGCGTGCCAAACTTCAGCCGTGGCCCGGGGGCCAGCCGCAGCCGGGCGTCCAGTGTTTTGGCGCTATGGTTGGCGGATATGTCCTGCTGGGCCATGCGGACCTTAGGGTGGCCCGCGTACTGCCAGGCCTGCAGCCCGGCGGCACCGGCCGCGCTCAACACGGCGGTATTGGCGGGTTTGCCTGCGCCAAAGCCTGCGGGGATCTCCACCCCGCTTTCGGCAGGCCAGGGGGTGATTTCGGCGCGCGAAAAGCGAAAGCTGGGGCCGGGGGTGACGGTGATCTGGATCTTGTCTATTCGGCGAGGTTGGCTCAGCGGTTGAATGCGGGCGGCCTCAACCCCGTCCAGCCGGATGGTGACCTGCGGTGAGAAATGCCCGGCGTTATAAAGCACCTGCACAAGCGTGCGGTAATCCGACAGCGCGGCGGCCAGCAGCTCTTGCACATCTGTTTCACCCTGTGCTGCCAGCACCGAAGATGCGCCCTGCAGTTGCGCGGACAGGTCTTCAGATGCACCCGGAGCGGTCAACACAGCCTCGGCGGCCCTGCCAGCTGTGGGCGCTATAAGCCCGGCCAAACTAAACCCAGTCAAACAGAGGCTCAGGGCTGCCGTCCGCAGTGAAGTCCACAGTGCAGTGCGCAGTGCAGTGCGGAGGGACAAATTAAGAAACATGGGCACTCCGGGCAGCGTGCAAAAAAATGGGCGTAACGCGGGTATCCCGGCAGGGTTGGATCTGAAAAAAGAGCCATCCGGGACAACAGCGCGACCCTAGCACAGCGCGGCGCGAGGTAAAGGGATCAGAGCGGCGTGGGGTTCAAACATTGGCGCGGACGGGCAGGAACCTGCTCAAACCGCGCAAAGGCGGTCACATGCGGGCGTTTTTGAACCAGCGCCGGATGGCCGCGCGATCCTCGGGTTCCATAAAGGTGACATTGGCAGGGGGCATGGCGTTTGTCAGGCCGGCATGCATAAAGACAGCCTCGGCCTGGCGGGCCAGATCGCCTTCGGTTTCCAGCAACACGCCCTTGGGGGCGGTGCGAATGCCATCCCAAAAGGGCTCGCGCGCGTGGCACATGCTGCAGCGGCCCATGACGATCTCATGCACCTCTTCAAACCCCTGCGCCTGTGCCATCACCAGGGCGGTGCCGGTAAGGGCGGCGTCTTGCTCGGCCTCGCCGTCATGCTCTAGCCCAAAGGTGGACAGGATGATCACGCCTAAAAACAGCAGCGTTGTTGCCAGCCAGGTCCAGGTCGGGTTGCCCTTGCCTGCGTGTTTGGTGTTGAAATAATGGCGGATGGTGACGCCCATCAAAAACACCAGCGCGGCAATCAGCCAGTTGTACTGCGAGGCAAAGGCCAGCGGGTAGTGGTTTGACAGCATCAGGAAGATCACCGGCAGGGTGAGATAGTTGTTATGGGTCGAGCGCAGCTTGGCGATCTTGCCGTATTTTGCGTCCGGTGTGCGCCCCGCCTGCAGGTCGTCCACCACGATGCGCTGGTTTGGCATGATGATGAAAAACACATTGGCGGTCATGATGGTGGCGGTAAAGGCGCCCAGATGCAGCATCATGGCGCGCCCCGTGAAGACCTGATTGAGCCCATAGCCCATGGCCACCAGCAGCACAAACAGCAGCACCATCAACAGGGTGGGGCGCTCGGCCAGACCGGATTTGCACAGCCGGTCGTAGATCAGCCAGCCGACCGACAAAGAGGCCGCAGAGATCGCGATACCCTGCCAAAGCGCAAGCTCGGCCTTGGTCTGGTCGATCAGGTAGAGCTCACCGCCAACCCAATAGACCACCATCAGCAGGGCAAAACCACTGAGCCAGGTGGTATAGCTCTCCCATTTGAACCAGATCAGGTGCTCGGGCATCTCAGCCGGGGCCACCAGATATTTGCGGATGTGATAAAAACCGCCGCCATGCACCTGCCACTCTTCGCCATGGGCGCCAGCCGGCAGGTCGGGGGATTTGCGCAGCCCCAGATCAAGGGCGATGAAGTAAAAAGATGAGCCGATCCAGGCCATTGCCGTGATCACATGCAGCCAGCGGATGGCAAAGCCCAGCCAATCCCACATCATCAAAATCTCGTACATGCCACGCCCTCATTGTCTTTGTCGCAAGGGTTTCCCCTTTGGCCACCCTAGGCAAGCCCGTGTTTCTTCGGTATTCCAGTAAACTTCCAAGCTGTATCAAAAAAACAAGAAGAATGCCGCAAAAGAAAAGTGGAGCTGTATGTCTTATCTCGACAATATCCGGACCTTTGTGAGGGTTTATGAGCTGGGCTCTATGTCGGCGGCGGGGCGGGATTTGCGGATCTCACCGGCGGTGACCTCGGCGCGGATCTCGCAGCTGGAGGACTATCTCGGGGTGCGCCTGTTCCAGCGCACCACCCGCAATCTGACCGCGACCGAGCAGGGCCAGGCGTTTTATTCCGGCGCGGTTTCGGTGCTGGAGGCGGTGGATCAGGCTGAGGCGCAGGTGATGCATCTGACGGATACGCCGCGTGGCACCCTGTTTGTGGCGGCGCCCCTAGGGGCCGGGCGGCGGTTGGTGGCGCCAGAGGTGCCTGAATTTTTGGCGCAGTACCCGGAGATCAATCTGCGCCTGCGAATGTCTGACCGCACGGTGGATCTGACCACCGAAGGGCTGGATATGGCGTTCTTTCTGGGACAGCCCGCCGATAGCAACCTGCGCATTCGCAAGATTGCCGACTGTCAAAGGGTGCTTTGCGCGGCCCCCAACTATATTGCGCGCCATGGCAGCCCGTGCAGTGGCGAGGATCTGGTCAAGGACAAGCACAATTGCCTGAACCTGCGCTATCCCGGCGCCAGTGAGTTTCAGTGGATGCTGCAGTGTGAAGACGGCCCAAAGCGCTTTGCCATCTCTGGCCGGTATGAGTGTGACGATGGTGATGTGCTGACCGACTGGGCGCTGTCCGGTGAAGGCATTGCGTTAAAGCCGGTGTTTGAGGTGGCAGAGCACCTGACATCGGGGGCTTTGGTGGCGGTGGCTGAGAAAACGCCGCCGGTTTCGGTGCAGATGGCCTGTCTTTATACGCACCGCCGTCATCAGGATCCAAAGACGCGCCTGTTCATGGATTTTATGACCCAGCGCATGGGGGCTTCTGTTCGGGCGGCGGAGGCCTCGGTCTTTGGCACCTCGGGCGAGAGTTGACTGGTGTTGGAGCAAAGAAACAAGGGGGAGCTCCCGCCCCGGGTGCATGCCCTGACGGGCCCGCTCCTGCGTTGGGTCCAGCGCCGCTTTGCGGCGCAAACAAGGAGATAAAGCGCCGCTGCACGGCGCAGAAAGAAAGTAAGAAAACCTGCTGAGAGGCGCTTCAGGGGGATTTGCCCCTGAAGGCGCCATGACAAGTTTAGTACAGTTTTGACCGCCTCAAGGGCAGGCCGGGCAGAGCTCGGCGGCTGCGCCGCCCTTGACCCGTTCAAAACTGGGACGGTGAGAAGGGGCTGGCGAGAAGGGGGCCGGCGCGGGGCTAGCTGCCGCGATAGGTGGAGTAGCCAAAGGGCGAGAGCAGCAGGGGGACGTGATAATGCGCCGCAGCATCGCTCATGCCAAAGCGAATGGGCACCTCATCGAGAAACAGCGGATCTGCACCGGCCTGGCCGCTGGCGTGCAGGTAGTTGCCGACGTGGAACACCAACTCATAGGTTCCAGGAACAAAATCCGCCTGGGGCAGGATCGGGCTGTTGGTGCGGCCATCGGCATTGGTGGTCATCTCGACCAGTTTGTGGCGGGCCGCGCCTTCAATACGAAAGAGGGTGATGGGCAGATCGGTCGCGGGGCAGCCCCGGGCCGTATCCAGAACATGGGTCGTCAGATAGCCGCTCATATCGGGGATCCTTTTGTTGTGCTGCTTTTACCTGCACCAGTTTGACGATCGCCGCAAATGGGGGCGTTTTGACAGTGTATTCGGGAAAATTTGAAAGCGAAGCGACATCTTTTGCAATAGCAAGATAGAATAGGGAATATTCGCGTGCCTTAAAGGGCGATGCGGGCATTGGGAAAGAAAGAGACGCAGGCCATGAACAGATATCCGCGCAACATGATTGGCTACGGGGCGCAGGCGCCGGATGCGGCCTGGCCTGGCGATGCCAGGGTGGCGGTGCAATTTGTGTTGAACTATGAGGAGGGCGGCGAAAACTGCACGCTGCATGGCGACGCGGGCTCTGAGGCCTTTCTGTCGGATATCGCGGGAGCCGCGCCCTGGCCGGGGCAGCGCCACTGGAATATGGAATCGATTTATGAATACGGCGCCCGGGCCGGGTTCTGGCGGCTGCATGACATGTTCACGCGTGCAGGTATTCCGCTGACGATTTATGGCGTGGCAACTGCACTGGCGCGCTCGCCTGATCAGGTGGCAGCCATGAAGGCGGCAGGCTGGGAAATCGCCAGCCATGGCCTGAAGTGGGTCGAGCACAAAGATATGTCCGAGGCTGAAGAACGCGCCGCTATAGCGGAGGCGGTGCGGCTGCATACCGAGGTGGTCGGTGAGCGCCCGCGCGGCTGGTACACGGGCCGCTGCAGCAGCAACACGGTGCACCTGGTGGCCGAAGAGGGCGGCTTTGACTATGTGTCCGACACCTATGATGACGATCTGCCCTATTGGCTGGAAGTTGGCGCGCGCGACCAACTAGTGATCCCTTACACGCTGGAAGCCAATGACATGCGCTTTGCCACAGCACCGGGCTATATCACCGGCGAGCAATTCTATCAGTACCTCAAAGATGCCTTTGATCTGCTCTACGCCGAGGGTGCCGCCGGCGCGCCCAAGATGATGAGCATCGGGTTGCATTGTCGCCTGATTGGCCGGCCGGGCAAGGCCGCCGGGCTGAAAAGGTTCATCGACTACATTCAGGGCTTTGACGCGGTCTGGTGTCCGCGCCGTATTGAGATTGCCGAGCATTGGGCCAAGATCCATCCGCACCAGCGCCGGGAGCGCGCCAGTCAGATGAGCCGCGAGCGTTTTGTCGAGGTGTTTGGCGGGATCTTTGAGCACTCGGCCTGGATTGCCGAGCGCGCCCATGGGTTGGAGCTGGGTCCGGCGCATGACACGGCGGGCGGGGTGCATAATGCGCTGTGCCGGATGTTCCGCTCTGCCAGCAAGGCCGAGCGTCTGGGCGTGCTGAATGCGCACCCGGATCTGGCAGGCAAGCTGGCGGCAGCCAAACGGCTGACGGCTGAAAGCACATCAGAACAGGCAAGCGCCGGGCTGGATGCGCTGACGGATGGTGAGCGCGCCCGGTTCACGGAACTGAACACCAGCTATGTTGCCAAACACGGCTTTCCCTTCATCATTGCGGTGCGCGATCACGACAAGGCGTCTATTCTGGCGGCCTTTGAGCGCCGCATAGGTAACGGTCAGGCGGCAGAGTTTGCTGAGGCCTGCAAACAGGTTGAACGCATTGCCGAATTCCGCCTGCGCGGTCTGGTGCCGTCATGAACCCGTCGCAGGACAGGATCCTGATCCAGGCACTTACAGCGCAGGGTTTTGCGCCCTTTGGCGATGTGCTGGACACAGCGGGGAGCCCGGACAAGATCATCAATCAGGGATTGTGCGGTCGCTATCACGACCGGGCCGAGATGGACTTCATGGCGGGACGTGCGGGGCTAAGCCTGTTCAAGGCCGAGCCGCGCGATTTGCCGCTGCCGCTGGCGATGATGGAG
The DNA here is from genome assembly GCA_965641885.1 of Phaeobacter sp. SH40. Taxonomy (GTDB): domain Bacteria; phylum Pseudomonadota; class Alphaproteobacteria; order Rhodobacterales; family Rhodobacteraceae; genus Pseudophaeobacter. Next base: position 3,458,588 of record OZ282574.1, on the reverse strand, counting down.
CGTCACCCCGAGGGCAGCCAGGCCTTTATCCCGATGAGCGAACACGGCTTTCTGGTGATCGTGGCGCCGGATGCGGATGGCAGGCCCGGCCAGCCGCTGGCCTTTGAGACCGCGCCCGGTCAGGCGATCAATTTCCATCGCGGCACCTGGCACGGGGTTCTGACGCCGCTGCAGGCGCCGGGACTCTTTGCCGTGGTTGACCGAATTGGCGCTGGCGATAATCTGCAGGAACACTGGTTCGAGACTGCCTATGTGGTGGGGCGTGCCTGACAAATTCAAATCTGAAACCAGCCGCCCGACAGAAGGCGGCTGTTTCACTATCGTAAACAGAATGAGGGAATGAAAATGGCCGATGGCTCCTTGGGAAGCCCCGCGCAATTGCGGGATCCGAATTATACTCCACCTCTGGCGCGCGCGGTGCCACTGGGCATCCAGCATGTGCTGGCGATGTTTGTCTCCAATGTGACGCCTGCGATCATCGTAGCCGGCGCGGCCGGGTTTGGCTTTGGCTCGAACTCGCCGGATTTTCCCGAGTTGTTGTATCTGATCCAGATGTCGATGCTGTTTGCCGGGGTTGCGACCCTGCTGCAAACCGTGACGCTGGGGCCTGTCGGGGCGGCTTTGCCAATCGTGCAGGGGACTTCGTTTGCCTTTTTGCCGATCATGATCCCACTGGTGGCGGGCAAGGGCGTTGATGGGTTGGCGGCCTTGTATGGCGGTGTGCTGATTGGTGGCATCTTTCACGGGATGCTGGGGCTGGTGATTGGCAAGGTCCGCTTTGCGCTGCCGCCGCTGGTCACGGGACTGGTGGTGACGATGATTGGTCTGGCACTGGTCAAGGTCGGCATTCAATACGCCGCGGGCGGGGTGCCTGCGATGGGCACGCCTGAATATGGCTCATTGCTGAACTGGTCTGCCGCACTTGTGGTGATTTTTGCCACTTTGGGGCTCAAGTTCTTTGCCCGCGGCATGCTGTCGGTCTCGGCGGTGCTGCTGGGGCTTATCTTGGGTTATATCTATGCGCTGATGATGGGCATGGTGACCTTTGATGCCATTGGCACCAGCTGGTCGCGCGCGGCGAGCTTTGCTTTGCCTGTGCCGTTTAAATATGGGTTTGAGCTGTCTTTTGCCGCCATTTTGGGCTTTTGCCTGATGGCCTTTGTTTCGGCAGTTGAGACGGTGGGGGATGTCAGCGGCATCACCAAGGGCGGTGCCGGGCGCGAGGCCACCGATCAGGAGATCGCGGGGGCGACATATGCCGATGGCATTGGCTCGGCTGTGGCTGGTATCTTTGGCGGTCTGCCCAATACCTCGTTCAGCCAGAACGTTGGCCTGATTGCGATGACCGGCGTGATGAGCCGCCATGTGGTGACCATAGGCGCGCTGTTCCTGATCCTGTGTGGATTGGTGCCAAAGGTGGGGGCGATTATTCGCACCATCCCGATTGAGGTGCTGGGCGGTGGTGTCATCGTGATGTTTGGTATGGTTGTCGCGGCTGGTATCTCGATGCTGTCGGATGTGGACTGGAACCGGCGCAATATGGTTATCTTTGCCATCGCGCTGTCGGTTGGTCTTGGTCTGCAGCTGGAGCCCGGCGCGGTGCAGTACCTGCCCGATACTCTGAAAGTGCTGATGACCAGTGGGCTTTTGCCTGCGGCGCTGATCGCGATTGTTCTGAATCTGGTCCTGCCTGCAGAGCTGGCGGATGAGGCCACAGAAGAAGTCTCTGGTGGCATGGCTGGACAGGGAGACGGCAGTCTTTCCGGCAAGTGATGCGTTAGGTTCCTGGTTGAGGCGGGGGCTCCCGCCCAATCCGGGGCAATCAAAGATTGGCCCGGATCAGTTGGGCCCGGCGCCGCGCTTCGCGCGGCGCTTGCATTTTACTGATAGTTTCTTGATGGGCAGAAAAGCCCATCAAGAAGCCTGTTTTTCGGTGGTGCCAGACTTCTGAAATGCTGCCTTCTTGGCGCGGCTTCCGGGGCTGGACTTGGCTCAGTCGATGATGCTCAGAGGGTGGTGAAATCTAGTGGCGTGTCGGCTGGATCCTGTCGGCTGGATCCGCGCCGCGCGAAGCGCGGCGCTGGGCCCAACGGGAGCCAAGCAGCTGTGCTGCGCGGGCGACGGGCGGGAGCAGCTCGCTGTCTGGCCAGTGTTCCGGTGCTTGCTCAGGTCGCGGCCATCAGCCGTGCGACGTCCAGCATCCGGGCTGAAAACCCCCATTCGTTATCATACCAGCCAAAGACCCGTACCTGTTGTGCACCAACGAGACGGGTTTCCGGTGCCGCGATGATCAGTGATTCAGGGCGTGCGCGCAGATCAGACGAGACCAGTGGCATCTCTGCCCAGCCCAGAACCTCTGCAGCTGAGACACCTGCCCTGAGGGCAGCAGTAAAGCCAGCTTCATCCATCGGGGTTGCCAGCCGCGCCACCAGATCGACGGCGGATACACTGGCGGTAGGCACCCTTACGGCGGCGCCACTTATCCGGCCTTTCAGATGCGGCAACACCTCGTCAATCAGATGCGTGGCAGAGGTGGTGGTCGGCACCATCGACAGGGCCCCTGCGCGCGAGCGGGCAAAATCACCACGCGGTGCATCCACCATGGGTTGCGAGTTGGTATAGCAGTGAATGGTGGTCATATGCGCGCTCTCAATGCCGCCGATCTCGTCCAGCAGCTTGACCAGTGGGGCCAGCCCATTGGTGGTGCACGAGGCGTTGGATACAATCTGCGCCCCCCCCAGCTGGGCCTCATTGGCGCCATAAACCACGGTCATTTCTGCCGCAGGAGAAGGCCCCGAGATCAGCACCTTTGCCGCGCCGGCCTGCAGGCCGCGTTGCGCCACGTCCGAGCTGCGGGCAATGCCGGTGCAGTCCAACACCACATCCACCCCCGTCAGGTCCACCTGGGTGAGGTCGGCCTGGTGGCTCATTGCAAAGCTGCGCCCCAGTACCGAGAGCATGCCGCCGCCGTGGGTCACCGGATGTGGAAAGGGGCCAAAGGTGCTGTCAAACTGGAACAGATAGGCGCACATCTCCAGCGGCGCGATATCATTGATCCGCACAACCTCGATGCCGTCACCACGCGCTGTGGTGAGAATTTGGCGCAGAATGGCGCGGCCAATGCGACCAAACCCATTGATTGCGATCTTCATGACAGCAGGTCTCCAGCGCTCCGGTTTGTCGCCGATGAGGCAGCACAGCGGAATCTGTTTAAGGGGCTATTGGTAGGGGCGCGCGGGCACCATGGAGGATCAGAGGGCGCGCCGCTGTTAATTTTGAGGGCAGATCAGCGTGGCGTAATATGAGCCTGAAATAGTGCGATAGATCGTATCGAGATTGGCGCTGCATCCGGTGGCGCCTTTGATAGCGCGGATGGCCTGTCGCACACTCAGGACTGCTGGCGGGCGAAACGGTTCCATCTCGTTGTTAAGCCGGGTTGCGCGATAAAAGCCGGGGGCCTCTTCTGCTGGTTCAACAATCCAGGCGCGTCCCAAAACAGTAACCTGCTTTGCCTCTGCAGTCTCAAGAGCGGCACTGGCCTGTGGTAATGTCGCAAGCACCAGCGCAGCGCAGAGCGCGGTCGCCCGCGTTCTGACCTGTGTTCTGGCCTGTGTAGTGGCCTGTGTATTGGCCTGTGTGCTGTGTCTCATCATCAAAGGCTCCCGCAATCAAATGGAAATCCGGCACAGCCTAGCGGGGTCTGCGGGCTTTGCAATGGCGTTCCCCAGCTGCAGGGGTGGGGAACGTCTCAGAGGCGCAGTTTTTTGTAAAGACCTCAGACGGAACTGCTGCAAACGCGCCTGCGTTGCGTGCTGTTGACTTGCGCGTCAAGGCCGCAGCGGATCACAGTGTGAGAGGCATGTGGCGGTTCACATCCTTGTACAACAGATAGCGGAACGGGCCCGGGCCGCCTGCATAGCAGGCCTGCGGACAAAAGGCGCGCAGCCACATGAAATCGCCGGCCTCGACCTCGACCCAATCCTGATTGAGCCGGTAAACGGCCTTGCCTTCAAGCACATAGAGCCCGTGCTCCATCACATGCGTTTCGGCAAAGGGGATGACGCCGCCAGGCAGGAAGGTGACGATGGTGACATGCATATCGTGGGACATGTCGTCAGGATCCATAAAGCGCGTGGTGGCCCAGCGGCCTTCGGTGTCGGGCATCACATTGGGGCTGATATCGCGCTCATTGCGCACAAAGGCCTGCGGCTTTGCAACGCCCGGCGCGGCCTGCCAGCGTTTGCGGATCCAGTGAAAGCTGGCAGTGGCTTCGCTGGTGTTGTGCAGGGCCCAGCTGCTGCCTGCGGGCAGATAGGCAAAACTGCCACTGGTCAGCACATGTAGGGTGCCCTCAAGGGTCAGCTCCAGCGTGCCTTCGGTGACAAATATGCCGCTCTGGGCCGCAGCATCGCTTTCGGGGGTGTCAGAGCCACCGCCGGATTGCAGCTCAACGATATACTGCGAGAAGGTCTCGGCAAATCCGGTCAGCGGGCGGGCAATAACCCACATGCGCATGCCGTGCCATCCGGGCAGGCAGGAGGTGGTGATATCCATCATGGTGCCATGGGGCAGTACGGCATAGGCGTCGGTAAAGACCGCGCGCCCTGTCAGCAGTTGGTCCTGGCCAGGGTGGCCGCCTTTTGGAGTGAAATAGCTGCCTTGGCTCATCGTGTTGCGTCCTCGTTCACTGCTGCCCGTCTGTCAGGTGCCTATATGTCGGATACCTGTCTGTCAGGCGCCCGCTTGATTGGCTGCTCAAAGGGACTATGCGCTGCGCCTCGCGCCGCTCCAAGCGGCACAAGGGGGATAGCTTTCTTCGCGTTTTTTTGAAAACGCCTCACCTGCGGCGCGGGGTCTTTGGTTGGCTTGGTCGCAGGAGAGGGCACGCGCAATGCGGCCCGTTCCAAAGATCTGTTCCAAAGACCTGTTTCAAAGGCCGGCGACAACCTCGGTCTGGCGCAGCTCGGCGGCACAGACCTGCAGGCCCCGCAACAGACGCTCGGCGTGTTCGCTTGCAGGTGTGCCTCCCAACTCGCCCAGATCGCCGAGGCCGCGCGGCGATGAGCTGCCGACAACCACAGGCGTTTGGCCGGGGCGCGACAGGGACACCGCATAGCCGATAATGCCGGGTTCAAATTCGCTGTCGGTGACCGCATAGCCCTGCGTACGGGCCTGCGCGATCTGTTTCAGGATGGCGTTTTCTGCGATCAGTGATTGTTCCGTGTGCTGAGGGATGTCGGCAGACCGCAGCAGGTCAGTGGCCTCTTCCTGCGGCAGGCAGGCCATCAGCATGCGGCCAAGGCTGGTATGGACCAGAGGAATGTGGGCGCCGGCGGTGAAGCCGTAGGTGACGGGGCCGCGCTCTGTGGTGGACTGGGCCAGCAGCAGAACCCGGCCCTGATCCAGGATCGCCAGATTGATTTCAGTGTCGAGCTTGCGGGCATGCTGGTTCAGCACGGGCTGCACCCTGCGGCCGAACTCATTGGCCTGCAAAAACCCCCCGGCCAGCGCCAGAACCCGCGGGGTGAGCGATAGCATCCGCCCCTGCTGCCGCAGATAGCCGGCCTGAACCAGCGTCAGAGCACCGCGTCGGGCGGTGGCACGATCCTGGCCGGTTCGGCGGGCGATTTCCGCCAGCGTCATGCTGGGCGTTTCTGCGTCAAACACCGCCAGGACTGACAGCCCCTTGGCAAAACTGGAGGAAATATTGCGATCTTGTTCTGGTTTGGTCATGGGTCCGGCCGTTTGTAAGGTTTGAAAACGAAGTCGTGGCCTTGACAAGGGCCGATACACACCACAAGAGTTGATCGTATTTAGAGTTATTCGTACGTTAAACGAACAATGTCAAGTGACCTTGTTGGACTGCGTGATCCGATGTTTGAGGCGCAAAAGAGAGGGACCTAGCTATGATCAGCCAGGAATTGAACGACAGCCTGACCCGCGTAGGCCGCGGCAGCGATGCCGGAGAGGTGCTGCGCCGCTATTGGCAGCCCGCCGCTCTGCTGGATGAGCTGCAGGGGCCCCGACCCGTGGTGCCGGTGCGATTGCTGGGCGAGGATCTGGTGCTGTTTCGCGACACTGAGGGCGCGCTGGGCCTGATTGGTCGTCATTGCCCGCATCGCGGCGCTGACATGTGTTTTGGCCGCCTTGAGGACAACGGGCTGCGCTGCCCCTTCCATGGCTGGCATTTTAATCGCGCGGGCCAATGCGTTGAGCAACCCGGTGAGCCGGAAGGCAGCCGGATGCACGAACAGATCCAGAGCACGGCCTATCCCGTGGTCGAAAACAACGGCATCATCTGGGCCTATATGGGGCCGGGCGCGCCGCCGGCCTTTCCGGCTCTGGATTGTTTTCGGGCCCCCGAAACCCATGTCTTTGCCTTTAAAGGCCTGTGGCGATGCAACTGGTTGCAGGCGATGGAGGTGGGGATTGATCCGGCGCATGCCTCGTTCCTGCACCGGTTCCTGCAGGACGAAGACCCGGCAGAGGCCTATGGCAAGCAGTTCCGCGACACGGCGGGGGATACCGAAATTCCCATGACCAAACTGCTGCGTGATTTTCCCCGCCCCGAGATCACAGCCGAGGCGGCGGCTCATGGCCTCAAGATCACCGCTCTGCGGCATCTGGGCGACGGCCGCACCCATGTGCGCATCACCAATCAGATCTTCCCCGAAGCAATCTGCATCCCGATGTCGCGCGAGATGACCATCACCCAGTGGCATGTGCCGATCGACGATGAAAACTGCTATTGGTATTCAATGTTCACCAGTTTTGACCAACCCGTGAACAAAGAGCTGATGCGCGAACAGCGTCTGAAAGAACATAGCCTGCCGGACTATGCACCGCTGAAAGGGCGTCACAACAACTATGGTTTTGATCCCGAAGAGCAGGCGCGCGAAACCTATACTGGCATGGGGCTCGACATCAATGTGCACGATCAGTGGGCGGTCGAAAGTCTGGGAGCCATTCAGGACCGCACGCAGGAACATCTGGGCAAGACCGATATTGCCATCATCCGCTATCGTCGCCAGCTGCGCGCCGCTATTGCGGCGGTGAAAGAGGGCCGGGAGGCGGATTTGCCAATGCACGGTGGGCTGGACCTTTCGACCGTATTTGGCCCGGTTTCCAATGATTCGATTGCCCAGGATGGCGACTGGCAGCGCGCCGCTGAGCAGGCGGACCAGCAACGCCGGGGAAGTTGTTCCTGGGATGCACAGGTGGATGCCACAGTGAGTGCCAGAGTGGATCTGAAAGTGGATAGCAAAGCCTGACGCGTTTTTCTCGCAACATCAGGGAATTTCAGCTAGAAACAGGGCCGGGATTGCAGGCGTAAGATCGCCTTCGACAGGCAAATAACGTGAGGCGCAATGGCACAAGATCTGGCAACGGGGCGTTTGGCCCGCGAGGGGCTTTTGAGCGCTGAGGCGCAGGATCAGGCGCAGGCGGTTTTGGCAGAGGCGCGTGCGCAAGGACTAGAGACCCTGCGGGTGCTGTTCGTTGATCAGCATGGCATTCTGCGCGGCAAAACTCTGGTGGCCGAGGCCTTTGAGGGGCTGTTTCGCACCGGGATCAATGTGCCGTCAACGCTACTGTTAAAGGACACCTCACACCGGACCGCCTTTGCGGTCTGGGGCCAGGAAGGCAGTCAGGGCGGCAGTCAGAAGGGTGGGCGGTCCGGTGGCTTTGTGCCGATGCGCGGCGCGGGTGATGTTTTGTTGCTGCCACGTCCCGAGACATTCCGCATCCTGCCCTGGTCGCCGCATTCCGCTTGGATCCTGTGTGATGCGGTGATGCCAGACGGCACGCCGATCAGCTTTTCCTCCAGCGAAGTGCTGCGCCGGGCCGAGGCCGGGCTTGCGGCGCAGGGCCTGCAGGCGGTGTTTGGGCTGGAGGTCGAATTCCAGATTTTTGAGCGCCAGGACGGCGCCCGCAGCCATTCCCAAAGCACCATGCCTGGTGCGCCAATCAAGACCCGCAACCTGAGCCCGGGCTACCAATACCTCACCGAGACCCGCTATGATGCCTGCGAAGCGGTGCTGGATGACATCCGCCGCGCGGCCCAGGGGCTGGGACTGCAGCCGCGTTCGGTTGAGATCGAAATGGGCCCCAGCCAGTTTGAGTTCACCTTTGCGCCACTGCCCGCTTTGCAGCAGGCCGATGCCATGGTGATGTTTCGCACCATGGTCAAAGAAGTCTGCGCCCGCGCCGGGCTGCATGCCAGCTTTATGGCAAAGCCGCGGCTCGATAACGCCATGGCCAATGGCTGGCACCTGCATCAGTCGCTGGTCGAGCGCAGTACCGGGCGCAACCTGTTTCAGCCCGCTGCCGATGGCAGCCTGAGCCCAGAGGCCTCGGGCTGGATTGCCGGGCTGCTGACGCATGCCGCCGCCTGTTCGGTGATGATTGCCCCGACGGTGAACAGCTACAAACGATACCTGCCGTTTCAGCTGGCCCCTGATCGGATTCAGTGGGGGCACGACAATCGCGGCGCCATGCTGCGCGCCCTGATGCAGCCCGGCGACAGCGCCAGTCGCATCGAAAACCGCGCGCCCGACAGCTCTGCCAACCCCTATTTTGCCATTGCGGCCCAGATCCTTGCGGGATCCGCCGGGATGGCGTCGGGACTGCAGGCGCCCAACGCGACCCTGTCGCCCTATGAGGAGGGTGCCGCGCGGCTGCCGCGCTCCTTGGGGCAGGCGTTACAGGCCTTTGAAAGCTCTGAGTTGTTTGCCAGCACACTGGGTGCGGAGTTTGTCAGCTACCTGTCGCAGCTGAAACGGTTTGAGTGGGAGCGATATCTGGATACGGTCAGCGAGTGGGAGCAGGCGGAGTATTTCAACCTGTTCTGACGCGCACTGTCCGGGATCGGAGTTATTTTGCCGCAGGCGTGACAGTTCCGGGCGTATTTGCGTCTTGAACGCCACATAGCGCGCTGGTATCTTACTGCGGTGTATAGGGGAGAACCGACGCTGCGCAGACTGACCTTTGTGTCTGACCGTGCAAGCCCGGTGCCGAAGGAGCAACCGCCCCGGAAACTCTCAGGCAGCAGGGACCTTATGCATGGATGACTCTGGAGAGAGCACAGGAAAGCTGCGCCGCCGAAGGGATAACGATCTCAGGCAAAGGGACAGAGGGGGCATCGGGCCGTGCGGCAGATTTGCGCGCGGTGGATGTCGGAGTGTCTTGAACAGATTCCACTGATCGAGCCGACCCCAGCCTTTGGGACAATGCACGCCAGAAACAGATCTCCGGCCACCATAGCCGGACCTCAAAACCGGACCCAACACGCCGGGACCAGCAAAACGGGATGACGACGATGAAATTTACGGAAGAACACGAATGGCTCGACGTGGAAGGTGACATAGTGACGGTTGGCATTACCGCGCATGCCGCCGAGCAGCTGGGCGATGTTGTCTTTATCGAGCTGCCCGAAGTGGGCGATGAGTTTGCCAAAGACGATGAGATCGTGGTGATTGAATCGGTCAAAGCGGCCTCTGACATTCTGTCGCCACTGGACGGTGAGGTTGTCGAGGTCAATCAGGCCCTGACAGAGAGCCCCGGCAAAGTGAACGATGACCCGCAGGGCGATGCCTGGTTTTTCAAGCTCAAGGTGGAAGATATGTCGCCAATGGACGACTATATGGAAGAGCCCGCCTACAAGAAATTCATCGGCTAAAGACCGCCCCCCGCCGCGCCCTTGGTTCGGCGGGGGGGCGGCGGGGGGCGGCGGGTTTTCTCCACCTGCGCTGCGACGCGCTCTGGGTGTTTTGGTCTCTCGGACCTCGTGTCTTTTGGGGCTGTATTGCGGCGCTGCCGGGTGCAGGCTGCAGCCTGATGGCCTGTGTGGCGCGCAAAAAGTGCGGCGTCTCCCGCCACGTCAGGCTTGTTTGGAAACGAGAGCTCTCCAATCCTTTGGCATAAACCAACGGGGGGCGGGCGATATGAAATGGTTGGGTCGAATTCTGAAGGGTCTCATAGTGGTGGGGCTGCTGGTGGCCGGTCTGAGCTGGTATTTTTTGCGGCCTGAAACCGTGCCAAACCGGCTGATACTTACCGGCGGCGAGATCATCACCATGGCCGAGCCACAGGGACAACCACAGGGGCAAGGCACTTCTGCAGGCCTGCCAGTCGAGGCCCTGCTTGTCGAGGGCGGGGTCATTACCCAAATCGGCGCTCTGGCGGCGCTGAAATCCAGTGGCGCGCCGGTCTATGATCTTAAAGGCAAGGTGCTGACACCTGGTCTGATCGAACCCCATACCCACCCTATTGCGACGGCTCTGTTGGGGGCCGTGGTGGATATCAGCGGCTTTTCCCACGGCAGCCGAGCCGAGGTGATGCAGACCCTGCGTGCGGCGGCAGACAAGACCGCGCTGACCCCCTGGCTGGTCGCCTATGGCTGGGACCCGGTGGCGATTGCGGATCTTTCGGCGCCGACCCTGGCCGAGCTGGACGCCATTGCACCTGAACGCCCGATGGTGGTGATCACCCAGATGCTGCACGAAGTTTATGCCAATAGCGCCGCAATGCAGGCGGCCGGTATTCCGCTGGTCTCGCACGAGACTGTTGAGGGCATCATCCGCGACGGCGAGGGCCGCGCCACCGGTGCCTTTCGTGAGCTGGCGGCGGTGAATGCAGTGCTAGGTGCCATGCCCTCGGCTGATCCTGCGGTGATCGAGCTGCTGGTGCGCAAGACCTACGCCGACTACGCGCGGGCGGGCTATACCAGCATTGGCATCACGGGTGCGGTTGGCAAACATCCCGACCCGGTCGGGTTGCTGCGCCATATCGGCGCCACTGCGGCACCATTGCGGGCCTATCTTTATCTGATGCCACATCAGGGCACAGCGCTGGGTGGCACCGATGATTTTCGCGTGATCGGCACCAAATTCTGGATGGATGGCTCACCCTTTACCGGCGGCGCTGCCTTTGCCGAGGCCTATGAGCACAGCGACCTCACCTCTGAGCGGATGCATCTGCCGCATGGGCATCTGGGGCCGGTGAGCTATGAGGCAGAGGATTTCGCCGCCAAAGTGGCAGCTCTGCAGGCGGCGGGCCACCAGATTGCGGTGCATGCGCAGGGCGAGCGTGCCATTGACAGGGTGCTGGATGCCTTTGCGGCGGCGGGGCAGATCAATGGGTTGTCGCATCGCCTGGAACACAACGCCCTGATCACTCAGCAGCAGATAGAGCGGGCCACGGCGCTGGGCGTCAGCCTCGGCTTTTTTGTCGACCACATCTACTATTATGGCGATGCGCTGCCTGACATCGTCGGCAGCCGCGCCGACCGCTATATGCCCGTTGGGACGGCCATGGCAGCAGGGGCTGTCACCACGCTGCACGGCGATCATCCGGCCTCACCTATTGATCCGCTGCGCACCCTGCGCACGGCGGTTGAGCGCGGCTCGGCCTCGGGGCAAACCCAAACTGCTCCGGATCAGGCGCTGTCACGGCGTCAGGCTCTTCGGGCGATGACCCTGAATGCCGCGCGGCAATTGGGGCAGGCGGATCTGATCGGATCAATCGAGGTGGGCAAACGCGCCGATTTCACCCTGTTCAATGGCAGTCCGCTGACCAGTGACTGGCAATCCCTCGCGGTGGCAGGCACCTGGAAAGAGGGCCAGCCTGCCCATACGGGCCTAAGCAGCTGGCTGCGTCTGAGGCCTGCCTGGACCGCGTTGAAAAATATGCTGTTTTAGTCTTGTCCCTACTGCGGGGCTAGTAGCCCCGTTGCCGGTCCACGGCATGCAGCAGCGCCTCGCCCGCTTCAAGGCGGCGGTAGTTTTCCATCACATCCTGCAGCGCATCGCCAAGATGCCAGCCCGACACATGCGGGGTGATGGTGACGCTTGGGTGGCGCCACAGCGGATCTGTCGCTGGCAGCGGCTCAGTACAGAGCACATCCAGCACCGCATGGCCCAGATGACCACTGTCCAGCGCTTTGATCAGGGCGGGCTCGTCGACCAGATCGCCGCGCCCGGCATTGATAATGGTCGCACCCGGCTTCATTGCCGCCAGAGTTTGGCGATTGATCAGACCGCGTGTTTCAGGGGTCGAGGGCAGGATAGCGCAGACATAATCGCAGTGCGCCAGCATTGGCTCCAGGCCTGCCTCTCCATGATGACACTGCACTCCCTCAATGTCTTTGGCAGAGCGGCTCCAGCCGTGCACCTCAAACCCCAGATCGCGCATCAACAATGCGGTCTGGCCACCGATATGGCCAAGGCCCAGCACGCCCACGCGGGTCTTGTGGTTCTGCTTTGGCGCCAGCGGCTCCCAGGCGGCGCGGGCCTGTGCTGCGGCATGGGCGGCAATGTTACGTTGGCCCTGCAGCACATAGGCGAGGCAATACTGCGCAATCTCGCGGGCGGGCTCTATGGGTTTGAGCCGCGCCACCTGCACATGCGGTGCCAGCGCAGGATGCGCCACAATGGTCTCGACACCGGCGCCCAGTTTTTGCACCAGGGCCAGGTTGGGCAGACGCGCTGGCAGATCGGGATCAAGCCGCGAGACCGCCAGCATGGTCACCTGAGACAGATCGCTGGGGGCTGACAGGGTGCGAATATCCGCACTGGGGCTCAGAACGCGCAGCTCATCCGCCAGTGCGGTATCCGTATACCATCCGTCGTGACCGATACTGATGAGTAGCGCCATGCCTGTTCCCCTCGATGTTTTTCACTTGTCCCCCGGTGACGTTCCGTCACTGTGCTGGACAGTTCTTGGGCGACTAAGCCATGGTTTTTGCAAAAGCGAAAGCGGCAGTGGAGGAGAATTTACGATGGATATGAATTTTGGCATGCGGGCAGAGAACCGCAAGCTGTTGGATCGGGTTGCCGCTATGGTGCGCGACGAGATCATGCCGCTGGAGGCCGAATATCAGGTCGAAATCGGCAAGGGCGACCGCTGGCAGTACACCGCGCGGCAGGCTGAAATCCTGGAAGGGCTGAAAGCCAAGGCCAAAGAGCAGGGTTTGTGGAACTTCTGGCTCACTGACAGCGACAAGGGCTTTGGGCTCTCGACCGTTGAATACGCCTATTTTGCCGAGGAAATGGGCAAGACGCCGCTGGGAGCCGAAGTGTTCAACTGCGCCGCACCTGATACCGGCAACATGGAAGTGTTTGAGCGCTACGGCACCGAGGCGATGAAGAAAGAGTGGCTGGCGCCGCTGCTGGAGGGCAAGATCCGCTCGGCCTATCTGATGACCGAGCCTGACGTGGCGTCCTCGGATGCCACCAATGTGTCGATGTCCTGCGTGCGCGACGGCGACGACTATGTGCTGAACGGCGAGAAATGGTGGGCCTCGGGAGCGGGCGATCCGCGCTGTAAGGTCTATATCGTCATGGTGAAAACCGGCGGCGAAGAGCAGTCCAAGCACCAGCGTCAGTCGATGATTGTGGTGCCTGCTGCAAGCGAAGGCATCGAGGTGCTGCGGCCAATGGAGGTCTACGGCCACGATGATGCGCCGCACGGCCACATGCATCTCCGCTTTACAAACGTGCGGGTGCCTGCTGACAGCATTTTGCTGGGCGAAGGGCGCGGCTTTGAAATCGCGCAGGGCCGCCTTGGACCTGGACGGATTCACCACTGCATGCGTGCAATTGGTCAGGCGGAATCAGCGCTTGAGCAGATGTGCAAACGGTCGCTGCAGCGTGAGGCCTTTGGCAAAAAGCTGGCGCATCTGGGGGCCAACTTTGACATTATTGCTGAATGCCGCATGGAGATCGAAATGGCGCGCCTGCTTTGCCTCAAGGCGGCCTGGTATATGGATCAGGGCGATGGCCGCGCGGCAGCCCCCTGGATCAGCCAGATCAAAGTGGTGGCGCCCCGCGTTGCCCTGAAGGTGATCGACGAGGCGGTGCAGATGTTTGGCGGTCAGGGCATCAGCCAGGACACACCGCTGGCGACGGCCTGGACCCATGTGCGCACCCTGCGTCTGGCCGATGGCCCGGATGCGGTGCACCGCCGTCAGGTCGCCCGCAGCGAGCTGCGAAAATACACCCAGGAAAAGGTCTGATCCCATGACGTCCAGGGCCCTCACAGCGCCGCCGTTTTTCTCGCAAGACTCCGAAGGGGTGTTTGTTGGGAATGACCCGGCACGGGGGCCCTGGTCCGCCGATCACTGTCACGCAGGGCCAGTCACTGGCCTGGCGGCGCGGGCTGCCGAAATTGAGGTTGGCCCGGACAAGATGCTCTGCCGTCTGACGATTGATATCCTGCGTCCGCTGCCACTGGCAGGGCTGCGGGTCGCGGCTGAAACCACCCGCCATACCCGCACGCTGGCCACCACACAGATCACCGTGCATGATCGCGACAATACACTCTGCGCGCTGGGCACTACGATGCACCTGGTGCGCAAAGATCTGGGCGAGGTGCCAACCCCGCCGGTGATGCCGCTCAACCGCGCCGAGGCCGCGCCGGGGCCGTTCTCGATTGGTGCAGGCCTGCATGACAAACCCTATTTTGGCCAGTTCCTCGATGTGGCCTACCCGCCGGAATTCGGTCTGAAACCAGGACCCAAAACCCTCTGGATGCGCACGCCGAAACTGTTGCAGGGCGAGGATCAATCACCGATCCAGTCGCTCTGTGCGCTGGCGGATTGCGGCAATGGCATCTCCTGGAACGCCCGGCCTGCGGAGATGGGGTTCATGAATACGGATCTCACCCTGAATGTGCACCGCGAACCAAAGGGCGACTGGCACGCCTCTGACTCGATTTCGCACTGGCACAGCACCGGCATTGGCATGTCACAATCGGTTTTACAGGACGAACAGGGCCCGGTCGCAACAGCCCTGCAAACGCTGGTCCTGCATCCGCCAAAAGCCTAGGCCTCTCGACCGTTCCGACGACATGCCGCTCCCACCGGAATTCTCACCTGAGGTGCCACCAAAATCCCGCCCCGAAATCAGTCCTGGCGGGCAAACGGGTCCTCAGGGTAGCCAACCCGCGCCAGATAGAGCCCATGTCCGGGGCAGACCGGGCCGCAGGCGGCGCGGTCGCGGGCCTCAAGGGCGGTCTTTACATCCATTGGCTCCCAGCTGCCTGCGCCAACCCGTTCCAGCGTGCCAACAAAGCTGCGCACCTGATTGTGCAAAAAGCTGCGGGCGCGCACGTGGAAATGCACCTCGGGTCCAGACAGGCCCTGCACCTGTTCAAGCCGCAACTCATCCAGTGTTTTTTGCGGGCTTTGGGCCTGACAGATAGACGAGCGGAAGGTGGTGAAATCATGATTGCCCAGCAGATGGTTGGCCGCCTCCTGCATGGCCGAGACGTCAAGATCCTGCGTGACCTGCCAGACCTGACCCGCGTCATGGGTGGCGGGCGCGCGGCGAACCAGAATGCGGAACAGATACTGCCGCTCAATCGCGGAAAACCGCGCGTGCCAGTCGTCAGGCACCAAGGCGCAGTCGACAATCGCCACCGGCGCGGGCTTCAGGTGATAATTCAGCGCCTCAGACAGGCGAAACGGGCTCCAGTCCTTGGTCAGGTCACAATGGGCCACCTGGCCCAGCCCGTGCACGCCGGTATCGGTGCGGCCCGCGGCCGCAATGGTGTGCGGTCCGGGTTCCAGCCGCGCAAGCGCCGCCTCGATCGCGCCCTGCACCGAGGGCTGATCCTTTTGCCGCTGCCATCCGGCAAAGGGCTTTCCATGATATTCGACTTTAAGAGCAAAACGTGGCATGGGCGGGCAAGTAACCCGGCAACAGAGCTGAGGCAAGTGCCCGCATGCTCTGGAAACCACCTCCGGTGCTGCCTATCTTGAAGCGGGAACAAACGGGGCAGGTGAGGCGCGTGGTATTATCGACAATGGCCGAGGGAGCCTTTCGCGGGCTGGACAGCCTTGGCAACAGCGTCTCGTCGCGCCTGTTTGAGCCGACGCTGCGGCTGGGCGTCACCGGTCTGGCGCGGGCGGGCAAGACGGTGTTTATCACCTCTCTGGTGGCCAATCTGCTGAACCGGGGCCGCATGTTGCAGCTTGAGGCGGCGCGTACGGGCCGCATCGACAGCGCCTATCTGCAGCCGCAGCCCGACGATACCGTGCCGCGCTTTGCCTATGAAGACCACCTTGCTGCCCTCACTGGGCCGGAACCACACTGGCCCGCCAGCACACGGGCGGTCTCGGAGCTGCGCCTCAGCCTGACACTGCGCCCCAGGGGGCTGCTCTCAGGGCTGCAGGGGCCGCGGCGGCTGCACCTGGATATTGTTGACTACCCCGGTGAATGGCTGCTGGATCTGGCGCTGCTGGACAAAACCTATGCCCAGTGGTCGGCCGAGGTTCTTGCCCGCCTGCCAGCCCGCCCAGTTGCGGCTGAATTTTTGCAAATGCTGACCACGGTGGACGCCAATGCACCCCATGACGAGCCACAGGCGCAGGCGCTGGCGGCCGAATTCACCCGTTACCTGAACGCGGCGCGCGGTGCCGGGTTTTATGACTGCTCTCCGGGGCGGTTTTTACTGCCGGGCGATCTTGCGGGTTCACCAGTGCTGACCTTTGGCCCACTGCCTGTTGAAGAGGCACCAGCCCGGCGTAGTCTCGCGCGCGAGATGCAGCGTCGCTATGAGGCCTATAAGGCCAAGGTGGTACAGCCATTTTTTCGCGACCATTTCACCCGGATCGACCGGCAGGTGGTGCTGGTGGATGCGCTCAGCGCCATTCATTCCGGGCCACAAGCGGTCGAGGATCTGCGCCAGGCCATGGGCGATGTGCTCTCGGCCTTTCGTCCCGGCCGCAACGGATTTCTCACCTCATTGTTGCGCGGAAAACGCGTGGAGAAAATCTTGTTTGCCGCCACCAAGGCAGATCATCTGCACCACCTCCAGCACCCACAAATGAGTGCCATCATCGAAGCACTCACCCGCGAGGCGCGCGACCGGGCGCAGTTTGCCGGGGCCGAGACAGCTGCGCTGGCGCTGGCCTCATTGCGCGCCACGACAGAAGAGATGCGCCCGCATGATGGGGCAGAACTGGCCTGCGTACGTGGCCGGCTGCTGGAGACAGGTCGGCAGGCGGCCTTTTATCCCGGAGCACTACCAGATGATCCGGCGCAGCTCTTGGCCCCGGCACGTCAGGGGGCGACGCGCTGGCTGAATGGTGACTATCAGGCGATGCAGTTCGCCCCGGCGCGGCTCAGCCTCAAACCCGGCGACGGGCCGCCGCATATCCGGCTGGACCGGGCGGCGGAATTCCTGATTGGAGACCAGCTATGACGATCCAACTGCGTAAAGCGCGCTCAACTGATGCCGGCAAGATTGGCGAGATCCTGCACCGGTTCGAGGTGGAGGCCCCCTGGATGCCAAAGCAGCACAGCGGCGCCGAGGCCGTGGCCTTTTGTGGGGTGATGATTGATCGCGGCTGGGTCATCGTAGCCTGTGATGAGGTGCCTGATAGTGCGCATGACGTGCCTCAGGTGCTTGGGTTTTTGGCGCGTGACGGTGCCGAGATTTGCGCACTGTATGTGACGCCTGAAACCTGCGGGCAAGGCATTGGAAAGCTGCTGCTGGATGTCGCTAAGGGCACGGAGGAGCGCCTGACTCTCTGTACCTTTCAGGCCAATGCGGGCGCGCAGCGGTTTTACCTGCGCGAAGGTTTTCAAGAACAACAGCGCAGCGATGGTGCCCGCAACGATGAGGGTCTGCCCGACATCGAATACCTCTGGATCAAGGCAAAGGCAAAGGCCGAGGGGGAGGGCAGGGCATGACAGGGCGCATGACACAGGGCCCGGTGGTGTTTGACCTGGATGAAGAGCTGCAACCGCAGCCGCAGGTGAGCGAGGCGCCGCCAGTGCCGGATGCGGCACCGACAGGGGGGGGAGGGCTGCCTGCATCGACCCTGCAACGGGCGGCTTTGGGGGTGGCGCGGCGACCCTCCCGGCTGGTGCGCTGGTTCTGGGGGCTGGTTCTGACGCTGCTGGGGGCCGTGATCTCGCTGGCCGCCTGGGATTTCGCCATGGGGCTGATCACCCGGCTGCCGCTTCTGGGCTGGGCGGTGACTGCAGGCTTTGCGCTGGCGCTGGCACTGGCGCTCATCATGGTTCTGCGCGAACTGGCCGCGCTCTCGCGGCTCAAACGGGTGGATCTCCTGCGCCAGAGCGGCCTTGCGGCGACGCGCGACATTGCTGCGGCACGGGCGCATGTCTCCCGGCTCGAAGGGTTTTATTCTGGCCGCGAAGATCTCGGCTGGCAGCTGGCGCGCCTGGCCGAGCGTAAGGCAGACATGCTGGACGCGGATGCCCTGTTGATGCTGGCAGAAGAAGAACTGCTGGTGCCGCTGGATGCCCGCGCGCTGCAAGAGGTCGAGGCGGCGGCGCGTCAGGTGGCCACGGTCACAGCCCTGGTGCCGCTGGCCCTTGCGGATGTGGTGGTGGCGCTGCTGGCGTCGGTGCGGATGATCCGGCAGGTGGCGCAGATCTATGGCGGCCGCTCCGGGCTGTTCAGCTCCTGGCGTCTGACCCGCGCGGTACTGGCGCATCTTGCCGCCACGGGCGCGGTTGCGGCGGGGGATGATCTGCTTGAATCGGTACTTGGGGGCTCTGTGCTTTCCAAGCTGTCGCGGCGGTTTGGCGAGGGGGTGGTCAATGGCGCATTGTCAGCCCGCGTTGGCATTGCCGCCATGGAGGTCTGCCGTCCGATGCCCTTCTCAAAGGCGCATCGCCCCTCGACCCGTCAGGTGATCAAAGGGGCCTTGGCTGGTTTGTTTCGGCGCGAGGGGCCGAGCATAGACTGAAACAGGCGCTGCAGCTGCCCTGGGTCAAAACAGCCGAGGCGGCGCATCCTTGGGCTGGCGCATGGCAACAATGCCGGTGCGAAAGCCTTCGCCGATCCGGTCCGCCAAAGCGCCCCATTGCAGGGCAATGCCCTCGGGCAGCTCAGCACGCAAAACCTGGTGGAACAGGCCCAGCCATTGGGCAAAGTGGTGAGCCTGGATTTCGGGACGCGAGACATGCACCCGCATCGGATTGCCGTTGTAGCATTTCTCACGCAGGATTGCGTTGCGCCAAAACCGGGCGATCTTGGCCTCATGGTCGGGCCAGTCACCCTCCGGCACATAGAGCGCAAAGACCGGTCCCAGCTCCGCATGGGCGCGAATGCGCATGTAAAACAGCAGCACGATCCGGTCGATCTCCGCGCCGGTGATGTCAAAACGCTTCATCGGATGATCGCTGGCCTGTGTCTGGGTTAGGGGCTGTGTCTGTTTCTCGGGAGGCATTGCGTCGTCCTGTCTTACGGTTTCGCAGCTTTGCCAGAGACTGCGCTGAGAGCCAGAGATTGCGCTGAGAGGCTGGGCTGGGCAATAGGTAGGGGCAGCGGTGATCTGCCGCAAGGCAACCTGTGCACGACGCGCTAGGTTTGAGACAGCCAGCAACACGGAGAGCCCGCAATGACAGAGTCAGCCCCTTCAGAGCATGGCCACAGCCCACAGGAGATCAGCGACCGGATTGGTGCGCCGCCGGGACGCGGCGTGTTGCGGGATGTGGTCTACGGCGCCATTGACGGATCTGTCACCACCTTTGCCATCGTCGCGGGCGTGGCCGGTGCCGGGCTGTCGCCGACTATTATCGTCGCCCTTGGCCTCGCCAATGTTCTGGCAGATGGGTTTTCGATGGCGGCAGGAAACTATTCGGGCACCAAGGCAGAAGTGGACGACCTGATGCGCCTGCGCCAGGTTGAAGAGCGTCATATTACCGACTTTCCCGACGGCGAGCGCGGCGAAGTGCGCGAGATCCTGCGTCTCAAAGGCCTGTCCGGTCCGGTCCTGGAGGCGGCGACCGATGCGATCTGCGCCAATCGTGAGGCCTGGATCAATTTGATGATGGAGGGTGAATATGGCGCAGGCCCAGTGGATCCTGATCCGATGCGTGCAGCCATTGCCACATTCCTCGCCTTTCTGGTGGCCGGCATGGTGCCGCTTGTGCCGTTTCTCTTTGGGCTGGAGACTGCCTTTTCGCTGTCGATCTGGCTGACGCTGGCGACCTTTTTTGGCATCGGCGCGTTAAAAAGCCGCTGGTCTCTGGCGCCCTGGTGGCGCTCGGGGTTGGAAACCCTGGCTATCGGGGGGGCTGCAGCGGCGCTGGCCTATGGAGTGGGCAGCCTGTTTCAGCTCTGAGCCGCATGATCCGATGTTTCGCGTGCGATACAAAGCGCACAGTGGCCACTGTGGCTGGCCACTCTGGCTGAGCCGTGTGAAATCTTTCTGACCCACGTGAAATCTTTGCCAGGTCATGCAGGTTTTGCGGGGCTTGGGGCCTTTTTGCGCGGTTCTGCCGGGCTTTTGGCGCGACTGCTCTGTCGGGCAAAAGGCGTCACAGGGCGCGGTGATCCGGGCAGTCTATCGGTGCTTTACCCCGGCCCCGGGTCGGCCTATAACGCCCTCATGTCCCACCGTGCGGCCAACATTATGCGAATTATTTCCCCGGCGCTCTGATTGATTGAGCCGCCGGGCAAAGGCGCTTGAGCCATCGCGCCGAACCGAGCAACCCTGTTTTTCGACCTGATCATCCAAAGGACGCCACCCATGTGCGCCGACACACCCGAGACCCACGACTATAAACAGACCCTGAACCTGCCAAAGACCAATTTCCCGATGCGCGCAGGCCTGCCCAAGCGCGAGCCCGAGTGGCTGGAGCGCTGGGCCACGATTGGCGTCTACGACCGTTTGCGCGAAAAGGAGGGCCGCACGCCCTTTACGCTGCATGATGGTCCTCCCTATGCCAACGGTCATTTGCACATTGGCCACGCGCTGAACAAGACGATCAAGGACATGATCGTGCGCAGCCACCAGATGATGGGGTTTGACGCGCGGTATGTGCCGGGCTGGGATTGTCACGGCCTGCCGATCGAGTGGAAGATCGAAGAGCAGTACCGCAAGAAGGGCAAGAACAAAGACGCCGTCGATGTGATTGAGTTCCGTCAGGAATGCCGCGCCTTTGCCGACAAATGGGTCAATATCCAGCGCGAAGAGTTCAAACGGCTCGGCATCACCGGCAACTGGGCTGATCCCTACCTGACGATGGATTTCCACGCCGAGGCGGTGATCGCGGCAGAGTTCCAGAAGTTTCTGATGAACGGCACGCTCTATCAGGGCTCAAAACCTGTGATGTGGTCGCCGGTTGAAAAGACCGCCCTGGCCGAGGCCGAGGTGGAATACAAGGACAAGGACAGCTTCACCGTCTGGGTGAAATTTGCGGTCTCTGGCGGCTCTGATGATCTGACGGGCGCCAATGTGGTGATCTGGACCACCACCCCCTGGACCATTCCGTCGAACAAGGCCGTGGTCTATGGCGACAGCTTTGACTATGGCCTCTATGAGGTCACTGACGCGCCCGAAGAATGCTGGGCTGCCAAGGGCGACCGCTTCTTGCTGGCCGATAAGCTGGCAGGCGATGTGATGTCTCGCGCGCGTCTTGAGGATGGCATGTACCGCCGCATCCGCGCGGTGCCTGCGGATGAGCTGGCCGGTCTGCAACTGTCGCACCCGCTGGCGGGCGCTGAGGGTAGCAATGGCGAATGGGATGCGCCGCGCGATTTCCGCGCCGCTCCTTTTGTCACAGATGAAGAGGGCACCGGGTTTGTGCACTGCGCGCCCTCCCACGGTATGGAGGAATTTGAGCTCTACCGCGACCTTGGCATGCTGGAAGAGGTGATCACCTATAACGTCATGGATGATGGCGGCTTTCGCGCCGATCTGCCGTTCTTTGGCGGCAAATACATCCTCAACCGCAAGGGCGGCGAGGGCGATGCCAACAAGACCGTGATCGACAAGCTGGTCGAGGTCGGCGGGCTGCTGGCCCGTGGCAAGATCAAGCACAGCTACCCGCACAGCTGGCGCTCTAAAGCGCCGATCATCTATCGCAACACCCCACAGTGGTTTGCTGCGGTGGACCGCGCCGTTGGCGATGGTCAGGACGAGATGGGAACGACCATTCGCGAACGCGCCCTGCGCTCAATCGACGAGCTGGTGAAATGGACGCCGCAAAAGGGCCGCAACCGGCTCTATTCCATGATCGAAAGCCGCCCGGACTGGGTGCTGTCGCGTCAGCGCGCCTGGGGTGTTCCGCTGACCTGCTTTGTCAAAAAGGGTCTGCTGCCAACGGATGAGGGCTTTATCCTGCGCGATGACGCGGTCAATGCCCGCGTCGTGGCTGCGTTTGAGGCAGAAGGTGCTGATGCCTGGTATGCGACAGGCGCCAAAGAACGCTTTCTGGGGGATGGCTACACCGCAGACGACTGGGAGCAGGTCTTTGACGTGCTGGATGTCTGGTTTGACAGTGGCTCGACCCATGCCTTTGTGCTGCGCGACCGCAAGGATGGCACCGAAGACGGCATTGCTGACGTCTACATGGAAGGCACCGACCAGCACCGTGGCTGGTTCCATTCGTCGCTGTTGCAGGCCTGTGGCACTACGGGGCGCGCGCCCTACCGCAATGTGGTCACGCATGGCTTTACGCTGGACGGCAAGGGCAACAAGATGTCCAAATCGCTCGGCAATACCATCGTGCCAGAAGAGATCATCAAGCAATATGGCGCCGATATCCTGCGTCTGTGGGTGGCTCAGACTGACTATACCTCGGATCAGCGCATCGGCCCTGAGATCCTGAAAGGCACCGCCGACAGCTATCGCCGCTTGCGCAACACCATGCGCTATATGCTGGGGTCCTTGCATGACTTTAGCGATGATCAGCGCGTGGATGTCGCCGATATGCCCGAGCTGGAGCAATGGGTGCTGCATCGTCTCGCCGAGCTGGATCATCAGGTGCGCAGCGGCTATCAGGCCTTTGATTTCAATGGTGTCTGGCAGGCGATCTTCACCTTTGCCACCGTTGATCTGTCGGCCTTCTATTTCGATGTGCGCAAGGATGCGCTCTATTGCGATGGCGACACGCTGAATGCGCGTGCGGCGCGTACCGTGCTCGACATCCTGTTCCACCGGCTCACCACCTGGCTGGCGCCAATCCTGGTGTTCACCATGGAAGAGGTCTGGCTGGAGCGTTTCCCGGGCGAGCAAAGCTCGGTGCATCTGACGGACATTCCGGACACGCCTGCGGATTGGCTGAACGAGCCCCTGGCGGCCAAGTGGACCCAGATCCGTCAGGCGCGTCGCGTGGTGACTGCGGCGCTGGAAATCCAGCGGATCGACAAGGTGATCGGTGCCTCGCTTGAGGCCAATCCGGTGGTGCATCTGCGGGATGCAGAGGTGCTGGCGGCGCTGAAATCGGTAAATTTTGCCGATGTTTGCATCACCTCGGACATTGCCCTCAGTGGTGATCCGGCCCCGGATGAGGCCTTCCGTATGCCCGAAGTCGAGGGAATCTCGGTGGTGTTTGAAAAGGCAGACGGCGACAAATGCCAGCGCTGCTGGAAGATCCTGCCAGATGTGGGCCACCATAGCCATGCGGGTGTCTGCGGTCGCTGTGACGCCGCCCTTGGCGACGTCTGATCGCAAGGCTGATATTGTCTTAGACCTCTAGGTAGGCAACACTATTAAAAAGGCTCCCGGTAACGGGGGCCTTTTTTGCGCTTTGGCCGCCCTCGATGGGCGGATAAAGCGCTGCTTCCTTGAGAGAGAAGGAGGTCTTGTCTGTGGGAACAACACAGGTAATTTACAGGAAATCTTTTATCAGCAGCGGTCTGTCTGGATTGGAAGGGCGCGAAATCTTTAGCTGATGAGATTGACTGCCTGCAGATAATTAAGCACGGCTATCAGCCTGTTTGTTGGCGTTGGGCCGGGGGCAAAGTCAGAGTTTTGGTCAAGTAGCTGTGCTGCGATGGCTTGTTCGCAATAGCTGCCGCGTTGCAGCGCCTGATGGCGCGCCCTTTCCTGCGCAGGTCCCACATACTCAACCTTTGGAAGGTCTGCCACAACAGGGGCCGTCTCAGGCGAGAGCGCCACTTGCCGCTGAATAGCCCGGCTCATGCCCTGCGTCTTACCCTCATTGGCGCCGGCATCTGTCTCCGGCACGCCGGCCTTGCTGGACAAAAACAGGCTGTTTGCGTTGAATCCAAAAGACAGTGCAGAGATCATGAACGTACCTACTTACGTGTGCTAAGCTCTGTTTTTAGCCTGATTTCAGCAAAATATGTCGCCACCTTGGGTCACTGTCTGGACCAGTTTTTATAGCGATCTATCCAAAAGAGCGCCTTTTGCCTGTCCCTGCGCTGTCCTGGCTGATCTACTGCGCGCATACGCCGGCCCATTGACCTAGCCCATTGATCTGATTGGAATCGACTGCCCATGCCCTCAGCCACCATTGCGACAATCGTTGGAAGCCTCTGCGTGACAGAGGTGGATGGCGCCATTTGCGAGCTGGACTGGCGCGATGTTGAGAACAGCGACACCACAGCGCTGCTGAGCCGGGCGATTGAACAACTCCGGGCCTATTTCGCCGCTGAGCTGCAGGTGTTTGACCTGCCACTGCAGGTGGCGGGGTCGGAGTTTCAGCGCGCAGTCTGTGATGCCATGCTGGCCATCCCCTTTGGAGAGACCCGCACCTATGGGGAGATCGGCCGCGATCTCAAGGCGCCGCCACAGCCCATTGGCAATGCCTGCGGCGCCAACCCCATTCCGGTGATCATTCCCTGCCACCGGGTGCTGGGGGCAAAGGGGCTGGGGGGCTTTTCCGGCGCGGGAGGTGTCGAGACCAAGGTCACGCTGTTGAAACACGAAGGCGCGGCTGGTTTGTTGATTTGAACCAACACCGGGCGCAATGCGCCGGTAATGCGGCGTGGCGCGTGTCGTCAGACGGGCCGCGTGCGAGGCTAGCGGCGTTCTGGAATGATCTGCTGCGCGATGCCGACAAAAATCAGATAGACCGAGGTCACAACCAGGCCCCAATGCGCCCAGCTCTCCGGGTGGAAATCCACCCAGGCGGCCCAGCCGGCAAAAAAGGTCCAGGCCAGCGCCACGGGCAGTGAAACCCTGCGCCAGCGCTCGGTGCGCACCGGGTGAATGAACTTTAGCGGCAGGAACATGGCAACCGACAGCAGGGTGACCAGAACCAGAATGGTCCAGTGGCTGGGCTCCAGCGCAAAGATCACCAGGATGAGCATGTTCCAGCAGCCGGGAAAGCCGGAAAAGGAATTATCCTTGGTCTTCATCCGGGTGTCGGCAAAATACATCGCGCTGGCAAAGGTGATGACAATGATCGCAAACCAACCGGTCCAACCCGCCATCAGTCCCGATTTGAACAGGGCAAAGGCCGGAATAAAGACATAGGTCAGATAGTCGATGATCAGATCCAGCAACACGCCATCAAACTGCGGCGCGTAGCGTTTCACATGGTAGTGACGTGCCAGCGGGCCATCAATGCCGTCCACGGCGAAGGCCACAACCAGCCAGACAAACATCAGGCTCCACTTGGCATCAACCGCTGCCAGCATGGACAGCATGGCAAAAACGGCGCCGGTTGCGGTGAGAAGGTGAACGAAGAGGGCGCGGATCTGAGGTGTCATACGCCTCTGATGGCAATTTTCACCCGCGCCCGCAAGGCTTCAGTGGTAATAAGCCGGGTATTCCTGACCCGTCTGCGCTGCAAGCCCACTCTGTGTGAGGGCAATCTCTGCCTGTAAAAAGACCATCTCTGCCTTGTGCCTTTCCGAGGTGGGAAGGTCAGGCCGGCGAATTTTGCGCGGCAGGCGCGGAAACCGGATCTGGGAGGGGGCAGGGGCAGGCGCGGCGGGGTGGAACGCGAGCGTGTGTGCGGTCATTCTGGGCATCCTTTCTGGAGCTACTGGTTGCTCCAGAGATAACGGCTCAGGCCTTAACCGAAGATGTTTTGGTGGATGAAACTTATATCGAATTTTAGCGAATTTACTGTGCCGCTCAGGTACAAGCGGTCTCTGTGTTCACTGCGAGAGCTTTTCAAAGTGTATATACAATGCATGCGCGTTGTATTAGCAATGTGTCACTCACCGAGGTAGATGGCGCATGAACAAGTCTGAAAAATCCGGCAAAAAGCGCAAAGATGCTCAGCTGGTCCTTCGTATCAAGAAGGACGAGCGCGACACCTTTGTGGCGCTTTGCGAGGAACTGGATACCAGTGCGGCCCGCGAAGTGCGCCGGTTTATCCGTGAGTTCGTAGCCAGCCATCAGGCTGATATTTCAAAAACTTGAGGAAAGGGTATTACGATGTCTAAGAAGGACAAAATCAAAGAGCTGAAAAAAGAAGTAAAGCTGCGCCAGGGCAAGGTTGCGCGTCAGGCAAAGAAACTGAAGGCTGCGCTGAAGGCGCTGAAAAAAGCCGCCTGATCCGGCTGCATCTCCCCTTTGGGTTTGTCTGATGGGGGATTGAAACAGAGGCGTCGCATTGGGCCTAACCCCTGGTACAGGGTTTGGGAAAATGCGGCGCCTCTTTACTGCTACTGTTACTGTTACTGTGGCCCGGCCAGGCCTTGGGGTTGTGGCTAGGCCTTGGGATGGCTGCGGTTGTAGACAGCCATCAAATGCGCCGTATCCACCGCCGTGTAGGCCTGTGTGGTCGACAGCGAGGAATGACCCAAAAGCTCTTGAATAGCGCGCAAATCGCCTCCGGCTTCTAAAAGATGGGTGGCAAAGCTGTGTCGCAGGGCATGCGGCGTGGCCGTTGCAGGCAGTCCCAGCTGCGCCCGTGCCTGGGCCATCGCGCCCTGAATTTGACGCGGGCTGAGGGCGCCGCCGCGGACACCACGAAACAGCGGCTGGTCGTTTTCTTGCGGATGCGGCGACAGCTGCAAATAGCGATCCACTGCACTGCGCGCGGCTTCTATGACCGGCACCAGCCGCTCTTTGCCGCCTTTGCCGATGATCCTGAGACTGGCAGGCAGCGGCGCGGCACGCCCCATCAGGCCGAGGGCCTCGGAGATCCGCAGCCCGCAGCCATAGAGGAGGGTCACCACGGCCACATCGCGCGCCGCCACCCAATCGCGGCTGGATTGCAGCTCGACGGTCTCTATCACCGCACGGGCGGCATCAACAGCCAGAGGACGGGGCAGTTTCTTTTGGAATTTGGGCGCACGGGCGGCCAGAACGGCAGTAGGTTCAAACCCCTCGCGGGCGGCCAGCCAGCGATAAAATGTTTTGACGGCTGAGAGCTTGCGGGCCAGCGAGCGTGCCCCTGTGCCCGCGTTGCGCTCGCGCGCCATCCAGGATCGCATATCCGAGGTTGAGATCTGTGCCAGAGCGCCCAAGCCCTGCCGGGCACCGCTGTGTTCGCTCATAAAGGCCAAAAAGCTGATCAGGTCGCTTTGGTAGGCGGTGAGCGTATTGGCCGCAGCGCCTTCGAGGGCGCT
Organism: Phaeobacter sp. SH40; assembly: GCA_965641885.1. Taxonomy (GTDB): domain Bacteria; phylum Pseudomonadota; class Alphaproteobacteria; order Rhodobacterales; family Rhodobacteraceae; genus Pseudophaeobacter. The sequence goes on along the minus strand of OZ282574.1, from coordinate 3,431,333 downwards.
GAGGCCCTGTAGCCAAAGCTGCAGCGCATCACGGCAGGCCGGTGACACAAGCAGCGTTTGGTCAGCTGAGGCACTCATTGGCTGCGTGCCCCCTCAGGGCGGGGCAGGGTCACAGTCCTATCAGTCACAGTACTATCAGTCACAATCCTGTCAGGGAGCCAGAGGGCCTCCCCGCAGGTCATGACAACCAGCGACGCATGGAGCGTTCAAAAACGCCCGCAAAGAAGGTAAGAAGATCGGTGCCGTGCTGCGGGGTGAACTGATGCGGATCTTCCGACCCCAGAACCAGCAGGCCCGGCAGACGCCCCGTGCCGAGATCCAGCCGCAGGCAGGCCTCAGAGCGGATCCACTCGGCCTTGTCGCCATAAATCATCGGGCTGCCACCCTGCACCTGACGCAATGTGACCTGACGGGCCGGGCCTCCACGCGGGTTGGTAACATAGCTGTCGATATCGCCAGGTGTTGCAACCTTGAGCATCTCGCCCATGCGGGCGGCGGCGGCATCCCCATCGTTCTGGATGGTTTCCAGCACCAGGGCCACCGTGTCGACGCGCATGATTTCAGCCAGATCACTGTTCAGTGTCTGCAGAAATCCGTCAAAGTCGGCCGGATCCAGCAGGCGCAGGATGGCGCGGTGGATCTGATTCGTCCCGGCGAGGTTTTCATAGGCGGCGGCAATGACCGAACGGTGGGTGTCTTCCAACTTGTCCAGACGGGCTTCCATCCGCTCCATGGCGATGCCACGCAGGTCGACGATATTGGAGCCCATGGCGCGTTCATTGGCGGAAACCAGAGCGTTCATAAGGCCCTGATCGTCGAGAACCGCGTCTGGCTTTGCCAGAATCGCGTCGCGAAGGGGAGTGTCGAGTGTGGCGGTGCTGCTGCTCATTCTTGAACCTCTGATTGGGCTTTCAGCCCGGTTTATAACACGGGTTTTTGCCGATGCGGCCTAAAAATTCATTCCGGCCAGGAAAAGGCCAGATCCAGCGCAGCGGCGTGCTCCCGCCCAAGGGCGGCTGGATCAAAGATCCATTGCCTCGGTTGGGCCGGGCGCCGGGCTTTGCCCGGCGCAAAAAAGGAAGAAAAGGGGCTGAGAAGCGGTTTAAGGGCAGGGCTGCCCTGAAACGCGCCGCATCGATTCTGCACTGGGAGCAACGGCCTCAAGGGCGAGCCGCGCCGGGGGTGCGGGCGCCCAAAAGGCGCCCCTTGACCCCGTAAATCCCGAACCCACCACTGTGAAACAGTCTTGTCCCGCAGTCAGGGGCTGTGGTGTCGTTCAGCTGTCAACACCAGCAGTGGCTGGGTTTAGCGGAGGTCGAAAGCTGTCTGGTGCGGGAACTGGAGTTTCGAAGTGAAGGAGCAGGTCCTCAAGCGGCTGTTGATGTGTTCGCCAAATCTTGTCTAGATTTTGGGGCTCACCTGCGCGGGTGAATTTCACCCTGTTGGTGTAGCTGAGAAGTGTCCAGCCGCGGAGATTGTCGCGGATATCCATTTGGCGCCAGGGAAGGCCTTGGGTGGTCGTAGTCCATGCGCCCGGCTCCGAGATGTTGGCGAATTGCTGGGACGCATTGGTGCACCAATAGTGGGTTGCGGTTAGGCCAAGCTGCCGTGCCGATGAGATGTAGTAAGCTCGGAGCTGTCGCAGCCCGTCTGGCTGCAGCCCAAGAGTGAATTCGGCCTCGTAGGCCTGACTGTAGGGATCCCACCCGGGGTCGTAAACCGGGTGGGGAATGTAGCCGTGGTGCTTGAGGGTGGCCCCAAGGTGTTGGTGCCACCAGTTCCAGACATGCTTATGCTGGAGCTTAGCCATGCAAGATTACAGGATCTTGATGTCGGCGGCCTTGATGTCGGCGAGGAAGGTTGCCAGGCCCTTGTCGGTCAGCGGGTGGTTGACCAGGGACTTGATCACGGCAGGGGGGGCGGTGATCACATCGGCACCGATAAGGGCGCTGTCCAGAATGTGGTTGGCCGAACGGATCGACGCTGCCAGGATTTCGGTGTCAAAGCCGTAGTTGTCGTAGATCTGGCGGATATCGTTGATCAGCTCCATGCCGTCGAGGTTGATATCGTCCAGGCGGCCAATGAAAGGCGAGATGAAGGTGGCCCCGGCCTTGGCGGCGATCAGCGCCTGATTGGCGGAGAAGCACAGCGTCACATTGACCATGTGGCCATCATCGGACAGCACTTTGCAGGCCTTGAGACCATCCCAGGTCAGCGGCACTTTGACGGCGATGTTCTCGGCGATCTCGACCAGCTTGCGGCCTTCGGCGATCATGGTCTCGGCGTCGGTGGCGGTGACCTCGGCAGAAACGGGACCGGTGACCAGCGCACAGATCTCTTTGGTGACCTCAATAATGTCGCGACCGGATTTCTTGATCAGCGAGGGGTTGGTGGTCACACCATCCACCATCCCGAGGTCATTCAGCTCGGCGATGGCGTCGATTTCGGCGGTATCTACAAAGAATTTCATCGGCAGGGATCCTTTTGGGAAAGTTTGGCCTTGATTGCGCTAGCCTTTAGCGCATGGCGCGGGCATTAAAAAGCCCCGAGGTTTGGAGACAGCACAGGTGAGCGCGCAGGATTTTTTCCATCAGGGTGACAGGGTGGCGGTTTTGACCGCGCAACCTCTTGATCGGCTTTTGGATTACCGTGCGCCCGAGGGGGGCTGTTTCCGGGGTGCCTTTGTCGAGGTGCCGCTGGGCCCGCGCAAAGTTCTGGGGGTAATCTGGGGGCCGGGAGCTGGCGGGTTTGATTCGGCCAAGCTGCGCAGCGTCATCCGGGTGCTGGACGTGGCACCAATGCGAGAAGAGATGCGGCAGTTTCTGGGCAAGGCCGCAGACTACACCCTGACACCGATGCACGCCATGTTGCGGCTGGCCACCCGCGCGCCGGGCCTGTCTGACCCGCCCTCGATGCGCCGCGTGCTGCGACTGGGCGCAAAAGAACCTGAGCGGATGACCGATGCCCGTGGCAAGGTTCTGGCCGTGATGGAAGAGTTTGGCGGCCTTGCGTTTACCCCGAAAGAGCTGGCCGATATGGCGGGGGTGACGCCCTCGGTGGTCAAGGGGCTGATCAAACAGGGTTCGCTGCGTGAGGAAGAAACGCCGCGCGACCTGCCCTATCCGCTGTTGGACCCGGACCTGCCGAGCAAAGAGCTGACCGAGGATCAGATGGCCGCCGCGACGGTGCTTTCTGAGGGGGTGAGCAGTGGCGCCTATGGCACCACGCTGCTGAAAGGTGTAACCGGATCGGGCAAGACCGAGGTTTACCTCGAAGCCGTCGCCGCCTGTCTGCGAAAGGGGCGCCAGGCGCTGGTCCTGCTGCCTGAAATTGCCCTCACCGCAGAATTCCTGAAACGGGTCGAGGTGCGCTTTGGCGCAACGCCTGCCGAGTGGCATTCGGGCGCCACCATGACCGAGCGGCGCCGGGTTTGGCGGATGATCGGGCAGGGCAATGCGCAATTGGTGATTGGCGCGCGCTCGGCATTGTTTTTGCCGTTTCGCGATCTCGGTCTGATCATTGTCGATGAAGAACATGACACCGCCTACAAACAAGAAGAGGGCGTGCTGTACAATGCCCGCGATATGGCGGTGCTGCGGGCGGCGATGTGTTCGGCGCAGGTGGTGCTGGCCTCGGCCACGCCCAGCCTTGAGACCTGGGTGAATGCCGAGGCAGGCAAATACCAACGGGTTGACCTGAACGCGCGTTTTGGCACCGCGGTGCTGCCGACAATGCGGGCGGTGGATATGCGGGCCGAGGATCTGGCGCCGGCCACCTGGATCTCGCCTACGCTGAAAACTGCCATGACGGCGCGGATGCAGCGCGGTGAGCAGTCGTTGTTGTTTCTCAACCGGCGTGGCTTTGCGCCAGTGACGATCTGCCGGGCCTGTGGCACGCAGGTGGCCTGCGACCATTGCGATGCCCGCATGGTGGAACACCGGTTCATGAAGCGGCTGATGTGCCATCAGTGTGGTGAGACAAAACCCGTCCCTGAGGTCTGCCCCTCCTGTAAGGTTGAGGGCAAGATGGCGCCGGTTGGCCCCGGTATTGAACGCCTGGGCGAAGAGGCCGCCGCCCTGTTTCCCGAGGCCCGCATCGCGGTGCTCAGCTCTGATTTGTTTGGCTCGGCCCGGGCGCTGAAGGCGCGGATCGAGGAAATTGCAGCGGGCGAGGCGGATATCATCCTTGGCACGCAACTGGTGGCCAAGGGGCATAACTTTCCGCTGCTGACCCTGGTGGGGGTGATTGATGCAGACCTTGGCCTGCAGGGCTCGGACCTGCGCGCAGGCGAGCGGACCTTTCAGCTGATGCGGCAGGTAGCAGGTCGCGCCGGGCGGGCTGAACGCCCCGGTGAGGCCTTGATGCAGACCTTTCAGCCAGAGCATCCGGTCATTCGCGCCATCCTGACGGGCGACGAGGAAGAGTTCTGGCGCGCCGAGGCAGAACAGCGCCGCGAGGCCGGGGTGCCGCCCTTTGGTCGTATGGCCGGGATCATCCTGTCCGGGTCGGATTTGGCGCAGGTCTTTGATCTGGGCAACGCGCTGGCGCGCAATGACGCCCCGTTGCGACAGGTGGGCGCGCAGCTGTTTGGGCCCGCGCCTGCGCCCATTGCCCGGGTGCGGGGGCGTCACAGGGTGCGGCTGCTGATCAAGGCCGCCAAAGGCGTGCCGCTGCAAGAGGCGATTGCCCGCTGGACCGCCCCCTTCAAGATGAAGGGCGATCTGCGTCTGAATGTTGACATCGACCCGCAGAATTTTTTTTGAAACTGCGTTTGGTAAACAGAGGCCGACATTTTCAAACAGCGGTGCCTTTGTCCCTTTATCCTCAGGCGGCATGACGGACACAGTGCGCGCGCGGCGCGGGCTTTGCTGTTGCGCAGCAGGCAGGCGCTGGGCCATAATCTCAACGTAATCCCAGACTAAAATGGGAAACGGCTGCTCTTCGAGGCAGGGGCTGTCAGAAAATGCAACGAATTCCTGTTATGAGAGCGGCTCTAAATGTGTGAGATGTGCGTAGTCACCCAGAACTTTGACCCTCAACGACATCTCCCAGAGGGCACCCTGGTGCGGCCTGATCCCGACCCCGCACCTGTGCCCGATCCTCTGCCGACCGGCACATTCGCTGAATTGACCAGCTACCTCACGACGGGATACTGGGCCGAGTCTGACCAAACCTCCAGAAGCTTTCCCGCGAACCCAGGCAACACGACCGAACATGTGATCACCGTCAATTTGACCGGGCTCACCTATGAAGGTCAGCGGCTGGCGCGCTGGGCTTTGGATACCTGGGAGCTGATGGCGGATGTGCAGTTTATCGAAACCCAAAGCGGTGGCGATATTGTTGTCGATGACGATGAAGACGGCGCCTTTGCCCAATACACTCTTTCAGAGGAGGGCGGCGGCAATATCCGCACCTCCTATGTGAATGTAGATGTGGACTGGATTGCCGAATACGGCGCGACGCTCGATTCCTATGCCTTTACCGCCTATGTGCATGAATTCGGTCATGCGCTGGGCCTCGGCCATATGGGGAACTACAATTTATACTCGGGCGGCGCCACCTTTGCCAATGACAGTTATCAGCTGTCGGTCATGTCCTATATCAACCAGGATCAAAGCGACGCGACAGATGCGAGCTTTGCTTTTTCGGCGGGTCCGATGCTGGTGGATGTTGCTGCGATTCAGTCGCTCTATGGCTCATCCTCGGCCACCAGCGGTGACACCACATGGGGGCAGGGCGGGGCCATGTCGCGCCATTTTGCAACGCTCTATGCCGGGGTGGATGATGGCGATGACAGCACTGTAGAGGCGGACCCTATCGCCTTTACCCTGTTTGAGGCCTCTGGTGGCGGCACCGATACCATTGATCTGCGCGTCAGCACGACAGATGACCGGCTGTCTCTCGATAGCGGGAGCTTTTCCGATGTTGGAGGGTTGATCGGCAATCTGGCCATCGCTGTTGGCTCTGAGTTTGAGAATGCGACAATGGGATCCGGGCGCGATACGGTTTATGGCAATGGTCTGGACAATGTTCTGCGCGGACGGGGTGGGAATGATCGCCTGTACGGAGACAGCGGTGAGGATCGACTGCTGGGCGGCGCTGGTCGCGACAGGCTGTTTGGCGGCGCTATGAATGACCGGCTGGTTGGAAACAAGGGACGGGACCGGCTGGATAGCGGCGAAGGCGACGACATCATGATCGGCGGCGCCGGCGCGGATGCGTTCTTCTTTGGCTTTGGCCATGACAGTGACCGGATCTGGGATTTTAAACTTGGCACCGATGAGTTGTTGTTCTCGGCCATTGATTTTGAGGACATGAGCGCGCAGGAGCTGGTCGATAGCTTTGGTCGGGTGAACCGCAAAGGCGCTGTGCTGGACTTTGGCGACAGTGAGGTCCTAGGGGCGGACTACAATGACCGCCTGAACTTGATCGGGGTGTTTGATCTCGACGCACTGGCGGATGACATCAGCTTTATCTGACCGGCGCCAATGTTTGAGTTTGCGCTAGTGTCTGTTCAGTGGCTGTGTCTGGTCCAGTGCGCTTTCCTCAATGGCTGTAGGTCGCCCTGGCCACCCCGGCGGGCAAAGGTCACAGGCGGCACCTCAAAAAGCAGCAAACACTTTCATAGCGCGGGCGACAAGACCCGCTGATCCACCAGCCGGTCGGTCGCCATGGCTCCGATCCACATGCAAAACAGCGCGAGCCAGGCGGTGCCGGCAAAGATCGAGCCACCCGTGACCCCGGCCCCAATGGCGCAACCGCCTGCCAGCATTCCGCCAAATCCCATCAGTACCGCGCCGATTATAGCTTTGCGCATGGTGACGGCATCGTCAAAGGCCTGCAGCTTCATCTCACCGGCCGACCAGGCGGCCAGCATCGCCCCGATAAAGACGCCGGGCACCAGCCCGATGTCGAATTCCAAAATGGCATTGCGGTCGAGAAAGAACATCAGCGTATGGGCAGAGGGACCGGTGAAGGTCGCACTTTCGATCTGCACCGGATCAAAGGCCACCTGCGACAACCCGTAGGTCAGCACCCAGCCCAGAGCGACGGCAAACCCAACCCCAGAGGCAAAGATCAGTCGCGCCGCGCCAATCTGACTGCGCCGCGACAGCACCAGTGCCACCACAGCAATTGCAAGGCCAAGCGCCAGACCGCCCCAGTCTGGCAGGCCCGCCTCGACCAGCAGATCCATATTGCGTCCGCCAGAGGTGATCCAAAGCCCGGCAAGGCGGTCCCGCAGGGGCGATAGCATGCCAGAGAGGCTCATCTGGGCCACCACGGCAAAAATCAGCCCCGAGACGATTGAACGCATATTTCCAGTCGCTGCCAGCACCAGCAGGCGCCCCGAGCAGCCCCGCGCCAGCACCATGCCTGCGCCAAAGATCAAGCCGCCAATGATGGCCCCAGACCAGCTGCCGGGCACCGCCATCATCCGGGCATCAGCGCTCCGCATCAGCCCCAGCAGCTCGGCCCCCTGCACCCAGACCACAGCGGTGGAAAACGTGAGCAACCAGACCGCCATCCGGTCGCCCAGCTGGCCGCGGGCGAACTCTACCGTGGCGGCGCGCAGGCAAAACTGCGAGCGCTGCGCTGCCACGCCAAAGGTGACGCCGGTCAGCAGACCAAACAGCGCCGCCAGCGGGGCTTCGCCCAGGCGCTCGGCCAAGGCTTCAATGAGAGTAAGCAGATCCACGACCATGACCCTTTCGAATCCAATTCAATAAATCATATATGTGAGTTTCTCTCTGGCAACCTTGATTCAGATCAGCCCCGGTGTCGGTGGTGCGTCGGTGGTGCGATTATGTGCGCAGATGCAAGCCTGCATGTGCGGCTCGTCTTTGGTCTCGCACAGGACGCAAAAGACGCGTAGAGGACTGGTATCTTTAAGAGGACTGGCATGTTTAACCCTCTCTCCCTCGATGCGGCCCGTGACCTGCCGCTCTGGCGTCGCCCAACCACATTGCTTTTTGTGATGGCGATCTGCATGCCGATTGCGTTCAACGCCTGGTTTGCGCTGCTCAACAACTTTGTCATCGAGGTGGCGCAGTTTGACGGCGCTGATATTGGCCTGCTGCATACGGTGCGCGAAATTCCGGGCTTTCTGGCGGTGGGGGTGATCGTCATCATCCTGTTCATGCGAGAGCAGGTGCTGGGGCTGATCTCGCTGGTGATGCTTGGGGTTGCCACCATGCTGACGGCCTGGTTCCCGTCCCTGGGCGGTATCCTGATGATCACGCTGCTCAGCTCGATCGGGTTTCATTACTATGAGACGGTGAACCAGTCCTTGCAGCTGCAGTGGCTGCCCAAGGACCGCGCGCCGCAGATGCTTGGCTGGCTGATTGCCACGGGATCGGCCTCGACGCTTGTGGTCTATGGCCTGATTGTGCTGCTCTGGGAGCGGTTTGATCTGACATATAACATGGTCTTTATGACAGCAGGCGGCGTGACCACGCTGATTGCCCTGTTCTGTCTGCTGGCCTACCCACAGTTCGATTCACCCACGCCGCAGAACAAAAAGCTGATCCTGCGGCGGCGCTACTGGCTTTATTATGTATTGCAGTTCATGGCCGGTGCGCGACGTCAGATCTTTGTGGTTTTTGCCGGCTTTATGATGGTCGAAAGGTTCGGCTTTGACGTGCATGAGGTCACGGCGCTGTTCCTGATCAACCTGGTGATCAATATTGTGGTGGCGCCTTTGCTGGGGCGGTTTGTGGCCTATTTTGGTGAGCGCCGCACCCTGATCATTGAATATGTCGGCCTCACTGTGGTCTTCAGCCTTTATGGCGGCATCTACTGGTTTGGCTGGGGCGTGCTACTGGCCTCTGTTCTTTATGTGGTGGATCATGTGCTGTTTGCCCTGGCGCTGGCGCTGAAGACCTATTTCCAAAAGATCGCGGACCCTGCCGATATCGCACCTACCGCGGCCGTGGCCTTTACCATCAACCATATTGCAGCCGTTTTCCTGCCGGTTCTGCTGGGGCTTTTGTGGGTGGTCTCTCCCTCGGCGGTCTTTGTGCTGGCAGCGCTGATGGCGCTGGTCTCACTTGGCCTGTCCTGTATGATCCCGCGCCACCCAGAGGCGGGCAACGAGACGGTGTTTTCCAAGTATCGTGCACGCGTTGCCGCTGAGTAAGGCGACTGTTGGGCCAAACCGGGCGGGCAAAACGCGGCAAAACCGGCTCTGCTCTTGACCTTGCTGCGCCTTGGGCCTAGGCGCGGGGACAACCCTGCTGGAGATCCGATATGCCCACCTTTACCGCGCTGACCACCCTGCCTGGCAAACCTCAGGCCGAAGCCCTGGGCGAAGCGATGGAGCGTCTGGTGCCGGAGCCTACAGGCATTGGCGTCTTTGAAGTCGAAGATGGCTCGGGTCTTTGGGAGGTTGGGGGCTATTTCACCGAGGCTCCGGATCAGGCTGGCCTTGCGCTGCTGGCGACCCTGCATGGGGCAAAGGAATTTGCCGTCTCCGAGCTGCCGGAGACCGATTGGGTCGCCCATGTGCGCCGCGAGTTGTCACCGGTCAAAGCCGGTCGTTTCTATGTCTACGGCAGCCATGATGCCGATACGGTGCCCGAGGGCAGCATCCCGCTGCTGATTGAGGCCGCCATGGCCTTTGGCACCGGCCACCACGGCACCACCCTGGGCTGCCTCAAGGCGCTGGACCATCTGATCAACGAGGGCTTTGTCGGCAGCAAGGTCGCCGATATCGGCTGTGGCACCGCTGTGCTTGCGATGGCAGCGGCGCGGGTCTGGGAGGGTGAGTTCATTGCCAGCGACATCGACGAGGTCGCGGTAGAGGTCGCCGAGGCCAATCTCAAGGCCAATGGCATGGCGGGCGCTGTGACATGTCTTGAGGCGGCTGGCTTTGATCATCCCGGCCTCAAAGGGGCCGCGCCCTATGATCTGATCTTTGCCAATATCCTCAAAGGCCCGCTTGTGGCGCTGTCACCCGATCTGTGCGGCAACCTGCGTGCCCGTGGATTCGCCATTCTGTCCGGTATTCTTAACGAGCAGGCGGATAGCGTGATTGCGGTTTATGCCGAAAACGGCGCCAATCTGGTGCGCCGCGATGTGATTGGTGAATGGACCACGCTTTTGCTGCAGCGCGAGGCCTGATGTGACGGCGGCTTTAAGCAGATTTTAAGCATTTGCCCCAAAGTTGCCACAATTCAAATCTATAAAACTTTATCCGCTGGTGGGGGCCAGTTCGGGGCAAGTTTATGAGTGTTCAACATCAAGAATTCCAGGGCCGTGTGGCCCGTTTGAAAACGAAGCACGCTGCTTATGCTCAGGGGTATTCCACTCACGTGCAATCTGACGGGCTGATCATTATGCGTCCGCATAAGGTTCGCTCGCGGGTCTCAGGTAAAGTCTTTCTGCTCATTCTTGCTTTCTTTATGTTGTTCAAAGCCTTTTTGATGAGCGTTCATGGCTTTGACAGCTACGATGAACGGGTGGCAAAGCTGACCACGGGCAATGCAGTCGAACGGGTCGGGGCGTTGGTTATGCAGTCTGATCCGGTCTCCGTTTGGGCGGCGGCGCAAATAGGGCCAATCCTGCGCTAGAGCGACACAATTTGGGGAGAGGTTACCTTCCCGCTGACACTTCAATAAAGGCCAGTCTTACAGGGCGGCGCAGGTTACTCCAGAACCCCAATCAAACCGCCGCGGTATCACCCGGCGGTTTTTTGTTGGCACTGGTCACCTTGGGCGAGGAGGGGGCGGGGCGACAAATAGGAGTGCGGCCAACAAAAACGCCGCGGCCAGATTGGCACGCGGCGCATTTTGGACCGTTTCCCTGCAGCAGGAGGCAGGGAGGGTCAGAAAACCTGTGTCTTCAGAAGACCGGCTTGCCAGCAGCGATGGCTTCGATGTCGCCGCGGCACAGGCCGATATCGGCCAGTTCACGATCCGACAGCGAGGCCAGAGTTGTCTTGGTAGCGCGCGCGTCATTCCAGGACATCACGGCGGCAGCCGCCGAGAGGAACGAGGAGCCGATACGGCCAAACAGGCCGGTGGAGCCATAGGTGGTGCGGGTGGTGTCGTAAGCAGCCATTTCCTCATCCTTTAGATTTGAGTGACCTGTTTTGCGCCGATATTATTTTGGTGCGATTTTCGGCATTTAGTCGCGATATTTTCGCGCCGCAAGGGGTGAAATTGCATGAGACATATGCAGGAATTGCATGGCTGATCGCCCTGTAAACAAAGGGTATCCGTAAATCTTAACTTTGGGTTTGGAAATGTCGCGACGCCCGTGGGAAAGGGTCGGTTTTGGAACAGGTTTGGGGCTCTTTACCAAAGAAGGCTGAGGTGAAAGCGTTTGGAAGTGTTCGCCTTTTGTGCTATTTGCAGAAAAAATAATTTGAACAATCAGGCAGAGGCCGGGCACAACATGCGCATTTTGGGAATTGATCCGGGGTTACGGAACCTCGGATGGGGTGTGATCGAATCGCAGGGCAGTCGGCTGAGCCATGTGGCCAACGGGGTGTGCACCTCGGACGGCGATGATCTGGGAGAGCGGCTATTGTCGCTGCACAATCAGGTCACCGAGGTGATCGCGGCTTATATGCCGGATGAGGCCGCGATCGAGCAAACCTTTGTCAACAAGGATGGCGTGGCGACGCTCAAACTGGGCCAGGCACGGGGTGTTGCGTTGCTCACACTGGCCAAGGCTGGACTGCCTACGGGCGAATATGCCCCCAACCGGGTGAAAAAGACGGTGGTGGGCGTGGGGCACGCGAGCAAGGAACAGGTCATGCATATGGTCAGGCTGCAGCTGCCGGGCAGTGATCCCAAGGGCGCCGATGCGGCGGATGCGCTGGCGATTGCCATCTGTCACGCCTATTACGGTGGCACCAAGCAGCGACAGTTAAAAGAGGTGCGGGCATGATTGGCAAGCTGACAGGACGACTGGACTACCGCGCGGCGGACCACGTGCTGATTGATGTGCGCGGCGTGGGCTATCTAGTCTATTGCTCAGAGCGCACCATGATGGGGCTACCCGGTGTCGGTGAGGCAGTGTCGCTCTATACTGATATGGTGGTGCGCGAAGACCTGATGCAGCTTTATGGGTTCACGTCTTTGGTTGAAAAGGAATGGTACCGGCTGCTGATCTCGGTGCAGGGGGTTGGGGCCAAGGTGTCGCTGGCGATCCTTGGCACGCTGGGCACAGACGGGGTTGGGCGCGCCATTGCTCTGGGGGACTGGGGCAGTGTCAAGGCGGCCAAGGGCGTTGGCCTCAAAACCGCGCAGCGCATTGTGCTGGATCTCAAAGACAAAGCGCCCGGCGTGATGGCCATGGGCGGCAGTATCACCGAGGCTCTGGAAGGCCCCGATCTGGAGGCGGTAATTGAGGCAGCTGATCCCACCCCGGCCAAGAAACCTGCGCGAAAACCGGTCGCTAAAAAACCTTCCGGAGCCGCTGCTGCGGCCGCAGGTGCCCTCTCGGCCCTGAGCAACCTTGGCTACAGCCCGTCGGATGCGGCCTCGGCTATTGCAGAGGCCAGCGTAGATTTGCCCGAGGCCGATGAAGCGGGCCTTATTCGCGCGGCTCTGCGCCTATTGGCGCCAAAGGGATAGTGGCTATGAGAGTGGTCACAACGCCTTCCGGGCCGGTGCCGTACAGGCAAGGGCGCGCCAAGGGGAGGGAAAAGCAAGATGATTGATGCGGATCCGGCCCTGCGCCCCACGCCCCTGCCAGAAGACAGCGCAGCTGAGAATGATCGCGCTCTGCGGCCGCAGGGTTTGGCTGAGTTCATTGGCCAGGCCGAGGCCCGCGCCAATCTGCGCATCTTTATTGAAAGCGCCCGACGCCGTGGCGAGGCGATGGATCACACGCTGTTTCATGGGCCGCCCGGTCTGGGCAAGACCACGCTGGCGCAGATTGTGGCGCGCGAGTTGGGCGTGAATTTTCGCATGACCTCGGGCCCGGTGCTGGCCAAGGCGGGGGATCTGGCGGCAATCCTGACCAATCTCGAAGCCCGTGATGTGCTGTTCATTGACGAAATTCACCGGCTGAACCCGGTGGTGGAAGAGATCCTTTATCCGGCGCTTGAGGATTTTGAGCTGGATCTGGTGATTGGCGAAGGGCCCGCTGCGCGTACCGTGCGGATTGAGTTGCAACCTTTCACGCTGGTGGGGGCCACCACCCGGATGGGGCTGCTGACGACGCCTCTGCGTGACCGGTTCGGCATTCCCACCCGGCTGCAGTTTTACACCATCGATGAGCTGCACGAGATCGTCAGTCGAAACGCCCGCAAGCTGGGAACCCCTGCCGATGACGAGGGCGCCCGCGAGATCGCGCGGCGCGCGCGGGGCACCCCAAGGATCGCCGGACGGCTCTTGCGCCGCGTGGTGGACTTTGCGGTTGTCGAGGGCGATGGCCGCATTACGCAGGCGCTGGCTGATGGGGCGCTGACCAGGCTTGGCGTTGACAAGCTGGGGCTGGATGGCGCTGACCGGCGCTATCTGCGTCTCATTGCCGAGAACTACAGTGGTGGGCCAGTGGGGATTGAGACACTTTCGGCGGCGCTGAGTGAAAGCCGGGATTCGCTGGAGGAGGTGATCGAGCCTTACCTGTTGCAGCAGGGACTGATCCAGCGAACGCCGCGTGGCCGGATGCTGGCGCAAAAGGCCTGGACGCATCTTGGGATCGCGCCGCCGCAGCGATCAACGGATCTGTTTGGCTGAAGGGCCTGCTGATTTGACGAGCTCATAGGTCGGGAGGAAACGGGTGTGGCTGTGAAGAATGACGACGATTCACCGGAGGTGCAGGCCTTGGGAGAGCGAGGGATGGATCTGGCGCAATTGACTGCGCTCGCGCGCCGGGTGTCTGATCTTTATGCGGCGCGGTTTGAAATTGATCGGGATCCGGTTTGGTATCTGGGGAAAATGAGCGAAGAGCTGGGAGAGGTCTCGGCTGCCTATTTGAAATACGCAGGTCAGGGGCGCGGTGATGGGGCGCGTGAGGATCTTGAGGATGAGGTTGCGGATCTTCTAGGGTTTGTCCTGCTCTTTGCCGACTGGCAGGGGATTGATGCTGGAAAGGCACTGCAGCGCAAATGGGGCTCCTACCTTTGAGGCCGTTGGGTCTGAAAACGCCAAGGGAGCGCTCCCGCCCGTTTCGGAGGCATTCACAGAATGCCCCTCTCCCGTTGGGCCGGGCGCCGCGCTGTCGCGCGGCGGGGGAGATGGCGATATAGTGACAATGGGCCGCCTGGGCGGAGGTTTCTGGGGCTTGTAAAATTTTGGCTAAACACGCCTGTGCGCCGCGCAAGCGGCGCCCGGCCCAAGGCTGTAATGGGGCCTGGCCACAGGCAAGGACACTTTCAGGCGCGGGAGTTCCCCCTGAGCTGGCGCATCCTTGCAGTTCGCCTTGTCGTTTGACGCGCTGCGGGGCATAGAGCCCAGATCAATACGTTTCAGCCTTGATGGAGCAGATCTTATGTCCCTGGACCTGACACCGGAAGAAATCCAAGCCCTGTTTACCCGCAGCGATGGCTCCTACGGGTTTGCCCGCTGGGGACGCCCCATTGCACCAATCGTCTTTGGCGTGCAGGAGAAAACCCTGCAGGTGGTCAAGGGCGCGATTGAGGCCGTGGCGACGCTTGCCGGGCACCACATGGCCGAGACAGACCCCGAGCTGGGCTCAAACCTGATGTTCTTTTTCTTTCGCGACTGGAACGAGTTGCTCGATGTGCCAGATCTCGGACGCCTGATCCCGGATCTTGCGTCTTTGGTGGCGCGGCTTCAGCAGGCGAATGCCAGCCAATACCGCGCCTTTCGCTTTGACGATCAGGGAGCTATTCAGGCCAGCTTTGTCTTTTTGCGCATGCAGGGCACCATGGCAGATCTGCCTGCCGAAACACTGGCGTTGAGCCAGGCGGTGCAGGTCATTCTGCTCTGGAGCGATCAGGCCTTTGCCGAGATCTCGCCACTGGCGGTGTTGCCAGAGACCGGTGCCACCATCCTGCGCCCCGAGATCGCCGCCATCATCGCGGCCGGCTATGACCGCTTAATGCCGCCCTCGGCCAATGATGCCTCCCATGCGCTGCGGCTCTTTGCACGGCTTCAGGCGCCTGCAGCGCCACAGGATTGATCTGATGCGCGCCTTCCTGGGGCTGCCGCTGCCCGACCCGGTTTTGGACGCGATAGAGGACCTGCAAGCCGAGATTCCGGTAGGACGCAGTGTCCCGCCCGAGAACCTGCACATCACGCTGGCCTTTCTCGACGACCAACCGGCTGCCGTACTGGACGCCCTGCACCAAGAGCTGTGCGAGCTAAGAGCGCCAGGCCTTTCTCTGTCCATTCAGGGGCTTGACCTGATGGGCGGTAAGTCTCCCAAGGTTCTTTGTGCCAACATAGCCCCCAATGCGGCCCTCACTCAGTTGCACAGCCGTGTGCGAGCCCGGGTGCAGGCGGCCGGGATAGAGCTGCCCCGCGTGCGGTTTCGCCCGCATGTTACCCTGCGGCGGTTTGCCCGCAGGCTGGAGCCGGGCGCTTTGGCAAAGATCGGCCATGCTCTGCAGGCGCATGGGGATTTTGGCGTCAAAGACGTCCCGGTGGACAGTTTCAATCTCTACCGCTCCACCCTGCTGCCTGAGGGGCCGCGTTATGATGTACTGGCGCAGTATCCGCTGGATGGCTCTCTCTGAGAGAGGCCGCAACGGAACGGGTTGAGGCGCGGCGACAGGGCTTGTGGCCCTATTCGGCCAGTTCTAGGGTGCAGGCAGAACGCAGGAGAGCAGGCCAATGACTCATACCTTCCCCGTCCGGGTGTACTACGAGGACACCGATATGGGTGGCATCGTCTATCACGCCAATTACCTGCGCTATATCGAGCGCGCCCGCAGCGATTGGGTGCGCGGGCTTGGCAATGATCAGAATGCCATGCGCGATGCAGGGGTGATCTGGGTGGTGCAGCGGGTTGAGGCAGACTATCTTGCCTCGGCAAAATACGATGATGAGCTCATGGTCGCGACCGAGGTGATCAAGGTGACACCGGCCCGGCTGATCATGGGGCAGGTGGTCACGCGGGGCGAGACCGTGCTGTTTCGCGCCAAGGTCACGGCGGTTTGTGTGGCCGCCGATGGCGGGCGGCCAACCAGGCTTCCGGCAGAGATTCGCGCATTGCTGTAATATTGCCGCTCTGACCCGTTGTTTGATTAGCTTTTACTTTTGAACTCGGATACCTTGGGGGCAATGAAAGCCGCGACAGACGGCTGTAGGCTGAGGTCTGGTGACCCCTGAGGGGCATCGGCAATGACGAGAATGACCGGAATGATCCGGCAGAGATAGAGCAGGCAAATGGAAGCAGAAACTCTGGCGCTGGCGCAGGAGATTGATTTCTCCATGTGGGGTCTTTTCGCGCGGGCCACCTTTACTGTGAAACTGGTGATGCTGATGCTGACCGCCGCCTCGATCTGGTCGTGGAGCATCATTGTGCAAAAACTCCTCACCTTTCGCCAGGCGCGCCGGCAGGCGGCCCGGTTTGATCAGGCCTTTTGGTCGGGTGAGCCGCTGGACGGGCTGTTTGATCAATTGGGGTCAGACCCCTCTGGCAGCTCGGAGCGTATTTTTTCCGCTGGGATGGCGGAATGGCGCCGCAGCCATCGCAGCGATGGCGGCTTGATCCCCGGCGCGCAGGCGCGCATTGACCGCTCGATGGATGTGGCGATCGCCAAAGAAAGCGAAACGCTGCAAAGCGGCCTGTCGGTGCTTGCCACCGTGGGCTCAACCGCGCCTTTTGTTGGCTTGTTTGGCACTGTCTGGGGCATCATGACCGCCTTTATCGAAATCGCAGAACAGCAAAGCACCAATCTGGCCGTTGTCGCACCGGGCATTGCCGAGGCGTTGTTGGCGACGGGGCTGGGCCTGCTGGCAGCCATCCCGGCGGTGATCTTTTACAACAAGCTGAGCGCCGACAGTGACCGCATTCTGGGAGGCTATGAGGCCTTTGCGGACGAGTTTGCCACTATCCTCAGCCGCCAGTTGGATTCCTGATCCATGGGCGCTGCGGTGCAACAACCCTCGTCAGGTGGCCGCCGTCGCGGGCGTCGCCGGGGCCGGGCCAGGCCGATGGCAGAGATCAACGTGACGCCCTTTGTGGATGTGATGCTGGTTCTGCTGATCATCTTTATGGTGGCGGCACCGCTGATGACCGTTGGTGTGCCGGTGGATCTGCCAAAGACCGCTGCAGGTGCGCTGCCCGGAGAGCAGGAAGAACCGCTGACCGTGACCATGATTGTTGGCGGCGAGATCCAGATCCAGACAACGCCGGTGGCGCGAAACGAGCTGGTTGGCAAGCTGCGCGCCATCGCGGCAGAGCGGAAGTCGGACCGGGTCTATCTGCGCGCTGATGGTGCAATTTCCTATCGCGAGGTGATGCAGGTCATGGGGGCGCTGAGTGCAGGCGGCTTTGCCAATGTTGGGCTGGTCACGGATGTGGCGGGGCCTGATCTGAACGGCCGAGATGCCGCCGCGACCAGCGGCGCGGATCAATAGGCGGGGGCGCTGGCGTTCACATGGGCGTGCAAACCGGAACCAAAATCTCTCTTGCTGGACACGGCCTGTTGGTGGGCTGGGCCGCTTTTGGCGGCTGGTTCTCCTCTGAGCCCCTGCCGCTGCAGGTACAGGAGGTTGCGGTGATCTCAGCGCAGGATTTTGCGAAGCTCAGCCAGCAGATCCAGGCGCCGCAGCTGGCCCAGACGCCCGGTAGCCTGATCCCGCCTTTGAGCGCAGAGGTGCCGCCAGAGCTGCCAAATCGCCCGGACGTAAAGCCAGAATTGCGCCCCGAAGTAACGCCTCCGGTCGCGGTGCTGCCGCCTGCGGCAGAAGATACGGCTGTGTCCGAGCCGGAACCCGAGCCGGAACCACAGGTGACTGTCACATTACCGCCCCCGGCCCAGCTGCCCGCCACGCCCGACGCACCCGCTGTCGTCCCTGCCTTGCCGGTGCCGGCGCAGCTGCGTCCTGCCGACCGCGTGGCGCCTGTGCCTGTTGAGGCCCCCGAGCAGGAGGTGGCGATTGATGATCTGGTCCAGCCTGAGGTGACGGCGGATCAGGGCGCTTTGAGCAATGAGCCAGAGCAGGAGGCGACAGCCCCCGAGGAGGCCAGCGACCGTATTGTGACCGAGGCCAATGAAAGCGACAGGGCGGACCCTTCGCCTGCGGACATAACGCCACCTGAGACAACGCCAGCTGTCACGGCGCCACCTGAGACAACGCCACCTGTCACGGCGCCAACACGCTCGGTGCGGCCAAAGACACGGCCCCAGCGCCCCGCGCCGGTTGAAACCGCCGACAGCCCGCAGCCGCCCGCAGCTTCTCCAGAGGCGGCGGAGGCGCCGCGTGCCTCTGCCATCGAAGACGCCCTAGCGGCTGCCATTGCCGGAGGCGGAGAGGTGGTGGCTCCAGAGCCCGCAGGCCCGCCGCTGACCAATGGCGAGCGGGACGCATTGCGGGTCTCTGTTTCGAAATGCTGGAATGTGGGGTCGCTCTCCTCAGACGCGCTCAAAACCACGGTCGAAGTTGCCGTCTCACTGGAGCGCGATGGCCGTCCAAAAGCCGGAACGATCCGGCTGGTGTCCAGCAGCGGCGGGTCGTCCGGTGCGGCACAACAGGCCTATGAGGCGGCGCGGCGTGCCATCATTCGGTGTGGGGCCAGGGGCTTTCAGCTGCCGGCAGAGAAATTTGACCACTGGCGCGACATTGTGATGACTTTTAACCCGGAAAAGATGCGGATCAAATGAGACACCAAAAATTGACTTCGCAGCAGCACAGGCTCGGCTATGAGAGGGGCAGGGGGCATTTTTCCCCTGCATCCGTTATGCAAAAGCCTGATACTGAAATAACATTCAATCCTGAAAGGACGCGACGCAAATGAGGCGCAAACTGACAGCCCTTGTGGTAAGCCTTCTTCTCACGGTTCCGCTGGCATCGGCAATCCCGGCGCAGGCGCAGACCGGCCCTTTGCGGATCGAGATCACTGACGGGGTGATCGAGCCCTTGCCCTATGCGGTGCCGACCTTCATTGCCGAAACCCCCTCGGCGGCAGAGCTGGCGGCAGAGATCACCCGTGTCATCGCGGCTGATCTCAGTGGCACCGGGCTGTTTCGCGAGGTGCCAGCCACGGCGCATATCTCCAGCGTCAGTGATTTTAATGCGCCGGTGAAATTTGCCGACTGGAAAGCGGTGAATGCGCAGGCGCTGATCACCGGAGCTGTCTCTGTCAATGGCAAACAGCTCACCGTGGGGTTTCGCGGCTATGACATTTTTGCCGACAAGGAACTGGGCGCCGGGTTGCAGTTCACCGGCACCACGGATGGCTGGCGCCGCATGGCGCATAAGGTGGCGGATGCGATTTATAGCCGGATCACCGGCGAAAGCGGCTATTTTGACAGTCGGGTGGTGTTTGTGTCAGAGACCGGCCCCAAGAACGACCGCCGTAAGCGGCTGGCGATCATGGACTATGATGGTGCCGGGGTGCAGTATCTGACCAACAGTGCCGCCCTGGTGCTGGCGCCGCGTTTCTCCCCCACCGGTGATCGGGTGCTTTATACCAGCTATGAAAGCGGCTTTCCGCAGATCCATGTGCTGGATGTGGGCAAGGTGCAGCGCCGGATCCTGTCGGCTGACAACGGCATCATGAGCTTTGCGCCCCGCTTTGCGCCCGATGGCAACACGGTGGTCTATTCGCAGGCCGAGGGCGGCAATACTGATCTATATACTATGGACATTGCCACCGGCAGCCGCAGCCGCCTGACCAGCGCGCCTTCCATTGAGACGGCGCCCTCTTATTCACCAGATGGCAGCCAGATCGTGTTTGAGAGCGACCGCTCCGGCACGCCGCAGCTCTATGTGATGGCGGCAAGCGGCGGTGAGGCCCGGCGGATCAGCTTTGGCAAGGGGCGTTATGGCACGCCGGTCTGGTCGCCCCGTGGTGATCTGGTTGCCTTTACCAAGCAGAGCAAGGGGCGGTTCCACATTGGCGTCATGCGTCTGGATGGCAGCGAGGAACGTTTGCTGACCGCCTCATTTCTGGACGAAGGCCCCAGTTGGTCGCCGAATGGCCGTGTCATTATGTTCACCCGCGAAACACAGGGCGCAAATGGGCGTGCACTGCTTTATTCGGTGGATATCCTGGGGCGAAATCTGAAACCCGTGCGCACGCCGGATGGGGCTTCGGATCCGGCCTGGTCGCCATTGCTGCAATAGAAGAACGTCACAGGATGATCCGGCGCCAAAACGCAAGGTAGCAAACACCTGCATGGAACAGGCCCTGTGGCTGTGATAAGTTGGCGCCAAGAAACGCAAAGGAATAGGTATAGTCATGAGCGGTTTTAAGAAGGCATTTATGCTGGTTGCGGTCTTGGGGCTTGCGGCGTGCAGCAATACGTCCTGGGATGATACCGGAGCAGGCAATACAGGCGGCGCAGGACTGGGGGGCTCTGATCTGGACGCGGCCAGCCCGGCCTATTTTCAGCAGACCATTGGGGACCGGGTTCTCTTTCTTGTTGACCAGTCAACCCTGAACCCCGGCGCCGAGGCCATTTTGCAAAAGCAGGCGGCATGGTTGACCACAAATCCTGACTATGTTGTCACCATTCAGGGCCATGCGGATGAGCAGGGCACCCGCGAGTATAACCTCGCCCTCGGCGCGCGCCGTGCCAATTCCGCCCGCGAATTCCTGATTTCACAGGGCATTGCCGGCTCGCGCATCCAGGTGGTGAGCTTTGGCAAAGAACGCCCGCTTGAGATCTGTTCCGCCGAGAGCTGCTACGCCAAGAACCGTCGCGCGGTCACCGTGCTGGCGGGTGGATTGACGGGGTGAAATGATGCAACTGTTCCGCGCCACACTTCTCACCGCTACCCTGGTTTTGTCTCTGGTTTTGCCGCTGGCCTTTGCGCAGCCGCTGGCGGCACAGGACCAACAGACCCTGGCGGATATTCGTCAGGAGTTGACGGTGCTGCATGTGGATATTCAGCGTCTGAAGCGTGAGCTCTCGACCACAGGCGGTGCCAATTCCGGTGTGCCGGCGCAGGGATCCGTTCTGGACCGGGTTGCGGCCATCGAGGCTGGACTGCAGGGGCTGACGGCACAGACGGAACAGCTGGAATACCGCGTTAACCGCATCGTGGCGGACGGGACCAATCGCATTGGGGATCTCGAATTCCGCCTGGTGGAGCTTGAAGGTGGCGACATTGCCGCGCTTGGCGAGACGACCACCCTGGGCCGGGAAGAAATCTCTGGTGACACGGCGACGACCGGGGCGGGACCCAGCCTGCCGACTGGCGAGACTGACAGTGAGCTTGCGATTGGCGAGCAGGCCGATTTTGACGCGGCTGAACTGGCGCTGAAAGCGGGGGAGCATCAGCTCGCCGCTGATAAATTTGCCATTTTTACCCGGGCCTACCCCGGTAGCCCGCTGGCCCCAAAGGCTGATTTCGAACGCGGCAAGGCGCTTGATGGGCTGGGCGACACCCGCGAGGCGGCACGCGCCTATTTGGCGGCCTTCACCGGCAACGCCGAGGGTGAGACCGCGCCGCAGGCTTTGTTTGAACTGGGGGCTGCTCTGGGTCGGCTTGGCCAGGTCGATCAGGCCTGCATTACGCTCTCCGAGGTGGATGCGCGGTTCCCAGGCCAAAGCATTGTTGCGCAGGCAGTGGTCGAGAGGGCTGCTTTGGGCTGCCCGTGACAGGACCACCCGTGATACGAGCCGACGTCCAAAAAGAGGCCAGGGACAGGATGCTGGAGATGCTGCGGCAGAAATTTCCGAAAACACTGCCTGCGCGGATCGGTGTTGCGGTGTCCGGTGGCGGCGATTCCGTAGCCCTATTGCATCTGCTGCATGGGTGCTTTTGCGACGATCCGGTTGAAGTGCTTGCAGTGACTGTGGACCACGGATTGCGTCCGGAATCGCGGCAGGAAGCCGTTTTTGTTGCAAACACAGCCCGCGCATTGGGTATCCGTCACCATCTGCTGACCTGGCAAAAGGGGCCAAGCGCGCTTGGCAACCTGCAGGATCAGGCCCGGCGGGCACGCTATGGTCTGCTGACAGATTGGGCGCTTCAGAACGACGTGCCGATTCTTGCCCTGGGACACACGGCAGACGATCAGGCAGAAACTGTGGTAATGCGCCTGATGCGGGCCGCAGGCGTCACCGGATTGGCCGGCATGGCGTCGCAGCGCAGTCAGGATGGCGTTTGCCTGCTGCGGCCCATGCTGCAGCTGCGCCGGGCCGCCCTGCGCGCCTATCTGCAGGAGCATAATCTGGACTGGATTGACGATCCGTCCAACGAGGATGAGCGTTTTGAGCGGATCAGAACCCGCAAGGCGCTTGTTGTGCTTGAAGAGCTGGGGTTGTCGGTAGAAGCGCTTTCAACAGTTGCGCAGAATATGGGCAAGGCCGGGACGGCGCTGAACTGGTATACCTATCTTGCGGCACGCGACATGGTCGAAATCCAGGCCGGCGCCATCGTTATAGAGCTGAGGAAATTCCGCGTTTTGCCGGATGAAATCTCGCATCGGCTGATGTTACAGGCTCTTTTGTGGATTTCTGGTGGCCAATACCCGCCGAGACGCGCCCCAATGATCGAAGCTGTCGCAACGGCACAACTGGGTGGTTCAACCACCCTGGCGGGCTGTCGTATCCTAAATCACAAAGGCAATATCTGGATTTGTCGCGAAGGGGTGGCAGTGCAAAACATGTCTGCCTCGCCGGACGAGGTCTGGGATCAAAGCTGGCGTGTTTTTGCTGGAAAGCTAGGGGCTTGTGAGGTGCGCGCTCTGGGCGAGCAGGGTCTGCGGGCCTGCCCGGATTGGCAGGCTCAGGGCTGCCCGGCACCGGTTCTGGAGGCCACGCCTGCGCTCTGGCAGGGAGCGGAATTAATGGCCGCTCCGCTGGCCGGTTTTGCCAATGGAACAACGGCAGAACCGATAAATAGTGCAGAAGAGTTCTTTGCATCGCTTTTATCGCATTGAACCTGCGGGAATGTTCCTTATTTTATGCGCAACGAAGGCGCCCTGCGAGGGTGCCCGGATATTGGGAGACTTTCCTTGGGCAACGCACGTAACATTGCATTCTGGGTTGTTCTGTTCGTATTGATTCTGGCTCTGTTCAATTTGTTCAGTGGATCAGGCGGCACGATGCAGAGCAATGAACGCACATTTTCTGAATTTGTGACTTTGGTTGAAGGCGGCCAGGTGAACACGGCGGTTCTGGATGGGGAGCAGGTTCGCTTCTCTACCTCGGACGGCACCTACGTCACGATCAAACCGGCTGACGCTAAAGTCACAGAGCTGCTGATCAACAACAACATCCCGGTTCGCGCCGAGAAGCAGCAGCAGTCCGGCTTTCAGTCGTTCCTGATCACCCTGTTGCCCTTTGTGCTGTTGATCGGTGTCTGGATCTTTTTCATGAACCGGATGCAGGGCGGTGGAAAAGGTGGCGCCATGGGCTTTGGCAAATCCAAGGCCAAGATGCTGACGGAAAAGCAGGGTCGCGTCACCTTTGATGATGTGGCGGGTATTGATGAGGCCAAGGAAGAGCTGGAAGAGATCGTTGAGTTCCTGCGCAATCCGCAGAAGTTCTCGCGTCTTGGAGGCAAAATTCCAAAAGGCGCTTTGCTGGTTGGCCCTCCTGGCACGGGTAAAACCCTGCTGGCACGGGCGATTGCAGGTGAGGCGGGCGTACCCTTCTTTACCATTTCGGGGTCTGATTTCGTCGAGATGTTTGTCGGCGTTGGTGCCTCTCGCGTGCGCGATATGTTTGAGCAGGCCAAAAAGAACGCGCCTTGTATCGTCTTTATCGATGAGATCGACGCCGTGGGGCGCCATCGCGGTGCCGGCTACGGTGGCGGCAATGACGAGCGCGAACAGACATTGAACCAGCTGCTGGTTGAGATGGATGGTTTTGAAGCCAATGAAGGCGTGATCATTCTGGCGGCGACAAACCGCAAGGATGTTCTGGACCCCGCCTTGCTGCGTCCGGGTCGTTTTGACCGCAACGTGACTGTGTCAAACCCTGACATCAAAGGCCGTGAAAAGATCCTTGGCGTGCATGCCCGCAAGACCCCGCTGGGGCCGGATGTGGATCTGCGCATCATTGCCCGTGGCAGCCCCGGGTTTTCCGGCGCGGATCTTGCCAACCTGGTGAATGAGGCAGCTCTGATGGCGGCTCGTGTTGGGCGTCGCTTTGTCACCATGGAGGATTTTGAATCCGCCAAGGACAAGGTGATGATGGGCGCTGAGCGTCGCTCTATGGTGCTGACGCAGGACCAAAAGGAAAAGACCGCCTATCACGAAGCCGGTCACGCCGTGGTTGGCATGAAGCTGCCGGAATGCGATCCGGTCTATAAGGCGACGATCATTCCACGGGGCGGTGCCTTGGGGATGGTGGTGTCGCTGCCGGAAATGGACCGCCTCAACTGGCACAAAAACGAGTGCAACGAGAAGCTGGCCATGACCATGGCTGGTAAGGCGGCTGAGATCATCAAATACGGCGAGGACCATGTGTCCAATGGACCGGCCGGTGATATCCAGCAGGCCAGCCAGTTGGCCCGCGCGATGATCATGCGCTGGGGCATGTCCGACAAGATCGGCAACATTGATTATGCCGAAGCGCATGAAGGCTACAGTGGCAATACCACCGGTTTCTCTGTGTCGGCGCATACCAAAGAGCTGATCGAGGAAGAGGTGCGTCTCTTTATCCAAAACGGCTATGATCGCGCCTTTAAAATCCTGACTGAGCACAAGGATGAATGGGAGCGGCTGGCCGAAGGGCTGCTGGAGTATGAGACCTTGACTGGTGATGAGATCGAGCGGGTCATGCGCGGCGAGCCTCCGCATGAGAACGGCGACGATTCGGATGAGGACCAGGGTAAGGGCTCGGTCACCGCGATACCAAAAGCCAAGCCAAAGAAGCCGACTTCTGAAGGTGGTGCAGATGGCGAGATGGAGCCCGAGCCAACCGCGTAAAGCTGCCTTTAGTATAGCCTAGAACAGAACCCCGAAGCCTTTAACTGGTTTTCGGGGTTTTTGTTTGTACGAAGCCCTTTCGCATCATGTGCGCAAAGCGCCAAGATTGGCTTTTTGGGGGGGGGGCGCGGCGCGGGCAGGCAGCAAAGCTGCCTGCCCGCGCCGCGCCCGGATCGGATCGCTAAGCGATCCGATCCAAAGGGGCTTTCCATTCCATCATGAGGCTCTATGGTTTGAGCCCTTGAAACACTGAAAAAACAATTGTTGGAATGCAGGATGCCGGTATTGCGGGAAACAGAATTCAAGGGAGAGGTGGTTTGGGCAGGCGAGACACCTTCTGATGCCGGGATCGCAGCCTCGGCTGTCGCGGCTCTCACCCTTGGTTTTCATGGTCTATTGGGCGAGCGGCACCAGGGTGAGAACCGTTTATCCTGTGTGCGGGTGTCCAACCTGTACCCGCAGGGGACCACAATCCGCAATGTCAGGCAGCTGAGCATTCTGTCTGAAGAGGAGCTGGCGCTGATTGCTGCGGACATGGGGCTGGAACAAGTCGATCCGCGCTCGCTGGGCGCAAATCTGGTGCTGCGCGGTATTCCTGATTTCACTTTTGTGCCGCCTTCGTCGCGGCTGCAGGGACCGGATGGCATGGTGCTTACCGTGGATATGGAGAACCGCCCCTGCATCCTGCCGGGCCGTGAAATAGACAAGGCTCATGCCGGCTTTGGCCCCAAATTCAAACGCGCTGCAGGCAGCCGACGGGGAATCACCGCCTGGGTCGAGCGGCCGGGGCAGTTGAAGATCGGTGACAGCCTGCAGCTTTTTGTGCCCGACCAGCGGGTCTGGGCCCCCTAGAGGCAACCCATCGGTTACAGAACTTTCGTTTTGGCGACATTTGGTGCGGCAAACTATGTGTCAACGCCGCTTCAACGCCGGATAATGTCGGAAACCACGCGCGCGCGCCGCTGCATTCTGGCTAAATCTGCAGCAGAAGCGGCGCTTCGACGTCGATCATTGTTTTCTCACATTCAGGAACCAGGTCATGAGCTACAAGAGTGATATCGAGATCGCCCGTGAGGCGCAGAAGCTGCCAATCCAAGAGATTGGTGCCAAGATCGGCATTTCGAGCGCCGACTTGCTGCCCTATGGCCATGACAAAGCCAAGGTCAGCCAGGCGTTCATCAACTCGGTACAGGACCGGACGGATGGCAAGCTGGTCCTGGTGACTGCGATCAACCCAACACCTGCGGGCGAAGGCAAGACCACCACCACCGTGGGGCTGGGCGATGGTCTGAACCGCATTGGCAAAAACGCCATGGTTTGCATTCGCGAGGCCTCGCTGGGGCCGAACTTTGGCATGAAGGGTGGCGCTGCGGGCGGCGGCTACGCACAGGTTGTCCCGATGGAGGACATGAACCTGCACTTCACCGGCGATTTCCACGCCATCACCTCTGCCCATTCGCTGCTGTCAGCGATGATCGACAATCACATCTATTGGGGTAACGAGCTCGAAATCGACACACGTCGTGTCGTCTGGCGCCGTGTGGTCGATATGAACGACCGGGCCCTGCGTCAGATCACGGCCTCTCTGGGTGGGGTGTCCAACGGCTTTCCGCGCGAAACCGGGTTTGATATCACCGTGGCCTCTGAGGTTATGGCGATCCTGTGCCTGTCGAACAATCTGAAAGACCTGGAAACACGTCTGGGCGACATTATCGTGGCCTACCGCCGCGACAAAACGGCCGTCTATTGCCGCGACATTAAGGCCGCAGGCGCCATGACCGTTCTGCTGAAGGACGCGATGCAGCCGAACCTGGTGCAGACCCTGGAAAACAACGCCGCCTTTGTGCATGGCGGCCCCTTTGCCAATATCGCCCACGGCTGTAACTCGGTCATTGCCACCAAAACCGCGCTGAAGATCTCGGACTATGTTGTCACCGAGGCGGGCTTTGGTGCTGATCTGGGCGCTGAAAAGTTCATGAACATCAAATGCCGCAAGGCGGGCATTGCGCCTTCGGCTGTGGTGCTGGTGGCGACTGTGCGGGCGATGAAGATGAACGGCGGCGTGGCCAAGGCGGATCTGGGCGGCGAAAACGTCGAGGCCGTCAACAACGGCTGTGCCAACCTTGGGCGCCACATCGAGAACATCAAAAGCTTTGGCGTGCCGGTTGTTGTTGCCATCAACCATTTTGTCACTGACACCGATGCCGAAGTCGAGGCTGTTAAAGCCTACGCGACCACCCATGGCGTTGAGGCGGTGCTGTCGCGTCACTGGGAGCTGGGCTCGGAAGGCTCTGCTGATCTGGCCAAAAAGGTTGTCGAAATCGTTGATGCCGGTCAGGCCAACTTTGCCCCGATCTACCCCGATGACATGAGCCTGTTTGACAAGATCGACACCATCGCCAAGCGGATCTACCGCGCCGACGAGGTGCTGGCCGACAGCAAAATCCGCAACCAGCTGAAAGAATGGGAAGCCGCAGGCTATGGCAATCTGCCGGTCTGCATGGCCAAGACCCAGTATTCTTTCTCGACCGATCCCACCCTGCGCGGAGCACCTACAGGCCATTCTGTTCCGGTGCGTGAGGTGCGCCTGTCAGCGGGGGCCGGTTTCATTGTCGCGGTCTGCGGTGAGATCATGACCATGCCGGGTCTGCCACGGGTGCCTGCTGCGGAAAACATCCATCTGAATGACGAAGGCCAAATCGAAGGCTTGTTCTAGACGCAAAAACACGCAATCTGCGGCCCGGGACCCTCTCGGGCCGTTTGAGTATGTATCCCGGCCTGAGAGCGGGGCAGTGGCGCCAGTGGTCAGCCGGGCCCTGCGCGGCCAGACGCCCTGAGGGCTATGAAACCAACAAGCGGGCCAGCTCGGTGCGCGGCACAAGGAAAAATGCAATGGCAGCAGACATCATTGACGGCAAAGCCTTTGCCGCCACGGTACGTGAAAAAGTGGCAGGCCATGTTGCGCGGCTGAAAGAAGAAAACGACATTATCCCCGGCCTCGCTGTGGTGCTGGTGGGCGAAGATCCTGCAAGCCAGGTCTATGTGCGCTCAAAAGGGAAGCTGACGCTCGAGGTGGGCATGAACTCTTACGAGCATAAGATGGATGTCGACACCTCGGAAGAGGACCTGCTGGCCGTCATCACCAGTTTGAACAACGACCCGGCTGTGCATGGTATTTTGGTGCAGCTGCCACTGCCCGGCCATCTGAATGAAGACCTGATCATTAACTCCATCGCACCGGAAAAAGACGTGGATGGGTTTCATATCTCCAACGTTGGCCTGCTGGGCACCGGACAAAAGAGCATGGTGCCCTGCACCCCGCTGGGCTGTCTGATGATGCTGCGCGACTATCATGGCAGCCTGTCTGGCATGAATGCGGTTGTTATTGGCCGCTCTAACATCGTCGGCAAACCCATGGCGCAGCTGTTGCTGGGCGACAGCTGCACCGTCACCATTGCGCATAGCCGCACCAAAGACCTGCCGGAGGTGGTGCGCCGCGCCGATATTGTGGTCGCCGCTGTGGGCCGTCCCGAAATGGTGCCCGGCGACTGGATCAAGGAAGGCGCCACCGTGATCGACGTGGGCATCAACCGGATCCCGGCTCCTGAAAAGGGCGAAGGCAAGATGAAGCTGGTGGGCGATGTTGATTTCGCCAGCTGCTCGGCGCGCGCCGGCGCCATCACGCCGGTGCCCGGCGGGGTTGGTCCCATGACCATCGCATGCCTGTTGGCCAATACCGTGACCGCCTGCTGCCGCGCCAACGGGCTGGCAGAGCCGGAAGGCCTGACAGCCTGATGGCGGCCTGACAGCCTGATAGCGGCCTGAAGTCTGGCCGGAAGTCTGGCAGCTCCACCTGTCAAACACGGGCGTCCGATTGGGGCGCCCGTTAGTGTCTGGGGCGAGGTTGGTTTTAAGGCGAAACTGGCATCATGGTGCCCTGCAGCACCGCGATCAGCTTTTCCTCAGCGCCTGTCACCGCATGCACCTCGGCGCTGACCACCATGAGGCGGCGTCCGGGTTTGATCACCCTGCCGGTGGCGCGTAGCAGATCACCAGCTCCGGGGGCCAGCAGGTTGACCTTGATCTCTGCGGTCATCACGTCCTGATCCTCGGGCAGCAGCGTGAGGGCAGAGTAGCCGGCTGCACTATCGCCAAGAGCAAAGGTCAGGGCGGCATGCGCAAAGCCTTGTTGTTGGCGGCTGCCCGGCAGGATGGGGGCTTCGATCACGACTTCACCCGCAGAGACGCTGCGGAGGGAGGCGCCGAGAGTTTCCATCATGCTTTGGCGGCCAAAGCTTTTGCGAATGCGCTGTTCCAAAGGGAGATGTCCTTGTTGATCGCTGCTGGCTGCGACCCTAACACCGCCTTGGTGATCTGTACGGGTGACGCTGCGCCATAGTGCTGCGCCACATTGTTGCAACATGCGGTGCTGACCCGCGTTGGCTGCGGCCTCTCGGCTGCGGCGATGCTCCGCACGAACCTGCCGTGACGGCTGATGATCGGGCCGTCGGGAGCGACACAGCGGCAACATACAGAGGCAACAGGCAACAGAGCTATTTTACGATCATCTCGTCTTTGACAAACATATTGGCCCAGGCCCGGTCGATAAGCTCCGGGCTCATTTGGTACGCAATGCCTTCGAACTCGCAGATCGCAATCATCTGGTCGATCAGGAAGACCGGTTGATAGTTGGCATAGGTGTTGGCGATGGTCGGGTATTTCACCTTCAGCAGATGGATCAGAGTGCTCTCATCCAGCGGCACGCCCTTTTTGCGCGCCACCATGGCAAAGATCTTGAGGAAGTTCTCCTGATTGGGGCCGTCGATTTTGATCTTGAAAAAGATCCGCCGCAGCGCCGCCTGATCAAAGATCTCGTTGGGGTGAAAGTTGGTGGAAAAAATCACCAGGGTGTCAAAGGGCACCTCGAATTTCTCCCCCGATTGCAGGGCGAGGATGTCCTTGTTCTCTTCCAGCGGCACAATCCAGCGGTTGACCAGCGTTTGCGGCGGCTCGGCTTGCCGTCCAAGGTCATCAACGATGAAAATGCCGCCAGCCGATTTCAGCTGCAACGGCGCCTGATAGGTGCGCGCGGTTTGGTTGTAGACCAGATCCAGCATATCCAGCGTCAGCTCACCGCCAGTGATCACCGTGGGGCGTTCGCATTTGACATAACGGCTGTCAAACCTCTTTGGGCGGCGGATGGCATTGGGGTCCTCAGGGGCCTCATTGATCAGCGTATGCACGATGGGGTCATAGACGGTGATCACCTGACCGGCGTACTCAATGGCGCGCGGCACATAGACATGATCTCCCAGCGCGTCGCGAATACCGTTCGAGATCGAGGATTTGCCGTTGCCGGGTGGTCCATACATCAGGATCGAGCGCCCGGCACTGACCGCAGGCCCCAGATGGTCGAGCAGGCTGTCGGGCAGTACCAGATGCCCCATGGCGCTGACCAATTGAGCGCGCGTTACCATGATGTTGCGAATGGACTGCCGCTCAATCTGTTCACGGTAGACATCCAGCGGCACCGGCATGGCGCCAAAATATTCTGACTGGCTAAGCGCATCCTGGGCGCGCGCCTTACCCGCATCTGTCAGCTGATAGCCCATCTCGTTGCCACTGTTGGCATTGAGCGTCCCTGTGGCCTCCAGCAGCTTTTGCTCGCGGGCCATGTCGATCAGCTCTTGTGTCACCGGCACTGGCAGGCAGATCGCCTCGGCGACTTCGCTGACAATATTGACGTTCTTGCGAAAGATCGTTTTCAGCAAGATATCCCGCATCATCACGATCGGAAGCTGCATCTGCATCAGGCCTTTTGGGGCCGGGGGGGCAGTGACGGGGCTGTTTTGCATATTCATCGCGGGGCCTGCTCTGGTTGTCACGGGTTTGCTCTCGCGCAGCCTCAAGACAAAGGCGAGGGGGCTACGGGTTTTGACACAGTCTATTCATCACTGCGGCAAGACTGAGGCAAAGCCAGAGCAATTTGGCGATGGAATGCTGCGGATTTGAAATGGATTGGTGCCGATAGACTTCTGTCAGCGCGAAGCGGTCCCACGGCTCTAGACGCGAAGTCGCGATAGCTGACTTTCACCGCGTTGGGCGCGAACTGGTAATATGCGGACCAAGCGGACCTTGAAAAGTTTCGACGCAATGGCCGCTTTTGACTTGCCGCAACTGCAGCAGAACATCGTACAAGCAGGAAGCTGACATTTGTTTCAGTTAGCAATCACATCAGCTTTGCTGCTTAGTTTCGACGGGTCGGCCCGGTACCTTTTATGGATACCAAAGCAACATGATCAATAATATGAATAGATATGACCTTTGATCAAATCAGAACATTCCTTTGGGTAGCGCGCCTTGGTGGCTTCCGCAAAGCAGCCGAGCGATTGCATCTTTCGCAACCCGCTGTCTCCACGCGAATTTCCAAACTTGAAGACGAGCTTCGCGTGCCGCTGTTTGAGCGTGGTCAAGGAGATGTTGTGCTGACACAGCACGGGGCACTGCTTTTATCATACGCGGAACAAATGTTGTTTGTTGAAGAAGAAATCAAACAGCGCGTCGCAAACCCATCTGAAACCGAGGGGCTGTTTCGGGTTGGTGCGTCTGAAACGATTGCGCAAGCGTGGTTGCCAGAGTTTCTGAAAGCTTTCAGCATGAAATACCCAAGGGTCAACGTTGATCTTACGGTCGATATTTCCTTGAATCTGCGCGCCGCTTTATTGGAGCGCCGACTGGACCTTGTGTTCTTGATGGGGCCGGTCTCGGAGTTTTCTGTCGAGAATGTCGAACTCCCGCCATTTGATCTGCATTGGTATCGCTCGACGCAGAACAAAGAGACCGATTTAGGTGCCATTCCTGTCATCTCCTATTCAAGCCAAACCCGTCCCTACCGCGAATTGATGGCCGAATTGTCCCGCAGGATCGGGCCACAAATTCGGGTCTATGCATCTGCCTCCCTGTCGGCCAGCCTCAAGATGATTGCAGCGGGAATCGCTGTCGGCCCTTACCCGCGCGCATTGGCCGAAGATTTCTTGAAGTCCGGACAGATCATTGAATTCGATCCCGGGTTTCGCCCTCAGCCTCTGGTGTTCACAGCATCATACTTGTCAGAACCGCGCAGCTTCCTTGTTGAAAACAGTGCAGAAATTGCAAAAAGTGTCGCCCAGGAATGGGATTTCTCACACCCACGGTAGTTTCAAAAAATCTATCAGACTTGATACATAATGATAATTTGCATGAATTGACGTAACGGTGGAGTGTTTTCACACACATCACAGGCGTTCCTCATGACCTTACAAGCCACTGCATATTCTGATCTTGTCACGTCTTCTCCCGAAGAGGTTCGCGCGGCCATTCGGTGTGGATCTTATACAGGTCATACTGCGGGCCTCGCCCCGGGAAAGCTCCAATGTAACCTCGCTATTCTTCCTGAGCGGTACGCCTTGGATTTTCTGCGGTTCTGCCAGCGTAATCCCAAGCCCTGTCCGGTTGTCGGTGTAAGTGACACGGGCGATGCGTTCTTGCCCACGCTTGGCCATGACATAGACATCCGCACGGATGTTTCAAAATATCGGGTGTTCAAAAACGGCAATTTGACCGGCGAAGTCGATGATATCCAAGCGCTGTGGGCGGACGATATGGTTACCGTCGCTTTGGGCTGTTCTTTCACGTTTGAAAACGCGCTGTTGCGCAACAAAATTCCGGTACGCCACATCGAAACAGGGCGCAATGTACCGATGTTCCGTTCAAACATCGATCTGATGCCAGCAGGTCCATTTGCTGGAAAAATGGTCGTGACCATGCGCCCGATCCCCGCCGAAAAGGTCGATCAAGCTCGCGAGATCAGCGCCCGTTTCCCCCAAGCACACGGTGCCCCAATCTGCGTCGGTGATCCGGCAAACATCGGGATCAAGGATCTGTCCCAACCGGATTGGGGTGACGCGGTCGATATAAAAGACGGTGAAATCCCCGTCTATTGGGCCTGCGGCGTTACCCCGCAAAACGTCCTGCTGGACGCGAGATTACCACTCTGCATCACCCATTCCCCAGGCCACATGCTGATCGCTGACGTGGCCGAAGATGCAGAAACCACCATCCTACAACCAAAAACTAGAAACGACCAACTTGGAGAGAAGATATGAAAAAAGTAACAGCGACCCTTGCGGCCCTTGCCCTAAGCACCAGTGCAGCACTTGCAGATGATCCCGTCGTGCTGAATGCCGTTGGCACATGGTCCAGCCTGACGAACTTCCAGAAACACGAAGAACCGTTCTTTAACACGCGCCTGCGCGAAGCCTCCGATGGCAATATCGTAGGCAAAATCCAATCCCAATCCGGTCTTGGTCTCAAAGGTTTCGAGATCATGCGTCTGGTCAAAAACGGTGTCTTTGATTTCGCCTTTGGCTTGCCCGGATATGTCGCCGCTGAAAACGCGATCTTTGAAGGCGCTGACTTGTCCACCCTGACCCAAGACATCGACACCCAGCGCAAAGTATCAGACGCCTATTATCCAACTTTGGAAAAGTCGTTTGCAGAAATCTACAACGCCAAGCTCCTCATGCTGTACCCGTTCCCAAGCCAGACCTTGTGGTGCAACGGCGAAGTGAACGGCATCGAAGACCTCAAGGGCAAGAAAATCCGCGTCTATTCCACAACGCTTGGCGATTTCGTTGAAGGCGTTGGCGGCACATCTGTCACCGTGTCTTTCTCAGAAGTTATTCCGGCGCTTGAAAAAGGCGTTGTTGACTGCGCAATCACCGGCACGATGTCCGCCTACACCGCAAAATGGAACCAGGTTGCAACGCATGCCTATACCCTGCGTGTTGGTTGGGGCCTCGCTTTTGGTGCCATGAACATGGATAAATGGAACAGCCTGTCCGAAGGTCAGCAAACGCTGCTTCAGACCGAAATTGCAACTTTGACCGACGCAATGTGGGCCGAAACAGCAACCGAGGATGACGTTGCAATTTCCTGCATCACAGGCGGCGAATGTGCGATTGGCGAAGCAGGTTCCATGACGTTGGTTGAACCGTCCGAAGCTGATCTCAAAGCACGTGACACAATCGCGACTGACGTTGTTTTGGCCCGCTGGGCGGAGCGTTGCGGGACCGAGTGTGCGGCAAACTGGAACGAAACCGTTGGTCCGATTTTGGGTCTGACAGCCGCTTCCAAGTAAGCGCAAGCCTTCCTTCCTGAGCGGCGGGCAGACCTTCGCCGCTCAGATCCCCCTCTCTCCTTTCGCACAGGATTTCCCCGATGTTAGAGCGTCTGCTCACCAAAACGCGCACTCTGAGCCTTTGGCTCACATGGTTGGGCGGATCGCTGATCGTGATGTCAGCCTTCCTCGTCACCGCCGAGGTCTTCCTGCGCAAAGTCTTCAATTTCTCTATCGGTGGCGCGGACGAAATTTCCGGCTACGCCTTTGGCGTCGCAACAGCTCTCGCCCTGTCATATGCCCTGTTTGAACGCGCCCACATTCGCGTCGACGCCTTGCTTGGGGCCTTCCCCAAGGCGCTGCACGGCATCATCAACCTCTTTGGAATGGTGATGCTTATCGGCTTTGCCTTTGTGGTGGTCTACAACGTCTGGTCGATGGTCGCCGACACGCTTCAAAACGGGTCTCGCTCCATTACGCCAATGCGCGTGCCACTGGCGCTGCCTCAAATTCCTTGGCTGCTGGGGTGGATGTTCTTTGTCTTTTCGGGGGCCCTGATCTGCCTTGTCGCGATCAAACGCATGATGGCGGGTGACGCGGCAGGCACTCAGGACCTAATCGGCGTCAAATCCCTTGATGAACAAATCCAAGACGAGACGGTATAATCTGATGCTGATCAAAACACTTCTTATCTTACTGGCCCTCATTGGTCTTGCTGTCCCGATTGCTGCCTCTCTTGGTTGGCTCGGTCTGATCTTGCAGTTCACCGACAGCGCCATGCCGCTGCACCGCGCCATTTCCGATATGGCGTGGCAGACCTCGACGGACTTTTTGCTGGTCGCAATCCCGATGTTTGTCCTGATGGGTGAAGTCCTGCTGCGCGCAGGCATCACGGAGCGGATGTATGACGGTATCGTCAAATGGGTTGGCTGGTTGCCGGGGGGGTTGATGCATTCCAACATCGGATCATCTGCGCTTTTTGCCGCGACATCCGGGTCATCTGTGGCCACCGCTGCCACAATCGGCACCGTCGCCGTTCCCCAGATCGAAAAGCGTGGATATAACGAAAGCCTGTTCCTTGGCACTGTGGCTGCGGGCGGCACTTTGGGCATCCTGATCCCGCCTTCTATCAACCTGATCCTGTATGGACTGCTGACCAACACATCCGTACCCGAGCTTTATCTTGCAGGCTTTATCCCCGGTTTCCTGCTTGCCCTGCTGTTCATGGCCACGATCGTTATCGCTTGCATGATCAAACCCGAATGGGGCGGCGAAAAACTGCGCCATACGTGGGGCGAACGGATGCGGGCCCTGCCTTCGTTGATCCCGCCGATGGGCATCTTTGTGGTTGTTGTCGGGTCCATCTATGCGGGCCTTGCAACCCCGACAGAGGCCGCAGCCCTCGGCGTTGTCGCGTCCATGCTGCTGGCGTTGATCAACGGCAAAATGTCTATCGACATGATGCGCCAAGCAATCGAGGGCACAATGCGCACAACCGCCATGATCATGCTGATCATTATCGCGGCGGTGTTCTTGAACTTTGTCCTGTCCATTATCGGCCTGACCCAAGCGCTGACTGACTTTGTCACCGGCCTTGGGTGGACGCCGATGCAAACGATGCTGATGATCGTCGCTGTCCTGATCCTCATCGGTTGCTTTATGGAAACGCTGTCGATGCTGCTGACGATGGCGCCGTTGATCACACCGATTGTCGTGGCTCTTGGTTTTGATCCCGTCTGGTTTGGCATCCTGCTGATGGTTTTGCTGGAAACAGCCCTTATTACGCCGCCCATCGGCATTAACCTGTACGTCGTTCAGGGCATCCGGAAATCCGGGCCGATGATCGACGTCATCAAAGGCGCGCTGCCCTTTGTCGTCACCATGTTTGTGATGCTTGGCCTGTTGCTGGTCTTCCCGAACCTCGCGCTTTGGTTGCCGTCCTTGTTCTACTAACGCCGCCAAACACCAATTCTTGAACTTGAAAACCTGCTGGCAAGCCAGCAAACGAAGGAGCTATGCCATGTGGCAATTTTGGGTCGACCGCGGGGGCACGTTTACCGATATCGTAGCGAAAACACCCGAAGGGGCGTTGCGCACCCACAAGTTATTGTCCGAGAACCCTGAAGTTTACGTCGACGCCGCCGTCCACGGAATTCGTGCATTGCTGGGTCTTGGGGCAAGTGACCCGATCCCCAAAGGCCTCATCAGAGCTGTGAAAATGGGGACAACGGTTGCCACCAACGCGCTGCTTGAGCGCAAAGGCGAACGCACCTTGCTGTTGATCACAAAGGGCATGGGGGATCTGCTGCGCATCGGATTCCAGAACAGACCGCGATTGTTCGATCTGAATATCCAGCTGCCCGAACTGTTGTACGAAGATGTGATCGAGGTCGACGAACGGGTCGCGGCCGACGGCACAATCATCTGTGCGCTGGACGCCGCAAAAACCCGCGCAGCATTGTCCCAAGCACACGCGCAAGGCTATCGCTCTGTTGCTGTGGCCTTGATGCACAGCTACCGGTTTGCAGAGCACGAACAACAGATCGGGGATATGGCCCGCCAATCGGGCTTTGACCAAGTGTCGCTCAGCCACGAAGCAAGTCCTTTGATCAAGCTTGTTTCGCGCGGGGACACGGCTGTGGTTGACGCATACCTCTCTCCGATCCTGCGCCGCTACGTCAGTCAGGTTGCAGATGCGCTGGGGGCAGATAAGGGCGGGTGTGAACGGCTGATGTTCATGCGCTCGAACGGGGGGCTGACGGACGCGTCCTTGTTTGAAGGGCGCGACGCAATCTTGTCAGGGCCAGCGGGCGGTGTCGTCGGGATGGTCAGCACCGCGCGTGAGCATGGTTTTGACAAGCTGATCGGCTTTGATATGGGCGGCACTTCCACAGACGTTTGTCACTACGCAGGCGAATTCGAACGCAGCTTTGAGACCGAAGTCGCAGGCGTACGGATGCGCGCACCTATGATGTCGATCCACACGGTCGCAGCGGGGGGCGGATCGATCCTGTCCTACCGCGACGGGCGGATGCAAGTCGGCCCCGAAAGCGCTGGCGCCAACCCCGGCCCCGCCGCCTATCGACGCGGTGGCCCCTTGACGGTCACCGACTGCAACGTCCTGCTAGGCAAGTTGCAACCGGATCTGTTCCCGCCCGTGTTTGGCCCGAATGCCGACCAACCCCTTGATGTGGATGCCGTGCGCCATAAATTCCAAACGATAGCGGTAGAAATCGGCGGAGGCCTTTCTGTCGAAGAAATCGCCCAAGGTTTCCTGCGCATTGCAGTCGAAAACATGGCGAATGCGATCAAAAAGATCAGCGTGCAGCGCGGCTATGACGTGACAAAATACACGATGAACTGCTTTGGCGGCGCGGGGGGGCAGCATGCCTGTCTGGTTGCGGATGCTTTGGGAATGGAAAGTGTCTTTATCCATCCATTCGCAGGTGTTCTATCGGCGTTTGGGATGGGTTTGGCCGATGTGCGTGCCATGCGCGAAAACCAATTTGGCAAAAGCATCCACGAGGGTGATGCAGCCCGTTTGGTCTTGGACGCGCTTTGCACAGATGCGCGGGCCGAAGTGAACAGCCAAGGCATATACGACCCCGACATCAGCATCGTAAGGGTCGCCCATATCCGTCCTTCGGGGGCACAACAAACCCTCGAGGTTCCATTCGGAACGCAACAGGAAATGACCAAAGCCTTTGAGACCGCGCACGATCAGCGGTTCGGTTTTGTGCCGCAAGGCGCTGAACTGGTCATCGAAATTCTCTCTGCAGAAGCAATCGGAAAGACCGGTGAGACCGTAACACTTGGCCAAGAAATAATGGCGGCGACGCCTTCGCGCACCACGCAAATGTGGTCAGATGGAGCGCAACACACAACGCAAATCGTTGACCGCACCGAAATGCAGAAAGGCGACGTGGTACATGGCCCCGCGATCATGACCGAACCCACAGGTACCAATATTTTGGAACAAGGGTGGCAAGCCGAGTGCGTCAAGGGGGGATGTCTGGTGTTGAGACGGACCACCCCAGTTGCAAGGCAAGAGGCCATCGGTACCAAAGTTGATCCGGTAATGTTGGAGGTATTCAACAACCTGTTCATGTCAATCGCCGACCAAATGGGCGCGACCCTCGCCAACACGGCGTATTCTGTGAACATCAAAGAGCGCTATGATTTCTCTTGTGCAATCTTTGATTCAAACGGCGATCTTGTGGCCAATGCCCCCCATGTTCCTGTCCATCTAGGGTCAATGTCAGAAAGTGTCCGCGTCATTCTGGCCCAGAACAAAGGTAAAATTCGCCCCGGTGATGTGTTCATGATGAACAATCCTTTCAACGGCGGCACGCACCTGCCCGATGTCACTGTCATTACGCCAGTGTTCGATCAAGCGGGCGCGCGGATTTTGTATACCGTTGCCAGCCGCGGGCATCATGCCGACATCGGAGGCAAGACGCCCGGGTCTGCCCCACCTGACAGCAGAACAATCGAGGAAGAAGGCGTTTTGATTGATAACTTCTTGCTGGTGAAGCAAGGGCAGCTTCGCAATGTGGAAACGCGCGAACTGTTGGCATCAGGGACGTACCCTTGCCGCAATATCGATCAGAATATGGCTGACCTTTCTGCGCAGATCGCGGCGAACACGACTGGCTTGAAGGAATTGCAAAAAATCACAACCCAATTCGGCGCACAAACGGTGCACGCCTACATGGGTTATGTTCAAGACAATGCCGAAGAAAGCGTGCGCTGCGTTCTTGACGTTCTTCACGACTGTAATTTCACTTACCCCCTCGACAGCGGTGACCAGATCCAAGTTGCGATCACGGTGAATAAACGCGATCGGTCTGCTACGATCGATTTCACGGGCACGTCTCGCCAAAATGAATGGAACTATAATGCCCCGCTGGCGATTTGTCGTGCTGTCGTGCTGTATGTGTTCCGCACTTTGGTAGGCAATGACATCCCAATGAACGAAGGCTGCCTGAAGCCCCTTGCCCTTGTTGTCCCGAAGGGGAGCATGATCAATCCGGATGCACCGGCTGCGGTCATTTCCGGCAACACAGAGGTTAGTCAGGCAATCGCTGACACGCTATACGGTGCCTTGGGCGTCATCGCAGCAAGTCAGGGCACAATGAACAATTTCGTATACGGCAACGACACCTACCAGAATTATGAGACCATCTGCGGGGGAACCGGCGCGGGGGATGGTTTTGATGGCACAAGTGCGGTGCACAGCCATATGACAAAC
This sequence comes from Phaeobacter sp. SH40, assembly GCA_965641885.1. GTDB lineage: Bacteria > Pseudomonadota > Alphaproteobacteria > Rhodobacterales > Rhodobacteraceae > Pseudophaeobacter. The sequence continues at coordinate 3,391,947 of OZ282574.1, read as the reverse complement.
ACACGCATGACAGATCCCGAAGTCTTGGAGACCCGTTTTCCAGTGCGTCTTGATGAATTTTCGATACGCAAAGGGTCCGGCGGGGTCGGCAAATTCAGCGGTGGCGACGGGACCACAAGACGCTTGCGTTTTCTGGAAACAACGACGGTAACAGTGCTCTCCTCCCATCGTAAAATTCCACCACATGGCGCACAGGGTGGCGGTGCCGGCGCCATCGGAGAAAACAGTATTCAACGGGCAAACGGGACGACCGAGCAACTGAAAGGCAATGACGAAGCCAAAATGTCGCTTGATGATGTGTTCGTCCTCAAGTCTCCGGGCGGTGGTGGGTTTGGCAGTCCTTAGCGGGGGTCTTGGTTTTACCCCAACGCCTGTGAAAATGCAGATGGTGCAGGATAGCACTTTTGGCCCTATTTGCTGAAGGCCGCACTTTTCTGCTGACGGCATTGGTCGCCGCTAAGGACCGAATTTCCGCATGGTAACTATTAGTTTTCCCGAACCAGACATTCGCTGCGGCACAGAAAAACGTCAAACTGGGCTCATTGCCGACTTTCGCCGCAGACTACATGAAAGGCCGCTGTTGGGACACAGACCAAACTTTGCAAATGTCGCCACCTGCGCAGAGGTGAGCTTGAGACTTGCGCTTCGGATCTGTTTTGGGGCGCTAGCGCCCGAAACAGGCGACCAGGATCAGGTAGATCGCCAGGGTGCCGCCAAGGCTAAACCCCATGGGGAACTTGTTGCCGACGCTCCAGCTTTGCCAGTCTGGCGCCAGTTTGCGCAGGGGCGTGTATTTGACCAGACGATGGGTGGCAAAGGCCGCGAGCAGATTGGCGGTGTAGATGACCACCAGGGCAGGCAAATCGGCAAGCACCACCAATGGCGCGGCAGCACCAATAAATTTGGCATCGCCTGCGCCCATTACGCCAGCGGTAAAGAACAAAAAGCCAAAGGCAATGCCAATGGGCAGATGCAGCAGGTGCCAGCCATAGTCGGCCCAGGTCGGCATAATAAACAGCCCAAGGATCACATAGAGCGCGCCCAGACTGTCATTGATCCAGTTGGGGATCCGCATGCTGCTGAGATCGGTATAGGCGGCCGCAAAACACAGCGGCAGCACAAAGGGCAAAAACCAGCGGGCAACCTCAGCCGATCCGGCAAGGATTACCATGTTCAGCCGTTCTCCAAAGCGTTCAGAGCCTTGGCTGCGGCCTCAAAATACTGTGGGTGGGTGGCCACGGCCTGACGCAACAGACCTTCGCCGGTTTTAACGTCGCCCTGTTTCACGGCCGAAAGCGCCAGAGTGTGCAGCAATTCGGCCTGCTCAACCTGGGTCATGGTCACCACCGGCAGGGTGTAATTGCGCTGCGCGCCCCGGGCCAGAACCAGATTGTTCTTGGCGGTGAACAGGCTCTGGTCCTGATGGATCGCCTCACTGAACAGCCGCTCGGCACCGCTATAGTCGCCACGGGTGAGTTTGGAATAGCCCCAGTTGTTCATGATCTTGGCAGGTCTGGTGGTCAGCCCGACGGCGATCTCATAAAAGCTGTCGGCGCGTTTCCAGTCCTTGTTGGCATCCGCAACCATCGCCTCCAGCCGGTAGCGCTGGTAGGATTCATGGGTGGGAGGAATGGTGTTCAGCGTCTCCTTGGCGCCTTTCCAGTCGCCAGTCCGGATTTGCGAGTCCGCCAGGCCAAGACGGTCCTGATTGGTGGCCTCAGCCAGCGAGACCGTCTTTTTCCAGGCCACGACCGCTTCGGTGTTACGCTTGGCGCGGATCAAAGACGTCGCCAACCCGCGCTGCAGGTCGATCCGGTCCGGCTCGCCCTTGGCCGTGTCGCGGAAATAGTTCACCGCCTGGTTGGGATCGGCCACCGTCAGCATGACTTCGTTGAGATTGCTCTCATCAATGACATTCACGTCCTGAAAGGCGCGTTCAACGGTCTCTTCGCCGCTTTTTTTGTCGCAGGCTGACAGCGCAACGGCGCCTGCCAGACATGCAGATATTAGAAATGCTTGGCGCATATTTCTGCGTCCTTTTACTGCTCAGCCTCCGAAGGTCAGGGGGATTTGCGAATCGCGTAGTTGCCCCCGCCCTGCTGCACCAACTTGTATTTGTTGTTTTCTGTGCCTTGCGGATCACTATGGCCGGAATTTTCGAATTTTTCGAGAGCCAGCCGTAAATTATCCCGGATTGCGTCACTTTCGCCATTGTTGAGCGCATAGGCCTGTTTCAGGATCTGGACCGCCTCGGCTGTCTTGCCCCGTTCCATCAGCACGACACCAAGATTGTTGTAGGGTTCGGCCCAATCCGGAGATTCGCTGATAGAGCGGCGCAGCAGGTCTTCGGCCTGTCCCAGCCGACCAAGGCCAAGGTTGGCCGAGCCCAGACTGGACAGGATTTCCGACGTCAATCCGTGGTCCAGCGCCGCCCGGGTAAAGGCATCCAGCGCCAGTTCGTATTCCGCAGCCTGCATCAGGCGGTGCCCAACCACCAATGGGTCTTCACTGTCTTGGCTGGTATCCACGCCGGGGGCCCAGGAGCCGGGTGTTTTTTGTGAAATCCCCGCCGGAGAACAGGCCGCCACCGCCACTGCAAAGGCAAGGGCGGCGGCGCGGGGGCCATATCGGTGAACGGTGAAGATCCGTTCGAATTTATGCGTCATCAGTTGCCCGTATCAGTTGCCCGTATCAGTTGCCTGCATTGCCCATATTCATGATGTTCTTGATCGAAGGGCCAACCAGAATGAGCAGCAGCGGCGGCACCGTCAGCATCATTGTGGCAAGGGTCATCTTCACTGGCAACTTATTTGCGGCTTCTTCGGCGCGCATCACCCGTTTGTCACGCATTTCTGAGGCATAGACCCGCAGGGCTTCGGCAATCGAGGTGCCAAAGGCGGCGGACTGGATCATCACGGTGACAAAGGATGAGATATCCTGAACCCCACAGCGGGTGCCCATATCGCGTAGCACCTTTTCCTTGTCCTTACCGGCTTTCATCTCCTGGGCGACGATCTCGAATTCAAAGGCAAGTTGCGGATAAGAGGCCTGCAGTTCGGAGGCGACGCGCACAATGGACTGATCCAGAGATTGGCCTGCTTCGACGCAGACCAGCATCATGTCCAGCGAGTCTGGAAAACCGGCCTCGATCTGCTCTTTGCGTTCCGCAATACGGCGGGTGACCCAGTATTTGGGCAGCATATAGCCAGCCGCGCCCGGGCCGATGATCCGGATCACCATAGCCTGGGTGTCGAATTTAAAATCAGCGTTCATCACATAGACATAGAACAGCCCGGCTGCGAGGCCGATCAGGCCAAGGGCCATCTGGGCAAAGTGAAAAAACCGCACCGCATCCTTTGAGCTGTAACCTGCCTGACGCAGTTTGAGCTCCATCGCAGAAAGCTCTTCTGCGTTTTGGGGTTCCAGGAAGCTGGCGAATTTTTGCAACTGCTCATTGCGGTTGTTCTGACGCAGGCGTTCCTTTTGCGGCTTGCCCCGGGTTTCGGGCTCCATGCTGCGCTGCAGTTTCTTCAGCGGGTCTTCTGGCTGGTTCAGTAGCAACAAAACCGCGAGCAGAACCATCACCAGCCCCAGAAGGCCAATGGCGAGCAGGGGGCCAAAGGCACCAAACTGATCTGTCAGAAACCCTTCGGCGGCGGCAAGGATGTTCATGGTTTTCTCCTCAAACCTTGATGTCGGTCAGGAAACGCATCACGACAAGATTAACCGTGAGCATGATGCCGACAAAGAAACAGGCCGGAATAAAATAGGGGTGATCCAAAACGCCATCGTAGTAGTTCGGATCTTTCAGCAGGGTGCCGATCAGGGCCAGCAGCGGGAAGGCCGAGAGGAATTTGCCGGACCATTGCGCTTCGGCAGTGATGGCTTTGACCCGGCGAAACAGGCGGAAACGCGCCCGGATTACCTTGGCCAGACCCGCCAGAACTTCGGCGAGGTTACCGCCCGATTGCTGCTGAATGGTCACCGCAACCGACAGGAACCGCAGATCCTGCACATCCAGCCGTTCGGCCATCTCCTTGAGCGCTTCGCCGATATCGCGGCCATAGGCACATTCGTCAGCGATGATGCCGAATTCGGTGGCAAGGGGGTCTTCGATCTCCTGGGCGACGATCTGCACTGTCGAGTTAAAGGGATGGCCCACCCGCAGGCTTCGCACCATCAGCTCAACTGCGTCAGGCAGCTGCTCTTCGATCAAGCCCATGCGTGTGGCGGCCTTTTTGTTGACCCAAAAGAACACCCCACCAACCCCGATCACAATGGCTGCAAGTGCGCGTGCCGCCAGAGGGGTGGAGGTGCCGACGCTCAACCCGATAAAGGCAAAGAGGGCCAGGCCAGCCATGATCAGCATCAACTGTTTGGGGCTAAAGGCGATGGCGGCCTTCTGCGCCTTTTCGGCAAGCAGTGAATAGAGCGGGATGGTCTTGGACTTGCCATGCTGGCCCAGCTCTTTGCGCAACTGTTCCAGCACCTGCTCGCGGGTGCTGCCCTTTTCCATCATTTCCAGACGGCGATTGACCTGATTGTTGAGCCGGATGGATTTGCCAAAGGCAACCAGGTAGATGCCCTCAACCAGCACGACCACGCCAACAAAGATCAGCAGATAGATGACCGGTTCTGCACTCAGTTGCATGTTCAGACCTCCACTGCGCTGGGTTCATAAATTGACGGAGGCAAGTCATAGCCCCAGAGACGGAAGCGTTCGGAATAGTGACTGCGCACGCCCGTCGCGGTGAAATGGCCGATAATCTTGTTGTCGGGCGTCAAGCCGACGCGCTGGAAGCGGAACAATTCCTGCATCGAAATCACATCGCCTTCCATGCCGGTGATCTCGGTGATCGAGGTCATGCGGCGCGAGCCATCCTGCAGACGCGAGGCCTGTACGATGACGTTCACCGCCGATGAAATCTGGCTGCGGACCGCCTTGATCGGCATCTCCATGCCTGCCATTGCGATCATATTCTCAAGACGCGAAATGCCATCGCGTGCCGAGTTGGCGTGAATGGTTGTCATCGAGCCATCGTGGCCGGTGTTCATAGCCTGCAACATGTCGATGACTTCTTCGCCACGGGTCTCGCCCACGATAATGCGGTCAGGCCGCATCCGCAGCGCGTTCTTCAGACAGTCGCGCGGCGAAACCTCGCCTTTGCCTTCAACATTGGGCGGGCGGCTTTCCATCCGTCCCACATGGGTTTGCTGCAGCTGCAGCTCGGCGGTGTCTTCGATGGTGAGGATACGTTCGGCATTGTCAATGAACGAGGATAGCGCATTCAGCGTGGTGGTTTTACCAGAGCCGGTGCCGCCAGAGACGATCACATTCAGGCGGGTGGACACGGCGGCCTGCAGATAAGCGGCCATTTCTTCGGTAAAGGCGCCGAATTCAACCAGGTCATCAATGCCCAGTTTGTCCTTTTTGAATTTCCGGATCGACACCAGCGAGCCATCGACCGCAACGGGGGGCACCATGGCGTTGAAACGCGAGCCATCCGCAAGACGGGCATCCACATAGGGGTTGCTTTCATCCACCCGTCGCCCCACGGCCGAGACGATCTTGTCGATGATCCGCATCAGGTGCTTTTCATCTTTGAAGGCGATATTGCTCAACTGCAACTTACCTTCGCGCTCGATAAAGATCTGATGCGGGCCGTTGACCAGGATGTCGCTGACAGTTTCATCCTGCAGCAGGGTCTCTAGCGGACCAAGGCCGGTGACCTCATCGTAGAGCTCTTTGTTCAGGGTCATGCGATCTTCGCGGTTCAGCACGATGCCTTTTTCTTCGAGGATTTCGGCCGCGATGGCCGCGATTTCTCCGCGCAGCTCGGCCTCAGGGGCATTCTCAAGGGCAGCGAGATTGAGGTTTTCCAGCAGATCACGGTGCAGCTGAACCTTGATTTCGCTCAGGCGCTCCTGGCGTTTGCGGTCCTTGTCCTTGGCCGTGACATCAGTGGCCACGCCTGTCACCGGACGCCGCAGGGTACTGGCGGGTTTGACCGGATTGGCGGGGATAACCGCATCTGGGACAACCGCGGAGACATTTGGTTTGGCTGCCTGTTTCTTGTATTTAGAAAACATGTGAAGCCCCCCGGCTACTCAACGAAATTAAATTGTTTGAAACTAGGCAGCGGCCTCGGTTTCGTTGGTCCCCAGATCGTGCAGCGATCGCGCCAGTTTGGCGATTTCTTTGCGCAGGGGGTTTTTGGCATTTGAGGTCGCCAGAGGCAGCCCGTGGTCACAGCTTTGGGTGATGGGCTTGCCGCCATCAGGCAGCTGCAGATCAATCGAGATACCAAGGCTTTCGGCCATTCGTTTGACCCGGCTTTTACCGCTAAGGTCGGTGAACTTGGGCGCCCGGTTCAGCGCAAAGCGCAGTTTATCAAAGGGCAGGCCTTCGGACTGCAGCGCCCGCTTCAGACGCAGCGCGTTCTGGGCCGAGCGCATGTCCAGCTCGATCATGGCAAAATAGACATGCGCCATCTGCAGAATGGTTTCGGACCATTGCACCAGCGTGTGGGGCATATCGATAATGACAAAATCAAAATGGCTGCGGGCCATTTCCACCACGCGCTCCACATCCTCAACGGAAATGAAATCAAGCGGAATCATTTCGCTGGGCGCGGTCAGGACCTGCAGTTTGTCCTGGAACGGCAGCAGCGCCTGACCAAATATATCCGCGTCCATGTTCTCAGTTTCGCTCAACAGCTCCATCACGATTTCGCGGCGGGGCAGGTCGAGATAGGTCGAGACCGACCCCTGTTGCATGTCGAAATCCAACAGACAGACTGAGGGCGTCTTTTGGGTGCTCATTTCGGCCAGCTCCCAGGCCAGATTCACCGCCAGTGTGGTTGATCCGGTGCCACCTGCCAGGCCATGACAAACGATGACGGCACCTTCGCGGCGGGCGTCAGACTTCAGCAAATGTGGATTGGTTGGGGCTGCGGGTTCCGGCTCAGGTGTGCTGATGCGGTCAATCGCCGCCTGCAGCTCACGTTCCGGCAAAGGATAGGGAATAAATTCATCGGCACCCTGGCGCAGCAGCGTGTGAAGGGCTGCGGGGCTGACCTCTTCAGCGATCAGGATGACTTTTATGTTGCGTGCTTTGGCTTGTGAAATGATCTCGCCCATCTGCGCAAGATTGGCCTCATCCTGGGCGTCCATTGCAAGGGCGACAAATTCGAGGGTCTCGGCTTCGGGCTGGGCAAAAAACGCTAAGGTTTCGCCAAAACCCAGGTCGCCCCAGGCCTCTCCAAGTGCGGCCTCCATATCTTCTATCAGGAGGTCGAAGTTCTGCACATCGCGGCTGATTGTGCAGGCGACAATGGCAGGGTTTTCTGATTGTGGCATTTCACCGCTCATCGACATCATCCTCATGGTTCCAAGGCAGCCCAGCGATTCACAGGTCGCAGGTTACCCTTGTGGCACAATGTCGATTAACATCTGGGCAAGATTGGGGCCAAAAAACCCCAAATGTAGGGAATTGTTGAACGGTTTTTGAAGTAAGGCAGGCTGAGCAGGCCTGTTATACAGCCTTTGAGGCAGCCCTGATAAGGCCTCGTATGAAGCACAGGGCAGGGACGACTGGAAGGGGCTGGCTGGGAGGACTGGCAGCGGCCGGGCTCTATTCCAGGCTGGAGTTGAGAGACTGCTCAGAGGTGAGGGTGGTGGCCGCGACGCCGCTGGCTATGTAGTCGCGGTAGACAATCTGGGCATATTTCCCATCCAGAACCGAAGGGTGCCTTTTGAAAAACCCGCTGACTTCGGTCACGGTCCTGCGATTGCGGCGCTCGCGTTCCTGGGTCAGGATCAGGGGCTGGCTCTCACCCTGAGAGACCATAGCCTCGAGGCGGCTGCGACTGATGCCACGGCTGACAAGATGATTTACCGCCGCGCGGGCACGCCGCAGGCCCAGTTGTTTGTTGTAGCTGCTGCCACCGACCGAATCGGTGTGGCCATAGACCCGAAAGCGGACTTCGGGGAATTGTTTGATCCAGGCGGCCTGTCGATCCAGCACAGACCGGGCTTCGCCATCAAGGCGGGCATCGTCAAAAGCAAAGTTGATGGTTGTCGGGACTTCTTTGGCGAACCGCCCCGCAAGCTGTATCGCGTAGTCCCGTTCACCGCTCATGACCGCAGCGTTGTTCTGGGTGGCCGCGCCCAGCAGGCTTTCGTCCAGCGGCTCGCCTGCCTGACGATGGCTGCAGGCGGCGGCGCTGAGAACAAGCCCCAAGATCGATATGCTTTTGATCATGTCCCGGTCTTTCTTTTACGTCTTCAGTCCATCACATAGCCGTAGGAGCCATTAAAGTCTTGTCTGGCAACTTCGCTGGCAGGGCCTTTTTGTGCACTTACGGTCCGGCCAAACAGAAACAATTCCGACTCGCTGGGCGGCTTGATGCGGTCCGTCGGCAGGCTGAGGGCTTCGCCACGAGACGGGGTGACCAGATGCGCGCTGACGATGATGACCAGTTCGGTCTGTTCCCGCTGGTAGTCAGCACTGCGGAACAGGGCCCCCAGTATGGGGACGTCACCAATCCAGGGCACCTGCGACGAGTTGTCGAGAAACTCGTCCTTCACAAGGCCCGCAATGGCAAAACTCTCGCCATCGCGCAACTCTACCGTGGTTGCGGTTTCCCGTCTGGAAAAGGCACTGACCCTCAGGTCGTTGACGAAGAGGGAGTTTGTCGGATCCACAGCGGATACGGCTGCCTTGAGCTCAAGGTTGATCAGATCGCCGTCAACCACCCGTGGAATGAAGTTCAACTCGATACCAAAGGGTTTGAACTCGATGGTGATATTGCCGCTGTCCTGTGCAACCGGGATCGGATATTCGCCGCCCGCAAGAAATTTGGCTTCCTGACCGGAGAGGGCAGAGAGATTTGGTTCGGCCAGAGTGCGGACCACGCCTTTTTGCTCCAGCGCTTCCAGCAGCAGGCCAACCTGAAAGGATCCGGCGCCAAACTGAAAGGCAAGAGCGCCGGCAACTCCATCCTGCGGTGTGATGGTGGGATTGCTCAAGCCATTGTCGCCCGCCAGCCATGTGCCGCTTTCGCCCACGGTGCTGCCACTGGCATTGCCCAGAGCGACCGAGGAATGCAGCGCCTTTGACACCGAACGCTGCATTTCGGCAAACCGGACTTTTAGCATCACTTGCTGCACGCCGCCGACGCTGAGCAGGTTGCTGACGCGTTCAGGCGCGTAGCGTTCGGCCAGATCCATGGCGCGCTGCAGTCGTGCGGCGCTCGAAACAGTGCCAGACAGCACGATGCCATCGTTGGCGGTGCGCACTTCAATCTTTTCGCCGGGAAGAATCTGGCGCAGCCGTTGCTTGAACTCTGAAACATCAGCGGCGACCCGAACATCCACATTGGTGATCAGTTTGCCCGAGGCATCCAGCAATGTCAGCGTCGTCAGACCGGGGGATTTGCCCAGCACATAGATGGTGCGGTCCGAGAGCGACGAGATATCTGCGATATTTGGGTTGGCGATGCTCAACTCAGCAAAGGGATCATCGCTTTCCACCACAACCGCACGGTTCATCGGCACGTCGAGTGTGACTGATGTGCCTCGTTTGACAACCCGCACACCATTGGCCAGAGCCGCGTCCGGTGCGCTCATGCAGAGAAGCGATAGCCCCGTGAGAGCTGCCGCCATAAATCCACGAATTTTCATGTGACCTGCCTTTCCGATCACGCCTCAATTTCGGGTCTTTTTGCCCGCTATTTTGACTCACTGTGCTGCAGATTGCGAATTATTGCAAGAATCAAAGGCTTCCGGGGTGTTGCTTCAGCGCTCTCCCTGTGGGGGAGAGGCAACAGACGTAGCAGAGCCACCCGGTTAGGATGGCTCTGCTTTTGTATTAGGTCATTGATAAACAACGATTCCCTGGCGCGTGCTCTGATGCCTGGGCCAAATGTCCGGGCCAAAGGGCGCGCAGCTCTAGTTGCTGCAGGGGATCGGGATCTCGAGCACTTCGGCGCCACGGCGGGTGCGAATGGTGCAGACCCGTTTTTGTTCAACCTGCTCGGGCGCAAGTCTTTCTCCAAGGCCCAACAGCTTGCGCTGGTTTACTTCGACAACCGAGGCGACGGTGTCATCTCCGGCTCCGACGAGGGAGAGCGACAAGCGCCCTGTGGTCTGTGCCTGGGCCAGTGCGGCAACCTGCTCGGGGTGCACTGCAACGGTCACTGTGCGGGCAATCGTTGCGCCATTCACTTCTGAGCTGGCACTCTGGTCAACCGCGATGAGCTCAATGCTGGGCTCGATCAGGCGGGTGATATCCTGGTTGTTGCGATCCCCAGAGCCGTGCACGGAGCCTGTCCAGTAAACATCCACGTGGTCACCGGGGCGCAGAAAGCCTGACACACCAGAGGAGACATCAACACTGATTGCAAAGGCGCGCATGCCGCGCTGCAGTTGCGAGGTGATGCCTGCATCCTGTCCGGGATTGGTGAGTTTTGCGACCAGAAGCGCCTCATCTTTTTCCACGGTGCGCAAGACAACCCGCAGATCGCCGGGATTGGCGGGGGGAAACAGCGTCTCCAGGGAGGTAAAGGCACCTTCGGGGATCGATTCCGTGGGCCAGCGCACCTTGCGAACGGCCTCTTGGGTTAGTCTTTCGCCGTATTTCAATTGCTTGTTGGCCACATACACTTCGGTGGTCGGGATCACTTCGCCACGATTGGCGCGTTCCCGGGCAAGCTCATTTTGATAGGCGGAAATGTAATTCTTTGCCATCATCACTGCGCCGCCGGCGAGGGCGACACCGATAATCAGGACGAGTCCAAATACTGCGCGCATTGTGTGACCTTTCTCATTTGGTACCGGCTCCACCTAAGGGCAGAACCGGCAAGTTGATAAGTCTTACAGTGACGAAACCTTGCCTTGCTACGCGGTGATCCGGCTGGATCAGCTAAAGTCCCAGTTCGACATGTAGGCGACCATTGCGTTCACCAACCCCATGACGCCATCTTGCATCTGAGTTGAAATCAGAACAGCAAGCCCGGCCATAGCGGCGGTCAAAACCACCCAGTCAACTGTTACAGCGCCATCGTCACTTGCGATAAATGTCCAAATTTTTTTCATTTTGGCCCTCGCTCGTATCTGGCTAAGGAAAAGGGCCGCACCTTTACGCAAAAGGCGCGGCCCTAGAGCTTGTTTAGCTAAGGCTAAACTTAGCCGTCTGTAGGAGTTTTGCCAGAGATGTAAGTGCTGGTTGTACCGGTCAGGTTGCTGGAACCAGTTTCGATCGCGGTGTAGGCAGCGCCGGCCAGAGCGGCAACAGCGGCGGTCAGAACAACCCAGTCAACAGTCACGGCGCCGGAGTCATTCTTGCGGAAGTTTTTGATGAATTTGATCATTGTGTTGTCCCTCCAAAGGATCTCAAAAGTTTTTCAGTTTCCTAAGTGACGTTGCTTCAGGGTCTGTCTCTCTCTCTCACCGACCCTGTGTCGCTTGGATGAGTACATATAGCCGGTAGAGCGTGTCAGGAATTGGGCTGGAATCTGGAAATCGCTGCCCAAATTTAACTTTTTGGCAGGACTGCTATTAACACTTTGTTTGGTAACGAAATATTTTTTTACTTTTTGTCAATCTAACGGGCCTTGGTACGGCTTACGGGGGCAAATGTGGCGATATCGCCAGATTTGGCATCCAAAAACTGGCTTTTAGCGCCGCAATAGGCGAGTCTGCCGGGCAAAAGACCACAAGATCGAGCTATAAGATGACCCTGCGATCCCCAATCGGGCTGCTTTTTCTGTTAGCGGCGCTGCAAATGTCCCTTCTCGCGGCTGAGTCTGCAGCGCAGGAGGCGCCAGAGACAGGCTCCAAGCCTGCGCCGCCAGCCTTTCCGAAATTTGAAGCCCGCCGAGTCGTGGCGCCCAAACCGGGTAGCCCGCCCAAGATCACCATTCAGATCGAAGAGCCGGCTCCGAGAAGCCTGTCCAATGGCGCGGCAGGCGGCACAGGGGCAGGCGGCACTGGGGGAACTGCAGCGGGGTCGGGTGAAATCGGCCGCTATGGCTGGTTCTGGAAACGGGTTCCGGTTGGGATCGAGGCGGGCACAGGCAGCAACCGGCTGGAACAGGCGCTGCACGCGCTCAGAACGGCCAAGGCACCTGTCGCAGCACCCGGTCTGCAGCTGCTGCAGCAAATCATCGAAGAGCAGGCCGTGCCCATATTGTTGTCTTCGGCTGAATCGCGGGTCTCTCCGGCGTTGATCCTGGCGGTCATTGCGGTTGAATCCGGCGGCCAAAGTGATGCGGTGAGCGGGGCAGGGGCCACAGGGCTGATGCAGCTGATGCCAGATACGGCCACACGCTTTGGGGTGCGCGATGCGCTGGTGGCAGACCAGAACATCAGCGGTGGCATCAAATATCTCGATTGGCTGCTGGAGGAATTTTCCGGCGACGCGGTTCTGGCTCTGGCAGGATACAATGCCGGCGAGGGCGCGGTGCGGGCGCATCAGGGCGTACCGCCTTTTCCCGAGACGCGCGACTATGTGCCAAAGGTTCTGGCGGCCTATCAGGTTGCCCGTGCGCTGTGCCTGACGCCGCCAGAGCTGATCAGCGACGGCTGCGTTTTTCGCAGGATGAAATAGTCAGCAGGCCGGTCGTCGCAATCTCGGGGCGGACACAGAATCACAGGCGACAGCTTTGATAAATCCATCGCCAACATGACAGGTATCGGCCTGAAATGCTTCGGCCCGACATTCACCAGCCCGACATTCAGCGGCCTAACAGTCACGGGGGGATTAAAACTGAATGCGAGGGAGTATTGGGGGCAGGGCACTCAGGAGGGCGCTCAGTATCCTGTATCTATGTCAGGAGAGGCCTTCATGCGGTGCTCGGGGCCAGTTATTGGCCCCGAAGCATAGATTTCCGGTTGGGTGATCAGCCGTAGAGCGCACGGGCCTGCGAGAAGGACAGCAGACGTTTGCTGTCCTCGTCCCAGAGGTGCAACCGGGCGCAGGCAAAGCTTTCACGGATGGTCAGCCGGTTGTTCATCGCCAGCTCAGAGTGATCCCTGATCACTTCGGTCAGGCGGTAAAACGGGATGCGGCTATAGAGGTGATGCACCTGATGAATGCCGATATTGGCACTGAACCATTGCAGCACGGCAGGCAGAACATAGTAGGAGCTGCCACTGAGAGCGGCATCGTGCAGCTGCCAGTCTTCGGCGTTTTCCCAGTGCGTGGTCTCGAATTGATGCTGCACATAGAACAGCCAGACCCCGGCGGTGGCCGCCAGAATAGTGGATGGCAGGAAGATCAGCAGCAGTGGCAGTAAGCCACCAAAATACCAGACAACGCCCAGGATCAGCAGCAGGGTCAGATTGGTGCCCATGGCGCTGGTCCAGTAGCGCATACTCTTCATCAGCCCCAGTGGGATCCGGTTCTGCAGCAAGAACAGATAGCTGGGCCCCAGCCCAAACAGGGTGAGAGGGTTGCGGTAGATGCGGTAGTGCAGTTTGCCAAAGGTCGACAGGGCCTGATACTCGGCGACGGTCAGCGTATGCACATCGCCCATGCCGCGTTTGTCGAGATTGCCCGCAGCACTGTGGTGCTCGGAATGGGTGCGGCGCCAGACGTCATAGGGGGTCAGTGTGAACACCCCGATGATGCGGCCCACCCAGTCGCTCAGTTTGCGGTTCTTGAAGAACGCGCCGTGGCCGCAGTCGTGCTGGATGGTGAACAGGCGCAGCAGAAAGGCGGCGTTGACCACCGAGATGCCAAAGGTCAGCCAGTAGCTGATCGACAGCGCCCACCAGGCCAGCGCCCAGAGCAGGAAAAAGGGAATTGCACTGACGCCCAACTCGAAGCTGCTGCGCAGTTGATTGGGTTCGCGGTACTGCGCCAAAATCTTAACCCAATCGCGGGAAGAGCGCACAGTGGACTGCGCTTCGGGAAGGTCATTGGTGTTTGTCATGTGCCTGCCGTGTTTTTAGTGTGTGGCCTTTCGGATAAACTACCTGTGCCGCTTGGCAAGTTATTTGTGCCTGCAATGTGTTCACAGCGGCTTTATGCCACCAAAAAAAGCGCATCAAATACGGGTTTTGTGATGAACCGGCTGTTGTGGCCTGCGTGGCAGCTTGCCTTACGTCAAGGTCAGGGGGCCATCTGGCGGTGAATTGCGCTGACGCTTCCGGAAAATAACAATAGCCCGTCTCAAAGTGAGACGGGCTATTGCGGTGATTTTTGACCTGGCTCAGTTGGGCCCAGTTTAGCCCAGGCGGACACAGGCGGGCTGATGTCCGGTTGCTGTGGCCTAGCTGACGATCGTGGCAAGAGTGGCGGCGCGCAGCTCTTCTTCAGTGACACCATCGGCGCACTCAACGATCTTCAGGCCGCCCTCAACCACATCCAGCACACCGAGGTTGGTGATGATGCGATCGACAACCTTCTGTCCGGTGAGCGGCAGGGTACATGCCTTCAGCACCTTGCTGTCGCCGTGCTTGTTGGTGTGATCCATCACCACAACAACGCGGCCAACGCCTGCCACCAGATCCATGGCGCCGCCCATACCTTTGACCAGCTTGCCGGGAATCATCCAGTTGGCGAGATCGCCGTTTTCCGCCACTTCCATGGCGCCGAGAATCGCCATGGCGATCTTGCCGCCACGGATCATCGCAAAGCTTTGCGCAGAATCGAAGTAGGCGGTCTGTGGCAGCTCGGTGATGGTCTGTTTGCCGGCATTGATCAGATCGGCGTCTTCGTCCCCCTCAACAGGGAAGGGGCCCATGCCCAGCATGCCGTTTTCTGACTGCAGGGTCACTTCGACGCCTTCGGGGATATAGTTGGAAACCAAGGTCGGGATGCCGATGCCGAGGTTCACATACCAGCCGTCCTGCAGTTCAAGTGCTGCGCGGGCGGCCATTTGATTGCGGTCCCATGCCATGGATCAGGCCTCCTTTTTTGTGCGCACAGTGCGCTGTTCGATACGCTTTTCGTGATCGCCCTGGATGATGCGATGCACATAGATGCCGGGCAGATGGATTGTATCGGGATCAAGCGAGCCGGTGGGGACGATTTCCTCGACCTCAACAACGCAGAATTTGCCACAGGTGGCAGCCGGCACATTGAAGTTGCGCGCGGTTTTGCGGAACACCAGATTGCCGGTCTCATCGGCTTTCCAGGCCTTCACCAGGGCGAGATCGGCAAACATGCCCTCTTCCATGATGTAGGTCTGGGGCTCGCCTTCGGGACCGGTCGGGAAATCCTTGTGCTCTTTGCCTTCGGCAATGACCGTCCCGACCCCGGTTTTGGTGTAAAAGCCCGGGATGCCTGCGCCGCCTGCGCGCATGCGCTCGGCCAGGGTGCCCTGCGGGTTGAATTCGAGCTCAAGCTCGCCGCTGAGATACTGACGCATGAATTCGGCGTTCTCGCCCACATAGGACGCGATCATTTTTTTGACCTGCTTGGTCTGCAACAAAATGCCGATGCCAAAGTCGTCAACGCCCGCATTGTTGGAAGCAAAGGTCAGGTCCTTGGTGCCTGCCTCCTTGATTGCGTCGAGCAGAAGCTCGGGAATGCCGCAGAGGCCAAAGCCACCTGCCGCTATGAACATGCCGTCATGAAGCAACCCATCAAGAGCTTCAGCGGCGTTGGAATAGACCTTTTTCATCGAGTTCTCCCATCAACTGCCAGTTGGATCTGGTTCTGGCCCCGAGAGGCAGCGAAGTCAACAATACTGAGACCGACGCGTATTACTACGGAGCGCCAGCTTGTAACAGCCAGCCTGTATGAACCAGTTTGGAACTACGAGGGGGGGCTCCCGCGCGTTTGTGGTGTTTTGGAAACCAAAACACCGAAAAACCCTTGGGCCGGGCGCCGGGCTGCGCCCGGCGCGCCCTCGCTAGCTGGAACGGGCACGATTTACAGCGGCTGAACCAGTATTGCCCGAGATTGCCCGCGATTTGTTTGCTTGGGGCCTGCGCCCCAAGCAAATGCGCCGCGCCATAGGCGCGGCGCTGGGCCCAACGGGATGTCTGGGGATCCTTTGGATCACCGGATCCGGACGGGAGCATTTGCCTCGTCTTTGGTCTAGGCGCTGGGGAGCTAGGCGCTAGCCTCTAGCCTCTATCCACTGGCGCTGACAGCGTTCCTGCAAGAGGGTCTAGGCTTCATCAGCCTTTTTTGCCGTTGCCTTTTTTTGACACTGGTTTTTTGGCCGGAGCTTTTTTTGACGCGGTGGTTTTGGCGGCTGGCTTTTTTGCCGTTGCTTTTTTAGCTGGTGCTTTCTTCTTGGCGGGGGCCTTTTTCTTGGCACCGGATTTACCGGCCTTCTCAGCGATCCATTCCAGAGCCTGCTCCACGGTCACGTCTTTGACCTCGACCTCTTTCGGGATCGTGGCATTGATCTTTTCCCACTTCACATACGGCCCATAACGACCATCCATGATGCTGATCGCGCCACCGTCCGGGTGGTCGCCCAGTTCGCGCAAAGCCTTGGCCGCAGCACGGCGCCCGCGCCCCGGGTTGTTGCGTTTCTCGGTGATCATCTCCATCGCCCGGTTCATGCCGATTTCAAAAACGTCGAGCGTCTCTTTCAGGTTGGCATAGACTGGTTTTTCCTCATCCGGCAGCTGGTGCATGATATAGGGGCCAAAACGGCCGAGGTTCGAGGAAATGGCGCCGCCCTCGGGATGCGGGCCAATCTCACGCGGCAAGGTCAGCAGCGTGACACCCTGCTCGAGAGTGACCTCATTGGGCCCCCAGCCGGGCAGAAAATCCTTGCCCTGCTTGGGCAGCGACGACCGTGGCGGCTTTTTGTTTTCCGGCGTCACCTCACCGCGCTGCACATAGGGGCCAAAGCGGCCGGACTTCAGGTGGATCTCATCCCCCTCGTCCTCGCCCAGAACCCGCTCATAGCCTTCGGCGCCTTCGCCTGAAATCGGGCGGGTGTAGACGCATTCTGGGTAGTTGCCACAGCCAACAAAGCCACCGGTGCGCGAGGTTTTCAGGTGCAGCTGGCCAGCGCCACATTTGGGGCAGATCCGCGGATCCGTGCCGTCTTCGCGCGGCGGGTAAAGCTGCGGTGCCAGCGTTTCGTCCAGCACATCAAGCACTTCGGAAATACGCAGGTCCGAGGTCTCGGAAATCGCCGCCGAGAAATCGCGCCAGAACTTGCTCAGGATATCTTTATAGTCACGCCCGCCGGCGCTGACGTCATCCAGCTCGGCTTCCAGATTGGCGGTGAACTCATAGCCGACATAGGTGCGGAAAAAGTTCAACAGAAAGATGGTGACGATGCGGCCCTTGTCCTCCGGGAACAGGCGGTTCTTGTCCTTGCGGACATATTCGCGGTCCTGGATCGTCGTGATAACAGAGGCATAGGTGGAAGGGCGGCCAATGCCGAGCTCTTCCATACGTTTGACTAATGTCGCCTCGGTAAACCGGGGCGGTGGCTGGGTGTGGTGCTGCAGGCCAAGCACGGCCTTGTTATCCGACAGGATTGCGCCACCACTGCTGGCTTTATCGGCCTGCGCGGCCAGAGAGGCGGTAAACTTCAGCGCCTCGCCCTGCATGATCTGCGGCAGGCGTTTGTCGTCCTCATCCACAACATCGTCGCGGCCTTCTTCATAGACCCGTAGGAAGCCGTCAAACAGCATCACCTGACCTGTGGCGCGCAGCACTACCTGTTCGTCGTTCGAGCCAATATCAACCGTGGTGCGCTCAAGCCGGGCGCCTTCCATCTGGCAGGCAAGGGTCCGTTTCCAGATCAGATCATACAGCTTGCGCTGATCGTCCTCAGAGACCTTCAGGCTTTTGGCATCACGGCTCATCTCAGTCGGGCGGATACATTCGTGCGCTTCCTGCGCGTTCTTGGCCTTGTTCTTGTAGATACGCGGCGCGCCTGGCACATATTCAGCGCCATAGCGGGTCGCAATCTCAGCGCGGGCTTCCTGGACCGCCTCGGGGGCCATGTCGATGCCATCGGTTCGCATATAGGTGATATAGCCCGCCTCATAGAGACGCTGGGCGGCGTTCATGCATTGCTTGGCACCCATACCAAATTTGCGGCTGGCTTCCTGCTGCAGGGTCGAGGTCATGAAGGGCGCAGAGGGGTTGCGGGAGGCGGGTTTTGCCTCGACCGATTTCACCACCATGTCACGGCTGGTGACCGCCTGAACCGCAAGCTCGGCCGCGGTTGAGTTGGCCAGGCTGTATTTGTCCAGCTTGTCGCCGCCCAGAACCGTCAGACGTGCCTCAAACTCCTGACCGCGCGGCGTGGTGAGGCTGGCCTTCACGGACCAGTATTCCTGTGGATTAAAGGCCTCGATTTCCATCTCGCGCTCAACAATGAGCCGCAGGCAGACCGATTGCACGCGGCCAGCAGAGCGCGCACCGGGCAGTTTGCGCCACAACACCGGCGACAGATTAAAGCCAACAAGGTAGTCCAGCGCGCGCCGCGCCAGATAGGCCTCGACCAGCGGCATGTCCACCTGACGCGGATTTTGCATCGCTTCGGTGACGGCCTCTTTGGTGATGGCATTAAAGGTCACCCGGCTGACAGGGGTGTCCTTTTTGATTGACCGCCGCTTGGTCAGGGCTTCCTGCAGATGCCAGCTGATCGCCTCTCCTTCGCGATCAGGGTCAGTCGCGAGGATCAGTTCGTTGTCTTCTTTCAGCGCATCGGCAATGGCTTTGACATGCTTGCGACTGTCGTTGCCGATCTCCCAGATCATCTCAAAATCATGGTCAGTATCAACCGAGCCGTTCTTGGCTGGCAGATCGCGAACATGTCCATAAGAGGCAAGAACCGTGTAGTTCGGGCCCAGGTATTTATTGATTGTTTTGGCTTTGGCCGGGGATTCGACAACAACAACTGGCATGTAATTCTGTGGCCTCTTATGTGCTCTAACGCGCGTTCTATGGCTGGGCAAGATCAGCGGCGCAAGGGGAGAATGTCAATCCGAGCGCAATGCATGCAGGAATTGCAACACCTTTTTTGCGGGGGCTTCGGTATGAAATGGGCAGGAATATGGGGGGTGCCTGTACCGGACCTGTACCGGGCCTGTGCCGCGCCTGCACCCCGGATGTCGCCCGAATGTAGCGCGAAAATCGCGACGCCCAACGGTGCGCCCTGCCTGGTCTTATCGAAAATATGCGGCACGGGGCGCGGGCAATATACTGAGGGCAGGCGGGTTTATATCCGGTGATGCGGCAACACACAGTTCCTTCATTTTGGTCACTCGGACGCATCCTTGTCGCAGTTTCGGGCCAGTAAGCCGCCGGGGAAACGGTCAATTTCTCCATCAAGCTCCAGTTCGGTGATGACCGGGGAAAAGGCCTGCGCCGGGACGTTAAGTTCGCGCATGAGCAGGTCCGAGGCCGTAGGGCTAGGGCCCAATCGTGCAAGGATCTGCTGATGCAGAGCTGAGGTCTCTTGCAGGCTGCGCCGCTCTGGCGGCGGCGGTGGCAGATCCATCTGCGGACCAAAATCGCCGTGATCGCTGAGAGTGGGCAGGGCAACAGTCTGTTCCAGTTGTTTTTGTTCCACTGGGGGCGCGGACGCGGGCCGTTGTTGATCGGTCTGTTGCTGAACAGAGGCGGCTTTGGGGTGGCCTGCCTTTGAGCGCGCGAGATGGAGGGAGCCCGTATGGAGGGAGTCTGTAAAGAGGAGATCGTCTCGTGGGGGCAGGGCGGCAATAATGTCTTCGGCGTTTCGCACCAGCACCGCGCCATCGCGTATCAGGGCATTGCAGCCAAAGGCACGCGCATCAAAGGGGTGCCCAGGAACCGCCAGTACGTCGCGTCCCAGATCCAGCGCCTCGCGGGCCGTGATCAGGCTGCCCGAGCGCCCGGCTGCTTCCACCACGACAACCGCCTGGGCCAGACCGGCAATGATGCGATTGCGCTTGGGGAAGTGACGCGCCTGCGGAGACTGGCCCATGGGGGCTTCGGAAAGCAGCAAGCCTTTGGAGGCGATGTTTTCTGCAAGCGAGGTGTTTTCCGGCGGGTAGATCATATCACAGCCGCCCGCCATCACCGCGATTGTGCCCGTTTTCAGCGTGGCCAGATGGGCGGCGGTATCCACGCCGCGTGCCAGACCCGAGACAACCGTATAGCCCGCCGCCCCCAGATCGGCGGCCAGACTGCGCGCCATGCGGGTGCCAAGAGACGAGGCATTGCGGGCGCCGACGATCGCGATCATCGGACGCGCCAGCAGCTCCTGCTCGCCAATTGCCCAGAGCAGCGGTGGTGCTGTGCTCAACACAGCCAGGCTGGCAGGATAGAGAGGGTCATCAAAGCACAAAAGCCGCGCTTTGGCGGCTTTTGCGGCTTTTACTTCGGCGATGACCGCGCTTTCCGGATACATTTTATATCCGGACACGCCGGCGGAGTTTGCCATTTTTGGCAACGCTTCCAGCGCATTCTGCGCTGAGCCATATTCGGCGATCAGGCGGTGAAAGCTCACCGGGCCTATTCGCCGTGAACGCAACAGACGAAGCCTTGAGAACCAAGAATCTTCCGTGGTGGGTGGGAGTGGGGGGTGAGTGGAAGAATGTGCTTCCCTGGTCATCCGTGGCTCCGCCTGTTTGCACATATAGGAATACTCCTGAACCGGTTAACAGGTGATGAATGGATGCAAATTCTCCGAAGATTTTCGACAAAGAAGACAAGGTTTTTGCCAAATTCGAAAATTCCTGGCAGCACATTGAAAATTAACAGTAAACAGATGCGCTACGCTGGGTATCCTGCCCTGTTTCGGCAGAGAAAGCCCGCAAAAGAAGCAAAAAACGCGGCCATTTGAGCCGCGTTTTTCGCTGCGTGATGCGCGTAAAGTTAGTATTTTGTGATATTTTTTCGGTATCTTTTTGGACTTCGGTTACTGCCTCAGGCCATCACTGCTCTTGCGACTCAGGTTGCAGAGCCTCCAACCGTCAGCCCATCCATAAGAACGCTGGGCTGGCCGACGCCGACGGGCACCCATTGCCCGGCTTTGCCGCAATTGCCCATGCCGGGATCCAGCTCCATATCATTGCCGAGCGCGCGAATCTGTTTCAGCGCCGTGGCGCCATCGCCAATCAGCGTGGCGCCTTTGACCGGGGCTCCGACCTTGCCGTTGACGACCCGGTAGGCCTCGGTGCAGGAAAAGACGAATTTGCCATTGGTGATGTCAACCTGCCCGCCGCCAAAGCCGACGGCCCAGATGCCGTCTTTGATGCCAGCCACCAGATCGGCAGGGTTACTGTCGCCGCCCAGCATATAGGTGTTGGTCATCCGTGGCATCGGCGCGTGGGCATAGCTTTGACGCCGCCCATTGCCGGTGGGCGCAACCCCCATGAGGCGCGCATTCTGGCGATCCTGCATAAAGCCGACGAGGATACCATCCTCGATCAGCGTATTCTTTTGCGAGGGCGTGCCCTCGTCATCAATGGTGATGGAGCCACGCCGGTCGGCAATGGTGCCATCGTCCAAAATGGTGACGCCGGGGGCCGCAATGCGTTGCCCCATGAGCCCGGCAAAAGCCGAGCTGCCCTTGCGGTTGAAATCGCCCTCCAACCCGTGGCCAATGGCTTCGTGCAGCAAAATTCCGGGCCATCCAGGTCCAAGCACCACTTCCATGGGGCCGGCGGGGGCCGGAACTGCCTCTAGATTGACCAGTGCGACCCGCAGCGCCTCATTGGCTTTGGCCTGCCAGGAGACCGGATTGATCAGCCCATCCAGGCCAACACGGCCGCCGCCCCCGGCCGAGCCGCTTTCGCGCCGTCCGTCCTGCTCTACGATCACCGAGATATTCAGTCGGGTCATGGGGCGGGTATCGCGCACCCGCACCCCATCGGCGCGCAGGATTTCGATTTCTTGCAACGAGGCGGCAATCGAGGCCGAGACCTGCACCACCCGTTTGTCCAGATCCCGTACAAAGGCGTCTATTTCGCGCAGGGTTTCGATTTTGACCGGGAAGGGCTGGGCGCTGATCGGGTCAGAATCTGTGTAAAGCTTTACATTGGTCGCCCTGGGGGCATCGGCGTATGTGCCGCCCCCGGCCCCTACTGCCAGACGCGCGGTCTCAGAGGCACGTTTGAGGGCGGCAATCGAAACCTCGGTGGAATGCGCATAGCCGGCCACCTCACCGTTCACCGCGCGCAGGCCAAATCCTTCGGAAGCATCATAACTGGCACTACGCAGGCGGCCATCATCAAACACCAGGGCTTCGGACTTGCGGCGCTCGGCAAAAACCTCACCATCTTCGGCTCCGGCAAGGGTCTCACGCAGAATGGGCAGGGCCTCATCCTCGGGGAGGAGCGTTTCAAAGGGTCGAAAGGCTGAGTTTTCCATGTCACGGACCTCGAGTTTTTTTGATTTAAATCAAGAAAGCGACGCTTTGACGCTTGCCTGCCTCTTTATCTGTACGCGTGAATATGATTTTAAGCAGCGTCAAAGACAACGGGTTCGAACGCCTTTTGTGGAATCAATGTTCCACGAGGGGTAATCGGCTGTAAGAATAACGCGATCAATAACGATCAGGACATGATATGAAGAATGCTTTGATGCTTTCGGGCCTTTTTGCTGGCCTTTCCAGTCTTCCAGCCATGGCGCAAGAAGGTCTGGAAACCATTGGTAAGCCTACAGACGGCAACCTTGGTTTTCAGCCGGCGGCGACCCAATTGGCGGAAGGCATTCACAAACTGGACTGGATGATTCTGATAATCATCACGGTGACCTGCGTGTTTGTTGCCGGTTTGATGCTCTACGCCATCGTGCGTTTCAACAGCCGCGCCAATCCAAACCCGGCCAGTTTCACCCACCATACCACCATCGAGATCGCCTGGACGCTGATCCCGATCCTGATTCTGGTCTTCATCGGCTCCTTCTCGCTGCCCGAACTGTTCCGGCAGCAGGAAATTCCCGAAGGCGACATTACGATCAAGGTGACGGGCTACCAGTGGTACTGGGGCTATGAGTATGTTGACCATGGCTTTGGCTTTGACAGCTATATGATCGGCAATGCGGCCACTACGGATGAAAGCACCCGTGCCGCAGATGCGGATGTGACCCCGTTTGTTCTGGATGACGCCATGCGCGCCAAGCTGGTTGAAGCGGGCTACAACGAAGATGAATTCCTGCTGGCGACGGACACAGCTATTGTGATCCCGGTCAACAAGGTCATCGTGATGCAGGTAACGGGCGCGGATGTGATCCACGCCTGGACCATTCCCGCCTTTGGCGTGAAGCAGGATGCGGTTCCCGGCCGTCTTGCCCAGCTGTGGTTCACGGCTGAAAAAGAAGGCATTTATTTTGGCCAGTGTTCTGAGCTCTGTGGTAAAGAGCACGCCTATATGCCGATCACCGTCAAAGTGGTCAGCGAAGAGGCCTATGAAGCATGGCTGAAAGGCGCGATCGACGAATATGCCGGTCTGCCACAGTCCTATCAGGTTGCTTCCAACTGAGATCGACCTTTCGAAACCTCTCGCCCCGGCACGTGCTGCGGGCGGGGGCTGAACTAATTGGGATGCGCAGAGATCTGCGCATCACTGGTCTGCAAAAGGGTCAACGATGAGCGACGCAAGCATCAATGCCAGCACAATCCGTGAGGATGAGGCCAGCTTTGGCGACTATTTCGCCCTGCTGAAGCCGCGGGTCATGTCACTGGTGGTCTTTACCGCCTTTGTCGGTCTCTTGGCCGCGCCTGTTGGCGTGCATCCTGTCATTGGCTTTTGTGCCGTGCTGTTCATCGCCATCGGCGGTGGCGCCTCGGGCGCGCTGAACATGTGGTGGGACGCAGACATTGATCAGGTGATGAAGCGCACCAAATCCCGCCCCATCCCGGCCGGTAAGGTCGAGGCAGGCGAAGCGCTGAGCCTTGGTCTGGCGCTTTCGGGCCTGTCTGTGATCATGCTGGCGCTGGCGACCAATGTGCTGGCGGGGGCCTTTCTGGCCTTTACCATCTTCTTTTATGTGGTGGTCTATACCATGTGGCTGAAGCGGGCGACGCCGCAGAACATCGTGATCGGTGGCGCTGCCGGTGCCTTCCCGCCAGTGATTGGCTGGATCGCGGCCACCGGCACCATGTCGGTTGAGCCCTGGCTGATGTTTGCTTTGACCTTTATGTGGACACCGCCGCATTTCTGGGCGCTGGCGCTGTTCATGCGCTCTGACTACGATGATGCGGGCGTGCCGATGCTGACCGTGACCCATGGCCGCCGTGCCACGCGGGTGCATATCCTGGCCTATACCGTTTTGCTGGCTGTTCTGGCGATTGGCACCGCCTTTTCAGGTATTGGCGGTCCGATCTATCTGGCCGTTGCCGTCGTGATGAACGCTTTGTTCCTGCTGGGCGCCTGGAAGATCTTTGGCCGCAATGAAGACGACTCTGAAGAAGACAACTTCAAGGCAGAACGCAGTTTCTTTAAGCTGTCTCTGCTCTACCTGTTCCTGCACTTTGGTGCGATTCTTTTGGAAGCACTGCTGAAACCCTATGGGCTTGGAGGCTGGTAACATGGCTTTGAACAAAGAACACGATCTGCACAAACGCCGCTTTGGCCGCAATATGGGCGTCGCCCTGTTGCTCGGCAGCTTTGTGGTGCTGGTGCTGGCCCTGACCATCGTCAAGGTGACATCAAACGGCTTTCAGTTTCCGCAAACCCAGGGTGAGCAGGACTGATGGCCCTTAAAGGACCCCAGAAAACAGTTATCCAACTGGTGGCGCTTGTCCTCACCATGGGCGCGCTGTCCTGGGCCTCGGTGCCGTTTTACGACTGGTTCTGCCGGGTAACAGGGTTCGGCGGCATCACGGGCGTGGCGGCGAAGGGTTCTGACACCGTTCTGGACGAGACCATAACGATACGATTTGATGCCTCCAAAGAACGCGGCATGGCCTGGGAGTTCAAGCCGGTGCAGCGTGAGATGGAGCTCAAGATCGGGGAGACTGGTCTGGCCTTCTATGAGGCCTATAATCCAACAAGCCGCCCCATCGCGGGGCAGGCTTCGTACAATGTGACGCCCTATTCCGCAGGCGCGTTCTTTGAAAAAATCGACTGCTTCTGCTTTACCGAGCAGGTGCTGCAACCGGGGGAGCGGGTGGAAATGCCCGTGACCTTCTTTGTCGACCCGGAAATCGTTACCGACCGGGACGGAAAATTCGTGCATACGATCACACTTTCGTACACGTTTTATGAAATCGATCTGCCCGAGGGCTATGCCGCTCTCGATACCGGGACTAACACCGGGGCAGGTCTTACCACGAATTAGGCCGATGGGTGAGGGACACTTAAATGGCGCACGCTAAAAATCACGATTTTCACATTCTGCCTCCTTCAATCCTGCCATTGCTGGCAGCTGTCGGTGGGTTCATCATGCTCTTCGGAGCCGTCTTCTGGATGCAGGGCATAACAGCCTGGATGTTCTGGGGTGGCCTGGTGCTGGTGCTGTACGTCAGCTATGCTTGGTGGTCCGAAATGGTCACCGAGGCACGTCAGGGCGATCACACTCTGGTGGTCCGTATCGGGCTGCGCTACGGGTTCATCCTGTTTGTGATGTCCGAAGTGATGTTCTTCTTTGCCTGGTTCTGGTCGTTCTTCAAACACGCGATCTACCCAATGGAAGAATATTTCGGCACCGAATATGCTAAGCCCGAGATCTACGCGGTAGATCCTTTTCATCTGCCGCTGATCAACACGCTGGTTCTGCTGCTGTCGGGCTGTGCTGTGACCTGGGCGCACCATGCGCTGGTACATAACAATGACCGCAAGGCGCTGATTCAGGGCCTGTCGATTGGTATCGTTCTGGGCGTTTTCTTTACCTTCCTGCAGGGCTACGAATATGCGCATCTGCTGCACGAAGGCTGGCAATTTGGCGGCGATGAGTTCTATTCGAACTTCTTCATGGCCACCGGCTTCCACGGCTTCCACGTTCTGCTGGGCACCATCTTCCTGACTGTCTGTCTGATCCGTGCAATCAAGGGTGATTTCACCCCCGAGCAGCACGTCGGCTTTGAGGCGGCAGCCTGGTACTGGCACTTTGTGGACGTTGTCTGGCTGTTCCTGTTCTTTGCGGTCTACCTCTGGGGCACCGCCGG
Organism: Phaeobacter sp. SH40; assembly: GCA_965641885.1. Classification (GTDB taxonomy): domain Bacteria; phylum Pseudomonadota; class Alphaproteobacteria; order Rhodobacterales; family Rhodobacteraceae; genus Pseudophaeobacter. Next base: position 3,365,914 of record OZ282574.1, on the reverse strand, counting down.
ACTGTAACCGATACATGTTTAAGGTTTCAAAACCGGCAAACACTCCGTATCAAGCACAGCGCATGGGGCAACTCATGCGCTGTTTTTTGTTGCACTGAGGGGCTGCATGCGTCGACTGATCTTTCTTTCCGTGATTGGCGGTTTGGGCCTTGCTGCACTCATGGCGCTTGGCATCTGGCAGTTGCAGCGGCTGGCGTGGAAAGAGGCCATTCTTGCCACCATCGAGACACGCATCAGTGCCGCGCCGCAAGCGCTTCCTGAGACGCCCGATGAGCAACGGGACAAGTATCTGCCGGTACGCCTGCAAGGCGAGATCCTGCCCGGTGAGCTGCATGTCTTCACCAGTCTCAAGGACATTGGTGCCGGCTATCGCATCATCGCACCTTTTGAGACCGAGCAGGGCCGCCGACTGATGCTGGATCGCGGATTTGTTAAGGCCAGCGCCAAAGGCAACAGCCGCCCCATTGGCGAGGCCAGTCTGGTGGGCAACCTGCACTGGCCGGACGATGTTGATGGTTTCACACCAGCCCCTGAGGTCGGTGCCAATATCTGGTACGGCCGCGATGTGGCGCAGATGGCGCAGGCGCTGAAGACCGAACCGCTGTTGGTGGTGCTGCGCGAAGCACCACCAGAACACGCTCAAATCAGGCTTCAGCCGGTTGGCACTGCCTTGATTTCCAATGACCACTTGCAATATGCGATCACCTGGTTTTCGCTGGCCATTATCTGGGCCGCGATGACCGCCTCTTTTCTATGGCGCTCAAACGCCAAACCCGAAGGTTGAAGCGATGAAATATATCTCCACCCGTGGGCAGGCGCCCGAGCTGACTTTTGAAGAGGCGATGCTGACCGGTCTGGCCCGCGATGGGGGCCTCTATGTGCCGGCAGAGATTCCACAGATGAGCCGCGAAGAGATCGCAGCGCTTGGTGGGCTGTCCTATGAGGAGACGGCCTTTCGGGTGATGCGTCCTTTCCTGGGCGACTGTTTTACCGACGAAGAGTTTCGCGGCATCATCTCCCGCGCCTATGCCGGCTTTGAGCATGCGGCGCGCGCGCCCCTGAAACAGCTGGCGCCGAACCATTTCCTGCTGGAGCTGTTTCACGGACCCACTCTGGCCTTTAAAGATTTTGCCATGCAGCTGATTGGTCAGCTGTTTCAGGTCGCGTTAGAGCGCCGCGGTGAGCGTGTCACCATTGCGGGTGCGACCTCGGGGGATACCGGCTCGGCAGCGATGGAGGCCTTTCGCGGTCTCAGCAATGTTGATGTCTTTATCCTCTATCCGCATGGGCGGGTCTCTGAGGTGCAGCGGCGTCAGATGACAACGCCTGCCGACAAGAACGTGCATGCGCTGGCGCTGGATGGTGATTTTGACGACTGCCAGGCGCGCGTCAAAGACATGTTCAATGACTTCGACTTTCGTGACGGGGTCAAACTGGCCGGGGTCAACTCGATCAATATCGCGCGGGTGCTGGCGCAGGTGGTCTATTACTTCTCGTCCGCCGTCAGTTTGGGCGCTCCGGCGCGCGAGGTGAGCTTTACCGTGCCCACCGGCAACTTTGGCGACATCTTTGCAGGCTATATCGCACAGCAAATGGGGCTGCCGATCAGGGATCTGGTGGTTGCGACCAATCAAAACGACATTCTGCACCGCTGCCTGAAAGGCGAGGGCTATCACAAGGGCGCAACCGTGCCGTCGATCTCGCCCTCGATGGATATTCAGGTCTCGTCCAACTTTGAGCGGGCGTTGTATTTTGCCTATGACAAGGATGCCGGTGCTGTGGCGCAGCTGATGGATGAGCTTAAAGAAGGCGGCTTTAACGTCAGTCAGGGCGCCATGCAGGCGCTGTCACAGACCTATAAATCAGGCCGCGCCTCTGAGGTGGAAACCCTGGCGACGATCAAATCGGAAGTTGTCGCCACGGGCGAGCTTTTGTGCCCGCATGGCGCAGTTGGCGTCAAGGTGGCCAATGAGCTGCGCGACCCAAGCGTGCCGATGATTACACTGGCCACCGCGCATCCGGCCAAATTCCCCACCGCCGTCGAGGAGGCCTCGGGGATCTATCCGTCGCTGCCAGAGCGCATGGCGGACCTTTATGACCGCGACGAGCGGGTAAGCCAGATCGCCAATGACCTTGGTGCTATCGAAGATCATATCAGAAAGAACATCGCACAATGAGAACTCTTCAGTGAGCGTCCAGCAGCACCAACTGGCCAATGGCTTTCGTATCGTTACCGAGGCTATGCCGGGTCTGCAATCGGCCTCGATCGGGATCTGGGTCACCGCCGGGGGTCGCAATGAGCGGCTAGAGCAGAACGGCATCGCGCATTTTCTCGAGCACATGGCCTTTAAGGGCACCAAGCGGCGCACGGCCTTGCAGATCGCCGAGGCGGTCGAGGACGTGGGCGGCTATATCAACGCCTATACCTCGCGCGAGGTGACGGCCTATTATGCGCGGGTGCTGCAGGATGATGTACCACTGGCGCTGGACGTGCTGGCGGATATCCTGCGCAACCCGGTGTTTGATCCGCGCGAAATCGAGGTGGAGCGCGGCGTGATCCTGCAAGAGATCGGTCAGGCGCTGGACACGCCTGATGACGTGATCTTTGACTGGCTGCAGGAAGAGAGCTATCACAACCAACCGTTGGGCCGCACCATTCTGGGGCCTGCCGAACGGGTGAGTGCCTTTAATCGTGAAGACCTGACGCAGTTTGTCTCGGAACACTACGGCCCCGGACAGATGATCCTGTCGGCGGCTGGTGCTGTTGATCACGAGACCCTGGTGAAGTTGGCCGAAGATCTGTTTGGCGACATGAAGGCACGGCCATCGCTGCTGGTTGAGCCTGCGCATTTCACCGGCGGTGAGGCGCGGCACACCAAGGATCTGGAGCAGGCACATTTTGCGCTCTCGCTTGAAAGTCCGGGGTATCGCGATGACGCGATCTACACGGCGCAGATCTATGCCGGCGTCATGGGCGGTGGCATGTCCAGTCGCCTGTTTCAGGAGGTGCGTGAAAAGCGCGGGCTGTGCTATACCATCTTTGCCCAGGCCGGCGCCCATGCCGATACCGGCAGCACCACGATCTATGCCGGAACCTCTGGCGAGCAGGTTGAGGAGCTGGCCCATATCACCATCGATGAGATGAAACGCGCCGCAGATGATATGAGCGACGCCGAAGTGGAGCGCGCCCGTGCTCAGATGAAGGCCGGCATGCTGATGGGGCTGGAAAGCCCCACTAACCGTGCCGAACGTCTGGCGCGTCTGGTGCAGATCTGGGACCGGGTGCCGCCGCTGGAGGAAACGGTAAAGCTGATCAATGCGGTCACAACCGAGGACGTGCGGTCGCTAGCCGAGCAGCTGGCGGTGCGCGCCCCGGCAGCCATGGCGCTTTATGGTCCGGTTGAGACGGCGCCAAGCCTGCAGGCCTTGCAGGAGCGCCGTGTCGCCTGATGTTGCTGGGGCGTCGCAAACTCAGGCTTGAAACAGAGCGGCTGACGCTGCGGCCCCCGGTGCATTCGGACTTTCACGCCTGGGCGGCGTTGCGACTGCAAAGCCAAGCCTATCTCACCCCCTGGGAGCCGGCCTGGGCTGCGGACCATTTGGGGCGCAAGTCTTTTACCAACCGGGTCTACTGGGCGCAGCGCTCGGTCTCGGCGGGTACAGCGCTGCCCCTGTTCCTGATCCGGCGCGAGGACCAGATGATTGTTGGGGCCATTACGCTGGACAATGTCCGTCGTGGCCCGGCGATGGCCGGTACGCTGGGCTATTGGACGGGCCAGCCCTTTGGGCGGCAGGGCTATATGCGTGAGGCGATTGGGGCGGTTGTGCACTACGCCTATGGAAAACTGGACCTGAGCCGGATCGAGGCGGCCTGTTTGCCAGAAAACACCGCCTCGCGCGGCTTGTTGGAAAAGTCTGGCTTCAAATACGAGGGCGTGGCGCAGTCTTATCTGCAGATCGGCGGGCGCTGGCGAACCCATGTGCTTTATGCGGCTTTGCGGCACGACCGGCGAGGCCGTACGCAGGCGGGCTAGCACCTGTGGTTTTGCAAATGATGCATAGACCCCGGGAAGGGAGCTCTCCCGCGCCCTTTAGAGGGCTTTGGCTCACGCCAAGCGCCGCTCCTGCAGGGCTTGGGCCCGGCGCCGCGCAGGCGCGCGGCGCGGCAGCGGTCCCTTGCAATGCTCTGGTGTTTGGCCGTTGTCGCTGTGATCTGGGGGAATGTTCTAGGAAAATGGCTTGAGCCTTTGGTGTTCGCCGGGGCTTGCCATGCGGCCTTGGATTGAGGATGCAGGGGTATGAGTTATACACCTGCAGATGCCGCCTTCGCCGCGACCCTGTCGCCATTGTTGCCACAGGGGGTGCTTTGCCCGCCCGAACCCAGATTTCTGGAAGAGCCGCGTGGGCGCTATACCGGCCAGGTTGGGCTGCTGGCCAAACCTGCCAGCGTTGAGGAGGTATCTGTCCTGGTACAGGCAGCAAATGCTGCGCGCGTGCCTGTGGTGCCCTATGGCGGTGGAACCGGCCTCGTTGGTGGGCAGGTCAAACCCGACGGTGTTGCGCCTTTGCTGATCTCGCTGGAGCGGATGGTGCAAATCAGGGCGGTCTACCCGGAGGAAAACGTTTTGGTGGCCGAGGCTGGTGCGATCCTAGCGGATGTGCAGCAAGCGGCTTTGGCGCAGAGGCGACTGTTCCCGCTGTCGCTGGCGGCAGAGGGCTCGGCCCGCATTGGCGGCAACCTGTCGACCAATGCCGGCGGGGTCAATGTTTTGCGCTACGGCAATGCGCGCGATCTGTGCCTGGGGCTGGAAGCCGTGTTACCGACGGGGGAGATCTGGAATGGGCTGACCCGGTTGCGCAAAGACAACACGGGGTATGACCTGCGTAACCTTCTGGTTGGCGCGGAAGGCACCTTGGGAGTGATCACTGCCGCGGCGTTGAAATTGGCCCCTATTCCGGCGCAGCAGGGGGTGGCTGTCTTTGTGGTGGCCTCGCCAGAGGCGGCGATTGCGCTACTTGCTTTGGCGCGGGACCATCTGGGTGAGGCTATCAGTGCCTTTGAGTTGTTGCATCGTCAGGGGCTGGAATTCCTTGCCGAGCATCTGCCACAGCTGCGCCAACCTTTTGACGTGGCTCCAGAATGGTCAGTGCTGATCGATCTGGGGCTGGCCCGGGGGCAAGATCCAGTGGCCGCGCTTGCGGATTTGTTTGAAGCGGCAGTTGACGCCGGTCTGGCCGAGGACGGCGTTATCGCGCAATCCGAAACACAGGCTCAGGCGTTGTGGGCCACGCGTGAACAGATACCCGAGGCAAATCGCCTGGTAGGCTCAATCTCGAGCCATGATGTATCGGTGCCGATTTCGGCCATTCCTGAGTTTATTCACCGGGGTCGTGAGGCGATTGCGGGGCTGGGGGCAGGGGACATGCGTATCAATTGCTTTGGTCATCTTGGGGATGGCAATCTGCACTACAATATTTTCCCTGCGAAAGGCAGGTCTCGCCATGACTATGAGAGCCTGCGTGGTGCAGTGCAGCAGGCCGTGCATGATCTCGTGGATGAATTGGATGGCTCATTCAGTGCCGAGCATGGCGTTGGGCGAATGAAGGTTGCAGATTTGCAGCGCTATGGAGATCCGGTCAAACTTGCCGCGATGAGGGCGATCAAACAGGCGCTGGATCCCAAGGAAATCATGAACCCTGGGGTGATTTTCCCACAGAGTGATGGATGAGGGCGATGGATGAATGTCTCGTGGTGCTAAAAGGCGCCTGGGGCGGAGGCGCATAGCTGCGCGTTCAAGGGGAGGCTCCCGCGCAGCCAAATCCCTCCAAAGGAGGGCCTGGCCCCTTGGGCCGGGCGCCGCGCTGTCGCGCGGCGGGCCTTATTGGCTCAATGAGCCAATAAGGCTATGCCCAACGGGAAGTGCCCCATTTTAAGGGGGGGCTGACGGGCGGGAGAAGCCGGGGACGCTGGCGCAACCAGCTCTTTTACTTAGTCGCCGTCGAACTCGCATAGAACATGCACATCCATGCCCATGTCTTCGAGAACTTTGCGGCCCCCTAGATCCGGCAGATCGACGATAAAGGCGCAAGAGACGATTTCGCCCCCCAAGCGCTCAATCAGTTTGATGCCCGCCGACGCTGTGCCACCGGTTGCCAGAAGATCGTCCACGACCAAGACTTTTTCGCCGGGCTGAATAGCGTCCTCGTGGATTTCTACAATGGCTTCGCCGTATTCCAGCTTGTAGTCTTGGCTGATCGTGCGGCCTGGCAGCTTGCCTTTTTTGCGGATCGGCACAAAACCGACGCTCAGCTGGTGCGCGATGGCGCCACCCATGATGAACCCACGTGCCTCTAGCCCGACCACCTTGTCGATCCGCTCGCCAGCATAGGGATGCAACATCTGGTCGATGGCCATGCGAAAGCCGCGTGGATCGGCGAACAGCGTGGTTACATCGCGAAACATGATGCCCTCGTGCGGGAAGTCGACAATGGTGCGGATGTAATCTTTAACGGCGGTTTTCTTAGGCATGGGCAGGCTTTCTTTTGCTGGGCGCGTCTTTACCAAAGACCTGACAGGTCCTGGATGCTGCCCGCTGTTTTCCGGGCCAACTGGGGTTTGGCCGAAGCAGAGCCTGTATGCAAGAGCCAAGGGCAGAGAGAGAGCTGGTCGACGTCAGGTCGGACGCCGCAGCAGGGCTGTGATCAGTCCCATGCCAATCAGGGCAACGCCGCCACTGCGGGTTAGGGTCGAAAGTGTTGCCGGGCGTGAGATCCAGCGCCGCAGCCGATCTGCCAAAAGAGCATAGGCGAGGGCATTGAGGGCCGCGAGGCCAACAAAGGTGGCTATCAGGATGACAAACTGCGGCGCCAGACTCTCGCCGGGACGCAGAAACTGGGGCACAAAGGCGATGAAAAAGGCAATGGATTTTGGGTTCAGTGCCGTCACAGCAGCCGTATGGGCAAAAACGCCTTGGGCCTGCGCCGTATCCGTGCTCACCAGCTGCTCCAGCCCCTTGGCCCCGGCCGCGCTCCGCCAGAGTTTCACGCCAAGCCACAGCAGATATGTGGCCCCGGCCCATTTCAACGCAGAAAACAGCGTCGCCGAGGCCATAACCAGCGCTCCAAGTCCCGCAAGCGATGTGCTCATGGCAACGAGATCGCCAAATGCCACGCCGAGAGCCGAGGCAACGGCCACCGGACGTCCTTTCGAGAGGGCATAGCTCAGCACCAACAGCACAGTGGGCCCCGGGATCAGCAAGAGTGCTGCAGAGGCGGCGGTAAAAGCAAGCCAGAGATTGAAGTCCATCCTGTCAGGCCTCTCCTGTATCTATCCTCACTAAAACAAGCACCGCCCGGATGCCGCGAGTCAACGGAAAAGCTCTGAGTGCTGACGTATCAGCGCTTTTGGCAGGTCGCGGCTGTTCGGAAGGTTCCAAACGCCGCCCCCGCAACGCGTCCCCTGCCAGCCGCACTCATTTTGCGGTCATACACGCCAAAAGGACAAACTGTACCGAGGCGCGCTGCTCCAGACCCATGCCATAAATGGCAAGAAAGCCGACACCTCCAAGCTGTGAGCAAGCCTGAGAGATTGGATGGGAAAAATTTCATTAAATCAATTCATTACGGTGACTAAAAGTCAAGGGAGCGCATTGCGGCAATACGGGCGAGGGGCAAAACCGGCGGGGGGAGAGCTGAGCAAAGCTCTCACCCCACGTGTGAGTGCGGGGTTGTAGAGACTGCTGATTGCCAACCAGACTGGTCTCTTTATCGCGGTGTTATTGCGGTGCCAGACCGCGAAAAAGGGTGTCAGCCAAGCACCCTTCCTGCAACAGCGTCCAGCTTGGCGATCAGGGCGGGGTCGCGTTTTTCCGGAGCGGTCATTACGGCAAATTCCAGCGCCCGGTCACAGCCATGCGGGCAGGGGGCGCGGTCTGCGCCCAGGATGGCGGGCAGGCGGCGCACCAGCTCGCGACCATTGTTTGAGTTGCCCTGCAACGTGGCAAGAATATCGCTGATATCCACGGCGCCATGTTCCGGGTGCCAGCTGTCGAAATCGGTGACCATGGCGATGGAGGCATAGCATAGCTCGGCCTCACGGGCGAGTTTGGCCTCGGGCATATTGGTCATGCCGATGACGTCACAGCCCCAGCTTTCGCGGTACATTTTGGATTCTGCGATCGAGGAAAACTGTGGCCCCTCCATACACAGATAGGTGCCGCCGCGATGGGTCGTGATGCCAGCTGCCCGTGCGGCCTGTTCGGCGGCATCGGAGAGGCGCGCACAGGTGGGATGGGCCACGCTGACATGAGCGACGCAGCCGGTGCCAAAAAAGCTCTTTTCGCGGGCAAAGGTGCGGTCGATGAACTGGTCCACGATGACAAAATCTCCCGGCGCCATGTCTTCGCGAAACGACCCACAGGCCGAAACGGAAAACACATCGGTGACGCCCAGCCGTTTCAGCGCGTCGATATTGGCGCGATACGGCACTTCGGTCGGGGAATGCACATGGCCGCGGCCGTGGCGGGGCAAAAAGGCCATTTTTATGCCGTCCAGCGTTCCGGTGAGGATCTGATCCGAGGGCGCGCCCCAGGGCGTGTCAACCGAGACCCACTCGGCGCCCTCCAGCCCGTCGATGTCGTAAATGCCCGAGCCGCCGATTACGGCGATCATTGTGTCCTGGCTCACGCGTGCTCTCTCCTGTGCAAGTGTGCTGTGTCGTGGTGGTCTACGACAGGTTCTACACTGGCTGGCGCATCAAGGCTACTCACGCCAGATCACGCCCGCAAAAGACAGGCGTGGCAAACACAGGCGCGGCAAGGACTGGCGCGTCAAAGGCGGGTTTGCCTACCCTCGCGCGCTATCAGGTGGGCTATCAGGGCGGGCAAAGCGCCCTTTCACAGCCCCGAATGCGGCCTGCCTCGTGAGTTGCGCTGCGACAGGGGCAGGGCGGAGGGTGGCACAGGCGGGCGCGGCCCTTGTGTCATTGGCGAAATTCCGCTAGGGGCGGGCAGCGAACACAAGCTCCTCCAATCACAGGTACCCGCCAATGAGACGCGCCGCCATGGCCCTGCTGGCCAATCGTATTTCCCCACCAAACCTCTCGATCATGCAGGATGAGGGCTGGTCTGTTGCGCGTGTGCGCACCGAAGTCCTGTCAGGCTTTACCGTTTCCCTGGCCCTGGTGCCCGAAGCGGTGGCCTTTGCCTTTGTTGCCGGGGTGCATCCTTTGGTCGGGCTTTATGCGGCCTTTCTTGTGGGGCTGGTGACGGCGCTGATTGGTGGACGTCCGGGGATGATTTCCGGCGCGACCGGTGCCTTGGCGGTGGTCATGGTCTCATTGGTTGCGCAACATGGCGTGGAATATCTCTTTGCCACCGTGGTTCTGATGGGTGTTTTGCAGCTGATCGCAGGCATCATGCACTGGGGCAAGTTCATTCGTCTGGTGCCGCACCCGGTGATGCTGGGCTTTGTGAACGGCCTCGCGATTGTGATTTTTCTGGCGCAGATGACCCAGTTCAAAGTGCCGGGCACCGGCGGGGCTGAGTGGCTGTCGGGCCTGCCGATGATACTGATGCTGGGGCTGGTGGGTCTGACCATGGTTATTATCTGGGGCACACCCAAGATCACTTCGATCATTCCAGCACCGCTGGCCGGGATTGGCATTGTCGCCGGGATTGTCATCCTCTTTGGCCTGGATGTGCCGCGGGTTGGCGATATGGCGTCGATCAAGGGGGCTTTGCCTTCGATTCATAACCCCTTTGGGTCAGGGCTCGGCATCTATGGTGATGCTCTGGCGCCTTTCAATCTGGAAACGCTGAAAATTATTCTGCCCTACGCTGTCATTCTCGCCGCCATCGGCCTGATCGAGAGCCTGCTGACGCTGAACCTGGTGGGTGAAATCACCGGTAAGCGCGGTGGCGCCAGCCAGGAATGTATCGCACAGGGCACTGCCAATGTGATCACCGGCTTCTTTGGGGGCATGGGGGGCTGCGCCATGATTGGTCAGTCGATGATCAACGTGAAATCAGGCGGCCGGACCCGGATTGCCGGAATCGTGGCGGCGCTCTGCCTGCTGGCCTTTATCGTCGTGGCCTCGCCCCTGATTGAGCAGATCCCGCTGGCGGCGCTGGTTGGGGTGATGTTCATGGTTGTGATCGGCACCTTTGCCTGGAACAGCCTGAAAATCATGACCAAGGTGCCGATGATGGATGCCTTTGTGATTGTTCTGGTGACCGTCGTGACGGTGATGAGCGATCTGGCCATCGCGGTTGTTGTGGGTGTGATCGTATCAGCGCTGGCCTACGCCTGGAGCAATGCACGCCGCATTCATGCGGTCATCCGCGAGTCCGACAGTGAAGAGGGCGCCAAGGTCTATGAGATCCAGGGGCCGCTGTTTTTTGGCTCTACCGATGGGTTCATTGAGCTGTTCGATGTCGAAAACGACCCCGATAAAGTGATTGTAGAGTTTGAGCGCAGCCGGGTGGTGGACCAATCCGCCTTGCAGGCGATCGAAGCTATTGCCGGACGGTATGAGGCCGCGGGCAAGACCCTGATGCTGCGTCACCTTAGCCGTGACTGCCATGAGCTTTTGACCAAGGCGGGCCATCTGATGATCGACAGCGATGATGACCCGGAATACCAGGTTGCTACGGATTATTCGGTAAAGACCGGCATTCTGGGCGGGCACTGACCACACCAGATTACACCACATCAGATCGAACTGTTGTTAAGCGGTCGCGCCCCTGACGGGGCGCGGCTGTTTTGTTTTAGGGCGCAGCCACAGAGGTGCTGGCCTGAGCAAATGGCGCGCTGCCCGGTTTTGATGCACGCAGTCAGTCGGGCGGTCAGTCTGGCGCCAGGCTTTCCAGCATATCGAGGTCGCCAGACAGCAGCGCGGGTTCAGCCTGGGCGATAAGGTCTTGCGGCCAATGCCACCATTTCAGGGTCAACAGCCGCGAGATTTGTGATTTGGAAAAGCGAAACCGCTGCACCGCGCCGGGATTGCCGGTGACCACCGCGTAGGGCGGCACGCTGCCGCGCACCACAGCACCTGCGCCAATAATCGCGCCGTCGCCAATGCGGGCCCCTGGCAGGATCAGGGCGCCGTAGCCGATCCAGACATCATGCCCAATGCGCGTGTCACGGGTGTCGGGCTGAAAATCTGCCATCTGGGTCGGGTCAAACACCGGAAACGGATAGCAGCTGAGGCCCTCCTGAGCGTGATTGGCGGAAGAGGTGATAAAGCGCACCCCATGGGCGATCTGGCAAAACCGGCCGATCACCAGCCGTTCGCGCGCACCGGCAAACAGGTAGGGGGCGAGATGACTGGACCAGTCCTGAGGTGGCGCAAAATCAGAGGCATAGGTATAGTCTCCGATTTGAAAATTCGGATGATTTATAGCCTGGGCCAACATGACTGTGCCACTATGGGCCTCGCCGTTTGGCAGCTGTATCGGGTTGCGCAAGGCAGGATTTGGCAGGGGCATGCGCGGGCCTCAATCGTCGGGACGGGCCAGCGAGAAGACATCGCGTACCACAGTGTAGTCGCGATACCCCATGCGGGCCAGAGGCTGGAAGGTTGTGACATCAAATATCCCGTCGCGCAGGCAGTCGTCGCGCAAATGAATGCCGGTCACCTCGCCAAAGGCCACGCGGTTGGCGGCGCCGGGCAGGGTGACGATCTGGGTGAGCTTGCATTCCAGTGCTGCGGGTGCGCCGTCAATGCGGGCGCAATTGATGGTGTCGCATTCCACGGGTGTCAGGCCTGCGTGGTCAAACTCGTCCACCTCTTTTGGCAGCAGCTCAGAGCTGGCATTCATTGCGTCCCGCATCTCAAAGGCGACGATATTGACGCAAAAGACGCCGGTCTCTTCAATATTGGCGAGGCTGTCTTTGGTGCCGGATTGATCGTCTTTGCTGCCGGTGGAGGCAAACATCACCTGCGGCGGGGTATAGGCCACGCCATTGAAAAACGAATAGGGCGCCAAATTGTTGCTGCCATCGGCTGCGCGTGAGGAAATCCAGCCGATCGGGCGCGGTGTGATCAGGGCGTTAAAGGGGTTATGCGGCAACCCGTGGCCGTCTTCGGGGCGATAGAACATGGCGCGTCTCCAATTGTTTGCCCCAGACTTACGCCCGTGCTAGGGCGATTTCCAGCCCCCTGAGAAGAAGGGGACAGGCGCGGAGGGCGAGTGGCGTGATCGAATTAATGGCAGAACGGCCCGAAGACCGTTGGGAGGTCGAGGGGCTCTATGATCTGTGCTTTGCCCCGGGCCGCGAGGCGCTGTCGTCATACCGGCTGCGCGATGATGTGCCACCGGTGCAGGGTCTCAGCCAGGTGGCGCGCGATGAGCTGGGAATTCTGGCTGGGGCTATCCGGTTCTGGCCTGTCAGGATTGAGCCTTTCTCCCCTGAGGATGCTGACTGCGGGGTAACAGCATTGCTGTTGGGGCCGGTGGCGGTGCATCCGACCCATCAGGGTGAGGGGCTGGGAGGGTCTCTTATTCGTGACAGTCTGGCGCAGGCGGCTGAAAACGGCTGGCATCGGGTGATGCTGGTGGGCGATGCGCCCTACTATAAACGCTTTGGGTTTGAACGGCTTTCGGGCGTGGAGATGCCGCCCCCTACCAACCCGGACCGGGTTCTGGGCCTGATGCAGGATGCGTCAGCCTGGAAAGGCGTCACGGGGCGGGTGACGCGCTGGCAGGGCGAGGCTCTTTCCTCTCGCATACCTTGAAACGCGCCATGCGCAGGCCACCTATCTCTAGAGAAGGAGGCTTGAGCCATGGGTGAAATTTTGACCGAGAAACGCTGTCTGTCGGTCGCAGAGGTGGAGGCTGAGCTGGATGCCCTGGCCCTGCGGTATCAGTTGGCCAGCGGTCTTGGTGTCAATTTGCTTAATGCGCTGGGCGGGCAGGTTGAAAACCTGCTTGATCGCCTGCCGACTGCATTGCGCGGCCAGTTGACTCTGGGCACCAGCCAGGCGCTGCACCTGGCAATGCAGGCGGCGCGACAGTCCCGCCGGGTGGTGCCGGGGCAGTCGCCAAAGGTGAATCGCCTGGTCAGCACCGCCATGGGAGCGGTTGGTGGTGCCGCCGGACTGCCGGGCGCACTGGTTGAGCTGCCGGCCACAACGGCCTTTTTGCTGCGCACGATTCAGGATGCTGCTGCCGCCGAAGGGTTTGATCCCAATGCGCAAAGCGTCATGTTCGACTGCCTGCGGGTATTTGCTTCGGCCGGGCCTTTGGCGCGGGACGACGGGGCCGAGACCGCTTTTGTCTCCCTACGGCTGAGCATGTCGGGCCCGGCGCTTAATCAGGCGCTCAATCAGGTGATCAATACGGTGGCCCCCCGTCTGGCAACGGCGCTGGGGCACAAGCTGGCAGCGCAATCGGTGCCGATCCTGGGGGCTGCAGCGGGGGCGACGGCGAACTACGTCTATTCGGGGTATTACCACAAGGTCGCCCTGGTGCATTTTGGCTTGCGCAGACTGGCGGTTGAGGCTGATCAGCCTGAGGCGGTGATCCTTGAGAGTTTTGTCAATCGGCTTCCCCCTGCGCCCTGAGAAACAGTCGGGCGCTAGCCCGGAATTCCATTTGGCTCGCCAGGTCGGGTTTCAAAATACATCCTGCGGTTGGTGAAACCGAGACCGGAAAACCGCAACTGATTTGCTGCGGCATATTTCCACTCTTGATTTTGCAATTGTTGCCGCTCTAATCAGCAAATCCTGTTATGAGTGAGTGAATGATAAATTACCGCCTTAAATGTGCCGAAGGCCATAGCTTTGACAGCTGGTTCCAGTCTGCCACCGCCTTTGAAAAACTGGCGGCGGCGGGGCTGTTGGCCTGTTCCTATTGCGGCAGCTCCAGGGTGGAAAAGGCGATCATGGCGCCGCGGGTGCGCACGGGGCGCAAGGCGGTTTCAGCCATCGGTGAGCCAGAAAGGACTGCAGGCGCAGCCCCCGGTGATCAGGACGACGCCCCAGCGGCGGCACGTACTGGGCAGGTCGAGGCGTCTGAGGCCCCTCCGGCGGCGGGGTCCGGCGCGCTGAGCCTGCCAGCCAGCCCAGAGGCGGCAGAGATGCAAAAGATGCTGGGAGAGCTGCGCCGCAAGGTTGAGGCGAATTCTGACTATGTTGGCAATGATTTTGCCAGTGAGGCACGGGCGATGCATCTTGGCGATGCACCTGAGCGCGCCATTTACGGCGAGGCCAAACCGGAAGAGGCCAAGGCCCTTATTGAAGATGGTATTCCGGTTTTGCCACTGCCCTTTGGGCGTAATCGAAAGACCAATTAGATAAAGGCAAGACCATATGCATGTAGTGATTACCGGCGCCTCTCGCGGAATTGGCCGCGAAATGGCGTCACAGCTGAGCAACAATGGGCATGACGTCACAGGGACGTCACGCGATCCGTCTTCCGGCGTGCCGCTGGATGTGACGGATGCAAAACAACAGGCGCGCTTTGCTGCGCAATTGGGCAGCCGTCCCATTGATCTTCTTGTCTGCAACGCCGGGGTTTACCTCGATAAGGGCATGGCGCTCAACGACTATACCGCAGAGATCTGGAGCCAGAGTCTGGCGGCCAATGTCACGGGGGTCTTTCTGACGGTGCAGGCCCTGCTGCCAAATCTGCGACTGGCCAAGAACGCCAAGATTGCGATTATTTCCTCGCAGATGGCCAGCCATGCCCGCGCGCCGGGCGGCAGCTACGCCTACCGCGCCTCAAAGGCGGCTGTGTTGAATTTCGGCCGCAATTTGTCCACCGATCTGCGCCCCGAGGGCATCGCGGTGGGGATTTATCACCCAGGCTGGGTGCGTACGGACATGGGCGGCGAAGATGGCGATATCAACGTCGAAGACTCCGCCAGTGGTCTGATCCACGAATTCGACGCTCTGACACTGGAAACCACCGGCTGTTTCCACACCTGGGACGGCCGTATCCACGCCTACTAACGCGTTTGATTTGGCGGCGCGGACAGCGGCGAAATCAGGCGCTGTAATACGACCAGGCTCTGCAATAAAAAGACGCCGGTGGATCTTTCCACCGGCGTCTTTTTTAGGTCCACATCTGGTTTCGTGCTGGTGACAGCGCCCTGCTTGATAAAAGGGCCGCGCCTTTACTCCCAGCAGCTGACCAGCACGGTCATGCCGGTGGCATGATTGACCAGTGCCTGATTGGGCAGCACCCGATTGGGCAGGGTGCCGGTTGTGGGCTGTGTCTGGGCGGCATGACCCAGAACATCCATGGCGCTGCGGATTGCGGCGGCATTCACCGCAAAGCTGACATCGGCGGGCAATTGGCGCCCTTCAATCTCAGCTGGCAGCAACATGCCCAGAACCGTACCTGAGGTGTCGAGCACAGGGCCGCCCGCATCACCGGGCTGAGCGGTGAGGGTCAGACGGGCAATATCGACGTTGCCATCAAGGCTTTTGACGTCGGCCAGTTTGCCCCATGTCAGGCTTGGCGCGCCAAGAACGCCCTCATAGGAAAAGCCAGAAACCGCGATCTCGGACTGCAGGCGTGGGGTTTGGGCGCTGAGTTGGGCCACCGCCATGGGGGCGAGGCTGTTGGTTGGACGCAGAATGGCCATCCCGGTTTGGGCGTCATTGGCCAGGATGTCCGCGGGGTAGCCGTGGTCCAGGGTGATCCGGGTACAGTTTTGCACCACATCCGAGGTGGTTACGACCATGCCGTCCGCTGTGACAAAGAAGCCAGAGCGCGACATTTTTGGCTTGCGGATTTCCAGACCGGACAGCAGGTCGATATCCTGCAGGATATCTGCTCCTGCGGCATCGTCCAGAACCCCGTCCAGCCGCTCAAAGCTCTCCTGCATTGCCGCCAGTACCCGGGCCCGGCGGGCCTCGTCACCAGCGGGCCAGATCAGGGTGAAGCCTTTGATTTCACCATTGTTCAGGCTGGCCTGGGTGAAAGAGGTGACCTTGGCATTGCGTCCTTCAAGGGTAAAGCTGTTGCCAGACCGCTCACGCGGGCCATCCAGCGGCACGATTTCAAGCGTCTGCATGATGTCATACAGGCCATACAGCGTGTTCTTGTCGCCGCGCTGGCTGATCAGCAGTACCCGCACGCCAAGACCACCTGCGCTGTTATAATGCGCAAAGGGCGGCTCATAGTTGGCAAAGGAAACCTCCGTGGTGGGAAGCTCAAGCGCGATGCCCGCTTGGGAGTCGCTGATGCGGCGCATGCCAACCGAGATCAGCGGTGCATTATAGTCGTCGAGCAGTGTTTTGCGCTGCGCGGTGGTGAGGACGCCGGTTGCGTCATAGCCTTTGGACAGCTGCCAGTCGGACATCGAGCCCCGGGTGCCGCGGCCAAACGCCCCGTCGATTGCAGAGTTGTAAAAGCCGGCAGCGCGCAGCGCGATTTGCAATTCTTTGCGCTCATCGCGGCTAAGCAGCTGTTCGCTGCGGCGGGCCTGAGCGGGGGTCTCGTCGGGCAGGGTGCTATCAACCTCGGCCACCACGATGGGGGCTTGGGGGGATGTCGGCGTGATAACCTGAGCTTCGGCAACTGGAGCTTCGAGAACTGGCACTTCGACAGCTGGGGTCTCGGCGACAGTTTCGCCGGGCTCCGGGACTGCCGCAGGGGTCTGTACGGGATTTGGCGCCAGGGCCTGCGCCGCATCTGTGCCCAGGGGATAGAACTGGGCCCGCAGATTGGCTGGGAAGGCGATGAAACTGTCGCGCGGGATCTGGCCTTCGCTGCGGTAAACCTGCAGCACCCGGTTGGCGTCTTCGCGACTGTAGGGGCCAATCAGGATCCCATACCAGCCACCACCCAGCGAAAAGCCGGCCACGTCTGGCAGAATGGATGCAACATTTTGCGCCTCTTGCTGCGCCTCGGCCAGAGAGGAGCGTGCCGCCACCTGAATCCAGACGGTCTCCTGCAGGTTTTGCTGCGCTTGCGCAGGCTCGGTCAAAACAAAGGCAAGCGCATTGAGCGACAGAACCAATGCGGCAATCAATTTTCTCATTATCAGGACCCTATCCCGGTAGACTGTATTAATGCCGCGCAGATAAGCATTTTGCAGCGGCAAAGGGAACGCCCCTTAGGAGGGGGAATTCCCGACCTGAGGCTGCAAACCGATGAAAATGGTCGAATCTGCGTGAAAATCGGGCGGAGCCTCTGGTCGAGATCTGGTTGAGACGTGGTTGAGGCGTGGTTAAGGCGGGTCCGAGAGTGTATCTCCAGCCTGTTGCGTGCTTCTAGCCGTTGACCCTGCCGGGGGGCTTGCATAGGTAGAAGCCGCATTTGCTGCCGCACTTTGGCCTATACGAGGGACTTGGACATGACCCAGACCACCACCCAGACTAACGGGATGACACCTGGCGAAGCCAGAACCGCACCGCGCTCTTTTCAGGAGATCATTCTGCGGTTGCAGGCCTATTGGGCGGCCAAAGGCTGCGCCATCATGCAACCCTATGACATGGAAGTGGGGGCAGGAACCTTTCACCCGGCGACCACCCTGCGCTCGCTGGGCAGCAAGCCCTGGGCCGCGGCCTATGTGCAGCCTTCGCGCCGCCCGACCGATGGCCGTTACGGCGAAAACCCCAACCGGCTGCAGCACTACTACCAGTTTCAGGCGCTGATCAAACCCAGCCCGCCCAATCTGCAAGAGCTTTATCTTGGCAGCCTTGAGGCCATTGGCGTCGATATGGAGATGCACGACATCCGCTTTGTCGAAGACGACTGGGAAAGCCCGACGCTGGGCGCCTGGGGGCTGGGCTGGGAGGTCTGGTGCGACGGTATGGAAGTCAGCCAGTTCACGTATTTTCAGCAGGTCGGCGGCCATGACTGCCACCCGGTTTCGGGCGAGCTGACCTATGGTCTGGAACGTCTGGCGATGTATGTGCTCGGGGTGGATCACGTGATGGACATGCCCTTCAATGACCCGGATGCACCGATTCCGCTGACCTATGGCGATGTCTTCAAGCAGACCGAAGAAGAATACGCCCGCTGGAACTTTGACACTGCCAATACCGAGGTTTTGCTGCGTCATTTTGAAGAGGCCGAGGCGGAATGCGCGATGATTTTGGCGCAGGCGCATGACGACCCCAAGACAGGCAAACGCATCATCATGGTGCATCCGGCCTATGATCAATGCATCAAGGCCAGCCATATCTTTAACCTGCTGGATGCACGGGGCGTGATCTCGGTGACGGAACGCCAGGCCTATATTGGCCGCGTGCGCACGCTGTCCAAACACTGCGCCGATGCCTTTGTGCAGACCACAGCGGGTGGCTTTGCGGCCTAGGCGGCTGCGGCGCGGCGCATCAAAAATAGAGATCGGGCCCGACAGTGTTTCTGTGGGGCAAACAACCCGACAGTTAAGTTTGCGGGTTAGACAACAAAGGGCTTATGCCAATGCTGGGTAAATTTCTCACGGTGCTTTTGCTGGGGTCGGCTCTGGCTGCAGGCGCTGGCATGTATTATCTGCAGGTCTATGGCTATTACGACGAGGTCGCGCTGACCCCGGGCGAGGACGTGGTGCTGCTGCCGTTGGGAGGGGATACCCCAAAGCCCATCGCCTATGCGGATTTCCAGGCCATCGACGCTGACAGCTCGCCTATTCGCTATCGCGCCTGTTTCACCACCAAACTGCGCCCGCAGGAGTTGGCACAGCTGTTTCAGGTCTCAGAGCAAAAAGACCCGCGCAATGCGCCGGGCTGGTTTGACTGCTTTGATGCACAGGCGCTGGGCGACGCCTTGCACGAGGGCCGGGCAGTCGCTTTTGTGTCGGTGAAGAACATTTTTTACGGGGTGGACCGCATCGTGGCGGTGACGGATCAGGGCCAGGGCTTTGCCTGGCACGAGCTGAACGCCTGCGGCGAAAAGGCCTATGATGGCACCGTGGTAGGGGAAACGTGCCCGCCACGGCCGCAAAGCCAGTAAAGTCATGAATGTTTGTAGATGGGGGCTGCGCCTTTGTCTGAAGGGGAGAAACGGTAGGATTTGATGGAAAACGCGATCATAATTCCTGGATTTATTTCTGTGACCATGGGGTTTGCAGTTTTCCTGCTGGGTGCGCGCCTGAACAGCAAGCTCCTGATCCTGCGGCGTTTCAACATTCCCGAACCGGTATCAGGCGGCTTGATTGCTGCGGTGCTGGTGATGCTGGCCTATAAGACCACCGGGCTGCAGATCAGTTTTGAGATGGAAGGGCGCGACCTGTTTCTGGTCACCTTCTTTGCCGCCATTGGCCTCAACGCCCGGCTTGCTGATTTGTTGGCAGGGGGCAAGCCCCTGGCAATTTTGCTGCTGCTGACCTTGGCCACCATTCTCGCCCAGAACCTCATCGGGGTGGCGGGGGCGCTGGCATTTGGCTACCCGGCAAAGGCAGGCGTGTTGTTTGGTTCGGCTGCGCTCATTGGCGGGCATGGCACGGCGATTGCCTGGGCGCCAGAGGTGGCGACTGCTACCGGCCTGTCCGGCGCGTCGGAACTGGGTGTGGCTGTGGCCACGCTGGGACTGGTGCTGGCCGCACTGATTGGCGGGCCAGTCGCGCACTTTTTGATAAAGCGCAATGCTTTGACCTCGAGCCGTCCGGATGAAGAACACACGGTTGGTGTCGCAGATGATGCGGCTGAAACCACCACAATTGACCATTTGGGTCTGATCCGGGTGATGCTCTATCTCAATCTGGCTATCATTTTTGGCTATGGGCTGCATCAGGCCCTGCTGGTTGCCGGACTAAAGCTGCCGCTGTTTGTGCCCTGCCTGGTGTCCGGGATTGTGCTGGCCAACCTGCGCAGCCTGATTGCGCCCAAGGCAGCACCGGTGACGCGCACGCCCGTCCTGGCGCTGGTGTCTGAATTTTCGCTGGGGATCTTTCTTGCCATGTCTCTGATGAGCCTGCAGCTCTGGACCATTGCCGATCTTGGCCTGACCATGGCGGTGATTATGCTGCTGCAAACCCTGTTTGCCGTGGCTTTTGTGCTTTTCGTGCTGTTCCCGATGCTGGGCGGCAACTACCGCGCCGCTGTGCTGGCGGCTGGTTTTGGCGGCTTTGCCCTAGGGGCCACGCCGACCGCCATTGCAAATATGACCGCAGTTACCAAACGCTATGGGCCCTCGCCTATTGCCTTTGTGGTACTGCCCCTTGTATCCGCCTTCTTTGTTGATATCGCCAATGCCATCGTCATCCAGGCGATTGTGAACTTCTGAGGATCCCAGATGCCCGACCTGCTGATAGAACTGTTTTCCGAAGAAATCCCGGCCCGCATGCAGGCGCGTGCAGCTGAGGATCTGAAAAAACGCGTGACCGATGGTCTGGTAGAGGCGGGGCTCACCTATAGCGGTGCCGCTGCCTTCTCGACGCCGCGCCGCCTGACTCTGGCGCTTGAGGGCCTGCTGGCCGCCAGCCCGACGCTGCGCGAAGAACGCAAGGGCCCCAAGGTGGGCGCGCCGGACAAGGCCATCGAGGGTTTCTTGCGCGGCGCAGGCATTGGCCGTGAGCAGCTGGAAGAGCGTGACACGCCCAAAGGCGCGATCTATTTTGCCGTGGTAGAAAAAACCGGTCGCCCCGCTGCCGAAATCATTGCCGAAGTGCTGGAGGCCACTATTCGCAACTTCCCCTGGCCAAAATCCATGCGCTGGGGCGCGGGAACCCTGCGCTGGGTACGCCCGCTGCATTCGATCCTCTGTGTGCTGAGCGACGAGAACGGCGCTGAGGTTGTGCCGCTGGAGCTGGAGGGCATAACGGCTGGAAACACCACGCAGGGCCATCGCTTTATGGCGCCGGGCGACATCACCGTCAGTGGTTTTGAAGACTACGCCGCCAAGCTGAAGCGCGCCTATGTGGTGCTGGATCCTGTTGAGCGCCAGCAGGCGATCTGGCAGGAGGCCAGCAATCAGGCCTTTGCCCGCGGGCTGGAGCTGGTAGAGGACAAGGGTCTTTTGGCTGAAGTCGCCGGTCTGGTAGAATGGCCGGTGGTGCTGTTGGGCGATATCGACGCTGAGTTTCTGGAGCTGCCACCAGAGGTGTTGCAGACCAGTATGCGCGAACACCAGAAGTTCTTCTCGGTCAGGAACCCTAAGACGGGCCGCATCGAGGGCTTTGTGACCGTTGCTAACCGCGAGACGGTGGATCATGGCGCGACCATTCTGGCGGGCAACCAGAAGGTGCTGTCGGCCCGTTTGGCCGATGCCAAATTCTTTTGGGAGAATGACCTGCGGGTGGCCAAATCCGAGACCGGCATGGAGGCTTGGACCGCACAGCTGTCAAATGTGACCTTCCACAACAAGCTGGGCACGCAGGCGGCGCGTATTGACCGTATCGCGGCTTTGTCCCGCGAGATTGCACCCTTTGTGGGGGCTGACGCTGATCTGGCAGAGCAGGCAGCCCGGGTCGCCAAGGCCGATCTCAGCTCGGAAATGGTCTATGAGTTCCCGGAATTGCAGGGTCTGATGGGGCGGTACTACGCTGAGGCGGCTGGCCTGCCGCAAGAGGTGGCCAATGCCTGTGAGGCGCATTACTCGCCGCTGGGACCTTCGGATGATGTGCCGTCAGAGCCGGTTTCGGTGGCCGTGGCGCTGGCTGATAAGCTGGATACATTGACCGGGTTCTGGGCGATTGATGAAAAGCCCACCGGATCAAAAGACCCCTTTGCCCTGCGTCGCGCAGCACTGGGGGTGATCCGTCTGGTTCTGAAAAATGATGCCCGCCTGCCTTTGGATCGGTTTTTCGATGGGCAATTGCTTAGGGTCGAAGATGCGCTGGATGCAACGCTGCCCTCAGAGAATGTTGCGTCTTTGCTGTTGGAAATTGCCGATCACGGTGTGTTTGGCGCGGCCTTTAACGCGGTGAAGGAAACCCTGGGCGAAAATCCTGCAGCGGCGTTCCTTGGTCTGGAGGAAAAGGTTCCGGATCTGTCTAATGACCTGCTGTCCTTTTTCCATGATCGCCTGAAGGTGTTTTTGCGCGATGAGGGTATTCGCCACGATGTGATCGACGCCTGTATCGCGATGGCGGGCAATGATGATCTGACGCTACTGGTGAAACGGGCCCGTGCGCTGGAGGATTTCCTGGTGTCTGAGGATGGAACAAACCTTTTGCAGGGCTTCAAGCGGGCCAACAATATCCTGACCCAGGCCGAGGAAAAAGACGGGGTGGAGTATTCCTACGGCGCCGATGCGAAGTTTGCTGAGGATGAGAGCGAAAAAGCACTGTTTGCCGCGCTTGAAGCCAGCGAGGGGGCGATCTCCACGGCCATCGAGGCCGAGGATTTCGCGGCCGCCATGGGCGGCATGGCGGCCCTGCGGGCGCCGGTGGATGCGTTCTTTGAGGCGGTGCAGGTCAATGCGGAGAAGGAAGTGGTGCGCCGCAACCGGTTGAACCTGCTGTCCCATATCCGCAAGGTCTGTGGTCAGGTGGCAGACCTGACCCGTATCGAGGCCTGAGGCCCGGGGGCTTCTGTCTGGGGCTGCCAGCCACGCGAAACTCTTTACAAGAGGGCCATTCAAGAGCTGTGGCCCTCTTTTTTGTGCGCAGTCACCTGTGGGGAGCGGATCTGGGTCGCTTTTCTCGGCCACTAGTTCGGTGCCGCTAGTCTGTGATGACCGGCGCTTGCGCAAAAACACCCCTGTAAAATCCCCCTTTAGAGATCTGACCTTGCAGCATTCCAGTCGCGGCCTGGAAGTTTTAGCGCAGGGCGAGGGCCTGCCCCCTTGCACAGTGGGGCTTGGCGCCTATGCTGCAGGCTAAAGAAATCATGCCGCATCGCAGAAAGTGGAGCTGAAAATCCATGCCTGATACTCCGCTCGCTACATTGATCACCCCAACCGCTCCCATTGAGGCTGCCCGCCACGGTGGACGTGCCAAGTGTTTGCAACGCCTTGTGCGACTGGACCTGCCGGTGCCCTGTACCGTTGCCCTTTCATTTGAGGCAGTGCAGAATATTGCAGCTGGCGCCTTGCCGGATATCCGGGCAATCCTGTCGAAGTTTTCTGATGATGCCCTGCTCTGCGTGCGCCCCTCCTCTGAGGTGCCGGATTGGGGTGGTCCCAGTGCGATCCTCAACATCGGCATGAACGATATTCGCTATCTTTCGCTGAAAGAGGCCCTGGGGCATGAGGCGGCAGCCTCGCTGTACCTGCGCTTTGTGCAGTCTTACGCGGTACATGTGGCGCGGCTGGACCCGGATGTGTTTGACGATGTGGAAGATGGCGGCCCGGACGCGTTGCGCGAAATTCTGCAGGCCTATGAGGCGGAAACAGACGAGGTGTTCCCGCAAGACCCGGCGGAGCAGCTGGGGGCTGTGCTGCGCTCTATGGCGCGCGCCTGGGAAGGCACATCGGCGCGCCTGTTGCGTCAGGCCAAGGGGGCGCCTGCGGATGCCGGGCTGGGTCTGGTTGTCCAGGAGATGATCCCTGGCCTGGGGCAGGGCGAATGCGGCTCGGGTGTGCTGCAACTGGTCAGTTCAACAACCGGCAAGCCGCAGCTCACGGGGCGCTACCTAAGCCAGTCGCAGGGGCGCGAAGCGCTTGGGGCAGGTACAGAGGCGCTCTTTTTGGAACGCGATCACCGGGGGCCGTCTTTGGAAGAGCTGGCGCCGATGGCCTTTGCCCGCATCAAGGCAGACGCGGCGCTGATGCGCAAACGTCTGCGCGAAGAGATGCAGGTGGAGTTTGTGATCCAGAACGGCAACCTGCATATCCTGGACGGGGTGCGGGTGCTGCGCTCTTCTCAGGCTGCTGTGCGCATTGCTGTGGCGCTGGCGGAAGATGGCATTATTCCCCCACATGAGGCGGTGATGCGGGTCGATGCCCATGTGCTGAATGAATTGCTGCACCGCCAGGTCTCTCCCACAGCGACCCGCGATGTGATTGGCTCTGGCATCGCAGCCAGCCCGGGGGCTGCAACCGGGCAACTGGTCTTTACTGCGGCGGATGCGCAGTCCAGTGCCGCGCGCGGCGAACCCTGCATCCTGGTGCGGCGCGAAACCTCGCCAGAAGATGTGCGCGGCATGCATGCGGCCGTGGCTGTGCTGACAGGCCGGGGCGGCATGACCAGCCATGCGGCCGTTATTGGCCGCGGGCTTGGACTGCCTAGTATTGTCGGCGCGTCAGATATGAAATTTGATGCCAAGAACAAACTGCTGATCTCGGCCAGCGGGAGGGTCTTTCGCGCCGGCGACATTGTCACCATTGATGGCAGCAGCGGTAAGGTTCTGGCGGGCGAGCCGGACATGTTGGAAGCGGCACAGGACGATGCCTTTCAGGCGCTGCTGACCTGGGCGGATGAGGCGCGCGATATTGGCATTCGGGCCAATGCCGACACGCCAGCGGATGCGCAGACGGCGCGTAACTTCAATGCTGAGGGCATTGGCTTGTGCCGGACCGAACATATGTTCTTTGATCCCGGACGCCTCACGGTGATGCGCGAAATGATCTTTGCCGAAACCTCGAGCGGGCGTGCGGCGGTTCTGGCTCGCCTGTTGCCGATGCAGCGCAAGGATTTCCTGGAACTGTTCCGCATTATGGAAGGCTTGCCGGTCTGCATCCGGCTGTTTGACCCGCCCCTGCATGAGTTCCTGCCAACCTCCAGAACCGGCCAGCGCGAACTCTCTGAGGCGCTGGGCATTCCGGTGAGCGATGTGACGCGCCGGGTCGAGGAGATGCACGAATACAACCCCATGCTGGGTCTGCGCGGGGTGCGCCTCGGCGTTACCGTCCCTGAGATCTATGACATGCAGGCGCGGGCCATTTTTGAGGCCACTCTGCTGGCCTCCAAAGATGGCGCCCCCGTGGTGCCCGAAGTGATGATCCCGCTGGTCTCTGCCAAACGCGAGGTTGAACTGGTCAAGGCGCGCATTGATGCGGTGGCTGCAGCCGTCGCTTCAGAGCGCGGAGAGAGCTTTGACTACCGCTTAGGTGTTATGGTTGAGACGCCCCGGGCGGCTTTGCGCGCCGCTGAAATCTCGCCGCAAACCTCGTTCCTGAGCTTTGGTACCAATGATCTCACCCAGATGACCTATGGATTGTCGCGCGATGATGCCGGGCGGTTTATGTCGAACTATGTGCAGCAGGGCGTCTTTCCGGAAGACCCGTTCCATGTGCTGGATGTTGATGGGGTGGGAGAGCTGCTGAAGCTTGGCGTGCAGCGCGGCCGCAGTGCAAATCCGCAGGTCACGCTTTCGATTTGTGGTGAGCATGGCGGCAACCCCGAATCGATTGCCTTTTGTCGCGAGGCCGGATTCGATTATGTGTCTTGTTCACCGTTCCGCGTACCCGTCGTCCGTCTGGCCGCAGCGCAGCTCGCGATCGAAGAGAAAACCGGCGTTCCCTCTCCAACATACACAAAGAACTAAGGAAAATTTGTTTCTTCCAGCCTCGGCTCAATCTGGTCTCAGATCATTCCCATTGGCGCGATGACGGCCTCATATTCCAGGAACTGGACGTTTTGCTGGAATGTGTTTAAAGGGAGCGATCGCATGTGACTGGGGAGGCCATGCGCAAGTGGAAAAAATGAGGATCCCTGACATGAAATTCCTGACCTTGGCGGCCTTGGTGGTTGCGACAGTAATGACGGGGCAAATGGCCGAAGCCGAAACCGGCCTCAGCGCATTGTTCAAGCGTGAACAGTCCAGCCTGAACACGGTCCCGGATAGGCGGTTTTCGGGTTTTCTTGGCTTTAAGGCCCGCCCCAAGCAGGCCCCGGCTGAAGGGGTTTCCTTTACCAAGGCCTGGCTGGATGAACAGCCCAAGGCGAGCGGTGATGAAAACTTCGCGTGCCTCGCAGAGGCCCTCTACTTTGAGGCGCGCGGCGAGACAGTCAAAGGTCAGTTTGCCGTTGCAGAAGTGATTATGAACCGGGTGAAGAGCGCTCAGTTCCCCGATACGCTGTGCAGCGTGATCAATCAGGGCACCGGGCGGCGGTATCAGTGCCAGTTTACCTATACCTGTGACGGCCACGAAGAGGTGATCCACGAAAAGCGCGCCTATGCCCGGGTTGCAAAGGTGGCCAAGCTGGTGATCGACGGGGCTGCGCCGCAGCTCACTCAGGGGGCGACCTACTACCACACCACGGCCGTACGTCCGCGCTGGAGCCGTAGCTTCACCAAAACAATGCGGATTGGCGTGCACCTGTTTTATCGCGATGAGCGCTACCAGATTGCCTCAAGCGAGTGACGTGACATCAGTGGCGGCACTCTAACCGGGCCGCATAGGTGCCACCAGGCAGGCCACCCGTTGGGCCAGTTTTTTATTAGGCCAGTCAATCACGGGCCTCTTTATCCCAGGCCTCTTTATCACTGGGCAGCTCAAAGGTCCGGTGTGGTCGTAAAGTGATGTAAAAAGGGTGCGCTGTGGTGGCAGGCGTGAGGGGGTGCCGCTTTCGGTGCCTAGTCTGGCGCATGCGGGCCTGTTAAGGCACAGGCCGCAAGGGTAGTATGACCCACCACCTCCACGCCAGCCAGCCAAAGGCCCGTCTCCCATGTCTTCAGAAGTTCGCCTCGCCTTTGAGCACCCGTCGGAACGTTCGGTTGCAACTGCCTCTCCCGGACCACTGGACCGGATCTCTTTACGTGACCACATGGTTGAGGTTGAGATCGGCGCCTTTCAGGCCGAACGTGGCAACACTCAGCGCATCTGTTTCAACGTGGTGGTCGAGGTGGCGCCGCTGCCGGCTGATCTGGATGACGACGTGGACCGGATCCTGTCCTACGACAAAGTGACCGAAGCCATCGCGTATGAGCTCGCGGCGGAACGTCTCAACCTGTTGGAGACACTGGCAGAACGTGTGGCGGAACGGATCCTGGTTGAGCCGCAGGCGGTGCGGGTGTTTGTGCGTATCGAAAAGCTGGATCGCGGCCCCGGAGCCCTGGGGGTCGAAATCGTGCGCTCAAAGGATCAGGTGAATCATGTGGTCGAAGAGGACGAGCCGCCGCATCCCCGACTGATGTTTCTGTCCAATGCCGCGATCGAGAGCGAGAACTTCACGGCCTGGGTTGATCAGATGGCCTGCCGTCGCCGCCCGCTGATTCTCTGTGTTGGGGCGCATCCGCTGGAGACGCCAAAAACCGGTCACAAGATGACCCAGCGGCGAATTGATTTACTTTCTATCGAACAAAATGCCTGGCGTCTGGCCGCAAGAGATGATCGCTGCGTGGTTGTCTCCACCCGGACAGAACTCGACTGGGCCATGAAAAATGGGCAAATCTGCGTCTGGGCCCCCTCAAAGATCGTCTTGGATGCGGTGGATGGCCCCTCGGCTGCGCCCTCTGAATCGGTTGCATTGGCCGCATGGTTTGCGGCAACCTTTGAGGCGGGTGAAATGATTGTCATTGGCGCCGAATTGCCTGCCTGCCCTCAGGTCCCGTTGCGCGCCGTCGATGTGGAGCAAACGCAGCTGTGATGTATTACCGGCCACTGGTACGGCATGGAGAAACACGACCCGAAGGCGCGCTGCCGCTTGCTGGCGGATCGCTCTGGTTTTCCGAAGTAGAATTGCTCAGCCGCGAGGCACCACCGCGGATCGTTCCGGTGGGACTGGTGCCCGAAGATGTACGCCACCGGCTGATGTTTCGGCGCGCAGCCATTGCTGGCCTTGATATGACCCGCCCCAAAATCATGGGGATATTGAATGTCACCCCGGATAGTTTCTCCGATGGCGGGCGACATACCGGGCTTGAGGCCGGAGTGGCAGCCGCGCAGCGCATGATACAGGATGGCGCGGATATCCTTGATATTGGTGGCGAATCCACCCGGCCCGGAGCCGTATTTGTGTCCGAAGACGAAGAGGTGGCGCGCACCGCACCCGTGATAGCCGCCATTCGCGCCAGCTCGGCGGTGCCGATTTCTATCGACACCCGCAAAGCGGCCGTGGCCATGGAAGCGCTGGAGGCGGGGGCGCAGCTGGTCAATGATGTCTCGGGCTTTACCTATGATGCGGCTTTGGCGCCGCTGGCAGCACAGGCAGGCGTGCCGGTCTGCGTGATGCATTCACAGGGCGATCCGGAAACCATGCAGAACGATCCCAAATACGATCATGTCCTGCTGGACGTCTATGATTTCCTGGCCGAGCGGGTTGACCGGCTAGAGGCGACGGGCATTTTGCGCGACCAGATCGTGGTTGATCCTGGCATTGGCTTTGGCAAAACGCAGGCGCATAATCTGGCCCTGATAAAGGGGTTGAGCCTGTTTCACGGGCTTGGCTGCCCAATTTTGCTGGGGGTGTCGCGCAAGAAATTCATCGGCACCATCGGTGAGGAGCCTCAGGCCGACAAACGCGCCCCCGGATCCATCGCTGTGGCCCTGGCGGGGGTTGCCAAGGGGGTGCAGATGCTGCGGGTGCATGACGTCGCCGAGACCGCCCAGGCGTTGCGCCTGTGGCAGGCGACGCGCTGACAACAGATTCACAGGGTGTTTTCAGGGCGCATGACGCGGGTTTTCAGCTGCGCTTAGTGCCGCTTTTTGCCCGAGGCAAAGAGCCGTGTCAGCGCCCCCCACTGGCTGATGCATAGCCCGCTCAGGATCAGCATCATGGACAAGAGCATCGAGGGCGGCAGGCTCTCTCCCAAAAAGAGTGCTCCCAGCACGACGGCCCAGACCGGCACCTGATAGTTGGTGAGCGTCATGAAGGTCGGGCCGGCCTCACGCACGACAATCACCCGCAACAGATTGGCCGCCGCTGTTGGGATCAGCCCGAGCAAAGCGATCAATCCCAGGATGCGCCCCTCCGGCATCACCGGGGGGCCTTCGACCGCCCAGGCGACAGGCAATATGATGACTGTGCCGATCACCAGCAAAATCGCCGCCAATCCTACAGGATCTACCGGCGGCAGGCGGCGGGTCAAAATAGAGCTGACCGCATAGCAGGCTGCTGCCGAGACGCAGGCAATGCGGCCAAACAGCTCCAGCTCGGCATTGCTGGGGGCAAAGGCTTTGCCACCAATCAGCAGTGCCACCCCAACAAAGCCGACTACAAAGCCAAAGAGACGCCGCAGGACCATCTGCTCTCCGGGGATGAACAGATGCGCCAGAGGCAGCACGATCAGCGGAATCGCCGCCATGCTGAGGCCGGTAAACCCAGCCGAGACATGCTGCTGCCCCCAATTGATCAGCATAAAGGGCAGGGCGGTGCTGAAGAGGCCAATGATCAAAAGGGCAGGCCAGCTTCTTTCGGCCCTAAACAGCCGGAAGCCGCGCCAGGCCCAGACCGCGCAGAGCAAGGCTGCGGCAAAGCCAATGCGCCCGGCGGCCAGCCAGAAGGGGGTGATGCCCTCCAGTGTCAGCTTGATCAGGGGGAATGTCCCGCCCCAGACCAGACCGAGGGTGGCAATCATCAGCCAGTATTTGCCCATCTTTTCCTGCATGCGATCCGTGCCCCTGTTAGAGCTGCACTTGGCGCAGGGGCCGCGGGGAGGTCAACTGCAAATCCTCGGATGCCTTGCGATCGGCCCTTGCCTGTCATGGCCGCTGGCGATGGGCCGGAGCCCGGCTGAGCAGCAGGCCTCCAAGGATCAGGGCAAGGGCGGCAAAAAGCTGTGGCGGCAGGGTTTCGTTGAGCAACAGCGCGCCAAAAAACACCGACCAGACGGGCACCTGATAGTTCACCGTCGACAAAAAGCCAGGACCGGCACTGCGCGCCACCTGCACCAGCAGCACCTGCGCCAGCGCGGTGGGCACAAGGCCAAGGTAGAGCACAGCCAGTAGTGATTGCCCCGCAGGCAGGCTAGGCACGCCCTCTTGCCACAGGGCCGCGGGCACGATCATCAGTGCACCACACAGGAGGGCCGCTGCCGAAAGAGACAGCATATTCACTCCGGGGCAAAGGCGGGTGATGATAGATCCGATTGCATAGCACAGGGCGGCGGCCAGACAGGCCATGCGCGCCAGGGATTCAAAATCACTACCTGCCGAGGCAAAGGCCTTGAACCCGATCAGGGTCAGCACCCCCAGAAAACCAATGGAAAAGCCCAAAGAGCGGCGCAGGGTCATACGCTCTCCGGGGACCAGATAATGCGCCAGAGGCAGCACAAACAGCGGCACAACGGCCATGCAGACGCCGGCAAAGCCGCTGGCGACATAGGTTTGTCCCCAGCTCAGCAGCGAGAAGGGCAGCGCATTGGTAAAGAACCCCATGCCAAATGCGCAGAGCCAGACGGTACGGCCCTGCGTGGTCTGGATAGAGGGCAAGCCAATGCGCATGACGGAAATAACCACCAACAACGAGGCCGCCCCCAGCGAAATCCGCGTGGCGGCAATGGTTACCGGCCCCAGCCCTTTGAGGGCAAGCGTCACAGCCATGAAGGAGGAGCCCCAGATCAGGCCGAGGAAGATCAATTTGATCCAATTGACCGTTCCGGCTCCAGTTTGCCCCCCTGTCTGGGGCGCGGTTTGCGTAGCGGTGGACATAGCTGGAAACTCCTGAAAACAAGACGGGCGCTCCAAAGATTGGAACGCCCGGCAAAGCAACTATGGTGGCGGGGATTTCTCCGCCCGGCCCTAAAAGCCGGCCTTCAAAGGCGCCTTAGTTTTTCTCTTTGTCGACCATTTTGCCAGCCGAGATCCAAGGCATCATGGCGCGCAGTTTGCCGCCAACCTGTTCGATCTGGTGCTCGTCGTTGGACCTGCGAGACGCCTTGATTGTGGGCTGACCCACGGCGTTTTCGAGCATGAAGTCGCGCACGAATTTGCCGGACTGAATGTCGTCCAGAACAGCCTTCATGTTCGCCTTTGTCTCGTTGTAAGGCAAAATGCGCGGGCCGGAAACGTACTGGCCATATTCGGCTGTGTTGGAGATCGAGTAGTCCATGTTGGCGATGCCGCCTTCATAGATCAGGTCCACGATCAGTTTGGTTTCGTGCAGGCACTCGAAATAGGCCATTTCAGGCTCGTAGCCGGCTTCTACCAGGGTCTCAAAGCCCATGCGGATCAGCTCGACGATACCGCCACACAAAACAGCCTGCTCGCCGAACAGGTCGGTTTCGCATTCTTCGCGGAAGTTG
Organism: Phaeobacter sp. SH40; assembly: GCA_965641885.1. Lineage (GTDB taxonomy): Bacteria > Pseudomonadota > Alphaproteobacteria > Rhodobacterales > Rhodobacteraceae > Pseudophaeobacter. The sequence goes on along the minus strand of OZ282574.1, from coordinate 3,334,947 downwards.
GTCTCGATGATGCCGGAGCGGCCGCCACCGATTGCGGAGCAATAGGACAGGCCGATTTCCAGCGCTTTGCCGGTGGCGTCTTTGTCGACAGCAACCAGGCAGGGCACGCCGCCACCTTTGGTGTATTCGCCACGTACGGTATGACCGGGGCCTTTGGGGGCCATCATGATGACGTCGACGCCTTCTTTGGGCTCGATCAGGCCAAAGTGAACGTTCAAGCCGTGGGCAAAGGCAATGGCCGAACCGGGCTTGATGTTGTCGTGCACGTATTTCTTGTAGGTTTCGGCCTGCAGCTCATCGGGCATGGTGAACATGATCACGTCACACCAGGCAGCGGCTTCGGCGATACCCATAACCTTCAGGCCTTCGCCTTCGGCTTTTTGGGCAGAGGCAGAACCTTCGCGCAGCGCCACAACGAGGTTTTTGGCGCCTGAATCGCGCAGGTTCAGCGCATGGGCGTGGCCCTGGCTGCCGTAGCCCAGGATGGCTACTTTTTTGTCTTTGATCAGGTTAACGTCGCAATCGCGGTCATAGTATACGCGCATATCAGTGATCCTTTTGGTTGGCGTTTGCAGGCATCATAGGCAAGACGGCGCGATATGCACGGCTGGTTTCATCAGTAAAATCACAAATTTTGCGGTAGTCATTCGTCGTTATGCCATCTATTGTCGTTTTCATGCTTGATGATCTCGATCGGCGCATATTACGCCATATGCAAAGTGATCCGGAACAGTCGATTCCTGATCTGGCCGAGGCGCTCGGCCTCACGCCCTCGCGTCTGACCCGGCGGCTGGACAAGCTGCGCGAGGCGGGCATCCTGCTGGGAAGCCGCGCGATGATCGACTGGCGCGCCCTTGGCTATACGGTGGAGGTCTCGCTGCGGGTGACGCTGGACAAGACCAACCCACGCGCTTTTGACGAATTTATCGCCCAGGCCCGCGATATCCCTGAGGTGCTGGAGATCCAGACCTTTCTGGGGCAGGTGGATGTGCGCCTGTCGGTGATTGCGCGCGATATGGCGCATTACCAACAGATCTATCGCCGCGGCATCCTCACCCTGCCGCATATCGCTGATATCGAGGCCCTGATGCATGTGGCCCGGATCAAGAGCAACGAAAGCCTGCCGCTATGAGTGAGGCCTCATGAGCGATCTGGATGACATCGACTTTGGCCTGCTCAAGGCGCTGTCGCGCGATGCCAGCCAATCGGCGGGGGCCTTGGGGCGCAAGCTGGGCCTGAGCCAGCCTGCGACCTGGCGGCGGATCAAGCGGCTGCAGGATCTGGGCATCATCACCGGGCGCAGACTGGAGCTGGACCGCGAAAAGCTTGGCTTTGGTGTGACCGTGTTCCTTGGCGTCAAACTGGGTACCAAAGGCCGGGTTAGCCTTGAGGATTTTGAACGCGCAGTCTGCGCCATCCCTGAGGTGCAGACGGTGGAACATGTGCTGGGGCTTTATGACTACCGGCTGCGGGTGACGGCGCGCGATATTGCTGATTTTGAGCGGGTTTTGCGTCGCCGCATCATGCTCTTGCCCGGTGTTGGTTCGGTCGATGCCAATGTGCTGTTGTCCGAGGAGCGCCGTGCCGGACCATTGGGCTAGATACTGGGCATGCGGCATTTAAACGCTCCTTGTCCGATTGCCGACTGGTCGTGGCAGGCGCGCTCCAGTATGCCAAAGTAGACTTTGCCAGCAGGCTGATGGCGCGTTAGCTATCTGTGGAACAAAATTTGGGAGGCTGAAATGGCGCTTTTGGAAACCGTGGACCCGCAGGGTCTAGATGAATTCTCGGTGGTTTTTACTGACCGCTCGCTCAATCACATGTCCAAAGACTTTCAGGCGGTGATGCTGGATATCAGTGCCATGTTGAAAGAGGTCTACAAGGCGGAGGCTGTGGCACTGGTGCCCGGTGGCGGCACCTATGCGATGGAGGCCGTGGCGCGCCAGTTTGCCCGTGGTGAGAATGCGCTGGTGGTGCGCAATGGCTGGTTCTCCTATCGCTGGAGCCAGATTTTTGAGACCGGCGGGCTGACCGCTTCGGCCACCGTAATGAAGGCGCGCCGCGCGGGCAATGAAGCGCAGTCGCCCTTTGCCCCCGCGCCGATCGCAGAGGTGGTCGCGGCGATTCATGAACACAAGCCCGCTATTGTCTTTGCCCCGCATGTGGAGACAGCCGCCGGGGTAATCCTGCCGGATGACTACATCACCGCCATGGCTGCAGCGGCGCATGAGGTTGGCGCGCTGATGGTGCTCGACTGTATCGCATCTGGCTGTGCCTGGGTTGATATGGCTGCCACTGGCGTGGATGTGCTGATCTCGGCGCCACAAAAAGGCTGGAGTGCTTCGCCCTCTGCCGGGCTGGTGATGTTCTCACCGCGCGCCCTTGCGCGGCTGGAAGAGACCACCTCCGACAGTTTTGCGCTGAACCTCAAACAATGGCGTGCCATCATGCAGGCCTATGAGAACGGCGGTCATGCCTATCACGCCACCATGCCGACGGATGCCCTGCGGGCCTTTCGCGATACTATGTTCGAGACCAAGGAATATGGGTTCGACCGGTTGCGGGATGCGCAGTGGCAGTTGGGCAATGGGGTGCGCGCCATGCTGGCTGCAAAAGGCGTCACCTCGGTGGCTGCCGAGGGCTTTGGCGCACCGGGCGTTGTGGTCAGCTATACCACGGATCCTGAGGTGCAAAACGGCAAGAAATTTGCCGCGCTGGGCATGCAGATTGCCGCAGGTGTGCCGCTGCAATGTGATGAACCCGCCGAGTTCCGCACGTTCCGCCTGGGATTGTTTGGTCTCGATAAACTCTACGATGTCGAGGCGACGCTCGCGCGCCTGAAGAAGGCTGTAGATCAGGTGCTCTGAGACGGGCTGCTCTGGGGGGGCTGCTCTGGGGCGGGCTGGCCTGAAACGGCTGGCCTGAGGGTTTCTCGGGCCGCCCCTTTCATCTTGCCCTAAATACCTTCGCCGAAGGCACTGGTTTTCCCGGTTGGGAAAACCAAATTCCTATTTCACCCCAAGCCCCATCTGCATCAGATTGCGGCGCACAGGTGCCATGGAATAGAGCGCGTTGAGACCAATGGCGCGCAGATCCCGCAGGGGGCGCGCCTCAAGCATTGAGGTGCGATTGAGCAGATCAATGCCTTTAAGTCGCAGCATGATCTCAGTGTGACGCGCCTTGTGATAGGCGCTCAGCATCATGGCATCCCCCAGGCCCTCGGGACGGGCCTCGGCCAGCTCCAACAGAGCCCGCAGATCGCCCAGCGACATATTGAGCCCCTGGGCGCCAATTGGCGGCACCACATGGGCGGCTTCTGCCATCAGGGCGAGGCGCTCACCATCCAGACGCGCAGCGGACTGACTGATGATTGGCCATATGCTGCGGCGCGAGGCCAGCGACAGCTCACCAAACAGCCCACAGCTGCGCCGGGTCATCTCGGCTTCAAATTCGGCAGGCGCCAGCGCCAGCAACTCTTGCGCGCGCGGGCCGCGCTCCATCCAGACCACCGCCGACGAGGGCTTGCCCTGATAATCTGGCAGCGGCACCAGGGTGAAGGGGCCGCCAGAGCGGTGTATTTCGGTCGAGACATTGTCATGCGGCACCGGATGGGTCACCGCAAAGGCCAGCGCTTTTTGGCCGTAGCGTGTTGTTTTTATCGGAATGTCGGCTGCTTCACGCATCAAGGAGCCACGACCGTCGCAGGCGACAACCAGCTTTGTGCTGATCTTGCTGCCGTCGCTCAGGGTGACGCGCGCCTCTTGTGTGCGGGTAAACAGGGATTTGGTGGCTGTTCCGGCGCGGAAATCCACATTGGGCAGCTCGGCGATCCGGGCGAGGATCTCGCGGCGCAGCAACCAGTTCGGCAGGTTCCAGCCAAAGGGTTTTTCTGAAATATCAGCGGCGTTGAAATCCCTGACGACGCGCGGCGCGGGGTGCTCGCCTCCGGCATCCACGATCCGCATAACCTGCAAGGGGGCGGCGTGCTCTGCCAGAGCATCCCACAGCCCAAAGCGCTGCAGCAGCGCCTGCGCGGGCTGCAAAAACGCGGTGGTGCGCAAATCGGCGCCCGCTGCATCGCGGTCTGTCACCGGCGGCGTTGGGTCAACACAGATCACCGAAAACCCTGCCGCGCCAAAGGCTGCCGCCGCCGTCAGCCCGGCAACACCGCCTCCGGACACCAGAATATCACACTGCTCTGTCATCGCCCTGCCTTTCGTGTCTTCACTTCAGATAGTCCTGAGCGCAGGGCAATGACAAGCGACATATGGTCCGGTCCTTGGCTGCCGGTTCGGGGTTTGGCCAGCTATCCGCGCGAGATGGCAATCAGCAGGATGAACATCACCGGCACCAGGGCCACGGCGGGCAGGTACAGCCCCGGGATGCCAAACAGCACGATTGAGCAGCCCCAAAGACAAACCAGAGTGATCAGAGCATAGACGAAGTTCTCTGTCTCGCCATAAGCCACCTCTTTGGAGATGCGGCCAATAAACGGGATAGCAAAGAGCAGGCGTTGCCACAGCGGCAGGCGGTCGGGGAGGGTATAGGCAAGGGCCATATGCGCGATCCTTTTAATCTTGCTGCGCACTGCGATATAGGGGCGCCAAGATACATTTTTCAGGTCTCTTTTGCGCGCGGATCCCAAAGTAGGCTGCGGCAGAGTGTCCCGCAGCAGAGCAGAGCGCGGCGGCATAAATGCGTTAAGCTACCAAGGCTGCCTGAGCGCCGGGCGTTACAGGATCCTGGCGAGGAAGCCCGCAAGGTCATCCGTGTGGTGATGAATGTGAGAGCTGTCATGGGCCTGGCCAAGCGCTTCGGGGGCCACATGCACTGTGCGCATCCCCATGGCATGAGGCGCAGAAAGATTGCGCGGATCGTCTTCAAACATGGCGGCGGTCTCAGATCGGACACCCGCCTTGTCAAACACCATGTCAAAGGCGGCGCGCTCTGGCTTGGGGCGAAAGCCAGCGTCTTCGACGCCGTAGATCCCGTCAAACAGCCCCGAGAGCCCGCGTGCGGCCAATACCCGTTTGGCATAAGGCGCACTGCCATTGGTGTAGACAATGCGTTTGCCAGGCAGGGCCCGGATACAGGCCGCAAGGTCCGGGTCGTCTTGCAGGTGGTCGAGCGAAATGTCGTGCACGGCCTCAAGATAGGGCAGCGGGTCCATGTCATGCTCGCGCATCAACCCGGCCAGCGTGGTGCCGTGATCGTGCCAATAGGTGCTGCGCAGGCGATCTGCCTCGCTTTGGTCAACGCCCAACTGGTCCATCACGTAGTCGGTCATCTTGACTTCGATCTGGTCGAACAGACGTGCCGAAGGGGGGTAAAGCGTATTGTCCAGGTCAAAGACCCAGTGTCGCACATGTGAGAAGGATTGCTTGACCATAGGGTGCCAGTAGGCTGGCTGGCGGCGTTTGGCAACGGCATATCCTTCGGGTTGAGACAAATTTCCTTACGTTTCTGGTGGGTTTCTGGCCGCAAGGCTTGAAAGCCACGTCGTGACCTGTAGGAATGCAGACCTACTGTTTGAGTGGGATATTTGATGAACCAGAGCCGCAGCAACCAGAAAGACGCCTATTCCCTGATCTTGGAAGCGATCGACGTGGGGGTGTACAAGCCGGGCGACCGCCTGGTCGAAAGCGATCTTGCTGAGCAGTTTGGCGTCTCGCGTACGCCGATCCGAGAGGCGCTGCAGCGGCTGGAGACGCAGTCATTGTTGGAACGTGACGGGCGCTCGTTGATCGTGGCCTCACTGGATCACAACCAGATGGCCGAGCTCTATATGGTGCGGCGCGAGCTGGAGGGGCTGGCGGCCAGTCTGGCGGCACGTCATGCCACGGACGAGGAGCTCCGGGTGCTAAAGGACATGGTCCGCGAGGATGATGCGCTGGTTGATATGCCAACTGATCTGGCCAAGGCAAACCGGCGGTTTCACGAACAGATCCATTTGGCCTCCCATAACCGCTATCTGGTGCAGCAGTTGAACCTGGTGCATCGCTCAATGGCGCTGATGGCCACCACTTCGCTGGCGGCTGAGGGGCGGGGCGAAATCGCGCAGGCCGAGCACAAGCGTATCGTAGCCGCCATTGAGGCGCGCGACGAAGAGGCTGCAGGGCAGGCGCTGAAAGACCATATCTCGGTGGCCTTCATGACACGGCTGAAACAGGACGCCGGCGCGCGCGGCAAGGGGCGATAAAGGGCGATAGAAGGGCGATAGAAGCCCGCGCTTACTCTGCGGCCCCCAGCCGTTGTGTCAGGCCCTGTGCGGTCTTTGAGAAGTGATCTGATGCTTTGCCACGGGACCTCTGGCGTGTTGCTGCCTGGATGCTCTGCGCCGGGCTGGTCTGCTGAGGCGGCTTTTCCTGTGTTGGTTTCTGCTGGTCCCCTGTCGCTGTCGCTGTCGCTGTCGCTGTCGCGGGGCTGGGATCTTCCGAGGGGGGTGTCTGCTGAGCCGCTTGCGCATCTGCGTCCGGAGGGTGCAGCCCGTGGCTGGTCTTGTCCCAGAAAAAGGGATGAAACAGCAGGCCATGCAGGGCCCTGTAGACAGCGAAAGGCCCCATCAGGAAATAGAACGGCAGGGTAAGGGCCCAGGGCGCCAAATGCGGTCGCCGGGCCGCGAAGGCGGCAATCACCGCGATACACATGCCCAGACCTTCAAAGAATATCATCGAGAAGAAGGCAGTTGTGATCATAGCATCAGACCAGAGCGCCGCACTTGGGTGAGGCATTCCAAAGGCCAACAACCAGTAGCTCCACAGGAAAGGGGCAAGTAAGAACAGCCCTACCGTGCCCAGAAAGAAAACCTGAAACCCAAGGAAGGCGCGCAAGCCGAGGTCGCGCAGGAGCTGAACCGGCTGACGCATATGTACAAGATAGGTGGCCATGAAGCCCTTCAGCCAGCGAGAGCGTTGCCGTGTCCAGGCCGGCGGCGTGCAGGTCGCCTCCTCAAAGGTGGTGCTGGGGAGCATTTGGGTGCGATACCCGGCCCGGAACAGGCGCACACCAAGGTCGGCGTCCTCGGTGACATTGTGCGAATCCCAGCCCCCCAGATCATCCAGTATCTGACGGCGGACAAACATGGTGGTGCCCCCCAGAGGCACAACCAACCCGAGTTTCGCAATGCCTGGCAAAACAACGCGAAACCAGCTGGCATATTCCAGGGTGAAACAGCGGGAAATCCAGTTGGCCTGCGGGTTATAGTAGTCCAGCACGCCCTGAAAGCAGGCGACCTCAGGGGGGGCAGCGGCAAAGGCGGCGGCGACCTGTTGCAGCTGGTCCGGCACGGGGGCGTCTTCGGCATCCCAGACACCTATGATTTCGCCCCGGCAGAAATTCAGCGCGTAGTTCAATGCGCGCGGCTTGGTTTTCAACGCGCCCCAAGCCGGAACCTCTATCACCTGCGCCCAGCATGGCAGCGTTGCTGCTGCGATGGCATGGCGGGTGACAGTATCCCCTTCCTCGAGGACCAACAGGACCTCCATTCGGTCCGTTGGGTATTGCAGACGACACAGACGTTTGAGCAAGGCTGAGCTGATAGCGGCCTCTTTGTAGAGCGGGACCAGGACCGATATTTTTGGTACATCAGCACCGCTTGGGTTTTGGGCGGGCAGCTGTGCTTGTGACTTTTGGTGCGCCAGGTAGGCGATGGTGCCACAGACTTTTAGTGCGGCAAAGGCAGCCAGCAAAAACACTGCCAACCCGCAAAACACCGAAAAGACTGCAACCGGATAGAGGACAGCGATGGTCAGGAGTGATGTGAGGGGCAGCAGTTGTTTCAGCCGACCAGAGTGTTCAAACAGGGTTCTGGAGCTGAGCTCTGGAGAGATGCTGGCGCTGGCACGGCGGGCCATGGAAGTCTTGAAATGGCGCAAAAGATGCGATGCTATCTGTTCGCGGGGGGCAAGGACGGGAATAAAGGGGCCAAAGCACTCCGTGAGCTCCTGACGCTGACGTTCGGCCTCTTCGGCATCGGCAAAGGCAATGGCGATCGTGTCGCCAAGCTGCACCCAGGGAATGGCGCAGTGACGGAGCCAAAAACTGGCGGGCATGCGGTTGAGCAGCGGTGCGCTGGGCCTGTGCCGGGTAAGGTCGACGACGCGCAGGGCAAGACTGTCGGCCCGAAAGATTCCGGTGTCAGAGGTCGGGGTGTTCCCCGCGTCTGTCGCAGGCGGGGCCGATTTGTCGCGTCCCTGGCGTGGTTTGATCTGTTGATCGATGGCGGGGAGGCGGGCTTCGGCAGCCGGTTTGTCCTGAAATCCATGTAGCCTGCGTGTCTGGACCTGAAGATGCATCAAGCTGACACTGCGTGTCTTCATCTCTGCCTTATGCTCGACCGGAGCTGCCGCCCCTGCTGAGTGGGAAATCCACAATGGACGGCGAAGACGCTTAAACCCACGAGAATGCAAACCGCGCATACGATCACTCAAAACCAAAAACCCCAGATGCAGTACGCATCTGAGGTTGAGTAGGGTTAATTAACAGTGTGTTAACCGCAATAGGGCTGAGCCGGTTTTGACCGGGAATTAATTGGGAATTAACCGGGCCTTTACGAAGCTTTTCGAGTCGCCATGGCCTCGGCAAAACGCTCAAACAGGTAAAAGCTGTCTTGTGGACCGGGGCTGGCCTCTGGGTGATGTTGCACAGAATAGACCGGGCGGCCCGTCATGCGAAGGCCGCAGTTGGAGCCGTCAAACAGCGAGACATGGGTTTCTTCGACGCCCTCGGGCAGGCTTTGGGCATCTACCGCAAACCCGTGGTTCATCGAGGTGATCTCAACCTTGCCGGTGGCGTTTTCCTTGACCGGGTGGTTGGCACCGTGGTGGCCGTGGTTCATCTTGACGGTCTTGCCGCCAAGCGCCAGCGCCAGCATTTGGTGGCCAAGGCAGATGCCAAAGACCGGCAGATCCGTATCGTTCAGAATGCTCTTGATCATTGGCACAGCATATTCACCGGTCGCAGCAGGGTCACCGGGGCCATTGGAGAGGAAGATGCCATCCGGATTATGGGCGAGGATCTCTTCGGCGCTTGCCGTTGCAGGCAAAACGGTGACGTCACAGCCCGCCGAGGCGAGGCAGCGAAGGATGTTACGTTTCGCGCCGTAGTCGATTGCAACGACCTTGTGCACGGGGTTTTCCTGACGGCTGTAGCCCTCGGGCCAGGCCCACCGCATCTCATCCCAGCGATAGCTCTGGGCGCAGGTGACATCTTTGGCCAGATCCATGCCCTCAAGCCCGGACCAGGCGCGTGCCTCGGCCACCAGCGCCTCGACGTCAAAATTGCCGTCGGGATCGTGGGCCAGGGCGGCATGTGGCACGCCCTGCTGGCGGATGGCACGGGTCAGGCGACGGGTATCAATGCCACCGATAGCGATGCGGCCGGTCCGGGTGAGCCAGGCCGCGAGCTCTTCGTGGGCGCGCCAGTTGGAGGCCAGGGTCGGGTCCCATTTTACCACCATGCCGGCGGCGACGGGGTTTGCGGTCTCGTCATCCTCTGGGGTGACGCCGGTGTTGCCAATATGCGGGAAAGTGAAGGTCACGATTTGCCCGGCATAAGAGGGGTCCGTCATGATTTCCTGGTAGCCGGTCATGGCGGTGTTGAAACACAGCTCGGCAACGGTGCGACCGGTGGCTCCGAACCCGGTGCCGTAAAAGACGGTGCCATCGGCAAGCGCCAAACAGGCGGTTGGCTTGGACGGTGCGGTATCGGCCATGACGAGACTCTCCTGAGGGTGAAATTCATCGGCTTTTAGGGGGCGCTGGGCATGGGGTCAAGCCTCGCTCGCGCAGCGAATCCTCAAGAACAGGAGGGCTGGCAGGTCACAATAGGCCCTGATTGGGAGCCATTGCCCGCTGCCGGAGGCGCGGTGAATGGGCGGGTGCTTGAAATGGGGCGCTCGATTGGATAAAGCTGCCAGTTCCGGTTTCCTCTGGATGGATAAAAAGTATGGATACGCGAACCCTGGTCAACCAGGCTCTGAAACAGGCGATGAAAGACAAGGCCGCCCAGCGGTTAAGCACTTTGCGCCTGATCAATGCTGCAATCAAAGACAAGGAAATCGCTGCGCGTGGCGGTGATGGTGACGCAACCATTGGAGATGCAGACATTCTGGCGATTCTTGGCAAGATGACCAAGCAGCGCAACGAAAGCGCCCGCGCCTATGAAGAGGGCAGCCGTCTGGACCTGGCCGAACGGGAATTGGAAGAAATCGCCATCATCGAAGAGTTCCTGCCCAAGCAGCTTGATGACGACGAGATTCGTGCCGCCGTTAAGGCCGCAGTGACCGGCTGTGGTGCCGCATCGATTCGCGATATGGGCAAAGTCATGGGCGTCCTAAAGGCAAAATTCACTGGCCAGATGGATTTTGGCAAAGTGGGTCCCATGGTCAAGGACGAGCTTTGCAAGGACGGTGGCTGCTAGGTTCGCCGCCTGCAACACAGAGCTTTCAGTGTTTCAAAACTAAAATGGATCCGCAACGCGGGTCTTTTTTGCATGGAGCACAACAAATTTGCATGGGGTGCAATATTGGGGTGCAATAAGGCGTCTGTGCCTTGCGGCACATGGTCAAATCCCCTCGACAGTGGGGCCTAACCGCGTGCTGGAGTGTTTGGGGGCATCGCCCAGCTCTGCACCTATGAAATACCAGATCTGTTTGCCTGCTGAAATTTCCATCCCAAATGGTGCGCCTTTGGTGATAGGTTGCTATCGGATATGCAGATAATGGGGATTTCTTCATGGCTTTTACGATACGACAGCTGCAATATTTTGTTGCCGTGGCCGAGAAAGGATCTGTCAGCAGAGCGGCGCACACGCTGGCCATTTCGCAGTCGGCAGTGACCGAAGCGGTGAAGTTTCTCGAAGCAGACCTTGGTGTTAAACTGTTTGAGCGCCATTCCCGGGGGCTGAACATCACCCACAAGGGGCACCAGTTTTTACGCCACGCGACCTCTATCCTGGCAGAGGTCTCCGGGGCCAGACGGGTGCTGTCGCAAAAGGAACAGGAGATTTCCGGCGCCTTGCATCTTGGCGTGACCTCTTTGATGGCGGGCTATGTGTTGTCCGATCTGCTGGCAAAGTACCGCCGCGCCAACCCACAGGTCGATGTCACGGCAATTGAGGACAACGGCGAATATCTCGAACATCTTCTCATCGGTGGAGAGCTGGATGTGGCGGTGATGGTCATCTCGAACCTGCATGACAAATTGGCGCTACAGGTCGAAATTCTGGATGTTTCACCCTATCGGTTGTGGCTTCCCATTGGGCATAGGCTGATCAAGCAAGACAGTATCAGCGTCGATGATCTCACCGGCGAGCAACTCATCATGCTGGATATTGATGAGATGGGCGAGGCGGCGATGACCCTGTTGTCGGCGCTTGGCACCAGGCCCAAAATCGCCTTTCGCACCCGATCCGTTGAAGCGGTGCGCAGTCTGGTCGCAACGGGAGCAGGGATCGCCTTGCTGCCTGATCTGGTCTACCGGCCCTGGTCCCTAGAAGGCGACAGGATCGAAGCACGCGATGTTTCCGGGGCTTTGCCTGCGGTGCAGGTCGGGATGGCCTGGCGAAAAGGCTCTCCTCTCAGCGCGGCGGCGAAAGATTTCATCGCTATTGCTCAAGGACATCAATCGGTTAGGGAGCGTTAGCCCGTAGGTATCGGAAAAACAGATAACATGTTTCTCCCTATTGAATTTGCGAAATCAATCCCGTCGGCACATGCTTAGGCATCAAAAGAGCCAAAAGAGCCAGACCATGTCCACTTCAGGGGAGAAATCAAATGACGTCCTTCTTTAAATCCTGCACAGCCATCGTGGCGACAGCAGTCATTGCCGGCCAGCCCTTGGCGGCAGAAATGATAACCGAGATTGGCGCCGGCGAAGGCCAGGTCAATATCGTGGCCTGGCCCGGCTATATCGAGCGCGGCGAAACCGTGGCGGCATTCGACTGGGTCACCAAATTTGAAGAGGCGACGAGCTGCAAGGTCAACGTCAAGACGGCCAATACCAGCGACGAGATGGTGGCGCTGATGAATGAAGGCGGCTTTGATCTGGTGACAGCGTCCGGGGACGCCTCGTTGCGGATGATCGCCGGTAAACGCGTACAGCCCGTGAATACCGATCTGGTGCCCAGCTGGCCCTCAGTGGATGATCGCCTGAAAGAGGCCCCCTGGCATTTCGTCGACGGTGTTCACTATGGCACCCCCTATATGTGGGGCCCGAACGTGCTGATGTATTCGACCGAAGTCTTTGCAGAGGCACCGACAAGCTGGTCGGTGGTGTTTGAAGAGACCACTCTTGCGGATGGAAAATCCAACAAAGGCCGGGTTCAGGCCTATGATGGCCCGATCCACATTGCGGATGCCGCCAACTATCTGATGTATCACAACCCCGAGCTCGGCATCACCTCGCCCTATGAGCTTAATCAGGAGCAGTATGACGCCGCATTGGATCTGTTGCGCGGCCAGCGCAAGCTGGTGTCGCGCTACTGGCATGATGCCTTTATCCAGATTGATGATTTCAAGAACGAAGGCATGGTCGCCTCTGGGTCCTGGCCGTTCCAGGTGAACCTGTTGCAGGGCGATGACGCCAAAGTGGCCTCGACGATCCCGCAGGAAGGGGCCACCGGCTGGGCAGACACAACAATGATGCATGCCGAGGCCGAAAACCCGAACTGTGCCTACATGTGGATGGAGCACTCCTTGTCGTCGAACCTGCAATCGGATCTTTCCGTCTGGTTTGGTGCCAACCCGGCCGTCCCCACCGCCTGTACCGATGGGCGCGGCATGCAGACCGCCGAAGGCTGCACCAAGAACGGCATGGATGAGTTCGCCCGCATCAAATTCTGGCAGACTCCTGTGTCAAAATGCGAAAGCCAGGGCACCTGTGTCCCCTATTATCGCTGGGTGTCTGACTACATCGGTGTAATCGGCGGCCGCTAACCTTCTCTGATACCCAAACAGCCTGCCGCTCATCGGGCGGCAGGCCAAATTGACGGAAATTCCATGACATCTGCAGTCCGCTTTACTGGTGCTTCGCGCCACTTCGGTTCCGTTCGCGCGGTTGATGAGGTTGATATCGACATTGCCGAAGGAGAATTCTTTGCAATGCTTGGCCCCTCCGGCTCTGGGAAAACAACCTGCCTGCGCCTGATCGCCGGGTTCGAGCAGCCAACCAGCGGAGACATATCTATTTTTGGCCAATCCGCGCAGGGTGTCCCGCCCTATAGGCGCCAGGTGAATACAGTGTTTCAAGACTATGCGCTGTTTCCACATCTCAATGTTCTGGACAATGTGGCATATGGTTTGATGATCGCCGGTATGCCCAAGGCAGAGCGGCACCGGGCGGCGGAAGAAGCGCTCGAATTGGTGGCTTTGCCGGGCTATGGCAAACGCAAACCCTCCGAGCTGTCTGGCGGCCAGCGCCAGCGTGTCGCCCTGGCACGGGCCCTGGTCAATAAGCCAAAAGTGCTGCTGCTGGATGAGCCTCTTGGGGCGCTTGATCTGAAGCTGCGCGAACAGATGCAGGAAGAGCTTAAGGTGCTGCAGCGCAAGCTGGGGATCACCTTTGTCTTTGTGACCCATGATCAGGGCGAAGCGCTGTCGATGGCGGATCGCGTGGCCGTGTTCAACGAGGGCAAAATCGTGCAGGTGGGCAAGCCAGAAGACATCTATTATCGCCCCGAAGTGCCGTTTGTTGCGGATTTTGTCGGCTCTTCAAATGTGCTGCCACCGGCGCTGACAGAAAAGCTCATTGGCAAACGCAGCCATGCCGCGCTGCGTCCGGAAGCGGTGAAAATCGGCCGACAAGGCCACGCCGCTGTGGTGCGGGCCACCAGCTTTATTGGGGCGGCGACCCGGGTGTCTGTGACCATGGCGGACACCGCGATGATTGCTCTGGTGCCCAAGGGGCAGGCGATTCCTGCAATTGGGGATCAGGTTCATCTCTCCTGGGATGCGGATGATCTGCACCTGATGGAGCCGGGGGCATGAGCGATGCTGTCGTCGACAGGCCGCAAAACGGGGTGCTGAGCCGTCTCTCGGATACGCTCTGGCGCAAGCCACGGCTGACGATCCTGCTGCTTTTGGCCCCGCCTGCGCTATGGCTGGGGATCATCTATCTCGGCTCGCTCTTTGCCCTGCTGGCGCAAAGCTTTTTTTCCATTGATGAATTTTCCGGGATGATCGTCTATGAGTTCACCCTGAAAACCTATGGTGAGCTGTTCACCCCGGCCAATTTTGACATCATCATCCGCACCGTTGTGATGGCGGCTGCTGTGACCGTTGCGGCGGCGATCATCAGCTTCCCCATCGCCTACTATGCGGCCCGCTATGCCAAGGGGAAATGGAAGGCGATTTTTTATCTTGGGGTGATGCTGCCGCTCTGGTCGAGCTATCTGGTCAAAGTCTATTCCTGGAAGCTGATCCTCGCCAAGGAAGGCATTCTGAACTGGCTGTTTGAGACGCTGCATCTGAGCTGGCTGCTGGAGGCCTATCTGTCGATCCCGGTGATTGGCGGCAATTCCCTGTCGGTCAGCTGGACCGGCACCTTTCTGGTGTTTCTCTATGTCTGGCTGCCTTTCATGGTGCTGCCGATTCAGGCCTCGCTGGAACGGGTGCCAACCTCGATGCTCGAGGCCTCGGGCGATCTTGGGGCCCGGCCAGGCCAAAGCTTTCGCTATGTGTTGTTGCCGCTGGCGCTGCCGGGGGTGATTGCAGGGTCGATCTTCACGTTTTCCCTGACGCTGGGCGACTATATCATCCCGCAGATTGTTGGCTCATCACGTCGGTTTATCGGTCAGGCGGTCTATGCCTATCAGGGCACCGCCGGCAATATCCCTCTCGCGGCCGCCTTTGCTGTCGTGCCCATCCTGATCATGGGGCTCTACCTTTGGGTCGCCAAAAGAAAAGGAGCCTTCGATGCGCTCTGATCGTGCTTCTACTGGGCTGAAAATTGCAGCGGGCGCGGGCCTTGCCTTTTTGCATCTGCCGCTGCTTTTGATCTTTGTCTATGCCTTTACAACCGAAGACAAATCCTATCAGTGGCCGCCCCCCGGCCTGACCCTGAAATGGTTTGCGGTCACCTGGGACAGGCCGGATGTTTGGCAGGCGCTGTCGCTGTCGGTCCGGGTCGCGTCGATCTCAACCGCCATAGCGCTGGTGCTTGGTACCCTCTGTGCTGCCGCTGTCAGCCGGACAAAGTTCTTTGGCCGCGAAGCGGTGTCCCTGATGGTGATCCTGCCGATCGCCCTGCCGGGGATCGTGACGGGTATCTCGCTGCGCGCGGCGTTCAATCTGGCGGATATCCCCTTCAGTTTCTGGACCATTGTTCTGGGGCACGCGACCTTCTGTGTTGTCGTGGTCTACAACAATGCGGTGGCGCGGTTCCGACGTACCTCGGGGTCGTTGATCGAGGCATCCATGGATCTAGGGGCGGACAGTTTTCAAACCTTTCGCCATGTGATCCTGCCCAATATCGCCACGGCCCTGCTGGCGGGGGGGATGCTGGCCTTCGCTCTTAGCTTTGACGAAGTGATTGTCACCACCTTCACCGCGGGTCAGCAGCAAACGCTGCCAATCTGGATGCTCGAAGAACTTGTCCGGCCGCGCCAGAGACCGGTGACCAATGTGGTCGCCATGGTGGTGGTTCTGGTCACATTCCTGCCGATCCTCGGCGCCTACTACCTGACACGCGGCACAGATACCGTGGCCGGTCAGGGAAAATAAGAACTGGGAGAGTTATTATGGAAGTTAAAATGCTGATCGGCAGCGCATTTGAAGCGGGCACCGAAGCCGAGGAATCTGTTCTCAATCCACGTACTGGTGAGGTCATTTTGAAAATGCCCGAGGCCAACCTTGAGCAGATCGACCGCGCAGTTGCCTCGGCGCGGCGGGCCTTTGCCTCCTGGTCGCGCACAACACCGGCGGACCGAAGCGCCAAGCTGCTGGCCATTGCCGACGCCATTGAGGCTAACCTCGAAGAGCTGGCCCAGCTTGAAGCACTGAACTGCGGCAAACCCATTAATGAGGTGCGCAATGAAGAAGTGCCCGGCGTCGCAGACTGCTTTCGCTATTTTGCAGGAGCCGTGCGCAATATGCACAGCCCGGCGGCAGGCGAATATCTTGAAGGTCACACCTCGATGATCCGGCGGGATGCGATTGGCGTTGTCGCCTCGATCGCGCCCTGGAACTATCCGTTGATGATGATGGCCTGGAAGCTGGCTCCGGCTCTGGCGGGGGGCAACACTGTGGTGCTGAAACCCTCAGAGCAGACGCCGCTGACCGCGCTGAAACTGGCCAAGATCATGGCAGATATTCTGCCCGAAGGCGTGGTCAACGTGATCGTGGGGCAGGGGGCCAGTGTCGGCAATGCGCTGATCAACCACCCCGGCGTCGACATGATCTCGATCACTGGCGACATTGCGACAGGTAAGAAGGTGCTCAAGGCGGCTGCCAACAGCGTCAAGCGCACGCATCTGGAGTTGGGAGGCAAAGCCCCGGTGATTGTCTATGACGATGCTGATCTGGATCGGGTGGTTGAGGGCCTCAAGGCCTTTGGATTTTACAATGCCGGGCAGGACTGCACAGCCGCCTGCCGGATCTATGCCGGTGCCAAGATATATGACCGCCTGGTGGCTGAGCTCTCGGCGGCGGCCTCGTCGATTGTCTTTGATAATGCCGATGACACGCTCAACGAGATTCCACCGCTGATCAGCCAGCGCCAGCGTGATCGCGTCGCCAGCTTTGTGCATCGCGCCTCGTCGCAAAAGCACATGGAAGTGACCGCCGGTGGCGGCGTGCATGAGGGCACAGGGTTTTACTACCAGCCAACGGTTATCGCAGGGGCCTTGCAGCAGGACGAAATCGTGCAGCGCGAGGTCTTTGGGCCGGTTGTGTCCATCACCCGCTTTACCGGCGAGGATGATGTCATCGGCTGGGCAAATGACAGCCAGTATGGTCTGGCCTCTTCGGTCTGGACCAACAACATCGGGCTTGCGATGGATACCTCGTCCCGCCTGCAATATGGCTGCACCTGGGTGAATACCCATTTCATGCTGACCACTGAGATGCCCCATGGCGGGTTGAAGCAATCTGGCTATGGCAAAGACATGTCGATGTATGCCCTCGAGGACTATACGGCAGTGCGTCATGTGATGATTGCACACTAACGCAGTATACTGGGTGGCGTATCTGTTTCGAAGGATGGGCCACCCAAACCACGCGACCTGATGTCAGGCCGTGGAAGGGATGTAGTGCTGCAGAGAAATCACATGTTGCGGACCCGGCCGTCACGGCGCGGGTATAATTTAGGCATCGGTAAAGATCCGGGCAAGGTCACTATGAAGGGCTTTGCGCTCGTCTTCTGACAGAAACGCGCCGATCTCGACTTCGCGGCCGCCACCGCGCAGAGTGACGTAGCTCGGCACAGGCCCCTGAACAGGATGCAGGGTCAGCGTGGTCCAGTAGCGATTGCACTGCCAGCTTTGCCGCGCGCCACTGGCGTCTCGCCGCTCCAGCTGGGCGTCGTTGGTGTCGATGGTCAGTACCTCAAGGATTTGGGCGTCGCGGCGGTTGCGGTCCAGAGCCCACTTCATGCCAAAGAGCGCCAGCGCCAGAAACGGCAAAAGCCCCCACAGCACCATGGACCCCAGAAATGCCAGCAAGGGCAGGGCAATGAAAACTGCTGTCCCTGCAAGGAAGCGGGCATAGCCCTCGGGCGGCAGGGATTGATGTGGCCACAGGTGCAGTTCCATAGGCTGCGATAGGGGCTGCGATAGCGGCTGGTTTGTCTGCTCCGCTGTGTCTGACAGAGGTGGCGGTGGGGTGATCCAGGAATAGGGCATGGGGCAGGTCTTTGTTGGCGGGGGCAGCTGCGCGCAGAGCTGTTCAGGCAATTATGTGTTTTGGTTACGGGTTTTCAAGCGGGCAATTTATCGCGGTCCCAGATCAGAGGCCCGCGATCTGTGGCCTGCGATCTGTGGCCTGCGACACCCGCATAAAAAAGGCCCCGCAGCATATGCTCCGGGGCCTTTCATATTGTCTGTCACCTCAGATCAGTGAGAGTGGGATTTGTCCCATTCTTCCTGCTTTGGCAGGATCTCGAAGGTGTGCTCTGGTGGTGGGCAGGGCAGGGTCCATTCCAGCGTGTCTGCATATTCATTCCAGTAGTTGTTCTGGGTGATACGCGCACCGCGCAGCAGCGAGTAGATCATCACACCAAAGAACAGCAGGAAGGATGCAAAGGACAGGAAGGCGCCATAAGACGAGATCTTGTTCCAGTAGGCAAAGCCTTCGGGGTAGTCGATGTAACGACGCGGCATGCCCTGACGACCCAGGAAGTGCTGTGGGAAGAAGGTCAGGTTGGCGCCGATGAAGAACATCCAGAAGTGAATCTGGGCACCCAGCTCGTTGTACTGACGACCGGTCATCTTACCAAAGTAGAAGTAGATACCCGAGAAGATCGCGAAAACAGCACCCAGCGACATCACGTAGTGGAAGTGCGCAACCACGTAGTAGGTGTCGTGATAGGCGCGATCAACGGCGGCCTGAGACAGAACCACGCCTGTGACACCACCAACGGTGAACAGGAAGAGGAAGCCAAAGGCAAACATCATAGGCGCTTTGAACGAGATCGACCCGCCCCACATGGTGGCAATCCACGAGAACACCTTAACGCCCGTTGGCACCGCGATGACCATGGTGGCCAGCATAAAGTAGGCCTGCTGGTTCAGCGACATACCCACGGTGTACATGTGGTGCGCCCAAACGACGAAGCCCAGAACACCAATCGCGATAATCGCCCAGACCATCGGCAGGTAGCCAAAGACCGGCTTGCGCGAGAAGGTGGCGATCACGTGGCTGATGATACCAAAGCCCGGCAAGATCACGATGTAGACTTCGGGGTGCCCAAAGAACCACAGGATGTGCTGATACAGGATCGGATCACCACCACCGGCGGGATCAAAGAAGGTGAAGCCAAAGTTGCGGTCCATCAGCAGCATGGTGATCGCACCCGCCAGAACGGGCAGGGACAGCAGGATCAGCCAGGAGGTGACAAAGATCGACCAGCTGAACAGCGGCACCTTGAACAGGGTCATGCCGGGGGCACGCATGTTCAGGAAGGTGGTGATCATGTTGATCGCACCCAGGATGGACGAGGCACCCGACACGTGAACGGCAAAGATTGCCAGATCCATCGAGTAGCCGCCTTCATTGACCGACAGCGGCGGGTAAAGAACCCAACCCACACCAGAGCCAAGCTGGTCATTGCCGCCAGGCGACAGGACCGAAGCTACCGCCAGCGATGTACCAGCCACATAGAGCCAGAAGCTGAGGTTGTTCATCCGCGGGAAGGCCATGTCCGGTGCACCGATCTGCAGCGGCATGAAGTAGTTGCCAAAGCCGCCGAACAGCGCCGGGATCACCACGAAGAACATCATCAAGATGCCGTGCGCCGTGATCAACACGTTCCACAGATGGCCGTTCGGGGTACATGCGCTGGACGCATCCGCAAAGAAGCGGGCGCCTTCTGCACACATGTACTGAACGCCGGGATCCATCAGTTCAAGCCGCATGTAAACGGTGAACGCGACAGAGATGAAACCAACAATCGCCGAAACGATGAGGTAGAGAATGCCGATATCCTTATGGTTCGTACTCATGAACCAGCGGGTGAAAAAACCGCGCTCGTCTTCATGGCCGTGACCAAGAATGGCTGCGTCTGCCATTTTGGGTGCCTCCTGTTGCATAACTTGTGGCCCCAGGAAACACTCCGGGTGGCCATAGACTCATGGATGGTTTTAGTGTGCCGGGTAGTGGCCTTCAATGGCGGAGTTTGATCTGAATCAAGATTAATTGTCGCGGGCACTTGTTTTTTCCCATGGTTTTGCCCGGTTCTCCCGGTTTTGGGGTGAAACTGTTAAGGTTTCCACGGGTTTGTTTTGGCCTCGAGCATGGTGGCACCACCGCCCTGCCTTTGCGCCCATCCGTTTTGACCGGCCTTTGCGCCGCGCCCGGCGCGGCTGGCCTGTCGCCGTTTACCCGTCGCGAACCCTGTGTTCTGCCTGGCGCTGCTCGTCTCGCGACGTGAAGGCTTGACCAGAGCAGCCCTGAGCCGCAAAACCCAAGACACATCATTGCAATAAGGAGGGCATCTGATGACGGCCTATGACCCGGACAACATCTTTGGCAAACTTCTGCGCGGCGAGATCCCTGCGGCACGTGTCTATGAAGATGACGACACCCTTGCCTTTATGGACATCATGCCGCGTGCTGACGGACATCTGCTGGTGATCCCAAAAACGCCCTGTCGCAATGTGCTGGACGCCAGCCCCGAGCAACTCGCGGCTGTGATGCAAACTGTCCAAAAGCTGAGCCACGCGGTGGTGAAAGCTTTTTCGGCAGACGGGGTCACGCTACAGCAGTTCAACGAGGCCGCAGGCGGGCAGGAAGTGTTCCATTTGCACTTTCATGTTCTGCCGCGCCATGACGGCGACAGGCTTCGTCCCCCCGGCCAAATGGCGGAGCGGGAGGTTATCGAAGCCCATGCGAGCCGCATTCGCGCTGCACTCGCTGACTAGTCGCCTTTTGCGGGGATAATACCTGCGTGACTGTCGCTGACGCATTTACAGGAGGCGGCATGCCGGCGAGGCTGTAAAATGTTACGCTGCAACCAATTTGATATTGGGTGCAGCGTACAGTTGATTTATTTTTTCAGATAGCTAGTATTTATAAAGCTAAAATGAGTCTTTCTTAAAGTGATTGGTAAGAATTGGGTGTTTGTGGCTTTTTGAGAGCTCAGCGGCGTTTTATCTCGCAGCACTTTTGCCAAATGACCTTATGACTTTTGCTGGATCTAATATGTAGGGTTGCGGCCAGATGATTTGGCTCGGTTTGAGCTCTCCATTTGCGTAATGATTTTTTTGTTGATTATGAGGTGGATGTGACAAACTTGCAGCGGATGATCCTGCCCTCGAAAGAGCAGATTGTTGCGGCAATCTATGAAACGGTATTGCGACCAGAGCTGTTTTCCAGATTTATCCCCGAACAAAGGCCGGACTCTTTTGTAGGCGCAATGTGCTTACCTGCTGGGATTAATCCGGCTTTTGAAGCCCCAGAGCTGCAAGCGCATTTTGCGCGGGCCCTGGAGATTTTGGAGCAGCAATGGCATCGGATTGGCTGTCCCAACCTTGTGACGGCCCTTGCAGAGCCTGCCGCGCGCAATTGGGTTGCGGGAGAGGGCGCGCGCCCTGGTCTTTGGCTTCTGGTCGACCTTCAGGGCAGGCTGTTGCGCTTTTGTGATCAGAGGGAGGCTCCAGCCGGAAGCCCCGACAGGGATGGCGGCGATGCACTGGCATGGCTTCAGGTGTCTTCGGCAGGTAGGCGGGCCTGGGAAAATTTTGCAAAGCAAATCGCCTCGGAGACGTTTAGCTGGCAAGACATTCAGGTTCTTGAAACTTTGGCCTCCCCGAAAAAACTGCTGTGCAGGCCCGTCTGGGTCGGAAACGATGGGGACACCGGGGCGGGGCCTATCGCTGTATCGGTTGAAGTGTTTGATGGGGTTTGGCCTGCGGAGGCCGATGAGGTCGTGGCGCAGGCCTTTGGCCTGGACCATCAGGAAACCCGTTTTTTGCGCGATTTCTTATTGGGGCAGCTGGACGGTCCTGCCCTGCCGCAGATGCTCTCTCAGATTGCAGCCAAGGCGGGGGCGCCCGGTGCCGCAGAGATGATCCGGCTTGTTGGTTTCCTGTTGCGGGAACGCGCTGACGATCTGGCGATAGCTGCGGGGACGCGCTTGCCGCCAAGCCTGCAAATTCGCGATGCTCTGGGCTGCGAAACCCAGTGTTTCCGCCTGGGAGCCGAGACCGGCCAGCCGGTGATTTTTGTGCATGGCATGATGGATGGGATTGCCGGAATTCAACGGTTGCAACCGCAGCTTCGCACCTGCGGTTTTCGGGTCTACGCCCCTTTGCGCGGGGGCTATGGCACCTCGCATCCCACGCCCAAACCCAACCAGCAGCTGAATGCTTTTGTCGCTCAGATCAAAGCGCTTATTGAGCAGGAGAACCTGCAGCGGCCAATCTTGTTGGGCCATCGGAGTGGTGCGGTCTTTGCCCGCGCAGCTGCGCTGCGGCTGCGGGAGCGGATCGGAGGCATTGTTGGTGTGGCACCGACTCCTCCGCTGAAACAGGCCCGACACTACCGCTCGTTGCAAGGCTATCAGCGGTGGCTGGCGCTCGGCGCCCGGTTCGCGCCAGCTCTTTTGCCACTCATTCTCAAGAGCTGGTCCCGAACGGTGCTGAAGCAGGGGGGGGCGACATTGGTCCGTAGGCAGGCGAAGCATGGCAGCAAGGCGCTGGCGCAGATTGACGCCATGGATCTTGATCCGGTGCTGGGCATCAGTCATCTTTTGGTGATGCAGCAGGGTGGCGCCGGGTTGCTTGCGGATATGGCTTTGGCAGCCGGAGACTGGCGTCGGCAGATGATCGGACATGGCACCTCTACCATCTACCTTTGTGGCGACGAGGAGATTTTGACCCGCCAGGAGGGGCTGTATCCCATGTTGGTCGGGGCGGAAAAGATCCAGACCCGTATCTGCTCCAGCGCGGGGAATGTGCTGCTCTATGTTGGTCCTGAACTGGTCCTTGCCGCCCTTGAGGAATTGTCTGCGGACAAGGGCCCCGGGGCGCAGCTTGCTTTGTCGTAAAAGTGGCGGCGGGATTTGTGCCGTGGCTTTGGAGCACATCCTTAGGCGGCGGCCTAGGCTCTCGGGGGTACGCCGCCGCAAAGATGTACAAAAACGTATCTTGTCAAAGAGGAGCTTGCTCAAAGACGGCCGAAAAGCTGCGCTTTAGGGCGACATCGACATCTTCCAGTGCGATGGGCAATCCAAGATCAACCAGGCTGGTCACGCCGTGCTCTTGAATGCCACAAGGCACAATGCCGTTGAAGTGCGAGAGGTCTGGCTCGACATTGATCGAGATGCCGTGAAAGCTCACCCACTTGCGCAGGCGAATGCCGATGGCAGCGATCTTGTCTTCTGCGAGCAGGCCATCCGCGCGCCGTGGTTTGTCAGGACGCTCCACCCAGACTCCCACACGCCCGTCACGGATATGACCTGTGAGGTTGAACTCAGTGAGGGTCTGGATCACCCAGGCTTCCAGATCCTGCACAAAACGGCGCACATCGCGGCCACGTTTGCCCACATCAAGCATGACATAGATCACCCGCTGGCCGGGACCGTGGTAGGTGTATTGGCCACCGCGTTTCGAGGGATATACGGGAAACCGGTCCGGATCCGTCAGATCCTCAATCTTGGCAGAGGTTCCTGCAGTATACAGCGGCGGGTGTTCCAGTAGCCAGATGCACTCTGGCGCTTGGCCCGCGGCAATGGCTGCAGCGCGGCTCTCCATAAAGGATACAGCGGCCTCATATTCCACGACAGCCTCTGATGTAATCCATTCTACCATCGTCTGTCCTGTCGGCAAGGGAGGCCATTCGGCCTATAGGTTGAATTGTTGGCGAAATGACTCGTCCCTATGAGCAAAATTGCGCTAGGCTGATTCCATATTGCGTATACATAAAGGGGAGTGGCATGTTTTCAAAGTCGCTAAAGACAGCATTGGCTGCAACCATCATTTTTACTTCTGTTGGCGGGCCTACGGCTGCTGATAACCTTGGCGCGGCTCTTCTCGGCGGTATTATCGGCGGTGCGATTGTAAGCGGGGCAAACCGCAATAAGCGCACAACCACCCGGAGCAATGCTAACTCTGCCGCGCGCGTGCAAAACCGTGCAACGCAAACCTCTTTGAACTATTTTGGTTTTCCAGCAGGCACACCAGATGGGGTAATGGGTCGCAAATCGCGGGCGGCAATTAGCCATTACCAAGGGTACATGGGCTATCCTGCCACCGGGCAGCTAACCGATTATGAGTTGGGTTTTTTGAATTCCGCCCACCAGCGCGCGCTGGCCAGCGGTTTCCAGGCGACACAGCAAGCGAACTCTCACCCTGACGGGTCGAAGATTTTGCTCAAGATTTATATGAACGAACAGCTGCAAAGACAGGTGCCACAGCAGCAGGTTCCGCAGATGGCAGGCGTGCCTGCCACAACAATGGTCACCACCGGCACCTATGGTGCTCCGCAGCAGTTTGGGCAGCAAATTCCCCGGCAGGGCGCCTATGCAGGGCAAGTCCCTGTGACGGTGCAAACCTACGGCGCACAGCCACAGATGGTGATGCAGGGGCAGGCCGGGTATCAGGTGCAGGGCGGTCAGGGCCAGGTTTACCAAGCTCAACCACCACAGGGTCAGCTTGTTCAGGGACAGTCTATCCAAGGGCAAAACTACCAGGGCCAAGTCTATCAGGGGCAGGTTTTCCAGGGTCAGGCCGTGTCGGGGCAGGGTGTTCAGCAGGGGCAAGTTTTCCAAGGCCAGGTGACCCAGCAAGGTCAGGTTATCCAGCAAGGTCAGGCTATCCAGCAAGGGCAGCTCGTCCAGCCGCAATCTCCCCAGCAGGGTGTGACCATGGCGGCCCTTTCACAGGAACAGACTGCGGCAGCTGCGCTCCAGTCTGACGTTCGACAGCCAGTCTATACCGCGCCTGCGAGCAGACGTCGGGCCCTGGTGATTGGCGTTGACGGGTATACGAACCTCGAGTCGCTGCAAAAAGCACGTAACGATGCCCGGGCCGTCAGCGATACGCTGAATGATTTGGGCTTTGACGTGCTGACGCTTTATGATGCCAGCCGTCGGGAGATCAACAGTGCGGTCTCAACTCTGGCTGGGCAAATCGAGCCAGGCGACGAAGTTTTGTTCTATTTCGCCGGGCATGGCATTGAAGTGGATGGGCGAAACTATCTGCTCCCGTCAGATGTGCCTGTGGTGAACTATGGCGATGAGAGTTTCCTCACCGGAGAAAGCATTCCTGCGGGCAGAATTTTGGATACTTTCCAACGCAAAGGCGCGCGGACCACGATCATGGTTCTTGATGCCTGCCGCAACAACCCTTTTTCTGTAGATGGAAAGCGGTCGGTAGGTGGCTCACGTGGCTTGGTGCGTATGGAGCCTCCGGAAGGGGCTTTCATTCTCTACTCTGCGGGGGCCGGTCAAACTGCGCTGGACCGGCTGTCGGACGACGACAGCAATCCAAACTCGGTATTCACCCGCGCCCTGCTGCCGCGCCTTCAGGAGCAGGGGATGTCATTGCATGATTTGGCAAAGCAAGTGCGTCGGGATGTCCAGAAGTTGGCAGCGTCGGTAAATCACGAACAGTTCCCCGCCTACTACGACCAGATGTCAGGCGACATGTTCCTGTCCACCTCGCAGACTGCAAACCAATAAGGGCATCGATCTGCGTGTGACGAGGGGAGAAGCGTTCATTCTCCCCTCAGGCTCTCCTCAGGGTCTTGCTAAAGATTGGTGATTTTGACTGAAAACGAACGGGTGGGGTGAAAATCCATATTCTTCGATTTTACCTCTTCACATCTTGGGTGGGCTCGTCTAATACGCCTTCACCAAGCCTAGACAGTGCGGTCGTGGCGGAATTGGTAGACGCGCAGCGTTGAGGTCGCTGTGGGGTAACACCCGTGGAAGTTCGAGTCTTCTCGACCGCACCATCATTCAAACCGATACGGACAGGTTTGAACATTTATCCTTTTAAAATATGACTGTTACGGGATTTGCTCATCTGAGTGACTACCCGTGATGTGCGGGAATGTGTATTCGTTTACGCGTATTTTCCGCACGGTGCGTAATTCATGGCGTCTATTCGTAAGCTCAATTCAGGATACAGGGCAGAGGTTGCCCGCAATGGTATCCGTAAGTCAAAGGTATTCCCTACTAAGCAAGAGGCCAAAGACTGGGCCGCTCAGGTGGAGTATGAGGTTCTGAACCGGGATAAGGTGGCAGCGAAGCTGACACTGGGCGAGGTTTTCGAACGCTACGCGCGCGAGGTCTCCCCCTCAAAGAGAGGCCATCGGTGGGAAGCGATAAGGCTTGAAAAGATTGGGCGGGATGCCATTGCCAAGATTCAGCTCGGGGATCTGTCTGCTAGGGACTTCTCTGCGTGGCGAGACAATCGGCTAAAAGAGGTCGCACCCGCGAGCGTCATTCGAGAAATGCAGCTCATGTCATCGGTTCTGACCGTCGCCCGGCGGGATTGGGAGCTGATAGCTGTGAACCCGCTCAGTGATGTGCGCAAGCCTTCCAAACCTCAACCGCGCGACCGGCTGCCAACCTCCGCCGAGATCGAAGCAATGCAATTTAGCGCTGGCGAGGATTTGTCCAAGGTAACAGCCAGGGCCTTTCATGCGTTCAAGTTCGCAATGGAAAGCGCCATGCGGGCCGGAGAAATTGCGGGTCTTGAGTGGGATCGGGTGGACCTTGGACGAAGGGTGGCACTGTTGACCCACACCAAGAACGGGCGGTCCAGAGAGGTTCCATTGTCTTCTAAGGCGGTCAGCCTGCTGGAAGCTTTGCCCAAGCTTGACCCGGTATTCGGCTTGTCATCGCGACAGTTGGACGTTCTGTTCAGAAAGCTGCGAGATCGGGCCGGGGTAGAGGGTTTGACGTTTCATGATTCCCGCCACGCAGCCATCACAGTGCTTTCCAGAAAGCTCGATGTTTTGGCCTTGGCGAGAATGGTCGGTCATACTGATTTGAGGCAGTTGAGGGTCTACTACAATGAGAGTGCAGAGGAGCTCGCCAAGCGCCTGGATTAGGCGTCCGGGTTTCTGACCAGCCTCTGCTTCCTCTCCAGTTGCCCGTCTCTGTTCCAGCGGCGCACCGTGGCCTCTGACTTCCCGACTCTCTTGGCAGATTCGGCAACTGTGATCCACTTGGCCGGTGGCGTAATGGTTGTGGATCTCAGCAGGTTTTCTATGTGCTTGAGGCGATCCATAACCTTTTCAAGGGCCTGTGCATCTACTGCAATGAGTTGTTGCGTCATGCTGCTGTCTCCTGATTGGCGGCATTGTCAACATCTACACCTATGAGATCGACTACCGGTCTAAGGCTTCAAAGATTTTTCTGAGTAAGAAATTCGATTTCGAAGACGAGGACATCCTGCAGGCCGAACTGATGGCCTATTTCCTTTCAAGCGAAGCCTGCGGTCCGAACGCGCAGTTAATCCGCGATCTCATTAAGCCTCTGCCGTTTGATCCTGCTCTCGAGGGCGCATATCTGTTAGCTCTCCGGTCCGACAGGAAAAAGATCACCGTGCTCGACGAGCTAGAATCGCACTACGAGGACGTCACGAACTTCAAGGAACGCCGTGATCTACTGGAAGCCGCGACGCTCGAAAACTTAACTTATGGCGAAGAAGTCGAAGATGAGAGCATAGAGGACTTTGACATTGACGATAGTGAGGATGGAGACGGTAGGTAGTCGGCTTGCTAGGGCTTTTGCGAAGACCCGGGTCCAGAAAAGACAAACTGCTTGGACGCCAAAGCAGACGCGACCGTCGGCCTGGCAGAGCCTGTCTGCCTCCGGCCGCAAACTGCGCTTCGCGGTCATTCGCCCAAGATGCGGCGAAGGTCGGCTCTCCGCCCTTGGTGGCGATCAACACGAACGGCCCAAACCAGCCATTGACGATTGGCCGCCACGCCGCAGTGCAGCTTCCCTCAAGCGGACGTTGGTGGCCAGCGCAGTATCTAAGCTGCTATTCGTCCGCCGTGAAATCGATGTGGATGTGGTTGCCATCGGGGTCGCGCAGATGGAATTGTATAAGCCCGACCGTGTCCAACACGAACCGTTGATGTGGAATGGACTCTTTGCTTAGAGTTTCTTCAAATGCCACGTAGTCTGTCGCGGTCAGTGCGAAGTGTTCGAGCTTCAACTTCACTTCGGAGCCAACCGCAGGGTCGCCCCTTTGCCCCACAAGATGGATCACGGCCGTATCGCCCGCATAAAGCCACGCGCCCGGAAATGGAAAATCCGGACGCGGGCCGGTGCGCATGCCTAAAACGTCGCGATACCAAGCCACCATTTTTTCGACTTGGGTGGTTTGGATATTGACGTGATCAAGTCTGCGCACCTGCATTTCAGAAACCTTCCAATGTGATTTTGCCCTTGGCCTTGCCGCTTTCAATCAGTGCATGGGCACGTTTGAGGTTTTCGGCATTGATGGCCCCGAAGCTCTCTGTCGCGGTAGAGCGGATCTTGCCCGCGTCGATCAGACCCGCCACGGTACCAAGGATTTCACCCTGACGCGCGATGTCGTCGGTGGTGAACAAAGACCGAGTGAACATCAGCTCCCAGTGGATAGAAACTGCCTTGCCTTTGAACGGCATGATGTCAAAGCCCTTGGGATCATCGATCAGACCAAAGCGGCCCTGCGGAGCGATGAATTCAGAGATCTGCGTTACATAAGTATCTGAATAGTTGGTCGAGAACACAAAGGCTGGCGCGCCGATGTTTAGGGCTGCAATCTGTTCCGGCAGTGGTTTGGAATGGTCCACAACGTGATGCGCGCCCAACTCTTTCACCCAATCTTGCGTTTCAGGGCGCGAGGCCGTGGCGACGATCGTCAGGTCGGTCTGCTCGCGCAAAAGCTGGATCGCGATGGAGCCAACGCCGCCCGCGCCGCCGATGATGACGATGGCATTGGCAGCACCCGGCACCGGATTTGTGACGTTCAGACGATCAAAGATCATCTCTTGCGCTGTCAGTGTTGTCAGTGGCAGAGCCGCTGCCGCAGCCGTGTCGATCGATTTGGGCGCGTGGCCGACGATGCGTGCATCCACAAGGTGGTATTCGGCGTTGGTGCCTGTGCGGTTGATCGCGCCTGCATACCAGACCTTGTCACCGACCTTGAACTGGGTGACTTTATCGCCAGTCTCAACAACCTCGCCCACGGCGTCCCAGCCGAGGATCACAGGCGCATCTCCTTCTGCGGGGCGGTTCTGACGGACTTTAACATCGACAGGGTTGACCGAAACGGCGGCGACCTTGACCAGAATGTCATGGCCTGTCGCTGTTGGTTTATCGATCTCAAGATCGATCAGGGCATCAGCGCGGTCAATAGCGCCGTTTGTGGTGTAACCGATCGCTTTCATTATTTCTTCTCCGAATGTGAGGGGGGCTACGCGGCGCCCATGTTAGACGTCACGCGATGTTTGATTACGGCTGGGTTGTCAGGATGACATAGGCGTGGTCGCTGCCATCTTCGCCCATGTTCAGTGCGGGGTGCGTGTGCAACTGGTTGGCGACGATATAAAGCGTGCCGTCCGGTGCAAAGGCAAAGCCATCAGCCCACCGCAGCAACTTGTCATCCTGCGCAAAGACCTCAAAGCTGTCAGGTGCGGACACGGTCACAGCATTGCGGGTAACATCTCCTGAGAACACGCGGCCCTCGCCGTCAATGATAAAGCCATCATTCGGGCCTTTCTCAGCATAACGGGTGATCTGCGCAGCCAGTGCGGTGTCGTCCTGTGAGGCGTCCGCTAAGGCAGAGGCTGGGATGGACCAGATATCGCGGCCATTCATGGTGCCAAAGTAAACATTTTCGAACGTCGGATCGATTGAAATGGCGTTCATCGGAAGGTGCCACGGGGTGGCGTTTCCGTCCGCATCTTTGAACCCGACAAGATTACCGTCGATCACCACATCTTCGTCAGAGGGCATGAAACGTGTCGTGGACTCCAACACACGGCGTGCCCCTCCTGTTTCAATATCGATCACAATGAACGCGGGCTTCAGGTCGGCCGCAGGTGCAGTGAAAGTCATGTCGGCGATGTAGATCTGGCCGTGCTCTTCATCGAGGGCGAAGTCCTGAAGGAAGGAAATCGGGGTCACCACCTCGGACGGGATCTCGATGATCTTGTGCAACGCGTCAGTCTGCGTGTCCCAGCCGACCAGTTTCGGTGCGCTGTCAGCACCGCCCATATCGAGGATCCAGACAATCCCGTTTGCATCAGATTTGATCCCGATTGAGCCAGCAATACCAACTTCGCCAGTTTCAGGGCCATCAGCCCAATCCTGCGTAGGGAACGGAACCTTCGTGCCGTCTTCGAGGAGTTCAACGACCCGCAATGTCGGACCATCCAGTGGCTGCTGGGTGATGATGACGCGGTTGTCGGGTGTGACTGTGATGTTGCCGGGGCGCGTGTCGCTGATTTCAGCGAAGGTTGTCAGATCAGCGCTGGTATCCGCAGATGATTGCGCGGCCAATGCGAAGGACAATGCAATCGCGGATGTGAGCAGTTTTGTCGGTATCATGGGAAACGCCTTTCAGGGGAGCGAATGGGATTAAGGGCGGAAATCGGGGAAGTGTGAGGCAATCCTTCCCCGTGATCCGCCACGTAGGTGCCAGATTTTGAAGGTCACGGGAAAAGGTGGTGGTGTGCCGGATGGTTATTTGCGAAGGATGCGTCGTAACCATCCGGCCAGATCGACGGAGGATGCCGCCGAGCCGTGGTTCCGGATTCCAGCCAGATCATATGGCGATAGCCGCGCCACTGGGCGTTTTACGTCCTTTGGTTGGACATCTACTGGGGTGGCGTGGATCGTTTTCATGATGTGGTCTCCGGTTGTAGTGGCGTCGATCAGCCGATGTGTGACATCTCGTTCAGGATGAATTCGGCTACAGCGCCGTCAGTGGCTGCCATGTAGGCTGCAAGGTGCGGCGCGCCCATGTGCGTCTGCCACAGCTCGCGGCTTTCCCAGTTTTCATAAAATGTGAAATGCGCAGGGTTTTCGTTGTCCTGATGCAGGTCGTAATTGATGCAACCCTCTTCGGCGCGGGTGATCGGAACCAACTTCAAAAGCTCGGCCTTGACCAGTTCGATTTTGTCTGCGTTGGCTGTGATGCTGGCGACGATTGTAAGCTTGGACATTGGGTTGTTCCTTTGAATGTCTGTTCTGATAACAAACATATACATCGCAGGCATATACGGATAAACAGGCATCGTTCGAAATAATAATCCGAGAAATCCGTTTAATGTTGATCGACAATATACGACTGTTTTTGACCATCACCGAAAAGGGAAGTCTCGTCGCTGCAGGCCGCGAGGTTGGGCTTTCGGCCACCACGGTTTCTGAACGGTTGGCAGCACTTGAGGCCCATTACGGCGTGGTTCTGTTCAACCGCACGACGCGTTCCCTCAGCCTGACGGACGAAGGCCGGACGCTCCTCAGCGGGGCCAAGGTCGTGCTGGGTGAAATCGAAGACCTTGAAACACGCATCCGGCACGGGGCTGAAACCTTATCTGGCCCAATCCGGGTCAGTGCGCCGATCGACATTGGCCGTAGCATCGTGTCGGACGTGATATCGAGCTTTACGGCCGAGCATCCGGCGATTTCAATCGAGTTGCTGCTATCGGATGGGTATGTCGATATCGTCGGGCAAGGCTTCGATCTGGCACTGCGGTTTGGTGCCGTGACGGACAGCACTCTGCGCACGCGCAACCTCGGCCACTTCCGCCGCATCGTTTGCGCCGCGCCATCCTACATCGCACAACATGGCGCGCCACAAACGCCCGCCGATCTGGCGCACCACAACTGTCTGATCATGCGGTTCGGGACGACCCTCGACAACGTCTGGCGCTTCGGCTCAGGCAAGAAACCGCAAGCCGTAACCGTCCGAGGCAACAAAACCGTGAACGATGGATCACTGGTGCGGCAATGGGCGCTGAGCGGGCATGGGATCATTCTGAAATCTGAACTCGATGTCATCGGAGACGTAGAGTCAGGCAAGCTTATCGCTCTCCTTGAAGATTTTGCACCACCTCCCAATCCGCTTCAAATGATGTTTCCCCCAGGAAGAGCACAGCCACGGC
Organism: Phaeobacter sp. SH40; assembly: GCA_965641885.1. GTDB lineage: Bacteria > Pseudomonadota > Alphaproteobacteria > Rhodobacterales > Rhodobacteraceae > Pseudophaeobacter. Next base: position 3,303,182 of record OZ282574.1, on the reverse strand, counting down.
GCGTGCGCGCCTTGGCCGATGCATTTTCGCAAGCATTGGCAGCATGGAAGTCAAAATAGCGCGCTGAAAGAACCCGAAGCCGTGCCCTCCATCTATTGATGTCTGCTATAACAACTCAAATCATTTCGCGATCGTTGCGCAGCGAACGACCGCTTTCCGCCCCCTGCAGGCGTAGCTCCTAGATCTGACCATACAGCTATGGGGCAGCTTTGCTCCGTGTCTTTCCCGCCCAATCTCCACTTGACGCTTACCTCATCGGCATGCGAGTAGATTTGCATCATCAACACATGCGCCCACGGGAAACCGGCGGGCGTTTTTGCGTTGTGGGCTTTCAAACAGAGTTGAGGTTATCCGGTGGCGCGATCAAAGATCTGCGTGTCTGCAGGCTGCGATGAGATCGAATTGCTTGGGCAGTCGCATTGCGAAGAACACAAGGCCGCGCGCAAGGCCAAGCCGAAGGCGCGGCGAAATAAAGCGCAGACCTCGCCTGCAGCGATCGCATCACGGCTGCTTTATGCAGATCCTAAATGGAAGGCGGCGCGGCTGGTTCACTTGCGCAGCAACCCGGTTTGCAAAGATTGCGATGAGCTGGGCGTTGTTGTGGTGGCCACGGACGTGGATCACATCACGCCGCACAAGGGCGATCGCAAATTGTTCTGGGATCGCAGCAACTGGCAGAGCCTCTGCCATCGCTGCCACAGTCGCAAGACCGCTCGCGAGGTGTTCCACCAATAGGGAGGGGTATCTCAAAACTGACGCCACTTAGCCTAAACCGGCGGGATAACCTTTTTCTACGCAATCGGGAAATTGGAGAAAAAAACCCACTTTGAAAGGAGGGATGAAGGATGAAAGGACGCAAGCCGGATCTACAAAATGTCATCCCGATGAAGGGAGATATTCAAAAAGAGATCCCAGCTGCGCCAGACTTCCTGGACGATCTGGCGCGCGATGTTTGGGACGAGCTGGTGCCAGAGCTGGTGAAGAAAGAGCGGATGGAACTGCTCTACAAATACCAATTCGCCAGCTACTGCGCGGCGGTGTCAAACTTCGTCACCTCGACCAATACCGTGGCAAAGCGGAGGACCAGAGATGGCGATCAAGAGACCCAAGCCCGAAGAGATTGTCGTGAAGTTACGGTAGGTTGAAGTTCTGATGGGGCAAGGCATGCCCCGGATCGATGCGATCAGACAGATCAGTGTGACTGAACAAACCTATTACCGCTGGAAGAAGAAGTGCGGTGGAATGGGCACAGAACAGCTCAAGGAACTGAAGCGGCTACAGAAAGAGAACGAGCGCCTTCGACGGGGAGTTTCTGATCTGACATTGGACAAGTTGATTTTGAAGGAGGCCGCATCGGGAAACTTCTGAGCCCTTCGCATCGACGCGCTTGCATCAATCATGTGCGCTGCCAGGTGAAGGTATCTGAGCGTCGTTTGTGCCGCGTGTTGGGCCAGCATCGATCAACGCAGCGACGGTTATCCTACCAGCAGCATGCGCATCATCAGTTCAGGATCAACCGAAGGACGACCAGTGGAACTGTAGAACTCAGTCAAATGGACACGAACGCTGGACAGGTCGATCACTCCATCTATCGCCCGCAATACATGATCACTTGGGACATGAGCCTCAATCGAGAAATCATAGAATAGAGCGGTTTGTGCTTCCTGACGTGGTCCGATCATCGCGATCAAACTCCATTGCTGACAAAGGAATTGAATCAGCAGTCGGTTCTAAAAACAACATGAGTTTTCAACAGAACAAGCCCATAGAGAACTTCTGTTGATGGGCTGCGCGTCAAGACAGCAGGTCTAACTTGCTATAGTCGAGAGGGACGATTGGCAGCTAGAGATGCACAGCAACGCACATCGCAGAGGGATGGTTGTCCAGGGGACGTAAGCTCTTGGGATCAAATCCGACTACTGACACTCTGCGCAACTCTTTGACCGCCTGCTTTGGGCGAAGGCCGCTAGCGGGAGGTGGAGATTACCGTATCACCGGAGCCCTGACCGCGGACGGAACGCAGTTGGTTTCCATTGATGGAAAGTACCTGGCAGTCGGTATTCTTTGAGTGCGTTTGAAGTGTGCGGCACCACATATCACCACGCCATTGCCAAACCCCTCGCAGTGCCTTGCCGCCAAATTACCCGGTCAGTTTTCCGTTTCGTTTGGAAGTGACATAGCCATCACCAAGATACCATCGCTTGCCGACAACCAGCTTTTGATAATCTTGTTCAGTCGAAATGCGTTTGAACTCTTCAGCTGTACTGGGGAGCGCCGCGAGCAACATGGCAGTGGTGAAAGCAGAGATCAGGACTAAGAAGCGATGGTGCATAATTCAGTTCCTTTTTTCAAACAATTCCCAAGTGGAATACTACATATTACATGCTATAGTTGTTATAAATCCAAGGCTAGCCACTTTTGGAGTCTGTGCCGTAGATCGGACATTTCACAGGAGATCAAAAACAGGATTTCGGGGCTAGGGGGCAGGTTTAGCCCAACGCTTGCTCTGATCACGGTCATGTTTCCAAACTGATCAAGCCTCTTTCCTTCAGGTTTTGCCTCAAGCTTTCTCATGCTCGAGCTGGAGGCGGACGTAACGGCTTGATGGTCGCAAGGAGGTGGGTGAACACATTTCCTGTCACCTCATCAGCATTAGATCATCCCATATCCCCGTTGACACTACAGAACCTTTTCCAAGACGATAAATTCTTAATTTGATGTGACAAGTATCAAAGCAGGAAGTAGCTGGCATCGACTTCGTTCTGGTCGACACCACTCAGTGCAATGGTGTTGTCGCCATAATCAATCCTTGCATTGCCATTGGAATCTTCAGAAATTTCGACGTCGTCCATGCTGGACATACCAGCTATCTTGATGCGATCGCCCTCGGATTGGTCAAAATCACCGATCCAGTCGTAGCCAAATGCGCCGGAAAATTTGAATGTATCGGCGCCATCACCTCCCTCAGCCCAGTCGTTGCCGCCCCTGAACACAAAGAGGTCATCGCCTCCGGCACCCATATAGCCATCCCTGCCGCCATTATCGAAAAATTTGTCATCTGAGTCTGTGCCCCGGATCTCTTCGATACTCTCGATGCGATCTCTATCGCCAAAACCATCTACGACAGTGCCCCTCGCCATATTGGCGACGATGCCTGCGCTGCCACCGTAATTTGCATCGCGTGAATAATCTGCCCGGTCGCGATCTCCGCCGCCGCCGATCAACAGGTCGTTGCCAGCCAGTCCCTGGAATTGATTGTCTTCATCATCACCGGTCATTTTGTCTCGAAACTCTGTACCGCGCACCCTCTCGATGCTGATCAATCTGTCGCGAACACCATCCCCGTCCCTGACCCAGCCGCGGGCTAGATTTGCAACGATACCGGCGTCTTCGTTGTTGTAGTGAACCCGATCTGACCCCTCGCCGCCAATGTACCGATCCTGACCGCCGCCATCGAGGATAACGTCATTTCCGCCTCTGGCTCTAACAATATCATTGCCCTCGCCTGTCGAAATGACATCACCATCCCAATCATCATCTGCCCTAGAATTATTTGATCCGATGAAGGTGAAGCCCTCAGAGATCATCTTGTAATAAAAGTGATAAATGCTCTCTGATTCCGGGTTTAACTCAGCGACATCAAATGAAAGACCGGATGACCTGAGCACAACGTTTCCGCTTTCATTGAGGAACTTGAGGGAAACGACAGTTCCTTCGGTCAGGTTGAATTGACGATCAGCAAGGAGATCCTCGATTTCCAGAACCAGAGTGGCCGGATGGACGTCTGAGGCACCATGGGTGTCTGCATCATATTCATAGGTGATGACCTGGTTTCCGGCCGCGTTGGTTTCAACCCTGACCGGTTCGTACTTACCAATCTCGTTGTACCCGTAAACGCCTCTGTTTCCATTGGATAAAATTAGCTTTGCCATTTCATGTCCCTCACGTGAAAATTCAAAATAGATAGATAGGAAAATTGCAGGGGCGACATCAATTATCGCTAAGAAACTCAAGAAAAATCCTGCTAATTAAGCAAAGATCATTTCCGCAAAAAAAACAAGGTTTATGAGCTTCGGCACATGATAGTCAAACGAATTGCCGGGTTAATCTAGTCATCAAGACAGGGAGGCTACATTCTGATAATATTATTGGGGGCATTAGTTTAGCCGACATTCCCCAAGTAGATTGCTTCCTCCTGTATGCTTTGGTTTTTTCGCTCTGATCAAGCCCTTTGAGCGAGTTGTACGGTTTTTGTCGTGTCTGTCGCGTGAACGGAACAGATTTTCGGTCTTTTTGGCAGTGTTCTCGCGATTTTCTGGCTGAACGTCACTGTTCTTTCTGAATCGGGCGAGACCGCACAGGGCGTGATCCTTGGCTCCGTGTTCTGTGAGGGCAATCCCGGCTGCAGCAACAGTGATGGGGTTTTTAAAATTCAGGTTGGCCCTTCGTTTCTGGAAATCAGTGCGGCCGGAATTCGGCTTGTCGGTCCCAAGATTGATTTGAACTGATGCCTGCGGTTACCCGAAAAGGTGACGATTGCACCGGCCATGGGTGTTTCCCGGTGCGACCTTCAACGGCAGGCAGCCCAGATGTGTTTGTGAATGGCATCGCTGTGCACCGGCAGGGCGATAGCTGGGCACCGCACGGGTGCGCGACCTGCGCCCCGCATGGTGGCAACCTGGCTGCAGGCTCGAGCACTGTGTTTGTGAACGGCAAGCAGATCGGCAGGATCGGTGACCCTGTTGATTGCGGGTCTGCAGTGGCGGTAGGCTCTGGTGACGTGTTTGCGGGCGGATAGGGACCTGCTGGCATAGTCTGCCATTGGGCTGGTCTTGCTAGATGACTGCTCCCAGCCCATTTTGCCGAAAGGTTCGCTATAGTAAAATCACCTACGAAATTTTGAATATCGTTCTCGCAATGGCCCCCCTTGGCAAACGTCGTTTGCAACTGAGTAGGTTGGCGATGGAGTGCTTTCTAACACTCAATCACCTCCAGGCGAAGAGGTGAGCTTTTCAACGGAATATGCCTGAGGCAGCCATTGAGTCATGGCGCGCCGCTGAAAAAGAGACCTTTCCTGTGCCAATGTTGAGTGACAGCAATGCGGCACACAGCGAACATCAGGCGCCCTCAAATATTTCTTGACGTATGGGAAACGGGAACCCAAAATGGGGTTCGGTATCTTTGAGATTTCTCTGCTGACTAAACTCAGTTATCATTTACCCCTTCTATTTTCATAATTTAGATCTGGAAATATATCGGAAATCGAAAGTAATTTTACATGTGGCCCAGTTTTCGGGCGATGGGTAACATTAGCCCAAGGTGACAAGGAAATACTTTAGGGTGCATTGAGCAGTTAGGGTTACTTAATGGCTACCTCCACAGGTTATCAATATATTACTTCACGGGGTTTTTTTGAAAATCACCGAGATAGCGATCGATCTGATCATCAGGATGACTACTTCATAGGGTGGCGAGACACCGCGTTCGTTTTCGATCTTAGAGTTACTGATGATCACCCGTTTCCCAGTCTCGTCAGATCCAGTCGCATGGAAGTTTTCGGCGAAACGCTAGAATTGAGCGCTGAGGGGGAACTCAGAGGCCGAATTGAAGAGGTTCGCTTCGTTCTTAATCAAGAAATCATGCAGACAATCACGAACTTAGAAGTTGATGCACACGGGTTGATCAATCTTATGACTGATCTACGAAGTGCTGATTCGTCTAACCTCGCTCCTTACGCTAGTTTTGAGAAGTTTATTTTAAGTTCTATTGCGGAACATCTTCCATTCTCCAGTCGTCCAATGAGTGGGGATGCATTTTTCGATGTATCATACAATTCATCCTACAATCCCGTTTCCCTTGTTGGCGGGTTCGGATCAGGCCGTTTCACCTTTGAGGACCTCTTTCATTCTGAAGTCACGATTGATGGGGGAGATAGAGGGAGTATCTTGGTTATTAATTTCGAACTAGGGGGCAGCAGTACCATCCGGCTTGATCAAGGTTATTTCGAAACACCCAGTGGGCAGCTGTTATACTACGAAAATATTCGGCATTTTGGAATATCGAGTGCGAATGGACTGAGAATTATTGGCACCTCTCAAGATGATTCTATTGGAGCTGGACTTAGTGAATTTCAAAATGAAGAACCCCCAAGCCTGTACGGGCGCTCCGGAAATGATTTTTTGGTCGGGTCATACGGGAATGATCTCCTTTATGGCGGGGCAGGAGATGACAAACTACATGGAAACTATGGTTCCGATACCTTGTATGGCGGCAGTGGCAACGACACTCTGTCGTCTTGGGGCTATGGAGGAATCCTCTCTGGGGGAGCGGGAGAGGACTGGGTATTGTTGTATGGCTATGAGAATGTTGTTTCCGAGCTGTCGCTTGTTGATGGGTATTTTCGTAGAAGCTCCCTCCAGGATGAATGGGAGGGCCAGGACAGGCTGATCGGCATAGAAAATGCTGTCGGTTCTGAAGTCAGTGATTCCCTGGAAGGGAGCAACGGGGACAACATCCTCCGTGGTTCCTTGGGGAATGACAGCCTTATTGGCCTTAGAGGCGATGACCAATTGTTCGGCAACTTAGGAAACGATATTGTTTTCGGTGGTTTTGGCTCTGATACCATAACCGGGGGTGGGCAGAACGATGAACTTCGGGGCAATGGTGGGGAAGACAGAATTTTCGGGGGTGAAGGAAAAGACACAATCGAAGGGGGCAGAGGAAATGACAGGCTCACTGGTGGCTCTGAAGCAGATATTTTTGTTTTTTTTGGTCGGTTCGGAGAGGATACAATCCGCGACTTTTCAACACACCTTAACGGTGAACGGATCAATCTAGAAGAAGTGGCAGGGATTTCAAGTTTTCACGACCTTCGGGGCAACCATTTGTCCCAAGCCGAAGCAAATGTGTTGATCGAGGTCGGCAATGGAAACTCGATCACTCTGCTGAATGTCGAATTGTCTGACCTCACTTCTCGAGATTTCGTTTTTTAGAGAAAGATTGGGTCTCGTCATTAAGTTTGAAAAGTCCAAACGTACACCGTGAGGATTGCTTCAACAAGTATGATCCATTAATCTGTCTCGTGCTCCAGAACATCCGCAATGTTTACTTCCCGCGTATTGTGTTGAAAAATTCACCTCTTCGCCTGAAGTGGCTGGTTTGCTAGAAAACTCCCCCGTTAACGCACATAGTTGCAAACAACGTTTACCAAGGGGCCTAAAGTGAGAGCGACGTTCCAAATTTCGAAGGTGGTTTTGCTGTGGCGGATTTTTTCAACAGAATACGAGCATAGCCGACATAGCTTGGTCAGAACTTTCGGAAAATCCGCCAGAGGTTTGTTGATCTGGCATGTGGTCAAGATCGGCCCATGCATGGCATTGACGCATCCACAGGCAAGAATATCTCGGGGCTGGCTTACCTGCGCCAGTCTGTGCGTGATATCCTGACCACTCCCATGGCACCCGCGTGTTGCGGCGTGACTATGGCAGCCGACTGCCCAGGCTGGTCGATGCGCCGATGAATGATGCCACAAAATTAGACATGATGGCTGCGACCTATGAGGCGCTTGAGACGTTTTGAGTAGCCCCTCTTGAGTGGTCCAATTTGAAAGTTAGTGCATGATTGGCCTTTGGTCCATCAAGATGATGGCTTCAGGTGCTGGCGGGCGAGCTGGGAGACTATACGCCGCCCAGTCCCTCTGTCGCTGCCGAAGAATACCGCGCAGGCGGCATGAATGGTCCGATTGATATTGATATGGGTCAGGAGAAAATGACCAGCACGGCAGTTTTGCGCAACTACAGCGCCGACGTGCTGGCCCTTTGGGGTGTCGCACCAGGCCGCCTGATCCAGTTCACCGCGCGCGGCGCACTCGAGAGCGAGGACGGCACGGTCACGGCAGTGGTTCACAACATGCGGGCCAAGTTGCTGCAGCCTGATCGTGGCACCTGGTCACCGGGACAGTCGGCAACGCTCACGCTGAACTGGTCTGTTGAGTATTCCAAAGAAACCATCGGCCGCAAAGTGATCACCGAGATTGATGTGATCAACATGCTGCGGATCGTTGACGGGGTGGACCACCTCGCTGAGCAGCGCGCCGCACTGGGCATCTAGGCCAGAAATTTAGGCCGCGCATCTGAGAGCTGCGGGTGAAAGCCCCGCATTGTCAAAAAGGAAGAGAACCCCATGGGAAATGAAGAACTGGAAAATGAAGAATACCCCGATTTCATCACGCCAGTTTTGGGTGGTGAGGATGACGCGCTCAAGGTGGATCTGCTGAAAGGTGTCACCGTTGGCGGTGTGGTGGCTGGTCGATGTGGTCAATGACCGAACCCAATTGCGCGCGGATCTTGCCGCAACTGAAAAGAGCCTGACCGGGGCCCATGCTGAGCTGCAGCGCGCGGCTGAGACAGCGCAGATCCACCGCGCGCACCTGGACCGCGCCGCTGATGAGGCGCGGCACTGGGCGGCGCTTTCAAATAAATTGGAACGAATGGGAGGTCGCAATGCGCCTTTGTCTGCTTGGCTTGGTGTCACTGCTGAGCGCGTGTGTGGGGCGCGGCAGTGATCCGGCCCGATCGGCGCCGCCAAATGTGCCAGCCGATCTGTTGACGCCCTGCGCTGGATACACCGGACCCGTGCCGACAACCGAGGGCCAGCTATCAAATGCCCTGATTGCCGAGGCACAGGGGCGGAGTTGTGCCAATGGCCAGTTGGCCACTGTGGCCGAGATCCTAGCTTAGCTCGATCATGCCCTCCTACAGTGTGGGCGGTTTCCGGTCATTCGCTGCACCTGCGTGGATCAAACCACAGCGTGGCAATAGTAGCCATTAATAGACCGAAAGGCAAGACAACTATGCTGAGCCAGCCATCAAAGGCAGCTCTGCGCAGATAACCCCGTTTTCAAGTTGGGGGCGGTCATGCGCCCTTGTGCGTCGCGCGAACAGGCCAAACACAATACTGCTTCTGACAAAACGCTGATCAAAAAATGACTTGCACAAAGGGAGCCATCCACACCGGACAAAGTCGCTTCAAACGAGTAACTAACCTAGCTGGGGCAGATGCCATAGCGCTTCCCTAGGTCCATCGGTACAGCACCCGATTGTGAATGGCTTCACTTCATCAGAGATTAAATGACCGTCAGAAAGTGGCCATTGAAATCTCTGGTCTAGTGCGAAGATAGTAATTTGGTGTACTGGCGGGAGGCGAGAGTCGATGGTTCGTTCCTTGAATACCCATGCCGAAGTTACTTTTTTTCAGCGGCAGCCAGAGCCTCCGCAGCCTGCTGCTCCAGCTGCTGTACAGCAGCACCTGCCGCCCCGGAAATGGCTATCTTATCATCGTCAGTCAGTTCCTTGATATCCCCTCCACCAGGAAGGGCAACACGGACCTCGCGGCGGGCAAACTCGATACCATTGGCATCGAACTCTTTACGGACCCGATTGTAGATCTCCTTCCGAATGGTAAACTGAGTACCAGGTTTGGCCATGAACTTGCCACGCATTACGATACCAACGTCATCAAACTGGAACACGCCCTGGCTCTTAAATGGTTCAAGAAAATCGTCTTTGAAAAGAGGGTCCTGCAGCATTTCGGCACCGATCTTCTTGAAGATTTTTTTGACCTTATTTGGGTCGGTATCAAACGGCACGGTGAACATCAGTTTCATGATTACCCAGTCGCGGCTAAAGTTTGTCAGCTTAGGGATCTCACCATACGGAATGGTGTGTACAAGCCCACGATGGTGGCGAAGCTGCATAGAGCGGATCGAGATTTTTTCAACCGTACCCATTGTTCCGTCAACTTCGACGTATTCCCCAACACGGAATGCATCATCCACAAGAAAGAAGACCCCAGAAACCACGTCTGTGACTAACTTCTGTGCCCCAAAACCAATTGCCAGTCCAAGGATGCCTGCACCGGCCAAAAGCGGCGTAATGTCTATGCCAAGGCTGCCGACAGCCAACAGGCCAAAAATCACAGCAATAGCAGTCTGCGCGCAGACCAGAGCCAGCGGCAGGACCGTGATCAGACGCGAGCCACCAGCGCCGCCACCTTCGCCGCCGCCAATGTCTTCTTCGACGGTGCCCAGCGAAGTTTGTTCCTTGGCCAGTTGACGGTTTACATAGAGCGAAACCATTTCGTAGATCACGTAGCCGGTGGCGATTGTCATGGTGAATTCGACAAAATTGGCGGCAAATCGCTCGCCAATGCCGGCGGCTGCCAAATTGCGCAGATCGAGGCTCCATGCACTAGCGACACGCAGAATTACAAACAGGCTCGCGAGTACACGACCAATTTTGATGTAGCTTCGTTTTGTTGCCTTATAGGCCGCCTCAGGCACTTTGCCTTGTCCGATCATAGGCGGCAGCAGGTGGCGTACCAAACCACGAATGGCAGTATCTATGGCTGGTGCCAGCAGTAGCCAAAACATGGTCGTGTAGTGCGGGGTGGAAAGAAGCAGATCAATGTAGCCAAAACCTGCCAGAACTTGAACTGTGACCCAGGTAGCAAAGGCGACAAAGACAGCGAAATAGGGATAGGCCTTAGCGACCCACTCATCAAAACGACTGCGGTCCGGGTCAGTCCCGCGCATCATGTCTTCCAAACCTTCGCGGGCAAACCAGAAGATCAGCGCGACATAGAGATGGACGGCGCTGTTCAACCAAAATGCAATGCCGGTTTCCTGAATTGCCACATCATTTGTAGTGTTAAAGCCGACAATGAACAGGGTGAAACCGCTCATTATCACCAGTCCAATAAGGTTTCGATGCAAAAATCCCGCCCAACGGCTGTCGATATTGACCAGCCGTAAATCGGATCGGTGTGGTGCAAGGACAAAGCGTGAGATCGCAGCACCCAGACGTGGAAACCAGATCAAGTAGGTGACAAAGGGGCCTGCAAAACTCATTTGTGCCGGGCTCAGCAGGGCCAAGCCAACAGTGCGAAGGACAATGTAAAAGGCCACCAGACCCAGAATGTCGCGTCCAAAGCGGCGGGCCAGGTACCCAACCGCATTCCAAAGTGTGGCGTCTTCAGCGGAGGTTTCTGCCCCCTGCCAGCGCTTGCTCAGCTTGTTGGTCGCGAGTTCAGCGGCCAGACCTGCACCTAGGGCAATGGCCATCAGGGCAAACAGTTTCAACAACCCTCCGTACCCGAAAGAGGATTTGAAATTGGCTAGCGCTTCTCCCTGCTTGCTAAACAATACGGGAATTTTGGAAATCGCACCAAGAGGAGGAGTGTAAAACGCGACCCACGTCTCTTCTAAAACTGAAATCAAACTTTTTCTGGGTTGAGGAGCAACTTGTTCTGCGGCCACGGCGTCTAGCCGATCCAGCAACAAACTGCGTACCTGGTCGTCAGACATCCGCGCCACCATTTCATGAATTGCCTCAGGGGTCATGGGATCCGGCAATGTAACTTTGGCTTGGGGCGCTGCTAATGAGGTGATTGGTAGGCCGACCTGGGCCTGCGAGGCAGTTGAAATGGCACCTAGTAGCAAGAATACAGTAAAAAAAGAGAGGAGGCGGGAAAACACATGCAAATCCTTCTACCTGACATTTCCTAAACAGAATGTCCTTTCCGGTATGTTGCAGTTGCTCTGAGCCTGAAGCAAGCCTCGAGTCCAACTTACACTCCGGTTTGCGCATCTGGCGCGTGATCAATGTGGTATTGTGAGGCTCAACAGCAGAATTTCCAGGAAAGAGGGGGCTTCACGCATGGAGCGAATGATGATTTCCCAATCCTTCTGCTGGTCGACCGAATACGGACTAGGTTTGAGGTCACGATCGCATAGGATACGAAAAGCTGGTGCTGGATGCGGCGACGGAACTCGCTTGGGGTTTCGATAGCTACAAGGTCATGCTGATGACAGGATCGAAAGAAATCCAAACGTTGGCCTTTTATGAAAAGGCGGGCTTCAAGCAATCAAAGACTGGGTTTCAAAAGCGACGAGCAGTCGTCAGTGAGTGACTGGCCCTTAAATTTAGACCGTAACTTTGTCCGCGTTGTGTGAATGCGGTCAACGCAGTTTTTGCAGTTGCAGCGAAAGTTCGGTTCGACGGGCCGCGCCGCAGCATCACCGAGAATGGGTTAAGGTCTGCTAATGGGATGTACCGGCTGCTTCACCCAGCAGGTTAGGCTGAGCCTAGTTCACCTGCATTTAGGAGAAGTAGCATGGCGAAGACAGAGTTTGATGAACTGATGTCGATTGGCATCGATATCGGCAAAGATACGTTTCATTTGGTTGGTTTTGACCAAGATGGGCAGCGCGTTCTGCGCAAGCAGATCAAGCGCCTCGCTTTGATAACGACATTCGAGAAGTTGCCGCGTTGCGTGGTCGGCATGGAGGCGTGTCTAAGCGCTCACTTTGTCAGCCGCACCCTGCGCAAGATGGGTTTTGAGCCTCGGATCATCCCTGCGATTTACGTGAAGCCTTTCAACAAAGGTCAGAAGAACGACTACAACGATGCTGAGGCCATCGCAGAGGCTGCGCTGCGGCCGAACTTGAAGGCGGTCTCCGAGAAGACGCAGGACCAGCTCGACCTACAGGCATTGCATCGTGTGCGCTCACGTCTGGTGTCGCGTCGTACAGCAACGATCAATCAGATCCGCGCCTTTCTGATCGAACAAGGGATCACTGTCCGCAAAGGCCTGCGCGCGCTGAATAATTCCTTTGAAGCGATCCTGGAGGAGCGCAAAGATGAGATATCACCGCGGATGCGATCTATCCTGATCGGCCTTTACGGCGACTGGATGTGGATGGATGACCGTATCGACAAGGTCTCAGCAGAGATCGAAGAGATCAGCCGTACCGAGGAGAACTGCCGAAATGTCATGACGATCCCTGGTATTGGTCCGATGATTTCCACGGCGATGGTCGCGGCGGTAGGTGAAGGCGAAGCCTTTGATCGCGGTCGTGACTTTGCGGCCTGGGTCGGCCTCGTTCCCCGACAATACAGCACCGGTGGGCGAACGATCTTGGGGCGGATCTCAAAACGAGGAAGTCGATATCTACGGATGCTGTTCGTCCAAGCAGCAAAAGTCATCATGATGCGGCCACATCGATGGCCCGACTTTAGCTTTGGCGAGTGGCTAATACATGCATCAGAACGCATGCATCGAAACAAGGCTGCCGTCGCCCTTGCAAATAAACTGGCGCGCATGGCGTGGAGCATTTTGAGACATAAAACGGCATTTGACGTGCCAAGAGATGAGGTTGCTGTCGGTATCTGATCGACCCTCAGCAATCCAAAGGAGTTCGCGATAGATAGCAAAGCATGGAACGGAAAAATTACGCCCCCAGAGTCTGACGGCCCAAATGGTCATAATCGACCTGTCCGCTAATGAGATCACGGCGCGTGCGTAACCCCAACAAGGCCACGACCCGCGTGTCGATCAACAGGCCGGATACATATGAGCGACTTCCGAGATCATGCCAGAAATCATTTGCGAACAGCAGCCGGTACATACATAAGGGCCGTCCACGTCGATCAGTCGCACCTTCCCGGTCGAGAGGCGACCGCCCGCCGCAAGACGGCAGCGTGCCCATATTGGCCATCTGAAATCTTCCGGAAGCGCTCGCGAGTTTGCTCTCGTAATTGTGCAGCATTATGCCCATTTACGTTGCGTTAAGTCATTATCTGACTTCTCATGGCCACAACCCATTTGCAGGAGATGGTAGATATGGCCGACCGTAAGCTCTACCTAGGCCCCTTAACTGACAACAGGCGTTGGGATATGCTCGACATTCGCCACGACGATGTGTTCGTTGTCACGCCTCCGAAATGTGGAACCACTTGGATGCAAACCATCGTGGCTCTGCTGTTCTCCGGCGACCTAGGTGTTGAAACAGAATTATCCGTCAAAATGCCTTGGGTCGACATTCGCATCCGCGAGATGTCAGAAGTAGCTGAACGGCTCAACGCAATGACCCACCGGCGCGCTATGAAAAGCCATACGCCGATGGACGGGCTGCCTTTGGATGATCAAGCACAATACCTTTGCGTGTTTCGCCATCCGCTTGATGCGCATTTCTCGTTTCGTAAACACGTGCGCAACATCCCAATGTCGTTGTTCGATTCCTGGTATCCAGAGGCCGATGTCGATGGCCTCACATTTCGCCGCTTTCTGGACGGTGGCGCAGAAGGGTTTGATGGCGATGCCATGCCGCTTGCACACATTATCCAACACTACAAAGCCGCTGCCGCACTGGCAGATTGGCCCAATGTGTCATTGTTTCACTACGCAGATATGACCCGTGATTTGCCGGGCACATTTGCCAAACTAGCCGACCTACTGGACATATCGCATCCTCCTCATATTTTGGATCAATTGATTCACGCCGCGACCTTCAACAATATGAAAGCCAATGCCGAGCGTTTCGCTCCTTCCGGGGGGAAAGGGTTCATGAAGTCGGACACCGATTTTTTCCACAGCGGCACAAGCGGAAAATGGGATGGCGAACTGACGGACACAGAGTTGCAAGCATACAACGTTATGATGGACGCTCATCTGACGTTAAAGGAACGGGCATGGCTGGAGTTTGGTGTAGAGGGGTTCTCGAACGACTAGCCCCCCGAGAATCGCAAGAATTTCGCTTCGAGGAACGGCGGTTAATTCCGCAGTGCTGCCCTCTAGTGGTCAAAATGCTGCAACAAGGGGTGAATGGCTGGTTTGGTGATGCTGCACAGCTGCGTGACCTGACGCGGCCAAAGCAGGCACTGTGTTTCGTCGAATTTGTTGAGAAGCTGAAGACGGCGTGCGTAAATCGGGATTTCTTACGCATTTTTTACGCCAAATTATGTCCATATATTTGTAAATTAAAAATAAGAAGAGGCCTCTCGATCGCACCAGAACTTTCAAGTAAGTATATGAAAGTAAGCATTCTTGGATTGGCCTGCCTCAACAGGCCCACAATTAGCCCCACAAGCGATCAGGTGCTTTTCGCACCTCCCTCAACCCAAGCGCAAACCTCTGACACTTTCAGCAGGGATCTACCTTGTGCTTTGTGGATCGTGATCAGCCCTTTCTTGGCTGCCCGGTAAATCGTGTCGCGTGAGACAAAGAACACTTTCTTGGAATCGGTAAGCGGCACATAGATAGGTTGATCGGTCACGTTTGGCGCCTCCGGGCTAGTTGGATTGCTTGTTGCATTCCGGGCAGGGAAGCCCGCGACGGTTCTCGGTGACGGTCCATTCATCTGCTATCCACCCCGTGTCATGGCCGCAATGAGGGCATTCGAAGCGGATCCCATCCCCGGCATCAGCGACGTGCATCCGCTTGACGGGCGCGGATCGCGGCAATTCTGTTTTCTGAAAGAGCATATCGGCCTCCGAGGCTGGGGGTTATGCGGCACGCGACGCATAGAGATGGGCGGCATGGCTTCCCCATTGGACAGCCATGGCGGACGCAATGCCGGGGAAGAACTTGCTGCGCAGTTTCCAGCGCTCTGCGCCCGGGCTGGCCTTGTGCACGGTGTCGCGAGAGGTCGAGCCATCAAGGTTGCCTGTTGCCGTGAGAGAGGGCAGGTTCCGCAGCCAGAAACAGGTTCTCTTCCGCTCATTGTCTGGCCCGTTTGGATCCGTAGCAAACTGCCAAGGCTGCACCGTTTGCGCAGGGGGGCGGTAATCCTGGATCCGCTCTTTCGCATGCTTGTGCATGACAGGGTTCTCAACTGCTACACAGGGGATATGGGGAACGTTCCAAACAGCAGAGAACAGCGCGCCACCTTTATCCAGTTCAGCCCACATGTCATTCAAGCTGCGGCCCGCTGGCGGTATGGAGAGCCAGCGCACGCCACTGTTGCACAGGCGGGTGCAGGGGGGGGCATGACGGCCATCAAATCCCAGTCGCTCTGCATGACGTCCAGAATGTCGCCTTGGATATGACGGTTTGACGGGGTGTCAGAGGGGAGCAGATCGCAGGACCATGTGTCGTGGCCAAGGGCAAGAAATGCCTCTCTGACAACTCCGCTGGTTTCGCATCCGATAAGAACTTTCGCCATGGTTCTGGACCTTCTGGATTGGGGGAGTAGGGCGCGGCTGTTGATAGTGAGTGGTGGGCTTGGTGAAGAGTATCCTGCTTTCCTCCGCACCTACGGCGCGGCGCAGGATGCCGCGCGAGTCTCTCAAAAGCTTCTGGAGAGCGCTGAGGACAAGGCTGAGGTATTTGGTGAAAACTACTGGCTTGTCCTGCTCTACAGGTCCTTGACCGAAAACCAGGGCTTCTGTGACGGCGGCTTTGAAGTGATCAGAGGTTAAACACCCGCTTTGTGACAAGGAACAGGGCGCTGCAAATTCAGCTTGCCAGTTATCCAGCGCCCGAAGCTTAAAGCCAACTAGTGATCGTACCTTCCAAGCGCTACATGACAACAAAGGTGCAGGATTTCTAGAAAGCTGATGGAGGTCAGGACCTTAGCCGACTTTTGTCTAGCACGCCTATGAGATGGGCATATAGGAATTACATCGAACCAGGATCATGTTGGCAACCAAAGCGTTGACCTGGAACCCAAGCATGTACCCGAAGAACCTCAATCGAAAGTGGCGACAGAGATGGGGAACGGCAAAGGCCTTAAATGACCTGCTTCGGAGGGTGAAAGCACTTGCGAGAAATAGCTTGACTGAACCGCTCCCGTTACCGAAGTCCTGAGCCCGGGAAACCAGGGGTTTCACATCTTTGATCCTCCGTTTGCCAATTATAGAGCCGGTCCATTTCAGGGGGGCATCACATCAGCATCCGGTTTTCGGAGCGAGCTCACAGCAATCGCTCTCAGGATTGAGATCGCGTTCCAGGATGTTTGCTTTCAGCGCCGCAGGGATTGCAGATTTAGTATTGTCATTGTCGAGAAAGACTAGCACGGCGGCGCCTGTTGCACATAAACCATTGCTCCAAACAGCATATTCCATCACGCAGCTGCTTGTGCCAACGCGGGTCGTGCGCCCGGTCACTATGATGTCTTGTGAGAGATTGATCACCTTGAGATAGTCGACTTCATTGCGACGCAGCACCATAGGAGTGCCATCGCGCGTTGCGTATTCTGGCCAGCCGTAGTCACGCAAATATTGCATACGCAACGCCTCGAACCACCTGAGATACACCACGTTGGAGACATGCCCCTGCGCGTCCAGTTCTCCAAAGGTCGTGCGATACCTGACTCCATAGGTCCAGGGCGCGGGAATGCCTTCACCGCGCAACTCGTTAACGGTCAGTGGAACGTGGAACTTTAACGTCTGCTCCATAGAAGCTTTCAGTTCAGACATAGGCAGCCCTGTGTTGATGGTGGGTTTCGCGGCGCCGCATCATAATGAAACTTCGTAAATCTGGCGCGCGTCTTGCAGCGTTACCTCACGGGGGTTGTTCACGAGAAGGCGTGTCTGGTTCATTGCATCTGAGGCAAGGCGATCAAGGTCGCTTTCGGAAATTCCGACCTGACGCAGCCCTTTTTCCAGACCAAGATCCACATTCAGTTGAATAAGCTGTTCAATGAAATCATCGCAGATTTCCTCGGCTGATCTATTGGTGGCAATGTCTGGGAAAATATGAGGCGCAAGCTCCGCATAAGCTGTCGCGCAGTCGGGGATATTGAAGCGCATGACCTCGGCGAGGACCAAGGCGTTGGAAAGTCCGTGGGGCACATGAAAAAGACTGCCGATGGGATAGGCGAGGGCATGGACTGCCGCGACAGGGGAATTTGCAAAGGCTTGCCCTGCCAGCATCGACCCAAGCAGCATGTTCTTACGGGCCTGAATGTTTGCCCCATCGCTGACTGCGGTACGGATATTCGCGCCAAGCAGATCAAGCGCCTGCAATGCGAGGGCCTTTGAGATCGGGTTATTGTTGGGGCTTTTGGAGGTATAGGCCTCGATCGCGTGCACCATGGCATCAACGCCGGTTGCGGCAGTGATATGATGCGGCAGACCAATCGTCAGCTCTGCATCGAGCAGGGCAATGTCCGGCAGGATAATCGGCGAGACGATGCCTTTTTTCTCTTCTGTTCCTGTTGTGAGGATCGAGACCGCAGTGACCTCTGAGCCGGTGCCAGCCGTGGTCGGAACCAGAACCAGGGGAAGGCGCGTGCCTGTCGCCTGATTGACGCCATATGCCGCCTCGATGGGCTGGTCGGAGGCTGCAAGCAGCGCGATGACCTTGGCCACATCCATCGAGCTGCCGCCGCCAAAACCGATGACGCAGGCGATGTTGTTTGCTTTTGCTATCTCAACGGCTGCAAGCACGGTTGTTGCTTTTGGATCCGGCTCAACCGCATCAAACACGGTCACGTTAAACCCGTGGTCCCGAAGGCTTTTTAAGGCTGGCTCGCACAGGCCAAGCTTTACAATTCCGGGGTCTGTCACAAACAGGGCTTCACGACTCTGCTGCGCAAAGGGAAGATTTTCGAGCAGCTCCCCCAA
Organism: Phaeobacter sp. SH40; assembly: GCA_965641885.1. GTDB lineage: Bacteria > Pseudomonadota > Alphaproteobacteria > Rhodobacterales > Rhodobacteraceae > Pseudophaeobacter. Next base: position 3,284,778 of record OZ282574.1, on the reverse strand, counting down.
CCGGGCAGCGCCCCCAAAGCTCTGGCGGATGGATGGAGTCGTGTTAAATGTAAAATCTGTCATCTCTTGTCCCTTAGATTTGTAAGCCCTCTATGCTGGTCACTTTTTGAAAATGGCAAGGCCAAGCCACTCTGCAACAAGCGCTGGCGTTTCCTGACCTTCTATTTCGACCGTAAGAATGTTGGTGCGCAACAGTTCGGTTTCACTGCGGGCCCTGACGTCCTGCAAGGTAAAGCGGCCACGCAGGCGCGAACCGGCCCGAACGGGCATCAAAAAACGCAGCTTGTTCATGCCATAGTTGATGCCCATTTCCTGCCCCGGCAGCATGCCAAAGCAATCATAGGCAAACCGGCTGGCAAGCGACAATGTCAGAAACCCATGGGCGATGGTGCCGCCAAAGGGCGCATCCTTAGCGGCGCGTTCGGGATCAATGTGAATCCATTGATCATCCCGCGTGGTCTTGGCGAAATCATCGATCATGGCCTGGTCGACAGTGATCCAATCTGACACGCCGACCTCTGTTCCAATAAGGGCTTCGCTGTGCTGCAAAGCGTCTTTGAGGGGTGACATTATTCCGTTCCTTCCAGCTGATGAGCGGCAACGCGGGTCCTTATTCTTGTCGATTAAATGGATGTGCTTGGCACGGCGGCCGCTGGGTTGGCCGCCTGTGCCTGCTTAGTCCATTGTCACCACTACTTTGCCCAAGACCTTGCGATCCTGCAGCAGTTGCAACGCCTCCCCGGCTTGCGCCAGCGGATAGGTTGCGGAAATCCTCGGTTTGATTTTCCCCTCGCCATAAAGACCAAAGAGGTCCCCCATGTTTTCCAGATGGTTCTGCGGCTCCTGCACCGTATGGGCGCCCCAGAACACACCGACGATCTGACTGCCCTTGAGCAGCGTCAGATTGAGTGGAATGCTGGGGATGCCTGCGGGAAAACCAACCACAAGATACCGGCCTTTCCAGGCCATCGCCCGCAGGGCAGGCTCGGCATAATCACCGCCAACGGCATCATAGACAACATCAACGCCGCCGCGGCCAGACAGGGCCTTGATCTGGTTTGAGAAGTCCTTTTGTGCAGCTCGATCTGCCATCTCACGAGAGTATATCAGCGTTTCATCTGCCCCCAGATCGCGGCAGAACTGCGCTTTTTCTTCTGATGAAACTGCGGCGATAACCCGCGCCCCGGCGGCTTTGCCAAGCTCTATGGCTGCGACACCTACGCCGCCAGCGGCGCCAAGAATAAGCAATGTTTCCCCGGGCTTGATCGCGGCGCGGTCTTTCAGCGCGTGATGAGAGGTTCCGTAGGTCAGAATAAAACAAGCGGCTTCATCATAGGGCATGCTGTCCGGAATTTTTACCACACGGCTGGCATCGGCGACGACCTCTGTCGCAAAGCCACCAAAACCCACAAGGGCGATCACCCGATCACCGATTTTCAGATCTGTGACACCAGCGCCGACCGCTTCAATTTCACCGGCGATTTCACCACCGGGAGCAAAGGGGCGGGGAGGCTTCATTTGATACAGATCGCGAATGATAAGGGTGTCGGGGAAATTGACACCAGCAGCATGGACCCGGATGCGGACCTGATTTTTGCCGGGCTCTGGTGACGGCATCTCTTGCAGGGTCAAGGTCTCTGGTCCGCCGACCTCTTGGCTTAGCATGGCTTTCATCGTGGTAATTCCTCGTCCCGTTTTTCGTAAAACTGGGACGTGGCGTCGCCTGTTGTCAATCGCAATTCGTCAATTCATTCTGCATAGCGGAACGTAAGTCCGCATTTTGGTCGCGTTTGTGGGGAGCGTTTGTGGGGGAGGGGGCACTTGCCGCCGGGATTGCAGCGCTGTTTGCCGGGGCCTTCGGGAGGACTGATGAATTTGATATGGGATTTAAAATGAAACGTGCGCAGGTCTGGGCCGAATGGCTAGCTAGGCTATAGCGATCAAGCACAGAAGGTTGCAGCCAACAGGGGATTTTAATGGATAACATTCGATTTGACGGACGCGTTGCGATTGTGACGGGCGCAGGGATCGGCCTTGGGCGTAGTCATGCGCTTGGGCTGGCGGCGCGTGGTGCCAGGGTTGTCGTGAACGATCTCGGGGTGTCGCAAGACGGTACCGGCGCTACGTCTGAGGCATCAGAGGCCGTTGTGGCCGAGATCAGGGCGATGGGCGGCGAGGCCATGGCGCATGGCTGTGATGTTTCCGACGAGGACGGCGTCAACGACATGGTGGCGCAGGCAATGGATCTGTGGGGGCGCATTGATATCTGCGTCAACAACGCGGGCATCCTGATGGACAAAACATTTTCAAAAATGGAAATGTCGGCCTTTCGCAAGGTGGTGGATGTTCACTTGATTGGCTCGGCCAACGTTGCACATGCCTGTTGGCCCATCATGCGCGCACAGCAATATGGGCGGGTGGTCTTCACCTCTTCTGCCTCTGGCCTGTATGGCAATTTTGGTCAGTCCAATTATGGGGCGGCCAAGGCGGCGATGATGGGGCTGATGAATGTGCTGCATCTGGAAGGCGCGCGCGACAACATTCGCGTCAATACGCTGGCGCCGACTGCGGCCACACGTATGACCGAAAACCTGTTGCCCCCGGAAGCCGCCGCATTGCTTGCCCCTGAAACCATCACGCCGGGATTGCTGTATCTCGTGTCAGAGGATGCCCCAAGTCATGTTATCCTGGGCGCAGGTGCCGGCAGTTATACGCAGACCCGGATCTACGAGACCCCCGGGATTACGCTTTTGGACGAGACCAACACGCCGGAAACCGTAGCGGCACAATTTGCACAGATCACCGATCCTTCGAACCAGACAGAGATGGCCGACGCCTTCAGCCAAACCAAAAAATACGCCCTCAATGCAGCCCAGGCCCGCGGCCTGACGCTGGATTGGTAACTTACACAAAAAAGGGATTTTCACATGCGTGACGCAGTTATCGTATCTACCGCCCGCACTCCGATCGGCAAAGCCTATCGGGGCGCCTTCAACAATACCACGCCACAGCAGTTGGCGGGACATGCCATTGAGCACGCCGTTGCACGGGCGGGCGTTGATCCTGCCCTGGTGCAGGATGTGATCCTGGGTGCTGCACTGCAACAGGGGCACGCAGGCGGCAATATCGCGCGACAGGCGGCAGTGCGCGCCGGTTTGCCCGTCAGTGCTGCGGGCATGTCGCTGGATCGTCAATGTGCCTCTGGTATGATGGCGATTGCGACCGCGGCCAAACAGGTTGTGATGGATGGTATGGACATCGTTGTCGGCGGCGGTGTCGACAGTATCTCGATGGTGCAGACAAAAGAGCTGCGGATGAAGGCCGACCCGTGGTTGATGCAGCATAAGCCTGACATCTATATGTCGATGCTTGAAACGGCAGAAACCGTTGCCGCGCGGTATGGCGTGAGCCGCGAAGAGCAGGATGCCTATTCGGCCCGCTCGCAGGCGCGCACCCATCAGGCACAGGAAGCAGGGCGTTTCGATGCGGAAATTGTGCCGCTGACCTCAACCATGATGGTGCAGGATCGCGAAACCAAAGAGATCTCAGAACACGAAGTCACGCTTGAAAAAGACGAAGGCAACCGCCCCGGCACATCAGCCGAAAGCCTTGCTGGCCTCAATCCGGTGTTCAAGGACGGCATGACCCTGAAAGAGGGCAAATTCATCACCGCTGGCAACGCCTCCCAGCTGAGCGACGGTGCCTCGGCCTGCGTGATCATGGAAGCGAAAACTGCGGAAAAAGCGGGGCTTGAACCCCTGGGCCGCTATGTCGGTGTGATGGCTGCGGGTTGCGAGCCTGACGAAATGGGCATTGGTCCGATCTATGCTGTGCCGCCTCTGTTGAAGGCGCATGGGCTTACGATGGATGATATCGGTCTTTGGGAGCTGAACGAGGCATTTGCGGTGCAGGTGCTTTATTGCCGCGATCAACTGGGCATTCCTGACGAATTGCTGAACGTGGATGGGGGCGCGATTTCTATTGGCCACCCCTATGGCATGTCTGGCGCGCGGATGGTGGGGCATGCGTTGATCGAGGGCAAGCGACGCGGTGCCAAATACGTTGTGTGTACCATGTGTGTTGGCGGCGGCATGGGGGCTGCCGGTCTGTTTGAAGTCTTGTAGCCATATGTGCAGGGGGGCAGCACGCGTCGCTTTCGGGCGTGCTGCCAACAAACCAAGCCTGTGAGGCCAAATCCTGCGAACGCCAGTGTCTTTTGGCCGTCGAGCCTTTCGGCTACTATCTTGTGCTTGGAGCCTTCCCTATGGCAGGGGGCGGTCAAGGCGTCGTAAAGCGCGGATTGGACAGAAACCTGTCCAATCCCGAGCGGGCGCTGAAAAAGGTAGGATTTTGTGCTGGTCTTTTTGTGCTGGTCTTGCAGAGCAGGGCCTTGATGCGTTCACGCAGAGATAGTCGGGTGGTGGTTGGAATGGCAAACGACGATACGGACAAGGACAGAAACTTTGTCACCGCATTGGCGCGCGGCTTAGAGCTGTTGAGCTGTTTTCGCGACGGTGAAGTCAGTCTGACAAATGCTGAGTTTTCCGAGCGGACCCACCTGCCCAAAGCGACGATTTCCAGATTAACCTACACGCTTTGCGAATTGGGCTACCTTGTTGCCGACCCTTCTGCCGGGACCTACCGGCTGGGGGCTGGTGCCTTGAACCTGGGGTTCAGCGTTCTGTCGGGGATCGATATTCAAGACCTGGCGCAACAAGAGATGCTGCGGCTTCGTGATGGGCCAAACTCGTATATTTCCGTCGCTTTGGGGGAAGTGCATCAGCTTGAAGTCGTCTATATCGCATACGTCAGATCACGTGAACGCGTCGCACTGGTTGCTAGCGTCGGCATCCGTTTGCCGCTCTTCAGCTCGGCAATCGGTCGCGCCATTCTGATCGGCCAAGACGAGGACGCACGCGAAGCCGTGTTTGAGTTGGCTGGCCGCAAAGGCCCGGAGTTCGAAGCCGAGGGTCGCCTGCAATATGCCGAGGCCAAATCATTTTATGAAGTCAAAGGCTTTTGCACGAGTTATGGCCAATGGCGCAAAGACGTGAATGGCATCGCTGTTCCGGTGTTCTCGATGAATGGCAGCCGCGTCTATGGTCTGAATGTCGGCGGACCCTCGTTTCTTGTGAAGCCCAAAGTGCTTGAAACTGTCTATGCGTCACGCCTGATTCAGGCGGCGAAACAGATTAGCATTCAATCACCCAACCAGAAGTTGCGGTAGCCGGTTCCGCAGTGCGGAATCATGTGGGGCAGGAGAGGGAAGAATCGGGTTATTCTACCAAAACCCCTTTCGAAGATACGGAGCGTAACTTTGTGCAGTGGGGCATTGACTTTCGGGTTGCGGGCTTTTGTTGTCCCGGAGGATTTTTTCAAAAAACAACATGAAAACAATAGGTAAAATGGATCGTGCCGGTGATTTTTTCACGCGCCCCAGGTAAATGCACGTCCTTTTGTAAATCAGCAAAAAAGTTTGGGAGACGAAACGTCGAGTCCAGAGACTTGACTTAAACCGACACTGTGCAAGTCTTTCTTCACTATTGATGCGGGCTTCACAGGGTGGATGAGGCACGAGATCGTTTTTTGGGAGGAAAACATGAAGAAAATGGTTAAGCTTGGCGTTGTTTCAACGCTTTCTTTGGTAATCGGTGCATCTGCTGCCTTTGCCGAAAATATCAAAATTGCCTTTATCGATCCTTTATCCGGCCCCTTCGCGAGCACAGGTACAAACGGGTTGCACCAGTTTGAATTTGCGGCCGATCATATGGTCAACGAAAAGGGTGGTGTCCTTGGGGGCACAAATTTCGAAATCGTTGCGTTTGACAACAAGATCAGCCCGAAAGAGTCATTGATCCAATTGCAGGTCGCGATTGACCAGGGCATTCGCTACATCGCCCAGGGTAACTCGTCCGGCGTTGCCAACGCACTGACCGAAGCAATTGCAAAGCATAACCGGCGCAACCCGGATAGCCGGGTTCTGTTTCTGAACTACGCGGCTGTTGATCCGGCCTTGACCAATGACAAATGCAACTTCTGGCATTTCCGTTTTGACGCCAATGCAGACATCAAAATGGATGCGCTCACGGATGTGATGTCCGCTGATGATAACTTGAAAAAAGTCTACATCATCGGCCAGGACTACTCCTTTGGTAAAGCGGTTGCGGCCGCAGCCGTCGCTAATCTGACCGAAAAACGCCCTGATGTTGAGATCGTTGGCAATGAGCTGCATCCGATCGGTAAGGTGAAAGACTTCACCCCCTATTCGCGCAAAATCGTTGCGTCCGAAGCAGATGCCGTCATCACAGGCAACTGGGGCGCGGATATGCTGGGCCTGGGTAAGTCTCTTATCGAAAATGGCTATGAGGGTCCCATCTTCACCTATTACGCAGCCGGTTCAGGTATCACTGCTGCCTTCGGCGATACCGCAAAGGGACGTATTCGCTTGATTTCTCAGGGGGCCATCAACCCGATTGGATCGGATACGGCGCGCGAAACCTACAACGCGTTCAAGGTGAAGTACCCGGATGGCAACATCGACCAGAGCCGTATCTTCAACGTGATCGGCATGTTGTCGACCGCCATCGAAGCCGCAGGCACTGCCGATGATGTTGTGGCGGTTGCGAGCCAGCTGGAGGGAATGGAATACGATTCCATGTGGGGCACGAAACTGTTTATGCGTCCACAAGATCACCAGATCATCCAAAACCTGAACGTCGGCGTTCACACGAATGACGACGTTGAGTTCGATTACGACAATTCCGGCTATGGCATTGTGACAGAATCGACGGTTGAAATGGCGTCCATGGACAGCCCGACAACCTGTAAAATGAAGCGCCCATAAGGGCAGCTTCATCGCCGCCCTGCAATTGCAGGGCGGCTCCTTATTCTCAGATCAATACCAACCCTTTGGGGGACCGATGGAACTCATCCTCGTCAACTTAATCGACGGGCTTGTCACCGGATTGCTTTTGTTCATGCTTTCGGCTGGCCTAACGCTCATTTTTTCAATGATGGGTGTTCTTAATTTCGCCCATGCGAGTTTCTATATGTTGGGCGCGTATTTTGCCTATCAAATCAGTATCGCGCTTGGATTTTGGGTGGGTTTGCTTGTTGCCCCGCTCATTGTCGGCGTTCTCGGCGCTGGCGTTGAAAGATACGGGCTGCGGCGTGTTCACCAATATGGGCATGTGCCAGAACTGATTTTTACATTCGGTCTGGCGCTGTTGATCGAGGAATTGGTGCAATTCGTCTGGGGCAAAAACCAGATGCCTTACAACATTCCCGAAGTTCTGAATTTCACCGCATTTTCCATCGCTGGAAACTCGATCCCGGCGTACAAGATTTTTATGATTTTCATCTCCGTCGCGATCTTCATTGGCTTGCTGTATGTTTTGACCAAAACACGGGTTGGAATGATCATTCAGGCGGCCCTGAGCTATCCGCGCACGGTCGAGTCTCTGGGCCACAACGTGCCATTGATCTTTATGGGTGTGTTTGGCGTTGGTACCGCATTGGCGGGTGTAGCCGGAGTGATCGCAGGGCCGGTGTTAGGAACCTTTCCCGGTATGGCATTTGTTCTTGGCTCCATCGTTTTTGTGACCATTGTGATTGGCGGGCTCGGTTCTCTTTGGGGCGCACTTGTGGCCTCTTTGCTGATCGGCTGGATTACCACCTTTGCCAAGTCCTACAATCTCGCCATGTCCGACATCCTGAATGCGATTGGCATATCGACCCCTGAAAATCTGAGCGAACACGCTCTGCGTGATCTGTGGACCGTTACCAGCCCACAGATTGCAGATATTTTGCCCTACGTCTTGATGGTCTTGATCCTGATCTTCCGACCTGCAGGCCTATTCGGAAAGCGTGAATCATGACCCAAGACCTGACAACAGACCCAAGCAAGCCCGCGCAGCGGATGCGCGCAGGCTCCATGACGCTTACCTTTGCGCCCTGGCTTCTGGCGGCTTTTGCGCTGATGATCATGCCCTATATATTCACGTCCAATTCTGCACTGACCATTATGAACCAGATGTGGATCACTGTGATATTTGCGCTTGCCTACAATATGTTGCTCGGGCAGGGCGGCATGCTGTCTTTTGGCCATGCAGTCTACGCGGGCGTCGGTGGATTTGCCTGCATGCATATCATGAATGCCTCTGATTTTTTCGCAAGCTTCCCGCTGCCTGTCCTGCCTGTCTTTGGTGGGATTTTTGGCGCCGGGCTTGCGATGATCGTCGGGTCCTTCTCGACCCGTAGCGCCGGGACAGTCTTTGCAATGATCTCTTTGGGAGTGGGGGAGTTGATTGCCGCCAGTTCAGTGATCATTGTCGCGTTTTTTGGCGGCGAAGAGGGCATTTCGGGCGATCGGACATATGCGATGCCGTTTTTCGGCAACGAGTTTTTGCAGCAGATCAATGTCTATTACCTGACATCCTTTTGGGTGCTGCTGTCGGCCGCATTGATGTACCTTTGGTCGCGCACCCCGGTTGGGCGCATGGCTAACGCTGTGCGAGACAATCCGGAACGCGCCGAGTTCCTGGGCTATTCGGCCCGTTGGGTACGCTTTTACAGCTTTGTGGCGTCAGGTTTCTTTGCCGGTATTGCTGGTGGGCTTTTCGCGATCAACTATGAAATCCTGACCGAGGAAAACCTGAATACAACGTCGTCTGGTGTCATCCTTCTGGTCACGTTTTTGGGTGGGGTCGGCTTCTTTTTCGGGCCGATCATCGGCGCGATTGTCTTTACGCTGGTCCAGACGGTTCTCAGCCTTGAGACTGAGCTATGGGCGTTTTACGCAGGGTCGCTCTTCCTTGCGACCGTGATGTTCTTTCCAGGTGGGCTGGCCGGGTTGATGATGATGCATGTGCCGGCATTTAAGCTAGGAAAGGCCAGGCTGCTGGTCATGCCCTACATAAAAACACTAATCCCGGCAGCGATCGGAATACTGGGTCTTTGCGCGCTGGTTGAAATGACGTTTCACTTTCGTCATGCCGCGCGGGGAGACAATGAAATGACGTTGTTCTGGACAACGTTTGATAGCCATACCCTGCTGCCATGGGTCATAGCCGTCGCGATCACGGGCGTTGGTCTTGGTATTGCCAAGCGGACTGCACCTGCGTTGAAAGACGCCTGGGGCGAAGCGAACTCGGCAGGAGATGTATCATGAGCGTACCTGCACTAGAGCTTTCGGGCCTTAAGAAGAGTTTCGGACAGGCGAAGATCATTCGCGGCATTGATCTGTCGATTGGCAAATCGGAACGTCATGCGATCATTGGACCGAATGGTGCGGGGAAATCCACGCTGTTTAATCTGATCACAGCGCGCTTTGCGCCAACGGCGGGCACCGTCAAACTGCACGGCCAGGATCTGCTTGGATTGCAACCTTTCCAGATCAATCGCATGGGCCTGTCGCGCTCGTTTCAGATCACCAATATCTTTCCGGCGATGACGGTGTTTGAAAATGTCCGATGCGCGCTGCTATGGGCGCAGGGGTACAAATATTCCTTCTGGAATCTGGTCAATAGCTCGCGGCAGCTGACCGAAGGGGCGGATGCTATTCTTGAACAGATCAACCTGTTGGAGCGCCGCAACCTTCCTGCCGGCACGCTCAGCTATGCCGAACAACGGGCGCTTGAAATCGGCATAACGATCGCTGGCGGTGCTGACGTCATCATGTTGGATGAGCCAACCGCCGGCATGAGCCATTCGGAAACCGACTATATCACAGATCTGATCATGAAGGTGACCGAGGGAAAAACGCTGATCATGGTTGAACATGATATGGGCGTTGTGTTCGGCCTTGCTGATCGTATTTCGGTACTTGTCTACGGAGAAATCATTGCAACAGGAAAACCAGCAGACGTGCGGGCTGATCCAAAAGTTCAGGAAGCCTATCTTGGTGCAGCTCTGGAGGCAGAACATTGATCGAAGTCACTGACATGCACGCCTATTATGGCAAATCACATATCCTTCAGGGCGTTACACTGAACGTGCAAGAAGGCGAGATTGTCGCGCTGCTGGGCCGCAATGGCGTTGGGCGCTCGACCACCTGCAAAGCAATCATGGGCGAGGTGGAGCCGAAAGGTTCGGTGAAATTCAAAGGGCAAGAAATTGCCGGCCGCAAGGCTTTTGAGATTGCCAACATGGGCATTGGATATGTGCCGGAAAACAGGGATATTTTCCCCGGCCTGACCACCCGTCAAAACCTCACGTTGGGTTTGAAGCCTGGCCAAAAGGACGGTGTTGGCCGGTGGTCGATGCAGATGATGTTCGACATGTTTTCCAACCTGAACGAGCGGGCAGATGTCGAAGCTTCGGTTCTGTCAGGCGGTGAACAGCAAATGCTGACGATGTGCCGAACGCTGATGGGGGACCCTGATTTCGTGATGATTGATGAGCCGACAGAAGGTCTTTCGCCGCAGATGGTGCAAAAGGTCGCAGACGTTCTGAAAGAGATTGCAGATCGGGGTATTTCCACCTTGCTGGTCGAGCAAAAGCTCTCGATTGCCATGGACATCGCGCACCGCGTTTATGTCATGGGGCATGGTCAGGTGGTGTTTGAGGGCACGCCTGCAGAACTGAAAGAGCGCGAGGATGTGCGCAAAGAGTGGCTGGAGGTATAGCGCCCGCTACCTGCAAGGTCGGGCTGCTCAATCCGTCCGGGCGATCCATGAGTTTCGATGAGAAATCAAATGGATCGCCCCTTCGGCCAGTGGTGCGGCCAGTGGTGCGGCCTAGGCAGCAGAGGGCTGCGGACGCGATTTTGACGCAGCTGGTGGTGGAACTCCCGCACGAAAAACCGATCTTGTTGCCCTCAAGATCGGTTCAATAAGATCCGTTCAAAGCTCGTGATCTCCAAAACGGCGATTCAGTTTGCGCATGCCGCCAATCCACCGGTCGTAATCGGCGGTCTTGTTCGCCATGTAGTCCCGCACCTCCTCATGGGGCAGGATCAGGAAGGTTTCGTTGCGAATGGCCTCTACACAGATTTGCGCAACCGGTTCGGGCTCCATCATGCCATTGATCGCCGCCACGTGATCTTCGTGGCCGCGGGTCATTTCCGTGCGCACCGCCTGTGGGCACAAGACAGAAACTTTGATGCCGTCATCGCCATGACTGATTGCGATCCACTCCGCCAGCCCGACGGCCGCATGTTTGGTGACCCCATAAGAGGCTGAGCCAATTTGGTTCAGCAACCCTGCCGCAGAAGAGGTGTTCAACAGGTATCCGCCGCCACGTGACGCCATAAGGGGCGCAAGTTTGCGCGCCGCCCAAACATGGGCCATCACATTGATATCCCAAGAGCGTTGCCAGTCGCTGTTTGCGGTTTCCATGCCGCCGCCCACAGCTATGCCTGCATTGGAAAAGAACAGATCAATCGGGCTGATGTCTTGCTCGACTCTGTCGATCATAGCGCTGATCTGCGCTTCATCTGACACATCGACGCTAAAGGCATGGCCGCCGATGTCTTTGGCCGTTTGCGCAGCCCCCTCGCCATTGATGTCTACACAGACAACATGGCGGGCGCCTTCGGCGGCAAAGGCCTGACACAGGGCGCGGCCAATGCCGCTTGCCGCCCCCGTGACGACGCAGATTTTGTCTTTCAGCTCCATATCAAGACCACATGCTAGATCCGCCACAGACGGTAAGCGCCTGTCCGGTCATGTATTTGCTTGCGTCTGATGCGAGAAAGACGGCGAGACCGGCAAAGTCTTCGGGTTCACCCAAACGCCGCAGAGGGATTTCGTTTTGGTATTTTTCGGCGATTTCGGGATTGTCCCAAAGTTCCCGCGCGAATTCGGTTTTCACAAGGCCCGGACAAATCGCATTAAAGCGGATGCCCTTTGGCCCGAACTCGGCTGCGAGGTTACGAACCAGCCCGATCAGCGCAAGTTTTGAGACGCCATAGGTGCCAAGCATGACCGAGGGTTTAAAGGCGCCGATTGACGAGGTGAACGCCATCGAGCCTGCGCCTTTTGCAATCATGTCAGGCGCCACCATCTGGGCAAGCCAGAGATTGGACAGGACATTGGCATCCATCGTTTTGCGATAGGCCTCGTCGTCGATTTTTGAGGTTTTCCCGTAATACGGATTGACCCCGGCGTTGCCGATCACAATGTCGATTGGCCCTGCGAGCTCATGGGTCTTGTCCACGAGCGCCTGCAGCTGATCCTTGTCACCGACATTGCAGGACACCGCATGTGCAGTGCCTTTGCCGCGGGCATTGATGCCCGCCGCTGCTGTGTCCAGTGCCTCTTGCTTGCGTGCAGAGATCACCACTGTTGCGCCGTGATCGGCGAGGGCTGTTGCCATCGCCAGTCCCATGCCTTTGGACGCGCCTGTGAGCAGCGCGACCTTTCCAGTCAGATCAAACAGGCTCATCCCATGAACCCTCCTGAACCGCGCGCTTGGGTGTCGCCCTTGATCGCGTCCTGACGGGAATTGCTGTCCTCGTAGGTCTTTACCTCGTGGCGGGCGATGACGTGGTGATGCACTTCGTCTGGTCCATCCGCATAGCGCAACGTCCGCTGCTGCGCGTACATGCCGGACAGGGGCGACCACTGGCTGATGCCCGTTGCACCATGCACCTGCATCGCCTGATCGATGATGTCACAGACCTGCTCTGGCACCTTGGCTTTGATCATTGAAACCCAGATGCGGGCCTCTTTGTTGCCAAGTACATCCATCGCCTTGGCCGCTTTCAAAACCAAAAGACGCATCGATTCAATTTCGATCTTGGCGCGGGAAATCGTCTCCATGTTTTTGCCAAGGTCGATGATCTTCTTTTTGAAAGCGACGCGGTTCAGGCCGCGGTCAATCATCAGATCAAGCGCGCGTTCCGCCTGCCCAATCGAGCGCATGCAGTGATGGATGCGGCCCGGTCCAAGGCGCACCTGCGAGATTTCAAAGCCGCGACCTTCTCCCCACAGAATGTTTTCTTCGGGCACGCGCACGTCTGTGAACCTGATGTGCATATGGCCGTGTGGCGCATCGTCATGGCCAAAGACATGCATGGGACCAAGGATTTCGACCCCCGGGTGATCCATCGGCACCAGGATCTGGGATTGCTGCCGGAAGGCTTCGGCATCGGGCGAGGTTTTGACCATAACGATCATGATCTTGCAGCGCGGATCACCCGCGCCGGAAATATAGTATTTCTCGCCGTTGATAACCCATTCGCCGTTCTCCAGAACCGCCGAGGTCGAGATGTTGCGGGCGTCCGAGGATGCCATATCAGGTTCGGTCATGGCAAAAGCCGAGCGAATTTCACCGGCCAGCAGCGGCTTGAGCCATTGCTCTTTTTGCTGCTCGGTGCCGATGCGCTCTAACACTTCCATATTGCCCGTATCCGGTGCCGAGCAGTTCAGTGTTTCAGAGGCCAGTGGGTTTTTGCCAAGCTCTGCCGCGATATAGGCGTAATCGAGGTTGGACAGGCCTTCTCCTGTTTCGGCATTGGGGAGAAAGAAGTTCCAAAGACCGGCGTCACGGGCCTTTTGTTTGGCGGCTTCCATCAATTCCATTTGCCCCGGCGCATAGGACCAGCGATCTTTGCGGCCTTCGCCAAGACGGTGATATTCTTCGGTCATCGGATCCACATTCTCGCGGATGTGTTTGATCACGGCGTCCAAAAGCGGCTTGGCCTTCTCGGACATTTCCAGATTGTTCAGGCTGGTTGGAGCGGAGGTGTCGGACATTCACATGTCTCCTTTTGGCAGAATTACTTGTTCACCCACTTGGGCGCACGTTTCTCGACGAAAGCATTGACGCCTTCTTTGAAATCTTCGGTTTTGGCCAGATCCGCGATAACCTCGCGGGAATAGGCGATGCTGCCGGCCATGCCGTCCCGCAGGGCCATGTCATTCAGAACCCGTTTGGTTGCTTTGACCGCTGAGGGGGACACCGTGCAAAGTTGCTCGGCCTTTTCCATCGCTTTTTCCATCAGCTCATCATGCGGATGTATTTCGTTGATACAGCCCAATGCCAGCGCCTCGGCGGCGGTGATGGTACGACCTGTGAGCATCAATTCCTGCGCCGCAAGTCGGCCAATATAGCGCGACAGGCGCTGAACGCCCGATGCGGCGGCAAAGAAGCCGACCTTGACTTCGGGCAGGGCAAATTTGGCGTTTTCCGAGGCCAGGATGATGTCACAGGACAGTGCCGTTTCAAATCCGCCGCCCATGGCAAACCCATTGACCGCAGCGATAATAGGCTTTTCCAGATCAAAGCGGGACGACAGCCCGGCAAAACCGCTTTCGGTCATTTTGGCCTTGCTGCCACCCGTGGCCGTGGCCTTTAGATCGTTGCCTGCGGTGAAGGCCTTGTCTCCGGCGCCCGTCAGTACAGCAACCCAAAGGTCCGGGTCGGCGGCAAATTTATCCCAGCAGTCGGCCATTTCGTTGTGCATATCGACATGCACGGCATTGTAGACTTCGGGCCGGTTCATGGTGACCACAAGGATATGCCCCTTGGTTTCGGTCTTGATGAAATCATAGCTCATACGATCAAACCTCCGGTGTCGATCTGGGTAAAGGCGCCACCGTCAGCCGCCAGTTTGCGCAGTGTTTGCGCAGGCGCAAAGGCGTCATCCTCGGCGCCAAGCTTTTCCATCCGGGCCAGAACCGCTTTGGCTCCAACCATGTCGCCGTAAAACATCGGCCCACCTTTGTCGGCTGGCCAGCCATAGCCGTTTAGCCAGACCACATCGATGTCGGAGGGGCGCTGCGCCTTGTTCTCTTCCATGATTTTCACGGCTTCGTTGATCATGGGGTAGATGCAGGTTTCAACAATCTCTTCGGGGCTCATCGTTGCGGGCTTTGCACCGGTGATATCGCGGATGATCCCGGCGGTGATGTCCGACGGAACCGGGCGACGTGCCTCGTCATAGTCGTAAAACCCTGCCTTGGTCTTTTGGCCGCGCCGGTCCAGCTCGCACAATGCATCGCGGATTGGGTTGTCGGTTTTGGCGCCCTTTGACCAGCCGATATCCAGTCCCGCAAGATCGCTCATCTGGAACGGGCCCATCTTAAAGCCAAACGCATTCAGAGCGGCGTCAACATCCCAGGGCATCACCCCCTGATAGACCAGTTTGTTGGCTTGAATTTGACGCGCAAACAGGATGCGGTTGCCGACGAAACCCGGGCACACGCCAACGAGCGTTGCGATTTTGTTGATGTCTTTCGCCAGCGCCATACAGGTCGCAACCACATCATCCGCTGTATGTTTGGCGCGCACGATTTCCAGCAGTTTCATCACGTTCGCAGGCGAGAAGAAATGCAGCCCGATCACGTCTTGGGGCCGCTGGGTCATAGAGGCAATTTCGTTGATATCCAGTGCCGAGGTGTTCGTGGCCAGAATGGCACCCGGCTTCATAACGCGATCCAGTTCGGTGAAGATCTGGCGCTTGAGGTCCATGTTTTCGAACACGGCCTCAATCACAAGATCACAATCCGCAAGATCAGCAAGCGCGAGGCGGCCATCAAACCGTGCCATGCGGGCCTCGACTTCGTCCTGTGGGAAACGACCCTTGTCCGACGAGCGCTGGTAGTTGCCACGCACAACGTTCAGGCCGCGATCCAGCGCCTCTTGTGTGGTCTCGACAATGCGCACCGAAATGCCTGCGGTGGCAAAATTCATCGCAATGCCACCGCCCATGGTGCCGGCCCCGATGATGCCAACGGTCTTGATCGCACGTTTTGGAGTGGTCTCGTCCAATCCGGGCACTTGCCAGGCAGCGGTGCCAGCCTCGGCGATGTAGGTGCCGATTTCTGTTTCGGTTGGGGTATTCATTTTTAGGCCTCTTTATTGTTCAGACAGGCTGTGCGGATCGCACGGCGGTCAATTTTGTCGGTGGCACCGCGCAGCAATATGTCGTGCTGGGTCCAAAGGTGGGCGGGCATTTTGTATTTCGCGAGATGCCCGTCAAGAAAATCGGCCATATCTTCCAGGGTGAGCCGGGCGCCGGCTTTGAGCTGCACAGCCGCACCCACCGCTTCTCCCAACCGCTCGTCAGGCACCGAGAATGCCGCTGCTTCCAGAACGTCGGGATGGTGGTGCAGGGCCCCTTCAACATCCAGGCAGGCTATGTTTTCACCGCCACGGATAATGATGTTTTTCTTACGGTCCAGGATGGTCACGAAACCATCCGCGTCGAGCACAGCCAGATCGCCAGTGCGCAGCCAGCCATCTTGCAGAACCTCATCCGTTGCCTCTGGTTTATTCAGATAACACCGCATGTTTGCAGCACTTTTGACTGTGATCTCGCCCAACGCCCCTAAGGGGACGTCGTTGCCTGCGTCATCCAGCATGCGGAGCTCTTGCAGGGGGGGATGCAGTTTGCCGGCACTATCGGGGCGGGCCTTGTAGTCGTCGCCGATCATGCCAATACCCAGGGCGTTGGTTTCCGTCATGCCCCAGCCCGTTGCGACCCCGGCATTGGGAAAGGCTTCGGCCAGTTTTGCAACCTGTGCACCGGGCCGTTTGGCGCCGCCGGCCCCAAGATAATCTATCGACGGAAGCGTCTCACCCATCTTGAGGGCGGCACTCATCAGTTCGGCAGATTGCGTCGGAACTCCAAGAAAACGCGTGATACCATTGTCCCGTATCAGGCGGACTGCCTCTTCGGGATCCCACTTGTACATCAGTGTGATCTTGGCACCGGCCGGTAGGCTGAGCAAAAATAGCGGGTGGGTTGCCGTCACATGAAAAAGCGGAGTCACGACAAGCGCCGACGGGCGCAACGGCTCTGGGGCCTCGGGTTCCGGCGGGGTGATCAGCGGCGCGGTCACCGATTGCATCAACCAGCTGAACACGGCGTTGACCGCGCCTCGATGGGTTTGCACCACGCCTTTTGGCTGGCCGGTCGTCCCTGACGAATACATGATGGCAAAGTCATCATCGGTGTCGATAGCAACCACTGGGGCCGTATCAGAACGCGCATTGCGTTTGAGAGCGCTGAGGTCATGTGCGGTTTGCCCCTCTGCGTCGCGCACACCAATCAGGGTTAGATCCCGTGTGTCGCAAAGTGGCAGCAACCGATCCATCCGCAGCCCGTCTGCAAAAACCACATGGGCTTCGCTGTCTTGTAAGGCATAGTCCAGCTCTTCGCTTGTCCACCACGCGTTTACAAAAACCACGACCCCCCCGATCGAGGAAATCGCCAGCACGAGCATCAAGAGTTCGGGATAATTTCGCATTGCAATGGCGACCCGGTCACCTTGACCCAACCCCAGCTCATCACGCAGTGCATGCGCCAACTGGTTCACCGATTTGGTGAATTCGGCGTAGGTATAGCTTTCGCTCTCATAGGCGAGATACTCAAGCGCGCCATCGCCGTGCTGGGCCCAACCGGCCGCCAGAAGCCCGGGAACCGAGCCAGGGATGGCCTTGAAGGCCTTTACGGTCACGCCACGCACATCGACGTCATGCACTGCAAAAGTCGGGTTCGTGGTTATCACATGGTGTACGGCTTCTTCAGGTGTCATAGCTGTCATTGCAGCTCTGGAAATAGATACATGTTCCCCTCCCAAGGAAAATGCCGACTGCGCCTTCTCAGAGTGTAGCCGACGTTCTCTGTGCCAGACTAGGGAGTCGATTAGTATCTTCCAATACCGCAGAACGGAACGTCATTCCGCATATTTTGGGGTGCGGGACCAAAGTCACAGTGGTTGAGCCGCGAATCTTGCTTGCATCGGCCCGTTCCCATTGCCCTCCTGGCAAACCGTTGACCGCCACGTTAACTGTGCGGCTCGCGATTTATGCCGACATCCTGCGGTTGCAGTGGGGCCTTGCGCATCCGCTTGGCGCCATCCACATGGCCTCATCCACTGGCCCCACGCACATGGTCCCGGACTCTGGGCGCCAGCCTCTGGCTAAGACGAATTATTGTCTGTCATGAGCGCGTTCATGTCGCGACAGATGGATAGTCCTTACCAACCCAGTGCTGCAATTTGGCTGCAAACTCCTTTTGGAACGCCAGGGGGCCGCTTTTCTCCATGTATGGCTCATCATAGATGCCGATGAAAAGTGTCAGGTTCAGGAAGAAATGCGCGCCCATCTCAAAGAGCGCGACATAGTCGTGATTGATCAGTGCGTCGCGCTCTGCTTGAGTGAAGCCGTTTACGGTCGACATTTCTGCGTCGCTTATGCGCGGCCCGATGGATTGCTCCCATGTAACGACGAAAGTGTGCGGATCGTCAGTGTAGCGCTTGAGGTATTCGGGGTCGCGATCCACGGTGAACAGGAATTTGTTGACGTAATACTTGCTCATGCTGCGGTCTCCTTTGGATACCAGGTAAAGTAGGCTTCCATAGTGTGAAACAAATCAAGGTTGTCGACGTAATCCGCGCCTTCGGGTCCGGCCACACCCAACATCAGGATGAAGTTCAGGAAGCCGTGGGTGGCGTTGCCGCTTTTTGCCATGCTTTCGTGATCGACATTGGCAAGGATCGCGTCGATATCACCGTTGCGCAGCCACTCGATCGCCTGACGGTCAAATTCAGGGTCCGGTCCGGTTTCCATGAATTGGCGCGGCCCGCCCAATTCTAACGACAGGTGGCCTGTGCCGATGGCGGCAACACGCTTGTCCGACGGATAGGCGTCAATCGCTTTGCGGATTGCGCGGCCCAGATTATAGAACCGCTTTGGCGAGGGCAGGGGCGGCGCAAATATGTTTGTGTAGATTGGCACGACGGGCAAATCATTGTCCGGGCGCACGGTGATGATTGGGCAGATGATCGAATGGTCGATCTTCAACTCGTTGGAAAAGGCAAAGTCAAAGTCCTGGTCCATCAGGTTCTGGTGCATGAAGCCGGACATGTCTTCGTCGCCTTCCAGCACGTATTTCGGAATGCCGAATTCACGTTCTTCATTGTAGAATGTCGCGTCATAGCGCGGTGCCTTGCCGATCAGGAACTGGGGGCAGTTGTCCAAAAATATCTGGTGAAAGTGATCGGAGCCGATCATCACCAGAATATCCGGTTTGGTGCGCTCCAGTGTTTCACGATAGGCTTCAATCTTGCGTTTCCACTCTGCCGCCTGCGGCATTTGCTGTTCTGGCGGCATCGTCGTCGCTTTGAGGTAAAACGGGTGGTGGGTCGAGGCCAAGGTGGCAACTAGCTGAGCCAAATTCTCACTCCTTCATCAATGGGCTGGCCCAGGCGGGGCCTGTTCATAAGGCGCCCCCGCAGCACGCTGCCGGGGCAGTCGCGCTTCAGGCAAAAAGGTCGCGTTCGACGCCCGCGGCTTCAAACAGATAGTCCCGGCTTGTTTCCAGCTCACCCCGCAGGCGTTCGATGTCAAAGCCCAGCATCTGGCCTTTGAATTTCTTCACCTGACCGGCGACAATGACTGTATCGACATTGCTACGCTCCATCAGGGTCACGACGGCACCGGGGACATTGTTCAGCGGTGCGACGTTGAGGGCTTCGCCGTCCAGCAGAATGATGTCAGCCTCTTTGCCCGGCGTCAGTGAGCCGACCTTGTGATCCAGTTTCAGACCTTCAGCACCGCCCATAGTGGCGTGGCGGATGGCCTGCATACAGTGCATGAGTTCGGGATAGTCCTGACCAGACAGCGCCTTTTCGTTGGCGAACATACGTTGCAGCGTGATCAAACTGCGCATCTGGGTGAAGAAATCCGCCGTCATGGTGCATTCTACGTCCGTCGACAAAGACGTGGACATGCCCATGTCGATGGCTTTTTGGATAGGTGGCGTGCCGTGACGCATGTGCATCTCGATGGGGACCGAAAGCGAGATATGCGCCCCGGCGTCCTGCGCGTATTTCCAGCCATCATCAGACATTCCAGTCATGTGGATGAAAATATTGTCGTCGCCGAACATGCCAGCAGCGCCCAATGCATCAAAGGTTGGCTGCATTCCAAAGGTGCCAACGACGTGCAGCGCGATTGGCAGGCCCAGTTCGCGACCGATCTTCCAGGCGGCTTCATAGCCGGGCAGATAAATTTCGCCGCCCATGACCATGGTGGTCAGCTGGTCATCAGACGAGAAATACTGCTCTTTGATGCGCGCGGCATCTGCGGGATATTTGGCGCGCTCGCCCCAGCCTTCGAAGTAACCAAACACGCCACGCCGGCCCGCATCGCGTAGACCTTCAATGGCGGCGTCAGAATGTTCTGGTGAATGGTGGATTTGGCTGACGTCCATAACAGTTGTCACGCCGGCATCCAGCTGGGCGATACCGCCGAACAGCTCGTTAATATAGACGTCCTCGGGGCGGTAGTGCATCGAGAAGCCCTGCAGGATTGTCTCGTAGTAGTTGGACGCAGTTGCCGGGCGGCCATCATTCACCAGAATGCCGTTGGACAGTTGGCTGCGCAATGCGGTTTCAAACTGGTGGTGGTGTGTGTCGACAAATCCGGGCATGACGACCTTGCCTGCGGCATCAATCACCGCAGCGTCGGGCGCGTCAATTTTGGCGCCGACGGCGACGATGTTCTTGCCATCAATCAGAACGTCGCCAGTGGCAAAGTTGCCCACCGCATCGTCCATCGACATAACTGATCCGCCTTTGATCAGCACGCGCCGACCGGGTGCGCCGATACCATCTGGCAGTGTTGCGGCGACTGCCTGTTGTGCATGCGCTGTGCCTGCAATTGAAATGCCGACAGTGCCAGCAACACCGGCCGCGGCGCTTGCCTTAAGAAAGTCGCGCCGCGTGGGGCAGGGCAACTGGGGTTTTTTCGGATCGCACAGTCTACACATCTTGGTTTCCCCTCCTGAAGTGCCTTTTCTATTGCCCGATAACGGACGCCAGCGCCGGATAGCGCGTGAGGGCCTGAGCAATGCTGGATGCGACGGCTCGCATTTGCGGAAGCCGTTCGTTGATCAAATAGTCGGCATCAATCATGCCGCTGTAACCTGAGGTATTCAGGGCGGCGATTGTCCGGCCATCCACAGCGCGGATTGGGACAGCCAGGGCGGTGATGCCATAGTCAAGCTGATCCACGGTTGTTGAATAATGCGCCGCGCGGACCGCCTCTATTTCTGCACGCAATGCCAGGGGATCGGTGATTGTCTTGGAGGTGAGCGGCTCAATCATGAGGTCGTCAAAATAGGCGTCAAGTTCAGCCTCTGGAAGACCGGCAAGCAAGACGCGGCCAAGCGAGGTGGCATAGGCCGGATAGCGGGCCCCAACAACCGCAGCAGCACGGCGCGCACGTTGCACAGAGCTGTGGGCAATGTAGATCACATCCTTGCCATCAAGGGTGCCAACAGACGAGGCGTCACCGAACTTTGCCACCAAATCGCGCAGGAAAGGCTGCAGCACCTCATCGATTCGAGCCGAGTAGTAGAACGCAGAGCCCAAGGTCATGATCTTGGGGCGCAGGTGAAAGCTTTTGTTGTTCTGCCCGACATAGCCCAGTGTCTTGAGCGTTATCAGGCTGCGCCGTGCCGCCGCCGGGCTTAGGCCAACCTTGCGGGCGACTTCGCTCAGGGTCATTTCGGGACTGGAGACATCAAAACTTTCGATAATCGCGAGACCTTTGGCCAGCGCTTCGACAAATTCGGCTGGTTTTTCAAGCGCGTTCTTGCTGGTCTTTACCGTCGATTTAGACGCCGCTTCGCCATGACCTTTGCCGAGTTCTTTTCCGGGCTCATGCATGCTGCACCCTGTTCAAATTCCGTTTCATTTGCGGCTCCCTTTTCCATCTCCACTGATCTGCCGTGACAATGGCAAAAAACACCGAGCTTGACGAAACCATAATTCGCTGCAATTCTTTCGGCAAGAGAAATTATTTTCGGTATGCGAAAAAAGAGGAAGCGAAATGCGAATAGGCAAGCAAAATCAGGCTTTAACGGCAATCGCGACATCGGACGCCGACACGATCACGGTCCGGGGGTATGACCTGTGCGATGATTTGATTGGTCAGATTGATTTCAGTGACTACTTCTGGCTGCTGGTAATCGGTCAGAAACCAACATCTGCGCAACGCAAGATGCTTGATGCCTGTCTTGTCGCAATAGCGGAGCACGGGTTGGTGCCCAGCGTTCAGGCCGCGCGCATGACATTGGCGGCAGGCCCCGAGGCATGGCAGGGCGCGATGGCTGCAGGCCTGTTGGGCATGGGCTCTGTTGTGGCGGGCAGCACCGAGGTGTCCGGGCAATATCTGGCGCAGGTGATGGCAAAGGCAGACAGCGATGGCTGCGACCTTGAGACCGCAGTCATCGCAAGCCTTAACGAGCTGAAGGCGGCGCGTAAGAAAGTCCCGGGTCTGGGCCATCCGCAACACAGTGAGGGTGATCCGCGTGCAATCAAATTGCTGGATATTGCAGACGAGCTGGGGGTGTCGGGACAGTATGTGGAAACACTCCGCGTGCTGGCCAAACATGCGCCGGGGATCATCAACAGACCGCTGCCAATCAACGTGTCCGGTGCAATACCGGCTGTGATCCTTGATGCAGGCTGGCCGTTGGAGGCCCTGAAGGCCGTCCCGCTTCTGGCGCGCACAGCTGGTCTTGCGGCGCATCTTTACGAAGAATCACTGCGCTCCATCGGGTTCATCATGTCACATCAGGCCGATGTGGCCATTTCATACGATGGCGCGGCATCGAAACCCTCCAGTTCAAACTCCTGAGGCGGGCATTATGGTCAAAATTCTGAACAATATCCGCGTGATCGAGATGGGGACATACATCACCGGCCCAGCGGCTTCGATGCATTTGGCCGACCTTGGTGCGGATGTCATTAAGGTCGAACGCCCCGGTCAGGGCGATCCGTTCCGTGCCTTCAAGGGCGGGCTCTATTCGCCGCACTATCAGACATACAACCGCAACAAGCGATCAATTGCGCTGGACACAAAGCAGTCCGTCGATGGGGCGACGTTTCGCGACCTGATCGCCTCGGCGGATGTGTTTATCCAGAACTTCCGCCCCGGTGTTGCGGAAAAACTGGGGGCCGGAGATGAGGAACTGCGCAAGATCAATCCATCTTTGATCTATTGCGCGATTTCGGGCTTTGGCAAATCCGGTCCCTATCGCGACCGTCCTGCCTATGACACGGTTGCACAGGCCGCGAGCGGGTATTTGCGACTGTTGACGCCGCCAACCAATCCGCGGGTTATCGGCCCTGCGATTGCGGATTCCGTGACGGGCCAATACGCCGCGATGGGGATCATGGCGGCCTTAATTGAGCGCGGCAGTTCCGGCAAAGGGCGCAGGCTGGATATCTCGATGCTGGAAGCGATGACGCATTTCAATCTCGATAGCTTTACGCACCATTATTCCGCAGGCGAGGTGATGGGCCCGCTGTCGCGTCCGGTTGTCTCGCAAAGTTACACATTCGAGTGCAGCGATGGAAAATGGATTGCGATCCATTTGTCGTCGCCAACCAAATTCTGGGAAGGCTTCCTGTCTGCAACAGGGCAGGAGGCGCTGAAGGATGACCCGCGATTTGCTGAGCGGTTGGAGCGGATCAAGCACCAGGACGAGTTAATCGAGATCATGACGCCAGTCTTTAAGTCTGCAACGCGCGACATCTGGTGCACGCGTCTGGAGGCGGCAGAGGTTCCGCATTCGCCGGCCTATGATGCGGATGAGGCGCTCGAAGATCCCCAGGCAAAGCATCTGCGGATTGCGGTCACGTCAGAGCATCCCGAGATGGGCAGCTTTACCACAGTGCGCCCGCCTTACAGCTTTGATGACACGCCCGAATATGAGGTTCTGCCGCCACCGACGCTTGATGAGCATGGCGATGAAATCCGGGCCGAACTGCACCGGGATAACAAAGCCTGCTGAAAACAATTCGCGACAAGGGAGGAGCGACAAAATGAGTGAGGTGGATAACCCCAAAGCGGTGCCAGCTGCGGATGTGCGCGAAGCCAGCAGTGGGATGCTGCAACAGCAGCTCTACGCGGTCTTTACCACGCCGACTGATGGGCTAGGTGCGGTCTTTGCCAATCTTGTGGCGCACCTGGAATTTCAGGTCGGGCTAGAAAAAGAAGGCATCTTGTACGCGGCCGGACCTTTGTGGACCGACGACGAAGATCATTGGGAGGGCGAAGGCATGGTCGTGATACGTGCCAGTTCACGCGCCGAGGCCATTGCCATCGCAGAACGCGACCCAATGCATCAAAGCGGCGCCCGTAGTTTCACGGTGCGACCGTGGATGATCAACAAAGGCTCAGTGAGCGTGCGTCTGAACTACTCGACGCAAACTTTTGAAATCAACTGAACATCGAGGGAGGAAAACGATGAGAACTTTTCTAGGAACAATGACGGCGGCGATAGCCTTTCCTGCGGCGTTGCTGGCGCAGGAGACAATTAATCTGACGGTGGCCTCGAGCCACCCGACCGTTGTGCCATGGGTCGGCATGATCCAGACGCATTTCATGGCGCGTACGGATGAAATCCTTGCTGCAAGCGGCGACTATGAAATCGCCTGGAACGAAGCCTTTGGCGGCACGCTTTACAAAGCAAATGCAACGTTGAGTTCGGTCGAAGAGGGCATCACCGATATTGGTTGGGTTTTCTCATTTCTGGAAGCCGCGCAGCTGCCGCTGAGCCAGGTCTCGACGAATACACCCTTTGCCACGGCGAACCCCCCGGTTTTGCTGGACGTCATGGAAAAGCTGTTGGAAACAAACGAGGGCTTTCGCGCCGAATGGGAAGATCATAACCTCAAAGTTCTTGGACTGACGGCGACAGATCTGTACGACATCTACACCAAAGAGCCGCTGACAGGTATTGCGGACATCAACGGGATGAAGCTTTCTGCTCCCGGTGTTTTGGGCAGCTGGCTGCGCGGCACGGGGGCCAATGCTGTCGATGGGGCTTTGACCACATTCTACACAGATGTTCAGACGGGTGTATCTGACGGCGCTTTGACGCTGGCGCTAGGTGCGATGCCGATCAAGCTGTACGAGGTGGCCCCCTACATCAACCGCTTTGATGCTGGTGCGGCGTTTTCGGGTGCTGTGGCAATCAACCGCGACACATGGGACAGCCTGCCCGAGCCAGTGCAGAACGCCATGGTTGAGGCCGGTGCCTATTACACCGAAAGCCACGGCCAGGATATGGTCGACCGCCACGAGCTGATGATGAACATTATGGTGTCGAAAGGCGCGGAGCAGTCGCCTCCCGTGACGATCGTCTCAATGCCTGCTGGCGAACGTCAAGCCTGGGTCGATATGCTGCCTGATCTGGCTGGCGAGTGGGCGGCGGCTGTGGATAAGCAGGGCGCTGCGGGAACAGAGTTCTTGGCGGAGTACATGAACGGGTTGCGTGCTGCGGGTGAAACCCCTGCGCGTGACTGGGACAAGTAACGGTCCGGACCCGTGAAAACTGAAAACAACCTGAACAGTGCCCGCGTATCGCGCGGGCACGGCAGCCACGGTATTGTGCGCATCTGGTCACGTGTCGTGGAGGGGCTTGCAGTTATCGGAACACTGATGATTGGCGTTCTGATGATCATCATTTGCGCAGATATCGTGTTCCGGAACCTGCTTGGCGCCTCTTTGCCCCTGGTATCTGAACTCGGGGCATTGGTGCTGGTCATGATCGTCTATCTGCAACTTGCAACGACAGTGCGGGCCGACCGGCTGGCGCGGACCGAAATTTTCTTACCGGCTTTCAGACGGCGCTTTCCCAGACTGGGAGGTCTGGTGGCGGCCCTGTTTGATCTTGTCGGAGCTTTCATGCTGGGCTTAATCGCGTGGTCAACGCTTCGGATTTTTGAAAAAGACTTCAGCTCTGGCGAATTTATCGGTGTCACCGGTATCGCGACACTGCCGACATGGCCCTTTCGCGCAATGATCCTGTTGGGTGTGACTGTTGCTGCGATTGAATTCACCATGCGTGCCGCAAGCAATCTGCGGACGCCTGAGACAGGAGAGACGCCCAAATGACCCCTATTGAAATTGGCACATATGCCATCGGCGCATTGATCCTGTTGATCTATATTGGCTTACCCATCGGCATCGGGATGCTGCTGGTGTCTTTTGCAGGCGTTGCCTTGATCCGCAATGAGGCCGTCGCGACCCGAATGATCGGTGCCGTGGCCAACGATGCTCTGCAGGAATACCTCTTTGCGGTGGTGCCGCTATTTGTCCTCATGGGGCTGCTGGTGACAGTGTCAGGCGTGGGCAAGGATACATTTGACGTCTTTGAGAGATTGCTGAAACGTGTCACTGCCGGACTTGGTATTGCCACCGTTTTTGCCAATGCTGTGTTTGCGTCGATCACGGGGATTTCCATAGCATCCGCGACCGTTTTCAGCCGTGTGGCCGTGCCTGAAATGACGCGACATGGCTACACCAAGAAATTTGCGACAGGTGTGGTCGCCGGCTCGTCTGTGCTGGGCATGATGATCCCGCCATCGCTGTTGATGATTTTGTATGCCGTATTGGCCGAAGAATCCGTCGGGCGCATGTTCTTGGCGGGCATTGGGCCTGGGTTGTTGCTGGCAGTTTTGTTTTCAGCCACGATAATTTTGCTGGCAAAGACGCAAAAGAATTTTGTCTTTGCCGATACCAATGACACGAGTGAATTTCACGACATTACCGCAGGCGAGATTGTCCGAAAATCCGTCCCAATCGTCAGCTTGATGCTGTTGGTATTGGGCGGGTTGTATGGCGGGTTCCTGAACCCAACGGAGGCCGGAGCTGCCGGCGCGTTTGGTGCACTCGTCATTGCGGTGTTGCGCAAGTCTCTAGGGGGCGGAACTCTTTGGAAGCTGTTGGTTGAGACGGGGCAAATCACCGTGTCTGTGCTGCTTTTGATCATGGCTGCGACGTTCTTTAGCCGCATGTTGGCCTTGTCAGGTGTCCCACGCGAGCTGGCAGAGTTCTTTCTGTCTGGTCCTGTCGGGCCTTTCGGATTTTTGCTTTTGTATCTGCTGATCATCATCGCGCTGGGCTGCCTGATCGATTCTATTTCGATCATGCTGATCATGCTGCCGATTGCTTTGCCCGTGGCCAATGCTGCAGGATTTGATTTGATCTGGTTTGGTGTTCTGACCGTTGTGGCCGTTGAAATCGGACTGCTGACACCGCCTTTCGGACTGTCGGTTTATACGATCAAATCCGCTATGGATGACCCTGACCTTAAAGTAGGCGAAATCTTTCGCGGCGCTTTTCCGTTCATTCTTGCAATGCTTGTCTCGCTGGCCCTGATCATTGCCTTCCCTGCAATCGCGACCTGGCTCGCGCGTCTGTAACAAAATAGAGAGCAAATCGAATGACCAATCTAGTTTTCGTAATCGGAAGCCTGCGCGCTGCCTCTGCCTCTATGGCAACGGCGCGCGCGATTGTTGACCAGCTAGGGGCTGACGTGTCGTGCAGCTTTGCCGACATTGGCGGCTTGCCGCACTACAATGCCGATCTGGGCGAGGTGCCTGAGGTGACAAATCTGATCAAGCAACTGCACGAGGCCGATGGTCTGGTGTTTGTGACGCCAGAATACAATTACAGCATTCCCGGGGTTCTGAAGAACGCGATCGACTGGGCGTCGCGGCCTGCGTTCGACTCTGTCTTCAAGGACAAGAAATGCATTGTCATCTCTGTGTCTGGTGGATCCCTAGGGGGCGTACGTGCGCAATCGCATCTGAAATACATTCTCAACGCCATGCTTGCGCAAACCTATATCTGCAAAGAAATCGTGATTCCGATGGCCAGCGCCAAGATCGAAGAGGGCAAACTGAACCACACTGCCGCGGTTGATTTCATCACCGAGAATATGCGCGGTTTTCTTGCCAGTTTCTGACTCATGCGGGCCACGCCCACTCGGTTCAGACGTGGAAAACTGACACAAGCAGGTCGCGGAACTTTATAAAAAACCCGCGTTCTGTCGCAGGGCTCAGACCGATGCAGGGGTCGGCTCTGCTGCACAGGTTGCAGCTCTGCAAGCTATTGCTGCGTTGCGGTTTCTCTGCACCGGCGGTGGCGAGGCGAAGCTGTGTTTGGGCCTTCTCTTTTTGTCTTAACGCTCATCCCTCGGGTCCGCTATTTTGAGAATGGCATTCAGCACTTCAGATTGGGGAAATCGCTTCTCTGGATGTCTGTCTTCCGGCCTCAGCAAATTCCCATGAACCGTCGTCCCGGCGGCATAGCCCGAGATGGAGGTAAAGGAGGTTCTTGCCTCTCAGGTTTTCATTGACCTTCGAGTCTGCCAGCGACTTTAGGGCGATGCGGCGTCCGGTGCGCGCTTTGTTTGCAAGGTCCATGTTTTTTTCCTCAGTTTTGATTCCTGTTTTAAGCATGAAGACTTTCGCGGTTTTGCGTCAGACTGAAATCTGGATAGGTTGGCCCGAAATGGTGCAGGCACATATCCAAAAGGGTAGGCTTGCGGCGGCCAAGTGGCCTCAGGCTTGTGAACCCGTCATTTGCGCCACACTGCCCGCAGCCTGATCGGGGCACCTGGGTGCCGGGGCTGCGGCAAGGTTCACGCTCAACTGGTCTGTTGCGTATTTCAAAAAATCATCGATGGCAGCGTGATCACCAAGATAGATGTGAGCACCGTGGTGTGGAGTGTTTGCTCGCAGAGTTTCTGCGCGAGGACAGCGGGCAGCTGAGAGGGCGGATAGACGCCTGTTTGGTGCGCGCAATCCTCATAATATTCCATTTGTGCATCATTTATATGTCAAATCTTTACGTTTAAACTAAGTATCTTGTGTGGATCGCGTGCATATTTCACTAAAATTTCTAGACATATGTACTAAAAAATTGCTACGTACCAAGGCCTGACCGTCAGGATACAATTGCCGGTCAGGCCTGCCGCCGAATGGGAGGGCGTGCCACATATGGGAGGAAAGAATATGAAACGTTTTACAACCGCAGTTTTAGCCGCAACCATCGCGGCGGCCGCACTGCCGGCGTTTGCGAGTGATAACCTGCGGATCGCCTATATCGACCCACTTTCGGGCACGTTTGGGGCCACAGGAAATCATGGTCTGAAGCAGGTGTTGTTCGCAGCGGATGAGATCAACAAGGCCGGTGGCATCAACGGAGAAACGGTCGAAATCGTTTCATTCGACAACAAGATCAACCCCAAGGAGTCGCTGGTTCAGCTGCAAAAAGCTATTGATCGCGGCATTCGCTATGTCATGCAGGGGAACGGCTCCTCTGTTGCATCGGCGCTGATCGATGCGGTGGACAAGCACAACGAACGCAACCCCGGCGATGAAGTCCTGTTCATCAACTATTCGGCCGTTGATCCTGCGCTGACCAATGAAGCCTGCTCTTTCTGGCATTTCCGCTTTGACTCTCACGCAGGGATGAAAATGGAAGCGGTCACGGACTGGATTGTCGCCAAGGGTGACATCGATAGCGTCTATGTTCTCGGTCAGGACTATTCCCACGGTCAGGCCGTCGCAGCCGCGGCGGTTAGCCAGCTTGCAGTAAAAGCGCCCGCGATTGCGATCGCCGGCAATGAGTTGCACCCGCTGGGCAAAGTGAAAGACTTCACGCCCTATGTGCAAAAGATCATCAGCTCTGGCGCCGATGCCATCATTACCGGCAACTGGGGCTCCGACCTTGTGCTGCTGGTTAAGGCTGCGACAGATTCCGGCTGGGATAAGCCCATTCTTACCTATTATGGCTCTTCGCTCGGCTCGGCGACCGCGATGGGTGAAAATGCTGTCGGAAAAGTCCGTCAGGTCTCTGAAATTGACGTCAACTTTGCGTCTGGTGATGCCGCTCAAGAAGCCCGTATCGACGCGTTTGATGCGCAGTATGGTCCCGATGAGTTCTATGCCTACCACCGGATTTTCAACGCTTTGACATTCCTGGACCTGGCCGCTGAAAAGGCAGGCTCGCTTGATCCAAAAGATGTTGCATTTGCGCTGGAAGGCCTCGTGTATGAGGGCCCTTACGGTCCTGTTACGATGCGGGCCGAGGATCACCAGGTCCTGCAGGATTTGTTCATCACAACCTTCGCAAAAGATCCCGCGCGTGGCGTTGAAGGGCTTCCTTTGGGCTGGGCGATGGAAGACGAAAAAGTCGATCGCGTTGCCGCAAGCAACACTGCAAGCGCGACAACATGTGAGATGACGCGCCCTGCCAACTAAGCGCCGCTAATCCGGACAATTCAAAAAAGGGCGCTGCGCCTCATTTGCGCAGCGCCTTTGTCTACTTGATGGGGTATCCATGGAAACGATAATCTTTTCCCTGATAAACGGAACGATCTACGGGCTGCTGCTGTTCATGCTTTCAAGCGGGCTTACCCTGATCTTCTCGATGATGGGGGTGCTCAACTTTGCGCACGCGAGTTTTTACATGTTGGGCGCGTATTTTGCCTATACAATTTCAGAGGTTTCAAACTTTTGGCTGGCCTTGATTTTTGCGCCGATCCTGGTGGGGCTGATCGGCGCACTGGTTGAGAAATACGGCCTGCGCCGGGTGCATGTGAACGGGCATGTCGCCGAATTGCTTTTCACCTTTGGACTGGCCTATCTCATTGATGAAACAGTCAAAATCATCTGGGGTCGCAGCGCTGTTGATTACCGCGTACCAGAGGCGATGGATTTTCCATTGTTCATGCTGTTTGGCACGCAATATCCAGCCTATCGCATATTTATTTTTGTGGTCGCGATCGCGATGCTCGCCGCGCTTTGGTTCATTCTGAAACGCACACGGGCCGGTCTGATCATTCAGGCGGCCCTTTCGCATCCACATATGGTTGGCCAGCTCGGCCACAACGTGCCACGGATTTTTATGACCGTCTTTGGCGTCGGCTGCGCACTTGCGGGCCTGGCGGGGGTGATCGGCGGCAACTATCTCGTGACGGATCCTGCGATGGCCGCGCAAATGGGACCGATTGTCTTTGTTGTGGTTGTGGTGGGCGGGCTTGGCTCTCTTGAAGGGGCCTTTCTCGCGGCCATGATCCTTGGCCTGCTGCAGACCTTTGCTGTCTCAATCAACGCAAACTTTGCAGATATATTCGGCTTTATCGGGCTCGATGCCACCTCAGAGGTGGGACGTATAACGATTGCCTCTCTGGCGCCGCTGATACCTTTCTTGATGCTTGTTCTAATTCTGATGGTTCGCCCGTCAGGTCTCATGGGGGATCGTGAAGTATGAGGAATACTATCGATCAAAATTTCCGCTCGCTTGCGCCGACGGCGTCCGAAAAGTTTCGCATCAGGGTGCTGCCGTTTATCGTCTTTGCGCTTTTTCTGGTGGTTGTTCCGCTTCTCGGGCCATCGCGCACGGCGCTGTCACTGCTGAACCAAATCGGCATTTTTGTTGTCTTTGCGCTTAGCTATAATATGCTGCTGGGTCGCGGCGGGCTGCTGTCTTTTGGCCATGCGGTATACTTTGGGCTCGGTGGCTATGCGGCGGTGCATGTGATGCGCGCCGTTGAAGTCGCCGAGACCGGCATTCTGGCGGGCTTTCCGGTGTTCTTTGTGCCGATTGCAGGCTTTGCTGTGGGCGCCCTTGCCGGGGCTGTCATTGGCTGGCCTTCGTGCCGGCGGGCGGGCACACCCTTTGCGATGATCTCGCTTGGGATTGCCGAACTGATCGCCGCCTCTGGCTTTATGTTTGCCTCTATCTTTGGCGGTGAAACCGGTATTTCCGGGGATCGCACCAAGGGGCCGGATTTCCTGAATCTTTCGCTCAAATCCACCTCGGACGTTTATGTGTTTATCGCCTTTTGGTGTTTCGTTGCCATGATCGCGATGTATGCCTTTACGCGCACGCCGCTTGGTAAAATGTCTGAGGCGACACGCGACAATCCTGAGCGCGTGCAATTTGTCGGCTATGATCCGCAACGGGTGCGCTATCTGGTGTTCATTTTTGCCGGTGGGTTTGCCGGTCTTGCAGGCGGCATGTCTGCGGTGAACTATGAAATTTTCACTCCCGAAGCCCTGTCGCTGGCGCCCTCCGGGATGGTGCTGTTGATGGCCTATATCGGCGGTACCCGCTACTTTGCCGGGCCGATTCTTGGGGCTGTGGTTCTGACATATATGCAGTCCAACCTTTCGGATTACTCCGAGGCATGGCTGCTTTATCTTGGCTTGCTCTTTGTCGCCATCGTCATGTTTGCCCCGGACGGCATTGTCGGCGTGATCGATAAGTTCATCGCCGGGCTTCGTGACGCGGGCAGCACCTATTTGGGGAACAAGCTGACATCTGTCCTGGGCTGCTTGCTCATGCTTGCGGGCTTGATTGTGATTGTTGAGGCGGCTGTGCGCTCCAGCAACGGCTATGGCGAGGTGTTTGAACCGTTTGGTCTGCATCTCGGGATGGGAAATTTCCTGACCTACGTGCTGGCCTTTGGGCCGATGGCGCTTGGGGTTGGTATGTTGCGCTGGGTGTCAAAAAGGGAGGAGCTGTAGATGAGTGTTTCAGCAGTTGAACTGACCAATGTTCGGAAAAATTTCGGCCCTGCCAAGATCATTCAGGGCGTAAACCTCTCCATCAAAAAGGGTGAGCGGCACGCAATCATCGGGCCAAATGGCGCTGGGAAATCCACGCTGTTTAACCTGATATCCGGGATGTACACCTTGTCGGATGGATCTGTGGCTCTGAACGGCACGGTGATTTCAGGGCGCAAACCGTTTGAGATCAACCGGATGGGTCTTTCGCGCTCGTTTCAGGTCTCCAACATCTTTGCCAATATGACCGTGCGTGAAAATGTGCGCTGTGGGGTGCTCTATTCCATGGGCTATGGCTATTCTTTCTGGCGCAATATTGGCCGCCTGAAAGAGGTGCAGGAAAAGACGCTTGAGATCCTCGAGATGGTCGGCCTGGCCGATAAGGCCAATCTCTCTGCGGCCCTTTTGCCCTATGCCGACCAACGCACCCTGGAGGTCGCAATCACGATTGCGGGCGGGGCAGAGGTGATCCTGCTGGACGAGCCGACAGCGGGCATGAGCCATTCAGAAACAGATCGCGCCGTAGAGCTGATCGAGAAGGCAACCAAAGGCAAAACGCTGTTGATTGTCGAACACGACATGGGCGTGGTCTTTGGCCTTGCCGACCGTATCTCGGTTCTTGTCTACGGCGAGATCATCGCCACAGGAAAGCCATCCGAAATACGCGGCAACGCCAAGGTACGCGAAGCCTATCTGGGCGATGAGGCCGACGCACTTGAAGAGGGGGCTGTTTAATGAACGCCACACCCAAGCAAACTACAGCTGCCGCTCCGATGCTCGAGGTGACAGATCTGCACGCCTATTATGGCAAGAGCCACGTGCTGAACGGCGTCAACATGAACATCATGCAGGGCGAAGTAATTGCCCTGTTGGGGCGCAATGGTGTCGGGCGCTCGACCACGGCCAAAGCGATTGTTGGCGAAGTGCCTCCTGTGGGGTCGATCAGGTTCCAAAATCAGGAAATCGCTGGCCTTGAAAGCCATCAAATCGCCAATCTCGGCCTGGGCTATGTCCCTGAAAGCCGCGATATCTTCCCAACAATGACGGTGCGCCAAAACCTGATGCTGGGCATCAAGGACATGAAGCGTCCAGGGAAATGGTCGATCGAGCAGATGCTGGATATGTTTCCCAACCTGCGGGCGCGGGCCGACAATGCGGCAGGGGTTCTGTCGGGCGGCGAAAAGCAGATGCTGACCATGTGCCGTACTCTTTTGGGAGACCCCGATCTCATCATTATTGATGAGCCGACCGAGGGGCTTGCGCCAAAAATAGTGCAGCAAGTTGGCGATGTGATCGCAGAGATCGCAAAGTCAGGCGTGTCGATTCTGCTGATCGAGCAAAAGCTTTCAATCGCCCTGAGGATCGCCGACCGTGTCTATGTGATGGGGCATGGCGACATCGTATATGAGGGCACACCGGCCGAGTTCGTAAAGCGCAGCGATGTGCGTTCGGAGTGGCTTGAAGTATAGGTTCTGATCAGATCTGTATAAAAAAACCCCGCGCCGGTGAAAGCCAGCGCGGGGTCTTTTTTTTGGGTCTGCTGCGGCGGGGTCTAGAAGATTTCAAACAGACCGGCTGCGCCCATGCCGCCGCCAACACACATGGTGACAACGCCATATTTGGCGCCCTGGCGCTTGCCTTCGATCAGCAAGTGGCCGGTCATCCGCGCGCCGGACATACCGTAAGGGTGGCCGATTGAAATCGAGCCGCCATTTACATTCAGACGCTCGTCCGGGATGCCCAGAATGTCCTGGCAATGCAGAACCTGCACTGCAAAGGCTTCGTTCAGCTCCCAAATCCCAATGTCAGAAACCTGAAGCCCGAACCGTTTGAGCAACTTGGGCACCGCAAATATCGGGCCTATGCCCATTTCATCGGGCTTGGTGCCGGCAACGGCCATGCCAAGGTAGCGCCCCAGGGGCTGCAATCCGCGTTTTTCTGCCAGTGATGCTTCCATTACAACGCAGGCCGAGGCCCCGTCAGACAGTTGGCTGGCATTGCCGGCTGTGATAACGCCGTTGTCGCGCACGGCTCCCAATCCGTTGAGGCCCGCAAGGGTGGTTGACGGCCGGTTGCCCTCGTCTTTCTCCAGGGTCACATCTGCCCAGGAGATCTCGCCGGATGCCTTGTCTTTTACCTGCATTGTGGTTGTGATCGGCACGATTTCGTCGGCAAATTTCCCCGCGTCCTGGGCGGCAGCTGTCCGCTGTTGTGACTGGAGCGAATAGGCATCCTGCCGGTCGCGGCGAATGTCATAGCGCTGCGCCACCATCTCGGCTGTGTCGAGCATGGGCATGTAAACATCATCGTGCATCTGAACCAGCGCGGGATCTTCGTCAACGCGCAGCTGGTTGGTCTGCACCATCGAGATGCTTTCCACGCCGCCTGCAACGACGACGTCCATGCGGTCAACGATCACTTGCTTGGCTGCGGTGGCAATCGCCATCAAACCTGATGCGCATTGGCGATCCATGGTCATGCCAGAGATTTCGACGGGCAATCCAGCGCGTAATGCGGCGGTGCGACCGATGGTGTGCTGGATGCCCTGGGGCAGGGCGCTCCCGAAAACACAGTCGTCGATTTCCAAGGGGTCGATCTGGCTGCGCGCGACAGCGGCCTTGATCGCATGGGCGGCAAGGGCGGTGCTGGGAGTCGCATTGAAGGCCCCGCGATAGGCTTTGCCAATGGGGGTTCGGGCGGTGGATACAATGACTGCGTCGCGCATTTATACGGTCTCATTTCTGTGTTGCATGGCTTTGTTCAACTCGCGTTCGATTTGGGCCTGGCCGGTCTCTGGAACAACCTGTCCGGTTTGATCCGAAATTTGATCCCACTGGCTCATGATCATTTCGGCGGCGGTTTCAGTGTCTGTTGTGAAAATGCCCTGGCTCAGCGTGATGTCGGCTTGCTCAAAACCGCCTGCACCGGCGCAGATGATCTTACGCGTTGGGGCGTCTTCGCTCACCAGAGCAAGAACGGCGGGGCTGACTTTGCTTGGTTCCAGAGCTTGCAGGATATCGTCGGGGAACAGGCCGTCAAGCATACGTGTCGCGGCGGCGGGGGCCAGGCAATTGACCCGAATGTTGCGTGATATCCCCTCAAGCGCCAGGGTTTGCATCAGGCCAACCAGCGCCATCTTTGCCGCGCCGTAGTTGGATTGACCAAAATTGCCATAGAGGCCAGAGGACGATGTCGTAAAGACAATGCGGCCATACTGGCGTTCGCGCATCCCTTCCCAGGCGGCCTTGGCGCAGTGCACAGCCCCCATCAGATTGACGTCAAGAACGGTGCGAAAATCTTCGAGCGACATTTTGGCAAAAGTCTTGTCGCGCAGAATGCCCGCATTGGCCACCACGATATCAACGCCGCCCCATGCGGCTTCGACCTCGGAAAACATCTGTTCGACCTCGGCAGTTTCCGTCACCGAAGCCGTGCTCGCCATTGCGTCACCGCCGCGGTCGCGGATTTCCTGCGCCACGGCTTCCGCAACCGAGCCTTCACTGCCCTGGCCGTTAATGTTGCCGCCAATATCATTCACCACAACCTTTGCGCCATGGCTTGCCAGCAACAAGGCATGCTCCCGGCCGAGGCCGCGCCCGGCGCCTGTTATCAACGCGACCCTACCCGCAAGATCAGTCGGTTTCTTCATGCTTTTTCCTTTGAAACTAGATCACAGCTCTTCGAAATCTGCCTTTCCGAACGCGGAATGCAGATGGAAGGCATTATGTTTTGGTGTTTTGTACTATTTTATCCGCAGATGATCGGCGTGGTCTGAGGGTGCGTTTGTCTGGAATTTGAGTGCAGAATGTCCCAGATTAGCCTCCAAGTGCAAAGTATGCGTTCGGAAACGCTGCTTGAACTCTAAAAGCCAGGCGTTTGATAGTCAACTTTTTTGTACAAAAGTACTAATTTAAATGTTGAGATCGTTTTTGATTAGGCCTGTGACAAAGAAGGCTATTTCTTTGCGTGCCAAAACCAGGTCAGAATTCCGCGCTCCCGTGGACAAAAGGCGGATAAGCTTGCCCGTATAGGCCGCCTGAAGCAGCAGGGCATCAATGGGGCGAGGCGCGGGCGTGATGGCCCGAAGCAGTTGGTTCCACCCACGCATCTGGTCAGAAATCCCGCTCCAAACCATGGGGCGCAGCTCTGGCCGACGGGCGGCTTCCACCCAAATGGCCAGCGAGGCAAGGTTGTTTGCACCGTTCTCGGTTGCTTCGCGTTGCAGTATCATCGTGGTAATGTCGATCAGCTGGTCGGCATCAAGCGTCGTGAGGTCAACATCTGCAATGACATCATGCATGCGCTGTTTTGAGCTCTCGAACAGTTGTTCTTGTGCGGCCCGAAGCAGAAGGTCGATACTCTTAAAGTGATAAGACGGGGCGGCAGGGGTAAGGCCGGCAAGCTGTGCAATTTTCCGGTGCGTTATGGAGGCTGTACCTTCGTGATTGAGCAGCTCAATTGCGGCATCAAGGATCACCTGGCGGGTTTGGTCAGACTTTTTTCCGCGGCTCGGGGTGCCTGATTTCGGGCTGCTGGTCTGCCCCGGTGGCACCTCGACCGCCCAGGCGACCAGCGGATCAGCCTTGCGCACAAAGACATCATCCACCTGATCGGCCGATAGGCTAAGGGCGCGGCTGATGAACAAAAAGCCAACCGTAAGATCAATGCCGGATCTTGCCGTTTCGGCTGGATGCGCTGTTCCAAGCGCTTTGGTAATATCCGTCCAAAGCTCCATGAGCCGGTCGTGCCACTTTTTGGAAAGCGTCAGGCTGTCTTGGTTGCGCGCCGCATCAAGGGTGATTTCAGCCCATGCCAATGTGCCGAGGCTGTGTTTGCCGGTCGAGGCCTGGACGATGCGGGCGATCAGCTCACCAACGCCTTGATTGGTGTTTTGGTCTCTTAAATAGCGCTTTGCGACGGCGGCAAAGGCATCGGAATAGCCCTGCAGGATCTGGTTCGATGCGATGCCAACAATGTCGGATTTTTGATTGAAGTAATAAGTTGTCGAAGACAGCGACACGCCGGCTGACTTTGCAACCAGCCGGTGATTGAGGCCGGCGATGCCTTTTGTTGCGAGCAATTGGATCGACGCCTCCGTGATTTTATCACGTGTTTCTTGGGATCGCTTTTGCTTTGGCTTGCGCCCAGCAACGGCCATCTCTATCGCGTCGGTCTTATTTGCATTCGTCAAGGGCATCACATCTTGGGTTGTTTCCTCTAGCCGTTATATTCGCAACGGGGATAGGCCGCCACCCCCGTTGCGTTTTGCTGATCTGCGTCGGCAACAGCGCCCGGTCCCAGTCGCAGTCCCAGTCGCAGTCCTAGTCCCGGCACTTGGCCGCCTTTACGGGGCAGGGGGGCCTGCGTCTGATTTGTGCAGGACGTAGAAATATGTGTCGCGCAGGTCCGTCTTCAGGACCTTGCCGGTAGATCCGAGCGGCAGTTGGTCGACAAAAATGACCTTATCCGGGATTTGCCACCGCGCGACTTTGCCCTCGTAGTGCTGCAAAATCTCTTGCTCTGAAACCGTGGCATTTTTTGCCTTTACGGCGATAATGATTGGCCGTTCGTCCCATTTTTCGTGATGGGCAGCGATGGCCGCTGCGGCCTGTACGCCGGGATGAGACACAGCAACGCCCTCCAGTTCTCCGGTCGAAATCCATTCGCCGCCGGATTTGATGATGTCCTTGGCACGATCCCGGATCGTCAGGTAGCCATCTGGGTCGATCGAGGCGATATCGCCGGTATCCAGCCAACCATCGGAGGCCGCTGACACCTGATGGCCGTAGTAGTGGTCGATAACCCAATGGCCACAAATCTGCAGATGCCCGGCTGTTTCGCCGTCCTCGGGCAGGACCATGCCTTCATCGTTGATGATACGCCTCTTCAGTCCAAAGGGCGCGCGGCCTTGTTTTAGCTTGATCGCGTTGAGATCCGCCTCAGACAGCTCGTCATGCTTTGGCAACAGGTGGTTTATCGCGCCCATAGGGCTTGCTTCTGTCATGCCCCAGGAGTGAACCATGTCTACGCTGAACAGCCGTTTGTACGCATTCATCATCACTTCGGTCATCGCAGCACCGCCAACGATCGCTTTTTTAAGCGAGCTGAGCTTCTCTGGGCTGTTTTGTGCTGCGTTGAGGATGCCGGCCCAGATTGTCGGAACGCCAAGGCCAACAGTCACCTTGAACTGATCAATCAGGTTGGTGAGGGTTTCCCCATCAAGGTTCGGCCCTGGCAGGACCAGATCGCAGCCGCAAAGTGCGGCGTTATAGGGCACACCCCAGGCGTTGACATGAAACAGCGGCACAACAGGCAAAACGCAATCTGTCGCGTCAAATCCCATAAGATCAGGCTGATTGCTGCAAAGCGTATGCAGAATTGTAGAGCGATGCGAGTACAGAACCCCCTTTGGTCGCCCCGTTGTGCCAGAGGTATAGCACAGACTCGCGGCGCTGTTTTCATCAAGGTCTGGCCAGTCAAAGGTCGCGTCCTGCGCGGCGATCAGGTCGTCATAGAACAAGAGACCCTCAATCTGCGCCGCGGCTTGCGCGCTGCGCCCGCCCATTAGGACCCCGCCCATCAGGACAATGGCGCGCACGCAAGGGATTTGATCGCGAATTTCTGCGACAAGCGGCACGAAGGTCTCGTCGATGAAAAGCACTTCGTCTTTTGCGTGGTTGATGATGTAGCTGACGTGCTCTGGGCTCAGACGTGGATTGACCGTGTGGCAAACAAAACCGGCGCCAGAAAGCGCGAAGTACAGCTCCAAATGGCGCAGGTTGTTCCAGGCCAGGGTGCCGCAGCGTGATCCCGGTGTCGCACCAAGGGCTTTTGTTGCCTGCGCCAGTTTTTTGGCCCGCTCCTCTACCATCGGCCAGCTTGACGTTGTGATCTGTCCATCTGTCTCAACCGACACTATGCGGGCATTTTGGTGGTAGCGCGCCGCGTGCGTCAATAGCGCGTGGGTTGTGAGTTGGAAGGTCATCATGTTTCCGAGCACTGGGTATTCCCTTTTCTTATTCTCCCGTTGCGGTGGGGCGAATTTGTCCGATGAGGTCGCTGAAAACGTAAGGGTGCGCCGCCAGGTGTGTTGCCAGGCGCCCTATCCTCTGGGGTCTTGTTGTAATCTCGCCCGTCATTATCAGTACTAATGTACAAAATAAAGTAGTAAAATTTTGAAATCCACCGTTGATCGCGAAAATATGGCTAAATTTTAGAATTTTATGAGGAGTTTCATGGTGATTTTTAATGGTACAAAAAGATAAATATTACTTTATTTGCGTGAGGGGCAGCCAGGGTCGATGAGCCCCAGCTCGGAAGCTCTGATGCAAAGAATGGGGCGTGAAGGGGGGAGGAAGAGAGGGCGTGAAGAGAGCGCGCGGGCCTTGGCTGCAAACCCCCTGACGTTACTTTAAGACTGCATAAGCAGTCATGCCTCGGCCCGATGCTCGCCAGCCGCCAGCCGCCAGTCGACTGACAGCTGTCAGGTCAGCCTTGGATGGGTCAAAACCCGCAAGCTGCGGGTCTCTTGTGGGCAATCTCTACGGGCTGCGCAGCCCCATAGGGTCACTGCCTGGGCATCCCTTTCGGACGCATCAGCCGTTTCTGGGCCGCTATTCGGAAAGGCGCATTTGGCGCGCCATAGCCTTTATAGCCGCCACGCCGCTCTACAATCTCAAAAAACATTCCGCCTGCGTAGGGGCGGGAATAGAGCTGAAAGAACGCGCCATCTGCGTCTTCGTCATAGAGAATATTGGCGGCTTTCAGGTTGGCAAGCATGGCCGCAGACAGATCAAAGCGCGCCTCCAGGTCGGCGTAGTAATTTTCCGACATCGGCAGGGGTTCAAACCCTGTCTTTGCCATCGCGGCTGAGGTCGCAAAGATATCGTTTGTCGAAAGGGCGATGTGCTGTACGGACGCCCCAAAGCTGTCGGCCAGAAAATTTCCGGCCATGGTGCGATGGGTTTCTGCGCCATTTAGGGTGATGCGGAACGAGCCATCGGTCGTTTCCAGCGCCTGACTGCGCACCAGGCCGTCCGGGTCGACAACATCCACCATGGGGGATTTCTGCATCTGGAAAAGCGTCGTATAAAACAGCGACCAGCTGAGCATTTCATCATAGCTCATGGTTTGGGCCAGGTGATCAATCCGGGTCAGACCTGCGCCTGTCTCGGCATCCTCCAGGGTGGTCGCGACAAATTCTACCGACCACACGTCGTTCAAGCCGCTGGTTTTATCGATGAAATGCAGAACACTGCCGCTTTGGCCGCGGATCGCCGGAATGTTCAGCTCGCCCGGGCCGGTCGCCTGCTCAAAGGGGCAGGCACCCAGAAATTTCGCCCGTGAAACCGCCTCGGCCGCCGCATCCACAGAAAGCCCGATATCGCAGACGGTCGTGCCGTGCATGGTGTAGGCGCTGCTGGCATAGCCAGAGGTTTCCCGGTTTATGATGATCCGGATGTCTCCCTGCGT
This sequence comes from Phaeobacter sp. SH40, assembly GCA_965641885.1. GTDB lineage: Bacteria > Pseudomonadota > Alphaproteobacteria > Rhodobacterales > Rhodobacteraceae > Pseudophaeobacter. The sequence goes on along the minus strand of OZ282574.1, from coordinate 3,243,976 downwards.
CCAAAGCGAGAGCTTTTTTGCAATATGGTTGCCGGAGTGTTGAAAGCCGAGCGTTTTCAGAAGCGCTTCGAGCGTTTCTGCTTCGGCGCCGCGGCTGGCGAATTCGACAAAGGCCACGCCTTCAACCGTGGCGCGCTGCGGGATTGCAACCAGATCTTCGGCTGCTATCGGCTCTTGCCGGCGCACGTCGTCCATCAGGGCGACAAGAGAGCGATGACCGTCTTTGGCAATGGTCTTTGGGTGTCCGCCCCGGAACTGGTCGTTGAAAATTTCCAAAGACACAGGCCCGCTGTAGCCCGTCGCCATCACCGCTTTCATAAAGTCGACCACGGGCAAGTCACCTTCTGCAGGCATGTTGCGAAAGTGGCGCGACCAGTACAGCAGGTCCATGTCAATCAAAGGCGCATCCGCCAGCTGGACAAAGAATATCTTGTCGCCCGGTATTCTGCGGATCGTTTCGGGATCAATCTTGCGGGCCAGGGTGTGGAAGCTGTCCAGGATCAAGCCGACGTTTTTATGGTCGGCGCGGCGCACAATTTCCCATGCATCCCGGTGATCATTGACGTGACGCCCCCAGGCCAGAGCCTCGAACCCGACGCGCAGATCCCGTTTGGCTGCCCGCTCGCCCAATTCATGAAAGTCTGCCGCAGCACGGTCGATGCCGCCAAGCGCCTGAGGATGACAGGACGAGCAAACCAGGACCAGATCCGTGCCCAACTCCTGCATGAGATCGAATTTGCGCTCTGCGCGGTCAAATGCCTTTGCGCGCAACGGCTCGGGCAGGCCTTCAAAGTCGCGGAACGGCTGGAACAGGGTGATCTCAAGCCCCATGGAGCGGATCAGATCGCCAACCTCGCGGGGGTTGCCGTCATGGGCGATGAAATCCTGTTCAAATATTTCGATCCCATCAAAACCTGCAGCCGCAATCGCTGCGAGCTTTTCTGGCAGGTTGCCAGAGATCGACACCGTGGCGATGGAGGTCTTCATGCCTCTTCTCCCTGAATGGCCTGGCGCAGCTGCTCTGGGTCCAGATCAGTCGAGGTAAAGATCTTCCAGGCATCCAGCCCCTGGCCAAAGAACAGCTCGTAGCCGGAAATGATTGTCAGATTGGCCTGTGCTGCATCCTGCAAAAACTGTGTGTCAACAGGCGTGTAGACCGCATCAAAGGCCCAGCTTGCGCCCTGCATCGACGCCGCAGGCAACGGGGTGCCGCCAATTCCAACCATGCCCAGCGGGGTGCAGTTGATGATCCCGTCTGCACCAATTGCAGCGCTGATCGCGTTGTCGGATGTCTCAATCACGGTCTCGGTCTCAAGGTCGCGCAGCGCCTGTGCCAGCGCCTGTGCCTTGGCGGGATCCAGATCAACGCAGCGGATGGTTTTTGCCCCCAGCGCCACCAGACCAAAGGCCACCGCCTTCCCGACGCCGCCAGTGCCAATCAGGCAGACCGTGCCGGGGCTTTGGTCGCCGCGCAGCCTGCGGTACGCATGCATGAAGCCGGTATAATCCGTGTTGAATCCCTTTGGCCCCTCGGCGTCAAACACGACGGTATTCACAGCTCCTATGGCGCGCACCAGCGGATCAGAAACGAATACTTTGGACGTGACCAGCTCCTTATAGGGGTAGGTGACATTGATGCCGCGAAACCCACCGCGTTGCGCTAGCTGAAAGACCTCGTCAAACGTGAGGTCCATGTCTTTCGGGATGAGCCTGTCATAGGTGACCTGCAGCCCCGCCAACTGGCCGGCCGTGCGATGAAGCCGCGGAGACTGAGACCGGTTGATGTTGTCGCCAATCAGGCCAAGCTTGATCAGTTCTGAAGGGGGGAATGTCATCACAGTGCCTTTCCAAACAGGCGGGTTTTTATGCCAGTCCATACCGGCGTCTGGCTCACAAAAATCAGGATCACTGCCACGAACAGAACCAAAGAGAGGGGGCTTGTGAGGATGCCCTCAAAAAAGCGCCCCAGGTCTTCGCGTTCTGAAATGATGGCGCGACGCCAATTGTCATCAAGCAGACGCGACAGGATGACACCCAGGATCACCGGGCCCAAGGGGTAGCCATAGTGACGCATAAAGTAGCCAAAAACGCCAAATCCAAGCATCCAGTAGATGTCTGTGATCGAATTGTTCACAGCGTAAGCCCCAACAACTGACAACAACAGGATCAACGGAATAATCACAGACCGGGGCATCTCGACGATCTTGGTGAAGATCCTGATGCCAGTGAGACCAAAGATCAGCATAAAGATATTGGCCGTGAACAAGGCGCCAACAATGAACCAGAACATGTCGGGCTGGTCGATCATGAGCATCGGGCCAGGATTAAGTCCGTGGATGAAGAGCGCGCCAATCATGATGGCGGTCACCGCATCACCAGGGATGCCCAGGGTCATCATTGGAATAAAGGCACCGCCGACGGCTGCATTGTTGGCCGTTTCAGGGGCGACCAGGCCTTCCATAGCGCCGTCGCCAAAGGCGGGGCTGGGGTCTTTGGTGACCCGTTTTGCATGATCATAGGCCATCAGGGCCGCGATATCGCCGCCAGTTCCGGGCAGGGCGCCAATCACCACGCCGATAGAGGAGGTTTGCAGCGAGAGCGGCAGGTATTTCTTGATGGTGCCAAAGGAGGGGATGATCTTGTCGATCTTCTGGCGGACTGCTGCGCGATTGACGTTCTGCAGCTGCATCAGCGCTTCGGACACGCCAAACATGCCGATCATCACCGCAATAAAGGAAATCCCGCCCTCCATGATCTGAAAGTCAAAGGTGAACCGCTCTGTAAAGGTGAGCGGGTCGCGCCCGACAGCCCCGATCGCGATGCCAAAGGCGCCTGCAAAAATCCCTTTGATCATCGATCCGCTGGACAAAGAGCCAACGAGTAAAATCCCGAGAACCGCCAGCAGCATATAGTCGCGCGGCTGAAATTTGATCGCAAACTCGGACACAAACGGTGCCGCAAGGGCCAGAACCAGAATGCCGACCAGGCCGCCAAAGAAAGACATGACGGTGGTGACGCCGATTGCCTGACCCGCTTCGCCACGTTGGGCCATGGGGTAGCCGTCCAACGCGGTGGCAATTGCAGAAGGTGCTCCGGGAATGTTCAGCAAAATGGCCGTGCGCGAGCCACCATAGACGCCGCCCATGTAGATGCCCACCATCAATGAAATTGCGGGGTAGACCTCCCAGGAGAAGGTAAAGGAAATCAGGATGGAGACCGCCATAGTGACCGAAAGGCCTGGGATCGCTCCAATGTAGATGCCAACAAAGGTGCCCAGTCCGACAAGGAAGAGCAGCTCTGGCTGGGTGAAGACAGTTAAAATCGCGAGAAATGTATCCATCGGAAAGCTCCTCCTAGATCAGGTTACGGAAATACTGGATGAATTCGGCCTCGGGCAGGATCCCGGCAGGCAACAGCACGGTAAAGACGACCCGGAAAACCACCCAGATCACCACTAATGAACCAAACGCGACGGCAAGGGTGTAGCCCCAGCCCCGCCGGACCAGCACTTTGATCGTAACAACCAGAAACAGGGCCGCCGTGAGGACAAAACCGAGAGGCTGCAACAGCAGGCCAAACACAATCAGAAAACCGATAAACAGGATCACTGTTCCCGGCAGGATATCTTTGGAAACAGTTTCACTCGTTACTATTGGCAAGCGGGCGGTGCGCAGAACCACGCCCAAAGCAGCTATAGCCATCACAAAGGTCGTGGCCATGGGAATAGCACCCGGCGCGGACAGGGCTTCAAAGCCGGAAATGCCATAGGCGCTGTACAGCAGAAACAGGCTGGCCGCTGTCAGGAACAGGGCAAAGGCCAGCTCGCCGGGCCGCCGCATTTCAACATATCCGCCTGGCGTCGCGTCGGATGTGCCGTCGTGATGATCCGTATCACCTCTAAATTCGGGATCCATGATCCTCACCTCCCTGGGGTATGATCCGGGTATCCTCCCCCCGGAACGGAAAATGCCGCCCAGCATCGTTTCACTCTGGGCGGCACCATGTTTGGCAGTCCCGAAGGCCCACCATCCGACAACGTCGGGCTATGGTTTATGGACGGGCGATACCGAACTCTTCAGGCGAGGCCTTGGCCAGGCCGGCGTCCTGAAGCAGCCAGGCTGTGCCCTGCTGCCATTTGGACAGGAACGCCGTGGCTTCGTCGCCGCTGATTCCCATCATTGTAAAGCCACGGTTGTCCATCAGCTCTACGAAATCGGGATGGGCTGCGCCCTCGGAATAGGCAGCGCTCAGTTTCGCCACAACATCGTCTGGTGTGCCGTTTGGCGCGAAGACGCCAAAGAACGGGCCCCAGGGGAGATATGTGCTGTAGGCCGCGTTGTAGGATGTCACGAGCGGCACGTCTGGCAGCTTTGCGTTTTGCTCAACATCAAAAATCGCAATTGGCTTCATCGCACCGGCACGGATGCTTTCGATTGCAGCGCCCAAAACCGCCGGCATCACGTCAATCGCACCACCCTGCAGCGCGGTCAGCGCAGGGCCGTCGCCATCATAAGGTACCGCGATGACATCGAGCTTGCCTTCAACCGTGTTCATCATCGCGGTGACAACCGAAGGCACGCCGCCTGGCCCGGTTGAGCCCAGCCGCAACGCGCCGGGATTTTTGGCGATATAGTCCAGCATGCCGGCATAGTCGTCGAACGGTGCATCGTTATTGGCCACAAGAATAGGTGTCCCACGCGCCAGGATGTTGATTGGTTTGAATTCAGAGTAGTCTTTGTCCCCAAGGCCCATCACTTTATAAAGCAGTGGGTTTTCGGCGCCCATAAGCAGGGTGTAGCCATCCGTTTTGGCACCTGCGACATGGTTGAGGGCGATGGCCCCAACTGCGCCGGTCATGTTCTGCATAACAACCGTACCACCAAGCGCTGCTTCGGCGTGGGGGGTCACAGACCGCATCACGGTATCGGTTGAACCGCCAGCACCCCATTGAATGATGCCCTGGATTTCTTTGGTTGGGTAATCCTGAGCCATTGCAAAGCCTGTGCTCAGTCCAAACGCAACAAATGCGCCAATCAGTTTACGAGACATTTTTGTCCTCCCTAAGTGATCTTTTCTGGCCGACGATTCGCTCCCCGCTTCGCCGTCACTCCCTCCTTTATGTACCTCGGGGTTAATTTGTCAATTGCAATGTACCTGGGAGTTAATTTCGTGGTACCTCAGGGAGGGAATCACAAGAACCTGAGAGGTGGGCGAAATGGATAGAAGCACGGACCCTGCAGACAAAAAGCGAAAGACCTCTTGGAAAAAAGACCCTGAGGCAGTCAAGGAGAACATCCTGACCATCGCCACAGAGGAATTTGCGGCTCAAGGTCTTGCGGGGGCGAACATCAACGAAATTGCCAAGAGGACGGCGACCTCTAAGCGCATGATTTACTACTATTTCGGCGACAAAGAGGGGCTGTATCAACACGTCCTTGAGCGGGTGTATTCATCGCTGCGCAACACGGAACAGGCGTTGAATGTTGCAGACCTAGAACCTGTCCCGGCCCTGCGCCGCCTCACCGAAGCGACGTTTGATTCACATGTGAATAACCCTCAGTTCATCCGCCTTGTGATGATCGAGAACATTCACAATGCAGAGTACGTCAAGAAGTCAGAAATCATCCCAAAGCTGAACAAGGCCATCATCGACAAATTGGCTGACGTTTGTGAGCGGGGCAAAGCGAGCGGCGTTTTGCGTCAGGATGCTGACCCGCTTGAGCTCCACTGGATGACCAGCTCAGCGAGTTTTTATAATGTCTCCAATGAGGCGACGTTTTCGGCGTCATTTGGCAACAGCCTCCATACGGAGGAGGGGCAAAAAAGGTTGCGCCAGCGCGTTGTCGATATGGTTCTTGGCGCGGTGGTTATTGGGTATCAGCCGAATGGCTCGCATTCCAATTGAGCCCAACGGCGGCGTCACATGTGCTACTTCCGCTTTCCTGGGTTCATTCCTGGGCTCAGTGGCAGTCCGTTTTGGGGCCCCCGGTCAGGAAAAACGGCAAGAGTTTCACCTTTCCCAATCGCATGATGCAGTAGGCGGTCAGGGGTGGCAGCGCATTGTCCGGGTCAATATCTGGCAACAGCGACAGGGCAAGCCACGGACTAAGGCTGCGGATTTCTTTCGTTGACTATCAGCTCTGAGCGTTGAAGTTGAGGCGGTCTGGCGTCACGGGAATCTGGACTCCTTTGGAAGACAGATCTTGGGCATGGCGAAACCACTCACAGAAAGAGACCCCTTCGAATGGACCTCCCTAAAGCGATTATATTTGATTTGGACGGCACGCTCATTCACAGCGCACCTGACCTGCACGCCGCCATAAATGTAACGCTTGCCGCCCTTGGACGTGCGGCGCTTGAGCTGCCTGTGGTGGTCTCTTTCATCGGCAATGGGGTGGAAAAGCTGGTTGAGAGGAGCCTCACTGCCACCGGCGGCTATGACGCCGCGTTGCGGGCAAAGGCGCTGGATATCTTTCTGGACGCCTACGGCCAGAATATGACAACGCTGACCCGCCCCTATCGCGGGGTTATGGCTGCGCTTGTTACCTTTCAGGAGGCTGGCATTGTGCTGGGCGTTTGCACCAACAAGCCCGTTCAGCCTGCCCGTGACATCTGTGAGCGACTGGAGTTGAGTCGGTTTTTCAAGGTGATCTCTGGCGCACAGGACGGTCTTGCGAAAAAGCCGGACCCTGCGCCGCTATTGAGCTGCATCAGTGAGATGGGGGCAGAGCCTGCGCAGGCGCTTTATGTCGGTGACAGCTCTATTGACTATCTTACGGCGCAAAATGCCGGGGTGCCGTTCCGGCTGTTTTCCAATGGCTACCTGAACGCGCCATTGCCGGATCTCCCTGATGCGGATCGCTTTGCGGACTGGTCTGCGCACGGCATTTCGATGCCGTGACGATTTGACACAATCTTTCTGGCAAAATTTTTCGTTTCGGGTAGTTTGATCCTCTAGGGAGGATTTCTGAATGAAACTATTGAACTCATTGATGTCTGGCGCCGCCATGGCATTTGCACTTTCGCTTGCCGGACCTGTTGCTGCGCAGGATTGCCCGCGCGGCGACCTGGACAAACAGTTTTGCGATGTTGATGGCGATCTGATTGCGGACACCCCCACGGATCCTGCGGATCAGGTTGACCCTGACACGTTGATCTTTGCCTATACACCCGTTGAAGACCCCGCCGTCTACAAAGCGGCCTGGTCCGATTTCCTGACCCATCTGGAGGCCGAGACCGGCAAATCGGTGGTGTTCTTTCCGGTGCAAAACAACGCAGCCCAGATCGAAGCCATGCGCTCAGGCCGGTTGCACATTGCGGGTTTCAACACTGGTTCCAACCCTCTGGCGGTCAACTGTGCGGGCTTTAACCCCTTCACGATCATGGCGTCCAAGGATGGCAACTTTGGCTATGAAATGGAAATCATCACCTATCCAGGCTCCGGCATTGAAAAGGTCGAAGACATCAAGGGTAAGCAGCTTGCCTTCACCTCGCCAACCTCGAACTCTGGCTTCAAAGCGCCCAGTGCGATTTTGAAGGGTGACTTTGATATGCTGCCCGAGCGTGATTTTGAACCGGTCTATTCCGGCAAGCACGACAACTCGATCCTGGGTGTCGCCAATAAAGACTATATGGCGGCCTCGATCGCCAACTCGGTCAAAGCGCGGATGCTGAGCCGTGATGTGATCACCGAAGAACAGGTCAAGGTGATCTATAAGTCGCAAACCTTCCCGACCACGGGTTTTGGCACGGCGCATAACCTGAAACCAGAGCTGAAGGAAAGCATTCGCAATGCCTTCTTCAACTTTGAATGGGAAGGCTCCTCGCTTCAGGCTGAGTTTGAAAAGTCGAACGAAGGACAGTTCCTGCCTATGACCTATAAGGTCTTTTGGGACGTGATCCGCAAAATCGACACGGCCAATGGCGTGAGCTACTCCTGCGAGTAATCAAGACTGATTTGGCGGGTCCTTTGGCCCGCCTTTTCCAACAAAAATATTTGGGGTGGGGGTGTTTTCATGCTGCGGCTTGAGAAGCTTATTAAGACATATAAAACGGGCGATCAGGCCCTGAAGGCGGTTGAGCTGGAGGTGCCCGAGGGGCAGGTTCTGGCCCTGATTGGCCCGTCGGGCGCGGGCAAGTCCACTCTGATCCGCTGCATCAACCGGCTGGTAGAGCCCACGGCAGGCAAGGTGTACCTTGGCGATGTCGAATTGACCGGCCTGTCTCCGCGCAATCTGCGCCGCGAGCGCCGCCGCATGGGGATGATTTTTCAGGAATACGCGCTGGTTGAACGGCTGACCGTGATGGAAAATGTGCTGTCGGGTCGGCTGGGCTATGTCGGGTTCTGGCGCAGTTTCCTGCGGCGTTTTCCGCAGTCCGATGTCGACGAGGCCTTTCGCCTGCTGGACCGCGTCGGCCTCGCCCATATGGCGGACAAACGCGCCGATGAGCTATCCGGTGGCCAGCGCCAGCGTGTCGGCATCTGTCGCGCCCTGATCCAGGATCCGGCGCTTTTGTTGGTGGATGAGCCCACAGCCTCGCTTGACCCGAAAACATCGCGCCAGATCATGCGGCTGATTTGTGAGCTCTGCAAAGAGCGCGGTCTGGCAGCGATCATCAATATTCACGACGTGGCCCTGGCACAGATGTTTGTGCAGCGCGTTATCGGCCTGCGCTTTGGCGCGGTCGAATTTGATGGCCCCCCCGAGGGGCTCACGCCGGACGTGCTCACCACGATTTACGGTGAGGAAGACTGGGAAGCCACCATCGAAGCCGTCGATGATGAAGATGCCGAGGTCGCTTCATGAGCGCGCCTGTGACTGAGCTGGAGACCTTGATCGGCAAGCCGTGGCGCAAGCCCTCTTTTGTCAAAAAACCCTGGCTAAGGTGGACGCTGATGCTGGGGTTTCTCGCCTATCTGATCGCGGCCTATATGACGATTGAGGTGAACTGGTCGCGTGTCTATGAGGGGTTGGAACGCGGTAAGAAATTTGTGCTGGCCTTTACCAGCCCGGATTTCACCACCCGGTCTTCGGACATATATGAAGGCATGGTGGAAAGCATCATCATGACCATTGCCTCCTCGGTGGTGGGGATCGCTATTTCGATCCCGATTGCGCTGGGCGCGGCCCGCAACATTGCCCCGCTGCCGGTCTATATTATTTGCCGTTCCATCATTGCGATTAGCCGCGCCTTGCAGGAGATCATCGTCGCGATCCTGCTGGTGGCGATTTTTGGCTTTGGCCCGCTCGCAGGCTTTCTGACCCTCAGCTTTGCCACCATTGGGTTTTTGTCCAAACTGCTCGCCGAGGATATCGAGAGCATGGACAAAGTGCAGGCCGAGGCGATCAAAGCCACAGGTGCCAGGTGGACGCAGTGGATCAACTACGGTGTGCAGCCGCAGGTGATGCCGCGTCTGATTGGGTTGAGCATCTATCGTCTTGATATCAACTTTCGGGAAAGCGCGATTCTGGGGCTGGTGGGGGCAGGCGGCATTGGCGCCACGCTGAACACCTCCTTTGATCGCTATGAATATGACACGGCGGCGGCGATCCTGCTGATCATCATCGTGATCGTCATGGCGCTGGAATACCTGTCCGGCGTGATCAGGGCGAGGGTTCAATAATGCCAGTACAAGATTTGAAAGGCCAAAAGATCTGGCAACGTCGCACCGGGCGCGAAAGCCTCGTCCACTGGGTCCTTTGGTTGATTGGTGTGGCCGTCTTTGCCTATTGCTGGCAGCAGATTTCCGCCTCAACCACATGGTTCTTTGTCTGGGACGCACCGCGTATTGCCAATGACATCTGGACCCGGGCAACACCGCCGCGCTGGGAATATATTGCGCAGCTGGGCAAGCCGATTTGGGACACGCTGAATATTGCGACGCTGGGCACCATCATCTCATTGCTGCTGGCGGTGCCGGTGGCCTTTCTGGCGGCCCGCAACACTACCCCTTCGCAGCTGTTTGTGCGCCCTATTGCGCTGCTGATCATTGTGTCGACCCGGTCGATCAACTCGCTGATCTGGGCGCTGCTGCTGATTGCGATCATCGGCCCCGGTGTGTTTGCCGGCGTTGTCGCAATTGCCATCCGCTCGATCGGGTTCTGTGCCAAACTGCTGTATGAGGCGATCGAAGAAATCGACCAGACGCAGGTTGAGGCGATCACGGCCACCGGCGCGTCCCGCTGGCAGGTGATGGCCTATGGTATCGTGCCGCAGATTCTGCCTGCCTTTGCCGGTATTGCCGTGTTCCGCTGGGACATCAATATTCGCGAAAGCACCGTTCTGGGCTTGGTGGGCGCGGGGGGGATCGGCTTGCAGCTGTCCTCATCGCTGAATGTTCTGGCCTGGCCGCAGGTCTCGCTGATCCTTTTGGTGATCCTTGCGGCCGTGGTGATCTCGGAATGGGTGTCTGCCAAGGTACGCGGAGCGATCATTTGAACGCGGATGAGGCTTTTGCCGCCTACGAGCGCGTGCGCCACCGTCTGCCGTCTGTGGCGTCAGGGGCTGCCTGCCAAAGGCTTGCGAGTCTTGATGCTCTGGCTGATGATATGGACGTGTTTCTGCTGGACGCCTTTGGCGTGCTCAATATCGGCGATACGGCAATTTCTGGCGTGCCAGAGCGTATCGCCGGGCTGCAAAAGGCGGGCAAGCGGGTCCTGGTTGTGTCAAACGCAGCCGGGTTTCCGCATGTCTTGCTAATGGAGAAATACGCGCGCCTCGGTTATGATTTTGCGCCTGAGGATGTGATCACCAGCCGCAAAGCCACCCTGCAGGCCCTGCACAGGGCGCCGCCGATGAAATGGGGGCTGATGGCGACCGAAAGCCTTGGGCGCGGCGACATCGAGGCCTTTGATATGGAGTATCTGGCCGAGGATGCCGCGGCCTATGAGGCGGTTGACGGGTTTGTGATGCTGGGCAGTGCGGTTTGGACGGAAACACGCCAGTCCCTTCTGGAGGCCTCGCTGCGCGCCAATCCCCGGCCTGTCTATGTCGGCAACCCCGACATCGTTGCCCCCCGTGAGGCGGGGTTTTCGATTGAACCCGGACACTTTGCCCACCGCCTTGCAGACGCGACGGGGATTGAGCCGCAGTTTTTTGGCAAACCCTTTGGCAATATCTTCGATCTGGCCTTCACACAGCTGCAAGAAAAAGACCTCGCGCGCACCGTGATGGTGGGAGACAGCCTGCACACGGATATTCTGGGCGGCCAGGCGGCAGGTGTAAAAACGGCACTGATCTCTGACTATGGGTTCTTTGCAGGCAAAGACCTGGCAGGGCCGATTTCGGTCTCCGGCATTCAGCCTGACTATATCCTGCAGCGGCCCTGAGGCGGCGCTACAGTCGCCTAAACTTACCCATGACCTCGGTAAAGGAAATGTCAATTCTGTCTGGATAACATGCAGGCTCTCTGCGGATTCAGACAGAAGGCTGATATGAGCAAATCCAGAAGGTTTCTGACCCTCACCTCGTTGAGCATGGCTGCTATTGCGATGCCACTGCTGCCTCTTGCTGCGGCAGAGCAGTTTTCCATCGTGAATGAGGGCTTTTTCAAACAGGGCACTTCTGCAGCGCAGCCGATGCTGGTGCGCCATGCCCCCACCTCGGTGTTGGAGGCCGTGCCTGCGTCTCAGGGGCTTGAGGCCGAAATGGAAGCGGTGCAGACCAGCCTTGCCAGCCTCTTTACCGGCCGCAGTGGCACCAGCCTGTTCCGGGCGATGCCGCGTGGGGTGGCCAAGGGGGCAGTGCAAAAGTTGATGCAACTGATTGCCAGCGCCGAGGCAGGCAGCGCGCAGTATGATGCAGTGCAGTATGCCGCCACGATCAAACCGGGTAAGCGGCCAACCGCTATGACGCTGGGCGAAGTCTATGACTGGATCGCACGTACTCCGGGCCAGCAGCACGCCATTGGGCGCTATCAATTCATCCCGGCGACCCTGCGGCGTCTGGCCAGACATGTTGGCGCCAAACGCGGCGATTTGTTCTCGCCAAAAATGCAGGACCGTCTGGCGCATCAGCTGCTTGAAGAGGCGGGGCTAAGTGCGGTGATGGCACAGGAGATGGACCGCAAGGACTTTATGCATAACTTGGCCAAGATCTGGGCCGGTCTGCCCACCGCCAGTGGCAGGTCCTATTATCACGGCCTGGCCGGCAACCGCGCCGTGCTGAGCTGGGAGCGGTTTGACAGCGAAATGGCGCGGATCTTTCCCAGCTGAGGCCAATAGTGCCGCATTGCTTTTCTTGAGCACGAACCTGTTTGGGTCTGGCCTTTTAGGGGATCAATCGGTGGGCAGGGCTTTGGCATAGATCCGGTGCATCACCAGCGCGGTCAGATACATCGGCACCTGATAGCAGCCGAGAAAAATCAGCAAGGGATCGGTGGTGCTGGCAGGCAGGGCGATGAGGAACAGAGCAAAGTTGCGATTGCCCGCGACCACGGCTGTTGGCACGGCAAGGGGCTTTGCGCCACGCCACATGAGCCAGCGAAAGCAGGCGTATTGCAATCCGAAATTGGCGACCAAAGCCACCACCATCCATTGCGCCACCAGCCAGGGCGCGCTGTTTAGCGCCGGGCCAAGGGCTGCCATCAAGCCAATCACAATCACGGCCAGCGCCAGAATGGTCACCCCGTCCACCGCGATGGCCGAGCGCTCTGTCAGATTGCGGGCAAACCAGTGACGGCAGGCAAAGGCGAGGCCAACGGTGACAGCAATGGTTGCGGTCAGGCGAAGCGACGCCACAAGGACCTGCGTTAGGTCGCCAAGCGCGGGCAACAGCAACAGCACCGGCAGAACGGTCAGGGGCATCAGGGCCGTGCCAAGGATCATCAAACGGAACGCGGGCTCTGGGGCGTGGCCCAGCAACAGGGTTATATTGGGACCACCGGTCAGCGAGGGCGCCGAGAGCATCAGGATAATCGCAACCGCTAAGGGGGTGGCAAGCAGCCCAAGCCCGTAAAAACAGCTCAGCGCCAGCAGGGGCAGTCCCATTTGCAACACGACCACTGCCTTGAGGCTGGAGAGACCATCGTGCAGGCCCCCCAGCGCCCGCCTGGCTCCGATGCGAAAGGCGGTAAGAAACAACAGCCCGGCCACCATTTCCGGCAGCCAGGGTTTTAGCAATATGGCCAGCTGCGGCAGGGCAAACCCCGCCAGCAATCCCAGAACCATCGCCGCCCGTCCATGACGGGCGACAAAAGTCAGCAAGGCGATCATGCGGACATCTCTATCCGCCTGATCTATCCACCTGACGGCCCACTGCGCAGGTTATTGGGCAACCAAGTGGCAAGCTCGGGCCAGGCCACAAGGATCACTACCATCAACAGCATCAGCCCAACCATGGGAATGGCGGTCTTGGCGATATAAGAGATCTCGTGGCGGGTCATGCTTTGCAGCACAAAAAGGTTAAACCCGATCGGTGGCGTCACCTGGGCCATCTCGACCACCACAACGATGAAGATACCAAACCAGATGACATCAATACCGGCCTGACGGATCATTGGCTCCACTATGGCCATGGTCAGCACCACAGAGGAAATTCCGTCAAGGAACATGCCCAGCACCACGTAAAACAGGGTCAGGGCAATGATCAGCACCAGCGGCGACAGGTTCATCTGATCAATCCAGGCCGCAAGCGCGCGGGGCAGGCCGGTAAAGCCCATGGCCAGCGACAGGAATGAGGCCCCCATCAGGATCAGCGCAATCATGGCCGAGGTGCGGGTTGCCCCCATGAGCGACTCGCAAAAGGTGGCCCAGCCAAGCGAGCCCTGAAGCAGCGCCAGTGTCAGCGCGCCCAGAACGCCGACGGCTGCGGCTTCGGTGGCGGTGGCGAGGCCCAGATACATCGATCCGATCACCACAGTGACCAACATCAGAACCGGGATCAAAAAGCGACTCTCTGACAGCATCTCACCAAAGCTCATCGCAGGTTCTGGTTCGGGGCGCTGATCCTTGGCCAAGAAGTGCCAGCCCATGATATAGGCCATGAACAGGCTGGCGAGTACCAGACCGGGAAAAATGCCGGCCATGAAGAGCTTGGTAATCGATTCATTGATCGACACGCCGTAGACGATCAGCGTCAGCGAAGGCGGGATCATCAGCCCCAGCGTGGCCGCACCCGCTAGGGTGCCGACGATCATATATTCCGGGTAGCCGCGTTTGCGCAGCTCGGGGATCGACATCTTGCCGACCGTGGTCAGCGTCGCGGCCGAGGAGCCAGAGACGGCAGCAAAGATGGTACAGCCGGCAATATTGGTGTGCAAAAGTCCACCCGGCAGCCAGCGCATCCAGGGGGCCAGGCCGCGAAACATGTCCTGCGACAGGCGGGTTCGATAGAGGATCTCGCCCATCCAGATGAACAGCGGCAGCGCGGTCAGCGTCCAGCTCGAGGCCCCGGTCCAGATGGTGGTGATCATGGCGTCCCCGGCGGGCCGTGTGGTGAACAGCTCCATGCCAAACCAGGCCACGCCCATCAGCGCCAAACCAATCCAGACCGAACTGCCCAGCAGGGCAAACAGCACAAAGACAAAGATGAGGGTTGTATAAATCTCGCCCATTATTCCACGGCCTCCGAAGTAATGCTGGCCCGGCGGGTGATCAGCAGACGGCAAAGATAATCCCACAGCGCCAGCGCCAGCAGCACCGTGCCAATGGACATGGGCAATTGCGGCAGCCAGACGGGCGTGTAGACCCAGTCGGGCCCGGTCTCGGCCCAGAGCTTGCCCCACTCGCTTGGCGCGGTGGCGAACATGGCGAAAAACGACAGCAGCCATTCAGGGGTGAAATCCTGACCCTGGGTGCGATCATTGAGAACTTCGGACATGATGTTGGTTTTGATGGCAAAACGGGCAAAATATGTGGCGGTTATGGCCGCAATCCACATGGCAAAAGCATCCAGCCACAGGCCAAAATGATGCCCCATATTGAGGAAGATCGACACCCGGATATGTGCGCCGCGTGTCAGCGCATGCGCCAGTGCGAAAAAGGAGGTCGCAGCCATAGCGTAGCCTGCGTATTCGGTTGATCCGGGAAAGGTCAGGCTGCTCCAGCGGGCGACCATTTGCGCCACGATGAGCAGCAGGATTGTCACCATAAAGACCGAGGCCAGAACGCCGGAAAAAAGATAAATTCGGTCAAGCAGACGTTGGAAAGGCTGCAGCGCGCGGCCCAAAGGCTCTGGGGCGACAAGGCAGGCCAGCGCCAAAATGGTGGGTAAAACAAAAAGCCACGCCCAGAGCGGCAGGCCCAGAAAAGGTTGCCAGTCACGCATAGGCCATCCCCCGAGAATTTTGGAAAAATGACGGCCCCCGTCATAAAGAACAGGAGCCGCCAGCTGAGTGGTTGGGATCAGTTTGCGTTATAGGCGTCCAGGATGGCTTTGCCGTCATCGCCCGCAGCTTCGAGCCAGTCGGCGGTCATCTTGGTGCCGATTTCCTTCAGTTCCGCCAGGAACTCGGGGCCCGCATCGGTCACTTCCATGCCGTTGCCAGAGAGTTGTTCAAAATACCAGTTGGCCAGCTCTTCGGATTTGGCAGAGCAGGCAGAACCGGTTTCATCGGCGGCTTTTTGTACCTGGCCCTGGGTCTCGGCGCTCAGGCCTTCCCAGACCTGCTTGTTGACCATGACATAGTTGCGCGGCAGCCAGGCATTGACCTTGTAGTAGTGGCTCAGATGCTCCCAGACCTTGCGGTCATAGCCGGTGGAGCCGGAGGAGATAAAGGCTTCGGCCACGCCGGTTGCCAGCGCCTGGCTCAGCTCGGCGGCTTCGACCTGAACCGGGATCATGCCCAGCTTTTCAGCAAAGGTGGCAGTGGCCGTGTTGTAGCTGCGGAATTTGATGCCCTGGGTGTCACCGGACGAGGTCACTTCTTTGTTGAAATAAAAGCCCTGACCCGGCCATGGGCAGGTATAAAGCGCCACCAGGTTGAGGTCGGAGAGCTGGCCATTCACCTTATCCTTGGCGGCGTGCCACAGCTTTTCGTTGTCTGCATAGGTGGTAGCAACAAAGGGCAGGTTGTCCCAGCCGAGCAAAGGTGCCTCATTGGCATGGGCAGACATGAAGCGCTCGCCAATCGGGGCCTGACCGGTCTGAACCGCACGCTTGATCTCACCGCCTTTGAACAGAGAGCCGCCGGCATGCACGGTGATGTCGATGTCGCCGCCGGTGTAGTCCCGTACCTTGTCCGCAAACACCACGCCCATTTCGGAATGGAAGTTGGTCGCGGCATAGGCCATGGGCATATCCCAGCTCTCTGCCGAAGCCGTGGTGGCGGCAAGCGCCAGTGCAGAGGCGGTAAAGGCCATTTTGATGGGTGTATTGGCAGTCATGATAGTCTCCCTGGAGTTTGGTTTTTTGTTGTTTTTGAGTTTTTCGTTTTGTCGGTTTATCGTCGTTTTGTCTTGGGCACCTTCAGGCGAAGCGATCTGGCTCGAACGGACGCATATCTAGGTTCATCGGCTGGCCGGTGATCAGGCCCGCGACCATTCTGCCGGTTTTTGCACCGCCTGTCAGGCCAATGTGATGATGACCAAAGGCGGTATAGACGCCGGTCTGTCCAACCTCGCCAATCAGTGGCAGGCTATCTGAGGGGGCAGGGCGAAATCCGAGCCATTCTTCCTCTTCTGCGGCCTGCATCTGCGGAAAGGTCTCTGCGATGGTGCGGCGTAACAGGGCTAATGGCGCCTTTGAAGGGGTTTCGTCCAAGCCGCCAAATTCGACCACACCTGCGCAGCGTAGCCCCTGATCCATAGGTGTCGCTACGAATTTTCCGGCCGCCACCATCATCGGGTAGCGGGGGCGGATATTTGGGGATTTAAAGACGATGTGATAGCCGCGCTCAGCCTCCAGCGGCACCTTCAGCCCCAGTTTATCCATCAGGGGTTTGGACCAGATGCCAGCAGAGATGACGGCCTGATCGCAGGCAAAGCGTCCCTGATCGGTCTCTACGCCGGATATGCGCCCGCCAGAGAGGTCAAAATCCTTCACCTCGGCCTGAATGAACGTGCCGCCCATCTCGACCAGCAGCTTGACCAGATCCTTGACGTAGTTGGCCGGGTTCAGGATAAAGCCGTGGTTCTTGTTTATTGCCAAAAGAGTGGTGTTGGAGCCCAGGATTGGCTCATGTTCCTGCACGGCGGCACCCTCGATGATTTCGGGCACAAAACCGGCCTCGCGGCGCAGCTCCCAGACATAGGAATCGGCGTGAAACGCGGCGCGGTCCTTATAGGCAAAGTTGTAGTCGCTTTCCTGGATCCATTTTGCCGCCGGGGTGCCAGCAGTCAGCGCTTGATGCTGCTCAACACTGTCGCCAACGATATGGGTGAGCGATTTTGCAATGCGGCGGGTGTCGCTGTCATTGGCGTGCGAGAGATATTTCACCAGCCAGGGCAAAAGCCGGGGGCTGTAGCCCCAACGCATAAACAGCGGAAATTTGGGGTCCAGCAGGTATTTCGGCCCCTTGGGGATCAGGCCGGGAGTGGTCACCGGAACCATGGCGCAGCTGGCGAGAATACAGCCATTGCCATAAGAGGCACCCATGCCGGGCTCTCCCTTGTCGATCAACGTGACCTCATGGCCTGCGCGTTTCAGCCAGAGCGCAGTTGCGGCGCCGACAATGCCCGCGCCGACAACGATAGTGTGCTGCGGGCTCATCTGCAGAGGCCTCGCCTGCCTGGGTTGAAAGATGTGTTTTTCACGAAGGTCCCCGTCATTCTTTTTGGAAACCATGCCTATCGGGAGGTATCATTTCAAATATAAACTTCGATGCACCCCATAATAAAAAATGATATGCTTAGATATGAACCTTCGTTTTAGACAGTTGCAGGCCTTTCATGCGGTCATTGAAACCGGAACCGTCACCGGAGCGGCAGCGCTTTTGGGGGTGTCACAGCCCGCTGTGTCGAATCTTTTGTACCAGCTTGAGCGGCAAACCCGGTTCAAGTTGTTTGAGCGCGACAGAGGGCGGCTGCGGGCAACGCCGGAGGCAAATCTGCTGTTTCGTGAGATCGACACACTGGTGCGCGGGTTTGATCATGTGACCCAGGCGGTGATTGATCTGCAAAACAAACAGGCGGGGCAGTTGCAGGTGGCCTCGCAGCACTCAATGTCCTTTGGGTTTATGCCAAAACTGATTGCCCGCTTTGCCCGGGATCGCCCGGATATGTCGATCTCCTTTCAGTCGCAGTATTCCGCCAAAATTCAGGAGTGGGTGATGTCGGGGCTGTTTGAGATCGGCATTTGTGAGACGCCGCTGCTGCATGACGGGTTGCAGGCGCATCCGATCAGGGTGGAGACCCGTGTGGCTATGCCCGAAGACAGCCCACTGGCGCGCCATGAGGTGCTGACGCCCGCGCTGTTGGAGGGGGCTCCGTTTCTGGTCATGGGGCCGGATCACATGACGCATCGGCGTACGCGTGAAGCGTTTTTACAGGCGGGCATTCCGTTGAAGACGCGGGTGCATGCGCAGCTGTTTAAAAACTTGCTGAGCTTTGTGAAAGAGGGCATGGGGGTGGCAATTCTGGACCCGTTTGTGCTGGATTTTGACCGTGAAGGCGGCTTTATCACCCGACCGTTTCGCCCACAGATCCTGATGGAGATGGCGGTGATTACCTCAACCTCGCGCCCCTTGTCTTCGATCGGGCAGGAATTTCTGGCGCTGCTGAAGCTGGAGTTGGAGCCCTATTGCGCCCCCTGAGCATGTGCGAGAGGGGACGAGGGGGGCGCTCCCGCGCGGATCAAGGCAATCAGAGATTGCCCGGATCCCCTTGGGCCCGGCCCCCCATGGAAATGGCGCCGCGCTGACGCGCGGCGCGGTCGGCGCTCTTTGTTGATGGTGCTGCGGAACCGAGTTTCGGGCCTTAGATTGAGAGCTTGTGTGTCTGGGGTTACGACAGGCTGCATTCTGCCCGTTCGGCAATGCGTCTATGGCGCCGTCCGTTCGGCAATATGCTCAGGGCTCCGCCCGTTCGGTCCTGAAAGGCTCTCCCAGAGCCTTTCCGAGACGGGCCTCACCCCATCCAGCGCCGGACCGGGGCGTTGCTTTCTTCCAGCGCCTGGCAGACGACATCCACCAGAGTGGGGCCGTCATGGTGTACGGCTTGGCGCAAGACGCGCTCAAGATCATCGGGGTTTTCCACCCGCCAGCTTTTGACGCCGTAGGCAGCGGCAATGGCGGCGTGGTCGGTGCGGTTGAAGTCCACATTGTAATAGCGCGCGTCTTTGTCGGCAAACTGGCTGGCCTTGATCCAGCCGAAACTGGCATTGGAAAACACCACAAAGGTGATGGGGGCACGGCTGCGGCAAACGGTTTCCAGCTCGCCCACCGTAAAGCCAAAGGAGCCGTCGCCCATCAGCGCCACGGTTTTTGACGCAGGTCGGCCATACCAAGCCCCCAGTGACGCCGAGAGCGCATAGCCAAGGGCGCCATGTGCCCGGTTGGTGATGAAGTAGCGCCCCGGTTGCTGCAGCTGATAATAGGCCGAAAAATAGGGGCAGCTGGTACCGGGATCTGAGACCACAGTCGCATCCGGCGGCAGCACCTTCATCAGCGCATCCACCACCCGTTCGGGGCGGATCGGTGCCTCGGTGCTTTGTGCCAGATGGCGGAATTTTTCAAACTTGCGCGTCTTGATATCGGCAATTGCGGCGGCGCCGCCAAAGGTACCGGCACCCTGAGCGCGCTGGTCCAACACTGCGTTGACCTCGGCCAGAGCCAGACGCAGATCCCCCACCACGCCCACTTCGGTGCGGTAATTGGCGCCAATCACCATCGGGTCATTGTCGAAATGCACAACGCGGGTGCCGGGCAGCGGGGCCTCCCAGCGCGAGGTGGTGGTAGAGCCTGCGCGACAGCCCATAAAGATCACCAGATCGGCCGCCTGCATCATCTCCCAGGTTTCATCGGTGCCGCCATTGGAGCCCACCACGCCGAGGCAATTGGCATGGGTTTCCGCCAGTGAGCCCTGACCCGAGATTGAGGTGGCGACCGGAATATCAAGCCGGGTTGCCAGCCGGGCAAGCTCTGCCATCGCACCCGCTATCACCACACCGCCGCCACAGATGATCAGGGGGGATTTGGCCGACAGGATGGCCTCAATCGCCGCCTGCGCCGCACCGGGTTCTGGCGACTGGGGATAGGCAGGGTAGCTTTGATGTTTGGGGTCAGCCCAGATGTCACGGGCATCAACGCTGTCATATTGCACATCATAGGGCAGGCCGAGATGCGCCGCCCCCGAGCGTCCGGTGGTCATCGCCTTAAAGGCGGTGCGCACCATGCGGGGAATGTGCTGCGCCTGTTTGATCACCGTGTTCCATTTGGTCAAAGGCCGCATCAAGGCTTCCTGGTCCACCTCGGTCAGGGGGTATTTGCCATAAGAGGCCACCGATATATCCGTGGTGATGCCCAGCACGGCATAAGAGCTTTCCGAGGCCTCGATCAGACCGGGCAGAATATAGGTGGCACCGCCGCCCGAGGGGCCCTCGGCCACGCCGGGGCGGCCAGTGACGCGGGAATAGCCGTCAGCCATATAGGCGGCGCTGCGCTCGTCGCGGCTCAGAACATGGGTGATGCCATGATCCAACCCGTGCATCGCGTCATAAAAGGGCAGGGTGGTGTCGCCACACAGACCAAAAATGTGACGCACGCCATGGGCCTCCAGCATCCGTACCATGGCCTCTGCGCCGTTCATTTCATTGCTCATCCTGGTCTCCCTTCATCGCTACTCATCTTGACGGTCCGTGTCGCGGGCGGCTTGTAGTTGCCTGTTGCGCGTGGGCTTTATCATTGCGCTCATTACTGTATACAGTTTGGAATTCATTATTGCGGACAAGTCAAGCCTGCTCTAGTTAGAAGGGAAAATGCGTGCGGCTTGAAAATAGGGATGGGGCGGGATGACAAAGCGCGAAAGCAATGTTGATCGGGTTTATGAGGCGCTGCGCCAGATGGCGGCGGATTTTGCCTTTAAGCCAGATCAGCGCATCAACGAGAGCGCCTTGTCTGATGTGCTGGGGGCCAGCCGGACGCCCCTGCGTGAGGCGCTCAACCGGTTGGTGGCCGAGGGGTTTTTGACCTTTCAGATCAACCGGGGATTTTTCTGCCGCCCGCTGACACCCAGCTATATTCTGGATCTGTATGAGGCGCGTGTTGCTGTCGAGTGTGAAGCGCTGCGGCTGGCCTGCCTGCGGGCGCCGGACAGCGAGATTGCAGCCCTGTCTGACTATCTTGACCGGATGGAGCCCGACTATCAAAGCGCCACAGACCCAGTGGAACTGCTGACGCTGGACGAGAGTTTCCACAACCGCCTGGTGCAGCTATCGGGCAATGCCGAGCTGCTGCGGATGCTGCAGAACCTCAACGGCCGGATCCGCTATATTCGACTGATTGACCTGAAGCGGATGCGCGATCAGGCCGATGGCGCGGCGCCGGGAGATGTTTCTGCGCATCGACGGGTCCTTGAGGGGCTGGCCGCGCGCGATGTGGGGGCGGCAACGGATGCCCTGCGCAGTCACATTGAAAAACGGCGCGAAGAGGCCACCGAGGCGGTGCGCATCGCCTTTTCGCAACTCTATGTGCCCGATGACTAGGCTGGGCAGGCCAGAACAGGTTTAACCAGAACTAATTCTACCAAAGCCAATTGAGCGGCGGCAAAACAGCAAGGAGACGGATATGGAACAGGGAGGCAAGACGGTCTATGGGGCCGCTGTGGGAATCTTGATGCTGGAGACGCAGTTCCCCCGCATTCACGGTGACATGGGCAACGCCTTGAGCTGGGATTTTCCGGTGCATTACCGGGTGGTGCGCGGCGCCACGCCGGATCTGGTGGTGCGTCACGACCCAACTGCGCTGGTCGATCTCTTTATCGAGGCAGGGCGCGATCTGGTGGCCATGGGCTGTGACGGCATCACCACCAACTGTGGTTTTCTGGCCCTGATCCAGGATCAGGTGAAACAGGCGCTGGGCGTGCCGGTTGCGACCTCCTCGCTGATGCAGGTTCCGATGGTGCAGGCCCTGTTGCCGCAGGGCAAACGGGTTGGCGTTCTGACGATTTCAAAGCAGACCCTGACACCGGCGCATCTGGTCGCGGCGGGGGCTCCGGGCGACACGCCCGTGGGCGGCACAGATGGGTTGCGCAGCTTTAGCCGCGATATTCTGGGCGATGCGCTGCAGATCGATTTTGAGGCCTGCCGACTGGATATGATCGATGGCGCGCGCGCCTTGCTGGCAGAGACCCCTGATTTGGGCGCTATCGTGCTGGAATGCACCAATATGGTGCCCTATGCGCGTGATATACGCCGGGCCACTGGTCTGCCGGTGTTTTCGATCCATAGCTTTGTGACCTGGTTTCAGGCCGGGCTGATGCCGCGCCGCTTTGCCCTGGAGCTGGATGATCCGCGCTGGTAGCGTACAGGACTTGTCGTGCACCGGATTTGTCGGGCACAGGACTTATTGTGCACCGGAGATGTCGTGAACAGGCCGACCCTGAACGCGCATCAGCTGAGCATCAGCAGCCAGAACCAGACAGTGAACACCGAAGCGGCGGTGGCAATCAGCACCGAAGAGGCGGCCACCCGTTTGGCGCGACCATACATATTGGCAAAGATGTAGGCGTTGAAACCGGGGGCCATTGCCGCAGTAAGCACCCCAGAGCGGAACAGATCCTGCTTCACTCCGAGAGTGCCGCCCATGATCCATACGATGCTGGGGTGTACCATCAGCGCTGTGACGCAGACAAACCCAATGGTGCGCAGATCGCCTTCGGGGCGGTACTGAACCAGCACGCCACCCAGCGCAAACAGCGCCGTTGGCAGCGCCGCCCGGATCAACAGCTGAAGTGCTGCATCCACGGTCCCCGGTATGGTCAGCCCAGCCAAATTAACAGCAAACCCAAGGGCAATGCCAAGGATCAGCACGTTTTTGAACATGGCCGTCAGCACCGATGACACCGTCTTGATACCACCTGCGCCGCGGTTTTTCACCACCTCCATGACGGTGATGCCCAGCCCGTAGCAAAAGGGTGAGTGAAAGGCGATGATCGCATAGTTGCCGGTGAGGTTTTCTGGCCCAAAGGCGCGCTCGGTGATCGGCAGGCCCAGCAGGACCGAGTTGGAGAACAGGCAGCAAAACCCGATCACGACAGCGTCTTCCCAGTCGCGTTTGAACAATAGCCGCGCGCCTGTCATGCCAATGCAAAAACAGATCGCAGCCCCGGTGTAAAAGCTGATCAAAAGACCAGGATCAAAGCTGTTGGAAAGATCCAGATTGGCAATGGCGCTAAACAGCAGGCAGGGAATTGCAAAGCTCTGGGTGAATTTCATCAGCCCATCAATCTGCGCCGGTGTGAAAAACCCCCGTTGCGTCGCGAAATAGCCCGCAGCCACCACCAGAAAAACCGGCAGAATTACGTCAATCAGACTTTGTAGCATGGGCTTATCCTGTCGGGATCTGGGCGGGGCCAGAGAGTTAATCAGGTCTTCAGCCTGAGAGTCGAAATGGGCCTAACAAATTGAGCCTAATAAAATGGCGATACCAATACGATGTCTTCACAGTCAAATGCCTGCGGCCAAAAAGCGGTCTGGCGACGGGCGCGGGCTGTTACAGCGGGCAGTGGATCACCAGCCCATCATAGGCAGGCGTGATGTGGTCGGGGGTCTCGGCCGCCACGGTGGCATAGTCGAGATCAATATGCATATTGGTCAGCACGGCACGCTTTGGCTGCATCCGCTCGATCCACGCGAGGGCCTGGTCCAGATTGAAATGGGTAGGATGTGGCGTGCGGCGCAGCGCATCCAGCACCCAGCAGTCGAGCCCCTCCAGTGCCTCGGTGGCCGCTTCGGAAATTTCGACCACATCCGGCAGATAGGCCAAGGAGCCGATGCGAAATCCCAGCGCGTCCATCGCCCCATGATTGACCTCAAACGGCAGGAAAGGGATCTCGCCGCCGGGACCATCAATGGTGAAGGCGCCATCAATGGTGCGCAGATCAAGGATCGGCGGATAGGGCGAGCCTTCGGGCTGCACAAAGGCATAGCCAAAGCGCGACAGCAGTGCGTTTTGGGTCTCGCCATCGGCATAGACCGGCACACGGGTGCGCATGTTGAAGACGATCATGCGCAGATCATCAATGCCATGCACATGGTCGGCGTGAGAATGGGTATAAACCACCGCATCCAGGCGGCTAACGTTGGCGTCCAGCAACTGGCTGCGCATGTCAGGCGAAGTGTCAATCAGCACCGATGTGGTGCCATCAGGCCCGTCGCGTTCGACCAGCATTGAGCAGCGCCGCCGCCGGTTGCGCGGATTTTCCGGATCGCACTCGCCCCAATGGCCACCCAGACGCGGCACCCCGCCGGAAGAGCCGCAGCCCAGTATGGTATAGCGCAGCTCTGCCATCAGGCTGCGGCCTCAAACTGCGCCGCTTTCCAGAACAACCGGTCAAAATTGGCCTGTGTCTGCGCGGCAAAATCGCTGTAGTCCAGACCAAAGGCCTTGGCGCCGATCTGTGCCGTAAAGGCGCTATAGGCTGGCTCGTTGCGTTTGCCACGATAGGGCGGCGGCGCCAGATAGGGCGCGTCGGTTTCCACCAGAATGCGCTCAAGCGGTGCTGCGGCAAAGATATCGCGCAAATCCTGGCTTTTGGGAAAGGCGGCAATGCCTGACATCGACAGATAAAACCCCAGATCCAGTGCGGCGCGCCCCAGCGCGGCCGAAGATGAAAAGCAATGCATCACACAGCTGTAGGCACCGTTGGCCATCTCTTCGCGCAAGATCCGCGCCATATCGTCGTCAGCTGCGCGGGCATGGATGATCAGCGGCAGCTTGGTGTCGCGCGCCGCCGCAATATGAATGCGCAGCGACTGCTGCTGCGCCTCAGCGCTTTCAGCGGTGTAGTGGTAGTCGAGACCCGTCTCGCCGATGCCAACAAACTTGGGATGATCCGCCAGCGCGACCAACTCGTCATAGCTGGCCATAGGCTCCGAGGCGACGCTCATCGGGTGGGTGCCGGCGGCGTAGAACACCGGCGCATAGGTCTCGGCGATGGCGCGTACCTGTGGTTCGTTCTTCAGCTTGGTGCAGATTGTCACCATGCGTGTCACGCCTGCCTCCTGGGCACGGGCGATCACCGCGTCCAGCTCATCTGCAAAATCCGGGAAGTCCAGATGGCAATGGCTGTCGGTAATTTCTGGGGGGGTCTGGGGGAGAGTGCTCGTCATGCCTGCCTCAAATTGTCTTTGGCCGGATCCTGGCGTCGCCGGTAAAGGTCAACGGGACGCGGTCTCCTGCATCTTGAAAACCGTATCTAGGACAAGTGAAGCCGGGTCAAGGTTCACCGCCTGACCGTGGCGCGCCCGTGCCGTGGCCTCAGCCGAAAGATCCGCCCAGTCGCGGCCTTTTTGCGGATCAGCCGCGAGGCGGGCCAGTATTGCGCCTTCGCCCTGTGCCGCCTCTGGCAGGGGTGCATGGCCGGTGGCACCGGTGCGGGCCAGACGGGCAAGGGCGACTTCAATCAGGGTGAGCAGCAGTTCGAATTTCTCCGAGGCGCCACGCTGGGCTGCGGCCTCGGCCAGGGCCATGGCGCGCTGTCGGTCCAGTCTGGGCATTGTGCCGAGGATCTGCACCAGTTCGGCATAGATCCTGAGGCCGCCAAGGTTCAAAAGTCGCAGCGCCGCCCCCACAGAGCCTGCCGCAAGGGCCGCCAGATGATCGGTGTTTTCCGGCAATTCGGCCCCCGCCTGCGCCAGCGCAGATTGCATGTCCGCAGGCGACAGCGGGCTCAGCCGCAGGGTGCGGCAGCGCGAGCGGATCGTTGGCAGCAGCCGCGAGGGCTGATGCGAGATCAGCAGCAGCGTGGTGCGGGCAGGCGGCTCTTCCAGCATCTTGAGCAAGGCGTTGGCGGCGCTGGTGTTCATGTCGTCAGCGGCATCCACAATCACCACCCGACGGCCGCCATCGGTGGCCGAGAGGCCAAAAAAGCGGTTGAGTTTGCGAATGTCATCCACCACGATCTGGTCGCGCAGCTTGCCCTTGTCGTTATAGCTACGGCTGATCGGGGCCAGTCCCGGCTCGGCCAGGGCATGGATGCGGTGCGAGACTGGGTGCTCTGGATCAATCGCCAGTGACGTGATGGGCGGCGGCGTGCCAAACAGCCCTGCGTCGGCGGCGGGTGTGGCCAGCAAAAAGCGGGCAATGCGCCAGGCAAGCGTGGCTTTGCCAATGCCCTGCGGCCCGGTCAGCAGCCAGCCATGATGCAGCCGGTCAGAATTGAAGGCGCTCAGGAAATCCTGTTCCGCCTGGTCCTGGCCAAAAAGCTGTTGGGTTTCGCGCGGATGCGGTACACCAGGTGCCTGATCGGCACGGGGCAGCTCTTCGTCCGTTTTGGCCTTGGGTGCCCGGCTCATGACGGCGTTGACCCGGATTCGGTGGCCAGTTCGCCTTGTGCCTCGGCTGTGTTAGCCAGGGCAGCCTCGGTGTGGCGCAGAATGTCGGCGGCGACGGCATCAATGCCCTGCGCGCCGTCGACAACTCTGAAACGGTTGGAAAACTCCTGCGCCAGAGACAAAAAGCCCGCCCGCATTTTTTCCTGCAACCCGATGCCAAAATCCTCAAACCGTTCCTCGCTGCCCTGACGCCCCTTGGCCCGTGACAGACCCGTGGCGGGGTCCATGTCGATGAGCACCGTAAGGTCCGGCTCGCAGCCGATCATCAGCCGGTGCAACTGGTCAACAGTGTCGCGCAGATCGCCACGCGACAGTCCCTGATACATCCGGGTGCTGTCGGCAAAACGATCGCAGATCACCACTTTGCCTGCGGCCAGCGCGGGCAGGATGGTGCGCTCTAGATGGTCGCGGCGGGCAGCGGTAAACAGCAGGATTTCGGTCTCTGCGGACCATTTGTCGGGATCGCCCTCCAGCACCATGCGGCGGATCTCTTCGGCACCGGGTGAGCCGCCGGGCTCACGGGTGAGAACAACGTCATGGCCCGCCGCGCGCAGGGCGTCTGCCAGACGTTTGCACTGGGTGGATTTTCCAGAGCCGTCAATACCTTCAAAGGTCAGAAACAGGCCTGACCCTGAGTGTGAGTTTTTTGAATCTATAGGAGAGGTCACGGGTTTATTCTCGGGCTTATTCACTGGTTGGGGCGCTGGATTATTCACTGGTTGCGTCACTGGTTGTGTCACTGGGAGGCCTCGGGACCATTGATAAGACGTCTGGACAGGACCTGAGCCGCAGTTTTGACACGGACAAAGAACCCTCCCGCAGAGACGTCGTTTTCTGCCACCAACGGCAGGCGCATCTCGGGAAGGCCATCGGGCTGCAGCACCAGTTCGGCCAATCTCTGCCCCTTGCTCACCGGCGCATTGATCGGGCCGCTATAGACCACCTCGGCGGCGATCTGTTTGCCCGACAAGGCCGGTAGCAGAATGTCCAGATCGGTTTCAGGCACCAATCCTACCGATTGTGCAGATCCACGCCAGATCTCGGCACGGGCGACCGGGGTGCCGGCTGTGGCGATGGTCTTTTTGTCAAATTGGCGAAACGACCAGTTAACAACGGCCTCGGCCTCCTCTGCGCGCGCTTTGGTGCTGTCCAGCCCGGAAATGACAAAAATCACCCGGCGGTCGCCCTGAACGGCCGAGCCAACCAGACCATAGCCCGCCTCGCTGGTGTGGCCGGTCTTTAGCCCGTCGGCCCCGATGCCAAGCCCCAATAGCGGGTTGCGGTTGCGGGTGTTGGAGGGCGCGCGGCCATCAAACTCAAATGACTTTTCAGAGAACAGTGGGTAATATTGCGGAAAGTCTTCGATCAGGTGTTCTGCGAGGATGCCAAGGTCGCGCATCGACATGCGGTGGCCGACGGCAGGCCAGCCGTTGGAATTGGCAAAACTGGCATTCATCATGCCCAGCTCGCCCGCGCGTTTGGTCAGATAGCGGGCAAACCCCGCCTCGGTGCCATCGGGGCTCAGCGCTTCGGCGATCACAGCACAGGCGTCATTGCCCGAGAGCACGATGATGCCGCGCAAAAGGTCTTCGACCCGCACCCGATCAGTGGTGTCCAGAAACATGGTTGAGCCGCCATAGCTCATGGCGTGGGCACTGACGGGCAGGCGTTCATCCAGGGTGAGCCGGCCATCGCGCAGCGCTTCAAAGGCGACATAGAGCGTCATGAGTTTTGACATCGAGGCCGGCGGCAGTGGCGCTTCGGCATTTTTGGACAGCAGTACCGTATCGGTGCCCTGATCCAGCACAAAGGCCGCGCGGGCCCTTGTATCAAAGGCGGCGAGCGGTAACGCCGTCAGGCAAAGCCCGAATCCGGCGGCCAATACGAGTCTGGCTAAGGGTCTGACCATTGGTCTCACGCCTGCGATCTCCTGGGGCTTGGGCCGGGGTTTGGGCTGGGGCCGGGGTTTGGGTTTGGGAATAGGAATGGGTTAGTTGGTGACGGCATAGGCATCTGTAAAGCCGGCGGCTTTGACGCTTTTTAACAAATGACTGCGTTCCGAGCTCGATTGAGCGGGGCCCACCACGACGCGCCAGAAGGGTTTGCCATTGCTTTTTTGCGCCAGCACCAATGGAATCAGCCCGGCGTTGCGCATTTGCGCTGCAGTGTTCTTGGCGTTGCTTTCGACGCTGAAGATGCCGATCTGAATAAAGGGTTTGCTGAGCGGTGAGCTGCGCGCGGCCTGGGTGGCCTGAGTGGCCGGGGTCGCTGCGGCGACAGGGGCTTTTGCCGAGGCCTTTGCCGACGCGGTTGGCGCGGCATCAATTGCTGCCGCAGCGCCAGCGATTGGGTCCAGAGACGCGGCTTCTATCGACCCTGTCCCAAGGGCTGCGGTGGTTGCCTCTTCCAGGGGGGTGTCTTGCGGCGTTGTGTCGAGTAGGGCTGCCTCAGGCAGCTCTTCGGCTTCGCGTCGCAGGGCGGTCACGTTGAGCTCAACCGGGGCTCCGGCCAACATCCCGAGTGCGGCGGCAGCGTCAGACGAGCTCTGCAGGCGGGGGCCGGGGATTTCGCGTTCACGACGGAACAGGGCCCCAATGACAAATTTGCCGTTGGCATTGTTGCGAATGATCACGCGCTCTGGCTCTTTTGCATCCGGATGCGCCACCCAGACGCCGCCCAGTGAGGGGCGACCATCCCAGAGACCGGCCTCAGTGACCTGAAACACGTCAGGGGCCTCGACATCGCGTTCAACCAGTTGCGTACTGCTCGAACCTGTCACCTCGGCCTCTGTCGCCTTTGGTTTCAGGAAGCCCAGGCCCGCGCCGTCTTCACAGGCGGCAAGCGCCAACAGTGAGACCGCAGCAAAGGCGAAGCCCGCCCTCGGTTTCCTTTTCGGCATAGGTCGTGTCATGGCTGTTTCCTTGCCTGTGCTCATTTGTGCCAAAACGGCTGCGCCGGATTTCCCGGTCATCACTATGATTTGCCGGATGATAGCCTGCAGCGAGTCGCATGAAAACCCTATGCTGGAGCGGCATTTGCGAAAGATGTTTGATTGGCATGATCTCGCGTGTTGCCGGCTTGATCTGGGCCACCGCACAGGCCACTGCACTGGGCGCATTGGGACCCGCATATGGTGCGGGCAGGGGCGCTTGGAAAATTTCCTCTTGCGTGTCGCGTTTCAGCGTCTTAAACCGCCATCAGATCGGGGAGGTGGCAGAGTGGTCGAATGCGGCGGTCTTGAAAACCGTTGAACGTGCGAGCGTTCCCAGGGTTCGAATCCCTGTCTCCCCGCCACTAAATCAGCCCCTTACGTGACTTTACGTGACTTTGCACACCTGTCAAAAACAGGTCTGTTTTCGAGTTTCCCACTCAATTTTCCCACGTTCATGATCCGTTTTTGTTGCGTTCCCTCAGATTTTGAGCCTCCTTTGCCAGGCGTTTTTGTCTCGCACCCTTCGAATATTTGTGAACCATCGATAGGCTTTTGTGGCCAGCCTTGTGGCCAGCCTTGTGGCCAGTGATGGCTGCGATTTGCTGATCAGTACAACCTGCTTCGGCGAGTTCACTTGCAGCGCTGTAGCGGAGGCCATGGAGTGAGAATTCTTTGAGGCCCGTCGTTTCCAGAACGGCCATCACTCTTTTCTGAACTTGATTGTAGTTTAAAGCCCGACCGTGCCTATCCGCCAGAATATACCTTAAGCTGGTTCTCTGTGTCTGGCGCAGGATAGTTGCAAGGCGCTTCGTGAACGGGATCCAGAGGCGCGCTGGCCGGTGCCTAGGGCTAGCTCAAAAGCGAGCAAGGGTACCATCGTTGATTTTGAACAGGGTATCGATGTGATCAACCTGCGCAAACTCGATGTTGATTTCTCCGACCTCGTCATACGCGAGGGCAATGTTGTTACGATAGATGGTATCGACTTGTCCGATCTGGCTATCACCATGAGCGGCGCTACTCTTACCGAGAGTGATTTCCTTTTTTAGTCGATATAACGTCTCCAACTAAGAAAGGGAGCCGAGGGGCTCCCTTTCGTTTAGGCTCTGGATTCAGGATGTATCAAAACCAGTTGACGACGATTGCGGCGGGCTTCCTCTGTGTGGAGCAGCAGGCTGGCTCCCAAAGCTACTCCCCACGTTCACCATAGGCTCTTGATATGAGGCGAGGATGCTGCCCTACGCGTGCCTCGTCTGCCTCATGACAGTCGGGTATAAAGCCCGTTTTGGGCGCGCAGGTCGTCATGTGTGCCAGCCTCAACCCTTCGCCCTTCCTCCATAACAATGATCTGATCTGCATGTCTCACGGTTTCCAGACGATGCGCGATGACCAGCGTCGTGCGCCCCTTTGAAAGCTGCTCCAATGCCTGTTGGATATCACGCTCCGTCTCTCGGTCCAGCGCAGAGGTCGCCTCGTCGAGAACGAGGATCGGCGGATTTTTGAGGAAGGCGCGGGCGATGGCGACGCGTTGTTTCTGACCACCCGACAACATCACACCGCGCTCGCCTACGACTGTGTCGAGGCCATCGGGCAGACGCGCGACAAGCGCGCTCAACTGTGCGTTCTCGACCGCGGCAGTCAGCTCGGCCTCGCTGGCGCCTAGCTTGCCGTACAGGATATTGTCACGCAGGGTGGATCCGAACAGGAACACGTCCTGTGACACCAGTCCAATCTGCGCGCGCAGACTGTTCAGCGTCATGTCGGCGACATCAATCCCGTCGATGGTTATTCTGCCGCCTGTTGGATCATAAAATCTTGGCAACAATGCCAAAAGCGTCGTTTTTCCGGCGCCGGAGGGGCCGACAAAGGCCACGGTTTCTCCGGCCTTTATTGTGATCGTGACACCATGCAGAACGGGCAAAGGGCTGTCATAGGCAAAGGACACATTCTCAAACCGCACCTCGCCCTTGAAAGCCGGCGCCGGGCCTGCGCCTGGGCGGTCGCTCACATCGCATTCGGTTGACAGCAGCTCAACGTAGCGCTGAAAGCCTGCGATGCCACGCGGATAGGTCTCGATCACGGCAGCGATTTTTTCCAGTGGGCGGAAAAACACGCTCACCAGCAGCAAAAAGCCCACAAAGCCCCCGGTGGTCAACGTGCCCTGCAGCACAAATCCCGCGCCTGCGACCATCACCACGACCTGCACGAAACGCAGCCCCATATATTGTATGGCGCTGGCTTTTGCCATGATGGCATAGGCTGAAAGTTTGGTGTCGCGGTATGCGGCATTGTCGCGGGCAAACAGCTCTTCTTCGTGGCGCTCGTTGCCAAAGGCCTGCACCACGCGGATGCCACTGATCGCCTCTTCCAGCCTGACGTTAAACGCCCCGACGCGCGCGTAGATATCCCGCCAGGAACGGGTCATGCGCGCGCCATAAACCGCAACAACCCAGACCATCAGCGGCACAATCACGGCCGTGATCAGGGCAAGGGTGACATGCAGGTTCATCATCAGCAAAAAGGCTCCGACAAATGTCATCACCGCGATGAAAAGGTCTTCTGGACCGTGATGGGCGACCTCGCCTATTTCTTCGAGATCGCGGGTAACACGGGCCACCAGTTTGCCGGTGCGGGCGCGGTCATACCAGCGCCACGACAGGCGGGTGAGATGCGCAAAGGCGCGGCGCCGCATTTCCGTTTCGATCTCAATACCCAGCCGATGGCCCCAATAAATCACGATCCCCATGAGCAGCGTGTTGAAGGCATAGACCAGCAACAATCCGGTGGCGGCCAAAACGGTCAGCCCCCAGTCCCCCAGCGGCAAAAGATGGTCAATGAAGGCGGTGATGGCGAGGGGGAAGGCAAGTTCGAGAAGGCCGGAGAGAACGGCGGAGCCGAAATCGACCCAGAACAGGCGTGTATGGGGGCGGTAGTATTCAAAAAACTGGCGAAGCATAGGGCTGGCTTTCAGATGACTGTCTTGCAGATGACTGGCTTTGGGATCAAAGCGGGTGAACAACGGGGCTTGGCTGGGCATTGATAACCTGCATGGGCAAGCCATAGATACGCTGAAGCGCCTCGGGGCTGAGCAGTTCTTTCACGCCGCCCTCAAGCACGACGCGCCCTGCGTCGAGCGCGATGACATGATCGCAGAACCTCACGGCCATGTTGACGTCATGCAAGACGACAACGGCCGAGAGTGCCCCTGTGTGCACCGTCTCGCGCAACAGGCCCAGCACTTCGATTTGATGGGCCACATCCAGCGCAGAAATCGGCTCGTCCAGCAGCAGAGTGCGCGCGCTCTGCGCCAGCATCATGGCGATCCAGCCCCGCTGCCTTTCTCCACCTGACATGGTATCCACCAGCTGGTCGCGCTTGTCTGTCAGGCCGCATCGAGAAATCGCCGCGTCAATCAGGCGGTGGTCCTCAGGTCCGAGACGCCCCAGGGCGCCGCGCCATGGATAGCGCCCCAGCGCCACAAGCTCGCTCAGTAAAAGCCCCTCGGTTGGTGGCGTCACCTGCGGCAGAAACGCGAGGTCGCGGGCAAAATCCTTTGTTCTCCAGTCCCGCAGGTCTTTTCCGGCATACAGGATGGCGCCACTGCTTGGCCGGGTTTGGGCGGCGAGCATTTTCAGCAGAGTCGATTTCCCGGATCCGTTGCGCCCGACAAGCGCCGTGATCCCTGTCTCTACAGACAGGGTGAGGCTATCCACAAGCCGTCTGCTGGGCACATCGAAACAGACATTGTTGAGCGAAAAAAGAGTCATGCTTGTCTCCGTCCAAGAAGGGCCATGAACAGCCAGGGCGCGCCGATCAGCGTGGCAAAAAGCCCAAGTGGCAGATCATAGGGGTAGCTGGCAGTGCGTGCGCCAAAGGCCGCGAGGCTCATCAAAAGCGCGCCCAGACACCAGCTCGCGGCGAGAAAGGGAGCGGGGCGCAACAGGCCAAGGCTGCGCGCAATATGGGGGGCCATCAGGCCAATGAAACTCACGGGGCCTACCAAAACGCTTGCAGCGCCGGTTGCCAGTCCTGCCGCTAGCACAAGGCCCAGCCGCACCCGCCCAAGCGGCAACCCCACACCCCGGGCGACATCCGCGCCGAGGGGCAGGATCTCGAACCACCGAGAGACCAAAAGTGCAGCACCCAGCCCGACCGCCGCCATGATGGCCAGGGCCAGGGCACCGGCGACAGTGGCGCGTGCCGCACTGCCTGCAAGCCAGCCCAAAAGCGACCAGGCGCGCGGATCGCCAGAGGCCATGATGGCGGCCAACAACGCCGAGGCAAAGGCCCCAACCGCCAGGCCCGCCAGCAAGAGCCGGGCCGGGGCCATGTCGGCGCGCATGGCATAGGCAGATAGAATAATCAGGGTTCCGGCCGCGCCCGCAGAGGAGCCTATTGCGAGGGCAAAGGGCGACGGGGCAGGGACAAGAAACAGGGTTGCGGCATATCCCAGCGCCGCGCCGCTGGTGACGCCAAGAACCTCGGGGGCGGCCATGGGATTGGCGGTCAGTCGTTGTAACACCGCACCCGACAGAGCCAGGAGCGCTCCGGCAGAGGCTGCCGCCAAAATGGCCGTGGTGCGCAGGGGCAGGAAGGTGGCAGCGATAGCGCCGGAGATCATCCCCCAGCCATCGGGGCCGCGGCCGCCAAACAGGCTCAGAGCTGTCAGAATGAGCGTCGCACAGGCAAGCAAGCCAACCCGTCTCCAGGGGTGTTTGGCGCGGGGCGGCAGGGTCTCACTGCGTTCGGTTTCGGGCGGCACGATATTGCGCAGTTTGGGCAGCAAAGCGATCAGTAGCGGCCCGCCGATCAACCCGGTCAAGGCGCCGGTTGGCAAGGCAGGCCCGCCAAAGGCCACAAGCGCTATGAGCCCGCTGTCAACGACAGACAACAGCACCGCCCCCGCAAGCGGTGACGCTAATAGCACCTGTGCGACAGAGCGCGCCCCAAGACGCCGCACCAGTGCCGGTGCGGCCAGACCGACAAAGCCGACGAGACCGACCTCGGCGGAGACCATGCCCGACAGGAACACTGCAAGCGCCAGCGCAGCGATGCGTATCAGGCCAACCCGCGCGCCCAGGGCTTTGGCGGTGGCGCCGCCAAGGCTGAGAACCACCAGCGGACGCACCAAAAGTGCAGCACCCGTGCCGCCAAGGACCAAAACCCCGATGAGCCGAAACACCCCGTGCCAACTGTCTTGTGACAGCGCCCCGCCATTCCAGATAACCAGCGACAAGAGGTAGTGCCCTTGTCCGAGGGTGAGTGCGGTGGAGATGGCAGAGGCGAGCATCCCCACCAGCATCCCGGCGATTGTCACAGTGACGGGCGCAAAGCCACGCCGGGCTGCAAGCGCCATGACGAGCCCAACCGCCAGGGCGCCGCCAATCAGCGCCACGGGGCCGCGTCCTAGCGCCAGAGCTTCGGGCCAGATCAGGGTGGCGAAAACCAGCGAAAGCTGGGCTCCGGAGGCAACACCAAGCGTGGTCGGATCGGCCAGCGGATTGCGCAGGACCGCCTGCATCAAGGCCCCGGACAGGCCCAGCAAAGCGCCAATGAGCAGCGCCAGCACCGCGCGCGGCATCAGGCCAAAGGCAAAGAAGATCTGTTCAGGCAAAAGGCCATCCGGATCGGCCAGGGGCAGGATCCATTGGAAAAAGGGCAGCGCGTTCAGGGCCGCTAGGCTCCACAGGCCAGCGGAGACGAGGGCTGCCGAGCAGAGGGCGGCAACAGTCAGCAGGCGGCTCATGCGTTTTCCAAAGCGGTCACGAGGTGGTCGGCAAAGCGCAGCGCCGAGGGCGCGCCACCAAAGGGGGTCTTGTCGTTCAGGTGTAAAACACGTCCGGCGCGCACCGGGTGCAGCGCGGACCAAAGGGCGCTTTGCGCGATGGCCCGGCGCGCAGAGACAGGGAGAGGCCCGGCAATAACCAGCCGCGCCTCGGGAAAGGCGATAAGTTTTGACAGTGGCACAGGCGCGTTGAAGCCAAATTCAGTGTTGCCGCTCCAGGCATTTGACAGGCCAATCCGGGCCAATGCCCCGCCATAGACGCTGTCGGTGCCGTAGATTTGCACGTGGCGGGCGTCTCCGACCGTCATGAGAATGCAGGGCCTGTCCGCAAAGGCTGCGGCCCGCTGTGCCAGGTGATCGAATGCCGCCTCATACTGGCCGCGGATCTGTTGGCCATGGCGGCCAAGACCAAGATGCACTGCCAGGGTTTCCAGCGCCGATAGCACCTTGGGCAGGGCGGGGTCGTTGGGGACAAACAGCCGGCGCGTGTAAACCGGTGCTACACGCTGCAGCTGCGGCTCAATGAAGCTGTAGTAATTTGAGGACAGGATAAGATCAGGCGCTATGAGGCTCAGCGCTTCGAGATTGGGGGCGCCGCGCAGTCCGAGGTCGGCGCAGTCCGGTGGCAGCGTGACGGCAGAAGCCCGGATGAACTGACGCTTTTCTGCCAGTGCCACCAATGGCAGCTGCAAGGCGGCCACCGTTTCCGCCATCGCCCAATCGATTGCCGCGATGCGCGGCGGATTGGTTGCCCAAGCAGATGATGCCACAAGAGCCGAAGCTCCTGTGGCAAGAAACGCACGACGCGTCAGGGTCATCAGCGGCTGTTTTACCACTTTTTGGTGAGCGTGGCCGAGACCGTGCGACCGTCGCCAAAATAGGTGGAGAAATAGCCGACAGATGACACATAGGCCTCATCGGTCAGGTTGGTCACATTGAGCTGAAGCTCGGTGCCGTTGCCAAAATCATAAGAGACGGCGGCATCAAACAGGGTGACAGAGTCAAGACTGTTGGCGTTGGCATTGAAGGCGTAGCGCTCTCCGATGTAGCGCGCGCCGGCCCCCACAGTCAGGCCCGCAAGTGGCCCGCTTTGGACTTCTTTCGAGGCCCAGAGCTTGAAGGTGTTTTTCGGCGTCAGGCCCAGCTCATTGCCGTTATTGTCGCCGCCGATGATTTCGCTGTCTGAATAGGAGTAGCCGCCGGTGAAGCTCCAGCCATCGGCCAGATTGGCGCGGCCTTCCAGCTCTAGCCCACGGATGCGGGATTTGCCGACTTGGTCATAGACCGTCACCCCTGCGCCATTCTGGACATAGACGGCGCGGTTCTCTTCGTCGAGCTGATAGAGCGAGGCGGTGACATAGGCGTCGATGGTTGCGGGCAGGTATTTTGCCCCCAATTCCCACTGCTCACCCGTGGTCGGATCAAGCGGTGCGCCGTCATCGCCGGGTTCGGCAAAGCTTTGGAAAGAGGTGCCATATGACATATAGGCGGACACCCCGTTGTCCCAGACATAGCCAAGGCTTGCCTGGCCTGTGGTGGCACTGTCGTCGCGTGTCAGATTGGTCGTGCTGGGATAGCTGCCGACACCGGGAATGGTGTACAGCGTCTCGGACTGGCCTTCTGCCTTGTTTTGGTCGTGACGCAGGGCAAGGCCCGCGCGCCAGTTGCCAAATTCCAGCTCATCGCCAAGATAGATGCCAATCTGTTTCACCGTCACGTTCTTGTCGGCAGACCAGCTGGTGCCGTCCTGAACCGCTGTGAGGGGAGTATAATCCGGATTGGCGTAATCAAGGGCATCCTGACCGTAGTAAAAGATGCTCGACGCGGTTTCCTCAAACCGGCTGGCATCAATCCCAAGGGTAAAGTTGTGCCGCACATTGCCGGTGTAGACATCGCCCTCAAGCCGCAGGTCGGTGGCGTAGGAGAGGACATCCTCGTCCTGCAACAATTGCGTACGGGCCACATCGTTGCCACTCACAGCGCCGACAGACAGGTTGGAATAGGACCAGTCGAATTTGGTCAGCCCCGTGTTGCTCACAAGCCGCCAGCCATTGTCGAACTCATGGGTGATCTGAGCGCCCAGATTGAAGGTTTTGCGATCCCCGTATTCCAGCGCTTCGTTGCCGAAATAAAAGTCGCGCAGATCTTCGTTTGAATGCACGCCAACCAGTGCATTTGGCACACCAGCGGGCGAATCCGGGTCGTCATTCTGGTAGGATCCCAGGAATTCGAACGTTGTGGCGCTTGTCGGACGGTATTTCGTGGCAAGGCCCAGATAGCCACCGGGATTGTCATATTCGCTGATGTCCAGCACCCGGTTGCCGGCCTTGCCAACAAAGCGATAGGCAAACTGGTCGCTCACCACGCGATTGGCATCTCCAAACGCATAATAGGACCCGTTGCTGTCAACGTGCAGCCCGGCCTCGTTTGTATCGCCATCGAACTGCGCGCGTTTTTGGATCAGGTTCACCAGGCCAGCCGGTGAGCCAGCGCCGTAAAGCACAGAGTTCGGGCCGCGCAAAAGCTCTACCCGCTCCATGCCATACAGATCCAGAGAGGGCGCGCCGTAGTCCGGCTTGGTTGAGCGGCTGAAATGCAGCCCGTTCAGATAGATCTGGTTCTGCAGGTCCGCACCCCGGACCGAGATCGAGTCAAACCGAGGGTCGGCGCCATAGGCCTCGGTCACAACGCCTGCAGAATACCCAAGCGCCTCTGACAGATTGTTGGCCGCCGTGTCCTCAATCTGATCCGTGGTCACCACGGTGACCGATGAGGGCGTTTCCAACAAAGAGCGTCCGCTTTTTGTCGAGGCCGTGGTGCCTGCCGCGTAGCCGACCACCGGGCCGGTGGGGTCTTCTTCGGACTGGATGATGATCTCATCGAGTTCGATAATGCTTTGCGCCTGTGCAACGCCGGCCATAAGGGCCAGCGCACTTGTGCCGAGCAGGAGGGAAAATGTGAATTTCATGTGAGTGTATCTCGCTGGTCATTTTCCTGAGTGATTAAATCAACTATTAAACGGCGTCTTGAACGGTTCCGCCGTCATTTGTGCCAATCCGCCGGAAAGGTAACTCTTGTGTGTCGCGTCGCCATTGCGAGGGCGGCAAGCCAACGGAGCGGCGAAACACCCGCGACAGATGGGCCTGATCGGAAAATCCGGTTGCCACCGCGATATCAGCCAGAGGACGCTGCGGGTCTGCCATCATGGCCTTTGCGGCCGCAACGCGACACTCTGCGATCCAGCGTTGCGGCGAAAGCCCGGCCGATTGTTTGAAGACGCGGCTGAACCAGCTCTCAGACAGCCCCACCACCTTGGCAAGTTCGGCTACGCCGACGGATCGGGCTATATTTTGTGTCATGTGACGCTCAAGCGCGGCCATGTGTTGGGGCGGCAGGCCGCCGGAGGTGTGCGCAGGGGCGTTCAGCGGTGGCCCAATGACCGCACCCAGCATCGCCTGCAACAAACCTTCCAACACAAGCGCCCCCCGTTGGGGTGCCTCGACTTCGCCGGCCGCTAGGCGGGCCAGGGTCAGCAAGGCGCTGTCGTCGGGGGCAAACATCGCTCTGTTGGGCAGGTCTTGCACACCAACTGCCATAAGCCGCGCCTGCAGGGCTGCGGCATCAAAATGAAAATCGATATGGCTGAGGGTCTGCGCTTTGCCCAGTCTGCTCCAAAGCGGCACACCTGCGGGGACGAAAAACGCGCGTGTGCCGGGCCCACCAACGGCGCCTTCTGCAGTTCTCAGAGCCATCGAGGGTGGCGTGTCATCCAGGAAAATGACGAGACGCGGGTCAGGCGCGGTATAAAACCCACCGCCGCCTTGATCGCCGGCGACATGCCAGACATCGGCAACCGCGCCAGAAAGGGGCCGGAACCTCAAGGGTTTGAGCGTGCGTAAATGACGGGTCTGCGCCTCCATACGGGGGAGGAACGCCCGCGGGACGCGCAGGGATGGCAGGGGTGCGGAGGGCATAATGAAAATTGGTGAGGCATCTATGAGGGTAAGTTTTTTCTTACCTGACAAAAACAATAAGATAAGTCAATACTACCGATAAACATGGTAAATGCCTAAAGCAACAGACGTCTGAGACCCCCGCGCACCATGCGCAATCGTATCTCCGCCCCGCTTCCGCTCCTCAGTCACCGCCGCAGACAGTCTGGCTGTGTGAGACCCGCTCTGGACCCGCGCATGGCTTTGCATAGACGCACTCTGCGCGCTGTCCTGACCCTGGCCAGGGCGAGGTGTCATATTTGGGAGGGATTCAAGGGCTTTGATATTCCAGATATCATGCTGTTTTTATAGGGGGAATTCAATCCGGGGGGCACCAAAGCCCGCCTCAGATGGACGGCATGCGCCGCCTGCCGTCGCCAGGCGCTGGATCTGCGGTTGAGAATTGGAACGCTGACTGGACCGGGTGGTGGACCGGGTGGTGGACTGGGGGCGCGCGCGACTGGGCAGGCGGGGCGAGGGCGGCAAGCCCGTATCGCGACAAAGCCCCGGTAATTTACCGGAGCTTTGCTGTTTACATCAGGCTGCAGAATTAGCCGAAGAGGAACAGGTCCGAGTTGGACAATGCGGCGAGACTGACATCATCGAAATCCAGCGTCACGTCGTCAAATGTTACCCGTGTTCCGGTACCAGTTTCGGCGAAACGCAGGTCTTCGTAGCGGTTGGCGCCAGTTTCAATCTGAATCAGATCCCGGTTGACATTAAAGTCGGTCAGCGTGTCATGGCCATCACCAGAGCGGAAGGCAAACACATCGGCCTGGCTGCCGCCTTTGAGGACGTCATCGCCCTCGCCACCGCGCAGGGTGTCATGGCCGCCGCCACCAATCAGGCGGTCATTGCCGCTGCCACCATGCAGGTAGTCGGCATTTTTATTGCCAATCAGACGGTCATTGTCATCTCCCCCCGCGAGGGTGTCGCTGCCCTGGTTGCCGCGCAGAACGTCATTGCCATTGCCGCCATAGATCAGGTCATTGCCGGTGCCGCCATCCGCGGTATCATTTCCGGTCAACAGGCTGATTTCGTCGCTGCCGCCGCCAGAGTCGATCCGGTCATCTCCCCGGCTGCCGGTCATGTTGTCAGAGGCGCCTGTTCCCTGCTCGACCATTGGATCCTCCGGATCGGGCGTAGGCTCTGGATCGGGGGTTGGCTCCGGGTCGGGAGTAGGCTCTGGATCGGGGGTTGGCTCTGGATCGGGGGTTGGCTCTGGATCAGGCTCTCCAGGGAGACCTTCGCGCAGGTCGATCACCTGGTCGTTCAGCTGCAGGAATTCGACCGAGTTCAGGGTGTCGGTGCCAAAGCGGCTGGTAACCTCGATCCCTGTTGAGGTTTCAGCCAGGGTAACCTGAGAAGAATGGGCCCGCAGGATAAAGGTATCTCTGCCCGAGCCGCCATACACGGTGTCGTTGCCCTCGCCGAGCTCGATAACATCGTTGCCGGTGCCCGTCATCCAGAACTCTGCTGCTGAACTTGCAGAGGTGACGCGGGTATTTCCTTCAAATACTTCGTTGGTAAAAGTAAGGAGTGACGCATTTCCGTATGCCAGCAGGCCCATATCCAGACCAGATACAGAGACCACGTCTGTGCCATATTGCGCCAGGGATATGCCTGTAATCGTCCAGCTGTAGGCTGAAATGCTACTGAAGTCCCCGGTGATGGCCCAAACGTGCCCGTTATTCCCAACCATTTCAATGCGAGAGGAATTTATCTGGGTTACTGTGGGGTCTGTTGCGTCTTCGTGGACAAAGAGGTCGTAGAAGCTATGATTACCGCTTGAATCTGCTATAGTCACAATGGTCATTTTAAAAATACCCCAATATTTCAGTGTGTTGGGTGTATTTCTAATATACTTAAAGTTTATTGCAAGACTTATTTAACACTTGGTTAATCCCGGCCAGTCACGGGATCTTAGACCGCGCTGGATAACGGCTTTGGCGGAGCTTTGCGTGGTCGGACAGATTTCAGCGCTCCTGCACCGCCAGAGCAAAAACGCGCGCCGTGTTGTGCCGTGTCTTCGTCAGAGGCTCGTGGCTGCTGGTCATTGGTTTTCGGTCATTGGTTTTAAGGGCGGCCACAGTCTGGCCGAGTATGGAGCGCAAGCGGATCTGATCCTGCTCGATATGGGGCGCAACACGGGGCGCAATTCCGGGCGCAGTCTGTGCCGCAGTCGCCACATGCTGAGTGTCAGGTTGTTTTCCTTTATGGGGGATCCTTATGATCGGAGCACTGTTTGCCTTAGCGCTGGGCACTCTCACAGGCTTGCAGGTCGGCCTGCCGCTGCATCTGTGGTTCGCGGGCCTGAGGGCTGACCAAGCGGGGAGGTCGCAATGGACCCTCCCGCTCGAAGCATATTTGCGCGCAGCTTTAGTCCTCGAAACCCAGAAACCGCGTGGTGTTTTCAATCGGGCGCCGCCGCGAGACAACCGCGTTCGCGACAAACGCGTCATCAGGCCAGCCAAGCGCCACACAGGTCAGAATGATCTGATCCTCCGGGATATTTGCCACCTCGCGCACCACGGGGCTTTGCATGATGCCCTGACCATTGATCACCGCGCCGAGGCCTTTGGCCCAGGCGGCCAGCACCAGACCATAGGTCATCGCACCGGTGTCAAAATGGGCGATTGTATTGTCCAACAGTGAGCGATCAAAGCAGACAACAATCGAGACAGGCGCGTCGAACTGGCGAAAGCCGCGCATGACCCAGTCCTGTCGGCGCTCCTTGTCGTGGCGCTCGATGCCCATGGCCTCAAACAGCTGAACAGCAATGTCGATCTGACGCGCGCGGTGCTCTCCGTCATAGGCGGCGTAGTCCTCGATATCCCGGCTGGGAGGCGTGCCATCCAGCATGCGTTCCGTATTGCCCTGGCGCACGCGCTCCAGCGGCGCGCCGGTCAGGACATGCAGATGCCAGGGCTGGGTGTTCATTGATGAGGGCGCGCGGTTGGCCAGTGCAATGATGTCTTGCAGCAGCTCCTGCGAAACGGGGTCTTTGGTAAAGCCGCGGATAGAGCGGCGTTCTTGCATTGCCTGTTCGAGATTCATGACTTGCCTTTATACTTGCTAAGGGGGACCGCTACGCAGGGGCCGTGAATAGTGGGCGTCTTGACAGGGCAGGGTTTGCTTCAAGGCCCCTGTGGCAACACCAAATGAGGTTCTGCCAGGATCTTAAACGCAATCAGGCAGGCTTGCAGAGTGGTCTTGCGATGTGCCGTCACGGCACAAACCACCGCCACCACGCTGCCATGACATCACCAATGCGGCTGCCGTCAGGAAGAACTGCGCAGGAGCTGCGGGCATAAACGCCTTGACCAAGAGGGATAGTCAGGTAGGCGTGCTAGACAGTTTACAAGACTTAGTTGCTGTTGCAGCCGCATTTTCGGGTCGCAAGGCAAAGAGGTCAGAACCTGGCAGGCGGTAAGACGACATGAGTGACAGCGCTGAAACATCATCCTGGTGGCAGCCCTCTCTGGCGGGGCTGTATATCGGCGCTTTGCTTTGCATCGCGACATTCTGGCCCTCGCTGATTCCGCGGCCCTGGGCGTTTCAGGGCGTGTTGTCAGGGCTGGTCTTTGCGCTGGGCTATGGCCTTGGCGTGCTGGTGACCAGGATCTGGCGCTATCTTGAACTGCCCCTGCTGACGAGCCGCTGGCGCCGGGTGATGGCCCTTGCACTGATATGTTCCAGTGTGCTGTTGGCAGGCTATGCGTTCTGGAACGCTGCCCAATGGCAAAATGTCACGCGGCGGCTGATGGAAATGCCTGAGGTCGAAGAAAGCTACTACACGCAGATTACGGCGATTGGAGCAGCAACGGCTCTGTCGCTGATACTGGCGGCCAGCGCCTTGTTTGCTGCGCTGAAATGGGCGGCGCGGCTACCGCTGTATTATGTGCGCCGCCGGGTCGCCTCCCTGGTGGGGGCGGTGTTGTTTCTGGTCGTGCTGACAACGGCGGCGAATGACACCCTGATCAGGGGTGCCATCAGCGCCATCGACGCAGCACAGGCGGCGATCGACATAACCGACCCGCCCGGTGCCGCCCCGCCGCAAGAGGCGACGCGGTCGGGCAGTGCCGCCTCTTTGATCGACTGGGAACGTCTGGGAAAAGCCGGCAAACTGTTTGTCCACCAGGGCCCGCGGGCCCGCGATATCGAAGCCTTTTCAGGTGCCCCGGCGCAGGAGCCAATCCGGGTCTATGTGGGCTTGCGCTCGGCTGACACCGCCCGCGATCAGGCCCGTCTGGCGCTGCGGGAATTGCAACAGGTTGGGGCGTTCTCCCGGCGCCTGCTGGTTATTGCCACCCCCACGGGCACCGGCTGGCTGCAAAACGGCGCGATTGCGCCGCTGGAATATATGCACGATGGGGATATCGCTACGGTGGGGGTGCAGTATTCCTATTTGCCCAGCCCGCAGTCGCTGATTTTGCAGCCGGGACTGGCGCAGGAGTCTGCCACCCTCGTTTTTGATGTGATCTACAATTATTGGAAATCCCTGCCTGTCGAGACGCGCCCAAAGCTCTATCTCTTTGGCCTGAGCCTGGGCTCGCTGGGATCCGAGACATCGCTGCCGCTGTATGCCTATGTGAGTGATCCGTTTCATGGCGCCCTTTGGGCAGGCCCGACCTTTCGCAACCCTTTGTGGAAGCGGGTGCAAAGCAACCGAAACGCAGGCTCGCCCGCCTGGCAACCGCAGTTTGAAAACGGCGCCCTTTTCCGGGTATTTGGTCCGGGTATGACAAGCGCAGATCATAGGCAGGGCTGGAGCCAGATCCGTACAGTTTTTCTGGCGCATCCTTCTGATCCGATTGTGTTTTTCGAAGAAAACATGTGGTCACATCAGCCAGACTGGATGAGCTCCCCGCGAGGACGCGATGTTGCAGACACCTTTACCTGGGTGCCGCTGGTCACCTTTTTCCAGGTGGCCGTTGACATGCTGTCGGCGGCCAATGTGCCAGCCGGGCACGGGCATAACTACGCGGTGCGCGATTATGCCGAGGCCTGGGCGACGGTGACCGCGCGCGACGACTGGAGCCAAGAGGACACCCGCCGTCTTGAGGCGCTGATCCCGAACGAGGACTGGTGACGCGGGCTTTTACCAAACAAGGTTAGAAACAGGATTGGCTAGGGTTTTACGTCCACGGTGTAGGGCTGCACG
The DNA here is from genome assembly GCA_965641885.1 of Phaeobacter sp. SH40. Classification (GTDB taxonomy): domain Bacteria; phylum Pseudomonadota; class Alphaproteobacteria; order Rhodobacterales; family Rhodobacteraceae; genus Pseudophaeobacter. Next base: position 3,199,673 of record OZ282574.1, on the reverse strand, counting down.
CTTTCCAAAAACGTGTCGACAAAATCCAGCGATAACAGCGACCTGCTGCCGGAGGCCGGCCTGAGGATCGAGAGCCAGTGAAAGATCTCAGGCTCAAACGGGCGCATCTCGAGGCCTTTGGAATTGAACTGATCCGCATCCAGGGCGCTGACAACTGAGACCCCCTGACCCTGTGCCACCATGATGCAGGCGGTCGAAAACTGACGCACCTCCACCCAGGAGTTCATCAGGACACCGTAGTCGGCAAAGGCCTGCGACAGGCTGATGAAAAAGGGACTGCCCTTGCGGGTGTGGATGATGCGTTCTTCCACAAGATCCAGCGGGGAGATGCAGGCCAGGCGGGACAGACGGTGGCCGGTCGGAAAGATGCACACGGTTTTGATGGCAATATCAATGTGCTCGACAGCGGGATGGCCGGAAAATCCGTCTGTGATGCCGCAGTCGTATTGCTCGCCGATGATCCATTCCAGGATACGTTCCGGGCGGTCTGGCTCAAGGGTCAGGTTGACCCCGGGTCGTTGCTGCAGAAACTGCGCCAGCATCTGCGGCAAATGCGAGCTGGCAAAGCCCGGAAGGCAGGCAATCCGCAAATGCCCTGCGGTGCGGTCCTTCAGATCCCGGTTCAGCTCTTCCAGATGACGCAGGCTGTCGAACACGCGACCAACCTCGGACAAAAGATAGCGGGCCTCGCTGGTGGGAATCAGCATTCCGTCCTTGCGCCGAAACAGCTCGATCGCAACCGAGTTTGAAAAGTCGGACAAAAGGCGACTGGTGGCCGGTTGTGAAATCCCCAATGATTTCGCGGCGCGTGTCACCGATCCTGTCTGCGCAACCGCCTGAAAGGCTTCGAGCTGTCTCAGTCTAAATTTCAAGGGCTTAGAACCTATCTGTTTCAATTCTTGCCGATAAATATAACATTATGTTATGTGGATTGTCAAAAAACTTTCGCTTGCATTATGTGCAGGCTTGCTCATTCTTTGCGCATCAAATGAACGGGGAGAACACAATGTCTATCAAATCGCTTCTTTGCACGTCGGCCATTTTGGCGACAACAATGACCGCAGCCTATGCTGAAACCGAGGTTCAGTGGTGGCATGCGATGGGCGGCGCCAACGGCGAGCGCGTCAACAAGATCGCAGAAGATTTCAACGCGACCCAAAGCGACTATAAGGTGGTTCCTGTCTACAAGGGCAACTACACCGAAACCATGACAGCTGCGATTGCGGCGTTCCGCGCCAAAGAGCATCCGCAAATCGTTCAGGTTTTTGAAGTTGGCACCGCAACCATGATGGCTGCCAAAGGCGCGATCTATCCTGTTGAGCAGCTGATGAAGGACACCGGTGAGGCCTTTGACGGCGACGCCTTCCTGCCCGCAGTTGTGTCCTATTACGAGACCCCAGAGGGTGAGCTGCTGTCGATGCCCTTCAACAGCTCCACACCTGTCATGTGGTACAACAAAACCGCGCTTGACGCGGCGGGTGCATCGGTTCCCAAAACCTGGGATGATGTCAAAGTGACAGCGCAAAAGCTGGTCGACAACGGCATGGATTGCGGCGTCTCCTTTGGCTGGCAGTCCTGGGTGATGGTTGAGAACTTCTCATCCTGGCACAACATGGAAATGGGCACCAAAGAAAACGGCTTTGCCGGTTTCGACACTGAGTTCACCTTTAACAACGAAGCCGTTGCGGCGCGTCTCGATGGCATCGCTGCCATGACCGAAGGCAACCTGTTCAAATACGGTGGCCGTCGTGGCGACAGCCTGCCCATGTTCACCAGCGGCGAATGCGGCATGTGGATGAACTCTTCTGCCTATTACGGATCGATCAAATCGCAGTCTGAGTTTGAATTTGGTCAGACCATGCTGCCCCTCGACACCACGGTTGCTGATGCGCCGCAGAACTCGATCATTGGCGGCGCGACCCTTTGGGTTCTGGCTGGCCATGACGACGCCGAGTACAAAGGTACCGCGCAGTTCCTGACCTATCTGTCCTCTCCTGAGGTGCAGGCCTGGTGGCACCAGGAAACCGGCTATGTGCCAATCACCACAGCCGCCTATGAGCTGTCCAAGGAGCAGGGTTTCTACGAGACCAACCCCGGCACCGACACAGCCATTCAGCAGCTGAGCCTGAACAAACCAACCCCCAACAGCCGCGGTCTGCGCTTTGGTAACTTTGTTCAGGTGCGTGACGTGATCAACGAAGAGCTGGAAGCTGTCTGGGCTGGCGACAAGAACGCCACCGATGCGCTGAACGCGGCGGCCGAGCGGGGCAACACCTTGCTGCGCAAATTCGAACGCGCTGCAAAATAATGCAGTTACACAAATTGGATCATGCCGCTCAGGTTTGGGCGGCATGGTCTCGTTTTACACGCGGCACTCTTTACACGCGGCACTAACGGGGCACCACATGCTGAAACGCGTCCACTTTCCTTCTTCACCCTTGCCATACATGCTGGTTGCACCACAGCTGGCGATCACGCTGGTGTTTTTCATCTGGCCTGCCAGTCAGGCGATGTATCAGTCGCTTTTGATCGAGGACGCCTTTGGCCTGTCCTCTGAATTTGTCTGGTTCGAAAACTTCGAAGTCCTTTGGCATGACCAGCATTATCTTGATGCTTTTCTGCGCACGGCGGTGTTTTCCGTTTTAGTTGCAGCACTCTCGATGGGGACCGCCCTGATCCTTGCCGGGTTTGCGCAGCGTGTCGTCAAGGGCGCAATGTTTTATCGCACCTTGTTGATCTGGCCCTATGCGGTGGCGCCGGTCCTTGCGGGGGCGCTCTGGGTATTCATGTTCAACCCAACGCTGGGGATTTTCCCGTATTTCCTTGAATTTGTCGGGGTTGACTGGAACCACTACCTGAACGGCAATCAGGCGATGGGGCTGGTTATTATGGCCGCGGCCTGGAAACAGGTTGCCTATAACTTTTTGTTCTATCTCGCCGCGATGCAGTCGATCCCCAATAGCGTGATCGAGGCCGCAGCGATTGATGGTGCAGGACCGGGGCGCCGGTTTGTCACGATCATCTTGCCGCTGATTTCACCCACGACGTTCTTCCTGCTGGTGATCAACATGGTCTACGCCTTTTTCGAGACCTTCGGCATCATCCATGCGGTGACGCAGGGCGGGCCGGGGAGCTCAACCACGATCCTTGTCTACAAGGTGTTCAATGACGGCTTTGTCGGTCTTGATCTGGGCGGCTCGGCGGCGCAGTCGGTGATCCTGATGGTGTTGGTGGTTGCTATGACCGTGGTCCAATTCCGCTATGTTGAAAGAAAGGTGGAATACTGATGGTTGAAGATCGCCCCCTGACGTCGATCCTGACGCATTTCGTGCTGATCCTGGGTGTCATCGCGATTGCGCTGCCGATCTGGATCACCTTTGTCGCCGCCACCCATGATGAGCTGCGGATGAACCAGGTGCCGCTGCCTTTGTGGCCCGGCACCCACCTGTGGGACAACCTGACACAGACGCTGTTTGGCACCGGTCTTAGCGGTTCGCAAGGTGCGCCTGTCTGGCTGATGCTGTTCAACAGTCTGGCCATGGCGATGATGATTTCGCTCGGCAAGATCGCGATTTCGCTGCTGTCGGCCTTTGCGATTGTCTACTTTCGCTTCCCCTTCCGTATGACCTGTTTCTGGATGATCTTTATCACCCTGATGCTGCCGGTAGAGGTGCGGATTCTGCCGACATTTGAAGTGGTTGCCAATCTTGGCATGCTCAACAGCTATTGGGGGCTTTCGATCCCGCTGATTGCCTCGGCCACCGCGACCTTCATGTTCCGCCAGGTGTTCCTGACGGTGCCTGACGAGATGCTGGAAAGCGCGCGCATTGATGGGGCGGGGCCGATGCGGTTCTTCTTTGACATCCTGCTGCCGCTGTCGCGGACCAATATCGCGGCGCTGTTTGTCATCCTCTTCATCTTTGGCTGGAACCAGTACCTCTGGCCGCTGCTGATCACCACCGACACCTCGATGACCACAATCGTCATGTCGATCAAACAGATGCTTGAGGCAGCCGAGCAAAGCCCGCAATGGAATATCATCATGACGACGGCGCTTTTGGCGATGATCCCGCCGATCTTTGTCGTCATCTCGATGCAAAAGCTCTTTGTGCAGGGCTTGACGGAAACCGATAAATAGGACGTCCTCAATGGCCGAAATTAAACTTACCGATCTGACCAAATCCTACGGCTCGACAGAAGTGCTGCACCATGTTGAGGGCGACATTAATGATGGAGAATTCATTGTTATCGTCGGCCCGTCTGGCTGCGGAAAATCAACGCTTTTGCGCATGGTTGCCGGGCTTGAAACCGTCACCTCTGGCGAGATCCGCATTGGTGATCGTCGGGTGAACGAGCTGGAGCCTTCGGCGCGCGATATCGCCATGGTGTTCCAGAACTACGCGCTTTATCCGCATATGAGCGTGCGCGAAAACATGGCCTATGGTCTGAAGATCCGCAAACTCTCAAAGGCAGAGATCAACAAACGCGTAGAAGAGGCGGCGGATATTCTTGAAATCGGTCAATATCTTGACCGTAAGCCGCGGCAATTGTCAGGCGGGCAACGTCAGCGTGTGGCCATGGGGCGGGCCATTGTGCGCGACCCGCAGGTGTTCTTGTTTGATGAACCACTGTCAAATCTCGATGCCAAACTGCGGGTGCAGATGCGGCTGGAAATCCGCAAGCTGCAACAGCGCCTGGGCGTGACCTCGATCTATGTGACCCATGACCAGGTTGAGGCGATGACCCTCGGCGATCGTCTGATGGTTCTGAACGGCGGCTATGTTGAGCAATTCGGCACCCCGATAGAGCTCTATGACCGGCCGGCCTCGGTCTTTGTTGCGGGATTCATTGGCAGCCCGGCGATGAATTTCATCCCTGCCATAGTAGAGACCGATGGGGTGGTTTTGCCCGCCGGCATAAAACTGGCCGGGGCGCTAGCGCATCAGGGCGAGGCGCTGCTTGGCCTGCGCCCGGAACATCTGGTGCCGGATGCGGCGGGGCCGATCATAATTGACGTCGATATGGTTGAACAACTGGGCGCCAACACATTGCTGCACGGCACACTGAATGGCACCGATCACGCCATGGTGGCCTCTGTGGCGGGGCATGTGACCACAACCAGCGGGGCGCAGCACCGGTTCTCTGTTGCTTTTGAGAATTTGCACCTGTTTGACATAGAGACACAAAAACGGCTGGCGGGCTGATGCAATACCCTCAGCTAGAGGCGTTTTCCGGTGGCGATGGCCTGATACGGGTCGTCGGCCATCGGGGCGCGCGCGGCATCATGCCGGAAAACACCATGGAGGGCTTTGCCTTTACGCTGGCCTGTGGCGTGCGCCTGCTGGAATTCGATGTGGCCATGACCCGCGACAACGTGCCGGTGATCACCCATAATCATAGCCTGACGCGCTCTATTGTGCGGGATCAAGAGGGGCATTGGCTGGGCGAGGAAGCCAAGGTTTCGGATCTCGACTGGGCTGATCTTGCGCAGTTGGATGTGGGCGGGCTGGACGGCCATAGCGCCTATGGCCAGCGGTTTCCGGATCAGGCGTTTTTGTATGGCGCGCGCATTCCGCAGCTGCGGGATCTTTGCCAGCTGGTGGCCGCGCCGGGATTTGAAGACGTGCATTTGATGCTTGAAATCAAATCAGAGCCGGAAAAGATGAAAGAGCCCACAGCCCGTATTGCGATTGCAACGGCGGTGGTGGCCGAGGTGCGCGCCCTGGGTCTGTCGAGCCGCACATTGATGCATAGTTTTGACTGGAACCTGCTGGCGGAATGCCAGCTGATTGCCCCGGAGATGCCCACCTCCTTTCTGACGCAGCTGCCACGAAATGCTGCTGATACAGGCGAAGACAGTGCCAACGGTGCCTGTCCCGACCTGACGGCGCCAGGTGTGAGCCCGCCCGATCTGGTGGCAGAGGCAGGCGGTGCCCTGTGGTGTCCGCATTATCTCGATGTCACGGCACAGGCCCTGGCACGGGCCCGCGCGCTGGGTCTGCGGGTGGCGGTCTGGACGGTGAACGAGGTGGCAGATATCGACCGGATGATCGGGCTTGGCGTTGATGCCATCGTGTCGGACTACCCGGGTCGGGTGCAGCGCCGTCTGCTGGCGCATGGCCTGAACTGGTCGCAGCCTCCCCAAAGCACCGCAAAGCGATAGACCCTTCGGGCTGCGCCGATTTTATCCCTGCGCGTCCTGGCCTGCAGATGTGAACCCGGCTTCGCAAAAATCAAGCAGCGTCTGAAGCAGATCGTGTTCAGCAGTGCCTTGTGACAGAGCCTCAATCCGCCAGCGCGAGGTGCACAGCGACAGCATTGACGAGACGGTAAAGACAAAATGAGTGCTGAGCGTCTCGCGGCTAGCCTGCGGCAGCACCTTGGATATCTCATCCAGAAAAACGGTGACCGTGGGGTCAAAGCACGTTTCTGAGATGTGACGCCAGCGCGCATCTGATGACACATGTGCAATCAAGCGCCCATAGGCAGACCAGGGTGCGCCGCCATTCAGGGTCTTGTCGATGAAGGGCGTGATAAAACAGGTCAGGATCTGACGCAGCGTGAGCGGGCCGCTGGCCTGCATCTGCGCCAGTGCGTTCAGCCTGAGCTGGGACAATTCATCGGCGCGCCGCGCCACAATGGTGGCGAACAACACCTCCTTGCTGCCGCCGTGGTGATTGACCAAAGCGCCCTGCACCCCAGCCATTCGCGCAATGTCGCGAATCGTAGCCCCCTCAAAACCACGCTCAGAAAACAGCTGTTCCGCCGCATCAAAAATGCGGTCCCGCGTGGCAAGAGAGCGCTTGCTGGGGGCTCTTTGCCGCTGATTTTCTTGTACTTTTCCAGTCATGTCAGAAATAGCTTGCCCTATTTTGAACGTACGTTCAATCTAAAAGACAACAAACAGGCGCGAATGGGAGAGAGCAATGACGAAAACGGGGAGGGCGACGCCGGATGGCGCCGTGAGCGAGAAATTTGCGCTGATTGGTGCGGGTCCGATGGGGCTGGCGATGGCAAAGGTTCTGAAAGAACAAGGGATCCCGTTTCAGGGGTTTGAGCTGCATTCCGATGTGGGCGGGCTTTGGGATATCGATGCCCCGCAGTCGACCATGTATGACAGCGCGCATTTGATTTCGTCCAAAAACATGACTCAATTTGACGACTTTCCGATGCGTGAGGAGGTGGCTGAATACCCCTCGCACCACGAGATGCGCCGTTACTTTCGTGATTTCGCCACCCATTTTGATCTCTACCAGCACTACGTCTTTGGCTGCGAGGTGACGTCCTGCGAACCACTTGGCCAGCAGGGCGAGGGCTGGCGCCTGTGCTGGCGCGACGAGGCTGGCCAGGAACACAGTGGCCTGTTTGCGGGCGTGCTGATCGCTAATGGTACCCTGGCCGAGCCCAATGTTCCCAGCTTTAAAGGGGCGTTTGCGGGCGAGATGATCCATTCCGCCAAATACCGCGATCCGCGCCAGTTTGCCGACAAACGCGTGCTGATAGTCGGGGCGGGCAACTCGGGCTGTGATATCGCAGTGGATGCCATTCACCACGGCGTAAGCTGTGATATCTCGCTGCGGCGCGGATATTATTTTGTGCCGAAATATGTCTTTGGCAAACCCGCCGACACCCTGGGCGGCGCCATCCGTCTGCCCATGTGGCTAAAGCGTCATGTCGATGGATTTATCCTGAAATGGTTTGTGGGGGATCCGCAGAAATACGGCTTTCCCAAACCGGACTATAAACTCTACGAGAGCCACCCGGTGGTGAATTCGCTGATCCTGTTTCATGCAGGCCATGGCGACCTGAAGGTCCGTCCGGACATTGACCGCATTGAGGGCAAGACGGTGCACTTCACCGATGGCAGCCAGTCAGAGTATGATATGATCCTGACGGCCACCGGCTATCTGCTGCACTATCCCTTTATCGACAAAGAGCTGCTCAACTGGCAGGGGGCGGCGCCGCATCTCTATCTCAACTGCATGCACCCCAGCCGCGATGATCTCTTTGTGCTGGGCATGGTCGAGGCCTCGGGCTTGGGCTGGCAGGGGCGGCACGAGCAGGCCGAGATGGTGGCGCGCTATATCAAAGGTATCCAGGCCGGATCCGCCAGCGCGCAGCAGCTCAAGGCGGAGAAGTCCGCAGGCTTTCAGCGCGCGACTGGTGGTATGCAGTATCTGAAACTGGCGCGCATGGCCTATTACGTCGACAAAGCCACCTATCGCAAAGCGGTCACCGGCTGGATCGCCAAACTGGCGCGAGGTGCGTCATGAACACGCTGGATAGCACGGTCCTCAATTTCAGCGCCTCCAGCCTGCTGCTGATGAATGCCATTCTGGCGGTTGTAATGTTCTCAATCGCCCTGGATCTCAAACCACGCGATTTTGGTCGTCTGATGCGTGCGCCCAAGCCGGTTGTGACCGGGCTGATCTCGCAATTTGTTGTGCTGCCGGTACTGACCTATCTGCTGATCCTTGTGGTGCAACCCCGGGCTTCAATTGCGTTGGGACTGATCCTGGTGGCGGCCTGTCCGGGGGGCAATATCTCTAACTTTATCACCCACAGGGCGGGGGGCAACGCGGCGCTTTCGGTCTCGATGACGGCCTTTGCCACCGTAGGCGCAATCCTGATCACGCCGCTGAACATTGCCTTTTGGGGGCGGCTGTATGCGCCCAGCAGGGAGATTTTGAACACGGTGCAGATCGACCCGGTTCAGGTCGCCATTACCGTCAGTCTGATGCTGATCCTGCCGCTCATTCTGGGGATGGTGCTGAACGCGCGTTATCCAGATCTGGCAAACCGGGTGCGACGCCCGATGCAGAACCTGTCGATGCTGATCTTTCTGGCCTTTGTGGTGCTGGCGCTGGCAGCAAACTGGGGTTTTTTCCTCAGCTTTGCGCAATACGTTGGTGCGCTGGTTGTCGTCCACAATGCGATTGCCTTTGCCGGAGGCTATGGCACCGCCACGCTGGCGGGCCTGTCCAGTTATGACCGGCGCGCGGTGACGATTGAGACGGGCATTCAAAACTCGGGCCTGGGGCTGGTGTTGATCTTTGGCTTTTTCAACGGCCTTGGCGGCATGGCGGTGGTGGCTGCTCTCTGGGGCATCTGGCACGCGGTTTCCGGCATTGTGCTGGCCCGTATCATGGCCCGGACGGAGGCGACACGATGACCAAGATACTGATCACAGGCGCCGCTGGTGCGGTTGGCTCGGCATTGTTGCAGGAGCTGGCAGAAGAACAGGGGTTTGAGGTGCTTGCAACTGACGTGGCCCGGCCTGCAAACCTCCCCGAGGGCATACGGTTTGAACCCCTTGATGTGCGCGGCAATGATCCATACGAGGTGATCGGACGCGAACGTCCTGACGTGGTGATCCATCTCGCCTCTATCGTGTCACCGACCACACGCGCCTTTGCCCATTCGGTTGATGTCGTCGGCTCACGCAATGTGATCGCAGCCTGCAGTCTGCATGGCGTGACACGGCTTGTGGTGACCTCATCGGGGGCGGCATACGGCTATCACGCCGACAACCCGGTGCCGTTGGTTGAAACGGCCGCTCTGCGCGGCAATGTGGAATTTGCCTACTCAGACCACAAACGTCAGGTCGAAGAGATGCTGGCCGAGGCCCGCAAAGCGGTGCCAGAGATGCAGCAGGTGGTGCTGCGGGTGGGCACAGTGCTGGGCGCGGGGCTGGAGAACCAGATCACCGCGCTGTTTCACAAACCCCGCCTGCTGGCGCTTAGGGGCTGCGAAAGCCCCTTTGTCTTTATCTGGACGCGTGATCTGGCGCGCATTCTCAAACGTGCAGCGGGCGAGGGGCCAGAGGGGATATTCAACGTGGCCGGTGACGGCGCACTTGGGGTGACGCAGCTGGCGCAGGCCCTGCGCAAGCCAATCCTGCGCCTGCCTGTGTGGCTCATCAAACTGGCGCTTGGCATTGCACATCCGCTGAAACTGTCACGCTATGGGCCAGCGCAGGTGCGGTTTTTGCAGTATCGTCCGGTGCTCGCCAACAGTGCACTAAAATCTGAGTTTGGCTATGTGCCCGAGCTCACAAGCGCGCAGGTGTTTGCGCTTTGGCAAAAGGCGGCGGGGCTATGATGGGCAAAACTGCAATTGTGACCGGCGGCGCCGGCGGCCTGGGTCTGGCGCTGGATGCTGCGTTGCGAGAGCGGGGCTGGTCAACTGTGTTGCTCGACCTGCCGGGCCCGGCGCTAGAGGCACTTGCGCCACTAGCAAATCGCCAGACCTATGGCTGTGACTTGACCGATACCGCCGCGCTGCAAACGCTTTGCGCCGAGATCCGACAGGCGACAGGATCGATTGATCTGGTCATCTATAACGCGGGGTTGACCTGGATCGGCGATTTCTCGGACCTTGGCGACCTGGCACATCGAAAAGTTTTTGATATCAACTACTTTGCCGCCGTCAATATGGCGCAGGCCCTGCAGCTGGACCTGCGCAAAACCCAGGGCGTGCATCTGGCGATTTCTTCGGTGGCCGGGTTCTGCCCGCTGTATCGCCGCACCGCCTATGCGGCCAGCAAACACGCGCTGGAGGGCTTTTTTAAATCCCTGCGCTCGGAAGAAATGCCCCATGGCGTGCGCTGCGTGATCGCAGCCCCCAGTTTTGTCGCCACCAATATTGGCAATCCAGAATCCACGTCATCGGGGATTGCCCGCCCGGGCTCGGCGGCGGATGGGGTGGACTATATGCAGCCCGACATGGCGGCACAGCAGATATTGGATGGTCTGGAACGGGGCCGCAGTTTCATTCCGGTTGGGCGCATCGCGCGCGTGTCCTGGATCATAAATCGTCTGTCACCACGCCTGTTTGAAATCCTTATGGAGCGAAAAATCCGCAAGGGTGGCTGATTAAAGCGCCGGGAAGGTGAACCCGGCACAGCCTTTCAGCGCGGCTCCGTCATCGAGAATGCAAAATACCGGGGCTTTGATGTCCGGAAATTGTGGGTCCGGGCGACTGAACTCCGCAACAAAGGCTGCTTTTGCCGGGCTGCAGAGCAGGCTGCGGGCCACGGTTCCGGCAAAATACAGCCCACCCCGGGGCATAAAGCCTTTGAGCAGGTTGCGGGCCAGCAGAGCCAGAAGCTGCGCATAAAAATCTAGAAATGCGGATGTTTCGGGCTGCTGAGCCCTGGCCATGATCTCAGCGGCTGGCAGGGCAGGGCTGTCAGGGGAGACCGCAGCATAAAGCGCTTCAAAGCCGCGACCGGAAAAGCAACACTCAACCGTGCGAAACTCTACGGCCTTCTCTCCCAAGCGGGCGGCCAGTTCCCGATACAAGTCCAGCGGTAACGCGACATGGCCGTACTCGGCTTCCAGACAGATCACACCATTTGAGGCGACGGTGAGCGGGCTGAGATTAAAGCCCGTGCCGATCCCAATAACCAGCTTTTGCGGGTGCGTCTCAGCGTCACCCAGGCTGTGCAACTGGGCCAGATCGGGGCCTCTCAACATTGGCAGGGCGTGACCCAGCGCACTAAGATCATTGAGCACGTGAACCCGAGCACCATTGAGCTGCGCTGACAGCTCTTGGGCCGAAATCCTCCAGCCCCGATTGGTGAGCTTGGCTACATCTGCGCTCACCGGTCCGGCAACGGCAATGACCATCTCCGAGATCTGCGGCGGCTCTTCCTGCGCAAGATAAGTGGTCAGCAGATCGGAAAAACTGCCAAACTGTTCATTTCGGTAGGTTTTCGCGGCGCCAAAAGACTGGCCAGCCTCTGCAACCAGTGCGAGGCGGCAATTGGTGCCGCCAAGATCTGCAACCAAACGCGTCATGATCAGTTCAGCCGCTCGCCGGTATCCGGCGCAAAAAAGGACACCTTGGCCAGATCAAAGGCCAGGTCCAGCATGGCGCCGGGCTGGGCCTTTGTCTCGGCGTGCAGCCTTGCGGTGACCTGTTTGCCGCCCAGTTCCGAGACCACATAGGTGTCTGCGCCTGCGGGCTCGACCAGATCAATGCGGCACTTGGCGGCCTGCACTGTGGCGCCGCTGCGAAACCCGGCCTCGACGATATCTTCGGGGCGCAGACCCAGGATGACATCGGCGGGCAGATCGCGGCCATAGCTGCCCTGCAACACCACAGGCGCGCCTTCGGCGCGGGCGATTTCGATCTGGATACCATCGCCCTGACGCCGGGTGCGGGCAGGGATCAGGTTCATCGCAGGCGAGCCCATGAAATCAGCGACAAAGAGATTGGCCGGGTGGTTGTAGATCTCAGCCGGGCTGCCGATCTGCTGCACCACGCCGCCTTTCATCACGACAATCTTGGTCGCAAGTGTCATGGCCTCGATCTGGTCATGAGTGACATAGACCATCGTAGCGCCGAGGTTTTGATGCAGTTTTTTGATCTCGCTGCGCATGCTGACGCGCAGCTTTGCATCCAGATTAGAGAGCGGCTCGTCAAACAGGAACAGTTTGGGGTCGCGCACCAGGGCGCGCCCCATGGCAACCCGCTGGCGCTGCCCGCCCGAGAGCTGTCCGGGGCGGCGATCAAGCAGCGGCTCGATCTGCAACTGCCGGGCCACCTCTGCCAGCTTTTGCGCCTGGGTGGCGGCATCCACCCCGCGCACCTTCATGCCAAAGGTGATGTTCTTGGCCACAGTCATGGTCGGGTAAAGCGCGTAGGACTGGAACACCATGGCGATGTCGCGGTCTTTGGGGCTGACCTGTGTCATGTCGCGCCCGCCAATGCTGATGGCGCCGCCCGAGATCGGCTCAAGCCCGGCGATGCAGTTCAGCAGCGTGGACTTGCCACAGCCCGAGGGGCCGACCAGCACCAGAAATTCGCCCGGATCAATCGCGACGTTGACATCGTTAAGGATCTGCACGGCGCCGTAGTTTTTACTGAGGTTCTTGATGTCCAGAATCGGGATCATAGCATTAGCCTTTTACAGAGCCGGCGGTGAGGCCGCGAATAAAGTATTTGCCAGCAACCACATAGACCAGCAGCGTCGGCAGACCAGCGATGATCGCGGCCGCCATGTCGACGTTGTATTCTTTGACGCCGGTGGTGGAGTTTACGATGTTGTTCAGGGCGACCGTGATGGGCTGGGTGCCGGCCTGGCTGAAGCTTACGCCAAACAAAAAGTCGTTCCAGATCTGGGTGAACTGCCAGATCACCGTGACCACAATGATCGGCAGGCTGAGCGGCAGAAAGATCGACCAGAAGATGCGGAAAAACCCAGCACCGTCGACCTTGGCGGCCTTAACCAGATCACTGGGAATGGTGACATAGAAATTGCGGAAAAACAGCGTGGTAAAGCCGATCCCATAGATCACATGGGCAAAGATCAACCCCGGAATGGTGCCCGCCAGCCCCATCAGTCCCAGCATCCGGGCCATTGGCAGCAGGACCACCTGAAAGGGAATGAAGCAGCCAAACAGCATGGCAGAAAAGATCAGATTGGCGCCGCGAAAATTCCACTGGGCGATCACATAGCCATTGGCGGCGCCCAGAAAGCTTGAGATCAGCACGGCCGGCACCGCCAGCAGCACCGAGTTCCAGAAATAGGGCTGCAGGCCTTCGCATTGAATGCCGGTGCAGGCGCCGGACCAGGCGGTGCGCCAGGCCTCAAAGGTCACTTCGCGCGGAAAGGCAACCAGGCTGCCGCTGCGGATTTCCTCCAGGCTTTTGAGCGAGGTTGTGACCATGACAAATAGCGGCATCAGGTAAAACAGCGCAAACAGGCCCAGCAGGGTGAACAGCAGCCAGCGCAGGGCGGTCTGTCCATACCGAGGCGCCGCAGTGTGCGCGGCCGGGGGAGTGGTTGGGGCAGAATAGCTAAATTCAGTCATGTTTCGCCCTCAGTTCGGAATAGAGATAGGGCACCACGATGGCAAAGACGACGCCCATCATCACCATGGCAGAGCTGGCGGCCTGGCCGATGTCGCCGCGTGAGAAGGCCATGGCATACATATAGGTTGCGGGCAGGTCGGTGGCGTAGCCGGGACCGCCGCCGGTGAGGGCCACCACCAGATCAAAGCTTTTGATCGCCAGGTGAGCCAGCACGATAAAGGCAGACAGGAAAATCGGCGCCATCGAGGGCAGGATGATGGCGGAATAGATCCGCCAGCCGGGGATACCATCGACCTGTGCGGCCTTGATGATCTCACCGTCGACACTGCGCAGCCCCGCCAGAAACAGCGCCATGACAAAGCCAGACGCCTGCCAGACTCCGGCGATCACCACGGCATAAATCGCCATTTTGGGGTCAATCACCCAATTGAAGGTGAAGCTCTCAAATCCCCATCCCCGCACCATGGCCTCGATCCCCAATCCGGGGTTCATGATCCATTTCCAGGCCGTCCCTGTCACAATCATCGACAGCGCCATCGGGTAGAGGTAGATGGTGCGCAGCACGCCTTCGATGCGGATTTTCTGATCCAGCAGGATCGCCAGCATCAGCCCCAGCAACATTGAGATGCCGATAAACAGCGCGCCAAAAATGAACAGGTTGTCCATTGCCGTCTCCCAGCGCGGCGAGGCAAGCAGTCGTTTGTATTGGATAAACCCGTGCAGCTCATATTTTGGCAACAGCTTTGAGCGGGTCAAAGAAATCCAGGCGGTCCAGGCGATAAAGCCATAGACAAAGATGAGGATCGCCACAAACGAGGGTGCCAGCACCATCTTGGGGATCTGCCGTTCCAGCCATGCGATCATTGGATCGTGCCCTTTGAAGTCGAGTGTCGCCCCGGCATATCAAACCGGGGCGAGGATGTCTTGTGAGACAAGGCGGCAGGGCTCAGAGCGAGTTTGCCACGGCGTCAACCAGCATCGCCACGGCATCTGCCGAGGACATATCAGAGTTGAAATGTGCTGTGACGACATCGGTGATGGCACCGGACTGGGCGCCGCGCATTGCCATGCCATGGGCATAGCTGGGCAGCAGTGAGCCGTCCTTTGAGCTTGCGGTCATGTCAGCGGCTGAAAGATGCGCACAGCTGTCGAACTCTTCCATTGGGACATCAACCCGCGCCGGGATCGAGCCCTTGTTGAGGTTGAACACCTTCTGGAAATTCTGCCCCACGATCAGCTTGGCCAAAAGCGCCTGACCGTCCTGTTTGTCATCGCCTGCAACATCGAACATGGCAAAGCTGTCGACATTGTAGAGAAAGCCCGCTCCGGGCGCCGAAGCACAGAGGAAGTCCTCACCCGGCACTTTGCCAGCTGCCAGGAATTCGCCCTTGGCCCAGTCACCCATGATCTGAAAGGCGGCCTCGCCATTCATCACCATCGAGGTGGCAAGGTTCCAGTCGCGACCGGGAAAATTGCTGTCCACGTAACCGCGCATCTTGCGCATCTGGTCAAACACCGCGACCATTTCGTCAGAGGCCAGCATCGCGGGATCCAGATCGACAAAGGCCTGCTGGAAACCCTCTGCGCCCAGAATGCCAAGAGCAACCACTTCAAAAACCGTGGCGTCCTGCCAGGCCTGACCACCATGGGCCAGCGGGATCACCCCGGCGGCCTGCAGCTTGTCTGCAGCGGCGTTGAATTCCGCCCAGCTGGTTGGCATCTCAATCCCGTTGGCCTTGAGGATCTCGGCATTGGCCCAGAGCCAGTCAACCCGGTGCACATTGACCGGTGCCGCGCACCACTGGCCTTCGCATTTCATATGGGCGGCGATCGAGGCGGGCAGCACCTTGTCCCAGCCCTCGGCCTCGGCCACGGCGGAAATATTGGCAAGCACACCCTCTTCGTACCATTCCTGAATGGCAGGGCCTTTCAGCTGCACAGCTGTGGGGGCGTTGCCGGACAGCACGCGGGCGCGCAGGGCGGTCATGGCCGCGTCACCGCCGCCGCCAGCCACCGGCATATCGGTCCAGGTGCCGCCATTGGCCGAAAATTCCTGCTGCAATACGGCTACGGACTTGGCCTCGCCGCCCGAGGTCCACCAGTGCAGAACCTCTGCCTGTGGCCCGGCCTGGGCAATGGATGCGCCTGCAAGCGCCAGCGCCGAGGCTGCCGCAAATACGGATCTTCTCATGACTATTTCCTCCCATTTTGGTCAAAGGACCCCTCCCGGGTCCCAAAATTGCGCCCTGGGCACTGTTTGCAAAGCCCTGAACGCAGGTGCCGCATATGGTGCGGCTGTATTGCGGCCAGCCTGCGCTGACAGCGGGCGCAGTCGCAATGGTTGAGCGTGGCTCAGACCGGGGCAGGGCGAAGAAAACAGCCGGTTCCGTTACATCTTGTTACCTTGCAGTTAACTGTGGCGGGAAAGTAGGGCAGTCTCGGCCATATCCGTGGTGGTATCCTTGGCGTTTTACCCCAATGCTGCAAGGCCGCGGCCAACAAAAGACAAAAGACGGAGGCAGACGAGATGGCGATTCCCCGGCTTTTGGTGGTCGATGACGATGCAGAGACCCGCAGCATGCTGACGCAGTTTCTGCAGCAAAACGGCTTTATCGCGCTGCCCGCCGAAAGCGAGGCCGAGATCCGCGCTCATATGCAGGCTGGACGGGTGGATCTGATCCTGCTGGATGTGATGCTGGGGCCAGAGAACGGTGTCGAGATCTGCGCCCGGCTGCGCGCAGAACAGGATGTGCCGATCATCCTGGTGTCAGCGCTGTCGCAGGACCATCAGCGCATGGCCGGATATGAGGGGGGCGCCGACGACTATATCGCCAAGCCCTTTAACCCCGAGCTGTTGCTGGCCCGGCTCAGGGCGGTTTTACAACGGGCCAGTCGCAGCGCCTCGCTGGTGTATCGCCGCCGTCTGGCGCTGTTTCGCTTTGGCGGCTGGACCTATGACGGCAAGCGCGACGAGGTGCTGTCGCCGCAGGGGTTTCAGGTGGCGCTGTCGCAGCGCGAGACCAGCCTGCTCAAGGTGTTTTTGGCCAACCCGCATATTCCTTTGCAGCGCGAAGAAATCCAGGCTGGCCTGCAGGAAAATCATACCACGGGGCCAGTGGCCGAAGGCGAAGGTTCGGGACGGGCGATAGACATGCTGGTGGGACGGCTGCGCTCAAAGATCGAGAGTGACCCGAAGGATCCGCAATTGCTGCGGACCGCGCGCGGCATTGGCTATGTGCTGGCGGTGGACGTCAGCGAAGAGCCGACAGAGTGAGGCGCGGGCTGCATCTCAGGGCCTTGGCGCGGGTCTGGATCCTCGCGGGCTTTGGGCTGGGGGTTTTGACAGCAACACTTTGGCTGCACTCAACTCGGGTCTGGCAGGAGCATCTGCTGCGCAATCAAATGGCGGGGGTCTTGTTGTATCACTCCCTGCAGGGAGTGGCGCCGCTGCCTGCAGGGCTGACGGGTGTCGTCCTGCCGGAGGCCTCTGGGCCAGAACAGTCGCAGAGCGTGGCGCAATGGATCCGGCAACAGGCGGATATTCGGGGGCCGGGCTTTGTGACCGAGGTCTCAATCCAGTCCTCCTCATTTGACAAGGGAGGCAGGCAGAGAACACCTGTTGGTCTTGGCGCAGTTGGCGGCCCGGCGCTGCGTTTGGTGATCCTTTCCGACAGCCGCCGCTATGCGGTTGCAGATCTTGAGACCGCCGCGTTGCAAACAGCAGCCGAGAAACTGGGTGCTGTGACCCGACTGTTGGCAACCTATTGCAGTGATGCCATTGTCTTTGCCCATCTGGGCGAGGGGCCATGGCAGCAGATAGACGGCACAGAACTCTGGGGCTGCGCTGCCGCCCCCCGCGATCTGCGTTTGCCTGCGGTCTTGCTGGCGGCTCTGGGGCTGGCCATCTTGTTGAGCCAAAGCGCCGAGGTCACCGCGCGCTTTGGCGCTTTTGCAGATTTGCTGCGGCAGCGGCGCTCGGTTGGGGGGCCTGACAGCTATTCCACCCGTGGTCCCGAAGAGTTGCGAGATATCGTGACGGCGGTGAACGCGCATCTTGCGGGCGCCCGGGAGCAGATCGCCAAACGGGCGACGGTTCTCTCTGGAGTCAGCCATGATCTTGGCACGCCCGCCACGCGCCTGCGGCTGCGCGCTGCCCTGATCCAGGACAAGGAGCTGCGGCACAGGCTTGAGGCGGATATCGACAGCATGACCGGCATGATCGAAAGCGTTCTGACCTATACCCGGTCCGAGCTGAGCCTGGAGGTGCCGCGCCAGATTTCGCTCTCGGCTCTGGTAGAGGCGCTGGTGGCGGATTATCAGGATCTGGGCAAGCCGGTGACCTATCTGCCCTGGCGATCCGAAGGGGTGCCGGGCGCGCAATCGCTGTTTTCCGCGCGTGCCGGGCAGACTGGAAAAGCAGGACAGCTAGGACAGACGGAGCAGGCGGAGCAGACAGGACAGGCGGGTCTGCCGGATGCGCGCCGGGTGCTGGTCACCGCGCGCCCCATCCTGTTGCAACGTGCGCTGACAAATCTGGTGGACAATGCCCTGAAATACGGCCGCCGCGCTGAGGTGCGGCTGGAGGCGACCTCAGAAAGGGCCGTCATTACGGTACAGGACGAGGGATCCGAGCTCACTGTAGCAGAGGTTGAGGCGGTGCTGGCGCCGTTTCAGCGCGGCGCCAACAGTACTGCCATCGACGGATTTGGCCTGGGGCTGACCATTGTCGCCACCGTGGCCGAGCAGCATGGCGGCAGCCTGCGCTTTGAGCGCGGCAGTCGCGGTCTACGGGCAAGACTGGAAATCCGGCGGAGCTAGCAGGCTCTGGCGGTGACAAGCGGCTGCCCGGCCCTGGTGGGATTAGGGACTAGCGGTTGTCGATCAGCGGATTGGGTTTGGCAAACCCCTCAAGATCCTGCTGATTACTGATGGTGATCTGCCTGCCCTTTACGGTGACCCCATAGGGCTGCAGGCTTTTGAAGGCGCGGCTGAGGTTTTCTGAGGTCATGCCCAGCACCGAGGCCAGGCGGCGTTTTTCAGCGTCCAGGGTGAAGGTCTGATTGCCGCCAGTGCGGGCCTGCAGGCGCAACAGGTAGTTTGCCAGCCGTTCCAGAGAGGTGCGCAGCTTCAGCTCTTTGGTGTTCTTGATCACGCCGCGATAACACTGCGCCAACTCTCCGACGAGGGCGCGGGCGAACTGGCTGTCCTTGTCAAAAACCTCGCGCACATCCTGGCTGGGAATAAGGGCGATGCGACTTTTCTCCATGGTCCGCGCCGACATCAGATAGGGCGCATCCTTGATTGTGGCGGCCAGAATAAAGGTCGAGACCGGGCGTACTGTTGCCATGCTGGTTTCACGGTCGTTCCAGCAGGAAAACAGATCCACCGACCCCGACAGCAAAATATGCAAAAAGTCGCTGGGGTCCCCTTCGGAAATCAGCTCAATCTGGGGGGGGAAGTTTTGCACATAAGACGCGCGCAGGAGCCGTTGAAAATGCTCATCTTCCATCGCGGTAAACAGGTGCAGGTCCCGAATGTCGGAAAGTTCTGAATCGGGCATGCCTAGCGTCACCAGCTGAGAATTAGTTCGTATGTAGATCGCGCATCCACTTGATAAATGTCAACTCCTAGCTTGATCCATGCCTGATTTAGCTTTGACTTCTAGCTGAAATAGGAATGACAAAAGTCTGTAACCCATTTATTTTGCGTGATTTTTTTGCGTTTTGTGATCTGGATCAAACTGCCTTGAACAAAAAGCGCGCAGGTCTCTCCGAAAGCTCGCCTAAGCGGGTGTTTCGTAAATTTCGGAGGGACACCGATGGAAATTCAAAACAAGGCAACCAGCCTCTGGCGAAATTTCTTCAATGTCCGGATGGTTCAAATCCGGACATTCCACATGACGTGGTTCGCCTTTTTCTCGTGCTTTTTTGCCTGGTTCGGCATCGCACCGCTGATGATCATCGTGCGCGACGAGCTGCAGCTGACCAAATCACAAGTGGGCTGGTCGATCATCGCCTCGGTGGCGATGACGGTCTTTGCCCGCTTCTTTATTGGCTGGCTCTGTGACCGGATCGGTCCAAGGCTTTCCTATACCTATCTGCTGATCTTTGGCGCCTTTCCGGTGGCCGGTATTGGCCTGGCGGACAGTTTTGAGACCTTCCTGTTCTTTCGCTTGCTGATCGGCATCATCGGCGCCGCCTTTGTGATCACCCAGTATCATACCACCGTGATGTTTGCCCCCAATGTGGTGGGCACAGCCAATGCGACCTCGGCCGGCTGGGGTAACCTTGGCGGCGGGGTCACCCAGTTCGCGATGCCGATGGTATTTTCGGTCTTTGTGGTTGGCTTTGGCTTCTCCGAGGCCGTTGGCTGGCGCCTGTCGATGATGGTCGTGGGCTGTGTGATCTTTGTGGTTGGCATTGCCTACTACTTTCTCACCCAGGATGCGCCGGACGGGAATTTTAAAGAGCTGCGTGAGAAAAACCTGCTGCCGCCGAAAAAGTCGGTGACCGGGGATTATTTCCGCGCCATGGCCGACTACCGCGTCTGGGTGTTGTTCCTGATCTACGGCTCCTGCTTTGGCATTGAGCTCACGGTCAACAATGTCGCGGCGCTCTATTTCTATGACTACTTCGATCTCAGTCTGGTGGCTGCGGGTGGTGTTGCGGCCTCATTCGGCCTGATGAACATCTTTGCCCGCACCCTTGGCGGCATCTTCGGCGACAACTTCGGCGCGCTCTGGGGCCTCAAGGGCCGCAGCTTCTGGCTTTTTGTTGTGCTGTTGGGCGAGGGCTGCGCGCTGATGGTGTTCAGTCAGATGCAGGTGCTGTTCTTGGCGCTGCCCATGCTGATCATCTTTTCGCTGTTCACCCAGATGGCCGAAGGCGCGACCTATTCGGTGGTTCCCTTCATCAACAAAAAGGCCCTTGGCGCCGTCGCAGGCGTGGTTGGCGCTGGCGGCAATGCCGGTGCGGTGGCTGCGGGCTTTTTGTTCAAGGGGTCGATGGAATGGCCTGATGTCTTCTTTGTCATTGGTGTCACTGTCGCCTGTGCCTCTGTTCTGGCCTTCTTTGTCCGCTTCACTGAAGCGCAGGAAGAAGAAGAACGCGCCAATCTGGAGCACGCCCATCTGGACGGCCTGCGCCTGCGCGCTGAACGCGCCAATACAGCGCTCGCCCAATCTGTAGCAGTTGTCGAAGAGTGGAACCGTAACCACCCCGAAGCATCGAAATCCTGAAGTCTAAACTGGCGGGCCGTCTCTGGCCTGCCGCAACCTCATAACGAGGAGGAAAAACGTGGGACAAGACCTAAGAAACTATACCCCGGAAGACGAGAGCTATTGGGCCTCCGAGGGCAAAGCCATCGCCACCCGCAATCTGTGGATCTCGATCCCCTCGCTGCTCTGCGGCTTTGCGGTCTGGCTGTATTGGGGCATCATCACCGTTCAGATGATCAACCTCGGCTTTGCCTTTGAAAAATCCGAGCTGTTTACCCTTGCCGCTATCGCCGGTCTGACCGGTGCGACGCTGCGGATCCCCTCGACGTTCTTTATCCGCATCGCGGGTGGGCGAAACACCATCTTCTTTACCACAGCCTTGCTGATGATCCCCGCCGTGGGCGCCGGTATTGCGCTGCAAAACCCCGACACGCCGCTCTGGCAGTTCCAGATCCTGGCCTTCCTGTCGGGTATCGGTGGCGGTAACTTCTCCAGCTCGATGTCCAACATCTCGTTCTTTTATCCAAAGAAAATCCAGGGCTATGCGCTGGGCATGAACGCGGGTCTGGGCAACTTTGGTGTGACCACCATGCAGATCGTTATCCCGCTGGTGATGACCTTTGGTCTGTTCGGCGGCGACCCGATGATCCTGGAGAACACCTCTGGCACCCTGATCGGCAAGATCCCTGCCGGTACCGAGACCTATATCCATAACGCCGGCTACGTCTGGTTGCTGCTGCTTATCCCGCTGGCCTTTGCCGGTTGGTTCGGCATGAACAATATCCGGGACGAAGATGTCAGCCCCGACATTCCCAGCCCTGTTGGCGCCTTCTCGACCATCACCTTTATGTTGTTGATCGGCTTTGTGACCGCCGCCTTTGGTCTGTGGCTGATGCTGCCGGCCAAGGTTGGTGGCTCTGGTTTCATGGTTTCAAAATGGCTGGTGCTGCCCATCGTGATTGCGCTGACAGTTTTCTTGCTGAAACTGATCCCCGGTCAGATCGGTCAGAACCTGACACGCCAGTACAAGATCTTTGGCAACAAGCACACTTGGGCCATGACCGTGATCTACACCATGACCTTTGGCTCGTTCATCGGCTATTCCGCAGCGCTGGCGCTGACCATCAAAGTGGTCTTTGGCTTCCAGCACCTGATGGTGGATGGAGTGCTGACCCATGACACAGTAAACGCCAATGGCCCCTCGGCCCTGATGTTTGCCTGGATGGGGCCTTTCATCGGCGCGCTGATCCGGCCCGTGGGCGGCATGATCGCCGATAAACTGGGCGGTGCCCGGGTGACCCAGTGGATCTCCTTTGTCATGGTGGGCTCTGCGCTGGGTGTCGCCTACTACATTCAGAAGGCCTATTCTTCGGCCACTCCAGAGCTGTATTTTGTGCCTTTCCTCGGCCTCTTCCTGATCCTGTTTGCGGCCACCGGTATCGGCAATGGGTCGACCTTCCGCACCATCGCCTTTGCCTTCAACAAAGAGCAGGCTGGCCCGGTTCTGGGTTGGACCGCCGCAGTTGCCGCCTACGGCGCCTTCATCATCCCCAAGGTGTTTGGCGAGCAGATGAAAGCCGGAACCCCTGAGTATGCGCTCTATGGTTTTGCAGTCTTCTACGCAGTCTGCATCGCGATCAACTGGTGGTTCTACCTGCGCCCCGGTGCCTACATCAAGAACCCCTAAAATCTCAAAGCACATTCGCCCCGGCCCTACGTCGGCCGGGGCCCGCCCGTCAAACGGCCCGCCAAATCGCCCGCTATTCCCCCGCTACCTCAAGGAGAGACCCCATGAGCCATCTGCTCGACAGGCTAAACTTCCTTCAGTCCAAAGAACTCGAAACCTTTTCCAATGGCCACGGCCAGGTCACCCGCGAAAACCGCGACTGGGAAGACACCTACCGCAACCGCTGGCGCCACGACAAAGTGGTGCGCTCGACCCATGGGGTGAACTGTACCGGGTCCTGTTCCTGGAAGATCTATGTGAAATCCGGCATCGTGACCTGGGAAACGCAGCAAACTGACTATCCGCGCACCCGCCCCGATCTGCCCAATCACGAACCACGCGGTTGTGCCCGTGGCGCCAGCTACAGCTGGTATCTCTATTCTGCCAACCGGGTGAAAAACCCATTGGTGCGGGGCCGCCTGATGAAGATCTGGCGCAAGATGCGCGCCACCATGAGCCCCATTGAGGCCTGGACCAAGCTGCAGAACGACCCGATCCTGCGGGCGTCGTATGTAGAGACCCGGGGTTTGGGTGGGTTTGTGCGCGCCTCTTGGGATGAAGCCACCGAAATTACGGCGGCTGCCAATCTTTATACCACCAAGACCTACGGCCCCGACCGGATTTTTGGCTTCTCGCCAATCCCGGCGATGTCGATGATTTCTTATGCAGCCGGCTCGCGTTACCTGTCGCTGATGGGTGGTGTCTGCATGTCGTTCTACGACTGGTACTGCGATCTGCCGCCAGCCTCGCCGATGACCTGGGGTGAGCAGACCGACGTGCCTGAATCTGCCGACTGGTTCAACGCAGGCTACCTGCTGCTCTGGGGCTCTAACGTGCCGCAGACCCGGACGCCGGACGCGCATTTCTACACCGAAGCCCGCTATCGTGGCACCAAATCCGCCGTCATCTGCCCCGACTATTCCGAGGCGGCAAAATTCGGTGATGTCTGGCTCAACGTCAAACAGGGTACCGACGCGGCACTGGGCATGGCCTTTGGCCACGTCATCCTGCGCGAATTCCACCTGGACCGGCAGGCCGAGTATTTTGAGGACTACTGCCGCAAATACTCTGACTTTCCCATGCTGGTAAAGCTGGACGAAAAAGACGGCCGCCTCATTCCGGGCCGTTTCCTGCGGGCGGATGATCTGGATGGCAAGCTGGGCGAAGAGAATAACCCCGAGTGGAAAACCATTGCCTGGGACGAAGAGACCGGTGGTTTGGTCGCCCCCAATGGCTCAATCGGCTATCGCTGGGGCGAAGACGGCGAATGGAACCTGCAGGAAAAAGCCAAAGAGGCTGACACCCGCCTGAAAATGACGCTGATCCTGGAAGAAGATCACGACGATGTTGTTGCAGTAGATTTCCCCTACTTTGGCGGCGAAGCAACCGAAGCCTTTGCGACAGATGCGGATCATCCCAATGTTCTGACCCGCAACCTGCCGGTGAAAACAATCAAGACAGCCGATGGCGAGGTCAAAGTCACCACGGTGTTTGATCTGTACTGTGCCAACTACGGGCTGGACCGCAACCTGGGCGGCGACTGGGTTGCCAAGGACTATGACGACGAGATGCCCGGCACCCCTGCCTGGGCCGAGAAAATCACTGGTGTGTCGCGCGACAAGATCATCCACGTCGCCCGTGAGTTTGCCCAGAACGCTGAGAAGACCGAAGGTAAGTCGATGGTCATCATCGGTGCTGCGATGAACCACTGGTATCACATGGATATGAACTACCGGGCGGTCATCAACATGCTGGTCATGTGTGGTTGCGTCGGTCAGTCCGGTGGCGGCTGGGCGCACTATGTGGGCCAGGAGAAACTGCGGCCACAAACCGGCTGGCAGCCGCTGGCCTTTGCGCTGGACTGGGGCCGCCCGCCGCGTCACATGAACTCGACCTCGGCCTGGTATGCCCACTCTGATCAGTGGCGCTATGAGACCCTTGAGGCCGATGAGATCCTGTCGCCCACCGCACCCGCAGGCGACTGGGATATCAACCTCATCGACTACAACGTGCGCGCCGAGCGCATGGGCTGGCTGCCATCGGCACCACAACTAAAGACCAACCCGCTGGAGGTGGCAAAACAGGCAAAAGCCGCTGGCAAAGACGTTGCCAGCTTTGTGGCGGAACAGTTGAAATCGGGCGCGTTGGAAATGTCGTGCGAAGATCCGGATGCACCGGAAAACTGGCCGCGTAACCTCTATATCTGGCGTTCCAACCTGCTGGGCTCTTCCGGCAAAGGCCATGAATATTTCCTCAAGCACCTGCTGGGCACCGATCACGGTGTCATGGGCAAGGATCTTGGCGAAGAGGGCCGCCAGCTGCCCAAAGAAGCCAAATGGCACGAGGAAGGCCCCCGTGGCAAACTCGATCTGCTGGTCACTATCGACTTCCGCATGAGCACCACGGCGGTCTATTCGGATATCGTGCTGCCAACGGCCTCGTGGTACGAGAAGAACGACCTCAACACCTCGGATATGCACCCGTTCATTCACCCGCTGCAGGCGGCAGTGGACCCGGCCTACGAGAGCAAATCCGACTGGGAGATCTTTAAAGCCATCGCCAAGAAGGTGCAGGAAGTTGCCCCCGAAGTTCTGGGTCAGGAAACCGATATTGTCGCGCTGCCTTTGCTGCATGACACCCCGGCGGAACTGGCACAGGATCAGGTCAAGGACTGGAAAAAGGGCGAATGCGACCTGATCCCAGGCAAGACCGCGCCGAACTTTATTGCGGTAGAGCGGGACTATACCCAGATCTACGACCGCTTTGTGGCGCTGGGCCCGCTTTTGGACAAACTGGGCAATGGCGGCAAAGGCATCGGCTGGAACACCGAACATGAAGTGCAGCACCTGCGTGATTTGAACGGTGAATGGGCCGAAGGCCCGGCCAAGGGCTGTGCCAAGATCGTCACCGACATTGATGCGACCGAGGTTGTGCTGATGCTGGCGCCGGAAACCAACGGCGAGGTGGCGGTGAAAGCCTGGGATGCGCTGTCGCAATTCACCGGCATTGATCACACCCACCTGGCGAAACCCAAAGAAGACGAAAAGATCCGTTTTCGCGATATCGCCGTGCAGCCGCGCAAGATCATCTCCTCTCCAACCTGGTCCGGTCTGGAAAGCGAGAAGGTCTGCTACAATGCCGGCTACACCAACGTGCATGAGCTGATCCCATGGCGGACCCTGACGGGGCGGCAACAGCTCTATCAGGATCACCTCTGGATGCGCGCCTTTGGCGAGGGCTTTATGTCCTACCGGCCACCGGTGGATCTGAAAACCATCACCAAGGATGTACAGGACGATGGCGACACTCTGGTGTTGAACTTTATCACGCCGCACCAGAAATGGGGCATCCATTCAACCTATTCCGACAACCTGCTGATGCTGACGCTGAACCGGGGTGGGCCGGTGGTCTGGCTGTCTGAGAATGATGCCAAAAAGGCTGACATCAAGGACAACGACTGGATCGAGCTCTACAACACCAACGGCGCACTGACAGCGCGGGCGGTGGTGTCGCAGCGGATCAAGGATGGCACCACCTTTATGTATCACGCGCAGGAAAAGATCGTGAACACGCCCGGCTCTGAAAAGACCGGTAACCGGGGTGGCATCCACAACTCTGTGACCCGGACGGTGCTGAAACCCACCCATATGATTGGCGGCTACGCGCAGCAGTCCTACGGGTTCAACTATTACGGCACCGTTGGTTCGAACCGCGACGAATTTGTTGTGGTGCGCAAAATGAAGAAGGTCGACTGGCTCGACGAGGAAGCAACCCAGAAGGAGGCAGCAGAATGAGAGTACGTGCTCAAATCGGCATGGTGCTGAACCTCGATAAATGCATCGGGTGCCACACCTGTTCCGTCACCTGTAAAAATGTATGGACCAGCCGCGACGGTGTCGAATACGCCTGGTTCAACAACGTGGAAACCAAACCCGGTACTGGCTATCCCACCGATTGGGAAAATCAGGACCGCTGGAATGGCGGCTGGGAGCGGACCCGTGCGGGTAAGCTGCAGCCCAAACAGGGCAGCAAATGGCGGATCCTGGCCAATATCTTTGGCAACCCGGATCTGCCCGAGATCGACGACTACTACGAGCCGTTTGATTTTGACTATGACCACCTGAAATCGGCGCCTGAGCTAAAGGCCTTTCCGACCGCGCGTCCCCGCTCAAAGATCACCGGCGAGCGCATGGAGAAGATCAACAAGGGCCCGAACTGGGAAGAGATCCTGGGCGGTGAGTTCTCAAAACGGTCGCAAGACTACAATTTTGAGGGCATCCAAAAGGAGATCTACGGCGAATACGAGAATACATTCATGATGTATCTCCCGCGTCTGTGCGAGCACTGCCTGAACCCGGCCTGTGCTGCTGCCTGCCCATCGGGAGCCATTTATAAACGCGAAGAAGACGGCATTGTCCTGATTGACCAGGAAAAATGCCGCGGCTGGCGGATGTGTGTGTCGGGCTGTCCCTACAAAAAGATCTACTACAACTGGCAAAGCGGTAAAT
The DNA here is from genome assembly GCA_965641885.1 of Phaeobacter sp. SH40. Taxonomy (GTDB): domain Bacteria; phylum Pseudomonadota; class Alphaproteobacteria; order Rhodobacterales; family Rhodobacteraceae; genus Pseudophaeobacter. The sequence goes on along the minus strand of OZ282574.1, from coordinate 3,172,402 downwards.
CCGAGAAATGCACCCTGTGCTATCCCCGGATTGAAAGCGGCAACCCAACGGTCTGCTCGGAAACCTGCGTGGGTCGGATCCGCTATCTGGGTGTGATGCTCTATGATGCGGATAAGATCGAACAGGCAGCAAATACGCCCGCTGAAACAGACCTCTATGACGCGCAGCTGGATGTTTTCCTCGACCCCAACGACCCGGCCGTGATCGAAACTGCCCGGGCCGATGGTATCCCCGAGGACTGGATCAAATCGGCGCAAGCCAGCCCGATCTGGAAGATGGCGATGGAGTGGAAAGTGGCCTTCCCGCTGCACCCGGAATATCGCACTCTGCCAATGGTCTGGTACATCCCGCCGCTGTCGCCGATCCAGAACGCGGCCGAGGCCGGTGCGATTGGCATGGACGGGGCGATGCCTGACGTGCGCAACCTGCGCATTCCGCTGCGCTACCTCGCCAATATGCTGACCGCAGGTGACGAAGAGCCGGTGGCTCTGGCGCTGGAACGGATGCTGGCGATGCGCTCTTATATGCGGGCGAAAACCGTTGATGGTGTGCGCGATGAGGCCGTGGCTGCCAAGGTTGGCCTAGATGGGGCGATGATCGAAGACATGTATAAAATCATGGCTTTGGCGGATTATGAAGACCGCTTTGTCATCCCAACCACCCACCGTGAACAGGTCGAAGAGGCCTATGATCTGCGCGGCGAATGCGGCTTTACCGACACCAATGGATGCTCCCCTGGTATCAGCAAGGGATCGCTGTTTGGCGGCTCTAAGAAACCCCTGAAAATGCCCGAGGAGCTGCGCTAATGGACCGGACTCTTAAAGCGATCTCGCTGCTGTTGAGCTACCCCACCCGGGAGCTGCAGGGCGCCATGTCTGAAATCGGAGGCGTTCTCGCCTCTGATACCCGGCTGACTGCGGCGGCGCGGCGCGAATTGCGCCCGCTGGTGGACGCGCTGCGCAGTGACGATATTTATGATCTCGAAGAGCAATACGTCATGCTGTTTGACCGCTCGCGCACCCTCAGCCTTAACCTGTTTGAGCACGTGCACGGCGAAAGCCGGGATCGTGGTGGTGCGATGGTGTCTTTGGTCGAAACTTACCGCGATGGCGGGTTTGACCCGCATACCTCGGAGCTGCCGGACCATCTGCCTGTTTTGCTGGAATTCCTGTCGATGCGTCCCTTTGCAGAAGCGCAGGATATTTTGGCCGATGCAGCCCATATCTTTGAAGCGCTAAGCGAGCGGCTTGCCCGCCGCGAAAGCCACTATGGCGCTGTGTTCACGTCTCTTTTGCAGCTTTCGGGTGTTCAGGCCAACAAGGCCGCCGTGGCCGAGCTGCTGGAGCAGGCCGAAGTAGACCCCAACGATCTGGAAGCGCTGGACGAGGTCTGGGAAGAGAGCGAAGTGCTCTTTGGTCCCGATCCCAACGCCGGCTGCCCGCAAGTGCGCGATATGCTGTCGCGCATGGATGAACCCCAAACGCCTGCACCCGGTTCGACCACCGGCGTGGCGGCTGAATAACGGAGGCTCTCATGCATAATTTTCTATTTGGAATCTATCCTTATATCGCCCTTTCGGTGGCGGTCATCGGGTCGATCGCGCGCTATGAACGCGACCCCTTCACCTGGAAAAGCTCATCAAGCCAGATGCTGCGGCGCAAGCAGCTGATCATGGGCTCGGTGTTGTTTCACATCGGCGTGCTGATCATCTTTGTCGGCCACTTTGTCGGGTTGTTGACGCCGCTATGGGTCTTTGATGCCCTTGGCGTCAGCCACGGTTTCAAACAGGTGGGCGCGGTGATCGTAGGTGGCATTGCGGGCGTGATGGCGCTGGTCGGGGGCGGGATGCTGTTTCATCGTCGCTGGACCGACCCGCGCATCCGCAAGACCTCAAGCTTTGCTGATATAGCAATTCTGGCGATCTTGCTGCTGCAGCTCTGTCTGGGCCTGTTGACCATCTTTGCATCACTGGGCCATCTGGACGGCCATGAGATGACCAAATTCATGGCCTGGGCGCAGGGCATCTTTACCTTCGAGGCGGGTGCTGCGGCCTATATCGCTGATGTGGCTTTGATTTTCAAACTGCACCTGTTTCTGGGGCTGACCATCTTTCTGGTCTTCCCGTTCACCCGTCTGGTGCACATGCTGTCAGTGCCGGTGCGCTATCTCTTTCGCCCGGGCTATCAGGTGGTGCGCTCGCGCCGCAGTGCGCCTTTGCCAACACGTGCCGGACCGGTTGCTCCCAACCGTTCCGCCAGCAAATAAGCCGGAGTATATCAGATGAAAGCTGGCCTTTTCCCCGATCTCATCGTTAATGGCGAATGTGTTCCGCATGCCGTGGTTGCGGCTGAGACCCAGAACCACGAAGCCCCGAGCGGCAAACCCGGCATCGCCTGGCGCAAGGCCGCCAATGCGGTTGCCCTGCGCACCCTGCTGTTGCAGGAGGCCCGCCGCCGGGCGCTAAAAACAGAGCCCGCCGAGGTTGGGCCGGGTCGCTATGAAACCGATGAGGAGGCCCTGGTCCGGGGCCTTCTCGAAGCCTCGGTTGCGGCTGAGACACCCACCGAAGACGAGGTGAAACAAGAATGGGCCCGCGATCCGTCGCGGTTCCGCTCGCCGCCCCTGTGGGAGGTCTCGCATATCCTGTGTGCTTGTGACCCCCGCGACAAAGAGGCCAAGGATAAAGCCCTGCGCAAGGCCAATGTGCTGAGCGCGCGGCTGCAGCAAAAACCGAAAGATTTTATCGCGCTGGCCAAATCTGACAGCGATTGCGGCTCAAAAAGCGCGGGCGGTGCTCTGGGTCAGCTTGGGCCGGGGGACACGGTGCCTGAATTTGAAAAATTCCTGCATCATCTTGCGGAAGGCGAGATCAGCCCCGTGCCCGTTCTGTCGCGCCATGGCTATCATATTATCCGCATGGATGCGGTGGCTAAAGGCAAGGAGTTGCCTTTTGAAGCGGCCAGGCGCGCCATCACTATTGCGATGGAGAAAGCCGCCTGGGCGCGGGCGGCACAGAGCTTTGTGCAGGATCTGGCGGCCTCGGCTGAAATCACCGGGGCGGATCTGAAACCCGTTTTGTAGCACTGTGGAGAGGGTCGGGGGAGAGGGGCAGGGGATGACAGCGCCGACTGGATACGACAGCCCTTGTGGGGCCTGCCTCCGCGCCACCGACCACGCGCTGTTGAAGGATGGTCTGGAGTTCATCGCTGCAGATCATCTGCGCGAACGCTGTGTCTGCATGCTGTTGGACCGGATTGCTGCGGGCGATTGTTCTGCGCCGCAAGAGGTGTCCCGGGCGGTAGATTTTTTGCAAACGGATCTGCCGCTGCATCTGGCGGATGAGCAAGAAGACCTGTTTCCGCTGATGCGGCGCTGTTGTCTGCCAGAAGACGAGATTGACCGGGTGATCAGCCGGCTGTTGCTGGACCATCAACAGGCAGGCGACAGCACGCCTGAGGTCCTTTCTGTGCTTGCCAGGGTTCTGCAGAGCGCTCCGCTGACCTTAGAGGCGCAGCAGTTGCTGGCGAGATTCACCTCGTTTGCCCGTCGCCATCTCATTCTGGAGACCGCCGTGATCCTGCCCATCGCCCGATTGCGCCTGCGCGACAGCGACCATCAAAGCCTGCGCCTGCGGATGATGCAGCGGCGCGGTCTGGATACGAAAACAACCTGGCCCCACAGGCGACCCCCACAGGCAACCCCTGCAGGAAAAAGGTAAGCATCCCGATGTGTCATGAGCTGTTTTTACACCGTGTGGGTCTGAATAAAGTGTCGATTTAAGTGACTGATTTTTAATACTAACCTAAGCCTTTCGGTGCCGACTAAAGGAGTGAAGACCATGCAGATAGCCTATACCTGTGCGCCCGGGCGCGGTGACACGGATATGATCCTGTTTCAGCTGGCGCAAAGGGTGATGCAAGTGGGGTTGACCCCCTGTGGCACGGTTCAGATCAACACGGATCAGGCTGAGGGTGGCCGCTGTGACATGGATGTGCAGGTACTGCCCCGCGGGCCGGTGATCCGCATTTCGCAATCTCTGGGCAAGACCGCGCGTGGCTGTCGCCTGAACCCTTCTGCACTGGAGAAAACGGTTGCCCTGACCGAGGCGGAGTTGCGCGGGCGCGCGGATCTTTTGATCGTCAACAAGTTTGGCAAGCACGAAGCCGAGGGACGCGGTTTTCGCGCCACCATCGGCGAGGCTATGGCTTTGGGAATTCCGGTCCTTGTGGGGCTCAACCAACTGAACCGCGAGGCATTTTTTGAGTATATTGGCGATCTTGGACATGAGTTGCCGCCTCAGCTCGACTGCCTTGTGGACTGGGCGTTGCAGCACGCGTCAAAAGAGCGGCCCAGTTGTGTCTCCCGCGAAAATGCCATGTCAGCGGCCTGACCCGCCGGGGTTTCAAATTCTGCGGACAAGGCCAGTGGCGAAAGACCAGTAGCCCCGTCGGCTGCAGCCCCGGTCCTGCCGGTCCTGCCTGCCGGTGGTGTCTGCCGGTGGTGCCTCGGTTGTCTGCCGGGGCTTCGGCGCCGTTTTTTATGCGGAATTCACTTAGAAAAACACGTGTGGTTTGTGTTGGGAAATAGCCCTGCGCCATTGGAGTTTTCCTCGACCGTCTCTCTGTACGCACAAAGGGTTGTTAAGAGAATATGAACCCCTTTGCGTCACAGTCCCAAAGGTGCGATGTAGAGCGGCGTATGAGTTAAGGCCAGGTATGGGTGAGATGGTGCTAGTTCCGTGAGAAATTGGTTCGCAAAGCCTGCGGGTGGGATGTCAAAACGAGCTTATCTTCCTGTATTTATGGCACTTATGATCGTGCTAATTGCCGGGTACTATTCAGAAAAGCAAAATAAGACCATCCATGATCAGTCCCTGCGGGCCGACGTTCTGCGCGAGGCAAGCCTTTTGCAGTCCAGACTTGAAGGCGCCCTGAGCGCGGACATTCAGTTGGTGCGCGGCCTTGTTGCTGTGATCTCTACCGAGCCTTCGATGAGCCAGGAAAGGTTTACCCAGCTTGGTGAACGGGTGATCGGCAACCATACTGATATCAGCCATATCGCGGCGGCGCCGGACCTGGTGATCTCGATGCTCTATCCTTTGCATGGAAATGAAGCCGCTCTGGGGTTGGACTACAACAAAACGGATGCCCAGCGGGACGCGGCCCATAAAGTGCGTGATAGTGGCGAAATGGTTCTGGCCGGACCGGTGCAACTGGTGCAGGGGGGCACTGCCTTTATCGGGCGCTTCCCGGTGTTCAGTGGCGCTAAAGAGGACCGTCGGTTCTGGGGCATCCTCTCCTTGGTCATGAATGCAGAAACGCTCTATGCCACCCATGGGCTGAATTCTGCGGATCTTGGTATCGAGGTGGCCCTTCGGGGGCGGGATGGCCTGGGGGCCGAGGGCGACCACTTTTTTGGCAACCCACAGATTTTTAACGATAACCCCGTGGTTTTGGATATTCCTTTGCCGGTCGGGGCCTGGCAGATTGCAGCCCGGCCAAAAGGGGGCTGGGCGGCCCGGCAGATCAACCCCTGGCCCTGGCGTTTGGTGGTGTTTGTTGCCGGAGCATTGATTGTGATCCCGATCTATACTGCCGGGCGGCTGTCGGCTGCGCGGCGCGATGTGATCAGAACCCTGACGCGGCGCGAACGCCAGCTCGAAGACCTGTCCCACCGGCTTGAGATCGCGGTGGATATTTCCAAAATCGGCATTTGGGAGCTGAACTCTAAATCCAGCCAATTGATCTGGGATCCGAACCTGCGCGAGATCTATGGGATCGGCCCTAGCGAGCGTGTCGTCATAGGGACGTGGGAGACCTATCTGCATCCAGAGGATCGCCAGAAGGCCGTGGACGCATATAAAAAGGCGTCACATGCGGGCGGCAGCCATGTTTCAGACTACCGCATTGTTCTGGCCAGTGGCGAGATCAGGCATATCCGCTCTATGGGAACGGCCTATGCCGATGCGGATGGATGGCTGCGGATGATCGGTGTCAATCTGGACGTGACACGAGACGTGCATCTGCGTGAACAGCTGATCGAGACGAACTCTATCTTGTTGCAGCGAAACAATGAGCTGAATGATGCCAAGCTCTCGGCTGAGAGGGCCGATCGCGCCAAGTCTGAATTCCTGGCGAATATGTCCCATGAAATCCGCACGCCGATGAATGGGATTTTGGGCATGGCGGATCTGATGGCGGGATCGGATCTGGGGGCCGAGGAGCGGCAATATCTGGAGACCATCCAGGACTCCTCTCATGCCCTGTTGAAAATTATCAATGATATTCTGGATCTCTCCCGTCTTGAGGCAGGTCGGCTCGCGATCAATCCGGTGGATTTTGACCTGCGCAACTGTGTTGCAGGGGCGGTCAATTTGCTCAGGCCCAAGGCGCGTGACAAGGGCTTGTGGATTTCTGTCAGCTTTGAGGAGGGCCTGCCAGAGCGCATGTCAGGAGATGATGGGCGGCTGCGCCAAATTCTGGTGAACCTGGTTGGAAACGCGGTCAAATTCACCTCCACAGGCGGCGTTTCGGTTAAGATCAGCAGCGTTGGCGGCGATGCCTACCGGCTTTTGATCGAAGTTGAAGACACAGGAATTGGCATTACCGAGAGCCAGGCCGCGCGTATTTTTGACCGCTTTTCGCAGGCAGATGCAGCCACCACCCGGGCCTTTGGCGGCACAGGGCTGGGGCTGACAATCTCAAGCATCCTGGCCAAGCGGATGGGCGGTGGCATCGATCTGTGCATGCCCAATGAAAACGGCTCTTGCTTTCGGTTGGAAATCCAGCTCGCCAAGGCAAGCGAAACAGCGCGTGCAACAAAGGTCGAGGCTCTGACGGACACAGCCTTGTTGGCTGGCTGTCACATCCTGTTGGCTGAAGACAACAAGACCAACCGCTTGCTGGTTCGCAAATATCTGTCTGGATTAGGGGTTACGCTGAAAGAGGCTGAAAATGGCCGTGAGGCCGTGACCCTGTGTCAGCAACAGGTGCCCGATATCATTTTGATGGATATGTCGATGCCAGAGTTGGATGGTCTTGCGGCCACCCGCGAAATCCGTGCTCTCAGTATTGTGCAACCGGTGATTATTGCGCTGACGGCCAATGCCTTTGACAGCGACCGCGAAGCCTGTCTGGCCGCTGGAATGGACTATTTCCTGCAAAAACCAATCAGCAAATCAGTGTTGTTGCAGACCCTTGCGATGTTGCAGATCGGACGCGGGGAGTCAGAGGGCCTTTCAGGCTGACCAGAACAGGGCCTTTCAGGCTGACCAGCGGACCTTTTAGGCAGATCTGGTAGCCATAGATCCTGTGGGGATAAAGGGTCAACGGGAGGGCATCCCTGCCGCTGTGTGGGAGCTATTCTTTCGCAAGCCACTGTCCTAGCCGGATTTTTGCGCTGGCGCAGGCCTGTTGCAGCGGCTCCCCCTGTGCCAGTCCGCAGGTGATTGCCGTTGCCAGACTGCAGCCAGTGCCGCGTTTGCTGCCGGCCAGCCGTGGCGCGGCATAGACCTTATGGCCGCTGCGCCAGAACAGATGGTCCAGACTTTTCTCTCCCGTGGCGTGGCCCCCCTTTATCAGCACAGCCCCCGGACCTGTTGCCAGCAGGATCTGCGCCTGCTCTGCTAGCGCGCCGATGTCCTGGGACGGCGTACGGTTGCTGAGCCTCGCGCTTTCCTCCAGATTGGGGGTGAGCAGGGTGATGCGCGGCAGCAGAGGTGCCAGCGTCTCAAGGGTCATCAACACCCCACCGGACGAGCTTTTGAGGACCGGATCCAGCACAACCGGCACATCCGTTGGCAGCGCCCGCAGTACATGCAAGGCGGCTTCGGGCGTGCCGATCATGCCAATCTTTACGGCTTTGGGGGTCTCGCCCGGGGCATCAAAGGCGGCCTGTATCTGGGCTGCGATGATCTCTGGTGGCACCGGGTGGCTGGCGATCAGGGCGGTATTGGTTTGCACGGTGACGGCCGTCACCACCGGCGACACCCTGCAGTCCAGGCTTTCAGCCATGGCGATATCGCGGCTCAAACCTGCGCCACCGCTGCTGTCGGTGCCGGCGATTACCAGAATGCGGCTCATACAGGGTCTCCGGTGGCCAGGAGTTCGATCCGGCTAAAGCCATGCGCCTGCAGGGCGCGGGCGGCACGCCAGGCGCGCACCCCAGAGCGGCAACACAGAACAAGGGTCCGCTTTTTATCAAGCTGCGCGCGCGCAAGGTCATCGGGCAGGATGCGTTTGGCGTCGGGGGTAACCAGCTGCGGTGCCTCGTCAATGGGGCGCAGATCAATCACCTGGGCATCCGGGGGGATCAGCGCCGGGTTGATAAACCGCAAAACGCTCTCTGGCTCTGGGGCCGCGTCAAACCGAAAACTACTGAGGCTGAGGCTGGCCATGTCGATTTGCATCAGCAGACCCAGTGGCGAGGGGCTGTGTTGCAACAGCAGTTTCAGCGCCATTTGCGCCTGGAGCGCGCCGATCATGCCAACCACGGGCCCCATGACCCCTGCTGTGGCACAGCTGGCAGCCGTGTCTGGCAGGTCCGGAAACACAGCGCGCAGTGAGGGGCCGCTGCCGCAAAATCCCCCGACGTAGCCGCGCTGGCCCAGCACGGAGGCCGCGACCAGTGGCCGCGCACACAGCAGACAGGCATCTGACAGAATATAGGATGTGGCAAAGGAATCTGCAGCATCAACCACAAGATCAACCGGGGCCAGAAAACGCGTGACATTGTCTGCCGTCAGCGCCTCGGCATGGGTTTCAAGCTGCAGATCGGGGTTGGCGGCCAACAGACGGTCTGCCGCGGCATCAACCTTGCTGCGGCCAATGTCGGCCATGGTGAACAGCGTCTGGCGATGCAGGTTGCTCTCGTCCACCCGGTCGGGGTCCAGCAGGGTGATGGCGCCGATGCCGGCCCCGGCGAGATATTGCAACACTGGCGCTCCCAGCCCACCGGCGCCGACCACCAGCACATGCGCCCTTGCCAGTCTGGCCTGACCCTGCGTGCCGACCTCGGGCAGGATCATTTGCCGGGCGTAGCGTGACATCAGGCGCAGGCCTCGGCCCAAAGTCGGCAGCGGGCTTCGGGATCCGGGGCCTGCTGGATGTCGGTGACCACGGCGGCGCTGTCGGCGCCAGCGGCAAAGACGCCGGGCAGGCGTTCAGGTGTAAGCCCACCGATGGCCACCAAGGGTGTCTTGCCCGCGCGCTGTTTCCAGCGGCTGACACGGTCAAGGCCCTGAGGCCCCCATTTCATCTTTTTCAACAGGGTGGGATAAACCGGGCCAAGGGCAACATAGGCCGGATCATGCGACAGGGCGCGGTCCAGCTCAGCCTCGTCATGGGTGGACAGCCCATAGCGCACCCCGGCACGTTTGAGGGCGGCAAAATCAGCCTGCGCCATATCCTCTTGCCCCAGATGCACGAAGGTGCAGTTGAGATCGAGGGCGATTTGCCAGTGATCATTGACCACCAGCTGGGCCCCATGCACGGCGCAAAAATCGCGGGCGCGCGCAACCTGGCGGCGGACCTCGGCCTCGGGTTCATCCTTGATCCTGAGCTGCACCAGCCGCGCCCCCTGCGGCACCAAAAGCTCCAGTCGGCCCACATGGCCCACAATCAGATAAAAGCGTTGCATCCGTTTGTGCTCTTTCATGTCAAACTCGCCAGGCCAAGGACGGGGGTGGACGGCACGGCCATGTCACGACGTGGCATCGGGTCAGCCCCAAAGCCCGCCCGCCCGGCCTCAACCGCCTGCGCCATGGCGCGCGCCATAAGCACGGGGTCACCGGCCTTTGCCACGGCGGTGTTCAGCAGCACCGCATCCATGCCAAGCTCCATCGCGGCGGCCGCATCCGAGGGGCGGCCAATACCGGCGTCAACGATCAGCGGTGTGTGGGGGAAATGCGCCCGCATGGCGCGCAGCCCATCGGGATTACGCAGTCCCTGACCAGAGCCAATTGGTGCCCCCCAGGGCATCAGCACCTCACAGCCCGCCTGCAGCAGGCGTTCGCCCACCACCAGATCTTCGGTGGTATAGGGAAAGACCTTAAAGCCGTCCTCGCTTAGGATCCGAGCGGCCTCTACCAGGCCAAAGACATCTGGCTGCAGGCTGTCGGCATGGCCAATCACCTCAAGCTTGATCCAATCGGTGCCAAAGACCTCGCGGGCCATCTGCGCTGTGGTGACGGCCTCGCGGGCTGTGTGGCACCCGGCTGTATTGGGCAGGATCCGGGCGCCTGTTGCACGCAGCATCTGCCAAAAATCAGTGCCAGTGCCATCGCTGGTTTCGCGGCGCAGCGACAGGGTGATCACCTCGGTTTCGCTGGCGGCAATAGCGTCACAGAGCACCGATGGCGAGGGGTATTGTGCGGTGCCAAGGAGCAGGCGCGAGGCCAGCGGTGTGCCGTAAAAGTCCATGGGTCAGCCTCCCTGCATCGGGGCAAGTACTTCGATCCGGTCGCCGCCGCAAAGGGTGAAGGTTTTGCGTTTCGCGCGCGAAACAAAGGTTCCGTTGACAGCGGTGGCCAGGGCGACGCTGGTCATGCCCAGTTCGGCCAGGGCTTTGTCGAGGGTGTCTGACTGGATGTCGTGCGTTTCGGCGTTGATCTGGATCTTCATGTGGCAGCTCCATTTTCTGGCTGTGGCATCAGGCGGCGGGCGGCGCGTTGGGCCATGGCCGGGGCCAGCAGAAACCCGTGGCGGTACAGACCATTAAGGTGAAGCCTGCCGTCATGTTCGATCAGGCGCGGCAGGTTGTCGCCAAAGGCGGGGCGCAGCCCGGCGCCCAGCTCAACCACGCTGGCCTCGCCAAATGCGGGATGCAGCGCAAAGGCGGCGCTGAGCAGCTCGGTGACAGAGCGTAGGGCCGGCGCGCGGGTTGAGTTGCTTTCGATCATGGTGGCACCGATCATGAAGTGCTGATCACCGCGCGGTACCAGGTAGAGCGGGATGCGCGGATGCAACAGGCGCAGGGTGCGGCTTATGTCTACCTCAGCGCAGTGCAGGATCGCCATCTCACCGCGCACCGGGCGCAGACCGGGCAGGGCGGCGGCCATGCCGGTGCAGTTGAGATCGACCTCTGCTGGCGCGGCTGTACCATAGCGAATTTCGCCCCCCAAAGCCGTAATGGCCGTGCTCAGGTCTTGCAGCGCGCGGCGTGGATCAAGATGCGCCTCGCTCTGAAAGAACAAACCACTGCTAAAGCGCCCGGCCAGCGCGGGCTCCAGATCGGCAATCTCAGCACCGTCCAGCACCCGGTGCGCCTCTGTACGGCGGGCAAAGCGGCTGAGCTCGGCGTGATCCCGCGGCGGAGCCACCACAAGGGAGCCGCGCCGGGTGACGGGCGTGATGGTCTCCCACCAGTCGGCGGCCCGTGCGCCCAGGCTGACCACTACGGCCTCGGCGCTTTCGCCTTCGCACCAGGGCGCCAGCATACCGCCGGCATAGCGCGCAACGCTGCAGGCTCCAGGAGCTGTGCCCCGTTCATACAAGATGACGCGCGCGCCGCGCTGCAACAGTTCATATGCAGTGGCGAGGCCCGCAAGCCCCGCCCCCGCGATTGTGATCATTCGCCCGGTTCCAGCGCAGGCTCACCTGCCACCTCTGAGGCGGTCACAGCTGCGGTTTCTTTGGCGGTTTCTGTGGTCGCCTCGGCGGCAGGGACATAGAGCTCGCCCCCAAGGCGGAACTTGGCGGCCATGGCCTCCATGCCCTCTTTTTGCGCCTCGGCGCGGATGTCGTGGCTGATCCGCATCGAGCAGAATTTCGGCCCGCACATCGAGCAGAAATGCGCCACCTTATGGGCCTCTTTTGGCAGGGTCTGGTCGTGGAACTCGCGCGCTGTATCGGGATCAAGCGACAGGTTGAACTGATCCTCCCAGCGGAACTCAAACCGGGCCCGCGACAGGGCGTCGTCGCGGCGCTGGGCACCGGGCATGCCTTTGGCGAGATCCGCCGCATGGGCGGCGATCTTATAGGTGATGACGCCAACCTTGACGTCGTCGCGGTCGGGCAGGCCCAGATGTTCCTTGGGTGTCACGTAGCACAGCATGGCGCAGCCGAACCAGCCGATCATCGCCGCCCCAATGCCAGAGGTGATATGGTCATAGCCCGGCGCAATATCGGTGGTGAGCGGCCCCAGCGTGTAGAACGGCGCCTCGTCACAGCACTCCAGCTGTTTGTCCATGTTCTCTTTGATCTTGTGCATGGCCACATGGCCCGGGCCTTCGATCATCACCTGACAGTCTTTGGCCCAGGCGATTTTTGTAAGCTCCCCCAGGCATTCCAGCTCGGCAAACTGGGCCGCATCATTGGCGTCTGCAATTGATCCGGGACGCAACCCGTCGCCCAGGGAGAAGGAGACATCGTATTTGCGGCAGATGTCGCAGATCTCGTCAAAATGCTCGTAGAGAAAGCTTTCGCGGTGATGATGCAGGCACCATTTGGCCATGATCGAGCCGCCACGCGACACGATGCCGGTGACGCGTTCAACGGTCATCGGCACCATGTGCAGACGCACACCGGCATGGATGGTGAAATAGTCAACGCCCTGTTCGGCCTGTTCAATCAGCGTGTCGCGGAACACCTCCCAGGTCAGGTCCTCGGCGATGCCATTGACCTTTTCCAGCGCCTGATACAGCGGCACGGTGCCAATGGGCACGGGGCTGTTGCGCACGATCCATTCGCGGGTGTTGTGGATGTTGCGTCCGGTAGAGAGATCCATCACCGTGTCGGCGCCCCAGCGGATCGACCAGACCAGCTTGTCCACTTCTTCTTCCATCGAGGAGGTGACGGCAGAGGTGCCCATATTGGCGTTGATCTTGACCAGGAAATTGCGGCCAATGATCATTGGTTCGATCTCGGGGTGGTTGATATTGGCCGGGATAATGGCGCGCCCTGCGGCGACCTCAGAGCGGACGAACTCGGGCGTCACATAGTCGGGAATATTGGCGCCCCAATCCTGTCCATCGCGGTGGCAGGGAGACAGCTCGCGCAGCTGGTTTTCACGGATGGCAATGAATTCCATCTCAGGCGTGATGATGCCGGCGCGGGCATAGGCAATTTGGGTGACCGCTTTGCCGTCCTTGGCGCGCAGGGGCGCAGGTTTCACCGGGAATTCCGGCGTCAGACGCGCCCCCGAGACAAAGCCGTTGTCGGCGTCGCAGATCTCGCGGCCCTGGTATTCCTCGACATCTCCACGGGCGAGGATCCAGTCGCGGCGCAGCTGCGCCAGACCCTGGCGGATATCGGTCTGCTGGTCGGGATCGGTATAGGCACCAGAGCTGTCATAGACCGGCAGCGGCGCTTCGCCTGCGGTGGGATGCGTGGCAATCTCGCGCATGGGGACGCGGATATCGCGGTGGATTTCACCGGGCACGTAGATCTTGCGGGAGGCGGGCAGGGCGCCGGTTGTGACTTTGGGGGTCACCCTGTCGGGGGCCTTTGGAGTGGCGGGGGTCTTTGGGGTCGCTTCAGTCATTGCGGTGCTCCTCGAGCCAATACTCAAAAAAGTCACCAGATGAGGCTTGGGTGGGAGGCACGGGGAGGGGCACGGCCCTCCCGGTTCAAACGGATCGGCAAGGGGGTACAGAGCCCTCGAACGATGCGTCCTAGCTTCCTACGCCAGTGTCAACTGGGTCAGGTTCAAAGGGTCGCGTCGCCGGGTGGATCGCGCCACCCCGTCAGCCTCTCAGTCCCCTTGGTGGGACTCCCCTGCGTGGCTTTAGACCTAGGGGAGGGAGTGGGTTGGCGTCAATCAGAATTATCATAGATATTTATTTTTGTTTAAAAACAGTATTGTAAACCAAATTTTGGCGAAAGTTGTCGCATCACTGCAATTGAGGTTGGAGGCGGCTCTATTTTTATCTATAAAAATACAAAGGGTCACCTGACCCATGAAAACAACACTGCCACGCTCAAACAACACTGCCACCCTCAGGAGACTCTATGCTGGACGCCGCCCCCATTCGAACCAACTGGACCCGCGCCGAAGCCGAAGCAATTTACAACCAGCCTTTTATGGATTTGCTGTTTGAGGCGCAGTCGGTGCACCGGCTGCACTACGATCCCAATCAGGTGCAAAAATCCAAACTCCTCAGCATCAAGACCGGCGGTTGCGCCGAGGACTGCGCCTATTGTTCACAGTCTGCCCGCAACGGGGCCAAGCTCTCAGCGAGTAAGCTGATTGAGGTGGAGCGGGTGCTGGCGGAGGCGCGCAAGGCCAAGGCGGGCGGTGCCACGCGCTATTGCATGGGGGCGGCCTGGCGCTCGCCAAAGGATCGCGACATGGCAGCGCTTGAGGCGATGATCCACGGGGTCAAAGAGCTGGGCATGGAGACCTGCATGACGCTGGGCATGCTGGACGACACGCAGGTGTTTCGCCTGCGCGATGCCGGGCTGGACTACTACAACCACAATATCGACACCTCCGAGCGCTACTACTCTGAGATCATCACCACCCGGACCTTTGCCGATCGCATCGACACCCTGAACCGGGTGCGCGATGCGGGCATGAAGGTCTGCGCCGGCGGCATCGTCGGCATGGGCGAGCAGCAGATGGACCGCATAGATATGCTGCTGGCGCTGGCCACCCTGGCGGAGCACCCGGATTCGGTGCCGGTAAACATGCTGATCCCAATGGCGGACACGCCACTGGCGGATGTGCCCAAGCTGGACCCGATCGAATTTGTCCGCACCATCGCGCTGGCGCGGATCCTGATGCCAAAGAGCCATGTGCGCCTCTCGGCGGGGCGCTCTGATATGAGCGATGAGCTGCAGGCGATGTGCTTTTTTGCCGGGGCCAATTCGATCTTTGTGGGCGACACGCTTCTCACAGCTGAAAACCCGGAAGAGGACAAGGATCAGGCGCTTTTCAACCGGCTTGGCATCACCGCGATGGGTGTTGGCTGCGACGGAAGCCACCCATGACGCCAGCCATGACGCAGGAGTTTTCCCGACAACAGGCAGCACTGGAAGACCTGCGGCAGGTGGACCGGTTTCGCCGCCTGATACCCCGGGCCGGGCATGATTTTTCCTCTAATGACTATCTCGGCCTGTCCGTGAGTGACGTGCTGAAAGATGCCGCGATTGAGGCCCTGGGGCGTGGCGTTGCCGTCGGGGCGGGGGGCTCGCGGCTGTTGCGGGGCAATGACGCGGAACACATCGCGCTAGAGCAGGAGGCGGCGGCGTTTTTTGGCACCGAGGCGGCGCTGTTTATGGGCGGCGGGTTCAACGCCAACCAGGCGATCTTTTCCGCGCTGCCACAACGGGAGGATCTGGTGCTCTATGACGCGCTGATCCACGCCAGCACCCATGATGGCATGCGACTGGGCCGGGCTGAGACGCGCAAATTTGCCCATAATGATCCCAAGGCGGCCGCGGATGAGATCGCACAGTGGCGGGCTGCGGGCGGCTCCGGCCAGATCTGGATCGCCATCGAGGCGGTCTATTCCATGGAGGGCACATTGGCGCCGCTGACGGCTATGTGCGCTCTGGCTGTGCAAGAGGATGCGGTTCTGGTTGTGGATGAAGCCCATGCAACCGGCCTGTTTGGGGATCAGGGGCGCGGTCTGGCGCATGGCATTGCGCATCGTCCCAAGGTTTTGACCCTGCACACCTGTGGCAAGGCACTGGGCGCGTCTGGCGCCCTGATCTGCGGCGCACGGGTGCTGATTGAAACCCTGATCAACCGGGCTCGTGGGTTCATTTTTGCCACTGCGCCGTCGCCGCTGAATGCGGCGCTGGTACGCGCGGGGCTCAGGGATCTGGCGACAAACCCGGCGCGGCGTCAGCGTGCCTGGCAAAATATCGAACATGCCCAGGCCGAGGCCGCGCGTCTGTGTGGGCTCAGCGGTTTTGAAAGCCAGATCCTGCCCGTGGTGCTGGTCAAAGAGGGGCTGTGCATGGCGGTGGCGGACCGATTGCAGCGGCAGGGGTTCGACATCCGGGGAATTCGGCCGCCGACGGTGCTACAGGGCACGGCCAGATTGCGGATTTCCATCACTGGAACGCTCAACAAATCGGTGATTACGCAACTGTTTGAACGGCTTGCTTCTGAGTTGGCGCAGGTTGAACGGGAGGGCGCTAAGCCAGAGCCTGCCGTAGCGCAACCTGCCGCAGTCGGGGCCTCGGCAGTGGAGAGCCGGGTGCTGGAACGCCAGGCATGAGCGCAATTGTGGTGACAGGCACCGATACCGGCATTGGCAAAACGGTGTTTTCAGCCGGATTGGTGCAGGCGCTGGGAGCCAGTTATTGGAAGCCAGTGCAAGCGGGATTGCAGGAGGAGACCGACAGTCAGGTCGTGGCGCGTTTGTCTGGCCAGCCAGTCCTGCCCGAGGGCTATCGGCTGCAGCTTGCGGCCTCGCCGCATCTGGCCGCCGAGGCTGAAGGCAGAGAGATTGATCCGGCGATCCTGTCGCTGCCGGATCATGCGGGCCCGCTGGTGGTCGAGGGGGCAGGCGGGCTGATGGTGCCGCTCAATCGGGACTGTTTGTATTTGGATCTTTTTGCCCGCTGGCAGGCGCCGGTCATCCTGTGCGCGCGCACCCAGCTTGGCACCATCAATCACACCTTGCTGTCGCTCAAGGCGCTGGAGAACGCGGGCTGTTCAGTCGTGGGCGTGGCCTTTATTGGCGCGCCCGCGCCAGAGGTGGAAGAGACCATCTGCCAGTTTGGACAGGTGCGCCATCTGGGCCGCTTGCCGATGGTTGCTGATCTGGACCGCCTGTCCCTGGCGACGGTCTGGAAAAACCATATCGACCTTGACGCGATCAAACAGGCCATGACCCCATGAATGCATCCGACCTCAGCCCGCTGCAATTTGACCAGCGCCATCTGTGGCACCCCTATACCAATGTCGCCAAACCGGGCCCGACCTTTCTGGTAAAGGAGAGCGCAGGCGTGCATATCACCCTTGAGGATGGCACCCGGCTGATTGATGCCATGTCCTCGTGGTGGTGCATGATGCATGGGCATAAAAACCCGGTGATCACGCAGGCCATCCACGACCAGCTCGACCGGATGCCGCATGTGATGTTTGGCGGTCTGACCCATGATCCGGCCATTGATCTGGGGCGCAAACTGCTTGCGATCACCCCCGAAAGCCTCACGCGGATTTTCTACTGCGACAGTGGCTCGGTCGCGGTTGAGGTGGCGATGAAGATGGCGGTGCAATACCAGCATGCCATGGGGCATGAGGGGCGCTGCCAGTTTGCCACCCTGCGCTCGGGCTATCATGGCGACACCTGGAAGGCGATGAGCGTCTGTGACCCGGACACCGGCATGCATCATCTGTTTCAGGGCGCGCTGTCTGTGCAGCATTTTGTCCCCCGGCCACCAATCCGGATGGGCGAGGACTGGATTGACGACCCGGCGCTCAATGGCATCGGCGCGCTGCAGGCCCTGCTGGAGGCGCAGGCCTCAAAGATCGCGGGCTTTATTCTGGAGCCGGTGGTGCAGGGCACGGGGGGGATGTATTTTTATCATCCTGAGTACCTGAACCAGGCGCGCGCCCTGTGTGACGCGCTGGGCATCCTGCTGATCTTTGACGAGATCGCCACCGGGTTTGGCCGCACAGGAGAGATGTTTGCCACCGGGTTTTGCGCCGTTGAGCCTGATATCATCTGTTTGGGAAAGGGGCTGACGGGGGGGCATATCTCGTTTGCCTGCACCATGGCGAACGAGCGCGTGGCGCTGGGGATTGGCAACGGCACGCCCGGCATTTTCATGCATGGCCCCACCTATATGGCCAACCCGCTCGCCTGCGCCGCCGCAGGCGCTGCGCTGGATCTGCTGACCGGGCAGGACTGGCACGGCAGGGTGGCAGCGCTTGCCGCCCAGATGCGGGATGAGCTGGCCCCGGCGCGCGCCTTGCCTAATGTGGCCGATGTGCGGGTGCTGGGCGGGATCGGCGTAATTGAGATGAAGCACCGGGTTTGCGCCGACGCAGCCCATGCCCGCGCCCCTGAAATGGGGGTGTTTCTGCGGCCCTTTGGCAAAAATATCTACGCCATGCCGCCCTTTGTCACCTCTGCGGACCAGCTGAGCGAAATAACCTCGGCCATGTTGCGTCTGACGCGCGAGCTGTAATCAGCGCTGTCGTGGAGTAAAACCGACGCGAGTGATGTGGCGCGCAGCTGAAGCGGGGCGGGGATTCGACGCCTGCTTTCACAGCCTGTTTTCGTAGCCAGTGTCGCAGATAGTTGCTTTGCGCTTTAGTAATTTGAATGGGGAAACAAGAAATTCCCTTGCCTTTGCCGTGAATCATCGACAAAGGGTCGCAAAACGTTCAATTTGTTGTGGCATACCCGGTCACACTTGGGAATATACAGATTGCCATGATTAAAATCGAGACGCGACCCTCGCGCGCGTCTTTGAGATTTTTGAACCACAGGGTTCCACTATACTCCGCCGCGCCGATCTTGGGAGTGCGGGGAAATAAAACAGGGAAATCACCAATGAAGACTTCAACATTTGCATGCGTTCTTGGCGCCGCCTCACTGGTTGCCGGCATGGGCCAGGCGGCCGAGATGGGCGCTGTGGACAAACCAATCAAGCTGGCGATCAACGAATGGACCGGCCAGCACGTCTCTACCCATATCGCCGGTGAGATGCTCAAAGCCGCGGGCTATAATGTCGAATATGTCACCGCTGGCATGATGAACCAGTTCCAGGCGATCGCCGATGGCGAGATCCACGCCACGATGGAAATCTGGTCCTCGAACGTGTCTGATCAATACGCCAACAAGGTGGCCGAGGGCACGATTGTTGAACTGGGTGATCTGGAACTCAACGCCAAGGAAGGCATCGCATATCCCGCACACGTGGCCGAGCTCTGCCCCGGTCTGCCCGCCTGGGAAGCGCTGAAGGATTGCGCGCCGCTGTTTGCCTCGGCCGAGACCCTGCCTGCGGGACGTCTGGTTGACTACCCTGCCGATTGGGGCACGCCCGGTGCCGACCGCATGACCGGTCTTGAGCTGCCGTTCAAAGCCGTGCCTGCGGGCTCTGAAGGCGCTTTGATCGCTGAGCTGCGCGCCTCGACCGAGCGCAAAACGCCGCTGCTGATCACCTTTTGGCAGCCACACTGGGCGATGTCTGCATATGACGTGAAATTTGTCGATCTGCCGGCTGGCGAAGAGGCCTGCTTTAATGATCCTGCCTGGGGTCCGAATCCAAACGCTGTGAACGACTGTGATTTCGCACCCTCGCGGATTTTCAAAGCCGCCTGGTCCGGCACTGCAGAAACCTGGCCCGCTGCCTTTGAAATCCTGTCCAACTACACCTTGGCGGTCGAAGATCAGCAGCCAATGATGGGCGCGGTTGATGTAGATGGCGGCAAGGTCGAAGAGGTTGTTGCCGCCTGGATGGCCGCCAATGAAAACGCTTGGCGCCCGGTTGTCGACGCCGCGACCAAGTGAGCGATGCACCCATGAGTGCGTCTGATACGCCTGCAATTTCCTGCCAGAATGTCTGGCAGGTTTTTGGCCCCAACGCAGACAGTGCCCTGAAAGAGGCGCTGTCGCAGCACCAGAACGCGGACGATGTGTCTGAGGCGCTGCGCGCTCAGGGCTTTGTGCCTGCAGTGCAGGACGCCAATTTTGAGGTGAAAGAGGGCGAACTCTTTGTCATCATGGGGCTTTCCGGATCCGGGAAGTCCACTCTCATCCGTTGTATCTCGCATTTGCTGCATGCCACTAATGGCGAAATCCGCATCGAGGGCGAGGACATTGTCTCGGCCAGCAAGGCGCGCCTGATTGAGCTGCGCCGCAAAACGCTGGGCATGGTGTTTCAGCATTTTGGCCTGTTTCCGCATATGACGGTGGCCGACAATGTGGCCTATCCGCTGCGGGTGCAGGGGATCAAGCGCAAGGCGCGTCGCGCCAAGGCGCAGGAGGTCATCGAGCTGGTTGGGCTGGCGGGCCGTGAAGATCACTACCCGCGTGAGCTGTCCGGTGGTCAGCGTCAGCGCGTCGGCATTGCGCGCTCGCTTGTGACCGACTGTTCCGTGTGGTTTCTGGATGAGCCCTTCTCGGCGCTGGATCCTCTGATCCGCCGCCAGTTGCAGGATGAATTCCTTGATATTCAGAACAAGCTGAAAACCACCATTGTCTTTATCACCCATGACATCAACGAGGCGCTGAAACTGGCGGACCGCATTGCCATCATGCGCGACGGCAAGATTGTGCAGATCGGCACCCCCGCCGATATCGTGCTCAATCCGGTAGATGACTATGTGCGCGAGTTCTCAAAGGATGTCGCCAAAGGGCGCCACGCCAATGTGGCCTCGGTGATGCTGAGCCCGGAAAACCATGCCTATGGCGCGGATGATCCCGGATTGCGCCGTGAGATGACGCTGGACGCGGCGCTGGCGCGCTGCATGGATCTGTATGAACCTGTGCCGGTGCGCGACCGTGACGGCACCTTGGTAGGCGTCATCAATCCGGCCGATCTGGCTGCTGCCCTGCAGGTGGAAGCCGATCATGAATAGCCCCGTGGCCGCAAACGGACCTGGCACAAACAGGCTGGGCAAAAACAGGCCGGGCAAAGGCACGCTGGCCGCGCTGATCACGGTTCTGGTGGGGGTGGCCTGCCTGTTGCTTGAGGCGGCATTGCCTTGGCTTACGGCCTATCCAAAGGCCTGGGTGCTGCCCGCAAGCGATTGGGTCGGCAGTGGCATGGAGGCTTTTCTGGCCTTTGCCAAGCCGGGCGCGCGGCTGTTCTCAGCCCTGATGAACTATCCCATGGCTGCGGCCAATTTCACCCTGTCCAACATTCCCTGGCCGCTGCTGATTGCGGCCACGGTGGCGCTGGGCTGGCGCCTTGGGGGTGTTAAGATGGCCGCTATGGCGGCGACTGGCCTTGGGCTGGTGGTGCTGTCCGGCTATTGGCCGCAGGGCATGAATACGCTGGCGCTGGTTGCGGTCTCAGTGCCGCTGGCGCTGATTGCGGGCGGGATGATCGGCATCTTGGCCAATGAATTCCCACGGTTTCGTGCGCCGGTGCAGGCTATGCTGGATGTTATGCAGACCGTGCCAACCTTTGCTTATCTCACGCCCTTGTTGGTGCTGTTTGGCTTTGGTCCTGTGGTTGGCCTGATTGCCTCGGCAATCTATGCGGCGCCGCCGATGGCGCGCAATGTTTTGCTGGGATTGCAGCGGGTTGAGCCCGAAGTAAAAGAAGCCGCCGTGATGTCCGGCGGCACCCGGATGCAGCAGCTGTTTCAGGTTGAGCTCCCGGCCGCCAAGGTGCAGATCATGGTTGGCGTCAATCAATGTCTGATGGCGGCGCTGTCGATGGTGATCATTGCCGCGGTGATTGGCGGCTTTGATGACATCGGCTGGGAAGTGCTTTTGACCATGCGCAAAGCGCAGTTTGGCAACGCCATGATGGCGGGCTCGGTGATTGTGATCTTTGCCATCCTGATTGACCGCATGAGCGGCACGCTGGCGCAGGATCGTCGCCGTCTTTGGGATGCGCGGGTGGCCTATGGCATCCTCGCCCTTGGGGCGGCTGTGAGCCTTGGCTTTTGGAACGCTTTACCGGATGCCGGCAGCTATCAGGTGCTGGACCCGGTGGCCGTGGCGCTGGACGGCTGGCTGACAGATTTCACCCGTGCCAATGCGGATCTGCTGACCAGTTTCAAAAACGGCATCATGTTCTATGTGCTGCTGCCGCTGCGCATCGGGTTGGATCAGGCGATCCTGCCCTTTACCTGGGGCTTTCAGTGGACCACGGCCATGAGCTTTTGGTTCTTTGCCGCGGCTGCGCTGGCGGCTGTGGCTCTGGCGCTGCGGGGCCAGCTGACCCTTGGTCTGGTGATTCTGATCTCGGCCGGGATCCTTGAGACTGGCGTGTCGCAGCTGCCCTGGCCCTTTGTCCTGGTGGGCACTGGTGCGCTGGCCTGGCTGGCAGGCGGGCGGCGGCTGGCGCTGTTGAGCGTCGTGCTGCTGGCGACTATTCTGGTGTCGGGCCTGTGGGAGCGCGCACTGCTGTCGCTCTATCTGTCGGGGGCCTCTGTCTTTGCCTGTGCAGTGCTGGGGGGAGGAATTGGGCTGATAAGCGCGGTATCACCAATGGCCTGGCGCGTGGTGCGCCCCATTTGTGACATGCTGCAGACCATTCCGCTGTTTGTCTTTCTGATCCCAGTGCTGATGGTGTTCCAGATCGGTGAGTTCTCGGCCTTTCTGGCGATCATCGCCTATGCCATCGTGCCAATGATCCGCTACACCCGGCAGGGGTTGGTTGCCACACCGGAAGAGATGATCGAGGCGGCAACCGCATCCGGCGCTACCGGCTGGCAGATGATGCGCGATGTGCGCGCGCCCTACGCGGCGCCAACCATCCTGCTGGGGCTGAACCAGACCATCCTTTATGCCTTTGCCATGCTGGTGATCGCAGCCCTGATCGGCACCACCGGTCTGGGCCAGTCGATCTATCTGGCCCTGGGGCAGGCGGATGTCGGGCTTGGGATTTCTGCAGGCGCCGCCATGGCGATCCTGGCGCTTATTGCCGACCGGATTGTTCAGGGCTTTGCCGAAGAGCGCAAACGCGCGCTGGGCCTAGAGGTCTAAACCGCAATATGACTGCGCGCGTCGCCTCATAGGGGCGGCGCGGCAATTCTGCCTCTGGCGTCAGGGGAGCATTGCGGATAGCACTTAGGGCGGAATTCTATAACACAGATGAGAGGGCTTTTGATGCATCTGGCCTATGTCATGACCGAGACCCGTGGGGCGACTGACCGCTTGCTGACCAGTCTGGCCGACGCGCTGGCCGCCAAAGGCATTCGCCTTGCCGGCATCGTGCAGAGCAATATCGAATGCAGTGATGACACCCTGTGCGATATGGATGTGCGGGTACTGCCCGCAGGGGAAACCATCCGCATTTCGCAATCCCTGGGCGCAGGGTCGCGGGGCTGCCGCCTGAATCCAGAGGCGCTGGAACAGGCGGTCGGGCAGGTCACAAGCAGTCTGCAAAGCGACCCACAGCCGCAGGTTCTGATCGTCAATAAATTTGGCAAACACGAGGCCGATGGACGCGGCATGCGTCCGGTTATCGGTGAGGCTCTGGCGCAGGGGCTGGTGGTTGTCTCCGGCGTCAACCGGATGAACGTCGAGCCCTTCAAGGCCTTCTCAGATGGCCTGGCTGTGCAGGGCGCCACTGAGGTGGAGGCACTTGTCGACTGGGTTGAGGCCTCTCTGGCCAAGGGCTGATATCGGCGGCAGAGGCTGCGCAGCTGCGTGGCCCGCCTGCTTCCTGCTGCGCTGCCTTCTTCCCCCGTGCCTCTATGCTCTCAGCCCATGTCCTGTGGCGCAGCCTCACTCACAGTCTCAGTGGCCGCAAGTCTATCCTCTGTTTTGAAAATGAATGATCCAAAGCCGCAGCCGCACCGTATTGTTTACAATTGGAGGTGCGGCGATGATGAAATTTGTAGTGGGCCTGTTGCCAATGCTGATCGCTTTTCAGGCGAGTGCGGCAAATCTGAACGTGCCTTTTGCCTCCATTGATGGCGGCACAATGACCCTGTCGCAGTGGAGCGGCCGACCCGTCCTTGTGGTCAATACCGCGTCGAGATGTGCCTTCACCAAGCAATACAGGGGGCTGCAGGCCTTGTACGACCGCTATCGTGATCGCGGCCTTGTGGTTCTTGCCGTGCCATCGGATGATTTTCGCCAGGAGCTTTCGGGCAATGAGCAGGTTAGGGAATTTTGCGACCTGCAATACGGCCTCGATATGCCAATGACGGAGATCACCACAGTCACCGGCCCCATGTCGCACCCCTTCTACCGCTCGCTCAAAGCCGAGACAGGGTTTGAGCCCAGCTGGAACTTTAGCAAGGTGCTGATTGGTCCGGCAGGAGAGGTGGTAGCCACCTATAGCTCGGGCGTCAAACCACAGTCCGGCCGCATGCGCCGCGACATCGAGGCGCTGTTGCAATGAGCCCCCAGCGCGAAGATCAAACCAAAGCCGTGACACCAAAAGCTGTGACAGTGTTCTTCGACGGCTCCTGTCCTTTATGTGCGGCCGAAATCGCGTCGTACAAACGGGCAGACAGCGAGGATAGTCTCGCGCTCATTGACGTGTCACGAGACGATTTTTTGGGCGACGGAGTCAGGGGGGACGGTGGCAGGGGCGACCACAGTTTGTCGCGCAGCGCGGCAATGGCGCGGTTTCATGTGCGCCTGCCAGATGGCAGCTACGCCTCTGGCGCACAGGGATTTGTCGCGCTCTGGCGTGTTCTCCCGGGGTGGCGTTGGTTGGCTGGGATTGACAGGATCCCGGGCGGGGTTGCCTTGCTCGAAATCTTCTATCGGGGTTTCCTGCATCTGCGGCCGCTATTTGTCAGGGCGTTTCGTCTTTATAAACGCGCTTTTGGGCGGCCTGTTGAGGCGCCTCGGGCGCAGGTGCCGCCAGCCCAGAACCTGCCAGCCCAGAACTTCCCAGACCAGAATCTGCCAGACCAGAACCAGCAATAAGGCGTGATCGAAATGAAAAACCTGACCTCGTTTTTGCTCTTTGTGCTGCTGGTTGTGGGCGGTGGCATTGCGATTGGCATCTTGACGGCGCCCGGCGACTGGTACGCGGCGCTGCAAAAGCCGGTCTTCAATCCGCCCAACTGGATCTTTGCACCGGTTTGGACCCTGTTGTATCTGGCCATCGCCTATAGTGGCTGGCGGCTGTGGACGGACGGGCATCGCGGCGCCCTGATGCGGCTTTGGGGCCTGCAATTGGGGCTGAACTTCCTGTGGTCTCCTGCCTTCTTTGCGGCCCAGATGCCGGTGCTGGCTCTGGCTGTCATTCTTTGCCTCTTGCTGACCTTGCTGTTGCTGGTGCGGGGGCTGTGGCGCTCTGAGCGGCTATTGGCCCTGTTGAACCTGCCCTATGTGGCCTGGGTTGCCTTTGCCACGGCTTTGAATGCAGCCATCGTTTTTCTAAACTAGACAAGGTGAGAGCCATGCAGAAAAATGCGCTGGTTATTGGCGCGTCCGGCGGTATTGGTCATGCGCTGGCCGCCGCGCTGCACAGTAGGGGTGATCATGTCACCTGCCTGTCGCGCGCCGAGGATGGGTTTGACATCACTTGCGAAGAGACCGTGGCCAAGCGCCTGGCAGCATTGGACAAAACCTTTGATCTGGTTGTTGTGGCGACAGGCATTCTGGCAGGCAGCGCGGGCCCGGAAAAATCGCTGAAAACAGTGTGCGCTGCAGAGATGGCACATCTGCTTGCGGTGAACGCAATTGGACCTGCGCTGGTTCTGAAACACGTCCAACGCCTGTTGCCAAAGGACCGGCGTGCCGTTTTTGCCGCCCTCTCGGCGCGGGTTGGCTCAATCGGCGATAACGCCCTTGGTGGATGGTATTCTTACCGGGCCTCAAAGGCGGCTCTCAATCAGGTGATCAGAACGGCGTCTGTCGAATTGCGGCGTTCGCACCGGCAGCTGATTTGCGCAGCCCTGCACCCCGGCACCGTGGACAGCTCCTTTACGCAGGACTATCCGCAGCACAAAAAAGTGTCCGCGCTGCAGGCTGCAGGCAATCTGCTGGCGGTCCTTGATGGCCTGACACCAAACGAGACCGGAGGCTTTTATGACTGGGCAGGCCAGGAGATCCCCTGGTGAAACCCAGTGCCAGTGCCAGTGCCAACCCAGCCCAGCCCGCCCGTGCGCAGTTCCCCGCGTGATTTTGATCCTGAGCGACCAGCCGTCACCAGACGTTCGCGCCCTTAAGATGGCAGACCGGAACCACCACGTTATTCTCGTGGCAGAGGTTCATCATGTGTCCAGCTATGTGCCGCACCACAAAAGAAAGTCGCCATCATCTTTTCTGCCATGCGCCATGGCGCCAAGGGCGTATAATCACGGAACCCGGAGAGTACCGTTTGAAGGCCGAGATCGCCGACTGGTGCAATAGTCTGGCCGTTCCTTCCGGTCGTTTGTGTCGAAGACAGACGCTTGCCGCTCCTTAGCACCCACCGGTCAAATCTAACGTCCCTCAGTCAAATTCAGTCCCCGCAACAGGGCAGGTATCTGGTTTCTGACGCCGCCAAACCCCGCCTTTGCATGCGGCCAGACAAGGTCATCATAGGTGCGGCGGATCTGGCGTAGCTCTATTCCGGCGGCCTGAAGCGGCGCGCGCAGCCCGTGCAACCAGTCGGCAACCGGCCCGGCTGCTGCAGAGGGGGTCACAACCACCTGTGTTCCTACCTTTTGTGCCACCGAGACAATGTCACGCGCTGCGCTGGAGACCTCTGCGACCTGATCGGTGTTTGACAGCGCCCGGGTCAGGGCATCCTGCACAGCGCTGCGGGCAAACCCCTTTACCTCGGGGCTCATGCCCTGTGGCGAGCGGGGGCAGGAGGAGGTCAGGCCAGCAGTGCTGCGCGCCGCGCGTGGCAGCCAGGTTTCAACACTGCAGTCCTCGTTGGTGATCAAGAGCACAAAGTCACCCTCTGGGAGGTCGGATGTTTTCGGCAGCGGCAGACAGGGGTGCAGCTGTGCCTCACGCAGGGGCGGGGCAGAGGTCGCGAGCTGGTTGCCCGGATTGAACCTACCTTGGGTGTATTTCTGAATATTTGCCGCGCGCGCCAGATAATGTTTGCCCAATGTGTGCAGTCCCGCCACCCAGCGCCAGCTGAGGGTATTTGCGGCAGGATCCCCATCCAACAGATGTTGCAGGAAAAAATCCGCGCCCAGCTGCCAGGGCAGGCGCAGGGTAAAGATCCAGATGGAGGCGAACCACATCCGCGCGTGGTTGTGCAGGTAGCCGGTGGTGACCAGCTCATGCAGCCAGGCGTCGAAGCAGGTGATGCCGGTGCTACCGCTTACGGCATCGCCGTAGGCTGCGGCGAGACTGCGGTTGTCTTCGACCTCAAGGAGCAGTCTTTGCAGATCGGCGCGATAGCTGTGCCAGACACTGGGGTGGTGCTCCAGCCAACCTTTGAAATATCCGCGCCAAAAAACTTCTTGAATGAATTTTGCAGCCTCCAGCGGCGAATGGCGCGCGACCGTGGCGCGCAGCACCTCTTCTTCGCTGATCAGACGGTGCCGGATCCAGGGGGACAGCGCCGAGACGTTATGGCGGAGATCCGCGCCCAAATCATAGTTCCGAAGGCCTGTATAATGTGTTCCTGCCTGCCCGGAAAACTGAGCCAGACGAAACAGCCCCGAGGCGCGCGTTGCTTTAAACGAGACCGGATCAGTCCGCTGTTGCAACTCTGTGAACAGGTCTTGCTGGCTCATGGTGAACTCCTGCACCAGTCGGAACAATTGCGCAGATTCCCCCAGAGGCGGCTGGTTTCTGAGCACCTCAATCCGCAGGGTATCTGTTCCATATACGCAGGCAGGCAGCAGAGGGATCACATTTAGCAGCCGCCCAAATGGGTGTTCGCGACCTGGCATAGCCCGCCTCTGGTCCTGCGTCTGATCCTGCCTCTTATCCCGCGTTTGCAACAGTTTGAGGGGGTAAGGCGGCTCTAGGTGGCAGGGTGTTTCAACCAGTCTTTGTCCAGACGGTGGGAAAAATTCCTGTGCCAGATCGAAGCGATGACGGGATGCTGTGCTACGGCCTGAGTGATCGCGGTGCAGCTGGGCAAGTCAGGCTTCTCATTGTGCCAGGCATAGAGCATGGCGAGAAAGAGATCGCATATCGACAGCTTTGCGCCAAACAGGAAAGGCTTTGCCTGCCACTGCTCTTCCACCACGCGCAACGCCGCGTGCACATGTTGATGAGCCGCACACCGCACAGCCAGCCGGGCCGCCTCTGTTGGCACTGTCGCCGGGTCGTTCAGCTCGATGTATCTTTGCGGATAACTGTCGCGCGATATGCCCTCATAGACGTTCACCGCCAGAAAGACGCTCCAGCGCATAAAATCGGCGTCATTGTCAATCCACAGGTCCGGGCCCAGCCTGCAGGCGGGCTCGTTCTGTCCCAGCCAGATGATCATGGCGGTGACTTCTGTCAGGGGGTCGGCCTGCGGCGCCATCAGCACCGGAACCTGCCCACAGGGGTTGAGATCGCGCACCAGCGACGCGACATCTGTATCGGCTGTTGAGGCAAGCGGCGTGTAGTCAAAGTCGAGCTCAGCCAGGGCCAATGCGGCCTCAATCACAAAGTCGCCCGAGCCAAGCCGGTTATGCAGGATGTATTTTCTCACCTAGGCCACAAGCTGTTTCAGCAGGCTGCGAAAGGCTTTGCGCGCTGCACCAGGGTGGCGCAGTTTCTTGACGGCTGCCAGGTTGGTCAGATCGCCTCTGACCACCACCAGCCCCACCATGCCCATCTCATAATGCGGCAGGCAGATGTAGCCGCATATTCCCGGCAGATTGAAAACCACCGTTGTTTCGGTATCTATCGCGCCGTTCCAGTGCGCGGCGCCTTCGGGGATCATGCCGCGTTTAGAGGCGGCGTTGTGGCTGTTGTCGGTGGGGAGGAAGGTGACACTGTCGCCGGGTTCGACATGCAAGATGACCGGTTCAAACACATTGGGCGTGCCGGTGTCACCGCAGGCGGCATTCAGCATCAAAACGCTATGGGCACCTGCCCCGGTGGGGCGCACAATCGGGCAGGCCCAGGCCGCGCTGGAGAGGCTAAGTACAGACATGGAAAGCAATATGTTACGACGCGTAGGCATGAACCAGCAGGTCCTCTTGTGGTCCGGTGGTGATTTCAACATCCACCCCATGGGTTTGTGAAATCGCTTTTGAGCGCAGCACCGTCTCTGACGGCCGCTGGGCGAGTATCTGCCCCAGGCCGGGCAAAAAAAGTGGGTCGGCAAAACGCGCGGCAAGGTTCAGATCATGCAGCCCGACAAAGACCACTGCGCCCACAAAAGAAACCGCGACAGCCGACAGCAATGAAACGCTTGCCAGCACCGACATGGACAACAGCGAGAGGATGACACCAAGGGCTGCGCCAAAACTGGCGGCAGACGACAGCCCCAGCGTAAAGGGGGCGGCCAAAGGAGTGTTGAGGATGGTCTGCATCTCGGCCACCGCCACACCCAGCATGGCCCCAACAGTGACCGCCATCAGGGCCACGGGCAGGCGCAACTGCCAGATAATGACCTGTTCTTTTGCCGTGGCAATCGTGGGATCAAGGATGACCTGAAGGGTGCGCATAAAGCTAAGGCTGGCCGGGCCGGTGATCACGTCGAGCACCACCAGGCAGAACAGCACCACTGCCGCACCTATGACCAGCGCCACCCGCCGCATATTGCGCCGTTTATAAGCGCTCACCAGATCGGCGGCTGCAGCCCTCGCAGAGATCGTTTGTTCAACCATGGTATGCATTCCAAAAGGGCCAGCCCCGGATCCACAGCAGGCGGACCGGGACTGGCTATGGGATTAGTTCAGGGTTGCCCAGAACTGGCCCGAGGCCTCGAAAGGCAGGAATTTGTCGTGCAGCTCTTTAAAGTTTGCGTCGACATCCAGATCTTCAAAATCATCAGGGTACAGCCATTTTGCGATCTGCTGAACGGCGATGAAATGGTAGGGGGAGTTGTAGAACTGGTGATAGATGGAGTGCAGATTGCCCTCCTTCACCGCGCGCAATTCGGCAAATCCTGTGCGGACAGCAAGCGCCTGCAGTTTCGCGGCATTCACCGCCGGGTTGCCTTCATAGCCCAGCAGCGTCGATGAGACTTCGGGATGCGCCTCAATCCAGTTGGCACCGGTTCCGATCAGATGATCAGGGTTGGCTTCCAGCAGCCCTTCGAGGCTGATGTCGACGGAATAGGCCTTGGCCAAAGTGGACGCATAGGTGACGCCGTCGGCAAGCTCGACAAAGGGGCCAAAGTTTTGGGGACCAAAGGACCAGCAGCAAAAGTTGCTTTGCCATCCGGCGGCATTCTCAATCGCAACCAGCGGGCGGTCTTGGGCTGGAATGGCATCAACGACATTGGTCGCTTGGCGCATTTGGGTAATGTAGAAGTCGATGAATTCAGCGGCGCGCTTTTCCGCGCCCAGAATGCGCCCCATCTGCAACAATGACGCCAGCATCGCCCAGCTTTTTGACCAGCGGGGTCTTTGGGGCTTTGAACAGGTTGCCGACATCCAGCAGCAGCAGATGGATGTCAGCTTACAGAACGTCCTCAATGTTGAAATCGCCCGCATAGGGGGCGCCAAGGTTAATCAGCCGCGCAGCGGGTGGCTGGGGCCTTAACTGGAGGTGACTTCCAAAAGCTCGATCCGGTTGCCAAAGGGGTCTTGAATGTAGAGCCGTCGTAGGTCGGGGAGATCAATGTCGAATTGATAGGCAATGCCATTGGCCTCAAGATGCGACATCGCAGCCTGCAGGGAGGCCACCCTAAAGCCGGGATGGGCTTTTTGTGCGGCCCTAAAGGGATCTTCTACGCCAAGATGCAGCTGAACATGCGGGGCTTTGAGCCATAGCCCACCGCGCCCGCGCAGGGCAGGTGGCTTTTCAACCTCCAAAAACCCCAGGACGGCGCCATAAAAGGCCCGCGCTGTCTCCTCTTGGTTTTTAGGGATCGCAATTTGGATGTGATGCAGATCCAGAATCATTTGTCAGGCCTCAGACGGGCTAATCTGTATGCCATTGTATACTAAAATATCACATCTGTGACAAGCGGAGACCCAAGCAGGCAGGGCTTTGCTCAAACTGAGACGGCCAGCAGGTCTTGCGAATAGGCGTGGCGGGCCTGTCCCGAGCGCAGCGTTTCAACATCCATGATTTCGACGATTTCACCGTCTTTCATGACGGCCAAATGCTCGCACATATGGCCCACGACCGAGAGGTCATGCGACACCATCAGGTAGGTCAGATCCTGTTCGTCGCGCAGATCCGTCAGCAGGTTTAGAATTTCTGCCTGCACCGAGACATCAAGCGCCGAAGTTGGCTCATCCAGCAGCAAAATGCTGGGTTCCGGAGCCAGGGCGCGGGCGATTGCAACCCGTTGCCGTTGGCCGCCAGACAATTGATGCGGATAGCGAAACCGGAATTTGCTGCCAAGACCCACATCATCCAACAGCTTTACCACCCGCGCGTCGATGTCGCGAAATCCATGCAGATGCAGGGTTTCGCCCAGCACCTGATCGACAGAGTGACGGGGATGCAGCGAGGCATAGGGATCCTGAAACACCATCTGAACGGTCTTGTAAAAGGACTTTTGCCGTTTTTTGGTGACGGGCTGGCCATCCACTGTAATCATTCCGGACCAGGTTGGCGCCAGACCCATAATAGCGCGTAAAATGGTGGATTTTCCCGATCCACTTTCGCCGACCAGGCCAAAACTGGCACCGCGTTCAACACTGAAGGTTGCCTGACGCACCGCATCTACGCGGTCACGGCCACCGCCAAACCACACGTTTAGGTTCTCAACTGAAAGCATGCTCATTGGCGACCACTCACGCTGGGGGCTTCGGACCAGGCAGGGTCACGGTTCAGAACGTCCAGTTTCTTGCGCGGCTCTTGCAGGCGCGGCAGGGAATTGAGCAAACCACGGGTATAGGGGTGTTTAGCGTCATGCAGGTTTTTGGCATCGCAGACCTCGACGATGCGCCCCGCATACATGATCAGCACCCGGTCGCAGAAATCCGCCACCAGATTTAGATCATGGCTGATAAAGATCAGCCCCATGCCACGATCCGTGACCAGTTTGTCGATGATCGACAGAACCTGACGCTGCACCGATACATCCAGCGCCGAGGTGGGCTCATCTGCAATCAGGATGTCGGGGTTGGGGATCAGCATCATGGCGATCATGATCCGTTGCCCCATGCCACCCGACATCTCGTGCGGGTAGGCGCGCATCACGCGTTCGGGGTCCCTGATCGAGACAGCCTCAAGCATGCTCAGCGTTTTGGCATAGGCTTCTGATTTGCTTGATTTGCTGTGCAGGCGGTAGGCTTCGATGATCTGCGCGCCCACGGTCATCACCGGGTTCAGCGAGAACTTTGGATCCTGCATGATCATGGAGATGCGCTGACCACGCACCGCGCGCATTTCGCGTTCGGATTTGGCCAGCAAATCCTCGCCCTGCAGCGATATCCGGTCCGCTGTGACAATGCCGGGCGGGCGGATCAGGCGCAGGATGGCGCGGCCGGTCATCGACTTGCCAGAGCCGCTTTCGCCGACAATGGCAAGGCGTTCCTTACCCAGGGAGAAGGAAACGCCGCGCACCGCGTCAAACACGCCCTGGCGTGAGGGGAACCGCACCCAAAGGTTTTCTACATCCAGCAGCGTCATTTTTCGCTATCCTTCGGGTCGAGAACATCACGCAGCCCGTCGCCGAGCAGGTTGAAGGCCAGAGAGACGGTGAAAATGGCCATGCCGGGGACAGTTGCCACCCACCAATGATCCAGAATAAAGCGCCGCCCCTCGGAAATCATCGCCCCCCATTCAGGGCTGGGCGGCTGCGCACCAAGGCCCAGAAACCCAAGACCCGCGGCAGCAAGGATAATGCCCGCCATATCCAAAGTGACCCGCACGATCAGGGATGAAATGCACAGCGGCCAGATGTGTTTGGTGATAATGCGCAGCGCGCCTGCCCCCTGAAGCTGAATGGCACTGATATAGTCTGCCGACCGAATGGTGAGCGTCTCCGCCCGTGCTATCCGGGCATAGGGGGGCCAGGCGGTCAGCGAGATCGCCAGCACGGCGTTCTCGATGCCTGCGCCCAAAGCGGCAACAAAGGCCAGCGCCAGAACAAGGCGGGGAAAGGCCAGGAAGATATCGGTGATCCGCATCAGGATCTGGTCGGTCCAGCCCCCGGCATAACCTGCCACGGTCCCCACCAGCAGCCCGGTGATGGGCGCGATCAGGGCAACCAGACCCACAATATAGAGCGTAATGCGCGAGCCATAGATCAGCCTACTCAGGATGTCGCGGCCCAGACTGTCGGTGCCGAGGATATGACCCTGTGATCCCAGCGGCTGCAGACGATTGCCAAGCTCCTGCGCAAAGGGGTCATGTGGCGCCAGCAGAGGCGCTGCCAGCGCGATGAGGCCCAGCAGTATCAGAATCCACAGGCCAACCATCGCCATGGTATTGCCCTTAAACGACAGCCAGCCCTGATAAAGCGCCGAGAGCTTTGCGTGTCTGCGGGATGTGGGCGTGTCGGTCAGCAACCACGCACGCCAGTTTTGCGCCTCAGCCATCTATTTCGCCCTTGGATCAAAGACCTTGTAGAGCAGGTCAGAGAAGATATTCAGTAGGATAAAGACCAGGCCAACCACCACGGTGCCGCCCATAACCGCGCTCATGTCGGCCGACAAAAGAGCTGTTGTGATGTAGCTGCCGATGCCCGGCCAGCTAAAGATGATCTCGGTCAGCACAGACCCTTCCAGCAGGGTCGCATAGCTGAGCGCGATTACCGTGATCAGCTGGACGCGGATGTTTTTAAACGCATGGCGCCAGATAACAGCACTCTCAGACAGGCCCTTGACCCTTGCTGTGGTGATGTATTCCGCGCTGAGCTGTTCCAGCATAAACGAGCGCGTCATGCGGCTGATATAGGCCAGCGAATAATAGCCCAGCAGTGAGGCGGGCAGCACGATATGGCTCAGGGCGTCTTTAAAGACATCCCAGTTGCGGTCCAGCAGGCTGTCCACGAGGATCATCCCCGTCACAGGTGGCACGATATCGACATAGAAAATGCCAACCCGGCCCGGCCCGCCGACCCATCCCAGTATGCCGTAAAACACCAGAAGGCCCATCAGACCCAGCCAGAAGATGGGCATGGAATAGCCGACCAATGCGATGACCCGGGCGATCTGATCGATCCAGGAGCCGCGTTTTACCGCCGCCACAACACCCAATGGCACGCCAAGGACAATGCCGGCAAAGACACCGATGGTGGCCAGCTCCAGCGTCGCCGGAAACACCCGTTTGATGTCCTCAGCCACAGGGCGGGCGGTCAAAAGAGATTTGCCAAAATCGCCGTGAATGACGTCCCAGACATAGAGGCCAAATTGCACAATAATAGGACGGTCCAGCCCCAGTTGCGCGTAAGCGGCGTCATAGGTAGATTTTGAGGCCTGCTCGCCGACAATCGCCAGCACCGGGTCAATTGGCATAATGCGGCCAATGACGAAGGTGACGAACATCAGGCCCAGCATTGTCACGATGATCGAGCCCAGTGTCATAAACACCGCCCGGATCCAACGCTCAAGAGGCGCCCTGTGGCGCCCCCCGATTTTGTGTTCAGCCAAAGCCATTTATTTGATTACCGGCCAGTAAGATACAGCCGTGATGGCCCCACCCAGATTGAGGTTCTGAACCGCCACGCTGCGGCCCGTCTGTTCAATCTTTTGGAACATGACTGTAAAGGGTGCCATGTCGCGGAATTCGGATTGAATATCAGCGTACATTTTTGCCCGTATCTCCCGGTCGCCCTCAACAACGGCCGCCGCAACCTTTTCGGTCAACCCGCCAGTGTCCCAGGCATTGCGATAGGCCAAAAGGCCTGTGGCGCCGGCTTCGTCCGAGTTGTCGGGGTTATAGGCAAAGGTGCCTGCGTTGGTATGCGGATCCGGATAATCCGGGCCCCAGGCCCCCATGTACATGTCCAGCTCACGCGCGCGGTAGCGCCCCAGAATGGCCTTGGCGGTGCCCACAGTGATGTTCAGGGTGATGCCTGCCTGCGCAAAGGTGTTTTGCAGCGACTGGGTAATCTCGATCCGCTCTTGTGCTTCGCGAACGCCGACCTCAATTTCAAACGGGCCAACACCGGCAGAGGCCAGCAGTTCCTTGGCCTTTTCAATGTTCAGGCTAAAGGGGTTCTCATCAACCGCCCCCAGATAGGTGCGCGGCAAAAAGTTCTGGTGGATAGTATACTGACCATTGAGAAAGCTGTTCTGCATCCCCTCATAGTCAACCAGGTATTTGATCGCCTGGCGCACTTCGGGCTTAGCTAGTATTTCGTGCTTTTGGTTCACCGAGATATACATCAGACGGCCGCGCAGCTCGTCGTCAATCGCCACACCGTCTGCTTTGCGTGCACCGGCAATATCTTCGGGGTTCAGGTTGCGGGCGACGTCAATGTCACCGCGTTCCAGCATCAGCCGCTGGGTGGCGCTTTCCTGTACGTGGCGCACAATGACGCGCTCCATCGCAGGCGCACCACCGTAATAGTCCGGGTTGCTGACCAGGGTGACGCTCTCGTTTGGCTTCCAGCTTTGCAGCTTATAGGGGCCAGAGCCGGCAGAATTTGTCGCCAGCCAGGAATTGCCAAGGTCTCCGTCGACCTCATTGGCCATCACGACTTCTTTGTCGACGACGCCGCCGATGGTGGCGGTCAGGCAGTTCAGCACAAAGGAGGTCGCGTAACGCTTGTCTGTTGTGATGCGGATAGTGTTGCCATCGGCCACGATGGTTTCGCCCACATTGTCAGCGGTAAAACCAAACTGGGTCAGAATAAACGAGGGCGTTTTGTTCAGGGTGACCACGCGGCGCAGCGAGAACTCGACGTCTTCGGCACGCACAGGGTTGCCGGAATGGAACGTGACACCTTCGCGCATGGTAAAGGTAATGGTGCGGCCATCATCGCTGACGCTCCAGCTGGTCGCCAGATCAGGCTGATAGCCCGCGTCCAGATTGAGTGGGTCGAAATTGACCAGCTTGTTGTAGATGTTGCGGCTGACGTCAGAGCCCGCAAATTCAAAGCTTTGCGCCGGATCAATGGTGGTAATGTCGTCAATCCGGTTGGCGATGACCAGCATATTTGCCGGTGTTTCCGCCTGTGCTGCGAAGGACGTTAATCCGACCGCCAGACCAAGTGCCGCACTGGATAGTAAACGGTTAAAAGCATTCATAACCCAAGACCTCTCCTATTTGGATTTTTGTTAAAATAGAGCGTGCGTGGCGGGGTTATGATCCCCAGGTTTTCTCTAGCACGCGCAACCAGTTCCCATGGCACAGCTTGGTCATTAACGCGTCGTCATACCCATGCTGTGTCATGGCCACTCTCAAATTGGGCAGATCCGCAACCGTGGTCACATCCTGCGGCACAATTGCCCCGTCGTAATCAGAGCCAAGACCAACGCGGTCCTCGCCCAGATGCTCTATGAGATAGTCCAGATGTCGCAGCATCTGTTGCAGCGGCACATCCGCAATCATGCGCCCGTCATCGCGCAAAAACGCCACTGCGAAATTCAGCCCAACCATGCCATCGCTGTCCTTGATCGCGGCCAGCTGGTCGTCGGTCAGATTGCGTGAATGCGGGCAAATACGATGGGCATTGGAATGGGTGGCCACCAGCGGTTTGGTCGAATGGCGCGCCACATCCCAGAATCCGGCGGCGTTGAGATGTGACAGATCAATCATCACGCCCAGCTCGTCGCAGCGTTTCACCAAGCGCAAGCCGTGGTCTGTCAGCCCCTCGCCAATGTCCGGATCACTGGGATAGCGAAACGGCACACCATTGCCAAAGATCGTCGGGCGGCTCCAAACAGGTCCAATGGAGCGCAGTCCCGCCTGATACAGCACTTCCAGAGTGTGTAGATCGGGGTCGATCGCCTCGGCACCCTCAATGTGAAAGATGGCAGCCATTTTGCCAGCCGCCAGCGCCGAACGGATATCGGCAACGCTGCGACACACCTTTAGCGCACCCTTGTTTTCCAGATCAAAAAGGATCGCGGTGATGGCCATCGCCACGGGCAAAGCGTCTTCCCAGTCAATGGCATCCGGCAGAGGCAGGTCGTAGGCGGGTTTCTCCATCTCCTCCATCTTAAAGGCTTTATCCATCGGCGATGGGATGTAGACCGCAAAGAAGCCGCCACCAAAGCCGCCGGCCTTTGCCTTTATCAGATCAAGCGCCCCGTCGCGCCCGGTGAGAAAACTGTCAGAGGCCGCAAGCCCGCCGGTGCGGTACAGCTGCAGCAGAACATCATTGTGCCCGTCAAAAATGGCAGGTGTGTCAAAAATGGCAGGTGTGGCGGACGCGTTCAAATGAAACCCCAAAATTTAATTGGGACCACGCTATCAAATGTTTTGTCATGGGCTAGCTGAAATGCCATGAGTTATATGCATATTCCTATGCGATTTCCGCAAGAGGCGCGCGATGACACGCAAATCCTGGCACAGCCTGCCCGAATACCAGGCGCTGCGTGCCCTGATGCAGGGCGGCACGGCAACAGCGGCAGCCGAGCGATTGGGGCTGTCGCAATCGGCAGTCAGCCGATCCATTGGCAGCCTTGAGGCCCGCACGGGCCTCACGCTTTTTGAGCGCGAAGCAGGTCGGTTGCGCCCGACAGAAGAAGCGGTGCGCCTGAACCTGCGGCTTGATCCGCTGTTTGAAGCGCTGGACCAGATTGATGGGCCGAAAAAACCGATCCGCGAAACGCTGCGTCTGATCGCGCCGCCCACCTATGCCCACCGGTTTCTTGTCAGTCAGATCGCCAGCTTCCTTGCCATCAACCCGCATTTCTTTGTCAGCCTCGAAGTCAGCACCTCTGACGAGATTTTCCGCGCCATTCTGGAGGACCGCTTTGATCTTGGCCTCACAGGGGTCGAGTTTGCCCGGATTGGTGTCAAGATGCAGGCCTTTCGGGTCTCCTCTGCCGTCTGCGTCATGGCGGCTGACCATCCGCTTGCGGCACAAAGCGAGGTGCATCCGATGGATCTGCACGACCAACCCCTGATCGCGCTTGCGCAGCGCCATGCGCGCCGCACCCAGTTGGAAAAGATCTTTAATCAGGCCCGCAGCAAGCCACGGTTTGTGGCAGAGGTCTCAACCTCATTTGCAGCGGTGGATCTGGCCAAGGAAGGGTTGGGGCTGGCTGTCGTCAACCCGTTTCCGGTGTATCACTATCGCTCGGACGACCTGGTGTTTCGCCGGTTTGCATCCGCCATGGAATACCGCAGCTATTTCGTCATGTCTGACCAGCGCCCTTTACCCCGTATCGCGCGCGCCTTTATCCGCCATATCAGGCTCCATACCCCCTCTGATCCCCATTCAAAAAGGGTGGCGGCCAATGCCTGACCAAGTTTTGGACCAGACTGGCGTGTCTCCAGACTGGCGTATCAGGCCTGTCATATTGACCTGCCCCCCCCGAAACGTCCCGCACTTTGATGTAGAGTTTGCTCAACCTTTCAAAGGATCAAACGAGAGGCACTCGAAGCACGCCGCTTGCATCACCGCAAACACGCAGCATAATCAAACCAACCAGATGAGCTAAACACTCTTTTAGTTTAGGCCACTCTTGGTTTCAAAAAAACCTGACGACGGACAGTTGGGAGGAACCACCTAGTGCAACTACTACAATTGGCCTAGATTTGGCAAAGAAGGTCTTTCAGGTGCATGGTATCATGCTGGATACGGGCCATGATTTCCCCTCCCGTTTTGTTAGTAAGGCCGACAACAGATCAAAATTTTGATGCCTAGCCAGATTGTTGTTGAGGTCGATCATCTGGATAGTTTTCAGACTGAGACTCCAGCGGTTCCGGTCTGCCGTAGTAGAACCCTTGCAAAACATCGCAACCGAGTGAGGACAGGATTTCAGACTGATTTTGCGTCTCAATGCCTTCAGCGGTGATCCGCATGCCGAGCTTTTCACCCAATAGGATAATGGACTCGATCAAACCCAACGACCGGTCAGGGTCCTCTTCCAGGGCCTGGATAAACGAGCGGTCAATTTTGATCCGATCAAAGCCAAATTTCCAAAGGTATGACAGGCTTGAAAACCCAGTGCCGAAATCATCCATTGCAACTGAAACACCCATCTCTTTAAGAGTGTCGATCTGCATGGCGACGTCAGTTGAGTTGTCCATAAGAAGAGATTCCGTGATCTCCAACTCTAGCCTCGAGGGTGGCAGGTTGGCGTTCGCCAACGCATTTCGCACGATTTCGACCAGTTTTCCGGACTTGAACTGCTCGGTTGAAAGGTTGATTGCGACCACAACATTGTTGTCCATTTCCGCAATCTGGCGGGTCGCAGTATTGATAACCCAGGTGCCAATTTTTTCAATAAGCCCCATTTCCTCAGCCAGTGGAATGAAGTCCTCAGGGGAAATGAGAAACCCTTCTGAGTCTGAAAGACGCAACAGGGCTTCGTATCCGAATACATCCAGCGTCTTTGCATCGATCAATGGTTGGTAGTGGATAGAAAAATCGTGGGTTTCAACGGCCTGTCGCAAGCGGGCTTCCAGCGCCCGGCGATGTTCCATTTCTATCCCCATTTTCGGATTGTAGATGGAGATGCAGTTGCCGCCCTCAGCCTTTGCAAAATACAGGGCCATATCCGCGTCGGTCAAAACCTGGTCCAAGGTGTGACCTTTGACATAGGGCGCTATTCCAATGCTGACAGACGATCTGATCGTAACGCCGTTCAGGTCGATTTCTTGGGAACAAGCGATGCGGAGTTCCTCAAGGATGCGTTGAAACTCTGTTTGCTCAAGGTTGAAAACAGTGACCACAAACTCGTCCCCTCCCAATCTTGATACCAATGAGGGGCCTTCAAACAACCCCTGTACAGTTTTTGCGATGAAACGAAGATAGGCATCGCCAGTCGCATGGCCATAGGTATCATTGATGGCTTTGAATTGGTCTGCATCCATATAGGCAATATGCGATATTGTTTTGTCCGCGATCCCGATTTCTGCGCGCGAAATGAACCCGCGCCTGTTCAACAGCCCAGTGAGGGCATCAAAACTAGCCAGGTACTTTGCACTTTTGTTCGACTGATCTGCAATGCGTTTCTGAAGCAAGAAGCCCAGTACTGGAACGCCAAAAATTGCTGCGCCGAACCCAACCAAAAGCAATGCAAACCAACTCAGTCCGGTGGAGTAGGCGCTCGTGATTTGGTCTACGTTCACTTTAAATCGCACAGATCCAAGCGGTTGGCCCTCTCTGTTTCTGACGGGCAGAAGGGCTGTCACCAGCTGATGCTTGGCTCCAGACGCATCAAAGAGTGTACTGTAGTCCGTAAGAGCTCCCTCCTGGGAGAGATCAATTTCGACCCTTGGCGGCACGTCTTGCAAAGCGACAAGCGCTGCTAGATGCTTGCTATGATCCACACCGTGCCCTGCGTGATCGCCTCCCTCCTCTGAGAGCAACTCAGAGGGCATCGAATGCCCAACATCATGATTTTGATGTCCTGTATGGACGCCCGGATCGAGAGCACCAAGATCGATCGGCTGATGAGCACCTGATGCATCGTAGAAAACCGTCTCTATGATGTCGTCATCATGGGCCATTTG
This sequence comes from Phaeobacter sp. SH40, assembly GCA_965641885.1. Taxonomy (GTDB): domain Bacteria; phylum Pseudomonadota; class Alphaproteobacteria; order Rhodobacterales; family Rhodobacteraceae; genus Pseudophaeobacter. The sequence goes on along the minus strand of OZ282574.1, from coordinate 3,132,255 downwards.
CTCAATTTGCTGCAGAACGGCTCCAGGCACTCCGTCACCGCTAAAGAGAAGCTCAAGACTAGGCAGGCTTTCGAGCATATCCGTTGTGTGCCGAGCTTTGTCGCGCGCATGGGCAACAGCGACGCCTTCAACATGGCGCGACACAAAGAATTGCAAAGCCAGCCCAGCCGAAAGGACCAAAACCAAAATTAGGGCGCAAGCGCGAAGGTACATGGGATCTTCTTTTCTGTAGGTTCCGATCTGTCTTGGGCCAAAAGATCTAAAAAGTTTTGAACGGTCTGGAAAAGAAAGAGGCAATTTGAGGCGTTTGTGGTGTGACTTGGCTTTGTTAACAAAACGGTTGGGGGATTCATGGTTCGAATTCAGCGCGATAGCCGACGGCTATCAGGAGTTGGGTACCTACGAGCTACAAGACTATGAACTGATTAGACTTTGATCCAGGTTTGAAGCAGAGCGGGTCCCTATCAATCTGGTTTGATGCTGAGATGGCTACCTGTTGAGGTGGTTGTGCCGTTGCCTATCCGGGAAAGTGAGCTTCTCGGCTTTACTCCACAGGAGAGGGCTATGTTGGATGATGGTGGTCTGGTTACCTACGATATGCCGCCCGACCAAGTCGGCGAGGTGTTTGCGGTCAAGTGGAAACATGGTTGTCTTTCTGCAAATGACTGCTTTTTGCATCGTCGCGACCAGTTATATTTCCAATTCCATCTTGCTAACCGGCGACAAGATTCTTACTCGCGTCGCTCAAGAGCGCTCTCTTGAGGTGCATGGAGTTCTATGGGTTGTAGAACAGTTGCACCGCCTAGGGCTTTGTGAGCATGAGCTTTTGCGGTCAGCGCTCACGATTTGGCGCAATGAAAAATCCGTTTTCGTGCCAAACTATCGGATCGACGCTCAGCTACGAACTCTTGAGCGAGTCTTTCAATAGAAGTGAAGCTCTGAGAGCAGCGTGCCCACATATTTTGGCTTGGCGCATGTATAGGCAGCTAACCCCTGGCGGGGTCATATTTTTATAGCAAAAACAATATGGTGGAGTGAATAGTGGTGGGCGACCCTGGATTCAAAGTGATGAAGGTTTCCTGACCAAATCACATTTAACTAATTGATGTTTAAGCATATTATTTGGGTGGGAGTTTTTCGAGTGCGAAATTTTCTTACGGGATTTCTTACGGGATCTTTTTAGATCGTTGATCCGAGAAAATACCCAAGGCGTTAACTAGGGGCGAAATGACGTGACCATTGGGAGACAGGGAACTCAAGGCAGGAGTATTTCTTATTATCCAAGTTGCAAGGTCGTTTGGCTTGGAGCGGAGTACCGGGCATGAACCCAACAGGAGGATCCTGTAATATGCCATTAAACATAATAACTTATTCGTATTGTTGGGCTGTATATGATGTGGGGAAGTTGCGGGATATGTTGCGGGACTTCCCCAAAGTTATTAGCGTTGAAAACTCCACAACGCGGTGCCTAGAGGGAAGAAATCGGCGTTTCGCTATAGAACCAGCGGTGAACGATTTGAACGGCTTCACAGTGCAGATGGCGACATTTGCAAGAGGGGGGCGCTGGACATGGTGCTGCGCGCCAACGGCCCAAAGCATGCGTAATTGGGCTACCTCTGTTCTAAGGTCGAGCTCCCGATAAGATCACAAGATGATTTTTGAACAAGGGAGATAGAAGATGGAATATTTTTCCGGTTTAGATGTGTCGTTACGATCCTGTGCGCTTTGCATTGTTGATAGTAAGGGGACGATGCTGTTGGAGCGTGAACTGCCCTGTGAGGTCCGCGATATCGCTGATTGCCTTGCACGCTTTCCCCATCCGATCGAGCGGGTCGGCTTTGAAGCAGGCACGATGAGCCAGCACCTGTTCCATGGTCTGAAAGCAGAAGGCTTTGATGTCGTCTGCATGGAGGCACGACAGGTCAACGCGGCACTGTCAGCGATGCGCTACAAGACGGATAAGAATGATGCACGTGGGATCGCTCAAGTGCTACGCACGGGCTGGCAACCACCCAATCCTAACGGGGTCGTCCCTCACCGGACGAGGTTCGTGGAAGAAGCCGAAAATGGCTGCTGCGCACCGTGAAGCGCGTCTCAAAGCAAGGCTCTCCACGTCCGATCCGACATATGCGTGCAGCGGTGCCATCACGGCATCAACCAGACTGCGAAGAGAAGCGTGACCCGGATGAGTGACAATGACCCAAAAGAAAGAAGGAAAACGAGCTTGACCCAAACACCCAATTAGAGAAGCGGCCTTTAGCCAACCATTTTTTGTTGCAAGATCTCGTCACCAGAGCAGACATTCATGTGTTGTATGACTGGACTGCAAGTGCAGTAGTCAAATAGCGCTTCAACCTCTGGGGCGGACTTGAAGGGTTGCCATGTAGAGAATATACGGGGGAACAGATGGACAGGCTGCAATTACCGCAGATTTCATCGACGTTTGCATCAAGAAACCAAAAGTAAAAGTCATACTACAAACGCGTTTTACCAATTCAGAGGAAAAGACATGAACGATGCCTCACAGCTTCGGATTGAAGCTGCCCACAAGAAGATCTCGGACGTTTTTTCCAAGGATTACGCCTTTACGATCCCCGCCTACCAGCGCCCCTACGCATGGGAAACGACGCAGGTCGAAGAGTTGTTGGCCGATCTGACTGATGCCATGGCACCGACCTCGAAGTCAGATGGGTTCTACTTTCTCGGCAGCATTGTCGTGGTAAAAAAACATGGTAGTCCGGACTCGCGCGTTGTGGACGGACAGCAGCGTTTGACCACGCTGACGATCCTTTTCAGCGTGATCCGCGACCTGACCGAAGACGCTGTAAAGCAAGCGAACCGCGAGAAGTACGTCAAGCAGGTGGCGAATGAAGATGAAGGCATCCCCGAAGCGCTGCGATTGCAGTTGCGTCAGAAGGATCAGGCCTATTTTGAGAAGCATGTTCAGGCTGGTGGCGCGACTGACAGCCTTCCCGCGATAGACGGGTTATCGGGTACCAAGGCCCGTATCATTCAGAATGCAGGGACCATCCGCCGCAAGCTGGAAGATATGGGGGAAGATACGCGCAGCGCGCTTTTGAAGTTCCTTTTGCAGAGTTGTTACTTGGTTGTCGTTGAGGTGCCAACGCAAACAGCAGCCCGCCGAATTTTCACGGTCCTAAACGCGCGCGGCATGGACTTGTCTGCAACAGATATTTTGAAGGCTGACCTTCTGGAACGTGCGGGCGAGGACAAGGAAGACAACCTTTCGCAGAGATGGGAAGACGTCGAAGTCAGCCTTGAACGCGGTAAGTTCAGCGATCTATTCACGCATATTCGGATGATCTTTGAGCGGGACAAGCCACGCTCTGCACTCGAAAATGGATTTCCCGAACACGTCCGGATTTTTCGTGATGATCCTGTGAAATTTATGGATACGGTTCTTGAACCGTTCGCGGACGCATTCTTGCTGTCTATGGACGATGCAGAGCTAAGGAGCCGTTTTGGCCACAAGACTGCTGACCTTGTGCGCTCTCTCGAGCGTTTGGACAACAAGGATTGGCTGCCGCCGCTTCTTCTTTGCCTTCAGCAGAGCAATACCGGCGACAAAGACGACGTTGCAGACTTTGTCTTCGAGCTTGAACGGCTGGCGTATTACCTGTTCATGGTCCGCGCAGACGTGAATGCCCGTATGAGCCGCTATGCGGATGTTCTGGACATGCTGGAGCCGCCAGCTGACCGCAAGCAGCGGGCAGGCGCAAAGGAGCGCTCGACAGGGTTGGAATTGACTCAAGATGAAGTGTTTGCGCTGTTCAATGCGCTTGATGGGGATGTCTATTTGGCCACACGGGTCGTCAAACCCCTTCTATTGCGGCTGGAGCAGGCATCTCACGATGGATCTGCAAATTACGATTTTCCGACCATCTCAGTCGAACATGTCTGTCCGCAAACCTTGGAAGAGGGCTCCCAGTGGGCAAAGTGGTATGCTGAAGGGGAAGATCACAGCATATGGCTGCATACCATTGGCAACCTTGTTCTTTTGAACTTCCGGAAAAATTCGGCTGCCAGAAATTACGATTTTGACAAGAAGAAGACGAAGTATTTTGCCCCTGGTGACACAAGCCCATTCACTCTGACCAATGAGGTGCGCGAATTTAGTTCTTGGACGCCAGAGGATATAGAAGGGCGCAGAAAAGAACTGTTGAAACGGTTGGCCAAAGACTGGGGCCTGAAAGACACCTTCAAGATGTGGTGGAAAAGCGAATGACAACTAAATATCTCGCATCCAAAGTATTATGTGTTGATGGGCCCCAAGGGGCATACTGCAGCGCTTCTATCGAACAGATCGCTAAGCAAAATTCGTAAAGTGTTTACATCCAGATGAATTTGGAATGAGGCGGGGTATTTCGTTCGTACTAATATTCCTCGTTAAGGTTGGTTGGTGGGCAAAGCGGTCTTTCATGTCCAATGCAGCGAATGTCCTGTGTGGATGTATATGGACCCCACCTTATTGCAACGATTTTGGTTGGTTTGATTTAGGATCACGATTGCTGACGTATATCCGGCTTCCTTGAGCGGCCCAATATATTGTCGCCGCGAGCCTCGATGGATTTCCGCTTGCTTCTCCCTCATTGGCTCCTAGGCATCAGCTTTGCTGTACCGATCCACACACCAGGTTCAAAAAGCAACGGTTCGTGTCGTTTTCACCATCCCATGCCAAGTTGTTGCAATATTCCGGGTTTAGCCTCCTCGTTTAATTTTTCATCGCCGTCTCATACCGAGGCCATGGGCTGATACTCTGTACCATTGGACAAGACTGACCAAACGATCCTCGCGTTCTTGTTTGCAAGAGCCACAGCAACCACGTTTGGGTGCCGCCGGTCGCGCATTCGTCCGATCCACAGGCTTCTGGCATCAACCTTCCCACCCGCCTTTGCGAGGACCGCGCGGGCACCATGGATCATTAGAGTTCGTAGATACCGATCGCCACGTTTGCTGATCCCAAACAAGCGCGACTTACCGCCACTGGAATGCTGTTTCGGGACGAGCCCAAGCCAGGCCGCAAATTGTCTTCCATTCTTGAAGCATGTTCTGTCGCCGACAGCTGCGACGAGTGCCGTGGCGGTTATTGGCCCTATCCCCTCGATTTTCCCAATACGTTGGCACATTTGATTGGATCGAAAGAGGTCTCGGATACGCTTATTGTACCCAGCAATACGCTGATCAAGTTCCACGAGTTCGTCATGTACATCGCAAGCCAATTCAGTGATTATTTGCCCTAAGTTAGTGTCAGATTCATCCACAATCCTTCCAAGTGCTTGTCTGAGACGTGTAATGTCGCGCGCGACGACCACGCCATGCTCCGCCAACAAGCCTCGGATTTGGTTCACCAGCCGCGTCCGATCTGATACCAACCTCTGGCGGATACGATGAACGGCTTGAATCTCAAGCTGCTCTGAGGATTTAGGCGGCACAAAGCGCATCGACGGCCTGCTTATGGCCTCGCAAATTGCCTCGGCATCATTCCGGTCGTTTTTGTTCGATTTCACATATGGCGTCACAAATTGCGGTGAGATCAAGCGAACCTCGTGTCCAAGGTCGGTAAAGACCTTTGCCCAATAGTGAGATCCGCTGCACGCCTCCATTCCAACAATACAAGGTGGTAGATCTGCGAAGAATTGAGAGACAGCATCTCGTCGCAACGTCTTTCGCAGAACGGCTTTGTCTTGAGAATCTACACCGTGGACCTCAAAGATATTTTTCGCCAAGTCCAATCCAATTCGTATAACTTCCATGGTATCTCTCCTTGCTTTGCAAATGCCCAATCTTCGCCGTCAGGGGGCGGTGGGGTCCATACCATTGGCTCCTGCATAGCAAGACATTTTTGGTCAGATTTGTGCATTTGTCAGAAGCAGTCATGTGTTCCCGCTGCCCGGCAGTTGATTGCGTAGCAATCAATGAGAGGGGCCTGTTTGCGCGGTTTTGACCGCTGGCCCTGATGGGTTCCGCAAACCAAGTCCCTTACAGGAATTCGGGCTTTTGGGCCCGGGACATTCGACGGGGTGTCTTGGTTTTGGCGGCAGACTTATGCACCATCATCTCGCGGGTCTTGCTATCTCGTTGTTTCTATTCCTCTCAAGCCGTGTGCGGGTTGTAAGGTTGGTTTCGGGTCAGAACGGCCCAGACGATCCGAGCCGTTTTGTTGGCCATTGCAACAGTCGCTACGCGTGCTGGTTTTCGTTCCAGTAAAGAAGTGAGCCATTTACTGGCCCGTTCGGGATGGGATCGGGTTTGCCTGACCAAAGATGTCATGCCGACAACCAGCAATGACCGTAAATATTGATCGCCCATCTTCGTAATCCGTCCCAATTTCTCCTTACCGCCACTGGACTTGTTGGCGGGCGTCAGCCCCAACCATGCTGCGAATGCACGGCCGTTTTCAAACTGATGTCCATCACCAATGCTCGCGATAATCGCAGACGCGGTCACTGCGCCAACGCCCGCTGCCTGGCAGGGCATGTTTACATGCCCGAGAAGGGGGATAGTTCGTAATAGCCGTACTCGCGCGTCTTCCTTGGCGACTTGTTTGAGGCGGTTTTCGTACCAGCGGATCCGCGCATGAAGGGTCATCAGATGTTCGCAGAGGTTATGAAACACCTCGTTTGCGATATCGGGCAGCTCCAAAACCTCGCCAGCCAAGATATCTTCGGCAAAACCGATGACCCGGGCGAGACCCCTGGCGATGTAAACACCTAACTCGGCGACCATGCCTCGAAGGCCGTTAATCAGCTGAGTACGTTGGCGGACCAACAAATCACGCGCACGATGGAGTGACAGTAGTGCCTGCTGATCTACCGTTTTGACTGCAACGAACCGCATCGTTGGACGGGTGACTGCCTCGCAAATCGCTGCGGCATCAATCGCATCGGACTTGCCGCGTTTGACGTAAGGCTTCACATACATCGGCGGGATCAGTCGAACATCGTGCCCCATTGCCGTAAGTTCCCGAGCCCAGTGATGCGCACTGCTGCAAGATTCCATGCCAACGAGACACGGCGCGAGTTTCACGAAGAACGGCAATAACTGCGCCGTCTCAGTGGGCGGTTGAAAGCGACTTCGTCGTCACTCGTAATCCCGTGAACCTGGAAAACGTTCTTGAACCTGGAAAACGTTCTTGGCCAGATCAAGGCCTATTGTGGTAACCTGCATGGGGTGGCTCCTATCATAAGCAGATTTAGACAACTGCAGTATGGCGCATTGCGACGCCGGTTGAAGCAGGAGCCATCCACCCCATCAGCAATCCGCCCTTCGTGCCGAAATGTGCATGGTGCAGCAATTCGGACCACTTCCACCACCCATGACGGTCGCGAACGGCCCATTGCCGACCTTGGCGCTTTGTGCAGCGTACGGCAGGTATGAGCCCACAGCTGACCTGTCGACATTTCGCCGTGCGTACGCGCTACACTTGGTTTTCTTCAGGCACGCAAATTTTCGTGTCGCGATGCAGCGTGAACAGCAGCCCTTCAATCATGCCGTAGAAAGTAGAAAACTGAAGCGGGACAATAGCCAGGTCGCGAACCGGAGCTGGCTTTCGCTAAGGGCGCCAAATTCCGCTTCCAACAAAGTGTTTTCCAGCACCCTAAATGGAATGATTTTTAAAGAATCGCTTAGTTGCGGAACATCGCTACGTCTTTAGTCGTGTGCTATAAGCGCAACCTACCGGCTAGGCGCGATCCGAAAATCTCCTGCTGCTCGTAACTGTGCAGTAATAATACCAAAATTTGCCTTCGCCCAAAATGGTCCCTGCAACACACAGCTTTAAGTGGAAAAAATTGCGAATATATGCTACTTTTAGTAATTATCGTGGATTTTCAACACTAATTGTGAGGACTAATGCAATGGACAAACATGAACTCCTAGAAACTATTAAAGACTCACTTGCTCCTAGCTTGGTTCGTGACATCGAAGCCGCTCTTCCGGATGATTTTTTGTTGGCTAGCAATCAAAACCAGAACCAAGGTAGCATGGAAGAAATTTCAAAAATGAAGCCCGAGGTTCTTCGGGAAATCGGTATAGGTTTCGTTGGCGGAGACGAAGTCATGGACAACCAGAACCAAAACCAGGGCAAGATGGAAGACCTGCTCAATCTCAAGCCAAACGCGCTGCAAAACCTTCGTACTGTGTTAACAGGTGGCGGGGAAGAAGTGATGGACAATCAGAACATCAATCAAGGCACGCAGGCTGCAGCCCTTGAAGCAGAACGCGCCAAGCCTAAAAGAAAATAAAATTTGGAAACAAGCTGTGCGGCACTATGACCAGATTTATTCACTTCTTTGAGGTGGGTTGTAGTCGTGCGCGCGCTGCAGGAGGACTTAATGTCTAGCCTCGATATTCACCTTATTTTTCCACCTCAGTGGTCACCGTTTCAACCGTTTCTGAGCACTCCAGCACTTAAGGCATATTTGGAAAACCGTGGCTTTACAGCGGAGCAATCTGACTGGAACGTTGAATTTTATGATCATTTCATTGGCCGATCGAGGCTTTCAGGAGCCATAGAAAGGTTGAATGGTTATGTATCTGATCTTGGTCCAGAATTTGACACCTATCGGAACCAGGCACTTTTATCACTAGGCATCCTGAGCGATTATGACACAAGAATAAAGCTCGCGAAGAGGCTGAAATCAAAGGATTGCATGTCGACCATTGAGGGATTTTATTCGTCGGTCACAGCCTTCAAACGACTTCTCTTTGCCTTCTCCACGGCAGAACCCGTCGTAGAGGTTGGGACATCATCGTTGAGTACCTCGGACGTAATGCTGTCAAACGAGAGCATTGATGAGTTTTGCGACACCGAGAACCTCAACCCGTTCTTACCGTTTTTCAAAGATAAGGTTCGTTCCATCAAAAAGGTGCCCAGGTACTTTGGCTTGTCGGTTATCGGTCAAGAGCAAATTCTTGCAAGTTTAACGTTGGCAAAGTGCCTCAAAGCTAAATTTCCAGACTCACCGATAATCATAGGTGGCAGTGTTTTCTCACGCATCGCAGAAAAAGATGAAGCGATACGGCATTTTTTCGAAAACTATTTCGATTACGTTCTTCGCTATGAAGGCGAGGCCCCTCTGGAGCAGCTGCTTCGTGCGAACGATCTTACGGAGAATCCAACGGACAACCTTTGCTTTTTACGCGAAGGTAGAATTATCAAGACCAAGCTCGCCCCGCAGTTAAAGTTGTCTGAAATTCCAACACCAAACTTCGATGATCTTAATTTGGCGCAATACTATTCACCCGACGTTGTGCTGCCTATGCTCACAACGCGAGGGTGCTACTGGGATAAGTGCGCGTTTTGCTATCACGGAATGATCTACGGTGATCGCTACCGGATGATGCAACCCGATGCTTTTGCAGAAGCTGTTCAAGATCTTTCCAATCGATATGGCGTAAAGCACTTTGCCTTGAACGATGAAGCAATTCCACCAAAGCTCTTTTCAGGGTTACCAATCCATGTGGAACCGCAAAAGTACTTCTTCACGGGGCTCTATAAGTTTGAAAAGTATTTTGAGCCTCAGCACTACCAGGGTATGTATGATATTGGTTTCAGATCTTTGTACATTGGATTGGAGTCCGCAAACGAACGCGTTCAGCGCCACATGAAAAAAGATAATACCCAAGATGTAATGACATCTAATCTTCAGGATGCGCACGATGCTGGGATATGGAACCACACGTTCAATTTCTTTGGCTTCCCAACCGAGACGAGGGAGGAGGCGCAGGAAACTATCGATTTCCTAATTAATCACTCTGATATTATCCATTCAGAAGGAACCGGTGTATTTTCGTTCGAGCACAATGCACCAATTTCAAAAGACCCAGCGAACTTTGGTGTCAAGAACGTTGTCGAAAAATCCAGCAATGTGCTTGAGCTATATTACGACTATGAAGTGACCGAAGGATTGAGTGCCGAACAGGCACATGGCATGGTTGACGAATTCACGGAACGCAAAAAGAAAGCGGGGGCCTATGCTTACGGTGGGTGGATCCCACGGGAACACCTTTTGGTGCTGCTTTCGAAGTTTGATAGGGACGCACTTCGATCTCAGCTTGAGGTCCTCGACAGTGGGTTGGACACTAGGCTCGGATGGACCGAGGATGTCAATTGGTTTACGTTGAATATGCCAAACTCGGTTCCTCGGCATTTTGTTGTAAATACGTTGGCAGGAAAGATACTGGAAACTAATCGGGATGCCGTTGTGGCGTTGGAGTTTATGCCAAAAGACATCACCAGTTCGGAAGTGATCGCGCACTTCCCAGTTCTTGAACAGGTCATGACCTGCTAGAGAAATTAGTCGCCGCCCGTTTGTGCAAGGTAAGACTCTCCGGCGTCATAGGCTGCAGACGCGACCCCTTGAGCCGCCGCCCACTGAGATCGGCTTTTCGCCAAAATTCTGCATTTCAGGGGAATTATCTGTAGATGCGCGTTTTCCGAACGACTGCTTCGGTGATATACGCCGTGTCGCAACGAAGGGCGCCCCGCGCTTGCGAAAGGATGCTGCGTCAGCGAAGGCCGAAAATCCAAGTTCGGGTTAGTCCCGCGTCTTACCAGTTCGTGCGTCGCGCAGCGAACGGCTCCTTTCCGCCCGATTCTGTTGAAAAACGCCGTGTTGCAGGCGCAGAAAATATTGCTTCGAACACAGCGCGAGCGCCTTTCTTGTCAGGCTTTGCACGTTTGCTGCGGTGCAGGAAAGATCCCTCTCGTGCATTGGCTCCGCCAATACCCTGCCGGGCAGTGCTTGGCCAGTTTGCGGAGGTTTTGGGCGGTTGCTGCGAGGAGGAGTGAGCCGGGACGTGGCCCCAGTGGGGCCGCGTAAGCCCAAAGCGAACGTCATTTGCACCGCATGGTCCTCGTAGTCGGAGCCGTCCCAAGCCGAGGATGCGTTTGAGGTGGGCGAAGAGCATCTCGACCTTCTTTCGCAACCTCATTGAGATCGCATATTGCTTGGTTTTGGCAATATCGCGGGCCATTTGGCGTGCGTCCTCATGTTCTTCTCGGGTGATCTTGCGGGCATCGGCTTTTGGGCAGCATTTCATTTTCGATGGGCAAGCTTGGCAGGTGTGCTTCAACGCCTGATATTTGGCGACGCCTTTGCCGCTCGGCCCACGGTTCGGGTCCGAGTAATTGCGTCGGGATTGCTTGAGGGGCTCGCCTTCAGGGCAGATATACTGGTTGTTCTCAGGGTCCCATTCAAAGTCAGTACGGCTCCATGTGCCATCTGTCCGGCTTGCTTTGTCGAGCACAGGAATGTGGGGATTGATTTCACGAGCAACCAGCCAGCCCAGCATCGGCACGGACCCATAGGCGCTGTCTGCGATGAGCCTCTCTGGGTCAATATCGTGCCGCTTTTTGATCCGATCCAGCATGGACAGGATCACAGACTAACCAGCGGCTCGCACGAGAACTATGCTTTGTGTTCGCCGATGTGCCGATCTCCGAACGGCCGTCGGTGGATTTGCTACGGGTGCGCCTGGATCGCGGCATGGCTCACTATTCGGACGCCTTAGCCTGGGCAAGGTTGATCCTAGAACACGAGTCGCCCTTGACCGGAACCGGCGGGCACCGATCGCCATCATTGCTATTTCCAATGGAGGCAGTTTTTGAGGCCTTTGTCGCAAAGCACTTAAAGCGGCAGCTTTCTTCCCCTTACCATCTGAAAGCACAGGTAAAGACGTTTTCGCTCGTGAGACATCTTGAACAGAGCTGGTTCCGTTTGAAGCCCGATTTCCTAGTGAAGGCTTCGGGCTCTAATGGTCTTGTCCTAGATGCGAAATGGAAGCTGCTGGAAATCAAGAAGAAGAGCAATGGAACGGACAGGTAAGGGTTGAGCCAAGCGGATTTTTATCAGCTTTATGCTTATGGACAGAGCTATATAGACGGCCAAGGTGACATCGTCCTGATCCACCCAAAGACAGAAGCTTTTAGCCAAGCGCTGCCCGTGTTCGAGTTTCCCAAGTCCAATGGGCTGCGCCTCTGGGTGCTGCCTTTCTGTTTGCATAAGCGAGTATTGATCCTTCCGCCGTATGGGGCTTGCGGGACGCTTGACACCCTTTTTGGCGAGCATTCCTGAATGCTCTCGATCAACTCTGTTAAACAAGGTGTTTGGTCCTGTCAGGGTTTGATGCCGCTCCTTTGATAGCAACTATTGCACCAAAGGAGATGAGCTATGGGATTGAAACGGAAGGACGAATTTCGACGGGATGCGGTTTGTATTGCGGCAACCAGTAGCCTGACACGTAAGCAAGTGGCTGCGGGTTTTCCGTAACCGTCCAGCCAGCCGCAGACAACGCAGTGATCTGGTGATGCCGGCACATTTTAAGGAACAGCCGCGTCTCAGCCTGTGCAGCTACGGCAGTGTATCGACGGACAGAACGCGGAAGCTCGCTGCGCCGTATAGAGGTGATCGGGAAGAAGGTTAGTAGCAGACTGACGCCAGAATTCGCAGTCAGCTTTCGAGGGAATTACTATTTTCTGAATTACTCGCCTCGAGCGATCAGAAAGCAGTATAGGGATTTCGGCTAGACAGTATCGACAAGAGCCGTTTTGATTGAGTTCAGAAAAAACAGTGGATACCTATATTGCAAAAATATGTCGTAATTTGGATGACTACGTTCGTACTTGCCGCAATGCAGGCAATTTTCCCAACGGCAGTCACAGCACAATCATGGCAGGCGTTGCGGCCCGAATTGGGTGCAGGTAGCGCAGCTTGTAGTCAGTCGAATTTCGGCACTGTCTGCTTAATGTTTCTATGCCATCCTTCCCGTGGACTTGAGTTTCAGGTTTTCCGCGACAGACCTTCAGCGGTCGCGCCTGAAACCGCGATACTTCAGGTCGATCAAAACAAACCCTACGTGCTGTCATCACGCAAAGTGGATGATGTTTCTGGTTTAGTTTCAAACCTCAATTTGTCCGGGGGCGGTGCGGCGTTGTTGCAAGCATTGGCGAGCGGACGTTTGGTTACGCTGCAGATGGAGGCGGCCTTTCAATATGGGCTTGATGGGGCCAAAATTGGCATCGAAAGAGCGATAGCGGCGTGCAGTACTCACGAATATGCGGACCTTAAATCATTTGACCAGCTTGAAGATATCCGCATACGAACGGATACTCGGCCAAAGCATCAGTTTTTCGTCAGGTATCTTCACGATGTAGGAAACGCGGGTCAAGATATTGCCAATGGCGCAATAGATCCTACGTTAGCTAACTTAACGATCCAAAGTTGCGTACTACGTTGCCTTGAAAACGCGCAATGTGCGATGGCGACTTTTGACCGCAATGCACAGCTATGCGCGCTTCAATCGAACGTGGGGCCGCTAATCAAAAAGCCGGGAACAATTTCCACCTTCGTCGCACAACGACCGGACAAAGCGGGCAAACCGCTTGTTCCGGGGCCGTCAGCCCAAATCATGACTGGACTACGCGCCGTTGCCGGAGAGCCGTGGCAGAACTATGTGAACCGCCTTCGACTGGCTTCTGTGTCGCTAGGAGGCAACTGTCAGGCCGAGGCCAATGAGATGGGCCGCATTGCCAGCACGATTCTAATGTCGCCGCCAGAACTACATACCAAGGTTGGCAAAGAAATTTTGGTTGGTTGGACGGCGGATTTGATGCACCAGAGGATACCCGCATGGCTGGTTGTGTCCGTCGATGCACCTGCTCGGTTCGAAGGCGAAGGCTACTTTGCCCTGAACGCTGGTGGATTGGGGCCTTTTGGCGTCGGCGTAGATGCCGATCGCCAAAGGGCATTTGTGCCGCTTTTTGAAGGTGACATGGCGCGCAAAGGTGTAGTCAAAATTGAACCGCTTGAGGCACAGACCTACACCATCCGCGCAACCTTGGTCACTTACCTCCGCGCCTGCCAGCAAGAAATGTCATTGGCCAGCGCGGAATGGGCCGTCGAAGTAGCCCCTGGGTCGCCAGAAATCGTGTTGCGAGAATTTACGTCAAGAAACCCGTTTGATCGCGTGATCGAGGTTCCTGAATTTGGTCGCAGCGTCGTGCTCAACAACACGCGGTTCCAGATACTAAACACGAGCGACATGAGCGAAGTCATCAGTCGCGAGGGCAAAGAGTTGCGGCTATCGCCAACAAAGCGGTTCTTAGTGTCCCATGATGCGGGACAGTTTGAGGTTATTGACATAGTCGATGGTGAAACGGTTGGCGAGGTCGATGGGCGACAGCTAGCGTTTTGGAATGCAGACAGTTTTTTTCTAAGTGAGATGGGATTTTCTGGGCTAGTTTCGTTAGGTGCAACGTTGCGACCCAAAATTTACTTCAAAGATTTCGGAACCGGTTCTGCATGTTGCTCCAATGGAGGAAATACCCATATCTCTGTCAGCCTTGAGAACAACATGGTTCGTGTGGAGGATAGTGTTCATAGAAAAAATGAATCGGCCTATTCGTTGTTAAATGGCGACAATCTGGGCTTTACCCGTCAGAGGGTCAGCCGGGAAATTACGAGTAGCTCGCTTGGGGAATCAATTGATCCGATGGCATTGAAGGCAGTTGGGACGGTTGCCCCCCTAGATGTTCAGTCAAAGTGGGATTTGCCACTTGGTCCTTTCTTCATTTATGGCTTTTCCAATGGGAAAATTCGCGCGGCAGGAAGCCAAGAAGATGTCGCAATCAATGGAATGGCCATCCAAACATCGCCTGCGGTCCCAAATCCAAGTTTCGGTCGACAAGAGAGATTGGTATCCCTCAACAATTCTGCAGCAACAGTTTTACGAGGTCTTGATCCAGATTCTCCAGCTCATGTCGAAGAAAGGTTTGTCATGGCCCTTGCGCGTTGGGGGGTATCGATGGCGCCGCATTTGGAACCTGTTCAATGGCTGGATAGGTCCGGAGCCTATGATCGCAGCAAGGGCCAACAATCAGCGCAGTTTCAACGCGTAATTTCACAAATAGAAATGGATTTGGCAGTTCGTGGGCAAAGAGCGAATTGGTCCCTCTATGATAGCAGTGAGTACCTCACCAGCTATTGCGAGCATATACCTGTATTTCCGCCTGATGGAGCCGTGCCAAAGGCAGCCTACGATCTTCAGTTGGCTTACCGTTTCCCTTTGCCGGGTCGAACTATCTGGGTAACGCGCTCGCGTTGTGATGGAGGTGCAACCGCATCCTCCATCCTGCATAACACGACCATGTCGATCTATGATAGTAGTGCACCCGGTTCTACATTTGGCAGCTATGCGGTGGAAACCGGAGGCAGCTTCGGCGGCTCGCGCGCGTCAAGCCTGATAGACAAGGGTTTCAAGGTCAAGCTCTTTGCCCAACGCCTGATGGTTACTTATGCACCGGGCGAAGGGGCGGTCACCGTCTATGACCTCGCGACCAGAAAATTTCTGATGCAGCTTGAGTATGCTCGCAGAGGGGCTTTGATGGATGACGTCTTTGTGGATAACGAATTACGGCATTTGTTCCAAATGAACACCGATGGCAGTTTCACTGTCTACCGACTGTCTGACCAGGCCGCTATTATAGAAGGGCGGTATCTGGATGACGAACTTGTCGCTTGGCTTCCTGACTTCCGATATGATGCGACTGAAGAAGGTGCAGCTTTTGTCGAGCTTCGGTTTCCCGGACAGCCGGGGCAATACAGTTTTCAGCAATTTGGCGGTGCACTTCAGGTACCAAAGCTGATGCAGCGGGTTTTGTCCCAATCAGCGCTCGACCCGACTACGGGTGTACTGGGTGTTCCACCGAATCTAGAAACCCGTTTGTCGGTCAGTGGAGATCAGATCCTCGGTTTAGCACTTACCAACTCAAAAAATACTCTGCAGACAGTACGACTATTTCAGGATGGGCTTTTGACGGACAGTTTTGCGCCAGCTGGCAACACCCTGATCAATCTGAAGGCCACACGTCGAAAGGGCACCCGCTGGGTGACCCTGATTGCCGAAGATGAACGTGGTTTGGTCAGCTTGCCGAGTAGTGTTGATCTTGGGCCCGATCCAATGGGGCTCGTAAACACGCATTTCTTTGGTGTCGGCGTTGATTTTTATAGCGACCCACAACTCGTGGGGTTAAATTATGCAAAAGTCGACGCGTTGCGCCTGTCTGAGGGGCTGTCAGAGCTGAATGGGCGCACACTGAATTTGATAAATAACGAAATTTTGGTCGATCGGCGTGCGGATAAAGAAGCGATCTTGGCTCATCTTAAGACAATCGTTTCCAACGCGACTGAAGGCGACAATCTAGTGATGTTCTTTGCCGGTCACGGGTTGCAGGATTCGGACGGAAACTTCTATATGGGGTTGTCTTCAACGCGGCTTGATGACCTCGCAGGCACCGCATTAGCATGGAGCAAAATCGCAGATGTGCTGAATGGATCAAAGCTCAGGGTAACGGTGTTTCTGGATGCTTGTCATGCTGGTGCGGCGCAAACCAATGCGTTTTCTACTAACGACTCTGCAGTAGAAAGGCTGACCCAGAATTCGGATGGCGGGTTGACGATTCTCTCTGCTGCAAAGGGGCGGCAATTTTCGGGTGAAAGTGCTAGTGTAGGGGGCGGCTATTTTACGTCGGCCGTGCTTGAGGTTCTGTCAATCAAGCGCAACATTTATGACGAAAATAAAAACGGCATCCTTGAGATCATTGAACTCTATCGTGGGGTCAAAGAGGAGGTAATGGCACATCGTCAGGCGGAGCAGACTCCTTGGTTATCGAGAAATCTATTGGTAGGTGAACATGGGCTATTTTAGAGTTTTAGCAGCGGCGGCTTTTGCTTTCAGCAGTTCAATGTCTTCGGCCTTCGCACAATGTCGAGTCTGCGATGAGGTAATTTCGCTCAATTCAGAATATGCGAGCTGCTTTGCACAAATTTTCGACAGTAAGTTATCCGAGTCGGTCGCATCCAAGAATGGTCGGGTAAAGATTGATTTGGCCCAATGTGGCGATGGAGCTCTTGACCAGGAACGCACAGGACTTTTGGTTATGCCATCACTGACCGGACAGTCACCGCCCCCTAAGTCAGTTTACATCCTAGATGCCATCTATTTGCAATGTCTTCACCACTTGTTGGAAAACTATGAAGACCCGCTTGATCCACAAGCACAGTTTGATCTTTTTGAGCAGTGCCAATGAATAGATACCTCGACGATGGCACGGTTTCGAAACGATTAAAGCGACTGCTGAACACTGGCATCAGCTTCGCAGCCGTTTTTACTATTCTTCTCGGCGTGATGGAATATCGTCAACGCGGCCACCTGGCACAGGCCAAAGAAACGATGAAGATGATTGATGTCTGGGAACAGCGCGGCGCCCGCCGAGCCTTTCGCAATCTCTCTGCGGCATTGGAAGAAATGATTAAGACAAGTGTTTCGGACGAGGATAGGAACGCGGCCCGGACGGACAGACAGGCCTATAACCGGCTGCGCGAGAACGTGTCTCGTGCGGTTTTGAGTGAACCCGAGCAACTCGCTAATTTCGAAGAGGTCGTCTATTTCTTCACGCGGTTGAGTCTCTGCATTGAGGCAGAGTTGTGCGATGTAGCAGCGGCAAAAACGTTCTTCGGCGATACTCTTGTCAGTTTCATGTTAGTATTCCGGCCAAGTATCACTGAACGGAACAAGGCGTATGGCGACACTGGCGCTCCCTTGATCACGCTGCAATCCAAGTTTGGTCGCTTAAGTTAAGGAGGCTCCTCGTTCTATTCCATCCGGTGTCGGGCGCGAGGTCACAGGGTTCTTTTTTGGAGCACCCGTTACCGTGATCGCGTAGGTGGTAACCTTCGTTCGCAGGCTGGGCCCCGTCGTCGAGCCACATCTCACCAGCCGATTTTTCAATCTTTGTGAGCCAGGAACACTTCAGCCGGGGCGTGTGGCAAATGTGATGACCGGTTCTGCTGATGTTGCCATGGACTGGCCATCCCGCCCGGCCCAGCGTGAGGAAGGTGCTGCGCGTTTCCATCGAATGGTGCGATAGCACGCAGTTGTTTGAGGGGCAGCGCCGTTCTTTCAGACATCCAACTTGGGACGGAGAGTAGCCTGTTCTGAGGGGCTGTAGTCATACGAAAAGAGCTATTGTCAAATCTGGTGTTTGAGGATTTTCATACGGCGGCTTGATCTGGCTTTGATGGCTTGGTGCCGCTGACGAAAACGACGCCTTGGATGACATCGGTAAGGTGTGCCAGTGGCACGCTGGCTTCTGTGGCACAGATCTTGAAAGGCGCTAACCCTTTGTGATGCGGGCGGTAGCCTTTTAGCCTGGTGGCGCTCGATCTTTTCAGTCGAGGTTTTCTCTTGCCAGTTCTCCGACCGGTTGTCTTCTGTACAAGCCCAGAAGCCGTAGCTAGTGTTCAGGCAACTCGACATATCTGATTTCTGGAAGTTCCATTTGACCCAATCAACGAATAATCTCGCCTCCTACAGTTGGTCCCTTGCAGACTTGCTGCGCGGTGACTTCAAGCAAAGCCAGTACGGGCGCATCATCCTCCCGTTTACGCTTCTTCGTCGTCTGGAATGTGTTTTCAAGGCGCATAAAAGCGATGTTTTGGCTGAGTTGGCTCGCATTGAAAATTTGGGTCTGCCGGAAGAGGCAAAAGAAAAGCTTTTGCTGCGAGCCTCCAATCTGTCGTTCTACAACACATCCAAAATGGATCTCTCGACGCTCGGCGCCGGTGGCATCAAGGATAACCTTGAAAGCTACATCCAGAGCTTCTCCAAAGACGCACGTGAAATCTTTGAACACTTCAAATTTGGCGAGTTCATCGCTCAGTTGAGTGACGCAAACCTTTTGTACAAGGCGGTGCAACAGGTAAAGGGCGCTGACCTGCGCCCTGAGGTGGTGTCCAACCATGACATGGGGTTGGTATTTGAAGAGCTCATCCGCCGTTTTGCTGAAGGCTCAAATGAAACTGCAGGGGAACACTTCACGCCGCGCGATATTGTTGATCTGACGACCTCGCTCGTTTTCATGGAGGACGATGAGGCGCTGACCCAAGACGGGGTCATCCGTACAATTTACGACCCGACGGCGGGGACCGGCGGCTTTCTTTCTGCGGGTATGGAATACGTCCTGCAACTCAACCCCGGCGCGGTGATGCGGGCCTTTGGGCAAGAGCTGAACCCTGAAAGCTATGCCATCTGCAAGGCTGACATGCTGATCAAGGGCCAGGACGTCACCAATATCAAACTCGGCAACACCCTGTCACAAGACCAGCTGGTCAATGACAAGTTCGACTACATGCTCTCAAACCCGCCCTTTGGTGTGGATTGGAAAAAGATCGAAAAGGACATCAAGGACGAAAACGCGATCAAAGGGTTTGATGGCCGTTTTGGCCCCGGCCTGCCGCGCGTCTCAGATGGCTCGCTTTTGTTCCTCATGCACCTCATCTCCAAACTACGCGACACCGATACTGGTGGCGGGCGCATTGGCATTATCCTCAACGGGTCGCCCCTGTTCACCGGCGGTGCCGGGTCGGGTGAAAGCGAAATTCGCCGCCATATTCTGGAATCCGACCTGCTGGAGGCCATTGTCGCGCTGCCCACCGATATGTTCTACAACACCGGCATCGCCACCTATGTCTGGGTGCTGACCAACAAAAAAGACCCGGCCCGCAAGGGTAAGGTGCAGCTGATCAATGGCACCGACCTGTACAGCAAGATGCGCAAATCACTGGGGTCCAAACGCAAATGGATGGATGCGGGCGACATTGCCACCATCACCCGCTGCTTTGGTGCATTCGAGGCGGTAGAACCCGCACCGCTGGACAAGCCTGCCGATGCCAAAAGCAATCGCGGCAGACAGGCCGCGACACCCAAGGCAGAGACGCCCAAGACCTTTGCCGCGAAACTTTTTGACACGCATGAGTTCGGCTATCGCCGCCTGACGATTGAGCGGCCCTTGCGCGAAAGCTATCGGTTCAACGACGACCGTATTTCCAGCTTGCGCTTTGCCCCAAAACCACTGGCTGCCATCACCCAGTGGATTTATGAAACCTACGGCACCAGCTGGGATGAGGCGGGGACGGATTATGGCGTATTGACCGCCCATGAGGGTGACATCCGCAGCCATATCAAGGTCGAGTTCCCAGAGCTGAAAGAAAAACAGATCAAGGATGCTCTGGACACAAAGACATGGCGCGACCAGCTGGCCATCCTGCAAAAGGCCCGTGCGGTGCAGGCCAAGATCGGCAGTGATCAGCACGACGACATGAATGGGTTTGACAAGGCACTCAAATCCAGTGGCGTGGCGCTGGATGCCATCGCCAAGAAACAGATCACCGCTGCGGTTAGCTGGAAAAACCCCAAGGCCATAAAGGTCATCAAAAAGATCCATAAGAACACTGCCGCCAATCCGCTATATGGGTTGTTTGAGGTGGCAGGCCAGGTGGTGGAATACAAACCTGACGGCGATCTGCGCGACAATGAGAATGTGCCACTGGACCCGTCGCAGCCTGTGGATGCGCTGAACGAGGCGTATTTCGGGGCTGAGGTCGCACCGCATGTGCCGGATGCCTGGATTGACGCGGGCAAGGTTGATGCGATTGATGGCGGCATTGGCATCGTCGGCTATGAAATCCCGTTCAACCGGCATTTCTACACCTACACCCCGCCGCGCGATCTGGCCGAGATCGACGCCGAACTGGACGCCGTCAGCGCCGAGATCATGGCCCTGCTGCAAGAGGTGCATGTGTGATGGCAGAGGCTGGACACGCGAAGTATCGGCCCTATCCGGCCTACAAGCCCTCTGGCGTGGAGTGGTTGGGGGATATTCCAGAGAGGTGGGGCACTTTACGGGTCAAGCTCGCTGCTGACTTTCGCAACGACAAGCGAAGTGCAAAAAATTCTGATGCTTATGTCGGGCTTGAAAATGTTGTTCCTTGGGTCGGTGAACATACTCCTACATTAGAGCAAGACGTCGACGGACTTTCCCTTGCCTTTAGTAATGGTGACGTCCTTTTTGGAAAGCTCAGGCCCTATTTGGCCAAGTCTTGGCGGGCAAATTTTGATGGGGTCTGCTCGTCTGAATTTCTTGTGTTGGTTTCGCGGTATCTTGAGCCTAAGTTCTTGAACTACGTCACCCTAACCGCTGACTTCATCAATCAGGTTGATAGCTCGACCTATGGGTCCAAAATGCCCCGAGCGAACAGCGAGTTTATTGGGCAACTTAAAATCCCCTATCCGTCATCAGTTGAGGCGACCCAAATCGCGGCTTTTTTGGATCATGAGACGGCCAAGATTGATGGATTGATTGCCAAGCAGCAGCGCCTGATTGCGCTGTTGGAGGAAAAGCGCCAAGCGGTGATCAGCCATGCGGTGACCAAGGGCCTCGACCCCACCGCCCCGCTGCGCCCCTCTGGCATCGACTGGCTCGGCGATGTACCGGAGCATTGGGAGCTTAGCCAGTTTGGATATATTTCTGAAGTTGTTCGTGGGGGCTCGCCGCGCCCAGCCGGTGATCCAACTCTGTTTAACGGCAGTTATTCACCTTGGGTTACCGTAGCTGAAATTACTAAAGACAATGACGTTTACCTTCACAATACTGATACTTGCCTCACCAGAAAAGGAAGCGATCAGTGTCGGATATTTGCAAAGGGAACACTGTTATTGTCGAATAGCGGTGCTTCATTGGGAGTGCCAAAAATACTTCAAATCGACGCAAATGCAAATGATGGTGTCCTAGGGTTTGAGAATCTTACTATTAATCCTGTCTTTGCGTATTATTACCTCTCAACTCTGACAGGTTTCTTCCGCGATTCAATAAAAAGTACAGGAGGCTCAACACAGATCAACCTAAACACAGATATTCTTAAGAAGTTGCCCGTACCTGTCCCCCCCACTAGTTCTGAGCAAAGAGAAATTGTTTCCTATATCGAGGAACGGATTGAGACATTTCGCTCTCTCACCACCAATGCCCAGTCTGCAATGTCTCTTCTAAAAGAACGCCGCACAGCCCTCATTTCAGCGGCTGTCACTGGCAAGATTGATCTGCGCGATTGGCAGCCTCCGGCCTCTGCCACGGCCCGCAACGCGGATATTTCAAAGGACGAATTTGCATGAGCATTTCCCATGGCGTCACCCGCGAAGTTGTTTTTCAAAACGAAATGATTGCACAAATGGTTGCCAGCGGTTGGCAGCTTGGCTCCCCTGCCAGGTACAACCGCGACCTGGCGATCTATACAGAAGACCTGATCGGCTTTGTCAAAGATACCCAGGACGCGGAGTGGCAAAAGCACTGCAAGAACTACCCCAGCGATCCAGAGGACAAGCTGCTGGCGCGGGTGGCCAGCCAGCTGGACAAGGCAGACCCAAACGCCACCGGCGCGCAGCTGCGCACCTTTGGCACTCTCGGCGTGCTGCGCCACGGGGTGAAAGACCGCAATGCAAAGTTCAAGCTGTGCCAGTTCAAACCCGAACATGACCTGAACCCCGACACCCTGGCGCGCTACCACCAAAACCGCCTACGCATCGTGCCTGAGCTGGTCTATAGCCCCTATACCAGTGACGCCCATCTGGCCGAGACCGGCACGTTTGATGCGCCTCGGGCCAAGAAATGGCGCATTGATCTGGTGCTGTTTGTCAACGGCCTGCCGGTGGTGACGCTGGAGCTGAAGTCAGAGTTCAAGCAATCAGTTCAGAACGCCATCAGCCAGTACAAGAAAACCCGCCCGCCCATTGACCCGGCAACCAAGAAGCCGGAACCGCTGCTGACCTTCAAACGCGGCGCCTTGGTGCATTTTGCGGTCAGCCAATATGAGGTCTATATGACCACGCGGCTGGCTGGCCCCGACACCTACTTTCTGCCCTTCAACAAGGGCACCAGTGATGGCGGCGCGGGCAATGATGTGCCCGAGGATGTGAACAGCTATGCCACCGCCTATCTATGGCAAGAGGTGCTGCAGCCTGATGCGCTGCTAAACATCCTTGCGCGGTTCATGCATTTGCAGATTGAGGACAAGGAAGACTGGGAAGGGCGCAGATACAAGAAAGAGACGATGATCTTTCCCCGCTATCATCAGTGGGATGTGGTTGAAAAGCTGGTCGAGGCAGGTAGGGTTGAAGGGCCGGGCAACAAGTATTTGATCCAGCACAGCGCCGGGTCGGGCAAATCAAACTCCATCGCCTGGACCGCGCATCAGCTGTCGTCGCTGTATGACGGCGGCAAAAAGGTGTTTGAATCGGTGATTATCGTGACTGACCGCACGGTTTTGGATGATCAGCTGCAAGAGACGATCTATCAGTTTGAGCATGTGGACGGCGTGGTCGGGCGCATCAACCGCGAAGAGGGCGATGGCTCCAAATCGGAAAAGCTGGCGCATGCGCTGGAGGCGGCGCAACCCATCATCATCGTGACCATCCAGACCTTTCCGCATGTGCTGAAGGCCATCGAGAACAGCACCAGCCTGAAAGAGCGCAGCTATGCGATCATTGCCGATGAGGCACATTCCTCGCAGACCGGCTCTACCGCGCGGAAGCTGAAAGAGGTGCTGATGATTGAGGCGCGTGGCGATGACGAGGAGCTGAGTTCAGAAGACATCCTGGATGCAGCCGTCGCCGCAAAGCGTGCTTCTAACAACCTCAGCTATTTTGCCTTTACCGCGACGCCAAAGACTAAAACGCTGGAGCTGTTTGGGCGGGTCCCGAACCCGGATGAAGCGCCCTCACGTAGCAACAAACCCGAGGCCTATCATGTCTACTCGATGCGGCAGGCGATCGAGGAAGGCTTTATCCTGGACGTGCTGCGCAACTACACCAGCTACAAAGTGGCCTATAACCTGGCCCTCAAGGCGCAGGAGGCGGATTCAGAGGTCGATAGTAAAAAGGCCAAGGTAAAGCTGAACCAATGGGTGCGCCTGCATGACTACAACATCTCGCAAAAGGTGCGGGTGATCATTGAGCACTTTAAAGACAATGTCATGGGTCTTTTAGGGGGGCAGGCAAAGGCCATGCTGGTCACCAGTTCCCGCAAAGAGGCGGTACGTTACAAGCTGGCGTTTGACAAATACATTGCAGAACAGGGCTATGCCAAGGTGCACGCGATGGTGGCTTTTTCGGGAGAAGTGGAGTTCGGCCCAAGTGATCCGAACTCAGAGGGCATGATCGGGGAGAAGTTCACCGAAACGAGCATGAATCCGCTCCTTAAAGGGCGGGATATGCGCAAGGCTTTTGATAGCGACGACTACCAGGTGATGATTGTCGCCAATAAATTCCAGACCGGGTTTGATCAACCCAAGCTTTGCGCCATGTATGTTGACAAGAAATTGGCGGGAGTGGAATGCGTTCAAACCCTGTCGCGTCTAAACCGGACATACCCCGGCAAAGAAGTCAGCGGGACCTATGTCCTCGACTTCTTCAACGAGCCTGACGATGTTTTAGCAGCGTTTCAGGAGTATTTTCAGACAGCCAAATTGGTGGACGTTTCAAACCCCAATCTCGTGTTTGATCTCTCAGAAAAGCTCCGCGCCTTTGGCATTTTTACATGGGCAGAGGTCGAGAGGTTCTGTGAAGCCTTCCTAAAGCAAACTCTGAGCAATGCTGCTGTCGCAAATATCTGCAAACCGGCCATTGATCGTTGGACGTCTCGATACAAATCAGCGAGTGACGCTTTTGCGACTGCGGTGGAAATGTTTGAACGCGCAAAGAAAAGTGGCGATGCGGTCCTGATCGGAAATACTGACCGCGTTCTGAAAGACTGCAAGCAGGAAAAAGATGCGCTGGAGCTGTTCAAAAAAGACCTTGGGACATTTGTTCGGTACTACGAATTCATCTCTCAAATTGTAGACTATGATGACAAGGATCTTGAAAAGCTTAGTTTGTACGCGCGGCAACTCGGATCGCTCCTGCGTGAAGCAAGTATTGACGAGGGCGAGTTGGATTTGGTGGATGTAGCGTTGAGCCATTACCGGCTCTCAAAGATCAAACAGCAAAACCTTCAGCTTGTTACGGATGCCGCAGAGGGCCTGGAGCCAGGTAGCGGCCTTGGCAGCGGCCAAGCGAAAGACAAGCGGGAAGAGCTGCTCTCACATATCATTGAGCGTCTAAACGACATATTTTCCGGTGACGGTCTGACTGATGATGACATGGTGAGCTACGCGCGGACCATTACCGCAAAGGTACGCGAGAACAGTCGGGTGATGATGCAGATCGGGAAAAACACACGGGAACAAGCAATGCTTGGTGAGTTCCAGCAGGCTGTAGAGGACGCCATTATGAACAGCAATGCAGCACAGCAAAAGCAAATGCTAAAACTCCTTTCAATGTCTGATAAGCTCACCCTGTTTAAGGATGTCGTTTACGATATGGCGATAGGAAAACCTGAAAAATAGCGCCTTTGGACGGTAGCAGTATGTGATCTTTGGGTGTGGTATAGGGCTGTCATCGTTCAATGTTGATTTGTGCTTCGCGTCTCAAAACGTCCAATGGCTGCTCGCGTTCATCTTGCGGCGGGTGGCGGCCTTGTTCCTGTTCCTTAGGCGACAGCGCTGCGCGGCTAAGATCTTGGATAGATCCGCCAAGAAATTCCATGCGCAATTGCGCCGTGGCGTCCTCGGCATGTTGCCGGGTGGCGGCTTCCTGGGCATCGCGCGCCATCCGCCAGGCGTAGGCGACGGACAGGCGAAACACATATGAGCGGCCATTGGTGCCGCGCTCCACAAAGGGGATGCGCTCGGCCTCTGGCAGCACCAGCCACTTGTCTATGGTGGTGGTGGATACATCCAGCGCAGCACCCAGCAGGTTCTTGTTCACCTCGGCATCCGGGACACCTTTTGGCATCGGATATTTCGCCACCAGCGCCCGTTCCTCACCAGCCAGCGGTGGCAACTCTGGGACTGGTGGCTTTTTGTCCTCTGACATAACAACAACCCCAATCCAAAAAGCCACCCCTCGGAAACTCCCCACCGCCCAAAACACCGGGGTGCGAATATACCCACGCTGCAGGGCGCCAGAAGGACCCACGAATTCATTTGCAGAGGTCCAGTAGTGGATGGATGGCGAACCTTCGTTTGGGCGCAATAAATGGAGAGGTCAACGGCTGCGAGGCGCGGAATTCAAAGGTGAAGTGCTGCCCGAAAGCAGATGCGCGTAAGGTCACCCGCGAAGAACATGAAGATGCCAGACAGGTTGCCCGCGACATCGCAAAGACCAAGCAATATGCCATCTCCATGCGTTTGCGAAAGATGGTCGAAATGCTCTTCGCTCATCTCAAACGCATCCTCGGGCTGGGGCGGCTCCGATTACGTGGCCCATGCGGCGCAAATGACGAATTTCTACTCGCCGCAACCGCCCAAAACCTCCGCAAATTCGCCAAAATCTTTCCTGCACCGCAGCAAACGCGCAAAGCGTGATCTGAAAGGCGCTCGTGCTCTATTGGAACCGCTACTTTCTGCGTCTGCAACACGTAGTTTTTCAACAGGATGGGCGGGAAGCAGACCTTCGCTGCATTGGCGAAGACTTCAGAAGGGTCATGCAAAAGCGGACATTGTCATTGCAAGAGTCAGTTTAACTTAGCCATTTGAGATGCCCGTCCTTCTGGGACTTGTAGAGACCCGATGCCGCCATGGTCGCTTCGAGCGGAAACCAAACATACTTTGCGACTCTGTGAAATAATCTGAGCCGCGCGCTGAGCATCGTTTAAAACAATGGTAACTGCCTTGTGTCTTCTTTTTTCTTGCGGGTTGCCTGCATGGGAGAACGTTTTCGGCTTCCTAGTTTTTGGTAAACTGCGTTGGCTGATGCTCGAAAATTGCGTCCATTGCGCACTTCTGAAATTCGTTTTTTAGCAGCTCTCGCTGCAACTTCATGATCAACAATACGTTCAGGGTAATCGCGCCCTACC
Source organism: Phaeobacter sp. SH40 (assembly GCA_965641885.1). Taxonomy (GTDB): domain Bacteria; phylum Pseudomonadota; class Alphaproteobacteria; order Rhodobacterales; family Rhodobacteraceae; genus Pseudophaeobacter. The sequence continues at coordinate 3,105,449 of OZ282574.1, read as the reverse complement.
TTAAACTCTAGATCATCAATCAATGTGCGCTCCCAAGTCCATGGCGTGTGGATGAATTCGTTTGGCACGGCTTTGAGTTCGGGAACCCATTTTCGGATAAACGCGCCTGAAGGGTCATGCTCTTTCGATTGTTTGACAGGGTTGTACACACGCATTGCGTTTATACCGGTCACACCAGATTGCATTTGAAGCTGGCTGTAATGAATTCCGGGTTCATAGTCGGTAAATACCTTCGCTAAATGATGCCCTGTCATGCGCCAATCGAGCCATAACTGATAGCTTGCAAAGCTCACCAACATCGCACGCATTCGAAAGGTGATCCAACCTTCGCTTATAAGGTTACGCATACAAGCATCGATGAACGGGTATCCGGTTTGTCCGGATGCCCACGCTTCAAAATACGCTTCGTTGTGCTCGTTCTCGCGTAGACCTTCGAAGGCTGCGTGCATACATTTTGTTTCAATCTCTGGCTGGTCTTCGATTTTCTGAACGAAATGACATCTCCACGCCAGACGCGAACCAAAGGCGCTCAAGTTACGGCCAAAGTTCTTTTTTTCTAACGGTGACAACTGAGCGCGGCGTTTCGCAAGCGATTGCACGACTTCGCGTACAGACAAAGTTCCCCAAGCGAGATGCGCTGAGAGCCGCGAGCAGTTGATTTCAGACGCGCCTGGTGCCGAGATATGGGACAGGTATCGTTGTGAACGTAGCATTAGGAAACTGCGTAGATCTGCAACAGCCGCCTCTCTCCCACCCTTTTGGACCCTCCCGACAAGGGGCGCGCCAAATAATTGACACTCCTTTTCAGGTAAAGCATCCGTGTTTATCGACACCGATATAAGCCCTTTGAATTTTGGCAGTATATCTTCGGCCATGCGGGTGTTTCTGATACTCGACCAATCATCGCGGCTACGCAATCGACGTACAACGCCGTTGGATGGAAATTCATGCAGCGTGAGTTTTCGATCTGCACAAAGCCGTGACACGGAAAGATCACGTGCATACGTCCATCCGTTACCCGTTTCCTCATGGGCAAAGATATCAGTGATACCATGCGTGCGCTGCAGGCTGTCGATGACCTCAACCGCTTCGCCTACCTTTATGATAAGCGGTTGCCCAAGCTCAGTCAGACGTTTGTTCAGGTCAACGAGGCAGTCGTGGATGAAGTGCCAGTGTCGCCGTGATGCGAAGGGTTGCTGCCAGTATTCAGGTTCAACGATGTAAAGAGGGACTACCGGGCGATTTAAGTGTGATGCCGCCAACAACGGCGCGTGATCTCGGACGCGCAGATCTCGTTTGAACCAAACAATGCAGGGAGGTTGTGACATCAAGCAGATCCTACTTGTAAACTTCTCTGCGATCCCCAAAAGACCGAACGCGCTTGCGCCATGCTTTGTAGCTGCTGCTTTTCAACTCACGTCGCATCAGAGTTTTCACTTGGCTGTCACTGATTCCGTATTCGGTTTGGATGTCGGCAAAGCTTGTGTGGTCTGACAGCGCCATTTCAATCACTCCACTGATGTGATCTGGGGACAGTTCGGTGAAGTTAGAATGTTTGGGCATCGGAGACTCCAAGGTCTGATAAAATGGACGGGATCATTTTCTTAAGCTTAAAGAAGCCCTTCGTCGCATGGGGCCACGTGATCGCATCATAGGGGCGCTGTTGCTGGTGGAGGGTAATACCCTCCTGTGTCAAAGCATTTTGCAGGTTTGCCAGTTTCGTTGCGATGGGTCCAACTGGCGCAAATGCCGTTAACACCTGAGACGTGCCAGCCTGCTCTGCGGCTGTGATAATCGCGGACGTCCAATCGTATGTAACGGTAACATTCTCCTGCCCGCCAAGCCGTAACACCGCATCTGCCACGGCACCTTTTTTGAAGGTGGCGGGCTTTGCGCCTTGATCCGTTTCGTGCGGGGATACCAACCCAACAACATCTTTCGGCGTTCCAGATATGAAGGTTTCTGGCTGGCAATCTTCCTCGGTTACCAAAAGTAGGAAATCCTTTTGAATGGGTGATTGCGTTAGTGCGAAGGGAACGAACGGATGGATATCGTTCTCAGTCAACGGCTCTGCAGTTTGGGCCAACTGACCGATTGGTTCAAAAGCACCTCGCGTGTATTTGGCTATGTTGGATGGCCGCGCCAGATACGTCTTGCCTTTGGTGTGAAGCCCGCCGACCCAGCGCCAGCTCAGCGTATTGGACGCCGGATCGCCGTCAATCAAATGTGTCAGGAAGAAATGCGCGCCCAATTCCCACGGCAAACGCAACGTGAAAATCCAGATCGAAGCAAACCACATACGTGCGTGATTGTGCAGATATCCGGTTTCTTTCAACTCAAGACACCAATGGTCAAAGCACGCTATTCCCGTGCGCCCGCCAATGGCGCTTTGGTAATCCGTGTTGTGATGAACGTTGCGTTCTAATCCATTTTGCGCAACTAGAAGGCCACTTTGGTAGCTCTCCCAAACGCTAGGATGTTGTTGCATCCAGCCTTTGAAATATCCGCGCCAAAACACCTCTTGGATGAATTTCATTGCAGCATCTGGGCTGTGGCGCGCAAGCGTATGCACCAGCACCTCTTCTTCGGTGATCAGCCGATGCCGTATCCAAGGTGATAGTGCAGAGACCGTGCTACGCTGGGCTGGGCCGAGGTCATAGTTGCGATTTGCTGCGTAGTGGGCTGCAGTCCGCGATGCGAAGTTTCCTAATCGTGTAAGGCCGAGATGTCTTGTTGGTTCAAACGCAACAGTCTCTGGATGGTCGGGGAGATCGGCAAACAAATCTTCAGTGATCGTCATATCGATTCATCCTTGATGGTTTGCGCATGGGAGGAACCCCGCGCGCGGCGGCAGCGCTCAGAGCAATATTTGACCTCGTCCCAGACCTTTGCCCATTTCCTTCGCCAGACGAATGGCCGCCCGCAGGTCATGCAGTTTTTTTGCGGCAGGTCAGACTTTTTCATTGGCTTGCAACGCATTGAAAAACTGCCGGCTGTCGTCTTGTATCGCTTGGCGTTTTTCGCCGTTCATCCGATCAAGGCTCTTATACATGAAGCCCATGCGCGGATTACCACGTAGTTTACCATCATTGCGCGCCACGAAGTCCCAATAAAGGTAATTGAACGGGCATGCCTTTGGCCCATTCTTAACCGTTGGCTTATATTTGCACGACCTACAATAGTTGGACATTTTGTTAATGTAGCTGCCGCTGGCTGCATACGGTTTCGAGGCAAGCAGCCCCCCATCGGCAAACAGGATCATGCCGGAGACATTTGGCAGTTCAACCCATTCATAGGCGTCAGCGTAAACCATTAGATACCATTCGTTGACCTCATCAGGATCTAAACCCGCCAAGAGCGCGAAATTCCCGAGCACCATGAGGCGTTGAATATGATGTGCATAAGCATTCTGTTTGGTTTCCGTGATGCACTGCCGCATGCAGTTCATCATCGTGTCGCCGGTCCAATAGAACTCTGGAAGCGCGCGTTCTGCTTCAAGGAAATTCGCGGCCTTGTAGTCCGGCATTTTCAGCCAATAAATCCCGCGTACATATTCACGCCAGCCAAGGATCTGGCGAATAAATCCTTCGACCGCGTTTAGCGGGGCAGTCCCATCATGGTAGGCGGCCTCGGCGCGCGAAATACACTCCAGCGGGTTCAAAAGACCGCAGTTCAGGTAAAGCGCAATATGGCTGTGATACATCCAAGGCTCGCCTTGGATCATTGCGTCTTGATAGTCACCGAACAGGCGCAAACGTCGGGCGATAAATTCATCAAGGGCCGCTAAAGCTTGATCGCGGGTTGCAGCAAAATGAAAGGGAAACAGATCACCGAAATGGTCCGGAAAGTATGTTTCGACAAGGGCCATAACATCTTGTGTGATCTCGTCCGGATCAGACTTGTATGTCTCTGGAACATCCAGACCATTCGCCGGCGGTTTCCTGTTCTCTGCATCATAATTCCATTGGCGGCCAATCGGTCCATCAGCATCCATCAAGACTGAGTATTTGCGCCGCATTTCGCGGTAAAAGTATTCCATCCGCAATTGTTTGCGGCCATCGGCCCAACGGGCAAAATCGTCTGTCGAACACAAGAACCGATCATCATCGCGCATCACAACGGGCACAGACAGATCATCAGCCAGAACATCGAATTCGCTTAGCAATCGATGCTCACCGGGTTTTGTAAGGACCAACTCATCACATTGATGAAGGCTCATGGCCTTTTTGATTTCACCTAGCAGCGACCCGCTGTTGTTCGGATCGTCATAGGCCACATAGCGAACCTGCAGCCCTCGATCCCTAAGTTCACGAGCGAAATGACGCATCGCGCTGAACACAAATGCGATCTTCTTTTTGTGGTGTTTCACATAGGTTGCTTCTTGCCGAACCTCGCACATTAAGATCAAATCATCGCTTGTGACATCTGACAGGCTTGACGTCGAAAGGCTCAGCTGATCGCCGAGGATAAGGCGAAGTTTCATCTACTGATGATCCGCTGAGCGTCGCAGTTTGGCGTGGATAGCAGCACCTGTGCCTCGGTGTCCATCACCGCAGAATAGGTGCTTCCGCCCGCATACAACGAAACCGTCGTTCCGCTGATTTCGCTATCGGCGACCGTGATCGCACGGGTGCCAATTGTATCGTCAACATCGATCGTGAAGGCGATTGTCTCACTCACACCGAGGCCGGACATGTCCAACACTGCGCGCTGATCACCATCTGTGACCGACGGCTGTGCCATTAAATATTCCGCGCCTGATGTAACTTCGAAAGGTTGAAAGACCTCAACTCCTGGACCTTCGTTCGTGACATCAAAGATCAAACCTGCACTCGAATTGACAAAATCAATCTCAAATTGCCCTGCGCCCAACGCGCAATCACCAACGTTTGTTATTACGAAACGATCTTTCGGCGCACCTTCGATAAACTCGACTTGCAAATCTGCTGTTGCAGGGCCTGCAAGCGCCACAGTCGTGATGATGCTGAGCGGTAAGGTGAACTTCTTCATGTTTGGTCTCCAAAACTCGTTTGGAGTGTTACGCTTTAAGGAGCGTCATGGATCAATAAGACAGAATTTGAAAGCTACTGAAATTTTGACACTCTTCTTGCTCACTTGGCGACGTGGGCTTCTAAAAATGTAGGAATGTCTGGTTTGGGGTATTTGAGGTGCAGCGATGTTCATAGCAGGAAATGTCTGGTTTGGGCTGTTTGTGTTGATCGCCACCAAGGGCGGAGATGGCTGCGATTGTTTTGCAGGTCGTCTGCAGCGCCTTTGATGTGAACCCATTGGCCAGCTTTGCATCCGATCTAGCGCTGATCGGTAAGGCTGTTTCGCTAAACTCTCTGCTGGACCTGCAATGGCATCTTCTGTTGATCGCCGGACTGATTCCAGCGGGCATTGTTTGGCTGGCAGACAGCCAAGTGCGTGTTGACTTCATCTATCAAAATCGGTCTGAGCGGACACGTGCGCGGATCAACGTGGTTGGCAATCTGATTTTCGCCGCGCCGTTTTTGACCCTCGCGTTGCCAGCGTCTTGGGACTTTATGATGCGAGCGTGGAACTCGGATGAGGGGTCGCGCAATGGCGGTTTGAATGATCTTTGGCTGATCAAAGCCGTTTTGCCACTGGGCCTCGCACTTTTGGCTGTCGCCATCGTTTTTGAAACCGCCAGACTGATCCGAGCTGCCCGATGAGCGAGAGTATCCTGCCCATTGCCATGGCCGCGCTGACCTTAGCGAGCATTTTGGCGGGCTTGGGTTACGTTACCACCTATAATGACCCCACAGCCTACAGCTTTGATATTTCGTCCCTTGGACATAAGGCAGGGGATTTGCTGTTCGTGGCGACCTATAACTTTTATGGTAGGATCACTGATCCGTTCATTTCTAACCCTGGGTTTTCAACAGCTGCCTCTGCTGGTGTTGGGACGGGCCAGAATAAATCCATTCTAGCAATGAAGGTCGCCACGGGCTTCGAAAAGGAGGTTTCATCAACATACGACGGAATGATTGGGATTGCGGTGACAGCTATCAGGGGGGGCATCTATTCTTTGACCTGCCCCCGAAACGTCCCGCACTTTGATGTAGAGTTTGCTCAACTTTTCAAAGGAGCAAACGAATGCGAAAGAGCCGTTTCACACAAGCCCAGATCATTGGGATGATCAAAGAACAGGAAGCCGGGATGCCAACGGCGGAGGTGTGCCGCAAGCACGGCCTCAGTCAGGGTACGTTCTACAAGTCCAAATCTAAGTCTGGCGGCATGGAGGTGTCTGACGCGGCCAAGCTGAGGCCGCTGGCGGACGAGAACGCCAAGCTCAAACGCCTGCTGGCGGACACGATGTTGGATAATGTGGTTCTGAAGGACTTGCTGGGAAAGAACTGACGACACTGGGCGAACGACAACGATGTGGAGTGGCACTACATCGACCCCTGCAAACCCCAGCAGAATGCCTTCATCGGGTCATTCAACGGCAGCCTGCGTGATGAACTTCTGAACGAAGAGATGTTCGACAGCCTGGGCGATGCCCGGCGCAAGCTTGCGCTCTGGCGATACGACTACAACCACGTCAGGCCGCACTCATCGCTCGGAAACCAGACACCCGCCGAAGCGCGTCGCTCGCTTGAGCAATTTGAGGGCTCCGCGCCCGACGCGCTTGCCCAAACCAAAGACCAGGAATATGAAGGCCAGACCCGCAAACTCTCGTTATGAATGAGGGACCAGCTGGGGGCAGGTCAACTGCTTTAACTGCGGAGGTGCGCGGGCGTAGTTGTGCCAAAAGCATACTTGCTCATGTTATCGAGATCCTGAAAGCCCCAGGCTTTTGTGATCGGGGCTGTTGTTAGGTTTTGAGGTGGGGAAGGCTGTTCTCAGCCCAATCCAGACATACCCTTTGACGCGGAGGCGAGGATAAAGGCCCCTGGCTGCAGGCGCAGGAAAAACATAGAGCGCATATTGGCGGCCATTACTTTACCCGTGTCCGGCGCGCGGCATCTCGGAATGCACTTGGATCGTGCGATGGCTCATCGCGTTGACCAGTCGCGGTCGGTTCTGGGGCCAACTGTTACGGTGTTGCGCCTAGAGTGTGCCATCGCGACAGTTGGCCAGCGGACTAGAAGTCCTCCCACTTGTCTGGTGCAGCGTTGCCATGCGCACTGGCTTTCATAGGTACTGACGTGTTTTCAGCCAGATCCCAATCTTGACCTTCCAAAGCGACCGGTGCGGGCGCGGCGGGTGCGTGAGACACCCGCATCGGTGTCGGGCTCTCACTGATCGAAATCTTGAAGTGAGAAACCAACTGCGCCAGCTTGGTTGCATCGCTGTTCAGCATGTGGCCCGCAGCGGTGGCCTCTTCGACCATAGCCGCGTTCTGCTGAGTCACCTTGTCAAGCTGCACCACGCCAGTGTTGATCTCACCCAGCCCTGTGGACTGCTCCACGGCGCCCTCAGCAATGTCTGTCACCAGTTTCGAGATATTATTGACCCGGTCAACGATATTTTGCAGCGCCCCGCCGGCCTTGCCGACCAAATCAACACCGCGTTCCACTTGCATGGAACTATCACTGATCAGCGTCTTGATCTCCATCGCCGCATCCGAGGACCGTTGCGCCAGGGCGCGCACTTCAGAAGCGACCACGGCAAAGCCGCGACCCGCTTCGCCTGCTCGGGCGGCCTCCACCCCGGCGTTGAGCGCCAGCAGGTTGGTCTGAAAGGCAATGTCGTCGATGACGCTGATAATTTGGGCAATATGGCTGGAGGACTGTTCTATTTCGGTCATGGCCGAAACCGCGCTTTGCACCACGTCGCCGCTGGTTTTTGCTTCCTGCTTAGCCTCATCCACGATGTTTTCGACGCTCCGGGCCCCTTCTGCTGCGGATTTGACGCTGGCAGTCAGCTCATCCAGGGCCGCGGCAGTTTCTTCCAGTGTGGCGGCCTGACTTTCGGTTCGATGTGACAGATCATCCGAGGATTGGCTGATTTCAGCCGCGCCATTGCGGATGCTCGAGGCGGATTCAACCACCTTTGAGACGGTCTGGTTGAGGTGCTCAACTGTTCGGTTGAAATCAAGCCGTAGTTGTTCGTAGTCCTTTGGAAAACGATCCGGGATGGATGCTGTCAGGTCTCCGTCCGACAGATTGGCCAGCCGCTCGCCCAGGGTAGTTACAACACGTGCCTGATCTTTGGTTTTTTCCTTCTGTGTCTCTTCCAATTCGCGCTGACTTGTCAACGCGTCGCGGAATACGCCCAAACTACGGGCCATGTCACCGATTTCACCTTTCTCCGGCAGCTCCTTCAGATCGATTTCAAGCTCACCTTCTGATAAGGAAATCATGCGGGTGCCAATGAGGTTCAGCTGACCGCTGAGCCAACGGCCCAGAAGGAAGGCCAGGCCACCCGCAAGAACCATAGCTGCAACCGCTGCCGCTATCCCGGTTTTGCGTATGCCGCTGGTAATTGCTGCGATTGTTTTAAGAGGCACAAGGGCATTGCCGACAGCAACCACATTTCCGGAAAAATCAAGTATTTCAAAGGGGCTGCCAGCATAGGCATAGCCGTCAATTTCGTAATTTGTCCACTGGCCGGAAATGCCGTTCAAAGCACTGGCAATCGCATCTGCATTAAGAAGGGCAGGCCCGTCATAGTTGCCGGTCAGGCGCGTGATCTCCTGATCGTTTGCTGAAAAGGAACTGACATCACCGTCCGGCAGCAGGTAGACTTCCAAACGACTGTCTCCGCCTTCGGTCAGGCTTTCAATCAGATCAGCGTTGAACTTGAGACCAATTTCAACCGTGCCTACATGCGCACCGTTGTGGCTAACAGGGCTGATCCCCCGGATTCCGATGCCTGCCCGGCCTCGCTCAAGTCCGGAAACCGGTGCCTGTGCCTTGTTCGCGGCCACAACAGAGTGCCGGAAACCAGAGAGGTCATCGCCAAATTTTTCTGGTTTGTGTACCCGAAAGGCTGAGGCCGCTTCGGGGGTGTGAAACTGGAATTGAGCAATGCCAGCTTCTGCAGCCAAACTTTTAAAGTCGCTAGCGAAAAGCCTGTCGAGTGCTTCCCGGTCCTGCTCAGCAAGGGCACGCTGTGCATCTGACACAGAGGCAACGGTCTGCGCGGCAGTCAGCGCAAGCTGCATACGTCCTTCTATTTCTGAATGTACGCGCGATTCGAACTGATTCAGTTCACGGCGCGTGCCTTCATCCGAAACTTTCTCAAGTCCGAGGAACAAAGGAATCGTGACGATAAGAATGGCGAAAAAAGAACTGACTATCAGCGAAAAAATGATCCGCGCTCTGAGGGACATTGTTAAACTCCTATCGACAACACTTCGTTATAGACGTCATGGCCTTAAAAAAATCCAAAGAAGCGGAGCCAGTGCTTGCCACGTTTCAACTTAGGAGCATTGCAGGAAATGCGCTGTGTTCAGAGCTGCCGCGGTCTTTTCAATAGTTAGGCAATGTTTTGTTGTATGGAGGGAGCAACGATGGCTTTTCCTGTAGCGGTGTTCCTCGCTCGATGATGAGCGGACCTATGAAGCGGACTGTTTCACACAAGTTTACAAAGTGACCTGCTTCTGACAGCCGACCTTTGGCCCGCAATCTTGCTGCATATGTCTAGAATTGCCCGCATTTCATGTCGCAGCGCAGACTGCTAAACACTGATGTTAGGATGATGGCAGGAGTTTGCAAGCTCCGTAAACTGCGCATAACCGACCTTGGTGCAGTGTGCCGCGAAACTGTGAGGTCTTGTGAGCAGCCCCACTTGAGTGGTCCAACTTGAAAGTTAGTGCATGATTGGCCTTTGGTCCATCGGAACGATGGCCTGTGGCGCAGGTGGGCGGTAGCCCAATGCACTATGGGGTCGTTTGGTGTTGTAATGGCTCCTCCATCTTTCAATGATGATTTGGGCTTCACGTAGCGAGTAGAAGATTTCGCCGTTCAGCAACTCGTCGCGCATCCGCCCGTTGAAGCTCTCACAATATCCGTTCTCCCAGGGTGACCCGGGCTCGATGTAGGCAGTCCTTGCCCCAACCGCCTTGATCCAGTCCCTGACGGCCTCAGCGATGAACTCTGGGCCATTGTCCGACCTGATGTAGGCAGGCAAGCCTCGTAGGATGAATAGATCCGTAAGAGCGTCGATTACTTCCGTCGAATTCAACTTCCGCTTCACCCGGATCGCCAGGCATTCCCGGCTGTGTTCATCCAAGATGTTGAGCGTCCTAAAGGCTCTGCCGTCGTCTGTTCTGTGGTGTATCGAGCCATTGAGAGCGCCATTGGTCCGAGCGACAATGGCGAGGGTCATACGACCAGACGTGATTACGATACTCAGGACGTAGGCGGACACATGATCCGTCATTCAGCCAGAGCCGCCCTTTCTTTGATTGTTTCATTGGCACTTTAAGCCCCTCACGTCGCCAAAGCCGTTCGACGCGTTTGTCGTTCACTTGCCAGCCTGCGTCTCTCAACAGAGCAGCGACTCGACGGTAGCCATATCGACCAAACTGGCGCGTCAGCTCGATCATATCCTCGACCAAGCGTTCTTCGTCAGCGCGTCCACGTGGTAATCGGCGTTGTGTGGATCGGTGCTGGCCCAGAACGCGACAAACCCGTCGTTCAGAAACCTTGAACTGACTACGAACATGGTCGATGCAGGCCCGCCTACGCGAGGGGCTCAGGGGCTCCGCCCGTTCAGTCCTGAATTGATCCGCCAGATCAATTCCCAGACGGCCATCACTCCCGATGCGGCTTCCTTCAGGATCAACTTATCTAATGTCAGATCAGAAACCGCGCGACGCAGATGCTCGTTCTCTTTCTGTAGCCGCTTCAGTTCCTTGAGTTGTTCCGTGCCCATTCCGCCCGTCGCCATTGTCGCTCGGACCAATGGCGCTCTCAATGTCTCCATTCTTCTTCCAACGGTAATAGGTTTGTTCAGTCACGCTGATCTGTCGGATCGCATCAATCCGGGGCATGCCTTGTCCCATCAGAACTTCAACCTGCCGTAACTTCACGACAATCTCTTCCGGCTTGGGTCTCTTAATGGCCATACTTGGTCCTCCGCTTTCCTAACTATAGGGGCGGACCACTTCAAAGGGGGAGGCTCAGTGCAATAAGGATTTTCTCGGCTGGAAGTTGTACGCCACGCGCACCAAATTCAAAACGCACAATTGGTTGGACGTACCCGGCAGTACTTTCAGCCGTCGAGGGATATCCGAAGAGAATGGTCTGCGCATCATTTGGGTCGATTGATACCGTGAACTCCTGCTCCAGGCTGGCGTCAAACGCTGTTTGGATCTCAGCCAACAGTCGGCCACCAACGGCCTCTTCAGCCAACCGCTGCAATTCCTGAAGCAATTTCTTTTGCTTCTTGCCTGATAGATCAGGGCTTTCTGGGTCACGATCACCGACAAAACCAAGCTGTTCTCGATCGAGCGAGAGGTCCACATCTTCAGAGAACCGGTGGATGACGCCATAGGCTTTGGAGAGGGAGGTCCCGCCTTTAAAAATCATTTGTTCGCCAAAGGCTGGCAATCCGAAGAGCTGTTTGAGCGACCAGCAGACCCAGAAGTCTTTTTCGATGATTGCCTTCGACATTCCAAGCTGCGCTGCAGTTTCTTGAAAGGCCTCGTCTCTTAGTTCTGGGGTGTCGTTGGCGAACTGCTCCATGCTTATGCGTGCGCAACAATCTGTTGTACGATCGGGTGCATCCAAGCAGGAACATACCTGCTTTGCTTTGCCAGAAGCTTCCGGTCATTGTCATCCAGTGTGCGAGCAAGTTGGTCGACGATTTGGCTGTCGACACGATCCTTGCCGACATAACGCAATGCCTGGAAGACAATCCCAGTCTTATGGCCTGCGCCGACGAGCGTCTTGGAGGACGCGTTCCGGAATTGGATGACTTGCCGCCCAACTTTTTTGGTCCGCGTAGGGCCGTCGGTCATGTAGGTAGGCTTGGAAGGCACCTGAGTTGAGAGGCCCAACCGGTTGGCGGCCATTGATGGCGACGGTTGCAGAACCTGACCGTCCTTACGGGCAACTGCCTTGGCGATATCATCTGTGGATGGCGACAGAAATCCGAAGCGAGGGCTCTTCTTTGGGTAGTCGTATAGCCCCCGTGTGAGCCGTCGGATCACTCCTTGATCGGCCAGACGCGACAAAGCTTGGTCCACGCTTGCGCGGGACCCGATATCAAGAAAGTCAGCCGGTGCAAAGATTGCCCCGCGTCCCTTTCCGATGATGCGTTGCTTGATATTCGACGTAATCATGCTTGAACTCCTTGTCAGAAAATAGGGTATGTTTTTCTGAAAGTCAATGAGCTGTTGAGAACGACAGATCAGGTCCGTGCGGCGGGGATGAAAGCGTGAGTTAGCATGGCGGTTTGAAATTTGCGCTACAGCGCAAACTTCGTGAATTTACGCTGTAGCGTGAACAGCCAGGAGTTAAGGTGCTCGACGTATGATCTAAGGATCATAATTGAGGTTTATGATCCGAGTATCATAATCACGGTAGGAGAACTGATTTGCAGAGCCTTGTTCGCACTCCCAAAAACCTTGGCCATGCAATCCGCCAGGCTCGTCGGGAGAAGAACTGGACGCAGGCTGAACTCGCAACGCGAAGCGGTGTTTGGCAGGAAACCATTTCAAAAGCCGAGGCTGGAAAGGGCGGCACTAAACTAGACACGGTCTTCGCGCTCTTGGCTGCGCTAGACGTAGAGATCATGGTCGAAAAGCGCAGCAAGGGCATGTCTTCAGAGTTTGATGGCATTTTGGAATAGTCTGTTGCAGCGGCGTTGTGGCCGTCGACGCCTCATCGGTTTGCCAAAGCCCTTCGTCTTCTTGGTGCAGTATGACGCGATCGGTTAGTTTGCTAGTGCCATGTCCGATCCTCAACGCCGTGTTTCTGATTGCTGAACATATGGGGGAAGTTGGCGCGTGTTGGTGCATAGAAGGGTTCACGAAAAAATATGCCGCAAATCCTTATTCCAACTAGCCTTGCAGGTAAGGCGGAGAGCGGGAGTTCGCTATGCTGATCACGAATGGAAGCTCAGCGCAGATAGTGACATTCGGAGTGTCTCCATCCAAGGAGGCGATAAAGCGTTATGACCGGCCCAAATGTATGTACCGGCTGCTGTTCGCAAATGATTTCTGGCATGATCTCGGAAGTCGCTCATATGTATCCGGCCTGTTGATCGACACGCGGGTCGTGGCCTTGTTGGGGTTACGCACGCGCCGTGATCTCATTAGCGGACAGGTCGATTATGACCATTTGGGCCGTCAGACTCTGGGGGCGTAATTTTTCCGTTCCATGCTTTGCTATCTATCGCGAACTCCTTTGGATTGCTGAGGGTCGATCAGATACCGACAGCAACCTCATCTCTTGGCACGTCAAATGCCGTTTTATGTCTCAAAATGCTCCACGCCATGCGCGCCAGTTTATTTGCAAGGGCGACGGCAGCCTTGTTTCGATGCATGCGTTCTGATGCATGTATTAGCCACTCGCCAAAGCTAAAGTCGGGCCATCGATGTGGCCGCATCATGATGACTTTTGCTGCTTGGACGAACAGCATCCGTAGATATCGACTTCCTCGTTTTGAGATCCGCCCCAAGATCGTTCGCCCACCGGTGCTGTATTGTCGGGGAACGAGGCCGACCCAGGCCGCAAAGTCACGACCGCGATCAAAGGCTTCGCCTTCACCTACCGCCGCGACCATCGCCGTGGAAATCATCGGACCAATACCAGGGATCGTCATGACATTTCGGCAGTTCTCCTCGGTACGGCTGATCTCTTCGATCTCTGCTGAGACCTTGTCGATACGGTCATCCATCCACATCCAGTCGCCGTAAAGGCCGATCAGGATAGATCGCATCCGCGGTGATATCTCATCTTTGCGCTCCTCCAGGATCGCTTCAAAGGAATTATTCAGCGCGCGCAGGCCTTTGCGGACAGTGATCCCTTGTTCGATCAGAAAGGCGCGGATCTGATTGATCGTTGCTGTACGACGCGACACCAGACGTGAGCGCACACGATGCAATGCCTGTAGGTCGAGCTGGTCCTGCGTCTTCTCGGAGACCGCCTTCAAGTTCGGCCGCAGCGCAGCCTCTGCGATGGCCTCAGCATCGTTGTAGTCGTTCTTCTGACCTTTGTTGAAAGGCTTCACGTAAATCGCAGGGATGATCCGAGGCTCAAAACCCATCTTGCGCAGGGTGCGGCTGACAAAGTGAGCGCTTAGACACGCCTCCATGCCGACCACGCAACGCGGCAACTTCTCGAATGTCGTTATCAAAGCGAGGCGCTTGATCTGCTTGCGCAGAACGCGCTGCCCATCTTGGTCAAAACCAACCAAATGAAACGTATCTTTGCCGATATCGATGCCAATCGACATCAGTTCATCAAACTCTGTCTTCGCCATGCTACTTCTCCTAAATGCAGGTGAACTAGGCTCAGCCTAACCTGCTGGGTGAAGCAGCCGGTACATCCCATTAGCCGACACTCGATTGACCATTGCTTTGCAGCAGTCGCAGCCTGCATTGCGGCCATTCGCTGCGAGCGCGAGACACCCACCAATTAGACCTCAACCACGTGTCCGGTTTTTGGATTTGCTTTGCCTGAGGCCAAAGCTGCGTATGGGGTCATGGCAGCTTCAAGCCCGTTATGTGTTTCCAACGACAACCAGCGCGTTGCGTCTTGAACGATCATCTGTGTGGCTTCACCAATTTTCTGCTCAATAACACCTTTGCCCCAATCTTTCTTACGTTTCTCTATCTGGCTCGGTGCAAAAAAGAATTCAGGCTTCGGCCCTGCCACTTCTATTTGTGGAGCGAACTGATCCCAATGGGAAATTCCGACTGCGAACGAATGTTTCAAATGCCCATCCAAACGTGCATGCAAACGTTGCTTCACATCTCCATTGCCTGCCATATCCACATATACAGACACAACCTGATCAAGAGCCTCCACGTCATCGTAAGTCACAACTTGATCGCAAAAGCCCAATTCATCGACAAAATCAGCATTTCTTTTGCTTGTCAGCCCAACAACCTCAAACGGTTTGTCCACATGCTTTGCTAAAAATGCGGTGAGACCCAATCCTGTTTTAGAAGACGCTGAGCCAATAACAATCTGCTTGGCTTCAAACCACTCGTTATCCATCAACCAGTCGTAGAGCAAATAGGATGTCGCAATAAGCGGCTGCATCAAAGCTTGATACGGATCGCTCGCTTTCGGAGCGGAGGATGCACGTGTGTAGATGTTATATACTGCAGGTAGGTCCACACGGTGCCGTGCAACATCGCGCACAGCATTGCCACCATGAGCAACGGGCTGCATCACTAATTCGGATGCGAGTGGATAAAAACCATAGAACCGTTCGCCGACTGAAACCACGTCAGATGTACTTTCAACCACTTCGGCGAAGCCCCAAACTGGCACCAGCCCCCAATCTTTTTGGGGCGTAGGAAAGAACTTCCAGTACCCAATCGCAAACCCCGATGCGGCGTAGGTCACGTTATTCGCGGTCAGTGCAAACCGTTCAATCCGAAGCCGCGCCTGTCCGTCGGATAAAACAGCCGACGGTACATTTACGAGTTTTTGTTCTGTAATTTTATGAGTGTGCGTTAGGACTTGGGTTACGTTGGACACGGCATAAGTTCCTTTTAAGATATCCTACGCTGCCACAACCAGCCTTCACGTCTAAAGTGTTTCGCTACGTAAGCTTTTCTTCGTTTCTAAGCGCGGGGCTGCTTCTTGCCATACATGAAATCTACCGCTTCAATCGGCCCTGACCCGCCTTTGGGCGACGGGCCAGGTTCTGCGTCGCAGCTTCACCAAACCAGCCATTCGACACGTTGTGCAGCATTTTAGTAGGCCGGAGGGCGGGACTGCGAACAAAGCCGTCCTTCAGTATGCTGACGTTATGGCGTTTCATGTGATGTCGAATTTACAGCGTTAGAAACCTTCGCTTCAAACGACCACATTTTGAATGTGATCCATTTGGGTGCGCGCTACGTAACATTATTAACCCGCATGACGCGGGCCACAACCGAATGGAGATATCATGTTTCGTAGAACTTTCTTCGCCACATCGGCGGCCGTTGTTATGCTCTCAGCCACGTCCGCATTTGCAGGCGGTCACTCGAAAGATATTGTAGATACTGCAGTCGGTGCCGGCACGTTCGGGACCCTCGTTGCGGCCGTGCAGGCGGCTGGATTAGTTGATACTCTCAAAGGTGAAGGACCATTTACTGTCTTTGCCCCCACCGATGACGCCTTTGCCGCATTGCCTGCGGGTACGGTAGAAGAGCTGTTGAAGCCAGAAAACAAAGACAAGCTGACATCAATCCTCACCTACCACGTGGTGCCTGGCAAGGTGATGAGCACCGATCTGAGCAACAACATGATGGCCACGACCGTGCAGGGCGGTGATATCACTATCATGACCCAAGATGGCGTCACGGTGAACAGCGCCAAGGTGATCTCGGCAGATATTGAGACGTCCAATGGTGTTATTCACGTGATCGACGCAGTTATGCTACCGGAATAGACGACTGTAGAGACTACACCTTTTCGGCCAGACCACGATGCAAGGCTAAGCGGAACAAGTCGATCGATGAAATCAACATATTATAGGAACCAACATGAAAGCACTGTTCTTTTTCGCCGTCATCGCCATGTCCGCGTCCCCTGCACTGGCAGACTTGAAAGTGTCATTCATCGAAGGTGCGCCCAAGGATAGGTTTGTCATTTCAAACGTTGGGCGCTGCGGTCTCAGTTCTGCAGTAGTTACGATTGATCTTTCTGGGTCGGCATCAGGTCTGATGTTCGATGTCACCGGCAATGGGCCGGGTGTGGAGGTTTTTCAACCCTTCGAACTTGTTTCAGGTCATGATGCTGTACGCGGGATTTCGACCATTTCCGACGGAGATACCGCAGTCACACTAGAGTTGGGTAACCTAGCCTCGGGACAATCCGTGAGCTTTACGATTGATGTCGACGACACAAGCGGCAGCAATGAAATTACGGTTGTTGGAAATGAAATTCTTGGGGCAACAATTGCGGTGACGACAATGAACCAGAAATTTCTTGAACCCATGTCTGCAAAGGCCGAAGCACGCCTGCGCATTCATGGCTGTTCGGCGTGACCTGCTTGAATAGGAGTTTCAGCCTTCTACAAAATTTGGGAAGCGGCAAGTCTTTGAGAGACACAGGTATCTCGAGTTCACCGCCTAAAGGCGGTCGCGAAGTCAGCGCATGAAAATCAATCTGATCACGTTAGAAAACAGCGCCGTTGACCCAATCGATGCTGTTGTAACTTGGGTCAACGGAAGTTCGCAAAGCCATCAGCGCAAGAGGCATCGCTACATGGCACAAGCAAAAGAACCCCTTCATGAAAACGCCATCAATCCGCATCGATGGGCTTGCAACGATGAAATCCTGTACTGCCTGCAATCAATAGAAAACCATGCCCCTTGGGTGCGTAAAATATGGATCGTTATCGACGACGAAACGCCAAATCTGCACAGCCTATCACCTAAATTGCGTGCAAAAATTGGGTTTGTTTTTCATCATGAAATCTTTGATGGGTTCGCCAATGTACTCCCTACATTCAACTCACTGGCCATTGAAAGCATGCTCTGGAGAATACATGGGCTCAGCGAGCGCTTTTTGTATTTCAATGATGACGTGTTTCTAGCTGCACCCTTGACGCCATCTGACGTATTTCAGGGATCATCTCCTGTACTGCGCGGGAAATGGGCGAACTATGGACAGGCATTACAAAATCAAAACCTGCGCCACGACCCGGCCAAATTCAACCACTATATGCAGCTGAACGCCGCGCGGATAATGGGGTTTGACGAGACCCGGCTGTTCCAGTCAGCGCATGTTGTTCATCCGATGAGGCGGTCTGTCATGTCGCGGCTGTTTCATCAGCATAAAGATGCTTTCATCGACAATATTGGCCATCGGTTTCGCGACCTGAACCAGTTCTTGCCGCAAGGCCTCCATAATCACGCCTGCATAGCGGCGCATGACGCTGTTCTTGAGGAGACCAAAGATCACCTGCATATCAAAAGTGGACAAGGGCTTGATCGATGTCCGACCGAAACAGTCCGTCTGCTAGGCAAAGCTGCCACTTCAGCTTTCAAATTCCTATGCGTCAACGATTTGCCCCAGCTGGAAGTAGTTGTGCCGGATGCGCGCGAATGGCTCAGTTTGGCTATCGGAGGCTTTTTCGAATACGAAATGTCCCACGCGGAAACACCAGAGTGACAAGGCGATTTCCTAGAACTTTTCATTTAATTTGACTGTGTTTCGTTTGTAAGTAAAGTTTCTGAAACTGACCGACTGGTCATCCCTTATCAGTCGGGCTTGACTAAGGTCGGACCGCTTGCAATCCGCTGTATCAGCCTCAGGTTCCCCACAAAATTCCGGTTCTCGAAGGTTGGTAGTGAGCAGCCCCACTTGAGTGGTCCAACTTGAAAGTTAGTGCATGATTGGCCTTTGGTCCATCGGAACGATGGCCTGTGGCGCAGGTGGGCGGTAGCCCAATGCACTATGGGGTCGTTTGGTGTTGTAATGGCTCCTCCATCTTTCAATGATGATTTGGGCTTCACGTAGCGAGTAGAAGATTTCGCCGTTCAGCAACTCGTCGCGCATCCGCCCGTTGAAGCTCTCACAATATCCGTTCTCCCAGGGTGACCCGGGCTCGATGTAGGCAGTCCTTGCCCCAACCGCCTTGATCCAGTCCCTGACGGCCTCAGCGATGAACTCTGGGCCATTGTCCGACCTGATGTAGGCAGGCAAGCCTCGTAGGATGAATAGATCCGTAAGAGCGTCGATTACTTCCGTCGAATTCAACTTCCGCTTCACCCGGATCGCCAGGCATTCCCGGCTGTGTTCATCCAAGATGTTGAGCGTCCTAAAGGCTCTGCCGTCGTCTGTTCTGTGGTGTATCGAGCCATTGAGAGCGCCATTGGTCCGAGCGACAATGGCGAGGGTCATACGACCAGACGTGATTACGATACTCAGGACGTAGGCGGACACATGATCCGTCATTCAGCCAGAGCCGCCCTTTCTTTGATTGTTTCATTGGCACTTTAAGCCCCTCACGTCGCCAAAGCCGTTCGACGCGTTTGTCGTTCACTTGCCAGCCTGCGTCTCTCAACAGAGCAGCGACTCGACGGTAGCCATATCGACCAAACTGGCGCGTCAGCTCGATCATATCCTCGACCAAGCGTTCTTCGTCAGCGCGTCCACGTGGTAATCGGCGTTGTGTGGATCGGTGCTGGCCCAGAACGCGACAAACCCGTCGTTCAGAAACCTTGAACTGACTACGAACATGGTCGATGCAGGCCCGCCTACGCGAGGGGCTCAGGGGCTCCGCCCGTTCAGTCCTGAATTGATCCGCCAGATCAATTCCCAGACGGCCATCACTCCCGATGCGGCTTCCTTCAGGATCAACTTATCTAATGTCAGATCAGAAACCGCGCGACGCAGACGCTCGTTCTCTTTCTGTAGCCGCTTCAGTTCCTTGAGTTGTTCCGTGCCCATTCCGCCCGTCGCCATTGTCGCTCGGACCAATGGCGCTCTCAATGTCTCCATTCTTCTTCCAACGGTAATAGGTTTGTGCAGTCACGCTGATCTGTCGGATCGCATCAATCCGGGGCATGCCTTGTCCCATCAGAACTTCAACCTGCCGTAACTTCGCGACAATCTCTTCCGGCTTGGGTCTCTTAATGGCCATACTTGGTCCTCCGCTTTCCTAACTATAGGGGCGGACCACTTCAAAGGGGGAGGCTCAACGGCACCAGCATAGATTTCGTGTGATTTGCCTCTGCAAGCACATCTTTGCAATGGATGCGAAAAGGATGTTTGCCATGGCTCAAGCGGCTTCTGAGTGAGCCAGGGAGCATATTCAGTTGGCTCTGATGATCAAGGACACTTTGCCGATGCCTTCTAACTGCAAGAATTACGTCGGATGAACGAATGGGTAGGATTCTTGTGTCAAGGTTGTGTCAAAGTTTTCGGCAGTTTCGGCAGCTTTTCAAATGACGCTTAACTGCTTGTTTTTTCGGGGTTTATTGGAGGCGAGTACCGGAATCGAACCGGTGTACGCGGATTTGCAATCCGCTACGTCACCACTCCGCCAACTCGCCTTTTTTGACCCAATCTGTGGCACGTGGTGTCCTGCCACACAGTCTAAAGGCTGTTTATTTATGTTCCTTTGTGTTCGCAAGAGGCAAAACGACAATCCAGACCGAAAATACATGGACCTGATCCTGGACCCATTTGGGGCGTTCTATGCGGGTGCAATGCTGAGAGGTGTCTATACTTTGACAGTTACCAGCAGGGGGGCAGCATGTTTGTCACGCGCTTTTCAGGAAAACAGCTGTCGAATCTGTGCCGTGCCGCAAAGCATAGCACTGGACCTGACGCAGTTTTGGGTTGCTCTTGCTGCTGTCGAGGCCTCCAAATGTCGCCTGCTCACAGGCCTGGTAGCTCACCGGCCTGCGAGCAGGCCAGGCACAGTGTGAGTTTCTGTTGCAGCACAAATGTACGCGGCTCTACAGGGCCGAGAGCATCGCCGAATATCTGGGCTACGTCGGGGGCGGGGGGGATCGGCAGGAAAATAGAGGGTTGGACCATAATGCGTTCCTGGGGCGCATTCGGTGGAAGATCCTGCTTACAAACTGGAGAGCAGCGCGCCAGAATTTTCGTGCCCAATCAGGCATGCATCGAGATGGACTGCCCGCGCTTTCAATAGCTCTTGTTTGAGCTCTTGAAAGGTCTTTTCGTTTCAAATTCGGTTTTTCTGCAGCGCGAGATCTTGCGCGCTTTGTTGCAGGACAGGCTCAGGCTGCAGGCACGAGCTGCACTTAAGGTTTCTAAGTATCGGGGCTTCACGTGCCTATTCCTGCTTTCGTTTCAGGAAACAGAAGGTGGCCAGGGCTGTGGCTTAAGTCTCAAAAAGATTCTGGCAGCGTGGCGCCGGGAAGCTGCGAACCTTGCAGGCGTCTTTCAAGGGAGTGAAAACTGTTTGTGGTGCTATCTCAGTCTTCAGGTAATACGCTGAATTAGTGGTGTAAAATCTGAATTTTGCCCGTGCGGCAGTGCAGGTATTAGAGGCAGGACGGCGTTCGATTGCAGCAAACGCCCTTCTGAGTGCTGAGTTGCAGTAACCGCAAATTGGGCTCTGCGATGGGGCTGCCTTGGAACTTTCTCGAGGTGCGGCTTTGATTTTTATGAATTCGAAGACAGGGTGCAGGGGGGATGGTAGATTTTTCACGGTGGGGATTAATGCGCCCATAAAGGGCAAAACGAACACTTTGCGGAGGTGCTGAATTGCATGAATCGAACCTAATTGATCTGTCGTATGCCTGTCTAAAAAAATTGAAGTCCGATGGTCTGGAATTGGAGGTGCTATCTGATCTGAGGGTGTTTGAGGGCCGAATGGCCAAAATCGGAAAAGCGCCCAACCACCCGATGATTTCACCGGATTGGCATGATTTCAGCTCTTCGGATGCCTTCTCAATCATCTTCAGACAGGGAGGGCAGGACATTGGAGGGGTCGCCGCCCGTCACCTTGATCTTGGCGATGACAGCCTGGCTCAGCATTGGGCCTCTAGCTATATGCGTCTGTATAGTGACGGATCATCCGTCCCGGTCGGACGGTTTTCGACCGTTGCAGGCAGGGAGATCACTGGAAAAGTCGTCTACCTTGGGGAGTTGTTTTTGCGGAAGGGTAGTCGCAATGGCAGCGTGTGCTGGAGGCTGATCTTTCATTACCTTTTTGCGCTGTGTTTTTTGAAATGGCACCCCGAATGGATATACGGCTTTGTTCGCCAGCCGGACGTCATGAGCGGAAAGGCAAGCCGCTATGGTTTTACCCGGCAATATATCGGTCCACAGGAATGGAGCCATCCGCCGGCCACGCGCAGCTCGAACGAGTATTTGGTTGCAATCCCGCGGTTTGATTTATTGGATGCGGCGTCGTTCTATTCCAGGAACCCTGAATACCTTTTGCCTCAGGCGTCATCGGGTCAGGCTGGGAAGCAGTAGCTCAGGACAAATTTGTCTCCGCGGGGGCTGGCAACTGGCAGTTGCAGTCGAAAATATTCAACTTCGATCGGTGCGACCTTCTCAGGCAGGGGAATGCTGACCCGGATCGGGGAGGAGAGAGCAGGCTCTCCCGTGGTGGAGACCTCATAGTAGCTTTGCACCAGGGCCAGGCGCGCGGTGTCGTCAAATGTCTCAACCAGTTTTCTCAGGGCGTCTGGGCTTGTGGTTCCGAGCTTCCGAGCGGCAAGGCTTTTGCCACCCACCTCAAAGGGCTCGACCATGCGGTCGGTGATGGCGGGGCTGCGGATGATGTCAAAGTGGTCCTGCAGTTGTTCGTGTCCGATAAGGAGGCCACCCTGTTGGTGCCACCAGCGCAACAATAGAGGAACAAAGCTGTCACCGAGCGCGCCTTTTGAAAATTCGTCTGCAAAATATAGCTTTTGGCGCGCCACCCGCATCACATCCGACAACACGCGTGACGCCTGTTTGTTGACTTCGAGTTGGTAGTTCGGGTCGGGGGTTAGCGACAGGGTGTCATCGCGCCGCATCAGGGTTTCAAAGGTGATACCCAGTTCGGTTGCAAGCTTCATGGAGGTGAAGACACCAGGGTCGCTGGTGCGACCTGCCAGCACCCCTGAAAGATACGAGCGATCCTTGCCGAGCGCCTTTGACAAGGGGCCAAGATCGCGACCGGACGCTGTGATAAGCTCCCTCCAGTGTTTGATCATATCCTTGGTCATCATGAGGGTTCACCGGTGTTTATTTACAACGCATATGTCGTCATAGTTGACTGCCATCGGGCCTGTCAACACAGTGCTCCCATGCCCTTTAGGTCTGGCCACGGCCTATAGTTCCGGACTGTGGTCGCCTGAATTTTTCTAGGCTGATCCTGAATATGTGGCAGGACGGAAGGCTTTATTTAGAGATTGAGAGCGTAGTGAATTATGAGCCAAGAAGAAGCTATTTCTCTTTTGAGCCAGATTGGTTTGGAGTCAAACGGACAGGCGAGAGAAGACCTTTTGCAGATTTTAGCAAGAAATCCCGCTCTGCCGGAGATAGTTGATGCCATAGTGCTAGCAACTCTCGATCTTCGTCAGGCGCAGATTGAGTCATTCCTGGATAAAAGAAGTTATAAATTCGGGGAGCCTCGCTTGCTTGAACAAGGCGGGTACCCGTCAAAATCTTGCTGATTTTATCCGGTGAAATTCCTGTTGCCCGCGATAGTTGTGCCTTGGCGCCGCGTTTTCCGTTCAGGTGGCGTTGCAGCCAGTTTTTGTCAATCTCTTCCATCGCTGTCATAATGCGATAATCGCAATAAAATGAAAAGAGACAAACTTCACATCCGGGTTTGTCCAAAATTGCGCAACCCGCCAGCACGCTGTCGCGGCTGGTCTTGTTCTGTTGTGGCTGGTGCGATGGTGTTATCGTGCCGCGCCGCGCAGTATTGCCTGCGAAATCAGCTGTGCAATCGGCGGAAAGGTTCCAAGGGCGGGCAGGGGGCTTCCGCCAAACTCAGCCTCCAAAAGAGCCGCGGGAATATCCTCTTTCACGTGGTCTCCGGACTGGGCAAAGAACGGCAGGCAGAACCCATCCCGGGGCATTTTTGCCGCCGCCTCGGCAATAGTGGGAGATTGCTCCACATAGCCGGTTGATATGGCGCAGTCTGGCATCAGCGGGCGTAGGGCTGCGGCAAAGGTCTCGGTGGCCTCTGCTGCCTTTGGGCCGCGTGCAGACCCATGGGCCGCCAAGAGTATGGCGGGCTTGGCATCGGCCCCCTCTGTTGTTGCCTGCGCCTTGATCTCATGGCGCAATATCTCACTGGCGAGCTGTGGCAGGTTTGGATCCTGACCAAAGGGAGCGAGGATGCGATGGTGGAACGCGCCCAGCCTCTGGGGCAGCACCTGCGATGTAAACCAGCCGCTGGCCATGAAAAACGGATAGACGAGGGCGCCATCCGCCATCACGTGCTCAAGGCGAGCCGGGGTTGCCAGTGTCGCAGAGCGCAGCTCCCAGTCCGGTAGAAAGCCCGCGACCTGTTGTGCCAACGCGGCCAAAGCCTGCTCCGGGGCTTCTGGAGCAGAGGGTTGGCCATGGGCGGTCAAAACGACGATTTTTGGGGCGGAGCGCATCGGCTGGGTAACTTCTTTTCTGGCTTGAGAGCGCGCGGTCTGCAGGACACGCTTTGGACGGTATACCGGGTCGGTGGTGGTTGCGGAAGCCATTTCAGCCGGTTTTGAGCCATGCGGATATGGTCTTGGTCTCGCTGTCTGACACCTGCCTGTCTGACACCTACCTGTCTGACACCTTCGCCACATAAATAACTGTACTGCTGCGAACCATCTAGATTGCCCCCGTTTCCAGCGCATCATGCATGTCGCTCTGACGAAGAAGTGGACAGAGACGAAAAAAATGTAAAGCCGTTATTCGAGCTAATAGCAGCATTCGCCAGTTTGGGCTCGAAGCTGCCTTGCGGCGCTGCAGCCCCCGGTTTTCGGCAGTAAGCGCCTCTGAGGGGTTGCTCTGATGACCGCGCCCAGCCTAAAGCTGGTCGGCAACACCGAACGCTGGGCTCTAGATACGCAGATGCGAAATCATCTGCACAGATCTCCGAAAGCGGCAATTTAACTGCGAAGCGTAGATCCACCAATGCTGAGGTTTTCACCAGGCCAGCGAAGAGCAGATCGCACCCTTTGGAATATCTTTCGCCTAGTCCTCCAAAATGCCTAAAACTTGGGCCTTGATGCCGCAACTTCGGTCGTCAAAGTCGCAGTTTTCTGTTGCAAAAAAGGGCTAAGAGATGGCCGGGATGTAGAGGCCTTGTCGCGCAATGCCCTCTTCTATTCTGACGAAAAAAAATCAGTCTTCCGACGGTTAGGTGAAATATCGAACCAGAAGCGAACCTCTTCCATAAAGATTGATGCACCGAGAGGCGGGCGACAATAAGGACAGCTACAATTGTCATGCAGTTTTTTTGTTTCCCCTAGAAGGTCACAAGAAAATCATCGGCCCCGATATTCAGGCCGACTTCAAGTTGTGCCAGTAAGATTGCGTCTTCACTGCCGTTCCCGTCAGAATCGAACAACAGGCGCCCGGTCACACCATCATAAATAATTCTTGTGTCTGCAGTCTGGAGAGCACCGGGAGAAAAGGCAAAGGCGTCTTCATCCAGAACTCCGCGTGTCAGTCCGAAATCACGATCTGCCAAAAGGATTGTATCGGCATTGCGGAAATCAACGATTTCGTCGATCTCGCCGTTGTTGGGCACAACAAGCACAAAACTGTCTGCTCCAAAGCCACCAATCAGTGTATCGGAACCGTCCCCGCCGAACAGCCTGTCATTGCCGTTGCCGCCATTTAACCTGTCTTTACCCGCACCACCATCCAGACTGTCATCACCGGCACCGGCGGCTATCAGATCATCTCGGCCACCTCCCAGAACACTGTCGGCGCCACCACCCGCCCGAATTACATCGTCCGCACCGCCACCGTTAATCACGTCATTGCCGCTGCCGCCAACCAAGGTGTTTTCGCCATCACCACCGTTCAAAGTATCTTCACCGGCTCCGCCGCTCAGCAGGTTCGATCCTCCTACGCCATCAATCAGATCATCTCCGCCACGACCAAACAGCCGGTTGTCAAAGCTGTTGCCGTCTATTCGGTTATCCCCCCCTTCGCCACGGATCACTCTGGCGCTCCCGACATCGGCTAGCGTCACCTGTTCGACGTTGGCCATCGAGCCCCTGAAATTGCGGGATGAGATGATTTGATCAAAGCCTTGGCCTGCCTCTTCCAACACCGTGTCTCGCAGACCAAGGTGATAAACGTCGTTGCCAAGGCCACCTGTCAGTGTGTCGCGACCAGCCCCGCCGTCAAGCGTATCGTCGCCTCTGCCTCCGTTGATCAGGTCATTTTGTTTCGACCCGGTCAGCCTGTCATCTTCAGTTGATCCGTTTATGATTACCTCATCTGCACCGCGCTCCCAGCTTCGGAACAACAGATCGCTCAGGTCGGCATCTCTATCATCAACGTCGATAATGAACTGCTCGATTTGGCCATCCGGGGCAAAGACCCGAACCACCCCATCCGGGTCAAATACGCCACGTTGAATTTGCGATGAATTGATCCGGAGGCCGCCTCCGGTTTCTCCACCAAACCGGACACCTTCCATGCCTATAATATTCACATTTCGAAGATCGACAGTGGCGCTGCTGAACAGAATGAAGTGATCCGTTCCTGCACCCCCAAAATAG
The DNA here is from genome assembly GCA_965641885.1 of Phaeobacter sp. SH40. Taxonomy (GTDB): domain Bacteria; phylum Pseudomonadota; class Alphaproteobacteria; order Rhodobacterales; family Rhodobacteraceae; genus Pseudophaeobacter. The sequence continues at coordinate 3,079,147 of OZ282574.1, read as the reverse complement.
ATCTCGTCGCGCGTAACTTCGCCAGCGTCTTCGATGATCAGAAAATCATCGCCGGCCTCACCCAGCATCACATCGCGGCCAAAGCCACCCTGCAGATCATCATTGCCGCCGCCGCCTTCAATCCGGTCATTGCCATCGCCCCCAAACAGTCTGTCATTGCCGCCCGTGACGGTCGCGCCGTTCTCCACAGTCTGAACATCGCCAAAAATCTGATCATCACCGTCCAGACCAAATATGGTGTCATTGCCAGCTTCAACAACTGATCCGGCCTCGGCAACGCCGACGTCTCCGACCAAAACATCGGCAAAATCTGACCCGGTGATTTCGTCCTTACCACCGGTCACCGTACCTGTGGCCGTGCTTGCATCGCCAAACACGCCCGCAGCATCGACAGTACTGTCACTGAAGTTCAGGATGTCATTTCCACCGGTCAACTGCCCAGCGGCCAGGATCACATCGCCACTGACGGCACCAAACCCCAGGTTTCCAGCGGTGTTAAACTGGCCCGGAAAGGTTCCAACAAAAGTGTCCCGACCGCCTCGAAGACTCGCCCCCGAAGCAACCTCCATAAAATCACCGGCAAAGTTGAAAGGCGCATCCAAGATAGCCGCATCGTTTGAAACTGTGGTCAGACGGATGAAATCATTGCCGCCCCTAGAGGCACCGGTGGTGACATCGCGCCCGTCACCCGCAAAACTGGTTATCTGGTAAGGGCTGATGTCCATAGTCTGGTCGCCCCTCAGGATCTGGGCAACAAAACCATCAGTGTCTTCAAAGGTCGTCGAGGACACATCCATGTCGAGGCCTGAGATTTCCAGCTCCAAATTGAGCGGGGTGCCGGGAAACAGGCGGCCATTTTCCTCATCCAGGTCCTGGGTTAAAACGATGGTCTCGATCGTGCCGTCGATTGGCAAAACCGGACCAAGAGGGTCGTCGCCAAATTCAAAGCCACTGCCTTCAAAATGCGTTGTATAAGTAAGTTCTGTTTCGTTCTTGTCACCTACCGTGAAAAGAGAAAGCTTAAGTTCGAAGACATCGTCTTCGCGCACCACATCCCTGTCCAGATAGGTAAAATTTGTCGAGTTCGCAAAGGCAAACGCGATGTCTTCGTTGGTCGGAACCCTGTCTGGATCATCACCGAAAATTGACGGCGCGAGCAAATCGCGCGCGCCAACTGCACCAGTCAATGGAATGTCGAACGTTTGTGGAAACAGGAGCTCACGATCCGACAGTTGACGAAACAGGACATTAGGCACGGAATAACGGAGTGTATCGGGATTTGATCCAGATTCACGTTGAGAGGGCAGTAGATCGGTGACAGTAAAAGTAACCATGAAAAATCTCCATTATGCTTCTCAAACTCCGTTTGAATGGAGTAATAATGCTGCAGTCGGATCTATTGGCTTGGCGAGAGTGAAGAAATAACAGGCCTCACGCGTAAAATATGCATGAATGTTTCCAACTGGCTGTCGAATGTCAAGTATTGCGCGCGTTTCATGCCTCAGTAGAGCATCCTGAAGTCCGGATTTTTCCGCTGCATGTCACAGCAATGTCTCAGGATTTGGCCTGTCGTGCCTCCGGGTCCACAAGCATCATGTAGTTGGAACCACCGCTGGCAAATCCCATTTTTTTCAGGAACCGGTCGGCCTGCCGAACGCGGATGCCGCCAGTTACGTGAACAGATAGGGATCCAGCTCCGCTGTTGATTGAACGGCGAATGAAATGGCGCATCAGTTGGAATGCGGCGGTAGAGTTGCGAAATTGGGGAATGACATAAAACAACAGGCATCTCGCATGGATCATATCAAGGTAGGTGTGATCCCCTGCAGTGGCATGCAAAAGGCCAACGATCTGCGGGTGCCCGTCGCGCTGGCTTTCGGCGACCATCCCGATGTCGACCGTCGTCTCTGACAGGATATGGTCGATCACCATATCCAGGCGGTCAATGCGGATTGAGCTGGTTCGCAAAAAGGATTCTTTGTGTGCGTCCTGGCACAGCCGTTTTACGACGCTTCTATCCGCTTCTGCCAAGGGGCGAATTCGAACGGATCCACCATCAAGTTTGCGACGCGCGCGTGATGTTTTATCTTGCGTCATGCGCCACTCCTGGTCTGGTACTGCTGAATGTCATTAGGCCAACCCTAAACATCCGGTCTCACTGGAAAGAGGCTGCTACAAATTGGACGGTGGTAAAACTGTTTATTTTAAATTTGGAGTATTGGCAGTGTAGAAAGTATGCAACGCGCCGCCAAGTCATCCAATTACAGTGAAGGTCTGACAACTCGCTCAATCAAAACCCACAGCTTTCCTAGTGCCGCGTCTGCGGAGAATGTCTGCTATTGCGTTTGGCAACGCTGGGAAAGGTCGGTGATTTCCTGACCGAATGCGGGTCATGTTGGAGAGTTTGCAAAGATCACAACCTGCGCAAAACTGACATTGGGTAAACTGGCTTCGATAATGAAAAACGACCATTTGTGGCTTCGGTTCAGGAGTTGTCAGCGTATTTTTCCACGCAAAACGATTGTAGGTGTCTCTTCGCAGAAGCCGAGGACTACCGTCACCGAAGTCGGAAAAGCAGGCTTGTCGAAAACCAGTTGGGCGCGACCCCACTGGCTGCTTGCGGGCACACCATTGCGCGACATAAAGGCGTCACACTCCCCGGAACCTTGTCCGATCCAATATGCATCATGTGTGCTTCGGTTGGAAAAATTCCCGGCCAACCCTGGGATGATCAGCGTGGCGGAATATGCATCAACGTTAGTGAATGAAAAGATGGCTGCGTCACCTTCTTCAGATTCGTACACAATGGGCCCCATGTCGCTATCCCAGACTTCGTCGGCCAACGTTGGCATGGCCAGCAGTGCAATTACTGCGGCAAGGCGAAAAGCGTTCATGGAGTACTCCTGTTCAGATCAACGTACGCATGTTGGCATACATTGGATGGCCTGGACAGTGAGCAATCTCGCAATGACCGCGTAGAGCCCATTGCCGCCGTCGCCACTCGGCTTGGATACTGCACTCGCATCAGACCACTTGCAGCCCAAAGCAGATTTGGTTTCGAAATCCGGTACATTGATAGCAGTCCTTCGCGACGACAGGCAGCATAGCCCGTGATGCGGATTGAACAACCGACACCTGCGGAAAGGGTATTTTCGCTATCCTCTGCGTCTTTGTTCTACGAGCAGATATTCGCTCCAGAACGAGCCGACAATTGCCTTGTGCACTGAGCCAACCTAGCTTGCGGCTAATTTTGTTGGCATGAAGGGGGAATCCAAGGCTCTTTTCGCGGGCAACTATTTCAACAAACCGATTTGAGATTCATGAACTTATCACTTCTTTCTCTTCGCTCTCTATTCACTTCCGTAGGATGCATCCAATTTGCGACAGCTGCCATGGGCACGCTGGTTGCGCTTCAGATTGCAAAGTCTGGCGGAAGTTCGGAAGAGGTCTCGTGGGTGGCCGCAGCATACTCATTCGGCTTTCTTTTGGGCTGCTTTTTTATATTCAGGCCTCTTGCGAGAATCGGCCATATCCGGGCCTTCACCGCGGCGGCCGCGCTCTGCACGCTCTGCACACTCATACTTTCGGCCACTCAAAGTACTTTGGTACTCCTGCTCGCCCGCTTTGTTGCTGGTCTAGCGACGGCAGGCCTATACGCTATTGGCGACGCGTGGATCAGCGATAGCTCTGGAAAATCCACTCGTGGGCGCACGCTGTCAGTTTATTATTCTATATTGGCTGTGAGTTCCGTGATGAGCCAAGCCTTTGTAGTTTTGTTTTCTGGCGAAATTTCCGACGCCTACATCGCGATCGCAGCACTGTATTCGCTTTCTACAATTGTTCTAGCCGTCACACGCACAGAGCCTCCGGAAAGCGTGGGAAAGATCACGCTCAGGATCAAGAGTGCCTTTGCTGAGTCTCCGACTGCTTGCGTTGGCAGCTTTGTCAACGGATTTGTCGTAGCGCTTCTTCTTTACGTCATGCCATTCCAGGCCTCTGCACAAGGCGTTCCATCAAATATTGTCGCCTACCTGGTAGGTTGTTTGTATCTCGGACGCATCTTGTTGCAGTTTCCGCTTGGTCGACTATCTGATCGTACAGATCGGAGAAATGCTATCGCATTTGCCTCCCTCGCCTCCACACTTCCGCTCCTCTTACTGAGCTTGATCTCAATGTCTGACGGGTTCGCCATCATGGGCGAATCCGGGCGCGCTCTGCAGGTCTTGGTTTTTGTCGGAACTATCTTGCTTGGAGGCTTCGTGATGCCTCTGTATGCCCTCAACGTCGCCCATGCACTTGATAGGACAGTACCGGTGTTTGTCGGTGCGACAGCGGTCACTCATCTTTTCATCTACACGATAGGAAGTGTTGTTGGTCCGTTGGTTGGTGGTGTCGCAACCGCTACTCTCGGCGAAAGTGCAATTGTAGGGATCTCCTTAGCAATGATGGCGGCGCTATCTGTTTTTGTAGTTGTACGCATCCGGATTCGTGAGCGCGTTCCAATTGCAGAAATGTCCACTCGTGCCTCCCTCGCACCAACGTCAGTTTCCATGGTCCCCGGGGCGAAACGCCAGTAGGCGACGCTGGGGTCTATTCACAGATAGAAACACGCCCTGAACTGCTTGCGTTGAGTATATAGCCCATCGGCTTACAGGCTGCCGGTTAGAACAATTTCAATAATTGCAGACAAGACAGTGTCAGCTGCGACAGATGCCAATATCATGCCCATCACCCGACTGATGATGGCGGCCCCTGAGCTCCCGATCAGCCTTATGATTGGATCTGCAAGAAGCATGAAGAGGCATGCAATACCAAGAATGCTGACCATCACGGCCCCTGTGAAAACCTGGTCTGAAATTGCAAACTCATTGTTGTCAGTCAGAAGCACAATTGCGAGCATTGCTCCTGGGGATGCCAGTGAAGGAACTGCAAGCGGGAAAATCGCAGGTAACGGTCGAGCATCGCCGGGTGTATCAAAGTCAGTTTCGGTTGATCGTTTGTCGGATTCGGGCTTGGATTCCCCAAAAATCATTGTCAGGGCAAACAGAAATAATACAATTCCGCCAGCCACTTGGAACGACAAGAGGCTGATGCCTAGCGCATCAATCAAAAGCTGCCCAAAAACGAGAAAGAACAGCAGAACTCCAATGCTCACAATTGTTGCAAGAAAAGCAATTGCTCGACGCTCTACTGAAGCCATGCCTGCTGTTACCGCGATGAATACCGGTACAGTACCAATCGGATCAATAACCACCCACAATGTTACAAAGCGCTCAAGAAGATCCATCGTGATAACTCAACATACTTGCCGACGGTCGTCACTACCTATTTACTTCTTTGCGGCGAATTTCCTTACACCTAGCCCAAGTGCATTGAGTGGATTGTTTCCTCTGCACAGCTGGGCAGTTGCGCCAAATAGGTTGTAGAGCAAAGGTTGAGAAAAATCCCTGTCCGGGCTCAAAGTGATCAACTGCCCAATATGACTGGCTGAATGAAGGTCCGCTTAGCGAAAGGCGCCTGACTTTGCAAACTCCGGTTCCTGCGCACCAAGGGCAGCTATGCGCAGTTTGTGTACTTTGCAAAGTCGCGCTTCTCTCCTAAGCGTACTGTTGTTGCCCATCATGAATGCTGCAAAGCAGCCCGTCATTGCAGACATTGGCGCGTTGGTGCAGCATTTTGGATCTCCAAGGTCGGCTGAGCGGACTTTACTGTCGTTCGCTGCATATGCGCAAAAACCGCTACGATTGCGGTAAAGTTGACCTGAAGGGCGGGAAAGTGCGGGCCAGTACGGCACGCGCGGTTCACATTCAGAGTGTCTTGGAGCTCCTAAACCTCATCGGTTTTGGCTGTATTGCACGTGACCCAATACACGAATGACGAGCAGGCTGGCTTTGTGGGCGCGTAGGCCTGTTGCCGCGTAGATGGCGTCCTCGGGTCATTGTAGCGAACGGATGCCTCGCACTGGATGTCGGCAATGAGGTGCCGAAGATCGAGGCCCCAGATTGAGCGTGCGAGGATGTCATGTGGCTCCTTCAACTTGTGACCCCATGGTACCGCATAGTCGCCAATCAACCAGTTAAAGTCAGTTGTCAGCAGCTCCCCTGCATTTCTTAGGTGAAAATCATTCATCAAGAGACACTCAGTTGTAGGTGAGCCTCTCGTATGTCATTGTCTATTCAAAGGTGTTTTAGGGCATTCATCCATACAGGGCACTTCCTCGAACGGTGGTCACCAGATAAGAAAATGCCAAGATGAACATCGAAACCGCATTCAATCTGCCGGTACAAACCCAACTTTGGGTTGGCAGCGCCGTGTTCGTCGCCTCCTTTATCAGAGGGTATTCCGGTTTTGGGTTTTCGGCCATATTTTTGATATGTCTATTGCCCTTGTTCCCCATTTCACAGCTTGTGCCTCTGTCGATTATTTTGGAAATTATCGCGTCAAGCAGTCAGGCTCCTCGGATAATGCGGGACATCAATCAACGGTTTCTAGCAATTCTCCTAGGCGCCGGTTTGTTGGGGGCCCCGATTGGCATTCTTATGTTGTCGGTCTTTTCGGAAACCAGTCTGCGGTTCACCGTGTATAGCGTTACGCTTCTTTCTACGTCCGCCGTCTTACTGCTAAAGAAAAGGTCCCTTCCGGCCCAGCCGATCAACCTATTTCTGGCTGGCATTATTGCAGGTCTGGTCAATGGAGCCACAGCGCTGAGTGGACTGGTGCTGGCACTTTTCTTCAGTTCATCGACTATCGGTGCCAAAACAATGCGGGCAACCATGATTTCCTATTTGTTTTTCACCGATGTCATCACCGCCGGCATGCTATGGATCGCAGGCTATTTTGACATGCAGGCCTTGACCTGCGTATTGCTTCTTTTACCATTCATGTTTTCCGGAATGTTGCTGGGGTCGCGCTATTTCTTCAAAACTTCGACGAAAACATTCAAGACAACGGTAATGTGGCTGCTGCTGATATTCTGTACTGGGAGCATCATCCAGATGATCCTATCACTCTAGAACCGAGCACCGAGCACCGGCGCTTGTCAGACATAGGCCCATAAAATGCTACAATGTTGCTTCTTACGGGCTTGGATCAAACAGCAAGCCCAAAATCCTCCAGTTTAAGGCTCTGATATCCGAAGGAAATGTGGAGCCTTACACTGCAGGAAGCCTCCCGTTGGGGGCGCTCAGGGCTTGTCTGAACCCTTCTATTTGCTGCTAAGTATCCTTGGTTTGTCGAGGCTTGTTCCTAGTTGTCGATGACATATCAGCCGGTATTGCCTTAGCACTGATCACCTCCGGCATGCCGCGCCTTATGGAGGTTCGACACATTTTAGAAGGCGGCCCACCGGAAACCGCATACTATGGGCACGCCAAAGAGATGTACTGAACGTCAGTGAAGCCGACTGCGCCCAAAAACGCGAACACACTACGGTCCATTCTCAACCTGAATGTTTGACTTCGATCTTCTTCGTCTTGGCAACAACTACGGCGGGCTTCTGAATCGTTACGGTCAAGACACCATCCTTCACATCAGCTTGGACCTGGTCGGCATCAATCTCAAAGGGCAGCCGCATCGAGCGGTAAAACGATCCGGAAACACGCTCCATCCGATGAAACTCGCGGCCCTTCTCATCCTTCTTCTCTTCCTGTTCCGACTTTTTCTCACCTTTGATCGTAATCTGATCTCCGCTGACCGACACGTCGACATCCTTGTCGGTTAAGCCCGGGAGTTCCGCAGTCACACGAATTTCGCTGTCTGTTTCACTCAAGTTCGAACGCACTTTGAATCCTGCATTTTGATCAATAAAGCCGCCGCCAAATTCTTCGAACATGCTGTCGATCTGTTTGCGCAACGTCCCCAAAGGATTTTCCTCATCCGAATTATGTTTCCATGCTGCAGGAAGCCAATCTTGATAGAACATTTTATTCTCCTTTTACTCTGATTTAGGAGATAGTAATGGCATTCTGCATCTGGTGAGGCATTGATATAAATCAATCTCGTGTGTCGCACCTATGTGTTTGTCGGAAGCAGATGACATTGAACGATCAAAGCATATAACTTCTTCAGGTAAAACCAATTAGAGGCGCAGCGTAGTTCGCGACCGAGACATCTGTCACCGAGGCATAGAACGACCGGTTTGGTATTGACCAATTCAGCGCTTTTGAATGATCGCTTCCGGCAGGCCACGCAGAACTGTCGCGTCTCGGCAACCGATTTGATCGGAGTGCGGAAGCGAACTCCGCCGCTTCCGCATCGGTCCGCTTTTTCCGTGCATGGGCGGTGCAGCATGCTGGGTCAAATGTCCTCTATCGTTGCGCAGAGTGTTGGTGGCTGGGCCGCTTTAGGCTGACAGCGGTCATCCGGTGCAGCGTGTCAGAACAGTGAGACGCACCCTGGCTGAACATTCACCCGCCGCACTGCCGCAAGTCCGCTTGGAGCCCATATTGACAGATGCTGCAACGTGCTTGAATGGCCGCTTCCACGTTCAGTTGGCAGCAGCGCGGCGACATTCAAGCACGTCACCTCGCATGATGGCTTTTTGTACGCACTATGGCGCTGATCGACCGGTCACATAGCTATAGGACCCTCGAACCAGTTGAAGCACGACGTCCAGCTCCGCTTCCGTGGTGGGCGTATAGATCATGACAAAGCCTCCCCAACCGGGTCTTTGATCCGCCCATGGGTGCGGCGTTGCCCAACCGGCCTTCACCGCCGCGCGGGCCAATTCGGGTTCAAGCGAGGCGTGCAAACTGCCGTCGGGGTGTACGTGCGCGAACTCGCGTCCGCCGACAATTGCTTCTGGATTGGCAATGTCGACTTCATGGTTCAGCTGGAAACCAACGGCCCCGGGCAGGGATACTCGTGTCGCGCCGAGTGTGACGCCCGAGAGCTCTTCCACATGTTTCAACATCAATTCAGTAAGTTCCGAAACTGGCTCCAAACCAAATTGAATATGAGGGACGCCATTAGTCGTTTCGGGTCGCGGTCCTGCGCGCTGTGGCAGCGACACATCCTGCGAGAAGGCGGGCGTGACGTTGGCAAGAAGGGTTGCCGTGGCCAAAATGTTAAGTCGTTTTGAAAGTTTGAACATTCTCATTTCCTCTAATATTTGGCCACGGCTGTGGGTCTAAAAGTTACTCCGCGTGGTAGGCTTGGCTGACTGCGAAACTGTCTTCAAACCAGTTCCAAAGCACAACTTGGCCGTCACTTACTTTGGCACGCAGGGCGAACGTGAAGTCACCAATCTCTTGGCCAGATTTCGTGGTGATCCCATTCATGTCGCCAAAGATTGCCACCGTGTCGCCTGAGGCAAGAACATCAGTGTTTTCCCATTTAGTGGTTTGGAAATTTTCACTAAACACACCAAGAAAACCAAAGATCGCCTCCTTGCCATCCCACGGTCCGATCCAAGGCAGGGTCGGATCACCGGCGTTCAACCAAACCATGTCGTCGGCCATAAGATCAGCCATCGCACCCATATCACCGCTGCCCATAGCGCCCATGAGGGCCATAACAGTGTCGAGGCTAGCCTGACTTTGATCATCATTTGATTGCGCTGTGGCGACCGACGCAAGTGTAACGCCGGTAACTGCGGCAGCAGAAGCTTTCATTGCTTGTCGTCTATTCATTTTCAGTACTCCTATTGGGTTCAATTTCTACCGGCCAGAAAGCTGCTGCAGTGCGCCTGCCCAGTCTTCAACGTGGTATGAGCGAACGATTTTTCCGTCGGCAAGTTCATGGATGTCGATTGTCATGATATCAAAGCTGCGACCTTCACCATCGACACCAAAGAAGGGTGCAACGGGTGTTCCTGTGGCGCGGCTGCGTACGGTCACGAAGTCTCCGCTCTCATGCAGTTCTTGGATGGCCCAATTCAGGTCAGGTAGAAGCTTGGCGAAGCCACCAACTTGGCCCAAGAACGCGTCACGGCTTTTGTTTTCGCCGGCATAGCCGCCAACGCTTTCCCATGTGTCGGAAGTTGCTTCAACAAATGCGGCTGTGTGGGGTTCTGAACCAGCATTGCTGAGAAGTTCATAGAACGCTTTAACCGTATCGGCATTGTCGGCGAAAGCTGACGACGCGATCGATGTGACGGCTAATGTCGTTGCCGCGAGTATGGACTGTGCTTTTTTCATGTGAAGATTTCCTCTTAAGCGATGTGTCGGCCCAGCAATTGCCGGGCTTTATCTGAATAAGATGGACAAATTTACATTAGATCATAAGATAAGATTATTAAATCGAACTGTTCGGATTATTTACCTAATGATTGATCGCCTGAGACAGATGGCCATTTTCGCCAAAACGATTGACCATGGCTCGTTTCGCGGCGCAGCACGTGAATTGCATCTTTCGCCGTCTGTGGTCAGCCATCACATTTCCCAATTGGAAGAACACCTTGGTGTGGCGCTCATTTATCGCTCTACCAGAAAACTGACGCTTACTAGTGAGGGTCAAAGGCTGCTTGCCGCTACGCGCAACATGTTGGACGCGGTTGAAGGCGAATTGCAGGATCTTTCAGCAGCAGCGAGCGAACCCAGTGGAGAGCTGCGCATCACACTACCCTCTGTCCTGTCGTTGTCGCACATTACAGATCAGATCGCCGCGTTTTCACTAGAATACCCCCGCATCACATTGACTGTAGATTTTTCAGACACGCGCCGCGCGTTGATTGACGATGGGTTTGATCTGGCAATTCGCATGGGGCCGAGTTCAAAGAACTCGGCGACGACACGCACCTTGTTTGAAGTGCGACGTGTGCTGGTTGCGTCCAAAGATTATCTCGCGACGCGGACTGTCGGCAATAATCCAATGGCATTATCTGATTGGGAATGGCTGGCGCTTGCACCGGTTCAAAACGTTCCTTTGAGCTTTAGAAACAAGGACGGGGAGACCATGAAGATCAAGCCAACCCCACACATGTTTACAAACGATGCCCAAGCTTTGCATCGCCTCGCACATGCCGGAGCTGGATTGGCTATCGTACCTGAGTTCCTTGTCGCGCCCGACATCGACAACGGCACGATGGAAATAGTGCTGCCTGAATGGGAATTGCGATCAATCAGTGTCTTTGCCGATTGGCCAGCAAACGCGCCTAAGCATGGGCTTATTCACCTTGCTTTAGACGCGTTGAGCCAAGGAACATCCTAATCAGGGCAACTTGTGACAATTTCAGGAAATTCCCAAACCAGACATTGGTGCAATTGCAGCGAAATCACCCTTTGTCCCGCCCAGCCGCCACTCAACTGTCAAAATGCTGCAAGATGCATGAACGGCAGCAATGCGAAAGCTGCAGCGCGGCGTTCAAATAGCCAGCGGACGGCGGCTCTGGGCCGTTCGCGACCGTGATGGGAGGTGGAAGTGGTCCGAATTGCTGCACCATGCACATTTCGGCACGAAGGGCCGTTCTCGGCTATGGCGCAGGATGGCATGACACAATAGACCGTAGTGACTGCACCGATTCGATGGGTTTCGCTTTCGCAAACAAATAGGAACCATGGGCAGAACGTGCTTAAAGCCTGCCAAACATGAAGGGATCCATTCTATTAAAAAGCGCGAACCAAAGACATTGTCGACAGCTCATCAAGACATGGTGAAAAACACACGTCGATGGCTTGAACACATGGTGGTGGGGTTAAATCTATGCCCATTTTCCTCGAGCGTCATAGCCCGAGACCAAGTCTACTATGCCATATGTGACGCCACGACCGATGCGCATCTTAAGCAGTTTTTTGTGACGGAACTACAGCGCCTGCTCGTGACCAACGAAAATGACATCGCTACCAGCCTGCTCATGTTTACCCAAGGTTTAGAAGAGTTCGATGATTACCTCGACTTACTCGATTGGTTTCAGCAACTCTTGGAGCAAGCAGAGCTGACAGAGGATGTGCAACTGGCATCCTTTCATCCTCAATACCAATTTGACGGTGTGGCTCCGGACGATCTAAGCCATTTCACCAATCGCTCGCCCTATCCAACCATACATCTTCTGCGTCAAGACCAGATGACCAAAATTCTCGCGCACGTTTCGGACCCAGAGAAGATTTATTTGGATAACATAGAAACATTGAAGAGGCTTGGTCGCCGACAGGTCGAGGCACTCTGCCCTTGGGGGAAATAAGGCTGATTGTGATGGCCTGTAATCGCGTCTGGCGTCAAAGCTCTTTGGGACCAAAGGTCGCTTAAAATAAGAGAGCGTTTGGCTCATCAGGTTTGGGGCAGTGCTATGGTCCAACTCTGTGGTACGCGGCAGTAAATTCGGCGGCGTAATCCTTGGGCGAGATACAGAGCGGCATCGAAACCCCAACGTCTGGTCTGGGGAAGCTGCATCGCAGCGTTAGATGATCTGGCCAAGGTCGGCTGTGGGCCGATCACGCCCCCGGGTACCGCATCGCGCCCTGGACTTTGCAAATGTTGCTACCTGCTCGTAGACAAGATGCGCTGCTCTGTCTGTCGCCAGAAAGACGTCCAGGAATACCGGATTGTTTATCCAAGCGGATCTGCAGGCGTGATGCAGTTCACTGCGCAATTCAAAGCCGGGTAGCGTTCTACTTTGCCTGGCGATATCTAGAAGAATAGTTTTGTGCGAGTGGAAGATTCTCGGTTTTCACTCATCAAAACTGCGGTACACCTTCAACGTAACTCATTGAAACTCAACAATCCCGGAAGATGCATTGCGGTCCACCACTTCCTTGATTTTATTGGAAAAATTATGGAAGTGGTGGGCGACCCTGGAATCGAACCAGGCGTGCGTCTCCGCGAGGGAGTTACAGTCCCCTGCCACACCTTGCGGCCTGTCGCCCACTGTCAGGTGAGTGTTGCACCTAACGTGAAGGCGTGATTACTAGCGCCACCGAGGGGCGTCAACAGAAAAAGCGCAAGTTTTTTGCCCTGACCCAAAATTCCTTTTGCTGGAGAGACCCATGTCCAAGAAACCCACAAAAAAGCCCCAGTGGGTGATTGAAAAGGAGCAGAACAAGAAGGCCGGTGGCGATGAGACCGTCTGGCTTTTTGGTCTGCACGCGGTGCGCGATGCGCTGATGAACCCAAAGCGGGAAAAACTGCGCCTGATCGTGACCTTGAATGCGCAAAACAAGCTGGAAGAAGCGATTTCAGAGTCGGGAATCGAGCCGGAACTGGTCGAGCCGCGCAAATTCAATGCGCCGCTGGATCCCAACTCGGTGCATCAGGGGGCTGCTCTTGAGGTCAAACCGCTGAATTGGGGCTCTTTGTCGGAAAACTGCATCGGTGCAGAGATTCCACGGGTGATTCTGCTTGATCGGGTGACGGACCCGCATAACGTCGGCGCGATCTTGCGGTCGGCAGAGGTGTTTGGCGCCAGTGCTGTGATCGGCACGCGCCATCACTCGGCTCCTGAAACCGGAGCACTGGCCAAAACAGCCAGTGGCGCGCTGGAACGGCAACCCTATTTGCGCATGCGCAACCTGTCTGACACCATCATTGAGCTGCAGAATATGGGCTATGTCGTGCTGGGGCTCGACGGCGAAGCCGAAAACACCATCGAAAGCTGCCTGGAAGGCCGCAAGCATCTGCCGGTTGCGCTGGTTCTGGGCGCTGAGGGGCCGGGCCTGCGGCAGAAAACCAAGGAAACCGTTGATCATCTGGTGAAAATTGACGCAGCCGGTGGTTTTGGCTCCCTCAACGTCTCAAATGCGGCGGCAATCGCCCTATATGCTTCTTTGGAACGGTCCTGAGGCCGGTTTATAGCGGCGAGGGCAGAAGATGACACAGTGCGGCACCAGTGGCGGCAAGATTGTGAGCTGTTGCTATTGCGGGGTGCAATCCCGTTTTCTGCCCGGATCTGGCAGAGGAAGCAGTCGTGTCTCGGTGCTGACCTGCGGAACCTGTGGCGCACCATTGGCGGCACAAAAGGCGCGGCCCCTGCAGTTTGGGAAGGGCGCCGACCTTGTCGCATGCGGTGCGGCGACAAAGGCAAAGCCCAAGGTCAAAAAAACTAAATCCGCTGCGGGCTTTGGCGGGCGGCAAAAGCCGGTAAAGGTAAAAAGCCGCAAAAAAGGCAAGAGCCTGTTCCACAAGCTGGTCTGCGAAGCGGTTGATCTTGTCGAAGACATTTTTGACTGATTACGGTGCTGGCCCACGCCCACGCGCATGCTCTCGGGCTGCATTGTGGGCGCAGGTCTGTGGCTGAGCGGCACAGTCTTTAGGGTTTGCTTCAGGGTTTGATTGCTCCATTGCGTGCTGACGCGTTGTCACGCTGAGATCACAACTCTGTAACCGACCTATGCAAAACGTCGTTTCTGCGTCAGGTTAAGGGCTGTTCCGAAACGACCAACTGGAGGCCCAATTGGTTTTGCGCCTGATAGCCGTGGCTCTGGCCACCACATTGCTTTTTACCCCGCAGTCTGCGCGGGCTGATGTTGCGATCTTTTCTGCGCGCGATGGTGTTGCCCTTGGGGGCTACGATGTCGTCGCCCTTTTTGAGGAGCGCAGTGCGATAACAGGGGACCAAGCGTTTTCCCTGCTGTGGAAAGGCGTTGTCTGGCGTTTTGTCTCGGCAGGCAACCAGGCGCGATTTGAATCCAACCCGCGTGCCTATGTGCCTGCCTTTGGCGGCTATTGCGCCTATGCAGTGTCCAAGGGCTATCTGGCCGCAGGCGACCCGCACCTTTGGGTGGTCAGGGACGGAGAGCTGTATTTGCTGAACAACACCTCTGTGCAGGCAAAATGGCAGGATGAAGCGGAGCATATTGTGGCGGATGCGCGCGGAAACTGGCCGAGCGTTCTGCACGACTAGTTTTTTTGCGGGGTTTGGCTGTTTATTTCTCACAAAGACCTGACCAGCACTTTTTTTTCAGTGTTGCTATCCTACATCTATAGGGACTGCGGCATGGAACCACCGCAGATCTTTTTCACTGTCCCTCGTTCCACACTTTGCGCCCGGCCTTTGCGGTCCGGGCGCTTTTTTGTGCCAGGCTATCTGGTGTGTGACGGGCTGGCTGGCTCAACCTGCTGTGATAACGGGGCTGTTCCGGGAGAGAAGGGCGGCTGTGGCAATTTACGAACGAAACCTGTCGCCTTTGACCTAGGCGCGGCGGGCGCAGCAGGCTAGGTCTGGGGCATGACAGAGTATAGCGATAGCCATTTGAAATCCATTCTGCAGGGCGGTCGAACCTTCGCGGTGGTTGGCGTTTCAATGAATCCGGTGCGCCCCAGCTACTATGTGGCGCGGTATCTGGGCCTTAAGGGATTTCGTGTAATCCCTGTTAATCCTGCCCATGCGGGCAAACGCCTCTTTGGAGAAGTGATCCAGCCCAGTCTGGCGGCGATCACCGACCCTGTGGATGTCGTGGACATCTTTCGCCGGTCTGAAGCTGTGCCGCCGATCGTTGATGAGGCGCTTGAGTGCTTTCCTCAGCTCAAATGCATCTGGATGCAGATCGGTGTCGAACACCCTCAAGCCGCAGCGAAGGCCGAGGCACGGGGTGTTGCCGTGATCCAGAACCGCTGTCCCAAGATCGAATATCAGCGCTTGTTCGGGGAGCTGCGTATGGGGGGCTTTGCCACCGGTATTATCTCATCAAAGCTTTAGACGTTTGGGCAAGGGGGCGGGGGGCTCCCGCCCGTCGTTGGTCTGCCAAATGTGCAGACCGGCCTCCCGTTGGGCCCAGCGCCGCGCGAAGCGCGGCGCTGGGCCCAAGTCGGACTGTATGTGGCCGGCAAAGCCGGTGCATCTGGCCGGCGCGGTAGCTGCTGCCTCTTGCATATCCTGCAGGTCAAGAAGGGGGCTGACGCGGGCTGTGGCTGAACTTTTGGGGCGGCTTAACTTTAGGGGCAGGCTTAACTTTTGGCACGGGCGGCTTTCTCGTCCAAGCCGCTGACGCTTTGGCGTTTGCTGAGCTCGGCCAGGACATCGTCCAGCGTCACATCGCGCGCGGCCAGCAGCACCAGAAAATGATAGAGCACATCGGCGCCTTCAGAGGCCAGTTTCTCACGATCGCCTTTGACAGCTTCGATAATGGCCTCAATGGCCTCTTCGCCAAACTTCTCAGCGCATTTTTCCGGCCCTTTGGCGAGTAGCTTGGCCGTCCAGCTGCTTTTGGGGTCTGCGGTTTTGCGCGCATGGATGGTGGCTTCAAGATCGTGCAGAATGCTCATGTCAGCCTCATTGGAATGCCTGCAGCGGCCATGTGTTCCTTGGCCTCCTGGATGGTGTATTCGCCAAAGTGAAAAATGGACGCGGCCAGCACGGCGCTGGCGCCGCCCTTGGTGACGCCTTCAACAAGATGGTCAAGCGTGCCAACCCCGCCAGAGGCAATCACCGGCACATTGACCGCATCCGAGATGGCGCGGGTGAGGGGCAGGTTGAACCCCGCTTTGGTGCCGTCCCGATCCATTGAGGTGAGCAGGATTTCTCCGGCGCCCTTGGCCACGACAGTGCGGGCAAATTCCACCGCATCAATGCCAGTCTCACGGCGCCCGCCATGGGTGAAGATTTCCCATTTTCCGGGGCTGACTGTTTTGGCGTCGATGGCGCAGACGATGCACTGGCTGCCAAACTGATCGGCGGCCTCGGCGATCACATCCGGGTTGGCGACAGCCGCTGAGTTGAACGAGACCTTGTCGGCCCCTGCGAGCAGCAGTGCGCGCACGTCTTCTTTGGTGCGGACACCGCCGCCGACGGTGAGCGGTACAAAGCACTGCTCGGCGGTGCGGCGTACCACGTCAAACATGGTGCCGCGGTTTTCATGGGTGGCGTGAATATCGAGAAAGCAGATTTCATCAGCACCAGCTGCGTCATAGGCCTTGGCCGATTCTACGGGATCCCCCGCATCACGCAGGCCGACGAAATTGACGCCTTTGACAACCCGGCCATCGGCCACGTCGAGACAGGGGATGATGCGGGTTTTTAGCATCGCGTTGCTACCTTTTCCATGCTCGGAGGATCAATGTCATGCCTAGCTATAAAACACCAGCACCACGCAAACCAGCCAGACCCCAGGAGGAATGAGGGTCAGACAGGCAAGGACGCGGCTGAAATTGCTGCATCAGGCGCGCGCCACCGCGTTGCGCACGATAAGGATATGAAAGGGCATGATCAGGCGCAGGTAAATTCGGCCAAATCTGTTTTTGGTCCGGACCCAGGTGGCAAAGTAGATCTGACCATCTTGTTTTAGAATAGAGATGCGAAAATCCAGATGGCTGTCATCAAGCCCGAGGATCAGCTCGTGCTCATCGTGGCTTATCAGGGGGAAGACACCAATCCGGTCTGGCCGATCTGGCTGATTTGACCGGTCTGGCTGATTTGGCCGGTCTGGACTGGTGACTTCGGTATTCAGCCCAAAGGGCGCAACCAAAGCATTGCGCAGGCGCATCAGGCCAGAGACCCAGCGCGGGAAGGACAGAGCGCGTTGCGCTGCGTCATCCAGGGGCGCGTCGCAGGCTTTGGCATAGCAGTCGACAAAATCGCTGTCGCGGATCCCGGCCGGCTGCTGATACAGGCGGCTGCTGTGTGGCAGGCTGGTTGCATGGATCCGCGTCATGAGGATCAGGCTTTCAGAATGGCCAGGGCCTCGGCCAGATCAATAGCCCCATCATAGAGTGCACGGCCCGAGATCGCGCCATTCAAGGGCGCTCCACAGGTTTTCAGGTCTTTGAGATCCTGCAGCGAGGACACACCACCCGAGGCAATCACCGGAATTGACACCGCATTGGCAAGATCAGCGGTGGCGGCAACGTTGGGGCCTTTCATGGCGCCATCACGCATGATGTCTGTGTAAATAATGGCCGCCACACCAGCGTCTTCAAAGGATTTGGCCAGATCGGTGACCATGACATCCGTCTCTGTCGCCCAGCCCTTGGTCGCGACGCGGCCATTGCGGGCATCAATGCCAACGGCGACTTTGCCGGGGAATTCCCGCGCCGCTTCACGCACCAGATCGGGGTTCTCGACGGCGACCGTGCCCAGGATCACCCGTGCCAGACCTTTGTCGATCCAGTTCTCAATGGTTTTCATGTCACGGATGCCACCGCCAAGCTGTGCGGGCACTTTGCACTGCTTAAGGATCTCCTCAACAGGTGCAGCATTGACCGGCTCACCCGCAAAGGCGCCATTGAGGTCGACCAGGTGCAGCCAGTCACAGCCCGCAGTGACAAATTCCATCGCCTGCGCTGCCGGGTTGTCATTGAACACAGTGGTTTTGTCCATGTCGCCATGCAGCAGGCGCACGGCCTGGCCATCTTTAAGGTCGATCGCGGGATAGAGGATCATATGTGCAGCCTTTGTCATCTGGTGATCTGGGGTATCTGGTGGTCGCTTGTCATTTTGCGGATTGGGTCGTCTGGTGGTCTCGTGTCATCCGGAGCGTTGGCCCACAGTGGCTGGCCCCGCTCATGAGCGATGTTTTGCACAAGGCGGGCGTGAATTGCAACGCGACCCAAAGTCAGCCTTGCCTGAAAAGCCCTGCCTGCGCCACTGTAATGGGAGGCCTGCGTGGAATTTGTGCGACAGGGGTGTGAGGCAATCGGGAGAGATGAAAATGAATAAGACTTTGGCAACAACTCTGGCGACTCTGAGTCTGGCCACTTTGGGTCTGACAGGGGCGGCGCTGGCTGATCCGATCTTGGGGACGTGGAAAACCCAGCCCGATGATGGCTCATATGCCCATATCAAGATGGCGCCCTGTGGGGCTGCGATCTGCGGCAAGATTGCCCAGACCTTCAATGACCAGGGCGAATACACCTCGCCCAATATTGGCAAAACACTGGTGATCGACATGGTCGCAAAGGGTGAGGGCTATTACACTGGTGAGGTCTGGCGGCCCTCCAATGACAAAATTTACATGGGCAAGATGGATCTCAGTGGCGACACTCTGGCCTTGCGGGGCTGTGTTGCTGGCGGGCTGATCTGCTCAAAACAGACGTGGAAGCGGATCAAATAGCCCAGGAAAAATTATGGCCTGAAATTCTAACTGGGGCTGTCAGAGCAGCCCCAGTTGCACCGGGATCGGCACAAAGCCGCGTTTGATCTGGGTGTCGCGCAGGATCTCAAAATTTTGAACCGCCTCACCGTGCTGTGTGAAATAGGCGCGCCTTTGCTGCCCTCCGGGGCTGCCGATCGGCCCCTTCGCCTGTTCCAGGCACCACTCTCCGAACAGGGTCTGGCTAAGTCGCAAAATGCAGTAGCGATGCCGTCCCTCGACGTAATCGAATTTTTCAAATCGGATCTGCACTCGGGGGCTCTGGTCTGTGGTTTGCGGGAGCTTCTCTATGCCTGCAAAGGCAGCGGCTGTCTATTCTTCTCGCACAGAGGCAGCGCGAAAACAGGAGGGGCGGGAAAAGAGCCGCCGCTCTGCTGCCATGCCCTGCCCTGTCATGTCCTGTCAGGCATATGTTATTGCATCAGGTTTAATGCGCAGGCTTTATGACCTGTGGCCGCTGGAGGACGCGGCAGGAAATACTCCGTGCCGCGTCCTGTCTTCAGAACCCTTCGAGAACCAATTTACCCTTGGCTCTGTTGCTCTCAATAATCTCATGAGCGCGCTTTAGCGTTGCGGCATCAATCTTGCCGAGGGTCTCTGTCGCCGTGGATTTGATTGAGCCCGCATCCAGCAGGTCTGCGACCTCGTTCAGGATGTCATGTTGACGCTGCATATCCGCAGTCTCGAACAGCGAACGCGTGAACATAAACTCCCAATGGGTCGAAACCGACTTTTGTTTAAACGGCATAATGTTCAGAGAGGTGGGATCGTCAATCAGGCCAAACCGGCCCTGGGGCGCGATGAAGGCGGCGATCTCGTCGATGTACTGGTGGGTATGGGTGGTCGAAAAGACCCAGCCAGGCTGCCCAAGACCCAGCGCCTCGATCTGAGCCGCAAGCGGTTTTGAGTGATCCACCACGTGATGCGCCCCCAGTTCGCGCGTCCAATCCTGTGTCTCAGGTCGCGACGCGGTAGCAATAACTGTCAAATCTGTCTTGGCGCGCAAAAGTTGAATGGCGATGGAGCCCACGCCACCCGAGCCCCCAATAATAACCACCGCAGGCGCGGCACCTGAGACCGGATCGTTGACGCGCAGCCGGTCAAACAGCATCTCGTACGCGGTAAGGGTGGTCAGCGGCAGGGCCGCCGCTTCGGCCGCGCTTACGGATGTGGGCTTGCGGCCAACGATACGTTCGTCGACGAGATGATATTCAGCGTTGGTGCCGGAGCGGTTGATCGCGCCGGCATACCAGACCGTATCGCCCGGGCTGAAGAGGGACGCGTCTGGGCCTGTCTCCACGACCTCGCCCACGGCATCCCAGCCCAGAATGGCGTGCTGGGCCCCGTCTGGCGCGCGGTTCTTACGGATCTTTGTGTCAACCGGGTTGACCGACACAGCCTGAACCCGAACAAGCAGGTCGCGACCCGCCGCCGAAGGCGTGTCAATTTCAATGTCGAGCAGGGCATCATCCCGGTCGAGCGACCCTGGTGTGTTATATCCAACGGCTTTCATGTTTCAGGCTTCTTTCATTTTGTTTGCGGTGTCGCACGGGTGCATTTGCCGTCTGCGGTGGTCATCTGAGCAAGGATAGCGAGGGGCATCTTGATGAGCCTTTTGACAGGGCGGTGTGTTTATGGGACATGCGCTACAAGTTACATTCGCACAAGTACGCACAATTTCGGCATATAGGTACAATATGGATACTGCAAAAAGCAAAACCGCCCACCGGTTCACCGGATATGACTGCAGTGAGGGCTGCCCTGTTGAGGCGGCGCTGGAACAAATCGCGGGCAAGTGGAAAGGGTTGATCATCTACCACTTGCTGGATGGCACATTGCGCTTTAACGCGCTGTCGCGCCGGATCGAGAACGTGACCCAACGCAGCCTGACCAAGCAGCTGCGCGAGTTGGAGGCCGACGGGATTGTCAGTCGCCATGTTCACGCCGTTGTGCCGCCGCATGTCGATTACAGCCTGACCGACAAAGGCCAGCAGCTAAAAGATGTGATCATGGCTCTGCACGCTTGGGGGCAAAGCCACAGGCGGTAGCAAGCACGCTGGCGGTAAAAGGCCACCGGCGGTAGGCAGACATGGCTGCAAAGTCGCCTGCTGGCTCTCAGCTATTTAGGGCGCCCAGCGGAGGAAGTTTCCGATCATGCGCAGCCCGACGTCCTGGCTTTTTTCCGGGTGAAACTGCATGCCGAGCATGGTGTCACGGCCAATCACTGCAGTCACATCGCCGCCATAGTCGACATGGGCCAGGCGTTCAGCGTCGCTTTGGGCGCGAAAATGGTAGGAGTGGACAAAATACACGTGATCGCCCGAGGCAATGCCTTCAAAGATCGGGTGCGGGTGGTCGATGATCAGGTCGTTCCAACCCATGTGCGGCACCTTCAGGGCCGGGTTCTCGGGGGTGATCTTTACCACATCGCCCGCAACCCAATCCAGGCCGGGTGTGTCGTGATATTCGTGGCCTGTGGTGGCCATCAACTGCATGCCTACACAGATGCCAAGAAACGGCCGACCCTTTTGCTCAACCGCCTCAACCATGGCGTTATAGATGCCTTTGTGGCCGCGCAGCTCGGCTGCGCAGGCGGGAAAGGCGCCGTCGCCGGGCAGCACCAGCCGGTCAGCGCGCGCCACCACATCGGCATCCGAGGTGACGACGACCTCCCCGGCATCCAGCTCGCGCGCCATCCGCTGAAACGCTTTTTCGGCAGAATGGAGGTTGCCGGATTCATAGTCGATAATGGCGGTCAGCATGGGGTACGAGCCTTCTGGAAAAGTTGCCTCAGACCTCTCTTTATTTACGCAAAAGGTCAAGTCCGGCGCGGATGAGTGCGGCGCATTTGGCCGCAGTGCAGTTATTTTGGCCGGGGATTTGGCCTGGGGGCTGTGCCGATGCCCGCAAGAAGAGCCATCACCGGGGCAAAAAGGGCATGATGGTCGGGGCTGTCATCACAGGGGCCAAAGGTGCCCGCCAGCAGCAGGTGCGCAAAGCCGTGGATGAGGCTCCAGACCTGGGTCTCGATCACCAGAGGGTTGGCACCAGGCGGCACAAACGGCGCACAGGTTTGGCGCAGCACGCCGTAAGCACTGGCATCGCCCGCGTTCATGTCGTCTTCAAACTGCGACATCGGCCCGCAACTGAAAATCAGGGCAAACAGGGCAGGGTTTGCAACGGCAAAATCCAGATAGCCCCGACAGAGCGACAGAATGCGGCCCTCTGGGGTCTGGGAGCCGGCGGCGCGGGCCTGCAGCATGTGATGACGGAACCGGTCAAAGCCTTCCTTGGCGATGGCGCCGCGTAGTCCAGAAACTCCGTCAAAATGATGCGCCGGCGCGGCATGCGAGACCCCGGCGCGGGCGGCACAGCGGCGCAGGGTGAGCGAATCCAGTCCCGTTTCAGTGAGGATTTCGATGCCACTCTGGATCAGTGCTGCGCGCAGATCGCCGTGGTGGTGTGGTTTTTTGTCAGTTTGATCAGCCATTTGAGCCGTAGAATATCAGGAAACTTGACATCGTCAAGCTGATCTGATTTTTACGATGTCAAGTTTACACTGTAAAGTTCATGCCCCAAAGTTTGGAGACTGCGATGTTGCCCCTCAAGACCCTGACCAAAACGCGCCAAGGCGTCATATGGATTCTCTGCCTGATAATCGCCCTCGCATCCTGGAGGTTTCTGATCCTTGGGGTGGAGGCGTCAATGGAATTTGTCGCCTATCACGCGCTGGAGCGTCCGATCGCGTTCTACCTTCATGTCGGGTTGGCGCCTGTGGCTCTTGCGTTGTTGCCGTTTGAGTTCTGGCAGGGATTGCGTCGGCGTCGCCCCGGGTGGCATCGCTGGATTGGCCGCGGCTATGGGTTTGCCATTTTGCTGTCCGGGCTGGGGGGGCTGACGATGGCGATTGGAACAACCTCTGGTCCGGTTGCGGGCCTTGGCTTTGGTCTGTTGGCGCTGCTCTGGCTGGGGGTGACTGGCCGGGGGATCTGGTTGGCGATACAGGGGCGCATTGCCGATCACCGCCGGTGGATGATCCGCTCTGGCGCACTCACTTTTGCGGCTGTGACCCTGCGGCTGTATCTACCGCTGCTCTTTGCCGCCCTGGGCGAAGAGGCGGGCTACACCCTGGTGGCCTGGGCCTGCTGGGTGCCAAATCTGCTGGTGGCGGAATGGCTGTTGCGGCGCAAAGGCGGGCCGCCAATGGCCCAGCAGGTGGCTTGAATATTCGTTACTCGACTGGGAGAACAGGGGGCGCTTAAAGCGCCCCTTTGGTTGAGGGGATGGCGTCAGATTTTCGCGGGTCGGTCTCAACCGCGAGGCGCAGTGCACGGGCCACTGCCTTAAAGGCGGCTTCAACGATATGGTGACTGTTGAAGCCGTGCAGCTGGTCGATATGCAGGGTCACGCCGCCATGGGTGGCAAAGGCGGTAAAGAATTCGCGCACCAGCTCGGTATCAAAACTGCCGATCTTTTGGGTTGGGATCTCGACATTCCACACCAGATACGGCCGCGCCGAAAGGTCCAGAGCGCACCGCAGCTGGGCGTCGTCCATCGGCAGGTGACATTCTCCGTAGCGGCGAATACCCTTCTTGTCGCCAAGCGCCTGCGCCAGCGCCTGACCCAGGGCGATGCCGGTGTCCTCGACGGTGTGGTGGTCATCAATGTGGTAGTCGCCCTTGGCGCGGATGGTCATGTCGATCAGCGAATGGCGCGCCAACTGGTCCAGCATGTGGTCGAAAAAGCCAACCCCGGTCTGGTTGTCATATGAGCCTGAGCCGTCGAGATTGATCTCAACCGAGATTTCGGTTTCGGCGGTCTGGCGGGTGATCTTGGCGCTACGCATGAGGGCATTCCTTGCTGTCTGCGCGGCACTTATAGGGCGGGGAGGGGGGCTGGCTCAAGACCCTTGCTTGGCATTCGCACAGCTCTGTTGCCCAGATCGGCTGCGGCCATTGCGCCCAGCGGCGGCACGTGCCAGCTTGGAGCGCAAATAACCCGCTCAAAACGATCAAAGGGACGCCCATGTCGACCTGTGTATTCATCCAGATCCGCTGCAAGCCCGGCTCCACCTACACGGTGGCCGAAGATATTGCCCGCCGTGAAATTCACTCAGAACTCTACTCCACCAGCGGTGAATATGACCTGCTGATGAAGCTTTATATTCCTGCGGATGCGGATGTGGGCAAATATATCAATGACCACCTGCTGGTGATCCCCAATATCGAGCGCTCGCTCACCACCATGACCTTTAAGGTGTTCTGAACAGGCTGTTCGCAGCTATCTGGTTGATCAGACAAAAACGCCCCGGAGTTTTCCGGGGCGTTTTGTGTTTCAGAAACTTTTTATCTCACCGCTCAGCCTTCCAGCAACCCGTCGGCTTTGAGGCTGTCATAGGCAGAATCAACCGCCCGCTTTACCCGCGACAGCATATCGTCAACCTCCGCTTTGGTGATGATCAGCGGTGGACAAAAGGCCAGGGCATTGCCGGCAACGGCGCGCAGGATCACACCGTTGTCCTGGCAGGCCTTCACAGCGGCTGCACCGCCTTTGCCACCCGCGATTGTCGCACCGGTGGTCTTGTTCGACACCAGCTCTAACGCGGCGATCAACCCCTTGCCCCGGACCTCTCCCACCAGCGGATGATCCGTAAAGAGACGGCGCAGCTCTGCCTGCAGATGGGCGCCAACCTCGGCGGCGTGTTCAAACAGGTTGTCACGCTCGTAGATCTCGAGCGTTTTGAGGGCGGCGGCACAGGCGGCGGGGTGTCCCGAGTAGGTGTAGCCATGGCCAAAGACGCCAACCTCATTGGAGGGCGCCACCATTTCTTTGTACATCCAGCCGGGAATCACACTGGCCGAGATCGGGAAATAGGCCGAGGACAGCTGTTTGGCAAAGGTCATCAGATCGGGTTTGATGCCCATCGTGGTACAGCCGAAATCGGCGCCGGTGCGCCCAAAGCCGCAGATCACCTCGTCGGCCCAGACCAGAATACCGTGCTTGCGCAGCAGGCTCTGCAGTTTCTCGTAATAGCCTTCAGGGGGCACAATGACGCCCGAGGCGCCGGTGATCGGCTCAACAATCATGGCGGCGATGGTGTCGGGGTCTTCCGCCAGGATCTGCTGTTCTAGATTGTCGATGATGCGGTCAACAAACTGCGCTTCGGTCTCGTTGCCCTTGCGGCCGGTGTAGTAATGCGGCGCATCGGTGCGCAGGATGCTCAGGGCCTCAACGGGGGCATCAAAATGTGCCAGGTTTGCAGGCAATGAGGTCAGGGCGCCGGCCGCGACGGTGACACCGTGATAGCCGCGCTCACGGGTGATGATCTTGCGCTTTTGCGGCTTGCCGATGGCATTGAAGTAATAGCGCAGCATCTTGTAGTGGCTGTCATTGGCATCCGAGCCAGAGTTGCCAAAAAAGATATAGGGATCCTCAACCGGAACCATCGCGGCCAGCTTGTCAGCCAGATCCATCAGGGGCTGGTGCGTTTTGCCGCCAAAGGTATGGGTGAACGGCAGTTTGTTCAGCTGGTCAGTGATGGCGCCAATCACCTCTTTGTTGTCATATCCCAGCGAGGTACACCACAGACCGGCCAGGCCTTCGATGTATTTATTTCCTTCGCTATCAAAGATATAAATGCCTTCACCGCGGTCCAGGCACATCTGCTCGGTCGCCGTGAGATTGGTGGTTGGGTAGATGACGGGGGCCATGGCTGAATTCCTCAAATGGGGGCACATGTCGCGCAGACATGGCAGAGACAATCAACGGGTGCAGGCAAATGACGCAGCACCGCTGTGGCTAGCATTGTCTTGTTTTGGAAGGCAGGTCAAAGGATTTGATCAAAATATTTCCGCCCCGGATTTCGCCCCCGTTTGAGGCTGCAACACTGACGGGTGGAGCGCATGAAAAAGGCCGCCGATGCGAGGTGCATCAAGCGGCCCGTTCATGTCCAAATGGAGCGGGCGAGGCGATTCGAACGCCCGACCCTAACCTTGGCAAGGTTATGCTCTACCCCTGAGCTACGCCCGCGCTGCATTTGGTGAGGCGTTATTTAGGCAAAGGCACGCGGGGCCGCAAGGGCAAAATGGGTCGGATTGCAGAGTTTTTTGCAATTGCTGTGCAGGGGAGATGCGTCCGAGCAAAAACGAAAAAGGCCGCCGATGCGAGGTGCATCAAGCGGCCTGTTCATGTCCAAATGGAGCGGGCGAGGCGATTCGAACGCCCGACCCTAACCTTGGCAAGGTTATGCTCTACCCCTGAGCTACGCCCGCGCTGCATTTGGTGAAGCGGTATTTAGGCAATCCATTGCAGGGCCGCAAGAGGGAAAGTGATCCGCTGTGTGAGAATTATTCCGGAGAGGTCAGCGGGGGGTATGTCGCCGGGGGGCGCTAGCTCCGGGGTGGCAGGCAAAAGCCAGCCTGCGTCGCCATGCGCCAGGCCTGATCGGTGTTTGGCGTGCAGGATATGAATTCTGACCCGGTGCAATTGGGCAGCCCCAGCGCCTTGATCAACTGGCTGTCATACTGCCCCGAGAGCAGCAGGATGCCGTCGCGTTCAAGGTGGTCGCGGGTGCCGCGCCCTTTGTCAGAGCGGATACGGCGCATAAAGTCTTTTTGCTGCGCCACGGCTTCAACCACATCGCGGGCGATAGGGGTGTTTTGGATCTGGCGAAACAGGCAGGCCATGCGCAGATTTCCAGTGGCTCCAGAGAACACCTGGGCCACCTTATTCGGGTCCTGGCCGCGCCAAAAATTGGCTGGGTAGGCATGATCACAGATCAGCCAGAGAATATGGCCAAAGCCTTCGGCCGAGACCGACTTTTTGGCGTCCTTGTTCTGGCCATGGGTCAGATAGGCCGGGCGCGCAATGATCAGGCCAAGGTAGCAGCGCGCCCGCGCTTCATCGGCGGCCACCAGCAGGCAGGGCTGATCCAGCGCCTCGGTGGGGATCATCCAGTTGCTGCCCATGGTGTTTTTGATATCAACATCCCGCCCCAGGATTTCGGTATCCAGCCGTCCACGCGGCAGACGCAGCAGGGCGCGCAGCTCTATCTCGACGCGGGTGCCGATATAGGTTTTTTCGGTCTTTTCCAGCTCTTCATAGGCGCGCCGCCCAGTTTTTGGCGTCATGATGACATCATCAATACAGCGCCGCAGCATGGCGGGAAAATCCTGCTCCAGCGTCAGGGCGCCCCCCGCCCGTGCGGTGATCTCGGCCGCCAACTGGCTGAGCAGCTCATAGTCGGGATGCCCGGCCTGGATCAGGCTGGGAGGGAGTTTCTGCTTCATGCTCCGCCCTCAGGACGGGGCAGGTCTGTCGCCCGCGTTAAAGGGCGGTCAGGCGCGCAGGGCATGGATTTTGGGCTTTGCAATCGCGAGCTTTAATTGCTGCGCCACAGCCTCTGCCACCGGCGGCGGGAAGGCATTGCCAACCTGGCGGTAGGCGTTTGTCTTGGCGCCGGTAAAGTGCCAGGCGTCGGGAAAGCCCTGAATGCGGGCCACCATGCGTACCGTCAGGCGGGGCATGTCGTTGTGAAACGGATCGGGAGCCTCAACCGCGATGGTGCGCCCCTCGACGCCCAGCGAGGCCCAGGCGCGGCGCGCCCGCGTTGGTCCCAGATCCGGGCCGCCGTGTTTCTTAGAGCCGCCAACGATTGTGGGCGCGATCTCGTCTGCCTGTGCCGCCCAGTCTTCGGCTCCGCGCCAACCGCGTGCTTTCATCAGATCAATCAGAGTCTCACCAACGGTAGGCGGATTATAGGGCAGGGGCTCGGGCCAGGAAAAATCACCGGAAAATTCGCGCCGCAGGGCAATGATTGCCACGCGGGGGCGCAGCTGTGGCACGCCATAGTCCGAGGCATTGAGCAGCCGCCAGTCGGTTTCATATCCCAGTTTGGACAGCTGCTTTTTCAGCTTTTCGCGGTAGTCGTGAAAGGCGGCATCCAGAAAGCCGCGCACGTTTTCGATCATCACAGCGCGCGGTCGGGTGGCGTCAACGATGTGGATGGCATCATCAAACAGGTTGCGCTCATCCTTTTCGCCCAGCTGCTTGCCTGCCACCGAAAACGGCGGGCAGGGCAGACCGCCAGCCAACAGATCAATGCCTTTGTAGGCGCTGGCGTCTTCTTTAAAGAGGCGCACGTCTTCTTCCAGCACATTCCAGTCAGGGCGGTTGTGGCGCAGGGTGGCGCAGCAATGCTTGTCTATTTCCACCAGAGCCGTGTGATCAAAGCCGGCGCGTTCGAGCCCCAGAGCCTGGCCGCCAGCGCCAGCACAAAGTTCCACGGATGTGAGCATATCGTCGTGCCTGCCTGTTTAAGTTCGCGTTCTGTATCTGTTCCTAGGTGCAAAGCTGATTCCACGCAAGGTATCGCTAAGGTCTATTACTGAAACGCGAAAGGCCACCCCAAGAAGGGATGGCCTTTTCGATTTCGAATGGAGCGGGCGAGGCGATTCGAACGCCCGACCCTAACCTTGGCAAGGTTATGCTCTACCCCTGAGCTACGCCCGCGCTGCCATTCGGTTAGGCGGAAGTATGCATTCTGGCCGCGCGCCGCAAGGGAAAAATGTCTGTGGCTTGCGAAAAAAGCCAGGTCCTCGCGACGGAACGTGCCGAGCTCTGCGTTTGAAGAAGAAACAGAGGGCTTCACAAGGAAGAAAAAAGTGGTGAAACTCAATCACACAATGCGGATTGCAGGTCTGGTCGCCGCAATTGCAGCCGGGCTGTATCTGCAGGATGTCACGGCTTCGCAGGCAGAGACAGAGGCAGGGGCAGGGGCAGGGGCAAAGGCGGGGGCAGAGTCGCGGTTCAGCTCTGACTATGTCGTGCCGAATTGGCGGGCGTCTTTGGTCACGGTAGATGTTTTGAGCCCACCACAGAGCTGATGCACTGCCTTTTGGCAGGCGAGTGGGCGCAGCTGCGGCCCGGTGGGGCCACAGCGCTGTGTTTGCTCAATTGGATCAGTCGAGATCTTCCAGCTCGATCAACAGATCCTTGGCGTCGATCTGAGTGCCGGCCTGAACATGCAGGGCCTTGACCTTGGCGCTGCGCTCGGCGTGCAGGCCGGTCTCCATCTTCATCGCCTCGATCGTCAGCAACATGTCACCCTCGTGAACCTCTTGCCCCACCTGTACAGCGACGCTTGCCACCACACCGGGCATAGGGGCTCCAATGTGGTCGGGGTTGCCAAGTTCGGCCTTGGGGCGGCTTTCGGTCGTGGCCTTGACCAGACGGTTGGGCACGCGGATGACGCGTGGCTGGCCGTTCAGCTCAAAGAAAACCTTCACTTCGCCGGTCTCATCGGTCTCGCCAAGCGCCTGCAGGCGGATTTCCAGCGTTTTGCCAGGATCGATCTCGGCGGTGATCTCTTCGCCCGGCTCCATGCCGTAAAAGAACGCCCGTGTCGGCAGCGCGCGCACCGGGCCGTACTGACGATGCCGTCCCATGTAGTCGAGGAAGACCTTGGGATACATCATATAGCCGTTGAGATCCTCGTCATCCACGACCTTACCCTCCAGCATCTGGCTCAGCTCGGCGCGGGTCTCGTCCAGATCTACCGGTTCCATATGCGCACCGGGGCGGGTCAGATTGGGGGCATCGCCCTTTAGCACCTTGCTGACGATGCCCTCGGGGAAACCACCGGGAGGCTGGCCCAAGTTGCCGCGCATCATGTCAACGACCGAGTCCGGGAAGGAGACCTCGGTGTCCGGGGCTTCTACCTCGGCGCGGGTCAGGTTCTGGCTGACCATCATCAGCGCCATGTCGCCGACCACCTTGGAGGAGGGCGTCACCTTGACGATATCGCCAAACATCTGGTTCACATCCGCATAGGTCTGGGCGACCTCGTGCCAGCGGTCTTCCAGCCCTAATGAGCGCGCCTGCGCCTTGAGGTTGGTGAACTGACCGCCGGGCATCTCGTGCAGATAGACCTCTGAGGCAGGCGCCTGCAGGCCGCTCTCAAAGGCGACGTATTGCGCCCGCACCTGCTCCCAGTAATCCGAGATCTCCCGGATTGCTGCGATGTCCAGGCCAGTGTCGCGGTCCGTATTGCGCAGCCCCTCAACGATAGAGCCAAAGCAGGGCTGCGAGGTGCCGCCCGAAAACGCATCCATCGCCACATCTACGGCATCCACCCCGGCATCTGCGGCGGCCAGAATGGTGGCGCCGGCAATCCCTGAGGTGTCATGGGTGTGGAAGTGGACCGGCAGGCCGACCTCTTCCTTTAGGGCCTTGATCAGCTGGCCGGCGGCGGCTGGTTTCAACAGGCCGGCCATGTCTTTCAGACCCAGCACATGTGCCCCTGCGGCCTCAAGTTCGCGCGCCATGCCGACATAGTATTTCAGGTCGTATTTGGCGCGGTTGGGATCCAGAATATCGCCCGTGTAGCAGATGCTGCCTTCGCAGATCTTGCCGCTCTCGACCACGGCGTCCATGGCGACGCGCATGTTTTCAACCCAGTTGAGGCTGTCAAACACCCTAAAGACATCCACGCCGGTGACAGCGGCCTGGCGCACGAATTCTTGCACCACGTTGTCAGGATAGTTGGTGTAGCCCACGCCATTAGAGGCGCGCAGCAGCATCTGGGTCATCACAT
The DNA here is from genome assembly GCA_965641885.1 of Phaeobacter sp. SH40. Taxonomy (GTDB): domain Bacteria; phylum Pseudomonadota; class Alphaproteobacteria; order Rhodobacterales; family Rhodobacteraceae; genus Pseudophaeobacter. The sequence goes on along the minus strand of OZ282574.1, from coordinate 3,048,598 downwards.
TGGGCATGGCAGCGCGCAGGTCACGCAGCCGCTGCCAGGGGCATTCCTGCAAGAACCGATAGGCCACATCAAAGGTCGCACCACCCCAGCATTCCACCGAGAACAGCTGGCTGAGGTTTTGTGCATAGGCTGGAGCCACCTTGATCATGTCATGGCTGCGCATCCGGGTCGCCAGCAGCGACTGGTGACCATCGCGCATGGTGGTGTCGGTGAGCAGCAACTGACGCTGTGCCTTCATCCAGTCCGCCACGGCCTGCGCCCCCTTCTGCTCTAGCAGGTTGCGGGTGCCATAGGGGGTATTGCCGGGGGCAACCTGGGGCGCGCGCGGCTCTTTCAGGTCCGGGTGCGGCGCAACACGGCCCTCGGTCTCGGGGTGGCCGTTGACCGAAATATCCGCGAGATAAGTCAGCACCTTGGTGCCCCGGTCGCGGCGTTTGGCAAACTGGAACAGGCCCGGCGTGTTGTCGATAAAGGTGGTGGTATAGCTGTTGTCGAGAAAGGTCGGATGCTTCAGCAGGTTCTCGACAAAGGCAATATTGGTCGACACACCACGCACCCGGAATTCGCGCAGGGCGCGGTCCATACGGGCAATGGCTTTTTCCGGGGTGGGCGCCCAGGCGGTGACCTTGGTCAGCAGGCTGTCATAATAGCGGGTGATGACGCCGCCCGCATAGGCGGTGCCGCCATCGAGACGAATGCCCATGCCGGTGGCCGACCGGTAAGCGGTGATGCGGCCATAGTCAGGGATAAAGTTGTTCAGCGGATCCTCGGTGGTGACCCGCGTCTGCAGCGCGTGGCCATTCAGGCGGATCTCATCCTGAGAGGCCTTGCCGGTGGCCTCGGCGATGGTTTTGCCTTCGGCAATCAGGATCTGCGCCTGCACGATGTCGATGCCGGTGACTTCTTCGGTGACAGTGTGCTCGACCTGCACCCGGGGGTTCACCTCGATAAAGTAGAACTTGTCGGTCTCCATATCCATCAGGAATTCAACGGTGCCGGCGCATTCATAGCCAACAAAGGCACAGATCTTGCGCCCTAGCTCGCAAATCTCGGCGCGCTGCTCTTCGGTGAGATAGGGCGCCGGTGCGCGTTCTACCACCTTTTGGTTGCGGCGCTGCACGGAGCAGTCGCGCTCAAACAGGTGATAGATTTGGCCGTGTTTGTCGCCAAGGATCTGCACCTCGACGTGGCGGGCGCGGATGATCATCTTCTCCAGATAGCCCTCGCCATTGCCAAAGGCGGCCTCGGCCTCGCGACGGCCTTCAAGGATCTTTTCTTCCAGCTCGTCCGGGCCATGGATTGGCCGCATGCCGCGACCGCCGCCACCCCAGGATGCTTTCAGCATCAAAGGGTAGCCAACCTCTGCGGCCTCCTTGGCGATAGCCACCATATCATTGCCCAGCACCTCGGTGGCAGGGATCACCGGCACACCCGCCTTGACCGCAACGCGGCGCGCGCTGGCCTTGTCACCAAGGGCGCGCATTGTCTCGGCCTTAGGGCCGATAAAGGTAATGCCATTGCGGGCGCAGGCATCGACAAAATCGGGATTTTCCGACAGCAGCCCATAGCCGGGATGGATGGCATCCGCGCCGCATTCCTTGGCGACACGAATGATTTCATCGATGCTCAGATAGGCCGCGACCGGCCCCATGCCTTCACCAATGCGGTAGGCCTCGTCGGCCTTGAAACGGTGCAGGCCCAGCTTGTCTTCTTCGGCATAAACAGCGACCGTTCGCTTGCCCATCTCATTCGCCGCACGCATCACTCGAATGGCGATCTCGCCCCTGTTTGCGATCAGGATCTTCTTGAAGTCAGGCATCGTGGCTCCTCGGGGATGGGTTGGGTTGGCGAAGTGTTAGGTTGATCTTAGCGGCTGGTATAGACGTAGTTTTGGGTATCTGCGGCATGATTGCGCTCTCATGCGGCCAATTTTTGCCAGTTTTGCTGCAGTTGCAGCATTTGACCAGCCAAATCTTGCGGGCTGGGTCTATTGCCGCCTTTGGCGGGCGGGGGGATAAGGCAATGATTCCATCGGGGACGTCACAGGTGAGAGGGCGGGATCAGGCCTTTGAATGCGACTGGAACTGGCCAGAAACGGGCCTGGAGCCACCTAAAGATGACCTGAAATGGCGACCCCAAAGGCCTTGCTTAGTGGGGTGTTCCTGGGATGAAGGACAGATCGCGCCTCTCCAGATCGCGCACCTCAAGTGGGTTTGTCAGTCCCAGCTGGCCCATATTGGCCTCAAGATCCTTAGAGAGGATTTCCACCAGATGCTGCGGCCCCTTTGGCCCCAGTGCTGCAAGTGCAAAGTGAAACGCCCGTCCCAGCATGACAAAATCCGCCCCCAGCGCCAGGGCGCGCAGAATGTCCAGCCCGCCTTCGACACCGCTGTCAAAAATCAGCGGCAATGTGGTGGCTGCGCGCAGCTCTGGCAGAACCTCAATGGCGGCTGGAGCGGCGTCAAACTGGCGACCTGCATGGTTTGATATCCAAAGCGCATCAACCCCGATCTGGGCCAGCGGCGCGGCATCTGCCGCGTGCATCACGCCCTTAATGACAAAGGCACCCTGCCAATTGTCCCGCAGCCATTTTACATAGTCCCAATCGGGCGAGGTCCGCAGCAGGTAGCCAATATGCGCCGTTGACGACAGGCCTTCGCTTTGGGCAGTGACATATTTGTCCAGCGTGCGCATATGCGGCATGCCGCCCTCATGGCGGTGTTGCCGTGCCATCCCCAGCGCCCAGGTCGGGCAGCGGGCCACCTGTGCCAGCAATCGGGGTGTGAGGCGCGGTGGCTGGGTCAGGCCCGAGCGCACCTGGCGTTCACGCCGCGAGGCCACTGGAACATCCACGGTGAGCACCAGTGTTTTGAACCCAGCATCACGGGCGCGCGTCAGCATATCGCGGCGGATGGTCTCGTCCTTGGGTGGATAGAGCTGAAACCAGGCCTCAGGGCCGAGATGAGGCGCCAGATCTTCGGGCGACTGGCTGGCGACGGTCGAGAGGGAGTAGGGGATGCCGGATGCGGCGCCAAACCGGGCCAGATGACCTTCGGCATCGGGCCAGATCAGGCCTGACATGCCCAGAGGCGCTATGCCAAACGGCAAAGGCAGCGAGGTCCCCAACAGGGGGGTGCTGAGATCCACCTCCAAAGGCCCATGCAGGATCGAGGGCAGAAAACCGATTTGATCCAATGCGCTGCGATTGCGGCGCTTGGTGGCCTCAAGGCCGGTGCCGCTGTCGAGGTATTCCCAGACAAATTTTGGCAACCGTTTTTTGGCGCGGGCGCGCAGGTCAGACAGGCCGGGGTAGCGTTGATGCAGATCATCCATGGCGTATTGATAGGCGGTGCGGCGCGATTGACAAGTCCGGAGCGCGGCTGCGCAGGATTTTAGCGGCCGCCAACAGCGCTTGCCGTCTGCGCTATGGCGCGGTCATTGGGCACCGGAGGCGGTGCTTAATTGCCTCAGGCTGCAGTCGAGCTTGTGGAACTCAGCGCCTCAGCACAGTCGCTTTTTTCCTCTGGGTGGCGCGGCTCCAGTACTGCGCCGGAGGCAATGCAGAGCTGATTGCGGCCCTTGGCCTTGGCCTCATACAGGGCATCATCAGAGGCGCGCAGCAGGTCCTGGGGCATCGTGCCATGGGCCGGATAATGCGCCACACCAAGCGAGATTGTGATGCAGGGCAGGGACTTTTCGCCATAGCGCACCACCACGGCCTCAACGGATTGGCGCAACAGCTCTGCCTTGGTGATGACGTCTTCCTGGCTATGCCCCGAGACGATCAGGGTGAACTCTTCGCCGCCGGGGCGGCAGGCGACATCATCGCCGTCACAGGCCTGTTCCATAACCGCGCCCACGGCCCGCAGCACCATGTCACCGGCATCGTGGCCGTGGTTGTCGTTGAACTTTTTGAAGTGATCCACATCGACGGCGATCACGCTGAGCTTTTTGCCCGTGTTCTGACTGGCATTAATGAGTTTTCGCAGCGTTTCACCCATATGGCGGCGGTTGAACAAGCCGGTCAGAGGGTCACGGACCGATTGGTCATGCAACTGATCGCGCATCTGCACATTGGCAATCGCCATAGAGATTTGCTCGGCACACATCTGTGCCAGTTTTCTGCTGGTTTTGAACTCGTGGCTTTTGTCGGCAGCAGAGCGCAGATGCATCAAGCCTACAGTTTCGCCGTGGGCCAGGATTGGAAAACAATAGTAGTTGCGGCCATCATGCGGTTCGGCGTGTTCACAGACAAAGTCGATTTCGGAGGCGCCGTACTCATAGGTGCGCCCCCGGCGCAGGCCCCAGCATTCTTCCGGATGGATGTGGTCTTTATGAGTGCCGCCGTTCCAGCTGGCGCAGCCTTCCAGTACATCGCGTGAGTTGGAATAGACATAGACGCTGCCCTCGGCGTCCGGCAGGATGTGGGTCATAAACCGGGCGACCATGTCAAACAGCTCTTGCAGAGAGCGACTGGATTGCAGCCACTCATTCAGCTCTCCCAGCAACTGGACTTCCCGGGCCAGGCGCAACTGCTCGTCCAGAATGGCGCGTTCGCTTTTGTTGCGCACATAGAGCTGCCTTAGGCGCAGGCGGTTGGCGCTAAAGGTCATAAAAACGGCAAAGGACAGGGCAAGAAGCGAGATTGCCGTCAACACCGAGAGCGACAGGCGAGCCCGGTAGATAAAGGTGGTGCGGCGGTCTGTTATGTCGGTGAAAAACTCGATCGCGCCTTCAAAGTGGCCGTTGCGCATCAGCGGCACATAGATCATCGCCACCTCACGCTGTCCCTCAACCTGGGTGACGGCTGCCAGCTGGTTTGCGCTGTCGACCTCGGCGGGGGATTGGTGTTCGTGCTCATAGTGGGTCCCGCCCTTGGCAACGATGGTGTCAAAATAGCTGCGGCTTTCGTATTCGCCAATCTCGTCTGGCCGGGTGGACCAGAAGGTCATGCCATCTCTGTTGAGCATACGGAAACGATACACATTCGACGTCTTGGGCAGCAGGGTCAGATATCTGGCATCGAAAGGGGTGACGGCGCCGATCTCAAAGGCTTTTTCCGGGTTCTCCATATGGAGGATCACACGGCGTTTCCAAAGCTCAGACTCCTGGCGAATGTCTGCTTCCAGCATGCGATCAACAATCGGAGCAGGCACCGCGATGATAGCCCAGACAGATCCTGCCGCCATGCCACCCAGCAGCAAGAGCAGAAATAGACTTCTGAGTCTGTTGTGCACCGCCTGTTTAAATTCGCTGTTCATGACCCACCTGGTATTTCTGTTCGCCCCAGTTTGCGGCCAGAGTGCTTTAGATCAGGTTACATAAAGTGAAGATAAAGGGGTCAATTCACCTTTAAGGCGTGTAAAATTCGGGCGATTTACGGGGCGGTTTACCGGGTGATCAAGGGGCGAAATTGTTCGGTGTGGATTTGTGAACAGAATGCGAACGTCCCCTTTTCTCGCGCTTTGAAACAGGCTAGTGTTGCGGGTATGAACAGTTTTGATGAAATGGATGCCTTTGACGGCGCCTCTCTGTCTTCGCGGGCCATGGCCGCGCGCCCGACCCCCTATCTTGAGGGGCTTAATCCCGCACAGCGTGAGGCGGTCGAATGTCTGAATGGGCCGGTTTTGATGCTGGCAGGGGCCGGAACTGGCAAGACCAAGGCGCTGACCGCGCGGATTGTGCACCTGTTGAATACGGGTTCGGCGCGCACCAATGAAATTCTGGCTGTGACTTTCACCAACAAGGCCGCGCGCGAGATGAAAGAGCGGGTCGGCGGGATGCTGGGCCAGCCTGCCGAGGGTATGCCCTGGCTTGGCACCTTTCACTCGGTCTGCGTTAAGCTGTTGCGCCGTCACGCTGAATTGGTTGGGCTAAAGTCGAATTTCACCATTCTGGACACCGATGATCAGGTCCGCCTGCTCAAGCAGCTGATCCGCGCCGAAGACATTGACGACAAGCGCTGGCCCGCCCGGATGCTGGCCGGGATCATTGATGATTGGAAAAATCGGGCTCTTGCGCCAGAGGCTTTGCCCGCCTCAGAGGCGGGCGCGTATAATTTCCGTGGTCCGGCGCTTTATGCGCAATACCAGACCCGCCTGAGAGAGCTCAACGCGGTCGATTTTGGTGACCTTCTGCTGCATGTGGTGACTATTTTTCAGACCCACGCTGATATCCTGTCGCAATACCAGCGCTGGTTCCGCTACATCATGGTGGATGAGTATCAAGATACCAACATCGCACAGTATTTGTGGCTGCGGCTCTTGGCGGGCGGACATAAAAACATCTGCTGCGTTGGCGATGATGACCAGTCTATTTACGGCTGGCGTGGCGCCGAAGTTGGCAATATCCTGCGGTTTGATAAGGACTTTCCAGGGGCCAAGGTGGTCCGGCTGGAACAAAACTACCGCTCGACCGAGCATATCCTGGCGGCTGCTTCAGGGGTCATCAGTGGCAATGCCGACCGGTTGGGCAAGGAGCTGTGGACGGCTTCAAAGGGCGGCGAAAAAGTCCGCCTGATTGGCCATTGGGATGGTGAGGAAGAGGCGCGCTGGATTGGCGAAGAGATCGAGGCGACGCAGCGGGGCACCCGTGGGCAGGCGCCTATCGGACTGAATAATATGGCGATTTTGGTGCGGGCTTCGCATCAGATGCGCGCCTTTGAGGATCGCTTCCTGACCATTGGTCTGCCGTACCGGGTCATTGGCGGGCCACGGTTTTATGAGCGGCTCGAGATTCGCGATGCCATGGGATATTTCCGTATGGTGACATCTGCGGATGATGATCTGGCCTTTGAGCGGATTGTGAACACACCCAAACGCGGTCTGGGCGACAAGGCACGGCAGACGATTCAGGCTGTGGCGCGTGAAAATGGCGTCTCGTTGGTTGAGGGCGCGCATCTCGCGGTTGAGGCCGGAGCAATCAAGGGCAAAGGCGGTGCTTCATTGCGCCGTCTTGTTGAGGATTTGCAGCGTTGGCGCCGTATGGTGGAAGATCCTGACATCTCGCATATGGAGCTGGCCGAGATAGTGCTGGACGAAAGCGGCTACACCGGCATGTGGCAGGCAGATAAAACCCCTGAGGCGCCGGGGCGATTGGAAAACCTCAAGGAGCTGGTCAAGGCGCTGGAGAATTTTGAGAATCTGCAGGGCTTTTTGGAGCATGTCAGTCTGGTCATGGACAATGACAAGCAGGATTCGGACCAGAAAGTCTCGATTATGACCCTGCATGCGGCCAAAGGGCTGGAATTTCCGGCAGTTTTTCTGCCCGGTTGGGAGGATGGTTTGTTTCCTTCGCAGCGATCCATGGACGAGTCAGGTCTGAAGGGGCTCGAAGAGGAGCGTCGGCTGGCCTACGTTGGGATTACCCGGGCTGAAACGCTGTGCACGATCTCCTTTGCCGGCAATCGTCGGGTGTTTGGCCAGTGGCAATCACAACTTCCCTCGCGTTTTGTCGACGAGTTACCACCAGAGCATGTGGAGGTGCTGACGCCTCCCGGGCTCTATGGCGGTGGATATGGCGCGGCAGCCAGCAGTACCGAGCCTATGCCATCAAGCATTGATGCTAAGGTGGCGCAGGCGGATGGCTACAACTCCCCTGGCTGGAAACGCATGCAGGCGCGCGCGGGTCAGAGAGGGATTTCTCAGCCCAAAGAGACGCGTAGCCAGGTGATTGATCTGACGGCTGTGTCCAGCTTCACTCTGGGTGAGCGGGTGTTTAATCAGAAATTCGGCTATGGCGTTGTTGCAGCTATTGATGGCGATAAATTGGAAATAGATTTTGACAAGGCGGGCCTGAAGAAAGTTGTGGCGCGGTTTGTCTCTGCAAGTGACGATGTGCCGTTTTGAATATCCTGTTGATCTGAAAGATCAGCGGGTCGAATTGCGTAGCAATCCGACCCGGGCGGGGGCCGCCTAGACAGTTTTACTGTCTAGGCGGCCCCCGCCACCCCTGTTGCCGATGCTTCGTTCTGCAAAAATTGTGGCGGCTTTTGTGAGCTCTAGGGCCACTGCTTGTTTTGAGCGCCTGACAGCTTTTTCCTCAATAGCCGTTGGGCGGTTTGTTCCGCGCCTTTGCTGTATGAGGGGGGTGAGATAAACCGTTGCAGGCTGGGCGATTGTGGCCCGAATGCCCAGGCCTCAGGCCGCCCAATTCCCCTGCCTCTGCTATCGTATCCGGCCACAGGTTGTCTGGAGGTTTTATGATGAGCGTTAGAATTCCCGGTCCCAAATTCCCGGTCCCACATGGTGCCATGCCCGGGCGTGTCGACAGGCGTGCTGCAGCAGCGCGGGCTCATTCATTGGGGGGTAAGCAATAAAAAACGACGGTGCCCAGGGAGGAGGAAGGGCACCGCCGTTCATAGCAACATCAGGATCTAGGGAGGAGACGACCCGGATGTATTTGGTCCGGTATTACCCGGTATTTAGGTGCGGTGACATCAGGGAGGAGGAGGATGCCACCGCTTAGGACAGGCCCTTTAGGGAGGAGGAAAAAGAGCCTGATCTCTATTAGTTGTTTTCGTAGGCCGCCTGATAGGCGACGCGTTTGATAAGCGACCGGTTCAGGCCCAAATCAGCCAGCTCGCGGTTTGACAGCTCAGAAAGCTCGTTCACCGTCTGGCGATACAGGCGGAAGCGAGCAAATTTGGTGCTCAATTCGTCGAACCACGCCAGTGGGAGTGCCGAGAATACGGCCTTATGTGTTGCGATCTGGTGTACAGCGGCCATCGGATGGGTCCTCAGAACTGGTAAATTAGAGAGTGCCGTTATCGGCGTTGCTTGAGAACAAAATAGGTAATTGCTGCGTATGCACAATCCCCGAAGTGAGCATTTCTGCTATGCAGCATTTGCATGGGTCGATTGTTACCCATTTGTAAACAAGCTGTTTTTTAGGCGAAATTGTCTTATTTTGCACTCCCTATGGGCAACCGCAAAGGGTTCCCTATGGGCAACCGCGCAGTGGGAGGGGCCCGCGTGCCCTTGCGGAATATCGCCTCTCGGCACAAGGTGCGCCCCTTATCAGATCAGTGCCCCGAAAGGGGAGGCCCTAAAGAGGAGAGCCGGGAATGTCAGTGACACAGAAAGAGATCCAGGACGCTCTTGCGCGCCTGGTTTTGCCTGATGGCGGGACTTTGATCTCGCGGGATATGATCCGGGCGCTGACCCTTCAAAAGGGGGAGGGGGCCGGGACGGATATGAAGGTTAGTTTTGTCATCGAGGCCCCCAGCCCCGCTATTGCCCAGCATATGGAGCCGCTGCGCCGTGCCGCAGAGGCGGCCGTGTTGGCGCTGGAGGGGGTTGGTGCGGTCTCTGCGGCCTTGACGGCGCATGGGCCTGCGGGACCTGTTGCCGCGCCAAGCCTCAAGATAGGCGGGCATCCAAAGCCCCAGGCGGGGCCAATCAAACCTACAGGGGTCGCACGTATCGTGGCTGTGGCCTCGGGCAAGGGGGGCGTCGGAAAATCAACGGTCAGTGCTAACCTTGCCGTGGCGTTGGCCCAGCAGGGGCGCAGGGTCGGACTGCTTGATGCTGATATATATGGGCCGAGCTTGCCGCGCATGATGGGGGTCTCGGCCCGCCCGGCCAGCCCGGACGGCAAGGTGATAGAGCCCTTGCAGGCGCATGGGGTCACAATGATGTCGATTGGTCTGATGGTGCCCGAAGAGAAGGCCGTTGTCTGGCGTGGCCCCATGTTGATGGGAGCGCTGCAGCAGATGCTGGGGCAGGTGAACTGGGGTGAGCTGGACATTCTGATCGTCGATTTGCCGCCGGGAACCGGGGATGTGCAGCTGACGCTCTGCACCAAAAGTGAGCTGAGCGGCGTCATCGTGGTGAGCACACCGCAGGATGTCGCCCTGATTGATGCCCGCAAGGCGCTGGACATGTTCAACACCCTCAAGACGCCGGTGCTGGGCCTGATCGAGAACATGTCTTTCTTTACCTGTCCTGATTGCGGTGGCGAGCATCACATTTTTGGTCATGGCGGCGTAACGGCTGAGGCCGAGGCTTTGGGGCTGCCGCTTTTGGGGGTTTTACCCATCGACCTTGAAACCCGCCTGGCCGGGGATGCCGGTCGACCGGTGGCGGCAGGCGATGGGGCGATGGCTGAGGCCTATGGGCGGATTGCACAGGGGCTGATTGCGGGCGGCATGGCGTGACGCGCCGCCGCTGCCTGGCACTATCGCACATACGTCTTTTGCGACGGCTTGGTCTGTGTGTGGCCATGTGATGGACTGAGATGGTCTGATTTTGGACAGAGTTGGTTTGATTTTGGACAGAGTTGGTTTGATTTTGGACAGAGTTGGTTTGATTTTGGACTGAGGCAGCCTGATTTTGGACTGAGATGGCCTGATTTTGGGCTGCGAGTGGGAAACTATGGGTCCTGTGGGAAATTATGGGACTGATTGAGATCTGATTGAGGTCTGTCGCCCGCTTCAGGGGGTCGTTTGAGATTATTTTGCCAAAGCTTGCCGAATCGGAAGGCGGCTTTGGGCGGGAATCCACTTATCCACAGAGTTATTCACAGGTATCCCTTGGAACATAAGCGGAACTTGACTATATGTTAACAGAGCTACGTTCAAAAACTGGGAAATGATGGGTCAGCTCTGGTCCGGAAGTGAGATTTTTTTACACCCTATATCTAGGGGGTGATGTCTATCATTCGGCAAATTGTAGATATTTTACCCTCTGTTTGACGACATATCACCTCATTTCTGGCCGGTCCTCCTCTTCCGTTAAGCGGTTTTTTGGAAATTTAGGTTGTCAGGCCATGAATTCCCATAGTATCCCTTATTCATCGGATGCGGCGAAGAGCACATAGGGGCGCCAAAGACCCCAAGCTCATAATAATAAGCAGGTTTCATACAGGCCTTCAATTCATTCGAACAACGAGAGATCCGGCGCGCGGGCGAGCAGACATCCCCCCAGATGGCGCGCGCAGTCGGACACCCCGCTCAGCGGGAATTAGGAGGCGGGTTGATCAGTGGCAGCAGATCAACCCGCCCCTTTTACTTTCTGGGGTTCAATTAGCGCCAAAGCGCGCATGTAGAGGACGATATTTTGGGCCGCAGGTTCAGAGGCGAAAGTCACCATAAGGTGGACACAAAGGGGCGGGTATCCATTCCAGCCTCCTTTCGTCGTGTAATCGAGGCAAGTGACCCAAACTGGAAGTCTGGTGAAAGCCCCGAGCTGGTGATTGTCTACGGCGACCAGCGCCGCAATTATCTGGAATGCTACACGATGGAGGCGATCGAAGAGGTCGACGCCAAAATTGACGCTTTGCCGCGCGGCTCGATGCAGCGCAAGATGCTGCAGCGCCTGTTCCACGGCCAGTCTTTCCCAACCACGGTAGACGAGACCGGCCGTCTGGTTTTACCTGCCAAGCTGCGCAACAAGATCAGCCTTGAAAAAGAAGCCTTCTTTATGGCGGCGGGCGACACCTTCCAGCTGTGGAAGCCCGAGACCTATGAAAAAGAAGAGCTGGCCCAAACCGAAAAATGGATGGATGAGCTGCCAGAGGGGTTTGACCCGCTGGAGTTCCTAGATAGCGCCGGAGGCGCATAAGGCATGACAACGGACCGCAAACCGTCCTCTGGTCCCCATGTTCCGGTGCTGTTGCAACCGCTGCTCAAGGCTGTGGCCCCTGTTTCGGGGCGTTGGCTGGATGGCACCTTTGGGGCAGGTGGCTATACGCGCGGGTTGCTGGAGGCTGGCGCTGATCAGGTGATCGGTGTTGACCGCGACCCCCTTGCCTTTGAGCTGGCCCAGCCCTGGGCCGCAGACTATGGCGACCGCCTGGTGCTGCAAGAGGGCGTGTTTTCCCGCATGGACGAATACGCGCAGGATCTGGATGGCGTGGTGCTGGACCTTGGGGTCTCCTCGATGCAGCTGGATCTCGCCGAACGTGGCTTTTCCTTTATGCGCGACGGGCCATTGGATATGCGCATGTCGCAGTCCGGCCCCACGGCGGCCGATCTGGTGGCTGAGCTGAGCGAAGTGCAGATCGCGGATATTCTGTTTCACTATGGTGAAGAGCGCGCCAGTCGCCGCATTGCCAAATCCATCGTCAAGGCGCGTGAGCTGGAGCCGATCACCACCACCTTGCAATTGGCCAAGCTGATCGAGGCCTGTCTGCCCCGTGCCAAGCATAGCAAATCGCATCCCGCCACCCGCAGCTTTCAGGCGCTGCGCATCGCGGTGAACGCCGAATATCAAGAGCTGTTCAATGGGCTTTTGGCCGCCGAGCGCGCCCTGAAACCTGGCGGTCTGCTGGCTGTTGTGACCTTTCACTCCGTTGAGGACCGCATGGTCAAACGGTTCTTCCAGCATCGCGCAGGCAAGACCGGTCGCGCCAATCGCTATGCGCCCGAACAAGAAGAGCTGGCGCCGCAGTTTGAGCTGGTCACCCGCAAGGCGGTTGGGCCCGACGAGGATGAGCTGGCGGACAACCCGCGCTCGCGCTCGGCCCGGTTGCGGGTGGGACGGCGCACCGACACGCCGCCCGTGCCAATCAGCGCCAAGGATCTGAGCATGCCGCAACTGAAAGAGGCGGGCAAATGAAGTCGCTGCTCTATGTGGCCACGGCGCTGGCCGTGTTTGGTCTCGCCTTTTGGGCCTATCAGGAAAACTATGCGACCCAGCAGGTGCTGAAGGATACCCGCAACCTGCAACGCAAAATCGGCGCCGCGCAGGTCCGGTTGAGCGTGCTGCGCGCTGAATGGGCCTATCTGAACCGTCCCGACCGTCTGATTGAGCTGGCAGAGCTGAATTTTGAACGTCTCGGCCTGCTGCACCTGCGCCCGGATCAGTTTGGTCGGGTGGATGAGGTCACATACCCGGTGCCGCCGCCACTGCAGATCACCGAGGGCGTTGATGTTTCGGGCCTGAACGCAGGCACTACCGGAGAGCAGCGCCCATGATCCGCACACCCCTGCGCCCACTGGCCCGCATTCTGGACGCCCGCGCCAAGGGGGAAAACCCCGATGCCATTGAAAAAGAGAACATCCGCCAGCGTCACGACGAAATCCAGGTAAAGTCCCGCCAGCGCGCCGAGGGGCGTCTTTTGGTGCTGGGGGTGTTTTTCCTCTGCGCCTACGCGGCGGTTGCCGGGCGCATGGGCGTGATGGCAACCTCAGAGCCGCGCGAGCCGGTGGCCAGCGCGGCTGGCAGTGCCATTGCCATGCAGCGGGCCGATATTGTCGACCGGCAGGGGCGGATCCTTGCGACCAATTTCGAAACCCATTCGCTTTATGTGCAGCCGCCACAGCTGATTGATCCGCTGAATGCCGCCAACCGGCTGGTGGAAATCTTCCCGGATCTTGAACGCGACCGCCTGCTGGAAGATTTCACCGGTAAGCGCAAATTTGTCTGGATCAAAAAGAAGATCAGCCCTGAGCAAAAGCAGGCGGTGCATGATATTGGCGACCCAGGTCTGCTGTTTGGCCCGCGCGAGATGCGGCTCTACCCCAATGGCAGTGTTGCCGCCCATGTTCTGGGCGGGGCGGGGTTTGGCAAGGAAGGCGTCAATGCAGCCGAGGTGATTGGCGTGGCCGGCGTCGAAAAACAGTTTGACAGCTACCTGCGTGATCCCGGCCGTGGCAGTAAGCCGCTGACGCTGTCGCTGGACCTCACGGTGCAGGCAGCAGCAGAGCGCGTGCTGGATGGCGGCATGAAGCTGATGAACGCTAAGGGCGCCACATCCATCCTGATGGATGTGCAGACGGGCGAGGTGATCTCGGTGGTCTCCCTGCCGGATTTTGACCCTAACGAGCGGCCTCGTCCTCCTGCGTCTGGCTTTGACCCCTCGGTGAGCCCGCTGTTCAATCGCGCGGTGCAGGGCGTCTACGAGCTGGGCTCTACCTTCAAGATATTTACCGCCGCCCAGGCAATGGATCTTGGTCTGGTGAATGCCCATACGGTGATCGACACCCGTGGGCCGCTGCGCTGGGGCAAGTTCGCGATCAAGGATTTTCGCAACTACGGCAACGAGTTGTCTGTGACCAAAATTATCGTGAAATCCTCCAACATCGGTACGGCCCGTTTGGCGCAGCAAATCGGTGTCGAGCGTCAGCGCGACTTTTTGAACAATCTTGGCATGTTAGAGGCCACTCCGTTTGAGATCGTCGAGGCCCAGGGCGGCAAGCCCCTGTTGCCCAAGAACTGGTCCGAGCTGTCAGCGATGACGATTTCTTACGGTCACGGTATTTCCACCACGCCAATGCATCTGGCGGCTGGCTACGCGGCGATTGCCAATGGCGGGCGCTACGTCAGCCCCACCATTTTGAAACAGGATGGCCCCCAGCTGGGGCGTCGTATCATGTCCGAGGAATCGGCCAAAGAAGCCCGCCTGATGTTGCGCAAGGTCGTAACCGAAGGCACCGCCAGTTTTGCCCGCGTGCCCGGCTATCAGGTCGGTGGCAAGACCGGCACGGCGGATAAGCCAAAACCGCGTGGCGGCTACTATGAGGATAAGGTGATTGCCACCTTTGCCTCGATTTTTCCGGCCCATGATCCGAAATATGCGCTGGTGGTCACGCTGGATGAGCCGTCGATTGTTGCCCATGGCGAAGAGCGCCGCACGGCCGGCTGGACGGCCGTGCCGGTGGCTGCTGAGATGATTGGCCGTGTTGCGCCCCTGCTGGGGCTGCGGCCACAAGTTGAACCCGCAGAGGTCATGGGTATAACCCTCACCTCAAACTGATTCCCGGGGGGAGATCCCGGGCGCTGATTTCTGGTGAGGGCCGCAGATGAACACCACCCCAAATGATGCCGACCTTTCCCGCCCGCTCAGTGAGCTGGGGCTGACGGCTCGGGGGGGCGCTGACCCCCTGATATCAGGACTGGCCGTTGACAGCCGTCGGGTGCGCGAGGGCATGCTTTTTGCAGCCCTTCCGGGCAGTCAGGTGCATGGGGCGAAATTCATCCCAGCCGCCCTGGAGCTGGGGGCAACCGCGATCCTGACTGATGCGGCGGGCGCTAAAATTGCCGCCAGGCCTCTCGCTGACAGCCATGCCGCTGTGGTGATCGTGGAAGACCCCCGACAAGCGCTGGCCTATACAGCGGCTCTTTGGTTTGGGGCGCAGCCCCAGACCATGGTGGCGGTCACCGGCACCAATGGCAAAACCTCCGTGGCGACCTTTGTGCGCCAGATCTGGTGTGAGTTGGGACATGCCGCCGTAAACCTTGGCACCACTGGCATTGAAGGCGCCTGGAGCCATCCGCTGGCCCATACCACGCCGGAACCAATCACCCTGCATGCAGCCCTTGCCGAGGCGGCGGCTGCAGGTGTCACCCATGCGGCGATGGAGGCCTCCTCGCATGGGTTGGATCAGTGCCGCCTGGACGGGGTGCAGCTGGCGGTAGCGGGGTTCACCAATTTCAGCCAGGATCATCTGGACTATCACGAGACCTTTGAGGCCTATTTTGCCGCCAAGGCGGGATTGTTCCGCCGGGTGCTGCCGACAGAGGGCGTCGCCGTAATCAATCTGAGCGACCCGCGTGGTGCCGAGATGCGCGCTGTGGCGGCGGCCCGTGGTCAGGAAGTGCTAAGCGTGGGGCGCGGGCTTGGCGATATCTGCCTTACGGGGCAGCGCTATGATGATACCGGGCAGGATCTGCGGTTCATCTGGCACGACCGGCCCTTCCAGACGCGGCTCAACCTCATTGGCGGCTTTCAGGCGGAAAATGTGTTGCTGGCCTGTGGACTGGCGATTGCCAGTGGCGAAGCGCCCGCGGCGGTGTTTGCAACCCTGCCGCATCTCACCACCGTGCGCGGTCGCATGCAGCATGCGGCAACCCGGGACAATGGCGCGGCGGTTTTTGTCGATTTCGCCCACACACCCGATGCGGTGTCCACCGCGCTCAGGGCGCTGCGGCCGCATGTTCTGGGGCGGCTCATCGCCATTATCGGGGCCGGCGGGGATCGCGACGCGGTAAAACGCCCCCTGATGGGGCAGGCGGCGCAGGCCAATGCCGATGTGGTTATTGTGACGGATGACAATCCGCGCACTGAAGATCCGGCTTTGATCCGGGCTGCGGTCAAGGGCGGCGCCCCCGAGGCGCTTGAGGTTGGGGACCGCGCCGAGGCGATCCTGCGCGGCGTCGATATGCTGGGCACGGGAGACGTTTTGTTGATATGCGGCAAGGGCCATGAGAGCGGTCAGATCGTTGGCACGGATGTTTTGCCCTTTGATGATGTGGAACAGGCCAGCCTGGCGGTGGCGATTTTGGACGGGAAATCAGTATGAGCGCGCTTTGGACTGCGGCAGAGGCGGCAACCGCAACAGGCGGTCTGGCGCATGGTGCAAATGGGAACTGGCAGGTCAGCGGTATTTCCATTGACACCCGCACGCTGCAAGCTGGTGATCTTTTTGTGGCCCTTAAGGCGGCGCGCGACGGCCATGACTTTGTGGCGCAGGCGCTGGCGCAGGGGGCCGCAGCTGCCCTGGTGACCCATCGCCCGGAAGGTGTCGCACCGGATGCGCCTTTGTTGATTGTCGAGGACGTGCAGGCGGCGCTTGAAGGACTGGGGCAGGTGGCTCGGGCGCGCACGGCTGCGCGGGTGATTGCGGTTACTGGTTCTGTTGGCAAGACCTCGACCAAGGAAATGTTGGCCTGCATGCTGGCGGATCAGGGGCGATGCCATGCGGCTGTCGCCAGCTATAACAATCACTGGGGGGTGCCGCTCACCCTGGCGCGGATGCCACGCGAGACAGAGTTCGCGGTGATCGAGATCGGCATGAACCACCCCGGCGAGATCGCGCCACTGGCGCGGCAGGCGCGCCCGCATGTGGCGCTGGTGACCACGGTGGCGGCGGTGCATCTTGAGGCCTTTGATGACGTGGCGGGCATTGCGCGCGAGAAGGCCGCGATCATGGAAGGGCTTGAGCCCGGCGGGGTTGCGGTCCTCAACGCGGATATCGCCGAGGCACCAGTTCTGGCCGAGGCGGCGCAAGGGCTTGGGGTGTCCCAGGTCTGGTTTGGGAGTGACGCGGCGGAGTATAAATTGCTTGGCACGCAGATCCGCGGCGAAGAAACCCTGGCCGAGGTGCAGTGCGGGCCCGCGCGCCTGCAGTTGCACATCCAGTCGCTGGGGGCGCATTTTGCCATGAACGCGCTTGGGGCGCTGGCGGCTGTTGCCGCTGCGGGCGCAGACCCGCTGCGCGCCGCCCGGGTGTTGTCCCTGTGGTCACCGGTCAAGGGCCGCGGCGCGCGGGTCGAGGTTTCGCTGCCTGAGGGCGGCACGCTCATGATCCTCGATGACAGCTACAATGCCAATCCAACCTCGATGGCCGCCGCCCTTGAGGTGCTGGCAGCCACGCCGCAGCCGGGGGCTGTGGCGGGGGCTCAGACTGGTCCGGGGCGCAAGATTGCCTATCTGGGCGACATGGCAGAGTTGGGCCCACAGGAGGTCGCCCTGCATGCGGGGCTGGCGGATCTGGCGGCGCTGGACGCGATTGATGAAATTCACTGTATTGGCCCCTTGATGGCGCATCTTCACAGCGCATTGCCAAAGGCGAAACGTGGCAAAGCCTATGCAACTGCAGCGCAGGTGGTGCCGGATTTGGCGTCGCAGCTGGCCTGTGGCGATATTGTGCTGGCCAAGGGCTCTTTGAGCGTCGGTCTGGCCAAGGTCGTTGACGGCATCCGGGAATTGGGTCATGGCAAGCGCTAATCTTGAAACATATCTAAAGGCGAGGATCGATCCGAGATGCTCTATTGGCTGACGGCCCTGTCGGATGGCGGCGATTTTTTCAACCTGTTCCGCTATATAACCTTCCGGGCTGGCGGCGCCTTTATGACCGCGCTGGTCTTTGGCTTTTTGTTTGGCAAACCGCTGATCAATGTGCTGCGCCGCAAGCAGGGCAAGGGGCAACCGATCCGCGATGACGGCCCCGAGGGGCATTTTTCTAAAGCGGGCACGCCAACAATGGGCGGATTGCTGATTGTGGGCGCGCTTTTGACCGCGACGCTGATCTGGGCGCGACTGGACAACCCCTTTGTTTGGCTGGTCCTTTTTGTCACTATGTCCTTTGCGCTGATTGGCTTTGCCGATGACTACGCAAAGGTCTCAAAGCAAAATACCGCTGGGGTTTCCGGTAAGCTGCGGCTGCTGTTGGGCATCCTGATCGCGGTGATTGCAGCTATCTGGGCCGGTGCCTATCACCCGGAGGCGCTGCAAAATCAGCTGGCGCTGCCGGTGTTCAAGGACACATTGATCAATCTGGGATATTTTTATGTCCCCTTCGTCATCTGCGTCATTGTCGGCTCGGCCAATGCGGTGAACCTGACGGATGGGCTGGATGGTCTGGCGATCATGCCGGTGATGATCGCGGCCGGCACCCTGGGTGTGATTGCCTATGCGGTGGGGCGGGTCGATTTTACCGAGTATCTCGACGTGCACTATGTGCCTGGCACAGGTGAGATCCTGATCTTTGCCGCAGCGCTGTTTGGCGGGGGCTTGGGCTTTTTGTGGTATAATGCGCCGCCTGCGGCCGTGTTTATGGGCGATACCGGATCGCTTGCCCTTGGGGGCGCGCTGGGAGCGATTGCCGTTGTCACGAAACATGAGCTGGTCTGGGCCATCGTTGGCGGCTTGTTTGTGGTCGAGGCCCTGTCGGTGATCATTCAGGTGCTCTATTTCAAGCGCACCGGCAAGCGGGTGTTTTTGATGGCACCGATCCATCACCACTACGAGAAAAAGGGCTGGGCCGAGCCGACAATCGTGATTCGGTTCTGGATCATCGCGCTGATCCTGGCGATGATTGGTCTGGCAACGCTCAAAGTACGCTAAGCCATTAATTCAGCGTATATTTTAGAACTGAATGACAGGTGAGATGGGGGCTTTGGCCGCCTTTTTGCGGCGCAGCTGGCCGTAAGGCAGGGGAGGGCTCCCGCCAATTTCGAGCGGCTTCGCCACTCTGGCAATTGTTGGGGGTGGCAGAGGCCTTGCGGCCTCTGTGCGCGCCCTTGCAAGTCTGGGCACTGCGGTGCAGTGTTGGCGCTGAATTTTGATCAAATATGAGGTGGGCCATGATCCCGGTTCAAGGGTTTGACGGCGCAGTGGTTGCCGTTCTGGGGTTGGGGCGGTCTGGTCTTGCCACCGCGCGGGCCTTGCTGGAGGGCGGTGCCACTCCGGTGTGTTGGGATGACAATCCAGAGGCACGCGACACTGCCAAGGCGGAAGGGTTTGATCTGCGGGATCTGCGGCGGCAAGGGGCCTTTGATGATGTGGCCGTGCTGGTGACATCGCCTGGAATTCCGCATCTTTATCCCAGCCCGAACCCGGTGATCCGGGCGGCGCTTGAGGCTGGTGTGCCGGTGGACAATGACATCGGTTTGTTCTTTGCGTCACTGCCAGCCCAGGGATGGGACATGCTGGATCAGCCGCCAAAGGTGGTGGCTGTCACCGGATCAAACGGCAAATCAACCACTGTCGCGCTGCTGCATCATATCCTTGAAGCTGTTGGCCGCGACAGTCAGATGGCGGGCAATATTGGCCGGGGTGTGCTGGACATCGACCCGCCTGGCAACGCGGGCGTGGTGGTGCTTGAGCTCTCCAGCTATCAGACAGAGCTGGCGCGGGCGCTGACGCCGGATGTGGCGATCTTTACCAACCTTTCGCCGGACCACCTGGACCGTCACGCGGGTCTTGGGGGCTATTTTGCCGCCAAACGCCGGCTGTTTGCTGAGGGCGGCCCGGATCGGGCCATCATTGGCATCGACGAGGATGAGGGGCAGTTTCTGGCGGGGCAGATGTCACAGGCGGCAAGCGATGATCGGGTGATCAGGGTCTCGACAAAACGAAAACTGACGGGGCCGGGCTGGCAGATTTTTGCCCGCAAGGGCTTCCTCAGCGAATATCGCAAGGGGCGGCAGGTGGCCTCGATTGATCTGCGCCAGATGATGGGGCTGCCGGGAGAGCACAATCACCAGAACGCCTGTGCCGCCTATGCCGCCGCGCGGGTTTTGGGGCTGGCACCGCGGGTGATTGAGACCGCGCTTGCCTGCTATCCGGGTTTGCCGCATCGCAGCCAGACCGTGGCAGAGGCCGCAGGCATTCGCTATGTCAATGACAGCAAGGCCACCAATCTGGATAGCGCCGCCAAGGCACTGAGCGCCTTTAAAAATATCCGTTGGATTTGCGGTGGCCTGGAGAAGGCCGGCGGTCTGGAGGCGCTCAAAGGTCAGACCGGATCTGTGCGCAAGGCCTATGTGATTGGCCGCGAGGCCTCGGGGTTTGCCATGCAACTGGATGTGGAGGCCGAGGTCTGTACCACGATGGAAGTGGCTGTTGCCCGGGCCATGGCCGAGGCCGAGGTGGGCGATGTCGTGCTGTTGGCACCTGCAGCTGCCAGTTTTGACCAGTATGATAATTTTGAGCAGCGCGGCGACCATTTCATTGCCGAAGTGGAAAAGGGCTTGGGGTAAAGAGCCTGAGTTAAAGAGCCTGGGTTAAAAGCCGGGAGGGGCGAGCTGTCGACGCGGCCAAGTGCTACGGCGTCGCGGCTCGCTAAAATCCGGCAGGGCTAGCGGCTGGCGGCGATGCCCGTGCCCGCTGCATGGCCCGAGGCCCAGGCCCATTGAAAGTTGTAGCCGCCCAGCCAACCGGTGACATCTACAGCCTCGCCAATGGCAAACAGGCCCGGACGGGCCTTGGCCTGCATGGTTTTGGACGAGAGCGCATCGGTGTCGATGCCGCCCAGTGTGACCTCGGCCGTGCGATAGCCCTCGCTGCCACCGGGGGTAATCTTCCAGGTCTCAAAACCCGTGCAAAGCGTCTGCAGCGCGGCATCGGACTGATCCGCAAGCCTGCCGGTGATCCCGAACTCGTTGGCGAGGAAATCAACCAGTCGCCCCGGCAGATGCCGCGACAGTTCAGTTGTTACGGCGCGCCGTCCCTGGGTCTGGCGCTGGTCGCGCAGCAGGGTAAACAGGTCTGTTTCGGGGATCAGGTTGACAGTGATCTCTTCGCCTTCGTGCCAATAGGACGAAAGCTGCAGCACGCTGGGGCCCGAAAGGCCGCGATGAGTGAACAAAAGGGCCTCGTCAAAACTGGCGCGCGCATTGGACAGGCGCGCGGGCAGGGCGGTGCCTGCCAGCGCCGTAAAGCGTCCCTCGGGAAAGGTAAATGGCACAAGGCCAGGGCGGGTCTCAATCAGGGCAAGGTCGAACTGGCGGGCAATATCATAGGCGAGACCGGTAGCGCCCATTTTAGGGATGCTCTTGCCGCCGGTGGCAAGCACCAGGTTCTTACAGCGTACCGGCTGGGTCTTGCCGTCGCGCTGCAGTGTCAGGTGGTAGCAGTCGTCCTCAAAGCGCACAGTCTCCACTGAGGTCTGCAACCAAAGCTGCGCTCCGGCCTGCTGCAGCTCACCCACCAGCATGGCGACGATCTGCTTGGCAGAGCCATCACAAAACAGCTGTCCCAGGGTTTTTTCGTGCCAGGCAATGCCGTGGTGGTCTACCAGCGAGATAAAGTCCCACTGGGTATACCGCGCCATGGCGGATTTGCAGAAATGCGGGTTCTGCGACAGGTAGTTCTCGGGTGTGGCATCCAGATTGGTGAAATTGCAGCGCCCACCGCCCGAGATACGGATCTTTTCTCCGGGCGCTTTGGCGTGGTCCACCACAAGGCAGTCGCCTCCGGCATGGGCGGCACACATCATGCCAGCCGCGCCAGCACCAAGAATCACGGTATTTACAAACATGCGCAGCATCGATCACGGATGACGCAGTGGCGCAAGGGGGGGAGGCCGGCCCGCATCCACACAGGCATCCACAAAGGGGCATCCACAGGGAGGGCGAGGGGCGCGAAATCCTGCTGCAGGGCCATCAAGAGGCTGGCCTGACCGGGGGTTTCGGGCTACTCTGTGCGCAATGACCCCAAAATGGGGCTGATTTTGAGGCAAAGACTGGCGGTATTCCCATGACTGAGATGGTCTATGGCGCGGTTCCTGTACCCACAGGTGAACCGATCCTTCCGAAATGGTGGCGGACACTGGACAAGTGGTCCATGTCCTGCATCCTGATGCTGTTTGTATTGGGGCTGTTGCTGGGGCTTGCCGCCTCTGTGCCGCTGGCCGAGCGCAACGGGTTTGACAATTTCCACTATGTGCAACGGCAGGCCATCTTTGGCGTCACGGCGCTGACGGCCATGATCCTTACCTCGATGATGTCACCACAGCTGGTGCGCCGCCTTGCGGTGCTTGGCTTTGCCTGTGCCTTTGTGGCGCTGGCGCTGCTGCCGGTGCTGGGCACCGATTTTGGCAAGGGCGCTGTGCGCTGGTACTCGTTGGGGTTCGCCTCGTTGCAGCCGTCAGAATTTCTAAAACCCGGCTTTGTGGTGGTGGCGGCCTGGATGATCTCGTCCAGTCAGCAGATCAACGGCCCCCCCGGCACCCTGATCTCCTTTGGGATCTGCATGGCTGTGGTGATGATGCTGGTGCTGCAACCCGATTTTGGTCAGGCCTGTCTGATCCTGTTTGGCTGGGGCGTGATGTATTTTGTGGCCGGAGCACCAATGCTTTTGCTGGTTGGCATGGCAGGTGTGGTGGTTCTGGGGGGCATTTTTGCCTATTCCAACTCGGAACATTTTGCCCGCCGCATAGACGGGTTTTTGAACCCCGAAATCGACCCGACCACCCAGATGGGCTATGCCACCAATGCGATCCGCGAAGGTGGCTTGTTTGGCGTGGGCGTTGGTGAAGGCCAGGTGAAGTGGTCGCTGCCCGATGCCCATACCGATTTCATCGTTGCGGTCGCAGCCGAGGAATATGGCCTCATTCTGGTGCTGGTTCTGATCGGGCTTTACGCCATGGTGGTGGTGCGATCCTTGTTCCGGCTGATGCGTGAGCGCGATACCTTTATCCGCCTCGCGGGGACCGGTCTGGTCTGCATGTTTGGCGTGCAGGCGATGATCAACATGGGGGTGGCAGTGCGGCTTTTGCCGGCCAAGGGCATGACGCTGCCCTTCGTGAGCTACGGCGGCTCTTCGCTGATTGCAGGCGGCATTGCGCTGGGCATGCTCTTGTCTTTCACCCGGTCCCGGCCGCAGGGTGAGATCGCCGATTTCCTGCGGGGTCGCGGACGCGGCTAAACCGTCTCAAGCAAAGAAACACGAGTGATATGACACAGAAACTGCTCTTGATGGCGGCCGGTGGCACCGGTGGACATATGTTCCCGGCCCAGGCTCTGGCCGAGGCGATGCTGCGCAAAGGCTGGCGGGTCAAGCTGTCGACCGATGCGCGCGGTGCGCGTTACACCGGCGGCTTTCCCCATACCACAGAAATATCAGAGGTCTCATCCGCCACCTTTGCCCGTGGCGGCCTGCTGGCCAAGGCAATGGTTGCGCCAAAGATCGCGGCGGGCGTGATGTCTATGGCCTGGCAGATGCGCCGGGATCGCCCCGATGCGGTGATCGGCTTTGGCGGCTACCCCTCAATCCCAGCGCTTGGCGCCGCGACATTGCTGGGACTGCCACGCATGATCCACGAACAAAACGGCGTGTTGGGCCGGGTCAACCAGCTTTTTGCCAAACGGGTCGGCACCGTCGCCTGTGGCACCTGGCCGACCGAGTTGCCCGAAGGGGTCTCTGGCATTCATGTGGGCAACCCGGTGCGGGGGGCTGTGTTTGAGCGCGCGGGCGCTGCCTTTATTGCGCCGGGGGACTACCCGATGTCTATTCTGGTGATGGGCGGAAGCCAGGGCGCGCGTATCCTGTCTGATGTGGTGCCTGCTGCTATTGCGGCCTTGCCGGACACCCTGCGTCAGTATCTGCGCGTGTCGCATCAGGCCCGCAAGGAAGACATGGCGCGCGTCTCTGAGTTCTACGACAGTCATGGCATTGCAGCGGATGTGCAGCCGTTCTTTCATGATGTACCGGCCCGTATGTCCGAAGCACAGCTGGTGATTTCGCGTGCCGGTGCCTCTTCGATCGCTGATATCAGCGTCATTGGGCGCCCGTCGATCCTGGTGCCACTGGCGGCAGCCATCCGAGATGAACAGACCGCTAACGCGCGGGGGCTGGTCGACGCCAACGCGGCGGTCCTTCTGCCTGAAAGCAAGCTTGACGTGGCCACGCTCTCAGGGCAAATCGCCATGATACTAAATAACCCGCAGGCCGCGTTGCAGATGTCGCTTGCTGCATTGCATGTCGGTGTTCCCGATGCCACCGACCGATTGGTGGCTCTGGTTGAGCAGACGGCCGAGGAAGGATAACGATGACCCCTGCAACCAAACTGCCCGGTGACGTTGGCCCCATTCATTTTGTCGGTATCGGCGGCATCGGCATGTCCGGCATCGCCGAGGTGCTGCTCAATCTGGGCTATGTGGTGCAGGGCTCTGATCTGAAGAGCTCAAAGATCACCCAGCGTCTGGAAACGCTGGGCGCCTTGGTCTTTGTCGGCCAGCAGGCTGAAAACCTTGCGGATGCTGAGGTGGTGGTGATTTCCTCGGCGATCAAAGCGGGCAATCCCGAACTGGACGAGGCGCGCCGTCGCGGCCTGCCCGTGGTGCGCCGGGCCGAGATGCTGGCCGAACTCATGCGGCTGAAATCCAACATTGCCATTGGCGGCACCCACGGTAAGACCACCACCACCACCATGATGGCCGAGCTGATGGTCGCGGGGAAATTTGACCCAACGGTTGTCAATGGCGGCATCATTCACGCCTATGGCTCTAACGCGCGCATGGGGCAGGGCGAATGGATGGTGGTTGAGGCCGACGAGAGCGACGGCACCTTTAACCGGCTGCCTGCCACCATTGCCGTGGTCACCAATATCGACCCCGAACATATGGAACACTGGGGTGACTTTGACCGGCTGCGCGATGGCTTCTATGAGTTCGTCTCGAACATTCCTTTTTACGGTGTTGCGGTCTGTTGCACCGATCATGCCGAGGTACAGGCGTTGGTGGGGCGCATTACGGACCGCCGCGTTGTCACCTATGGCTTTAACGCGCAGGCCGATGTGCGCGCCACCAACCTGACCTATAAGGCGGGTGTGGCGCATTTTGACATTCATCTGCAGTCCGAGGATCGGGTGATCGAAGGCTGCAGCCTGCCGATGCCCGGAGATCACAACGTCTCTAATGCCCTGTCAGCGGTGGCTGTGGCGCGTCATCTGGGCATGAACGGGCATGAAATTCGCGAAGCCCTTGCCAATTTTGGCGGCGTCAACCGCCGCTTTACCAAGGTGGGTGAGGTCAATGGCGTCACCATTATCGACGACTACGGTCATCACCCGGTTGAGATCGCAGCCGTCCTGAAAGCCGCCCGTCAGGCCATTGCCGACACTCCCGGAGCCCGGGTGATCGCGGTGCATCAGCCGCATCGCTACTCGCGCCTCTCGGCCCTGTTTGACGATTTCTGTGCCTGTTTCAACGAGGCGGATGTGGTCGCCATCGCCGAGGTGTTTTCCGCCGGCGAAGACCCCATTCCTGGCGCCAGCCGGGATGATTTGGTGGCGGGCATGATCCGGCATGGGCACCGCCACGCCCGGGCCCTGTTGAATGAGGATGATCTTGAGCGCCTGGTGCGCGAGCAGGCGCGTGCGGGTGACATGGTGGTTTGCCTTGGGGCCGGGACCATCAGTACTTGGGCCAATGGCCTGCCGGAGCGGCTTCGCCAGGCGTGAGAAACCGATATGATTAGAGGAATGTAGTCATGAGCCAGCCCCTGAAGCGTCGCATCGGACTGGGGCTTTTGACCGCCTATGGCATCGGAGTCATGGTGGGGGCCGGGATTTATGTTCTGGTGGGCGCCGTGGCGGCACAGGCCGGTGTTCTGGCGCCTTTTTCCTTTTTGCTGGCGGGCATGATCGCGGCCCCCACAGCATTGTCCTATGCGGAGTTTTCCTCCCGTTTGCCCGAAGCCGCCGGAGAGGCCGCCTTTGTGGGGCAGGGGTTCAACTCTCAGTCTCTGGCGATAATCGTCGGTCTTGCGGTGGTTCTGGCCGGGACCATCTCGGCGGGCGCGGTGCTGCGTGGGGGGGCTGGCTATTTCTCTGCCGCCACCGGAGTGAACGCTCAAATTGCCATTCTGGCTATGGGGCTGGTGCTGATGCTGGTTGCCATCATCGGCGTGCTTGAGAGTTTTGCGCTGGTGGCGGTTTTTACCGTGATCGAGATCTTTGGTCTGGGGCTGGTGATTTGGGCCGGATTTTCCGCCGAGGCCAGTACTGATTGGGCGACAGCCGCGCCGCTCTTAGATGGGCTCAGCTCCCCAGGTCTGAATACGGGACTGATGGCAGGGGTCGCCTTTGGCGCGGTTCTGGCCTTTTTTGCCTTCATCGGGTTTGAAGACATCGTCAATATGGCCGAAGAAGTGCACGAGCCAACCCGTATTCTGCCGCGCGCGATCATCATCTCGCTGGCGGTGACCTCGGTCATCTATGCGCTGGTCTGCTGGGCGACTGTGCGGGCGGTGCCGCTTGAGGCGTTGGCGCAGTCCGAAAGCCCTCTGGCCCTGGTCTGGCAAAAAAGCCAGGGCGGTGATGCGCACTTCCTTTCATCAATTGCTGTGTTTGCCGCCCTCAATGGCGTGCTGGCCCAAATCGTTATGGCCTCGCGGGTGCTCTACGGTCTTGGGGCAAAAAGCCCGGGGCTGGCAGTGTTTCGTCAGGCCCATCCGCGCTTTGGCACGCCGGTGCGCGCCACGGTGTTGATTGGCAGTTCGGTTCTTGTCGCCGCCTTCTTGCTGCCGGTGGCCCAGTTGGCGGAACTGACCTCTGCGACCCTGCTTTCGGTCTTTGTGATGGTGAATCTGGCCTTGATCCTGCAAAAACGCCGCCAGCCGGACGCTCTGTTTCAGGTGCCGATGGCGGTTCCTGTGCTGGGGCTGGTGCTGGCGCTTGCCGCACTTTCCACTGCCCTTGGCGGCATGCTATGA
Source organism: Phaeobacter sp. SH40 (assembly GCA_965641885.1). Taxonomy (GTDB): domain Bacteria; phylum Pseudomonadota; class Alphaproteobacteria; order Rhodobacterales; family Rhodobacteraceae; genus Pseudophaeobacter. The sequence continues at coordinate 3,021,715 of OZ282574.1, read as the reverse complement.
GCCTTATTGCCGCGATCCTCTGGGTGTTTGCCACCACGGGCGTGGCCATGCTGCCTGTTGAACGCCACTATGTTCCCGGTCGGATCCTGCTGTGTCTCGCGCCGTTTTTACTGGTGTGGCTGGGGTTTGAGCTTGGCTGGGGCGCTGTTGCCTTTGGCCTGTTTGCAGTGGTTTCTATGTATCGGCGACCGATCAGATATTACTGGGCCAAGTTCCGCGCGCCCAGTGAGGCGCTGATAAAGGATACGCAGGAATGACACTTTCGCTGACATTGGCTGCGGTATGGGCCTTGGTTGCCAATTTTCTGGCGGTGCTGCCGAGCAAGGATCATCACTGGCGGCGGGCCTATTTGCTGATCATTTCCGGCATTCCGCTGCTGGGCTATGTGGTCTATCAAAACGGGCCATGGTGGGGGTTGGGCGTGCTGTGCGCCGCCATGAGCGTTCTGCGCTGGCCGGTGATCTATCTGATCCGCTGGTTTGGTTTTGCACGCATAAAAGATCGCAGCAGCGACAAAGACTAAGATGCGTCGCCTCTGTGGAGCGTGGCCAAGCCAAGCTGCCAGTGGGGCCCAGTGAGGCCCAGTGGGGCGTTGTCTTTGTGCTCATATACGGGCTAAAGGCTGGCTGGGAATTCGAATGCGGCCTTTGCCGGGCCGGGACGAGGGAGTGTCAGGGCATGAAAATCGACGGTATCCGAGGCAAACTGACGGCGAACCGGAACCTTGCAGAGCTTACGTGGCTGCGGGTTGGCGGGGCGGCCGACTATTTGTTTCAGCCTGCGGATGTTGAAGATCTGCAGCATCTTCTGGCCCACCTGCCTGCGCAGACCGTGGTTTTTCCCATGGGGGTTGGCTCTAACCTGATCGTGCGCGACGGCGGGCTGCGGGCTGTGGTGATCCGCCTGGGGCGAGGCTTTAACGGTATTGAGATTGCGGGCGATCTGGTGACTGTTGGGGCGGCAGCGCTGGATGCACATGTGGCCAAGCGCGCTGCAGATGCCGGGCTGGACCTTACCTTTTTGCGCACCATTCCGGGCACTATCGGCGGCGCTGTGCGGATGAATGCTGGCTGCTATGGCAGCTATATCGCGGATGTCTTTGTGGCGGCACAGATCGTCACCCGCGATGGCATGCTGCGCGAGATCACCGCAGGTGAGCTGCAATTCGCCTATCGTCAGACCGCTTTCCCTGAGGGGGCGGTTCTGGTCTCTGCCACGCTGCGCGGCGCGGCGGCACCGGCAACAGGGGCGGCGGCACTGCATGAGCGCATGGCAGAGCAGCTGAAAAGGCGCGATGAAAGCCAGCCAACCAAAGAGCGTTCGGCAGGCTCAACCTTTCGAAATCCTGCGGGATTTTCCTCGACGGGGCGGGCAGATGATGTGCAGGACCTGAAGGCCTGGAAGGTCATTGACGACGCAGGTTTGCGTGGAGCCCGCATAGGTGGCGCGCAGATGAGCGAGAAGCACTCGAACTTTATGATCAACACCGGTGGCGCATCTGCCGCAGATCTTGAAACATTGGGTGAAGATGTCAGAAAAAAGGTTTACGCCAATTCCGGCATAACGCTAGAGTGGGAAATCAAGAGGGTCGGAGAGCCCCTGTTCGAGCAATCAAAATAACACCGCGACATCCTGAAACTCATAGGTTTTTCAAACCATTGCGATTTTTTGAGGCTGTGATCAGGTGTTTGAGTGTAGCAACAGGCTGGCAGGACAGATCTTTAACATGGTAAAGGCACCGTTAATAACCCGGTAAGACTTGTGGCGTTATGATGGCGCAGGGCGTTGTCAGGGCTGGGGTCTTGCCAGGGCTGGGGCCTCGCCAGAGGTGCGAAATTAGCTCTCCAGCAGCCCAGGCAGCTGTTTGGCGGGCAATTGGGGTCACGTTGTATGACCCTGTCGAAAAATAAGGGGTGTTAACTCCTGCCAAAAACGGGCAACGACCCGAGAAATATGCGGGCCATTTTCTGGCTCCAATAACCAAGGGCGAAAAGCCCGACAATTTTGAGGCGCTATCGTGGGTGAGTCGAGCAGAACACTCCCGAAAGTGGCGGTACTATTGGGTGGACCCTCGGCAGAACGCGAGGTCTCCTTGTCCAGTGGGCGTGAATGCGCAGCCGCACTACGGGGCGAAGGGTATGACGTGACAGAGCTGGACGCGGGTCCGGACCTCTACGCGCAGCTTACAAACTGCAAACCGGATGTCGTCTTCAACGCCCTGCATGGTCGCTGGGGTGAGGACGGCTGCGTTCAGGGCCTGCTGGAGTGGATGGGGATGCCCTACACCCATTCAGGTGTTCTGGCGTCAGCCCTGGCGATGGACAAGCAGCGCAGCAAAATGGTGTTTCAGCAGGCTGGGCTGCCCATTGCGCCCAGCGGGTTATATCCCAGGGACGCGGTGATGGCAGCGCATGTCATGACCCCTCCCTATGTGGTCAAGCCCAACAACGAAGGTTCAAGCGTTGGCATCTATCTGGTCCATGAGGCTGCCAATGGCCCCCCCCAACTGTCTCCCGAGATGCCGGACGAGGTTCTGGTCGAGGCCTTTGCGCCGGGCCGCGAGCTCAGCGTTTCTGTGCTCGGGGATCGCGCGCTTGAGGTCACCGATATTCTGACGGACGGCTGGTATGACTATGATGCAAAATACAAACCTGGCGGCTCGCGCCACGTGATCCCAGCCGATCTGCCGCAAGATATTCGCGCCCTCTGCTTTGATTATGCGCTACGGGCGCATCAAGCTCTTGGCTGTCGCGGCCTGAGCCGGACCGATATTCGCTGGGACGAGGCCAAGGGTGCCAAGGGTCTGATCCTGCTTGAAACCAACAATCAGCCGGGCATGACGCCCACCTCGCTGGCGCCGGAACAGGCCGACCATTGTGGCATCTCCTTTGGCGCGCTCTGCGCCCTATTGGTCGAGGATGCATCATGCGGGCGCTAAGGGCACGGATCCTGCGACGGTCTGCACAGGCCGACCCGGCGCCGTCGCGCCTGAAATACCGGCTGCAGCGCTGGATGTTGACCCCGGGCATTCGCTTTGGGCTCAAGTTCGGCGTGCCACTGTGCCTGGCTGTTGCGGCAACTGGTGCCTTCCTTGCCGATGCCGGACGGCGGGAAATGGTGCAGGATGCCATGAGTTCCATTCGCGCCTCGATCGAGGAACGTCCGGAGTTTATGGTCAATGTTATGGCCATTGATGGCGCCGGTTCCAGCGTCGCACAAGACGTGCGCGAAGTGCTGCCGTTAGATTTCCCGGTGAGCTCTTTTGATTTGGATCTGGAGCAGATCCGCACCAAGATCGAAGCGCTTGATCCGGTGAAATCAGCCAATGTGCGTATTCGTCCCGGCGGGATTTTGCAGATCGATCTGGAAGAGCGTGTGCCTGCTCTGATCTGGCGCAATTACGAAGGCCTGGCCTTGCTGGACGAAACTGGCGCGCATGTCGCTGAGCTAGGACGGCGAGCGATGAACCCCGAATTACCGTTGATTGCTGGCCGCTCAGCCAACCTCATGGCCGATGAGGCGCTGCAGCTGATTGCCGCCGCGCGGCCTCTGGGCAGCCGTCTTCGGGGTTTGGTGCGCATTGGCGAGCGCCGTTGGGATGTGGTTCTGGACCGGGGGCAACGCATTATGCTGCCTGCGATCAAGCCTATTCCGGCACTGGAGCGGGTGATTGTGGTGAGTGAAGTACAGGATCTGCTGGAGCGCGATGTCGCGGTGGTGGATATGCGGATTGCGGCGCGGCCGACAGTCCGAATGACGGAGAATGCAGTGGAAAACTGGTGGCGGATCAGAGAATTGAACGAGGGTGGATTGTAAGATGACGGATCTTTATCAGTCCCAGCGCGCGATGCGGCAAATGCGTCGTCAGGCGATGCAACGGGGTGTGGTGGCCATTCTGGACATCGGCAGCTCAAAGATTGCCTGCCTGGTCCTGCGGTTTGATGGCACCGGGCGTCTGAGCGAAGACAACTCGATCGGCTCACTGGCGGGGCAGTCGGGATTCCGGGTCATTGGTGCCGCCACGACCCGCTCTCGCGGGGTGCAATTTGGCGAAATCACCGCCATGCAAGAGACCGAACGCGCCGTGCGCACCGCCGTTCAGGCGGCGCAAAAGATGGCTGGGGTGCGGGTCGACCATGTGATCGCCAGCTTCTCTGGCGCCAATCCACGCTCTTATGGACTGGATGCCAAACTGGAGCTGGAAGGCCAGGAGGTTTCTGAGTCCGAGATCGCGCAGGTTCTGGCGGCCTGTGAGGTGCCCGAATATGGTGCCGGGCGCGAGGTGCTGCACGCGCAGCCGGTGAATTTCGCCCTTGATAACCGGTCGGGTCTCGAAGACCCGCGCGGCCAGCTGGGGCAGACCCTGGCGGTGGATATGCATATGCTGACGGTGGATACCGGCACGGTGCAAAACCTGGTGCGCTGCATTCAGCGCTGCGATCTGGAGCTGGCAGGGATTGCCTCGTCGGCCTATGCGTCGGGCTATGCCGCGCTGGTCGAAGATGAGCAGGAACTGGGAGCGGCCTGTATTGACATGGGGGGCGGCTCGACCTCGATTTCGGTCTTTATGAAAAAGCACATGATCTATGCGGATGCGGTCCGCATGGGGGGCGATCACATTACCAGCGATATCTCGATGGGGCTGGGTGTTCCGATGGCGAATGCCGAACGCATCAAGACCTTTTGTGGTGGCGTGCATGCAACCGGCGTTGATGATCGCGACATGATTGATATCGGCGGTGATACCGGTGACTGGGAACATGATCGCCGCACCGTGAGCCGGGCCGAGCTGATTGGCATCATGCGGCCGCGGGTTGAGGAAATTCTCGAAGAGGTGCGCACCCGGCTTGACGCGGCCGGATTTGAATACCTGCCGAGCCAGCAAATTGTCCTGACGGGCGGCTCCAGTCAGATCCTCGGTCTGGATGGTCTGGCCACGCGCATTCTGGGACAACAGGTGCGCCTGGGCCGTCCTCTGCGTGTGCATGGCCTGCCGCAATCGGCCACAGGCCCTGGATTTGCCGCCGCAGTTGGCCTTAGCCTTTTTGCGGCGCATCCGCAGGATGAGTGGTGGGATTTTGAAACCCCGGTTGACCGGAACCATGGGCGCTCGCTTAGCCGTGCGGTACGCTGGTTTAGGGATAATTGGTAACAGCTCTGAAAAATATCCCCAGCCTGTGGAAGAAACCTTAGGTGATCTGGGTGACAGGGCTGATAAAACAGGGTAATAAAGATATAATAGTCACAAAAAGTGACACCAGTATGCCGAGCAGTGGGCTGCAATAATAAGTAGAGTATGTGACCTTCGGCTTTTTGCCGGAGCGCGTGTTCTTTTGTGTTGTGCCACCCACTGTACTACCAGATCTGCTGGGATGAGCGAAATTCTGCGGGCTTGCCCATGGGAATGGGCCACATTTTGTGGCGTATTTCGTTTTTTAGGATGACGAGACTCTGCCATCACGGTAAGATTGAGGCGGAAAACACAGGAATAGCCCTTGCGGGAGGGCTGAAATACAGGCGGAAAGAGCATGACATTGAACCTTTCGATGCCCGGGCAGGAAGAACTGGCCCCTAAGATCACCGTGTTCGGTGTCGGTGGCGCCGGTGGCAACGCGGTCAACAATATGATCGCGAAAGAGCTGGAGGGCGTCGACTTTGTCGTGGCCAATACCGATGCTCAGGCCCTGCAGCAAAACGCGGCAACCAGCCGTATTCAATTGGGTGTGAAAGTCACCGAAGGTCTTGGCGCTGGTGCGCGTCCTTCCGTGGGCTCTGCCTCAGCTGAAGAAAGCATTGAGCAGATCGTTGACCATCTGGCTGGGGCGCATATGTGCTTTATTACCGCCGGTATGGGCGGTGGCACTGGTACCGGTGCGGCTCCGATCATTGCCCAGGCGGCACGCGAACTTGGTGTGCTGACAGTTGGCGTCGTGACCAAGCCTTTCCAGTTTGAGGGTCACAAGCGGATGCGTCAGGCCGAGGAGGGTGTTGAAGCCCTGCAAAAGGTCGTTGATACGCTTATCATCATTCCAAACCAGAACCTGTTCCGTCTGGCCAACGAAAAGACCACCTTCACCGAGGCGTTCTCGATGGCGGATGACGTGCTGTATCAAGGCGTCAAGGGTGTGACCGATCTGATGGTCCGTCCGGGCCTGATCAACCTCGATTTTGCCGATGTGCGCGCCGTGATGGACGAGATGGGCAAGGCGATGATGGGCACCGGTGAGGCCGAGGGCGAAGATCGCGCGGTTCAGGCGGCTGAAAAGGCCATCGCCAACCCGTTGCTCGACGAAATCAGCCTGCGTGGGGCCAAGGGTGTTCTTATCAATATCACCGGCGCCCATGATCTGACCTTGTTTGAGTTGGACGAGGCCGCCAACCGGATCCGTGAAGAAGTGGATCCAGAGGCGAATATCATTGTTGGCTCGACCCTGGATACCGCCATGGAAGGCAAGATGCGCGTCTCCGTCGTGGCGACAGGCATTGACGCCACCGAAGTCATGACTGAAATCCCAGTGCCGCGCCGTCCGATGTCGGCTCCGTTGAAAAAGGCCGTCAGTGTTGAGCAGGCGCGTCCGGCCCCACTGGAATTGCACGCTCCTGTTGCACAGCCTGAGGTTGCGGCGACTGTTGCAGCCACTGCCGCCGCTCCAGCAGCGCAGGAACCTTCCCTGTTTGAGGGTCTCGATGCGCAGCAAGGTGCAGTCCGGGAGCAGGCCGATGAGGTCTTTGAAGACATCGAGGATATGGGCAGCGATGGCTTGCCACAGCCAGCCTATCAGCCGCAGGTTCCGACGTTCCAGCCGCAGGCCGATGTGGCGGATGGTCCTCCCGAAGCGTCGTTTGTCGCGCCAAAGGCACCAGCCCCCGGAACGCCTTCTGCGGATGCTATCGTACGTCTTCAGGCCGCAGCGGCGCGGGCTCAGGGACAGCAGTCTTTGGCGCAGCCACAGCTGCAGCAGCGCCCGGTTGCCTCTGCGCCGGGTGGCCAGTCCTCCGAGCCTCAGTCCGAGCAACGTCGCTTTGGTCTGAACTCGCTGATCCACCGGATGACAGGCAGTGCTGCCGAAGCGCAGGCGGCAGCCAAGCCGCAGCCGGTTCGCCAGCAGCCTCCGGTCCAGCAGCAGGTCGTGGCGCCGCAGCCACAGCCACAGCCAGTTCAGCAACAACAGGCCGAAGAAGAGCAGGATCGTATCGAAATTCCTGCTTTCCTGCGCCGTCAAGCAAATTAATCTTTCACTAATAAAGATTAAGAGGTCGCCTTCGGGCGGCCTTTTTTCGTTTTATAACAGTATTTTACCTCGGTCTCAGCAGTGTTTTGCCGATCTGTTACAGGGATGTTTCAATCCGTTACAAAGATTGAGTTGTGGCTTTTTTGTGAACTCCTTACCTGTCTTGGCAACACGGCGCATGACGTCGGACATGGTGATCAGGAGCACAAGGTGCAAAATACGCTTAAAGCATCAGTGGCATTTGAAGGGGTCGGCCTGCATTCAGGTCAAATGGCGCGGCTGGTGATCAACCCGGCTGCGGCGGGGCACGGCATCGTTTTCAAACGCACGGACATTGCTTTGGGCAACACGCTTGTTCCCGCCTTGTGGGATCATGTGGAGCGCACGGCGCTTTGCACGCGACTGATCAATGCGGCTGGTGTTTCGGTTTCAACGGTTGAACATGTGATGGCAGCGCTGGCTGGCTGTGGTATCCACAATGCGCTGGTTGAGCTTGATGGCCCCGAAGTTCCCATCCTTGATGGCTCTTCCGCGCAGTTCGTGTGCGGTATTCTGGGGCAGGGTATTCACCGCCTTGGCGCGCCTGTTTCGGCCATTGAGGTGCTGAAACCCGTGACCGTTACCAAGGACGGTGCCACGGCAACGTTGCTGCCCTGTGATCGTCTTATGATTGAATTTCACATCGACTTTGAAGAGCAGGCTATTGGCCGCCAAAGCCGGGTTCTGGACCTGCGCAACGGGGCGTTTGTGCGTGAGCTTTGTGACAGCCGCACCTTTTGTCGGCGCGTTGATGTTGAGACAATGCAGGCCAATGGCCTGGCTCTGGGCGGGGTTCCTGGTGAAAACGCGATTGTCTTTGATGGCGCCCGGATCGAAAGCGGCGAAGGGCTGCGTCATTCAGATGAGCCGGTCCGCCATAAGATGCTGGACGCGCTGGGAGATCTGGCGCTGGCGGGTGGCCCGCTTTTGGGGCGCTACGTTGGCGACCGGGCTGGTCATGCGCTGACCAACACCTTGCTGCGCGAACTCTTTGCGACACCAGGTGCTGTGCGCCGGGTGGATTGTGACATGGCGATGACGGCACGTCTGCCGGGTCAGGGTCTTGTCTGGTCAGAAATTCCCAGCAACAGCCGGCGCGTCGCCTGATCTGACCGCACCTGTGCTGGCATAGCTTCTTTTTACAGTGACGTTAGTTTGCGCACCTCCTGGTATGGGGGCGCTCAAGCCCCGTTGTCGCGGGGCTATTTGCGTCTTGGGGGCAGAGCTTTGCCTGCAGCGTGGCGTCTTAGGCTTGCCGGACTTGACCATTCTGAACAAACTCTGCCAAGTGGGGGCGAAGTGGGTGAAAGGCGTTTTGCACGCCGGATGAATGTGCTAAACGGGGCAGAACCCGGGGCATGACACCCGGAAGTCAGTGACGGTGAGGTTTAGGCAAAATGATCGGCATCAAGACAGGGGCCAAATTCATCGGCGCGGCTCTTTTGATGGCAGCACTCTCTGGATGTGGCGGAGATGGTGGCGCCGCGGAACAGACCGTGCCGCTAGAAAGCTTTACGCCTCAGCAGATTTTTGAGCGTGGCGAATTTGAACTGGCCCGCAGCCGTACCAAGGATGCTGCCTTTTACTTCTCCGAGATTGAACGGCTTTATCCCTATTCTGAATATGCCAAACAGGCCCTGATCATGCAGGCCTTTGCCAATCATCAGGCCAAAAACTACGAAGGCAGCCGGGGTGCTGCGCAGCGCTATATTGATTTCTACCCAACAGACGAAGATGCGGCCTATGCGCAGTATCTTCTGGCGCTCAGCTATTATGACCAGATCGACGAGGTTGGCCGCGATCAGGGCCTGACCTTCCAGGCGCTGCAGTCCCTGCGCACGGTGATCGAAGTCTATCCCGACAGTGAATATGCCACCTCTGCGATCCTGAAATTTGACCTGGCCTTTGATCACCTTGCGGGCAAGGAGATGGAGATTGGTCGCTATTACCTGCGTCGGGGGCATTATACCTCGGCGATTAGCCGGTTCCGGGTTGTTGTCGAGGATTTCCAGACCACCAGCCACACAGCCGAGGCCCTGCACCGACTTGTTGAGGCCTATCTGTCTCTGGGTCTTACCCAGGAGGCGCAGACGGCGGGGGCCATTCTTGGCCACAACTATCAATCCACCGATTGGTACGAGGATAGCTATAAGTTGCTGACATCTCAGGGGCTCAAGCTCAAGGATCGCGGAAACAACTGGCTGAGCCAGATTTATCGTCAATCTATCAAAGGGCGTTGGCTGTAACGGCCTTACGACCGAACGGGGCGACGGGACCGGCCATGCTACGCGCACTTGATATCCGCGATCTTTTGATCATCGACCACCTCGAACTGGCCTTCCAGCCCGGCCTCAATGTGCTGACCGGTGAGACCGGGGCCGGCAAATCCATCCTGTTGGATTCGCTTGGTTTTGTGCTGGGCTGGCGCGGGCGCGCGGAACTTGTGCGGCAGGGTGCTGCCCAGGGCGAGGTGATTGCTGAATTTGATCTTGCCCCGGGCCATGCGGCACATGACATTCTCGAAGAGGCAGGCCTGCCCGGTGGCGAAGAGCTGGTACTGCGCCGGGTCAACACCGCCGAGGGCCGCAAAACCGCGTGGGTCAATGACAGGCGCTGTTCCGGGGAGGTGCTGCGGCGCCTGTCCGAAACACTGGTAGAGCTGCACGGCCAACATGACGATCGCGGATTGCTGAACCCGCGTGGGCACCGGGCGTTGCTGGATAGTTTTGCCTCTGTTTCTGCGGTGCTGGAACAGACCCGTCTGGCCTGGCGTGCGATGGCCAAGGCCCGCAAGATGGTGCAGGCCACCCAAGAAGCTCTGGACGCTGTGCGGGCCGAGGAAGAATTCCTGCGTCACGCGGTGGCCGAGCTGGACAAGCTTGACCCTGAAGCGGGCGAAGACGAAGCCCTGGACCTGCGTCGCCGCCAGATGCAGCAGGCTGAACGGATCCGCGGCGATATCGCACGGGCACACAGCTTGCTGAGCGAGGGGGCTGAGGCCGCCTTGGGCGAAGCCCAGCGTTGGCTTGAAGGGGTTGAAGGCGCTGATGAAACGGGGCTTACCGCGCCTCTCAGTGCTTTGAGTCGCGCTATGATCGAGTTGGGCGATGCCCAGGATGGGGTGGAGCGGGTTCTGGAAGGGCTCGATTTCAACCCAAGCGATTTGGAAGACTGCGAGGCCCGCCTGTTTGAAATCCGCGCCCTGGCCCGCAAATATGCAGTGTTACCAGACGCTCTGGCGTCGCATGCGGATGTGTTGCGCGGCAAACTGGCTGCACTGGATGCGGGGGATCGTGATCTCGCGGATCAGCAAGCGGCGCTGACGCGGGCCGAGGCTGCCTATCAGGATTCGGCTGATCGCCTGAGTGCCGCCCGGCATGACAATGCCCAGGCTCTGGATCAGGCTGTGATGGCAGAGCTGGCGCCGCTGAAAATGGAACGGGCGGTTTTCAAAACCCTTGTCGAGCCCGGCGAGCCCGGCCCTGAGGGCTATGACAATGTGGCCTTTACTGTCGCGACCAATCCGGGTGCGCCGTCCGGGCCGTTGAATAAAATCGCCTCTGGTGGTGAACTCAGCCGCTTTTTGCTGGCGCTAAAGGTCTGCCTGCGCGGCGATGATCAAAGCAAGACGCTGATTTTTGATGAGATCGACCGGGGCGTTGGTGGCGCCACAGCTGATGCGGTTGGGCGTCGCCTCAAGTCACTTGCTGCCACCGGGCAGGTTCTTGTGGTCACCCATTCGCCGCAGGTTGCAGCCCAGGGCAGCCACCACTGGCGGGTGCAAAAACGTGTCGCTGACGGGATTACCCTCTCCGAAGTGGTGCCGCTGAATGAGAGCGAACGGGTTGATGAGATTGCGCGGATGGTTTCTGGTGATACCATCACCCAGGAAGCACGCGCCGCCGCCCGGGCCCTGTTAGCCAGCTAAACCCTTTACAGTTGTTGCATGAATTGTTTTGGGAATGGCCGAATGCCAACCAAATATTTACGGTCTCTTATGTAATTTTGGGCTCAGCAGCGCAAAAATAATACTTTACAGGACCTCTATGCCCGAAATGCTACGCATTGCTGTCTCAACCCGTTTCGCAAGCCTGTTCTCAGGGATGCGGGACCTTTGGCGCATGCTGCTGCAAAGGGGGCCAAGCCAGTTTCAGTTTTGGCTGATTGCCCTGCTGATCGGTATCAGCGCCGGGCTTGCGGCCTTGCTGTTTCGCAAAGGTATTTCGTCGCTGCAGGCCTGGGTCTACGGCGCGGAAGACGCCAACTACCTCCATAGTTTTGCGGCGGATCTTCAGTGGTACTGGCTGGTGCTGATCGCCACCTCGGGCGGGCTGATTGTTGGGATCATTCTGGATCGCTTCACGCCGGATGGCCGGGTACGCTCTGTTGCGGATGTAATCGAAGGCGCTGCCATGCAGAATGGGCGCCTGGAAATCCGTGCCGGGCTTGCGTCAGCGCTGGCCTCGTTTATTACCCTCTCCACCGGTGGCTCTTCCGGGCGTGAAGGGCCAGTGGTGCATCTGGCCGGAGTGATTTCCAGCTGGGTGAGCGAGAAAATCAGGGCCGATGGAATTACCGGGCGTGATCTGCTGGGCTGCGCGGTTGCGGCGGCCGTTTCAGCCAGTTTTAATGCCCCCATTGCTGGGGCGCTTTTTGCCCTTGAGGTGGTGCTGCGCCATTTTGCGGTCCACGCCTTTGCTCCTATTGTGATCGCCTCTGTGGCGGGGACCGTCATCAATCGTCTGGCCTATGGCGATGTCACCGAGTTCTCTATGATCACGCCGGGAGCTTTGCAGTTTTATGTGGAATTGCCCGCGTTTTTGATGCTGGGCGTGATCTGCGGCTTTGTCGCGGTGCTCCTGATGCGGGCAATCTTCTTTGCCGATCATGTGGGCGACGCCCTGCAGGAAAGCTGGCACATTCCGCGTTGGCTGCGGCCGGCGATTTCCGGCCTGATCCTTGGCATCATTGCGATCTGGTATCCCCATATCATTGGCGTCGGCTACGAGACGACTGAGTTGGCGCTCACGGGCGGGTTGGTGCTGTCGCAGGCTTTGGTCTTTGTGGTGGTCAAAACGGCGGCTGTGGCGATTACCATGGGCGGGCGCATGGGAGGCGGCGTTTTCTCGCCGTCGCTGATGATTGGCGCCATTACCGGACTGGCCTTTGGCCTGGTTGCGACCTCTTTTCTACCTGATGTGTCTGGCACCCATACGCTCTATGCCTTTGCTGGCATGGGAGCGGTTGCAGCCGCAGTTCTGGGTGCGCCCATTTCCACCACCTTGATCGTGTTTGAGCTGACCGGAGACTGGCAGATCGGTCTGGCCGTGATGGTGGCTGTGTCGATATCCACTGCCCTGGCTTCGCGGCTGGTGGACCGTTCGTTTTTCCTGACGCAGCTGGAGCGGCGAAATATTCACTGTGCTGCGGGGCCGCAGGCCTATCTGCTGGCCCTGCTCAAGGCCGATGCGGTGATGCGCCCGCTTGATGATCCGCGCTGTGCTGCGCGCACGGACCTTGAGGCGCTGCAGGCGCAGGGCCTCGCTCTGGATTTTGGCGCCTCTCTTGAGGCCACTCTGCCGGTTTTCGACCGTGCGGATGTGACATTTTTACCAGTCGTGAAACGGATTGATGGCGCCGAAATACTGGTGGGAGCGATCTATCACGTCGATGCGCTCAAGGCCTTTAACCGGGCTCTGGTGGCGGTCGCGGCCGAAGAGCACAGCTGAGCAGCCCTTTGTGCTGAGCGAAAGGATGCAGGGGGGACTGCGGGTCAAAGCGGCGCTTTTCTATACTGTTAGGCCGGGGATGCGTCACATTTTGGGACACGCGCGCGCTGCGGTGATTTGCTGTTGGCGCCGGGTCAGGCGACTGGGTTCATCGTCGCGGCGACACCAGATCAGATCGAGTTTTGTCGACGGCATGGGGGCAGGGCACAGGCACATCGCCAGATGCTAGGGGCGGATTTTGGCAGCAGTTTTGGCAGAGGTACGGCCCGGTCAGTCTCCTTGATGAGCTGCCAAAAAACAGACATTGGGGCCGCTTGTCACCATGTTGCCTGCTTGCCCTCAGGGTTTCTGAGACACTCTTCACAACGGTTTTTACGGAGCAGTCAAAGGCAATATCCGCATGTTGAGTCTGATATTTACTCTCATTTTCAATGTATTGCGTGGTTTTGGCGGCGCATTTCGCAGCTGTTTTATTTAGGCTCAGGAGCCTGCCTGAACAGCGCATTGTGCGGGCGCTCACAGCAATACCGGCAATTCCTTTTTCAGGCTAACTTCCAAATTTGGCGCGGGGTCCACCTCAGGAAAAACCAGTGTGTGCACTGGGCGCGGCGGTAAAACATGTGTGCGGATGATTGCTCTCCGGTGCGAGAGCCCTGCCCTTGGTGGCATTTTTCGTTGCAGATCAGTCTTGCAGCGGGGCGCGGTCTGCGCAGGTGCCAGGGTCTCCGGCTCTGCCAGCGGGGGGGGGCGGGCCTTCTGGCGGAGGGCCTTGGCTCTGGCATCCGGTACACTGCCGCGACCACAGGGCAAAACAGCGTATCTCTCAGAATGTGGCGGAGTTTTCTATGGCATGACGCATCGTGGAGTGGCTGCTGTCCAGACAATCATCTTCGCTACTGACCGAGGTTTCATCATAGACGGAGATACCAATTTTTCGCAGTGGTGCGATGAGGAGCGATGTGCCGCCATCTCGAAATGGTTAATTTTTTCTTAGCTACTGATGAATTGGCTTGGAATGTGCGAATCTGCGCCTACACTAACGGTAGTTCCTAAAGTGCGGAAGGAAGAATATGCGTGTCTTTGAATTCGCCCCAAAAGAGGTCGAGCAAGAACGTCATGTCGTCGAACGGGAAAAAGAACAGGCATCTTTGCAGTCATTGATCGACTATACGATCCAATGTGCGATGGAGACGAATGTCTTTAGTGCTGAAGGGCGACTGGACGATGTACGGCGTAACCTCTGCCGGGCAATCCTTTGACCGGCAAGCACGCCGGAGTTTAACCCCGGATAACCCCGGACGTTTTCGGGTTTGTCATCTGTTGCCACAGTCCACATAGAGCTCAATCCCTGGCCTACGAGACCGATTGCGTTGAAAGGCCTGTAGAGCCAAAAGGCCTGTGAAGTCGAAGGGTCTGTTGAACCGCTCCCGCAGCGGGTATTTTGATGTTATCTTTGATGCAAATAGCCCTGAGCTGGAAATGAAAACGACCGCCCTATAGCGGTCGGTTCCTGTTCAGGTTTACCCACTGTCCTACGCCCACTCCTCAAACCCCTGCATGAGTGAAATGCGTGGGCGTGACTTGCGGTCTGCTTAGAGACAGCCCTGCCTTAAGGACAGCGTCGCGGCTGTGAGAAAAGGCCCTCGGATACAGTGCCTCACACCGGATACAGAACCTCACATCTGTTGATTTAAATCTGTTCCACCTTCACGGAGTCGCTTTGATGAAAGGCGAGGTGGTTCTTGATCTCGGCAACCTCTTCGCGTGGCGCTTCATAGCTCCAGACCACATTTTCACTCACCGATGATTTATTCACGATAGAGAAGTAGGTGGCATCACCTTTCAGGGGGCAATGGCTCGTCTTGCTGCTTGGGTCCAGGAAGGCCATGGCAATGTCTTCGCGGGGAAAGTAGATCACCGGCGCATGGCCGTCCTCGTCCAGCTCCAGTGCGCGATTGCTTTCACCAAGTACGGCACCGCCGGATCTGACGACCCAGGTGCCGGCGGCCTTGCGAATACGGATGCTGCTCATCTTGTTTCCCCTCATTTCGGTCTTTGGCATATCCCTATGCCGCAAACATGTAACATTTTGTTATCAGATTGGCCGGGTGACGTCATCCAGCCAGGATTGCGCAGCCGAACTGACGTTGGGGCGCAGCAGTTCTGCAGTCTCGGCGTGATAGGCATTGAGCCAGTCGCGTTCGGCTGCGGTCAGCATTTCGGTAACAATCAGGCGTCGGTCGATTGGCACAAAGGTCAGGCCGCGCCAGCTCAGCATCTCGCGCTCTGGATCGCCAGTTTTTAGCGCCGGGGCGGGCACGACTACCAGCAGGTTCTCGATCCGGATACCAAAGGCGCCTTCGCGGTAGTACCCCGGCTCGTTTGACAGGATCATGCCAGGCTCTAGTGGCACAGTTGAGACCCGGCTCAGCCGCTGGGGGCCCTCATGAACGCTGAGATAGGCGCCAACCCCATGGCCTAGCCCGTGGTTAAAGTCCTGCCCTGCCAGCCAAAGAGGCATACGTCCGACCGCTTCAATGTCGCGGCCCGCAAGCCCCTTGGGCCAGCGCAGTCGCGACATGGCGATCATCCCTTGCAACACCCTGGTAAAGGCGGCGCGCTCGTCCTGCCCGGGCGTGCCAATGGCAATGGTGCGGGTGATGTCGGTGGTGCCGTCCAGATATTGTCCACCGCTGTCGAGCACCAGCAAATGGCCCGCGTCCAGCCGGCTGTCGCTTTCTTTGGTGACGCGGTAATGCATCACAGCACCATTTTCGCCGGTGCCAGAAATCGTCTCAAAGCTGATATCACGCAGGGCCGGGTCGCGGCGGCGCAGCTCTTCCAGCCGCGTGGCCACGTCGATTTCGGTGATGGTGCCGGGGGGCTGTGCGTCCAGCCAGCTCAAAAGTTCCACCACGGCCGCGCCATCGCGCAGATGCGCGGCGGCAGAGCCAGCGATCTCTGCATCGTTCTTGCGCGCCTTGGGGAGGGTGCAGGGATCACCTGCGGCAACCAGCGACTCGCCCAGAGCCTCAGCGACGATATGGGGCAGGCTGGAGGTATCGACAGCGACAGCGCCAGTTAGGGCGCTGACTGAGGCCAGAAAGGTCTCTGGAGGGTGAGTTGTGACCGTCGCGGGCAGGTGGGCGCCGAGATTGGCAAGCTTTGCGGCTGCCATGAAGAGGTCGACCCGGGCATCTGCATGCAGAATTGCAAAGCCATGTGCCACCGGATTGCGCGGAATATCTGCGCCGCGGATGTTCAAAAGCCACATGATGCTGTCGGGCAGGGTGATCAGTGCGGCCGACTGGCCTGCCTGTTGCAGATCTTGTGCAAGGCGTTCACATTTTGCCGTAGCTGTCTCGCCGGCATGTTCCAGCTGATGTGGCAGAACGGGCTGCATTGGAGGCGCAGGTTGGTCCTGCCAGATCCGGTCAACAAGGTTGTCACATTGAACCAGCTCAATGCCGGATCCCTCCAGCTCTTGCGTTAGGGTGGTGATCTGGGCGGTCGCGTGCAGCCAGGGATCATAGCCAACCCGGCCTCCCTGTGGCAGCTGCTCTTTGAGCCAGGTGCCGAGCTGCATTTCAGGCCAGGGCACCGGAGTGAACGGCGCGGCCACCTGTCGTTTTACCTGGGTGCGGTAGCGGCCATCGATGAAGACCCCGGCGCAGGTTTCCAGGACGACGCAGAACCCGGCAGAGCCGGTAAAGCCGGTGAGCCAGCTCAAACGTTCGTCATGGGCGGCGACATATTCGCCCTGGTGGGCATCCGCACGCGGTACAATAAAGCCGCTCAATCCGTCGCGGGTGAGTTCTGCGCGCAGGGCTTGCAGCCGTGGGGGGCCTTGTTCGGGACGCGCGGTGACGTCGAAATTCTGAAACATCGGAGAAGTCCTCAACGGCTAGGGTCTAGGTGTATGAGGTTCGCTCCTGTGGGTCTTTGATGCGACCCGCGCGCGTTCCACATCATGCGTTGCTCTTGTTGTTTCAAATCCACGCAGTACTGGCAAGAGTGGGCTGGTGCAAAAGAGAAGGGTCATGTTGGTGACTTAAGCCCCAGAAAAAAAGGGGGGGGCTCCCGCCCGCCCGCAAAGCATCACAGATGCTTTTTGTGCCGTTGGGCCGGGCGCCGCGCCAGGGCGCGGCGCAGCCACCGTGTGGAACCTCTGGTGTGTCATGAGCGCAGCGCGCGAAAGCGCGCTGCCGGGCCCAAGGCTTGGTGGCGCATCTGTAGATGCGCGGCCAAGGCGCGGGAGCTCCCGCTTGCTCTGGTTCCATTGAGGCGTTAGCGAACAGGCAACGGTCTGCGCTCTGAACCGCCCCGGGTCTGTCGGAGAGTGTTTGGTTTAATGATTAAGCTGCTTTTTCTGCAGCATTCAAGTTTGCGTAGAATTTCTCCTCTGCGTCTTGCGGCGTGACGTATCCGATGGCGCTGTGCGGGCGTTCGGTCTTGAACAGGCCGATGATGCTTTCGGCCAGGGCGTTATCGTAGGAATCCCCGACGCTGCCGACCGAGGTATCGATTCCGGCTTCGGCCAAGCGTTCGGTGTAATTGATCGACAGATACTGGCTGCCTTGATCGCTGTGGTGGATCAGCCCACCAGATTCCGATGGTGCCCGTTGGCAAATGGCCTGGTTCAGGGCGTCGAGAACAAAGCCCGTTGTCATTGATGTGGAAACTCGCCAGCCGATGATCTTGCGAGCAAAGACGTCGATCACGAAAGCAACATAGACCATGCCCTGCCAGCTTGAGACATAGGTGAAATCCGAAACCCACAGCTGGTTTGGCATCTCCGCCACGAAGGCCCGGTTCACCGTGTCGTCCGGGCAAGGTTGCGCCGCATCGGGATGAGTAGTGTCCAGCTTCTTGCCGCGCACAACACCCTGTATTTGCAGGGCCTGCATCAGCCGTTCCACGGTGCAGCTCCACCGTGCAGCTCCACCGTGCAGCGGGCGATGTCTCGGCCTTCCCGGCGCAGAACATGCCAGACCTTGCGGGCACCATAGCGGCCTCGGCTGGCGTCATGGACACGCTTGATTGCATCTTTGTCCAACAAGTCGCGCTTTGCCCGTGCCGATGTCAGATCAGGATCACGGGCTATGGCCGACCTGACAAAGAACGTCGAGGGTGCGATCCCCAGAACCCGGCAGATCGGCTCGACACCAAAGACGCCCCGGTGTTCCTCAATGAACACGATCATCGCTTGAGCTGTCGGTCGAGCTCCGCCGCTGCGAAATATGCGCTGGCCTTCTTCAGGATCTCATTGGCGGTGCGAAGCTCACGGTTCTCCCGCTCCAACTCCTTGATCCGATCCTTCTCGGCACTCGTCAGCCCTGCTCGCTGCCCGGCGTCGCGTTCGGCCTGCTGACACCAGGCACGCAGACTGTCCGGCGAACAGCCCAACTTGGGAGCAATCGCTCGGGAGGCAGCCGTATCGCTGGTGTAATTTGCGCGGTTCTCTCGAAATAGCCGAACACCGTGTTCGCGAAGTTCAGCCGGATAGACGGGGGTGAAACGTCTCTTCGTCATAGGGCTCATCCTTTGAGTGTTTTACTCTCCGGTAAGCCAGGGGCGGTTCACTATGTTGCAATGCTGGCGCTAGCTGACTTTCTTGATCCCCATGACACGGGCACGGGCGCGCGGGTCACTGTCGAACAGGGCGGCCAATTGCTCTGTCATGGCACCGGCCAGTTGTTCCACATCGGTAATGGTCACGGCGCGGTCATAGTAGCGGGTGACGTCATGGCCGATACCAATCGCCAAAAGCTCAACCTGTTTGCGTTTTTCCACCATGGCGATCACATCGCGCAGGTGTTTTTCCAGATAGTTGGCCGGGTTCACCGAGAGCGTGGAATCATCTACCGGCGCGCCATCGGAAATCACCATCAGAATCTTGCGTGCTTCCTGACGTCCCAACATGCGGCGGTGGGCCCATTCCAGCGCCTCACCGTCAATGTTTTCCTTCAGCAGGCCCTCTTTCATCATCAGACCCAGATTGGGCCGTACACGCCGCCAGGGGGTATCCGCGGATTTATAAATGATGTGGCGCAGATCGTTCAGGCGGCCGGGCATCTGCGGTCGGCCATCGTTCAGCCAGGCCTCGCGCGCCAGTCCGCCCTTCCAGGCGCGGGTGGTAAAGCCGAGGATCTCGACCTTCACGTTGCAGCGCTCAAGGGTTCGGGCCAGAACATCGGCACAGATCGCGGCAATCGAGATGGGCCGTCCGCGCATGGAGCCGGAATTGTCGATCAGCAGCGTCACCACCGTATCCCGGAACTCGGTGTCTTTTTCGCGCTTAAACGACAGCGGCGTGGTTGGGTTGGCGATAACGCGTGCCAGACGACCTGCGTCCAGAATGCCTTCTTCGAGGTCAAACTCCCACGAGCGGTTCTGCTGCGCCTGCAGACGGCGCTGCAGCTTATTGGCGAGACGGCTCACGGCCCCTTTAAGAGGCTCAAGCTGCTGGTCGAGATAGGCGCGCAGGCGCTCCAGCTCGGCTGGCTCTGCCAGGTCCTCGGCAGCGATCTCTTCGTCATTGGTATCCAGAAAGACCCTGTAGTCGGGGTCAGCCTCTGATGCCGCAGGCGGCGGCGGCGGGTCCAATGGCGCTTCGCCATCGGGCATCTCACTGTCTTCCGCAAGCTCCTCATCGGCCAGCTCATCCATCGAGATCTCGGCCTGGCTTTCGTCCTGCTGCTGCTCCTGGGCCTGTTCGGCGTCGGCCTCTGACTGCTCGTCGTCCGAGTCGTCCTCGCCGGTGCTGTCCGGGTCGGGCTGCTCTTCGGCGTTGTCTTCGGCCTCGTCGTCCTGATTGTCGTCAAGGTCATCCGGGTCATCGCCGAGCTGGTCGCCATAGCCAAGGTCTGAGATGATCTTGCGGGCGAATTTGGCAAATTCGGACTGATCGCCGAGTTTTTCCTGCAGATCGTCCAGCGTGTCGCCAGCTTGGGATTCGATGAATCCGCGCCACAACTCCATGACGTTGTCAGCCCCCTGCGGCAGGGGGCGACCGGTGGCCAGGTGCCGCAGCAAATAGCCGGCAGACGCCGCCAGCGGCGCCTCGGAGGAGGACTTCATCTGGTCATAGCCGCGCCGGATGGCCTCGTTGCGGATCTTGACGTCGATGTTTGAGGCGGTGCCGGGCATATGGCGCGCACCCATCGCCTCGCAGCGGGCGGTTTCCATCGCCTCATACAAATCGCGGGCCATGTCTCCCGGAGGGGCATATCTGGCATGGGTGGCTTCGTTGTGAAACTTGCGGCGCAGTGCCAGCGCGTCGGCTGTGCCACGGGCCAGCAGAACCTCTTCGCGACTCATGCGGCGCGAAACCTGCGGCAGGCGCATATTGTCACCGGACACACCCGAGGGGTCGACGGTGTAGGAAACGCTCAGCTCTGGGTCATTGGCCATGACCTTGGTGGCCTCGGCGAGGGCCTTTTTGAACGGATCAGCTGGGTTGTCGTTTGGTTTTTTCATCTTGTCGCGCTCACTTCATCGAGGTCGGTGTCACCCGCGGCCAGCCGGGCCAGCACATCCACATGTACGTCCAGAGCGTCTACCACCCTATACCCCGGATCCTGTCCATCAAAGGCGAGGTTCAGGTCGGTGCCAGCCAGGACAATGGCGTCTGCGCCCCTGGTTTCAACCATCTGCCGTCCAGCATCGAGGAATGTTTCGCGTTGCTGCGGAGTGCAGATCCCGGCGACGGCCATGTCCTGGTAGCTTTGACCCAATCTGTCGATCTCATCATCCAATGTTACGAACCGGGTTTGCGTCAGTTGCCCATAAAGCCCCGTCCGCATCACAACGCGGGTGCCCAAAAGACCAACGGTCTTCAGCGCCTGAGAGGCAAAATAGGTGTCCAGCGGCGTCACGGCAGAAACCAATGGCAGGCAGGACAGCGGTACAGTTTCGTCAAAGCAAAAGTGTCCCCCCAGAGAGGTGATTGCGGCACAATCAGCTCCGGCTCCGTGTAACTGGTCGATCAGACCAGCATATACCTCGGCCTGTGCCGCGCGGTTATCCGCAAGATTGTTGCGGATAAGTTCCTGAACATCGGCATGCACAATGGTCAATTGGAGCGGCAGGTTGCGGGCGGCCATCGCGGCCGTCAGCCGTTGATAGTAGACCACTGTGGCCGCAACACCGATGCCACCAATCAATCCAATATGCATGGTTCTTGTCCTTGTCTGATCAGCCCAGACTGACGCTTGCGGCGCTTTCGGGCAGCTCTTCGTCAAAGCAACGCTGGTAGAACTCGGCCACGGTCTGGCGTTCCAGCTCGTCACATTTGTTCAGGAAGGACAGGCGGAAGGCATAGCCCACATCGCGGAAGATTTCGGCGTTTTGAGCCCAGTTGATCACGGTGCGCGGGCTCATCACAGTCGACAGATCGCCGTTCATAAAGGCGGTGCGGGTCAGATCAGCCACAGTCACCATCTGGCTGATGTTCTTGCGGCCCTTGTCGGTGTTGTAATGCGGAGCCTTGGACAGCACGATGGCGGTCTCGGCGTCATGGCTGAGATAGTTCAGCGTGGCGACCAGCGACCAGCGGTCCATCTGGGCCTGGTTGATCTGCTGGGTGCCGTGATACAGCCCGGTGGTGTCACCCAGACCGACCGTGTTGGCGGTGGCGAACAGGCGGAAATAGGGGTTCGGGGTGATGATTTCGTTCTGGTCCAGCAGCGTGAGCTTGCCGTCATGCTCCAGCACCCGCTGGATCACAAACATAACGTCGGCGCGGCCGGCATCATATTCGTCAAACACAATCGCAACCGGGTTGCGCAGCGCCCAGGGCAGGATGCCTTCATGGAATTCGGTGACCTGTTTGCCGTCGCGCAGCTTGATCGCATCCTTACCGATGAGATCGATCCGGCTGATGTGGCTGTCAAGGTTGACGCGCACCGAGG
This sequence comes from Phaeobacter sp. SH40, assembly GCA_965641885.1. Lineage (GTDB taxonomy): Bacteria > Pseudomonadota > Alphaproteobacteria > Rhodobacterales > Rhodobacteraceae > Pseudophaeobacter. Next base: position 2,999,803 of record OZ282574.1, on the reverse strand, counting down.
GCCAGTTGAGGCGGGAAGCAACCTGTTCGATATGGGTCGATTTGCCCGTGCCGTGGTAGCCCTGGATCATCACACGACGGTTGTGCGAGAAACCGGCCAGGATGGCCATGGTGGTATCAGGGTCGAATTTGTAGGTGGGATCAATCGCAGGAACGCGCTCAGAGCCCTCGGCAAAGCCCTTGATGGTCATGTCGGTGTCGATGCCGAAGACATCGCGGACCGAAATGGTGTCGGTCGGTTTCGCATTCATATCCAGCATGCCGTCAATCATCTCTGTCGATCCTTGTTCCTCTCCCGCCGTTTGCGGGGTCAATCCGTGGGATTGGTGCCCGATCTTGCAGATAAGGGCAAGAGCCAGAGTAGGACAGGGCCAAATAACGTGATGTTGAGATCAAAACTGGCGCTACTTTCGCGGGTTTTTATCCCCGCGCGTATTGCTGGGCGGGATAGCAGCGCAAAAAATCGGTTTGTACGAAGCTGCAGCTTCGTGCATCGTGCATAAAAAAGGGCAGCCCCGCAGCTGCCCATACTCATTTTACAGTCGGCCTCATTTTACAGTCGACCCAGGCCAAGAGTCTGATTGTGTCCGGCAAGAGCCTATTTGAAGCTGCGGCTGTCCTTGATCTGGTCCCAGGCCCACATCACCTCTTGCAGCTGCTCTTCCTGACTGCGGTCGCCGCCGTTCATATCCGGGTGCAGCACCTTGATGAGCTTTTTGTACGCCTTGCGGATGTCAGCCTTGGACCAGCTGTCCTTGGCTTCCAGCACCTCGATGGCGCGCCGCTCGGTTGCGGGCAGGCGACGCCCGGCCGCGGCTGAGCGACCGGGGTTCTGGGTTGCATTGACGCCCAGCACCTGATGCGGATCCTCAATGCCAAGACGCGCCCAGGCGCGGGCCTCGGGATCGCCCATTGGCTTGGTATGGCGCTCCCAGACCTTGTCTTTGGACTGCTGAGCGTTCAGCTCAGCCTCGGTGGTGCCCTGGAAGAAATTCCAGTGGTTGTTATATTCGCGGACATGATCCTGGCAGAACCAGAAAAAATCATCCAACACATCGGGAGCTTTGGGGGCGCGGAACTTGCCGGCCTCTTCGCAGCCGTCCTTGTCACAGACCCGGACAGATGTTTCTGAGGCGCCAGACATGCTGCGGCGCCCACGCGGATTCTTCTTTTTGGCAGAGCTGACGGACATGTCGAAACCGAAAGGATCTGATTTGCTCATGGGGTGCACTTTCTAGACGCAGCTGCTCGACTCGGAGGAGGCAGTTTAGTCTAAGGGGCGTGAGATTGAAGGGGGGCAGCGAAATAAAAATGAGGAGAAGTGTAAATTGAACATTCGTATGGAAATGCAACAGAGGTTGCAGGCCGCGTTTGAGCCCACGGCGTTAGAGGTTGTGGATGACAGCAACAGCCATATTGGCCATGCAGGCCATGATGGCAGCGGTGAGAGTCACTTTAATGTGATGATCCGCTCTGCGGCCTTTGCCGGACAAAGCCGGGTGCAGCAGCACCGGGCCGTCCATAAGGCGCTCGGCGATATCGTGCCGCGCATCCATGCGCTGGCGCTGGACATTGGCTGTGACTGAGCCTGAGAGGCAGTAAGGCGGCGTCCCTCGTTGCAGATTTCGCGAGGGGCGCAGTGAAGTACCTCGGGCTGGCAATTTTTTGTCGGCCTGTTGTTGCAGGTCTGTTGTTTGGTGGGTCCCAGTCCCAGTCCTAGTCCCAGTCCCAGTTCCAGTTCCAGTTCCAGTTCCAGTTCCAGTTCCAGTTCCAGTTCCAGTTCCAGTTCCAGTTCCAGTTCCAGTTCCAGTCCTAGTCCTAGTCCTCGTTTGAGGAGCGGATCATCGCGCGGGCTTTGAGCGCTGCCGTCATGCCGGCAACCGGGCTCAACTCTTCCACCCCGTCATCGGCCTGCATTTTTGCAGCCCCGGCGCCGGGAATGGGCGCGGCGCCTGCAGGGGCCTCGGGATCACCAGCCGTTGCGGTCAGAGACGGCGCAGCAGCAGGGGCAGGTGCGACAGGAGTTAAGGGCGCAACTGGTGTAGGGACTGTTGGCTGGGCTGCTAGCGGCGCGGGCGACGTGTCAGTGGGCAGCGTCGGTGCTGCGGGATCGCTCGCCACCGCAAGGGCACGACGAAAGACCAGAACATTGCGCCAGTTGGTGGTGGAGCCTGTGAGGCCCGCGCGCTCATCTGACGGCAAAAGCTCGGCGCGCTGATATTCCCAGCCCTGGGCGGCCAGTTCATTGAGGGTCATTTCGATGGAATTTGCAAACCGTTGCTCGGGGGTTTTGACGCCTTTGGCCTTGGTGCCCTTATGGGGGGCGGGAACAACTTTATACTCGAACGCTTGCATGCCGGTCTCCTGATGACGCCTGTGAGGTTTAGCGATGTTGTCGCAGGCGTCAAGCGCCAGTCTCTGTGGCAGCCTGGGTAACACCCGGGACAAGCGGCAAGGCTTGGCCGTTTAGCGCGAGCGCCTTGTGAAACCCGTCCTGCAGGGTCGGGAACAGGGCGTCCAGAGCACCGTCCGAGATGTCGAGCCCGTCGCGCACCGCATCCTCAGCAGACATGGGCACGCCAGTAAGGTCGATCTTGCGCAGCAGCGGCGCACGATTCTGTTGGTAGATCTCCTGACCATAGCTCTGCTGGAACTGCCGCAAAAATGCGATCTTTGCCGGTGGAAAGCTCTGGTTTTGTTTTTTCGGAGGCGTTCCGGCGGGCAGATCGAAATGGCGTGTCAGGCGGGTCAGGATGTCAGGCCCGGCCTTGATATCCCAGACCAAGAGCTGGCCAGCAGTCACGCCCTTTGTGGTGCGGGCAATGATCTTGTCATACTCATGCAGATCAAAGCCATTTTCCGCACGAAAAGCCTGCAAAAAGGCCGCAATTGACCCATCGGTCTCAGCATAGAATTTTGCCCGGTTGACCCGCCAGAGACCGGCCCTGACAAATTGTTGAAAGCTCGAGCGCAGCATTGAGGCGGGATCGCGCACCAGACAGAGGCAGGTGATGTTTTCGGCACCAATCTGGCGGGAAAACGCTGCGGTGATGCGTGCGAGGTGCCCCTCTGTGTCCGTGGTAAAGCGTTCTGTGGAAATCAGAATACGGGTGCAGTTTTTACGCTCGGCTTCGCGCAGCAGGTCCTGCACGGCAGTGTCGGGAGACAGGTCTGGTTCAAACAATGGGTTGTGGTGACGATAGCCATTTTTCAGACGGTGCCGCGTGGGATAAAGTAAGCCCTTGCTCTGATACAGCTCGTCATTGTCTGCAAAATGCGCTTGCACGGTACTGGAGGCGCATTTGGGCATGCCGACATGAATTGTTACCTGCACATCTTGCTCCATTCGCGTGCCCTCTTGCGCCTTTTGTGCGGCCTCAAGAGGGGGGGGGCGCAGGAATGACCAGCTTGCGCCTGCGCAATGGCATAAAGACACCAGCGCGCAGGCGCAGAGATTTCAACGGGTAGCCTATTCGCCCAGTTTTTTGGCAACCAGCTCGTTGACAGCCTTGGGGTTGGCTTTGCCGCCGGTGGCTTTCATCACCTGACCGACAAACCAGCCCGCCAGTTTGGGGTTCAGTTTCGCCTTTTCCACCTGGGCCGGGTTGTCCGCGATGATCTGATCCAGCGCCGCTTCGATGGCACCGGTATCGGTCACCTGCTTCATGCCGCGAGCCTCGACGATCTCGGCAGGGTCACCGCCTTCGGTATAGACGATCTCAAACAGATCCTTGGCGATCTTGCCCGAGATGGTCTCGGCTGAGATCAGCTCTACAATACCGCCCAGTTGCTGTGGTGAGACCGGAGAGTTGGCAATATCGGCCTCATCCGCTTTTAGGCGACCAAACAACTCGTTGATCACCCAGTTGGCGGCCAGCTTACCGTTGCGGCCCTCGGCGACGGCCTCGAAATAGGCGGCAGAATCCACATCTGCGGTCAGGACTGAGGCGTCATAATCGCTGAGTTTGAAATCCGCGATGAAACGCGCCTTTTTGGCGTCGGGCAGCTCGGGCAGCGAGGCAGCAATATCGTCCACCCAGGACTGTTCGATTTCCAGCGGCAAAAGATCAGGGTCGGGGAAATAGCGATAGTCATGCGCCTCTTCCTTGGACCGCATCGAGCGGGTTTCGCCCTTTTCGGGATCATACAGGCGGGTTTCCTGATCGACCTTACCGCCGCCTTCGATGATGGCGATCTGGCGCCGTGCCTCGATCTCGATCGCCTGCTGGATAAAGCGCATGGAGTTCATGTTCTTGATCTCGCAGCGGGTGCCGAGGTGAGAGAAATCCTGCGTTTCCTGGTATTTTTCATACTGGCCCGGCAGGCAGACCGAGACGTTGACGTCGGCGCGCAGGTTGCCGTTTTGCATATTGCCATCACAGGTGCCGAGATATTTCAGAATCTGGCGGATCTTGGCGACATAGGCGGCTGCTTCTTCGGGGCCACGAATATCCGGACGCGACACGATTTCCATCAGGCAGACGCCGGTCCGGTTGAGGTCGACAAAGGACATGTTGGGATCCATGTCGTGGATCGATTTGCCTGCGTCCTGCTCCATGTGGATGCGTTCGACCCGCACGTTGCGCGCGGTGCCGTCGCCCAGTTCCACCAGCACTTCGCCTTCGCCCACGATGGGGTGGTAGAGCTGCGAAATCTGATAGCCCTGCGGCAGGTCAGGGTAGAAATAGTTCTTGCGGTCAAAGGCGGACCACAGGTTGATCTCGGCCTTCAGGCCAAGCCCCGTGCGCACAGCCTGTTCAACGCAGTATTCGTTAATCACCGGCAACATGCCGGGCATTGCTGCATCGATAAAGGACACGTTTGAGTTTGGCTCAGCGCCGAATTTGGTCGAGGCGCCTGAGAACAGCTTGGCCTTGGAGCTGACCTGGGCATGGACTTCCAAACCGATGACCAGTTCCCAGTCATGTTTGGCACCCGAGATTACCTTGGGCTTGGGGAGTTCATATGTCAGGTCGAGCATTGCGCACCGGCTCCTTTGATCAGGTTTGAAAAGGGTTCTAGGCCAGCGGGCCATGCGGGGCAAGTGGTTGCGGAGATTCTGCGGGGATCTTGGCCCGATGCCTGCCTGATGCCTGCCTGATGCCTGCCTGATGCCGGGCGGATGCTGGGTTGCTACTGGGTTTCTATTGGGCGGATCCTGTCAGGATGTCCCTTGAGAGTGGAAACTGGAGAGTGGCAAAGGCGCTCGAATGCTTGGTGGTGGCCGGTTTGTGCGAGGCTTCGTCACGCCAGCTCTTGGCGCAGGCTTGCAGCAGGGCTAAGAAGAGCGCCCGAGCAGAGCCCCGAAACGCTCCGAGCCGATAAAATGAGGACGCATCTTGGATACCGCAGCCCGTATTGCCCAGAAAATTGCCAGTGAAATTGCCAAGGAAATTGGCGCCGCCCCAAAGCAGGTGAACAGTGCCGTGACCCTGCTGGATGAGGGGGCGACAGTGCCCTTTGTGGCGCGCTATCGCAAAGAGGCGACCGGGGGGCTGGATGACACGCAACTGCGCACCCTGGCCGAGCGATTGTCCTATCTGCGCGAGCTGGAGGCGCGGCGGGCGACCATCTTTGACACGATCAAGTCGCAAGACAAGCTGACGGATGATCTGGCGGCCGCGATTGCCAAGGCAGAGACCAAGGCGCAGCTGGAAGACATCTATCTGCCTTATAAAACCAAGCGCCGCACTAAGGCGATGATAGCCCGCGAAAACGGGTTGGAGCCCCTGGTAGAAGCGATCCTCGCGGATCACCTGGCCGACCCCGAGGTTTTGGCGGCTGGGTACCTTAGCGAGGCGGTGCCGGGGACTAAGGAAGCCCTCAATGGGGCACGTGATATTCTGACAGAGCGGATGACGGAAAATGCCGGGCTGTTGGGCCGTCTGCGACAGTTCCTGCACGCAGAGGCGCATCTGACGGCGCGGCTGATCGAGGGCAAGGAACAAGAGGGCGCCAAGTTCTCTGACTATTTTGATCACACTGAGCGCTGGGCCGATGTGCCGTCGCACCGGGCCCTGGCCATGTTACGGGGCGCCAATGAGGGGGTGCTGTCGCTGGATATCGGCCCCGAGCCGGACGAGGGCGTGGCGCGTGCAGAAGGCATGGTCGCAGCTGAGCTGGGAGCGGGCGGCACAGGCGCGGGTGACAAATGGCTGCGCAAGGTCGCGGGCTGGACCTGGCGGGTCAAGCTGAGCCTGTCGATGATGCTGGAACTGATGAGCGATCTTCGGGCGCGTGCACAGGACGATGCCATTCATGTTTTTGCCCGCAACCTCAAGGACCTGCTCTTTGCCGCCCCAGCCGGTGCGCGACCGACGCTCGGGCTGGACCCGGGCATTCGCACCGGCGTCAAGGCGGCAGTGGTTGATGCAACCGGCAAAGTGCTCGCCACAGAGACCTTGTATCCATTCCAGCCAAAGAATGATCTGCGCGGCGCCCAGGTCAGCATTCTGAAACTGATTGCTGAACACGGGGTTGAGCTGATTGCCATTGGCAATGGCACCGCCAGTCGTGAGACGGAACGCATGGTGGCAGAGGTGATCAAGCATCTGCCCGCCAAGGTGAAAGCGCCGACCAAGGTGGTGGTCTCCGAGGCTGGTGCCTCGGTGTATTCGGCCTCTGAACTGGCGGCGCGGGAGTTTCCTGATCTGGATGTTTCGTTGCGCGGGGCAGTGTCGATTGCCCGGCGATTGCAGGATCCGCTGGCGGAACTGGTGAAGATCGAGCCCAAGAGCATTGGCGTCGGCCAGTATCAGCATGACGTGGACCAGCACCGCCTGTCAAAATCGCTGGAGGCGGTGATCGAGGATGTGGTGAACGCGGTTGGCGTCGACCTCAACATGGCCTCGGCACCGCTGCTGAGCCATGTGTCCGGCCTTGGGCCCGGGCTGGCTGAGGCCATTGTGGCGCACCGGGATATAAACGGCGCCTTTGCCTCGCGCCGCGAGCTGTTGAAGGTCGCGCGCCTTGGGCCCAAGGCCTTTGAGCAATGCGCGGGATTTTTACGTATTCGCGACGGCAAAGAGCCGCTGGATGCGTCTTCGGTGCACCCTGAGGCCTATAGCGTCGCCCGCCGGGTGATTGCCGCCTGTGGTCGCGATATCCGTCAGATCATGGGCGACAGTGCGGCGCTTAAAAGCCTGCGTGCCGAGCAATTTGTCGATGAGACCTTTGGTTTGCCTACGGTGCGCGACATCTTCTCGGAGCTGGAAAAGCCGGGTCGCGATCCGCGTCCCTCGTTTGTCACGGCGACCTTTGCAGAGGGCGTCGAGACCATGAAGGATCTCAAACCCGGCATGGTGCTAGAGGGTACGGTGACCAATGTTGCCGCCTTTGGGGCCTTTGTGGACATCGGCGTGCATCAGGATGGGTTGGTGCATGTGAGCCAGTTGGCCGATAAATTTGTAAAAGACCCGCATGAGGTGGTGAAAACCGGTCAGGTGGTCAAGGTCACGGTGACCGAAGTCGATGTGGCCCGCAAACGCATTGCTCTGACCATGCGCAAGGATGGTGGGGCCTCGGCGCGGGACGAGCGCAATGCGCGCGGATCTGCCGGGCGCGATGCCAGGGGGGGAGCTGCAGGCGGAGCACCGCGCGGCGGCCAAAAGGCGGGCGGAAAACCCGGCGGCAAATCAGGTGGTAAATCAGGCGGAACGGGCGGGCGCGCGGCGATGTCCTCCTCTCCCAAGAGCAGTGGAAAATCCGAAACCGGCGCCCTCGGGGCGGCTTTGATGGATGCTTTTAAAAAGACCTGATGCGCTGAGCTGCGTGCTGCAGGCAGTCTTGGTCTTTGCGGGATAAAGAACGAAAAGAGCCGGGGCGTATTCCCGGCTCTTTGTGTTTTGTCGTCTGGTATGTCTTTCGGGGCAGCAGTCGGGGCTAGCCCGGCACCAGATCAATCCCCTCCGGGGTAAAGGCAATCTTGTGGCCACTGTCGATTTCGTCGCGAAAAATTCCGGCTATGCACCGGAGGGCGGCGGCCTGTCCGTGGGCGGCAAAGCGCTGCAGGGATGCAATGCGCGCGTTGTTGTCAAAGCCTTCACAGGCATGGGCCCAGATCAGCGGATGCAGCTCGCGCAGGTGGCCGCGGATCAGCCAGCGGGCAGCTTCGGAGATCTTGCGGCGGGCCTGTGCGGTCTGTGCGGCCTGAGCGGTCTGGTCGGCCTGAGTGGTCTGGGCAGTCTGATCGGGCTGTTCGCCGCCACCGGGGCCGTTGCGCAGCGACACAGCACAATAGGCCGCGAGCAGATTGACCATTTCCTGGCTTGGATCTGTGCGCAGAATATCCTGCAGCCCTTCCAGAAAGAAGGTGGCGTCCACCCGTTCGCAGGCCTGCTCGTCCAGGGCCATGGCGTCAAAATAGACCCAGGTATAGCCGCCGGCTCCCCATTCCTTTCTGGTCCGTATCGCGGTGCGGCGGGCTTCCAGCTCTAGCGCGGCATAAGAGCCATTGGTGCGGGGCAGCATCTGTACCCCCAGAGCCCGCATCGGGCGCGGGTTGCCGGGATCTTTGTCAATCAGGGCGCCATAGGCGTCCGCAACCTTGAGCGTGTTGGCAGTCTGCCCGGCAAAAAGGGCGCATTGTGCGGCTGACAAAAACGCACTGTCTTTGCCTTGATCCTTCAGCGGCTCCAAAAGTGCCGCCGCGCGTTCAAAATGCGCGCTGGCACGGCGCAGATGCGGCTCTGCACGGGCCTTTGATGTGGCAACCTGCGGCGCCGTGCTGCGCCAGATCCAGGCGATATCGATATGCGCCAGCGCGACAATCGCCGTGAGGTGGCTGTCCTGACGGTGCTCGCAGCGCAGGGTTTCCAGCGCCATAACCCCATCGATCAGAATACGGTTCTCCCCAGCGGCGTCGGGTTTGGTGCTGCGTTCCGCCAGAGCATGTTCCACGGCGTTTACGACATCGGCACGCGCGCCATAGGCAAGCAGATCTGCCGCAGGGAGGCCCCCAGGCGTGCATTTGCGCTGTTGGTCTGCCTGGCGGATCAGCTGCGAAAGCTCGGACCAGCGTTCCTGCCGCGCCAGAAACTGGCCTTTGTCCTGCAGGGCGTGACGGCTGTCCGTATCCGGACAGTCTCCGCAGATCGGAATCAAAAGGCTCTCGGCAAAGGAGGCCGTGTCGGGATCGACCTCCTGCAGCGCATCACTCTGCGCCAGTTGGCAGGTTTGGCCTGTACGGCGAGCTTGGGCTGTGTCGCCCAGCTCTGGTGGCGTGGCGTTCTGTGACGTGGCGCCAGTCGGTGCGGCTGCGCCGCCCGCGAGTCTATCAGCTACCCAGAGTGGGATGTCTTTGTGGAGTTGGGACAGGCGGGTCCACATATGATCATGAGATTTGAGCATTCAAAATCCTGCAGGTTGGCAGCTTAACCGTTGCGACTCAAACTGATCTCTCAATGCGGCGCAATCGTGGCGGCGATGGGGAGATAAACGTAAGGATTTAGGAATTGCCGTGGCAAAGGGGCGCGCATTGGCAGCCTCTCTTTGACCCGATGTATGGCGGTTGCAGGTGAGGTGCCCGTTTTTGTGCCCCCTTTTTGTGCCCGGTTATCCGCTTGTTTTTCTGCGTTTCTTTTCTGTCGGCCCCGGTTGTTGCAATCTGATTGCTGACAGAGGCCGGGCTTCAGAAATTGGTGAAGTGATGGCGTTGACTGAGAACGCCCTGCGCGTTCAGCGCGTCTTCAAGGGGTTGCACAGGCGGCAGGGCAGGTTGCGGCAGGCGTATTTTGGCGCCGCTGTGCAACATCAGCGTGGCGCGAAAAGAGAAATCCCAACGCCGGTCGAGCCGCAGCATGGCGATCTCTTCCAATGGCAGACTCGCGCTACGGTCCCCGTTGAACCAGCTGATCTGATCTTGGGAAACTGTCAGGCCAGAGGCGGGATTGCGCCAAAACTCCCAGAGGCCGGGCAGGGTGGGCAGAGCCAGGATCGCCGTCACCCAGGGCGAAATCTGCAGAAAAACCCAGGCAAGCCCTAGGCCCGCAAGCCACAGCCCCAATGCCAGCGCCAAACCGACAGAGCGCCCCTGACGCTGAAAGTGATAGGGCGTCAGGGGGCTGCATGGGGCTGTGTTTGGCGGGGCCAAGGGATCACTGTCAGGCGAACCGGGCATCAGATCGCATCGCTGTGCGGCCCTTTAGCCATCAGGAGGCCTCCAGAATACGGCTCACCATCTCATTGGTGTCGCGGCTCAGCCCGTCAACGGATTTGATCCGTTGCAGCTGCGTGCGGATCAGCCTCTGGCGCTCGCTGTCATAGCGGGTCCAGGTCTGGAAGGCGGTGCACATCCGGGCCGTGGTCTGCGGGTTGAGGCGGTCCAGCGCCATGAGATTGTCGGCCAGCAGGCTGTAGCCGGCGCCGCTTGCGTGATGAAAGCCCGCGTGGCTGCCGGCAAGCGCGCCCATCACCGCGCGAAAGCGGTTGGGGTTCTTTAAGGTGAACAGCGGGTGCTTTGTCAGACCTGCTGCCACCTCAGCCGTCTTTTGTGGCGCAGCCACGGCGACCTGCAGCGCGAACCACTTGTCCATCACCAGCCGGTCACCCTGCCACTGGTCAAAAAACGCCTGCGATTGCGCAGCCCCTTTTTCTGCGTTTAGCAGCGCGGCCAGCGCGGTGAATTGCTGTGTCATGTTGTCTGCCGCCTCAAACTGGCGCGTGGCCTGTTGCCCCCCATCCAGCCGGGTGAGCAGCGACAGGATACGCCCGTTCAACCCGCGTTTGCCGGCGCTGACGGCATCGGGAGAATAGGCGCCTTCAACCGTGGTGTCGGCATAGAGCCGCGGCAGGCTGTCAGCTAGTTGCTGCGCCAGTGTCTGGGCAAAGGTCTCGGCGGCATCATAGATCTTTTGCGGGTCGGGCACATGGCCGCGCTCATGCAGGGTCTGGGCGATATCAGACTGGCCCGGAGGCTGCAGGATCAGCGCGCGAAAGGCCGGATCAAGGCTGTCGTTGCGCAGCAGGTTTTGCAGCGCGTCCAGATAGGCGGCATCGGGGGCCTGGCCTTCCAGAACCATCGCGATGCGGGTTTCCTTTGCCAGGGCATTGCCCGCCTCCCAGCGATTAAAGGGATCGCTGTCATGGGCCAGCAGGAAGGCGCGCTCGGCATTGCTGCTGTCGCGCTCCAGAATAACCGGCGCGGAAAATTCGCGCAGAATGGAGGGTACAGGACGGCTGGCCAGCCCCTCAAAGGTAAAGCTCTGCCTGGCCTCGGTCATCTCCAGCACCGTGGTGGGCTGCACCTCGTCGCCATTGTCATTCAGCAGACCGACGGCGATGGGAATGACGCGGGGGTCTTTGTGGGGCTGGCCCGGCGTTGGCGCGGTGCTTTGCTCAAAGTTGAGCGTATAGCTGCCATCTTCAAAACTGTCTGAAACCTTCAGACGCGGCGTGCCGGCCTGGCCATACCAGCGTTTGAACTGGCTGAGATCACGCCCGGTGCTGTCTTCAAACACTTTGAGCCAGTCCTCAATCGTGCAAGCCTGACCATCGTGGCGCTCAAAATACAGATCTACTGCCTTGCGATAGGCCGCGTCACCCACCAGACGTTTCAGCATGCCGATAACCTCGGCGCCTTTTTCGTAGATGGTGGCGGTGTAAAAGTTGTTGATCTCCTGGAACTCTTCCGGGCGCACCGGATGAGACAGCGGGCCCTGGTCCTCGGGGAACTGGCGGGCGCGCAGGTCAATGACATCCGAGATGCGTTTCACCGGAGCCGAGCGCATATCAGAGGTGAATTGCGAATCGCGAAACACCGTCAGCCCCTCTTTGAGGCAAAGCTGAAACCAGTCGCGACATGTGATGCGGTTGCCGGTCCAGTTGTGGAAATACTCATGGGCGATGATGGCCTCAATGCGCTCAAAATTGGCATCCGTTGAGGTCTCGGGCGAGGCCAGAACGCAGGAGGAGTTGAAAATGTTCAGACCCTTGTTCTCCATCGCGCCCATGTTGAAATCATCCACCGCCACGATGTTGAAAATGTCGAGGTCGTATTCGCGGCCATAGACCTGTTCATCCCAGGTCATGGATTTCTTCAGCGCTTCCATGCCAAAGGCGCATTTGTCTTCGTCTCCGGGGCGCACCCAGATGTTCAGCTCGACCGCCTTGCCGGACATGGTGGTAAAGCTGTCGGGATGATTGACCAGATCGCCTGCCACCAGCGCAAAGAGATAGGCGGGTTTGGGCCAGGGGTCATGCCATTGGGCAAAGCCCGCGCCGCTGCTGGTGGGGTTGCCATTAGACAGCAGCACCTCTTCCTCGCCTTCAATGCGGACGGTGAAGGTGCTCATGACATCGGGGCGGTCGGGGTAGTAGGTGATCTTGCGAAAGCCCTCGGCCTCACATTGGGTGCAATACATGCCGTTCGACATATAAAGCCCCTCAAGGGCGGTATTGCCGGCGGGATCAATCTCGACCTCACATTCCCAGACAAAGGGCGTCTGAGGCACGGCGCAGCTCAAGCCCTCGGCGCTCAGATCTGGCGTCACCTCAGAGCCGTCAATGCTGGCCGAGATCAGCTTGAGCTTTTCCCCATGCAAAAAGAACCGCGGGTCTGCAGCGCCGGGTTTTGGCGTAAAGCAGATCCGGCTCAGAACACGTGTGGCGCTGGGCGCAAGACGGAAGGTCAGCTCCACACTCTCCACCTCAAAACCAAAGGGGGTGTAATCCTTCAGGTAAAAGGTCTCGGGGGTCTCTTGCTGGGATGGTGTTGCCGCTGCCGTCATCGTGCTCTCCTCGTCTGTCCGCGACCTGTGAGATGGCCGGTATGGCCGCCTCGGTCTTGTGGTTGTCCTAGTGGTAGGCAATGGCTGTGCTGCGGGCAAGCGCATGTCGTGGAAAATGCACACTATGCATGGGCGGATGTGGGGACCTGTTTTGATTTGCCTCCCTGGTTTGCAAGCTGGTTTGCAAGTGGCCTTTTTGGAGACGGCAGGGATTTGCAAACTGGATTTGAAAGATCGTCGTCAAAATTGGTAAAGTATCTTTACCGCATATGTTGCCGATAGGAAACTTTTCCTGTATTCGGGAAACAAATCGGCAATCGGCAAGGAGAAAACCAATGGGTGGCATGCGCAATATCGACGGGATGCAGGTGGCATCTGAACTGGCGGACTTTATTGAAAACAAGGCTTTGCCGGGAACCGATGTGACTGCAGCGGATTTTTGGGCCGGGCTTTCTGGTCTGGTCAATGGCATGGGCGATGAGAACCGGGCGCTGTTGGCGCGGCGCGCTGACATCCAGAGCCAGATTGATGCCTGGCACATTGCACAGCGCGGTACGCCGCAGGATGCCGCCGCCTATCAGGCGTTTTTGCGCGACATTGGCTATCTTGTACCCGAAGGCGATGATTTTGAGATCGAGACCCAGAACGTCGATGCCGAGATCGCCGCGACGCCGGGGCCGCAACTGGTGGTGCCGATCACCAATGCGCGCTTTGCGCTCAACGCGGCCAATGCCCGCTGGGGCTCGTTGTATGATGCGCTTTATGGCACAGACGCTATGGGGGATCTGCCCTCTGGCGGCGGCTATGATGCGGCGCGTGGCGCGCGGGTCATTGCCTGGGGCCGTAATTTCCTGAACGAGACCTTCCCGCTGGCCAGCGGCTCCTGGGAGGACATCACCGGGCTCTCTGTCAAGGATGGCGCATTGGTTCCTGCCCTGCAGAACACGGCTCAGTTTGCGGGCTTTGTGGGCAACGCCGAGGCCCCTGGCCGGGTTTTGTTGAAAAACAACGGGCTGCATGCGGTGATTGAGATCGACGCGGCCGGCAATATTGGCGCCTCAGACGCGGCCGGTATCAATGACATCACCCTTGAATCGGCCCTCTCCACCATCATGGACTGCGAAGACTCGGTGGCTTGCGTTGATGCCGAGGACAAAGTTGTTGCCTATACCAACTGGCTGGGCCTGATGAAGCGCGATCTTGCGGAAGAGGTCACCAAGGGCGGCAAGAGCTTTACCCGGGTGCTGAACCCGGATCTGGACTATGTAACCCCGGCGGGCGCGGCAGCCAGTCTGAAAGGGCGCTCCTTGCTGTTGATCCGCAACGTTGGGCACCTGATGACCAACCCGGCGGTGCTGGACAGCGCAGGCCGTGAGGCGGGCGAGGGGTTTCTGGACGCGATGATCACCGTGATGATCGCCATGCATGATTTGAAATCTGAAGGCGGCAATTCGCTCAAAGGCTCGGTCTATGTGGTAAAGCCCAAGATGCATGGCCCCGAAGAGGTCGCTTTTGCCTGCCGCATCTTTGATCATGTTGAGGCCACGCTGGGCCTGCCTGCCAATACCGTCAAGATTGGCATCATGGATGAAGAGCGCCGCACCAGTGTGAACCTCAAGGAATGCATCCGGGCCGCCAAATCCCGCGTTGCCTTTATCAATACGGGCTTTTTGGACCGCACCGGCGACGAGATCCATACCTCCATGGAAGCCGGACCCATGCTGCCCAAAGGTGAGATGAAGGGCACCGCCTGGATCGCCTCCTATGAGGACCGCAATGTCGATATCGGCCTGGCCTGTGGCCTGAAAGGCCGCGCGCAAATCGGCAAGGGTATGTGGGCGATGCCCGACCTTATGGGCGAGATGCTGGCGGCAAAGATTGGCCATCCCAAATCCGGCGCCACCTGCGCCTGGGTGCCATCGCCAACAGCCGCGACACTGCACGCCACCCACTATCACCAGTTCGATGTGCTGGCGCGTCAGGATGCGCTGCGCGCTGCTGGCCCGCGCGGAACGCTGGACGATCTGCTGAGCATTCCTGTGATGCAGGGGCAAAACCTGTCGGAGGATGCGATCAGCCACGAGATCGAGAACAATGCCCAGGGTATCCTTGGCTATGTTGTGCGCTGGGTGGATCAGGGCGTTGGCTGCTCAAAAGTGCCGGATCTGAACAACGTTGGTCTGATGGAAGACCGCGCCACCTGCCGGATTTCCTCGCAGGCGCTGGCCAACTGGCTGCACCACGGCGTTGTGGACGAGGCCCGCGTCATGGCGGCGATGCAGAAAATGGCCGCAGTGGTGGATGGGCAAAACGCCTCCGATGCCAGCTATACGCCTATGGCGCCCGGATTTGACGGCATTGCCTTTCAGGCGGCCTGCGATCTGGTGTTCAAGGGGCGCATCCAGCCCTCTGGCTACACAGAGCCGGTGCTGCATGCCCGCCGTCTTGAGCTGAAGGCGGCAAGCTAGACTGCACGACAGATAAAAGGTCAGGCCAACTGCCTGGCCCTTTTAATGCGATACAGACAAACAGACAAAAGGACAAAATCATGACGATTCCCCTGACAACCGCCCGCACCATCATCCTCAAGGCTTTGGAAAAAGGTCGCGAACTGCAGTTGAAGCCGCTCTCGGTTGTGGTGCTGGATGCCGGTGGACATGTGCAGGCGTTTGAACGTGAAGACGGCGCGGCTCCGGGGCGCTTTGCCATTGCCCACGCCAAGGCCTACGGGTCCGTCATGCTGGGCATGGCGGGGACCGCGCAAATGGCACGGGCGGACGCACAGGCCTATTTTATGACAGCTGTGAATGGTCTCTTTGGCGGCCAGGTGATCCCGGTTCCCGGTGGCGTGCTGCTGCGCGACACGGATGGCACCGTGATTGGCGCGGTTGGCGTGACCGGCGACTCCTCGGACAATGATGCCATCGCGGCGATAGCGGGCATTGACGCGGCAGGGATCATTGGCGAAATCTGATCGCGTATAGGTTTTTGTCACCAATTGGTGGGCGCCCTCACAAGGGTGCCCGCTTTCTACGCACTCCATACTCAACAGGGCCTCTGCCTGATTCTCCGCCCCGTAATCTGCGCTCTGCTATCGCAGGAGCAGCCTCAGGCGGGGTGTGACGTGAGGATCTGCATTTACGCACCCTGTTCTGTGCGGCCTTCCGTCACTGCAGTGGTTGCGGGCCGGACTCTGAGCGCTTAGCTTTGTGTGGTTCCTTATCCAACCGGAGTCCCCATGGCGCGTCCCAAAGTCGGCATTATCGGCAATACCTATCTGATCAACGATCAGTACCCGGCCCATGCCGGTGGCACCATGAATTCTGAGGCCGTGGCCGAAGTGTCGGGCTGTATGCCACTGCTGATCCCCTCTGATCCACGCTTTTTGTCGGTCGACGAGCTGCTGGAGAGCTTTGATGGCTTTTTGCTCACTGGTGGACGTCCCAATGTGCACCCCAGCGAATATGGCGAGGCTGAGACCGCGGCCCATGGTGCCTTTGACCGGGCGCGTGATGCGATTGTGTTGCCGCTGGTGCGGGCCTGCGTTCAGCGTGGCCAACCCTTTTTTGGCATCTGTCGTGGCTTTCAGGAAGTCACCGTTGCCATGGGCGGCACGCTGTATCCCGAGATCCGCGATCTGCCGGGGCGGATGAACCACCGCATGCCTCCGGACGGAACGCTGGAAGAGAAATTTGCACTGCGCCACCCGGTGAAGATGACGCCCGGCGGTGTCTTTAGTGAAGTGTTTGGCGCCGATGAGGTGATGACCAACAGCCTGCATGGCCAGGGGCTCAAGACACCCGGGGCAAACATCGTCATTGACGGCGTGGCCCCCGATGGCACCGCTGAGGCGATCTACGTCAAAGATGCGCCTGGGTTTACCCTGTCGGTTCAGTGGCACCCGGAATGGGATGCCGCCAATGATCCGGTGTCGCGGCCTTTGTTCACCGCCTTTGGGCAAGCGGTGCATGATTGGCAAGCCAGGGGCTAAACTGACGGTCGAGGGGCAATTTTCGTCAGATAGAAGAGGGGCGATAGCCACCGCCTCATCTTATTAAAGTTCCCCGCACCAACTGTAATTGCTGGTGAGGGGGAGTTTTGAGATCGGTTACAAAAAGCTGAAGTGCTTGTTCAGCGGCAGCTCGCGGGCGCGGGTGCCGGTCAGGTCAAACAGGGCATTTGCCAGCGCCGGAGCCGCAGGCGGCGTGCCCGGTTCACCAGCACCGCCCATGTGTTTCTGGTTTTGCAGCACAGAGACCTCAACCTGCGGCATATTTGGCATCCGCATGGCGTCATAATCCGGGAAATTTTCCTGCTCAACAGCGCCACCGTCAAAGGTGATCTCACCAAAACAGGCCGCCGAAAGCCCATAGGTCAGACCACTGAACAGCTGCGCTTCGATGTTTTGCGGATCAATCGCCAGACCAAGATCGGCGGCAATCCAGGCCCTGGTGATGGCGATGTCACCATCTTGATCTTCGACCTCGATCACCTGCGCCACGGGGGTGCCGAAACTATAGGCAAAGGCCACGCCGCGACCGACGCCTTCGGGGGTCTTGGCCTCCCAGCCGGACATCTCGCGCACCGCTTCCAGCACCTTTGCCGCAGGCTCCCATTCGGCGCGGGCGAGTTCAAGCCGGAACTCCAGCGGATCACGCCCCGCCTTATGCGCCATCTCGTCGATGATACTGTCCGAGAAGAACCCGTTGAATGAGGCCGCGACCGAGCGCCAAAAGCCGACAGGGATCATTGGCTTGGCGATATAGCCTTCGATGCGGAAATTGGGGATCGCCAGCGGCTGGTTAAAGGCGGCATCGACGTGTCCCTTGTCTGGACCGGACATCGGCAGCCCCAGCATGCGCGCAGCGCCTTCCTGCGTGGTGGACTGCGCGGCGATCTTGCCATGCACCATGAGGGCCTTGCCATCCTTGACGGCGGCGCGGTAGCGGCCAATGGCACCGGGACGGTAATAGTCGTGGCGCATGTCTTCTTCACGCGACCAGGTCAGCTGCACCGGGGTGCCCTTTAGCTGTTGCGCGATCTGCACCACACGGTTTGTGTAGTCCACTTCAATACGTCGGCCAAAACCGCCCCCCAGATAGGTGGTGTTTACACTCACCGCCGCAGGGTCCAGCCCCGTGAGGTCGGCTGCGGCTTTTTGCACCACGGTAGGGCCCTGATTTGGGGCCCAGATCTGCAGCGCATCGCCTGTGTACAGCGCTGTGGCATTCATCGGCTCCATGGTGGCATGGGCGAGATAGGGCAGGCGATATTCGGCCTCAATAAGCTCAGCCCCCTCAGGCAGGCTGTCGACATCGCCGTCGTCACGCATGGTAGAGTTCGGCGCAGAGTCAAAGGCGGCGGCAATCTCGGCAAAGATGGCTTCTGTGGTTGCTGGATAGCCGGGAGCTTCCCACTCCACGTAGATTGCATCAACCGCCTGTTGTGCCAGCCAGGTGTTTGAACCCACCACGGCGACAGCATCGCCAAGATCAAGGACCTGTTCGACACCGGCCATAGCTTTTGCAGCCTTGGCATCAAAGCTGCGCATACCAGCGCCAAAATGCGGGTTTTGTTTGATGGCAGCAAAGCGCATGCCCTCAACGCGGGTGTCGACGCCAAACCCGGCAGTGCCGGTGACTTTACCGACCATATCCACACGTGGCACGGCTTTGCCGATGTATTTCCACTGCGCTGCAGGTCGCAGCTCTGCCTCTTGCGGCGCAATTGCGGCGGCCTCAGCGGCTAGCGCGCTATAGGCCAGCTTCACGTCCCCAGGGGCGAGCACATAGCCATCCTTAGTTTCCAAAAGTGCCCGTGAGACGCCCAGTTTCTGTGCTGCGGCCTCTTTCAGGGTTTCGCGCGCGGTGGCCCCGGCCATGCGCATGCGGGTAAACCCGTCTCGCATCGAGGATGAGCCCCCGGTGACCTGCAGGTCGAGGAATTTTGAGAAATTCCCCACGATCTGCCCCAGAGAGTGCTGCAGGTCGCTGGCGTTGTAGCCGCGCCCTGGCAGCGCTTCGGACAACATAGCGCTGTTGTAATAGGCCTTGGCGGCGGGGCCGTGAATGACATTGACCGCATTGGGGTCAACGTCCAGTTCCTCGGCGATCAGCGCGGCCCAGGAGGTGTGCACGCCCTGACCCATCTCGGCCCGTGGCGCGATCAGGGTGACCCCGGACTGGTCCACAAAGACAAAGGGGTTCAGGATGGCCTTGCCCTGGGCGGGCTGCAGCGGATTGGGCGCGTCCTGGTGGTATTTGTAGGTGCCAAAGGCGACACCGCCCAGAATGGCAGCAGAGCCGACAAGGAAGCTGCGGCGGGCGATTTTTTTCAAGCTGGCCATGGGGTCAGGCCTCCTGCATCATTTTGGCGGCAGAGTGGATGGCGGCACGGATACGCGGATAGGTGCCACAGCGGCACAGGTTGCCCTGCATGGCCTCGTCTATATCCGCGTCGGTAGGGCTGGGGTTTTCGGCCAGCAGGCTGGCGGCCTGCATGATCTGGCCCGACTGGCAATAGCCACATTGCGCCACCTGATGTTCGACCCAGGCGGTCTGGATTTTGGCCATGTTGTCTGGTGTGCCAAGGCCTTCGATGGTGGTGATCTCTCCCTCGATGTCGCCTAGCTGCAGCTGGCAGGACCGCATGGCCTCGCCATCGACCTGCACCGTACAGGCGCCACAGGCGGCGACACCACAGCCGAACTTGGTGCCGGTGAGGCCGATCTCATCGCGCAGCACCCACAAAAGCGGCACATCATCCGGGAGGTCCACCTCATGGGTCTTGCCATTGATACGGAGGGTTTTTGACATGAGACTGGCCTTTTTGCTGGGTCCGAAGGTGCTTTGACAAAATGCACGGAAAATGTCAGGCTGTCAATTGACATTATTTGAGTGAACTGTCAGAACCGGATCATGAAGATTTCTGCACCTGATCACAAAACACAGATCATCCTGAATGCGGCCTGGGCAGGCTTTTCTGCTTATGGGTTTCGCAAGACATCTATGGACGACATAGCGCGCGGCGCGGGTATGTCACGTCCGGCGCTCTATCTGCATTTCAAAAACAAAGAGGCGATCTTTTGCGCGCTTGTTGAGAGCTACTATGACACAGCGCGCCACGACATCTCCGCAGCTCTGGCGCAGGGGGCTACGCTGTTGGAAAAGCTGGATCGCGCCTTTGCGGTTCATGGCGGTGAAACGATGGAGGCGATGATGTCTTCGGCGCATGGCATGGAGCTGTTTGAAGCCAGCATGAGCGTCGCCGGGGATATGATCAAACGCGGCGAGGCGCAGTTGCAGGCGCTTTACGCGGCCTGGCTGGTGGATGAGGCCGGGCAGGGGCGTGTTGTTCTGACCTGTGATGCCGATACCCTGGGAGGCTTGTTTTGTGCCTGCCTCAAAGGCGTGAAGCACACCTCAGAAACCTATGCGGATTATCAGGCCGGAGTGGCAGCCTACGCAGCCCTGTGCGCCCGGGGCCTGTCGCTGCGTTGATGCTGGCCGCACCATTGTGCCCCGGAGTATTGTGCCCCGGAGCATTGGGTCTATGGGGTTTTATGGCGCAAACGGGGGGGGGGCTGGACGCAGCCCACGCCGCGTGAAACGCGGCGCTGGGCCCAACGGGAAGAGTGCGTCGTAAGACGCGCGATGACGGGCGGGAGCCCCCCCTCACTTTGTTCTGCGTCTCACCGTCCCGTGTTGTGTGTCCCCGTGTTGTGCGTCTTGCTCAAAGTGTGGTGCGCAGGTGCCAAAGCTCGGGAAACAGTTCCACGTCCAGCATCCGTTTGAGGTAGTTCACCCCACCGGTGCCGCCAGTGCCACGTTTAAAGCCGATGATCCGTTCCACTGTGGTGACATGGTTGAAACGCCAGCGGCGAAAGTAGTCCTCAAAATCCACCAGCTTTTCCGCCAGCTCATAGAGCTCCCAATGGGCCTCTGGGGCGCGATACACCGAGCTCCAGGCTGCCTGAACCGCGTCACTGGCCTGATAGGCCTCCGACAAGTCGCGGTTGAGGACGGCCTCTGGCAGGGCAAAACTCTGGTGCAGGGCCCGCAGAGCGACATCATACAGCGAGGGCTGCGCCAGCTCCGCTTCCAGCAGGGCCAGCAGGTCGGGGCGGTGGGCATGCGGCTTCAGCATCGCCTTATTGCGATTGCCCAGCATGAATTCGATCAAGCGGTATTGATGCGACTGAAAGCCAGAGCTTTCCCCGAGTGCGTCGCGAAAGGCGGTGTAATCCGAGGGCGTCATGGTGCGCAGCACATCCCAGGCAGAGTTGAGCTGCTCAAAAATACGAGCCACCCGCGCCAGCATTTTAAAGGCCTGCCGGGTCTCGCCCTTCAGCAGCCGGTCCCGCGCCGCCTGCAGCTCGTGAATAGCCAGACGCATCCACAGCTCAGAGGTCTGGTGCTGAATGATGAACAGCATCTCGTCATGGGTATCGCTGTAGGGTTTCTGGGCATTTAGCAGAGTCTCAAGCGACAGATAGTCACCATAGGACATGCGGCCGTCAAAATCCATCTGGGCGCCGTCATCGGCAGGATTGAAGGGGCAGGTTTGGGAGGGGGTATTGGAGTCACTCATCGGATCGTTCCTTTTCCTAGAAATACTATAGCTCAGGGAAGGGCGACGATCCTTTTATTTAGCGTCCCGCATTGGGCCAGGCGACGCCACTGCGCCACCCAGCCAAAGGGCCGACACAGCGGCAAGACCAGTGTGCCGAGGCATTTCATTAGGTTACAGCCGCGCGGATTTTATACTCGGGCTGGTCCCACAGGCGATTGTTCATCACATCGGCAATAATTGCTACTGCGCCGTCCACGTCAGCCGCGTCGATATAAAGCGGGGTGAAGCCAAAGCGCATGATATTGGGCGCGCGAAAATCACCAATCACCCCACGGGCAATCAGCGCCTGCATCGCGGCATAGCCGTGCTCAAAGGCAAATGACACCTGACTGCCGCGCGCGGCCCCGTCGCGGGGCGAGGCCAGTGTCAGCTCGGGGCAGGAGGATTCTATACCGGCAATAAAGCGGTCGCACAGCGCGATAGAGGTGGCACGCAGCGCCTGCATATCCACCTGATCCCAGATATCCATCGAGGCCGCCAGGGCCGCCAGCTGGATCACCGGCGGGGTGCCGACACGCATCCGCTCAATACCGGTGCCAGGACGATAGTCGAGGTCAAAGGCAAAGGGGGCTTCATGTCCCAGCCAGCCCGACAGCGCCGGGCGGGCCGCATCAACATGGCGCGGCGCGACATAGATAAACGCCGGTCCACCAGGGCCAGAGTTGAGGTATTTATACGAGCAGCCAACGGCAAAATCCGCCCTGCAGCCCGCCACATCCACCGGCAATGCACCGGCAGAATGGGCCAGATCCCAAACCGTCACCACGCCTTTGGCATGGGCCAGCTCGGTCAGCGCCTTCATATCGTGTTTGCGCCCGGTGCGGTAATCCACCTCCGTCAGCATCAAAACGGCCAGATCATCGGTGATATTGTCGGCGACATCCTCGGGGTTCACCACCCGCAGCTCATAGTCTGCGCCAAGAGATTTGAGCAGCCCCTGCACGATATAGAGATCCGACGGGAAGTTGCCATTGTCCGACAGTACCACCCGGCGGGTTGGGTTCAGCTCCAGCGCTGAGGCAACCGCCTGATAGACCTTGATCGACAGGGTGTCGCCCATCACCACATGGCCAGCCTCAGCCCCGATCAGGCGACCAATGCGGTCGCCAATGGCGGTGGGCTGCTGCATCCAGCCAGCCTTGTTCCAGCCGGTGATCAGCATCTTGCCCCACTCATCGCTGATCATTGACGCGACACGATCCTTGGCCGCCCTGGGCAGTGGGCCAAGCGAGTTGCCGTCAAGGTAGATCATGCCGTCGGGCAGCTCGAACATCGCCTTGGTGGCAGCAAAATCGGTCATTTGGACTCTCCCGGGTGGCTCATGGATACTTCAAGCTTAAAGCTTTTTGAATTTCGTATCCGATCTCAGCGGTGCTGTCCAGTGCCCCACAGATTGCTTTCATCGGTTGATAGCGGGGTGGCCGGGTCAGGAATGCCAAGCTCGGCCCGCTTTCGTTTTGAGATCCCGGCGGTGACCAGATGATAAGACAGGGTGATACAGTCCTGTAGCTCGGCATCTGTCAGGCCGTCTTCCGCATGTTGCTGCAGCCATTTCATGCCGCGCGAAGCCAGGTAAGGGGCAGGGCGGACACCGGGACGTTCTTGCAGGACTTCAAAAGCAATTTCCCCGGCCTTAAAGGTAAAAGCATCCTTGCCACCGGTCCAACCGCAGACGGCAAAGAGTTTGCCGCCTGCTTTCCAAACGTCGGAATCCCCCCATTGCACCACATGTTCCGCTGCCGGAAACGTCGCACAAAAGAGGTTGAATTCCGCTCGCCTCATCAGGTCTGACCACCTGAAATCTCGATGGTCTGGCCGTTGATAGACTGCGAGCCGGGGCCGCAAAGCCACAGCGCGGCCGCCGAGACCTCTTCGGGTTCAATCAGGCGCTGGTGGCGGTTGGAATTGACCATGACCTTCAGCGCGTCTTCTTCGCTAATCCCGGCGCGGCTGGCGATTGAGGTGATGTTGCGGTCGACGATGGGCGTGTCAACGTAGCCGGGGCAGATCGCGTTGGCGGTAAACCCTGTGCCCATGTATTCTTCGCTAATGGCGCGGGTCAGACCGATCATGCCATGTTTGCTGGCCGTATAGCAGGCGCCGCCTTTCAGGCCCCGCAGCCCGGCAATCGAGGCGATGGTGATGATCCGGCCCCAATCGGTGCCGCGCATGGATTTCAGGGATTCACGGATGGTCAGAAAGGCGCCGTCGAGATTGGTCGACATCATGTTGCGCCAGAACTCCATGGTGGTCTTGTGCAGGGCGTGGCCCTCGGCGACGCCCGCATTGGCGACGCAGATCTGAATGGGGCCACGGGCCTCAACTGCGGCGGCGATCTTGGCGATGATATCATCCTCGTTGCGTACATCCATTGCCATGGGGAAGAGCCCCTCGGTGGCCACCTCTTCCAGAACCTCCTGACGCCGCCCGGTGATCGTCACCTGCGCCCCCTGGTCTGCGAGGGCCTTGGCGATTGCCAGGCCGATACCTGTGCCGCCACCGGTGACAAGCGCGTGTTTGCCGCTCAAATCCATATCTCTACTCCTCCAGTTTTTTTTCCAAAGTATCGGCGGGGGGGCAGGGCGCAAGCGCGCCGTTCCGTCACAGGCGGGCGCGAGGGCGGAATGAGGGATTTACAATCATATTCGCAAGTGTGAATAGTTTGGGGGGGTATACTGCTGGAGCCCACTGCTTGGACCTACTGGGGAGCTATGAAATGAAGATGTTATCCATTGCCGCGTTGACTGGTTTGGGCCTGTCTAGTTTGAGCCTGGCCACTGTAGTTGCAGCCAGTGAAGACATTGCCGACCAATACCCCCAGTCCGAGCTGTACTCAAAGCCGGTCGAAGTCATCCCGCATGTGTTTTCCGCAATTGGCGCCACAGCGCCTCCGACCTATGAAAATGCCGGCCACAACAACAACCTGTCTTTCATCGTGACCGAAGCCGGGGTGGTGGTGGTGAATGGCGGCGCATCAAATGCGCTGGCAGCAGCCCTGCATGCCGAGATCAAGGCGGTCACGGATCAGCCGGTTGTGCTGGTGATCAACGAGAACGGTCAGGGGCATGCCGTTTTGGGCAATGGCTATTGGCGCGATCTTGGCGTCGATGTACTGGCCCATGCAGATGCCATTGCCGAGACGCAAAAAAATGGCGATTTCATCCTGCAGCGGATGCAGAGCTACAATAAGGACCGCGCAGGCGACACCCGGATGGAACATGCTAACCTGAGCTTTGATGAGCGGTATGATCTCACACTGGGGGGCGTCACAATTGAAGTGCTGCATCTGGGACCGGCGCATGATCCGGGCGATGTCCAGGTCTGGATTCCCGAGTGGGATATCATGATTGCCGGCGACATTGCCTTTCACGAGCGCATGCTGCCAATCTTCCCCCATACCTGCACCAGTTGCTGGATCGAAACCTGGGTCGACAAGCTGGAGCCGATGGCGCCGACCTATCTGATCCCCGGTCATGGCCATCCGACCAATCTGGCGCAGGTGCGGCGCTACACATTGGACTACCTCACCGATTTGCGGGCCAAGATAGGCGCGCATATCGATGAAGACGGTGATCTGGCCGGGGCCTATTATGTCGACCAGACGCGGTGGCGGCGGCTTGATACCTTTGAAGAGCTGGCCACCAAGAACGCGGGCCGCGTCTTTGAAGAGATGGAGTGGGAATAACAGCCCATCAATGCGTCAATACCGGGGGCTTGTTGTCGCAGAGGCGCAGGTTGATATTGCCTCAGGGGACGTAGTCGTGATTTGGCAGCCATAAAGAGGCATCCTGTTCTTTTCTTCTGTCAGGGTCTGGTGAAACTCTGGACCTTGCGCCCGGATGCGGGAAGGGTGCCGCGGACCGGCCGGAAACCTGCGGTTTTTGGCTCTGATGAAAGTATCTTTGGATGAAATGGATCGACACTCCTCCGGCCTGGCTGATTGCCTGTCTGGCTCTGGCCTGGTGTCAGGTGAGCTATCTGCCGCTGGGGCTGGGATTTGGCGAGGTCTGGGCCGATCTGCTGGGCGGGCTTTTGGTTGGCGGCGGGCTGGTGCTGATTGGCCTGGCGATCAGCGAGATGCGCCGACAGAAAACCACCATTCTGCCGCATGAGACGCCCAGCCATCTGGTGCAGTCGGGTATTTTCAAGCGCAGCCGCAATCCAATCTACCTGGGTGATGTGATGATCCTGGCCGGTTTGATCCTCTATTTTGACGCGGTGCTGGCACTGCCTTTGATCCCGGCGCTGACCTGGATTTTGGAAAAGCGGTTCATCATTGGCGAAGAAGACAGGATGCGGCGCAGTTTTCGGGCGGATTGGGCCCGCTATGAGCAAAAGACACGCCGGTGGCTGTGAGCAGGGCGATGCTTTGGTATTGCTTGCGCAGAGGGCCGGTTGCAGAATCCACGTCAGTTTTGTTGACTGGTGCAGAAATGCGGCAATGCGGCAGGTCTATGCGGCGACGCAGCGAAATCATTGCGCAAATATGTTGCGCAAGATAGTCATAATGTTTGCGATCCGTACCCGGCAGATGCCGGGGCGGGCAGGACGAGGGGGACCGACAAGGTGAAAATTGGAACACCCAAAGAGGTGATCAACGGCGAGGCGCGTGTCGCTATGACGCCAGATTCTGCGCGTCAGCTGCAGAAACTGGGCTACGAGTGCGCGATAGAAAGCGGAGCAGGCCTGGCGGCCGGCTTTAGCGATGCGACCTATGAAGAGGCCGGGGTAGAGGTGATCAAGACCGCCGCTGCTCTGTGGAAGGCGTCTGATATTATCGCCAAGGTGCGTCAGCCGAATGAGGCTGAGCTGAAGCGGCTGAACTCGAAAAAGACGCTGATCTCCTTTTTCAACCCGGGCGGCAATGCCGAAGGGTTGGAGCTGGCCAAATCCAAAGGCGCCAGCGTTGTTGCCATGGAAATGGTGCCGCGGATCAGTCGGGCGCAAAAGATGGACGCGCTGTCCTCGATGGCCAATATTGCGGGTTACCGCGCGGTCATTGAAGCGGGCAACAACTTTGGTCGTTTCTTTACCGGTCAGATCACGGCGGCGGGCAAAGTGCCCCCAGCCAAGGTTCTGGTGGTGGGCGCCGGTGTTGCCGGTCTGGCCGCAATTGGCACCTCGACCTCGCTTGGCGCGATTACCCTGGCCTTTGATGTGCGCCCCGAAGTGGCCGAACAGGTTGAGAGCATGGGCGCCGAGTTTGTCTATCTCGACTTTGAAGAAGAGCAGGCCGATGGGGCCTCTTCTGGTGGCTATGCCTCGGTCTCCAGCCCGGAGTTCCGCGCAGCCCAGCTGGCAAAGTTCCTGGAACTGGCCCCCGAAGTTGATATCGTGATCACCACCGCGCTGATCCCCAACCGCGAAGCGCCAGAGCTCTGGACTGCTGAGATGGTTGCGGCAATGAAGCCCGGCTCGGTCATTGTTGACCTCGCGGCGGAAAAGGGCGGCAACTGCAAGCTCACCGTGATGGACGAGAAAATCGTCACCGATAATGGCGTGACCATCATCGGCTATACCGACTTCCCCAGCCGGATGGCGGCGCAAAGCTCGATGCTTTATGCCACCAACATCCGCCACATGATGACGGATCTGACGCCCGAAAAGGACGGTCAGGTCAATCACAACATGGAAGACGACGTCATTCGTGGCGCCACCGTCACCCATGGCGGCGAGATCACCTTCCCACCGCCCCCGCCAAAGGTTCAGGCGATTGCCGCCAAACCAAAGGAAGTGGTGCCAGAACTGACGCCCGAAGAGAAGCGCGCCGCAGAAGTGGCGGCCTTTAAGGCGCAGACCAAAAACCAGGTCACTCTGTTGGCAGTAGGCGGTGCCCTATTGCTCGCGGTTGGTCTGGTGGCCCCTGCCAGCTTTATGCAGCATTTCATCGTGTTTGTGCTGTCGGTCTTTATTGGCTTCCAGGTGATCTGGGGCGTGGCCCACAGTCTGCACACACCCTTGATGGCGGTGACCAATGCGATCTCCTCGATCATTATTCTGGGGGCCCTGATGCAGATCGGATCCGGCAGCTTCCTGGTGATCGTGCTGGCGGCGCTCTCGGTCTTTATGGCCGGTATCAACATCTTTGGTGGCTTCCTCGTCACCCGGCGCATGCTTGCCATGTTCCAGAAATCTTAAGGAGGACACAGAGATGGAATATGGTTTCACAACTGCCGCCTACGTTGTTTCGGCGGTTCTTTTCATCCTCAGCCTTGGTGGGCTTTCGGGACAGGAAAGCGCCAAACGCGCGGTTTGGTATGGCATTGCCGGCATGGCGCTGGCAGTTTTTGCCACCCTTGTCGGCCCCGGCTCAGGCCTGTGGTTGCTGTCGATCCTGCTGATCGCGGGGGGCGGTGCTATCGGCTACCAGCTGGCGACAAAGGTACAGATGACCCAGATGCCAGAACTGGTCGCCGCGATGCACTCGCTGGTTGGTCTGGCGGCGGTCTTTGTGGGTCTTATCGCCCATATCGAGCTGGGCCGTGTCATGGCCATGGACGCCGAGCAGAAACAGGCGCTGGAAGGCTTTGCCAAGCTTTTGGCTAAGAAAGATGGCGTTGAGGTCTCGATCCTGAGGGTTGAGCTGTTCCTCGGTATCTTTATCGGTGCTGTCACCTTTACCGGCTCGGTTGTCGCCTATGGCAAACTGGCCGGAAAGCTGACCTCCTCGGCGACCAAGCTGCCGGGTGGTCATATGCTCAATGCCGGTGCTGCCGGCCTGTCGCTGATCACGCTGATCTGGTACTTTAACACCGGTGGCGTGCTGCCGCTTTTCCTGATGGTTCTGGCGGCGCTGTTCATTGGCTACCACCTGATCATGGGCATTGGCGGCGCTGATATGCCGGTGGTTGTCTCGATGCTCAACAGCTACTCGGGCTGGGCGGCTGCGGCGATTGGTTTCTCCCTCGGCAATGATCTGTTGATCGTGATCGGCGCCCTTGTGGGCTCCTCTGGTGCGATCCTCAGCTACATCATGTGCAAGGCGATGAACCGGAGCTTTGTCAGCGTGATCCTTGGTGGATTTGGCGGCACGACGGGCCCACAGATGGAGGTCGAAGGCGAGCAGATCGCAATTGATGCCGATGGTGTTGCAACCGCGCTTGAAGAAGCCGACAGCGTCATCATCATTCCAGGCTACGGCATGGCGGTGGCTCAGGCACAGCAGAATGTGGCGGAACTGACCCGTCGTCTGCGCGCCAAAGGCAAAAACGTACGCTTTGCCATCCACCCTGTTGCGGGGCGTCTGCCCGGTCACATGAACGTGCTGCTGGCCGAGGCCAAGGTGCCCTATGACATCGTCATGGAAATGGATGAGATCAACGAGGACTTCCCAACAACGGATGTTGCGATCGTGATTGGATCCAATGACATCGTCAATCCGGCAGCACAGGAAGATCCCAACTCGCCCATCGCCGGCATGCCGGTTCTGGAGTGCTGGAAGGCCAAGCAGGTTTTTGTCTCCAAACGGGGGCAGGGCACCGGCTATTCGGGTATCGAGAACCCATTGTTCTTTAAAGAGAACACCCGGATGTTCTATGGCGACGCCAAGGCCTCATTGGATCAGCTGCTGAAACTGATCCAGTAACAGCCTCGCTGCAACACTGCCTATCAGGCGCGCCGGGGAAACTCGGCGCGCCCTTTTTTTGACCCGTGCTATGTTGTCAGGGCAAATACTGTGCTGCCAGTCAGGAGGGCGTGGATACTCCGCAAAAGGAGCCGATTGTATACTTTGGTATCCTTTTAAGTCATTGAAATAAATGAATTCTGTACAGGCTTGCTGGCTCTCGCTATGATCTAGTCTACTTTGTTGGAGACCCTGCGCCATGCCCCCGATCCACGACCACCCCCTGCGCTATGAGCTGGCAAACGAGCTGCATGCGCGGCCCTTTCCGGCGATGCAAAGCCCCAGCACAGTCATCTATCTGGCTGTGAAGCAACCAAAGGAAGCGGTCCACCGGGAACGCGGTCTGGATCTGGCGCATCTTAAGGCGCTGCTGGACCGCCATGGGGCGGCGCATCCACAGCCTGGTGCCACCCATCACTCAGCGAAGCTGGGGCGGCATACGCTGAAGTGGGAGCAGCACACAGAATTCGTCAGCTATACTTTCTATGGCGACGGCGCGAGCGCGCGCGCCTTTGATCCGGCGGATTTTGACATCTTTCCCTCCGACTGGCTGGAGGAGGCACCGGGGCAGCGGGTCACGTCGCTGATGCTGCGGATCCTGCCGCGCCCGGAGCAGCGCCAGATCAAAGCCGCCCTGCAGGAGTGGTTTGTCCCCGAGAGCCTGGCCGTGGCCGAAGTTCTGGATGGCAGCGCTGTGGTTGCGGGGGATTTTCGCATTGATCCGGCAGGCCACATGCGGTTTGCGCTTTTTGCCAATGAGACCTCGGGCTCACAGCGCATCGGGCGCATTGTTCAGCGCCTCTGCGAGATTGAGACCTACCGCGCCATGTCGATGCTGGGCTTCTCGCGGGCCCGTGGCCTCAGCCCGGATATTGGCGCGCTGGACACCCACCTCAGCGAAATG
The DNA here is from genome assembly GCA_965641885.1 of Phaeobacter sp. SH40. GTDB lineage: Bacteria > Pseudomonadota > Alphaproteobacteria > Rhodobacterales > Rhodobacteraceae > Pseudophaeobacter. The sequence goes on along the minus strand of OZ282574.1, from coordinate 2,969,920 downwards.
ATGGCCCAGATGACCTCTGACACGGTTCCGGCAGAGAAAACCCTCAGGCAGCTGCTCTCGGTCTCAGCCGAGCTTGAGGCGATGGCGGCGCGCACAGCGTTTCGCTTTGGCGCAACGGGCGCCTACGAGGCGCTGGTCAATCAGCGCATCAGCCTGCTGCGTGAGGCGCGCTACGAAGGTTTTCAGATGTTTTCTGAATTCATGCTGCGGCGCTATGAGCCGGCGATGCGTACTGTGAAATCGACCGAGAAACGCATCGGCACATTGGCAGACCGGGCCCGGCGCGGCGGTGAGCTGCTCAGGACACGGGTGGATGTGGACAGAAGCGCGCAGAACCAGGCGCTGTTGGCCAGCATGGACCGGCGCGCGGATCAGGCGCTGCGGTTGCAGCACACGGTTGAGGGACTGTCAGTGGTGGCGATCAGCTACTACGCCGTTTCGCTGGTCGCCTATCTGATGTATCCCCTGTCTATGCTGCTGGACATGAGCAAGGGCATGCTCACAGCCCTGATCACTCTGCCGGTTGTGGCGCTTGTTTGGCTTGCGGTGCGGCGGCTGAGGAAGACGCTGCACTAGCAGAGCGGTGCAGCAGCTGGTGCGTCACAACCCCGCCAAGGGCAATGGCGGCCAGCGCAAGCGGTGCGGCCAGCCCGAGGGTGGAAATCCCGGCCAGTCCTGCCCCCAGGGTGCAGCCACCTGCCAGAACGCCGCCAAATCCCATCAGGATTGCTCCCAGCGCATAGCGCCCGGTCTGGCGTGGGGTCTCAAAGCTCTGCCACTGGAACTGGCCCCGCAGCAGCGCGGTGAGCAGGGCACCGACCAGAACGCCTGCGATCAGACCAGGACCAAAGCCCGCAGGCACAGCACTGGCGGCGATCACATAGAACAGGCCTTCGGACATTGGCGCTGTGAAGGACAGGCTCTCCATCACGATGGGGTCGAATTCGTCAAACAGAACAAACCCGGTTGTGACCCAGGCCAGCGGCACCAGGGCCCCAATCAGCGCCCCGCCCAGCAGTGCCAGTGTTGAGTTTTGCGACCGCAGCGCAATCCACAGGGCAGGCAGGGCAACCAAAACGCTCCACACCGGCGCACCACCGGGCAGGGCTGCCAGCGTGGCGTAGTCCCCCAGCGCAACAGTAACGCTGCCAAGGGCCGTGCGCAGCGGCGCCAGCACGCCTTTGAGCGTGGCATGGGCGGTGATGGCAAAGAGGATGACACAGACCAGAGCACGCAGGTTGCCGGTGCCAGACAGAACGGTAAGCCGCGAGATGCAGCCGCGTGTCAGGATCATACCGGCGCCAAACATCATCCCGCCTAGCACAATTGCCAAAAGCGGCAGCTCGGAGGCCAGCAGACGGTGGCCGTCAAAGCTGATCCAGCCCTGCAGTACGGCCGCCTGCGTGCCCAGCACAGAGACAGCAAGGGCAAGCGCCCAGATGCCTGCAGCCTGACGCCGATCCTCACCTATGAGGGCGCGGCGAAAGCAGAACCGGGTGACTTGGGCCAGAATGCCAAAGCCCAGGCCCAAAGCGAGGGCAAAATAGAGGGAAACCGCGCGGGGGCCGATCTCATCAAAGCCAAGTGTCTCGAACATCGCTCTCTCCTGTCTTTTGGAGCGGATTGGAATTATTTCCCGAAATGGGGCGAATTCTTTCTCTGAGCAAGTGAAAAGCACCGGGCTCTGGGGCAGTTGCGCGGGGGAATGTTCTGGTGTGGAGGGTCAGGGAGGGAACCTGTTCTGGTCACAGTGGCATGGGAGAAACCAAATCGGCCGCCCCAAAGGGACGGCCGAAAGTTATGTTCTTATTTGAATATGTCTCAGTGATCCGGGCCATGCCACGGGGGCGGGGCCTTGGATCGCAGCACAGAGCTTAGCGACCGCGAATCCGTGGATCCAGGGCATCGCGCAACCCGTCGCCGAGGTAGTTCACGCTCAACACCGTCAGCGAGATCGCCATACCGGGCCAGAACACGCGTTCTGGGTGCTGCTGCAGATAGTCAGTGGCATCAAACAGCAGCCGTCCCCAGGTTGGAAAATCCGGCGGAAAGCCAAGGCCCAGGAAAGACAGTGAGCTTTCGGTGATGATCGCGGTGGCAATACCCAGCGTGGCAGAGACCATGATCGGCGACAGCACGTTGGGCAGAATATGCCGGGTGATCAGCTTGCTGTTGGAGGTGCCGATGGAGCGGGCCGCCATGACGAACTCACGCTCTTTGATGGCCAGAACATCGCCCCGCACAATGCGCGCTGTGGGCATCCACGAGGTGATGCCAATGGCGCAAACGATGAGGATAAAGATCCCCTGCTCTGGTCCAAAGGCCGCGTTGAGCGGCTCGCGGAACAGCAGCATCATCACCAGCAGCAGCGGCAGCAGCGGCAGGGCCAGGAACAGGTCGGTCAGTCGCATCAATGGCCCGTCCAGCCGTCTGAAAAAGCCGGCCACAACCCCAATAAAGGAGCCAAGGAACAGCGCCAGCGCCATCGCCGTCAACCCAACGGATACTGAGGTCGAGCCACCAGCCATCATACGCGCCAGCATGTCGCGGCCCAACTGATCGGTGCCAAAGGGATGCGCCCAGGAGGGGCTCTGGTTGCGCGAGCGGATATCGATATGGGTGGCCTCGATATCCCAGAACAGAGGTCCCAGATAAACCGAGGCGATGATCAGCATAAACAGAATGCCTCCCAGCAATGCGCCACGGTGGGACTTGAACTGGTCCCAGACATCAAGCCACTGGCTGCGCGGCGGCTTGCTGGGAATGGGATTGCTAAGATCAGTCATAGCGGATCCTCGGGTCTAGGATGCCGTAAAGAACATCGGCGATCAGGTTGAACAGCACGATGAGGATGGCAAAGATAAAGGTGAGCGTCTGTACCATGGGCAGATCATTCGCCTGGATGGCGCCAATCAGCAGCTGGCCAATGCCATTTACCTTGAAGACCTGCTCGGTGATGATGGCGCCGCCAAAGATCGCAGGGATACCAAGCGCGATCACCGTGACCACCGGGATCATCGAGTTGCGCAGCACATGCACCATGACCACGACATATTCGCTGAGGCCCTTGGCGCGGGCTGTTCGCACATAGTCCTGATTCAGGTTATCCAGCATTGAGGCGCGCATAAAGCGGCTGAGCTGGGCGGTGATCTGCAGCGCCAGAACCATGACCGGCATGATCATCTGTCGCAACTGGTGGACAAAACTGTCCCAGCTGTCGACCACATGGGTGGTGTCGTAGATCGACGGGAACCAGCCGAGCTGCACCGAGAAGATCACGATGACCAGAACACCCGAGAAAAACGGCGGCACTGAGAAGCCGACCATGGACACAAAGGTGCCAAGCTGGTCGAACCAGCTGTACTGCCGGTAGGCGGAATAGATGCCGATGGGCAGGGCGATGAAGATGGCCACAACATATGCCGTCCCCACAACCCACAGCGTCTGCGGCATCCGCTGGATGACGATATCCATCACTGGCGAGCGTGTCTGCCAGGAGATAACGCGCAGGTCACCTTCCGAGAACGTGGTGCCAAAATAATGGTCAATCATCACCTGGGGTTCAATCCAGAAGAACTGAACCAGCCACTTCCAGAACCGGATGGGGGCAGGTTGGCCAAGGCCAAGAGCCTCGCGCATTTTTTCTTTGACTTCGGGGGGCACAGTGAGGGGAACCTGTGCCATCGGATCGCCCGGAGCGAGTTCGAGCAGCAGAAAAATCACGAGACTGATGAACAGCAATGTCGGAACCGACAGGACCAGTCGCCTGATTGTAAAGGTCAGCATGGAGCGTGCGCCTTTTGCAATGTGTTATTGTTGAGCTGGGCAGGCGGAAGAGCCGCTGGGGGATTCCACTTGGCCAATGTGTCCGGCGATAGACCGGAACGCGGCGCGAATGGCAAGAGGCCCCGGTGAAAACACCGGGGCCTCATTTTGGCTAGGGCCGCTTATTTGATGCGGTGCCAGTCGGCAACGTTCCAAAGTTCGCTGTCCCAGACGTTCAGCACAACGCCACCCAGGGAGTTGGCATGCGCCGACAGACGACCACGGTGAACCAGTGGGATCATGCCACCGTTTTCGACGATGATGTCATTGAGGCGACGGGAGATTTCAGCACGGGCTTCAGCACCGGCTGTGGTTGTCAGCTCAGCATGCAGCTTGTCGAACTCTTCGTTGCAGAAGCGCGAGATGTTCTCACCCTGCCACTGCGATGCAGGGCTTGGCGCTTTGTCGCACAGACCGTTGGCCAGGTAGGACTGTGGGTCGGTGCCGTTGAAGGTGTTGGCATACATTTCAACGTCAGCATAGAACTTCTGGAAGGTGTCGGGCGAGCCGGGATCACCACCAAAGAACACGGAACCGCTGAGGTTACGCAGCTCTGATTCGATGCCGATTTCGCTCCACCACTGTTTGATCAGAGCCTGGAAATCCTGACGCACGGCGTTGGTCGAGGTTTGGTACAGGATCTTCATCTCAACACCAGCGGGGGTTTCGCGTACGCCGTCACCATTGGTGTCTTTGTAGCCCGCTTCGTCCAGCATCGCATTGGCGGCCGCGATATCCTGCTTGTCGCAGGTGAAGGTGTCGGAGTTCACGGCAGCAGGTGCCGGGATCCAGTTACAGGTGACTTTACCCGCTTTGCCGTAACCGATTTCGACCAGCAAAGGACGGTCGATCGCCAGTGACATTGCCTTGTAGACGGCAGGATCGCTCAAGAACGGGTGCGGACGGATCACCGAACGCTCATCTGGGCCAAGCGCCGGATCAGGGTTGGTATTGTTCAGCATGATGCGCTCAACCAGCGGGCCAAAGCCTGCGACGGGTGTGCCTTTACCAGCCGATTCCATCTGCGCGATGACTTCGGGTGCAAGCTGCAGGTTCCAGGCGTAGTCAAACTCGCCGGTTTCCATGACGGCACGACCAGCTGCGGTAGCGTCGCCGCCGCCTTTGAACAGGACCTTGGCAAAGGCAGGCTTGGCCGGATCACGGAAGTGCGTGTTCGCCGACAGGGTGATCACGTCATTTGGCTTGAACTCGTCCACAACAAAGGGACCGGTGCCGATAGGCGCAAAGTTGGCCTCGGTGCACTCAGGCGCCTTGGCGCCCATGCAGTCAGCAAACTGTGTCGCCTGAATGATGGGGCTTTCGCCGCCAACAAAGGGGCCATAGGGGAAGGGGGTTGGTTGGGCGAAGGTAACCTTGACGGTCAAATCGTCGATGGCTTCAACCGAGGTGACGCCTTCATATTTTGTGACCTGGGCACAGCCGCCTTCGGGGTCCATGCAATAGTCTGCGGTGAACTTCACATCGTTGGCAGTGAAGGCCGAACCATCGGACCATTTCAGGCCGGGCGCGATTTTCCAGGTGATCGTGGTCAGATCTTCGCTGACGCCACCGTTTTCAACTGTTGGAATCTCAGCGGCCAGAAAGGGCACCATTTCGCCAACTTGGTTGTAGCGGGCCAGGGGCTCGATCACCAGCGAGGCCGCTTCAACGTCCTTGGTCCCGCCAGACAGGAAGGGGTTCATGATCGATGGCGCTTGCCAATAGATGATGTTGACCTGACCGTCAGCGCCGCGCTCGGCAAAGGCTGCCGGAGCGATGGCAGCCGAAGCGATGGCACCCATCAAAAGGGTTTTGAGTTTCATTACACTCTCCTAGTCGAACACATTACGTGTCTTTTTTTGCCAGACAGTCTTACGCCCGGCTTGTTGCCGCATCGCTGCGGATATGAAGTCGCTCTACCCAAGGTGTCTTGGAACTGGTTGAAAACTAGGCATTCTCAGAAAGAAGCCGACTAATTTACAACCGCATGCCCCCAAGCAGATACTGGCTGTATCGAAACAGAGTTTGAGGAAAATGCAAGCCTTACCCCCGGGATTTTTTCCAGATAGATTTGACGGGACTTCCGGGATGGTCTTACATCCCAGTCGATATTCTATAGACGAGCGCTACATCAGAGACATGTATCGACGAATAAATAAGGGGATAACCGGGGTGCTGGATCAACCAATTGCACAAATTAAGGGCTTGCGAGTCGAGTTTCAGACCAAAGATGGCCCGGTTGTCGGCGTCGAGGATGTTTCTTTTGATATTCACCCCGGTGAAACCGTCTGTGTCGTTGGCGAATCTGGCTCTGGCAAATCGGTCTCTTCGCTGTCGCTGATGCGTCTGGTTGAATTCGGTGGAGGCACTATCGCAAGCGGCGAGCTGATGTTTGATCGCCGCGAGGGCGGCAATCTGGATCTGGCCCAGGCGCCGGGCGATGTGATGAAAGAGATTCGCGGCAACGAGATCGGCATGATCTTTCAGGAGCCGATGACCGCTCTTAATCCGGTCTTTACGGTGGGGCGTCAGCTGACCGAAGGTCTGCGGGTCCATAAAGGGATGAACAAGGCCGAGGCCGAGGCCCGCGCGCTGGAGCTGCTGCGCCAGGTTCGCATGCCGGAACCCGAGCGCCGTCTGAAGCAATACCCACATGAGCTGTCTGGTGGCATGCGTCAGCGGGTGGTGATCGCCATGGCGATGGCCTGCGAGCCGCGCCTGCTGATCGCGGATGAGCCGACAACAGCGCTGGATGTGACCATTCAGGCCGAAATTCTGGCGTTGATGGACCGCTTGAAGCGCGAAACGGGCACGGCAGTGATGTTCATCACCCACGACATGGCCGTTGTGGCGCAGATGGCAGACCGGGTTGTCGTCATGTTCCGGGGCAATAAGGTTGAAGAGGGCACCGTCCAGGAGATCTTTGAAAACCCCCAACACGACTACACCAAGGCGCTGCTGGCCGCCGTGCCCAAGCTGGGCGAGATGCGGGGTAAGGACTTTCCTGAACCGATGAAGCTGATGGGCGTCGAAGACCAGAAGATTGAACCGATTAAGGGCAGTGACGAGGTGCTTCTCAATGTTGAGAACCTGACCACGCGCTTCCCGGTGAAGGGCGGCATTTTGCGGCGCACGGTTGCCAATGTGCATGCGGTCGAAGATGTTTCCTTCAAGGTTTTCAAAGGCCAGACCCTGTCTCTGGTTGGCGAATCCGGCTGTGGCAAATCCACGGCCGGCCGCTCGATCCTGCGTCTGGTAGAGCCACAGTCTGGCAAGGTTGAATTTGAGGGCCGCGATGTGCTTGGCCTTAATCAGCGCGCGTTGCACAAGGCGCGGCTGGACATGCAGATGATCTTTCAGGATCCCTTTGCCTCGCTGAACCCACAGATGCAGCTGCTGGATCAGGTGGCAGAACCTCTGCGCAACTACGGTCTGGCCACAGGCTCTGAGCTGCAGGACCGCGTGGCCAATCTGTTTGATCGGGTGCAGTTGCCGCGCAGCTTTATGCGCCGCTACCCGCATGAGATGTCCGGCGGGCAGCGCCAAAGGATCGCCATTGCGCGCGCCCTTGCCTTGAACCCGAAACTGATTGTCGCCGATGAGGCCGTCTCGGCACTGGATGTGTCGGTGCAGGCGCAGGTGTTGAACCTTATGATGGAATTGCAGGCAGATCTTGGCCTGTCTTTCCTGTTCATCAGTCACGATATGGCGGTGGTCGAACGCGTCAGCCATCAGGTTGGCGTGATGTATCTGGGGCGGATTGTGGAACTGGGGCCGCGCGCCCGGGTTTTTGAAAACCCGCAGCATGCCTATACGCAGGCCTTGATGAAGGCGGTTCCAATTGCCGACCCGCATCGTCGCAAAAGCGAAAAGGATCTGAATTTTAAACCGATCCCATCGCCGATTCATGACCTGGACTATCACCCCGAGCCTTCGGAGTATCTTGAAGTGGAACCAGGCCATTTTGTCCTGATCACAGACAGCGGATACTGAATTCCATGACAACAGTTTTGACGCCGCTTCAGATTATGGAGCATCTCGTGGGCTTTGCGACGGTCAGCCGCGATACCAATTTGCCACTGGTGGATTGGGTGCAGGACTATCTTAGCAGCCAGGGCATTGTCTCGCATCGCTGGGTTGACCCGGATCAGCCACATAAGGCGGCCGTTTTTGCCCATGTGGGTCCTGATGTTGAGGGCGCGGTTGTGCTGTCGGGCCACACGGATGTGGTGCCGGTGGATGGCCAGCCCTGGGACAGTGACCCTTTCACGGTGGTTGAACGCGACGGTAAATATTTCGGTCGCGGCACCTGTGACATGAAAGGGTTTGACGCTCTGGCGATCTGGGCTCTGGTGTCGGCGCATCATCGTGGTGTGGCGCGGCCTTTGCAGCTTGCGCTCAGCTTTGATGAGGAAATCGGCTGCACCGGTGCACCGCCTATGATTGAGGCGATGCAGCAGCACCTGCCCAAAGGTTCGGCGGTGATTGTGGGAGAGCCCTCGATGATGGAGGCGGTCACCGGCCATAATGGCGGCTATGGTTTTGCGACGCATATCGTGGGCTTTGAGGTGCACAGCTCGCTGTTGCACACCGGCGTAAACGCCATCATGGAGGGCGCTAAGCTGATCGACTGGGCCAACCAGCGCAACGTCGAGAACCAGGCAAAAGAGCCGGGGGAGTTGCAGGCAATGTTCAACCCGCCCTTTACCACCTGTCATGTGGGCACCATCGAGGGCGGCACCGCCAATAACATCACCGCCAAAGACTGCCGGTTCCTGATGGGGTTTCGGGTGGTGCCCGGCGAGAGTGCGGCCCATTGGGAGCAGGCCTATATGGCCAGGGTGAAAGAGGTCGAGGCCGGTATGCAGGCCATTCACCCCGACGCGCGGATTGATGTCACACGCGCCTTTGATGTGCCTGCTCTTGCTCCGGAAGAGGCGGGCGAAGCCGAAGGTCTGGTGCGGAGCCTGACGGGGGACAATGGCACCCATGTTGTCACCTACGGCACCGAAGCGGGGCAGTTTCAGGCGGCGGGCTATTCTGCTGTGATTTGTGGTCCGGGCAATATTGCACAGGCGCATCAACCCAATGAATATGTCACAGTGGCGCAGTTCAACGCTGGGCATGCGTTCATGGCGCAGCTGGTTGACCGCCTTGCGCAATAATGTGCTGTTTGTGCTCTGTCGCTCCAGCGCTATGCTATCCCGGTGTTGCCTGTGTTCCGTTGCCCTGTTGAAAGATCAGTATGTCAAAGAGTGAGAGTGACCTCCCAAAGGGGATCTATGAGGCAATCGATTTTGCGGTTTTGCTGCAGATTGCAGGCCGCATGATTGCGCAACACGTTGAAGCCATTGGCAAAGAGGCTGGGCTTTCGGCAGGTCATCTCAGCGTTTTGGGGATGGTGCATCGCAAGCCGGGGCTGGTGCAAAACGTATATGGCTCGATATTGGCTATAAATGATGCAACTTTGGGGCGCTATGTTGACAAATTGGTCGATCATGGTCTGGTGCAGCGCGCCCGCAGCGATGAAGACCGGCGTACGGTGCGTCTGACTCTGACCGATGCCGGTCTGGACTATATCCTGACGGCAAAATCCCGCCTCGCGGCGATCCGTCAGGACATAAAACGCGGGCTGCAAGACACTGATATCTCTCAGTTAGAGAAAAACCTCATCACGTTTTTGTCGGCGGAGGGACCGGACCTGTAAGAGGCGTAGACAAAGCTTTTTAAGTTTTGTACCAATCATCTCAAATGATAGGAGTTGTGACCGTGCCGATCAAAAACCGATTTGCCGAAATGCAGCAAGAGATCACCGCCTGGCGGCGTCACCTGCATGAAAACCCCGAGCTCATGTATGAGGTGCACAAGACTGCCGCCTTTGTCCAGGAGCAGCTCAAGGGCTTTGGCGTGACGGATGTGACGCCCGGAATTGGCAAAACCGGCGTGGTCGCGGTGATAGAAGGCAAAACCAACACCTCGGGGCGCGTCATTGGGCTACGCGCCGATATGGATGCGCTGCCGATCCACGAGGCCACAGGTCTCGACTATGCCTCGAAAACACCGGGCGTGATGCATGCCTGTGGTCATGATGGTCACACGGCGATCCTGTTGGGCGCTGCAAAATACCTCTCTGAGACCCGCAATTTCGACGGCAAAGTCGTGCTGATTTTTCAGCCCGCCGAAGAGGGCGGCGCGGGGGCGCTGGCCATGTGTCAGGACGGCTTGATGGAGCGCTGGGGCATTCAGGAAGTCTACGGTTTGCACAATATGCCGGGCAGCCCTGTTGGGGAGTTTGCCATCCGTCCCGGTGCCCTGCTGGCCTCTTCGGATGAGTTTGAGATTGTTGTGACCGGCAAAGGCGGTCATGCGGCAGCCCCGCATGAGACCATAGATACCACTCTGGTGGCTTCGCAGATCGTGGTGTCGCTGCACTCAATTGTGTCGCGCAATGTGGACCCGGTCAAGCGCGTGGTGCTGACCGTGGGGACCTTTGCAACCGACAGCACAGCCTCAAATGTGATTGCCCACACGGCAAAACTGGAGGGGACGGTGCGAACACTGGATACGGAATACCGCGCCTCTGCCGAAGACTGGGTACGTCGGGTTGCTACCAGCACAGCCGAGGCTTTTGGCGCCACGGCCGAGGTGATCTGGACGCCGGGCTATCCGGTGACAATCAACACCGAGACCGAGACCGGCTACGCCATTGAGGCAGCCCGCGCTGTGGGAACTGCAGTGGATGAGAACACGCCGCCCATCATGCCCTCCGAGGATTTTTCCTATATGCTCGAAGAGCGCCCTGGCGCCTATATTTTCCTCGGCAATGGCGACACGCCCATGTGCCACCACCCAGCCTATGTCTTTGACGACGAGGCAATACCGCTGGGCTGCAGCTGGTTTGCCGAGCTTGTTGAGCGACGCATGCCTGCTGCCTGAAGGAGACGCGCGATGCCAGTCAAGAACCGAATTGCAGATCTGCACGCGGAGGTGACGGCCTGGCGCCGCGACATTCACGAAAACCCGGAAATCCTCTATGACACTCACCGCACCAGCGCTTTGGTGGCTGAAAAGCTGCAAAGCTTTGGTTGCGATGAGGTGGTGACGGGCATTGGCCGCACCGGTGTTGTTGCGGTGATCCAGGGGCGCTGCGACACACAGGGGCGCGCCATTGGTTTGCGCGCCGATATGGACGCGCTGCCGATGCAGGAACAGACCGGTCTGCCGCATGCCTCCAAAACTGACGGGGCCATGCATGCCTGTGGCCATGACGGTCACACAGCAATGTTGCTGGGGGCGGCAAAATATCTCGCAGAGACACGCAATTTTGACGGCACTGCCGTGGTGATCTTTCAGCCCGCCGAAGAAGGTGGCAATGGCGCCGAGGCCATGTGCAAAGATGGCTTGATGGATCGTTTTGGCATTGACGAAGTCTACGCCATTCACAACGCGCCGGGGGTGGATCTGGGTAAGTTCACCATTCGCGCCGGGCCTGTCCTGGCTTCGGTCGATGAATTCACGCTGACCCTGCAGGGCCGCGGTGGCCATGCCGCCAAGCCGCAGGAAACCGTCGATACCACCGTGATGATGTCTCACCTCATTTGTGCGTTGCAAACGGTGATGTCGCGCAATGTGGACCCTGTGTTGCAGGGCGTTTTGTCCATCACCTCGGCCGAGACCTCCTCAAAGGCCTTTAATGTCATCCCGGACCGGGCCGAGCTGCGCGGCACCATCCGTACCCACTCGCCTGAAGTACGCGCCTTGATCCCTGTGCGGCTGCAAGAGATTGTCGATGGTATCACCCAGACATTTGGCGGCTCAGGCGAGCTGTGCTTTCATCTGGGGGTGCCGGTCACAGTCAATGATGCTGCAGCCGCTGATTTTGCCTGCAGCGTAGCCGAGACGGTTTCCGGTGCGGGCGCTTGTGGCGCCGGGCCGCTGGCGATGGGAGGCGAGGATTTTTCCTTTATGCTGCAAGAGCGCCCAGGTGCTATGATCCGGCTTGGCAATGGCCCCTCTGCGGGGCTGCACCACCCCGAATATGACTTTAACGATGAGGCCATCCCAACTGGTATCAGCTGGTTTGCCGAAATGATTGAACAACGTATGCCCGTGGCCTGAGGCCTTAAACCTGCCGCCTGAGACCTGAGGCGACCACGACCCTATTCAGGACAATCCCAGGCGGGCTTTGGCGCGTCAGGGGGTGTCGTCAAATACCAAGGAGAGTATCCATGCCAGTCAAAAACCGCTTTGCCGAATTGCAAAAGGAAATCACCGCCTGGCGCCGTGATATCCACGAAAACCCGGAAATCCTGTTCGAGACGCATCGCACCAGCGCGCTGGTGGCCGAAAAGCTCAAGGAGTTTGGCTGCGATGAAATCACCACAGGTATTGGTCGCACCGGCGTTGTTGGGGTGATCAAGGGTAAGACGGACACGGCTGGCAAGGTGATTGGCCTGCGCGCCGATATGGACGCGCTGCCCATTCACGAGGCCACCGGGCTGGACTATGCGTCCAAAACGCCCAACGCCATGCATGCCTGTGGCCATGATGGCCACACAGCTATGCTGCTGGGTGCGGCGAAATACCTCTCTGAGACGCGTAATTTTGACGGCACCGTCGTGCTGATCTTCCAGCCTGCCGAAGAGGGCGGCGGTGGCGGTCGCGAAATGTGCGAAGATGGCATGATGGATCGCTGGGGCATCCAGGAAGTCTACGGCATGCACAACTGGCCTGGTGAGCCCACAGGTGCCTTTGCCATCCGCTCGGGCGCGTTCTTTGCCGCCACCGATCAGTTCGATATCTCATTCGAGGGACGCGGTGGCCATGCGGCAAAACCGCAAGAGACCATCGACACCACAGTGATGGCCGCACAGGCTGTTCTGGCGCTGCAGACCATCGCTTCGCGCAACGCGGACCCGGTTGAGCAGATCGTGGTCTCGGTGACCTCGTTTGAGACCTCCTCAAAGGCCTTCAATGTGATCCCGCAGCGGGTGCAAATGAAAGGCACCGTGCGCACCATGTCGAATGATATTCGTGATTTGGCTGAAAAGCGCATCAAGGAGATCTGCGCGGGCATTGCCGCCACCTTTGGTGGCACGGCGGAGGTGACCTATCATCGGGGCTATCCGGTGATGGCCAACCACGAAGAACAGACCGAGTTTGCGGCCAAGGTGGCGACCGATATCTCGGGCGGCTGTGAAGAAGCACCGCTGGTGATGGGTGGCGAAGACTTTGCCTTTATGCTGGAAGAGCGCCCCGGCGCCTATATTCTGGTGGGCAATGGCGACAGCGCCTCGGTGCATCACCCGGAATACAATTTCAACGACGAAGCCATTCCTGCTGGTTGTAGCTGGTGGGCAGGGATCGTTGAACAGCGTATGCCCGCAGCCTGATCAGGGTTCGCGCAGGCGACGAGAAAGAAGAGGGCTTGGCGGATGCCAGGCCCTCTTTTTCGTCCTGCGGGTTCTGTTTTGAGAGAATAGGTCTGCGGGCGCGGGCTTGCCAGACCAAGCCTTCTGGTGGGGGCTACAGTGACTTGGCCACAGGCGCAGGATAACTGCGGTGCGCGCAATTTTAGCCTTTGCGCCAAAGCTCTTGATAGACGGCTTCGATGCCCTGCGCTTCGCGCGCTGCGCTGAAACTGGCGATGGCCACGTCGCGGGCCTTGTGGCACATGGCCTGATAACGCGCGGGATCTTGCAGAAGTGTCCGCGCCGCTGCTGCGGCCTCGCGAGGCGCCTCCTGCGGCACGGTCAGCCCGGTGTTGCCCTGCGTGGCAAAGGCCTGATAGTAGCCAGCCTCAGAGCCGACAAAAGGCACAGCGCTGGCCATGCCCTCAAGCGGCACCATGCCATAGCCCTCATAGCGGGGCAGTTGCATCACCAGCGACAGGGCCCGCATCACCCGGGGCAGGTCTGCTGCGGGGATTTCCCCTGGAAACAGGATGCGATCGCGCAGGCCTGCGGCGCTGACGCGGTCGCGCAGGCCTTTTAGGAAGGCCTGATGTTCGGGCGCGGCGCGGCCCAGAACCAGCGCTTTTGCACCGGGCAGTTGCGGCAACAGCTGCAGCATGGCCTCGACAAAGAGATCGGTGCCTTTTTCGGGCCGGATCCGGCCAATACTGGCAATGCCCAGGGTGCCACCATAGCCAAGAGCCTCCCAGGCGTTGGCGCGGTTTTCGGCCGGGCAAAAACGCGCGGTGTCGACGCCATGGGGCACGACGGCACGCACATGCGGCACAAAGGCGGCGGCCTCATCGGTGGTGGCTACAACCGCATCCATGCGTGAGATCAGCCAGCGTGGCAGCGCCGAGTGGCGCCGCTGCGCGGCCGAGGTAAAGACAATGCGAATGGGCAGGCGCAACACATCCCGCGCCCAGATAGCGGCCCGCATCTCGGTATTGCGGCGCACATGCCAGATGGCAAACGGGTAGCTGTCGGGCCGGCTGCGTGAGAGTGTGCGCGCCATTTTCAGGCTGATGGGGTCCGGGCAATGCGGCAGGGCGCGGCCAACCAGCCGAACGTCGTGCAGATGCACCTGCTGGCGCAACACATTTGCAGCGGTTGCAGAAACCCCGGTGAAGTTCTTGTTGAAATTGGTTACAAAAAGCTCAGTCACGCGGCGCTCCCAGGCAAAGATCAGTGATCAGGCGGTTGACGACAGCGTCGAGCTGTCCGGATTGCTTTTCCACAAAGTCGCGGGCCGCAAACCGGGCTGATGCCAGCTGCTCTGGCTCATCCAGCCAGAGTGCCATCGCCTCTGCCAGGGTCGCAGCGTCTGTCACCTCTAAGGCACCACCGGCAGCAATCATTGGCGGGAAGGTCTCGGTGAAATTGCTGTAGCCGGGACCGGTCAGAACCGTGGCTCCGGCCTGGGCCACCTCAAAGGGATTGTGACCGCCGATGGGCAATAGCGAGCCTCCGAGAAAAACGACAGGCGACAGCGCGTACCAGCTGCCCAGCTCGCCCAGTGTGTCGGCCAGATAGACCTGCGTGTCTTGCGTCAGTGTGCCGTCGGTACTGCGCTGCGCATAGCTGAGGCCTGCCTCGGCGATCCTTGCGCAGACCTCTGCTGCGCGCTCAGGGTGACGCGGGGCCAGCAACAGGCAAAGATCGGGGTGTTTCTGCAAGAGCTGCTTGTGGGCCGCCAGAACGACCTCTTCTTCGCCGACATGGGTAGAGCTGGCGATCCATAAGGGGCGCCCTGACAGCGCCGTTTGCATCTCGCGCAGCAGAGCAGGATCCTGAGGCAGGGCAGCCGCCCCGGCCTTTAGGTTGCCGCTGGGAAAGACCCGCTCGGCGCGCGCGCCAAGCGACAAAAGATCCTGCGCCACCTGTTCGTTCTGCGTCAGCAACAGGTCGAACAACCCGAGGATATAGCGGGCTGTGGGCAGTTTGTTGCGCCAGGATTTGACCGAACGTGCCGACAGGCGGGCATTGACCAGCGCCAGGCGGGTGCCGGATGCCTTGGCGGCTGCGAGGGTGATGGGCCAGAGTTCGCTCTCGACAAAGATGCCGGCATCCGGGCGCCAGTGGGTCAGAAAACGGCCGACAGAACGGCTGGTGTCAAGCGGGGCAAACTGGTGCTGGCAGCCCTGCGGCAGCCGTTTCAACGCCATACTGGCTGATGTGGCTGTGCCGGAGGTGAGCAGAAACCGCGCCTCGGGCAGCAGGGGTTTCAGTTTGTTGATCAGGGTGATTGCCGCGAGGCTTTCGCCAACAGAGGCGCCGTGAAACCAAATCAGGGGCGCATTCTCAGCCAGAACAGGACGGGGCAAGCTGGCATACCCCAGTCTTTCGCGCTGACGGGATCTGCTGACGCCCTGCGCGTCCAGTTTGGCCGCGACTTTGCGATAGGCAAGCGGCGCGATCAGCCCTGTCAGCAGACGGTAGCAATAAAACAACAGCGTCGGTGATGCCGTGCGCGCGCTTTGTGGCATCTCGTCGCGCTCAGCCGCCGGTGTGGCTCATGTGGCGGGTCATTGTGCCGCCAACTTTTTCCCGGGAATAATCGAAATCATGGCCTTTGGGTTTGTCGCCAATGGCTGCGCGGATCGCGTTCTCAAGAACGTCCGAGTCCTCCTGGCTGGCGCGCAGGGGGCTACGCAGATCAGCAGAGCCCTCTTGCCCCAGACAGGTGTAAATTTCTCCGGTACAGGTGACGCGCACCCGGTTGCAGCTTTCGCAGAAATTATGGCTGAGAGGCGTGATGAACCCGATCTTCTGGCCGGATTCTTCCAGCCGCACATAGCGGGCCGGGCCACCAGAGCGTTCCGCCAGATCGCTCACGCTGTAGTGGTTTTCATACTCGGCCCGCACCTCTTTCAGAGACCAGAACTGACCGATGCGGTTGTCGTCGCCGATGTCTTCGCCCATTGGCATGACCTCGATCCAGGTAAGATCGATATCGCGCGCGCCGCACCAGCGGGTGATGGCGGGCAGCTCAGCCTCGTTAAAGCCTTTGAGGGCAACGGCGTTTATCTTGACGCGCAGACCCGCCTTTTGCGCTGCATCTATGCCACGCAGCACCTGGGGCAGACGCCCCCAGCGGGTGACTTTGGCAAATTTTTCTTCGTCCAGTGTATCCAGCGAGACATTTACCCGGCGCACACCGGCGGCATAAAGCGCCTCGGCGTATTTCTCCAGTTGTGAGCCATTTGTGGTCAGCGTCAGCTCTTTCAGCGCGCCTGTTTCCAGATGCCGGGACATGCTTTGAAAGAAGGTCATAATATCGCGGCGCACCAGAGGTTCCCCGCCGGTAATGCGCAGCTTTTGCACTCCGAGATTGACAAAACTGGTGCAAAGCCGGTCCAGCTCTTCCAGCGTCAACAGCTCTTTTTTGGGCAAAAAGGTCATGTTTTCCGACATGCAGTAGACACAGCGGAAGTCACAACGGTCGGTAACCGAAACGCGCAGGTAGGTGATGGCGCGTGCGAAGGGATCAATCAGAGGTGCGTTCATATAGCCTTGCTAAGGCTCTGTCTGGCCTAGGGCAAGGAAAGACTGTGTTTGGGGGGCAGTTTCAGGGCCAGTTTCGGGGACTGTGTTTTGGTACTGGTCATGCACCTGTGCCAAAGCTAGTCTCTCCCGATGAAACAGATGATATTTGCTCTTAGTCCCGTTGTGTTGCTCTGCGCATGCAATACGCTGCAGTGGAATTCAGATATTCTCGGTGGCGCACCTGCGGCTGTTGAACAGACATCCCAAGGCGATCCCGGCGCGCCGCTATCAGCCCTTACAACAGAAGAATTGCAGCCCAGTGCCACGTTCGACGGCAGTGCTGTACCAGAGCAGACTGAAGCGGCCGCGGCCCTAAATACCGGATCTGATACCGGGACATCCAGTGATGCTGCTGCGGCTTCAGGACCTGGGTTTCAGGGCAGGGCCAGCACCGTGGCCTCCCTCGGGGATCCTGCCCTGCCGGGGATGTGGATGGAGACATCTTTGGTCAGCACCGAGCAGGTCGCCCTGCTGCGCAGTGCCAACGGTAAAGAAGTCCGCGTGACGCTGAAGCCCGCAAGCGGCTCCAGCTCCAGCAGTGGACGGCTGTCGATCAGCGCCATGCGCGCCCTGGGCGCACCTTTGAGCGAACTGGTTGCGCTAGAGGTGCTCCCCGCAAGCTGACGCAGGCTGAGCCTGTGTTGCTTGCGGCTTACTGATCCTGTGGCGCCGCGTCAGGCGTGGATGCAGCCTCATCTGGTGTTTCTGTCTCAGGGGCTGCGGTAGCAACCAGGCCAGGATAGACCACGGGCTCCTTGAGGTATTTGGCGGCTTCTTTGCGGGCAAAAGGCTTCATCCCAGCGCCATGCGCGACCAAAAAGATGCGGCTGGCCTCGGCGTCATGTTTGCTCAGATCGCGCACCCACCAGGCGATGGATTTCTGCAGGAACCAGTTGCGGTCAGGCACAAAGGAGGCGGCCCAGCCCAGAATACGGTCGCGCCGCGCCTGATCTTCGGGTTTGAGGTTGTTCAGTTTGGCCCAGGGCAGGCAGGCCACAAGGGCGGCGCGCCGGGTCCAGACGTTGTCGGCGCGGGTCCAGGCCTCGACCTCGTCCAGCCGGGACGGATCTGCGACCAGACGTTTTTGCATCGCCATGCAGGCGTGATCAGCAATCGCCCAGCTGTCAAAGTCGGGCAGCCAGCTTTGCAACAGATCCCAGACAGGGCCATCGTCCTTGATCCGGGCCTGCGTCAGCAGTTTTGCCGCCGCGATCCGGGCTTCAAAAATGTCGCTCTTCCACAGCTCATCCGCCAGCGTGACACGCGCCTCAAGGTCCAAGTCCTGACGCCAGGCCTTGGTGATGTCATTCAGGGCTGTGTTCGGAACACCCAAAACAACGCGTTTTTGTTTGTGGTAGGCCACCATCTGGTCGGCGCGACCGGGCTCAATCGCGGCACTCAGCTCGGCCAGGGCATCTTCAATAATCATCGGGTCACTCCACCGTCACGGATTTGGCAAGATTGCGCGGCTGATCCACATCGGTGCCTTTGGCAACCGCGGTGTGATAGGCCAGCATCTGGGCTGGCAGCGCATAAAGGATTGGCGTCAGGCTATCGTGCACCTGCGGCATCTGGATGGTTTCCCAGGTGCCGTCGCCGCCCTCCTTAAGGCCGGGCGCATCCGAGATCAACACAACCTTGCCCTTGCGCGCCATGACCTCCTGCATATTGGAGACAGATTTGTCAAAAAGCCGGTCTTTTGGCGCGAAAACCACCACTGGCATCTGTTTGTCGATCAGGGCGATGGGGCCGTGTTTAAGCTCTCCCGAGGCATAGGCCTCGGCGTGGATATAGCTGATTTCTTTCAGCTTTAGCGCGCCCTCAAGGGCGAGGGGGAACATCAGTCCACGCCCGAGAAACAACACATCGCGCGCTTCGCTGAGCTTTTGTGCCGTCTGGCGGATATTGTCGTTCTGCTCAAGAGCCGCTGCCAGCACATTGGGCAATCCGCGCAGGGCCGAGATATGTGTTTGCAGATCTTCGGCTGTGATCTCGCCGCGGTCGGTAGCGGCCTTGAGCGCCAGCATCAGCAGGACGCTCAACTGGCAGGTAAAGGCCTTGGTCGAGGCGACGCCGATTTCAACGCCGGCATGGATCGGCAGCGCGAGATCGCTTTCGCGCGCGATTGAGCTTTCGGCCACATTCACCACCGAGAGAATCTTGTCGGCCTTGCCTTCGCAGTACCGCAGTGCGGCCAGCGTGTCGGCGGTCTCACCGGATTGCGACACAAACAGTGCGGCTGTTTTGCCCGGAATTGGCGGCTCGCGGTAGCGGAACTCTGAGGCGACATCGACCTCGACGGGGATGCGGGCGATCTGCTCGAACCAGTATTTGGCGGTGAGGCAGGCGTAATAGGCGGTGCCGCAGGCGACCATGGTGAGACGGTCGATCTGTGAGAAGTCAATGCCGCCACTGGGCAGATGCACCGCGTCTTCGCCCACAGGCAGATAGTGGCGGATGGCCTCGGCGATCACTGTCGGCTGCTCGGCAATCTCTTTGGCCATGAAATGCTTGTGGCCGGCCTTGTCGACCTGCGTGACGTCAATCTGGATGGTCTTCATGGCGCGATTGGCCAGAGCCCCCTGGGAGTCGCGGATCTCAAAACTGGTCCTGCTCAGCACTACCCGGTCGCCCTCTTCCAGGTAGGTGATGCGATCCGTGAGAGGCGCCAGAGCAATGGCATCGCTGCCGACAAACATCTCACCATCCCCATGGCCAATCGCCAAGGGCGAACCACGACGGGCGGCAATCATCAGGTCTTCTTCACCGTCAAACAGGAAGGCGAGCGCAAAAGCGCCCTTGAGCCGGTCCAGTGTCTGGCTGGCAGCAGCCACGGGCGACAGGCCCTGTTCCAGATAGTGTTGCGTCAGCAAGGCGACAGTTTCTGTATCTGTCTCGGTTTGAAACTCGAGGCCTATGCCGGCCAGCTCTGTGCGCAATTCGCGATAGTTTTCGATAATGCCATTGTGCACCACGGCCACGGATCCGGCCCGGTGCGGGTGCGCATTGCTCACTGAGGGCACGCCATGGGTGGCCCAGCGGGTGTGGCCGATGCCGGATTTTCCGGGCAGTGGGTCATGCACCAGCAGGTCGCTGAGGTTCACCAGTTTGCCTAACGCGCGCCGCCGCGCCAGAGTGCCTTTGTTGACCGTGGCGATGCCGGCACTGTCATAGCCGCGATATTCCAGCCGTTTGAGGGCCTCTACCAGAATAGGGGCGGCCTCATGATTGCCAAGAACTCCTACGATGCCACACATTATTCAGACTCCTTTTTCAGGCGGGCCTTTTTGGCGCGCAGCATGTCCATCAGTTTGTAGGCGTAGCCGGATTTGTTCTCCTGCCGGGTGCGCGAGATCGCCAGGGCGCCGTCTTCGACATCCTTGGTCACCACCGTGCCAGAGCCTGTCATGGTCTCGTTGCCCAGTGTCACGGGGGCCACCAAAAGCGTGTTTGAGCCAATAAAACTACGGGCGCCGATTTTGGTGCGGTGTTTCATCACCCCGTCGTAGTTGCAGGTGATGGTGCCCGCGCCAATGTTGGTCTCTTTACCCACCGTGGCATCGCCAATGTAGCTCAGGTGGTTGACCTTGGCGCCCTCGGCGATCTCGGCGTTTTTGATCTCGACAAAGTTGCCGATATGGGTGTTTTCGGCCAGTTCCGCGCCGGGGCGCAGGCGGGCATAGGGACCGACCTTGGCGCCGCGGCTAACATGGCAGCCCTCAAGATGCGAAAAGGCGCGGATCAGCGCGCCGCTTTCAACGGTGACGCCGGGGCCAAAGACTACATTGGGCTCGATCACCGTGTCGCGACCAATCACCGTGTCAAAGGCCAGATAAACCGTCTCGGGCGCCATCAGGGTGACGCCCAGTTCCAGCAGCTCTGCCCGGGCGCGGCTCTGAAATACCGCATCGGCGCGTGCCAGATCGGCGCGGGAATTGACCCCAAGCGTTTCAGCCTCATCGCAGGCCACCGCCGTGACCGCGCGCCCCTCGGCGCGGGCCAGTTCCACCAAATCGGTGAGGTAGTATTCACCCGAGGCATTGTCGTTGCCAATCTTGGCCAGCAGATCAAACATAAGATCCGCGTCACAGGCCATCAGGCCCGAATTGCAAAAGGTGAGCGCGCGTTCCGCCTCTGAGGCCTCTTTGTATTCAACGATGCGTTCCAGACTGTCACCCTGCATCACCAGGCGGCCATAGCGGGCGGGGTCGGCTGCATGAAAGCCCAGAACCACTAGATCGGCACTGGCGCGGGCGGCCACCATGCGCTCCAGCGTGTCGCTGCTGACAAAGGGCGTGTCGCCATACAGCACAACCACATCGCCGCTAAACCCTTGCAGGGCAGCACGGGCCTGATCCACCGCATGGGCGGTGCCAAGCTGTTCTTGTTGCAGCACAACTTCGGCGCTCTCGTCTATGTCGACTACCGCTGCGCGCACAGCCTCAGCCTCGTGGCCCGCCACCACAATCACCCGCGCAGGCTCTAGCGCGCGCCCGGCCATCAGAGCATGTTCCAGCATCGAGGCCTGGGCGATAGGGTGAAGAACCTTGGGAAGGTCCGAGTTCATCCGGGTGCCTTTGCCTGCGGCGAGGATAACGAGGGCTGTGCTCATAATTGCTTTTCTCTTTGTCTTTTATGCGCCCCCGTTCTATCCGCTAACAGGAAGGGTGCAAGCCAATCTGCCATCAAAGATGGTTGCGGCTTGCAATAAAGGGCAGCGAAAAGACGCCGAATGGGGGCAATATGCGCACAGTTATCTTTGATCTGGACGGAACACTGGCGGACACATCCGGCGATTTGCTGGCGGCGGCCAATAGCTGTTTTCGCCACATGGGCCTTGGCGATCTGCTGAACCAGCCCCAGGACGCGGCCACTGCCCTGCGCGGCGGCAAGATGATGCTGACGGCAGGTTTGAAGCGGGCCGGTGAGTATGAGGCGCAAAAGGTCGAAGACTATTACCCGATACTGCTTGAGGCCTACCAAAGTGCCATTCATCACCACAGTTATCTCTATCCCGGTGCCATGGAGGCGGTCGAGGCGCTGAAAACTGCGGGCTACGGCGTTGGCATTTGCACCAACAAACCCGAGGCCCTGGCGGAGCAGCTGATGCAGTCCTTTGGGGTGCGCGATGCCTTTGCCTCCTTGGTGGGGGCCGATACCCTGCCGGTGCGTAAACCGGACCCGGCGCCTCTGTTTGAGGCCGCCCGCCGCGCGGGGGGGGACCCGGCCAAGACCATTTTGATTGGCGACAGTGACACTGATCGCAACACCTCAGCCAATGCCGGGGTGCCCTCGGTGCTGGTGACCTTTGGTCCTGCAGGGGATGACATGGCGGCGCTGAAGCCCGAGGCGCTGCTGCACCGCTATGAGGATCTGCCGGATCTGGTGGCGCGCCTGATTGGGTGATCCCAAAGGAGAGTTTCGGGTTTTTCATCGCCGATTGTTCCCCCTTGACCCTGTGCAAAACGCGGCTCACAAAAGCCTATGAGCGAGAAATTTACCGGTAGCTTCACCCAGCAAGAAGCCCTTCCTGACGCGGCCATTGCGGCCGCCTTGCAAGTTTTGCGCCATGGCCGCTTGCACCGTTACAACGTCACCGAGGGAGAGCTGGGGGAGACGGCGCTGCTGGAGCAGGAATTTGCCGCCCAGGTGGGGGCGAAATACTGCCTTGCGGTGGCCTCAGGTGGCTATGCCCTGGCCACAGCGCTGCGGGCGGTTGGTGTGAAACACGGCGACAAGGTGTTGACCAATGCCTTTACCCTGGCGCCGGTGCCGGGAGCGATTGCTTCGGTCGGAGCCTCGCCGGTCTTTGTCGGTGTGACCGAGGATCTGACAATCGATCTGGAAGATCTGGCAGCCAAGGCGGATCAGGCTGGTTTTCTGATGCTGAGCCATATGCGGGGCCATCTGTGCGATATGGACCGTCTGATGCAGATCTGCGACGCGGCCGGGATAGTCGTGATCGAGGACTGCGCCCATACCATGGGGGCGGCCTGGAATGGCGTGGCCTCGGGGCGGCAGGGGGCCGTGGGCTGTTACTCCTGCCAGACCTACAAACATGTGAATTCCGGCGAGGGCGGGCTGTTTGTCACCGATGACGCCGAGGTGGCAGCGCGTGCCATTATGCTGTCGGGGTCTTATATGCTGTATGAACGCCATCTGGCGGCGCCGGCCCCTGAGGTGTTCGAGACGGTGAAATATGAGACCCCGAATATTTCTGGCCGCATGGACAATCTACGTGCCGCCATTCTGCGGCCGCAACTGCGCGATCTGGACGCCCAGGTGGCCCGCTGGAATGAGCGCTACCAGGTGATTGAGGCCGGGCTGCGCGACCTGCCTGGTCTTACCCTGGTGGAGCGCCCCGAGGCCGAAAGCTATGTTGGCTCTTCCATCCAGTTTCTGCTGCTCGACTGGTCGGCGCAGGACCTGCAGGCGGTGATTGCGCGCTGTGGCGCGCGCGGGGTTGAGCTGAAATGGTTTGGCACGCCAGAACCCGTTGCCTTTACCTCGCGCTATGACAGCTGGCGCTACGCTGCGCCGCAAAGCCTGCCCAAGAGTGATCGCATTCTTGCGGGGATTGTCGATATGCGGGTGCCGCTGACCTTTAGTGTGGCGGATTGCGCCCAGATTGCCCGCATCATCCGCGCCGAGGTGGCGGCGGTGTATCAGGCTCCCTAGCAGATGCAGGCAGATTTATACTGATATTCAGAGGCTTCCTGACCGGAGGCCTCTTTTTGTTTGCCGCCCTTTCCTGTGCGTGGAGGCTCGCTGCGCGCGACGATATCAGGCGCCTTTTTGCCGGGGCGCATGGGAATGCTGTCGCAAGATTTGGCGCAGGGGATTGACCCGAATCGACCTTGCATCGTATGAAATGAACAAGTGTTCAGATAATTTTACAGATAACTCGGAAAAAGGAGCGCGCAATGTTCAACGCAAGCATGCAATTCGATCTTGGTGATGAAGTGAACGCGCTTCGCGATATGGTGCACCGCTGGGCGCAGGATCGCGTCAGGCCTATGGCGCAGGGGATTGACCAGAAAAACGAATTTCCACCAGAGCTGTGGAAAGAGATGGGCGACCTCGGCCTGCTTGGCATCACGGTCTCCGAAGAGTTTGGCGGCGCAGGCATGTCCTACCTGGCCCATACGGTCGCGGTAGAAGAAGTGGCGCGAGCCAGTGCCTCGGTCTCGCTGTCTTATGGTGCGCACTCCAACCTCTGCGTCAATCAGATCAAACTGAACGGTAGCGCCGAGCAAAAAGCCAAATACCTGCCGGGTCTGGTCTCTGGCGACCATGTCGGCGCGCTTGCGATGTCCGAAGCCGGGGCTGGCTCTGATGTGGTCTCGATGTCCTTGCGGGCTGAAAAGCGCAACGATCACTACCGCCTGAACGGCAACAAATACTGGATCACCAATGGCCCCGATGCCGACACGCTGGTGGTCTATGCCAAGACGGATCCGGATGCCGGCTCCAAAGGCATCACCGCCTTTATCATTGAAAAGTCTTTCAAGGGTTTTTCGACCTCGCCGCATTTTGACAAGCTGGGCATGCGTGGCTCCAACACGGCCGAGCTGATCTTTGACGACTGCGAAGTGCCGTTTGAAAACGTGCTGGGCGAAGAAGGCAAGGGCGTCCGGGTTCTGATGTCAGGGCTGGACTATGAACGTGTGGTGCTTGCGGGCATCGGCACAGGGATCATGGCCGCCTGCATGGACGAGATGATGCCCTATCTGAAAGAGCGCAAACAGTTTGGTCAGCCCATCGGAAACTTCCAGCTGATGCAGGCCAAGATTGCCGATATGTATACCGCGATGAACTCGGCGCGGGCTTATATCTATGAGGTGGCAAAGGCCTGCGACAAAGGCACCGTGACCCGCCAGGATGCGGCAGCCTGCTGTCTCTATGCCTCAGAGCAGGCCATGGTGCAGTCGCATCAGGCCGTGCAGGCGCTGGGCGGTGCGGGCTATCTGTCCGATAATCCGGTTGGCCGTATCTTCCGCGATGCCAAGCTGATGGAAATTGGCGCCGGCACCTCCGAGATCCGCCGCATGCTGATCGGCCGTGAGCTGATGGGCACTATGTAGGCACAAAAAAGCCCCCTGTTCACGGCTGAGCAAGGGGGCTTTGATTGGGACGGCAAGCCTAGGGTGGGCTTGCCAAAAGATGTCAGATCAAAGGATCAGAATCTGTGCACGTAGCTGACGCCAATGGTGACCGGGTCGATTTCGGCTTTGCCGATCGAGGCGCCGTTCAGGTAGGCGTCGGATTCGATATCCATGTAGCGCACATTCAGACGCAGCGCGCCATTGTCAGAGACCTGCCAGTCGGCACCAGCCTGAATGGCAAAGCCCCAGCTATCGTCAAGCTTGAGGGTACCCAGACCAGAGGCTTCCTCAAAGAAGGTGGTGTAGTTGATACCAGCGCCCAGGAAGGGCTTGATTTTGCCCTTGGTGGGGAAGTGATAGTTAACCGAAAGGGTGGGGGGCAGCTGTTTGGCGGTCCCGGCAAAAGCACCTCCGATGTTGATGTCATGCTCAAAGGGTGTGGCGGCCAGCAGCTCGATCCCGATGTTGTCGCGGATAAAATATTCGACGGTCAAAGAGATCTGGGTGTCATCCGAAAGGGTGGCGGGGGCGCCAGCCAAAGTGCCGTTGTCGGACTTGGGGTTGACGTTGATGATACCGGCACCAAGGGTCCAGTCTCCCTGCGACTGCGCGAGGGCTGGAGCGGCAAGCGTGACACAAGCGGTGAGCATGGCCAAAGCGGAAACTGTGCGTTTCATGAGGGGGATCCCTTTTCTTGTATTTACTCTGCCTCTCTGCGCTCAAATCCAGTCAACGTCTCTGATCTGGATCAATCTGTTTTCTGCTTTCCCCTTGGAAAGTCAGGGGAAAAAATCATACCTGCTATGCGTTTTGGGAATATCTGATCGATGTCACTTCCTTTGAATACTCTCCCCGGTCTGGCGTCGGATGGATCGTGGCAACTGCCCGCGCGTCTGAACATGGCGGCCCAGGCGATGGATCATGCCGCAGACACGCTGGCGATCATTGATCTGACCGGCGCGGCGCGGCGCGACATCAGCCATGGCGCTTTGGCTGAGATGGTCGATGGGCTGGCGCGCTACCTCAGGACACGGATCATAGCAGGCGACCGGGTTGGGGTGTTGCTCAGCCAGTCGCCCTGGTGTGCGGCGGCGCATCTGGCGATCTGGAAGCTGGGGGCGATCTCGGTGCCCCTGTTCAAGCTGTTCAAACGCGACGCGCTGGCCTCACGGGCAGGGGATGCTGGAGTGGTCTTTGTGCTGACCGACCCGGAAGGCGCCGATCTGCTGGGAGATCTGGCCGAGGCTGTGATGGTGGACCAGGTGCCCTTGCCCGGCGGCGAGGCGGTGCCCATTGCTGAGACCACGCCGGACACGCCTGCCATTCTGATCTATACCTCCGGCACCACTGGCAGCCCCAAGGGCGCGCTGCATGCACACCGGGCGCTGACGGGCCATCTGCCGGGGGTGGCGATCAGCCATGATCATCTGGGTCAGCCGGGAGATTGTCTCTGGACGCCGGCTGACTGGGCCTGGATTGGCGGGCTGTTTGATGTGCTTATGCCGGGCCTTGCGCTGGGCGTGCCTGTTGTGGCGGCACGGCTGGATAAATTCACTCCTGAGGCCTGCGCCGATCTGGTGCGGCGCGGGAGTGTGCGCAATGTGTTCTTTCCCCCGACAGCCCTGCGCATGTTGAAAGCGGCGGGGCAGGGGCTCGACGGTCTGCGCTCGGTTGCCTCTGGCGGAGAGCCCCTGGGCGCAGAGATGCTCGCTTGGGGCCAGGCGAGCTTTGGTGTGACCATCAACGAATTTTACGGCCAGACCGAATGCAACATGGTGGCCTCATCCTGTGGTGCTGACTACGCGCCGCGCCCTGGCTGCATTGGCAAGGCAGTGCCGGGACATGACGTGGCGGTGATTGATGGCGAGGGTCATCCCACCGATGCGGAGGGCGATGTCGCCGTGCGGCGTGGCTCAGCCTCGATGATGCTGGAATACTGGAGGCGTCCCAAAGAGACCGAGGCCAAGTTCCGCGGTGACTGGCTGGTCACCGGTGATCGCGGCATCTGGGAGGGCGACTTTCTGCGCTTTGTTGGCCGTGAGGATGACGTGATTACCTCAGCGGGCTATCGCATCGGGCCTGCCGAGATCGAGGACTGCCTGATGACGCACCCTGCGGTCGCAACCGTCGGCGTTGTTGGTAAACCGGATCCATTGCGCACAGAAATCGTCAAGGCCTATGTGGTTGTAAAGCCAGGCTGTGAGGTAAGCGCAAAAGAGCTACAGTCCCATGTCAAAGACCGGCTTGCCCAGTATTCCTACCCTCGAGAAATTTCCTTTGTTGAGGCCCTGCCGATGACAGTGACCGGCAAGGTGATCCGCAAAGAGTTGAAAGCACGCGCCGCTCTGGAAAGCGCAGAACTGAAACAGGAGTCTTCCTCATGAAACTCAAATCCAAGGCGATGCCCTCTTCCGAAGGCTTTAAGGCGAACCAGGCTGCCCATCACGAGGCTCTGGCGCAGATCTCTGCAGTTGCAGAGGCCGCGCGCCTGGGTGGCGGTGAAAAGTCCCGCGCTCGTCACGAGAGCCGTGGCAAAATGCTGCCGCGCCGCCGGGTGGCAAACCTGCTGGATCCGGGTTCACCCTTCCTCGAGGTCGGCGCGACAGCAGCCCATAATATGTATGACGGCGCGGCACCTGCCGCCGGAGTGATTGCTGGCATTGGCCGCGTACATGGCCAAGAGGTCATGGTGGTCTGCAATGATGCGACCGTAAAGGGCGGCACCTATTTCCCGATGACGGTGAAAAAACACCTGCGCGCACAAGAGATTGCCGAAGAGAACCGCCTGCCTTGTATCTATCTGGTGGACTCTGGTGGCGCCAACCTGCCGCAACAGGATGAGGTCTTTCCGGACCGCGACCACTTTGGCCGTATCTTCTATAATCAGGCGCGGATGTCTGCCAAGGGCATCCCGCAGATCGCCGTTGTCATGGGCAGCTGCACCGCTGGCGGCGCCTATGTGCCGGCGATGTCTGATGTCACGATTATCGTCAAAGAACAGGGCACCATCTTTCTGGCCGGCCCGCCGCTGGTCAAGGCGGCCACCGGTGAGGTGGTCTCGGCCGAGGATCTGGGTGGCGGAGATGTGCATACGCGTCTCTCCGGTGTGGCGGATTACCTTGCCGAAGACGACACCCATGCGCTGGCTCTGGCCCGGCGTGCGGTGCAGTCGCTCAATATCATCAAACCACAGACGGTGAACTGGGCCTCTCCCGAAGAGCCCGCCTATGACCCCGAAGAGATCCTTGGCGTTGTACCCGGCGATCTGCGCACGCCCTATGACATTCGCGAAGTGATTGCGCGTCTGGTGGATGGCTCGCGCTTTGATGAGTTCAAGCCGCGTTACGGCGAGACGCTTGTCACCGGCTTTGCCCATGTCAAAGGCTGCCCCGTCGGCATTGTCGCCAACAACGGTGTGTTGTTTTCTGAGGCGGCCCAAAAGGGCGCGCATTTTGTCGAACTATGCTCGCAGCGCAAAATCCCGCTGGTGTTTTTGCAAAACATCACCGGCTTTATGGTGGGGCGCAAATATGAGAACGAGGGCATCGCGCGTCACGGTGCCAAGATGGTCACAGCAGTGGCCTCGACCAATGTGCCAAAGATCACCATGCTGGTGGGCGGCTCCTTTGGGGCGGGCAACTACGGCATGGCCGGACGCGCCTATCAGCCGCGTTTCCTGTGGTCCTGGCCCAACAGCCGGATCTCGGTTATGGGCGGTGAGCAGGCCGCAGGCGTACTGGCCACGGTGAAACGTGACGCCATTGAACGCCAAGGCGGCAGCTGGTCGGCTGAAGAAGAAGCCCAGTTCAAGCAGCCCACCATCGATATGTTCGAAGAGCAAAGCCACCCTCTCTATGCTTCGGCACGCCTCTGGGATGATGGCATCATTGATCCGCGCAAAAGCCGTGATGTGCTGGCCCTGTCTCTCCGGGCTGCTCTGAACGCTCCGATCGAGGAGACCCGCTTTGGCGTCTTTCGCATGTAACACCCGCCCTTTCATCTTGCCTAAAATACCTCGGGGGTCCGGGGGCAGCGCCCTCGGTCCGACGTTCCAGACAAAGGACCATGCCCATGTTTGATAAAATCCTGATTGCCAACCGGGGCGAGATTGCTTGCCGTGTGATGGAAACTGCCCGTGTTTTGGGTGTAAAAACTGTTGCGGTGTACTCAAACGCTGACCTGCGCGCCAAACATGTCTCCATGGCCGATGAGGCCTATCCTATTGGCCATGGTCCAGCGCCGGCAGATAGCTATCTTTTGGGCGATGAGATCATTGCCGTGGCCAAGCAAAGCGGCGCGCAGGCGATCCACCCCGGCTATGGCTTTTTGTCCGAAAACCCGGAATTTGTTGATGCGGTTGAGGCGGCTGGGCTTGTTTTTATCGGCCCTTCGGCTGATGCGATCCGCAAGATGGGCCTCAAGGACGCCGCCAAGGTCCTGATGGAGGCTGCCGGTGTGCCAGTGGTGCCCGGCTATCACGGCGCCAACCAGGACAGCGACCATTTGTGGGGCGCAGCTGATGCCATTGGCTATCCTGTGCTGATCAAGGCGGTGGCCGGTGGCGGTGGCAAGGGTATGCGTTTGGTTGAGCGGTCCGAAGATTTCACCGAGGCGCTTGCCAGTGCACAAAGCGAAGCCACTACTTCTTTTGGCAATGCGGATGTCCTGATCGAAAAATACATCCAGCAACCCCGCCATATCGAGATCCAGGTCTTTGGTGATGGCAGCAATGCCGTGCATCTGTTTGAACGCGACTGCTCGTTGCAGCGCCGTCACCAAAAGGTGATCGAAGAGGCGCCAGCACCTGGCATGACGCAGGAGATGCGCCAGGCTATGGGCGAGGCTGGCGTGCGCGCCGCCGAGGCCATCGGCTACAAAGGGGCAGGCACGGTCGAATTCATTGTAGACGGCACCAACGGTCTGCGCGCGGATGGTTTTTGGTTCATGGAAATGAACACCCGCCTGCAGGTGGAGCACCCTGTTACTGAGCTGATCACCGGCGTTGATCTGGTCGAATGGCAGCTGCGGGTTGCCTCGGGTGAGAGCCTGCCAGCCCAGCAAGACGACCTCAGCATCACAGGGCATGCCTTTGAAGCGCGGCTCTATGCCGAAGATGTGCCAAAGGGCTTTTTGCCCGCCACCGGTACGCTGACCCATCTGCAGTTCCCGGCCACCTGTCGCGCCGACAGTGGTGTGCGCGCTGGCGACACCATCAGCCCCTGGTATGATCCGATGATCTCCAAGGTGATCGTGCATGGCCCAACCCGTGAGATCGCGCTGTCACGGCTTTCACAGGCGCTTGCCGCCACCCAGGTAGGCGGCACCGTCACCAACCTGGCCTTCCTTGGGGCGCTTGCAGCCCATGAGGGCTTTGCCAAAGGCACGGTGGACACAGGGCTGATTGCCCGCGATCTGGACGCTTTGGTCGCAGCCCCCGAGGTGCAGCCCCACCACAGAGTTGCCGCTGCCATGCAGGCGCTGGATCTCATCAAGGCGGGCTGGGACACTGGCTTTACCCTTTGGGCCGATCTGCATCGCTCGGTGCATTTGCAGCATCAGGACGAAGTTTTTGAAGCCATGGTTGAGGTTGATGGCCCGGATCGCCAGATCTGGACCATTGGCGAGGTTGAAGTCGTTGCCAATCGCATTGGTGGAGCCTGGGATCTGGGCGGCCATAGCCTGCCCACAGTGTCGCAAGCGGGCAGTAGCATCACCGTCTATGATGATTATGGCCTGGGCTTTGAGCTGGTAGATCCGCTTGACCGGGACGCCACAGCGGGGGGTGATCTGAACGTCATTCTGGCGCCAATGCCGGGCCTGGTGAAGGCAGTCTTTGCCAAAGCTGGGGATGCGGTGAAAGAGGGCGACCGTCTTGCAATTCTGGAAGCGATGAAGATGGAACACGCACTGCTCGCCGCGCGCGACGGTGTAGTGGCCGAGGTGCTGGCCGCTGACGGCGATCAGGTAGAGGCCGGTGCGGCCCTTGTCCGCCTGGAAGAGGTGTAGCGGTTCTGACTGAGCGGCGCGCCTTGCAGGGCGCGCTGGTCAATTTAGGTATTTAGGGCAAGATGAAAGAGAGGGCAGGGGCATGACACAGGCTGTTGAGATCTTTGAGATGGGTCCGCGTGACGGGCTGCAAAACGAGACGCGTGAAATCCCGGTCACAGAGAAGATCGCTCTGGTGGATTGCCTGTCGCAAGCGGGGTTTCGCCGCATCGAGGTGGCCAGTTTTGTGTCCCCCAAATGGGTGCCTCAGATGGCGGGCAGCGCCGAGGTTCTGGCAGGGATCACCCGGGCTGCGGGTGTGTCCTATGCGGCCCTGACACCAAATATGCGCGGCTATAGCGACGCGGTTGCCGCCAAAGCGGATGAAATCGCGATCTTTGCCTCCGCCTCGGAAGGGTTTTCCAAGGCGAACATCAACGCAAGCATTGCTGAAAGCATCGAGCGGTTCAAACCAATCCTGCAGGCGGCAGCTGTGATCAATCTGCCGGTGCGTGGCTATGTCTCCTGCGTGACTGACTGTCCCTTTGATGGGGCGACTGATCCCGAGCAGGTGGCGTTGGTGGCGGAAACGCTGCACCTTATGGGCTGCTATGAGGTCTCTCTTGGCGACACCATTGGGCAGGGAAGGCCCGAAACGATCAGCAAAATGCTATCTGCCGTAACGAAACGGGTGCCGGTTGCGCAACTGGCCGGCCACTATCATGACACGGCCGGGCGGGCGCTGGTCAACATTGAGGCCTCGCTGCAGCAGGGCGTGCGCGTTTTTGATGCGGCTGTTGGTGGCTTGGGCGGCTGCCCCTACGCACCGGGAGCGGCAGGCAATGTTGCGACCGAAGCGGTGCATGACCACCTGACCGCTCTTGGCTATGAGACCGGGCTGGATCGCGCGGTTTTGGGCCGGGCTGCAGAGATGGCCAGGGCGATGCGCGGCTGAGACAAATCCGGCGCGGGGCCGCTCCTTTGGTGTGGCCGCGTCACTGAGCTGGACCCGGAGAGGTCTGGCGGAATTGGGAGAGCAGAGATGTTTGAAATGATCGAGATTGAAACCGACGCCCGCGGTGTTGCCACCCTGCGGTTGAATCGCCCTGAAAAGCACAATGCCATGCCTGGCGAGATGCTTGTGGAGCTGAAACAGGCGGCAAAGCAGCTGGCAGCAGATGATGACGTGCGCGTGGTGGTGCTGACTGGCGCGGGCAAAAGTTTTTGTGCGGGTGGCGATCTCACCTGGATGCAAAAGCAGATGGGTGCCGACAGCGCCACACGTGGCGCCGAGGCACGGGTGCTGGCCGAAGCCCTGATGCTGCTCAACACCCTGCCAAAGCCGCTGATTGGCGCCATCCAGGGCAATGCCTTTGGTGGCGGCGTTGGCCTGGCATCGGTCTGCGACGTAGCCATCGGCGCCGATCATCTGAAAATGGGGCTGACAGAAACCAGGCTGGGTTTGATCCCGGCGACCATTGGCCCCTATGTGGTCGCCCGCATGGGGGAATCCCGTGCGCGGCGGGTGTTCATGTCAGCGCGCCTCTTTGGGGCGGCTGAAGCGGTCGAGCTGGGCCTTCTGGCCAAATGCGTGCCGGCCGAGGATCTGGCGGCGGCAGTCGAAGCCGAGGTCGTACCCTACCTGAGCTGCGCGCCGCGCGCCGTTGCTGCTGCCAAAAAACTGACCCGCGATCTGGGGCCCCGTCTGGATGATGCGGTGATCGACATGACCATTCAGGCTCTGGTTGATTGCTGGGAAGGTGACGAGGCTCCGGAAGGAATCGGTGCGTTCTTTGCCAAGCGAAAGCCGCGTTGGCAGGGCTGAATTAACCAATATTTTGCATGTCTGTTTTTATGCTATTTTAACAAGGCGCCACGAAAATACGTGGCGCCTTTCCTTATGGAAATAATAAGAAATTAACTCCTCCCGGTCCAAATGGCGTGAAGTGATGCCGCAGGGTCGCGACTTGTGCAGAAAGCCTCTTTCTTAGCCATTGGTTTGGTTGACGATAGGGGGGGGCAGGAGTAGACACATGCGCAAGTCAACACGCCAATTGACGGCGCGCGAGAATCCGCGCGCTCGGAAAGGAGCCACTCGTGGAAGAGATGTTGCGGGAATATCTCCCGATTATGGTGTTTCTGGTCGTCGCGATCGGCCTGGGAATTGTTCTTATATTGGCGGCGCTTGTGCTGGGCGTTCGCAATCCGGACCCAGAAAAAGTCAGCGCCTATGAGTGCGGTTTCAATGCCTTTGATGACGCCCGTATGAAATTCGATGTGCGGTTCTACCTGGTGTCGATTCTTTTCATCATTTTTGATCTGGAAATTGCCTTTCTCTTTCCCTGGGCCGTTGGCTTCAAGGATATGAGCGACACTGGCTTTTGGTCGATGATGGTCTTTCTCGCAGTTCTGACCATTGGCTTTGCCTATGAGTGGAAAAAGGGAGCTCTGGAATGGGAGTGATGACCGGAGCCAACACCGCTGGGATCGACAAAGAGGTTGCCACCCAGGCCCTGAATGCTGAGCTGCAGGATAAAGGGTTTCTGCTCACCTCAAGTGAAGACATCATCAACTGGGCCCGTACTGGCAGTCTGCACTGGATGACCTTTGGTCTGGCCTGCTGCGCGGTTGAAATGATGCATACCTCGATGCCGCGCTACGATGCCGAACGGTTTGGTATCGCACCGCGTGCCTCACCGCGTCAGTCGGATGTGATGATTGTTGCGGGGACTTTGACCAATAAAATGGCGCCAGCCCTGCGCAAGGTCTACGACCAGATGCCCGAGCCGCGCTATGTGATCTCGATGGGCTCCTGCGCCAATGGCGGTGGCTACTATCACTATAGCTATTCGGTTGTACGTGGCTGTGACCGCATTGTTCCGGTGGATATCTATGTGCCGGGCTGCCCGCCCACAGCTGAAGCTCTGCTCTATGGGCTGATGCAGCTGCAGCGCAAAATCCGCCGTACCGGCACCCTGGTGCGCTAAGCGATCTGGCTGGAGAGACATAAATGACTGAAGCATTGCAAGAACTTGGCACTCAGATCGCAGCCAAACGCCCGGACTGTGTTTTGTCTTGGGCTATCGCCTTTGATGAGCTGACCGTTGATGTGGCCCCGGCCAATATTACTGGTCTGGTTGAATTTCTGCGGGCCGACAGTAACTGCAAGTTCTCCTCGCTGGTGGATATCACTGCGGTGGACTATCCCGAACGTGGTAAACGGTTTGACGTAGTTTACCACTTCCTGTCGATGTTTCGAAACCATCGCATCCGCCTGCGGGTGTCTATTCGCGAAGACGATATGGTGCCCTCGATCGTCGATGTGCACCCTTCGGCCAACTGGTTTGAGCGCGAAATCTTTGACATGTTCGGCATCCTGTTTTCCGGACACCCGGATCTGCGCCGTATTCTCACCGATTATGGCTTTCGCGGCTATCCGCTGCGCAAGGACTTTCCGACCACAGGCTACACCGAAGTGCGTTACGACGAGGCCGAAAAGCGCGTTGTCTATGAGCCGGTGAACCTGGTGCAGGAGTACCGTCAGTTTGACTTCATGTCTCCATGGGAGGGGGCCGAATACATCCTTCCCGGCGATGAAAAAGAGGGGACGAAATGATGGACGGTTCAAAATTTGACGACGCGGTAACCGGCGAACAGAAAATCCGTAACTTTAACATCAACTTTGGCCCGCAGCACCCGGCGGCACACGGCGTTTTGCGCCTGGTTCTGGAGCTCGACGGCGAGATTGTTGAACGGTGTGACCCGCACATCGGCCTGCTGCACCGTGGCACCGAAAAGCTGATGGAAAGCCGCACCTATCTGCAGAACCTGCCCTATTTTGACCGGCTCGACTATGTGGCGCCGATGAACCAGGAACACGCCTGGTGTCTCGCCATTGAAAAGCTCACCGGCGTTGAGGTGCCCCGTCGTGGCTCTCTCATCCGGGTGCTGTATTCCGAGATCGGCCGTATTCTGAACCACCTGCTGAATGTCACCACGCAGGCCATGGATGTGGGCGCGCTGACGCCGCCGCTCTGGGGCTTTGAAGAACGCGAAAAGCTGATGTGCTTTTATGAGCGCGCCTGTGGCGCCCGTCTGCACGCGGCCTATTTCCGCCCTGGCGGGGTGCATCAGGACATTCCTGACGATCTGCTGGATGATATCGATCTCTGGGCGATGGAATTCCCCAGGGTGCTTGCGGATATTGACGGGTTGCTGACTGAAAACCGCATTTTCAAGCAGCGTAACTGCGACATTGGCGTCGTGTCCGAGCAAGAGATCCTGGATTATGGCTTCTCTGGTGTCATGGTGCGGGGCTCTGGCATGGCCTGGGATCTGCGCCGTGCGCAGCCCTATGAATGTTATGATGAGTTCGAGTTTCAGATCCCTGTTGGCAAGAACGGCGACTGCTATGACCGCTATCTGGTGCGGATGGAAGAGATGCGCCAGTCGCTGTCGATCATCCGTCAGGCCATCGCCAAGCTGCGCGAAGCCACTGGTGATGTGATGACCCGCGGTAAGCTGAGCCCGCCAAAACGCGGTGATATGAAGACCTCGATGGAAAGCCTGATCCACCACTTTAAACTTTACACCGAAGGCTTTCATGTGCCCGCCGGTGAGGTCTACGCCGCCGTTGAGGCTCCCAAGGGGGAATTTGGCGTCTATCTGGTGGCGGACGGGTCCAACAAACCCTACCGCAGCAAGATCCGCGCCCCTGGGTTCCTGCATCTTCAGGCCATGGACCACGTTGCAAAAGGCCACCAGCTGGCTGACGTCGCTGCCATCATCGGCACCATGGACGTCGTATTTGGAGAGATTGACCGCTAATGCTTCGTCGCCTTCATTCCGAACAACCGGAAAGCTTTGCTTTCACGCCTGCGAACCAGACATGGGCCGAGGCGCAACTGACCAAATTCCCCGAAGGCCGCCAGGCCTCGGCGGTGATCCCGCTGTTGTGGCGTGCGCAGGAACAGGAAGGCTGGGTCAGCAAACCGGCGATTGAATATATCGCAGACATGCTGGACATGGCCTATATTCGCGTGCTCGAGGTGACCTCGTTCTACTTTATGTTCCAGATGCAGCCGACTGGCTCTGTGGCGCATGTTCAGGTCTGTGGCACGCTGTCGTGCATGATTTGCGGTGCCGAAGATCTGATC
Organism: Phaeobacter sp. SH40; assembly: GCA_965641885.1. Taxonomy (GTDB): domain Bacteria; phylum Pseudomonadota; class Alphaproteobacteria; order Rhodobacterales; family Rhodobacteraceae; genus Pseudophaeobacter. Next base: position 2,933,851 of record OZ282574.1, on the reverse strand, counting down.
GCAGTTTGCCAGGACAAAATCGCAGCCAAGCCCTTTACCCTGTCGCCAGATGGAAAGTTCACCTGGGAAGAGGTCGAATGTCTTGGCGCCTGTACAAATGCTCCGATGGCGCAAATTGGCAAAGACTATTTTGAGGATCTGACCGCTGTGGGCTTTGCCCAGATGCTTGACGATCTTGCTGCGGGTAAAGCCGTTGTTCCGGGGCCACAAAATGGTCGCTACGCCGCCGAGCCCAAATCGGGGCTGACGTCGCTCACGGAATACGACAGCGGCAAGCCGCAGTATAATGCCTCGGCGCAGTTTGCGACGGATATTGGTGACAGCGTCAAGCGTATTCAGGGCGATGAAGTGCCTCTGTTGACGCCTTGGATCGGCAAAGATGGTGTGGTTGCGGGACGCGCAGCAGCGTCTCAGCCCCCAAAGGCACCTGATGCGCCCAAACCGGCAGCGAAACAGGCCGAAGACGCCAAAAAGGCAGCTCCGGCCCCCAAAGCTCCAGCCCCAAAAGCGCCAGCGAAGAAAGCCACTGCCGCAAAAGCGCCAGCAAAGGCAGCACCGGCAAAACCCGATGCTGAACCCGATGCTGAAAAAGCCGCACCAGTCGCGGATGTGGCTGAGGCTGCACCAGAGGTGCTGAAAGAGGCGCGCGGTGGCCTGCCGGATGATCTGAAACTGCTGAAGGGCGTTGGTCCAAAGCTGGAGCAGACCCTGAACGGTCTGGGCTTTTTCCACTTTGACCAGATCGCAGTCTGGGGCGACGCCGAAGTTGCCTGGGTCGATAGCCGCCTGACCTTTAAGGGGCGTATCAAGCGGGACGGCTGGATCGAGCAAGCGGCCAAACTGGCTGTCGGGGACGAGACAGACTTTGCCAAGAAGGCCAAAAAAGACGGCCGCTACGACGATTAATAACCACCGTTGTCCGCGCTATTGTAGCCGGGCAGGGACTGACTTGAGGACTTGAATGAGCGCGGATCTGGATAGGGCAATCGCAGCAAAGGGGCGGCACATCTCATTGGTGATTGCCGGAACCATGCTGGCCTGGTTGGCCCTGACGATGATCATTGGCCCGGCAATCAATTTGCCCGGCCGCTATGCGCTTCTGTTTGATTTTGCCGCGCTTGCGGGGCTGATCTATGCAGCGGTCAACATAATGCAACTCTGGCGCATGCGTCAGGCCAGTAAAAATGAAAACCAAGGGTAGGCAGACATGCTGAAGGACCAGGACCGGATCTTTACCAACCTATACGGTATGCATGAGCGCACCCTGAAGGGTGCTCAAATGCGCGGCCATTGGGATGGTACCTCGGGGCTCATCACCAAGGGTCGCGACTGGATCATCCAGACCATGAAGGATTCTGGCCTGCGTGGCCGGGGTGGTGCGGGTTTCCCCACCGGCCTCAAATGGTCGTTCATGCCGAAAGAGAGCGATGGACGCCCCTCGTATCTGGTGATCAATGCCGATGAATCCGAGCCGGGCACCTGTAAAGACCGCGAAATCATGCGTCATGATCCGCACACATTGATCGAGGGCGCGCTGATCGCCAGTTTCGCGATGCAGGCGCATACCTGCTACATCTATCTGCGCGGCGAATATATCCGCGAACGCGAGGCGCTGCAGGCGGCCATCGACGAATGCTATGACAAGGGCCTGCTGGGCAAGAACGCCGCCGGCTCCGGCTGGGATTTTGACGTCTTTCTGCATCACGGCGCCGGTGCCTATATCTGTGGCGAAGAAACAGCTCTGCTCGAAAGCCTTGAGGGCAAAAAGGGCATGCCCCGGATGAAGCCGCCATTCCCGGCGGGCGCCGGCCTTTATGGTTGCCCGACAACCGTGAACAACGTGGAATCCATCGCCGTTGTGCCGACCATCCTGCGCCGCGGTGCTGACTGGTTTGCAGGCTTTGGTCGCCCCAACAATGCGGGCACCAAACTGTTCGCTATTTCAGGCCACGTCAACAACCCCTGCGTGGTTGAAGAAGCGATGAGCATCTCGTTTGAAGAGCTGATCGAAAAACACTGCGGTGGCATTCGCGGCGGCTGGGATAACCTGCTGGCGGTGATCCCCGGTGGCTCGTCTGTGCCCTGTGTGCGCGGCGAGAACATGCGCGATGCGATTATGGATTTCGACTACCTGCGCGGCGAGCTGGGCTCTGGCCTCGGGACCGCAGCGGTAATCGTGATGGACAAACAAACCGATATCATCAAGGCGATCTGGCGCCTGGCCAAGTTCTACAAACACGAGAGCTGTGGCCAATGTACGCCCTGCCGTGAAGGAACCGGCTGGATGATGCGCGTGATGGAGCGCCTGGTCAGGGGCGAGGCGGATCTGGAAGAGATCGATATGCTGTGGGATGTGACCAAACAGGTCGAAGGCCATACCATCTGCGCCTTGGGCGATGCGGCAGCCTGGCCCATTCAGGGTCTTATCCGCAACTTCCGCGAGGAAATCGAAGACCGTATCAAGGCGCAAAAAACCGGCCGTACAAGCGGGATGGCCGCGAAATGATGCAGTTTCGTGGAAAAATGACGCGAGAAAATCTTAAAATGACAGCGCTTGCCGTTGCATGTGCAGGCGTTTTGGCAGGCTGTGGCGAAAGCCGCAAAGACCTGCCGGTTTTTGACGGCGTGCCGTTTCGCACCGATGCATCTGCTGTCGACAAAAAGGTCTCGCGGGCGCTCTTTGAGGCACATGTCTATGATGCGCGATCCTCAATCGATGGCGCGCGCGAGGCAGTCCGCTATGCCGGGACCAAATACTGTATCGCAAACTACGGCTCGTCCAAAATCGACTGGGCCATCGATATCGAAAACGCTGCGACCCCACTGCCACTGGATGAGGACACTCTGGTGCTTAAGGGAACATGTAATCCGTGAGCGCAATTTTGGCATATCCCGGCCCATGGGCGCAGTCGTTATTGCATAACACTGTGACCTTGGGCTGTTCTGGCCTCTCCAAACCTCAGGAGAGACCGATGAAAAACGCGTGGATTGCCTTTCTGGCTGCAGCCTTGCTCCTTCCTTTGTCTGCGGCTGCAGCTAAGCCCTCGTTGCGCGAGGTGCCTGAAATCGAAGAGCCGCTGTTTGCGGTCGCCATGGCCAAAGAGATTGCGGACCATTGTGACAGCCTTGCGGCCCGGTTTCTAAAAGGCGTGGGAGAGCTGCGGCGGCTGCGGTCGCGTGCAAACGCACTTGGCTATGCGGATAGCGAAATTCGGGCCTATATCCAGTCCGACGTTGAAAAGGCCCGGATGCGGGCCAGGGGGGAACGCCAGCTCATCGCGAGCGGCATCTCCTATCAAGATCCAGAAACATTCTGCGCGTTTGGTCGTGCGGAAATCAAAAAAAACAGCGCGATCGGCGTGTTACTGAGGGCGAAATAGACCATGTCTGACCTCCGCAAGATCAACATTGACGGAACCGAGATTGAGGTGGATGGGGCGATGACCCTGATCCAGGCCTGTGAAGAGGCCGGGGTGGAAATCCCTCGTTTCTGCTATCACGAGCGCCTGTCCATTGCTGGCAATTGCCGCATGTGCCTTGTCGAAGTCGTTGGTGGCCCGCCAAAACCTGCCGCCTCCTGTGCGATGCAGGTGCGCGATCTGCGCCCGGGGCCCGAAGGGCAGGCGCCAAAGGTAAAGACCAATTCGCCCATGGTCAAAAAGGCCCGCGAAGGCGTGATGGAGTTCATGCTGATCAACCATCCGCTGGACTGCCCTATCTGCGACCAGGGCGGCGAATGCGACCTTCAGGATCAGGCGATGGCCTATGGGATTGATGCCTCGCGTTTTCGCGAGCCAAAGCGCGCGGTGGACGATCTGAACCTCGGCCCCTTGGTGTCGACGGCGATGACCCGGTGCATCAGCTGCACCCGCTGCGTGCGCTTCACCTCCGAGGTGGCGGGCATTTCGCAAATGGGCCAGATCGGACGTGGCGAAGACGCTGAGATCACCAGCTATCTGAACGAGACATTGGACAGCAACCTGCAGGGCAATATCATCGACCTTTGCCCTGTCGGCGCGCTGACCTCAAAACCCTATGCCTTTAGCGCCCGCCCCTGGGAGCTGAGCAAGACCGAGACCATCGATGTGATGGATGCGCTAGGCGCCAATATCCGGGTGGATACCAAGGGCCGTGAAGTGATGCGCATTCTTCCACGCAACAATGACGGCGTGAATGAGGAATGGATTTCAGACAAAACCCGCTTTGTCTGGGACGGGCTGCGCCGCCAGCGCCTTGATCGCCCCTATGTGCGCATCAATGGCAAACTAAAGCCAGCCACATGGCCTGAAGCTCTGACTGCAGCGGCGACTGCAATGAAGGGCAAAAAAACCGCAGGGCTGATCGGTGATCTGGTGCCTGTCGAGGCGGCATTTGCGCTGAAACAGTTGGTTGAGGCCCAGGGTGGTCAGGTTGAATGTCGCACTGATAAGGCGCGTCTGCCCGTGGGCAACCGTGCCGCCTATGTCGGGACAGCCACAATCGAAGATATCGACAGTGCCAAGGCCATCATGTTGATCGGAACAGATCCGCGCAACGAGTCGCCCGTGCTGAACGCGCGTCTGCGCCGGGCCTGGATCAATGGGGCCAACATTGGTCTGATTGGGCAGCCCGTCGATCTCACCTATGACTATACCCATCTCGGCACGGATCGTGCCGCATTGGAGGCGTTGCACGCGGGCGACCATTCCGGTGCTTTGGACAAGGAAACGCTGGTCATTCTGGGGCAGGGCGCGCTGCGGGAGGCCGATGGCCTGGCCGTTTTGGCCCATGCGCAGAAGTATGCTGCCGAGACCGGCTCGAAACTGATGGTGCTGCACACCGCCGCCTCGCGCGTTGGTGCGATGGATATCGGTGCAGTCTGTGAAGGCGGCCTAGAGGCCGCCATCGACGGCGCCGAGGTGATTTATAACTTGGGCGCGGATGAGGTCGAAATCGGCGGCGACGCCTTTGTGATCTATCAGGGCAGCCACGGCGATCGCGGTGCGCATCGCGCTGATGTGATCCTGCCAGGGGCTGCCTATACCGAAGAAAACGGATTGTTCGTCAATACCGAAGGCCGCCCTCAGCTCAGCTTCCGGGCGGGGTTTGCGCCTGGCGAGGCCAAGGAAAACTGGGCCATCCTGCGGGCGCTGAGCGCTGAGCTGAATGTGACGCTCGGCTATGACTCGCTGGCGCAGCTGCGTCAGGCCCTGGTGGCACAGGTGCCGCATCTGGCGCGCGTCGATCAGGTTGTTGAGAACAAAGGCGAAGCATTGGAGCTGGGCCCCTTGGGCAAGGCGGCTTTCTTGCCTGCAGTAAATGATTTTTATCTGACCAACCCGATTGCGCGGGCATCACAATTGATGGCTGAGCTGTCGGCAAATGCAAAGGCCCGTCGGGCCGAAAAGATTGCGGCTGAGTGAAACGCGTGGCACTCATATCGTCTCTGCTGTTGGGGGCCTGTGCGCAGGTTCCTGGCGGATCATCAGACCGGTTTTCCCCTGGCTACAATGGGGTGCAGACCAGTCTGTTGGAAGGCGATCTGGTGCAGTTTCGTGTTGCCATGTCTGGCGCCCGGTCGGGGGCGGATGTGGATGACTATGCCGAATGTGCGGCCGCACAATATGCGCTGATCCGGGGATACGGGTTTGCGCGTCATGTGCGCACAAAAATGAAACAAGAGGGTGGCAATCAGATAGCCGATGCTGTCTACACGATATCGCCCTCCCTACCGCGCGGATTGCGCACCATCGACGCTGAAGTCGTGGTCGCAAACTGCGAGGCAAACGGAATACCTACGGTGTGAGGACCTATGGCTGAATTCTTTAACACCCCAGGCGGCATTGCTGTACTGATACTCGCGCAAGTGCTTGCTGTTGTTGCATTTGTTATGATCTCCCTTTTGTTCCTCGTTTACGGGGACCGCAAGATTTGGGCGGCTGTGCAGATGCGCCGTGGCCCCAATGTTGTTGGGGTCTTTGGCATTCTGCAATCTGTCGCGGATGCACTGAAATACGTGGTAAAAGAGGTGGTGATCCCGGCCGGTGCTGATCGCACCGTCTTTATCATGGCGCCGCTTACTTCCTTTGTTCTGGCGATGGTGGCCTGGGCTGTGATCCCGTTTAATGATGGCTGGGTGCTCTCGAACATCAACGTCGCCATCCTTTATGTTTTTGCGGTGTCCTCGCTAGAGGTTTACGGCGTCATCATGGGCGGCTGGGCTTCGAACTCCAAATACCCCTTCCTGGGGGCGCTGCGCTCTGCGGCGCAGATGATCTCTTATGAGGTCTCGATTGGCCTGATCATCGTCGGCGTTATTATCTCGACCGGCAGTATGAATTTTGGCGATATCGTCCGTGCACAGGATGGCGATCTGGGCCTGTTGAACTGGTACTGGATCCCGCATTTCCCGATGGTCTTCCTGTTCTTCATCTCCTGTCTGGCGGAAACCAACCGTCCCCCGTTTGACCTGCCCGAAGCGGAGTCTGAACTGGTGGCTGGCTATCAGGTCGAATATTCGGCAACGCCCTTCCTGCTGTTCATGGCCGGTGAATACATCTCGATCTTCCTGATGTGTGCGCTGACCTCGCTGTTGTTCTTTGGTGGCTGGCTGTCGCCAATCCCCGGCCTGCCGGATGGCGTGCTGTGGATGGTCGGCAAGATGGCCTTCTTCTTCTTCCTCTTTGCAATGGTGAAAGCCATCACCCCGCGTTACCGCTACGACCAGCTGATGCGCCTTGGCTGGAAGGTCTTTTTGCCCTTCTCGCTGTTCTGGGTGGTCTTTGTCGCCTTTGCTGCAAAATTTGACTGGTTCTGGGGCATCTTTGCCCGCTGGACCGTGGGAGGCTGATCATGACAAACCAGATCGATTATACTCGCGCCGCCAAATACTTCCTGCTGCAGGATTTCTGGGTCGGCTTTAAACTGGGGATGAAATACTTTTTTGCCCCCAAGGCCACCATCAACTACCCGCATGAAAAGGGGCCTCTGTCGCCCCGTTTCCGCGGTGAACACGCGTTGCGGCGTTATCCCAATGGTGAAGAGCGCTGCATTGCCTGCAAACTGTGTGAAGCGGTTTGTCCGGCACAGGCGATCACCATTGATGCGGAACCCCGCGAAGATGGCAGCCGCCGGACCACGCGCTATGACCTCGACATGACCAAATGCATCTACTGCGGTTTCTGCCAAGAAGCCTGCCCGGTAGATGCCATTGTTGAGGGCCCAAATTTTGAGTTCGCAACTGAAAACCGCGAAGAGCTGTTTTATGACAAGGAAAAACTCTTGTCGAACGGCGACCGTTGGGAAGCAGAAATTGCCCGCAACCTAGAACTGGATGCACCCTACAGATGAGCGATGCAAAGAACCCCTTTGAGGCCATGATGGCACAGGCCCAGGCGCAGTATCAGGACATGTTCAAATCCATGAACCCGGATCTGGCTGCCGGACTGGATCCGATGACCATGAAAGGGTTCGAGGCCCTCTGGCCGACGATGCCAAAAGAGGCGATGGAAATGATGTTTGGCAAGACCATCAACAAGGATGGTCTTGATGCCAAAACCCGGCTTTTGCTGACGCTGGCCGGGCTGACATGCCAGGGCGCACAGGCCGACACTGCCCTGCGTCAAACCGTGCGCCACGCCGTTGAGGCGGGTGCGAAGAAACAAGAGATCGTTGAGACGATCGGACAGATGTCGGTCTTTGCCGGCATTCCGGCCATGAACCGGGCGCTGGAATTGGCGCAAGAGGTCATGGGCGACAAAAGGGACGATGAGACATGAGCGTTTTTGCCTTCTACCTCTTCGCCATCAGCGCCATCACGGGCGGGTTGTTCACGGTCATCAGCCGTCAGCCTGTGCATTCGGTGCTGTGGCTGATCCTGGCCTTTATCTCTTCGGCCGGGTTGTTTGTGCTGCTGGGGGCGGAATTCGTCGCCATGTTGCTGGTCATCGTCTACGTGGGCGCGGTTGCGGTCCTGTTCCTGTTTGTGGTGATGATGCTGGATGTGGATTTCGCCGCTCTCAAGGCTGAGATGGCGCAGTATATGCCGCTGGCCCTCCTGATTGGCCTGGTTATCCTGATGCAATTTGTCATGGCCTTTGGGTCATGGGAGACGGCGCATGGTGCCGCCGCGCAACTGGCGCAGCCGATCCCAACGGACCAGCACAACACCGAGGCCCTTGGCCTTATCATCTATGACCAATACTTCCTGCTGTTTCAGCTGTCGGGTCTGATCCTGCTGGTCGCCATGATTGGCGCCATCACACTGACCCTGCGCCATCGTAAAGATGTCAAACGCCAGAACGTCATGCTGCAAATGTCGCGTGATCCGGCCAAGGCTATGGAACTCAAGGACGTCAAACCGGGGCAGGGGCTATAACAATGATCGGTATTGAACATTATCTCACTGTGGCTGCGACCCTTTTTGTCATTGGCATCTTCGGGCTGTTTTTGAACCGTAAGAACGTGATCATCCTGTTGATGAGCATCGAGCTGATGCTCTTGGCGGTGAATATCAACCTTGTGGCGTTTTCCAGTTTCCTCGGGGATCTGGTGGGGCAGGTCTTTACCCTGTTTGTGCTGACCGTCGCCGCCGCCGAGGCCGCAATTGGTCTGGCGATCCTCGTCTGCTTCTTCCGTAACCGCGGCACGATCGCGGTGGAAGACATCAATATGATGAAGGGCTAAAGCATCATGGAAACCATCCTTCTCTTTGCCCCTCTCGTGGGCGCGCTGATTTGCGGCTTTGGCCACAAATTCATCGGCGAAAAAGCAGCCATGATGACGGCGACAGGCCTGTTGTTCCTGTCGGCCCTGCTGTCCTGGATCACCTTTCTCAGCTTTGACGGCGTTACCCGCTCGATCGAGATCCTGACCTGGGTCCAGAGCGGCAGCCTGGATACCTCTTGGGGTATTCGCCTTGACCGTCTGACCGCTCTGATGCTGATCGTTGTCACCTCGGTCTCCTCGCTGGTGCATCTCTATTCCTTTGGCTACATGGATCACGATCCACAGTGGAAAGAGGGCGAAAGCTACAAGCCACGCTTCTTTGCCTATCTGTCGTTCTTTACCTTTGCCATGCTGATGCTGGTGACCTCTGACAACCTGTTGCAGATGTTCTTTGGCTGGGAAGGTGTGGGCGTTGCCTCATATCTGCTGATCGGCTTTTATTACCGCAAGCCAAGCGCCAATGCCGCAGCGATGAAGGCCTTTATCGTCAACCGGGTTGGGGATTTTGGCTTTGCACTGGGGATCTTTGGTCTGTTCCTGATGACGGACTCGATCAGTTTTTCAGAGATCTTTACTGCCATCCCAACCGAGGTCGCCGGTCACAAGATTACCTTCCTCTGGGCGGAATGGGACGCGGCCAACCTGCTGGCGGTTTTGCTGTTCATTGGCGCCATGGGTAAATCGGCGCAGCTGATCCTGCACACCTGGTTGCCGGACGCGATGGAAGGCCCGACGCCTGTGTCGGCGCTGATCCATGCCGCGACCATGGTTACGGCCGGTGTGTTCCTGGTCTGCCGCATGTCGCCGCTGATGGAGTTTGCGCCGCAGGCTACCATGTTCATCACAGTGATCGGCGCCTCGACCGCCTTTTTTGCCGCCACTGTTGGTCTGGTTCAGACCGATATTAAACGCGTCATTGCCTATTCGACCTGCTCTCAGCTGGGTTACATGTTTGTGGCCGCTGGCGTCGGCATGTATTCCGCTGCGATGTTCCACCTGTTCACGCATGCCTTCTTTAAGGCGATGCTGTTTCTGGGTGCCGGCTCTGTGATCCACGCGATGCATCACGAGCAGGACATGAATAACTACGGCGGCTTGCGCAAAAAGATCCCCTACACCTATTGGGCGATGATGATCGGCACGCTGGCGATCACCGGTGTTGGCATTCCGCTGACTCATATTGGTTTTGCAGGCTTCCTGTCCAAGGATGCCATTATCGAAAGCGCCTATGCCGGTGGCTCTAACTACGGCTTCTGGGCGCTGGTGGTTGCCGCCTTCATGACGTCATTCTATAGCTGGCGCCTTATGTTCCTGACCTTCTTTGGCAAGCCACGTGGTGACAAGCACACCCATGACCACGCGCATGAAAGCCCAATGACCATGCTGATCCCGCTGGGAGTTCTGGCGCTTGGCGCGGTGTTCTCGGGGATGATTTGGTACAACAGCTTCTTTGGTCACGCCGATCAGGTTGGCAAATTCTACGGCATTCCTGTTGCGGAAGCTGCGGCTGATGCCCATGGCGAAGCCACGGATGAGCACGGCGAAGAGGCAGGCCACGGTGACGCTGCCGCCAAAGCAGAGCATCACTATGTCTTTGCTGGCAAACCGGGCGAGGGGGCACTTTACTTTGCGCCTGACAACCACGTGCTGGATGATGCTCATGCCGCGCCATGGGAGGTCAAGGTCGCGCCCTTTATCGCCATGTCCCTGGGACTTGCGCTGGCGATCCTGTTCTATATCGTGAACCCAAGCCTGCCTGGCCGTTTGGCCAACACCTTTCAGCCGCTGTATCTGTTCCTCAAGAACAAATGGTACTTTGACGAGCTGTATGATGCGATCTTTGTCAAACCAGCTCTGGCGCTTGGCCGCTTCCTGTGGAAGCGCGGCGATGGCAATGTCATTGACGGCTTCCTCAACGGTGTGGCCATGGGCATTGTGCCCTTCTTCACCCGTCTCGCTGGCCGGGCACAGTCCGGTTTCATCTTTACCTACGCCTTCTGGATGGTACTGGGCATCGCTGCCCTGGTCACCTGGATGTCGATCGGCGGAGGAGCCCACTGATGGACAACCTGCTTTCTATTGTGACCTTTATCCCCGCCGGGGCGGCTGCTGTCATGGCACTGCTTATGCGGGGAGAGGATGCCTCAGCACAGCGCAATGCCAAATGGCTGGCGCTGATGGCCACCTCAATCACCTTTCTGGTGTCGCTGGGGATCTACACACAGTTTGACCCTGCAAATACCGGTTTTCAGTTCGTAGAAGAACGTGAGTGGGTCTTTGGCCTGCAATATAAAATGGGCGTTGATGGCATCTCGGTGCTGTTTGTGATGCTGACCACCTTTGTGATGCCGCTGACCATTCTGGCCAGCTGGAACGTCACGAACCGCGTCAAAGAATACATGATCGCCTTCCTGCTGCTGGAGACCCTGATGCTGGGTGTCTTTATGGCGCTGGATCTGGTGCTGTTTTACATGTTCTTTGAGGCTGGCCTCATTCCGATGTTCCTGATCATTGGTATCTGGGGCGGCAAAGAGCGCATCTACGCCTCGTTCAAGTTCTTCCTCTATACGTTTCTCGGCTCGGTTCTGATGCTGGTGGCGATGGTGGCGATGTTTGCGGACGCACAGACCACTGACATTGAGACCCTACTGACCCATACGTTCTCAGCTTCCAGCTTTGATGTGCTGGGCATTCACGTGGTCGGCGGTCTGCAGACCCTGATGTTCCTGGCCTTCTTTGCCTCCTTCGCGGTGAAAATGCCGATGTGGCCGGTACACACCTGGCTGCCGGATGCACACGTGCAGGCGCCGACTGCTGGCTCTGTTGTGCTGGCGGCAATCCTGCTCAAGATGGGGGGCTATGGATTTTTACGCTTTTCTTTGCCGATGTTCCCGGTTGGGACAGAGGTAATGACCGATCTGGTCCTGTGGATGTCGGCGATTGCCGTGGTCTATACCTCGCTGGTGGCGATGGTGCAGGAAGACATGAAAAAGCTGATCGCCTATTCTTCGGTGGCGCACATGGGCTTTGTCACCATGGGGATCTTTTCGGTCAACCAGCAGGGCATTGACGGCGCCATCTTCCAGATGCTGAGCCACGGCTTTATCTCGGCGGCGCTCTTCCTCTGTGTTGGTGTGATTTATGACCGTATGCATACCCGCGACATCGACGCCTACGGCGGCCTTGTTGTGCGTATGCCTGCCTTTGCGCTGGTCTTTATGCTCTTCACTATGGCCAATGTCGGCCTGCCCGGCACCTCTGGTTTTGTTGGCGAGTTCCTCACGCTGATGGGAGCCTTCCAGAAAAACACCTGGGTTGCTGCGGTTGCTGCCTCGGGCGTGATCTTCTCGGCCTGTTATGCCTTGTGGCTGTATCGCCGGGTGGTGTTTGGCGATCTGATCAAGGCAAGCCTGAAGACAATCGAGGACATGGACACGCGGGAACGCCTGATCTTTGCGCCGTTGATTGTCATGACTATTCTGTTGGGCGTCTACCCCTCACTGATCACCGATATCATCAGTCCCTCGACTGAAGCGTTGATCGCTAACTTTAACCAGTCTCTGGCTGCTGCGGATCTTTCTGCGGCGCCCCAGACTGCGTCGCATTAAGGGAGCATGGGCAGATGATCCAAGCTGATCTCTCCGTAATTCTGCCAGAGATTATCCTGGCACTTTACGCAATGGCGGCGCTTTTGGGCGCGGTCTACACCGGCAAGGATAAGCTGGCATCGACGCTGGTCTGGTCAACGGCAGGGCTGATGGCTGTGCTGGGAGCCTGGATTGGCTTCAATGGCAGTGGCACGCATGCAGCCTTTGGGGGCATGTTTGTCGATGACGGCTTTGCCCGCTTTGCCAAGGTCACCATTTTGCTCTCGGCCGCGGCAGTCCTGGTCATGGGCCAGGAATACATGTTGCGTCGCGGCATGCTGCGCTTTGAGTATCCCATCCTGGTGGCGCTCAGTGCTGTTGGCATGATGGTGATGGTCTCCGCAGGTGATCTGATGTCGCTTTATATGGGGTTGGAGCTGCAGTCTCTGGCGCTCTATGTTGTGGCCTCAATGCGCCGCGACAGCATCAAATCCACCGAGGCCGGGCTCAAGTACTTTGTGCTGGGCGCGCTTTCCTCGGGCCTGCTGCTCTATGGTGCATCGCTGGTCTATGGCTTTGCCGGAACAACCAAATTTGAAGGCATCATTCAGGTGGCTCAGCATGGCGAGGTCTCACTTGGGCTGCTGTTTGGTCTGGTTCTACTGATTTCAGGTCTTGCCTTTAAGGTCTCGGCTGTACCGTTCCACATGTGGACACCAGACGTCTATGAAGGCGCGCCGACGCCGGTCACCGCCTTCTTTGCCACCGCGCCAAAAATTGCTGCCATGGGGCTGTTTGCCCGGGTGATGCATGACGCCTTCGGCAATGCAGTTGAGGACTGGAGCCAGGTGATTGCGCTCTTGTCGCTGTTGTCGATGTTTGTGGGCGCCGTTGCGGCGATCGGCCAGCGCGATATCAAACGTCTGATGGCCTATTCTTCGATTGCCCATATGGGCTTTGCGCTGATGGGGCTGGCCTCGGGCACCCAGCTGGGTGTTGAGGCCATGCTGGTCTATATGGCAATCTATGTGTCGATGAATATCGGCACCTTTGCCTTTATCCTGATGCTGCAGAAAGATGGCCGGCCAATCACCGACATCGGCGCACTCAATCAATACGCTAGCCGCGAACCCGGCAAGGCACTGGCGATGCTGATCCTGTTGTTCTCGCTGGCAGGGGTGCCGCCAATGTTGGGCTTCTTTGGCAAGTTCTACGTGCTGCGCGCCGCCTATGATGCCGGTCTGGCCTGGTTGGCGATTGCTGGCGTTGTGGCCTCGGTCATTGGCGCCTTCTACTACCTGCGGATTGTCTACTACATGTACTTTGGTGAGGAGGGCGAAGATCTGGATCGCTCGACATCACCGGTGCTCTGGGTCTTTCTTATGGGGTCGGCAGCCGTGATGGTCTTTGGGATTATCAATATGTTTGGTGTTGACGGGGCCGCGGCCGCGGCCGCCGCGACACTGGTCAACTGAACGGTTAGACATTACGAACAAGAGGCCTGGTCCAGCGGACCGGGCCTTTTTGTCTTGAAGGGAACAGACAATGACGGATTGGCCCGATGGCTACGGCAAGCGCATCCTCGACGAAGTGGACAGCACGCTTGATGAGGCCGCCCGGATTGCAGGGGACCTCGCTGGCCCGGAATGGATCCTGGCAAAGCGTCAGACCAAAGGGCGCGGCCGGCGCGGTCGGGACTGGAAAGAGCCCGCTGGCAATTTCGCCGCCACTCTGGTGATGCGCCCCACTGAGCCGCCACAGGTTGTGGCCCTGCGCAGCTTTGTTGCTGCACTCGCCGTCTATGATGCCTGCGTGGCGCTGACAGGCCGGACCACCGGGCTGGCGCTGAAATGGCCCAATGATGTTTTGTTGAACGGTGGTAAACTGTCGGGGATCTTGCTCGAAAGCGCCGGAGGTGGCGAGGATGTTGCCTATCTCTCCATTGGGATCGGGGTCAATCTGGTTGAGACGCCGATGAAGGAATGGCTGGAACCCGGTGCTGTCTGGCCCGTATCTTTGCTGTCTGAAACCGGCGTGCAAGTCAGCCCGGAGATGTTCCTCACCGAACTGGCGGCGGCCTATGCCCGGTTTGAGTTGCAGTTCACCACCTACGGGTTTGAGCCCATCCGCACCGCCTGGCTGGCCCGCGCGGCCAAGCTGGGCGAGGTGATTACGGCACGTACGACCCATTCTGAGACAGAAGGCACCTTCGAGACGGTAGACGCGGAGGGTAACCTTGTCTTAAACAGCGCCAAAGGCCGGGTGAACATCCCGGCTGCTGACATCTTTTTCTAAGCGTAAGGGCACCGCATGCTTCTGGCTGTTGATTGTGGCAATACCAATACCGTCTTCTCGATCTGGGATGGCGAGAAATTTGTTGGCACCTGGCGCACGGCCACGGATTGGCGGCGGACGGCCGATCAGTATTTTGTCTGGCTCAACACGCTGATCCAGGCGCAGGGCATCAAGGCGGATATCACGGATGTGATCATCTCTTCAACGGTGCCGCGGGTGGTGTTCAACCTGCGGGTTCTGGCAGATCGCTATTACAGCACACGTCCCCTGGTGGTCGGCAAGGCGGACTGCCTGCTGCCTGTTGCGGTCAGGGTCGATGAGGGCACGGCGGTGGGGCCGGACCGGCTGGTGAATACGGTCGCCGGGTTTGATCACTATGGCGGCAATCTGGTTATGGTCGATTTTGGCACAGCCACGACCTTTGATGTGGTGGCCGAGGATGGCGCCTATGTGGGCGGTGTGATCGCGCCAGGCGTGAATCTTAGCTTAGAGGCGCTGCATCAGGCCGCAGCGGCACTTCCGCATGTGGACATTTCCAAGCCAGAGCGTGTAATTGGCACCAACACGGTGGCCTGCATGCAATCGGGCGTGTTCTGGGGCTATGTGGGGCTCGTCCGCGAGATCTGCGCCCAGATCAAAGCCGAGCGGGATGTCCCGATGAAAATTATATCAACAGGCGGGCTGGCGCCTCTTTTCCAGCAAGCAGCTGATCTGTTCGACGCATATGAGGATGATCTCACTATGCACGGTCTCCAGATCATTCATAAATATAACAAGGATAACGGTACTCCTGAATGAGCACTGATGAACGATTGATCTACCTTCCCCTCGGTGGGGCAGGCGAAATTGGCATGAATGCCTATGTCTATGGCTATGGCCGCCCCGGAAAAGAACGTCTGATCCTGGTGGATCTGGGTGTTGCCTTCCCGGATATGGACAGCACCCCCGGCGTTGACCTGATCATGCCCGACATCACCTGGTTGCGCGAGCGCGTCGACCAGCTGGAAGGCATCATCATTACCCACGGTCACGAAGACCACATTGGGGCTGTGTCGCTGCTCTATAGCCAGCTGAACGTGCCAATCTATGCGCGCGCCTTCACGGCCAATCTGGCCCGTCGCAAGATGGAAGAGCGTGGTCACGATCCACTGGTTGTGAAAACCATTGGCGCCTGGCCCGAAGTGACCCAGATGGGTCCCTTTACCGTAGGCGTTGCCCCCATGGCGCATTCTATCCCCGAAAGCGGTGGTCTGGTGATCGACAGCCCGGCGGGCCGTGTGGTTCACACGGGTGACTTCAAACTGGACCGGACCCCTCTGGTGGGCGAGGCCTTTGATCCCGAAATGTGGGCTGAGATCGCCGAACCCGGCATCAGGGCTTTGATCTGTGATTCAACCAATGTGTTTTCCAAAACACCCGGTCGCTCGGAATCAGATCTGCCCGACGAAATCACCCGGCTGATTGGAGAAGCCAAGGGCATGGTTGCGGCCACAACCTTTGCCTCCAACGTGGCGCGGGTGAAAACCCTGGCGGATGCCGGAACCCGGGCCGGGCGGTCGGTTGTGCTGCTGGGCCGCGCTATGCTGCGCATGGTTGAGGCCGCCACCCAGACCGGCGTGTTGACCGATTTCCCCAAAGTCTTCTCTCCCGAAGAAGCCCGTGATATTCCACGCAACAACCTGATGCTGATCACCACTGGCAGCCAGGGTGAACGGCGCGCTGCTTCGGCGCAGATGGCGCGCGGAAAATATCGCGGCCTTGAGCTGAAAGAGGGCGATCTGTTCCTGTTTTCCTCAAAGACGATCCCAGGTAACGAGCGCGGTGTTATCCGCATCATCAACCAGTTCTCTGAGCGCGGCGTTGATGTTGTTGATGACAGCTCAGGGCTGTATCACGTTTCAGGCCACGCCAATGGGCCGGATCTGGAAGCGCTGCACGCGCTGCTGAAGCCCGACATGCTGGTGCCTATGCATGGCGAACACCGTCACCTGCGTCAGCACGCCCGTCTGGGCGAAGCCAAGGGCATTCCCAGCATTGTCGCGGTCAATGGCATGATGCTGAACCTCTCTGGCAAGCGCCCCTCTGTCCTTGAATACATCGACACTGGCCGCACCTATCTGGATGGCTCGGTCAAGATCGGCGCGATGGACGGTGTTGTGCGGGATCGTATCCGCATGGCGCTGAACGGTATTTTGGTTGTGACCCTGATCCTGGATGAGCAAGACGAGCCACTGGGAGAGCCCTGGTGCGATATCAAAGGCCTGGCTGAGACCGGGGCCTCGAATGCGGCGCTGACCGAGGTTCTGGAAGAAGATCTCAACCAGTTCCTGACGCGCGCAGGCGCCAAGACCCTCAAGGATGACGACAAGCTAGAGGGTGAGCTACGCCGGATTGCCCGTCAGACCTGCCAGAATGAAATTGGCAAAAAGCCCGAGGTCACCGTGGTGATCAGCCGGATGCGCTAAGCACCGACGAGCTTGTAAACGAAAAAACGCCCCGGCAGGATCTGCCGGGGCGTTTTTCGTGAGTGGTGGGCATTTCAAATAGGGTCGTACGTCAGGAAAATTTCGGTCTGTGTGCGCCTTATGCGGCGCGGGTGCGATGCAGCAGTGCAGAAAGTCTAAGGGGCAGGGCAAGCAGGCCACGGCCCAAAGCGCGCATCATATCAGCCATCGCCTGCGTGCGCATTTCATGGGCGCGGGCTTCAATGGCTTGAATTTCAGAGTAGGTGAGGGAAACGGGCTGGTACTCGGTCATCATATTCTCGGTCTATGGCGTATTTCGGATGAGGCTGATGTAGTGACGTTCCTGTTTCATTGCATCGGACAAATTGGCATTGCCGTCATGCTGCAGACGCAAAGGTCATGCTGCGCGTGCAAGGTGCAGACGGGCGCGGTCAGCTAGAAATGACACAGCCGCCGCTACCGAGCGTTCATTTTGACGGCTGTGCACAACGAAAAACGACCGCACCACAGGGCACGGCCGTTCAAAGTCTTTTCTAAGGCGACGGAGGTATCCGGCGCGTTATCCGGCGCGCCGCTCGTCAAAAGAGAGGGCGATAAAGCTGGGCATGTGGTCGCCCATGCCAACAACCGTGCGGTCATCGCGACGACCAGACTGTTGTTTGCCGCCGCGTCCGCGGGGGGGCTTGGTGGAGCCAGAGTTTGCTTCCGCCTGGGGCTCCTCTGCTGCCTTTGCAGGGCCCTTGCGGCTGCGTGAGCGGCTGTCCGACTTGTCGCCATCCGATTTGCGCGCTGCTGACTTGTGATTCTCAGCCTTCTGAGGCTCAGACTTACTGGCGTCAGACTTACTGCCTTCAGACTTGCGGGCTTCGGGCTTGCGGGCTTCGGGCTTGCTCACCTCGGATGTGTTCGCGTCAACCTGATCAGCTTTTTTCGGCGTCTCCTCTACAGCGGCTGCGTCGGCCACAACGGCAGAGGGTTTGCTCCGCGAAGAACTTCTTTCCGGCTTTTCAGAGGCCTTCTTGGGCGCGGCGCGTTTGGCAGGCTCTGCCTTTTTCACCGGGTTCTCCAGCCGTGCGATTTCCTTTTGCAGCAGGCTTTCGACGGCTGCGAGGGCTTTTTCATCGCGGCTAGAGCAAATGGTGATCGCCTTGCCTTCGCGTCCCGCACGACCGGTGCGGCCGATACGGTGCACATAGTCCTCGGGATGGCCGGGGACATCAAAGTTGAACACATGGCTGACGCTTGGCACGTCCAAACCGCGGGCTGCCACGTCAGAGGCCACCAGAATACGCAGATCGCCCGCCCGGAACCCATCGAGGGTCCTGGTACGCTGGCTCTGGTCAAGATCGCCATGAATAGGCGCCGCGTCATAGCCGTATTTTTTCAGCGATTTTGCAACAATATCCACATCCGTCTTCCGGTTGCAGAAGATGATCGCATTGGTCAGCTTGTCACCTTCCAGATCAATCAGAGCCCGCAGCGCGGTACGCTTCTCGCTGGCTTCACGATCCTTGCGCGAGGCTTTGAACAGAACGACATTCTGCTCAATTGTCTCAGAGGCGCTTGCCTGCCGTGCCACTTCGATTCGCTCAGGAGCGGAGAGGAACGTATTGGTGATCCGTTCGATTTCTGGCGCCATGGTGGCCGAAAAGAACAGGGTCTGGCGGGTAAAGGGCGTGAGCGAGAAAATACGCTCAATATCCGGAATAAAGCCCATGTCGAGCATCCGGTCGGCCTCATCAACCACCATGATCTGCACACCTGTGAGCAGCAGTTTGCCGCGCTCGAAATGGTCCAGCAGACGGCCTGGGGTCGCAATCAGAACATCAACGCCCTTGTCGATCAGCTGGTCTTGCTCTTTAAAGCTGACTCCGCCAATCAAAAGCGCCTTCGTGAGCTTTAAGTGTTTGGTATAGGTGTCAAAATTCTCAGCCACCTGGGCTGCCAGCTCACGGGTTGGGCACAGAACAAGGCTGCGCGGCATGCGGGCACGGGCGCGGCCGCGTGCCAGCAATGTGATCATTGGCAGGGTGAATGAGGCGGTTTTGCCGGTGCCCGTTTGGGCAATGCCAAGCACATCACGACCCTCAAGAGCGGGCGGAATAGCGCCTGCCTGGATCGGGGTTGGGGTTTCATAACCGGCCTCTTCAATCGCTTTGAGGACCTTGGGGTTGAGATTCAGATCGGAAAATTTTGTCATATGCGTCCGTTTTAGCGGACACTGATTTGGCCCGCGCGTGTTTTACAAAGCTGGGTCCGCACAGAGGTGCGGTGCTACAACGTTCAGCTTTTGCCGGGACATACCAAAATCTAGCTTGATCGTCAATTAATGGGTGCGCTGCGGGGCTTGAAACTGCTGGAACGCGCCCAACTCTTCGAGGTTGGGTGCTTTGAGCCACTATGGTTCAGGGCTCTTGTGCAAACTGTGGGAAATGCTTCATTCGGGCAGATGCAATCTGCAAGGCGCGAACACGCAACAAGCCCTCTTTTTCGAGGCGGTCGCGCAGCGCAGGGCTGTCGTTGCAGATTTCGTGATAAAAGGCCCGCAGTCCGTCTTCTCCCTCTTCATCTTCAATCGCTTTCATGAGGTCATGCAGGGTGATGCCGCCCTTGTCGCGGGGGCGCGCTGGTTTTAGCGACTTGCGATAAGAGCCGCTCTTCAGACGAAAACGATAATGGGCCAGCCAGTGTTGCCAGTCCGGCGCATGAAAGTGACAGAGATCGACCTGCGGCAGCTCTTGCAGGCCGGGGTTCTCGATGTCGCCGCCTGAGGCCGTGGCCGTGCTTTGAAAGAGGTTGTGGATCCGCAAAGTGATGTCGGGCAAACCCGTGCGCACAAACACCTTTCCCTGCACATGGCTGAGAAATCCACCGTTCAAATGTTCACCGTATCGGGGATAAAGCCGCCCCACAACAGCACCGCGATCAGGGCCGTTTGGGACATAGCCCTTAAAGGCGGTGCCGTCGCCTGCGAGGGCTTCAATCGGGCGGGACCGGGCGCTGAGGCTGCTATCTGGCAGGCCATACAGCACTTCCGCAATTGGGCTACTGGCCCAGAGGAATTCGTCGACATCAATATGAGCCAGCCAGTCGATGTCACCGGCCTGTCGACGATAGGCGCGGGTCGCATTGAGGCTTTGCCGGACCTGGTGTTTTTCAGGCTTTCCACCTTTGCGGCGGTGCTGCCAGGAGGCGTCATCGCAGTCAAACACCCGGATCTTTGGATGCGCCTTTAGCAGCGGGCGTGCCGCGGGGCAGGGGGCGTCCAGATAGAGGAACAGGCGGTGGGCGCCGGCCTCAAGGTGATAGGCGGCAAAGTTGAGGATCGCCTCAGCCGGGGCCTTGATCGTGCTGACAATGCCCCATTTTGCTTTGCCATTTTGTGTTGCCACGGTCTGCTCCGCCTGTGCTGGTTTCTGGGTCTGGCAGGATAATGCGCCGGCCTCTGCGACATAGTCCAGAGGCGGCGCGCCGACTGAACGGCGCGCCTGTCAGGAAGTCAGTGTCGGGAGGTCAGAAACGGGGCCTTTGCGGCTTAGACCATCATTTCCTTGGTCGCTGTCAGTTTTAGCTCAGGATAGTCCCGCTCGACACGGTCGATATCCCACTGCAGCCGGGTCAGATAAACGATGTCGCCATCGTGGTCATAGGCGATGTGCTGTTTGTTGGTGTCCACAAACTTATCCAGCGCCTGCTTATCGCCACTGACCCAACGGGCCGAGGTGAACTGCGAGCTGTCAAAGCGCACCGGCAGGCCGTATTCCAGCTCGATCCGGCTGGCCAGCACCTCAAACTGCAAAGCGCCCACAACACCAACAATAAAGCCAGAGCCAATCGAGGGTTTGAACACCTTGGCGGCCCCTTCTTCGGCAAATTGCATCAGCGCCTTTTCAAGGTGCTTTGCTTTCATCGGGTCACCAGCCCGTACGGTCTGCAGCAACTCGGGTGCAAAGGACGGGATGCCCGCCACGCGCAGCGCTTCGCCTTCGGTCAGGGTGTCGCCAATGCGCAGCTGGCCGTGGTTGGGAATGCCGATGATGTCGCCGGCCCAGGCCTCTTCGGCCAATTCGCGATCCGAGGCCAGAAACAGCACCGGGTTGGAAATCGCCATGGGCTTTTTGGTGCGCACATGGGTGAGCTTCATGCCGCGTTTGAAATGCCCGCTTGCCATACGCACAAAAGCCACCCTGTCACGGTGCTTTGGATCCATATTGGCCTGCACCTTAAAGACAAAGCCCGCGACTTTTTTCTCTTCGGGTGCAATATTGCGTGGCTGCGCCTTTTGCACCTGTGGTTCGGGGCCGTATTTGCCGATACCGTCCATCAGTTCTTTGACGCCAAAGGAGTTGATGGCTGAGCCAAACCAGATCGGGGTCATATGGCCTTCGAGCACCGCCTGCGGGTCCAGTTTTGGCAACAATTCGCGCGCCATCTCGACCTCTTCGAGCAGCTTGTCCAGCAGATGCGCGGGTACATGTTCGGCCAGTTTGGGATCATCCAGCCCCTCGATTGCGATGCTTTCGGCCACCTTGTTGCGATCAGCCCGGTCCATCAGTTCCAGCCGGTCGCGCAGCATGTCGTAGCAGCCGACAAAATCGCGCCCGACCCCAATGGGCCAGGAGGCCGGCGTCACGTCGATGGCCAGGTTTTCCTGGATCTCGTCAATGATCTCAAAGGTATCGCGGCTTTCGCGGTCCATCTTGTTACAGAAGGTGAGGATCGGCAGGTCCCGCAGGCGGCAGACTTCAAACAGTTTCTGAGTCTGGCTCTCCACGCCTTTGGCGCCATCAATCACCATGACAGCCGCATCAACGGCCGTAAGGGTGCGATAGGTGTCCTCGGAAAAGTCCGAGTGACCGGGGGTATCCACCAGATTAAACCGCAGACCGTCAAAATCAAACGACATGGCCGAGGCCGAGACGGAAATGCCGCGATCCTTTTCCATCTGCATAAAGTCAGATCTTGTACGCCGGGCTTCGCCTTTGGCGCGCACTTGCCCCGCCATCTGAATCGCACCACCATAGAGCAGGAACTTTTCAGTCAGCGTGGTTTTGCCCGCATCCGGATGCGAAATGATCGCAAAGGTGCGGCGCCGCGCGATTTCGGGCGGCAGGTCTGGGCGGTTTGAAGCGGTATCCAACATGGCGCGCGTATAAGTTGGATTGCCGGGTGAGGCAAGATAAAGCCCCTTTGCGCAGGAGAAAGACACAGCGCGCAAGCCCCGCCGCGGCTGCGGGGGTCTGGGTAGAGGCGGGGGGCGTGTTGCGTTGATTGCCCTATCTGAGCGAAGACCGTCGCAGAATTGCTACCGCATCCGGATGATCCAGCAGTGCTTTTTGCACCTCCAGTCCATGGCTGTCACGGCGCTGCCCTGCGGTGTGACTGGATCCCATGCGGCTAAGCAGCTCATCCGGCAGGGCAGGTTGGGTCAGGGCGTCAAGAAACAGCGATTCTGCGGCAATGCCTTCGGCGTAGACAATATGGTGGCGGTCAAACAGCAGCTGAAAGTAGTCAACAAAGCCGCCGTCCTGCACCACGACAGTGTCGCCATTGACCAGATCCCGGGCCCGCACCAAGAGCTCGGGGCAGCCGGTGCCCAGCTCGTCATGGCGTTGATAGACCAGCAGGCGATGATCCGGGCTGACCAGCAGGTCGGCAGCATTGTTCAGCGCCCCCGAGCGGATCAATACGGGCGCCATGCGTCCCACAGCCCGCGAGGTGCTTTCTCCGATCCAGCGCAGCTCTTGTACGCCTTCATCGCGGGTCAAAATCCGGTCCCCCGGGCGCAGATCCTCGATGGGTTTTTGCGCCCCAGTGGCCATGGTAATCCGGGTGCCACGGGTAAAGGACACACAGGCCATCTGCGCCAGCTTGCGCCGGGCGGGCTGCTGCTCTGCGCGCACCAGCGTATAGCTCTGCTGGATGCTGAGCGGTGCCATCGGCAACAGGTAAATCGCGGCGATCAGACCGCCGTTGTCGACCTCGACCATGACGAGAGCTTCGATATTGTCACCGGACTGCGGCATCAGGGTCAGGCAGCAGTCGAGATGTAGTTGGGCGCCAATCGTGCCCAGGTCGGTGTCCTCTGCGACATAAAAACTGCCATCGGAGCGGCTGGCCAGGGCGAGCCGTTGTGGCTGTGCCGGGGGCGATAGCTGGTAGATATCATCCAGCATCAGCTCATCCAGCACACCAAGAGTGTCGCCCATGTTGGCGCCAATCTCGACCTGAAACTGTTCCGCCGGGTAGGCGGGTATGGATTGAATGGCGCGATCTGTTGCTATCACGAAGGAGCCCCCAAGGCTGATCATTGGTTTGGCACGGACGGGGTGCTGGGTTTGCAAAATCCCCTGAGACAGATGCTACAGAGGAATTATGGCACGATACCGACAATTACGAGCAGAAATCCTGACAAAGTGTAAATTTGCCCAAACTGCCTCGCTGAAAAGTGCCGTCTGCTGGCCGGGTCTTCCGGGGCCGGGATCCGTGCGCGGCGTTGCGGGGTGCGATTGGGTTTTCGGGGCTGGCCATTGTGTTCGGGGCTGGCCATTGCGGCAGGCGCAGTGCACTCTTGGGCAAACCCATAAAAGACGCATAGGAGAAGATGGATGGATCTAGGGATCGCAGGGAAACGCGCTTTGGTATGTGCCAGCAGCAAAGGTTTGGGTCTGGGCTGCGCCGAGGCTCTGGCCGAAGCCGGTGTGGATCTGGTGATGAATGCGCGCGGCGAAGCGGCGCTGTTGGAGGTGGCTCAGAAGATTCGCGAAACCTATGGCGTAGAGGTTGAGACGGTTGTGGCGGATGTAACCACGGTTGAGGGCCAGGAAAAACTGCTCGCGGCGGCGCAGGGCGTGGATATTCTGGTCAACAACGCGGGTGGCCCGCCTCCGGGCATGTGGTCCGACTGGGAGCGTGACGATTTTATCAAGGCGCTGGACGCCAATATGCTGGCTCCTATTGCCCTGATGAAGGCCTTGCTGCCGGGGATGATGGCGCGTGGCTGGGGTCGGGTGATCAATATCACCTCGCAATCCGTGAAGGCGCCTATTGCTGTTCTGGGTCTGTCCAATTCCGCCCGCGCCGGTCTTACCGGATATGTGGCAGGCACATCTCGGCAGGTTGCAGGCAGCGGTGTCACCATCAACAACCTGTTGCCCGGCATTCATGCCACGGATCGGGCGGTCTCGCTCGACAGTGGCGTCAGCAGCCAGCAAGGGATCAGCATGGAAGAGGCGCAGGCCCAACGTGCCGCAACCATTCCCGCCAAACGCTATGGCACCCGGAGTGAATTTGGCGCTGCCTGTGCCTTCCTGTGCTCGCAGCATGCAGGGTTCATTGTGGGGCAGAACATCCTTTTGGATGGTGGCGCCACCAATATGACGCTCTAGCCAGCGGCACGTTTGCTACAGACTGCCGCAGGTTTGACGCAGGCCTGCTGCGGGCCTCATGGGCATTTGCTCAAAACACCCTCGCTATTCGGAGCGCGCCTATGGCCAGCGGCTATTCCCTGAAAGACCAATTGTTCAATCTCAAAAAGACCCGCTATCTGGCGGGTCTTTTTGCCAGTGCCGCGCCTGATTTTCAGGCCGACCGTTTTGAAGCAGACGTAATGGCAGGGCTGTTGCCGCTGGAGCTGAAGGCACGCATAAACTGGATCGCCGAGGTGTTGGGGCAGCACCTGCAGGGCCCCTTGCCCGAGGTGGCGCCGATCCTGTTAAAGGCGCTGCCACCGCCGCTGGATCCTGCAAAAAGCGATGATGATTTTGGCGATTTCATCTTTGCCCCCTTGGGTGAATTTGTGGTGGCGCGCGGGCTGGAACAGCATCCCGAGCTGGCGCTTGACCTGCTGGCCGAGCTGACACAGCGCTTTTCGATGGAATGGGCGATCCGGCCCTTTCTGAACCAGCATCAGGCCTTGACGCTGACGCGTATGCAGGACTGGATGCGCCACCCCAGCTATCATGTGCGCCGCCTGGTGAGCGAGGGCACGCGGCCGCGTCTGCCCTGGGGGCAGGGCGTTACCCTGGCGCTGACAGACCCGCTGCCGTTGCTTGATCATCTGCACAGCGATCCAACGCGCTACGTGACACGATCGGTGGCCAATCACCTGAATGACATTGCCAAGAAAGACCCGGATCTGGTTCTGGACCGCCTTGAGCGCTGGCAAGGGCTGGACGCGCAACAGGCGGGTGAGCTGACCTGGCTGACCGCGCATGCCTGCCGGGGGCTGGTTAAGGCGGGCCATGGTAGAGCCCTGCGTTTGCTTGGATTTGACCCGGATGCCGAGGTCGCAGTGAAACTAACGCTAAAGACTGAGAATGTCCGAATTGGAGGTGTTCTTGAGTTTGGGGTTGAGGTCAATTGCACGAATGATGTTCCTGTAATTGTAGACTATATTATTATATTTCAACGGCCTGTGGGTAAAAGCTCACAAAAGGTTTTCAAAATGAAAAAATCCCAGGTGAAGGGCGGAAAGTTGAAAATTGACAAGCGTCATGTGCTGAAAGGTGACGCCACGACCTTCAAATTACACCCCGGAACGCATCAGCTGCAGATCCTTGTCAATGGGCAGGTGCATGCGCAGAACTGTTTTGAGCTCCTGGCCTGAATGAGATTTTGCCGCCCGGGCGGTGCCGCCGCACTGCCGTAAAACAGAGTGCTTCACCACAAGGCGCGCGCACATTTCTTCACGGCTTCGTTAGTGGCGCTTCTGCCGCCTTGTAGCGCTGGGCCTGACGGGTTAGCTCATCTGAAGGGTGAGCCCCATCTGGCCGTTACCCCAATCTGTAGCGGCCTGCCCGCAGGCGCCTGCGCCGAGCCGCGATACCGATCCAGTTGCCCCAGTCCCATCCCTTTGGAGAGCCGCCCTATGACCCATGAATCCGTGCAGAACTACTATGGAGAGGTGCTTCAGGGCAGCGAGGATTTGCAGACCAATGCCTGCTGTACGCCCGACGATATTCCGGATCATGTGAAGGCGGTGCTGTCGCAGATCCATGACGAGGTTTTGATGCGCTACTACGGCTGCGGGCTGATTGCCCCGGAGGCTTTGGAAGGGGCGCGGATTTTGGATCTGGGCTGTGGCGCCGGGCGCGATGTCTATGCGCTGTCGCAGATGGTCGGGCCAAGGGGCCGCGTTGTTGGTGTCGACATGACTCCGGCGCAGCTCGACGTGGCCCGGCGGCACCAGCAGTTTCATGTCGAGGCCTTTGGGCATGAGGCCTCGAACGTGGAATTCCATCATGGCTACATTGAGAAACTGGAAGAACTGGATCTGGAGCCGGGCTCCTTTGATGTCATCGTCTCCAACTGTGTGATCAACCTGGCCACCGACAAGGCCGCTGTGTTGCGCGGGGCATACCATTTGCTGAAAGAGGGCGGTGAGATGTATTTTTCCGACGTCTACGCGGATCGCCGGGTTCCGGCTGAAATGGCGCGTGATGAGGTCCTCTATGGCGAGTGCCTGTCCGGGGCGCTGTACTGGAATGACTTCCTCACCCTGGCCAAAGGAGCCGGGTTTCATGACCCGCGTATGGTGACATCGCGCCCGCTTACCATTGAGAACCCGAAACTTGAGGCCCGGGTGGCGCCGCTAAAGTTCCTCTCTGCGACCTACCGGCTGTTTAAGCTCCCAGCGCTTGAGGCCGCCTGCGAGGACTACGGCCAGGCGGTGATTTACAAAGGGACGATCCCGCATGCGCCACATGGGCTGCGGCTGGATGATCATCATGTGATTGAGACCGGCAAGGTCTTTGCTGTCTGTGGCAATACCTGGAGGATGCTGCAGGACAGCCGTCTGGCGGCGCATTTCGATTTCATTGGTGATTTCTCCAATCACTACGGCATTTTTGCGGGTTGCGGCGGAAACTCTCCATTCAACGGGCTTGATCTCGACGGGGTACTGGCGGGCTGCTGCTGAGGACTTGCGCGGCGGCAGTGGGGTTGGTATTTGCCGCAGGAACCGATGGTCCAGTCGGAAAGCTTGCGAGGCCGAATGAGCATAGGAACCACCCCTCCGTCCCTGCGTGAGGCCATAGCCCCTCCACGTCTCGAAATCCGCAACTTAAAGCGCTATTTTGATGGGCGTGCGGTGGTGGATGATGTCTCGTTGCAGATTCAGGCCGGGCAGGTGACCTGCCTGCTGGGGCCCTCAGGTTGCGGTAAATCCACCACGCTGCGGTTGATCGCCGGCGTCGAGATGCAGGACAGTGGTGAGATCTATGTGGATGGCAAACTGGTCTGCGACACGGTGTTTCGCGTGCCGCCAGAGCGGCGCCATATCGGGCTGATGTTTCAGGATTTTGCACTGTTTCCGCATCTGAGCGTGGCGGATAATGTTGCCTTCGGCCTGAAGGGCAGCAAAGACGAGAAACGCATCCGCGTAGAAGAGCTTTTGCAAAAGGTCTCGCTGACGCAGTTCATCGACGAGTTCCCGCACCAGCTGTCAGGTGGCGAGCAGCAGCGGGTGGCCCTGGCCCGTGCCCTGGCGCCGCGTCCGCGCATTATGCTGATGGATGAGCCCTTTTCGGGTCTTGATAACCGCCTGCGGGATGGCATTCGCGACGAAACACTCACGCTGCTGAAAGAAGAAGACGCGGCGGTGCTTCTGGTCACCCATGAGCCGGAAGAGGCCATGCGGATGGCTGACGAGATCGCGCTGATGCGTGATGGTAAGATCGTGCAGCAGGGGGCACCCTACAACGTCTATACCCGCCCGCACGACAAGGCTGCCGTGGCGTTTTTTAGTGATATCAATGTGTTGAAATCACAGGTGAATGGCGCTCTGGCCGAGACCCCCTTTGGTCAGTTTCTGGCGCCGGGGATCCCGGACCGCACCGATGTCGAGATTGTTTTTCGCCCGCAACATGTCCGGATCGACTTTGACCGGGGTGGCAAAGGGCCGCTGCCGACGGCCACAGACGGCGTGCCCTCGCGCGCCGTGGTCACGCGGGCGCGCTATCTGGGCCATGAAAGCCTGGTGGAGTTCCAGATGGACTATGATGGCTCGATCCTGAAGGTGACCGTGCCGCGGGTGTTTTTGCCTGAAGTCGGCCGCGTTATGTGGCTGACCGTGCCGCGGAACCGTTGTTTTGTCTTTCCGGCCTGAACAAGGCCTTTCGAATGACTGAATGACTGAATGACTGAATGACTGAATGACTGAATGACTGAATGACTGAATGATTGAATGACTGACTGATGATTGACTGACCGACGCTTGAAAAGACTGTTCAGGACCGTGCAGCGAAGGAACGCGAGCTTCAGGACTTGTTTCCGTGAGGATCATAATCCGCCAGGGTTTTGCCTGCCTCATCCGTAAACAGCTCGGGCAGGGCGCGCACCTCTTCAATCAGATCAACACGAAAGACGCGAAAGGCACCGCGGGTCTCGCACCAGGCGGTGAGGGTCCAGACACGTCCCCAGTACTCCATGTGCAGGGGCCGAATGATGCGCTCCGTCAGCGTGCCATCCAGGCGGCGATACTGCATCGCGAGCTTTTGGCGGGACTTTATTGCGGACCGTAAGGTGGGCATATGAGCAAAGCCCCGTGCCGCATCGGCAAAAGGGTAGACCGCGAACTTCCAGGCATCGGCCTCGGCGATGGTGGCCACCGGCAGCACCGCATCTACCTTGGCGGCAAGGGACTGCGCCGCCGCCTTTAGATCGGCATCAGCTGCTTCGGCAACAATGGCCATGCCAAGGTTCAGCGCTTCCAGCTCTTCGGGGGTGAGGGTCAGCGGCGGCAGGGTGATCTGTTCACGCACCAGATAGCCGACGCCGCGCTCTCCCTCCACCGGCACCCCAGAGGCCACCAGCGTGTCCATGTCGCGGTAGATGGTGCGGCTGGATACCTCCAGCCGGGCAGCAATGTCCTTTGCGCGATGGAGTTTCCCATCGCGCAGGATCTGAATGATCTCAAAAAGGCGGTCCGTGCGGCGCATGGGGCTACCCTTGGCGCACAGACGGGGGTCGCGTCAAGCAAGCAGCCTAGCTGGGGGCCATGGTCCAGTGAATGGTCTCGTGACGAATAGAGACCGTGTCCGGGGCGATTGCCGCCATCAGGGCCGGGGCAAAATCCTGTTTTCCAAAACTCTCAGCGACCTGCAGCGCGGTCTGCATGTCCTGCCATATCACAGTGTCGGTCCAGCTGCCGTCCGCACCGCTGCTGAGGCGGCGAAAAACAAAGCCGGGATTGGCGCGCACAAAGGCTTCGCTGGCCTTGCTGAGGCTGAGGAACTGCGCAGGGCTGACGCCTGCATTCAATCTGAAGGTAACGGTTTCAGCGACGTGGTTGGTCATATCAATCTCCTGTGTGTTGATAGGGCGGTCCTATCAGGGAGCAACTGACATAAACCTGTCAGTTGGATCGCGCGCTGGGCGGAAAATCCTGTTTTTGCCCCCGTTCTGGCAACAGAGAGCCTCTGTCGGTCTTTGCTCTGGCGCGGCTGCGGCTTACACCCGATGGCAGAGAATAGTGAGCTGATGCACCGCGCATCGGCTGAAGTGAAGGAGAGACTCACATGCTCAACAATATCGGCCTTCCTGGCCTGCTGCTTATCGCCGTTGTCGTTCTGGTTCTGTTTGGTCGCGGCAAGATCAGCTCGCTTATGGGCGAAGTCGGCAAAGGCATCACATCCTTCAAAAAAGGCGTGAGCGAAGGCACCGCTGAGCTTGAAGAAGAAGTCGCAGCTGACGCCAAAGACGTGACACCAGCCGCTGAGACTGCGACTGAAAAAGACAAGGCGTAAGCGCTGATGTTTGATCTTGGGTTAACCGAACTATTGGTTATTGGCGTTGTGGCGCTGATTGTTGTCGGGCCCAAGGACCTGCCAGTGATGTTTCGCAACGTTGGCCGTTTCGTGGGCAAGGCCAAGGGCATGGCGCGTGAGTTCAGCTCTGCGATGAACGATGCGGCCGACGAAAGCGGAGTGCGGGACGTGGCCAAGGGGCTCAAGGCCGCGACCAATCCTGTCAGCACGGCAATGGACGGGGTCAAAGAGGCGGCACAAGATATGGCCAAATCGATCGATCCAACCTCGTTCAAGCCAGGCTCTGAAACGGGAAAAATGGCCGTGGAACGCGCGCTTGAGGCCAAAAAGATTCAGGCCTCAACAGCACGCGCTGCGGCCGAGCGCAAGGCACGCGAAGCCGCGGAGGCGCTTGAGCATGCTCAGGCTGCCGAGGCTGCGGTGGACACTGTGCCAGAGCAGCCAAGCGGTGCGGATGCGCCGTCTGAGGGAAGTGAGACCAAAACATGAGCCAGACAGAAGATGTCGAGGATTCGACCGCGCCATTGATCGAACATCTGGCTGAGCTGCGCACCCGTCTGATCCGGGCGGTGATGGCCTTTGCGGTGGGGGTCATTCTGGCCTTTATCGTGGCCGAACCGATCCTGCAGTTCCTGGTGAAGCCCATTGAGGAAACCCTGCGGGCGCTGGGCGACCCCTCTCCGACGCTGCAATATACCTCACCGCAGGAATATCTGTTTACGCTGTTCCGCATCTCCATGGTCTTTGGCTTTGCGCTGTCTTTTCCGATGATCGGCTATCAGCTGTGGCGCTTTGTGGCACCGGGGCTCTACAAGACAGAGAAGGGGGCGTTTTTGCCCTTTCTGGTGGCCTCGCCCTTTATGTTTCTGCTTGGGGCCTCCTTTGCCCAGCTCGTGGTGACGCCGCTTGCGATGCAATTCTTCCTGGGCTTTGCTGATGTCAGCTCGATCTTTGCTAATCTGCTGTCGCAGGCGGCGGGGGATGTGCCTAGCGATATCGCTGTGGATATGGCCGTGGTGCCAGAAACCGCAGATGGCGTGCGGATTACCTTCTTTGGCAAGGTGAATGAGAGCCTGGATATCACGCTCAAATTCATCATGGCCTTTGGGATGTGTTTCCAGCTGCCCGTTCTGCTGACCCTGATGGGCAAAGCCGGATTGGTGAGTGCAGATGGTTTGGGAGCCATGCGGAAATACGCGGTTGTTGCCATTTTGCTGCTGGCAGCATTGGTGACCCCACCGGATGTGATCACCCAGCTGATCCTCTTTGTTGTGGTCTATGGTCTTTATGAGATCTCGATCTTCTTGGTGCGCCGGGTTGAGACCAAACGCGAAGAGAAGCTGCGCGAAGAGGGCTACTACGACGATGAGGAAGAAGATCCTCTGATGGCAGAGTTCGATGAGGACGACGACGCCAAGTAACTCTGCGTAAATGAGAATACAAAAAACGGGCGCGTCCGGCAGGGCGCGCCCGTTTTCGTATCTGCATCAGGGACCGCTTGGTCGCCCCGTTAGAGGCCCAGTTTGAAGCAATGCCTGCGCGCCGCCCCTTGTCGGCCCTGCCGGAACGTGTTTGAAATCGGCGACCTAACGACGGAGAGCCCTGATGGACCAGATCCTTTTGACCCGCATCGCCGAAGCTCTGGAGCGGATGTCCCCAGCCCCTTTGGCCGCGCCGGACTTTGCGGCGGCTTCTGCCTTTGTCTGGCATGTCGCGCCTGACCGTCTGGAGCCAGTGGCACAGGTTAGTCGCATTGATCTGGACCTGCTGGTCGGCATTGAGCGTGCGCGCGATACATTGCTGGAAAACACCCGGCGATTTGCCCATGGTGACGCGGCCAATAACGCATTGTTGTGGGGCGCGCGGGGCATGGGGAAATCCAGTCTGGTCAAGGCGATCCACGGCGCTCTTTTGGCTGACCATCCCGATTTGAAACTGGTGGAGCTGCAGCGCGAGGACCTGCCCTCGGTGACGCGTCTGCTGAACCACCTGCGTCAGGCGCCGCATCGCTTTATTCTGTTTTGCGATGATCTGTCATTCAGCCATGATGACCAGCATTACAAAAGTCTGAAGGCGGTGCTGGATGGTGGCATTGAGGGGCGGCCCGAAAACGTGGTGTTCTTTGCCACCTCCAACCGTCGTCACCTGATGCCCCGCGACATGATCGAGAACGAGCGATCCAGTGCCATCAACCCCTCCGAGGCGGTTGAGGAAAAGGTCTCTCTCAGCGACCGGTTCGGGCTGTGGCTGGGCTTTCATCCCTGTGATCAGGATGCGTATCTGTCGATGATTGCGGGCTACTGTCAGGCCTATGGTGTGACGGTCGACCCAGAGGTGTTGCGGGCCGAGGCGATCGAGTGGCAAGCCACCCGTGGTGCGCGCTCTGGCCGGGTGGCGTGGCAGTTCTTTACCGATCTGGCGGGCCGACATGGCGTGGCGCTGCGCTAACACCTCAGGGGGCCGTGTTCTGGGCAGAGGCGCTGCGTCTCTGTCCGTTTGCGCGCCCTATGACAGGCTGTCTGGCGCACGCATAGTCACGCGATGCCCCTGAGGGCGGCGCCTTAGTTCAGATAGGGCAGCGGATCCAGGCTGTCATAGCCATTGCGAACCTCAAAATGCAGGGTGGCACCGGCGGTGTCCTGCAGCGTGCCAATAACCTGACCGCGCTTTACCTTATCGCCTTTGGTGACAGAGATTTTGTCAATATTGGCATAGATGGTCAAAAGCTTGGGGTCATGGCGAATGACGACAATCGGAATGTTTTGTGAATCCTTGGTGATCGCCGCAATGGTGCCGGCTTCGGCTGCTTTGACTGAGGCGCCAGCCGCTGCCGCAATATCAATGCCGTCGTTGCGCCCCTTGGAATAGGTTTTTACGATCTTGCCCTGGACCGGGTAGGCCATGGCGGCCTGACTGGGACGGCTTGGTGCGGGCACATCCACCGTTGGCAGGTTCGCGGGCGCAACACTTGCCGGCGCCAGGTTTTCCTGTGGCAGCGGTTTGGTGGCGCTTGGCGGTGTCGGGGTGGCACTGCCCTGTCCGGGGGCCGTGGTTGCCTCGGCCGCAGGCGCGCTGCGGGCAGCCTTTTGGTCCTTGAGTGGGATCAGCAACTGCTGGCCCTCGCGGATGGCAAAATCACTGCCCAGCCCGTTCCATTCCGCCAGCGATTTCACCGGCACCTGATACAGGCGGGAAATGGTATAGGCGGTCTCGCCGCGTTTCACCTTATGGCGAAGAGGCTCTGGTCCGTTCTGAACCGGCGCAGGCCGCGGTTTTGGTGTCGGCTGGATCGTCGTTGTGGTGACAGAGCCGGGGTTGGGCGAGGTCGCGGGAGCGGCCTCAATGGCGTTCCCGGCGAGGGCCGCAATATCAACAGCTCCGGGGGAGGCGGAGGTGGCCTCAGCAGGCAGGCTGTCGGGGGCGCGTCGGGGCAGGACAAGAACCTCGCCCTTGCGCAGGCTGTCGCCTGGCTGCATGCCGTTGAATTTGGCCACCTCATTGATGGGCAGGCCGATGCGGTTTGCAAGGTCAGAGACGGTGTCGCCGCGCTCAGCCACGGCCACCTGGTAGGAGGGGTAGGTGATCAGGCCACGCGCATCGGGCGCCGGGCGATTTGTCGTCGCCGTCTGGGCAGCCGCCGTGGTGTTGAAGCCGCCAATCTGGCCCCGCAGGTCATAGTCCAGAGGCCCTTCGCACCCTGCCAGCAGGGCGAGCATGGGGACAGTGGCCAGCGCCATCCGAGCGCGTGC
Organism: Phaeobacter sp. SH40; assembly: GCA_965641885.1. GTDB lineage: Bacteria > Pseudomonadota > Alphaproteobacteria > Rhodobacterales > Rhodobacteraceae > Pseudophaeobacter. The sequence continues at coordinate 2,900,282 of OZ282574.1, read as the reverse complement.
GGATCGTAGCTTTGGGCTGCCTGTGGTCATGCTGTCCTCATTCTTTGTGGTGTTTTGCTGCCACCGGGCTTTTTGCCGGTCTAGGGCCTCATGTGCTGACAATCTGGCTGTCGTCAATGGTTTTTTACCCACTATGGCACAATCGGCGCGCCTTTGCCGGAATTCAGGTTTCTTTGCCCAAACCTTCAAGCAGTGGCACAAAACGGATTGGGCGCAGCTCGTCATAGTCCAGCCCATCATCGCTTTTGCGGACCCGGATGAGCGTCTGAACCGTGTCGGACTGGCCCACGGGAACCACCATGATGCCGCCGGGTTTTAACTGAGCCAGCAAGGGGCCCGGCGGGTCTTCGGCAGCTGCCGTGACAATGATGCGGTCAAACGGCGCCTGATCCGGCAGCCCAAAGCTGCCATCGCCAACCAGAGAGGTGATATTAGGTAATTGCAGGGCTTTTAGCACCAGCCGCGCCTCACGCACCAAACGGGCATGGCGGTCGATCGTATAAACCCGGCGCGCCAGTTTTGCCAGAATTGCGGCCTGATAGCCTGACCCGGTGCCAACCTCGAGCACGGTGTCGCGCGGTGAGATCTGCAGCGCCTGGGTCATTAGCCCGACAACAGAGGGCTGCGAAATGGTCTGGCCACAGGCAATGGGTAGCGGCGTGTCCTCATAGGCGCGCTGCGCAAAGATACCGCGGACAAAAAGACCACGGTCAATCTGTTCCATGGCCTCCAGAACGTGGCTATCCGTCACCCCGCGCGAGCGCAGGGCGAAAAGAAACTGCATCTTGGTTTCCGGGTCGGGACCGCTCATTCGATTACTTTGAACCCGTCGAGCATGTCATGTGCGGTGAGATCCGCCCGCATCGGTGTCACCGAGATATAGCCATCCAGATTGACGCTGGCATCCGAGTTGGGCGCGGTGTGGACGTGCTGATCTCCGCCCCGGATCCAGAGATAGCGGCGCCCGTTGGGCGACAGCTGCTCTTCGGCAGAGAAATGAGTGCCACGCCGGAAGCCCTGACGCACCACGCGACTGCCTTTGACGGCCTCGGCGGGGACGGGGGGGAAGTTGATGTTGTAAAACAGCCGGTAGTCTTTCTCGGCCTTGGGGGCGGCCGCGAGAATTTTGCGCACAACCTCGACCCCGTGTTGCGCCGAGGCCTCAAAGGGGGTGTCGAGATCTTTGTTGTGGGGGCCGAAATACTGCGACAGCGCCATAGCAGGAATCCCCTGCAGAGCGGCCTCCATTGCGCCCCCCAGGGTGCCGGAATACAGGGCGTTTTCAGCAGAGTTGTTGCCCCGGTTCACACCCGACAGCACAAGATCGGGGCGGGCGCCTTTCATCGCAACATGCAGACCGGCCAGAATGCAGTCGGCAGGCGAGCCCTCGGCGGCAAAACGTCTGGGACCCAGCTGGCTGAGCATGGAGGGGCGGGTATAGCTGATGCAATGTCCGACGCCGGATTGCTCAAAGGCAGGGGCGACGGTCCAGACTTCGCCATCTGGTCCCGCCAGATCCTGAGCAATCTGTTCGAGCACGACAAGGCCGGGTGCACTGATGCCGTCGTCGTTTGTGATGAGAATGCGCATGAAATCCCCTGGCAGTTGTTTGGATCTGAATAGGCACTGGCGGCAAGGGGAGCAAGTGTTTCGACCAACGTGCAGACGCAATCAGCGGCGGGTGGGGGTAGCTGTGCCACAGATTGAGGCGCCAGAGTTGATCTGGCGGCCTGACCTGATTTGGGGGGCAGACCTGATTGGTATTGCGCCAAGGCGACAGGTGTCGGTCCACAAGGCAAGGCTGCAGGCGTGTTTCAGGCGTGAAACAAGCAGCAGGGGGGGGCTCCCGCGCGGGTCAAAGCCTCTTTGAGGCGTCGATCCCCTTGGGCCCGGCAGGCTGCGCCTGCGGGCATGCCCCAAGCTGTCCGCAGTCAGAGCAAGGATAAGGTGGCAGCCTGCCCTAGTTCAGAATGTCTGACAGCAGGCGGCTGGCCTCGGCATGGATGTCCGTAAGGCGGCTGCGGTCTTCGCCGGGAAAGAAGCGGGCGCGCAGGGCGGTTGGCATGGGATTGGGCTGCAGTATCTGCACCCTTGGGCCGGTTTTAACCGTTTCAGCCTGCCAACTGTGCGCCAGTGCCATCTGGGCCGCCTTGCTGGCGCCATAGGCTCCAAAGAATTTCTCGCCAGCGCGCGGATCGTTAAAAAACACGGCCCGGCCAGTCTGTCCCAACAGGGGCGCGACATAGGGGATGAGAACAGAGGGTGCCGTTGCATTGATGGCAAGAGATTTGCTCCAGTCTTTTGGCGCAACTGACGTGGCCGGACTGAGCGGGGCCGCATGGATCGCTGTATGGAGCCAAAGATCGAGGTGCCCCCAGCGATCGTGAATCCCGCGGCAAAGGGTGGCCATGGCCTCCGGAACGGTGATGTCCATCGGTGCCAGGGTGGCAGAACCTCCAGCCGCCTGAATGCGATCATCGAGGTCTTCCAGAGCGCCTGTTGTCCGCGCAACGGCAATGATGTGGTGCGTCGGAGCAAGGGCTTCGGCAAGGGCAGCACCCAGGCCGCGCGATGCGCCGGTGATAAGAGCGATTTTCTGTGTCATGGGCTGCCTTTTGATCCGCTTGGCCCAAGGGGTCAAGTCTCCATCTTGGCGCAGAGGCGCGTGACCTAAGCTGTTCGTCTCCTGTGCCTGCTGAAAACCCCCCGCCAAAGTGCCAAAAGCAGTGCACCCTTTCGCCTGCCGGTGGCCAGAAATGAGCAGGCTGAGATTATTAACTGCCGGGCATTTCCAGCTTTTGCGTGCGACCAGATTTCTCCAGCACGAGGCCAGTGGCGTCGATGCCGAGAACCTTGCCATTGGCGACCCGGCTGCCGGGTCGGACCGTTTTCACGCGGCCGCTGGGCAGGCGCACCATCGCGCTGAGGTCGCCTTTTGAGCCAAACAACCCAAGCAGGCTGAGGCTACTTTGCGGCAGGGCGCTGGATTGCGTGGCCTTACGGGCAACAAGATCTGAGGTTCCGGGGGCAGCAGTACTGTTTGTCATAGATTTGGGAGTCCATACCGTCAGCCGCACAGGGCAGCGTTTCGGGGTAACAAGGGGGAAGGGAAGGTGCGCGAGGGCGCTGTGATCTGAGGTTTGGTGGGTGAAGACTGTCTTTTCTTGTGGGTGCAGCAGCCCGCACAGCCGGGCCGTCTTTTAAGCATTTCGCGGACCTGAACACTCAGCTCAGTATTTGGGCCTGCAGGCAGGCCAAGGGCGCAGATAGACCCATTGGCGCCGACTTACGAGCCCGGTTGGCAATCAGTTGCTTTGTGGTGGATGGGATCGGCGGAACCTTGCAGGCAGGCGTCGAAAAAGGCGGGGAGATTTTCTGCCTCCGCATATTGCGGCTGCTTTGAAATGGGTAAGACCAAAGGCAGCAGGGCGGCGCTGTGACAGCCGCAGTCAGGAATCATACACCAGCGAGGCGAGATCATGACCATAGGCATGCAGCAGTTCAAACAGCTCTTCCAGTTGGGCACCAGAGTTTTGCAGGGCGGCCAGCGGATGGTTTGGCTCAGAGATCTGCAGTTCGGGATACTGACCCTCAGGGCGCATGTGCAGCATGCAGGCAACGGGCGTGCCATCTTCGGGCGGAATCGCGTTGGAGAGCCAGGCGGGGCGACTGCCCAGGCTTTCGGTTTCCTGCATGTCCAGCAGATCAAGATAGGCGTCAAAGTCCTCTGCCCCGAGATTGGCCCAGGTGCCCAGAATAAATTCTTCGCCCTCACTGCCAGTCACGGGGATTGCCAGCACCGCGCGGATAAACCGCAGATTACCAAGACGGCAAAAGTCATCTGTCAGCACATCGCCGGATTGCGCCAGAATGGCGGAATTATCCTGAACGACCAAATCCTCAGAGCAAATGTCAGGACGGTCACAGCTGAGGCTGAGCAGCTGCGAAAAAGTCGCGCCGCAACAGCGACATTGGCGCGAGGAGGTCAGCATACGGGCGAGATGGGCATCCAAGGGGCGGATCTTTCGAGGGGCCCGCGGGCGGGCTGCAAAAACAAAGGAAAGGCGCCGACCTGTTGGATCAGCGCCTCTCCCGAATGACGTTGGGGGCCCTCTTATCCTGCCTGCGCCGCGAATTCAAACCCCTGAGTGAGGGGGCTGATTGCGCCACTTGAGCGCGATGCTCCTGAGGTGAACGTCAGGCAAGCAATACGTCCCGATAGGGCAGGTTAGTTTGGATCAGGTGGCGAGTTTCATGCTGTTCCAGGATTCTCCGGGAGCGGGCATGTCTTTGATTTTCTCGCTCACCCGACCGCTGGTTTCCAGCGAGTCCAGATAGTCTGCGCTGACGCTGCCGGTGACATATTTGCCGTCAAAACAAGAGCAATCAAAGGCATCAATATCGGTGTTGCCTTCTTTTGCGGCCCAGACCAGATCCTCAAGACGCTGATAAATAAGCGCATCAGCGCCGAGCTCTTCGCAAATTTCATCGGTGGTGCGGCCATCCGCGATTAGCTCATGTTTGGTCGGCATGTCGATGCCATAGACATTGGGGTATTTCACCGGCGGCGAGGCAGAGGCGATATAGACCTTTTTGGCGCCGGCATCGCGACACATCTGAACGATCTTCTGGATGGTATTGCCGCGCACGATGGAATCATCAATCAAAAGCAGATTGAGCCCCTGCATCTCCAGCGGAATGGCGTTTAGCTTTCGGCGCACTGATTTCTGCCGCTCGGCCTGACCGGGCATAATGAAGGTCCGGCCAATGTAGCGATTCTTTACCAGGCCTTCACGGTAGCGGATCCCCAGCGAGTTCGCCACTTCCAGCGCAACGGGACGGGCAGAATCAGGCACAGGAATGACGCTGTCGATTTCAAGATTAGCCTCGCTGATCTGCTGGGCCAGTGTCTGGCCCATACGCAGCTGGGTCTTGTAGACAGAGATCCCGTCCAGCATCGAGTCCGGGCGTGCCAGATAGACATATTCAAAAATACAGGGCGTCAGCTTGCCCTCAACCGCCTGAAAGCTGTGCATGTTGCCGTCAAGGTCGATGAGAATCGCCTCGCCTGGGTTCACATCCCGCAGTTTTTCAAAGCCGTTGATGCCAAAGGCCACATCTTCAGAGGCAAAGGCATAGTCGTCGCCGGCCCCCTTTGCGTCGCGCTGGGCGATGGACAGGGGGCGGATGCCATGGGGGTCGCGAAAGGCGAGCATGCCAACACCGGCAACCAGACAGATCACAGAATAGGCGCCCTGAATGCGTTCCATTGTCATCTTTACGCCAGCAAAAAGGTTGCGGATGGGGTCTTTGGTTCCGTTGACTTTGATGCTGTCAGATATCTTGTCCGCCAGCACGTTCAACAGGATTTCGGAATCCGATGTGGTGCGCAGATGACGGCTGTATTTGGCCGTTACCTTGTCGCGTTGCTCGGCCGTGTTTGTGATATTTCCGTTGTGTACCAGATAGATGCCATATGGGGCATTCACAAAGAACGGCTGCGCCTCTGAGGCGCTGAGAGAGCCTGCAGTCGGGTAGCGCACATGACCAATGCCGACCTTGCCGCGCAGGGTGTCTGCGTCGGTGGCGTTGAAAACATCCTTGACCAGCCCATTGGCCTTACGCTCGCGAAAGAACTCGCCGGTATAGGTGACAATGCCTGAGGCGTCCTGGCCGCGATGTTGCAACATCAGCAACCCATCGTAAAGTTCCGCAAAGACCTCGTCCTGTCGGCTTGCGATCCCCAAAATCCCGCACATTGAATGGCTCCAATTTCACTGTAGCGTTGCTGTTCGGTTGCTGCAGATCCGCTGACCTTGCCGCGGCTCTGCAGGGGCTTCCTAGCTTGGATGGCCAGCAGAATACAGAAGAAAGCAGGGTTTTTGCTGCGTCATTTTTTGTTCTGACGTGGCAGTTGATTATTGTGCGGTTTTTGCGAGCACGGTTTCTGCTCTGGCGCACTGTCTGGGTAGTAAATGCACCTTTTGCGTGCGGGCGTGCGTGTGAGCGGGCTCGTGATGGTAAATGGCGGCAGGCCTCTTGGCCTTAGATCGACACAAAGGGCGGGATCAGGCAGCGGCTTTAGGAGTAGCCAAAAGCTCTTTCAGCAGGTCGGGATAGCGGGCGTTTTCGAGCGCAAGGCCGGTCAGCGCCAGGGCGCGACCTTCTTCGCTTGCCAGAATCTGCCGGGTCTCAGACAGGGAAAGCTCTTTGAAGGCACCATCAGGTCCGCCCGTTCCGGCCTGCATAAGCATACCGCTTTCGGCCCAGATCAGCTCTTCTTCGGCGCATTCAATGTGGATGCGGCCCAGATGTTCGGGGCTAAGGGCCTTGATGCCTTTGTGACCAGCCAGTGAAATCAGTTTCACCAGAACCAAAGGCAAGCCAAAGAGGCGTTCAACCGCGTCCAGTTCCAGAGCGACCATTTGATCTGCGGGCAACTCAAGGTCGCAATCATTGCCAAGGGCACCGGCAGGCACGTGCATCAGAGTGGTGACGCGTGGCACCGCATGGCGCACCACTTCGACTTCCTGACATCCACCATCAAAGGTGTAAACCATATCGCCTGGTTTCACGTCACGGGCCTGGATAAAGCCGCGATCGGTTTCCACAAGCGTCTTAGGCAGAAAACCACCGGTTCGGCTGCGTTGAGGCGCTTGGACAGAGGGCTCAGGGCGCAGCATAGGGAAGTCCAACAGAAGGCCAGCGGGCTGATAAACGGCGAAAGTGTTGAAATGATCCAGCAGCATGGTGTCGTCCTTCTGAGCGAAAGTGCCTGTTCGTCTGTGTTGATCCTATGTGGCCTCCGAATTGGGACGGAAATGGGGCAGGGGTGCGGCCAATTTCGATCTTGGGCCGTTTTTTGGCGACAAAACGCGATTTTTCTCAGGATTGTTAACCTTTGGCCGCTGCTGGTTGAGGATTCTTTAAGAATCTACCCCGGAATCAAAGTCTCTCAATGAGATTCGAAAAAAGTGATTCTTATTGGTTAACAAAAGGTTAATGGTTGACGGTACATGTTAACTTATCAGCAGGCAGTCTGTGGATAAACCTGTGAAGCCTTTGCTGAACCATAGAAAAAGGGCACCGTTAAGGCGCCCTTTCTAAATCGTGTCAGATTTACTTTGGTAAACAAATAACCGCTTAGGATCCGCAGGAGCCTATCAGGGCCTCATATTGTTGTGTCACCCAGCCCAAGGCCTGTTCTGGATTGCGATCTTCGACCTTGCCAATCAGTCGTTCAAACACCACCGAAGAGCGGCTTTCGTCAACTATTGTAAAGTTCTGACCGGTCATCACCACATTATAGAGGAAGAAGGCAATCGCCACGAGCAGGATGCCCCGCAGCACGCCAAAAAAGAAGCCGGCTCCCTGGTCCAGGCCGCCCAGTGCGGAACGCTGTACCAGCGAGGAAAACAGCGGGGTAAAGAACGAGACCACAATCAGCGCCAGCGCAAAGACTGCGGCAAAGGCGGCGATGATCGACAACTCGCAACTGTCAGAGATAAATTCCCCTATCACAGGGATTTCAGCCATCAGCGGCTCCACCTGTGGTGCGAACATAAAGGCAAGGACGCCAGCTGCGATCCAGCCAGCAATGGCCATGGCCTCGCGGACAAAGCCACGCGAATAGGCCAGAAGCGCCGATAAAACGATGACCAGGGCTACGACCCCGTCAATAATTGTGAAACCTTCCATGTCCCTCGCCCGTTAGCCTGCGATAAAATTTTGGCAAATCTAGCCGGCTCCAAAGAACTCACCAACAAAACTTGCCAGATCGGAGGCTTGGCGCAGGCCAAGACCCTTGATCGAAACGGCTTTGCCCCCACTCGGGGCAATTGCAGAGGTGAAACCAAGTTTTTGCGCTTCTTTCAACCGGTTTTCGGTCTGTGGGGCCGGGCGAAGGGCTCCTGAGAGCGATATTTCTCCAAAAACTGCCGTATCTGCCGGAAGTGCCACGTCTTCACGGGCGCTCAGCAGGGCAGCGGCGACGGCGAGGTCGGCGGCGGGCTCGGTAATTTTCATGCCGCCCGCCACGTTGAGATAGACATCCAGCCCGGCAAAAGGAATGCCGCAGCGCGCCTCGAGCACGGCGAGGATCATCGCCAGTCGCGAGCTGTCCCAGCCGACAACAGCGCGCCGGGGCTGCGAATGCGGCGAGGGGGCCACAAGAGCCTGCATCTCTACCAGCACCGGGCGCGTGCCCTCAATGCCAGCAAAAACCACAGATCCCGGCGAGGGCTCACCGCGGCCTGAAAGGAACAGCGCCGAAGGGTTGGTGACCTCGGCAAGGCCCGCGCCGGTCATTTCAAAGACGCCAATTTCATCGGACGGGCCAAAGCGGTTCTTGACCGCCCGCAGGATGCGGAACTGATGGCCACGCTCGCCTTCAAAATACAGAACGGTATCGACCATGTGTTCGACCACGCGGGGGCCGGCGATCTGGCCGTCCTTGGTGACATGGCCAACCATGATGATCGAAATACCCTGACTTTTGGCAAAGGTCGTCAGCTCATGGGCGGCGGCGCGGACCTGGCTGACGGACCCCGGCGCGCTGTCGACATGGTCGGCCCACATGGTCTGGATCGAATCGATGATCGCCAGCTGCGGCTTTTCCGCCTCAAGTGTGGTGAGGATATCGCGCAGGTTGGTTTCGGCGGCCAGTTTCACAGGCGCCTGTGCCAGCCCCAAACGCTGCGCCCGCATACGCACCTGCGCCGAGGCTTCCTCGCCGCTGACATAGATGGTTTTGACCCCGGCCTGCGCGAATTGCGCCGCAGCCTGCAGCAGCAGGGTAGATTTGCCGATGCCGGGATCACCGCCAACCAGAATGGCCGAGGCTGCAACCAGACCGCCGCCCAGCACCCGGTCGAGTTCACCAACGCCGCAGGTGGCACGTGGCGGTGGCGTCTCTTCGGTGGAGAGATCCGAGAGCGGGATGGTTTTGCCCCGCCGGATGCCGAGGGACTTTTTTGCGGGACCTGCAGAGGAGAGCCCTTTGTCCTCAACAATACTGTTCCATTCGCCGCAGCCTTCGCAACGACCGGACCATTTTGAAAAACCGGCGCCACAGGCCGAACAGGAGAAGGATTTTGATTTTGCCATGGGGAAGTTCTGCCTGATGTTCAGGGTTTGTTCAAGGGGGCAGTCGCGGCAAAAAAGCAAGAGCTCCCGCCCCCTTGGCCTCCTCTGCTGCCGCAGAGCCAGCCGCAGGGTTGGGCCTGGCGCCGCTGGCGCGGCGCAACAGAAAAGAAAGGCAGAAAAGAAAGGGAAGATTTTGCTGAGACGCGCTTCAGGGGCAGGACTGCCCTGAAGGCGCTGGTGCAAGTTTGACTGGCGCTTTGTTGCTGCAATCCTGGCCTTGCCTCCGTCCTGAGGCAGGGCGCTGCTCTATGCGCGCAGCGTCATTGAGAGGCCTCAGCGCGAAGGTGGCGCTCTGTCAGCAAGCTGAGGATCAGTGAGGCGATGATGCAGGCGCTGAACAGGTAGAGACCCCAGGCGGTTTCAATCGTGGCGTAACCGATGCTTTTGGCCAGGGTGAGATAGAGCGCGATGAGGAAGACATCGGCCATGGCGAGTTTCCCCAAGACATGCAGCACCGGCTGGGCGCGAGGGTCCAGCAGGTCCCACTGGACCAGCGCCAGCCCAATGGTTTTGAGGTAGGGCGCGAAGATGGCAAAGAAGGTGACAATGAGCGCCAGCACCACGTCGCTGCTCCACAGGCTTTGCAATCCGGTCACCACCGAGATTTCCGAAAGTCCAAAGATCGGCAAAAGACCAGCGCGCATCAAAGGCGCGAACCAGGCGACGGGGTAGAGGATTAGTAGCGAGAGGGTGGCGAGGCGGAGGGTCATTCGTCGTCCTGTTTTCTCATATCCTCCAGTTTTAAAGGGTCTTTTGATTTTTCGATCTGAGCGTTCTCTTTTTTGAATATCCGTAGAGAATCCATCAAATCCTTCACTCGGTCGGTGGCTGGTTTTGTTTTCTTGCCAAACTCACCGATTGCGTCACCTAACTCAACTAGCTGCCCTAGACGCCGCGAATAGCTCCCGATTCTACTATCAAGTTCGCGTTGCAAATTGTTCAAACTTCGAAGAACGCGATCTTTGTGTTCGTGAGTTTCCCATTCGGCTGCTTGTAAAGTGTTCCGAAGGTCATCCAACTTGTCCTGTACGAGATCATTTTGGGCAGTATTCAGTACCAAAATGTCGGGTGAAGAACTAGCCAAGTGATTATCGTCCGTTGAAATCTGTTCTACGAGTTTTAGGTAGGTTGCCTCAGTCTCCAAAACACTTCGCCTCTGGGAAAGCGTCTTACTTATTTCGTTGAAAATGGATTCCATTGAAACAATTTCAGCAATGACCTCAGGTTTGTCCTTTCCCGAGATCTCAATAGGGGGGACGGAGAACCCGCAGATTTCTAACCGTAGTTTCGCCTTAAGATACGAGGTTAACAGCCCGTCGAATTTGCTTACTCTTGCATTTGGTCTGGTGACGGAAAGCACTTGTGTAATTTGGCCCCTGACACTTTCTGTCAGTGTAAAGAGTTCTTCGATCTCTTCCATTTCGGTCATGAATTTTCCTTTATGGCATCCTAGCGCACGGCCTCAATCGGCCCCTCGGCCCGACCATGAATAAACTGGTCCAGATAGGGATCGCCGCTGTCATCCAAATGCTCTACCGAGCCGGTCCATTTGATGACGCCGTCGTGCAGCATGGCGATATTGTCGGCGATGGCGCGCACCGAGGTCATATCGTGGGTGATGGTCATTGCGGTGGCGCCCATCTCGACCACGATCTCGCGGATCAAATCGTTGATGACGCCGGCCATGATCGGGTCGAGACCGGTGGTGGGCTCGTCAAAAAAGATGATTTCGGGCTCGGCAGCGATGGCGCGGGCAAGGCCGACGCGTTTTTGCATACCACCGGACAGCTCAGCCGGCAGCTGGTCGGCGACATCGGGTTTGAGACCAACGCGGCGCAGTTTCTCGATGGCGATCTCGCGGGCTTCTTCAACGGGGCGTTTCAGGGCACCGCGCAGCAGGCGAAAGGCGACGTTCTGCCAGACGGGTAGCGAATCAAACAGGGCACCGCCCTGAAACAACATGCCAAAACGCGCCAGAAAGGCATCGCGGTCACCAGAGTTGGCGGGCTTACCATCGACATATATCTCGCCAGAGTCCGGCGTGATCAGGCCCAGAACGCTTTTGAGGGCCACGGATTTGCCAGTGCCAGAGCCGCCAATGATCACCATTGAGCTGCCTTTGGCGATCTCAAGGTTGATGCCACGCAAAACCTTGTTCGAGCCAAAGGCCTTGTGAACGTTGTCCAGCTTGATCATGGGGGGGGCGATCATGGGCGGGGATGTTTTTGCCTGTGTCATAGTGAGAAGAACACCCCAGTCAGGATAAAGTTGGTGGCCAGGATCAACACGGCGGCGGCCTCGACCGAGGATTTTGTCGCACTGCCAACGCCCTGTGCGCCGCGTCCCGACTGCATGCCATAGTAGCAGCCCATGGTGGCGGCGATGGTGCCAAAGAAGGCGCCTTTGACCAGCGAGGAAATTAGATCCAGGGGCTCAAGAAAATCAACGGTGTTTTTCAGGTATGCGGCTGAGTTAAAGCCAAGGTTGTGCACCGAGACAGTGTAGCCGCCGGCAATGCCGATGATATCGCCGATACCAACCAGAACCGGCACGGTGACAAGTGCTGCCAGCACCCGCGGTGCGACCAGATACTGCATTGGGTTGGTGGATAGTGTCACCAGCGCGTCGATCTGCTCGGTGACTTTCATGGTGGCGATCTCGGCGGCAACCGATGAGGTGACGCGGGCGGCGATCATCAGCCCGACCAGAACGGGCCCGAGTTCGCGCACCATGCCAATGGCGACAATCTGCGGCACCACGGCTTCGGCGTTGAACCGTGCGCCACCGGCATAGATCTGCAGCGCCAGCGCGCCGCCGGTGAAGACAGCCGTCAGGGCAACCACGGGCAGCGACAGCCAGCCAATCTGCAAAAGCGACAAGGCGAATTCGCGGGGATAGTAGGGCGGGCGCAGCATATGGGTGAAAGTGCTGACGGCAAACAGTGCCACACGGCCAATGGCTGCGAGGGCTGCAAGTGCCAGACGGCCCAGGCGGGCCAGAAGACTAAGCGGGTTCATCCCTGATATGTCCGTGCATAGCGATGGCCAAGCGAGGTGAGAATCTCATAGCCGATGGTGCCGGCCGCATTGGCGAGGTGATCGACGGTTTGCGCCTCATTGAGAAGAGACAGGCTTGCGGGGATCTCCGCAAGAGCGGTGATGTCCACAGTGATCAAATCCATCGAGATGCGCCCGACAACCGGGCAGGTGGTGGTCCCGGCATAAAGCGAGATGCCGGTATTCATCAACGCACGCTGCAACCCGTCGGCATAGCCGGCCGCCACGGTGGCAATGCGACTGGGCCTCTGCGCCACCCAGGCATTGCCGTAGCCGACGCTTTCGCCAACTTCAACATCGCGGGTCTGGATCACCGGCAGGTCAAGCTGCACCACCGGAAGCGCTTCGGTAAAGGGCGCGCCGCCATAGAGGCCCACGCCGGGACGGCACAGATCAAAGTGATAGTCGCGCCCCAGCAAAATTCCTCCGGTCGCGGCAAGCGAGCGCGGCACTTCAATGCCATCGGTCATGTCGCGGAATGTCTTGAGCTGCAGGGCGTTCATGACATGTGCGGGCTCATCGCTGCAGGCCAGATGCGACATCAGCAGAACAGGTCTTTGGCCCAGAGCAATGTCGCGAACGGCTGCCCATTCGGCGGGCTCCATTCCGAGACGGTTCATGCCGCTGTCCAGCTGGACGCCAAAGTCATGGCCCGGCAGCGCCTCAAAATGGCGCAGCATCTGGTCCAGAGAATTCAGCATCGGGGTGAGCTGGAAATCTTTCAGCAGTTTGGCGTCGCCGTCCATATGGCCGGAAAACACCGAAATACCGGGGCCGGGGCCGAGGGCGCGGCGCAGCGCCACGCCTTCTTCGGCGGCGGCTACAAAGAAATTGCGTGCGCCGACCTTGGCCAGTGCCTTGGCGACACGGGCGGCATCCAGCCCATAGCCATTAGCCTTGACCACCGCTGCGGTCTCGCAGTTGGTCATAGCGTTCAGATTTTGCCAGTTGGTCACCAGCGCATCGAGATTGATTGTCAGTTTAGCCGTGCTCATGCCCCGTTCTTGACATGCGCGGGGCAGGGGTCAAGGGATATTCGTGAGGAAATTTGCACGTTGTGACTGGTATCGGCTACATGTGGCTGGTTTGGGTGCCTTGGGAGGCTTTCGACCTGAAGGGGCTGATGGCAACCATCAGATGCGCTTGGTGCATTGGCTGTTCTTTATGTCTGTTAGGCGGACGAAGCTGCCGTTGACCGTTTCCGAATAAATGGCTGGTTTTGGCGGCTTTCATCACCTTGCCATTGTGTTCATCTTTCTGTCGGGGGCATTCATCCACTATGCGGGGTCGCTTCAACGTACTTGCAGATGTTGAGGAAATCGCCTTCAATGCGAACAAGAATGGGAGCAAGTTTATGACCAGTCAAAGCGGTGGTGTTCCCTTTTGTGCAGCCCCAGATCACAATCCGCGTGGACCGGATTTCAGTTTGCCTGCCGGTGCCTGCGACACGCATTTCCATATTTTTCCCTCGGGGCATGAGCATCGCTACGTGCCCGATCGCAGCTACACTCCGCCACCCTTAGAGATTGATGATTATAACAAAGTTGCCTCTGCTTTGGGGATCCAGCGCGCGGTTGTCATTCAACCTAGTGTATACGCTGAGGACAATGCAGCCACTCTTGAGGTATCACGTGCCGAGCCTGATCGACTTCGGGCTGTCGTTTCTGTAACCCAGAACGTAACCGATGCAGAGCTAGAGGCTTTCCATGCAGCGGGCGCGCGGGGTATTCGCGTAAACGTGGTCGACAGCGGCGGAATGACCTTTCCTTCTATTAAAGACGCTTTGGCTTTCACCGCGCGCATCGCTGATCTTGGCTGGCACATTGAGTTTCTCGCCCATGTCGAGACTTTTGATGACATAGACGCAGTACTGGCCGCCTCGCATGTGCCTGTTGTTTTTGGCCATCTGGGCTACACAAACGCCCAAAAAGGCGTCAACGATCCAGGGTTCTGCCGGTTTCTGTCCGCCTTTGAAGACGGGCAGGCTTGGGTCAAACTAACGGGTCCATATCGTATCAGCAACTTAGACAGGTATCCGTATTCGGATATTGTAGAGATGGCTCACGCCCTTATATCCGCCAATCCTTCGCGCCTGCTTTGGGGCTCAGACTGGCCACATGTACGGCATGTCGGTGTTATGCCAAACGACGGGGCGCTTCTAGAGCAACTTTCTGATTGGGGATGCAACGCGTCCCTTCGGCAGAAAATACTGGTTGATAATCCTGCGCACCTCTATGGATTTCCAACTCTTGAAACCTAAGGATGTCGTAAAAGAGAATGCGGGATTTGAGAAGGGCAGCTCTTCTCAGTTTCCGTAGACAGGACATTCGCTGCGGCACAGAAAATAGGTGAGTTCGGGCTCGAAGCAGCAATTTGGTGCGCAGCTGTTGTGATCTTGATGTGCCCCCGCATAACCGCGTAGCGGGGGCCGTCGGGCCTAGTACTCGTCTTCGCGCGGGCCGTTTTGCCATTCCTTGGCAAGGTTGCCAAAACGGGTGAACTCGGCTGTAAAGGACAGCTCAACCGTGCCGATGGGGCCGTGACGCTGTTTGCCGACGATAACTTCGGCCTTTGCGTGCAGCCGCTCCATCGCGGTTTTCCACTCTTCCATCTTGTCCAGCTCGTGATCGCCGGGTTTTTCGCGTTCTTTATAGTATTCCTCGCGGAACACGAACATCACCACGTCAGCATCCTGTTCGATCGAGCCGGATTCGCGCAGGTCCGACAGCTGCGGGCGTTTGTCATCGCGGTTTTCCACCTGACGCGACAGCTGTGACAGGGCGATCACCGGGATTTGCAGCTCTTTGGCAATCGCTTTCATCCCCATTGAGATCTCGGCGATCTCGTTGACCCGGTTTTCCGCCATGCCACGACAGAGCTGCAGATAGTCGATGATCAGCACGTCGAGCCCGTGGGTTCGCTTCAGGCGGCGTGCCCGGGCGGCCAGCTGCGAAATCGGCAGGGCAGGCGTGTCATCGATGAACAGCGGGCAGCTTTCCAGATCCTTGGCGGCCTGCACAAAGCGGCGGAACTCTCCTTCGGTCATGTCACCCTGACGGATCTTGTGAGAGCTGATTTCCGACGCCTCGGCCAAAATCCGGCCCGCCAGCTGTTCGGCTGACATCTCCAGCGAGAAAAATCCCACCACGCCGCCATCAATGGCGCCTTCACTGCCGTCGGGTTTTGCGCCTTTTTTATAGGCCTTGGCGATGTTAAAGGCGATGTTGGTGGCAAGCGAGGTTTTACCCATCGATGGACGACCCGCGAGGATCAGCAAATCCGACGGGTGCAGGCCGCCCAACTGTTTGTCGAGATCGGCCAACCCGGTTGAAACGCCGGCCATGCCACCGCCGCGCTGGTAGGCCTCATTGGTGACATTGACCGCTTCGGTCACGGCTTTCAGGAAGGATTTGAACCCGCTTTCGGTCTGGCCCTGCTCGGCCAGCTGATAGAGCGACTGCTCGGCTTCGACGATCTGCTCTTTGGGCTCGGACGCCACATCAACGCGGCGCGCCTTGTCGGCGATGCTGTGGCCCAGGGCGATCAGCTCGCGCCGGATCGCCAGATCATAGATCATCTGCGCATAGTCGCGCACCGCAAAGGCCGAGATCGAAGAACCTGCCAGTTTGGCCAGATAGGCAGGCCCGCCCAGCTCTTTGAGCCCTTCATCATCTTCCATGAACGCCTTGAGTGTCACTGGAGAGGCCAGCGCGTTCTTAGAAATCCGTGCTGCCGCGATCTCGTAGATGCGGGTGTGGACCGGGTCATAGAAATGGGTCGAATTGATGATCGAGGCAATCCGGTCATAGACGTCGTTGTTTGTCAGGATCGCGCCCAGGAGCTGTTGTTCTGCCTCAACAGAATGGGGCAGCTCAACGGGGCCGGCTTCGGCTTTTGCCACCACCATTCCGGTGTTTCCCAAAGGTGCCAATGCCTGGCCTGTCGTCGCAGGCGCCGCCTGGTCGGGCATGGGGTCTGCCATCTCGTCCGGCATTTCGCTGGAGATGTGATCGGGCATTTCGTCTGGCAGGGGCGCGCTGGGCGGGCCGCCATCATAGGGGGTGTCGTTCATTGCTGCTCTCTTCGCTTCAGGCGCCAGTGATAGGGCCTTTTGCCCGATTTGGGTATCGGGAAATCCTGTGAGTAACTCGCTATAAGCTGTGGGTAAGATACAGCCATGCACAAAATCCAGATTGTCAGAGGCCACAAAGGCCGCCCGTTTTGACGGGGCGGCCTTTGGTCAAATGCAACCAGGCAGAGGTTTAGGCGGGTTTATTGGCGTCCTGCCAGGCGCGCGGGTCGCGCAGGAAGGTCTCGACCTCATCCAGGGTTGCCGCATCAAAGGCTTGTTGCGCCTTGGCTTCGGCCAGCACATCCCACCAGGTGCACAGATAATGCAGCTCAACGCCATGATCGCCCAGGCGTTTGGTGGTTTCGGGGAAGATGTCGTAGTAAAAGATCACAGCCGTGTGGCCGCACGCAGCGCCGGTCTCACGGATGGCATCGACAAAAGACAGTTTGGAGCCGCCATCTGTGGTCATGTCTTCCACCAGCAGCACCCGTTCGCCTTCGGTCATCACGCCCTCAATCCGGGCGTTGCGGCCGTAGCCTTTGGGCTTTTTGCGCACATAGGTCATGGGCAGTGCCATGCGTTCTGCGACCAGGGCGGCAAAGGGGATGCCAGCTGTCTCGCCGCCGGCGATATTGTCAAAGGCTTCAAAGCCCGCATTGCGCATGACCGTGACGGTCATGAAATCCATCAGCGTTGCGCGGATGCGCGGATAGGAGATCAGCTTGCGGCAATCGATATAGCTGGGGGAGGGCAGGCCAGAGGCTAGAATATAGGGCTCATCGGTGTTGAAATTCACCGCACCGATTTCCAGCAGCATCCGGGCCGAGAGGCGGGCGATTTCTTCGGCGGTGGGATAGGAGGTTGGGATCATGGTGTCTCCTTTGAGAGTATGGGCGAGAGTAAAGGCGAGAGTATGGGACGCAGAGGCGCGGGCAGGAGCCTCCGGCGGAGGTATTTAAGGAAGGTGAGATCAGGCAACAGACCAGAACACTGGAAAGCCGGGGTCAAAGACGGTGACCGGGCCCTCGGCGCTGTCAATTTTGGCGGGGAATACGGTGGCCTGGGCTGATTTCACCAGGGTCATTTTGGCCTGATTTTCAGGCAGACCATAAAAGGCGGGGCCGTTTTTGCTGGCAAAACTCTCCAGCTTGTCCAGGGCGCCGTCTTCATCAAACACATGCGCCAGCAGGGCCATTGTGTTGCTGGCGGTGAAACACCCGGCGCAGCCACAGGCGCTCTCTTTATTTGGATCTGTATGGGGCGCAGAATCAGTGCCCAGGAAAAAGCGAGCATCCCCCGAGGTCGCAGCTGCGCGCAGTGCCAGGCGGTGTTCTTCGCGTTTGGCCACCGGCAGGCAGTAGTAATGCGGCTTGATCCCGCCCACTAGGATGTGGTTGCGGTTGATGATCAGGTGATGCGTGGTGATGGTGGCGCCAAGATCGCGGGGGTTTGCCTTCACATAGTCAACGCCATCGCTGGTGGTGATATGCTCCATCACCACCTTCAGACCGGGGGTTGCCTGGCGGATCGGATCCAACACGCGATCAATAAAGACCGCCTCGCGGTCAAAGATGTCGATGTCGGCGTCAGTGACCTCGCCGTGCACACAGAGCGGCAGGCCGATTTCGGCCATTTTCTCTAACACTGCGCGGACATTGTCAAAGTTGCTGACGCCGCTGCTGGAGTTGGTGGTGGCCCCGGCAGGGTAAAGTTTTACTGCCTTGATCAGACCTGAGGCATAGGCGGCGGCGACATCCTCCGGGTCGGTCTCTTCGGTGAGGTAGAGCGTCATCAGCGGGGTGAAATCCATGCCAGCAGGCAATGCAGCCAGAATGCGATCCCGGTAGGCTGCGGCCTGGGCGCCGGTCACCACCGGGGGCACCAGATTGGGCATGATGATGGCGCGGCCAAAATCACGGGCGGTTTCGGGCAGCACGGCTTCCAGCATTGCGCCATCGCGCAGGTGCAGATGCCAGTCGTCGGGGCGGGTCAGGGTGAGTGTCTGGGTCATGCCGCCGCGGTATCACAACCCATGCCAAAGGGAAAGAAGCCGGGGCCTGCGTCAGTGTATCCTAAGCGGATTTCTGACAGCAGATTTTTTACTGTGGGGATCTGGCGTCTGCCTCTGCGCCCGCGGGGGAGGTCGTGCGCTGGCGTTTGGAGATCAAAGCGTGGATGGCATTTGAAATTCGCCCTCGGCCGCGCGTTGTTCGAGATTTTGCAGGCGGCGGCGAAAGCGCGGGGCACGCATACGGGACACCACGTTGCGGCACAGAAGTGTTTGTAAAAATGGCCGCTCCAGAAGATCCAGTCGCGCCATCAGTGAGCGCAGATAGGAGGCATTGTCGCGCCGAACGCGGAACAGCTTCGCAAACGCAGTGTCGCTGAGCTGGCCATCTGCAGCCAGCTTCAGGGTCGGCAACAGGATCTCCATCTCGATCATGCGGGTCTGGATTTCGGCGCCCAGATTGGGAAGTCGCACTCTTGTGACGTTCTTGCGGCCAAAGAGGGCGGCATGCATGGCGTCCAGCTGCTCATAGGGGTCATAAAAGATATGCGCCTGTTTGGCCGCATCCAGCATATCCGGGGCATAGCCGTAGCGGTCGCTAAAGGAGACGCGGCGCATCTCGGTAAAGCGATCGTCCCATTCGGTCATGCGTGGGTCCAACGTCGCCTGGGGCTGGATTGCAACAACTGCGGCTCCGGGAGAGGCGACGGAGAAGGCGGCGGCCGCATAGCCACAAGGCCCGGCACCGTAAAAGATCACTCTGTCGAATTCGTCAAAGAAGCCATCGTCGATAAGCTGGTCGAAAAACCCAAAGACCCGCGCGTCGCGGAACCAGGTATCACCACTCGACAGCACCCCCAGATGTGACCAGCCCTCACTCTTGACCATTTTGAAGCCAAGCGGCTGGGCAAGTTTTGACAGGTTGTGAATGCCCTGCACGGTCTCAAAGGTGACCAGCAGCGTGTTGCCCTGATCCAGAAAGGTAGCACAGTGTTTCCGGCCAAGAGGTTGAAACATGCCCAGTTCTTCGGTGATGGCAGCAAGACGGCTTTCCCATTGGGCCGCTTTCAGACCGGACAGGTCCTCGTCCAAAATATCGAGGTTCTCTTGCATCGCCTAAATCCCTTACACAGACCAGCACAGCGGTCGATATGTCTAAGATTTAGTCTAAGAATGCGGCCAAATTAGGAAAAACTCTGGCCGCTTTAAAAAATCTGGCTGTTTTGCTGGTCGCTTTACTGGCCGCCTCTGGCGCGCTGGTCATGCGCCCCGCATCTGGTCCCCTACAGGCAGTTTGTCTGGCAATCCAGGCTACAGGTCGCGTTGCTCGCTGCGATTTTGACGTGCGATTATGATGTGAGATTTTGCTGTCAGACACAGCCCGCTATGGAGCCTAATTCTCTTTTGCGTCTGGGGGCTTAGCGGCCTCGGCCTCGGCTTTTTCGGCGGCACGCCCCAGGCTGGCAAAGGTGGACAGGGTCTGGGCGGTGACGGCATTTATCAACCGCGATTGCGGCGTCATCAGCAAGCGGGAAAACAGGGCGCGAAAGGGTTCTTGCTGCATCAGTTCACGGAACGTCTGATGCCGCCAGGCGACCGATGTGTCGCGGAGCGCTTTCAGTTCTGCGTCCTGCAGCAGCTCCTGTTCCAGCGCAGTGCGCGCCGCCTCGTACCGGTCGATCGAGCTGTCGGTGTCGGTGTTGAAGTTGCGCTCAACCCAGTAATCCGTGCCCAGCATATGCTCTGAATGCACCGCCCGTCCGCGCGCGGCCTTCAGAATGTAGCTTTCCATGCAGCCCAGCGGATAGTGGTTGAGCTGCGCCAGCCCATAGTTCGGGCGGCCATAGTTGGAAAACAGCCGCCGGGTCTTAAAGGCTGCGCCCAGCTCGCGACCCTCGCAGTCAAACCAGCGAAACGCGTCCAGCCGATCCGCGTCCTTGGCATCGCGCGGGCGGTGCACACCGATTTTGCGGTAGGTGCCATTATTGCGGTACAGGGTTTTAAACATCGACGCGCGCCAGGGCCAGTGGATTACTTCGGGAGCGCAGCGGCGGAACCGTTTGGTCACGGGGGCGTCTTCGAATCGCAAAATGTCGGCATTGCCAAACAGCCGCCATGTCAGGGTGATAGCATCGGCCTGAGGCAGGGCAGAGAGCAGGTCAGGGAGGGTGCCGTTACCGGTTTTGATATTGACGAACTCATCCACATCCAGCGCAAGGATCCAGTCTGCCTGCTGCACCAGCGGGTGCTTATCGGCCAGTTTCATCGCGGTGAACTGAATGCCGCCTTTGCCATAGGGGCCATCGTTGCGCAGATGGGTGATCTGCCCCAGCGCCTCTAGCCGGTCGAGAATAGCTGCGGTGCCATCCTGACAATCATTTGAAAACACGAGAAAGTCTGTAAAGCCAACAGCCCGGTGATGCGCCAGCCATTCCAGCAGGAAGGCGCCCTCGTTGCGCACCGTGAGGATGGCGAGAAAGCGCATCCGTTACCAGTCCGAGCGGAACACCGCGACCTTGCCATGTGACCAGCGTGGAAAGAACACCAGGCCTGCCGTATCCATGCAGCGAAAGATCTTTTGAATGCCGTCTTTGCCGATCCATTGCGGGTGGGTCTCAATCACCACGGCGCGCAGGCTGGAAAGGTCCATCTTGGGGATCAGATCCACCTCGGCGCCCTCAATGTCGCAGATCAGCACGGTTGGTTGCAGCTCTTTGATCACCGCATTGACGTCGCGGGTTGGCACCTCGACTTTGGTGCAGTCGTCGCTGTCTTCCATCGGGTCCAGGGACGATGCGAGAAAGTTTTTGCGGATGTAGAAGGGCGCGCTGCCGTCTTTGTCATCCAGCACCGCATTGGTCACATGGGCGTTCTTTACTTTGTTCAGGGCATGCACCTGGGCGATATAGGGCATCAGTTGCGGGTTGGCCTCAAATGAGTGCACGGATTTTGCAGGCGTCTTTGTGGCCACAAGCGTCGACATGAATCCGATGCCGGCTCCCAGCTCCATCACCACATCCTGCGCCTTGATCAGCTTTTGCACCGCCGTGGCCTCTTTGGCCTCATAGGCATCTTGGCGCAGCAGGGTGCGCACCCGTGGCGGCAGGATCGCGCGGTCCAGCGGGAAGCGCATACCGCGGCATTTCAGGGACTTCTGGGGGGCAGTGGCCTCGGTCATGGCTTAGCTCTCTACATCAAGCGCCAGCGCATAGGCGACGCGTTCGGTTGCGGTCAACTTTAGGGTGAGAGTCTGTTGGTAAAGCTCTTCAAATTCATCCATGCCATGCAGCTCTTTGGCCTTGGCACGGTGCCAGTCCAGCCCTTTTTGGTGCCAGTTGCGCAGGCTCACGTCCTGCAGCAGGCGGTCATATTCGGCCTGCAGTCTTGGCAGGTTGCGCTGGATGGTGACATCGCGGTGGTCGTTCCAGTCCATGCGGATCCAGTAGTTGATCCCGATAGAGCGGTCCACATGCAGCGCGCGGCCGCGCTGACGTTTCACCAGATAACTCTCGGCCGAGCGCAGGGCGTAGTGGTTGAGCTGGATCAGATCATAGCCAATGGATTTGCGTGAGTTGCGCCAGCCATTGTCGGCGGCCTCACGTGTCATGTCCTTGCCCGAGCCATTGACCCATTTGACAGTGTCGCGCAGGTGCTCTTGCAGCTTGTTGGGGCGGTGGCAGCTGATTTTCTGATAGGCGCCGGAGTTTTTGAACATAGTCTTAAAGCCCCAGACCGTATGCGGTTTTGGGCAATGTTTTGGCGCGCAGGCCTCAAACTGTGTGGTGACAAATTCGTCCTTTAGCGTGCGGACGTCATTTGAGCCAAACATCCGCCAGGTCATGGCCACATTGCTGGCATCGGGAACCCGGTCAAAAAAGTCCTGCAGCGTGCCATTGCCACAGCGCACGTTGATGAACTCGTCCACATCGATATGGATAATCCAGTCGGCATTCCGGATCAGCGGCTCTTTCAGCGACTGGTTCAGGGCGTGCTGCTGTGGCGAGTTGCCCTTCCAGTTGTCGTTGTTGCGGTGCTGCGCGATGCCAAGCTCTTGCAAACGATCCAAAATCTCGCTGGTGCCATCCTCGCAGCCATTGGTGTAGATCAGGAAATTGTCCACCCCCATGGCCCGGTGATAGGCGACCCATTCCAAAATATAGGGTGCTTCATTCTTCATGCAGCCCACGATGACAGTGCCGCTGCTTTTGCCGGTCAATTTACGCGGCTCTATCTCGGTATAGGGCGGCTGCAACAGCTCCTCGCCCTTTAGTCCAAGATTGTTGTGCGGCTTAAAGGCAGAGCCCTGCAGCATCTCAAAGTTTTCCAGCGCCAGCGGCGTCATCACGGCGCGGGCCGTCTCACTTGGCACCTCTTTCGCAAGCCCCTGCAGGTCAGCGCCCTTGGTCTGCATCTCGTCCTTGGTGGCCTTGTTGATCCGGCTCATGAAGGTCAGCAGATACTGCGAGGCGCGAAAGCCGCGCTGGGTCTCGGCTTCCTGCCAGGGTGCTGCCTCTGGCAAGGTTTCTGGCAAGATATCCGGCCGCGTGCCAAATCCAGCCGCAGCCAGCGCCGGATGGCGGGCTGCCAGGGCCTGATTGGCACTGGAAAAATGCTGTGAAATCGCGCTCAGCTCAGCGGGGTCAATCGGGGCGCCTGCAAGCGCAATTTCATTTATGAAGCTGCGCCACAGCTGCCGCGGCAGGATTTTGCTGCGCTGGGCCAGCAGGTGCAACAAGAGGCTATTCAGCTGGCGACTGCGCGCGAGCCAGGCCGCCGCGGGCTGGCGCGGCAGTTTGTCCAGCGGGCTGCGACCGATTTTTGACGAGAGGCCAAAGGCCGCGCAGATCTCATTTGGGGCGTCAGCGCTGTAGAACGCGGTCTCGTCATAGGGGCGAAAGGTGAAACGCCCCGCGCCAAAAACGCCCTCCCAGTGCTGTTGCAACGCATGGTAGTCGAGCCAGAAGGGTGCGGTCTGCGTTTCCTCAAACTGGCCGGCCTGCGGGTCCACAGACGGCAGGGTCTGCAGTGCAGCCTGCCACCAGTTGTCGCTTTGCGTCAAAGACAGCTCTTGTGTAAGCGGCCGGTCGCGGCCCTCAAGGATCTGGGCACCATAGTGGCGGGCAAGGGCGCGCGCTGGTGCGTCAATATGGGCGACAATCTCGATGTCATCCGACAGCGGCGCAAGCAGGGCTTTCAGGCGCTCAAGCTCGCTTTTGCGGTGCAGTTTGGTGCCCAGCTGCGCGGCAGACAGGATCAGGGTGTCGGGCTGGACCTGCTCCACCTCGCGGCGCAGATCTTGGCTCAGTTTGTGTCGCAGGCGCGCTTGCTTTTCTGCAGTGATAAAACCCCGGTTATAGCGCAGCGGGTCAATGTGGTCGGGGTCTGTCACGGCCATGAACAGGCGGGTGTGATTGCCACCGCCCGGCGTGCGCGGGAACAAAATGCCTTTGGCGCGCAGCTGATCGCGCTTGTCCGCCATGATCTTTTGCAGCCGTTCAGCGCCGACGTGCTCCAGCCCGATATGTAGAAAGATCCGCATCAGTCGTTATGTGCTTTCCGGTTTACATTGGCCTTGCCCCACCAGGGCAGGGCGCGACCAAGATGGCTGCTGATTTTGGTCTGTGCGTCCGGGTCGGCCACATTGATCTCCAGATAGCTGGGATCATCACGGAACCAGTGTTTCAGCGCTTCATAATGGCCATCAATCCAGATCATCTGCTGTGCGGTGGTTTTACCATAGCCGATCGGCAGCCCCGGCACCGTGCTGCCCGGCAGCCGGGTGGTGCCCAGATTATTCCAGGCCATGATGGATTTTGAATGGCTTTCGGCATCGCGCCGGGTGGCGATAAAGCGCAGCTCTGGATAGAGGTCTTTCAGCACCTTTAGCAGGGCAAAATCGAACTGCGGCCAGACCGAAAATTTGCCGTGAATAAAGCTGATCTCCGAGACCGCATCATAGTCGCGCATATAGGCCATGGGGTCGCCCTGCTCATAGAGCCCCTTATACAGCATCGAGCCGACAAAGACGCGGCGCTTGCCGGGCTTGTCTTCTTCGCGCTCTTTCAGCCGGTGGTCGGCCACGGTGTAGCCGGCCTGTGACAGGGCCTTGTTCAGGGTGGTGGTGCCCGATTTGGGCAGGCCAAGATTGATGACTTTTAAAACCATGCGTCCGCGCTCACTCTGACAGGGCGGGCGCAAGGCCCAGATCTTGTAACAGGGCTTCTTCCTGCGGTGGCAGGGTCGCGGTGGCCAAGAGCTGGCGGTGCATATCCTGATATCTCGCTTGCGCCATGAGTGCGTCGCGCTTTTCGCGGTGCAGGCGGACACAGGTTGCGTGCAGGGCGTCGATCTCGGGGTCTGATTTCAGCGTGTCCAGTTCACGGTTCAAATCGGGCAGGTAGCGCGCGATCGAACGGTCCTCATAGGCCGGATCATTGCGCTCGCGCCAGTAGCTGTCGTCAAAGGCGCGGTGCTCGCGGTTCACATCCCCCCGGTCGTTTTTGACCAGATAGCTGTCGAGCGAGCGCAGCGCATAGTGGTTCAGCGTGGCCAGATCACGGCTGCCTTTGGCGGGGAATTTGCGAATGCGCCGTGGATTGTCGGCCAACAGAAATTTATGTGGCACGTCACGGCCCGAGCCATCGCTCCAGCGCGGGAATTTGCGCGGATCAAGGTTTTTCCTAAAAAAGGGCCGATGCGCGCCATAGTATTTGAGTGGAAAATCCTTGCGCACCAGGGTTTTGACCTCGATTGCAGTCTCGGCGCACCAGATGTCGGGATTGTGAGAGTGACTGAACTGCGCGATCACCGGCTGGTCGTCATAGTCTTCAACGCCATTATTGGCAAAGAACTGAAAGCTGAGCGAGATCGCCTTTGGGTCTTTGCAGGCGGCAATGAGCGCCGGGATGGTGTGATCGCCGGTATGGATGTTGAGAAACTCATCCACATCCGCCACCCAGATCCAGTCGGCCTGCTGCACCACCGGTTGGTGGGCGGCGTCTTTCAGCGCTTCCATCTGGTAGTTGCGCCCCAGCGCCGGATTGGGCAGGTGCACCAGCAGATCCCGCGCCGCCAGCGCGTCCAGTAGTTCAGCCGTGCCATCGGTGCAGTCATTTGAATAGAATAGGAAATCCGTGATGCCAATCAAACGGTTATAGGCGATCCATTCCAGCAGGAAGGGGCCTTCGTTCTTGACGCAGGTTACTGCGGTGATGCGCATGTCGCATCCCCTTTCGATATGCTCAATCTCCGGCAATTTCTGCCAGCTGCATCGGGTTGTGGGGTCATAGACCTGTCTGCCTCTATAGCCCCGCTTGGCCAGGTGCTCATTCTTGTTGCTGGCAGTTTTACACTGCCGCGCCTTTGCGTCAATCTTTGGTCGCTGCAGCGGCAATGGCGTGGCCAGAGTGCTGCCTGGTTACTGTCTGTGCGCTGTCTGGTTGCTGCCGGCGTGGTGGCTGCGAGACAGATTGCAGGCGGGCGGGGAGCAAGCCTCAGCCCGCGGCGTGCTGTCCCGGAGGACGCAACGGCAGGCCGCAACATCTTGACCCGAGGTCTGGCGCATGGCCTTCTAGCTGCGAAGTGGGCGCTGCAAAAGCGCGCAAAAGCGGAAAGGTCAAAGATGATGCAGGCGCAAGGATGATCGAGGCACAGTCGATTGATCAGGTCCAGAAGATGCTGACAGACCAGGGGTATGTGTGCGGCCGGGCCCTGGCCACGGTGGTGTTTCTGTCCCTGAAACTTGGCCGCCCTCTGTTTCTGGAAGGGGAGGCCGGGGTTGGTAAAACCGAAATCGCCAAGGCGCTGGCTGCGGCCTTTGGGCGCCGTCTGATCCGGTTGCAGTGCTATGAGGGGCTGGATGCCTCCTCTGCGGTCTATGAATGGAATTTTGCCGCCCAGATGGTGGCCATTCGCACCGCCGAGGCGGCCGGCGGAGCCGATCGCGGCACTTTGCAGGCGGAAATGTTCTCGGATGAATTTCTGATTGAGCGCCCCCTGCTGGAGGCAATGCGCCCGGACGAAAACGGCCCACCCGTGCTGTTGATCGACGAGCTGGACCGTACGGACGAGCCGTTTGAGGCGTTCCTGCTGGAGGCCCTGTCGGATTTTCAGGTCACCATTCCAGAGCTTGGCACCATCAAAGCCCCGGAACCACCCATCGTCGTGCTCACCTCCAACCGCACCCGCGAGGTGCATGATGCGCTGAAACGGCGCTGCCTGTATCATTGGGTCGACTACCCTGATTTCGCCCGCGAGGTCGAGATCCTGAAGGCGCGCGCGCCTGCGACCTCAGAGCGGCTCAGCCGAGAGGTGGTGGCATTTGTGCAGGAGTTGCGCACCGAGGATCTGTTTAAGAAGCCGGGGGTTGCCGAGACCATTGACTGGGCCAATTGCCTGCTGGCGCTGGACGTGATTGATCTGTCGCCCGAAGTGATCGCCGACACATTGGGCGCGATCCTGAAATACCAGGATGACATTTCCCAGCTGCAAGGGTCTGAGGCCAAGCGCATCCTGGACAAGGCCCGCGCCAGCCTGGACGAGGTCTGAATGGTCGAGCTGCCCGCGCTGACGCTGCCGGACGATCCCAAGCTGGCGCAGAATATCACCCATTTTGCACGCGCCCTGCGCAAGGCCGGGCTGCCCATCGGGCCGGGCCGGGTGATCGACGCGGTTGAGGCGGTGGCAGCTGCGGGTTTTACCTCGCGGCAGGATTTCTACTGGACGCTGCACGCCTGTTTTGTCTCCAAACCCGAGCACCGCGTGGTCTTTGCCCAGATCTTTCGGCTCTATTGGCGTGATCCGCGGTTTTTGGAACGGATGATGGCGGCGCTGCTGCCAGCCATCAAGGGCGTGCAAGAGGAACATGCCGCCAAGCCGGGGGAAAAGCGCGCGGCTGAAGCCCTGCTGGAAGGGGCCAACCATGATGTGGATCCGCCCGAGAGCAAAGAGGAAGACGGCACCGAGATCGAGGTGGATGCAACGCTGACCATCTCGTCCGAAGAGCGGCTGCGCGCGCTGGATTTTGAACAGATGAGCACCGATGAGGTGGCGCGCGCCAAACGCATTCTGGCGCAAATCAAACTGCCGGTGCAGCCTTTGCAGTCGCGGCGCCTGATGGCAGCAAACCGGGGCGACAGGGCAGACTGGCGCCGGACCTTTCTGAACGCGGCGCGCCGGGGGGGGGACATCCAAAGCCTTGCCCGTGCCAAGAGGCGGACCCGCTGGCCCAATCTGGTGGTGATTTGCGATATTTCCGGCTCCATGAGCCAGTACAGTCGTATCGTGCTGCATTTCCTGCACGCCGTCGCCAATGCCAAAGGCGCCGGTTGGGCAAAGGTGCATGGGTTCACTTTTGGCACCCGGCTGACAAATATCACCCGCCATCTGGCAACACGGGATGTTGATGCTGCTCTGGCGGCAGCCGGTGCCGAGGCGCAGGATTGGGAAGGCGGCACCCGCATTGGTGCCTGCCTGCATGATTTTAATCGCGACTGGTCGCGCCGGGTCATGGGGCAGGGGGCTGTGGTCTTGCTGATCACCGACGGGCTCGACCGGGATGACCCGGAGGCGCTGGCGCATGAAATGCAACGTCTGCAGCTGTCCGCGCGGCGGCTGGTCTGGCTGAACCCCTTGCTGCGCTGGGAGGGTTTTGCTGCCAAGGCGCAGGGCATTCGCGCCATGTTGCCCTATGTGGACAGCTTTCGCGCCGGGCACTCCATTGCCTCGCTTGAAGACCTGGCCGAGGTGATCTCACGTCCTGATGACAGCGGTGAAAAGGCCCGGCTGTTGCGCGGGCTGTAACGGCGTCTCTTTTTTGGTGACTGTCGGTTGTGGAATTTAGTTGATCTCAATCAAGTCAAAGTCACGACGTCTCTGTTATATGTCATTTATTGAATATGATGGAGGGCTGGAAAATGCCGATGAACTGGAAAGCTGGAGGGCTCTTGCTGGGGCTGGTGTTCTTCCTGGCAGTGCTCTTGGTAAAGCCGATCGGGGTCTCGACGCAATTTGTGATCCTGGACGGCATCCTTGGGGATGTTGTGAGTAGTGAGCTGGTGACGCAGACGGATGAAGGCTATACCTCGACCAATACCTATCTTGCTAAATCTAATGGGAAATACGCCAAATCCGTGGCCAATCCGCTCAACTACAGTTTTGTATTTGTTTTGGCCATGGCGCTGGGCGGCTTTGTGTCGGTGCGCCTGCGCGGCGGTCTAGATCAGGCTGAGCGCAGCATGCCGGCCCTGTGGCGGGCCAATTTCGGCGACGGGCAGCTCAAACGCTATGGCGTTGCCTTTCTGGGGGGCTTCATCGTGCTGTATGGCGCGCGCCTTGCGGGGGGCTGCACCTCTGGGCATATGATGTCGGGCATGATGCAGACTGCCTTATCGGGCTATATCTTTGCGGCTGGCGCCTTTGCTGCGGCCATTCCCGTGTCCCTGATGCTGTTCAAAAAGGAGGCCTGAGCCATGATGACGATTGTACTTGCTGTGGTGATTGGCATGGGTTTTGGCGCCGTTCTTGACCGGGTTGGGGCCTCTAATCCCAACTATATCGGTAAAATGCTTAACCTGACAAATCTGAACCTGGCCAAAACCATCCTGTTGGCGATCGGGACCGGATCGGTGCTGATGTTTGGCGGGCAGATGCTTGGTCTGGTGGATGTTGGTCATATGTCGGTGAAAGCGGCCTATGCTGGCGTCTTTATCGGCGGGCTTATGCTGGGGGCCGGATGGGCTCTGGCAGGATTTTGCCCTGGGACCGGCGTTGTTGCCGCCGCCTCTGGTCGTAAGGATGCGCTGTTCTTTATCGCGGGCGGTCTGTTGGGCGCTGCCGCCTATATGGTGACCTATCCCGCCTGGAAGGCCAGCGGGTTTTTGGACAGTGTCGCCGGAGGCAAGGTGACTGTGGGCGCGGTGCCGGGCGCGGGCTATGAGGGGCTTGTGGTCTTTCCCGGTGATATCTTGGGCATACTGCTTGGGGCTGCCTTTATTGCGGTGGCTTTTGCGCTGCCAGAGCGGATCCTTGGCGCCCGGTCTGAGGCGCAGCTGGCACCGTAGGCCAATACTTATAGCCCGGTGCTCGTGCACCTGCGTTCACAGCCCGGCATAAATCTGTGGCTTCCCTTGCTGGCGGCACCTGCATCTTTTGGCGCGGGTGCCGCTATGTTTTTGCCGCCGCACGGTTTTGCATCTTGAAACCCAGCTGGGTGGCGCGCAAGCTCGCGTCCAAAGCAGGCGATCTCACGCCTGACCGGAGGACGCATGACCCAGACCCTAGGCGACAACAGCCATACATCCGCACCGGCCAGTGCCGCGCAGACTGCCTTGCAATGGCATCAGACGGGGCTAGGCGCTGTTTTGGCGACCGTGGTGCAAACCTGGGGCTCAGCGCCGCGTCGGGTTGGCGCGCAGCTGGTGGTCAGTGGCGATGGCCGCCTTGAGGGCTCTGTTTCGGGCGGCTGCGTCGAGGGCGCCGTGGTCATGGAGGCGCAAGAGGCACTGGCAGAGGGCAAGCCCCGGGTGCTGGAATATGGCGTCAGCGATGGCGATGCCTTTGCGGTTGGGCTGGCCTGTGGCGGCACCATCCGTATTCTGGTGGAGCCAGTCGGCAGCGCGGTGCCTCTGTCCTTGCTAAACGAGTTGGTGGCAGCGCAGCAGGCGCGCGAACCGGTGGCCTATGAGGTGAGCCTGACCGGGGGGGGCGGCAGGCTGGTGCGCGAGGGCTATCCGGACCGGATGCGGCTGGACCGCTCTGGCGTTGAGGAGGACGGTGACACCTTTGTGGCAGTGCATAACCCTCCTTTGCGGCTGGTGGTGGTTGGGGCGGTGCATATCGCGCAGGCGCTGGTGCCCATGGCCGAGATCGCGGGCTATGATCCGGTGATCATTGATCCCCGCGCCGCCTTTGCATCGCCTGAACGGTTCCCCGGCGTGACCCTGCTGGACGACTGGCCTGATGAGGCGGTTGCTGGCCTGGGGCTGGACACGCGCACAGCACTGGTGCTTTTGACCCACGACCCAAAACTGGACGACCCCGCGCTTGAGACCGCCCTGCGCAAGAATTGCTTTTATATCGGCGCGCTGGGCTCAAAACGGACCCATGCCAAGCGGGTTGAGCGGATGCTGGCGGGGGGCTTCACCCAGGCAGAGATTTCCCAGATCCACGGCCCCATCGGGCTGGATATCGGGGCTGCAGGCCCCTCTGAGATCGCAATTGCCATTCTGGCAGAGATGACAGCGGTTTTGCGCGGGAAGGCTGCATGAAGTTTGGTCTGGTTCCGGTCCTTGCGGCTGAGGGCGCCATTCTGGCCCATTCGATGCAGGCCCGCCGTCCCGGCTCTGACGTGCAAAACACCTATCGGATTGCCAAGGGAACCTGGCTGACGGCCGCGCAGCTGACGGATCTGGCGGCGGAAGGCCACCACGAGATTACCGTGGCACGCCTTGAGGCGGGCGACCTGCATGAGGACGCAGCGGCGCTGCAGCTGGCGCGCGCGATTGTACCGGATGAGGCCGGGCAGGGCCTGCGGATTTCCGGCGCCGGTGCCGGGCGGGTCAATCTGTATGCGCTGGGCGCAGGATTGGTTACATTGGATCGCGCAGCTCTTGAGGCGCTGAATGCGGTGGATCCCATGATTACCATTGCCACCGTAGCGGATAATCATCGGGTGGATGCCGATGGTATGATCGCGACCATCAAGATCATCGCCTATGGCGTGCCAGCCGAGGCCCTGGCGCGCGCCGCCTCCGGTGTTGCCGGGGCCCTGCGCGTTTTGCCGCCGGTGTTTGCCACCGCCAGTCTCATCGAGACACGCGTTTCTGAGGCAACGCCCCCAGATAAAGGGCGGCGCGCCATGGCTGGGCGGCTTCATCGTATGGGGATGCAGTTGAGCGACCGCGTTGTGGTGCAGCACCGCGAAGCAGAGCTGGCGGCGGCCCTGGAGGCGGCTCCGGGAGAGGTTTTGCTGATTCTGACCGGATCTGCCACCTCTGACCCTTGTGATGTGGCCCCTCAGGCGCTGCGCCAGGCCGGTGGTCATGTGACGCGATTTGGCATGCCAGTGGATCCCGGCAATCTGCTGTTTCTGGGAGAGCTTCACGGCAAGCCGGTGGTGGGCCTGCCAGGCTGTGCCCGTTCTCCGGCGTTGAATGGCGCCGATTGGGTGCTCGAGCGGCTGCTCTGCGGTCGCACCGTGACAAGCGACGACATTGCGGCCATGGGGATTGGCGGCTTGCTCAAGGAAATTCCAACCCGCCCGATGCCACGGCGCTCGCAATAGGCCCGCAAAAGGTCAGGCCCTGTTTTCTGGTGACCCCGTCAGGGGGATATCAGGACTTAAGAGAGGCTTAGACTTTAGTCGTAGGTGTTCAGGGCGCGCGCTGGGGCATGCAGTGGCCACTGAGAAGGCAGAATTTTGCCAAGTTGTAAAAATGTTTGTAACGAAGCGTTTCTAGGGGTTCGCGACAGCGCAATCCCGTGCTTAACTTCCCTTAGCCAATAAAAAGTAGCAAATGGGAGGAATTCATGACCAAGGTCACAATGACCGTGAACGGCAAGACCGCGAGCGGTGAGGCGGAGGGCCGTACGCTGCTCTCGTCATTCCTGCGCGAAGAACTTGAACTCACCGGGACACACGTGGGCTGCGATACCAGCCAATGCGGTGCCTGTGTTGTGCATGTTGACGGCGTTGCCGTGAAATCCTGCACCATGCTGGCCGTCGAGGCCGAAGGCGCTGAGGTTGCAACCATTGAGGGCCAGGCGGCTGCGGATGGCACTCTCAACACGGTGCAGCAGGCGTTTCAGGATCATCATGGTTTGCAATGCGGTTTTTGCACTCCAGGTATGGTGATGTCAGCGACAGCTTTGCTGAAAGACAACCCCAAGCCAAGCGAGCAAGAGATCCGCGAGTATCTCGAAGGCAATATCTGCCGCTGCACCGGCTACCATAATATCGTCAAGTCCATTTTGGCGGCGTCCGGTCAGGACGTCTCGGCTATCGCGGCCGAATAAGGCGCGTCTCCTGGGCCGCCGCAGGGAGGCGCGGCCCATGTAGAAATCAAAAAGCAAAGATCAAACTGCATAACCAAGAGGTGCGCACAAATCCGCACCCTCCAGGGAGGAGATTTGAAATATGCCAAAAGATAGTGGCCCAATTGAAAGCGGCATCGGCGCCAGCCCGAAACGGCGCGAGGACGTACGGTTCCTGACAGGAAACGGTAATTACACCGATGATATCAATCTGCGCGGGCAGGCCTATGTGCATTTCCTGCGCTCGGATATGGCCCATGGCAGGCTCAATTCCGTCGACACCACAGCAGCATCCGCCATGCCCGGCGTGGTCCGGATTTTCACCGGCGCCGATTTTGAAGGCGTAGGCGGCATCCCCTGTGGCTGGCAGATTACCGACAAACACGGCGAAGTCATGCAGGAGCCGGCCCATCCGGTTCTGGCCCAGGGCAAGGTGCGCTACGTGGGCGATGCCATCGCGGCAGTTGTCGCGGACACGCCGGAACAGGCGCGCGATGCGGCCGAGGCGATTGAGCTGGACATTGAAGAGCTGCCAGCCGTCATCAACATGAAAGAGGCTGTCAAAGAGGGCGCGACCAAGGTCCATGACGATCTGACGTCAAACCTTTGCTACGATTGGGGATTTGTTGAAGAAAACAAACCCGCAGTTGAAGAGGCCTTTGCCAATGCGGCGCATGTGACCACGCTGGAACTGGTGAACAACCGCCTCATCGCCAACCCAATGGAGCCACGTGTGGCCGTTGGCGATTTTAACCGCTCCACCGGTGACAGCACGCTCTATACCACCTCGCAAAACCCGCATGTGATCCGGCTTTTGATGGGGGCCTTTGTGCTGGGCATTCCAGAGCACAAGCTGCGCGTCATCGCACCCGATGTGGGCGGCGGTTTTGGTACCAAGATCTTTCACTACGCTGAAGAGGCCTTTTGTACCTTTGCAGCCAAGGCTCTGAATCGGGCGGTGAAATGGACATCCAGCCGCTCTGAGGCCTTTATTACCGATGCTCACGGCCGGGATCATGTCTCGACAATCCAGCTGGCACTGGATGCGGACAATAATTTCACGGCTCTGCGCACCGATACCTATGCCAATATGGGGGCATATCTTTCGACCTTTGCGCCTTCGGTTCCGACCTGGCTGCATGGCACATTGATGGCGGGGAATTACAAAACACCGCTGATCTATGTGAACGTCAAAGCGGTCTTTACCAACACCGTGCCGGTGGATGCCTATCGCGGTGCTGGCCGCCCCGAGGCCACCTATCAGCTGGAGCGCGTTGTTGACAAAGCCGCGCGAGAGCTGGGTGTTGATCCGATCGCGCTGCGGCGGCAGAACTTTATCACCGAATTCCCCTATGCCACGCCCGTGGCGGTGGAATACGATACCGGTGATTACAACGCCACCATGGACAAGCTGGAAGAGATCGCGGATCTCAAGGGCTTTGCCGCACGTCGTGCTGCCAGTGAGGCCAAGGGCAAGGTGCGTGGTCTGGGTGTGAACTGCTATATCGAGGCCTGCGGCATTGCCCCCAGTAACCTCGTGGGGCAGCTGGGCGCGCGTGCGGGCCTTTATGAAAGCGCCACTGTGCGGGTCAATGCCACCGGTGGTCTGGTGGTGATGACGGGCTCTCACAGCCATGGTCAGGGCCACGAGACGTCGTTTCCGCAGGTGATCGCGGATATGATCGGCATCGACGAGAGCATGGTTGAGATCGTACATGGTGACACGGCCAACACACCAATGGGCATGGGCACCTATGGCTCACGTTCGCTGGCGGTTGGTGGCTCTGCCATGGTGCGTGCGACTGAAAAGATCATCGCCAAGGCCAAGAAGATCGCAGCCCACCTGATGGAGGCTGCCGAGGCTGATATTGAGCTGAAGGATGGTGCGTTCAGTGTTGCGGGCACGGATAAATCCGTGGCCTGGGGGGATGTGACCCTTGCCGCCTATGTGCCGCACAACTACCCGCTTGAGGATATCGAGCCGGGCCTGGAGGAGACGGCCTTTTATGATCCGGCCAACTTCACCTATCCTTCGGGGGCCTATGCCTGCGAGGTGGAACTGGACCCGGACACTGGCAAGGTCAGCATCGAGCGGTTTGCCGCAGCAGATGACTTTGGCAATATCGTGAACCCGATGATCGTTGATGGTCAGGTGCATGGTGGCATTGGCCAGGGGATTGGTCAGGCGTTGCTTGAGGCGGCCGTCTATAACGAGGACGGACAGCTTCTGTCGGCCTCTTATATGGACTACGCCATGCCGCGGGCCGATGATGTGCCGTTCTATGACGTGGATCATTCCTGCCAGACGCCCTGCACGCACAACCCTTTGGGTGTGAAGGGCTGCGGCGAGGCTGGTGCAATTGGCTCGCCGCCTGCGGTGGTCAATGCGGTGGTTGATGCCCTGCAGTCCATGGGTAAGGACATCACCCATGTGGACATGCCTCTGAGCCCGTCGCGCGTTTGGTCGGCAATGAATGAATAACTTGGGCTGGGGGCAACTGCCCCCGGTGCTTTGCTCAACTCTATCAAGGGATCTTACGGCACAGCCCGTACAGATCTTTGGGAAGGAAAAGCGGAATGTATAATTTCGATGTCGAAAAACCCACCAGCATCGCGGATGCTGTCGCAGCTCTGGGAGATGACGAGGCCCAGGCGCTGGGCGGTGGTCAAACCCTGATCCCGACGCTGAAGCAACGTCTGGCAAGCCCGTCCAAACTGGTCTCGCTGAGCGGTATTGCCGAGATGCGGGGCATTAGCCTCGATGCCGGTGTGCTCACCATTGGCGGTGGTACGCCGCATGGCACCGTGGCGGCCGAGGCTGCGGACTCTTACCCGGCACTGGCTGCCCTCGCAGGCAATATTGGTGATCCGGCAGTGCGCAATCGTGGCACCATTGGCGGCTCGCTGGCCAATAACGACCCGGCGGCCTGCTATCCGGCAGCGGCGCTGGCCAGTGGGGCAACCATTGTCACCAATGCCCGCGAGATCGCGGCGGATGACTATTTCGACGGGCTGTTCACCACGGTGCTGGAGGAGGGCGAGATCGTCACCAAGGTGCGCCTGCCGGTGCCCGAGGTTGCGAACTATCAAAAGTTCGTGCAACCCGCCTCGCGCTTTGCGCTGGTGGGGGTCTTTGTCGCCAAATACGCCGATGGCGTGCGGGTTGCCGTGACCGGGGCCTCCGAAGACGGGGTGTTCCGCTGGAGCGAGGCCGAAGCGGCGCTGAGCGCCAATTTCAGTGCGGATGCGCTGGAGGGGCTGTCGATTGATGCCGATGGCATGATGGCGGATATCCACGGCTCCAAAGCCTACCGTGCCCATCTGATCGGGGTGCTGACAAAGCGGGCGGTTGCGGCAGCAGCCTGAACAACCCTTTTAGTCGGGTGGAAAATGCAAAAACAGGCGGGGGGCTCCCCTGCCTGTTTTTTTTCGGCGGCCTTTTGAGGCAGAGCGGCTAGGTGCGCAACAGGTCTGAAATAGTGTTGAGCATCTGCTGCGTTTTGCCAGAAAGCTCTCGGATTTCGTTGGCAATGACGGTAAACCCCTTGCCGAGATCGCCGATGCGCGCCGCTTCGATCGAGGCATTGTAGGCGATGAGCTGGATATTTTTGCCGACAACTTCTGCATTAGCGATGGCTTTCAGAATGTCTTCCTGCCGTTGGATTTCCCGCTTGTTTTGACTGTCGAGATGATCGGTTGTCATGTCTTCCAGAAAACGTGGGACCAGCGGCTCCAACTGGTAGAGGCAGTGATCCGCAAAGCCAGTTTCCTGCGCTTTGCTGAGGTCTTCCAGGGCGGCGGCGACCAAGGGGGGTAATCGCCTTTAGGCAGGCCAGACGCTGATCTTCAAGGGGCTTGGGAAAACTGTGATCGCTGGCCTTGAGCATCTCCGGCAGGTTGCTGCGAAGCATTTCATGCGCAGCTATTATGCGATCCGCCGAGAGTTGCCGCGCTGTCCGGGCCTCCTCGCTGTCTTCCCGGCTTCTGAGAACGATCAGGGAGAGAGCCGCGACCCGCGAGGGACCAATTGCAATTGCCAGGAAGGCCGCGCTTTGAATATCGGTCAGGCTTTGCATTTAGCCGTCCCTATTGTTTCCACCTGAAGCAATAGCAAGAAGAAGTTAAAGCAAGCCCAAAGCTGCCGCGCCTTCTATTCGTAAGGGATTGAGATTGTGGTGCCGAATGTTGCCGCGGGATCAGGTGGGTTTACGGGCAACAAAATCCATCAGTGCGGACATGCCAGAATGCCCCCGACCTTCTTGTATCTCGCGCTCATAGGCACGGCACTCCAGAATATCCCAACCTGAAAAATCAGCGCGCATCTGCGCCTCGGTGTACATATTCTCGGCAAAAGGAGGGCCGCCGGTGTCAAATTCCAGCTGTTTCGGAGTGTAGCCGTGTATGCAGACCAGGCCTCCGGGTTTGCAGCTACGCCGCATGCCATCAAACTGTCGCGCCCGTCCCTCGGGGCCGGTAAACTGCACAAAGATCGCCGCAACCAGATCGTACTCGCCGGGCTCAGCCCAGTCCTCGGTCAGGACATTGCAGGCGCGGTACTTTACTGTGACACCGCGCTGCCGGGCCAGATCCCGCGCTTTGGCAATGGCGGATGGGGCAAACTCAAGCGCTGTGACGTCAAGGCCTTGTTCCGCCAGATAGACCGAGTTGCGGCCCTCGCCGTCAGCGATTGAGAGAGCTTTTGTATCTGCTTTCAGATAGGCGCGGTGTTCTTGCAGAAAACGCGCGGGCTCTGTGCCAAAAACATAGGCGCTGGTGGCGGCGAAACGTTCTTCCCACATGGCTGTCTCCGTTGTGTGCCTGACGCAGGAACCTTATGCGCCCTTTCGCAAAGATCAAGCCACTCCGCCATTTCCCCCCCCCGCCATTTCCCCCCGCCAAGCCAGCCTGCCAAAGGCCATCTTGCACTGGCAAATTCGGGCGGACAGCAGGCGCCGAGTTGCAAGGCATCATGCAACAAAAAAACGCCCCGCCCGGTGAAGGGCAGAGCGTTTTTCATCCAAACAGGGTTTGGCGTTATTTCTGGGGAAGGGGGCCGATCATCATGACCATCTGGCGGCCTTCCATCTTGGGCATGTTCTCTACTTTGCCCAGTTCTTTGACGTCCTCGGCAACGCGCTCCAGCAATTGACGGCCCAGGTTCTGGTGTGCCATCTCGCGGCCCCGAAAGCGCAGGGTGATCTTTACCTTGTCGCCGGTTTCCAGGAACTTGAACACATTGCGCATTTTGACTTCGTAGTCATTGGTGTCAGTGTTGGGCCGGAATTTGACCTCTTTGACTTCAATGATCTTCTGCTTTTTGCGCGCTTCGCTCTCACGCTTCTGCTGCTCGTACTTGAACTTGCCGAAGTCCATGATCTTGCAGACAGGAGGGTTCGCGTTGGGCGAAATTTCAACCAGATCAAGACCGGCCTCATTTGCCATGTCCATAGCCTTGGCAGGGTGCACGACCCCGACATTTTCGCCATCAGCGCCAATCAGGCGGATTTCGGAGGAGCGAATTTTTTCGTTCGTGCGCGGGCCGGTGTCACGTTGTGGCGGCGCATTATGAGGTCTGCGGGCTATGGCTTTGATCCTTTGATTATTGCCGAATTTCGATCCCGGAACTTAAACGCAAGGACGGAATGTTTCAAGATGCAACTGAGGCCAACAGGGTCGATTTCCTCTGCCTTTGTCACTTTTCGCGAGCAAGAAACCAAGTTTTTCCCCAATGAGCGCTAAATTTGTCATCAGAGGGCCAGGCTCTACAGTGGTCGCAGTGCTAAAAAGCTGCAAGCCGTGTCTTCCCAAAAGCGCTGAGTCTACAGGCGGGGTTTGGCTGATGAGGTTCGCAACCCGATATTCCCCCTTGTTAAGTCGTCGTTCTGGGCGCACCTCCGGGCCATCAAGGCCACGCAGAAGCAGGTCAAACGAAGGAGACGGGTTATGAAGCCGATTATTGTTATTTTGGGATTGGGTATTGTTGCCGCAGGAGGCTATTTTTACGTTCAGAGCCAGCAGGAAATAACGCCTGTCGTGGTGGTCGATCCCGCACCAGTCGCGCCAGAGCCTGTCGTCGAAGCAACCCCGGTGGAGGATGCTGTCGAAGAGGCCGCCACCCAGGCCGAGACAGCGGTTGAGACAGCGGTTGAGGCAGTGGTTGAGACAGCCACAGAGGCCGCTGAGGCTGTTGTTGAGGACGTGAGCGAAGCCGCTGCCAATGCGGCTGCAGAGGTGAATGACGCCGCCACAGACGCGGTGAACGTTGCTGTGGAAGCCGCAAGTGAAGCCGCCAGCGGCGCGTCTGATCTGGCCAGTGGTGCAGCCTCTGTGGCGCAGAGCGTGACCGATACAGCAGTAGAGGCGGCCAGCACGGCGGCAACCACAGCCACTGAGACCGCAGTTGAGACAGCCACCTCGGTTGCTGATACTGCTACAGAGGCGGCCAGCGAGGCTGTAAATGCAACTGTTGATGCTGTCACAGACACAGCAGCAGATGCGGCGGCCGGCACGGGCGATGCGCTTTCCGGGATGGCGCAGTACCTCAACCTTGATGGCTTTGATCTGGACAAGGTGGTCGAGATGATCAACGAATCCGAGCTGGGCGCAGTCCAGAAAACTATGCTGAGCAACGCGCTGACCAGTGCCAAAGACAATCCAGAAGTCCTGTCAGGCGTGCTGGATCAGGTGAAGGCCGCAATGGGTCTTTAAGCGGCTCAAAGGCCAGTTTGTTCGCCAGTGTTGATTGCGGACTAATCTGACACGAAAAAGGGGCGGCACCTATCTGGTTGCTGCCCCTTTGATATTTATTCCAACTGCTTTTGCAGTCAGGTCGTCTGATCGTGTATGGCCTGGGTTCGGTTGGGTCAGTCCAAAAAGGCCTTTTCTACCACATATTGCGCTGGCTTGGAATTGGCGCCTTCTTCAAGACCAGCCTCTTCCAGCATCTCCTTGAGCTCAAGATTGAAGGCCATATTACCACAGATCATGGCGCGATCATTGTCCGGGCACAGCGGTGCCACATCGAGATCTCTATAGGCCTCGCCCGAGCGGATCAGGTCGGTGATCCGACCCATCTTTGGGCTCTCTTCGCGGGTGGTGGTGGGGTAGTATTTGATCTTCTTCCAAAAGCCCTCGCCAATCACCTCGTTGAGCAGCTCATCCGTTTTGAGCCCCTCAATCAGCTCGGCGCCATAGGTCAGCTCACCGGCGGTGCGGCAGGTATGGGTGATGATGACCTCGTCGTAGTCCTCGTAGGTCTGTGGCTCACGCAGCAGCGAGGCAAAAGGCGCAAAGCCGGTGCCGGTGGCAAAGAACCAGATCCGTTTGCCGGGGATCAGCGCGTCATGCACCAGGGTGCCGACGGGTTTGGGGCGCAGGATGATCTCGTCGCCGACCTTGATGTGCTGCAGACGCGAGGTGAGCGGGCCGTCCTCAACCTTGATCGAGTAGAACTCCATTTCTTCGTCCCAGCTGGGCGAGGCGATGGAGTAGGCGCGCAGCAGCGGTTTTTGCTTGCCGGTCTTCTCATTGATCTCGCCCATCAGTCCGATCATCACAAACTCGCCAGAGCGAAAGCGCAATGAGGCGGGGCGGCTCACCCGGAAAGAGAACAGTTTGTCGGTCCAGTGTTTGACCGCAGTCACAGTCTGGGCATCGGGCAGGGCGGGGACGGCCTTTACAGGCGCGGCATTGGTGGCAGCATCACTCACGGGCGTAATCTCGTTCATTGGTTGCACTACCGGTCTCTAATAACCGGCACCTCTGATTAATCTTTGATGTAGGTCAGGGATAGCCCCGGTTTGTGCTCTGCCGTGGCGTCGTTGACGCAGCCGAGCAGGCAATCCGGGGCCATCCTGAAGGGATGAGGGGCTGGCTTAGCGGGCAGCAGAGCTGCCACGCAGACGGGCCTGATAGTTATGCGCGCTCCACTGCGCGCGGGCAAGCCATTGCTCCTGGGGTTGGCGGGCGGCCAGCTCTGCGCTGATTTCCACCTCGTCAAAACCGCAGCGGCGCGCCATGGCATATTGGTCGGCCAGCACATGGCCTTTGGCGCGCAGGCGACCTGTATAGCCCATCAGACGCAGCTGCCGTGCCAGGGTAAAGCCACGGCCATCGGCAAAGCTGGGAAAATCAATGCGGATCATCTCTTTGTCGGCGAGCTGCTCTGCCAGGGTGGCAGGGTCGCTGTCAGACAGCAGATCCAATGTGGTCTCGCTGTCGAACCCTGCTGTCCAGGTCTCGGGGCCAAAGCCCGCGTCGGTTACGATTACAGTCATATCACTCATGCTCCTGTGCGGATGAATTGGCCGTTCACAACGTGGATGCCACATTCTTCCTTGTTCTGGTCACGCCAGCGCCCGGCGCGGGGATCTTCACCTGCGGCAACCGGCGATGTGCAAGGCGCACAGCCGATCGACGGATAGCCCTTGGCCACCAGCGGGTGACGCGGCAGGCGGTTCTCGTCCATATAGGCGCGTACATCCTGCGGTGCCCAATGGGCCAGCGGGTTGATCTTGATGCGCCCGGTGCTCTCATTGGCAGCGGTCTCGACCTCAAAGAAATCCAGTGCGGCGCGGCTGCCGGCCTGAAAGCGTTTGCGCCCCGTGATCCAGCCATCAAAGCCCGCAAGCGCGTGTTGCAATGGCGCGGTCTTGCGCAGCGCACAGCAGGCATCGGTGTCGGAAAAGCGCAGCGCGCCATAGGGGTCTTTGGCGGCAATCTCTGCCGATTTGATGATCTGCACATTGCGCAGGCCCAGACGCTCGCTCACCTCCTGCTGATAGACCAGCGTTTCGGTGAACAAAAGTTCGGTGTCGACAAACAGCACAGGCACCATCGGGTCGATCACAGCCGCCATATGCAAAAGCACCACCGATTCTGCGCCAAAGC
The DNA here is from genome assembly GCA_965641885.1 of Phaeobacter sp. SH40. Classification (GTDB taxonomy): domain Bacteria; phylum Pseudomonadota; class Alphaproteobacteria; order Rhodobacterales; family Rhodobacteraceae; genus Pseudophaeobacter. The sequence continues at coordinate 2,859,082 of OZ282574.1, read as the reverse complement.
TGGAAACCAGCGCGATATGACCCGCGTCCTGCAGCGCCCCCTGCATCACGGCCGTGGCCGAGTGATGACGGTAGCGGGCATTGAGCCCGGCTACCTTGGTTGCGAGCGCACTCTGCGTCTCAGAGAGGGGCTGGAAGGCCGCGCTATCGGTTGCAAGGTTCTCCATGGGGCTATGCCACCTTTTTCTGAGCCTCAGGGTAGAGCGCGCTCTTGAAGGGCTCCATGCCGAGACGGCGATAGGTTTCGAGGAAGGTTTCCTCGTCACTGGATCGGATGGCGAGATAGGCCTCGACCAGACGCTCAACTGCGGGCACGATTTCGTCATAGGCAAAACCGGGACCGGTGCGCTTGCCGATCTCAGCCGTTTCAGTGGCGTCACCCCCCAGGGTGATCTGGTAGTTCTCCACCCCGGCGCGATCCAGACCCAGGATACCGATATGGGCCACATGGTGGTGGCCACAGGCATTGATGCAGCCGGAAATCTTGATCTGCAGATGACCAATGTCATGCTCCAGCTTCAGCTCATCAAAGCGGCTGGCGATTTGCTGTGCGACCGGGATCGAGCGCGCAGTTGCCAGTGCGCAGTAATCCATGCCGGGGCAGGCGATGATATCCGAGATCAGGCCAATATTGGCGGTGGCCAGCGCGTGCTCTTTTAGCCGCGCGTGGATCGCGGGCAGGTCGGATTTATGCACATGCGGAATGATCACGTTTTGCTGGTGGCTGATGCGCAGCTCGTCATAGCCGAACTCTTCGGCCAGATCCGCCATGACGCGTATCTGCTGCGCACTGGCGTCGCCGGGCGTGGCACCGTGGGATTTGATCGAGATGGTGACAATGGCATGATCCGCGTCGCGGTGCGCGGCCAGATTGGTGTCAGCCCAGGCGCGAAACACCGGGTCGGCGTTATACGCCGCCTGATAGGTGTCAGTCGCGCCGCGGCGTAAAGCAGGCGGGGTGAAATGCGTCTTGATCTCGGCCAGCAGCGCCTGATCGGTGCCGTCAAATTCGCGCCGGCGCTCTTCAAAGCGGGCCTCGACCAGCTCACGGATCTTGTCGATGCCGTTTTCCTGAACGGTAATCTTGATGCGGGCTTTGTATTTATTGTCGCGACGTCCCAGCACGTTATAGACGCTGAGCACGGATTCCAGATAGGGCAGCAGATCTGCCTGTGGCAGGAAATCCCGGATGACTTTGCCCACCATGGGGGTGCGGCCCAAGCCACCACCGACAATCACCTCAAAGCCGATCTCGCCATTGCGATCGACCATACGCAGGCCGACATCATGCGCTTTGGTGACGGCGCGGTCATTGGGGCTGCCGGTTACGGCAATCTTGAACTTGCGGCCCAGAAACTGGAACTCGGGGTGATCTGTGGACCACTGGCGGATCAGCTCCGCATAGGGGCGCGGATCTGTCAGCTCATCGGCGGCAGCACCTGCAAAGTGATCTGCAGTGGTGTTGCGGATGGTGTTGCCAGAGGTCTGAATAGCATGCAGGCCGACCGCACCCAGCGCGTCCAGCATATCTGGGATGTCGTTCAGTTTGGGCCAGTTGTACTGGATGTTTTGCCGGGTGGTGAAATGGCCATAGCCCTTGTCCCACTTCTCGGCCAGCAGCGCCAGGGCGCGCATCTGGGCAGAGTTTAGCGTGCCATAGGGGATGGCCACCCGCAGCATATAGGCGTGCAGCTGCAGATAGACGCCATTCATCAGGCGCAGCGGTTTGAACTCATCCTCGGTAAGCGAGCCGTCAATGCGGCGAGCGACCTGGGCGCGGAACTGCGCATTGCGTTCAGCCAGAAAGGCTGCATCAAAAGCGTTGTACTTATACATGGGCTTCGGCCTCCTGTTTACCGTGGCTGTAGTTTGATGGGCCTTTGCGGCGGAAATCTTCGCGGAAATGCACCGGCTCCGGGCCCTGATCTCCGGCCTTTGCATCAGCCAGATAGGCGCCGACAATGCTGATGTTCTGGCGCTCGGCGTCCAGCAGGCGCAGCTGTGCCTCAGCCTCGTCGACAATCAGTTCAGCCTGGGACAGCTCGCGGGTCCAGCTGTCGTCGGACATAAAGTAGATCACGTCGCCCAGCAGCAGGTCGTTGGCAGTGATGACTTTTGGGGTGAAAGGACGGGCCATTATGCGAGCTCCATGTTCAGGTCGTAAAGGGCAGCGGCGCTTTGGCGCGGCGCCAGCCCAAAGAAGGTAAGGGCAGGGCCATCAAAGGCAGCCTCTGCAAGATCCGTTGGCAAATGGTCCAGCGTGGTTTCCAAAACGCGCTGATCCGCGCGCGAGGCGTTCTCGACGATGGTGACGGGCGTGGCCCGGTTAGCCCCATGCATGATCAGGCGCCCCTGCACGAAACGGGCGGATTTTTTGCCCATGTAGATCGCAGCAACCTCACCGGGACGGGTCAGTGCGGCCCAGTCCTGATCGGCAAAGCCGCGCATGTCGTGACCGGTCAGAAAGCGCACCGAAGAGTTGCGCCCCCGCTGGGTCAGGCTTTGACCAATCGCGGCCACCGCAGCCGAGGCGGCGGTGATACCGGGCATGATCTGATAGGCGACACCAGCCTCTTCGCAGGCGGTGAGCTCTTCATCAAGGCGGCCAAATATAGTGGGGTCGCCGGACTTCAGGCGCACAACCTTTTTGCCTGCAAGGGCGTGGGCTGTCAGGCGGGCACAGATCTCGACCTGGCTCATGGAGGGGCCAAAGCCCTCTTTGCCTACGTCCTCAAGCAATGTCTGCGCACCGGCCAGGGCCAGTATCTCGGCGCTGACCAGGCGATCAAAAAGAATGACATCAGCCTCCTGCAGGGCGCGGGCGACCTTTAGGGTCAAAAGGTCCGGATCCCCCGGTCCAGAGCCGGCAAAGGCCACCTGACCTTTGACAAGGCAACACATGCCGCTGCGGTCAGAAGCGGGGCTATGTGCAGTATGTGTCATGGGACCGGACATCTCGGACCTCTTTGTTGAGTTGTTTGACTTGCTGTTAGATATAGGAAATATTCCCGGTATTGCGCCATATGCTGGATCAAATAAGGCGGTTTGTTCCAGCGGCTGGCTCAAGGGAATATGATGGTCCTGAAATCATGAGGAAAAGAGAATGACAGTGCGGATCGATGCGACGGACCGGAAAATTCTGGCAGAGCTGCAGCGCGATGCCGGGCAATCCCTGGATGAAATTGCCCGTCAGGTGGGCAGTTCCAAGACGCCGGTGTGGAATCGGATCCGCAAATTGCGCGAGGCGGGCGTCATCGGCCAGCAGACCGTGGTGCTTGATGCTGAGGCCCTGGGCTTTGAGGCCTGCTTCTTTGTGCTGATCCGCACCTCAGAGCATGAGGCTGACTGGCAGCAGGCCTTCCTTAAGGCACTGAATGATCGCCCCGAGGTGCAGGAGGCGCATCGTCTGGCAGGCGATATCGACTATATCCTGAAGGTGCGGGTGCAAAACGCGCGGGCCTATGACAAATTCTATCAGGCGCTGATTTCCGAAGTGCGGGTGCACAATGTCACGGCGCTTTTGTCGATGGAGGAGATCAAGTCCACCACCATGCTGCCGCTGGATGCGTGATCCGGGCGTAGCCAAACGGAGCGCTACCGCGCGCTCTTATTCAGCTTTGGGCAAGGTGACGCAGAACAGTATCGGCGCCATCTGAGAACTGTGATGCCTGAGAACCGTGATGCCTGAAACTGGGGGCTGGCCCTTTGGGGGCAAAGTGATTTCGGAAACTGGCGTTATGTGCCGAGCTGGACGAGCAGTTTTGTCAGACCGTGGAAGTGGTAGCTGTTGCTGAACTGTGGCTCTGCCGCCAGTTTCAGATCGGGACAGCGCTCAAACAGGATGGGAAGCGCGATCTGCATTTCGAGCCGGGCCAGCGGAGCACCAACGCAAAAATGCAGCCCGCCGCCAAACGAGGTATTGGTGCGCATGGGGCGGGTCGGGTCAAAGAGATCGGGGTCGTCTTCTGCTGCCGGATCGCGGTTGGCTGAGGCCAGCAAGAGGCCCACCTGATCGCCACGCCTGAAGGTGTGTCCCATCACCTCTGCCTCCTCATAGGCGTAGCGGGTGAACATATGCAGCGGCGGGTCAAACCGCAGGATCTCTTCCACCAGACCGTTGATGCCCCCGGGCGCCAGCCAGGCCGGATCCCACCCCTGTTGCAGCAGGGTTTTCACGCCATTTCCCAGCGCGTGCACCGTGGCCTCATGGCCGGCATTAAGCAGCAAAATACAGGTGCCGATCAGCTCATCCGTGCTGAGGCGGTCGCCCTCTTCTTCGGCGGCAATCAGGCGGGTAATAAGATCGTCGCGTGGCTCAGAACGGCGCTGTTGCACATAGCCGGCCAGGAAGGCGCTAAAATCCTGCGCCGCCCGGGCAGCGGCCAGTTCGGTGTCATAAGTTTTGCTGGCCTGATAGATAGCGACCATATCGTGCGACCAGCGCAGCAGTTGCGGCGCCATACCCTTGGGCACTCCCAGCAGGCGACAGATGGTTATCACCGGGATCTGGGTGCAATAGGCCTGCAGCAGATCAAAGGGCGCTTTGGGGAAGTCGTCTATCAAGCTGTGACACAGCGAGATCAGCTCGGCTTCCTGCGCTTTGACCTCGCGCGAGGTGAAGGCCCGCATCACCAGTTTGCGCAATCGGGTGTGACGGGGCGGCTCAGCCTCCAGCATGGAATGCGCTTCCACTGCCAGAAAAGGGGCCAGATGCGGAGGTGCGTCGCGGGCGAGCTCTGGTGGGATTTCGCGGCCAAACCGGCGGTCGCGTAAAATCGCATGCACCGCAGCACGGCGAAAGGCGGCTGGCATGCCGTAGTCCTGCCAATAGTTCAAGCCAGCCTGAGAGCGGGCCTGGGCATAAAACGGGTAGGGGTCCTGCACAAAAGCGGCATCAGTCGGGGATTGGATCACTGTCTTCATGCGGGGACTTTGCCTTCATGGCTGGTCTTTGCAAGCCCAGTCTTGTTAGACTGACAAACGACGAAGGGTCAGAACGGTCAACAGAGAGCCGGTACAAATTGCAAAGATGGGCTTTGTTGCTGGGGTTTGCCCTGGCGGTCATTGGGATAGGGGGTGCCACGTGGATCTATGGCTATCGACAGGCTTTGGATTCGCTGGCTGAGCGCAGTGTTGCGGATCTTGCACTGGCGTCCGACCGGGTTAGTACGCAGCTGCAGATCTACCAGGAAATGGCGGTGCTGCTGGCGGATCACCCTGCTCTAGCGCAACTGCAAACCCCGAAAGACCGCGCTTTGGCGCAGCGCCTGTTACGTGATGTTGCGGATAAAACGGCGGCCCTTGATGTGTTTTACGCCGACCGCGAGGGGCATGTTCTGGCCGCAGCTGAGGGCGTGACCGCAGTAAATGTCTCCGGGCAAGACTACTTTCGCCGAGCGATGCAAGGCGCGCTTGGCACCGGGGCTGAGGTGCTGGCAGGCAAAGGGCAGCGGGCCTATTTCTATGCGGCACCAAACTTCTCATCGCAGATAGATGTCCGGGCCGATGTCCAGGCGGATGCGCAAAAAGATGCGCAAACGGGAATTTTGGGGGCACTGGTGATTGTCGCAGATGTTGAAGATGTGGAACAGACCTGGCGGGGCTCTTTGCCTGCGGTGTTCTTCACAGATGCGCAGGGCGAGGTCTTTATCTCCAACCGGCCTGAGCTGTTGTTCTGGCGTCCGGCTGTGGACGACACGGCCCTCGCGCTGCGGGGAGACACACAATTGAGCTACCGGGTGTCTTTTGCAGCCGAGCATGAGATCTGGGAGCTGTCCTGGAGCCCGTATTTGCCACGGCGGGCGCTGCATCTGACGGTGGAATTGCCGGTGATTGGGTTGCAGGGTCAGATCCTAGTGGATGTGGCGCCCGCCCGCCGTCTTGCATCCTTGCAGGCAGCGGCCTTGGCCGCCCTCTGTCTGGCCTTTGGCACCTTGTTGTTTTTGGCAATGGAGCGCCGTCGCACGCTGGCCGAGGCGAATGCGGTTCTGGAAAGCCGGGTTGCGACACGTACCCGGGCCCTGCAGTCCACCAACAGCCAGCTGCGCCGCGAAGTGAACGAGCGCGAAGAGGCTGAGGCGGCCCTGAAAAAGGCACAGGAAGAGCTGGTGCAGGCGGGGAAACTCTCGGCGCTGGGCCAGATGTCAGCGGGGATCAGTCACGAGCTGAACCAGCCGTTGATGGCCATTCAGCAATATGCCGAAAACGGCGAGGCATTTTTACAGCACGGCCAGGTGGAACGGGTCGGAGAAAATCTGACCCGGATTGCCGGTATGTCTGCGCGTATGGCGCGGATCATCAAAAACCTGCGGGCCTTTTCGCGAAATGAAAGCGAGCCGATGGCACGGGTGGATCTTGTGCAGGTGATCACCACGGCGGTAGAGTTGACGGGCTCGCGGCTTGCGGCTGATGCTGTCACGCTGATCTGGAGCCCTCCGCAGAGTGACGGGCCAATCTATGCCTGGGGCGGCGAAGTCCGTCTGACCCAGGTCTTTGTCAATCTGATCAACAATGCAGCCGATGCGATGCTGGGCCAGCAAGACCGCTCTATCACCATCACCCTGGAGGCAGGCGCGCGGCTGTCCGTGGCGGTCAAGGATATCGGCCCAGGCATCAAAGAGCCGGAAAAGATGTTTGAGCCGTTTTACTCGACCAAGGTGGTCAGCAGCTCCGAGGGCATGGGGCTGGGGCTGTCGATTTCCTATGGTCTGTTGCAAAGCTTTGGGGGCAATATCAGGGGCATGAACGCCGAACAGGGCGCGGTTTTTACGGTTGAGCTGGACCGGTGGCACAAGGAGGCTACGACATGACACGCAAGGTTCTGGTCGTTGACGATGATGCGGCCCTGAGAGAGGCCTTGGAGCAGACGCTGGAGCTGAACGATCTGGAACCGGTCACGGCGGGCTCCTTTGTGGCTGCCAAGGATCTGATCACCGCAGAGTTTGACGGGGTGATACTGTCGGATATTCGCATGCCGGGACGGGATGGGTTTCACCTGCTGGACTATGTGCGCGGGACGGACGAAGATCTGCCGGTGATCCTGCTGACCGGGGAGGGCGACATTCCGATGGCCGTCAGGGCGATGTCACAAGGCGCCTTTGGCTTTCTGGAAAAGCCCTGTGTGACGGCAGATCTGCTGGCGGCACTGGAACGGGCCCTCAAGACGCGGCATCTGGTGCTGGAAAATCGGGACTTTAAACAGCGGCTGGAAGAGGGCGACCCGGCGGCCCGTCTGTTGTTTGGCGCCTCACCGCAATCGGACGAGCTGCGGGCGCGGGTGCGGGCTGTGGCTGCCACCATGGCCGAGGTTCTGGTGGCAGGACCGGCAGGCAGCGGCATCCCCAAGGTGGCAGAAGTGATCCATCTGATGTCGCCGCGCGCCCAGGCCCCTTTTGTGAAATCTGCCTCTGCCGGGCTCAGCGCCGCTGATTTTGTTGATCTGTGTCAGCAGGCGGCAGGGGGGTCACTGTTTCTGGACGAGATCTCGGGGCTCTCGGAAGCGCTGCAATACGCGGTGCTGGAGTGGCTGGAGCAGGGCGGAGGGCCGCGGCTGATTGCAGGCAGTACCGCGGATCTGGCAGCGCTTGCAGCGGCGGGCAGTTTTGGCGCGGATCTCTATTACCGGCTGGAAGGCATGCGGGTGCGCATCCCGTCGTTGTCTGAACGCCCCGGCGATATCCCGGTCTTGTTCCGCCACTATGTGGCACAGGCCGCCGAGCAGGCCGGCATTGAGGCCCCCGAGATCAGTCAGGAGCATCTGGCGGGGCTGATGGCGCAGGATTGGCCGGGCAATGCGCGCTCGCTGATGTCGGCTGCCATGCGCTTTGTTCTGGGGATGCCGGATGAGGTCAGTGCGGCTGGTGATCTGGGACTGGCAGAGCAGATGGCGCAGGTGGAGCGGTCGCTGTTGATTGCGGCGTTGGGGAGGCAAAACGGCCGGGCTGCGGCGGCCGCAGAGGCGCTAAAGCTGCCGCGCAAGACCTTTTACGACAAATTGGCGCGCTATGGCATTCGTCCGGAGGACTACCGGCGCTCCTGACCTGCTGTGGCGAGGAGAACAGCGATTCCATGCGATACGGGGTTTTCGGCTGAGCTGTGCGGATTTCCGCACAAGGTTTCAAAACCCTGTGCGGGATTTCGCACAAAACCGAGGGGTATCGGTGTGGGTGCCTGCGGTTTTTTCAAGTAACCAATTGGAAAATATTGAGAACGCCACAATTTTCAGCGAATTTGAAACATTTCTTGAGCCGGGAGGCGCAACTCGCAATTCTACCCGCGAGGCTCCTGCCTTTGGTGGGGGATATGGAGAGATTTTGGGAGGACTGATATGAAGTTCGTGACTGCTGCTGCCACTGCGATGGCACTGACCGTAACCGCTGGCGCTGCACAGGCAGCCTGTGATGAGGGCGAAATCGTCGTCAAATTCAGCCATGTAACCAACACTGACAAGCACCCAAAAGGGATTGCGGCCTCACTGCTGGAACAGCGGATCAATGACGAGATGAACGGCACAATGTGCCTTGAGGTTTATCCGAACTCGACGCTGTACAATGACAACAAGGTTCTCGAAGCCATGTTGCAGGGCGATGTGCAGCTGGCGGCACCTTCGCTGTCGAAATTTGAGAAATTCACCAAACAGTTCCGCCTGTTTGATCTGCCCTTCATGTTCAAAAACATCGACGCCGTGGATGCCTTTCAGGCCTCTGACGATGGCCAGGCATTGCTGAACTCGATGCAGCGTCGCGGCCTTCAGGGCCTGGCCTATTGGCACAATGGCATGAAGCAGATGTCGGCGAACAAAGCGCTGGTTGCACCAACCGACGCCAATGGTCTGAAGTTCCGGGTTCAGTCGTCGGATGTTCTGGTGGCCCAGATGGAAGCCATCGGCGGCAGCCCGCAGAAGATGGCCTTCTCTGAAGTCTACGGCGCTCTGCAGCAGGGCGTTGTCGATGGTCAGGAAAACACCTGGTCCAACATCTACGGCAAGAAATTCTTTGAAGTGCAGGACGGTGTCACCGAAACCAACCACGGCATCATCGACTATCTTGTGGTGGCCAATGTGGATTGGCTGGAAAGCCTTGAGCCTGCCGTGCGGGACCAGTTCCTAACCATTCTCGGCGAAGTCACCGAGGCCCGGAACGCCAAGTCCACCGAAGTGAACCAGGCGGCCAAAGAGGCAATCATTGCCGCTGGCGGTGTTGTCCGCAGCCTTGACGCGACACAGCGTCAGGCCTGGGTTGATACCATGATGCCAGTTTGGGAGCAGTTCTCGGGCGACGTCGGTCAGGACAAGATCGACGCGGCACAGGCGATCAACGCCGGTTTCTGAACCATTAGCCAGAGCTAAAGCCGGCCTGCTTAGCGCAGGCCGCAACCGGGGCGCCAGTTATCAACTGAAGGCGCCCTGGTTTTTCAGGCGGCGTGGGGATCCGCCGCCTGACGTCTTTCCTTTTCAACATCATCGGGGTGACTATCATGTCGGGGGCAAAAACCGGCCCGTCCGGGTTTATAAACACGCTTGAAGAGACACTGATCGCCCTGCTTTTGGGCCTGATGACAGTGATTACCTTCGCAAATGTGATCGCGCGTTTTATGTTTAATTCCAATATACTGTGGGCGCTTGAACTCACGGTATTCCTCTTTGCCTGGCTGGTGCTTTTGGGGGCGGCCTATGCGGTGAAGACCCATGCGCATTTGGGTGTCGATGCCATCGTCAATATCCTCGCGCCTGGTCCGCGCAAGGTGGTGGCTCTGATTGCCGCGCTTTGCTGCCTGGCGTTTTCCTTGTTGCTGCTCAAAGGCGCCTATGACTACTGGGCCGTCTTTGCGGATCTGCCGCCAACCTCGGGCCGTTGGTTCCCGACGGGCTTTGACCTCAAGGCGCGCTCGCAAAGCTTTTACGAGGTGCAGGATGTGCCCATGCTCGGCGCGCTGCGCTTTCTTGAAGATCTGATAAACTACGGTGAATCCTACGAAAAGCTGCCAAAAGTGGTGCCCTATCTGGTGCTGCCTCTGTCGATGCTGCTGTTGGTTTACCGGTTTGCCCAGGCCACTTTGCAGGTGCTGCGCGGTGAGGCCGACCGGCTGGTTGCCAGCCATGAGGTCGAAGACGAGTTGGACGAGGCCCGGGCCCGTGCGACTGAGGGAGAAAACTGATGGAAGTCATTCTGCTCTTTGCCATGGTTGTTGGCCTGATGCTGATCGGCGTGCCCATCGCGGTGTCGCTGGGGTTGAGCTCAACCCTGTTTTTGCTGGTTTACTCCGACAGCTCGCTGGCCTCCGTTGCCGGCACCCTGTTTGAGGCCTTTGAGGGGCACTTTACCCTGCTGGCCATCCCGTTCTTTATTTTGGCCTCGACGTTTATGTCGACGGGGGGCGTGGCGCAGCGGATCATTCGCTTTTCCATCGCCTGTGTCGGCCATTTTCAGGGCGGTCTGGCCATCGCGGGCGTCTTTGCCTGCATGATGTTTGCGGCGCTGTCCGGCTCGTCCCCTGCAACCGTGGTGGCCATTGGCTCTATCGTGATCGCGGCCATGCGTCAGGCGGGATATACCAAAGAGTTTGCCGCAGGCGTGATCTGTAACGCCGGCACCCTGGGCATCCTGATCCCGCCGTCGATTGTCATGGTGGTCTATGCCGCCTCGGTTGACGTCTCGGTTGGCCGCATGTTCCTGGCAGGTATCATTCCGGGTCTTCTGGCGGGTGTCATGCTGATGGTGACGATCTATGTGATTGCCCGGATCAAGAACATGCCCAAAGGAAACTGGGCTGGCTGGGGTGAGGTTTTCGCCTCCTTCCGTGACGCCTTTTGGGGGCTGTTCCTGATCGTGATCATCATGGTCGGTATCTATGGCTACCCGTGGTACTCTGCCGAGCTGGGGCTCTACAAGGAAGGGGCGATTTTTACCCCAACCGAAGCGGCGGCCGTGGCCTCTGTCTATGCCTTCTTTGTCGCCACGTTTGTCTATCGTGACATGGGGCCGCTGGCCGAAAGCGAGACGCGTCCGCGCCGCTCTGTTTTGCAGGCACCGCAAGCGCTGTTGTCTGTCTGGGTGCATGCCGACACCAAAAAGGCGCTGTTTGATGCGGGTAAGCTGACCGTGACGCTGATGTTCGTGATCGCCAATGCGCTGATCCTGAAACATGTGCTGACGGATGAGCAGGTGCCACAGCATATCGCTAATGCGATGCTGTCTGCGGGCTTTGGTCCGGTGATGTTCCTGGTGGTGGTCAATGTGATCCTGCTGATCGGTGGACAGTTCATGGAGCCCTCGGGCCTGCTGGTGATCGTGGCGCCGCTGGTGTTTCCGATTGCAATTGAGCTGGGCATTGACCCGATCCATCTGGGCATCATCATGGTGGTCAATATGGAGATTGGCATGATCACGCCACCGGTGGGGCTCAACCTCTTTGTGACCTCCGGGGTGGCGGGAATGCCGATGATGGCCGTGGTGCGGGCGGCTTTGCCCTTCCTTGCAGTGCTCTTCGTCTTCCTGATCATGGTGACCTATATTCCATGGCTCAGCACGATGATCCCGAACGCGCTGATGGGGCCGGAGATCATAACCAAATAGCGACAACCACCTGTGACAAAATAAGACGCCCCGGAAATCCGGGGCGTTTTACATTTGGCAGGCTTGCCTTTGCGCAACCCGCCGATCAGGCGCTGGCGTCGAGGGCTGCTATGATCGGGGCAAAATCAGCCGCCTTGAGGCTGGCCCCGCCAACAAGGGCGCCATCCACGTTGGAGGTGGCAAAGATCTCGGCTGCGTTGCCTGCTTTGACAGAGCCGCCATAGAGCAGCCGGGTGGCCTCGGCCATATCAGTGCCAAACCGTGTTGTGAGCTCGGCGCGAAGAAAGTCATGGACCTCTGCGATCTGCGCAAGCGTTGGCACCTTGCCGGTGCCAATGGCCCAGACCGGCTCATAGGCGATGACGGTTTTGTCGCCGGTGGCGGCGTCAGGAACAGAAGCGGCGAGCTGTGCCCCAACCACCTTTAGGGTGTCGCCGGCCTCGCGTTCGGCCAGGGTCTCGCCCAGACATATGACCGCGACAAGATCCGCACCCCAGGCGGCTTTTGCTTTGGCTGCAACGCTTTCGCTGGTCTCACCGTGATCTGCACGCCGTTCTGAGTGGCCCAGGATGACGGCGCTGGCGCCGCTGTCTTGCAGCATCTCGGCTGAGGTGTCGCCCGTATGGGCGCCCGAATTCGCCGCGTGGCAATCCTGGCCACCAAGGGTGACGGCGCTGTCTTTGATGCTATCTGTGGCGCGTGACAGCAGGGTTGCAGGCGGGCAGATCAGGATCTGCGCGCAGGATTTGCCCGCTGCAGTCGTTTGTGCTGGGAATGCCTCTGCCAAAGCCGTGAGCTCTGCCAGGGCTGCACCCGTGCCGTTCATCTTCCAATTGCCCGCTGCCAGTTTCTGCCGCATCTGCTGCTCCCAATTCAAACCTGCGCTTGTGGTATCACCGGCGCAGGTTTGGGGCAATCAGGCAAAGAAAAAGGCGGGCCCGACCCGCCTTACTGATCGTGCTGTGCAATGTCCTGGCTCAGGGGGCGGGCATTTCCTTGAAACTGATGGATTCACCACAGCCGCAGGCGTCTGACACATTGGGGTTGTTGAACTTGAAGCCGCTTTCCAGCAGCGAGGTCTCATAGTCGATCTCTGTGCCAAACAAAAACATCTGCGCCATCGGTGCGATCAGCACCCGTGCACCGTCCTGTTCGACCACCTCGTCGTTCTTGTCCGGGTCGTCGACATATTCCATGGTATATTCCATACCGGCACAGCCGCCCTTTTTGACGCCAATGCGCAGACCTGCGTGACCACCGCTGGTCATCAGCTTGGTGATCTGGGCCGCAGCCTTCGGGGTGATTGTCACTGCCTGTTTGCCGGGAATGCCGAACATACCTGTCTCCAATGCGCGCGTTACACCCTATCTAGGCCTGCTGGGGCTCAGGCTCAAGAGGCAGTGCAACGCAAAACGGGCCACAAGGGAGATGTGGCCCGCCAAAAACCTTATAGGGAAGGGGTTAAAGGGGATTAAAGCCCCATGCAGTTGGCATAGTAGGTCACGGTCGCTGGCCAGTCCGAGAACATGCCCTCGATCTTAACGTCCTGCGCCAGCACATCAAGGATCTCATAATAGCTCGAGGCATTGTGCACAGCAGGTTTTACCGAGTTGAAATACCAGCCACCACCATCGGTGAGCGGCCCCGAGCGTTCCAGCGTCCAGGTGATCAGCTTGAGGCCGGCTGCCTTGGCAGCAGTGGCATAGGCCGAGGGGACCATTTTGCCATCTTCCATGGTGACCAGGAACCACATTGGCGGCGCGATGTAGTTGACGCCCATGTCGGCCAATTCCTGCATCGTAGGCGAAAAGCTGGCAGGATCCATCGGGTTCAGGGCCGTATCACCGCTGTAGCGCCCATCCAGATAGACGGCTTGCTTGCCGAACTCTGGCTCATGCTCGATCCAGTATTTCACCACCTCAAGGTCAAAGCTCTGGGCCCAGACATCGGCGGCAGGGATGCCGGCGGCCTTGTACTCGTCGATCATCTTCTGGGCATAGTCGTGCAGGCTAAAGCCATTAAAAGGCATCTCAACCGCAGGGGATTTCAGTTCTGGGGTGAACTTTGCCCCCAGTGATTTGAACAGGGCGATGGATTCTGCATGGGTCATGGCGGTGGCCCCATCGGTATATTGCGTGCTGCGCCAGCTGGGATTGCCGCCCTGCGAGGCAGCAGCTGTCAGTGCGCTCTTGTCAAAGCTGTCCATTTTTGGCGCAAGCGTGCGGAACTGGGCCAGCGTGATGTCCGAGCTGCGGCATTCTGCCGAGGCGGGTGTGTCACCCGAGGCAGCAGTGAAGGGCGTGATGCAGGTCTCGGCCAGATCGGAGGTCAGGATGTTGGTGGTGGTGTGCAGATCGTTCTGGGCGTGGCGGCAGATCAGTTCCAGATCCTTGGTAAAGGTGACGTCGCACTCCAGAATGCCCGCGCCCATCTGTGCGGCGGCCACGTTTGACTGCACCGTATGTTCAGGGAACATCAGCGGCGCGCCACGGTGGCCAATGGAGAAGGTGCTGCGGCTTGGCTTTTGTGCGGCGCAGGACTGCAGTTTTGATTTCAGGGCGCCCTCGGGTAGCTTTGAAATCAGGTAGGCGGGGCGTGGCCCGTAGCTGAGGCCGTCCTCAGAGTGGCTGGCATCTTGGGCCAGCGCCGCAGATCCAAGGGTGAGTGCCGAAATAAGGGGCAGCGAAAGGGTAAGGGCGGTGCGCAATGGAATGCTCCGAATAAGTTGATTTGCAAACGAAAAATCGCGGCAAAAGGTAAACCCTTTGCCACGATTTGATGAAGCTTTTATGATCTCTGTGAGGAGGTTATGCGCCAGGGGGCGCTACATGAACCCCAGCTCAAGACGCGCCTCGTCCGACATCATTTCCATACCCCAGGGTGGCTCCCAGGTGATTTCAACGTCGACATCTTTGACACCGGCAACCGGAGAGACCGCATCGACAATCCAGCCGGGCATCTCACCGGCAACGGGGCAGCCGGGGGCCGTGAGGGTCATGATGATCTTGACCTCGTTGGTCTCGTTGATGTCGATGGTGTAGATCAGGCCCAACTCATAAATGTTGACAGGAATTTCAGGGTCATAGACTGATTTGCAAGCATCTGCCACCTGCTCATAGAGCGGGTGCGAAACTGAAGAGGGAGCAATGAGGGGCGTGCCTTCAAGCGGTTCGGAAGCGTTGTTCATGTCGATCCCTGACTATTAATCCGACTGTTTATATAGGGAACGCGCAGGGTAAGGTCCAGCCATCTCAGGCGACAGAATGCAATCTCCCCACTGCAGGGTGGCTCGAAACAGTCGTTCCTCGTTTTGCTACGTCCGGGCTTGCGGGCAACCGGACGCAGCGGCGGTCAAAGCCCCGAAGATGGGCCTGGCTTTGATCTGCCGCGCTTTGGGGCAGGTTTAGTCGTCGTTGATATCGGTCTCGAAGGTCTTCACCTGGCCTGTGGGCAGGGCAAAAAAGCGCCGCATCAAAAGCCAGCAGATCAGCGAGAGAGCGGCAAACAGGAAGACCAGCACAGGCAGGCCCAAAGCGCCGCTCCCAAGCAGGGCCAGCAAGATGCCGCAGGCCAAAGCGCCAAACGCAAAGCCCAGAAAGACAAAGCCGGGGGCCAGGACCTCAAGGATGGCGAGGATCAGTGCGGCAGCGCACCAAACCCACCACAGCTCCCAGTAGGCGGTAACCTGTTCCATCATTTGCCACCTTTCAGCAGTTTGAAGGCATCGCCAAAGGCCTCAACCGCGTGGGCTGGCAGGATAATGGTCTGTTTGCCCTCGCCATTGCCCAAGGCATTGAGCGCGTCGACCTGTTTCAGGGCGACCTGATACTGGGCGGCTTCAATGCCGTTTTCCTTGATCGCCTTGGCAACCACACCGGTGGCATAGGCCTCGGCATCGGCCTGAATGCGACGGGCCTTGGCGATTTGTTCAGCGGCATACAGCTCACCCTCGGCTGCCAGCTCAACGGCGCGTTTGGTACCTTCGGCCTCGGTCACCTGGGCGCGGCGGGCGCGTTCTGCATTGAGCTGCTGCAGCATGGCGTCGCGGGTGGCCTGATCAAGGTTCACGTCCAGAATCTCGGCCCGGGTCACCTGAATGCCCCAGTCGTCGACGGCGTCCTCAACGCTGGCCTGGATCTGGCCAATCAACTGGGTGCGGTTGGACTGCACCTCATCCAGGTCCATTTTGCCTATCTCGGCGCGCACGATGCCAGCCACCGTGGTGGCGATGGCAGCGTCAACATCACGGATTCGGTAGACCGTCTTTTCCGGCTCGGTGATACGATAAAAGACCGAGGTGTCGATCTGCACCAACACGTTATCTTTGGTGATGGCATCCTGGCTGGCGCTGGGCAACTGACGCTCAAGAATTGAAATGCGGTGTGCTACCACGTCCAGCAGGGGGACGATAAAGTTCATGCCAGGCCCAAGCACTGCGTGCAGGCGGCCAAAGCGTTCAATCACAAATTTTTCGGACTGCGGCACAATGTGGACGCCTTTGACAACGATCAGGATCAGGAAAATCGCGCCAAGCAGGTAAAGGGCGTTTTGTGAAATCAGTGCAATGAGGAAATCTTCATTCATCGGGGGCTCCAAAATTCAAGTGTACTATCGTATAGATGTGTGATCCAGAAACCCTGTCGTCAAGATCTCGGGCTGTTTCTTGTATGAGGCGGCAGTTGGGGGCTGACAAGGTGGCTTGAGCCTTGTCAAACTGGTTGGGATCAGGCAAACGCGCCGGGTTCTGCAGGCAAAGGATAGAAAAAATGGCGCCCAAAATCACCTTTGATCTGAAAGCCCGCGATGGCAAGGCCCGCACCGGGGTTATCTCGACGCCGCGCGGCGATATCCGCACCCCGGCCTTTATGCCGGTCGGCACGGCGGCCACGGTCAAAGCGATGATGCCTGAAAGCGTGCGCGAGACCGGCGCTGACATCCTGTTGGGCAATACCTATCATCTTATGCTGCGCCCAACTGCTGAACGTATCGACCGTTTGGGCGGGTTGCACAAATTCATGAACTGGGACCGCCCCATCCTGACCGATTCAGGCGGGTTTCAGGTGATGTCGCTGGCGGGTTTGCGCAAGCTGACCGAGCAGGGCGTCACCTTCAAAAGCCATATTGATGGCTCCAAACATGAGCTGACGCCGGAACGTTCGATGGAGATCCAAAAGCTACTGGGGTCTGACATTGTGATGTGTTTTGACGAATGCCCCGCCTTGCCCGCAACCCGCGACCGTATTGCCGAGAGCATGCGCCTTTCGATGCGCTGGGCGGATCGCTCGAAAGAAGCCTTTGGCGACCGGCCTGGCCACGCGCTGTTTGGCATTATGCAGGGCGGGCTGGAACAAGACCTGCGCGAAGAGAGCGCTGATGCGCTGAAAAACATCGGATTTGACGGATACGCCGTTGGCGGCCTTGCGGTGGGCGAAGGGCAGGAGGCGATGTTTGACTGTCTGGACTATGCGCCGGACATGCTGCCAGAGGATAAGCCGCGCTACCTGATGGGCGTTGGCAAACCGGATGATATCGTTGGTGCCGTTGCCCGCGGCATCGACATGATGGACTGCGTGCTGCCCTCAAGGTCAGGGCGGACCGGGCAGGCCTTTACCCGTCACGGGGTGGTCAATATCAAGAATGCCCGCCACGCTGATGATCCACGCCCGCTGGACGAGGGCTGCAGCTGCCCGGCCTGCGCCAAATACAGTCGCGCCTATCTGCACCACGTGTTTCGCTCGAACGAGATGATTTCCGGCATGCTGCTCACCTGGCACAACCTGCACTATTTTCAGGATATTATGGCGGGCATGCGCGACGCGATTGCGGCTGGCAGTTTTGACAGCTGGCAGCTGAGTTTCCATGCGATGCGGGCCGAGGGCGATATCGCGCCGCTTTAGAGCGCGCGGCACGCCCCTGTTCGGCAGATGATTTAGGTCTCATTTTAGCGGGTTTGCCCTGTGCTAGGCCGGTCTGCGCCAGGCCAGACTGGCGCCTGTATCTTTGGGTTGGATGCGTTGCCAGCTCAAACGGGCCATAAATCAAGGGGGTAAGGGCGCGGGGCGGCCAAATATGCCCTGAAAGAGGCGCAAAAAACACCGCTGTGGTGCGATTGGTGTTTTGCGCCTCTTTTGCCAAAAGCGCTCTTGTGGTTCGGAGGTGCTGCGGGCAATGTGTCCCCCAACTTTCAGGCACGGCGGTTGAAAAATGTTAACCGCTGCACCAGATAATGACTACCAAAGAGGAGACTGCCGTTGCTGCCGATGATGGGGCTTGGTGGTCTTGCCATGTAAAGGACCGAGTATGAAAGAGCCGCTTAATTCTTCCTATCCTGTACTGCCGCTGCGCGATATTGTGGTCTTCCCGCATATGATCGTTCCGCTGTTTGTTGGCCGGGAAAAATCTGTGCGCGCCCTCGAAGAGGTGATGGCTGATGACAAGCAGATCCTGCTGTCCAGCCAGATTGATCCTGCTGAGGACGAACCGCAGACCGATGGGATCTACCCCACAGGCGTTCTGGCGAATGTGTTGCAGCTGCTGAAGCTGCCCGATGGCACCGTAAAGGTGCTTGTTGAGGGACACGCGCGGGTCAAGATCACCAAGTTTCTTGAAAACGACAGTTATTTTGAGGCCAGCGCTGAGTATCTTAGCGAGATCCCCGGTGATGCGACCACCATCGAGGCCTTGGTGCGCACCGTGGGTGATGAGTTCGAGCGCTACGCCAAAGTGCGCAAGAACATCCCAGAAGAAGCGCTTTCGGCGGTTGGTGAAACCACAGAGCCTGCCAAACTGGCGGATCTTGTCGCGGGCCACCTTGGCATTGAGGTCGACCGCAAGCAGGAACTGCTGGAAACGCTGTCGATCTCTGAGCGGCTGGAGAAGGTCTACGGTCTGATGCAGGGCGAGATGTCCGTGCTGCAGGTCGAGAAAAAGATCAAGACCCGGGTGAAATCGCAGATGGAGAAGACCCAGCGCGAATACTATCTGAATGAGCAGATGAAGGCCATTCAGAAGGAGCTGGGAGATGGCGAAGAAGGGGCTGGCGAAATCGCCGAACTGGAAGAAAAAATTGCCGCCATCAAACTGTCGAAAGAAGCCCGCGAAAAGGCGGATGCCGAGCTGAAAAAGCTCAAGAACATGTCGCCAATGTCGGCTGAGGCCACTGTCGTGCGCAACTATCTCGACTGGATGCTGGCCATTCCGTGGGGCGTAAAGTCGCGCGTGAAAAAGGATCTGGGCAAGGCCGAGGATATTCTCGACGCCGACCACTATGGTCTTGAGAAGGTCAAAGAACGCATCGTTGAATACCTCGCGGTGCAGCAGCGCTCAGCCAAGCTGAAAGGCCCGATCCTGTGCCTCGTCGGCCCTCCCGGCGTCGGTAAAACCTCGCTTGGTAAATCCGTGGCTAAGGCCACGGGACGCGAGTTCATTCGCATCTCGCTGGGCGGTGTGCGCGACGAGAGCGAGATACGTGGTCACCGCCGGACCTATATCGGCTCGATGCCCGGCAAGATCATCCAGGCGCTGAAAAAGGCCAAGACGACAAATCCGCTGATCCTGCTCGACGAGATCGACAAAATGGGCCAGGATTTCCGGGGTGACCCGGCGTCGGCCATGCTTGAAGTGCTTGATCCGGAACAGAACTCCACCTTTGTGGATCACTATATGGAGGTCGAATATGACCTCTCCAATGTGATGTTCCTGACCACCTCGAACAGCTACAACATGCCAGGTCCGCTGTTGGACCGGATGGAGATCATTCCGCTCTCGGGCTACACCGAGGACGAAAAGCGTGAAATCGCCAAGCAGCACCTGATTTCCAAACAGGTGAAAAACCACGGCTTGAAAGCCAAGGAGTTTGAACTGGGCGACGATGCGCTGAATGATATCATTCGGCTCTACACCCGCGAGGCGGGCGTGCGGAACCTGGAGCGCGAAATCGCCAAAGTGGCGCGCAAATCGCTGACCAAGATCGTCAAGAAGGAAGCCAAAACTGTTTCGGTGACGTCTGACAATCTCGATGAGTTCCTTGGTGTCGCCAAATACCGTTATGGTTTGGCGGAGCAGGAGGATCAGGTCGGTGTTGTGACCGGGCTGGCCTATACTTCGGTTGGCGGTGAGCTTTTGTCCATTGAAGCGCTGCGCCTGCCGGGCAAGGGTCGGATGAAGACCACCGGCAAGCTGGGCGATGTGATGAAGGAGTCCATTGAGGCGGCATCGAGCTATGTGCGGTCGATTTCCCCCAAAATCGGGGTGAAGCCCACAAAGTTCGACAAGCTGGATATCCACGTCCATGTGCCCGAAGGCGCCACGCCCAAGGACGGCCCCTCGGCTGGTCTGGCTATGGTGACGTCGATTGTGTCGGTCTTGACGCAGATTCCTGTCCGCAAGGACATCGCCATGACCGGCGAAGTCACGCTGCGAGGCAATGCGCTGGCGATTGGCGGCTTGAAAGAAAAGCTGCTCGCGGCTCTGCGTGGGGGGATCAAGACGGTTTTGATCCCGCAGGAAAACGCCAAGGATCTGCCGGAAATTCCTGACAATGTGAAGGAAGGGCTGACAATCATCCCCGTGAGCCACGTGTCGGAAGTGCTGAAGCTTGCGCTCGTGCGGCAGCCCGAGGCGATTGAGTGGGATGAGGCCGCAGAAGAAGCTGCAGCCGCCAAGGCCGCGCTTGAAAGCCAGGCGCGCTCTGGTGCTCCTGCTCACTAAAATGGCTGCAGGCCTCCCTAAAGGAAGCCCCTGCGCCGTGCAGCTAAATACGTAGTCAAAAGGGGGCGGCTCATATGGGCCGCCCCCTTTTCCTATAGTGCACTTTGCGTTCTGGCCCGCTTGATCCGGGCTTTTGCTTGAGAGCGCGCTGGTCTAGGCGGCAGTTTGCCTCGCCATTTTTGCCAGCACTGTTGAGACAGCCACTGCATCGGGGCTTTGATCCTCAAATTTGGCCTGATTGAGGATCAATTCCATGCTGCGATCCAGCGCTGCCAGCTTTTCTGCCACATAGGCGGTGCGGTTTGCAATTTGTTCGATTTCGGTTGCGACATTGATGATGCCGCCGCCGTTGGCGACAAAATCGGGCGCATACAGGATGCCCGCTTTGTGCAAGGCTGCGCCATCTTCAGCTGTGGCCAGCTGGTTATTGGCGCCGCCCGCGACGATGGACACCTTCAGCTGTGGAATGGTCTTGGCATTGAGGATGCCGCCAATGGCGCAGGGGGCAAAAATATCAGCCGCGACGCCGTAGATCTCATCTGGTGCGACTGCTGTGACGCCAAATACCTTGATGGCCTTTTGTAGCTGTGCAGGGTTCACATCTGTGACCACCAGGGTCGCGCCGGCCTGCGTCAGCAGCGCGCAGAGACACCAGCCCACATGACCAAGCCCCTGCACCGAGACCGTGACAGTGCTGAGGTCTCTGCTGCCCGTCTTGTGTGCCTTGGCCGTACTGATTGCATTGAAAATGCCCTGGGCGGTGATCGGCGAGGGGTCACCACTGGCAAACTCTCCCTCTGCAAGGCCTGCAACATAGGGAGTCTCTTCGGCCAGAATGGCCATATCAGCCGGGCTCATGCCCATGTCTTCGGCAGTATAATAGCGCCCTTCAAGGCTGTGAATGGCACGGGCAAAGGCGCGCAGCAGGGCAGGGCTCTTGTCGGAGGCAGGCTCGCCGATGATCACGGCCTTACCGCCCCCCAGCGCAAGGCCTGCAGCAGCGTTTTTATAGGTCATCCCCTCGCTGAGCCGTTTCACATCCACCAGCGCCTCGTCTTCGCTGATGTAGGGGCGCATCCGCAGCCCACCGGCCGCAGGCCCCAGCTGGGTCGAATGCAGCGCGATAAAGCCGACCAGCCCAAGGGCAGGGTCTTCTACGCGATAAATTTCTTCATGTGTTTTGGATGCGACGGCTGTGATGTTCATTTTATGGCTCCTAAGGCACTGAGCGCCAATCTAGCGAAGCGGGAATGCAGATTTTCACCAAAATATCGGGTTTGACCTTTCTTTTGTGGAGCTTTTCTCTAGTTTGGAGTAATCAACTGGAGGATACCCCTATGGATGCAATAGATCGCAAGATTGTCGCCATTTTGCAGGCCGAGGGGCGGATCAAAATGGCGGAGTTGTCAGAGCGGGTTGGTCTTTCGCCAACGCCCTGCGCGCGCCGTGTTGCTATGCTGGAGGATGCCGGGGTGATCACTGGCTACTCTGGGCGGGTGGATCAGGCCAAACTGGGCTTGCCGGTGACGATTTTTGTCGCGGTGGAGCTTGAACATCAGTCGACTGATGCGTTGCAGGCCTTTGAACGCGCGGTGAGCAAGTTTGAAGAAGTCATGGAATGCTATCTGATGACCGGAAGCCGCGATATTTTGCTGCGGGTCGTGGCGCAGGATCTCACTGATTTCGACCGCTTCCTGGAGGCGCGCCTGATGCGGGTTCCCGGCATTCGCAACACGCGTTCCAGTTTTACCCTGCGCACAATGATCGCGCGCAATTCTTTGCCGCAATTCTGATTTTAAAATCAACAAACAGAATGTTTTCACCGTTTGGCTTTGCTTTCTCCTTAGCCAAAGGCGACATTTGGACAAAGCCACAGGTTAACATTTTTTGGCAAACAAGGCTGGCGCTCTGCCCTCAGCCCGACGCAGCATTCAGTCAACAGATCACGAAAGGATCTCTCGTGTCAGCCACTTCAGATAAAACCGTCTCTCCGTCGATCACATTGGATGCCGCCCAGGAGCACGAGATCAAAGCGCCTGCAATGAACAAGAAAGAGCTGATTGATGAGGCCGTTTTACGGTCGGGCATTCAGAAAAAGGAGGCCAAGCCCGTTGTAGAAGCACTTTTGGCGATCCTCGGAGAAGCGGTTGCTTCGGGGCGGGATCTCAACCTCAGGCCCTTTGGGAAGTTGCGTCTTAACCGTAGCCTGGCCAAGACGAACGGCACTGTGCATATGTGCAGATTGCGTCAGCCCCATGAGGGAAATGCCGCGGGGCAAGAAACTGACGCGGCAGAGTAAATTTCTTCAGTGCCCCTCTTGCGCCCGGCCCGGTCTTTGGCTAAATCCCAGCGTGTGGGGTGATTAGCTCAGTTGGTAGAGCGCTTCGTTTACACCGAAGATGTCGGGAGTTCGAGCCTCTCATCACCCACCAGACACCTGCAACCAGACACCTGCCAGCAGACGTCAGAATGTGTTGCAGTTCTCCTTTCCCGCACTAAACGCCTCCTTCCCAAATATTGCTTGGTCGACGCCGACTGACCTGCAGCGATTGAGCCTTTTGGATCTGGATAAAATCCGGACCCTCAGCACTGTCCTGCGGGGGGGGGACGGAGGCAAATCGGGCGTATGTCTGAAAGATGATCGCTTCATTGCCGTCTCCGGGGCACTGGGGTGGTAAGCTTTTTCGAGGAAATTCAATCAGATGAGAGGCCGCAATGTGCCTTTGTCGCCTTTGCTGGGCGCTGCTGCTGTGCGCGTTGCTATATCCGCGAACGTGCCTGCTGCGCTTCTGCAACCCTATCAAGGTTATCTTGGACCAATGCCTTTGGCTGTAACGGCTGTGAGAGGCTCTGCTTGCCCAGGCGCGGGGGCGTACCTGGGCCGAAGGCAAGCTGGCACGCGTTGCCGAGAGCCGGAAAGACCCCGGCCCGCAGCTGGGCCACCCAGTTCAATACCTTACAAGGAACCTAACCATGCCCACATATGATCCATTTGCCGCCCAGATCCGTGGTCTGAACAGCCCTGCCACTCGGCACTTTGCCGTTGTGCCGGCCGATGGCGTTGATCTGCCAATCCGCCCCCGCGTGTTGCGCGCACTGACCTCCGGCGCTGTTGCCCTGCGCGATGTCAGTGGTGATGTGATCGCTTATCCCGTAGCCGCTGGCGAAATTCTGCAGTTTTCTGCTGTGGGGATTGAGGCAACCGGCACCACTGCAACAGTTGTGGGGTGGCTATGATACTGGGCCTGGGGCTGGGGGTTTGTGCTGCGCAGGCTTCACCGGTGGCACGTTCCCACGTGGTCGGCCTGGCGCCTGCACTGATTGGGGATTTTGCGACCGGGGTCTATGCCGTTAATAGCCGCGCTATGGCTTTCGCTGATCTGTTCGACTTTTCTCGCCTGTCTGCCGACTGGAAGGTCAACGCCCTGGGGAACATCACGCCTGTGCCTGCGGGAGAGGCGCGCACAGGCCACCACATCTGGCAAAATGGCACGCTGGTTCCTGCTGGGATTACCGTGTCGTCTGCCGGAGCGACCAATCTGTTCGCGGACAGCCAGAACTTGATCAATGGGGCGTCGGCCTGGAGCTTTTCTGCAAGTGCAAGCTCTGTTGCGAATGGTACACTTGCTGGCCTTCCAGCGTTTGAGGTCAGCGACCAGCGCACCGATCTGTATACCTACCTTAAACAGCAGGTTTCGGGCCTCAGCAGCGATATCTACTGTGCCAGCTTCCTACTCGCCAAGCAGGACGCAGCCACGTCGCATTTTGGCCTCCGCCTGCATCAAAGCGTCAGCGGCACCAGTTACCACGGCGGCATGTCAGTCAACGCTGTTGACGGCAGCTTGCTCTCTCTTTGGGACGCGCGGGTTGTGGAAAGGCAAGTGGAGGACAGGGGCGACCACTGGTTCTGTTGGTTCGCGATAGACACCACGGGGTTCTCCGGTGTTCTCACCGCGCAGATGTTCCCGGCCTACACCGATGCCACAGGTGCGTCCGACCCAGAGACGACAGGTGAGCACACAATCACAGGGCTGCAATTGGCAGAAGCGCGTCACCCAACCGGCTACATCTCAACAGATGCCTCTGCCGTAACAGTCGCCGGTGAAACCCTTTCAGTAAACCAAGTCGCCCTTGCCAAGGCCGTTGGGGCCCCGGGACCTGAATTTGTGTCCAACGGTGACTTCGCGAATGGCCTGACGGGTTGGACAGATACGAGCGAGGCCGGTGGCCTTGCATCTGTGTCCGATGGAGAGCTGGTGCTTGCAAATGACACCGGAACTGCGGGGCTTGTCCAATTTGTTGGCCTCAATCCCGGCGATGCTTATGTTCTTGAATTTGATGCGAGCGGCGGGTCAGGGACAGTATACCAGGCAGAATCCCTAAGCATCGGCGGGTTCGGCCCCGGTCGCAATTCATATCTGTTCACCGCCGAGGTGAGCGCCAACCAGATTGGGTTGCGCAACCTCACGACGGAAACGTCCTGCCGCGTCGACAACGTAACCCTCCGTCAGGTTACCATGCCCGCTGCTGTCTCAATAGCCATTGAGGGCTATATGACCTATGAGGATGAGGATGCGTTTGCGACCGTCATACCGTTTGTCTGGTCCGAGGATACTGGCAACCGGATTAGGGCGGAACTCAGCACGAACACCGCAAGCACAGGGCAGATGTTTTTCGTTAGCAAAGCTGACGGAGTGCAGGCCGCCGCAGCCACATCAGCTGATGACAAAGCGCCCGGTGTCGATGTGCCATTCCGGTATGCTTTCAGACACACTGCCATCTCTATTCAGGGAGCATCTGACGGGGCGACAACATCCGTCAGCCCGCTGTCAGCTCTGCCTGATTTGATTGCAAGGTCGGCCGATGTCGCGTCCACCGGAAACATGACTGTGACCAGACTGCGGATCTGGGCTGAGGACATTGAGGATGCCGGTCTGGTGGAGGCCACAACATGAGCGCCCTGATTGGGGATCCGGATGGCAATCCATTGCGTCTTTATCAGCATCACGCTGGGGCTAGGTTGATGCTAGCTGAGTGAACACAACCGAGTTCGGTAATCTCTTCAGGTTTAGTATTTTTAGCGCCCTCTGTGGTGCTCCGGTTCCCTAATTGGCGGCGGACTGCTCTATTGGAGAAGGCGCAGCATCACGGTGCTAAAGATCACGGAAAACGCAGCGCAGCTGATCCATAGCTCTTTATCCTCTCGACCCCGGATCCAGCTGCGCAGCGCCCCCCTTCGGCGAGCAGCCGTGACCCTGGCCAAGGCTTTGCCCGGAACGAGCGGCCGCGCTGCGGACAAAAGTGAACTTTCGTAGCAATTGCTCCAATGGCAGTTTTTTTATGTGCTGCTTATTGCGGGGTAATTGTACAGATATTGAATGCCTGTTGCACAATCACTTGGCGGTGGTTGGCAATATTCAGCAATTAGAGGTAAATGTTCCGGGCGTTATTGAGGGATATCAGTCGCATGCGCTAATGGTTTTCAGGAATATTGACAGCGACACTAATTCAATGGAAAATAATGGGGCTTTACCCCAAATTTTTTTATTGGAGAATTTTTCCATGAAACCTGATCGGTCAGAAGAATCTTATCGAATTCGTGTTGAAGCCGCATCGAAAGCCCGGCATCGCCCGCATCCAAAACACGAGGCAAACGGAGACGAACAGCGGTATGCTCAGGCGCATTATGCCATGAGTTTTACAAAAGGACTGAAGCATCACGATGTGCTTGGGGTCGTCGACGATCCCTCCCATTTTGAGGCTTTTCGCGGGTGTATTAATGAGGGGTTTGCTGAACCCTTCACCTCGCGCGTTTATGTTCCCACGGATGAGCCGCGCCGGAAGTGGGAGGCCCCGACCGCCGGCGTTGTCTATGATCTGGAAGGGCCGGATGCACAGGCCGTGACCATGCAGCCGGCGCCGCGGCTTTGCAGCGACGAGCTGACCTTTGAAATGGCCGAGGTTTATGAGCTTGCCTTGCTGCGCGATGTGCCATTGACGAGTTTTGACAGCGGTGGCGGTGCAGGTGAGGCTGATCTTAAAGCATCAATTGATCGCCTGAACGCATTGCCATATGCGAAAGCTGGTTTCCCGAACAGGCCGCGCAAGGCGGATGATACTGCAAAGATTGACCGACAAACCGCCTTTCGTGGCTCATCGGTCAACGTCGAAATTGGCCCCTACGTGTCGCAGTTTCTCTGGATTGGAAATGACAATTGCCAAAAAATTTCCGACGGCTTCATCAGCTATGGTGCGCAGGAAATTAATCAACGTGTTCCGGTAGCAAAGTCCGGTGAGGACTTTATGCAGACATGGAAGGAATGGCTGCGTGTTCAAAATGGCTATGATGTCAATAAATGTACGCCGGGTCAGACGCTTGACTGCAATCGTCGCTTTATCTGTACGCCCCGGGATCTGGCGACCTATGTTCATTTCGATGCGCTGTACCAGGCCTATTTGAATGCGACACTGATACTTTTGAAGATGGGGACGCCGTTTGACCCCGCCTTTGCCAAGCTCTCAGGCATGCGTAACATGTATGGGCTAGGCGACACAGATGGCATCGCTCAGAACGCTGGCGGGTTTGCTCTTTGGGGTGGGCCGCATATTTTGACGCTGGTGACCGAGGTCGCAACGCGGGCGCTCAAGGCGGTGCGTTTTCAGAAATTCAACACCCACCTGAGGTTGCGGCCCGAAGCGCTGGCAGGCCGAATTTCCCGAGTGGAGGAACTGGAAGCGGAATTCCCCTCTATCTGTGGGCATCTGAGCAAAATGCGCAAAGATCTGGATCAGACCCTGGAAAAAATCCAGGGGCACAACGGCCCCGATGGAGCCCTTCCGAATGGTAATTTCCTGCTGCCTATGGCCTTTCAAGAAGGCTCACCCATGCACCCAACATACGGAGCAGGCCACGCCGCTGTCGCTGGGGCATGCACGACTATTTTGAAGGCATTCTTCGACACAGGTGCTGTTCTCGGCATCAATGCAGAGATTGATAAGAAGACTGGCGAGAAGAACTGCAACTTTGATAAAGCAGGGTTTTATCGCACTATTTCGAAACCGGTCTGTTTTGAGCCGGATAAAGATGGCAACAAACTGACTTCCAAGGACATAAAGGGTTGCCCGCTGACGCTTGAGGGGGAGTTGAACAAACTTGCATCAAACATCTCAATTGGCCGCAATATGGCGGGTGTTCACTATTTCTCAGATTATTATGACAGCTTAAGAATGGGCGAGGAAATAGCCATCGGATTGCTGGAAGAACAGGCCATCTGTTATCCAATGGATGATTTTGTGATGAATTTACCTACCTTCGATGGCAAGAATGTTCGGATCGGGGCGCGGTAACGCACAAGGTCGCCATCTTTCAAGGTGGCAAGGGGCACCATTTTGACACTGAAGCACGATCTATGTCCCTTAAAGGCTGCGTTACTTTGAATGATGATCTTCTTGGGCAATGACCGAGGGGAATACGCCTCGGTCATTGTTTGGAATAAATTGCGGGAATTGGTGGGGCGCGCAGAATATGCAGGCGAGGGTTCGCTCTTGTCATGCCAGACTGCCACCACCTGGCTGCCACCACCTGACTAGCCTCCACCTGCCTGACACCACCTGCCTGACACCACCTGGAAGGCTCAGCAAGAGGCGGCGCTGGCTTGGAGGAAAGCTCTTGGCGACTGCGAAGGTGTGACAGCACTGGTGTCACGCTAATCATGTGGTGGATTGCGACTTGCTTGAATATCTCGAATGCGCTCAGGCCAGGTCGATTGAATATATGCCAGAACGTCCCAAACACTGTCCTCGGAGAGCACGTCGGTGAAACCGGGCATACCACTTGCAAAACCCGTGACGCCCTGCGCCGCCAACGCGTCTTTGCCCCCAAGTCGGGTGTACTCAAAAAGGAGCTGGTTGTCGTGGTGCCAGGTATGACCGGTCTCATTATGAGGCGGCGCTGGAAGAACGCCATTTTCTCCAGGCGTTTGCCAGGCGGCCTGCCCTTCGAGATTGGAGCCGTGACAGGACGCGCAATGCTGGCTGTAGAGGGCTTGACCATTGATCACATCCCTGTTGTCCAGTTCGTGACCGGCTGTGGCGCCGGTCGCAACAACACAAGCTGCGATGGTAAGACCGCGTTTCATGTGATCGTCACCCTGGTCTTCATATCTGACATTTGCCGCTCCGATTTCTCAGCTGCCACAGGGACTTTTCCCAAATGGAATGGACAGTCACGCGTTGGAGGGATAAAGGCAATCTGGTCGGTTGCAGTGACATCTGCGATGATGTCCACCCGTTGGGCGGGGGCCAGAATGAGGTCGGACGTGTTCTGCGGATCTGCAAGCGGCATTCCATCCAAGGCAACGACCTTGTCGGCAATGCCCGCAAGCTCGAGTGGAAAAATCCTGTCGGTTGTGACGTTTATCTGCCGCAGGCGTATGCGATCACCGCGACGGGTCGGCACATTCGGCGCAACAATGGCGCGGGCGTAGTTTCCAAGCCGCCCCTGATGCGCCTGTTCATGCATATCGTCGAACCCTTCTCCCAGCGTGCCTGCTTGCGTCATGCGCCAATCGTCGATCAGGACGTCTCGTCTGTTCATGAGATACCTCAATTCGGTAAGGTCACAACGCTGGTAAGCGTCGCAGTGGCTGCAAGCACCGCCAGAATGAGTGCAGTTTCGATTGCAATGGACCGCGCCAGGTGGCGGGCTGCTTTTTCATCCCCAGCGCGCAGGGCGGGAACGAAACGGAGTTTGTTTGCGGCGGCCAATATGAGGGTCGCGCCGACAAGCAACAGTTTGATCAAAAGGGTTTGACCGTAACCCGTTGTTACAAGAGCCCACAGATCGCCCAGAAGAAGCCATGCCATTAGCAATCCTGCCAACACAAGCGCAGGGACAATGGCTAAGGCGGCTTGCCCAAACCGATGGCCCAGAAGGGCGGCGCGTTGCTGATATTGCGGTCGCAGTGAAAAGCTGTGCAACGGGCCAAGGACGCCGATCCAGAATGCTATGCCCAAGATATGAAAAAGCAGCAGTAGACGGACGCCGGTTTGCTCCAGTTCGGGCACATGGCCGATTTGTGTAAAGGACCAGAGCGCAATAAGCCCACCGGCAACAGCGATCCAGTGTCCGCCACCGGAGAGGACCATCCCTGCAATAATCAAGGCAGCCCCCATGACCCGGTAAACCAGAGCGTCGCCCACCGGAGTTTGCCACAACAGGCTGAGCATTTCGGGATCGGTCATGCCATCGAAACCACCAGTCAGAGCGGCTCCTCGCAGCATGAAGCCAACGACAGCGGCCGTAAGCGCCAGCGCTGCCAGTATTACAGCTTGCAGTCGCATACGATCACTCAGGGGAGAGACCAGATCGGGAAAAGCGGTTCGAATGATCACAAGCCCGGCAGAGCCAAAAATGCCGATATACAGCATCAGTTTCGTAAGGATCGCGGCTATGCCCCAGATATCAGGCATTCTCAATCCACCGTGAACGTGAATTCGCCCTGCATGGCATGCCCATCTTTGCCTAAGCCCCGCCATTTGATGCGATAAATACCCTCCCCCCTGCCATCAATCGGCAGGGAGAACACACGGGTAAAGCTGGTATGATCGCTGAGATCGAGCCGAATGGCAGGATGGTCCTGATGGATCATATCTACCCGTGTCAGACGGATTTCTCCTTTGAAGCTGAAGCTGATTTCAGAAGGAACTTCCGCAAGTGTTGCGCCGTTTTTGGGCATGATGCTATCCACACCGGAGTGCGCAAACGCACCGCTGGCCAAGGCAGTCAGCACGGCGATGATGGTAAGGTTTTTCATTGGCGGATCCTCAGTCAATTCCATTGGCGCGTTGAATTTCGCGGATGTAGGCGATGACCATAGCAACATCACCTCGGGTCAGACCTCCAACCGGGGGCATGTCACCAAAACGCCAGTGATGGCTTCTTACCCCCATTGCGACTGCGCGTTGAAAGGCCTCGTCAGCGTGGTGACTCGGCTCATAGATAACATGAATTAGGGGAGGTCCCGCATCCTCGTTGCCGGCGGCGTTGGTCCCGTGGCAGGCAGAACAGGCGGTTTCGAATACACGCTGCCCGATGGCGGCGTTCCCCTCGAGAGGGGGCATCTGGATTGCCACGATTGCTTTGCTTTGGCGCGGCATCGCCTGAGCACCCTCTTCTAAAGGTCCAGAGCGAAGAAGATTGTAGGCCGCAAAAGCTGCGACAGCACAAGCGCCCAACAGAAGGAAACTTCGGGTCATTGAGTAGTCCTAACATTGTGAAACAGGGAGGCGCCGCTCAGTGCCGCGGCGCGCCAGAACGCTCTTCACCGGAGGGAACAGCGTTAAAAACCTGCGTCATGTATTAGGTGGTCTGTCCAGACTTTGCGGCTCATTTAGGGGTGAGGGATGCACAATTGGCCAGCCAGACAAGGCTGCAAACTGGCGATGCGCTACGACAGAATGCAAGGGAGAAAGCGCCAAACCGTTACAGAGGAATGTGCAGCAATCGTCGGCTTCCACTCTCTCCTCATGGGACAAATCTGCGCCCGTGTGCTCCATCACCATCCGGTCAGCATGACCTTCGTGCGTCGCAACAACGCTATGCGCGTCACAATGCCCATTCGCACAGTCATCCATCAAGGCTTGCACACTACTCCCGAACCCGGTGACCAGGACAAGAACAGCAACAAAGAGTACTGTGGTTATATGCTCGAAAAACCTCACCTGTGAACCGTAACGCATGTGTTGAAACAGCACAACGCCGAGTTGGTCTGGTCCAGGTGAGCCTCACATATAGTGCGTTTCAGGTGCTTTAGACCCACCTCGGTAGTAGCTGAGTGTATTGCTCTTAACACTCAGCTGTGATGATGACCTCCGAGGCCCGTTTTTGAGAACCAGGCCGACATTTGCATCCGGCGCAACCTGCGCATAGCTGGCAGAGGCACTTGGTAGAGGCACCTGCCAGAGGCGGCTTGTTAGACTGGCTGGGAACTCCACGCCCATTCAGACATATGCTGCATGACGTTCAGGTGACTGCGCGTCGCGTAAATCTGTCCTTGCGGTCCGGGTTTTGGCGTCGGATTTCGATAATCAATCGGGTATGGAATACCGCCATAGGTGTATAAGGCGAATGGATTTAGCGTCGAGAGACGAAATTCACATGGGATATATTTTAGATCCTCTGTGAACATGTAGGTAACAAGTAATTTATTTTAACACATTGCAGCTGGGCCGAGGCTGGCACCAGTTTAACGTATTCAGAGGACCTAATTTATGACCAAAACAGCATCAGGAAAAGTCACGGCATTTGATATCGACCCGGACCACGGCAGCTATGCCTCGTTTTTTTTGGACCAAACCAATGAGGCCGACCCGGGCGCACCATTGGATCGGGCGAACCAAAACCAACCCGGCGTCAATGGCTATGGCATGATCACAACCTCCACCCCTTTCCACGAGCGGGTCGCGGAGACGCTGAAGGAAGCTTTCTTTGCCGACACACGGGTCACAGTGAGCTGGGAGAAAGACGGCGGTAGCGACGGAAACGGTCACTACCCGGATATCCGGCGTGTCAAACTGGGCTAAGCACTCGGGCAAAAATTCAAGTTGCCTCAGATCGTTTGCGCTTTTGCTTGATTTGAAATTCAAAGATCATCAAACGCCCTCCAGCCGCTTTGGCTGGGGGCGGTATTTCGTTTGCAGCATTGGACACACTGTCTGTTCTGTGTTGGGGAAACGGCCAAATGCTTTGCGGCCTTTACCCCGTTACGCTAACTTGCCCCAGCAATCCTTCAACCTGTCGCACCTTCAAGACAGTCCCTTCACGACAGTCCCTTCAGGCTGAGGTCTATCGAGCTGCCCGTTCTGACTTTGCCCCTATTTCAGGGGGATTGTCTGGCGTACGGCACTGCTGTCCGGATCAAGAATCAGGATCGTGTTGTCCGTGGTCACCACCGCGATCCAGCCCTTTCCAAAGGTGACGGCCTGGGCCTTTACCCCTTTGGGCAGGGTTATCTCGGCTGGCAGGCTGGGGCCATCTGCAGACAAGCGGATGACAAGCAGGCTGATTACCACTACAAGCCCGCCAATCATCACCACTGTTAATGTGGTTACCAGTCGGCGCAGGAACTTGAGCTGCGGCGGCTCGTCCTGAATTTCAGGCACGGAAGGATCAGGCATGGAAGGATCTGTCATGGGCAGCCGCCAGATTGAGTTTATCATCGCGGAAGACCCGCCTAAGCGGCTTGATAAAGCGGTTTCGCGCGATGTGCCAGAAGAAGCGACATTATCGCGCACACGTCTGGCGCGCCTGATCGAGGCCGGGAGCCTGCAAATTGATGGTGTCGTGGTCCAGGATGCCAAGGCCCGCGTCAGCGAAGGGGCTGTGATCACCATCACGGTCGAAGAGGCTGAAGACAGCCATATCGGGCCTGAAGATATTGCGCTGGATGTGATCTATGAGGATGACGACCTGATCGTTATCAACAAACCCTGCGGCATGGTGGTGCATCCGGCCCCCGGCACTCCCTCGGGGACGCTGGTCAACGCATTGCTGCACCATTGCGGAGCGCATCTTTCTGGTGTCGGAGGCGTTAAACGCCCCGGTATTGTGCACCGGATCGACAAAGAAACTTCGGGGCTGTTGGTGGTTGCGAAAACGGATGTGGCGCATCAGGGGCTTGCCGCGCAATTTGAAAAACACACGGTCGAGCGCTACTATCGTGCCATCTGCTACGGTGTGCCGGATGCAAATGATCCGCGCCTGCGGGGCGTGCGCGGCACCAGTTTTGAGCCCGGCAATATTCTGAAACTGACCACGCAGCTGGCGCGTCACAAATTTGACCGTCAGCGTCAGGCCGTTCTGTTCCAGGGCGGCCGCCATGCCGTCACCCGCTCGCGCATTGTCGAAGCCTTTGGCACACCAGGCGTGGCCGCGCTGATCGAATGCTGGCTTGAAACCGGGCGCACCCATCAGATCCGGGTGCATATGACCCACGCGGGCCACAGCCTTGTTGGCGACCCGACCTATGGCGGCAAACGCAAGTTGTCGGCCAAGTCATTGAGTCCCGCAGCCATCGCCGCAGTGCAGGCGTTTCCGCGTCAGGCGCT
This sequence comes from Phaeobacter sp. SH40, assembly GCA_965641885.1. Classification (GTDB taxonomy): domain Bacteria; phylum Pseudomonadota; class Alphaproteobacteria; order Rhodobacterales; family Rhodobacteraceae; genus Pseudophaeobacter. Next base: position 2,825,694 of record OZ282574.1, on the reverse strand, counting down.
GCATGCGGCGGTGCTTGGATTTATCCATCCCGTCACGGGTACGGCGATGCGTTTTGAAGCGCCGTTGCCGGACGATATGGCCGAGCTGATTTCTGTTCTCCAGCAACCAGTTGAAAAGTAAACATTGTTTTTAGAACTATCTGTGAGCTAAATCACAGATAGTTCTGGTAGCGAAATATATAGTGTTTCTTGTTAACGCCCCTTGAAAGGCGTTTGGCGCTAACCCATATGGACTAATGTTAAGTCCTTATACATTGGGAGGGACCGACTGAATGGCTAATTACGCAAATCTACCCGCACCGACCCCTGAAGGTGGTCTGAATCGCTACATGCAGGAAATTCGCAAATTTCCGCTGCTGGAGCCGGAAGAAGAGTACATGCTGGCCAAGGCCTGGGTGGAAAAAGAAGATTCTGGCGCGGCGCATCGACTGGTTACCTCGCACCTGCGGCTGGCTGCCAAAATCGCCATGGGCTATCGTGGCTACGGTCTGCCTCAGGCCGAAGTCATCTCTGAGGCCAACGTCGGCCTGATGCAGGCGGTGAAACGCTTTGATCCGGAAAAAGGCTTCCGTCTTTCGACCTATGCAATGTGGTGGATTCGGGCCTCGATCCAGGAATATGTCCTGCGGTCCTGGTCGATGGTTAAACTCGGCACCACATCGGCGCAAAAGAAACTGTTTTTTAATCTGCGTAAAGCCAAGGCCCGCATTGGCGCGCTGGAAGAGGGCGATCTGCGCCCCGAAAACGTTACGCGTATCGCCAGTGATCTTGGCGTGACCGAAACCGAAGTCATCTCGATGAACCGCCGTATGTCCGGTGGGGATGCCTCACTGAATGCCACCGTTGGCAGCGATGGCGAAGGCACCATGCAGTGGCAGGATTGGCTTGAAGATGAGGATGCTGATCAGGCTGGCGACTATGAGGCGCGCGATGAGCTTGAGGCCCGCCGTGAGCTGCTTGCGCAGGCGCTGGATGTGCTGAACGATCGTGAGAAGGACATCCTGACCAAGCGTCGTTTGGCGGATAAAGCCATGACGCTGGAGGAGCTGAGCACGCAGTATAAGGTCAGCCGTGAGCGGATTCGCCAAATCGAAGTGCGGGCTTTTGAAAAGCTGCAAACCAAAATGCGCGCACTGGCCTCGGACAAAGGTATGCTGGCCACGCACTAATGCCTTTTGGCGCACAGTATGAAAGAAGATTTAAAGGGCGGGGCCATCGGGCTCCGCCTTTTCTCTGTCTGGGCTGCCTGAGACTGTCTGGGGCTGCCTAATTCTGCACAGGCCGCGCTCAGAGACTCCCGTTCAAGGCAGCGCCTAGGCCCTGATTGATTGCTGATCGCAGAGAGGGGCGGGGGTAAAACTGCGGGCGCGAGGGCTGGGGGTCTGTCTTGCGGGCTGGCCAAATATTTGGCGTAGCGGTGCGTGATCGAAACCTGGCATGAGCCTGCGTTCCTGGCTGCGTGGCGGCAGCAGTCAAGACAACAAGAACCATAATAGGAGAGGTGGCTGGCGTGAAATAGTCGGGTGCTGGCGTTGCTTGCTGTCTGGCTTGTCTCAGGGCGTACCCTGGACTGGCTGGAGTAGCTTGCTGCTTGCTGCCTGTATTCCGGCTTGCTGCAGTTCTTGAGGTATTGATACGCATCTTGAAAGAGGGCGTCAATCGAAATTTTGAAAATAACTCAATAAAATCAAATAGTTGACTGTTATTGTCGGGTATTCGGGGCCACGGCGTGTGCTGATGGGTGACGCAGCTTTGCTCTGCTTTTGCTTAGCGCTTGAATTCTTTGAAAAAAGCAGCGGCAGACGCTGGCAATGCCTGCGGGCTGCGTTGTTGCTGACCAGCTGTTTCGCGGGACAAAGCTTTTAGGGGCTACACAGGGGGGAGGCCGCGTGGGGGCAGGGTGTGCGGCGTCAGGCTACCCGGAGGGCCAGGCGCATCACCTGTTGTGGGCCAAGAAAGCCACCAAAATAGAGCTGACCTGTATTGCAAAAGCCGCTTTTGCGGTAGCAGGCAATGGCGGCGACATTCTGTATGTCGACCGTCAGCATCAGACTTGTGTGATCTGGATAATGGTGACGCAAATAATCTGGCAGCGCGCGCAGAGCGCTGGTGGCGTGCCCTTTGCCCTGATGGCGCTGATCAATCATAAATCCGCGCAGACCCAGCTCGGTGTCTTTGGCAATGCCGTAGGACCGGTCGATCTTAAAAAACCCGATGGCGGTCTCACTAATGAGGATGGCATGGAAATCCACGCCGTCCTCTTTGGTTTTAAACGCCTGCGCAACAGTGCCTGAAAACAAGGTCTGATCGGGCTGCACCGCGATATGGCGGACAAGATCAAACGCGTCTGAGGCTACCGGGCGCAGGCTGAGGCACATCAGTCCTCCATGGCTTCCAGCTCGTCAATCATGCTTGAGATCATGCTGAGGCCCTTATCCCAGAACTTGGGGTCGGACGCATCGAGACCAAAGGGGGCAAGAAGCTCTTTGTGGTGTTTGGACCCACCTGCCTTGAGCATGTCGAAGTATTTTTCCTCAAAGCCCTCGCCGCCCTCGGCGTAGACCGAATAGAGCGCGTTCACCAACCCGTCACCAAAGGCGTAGGCGTAGACGTAAAAGGGCGAGTGCACAAAATGCGGGATATAGGCCCAGAAGGTCTCGTAGCCATCCATAAAGTCAAAGGCTTCGCCCAGCGATTCGGCCTGTACCGACATCCAGAGCACATTGATATCATCCGGCGTCAGCTCGCCCTCGGCGCGGGCGGCATGCAGTTTGCATTCAAAATCGTAGAACGCAATTTGGCGTACCACGGTGTTGATCATATCCTCGACCTTACCGGCCAGCAGGATCTTGCGTTCTGCCTGTGTCTCGGCCCCGTCGAGCATCTTGCGGAAGGTGAGCATTTCGCCAAACACGCTTGCGGTCTCGGCCAGGGTCAGCGGCGTGGATGACAGCATCTCGCCCTGTCCGGCGGCCAGCACCTGATGCACCCCGTGGCCCAGCTCATGCGCCAGGGTCATCACATCGCGGGGCTTGCCCAGGTAGTTCAGCATCACATAGGGATGTACATCCGTCACGGTGGGATGGGCAAAAGCGCCCGGAGCCTTACCGGGTTTGACGCCGGCATCAATCCAGCCTTTGGAAAAGAAGGGTGCTGCGATCTCGCCCATGCGCGGATCAAACGCCTCATAGGCCTCCATCACGGTCTTCTCAGCGGTCTCCCAATCCACGACGCGGGTGTCTTCCATCGGCAGCGGCGCGTTGCGGTCCCAGACCTGCATACGGTCCAGCCCCAGCCATTTGCGCTTTAGCTCATAATAGCGGTGGCTCAGCTTGGGGTAGGCGGCAACCACGGCTTCACGCAGAGCCTCGACCACTTCTGGCTCCACATGGTTGGACAGGTGGCGACCGGTTTGGGGCGTTGGCATGCCACGCCAGCGATCAACGATCTCTTTTTCTTTGGCCTGTGTGTTGTGCACCCGGGCAAAGGTTTTGATATTGTCCTGAAACACCCGCGCCAATTCACGTGAGGCCGCCTCGCGTTTGCTGCGATCCGGGTCTGTCAGCAGATTGAGTGTGCCCTCGATATTGAGCTCTTCACCGTCCAGAGTAAACGTGAGGCCGGCAATGGTCTCGTCGAACAAACGCTCCCAGGCGTCGCCAACAACACCCAGATCATGCAGGAATTTCTCCAGCTCGTCCGAGAGCTGATAGGGTTTCATGGCGCGGATACGGTCAAACACCGGCTTGTACCGGGCAAGATCTGCATTGCCGGCAAACAGAGCCTCTAGCTGTCCGTCTTCGATGCGGTTGATCTCAAGCGTGAAAAACACCAGCGGCGTGGTGAAGACTGTGATCTTCTCCTGCATGTCAGACATGAATTTGGCGCGCTCGGCATCGGTGGTGAGCTGGTAGTAGCGCAGGCCTGCAAAGGACATGATGCGTCCGGCAATGCTGTTGATCTTTTCATTGCGCAGTACGCAGTTCAAAAGACCTGCGCCATCCAGAGCGGCCAGCTTGCCCTCGTAGTCAGCTGCAAAGGCGCTGCATTCGCCCTCCAGCCAGTCGAGGTCACGGCTGAGCTCGGGGGCCTCTTGCGAGCTGTAGAGATCGCTCAGATCCCATTCGGGCAGGTCTCCAAGCCCCTTGGTGCCGGAGGGTGCATTGGCATCCCGGAGCAGGGTCTTGGAGGGGGTGGTCAGGGCAGGGAAGGGCAGATTCAACATGGGGCCTCCTTGGCGGGCATGTTTGGTGTTTTGGCTTTGCACAATATCTAAGGCGCGTATGGCAAGATCACAAGCCAAGGCCAGGGCGAGGCCAGTGCAAGGCCTGTGAAAGGCCCAAAGCGGTGGCATGTAACCAGAAAAACGGGTCTCTACCAAAACGGGCAGAAGGTTCACAGCCAGATGTATAAGTCAAAGTTTGCCAAGGGATGAAAGCCTTTACAGGTTTTCATCCGGGATCTTATCCGCGCGGAGCACAGCTAGCGATATTGGTCAAAAAGCCGGGTTATTTCGTCAAAGACCTTTTGGCGGATCTCACGGCTTTCCATCACGACTTCGTGCTGTGCGGGATCAATCATTTCCAGCTCGCCACCTGGCCAGCGCGCCATGCGGTCGTGCACCGCCTCGCTGTTGACGATCTGTTCCTGCGTGCCAAGAAAGGTCAGGCAGGGCAGGGCCGGTGAGGCAATCTGGGCCAGCGCCTCACATTCCTTCAGGCCCTGGCTCAACCAGTTGATCGTAGGCCCGCCCAGAATCAGATCGCTCTGCGCTGCGAGCTGGTCGATCATCAGCTGATACATTGCCGGATCATTGGTCAGGGTGTTGCCCTTAAAGGGGGCTGTTTCCACATAGTGTCCCGGTGTTGTGGTTGGTACCCGCTTGGCACCCAGCCCAAGGGCTGGCGCCAGCCCGCCCAGGATGCGGGCCAGGGGTTTCAGGCTGCTGGGAATAAGAATACCCCACATCGGCGCGGAAAAGGCGCAGGCCTTGACCGGAAGCCCGTTGATCAGCGCGCGCAGGCCGATGGCTCCGCCCATGGAGTGGCACAACAGGAACCAGGGCTCTGGCAGTTTGAGCTGTTTTGCCAGTTTGACCACGGCCGCAACATCGTGCTGGAAATCGCCAAAGTCTTCGACATGGCCAAGGCGGCGGTCCGGCAACATGCGATCACCCAGCCCCTGTCCACGCCAGTCCACCGCAAGGGCGGCATAGCCGCGCTGGGTGAGATCCGTGGCCGCGGGGCCGTATTTCTCAATATATTCAGTGCGGCCGGGAAAGATCAGAACGGTGCCTTTTGCCGTCTCACCTGCGGCGGGCTGCCAGTGGCCAACCCGGATACGCAGCCCGTCATCGGTGGTTGCCCAATGGGCCTGTCCCGTTTCGGGTCCTTCTGCAATTTCGGCAAAATAGGGCGCGGGGGTCAGGTCCATCAGGCTTTTATCCATCAGGCCAGCGCCGAGGCCAGCTGCATGGCGGTGCCCATGTCGCCATCAATGGTCAGTTTGCCAGACATAAAGGCGCTGGTGGGGTTCATCTCACCGGTCAGGATGCCCTGAAAGGTCTCGGCATCGGCAGACATGGTGACATCGGCCTCGTCGTCGCTGACGCGCGCGCCGTTGCTGTCCAGAAAGATGGCTCCCATGCCTTCGATCTCGAATTTTGCCGAGGCACTAAAGTCACTGCCCGCCAGTTTCTCATTCATGGCCGCTGCGGCCTGTTCAAGCGTTTCGCTCATTGTCACATCCTTTGGTCATTTGTGCAGCACGTCGCACCGAAAACTGCAATTTTGCGTGAAGCAGCTGCTTCCAGCACTAGAAATATCATGCCGCAGGGTTACACTGGGCCATCATGATTGCAAATCACCTGAACCTCAAAGCTATCGTGGCGGCAACGCTGATCACAGTCACGATTTCCATGCCTTTGGCAACATCTGCGTCCGAAAAAGCGGAGGAAAGCGCGTTGCTGACTGCGCTGATTTCCGCTGATGCCGCTACAGCACGCGCGCTCGACCGTGAGTTGCAGGCGCTGTGGCGTAAGAGTGGATCACCAGCGATGGACCTGTTGCTAAAGCGCGCGGGCAAGGCGTTTGAGGCGCATGATCTTGCCGCGGCCATCGACCATCTGACAGCACTTACCGATCATGCGCCCGATTTTGCGCGCGGCTGGTTCGAGCGGGCCCGCGCCTATCATGCGGCTGGACTATATGGGCCCTCGGTGGCCGATCTGGAGCGCGCTTTGGCGCTGAACCCAAATGACTACAATGCGATTTATGCGCTGGGCACGGTGTTTGAGCAGTTCCGCAAACCTGAACACGCCTATGAGGCCTATTTGCGGGCCAAGGCTATACATCCGCATCATGAGGAAGTACTCAACGCGCTGGAAAGACTGCGGCCGCTGGCTGCAGGCAAGGATCTATAGCCGCCGATCTGGCGTGCGCGGAGGCTAGAGTTGATGGCAGGCACATCTCGCGTCGTGGCCGTTCTGGGGCCCACCAATACCGGCAAGACACACTACGCCATCGAGCGGATGCTGGGGCATCGTACCGGCATCATGGGCTTTCCGCTGCGGCTTTTGGCGCGTGAGGTCTATGATAAGATCGTTGCCATTCGCGGACCTTCGGTGGTGGCGCTGGTCACCGGCGAAGAGCGTATCGTGCCGCCACGGGCGAAATACTGGATCTGCACGGTCGAGGCGATGCCGCCGGGCATGGGCTGTGATTTTCTCGCCATTGATGAAATCCAGCTCTGTGCCGACCCAGAACGGGGCCATGTCTTTACCGAGCGGCTGTTGAAATCACGCGGCACCAATGAGACGTTGTTTCTGGGGGCCGATACCATGCGCGGGCCGATCGCGGCGCTGGTGCCGGGCGTGGACTTTTTGCGCCGTGAGCGCATGTCGGAGCTGGTCTATGGTGGCTCAAAAAAGATCAGCCGGATGCCGCCGCGTACCGCCATCGTCGGCTTTTCTGTCGATAACGTCTATGCCATCGCCGAGCTGTTAAAGCGGCAAAAGGGCGGCGCGGCCGTGGTCATGGGGGCGCTGTCGCCCCGCACCCGCAACGCGCAGGTTGCCCTGTATCAGAACGGCGAGGTTGACTATCTGGTGGCCACCGACGCCATTGGCATGGGCCTCAATCTGGATATCGACCATGTGGCGTTCTCGGCCACCAGTAAGTTTGACGGTCAGCGGATGCGTCCTTTGAACCCGAGTGAGCTGGCGCAGATCGCCGGCCGTGCCGGGCGCGGCATGAGCCACGGCAGCTTTGGCGTCACTGGCGATGCTCGTCCGCTGCAGCCTGAGGTGGCCGAGGCGATCATGGACCACCAGTTTGAGCCGCTGAAAAAGCTCAACTGGCGCTCAACCGATCTGCAGTTTGGCACGGTGGACGCCCTGATACGGTCGCTCGAATCAACCCCCAGGGACGAGGTGCTGGTGCGGGCCCGCGAGGCGGATGATCTGGGGGCTTTGAAATACCTCTCCCGCGATAGCGGCATAATATCGCGCACCACCAATGTGCAATCTGTGCGCCTGTTGTGGGATGTGTGCCGTATTCCGGATTTTCGCGGCATCTCCCACGGCGAGCATGCCTCTCTTATTGGTGGCATATTCGAGTATTTGCATGGTGGTGGCGTGGTGCCGGACGACTGGCTCGCACGGCAGGTGAAACGGATCGACCGCATCGACGGCGATATTGATACCCTCTCCAAGAGACTCGCCTTTATCCGCACATGGACTTATGTTTCTCAACGAAAAAATTGGCTGCGTGACGAAAGCCATTGGCGTGGCGTGACGCGCGCTGTAGAAGACAGGTTGTCAGATGCGCTGCACGAGCGCTTGACTCAGCGATTTGTGGACCGGCGCACATCCGTGCTCTTGCGCCGGCTCAAACAGAAGGAGGCCCTTTTGGCCGAAGTGAATGACAAGGGTGAAGTGACCGTCGAAGGCGAATTCGTCGGACGGTTGGACGGGTTCCGGTTTACCCCGGACAAAAGCGCACAGGGCGCCGAGGCAAAGACATTGATGTCTGCCTCGCTACAGGCGCTGGCGCCGCAATTCCATCTGCGCGCCGACCGTTTTTACAATGCTCCCGATACCGAGATCGATTTCACCGAGCAGGGTGGCCTTATGTGGGGCGACAATGCCGTGGGTAAACTGGTCGCGGGTCCTGACCCGCTGTCGCCACAGGTTGAGGTGTTTGTCGACGACACTGCTGGTGCAGATGTGGCGCAAAAGGTAGAGCGCCGTCTGCAGCACTTTATCTCGCGCAAGGTGCAGGCGCTGTTTGAACCGCTGATCAATCTGCAAAAAGACGAAGAGCTGACCGGGCTTGCCCGTGGCTTTGCCTTCCGTCTGGTTGAAGGGCTTGGCCTGTTGCCGCGCCAATCGGTCATGCAAGAGGTCAAAGATCTGGATCAGGACGCACGTGGCGCGCTGCGCAAGCACGGTATCCGGTTTGGCCAGTTCACAATCTTTATGCCGCTGCTGCTGAAACCGGCTCCGACGCGTCTGCGTCTGGTGCTGTGGTCGCTGGCAAATGGCGTGCAGGAATTCCCAGAAGCGCCGCCTCCCGGTCTGGTTACCGTTCCGGCTGCCAAGGATGCGCCGCAGGGCTATGACACCATGTCCGGCTACCGCGAAGCGGGCGATCGGATGATCCGTATCGACATGCTTGAGCGTCTGGCAGATATGCTGCGGGCTGAAGACAGCCGTGGTGGCTTTGAAGCCAAGGCAGATATGCTGTCGATCACTGGCATGACGCTGGAGCAGTTTTCCGACCTGATGCAGGGTCTTGGCTATCGCGCCGAAAAAGGCGAGCGGGCCAAGGTCAAAGCGGCTCCTGAAGCGCCAAAAGCCGAGACATCAGCTGATGTCACGTCTGAGGTAGCCCCTGAGTCTGCGTCTGAGGCGACTGCGGAGGACACATCCGTATCTGCAGCACCTGTTGATGCTGCTGCGTCTGCTGCGAGCGAAGCGCCATCCGAGGCTGAAACGTCTTCTGCACCTGAGGCCGCCGCGGCTGACGCTGCCGCAGAGCCAGCCTCTGAACAAGCCGCTGCTGAGGAGAAAGCTCCTGAGGCCGATCAGGCCAAAGACGCAGAGCAAGCTGCCGAGATGGAGGTGTTTTACACCTTCGCCTGGGGTGGCCGCGCCCGTCAGGGCGGTGGCAACCGCGGCCAGCGCCGTGGCCAGGGAGGCAGCCAGGGCGGTAATCAGGGACAGGACGCACGCGCCGAAGGGGCTGCATCCGGTCAGGAAACCCAGGGTGGTCAGGACCGACGCGGTGGTGGCAAACCCCGTGGCGCTGGCGGTCAGGGACGCTCAAATGACAAACCCGGTGGCAAGCCGGGCGGTCGTCCAGCTGGCAAGCCCGGTGGCAAAAAGGGCGGTCGCCCTCAGCAGCAAGGCAGCAAGACCTATTCTGCGCGCCCACCGAAAAAAGAGAAGCAAATCGATCCGGACAACCCCTTTGCCGCAGCTCTGATGGGGCTGAAGCAGGGGAACTGATCCCGGATGGAGGCACCGGCAGAGAAGATCCGGATCGACAAGTGGCTCTGGCATGCGCGGTTTTTCAAAACCCGCAGCCTTGCCACGAAACAGATCAAAGCCGGACATCTGCGCCTCAATGGCACTAAGATCACAAAAACAGCTCAGAGCGTCACCCAGAGTGATGTTCTGAGTTTTCCGCAAGGCAGACAGACCCGCGTGGTTGAGGTTGTCGCGATTGGCGAGCGGCGCGGCCCGGCCCCCGAAGCCCAGGCCCTATACCTAGATAAGACGCCGAAGCAGGACATCGTACCTGCAAATCCCGGCTTTGAGGGAAAAGGGCGCCCGGATAAGAAGACACGCAGAGCGCTTGATCTTTCTCGGGACAGGGCCCCAACGTGATGTCTTGAAGGTCGCGCGACTCTGGATTAGCTAGTGGCCAAACAGCAAATGGGACCGAGCCCACATGACCTATGTCGTTACGGATAACTGCATCGCCTGCAAATACACCGATTGTGTCGAGGTGTGCCCGGTCGATTGTTTCTATGAAGGTGAAAACACTCTGGTGATTCACCCGGATGAATGCATCGATTGTGGCGTGTGCGAACCCGAGTGCCCGGCAGATGCGATCCGCCCGGACACCGAGCCGGATATGGATAAATGGGTTGAGTTCAATCGGAAATATTCCGAAATGTGGCCCGTTATCATTTCCAAAAAGGATCCGATGCCAGAAGCTGAAGAACGCGATGGTGAAGAGGGTAAGCTGGAGAAATACTTCTCCGAAGCCCCTGGCGAAGGCGGTTAAGACAAGACCGTCACATCTGAACTGGAGAAATTTGGCGTTGTTTTTGCGCTGAGTTAACCCCTGATTGCGCTGTTTCTTGTGGAAATTTGCCACAACACCAGTTTCCCTGCCTTTCGGGGGGGCTGTTTTTGTGATATACTTTCTCAAGATGTGTGAAAAAATAGAACCCTTGTCGCGCCGTGCATTCACTGTAGGGCGTGTCCTGGGGGATTGACCCACGGCGACGATTGACCTCTTGACCTGCTTTTGCAGATCCGGAGCGATAGCGTTGCCGTTGTTGTGTCGGATGCGCAGCCTGCCGGGCTGCTCCGACCTCAAGTGCAAGGAAAGATCTGTATGACAAAATCGAAGAAGCTCGCATTCCGCCCTGACGAATTTGTGGTTTATCCTGCCCATGGTGTGGGACAGATCATTTCAGTTGAGGAGCAGGAAGTGGCCGGCTTTGCGCTGGAGCTTTTCGTGATCACCTTTGAAAAGGACAAGATGACCCTCAGGGTGCCAACCAACAAGGCCATCGAAGTCGGCATGCGCTCGCTCAGCTCGCCTGATGTGATCAATCAGGCGATGAAGACGCTCAAAGGCAAGGCTAAGGTCAAACGCGCCATGTGGTCTCGCCGGGCGCAGGAATATGAGCAAAAGATCAACTCTGGCGATCTGATCGCGATTGCTGAGGTGGTGCGCGACCTGCACCGTACTGACGACCAGCGGGAGCAGAGCTATTCTGAGCGTCAGCTCTATGAGGCGGCTTTGGAGCGTCTGACGCGCGAAGTGGCCGCTGTTGCCGGCGGCGATGAAATCCTTGCGGCCAAGCAGGTCGGAGATGTCCTCACCTCACGGGTCGCCGCCTGATCCGCGGTCCCGTTTTTTGCAGCCCGCGAGGGCTAGATTGCTAAATTCAAAAGCCCGTCGCCATTGGCCGCGGGCTTTTTTGCTGTCGCTTAGCTCAAAACACACACCAGGGTGAGCAATCCGGTGATTTCACAGAGCTGCTGACACGCGCCCAAGACATCGCCAGTCTGCCCGCCGATCTTGGATCGGGCCAGATGTCCAAACCCAAGGGTCATAAGGCAAAGCATCGCCACAACAGCAAAGCTGCCAGCGCCCAGCAAGGGCAGGGACAGTGCGACGGCGAGGCCCAGGCCAAGGCCCACCGCCCGCCGGGACGGGCGGCCGACGCTTTGCGAAAGACCCGATTGGCGGGCATTGGGAAGCCAATGCATCAGCACCGGCATCATCGCACGGCTGAGCAGCGCCAGGGCCAGCAGACTCCAGACATGTCCCTGTTCCATCAAAAGCGTTATGCCCTCCCAGCGCAGGCCAATCCCCAAAATCAAAGCCAACACGCCGTAGCTGCCGATCTGGCTGTCTTTCATGATCTCCAACCGGCGTTTGGGCTCAAACCCACCCCAAAACCCATCGGCACAATCTGCCAGCCCGTCCTCGTGCATAGCACCGGTCAAAAGAACCTGAACCAGCAAAAACAGCCCTGCCGCCAGCGGTGTGGATAGGCCAAGAGCAAGTGCCGCGCTCGCCACCAGAGCAGCAGGCAGGCTCACCGCCAGGCCAGCCAGCGGGAAGGCCCAGACCGCCTGCGATTGGCGCTGAAAGCTGCTGCTGGTCAGTTTCGGCAGCGGCAATCGGGTCAGCAGCACCAAAGCCAGGGGAATATCCACCAGAGATATGTCGTTTTTTCGCATGTGCGGGCCTCTTGCGGGACTTGCGAAGCAGCCATGAGCCGCTAAACAGAATGAAATCCGATTTACGCGCGTCCGCCGCTCAGATGCAACGAGGCTTTACATGCTGCCATCACTCTCTTCTCTCGATGATTTTCGCGCCCAGCTGGCCCAGGCCAGCTCCCCTGACCACACAGCGCTGGCTGGGGCTGCAGCGCGCAACAACCAGTTGACCAAACCACCAGCTGCGCTGGGGCGTCTTGAGGAGCTGGCAATCTGGTATGGCGGCTGGCGCGGCAGTGACCAGCCTGCGATTGCATCGCCACAGGTGATCATCTTTGCTGGCAATCACGGCGTGACGGCGCAGGGCGTTTCGGCCTTCCCTCCAGAGGTGACGGCGCAGATGGTGAGCAATTTTCAACAGGGCGGCGCGGCCATCAATCAGCTGGCCAGGCTGGCAGGCGCGCGGATGGATGTGCATGCGCTGGATCTCGAGACTCCGGTTGAGGATTTCACTCAGGGACCTGCAATGAGCGAGGCCGAACTGCTTGCGGCGCTGCAGGCCGGCTGGAACGCAGTTGACCCCGAGGCAGATCTTTTGGTTGTCGGCGAGATGGGCATTGGCAACACCACTCCGGCCGCGGCGCTGGCCTATGCTCTGTTTGGCGGCGCGGCTGCCGACTGGACGGGGCGTGGCACCGGCGTTGATGACGCAGGACTGGCCAATAAAACCCGTGTCGTAGCAGAGGGGGTGGCCCTGCATGCCGCAGCGATCACCGATGGTCTGGATGCACTGGGGCGGCTTGGCGGGCGTGAGATCGCAGCCATGGCCGGCGCAATTGCCGCAGCACGCATTCTGCATATTCCGGTGATTCTGGATGGCTTTATCTGTTGCGCCGCTGCGGCCTGTCTGCAGCAGCTCAGCGCCACAGCGCTAGATCACGCTGTTGCCGGGCACCAAAGCGCCGAAAGTGCCCATGCCGCCTTGTTGGATAAAATGGACAAAAAGCCCCTGTTGGCGCTGGGTCTGCGGCTTGGCGAAGGATCCGGGGCTGCCCTGGCGATCCAGATCCTGAAAGGCGCTGTTGCCTGCCACAGCGGCATGGCCACTTTTGCTGAGGCGGGCGTTACCGACGGCTGAGCTCAGTCTTTGCACGGTAGCAACAGGCGTCCCGATTTAGATTTTGGGCGGCCTGTCTTTTTGTCTCCAACAGGGCAGGCTGGCAGGGCAGACTGGGCTGGGTTGCTCTTATTGCTGCCAGCGCAAATTTCAGCGCGCGTTGCGGTCCTCTTTTTCGGCGAGCTCCAGCAGGGCGATCTCAAGCTCTTTTTCCAGCTCGCGCGCTTTTTCAATATAGGCCTGGTTCTCGCTTGCCGGGGTTCCCGGTACCCATAGAGCCGCCAGCTCCCGCAGGGTGACACGGTCATGGGCGTAAAAGGTCTGTTCGGCCTGAGCCGCCTCATATTCGCTGAGGCCAATCTTTTCGAGCACATACCGTCCGGCGCGCAGCGAGCTGTCGAACATCTCGCGCACAATATCATTGGCGCCGGCCTTATAGAGTTCAAACACATGGTTGCGGTCATAGGCGCGTGCAATGATGTGCAGATCTGGGTAGGCACGGCGTACATAGGCGACCATCTTGACCGATTTTTCCGGGTCATCCAGCGCCACCACCAGGACTTGCGCCTTGGCAATGCCGGCTGCTTTCAGCAGTTCGGGGCGGGTTGGATCGCCCAAAAAGCTTTTCACGCCAAACCGGCGCATCAGCTGTACCGCTTGCATGTTATTGTCCAGCAGGACGGTCTTAAAGCCGCTGGCACGCACCAGGCGGTGAACGATCTGACCAAAGCGGCCAATACCGGCTATGATCACTGGCCCCTGTTCGTCGATTTCATCGTCTTCGTGCTCGACGCGGGTCTCGCCCTGATAGTGGGACAGCAGGTCATAAATGATGAACAGCAGCGGCGTGATCAGCATGGACAGGGCAATGATAAGCAACAGCTTTTCTGCCAGAGGCGCCGGAATGACGTTCTGTTGCAGGGAAAAGGCAAGCAGCACAAAGCCGAACTCGCCTGCCTGGGCGAGGCCAAGGGTAAAGAGCCAGTGATTGCGGCCTCTGAGGCCAAAAGCGCGGCCAACAAAGAACAGAATCACGCCCTTGGTGAGGATGACCAGAAGTGCCAGACCCAACAGATCCGCTGGATCGGCCAGAAACAGTTTGTAGTTGATACCCGCGCCCACAGTGATGAAGAACAGCCCCAAAAGCAGCCCCTTAAAGGGGGTGAGATCGCTCTCCAGCTCATGGCGAAATTCAGAGTTCGCCAGAACCACCCCGGCAAGGAAGGCTCCAAGCGCCGGAGACAGGCCTACCAAGGTCATCAAAAAGGAAATGCCAACCACAATCAGCAGCGCCAGCGCGGTATACATTTCGCGCAGGTTGCTGGCGTGAATAAAGCGAAACAGGGGCTGTGTCAGATAGATCCCCGCCAGAACAACCACTCCGATCATGCCGAGGGTCGTGAGTGTTACGGCCCAACCCGGCAGACCCGCCACCAGAGAGAGCGTTTCATGGGCTGCCGTATGGGCCGCATCACTGAGCACAATGGATCCGTCAGAGCTGAACTGAGGCGTCGGCCCCATTGCCAGCAGCGGCAGAAAGGCAAGGATTGGGATAACAGCAATATCCTGGGTCAGCAGCACCGAGAAGGACGCACGCCCCCCGCCTGTTTGCATCAGGCCTTTCTCTGACAGTGTCTGCAGTACAATCGCAGTGGAAGACAGCGACAGCGCCAGGCCAATAGCAAGGCTAACCTGCCAGGTTTCGCCTGCAAACAGCCCCGCGACCATCAGAGCAAGCGTGCTGAGCAAGACTTGCAAGCCGCCAAGCCCGATCAGTTTGTGACGCATGGCCCAAAGCGCACGGGGATCGAGCTCCAGCCCGATCAGAAACAGCATCATGACAACGCCGAATTCCGCAAAATGCTGAAGGTCTGCTGTCTCTGCGCCCACCAACCCAAGAGCGGGGCCGATGAAAATGCCGGCTGCCAGGTAGCCCAAAACCGAGCCAAGTCCAAGGCGCGCGGCAATGGGTACGGCGATGACAGCGGCAGCGAGATAGATGGTAGCTTGATACAGAAATACGTCCATAGCACTGGTATCGCAAGCGGCTTGCGCCTTGGCAACGGTTTTAGCGGTGCCGGTGGAGGGGGAAACATTCCGGGCCGTCTGCAAAAGGGCGAGGTAAGTGCTTTGGCAAAAAAAAGCGACGGCCAGGGTTCCCTGTCCGCCGCTCATTTCGTGTGGCGCGCCTTGGGGTGTCCAGGCCGCGCCAGGCTATGGTTAGTGATCCATCATTCTGATTTCATTGCTTAGTTTGGTGATGTTTTCCAGGCGACGCGAGATGCGCTCTTGGAAAACGCCAAGCTGGTCGATGATATCAGACAGAGTCTCACCGGACTCAGGCAAGCGCGCGCTTTCGATTTTACACAGGACACGGGTAGAGCTCAGCCCCAGGAACTGGCGGTGCATGACCTGACAGGCGCGCATGATGCGATCGGCCTCATGGTCAACCTCTTCCACGCCTTTGCGGCCGCGTTCTCTTTCCGTTGTGACCAGATTACTGAGGATCGTTCTTTCGACTTCCAGATCAACATCACCCAGGCCGCGTTTCTCTGTTTTGAGCTGTGCATGGCATTCATTTAGGATGCGTGCCATGCCTTCGATAAACAGGCTATTGGTCACAGCCAGTTTGATGGTGTTGAAGTTGCTGTTTTCGCCCATCACATGCGCGGCAAACCAATCCGACATTTCACGCGACATGGCGCCATAGTTCTGGGACAAAACGGTGACCGGTCCGCCCGATGGTTCGATCCGTGACGCAATGACCCGCAAATTATGGGGGATCGTGTGCATTGCATCAAAATCTTTCACCAGGCCCTGGGTCTCATCAACCAGGGTTTCAGCATTGGTGAGCATTTTGCGCAGCTCTACGATTTTGGGGTCTTTGGCGCGCTCCAAATTAATGTCACGCGACAGCAACTCCTCGCTAAGGGCATAAGTGGCAAACTGGTGATAGTCCTCAAATCCGCGGCTGCGGATCCAATCCATCATCATCTCGCTGCTGTCTTCCGGGCTGACATCCCCGGAGGCTTCAGCTTTGTGCATTTCGGCATAGATGCGCTTTACGTCTTCGAACAGGGCGCTGCTTGGACGGATCCGTGTTGAGAGAAAGCCGCCTTCACAGGGCGTCATCACGGCAAAGACCCAGTAGTATAGCCCATCCTTTGCTTTGTTCTTTACGTAGGCAGTGGTTGAGTTGCCTTGTTTGAGCACATCCCACATTAAGTGAAACAACCCGCGTGGTGTATCGGGATGGCGGATGATCTTGTGCGGAGCACCAATCAACTCTTCCCAGTCGTAATGCGCTACGCGTTTGAAAACGTAGTTGCCGGCCTGGATAACACCACGGTCATCGGTACGTGAAAAGAAAACCTCGTTCAGGGCAAAGGGAGCTTCACCATTCGAGGGGCGGGTTTCTATGCGACGGTCTACAAAGGACAATGGAGCGTTCCACTTCTAAATCAGGCTGAACTGACCTCTAAACTGGAAACCTTCCTTTATTGTTAAGTCAAAAATTTTGTTACGTTGGCAGGGGCGCGTCGCGTTTCAGTTGTGCCATCACGATTTGGCTTTGAACGCGGGCCACTGCCGGATGCGGCAACAGGATCTCGTGGATAAGCTGATTGAGCGCCTGCAGATCGCTGCAGTAGACCCGGAGCAGATAGTCGGCTTCTCCGGTCATCGTCCAGGCTGAGGTGATCTCGGGCCGGGTGCTGACCAAACGACTAAAGCTTTTTGACTGTTCCGGCCCGTGACTGGCAAGGTTCACATGTACAAATCCCTGCACCGTCAGGCCCAGCTTTGCCGGATCAAGCTGGGCGCAATAGGCCTGGATATAGCCTTCAGCCTCAAGCCGCTGCCTGCGCCTGCCGGCCTGACTGGGAGAGAGGTTGAGCAACTCGCCCAGCTCTTGCGCGGTGAGATGCGCATTTTTTTGCAAAGCCGCGAGGAGTTTGGTGTCTGTTTGGTCGATCATATGCGTGCATTTTCTGTTTTTGGCTAGTAGTGCGCGTAAATTGCGTATCAATAAAGCGTAAACATACGAAGAACGCGCAAAACATGCATGTGAACTGCGGTATTCTATCCGGGAACAGACAGCCAGAGCGCAGTACGCGACAATTGGAGGAAACCAATATGGGTCCATTCCCGCATAACGCCCCGAAAACAGTGATCAGTGCAGAGAACCCGGCTGGAACCGATGGGTTTGAATTTGTGGAATTCGCCAGCCCGGAACCGCAGGAGCTCCGCGACCTCTTCACCAAGATGGGCTACGAGTTGGTCGGGCACCACAAAACCAAACCCGGTATTGAGCTTTGGCAGCAGGGTGACATCACCTATATTCTCAATGCCGAAAAGGGCAGCTTTGCGGACAGGTTCGTCGCCGAGCACGGCCCCTGCGCGCCCTCGATGGGCTGGCGTGTTGTAGATGCGCAAAAGGCGTTTGAGCACGCGATCTCCAAAGGGGCCGAGGCCTATGAGGGCGCTGATAAGACCCTGGATGTGCCTGCGATCAAGGGTATTGGCGGCTCGCTGATCTATTTCATTGATCAGTACTACGAGACATCCCCCTACAATACCGAGTTCGAGTGGACCAAACAGTCCAAGCCGCGTGGCGTTGGGTTCTACTACCTCGATCACCTCACCCACAATGTCTACAAGGGCAATATGGACAAGTGGTTCAGGTTTTATGAGGGGCTGTTCAACTTCAAGGAAATTCGCTTCTTTGACATCGAAGGCAAATTCACCGGCCTGTTGAGCCGGGCGCTCACCTCACCCTGTGGCCGTATCCGCATTCCGATCAATGAGGACCGCGGTGAGACCGGCCAGATTGTAGCCTACCTCAAAAAGTACAAAGGTGAGGGCATTCAGCATATCGCGGTTGGCGCCGAGGATATCTACAGCGCCACAGACGAGATTGCGGAGCGCGGCATAACCTATATGCCAGCACCTCCAGCAGCCTATTACGCGCTGAGCCACGAGCGGGTGCAGGGCCATGACGAGCCGCTGGAGCGGATGCAGAAGCACGGCATTCTGATCGACGGCGAAGGTGTCGTTGATGGGGGAGAAACCAAAATTCTCTTGCAGATCTTCTCCAAGACAGTGATTGGCCCGATCTTCTTTGAGTTCATCCAGCGTAAAGGCGATGATGGCTTTGGCGAGGGCAATTTCAAAGCCTTGTTCGAGTCGATCGAGCGCGAACAGATCGCCAATGGTGAGCTCGACGCTGCGCAGTAAGCAGCGCCTCGCTGCTGAAGAGACCAAATCCAAAATGCCGGGCCTCGATGAGGTTCGGCATTTTGCTATCTAGGCGGAATAATACCTACCGCCAGATCTAACAGCGCTCCAGCGACTGATTGGGCACAAGAGTGTGACAGCGCACCAGAGCTTGATTGCACACCAAAGCCCGCGCGCCAGAGCTTGGGCGCCTTGGTCTCGCATGGATCAGATCAATCTCCGGGCAGCTTTAGCGTGGTGTTGGTACCGCGTTTTTGGTATTGTAACTGGCTGTTGCCAATGGCCACCACCGTGCCGCCATCAATACGGTCGCCAACGCGAACTTTGCGGTAGCGGCCAGAGGGCAGACGGATCAATGCCTGGCGGTCCGTGGGTTTCCCGGAGACGCCGATCAGATTGATGTTTCGCAGATTGATGGCATTGGTCACCGTCGCCTGGCGGGCCACAGAGGCCGAACTGGGCAGGCTGGGGGCCACAGTCACTGGCGCCACCGTTACAGCAGCTGCAGTGGCGGCGGGGACGCTGGTCTGACGCCTTTGAGCCCGATCAACCAGATTCGCAAAGTTGCTGGGGCGCGCCCGCGGCGATTTCGATGTCACGATGGCCAGAGCGCTGACCGGTTGGTTTTCCTGTTCTTCTGTCTTCAGGCTGGCGGGGCGCGCACGGGGCCGGACGCTTGCCAGCTCGGCGCGGCTGAGGCCGCCCAGAAGGGCGCGCTCGGCCCTTTCCAGCAGATCAGAGGGGCGCAGCTTTGGGCGTTTGCGCGACAGGCTGGCAAGCCGGGCGTTTTCAGCTTCGGCCTCGGCTGCCGCGATCTCGGGTTCGCCCCGCTCTGGTGTTGCGGGGGGCACGACAGCTGGCCGTCCGAGATAGACCATCACCCCGTCAGGATTCAGCGTCCCTTCTGGCGTTGCCACTACCAGCCCACGGCTATCAAGGGTGAAATCACGGCCAACAGACACCGGTGAGCTGAGCGTGTCCGGCTCAGGGTCGTGCGCCACTTCGGGTGCTGCGGGCAGGGCGACCGCGTCCTGGGACAGGTCGCTGTTGTCAATCGAGGCGATGTAGATCTCATCCAGTGAAATCAGGGCAGGTGCCTCTGCGATCTCAGGCACCTGTTGCCAGATGCCGGTCGCCGCATAAAGCGCGGCCTCACTTAACGCAGTCGAGGTCTCTTGCTCATAGAGCTGCCTTGCCTCAGTCGGACTGCCTTCAAACGTATCAAGCACGGGCTGACCCGTGCTTGCATCCAGTTCTGTCTCTGTTTCAAAGGCGGTAGCGGCATCAGGCGGCGCAAGCGCGCTCAGCTCAATAACGCCCGGATCCGGCTGGCCGGGAATCGCGCTGACCTGCGGCGCGATGCTGACAGGCTCGGTTTCCGCCTCGCTCAACGGGATCGGTGCGACGGGCTCAAGAGGGGGGGCGGGTTCAGTCGCAACATCACCGCTTTCGTCGACCTGCTGGGGGCCGGTTTGCTGGGGCAGGGGCTGCTCGGTGGGCGGAAGGCTCTCGCCAAGGTCGCCATCGTGAAGACGTTCTTGTGGTGGCCGTTCTGAGGAAAAGAACAAACCACCTTCGGACAGTAGAGCAAAGGCTGCGACCGCAGCCATCACCAGCAAGAGTACAGCCGTCAGCATCAAGCCCAGGTGACGTGGTTTTCCTTTTGTGGCACCGGCCGTCAGGCTGTTCGAGGCCTGCGCACCCGCTTCGCTAATGGTGGTAATTGTGGGGTTGGCAGAGGCAGGAGCGGCAGAGCGGGGGGAGGCGCCTCCGACAGGCGTACTGGACGCAGGTGTACTGGTCACAGCCGAGGTTTTGTCAGAGCCTTTGACGGCTGCTACCGGTTTTGTCGCATTGGTCGCATTGGCCGCTTTGGTCTCGGTTGCAGCGCGCGCCGCGGTAAGTTGTGCCGTCGCACCGCCAGCCGCAGGGGCCAAGGTGGCGATCTCGTGCTCTTTAGAGCTGGCAGACGCCTCGCCAGAGCGAATTTTAGAGTGGGTGTTGGAGGCAGGAACCGCCTTGCTGGCACTTGGAGCCGCGAGCTTGCTTGCTGGCGTGTGTGCAGAAGGCTGAGGCGCGCTCTGTGCGCTGGTGCGGGCAGAGGGGGCATCCTGAGCCGGGGAGTCTGCCGGGGCAGCGCCTCTGCGTCGGCGGCTGCTAAAACCTTGAACTGGTCCGCTTTCTTCCTCCCCATCTTCAGTCGCATCAACTGCGGTCAGCTCTGCGTGATCCCCAGCGTGCTCAGATGCAGCAGGGGCCTCTGGCAAGGTCAGGGCGGCGGCATTTTTCTTGTTGCGCCCCGCCCCGGAGGCGGGCTCAGGGTCTACTGAAGCTGAAACCTCTGCTTTGAGGTCTTCTGTTTCCGTATCCGGTACGGCGGGGGGGCTTGGCGGCTCTGCCGGACCCACATCGACCACGGCGATACCGTCTGGCTCTACCAAAGTGGTGCCAAGCGAGGGGGCCGGGCCAAAGAATGGCTCTCCAAGGAAGCCCAGATCGCCGGGGGCGGCAACGAAGGAGGCTGGCGTAAAGCCATTGTCCAGCGCAAAGGCCTCCGCCTCGGCCAAAGTCTCATGTGCCACTGCGGCGATATGTGTTTGGCTACCGTCTTCAGACAGATCAAACGCCAGATCATCTACCGAATAGGGCGTGGCCCCTTCGAGGGCTACGCGGGCCATGCGCCGCCGACTTTCCAGATCGGAAATACCCGTTTCAATGGTAAGGTAGCGGATCTGATCATTTGGAATGATCAGCTTGCAGGTGCCGCTGGCCTCCAGAGCCTCACCCTTGGCCCGCAGGGCTGCGAGGTCAGCCGTGAGATCGGCACTGTCGAGTGGCACAATTCCCACATTCCGCCAGCCTCCGGCAGCACGATGCAGCAGTACAATACCCTCGGCGGAAAGAGAAAGAGCAAACCCCGGTTTCATGATGCGGTCAAACCATCCAAATTCTTTAAAGCCGGGACCGCGAGGAGTCCTTTCAGGCCGTCAGAGGCGACCATAAAGCAGGACTTCGCCGAGTGAAAGGAAAAGAGCGCGCCTTCCCCTTGTCAGCGGCGATCTGCCATCCCCATCTTAAGGCAGAACAATGGAGCCTGCGCAATGAAAACAAAGACAGTTTTGGTCACCGCCCTGGCGATGGCCCTCACCTTTGGTGGTCCAGCGGTCGCTGATCGCCTGCAAGACCGCCAGATTTCGGTCACCGGCGAGGCCCGTGTCGAGGTCGCACCGGATCTGGCGGTGATCACACTCGGGGTTAGTAAAGAGGCCAATGAGGCGAGTGCGGCCATGGCGCTGGTTTCCGAAGATATGGCGGCAGTTGTCGCAGAGCTGCGCGCCTCTGGTATCGCGCCGCGCGATCTGCAGACCCAGCGGATCTCGCTGCAGCCGGTCTGGTCCAAACCTGGCTCCTATGACAGCCCGACCGAGCGCAAGATCACCGGGTTCGCGGCCTCAAATACTTTGATGCTGCGGGTGCGGGATCTGGACCAGCTGGCGGCAGTTCTGGATCGGGTGCTCGGCGCTGGGGTCAATCAATTTCAGGGCCTGCGCTTTGATGTTCAGGATCATGCCAGCCTGCAAGATAGCCTGCGTGCAAAGGCGGTGGCGGATGCGATCCATAAGGCGGGCCTGCTGGCCGAGGCCGCTGGCGTGACACTGGGCCCTGTGCGGGTGATTACAGATCACAATCAGGGCGGTGGTCAGCCGATGATGGCAATGGAGATGGCCCGCAGCGCGGCAATGCCGGTTGAGGCCGGAGAACTTGCGTTTTCGCACAGCGTTCAGGTTGTGTTTGATTTGCTGATACCTGGCGCTGAATAGGCCTCTGAACAGGCTGAATCTCCTCTCCTGATATGGCAAAAGGCCGGGCATTTATTTGCCCGGCCTTCATCATTCGTATCTGATCTGGCGTGTCGTCTTAGCCGCAGGCTTTGGTCAGGGCCTGATCCATGTCGCGGATCAGATCGGCAGAGTCTTCGAGGCCAATCGATATACGCACAACATTGGCACCCGCGCCTGCGGCCTCTTGCTGTTCAGCAGACAGCTGGCGGTGGGTGGTCGACGCCGAGTGGATGATTAGGGACCGGGTGTCGCCAAGATTGGCCACATGGCTGAAGATTTCCAGCGAATCGACCAGCTTGATGCAGGCGTCATAGCCGCCCTTGACCGCAAAGGTGAACAAACCACCGGCGCCTTTAGGGTAGCATTCCTGAGCCCGCAGGTAATAGGGCGAGGACTCCAGACCGGCATAGGTGACATAGTCCACCCGGTCGTCCTGCTCCAGCCACTGGGCGACCTCCATGGCGTTTTCACAGTGACGCTGCATGCGCAGCGACAGGGTCTCAACCCCCATCAATGTGTAATGCGCCGCCTGTGGGTTCATCGTCATGCCAAGATCACGCAAGCCGATGGCGATGCCGTGGAATGTAAAGGCCAGGCCACCAAAGGTCTCATGGAACTTGAGGCCGTGGTAGGCGGGCTCTGGCGCCGAAAGCGAGGGGAATTTGTCGCTGGCGGACCAGTCAAATTTGCCAGAGTCGATCACAGCCCCGCCGGTGACGGTGCCATTGCCGGTGAGGTATTTGGTGGTGGAATGCACCACCAGTGTTGCGCCCTTGGCAATGGGGTTGCACAGATAGGGTGTTGCTGTGGTGTTGTCGACGATCAGGGGAACGCCAGCCGCATCCGTCACATCCGCCAGCGCGCGGATATCGGTGACATAGCCGCCAGGGTTGGCAATGGATTCACAAAACACCGCGCGGGTGTTTTCATCAATCGCTGCTGCAACCGCGTCCAGATCATCGGTGTCGACAAAGGTGGCAGACCAGCCAAAGCGTTTGATGGTTTGGCTGAACTGGGTGACGGTGCCACCATAGAGCCGGGTCGAGGCGACGATATTGCAGCCCGGTGCCATCAGGGGAAACAGCGCCATGATCTGTGCCGCGTGACCTGAAGAGCAGCACACCGCTCCGACGCCGCCTTCGAGTGTGGCAAGACGTTCTTGCAGCACGGCGACGGTGGGGTTGGTCAGGCGGGAATAGATAAAGCCGACTTCCTGCAGGTTAAACAGCGCCGCTGCGTGGTCGGCATCGCGAAACACATAGCCAGTTGTCTGGTAGATTGGTGTCTGGCGTGCGCCTGTTGCCGGGTCAGGCTTGGCGCCGGCGTGAATTTGCAATGTATCAAAGCCATAGGCTGGTGCATCACTCATGTGGTCTTCTCCCTGTTCAAAGCTGTTGCAAGATGTGTAGGACAGCTTGCCTTTGGGATCAACGCAGGCGAGTCATATGGGAACATCCTGCCAGCCTAACCGGGCAAACACAGGAAAAAATCCCGCAACGCCACCAAAGGCGCCCAAGGCGCTGCGGGGCTTGTTGCGCAACATCAGCAAACCAAGCGGGATCAGCGGATCCAGAGACCTTCGGATTTTATCTTGTTGCGAATGGCCTGCTCGCGCCGGGGCAAATGTGCCTGGTCAAACAGCGCGCGGACCCTGTCGCCGCGATTTTGATACACAAGGCGTTTGATCGGCTCGTAGGTTTTGAGAACCTTCTTGAGCCAGTTTGGCGCAGCAACCTGCTGTAGTATCTCGATCACCGCATCGCTTTCGCGGGCGTAGAGCAGCGGAAAGAGGCGGTAATGGCAGCTGGTTTTTCCATCCAGAAACCCGGCGGGCAAAGCATCGCGACCACCGCCAAAGGAATGGATCACCAGCGGCAGAGCCACCTGATCCAGCCAGGGGTCCAGAGATTGCCCAGCCAGCTCGATCGGGGGATCTGACAGGATGGATTGCGCATAGGTGGCAAACCGCGCGCCAAAGGCACGCGGGCAGGCGCCATAAAAGAAGCCGGCATTGAAATAGAGATAGCGCTGCCAGTACTCATCCGGCTGGCTCAGATCCAGGGTGCTGTCGATCTCAAGGTCAAAGCGCTCATAAAGCGCGCGCCAGATTTCTTCGTATCCCGGGCCATAAAGGGTCGGCTTGGGCCAGGTGCCTTCGCGCCGCATTGATGCCGAGGGGCGGGAGAAATCAAACGGCACATCCGTCAGCTCGCCGGTGATCAGCGTGTCACTGTCAAAAAAGACAAAAGGCTCGCCCTCAGGCAGGGCCTGCAGCGCCTCGATCTTATTGCCATAGGGATAGGCCTCGCCAAATATCTGATTTTCAAACGGCAGCACTTCGACGCCAAGCCGCGCAAAAGCCTCCAGAACACCGGCGTTGCGGATGCTGGGGTCTTTCTGCCACAAAGAGCCGGGCTGGGGTGTGGCCACAAATATGCGGCCGGAAAAACGGGGCGAGCTGTGGCGCAGAGAGGCCGCAAAGAGCAGCGCCTCATATTGCAAACGACCGGCCTGGCCAATGATCATGACGTTAAAAGACTGCTGCGCCATCGGTTTTCCTGTCTTCCACCTCTTGCGAGCGGTTGGGGCTTGGGTGTCTTATGACCTATATTCGAAGTGGTTCCGGGTCAAAAGCCAATCCTGCTGAAAAGGCGCCAAAGACCCCAGCCGCGTCTTGTTGGTATCAGTTCAGTTTGGAGGTATTTGATGTTGAGATTTTTATCCGCGATCGCGTTGGGACTGGTGAGCTTGCCCTATTCGGCGCAGGCAGCCCCCTTTACCACCGCCGCAGAAGTAAAGCCCATTTTGCTGGCGACCAAGGCAAATTGGGTTGCTGTGCGTGAATTTGACGGACAGGACCTTCTCTATGTTACGCATCTGTGGTCCTGGCGCTGCGGACTGTCTGGCATGCGTATCGGCATCAATGGAGGGGTGCCCGAAACCTGGGTTTTGCCGCCCTGCCATCTGGACCTGGCAACGCCCAACGCCATTCTGGAGCAGGATGGCCTGCCTTTTAGACGATATCCGTTGCAGTCGATCGGGCGGATTTCGATTGATCTGTTGTTTGATGACGAGACAATCGAGACGATCACTGTCAACCGGGCCGGGCAGCCGGTTTCGCCTTGAGAACGCAGACTGGAGGATGCGGGGCGGGGCGCACGCGGGCGTTTACGCTAGTTTTCAGCTGGTTGATCAGGTTGGCTGACGAGATAAGGCGCGTGTTTGTGCCAGCCTGTGCCAGCTTGTGACGGCCTGTGCCCGTTTCTGTCGGCTTGTGTCAGCACGGTGCGTTGCCCGAATCACAAACAACGCAGTCAGGGCGCGATCAGGGTCACGCCCGGAATACGTTGCACTTGATCCATGTCTTCCTCGTAGATCTGGCTGACAGTGTCCACCATGGCTTCTGTCCAGCCGGGAAGGTCGATCTCTTCCTCCAGCTCGTCTTCGTTGGCGTATTTATCAAGAAAGGCCGCATAGATCCGGCGCCGGTGCGTCTCTGAGAGCTCGGTGTGTTGCGCGAGATAGGTTCGCAAGCGACGCATGCCCTCACGGTCCATGATCGCCGACAACAGATCCATTCCGCCCTCCAGACGCTCGTCAATATCCAGCCCGGACATGTCCCGGATAATCTGGCCCCAAATCAGCGGCATATCCTCAAAGCACCACACCGTAATGGGGACATCGGGGGCGGCGTGGCGCAGACGAATAAGAAGATCCGACCATCGCAAATGATAGGGATCGAGCTCGCTCAGGAGTTCTGATTTGCGCTGAGGACTGGCGTTTGCCAAAAGGCCGGGCAGCATGGTTGCGGGATTTCGCAGCCCGATAAAGAGCTCCAGCTGATCGGGGGCAAACAGTTGTTGCATCGACATCAGGCGGGCTTCGGCTTCTGGATAGAACTGGTTGTCTTCGATGGCCTGGCGTTGCGAGCCAAAGAAATGCGCATTTGACAACACAACCCGGTCTGCCTGTTCTTCTTCCAGAATGGCATCCCAAAGCACATCCCGGGATTCAGGCGTTGCGCTGCCTTCTTGCAATGCCGCGATGCAATCCTTCAACAGGTACCGATATTTACCAGGTCCAGGCACAACGGTGCCATGACGGCGGAAGCGGTCTTTGTTCCGCAAGAGTGTCTTCAGCAGACGGTCTTCTTCGGTTCCATGTGCGCCGCAATGAAAAATCACCTGCATCGGTTTGTCCGTCTCCTGTCGTTTTGGGACGCCTCAGGCTTACTCTGCTGCGTCATACAGGTCAAACTCCCCGCTTGGCACGCATCTGCCTGTGCCAATCCGTTGAAGGACGCGCTGGGCCTTTTTTCATTTAGCTGCATTTTCTCCCTTGCACAGACCGTTCAATGCAGCTAATTCCCCGCTCGAAGCCCCTATAGCTCAGCTGGTAGAGCAACTGATTTGTAATCAGTAGGTCCGCGGTTCGAGTCCGTGTGGGGGCACCATTTCACCAAGCATCAGCAAGCGTATATACGTATATTCCTTTATTATTAAGGCGTTGCGACTTCTCTTGGTTTTCGCGCTTGCCGATGGCGCGTAAAAAAACGCATCCTGTTACGCATATTTCACGCAAAACAGATTTGGTGCGTAATCCATGGCGACTTACAGAAAACTGAAGAGTGGATGGCGAGCTGAAGTTTCGCGGCAAGGTGTGCGAATCAGCAAGGTGCTTCCAACAAAAAGAGAAGCGCAGGACTGGGCGAGCCGCAAGGAATTTGAAATACTGAACGGCAAGAAGATCCTCGCCAAGATGAAGCTGAGCGAACTTTTTGAAAAATACACGCGTGAGGTCAGCTCCAAAAAACGCGGTTTCAGGTGGGAAGAGGTCCGCTTGAATAAGTGGAGCGCGGGAAGCTTGGGCTCCCTTCGGCTGGATCAGGTGGGGCCTAAGGATTTTGCCGAGTGGCGTGATAGGCGCCTGAAGGACGTGGCTCCCGCCACAGTACGGCGCGAGATGGTTCTGATGAATTCGGTTTTCTCGGTGGCGCGGCGTGAGTGGGGTTTGCTTTCTGATTCTCCCCTCGATGGCGTATCAAAGCCCGCCGAACCAGAAGCCAGAGATCGCTTGCCGACTGGTGGGGAAATTGAGCGTTTGCAGTTGTCGGCAGGGGAGGATTTGAACCACGCTACGGCTCGGGCATTTCATGCCTTCCTCTTTGCAGGGGAAACCGCGTTGCGGGCAGGGGAGATCGTCGGGATGGCGTGGGATCATGTGGATCTGGAGCGCCGGACCGTCGTGCTGCCAATGACAAAAAATGGCACGTCTCGCATGGTGCCGCTGTCCACGCGGGCGATTGAGCTTTTGGGAGAGTTACCGAAACAGGATCCGGTTTTTGGGCTGACGTCTCGCCAGCTGGATGTGCTGTGGCGAAAGTTGCGGGATCGGGCTGCTGTAGTGGATCTAACTTTCCACGATTCGCGACACTGGGCGATCACCAGGCTTGCCAAGAAGTTGGATGTAATGGATTTGGCCCGAATGGTCGGGCATCGGAATCTGTCGCAGCTTTTGGCTTATTATAACGAGAAGGCAGAGGATCTGGCGCTGAGACTTGATTAGTCTAGCCTCACGCGCCGGGATTTGCCGCTGCCTTTGGCCTGGATCTCACCAAGATTAATCTTGCGTCGAATGGTTGACGGGCAGCATTCCAAAATCCGGGCTGCTTCTTGAATGCTGACCCAGTCCTGCTTTGGCTGAAACTTTCCTCCATGCAAGAGTTGTTCCAGGCGGTCGACCTTTTTGACTAGGGCATCAAGTGCGGTCACGTCTACGGCGATAAGTTGCTGTGTCATTTCTCAATCCTGGGTGTTTTCGTGCAGCAAGTGCTGATTTCTTGGGCCCGCAGGCCTCTTCTAAGTAGTAGGCCATGAGCCCGTCTCGCTCTGCCCTGGAAAGGCCGATGCTATTGCCCCCGATGGGCAGCGCTCAGGCTATCGGTGTCGAGAGTAACCGGGGCGAGGGACGCCCCGACGTGGGGAGGCGCTTTTTCGGCAATGGCGATCCAGCCCAAAAGTGCTGCGTGGCCATCATCGCCGGACGTGCAGATGCCCAAAAGTTCGGCCCGGTGGGTGAGGTTTTCGGGCTCCCACCAATCCTGCGGGTCGTCACTGGGCGGGGTGATGGTGCCGCCGAGATCGAAGAACCGCAGGAACTTGTTCAGGCCGTGGTGCTGCTGCAAATCCAGTGCGGCTGCATGGGGTGTGAGGTGGTCAGGCTGCATGGGGCGGCTGGCCGGAATAGCCCTTTGTCTCGATCAGGTCGCGGACACGTTGGCCGACGCGATCCAGCGTTTGGTCGATCGGTTCCGGCGTTGGAGGTGGGCAGTCCACTAAATGCTGCGGCCGCAATCTGCTGGGATCAAAGCCTTGCCCGCGTTCTGCCTTGAGGGCAGCCCAGGCTGTCGTGAATACACGTGTGTCGCCCAGAAAGTTCTCGGGGTGAGAGGCGATGCCTCGGGCGGTCTCAATGACTTCTTTTGGAAGGTCTTGCATCTAATTCTCCTTCGGTTGATGGAGTTTAGATAGTACGGAAATTTCGCATACGTCAATCTATAAATACGAAAAAATGGTATTTATGATCTTCAGTCATGGGTTGCATTGCTGATTTGAATTGGACTAAAACGTGAACATTGTGGGGGAATCGTATGCTGCCAAGGGCAATCGCCATCATCCTTGTTCCGTTGGGTGTTAATCTGAATTGGGTGTTCGCACCCTTTGTATGGTGGCGCGTTAGTCGAGGTGCTTCAGTATCTCTTGAAGAACGTCGGCGGGCAGCCGTGCAGGGTCGCCGCCCAAAATGAAATTATAGTCAACCGAGAAGGCTGATAAAAAGTAACTCATTAGCTGTACCGAAGGTGCGCCAGTTTGTTCCTGGGAACGGAAGGTTGTGTACTTTATCCCCGCGTTTGCAGCGAGTTCTTTCTGCGAAAGACCCGTCATCAGACGCGTTGCAACCAAGCGTCTGTGTATGGCTTCGGCTGAGGTGTCGCCGCGACGGCAAGTGCGTTCTGTTTCTAAATAGCTCATGGGTCAGTCTTCGCGGAAATACGATAAATTCGCATCAATGAAGTGTTGCACACTTGATAATGCGAAATAATCGTACTATTCGGTTTGGTATGACCACTCGTACCCTGATCCAAGCTTTGGGTGGATATCGCGCCGTCGCGATGCGCCTGAACAAAAAACCAACAACCGTGCATACCCATATGCAGGAGGGCGTGATGCCTGCTGCCTGGTATGACGCGTTGTGCAAAATGGCGCGAGAGCAGCAGGTGGCTGAACCACCGCGGGCTCTTTTCTCCTTTCTGAAGGTGCCGCCGACTCAGACGGAAAGGGATGCCGCATGAGCCGCCCCCGTCTGACCCTGATTGTAAGCAATGATCCGTCATGTGCCGAGGCTGGCACAAGTGCGGGTCAAAGCTCTTGGTCAAATCAGTTTGAGGCCTATCGGCTCAAATCTGAGGCACCGGATCTGTGGTCCAGCTACTTTCGCGCCCGGTTCAACAGCCCGCGCGAGGTGGCGTTGTTTTGCGATGTCAGCTTTCAAACGGCGCTGAACTGGTGGGGCGCGGTGACTGCCCCCGCCAGCCATATCGCGCTGCTGATGATCATGACCGACCCAGAGGCTCCGGGGTTCTTTCACGCGCAGATAGGGGCGGCAGCATGAATATTCAGACGCAACGCATCGCCTATCAGATCTGGTGGATGACCCGCGCAACTGCGGGCGATTGTACGCTTGCGGATCTGGCGCGCTTTACCGGCGCCAGTGCCAATACCTGTCGCAATATCTGCATGCATCGCGGCTGGGGCAATCGCTATCGCCGCCGGGTGACGGACCGCCGGCGGATGGCCCCGTTTGAGGCGGCGCAGGCCTGCGAGGTCTATGACTTGGTTGAGGCCTTCGTCTGATGGGGGTCGCGCATCATCTGAAACCGGTAAGTGCGGGCGAGGTGCCCGTCTATCCGATCGAGGCGGGCGAGCGGCTGGAAAGCCACTACTTTGTCGAGTTCCACTATCAGCGCTGGCTGACCAGCGACACGCGGCTGCTGGCCGATCTGGAGGTGCGGGCGGTGTTCCTGGACCTGATCTATCTGGCGCAAACGCAGTCGCCGGTGGGCACGCTGCCGACCAATCCCAAGCTATTGGCTAAGCTGGTCGGGGTCTCGCAGGAGGTCTTTGACAGCCTGTGCCAGCGCGAGATCGGCCCGCTGCACAACTGGTCGCTCTGTATTTGTGACGGGGTGCAGCGGCTGCACCATCCGGTGGTGACTGAGATCGCGCTGAAGGCGGTAGGGTCCAAAAAGCGCAACGCGGCAAAGAACGCTGATGACCGGATGCGCAAGCGGCTTGGCACCATTCGCGAGAACCTGGTGAACCGGATCCCAGGCGGCAGACAGGTCGCCGCCAATGACGAATGGGTGAACCGGCTGAGCGACTGGATTGAGGATGCCTATCCCGGCGGCAGTGCCACGGAAAAGCGCATCAAGGAAGCCTGGGAAGCGCTTTCCACGCAGCCGTAAAAACCGCCGCAAAACTTCCGGTGGAAGATTTCGGAAGTTCCGGCGGAAGTTTTCAGGAAGAAAAGCGCGGTTTTTGGAAGTTCTGTTTTTGATTTCCGCCCAAAACCGCGCGGCTGAAAGGAAAAGAGAAGAAATGAAAAGAAACGATAGAGGCAGGCGCGGCACAAATCACGGCGGCCCCTGTGGATAAGTTGAGCAGTGCTGAGAAAAGGTTGGCAGCGATGAAGACGGAGACAGGAAAGGCGCGGGTTGCACGGATCCTGATTGATCCCTTGGTGCGGGGTGGCATGAGCAAGAGCCCTAAACAGAACGCGGGTGAGTATGCCGCGATGCTCGACCGGCTGGCGGTCAAGCTGGCCTACCTGCCGGAGCAGCGTCTGAGGGGATTGAATGAGTTTTGCATTCGCATGGCGCGGGGCAGGCGGCACGACATCTGGCCAAAGGAGCAGCATATGTTGAACTGGGCCTATCGCCTCCAGCCGCCACCTGCGGACTGGTCAGAATATGTCTGCAGCATCTTGCGCAGTGCCATGGGGCGGCGCGCATTGGATGAAGGCTATCATGTCGAGCTGTTCGAGACCGCCAACCGCTGGGGCCCGCCGCCGACGAAATACGATATCGCGAAGATGAAATGGCAGGCCGAAGAAAACCGCAGCAAGCGTGCGCGCGTCCAGCGTGAAAACCAGCGCGGCGTTGCCAGACAGGATGATCTGCAATGGCTGCGCTGGTTCACAGCCCTGGAGCGCCAGTGCCTGGCCATCATGGAAACGAACAAAGACAAAGAAGAGGTGCAGGCGTGAGTGAACAGGTGATTTTGGTGGCCGCAGATGGTGTCGCCAGACTGCAGTCCGAGGCCACCCGCCTGGCCGCGATCAAGGCGCAGGGCACGGTGCCCGCGATCTGCGGTGATGCGATCCCCCAGGCCCCGGCGCGGGGTGCCTATCGGGTGTTTGAGCCCACTGCGCTAATTCCAGACGGCGAGGGCGGCTTCGAGGCGAAGTCTGCGGGCTATCGCGGACGCTCCGCAATCCAACGCGCCGATGTGTTTGACGTGATGGCAGCCAAGGCGGCACGGCACAACAAAGCCTCGCCGCTCTCCGCAGGTCAGGTTGCCATTGGACGCCACTACCGGGATCTGGTTGAGCGCCACGCCTGCGCCGGGCTCAAATGTTCCTCGATCGAAGCGATCCGAACAGGTGGCAGCGGACGAGGTGGCGATTTCATGGATGCAGTTTTGCGCGACCGCGAAGAGATTGAGCGCCTGCACCGCCGGATCGGAACAGGATCCGCCATAGTGGTGCGCCGCATTCGGCCATCAAAGCGCGGATCACGGGTGTCGATTGCCGATCGGCGGTTGGTGGATATGGTCTGCCTGGAGGATCGCGCCCTCAGTGACGTGCTGAAGGCGCATGGTTGGTCCGTCTATGGCGAGAACTCCCGGTGCGTGGCACAGGCTCTCGCGCAGACGCTTGAGGGGATGAGGGGCGGGTAGGCTCGGGTAGCAACGTGAGGAAAGTTAGGATTGCGATGCCAAACGGCAGGGGGACATCGGTCCGTTGCCGATCTTCGATGGGCCATCTATCGCTGCGGCTCGACTTACTCATGCTAGTCATTCAAGTATTGCTCAATAGTGGTCGAGGCAACTTGAACGAAATCAATCGTTGTTAAATCTGGATCGTGGTCATGTACTAGAGACTGGCTTTTCGGCCTTGGTGCCGTGCCGGAAGGGCTTAGATAGCTTCAGCTATCTTCGTCGCCATCACGCCTTCTTGGGCTCGAAGAATCCAGTATATTCCGAACGAAATATGGCCCAAACGATCACTTGTGATTTCATGAAACCGTGACAAGGGCACAGTCGATTGCCACAGTCGGTCTTAAAGTTGGACGAGCATGCATAAGCGTCATGGACAGCATGAGAAGAAAACAGCTAAATGCTTTTAAAAGTTGACCTGGTAGGGTGTTTTATGAATCAAGCTCAGCCATCTCTTGACGCAGTTCTGCGTGCGTTCAATGCTTCTACACCTCAGGGCTGGCTGGCTTCCGGAGCAAACACTCGACACGATCTACACGGCTTGATTCGCTATCCGGCCATGATGGTGCCAACAATGCAGGCGGATATCCTAGATGCCGTTATTGGAGAAGTGGGCAGAGACATTCATGTAGTCGACCCCTTCGTTGGGTCGGGGACAGTGATGACCGAAGCAATGAGGCGCGGCCTTCCCTTCACGGGTGTTGATATTAATCCGCTTGCAATTTTGACCTGCGAAGCAAAAGCGACGGTAGAGGCAGGGGTTGCACTTGATACGGCTGTGGTGGACGTGTTGGAGGCTCTAAAGCGAGATTGGAGCGAAGATGCTGACGTAGACTTCCACAAAATCGACAAGTGGTTCACTCGCGACCAAATCGCACTTTTTTCGCGTTTCCGTCGCGCGATCATGACTGTTGAGAGTCGGGAGAAGCGTAAATGTCTTTGGGTCGCTTTCGCAGAAACCATTAGGTCGTGCTCTAAGTCACGCACCAGCACCTACAAACTACACAAACGGCCCGAAGACGACGTTATCCTTCCCGAAGAAGTCAGCAGAACATTTAAATCAAACCTGCACAATCTTCTTGATCGAGCAGTTGCTTACCGTACAGAACGAGGTGTTAGAGGCAACCAAGATCCAGTCCCTGAGCTAATATGCAGCGATATTCACAAAGCTGGTTTTGACCGTCGAGGCAGTCATCACGTAATCATGACATCGCCTCCTTATGGGGATAACAGGACCACGATTCCATACGGACAATTTAGCTACCTCGCACTGAACTGGATACCCATCGAGGATCTTCCCCGAGTACCTGTCCGAGAATGGTTAGCAAATGCTGCCGCAATCGACACAGCCAGTCTTGGTGGCTCTCTTCACGATGCAGATGCAAAAACTCGTAAGGTTGAACGGCTTTCTCCTTCAATGATGGAGTTTTTCCAGGAAGCTCGCGATATTGGCAAAGCCACCCAGGTGAGAAAGGTAGGTGCGTTCCTTTGGGATTACTATCTGGCTCTGAAAAGTGTGCGAAAACAGACTAGGGGACCTTCCCATTGGGTAATTACTTCCGGTAACCGTACCTCTGCAGGCCTGATCGTTCCATTTGATAAGGTGTGCGAAGAGTTTGTCCAGAGGCTTGGCGGAGAGCGTGTAGAAGTAGTCCATCGCCGATTGCCCGTGAAGCGTATGCCGAGCAGAAATTCTTTAGGTGGTCTAATAAACTCCGAGACAACTTTGGTAGCTTCCTTTGAATAACAAAAATACAAGTAAACCTGTGCAGCAAGCTGAAGAACCGCAGCTTAGAGTCGGTGCTCATGTATTGACCCAGCTCGGGCGTGAGCTTGTCACTGATCCGGAGCAAGCCTTACTGGAACTTGTCAAAAATGCGTAT
Source organism: Phaeobacter sp. SH40 (assembly GCA_965641885.1). Classification (GTDB taxonomy): domain Bacteria; phylum Pseudomonadota; class Alphaproteobacteria; order Rhodobacterales; family Rhodobacteraceae; genus Pseudophaeobacter. The sequence continues at coordinate 2,791,594 of OZ282574.1, read as the reverse complement.
GATGCTGACTCACCGCGTTGTGAAATCGTAATCGACACCGAAGAAACTGGTGAGCTTGAACAGACGGGTCCTCAATCAAAATTCTCTTCCTTTTGTGATGACTCTGAGACGGTCTCAATCTCGCTGGAAAATGTTGACAAAGACACCTGCCTCCGGCGCTTGCGCTACAAGGGTAGTATCATCGTGCGGGATAAGGGCGTCGGATTGTCGCCGAGTTCAGTGATCGAATCATGGCTGGTAGTTAGCAACTCTATCAAGCGTGTCGCTCAAGGTGCACCTAAGCCGGAAACAGAAAAAGGGCGCACGCCACTTGGAGACAAAGGACTTGGCCGATTAGGCACGATGCGTCTAGGTGATATCCTTCTGTTGCGCTCTGCGCGAAAGGGCGACGACCGCATTACTGTCGCCTGGTTCCGTTGGAAAGACTGTGAAGGTGCCGAAACCTTAGATCGAATTCCTGTGGAGATTTCGAGCGAGCCGAATTCCAGTGACTTCTTTGGCACTGAAGTTATCGTTTACGGTATTAATGATATTTCCGAATGGAGAAACAAGGATCGGGCAAGGCAGCTTTCTTACTCGATCGCGTCCATCGTATCCCCTTTTGAGGCTGTGAAAACATTTCCAGTAAGTGTCCGGATCGATGGACAGGCTTACGAGATGGACCAAGTAACAGATGATCTGCTGAAACAGGCCGTATCCGAATTCAAATTTAGGTTCGAGGTTGGTGACGACGGCGATAGCATGTTGCATCTAGAAGCACGCTTTAGAAGAAGCGTGTTCCTAGCATCCAATAGCCCCGATGCTATCGATCGAGCTAATCGCCTTTTGGGAACAGACGAAGGCGAAGCTTTCTTGAGCTGGCTAGACGGGAAAGATGGGCCCGAAGGGTTGCAAGGTAGTAGAAAGCTCAAAAAATATGATCACCGTGACGTCTCACCCAAGAAAGACTGGATCATTGAATTGCATGATAAAGTTCCGTTCTCAAAAATTGTTAAGGGCTTAAGTTCACAGGTTGGCATTCCCGGCGATTTCGATGGCGCACTTTACTACTTCAACTTCGGTAAACATCAGCAGTCTGCAATTGGTGGAGCAGCGACCCGAGAGAAATTCAAGCGCCTGAAAGGTATCGCCATTCTACGCGATGGGTTTCGCGTACGTGCTGGCGAAGACTGGCTAGACCTTGCACGTAGCATGACGTCAGGAAGTGTCTACCATCTCCGTGTTGACAATACTGCGGGCTACTTCGCGCTTACTGGCAAGAGGAACTACATGCTGACAGAGAAATCTGACCGCGAGAATTTTGTAGAAGACATGTACTATAGAGGTTTCCTGGCGGTATCAGATTACTGCAAAAGATTTGCAAACAAAGCGCAAGAAGACGTTCGTCGTGGATTGGATGAGTACACCAGGCTGACCGAACGCAAGCAAACTGGCGCTATGAATATGACGACGCCGCACGCTTTAACTACCATCAAGCAAACGGTGAAAACCATTGGTGAAGCTTCGGCAGCGGCAACTAATTTGGTGAACACACAGAGAAGTCAGCTAGATGAGTTGGACAATGTACAGGGCCCTCTTTTCGCTGAAGAGCAGGCCACCCGCGCAATAGCGTTGGCACGATCTGGCATTGGCACGATTGAAAAGCTCACCAAAGACATAGACAGCATGCGAAATCTTGCGGCTGCCGGGACAATTGTGGCGCAGCAGATTGAATTGCGTTCTGACCAGGTTGCGGCGCTAGTTGAAAGCGCAGCGGTCGGTCTTGCTGCCAGGGGGCTTACCCATGAGATGCATACACATCTGTCGGAGATCGAACGAAGTACACACGCAGTTCGCACAATAATTCGCAAAACCGAGTATGCGGATACGGTCATGCCCCGTCTTCGGCATATCGACCTTGCTCGGCGTACAATCTCCGGAGCCGCAAGTCAGATTGATCCAATGCTCCCCCGCACACGGGCAGTAAAAGAAAAGATTAATCTTCGACCTTTTATAGAAAATTATTTCGCTGCCCGCGAAACTGAATTTCAGCGCGAAGGCATTTCGGTAGAGGTTGTTGAAAAAGACAACATTACTGTCTCGATGAACCGAAATCGGCTTCTTCAAGTAGTAGACAACCTTGTAGTCAATAGCCGGTACTGGCTTCAAGATGATGATGCTCCAAAATCAGGAAGTAGAAAAATAGAAGTGGTAGTGGATGCATTGGGTATTGTAATTTCAGACAATGGGCCTGGTGTTGACCTCAAGCTTGAAGACTCTCTTTTTGATCTTTTTGTAAGCGAGAAGCCAGCAGACGGACCAGGCCAAGGCCTTGGTCTTTACATCGTGACGCAGCTGCTAGCGTTAGATGCCTGCACCATTGAACTTTTGCCGACCCGAAATGATCACGGGGCCCGTTACCGCTTCCGCGTCGACCTTTCAAAATTGATAGTTAGAGAGAGTGATTGATCCATGAATATTGAAGTTACTCCTGGGAAGCTTCTCGAACAGTTGGGGATAGAGCGAGTTATCTGGATCGACGACCTGTTCGACGAGTCAATTGGGCATCTATTGGAGGCAATTCTAAAAACTCCTAAGCTCGTCGAAACTATGCCCTCGCTTAAGGGGACAGAGGAGCTCCTCGATGGCTATGGAGAACCATATGACGAAGGAGAATTTGAACAGGCTCTTAAAGAATCTATGGAGGGCCTCAAGACTGAAGAGCTTGTCAAATTGCACGAAATTGTAAGAGAACAAGCGGCTATTGATGAAGGCGCAGAAAGTAAAATCAAGTCACCTCCTGAGGATCTTGCAACTGAGACTGCGACTTCTATTCGTCAGATGCTGGGTATCGAAAAATCGGACTGCAAAGGTTTCGAAGATGGGTTGAGTTTCATCAATGAAACCGACGTTGATGGCTCAATGAAATTGGCAATTATTGTCGATATGCAAAATGCTCTACAAGGGATTGATCTTGGGGATCAAGCCGGTCTACGGATTCTCGAAGCAATATATGGCCGTAGCGGTAATGAAATGGTTTTTGTCCTTACCCATGAGGCATTTCCAGAGACTGAATCAGAAAGAGAAGCAAAGATCGTTGCAGATTTGAAAACCACTCAAAGGTTTCCTTGCGTTATCTCAAAAAAGCGTCTTGAGAATAGGAGCCAAGCTGAACTGGCGGACGAATTGAAAGTGGCTCTAAAGCGTTCAGCTCTAAGGCGTGAAGTGTATACAGTTGGCGAGCGCGCACAGACAGTGGTTGCCGAAGCCCTTGTAAAGACGCGGGACGTCATGTGTCAAATTCCTCCCGAAGAGTTGGATCATGCATTTGTTCAACGTGCAATTGATGAAGGTGTTTCCGATCTACACATGATCGAGAGAATAATTTCCGCGCAAGTCTCAAAGTCGATCCAGCAGATGTTCGTGGACGATCAAGATATGCATGGACGTATGAGGTTGCTTCGCGGGATACAGATTGGAAATCCAGCAGTTCTGCGTCATGATGTTATTGAGAAATTTCGTCACGACGAAATATGGGACAGCGGTGATTTTCTCTCAGCAGGACGTGCGCCTTTGGCGCTTGGCGACGTGTTTGAAACCGTCACTGGTGCTGCCAAACGGCGCTTTATTCTACTAGGCCAGCCCTGTGATATTGCGCTTCGCAAGGAGGGTACGCGGTCAGTACCTATCGGAGACCTACTCTCGTTCGCAGACGCTGGGGACAAACCCAAAAAAAATAGAATGACCGATCTATTGGTTGGTGAGGGAGGCAAACACATTCGGTTCTACTTTCGCGATGTTTCACCCTGTCAGCTGAACCTCTTGGACCTCGCAACATTTAACAAGAATGGAAGTGTGGCAGTACAGAGTGACCAAGAAGCCGACGGAGCACTTTTAGTGGGGCAAGTTAGGCAATTGGAAAAAGCAAAAAAAATTCTCAACGCAGTTGTAGCTGCTCAAAAAAACGCAAAAGGCACCCCCGAAGCACTAAGAAAAGCGGATGCTCGGTGCAAGCTGACACTGCGATTTGACAACCCGTTTAATACCGTCTGCACGCCCAAGTTCACTGAAGAGGGGGGCGTCGCAAAACTTGATTGGAATCTTCGGCGAACTGGTCGGCTCCGCTCGCCATACGTGGACAGGTTAATGGATGAGCATATGGCGCATCTTGGGCGACGCGCATTTGACATCGATTACTTAGATGAGGCTACTGCAGACTTAGGTCAAAGCGATGACGGTGAGGAAGCTAATGCTTAGCCACCAGTGACCTAATGCGGCGTGCTTGCTGCTTAAACTACTATAGTCATTCATCGATAGTGAAGGGGCCTTCATTGGGGCTGATCTGTCATCTGACTGCCTGTGTCCTACGGCCATCGTTCTCAGCGTGAAGCACAGCCCCCAAATCCCCACTTGACGCTAACCTCATCGGCATGCGAGTAGATTTGCATCATCAACACATGCGCCCACGGGAAACCGGCGGGCGTTTTTGCGTTGTGGGCTTTCAAACATTGTTGGGGTTATCCGGTGGCGCGATCGAAGATCTGCGTGGCTGCAGGCTGCGAGGATATCGCATTGCCTGGGCTGTCGCATTGCGAGGACCATGAGGCCGCGCGCAAGGCCAAGCTGAAAGCGCGCCGGGATAAGGCGCAGACTGTCTGACGTCAGCGCTTATGGGTCCAAATAGCCGTATTTGATAAGAGAGAGTTCTTGGCTCATCGTAACCACTGAGGAGTGGACGATGAGAACGACAACAGGATCACGCAAAAGCCCTGGCGAGAAGATCGTCAAAGACATCAAGCGGGCCACGCGCAAGCACTATTCATCCGAAGAAAAGATCAGGATCGTTCTGGACGGTCTGCGTGGCGAGGACAGCATTTCTGAACTGTGTCGCAGAGAGGGGATTTCCCAGGGCGTTTACTACAAATGGTCGAAGGACTTCATGGAAGCCGGGAAAAAGCGGTTGGCGGGCGATACTGCCCGTGCTGCTACAACTGACGAGGTCAAAGATCTGCGCCGCGAAGCCCGTGATCTGAAGGAAGTAGTGGCGGAACAAACGCTCGAACTTCGCTTGCTCAAAAAAAGCATGTTCGACGGTGGGGGCGACCACGAATGAGATATCCTGCATCTGAGAAGCTTGAAATCATTCGGTTGGTCGAAGGATCACATCTGTCAGCACGCCTGACACTGGCCAAACTCGGCATTCCCCGCACCACATTCTACCGTTGGTATGATCGTTATTTGCAACGTGGCGAGGCTGGCCTACAGGATCAATCTCCCAAGCCAAAGCATGTCTGGAACCGTATCCCTGACGAGGTGCGGCGCAAGGTTGTCAAACTGGCGTTACAGGAAACGGAACTGTCACCAAGGGAGCTGGCGGTTTCTTTCACCGATCAGGAAAGCTATTTTGTATCAGAGGCTTCAATATATCGGATACTCAAAGCCCATGACCTGATCACCAGCCCGGCCTTCATCGTGATCAAGGCGGCAAGCGAGTTCAAAGACAAAACCACTGCCATCAATCAGCTTTGGCAGACCGACTTTACCTACCTCAAGGTTTTGGGCTGGGGGTGGTTCTACCTCAGCACCATACTCGACGATTACAGCCGCTACATCATCTCGTGGAAACTCTGCACAAACATGAGAGCTGCAGACGTGACTGACACGCTGGACTTGGCATTGCAGGCATCAGATTGTGACCAGGTTCACGTCATCCACAAGCCACGCCTGCTCAGCGATAACGGTTCAAGTTACGTCTCGGGCGATCTGGCTGATTGGTTGCAGGACAAAGGCATGAAGCACTCACGCGGAGCGCCATATCATCCCCAGACACAGGGCAAGATCGAGCGATGGCATCAAACATTGAAGAACCGCATCCTGCTGGAAAACTACTTCTTACCCGGCGATCTCGAAGCTCAGATCGAAGCCTTCGTAGACCACTATAATCACCAGCGCTACCACGAGAGCCTGAACAACGTCACACCTGCCGACGTCTACTTCGGACGGGACAAAGCTATTCTACAACAGCGAGAAAGGATCAAACGAAAGACGCTCGAAGCGCGCCGCTTGCATCACAGGCAACGCGCCGCATAATCAAACCAACCAGATGAGCCAAACGCTCTCTTAGTTTAGGCCCCCTTTGGACCCAAAAACTCTGCCGACGCACAGCGCTATGGGCGCGGCATGATCGATGCGTCAGATACCACGATCAATTGCCTCTATACGACTGAGGCTTTTGTCGCCGCTAAGGCGATGGAAGCTCTGCCGGATGAAACGCCGCCCATGTTTCGCGCCACGTTCCCGATCAATACTGCGACCCAGACTTCGGGGGATGTGTTCCAGTACGCCGCGATCGTCCAGGTGTCGAATGGCGGCGAGCAGGATGTGGATGGCGATTTTGTCTTTGCCCTGAAACTGAAGTCCAGCGGCGCTGTGACCTTCACTGCTGGGACGCCCAAAGCATGATCAGTTCAGCGACCCATAAGGTGGGCAAGAAAACCCTGAAACTGAAACTGTCCACGCGCGCCCTGGTGCGCTTGGAAGCGGAGCAGGGCGGCAAGCCTTTTAACGAAGTGCTTGAGCAAATTCTGGGCGGCAAGGGCGGCGTCACTTTGATGGCTTCTGTCATGGCCGCTGGCCTGGACGATGGCAAAGGCATCGAGCTTGATGCGGCCTATGAGCTGATCGATGCGGCGGGCGGCTATCGTAAACTGATGCCACTGTTGTCCGAGGCGGTTGGCTGTGCCTTTCCTGAGCTGGCCGCAGCTAGCGGCGATGCGACTGAAGAGGCTGGCGAAGTCGGTGAGGAGGCTGGCGAAGCCAGTGCGGGAAAGACAGAGACCCCCGCAAGCCCCTAAACTGGCAAGCCCTGTTAGAGACGTGGTGCGGGTTTGACCTGCACCACGGCGATTTTTGGGACGTTTCCTTGCGGGAATATCACCTGATCACATCCGGTAAGATCAAAGCCAAAAACGAAGAGTTCAAGGCGCAACGGGTGCTGAACCAGGAGCGGGCAGTGCTGGCAAAATTTGCCTACCATAGCCCAAACAAAATGCCGGACTTCACCAAAGCCAAGGCTGAACAAAAGCGTGGATCTGGTGAGAAAAAAGCCGATCACGCGCGGCTGCATCAGTTCCTTCTGAACCAATCCTTCCAATCCAAATAGGTGACTAAATGAGCGCTATTATTGGCTCGCTGCGCGGGCTGCTGTCTCTGGAATCTGCTGCCTTTGAAAGCGGTGCCAAGCGCGGCATTGCAGCTATGGGCAACGTGGAACGCCGCATGGTGCGGATGGGATCTGCGGTTGAAAAAGCTGGCCGCAAAATGGCGCTGGGTCTGACCTTGCCGATGGCAGGCGCTGCCGTGATCGCAGTCAAATCCAGCCTGCAGATTGTGGATGCGCAGGCCAAAATGGCGCAATCTCTGGGCACCTCTGTGCAATCGATGCAGGTTCTGCAGCGCGCGGCGGATCTGTCTGGCGTGTCGATCGGTGAAGTCGAGCAGGCAACCATCCAGCTCACCAAGCGTCTGAGCCAGGCGGCGGGCGGCGCGGGGCCAGCCGTAAAGGCACTGGAGCAATTGCACCTGAGTGCATCTGAGCTGCAGCGCCTTCCCCTGGATGAGCGGATGGCCAAGATCCAGAGTGCGATCGCGCAATATGTGCCGGTGGCAGAGCGCGCGGCGGTGGCCTCTGAGCTGTTTGGCAGTCGGGCCGGTTTGATCTTTACCCGGATCGATAGCAGCGCGCTGCGCGTGGCCTCTGCAGATGTGACGCGCTTTGGCGTGGCGATCTCTGAGGTGGATGCCGATCAGATCGAGCGCACCAATGATGCGATCTCGCGCATGGGTCTTGTGGGGCGCGGTGTCGCCAATCAGTTGACGGTCGCGCTGGCACCTTTTTTGGAGGATCTGAGCGACAAAGCGGCGGGTGCTGCTGAGTGGTTCAATAATCTGTCTGATGAGGCCAAAGCCCTGATCGCCAAAGGTGCCGCCCTGACTGCAACCCTGGGGCCGGTGGCCATTGGTCTGGGCTTGGTTCTGAAGCTGGCCGCGCCTTTGGTTGGCGCAGTGGTGGCGCTGGCGTCTCCTGTCGGGCTGGTGGTTGCAGGTTTCACCGCGCTGGCTGTTGCCAGCACTGCCCTTGCCGGGGGCAATTCCGGGGCAGTGTCATTTGCTGAAGCCCATGAAATTGCGATGGATAACGTGACCATTGCGATGGGCGATCAGATCTCGGCAACCGTGCGTCTGGCAGATGCTCTGCGCAAGGGTGGGCCGGTCACGCTGGCCGCGATCGAGGCCAAGATGGCAGAGGCTGAAGCTTATAGGGCTGTGACAACAGAGCTGGTGCGCGCACGTCAGGAGAAAGAGCTGGAGGCGCTTGGCTACTATGGCGTTCTGGAGGCGATGGGCCAATATCAGGAGATCCTGAGTTCCCTGCGTACACCGGGCGATGATCTGGAGCAGATGCCCGCCAAGATGCGCGCTGCCTATGAAGAGGCGGAACGCGGCCTTGCAGCCTTGCTGGTTGAGCAGCAGCGGTTGCTGGAAGGGGTGCGCAGCCAAACCCATCTGACCGAAGCAGAGCAGGCCAATTTGGTGCAGATCGAGGCCAATATTGCAGAGCTGCAGCGCCGCTGGAATGAGCTAAACGGGATTACTTCGGAGAATGTCGCTCTGACTGATCGCGGCACTGTTGCGGCGGGCCAGCTCGCCCAGGGTCTTGGCGTGGCTGCAGGGCAGGCCGCAGCCATTAAGGGCTATTTGACTGCACTGCCGGGGGCATTGGCGGGCGCGACTGCAAACATTGCCGGGATCAAGGCGGGCATTGCAGCGCTGGCCGGTGGCGGTAGTGAAATGACCGCCAATGCCGCCAAGTACCGTGCCCAGCTTGAGGCCAGCCTGCCCGCTCTGTCGGGAATGGCAGATGGGCAGCGCCGGGTTGTTGAGGAGGGCATCAATCAGCAGGTCCAGCTCTTTGAGCAAGAGCAGACCCTGAATGCGGAATATCAAAAGCGCCTCGCCTCCCTGAACAAGGTCAAGACTGCCGGTGGCGCTGCAGCCAAAAGCGCGCTGGCGCAATTGACCAAAGAGATTGCCGCGCGCCGGTCGCTGCTCGGCCTTACGGATGATCAGCGCAAAAAGCTGGAAGCGGTGCGCTCTGTCCAGCAAAAGCTGGGCAAAGAGGGGCTTGGCCTGAGCAAAGCGCAGATCGAAGGTCTGGCCAATGAGGTGGTGGAGCTGGACCGCGTTGAGGCGGCGCTGGAGCGGGTCAAAGATCAGCAGGCGCGTTGGTCTGAACAGATCACGCGCGTGGCCTTTGAGGGCGGCAGTCTCACGGATACGGTGGAGGGAATGCTGCGCGATATTGCCTATCAGTTTGCCCATTCCAAGATTGTGCTGCCGGTGGTGGCCTCGGTCACGGGAGCACTTGGGCTGGACCAATTGCTTGGCGGTGGCGGCTCTGCAGGGGCGGCTTTGGCTGGCAGCGGCGGCGGTGGTGGCCTCTTGGGTGGCGCTGGCAACCTGCTGGGGCTTGGCGGCGGTCTATTTGGGGCGGCGTCCAGCGGCGCTGGCATTGGCCTGAGTGCCCTTTTCGGCGCAGGCGGTGGGGTGGGAACCTACTTTGGCGCTATAGGCGCACAGGCCGGGACGGTCTTTGCTGGTGGGTTTTCCGCCAGCGCTGCTGCCGGTCTTGCGGGCATGGGTTTGCCTATTATTGCTGGCATTGCTCTGCTGGCCAAAGGTTTGAGCCGCAAATATGCCGGGTCCGGTATCCGGGGCAACTTTGGTGCCGAGGGCTTTGAGGGGGCACAGTTCGACTTTTACAAAGGCGGGTTCCTGCGCTCCAACCGCACGGATCTGAAACCGCTGGAAGCTGAGTTTGAGCTGGCGCTGGATCAAAGCATGGCAGGCGTCACAGCGGGCCTGCACGATATGGCCGATGTGCTGAACCTCAGTTCTGATGCCATCGATACATTTGTGGGCGCTGACTTCCAGCTTTGGACCAATGGCAAGAGCCAGGAAGAGATCCAAGCCGCGCTTGCAGAGCAGTTGGAACTGACGTCCAGCGCAATGGCAGAGCTGATCCTGGGCGAGCAAGAGGTTGCCCGCGCCGGGGAGACTGCCACGGATACGCTGACCCGGCTTGCCACTGGCCTGGAGACAGCAAACGAGGCCTTTGATCTGCTGGGGCACTCTGCCTTTGCAGCGTCAATTCTGGGCGGTGATGCGGCCTCGCACCTGATTGATCAGTTTGGCGGGGTTGAGGCCTTCAGCGCCTCGGTGCTGACCTATTGGAACGCCTTTTACAGCGATGCAGAACGGCAGGAAGCCACCCTGCGTGGCCTGTCTGAGCGGTTTGCGGAGCTGAACCTTGTCATGCCGCGAAGCCGCGAGGGGTTCCGCGCCATGGTTGAGGCGATCGATCTAAGCTCTGAGGCGGGCCGCGCGCTCTATGCAGAACTGATCCAGATGAGTGGGGCGATGAATGAGGCGCTGCCAGCACTGCAGGGCCTGAGTGCAGCGGTGACAGCAAGCGTGGCTGGGGTGAATGGCGAGGTGGCCAGCCTGATGGCACAGGCGCGCGACACGGCCACAGACGCGGCGCGAGCTGCGCAGGATTGGGTCCGGGCGGGCACCAGCCTGCGGGATCTGCAAAAGGATCTCAGCTATGGCTCGACCTCTTTGCTGGGGGCCGGTGCGCAGCTCGCTGCAGCACGGGCAGAAATGGACCGGCTGAGTGCGGCGGCGCGCGAGGGAGATGTTGATGCGGCCAAGGCTTTTGGCGGTGTTGCCAGTCGCTATCTGACGCTGGCCACCTCGCAGGCGGGATCTCTGGTGGATGCGCAGCGGATCGCAGCACAGGTCGGAGCTGAAGCGGATCGGCTGGCCGGTCTCGCAGATGTTGAGGGCGCAGCGGATACGGTTCTGGAAAGCCTTGCGCGGGATCAGTTGGGGGTTCTGGAAGAGCTGAGCAGCTACCTGCAGAGTGCCGAGACCATCGACCCGGACGTCATTGCATCCTTTGAGCGGCGTTTGAAGGATCTGCAGGGGGCGATTGAAGGATCAGAGCTGAGCCTGGACTTTCTGCGGGATGGCCTCACGCTGTCGATCGATGATCTGGATCTGTCCAGCCTTGCGCCTGAATTGCAAGAACTGATCCGGGGCAGTCGTGATGCGCTGCAGGCAGCAATTGAATTTGTTCTCAGCACCGATGGGCTGACGCCAGAGCTGCGTTGGCTGGCACTGCAGACCACAAGCCAGCATACCCGCACGATCTCACTGGTGCCGGATCTCGATGGCGTCTCTGATCGCGTGTTGGAAATGGCGATCGGGGCCAGTTCCGACCTGGTGCGCAATGTTGAGCTGGCAACGGCGGCGGGGCTTGATCCTGATCTGTTGTCGGTGGTTCTGGCTGAAAATGGCGATCTGACCCGATCGGTTAATCTGGTGCTGGGATCTGATCTGAATGGCCGCTCGATGCGCGCCGCCCTGGGCGGTGTGGATGCCTATGGCGCAGCACTGGCCAGCGCGCTCGATGCCGGGGTGTCTGATGAGATCCGGGCGATTGTTGCCGGGGGTGCCAGCAGCTATTCGGCCTCGCTGGATCTGGCGGTGTCGGGTGATCTTGCACCTGGTGAGCTGCGCGCGCTGCTGGCCTCACAGCGGCACTTGCTGGTGGGCATGGATGCGACGATCAATGCGGATCTGCCAGAGGCCACGCAAGAGCTGCTGCTGAACGCGATCACTAATGGGACGCGCGCCCTGGCGATCGATGCCCATTTTGGCGATCAGCTCACTGATCGTCAGCGCGAGCTGCTGGCAGAGGCTGTGACCAATGCGGAGCGCGTTGTGACTATCAGTGCGCAGGCGGATCTGTCTGAGGATGATTTGACTGCCCTGCGCGGGATCAATACGCGCTTTGAGCGCATCATGGATGGCAAGGTGGATCTCACTGGCCTGAGTGATGAGCAGGCGGGTTTCTTTGAAGCGATCTCGGGTGCCACAAGTGGGCGGCTGACACTGGGCGGCTCATTCGAGTTTGACCCAAACGGCGCATTTGCTGACAGCATGGCAGATGCCGTGGGCGCGCCGATCGATGCGCTGTCTGGCCATATCGAGGGCATGACCTCGGGCATGTCGTCGCTGGTCAGCTCGCTTGGATCTTTGCAGTCGGAGATCTCAGCCGATCGCGCGCGGGCAGAGGCCGCAGCCCAGGCGGCGGCGCGCGTCTCTACCCTGCAGGCCAAGGTCGATAAGTTCGACGACAATTGGGGTGCAAACAGTGCTGCCAAAACGGCTGGCCTAATTGAAAAGATTGAAGCCCTTGAAGCAAGCACAGGGATCAATTTGACCAAGGACGGACAGCCTGGAAGTGATGCGGTGCTCCGTTTGCGGGCTGATGGCACGATCAATTACAACGCCGATGGTTTTTCTCAGAACGGTAATTTAGCCGCTTTTAGGGATGCGTTCTATGGCGAGGATGGTCTGGAAAGCCAAATCGCTGCGGTAAACGCAAACCGAGCGCGCGCGGTGGCCTATCAGGAGCGTCTGCAAGAAAACATCCGCAACGCCATGACTGTGCCTGGGTTTGCCTCTGGGGGCGACCACCTGGGCGGCTGGCGCGTTGTAGGGGAAAAGGGCTGGGAGTTGGAAAACACCGGCCCCTCCCGCGTGGTCAGCAATTCTGACAGCAAGGCCATGCTGGATAATCGCGGCGTTGTGGCGGTGCTGCAGGAGGTGCTGGCGGTCATGTCGGCAATGGGTGCCAGTACCACAAAGGGCCTTTCCGAGGTCGCCAAGCATACAGCGGATCTGGCCAAGCTGGAACGCGGGCGCGAGATCCTGGGCCAACCACCAACCCGGCAAGAGGTATAAATCACATGACATTGAGGCTCGCGGTTGCCTTCCCAATTGGGGAGGCAAACCTTTTGCATTCCAGCCTTCCAGAGGATGATCATCCCGCCTGGGCGGTTGGCACCAGCTATCTGCTTGAAGATCAGGTGATGCGGGATCACTGGCGCTATGAGTGTATTCAAGCGCACCAGGGCGAAGATCCTGCAGGCGATACCCTGAACCAATACTGGATCCGCCTGGGGGCCACCAATCGATGGCGACCCTTTGACAGGTTTATCACAGATCAGGCCATTGGCGAGGCAGGCGTGGCGCTGGTCTATCGGCTGCACCAGCTACAAGAGCCGGTAAGCGCTGTGAGCTGTTTCGGTCTTGCTGGATCGGAAATCACCCTGACGGTGACAGATCCAACTGACGGGGTGGTCTATGCCAAGACCATATCCCTGGTGGATACCGGTCTAATAATTGACGCCTTCACCTATTGCTTTGAGCCGCACCGGACGCGCTCTGAAGCGGTGTTTAACGAGATCCCGCCCTATGCGCAGGCCACCTATGAGATCTCGCTGTCCTCATCAGATGCGGTGCCCAAAATTGGGCAGATCGTCCTAGGCCGGGAATACGATATTGGCGAGGCCCTGTTTGGCACCAGCTTTGGCATTGAGGACTATTCCACAGCGGAGCGCGACCAGTGGGGCAACATGACCATTGTTGAGCGGCCATTTTCCAAGGTGGTGAATTATCGCGGACGGGTGCCCACGGAACAGGGGCGGCGCATCGCCATTATCCTGGAGGAAAACCGGGCCAAGCCGGTTGTGGTGTTTGGCGGTGAAGACAGCGACCAGATCGGCGTCACGGTCTACGGCAAGCTGTCTGACTGGGACGTCAGCACTGGCGACCCGATTAAATCTGAACTGAGACTGAAAGTGGAGGGCCTAACCTGATGGCAGATCCAAATATTACACTGCCCCCCGTGATGCCTAACCGGCGCGAGGGGTTCTTTTCTGAGCGCATGGATGCCTTTCTAATCTGGCTCGCAAATTTTGCTGTGGAGATCACAGCGGCCATTGCGTGGATTGGGGAGCGCTCTGCAGCGACCGAGGCCGCAGCGGGCGGAGCTGCGGCTGACGCATGGGTTAGCGGCGGGAATTACAGCGCCGGTCAATCCTTCTATTCGCCTGTAGACTTCCAGTCATACCGGGCCAAGACGGATCACAGCGGTGTCTTGCTGGACCCAAGCCAGGACGCCACAAACTGGGCGGTTTATACTCTGGGCAAGTCGCCAAGCCTGACCTCTGTCGAGGTGTCTGGCGTGGCCAAGCTGGCAAGCCTGCAGGAAACGGTGGTGCCTTTGGCCGGTGTGGCTCCTGACATCGATCTTGCAGCGGGCACGGTGTTCACCTTGCTGAGCGAAGGCAATACAGCCTTCACGTTTTCCAATCCGGCTGCGGCAGGGGCTGCAAGCGCCTTCACATTGCGCCTGACAGCGGGCGGTGATTACACGCTGACCTGGCCTGCCTCGGTGGTGTGGTCTGGAGGCACTGCGCCGGATGCGCCTGCAAATGGTGACAAGGACGTGTTGACCTTCCTGACCACGGATGCCGGGGCCACCTGGTTCGGCTTCGTGGCCGGGGATGCAATGGCATGACTGTTTCAAGGAAAATGGCTGGCATTGGCGGCGGCGTCCAGAGCCGTTTGGTCTATGTCGGTTGCGGCAGCAATGACCCTGCATACTTCACAATTCTACGCGAATATTCAAACGGTGAAATCGAGTTTGTAAATGCGTGGCAACCGGCCAATCCGAACTATAACGTGAGTGAATCTCGCGTCGATCCAACCGGCCAGTTCGCCTATCTCACCAATTCTGACTATGATGAGCTGCGCATTCTGGATGTGTCAGACCCTCTGAATATCTTGGATCTTGGGGCCTACAGTGACGATACCTACCTCAACAGGCCCTATTCGCTGTGGGTCGACTACGCGGCAAAGGTGGCCTTTGTTAAGGGCAACGAATACCTGACAGCCTTGGACGTTTCCGACCCTGCTGCAATAACAAGAATGGATCAGGTTTATTACACCTCTTCGCAATATGTTGTTGTCGATGGCGACGACGCGATAGCTTTCTGCCCGCGTTATTCCGCGACTGAGGCCATTGCGTCCTTTGATATATCCGACCCCGATTCAATGCCCGGTAGTTACGCTGACCGCGTTTCCAGCTCGACATACTATGACCAAATTTCCAAGGTCGCCGTTGACCCGGTAAACAAGCTTATGTTCGGCTCGTCTATTTCCGACTACCTCACCTCGCATTCATACACAGCTACAGGGGTCATGACCCTAGAGCAGGCTTGGCTCACGACCTACGACACCATAAGGGGCCATGCGGTAGATCCTGAAAGGCAGTTGTTGTTCCTGTCTGTAGATAAGCCCCATCCTGAAAACTATGGCATCGCGGTTATCGACTATTCCGACCCGACCGCGATGGTGGAAATTGCGTATATCAGTTTCTACGAGACTATAGGCAATGAGGCGAACACAGCAGCGCAATACATGCACTGGGATGCGGACTGGCAGCGCCTGCTGGTCACAGCGAGCGCAACGGCTGTCTATGTCGATATTTCTAACGGGGCAGCGCCTGCTGTTCTGGGTCACTTCCACGATACCACGTACCTGGCCGGTGCTACCACCATCAGACCAGCAGGAGACATTAGCTAATGTATGTCAAAATCATAGAGGGCAAGCCAGAGATCTACAGTCTGGCGCGGCTTCGCAAAGACAATCCGCAGACCAGCTTTCCCAAGAAAATACCTGATGCGCTGGCTGCGAGTTTTGGCCTCTATCCGGTCACGGTCGCTGACCGGCTTGCGCACCAGGTCGGAATGGTAGCAGAACGTGATGCGGTGCCGTTGCTGGTCGATGGGGCGTGGATGCTGGGCTGGAGCCAGCGCGCCAAGTCCGAGACTGAACTGGCGGCTGATCTGGCGGCGCGGCTCGATGAGGGCAAGGCTGAATGTCGCCGCCGGATCTTCGCGGTGGTTGATGAAATGGCCCAGATCAATCTTGTGGCGGCGGCTAGCACCGGTCTGCTGTCAGAGGCGCAGCGCGCCTCCTATATCGCGGGCCTTGCGTGGATCACGCAGATGCGCGGCACCTGGCCGGGCCTGGTCGAGGCCGGTGCAGATCTGTCTGACGATGCCAATTGGCCTGCCGTGCCCGATGGGGCCGCTGCCCTGGTGGCGGCGTTTTGAGGGGGGCGAGAATGACCATGATTGAAAACAGTGATCGCGGGCTAACGATCAATAAAGGCCTCGCCTGGACAATGGTCAGCGGGCTGGTTGTCGCTGGCATATGGGTTGGGGTTCAAACGGCTACCCTGTCCTCTGGCATCAAGACGCTGCAGGGCGATTTGACCGATGCAATCCAGTCCCAAGAGATCGAGGGAAACAGGCGGGACGCTTTGGCCGCTCGGGTGCGGGCGTTGGAGACAAAAAGCGCCGCGCGGGATGCCTCGTTTCAGCACCTTGGGAGCAGCCTGCAGGAAATGAAATCACAGCTCTCTGAGAACAATCGCTTGCTGCGGGAAATGCTGCGCAAGGGGCGAGTGACCGGCCACTAAAGCCACCCCAAAATTCAAACCTGAAACCAACCCTGCCTTTGGCGGGGATTTTTGCATTGGAGAACCCTCATGAAACTTGTTCCAAACGCGCGCCAGATCGCCAAGCGGTCGCATTCGATGTGGGCGGGCTATCTCGGGCTGTTGTGCCTGGTGCTGCCTGAAGCGCTGTTCTGGCTCTTTGGCCGTGACACCAATCCGCGCATCTGGTGGATCTTGGGCGTGGCCCTGGTTGCCTATGGTCTCATTGGCCGCGTGAAAGATCAGGGGATCGATGGCAGCAAGCTGCGCAGCTCATCGATCGCGGCATTCCTGGCGCTGGCCTTGCCTTTGATCGGAGGCTGGGAGGGCATGCGCAACCATGCCTATCTGGATCTTGTTGGGGTGCCAACGATCTGCTTTGGCCACACCAAGGGCGTGAGCCTTGGCGACTACATGACAGACACGCAATGCGCGGCGCTTTTGCGGTCTGAAGTGCTGGAGTATCGCGAGGGGCTGCATGGGTATTTCTCAGCAGAGACCAAGGTGCTGCGCCTGCCTGCAGCGCGGGATGCGGCCTATGTCAGCCTCGCCTATAATGTCGGCATTCGCGGGGCAGGGCGCAGCACCGCAACGCGCCGCCTCAACGCCGATGACGTGGCCGGGGGGTGTCAGGCGCTGACATGGTGGAACAAGGCAGGAGGCCGCGTTGTGCGCGGTCTGGTGCGCCGCCGCGCCGATGAGTACCGGCTTTGCATGCAAGGCCTTGCCTGATGCCGGTCTGGGTTCTGCGGATCTTTCCTTTCCTTACGCGAAACCTTCCATTTTTTCTCCTGATCGGAGCTTTGGCTGGGGCAGTCTGGTGGGTCACAGATTTGTTCCGAGATCGGCAGCTGTTGCGTTTGAATTTGGTGGCCGTGCAAGAGGATTTGCGCGGGGCCCATGCTGAGCTGCAGCGCGCGGCTGAGACAGCGCAGATCCATCGCGCGCACCTGGACCGCGCTGCAGACGAGGCGCGGCACTGGGCGGCGCTTTCTAATGAATTGGAACTAATGGGAGGTCGCAATGCGCCTTTGTCTGCTTTGCTTGGTGTCACTGCTGAGCGCTTGTATGGGGCGCGATAGTGATCCGGCTCGATTGCCGCCGCCAAATGTGCCGGCCGATCTGGTGACGCCCTGTCCAGGCTATACTGGCCCGGTGCCGACAACCGAGGGCCAGCTATCAAATGCCCTGATTGCCGAGGCGCAAGGACGCGGTTGTGCCAATGGCAAGCTGGAGGCTGTGGACGAGATCTTGGAAAGGCCCAGCCCGTTGTGACGGCGGGGCCTTCTCGGGTTTATGTTGGCAAAGGCTGGCCGTCAGGTTAGTTCCTCTTCATCCGCGTCGTGAGGGAAGCCGTCATCGGGGTGGATGATGATTGTTTCAGGGCGTCCAAGCTGAAGATAGCTGATGGCTGTTGAGTTTACAGTAGCGGCCTGTAATTCGCGCCAAGCGAGCTTTTCATCAACGCCACAATCAACCAGGCTGGCTATTACCTTCTCAAAAGGCCACTCTTTGCCGCCATTAATCTGCATGTTTCCTTTCACATGGACCTTCTTGCAAAGGTCATGGTCGATGATACCTTTACCCTCTAACCGGCGACAAAAGTCCGTCAGGAGTTGCATGCGGATCATGCCTCCCATGATTTCCATCCAGGTGAGGGATCTATTGAAAAGTTTATGCGCCGTTGGTATGAATTCGGCAATCCGATATAGCAGCCTTGCAACGAAGGTAGCGGCATCACGAGCATCGATCGGGAACACTGAGCCAAGAACTGTTCGCGCATTTATGGATAGAAATCCATTGCTCGTAGTGGCGTGATTTCGATCAGCGGCATGCGTATCGCAGGCACTTAGGATAACAATCGGAGGAACGCGTGGGGACTCCGCCTGAAGTTCCCAGATGTCTATTTCTTCTTCTAAGAGCTGGAGCGTTGCTGCCTTGCCAGACTCATGGCTACCATGGCCATCGAAGATCGCCATGGCCCCGTTGAAAGAGTTAAGTGCATCAATCAAGTCCTTCTTATTTCTCACCCGCACAGTGCGAACTGTCACGCTTTCGGAAAAGTGTGGTTCGAAGACAGAAATAGCATCATCAAAGAAACGGCTTATCGGGTCTTGCTCTTGAAGTGCGCTGAGGACCAAAATTTCCGAAAAATCAGAAACCCTGAGGTGCAGGTGTTTCCTTGGGGAGACTTGACTAATAAAGAGATTGCCCGGTGTTACAGGGATACGCGTCGTATCCTTTTGAACACACAAAGGTAGTTTTCTTAGTTTGAACCATTCAAGATGAGCATCGCAAACGAGGCGAATGCCATCCTCGGCCTGTTCAATAAAGGGAAAAAAGTCTTCGGGAAGTGACTCCGTCACCACTTTTTGAACACGGTGAAACATCTCAATACGCTTTCGCTCTGTGGTTTTCTTCGCGTTATATTGTTGAGCAAATTGGCGAACTTGCCCGGCTGTACGGTTAACGCGGTTCGGCAATCTGATAACGGCCGACATTTCTGACGCAGACAGCGTTGAGATGCACACCGTAGCGAGACTTAGCTCGCTGGCGCGCTCGCTTATCAAAAAATGGGCCTTAGGCACTTCATCAAGCATTGAACCAAAGACGGCCTTGATTTGAGCGGGTGTCTTGGCCTCGTACATGTAGCCGTCCTGTTTCTCAAGAGCCCGGACAACGGCCAAAAACCTTGCCTTCTCTTCAGCGGAGAAAGGACCATTGCCAAGAGACACCTTTTGCATATGCGGATATATGGCTGGCGCGAAGAGGTTAAGGCTCGGCGGCCTGCGGAATAACTGATTTGCAGCTCGTTCTCCTACAGCCTCCCTCTCATCAAAAATGGAGCGCGTTGTTTGGCAAATCTGGTCGACATAGGGACCGATACCATCATGGATCTTCTCAAATGGGCCGTAGACCATGTCCTCATATCCGGCTGTAGATAGTGACTGCAGGTTGGGTATTACAGAGTTATGCCCGCCGACTTGATAGCCAAGAACTCGTGCTTCCGGCTCTTCCCAGGATTCGAGTGCAGTTCGTGCTTGATCCAAGGCGTCTTTACGCACTTGGCTCTCAAGCGCATCGCATACACGAAGGAAGGCATCGCGAAGGCTCTGAATAGTAAAGTCATCGTAGGTCAAAACGCCGCCATTTTCGGCGACAACGACCAGAGGAAATGGATGCAAGTCGATCCATTTTCGAAATTTCCTCATATCATGTCCGGGCCCAAAAAAAACGACCAAGAACGGGTGGAATACAGGGGTTATCATCGAGGTCAGCGCACGCGTCGATTGCCCGAACCATCTCACAGGAGCCTGCCCCGACATGCGGCGTGGAAGCTTTACTTCGCGCCCCTCAGGCGTCAACTCCCAGAGATCGCTGGGGAGAGAGTTGATCAACCGAATAATGGGCTCATGCCGCATGAGACTGCGCGCGAAACCCTGTAGAATGCTTGCTGAATACGGATCGTTGTCTTCAACTGGAATGACGTAGGTGATGTCGCCGAGCAATCCTGGCAGCCCATCAAAATCCTCCGCAAGAGGTAATTTCTTGTCCATCATGACTATACATTACACAGTAGCTCATCATCTTAAAAGTGCTCTCGGTGCCTTCACTTTGACTATCTATCAGGCCACTCAGAAGATTCTCTGTGCTTGATGGGGCTGCTCAGTCAAGGCTTGGCTGCCAGACCTTTGCAAAGGTCACTCTCTGCGCATAGCTGCCAGCCGGTGAATTTTCCTCGGCACAGGATTTGAGGCGGGGTCGATACTAGGCGGCTATGTTCAGTCCTTTGTCGGCCATCGGCTGATGTCATGCGATAAGATGGTCCGGTGACCGGTACAAAGATTGACGGGTAGAGGGTAGTCCGCAATTTCGCCTGCTTTGCGAGTTGGAGAGCGGGGGCGTAGTAGGCGCAAATTGGTATTTCCCACCTTCACCATAGGTTCTTGGTTTGTAGTGGGAAATTTTTAGGCTAACCGCTTGAAAGGAAGTTATTCCCTACAGCCTCCAAAACCGTAGGCCTCGGGTTCGAGTCCTGGTGACCCTGCCAGTTTGATTTGGAATCTAGGTTGAATGTTAGAGTATGGAAGGATCTTTCTAATGGGGTTCCTATCCACGCAAAGTTCACGCAATATGGTTTGTAAGTTTTTGTATTTAAATATTTTTTTGGTGCCGTGTGGGGGCACCATTTCACCATTGAAATCATTGAATAATCTGTAGAATCAGGTGATTTGGCCCCCGCTTTGGCCCCCACTCTATTCTTCGCTTGATTGGTGATAAATTTGGTCGATCTGGGCCACTGAAAATACGGGGCGCGAGCCAGGGTATGGGTGGTGCTTCTTGATCAAGCCACCACGCACCATCTTGTAAAATGTGTCGCGGCCAAAGGGCCAGCGCGGTGAGCGAATTGCCTGAACGCCGGTTACGAATTTGGCTTCATCTGGAATGTGTACAGAAGTCATAGGGCCTCCGGTGGGTTGTGGGTGTCAGGACAGTTAAGCGGCGCGGGCCGCATATAGGTTTGAGGCATGGTTTCCCCATTGATCAGCCATGGCGGCCGCGATGCCGGGGAAGAACTTGCTGCGCAGTTTCCAGCGCTCTGCACCCGGGCTGGCTTTGTGCACGGTGTCGCGAGAGGTTGATCCATCAAGGGTGCCTGTTGCCATCAGCGTTGGCAGGCCACGCAGCCAAAAACAGGTTCTCTTGCGCTCATTGTCTGGCCCGTTTGGATCGGTAGCAAACTGCCAAGGCTGCACCGTCTGCGCAGGGGGGCGGTAATCCTGGATCCGTTCTTTCGCATACTTGTGCATGACGGGGTTCTCGACTGCTACACAGGGGATATGGGGAACGTTCCAGACGGCAGAGAACAGCGCGGCACCCTGATCGAGTTCAGCCCACATGTCATTCAAACTGCGACCAGTTGGCGGCTTGGATAGCCAGCGAACGCCACTGTTGCACAGGCGAGTGCAGGGTGGGTGCATGACGGCCATCAAATCCCAGTCGCTCTGCATGACGTCCAGAATGTCACCTTGGATATGACGGTTTGACGGGGTGTCAGAGGGGAGCAGATCACAGGACCATGTGTCGTGGCCAAGGGCAAGAAATGCCTCTCTGACAACTCCGCTGGTTTCGCATCCGATAAGAACTTTCGCCATGGCGCTGGGCTTTCTGGATTGGGGGAGTAGGGCGCGGCTGTTGATCGTGAGTGATGGGCTTGAAGTGCCGCGCCCTAGAGTGCAGCGCTCACGCTGCGGGTGTTGAAAAGGGCTCATTGGGCCCATCGAATTTTCTAACCGAGGCGATTTTGACCCAATGGGTGATTGCCTCAATCGTATCGGCGCCTGATGCTTGGATGCCGTGCAGTTCGGCGCGGTGGGTTAAGTTCTCCGGCTCCCACCAATCCGTTGGATCATCGCTGGGTGGGGTGAGAATGCCGCCGAGGTCTTGAAATCTCAGGATTTGGTAGAGGCCTTGCTGTGACGTGATCTCAGCAATAGCTGTGGCGGCAAGAATGTTTGGTGGCATGATGTGAACTCGAAATTGGTGCGCGGGCGGTGAACTTTGGAGGAGGACTGAACCGCCCGCGCCACTCCGCGCATCCGGGATGAGAGCGCGGAATTCTGAAAGGAGTGACCAGCGCCGTCCTCCTGGCGCCGGTCGAAGTGTTATGTGAGGTGCGGGGGTGCCCTCTGGGAGGCCTGTGAGTGCTGATCTTGGCGGGCTGCAAGGCGTCTAATAAAGCGATCCCCTGTTAGCTCACGCGGCATGGCGGCGCTGGGCGCGGTATCCCTGTTTGGCAGCATAGGTGCGCACAGTTTCACCAACCCGTGTCAGGGTCTGGTCAAGCGGTTCGGGCGCAGGTGTGGGCCGACCAATTAGGTGCTGTGGCTGCAGGCGTTGCGGGTCAAATCCCTGGCCGCGTGCTGCCTTCATTGTTGCCCAGGCAGCTGTAAACAGGCTGGTGTCGTACAGGTAATCCTCGGGCGCACTGATAATCTGGCGGGCGGTTTTGGTAATGTCGTTCATTCAATCCTCCATCGGTTGATGTGTGAATTGATATTGGGTAAACTTACCCAAGTCAATATTAAAAGGGTAAACTTACCCTAATAATTTTGATCCCGCCATTTGAGAGCTTCCTGCCGACGGTGAAACCAAAGTTCGCGCAGCGCGGCGCTGGGCTGCTCGGATTGAGCGTCATCTATTAGTTTTTTGGTGGTTAGCCGCTTTCAGCCCTTTGCAGCCGGTCATCGATGCGATGAGTGCAAGCGCGGCAAACGACACCAAGGGCGGAAACCGGCCATTCGCCGCAGTTGCGAGAGGTTCGTGTCAGAGAGGAACAAGCGGCCATTCACCGCCCCTTTGCTCACAGCGTCGATGCTGCATTATGCATCAACGGCAGCTATGCGCAGTTATCGGAGTTTGCAAAGTCCGGTCATTTTGCTTTCCGAAATGCTACGAACGACCCTAACCTGCCCTTTCAGGCTTCTGGTAATGCCAAATCTCAGGAACCTCATAGCAGACGCTCACAAACCATTGTCTTTTGGGTTCAATCTCGCCGAATGCATGGGAGAGTACTTACTTAACTCGCATCAAGAAGGAACCCTGTTGGTGGCCTCCTCGCCATTCACAGACCTGTGCTTTTGGGTAGTCGACTGCAGCTCTGCGTCGCGTACCAATTTGAATGTTACCCGAGTTCCATCGTCGCAATTGCCATGCTTGACGGTGAAGATTGCGGGACCGCTCCGCAATACATCCGTGCTGTTTTAAACGTTTCAACAAATCCCCTATCCTCCAACGCGTTACGGAATGCGATGGCTGAACTGGGCAAGTCTAGAGTTACATCATAAACATCAAGGGATGCCGCAGCGGCGCTCAACAATGTGAGTGCTGCTGCTGTATCCGGGGCCGTAACTGGCCCAATCTTGGCGCCGTCTTGGCACAGGCGTATGGTTGCAAACCCTGAAATCTCTCCGTTTTGCGTATACACAACCGTTTTGCGCGTCGCAGCCCCCTCTGACACCCATTCCGCCAGAAACCGAGCGCGTTCATATCCGTTTGCGCGCTGGTCGAGGGTTGCAATTGCTGCAAAATCACGCGCGGCGTCAAAGGCGCGGGTCCCGTCTGTCGCTCCCCTTGGGGCTTTCCCCTGCAGGCGCGTGGTGGCGCCGGTTCGGACAAAGCCGGATTTGGCATAGTTGGGTTCTTGTTCCGCAACCCCATCCAAACCGACACAGCGCTTCCCGGCGTGGCGCAAGGCGTGACGCCACAGCGCAAACCCGACCCCCTGGCCGCGAAATTCTGGTTTACACAGGTACAGACCGAGGAAAGCCATTGTGTCACTGTGGTTCACCACACTGATTGCGGCCATGATTTCACCAGCGACACGCGCAACAAAGAAGCCGTTTGGGTCAGCGGCCAAGAAAGCCTGCGCATCTTGCAGGCCAGGGTTCCAGCCTTCTTGTGCGGCCCAGATAAGCACTGTTTCAAGGTCGGCCAATTTGGCGGTGTCAAAATGCACTCCCTTCATTGTGCCAATGCATCCTTGAGTGACAGGGGCGCCGATGTCTTGTTGCGCAAATCCAAAGAGGTGACGAGATCAAGAAGATGGTTGCGCATCAATTCGTCCGCACGTGGGCCGTCCTGATCCGCAAGAGCAGAAACCAAAGCATCATGCGCGTGACTTTCACACATTGCGGTCCGGCGCTGCCAATAGAGGGCCACAATGAGAGAAGACCGCGAGATCAACTGCGTGATGAAGGCCTCAATCGTGCTCTGGTCGGCGATGCGGGCAATTTCGATATGAAACTGGCCAGACAGGTAGAGCGCCCGGCCATGGTTGCCGGCCGCCATGGCTTCGTGTTCGGCGTCGATATGCACCTGAAGTTTGGCAATGTCTTCTGCGGTGGTCCGTTCCGCGGCGGAATGGGCGGTTCGGGGCTCCAAGAGTGCGCGGGCCTCAAACACTTCCCGTGCCTCCCGGAGGGTGGGTTGCGCCACATAGGCACCGCGATTGCGCTTGTGCTCGACCAGGCGCTGAAGCGAAAGGGCCTGCAAAGCTGAGCGCACCGTTGTTCGGCTAACGCTGTAGATGCTGGCAATTTCATCCTCGCCCAGTTTTGTACCTGGGGTTAGTCGATGTTCGTGAATCGCCAATTCCAACTGGGCAAACAATTGCTCTGTCGTAAGCGGGGCTGTGGTCAGTTTGGTCATGTCTCATCCTTCGGGCTCACCTTGGGCTGGCCATGGGGAATAGGCAACTGATGATAGGCGTCAACTTTGTTTTCAGGATTGTGTACAATTTTGCGCACAAAAAATAAGATCCCTCCGCCGCAGTCGCACAAATAACCGGCAATCTCAGTTTTGCCGTCCGCAAAGCAGCGGAAACGCTGGATGGAGCTGCTCATCCCAATCTTAAGCTTGTTTGAACACGGCGAATTCAGATGAACGATGGGGTGGATATGCGCGGCAGATATGATCTTGAGTTGGTTGGTCTGACGAAGAAATACGGCGACACGCTCGCGGTAGATAACATCAACCACCTTTTTAAGGGTGGCTCCTATGTCTGCCTGTTGGGGCCATCGGGCTGCGGCAAATCCTCGACCCTGCGCATGATCGCTGGCCATGAAAGGGTGACAGAGGGAGCTATCGTTCTGGCGGGATCTGATGTCTCACATCTTACCCCGGCCAAACGCGGCACAGCGATGATGTTTCAGAACTATGCTCTGTTCCCGCATCTGAATGTGCGTGACAACGTGGCGTTTTCCCTGCGGATGAAGGGCGAAGACAAAGCCACGCGCGATGCCAGGGCAAACGAGCTGCTGGAGCTGGTCGACATGACCGGCTTTGCGGATCGCCTTCCGGCGCAGCTGTCGGGTGGCCAGCAGCAACGTGTCGCGCTGGCACGGGCGCTGATCACGCAGCCCAAGGTGCTTTTGCTGGATGAGCCGCTGTCGGCTCTTGATCCGTTTTTGCGCATCCGTATGCGGGCCGAGCTGAAAAAGCTGCAGCGCGAACTTGGGATCACTTTTGTGCATGTCACACACGGGCAGGACGAAGCGCTGGCGCTCGGCGATGAGCTGGTGGTCATGAACAACGCGATGATCGAACAGGCGGGCAGCGCGCGCGAGGTCTGGACTGCGCCAAAGACTGAATTTGTGGCCCGGTTTATGGGCGGCCATAACGTTATTGCGCTGGACGGGGGCAAAGTGGCCTTGCGGGCGGATGATGTGAAACTGAGCGACCAGGGGCTGCCAGCAAGGGTGACGACGATCGAATATCAAGGCGGCCATGTAGCACTGACCGCGCGCATTGAGGCGGGCGAACAGGTGCTGGCGCTGGTGCCTGAAGCCACCTTTTTTCAATCACCAAAAAACCCAGGCGATTTGGTCAATCTCGCCTGGGATGAGGGGCGGCTGCACCGCCTCCAATCGTAGTCAAACCAACCAACGAGGGATGAATTCAATGTCTAAAATGCGTTATAGTCGTCGTACTGTTTTGAAAGGTGGCGCCGCTGTTGCTGCTGCATCCACTTTGCCCGCGCCTATGGTCTGGGCCCAGGAAATCAAAAATATCACCCTGCGTCAGTTCGGGACCGGCGTTTCCAACCTCAACGATGTCGCAACCAAGGTCAAAGAAGACCTGGGCTTCAGTTTGGAAATGACGGCTCTGGACAGTGACAGCGTCACCCAGCGGGCCGCAACGCAGCCTGACAGTTTTGATGTCGCAGACATTGAATACTGGATCTGCAAAAAGGTCTGGCCAACCGGCAACCTGCAGGCGATGGACACCGCAAAGATCGCCAATTACGACAAAATCGTCGGCACCTTCCGCTCGGGTAAACTGACCCCTGAAAGCGTGATCGCCCAGGGCACAGCGCCCCATACTGTTGGCTTTGTCGAGGGCCCTGGTGGCAAAACATTTGCCGACAACGAAACCGGCTGGATGACGCTGATCCCGACGATCTACAACGCTGATACATTGGGTATTCGCCCCGATCTGATTGGCCGCCCCATCGAGAGCTGGACCGAGCTTTTGAATCCCGAATTCAAGGGCAAAGCCTCTATCCTCGACATCTCGTCAATCGGCATCATGGACATGGCAATGGTCTGCGAAGCCATGGGAGAGATCCATTACGGCGACAAAGGCAACATGACCAAGGAAGAGATCGACAAGACCTTTGCGATCTTTACCGAGGCCAAGCAAAACGGCCAGTTCCGTGCCTTCTGGAAGTCGTTTGATGAATCCGTGAACCTAATGGCCTCGGGCGAGGTGGTGATCCAATCCATGTGGTCGCCTGCCATCACAGCCGTCAAATCGCGCGGCATTCCTTGCGTTTATCAGCCCCTCAAAGAGGGCTACCGGTCCTGGGGCGGCGGTCTTGGATTGTCCTCCAGCCTGTCGGGGATGGAGCTGGATGCGGCCTATGAATACATCAACTGGTACCTGTCCGGCTGGGTCGGTGGCTATCTGATGCGCCAGGGCTATTACTCGGCCGTTCCAGAGACCTCGAAAGACTTCATGAGCGCCAACGAGTGGGGCTACTGGTTTGAGGGCAAGCCCGCAACAGACGTCATCACTTCTCCCACAGGCGACCAGTTGGCCATGGCCGGAGACGTGCGCGATGGCGGCTCGTTCACGGATCGTATGGGCGCCGTTGCCTGCTGGAATTCCGTCATGGACGAGAACCAGTACATGGTTCGCAAATGGAACGAATTCATCGCAGCCTAAACAGACAGGGGCGTCGGCCGATTGGTCGGCGCTCCCCCCCCCAAAAAAAGTCGCATCCGGCAACAGATCCACGAAGCGTACACGAAAGACACCATGGGCAAATCCCGCGATATCATTGCGTATCTACAAGCCGCACCGCTGATGGCAGTGTTGCTTGCCTTTCTTGTTGTGCCAATCGGCATGATCTTTGTTGTCAGTTTTTGGGGCGCGACCGAGTTTTCAATCTACCCGGCGTTTCAATTTGATAACTATGCGTTCCTGTTCAGCTCGCCCGTCACCTACAAGGTGTTTTTTGCCACGTTCAAATACGCGTTCATCACTTGGGTTTTCACACTGTCGATAGGCTTCACCGTGGCCTATTTCCTTGCCTTCCATGTGCGTACGCAGGCGATGCAGACGGCCTTGTTCTTGCTGTGCACGATCCCGTTTTTGACCTCGAACATTATCCGGATGATCTCGTGGATCCCGTTTCTGGGGCGCAATGGCATCGCCAATCAGGCCTTGATCTCATGGGGCATCATTGATGAACCTCTTGAGTGGCTGCTCTATTCCGACTTCTCGGTCATTCTTGCCTTTGTTCATCTTTATACGCTGTTCATGGTTGTACCGATTTTCAACACCATGATGCGGATCGACAAATCCCTGATTGAAGCGGCCTATGACAATGGCGCAACCGGGCTGCAAACATTGTGGCACGTGATCGTGCCGCTGACCAAGCCGGGCATCATGATCGGAACCATCTTTGTGGTGACACTGGTGATGGGGGATTTCATCACGGTGCGGTTCATGTCGGGCAGTCAAAAGGCCAATGTGGGACGGCTCATTTCCAATGATATCGCGCTGCTGCAATACCCCTCGGCGGCGGCCACGGCTGTTGTGTTGCTCTGTACGGTTCTGATCGTCATCGGCGTGCTTTTGCGCTTTGTCAACATTCGCAAGGAGCTTTGACATGGCACAGCGCCCCCGGTCTTTCTACTGTCTTGCAGCCTTCTTTTGCGTCTTCCTGCTGTTCCTCTATGGCCCGACACTGACGATTGGCGTCCTGTCTTTTCAAGGCAAAGGCGGCGGTCTGACCTTCCCAATGCGCGGCGTGTCCCTGAACTGGTTCCGCGAGCTGTTTGAGCAGCAGGCGGTCGGGGACATCTGGGGGTCTTTTCGCCGGTCGCTGGCGCTTGGGCTCATGGTGATGGTCTCTACGGTGGTGGTTTCTGTCATGGCCGGGCTGGCGTTTCGCAAAAGGTTCGTCGGCTCAACTCTGTTGTTCTACCTCGCCATCACGTCGCTGGTGATCCCGTCAATCCTTGTCTCATTGGGCGTTGGCCTGATCTTCAACCAGCTTGGCTTCAAGGTTCACTGGACCACATCTGGCTTTGGTAGCCAGCTGACCTGGACACTGCCGTTTGGGCTGCTGATCATATTTGCCGTTTTTAATCGGTTCGATAAATCCTATGAGGAAGCCGCCCGAGATCAGGGCGCCACGTCGTGGCAGACCCTTCGCCATGTGATCCTGCCCATTATCGCGCCGTCTCTGATCGGGGTCGCATTGTTCGGCTTCACTCTGTCCTACGATGAATTTGCCCGGACCTTGTTGACCGCAGGCAGCTACAACACTCTGCCGCTGGAGATCTTTGGCATGACCACCAATGTTACAACCCCGGTCATCTATGCGCTTGGAACGCTGACCACACTGTTTTCATTGGCGATCATTGGTGTGTTTCTGCTTATCGTCCGGATCATGGGAAAACGCCGCTCGCGTGTAGGATCTGACGCTGGAAAGGCTGTCTGATGCATCTGGTCTACATCAATCCAAATGCGACCGAGGCAATGACACAGAGTGTTGTCACAGTCGCCGCGAAAGCCGTGCCGGAGATGAAAGTAACGGGGGTGACCAACACCAAAGGCCCCGACGCGATAGAGGGCCCGCAGGACGGCGAAGCAGCCATTCCAGGCGTTCTTGAACGTGTCGCCGAGGCTCAGGCCATCGGGGCTGACGCCATCGTCATCGCCTGTTTTGACGACACGGGCTTGACCGAGGCCCGCAGCCTCGCGACCTGTCCCGTTCTGGGCATTGGCCACTCCGCCTATACGATGGCATCGCTTCTGGGCGGAGGGTTTTGTGTCGTCACATCCGTTGAAGAGGCAGTCCCCGTGATTGAGGGCAATATAAAATCCTCAGGGTTTGAGGGAGACTGCTACCTGGTACGCGCCAGCGGGTTGGCGGTTTTGGCCATCGAACAAGGCGGGGAACAAATGTTGGATCATCTGTCCCAGGCCATCCTTGATGCCAAACATCAATCCAAATGCCAAACGGTTATTCTGGGCTGCGCCGGTATGGCGATGCATCACGGCGTTCTTACAGAAAGAACGGGCGCAATGCTAATCGACGGAGTCGTCGCATCCACGCATTTGGCCGTTGCCGCGGCACTGTCCCTTGCAAGATAAGAAACTTTGGAAGGGGGCCCTGAATTGTGACCCCAGTTCAGAAAATTATTGCTACATTCCGGGACCTTGCGACGAGAGACGCAAGAATTTGACTGTTGCAGCTGTGAAATGACCACTTTCACACGGCTCCAAGAATGTGCGAAAAATGTGCAGCCTTGTTTGCTATGAAGGCCCGCTTCCCAACTCGAAGGCATAAGCATCGGCAGGTGAAGGGACGGTCAGGTCTTTGACCATTCTCTATGATCTGCCATGTCCGCTAGCTGCGTGAATGAATGTCGTGTGTGGGCTGGCAGCAGTCTACCAGGTGTGCCGATCAGACCGGCGACAGAGTGTTCAGGGTGAAAACCGCACGCTGCACCGCCGCAAGTCCGCTGTGAGCCCATGTTGTATGTTGCTGCGCTTTGCACAAATGCCCCCTTAGAGGCAATCGAGGAATTCGCATGGCCAAGAACGTCACCTTGGAGTGTCATGTCAAAACTGCATTTGTTATTGAAACACCACCCCAAATCATCAATGCGGTAACAAACCACATCAAGGCGTAGCCTACCCACGCCCGCTCCCGTTTGAACTTTTTCGATGCAAAAATTTCATTCTTCATCAGCAATTGTTCACTAGCCGGGAACCAGCGCCACTTCCATTTTTTGTTTATTATCGATTGCTTAATAGATAACAGCAGTAGGCTCAGCCATAGCCACACAAATGTGATGAGCAGGAATGTATCTGAAAATTTCTGCAGGATGTTGATCCATTGCATGGGCTATAGGTCCTTTAAGCGTTCGTTATCGAGGCAGGCTACTGCAACGATCCGAGGAACTGAAATTTTGCCCTGCAAAACAGTCTCACCATTCTTCGAAACACTATACGACTTCTCGAGAAGAGAGATAAGCACATACTGAAATCGATACAATGCTCCAAAGCTGATCTTGCAGTTGTCGACAGAAAGGGCAGCTTGGCCCGCAGACTATCAGTTCGCCGTCGTCTTGATTTCGCGCCCGCAGCGAACGGCGGCAATGCGGGCTGCGACTGCAGCATCTTGACCGGTCGGTGAAAGGCAGGTCTGGGCCGATTAGTGACGGCCAAGACACCCGGCCGTACTGACTTTGCAAATTCCGCTTTCTGCGTGTAGCGGACACTCAGGTAAGGGGGGCACGAAAGACCTCGTCTTCAAGGGGATGGAGGTCGGTAACTAGGCTTAGATCCTCTTTGCAAGTTCTGCAGGCCAATGCAGACGAACGCGCGCTGCCCATTTGAGCCGAACATTCCAGATGTTGTTGGCGCCAGGGTTTAAGGAAATGAGGTGGAAAACGCCTGGCTCGTCGCCAGGCTTGATCTGTTTGACCCAGCCCATGCCGTTCTCATCTTCACAGACGCAGCGATGCCCTATGTCGTCGGACGGCACCGCGTCGTGGCCATTGCGGGTGTAAAAGAGCAGGTCCCCGGCAGAATAGACCGGTTCCATACTGTCCCCTTCGACTTCAACTGCGACGATGCCATGAGGGGAGAGGCCGGGTGGGCATTCGACCTGAGGGCCGTCGCCTTTCTCATATGCATCGAACACAGGGACTTGGGCGCCTGCGCCGACTTTTCCAGCGATTGCGATGGTGAGTTTGCTGGCCGGTTGCCCATCGGACCAAGCCATTACCTCTTCGACGGTCATTCCGAGCGCTTGCGCGAGGCGCACAGCGGATGACAGTTTGGGCGAGGCCGCTTTCCCACGTTTGAGGTCTCGCACAAAGGACTGGTGTAGCCCGGCAGCTTCTGAGAGCGGCGCGTCCTTTAGATTGCGGGCATCCATAATCTGTCGGAGGCCTTCCAAGAATTTTTCACTCTCATTCAACATTGGGGAACTATACCCAAAAAGGTAAACTGCACATATTGGGAACTTTACCCTTGTAAAAATGGGTAAACTTACCCAGTAATGCGACATGGAACAGTTTATCGAAGATATACGCGCCTATGCCACTACGGTTGGCAAAAGCCCGCAGCACATTTTGCGCCAGGCTCTTGGCGCCAGCTGGTCTCAATGGAAGGCCTGGGTGGATGGGCAGTCGAGCCCAACGCTGAACACCGTGGATAAGATCCGAAATTATATGGCTGACAACCCTGCACCCGCACCCGAAGCGGAGGATGCAGCATGAGCCGTCCCCGTCTGACATTGATAGTGAACAATGACTATTCATCTTCTCAGGATGGGCCGCGCGCTGGGCAAAAGTCTTGGTCAAATATGTTTGACCCATATGCGCTGAAGGTTAACGCGCCTGACCTGTG
This sequence comes from Phaeobacter sp. SH40, assembly GCA_965641885.1. Classification (GTDB taxonomy): domain Bacteria; phylum Pseudomonadota; class Alphaproteobacteria; order Rhodobacterales; family Rhodobacteraceae; genus Pseudophaeobacter. Next base: position 2,759,697 of record OZ282574.1, on the reverse strand, counting down.
GTCGGCTTACTTCCATCACCGCTTCACCAGCCCGCGTGAGGTAGCGCTGTTCTGTGATGTGAGCTTTCAGACCGCGTTGAACTGGTGGGGGGCAGTGACTGCTCCCGCCAGTCATATCGCATTGCTGGTGATCCTCACTGACCCTAACGCCCCCGAATTCTTCGCAGAAGAGATACGGAGAGTAGCATGAGCATCGAGATCTATTCTCTGATCAAACGCCGGATAGTGGGGTCACCTACGAAAAAGGCGATCCTGCTCTACATGGCGGATGCAGCCAGTGACGATGGCTCCGGCATCTGGGTCAGCAAGGGCAACATGGCCGCTGATCTGGAAATGAAGAGCAAGCGCACCGTGCAGACCAATATCTCTGATCTGGTTGAGGCCGGGATCGTCTCAGAGGTCGGCCAGCGAAAGTGTCGGAATGGCTTTACTGTCGAGTACCGGATCAACCTCAACACCGTTTCTTGTCTCCCTCCGACCCGTGCACGAAATGCACCCGTGCCACTATATGTAGGGGGTGCAGGAAATGCACGGGTGCAGGAGTTGCACCCGACAGGTGCAGGAGATGCACCCCTACCGGTGCAGGAGATGCACCCAAACCATCCTTTGAACCATTATAGAACCTTGTGCCCGGCTGCCGCCGATCACACACAACCACTAGATTTTGATTTCTCGGACTTCTGGGATCAGTTCGCGGCTGCATTCCCTCGGATGGGCGATGCAGAGAAAACCGAGGATGCACTGCGTCGGGCGCTGGGCGAGGGTGCAGACCCTGCTGAGATTCTGGCAGGGGCCAAAGCCTATGCTGTCGAGCAGGTAGGCAACCAACCTCGCTACATCAAGTATTCTGAGAACTGGATCGAGGAAAAGCGTTGGCGCCAGCATGTCAGCAAGCCCAGCGCGGCTGTTGACCCGCAGGTGATCCTTGAAATTCGCGCCAAAGATATCCGTGAGGCCAAGCCGTTTGTGTGTCGGTCGATCACGGCACATGCAGCGGGGGAGTGTATCTCTGCAGGTTTGGTCTCGGTCGCGCAGTGCAAGGCAGCAGGGATCAACCTTTGACCAGCCCGCATCTGGATCCAGAGCGGCATGGGACCACCTTTGGCCGCGCTGTCGTGACCGTAGACCTCGAGAAAGGCGATTGCGTGCTCACCGCCCCGCAAAAGGGCCGGATCTGCACCATACCGCGCACAATACGCCTAAACAGCCTGGATGAGATCCGGGGCGCATATGGGACGCAACACCAGCTTGCCACAAAAGCCCCCGCTGAGAACCCGCATGCAGCAGATATCGCCCGCGCGCTCGAGTTCGCAGGCCTCAAGATTAAAGCCCATCAGGGGAGGAAGTAGAACATGGATCTGACAGAAGACGAAAAGAGCGAGAACTACCGGGTGACAGCAGGAGAGTTGCGCCAGTTCATTGAACGGTTCGAGCGCCTGGACGCGGAAAAGAAGGATCTCGCCGAACAACAGAAAGAGGTCATGGCAGAGGCAAAGTCCCGCGGCTACGACACAAAGGTGATCCGAAAGGTCATCGCCCTGCGTAAGCGCGACAAGGACGACATCGCCGAAGAAGAGGCCGTGTTTGAAATGTACAAAGAAGCGCTGGGCATGTGAGGCAGTTATGACAGAGAGAATGACAGCAGAGCAGTACCAGGCCGCCCAGCGCACCGAGACAGGGCAGGGAGAAGACCGCCGCCGCGTGAGAGGCGCACAGCGCACCACCACGGCAGACGGTATCACCCATGACAGCAAGACAGAGGCCCAGCGCTGGGAAGAGTTGAAGCTGCTCCAAATGGCCGGGAATATCTGCGGGCTGCGCAGGCAGGTGGATATTGTTCTGCAGGGACGGGATGGCCCTATTCTGACAGATAGCGGCAAGAACGAACGGATCTACCGGGCAGACTTTGTTTATGTCGATAACGCGCTGGGCATCACTGTGATCGAGGATCGCAAAGGCCACGAAACCGACGTGTTCAAAATCAAGAAAGCGATCCTGGCCGCTCAGGGGATGGAAATCCTGATCACCAAGGCAAAGGGCTGAACCATGGGCCTTGAGCAAGAACTGCGGGCCGAGATCAGGCAGTTGCGCAGTTTGTTGGATCAAACCCAACGCGCTGGGCGAGCTGCCCCCCGTGAACCTGCCCCCAAGGCCAAGGCCCTGCAGCTAAACTTGCCCAACGTGGTTCAATACCCCTTGGCTGATTTTGCCGAGGGGCGCGGGCGTGCTGTGCCTCTACCGGAGTCTATGGTTGAGATCGCCGAGGTGATCGGGCGGGGCAACGCTGTGCGGCTCATGGAAGGCACCAGGGCAGGCGGCAAGCGTCGGTGGTGCAGGCAGCTGTATATCCCGTCAGAGGTGCCAGAGGGCCATCGCATCGCGTCTATGGTTGGCATGGAAGCCGCAACCCGGCTTAGTTTCAGCCACGGGAACTGTATTGTTGAGTTGCCAAGCTGTCATGCCCTACGCAAAGCCTACCTAGCCGATCACGCACTGCGCCTGAGCGATGGTGGTGCCAACACAGCCGAAATCGCCCTCGAGCTGGGGGTCGAACAAAAGACGGCCGTCACCCTACTGGATGCCGCGGACTACTGGCGAGAGCGACTTTTGCCAGCAACCAGCGCAGATCAGCCTCAGAAAGGTCCTATTACTCCTTGCGTTGACATTTGCGATGATGTGCGCATTGCGCATTACCATTGTATCGGCAAGGCGCTGAAAAGTCTTGGACCGAAATGAGACTAAACCGCCAAGGAGGCCCGTTATGAGCACCAGCAGGAATGGTGGGCCCCAAATGGAATATACCGAGCGAAATAGGCTGGTTCTATTCACCAGTGTTGCGGGAATGCTTGGTTTCGTAACGGCAGTATATCTCGGGGCATTCTCTAAGCCAGATTACCTCCAAATACCTCCATGGCTGTCTGCCGTCGCTTCGATATTCGCTACTGGCATTAGCGCAATCGCGGTTCTAATGGTGGCGAAAACCCTCGAGGCAACGCGGGAGACCCTTTCGGTTACACAGCGTATTGCCGAAGATTCAAGGCAAGTTGGGCTTTCTCAGAGTAGGGCATGGGTCTCGCCCCATGCCGTGTCCACGCAAACCCGCGTCAACAACAGCAACAATAGCGCCCAACTCCAAGTGAATCTGAAAGTGCAAAATCATGGGAACTCACCAGCAACCAAGGTTTCTTGCAGCGCCAAGGTAGTGTACCATAAATCTGAGGTCGGCACCTTGGTGGAAACTGTAGACGCGTCTATCATTGGGCTTAAGGATGACCTGAGTTTCGCGCCTCATAGCGTTTTCCCAGCTGAAATGTTCGAGCAGTCTAATATATTGAACTTTTCAGAAGACGACCTCGAGCTCGAGTGTGAAAATAATGGCGGAATGGTGCTGCCGATCCTTGTGATTTCTGCAGTTTACAAATGCTCCCATACTGGCGGGCTTCATCAAACAGTTTTCGCCTATTTGCTGGGATTCCCTTCATCTCAGAACGCAGGCGTACTGGAACCGATCTACCCTCGCAGTGAAGGTTGGATGCCTAAAGATATTCACATCGGATTTTTGTGCCATTCTATGGCGGACTAGGAAATCGGTAGCCGAGATGAGCCCCCCCCCCTCCCTAAAAAGGGCTAACGAACTCGCGATACGTGATCCTGCCCAAACGAGGGCAAAGAGGGTGCAATTGCATATCGAAGCTAACGATTGCCAAGAATTGGGGGCGAGTAAAAGATGGCTTTCACTCTTCTGGGTGCCGCCAAGTATTGGCGTGAATGGCTTTTGTCATTAATCTGACTAATTATTTATCGTGGCGAATTTTTCCTGATATAATATATCTTTGGTGTATAACAAGTACATTTGCCGTAGGCGTGGCCTGAACAACCTAGAAGGGCCGCATTAAGCGGATAGCGGACTATGCAAAACCGTGACAGCCCAGCCAAAGACTATTAAGTCTAGTAGTCGATAGGCCACCATCTGCGCCAAGGAACGCCCTCCTTCAGACTTGGTTGGCAGGTCTCAGCCCTAACTAGATGTTTCCTCAGGCGTGAGACGCTCCAGAAGGCCAATGCATAAAGGCGCCGACCGGACAGTTGTTGTGCGGGGTGATTGAACTAGTGATCCACTATATTTTCTTCTGCTGCAAAGGCATTGGTGGAATCTAAACAGGCTTTAAGTAGCGACGTTAGTTCTTTGCTTTCATGTGCTTCCAAATTTTTCCGGCCGCCGGGCTGTTGTGACAGCCTGGCATTTAAATATGAAAGCAGCTTCTTGCCATATGACCTTGCCAGGTTTGCCTCTTCATTTTCTGGCCATAGTGTGTTCGTATCTGGACTTCCGCCATCCTTCCAGAATTTAATATTTGCTTCTTGGCGTTTCATTCTGAACTTCGTGCGAAGCTCAGTAACGTTGGAGTTAATTTCTTCTTGGACTATCGTTTCACATTCCGCTTGCCCCAAACCGTATACTGAGGCGACATGAGCTGGATTGCAGTGGTAAGTTTCCACGTCGCAAAGAGGGGGCGAAAAAACCACCATATCCCGTTTGATATAATCCGCCCCCCATTTCTCAACTTCTTCATCCGTCATGAAATCCCGATCTCTATGAATGATTATCTTCGGATTGGTTTCATAAAGATCTGCCATTGCCTTTATGGCAATGGACGAGGCTGCGTTGTTGATGCCATTGTAGGAAATCACCCTAACTTTACTTGAAAGGCCCAGGCCGTCGATACAGCGCTCAAGCGCTCCTTTCCCTTTATCTTCAGTGCATATGATGCAATCTGGAGCAGTGGAGTCAAGTTGGTCCAATGCGCCTAAATCCATTAGAACGTTGGCTAAATCCTTGCAGTTGTCCGATTCTATTTCTCCATCCTTCATCCAGATTATTTTCGCAGAATTAGAAGCTGCGCCCACTAAGTGCCGACTGTGTGTGGTCACTACAATTGTGGATCCATAAGAATTAGACAGCCGATCAAATGTTTTTGCGAGCAAAGCCTGCCTGGATGGGTGAAGGTGATTGTCTGGCTCATCTACTAAAAGAAATTTGGGTGTAAAAAGGCAAACGTAAGAAACTATCTGCACTAATTGAAGGATTCCCGTACCCGTTAGGTCAATAGGAACACTCTTCCCTCCATCTTGTGAGAATTGAACGTCAATAAATAAATCTTTTTCAGCATCGTGTTGTATGGATATTTCGCAGGGCCCAATTATATCTCTTAGAATGTCTTGGACCTCCATAATCTTACCCTGTTCATGGAAGGATTCTAATAATATTTCTGAAAACTAGATTCGCTTCACCACCTGCCGCCTTTAGGAAAACAGAAGCATAGCTCTTGTGCTCCTCTCTGTGGGGTATTCCAGATATTCCCGGAACAAAAACTGAAAACATACTTTTGGGGTCGCAGATACCCTGCCCAAACCCTGGATAGGTTCCACTACGATCCACCCCAACACTTCCGTAATTTCGGCCTTTATATATCTCCACCCTATAGCTCGCCAGTGTTCCATCATTTGTTGTTCCCACGAACTCAACTTTCCCACGTGATCCTGTTGATTTGTTTTCATAAGGAGCATGGTGGCCAAGTAGAGTGAACTCAGAAGTTGGGGAGTACTTTAATTCAGATTCGGGTATCACCTGCTCCTTTCTCTCAAGTGAAAGCTTCGCGCATGATGAGGCCATGTGGATCGCCTGCAGAACACTACTCTTTCCGGAGTTATTCCCTCCAACAAGGTAGTTGACCTTTGATAAAGGGATTTCCACTTCGGAAATTCGCTTGAAGTTCTTTATGCTAACGGTAGTGATTTCCAATGAAAATGGCCTTTCTCACAGTCCTGGTGCATCCTAGGTTGCATGATGGGGTTCCTGTTGCAAGTTCAGGAAGCTGCATCAAGCTTGCGGTTTGCGCAGGTAAGGGCTGGCCAGATAGGGGAACCGTTCTATTTTCACGATGCGTGGAACACCTATCAGGCTTGCTGTCGCTCTAGAAAACCCGCCAGAGGCCAGAGCACCCATAATGCGCGACCCTGCTCTAAAAGGGCAAGGGCTGCGCAATGTCTCAACCAATCATCAACAAGAATATTTCGCTGGGCACAATCCTGAGCCTGGCTACGATCCTCACCACCCTTGCGTTTGCATGGGGGCAGTTCAACACGCGCATGTCGGTCACAGAGGCAGCAATCAGCCGCCTTGAGGGGCAGACCGTTGCCCTGGATGATTTCCAGCGCCTTGAGGATCAGCTTGACCGCATCAGCCCGCGCCTGCGGCAGGTAGAGCAAAAGATCAGCGCCCAGGACGCCACCCTTGACCGCATCCTCGAGACTTTGGTGGACATTCGCGCCCGGCTGGATCGGCGCGTCATGCCGCCCACTCCCATCTTCCCAAATTCACAATAGGAGCTGACTATGAAGCTACTCCCGAACTGGAAATCAGTGCTGGCCGGGTCTTGGTCGGTGTGGTTGATCGCACTGGCCTGCCTGCTGTCTGCGGTGTCCGTCTTCGTGTCCCTGGTGTCGCCTGGGCTGCTGAGGGTTGATCCTTTGCTATTCGCGAGCGCCGCTGCGGTGGTGAACGTTTTGGCCATTCCAGCCCGCTTGATAGCTCAAGCTGGCCTTTCTGAGGCCATCAAAGAGTTCCGGCGCGATGTAAGCGGCGCGATACGCAACCGGACAGCCGCGGGCCTTGGGGCAAGTGCGCTGGTGATCGGCATGGCAACGCCCTTTATCGCGCAATGGGAAGGTGTGAGGCTTGATGCCTACCGCGATATCGTGGGCGTGCCGACCATCTGTTTCGGCGACACGCACGGTGTGCAGATGGGCGAGAGGTCCACTATGTCGGAGTGCGTTGACCGTCTCGAGGCCGATGTGCAGATGTTCTATGCTGAGATCTCGCTTTGCATGAGCAATCCCAGCATTCCGGCAGGTGTTCAGGCATCCATGCTTGAGCTGGCGTTTAATGTCGGATCGCGCCCGGTTTGCCGCTCAACAATGATGCGGCTGGCCAATGCCGGGCAATATCGCGCGGCCTGTGACGAGCTGCACCGCTGGGTGCGGGCTGGGGGCAAGCGTATTCGGGGCCTGCAGAACCGGCGTGCGGATAGCAAGCGCGTGCTGTGCCTCAAGGGCCTTGGCTGATGCGCTGGTTGCCGCTCCTGCTTGTCTGTGCCTCTTTGGTCTCTTGCACCAAGATCGCCGGGCTGGTGGGCGGTGCCCTCACCGGGGCGCCAGATGTGGCAGCCAATGTGCAGGTTGGACGCACCAATGCCCAGACTGTTGGCACTGCAGATTTCTCTGATCAACGCATCATTCGCCCGCAGTCGCGCAGCATAGAGCAAAGCGCGGGTAGCACTGGTGTGCGCAGTGAGACGGTAGAGACCTTGATCGTGCACGAAGATCCACCAGCCTGGCTGCTGTTGCTGGCTTTGATTGGCTGGCTTGCGCCCACACCTCGCCAGATCGGTATCTCGCTCGCCTCGTTGGTCGTCAGACCTTTTCGCGGGTCCTTCCCAGGGGGGTGAGCCATGAGGGTAGGAGGATGCGCACAAAATTATGTGTGCGTGCCGCTGGGGTAGGGGGTTGTTTATTATATAGATCGCGCAAGCCTCTGAAACAAAACACCCATCCCGTTTGGCAATGTAAAATCGGCAGCCTCGACGTGGGGAGGCTTGTTTTTTCACTCGGAGGCTTAAGTGGCTGCAAAGAATAAGAAATCACGCGGCAGAGATGTAAACCGCTCTGACCTGGCAGAAATCAACGGGGTCTCGATGCCGACGATTGACGACTGGGTGCGCCGTGGTTGCCCAGTTGTGCAGCGCGGCGGGCGTGGCCGGGCCTGGCAATTCAACACTGCTGATGTTCGCAACTGGCGCGAGGATGATATCCGATCAGAGACAAGCCACACCTCAAACGCCACCAAAGACCAATTGTTCTTGCGTAAGCTGGCGGCAGAAACCGAGCAGGCAGAGCTGGATCTTGCCAAGGCCAAAGATGAAGTGGTGCCGGTTGAACAGCTCGAGCGGGCGCTTGTCAAAGCCTTTGGCGAGGTGCGCGCGGGCATGCGCAACGTGGTGCCAGGTCGGGCGGTTAGCCGCCTTCTGGGTGAGACTGACGAGACCACATTCAAGGCCGTGTTGCTGGAAGAGGTCGACCACGCACTCGAGGCGCTGGCCGATAGTGACCTGATCAATGAATCCGATCTGGTTGATGAGTCCGACAAGGAAGACGATGGCCAGGGGGTGGACGGTGCGTGAACGCCCGGGCTGACTTCTCCAATTCTTGTGCGGTCATTCGTGGGTCACGGCGGGCCCGCAATTTTTTGCGGCCACCTCCCAATCTCAAACCGTCTGAGTGGGCAGAAGCCAATATTAAAATCCCGGTCGGCAATGCCGTGCCGGGGCCGATGCGGTTTGATAACGCGCCTTATCAGCGCGAAGTGATCGACATGACTGCCAACCCGCGATGCGAACGCATTTCACTGATGTGGGGCGCGCAGGTTGGCAAAACCCAAACAGCTCTTGCCGCGCAAGCCTACCGGATCGGGTTCAATCCCGTTTCTCAAATGATGATGCAGCCAAGCCAGGGCGATCTGACCACCTGGCTCGAGACCAAGTTCAATCCGATGGTGGAGTCGAATGAGGGGCTGCAGAATGTCCTGGCAAAGCCGCGCGGTCGGGATGGCGTCAACAATCAGCGCATGAAGAGCTACCCGGGCGGGTTCCTCATGTTCAGCTGGTCCGGATCACCAAAGACCATGCGGGGCCGGTCGGCGCCCTTCATTGTTTGCGACGAGACAGATGGCTATGACCGCACCAGCGAAGGGCACCCGGTCGGCTTGCTGTGGCAAAGGGCGGCCACCTTTGGCGATCAGCGGCTCTTGCTCGAGATCAGCACCCCGACGATCAAGGGCGAAAGCCATATCGAGACCTCTTTCGAGCAGGGTGACCAACGGCACTTTCACGTTCTCTGCCCCCACTGCGGGCACAAGCAAACGCTGAAATGGTCTCAGGTGACCTGGGATAAAGATGGCGACGGCCAGCAGCTGCCGGAAACGGCCACCTATCTGTGCGAGGCCGATGGGTGCGGGACTGTCTGGAATGATGGGGAGCGGTGCGCCGCGATCCGCAATGCCGAGCGTCTGGGCGGCGGCTGGATTGCCAGGAAACCCTTTCGGGGCCATGCTTCCTATCACCTGTCAGAACTGTACAGCTGTTTTCGGCGCCTGAAAGATATCGTGCAGAGCTTCCTGGACAAGCAGGCTGCCGGGGATCTGCAGACATTTGTCAACGTGTCGCTGGCTGAGACCTGGGAAGAAGCAGGCGACAAGCTCGAGGCCGATGTGCTGATGGCGCGGGCAACGGAGTTTGCCGCACCGGCGCCGATGGGCGTGGGTGTCGTGACGGCTGGCATCGACATGCAGAGCGACCGGCTCGAGGTTGAGATTGTCGGCTGGGGGCTGGGTGAAGAGTCCTGGTCGCTGGGTTACCGCGTGCTCTGGGGTGATCCTTTGCGCGCCGATGTTTGGGACGAATTGGACGAATTGCTTGTAGAAACCTGGACGCATGAAACCGGCGTTGAGCTGCGGATCTCTGCCGCCTGCCTCGATACCGGGGGCGAGGCGGGCTATACGCAGGCGGCCTATGATTATGCGCGCAAGCGGTTTGGCCGCAAGCTGTTTGCCATCAAGGGTGTTGGGGGCTGGGGCCGCCCGATCACGACGATGCCCAGCAAGGCCCGGCAGCGGGGGCAGCGCCCGGTTCAGCTGTTTCCTGTCGGCGTTGACGAGGCCAAGGTGGTGGTGGCGCAGCGGGCGCGCATTTCTGAGCCGGGGCCGGGCTACAATCACTTTCCCTTAGACCGGGATCCAAACTGGTATCAGATGTTCACTGCAGAAACCCTGCGGACCAAATATCTCAAGGGCTTTCCCATTCGCGAATGGCACAATCTGCGGCCCCGAAACGAGGCGTTTGATTGCCGCGTCTATGCCTATGCCGCGCTGCAGATCCTCAATCCCAATATCCCACGGCTGATCCGGGGGCTGGAAAAGCAGGGCGAGGATATTGATTTGCCTGATGTTCCCCAGGGCGAGGTCGCGTCTGCGGAAAATCCGCCAGAGGCAGAACCGGCCCAAAAGCCAGAGACTGCAAAAAAGCGCCGGTGGAAGCCCAAAGGTAAGAGGCGGCGGCGCGGCATCTGAATAGGGCGAAAACGTGAGCACAATACCCCGCGAAGTTGGGGCAGGGGTGACCTTTAGGGCCATCGCTTGCCTGCCCGCATATCCTGCGCCGGAGTGGGCTGTCAGCCTGATCCTGCGCGGCCCTGGCCAAATTGATCTGGCAGCGACGACCGTCAGCGATGAAAACCACGAATTCCACGCCACGCCTGCCATGACAACAGGCTGGGTGCCGGGCCGGTATCACTATGCAATCCGGGCGAGCGCTGATGGTGATGTGGTCACGGTCGAGACGGGCGAGGTGACGATTGCGCCGGATCTGGCCAGCCAGGTGGCCGGGTTCGATGGCCGCGATCATGTGCGCCGGGTGCTCGATGCGGTTGAGGCTGTGATCGAGAACCGGGCCACCATTGATCAGCAAAGCTACCAGATCAACAATCGTTCGCTGCAGCGCACGCCTCTGACTGAGTTGTTGAAGCTGCGCGCCACCTATCGCGCCCAGCTGGCCCAGCAGAAACGCGCCCGCAAAGGTGGCGGGCTTGGCCCCAGATACAAGGTTCGGTTCTGATGTTTGGTAAGATCTTTTCCCGCGCGGCCCCTGTTGCAGAGGCGCCGCACCGTAAGGCGCCGCCGATGCTGGCGCGGCCTCGACGCCGGGCCGGTGTGCGCAATTTTGATGCAGGGCAAAGCGACCGGCTGACCAGCGGGTGGACCAATACGCCACTGCCAGCGGATCAGATTATCCGGCGAAACTGGCGTGTTCTGGTGGCCAGATCTCGTGAGCAAACCGCCAATAACCCCTATGGCAAGGCGTTCCAGCGCAGTGCGCGCCGCAATATCGTGGGGCAGCAGGGCCTGGTTCTGCAGGCCAGGGTCAGGGACAGCGACACTGGCAAGATGGATCAGGGGGCAAACAAGGCTCTGGAACGGTCCTGGAAAGACTGGTGCAAATCCAGAAACTGCGATGTGACGGGGCGCAGATCCTTTCGCCAGATCCAGAAAGAACTGATCAACGGCTGTGTCACCGATGGCGAATTCATGGCGCGCTTTGTCTATGGGCGGGACGCAGGCCCCTGGGGGTTTGCACTGCAGGTTCTGGACCCGTTGCGCTGCCCGGTGGATCTGGACGAAGACAAATTGCCGGGTGGCGGGTTCATTCGTGCGGGCATTGAATACACCAAACTTGGCCGCCCGGTTGCCTATCACTTCACCACGTTAAGCCTGAATGAGGCTGACTATCACCACAGCGGGCGCGGCTTTGTGAAAGTGCCGGCCGATGAGATCGTGCACTGGTTCGAGGCGGATTTTGTCGGCCAAAAACGCGGGCTGCCCTGGATGGCCACGGCGCTGTGGCGCATGCACCAGCTGGGAGAGTTTGAGAAATCCGCCCTGGTTGCGGCCCGGGATGGTGCCAACCGGCAGGGCTTCATTGAGTGGGAAGAGGGCTACGGGCCTGAACTTGATGAAGAGGACGAAGAGGACGGCATCGAGATTGAGAGCGAAGCGGGGCTTTACCAAAGTCTGCCTCGGGGCGCGCGGGTTAAAGACAACAATTCGGCATATCCCAATGGCGAAATGGCCGTGTTCTCCAAGCACATGCTGCGCGGTGTCGCGAGCGGTCTGGGCGTGGCCTATAACGATCTGTCCAATGACCTCGAGGGGGTCAACTTCTCGAGCATTCGTCACGGCATGCTGGGCGAGCGCGATCACTGGAAAGAACTGCAGGAATCGCTGATCGAGAGCTTTGCGCTGCCGGTCTATGAACGCTGGCTGTCGCATGGCCTCTTGGCTGGCCGCATCACCCTCGAGAACGGGTCACCGCTGCCAGCGGCCAAGCGTCAAAAGTTCATGGCGGTGCAGTTTCAGGCGCGGCGCTGGGAATGGATCGACCCCGCCAAGGACGTCAAAGCTGATGTTGAGGCAATCGACAATCTGATCAAACCACGCAGCCAGGTGATCCGAGAGCGGGGAAGAGATCCGCGCGAGGTCTATGCCGAGATCGCAGCCGACATTGAAGACATGCGGGCCGAGGGCATCCCAGAAGAGATCATTCAGGCCCTGATCACAGCAAAATCCAAAGGAGGGCAGGGCAATGTCCAGCAAAGCAGCACCGCCAAAGCCGGAACCCCCGGTGAAGGTGACGAAGAATAAGGAGCCTGCCAGCGCGCAAGAGCTGCTTGGCCGGTCTCTGACCCGCAGTATCACAGCCGAACAGATCAATGCCGCGCAGACCGGGGGGCGCCGTGGCTTGCTGCGCACCGTCGAGGTGGGCGCCGTCGATGTAAAGGCGCGCACAGTTGAGCTGGCCTTTTCCAGCACCACGCCGGTCTCGCGCTGGTTTGGTGAGGAATTGCTGTCGCACAAGCGCGATGCAGTAAAGCTGGGGCGCCTGAACGACGGTGGCGCTGTGCTGGTCGGGCACGACTGGGATGATCAGATCGGGGTGGTTGAAAGAGCCTGGGTCGATGATGAGCTGGTTGGCCGCGCCCTGGTCCGGTTTGGCAGCAGCCCACGCGCGCAAGAGATCTTTCAAGACATTGTGGACGGCATCCGGCGCCATGTTTCGGTCGGCTACACCGTGAGCAAGATCGAGGAAGAGGTGCGCGAGGGGCAGCCCAATCTGGTCACCATGTCTGAGTGGGAACCCTACGAGATTTCTATCGTTTCTGTGCCTGCCGACCAGAATGTTGGCATCGGGCGTGAAATGGAAAATCCGCCAGAGGGATCGGCGCCTGAGACCGGCGACACTGCGGGGGATAGGACGGGCGCGGATGGCTTGCCCACTACAGATGAACAGAGGGAAATCGAGATGAAAACCATCATCACCCGTGACGCCGAAGGCAATTTGGTTCGGGCCAAAGTGGACGGCGACGGCAATATTGTTGAAGTTGTTGAGATGCTCGAGCGGGCTGGCGCAGGCGATGCAGCAGCTGTGAGCCGTGGCCGTGAGCAAGAGCAAACCCGGGTGCGTGAACTGACCGCACTTGGCCAGGAATATGGTGCGGACGAGTTGGCGCGGGAAATGATCGCTGGCGGCCAGGGCGTTGAGGATATGCGCCGGGGGCTGCTGGATCACTTGCACCAGCGTGGCAGTGAACAGCGCCAGCTGACGGATCAATCCGGCATTGGCCTGAATGAGCGCGAAGCGGATCAGTTTTCTTTCCTGCGGGCAATCCGTGCTCTGGCCAACCCAACGGACCGGTCGGCACAGGAGGCGGCTGCCTTTGAATTTGAGGCATCTGACGCGGCGGCAGAGGCTCTGGGCCGGGATGCGCAGGGCGTTATGGTGCCAATGGATGTGCTGGTGCGTGCGCCGCTCAATACCGGCACCGGTGCCGCGACCTCTGCAGATACGGGCGGCAATGTCATCGCAAACCCGCTGCTGACCCAGAGCTTTATCCAGATGCTGCGCAACCGGGCGATCCTTCTGTCGCTGGGCACTCCCTTGATGGGGCTGACCGGCAACCCGGATATTCCCACGCAGGAAAGCGGCGCCCAGGGCTATTGGATTGGTGAGGATGATGAAGCGCAGGAGGATATCCTGGGGCTTGGCCAGAAACAGTTCTCGCCCAAAACTGTTGCGGCCTATTCAGAAATCACCCGCCGCACCATGAAACAAACAAGCATGGATATTGAAGCACTGGTGCGCAGCGATCTGGCGCTGGCGCTGTCTGGTACCATTGACCTTGCAGGCTTTTACGGCTCCGGCACCGATGATCAGCCCCTGGGCATCGCAAACACCAATGGGGTGAATGTGGTGGATTTTGCCGGTGCGGGGTCTGGTGGTGGCGTTGCGATGCCGACATGGGGTGAAGTGATCGCCATGGAAAGCGTAATCGCCTCTGACAATGCCGATGTTGACCGCATGGCCTATGTGCAAAACGCGGGCATGCGCGGCCATCTCAAGAGCACTCAGAAGTTCTCCGGCACCAATGGTGCGCCGATCTGGGAAGCTGACAATACCGTCAATGGCTATCGCGGCGAGGTCACCAACCAGGTGCGCAGTGGCGATGTGTTCCACGGCAACTTTGGCAACCTTTTGATTGGTATGTGGGGCGGTTTGGATCTGACCGTTGACCCCTACAGCCATAGCCGCCGAGGCCGCCTGCGGATCGTCGCCATGCAGGATGTGGACTTTGTTCTGCGTTACCCGGCTGGCCTCTGCTACGGCACTGACGCTTCGTAAAACGGGCGCCTCCTAAGCGCGTCTGACAATCAGCGCTGCCTCACAGGGGCGGCGCCTCTTTCCAAATCTGAAAATAAGGGATCTCGACATGACCGAGAAAAAAGCACCCGTGACCAAGCCTTACACTGTTGTCAGCGCCTTTGTCTGGGACAAGCAAATCCGCAAACCCAGTGACAAGGCCCCTCTGCAACTGACCAGCGCGGAAGCGGCGCCCCTCATTCATCGGGGCAAAATCGAGTTGAAAAAAGAGACCGCGAAACAGGCTGCTACCGCGAAACCGGCAGCTGCAAAGACCTAATGTCAGGGCCTTCCTGGGATAATCTGGACGCCTTCCTGCAGCCTGACGACTTCGCCATATCGGTGAGCGTCACGCCACAGGGAGGTGTTTTGCGTGAGATAAAAGCCATCTTTGATGAGCCCTATCTCAACACCCAGATCGGTGAATATGAGGCCGATGCTGCAATGCCGCGCGTGACATGCAAAGCCAGCGATGTGGCAGATCTGCGCGCCAAGGACGCGGTGCAGGTCGGCGGCAAAACCTATTATCTGCTGACCGGGCCGCAACCCGATGGCACTGGCATGGCTGTTCTGAGCCTGGCGACGGAATAGGGCAATGCTTGGCTTCGAATTTGACGCGAGAGCCCTGAAAGCCATCGGTGATGAGTTCGATGCCAGCGAAAAAGACTTGCGCAACGCCTATTCGCGGGCCCTGCGCCGTACGGCTCAAACCATGAAAACCCGCGCCCGCAAAGGCTTGCGCACCAAGTTGGGGCTGCGCACGGCGGCAGAGCTGCGCAAGCGTCTGCAAGGCTTCCGGTTCAAGCGTGGCAAGGGATTGGGTGAGGTGTCTTTGTGGTTTGGCCTCAACAATATGCGGGTGTCGGCCTTCAAGGGCAGGGCCAAACGGGCGGCTCTGGGTGCGTCTTTTGGCGGCCAGGACTTTGAAGGGGCTTTCGTCGGGCGCAATGCCAAGGGGCGCCAAACCATCATGCGCCGCGTCTCAAAGGGCCGGTGGCCGATCAAGGAAGAGACTATGCCGATTGAAGACGAGGCACAGATCTACATTGAAGACGAGGTGTTTGACGAGATCGAAGAGGTGTTTTTCAAGCATTTCCGGGCCGAGGTGAGGTCTCGCACTCTTTACAGCGTAGGAAACAGGGACTGAACATGGCGAACAATCTTGACCTCGATCAGCTGCATGACGCCATTCTTGCCAGGATCCGCGAACAGTTCCCGGATCTGGAAACGGTTGAGGACTACGATGCAGACCGCAAGGATTTGCAGGTTCCTGCGATCTTGCTGGAACTGGTCGACATGGAAGCCGATCCGGACGCTGATCCGGGCACAGAGCAGCTGGCCGTGGTCACGAAATGGGCCGCCAGGGTGGTGTTTTCCTTCCGTCAGAACCATGTGAAACGCGAGATCCGCAAGCTGGCTGGCGCGCTGGGGGTTCTGGTGCATAACAAACGCTGGGGGCAGCGCGTGAACCCCGCCAGGGTCACGGTGATCGGTCCGGATGCGTTCGATCCTGCCTTTGACAAATTCGAGGTCTGGGCCGTTGAATGGGATCAGCAGATTGATCTTGGCGAGAGCGTTTGGAGCGGCACCGGCGTTGTTCCGGAGCGCGTCATGCTCGGTTATGCCCCGGCAATTGGGCCCGGCCAAGAGGCTGACTATGCAGAGCAGGAAGGGTTGGCAGAATGAGTTATGGCGCAGCCCGCAATGAGCAGGCCAGAGAGGGTATTGTCCGTTTTGGTATGGTGACCGCAGTGGATGCGGGCAGGGCCCGTGCCAAGGTCAGTTTTGGCGGTGAGAGCGAAAGCGAATGGCTGCCATGGCTGGCAGAGCGTGCGGGCACGATATCAGTCTGGGCGCCGGTTTCCGGGGGCGAGCAGGTCATTGTTCTTTCTGAATCCGGCGAGACCGCACAGGGCGTTATCCTTGGGTCTGTGTTCAGTGAGGGAAACCCCGGCTGCAGCGGCAGTGAGGGGGTGTTTCGGATTCAGGTTGGCCCGTCGTTTCTGGAGATCAGCGCGGTCGGAATTCGGCTTGTCGGCCCCAAGATTGATTTGAACTGATGCCCGCGGTTACGCGAAAAGGCGACAGTTGCACCGGCCATGGGTGTTTCCCGGCGAGATCTTCAACGGCTGGCAGCTCAGATGTGTTTGTGAATGGCATCGCGGTGCACAGGCAGGGGGATAGCTGGGCACCGCACGGGTGCGCGACCTGCGCCCCGCATGGTGGCAGCCTGGCCGCTGGGTCGAGCACTGTGTTTGTGAACGGCAAGCAGATCGGCAGGATCGGTGATCCTGTGGATTGTGGGTCTGCTGTGGCGGTTGGTTCTGGTGACGTGTTCGCGGGCGGATAGGGACCCGCTGGCATAGTCTGCCATTGGGCTGATCTTGCTAGATCACTGCTCTCAGCCCACTCACGACATTCGTGCTTAATGCAGCATTGGTCGTGGCTCAGGCTCAGGGGGCGGAAAGCGGAACTTCGTTACACCCCGCGAGAATATCTCCGATTTTCTGCAGGAGCGGACATTCACCTGAAGGGCCAATCAGAATCCGCTGATTGATCCCTAAGCCGTTGCGATTGATAAAGATAATCCCGCTAAGAACACGACGATCATCAACGCGAGGCTTGCCGTGGAATTTGGGTGGGAAAGTAGGGCTCAAGACGCGCCATCTGCGCGTCGGATAACCAGATTAGATCAGACATGTTCACCGCTCGTTTGTTGAGCCGTGAATCATGCCGTTCCATGAAATTCAATGGGTCCTGAGCCTAGAAGCCGCTCGTAGAGCCACAGCAAAACGATGCATTCGACGGAAATCTATCGAAGCCTCTCGTCGCTTGCCATCGCGTTCGCAAGCAATCCGATCAATACGGCCCGCGTTTCACTAAAACCTTCCCGTTCTGCTTTACACGCGGCAACCAACAAGTGGTTCCGGTAGATATCATCTAGGGCTCGTTTGGAAAACCCAACGTCAAGGCTTGGGTCAAACAATTCGTCTTGAACATTACGCTCGGGCATTGGGTCTCCCATTTGAAAACTTACGTTCACAGTATTTGGTGGGGTTCGCCCACCCGGCTCCTAGATAAAGTTAAATTTTGGTAAGCAGAACGTTAACACCCGTATCTTAGGGTTCAGATACGGATTCTCAGGGATATGAGGCACACACGGTCCATTGGCTGCATATGCCTACACGTTTGCCCCAACCTACGTGTGACCTTAGTTAGTCTCGATGTCTTTTGAATAGCTTATCTCATGGGATGTTTTCTCTAGATGCCCCATTAGTTTGAAGAAAACGTCACAGTCTAAGGAATCGAATATGCAGTCCAATATTTCATCAACACTCATTTGGGAATCGCAGTCACTCACTTTTTTAATTTTGGTTTTAGCAAGCGCGCGGAGGATTTGAGGCCGTGACCCGAATACTCCTGATGTCGGTTTGGTATTTTCACAAATATCAACATTCTTACCACGGGACGTGAAGACATACACAGACACTAGATTACTCCTTAGTTCGACCTTAAGTGTATAGTGCCACTTTCCCAAAGATAGGGCAGCTCTATACACGCATTCAACTCCCTGCCACTTTAGAAAAAGTAGAAGGGCTATTTAAGCTCGATTGCCAAGGGACTTTAGTCCTCTTTTTGATGACATTCACCAGTAAATGGCTCACACTAATGTGGGCGCACTGCCTGAACAAAGCGAATGTAGCAGAACAGATTTGAACCTGAGCCCAGAGGTGAAGGCTTGATCTTAAAGCACAAGACCAGTCACCAGAACTATAGACCTTCAGCCGCTCTGCGTTGAAATCAATAATCTCAAAGCTTGGTAAACATAAGATTAACTGTATCCGTTTTGTGAACAATCTGAATATTTTCCATGTATGATAGGGTTTTATCCTGTCTCTATCTCAGTGCTCTCTGTCGCAAACGGTTCCAAAGTGACCAGGGATCTACTGTGAAATCTTCAGGTGCGGTAGTCAACGAATCTGATAGCACCACACCGCAAGGGAGCTGTGAATATCCGCAAGGCGCCACGCGAAAATCGACCTCAGATCAACAAGTACATCACTTGGTTGAAACTGAAAGGCTGCCTTTCATATGACCGAAAGGGCCAAGATAAATCACCATTAGGAGTGCTGATAAGCATAACTATGAGGGGAATTTTTGGGGTATTTTAAACATTTTTCCGACAAATTATCGTTAGTTATTCATAAAAGTATTAGAGGATGTTTGTTTCCAAATTTGTCCTAATAGTGAATATTGAGGGGGGATAGGTTTTTGGGTGAGTGTAATGGTCCGGTTCGTAGTTTCAGATGAAACAGGTGACGCAAACAGTTCTCGTATAACTGTTGATCACTTTGGTGTAAATGTAGTTACGATATACGATGAGGAGTTTGGAGACCCTGGTAGCGATTTGAGTCAACTTGTCGAGGAAATGGGAATAACCACTCTTAGGTTTCCAGGAGGCTCGGCCACCGAACACTTTTTTGACATGAGTAACCCCAACCTTGATGTCTCTCCTTATGACCCTTCACAATCTCTTCTACCCATGGACGTGTTTTTCCAACAAGCGGGAGAGTCTGGGCTGGCTGCGACGATTGTCGTACCAACTAAGCAGAGCTTCCAGTCAAGTGCTGCACAAGCCATGATCGAAGGGGACTATGGAAGTCGTTCCACATTCGATCCTGATTACCTCCAAGGTGTAGTGGACTACATTTTGCATACGATGGCAGTTGCGGCGGAAAACGGTGTCGAGATTGCAGCCTTTGAAATTGGAAATGAGTTCTGGGGTGCCGGTCAAATGACTGCTTCAGAGTACGGTGTATTGGTTGCCACTTTGGCTCCCTTGATAAGCGAAACGTTGTCTCAGATAGGGAATTCTTCACCAGAAATACTGGTTCAAACAACATCCTCTGCTTCAAGGTTGTTTTCTCCCGCTACCGATATAGTTGCTTATGCCAGCGAAAGTTCTGAAATAGTTTACACACAATATGACATCGATCAAGATTTTGGAGGTGTAGCGCCTGCAGGTTATGTTGAGGTTGGCGTTCCTGGGCAAGGGACTGCCTACTGGCAAGTTTACAATCTAGTCCAGCAAATCAACGGTGCAGACCAAGCGTCAATGGCAATCGATGGGGTTATCAATCACCACTACGTTAGAGGTGGTTTGAGCACGGTAGACGACAATTTCGAATTTGGGTTTGATCAAATGAGTCGTTTTGCGAACCTTCTTGATCGCCCTAATGGCCTCCCCGATCTTTCTTACCACATCACTGAGTGGAATGCGAATGCAACCAATGCGGTTGATAATCGAGGATCACAACATGCATCCATGATGATCGAAATGCTCTATGAACAGGTCACTCATGGAGTCGATTCAGCACAAATTTGGCCTCTCACCTTTGACAATTCTCAAAGCATTACCCTTACAGACATTGCGCAAGAGAACCTCACTCTTGCTGGTGAAATGTTTACCCTTATGAGTGAAAGCCTCATCGGGCTAGATCCGATTTGTGACTGGTCAGTGGATGGGAACTTGGATGTTCATGGGTTTTCAGGTGACAATCGCCACGTCTTTTTTGTTTC
Organism: Phaeobacter sp. SH40; assembly: GCA_965641885.1. Taxonomy (GTDB): domain Bacteria; phylum Pseudomonadota; class Alphaproteobacteria; order Rhodobacterales; family Rhodobacteraceae; genus Pseudophaeobacter. Next base: position 2,739,754 of record OZ282574.1, on the reverse strand, counting down.
TGAACGTAGTGGTGAGGTCCGTGAAAACATTGAACTCGACCTCGATAGCTTTCTAGACAACGTAAATTACACTGTTTCAATTGTTGAGCTTTCCGATGGTGGAGCAGGGGGGCAGAACCAGCGCGCAGAAGCACAAGTTTCGGTTTCTGACCCCTTCACCATTGAAGGGTCTCTTGTGTCCTTCTCACTTTCATCATGGTCCAATGTAAGGATAGAGCTTGTCGAAGCTCCACAAAGAGGAATTGGTGGCGCAGGCAATGACGTCATCCGCGGTTCTTATGAAGATGATAGCCTATCAGGAGGAGGCGGTAGAGATACTATCGTGGGTGAGAGAGGAGCAGATACAATTGCAGGAGGAGGCCAGGGCGATAGAGTCTTGGGAGGAACCGATGATGATCGTATACTTGGCAACGGAGGCCATGACAGGCTTAACGGTGGCAGGGGGGAAGACACAATTTGGGGTGGGGCGGGAAATGATGTCCTTGTCGGGAAGTCAGGGGATGACGTTGTGTTTGACGGGCGTGGCTCAGACACCTTGATCGGAGGGGCGGGCGATGACACTTTTATCTTTGCTGTCGACAACAAACTAGACATCATCGCCGATTTTGATGTCGAACACGATTTGATAAACGTCACTCGGTTTGGTTTATCGAACGTGGACGAACTTACGCTAACAGAAGTGAGAGGTTGGCAAGGCGCTGGGTCAACGAATGTCCAAATCTCGTTTGGATCTGAGGTGACGGTTCTTGAAAGGGTATCATTGGAAGATTTTCAAGGCGTGAACTTGGAAGATATCTTCATTATTTGACAAATTTCCAATTCAGAAGGTGCCAAACAACTATACTGCGTAAAAATCCAGCCGCAACTTGAATGGGTGACGCGAGAACAGCGCAAGTCCGAAAGGACTAGAGTGACTGCTTGTCTCGGCTATATTCTTTTCATATTGAACTTTGGAAAGCGATAAAATGGAATTTCAGATTGACCGGTTAGAAAGGGCGACGGATTTAATCGGACCTTCCCCACGGATACCTGTTGACTACAGGGGGGCTGGGCAACCGATTATCCTATTGCAAGGTCATGGTGGCAATAGGCAAAATTCGGGAAGGATCTTGGCAGATCTTGCCTCCCAGTTTTTTGTCATGGCTTGGGACGTACGTGGGTTCGACGAAAAAGACGACTTTCCTGTTCCGTCGACCGACGCCGATTTTGTTGCTGATCTTGCTCGTGTATTGGACCATTTTAAAATTGAACGGTGCCACCTTGTGGGTTTGTCCACGGGTGCTTCCAAGATTTTTGATTTTTATGACCGGCACCCTGATCGGGTCAAGTCTCTCGTATTTTCAGGCAGGAATTCGGAAGAAGGCCAAGTGGCGAAAGATGAGCGAGAAACCTATTTGAAGTCCAGGCTAGCAAGCTTGCTGAAGGGGCTACCCCCTTCTGACCAAGTAGAGGAAGTTTTGAACTCTCTCCTTGCGGATCTAAGCAACAAATCCGTTGATGAAACAGCCGCACAGAACTCGCGGGCGAGCTACATTAATTCAATGCGGTGTAATGTGGCTACTAAAGGAAGATCCGAGATGATTGCCAAGGTTACGGTTCCAACTTTAGGAATTATCGGTGAACACGACAGGTTATCGCCTCCTAAAAAAATGGCTGAGCTAATTGCGTTGATCCCCGGGGCATATCTTGAAGTTATCAAGTCGGCATCTCACCTGCCATATATTGAGCAACCACAAAAGTTCAATCAAGTCTTGCTAGAGTTTCTGACCGGCACAGTCGTAACTTGAAGCGGGTTTCGACCCCTTACAAGATGAACGACGGAAATTCCGCTTTCTGCGCATCGCTGCCATTCGCACTTGTTTGAGCACCTGTAAACAGGCCGTGCGAAGCTATCTTTCGCCGTGCCGTAGCCAATAGGCTACAGACTGGGGGAAGGCTTTTGCCTATCTGAACCTTAAGACACGGGCGTTAACATTCTATTTACCCAAATTAAGCTTTATGTAGGGGCCGGGTGGGCAAACCCCACCAAATACCGTGAACGTTAGTTTTTAAATGGGTGGCCCAATGTCCGAGCGCAATGTTCAAGACGAGTTGTTTGACCCAAGCCTTGACGTTGTGTTTTCCAAACGAGCCCTGGATGATATCTACCGGAACCACTTGTCGGTTGCCGCGTCTGCAGCAGAACGGGAAGGTTTTAGTGAAACGCGGGCCGCATTGATCGGATTGCTTACGAGCGCGATGGCAAGCGACGAGTGACTTCGATAGATTTCCGTCGAATGCATCGTTTTGCTGTGGCTATACGAGCGGCTTCCAAGGACCTCTCGTAGCTGTTTCTTTGCTCGTCTCGCTTCTCAAAAGCGTTCTGTTCTATCAGAATCTTCATGATTTTAGCGTATGTAGGCACGATCTTGCTCCATTGGCGTCATGGGCCAGCTTTCCGGTGGAGTGCTTAATGAAACCTTTCCAATTTCCTCCAATTTACGACCATGTAACTGAAGGCCTGAATATACAGTCTTATTCACAGCCTTATCCACAAGAATTCTGGGGATGTTTCTCGCTCTTTGCTTTCGGCATTGCAGCTTCTTAGTTCGCATTTTTCTCTTGGGAGTGGGCTACGGGACCGCAGTTGCGGAGGTCGCAATCTGCGCTTGGCCGACATTGAGGCGGCAAATCTAAGAGGAAATCCGCCAGAGGTTTAGTGGCCTGACATGTGGTCAAGATCGGCCTATGAATGGCATTGACGCATCCACAGGCAAGAATATCTCCGGGCTGGCTCACCTGCGCCAGTCTGTGCGCGATATTCTGACCACTCCTATCGGCACCCGCGTTTTGCGGCGCGACTATGGCAGCCGACTGCCCAGGTTGGTCGATGCGCCGATGAATGATGCCACAAAATTAGACATGATGGCGGCGACCTATGAGGCTCTGGAAACGTGGGAGCCCCGTTTGCTGCTGGATCAGGTTTCTGTTCAGCATGCGGCGCCAGGCCACGCAACCATCTCTCTGCAAGGTGCCTACCTGCCCACAGGTGAAGCAATCACCCTCGACGGTATTGAGGTGACATGATGGCTGGTGGGTTTTCTGCAATTGATCTGTCACAGCTGCCCGCCCCAGAGGTGATCCAGTCTGTTGACAGCGAGGCGACATTGGTTGCGATGCTGGCCGAGTTGCGCGCCGCAGATCCATCCTTTGATGCGATTGTCGAAAGTGAGACGGCTTATAAGCTGCTCGAGATCGCAGCCTATTACAAAACCCTTGCTGATCAGCGGGTCAATGATGCTGCCCGCGCGGTCATGCCAGCCTATGCGACGGGGGCAGACCTGGATCAGATCGCGGCGCGCTATGGTGTCGGGCGGCTGGTTGTCGAGCCGGGAGACGCATCAGCCTTGCCCCCGGTTCCAATGGTTTTTGAGAAAGATGAAGAGTTCCGGCGCCGCATGTTTCTGGCCTTTGAGGGGCTAAGCACCGCAGGCCCTGCCGGGGCCTATATCTTCCACGCGCTTGGGGCAGATCCAGAGGTGCTTGACGCCAGCGTGCAAAGCCCGGCGCCGGGCGAGGTCCTGGTTTCTATTCTGTCGCGAGAGGGCGATGGTGCGGCGTCTTCCGAGCTGATCGCCAGGGTGACGGCTGTGTTGGCGCATGATGATGTGCGGCCTTTGACGGACCTGGTCACCGTGCAGGGCGCTGCGATCCACCTCTATGAAATTGCCGCTGTGCTCACTGTGTTGCCGGGGCCGGATAGCGAGGTTGTGCGGCAATCGTCAGAGCAGGCGGCGCTGGCCTATACTTTGGCCCAACACCGATTGGGGCGCGATATTACGCTTTCCGGGGTTTACGCAGCCCTGCACCAGCCAGGGGTTCAGAATGTGGATCTGGCCAGCCCGGTTGCTGACCTGACGGTGACGGATGCCGGGGCCGCCTATTGCACCAGCATTTCTGTATCGGTTGGGGGTTCAGGTGTCTGATAGCCTCTTGCCCCACAATGCCACGGCGCAAGAACGCGCGCTTGAGGCGGTGATCGCACCGCCCTTGATGCCGCCTGTACCTCTGCGCGAGATCTGGGATCCGGAAACCTGCCCGGCGAACCTTCTGCCGTGGCTCGCCTATGCGTTCTCAGTTGATGACTGGGATCCGGCCTGGCCAGAGACCGCCAAGCGCGAAGTTATCCGCCAGTCCTTTCTGGTCCATCGCAGGAAAGGGACAGTTGGCGCGGTAAAGCGGGGGCTGTTGGCAATCGGTGTGCAAGCCACAGTGGTCGAATGGTGGGAAGCTGGCGCGTTGCCAGATGCCTTGCCGGGCACTTTTGAGATTTGGCTCGATTTGAGCGCCTTGATCGAATTTGGCGCTGATATGCCGGCTCTTTTGGCCCAGCTGCGCCGATCCGTTGATGCGACTAAACCCGTGTCTGCACATTACACCGCCCACGCCCGCGCAGGTGTGAAGGCCAGCGCCTTCACGGGAGCGGGGTCACGCATTTCCGGGCGCGTTGGCAATCGTGCGGGCATCCCACTGGCACCGCGCGTGGCAGCCTGCCTTGGTGCCGCTGCGGTGTCTCGCGGCGCCGGTCATTTCTCAACACCTGTTTTGGAGGTTGCATGAGCACCGAACCCTATGGATTTTTGACCGTTTCAGGTCGCGCCGCCGAAGCTGAGGCCCTGGCGAATGGCACAGCGCTTGAAGTGTCTGCAATCGCCTGGGGCACTGGCACCCGGGCGATCACAGGTGGTGAAACCGGACTGGAAAGCGAGACAACCCGCGCAGCGGTAAACGCCCAGGGCATCGACCCGGACAATTCAAGCGTGGCCTTTTTCCGTCACCAGTTCGCCGCCGAGGATGGGCCATATACGATCAGCGAGGCGGGATTGTTTGCGACCGATGGCACCCTGCTCGCCATTGTCACCTATCCAATCCCGATCTCCAAACCCGTGAATTTTGCGCTGACGTTCGACATTCTGGTGGCCTTCTCTGATCTGGAGAACCTGATTGTGCGGGTTGAATCTGCAGAAGCGTTTGTTCCGGCAGAGCGGGAGATCGCAACGGGCGCTGGCCTGACTGGCGGGGGGGATTTGTCTCAAAACAGATCGCTGGCGCTGGATTTCTCCGGGTTCTCTGCCATTGCATCTGCTGCGCTGCATTTAACCAACGATACATTGGCCATTTGGGACGGCAGTGCAGGGGCTTTTAAGACAGTCCACCTGGACGCTGTTTCAGAAAAGATGTTTGGCTCTGATCGCTTCAGGGCCGCGATGCTGAATGGCGGGCGTTGGTTGCTCAAATCTGCTGCTTATACAGCCACGGTTGGTGAGAACGTCGCGGCAGACGTCACGGGCGGCGCCTGGACGCTCAAACTGCCTCCTGCGCCTGTTGCGGGCGATGCTGTGACAATCGCGGTGACGGATGGTGATGTTGAGACCAACAGCCTGACAATCGGCGGCAACGGCAAAACAGTAATGGGTGACACAGATTTGGTGATCGACATTCCCCTCGCGAGCCTTCGTCTCGTGTTCAATGATACTGAATGGAGGCTTGCATAGTGGTAGCGCTCTCAGAATTGTATGGCAGCGGCGGAAGCGGCAGCTTTGAGGTGGTCGGTAGTCAAACCTTCACCAGCTCAGGAACCTGGACAAAACCAGCCGGGATCAAGCCCGATGATATCGTGGTGATTGATGCCTGGGGCGGCGGTGGCGGTGGGTCGAGCCAAACCGATGGATCAAATTATGGTGGCGGTGGCGGCCAACATCGGCGCCACCAGGTGCGCGCCAATGCCCTGGCCGCGACCGAAATGGCACTTGTTGGCGCAGGTGGCACAGGCGGTTTGAAAGTCAGCGGGACCACTGGATCAGGCCAGGCCGGGGGCGAGGGAGGGGATAGCACATTTACGATCAGCGGTTCTGCCGTATTGATTGCCAATGGCGGAAAAGGGGCAAACTATTACGGGTCTGGTGGCTTTGGTGGTGGCTCTGTCGGTAGAGCAACAAACGCTTCAAATTCGCAGGTTCGACCATCGAAATGGGGGGGAGGCATCTCCGGGAACGGAATTTCTGCAGCAGATTACCCAATTTACTCAACTGATCACGGTGGCGCGTCCGGTGGATCATATTACCACAGTAACAGTGACCGAACTCCTGCCGGTGACTCTATTTGGGGGGGTGCTGGCGGACGAGCCGCTCAAACAAGCGGGGCAGGCGGTCAATCAATTCTGGGGGGCGATGGTGGCGCTTCAGATGCCAATGGGCCCGGCAGTCATGGTGCCGCGCCAGCTGGTGGAGGCGGTGGGGCCCGTACGACCTTCCAGGCTGGTGATGGGGCCCGTGGTGAGGTTCGCGTCTATGTCATTCGGGGTGGCTTTGTGCCCGAAGATTTCGTGTTCGAGGTTTAATCATGCGTATAGCAATCGACAAGAACAGCGATGGCGTCATTGACAACATCGTTGAAGTTGAAACTCTGGTTGAAGCAGCAGCTCTGTTTCCGAACGATACAATCCTGGATGCTGTCTCTGCAGGCGTTCAAATCGGGTGGGTCCGGCAGGGTGACGGCATTTATTCCGAGCCTGCAGCCCCAGAGGCGCAGCCAGTGCCACTGTCCCGACTTGAGTTCGTGCGCCATTGCATGGGGGCAGGAGGAATGTCTCCTGCAATGCTGGTTCTTGCGAAAGCTGCGCCAGAACTGGGGGCAATGTGGATCATGCTCGAAATGGCAGAGCAGGTGCAACGGGATGATCCGGAAATTGCGCCGGGGTTGGCACTGATTGAAAGCCTTGGACTTTTGCCCCTGGGAGCCCTTGCGGTCCTGGACGAGTGGCCGCGAAACTGAAAGCCTGCCAAACGGGCCATGGCTGGGAAAAACCGCCAGAGGGAACAGGCCGCCAGTTCTCGCATGATCACTGCAATTAGCAGCTGACAGCGAGGGCAAAATGGCTGGATTTCTTCATGGCGTTGAGGTGCTCGAGATTGACTCCGGTCCTCGCCCCATTCGCACAGTATCAACGGGAATTGTCGGCATCATCGGCACCGCGCCGGAGGCTGACGCTGCGGCGTTTCCTCTTAACAAGCCTGTGATGATCGCAGGCAGTCGGGTTGAGGCTGCAAAGCTTGATATCACAGCAGACGGCACAGGCGGGGGCACGTTGCCCGCAGCCCTGGACGGGATCTTTGACCAGATTGGTGCAGTGGTCATTGTCGTGCGTGTCGAGACGGGTGCCGATGAGGCCGAGACCCTGGCCAATATCATCGGGGGCGTAAATGGCAGCACCGGCCAGTTTGAGGGCGCGCATGCGCTCTTGGGGGCTGAAAGTGTTGTTGGCCACGCGCCTCGCATCCTGTGCGCGCCCGGCTGGACCCATCAGCGGCCCAGCGATCTGGCCAACCCGGTGGTTGCCGAGTTGGAGGGCATTGCCGACCGTATCGGTGCTGTGATCGTGGCGGATGGTCCGAACACAACTGACGACGCAGCCCAGACCTATGCAGCCGACTCGGGCACTTCTGGCCGGATCTATGTAATTGATCCTTGGGTCAAGGTTCTGAATGGCGCGGGCGTCATTGTGGACGAGCCTGCATCGGCCCGGGTGGCGGGCGTGATCGCGCGCACCGACAACGATATTGGCTTTTGGGTCTCGCCCTCTAACCAGGGGGTTTATGGCATCATGGGCACGTCGCGGCCTGTCGATTTCAAGCTGGGGGACCAGTCGAGCCGCGCCAACCTGCTGAACGCCAATGCCGTGACAACGATCATTCGGCAAGATGGGTTTCGGCTCTGGGGTAACCAGGTGCCGACGGCTGATCCAAAATGGCAGTTCCTCTGCGTGCGCCGCACCGCTGATGTGCTGAACGAAAGCATCCAGCGCGCGCATCTTTGGGCCGTGGATCGGGCCATCACCAAGACTTACATGGAAGATGTGGTTGAAGGCGTGAACGGCTTCATTGCGGGCCTGATCGCACAAGGTGCTCTGTTGGGCGGCACCTGTTGGGCCGATCCGGATCTCAACACTGCGGCGAGCATTCAGAATGGCCAGGTGTGGTTCAACTTCGATTTTACACCGCCATACCCCGCCGAGCGGATCACCTTCCGCTCTCATCTGGTCAATGACTATATCTCGGAGGCCCTGGCATAATGGCTATTCGCAATATTCTGAAAAACTTCAACCTTTCCATTGATGGCCGGGGTTATGCGGGCGAGCTGGGAGACTATACGCCCCCCAGTCCTTCTGTCGCTGCCGAGGAATACCGTGCAGGCGGCATGAATGGTCCCATTGATATTGATATGGGCCAGGAGAAAATGACCAGCACGGCAGTTTTGCGCAACTACAGCGCCGATGTGCTGGCCCTGTGGGGTGTCGCGCCTGGTCGCCTGATCCAGTTCACGGCGCGCGGCGCGCTCGAGAGCGAGGACGGCACGGTCACGGCGGTGGTTCACAACATGCGGGCCAAGCTGCTGCAGCCAGATCGCGGCACCTGGTCACCGGGGCAGTCGGCAACGCTCACGCTGAACTGGTCTGTTGAGTATTTCAAAGAAACCATCGGCGGCAAAGTGATCACCGAGATTGATGTGATCAACATGCTGCGGATCGTTGATGGGGTGGACTACCTCGCCGAGCAGCGCGCAGCCCTGGGAATCTAGGCTGAGCATCTAGGCCAGAAATTTAGGCCGGGCATCTGAGAGCTGCGGGTGAAAGCCCCGCATTGTCAAAAAGGAAGAGAACCCCATGGAAAATGACGAACTGGAAAATGAGGAATACCCCGATTTCATCACGCCGGTTTTGGGTGGTGAGGACGAAGCACTCAAGGTGGATCTGCTGAAAGGTGTGAGTGTTGACGGTGAGGCTCGCAAATCCCTGACCCTGCGCGAGCCTTCGGTTGGTGACATGATGGCGGCCCGAAAACTGGCCAAGAATGACAGCGCCATGTCCGAGGTTATCTTGATTGCAAATCTGGCTGATGTGCCACCTGCAGCGATTCAGGAAGCTAAGATGAAAGACTATTCGCGCCTGCAGGATGCGCTGGGTTTTTTGAATGGCTGACGCCTGAAACAGTGCGCGCCGGAACATTGGTTCTGGCGCGATCCACTGGTTGGTCGGCAGCCGAAATAGGTGACATGCCTGCCAGTCGTTTCATCTGGTGGCTGGATGGGCTGGAAGAGCTAAATGGGCAAGCAAAGACTTAGCGCCGAAATCACCATCGGCAGCGTTCTCGATAAATCGGTGCGCAAAAACATTGGTGTTCTGCGCGGTGGCTTTGAGCGTATCGGCGAGAGCATCAAATCCGTCAAGACGCGCCAGAAAGAGCTGACCCGCCAGCGCCAGGATCTGGTGAAGCAGGGCAAGTCAGTTGAAGCGCTGGACCGGGAATATGAAGACCTTGAGCGCACGCTCGAGGCCCTGGTGCGCAAACAGCGCCGCTGGGAACGCGCTATGCGGGACAGCAAACGCGTTGGTGATACCTTTGGCAAAATGGTCGGCAACATTGGGCGCCTGGGGCGTCAGGTAGGCCTTGGACTGACAGCGGCTGGGGCCGGGATTTTTGCCCTTACCAGCTCAACAGCGGCCTATGGTGACAAGGTCGCCAAAACAGCCGGTAAACTGGGTATCGGCATCGAGGCCCTGCAGGAGTTTCGCTATGCGGCAGAGCGGTCGGGGGTTTCAACTGAGACATTTGATAGCTCGCTCACCGCAATGCAAAAGCGCCTGGGCGAAGCCGCAAAGGGCACCGGTGCCGCAAAGAAGGTTCTGGACCAGCTGGGGCTGAGTGCCAAAGAACTGGTCAAGATTGGCCCGGAAAACGCCATGGCGGCCATTGCCGACAAGCTGCGTGACATTGAAAGCCCAGCTGAGCGCGCGGCCATCGCGGCAGCGCTGTTTAGCCGGTCCGGCATCGGCATGGTCAATATGCTGGGCGATGGCTCTGAGGCGCTGCAGCAGCTGCGCGACGATGCCAGAAAGACTGGCTATGTGCTGAGCAAAGAAGCGGCCCGGGATGCAGAGGCCTTTGCGGATGCGCAGCTCGATGCGCAGCTGGTGGTCAAGGGTCTGAAAAACACCATCGGCGCGGAATTCATGCCCGTTGTCACGCGCTCGATGAAGCAATTCAGCGCCTGGGCGGTCGAGAACCGTGAGGATGTGGCGGGTTTTGCCAATACTGCGGTCACCAGGCTCGAGGCGGCTTTGCCCGTCATAAGCCAGGTGGCCGAAGGCATGGGGCGGGTTTCTGGCAAAATCGGCAGCGTAATCGCCAGGGTCGCCAGGATGGTGGGCGGTTGGGAAAACTTCGGCATGATTGTCGGTGCAGTTTTTGCCGCCAAGACCATTGGCAGTGTTGTCAGCTTTGCCGTCGCGGTCGGGCGCTTGGGTGTTTCCATGGTCCGGCTGGTTGGTGCCGGGCCGCTGGTTGCGTCCGGTATCAAGATGATCGGCCGGGCCCTGCTGATGAACCCGATTGGGTTGGCTGTGGCTGCAATCGCGGGTTCTGCGGTTCTGATCTATCGGAACTGGGAGAAGGTCGGGCCATGGTTCACAGAGCTTTGGGGCGATGTGTCGGATACCTTCCAAGGCGTCGGCGGCTTCATTGGCGGCGTTTGGCGCGGTGACATGGACGCGGCAGCTGATGGGCTATCCATGGCTTGGGGCGGTGCCAAATCGGCTCTGTCTACCACGCTTGACGGCATTGGGGCGGTGTTCAAATTCGCCTGGTCAAAGGGCATCAAGCCGATCACTGACAAGCTGGGTGTGACCGATAGCATCGAGGCCGCATGGAGCAAGCTGGGGGCTTGGTATTCTCAGTATTGGGATGGTGTCGAAACCACGTTCGCGGGCTTTTCTGGATTTGTGGGGGGTGCATGGCGCGGCGATATGGACGCAGCAGCTGGCGGGCTTTCCATGGCTTGGGATGGTGCAAAATCGGCCTTGTCTACCGTGTTGGGCGGGATCGGCTCTGTGTTCAAGGCAACCTGGGAAGGTGGCATCGGCGGCGTGGTCGCCAAATTGCAGGATACTGGTGGGGTGCAGCAAGCCTGGGCTGATGTGAAGTCAGCTTTGCAGACGGTGCTGGATTGGCTGGGGCAAAAGTTTGACTGGCTGATGGAGAAGCTGCGCCCCGTCCTCGATGGGCTGACCTGGTTGCAGGACAAGGGCGCTGGCGCTGTCGAAAGCGTTTCAGGCATAGGCTCTGCAATTGGCGATTGGTGGAGCGGAACACCAGACGAGCCAGAAACGCAGAACGGTGCGAGCGACACGGGCACCGGGGGCGCGCAAGACCCGGCCCCGGCTGAGCAGCGGCGCCCGGCGCATCCTTTTTCTGGCAAGGCAAAGCCCAAGAGCATTTCCGGATCTTATCTGGGGGGTGACATTGGCCGGGGCTTTCGCAACGTAGGAGAGCAGGGCCCGGAAACCATCTGGGCATCAAAGGGCACCTACGTGGCCCATGCCGGTGCAACCGAGCGTCTGGCGCAGCTGTCAGTACGGGCGGCGCCTTTGTTCGACGCCCTTGGTGGTGGGCTGCGCCAGGCAATGGCCGGGGCACAGGAGGCGGCACAGCCCGTGATCGAAAAGGTGAGGGGGGCCGCTGAGCGCATTGCTCCTATGGTCGCACCAGCACCAGCGCCACAACCGGCGCCGATCACGATCACCGCCACGATCCACGCCCAGGGCATGTCAGCTGCAGACATCGCGGACGAACTGGAACGGCGTGGGCGAGACGCACAGGCTGGATCTCTCTTTGATGCGCCGCACAGCTATGGCCAGTATGGGGGTGCCTGATGAGTGGTAAAATGATGCAGCTTGGTGGCTATCAGTTCAGCATCGACAATGCCGCGTATCAGCGGTTTTTCCGGTCCAGTGAATACCGATGGGCAGCCATTGAGCGAGTTGGCAAAAACGATGCACTGCAGTTCACAGGGCTGGGTGCGGATACGATCAGCCTGCAGGGTGTAATCTATCCGCATTTTCGGGGCGGACTGGGGCAGGTCGACAAGATGCGCCGTGCTGCCGAGGTCGGCATCCCACTGCCGCTGATCGCGGGCACCGGCAAGGTGCTGGGTGTCTGGGTGCTCACGCGGGTGGGCGAGGGGCAAAGGACCTTTGCCGAACAGGGCGCACCCCTTCGGCAAGATTTTTCAATCAGCATGAGGCGATATGATGGCGGGCTCCGCAGTCTTCTACCGTTCTAAAGAGGGAGAAATGCTCGATGAAATCGTTTGGCGTCACTACGGCAACCGGGTTGCGGGCGCGCTGGAAACGGTCCTCGAGGCCAACCCGGGGCTTGCGGCTCATGGGCCGGTGTTGCCAGTGAACACCCGTATTCTGCTGCCCGTGATTGCAACACCCAAAGAAGCAGAGACGGTGAGCTTATGGGACTGATGGACTTTCTGCCTCTGTTCAAGATCGAGGTGGATGGCCAGGACATTAGCCAGATCCTTGCACCGCGTCTGGTCAAGCTCTCTGTCACCGATGGGGCCGGGGTGCAATCCGACCAGGTGCAGTTCACGCTGAGTGACACAGGGTTTTTTGGGAAGCTGCAAGAACCGCGCCAGGGAGCGGAAATCAAGGTCTGGCTGGGCTATCTGTTTGAACGGAAATACATGGGCCTGTTTATCGCCGATAGCATCGAGGTAAGTGGCCCCCCCGATCAAATGACAATCACCGGTTCAGCATCGGTCAACGGTGAAACCACTAGCGGAAAAACAGCGCTCACAGATCAGAAGAAATGCAGCTGGCCTGCTGGCACAGCGATCGGTGCTATGGTTGCCAAAATCGCTGGCGAACATGGCCTGGAACATGCCGTTTCCAAAAGCCTTGCCGAAATCGCTCTGGCTCATATCGACCAGATTGACGAAAGCGATATGAACTTGCTTTCCCGTATTGCGCGCGACCATGACGCCATCGCGAAGCCGGGCAACGGTCGGATCATCATGGCCAAGCGGGGCGAGAGCCTGACAGCATCCGGGCAGCCTATGCCCAGGGTTCCGCTTTCTAAGGGACAGGTTGGCCGTTGGTCGTATCGCAACAGCTTGCGGCAGAAAGCCGGATCTGTCGTCGCGACCTATCAGGATCTGGGCAAAGGCAAGCCACAGGAGTGCACAGCGGGCGAGGGGGCTCCGGTTCAGAGGCTCAAAAACCGGTTCCCTAAAAAGGAGACCGCACAGAAAGCCGCGGACTCTGAGTTGCTGCGCCTCACGCGTGCTGGGCGGTCGTTCTCTGTCAGCATGAAAGGCGCCCCTGATGCCAAGGCAGAGGCAGTGCTGCAGGCCATTGGGTTCCGATCCTACATTGACGGCGATTGGCTGATCACACGCGCCGTGCATACGCTGGATAGTGGGGGTTATCAGACCAAGATCGAGGCAGAGCCGTTGAAGTAGGTGGTTTGAACGGCAAACCTACCCGTCCACAAAGCTACGAACGTATCGTTGATAATGCGCTATGCTTGCCATGGCGCATCACCAAAATAGGGGGCCGACAATAGGCTATTGTCGGCCCCAGAGACTCTTCTATGCGTTCGGGTCGAACCTCAGAACAAGAAGTCGTCTGCACCTAATTCATTGATGTCTAGACCCTTCAAGGTCATCGTGTTCCCTAGGTCGTCTTCTATGACAACGGTACGGCCCCGACCGGAAACATGATTATCCAAGAGATCCTCAAAGCTGTCGATACCCGTAGCATTGGTCAGATCGACAACATCTCCTTCGCGGAAACCAAGAACTTTGTCCGCGCCGACCGAAAAGATGAAGGTATCATCCCCGCCTCCCCCTTTGAGCTTGTCGTTGCCCGCGCCGCCATCAAGAATGTCTGAACCTTTGCCTCCCTTGAGGATGTCCTTACCGTCGCCTCCATGCAGGCTGTCGTTTCCGGCCCCGCCGATCAGGACATCGCGGCCTTCAAGGCCATTTAGGGTATCACTGCCCTTTTTTCCGTTCAGGGTTTCATCTGAGGAGGTGCCGTCCAGTGTGTCGTCATCCTTGCTTCCGATAACTGCAGTACCCTCGTCGTCGTCCTCGTCGTCCTCGTCCTCGTCCTCGTCGTCCTCGTCCTCGTCGTCCTCGTCCTCGTCGTCCTCGTCCTCGTCGTCCTCGTCCTCGTCGTCCTCGTCCTCGTCGTCCTCGTCCTCGTCGTCCTCGTCCTCGTCGTCCTCGTCCTCGTCGTCCTCGTCTTCGTCGTCCTCGTCGTCGTCCTCGTCGTCCTCTTCGTCGTCTTCGTCGTCTTCGCCGTCGTCGTCCTCGCCATCCTCGAGGGTATCTTCATCATCTGAGAAGGCGATCACATCGGCGAAGAACGTTTCATCATCTGTGGTGTCGTCGGATGTCCAAGCGGAGTTGAATATCGATGCGTCAACCCCGTTGATATTATGGACACCATAAAGCATTTCGTCCTCGAGGTTCAGGAACGCAAGAGCTTCGAGGTCGCCCAGGACAGGTACTCCATTCTCGTCGACTGTCAGATCACTACCAAGCAACACGAACTGTCGATTCCAACCGTCTGCATGCATGGAAGCGTCTGCGTTACTGCTATCTGGATCGTATACCGATGCGTCGTAGTACCTCACGACAAAGGCTTCCTCGAAGGTTGTGTCTCCGATTTCCCAAGTACCTTGTTCGAAAGATGCACTTACCAAGCCATCGAGGATTGTGGAAAAGTCGCTGCTTTCAAAAATCTCAGCCGGATTGATGTCGTCGCGATTGCTGAATAGTCCCATGATGTACTTGCCCCTTCGGTGTTTGCAGATGACACTGTTAACGACTGGTGAAACTCCCAAGCAAATTCTTAATACTTCAACTTTTCCAAATGTAAGCAGCCGTGTGGCGCAGAAATTGTTACCAAAACATCCCTTTTTCTCGACTTGAACTGGGTTTGACCCATTCCCAATCGTGTGAAACAACTGCCTTGAGGTGAGCTAGTGCCAGCGTGAGTACGCAGACGGGGATTGGCTGATCCCACGGGCCGTGCATACGCTCGATAGTGGCGGTTATCAGACCAAGATCGAGGCAGAGCCGTTGAAATGATCGGGACCCTCGCAGCGATGGGCCCTACTGGCGCCCACGGATTGGAATTACCTTTGCTTCAACGCCGGTCACGAAGTCAGCCCATTTTTGCATCAGTATCCGGCGCCGGTCCAACAGATCAGACCGGGCATAGGCTCGCTCGACTTTCCCGCCGATGATATGCGCCAAGGCTGTTTCAGCAACGTCATAGCTCGCCGCGTCGGTGTCCTGAACCCACGTTCGGAAGCTGGTTCGCATGCCATGCGGTGCACAACCTGGAGCCACCCTCCGGAGCACCTTGGCGACCGCTACATCTGAGATGCCGCCAGACCGTGCACCTGGGAACATATAGTCGCTGCGGCGCCATTCTTCCGCCCTGGCCACCACCTCAAGAGCCGGGCCAGACAACGGAACCCGAAAATCCGCTGCAGAAGCAACGGTGCCTTTCATTCGATCTTTAGGCACGGTCCAAACATCCCCTTGGATCTCGTCAAACATGGCACCGCGTACCCCTGCGGACCTGACTACGGTTAGGATGTTGAAGCGCAGTGCAAGGTGGGAAGAGTCATTGCGATCCAGCGCTTGATAAATCCGGGGAATATCTTGCCACTCTGCAGCCGGTGTCTTGACCGCCTCGTGTCGATACTCGCCAAGCATGTGCCGTGCCATATCCACGACGAATGGATCACAGGCCACGCCAGAAAATCGCATGTGCTCAAAGATGATCTTTGTTCGCCTGATGGCTTTCTCAGCGGTTGGGTGCTTGGTTCTCCAAATCGGGGCAAGGGCACTGTGAAGGTCAGACTGGTGCAACGTGGACATTCGGCGATCACCGATGGCAGGGAGCATGTAAAGGCTGATAGGACTCATCCACCGCCCGGCAGTTCCTTCGCCTCTCAAGCCCGCTTTCTTGGCGTCAAAAGTCGCGCAGGCGGCCTCTTCAAAAGTGGGGTCGTGTCGGCTGGCCTCAATGCGGGTTTCCTCTCTCAATCGGTCCCGCGCGGCCATCGGATCTTCACCAGATTTGAGATTAATCTCCCATTGGTCGCGTGCCTTTCGTGCCTCCGCTAGGCTTACGGTAGGGTAGGGGCCAAGGCCCATTTCTCTGCTGCGACCTTGGTGCTTATAACGATAAACCCAGCGCCCATTTTCGATTGATCGCTTCTGCAGATATAGGCCTGCACCGTCGAACAATTTTCCTTCACCCTTTTTGACTTCAAGGGCCTTTAGCTTGTTTCTAGCCATATCTGGCCCCCACTTTGGCCCCCACTTTACCTCCCGCTTTAGGCGAATTGCACAAGATGACGGCGGACTGATTTTCCAAATTTTGACATGAAAACAAGGGGTAGGTAAACGAGAAAAGATGCAATCGGAGCTCGGTATGAGTCCGTGTGGGGGCACCACTTTTCAATTCACTGAAGTACAAAGACATCCAGAAATCCCTGTGATATATGGGTTTTGGCGATGTTCTTTGTCCAATGCTGTCCAATGGCGTTTGGTGAGATGCCCCCAGATTGGGGGGCTTTTTGGGGGCTTCGCGACTTTGATGAAAGGGCGAGGCCCCCAGATGCCACTTAGCGACGTACAGATTCGAAATCTCAAACCCAGAGAGAAGCCATATAAGGTTTCGGACTTTGAGGGGCTTTATCTTCTCGTGACGCCAGCCGGTTCGAAGCTTTGGAACGTCAAATATCGTCTGCACGGCAAAGAGAAGAAATTGTCGCTTGGTGCGTATCCAGCCATCTCATTGGCACAGGCCCGACAGCTCAAGGAAGAAGCCCGCGCCAAGATAGCTCAAGGCAATGATCCATCTGAGGCAAAGCAGGCAGCCAAGCGCGAAACCCGAGAGGCGCAGAGCCACACTTTTGAGAAGATTGGCGATTCCTTTCTGGAGAAGCAATGCAAAGAGGGCAAATCCATAGCCACCCTTGACAAGACTAGCTATCATTTGAAGCTCGCGAATGCGGATTTTGGACGTAAACCCATCACGGAAATCACCGCACCAATGATCCTCGCATGTCTTCGCAAAGTTGAAGCCAAAGGTAACTATGAAACGGCTCATCGATTGCGAGCACGGATTGGGTCCGTCTTTCGGTTTGCCGTTGCGAGCGGAATTGCCGAAACAGATCCAACCTATGCGCTCAAAGATGCGCTGATACGTCCGAGCCAAAAACACCGCGCTGCGATCACTGACCCAATAAAACTTGGGGCGCTCATGACGGCTATCGACGGCTTTGACGGGCAAGTCACCACGCGAATTGCGCTGCAACTATTAGCTATGTTGGCTCAAAGGCCGGGAGAAATTCGACACTGAGCCTCCCCCTTTGAAGTGGTCCGCCCCTATTGTTAGGAAGCCGGAGGGCCAACGATGGCTATTAAGAGATCCCAGGTCGAAGATATTGTCACTAATTTACAGTGGGTTGAAGTGTTGGTGGGGCAAAGCATGCCCCGGATTGACGCAATCAGACAGATCAGTATGACTGAACAAACCTATTACCGCTGGAAGAAGAATGGAGCCATTGAGAGTGAGCAGCCCCACTTGAGTGGTCCAACTTGAAAGTTAGTGCATGATTGGCCTTTGGTCCATCGGAACGATGGCCTGTGGCGCAGGTGGGCGGTAGCCCAATGCACTATGGGGTCGTTTGGTGTTGTAATGGCTCCTCCATCTTTCAATGATGATTTGGGCTTCACGTAGCGAGTAGAAGATTTCGCCGTTCAGCAACTCGTCGCGCATCCGCCCGTTGAAGCTCTCACAATATCCGTTCTCCCAGGGTGACCCGGGCTCGATGTAGGCAGTCCTTGCCCCAACCGCCTTGATCCAGTCCCTGACGGCCTCAGCGATGAACTCTGGGCCATTGTCCGACCTGATGTAGGCAGGCAAGCCTCGTAGGATGAATAGATCCGTAAGAGCGTCGATTACTTCCGTCGAATTCAACTTCCGCTTCACCCGGATCGCCAGGCATTCCCGGCTGTGTTCATCCAAGATGTTGAGCGTCCTAAAGGCTCTGCCGTCGTCTGTTCTGTGGTGTATCGAGCCATTGAGAGCGCCATTGGTCCGAGCGACAATGGCGAGGGTCATACGACCAGACGTGATTACGATACTCAGGACGTAGGCGGACACATGATCCGTCATTCAGCCAGAGCCGCCCTTTCTTTGATTGTTTCATTGGCACTTTAAGCCCCTCACGTCGCCAAAGCCGTTCGACGCGTTTGTCGTTCACTTGCCAGCCTGCGTCTCTCAACAGAGCAGCGACTCGACGGTAGCCATATCGACCAAACTGGCGCGTCAGCTCGATCATATCCTCGACCAAGCGTTCTTCGTCAGCGCGTCCACGTGGTAATCGGCGTTGTGTGGATCGGTGCTGGCCCAGAACGCGACAAACCCGTCGTTCAGAAACCTTGAACTGACTACGAACATGGTCGATGCAGGCCCGCCTACGCGAGGGGCTCAGGGGCTCCGCCCGTTCAGTCCTGAATTGATCCGCCAGATCAATTCCCAGACGGCCATCACTCCCGATGCGGCTTCCTTCAGGATCAACTTATCTAATGTCAGATCAGAAACCGCGCGACGCAGATGCTCGTTCTCTTTCTGTAGCCGCTTCAGTTCCTTGAGTTGTTCCGTGCCCATTCCGCCCGTCGCCATTGTCGCTCGGACCAATGGCGCTCTCAATGTCTCCATTCTTCTTCCAACGGTAATAGGTTTGTGCAGTCACGCTGATCTGTCGGATCGCATCAATCCGGGGCATGCCTTGTCCCATCAGAACTTCAACCTGCCGTAACTTCGCGACAATCTCTTCCGGCTTGGGTCTCTTAATGGCCATACTTGGTCCTCCGCTTTCCTAACTATAGGGGCGGACCACTTCAAAGGGGGAGGCTCAGGAAACATAATGAACGAAAACGAAGCCAGGAATATCTTCTGTGCTGTCGATGTACTCTATGCCGCTTCGTCAGATTTAATCGCGGCTATTGATGGTGTTGGAGACAACGACGAAAGGCGCACCTTAAGAAGAAAGTATGCGCATTTGATTGCTGAAGTCGAAAAATCCTTTGTCTACGATATCTGCGTCTCGAACCCTGAATTTTCGAAGCACAAGCCACCAGTTTAGCAATCCGTGACCTGTAGCTCTGGGCTCATAGCAGCATTGCCGCAAGGCAGCTATGAGCCTCCGCCTGGGCGACGGTCAACCCGGTGTCGCGGTTGGCAGCTGACAGCCCAAACCGGACCCAAGGCAATAGGTGCGAATTTGGAAGACCTGACCTTCGCTGCGCAACGCACGAACTGGTAAGGTACGGACAAAGCAATCTTTCGCTGCCTTTGCGCCAAGGTCAGCATATGGTTCAACCTACGCCACCGTCTGCCATACCGTTGCCTTTGCTGCGGGCGATCTCTTTAGCATCGTAACCAACACCTGGAGTATGAGGTCCGTGGACTTTTGGTGGCTGTCTATTTTTGAGCTTTCTTGAATGTAGAACTAAGTAGACGATCAGAATGCTCGGGTAAATCCGATGATGGCAGCAAACTGCCCTACGATGGGAACCCCCGATGTGCAGCGACTTGTTCAAGGTTTGATGACCACGATGGTTGTTCAGCGACGAATGTCCTGAACTTGTCTGCCACTTCCGGCTCTCCTTGCAGACCTCCCGCAGGGACGATCATATTTTTGCCGTCGCCGCTGGCCCATGGAACGCCAGAGCCGCACACTCGGCAAAACGATTTGGAGATGTCCCGTCCTGGCATTTGATAGGTAACAATGTCTTCGCTGCCAGCCAGCCAGCTGAACGTTTCAACCGCTATGAACAGATTTGATGCGAAGGCTGATCCAGTGATCTGTCTGCATTGATCGCAGCTACACATGAACATCTTGTCGAACGCGTTGACGACCTCGTACGAGACCAAGCCGCACAGGCAGTTTCCTTTGATTTTCTGCATTGTCCTGATCCTTTGTAATTGGCTTTGACTGCTGAACTGACCGGCTTAGGTTGCGACGTCATCTCGCAGAAACCCATTAAGGGCTTCGAGAATCTGGCTCGGCGCTTCGAGCTGCGGCATGTGCCCCACGCTGGGAAACGATTGGAACGATGCCTGCGGGATTCGTTCATGGAGCTCCTTCCCCCGTTCGAGCGGAATCCACGGATCGTCCTCTCCCCATAGAATGGTCACCGGGCATCGGATTTGCCCGAACTTCGGTTCGAACTCGGCGGTGAAGCGTTCGTCGGCTTGAGAGAATTGCCGATAAAAACTACCGCGACCGTCTTCATCGAGCCACGGTTCGACGAGCTTCGAGAAGTCTTCACTTTCGATCTCGTTGACGAGAGCGCCCCGGATATAGGCTTCCACCACTGCCTTGTGGATATGCGGTGGCAGGCCGATGAAGGCCTCGACATGCCGCCCGACATGATCGAAAAAATCCGACCCCCAAGGGCGCAATGCGACAACGTTCATCAGGGCAAATTTCTCGAAATCGCAGTCATGCAGAAGATGCGCGCGCAAAGTTGCCGCGCCACCGAAATCGTGTGCTACCACGCGAGGGCGATCCAGTTTCCAGTGTGCCAGCATCTCTGCGAACACGCTGCCCTGGACGTCGAGCGACGTGGCTTTCTCGGGTCGCTTATCGGATTGCCCGTAGCCCGGCATGTCATACCAGTGGACGTGGTAGGTTTCAGCCAGTGCCGGAATGACGCGATGCCACGAAAAAGAAGACCACGGCCATCCATGCGCAAGAACGAGGTCCGGTCCATTACCTGCACTTCCGGCGGCAACCGAACCAGCGCTTGTCATGACGGTTTCGCCCAACGACCAGCTCCTTTTAATTTTTTGCATCGATTCAATCCTTTGTGATGGGGTCGACAAGTTGGCCGACGCGGCGCAACCGTCGCTCAGCCTGCGAGATCATTCTGTGGAGCGTGGTTTGCGCGGGTTCGCGGGACCGGATGAGATCAGCTGCCTCGCCGACAATTACGGCGGCAACGTCTGAGTCGTCAGCCGTTCGTGAGGCCTCGAAACGCTCTTTCTCCGCAGCGAGGTTCTGCGTGAGACCGTCGATATCCGCACTCCATTGCCGGGTGAATGCATTACGCATCGTGCGCAGGTTCCAATCCGAAGGCCAGTCGAGCCCACGCGCTATGTCAAATACGGAACTGCGTTCCGTATCGTCCCCCGAACCGCGAACGGCTGCTTGTTTGGCATTTTCACTGGCGAGAGATTCATCACTTGCAAAAAACGTGGTTCCGCACAATGCGCCTGAAGCCCCGAGCGCAAGTACCGCCGCCAACCCTCGTCCATCAGCGATCCCGCCTGCGGCAATGACCGGTATTCCTTGCGCGATATCCACAACCGCTGGAACAAACGGCAACGTTGATCTGGTGCCGCCATGTCCGCCTGCCTCGGTGCCCTGCGCCACAATGGCATCAACGCCAACGTCGGCTGCTTCGCGGGCTTGATCCAGCGTCTGCACCTGAATGATCAGCTTCGTCTGCGTGTCTCTAATTCGATGAAGAAACGGCTGGAAATTGCCAAACGAAAGCATCAGCAATTCAGGTGTTCGATCAAGGGCAAGATCAAGCAGATGCGGCTGACGAGCCAGAGACCAGGTGATGAAACCGACTCCAATCCGTGCATCTCCCGCTTTGTCAAACTCGCGTTCGAGCCAATCGGCGTCGCCATAACCGCCGCCTATCAGCCCCAAACCGCCGCCATTGCTGACTGACGCAGCAAGCGCGCCGCCACTGACACCTGCCATAGGTGCCAGTAGAACGGGATGTTTGATGCCGAACAGATCATTCAGTGGTGTGCGAATAGACACCGGAACTACCTCGCCACTGACTGGCGGTATTCCTCGACGGGCAAGCCACCGATCCCCCAGTCCTCAAGCGCAACTTCGTCAATGACGACAAATGTTGTCGCCGGTGATTTGTCGAGAACGCGGACCAGCAAGTCGGTAACGCCTCCAATTAGTTCTGCCTTCTGGTCCGCAGTGACGCCTTCGCGTGTTACCTTGATGTTAACATAAGGCATGTTGGTTCCTTTCAGATCTCGCGTTCAGTGATTTGGAAAATCTTGGCCATGATCCGCCATGCGCCGTCGGTGCGTACCAGCGTTAGGAAGTCGATGAAATCTTTCGTGCCGATGGAACACCGCACCCGGGCAAAGGCGGTGTTCTCGCCCGCGAACTCTATGGATTCTATTACATCACGCCGGGCTTCATCGCGCGATGCTGGAGACACGCGCTTCGCAACCACCGGAAAATATTCATCCATCGTGCGATAGAGCAGCGGAGTTTCGTCCGCCGTCGCGTAGATTGCTTTTGGGTGAAACGCGATTCCCAGCCTTTCAACGTCGGCATGATAGAGACCATCGAAATAGGTCTCCAGCACGCCGATTACCGCGGCAAACTCGTTCATGCCACCTGTTCCTGTTCTATGAGGCCCTCTGCAACCATCGCCTTCACGGCGGCAGGACGCGCTGCGATACGCGCAATGTAGGCTTGGGTTTTGGGAAATGCGTCAAGGCTTACCCCGACGAACCCCGCCCAGTTCAACACCACGAATGCATAGGCATCTGCGACGGTAAATTTATCGCCCAGAAGAAAAGCGCGCCCGTCGGCGAGGGTTCGCTCGATATGCGCGGCGCGGCGTCCGACACCAGCCTCGGCTTTCTGTCTTGCATCGCCATCAAGTTCAGTACCCGAGAAAAAAGGACCGAAGGATTTATGCAGTTCCGAAGATACGAAGTTGAGGGCTTCCTGAAGCCGCGTGCGTTCCAGCATACCGTTCGGCGGCGCAAGCCCGGCGTCGGGCGACTGATCAGCCAGATACTGCAGTACGGCAGGGTTTTCCGTGATAATCTCACCGCCGTCCGTGACCAACGCCGGAACATAACCGTTCGGGCTGATCTTGCGAAAATCCTCGCCCGCTTCAGTCTTGCCCGCTTCGGTATCTGTCTTGTCGAGTTCGAACGACGTGCCGATTTCGTTCAGGATGATGTGGGATGCCATTGAGCATGCACCGGGTTTGTAATGAAGTTTCATAGTTCATTTCTCCAGTTGGTTGGTTTGGTTAAGTAGAATTGGGACAATCGATAACTGTTGACAACTAGGTTTCCAGGAGATACTTCATTATCCGGTTACCGAATGGAAACCTGGTTACCCACTCATGCCGCTTAAAGTCCGTAAGAACCAAAGCCCGAGCCCGCCGCCGCCATGCATGCTGACGCACTGCATGGCCGTGATTTCCGGCGCGTGGGCTGCCAACGTGATTTGGTCGCTGCGTGCTGGCCCACGCCGTTTCAACGAATTACGCACTGACATTCCGCCAATTTCGGCCAAGGTCCTGTCTTCGCGGTTGACTGAACTAGAGCACCGCGGCGTGCTGTCCCGGAACGTTCAGCCAACCTCGCCACCATCCGTTGAATATGCCCTGACTGATCTGGGCGGTGAGCTTGTGCCTGCACTTGAGGCAATCGTGAAAGTAGGTCACAGATTGAAGATGCGCGACGACGGATGAAGTCTTGACATGTGACGGGCATTCTAGGCTAGCAGGCATGGTTCAATTCGATCTTGTAGCCGCATAGGTGCTCGATAGAGGCGATGATTTCACGCAAACCTGTTTGGTTTACTGCCATCTTCATCGGGGCGAGGGGCCGTAAAGATCTACACTTACTTGAAAACTGCCGTTCGTTTTTGCTGCGGCATCGATCATTCTGGGCTCGAAGTCGGCGTTCTCCGCGCCAAGCACGAATGTCCGCTGTTGGGTGTCCAGCCAAACTTTGCAAAGCCCGCTTGCTGCGCATTGCTGCCCTTGGTGCGAGCCGCAGCATAGTTGTATTGCTTTTCGGCCTATGAATGGCTGCTATCGTCACGCTGTGGTTTGATCCGCGCAGGTGCAACGAATGACCGGAAACCGCCCCTCGTGACATCGGGAGGATCTGTTGATTGTGCTCCCCACCTCTTGCCTAAAGGTGCTGTAACAAAGGATCACTGGCGATGTCTGACCGTGGCACCCGTCGGAAGTCAGCCACAAATCCCCTGGTCGGTCTGCGTAACTTTGACCACCAAGACATGTCCTCTGTCTTCTGTCGCCCGCAGAAATGTCATGCTGCCGTTGCCGTCTTGGGTCTTTCTCGTCGCATTATTTACGGCGGCCCTTCGGCAGAAAAATCAACAGCGGTCAGGCCCGGTTGTGCGCGGAGAGCCGCACCAGGGGGAAGTTGCCCTGGGGGTTCTTCATCCAGGTTTCAAAGGGGCCGCCGGTAAACCCAATAGCCTGACGGTACAGGAGGGATGGACGGGAATTGTCCGGATGTACCTGCCTGTCGACGTGCAAGAGACCATTGACTACATCGATTCAGTTCGTAGCATTGCTCCGGAAGAACTCTGACTCCCACGCCCCAAGATATGGACAGTATTATGAAGTGTACCACACTTACCGGCACCGTCTTGATCTCGTGCACGTTAATCCCCTCTGTCGTGATCAGCGCGCCTTTCGACACGCTCCCCGAGATTCAGTCCAGCAACTGGGCCGCGGATCCGCGCGACTACGGAATTTCGCCGGAAGAGTTCATCCGAGCCGAGTCGTTGCACTTCATGACGGGTATGGCAGAGCGTGAAGGCATCAATAATTTCTATCATTTCCAGTCTCTGGCCCGCGCCGAGGACAAATGGGTGGTCAGCCCTAACAACGACGTGATCTATTCTATGGCGATCGTAGATGCCTCCGAGGGATTCACGCTCTACATGCCAGACACGGGCGACCGGTTCATCACGGCACAGATCGTCAGTGAAGAGCATATGAGTCATCAACTGGTCGGCGGCGGTATCTATACGTTCGAAGCTGGCCGCTTCCCGGGCAGCCATGTTGCGATTGGGGTCCGGATCGGCACTGATGCCTCCGAGAAAGATGTGCAGTACATTCTCGGAACTCTGCACCCCCAGTTGCGTGTCGACTCGACCGCAACCGCCCCTGTTGCGGAGTATGACGAAGCCACCATGATGGCAGTGCGCGACGCCATGATGGTCGAGTACGACAAGATGTCCGATACCTTCGGGCTGATGACGGATGACATTGCGAAAGTGAAGGATTGGGAGCGCTTCACATATGCTACAGCCGGTGCATGGGGATTGGCCGCCGATCAATACGCGATGTATGCCCCCTATGCTCTTCCCGATGCCAAGACTGATACCTGCTATGTGGCCACTTACGAGCAGCCGGTGGTAGACCAGTTCTGGTCAATCACGGCCTACAACAGTGAAAAATACCTCATGGCCAATGAGAGCAACATTGTGAATACGGGCAACGCGACCTTGAACCACGATGGCACATTCACCGTCCATTTTGGTTCTCAGGAGGCATGTGCCGACGTTGAGGATGTTAAAAACTTTATCCTGACAACTGAAGATGACTGGGGCTTCCTCATGCGCGCCTACGAACCGGATGTCGCTGCCTTCTACCAGTACAAGATACCCGAAATCGTGCCGGTCTCGAAATAGTCACCTTCAATCGGGGACGCGAGTACTTCCTGCCTGAATGCCTAGACTTCGAAGAAAACACATAGTCGCCGTCGAGCGAAGGCGAATTCTGCTGCATCTGTATCAGGCAGAAAAGTCCGCTCAGCCGACCTTGGAGATCCAAAAATGCTGCACCAACGCGCCAATGTCTGCAATGACGGGCTGCATTGCAGCATTCATGATGGGCAAGCTGAGGGCGCTGGCGGACGAGAACGACAAGCTCAAACGCCTGCTGGCGGACACGATGTTGGATAATGTGGTTCTGAAGGACTTGCTGGGAAAGAACTGACGACACCAAACGAGCGGCGACAGGCAGCGCTCAGGGCGATGCTGGGGGCAGGTCAGGCTCAAAGTGAGCTTTGTAAAGTCTTGGAAAGCTCCTGTAACCGGACGTTGAGCTGTCCGGTTGCCACCGACGCGTCGTTGCGTGCATATCTGCCCCTAGCAACCCTGTTGTCATCGGCCTGTAGATCCGAGCCAACACTGTTCTGCACGCTAGGAACATAGACCGATCATCAGAGTTTTACGCTTAACCGCCTGTGTTAAGCCGCTTGCAAAGAGGCAACTCACTATCACAGCGTTGTTCCTTAGACTAAATGGGAATGAACTTTGTTGAATACGGTGCCCAGCGATCCTTCCAGGGTCGAGCCGCCTCCAACTCAAAAGCCAATTCATAGAGCATACCATCATTTCCAGTCGCGGCCTGAAACATGGACCCAATCGGCAGGCCACTTTCAGGATCCCAGTTTAGAGGGACGGACATCGCACAGTGGCCAGAGACGTTCACAGACGCCGTATAGGACAATCCGTTTTGCAAAAACGCGAGCACGGACTCATTGACTTGGGTCTCCGGCGTCAAGGCGTCGGCTTTGATCGACATGAACGGCATCACCGGACTGAGTAGAACGTCAATCTTAGAAAACAACTCGGCGTAGGCCGTAGGGACAGTCGCAAGATACTTCAGTCCCGCTGCGGCAACATCATCATGCGTTCCAGAACCAAAGGCGATCAGCGATGCTGTGAAGGGATCCAGCAGCCCCGACTCCGCAGCTTCGCTGCCGGTAATGCTAAAAGCGCGCTCATTGAACTTACTGAACTGTCCAAGAAATGCACCGTTGAAGTTCCTGAAGAATTCTTCGTGGTGAACTGGGATCCCGGCTTCGACAACCTCGTGCCCGAGATCGCGCAGCAATTGCGCCGTGTTCTCTTGCGCGGCAGCGACCGGTGCCTCGACAGCCACGCCACCTTGGATCGATGTCGCAAAGCCAATGCGCAGGCGGCGCGTTGATGGACCTGAGATCAGGCCAATGGTGGCGAAAGGTCCGTTTGGATCTTCGGTATGGGCGAACAGGGCGGCGCTATCACGCACTGTGCGGCTGATGGCCTGGTTCGTCTTGACCGGCCCATGCACGCCGCCTGCCTCGCCAGAGAGCATGCGGGCGCGGCTCGGCTTTATTCCAAAGAGGCCTTGTGCACAGGGGGGCAAGCGGTTTGATCCTCCACCATCGGTACCATGGGCCATCGGAACCATACCTGCGGCCACGGCAGCGCCAGCCCCCCCGCTGGATCCGAGTGATGACAGGGACAAATCCCATGGGTTCCGCGTGAGACCAAATGCGGTGTTGTTTGTGATGACCCCAAGTTGGGCGAACTCCGGGACGTTGGTCATACCGATGATGTTCATACCGGCGGCCTCGACCCCGTCGATGTACTTTACGTTTTCGGCCGGGATGTTGGTCAGCATCAAGCGGGACCCATCTGTTCGCCTCACGCCGCCGACATCAATCATATCTTTGATCAAGATTGGCATGCCGGCGAAAGTTGTGTCGGTAGGGATCGTCCCTGCTTTGTCGTAGGCGCGTTCATAGGTGCGCGTTGTGATCGCATTCACAATTGGCTCCACCGCCTCAATCCGCCGGATCGTTATTTCGACGGCTTCACGCGCCGTAATCTCACCTCGTTTGATCAGGTTAGCCATACCGAGAGCGTCGTAATCGACGAACTCATCTGCACTTCGGGGCGCGGCCTCGGCTGGCAGTGGGGACCAAGTTGCGGCAGCACTCGCCATCGTGGCAGTCGAGGTCTTTAGAAACGTGCGACGCGAAATAGTCATGTGGTAGCTCCAAAGCCCAGAAAAGTTGTCTTTAAGGTGCTTTGCCGCTCAAAGTTTCGCAAGGAAATGTTCTCGGCATCCACTGCACCTAGCACATTCCTCACATCGAGCATCAGGCCACGTCGCTCGTAGGGGCGATCTATTAAGTCAGCCGGAGATCACCAAAGTAAGTTACTCCAATGCCCGTTTTGTCCGCACATAGGTGCCTCACAGTGCGCAGGGAGAAGGTCCGCTTTTTTTGCCCTGTGTGCTCGGTCCGATGACTGCTCCGGGCTGGGAGCGGTCATCCGGTGAAGCGTGCCAGACCAGTGAAACGCACCCTGGGTGAACATTCGCCCGCGGCACTGCCGCAAGTCCGGTTCGAGCCAATGTTGGCCTGCTGAGGCTTGCAGAGACATGACAAGTCTGTGATCCTGCAGAGACGTAACTGATGGAGCGACAAAATGCCAAAAGTAGCTCATACAGCGCACGATATGATCTCCGGCATGACGCCAATAGCGCAGCCCGGCATCTATGTCTTTATTTCGACTGAGGACCCCGACCTTGTCGCATCTCTTTCGTCAGAGGCTCTTTCAACGTTTAGAGAAAAAGACGGGATGTCGATGCTCATCCCAGTCGAATTTGCCAAAATGTCAGGGCTTAGTGTCGATCAGCCAATGAGTTGCATAACGCTCAACGTCTATTCTTCTTTGGAGGGTGTCGGGCTCACGGCTGCTGTGGCAACCGCACTTGGGGACAACTCAATTCCTTGCAACATGGTCGCCGCTTGCCACCATGACCACGTGTTTGTACCATCTGAAATGTGCGATAGAGCAATCGAGATTTTGACAGCTTTGCAGAAACAAGCCGTTAAATCCTAGCAGTCAAGGCGGGACAAAACCGAAAATCAAACATTTACCCTTACGGCAGCTTTGTCCGCTCAGCCGACCTCTGGCCAACAAAAATGCTGCACAATGTGTCGAACGGCTGCTTCGGGGAGGCTGCAACGCAGCGCTTGGACATCCGGCCAACGGCAGCTATCCAAATAGAGAATTCTAGTTTCCTGGGGTGGGGTCTCAACTTGTTCGAAAGGTGGGACTAAAACACCACTCTTGCGCGCAGTCCTAGTACCGCAATGCTGGATTGCCCCGGGTTCAGAAGCGGGTTGTAAATGTATTGCAGAGAAGGCGTAATTTGCAGTCCTGGGGAGATGGAAAAGCGATAGAATGCTTCCATCGTTGTCTGACTGCCGACAATGCCTTTCGCCTCGCTCCAATTCAGCCCAATGCCTGCCAAATCCGTATTCCGGGCATAGTAGCCAAGGCCAGCGGCTACCGACCGATCATAGAGTGCGGCCGTTCCTTTGGATGCGCCGACGCGCAAAAAGGGCATCCACTTGTTGTCAACGAGCCATGCCGCTGAGAATGACGCACCGTAGTCCTCTCGTCGGTTGCCGTCAGTCGCCGCATCTGCGTGCCAAAGCGTCAGGTGGATGTTGTCGAAATACAGCCGGTCAAAACCGCTCGTGTATCCGATTTCCAGTGACTTGAAGAGATCCCCGTCTGAAAAGATATCGAAATCGGGACTGGCTGGGTCGGCATTCGCATCGGCAAGGCTAGCAACTGCATAGATATTCGTCCCCAACTTGGTCCCTCCCGCGATCCCAAGCCCCGGGTTGGGGGCATTGATTGTGGGGTTGGTGTTGAAGGCCAGGTTCTGAAAGGCGCTATAGGGGCTGACCAAACCGTAGACGTCGACAAAATCTGTAACGTCAATCTGGCCAATCTGAATAGTCCATGACCCATCTGCAGCGCGCTGAGTCCAGTATAGGTTGGTCAGTAGGGTGCCGTTGTCGTTGAACGCCGTACCGGTGATCGATAGCGCTCCGCCATCAAGCCCGAATGACTGCGGCGCCACAGCACCGTATGCATGGCGGTTTTCTATCTTAAAGGTCAGAGACCCGTTTTCAGCAGCCTGCCAGATGCCATAGAGCCTTGCGATCCCACCGCCGGCGTGACCTTCTCCCAGATCAGAATTTGAGGACTGGCCCAGGGCCAGATAGTCCAGGTTGAACCTGAGGCTGTGATCTTCTTTCAGCCTGTCCTTCCAAGCGAAATATCCCGGCGCAATGTTGCGGGGGAAATCCGAACGGAACTGTGGATCGGACAAACCATCTCCCGGCTCAAGATCTGCCTTAACCGAGTTCGGACCAGCGAGCTCCTGTGCTGCCACCGGAGCGGCCAGAGCACAAAAGACCAAGGAAAGAAGATTGTGCTTGATAGCCATCCAAATTCTTTCTGATCGGCGTTGATATAGCCGCTTGCGCGACAGCATCAACAGTTGGATTGGGGGATTGGGCAGGAACGGGTTCTTGACCGCTGGGGTGAAGATGAATGTCACCGTCCAAACCTTGGCGAACGGATCGGCTTGCCAAGAGCAGTGCAAATCATATGGGTATCGCACCACTCCACTGCCATCCAGACACCTGCGCAACCCAGCGGGAGTGCAGGGCGGCCCCAAGGGAGAAGGCTGCCCCGCACGACACTCAGTTCAGAGTGTTTTTATAGATCACACCATCTTTCATGATGAGCCGTATGGTCTCTGGGCTATCTGGCCGTGGCTCTGCACCGAACCATTGGTCTCCTGTGCCAACAACCGAAAAGTCTTCCAGCGGATTGCCGTCAATCAACAAAATGTCAGCATAGGCCCCCTCTTCGATGACGCCCAGCTTGCCCTCAGGATAGGGGTTCATAAAATCTCCGGTCATGGCCGCGATCTCACCGCCCACAGATGTCATCGCGACAAGCGTGGTGTGGGCGCCAAAAAACTCATTTCCGAGGTGCTTTTCATAAGCGATCTGGATGTTGCAGGCACCAACACTGCCAACGCAATCGGTGTGATGGCCGCGCTTGGCCGGGCATGCGCGCATATTGTCGAGGTAATTTACAAATGCGGCGCTTGCAGATTTTGCCTTGGCAAGGCTTGCCGGAACATCTTTGACTGCCGGAATATCAAGGAGACCTGGGTCAAACGCCGTCAGGTTCGTGGTAATGTAGGCCCCTTTTTCCTCCATTAGCTCACCGATTTCACAATCATACATAAATCCATGCTCGATCGAACGGACACCGGCATTCAAAGCATTGAGGATTGCCTCCTTCCGGTACGAATGCGCCATAACATAGCTGCCATATTCATTTGCAACCTGCACAGCAGCCTCAATCTCGGCCTGCGAGCCCGCAACCAATTGCCATGGATCAAAGGCCGAAACAGCACCGCCCGACTGCATGAATTTTAGCTGACTGGCCCCCATACGGAAATTGTTCCGCCCAAACTTTTGAACATCGGCTACGCTGTCCACTTCCTGAGCCATGTTCAACCGGCTGAAATTGGAAGATTCCCCAACAGGAGAGGTATAGTTCGCGAAATCCGCGTGCCCCCCTCGTGTGCCCAGAAAGGCGCCCGAAGGGTAAAGACGCGGCCCGATGATCGTTCCTGCGTTGATGGCTCGCTGAAGGCCAGCGTTGGCACCTCCAGCGTCACGCACAGTTGTAAAGCCCTGCATGAGATACATCTCGGCAGAAGCGACGCCTGCAATTGCAAGATCTTCCCAGGTGCTGTTCGCCTCCATCGACGGAAGCGTTGGTCCCGGCAGCATCAGATGAACGTGGTTGTCGATGAAGCCGGGGGTCAGAGTCCGTCCGCCGCCGTCAATGACTGTGGCATCGCCCACAACAATAGCCTCAGTCGAAACTGTTTTGATCAGATTGCCCTCGATCAAAACGTTTGCGTTTTCAATGCGGGTTTCGCTGACGCCGTCAAATACATGAACATTTGTAAAAAGGGTGGCTGCGGGCGCATCCTCCTGCGCTACAGCAGGCACCGCTGCAAATGCAAGAAACCCGCAGGTCAAACTGGTTGAAAATACTCTGGCTAATTGCATGTTTTCACTCCAAATGCCTAATTGTCCCTCATTGGGAAACTGCTTGTTACTATTGCAGTTTAAAAGAAATCATACTTATCACTATTTGCCATTCATGTGCGAATTATGGCAAAAAATGATAGGTAAAGATTGACGAAGCCTTGGTTTTGGAGCTGATTGTAGACCTGTTTAATTGCTTGGTGGCACGTTCATGCTGAAAACATTGCCCTTGGTGCAGCTTCAGGTTCTAGCGCCCCTTCTTAAGGGACTAAAATCTTACGGCGTTGATCCAGAACCTGTTTTGGAAAGTGTCGGATTGACATTGAGTGCCGTCGAGCAGGAAGGGGCTTCGGTGCATGTCATGGTTATGCATCAATTTGTTGAAAGCTGCGCAAAGGCGACTGGTGACCGTAGATTTGGTGCAAAAATTGGCGCGCAGCTCGACCCGACAGGCTGGCCGATGATCCGCATGGCCTTTGAACAAGCGCACACGCTTGGCGACTTTTTGAACATTTACGTGGCGCAAACATCTACAGTTTCATCCTCTGTCACCGCCTATGTCGACACTCGTGGCAACACGGCTTCATTTGGTGAAGAGCGCAAATTTGAACCCTTGATAGAGCCTGCACAAAACGATGGCTTTATGATTGGTCTCAAGGTGGCAATTCTTAAGCGGGTTCTTGGCGACCGGATAGTGCCTGAACAGGTCATACTGATACTTTGTGATCCGTCGGTTCTGCCAAACAGTTTTGCCCGGTTCCAAGCTCTGCGTGGCAACCAAATGGGGTCTCGAATAAAGTTTCCATCTGAATGGCTGTCGATGCCTGTTTCAGGGGAGCACGTTGCAGCGGGTTTTCCTGAAGGGATACAAGAAAGCTGCCACGAGAATTTTTTATCCGGGTTCCGTTTTCTGCTGGATCAGAAAATAGGCAAGGGCGGGCTGACGGCGGATGAAGCCGCGGATTTGCTGCATTTGAACAAACGGAAACTCGCCCGGCAACTTGCCGAATTTGGAACCGGAATCTCCAAAGAACTGGCGCGGGCAAAAACTGAATACGCCAAGGAGGCGTTAGCCGGTTCTGACCGTTCTGTCGACGAAATCGCCTTGGCGCTGGGGTACTCCGCCCCCTCCAACTTCACCCGTGCTTTTGCAAAAGAAGAAGGGCTAAGCCCCTCACGGTTCCGGCTACGACATCAGAAGCGTTTGAAGTCCGACGTCAAAAATATGCCAACCTAGTCGGGGCTGCGGCGCCACCCACAAAACCACTCCTTTGTTTTCTTTAGACGAGAGTAGTCGACTGTGGCGATCTTTACAGTGCCAGTAGCTTTCGTGTGCCACAATCCCGCCGCTCTCTATAGAAACCCAGCCGTTACCAGCTCACGCTTGGCGCGCTCAACGGTGCGAGTGTGACAGCCAGAACGGCCCTAGTCTCTCAAGTGACCGGGAATGGAAGCTGACCTTGATCCGACAAGAGCCGAGCGACTGCAATGCGGAGAAACTGAACATGCGTAGCCGCCTCGGCCAGGGCTTCTGCACGCAAACTTCAAGCTGTCGCGAAAGAACCGCAATAAAGGATGTATGTGCTCTATTCCCACTCCATCTGTTCAAACACAGCCTGGGCGTTCCTTCCCGCAAGAGCCTCAAATTGATCCAAGTGCGAGAACGCGGATTGATCCACTTTCACCGAGTCAATGATGGCGCCGTCTGCTTCAATGTGCTTCCTGATTTGGGACCGAAGGTTCTTGAGATACTCATAGGTATCCGTACGCGCTGTCTCTAAATCCGTTGCTGGCCCATGCCCCGGAATAAGATGTTTCGGCTTTAATGCGTCAATCGCTTCAAATGCCTCCAGCCATGCCGCAGAATTGGAAAAGCCCATCACCCCAAGGATCCTACCGACATAGACAATATCCCCGGCAAACAGTGTGTCGTCTTCGGCAATCCACACAAAGCTGTCCCCAGGCGTATGTGCGGATGCAGGATGGCGTATTTCGAGGACTTTCCCGCCAATTTCCAGCGTATAGGCATCCTCAAATGTTATGTCTGCGTAAGCAGCATCAGTGCCATCCAGACCTTCACCGATGAGCTGCGACAACATCGTCATTTGTATGGAGGAGCGCTCCTTTTGGTCCTCCACAGCCTGTGACGCTGCAATAACTTGGGCGCCCTTCGCTTGCCAATATGCATTCCCTAGCCAGCGGTGATCTTGACCGCCTGTATTGATCACATAGAGCAGGGGTTCATCAGTCAAGGTTTGGATGACTTCATCAATCATCGCCGCGCCGCGTGCGCTACCACCTGGGTCAATGAGAACGGCACCATCTGATGTCTCGATTAAACCGAATGTCGCGTTGTTCCCTAAGTTTACCGAGTTGCGTTGTTCCAGCGGGCCTACAAGAGCCCAGATTCCCTCGGTCACATTTTGAACTTCCAGAACCTCCGCGCGTGCGGCCAGACCGGAGCCAAGGACGATTGCCAATGCCAGCGAGAATGCTCTTAATTTCATGAAATCGCCCTCAATACATTCTGTTATCGGAATATAGTAGGCTAATTTTGTGGAGCACTCAATCCCATTCCGTCTGCACCGCCCGCTTTGACGTGGCCCGCCTTGATGTTTGGGAAACCACCCAATACCAGCCCTCAGATCAAAGCTTTTCGTGGACGCCGCACAAGGCGAAATGACAACGCGAAGTCGACAAAAAACCTATGAAAACAGATAGAAGCATTACTTTCCTATAGCCGTTGCGCTGAACCGTTAACAAGATTTAACCTGGCATTCATCCTGTTTAACTGCGCGTTTCAGAATGCCATAAAGCTGCGGTTGGCGCGAACGCAGTGAAAGGTCACTTCGTCCGCAAAGCAGTCTCTGACAGCACCTCACTAGTTGCGGTTGCAGCGAGCGCCTGCTGCGCGTCCATGGTGACCATCCCACCTGACACATAGACCGATAACGAGCCATTTCCACGTTGAGGGATGTCGGCAAACCTACTCATCTTCTTGACATTTTTGCGTTCACGCGGCCTTGATGCGCCGATGGAACGTAAAGCTTCAATAGATGCGTTTGGAGCAACAGCTCTGATCGGATTTGCCCTCCTTTTGGGCCTTAATCAAGTTGTGATTAAAGTCACAGGGGGTGGTTTCGGACCAGTGCTTCAGGCGGCTTTACGCTCTGCGGGAGCAGTCGTAATTTTACTGATCTGGATGCGGTTAAAAGGTGTGCCCGTGATCATGCCCAAAGGCGTAAGCCGCTGGGGCGTTTTGTCAGGCTGCCTGTTTACATTTGAATTCGTTTGCCTGTTCACAGCTCTGGATCTGGCCTCAGTTTCTCGCGTGTCCATCATCTTTTACTCAATGCCCGTATGGTTGGCCTTGGCCGCTCACATGTTTTTGCCCGGGGAGCAGCTGTCGCGGCAACGTATCCTTGGACTGGCCATTGCCATGGCAGGAGTAATGTGGGCGCTGGCAGATCGAAAGGGCGCTGATGTAAGCTGGTTGGGGGATCTTGCTGCTTTGGGCGCCGCACTTGGCTGGGCAAGCCTTGCTTTGCTGGTACGTGCGACGCCCCTGAGCACGGTTAAGCCAGAGATCCAGCTGTTATGGCAAGTTGCGGTTTCGGCCCCCATCCTGTTCATTTTAGCCCTGTTTATGGGCGATCTGGTTCGGGGCCTTGAGCCAATTCACATGGCGGGGCTGGCATTTCAAATCGTCTTTATCTCGAGCCTTGGATACCTTTTTTGGTTTTGGCTACTCACAATCTATCCGGCAGCGTCTGTTGCTTCGTTCAGCTTTCTTTCGCCAGTTTTCGCTGTTTTCCTTGGGTGGTTGCTCCTGAATGAGCAAGTAGAAATCAGCATTCTAGGCGCGCTGGTGATGGTGGCGACGGGGATTTATTTGATCAATCGCCGGTAAAAAAGGCTTTCACTTTTACGCTGTGCACCTCGTCCTGCGTCAGCCAAGCATCTACAAATATGTGCAAGGGACATAGCCAGATCCGGAGTGAAGGCCTCCGGGCGGGCCTCGGACAGCTTGCGCCTCAGGCCTTGGCAAAGGCACCCGCGCCGATCTGGGCCACACGGCGGTCAATGGTGGAGGTGGCCTCGGGCGGCTTCGGTTACGTGGACCATGTGACATTCAAGACGAATTTACTCTCGCAGCAACCGCCCAAAACCTCAGGAAACTAGCAAAGCTCAGGCCTATGGGCCACGCTTTCGGATAAGAGGGCAACCCAACCTCGAACA
Source organism: Phaeobacter sp. SH40 (assembly GCA_965641885.1). GTDB lineage: Bacteria > Pseudomonadota > Alphaproteobacteria > Rhodobacterales > Rhodobacteraceae > Pseudophaeobacter. The sequence goes on along the minus strand of OZ282574.1, from coordinate 2,704,041 downwards.
TCCCAATAAATCAACGCGGTTGCGCATCTCGGGGCGCAAGAAAGGACGAGTTTTTCACCATAATCAGCGGGAAGGAGCCATTCGCTGCGGATGCGAGGCAATGGTGACGCCAAGTCCGAAACTGACATCGGCGAACCTTGCATATGGAGACATTGGCCGTCACAATGGTGGTGAAATAGAGCATTTACTACGATCTCGGTAAAAGAGCCCTATGAAGCAGCTATATATTGCAGACGACAATACTGGTTTTTCAGAATATATCGCTACAGTGGCCAGTCGCGAAGGATGGGTGCCCGTAATTTGTGTGAATGGGCAGGAAATTGTCGAACAAGTCGCGTCGGGTTCGGGATCAGCGTTGCTTATCGTTGATATCTACATGCCTGAAATGGATGGGATTGAAGCAATCGAAGGTCTTGTCGATGTGGATCGCCAACTGCGTTTTCTGTTCATCACTGGTGGAGCAGACGCTCCGTTGCTGGCAGCCAAAATGATTGCCGAAGCTCGAAACTTGTCGGTCGGGCGCAATATCTTCAAGCCCCTCGGCAAAAACGATCTGATCGCCTTGCTGGAACAGGAAGCACGAGAATTGGCTGTGTGATGCTGTGCGACCGCATGACCGCAAGGAGCCCATAATACTACCGCATGCTGCACTGTGTGTATTTGACCCTAGGTGCGGAGTGCGGACAAGGTCGCTCGCAAGGGTGGCCTAATACACTAAAGACATCCCACGCGTCAGCTTGCAGTAAGAACTTCACAAAAATACCAATTTGGCTATGGTTAAAAATACCCGTCGTACGGAAGGTGAAATATGAGTTCTCCATTTTTCAGGTTTTGGTTCGCTTTGTTGTTGCTGACTTGTCAGCCAGCGCTTGCCGAAAAGGCACTCGTCTTCAGCACCGCAGCGAACGCTCCATTTCACAAGCAGGACGGAACGGGGTTCATTGATCTTGTCCTGCACGAAGTTGGCGCGCGGATCGGCCAGCCCATTGTCGTGGTCGGCCTGCCCCCCGAACGCGCCATCCAAGACGCCAATAGCGGGTTGGCCGACGGCGATGCCTACCGGATCGGAGGGCTTGAAAAAATCTATAAAAACCTCATTCAGGTTCCTTTGACGCTTGCCGACATGCGGTTTTCGGCATTCTCGACGCAACGCGATCTAGTGCTGAACGATTGGGCGGATTTGCACACTCACTCTGTCGCCTACGTCACGGGGTGGAAGATATTCGAGGCGAAGGTCACCGATGTAAAAAGTCTTGTGACGGTACGGGATCCCGACCAACTTTTCTTGCTGGCCAAGCGCGGACGCGCCGACGTAGTCCTGTTCGATCTTTGGCAGGGCTCGGCCTTTTTGGAAACAAAAGGCTGGACGGACATCCAATCCATCGACCCTCCGTTATCTGTCAGAGACATGTATCTCTACGTGCATAAGAAACATCGCGATCTAGTTCCTGAAATCACCGCAGCCTTGCGGGAGATCAAGGCAGATGGAACATACCAGGCTCTGTTCGATCAAATTATGGCCCCGTTTTTGAATGACTGACGGGCCCGCCACACCTGTGGGAGTGGACCGGACGAGGCCGCATTCCCACATCGACCGTCGGTTTGTCGTATATGTCGTTCTGTTCAGTTCTCTGGTAACGCTGGTATTGACGGGCATTCAGCTTTTCCTGGATTACCGCACGGATCGAGCCGCGATCGACGAGCGATTGGTCGAGGTCAGGCAGGTTCATCTGGCTAATATCGCCCAAAGCCTTTGGGTGGCTGATTTTGACAGCATCAAATTGCAGATTGAAGGCATCGAAAAACTGACGGACATGCAATACCTTGCCGTCCTTGAGAACGACGACGTCGTCATTTCAGTAGGCAAACTCGCCGTCAGGAATGTGGTCGGCCGCGAATATCCTGTCCAATACAGCCACTTGGGAGAAATTCGGCAGATCGGCACGCTGATGGTGCAGGCGTCTTTAGATGGGGTCTATCAACGGCTCTTACAGAAAGCGCTGGTCATTCTGATCAGCAACGCAATCAAAACCTTCCTCGTCGCTGGTTTCATGATCCTTTTCCTCAGGCGGTTTATTTTGACCCCGCTTGAGGAATTCACCCAGTTTCTTCGCAAGCACGAAGGAGCGGTGGCGGTGCCGGAATTCAAACCCGCGTCCATGCGGGACCGGCAAGATGAACTGGCTGTCGTCTTTCAGAAGTTCAATGAACTGAACAAGCGGCTCGAGCACTCTTTTGCCGCTGTCCGCGAGAGCGAAAAACGCTTTCGCGAAATCGCCGAAAATGTTGGCGACCTGTTCTGGATCGGGTCACCCGATTGGCAAGAGGTGTGGTACGTTAATCCCGCCTATGAGGAAATGTGGGGCCGTAGCTCAGAAGAATTGCTGAGCAGCCCCACGGCATGGATGGACGCGCTGGACGAACAGGGGCGCAAAGATGTCGAACGAACGGTCGAGCAGGCGCAAAAGGCAATTGCCGAGACGCCCCCAGGAACGGTCAGGCACATTGATTTCCCGACCTATAAGGTGATCCGGCCCGACGGCTCTGAACGGATGCTTTATGCTCGAGGGTTCCCGGTCTGGGATGACCATTCAAAGTTGGAACGCATCGTTGGCATCGCAACCGACGTCACCGAATTGTTCGAAGCGCAGGCAGAACTGCTGGCCAGCGAAGAACGGCTTCGCAGGGCGCAGAAACTCGAATCCATCGGCCATATGACGGGGGGCGTTGCGCATGATTTCAACAACCTGCTGGCGGTGATCCTTGGTAATCTAGAGCTGTTGCGGGACGACATAACCGAAACCGAGGATCTGGAGCTTATTGAAGCGGCAATGGATGCTGTTGGGCGGGGGGGCGACCTGACCCAGAACATGCTTAGCTTTGCACGGCAGGCAGCATTGACCCCCAAGGTTCTAGATCTCAATGAAATCGTCCATTCGACCCAATCCTGGATAGGTCGGACCCTGCCTGCAACAGTTCATGTCGAGACCTCATTGCAGGCCGATCTGTCGCGGATTGAAGCGGATGCAGGATCGACACAAAGCGCGCTTTTGAACCTTGTCATCAATGCGCGCGATGCCATGCAGAACGACGGAAATCTGACGATTGAAACCGCCAATATCCTGATCCGGCCAGACGATACGACATCTGTCGAAGGCGGGCTGGAGCCGGGCGAATACGTGATGCTTGCGGTCAGCGACACGGGTGAAGGCATTCCGAAGGAGGCGCTGGAGACCGTATTTGAGCCATTCTACACCACAAAACCGCCCGGGTCGGGATCGGGCTTGGGTCTTTCGATGATTCAGGGGTTCATGGACCAATCCGGTGGGACCACCCGAATCTATTCCGAACCAGGCGTCGGAACGACAGTGAAACTCTTTTTCCGGGCTTTGCCAAATGAGCACGATCGCGCGCCGGACAACGCTACGGTAGATGCGCAGTCTGCAGGAGGAACTGAACGAATTCTGCTTGTTGAAGATCAGGCAGCGGTGTTGGAAATTCTTTTGGCGACACTTGAGAAAGCTGGATATGAAGTAAAGACAGCGACTACAGGCGATGAAGCAAAGAACATTTTTCTGGACGAGCCTGCTTTCGACCTGCTGGTCACCGACATCGTCATGCCCGGTGAATTGCAGGGAACCACACTTGCGAAGGCGCTGCGCGAACTTCGACCTGATCTACCGGTCGTCTTTATGTCCGGCTATGCCAGCGAGGCAACTGTCCACGGCAACGGCCTGCGCCCCGAAGACATCAGATTGATGAAGCCAGTGCACCGTGTGGATCTTCTGTCAGCGATCGAGAAAGCGTTACAAAGGTTCGACTAATAGGACACTCAACCGCACCACTACGCCCTGACTTGAGTTGTGGACAAAGCCGCTAACGGACGGGTTGGCACCACCAGAAGATGGCGCGTATTCGATTCCCGTATGGGCTTTGGTTTGCGCATCAGAGCATTCCTTTTTTAGATTTCCGGTACAATATATGGTCGGAGGTTTTGGTTTCGAATGGAAGGCCTTTGCGGCAGTCTCTCATGGGGTTCTTTGCGTTGTTGGAATAAGTTGCTCTCCAGCTCATGTTGAAAACACAGTATGGTTTTCTGATTGTGGATCGGGGCTTCTTCATTCACTGGTCTTCCAATTTTGTGGGACCCTCCAAAATACACAACCACCAACTGGTCGTCCTTTTATGACCGCTCGAGACAGCGTGGATCGCTCTCGATCCGGTTTGATCCCGATATGGAATGGGTGCCGCAGCCGAGCGGTGCCTGCATGCCTGGGAAGCAGAACTAGAAGCGAAGGCTGGCGTCAGAAAATGGATCGAGTTTTACAATTACAAACGCCGGCATTCTACGCTTGGCGGGCGACCTCCTGCCGTGGTCTATTACCACAGAGCTGAAATACCCAACCCCGATCAGCAGGTGCAAAGAATAGCTTAAATCACGCCAGATCCTGTCAAAAATGAAGAGTAGCTCAGAGAACCTCACCGACGAACCGGCGTTGTCAGGGCTGGACGTTACCGGTGGGGAAATATCGATCCGGTAAATGAACAGGCCAAGATACCTACTATGCCTCTTTTTTCTACATCTACAGGTCCTGTGACCGTATCAAGCTGGGGTTACCAGTTGCAGGGGAGCGGAGGACTGGATGCAGCCGCGCTGTCCGAAGCCAATCATGACCTGATTGTCATGGATTTCTCCAGCGATGGCAGTGGGCGGCACAGATTTACCTCTGATGAGATCGCTGAGATTAAGGATGGCCCAGGAGGGCGTTCGGTCGCGGCGGCCTACCTGTCCATAGGAGAGGCTTCTGAATTCAGGGACCATTGGAATCCTGCGTGGACGAATACGGGACGAGCCAGTGGGGATCTGACAGCTGAGGCCCCCGATTGGCTGGGGCCGACCAACCCTGACTGGCCGGAAAGCCGCAAGGTGCGGTTTTGGGACGATGCATGGCAGGACAATCTCTTTAATGAGGAGGGGACAGGCTGGCTGGACCAGATTGTCAGTCAGGGCTTTGACGCCGCCTATTTGGACATTGTGGACGCCTATTATTATTGGGCGGTTGAGGCCCCCAACCGGGTGCGGCAACCCGGAGATCCGGCGCGCAACGACGAAAGGGATGCGGCAGAGCGGATGATCGACTTTATTGTCGAGATGAGCGAACACGCGCGTCAAACCAATCCCGACTTCTTTATGATCCTGCAGAATGGTGCGTTTATCATAGACGCCCTGGCCGACTCTGATCCTGTTCGGCAGGCCGCCCTGCTGGACGCCATCGGGGCCATTGCCGTTGAGGATACCTATTTCGTCGGCAACCGGGATGAAAACAACCAACTGAACCCGGATGACGACAAAATTTCGGTTCTGCAAGACGACTTCCTCGAAAATGGCATTCCGGTGTTTGCAGTGGACTACCTCTCCAGTTCCGGGCGCGTGGACCATTTTCAGGAACTTGCGATCTCTGACGGTTTTATCCCCTTTGCAGCCAATGACCGGGACTTGAACGATATGAGCCCGGATCTCGCGGACACCAGGGCTTCGATGCAATCGGACTACCTGACCGGGCAGGCCGGGCGCGATATCATCCGAGCCAGGGGAGGCAATGACGTGGTCGAAGGATTGGGCGGCAATGACCGCATCCTGGGGGGCACTGGGCAGGACCGGATTTTGGGAGGAGTTGGCCACGATCACCTGTCTGGTAATCGAGGGAGCGACAGCCTGTACGGCGGGCAGGGCAACGACAGGTTGGTTGGCGGCCCTGGCCGTGATCAATTGACTGGCGACGCCGGTTCGGATCGGTTTGTCTTTAGCAACGGGTCTGGGCGCGATCGCATCATGGATTTTCAGGATGATGTCGACAGTCTGGAGCTCAATGAAGCTTTGTGGGGGGGCGGCAAAAATGCGGCACAGGTTCTGCGGGATTACGGCACAGAACACGGACAGCGGTTTGAGCTCGACTTTGGCGATGGTGACGTATTGACGCTCCGCAATATCACCGCCGAAGCTCTGCTGGATGATGTGGTCCTGTTCTGAAGTCTTAGGACCCAAGTTGGCGAAGGTGACATGCGGTCCGTAGAAGCCCAAATCCCAAACTCTCCGGATCTTGGGAGAAGGGACGCTTGGGTTTCATTGATGTGGCCCTGCATTTTCGAAAAGGTTTGCGGCTCAGCTATGATACCGTCCGGGTAGGTTTGATGCCGCTTGGTTCATCGGTCTCCCAGTTCTGGACCTAGGGGGGGCATTTCAAAACTGACGCCACTTAGCTGAAACCGGCGGGATAACCTTTTTCTACGCGATCGTTGAATTGGAGGAAAAGACCCACTTTGAAAGGAGGGACTGAAGGATGAAAGGACGCAAACCAGATCTGCAAAACGTGATCCCGATGAAGGGCAGTATTCAAAAAGAGACCCCGGTGGCTCCTGACTTCCTGGACGATCTTGCGCGTGACGTCTGGGACGAGCTGGTGCCAGAGCTGGTAAAGAAAGCGCGCATGGAACTGCTCTAGAAATACCAGTTCGCCAGCTACTGCGCCGCCGTGTCAAACTTCATCACCTCGACCAATGCCGTTGCGATGGAAGGCCTGTTTTATGACACTGGCGAGGGGCCCAACGGCAACCAGAAACGCAAGCATCCAGCCCTGACACTGCAGGAAACGGCCATGACGGCGATGCGGCGGGACGCGGCTTTGTTCGGTCTTAGCCCGGTTGATGCGGCGCGCTTGGGTTATGGGGGCCAGCCGTGACGGTGATTCCTCGGATGGGATCAATCCAAGCTTTCTGGCGCGTGATGAAATGCACCGCTGGACCGATCGCGAGCTGGCTGACACGATTGTTGAAAGCATGATTGCCCGCGCGCAGCCGATCGATTGGGTGATCACCAGAGGCGATGCTCAATGCCATTTGCAGCTCTGACGGCGTGCGTGGTCGTGGCGCTCCTATGACGAACTTGCCCCATAATGCTTCCTTCCCTCCAAAGAAAAGATCGCACCATCAAACCATGGGATCAAACACCTAGGGTTCGCCGGAATGCCTCAATTTCCAATGCTCGGTCCCACATCTGCCAATTGCTTGGGCAGAAATTCGACGAACGCTCTGACTACAGGTGAAAAGCCGCGATGGGGCTGGTAGACGATATTGAAATCAACGGACGGACCTGTGAGCTCAGGGAGAACCTGGCGCAACTCGCCTGTGTCTTCATAGCGTTTGGCCATCCAGACGGGTAGTAACGCAATGCCCAAACCCGCAAGCGTCATTTTGAGCAACGCCTCATGGTCTTTGACCGCAAGGCGTGGTTCCACCTTTACATGGGTTTCCATCAAGCCGCGCCACAGTTGCACCACCAAAGGTCCTGCCGAGATTTGGCTGGTCAAATAGGGGTGATTAGCTAGGTCATGCTCCGTTTTTAGCGGTGGAATCTCGTCCAGGAATGCCGTGCTCGCGTAGAGCAGTTGAGTAGATGATCCCAAAGGTACGGCCATTAACGAATCGTCTTCGATCACGCCTTTGCGCACCGCGACATCGATGCGCTCTTCCCCGAGATCCACTTTGCGGCTCGTAATCGTTAGGTTGAGGCGGATATCTGGGTGTTGTTTTAGAAAAATGGGCAGCAATGGTAGAATAGATGCACGCCCCAAGGTCTCTGGCAGGCTGAGATTGAGCGTACCGCTGGGAACAGATTGCATATGTTTTACAGCTGCGTCGGCTTCCTCGGCATTGGAGACCAGCTGAGCGCAGTAATCATAGTAGAGTCGGCCGCTCTCCGTCAGGGTTAAGCTGCGGGTCGTGCGATTCATCAACTTTATTGCCAAGCGTTTTTCCAATGCAGCCACTCGTCGAGAGACGCTGGATTTGGACATATTCAACGCATCTGCGGCTTTGGAAAACCCATCATTGTCTACGACAGCGGCGAATGTCGCCATATCCGAAAGAAGCTCTGTATCTATCATTGTCCCTCACATGGGACAAAGATCCCAAAATTGATGTATTGTTTTTTACAAGAGATAGCCTGAGCTCGCAACCTGTCATCGCAAGTGAGGAGGCGATGGCGCGGATTGTCGAGAGATTTCTGGTTTCGACAGCCATCAATTGGGAGGAGAGGCTAAATGAAATTAACATATGATCGTATGAAGGCCTGCGCATCTGCATTGGCAATCGGCGTTGGCATGCTTGCAGCGCCTGTAAGCGCGCAAGAGATGCCTTGCAGCACAGCTCAGCTGATTGTTCCTTGGGGCCCAGGTGGCGGCACAAGCGTCATCTTTGGCATTTTCGAGCAAGCGATTCAGAATTCTGACGCGCCAGTGAAAATCAAAGTTGTGACAATGCCTGGTCAGGGCGGTGGTCTTGGTGCGAAAGAAGCGCATGCTGCCAAGCCCGATGGCTGCACATTATTCGCAATCCACCAGCACTTGCCTGTGAACTACATCAATGGTGTCACGGACTTTAACTGGGATGGCTTTGAGCCCGTTGCAATGCTGACCGATACGCCAGAAATTATCGGTGCGGGCGGTCACACGGACTATACCGATCTCGAAAGCATGCTTACTGATGCAAAAGCGCGTCCGGGCGAAATCCCGACTGGCGTTTCTATGGGCGCAACGAGCCACTTCTTATGGATCATTCTTGGATCGAAGACAGGCACAGACTTTGCCTATGTTCCATTCCAAGGTGGTACAGCGGGTCGTATTACCGGTCTCTTGAACGGTACCATCGATCTGGGCGGTATCAACATGGCCGCTGCGCGTACACAACGCGGTGAAGGCGAAGGCAAGTTGAAAGCCCTCGCGATTGCCGCAGAAGAGCGTAGCTATTTGATCCCTGACGTTCCAACGCTGAAGGAACTTGGTGTTGACATGAACTTCTCGCTCACGCGCGGCGTTATGTTGCCAAAGGGCACACCGCCAGAAATCGTCAACTATTGGGCTGAAGTCTTTAAGATGCCGACCCAAGACGAGACGTTCGTTTCCGAGCAGGCTAAAAAAGGGACATCGGTTGTTTACCTTGGACCTGAAGACTACCGCTCTTGGTGGGAAGAAACGTCTGCATCCTTCGTAGATGCGGCGAAAGCACTAAGAATGGGCCGCTTCCAGTAAGCGCCTCATTGGAGCAGGGGCGCATCTCCGCGTCCCTGCTTTGCTACCTTTCATCTGCGTGTTGATCTCGCCGCCACGGAACTGACCCATGAAAATCAATCAAGATACAATCACTGCGCTTTGCCTATTGGCTATTTGCGGTGTGGTCTTTGCGGATACGCTTCGCATGGAACCCGCGATGTTTGGGCAAATGCCCGCAACGCTTTGGCCCCGCATGATACTTGCACCATTGGCATTACTGTCAGTGTTGATGTTGGTGAACGCGCAGAAGGCCGTTGAGACAGGCGTTGTGCGCAAGTCGCTGCCAGAATGGTTCACCTACTATAAGAACCCGATTGTTTGTTTCGTTCTGTTCTTCGTATTCCTGCTCACCATGCCTATCACGGGCATGCTGCTTGGCGGCTTGGCTTATGTGTTCCTGACGCTCAACTTCTTGGGCGGGTGGACACGGCAGAAATTGATCCAACATGGCATCGTTACGCTGATCTTCGTTGTGGGAATGTGGCTTATCTTTACTCAAGCTTTGGGCGTTTTCCTGCCCGAAGGCATCTTGCTGAGAGTGTACTAAGGTCATGGAACTATTTGGTAACATCGCACTCGCAGGGCCTGAGCTCTTTACGCTAACCACAATGGCGCTGATGATGATCGGCACGCTCGTTGGCCTGTTGGCTGGCGCTATCCCCGGCTTCACAATCGCAATGGCGGTTGTTCTGGTTCTGCCATTCACCTTTGCCATGTCGCCTGTGCAGGGCCTTGCGACAATGATCGCCGTCTATGTCGGCGGTCTGTCTGGCGGTTTGATGTCAGGCATTCTGACAGGCATCCCCGGCACGCCATCCTCTGTCGCCACGACATTCGACGGCTACCCAATGGCGAAAGCTGGCAAGCCTGGCCTCGCACTGGGTATTGGGGTTTGGTCATCGTTCTTTGGCGGCATCATTGCCTCCGTGGTTCTAATGCTTATTGCGCCGCAACTGGCGCAGATCGGTCTTGAATTTCAGCCTGTTGATTTCTTTGCCCTCGTTATTTTCGCTCTGACAGTCACAGCAAGCCTAGCTGGCGATCAGATGCTCAAGGGCCTTATTGGTGGTCTGCTTGGCCTATTGATAGCAACAATCGGCAGTGATGTTGTGTTCGGTTTGCCGCGCTTCACCTTTGGGGTTGATCAAGCGACGCGTGGCTTTGCTTTCTTGCCTGTCTTGGTTGGCTTGTTTGCGTTCAGTCGTTTACTCAACGATGTGCGTGATCCATCCAGCGCCAGTCAAAAGCTGGGTGGCGATGCGCAAACCAACGTGGTTCGTATCGATTATATCCATTCGGCGAAGGTCGTTCTAAAGAGCTATGGCAACGTTATACGTTCATCGCTACTTGGCGTTTTCGTCGGCGTTCTGCCCGCAGCGGGCAGCACGATTTCAAACATCCTTGCCTATGACCAGGCCAAGAAATCCTCAAAGAACCCTGAGGAATTCGGCAAAGGAGCAGTCGATGGCATCATCGCACCAGAAGCGGCAAACAATGCCACGGCTGGTGGTGCTCTAATTGTGATGATGGCGCTGGGTTTGCCGGGCGACATCATGACGGCGATCATGCTAGGCGCGCTCTTGGTGCACGATGTGATCCCGAGCCCGTCTTTCATCTCGGATGAACCGACGATTGCTTATTCCATCTTCCTCGCGTTTTTCGTAGCGAACTTTATGATGCTGGGTCTGCAATCACTGACATTGCGCGGCTTCGTTTTGGTGACACGCGTCAAGATGTATATGCTGACCGCTGTAATCTTGTTCTACTGCGCGCTGGGCATCTTTGCACTGAACAACATTGGCTATGACATGTGGACTCTGTTCATCTTCGGTGTGCTCGGATTCATCATGCGCGCGCTTGGCTTCCCGATTGTTCCAATCGTACTTGGTGTTGTCTTGGGGCAAATCGCGGAAACGCGCCTTAGCCAAGTCTTTGCGCGCGGCGATGGGTTGGACGTGTTCCTATCACGGCCATGGGCACTGTTCTTCATTCTGCTCAGCATCTTTTCGATCGCGTTCCCATCTTATCAAAAACTACGCGGCCTCGCGCAATGGGCACGCTATTTCGTACCGATCCTCATGATCGTTCTGGCTCTGCCAGTTTTCATGATGCCCGGCGTCATTCGACCTGCAATTGCCGTCGTCATGGCGCTCACAGGTATCGTACAAATTTTCATGATTGTCAGAGAGCCAAACGCAGCCAACTGAACAACGACACGTCAACAGGAGACACATTATGGACCTCGGATTAAAGGGCAAAACAGCGCTCATCATGGGCGGCTCACAGGGCCTTGGCCTCGCAATCGCACAGCGCCTTGCGGCAGAAGGCGCGAACCTTATCCTATCTTCACGCCGCCCTGAAACGCTTGAAGAGGTTGCTGCAACTCTTCGCGCTGAACATGGTGTGACTGTACGCACGGATGCGCTTGATTTGACGGACACAGCTGCGGTCACTGCATTTTGCACGCGCATCCGCAGTGAGTATAAGCCGGACATTTTGCTCAACAACGCGGGTGGCCCACCGCCATCCCCAGCCCTCGGTGTGAGCCAAGAGACCTGGACAACGTCGGCGCAGAGCCTTTTGTTCAGCTTGATCCAAGTGACCGAAGCTGCCGTTGAAGGCATGCGCGAGCGTAAATGGGGACGCATCTTGGCGATTGGTTCCTCTGGCGTGATCCAGCCGATCCCGAACCTCGCGGTTTCCAACACAATTCGCGGCGCGATGGCTGGATTTTGTAAAACGCTCGCGGCCGAAGTCGCTGGCGATGGCGTTACCGTCAACATGATCCTGCCGGGCAAAATCGACACACTGCGTGTCGGCCAGTTGGACACTGCACGTGCCAAACGCGAAGGCAAAACTGTGGACGAGGTCCGCGTTCAAATCGCAGCCTCACTGCCAGCCAAACGTTACGGCCAGCCAGAAGAGTTTGCCAATGTTGCGGCATTCCTGATGAGCGTTCCAGCAGGCTATGTGACAGGTCAAATGACACGCGTTGATGGCGGCATGATTGCTAGTATTTGATCGATTGGAAAGGTTTTGAAAATGACACAGCTAAAGCCTCGTCCAGGTGGACATATTCTGGCGGATCAGCTGAAAATTCTTGGCGCAGAAGCCGTTTTTTGCGTTCCGGGTGAGAGCTTTCTGGACCTTCTAGACGGTCTGCACGACCATGAAGGTGCGATCCAAACGATTGTGTGCCGTCAGGAAGGTGCAGCTGCGAACATGGCGGATGCCTATGCCAAGATGACGGGTAAACCAGGCATTTGCGCGGTAACGCGTGGCCCCGGTGCGACCAATGCATCGAACGGTATTCACACGGCGTTTCAGGACAGCACACCGATGATCGTTTTGATCGGGCAGGTGGGCCGTTCCATGGTAGACCGCGAAGCGTTTCAGGAAATGGATTACCGCCGTGTGTTTGGGGAAATGACAAAATGGGTTGCAGAAATCAACGATCCCGCGCGCATCCCCGAATATCTTTCCCGTGCATGGAAAACGGCCTTAGGAGGTCGCCCGGGTCCCGTTGTTCTGGCTTTACCAGAAGACATGCTGCAAGAGATGGCCGAGGTCGCTGACCTTACGCCGACACGTGGCGCCGAACCAGCGCCGCATCCTTTTGATATCGCCGATCTCGAAGCGCGACTTGCCAAGGCAAAGAAGCCTTTGCTCTTGGTAGGTGGTCCGGGATGGAGCGCCGATGTGGCGCGCGCCGCTATTACCTTTGCCGAGCGCACTGGCCTACCCGTTGCGTCAAGTTTCCGTTGTCAGGACTATGTCGACAACGATCATCCCAACTACGTCGGTGTTTTAGGCATCGCGCCTTTGCCAAACTTGCGCAAACGGATTGCAGAAGAAGTCGATCTGTTGATTGTCCTTGGTTCGCGCTTGGGGGAAATGACGACGCAAGGGTATTCCTTAATCAACATTCCTGACCCGCAAATGGATTTTGTTCACATCCATCCGGGTGCGGAAGATTTAGGACATGTCTATAATCCGACCCAGTCGATCCAATCCAGCGCTGCTGCCTTTTTTAGCGCTGCTGCCGCGATGCAAGATGGCGATGGAAAATCTCGTTGGGCATCCTGGATTTCCGAGCAACGTGCGGACTACGAGGCCTTCCTAAAGCCAACAGACGTTCCGGGTGATCTGAACATGGGTGAAGTCGTCGCGCATATCACTGAGGTGATGCCAAACGATACGGTGATCACCAATGGCGCTGGCAACTATACTGTTTGGCCGCATCGCTTCCACCGCCACCGCGCCTATCGCACCCAACTTGCACCAACCAGTGGTTCCATGGGTTATGGTGTGCCAGCGGCTGTGGCCTCCAAAGTTGCCTCGCCAGATCAACCTGTGATCAGCTTTTCAGGCGATGGGTGTTTCATGATGTGTGCGCAGGAAATGGCGACGGCGCGACTTTATGATCTGGATGTAATCTATCTGGTGGTGAACAATGGCATGCTGGGCACAATCCGCATGCATCAGGAACGCCATCACCCAGATCGTAAGATCGCGACGGACCTGTTTAACCCTGATTTCGTAGCCTATGCAGGCTCGTTCGGAATTGGCGGTGAAAGGATAACAAATACCGAAGATTTCCCAGCGGCCTTGGGGCGTGCACGTGCGGCGAAAGGTGGCTATTTGATTGAATTGGTCGTCGATACGCAAGCATTGACACCGACTCAAACCCTTGCACAAGCGACTGCACAAGGCCACGCCGCACTGACAAGGAAGACCTAGATTATGATCGTGGAACAACGTACTTATACGCTGCAAATCGGCGCTGCCCCAAAATACCTTGCGCTTTATGAGGCCGAAGGCATGGCCGTGCAGCGCGAAATCCTTGGCCGTATGGTCGGGTATTTCTCAAGCGACATTGGTGCCTTGCACCAGATCGTGCATATGTGGGCCTACAAAGACTACGCCGAACGTGAACAGCGGCGCGCCAAACTGGGCGCTGATCCGCGTTGGCTCGCATACATTCCGAAAGTGCGCGAGCTGCAGATTGCTCAAGAAAACAAAATCCTGATCCCAGCCTCGTTCAGCCCTTGGGGCGTCGAAGATCTAGCGCTCGATATGGCCAACCCTTCTAACTAATCACGAGAGACTTCAATGATTGATCTTTATACATGGACCACGCCGAACGGACGCAAAGTCTCCATCATGCTCGAAGAGCTTGGTGTCGAATACAACGTGCATCCGATTGAATTTTCCAAAGGCATGCAGCGCGAACCTGAGTTCCTGCAAATTGGCCCGAACAACAAGATCCCTGTTATCGTTGATCAGGATACGGGCCAGTCGGTAATGGAATCTGGCGCAACTATGATCTATCTCGCTGATAAGTATGGAAAATTCTTACCCAAAGATGGCGCGAAACGCACCGAAGCTATGGAATGGCTAATGTGGCAGATGGCCGGTTTGGGTCCGATTTGTGGTCAGGCCCACGCCTATTTGCATTTTAATCCCGGTGAAGCGCCATTCGCTGAAGAACGCCTCAAAGCGGAAGTGACGCGCCTCTATGGCGTGCTGGATCGCCGTCTCGAAGGGCGCGAATTCATTTGCGACGAATATTCCATCGTAGATATGGCGTGCTGGCCCTGGGTTTCTCGTTATGAGTGGCACAAGGCGGACCTCAGCCAGTTCCCAAATGTACGTGCGTGGTATCAACGCCTTCTGGCGCGCGACGCCGTCCAAAAAGGCTACCATGTTCCTAAAATTACGGGCGAAATCCCGACGGGCGAGTGAGGAGATACGGCATGCTTAAAGGTAAACACTTGATCGCTGGCGAATGGGTCGATGGCGAAAGTACCTTCTCAAACTCCCCAGTGAACGGCGAGGCTGATAGTTTCGCAGTGGGCACTGTCGCGCTAGTGGATCGCGCTGCAAAAGCGGCCGAGGACGCGTTTGAAAGCTACGGCTATAGCACGCGCGCCGAACGCGCGACGTTCTTGCGCTCTATTGCAAATCATATCGATGCGCGCGGCAATGATATCACGGCGATGGGCGTCAAGGAAACGGGCCTGCCAGAAGCGCGTCTTCAGGGCGAGCGCGGACGCACCATTGGTCAGCTGCGGCTCTTCGCTGATCATATCGAAGCTGCGGACTATCTGGATCGCCGTCACGATGGTGCTTTGCCTGATCGCGCACCGCTGCCACGTCCTGACCTCAAGATGGTGCAACGCCCCATTGGTCCCGTGGCTGTCTTTGGCGCTTCGAACTTTCCGCTCGCATTTTCAACGGCAGGCGGCGACACGGCTGCCGCGCTCGCAGCAGGTTGCCCTGTTGTCGTCAAGGGTCACTCTGCGCACCCGGGTGTGTCAGATATCGTGGCTCAAGCGATTGAAGCCGCGATCAAAGACTGCGGTATTGCACCCGGTGTGTTCAGCCAAATTCAAGGTGGAAATCGCGCTGTTGGTACTGCCGTAGTGCAGCATCCATTGATCAAGGCGGTTGGCTTTACAGGCTCGCTCGCAGGAGGTCGTGCGTTGTTTGATCTTTGCGCTGCGCGTCCAGAGCCGATCCCGTTCTTTGGTGAGCTCGGTTCGGTTAACCCGATGTTCATCCTCGAGAGCGCCTTAAAAGATCGCGGCACTCAAATCGGCACTGGTTGGGCGGGATCACTCACCATGGGCGCAGGTCAGTTCTGTACGAACCCCGGCCTTGCAATTGTTCAAGACGGCGCTGAAGCAGATGCATTCGCGAGCGCGGCCGTCGCTGCACTGGGCGATGTCGCTGGCCAAGTGATGCTGACAGACGGCATCGCCTCTGCCTATCAATCTGGCGCTGAAGAAGTTGCTGGTGTGAGCGGCGTTGATGCGCTGCATTCAAGCACATGTTCCGGCCGTACGGCAACGCCGTATCTGTTCAGTACAAGCGGTGAAAACTGGCTGGCCAATGAAGCGCTATCCGAAGAAGTCTTTGGCCCGTTGGGCATTATCGTTCGCGTGAAAGATGACGCCGAGCGCACAGCAGTCGCGAAGTCTTTCGTAGGTCAGCTTACTTGCACGTTGCAGATGGACGACGCAGACACCGACAGCGCGCGTAACTTGATGCCGATCCTTGAGCGCAAAGCGGGCCGCGTGCTGGTCAACGGCTTCCCAACAGGCGTTGAAGTAAGCGATACGATGGTTCATGGCGGGCCTTATCCTGCCTCGACCAACTTTGGTGCGACCTCTGTTGGTACGTTGTCGATCCGCCGCTTCTTGCGTCCGGTTTGCTATCAAAACGTACCTGACGCGCTTTTGCCCATCGATCTCGTCTAAGGGCGCGGCGCAAAATGGACAGAATTCCTTTTGGGAAAACCAGTCTCCAAGTCAGCGTTGCTGGCTTGGGATGCGGTGGCTCCAGCCGGTTGGGTCAATCGGCTGGTAAATCAATAGATCATAGCGCTGATATCGTGCGCGCGGCGTTTGATGCTGGTGTGAATTTCTTTGATACGGCGCAAGTCTACGGCACCGAACCGATCATAGGGAAAGCCCTTGAACATATCCCGCGCGATCAGGTGGTTATTTCCTCTAAGTTCAAAGGTGCGCGTGGGCAGAACGTTTTGTCTGAAGCAGAGGCTGTCTCCGCTGTTGATCACTCCCTACGTGAATTACGCACCGATTACATCGATGTCTTTAATCTGCATGCGGTGGTCGGTCGTGAATATGATCTGGTGTTGGACCAAGTGATGCCAACCTTGCTGCGGGAACGTGATAAAGGCAAAATCCGCCACATCGGGATCACTGAATCCTCGCCGCGTGACCTATCCCACGGTATGCTCACCCGTGCGATTGACGCGACTGATTTTGACGCAATCGCTATCGCTTACAACATGATGAACCAACATGCTGCGCGCCACATCTTGCCGACGGCCCATGATAGAGGTATCGGCACGGTGATCATGTTCGCTGTGCGCGCGGTCTTTAGCATTCCGGGGCGATTGCAGCGGGATGTGAAAACGCGGGTAGAGGCGGGGGAGCTTCCTAGTTGGATGGCAGATACAGACAATCCGCTGGATTTCCTGCTGCATCCGCAAGGGGCAGCGACGCTTATCGATGCGGCTTACCGCTATGTGCGCCACAAAGGTTTTTGCGATGTGATCTTGTTCGGGACGGGGGATCTTGGTCATCTACACAGCAATATCGCCTCCATCTCAAGCGATCCATTACCAGATGCAGACATCCAAAAGTTAGAAGAGTTGTTCGCAGATCTGGTTGGCTTTGGATGCGATTTCCCAGAGCCCACAACTTAGAGGCAGGACGGTCTTGTTGCGCGGATTCTTTTGAATTCGGAGCGCGCCCCGTCAGTCGCCGGTGCTGGCGCAGTCCATCCTTGCGGCCGTTCTGCGGTTGGCAATGATCCTGAAGAAGGACTGACGGTGCCGCGTCCGGCCTTTGGCGCAGTGGACACAAGCACTTTCAGCAAGGAGAATGAACCGATGTCCGAGATCCTGACCATCACACTAAACCCCGCCGTTGACCTTGCGACCTCGATCGAACGGGTGGTCGCGGGGCCCAAGCTGTATTGCGCCACCCCGCGGATCGATCCGGGGGGCGGTGGCGTCAATGTGGCCCGGGCGATCCGCAAGCTTGGTGGCAATGTCACAGCGCTGGTGGCGGTGGGCGGCGCCATGGGTGAACGGCTGCTGCAGCTTCTGGCGGATGAAGACGTCCCGGTGCAGGCCGTCCGGGCCGGGGGGGAAACACGCCAGAGCTTTGCCGTGACAGATACGACAACCGGCGAGCAGTTCCGGTTCAGCGTTCCCGGCGAGCCGATGAGTGGCGCCGACAGCGATCGCCTTCTGAGCGCGATTGCTTCTGCCGCGCCTGCGGATGGCTATGTGGTTCTGAGCGGCGGCGTCACGCCGGGTCTGCCCGATGATTTTCCGCAGCAGATTCTGGCGGCGATTGCGCTGCGGACGGAAAGGTTAGTGGTCGATACCTCGAAGGCCGCGCTGTTGCAGCTGATCACCGCGCCCTCTTGGCCGGTGCACCTGTTGCGCCTGGATCAGCGCGAGGCGGAACTGTCGGCCGGACGCAGGCTAAAGACCGTTGAGGACAGTCTTGCCTATGCCGAAGAACTGATCGCGCGTGGTGTGGCCAATATCGTGGCCGGAGGGCGCGGAGCCGAAGGCTCAATCCTGGTCGCGGGAAAGCAGAGGTCTTTTTGCAGGGCGCCAGAGGTTCCGGTGCGCAGCAAGATCGGGGCAGGGGACGCCTTTACCGGCGCGCTGACCTTTGCCCTGTCGCAGGACCTGCCGCCCGATCAGGCGCTGCGCTGGGGCGTTGCGGCAGCAAGCGCGACGGTACAGACCGAGGGCACGGCCCTGTTCGAGGCCGATGCCGTCCGTGCGCAGCTGGAGCAATGCGCGGTCGAGAGGGTCTAGTCGGCTTCGGCCTCTGCTACATTGCGAAGGACCTGCACGAAACTGTCAGGCGTGACCGAAATACTGTCGATGCCGAAACCGACTAGGCGACGGGCGTAGGCCGGGTCATTGCTGGGAGCCTGGCCGCAGAACCCCACCGTGGCCCCGGCCTTGTGCGCCTCGCGGATGACTGTTTCGATCATCCATAGCACTGCGGGGTCATCTTCGCGGAACAGCTCTGCCAGCGCTTCAGAATCCCGGTCGATGCCCAGCGTCAGCTGCGTAAGATCGTTCGATCCGATGGAGAACCCGTCGAACCTCTCGGCAAACTCCGCCGCGCGCAGCACGTTGGAGGGGATTTCGCACATCACATAGACCTTGAGCCCGTCCTGACCGCGCTTAAGCCCATGTTCCGCCATCACCTCCAGAACCCGGTCGGCCTCTTCCGGGGTCCGGCAAAAGGGGATCATCACGATCACATTTTTAAATCCCATCTGCCTGCGAAGCCGCGCAATCGCCTGGCATTCCAGTGCAAATCCGTCCCGGTATTTCTCTGAATAATAGCGGGAGGCACCGCGGAATCCGATCATCGGATTCTCTTCGGCGGGCTCAAAGTCCCGCCCCCCGAGCAGGTCGGCATATTCGTTGGTTTTGAAATCGCTCATCCGGATCACCACCGGCTTTGGGTAGCAGAAGGCGGCAATCCGTGACAGGCCACGGGCCAGACGCTCCACGAAATACGCGCTCTTGGGGCTGTAGCCCTCAGTAAGCTGTTCGATCTGTGCCCGCGTTTCCGGGTCTGTGACGCGGTCGAACCGGGCCAGCGCCATCGGGTGGACGCGCACCGTGTTACCGATGACAAATTCCATCCGCGCCAGACCGACTCCATCCACCGGCAGTCGCCACCAGCGCAGAGCCGCGCCAGGGTTTGCGAGGTTGAGCATCACCTGTGTGTGGGGGCGCGGCAGATCTTCAAGGGTCTCTTCGGTGACCGAAACCTGCGACACCCCTTCGGTCACCACGCCGTCTTCGCCGCCCGCGCAGGAAACGGTAACATCCTGCTGATCATGCAGGATCTGCGTGGCGTTGCCACAACCGACAATGGCGGGCAGGCCCAGTTCCCGGCTGATGATAGCAGCATGAGAGGTGCGGCCGCCGTGGTCGGTCACGATGGCGGCTGCCCTTTTCATGATCGGCATCCAGTCGGGATCGGTGGTGCCGGTCACAAGAATTGATCCGTCAACGAACTGGTCGATATCGGCCGCGTTTTCGATCATGCAGACGCGGCCGGCGACAGCGGCACTACCGACACTCAGTCCGGTCAGCAGCGCAGGTCCCGGATCCTTCACTGAATAGGATCTCAGCGCGCCCGGACTGAGGCGGGACTGAACGGTTTCAGGCCGGGCCTGTACGATATAGATCCTTCCAGTCACCCCGTCGCGGGCCCATTCCATGTCCATGGGCTGGCCATAGTGGTCTTCGATCACCTTGGCATATCTTGCCAGTGTCAGGATTTCATCGTCACTTAGGACGAATTGCGCGCGTTCAGCCGTGGAAGTGGGGACATTGCGCGTACTGCCGTCGCAGTCGAGGATCATTTTGACGGCTTTGTCTCCCAGTCTTTTTTCCAAAATCGGTGACAGACCGGGGGTTTCCAGGAATGGTGTGAAGACTTGGAATTCGTCGGGGTCCACGGCACCTTGCACGACATTCTCGCCCAAACCCCAGGCAGCGTTGATCAGAACCGCGTCGGGAAACCCGGACTCCGTATCAATCGAGAACATCACACCCGCCCCGCCGGTATCGGCGCGCACCATCTGCTGAACACCCACCGACAGGGCCACCTGCATGTGGTCGAAACCATGGATCTGGCGGTAGGAGATCGCCCGGTCGGTAAATAGCGACGCATAGCATTTCTTGCAGGCCACCAGGAGAGCCTGGCCGCCGGTGATGTTCAGATAGGTCTCCTGCTGTCCGGCAAAGCTGGCCTCCGGAAGGTCTTCTGCTGTTGCGCTTGAGCGAACGGCCACTGGGCAGTTCTGATCTCCCGCGCTCTGGCCGAGCCTGCGATAGTGGGCAAGAATTTCCTCTGCCGTCTTGGCGGGCCAGTCCCCGCCCAAGATCAGGGCGCGGATCGTCTCTCCAGCGTGCTGCAATGTCGTCCGTTCGGTAGCCAGCGCCTCCAGTTCCGCGGAAATCCTGTCATCCAGCCCGTTAAAGGACAGATAGCTGCGGTAGGCATCGGCAGTGGTGGCAAAGCCCGGCGGAACATGGATCCCCTTTGAGCCAAGCGCGCGAATCATCTCTCCCAAAGACGCATTCTTGCCCCCGACAAGACCGGTATCAGAGCGATTTACTTCATCTAAACCAATTGTATGAGGATTGGATCGGGTCATGTCATCTCTCCGAACTATGCAAAGGTGGCCTTACGATACCGCAATTGCCGACAAGGCAATTGATTCAGATCACCCTCCGCCCTGGCCTGATGGGAGCGACCATGCGCTAAAGAGGGGGATGGCAGAGGTGGATCCCCAGCATCGAGCGAGGCCCCCAAGGCATCACCATAGGCACCAACGCCGCGCAGAGCCTTGCGCATCGCTCGCCCGTTCAGATCAGAGCCCAGCACCAGATTAACCGCACGGGTCATGTTACCTGCACAACCGTTGGACGTCCCAAAAGACGCTAGCTCCAAACCCGAGGTGCGCACCTGCTGAAACTATGCGTCATTCATTTGAAGGTGGACAATTCGGGGGTGGAAAAGGGCAAAGACGCCTTTTATTATTATATATCAATATAATATCAGATTGAGATGGTGCCACAAACGGCAACATATACTATATGCCTTACAAAAACTTAGGTTCGCATCTGCGTAAATATTGCGTAATTATTCATTGGGACCTCTTCCCTCTACCCAGCAGCCTTTGCAAAGCTAAACTATGTCACAGGCATCAAGTTATACGTCGTCATTTTTGCACATAAAATACTGGCTAGGGTTGCACCCGTTCAAAATGAAAACGGGCCTTTGAAGAACCCGTTTTTGTTCCCAGTATGGAGCGCTTTAAAAGCCAGACAAACGATCCAGAAACCAATAGGCAGACCAGCCGCCAATGGCATAGGCCCCCACCAGGGCCACCCTGGCTCCGGGTTCTGTCTGACGTCAGCGCTTATGGGTCCAAATAGCCGTATTTGATAAGAGAGAGTTCTTGGCTCATCGTAACCACTGAGGAGTGGACGATGAGAACGACAACAGGATCACGCAAAAGCCCTGGCGAGAAGATCGTCAAAGACATCAAGCGGGCCACGCGCAAGCACTATTCATCCGAAGAAAAGATCAGGATCGTTCTGGACGGTCTGCGTGGCGAGGACAGCATTTCTGAACTGTGTCGCAGAGAGGGGATTTCCCAGGGCGTTTACTACAAATGGTCGAAGGACTTCATGGAAGCCGGGAAAAAGCGGTTGGCGGGCGATACTGCCCGTGCTGCTACAACTGACGAGGTCAAAGATCTGCGCCGCGAAGCCCGTGATCTGAAGGAAGTAGTGGCGGAACAAACGCTCGAACTTCGCTTGCTCAAAAAAAGCATGTTCGACGGTGGGGGCGACCACGAATGAGATATCCTGCATCTGAGAAGCTTGAAATCATTCGGTTGGTCGAAGGATCACATCTGTCAGCACGCCTGACACTGGCCAAACTCGGCATTCCCCGCACCACATTCTACCGTTGGTATGATCGTTATTTGCAACGTGGCGAGGCTGGCCTACAGGATCAATCTCCCAAGCCAAAGCATGTCTGGAACCGTATCCCTGACGAGGTGCGGCGCAAGGTTGTCAAACTGGCGTTACAGGAAACGGAACTGTCACCAAGGGAGCTGGCGGTTTCTTTCACCGATCAGGAAAGCTATTTTGTATCAGAGGCTTCAATATATCGGATACTCAAAGCCCATGACCTGATCACCAGCCCGGCCTTCATCGTGATCAAGGCGGCAAGCGAGTTCAAAGACAAAACCACTGCCATCAATCAGCTTTGGCAGACCGACTTTACCTACCTCAAGGTTTTGGGCTGGGGGTGGTTCTACCTCAGCACCATACTCGACGATTACAGCCGCTACATCATCTCGTGGAAACTCTGCACAAACATGAGAGCTGCAGACGTGACTGACACGCTGGACTTGGCATTGCAGGCATCAGATTGTGACCAGGTTCACGTCATCCACAAGCCACGCCTGCTCAGCGATAACGGTTCAAGTTACGTCTCGGGCGATCTGGCTGATTGGTTGCAGGACAAAGGCATGAAGCACTCACGCGGAGCGCCATATCATCCCCAGACACAGGGCAAGATCGAGCGATGGCATCAAACATTGAAGAACCGCATCCTGCTGGAAAACTACTTCTTACCCGGCGATCTCGAAGCTCAGATCGAAGCCTTCGTAGACCACTATAATCACCAGCGCTACCACGAGAGCCTGAACAACGTCACACCTGCCGACGTCTACTTCGGACGGGACAAAGCTATTCTACAACAGCGAGAAAGGATCAAACGAAAGACGCTCGAAGCGCGCCGCTTGCATCACAGGCAACGCGCCGCATAATCAAACCAACCAGATGAGCCAAACGCTCTCTTAGTTTAGGCCCCCTTTGGACCCAAAAACTCTGCCGACGCACACCAGCTTCGTACCAAACGAGACCGCGTCGAACGACAGGGAGGTGTGCAGATGCGTATCGCCAAATAAGGGCCGTTGGGGAAAATTTCGGTCCACCCAAGGCGAATAAGGGCGCTGCGTTGGATGGGCTCTTTCTAAGGTGTCCTTGTCCGTGTGATAGATGGTGCTCTGCTGCGCGGCGGCCGACATTGGTAGTAAACTGAGAGCCGTCGCCGTGGCCGCGAGCGTCGTTGATATTAGAATTCGCTCAATTTTCCTTGTCATGTCTCTCTCCACTGGTTGAATTCGATTAGCTTCATATGGGCCACATGATAGAATTGGGGCATGGTCTATCAACCGGTAGCTTATCACCATCCATGCTTAGTTTCCGGCCATCATGCGCCAATCGCCACCTTAAATCTAGGCAAGCGAATTCCCTTCGAAGTTGTTTGGGTGGTGGGCTGGAAAGGCGGCTTTCGTTGTTACGAGAGTAGGGTCGCGCAACCGTAACAAGCACCTTGTTTGGATAGCTCCCGCAAACAAAGTCCCTTTCTGCTTTGCGGGCAATAAGTTGAGGCCAATTGTGGTAACTTGCATCGAATGGCTCCTCTCTCTTGCAGATTTAGACACCTACAGTATGGCGCATTGCGACGCCGGTTATCCCGCCGCGCCTTCAGCTCGGCCTTGCGCGCAGCTTCATGCTCTTTGCAATGCGACTGCCCAGGCGATGCGATATCCTCGCAGTCTGCAGCCACGCAGATCTTCGAACGCGCCTCCAAAGCCTGCGCTAAAAGTTATGGGGAGAACCTCAAGCTGTGGTATTTGAATATTTTTGCGGTTTGCCGGATAAAAACGAACTCTGAGGCATTGCATTTTCCAGCCAAGGCATTTTGTCGCACACTGCCAACAGAGCCCCAAAAGACACATGCGGTGGTGCATATGTTTTAAAAACTGGCATTTGTTGACACATCTCAAAATGTGAATACATTGTTCATTCTAATTGAGCTCTGCAAAACCATCCGTTTTGACAAAAGAAAACAAGGGACTGCCTGAAATGAACTCACATTGCAAAAAATGGATGCTAGGCACGGTTACACCTGCGGCTCTTTTGGTTCTCACGGCCAGCGTGGCTTCGGCTGATTCGTTGGCCGACGACGTTTTGATCGGGACTAGCGGAGACGGGCTGGTCTTCTCTGACCCGGCCGAAGGGGTTTTGGAACCCGGAGGCAAGGCGGTTACGTTTACCCGAACGCGCGTTTCGGACGGCTCTGGTGGATTTATCTACGTAGATCCTTTTGAAGAGATTATTACTGACTTTACTGCTCTCACATCGCGAGGGGACGTTACGAACTGCTTTATGGCCAACAAGCCGGGTGTGTATTGCGATTCTGAGGGCGGCTCAGGAAAGCGGGTCAAAACGCAGCTCACGGGGCGAGGGGCGTTTGATATGCGTCTGCGAACCGTTTCGAGCGCAACGCATCCATCGGTTGACTACTTCACCTTTGGGAAGACCTCGAACCTTACAGGTGCCAGGATTACAAGCCTGTCCTTGCAACTGCTTGACGTAGACGGCAATCTGATGGGAACCTTGAGACCCGCCGATGCAGTCCTGTTCAATCAGCGTGCCACCGGTATCGGGCTGGGTGCCCGACTGCCCGATGGCCTTTTTGGAGCTGGCGGTCAGGAAGGCGAGATCGGATTTTTCTCCAGCGGCCGGGCTCCGCTGGCTCTGACGTCCAATGTTGACACACTTGAGTTTGGCGCCTTGAGCAATGCCGAATATGTCGCAAACTTCGGGACTGCTTTTCTCGACGACACCATGACGCCTGACGGTCTTTTCTGGGACGACAACGCGGATCCAACTGACGAGGCCTCTCTTGTTGCATGGAACAACCATGCAAACGGCGGCTGGACCTACGGAACACTGGATACTGCAGCAAACCTCAATGCGCGCCTGACCGAGTTGGCGACAACCTTGGGTGTTGATGTCGCTGATCTGGGCTATGTTGACGGTGGCCTGGTGCCGGACGAGATCGTGGCCGCTGCAAATGCAAACGGTCTGTTCGCCGTTGATGCTGTCGAGGATCTCAGAAACGCGAACCTGAACTTTACCATGACTGTAGGAGATGTCGACGGTGGCGAATTCACGGTGCGCTTGGAGCCTAGTTTTGCACCGATCGTAAGCAGCGCGGGATCGCTGTATGAATTCAAACTCGCGGGCTACCTGGATGCGGCAGCAAACGTGCCATATTACGATCTCGGCAATGCTGCTGGGTATCAGACGGCGATCTCTGATCTGATGGCCATGAGCGCGGCTGAACGGAGTGTCGCACTGACCAGTACTGGCTATAGCTTTGCCCCCGCATTCTCAAACCTCGGCTTTGAAATGTCTCGTGGACAGGTTGAAACCGTATTCAACCTCCCGTCTCAATCAGAAGGCGGCAGCGAAAGCGTGAGTCGAAATCAGGGTGTTGATAGCTGGCAGATGGGAGATGGCTGGACTGGTCTCATGTCGGTTAGCGGCAGTCAGGCCAGCTATGACGCGACCGCAAGTTCTGTTGGCTATGATGTTGACGTTGCTTCCCTCTCTATCGGTGTTGAGAAGAGCGTGAATCCAGACGCATCATGGGGCGTGATGCTCGGTGTTATGGACGGCAGTGCTGACGTGCCAAACGGTCTCGGTGATATCGATGCATCCGGTGTATCGCTGACAGCATTTGGTCGACTTCGCTTTGGTGACGGGGGCTTGGTCAAGGCCGCGTTTGGCTATCAGGACACCTCTTACGACTCGACCAGAAATGTTCTTGGGCAGCGCGCGATTGGCAGCACTGACGGCTCTCAGGTCTTCGGTGCTCTGCAGGCGGAATACATGCAGAACCTGGGCGCGATGCGTTGGGGCCCCACCGCATCTGTCGAATACTATGATGTGTCGGTCGATGGTTTCACCGAAACCGGAGCGGGTATCTGGAATTTGGACGTAGACGGTTTGTCCGGTGACCTTTTCCTTGGGTCAGTTGGTGTGCGCGGAGAGTATCAACTTCCGAGCCAAGGCGGCGGAACAACTCTTACAGGTGGGGTGGAATACACCTTTGCCTCGGGCAGTGACTTGGCCATTCAAAGCGGGTTTACCGGCCTGCCCGGTGCAGTTTTGCCTGTTCAGGGTGTAGACGACGAATGGGTTGATATTAAGCTCGGATTTGAAACTCAGCTGGCCTCCGGTGGCAACGGGGAATCTGTTCTTTACGGCGGTTATGCCGGCTCGCTTGGCAGCAACTACGAAAGCCATCGTCTACAGGTAGGGTTAAACTACCTCTTCTAAGGTTTCTGTCTCTTTACGGATACTTGGCCTGGCACTCACAAGAGCGTCAGGCCTTTTCGTTTGATAAACTGACCTCATATCAAGGCCTGTTAGTAGACGGTAATTATTTGACTGCATTATGCCGCGAGTGCGCTCCAATAGCGGGTCAATTGAAGACGACGCACGATCAATCAGGCGTCTGATCGAACTCACCGTCTCTCCGCGCTGCCAAGGATCCCAGATCTCCGCCTTCTGCTTTTCTGTGAAAAATATACGCTTCCGATAGGCCATGACTTACACTCCATATTTCATTTCCCAAAAGATTAAAGTGTTGCGTCCATCCGTTGAAATCACCGCCCAAAGTTGACATTGGGTGATTGCGGTCTGCGGATCTCTTTGAGCCCAAACTGTGAATTCGCCGCGCTCATGCTGAACGGCCGCCTTGCTGAAATAGTGCTTACAATGTCATTTCGCCCTTTGCCGCAAACAACCCCGGTCAGCCCCCCCCGGCTGTCTACGCGCCGCCGTGTTTCGACCCCGACTGAACAATTCATCTTAATTCTCTTGCGCGACCGACTGTCTGAATAGCAGGATACTTGTGGTCAAGAGTGCGGTGCCCAGCAGAGCCATCCATAAGAATTCCGGCCAGACGGTCTCGATCCCGGCGCCCTTGAAGACGACGGCCTGGCTGGCTGACATATAGTGGCGAGACGGAAGGATCAGAGTTCCGATTTGCAGCCAGGCAGGCTGGCCTTCGACTGGTGTCTCACCTCCAGACAGCATCAGCATTGGTAAGACCGTCAGCATCACCAAGAGTGCAAACTGCGCCATTGAGCGGGCCAGGGTTGCAAGGAAGACGCCCAATGCCGTCGCAGTAAAAAGAAACAGAGCCGTGCCGAGGAGAAACAGAGTTTTCGACCCCGAGATGCTTATCCCCAGTGAGCCCTGCAGCACAAATGTCAGTGATAGTGCCGTCGCGACCAGGACCACTGCGGCGTTCGCCCAGATCTTGGCCATCGCAATGTCAAAAGGCGTGAGCGGCATTGCCAGTAGGTGCTCGATCGTGCCGTGCTCGCGCTCCCGGATCATGGCGGCACCAGTGAGAATAGTGGTCAGCCACATAATTTGGCCGATCAGCGCGACGATGCCAGCAAAACGCACGGTGTCACGGTTTGGATTAAAGGCGCTTCGCAGGATGACCTCGACCGGGAACGCGGGTAATAGATCTGCTCCGATCGCAAAGCGGCTGATCTCGGCGTGCAAAATGTTACTGATGTAGCTTGCACCGATCCCGGCCTGTTCCATCGCGGTTGCGTCGATCAGAACCTGAATTTCCGGGGTGCGACCGGCGCGAACATCCTTCTCAAATCCGGGGGGCACGGCGACGACGAAAAGGAACCGCCCTGCATCCATCTGCGTGGCTCCCGACCCCGGTGCGATCTGGACGACAGGCTGGAACTCTGGCCGAAAGAAAGCCGCAGCAAGCGTCCGCGAAAGTGGTGATTTATCCTCATCCGCAAATGCAATCGATGCGTTGTTGACCGAGGTCGCGACCCCGGTCGCCTCCATAATGGGCGCCAATGTGAAGGACCAGGCCAGCAGAGCCATCATTACCCAGTCCCGGCGCAGGCTCATCATCTCTTTCAGACCAAGCCAGAAAATGCTGTGCAATCGTCGCATTTACGTCTCCTGCGCGCGCAGTAACAGGGCTGCGATCCCGGTAAACACCGGGCCGAAGCAGGCGAGCGCCAGAATGTCAGGAGCGAGCGCCTCCCAGCCCAGTCCTTTGGTGAAGGCACCGACGTTCAAGTGCAAAAAGTAGGACGATGGCCAGAGTGAACCGATAACCTGGGCGCCTCCTTCAAGCGTTGAGACTGGCTGCAACAGACCGGAAAACTGAATGGTCGGCACAACCGAGGCGATGGCTGTAGCAAAGGTTGCGGCCACCTGGCTTGACGTCATGGTCGCTATCAGCAACCCATAGGATGTGGTCGCCCAAACATACAAGAAGGCACCAATCACAAGGGGGAGCGGGTCTCCTTTTAGCGGCACTTCGAAGACCACGATTGTCATCCAGGCCAACAGCAGGAAATTCGCAAAAGCGATGGCGATATAGGGGATCTGCTTACCGATCAGGAATTCAAGCCGCGTTGTCGGGGTCACATAGAAATTGGTGATCGAGCCCAACTCCTTTTCCCGCGCGACGCTGACCGCCATAAGAACGGCTGGCAGCATGATGAGCAGGATCGCAGGCATTGCGGGAGCCATTGCGGCGATGCTCTCGAAGCTTTGGTTGTAGCGAAACCGCGGCTCGACCCGGGCAATCGCGGTTTGTTGGCTGCCGTTGCTGTCGGCAAGCACGTCCAGAAACGTTCGATGCAACCCTGTGACATATCCTTCCACCGTCTCTCCCTTAAAGGGGATCGCACCATCTACAATCGCGAGCACCTCAGTCTGCTCGCCCGCACTCAGCTTGCGCCCGAAATCGGGTGGCAGCTCAACGACCAGCGACACGTCGCCGGCAGTCAATCGGCTGTGGCCTTCCGCAGCGCTGGCCAAGGGCTGCGTGGGCTTGAAGTAGCGCGACCCCGAGATCTCAGAGATATATGCGCGGCTCTCGGGGCTCTGCGAGAGGTCGAGAACCGCGAAATCCAGCTCCTCGATATCCATAGAAATGCCAAAGCAGAAGACCAGCATCAAGATTGCCGACCCCAGGAACGCGAAGGCGAGGCGCACTGGGTCGCGCAAGACCTCGACCGTCTCGCGCCGCGCGTAGGCCAGAGTGCGCCCGAGGCTGCCACCGGTTCCGGCCTTCGTGGCGTCAACCGTGATCTTGGGGGCTATAACGCGCGCCGGTGGCTCTGCGGCTTCCAATACTGCGATAAACGCGCCTTCCAGATTGTCCGCCTCATGTGCTGCGATCAAATCTCTGGGCGTCCCCTCAGCCAGAACCCGGCCCGCGTGCATGAATGACACCCGGTCGCATCGTTCAGCCTCTGCCATGAAATGGGTCGAGGCAAAGATGGTCACGCCCTCCTTGCGCGAAAGCTCGACCAGGAGGGCCCAGAACGAGTCGCGCGCCTCAGGGTCCACGCCCGAAGTTGGTTCGTCCAGGATGAGCACGCGCGGTTGGTGGATCACCGCGACGGCCAGCGACAGGCGCTGCTTGATGCCAAGCGGCAGCGTCGCGGCCAGAGAATTGCTGTGCGCGTCCAAGCCAAAGCGCCCCATCAATTCGTTGATGCGCGCTGTCCGGTCTGGGATAGCGAAAATGCGCGCGTGGAGCTGAAGGTTCTGATGAACGGTCAACTCGCCGTAGAGCGAAAATGCTTGGCTCATGTAGCCGATCTCGCGGCGCATATCGAGGTCGCGCGCATCAACCGGTCTGCCGAATAGCAACGCCTCACCCGAGCTTGCGGGTAGCAGGCCCGTCAGCATCTTCATGATCGTCGACTTACCGCAGCCGTTCGATCCGAGAAAGCCGAAGATCTCTCCACGGCTGATAGAGAAATCGACGCCGTCGACCGCAGTGAAATCGCCGAAACGCCGTGTCAATCTGCGGGCGGTGATCACAGGGTCTGCATTAACCCGGCCTACGGGCACTTCATTGGGCACAGCTTGCGGCTCTCCACGCGCCTGAAGCTGCCGGTAAGCCGCTTCGAGATCTTTCGCCTCGCCTTTCAAATCATCCGGGCTGCCCTGAAAGAGGACGCGTCCTGCATCCATCGCAACGATCCAGTCGAAGCTTTGTGCCTCTTCCATATAGGCCGTGGAGACAAGGACTGTGAGCTCCGGGCTGTCTTTTCGGATTGCGGCAATCAGGGCCCAGAACTGACGACGAGACAGCGGGTCGACACCGGTCGTCGGTTCGTCCAGCACCAGCAGCTTTGGGTCATGAATCAGTGCACAGCAGAGCCCAAGCTTCTGCTTCATGCCGCCTGACAATTTGCCCATCAACCGGTCAGCAAAGGGCTCAAGCGCTGTGGCGGATAATAGCGCCGCAATCCGGATGTCGCGTTCCTCCTGACACTGCCCGAAGAGACGTGAGAAGAACTCCAGATTTTCGCGCACTGACAGTTCCGAATAAAGATTGCGGCCCAGCCCCTGTGGCATAAAGGCAATGGCCGAACATATGCGGCGCCGGTGCACCGGGTCGTCGATGGCTCCCGCAAGAACGTCGATCGTCCCAGTTTGCAACTTCTTTGCGCCGGTGATCAGGCTCAGGAGCGTTGACTTGCCAACCCCATCCGGTCCGATGAGCCCGATGAGACGACCGGCAGGCAGCGACAGCGACAACGCGTCCAACGCGGTATGCCTACGATAGCGATGCGTGACCCCTGCAACGCGAATTCCGGATGCCGCGCGCTCGGTCCT
Source organism: Phaeobacter sp. SH40 (assembly GCA_965641885.1). Taxonomy (GTDB): domain Bacteria; phylum Pseudomonadota; class Alphaproteobacteria; order Rhodobacterales; family Rhodobacteraceae; genus Pseudophaeobacter. The sequence goes on along the minus strand of OZ282574.1, from coordinate 2,673,276 downwards.
CACTGGAATAACTCGGGTGGAATGCGTCTCTCCAACGCTTCTGGCCATATGCTACCCGGAGAGAGCCGGATCACGGCGATGCCACGCAGCCCGGTCTTAACATGGGCAATCCGATCCGCCACAAGATCCTCAGGGATGCGAACGCGAACGCGAAAGACCAATTGCTCGCGTTCGCTTAGGGTTTCGACCTGCTTTGGTGTGAACTGGGCCTCTGGGGAGACAAAAGTGACGGTTGCGGGAATGGCGAAATCCGGCAGGGCATCAAGCACGATGCGGGCCTCGGCTCCAATCGGCAACAATCCTGCCTCGCGGGCTGGGAGGAAGACTTCCATATATACGTTTTCGAGACTGAGGAGCGTCAGGATTGGCGCGCCCGCGCCGACGACTTCTCCCGGCTCCGCCAGCCGGTAAAGCACACGCCCCGACACCGGCGCAAAAAGTGAGCTATCCTCGATCTGAGCGAAAATGCGGCGAACCTCAGCCTCGGCAGCCGCGATCTGACTGTCGGAGGTTGCAACTCGGGCCCTGGCTGCAGTCAACACTGCTTCGGCAACCTGGTGTGCGGTTTCGCGATCCTCAAAGACGGTCTCGGAGATGTTCCGCCCTGCCAGCAACGCCGTGGCACGGTCGAGTTCATGTGCTGCCCGGCGCTGTTCACTCTGACGCTGGACGACCAAGGCTTCAGCTTCAGCTTTCATCTGGCGTGCGAGTGCAACCTCAGCTTTGGCACGATCATGTGAAGCGGACAGCTCGTCCGTATCCATTTCGACCAGGATGTCGCCGGTGGAGACCAAACTACCCTCAGCCGCCATGACCCGCGCAACCCGGCCGGCTCTGGCGGGTGCGATTTTCACTTGTTCAGCTTCAATCCGCCCATTGCCCTGCACAAAGCCTGCTGGCCACTCCGCGCCGTTCTCCGAAACGAGCATATACACCGCAGCACCCACAAGCAGGATTGCTGCGGCGGCGAACATTAGGCTAGTCTTTTTTCTCATGGTCAAGCGCCCCGAAATCGTCAACGTCATTGGAGCTTATTCTAAGCCATTGTGACATGCCTTGCTTTGAATCAAGCCAGTGCATTCAAAAGACAGCGGATGAGGTGGATAGCTCCTGCTTCACTCGGCGTCGCAAAGCGCCATACTGCAGATGTCATATACTGCTGAGAGAGGAGCCAGCCAATGACAGTTAAAACAGTTGGCCTGGATCTGGCCAAGGATGTGTTTCAAGTTGATGGAATTTCGGAAACTGGACGCAAGATTTTCAATAAGAAGATCAAACGCGCAAAATTGTTGGCGTTCTTTGAAACGCTGCCGCGTTGTGTCATCGGCATGGAGGCTTGCGGTTCGGCCCATCATTGGGGCCGCGAACTGTGCAAGTTGGGCCATGACGTGCGGTTGATGCCTGCGGCCTATGTCAAACCGCACCTGCGGTGACAGTCTGTGTTTAGTCCCGCTTCATGGCTTATGCTGCATGGAATCGCGCAGGTCCGCTCTCACGGCGAGAGGTTTCGGTGCCTAGTCTGCTTCGGGCTGTCCAGAGCCCACCGACCAAATAACCCAACGCTCCTATAAGGCTGAAACGCATATCCATTTGCGATGCCCTTTCTGTGTATCCGACGTCGAGAAGTTGATTGACTGGAAACTACACTAGGCTCAGGATTCATAACCAGAATATGACGGCTGCGGCGAGCGCGATGGCGGAAAGGAATACGCCGTTGATCTGTCGTATCGAGTTGCGACGCGACGCCAGTCTTTGAGCCTGCCGAACATCCTTTCGATGCGATTGCGACGTTTGTATCGGCGTTTGTCGTACTTGACGGTCTTCTTGCGCGACTTGCGACCGGGGATGCAGGGTTTGCACCTTTGTCTATAAGGGTATTCCGGAACCAGTCAGCATCATATCCTCGATCAGCGAGAAGCCATTCGGCCTCTGGCAGGCCATTCATTGGGGTCGCCGCTCCGGTGTCGTCGCTGACTTGCCCAGCGGTGATGAAGAGGCGGATTGGGCGACCTCTGGTGTCTGTGACAGCATGTAGCTTTGTGTTCATGCCGCCCTTGGTCAAGCCGATCAGGCGTCCACGCACCCCTTTTTTAACCGCAGGCTGGATGCCGTGCCCCTCTCTTGCATGTGAACATGCATTGCCGGGCAAGGGATGTGCTTTGAGGTAGGTGGCATCAATCGAGAGGGTCTTGTTGTCAGGAGCCTGTTCGGAGAGGCCCATCAAGATCTGGGCAAATACGCCCATGTCACTCCAACGTTTCCAACGATTATATGGCGTCTTCGGCGGCCCATGCTCCGCAGGGGCATCGAACCACCTTAGATCATTGAGATTAATGAAAATAATTTCGCTCAACACACGGCTATCATCCACGCGAGCACGACCTCGGCTCTTTGGAAAGTAAGGCCGGAGACGTTCCATCTGCGCCTCTGTAAGCCAGTATAAGTTGCTCATGAAATCCCCCGAAACTGGGGTCCGTGAATCATGACAGCACGACAAGCTCAATCAGTTAATGGGTCCTGACCCTACGCGCGGTTCCGATCGGACCGATCCCGTGCGCGATCCGCTATCATGACGGCTCTCCTCGTCAGCTATGTGAGAAAATTGTACATTCCGGCACATAAGGAGCGGAGTCTCCTCTGATCATTGGAGGCACGGGCGTCGGTTTTGCCCGTGGAAGCGCGAAAGGGGCACGTGAGGTGATGATCATCGCCTCACGTGCGGCTTGCTCCCGCGCCGGATGCTATTGATCTAAGTCAAGTTGGCATTTTCCCGGAAAAGATAAGCTCACCTAATGGGAGTGTCTTTATGAATTGGCCGACAATACGAAAGGACGATCCAACAAGCGCCGCCGCAAACTTGACAAAAACTGTGCGCGCACAGTTTGGCTGGGACGAAGCGCGCAAATTGTTGGACGGGCTGCCCGGCGGTGGGCTGAATATCGCGCACGAGGCGATTGATCGCCATGTCACTGCCGGGCATGGCGATCAGATCGCGATCCGCTGGTTCAGCAAGGACGGTGATCGGCGCGACATCACCTATTCAGAGCTTGCCGCAGAAGCGGCACGCTTTGCTAACGTGCTGTCCGAGCATGGGTTGAAGCCCGGTGCCCGTGTCTTCGCCTTAATGGGCCGGGTGCCCGAGCTTTATGCAGCGGCCCTTGGAACGCTGAAGGCGGGCATGACATTCACCCCGTTGTTTGCCGCATTCGGTCCCGAACCGATTAGGTCGCGGATGGAGATCGGCGAGGGCAATGTTCTCGTCACTACAGATGCGCTGTATCGCAAGAAAGTCGCGTCTTGGCGCAATGAGCTTGGGTCGTTGAAACTGGTTCTGATCCTAAGCGATGGCGCTGTGGCCGAGAACTGTGTGGCCTTGCGCCCCGCCATGGATGCCGCCGCCCATACTTTTGACACAGTAAAGACCACGCCTGATGATATAGCGTTGATCCATTTCACCTCTGGGACCACTGGTAAGCCCAAAGGCGCAGTCCATGTGCACGGCGCGGTTGTGGCCCATGCCGCGACCGGACGCTTTGCACTCGACCTGAAGCCTGGTGATATCTACTGGTGCACCGCGGATCCCGGCTGGGTCACGGGCACGTCCTACGGCATCATTGCGCCCTTGGTGAGTCGGGTGACTATGATCGTCAACGAGGCGGAATTCGATCTGGAGCGTTGGTACGCCATCTTGCAGGACGAAGGCGTGCAGGTTTGGTATACTGCGCCCACCGCGATCCGCATGTTGATGCGGGCGGGCAAGGCTGTCGCAAAGAACTATGATTTCAGAAAGTTGAGGTTTCTCGCCAGCGTTGGTGAACCGTTGAACCCCGAAGCGGTGGTCTGGGGTCAGGATGTATTCGGCAGGCCGTTTCACGACAATTGGTGGCAGACAGAAACCGGTGGCATCATGATCGCCAATACCGCCGAAATGGACATCCATCCCGGCTCGATGGGCAAGCCCTTGCCGGGTGTCGAGGCCGGGATCGTGCGTGAACATGACGGTGATGTGCGCGAATGCAAGCCGGGTGAGATCGGTGAGTTGGCGCTGCGTCCCGGTTGGCCGTCGATGATGCGTGCCTACCTCAACGAGCAGGCCCGTTATGACAAATGCTTTGTCGGCGGCTGGTATCTGTCGGGCGACCTCGCCATGCAGGACAAGGAGGGATACTTCTGGTTTGTCGGTCGCGCCGATGACCTGATCAAATCCTCCGGCCATCTGATTGGACCGTTCGAAGTAGAAAGCGCGCTGATCGAGCATGACGCGATCGCCGAGGCCGCCGTGATCGGCATCCCCGATGAAACAGCGGGCGAGGTGGTGAAGGCCTATGTCGCCCTGAACCCCGGTTTTGAGCCGTCCGAGACGCTGGAACGGGAGATCCGGGGCTTTGCACGCAAACGACTGGGCGCAGCGGTCGCGCCGCGCGAAATCGTCTTTCGTAAGCAACTGCCCAAGACACGGTCCGGCAAGATCATGCGCCGTCTTCTCAAGGCCCGTGAACTTGGCCTGCCCGAAGGGGATATTTCCACGCTGGAGGCGGATGAGAAATGACAGCTGAAACAAAGCCGCATCTAAGCCGGGTCCATGTTCAGGACCTCTTGCGGGGCATGATCCGCATCCGCCGTTTTGAGGACAAATGCGCCGAACTTTATACGCGCGAGAAGATCCGCGGTTTCCTGCATCTTTACGATGGCGAGGAAGCGGTCGCGATGGGCGTGATCCCGGTGCTGGAAGCGGCGGACCGCGTGGTCGCCACCTACCGCGAACATGGCCACGCCCTGGCGCGTGGTGTCGCGATGGGGCCGATCCTGGCCGAGATGTATGGCAAGGCCAATGGCTGTTCTGGTGGGCGTGGCGGCTCGATGCATCTTTTCGACGCGGCAAGCAATTTCTACGGAGGGAATGCGATTGTCGGCGGCGGTCTGCCGCTGGCGGCAGGGCTGGGGCTGGCGGACCGGATGCAGGGTGACAAAAACGTCACCGCCTGTTTCTTCGGTGAAGGGGCTGTGGCTGAGGGCGAGTTCCACGAGGCGATGAACCTGACCGAACTTTGGGATCTGCCGGTCCTCTGGGTTTGCGAGAACAACGGCTATGCAATGGGCTCCGCGCTTGCGCGCACGGAATCGCAGACCGACATTCACGCCAAGGCCGCAGCCTATGGCATCGAAAGCGAAGTTGTTGATGGTATGGATGTGGTCGCGGTAGAAGCCGCTGCCCGCCGCGCAGTCGCAAAGATCAGGGAAGACGGGCGCCCGTATCTGCTGGAGGCGCGCACCTACCGGTTCCGCCCGCATTCGATGTTTGACGCGCAGCTTTATCGCGACAAGGCCGAAATTGCCGAATGGCGTGCGAAGGGCCCGATCCTGCGGTTCCAGGGGTGGTTGCTGGAAAACGGCCTGGTCCATGAGGCAGATATTGCCAAAATGACCGCCGAAATCGACGCCGAGATTGCCGAGGCCGTGGCCTTTGCCGAAGCAGGTGCCTGGGAGCCGGTCGAGACGCTGACAAAACATGTCATGTCCGAACGGCGCGCAGTTGTACCTGCCGCACCCGAGGCTGCAGGCGAAAGGATAGAGACGACCTACCGCGAGGCTGTCAAACAGGCGATCCGCGAGGCGATGACCAAAGACGACCGCGTTTTCCTGATGGGCGAGGATGTTGGCGCCTATGGCGGTTGCTACGCGGTCTCCAAGGGGTTGATGGCCGAATTCGGCGAGGACCGAATCCGGGACACACCGCTGTCGGAATCGGGTTTTACCGGCGCAGGGATTGGCGCAGCGGCGGCGGGCATGCGGCCAATTGTAGAGCTTATGACCGTCAATTTCTCGATGCTGGCGCTGGATCAGATCCTGAATACGGCTGCCACAATCCGGCACATGTCGGGTGGGCAGTTCGGCTGCCCGGTCGTGATCCGTATGGCGACCGGGGCGGGCAAGCAATTGGCCGCGCAGCATTCGCATTCACTGGAAGGGTGGTACGCGCATATTCCGGGCCTCAGGGTGCTGGCGCCCGCGACGCTGGAGGATGCGCGCGGCATGTTGCTGACTGCCCTCGAAGATCCCGACCCTGTACTGATCTTCGAGAATGTCATGCTTTACAACATGACCGGACAGATCGCCGAGACCGCAGGCGCGGTCGATATCGATAAGGCCGCGATCCGTCGTCCGGGTAGGGACGTGTCGCTGATCACCTATGGTGGATCGCTGTTCAAGACCTTGGCTGCGGCAGAGGAGTTGGCCAAAGAGGGGATCGAGGCAGAGGTGATCGACATGCGCGTATTGCGCCCGCTTGACGAAGAAACCATCCTTGCCTCGGTCGCGCGGACCCGCCGTGCCGTGGTGGTTGATGAAGGGTGGCGCACGGGGTCGCTCGCGGCCGAGGTGTCCGCACGGATCACCGAAGGCACCTTCTGGCGGCTGGATGCCCCGGTCGGCCGGGTCTGTTCGGTCGAAGTCCCGATCCCCTACGCCGCCCATCTGGAACAGGCGGCGATCCCACAGGTCGACGCCATCGTTGCCGCCGCGCGTGCGGCGATGGGCAAGGGGTGATCTGATGGCCGTTTTCGCCATGCCCTCGCTCGGCGCAGACATGGACGCGGGCACACTCGTCGAGTGGATGATCAAACCGGGCGACACCGTTACACGCGGCGATGTGGTCGCGGTGGTCGAAACCCAGAAGGGCGCAATCGAGATCGAGTGCTTCGAGGAGGGGATTGTCGAAACACTCGACGCAGAGCTTGGGGTGACGCTCCCCGTGGGCGCCCGCATGGCCACGATCCGCGCACCCGGCGAAGGAACGCCCGCTTTGGGTAGGCCTGCCGCGCAACTGGCGGCCCAAGCGGTGGCGGAAGCTGAACCACAAACGCCAGACGATTTGCCGCCGCCGATCACTTCCGTGCGCCCGGCGGCAGTACCAGTGCAGCCGCCCGACGCGTCGGGCGCTGGCGAAACACCTTCGTCTTCTCCTGCCGCGCGGAAGCTTGCCGCTGAGCGCGGGATCAATCTTGCAGCCATCATTGGCACAGGTCCCGGCGGCGCGGTTCTCTTGGCGGATGTCGAGGCCGCAGACCATGCGCCGCACGGTGAGGCTCCGGTGAAGGCCAGCACGAAGGCGGGGCTCGACATGGCCGCGATGCGCACGGCCATCGCCAACGCCATGGCCCGTTCGAAACGCGAGATCCCGCATTACTACCTGACCCAGACCATCGACCTGCAAGCCGCCGCTGACTGGCTTGCCGCGACCAATTCAAAACGCGCGCCAGACGCGCGCCTCTTGATGGGCGCATTGTTCGTCAAGGCCTCAGCCCTCGCCGCAGCGCAAGTAGCGCAGATGAATGGTCACTACGATGCCGGCGGTTTTCACCCCGCTAAGGCAGTTCACGTTGGCGTGGCCATCGCATTGCGGGGTGGCGGGCTAGTGGCGCCTGCGCTGCACGATGCCGAAACCCTGCCGCTCGACGGTCTCATGGCCCAGATGCGCGATCTGGTCGCGCGTGCCCGCAGCGGGCGGCTGCGCTCGTCGGAAATGACCGATGGCACGATCACCATCTCGGCGATGGGCGATACCGGTGCTGATGCGATGGCGGCCGTAATCTACCCGCCGCAGGTAGCCATTGTCGGCTTTGGCGCACCGGTGGCCCGGCCATGGATCACGGGCGATACCATCGCCCCGCGCATGACCGTCACTGTTACGCTGTCCGCCGACCACCGTGTCAGCGATGGCCGTCGCGGTGCCAAATTTCTGGCCGCAATCGACACGGCATTACAAACCCCGGAGACCTTATGACCGACGCTGACATCCGCCAAGCTTTCCTGGAAGAACTGACCAAAGTCGCCCCGGACATCGCCCCGGGCGACGTCGGCGACGGCGATCATCTGCAAGACGATCTGGAACTCGACTCGATGGATTTCCTGAACCTGGTCTCAGCGCTTCACAAACGGCTTGGCGTCGATATCCCCGAAATTGACTATCCGAAAATTGCCACTCTGACGCTTGCGATCGCATATCTGAAAGGGCGGATCGGCTGACGCCCGTCCGCGCAAGAAACTATCCAATCCCAACGTCATAACTGGCCTAGTCATAGCTCTACGCGCGCCGATAGCCTGCAGAGTTGTCATTGATCATTAACAACGGGCCACGCATAAGATCGTTTTTCGACTGATGATTTGCACTTTAGGAGCGCGACTATCGGCCCTCGGATCCACATCTCTGCCAAGGTCGGCTTGGGATAAGCTGCGTCGCGGTATTTTGCTTCCGCCACTGTGCGCTTTGGGCAGATCGCGACCTGCCGCCATTCCTCGCGAACCGAACTTTGCAAAGAGTACTATCTGCGCGTTGCTGCCGTTGGTCGTGGGCGCAGCATCAGCCAAGGCCCCGGCCGCCCGCTGAATGTCTGCTTCTCTATCGCGGCCTCTGTCAAGAAGGCGTTGGTTATGCCATGTTTTATTCCTTTTGAGCGATTGATCTACCTTGCGGATGTGCCGTCACGGAGCTCGTGCTTCTCTTCGAGGTCGACGCATGGGCGCCTCATGATGGGGTAAGAAGGATGACGTGGTTCAATCTTTTGAGCGCCCTTGCTGCAAGCACAGCAGGATCTGCAGCCATTGCGAACTCATGCCACCAGTCGTCCCCGTGAGGACATCATTCCGCCGAGGCAGATCTCGGGGTCACGGCCTGTTTGTCAGGCCGCCTTTGCAGCGCTGTTGCTGACGCATAACCTCCCGGACTGTCAGCAAAGGATCGACAATCGCCGCGAGCCTGGGAAAGCCATCAACCAGTTCGCGGATACGTGCTTCGTAGTTCTTGGCGCTGACAACACCGACCTTCAGGCCGAAGTTGCGCAGCGTACCGCGCATGTCGCACTCGATGTCGAGCAATTTGCGCTGGAGAAGTTTGCGACTGGTCAGCAGCATGCGTTGCTCCTGAGCCGCCAGCGTCTTGACATGCACCGGCTTGAACAATCCCACGCGCATCATCTGGGCAATCCCGCGCGCGTCATTGTGATCACTCTTGTTGTTCTCCTGAGCCTTGAGCAGTGCTTTCATATGCCGTGTCTCGGCGCATATGACAGGCAGGCCCGCCTCGCTCAGTCCGTACACCAGCCATTGCGACAATGGTCCCGACCCAATCCCGACCCGGACAAAATCGCCGCCGACCGAGGTTAGCAAAACAGCTATGTCATCAGGCTCAGTTGGGACTTTGCGCTCGCAGATCACCTTGCCAACTTCATCGACAATACACACCGCAGTCCCCTGCTCCGAGACATCCAAACCCACAAAATATGCCATATCGCCATTCCCTCCTTAATGCTCAAGGCCAGGATGACCCCGATCACATCATCATAAATGAAGGCACTGCAATCCAAATAACGCATCCGAAATTGCAGCCGCCGCGATACACCAGCTTTCGGGAAACCACCCCTTCAACCGTTGAGGAACTTCCGACATACTGAGCGGCCTCACTAGGGGCGATAGCCTCGGCGTTAGCGAAGGCCGTGAAAACCAGTGCAAATCCAAGAGCAGAAAGAAACTGAAATAAGTGACGCATTAAAGCTCCGAAGCCAAATTTAATGTGTCCTTTTCTTATCAAGGCGTCCGGGCAAATTTATGTCCTTCAAGCCTGTCAAAGTTGGATGGAAGGGCTGACAACGGCCATCGGGATGAATCCTTTTGATGGCTGCAGCGCACTCCCTTCTTCCGTTCAGTCAATGCTTGTATCTGGTTGCGTATCCCTTACGCACCATCCACTCATTTACAGTTTGACCATCGACATACAGCGTGGCGAGATAGCGGCCAAAGGAACCCGTTTTTTCGACCTCTGAGCGTGCCATCTTTACCGTGCATATATAGACATCCTTCCCTGCTAGGCGCCCCTGTAAGGCCTCTTTCGCAGGCCAGTATCCATCTTGGTTTCATTCAGCAGTCTGTATCTCAAAAAGCCTCAGGTGTTCCTTCCGCAGCCAAACACCAAGCCCCAGATCGATATCTGCGACGACCGTGTCACCGCCGATTGCGCGGGCACTCTCCACCCGATATGCATAAAAACCGCAATCAGGAACGTCGCCCGCCAATGCTGCAGAACCAAGGTAAAGCCAACTCATTGCGAGTTTTCTCAACATTGGTCAGTGTTTCCCTGTTTAACCACAATTTACCCACCTAGTGCGTTCTAGCAAGGTCTCCTCTCAGCCCTAACTTGATGCCTGAGCTACTCCCCATTTGTTGGACAGGATCTGTCGTAAACTAAGCTACTCTTTGCAGCTGCTGATCTGGTGACGGTGTAGGGCAGGTCACCGCGACTTTTTGTTGGATCACTGGCCCAACGGGTTCAAGTGGTTGGTGTTTGGGCAAGCGCCTGCGGATCTCGGGAACTGACATCAGATCGAAACGATTTGGCTCGGGCAACGCCAGTGACCCAGCGCGGGCTGGACTGGGCAGAGGATCTGCGGGCGGGCGATGTTGCGTCCTGTCGCCGGATCCAGCAGGGCTGCAAGCGGTTCAAGGCGGATCTCAAACGGGCAGGGACGGACGCCTTTCCCTATGTGCTTGGTGGCGAGGCCTCGGAACACATGTGCGCCTGCGGAAACAGGAGAAAGCTAATGTCGATCGAGGCAAAAGATATGGGTTTTGACCTCAAAGAGGCAGGAACCAGCGGCACCATTGAGGGCTATGCCAGTCTGTTTGGCGAGGTTGACCAGGGCGGTGATACCGTTACGGCTGGAGCCTACCCTCACCCCCTTTTTGCGATAGCTGCCTCTTGGGAGAGTCTTTACGCGGTTTCTCGCTTTTCCAATATTATGGTCGAGACATGAGGGCGGCACAGGCTGAGTACCGCCATCGGCTGAACGGCCGTTCTGGCTATGTCGCCTTCGTCGGTGCTGGGGAGGTCGAAAGAATTGACATCTCAAGAAATTGCGGCCTGCGCTATTCTGCCGACTTCGGCCTGAGGTATCGTGTCGCAAAGGACTATGGCCTGGACGCTTCACCTGATTTCTCGGTAACCGATAGTGGGGACCAACATATTTATCTCTCCGTTAGTCAGTATTTCTAATCGTCCTGTTTGTTGGCTGAACGAAGATCAAATGCTGCGGCTCCAGCCATCTTTTCCGCCGAAGGCCAAGGCGCCCGGGCTGCCAGTCGCGCGCGATCCTGCCGAACTTTGTACAACACAGTCCCGCGGGGCCTTTCTGGAGGTGGCTAGGACGCCCTGCATTCCTGGGCAAAGGTCCCGCGGCCAAAGCCGTCGAAAACACCACGCGTTGATACAAAGGGCGTAGCCGCAAAGTGACCATGTTTGGCGGGCTCAAAAACGGGTGATTTGTGGGAACTCGGCAATACCGCGACCTGAAAGTCGTTTTTTGCGTTATCGCGCTCACCACGACCCTGATCTATTGACTATAAGGCAAGAGTTTAGTGTCTGTGCGCTTAACGCGCATAAGCTAATTATTTACGACTAGATGGTAAACGTCTCTGAAACCCAGCTCCGGAAGGGATTGTCGGTTATGCCGTTGATTGAAAAGTACCAGCTCGCATTTGATATCTCCCCCGTGCCGATGCTCCTTGTCGCCGGGGATGGTCGCATCTTGCTGGCAAACACTGATTTTCTGGAACTTTTTGAGTATAGTGCTGCGGAATTGATTGGAATGAGTGTTGAGGCGCTGGTTCCAGAGCCAATTCGTGGTCACCATCCTGAGTTGCGAAATGCCTACAGTCGGGTTTCCACAAAGCGCAGTATGGGGGCTGGCCGTGATCTTTTTGGTGTGACCAAAACGGGAAAGGTGGTCCCGCTGGAACTGGGCCTGGAACCTGTCACTGACGGCGAGGAAACCATGGCATTGGTGGCCGCGATCGATATCCGGCACCGTAAATTACATGAAGAGCGCATGCGCCGGGCGATGGATGCGGCGGCAAGTGCGATGGTCATGGTTGATGAGCGGGGCGAAATTGTTTTTGTCAACAGGGCGGCGTCGTCGCTCTTTGGCTATGAAGAAGATGAATTGCTGGGGCACCCGGTTGAGATGCTTGTTCCCGAAGAGTTTCGCCGCGCTCATCCTGTCTATACGGGCAGTTTTATGAACAACCGTACTGAGCGCTCCATGGGGCTTGGGCGAGATCTTTTTGCGCGGCACAATGATGGCCGTCGCATTCCAGTCGAGATTGTTTTGACGCCGGTTGATTCACCTTCCGGAAAACTGGTGATGAGCACGATTGTAGATCTGTCGGAACGTGTTGCGGCTGCGCAAGAAGTGGCAAAAAAGAGCGCGGAACTTGAGGCGCTCAACGTTGAGCTGTCCCATTTTGCATATAGCGCGAGCCACGATCTAAAGGCGCCTTTGTCAACTATTGCGGGCATTTTGAAGCTGTGCATTGAAGATTTGGGTGATGAAAATATAGAAGAGGTCCGCTTGAATTTAATCAAGGCGGTAGAAATAAGCGCCCGGAGTGCGCAAAAAGTCGAGGGTGTTTTAAGGATTGCCCGTGCAGGGCGCGACAAAATACCGGTCACAACAGTGCAGCTTGAACCGGTTATTCAGGAAATATGGCTGGATCTGACCGGCGGAGTAAGTGATGTCGAGTTGCAGCTGGAGCTGAATCACACGGATCCAATCGGAACAGAACTTCCGACGTTGAAAGTGATTGTTGAAAATATCCTATCTAACTCATTACGTTATATGGATGATAAAAAGCCTGACCATTTTGTGCGCATCATAAGTGAAGATGACGAAGGCGGCTTGAAAATATCGATTTCGGATAACGGAATTGGGATTCCGGAAAAAAACGTTCCCAAGATTTTTCAAATGTTCAAACGGCTGGATGACCGAAGCGGTGATGGATTGGGACTGGCGTTGGTGCAAAAACAGGTTGATCGACTTGGTGGAACAATTACACTCGAAAGTACTGGAGCAAAAGGCACAACATTCTGCTTTACGCTCCCATCACAGGGAGAGCATATGTGAATAAGGTTCCAGTCGTGATCGTAGATGACAGCGATGCTGACCGCTATATTGTGAAACGAAGGCTCTCGAAATCTGGGGATTTTGGAGAGGTTAAGGAAGCCAGAGACGGCGTTGTCTTTCTGGACGAGTTTTTTAATGGCCCGGTCCTGGTTGAGACTGAAGACTCGCCTCTTCTTGTTTTGATGGATGTGAATATGCCGGGTTTGAACGGCTTTGAAACGATTGAGGAACTTCAGCGTCGCGTCGCGGCGGGGGAGGGGCCTGCCAGCTTGGTTGTTATGATGTTTACGTCATCCAGCAATCCTGAAGACCTGGCGCTGGCGGAAAAGCTTAGTTCAGTTAAGGGGTATATTCAAAAACCTCTTGATCAAGAGGGAATAGCAAAAATTCTCGAAATTTATCACGCATGATTCTGGCAGCTCAGACCATCGCATACGGCTGAAATAATTCCGCACTTAGGCATGTCTTCTGGGGGCTGGATAGGCAGGTTTGTCAAACGCCAGCTGTGCGGAATCAGCTGGCGCTCTCTTAGGCAAATGCGTAGGTGCCGCCTTTTTCGACCGCCCGCCGGTAGGCTGGTCGCGCATGAATATGGTCAACAAAGGCTGCGAGCTTTGGCAGCTGGTCGCGATATCCCTGCAGAACGGCTATTTCAGCCGGAAAGCTCAGCATGATGTCCGCCGCCGACAACTCGTCCAGCACAAAATGGCCCGACGGCCGGAGCAGGCTCTCCATATAGGTAAAATGGCTTTCCAGCTGCTGCGCAATGCGTGGCGCCAGTGGCGCGCCTGCCTCGCCCAGCTTGCTGATGTAGAGGTTGAGCAGGATCGGTGTCATCGCCGAGCCTTCCGCAAAATGCATCAGTTCCAGATGGCTGACATAGGCCTGGGAATCGCGAGCAGGCACCATATGCGGGCCGTGTTTGGCGCAGAGATATTCAACAATTGCACCGCTTTCAGTGATCATGTGGACATCGTCTTCGATCATGGGGGATTTGCCCAGTGGGTGCCGCGCGATCAATGATGCGGGCGCCAGATTGGTCACGGCATCCCGCTGATGAGTCTCAAGCGCATAGGGCAGGTCAAGTTCTTCCAAAAGCCAAAGAATGCGCTGCGAGCGGGAATTGTTCAGATGATGTAAGGTGATCATGAAAGCCTCCTGTCTCTGTGACCCCCTATGGCTGACCTGACTGACCTTAAAGCGCCAGCGTCACGTTGGGTCACAGGCTGAGATCAGTGCAATCACCAGCCCCGCCTGACAGTTTTTTGCGGGGTCATTCCCGTTTTTGCAGGCGCTGGGTGATGGGGCATGGATTGAACTTAGCGCTTGTCTGGACAAGACTGCAGCTTAGGGGACAAATTTCATTGGGGGATAAGAGATGGTAGATCTGGGACATGATCCGATCCGCAACGCGGCTGGTCTTGCGGCTTTTGAGGCGGAGATGTCGCTTGAGGAACGTATGCCCGAGCGCAGCATTTTTGATGTGTTTGTTGCCGGGGCCGAGCAGCGCCCCGACGCCACTGCGATCACCATGCTGATGACGGGCGCTGTCGACGAACAGCCGCGCAGGGTAAGCTACAGCGCCTTGCTGGGGCTGGTGAGACGCGCGGCCAACCTGTTTTCGGATCTTGCAGGCCCCGCACCCGGAGTGGCCTATATGTTGCCCTCATTGGTCGAAACCCATGTCACTCTGTGGGGGGCAGAAACTGCAGGTTTTGCGGTGCCTATCAACTTCCTTTTGCAGCCCGAAAGCATCGCTGAGTTGCTGAAAGCCTCTGGTGCAAAAATCCTTGTCGCGCTGGGGCCGCATCCGCAGCTGGATATTTGGGAGAAGGCGTTGCACTTAAAGGCGCAGATGCCGGATCTGGTGCTTGTGCGGGTTTCGCCTCCCGGAACCGCTGTGCAAGAGGGCGTGGTGGATTTTGCGACTGCGCTGATGGCGCAGCCTGAGGACCATCTGACCTTTGGAAAGGCGCGCACCGGTGATGATGTGGCGGCGTATTTTCACACTGGCGGCACCACGGGGGTGCCCAAACTGGTGGCGCATACGCATCGCAGCCAGTTGGTTGCGGCCTTTGGCGGCGCTGCCATGTGCGGCTACAGGCCCCACGATGTCTTGACCGCAACCTTTCCGCTGTTTCATGTCGCCGGGACAATCGTCGCCGGGTTAAGTGTCTTTTTGGCCGGAGCGCAGATGCTGATCATGTCGCCTGCGGGTCTGCGCAATCCGGCAATGATCGAGAGCTTTTGGCGACTGAGCGCACAGTATAAGGCCACTTTGGTGGCGGGGGTGCCAACCGCGCTTGGCGCCGTTTTGCAAACCCCTGTGGCGGGCCATGACCTTAGCGCTGTGCGGGCCGGGCTTACGGGGGCGGCTTTGCTGCCACCGGCTGTTGGGCAACAGTTTGCACAGGTCACGGGCTGCACGCTCTTTGAGATCCTTGGCATGACAGAGGCTTCAGGGCTGATCAGCATAGATCCGCCCTGCGGCGAGGGGGCCGCTGGCTCTGTTGGCTGGGCCTTGCCCTACACTCAGGTCGAGGTCCAGCGCCAAAATGCGGATGGCGCGCTGGCAGAGATCTGTGAGACTGGCGAAATTGGCGTCGTGGCGATCCGTGGCGAGCATCTGTCGCCGGGCTATCGCGACCCGCAGCACAACGCGGGGACGTTCTCGGCGGGGTGGCTGAATTCCGGCGATCTGGGATATAAGGATGCTCAGGGGCGGCTTTACATTGCGGGGCGCTCAAAGGATCTGATTATTCGCAGCGGCCATAACATTGACCCTGCAATGATTGAGAACGCCATGACCACGCACCCGGCCGTTGCTGTTGCTGCCGCCGTTGGTATGCCGGATGCCTATGCCGGTGAGGTGCCGATGTGTTTTGTGCAGTTGCATCCGGGGCAGGAGGTGAGCCATGACGCGCTACAGGCGCATGCCCAGGATACAATTGATGAGCGTCCTGCCTGGCCAAAGCGCATTCAGGTGATCGACGCGGTGCCCCTGACCACGGTTGGCAAAATTTATAAACCAGGTCTGCGCTGTGATGCGGCAAAGCTGAGGGTCACTGAGCTGGTACAGGGTGAAATGGGGCTTTCGGATGCCGATATCACGGTCATTGATGGCGGTGCGCGCGGTATGCGGGTGACTGTGACGCTAGGTGCTGCAGATCACGCCTCGGGTGCCGCCCTCGAGACTGCTTTGGCGGCCTATTTGTTCGAGGCCGAGGTGCAGCTTTGTTAGTCTAAAACCAGAGGGCGCGGGATGCGCAGAGTTGGGGCAGGGCAGGCATATAGTCCGCTCATGCCCCGGCACTCCCGTCATCGCGGCCCCGTTCAAATTGTACCATGTCGGGAAAGGCAGGCAGCCAGGCCTCACGACGGCATGTCCAGCCCTCGTAGCTGGGCGTCAGGGCATCCGGTGTATCCAGCGTTCCAAGGTGCACCTCAATCTCGTCGTCGCTGCGGGCAAAAACCGGCGCGCCACAATTGGGGCAAAAGCAGCGCCCGGCATAGTCGCGGATCTCGCCCGCAACCGTGACGGCTGCCTGCGGAAAGATGGCAGCCGCATAGAACAGCGCCCCATGGTGTTTTCGGCAGTCGAGACAATGACATATCCCGACCCGGTCGGGGCGCCCGACGGCCCTTATTCTGACCTTGCCGCAGGCGCAGCCACCGGTGAAAACCTCCATGGGGGTATCCTTTCCTTTGCCGATCGTGTGCAGATCGTGAAGGAGTCTAGCCGTATTGCGCCACAGGGGTGCCCGCGATGGCGGCCATATTCAGCAATCCGCGCGCGGTAATCGAGGGGCTGACAATATGGGCGCGATTGCCCATGCCCATCAGGATCGGGCCAACTTCGAGACCGTCCGAGCGCATCTTGAGGATATTGCGCACGCCAGAGGCCGCATCGGCATGGGCAAAGACCAGCACATTGGCAGCGCCTTCAAGACGGGAATTCGGGAAGATCCGCCCCCGCAGGTCCGCATCCAGGGCGGTGTCGATGTTCATCTCGCCCTCATAGGTGAAATCACATTTTTTCGCGTCCAGGATCTCGATCGCGGCGCGCAGGCGGGCGCCGGCATCACAGACGATATTGCCAAACTGCGACTGCGAGCACAGAGCGATCTGTGGCTCCAGGCCAAAACGGCGCACATGGCGCGCTGCGCCCATGACGGTCTGCGCAATCTGTTCCGGCGAAGGCTCAATGCGCACCTGGGTGTCGGCAATAAAGAGTGGCCCGTCCTCAAGGATCATCATCGACAGCGCACCATGTGGCGCAAAGCCGTTACCGCCAAGGACCTGATTTACATAGTTCAGATGCCAGCGGTATTCACCAAAAGTGCCACAGATCAGGCTGTCGGCCTCATCGTGATGCACCATGATGGCGCCAATCGCGGTGGTATTGGTACGCATAATCGCCTTGGCCAGATCCGGTGTGACCCCCTGACGCTGCATCAGCTGGTGGTAGCTGTTCCAGTAGTCATAATAACGCGGATCGTTTTCCGGGTTCACGATTTGAAAGTCACGGTCGGGACGAATGCGCAGGCCCAGCTTTTCACAGCGCGCCTCAATGACCTCAGGTCGGCCAATCAGGATTGGAGTCTCTGTGGTCTCCTCCAGCACTTCTTGTGCCGCGCGCAGCACGCGCTCGTCCTCGCCCTCAGAAAACACAATGCGGCGCGAGGCAGCACGCGCGGCTTCAAAGACGGGGCGCATCAGAAGGGCGGATTTGAACACGGTTTGGTTCAGCTTCTGGCGATAGGCTTCAAGATCCTCAATCGGGCGGGCGGCAACGCCGCTTTTCATTGCGGCCTCGGCCACAGCCGAAGACACCACCGCCACCAGACGCGGATCAAACGGTTTTGGGATCAGATAGTCGGCCCCAAAGGTCAGCTGCTCGCCCTTATAGGCGGCGGCGGCTTCAGCCGAGGTGGTTGCACGGGCCAGCTCTGCGATGCCTTCGACACATGCAATCTGCATCTCGTCGTTGATCTCGCTGGCGCCCACATCCAGCGCGCCGCGAAAGATGAAGGGAAAGCACAGCACGTTGTTGACCTGATTGGGAAAATCACTGCGGCCGGTGGCAATGATCGCGTCAGGGGCAACCGCGCGGGCGGCATCAGGCATGATCTCGGGGTTGGGGTTGGCCAGGGCAAAAACGATGGGCCGTGCGGTCATCCTGGCGACCATCTCGGCTTTTAGCACATTGGGGCCAGAGAGGCCGAGAAAGAGATCGGCGCCGTCTATGACATCATCCAAAGTGCGCAGATCGCTGGCCTGGGCAAAGGCGGCTTTTTCCGGGTTCATATCCTCGGCGCGGCCCTCATAGACCAGCCCGTGAATATCGCAGAGCCAGATGTTTTCGCGCTTAACCCCTAGTTTCACCAGCATGTTCAGGCAGGCAATCCCGGCGGCACCGCCACCGGTCGACACGATCTTTATATCCTCAAAGGATTTACCGGCCACATGCAACGCGTTTTTGGCAGCAGCCCCCACAACAATCGCGGTGCCATGCTGGTCGTCATGGAACACCGGGATATTCATCCGTTCGCGGCAGATCTTTTCTACGATAAAGCAATCGGGCGCCTTGATATCTTCGAGGTTGATGGCGCCAAAACTGGGCTCAAGAGCGCAGACGATATCGGCCAGCTTTTCGGGGTCGCTCTCGTTCACCTCGATGTCAAAACAATCAATGCCGGCAAAGTTCTTGAACAGAACCGCCTTGCCCTCCATCACCGGTTTTGACGCCAGCGCACCGATATTGCCCAACCCCAGTACTGCTGAGCCATTGGTGACCACGGCCACCAGATTGCCCCGCGCCGTATAGCGCGCCGCATTGGCTGGGTCCGCTTTGATTTCCAGACAGGCCTCTGCCACGCCAGGGGAGTAGGCGCGCGCCAGATCGCGGCCATTGGCCATCGGCTTGGTGGCACGGATCTCTAGTTTTCCAGGGCGGGGGAACTCGTGATAGTGCAGCGCCGCGTCGCGCAGGGAGGGGGTGTCAGACATGAGGGGCTCCAGAAATCAGTATAGTTTAACGTTAAACCAATTATGACGTGGGGTGAACAGGCTTTTGCCAACCTAACGTGATCTACACTCTCTTGCGCAATGAAAAACTTCGCCGCACTGTGACGCAAAATGCCGGTGCAAGCTATCTGGTTGCCAGGAACAGGGACAAAGACATGAGCGACATCATAGCAGAGATGCGGCTGCCAACGCAGGAGTTGCGTGATGATATTCCGTTTTACACCAAAGTTTTGGGGATGAAGATGGATATGATCTACCCGGCGGATGATCCGCGGGTTGGGGTGTTTTCCGGCCACGGTCTGCGCCTGCGGATCGACCGGGATGCCACCGAGGCCCCCGGCACTCTGCGCATTCTGTGCGATGACCCGGACAGCTTTGCGGGTGGGCAGCGCCTGTTGACCGCGCCAAATGGCACCAGGGTTGAGATTGACGACCGTTTTCCGCCGGTGGTGATGCCCGAGACCGTGCACAGCTTTGTGGTGCGCCGCCTCAAGGATCAGGCGCCCTGGGTGATTGGTCGTGCGGGTATGCATTACCGCGATCTGGTGCCGGACCGGTTGGGCGGCTCTATTATTGCCAGCCATATCCGCATTCCCGATGGCGGGCCGGTGCCGGATATGGTGCATTTCCACCGGGTCGGCTTTCAGCTGATCTTTTGCATCCATGGCTGGGTTGATGTGGTCTATGAGGATCAGGGCGAAAAGATGCGCCTTACGGCTGGCGATTGCTTTATCCAGCCGCCCGAGATCCGCCACCGGGTGCTGGAGGCCAGCGACAACGTGCAGGTGATCGAGATTGGCGTCCCGGCCGAGCATGTGACTGAGATCGACCACGAGATGCAGCTGCCAACGCCGCATCTGCGCGTTGAGCGCGAATGGCAGGGTCAGCGCTTTGTCTACAACACCGCCAAAGGGGCTGCCTGGCAGCCCTTCCGCTTGCCGGGGTTTGACAGTCGCGACACCTCTATTGCCGCCAACACCAAAGGCGTGGCCGGGGTGCAGGTGGTGCGCCCGGCACCGGATGCAGGTGATGCGGTCTGGGCCAGCCATGATACGGACATTCATTTCACCTTTGTGATGTCTGGCGCGGTGACGCTCGAAGGCGAGGGGCGCGATCCCTATCGGCTGGAAGAGGGCGATGCCTTTGTCATTCCACCGGGTATGAAGACCCGTCTGAGTGGCGCCAGTGCTGATCTTGAGCTGCTGGAAGTCAGCCTGCCGGGGGTGTTCAATACCCAGCTTTTCTGAACGGCGCTGCTGCGGCCCTGAACGCGGCCTTCAAAACGGCCTGAAGAGCGGCCTTTAGCACGGCCTGTTGGACGGGCAGGGCATGAGCAAGGACACAGGGGCAGGCGCGCGGGCAAACAGGGGCTTCACCTTTGCCCGCCACTTCCCCTATCCTGCGTTCTCTTGACCGATTGATCCAAAACAGGATGCCTCCGAATGAGCCTTAAAGACGCCGCCCTCGCCGTACGCAAAAACGCCCATGCGCCCTATTCCAATTTCCTGGTAGGCGCTGCGCTGCGCAGTGCCTCAGGCGCGGTCTATGTGGGCTGCAATGTCGAAAACGTCGCTTATCCCGAAGGCACCTGCGCCGAGGCGGGCGCTATTGCCGCTATGGTCGCTGCAGGCGAGCGTGAGCTGGCCGAGGTTTATGTCGTGGCGGATAGTCCGGCTCCGGTGCCGCCCTGTGGAGGGTGCCGTCAAAAGCTAAAGGAGTTTGGCACAGGCGATGTTAAGGTGACCATGGGAACTGTCGAAGGGCTGGAGCGCGAAACCACCGTTGCTGCGCTGCTGCCCGGTGCCTTTGATGCAGGTCATATGGAGCGGAGCTGATTTATGGATGCGCGCGCAATCATTGCCGCTTTGCGGCGGGGTGAGCAGCCCAGCGAGGCTGAGATCCGCTGGTTTGCCGACGGTCTGGCCAATGGCGCCGTCAGTGATGCGCAGGCCGGAGCCTTTGCCATGGCGGTCTGCCTGCAGGGGCTGGAGCAGCCGGCGCGGCGGGCCCTGACGCTGGCGATGCGCGACAGTGGTGATGTGCTGACATGGGATCTGCCCGGCCCCGTGCTGGACAAACATTCTACCGGCGGTATCGGCGATTGTGTCTCATTGCTGCTGGCCCCCGCTTTGGCGGAATGCGGTGCCTATGTGCCAATGATTTCTGGCCGTGGTCTGGGCCATACCGGCGGCACCCTCGACAAGATGGAGGCAATACCGGGCGTCTCGACCCAGATCTCAGAGCAACGCCTGCACCGGATCACCAAAAAGGTCGGCTGTGCCATCGTTGGGGCGACGGGACGGATCGCACCGGCAGACAAGCGGCTCTATGCCATTCGCGATGTCACAGCGACGGTCGAAAGCCTCGATCTGATCACCGCGTCTATTCTTTCCAAAAAGCTCGCCGCCAGCCCAGAAGCCCTGGTGCTGGACGTCAAAATCGGCTCTGGCGCCTTTATGAAAACCCATGCGGAGGCGGGCGCACTGGCGCGCTCTTTGGTCGAGACGGCAAATGCGGCGGGCTGCAAAACAGTGGCGCTGATCACCGATATGAACCAGCCGATTGCGAGCGCGCTGGGCAATGGGCTTGAGGTTGCAGAGGTGATGCGCGCGCTTACCGAAGGCAAGCCCTGTCCCCTGACTGAGATCACCGCAGCCCTTGGGGCTGTTTTGTTGGTGCTGGCCGGGCTGGCACAGGACGAAGAGGCTGGTGTTGCACAAATGACTGAGGTGCTGCTCAACGGGGCGGCGGCGGCGCGGTTTGGCCGAATGGTGGCAGCGCAGGGCGGGCCTGCGGATTTTGCCAGCCACTGGGCGCGCTATCTGCCCGTCGCGCCTGTGATCCGCGAGGTGCTGGCGCCGCGCTCTGGATATGTTGCGGCGATGAATGGCGAGGAGCTGGGGCTGGCTGTGGTGCGCCTTGGCGGCGGCCGCATGGTCGAGGGCGACGTGGTGGACCCGGCTGTGGGCCTGTCCGATCTGGTGCGGCTGGGCCAGTGGGTCGCGCAGGGCGAGACCCTGGCCCGTGTTCATGCCGCCCGCGAAACGGCTGCCGTTGAGGCCGAAGCAACGCTGTTGCAGGCGCTCACCCTCACAGCTGACGCGCCTGAAGTGCCTGCCCTTATTTATGAGAGGATCAGCTGATGCCGCGTGCCTTTTTGGTGGTGATGGATTCCGTGGGCATTGGCGGCGCCCCCGACGCCAGCGCCTTTTTTAACGCAGACCTGCCGGATCTTGGGGCCAATACTCTGGCCCACATCGTCCAGGCCTGCGCCGCAGGTCAGGCAGAGGAGGGGCGCAGCGGTGCGCTGCATCTGCCCAATCTTGAGCGTCTGGGGCTGGGGGCGGCGATGCGGCTGGCGTCCTGCGTGCCCTTTCCCGGCTTTGACGCAACACCAGAGGGGCTATGGGGCGCGGCTGCTGAGGTCAGTCCTGGCAAGGATACTCCATCAGGTCATTGGGAGCTGGCCGGATTGCCGGTGCCCTGGGACTGGTGCTTTTTTCCGGACACAAACCCGGCGTTTCCTGCGGACCTCAGCGATTTTGTGGCGCAGGCTGCGGGCAGCGCGGCTATTCTGGGCAACTGCCATGCCTCGGGGACAGCTATCATTGCTGAACATGGCGCTGAGCATATGCAAACAGGGCAGCCGATCTGCTATACCTCTGCCGACAGCGTGTTTCAGATCGCCGCCCATGAAGAGACATTTGGCCTGGAGCGCCTGCTGGATCTGTGCCGTGCTGTGGCACCGCGGCTGCACGCCATGAAGGTTGGGCGGGTGATCGCACGGCCCTTTGTTGGCACGCCCGAGGAGGGGTTCAGCCGCACCGCCAACCGGCGCGACTTTGCCATTTTGCCGCCAGCCCCCGTGCTGACCAATTGGGTGCAGGACGCCGGGCGCCGGGTGCATGCCATTGGCAAGATTGGGGATATCTTCACCATGGCGGGCATTGATACGCTTAAGAAAGGCCCGGATGCGCAGCTGATGCAGCACCTCGCCACGGCCATCGAGGAGGCCGAAGAAGGCAGCCTGACCTTTGCAAATTTTGTCGAATTCGACAGTCTTTACGGGCATCGCCGCGATGTGTCGGGCTATGCCCGCGCGCTGGAGTGGTTTGACGCAGAGCTGGGCAAACTGCTCGGCCAGCTGCGCCCCGGTGACATGCTGCTGCTGAGCGCAGATCACGGCAATGACCCCAGCTGGCCGGGCACGGACCACACCCGCGAACAGGTGCCGGTGCTGGTGGCAGGCTGCGGTGTGGGCAGCATCGGGCAGCGCCGGTTTGTCGATGTGGCGGCCTCGATTGCCAGCCACCTTGGGGTGCCTGTTCCAGAGGCCGCTGGAGGCGGTGGCAAGAGCTTTCTTTGACCCTGAGACCAAAACCCGCTTGCCCCAGAGGGGCCAGCCCGCATATGACCCGCCTGAAGAAACGTCTGAATTGATTGTAGGAGACAGCCCAAATGAGCGACCATCTGACCGTTGTTGATCACCCGCTGGTACAGCACAAGCTCACTTTGATGCGCGACAAGGGCACGTCGACCTCTGAGTTCCGCCGCCTGTTGCATGAAATCACCCAGCTGCTGGCCTATGAGATCACCCGCGAGCTGCCGCTGACCCAAACCACCATTGAAACCCCGATGGAGACCATGGAGTCGCCGATCCTGGCGGGCAAGAAACTGGCACTGGTGTCGATCTTGCGCGCAGGCAACGGTATGCTGGACGGTGTGCTGGACCTGGTGCCCTCGGCCCGCGTCGGCTTTGTTGGTCTGTACCGCGATGAAGAAACGCTGCTGCCGGTGCAGTATTACTTCAAGGCGCCAAAAGAGCTCGGCGATCGTATGGTCATTGCGGTGGATCCGATGCTGGCCACCGGTAACTCTTCGGCGGCGGCAATTGATCTTCTGAAAGAGGCGGGTGCCACCAATATCCGTTTCCTCTGCCTGCTGGCCGCCCCTGAAGGTGTGGCGCGGATGAAAGAAGCGCATCCGGATGTGCCGATTGTCACCGCCTCCTTGGATCGTGAATTGAACGAGAAAGGCTATATCATGCCCGGGCTTGGCGATGCTGGTGACCGGATGTTCGGCACCAAATAACCCTGGCAGTATGAGTGGTTAAGTGCTTGCGGTGATTGGGCAACGATTTGCCCGATTGCTGCTGCATTGTTGCCAAACTTGGCTTTACTACTTTAACGAATTGAGGCATCCTGACCCCATATATTGTGGGGCCAAGGTATGAAACTAACAAGAATTGTTGCGCTCGCCATCATAGCGGCCTCTATTGGCTTTGCGGTAGAGCATGCGCCGCTTCAGGCGCAGACGTTGCGTTCCTCTGGCCCCCCGGCTGAATATCCCCCGGCCTCCTTTAAGGGTAAGCAGTTTGTTGACAGCCGCGGCTGCGTCTACATTCGCGCCGGTATTGATGGCAATGTGAACTGGGTGCCACGGGTGGCCCGGAACCGCAAACAGCTGTGTGGCTACAAGCCAACAGCTATTGCAGGCAGCACCGCACGTCCGACGCAAAAGGCGCCGGAACAGATCACCCTGCGGGGCACCAGCACAGCGGCGGCGCCAGCCGCGCCGGTTGCAACCCAGCCAGCCGCCAAACCACGTGCCGCAGCCGCGCCGCAGGTCGTGACAACGGCCAAGCCCCGGCGCACGCCACAGACCACCACGGCGCGGGTCACACCTGCGCCTGTGGTCACACCACGCCGTGTCGCGGTCCCGGCTCCTGTGGCTAAGAGACCGACGCCCGCTCCGCAGGTCACAACCAGTCGTCCGGCAGCGGTCAGCCCCGCGACGGGTGCGCAGGGCGGCTGCGCCGGCGCTTCGGCGATTAGCCAGCAATATATCAACAAGAGCAGTGCGCGCTGTGGCCCGCAGGCAGAGTCGCCTGTGACCTATCGCAATGGGCTGGGAATTGGCCCGCAGTCCTCGGTCATCCTGACGCCCAACACAAGGGTGCTGCCGGTGCATGTCTATCAGGACCGTCGTCATAGCCAGGACCTCAGCCCGCCACCCGGCTACAAGGCTGCCTGGCAAGATGACCGCTTGAACCTTCAGCGCGCTGAGCGCGATTTGCGTCCTGCTGTGCTGACCAGTCAGGCGCAGGTACCGCCGGGCTATATCCTGGTTGACCGGTCTGACAACCGGATGAACCCGATGCGGGGCGTTCGGACTGCACAGGGCGATGCACAGATGGCCGCAATTTGGGAAAACGGCACCCCCCGGTCTCTACGGACCCTGCCACTGGACCGTCAGGTTGTGACCGCAAACCATTCGCGTCATGATCGCTTTGAAGGCGACCCTAATAAGGGCGGGCTTGCTCTGCGTCTCTCTAGCCGCTCTGCGCCCGGAGCCAAATTGGAAACGCCAGCCGCTTCTGCGACATCGGCGCCACGCTATATTCGTGCAGCAACTTTTGCCGATGCAGCCGAGGCGAAACAGGCAGCTCAGGCTCTTGCAGCTCAGGGCGTCCCTGTGCGTCTGGGATCTGTGTCGCGCAAGGGTGTGCCGTTCAAGGTCGTTCTGGCCGGGCCGTTTGGCGACCTGAATGGGGCGCAGGCCGCCCTTAATACAGTGCGCGCCGCTGGTTATTCTGGCGCCCGGATCAGCCGCTAACCCCCTGATGAGGGTGGCATAATTGGGCAAGGTGCCGGGGAAGCCCCCGGCATTTTGTCGTTTCAGCTATGCGATTTGAAAAAGAGGCGGCTATTTGAGAAGAGGGGCATAGGATCTTTGGCCGCTGTTCAGCAACGCCAACACCAGTTGATCCACCCTCAGAGGCGACTGTTGGCGCACTAGCCGCAGATATTTTGCAATTGCACCCAGTCACGATCATTCAGCACCGGTTCCAGCGCGCGTCCTGCCATGGGATCGGCTTCGATCAATCCCAGCGTGGTCTCGCCGGTGATGTCCAGCGCATAGGCATAGGGCGTTGAGGGAATGGCCGCGCGGGCAAACTCTGCCAGCAACAGATCATCCGGCAGATCCGGGCGCGGGGCCGCCAGTACAGTCTCGGAATAACGGTCCAGCGTCTCGCGGGTCAGCGCCCCGGTGGTCAGCAGACGAAAGGAGGCAAGAAAGCCCCCGGCCTCCAACAGCTCTGCCAGCGGGTCGCGTTGCGCAGCACGTGCCCGCTCTGCCAGCACAGCACCGGCAGCAACGGCGGGGTCTTCGTGATCCTCAACCAGACTGCGGTTTAGCAGCACGATGCCTCCGGGCAGATGCAGGCTGCTCGCCACGCCCGAACGCATAATGACAAGCTGACGCACACCGGTCCGCAGCGCCAGTTTGGCCAGAATAGGCATCGCCTCTGGGGTGGCGCAGGCCTGCCCTGAGACCCGCTCGATCCGTCCCAGCATCGCCTGACCTATGGCCTTGGTTTTGATCTCCGGCACCACCTTGACCGCATGGTTTTGCGCAAGGCTTGGCAGCCAGAACACCAGGACCAACGCCACCAGCGAGAGGCTTCCAAGGATGCTCATGACGCGCAGGCGGCCCGGGTGGGGACGGGCGCGCTCAATGGCATAGCGGACACGTTCGATAGCCTCCAGCATGGTCTCCTCATCCTGGGGGATTTCCAGGGTTTCGCCGGTGTCACCATCGGGGTGGAACAGGGCGGGAAAGACGCCCGGATTGGAGCGTTCAACGGCAGCCAGCGACCAATGGGCCAGCGGCCTGTCCTGCATGTCGGTAATGGTGAGTGTGGCATCGCCAACCGATATAATGACATCACGACGCTGCGCATCGGGACTTGCACGCCACAGGCCCGCAGCCTCTAGTCGTTCGAATTCCCTGAGAACGGTCATTCAGCCTGCCTGTTTTGCCTGTTTTCGTTGCACGCAGCGTAGCATGGCAGCCGGGCAGGCGGCAAATGGCTTTCGATGCCAAATGCGGCCTGCTGTGGTGAATTTTGCCTCTGACTTTCCAATAGCTTGTCCCATTTGGGCTGGCGGCAGGGGGTTACAGGGTTTTGGAAATCTCGCGCAGCTCAAACTTCTGGATTTTCCCGGTCGAGGTTTTGGGCAGCTCCTGAAAGACAACCCGCTTGGGTGCTTTGAATCCGGCCAGGGTTTCGCGGGCAAAGGCGATCAGCGCCGCCTCCGTGACCTCGGCGTCTTCTTTCAGCTCGACAAAGGCACAGGGCACCTCGCCCCATTTGTCATCTGGCTTTGCCACCACGGCCGCAAGGTTCACCGCAGGGTGGCCCATCAGCACGCCTTCGACTTCAACCGAAGAGATGTTTTCGCCGCCGGAGATGATGATGTCCTTGGCGCGATCCGAGATCTGGATATAGCCATCGGGATGCTGCACCGCGATGTCGCCCGAGTGGAAGTAGCCGCCCTCAAAGGCCTCGGCGGTGGCTTTGGGGTTTTTCAGGTAGCCCTTCATCACCGCGTTGCCGCGCATGACGATCTCGCCCTGATCCGAGCCGTTCTTGGCGATCTGCTGCATCTTGTCGTCGAGCACGGTGATATGGTCCATCATCGGGAAGGCGACCCCCTGACGGGCCTTGATCGCGGCGCGGCCCTGATGGTCCAGCCCGTCCCATTTGTCGCCCTTCCACAGGCACTCGGTGACATGACCGTAGGTTTCGGTGAGGCCGTAGACCTGTGTGACGTGAAAGCCCAGGGTCTCGATCTTTTGCAGCGTCGCAGGGGCAGGGGGCGCACCTGCGGTAAAGACCTCTACCGTGTGATCAAAGGTGCGGCGTTCCTCTTCTTTGGCGTTGACCAGCAGGTTGAGCACAATAGGGGCACCGCCAAAATGAGTGACGCCATGGTCGGCAATGGCACCGTAGATCGCGCCAGGAGTAATATTGCGGCAGCACACCAGCGTACCGCCCAGCACCGGCATCATCCAGGTGTGGTTCCAGCCATTGCAGTGAAACAGCGGCACGATGGCCAGATAGACCGGGTTCATCACCATACGCCAGGAGATCACCGTGCCCATGGTCATAAGGTAAGCACCACGGTGGTGATAGACCACGCCCTTGGGGCGCCCGGTGGTGCCGGAGGTGTAGTTCAGCGCCAGGCTTTCCCATTCGTCCTGCGGCATGATCCAGTCAAAATCATGCTCGGCCGCGTCCAGCACCTGTTCATAGGCGGGGTGGCGACCACTGGCGTCAAACCCTGCCTGCGGGTCGGGGACCTCTACCAGCAGCGGCAGCTTGCCCTGCATCCGGGCAAGTGCGGCCTCGGCCAGCTCCAAAAACTCGCTGTCGACCAGCACCACCTTGGCGCCGCCGTGCGCAAGGATATAGGCGACGGTGTCCACATCCAGCCGGGTGTTGATGGTGTTGAGCACAGCGCCACAGGCGGGCACGCCAAAATGCGCTTCGGCCTGGGCGGGCAGATTGGGGATCAGCGTGGCAACCACATCCCCCGGATTGACCCCCATGCCCGCCAGCGCCGAGGCCAGCCGGGTACAGCGGTCGTAATATTCGGCATAGCTCTTGCGGTGACTGCCATAGATCACGGCAGGAACCTCGCCAAAGACATGCGCGGCGCGGCGCAGATGAGACAGCGGCGTCAGCGGCACATAGTTTGCGGCAGTTTTCTCCAGACCCGCCTCGTCAGCCATCCATCCCATCCGCTTTCCTTCCATGATTCTGTCGTTATGTCGGTTTGAGGACAGATAATGATCAAAGTTGCGGGCATTGGAAGGGATATGAAACAAGACATCATCCTCCCATCGCATGCGGGCAATCAAACATCAGCGGCGCAGGCGATGTTGCTGGCCATGCTGATCATCGGCGTGACTGACAATGCGGTGCCTTTGATCGCTGAGCAGATCGGGCTGGGGCAGTTCTATGTGCTGCGCACTCTGGTGGCCCTGCCAATCCTCTGGGCGATGTCGCAGATGGGATTTGGCAGTCTGGCTCCGGTGCGCTTTGGCGCTGTCGGGCTGCGGGCGCTGCTGGTGGCAGTCTCGATGGTGTTCTATTTCTCTGCCGTGGCCCTGATGCCCATCGCACAGGCGCTGGCGGGGTTGTTTACCTCACCGATCATAATCGTGGTGATCTCGGTACTGTTCATGCGGATGCGGATCGGAAAGGTGCGCATTGCTGCGGTGGCCACCGGTTTTGTCGGAGTCCTATTTGTTCTGCAGCCTGATGTCGCGGCGTTTGACTGGTTGATCCTGCTGCCGGTTGCAGGGGGCTTTTTCTACGCGCTTGGCTCTATCGTGACGGGGACGATGTGCAAAGATGAGAGCACGGTGTCGATGCTGTTCATCTACCTGCTGGCGCAGGGGCTGATTGGGGCCGTGTTCCTGGCTGGGATTGAGATCTGGCCGCTGCCGGTCGGAGATGGCAGAGAAGGGTTTGTGACGCGGGGTTGGATCTGGCCGGTTTGGCAGCTGTCGCATCTTATCGTGCTGCAGGGCTTTGCCGCTGTGGCGGGCGTGTTTCTCATCACCAAGGCCTATCAGCTGGGAGAAGCCTCCTTTGTCGCGGTCTTTGAGTATTCTGTGCTGCTGGTGGGGCCGGCAATTGCCTGGATCGCCTATGGTCAGGTGTTGAATCTGGGACAGATGGCCGGGATCGCACTGATCGTTCTGGCGGGCTCGACGCTGGCGCTGCGCTCTTCCAAAGGGGCGTCCTAGAAAGGGGGCAGTCTTCTCAAGGGCTGCGTTTGTGTCGTGTGTTTTCTTCCCCTTCCCCTTCCCCTTCCCCCGCGCCTTGGCCTAAGCTGCGGCCATGATCCTGTCCCCCGGCCGCAAATACCTGTTCATCCATATTCCCAAAACGGGCGGCACATCCCTTGCGCTGGCGCTGGAGGCGCGTGCCATGGCGGATGACATGATGCTGGGCGACACGCCAAAAGCCAAAAATCGCCGCCGCCGCCTGCAGGGGCGCACAACGGCCGGTCGGCTGTGGAAGCACTCAACCCTCGCCGATATTGCCGGGCTGATCCCGGAGGATGAGCTGCGCGCGCTCTTTACCTTTACACTGGTGCGCAACCCCTGGGACCGCGCGGTGAGCTACTATCACTGGCTGCGCCAGCAGTGCTTTGATCACCCTGCCGTTCTGCGTTCCAAAGCATTGGAATTTGGTGACTTTATCCTCACGCCTGAGGTTTTGCAGAGCTTTGAGAGGCAGTCAGCTTCCAGCTATATGCGGCACAGGGATGGCAACGTCCAATGCCAGCTGTATATCCGGATAGAGCACTTTGCCCAGGATGCCGCCCCCTTGTTTGACCACCTGGGATTTCCTCTGGACCTCACGGTCGAGAACCGCTCAGCGCGCGCACGTGACTGGCGTGACTACTACGACAGTAAAACCCAAGCGGCGATTGCTGCGGCCTGCGCTGAAGAAAATGCACGATTTGAATATTCTTTTAACGATTTCGATCTAGCCTTGGAACAAGCGCGCCAGAGGCCGGGAGAGGGATGATACAGATCCTGACCTGACCATTCACGGCGCTGACAAGAATTGCGGCGCCGTGCCAGCGGTCTTCTTACGAGAAGCCTCACATGGACTGTCGCCGCCGAAGAGGAGGTGTTGAGATGCTGGATTGGTTTCAAAAACGTATGAACCCGGAGTTTGACCTGACTATTCCGCCTGTTTCGGTGGGGCAGGGTGGGCTTTTGGCCGGAACCAATGTGGCGTCCAATCTTGGCTGGCGTCCGGTAGAGGCGCTTTGCGCTGGCGATAAGGTGCTGACCTTTGATCATGGCATGCAGACGATTGTTGAGGTGGTGCGCGAGACCGTGCACCTTGATGACGGAGCGATTGATCCCACACGCTGCCCGATGCATGTGCCCCGTGATGCGCTGAACAACCGCGTGCCGATGTGGCTGCTGCCGGACCAGGGTGTGCTGCTGGAAAGCGATCTGATCGAGGACCATCAGGGAGATCCTTTTGCGGTGGTGCCTGCCTCGACGCTGGATGGCTACCGTGGCATCTGCCGCCTGCATCCGGACAACAACCTGCAGCTGGTAACCCCGCGTTTTGAACAGGACGAAGTGATCTATCTTGAAGGCGGGTTGCTGGGGTTTTGCCCGGCGCCACGTGATTTGCTGACCATCGGGGTTGAGCTGCACGAGGATATCTACAAGGTTCTGCCCATCACCGAGGCCTGCGCGCTGGTCGCGGCGATGGCCACAGCAGAGACGCTGATGATCGCTGGCGGCATGCCCACAATGGCTCCGGGCGCTTTTCAGATGTGAGCATTGCTTTTGTGACCAACAACCGGGGCAAAGTCCTGACTAAACGCTGCCCAAAGCCTGCTCGCTTTGGGCAGCGTTTGGTTGCAGAGTGCTCGCTTTTGTAGGATCTGCGCCTTGCAGTGCCAGAGGTATTTTCAGCCGCCGTCCTAGATATTGCGCGCACAAAAGGGCCGCTTTGAGCCCATTCTACAAACGTTCAGCGCAGCGGCGACTGTCGGGGTATGCGCCAGCATGGTTCGCAACAGGGTTAAGCGGTTCCCAACAAATCTCGCGCGATACGTTCAAAGATAGCACTCCCGATGGGGATCAGATCATCAGGGAAATCATAGTCAGGATTGTGTAGCGCTGCATAGTCGTCACCCGGCCCCAAACACAGCATTGCAGCTTTGGCGTTCCATCCAAACACGCCAAAATCTTCTGAGGCGCGCATGGGCACACCCGCATCCCCATAACTGATGCCAATGGCATCCATGGCTGTTGTTGCCACGTTGTAAGCGTTGGGATCATTGATGGAGGCTGCAAAGTTATCGCAGACTTCAAAATTCACGCTAAGCCCGAATTTCTCTGCCGCCGTATTTGCAAGGGCTCGGGCTGTCGTTTCTAGGCTCGCCATGCCTTCGTCACCCGCAGTCCGCAGAGTGGCAAAAATCTCACCTTCACCGGGAGCCACACCAAATGATGGTTCGCCAATTTTTACATGGGTTATCGTAACCAATCGGAAATCGTGATCAATCGCTCCGCCTTTTCCTAAAGCGTCGAGCGCGGGGATCAACTCTGCAATAGCCAGCGACGGAGAAACACCATCCTCCGGGTCGGCTGCATGGGCGGTTTTGCCAGTGAGCCGTATTTTTAGCCCCAATGACGCACAGTTAATCAGTCCAGGACAGGTAGAGACATATCCGAACGGCCGTCCGGGTTCGATGTGAATGGCAAACGCCCAGTCGGCTTGGATTTCTTTGTAAGCAGGATCGGCGACCACAGCTTTCGCGCCGCTGCCGTCCTCTTCGGCGGGCTGGAACATAAGAACGATACGCCCCTGCGCGACGGGTTGCCGAGAAATCATACGGCCCAACGCGAGAAGCATTGTCATATGGCCGTCATGACCACAAACGTGGCTTTTTCCCTGCCTCTGCGACGACCAGGGGATGTCATTGCATTCCTCAATTGGTAGCGCGTCAAGTTCGGCTCGAAAAAGCACCGTTGGACCATCTTTGCCGCTCTCAAAAACCGCTGCCACGCCATGGCCACCTAATCCGGTCAAGATGCGCGTTGGTGACAGAAGCTTTAGCGCAGCGGCAATTGTACTGGCTGTTTCCCATTCTTCGCCAGATAATTCCGGGTGCTGGTGAAGGTCACGGCGAAATTCAGTCAATTCCAATAGGTCAAGATTTGTTAGCATTTCAAGCTCTGCTTCCGAGGTCAGTTCCGCTGATCCTTCTATTCCTAAATCAGAACTGGGACATTCGCCAAGCGCCGTATAGCAAAATGCGGCATTGCACGGTTCTGGATGTCGCCACTGAAAAGTTCACCCCAAGAGCCTGAAAAGAAGACAGATTAGACCCTTTATTCGCTTCGCTGGCTTTCAGCTTTGTTTGCAAGCCAGACATTCCCCCTTACAGGGGGGCCTATGGCGCGCGCTTTCACAGGTATTCACAGGTATTCACCGGTGATCCCGTGAAAATGATCCCGTGAAAAACAAAACCGCCCCCCAAATGATTAGGGGGCGGTTGTGGGCTGTCAGATCGGGTGCCGGTTTAGGCAGCCGAGGCAGCATCCGGGTTGAAGCGACCGTAGAAGGTCTGGCCCATGGCGGCCATCTCGCGCAGCAGATCCGGGCAGGCGAACCGGTCGCCGTAAGCTGCGGTCAGCTGGTCACAGCGCTCGGCCGCGTAGGGCGTGCCGATGATGTCAAGCCAGCTGAGCGGCCCACCAGACCATGGCGCAAAGCCCCAGGCCAGAACGGCGCCCACGTCACCTTCGCGGATGTCTTCCAGCACGCCTTCTTCCAGCGCGCGCACCGCTTCCAGCACCTGGGCAAACATCAGACGTTCCTGCACCTCAATGAGGTCAGGCTGGTCTTCCAGCAGGGGATATTTGTCCTGCATGCCTTTCCAGTAGCCAGTGCGCTTACCTTTGTCGTCATAGTCAAAGAAGCCTGCGTTGGCCTTGCGACCCAGACGACCCAGATCTTCCATCCAGAAGATCATATCGTCTGCGGGGCTGTCGGGGTATTCATTGCCCATGGCCGCCTTGGTGGCGCGGGCAATTTTAGCTCCCAGATCAATCGAGGTCTCATCCGTCAGCTGAATGGGGCCAACCGGGAAGCCAAGCTGGCGGGCCGCATTGTCGATCAGCACAGGCGAGACACCCTCGGTGATCATCCGCGCGCCTTCATTGACGTAGGGGATGATGCAACGGTTGGCGTAGAAGAAACGCGCGTCATTGACAACGATCGGCGTCTTTTTGATCTGGCGCACATAGTCGAGCGCCTTGGCAACCGCGCGGGAACCAGTCTCTTTGCCCTTGATGATCTCGACCAGCAGCATCTTCTCAACCGGTGAGAAGAAGTGGATGCCGATGAACTGCTCAGGCCGGACCGAGGCCTTTGCCAGCTCAGAGATCGGCAGGGTGGAGGTGTTGGAGGCAAAGATGCAATCATCAGGAATGATTGCCTCGACCTTTTTGGTCATATCCGCCTTGACGGCTGGATCCTCAAACACCGCCTCGATGATCAGATCACAGCCTTTCAGCGCCTCCAGATCAGGGGTGGCGGTGATCCGCGCCAGCATGGCGTCTTTCTTGTCTTGCGTGACCTTGCCGCGTTTCATCCCCTTGTCGAGATAGCTCTCGGTATAGGCTTTGCCTTTGGCGGCGGCGGCCTGGTCGCGGTCGACCAGAACAACTTCGATACCGGCCTGGGCCGAGACCAGCGCAATGCCGGCGCCCATCATGCCAGCACCCAGCACGCCCAGTTTCTGCACCCGCTGATCGGGCACATCCTTGGGACGCACAGCGCCTTTTTCCAGCGCTTCTTTGTTGATAAACAGCGAGCGGATCATGGCCCCCGAAGAGGGGTTCATCAGCACCGAGGTAAACCAGCGGGCCTCGATTTTGAGGGCCGTGTCAAAATCAACCAGCGCACCTTCATAAACGGCGCTCAGCAGGGCTTTGGCCGCCGGAAAGGCGCCCTGGGTCTTGCCATGCACCATGGCCGATGCACCAACAAAGTTCATGAACCCTGCAGGGTGATAGGGCGCACCACCGGGCATTTTATAGCCCTTGGCGTCCCAGGGTTTCACCAGATCCGCAGGCTTGGCGTTCAGCACCCACTCGCGGGCGGCCGCAACGGGATCGGCTGCAATTTCATCAACGTAGCCTGCGCCCTTGGCCTTTTTCACGTCCAGCATCTTGCCTTCGAGCAGCAAAGGTGCTGCTCCAATGGCGCCGACCTTGCGGACCATGCGGGTGGTGCCACCGGCACCGGGGAAGATGCCAACCATGATTTCCGGCAGGCCGTATTTGGCCTTTGGGTTCTCGGCAGCAAAGATCCGATGGGCGGCCAGTGGCAGCTCCATGCCAATGCCTGCGGCGGTGCCGGGCAGGGCGGCGGCAATGGGTTTGCCACCCTTTTTGGTTTTCAGATCCATGCCGGCAAGTTCGATCTTGCGCAGCAGGGCGTGCATTTTCATGGTACCTTCAAACAGGCCCCGGGCAGGCTCGTCGCCGGCCTCTTCCTTCATCACGGCCAGCAGGTTCAGGTCCATGCCGCCCGCGAATGTGCCCTCTTTACCAGAGGTGATCACCACGCCTTTGATCTCGTCGTCGGCCAGCGCCTGATCAATGCAGGCCTCCAGCTGCGTAAGCCCGTCAAAGGACATCACGTTCATGGTTTTTCCGGGCACATCCCAGGTGATGATGCCGACGCCATCTGCGTCCTTGGAAAGCGTAAACTCACTCATGTCTCGTCTCCGATCTGGTCAGCCGTCAGCGGGCTGCCGTCTTTACGGGTGAAGCTGCTGCCATTGGCATCGTCCTTCACCATCATGTCGATATCGCTGTAATAAGCGGTTTCAGTCGGGGTCCGCGTGCCCACCACCAGGAATGTGGCCGGCGCGTCGGTTGTGTTTTTCAGGTGATGGCCGTTGGCCTCACCGGCTGGAAAGGCGGCGCAGTCGCCCGGAAGCATCCCGTGTTCGCCCTGATCGTCGATCAGGATGCAGGCGCCGCTCAACATCAGCAGGAATTCATCCTGTTGCATGTGGTAGTGGCGCAGCGAGGAGAGACCGCCAGGTTCAAGCCGGACGATATTGACGCCATATTGGGTCAACCCGCCGGCATCCCCAACGCCTTGGTTGGACCGGCCCGCAACCGCCTCAGTCAGCTTGCCCGGATAGGTCGAGCCTCCCTGATAAGGGATTTGTGACAGGTCCAGCTTTGGCATCAGACGCGCTCGATAATGGTGGCAGCACCCATACCAGAGGCGATGCAGAGTGTCGCCAGACCCATTTCTTTGTCCTGACGCTCCAGCTCATCCAGCAGAGTGCCGATGATCATCGCACCTGTAGCGCCCAGCGGGTGACCCATGGCGATAGAGCCGCCGTTGGGGTTGATCACGGCCGGGTCCACATCAAAGGCCTGCTGGAAGCGCATGACAACAGAGGCAAAGGCCTCGTTGACTTCAAACAGATCAAGGTCCGAGATCACCATGCCATTGTCGGCGAGGATCTTCTGGGTCACAGGAACCGGGCCGGTCAGCATGATGGTGGGATCGGTGCCGATCTTGGCGGTGGCCTTGATGCGCGCGCGCGGCTTCAGGCCATACTGCTCACCAAATTCCTTGTTGCCGATCAGCACGGCAGCGGCGCCATCCACGATACCGGACGAGTTGCCGGCGTGGTGGATGTGGTTGATCCGCTCAAGGTGGGGGTACTTCAGCATTGCCACCTTGTCGAAACCGGGCATCTGCTCGCCCATCATCTGGAACGAGGCATTCAGCGCGCCGAGGCTCTGCATGTCGGTGCCGGGGCGCATGTATTCATCGCGATCCAGAATGGCGATGCCGTTCTGGTCGCGCACGGTGATCACCGATTTGGCAAAGCGGTTGTCGTCCCAGGCGGCTTTGGCGCGGCGCTGGCTTTCGACCGCCAGGGCGTCGGCCTGCTCACGGGTGAAGCCGTATTCAGTCGCAATGATATCGGCCGAGATGCCCTGCGGCACAAAATAGGTGTCCATCGCTAGGGAGGGGTCGACGGCGATAGCAGCACCATCAGAGCCCATGGCAACACGGCCCATCATCTCAACCCCCCCGGCGATATAGGCCTGGCCTGCGCCACCCTTTACCTGGTTGGCCGCAAGGTTCACAGCTTCCATGCCAGAGGCACAGAACCGGTTGATGGCGAGGCCGGGAATGGACTGGTCCAGATCCGAGGCCAGCACAGCAGAGCGCGCCAGACAGCCGCCCTGTTCCATGACCTGGGTGACATTGCCCCAGATCACATCCTCAACGGCGTGGCCCTCAAGGTTATTACGTTCTTTCAGCGCGTTCAGCGTCAAAGCTGACAGGCGCACGGAGGTGATTTCGTGCAGAGCGCCATCTTTGCGGCCCTTGCCTCGCGGGGTGCGAATGGCGTCGTAGATATAAGCTTCGGTCATGAGTGTCTCCTCAAGCGCGGTCCGACGGATTGCCGGGCATAAGATCATAGGGATGTTTCCAGCCGGGCGTATCGCTAATGCGCGTCAGCCAGGCGTCGATATTCGGGTAGTCCTTGCGGTCAAATCCAAAAGGTTCTGGATAATAGAGGTAGCCGCAGCAGGACAGATCGGCATTGGTGAGATCATTGCCAACAATCCAGTCGCGGCCCTCAAGATGGCTGTTCAGCGTGTCATACGCCGCCTTCAGGCGCCCCTGCATAAAGCCGATCACCTGTTCGGGGCGCTTGTCCTCGGGCAAAAAATTCATCAGGAAGCGGGTCATCCCGGCCTGGCTCGAGAGCTTGTGGTTGTCCCAAAGCACCCAGCGCAGCACCTCGTATTTGTCTTCGGGCGCGCCGCCCAGTTTGCCGCTTTTATCTGTGATATATTGCTGGATGGCCCCGGACTGGGTCAGGCGCATGTCGCCGTCTTGCAGCACCGGCGCTTCACCCATGACATTCATTTCGCGAAATTCCGGAGCGCGGCTGGCACCGGCAAAGAAATCAACAAAGACCGGCTGCCAGTCCAGCCCGGAAAATTGCAGCGCCAGCGCCGCCTTGTAGGCGTTGCCGCTCTCGCCAAAGCAATACAGTTTGATTGTCATGCTGTTCTCCTTGCCGCAAAGGTGGCGCCGGGGGTTTCACACCCCCGGACCCCCGTGAGGTATTTAGAGCAAGATGAAAGAGAAGTTATACTCTTTCTTTGGTTGTGTGGTATTCTGCTTTTGCGGTACAGGCTGAGGAGCCGATGACCGCGCAAGGTGAAGTCGTCCCTGCCCATTTGGCGAAGGCCTGGGGGCAGGGGCGCGCCTTTGATTTCATCTGGCGAAAAATACCTCCGCCGGAGGCATCCATCAGCAGCAGTTGAAGGAAACAGGCGTTGTGTCATAATGACCTGCCAATCAGTTCCTTCATGATTTCATTGGTGCCACCGTAGATGCGTTGCACCCGCGCGTCAGTCCACATTTCCGCGACCGCGTATTCCTGCATGAAGCCATATCCACCGTGCATTTGCACACATTCGTCCAGAACCTCGCCCTGGACATCAGTGATCCAGTATTTTGCCATCGCGGCCTTCTCAACAGTCAGCTCACCGCGAAGATGTTCCACCATGCACTCATCCAGGAAGGCGCGCGCCACTTTGGTTTTCGTCAGGCATTCCACCAGTTTGAACCGGGTATTCTGGAACTGGGTCAGTGGCCCGCCAAAGGCCTCGCGTTCCTTGCAATAGGCGATGGTGCGATCAACCGCGCCTTCCATGGCACCAACGGCGCCACAGGCAATGATCAGACGTTCCTGCGGCAATTGCTGCATCATCTGATAAAACCCTTTGCCCTCTTCCTGGCCCAGGATATTTTCCGGTGGGATCTCGACATTGTCAAAGAACAGCTCTGAGGTGTCCGCCGCTTTCAGCCCGATCTTGTCGAGGTTGCGTCCCCGTGAGAACCCTTCGGCTCCATCTGTTTCCACGGCAATGAGCGACACGCCCTTGGAGCCGAGACTGGGGTCTGTCTTGGCCGCAACCAGAATAATATTGGCATGTTGCCCATTGGTAATAAAGGTTTTTTGACCAGACAGGCGGTAGGCGTTGCCATCGCGGATTGCCTTGGTCTTGATCCGCTGCACGTCTGAGCCGGTGGAGGGCTCGGTCATGGCCAGTGCGCCAACCAGCTCGCCGCTGATCATCTTTGGCAGCCAGCGTTTCTTTTGCTCTTCGGTGCCGTATTTCAGGATGTAGTGCGACACGATCCCAGAGTGGATGCCGTGCCCCCAGCTGGCCAGATTGGCACGGCTGCCTTCGATCAGGATCGCGGCCTCATGGCCAAAATCGCCACCAACGCCGCCATATTCCTCGGGGATGGAGGGGCAGAGCAGGCCGAGGTCGCCAGCCTGATTCCAGGTGTCACGGTCCATCATGCCCTGCTTGCGCCATGTCTCGTATTTCGGCATCCACTCATTGGTGATGAACTGGGCCGTCATATCAGCAAGCATCTGGTGCTCGTCGGTCATCCAGCTGGAACGGGTCTCGCTAGTCATTTCTCTCCAATCGACCCTGTTGCGCTATCTTGCGCCGGGCCCTTATCTTTTGCGGCTCTCCAGCTCGCTGTTGAACAGACGCAGCCGGTGGCCGAGGTTTTCCTGGTCCGTCACACTGTCAAAATTTTCAAACAGGAATGACAGTGCTTCGCCTTCGTCCAGCCCGGCCTCGGAGGCAAAGCGTTTCAGCCTGCGATAGCCGTCTTCTGTCATGGCGACGGGAAAGCGGCGGGTCAGGCGGAAACGTTTTGGCATTGGTGCTCCAATTTGCGTGCATCAAGAGCCCCGGACCGGATCAGGCACCCCCTGAAAGGCAGGGGAGGCCCGGTGATTTTCCTTACGGATCAGAAGCTCGCCGCGTCCAGAGCCATCACTGTCTCTGCACCCGTTAGAATGCGGGTCAGATGCAGTTGGGTGGCGGGCAGCCTCCGGGCCATATAGTACCGGCCGGTGGCGATTTTTGTCTCATAGAACGCCGCGTCAGAGGTGCCCGCGTCAAGCACTTCCGTGGCGGCTTTTGCCATCTGCGCCCAGACGAGGCCGAGGCAGACGTGGCCAAACATATGCATGAAGTCGTTGGAACCGGACAGGGCATTGTTTGGGTTTTTCATACCGTTTTGAACAAAATACATTGACGCGGCCTGCAGGTCTTTTGACGCAGCTTTCAGCGGCGCGATAAAGTCCTTGGTAAAGCCTTCATTCAGCTCAGCATTGTCCTTGCAAAATGATTTTACCAGCTCAAAGAAGGCCATCAGGTGCTTGCCGCCATCCACGGCCAGTTTACGTCCCACAAGGTCCAGCGCCTGAACACCGTTGGCGCCTTCATAGATCTGGGCGATGCGCGCGTCGCGGGTGTACTGGCTCATACCGTGCTCTTCGATATAGCCATGGCCGCCGTAAACCTGCTGCGCCTTCACGGTCATGTCGTAGCCTTCGTCGGTCAAAAAGCCCTTGATCACCGGCGTCAGCAAAGAGACCAGACCGTCGGCGTCCTTGTTGCCGTCACGGTGCGCCTGGTCGATCATCATGGCCCCCCACAGCAGGAAGGCACGACCGCCTTCAACAAAGCTTTTCTGATCCATCAGGCTGCGACGGATGTCGGGGTGCACGATCAGGGGGTCAGCAGGCCCATCGGGGTTTTTCACGCCGGTGACATCGCGACCCTGCAGCCGGTCCTTGGCGTATTCAACGGCGTTCTGATAGGCGGCTTCGGCCTGGGAAACCCCCTGCATGCCGACGCCCACGCGGGCCTCGTTCATCATGGTGAACATGGCGCGCATGCCTTTGTGCGCGTCGCCCAGCAGATAGCCGGTTGCTTCGTCATAGTTCATCACACAGGTCGAGTTGCCGTGGATGCCCATTTTCTTTTCGATGTTGCCCACTGAGACACCATTGCGCGTGCCGGGGGTGCCATCGTCGTTCAGCACAAATTTGGGCACGATAAACAGCGACACACCTTTGATGCCATCCGGGCCACCGGGGATCTTTGCCAGCACCAGATGGATGATGTTGTCGGCCATGTCGTGGTCACCGGCCGAGATAAAGATCTTCTGGCCGGAGACCTTGTAGCTGCCATCGCCCTGCGGCTCTGCCTTGGTGCGCATCAGGCCCAGATCGGTGCCGCAATGGGGCTCGGTCAGGTTCATGGTGCCGGTCCACTCGCACGAGACCATTTTGGGCAGATAGGTGTCTTTCTGCTCGTCGGTGCCGTGGGCCAGGATGGCCGAGGCGGCGCCATGTGTCAGGCCCTGATACATCACAAAGGCCTGGTTGGCAGAGGAAAACAACTCGCCAACGGCGGTGCCCAGCACGTAGGGCATGTTCTGTCCGCCATACTGTTCCGGCATATCAAGCCCGGTCCAGCCGCCCTCTTTCACCTGCTCGAAAGCAGCCTTGAAACCGGTTGGGGTATAGACCACGCCGTTTTCCAGACGGCAGCCCTCGGTGTCGCCTACCACGTTCAGCGGGTGCAACACGCCGGTGCTGATCTTGCCGGCTTCTTCCAGAATGGCTGCGGTGAAATCACGCTCCAGTTCATCATAGCCAGGGGTGCTGGCCTCAGAGACTTTCAACACGTCATGCAGGATGAACTGGGTGTCTTTGGTGGGAGCTGTGTAGACTGGCATCGCGCGGTCCTCGTTGGTGGTAAACTGTTGTGATTAAAGGCGCTGCCCGGCGGGACAGCACGAAAGGGTGGCTAAAGAGCCGCTACTCGGCGGCCTCCTGATCGGATTGCATGGAGGCGATGACTTTTTCGCCCCACTTCAATTGGTCCTGAAGTTCTTCAATGGCTTCGTTCAGCTCATCGCGTTGACGCACCATGTCGTTGAGGCGGTCGCAGGCGATTTCAAAGGTGCGAGACAGCTGGGTAATCTGCTGGTCGCCAATATGATAGAGGTCCAATAGCTGGCGGATCTCTTCCAGACTAAACCCAAAACGCTTACCGCGCAGGATGAGTTTCAGCCGGGCTCCGTCGCGTTTGGTGAACAGACGTTTCTGACCGTCCCGATGCGGGAACAGCAGCTCTTTTGCCTCGTAAAACCGCAAAGTGCGTGGCGTTACCCCAAAGGCATCACACATCTCGCGGATCGATTTTGTGTCTTCGCTCATATCTGTCATCGTCGTCACTCTGTTGTCGCGTCAGTCAGTTTGCATGTTGCAAGACTAAACTGGGCTGGCCTGTGCGCATTTACAACATCATCTTGACGTTAACGTAAGCTGGACGCCACGTCACTTCCTGAGGTGACGTGGCTGTCGCCGTATTTTCCACTTTGGACAGGTCGAGCGCCCAGCGGGTGCCAAAGGGGGAAGAGCGCAGGGCGCCGGAGAGCTGAGGGAGGGGGCAAAGGTTTTGGCCCACCCTGCGAAACAGGATGGGCCAGGTGAGTGCCTTCAGGTCAGTGCCTGTCTGTCTATTTCAAAAGGCCATGTGTCGTTGCGCGCAGGCTACCCAGCTCATCCAGAGCCTCTTCCAGCTGTTCGCGTTGCTGCTGCAACTCGCCCATCTGGCGGTCGGCCATCTCGATAAAGGCCTGCATCTGAGCCTTGTTGCCGTCATTTTCGTATATCAGCAGCCATTGCCGGATTTCCTCCAGCTGAAAGCCGAATCTACGTCCCCGCAGAATCAGTTTCATCCGTGCCCGCTCGCGCGCGCCGTAAAATCGTGATCGCCCTTCGCGATCAGGCTGCAGTAATTCGATATACTCATAATAACGCAAGGTTCGCGGCGTAACATCAAACGCAGCGCACATTTCCTTGAATGACAATCTTGCTTCGGTCATCCATCATCTCCCTCGCGCGCAACCTATGCACTTGATTAGAGCAGTGCAACCACCCTGCGTGTTGCGGGCTTGCTCTTTGTTTCGGGCAGGGCCACAAACGAGTTCAGCCAAGACAGGAAACACTCAGTATGGCAGATAAGACCAAAGTCGCCCGGCAATTCATCGAGGCCATTCCACATGCCAAAGAGTTGGGATTGGTGCTGACAGATATTGGCGACGGTACGGCGCATATTTCTATGCCTTATGAC
Organism: Phaeobacter sp. SH40; assembly: GCA_965641885.1. Classification (GTDB taxonomy): domain Bacteria; phylum Pseudomonadota; class Alphaproteobacteria; order Rhodobacterales; family Rhodobacteraceae; genus Pseudophaeobacter. The sequence continues at coordinate 2,630,875 of OZ282574.1, read as the reverse complement.
CCAAAGCTCATAGGCGACCCCGAGACCGGTGTGATCCATGGCGGGGCCGTCTCTGCCCTGATGGATACCTGTTGCGGGGCCGCAGTCATGAGCCACCCTTCGGCGCCAGGGGGCACTGCGACAATTGATCTGCGCATCGACTATATGCGTGCGGCCACCCCCGGCCAAACCATCACGACAAAGGCAACCTGTCACCATATCACGCGCAGCGTCGCCTTTGTGCGCGCCGTTGCAATGGACGACGACACCGACCGTCCCGTGGCCACCGCCGCAGGTGCTTTTACCGTGGAGGGTGGATTTTGAGCCGGTCCCGTCCTGAACCCATTCAAGTCGTCAAACAGCGTCGCGATGCAGCTCTGAACGCGCTGCTGGACTCTGTGCCCTATATCCGTTTCCTCAATGTCAGTTTTGACCGGCGCGGCGATGAGCTGACCGCGCAGTTGAATTTCAAAGACAAACATATCGGCAACCCCTTCCTGCCCGCCATCCACGGCGGCGTGACGGCGGCCTTTTTGGAGATCACTGCTATGGTGACACTCAACTGGTCGCATCTGTGGGAGCGGATCGAGAGCGGCGCGCTGGATCCCGAAGAGATGGCCCGGGGTGTTTTGCCACGGCAGCCAAAAACCATCGATTTTACGGTGGACTATCTGCGCTCCGGCCTGCCGCGCGATGCCTATGCGCGGGCGACCATTAGCAGATCGGGGCGACGCTATGCCTCGGTGCGTGTCGAGGCTTGGCAGGATCACAAGGACAAGCTGTTTGCCCAGGGCTCAGGTCATTTCCTGATGCCGCAGCAGCCAAAAGACAAAAACTGACCTGAACAGGCGTTCACAGGAGGGGGCATCGCGCCGTCGCATTAAACAGGAAATCCGATTGCAGATGGCCCCGGCTCAGGACGAAATCACCCATAGGCGCGTGCTCAAGATCGCCCTGCCGATTGTGCTCTCCAATGCCACCGTACCCATTTTGGGCGCGGTGGACACTGGTGTTGTAGGGCAGATGGGGCTTGCGGCGCCAATCGGTGCGGTGGGCATTGGTGCGGTAATTCTTGCGACGCTCTATTTCATCTTTGGTTTTTTGCGCATGGGCACAACCGGCCTGGTGGCGCAGGCCCGGGGCGCAGGGGATGAGGCCGAAACCGGCGCGCTATTGATGCGGGGTGTTTTGTTGGCCGCAGCGGCCGGGCTGGGTTTTATCCTGTTGCAAACGCCCCTGTTTTGGGGCGCCTTTGCCATGGCCCCGGCCAGCCCCGAGGTCGAAGGACTGGCGCGCGACTATCTGCAGATCCGCATCTGGGGCGCGCCTGCCACCATCGCGCTTTATGCGGTCACGGGCTGGTTGATCGCGGTTGAGAAAACCCGCGCCATCTTTGGGCTGCAAATCTGGATGAATGGGCTCAATATTGCGCTGGACCTGTGGTTTGTGCTGGGGCTGGACTGGGGTGTTGAGGGCGTCGCACTCGCCACCCTGATCGCCGAGTGGACGGGCGTGGCGCTGGGCCTCTGGCTGTGTCGCGCGGCCTTTGCTGGTCGCCAATGGTGTGATTGGCCCCGGGTGTTTGATCCCGCCCGCATCCGCCGGATGGCGCAGGTCAATGGCGACATTATGGTGCGCTCGGTACTGCTGACCGGCTCCTTTACCACCTTTCTGTTTGTCGGCGCCAATTTTGGCGATGTCACCCTTGCGGCCAATCAGGTGCTGTTGCAATTTGTCGAAATCACCGCCTTTGCGCTGGATGGCTTTGCCTTTTCGGCCGAGGCTTTGGTGGGCAGTGCCGTTGGCGCTAAGAGCCGCATGAACCTGCGGCGTGCGGCCTGGATCTCGTCGCAATGGGGCATGGCCAGTTCTGTTCTTCTTGGCCTGAGCTTTGCGCTTGGCGGGCCCTTTCTTATTGATCTGATGGCCACAGCCCCCGAGGTGCGCAGTGCGGCGCGCAGCTATCTTGTCTGGGCCGCAGTGCTGCCGCTGATGTCCGTGGCGAGCTATATGTACGACGGCATCTATATTGGCGCCACCTGGACCGGAGCGATGCGGCGCGCGATGGTGCAGTCTGTGGCGATCTACCTGCTGGCGCTGTTGTTGCTGGTGCCGCTGCTGGGCAATCATGGTCTTTGGGCGGGGCTTTTGGTGCTGAATGTGACACGCGGTATCACGCTGGGGCTGCGCTATCCCAGACTGGAGGCCACGGTCGCCGCAGAGCAGCCTCAGCCATAGGCGAGGCTTTTTTCGCAGCTGCTGGCTGTTCTGGACACCTGGCTAAAGCAGCGCCTCAAGTGCTTCGGTAGGACGGCCAATGACGGCCTTGCCCTGTTTGACCGCTATGGGCCGCTCGATCAGGATCGGCTCTTGCACCATTGCTGCAAGCAGATCCGCCTCAGCGCTGGTTTTGCTCAACCCCAGGGCCTTAAAGGCCTTTTCCCCGCAGCGCATCATGTCGATCACCGCGCCGCCAAGGGCGTTGTGCAGCGCGGTGATGTCTTGCAGACTGGGCCGCTCCTGCAGGTAAAGCCGCAGGGCTACTTCGGCGCCGCGCTCTTGCAGCAGGTGAAGTCCCGCGCGGGATTTTGAGCAGCGCGGATTGTGCCAATAGGTGATCATAGCCAGTCGGCGCGTTTTGAGCCGACAGCCTCCGCGACGTTTGCAAACCCATCGCGGGCCAGCAGCGCGTCCAACTCGCGGGCGATATCTGCCCCCAGCGACAGCCCACCATAGACCATGGCGGTATAGAGCTGCACCGCAGAGGCGCCGACGCAGATCTTGGCATAGGCCTGCTCTGACGTGCTGATGCCGCCAACACCGACCAGCGGCACCTTGCCCGCCAAAAGCTCAGAGAGCTGCGCCAGCACCCGGGTTGATTTTTCAAACAACGGCGCGCCGGACAGGCCTCCGGCCTCATCGCGGTGGGCACTTTTGAGGTGATCGCGCGACAGGGTTGTATTGGTGGCAATCACCGCATCAATGCCAGATTCCAGTGCCACTTCGGCGATGTCTTCAATGGCGGCGCGATCCAGATCAGGAGCAATTTTCAAAAACACCGGCACCCGGCGCGCGAGACTTTCGCGTGTCTCGATCACACCGCGCAGCAGGCCCGAGAGCGCCGCCTTGCCCTGCAGATCGCGCAGTTTCTCTGTGTTTGGGGAGGACACATTCACCGTGGCAAAATCGAGGTGCGCGCCACAGTGGGCCAAAACGCGGGCAAAATCGGCGGCGCGGTCGTCGCTGTCCTTGTTGGCCCCCAGGTTCAGTCCAATCACCGCATCCTTGGGCCGCTTGGCGAGGCGTGCGGCAATCGCCTCCATGCCTTCGTTGTTAAAGCCAAAGCGATTGATCGCGGCGCGGTCTTCGCTGAGACGAAACAAGCGGGGTTTGGGGTTGCCGGGCTGCGGGCGCGGCGTGGCGGCCCCCACCTCGATAAAGCCAAACCCGGCCTGCGACAGCGGCGCCAGGGCCTCGGCGTTTTTGTCAAAACCAGCCGCCAGCCCAACGGGGTTGGCCAGCGCAATGCCGGCAATCTCACATTTCAGCCGCGCTGAGGTGACAGGGCCGGGGGTGGGGGTGAGTCCGAGTTTCAGCGCCTTGATCGACAGGGCATGGGCGGTTTCCGGGTCAACTTTGTGCAGCGCCCTGAGGGCCAGATTTTCAGTCAGTTTCATCCAAAAGTCGCTCCGGTATCGCTTGGTTTTGTACGGATCAGCCGCGAGGTCGCAACAGCCGCCTGTCGGTGCACCACGGCCTTTTGATACGCCGGGTCCGTCACCATGGCCATAAAGGCGTGGGTGTCGGGATAGCGGGCGACAAAGACTTCATCCCAGGTCTCATCCGCAGGGCCAATCAGGGTGGTCTCATAGCTGCCACGCCACAGGATGGTGCCGCCAAGGGACGCAAAGATCGGGCCGCTTTCGGCGCCGTAATTCTTGTAGGCTTCTGCCCCGCTTAAACCCGCCGCGGCCAGTGGATGGCCTTCGGGGTAGGCTGCTTTGGCATTGAACCGCACCAGATTGAGCATCTCTATGGGATGGTCACGCTCCAGCGCCTTAAAGGCGTCAAACTGCGCCCGGTCGGGGTCGAGATATTTGCTCATACCATCTCCTTTGGGAACTGATGGGCTCCGTCCACAAGCGGTAGCGGTTTGGCCCAAAGCACCTCAGAGAGCTGCATTTTGCGATAGAGATGCGGAAATTCAGCACCGCCGCGTGACACTTCCCATTTCAGCGCGTCCCCCAGTGCCGCACCGTCGAGAGCCAGCAGCCAAAGCCCCTCTGCTCCGGCAAAATGCTTGGCTGCGGTCTCGGCGGCCTGCGTGGCCGTGGAGAAGTGAATGAAACCATCGCTCAGGTCGATGGGCGCGCCAAGGGTTTCGCCCTGGGACTGCAAGGCCGACCATTCATCGGCGCGGAGGATTTTATAGATCAGCATGAGGGTCTGATGCCCTGCAGCGCGTTTGGAATCAAGTGCCAAGCGACAAGGTCCTGCGCGGCGACCTACGAGGCGGCCTGCGCGGGGGAAACCTGTGCACGCTGGGGTTGGTGATGCGAAGGCGCCGGAGCTTTGCGCTGAATTACTGCTCTTGGCGGGCTGATTGCCCTTAGGAAAACCGGCAGGGTTGTTTTTCCCCTTTGACTGACAGCGGCTTTGGCCGCACCATCGTGGGCAAAGAAAAACAACGGGAGTGATTTTGATGATTACGCGTTTTCTGACCACGGTTGCCGCACTGGGCCTTACTGCGGGCATGGCCACGGCTGACTTCAAGCTGACCATTCTGCATACCAATGATTTTCACGCGCGCTTTGAGCCGGTGAGCAAATATGACAGTGGCTGTCGTGAAGGTGACAACGCCGAGGGCAAGTGCTTTGGCGGCACCGCGCGTCTGGTCAGCGCCATTGCAGAGGCGCGCAGCCGTGCCGAGAACTCCATTCTGGTGGATGGTGGCGACCAGTTCCAGGGCTCACTGTTTTACACCTACTACAAGGGCAAGGTCGCGGCCGAGATGATGAACAAGCTCGGCTATGACGGCATGACGGTTGGCAACCACGAGTTCGACGATGGCCCCGAGGTGCTGCGCGGATTCATGGATGCGGTGGGCTTTCCTGTATTGATGTCCAATGCCGATGTCTCGGCCGAACCTGCCCTGGCCGATGTGCTGCAGAAATCCACCGTGATTGAGCGTGGCGGTGAAAAGATCGGTCTGATTGGTCTGACACCTGAAGATACCCATGATCTGGCCAGCCCCGGCAAGAACGTGTCTTTTTCAGATCCGATTGCGGCGGTGCAGGGCGAGGTGGATCGTCTGACTGCCATGGGCGTCAACAAGATCGTGGTCCTTAGCCATTCGGGCTATTGGGTCGACCAAAAGGTTGCCGCTGGCACCACGGGTGTGGATGTGATCGTTGGCGGCCATTCCAATACTTACCTTTCGAATGTTTCAGAAAAGGCTGTTGGTCCCTATCCCACCATGGTCAACGATGTCGCCATCGTGCAGGCCTATGCCTATGGCAAGTTCCTCGGCGAGCTGAACGTGAGTTTTGATGAGGCCGGCAATGTCACGCAGGCAGCGGGAGAGCCGCTGGTCATGGATGGCACTGTCGCTGAGGACAGCGACACGCTGGCCCGGATTGCCGAGCTGGCGATGCCACTGGACGAGATCCGCAACAAGGTGGTCGCCGAGGCGGCAACCTCGGTTGATGGCGATCGCACGGTTTGTCGGGTTCAGGAATGCCAGATGGGTAATCTGGTGGCTGATGCCATGCTGGCGCGGGTCAAGGACCAGGGCGTAACCATTGCGATCGCAAACTCGGGCGGCATCCGCGCCAGCCTTGAACCCGGCGCTGTCACCATGGGCGAAGTCCTGACCATTTTGCCCTTCCAGAACACGCTCTCGACCTTTGAGATCACTGGTGCAGATCTTGTCGCAGCACTGGAAAATGGTGTGAGCCAGGTAGAAGAGGTCAAGGGCCGCTTTCCGCAGGTTGCGGGGCTTAAATTTACCTGGGACGGCAGTGTGGCCGCCAACGCGGGGCGGGTGCAAGAAGTGCTGGTTGCTGCAGGCTCTGGGTTTGAGCCAATTGATGCGGCAAAGACCTATCTGGTTGTGACAAACAACTACGTGCGCAACGGCGGTGATGGCTACAAGATCTTTGCTGGCGAAGATAAAAACGCCTATGATTTTGGCCCCGACCTTGCAGATGTTCTGGCCGAATACCTTGCGGCTCAAGGCGCCTATCAGGCCTATACAGACGGGCGTATCGCGCAGAAATAAGGTTTCGCGCGCGAAACACAAAAGCGTGTCTTGATAGCGTCTCTTGCGAGCCCCGCCATAGATTTTCTGGCGGGGCTTTTTAGTGGCCCGGAATTACGGGCGATCTGAACAAGAGAGACCGGAACAAGAGAGAGGGACGTGGCCAAGGGCCGCGCGGCTTGGTTTTTCTGCCCCGATTGCGATAAGCTCGTGACATGTGTGGACGTTTTGCCCTGACCCTTCCCAATGATGCCATAGCACAGCTGTTTGCAGCGCAGCCTGCCAATGACCTGCCGCAGGGACCGAACTATAATATCTGTCCCACAACCCCGGTGCATGTGGTGAGCGCAGGCGAGGGTATCCGCCGACTGCGGGCGATGCGCTGGGGGTTCTTGCCACATTGGTACAAAACTGAGACCGCAGGCCCGCTGCTGATCAATGCACGTGCCGAGACCCTGGCACAAAAGCCCGCCTTTGCAGAGGCTTGCCGCAAGAGACGCTGTCTTATCCCGGCCACCGGGTTTTATGAATGGACCAGGGACGCGCAGGGCAGACGTTTGCCGTGGTACATTCGACGCTGCGATGGCCAACCGCTGGCCTTTGCCGGGATCTGGCAGGACTGGGGCCAGCACGGGGGCCAGCACGGGAGCCAGGACGACAGCCAGGCCACCTGCGCAATCGTGACCACTGCTGCCAATCAGAGCTTCTTGCCTATTCATCACCGCATGCCGCTGATGCTTGAGCCACAGAATTGGTCCCTATGGCTGGGCGAGAGCGGCAAAGGAGCTGCGTCCCTGATGCAGCCTGGCCCGGAAGGGCTGCATCAGATGCACCGGGTAGCGATGGATGTGAACAGCAACAGGGCCAGTGGGCCCGAGCTGATTGAACCCTTTTATGAGGATCAGGATTCTGACGGGCAAGACCTTCCAGTCACGCCGGATTCTGCAAACAAGACACCCGAACCGGAGCTTGAGCCCGATACCGATACGACCAGCGTTATGCGGCAGCCGCGCCTGCTGTGATCCACCAAACGGGGCACAGATTAGCGTTATTGCGTGAAATCCATGCTGTTTCTGCGAGAAATTGACGCTACAAGGTGGGAAAACATACCCAAATTCAAACGCCCTATGCGGTAAGGCAAACCTATGCCAGAAATCTATAGATCCCTGCAAGACATCCTCGCACATGGCCGCGATGATGTGATCGATGTGCGCAGCCCGGCCGAATTTGCCGAAGACCACATTCCTGGCGCCATCAACCTGCCAGTTCTGGACAATGAAGAGCGTGCGCAAGTGGGCACCATGTATGTGCAAGACAGCCCGTTCCGCGCGCGAAAACTCGGCGCGGCGCTTGTTTTTCGAAATGCAGCCAATCACATAGAGAATAGTCTCAGCCATCATGACGGCGGCTGGAAACCTCTGGTCTATTGCTGGCGCGGCGGTCAGCGGTCGGGGAGTTTTTCCTGGATGCTGCAGCAGATCGGTTGGCGGGCTGACCTGGTCGAAGGCGGCTATCAAAGCTATCGCCGGCTGGTGAAATCATACCTCTATGATCAGCCCCTGCCATTTCGCCTGATCGCGCTGGATGGCTATACAGGCAGTGCCAAAACGGATATTTTACAACGGGTTGCAGCCCTTGGCGGGCAGGTTCTCGATCTGGAGGGGCACGCCAACCATCGTGGCTCTCTTTTGGGCGCCATGCGGACGCCTCAGCCCAGCCAAAAGGGGTTTGAGACCGCTTTGGCCTCGGCTCTGGTGCAGATGGATCCTGCCCGCCCGGTTCTGGTTGAAGCCGAATCCAGTAAGGTAGGCGCGCGGATTATTCCCCCCAGTCTTTGGAGCGCGATGAAGCAGGCCTCACGTATCGAAGTCACCGCCCCGGTGGCGGCGCGTTGCCGCTATTTGACACAGGTCTATGAGGACATCCTGTCGGACGCAGCCAGGCTGCGCGAAAAACTGGGTCGCCTGCGCGGCCAACGCGCAAATGCGGTGATCGATCACTGGTTTGCGCTGATTGATGCGGGAGACAAGCCAGCGCTGACCCAGGCCCTGATGCAGGATCACTACGATCCATCCTACCAAAAGTCGCGCAGCAGCAAAGCTAGCCCAGCTGTCCTGCGTATAGATCTTGATGAAATGACAGAGCAGGACCTTGCAGGAGCCGCAAAACGAATTGCGGAGCTGATTGAGTAAAGCACTGGTGTCAAAGGCGAATACGGGGGCGCAAAGGTCTATGGCTAGATTCTGCGCTTCTACGCAATCCAGACAAGGACCAGACGGCTAGATAGGGGCCAGAGGTCTAGATAAAGAACAGACGCCGAGACAAGGACATGGCAATGGAGACGAAGCGGGCGCTCTGTCTCGCAAAGGGGGGGCTCCCGCGCCCGCAGGTGCGCCTGCTACGCAGACACCCCTTGGCGGCCTTGGGCGTGGCACCGCGCCAAAGGCGCGGTGCCACGCCCAACGGGAAGAGATCTCTGTTAAGAGAGCGATGACGGGCGGGAGCGCTTTGGTGTTTGGTCTTTACTGGTGTTTCGGCACGGGCGCAGAGAGTGGATTTTTTATAAAACCCTCCGGGGCGATGATCCGATCTAGACGATTTTGATTTCAGGAGCACCGGCCGTGAGCACGCCGATCCTGGCGGCCGGGTAGCCAGCTGCGTGCAGCTCTAACAGCAGACCGTCTGCCATGTCGGGGCTGACAGCCGCCAGCAACCCTCCAGCGGTTTGGGGATCAAACAGCAGATCAAGTTTGGCTGAACTGCCCACCAGCGCAGGGCAGATGGCGCGGTTGTCCTCAAACAGCGAGGAGCGAATGCCGCTTGCACTCAATTCTGCCGCACCCTGCATCAGCGGCACATTGGCCAGATCCAACCTGGCAGCACCCCCAGAGGCTTCGCACAGTCCCAAAAGATGCCCGGCGAGACCAAAGCCGGTGACATCCGTCATGGCATGGGCTGTTGCGAGAATTCGCGAGGCATCTGTCTGCGGCTGGCACATCTGCCTCAGCGCAGCCGCGACCCAGTCGCCCCGGGCCTCTCCCGCCATTTCGGCCGCCATGATCACGCCCGCGCCAATGGGTTTGGTCAGGATCAGAACATCTCCTGCCACGGCACCCGCCAGGGTGATCGGGGCGGTCTCGCACAGACCAGTCACGGTGAAGCCAATCGAAAGCTCATCCCCGATCGAGGTATGGCCACCGACAATATCGGCCCCGGCGGCCTGTATCACCTCGTTCGCTGCCGCCATAATCTCGGTCAGTGTGCGCTGTTGCAGCGCAGGCGACAGCCGGGGCAGAATGAGGTTTGCCGTTGCCACCTGCGGCGCGGCACCCATGGCCCAGATATCGCCGAGGGCATGTGTGGCTGCGATCCGCGCCATCACCTCGGGGTCAAGAACCGAGGCCCGCAGATGGTCGGTGCTGATCACCTGCTGCACGCCGCCGGTTTGCAAAAGCGCCGCGTCATCGCCGGGCAGGGGTGTTACATCGCTGCGCTGTGGGGGGGCGAGACGGGCCAGTGCGGCCCGCAGTGCACCGCGCCCGGCCTTGGCACCACAGCCGCCGCACATGGGTTTTGCGCCCAAAGCCGCAGGCAGATCATGGGTATGCTCCACCGGAAGCTCTGCGGGCTCCATCTTGGGCAACTCATGAAACTGCTCCATAAAGTTCTGGTCGATCCGGTCCTTCCAACGCCAGACCAGCGCGCCTGCGAACTGCTGACCAAAGCGATCCCCGAGGGCTTCTTTGTTGCCCAGTGAAATCAGTTTCAGATAGTCCTTCTGCGGCCTGTAGTTGCGCAGGGGATCACCGGTCAAAAGAGCGCGCAGATTGTGGTAGAGGATAGGGGCCTGCCGCACCGCGAAAACCCCGGCCTTGGGGCGGGGCGAAAATGCGAGATGGGCGCAGTCGCCGACTGCAAAGACACCGGGGCAGGAGCTTTGCAATGTTTCATCCACCTCGACAAAGCCCTGATGCAGTTTCAGCCCAGTGCCCGCAATCCAGTCATGCGGATGCGCACCAGCAGCACCTGAGGTAAAGTCGGACAGCACCATGCGGCCATTCGCAAGATGGACCACACCGGGTTCCAGGTGGGCGACGCTGGTGTTTTCCACCAGTGAAATGCGATGCTCGCTAAAGGCGCGTTTCAGGCGTTTGCGCACCTCCGGGCTGGCCTGACCCAGCACTGGCCCGCTGTCAATCAATGTGGCCTGTCCCAGGCGCCCAAGCCGCGACAGCGCATGTGTCATCGCCAGGATCAGCTCGGCTCCGGCGACGCCGCCACCAATGACCGCGATATTCGCCGGGCCGCTGCCGTGGCGGAACGCATCCCAGGACTGGGCAAAGACTCCGAGCGGTTTTGCGGGAACGCCGTGTTCGCCAAAGCCGGCGAGGCCCGGCATTTCGGATGTTATACCCACATCCAAAGAGGCCAGATCATAGGCAATGGGCGCACGCCCCGGCACATGAACAAGCTGCTCTTGCGCATCTAGCCCCTCAGCGGCGCCCAAAATGATGCGGGCGCCGGCAAAACGCGCCAGTTTGACCAGGTCAATATCCAGCTCTTCGCGCTGATAGTGACCGGCGACAAAGCCTGGCAACATGCCGGAGTAGGGCGCGGTGGGGCCGGGGTTGATCAGCGTCAGCCGGGCCCCCGGCAAAGGCCGCATGCCCCATTTCAACAGCACTATTGCATGGGCGTGCCCCCCGCCGATGAGAACCACATCTTTGGTTGCGGGCAGAGGGGGCGTATGCATTGAGGGTGCGCCTTTATGGTGAAAAATGACAGTCAGGGCCGTTTTGATACAGGGCCGTTTTTACAAAAGGGTCGGCCAAATGTCCCTGAGGTGCAACAGGTGCAAGGGGGGCAGGGCTGGCAAGAGCGGCAAGGCGGTTAGTCCTGCGCCGGCGCCTCCTCGCTTATGTTATGCGTGGCCCAGATGCCGTCTTGGCCGGCTTTTGGCAGGCTGGTCTTTGTCTCATGGAGGTGAATGTGGAGCTTGGCAATAAACAGCGCCGTGACAGGGGCCGTGAGAAACAGGAACAGGGTGATCATCACCTCGTGCAGCGACAGGTGTCCTTCTATCGCGACCCCATGGGCCATGGACGCCAGCAGCACCCCGCCAACGCCCAGCGTTGTGGCCTTGGTCGGGGCATGCAGCCGTGACATCGCATCGTTGAGTTTGAGCAGCCCAAAGGATCCGACAAAGCCAAAGACACCGGCGATGATCAAAAAACCTGCAATCAGATATTCGGCAATCATAACAAACCTCCCATCACTCGATAATATTGCCGCGCAGGATAAAGCGGGCGTAGGCAACTGTGGATACAAAGCCAAGCATGGCAATGATCAGCGCGGCTTCAAAGTAAATCTCGCTCCCCAGGGCAATGCCATAAAGGATCATCAGGGCCAGCGCGTTGATGAACATCGCGTCCAGCGCCAGAATGCGATCAGCGATCTCAGCTGCCGAGATGATTTTCCACAGGTTCATCAGCACGGCGAGGGCAAAGCAGACAAAGGCAAAGACAGTGGCATAGGCAATCATTCGAAGATCTCCATCAGGCGGCGCTCGTAGCGGTGTTTAATCTCGTCGCGCACAGCTGTTGGATCGCTGGCGTCCAGGCAATGCACCAGGAGGGCATGCCCCTCGGCTGAGACATCTGCCGCGACGGTTCCTGGTGTCATGGTGATGGTGCCGGCCAGCACGGTGATCGCTTCTGGTGTGCGCAGCTCCAGCGGCACGGCGATCCAGGCGGGCTGACGTTTGCTGTTGGGTTTGAACACCACGATGCGCGCTACAATGACATTGGCAACAACAATATCATAGAGCACCAGCAGAATGTACTCGATGATTTTCAGAGGCTTTTTCAGCCGCATCTGTTGTGGCCAGTAGGGCTGGGTCAGAAAGGGGATCACAATGCCCAGCACAAAGCCAAACACCAATGAGTTCAGCGTCCATGTGCTTGTGAGCAGAACCCAGGCAATCGTGAGCAGCAGCGTCAGGAACGGGTGCGGCACCAACCGTTTCAGCAGTTTCATGGCGTCACCTCTCCAAGTACGGCTTTGATGTAAAGCTCGGGCGCAAAAAGCTGTGCCGCTGTGGCTTCGGCATAGCGGTTGGCGGGGCCTGCAAAGATGGTGAGCAACACCAGCCCGCTCAGCAGGGTGAAGCAAGCAACAAAGGGCAGGGCGGCAGGCCGCTCAGTGACCACGTTGCCGGGCACATTGGCTTTTTCTTCGGTGGCTTTTTCCTCTGTGACTTTTTCTTCTGGGGCCTTGTCCGCACCGGGGGCAGTTGCGTTGGGATCTCCGCTGTCGTCAAGCACACCATAGCTTTTCCAGAACAACAGGCTGCCCGCCCGCGCCATGCCCAGAATTGTGATGAGGGATCCGACCAAAACGGTGCCCCAGATCCACCAGACCAGATCATGCGACCTTGCGGCATCAAGCACGAGCAGTTTTCCAAGGAAGCCTGAAAGGGGCGGCATCCCTGCCATCGCAATGGCGCCGGCAAAGAACAAAACGGCGATCAGTCCGCTTTGCGGCATGGGGCGCTGGGGCAGGATTTCAATGCCCTGACGCTCAACCACCAGATCGGCCACCAGGAACAGGAAGGCGGCTGCCAGTGTCGAATGCACGATGTAGTAGAGCGCCGCTTCCACGCCTTCAGGGGTGAACAACGCGATGGCTGTGAGCAGGGTGCCCATAGAGGTGATGGCGCTAAAGGCGACCAGCCGCCCGATCCTGTAAGAGCCAAGAATGCCAATGGCGCCGATCATCAGGGTGATGAGGGCGGCGGGCATCAGCCAGGCTCCGACAAGCCCATGCGTGGCCGCCAGATCCGGGCCAAAGACCAGCGTATACATCCGCAGGATGGCATAGGCGCCAACCTTGGTCATGATGGCAAACAGGGCCGCAACGGGCAGGGGGGCGTTGGCATAAGAGGCCGGCAGCCAGAAATGCAGCGGAATAACCGCCGCTTTGATGGCAAAGACCAGCAAGAGCATCACAGCACCGACCCGCAAAAATGCGGTATCCTCGGGCGGAATTTCCGCCACCCGCACCGCCAGATCCGCCATGTTGAGCGTGCCTGTCACCGAATACAATGTCCCCAGCGCAAACAAAAACAGGGTCGAGCCCAGCAGATTGTAGACCACATATTGCACTCCGGCCTGAAACCGGCGGGTGCCGCCTGCGTGGATCATCAGCCCATAAGAGGCAATCAGCAGCACTTCAAAAAACACAAAGAGATTAAAGGCATCGCCCGTCAGGAAGGCGCCGATAATGCCCATCAGCTGGAACTGAAACAAGGCGTGGAAATTGGCGCCACGTTTGTCCCAGCCCGTGCCAATCACATAGAGGTTGACCACCAGCGCCAGCACCGAGGTCAGCAGCACCATCATGGCGGACAGACGGTCCAGAACCAGCACGATGCCAAAGGGCGCCGACCAGTTGCCCAGCTCGTAGATCTGGATCTCACCAGTGGAGGCCTGCGCGGCCAGCACCAGCGAGATGGCCACCAGCAAAACAGTACTGGCGAGCGAAAAGATCCGAATAAGATCAATATGATGGCGCACCACCATAATGATGAAGGGGGCGACCAGCGCGGGGAGAACAACCGGTGCAATCAGGAAATGGTTCATGCGTTTTCCCCCTCGTCTTCCGGGTGGTCCGGCATGTCAATCAGGTCATCCTTTGAAGACAGATAGGCGGCAAGGGCAATCATGACGACCACAGCTGTCATGCCAAAGGAGATCACGATGGCCGTCAGCACCAGGGCCTGTGGCAGTGGATCCGTATAGGGCACCTCGGCGTATTTGTTCAGCACAGGCGGTGCGTTGACCATCAGGCGACCGGTGGCAAACAAAAAGATATTCACGCCATAGGTCAAAAGGGACAGCCCAAGGATGACGGGAAAGGTCCTGCGCCGCAGGATCAGGTAGATCCCGGCGGCGGTCACTATGCCGACGGCTGAGGCCACCAGAAATTCCATATTCAGGATCTCCATGTTCATCCCTCACCCTTTGCGGCCAGCGCATCATCACGGGCCGGGTTGATATCCATGGCATGTTCTGACGACATGCCGGGCTGCCAGGCAAAACGCGCCAGGCTTTCAAGCGCCAACAGCACAGCACCCACCACAGCCAGAAAGACGCCCAGATCAAACAGCGCGGCCGTGGCCCATTCAAACTCTTGCAGCGGAGGCCAGTTGATATAGCCAAAGGCGCTGGTCAAAAACGGCATGTCGCTGAACCAGGAGCCAAGGCCCGTGGCGGCCGCGATCAGCACCCCAGAGCCGATGGTGCCGTGATAGAACATCCGTTGCCGCTCGGCGGCCCAGCTAAAGCCGGAGGCCATATACTGCATCAGGAGCGCAATCGCTGCGATCAGGCCGGCAATAAAACCGCCGCCCGGCAGATTGTGTCCGCGAAAGAAGACATAGGCCGCAACCATCAGGGCCAGGGGCATCATGACGCGGGTGGCGACAACCATCATCATCGGATGGGCATCGCCTGCCTGCGGCATATCGGGTTTGCGGTTCAGCAGATAGGCCCGCACGCGTGAGCCAAGAAGCGCCTCTGTCAGGGCGTAGATAACCAGGGCTGCAATGCCAAGCACGATGATTTCGCCAAAGGTGTCATAGCCGCGGAAGTCCACCAGAATGACGTTGACCACATTGGTGCCACCGCCGCCTTTGTAGGAGTTGGCGAGGTGGTACTCTGAAATGCTTGGGTGCGAGAAATCACGCAGCATCAGCGCATAGATCAGCGCAGCCGCGCCAAGACCGCCCAGGATCGCAATGCCGCCATCGCGCACCCGCACCCAGACAGGCGCCTCAACCGGGCTGTCCTTGGGCATGAAATTCAGCGCCAGTAGCAAAAGGATCATGGTGACCACTTCGACCGAGAGCTGGGTCAGGGCCAGATCCGGCGCAGACAGGTAGTTGAACCCCATCGAGACCACGAGGCCAACCACTCCGATCAGGACCAGCGACAGCTGGCGCTGACGATGGTTGGCCACTACGGCCAGTGTTGCAACCAGCAGGCAGAACCAGGCGATGATCGGAATTGGCCCGACGCGTTGGACCGTGCGGGTCGCATCGGCCAGGGTGCCGGTGGAATAGGCATAGTAGCTGAGGCCAATAATAAACAGCATCATCACAGCGGCATAGCGCGTAATGGCGCCATTGTGCAGACCATCGGTAATGAGTTGCGAAAGCTTCGTCAGCCCGCGTAGCAGCCAATCAAAGATCTGTTTGGCCTCGGGGCGCGGGGCACTATTCCAGGCCGCAGCCAGAGGGCGGTGCAGCTTGAACAGTACAAACCCGCCGCCAACAGCCACAGCTGACATATAGAGCGCCGGGGTAACGCCATGCCAGAGCTTCAATGAGTAGTAGGGCAGATCCGCGCCGCCAATCACCGCGCCTGCGGCCACAGCCACCAGCGGTCCGGCCAAAGTGGCAGAAAACAGACCGATAAGGACAACCAGCACAACCAACAGGGCAGGACCCATCCACATGCCAACTCCTGGGTCATGGGGATGTGCAGGGTAGTCTTCACGTGTTGGGCCCATAAAGACATGGCCGATAAAGCGAAAGGAGTAGGCGGCAGAAAACAGCGCTGCCAGCAGGGCGAGGCCAGGCACCAGATAATGCGAGCTGCCCCACAGGGTGTGCACGGTTTCTTCCAGCATCATCTCTTTGGACAAAAAGCCATTGAAAGGCGGCACACCCGCCATAGACAGGGCAGCGACGATCGCAATGGTGGCGGTGACCGGCATCAGGTGGCGCAAGCCCCCCAGACGTTTGATGTCGCGGGTGTGGGCCTCGTGGTCGACGATGCCTGCGGACATGAACAAAGCCGCCTTAAATGTCGCGTGATTGATGATGTGAAACACCGCCGTCACCGCTGCAATCTTGGTGCCAAAGCCCAAAAGCATGGTGATCAGGCCCAGATGCGACACGGTGGAAAACGCCAGCAGCGCCTTCAGGTCATCCTTGAACAGGGCAATCACCGCGCCGAGCACCATGGTCACCAGACCCGTGGTGGCCACGATATAGAACCACTCTGGAGTGCCCGCCAGCACCGGCCAGAGCCGCGCCATCAGGAACAGGCCGGCTTTGACCATGGTTGCAGAGTGCAGATAGGCCGAAACCGGCGTTGGCGCCGCCATGGCGTGGGGCAGCCAAAAGTGAAACGGGAACTGTGCGGATTTGGTGAAACAGCCCAGCAGGATCAGGATCAGCGCGGGCAGATACAGCGGTGAGCTCTGGATGAGGTCCTTGTTTTGTAAAATGACGCTGAGGTCGTAGGAGCCTGCGATATTTCCCAGAATCATCATGCCACCAATCATCGCGAGGCCACCCGAGCCGGTGACAGCCAGCGCCATACGCGCGCCCTGACGTCCCTCAGGCAGATGCTTCCAAAAACCGATTAGCAGGAAAGACGAAAGCGACGTGAGTTCCCAGAACACCAGCAACAACAGGATGTTGTCCGACAGGACAATGCCAACCATGGCGCCCTGAAACAGCAAAAGATAGCTGTAGAACTGCCCCATGGGGTCTTCGCGCGACAGGTAAAACCGGGCGTAGAGGATGATCAGCAGGCCGATGCCCAGAATCATGCTGGCAAACAGAAAGCCCAGCCCGTCCAGAAAGAAATTGGCATTGAGGCCAAGAGCGGGTAGCCAGTCGACGCCGACCTGGATAACCTCGCCGCGAAAGACCGCAGGCGCGTGCAGCATCAGCCCGACAAAGGCGAGAAAACTTGTCAGGCCTGCGGCCGAGGCCGAGGCGTTACGCCCGGCACGGATAAGCAGAGCGGGAAAGAGCGCTCCAAGAAACGGCAGGGCCGCAATCAAAAACAGGGACACGTGCAGTTCTCCTGGCTGGGCTTGGTAATAGTCAAACGCCTAAGCAATTTTTCGCAACTGTTCCAGTCCTGTGAGGCCGGAAGTGTCGCAAGAGTGGGGTTTGGACGCCATGTAGGTGGGCTTGGCTGCCTTTTTTACTGCCAAAGGTCATTTTCGGCCGCTCGGGGCGGTGTTTTTTTGTGATGAGGTGCTCAGGATCTGTGCGTTGACGGGAAGTTGAACAGCACCGAAGCTGCGCATGGCTTATCGTCATACTGAGAGCTGCTATGAGATGTCCAGACAGCGCCGCTTTGAATGCAGGCACTGCGGCAGACACTGCAATTGGAACAGGGTGCGAGGGTGGTACAGGATTTGGACGCGGGCGCAGATCAGGCACGGCGACGGTTGTTATTGGGTCTTGGTGGCACTGCCGTACTCGCCGGGCTCGGGGGCGTATGGTGGTGGCAAAGTCAGCCTCCGGCGCATGACAATCCCCGGCTGAGCCCGGCTGTGGCCTTTGCCAAAGCCCAGTCCGGCGAGATAACGCTCGTTGATATTCGCACGCCCCGCGAGTGGCGCCAAACCGGTGTGCCGGTTGGAGCCGCTCCGATTGATATGCGGCGCAAAGATTTTGTGCAGGCGCTGGAGCAGATGCTTGGCGGTGCGCGTGACGCCCCTGTCGCGCTGATCTGCGCGCGCGGGGTGCGCTCGGCGCGTATGACCAGGGCGCTGGTGGCAGCAGGTTTCACCAATGTTTTGGATGTGCCGCAGGGCATGTTGGGTTCGGCCAGTGGGCCGGGTTGGCTGGCAGGAAATTTGCCGGTGGCACGATGGCAGGGCTAGCGGCCCAAAGGCCCGTGCCGACGGCTTGGCCTGGCTTGGCCTTTAGCACTAGGTTGACCCGCAAGAGTGTTGCCGCCCAAATGGTCATGTTTGCCTTTGCAGCCCTCAGTTGGGCCACACAGGGAGAGGCGGGCTGTGGCGCGCTCTCTGGCGCCTGTATCCTGTCGCAAGGCAGCTATCATATTGAACTTCCCGTGCTGCCTGTGCAGCCCGAGTCGGCAGGGCAGGAGGCAGAGCTGCTGCCTGCCGTTTTGTTTTTACATGGCTACGGGGGTTCAGGAGAAGGGGCGCTCAGAAACAAGGCGATGGTGCGGGGTCTGACAGAGCGGGGCTATGCGGTGATTGCGCCGGATGCGCTGCCACGGCGCGAGGGGCGTCGGTCGTGGAACTTTTTTCCCGGCTGGGAGGGGCGTGATGAGGCGGCGTTTTTGCAGCAGGTAGCCCAGGATGCCGCGGACCGGTTTGGCCTTGATCGTGAGGATATGGTCTTGGCCGGCTTTTCTGCCGGGGCGTTCATGGTGAATTATCTGGCCTGTGCGGCCCCCACGGCCTTTGCGGCCTATGCCCCCGTTTCTGGTGGATTCTGGCGACCTCAGCCCGAAAGCTGCGCCGGAGCTGTCCGGTTGTTTCACAGCCATGGCTGGACAGATGGCGTTGTGCCGCTCGAAGGGCGCGTCCTTGGAGGTGGCCAGTTTCAGCAGGGCGATATCTTTGCGGGGCTAGAGCTGTGGCGGACAACCAACCAATGTGCGCAACAGGCGCCGGATACCCGTCGAGGCGGCGCCGCGGTTCTCCGGCGCCGCTGGGTCTGTGGCTTGGGCGCGGATATCGAATTTCTGTTGTTCTCCGAGGGCCACCGGGTGCCGAGCATGTGGCCTGTATGGATGCTGGATTGGTTGGAAGGCAAAGACCCCGGCGAGGGGGCTAGCGTTGCGCGATGACATGGCTGCTGGCAGGTCAATACGGATGTTGCAGCACAAGATTTCTGAGCAACAGCATAGAGGGGGGGGGCTCCCGCGCCTTTGCCTCTCATCTGAGATGAGAGAAAAAGCCTTGGGCCCGGCAGCGCCCCTGCCGGGGCGCTGCGGTCACGCATCCCGGGACCGTTACATCTGGGATCCTTTGGAAAAGCTATTCTGCCGGGTGTTGGCTCCTTACATCCAGGTAGGCCTTTAGCTGGGCGCGATAGTGCCGGGCAGCTCTGGTGATCTTTGGCTCTGAATAGACGACGGGCGTTGCCATCCAGCCGCGCGGCGAGGTCCCGGCGCGCAGGCCCGAGAGGGCAGAGAGGGGGATTGCCAGGATCAGTGACACAGCTATCGGTATGAGCCAGATCGAGACCAGACCGGCCAGGATGCCCCCCCAGAGGGCGATGCCGCTGAGGGTTTCCAGCGCGTGGCAGCTGAGCAGGGTGCGCAGCCCATAGCGCCCTCCGGCGCGGGCCTGCGGTGACCAGCCACGCTGTAGCCCAAAGGCGGTGCGAAACACTGCAATCATCTGTTGTACCATCAAAATTGGCGCATACAGCACCGCCAACAGGATTTCGGAGGCGGCGGACAGCGCAAAGCGGGCTGGGCCGCCATAGTCGACCAGTCGCCCGCCACTAAAGGCCACTGCCAGCACCGCCAGCAGCTTTGGCGCCAGTAGCATGGCGTAGATCAGCAGGATCACCAGAATATGCCGAGGCTCTGACATATCGGGCCAGGACGGGCGCGAGGGGTTGGTCTCGCTGAAATAGCGGATGACCGAGCTGTCGGCGCTGTGACCAATCAGAGCCCAGATCACCAGCAGAGCAAACCAGATCGGGGCCATCAGATAGCCGATGGCGCCGTGCAGCAAATGAAACCGCGACATGGCAAAAAATCCGCGGGCCGTGAGCAGGTTCAGGTGTTGCAGATTGCCCTGACACCAGCGCCGGTCCCGTAGAATATGGTCGATGAGGGTGGGGGGCGTCTCCTCATAAGACCCGCCAAGGCGCGGCAGAAAACGCACCCGCCAGCCGGCCCGGCGCAACAGGCCAGCCTCGACAAAATCATGGCTCATGATCAGCTGTTCACGGCCTGTGAAGCGCGAGCGCAGAGGTGGCAGACCGGCGCAGGCGGCAAAGGCGCGGGTGCGCATTATGGCGTTGTGGCCCCAGTAGTTGCCTTCAAAACCGGTCCAGCGCGCCAGTCCTTCGGCCAGGGCCAAGCCATAGACACCATTGGCAAATTGCTGCATCCGGCCAAACACCGATTGGGCGCCGATCAGCTGTGGGAAGCTTTGGATCAGACCAGCACTGGGATCACGCGACAGCGCATCGGTTAGCCGCGAGATGGCACGGCCAGTCATCAGACTGTCGGCATCCAGCACCAGCATGGCGTCATAGCCGGCGCCCCAGCGCCGCAGCCAGTCGCTGATATTGCCGACCTTGCGGCCGGTGTTTTTGGCGCGGCGGCGATAGTACAGATTTATCCCGGAGGGCAGATCGGCGCGCAGGGCATCAAAGCTCAGCCGCTCTTGTTCAGCCAGAGCATCATCGCGGGTATCAGAGAGGATAAACATGGCATAGCTGTGGGTGCCGCGGCGGGCGCTCAGCTCTTCCAGCATCGAGCGCACATTGCCCAGCACATACCAGGGCTCTTCGTTGTAGACGGGCACCAACAGTGCAACCTTCATCGGGGCTGGAGCGCCGTCTGGCCGGGTGCGGTCGCGTTTGGACAGGGAATACAGTCCCAGCAGCACGGTCGAGACCGAAAAGCAGATCCAGAAAAAGTTAAAGGCGATAAGTGCCAGCAGCAAGATCTCAAGCCCCATGAACCCGTCCAGAGCGAACCAGCCCTGCATCACCCAAACCAGCAGCCCAGTGGCCAGCATGGCGGGTGAGAAGGCCAGAATGCGCCACAGCGCCATATGGCCGGGCGGCGCAAACTTTGGCGCGTTCTGGTCGCTAAAAGCCGTGCTGAAATCCTGCTCCGGCATCTCCATCTCCTGCAGAGGCGGCATCAGGGGAACGGGCCTGTGCAGAGGGCGGCTCATGCCGTCCACCGATACAGCCAGACTTCGCTTGCCGGGGCGCCGGCGCGTCTGAGCTGCAGGCGCAGCTCAACGTGGTTCTCGGCATTGGGCGCAAAGCTGAAGGCAAGCCGCAAACCACCCGTGGAGGGGTTGCGCTGCAACACGCCGGGGCTGGTCTCAACATGCGGCGAGGACAGATGCACCTCGATGTCATCAGGCTCGCCGTCCAGCAGGGGATGCGCCTCAAAATCCACTGTCATCAAACGACCGGGCTCGCCAAAGATGCGCGCGCCGGCTGCGGTCTCAATCACCCGTGCCAGCTCCAGATCGGGGTCGCCTCCCCAGCTGAGACGATAGGCCAGCGGCAGCTCCGAGCCTGCAGGCAGGGGCGCGTGCGGGCGCCAGTAGGCGACGACATTGTCATAGATCTCTTTGTCGGCGGGGATTTCGACCAGGGTGACAGCGCCTTTGCCCCAGTCTCCCAGTGGTTCGACCCAGAGGCTGGGGCGGCGGTGATAGTTGGCCTCGAGATCCTCAAATGTTTCAAGCCGGCGGGAGCGTTGCATCAGGCCAAAGCCACGCGGGTTGTCATCGACAAAGGACGAGACCTGCAGATGGGTGGGATTGGCCAGTGGCCGCCAGAGGGTCTCGGCGTTGCCATTCCTGATCAACAGCCCGTCACTGTCGTGCACATTGGGGCGGAAATCGTCAAACCGGTCGCGGTTGGTGCGGTCAAACAGGAACATTGATGTGAGCGGGGCCAGCCCGGCATGGTCGAGATCTGTGCGGGCAAACAGCCGTGCCTCGACATCCATGAGGGTGGTGGCACCGGGGGTGATGGTAAACCGGTAGGCCCCGGTGATCGAGGGCGAATCCATCAGTGCGTGCACCACCATGCTGCGCTGACCGGGGGCGGGGGCTTCCAGCCAGAACTCGATAAAATCGGGAAATTCTTCGCCCATGGGATCGCCGGTTTTCAGCGCCAGCCCGCGGGCCGACAGCCCATAGGACTGGCCAATGCCAATGGCGCGGAAATAGCTCGCGCCCTGAAAGACGCAAAACTCGCTTTTCTTGTTGGGGACATCCAATGCGGTGCGCAGGCGCAAACCACTATAGCCAAGTGCGCCTGAGGTGCTGAGCGGCGGCGCGATCTCACCGCGATCAAACAGGCTCATATCAAAGCCAAATGGCCGGGACATGCCCGCTGTTACCGTGTTGATTTGCACCGCATGGCGAAAATACAGCCCCGGCAGGAACAGATCCACGTTATAGCTGTGGTCGGTTTTGGCCCAGATCGCGTCTTTCACGCGGAAACGGTGCGCCTTGTATTGATCATAGGACAGATTGAGCCAGTCCTGGGGCACCTCTGCTCGCGGACTATAGGCCTGCTGTGCCAGTGCGCGCGCCCACGTCACCACCTGATCATGGTGAAATGGCTGTGCCTCGGCCTGATCCGTCACGGCGGCGGACAGGCTGGGCAGGGCTGACAGCGCAGTGCTGCAAAGTGCTGAGGCGACAAAGGCGCGGCGACTGAGGCGGCTCATGGTTTTGCCCTCCAGGGGTGGGATTTAAACCATCCGGCCGCAAAGGCGCAGCAGATGATCAGGCCAAAGCCCGTGAGGTTAGCCAGTGCTGTGATGGCGATGCCGCGTTCGGACTGATCCAGAGCAAAGCCAATGAGGCGGGCCAGCGCCATGGAGAAGACAAACACCGCAAGGCTTTGCTGGCCGACCCTGGTGATGATCTTGAGCAGGCGCGCCCAGATGCGCGCTCCCAGGCCTTGGCCCGAGGCCATGAGGCGCTTGCCGCCTTCCCCTGCCAGCAGCCAGCCCAGATAGGCCAGAGCGAGGAAATGCGCATAGCGCAGCAGGCCAAAATCGGTCTTTTCGCGCCACTGCGCAGATGCTTTCCACGCGGGGCGGATCATCTCGGCCAGATCGGCATTGGCGGCTTCGACCCAGAGGAAGACTTTCCACGAACCAAAAGGCGCTGACAGGAGCAGAAAGGCGGCAGCGGCAAGGCCCAGCAGGGCAGAGACCGGCGGCTTGGGCAGCCAGCCTTTCATGAAGGCAAAGCCGGTAAAGAACAAAAGCTGCCAGCCAAAGGGATTGAAAAACCACTCTCTCGCTGACCACGGCTCGGCCGGCAGCGAGAGACCATCGGGGCCCAGGCCTATGAGATAAGGGTTAGCGGCAAGCCAGATCAGGCCTGACGCCATCGCGATGGCCCAGAAGCCCAGACGTTCCAACCCCATCATCAGCGGCATCAGCGCCAGCACCACCAGATACATTGGCAGAATATCAAAGTAGTTAGGCACATAGGTAAGGGTGAACAGCCCAACCAGTTGCGTTGCCGGATCATTGAAGAAATGCTGCAGGTTCAGTGAATTGATATAGGATTTTTCAAAGGCGCCATAGGTGTCCAGCGCCGCCATCGACATGGCGACAAAGCAGAACAATCCGATATGGGCCCAAAAAACCTGCCAGCAGCGAAACACCACCCGTGCGGAGCCGAGCCACCAGCCCTGCCGTGCAAAGGAGCCGCCAAAGGCAATGGCCGAGGCCATGCCGGAACAGAAAACAAAAATCTCAGTGGCATCAGAAAAGCCAAACCGAGCCGGGATCCAGCCGGTCCAGCGATTGCCCGGAATATGGGCCACCAGAATGATGAACATGGCAATGCCGCGATAAAAATCGAGCCGGGGATCGCGCAGCCGCGCCGTAGGCGGCGTGATCTGGCCGGGAACACCAGGGGACTGCGTCCGGTTGGCGGCGGCTCTGTCTGCAGCTGCGCGCTCTGGCTGAGGCGTGGGAAAGGGCGAGATGTCCGCCATGCTGGGCTGATCCTTGTAGGTCTTGAACGCGGTATGTGGCCGGCTGGCTACTCTGGTGGTTATGCTGTTGGCTTTGCTTGGTTATTCTGCGGGCATGCTTTGGGCGTTGTGAGAGGTTCTGCCTGCGGCAATGAGGGCGCGCCGGGCCAAGGCATAATTGTCTTCGCGCCCCGTGCGTTTGGCACGGCGGTCGTCCAGGATGGCTTCGGCGGCGTCAAACTCTCCAGCCCGCAGCCCGGCATCAATTGTCATACGCTCAAACACATCGCGCTGGGCGTGGCTCCCGCCGGCGAGCTGCATTGCACTGCGGGCCCGCGCCAGATGCGCAAAGGCCATGGCGTAGTTGCCATCGCCAAAGGCCTCCAGCCCATTGGCGGCGTCACACCCCGGAATGGCCATCCGGTCCTGCGCCTCGTTGTGGCGGTGTTTGGCATCGGCATGGATGCGGCTGACCAGACGGCGGGTCTCAGCGGCGCGGTCGCGGCCGGCCAGGGCCAGAAGATAGTGCAGATCAGCGAAAATCAGGCTGCCGTCCTCGGTGCGATTGGCGCAAAGCTGCGACAGCTCTTCCCAGCGATTGCCAACCTGCACCCCGTCCAGCTCAAGCCGCATCAACAGCGAGGTGGCGTTGGAAATGTCGCGGTAGTCGTCGGTCTTGTCACGCCGAACCTGGGTGTCATAAAGCGCCAGCGCCTCGTCGATCTGGCCAAGGTCAAGATGCATCAGCGCCTTGTGCCACCAGACGTGATAGCGAAAGTTGTTGCAATGGGCCCAGGCCTCTTCGCGCTCGGTGAGCCAGCTGAGCCCGGCTGCAGCGTCGCCGCTCATATCATGCACATGCGCCACCGCATGCAGACCCCAGGCATCATTTGGCGCCATCCACAGCGCCTGGCGGCCTGTGATTCCAGCTTTCTCATAGGCGCCGGTTTCTTCCAGCGCAAAGGCGTGACAGCCCAGCAGATAGCCCCGGCCCGCGTGATCAGGGTCATAGGCGGGCATCACACGTTCCACCGAGGCGCGCATACCGTTGGCGTCGCCCAGAATAAAGCGGATGCCATGGCTGAGTTTCATCGCCAGCGAGTCACCGGGGTCCACAGCCAGGACCTGTTCCATCAGAGCAATCGAGGTCGACGGACGTCCCATGAGCCAGGCCTCAAGGGCGTCGACATATTTACGCTCGCGCGGCAGGGCGGCTTCATATCCCAGTCTGGCGCTTTTGTGCGCATCGCGCGCCATGGGGATCAGCTCTGAGCGCCCCAGCATCAGCACCGACAGCCCCTTTATTGCCTGTGCCAGCGCAAAATCGGGTGCTGCTGTCAGAACCGCTCCCAGATGATCGGCGGTTGAGGCCGCATGGGCCAGCACGCCCATCTGAACGGCATCCCAGCTTTGCAGCGTTGCGGCGCAGGTGAGGCTGGTCTCTTGTCCAAAAATGTCTTGCGTCATTGCGGGTCCAATCTGTGCCGTGGTGTTTGAAGTCAGTCGAGTTGAGGTCAGATTAAACCAGGCGTTGGGGCCATGCGACGGTGCTCGCGCTTTGGTGAAGGCGCGTGTGCAGGAAACGGTGTATTTGGCCAATTCCCTTGAAAAGTCAGGCGGTTTTTCGCGCCTTTGTAACCTTCTGATGCAAAAGAAAAGCCAGCATCCGCTTGTGAGGCGGATGCTGGCCGGTTTTTGTAACATTGCAGGTTTGAGGCGCTGCGTGTTTTAGCGACCTGGCGGGGGTCAGGCACACTTTGCTCTGGCCCCGTGCTCTGGCACACCTTTGCTCAGGCATACCTTTGCTTAAGCTCTAGCTTTCGGCAAAAGGATCTGCAGCGGCGAGAACCTCGTCTGTTGCAGAGCCGCATTGGGGTGGCGCATGGCGGTAGGTGACGGGGGTGCGTGAGAAATTCAGCGGGTTCCCCAAGAGCTGCACCGGCCCGGCGCTGGACTGCATTTCAATCGCCATCTCGCGGGCGGCAACCTGATCGGAGGCAAAGACCCGATCCAGGGTCTGCACCGGGCCTGCGGGTACCTTGCGGGCCTCCATGCCGGCGATAACCTCGTCCATGGTAAACCGCTGCAGCGCCGGGATCAGAATGTCATTCAGCGCGTCGCGGTTCTGCAATCTGGCAGGGTTGGTCGCAAACCGCGGATCCTCGGCCAGACCCTCTAGCCCGAGGAACTCCATGAAACGGCGGAATTGGCTGTCATTGCCAACCGCCAGAATGACATGGGCATCCGAGGTCTCATACAGGCCATAGGGCACAATGCTGGGGTGTTCGTTGCCACGGCGCTGAGGCAGGGTGCCTGTGTTGAGATAGGCAACGCCCTCGTTGATCAGCCAGGCCACCTGCGCATCGACAAGGGCCAGATCGATCTGCTGGCCTTCGCCGGTTTGGTCCCGGTGATGCAGCGCGGCGAGCACACCGATGGTGGCATACATGCCGCACATGACATCGGCGATGCCGACGCCCGCTTTGACCGGCTGGCCCTGCGGCTCTCCGGTGAGGGACATCAGGCCGCCATAGCCCTGCGCCATCAGATCATAGCCGGGTTTGTGCGAATTGGGGCCGGTCTGGCCATAGCCCGAGATCGAGCAATAGATCAGGTTTGGCAGCTTGTCCTTCATGCTAGCGTAGTCCAGCCCGTATTTGGCCAGACCGCCGGGTTTGAAGTTTTCCACCACAATATCGGCCTCAGCCGCCAGCCGGTGCACGATCTCCTGCCCCTCAGGGGTGGCTATATCCAGCGCGATAGAGCGCTTGTTGCGGTTGGCGGCCATGAAATAGGCGGAAAGATCAGACTGTTTGCCCTGCGCATCCACCACGTAGGGAGGTCCCCACTGGCGGGTGTCGTCGCCGCCGGTTTTGGGGTTTTCCACTTTCAAAACCGTGGCGCCAAGATCGCCCAGCAACTGTGTGCAGGTGGGGCCGGCCAGAATGCGCGACAGGTCCAGGACCTTGATGCCTTTCAGGGCGCCATGGGAGAGCGGGCTTTGCGGTGAGGTCGGGTGCTGCTGATCAGATGCGTCCATCATATCCTCCGGGTTCGATTTCGGCAGAAATGACAGTGAAGCGGTCCGAGGCCAAGGCTTCGGTCAGGGCTTTGTTCAGTTCGGCGCGGTTACGTACCGTTATACCGTTGCCGCCAAAGGCGCGGCCGATGGCAGCAAAGTCGTGCCGCGCCATATCGACGCCTGCATTGGGCAGCTGACGCTGGCGCTGTTTCAGGTCGATCAGCGCCAGACTGGCATCCGCAAAGACCACAAAAATGGGCGCGACCCCCAGCTCGGCTGCGGTGGCCAGATCGCCGGCCACCATGAGAAAGCCGGCATCGCCGGAAAAGCTGACCACCGGGCGGTCTGGGTTCGCCAGTTTGCGGCCAATTGCCATCGGCACAGCACAGCCCATGGTGCAGAGCCCCGAGGACTGGATCAGATCACGTGGTGCTGCGCAGCTCCACATCTGGCTAAGCAAAATACGGTGAGCACCACTGTCAGCACTGGCCAGGGTGTTTGCGGGCAGGGTGGCGTGGCATTCGGCGATCACGCCGGCCGGACCCCAGTCTTCCCCATGCGGGAAGGCCGCGATCAATGCGGTTTTTGCAGCGGAGGGCGCGTCGCAGGGCCAACTGGCTGTATTTTTGACGCCGGAGGTCAGGGCCGCCAATGTAGGTTTCAACGCGCTTATGAGCGCCAGGCTGGCATGATGCATGTAGTGGGTATTGGCCTCCGGTGTGATGTCTATCATGCGTTGCACCCGCGGGTCCCAGACATTCCGCCAGCCGGGGCGCATCTCGATCGGGTCATACCCGAGGCCAAGGATCAGGTCCGATTTTTGCACCAATGGCAGCAGGTGTGTGTCTGCCAGGGGCGAAAGCCCGGCAGCCCCGAGGCACAGCGGGTGATCCTCGGGCAGGATGCCCTTGGCCTTATAGGTGGTGACAAAGGGGATTTGGTAGTGCTCAAGGAAGGCGCGCAGCTCGTGGGCGGCCTCTTGCTGCAGGGCATCAAGGCCAACGATGGCGAGCGGGCGCTGGGCCGCGCCAAGCCAGCCTAGCGCCTGCGCCAGTGTTGCGTCATCTGGTCGGGTAAGCGCAGCAGGCGCGCGGCGGGCACCGCGATCTCTGGCAGGGCTATCCGCGACCGAGATCGGCACATCAATATGCACCGGGCCATTGCGGGCCGCGCAGGCGATGGCGACGGCCTTGTCGGCGATCAGATCAGCGGCCTGAGCATCCAGCCGAAAGGTTGCTTTGGTGAGGGGGGCAAAGACTGCGCGGTGGTCGAGGACCTGATGCGTGTAGCTCTGCTCTTCGGCGGCATCAACGCAGCCGGTCAACACCAGCATTGGCACCCGGTCCTGATGCGCATTGGCCACCACATTCACGCCGTTGAGCGCGCCAGGCCCAAGCGTTGCCACCAAAATGACCGGGGCACCATCGCTGTGGTGGACACCTTCTCCCATAAAGCCCGCAGCATTTTCGTGTTTGGCCAGATGAAAGCTTATGCCAGCCTTGATCAGCGCATCCACCAGGGTCAGGACCTCACCGCCGGGCATGCCAAAGGCGTGACGGCATCCGGCCTCGTATAGTCGACGGGCCAGTATATCGGCGGCGCGAAGGGTGTCAGCCATGTCATAGATATCCCACTGTTTCTTGCCGCAAGAGATCGCGGGTTCTGCGTGAGGGCGCAAGTCATATCACGGCTCTGTGACAAGGTTTGAAGGCGCGGCGTGGTCGCGCACCGTCTTCAATAAAGATGGGGGTTAGTTGCGTGCTGCGCGGGCGATGGCGGCAAAGCGCTGGTCCAGCTCTGCTGCGATCTGCATCAGCTGCGTGCCGCCCTCATTGAGGTAGGGGGTGAAGACATGGCTGGGTTTCTTATAGGACAGACTGGCAGTGCCATCGCCGCCTTCGGTGACGTAAAGCCGGATCGGTGCCTCTATCATCGCGGCGGTCGAAAGCGTCAGAACCCGCACTGCATAGTCATTGTTGAAGACGCCGATCACCCGGTTGCCGGGAATGGAAATGCCGCGCGCAGCAGCGGCCCTGGTCGGACCGGCCTGCGTGACCACAATGAGGCCTTCGGCTTTTACGGCCACCAAGACATCCCGCAACAGATCATCATAGGATTTATCGGTCTGATGAACCTCCCATCCAATGCGCTTGTCCAGGCCGGTTGCCCAGGCTGGCCGGGCCGGAATAATGGCCAGAGTAATGGCCAGAAGAACCGCCAGTATGACCAGCAGAACCCGGTGGAGCGGGGCGCCATTGTGGGGGAGCCGCGCTGAGATTGAAGCCGGGACTGAAATTGATACGGCGGGCATGAGAAGCTTTCACGACAAGGAGCTGCAGCTACCATAGCCGGGATATGTAGCCGGAGGGCTCACATTGTTGTGTGTGTTGTGAGAGGCGCAGAATTTGGGGGGGGGGCGCGTTCCTGATATTGCCTGAGCGGGCCCTGTCCCATCGTTTGACCTGCCTTTGACCTGCCCGCATGCCTCCCTTGCGCAGCTTGGCTAGGGCGCGAGGCGAAAGCCGACGATGAGTTGGCGCAGGCCAAGCGCCGCCCCGGCAAAAATTGCCAGAAAGGTGACCGGAGCCGAGATCGACAGCAAAGAGAAGGCGCTGAGGCCCTGGCCCACGGTACAACCCATTGCGATGACCGCACCGGCTCCCATTATAGCGGCGCCAATGATCTGGCGGCGCAGCTCACGCGGATCGTCGCAGGCCTCCCAGCGGAAATGCCCCTTCATCAGAGAGCCGATAAAGGCGCCGAGCCAGACGCCGGTGATGGAGCCCACCGCAAAGGACAGAGGCCGCAGGCTGCCGGTCATGGTCCACAGGATGGTCTCGCCCAAAGGCGCTGAGAAGGAATGCGAGGCCAGGGGCAGCGCCTCAAAGCCATGGCGATTGATATAGGCGGTGCCTGCCCATCCCGAAACCACAGCCAGGCCAACAACAACGGACCAAAAGAGGCTTTCGCGGTCCTTACGCAGCTCAGACCCCCAGAGGGCGGCTACGACGATGAGGCAGCCCGTCGCAATGCCAATAGCGGCCAGGGGCAGGGTGGTGATCTGAGCGAGATGATGCGCCAGCCCCGGCGGCAACTCGCTGGTGACATCCTGTTGTTGAAACAACAGGTTGCGCAGTGGCGCAAGAGGGCCAGAGAGCACCACATAGGTGGAAACTCCCATGACCAGCACAATGACAAAGCTGCGCAGATCGCCACCGCCAAGCCGGGCGATCGCGCCGTAGCCACAGTTGCCGCTCAGCGCCATGCCATAGCCAAACATCAATCCTCCGGTGATGGAGGCCAGCGGCATCCAGCGCACCGAGAGATAAAAGGACTGGGTTTCATCAAAGAGCCCAAGGCCAATGAGAGAAAAGCTTGCGATCACCGCAGTGCCAATCGCAAGCAGCCACATACGCATCCGCTCTGATGAGCCGCCATAGAGCAGATCTTCGATGGCGCCGAGGGTGCAAAACCGGCCCAGCCTGGCTGCAAGCCCTAAAAGAATGCCGCCCAACAGGCCAACGGCGGCTACCAGCTGGTGATCGCTGAACAGATCAAACATGGGCGTGGTCTCCGGTGCAGTGGGATTTATGCAAAGTCAGCCATATCCTTGGCAAAGCCGCAAGCGGCTTAGGTGAGAACAGGTGCAAAAATGGGAGCGGGAAGGCCCGGCGCCGGTGCGCTGCCTGGAGCAGAGAGGTTGTTGCATCAGCAGGTGACATCAAGCGAAGTTGCCGCCTGCAAGCGCGCTGGGCCGTGGCCTGTTGCCTCCGTAGTTGTCGCCATGTTGTCGCAGAGTTGTCGCCGTGTCTAAAACGTGGGGCGGCGGATCAGGTTTTGCCTTCGGCGCAAAACAGGTCATAGACCACTTCGAGGATCCGGCGGGGGCGGTCATCCGCAAGGCGATAGTAGATGGCCTTGCCATCGCGCCGTGGGACCACCAGGCCTTCGAGGCGCAGCCGTGACAACTGTTGTGAGACGGCCGCCTGACGCGCAGTCAGCAGGTCTTCAAGCTCGGTCACGGATTTTTCGCCGGTGACCAGATGGCACAGGATCATCAACCGGCCCTCATGGCTGATCGCCTTGAGGAAATTCGAGGCCTTGGTGGCGTTGTCCACCATGTCGTCCAGCTCTTCCGGTGCCATGTCGGCCGAGAATTTTGGTAGTGCCATAGTCTTGTCTCCTCTGGGGGGGGCGCCTTCTTGCGCCGCCGCCCCAAACATTTTCAGTGCAGGCTAGCTGTCCGGGATCCCTGTGGTATCAGGAACAAAGCCCAGATGCTTGCTCAAAAGCTGTGCCAACAGTGGCCAGAAAAAATCTTCGCCGGGGTAGCCTTCGAGACGTGCCATCTCACGACCGTCTTTCACGATCAAGAAGGTTGGGGTAAAGTTTACCCGGCGTGTTACCTGCAAGTCATCGGGGAGCGCCCGCAGATCCACCCGGCGCAGCGGCGCAAAAGCACCTTCGCTGGTTTTTGGATAGATCGGGCCGATCTCCGCGTTCCAGCGCTTGCACCATTCACAGCCTGCCT
The DNA here is from genome assembly GCA_965641885.1 of Phaeobacter sp. SH40. GTDB lineage: Bacteria > Pseudomonadota > Alphaproteobacteria > Rhodobacterales > Rhodobacteraceae > Pseudophaeobacter. Next base: position 2,599,584 of record OZ282574.1, on the reverse strand, counting down.
GCTCGACCATGACCAGGGCGTTCGTGGTGCTGCGCGCGGCCTCAGGTTCGCCTCCCTGGGCAGGGAGCACGGCCGAGATGCACAGGGCTAAAGGTGCCAGAATGTGGCGCAGTGCAAGACAGGAACGTTGAATGATCATGGCCTCAACCGTTGACGGCATCCGCGAATTGCGGCTTGATACTACATAATTTGAATATGTGAATAACACAAGCCTCGTGCGCCAGAGCACCCGGGCTGGAGGATCATATAACCGTGATGCTGGAAATCTCATACCTGGGAGCGGCCTTTGCTGGCCTGCTGAGCTTTTTTACCCCCTGTATTTTGCCGATGGTGCCGTTTTACCTGTCTTATCTTGGTGGGCTGTCGATGGCAGAGCTGCGCAGTGACGGTGAAATCGCGCCTGGTGCCCAGCGGCGTATGGTGCTGGCTGCTGTGTGTTTTGCCGCCGGCGTGACCTCGGTCTTTATGCTGATGGGCATGGGGGCCACGGCGCTGGGGCAGCTGTTTGGCCGCTATATGGAGGTGCTGTCTTACGGCGCGGCAGCCCTTTTACTGCTGTTTGGTCTGCATTTTCTCGGTGTGTTGCGCATCCCGTTGCTGTACCGTGAGGCACGGGTCGAAAGTTCGGCAGATCCCTCCAGCCTTGCGGGGGCCTATTTGATGGGGCTGGCTTTTGGCTTTGGCTGGACGCCCTGTGTGGGCCCGGCACTGGCCTCGATCCTGATGGTCGCGTCTGGCTTGGAAGACATCTGGCGCGGCGGCGCATTGCTGCTGGTCTACGGCGCTGCCATGACCGCTCCCTTTGTGGTGGCGGCGTTTTTTGCCAAGCCGTTCCTGGCCTGGGTCGGCCGTCATCGCGCCGCGTTTCACTGGGTGGAAAAAATCATGGGGGTGATGCTCATCGTATTTGCCGTGCTGATTGTGACAGGCGGTGTGCGCTGGATCGCTGATCTGATGATCCGCTGGATGCCGGGATTTGCCACGTTGGGGTGATTTTGTTGTGATTTTGGAGGGGATGAGATGAAGCACTGGAGTATTAAACTTGCGGCTATGGCGCTGGCGCTGCCGTTAATCGTCACTGACGTTGCTGCGGCTGAATTGGGCGACGACGGGCTGCACAAGACGCCGTGGATGCGCGAAACCTTTAAGGATCTGCGCGAAGACCTCGACGAGGCTAATGCCGAGGGCAAGCGTCTGGTGCTGTTCTTTGAACAGCGCGGCTGCATCTATTGCACAAAGATGCACCAGGAGGTTTTTCCGCGCCCCGAGGTCTCGGGCTACATTTCTGACAACTACTTTGTGGTGCAGATGAACCTCTATGGCGATGTCGAGGTCACTGATTTTGATGGCGAGTCGCTGGCAGAAAAAGACATGGCGCGCAAATGGGGTGTGCTGTTTACACCAACGATTCTGTTTCTGCCCGAAACGGTCGGCGAGGGTCAGACTGCAACACAGGCGGCAGTCGCTATGATGCCGGGCGCGTTTGGACCGGGCACCACTCTGGACATGTTCACCTGGGTGAACGAAAAGAGGTATCTTCTTGACAATGGGGAAGATTTTCAGCGCTATCACGCGCGGCGCATCTCTGAGCGCAACAATGGGTCCGCAGATTGATCGCCGATGAACAAATATAATAATTCACACTATTGAATTTGTTGTTGCGTTGGTCGGCCTGGGTGCCCTACGGTATACATAGCTAAGCCCGAGAAACGCGGGTGGCAGCCAACGGGAGGAACCATGAAGAGACTATCTCTGACACTGGCCGCGAGCCTGATCGGGAGTGCAACTCTGGCGGCAGAGGTCGCGCCAAAGGATGTGCAATTTGACGAGGATGGCGCGGTTGCGGCCTCCTTGACCGGCGTTGCGGGAGACGCGGCAAGCGGCGCTGTTATCGCCGGCACCAAATCGCTGGGCAACTGCGTCGCCTGTCACCAGCTCACTGCTTTGGCGGATGTGCCGTTCCACGGCGAAATCGGCCCGTCGCTGGACGGGGCAGGGGATCGCTGGAACGAAGCTGAGCTGCGCGGGTTGATGACCAATGCCAAAATGACCTTTGAGGGCACGATGATGCCCGCATTCTACAAGGTCGACGGTTTTGTGCGTCCGGGTGCAGCCTATACTGGCAAGGCCCCCACCGAGGCGCTCACGCCTATCCTGACGGCACAGGAAATCGAAGATGTGATCGCATTCATTGCGACGCTAAAGGAAGAGTGAAGCCAGGGCCTAAGCCTTGCCGCTTTGCGGAACGTCAAAGGAGACATATGATGGAGTTCTCACGTCGTGAGACCCTGGGCCTGGCCCTGGGAGCCGCTGCAATGACAGTGCTGCCGTTGCGCCTGCACGCCAGCGCAGAGGATCGCATTGCTGAATTCACTGGTGGCGCTGATATGGCAGACACCGGCATTGAGCTGACTGCACCAGAGATTGCTGAAAACGGCAATACCGTGCCAATCGAAGTGAACGCCCCCGGCGCCACGGCGATCATGGTGCTGGCCACCGGCAACCCAACCCCCGGTGTTGCCACCTTCAACTTTGGCCCACTGGCTGCCAGTCAGTCTGCCGCAACCCGGATCCGCCTTGCCGGCACCCAGGACGTGGTCGCTATTGCAAAGTTTGCCGACGGCAGCTTTGCCAAGGCAAGTGCCGCTGTGAAAGTGACGATTGGGGGCTGCGGCGGCTAATTCGTTCGCCTGGCAGATACCCGAATACGGCCTGAAAGAAGACGGCCTGACATATGGCCCGAATACGAAAAATGGCCCGCATACGAAGGAGTTTACGACATGGCATCCGGTGTAAAACCCCGCGTCAAAGTCCCGAAGAAAGCCAAAGCTGGTGAAGCAGTGACGATCAAGACGCTGATCAGCCACCAGATGGAAAGCGGCCAGCGCAAGGACAAAGAGGGCAACCTCATTCCGCGCTCGATCATCAACCGCTTTACCTGCGAATTCAACGGCCAGCTGGTCACTGATATCACCATCGAGCCCGCAGTCTCGACCAACCCCTATTTTCAGTTCGAGGCCCTGGTGCCCGAAGCCGGTGACTTTGTTTTCACCTGGTACGATGATGACGGGTCGGTCTATGACGCCACAAAATCGGTCGCGATCGCCTGATCCCTTCCGGATCTCAAAGGCACGGCACCCTGGCCACAGACGTGGCCCGGGTGGATACCCAAGGGAGGACAAGGAATGAACTATAAGGCGCTTACCGCCATTGCCGTCGTGCTTAGTCTGCCGTTATCTGCTTTTGCGGATGCGGATGATGACACGTTGGTGATCAACGAAGAAGACACGCTTGTGACCAAAACCGCAGCTCCGGCGCATGTATCGGATGTGCTGGATGAGGTCATGTCGGGCTGGCATTTCCGCTCGGATGAGACCCAAGCCCTGCAGATGGACGACTTTGAGAACCCCGCTATGGTTTTTGTCGACAAAGCTGCAGATGCCTGGAATACCGCCGAAGGCTCTGAAGGCAAATCCTGCCAGTCCTGCCACGACGATGTGGAAGAGAGCATGGCAGGGGTGCGGGCCGTCTATCCCAAATGGAACGAAGAGGCCGGCGAACTCCGTACTCTGGCGATGCAGGTCAACGACTGCCGCGAAAACCAGATGGGCGCAAAAAAGTGGAAATACACTGGCGGGAGCATGACTGCGATGGAGGCACTGATTTCGGTGCAGTCCCGTGGTATGCCGGTCAATGTCGCAATCGACGGCCCCGTGCGCGAGATGTGGGAACAGGGCAAAGAGATGTACTATTCCCGCACCGGTCAGCTGGAGCTGTCTTGTGCCAATTGCCATGAGGAAAGCTATGGTAAGATGATCCGTGCGGACCATCTGAGTCAGGGTCATATCAATGGCTTCCCCACGTACCGTTTGAAAAACGCCAAGCTGAACAACGTTCAGGCGCGTTTCAAGGGCTGCGTGCGCGACACCCGCGCCGAGACCTACAAGCCAGGCTCGACAGAGTTCACAGCCCTTGAGCTCTATGTCGCCTCGCGCGGCAATGGCCTGTCGGTTGAAGGACCGTCTGTCCGTAACTAAATACAATTTGCACCCCGCGTCCAAACCGGCGCGGGGTGTTTCGCACTTAACAAATTCATAGATGCGAATATGAATCATATTTGCTGCTCATGACCAACAGGAAGACAGATAGACATGATCTCGCGCCGTGACTTTTTGCAGGTATCGATGGCCGCCTCGGCCCTGGTCGGGGCTTCTGGATTTGGCAACTGGGGCCGATTGGCCGCGCAGCAGAGCCTGACGCAGGACCAGCTGCTGGAGTTTGACACCTATGGCAATATCAGCCTGATCCATATCACTGATATTCATGCGCAGCTGAAACCGATCTACTTTCGCGAGCCCTCGGTCAATCTGGGCGTTGGCGGCAACAAGGGCCATGTGCCGCATATCACCGGCGCTGATTTCCGCCGCGCCTATGGCATCCAAGATGGCAGTCCTTCGGCTTATGCGCTGACCCATGATGACTTTTCCTCGCTGGCGCAGGGCTATGGCCGGGTTGGTGGTCTGGACCGGGTCGCGACCGTGATCAACGCCATTCGCGCCGCGCGCCCTGATGCATTGCTGCTGGACGGCGGCGACACCTGGCATGGCTCTTATACTTGCCATCACACTGCCGGTCAGGACATGGTCAATGTGATGAATGCGCTGAAACCCGATGCCATGACCTTCCACTGGGAGTTCACTCTGGGCTCGGATCGTGTGAATGAAATCGTCGAAGGCCTGCCCTTTGCCGCCCTGGGCCAGAACATCTTTGATAGTGAGTGGGACGAGCCTGCCGAGCTGTTCAAGCCCTATAAATTCTTTGAGCGCGGTGGTGCCAAGGTCGCTGTCATTGGTCAGGCCTTCCCCTATATGCCCATTGCCAACCCCGGCTGGATGTTCCCGGAATACTCATTCGGTATTCGCGATGAGCACATGCAGGACATGGTTGACGAGGTCCGCGCCGCGGGCGCCGATGTGGTGGTTCTGCTGTCGCACAATGGTTTTGACGTCGACAAGAAAATGGCCAGCGTGGTCACCGGCATTGATGTGATCCTGTCGGGTCACACCCATGACGCGCTGCCCGAGCCGGTTCTGGTTGGTAAAACCCATATCATTGCCTCGGGCTCTAACGGAAAATTTGTCAGCCGGGTTGATCTGGATGTGCGCGACGGTCAGATGATGGGCATTCGCCATAAGCTGATCCCGATCTTTGCGGATGTGATCGCGCCGGATCCTGTCATTACCAAAATCATCGACGAGCAGCGCGCACCCTATGCGGACCAGCTGGCAGAGGTGATTGGCCAGACGGATTCGCTGCTCTATCGTCGCGGCAATTTCAACGGCACCTGGGATGATCTGATCTGTGATGCCCTGCTCAGCGAACGGGACGCCGACATCGCCATGTCGCCCGGCGTGCGCTGGGGACCATCGCTGAACCCCGGCGACGACATCACCCGCGAAGACATCTGGAACGTCACCTCGATGAGCTATGGCGCCGCCTATCGTTCTGAAATGACAGGTGAATTCATCAAGGTGATCCTTGAGGACGTGGCCGACAACATCTTTAATCCGGACCCCTATTACCAGCAGGGCGGTGACATGGTGCGGATCGGTGGCATGGGCTACCGGATCGACATCACCAAACCACAAGGCGAGCGTATCAGCGAGATGACCCTTCTGAAAACCGGTGAGAAAATCGACGCCAGCAAATCCTACGTGGTCTCTGGCTGGGCCAGCGTCAATGAGAACACCGAAGGTCCAATGATCTGGGATGTGGTCGAAGACCACATTCGCAAACAGGGGACAGTTTCTGTCACCCCAAATACATCGGTCAATGTGGTCGGGGCCTAGGCCCCCCCTCTGATTTGGGGCCTGAGCCGGGAGGTTCAGGCGCCAAACCCAGAGATTAAACCCAAAGACCAAAATTTTTTGCGCTGACGAATTCATCTAATTGAATTTGTCTATGTAAGGAGGCAAGAGAAGATGAGCGATAAAGCAAAGACATTTGCACCGTCGCGCCGCCAGTTTCTGGCCGGTGCCGCTGCTGGGGCCACAGCCGCAGCCGCGAGTGCAGCACAGGCCGCAGGGCCGGATCCGCTGATCACCGAGGTCCAGGACTGGGCCAGTGGTTTGGGCGACGGCGTTGATGCAACCCCTTATGGGCTGCCGATCCAGTTTGAACAGGATGTGGTGCGGCGCAATGTGGAATGGCTGACGGCGGATACCATCAGCTCGATCAACTTCACACCTATTCACGCGCTGGATGGCACCATCACGCCGCAGGGCTGTGCGTTTGAGCGGCATCACTCCGGGGCGATTGAGCTTACAAAAGACGACTACCGGCTGATGATCAATGGGCTGGTGGACACGCCGCTGGTGTTCTCCTATGCCGATCTTGAGCGCTTTCCACGGGAAAACCGCGTCTATTTCTGCGAATGTGCCGCCAACTCTGGCATGGAATGGGCAGGCGCCCAGCTCAATGGGGCGCAGTTCACCCATGGCATGATCCACAACATGGAATATTCCGGCGTCTCGCTGCGAACCCTCCTCGAAGAAGCAGGCCTCGCCGCTGCGGGCGATTTCAAGGATAAATGGGTCTATGTCGAAGGGGCAGATGCCTCATCGAACGGACGCTCCATTCCGCTGGAAAAAGCGCTTGACGATGTGCTGGTGGCCTTTAAGGCCAATGGCGAAGCCCTGCGCAAAGAGCACGGCTATCCGGTGCGTCTGGTTGTCCCCGGCTGGGAAGGCAACATGTGGATCAAGTGGCTGCGCCGCATCGAGGTCATGGACGGCCCGGTTGAGAGCCGCGAAGAGACCTCGAAATACACCGATACGCTGGCCAATGGCGTGGCGCGCAAATGGACCTGGGAGATGGATGCCAAATCCGTGGTCACCAGTCCCAGCCCGCAGGCGCCGATCATCCATGGCACCGGGCCTCTGGTCATCACCGGCCTCGCCTGGTCAGGACGGGGATCCATAACCGGCGTTGATGTGTCGATTGATGGGGGCAAGAGCTGGTCTGAGGCGCGTCTGGGTGCGCCGGGCGTCGACAAGGCGCTGACGCGGTTTTACCTCGACATCAACTGGGACGGCTCAGAGATGCTGTTGCAAAGCCGGGCACGCGACAGCTCTGGCTATGTGCAGCCCAGCAAAAGCGAGCTGCGCGAAGTGCGCGGCCTCAATTCCATCTATCACAACAATGCCATCCAGACCTGGTGGGTCAAGGCTAATGGGGAGGCAGAAAATGTCGAAGTTTCCTAAAGTTATTGCCGGGGCTGCTGTCTCGCTCGCGCTGAGCCTGCCAGCCTATGCAGGTACCTATGGTCTTGGCCGTACTGCCCTGCCGGAAGAGATCGCCGCCTGGAATATTGATGTATCTCCCGATGGCACTGGATTGCCGGTGGGATCAGGGGATGTGCTGGTTGGCGAAGAGGTCTTTGCCGAAAAATGCGCTGCCTGCCATGGCGACTTTGCAGAAGGGGTCGACAACTGGCCCAAACTTGCAGGCGGCCACGGCACCCTGGACCATGATGACCCGCTCAAGACCGTTGGTTCGTACTGGCCCTATTTGTCGACCACCTGGGACTATGTGAACCGCTCGATGCCCTTTGGTGCGGCACAGACGCTTGAGCCTGATGAGGTCTATGCCATCGTCGCCTATATCCTCTATTCCAACGATCTGGTGGATGACGATTTTGTGCTCTCGAATGAGACATTCTCCGAGGTCACGCTGCCAAATGCCGATGGGTTTATTGTCGATGACCGGCTGCAGAGCGAAAAGCACTTTTGGAAGCCAGAGCCCTGCATGCAAGACTGCAAAGAGAGCGTTGAGATCACCATGCGGGCGCGGGTTCTGGACGTAACACCGCAAGAAGAGAGCGCCGCTGCAGCCGTTCCGGCTGTCACTCAGCCAGCAGCTGCTGAGGCGGCGGAAGAGGTGGTTGTTGTAGAACCAGTTGTCGAAGAGGTGGCGCTGGACCCGGAGCTTTTGGCCAAGGGCGCCAAGGTCTTTAAAAAGTGCAAGGCCTGTCACAAGGTCGGCGAGGGGGCAAAACACAGCACAGGCCCGCTGCTGAACGGGATTGTCGGAGCCGCCGCTGGTCAGGCCGATGGGTTCAAGTATTCCAAGGTCATGCGGGCTGCTGGCGAGACCGGCCTGGTCTGGACCGAAGAAGAGCTTGCGGCCTTCCTGACCAAGCCACGCAAATACATGAAGGGCACCAAGATGTCCTTTGCGGGCCTGCGCAAAGAGGCCGATGTTGAGGCCGTTCTCACCTACCTCAAATCGTTTGAATAACCGATAGAGGTGAGCCTGTAAGGCCTGGAGTGATCCGGGCCTTACAGCGACATTCTGCGACTGGTTTGCCAGCGCTTTGTCTCAGGCTGATCTCATTTGAGAGGAAAAACCCTTTGCTTGTTTGAGCGCTGCCCCCTGACCCCTGAGCCCCCCCTGTATCTGAAACAGCCTATTTGCCAAATCACGGCGCGTTTGTGCGCTGTGTAAGGCGAGGCCGTGATGGCCTGTCTCTCGGGATCTTGCCAATGGCGATGGCGAAAAAAATGGACAATTTCGTCTGAATTTTCGGCCCGATTAACCTCTTCATCATCAATTTTAGACAATTTGGCCTGGAACCTTGTCTTCAATTTTTACCAAAGGGTAGTTTATGGGCGATTGGACCTCCGGCTATGTAGCCGACCTTGACTATACTCATGACTTTTTCAACGAGTTGGCACCGACGATGATGGCTATGGCAGCCGTCTCTCGGGGACAAAAACATGGATTGAACAAAAAGAGCCTCAGCTATTGCGAATTGGGCTGTGGGCAGGGTTTCACAGCAAACGTTCTGGCAGCGTCCAATCCGCATATCGATTTTCACGCGATGGACTTTAATCCGGCTCATATCGCAGGTGCCATCGAGCTGGCCGAAGAGACCGAGTTGGATAATGTTCACTTCTATGAGCGCTCATTTGCTGATTTTGATCAGGAATCTGCCCTGCCGGAGCAGTTCGACGTCATTGCGCTGCATGGGGTTATGAGCTGGGTATCTAAGGAAAATCAGCAGCTTATCATTGACTTTGTCGGTCGGCGCCTGAAGGCGGGCGGGATGCTCTATGTAAGTTTCAACTCGCTTTCTGCCTGGGCCACAGCGATGCCGCTGCGGCGTATTCTGGTTGACCGCGCCGCCCAGGGCACAGGACCTCTGGAGAATAGAATTGATGAGGCTCTGGATTTTGCCAGACAGCTGGAACAGGCGGGGGCCAAGTTTTTTCGCGATAACCCCTCTGCCAGCGCCCGGCTGGAGAGTGCCGCCTCAATGTCGCGCAACTACCTTGCGCATGAGCTGTTCAACGCGGATTGGACCCCCTTTCACTTTGCCGACCTTGCTGCTGACCTGTCACAGGCCAAGGTGAGCTTTCTGGGGTCTTCCAATGTCATGGAACATCTGGATGACCTTTCGCTGACGCCGCAGCAGATTGCGGTGCTGGACGCCCAGAGTGATCCCGTGCAGCGTGAAAGCCTGCGTGATGTTCTGATCAACGAGCAATTCCGTACCGATCTTTTTGTTAAAGGCGCGCAAAAACTTACAGAGCGCGGCGCTATCGGCGCCTGGTTCCAAACCCCGCTTACCCTGATGACGCGCTACAGTGGTGGCCAGGTAAAGCAGAGCTGGCGTCTGGGTGACATCGCGTTGGACCACGCAGAATACGGGCCCATTCTGGAGGCCCTCAGTTCAGGGCCTGCAACTGTGCGTACCCTGTTGGATCAGGGGGTCTTTGGCCGCATGACCTGGCGCGAGATTTCCCGCCTGCTGACGATCCTTGTGGGGGCGGGCATTCTGGCGCCCTGTTTGCCGTTAGAGGGGCTTGAGGCGCGCCGTGAGCGGTGCCAGGTCTTTAATCAGGCGATTTGCAAGCGGGCCGAAGACAGCGACACCCTTGGTTTTCTGGCGTCACCTGTCACGGGCAGCGCTGTGGCGCTGGATCGGTTTGAGCAACTGTTCTTGCTGGCCCTGAGTGAGGGAAAGCAGGATCCGATGGACTGGGCCGCGTTGGTCTGGAGCATTCTGTCGGCTCAGGGACAGCGGCTGCAACATGAAGGACGCGTGCTTGAACATGACGCGGAAAACCTGGCGGTGTTGCAGGCTCGTGCCAAGGCCTTTGCTGTTCGCAGGCTACCAGTTTGTAAAAGCCTTGGCCTGTTGCTGACCCCAGAGCCTGAAGCCGAGCCTGACACGAAACAGGAAATGGCGGATTTTTCCCATGCGGAGGCCACCCCGCGACCCTGCAACGCGGTCGCGTAATGCGCCCCATTTGAGACCTTCAAGACGTCTGATGTGTCCGTTTTACAAAGGGTCAAAAAAAGGGTCGCAGCTCTCGTCTGCGGCCCTTTTTTGCGGCCCTTTTCGCTTTTTGAAGCTGGCCTATACCTCTGTTCCGGGGCTAATGAGCCGAGCGGTTTAGTTCCAGCCTTTGCGGAAAAAATGCGGCGAGGCGCCGAATTTGCGTTTAAACTGACGTGAAAAATGGGTCGAGCTGTTGAACCCCGAGGCCAGTGCTATTTCGGTCACGCTCATGGAGGTTTCATTCATCAGGGCAAAGGCGTGGGCGAGACGCATGTCAAAGTAAACATGCATCGGGCTTTGGTTCAGGTAGCGCGAGAACAGTCGTTCCAGTTGTCGCCGCGAGATGTCGAGCTGATCACAGAGCGCGCCAATCGAGAGCGGCTCTTCTATGGCGGACTGCATCAATTGCAGGGCATTGAGCAGTCGCTGGTTGCGACTGCCGATCGCGACGGCATAGTTCGACTTTTGCGGCGCGGCCTGACCGCCTGAGCGCACGTGCAGGCACATGTCTGCGATGATGATGGCGAGTTGTTTGCCGTGACGGGCTTCGATCAGGTTAAGCATCAGGTCGGTCGCCGCATTGCCGCCGCCGCAGGTCATCAACGGCCCGCTGATCTCAAAACTATTGGCGGTCGGGTGCAGGTCGGGATAGCTTTCCTGAAACCCCGGCTGGTTTTCCCAGTGCAGGGTAAAGGCCTGATCGCGGATCAGCCCGGCCTGAGCCAGCGCAAAGGCGCCGGTGCAAATGCCGCCAACCGAACGGCCAAAACGGCTCTCACGGCGCAGCCAGTTCAGGGTGGCATCACCGGCTGTGGTTTGCGGCTCAACCCCGGCGCAGACAAACCCGATCGCATCAGCGGGCATTGGCTGCAGCGGCATGTCCGGGGTCACCATCATGCCGTTCGAGCAGCGTATCGGTTTGCCATCCTCGGTCAGGATGAACCAGCGGTAAAGCTTTGTATTCGTGACCTGATTGGCGATGCGCAGAGGCTCAATCGCGGCGGCCACCGCAAGCATCGTCGCCTTGGGCAACAAGAGAAAGTAAAAATCCTGTGCGGTGCCCTCAAATGGAACGTCCAGGGTGGCGGATGCACCTTTTTGAACAAAATTATCTTCTGTCATGGCGGGCTCCTGGTCCACAGCGGGCAAGCTCTGCGGGGTTTGATAAGGACGGGTTTTGGCTCGGGTGTTGCGGCTCAAACGGCAATGCTGGGCTTTGCGACATAAAAACAGCAGGCCGCGTCCGTCTTTTCCTACTGCGCATTTGGCGTATCTAGCCCTGAATTTACGACCGCGTTGTGATGATTTGCGACGCCAGTGCCACAGGTCGCTACCAAGCAGCGCCGGATTGGCGGGAGATCGGTAAAAACAACCGCCACCTCTTGCAGGCCTAAGGGGGCGATACTAAGACTCGGGTAATACTCTGTCGGGTATGGTACCGGACATAACACAACGCAGGCAGGTTCGCATGATTGATCCCAGAGAAACTTACATGAATACCCTCGTGCCCATGGTGGTCGAACAGACCAGCCGGGGTGAGCGGGCCTATGATATCTTTTCCCGGCTGCTGAAAGAGCGGATCATCTTCCTCAGCGGTCCGGTGCATGACGGTATGTCCTCGCTGATCGTGGCGCAGCTTTTGCACCTTGAGGCTGAAAATCCTTCGAAAGAAATTTCGATGTATATCAACTCTCCCGGCGGTGTTGTGACCTCGGGTCTGTCGATCTACGACACCATGCAATATATCAAACCCAAGGTCTCGACCCTGGTGATTGGTCAGGCGGCCTCGATGGGCTCGCTGTTGCTGACCGCCGGTGAAAAGGGCATGCGCTTTTCCTTGCCCAACTCCCGCGTTATGGTGCACCAGCCCTCCGGCGGCTTCCAGGGTCAGGCCACCGACATCATGATTCACGCCGAAGAAACATTGAAGCTGAAGCGTCGCCTGAACGAGATCTACGTCAAGCACACAGACCAGGATCTTGAAAAGGTTGAAGCGGCGCTGGAGCGTGACAACTTTATGGATCCCGCAGAGGCCAAAGCCTTTGGCCTGATCGACGAGATCGTGGAAAACCGCGCCAAGGGCGATGAAGAAGAGAGCTGAGGCTCGCTGAACAAGAGTAACATGTGCCCCGCATTTTAAGGGGCACATATTTTGACGTTGTGGCGGCGGATGGGCTGTCATAAGCTGGAAATAGGCGGATAGCCCGGAGAAACCGGCTGTCCGAGCGGACTGAAAGGTAGACCATGGCGACGAATTCGACTGGCGACAGCAAGAACACGCTTTACTGCAGCTTTTGTGGCAAAAGCCAGCATGAGGTACGCAAACTGATTGCGGGCCCCACTGTGTTCATCTGCGACGAATGCGTCGAACTCTGCATGGATATCATCCGTGAAGAGACTAAGGCCTCTGGCCTGAAAGCAACAGATGGCGTGCCCAGCCCAAAAGACATCTGCCAGGTTCTGGATGACTATGTCATTGGCCAAGCTATGGCCAAAAAGGTGCTCTCTGTGGCGGTTCATAACCACTACAAACGCCTGAACCATGCGCAGAAGGCTGGCAATGATATCGAGCTGGCAAAATCCAACATCCTGCTGATTGGCCCCACTGGCTGTGGTAAGACGCTTTTGGCGCAGACCTTGGCGCGTATCCTGGATGTGCCCTTCACTATGGCCGATGCCACCACCCTCACCGAGGCCGGGTATGTCGGCGAGGATGTTGAAAACATCATCCTCAAGCTGCTGCAGTCCTCGGAATACAACGTTGAGCGTGCGCAGCGCGGCATTGTCTATATTGACGAAGTCGACAAAATTACCCGCAAATCGGAAAACCCCTCGATCACCCGCGATGTGTCGGGCGAGGGCGTGCAGCAGGCGCTGCTGAAACTGATGGAAGGCACTGTCGCAAGCGTGCCTCCGCAGGGTGGCCGCAAGCATCCGCAGCAGGAATTCCTGCAGGTGGATACCACCAATATCCTGTTCATCTGCGGCGGCGCTTTTGCCGGTCTCGACCGGATCATCGCTGCACGTGGCAAAGGCTCAGCAATGGGCTTTGGCGCTGATGTGCGCAACAATGATGACCGCGGTGTTGGCGAGATCTTCCAGGAGCTTGAGCCAGAAGATCTGCTGAAATTTGGTCTGATCCCGGAATTTGTTGGCCGTCTGCCGGTTCTGGCAACGCTGGAAGATCTGGACGAAGACGCACTTGTCACCATCCTGACCAAACCAAAGAACGCCCTGGTAAAACAGTACCAGCGCCTGTTTGAGCTGGAAGACACCGAGCTGGACTTCACCGACGAAGCCCTGAGCGCTATTGCGAAACGCGCTATCCAGCGTAAAACCGGTGCCCGTGGTCTGCGTTCGATCCTTGAGGATCTTTTGCTGGAAACTATGTTCGAGCTTCCCGGCATGGACAGTGTCACCAAGGTTGTGGTCAATGAAGAGGCGGTGAATTCCGATGCACAGCCGCTGATGATCCATTCGGATGCGGAAAAAGAGCCCGCTTCGGCGAGCTAAAGTATCGAGATGTGGGCTGTATGGGCAGTCCTGAGAGGAATGGCCAATGTCGCACTGACATTGGCCTTTTTCTATTTGGTGGGGTGGTGGATCTTTGTTGGATATATGGACCGCCTTAGGTCCATAGAGGATCCGTTGTATGCCACTGAATTGTTTGGGAGTTTTATGCCGGTATCGGACGTGCTTGCGAGTCGTAAATGGCATGCAAGAGATTCAGAGCCGTGGGATTGTACCTATGCTATTGTGACGCTTGCTGGTGAGCAGCCTCACAACCCTCCGACCCGTGAACGGGACAATGCCCTTGGATGGATGTATACGTATGGGGGGAATTGGCAGGCTAGCCCTGCAGCTCCGTTAGGTGAGAACCACAGAGATGCGCTCGATTTTTGTTCCAAATACTGGTCCCCGGAATTGTTGGACACGTTGAAGACTGCCTTATACTCTTCGGGTGCTTGGTTCGCCCGTGATCGGGTTGGCGAAACTCTTTTTCTCTATGCCCCTAAACAAAGGCTTGCAGCTCGTATCCGCTTTGGCGACTAATTTACCAAAATGGAAAGGATCAGCCATGAGCATTAGACGTATTTCATCGGGCGGGGAGTTCGAGGCCAAAGTGGGCTATTGCCGTGCTGTTGTCGCAGGCGGCTTTGTGCATGTGGCTGGCACCGTGGGGCAGGGCGCGGATGTCACAGAGCAATGTGCCTCTGCACTCAATATCATAGCAAAGGCGCTGGCCGAGGCCGGGGCAAGTTTTGCTGATGTGGTGCGCATCAACTACTACCTGCCGGACGCCACAGAGTTTGCACCCTGCTGGCCCATGCTGGCCGAGGCTTTTGGCGCCAACCCGCCTGCGGCGACGATGATCGAATGCGGCCTGATTGATGCAAAATACCGCATTGAGATCGAAGTCACAGCCCTGGCTCCCGCCGCGTAAACCTGCCGCCTGCCGCGTAAACCTGGCCCCAGAAGCGTGAAACCTGGCATCTGCTTTCTAAAACAACCTGTTTTAGTCGACTAATGCGTTGCAACCGCAACGCCGGGGGGCTACCAAGGCGGCAGGCTGATATGGCCTGCTGCTCGCAGTCGGCATTCGACAGGGTGAACATATCATACTGCCAAGGCACGTCTCCTTTTTTGCAAAGGGTAGACCTTGAGGTAACGCGAGCGCTGACAGCTGGATCTCCCGTTGTAAAAGGACAGGCGCAATGCGCGACTTTACCGATGCCAAGGCCATGGCAAAATCTCTGCGGGCAACTTTGGCGCAGCAGGGCATAGAGCTTTCCCACGCACAATCTCTGGAACTGGTGGCGCGGCAATTTGATCTGCCGGACTGGAATATCCTGTCAGCCCAGATCACCGCCAAATCATCCAACCCGTCTCATAGTCCGGAGATTCCGATCAGCCCCGCGATTCCGGTGATCCGAAGCTTTGATGGTGCCAAGGCAGATGAATTCTATATCAAATACCTTGGGTTCAGGGTCGATTGGGAGCACAGGCACGCAGACCATCTGCCGCTTTATCGCCAGATCTCGCGGTCGGGCTGTCTGCTGCATGTCAGTGAGCATCATGGCGATGCCACCCCCGGCGGGCGCTGTTTTATCCCAATGCGGCAGCTGGAACGGCTGCATGCGGAACTGCAGGCGCATAACTATCCCAACATGAACCCCGGTGTTGAGACTGTGCCCTGGGGCCTGCAGATCACTGTGACCGACCCGTTTGGCAACCGGCTGACCTTTTGTGAGCAACGGACTGTGGCTACCAAACCTTAAGCCTATAGCTATAGCTATGCTAAAACCCGCCGGGGTTGGGCTTGCACCGTGCAAGCCACTGGACCTCGGTGGGAATTTGCGTCATATCGGTATGGAAATCTTCGGAGGCATCTATGGGAATTCTGAACACTCTTTTGCGCGCTGTGACCTGGTGGAACGGCCAGACGCTGAATACCCAGATCTTTACCGCCCGCAAGGGCATCAAAGTGGGTGAGGATGACCAGGGCAATGTGTTCTATCACAACGCGGATGACAGCCGCCGCTGGGTGATTTTCAACGGTGAGATCGAGGCCTCGCGCATTGGCGTTGACTGGCATGGCTGGCTGCATCGGACCTTTAATGAGCTGCCCAGCAAAAACCCTTTGCCACATAAGGCCTGGGAAAAACCGCATCAGGAAAACCTGACCGGCACTCTGAATGCCTATGCGCCAGCGGGTTCTATCCGCAGCGGTGGTGCCCCAAAGACGCGCAGCGACTACGAGGCCTGGGCCCCGGAATAAGCCCACTGGCTGAGGCGATGCGCATCAATTGGGACCAGGGGCAGCAGGCTCTTTGGTCCTTTCCCTTTTTTGACCCACAGATCTAGGCAGACACGTTATGTCGCACAATATCACAGAAGTTTTCGCAGGCGGGGTTGTGCTGGCCGCAGCGCTTGGATTTGCCGTCTATGCCGGGCAGGTTGCCGGCCTTTCGACAGCGCGCTCCGGCTATGAGCTGGCGGCCTCCTTTCGCTCGCTCGAAGGGGTGAGCGTCGGGACGGATGTGCGCCTTGCGGGCGTCAAAATCGGCACGGTGACCGGTGTTGAGCTCAACGCTGAGACCTTCCGGGCCGACACCCGTTTTTCGGTGCTTGAGGGTATCCAGGTTCCCGACGACAGTTCGGTTATCATTGCCTCCGAAGGCCTGCTGGGCGGCAACTTTGTTGAGGTGATGCCGGGCGGATCACCTTTCTATTTTGAACCGGGAGATGAGGTTCTCGACACTCAGGGCGCCGTCAGCCTGATCTCGCTTTTGGTGAAATTTGTCTCCGGCAGCGGGGGCGACTCGTGAGGGCTGCCTGGCAGACCCTGACAACAGGCGTGACTGGCAAAGGCCTGATACGGCGTTTTATGTGTAGCGCAGCGGGGCTCATGGCTGGTCTGGCGATTGGGGTTTTCACCGGCACGCCGGCCGCGGCACAGCAGCCGGCAGAACGCGGGAATTCCGCGGTTTTGCGTGGGCTCGATAAGGTCAATGGCCACAATATGGATGTGGAAATCCCCGTTGGCGGTACGGCCGAGGTCTTTGGCCTGATTGTTACGCTGTCGGAATGCCGCTACCCGGTGGCCAACCCCACTGGCGATGCGTTTGCCTATCTCACGGTACGTGACCCGCTCAATGGTGAAGTGTTCTTTGAGGGCTGGATGATAGCCTCCAGCCCGGCGCTCTCGGCGCTGGACCACAGCCGTTATGACGTCTGGGTTATGCGCTGCAAAAGCAGCTGAGGCGAGGGCAGCTCGGGCTGGCCAAAATCTGCCATGCCGTCGATGGCGGTTTTCAGGCGCGCCTTATAGGCTGCACGACTGATCTCTATTGCGCCCAGTGAGGCGAGATGCGGCGTCAGAAACTGGGTGTCGCAGAGGCGAAATCCAGCCTGCATCAGGCGATCCATCAGATAGGCCAGGGCCACCTTTGAGGCATCGCGCTGACGTGAAAACATGCTTTCGCCAAAGAAACCCGCCCCCAATGAGACGCCGTAGACCCCGCCGACCAGAACCCCATCTGACCACACCTCAAGCGAGTGGGCATTGCCCATGGCATGCAGGTCCTGATAACGGGCGTAAATCTCGGCGTTGATCCAGGTTTCTTCGCGGTCGGCGCAGGCCTCGACCACGTCGCCAAAGGCGCGATTGACCGAGATGTCAAAGCCGCTTTTGCGGATCGTTTTGGCCAGGGATCGGGAGATGTGAAAGTCTTCTATCGGAAAGATCCCACGGCGTTTTGGGTCTACCCAAAAGATCTCGTCGTCTTCGCGGTGCTCTGCCATCGGAAAGACGCCGACGGAATAGGCATGCAGCAAAAGATCCGGAGTGAGGCTCATGAGATTGCGATAGCCTGTAAGTCGATAAGGAGTGGACTGAAGGGCGCCAAAGGAAGGAGAGCCGGGCCGCAGCTTGCGCGCGCCCCGACCGGTCTGTGCGGGGTATCAGCCCCCGAGGTTTTCTTCCAACCAGCGTTCCAGCCAGTGAATGCCGTAGTCGCCGCTCTGCACATCGGGTTCGGCCAGCAGGGCATGAAACAGTGGCACTGTGGTGTCGATACCATCCACGATCAGCTCTCCCAAGGCGCGGCTGAGACGGGCCAGCGCTTCGGGGCGGTCACGACCATGCACGATCAGCTTGCCGATCAGGCTGTCGTAGTAGGGCGGGATTGTGTAGCCGTCATAGAGCGCCGAATCCATCCGGACACCCAGGCCACCAGGCGCGTGATAAGCGGTGATTGTGCCAGGGCAGGGCGAGAAGTTTGGCAGCTTTTCAGCATTGATGCGCACCTCAATGGCGTGACCATTGATCTGCAGATCATCCTGCGTAAAGGACAGCGGCAGGCCTTCGGCAACACGGATCTGTTCGCGTACCAGATCGACGCCAAAAATCGCTTCTGTCACCGGGTGTTCCACCTGCAGACGGGTGTTCATCTCGATGAAATAGAACTCACCACCCTCATAGAGGAACTCGACGGTGCCAGCCCCTGAATAGGACATTGCCCCAATGGCATCGGCGCAGATCTTGCCAATACGGGCCCGCTCTTCCGGGGTGATCGAGGGGCCGGGGGCCTCCTCAAAAACCTTTTGGTGACGGCGCTGCAGCGAACAATCCCGTTCCGCCAAATGCACGCCGTTGCCCTTGCCGTCGCCAAACACCTGAACTTCGATGTGACGCGGCTTCTGGAGGTATTTCTCCATATAGACTTCGTCATTGCCAAAGGCGGCCTTGGCCTCGGAGCGGGCTGTGGAGAAGGCAACATCGATGTCATCCGCCGAGGTCGCGACTTTCATACCGCGACCACCGCCGCCAGCCGTGGCTTTGATGATGACGGGGTAGCCCATGTCTGCCGCAGCCTTGCGGGCAGATTCCACATCGGGCACGCCGCCTTCAGAGCCGGGCACAACGGGAATTCCCAGCGCCTTGGCGGTCTCTTTGGCGGTGATCTTGTCGCCCATGGTGCGGATATCGGCGGCTGAAGGGCCAATGAACGTCAGCCCGTGGTCTTCGATGATCTGCACAAAATTGGCGTTTTCTGACAGAAAGCCATAGCCGGGGTGAATGGCCTGGGCTCCGGTGATTTCGCAGGCCGAGATGATGGCCGGGATCGACAGGTAGCTCTGCGCGCCAGCAGGCGGGCCGATACAGACGGATTCATCGGCCATACGCACGTGCATCGCGTCGGCATCCGCCGTAGAATGCACTGCGACCGATTTTATGCCCATCTCACGGCAGGCCCGGATCACGCGGAGCGCGATCTCTCCGCGGTTGGCAATCAGGATCTTGTCAAACATGGGCTGCCCTTACTCGATGATGGCCAGCGGAGATCCGAATTCGACGGCAGCGCCGTCTTCCACCAGGATGCGCTTGACGATGCCCGATTTGGGCGCCGGAATATGGTTCATGGTCTTCATGGCTTCGACGATCAAAAGCGTGTCGCCCTCGTTGACCTGCTGACCAACCGTGATGAAGGCCGGAGAGCCGGGCTCTGCCTGCAGATAAACTGTCCCAACCATGGGAGAGGCGACGGCACCAGGGTGGCTGGCGGGGTCCTCTGCGGCGGCTGCCACGGGTGCTGCAGCGGCGGCAGGGGCAGCAGCTGCTACGGGGACCGTGGTTTGAACGGGGGCAGCCGCGACAATGGTCTGGCGTGCGACGCGCACATTCAGGCTGTCGTCTTCGCTATAGTCGCGCTTGACCTCAAGTTCGGTCAGATCGTTGTCACGCAGCAATTCGGCCAATGCCTTGATGAATGCCACATCCGCTTCATGAGTTTTATTTGTCATTTTGTCCTCAGCGTGTCCTCAGCCGTCTCCAACGGGTCTGCCCAAAGGGCAGCCGGGAAATTAGAAGCGCTTATAGGGTAAGCTTTACCACAAGGAAAGCGCTGTCGATCTGGCGCATAAAATGGCCAGAGTTCACGGGATTCGCAATCTCTGCGCCGCAAATTTTGCTTGGCTGCCGCGGCTAAAGCGGCATGCCCGTCAGTTTCGCCACCAGTTCCGGCAGTTTGCGGGCGGCAAATTTCTGCAACAGATGGGCGCGGTGAGTTTCAATCGTGCGATAGGACAGACCCAGTTTCAGCCCGATTTCTTTGGCCGAGAGCCCCTTACAGGTCAGGATCGCCACCTCGCGTTCGCGCGGGGTGAGGCTGACCACGGGGCGGTCCTCTGAAATGTCGGCAAAGGACCAGATGCCACTGCGAAACGGCGCATCCGGGCTGATCGAGCGGCCCCGGACGCGACACCAGAACAGCTCTCCCTTGCGGCGCCGCATGATGCGTTCATCGTTATAGAGGCCGCTTTTGGCGCCGGGGTCGCGTTGCAACAGCTCGCCAACCCGGTAGTAGTCTTCCTGGCTGGGGTAGAGTTCGGCAATCAGCACATCAGCATAATCTTCTGCGGCACCGCCAAAGGTAGCGGCAAATTGCAGGTTGCACCGTATGATGACACGGTTTTCCAAAACGGCGAGGCCCACAGGGGCATGGTCAAAGGCAATATCGCTCATGCCCCCTATTAACCGGGTATTTATGCGGAATTGAAGGAAAAGCTGCTCCGTGGGAGGGTGTTTCTCACGCCAAACTGGTTGGGAGGAAAGACCAGGGGGGCTATGAGGAGGAAAAAGCGATGAATATCGCAGAGTGGCTGCACCGTCAGGCCAGGGCAGATGGCACGCGTCCTGCCCTGTTTCTGGGGCAAGAGATGGTGGCGGATTACGCCAGTTTTCACCAAAAGGCGGCTGCCCTTGCGGGCTGGTTGCAGGCCCAGGGCGTGGTGCCGGGAGACCGGGTGGCTTTGTTCATGAAGAACTGCCCGGACTATCTGATCACGCTTTATGGCATTTGGTATGCCGGGGCGGCGGCGGTGCCGATCAATGCAAAACTGCATGGCCGTGAGGCTGCATTCATTCTGCGCGATGCCCAGGCAAAGCTTGTCTTTACCTCGCCGGAATTGCAGCCCGGGTTACAGCAGGCGTTGCAGCAGGCCGAGGTTGCAGTGCGCATGGTCGATGCGACGGCCGCTGATTTTGACGCGGGCGAGGCGGCAGAGCCGGTTGTCGCCCCGGTGATGCGGAATCCGCAGGATCTGGCCTGGCTGTTTTATACTTCTGGCACCACGGGGAAGCCCAAGGGCGTGATGATCACACATCGTATGTTGATTGCAGTTTCCCTGGCCTATTTTGTCGATGTGGACGCCGCCTCTGGCGCCGACCAAATTCTCTATGCCGCCCCAATGAGCCATGGGGCTGGGCTCTATAATATGCTGCATGTCCGGGTTGGCGCGGCGCATGTCTGTCCGGTTTCGGGCGGCTTTGACGAGATGGAAATCCTCGATCTGGCGGCGCATTTTGGCCGGGTGCAAATTTTTGCCGCACCTACCATGGTCACACGGCTGACCAAACGTGCCAAATCTGCGGGGCGCAGTGGCGCCGGGCTGCGCAGCGTGATCTATGCGGGGGGGCCAATGTATCTGGCGGATATCTTGGAGGCCGAAGCTCATTTTGGCCCGATCTTCATCCAGATCTATGGTCAGGGCGAATGCCCCATGGGGATCACGGCGCTGACCCGTTCTGAGGTGAGCGATCGCAGTGATCCCAACTGGAAAGCGCGCGTGGCCGGCGTCGGGCGGGCGCAAACCGGTGTGGAGCTGCGTATTGGCACCCCCGAGGGGGCGGCTTTGACTGCAGGCGAGATGGGGGAAATCATGGTGCGCGGCGATGCGGTGATGCCGGGCTATTGGAACAATCATGTGGCCAGTGCAGAGGCGCTGAAAGACGGCTGGCTGATGACGGGCGACATGGGCGTGCTGGATGACGCGGGCTATCTCACGCTACAGGACCGCTCCAAGGATCTGATCATCTCGGGTGGCTCCAACGTCTATCCGCGTGAGGTGGAAGAGGTGTTGTTGATGCATGAGGATGTGCGCGAGGTCTCGGTTGTGGGACGCCCGCATGCGGATTGGGGCGAGGAGGTGGTGGCCTTTGTGGTGGGGGATGCCGCGCCTACGGCGCTGGACGCATTGTGCCGCAGCCAGATTGCCCGTTTCAAATGCCCTAAGGCCTATGTGCATGTGACTGATCTGCCAAAGAATAACTACGGCAAGGTGCTGAAAACCGAGTTGCGCCAGCGCCTAAAAGAGGGCTGAGGCGTCCCCTGCAGCTATCAAGGGGCTGCAACAGCCAGCCCCTCAAAATAAAAGAAGGCCGGACCCCAAGGGGGCCGACCTTAAAACGTTGCACCTGAAAAGGGATCAGGGCCACGGGGAGTAAGCACTTTTGGGGCGATCAGATCGCCAGATACTCGGCGCGCAGCTCGGCGTTTTCCAGAACCTCAGCCGCAGTGCCGTCAAAGACGATGCCACCAGTGTCGAGGATCACCGCCCGGTCTGCCAGTTCCAGTGCGCGCACGGCGTTCTGTTCCACCAGAATGGTGGTCATGCCCTGTTCCTTGACGTGCATAAGAGTCTTTTCGATCTCATCCACAATCACCGGCGCGAGGCCCTCATAGGGTTCATCCAGCAAAAGCACCTTGATGTCGCGAGCCAGCGCACGGGCAATGGCCAGCATTTGCTGCTCACCCCCGGACAGTGTGATGCCCTCTTGTTTGCGACGCTCGCCCAGACGCGGGAAGAGGTCATAAATCCGCTCTAGCGACCAGCCAATAGGCGGCGCGATCTGTGCCAACTGCAGGTTTTCCTCAACCGTGAGGCCTGCGATGATACGGCGGTCCTCGGGGACGAGGCCCAGACCGGCAGTGGCGGCCTCGTGGCTCGACATCAGGTGCAAAGGCTGGTGATCCAGCCAGATCTCACCCTGTGTCACCATGGGCGAGCCGATACGGGCGATAGAGCGCAGGGTCGAGGTCTTGCCGGCGCCATTGCGGCCCAGCAGGGCCAGGATTTCGCCCTCATGCACATTAAAGTTGATGCCCTGCACGATATAGCTTTCGCCGTAGTAGGCATGCATGTCCCAGATCGACAGAAAAGCCGGTGCTGTGGTCGCCGCATTGGCGTTCTTGGAGAAGTCGGGTTTGACGTTCATCTGTCTTGTCCTTTTTTACGCGCCTCATCCTGAACAGCGGCAGTCGCCAAACAGGATGAGGGTCGCGTGTCCGTTCTTACGCCGACTCGCCCAGATAGGCTTCGCGCACTTTTGGATTGCCACGGATGTTTTGCGGTTCGTCCTCGACCAGGGGGGTGCCCTGCGCCAGAACAGTGATCCGGTCCGCCAGAGAGAACACCACATGCATGTCGTGCTCAATAATGGCGATGGTGATGTCGCGCTGCTCTTTGATCTCTTTCAACAGATCAATTGTGTTGTTGGTATCGGCCCGCGCCATACCGGCGGTGGGCTCATCCAACAACAACAGACGCGGCTCTTGCGACAGACACATGCCGATCTCAAGGCGCCGTTTGTCACCCCGTGACAGCGAGGCGGAATGCATATGCCGCTTGTCTGCCATATTCATCTCTTCCAGCATCTTTTCGGCCGTTTCCAACACGTCTTTTTGTCCGGAAACCGAAGAGATTGCATTCAGGGAAAAAGCCCCGTCGCGCTTGGCAAAGCAGGGGATCAGCATGTTTTCAAGCACCGTAAGATCGCCAAAGATCTCGGGCGTTTGAAAGACGCGGCTGATGCCCATCTGGTTGATCTCGAATGGCTTGCGCCCCAGCACAGACTGGCCGTCAAACATGACAGAGCCCGTGTCGGGTATGAGTTTGCCCACCAGACAGTTCAGCAGAGTGGATTTGCCCGCGCCATTGGGTCCGATAATGGCGTGGACGGTGTTTTCCTTGACGCTGAGATTTACATCCCCCAGCGCCTGCAGGCCACCAAAGCGTTTGCCCACGTTTTTGACTTCAAGAATACCCATCAATCCGTCTCCTTATTCCGCGGGGGTTGTTTTGCCAGGGGTTGCGTCGTCTTTGCCTTTGCGGCCCTTGACCCACTTGGCTATGCGCTGACCACCTTCGACCAATCCACCGGGCAGGAATACCACCACCAACATGAACAAGATGCCCAGCGTCAGATGCCAGCCCTTACCGATGAAGGGATGCACGATGAAGACGATGAAGTCCTCCAACCCATCGGGCATAAAGGCGAACCAGCCGTGCAGCACGTTGTCGTTGATCTTCGAGAAAATGTTCTCGAAATATTTGATGAAGCCTGCGCCCAGAACCGGGCCGATCAAGGTGCCGGCACCGCCAAGAATGGTCATCAGAACAACTTCGCCAGAGGCGGTCCACTGCATGCGCTCAGCACCTGCAAGCGGATCCATCGAGGCCATCAAACCACCGGCCAGACCCGCATACATGCCAGAGATCACAAAGGCGGCAAGAGTGTAGGGTTTGGTGTTGAGGCCGGTGTAGTTCATCCGCTGTTGGTTTGACTTTACCGCCCGCAGCATCATGCCAAAGGGAGAGCGGAAGATGCGGATCGAAAGGTAAAAGGCTGCCAGCAGAACCAATGCGCAGAGGTAGTAGCCCGCATTGAACTGAAAGGCCCAGGGACCGACCACCATCTCGTAAGTAGAGCGCATCTCAATGCCAAACAGGCTGGTCACCGGGATCGAGCCATCAGCCGTGGCGGAAACACCAAGGATACGGGGATCATCCAGGGTCAGCTGCAGACCTGTTTCACCATTGGTGATCGGGGTCAGAACTGAATAGGCCAGATTGAACGACATCTGCGCGAAGGCCAGCGTCAGGATCGAAAAGTAGATGCCCGAGCGACGCAATGAGACATAGCCGATGACAAGGGCAAACAGGCCCGAGATCACCACAGCGAGCAAGATGGCAGGGATCACGTTCATGCTCAGCAGTTTGAACATCCAGACAGCCGAGTAGGATCCGACACCCAGAAAGGCGGCATGACCAAAGGAGAGATAGCCGGTCAGACCAAACAGGATGTTAAAGCCAACAGCAAAGATGCCAAAAATGACAAAGCGTTGCATGAGATCCGGATAGCCCGCGTTGAACTGCGCCATGGCGCTGTCCGTTGGGAACGGATTGAGGATGAAGGGTGCGCAAAGCGTCAGAACGGCGACGACCAGCAGCATCCGTGTGTCTTTGTTATCAAGTCCGAACATGTGCTTAATCCTCCATCACGCCTTTGCGGCCCATAAGACCCCGCGGACGGGTGAGCAGAATAATGATCGCGACCACATAGATGATGATTTGGTCGATACCGGGAATGATCGATTTGATCTCGTTCATCGAGGCAAAGCTTTCAAGAATACCAAGCATAAAGCCGGCCAGAACGGCGCCAGGTAGCGAGCCCATGCCGCCAACAACCACAACCACAAAACTAAGCACCAGAAAGTCCATGCCCATGTGGTAGTTTGGCGAATTGATCGGGGTGTACATCACCCCGGCCAGACCAGCGACGGCTGCGGCGATGCCAAACATGATGGTAAAGCGGCGGTCGATATTGATCCCCAGCAGGCCAACGGTTTCACGATCTGCCATGCCTGCGCGTACAACCATCCCAAAGGTGGTGAACTGCAGGAAGGAGAAGATGCCACCGATGATTATGACTGAGAAGAAGAAGTAGACGATACGCCAGACCGGATACACAAAGTCCATCCCAATCAGGGCACCGACATTAGCAACACCACTCAGGGCCTCAGGTGAGGGGGTCTGAATGGGGTTGGCGCCGTAGAAATACTTGATCACTTCCTGCAACACGATGGCGAGGCCAAAGGTCACCAGGATCTGATCCGCATGCGGGCGGCTGTAGAAATGTTTGATCAGCCCGCGCTCCATGATAAAGCCAACGGCGATCATGATCGGGATGGCAAAGAGGATCGCCAACGGTACCGCCCAGTCTATTATTGCGCCCCCGAACTCGGGGCCAAACCAGGCTTCCACATAGGGTGTCTTTACTTTCAGCGCGTTGCCAAGAAAGTCTTTCTGACTTTCGTCGACAACCTCATAGCTGAAGTTAAGCACACGTTGCACGGTGACGGCGCAAAACGCACCGATCATGAACAGGGCGCCATGCGCAAAGTTCACCACGCCCAGCGTGCCAAAAATGAGTGTCAGACCCAGCGCGATCAGCGCATAGGCAGAGCCTTTGTCCAGCCCGTTTAAAATTTGCAATAGGATTGCGTCCATAGTCCCCACCCTTGGGTTCTTCGATGTGGAAGTGGTGGATTTCGACGCTTCGGGGTCTCATGCCCCGTTTCGCACGTCTCGTGCTGCGCAGTCGAAATAAAGATTAAGTGCCGGGCGCAATATGCGCCCGGCGAAAGGGGCCTGAATTAGGCGCCCGGGTTACAGCTGCCAAGTGCGCCGCCCGCAAACATCGGGTGGTTCGCATCATAGGTAACCTGTGCTGCCGGTGTGACCTCAACCACTTCGAGAAGGTCGAACTCGGAAGTTGGGTTTTCTTTACCGCGCACAACCAGAACGTCTTTGAAGCACTGGTGGTCTTCGGCGCGATACAGCGTCTTGCCATTGCCCAGACCGTCGAATTCGTAGCCTTCCAGGGCTTCGGCGACGGCGCAGGGGTTAAAGGAGCCTGCACGCTGAACGGCATCTGCATAAAGCATAGTCTGGCAATATACAGTGTGCGCCGCCTGGCTGGGTGGGAAGCCGTATTTGGTGCCGAAGGAGCGTACAAAGGCTTGCGAGCCTTCGTCCTGCAGCGACCAGTGCCAGTTGGTAGAGCCGTGGATGCCTTTAACGTTGGCACCGGCACCTTTGGCCATCAGACGCGAATAGAGCGGAACAACGATTTCGAACTGCTTGCCATTCACAACCTTCTCACGCAGGCCAAACTGAACCGCGTTGGTCAGCGAGTTCACCATGTTTCCGCCGTAGTGGTTCAGAACCAGCACGTCTGCACCAGAGTTCAGAACTGGCGCAATGTAGGAAGAGAAGTCAGTGGACGCCAGCGGCGTGCGCACTTTGTTCACAGTGTTCCAGCCCATTGCCTCGGTGGCAGCAGCGATGGATTCTTCCTGTGTCCAGCCCCAGGTGTAGTCTGCGGTCAGGTGATAGGCGTTACGGTCGGTGCCATAGAGGTTCTTAAGCACAGGCGCCAGCGCCGCAGCCGACATGTAGCCGTTAAAGAAGTGACGGAAGCCATTGGCTTTCTTATCTTTACCGGTGGTGTCGTTAGAGTGTGTCAGACCGGCCATGAAGATCACGCCAGCTTCCTGGCACAGACCCTGAACGGCGATTGCCACACCGGAGCTAGAGCCCCCAGTGATCATCACGGCGCCGTCTTTTTCGATCATCGACTTGGCCGAGGCACGGGCGGCATCGGATTTTGTCTGGGTGTCGCCGGTGACATATTTGACTTCTTTGCCCAGGATGCCGTTGCCTTGCAACGCTTTGGACGAGAAGGTGTTCATCATGCCGCCGTCGCCGCCACCGTTCAGGTGCTCAACTGCCAGCTCATAGGCCCGCAGCTCGTCGGCGCCTTCGTCGGCATAGGGGCCGGTTTGCGGGACGTTGAAGCCCAGAGTAACCGTGCTACCGGTTGGGTCGTTGGTGAACGCGGCTGCAGAAGACGCGGTGAAAATTGTTGGAAGCGCAAGGCCAGTGCCTGCGAGAGCACCTGACTTCAGGACCCCGCGACGCGAGAATGCTGACTTGGACATTTAATCCTCCCTTATATGTAAAACGCCGGGCAGCTCCTCACTTCTGCGCAACGTCTGCACGATTTGTGCAAAATCAGTATGTGAACGAGTTGTAAAATTGCGCAATAAAACCCTTGAAATGATCATCTATTCTGTAAACAACTGAACAGTACCCTACGGTATTCTGTAAAGTTTTTTATGTTGCACTGCAGAAAGCCGTTGAAAATGTGTGGTTTTGACCGGGAGGCCCCCTATGGCACGTGACACGCTGACAGGCAGCCGTATACGAGAACGTCGACTGATGCTGGGTATTCGCCAGGCCGAACTTGCGCGCAAGGCCGGAATTTCTGCCTCTTACCTCAATCTGATTGAACACAACCGCCGCAGAATCGGCGGCAAACTCCTGGTGGATCTGGCGCAGGTTCTGGGGGTTGAGCCCTCAATGCTGACCGAGGGAGCCGAGGCGGCGCTGATTGCCGCCCTGCGGGAGGCTGCGGCAGACAGTAGCACGCCGGTGGCCGAGCTGGACAGAACCGATGAATTTGCCGGCCGCTTTCCCGGCTGGGCCGAGGTTCTGGCCAGCAATCACCAGCGTATTGCCCGCCTGACCCGCACGGTGGAAACCCTGTCTGACCGTCTGACACATGACCCGCATTTGGCGGCCTCTCTGCACGAGGTCCTGTCGACCGCGGCGGCGATCCGCTCCACCGCGTCTATTCTGGCAGAGACCGGTGAGCTGGAGGCCGAATGGCGGGACCGGTTTCACAAGAACCTCAACGAGGACTCGCTGCGTCTGGCCGAAAGCAGCCGCGCTCTGGTGAACTTCCTCGATGAAAGCGACAGCAGTGCGGAACGGCGCGGGGTTCCACAGGAAGAGGCCGAGGAGTTTTTTCTCGCCCATGGCTATCACTTCCCGGATCTGGAAGCGGGGCGCGTCACGCCAAAGGTTCTGGTGGAGGCGGCACCGCAACTTGTCAGTGACGCCGCCCGCGTCATCGCCCGCAGCGCGCTGGAACAATACCAAAGCGACGCGGTGCAAATGCCGCTGTCTGAGGTGGATCAGATGATCAAGGCGGAAGGGCTGGATCCGTCCGCGCTGGCGCGCCGGTTCAAGGCTGCCCTGCCGGTGGTGCTGCGCCGTCTGGGCGTGCTGCCTCCCGAGGTTCTAGGCCAGGACGCGGGCCTGGTTGTGTGTGATGCCTCGGGCTCGATCCTGTTTCGCAAGCCCGTTGCGGGATTCGCACTGCCGCGTTTTGGCGCGTCCTGTCCTTTGTGGCCGATCTATACCGCGCTGCAGCGACCCGATGTGCCATTACGCCGCAATGTGGTGCAGCAGGGGCGCAGCGCCCTTGGCTTTGAATGCCTGGCCGTGGCCTGGTGTCATGTCCCGGGCTCCTTTGACACAGACGCGCTGCATCATGCTGTTATGCTGATCCTGCCACGCCGCGAGGTGCCGCAGGATGCGCAGCCGGTTGGGGGGAGCTGTCGGATTTGCCCGCGTCAGACCTGTGAAGCCAGGCGCGAGCCGTCGATCCTGAAGGAAGAGTTTTGACAGCCACCGGGCGGCAGGGCTAGTCTGTGGTGGGAAGAGAACGCGGCCTCGGGTGAAATTGCCCGAATAAGCTGCGCTGGGAGGAATATCTGCCAATGAGCAGACATGTAGTTTTAATCGAAGACGAGCCCAATATCGCCGAGGCCATTCGATTTCTTTTGAGCCGTGATGGCTGGAAGGTCGATGTGCACGGCAATGGCAGTGACGCGGTAGAGGTCATTCAGGCGGCAAAGCCTGATCTGGTTATTCTCGATCTTATGCTGCCGGGCAAAAGTGGCCTGGAAGTGATCCAGGAATTGCGCGCCGTGCGCGACATGCAGGCGTTGCCAGTTCTGATGTTGACAGCGCGGGGCCAGCTCAGGGATCGGGAGATGGCGGAAAAGGCCGGGGTGACCCGGTTCATGACCAAACCTTTTTCCAACTCCGAAGTGCTGACGGCGGTGCGCGATCTCCACGCGCAGGCCTATCAGGCTGATCAAGTCGCGCCCGGACCGACCTCATCATGAGGGGGCTGCCCTAGTGCGCCGCGATGGGGCAGGGCGCCAGGATGAACCCAATACGCCTTTTGTCGAGCGACGCACCTATCGGCGGCGGCGCCTGATGGATATCGCCCGGCTGCTGCCGATCCTGGGGGCGTTGTTGTTCACGGTGCCCCTGATGTGGCCAAACCCGGATCCCTATCCGGCTCCTGGCAACCATGGCGGCATGCCCACCTCTGCGGCGATCACCTACATCTTTGTCGTCTGGGGAGGGCTGATCGCTGCCAGCTATGCCTTTGGTGTCGCGGTACGGCTCTGGGCCGGACACTGGACTGACGGCGGCCCCCGGGACGAACAGTCCTGATGGCCTCGCTCAATGTACTCGCACTGGTCTGTCTCAGCTATGTAGCGCTGCTGTTTTTTGTCGCCTTTCTGGCAGACCGAAGAGCGGCACGCGGCCATAGCTCTGCCTGGATGCGATCGCCGCTGATTTATACGCTGTCGCTGTCAATCTATTGCACAGCCTGGACTTTTTACGGCGCGGTGGGCTACGCCGCCCGCTCGGGGCTTGAGTTTCTGACCATCTATCTGGGGCCAACCCTGGTCATGATCGGCTGGTGGTGGGGCCTGCGCAAACTGGTGCGGGTGGGGCGCAGTCAGCGGGTCACCTCGATCGCGGATCTTTTGTCGGCGCGCTATGGCAAATCCAATGCGCTGGCCATTGGCGTGACATTGCTGGCGGTGATTGGCATCACGCCCTATATTTCGCTGCAACTGCAGTCCATTACCCTGTCGTTTGCCATCTTTGCCGAAGCTGACCCGCTGCGCAGCTATCACGAGACCACCACGGTGTTCTGGGTCACGGCTGGGCTGGCGATCTTTGCCATTCTGTTTGGCACCCGCAATCTCAACGCCAATGAGCGCCATCACGGGGTGGTCACCGCCATCGCGCTGGAAGCCGTGGTGAAGCTGCTGGCGCTGCTGGCGGTGGGCATTTTTGTGGTCTGGGGCCTGTCGGGCGGTGTGAGCGAGACAATGTCGCGGATTGACGCCTCGCGGATTGGCGACTGGCGGGTCGATGGCGGCCGCTGGGCCACCATTACCTTTTTGTCGGCGGCGGCTTTTGTCTGCCTGCCACGGATGTTTCAGGTCATGGTGGTTGAGAACGAGGACGAGCGTCACCTGCGGGTCGCGGCCTGGGCCTTTCCGCTCTATCTGCTGCTGATTTCCATGTTTGTGGTGCCGATTGCGGCCATCGGGCTGGAGCTGCTGCCGGCTGGCTCCAACCCGGATATGTTTGTTTTGACCGTGCCGCTGTCACAGGGACAGCAGGGCCTGGCGATGCTGTCGTTTCTGGGCGGGTTTTCCTCGGCGACCTCGATGGTCATCGTCGCCGCAATGGCGCTTTCAACAATGGTGTCGAACCATATGGTGATGCCCATCTGGTTGCGGATGCAGGGGGCAGGGGCCTCGGTTTCGGGGGATGTGCGCAATGTGGTGCTTTTTGCGCGCCGGATCTCTATCGCGGTCATCATGGCGCTGGGGTATTTCTACTACACCCTGTCGGGGGGCGGCGCGGCTTTGGCCTCGGTTGGTTTGATTTCCTTTGCTGGAATTTCCCAGATGTTGCCGGCACTTGTCGGCGGATTGTTCTGGCGCGGCGCCACGCGAAGCGGTGCCTTGACCGGGCTGTCCGTTGGCTTTGCAATCTGGGTCTACACCATGCTCTTGCCCGCCCTTGGCGGTGGCATGTTGCCGGATCACATTCTGGCGGACGGGCTGTTTGGCATGTCATGGCTGCGCCCGCAGGCGCTGTTTGGTGTCGAGGGGCTGGATTCCACGGTGCATGCGGTGCTCTGGTCCATGAGCCTGAATGCGGCCACCTTTTGTCTGGTGTCGCTGGTGACCTTCCCCAGCCCGATCGAGCGGCTGCAAGGTGCCCAGTTTGTCAATGTGTTTGAGCATTCCTCGGGGCCGCGGGGCTGGACCGGGTCGGTGGCGCAGAGCGAAGATTTGATGGTGATGTCTCAGCGCATTCTGGGGGCCGCCGAAGCACAGGCCTTTTTCCAGCGCGAACTGGCGCGTCAGGGCGGGCGCGGCACCCTGCCGGAACCCACTCCGGCCTTTCTGGAGCGGTTGGAGCGCGAACTCAGCGCCTCAATTGGCGCGGCAGCCGCACATGCGATGATTGGCCAGATCGTCGGCGGCTCGTCAGTCTCGGTGCAGGACCTTTTGGCGGTGGCGGATGAGACCGCGCAGATGCTCGAATATTCCAACCAGCTGGAAGAGCAGTCGGCGGAGCTGTCACGAACGGCGCGGCAATTGCGCGTGACCAACGAGAAGCTCACGCAGATCTCGCAACAAAAGGATGCCTTTCTCAGTCAGGTGAGCCACGAGCTGCGCACCCCAATGACGTCGATCCGGGCGTTTTCCGAGATTCTGCGGGACGAAGGAGAAATCCCTGTCACGGAAAAAACCCGCTATGCCTCGATCATTCACGATGAAGCCTTGCGGCTGACCCGTTTGTTAAACGACTTGCTGGATCTGAGCGTGCTGGAAAGCGGCCAGGTCAGTCTGAACATGTCCGCAGGCACCCTGGGAGAGGTGATGGACCACGCGGTCTCGACTGCGCTGGCGGGGTCTGAGGATGCGATCAAGGTGAACCGCGATCCAAAATCTGAAACTCTGCGGATCTCGTCCGATCTGGATCGTCTGGCGCAGGTGTTTATCAATTTGATCGCCAATGCGCAGAAATACTGTGACGCAAAATCACCGGAATTGACGATACGGGTGACGCGGGGATTGGGGGAAATCTGGATAGATTTCACCGACAACGGCAGCGGCGTGCCCGCAGACCACCAACAGTTAATTTTTGAGAAATTCTCGCGTGTTAGCCCGGAACGGGCCGGCGGCGCTGGGCTTGGGCTGGCGATTTGTCGTGAAATCATGCAGCGGCTGGAAGGCGACATCGCTTATATGGCTGGGCAGAAAGGCGGCAGTTTTAGAATTTCCTTGCCCGTGGAGCGGAAAATCCTGTCCGAGACGCAGTTTTAAATATCTTGGTAACGAACGGTCGTTAAGACAATTAAAAAGGGAGCGCGAAACGTGCAGGTTGCTGACTGATGTCTGAAGCAAATATTGAGAAGGCCGGAGGCGGTGGGTCGGGTGCACTCGCTCGCAAACTTGCGGCGTCAAAGGATGGGGCTCCGGGCCTCAACGGATCCTTGACGCTCAAAGCTCTGCGTCGGTCTCTGGCACGTGCAGCCTCTGAACAATGCGATTTGCCGCTGGCAGTGCTGGCAGCACGACAGTTCAACCGATCCCCCGAAGATTTGGTCGCCGCGCTTTCGGACAAGCATCTTCTGGTGGTTCTGGATGGGCCGGGTGGCCGCATTGGTGCGGTGACGATGGATGCAGCACTGGTGACAGCCCTGATCCAAAAACAGACCATCGGGCAAATCATGGGCAAAGCCCCCTCAGAGCGGCACTACACGCCAACTGATGCGGCGATGACGGCCGAGTTCCTGGAAAAGGCCTTTGGCAAAGTTGTCGCAATGCTGGCCGGGCATAAGGATCAGGTGATCTTTTCGGGCTATCGCTATGGCGCTCAGATCGAGGATGTGCGCTCACTGGTTCTGGGTCTGGAAGCCGAGGATTACCGGCTGATCACGCTCAATGTTGACCTGGCAATTGGCGCCATGCAGGGCGTTTTGAACCTCATTCTGCCGGAACCCACCGCCGAAGAGCTTGGCTTGAGCGGCTCCCCTCCGGGCCCGTCTCTGGCAAGTGGCATGGGGGCTATGCGGGCCGAACTATCAGCGGTTCTGTGCAAGGTGCGCGTGCCACTGAATGAGTTCTCAGCTCTCAAGGTCGGTGGAATTTTGCCTCTGGATCAGGCGTTTCTCTATGAGACGGACCTGATCAGCATTGGTGGGCAGATGATTGCCAAGGGACGTTTGGGGCAACTGAATGGCTCTCGCGCCGTGCGATTGAACGAACGAAAGCACGACCAACAGCCCGACCTCATGGATATGAGCGGTGGCTTTGCAGACGGTGTTGGCGGCGACGCAGCCCCTGCGTTGTCATTGATGGATGAGCCGGCGCCGCTCTCGCTTGGTATTGCGGCGGAGGATCTGCAGGACCCGCTGGATGACGGCATGGGGTTTGGCGGGCCTGGCGCTCTTGATATGGGCGGCCTTGGCGGTGATCTCGATCCGGCAGGATTGGGAGGCGATCTGGATCCGGCAGGCCTTGGTGGCGACTTTGATCCGGCAGGATTAGGCGGCGACCTGGGTGACTTTGGCGGCGGCCTTGGTGGTGATCTGGGCGCGGATCTGGGGGCTGACCTTGGACTTGATGCCGCACCAATGGGGGATTTCCCTGGCTTAGGGGATGCTATGGACCAGTTTAACCCTGATGATGCTGCAGCCGAGATCTCGAAACTTGCAGGCCTCGAAGGTGATTCTGCACAGGGATTGTGACGAAAGACCTGTGTGTCGAGGCGCCAGGCGAGGTTCCAAATGGCGCTTTACTTGACCACCGGCCTTTAGAAATTCCCGCAGCGGCCAGACGGCCGTCTTCCTCTGGTTGTGCGGCGCAGTCTTTTTGATGATCTCCGCCTGGTTTTGACTGCACTCTGACTGCGGATGTCAGGCGGATGTCAGGCACTTGTCAGGCGCTCACGAAAAATCCCAGCCCTTTTGGGACTGGGATCTTTTTTGTCTCAAAAAATCAAAAGGCAGCAGCAGTTCTTTCAGATCCGCAATTAGTTGCCAGCAAGGGCCTCCAGCGTTGGGCGCAATCCGTCAAGCGGATAGCCCGCAGCACTGGTTTTACCCAATATTTCGTCGGCGCTCATCTCGGTGGCAACCCCCAGGGACCAGATGACAGAACTGCGGGTGCCCGAAGCACAATAGGCCAGAACCGGACCGGAACTTCCCTCGTAGAATGCGCGCTGCTTGGCGACATTGTCAGGAGTCATGGTCTGATGGGTCAGGGGCAGCTCGTGAAAGGCCAGCCCGGCGTCTTCGGCTGCGGCCCGAATAGCGGCGGCCTGATGGCTGGGGGGAACCTCAGCATCAGGGCGATTGCAGATCACCGTCTTGAAGCCAGCGGCAACAATAGCGGGCATGTCTTCAGCCGAGATTTGCGGCGAGACGGCGTAGCGGGGTGTAATCACTCGTGCATCCATAGTGCGCTCTTAAACCCTTGCTGCCAGCCAGTCTAGTTGCCGTCCTGCTTTTGGTGCCACAAGCATGCCAAAAAGCATCGCGCCTACAAATATGAAACCGGCCACACCATTGTAGCTGAGAGACGCCACCGCAGGGCCTGGGCACAGCCCGGCCAGCCCCCATCCCATGCCAAACAGAACAGAGCCGGCAATAAGGCGGTGATCCATCTCGGGGCGCGGTTCTGCAGGAAAGTCGCCGCCAACCAGCGGTCGCCGTCCCTTGGTCAGGCGCCAGGCCACAAACATCGGCACAATGGCACCGCCCATAACAAAGGCAAGGGTCGGATCCCAGTTGCCAAAGACGTCAAGCCAGCCCTGCACCTTGGTGGTGTCGGTCATACCCGAGACAAAAAGCCCGGCGCCAAACAATCCGCCCGAAAGCAGAGAGAGAAACAAACGCTGCATCAGATCACTCCCAGAATATGGCGAAACAGAACGATCGTGAGGCCGCCTGCGAGGATATAGAACACGGTGGCCACGATGCCGCGCAGGGACAGGCGCGAGATGCCGCAGACGCCATGACCAGAGGTGCAGCCATTGGCTATTCTGGTGCCGAGGCCGACCAAGACCCCGGCTGCAATCAGAACGGCGATATTCGAGGTCGCATGGGTGTCAACTCCGTCCTTGTAAAAGGGCAAGAGAAGGATCGGTACGACAATGACGCCCGCCAGGAAAATCAGACGTTCCGCCGCATCGTGCCAGCCGGAGCCATCGACCAACCCGCCAATGATGCCGCTGGCGCCCATGATGCGGCCATTTCCCAGCAGGAAAACCGCGCCTCCAAGCCCGATGAGCCCACCGCCGATAAGCCCCCAGATCCAATCCATTTCCATTGTCGCGCGTCCTTGTCTTGTTGTTAGCTGTCGCCTGGGGCCTTGGCCCGAGAGCGATTAAGTAATTGAGTGAGCCCGTCAAATTTGCCTGTTGGCCAGAGCTGGCCCGGGCAATCCGGGGCGTTAGATCTTGTTTACCGGAATCTTGAGGAAGACATCGCCCTTTTCATCGGGTTCCGGCATCTGACCTGCGCGCATATTGACCTGCAAAGAAGGCAGGATCAGGCGCGGCATCCCCAGGGTCGCATCACGCGCGTCCCGCATGCTGGTAAACTCTTCCAGCGGGCGACCTTCGCCGATGTGAACGTTGAGCGCCTTTTGCTCTCCAACCGTGGTTTCCCAGGCGTAGTCATCGCGTCCGGGGGCCTTGTAGTCATGGCCGACAAAAATGCGGGTTTCCTCTGGCAGGGCGAGGATTTTCTGGATCGACCAGTAGAGATCCTCGGATGATCCACCGGGGAAATCGCAGCGCGCGGTGCCAAAATCGGGCATAAACAGAGTGTCACCGACAAAGGCCGCATCGCCAATGACATAGGTGAGACAGGCAGGGGTATGGCCCGGCGTATGCATTACCTCGCCGCGCAGCTGGCCGATCATAAAGCTGTCACCCTCTTTGAACAGGGCGTCAAACTGGCTGCCATCACGCTGAAAAGCGGTGCCTTCGTTGAAGACCTTGCCGAAGGTGTCCTGGACCAGGGTGATATTGGCCCCTATGCCAATCTTGCCGCCCAGATGCTCCTGCACATAGGGGGCTGCTGACAGGTGATCTGCGTGTACATGGCTTTCCAGGATCCAGGCGCAGTTTAATCCTTCGGCCTTGATCCATGCGATGACTGCATCTGCTGATGTCGTGTCAGTCCGTCCTGACGCATGGTCAAAATCCAGTACGGAATCGATAACGGCGCAGGCGGACCCATTGGGATCGCGCACAACATAGGACACCGTATTGGTGGCCTGGT
Organism: Phaeobacter sp. SH40; assembly: GCA_965641885.1. GTDB lineage: Bacteria > Pseudomonadota > Alphaproteobacteria > Rhodobacterales > Rhodobacteraceae > Pseudophaeobacter. Next base: position 2,563,081 of record OZ282574.1, on the reverse strand, counting down.
CGAAAAAGGCTTTGACAGTGGGGTGCATTTCTTGGGCGCTCCTTTATCGTTTCGATTGATATATACAAATTTCAGAATATGTTTCAAGTGGCAGGGTTCAATTCCAGGCTAAGATTTTGGCCTCAGTGTTTTTAGCTGGTGTTGTGAGCTGTCGATTTGACTTATCTTAAGGTGATCGGCTGGGCGGAGTATTATAGCCATCGCATCAGTGCAGGGTTGAGTTTTTACGGATTTTTCCATGATCCTGCGCTCGCAGACGGGGTATAAACAAGATGTATCTGTAAAAGAGGTGTTTTCGGCGGGTGCCGCTGGGAAGGGCCGAACTCAGGGGAGGAGTATTCAGATGACCAGTACCGGACAGACGACCAGTCGTGAAGTCCTGCAACGCGCAGAGCAATTGGCGATCAAGATAGGCAAGGAACGCGGCGAGTCGCGGCTTTCTTTGCGCCCCGAATTTTCACGCTTGCTCAGTCATCTGCGAATTGAGGGTATCCCCGTGTCGCGCAGATTGCGACAGCTGGATGAAGAGCTTTGTGAGCAGGATCTCGAAAGCCAGTTTGACAATATGCCAGTTTAAAGACGCACCAGCCAGCGCCTAGGCACAGTCGGCGGTCAGGACAGGTCCGGTTTAGGTTCAGGACAGCTACTCACGGTCCAGGAGCATCATGACGGGGCTTAAGAACTTTGTGCCAGAAACCGGATGGGGCAGAAACGTCGGTGCACCAGAAATCAGTGGTGACTGACTGGGTGTGACTGGGAGCATGAGCGGAGCGGGGCGCGTCGTCGCCCGGCAGCGCGTTGCGGCTGATGTCCGGGATGTGGAATTAGCCGAGAAAAATACCGGTCATCACCAGCATCAAACCAATGACCGAAAGAAACAGGGCACCCAGATTATAGGGCAATACCGACTGCACGACAGCGCGCAGCGCCTCGTCGTCCAGCTCTTTGCGTCGCGCTTTGATGACGTAGAGAATGCACCAGAACAGACCAATCAGACCTGCAACCGAGAGGGCGGCTCCGGCCCAGACAAGAATATCAAACATAGCAGGGCTCCTGTGAGAATTGCGCTGCTCTGCGCCTAGCGGATTGCGCTTGCAGGCACAAGTCGCGCTTGCAGGCTCTTTCAGCGCTACGCTGCCAGGCAAGGAACCCTGTGCTCCTGAACAAATCTAGCAAACCAGAGGTCAGCATCGAGATGGGCCAGGGGCCAGCTCGGCACCTCCTTTCGACGTGGACCATTTTACGGGCGGTGCTCAGTCTTTTGGCTGCAAGGGGGGGCATAAAGGGAGGGCGTGAAGATGAGATATCGCGTGAAGCGGTTTTCAAGTCTTGCGATGGCGCCACACTGTCGCTATCCCCTTGCCCCAACCACTATCACATGACAGCAGCTAAATGCTTGTGCAGACGGAGCCGGATATGGATCTGACCGAAGACGAAAAAAGCGAAAACTACCGTGTAACAGCCGGCGAATTGCGGCAGTTTATTGAGCGTTTCGAGCGCCTGGACACGGAAAAGAAAGACATCGCCGAGCAGCAAAAAGAGGTCATGGCCGAAGCAAAATCGCGTGGCTATGACACCAAGGTGATCCGCAAAGTGATTGCCCTGCGCAAGCGTGACAAGGATGATATCGCCGAAGAAGAGGCGGTTTTGGAAATGTACAAAGAAGCGCTTGGAATGGCGTAATCTGAGCTTAAGGCTTTGATTTGTAGGTTTGAAAATTAGGGCGTTGTGCAGGGCTTATATATCTTGCGCAGCGCCCGATTTGTGACGAAAACATGTTGTTCGTGACGCTGGCATCCGCGGCACATTTCAATGTGTGATCCCTTTGATGCTGGGTGCTAAAGCCCAGGGTTCTGATGCTCAAGGTGCAAATTGCACCCTTTGGACATCAAGCTGATATCTCTGAGAAACATCATCTGGTTTTGGTGCGGGGCATGTTCCATTTTCATGTGCCAAGCGTGGTTTTTCTGTAGCATCAAACATATGCTATTGCGTTGCTCCGCATGCTTTTGAGACCGGTTACCCGATATTGCCTGTGTGACACTATTGCCTGTGAGATTCCGGCCTGTGAGATTCCGGCCTGTGAGATTCCGGCCTGTGAGATTCCGGCCTGTGCGATTACCGCCCGTGTGATGGGGCAGGCGACCTGCGGCAATTGAAGCCAGCACGTTTCGTTCACGCATAGCGCACCGGCCCGGAAAGGATGTATCAGCATCCAATACCGGGTCTCTCATGGTTTGCTGTGCAAGCTAACGCCCGGTGACTGACAGCGGGGGGCAGGAGCGGCACCCCTGTGACGAGATTGTCCCAATGTGCCTCCGTCCAGTCCCGAGGAAGTTCCAGTCCCGAGGAAGTTCCAGTCCCGAGAAAGCATCTAGTCTCGGGAAAGCATCGCTCCCTCAAGCCTTGGGAGCAAATACCTAGTGCTTTGTCTTATCAAGGCCTTCGCTATAGTGCTCAACCTCATCAAAAAAGCGCCAGATCATCAGGCAATGTTTTTCGATTTCATCCAGAGCCTCAGGCGAAGGCAAGAGTTTGTGCGCATGGCAGGACCGGATAAACTCGGCTTGCTTAAACACACGGCGCAGACGTGGCTGCAGCTCCGTGACACAGCCTTTGGAAAATGCGCCAATCACATTATTGGTGGCGCGCATGACCTCTTCGCCAAACTCTTCCGAAGAAAAGCTCTCTGACAGGGATTTGTAAATGACATCGCGCAGTTTCTCGACGGTCAGGCCATCCTTTCCCAGAAAGCTCGCACATCCTGCGCGCATCGATTCAACGATGGTTTCGGTGTTTTCTTGTCCAGAAATCATGATCATTGGTATATGGCCAATGCCATCCTGCAGCCTTGCCATTTCCAAAGCGTCCAGGCCGGTCGCTTCACCCAGATGGTGATCAATCAAACAGATGTCGATGTAGCCGTGTTCCAGTTCTTTTTTGAATTCCTCAATATTTGAACAAGAAACGACCTCGGTGTTTGGCTCAAGCTTCGATATCAGCCGTTGCAATCTGGTCCTGTCGAACTCGCTGTCATCCAAGACAAGGACACGCAGGCTCATTGGCGTACCAACACCTTTTTGTGTGGTTGTCACTTTTCCCATTTCCATTAACTCATCCCCATAACACTACTAAAACACTAAGGTCGGATACCTATTCGTAGCAGTATATCCCTAATAACTGGTTCTGAGTGCACGAAAGGTATTTACTATTTGAGATTGCGTGTCTCAATTTTGTGGTTTTTGGATAATGATTTTCTACTTAAAGTATGGGGGTGGCTCAATAAGTAAGGGTTTTGATTGTCAATTTCGGACAAATATTTGAAAGTTTTAATGAGTAACTGTGAGTGGTGTGTTGCCGGACCGGTATTACCCGGGGGGGCTGGTCCTGTTGTGACTGCATTCGCTATGACCGATTATTGCGCGCTGTCGCTGTCATGTATTGGCAGGGATACCCCAAATACAGAGCCGCGTTTTTCGGCTGGAGAGCTGTCGACCCAGATGTCTCCACCGTAGTGGTCGCAAATTTTCTTGCAAATTGACAATCCCAGCCCGCTGCCTTCAACCTGATCCCGTGACTTTAAGGTCTTCATCATTTCGAAAATCTTGTCCTGCCACTGAGGCTCTATTCCAGGGCCATCATCCGAGAACAGGATTTTCACAAACCCATCTTCAATATGAGAGTCTATTTCCAGCCGGCCGTGATCCTGGTCGCTATGTTTTATCGGGTTCGAAATCAGGCATTTGAAGAGGGCTGTAAGATCGTGTTTGGACATACGCAGTGTGCAGGACGACACATTGTTGATGATTTCCCAGGTCTCGGGATAGGCAGTCTCCTCCAGTATCCAGCTCAGAACCTTGGAGGGATCCAATGTTGCAAGGCCTTGATACCGACCAACGCGGGAGTATTCCAGGAAGCCCTGCATCATGTTTTCTAGGCGATTTGAGTGGCGGATGAGCAGACGCAGGTGGTTATTGATCTCTTCTGGCAGGACGATATTAGCATCGGACAGATCTTCAATAATCCATTGCGGTATATCCGAGATCGCACGCGTAGAGCCCCCCAAATCATGTGAGATATGGTACATGATTTTGTCGAATTCGGCCTGCAATTTTTCGGCCTGCAGGTTTTCAGTCTGTAAATTTTCGGTCTGCATTTGGGGTGTGTCACTGCTATAGTCGGGGCTTAGAGAGCCATCCATCAATTTGTCTCGCCGCTTTGGTTTCTCACTGACCTGAATTTATGAGCCATTTATGAATATCAGGTTAGGTGGTTTGAGGGCGGGGCGCAGTGAACAGCGTGCACCCAGATCTGGTTCAGCAAAAGTCCGCCGGTTCAGGAATAGTCCCTCAGGCGGTTGCGGACGGCGAGGGGATATTTGCCGCGCAGCTGCATCCACCGGCTCTGTTGCTTTTTCAGACCAGCCCGCGCCGAGATCAGGGACCAGCTTTCGCTGACACGTTTTAGCGCTTTCTCTGGAGATAGCTCCCGGCGCAAGGCGCGGTTCAAGCCGTCGCTCAAGACCTGAAAGTACTCTCCCTGATGGGCAAGATACAAATCCGGGATTGCGTTCTTCATACTGGTGGCATGCACATCCAGGAAGGCGTCAGAGTAGGTTTCGCGGATTTCGGCATCCTCATAGTGTTCTGGCCGGAAGGGGTCAAAATATCCCTTTTGTTGCCGTACGGACCGTGTCGACATCTCTGAGCTGGAGGCAAAGAGCGCAAAAAGATAGGCGATTTCAGGTTCTTTTGAGCGCGACGTTACCACATAGTTCCACCCCCAGTTGAAGTAGGGGGTCAGCAGCAGCTCGCCATCGACAATGCCACCAGGCGTCGGGCCAAAGGCCATCTTGCCACGCATCTTTGAGGTTGGCCCATTGAGATACTTCTGGGTGCCGCCCCAGCCAATATTGCAGTAAACATTGCCCTCCGCATAGCGCTCCCAATTGTCAAACAGCCCAAGCGTGGAGGCTTCGGGGCAGAGATGCTCGGTGATCCGAATAAGGTCTTCTAGCGCGGTGACACCGGCCTCGGCATCGATCTGGGGAACCAGAGTTTTGGACAGGGGCCAATAGCCTTTTGCATGAAACCGGACCCACCATTCCCAGGCGACATAGCCTGGGGTCCGAAACAGAACGCCTCCGGCCAGGTCTTCATCGGGGCGGTTGAAGTATTGGATTTGTTGGTCCAGCTGCTCCCAGGTGTCGGGAATATCCAGCGGGTAGCCAAAGGTGTCAGAAAACCGTTTTTGTTCCCCGTCATCCTTGAGCAGGTCCTGATGGTAAAACATCAGATAGGCATCGCCATCCGTTTGAAACCCGTAGGTTTTGCCATCAAAACTATCGCCCGTTGGATAGAGCACACCCTGTCTGAAGTCGTCGGGTTCATGTTTGTCTGCATAGTCTGAAAGAGGGATGATTGCGCCGGTTGACACAAGGTCAGGCAGGCCAAACGTCGCGGGAAGTGCGAGATCATAACTTCCTGTATCGCTCAAGGTGTCCAGGGTGAGCTGAACGTTGATATTGTCCACCGGAGTTTCAACGGGCTTGACCAGAATGCCTGTCGCTGCTCTGAATGCTTCAATAGCGGGGTTCACATTGGCGCTACTTCCTTTTGGCATCAAGAGGCCAAGCTCTACGTTGCGCCCGTCGGCCAAAGCAGCCGCAGCCTGTGCTGCGTAATCATGCAGGGCGGCTTGCGTACGCGCAGAGGGCAAACGAGGTGCTGTGACAGCAAAGGCCGCTGAGGAGAGGCCAAGGAGGGTCCGTCGACGTGTCAAGTTTTTCATGTGACTTCCTTGCACTGAAACGCCTGCTAATACAGGTAGTTATGGGGTAAGACACTTAACAGGCCATTAATAATTTTGAGTTTACATGCTGTGTGCATCAGGGAGCAACGGATAATATTAATGCTTGGACTTTTATCAAAGTTAACGACGCGCTGGAGGACAAGTGTAGTCTTTAAGTTGAGCGTTGCGACCTCTGCCATAGTCCTTCTTGTTGCACTGCTGCAGTTGATTGTTGGGACACAGATCATTCGATTGAACGACGCTCAAGCGTCGATATTAGCAGATTCTATACCGCTGTTGGACAAGGCGCAGAAATTTTCCAAGCTGACGACACTGACAGTAAGTGAGACGAAGCTTTTGGAAGAGCACCTCACAAAGACTGAATTGGATAAGCTGCGTATCCGATATCTTGAGAATGACGCGGATGCTCAGGTCATATTTTTTGATATTATTTCACTTGATAGAGACCGCTTGGATACCGCGCTGTTTCAGTCCAGCCGGGATGAATTCGTCAAGGCAAACGAGGCCCTGTTTCAAAATCAGTTTACGCAACGCGAACTGGAGCGTGAGGTTCAGGAGTACAGTGCCTACCTTTTAAGTCTGACGAAAAGATTTGAGGATATTATAGATCAGTTGCTGATTGTGTCCTCAACCGAGGTATTGTCCCGGCCCGCTGACCTTGGTGACTACAGCGGATGGGTTCAAAAAGAAGTGGACGTGTTTCTCGTTTTTGCGCGGGAAGTTGAAGTCTTGAATTCGTTGAAGAGTAGCGCGGTCGATTTTTCCAATATGATTCAAGGCCGCTTTGGCCAGTTAAGTCAGCATGACGTAAGCGCTCTAGCCGATAGACTGAATTTCCGACTAAAAAGTACGTCTCTCTCTTTGACCCTGCTGGGAAATTCCGAGGCACGTGCCAAGTTGGCGAAGCTGGCTTCTGACCTGAATAAAGGTTTGTTTTCTGAGCCGGGGTATCTCTATTCTTTACGAGAGCTTCAGGCCTCTCGCGAGGATTTTGAGACTCTCAAGCGGCATAGGGACGCTGCGGTGGCTGACATCGGAGACCAGGTTCGGCTCATCATGCAGGAGGCAACGGAGAGTTTTAGGGCAGATATTGCGCTGACATCCAGGCTGACGCAAAATATCAAGCTGATTGGCATTGCCACAACCGTTGTCGTTCTTGCGGTGCTGGTTTTATTGAATGGTCAGGTCATTCATAAACAGATCAGCCAACGTTTCACCTTGCTGACCGAAGATGTCCTGAATTTCGCACGAGGTAACTACGCCCATGAAATTCGGGTCAGTGGCGAGGATGAACTGGGAGATATAGCCAATGCGCTCAACGTGTTCAAAGAGCAGGCAGCTGAGCTGGAACGCTCAAATGCCGAGCTGCAGCGTTTTGCCTATGTCGCCGCGCATGATCTCCGCTCACCGTTAGATGCGATACAGGATCTGGCAACCTGGACTCTTGAGGACGAGCGTGACAGCCTCTCTGCAGCCTGTATCAGTAATTTGGAGTTGTTGATAAAACGCAGCGCGCGCTTGTCAGCCCTGCAGGCCGACCTTCTTACCTATGCGCAGGTTGGCCAAATCGACACAACCATCGGACCAATCTCGTTGAACGAGGAGGTCAGTAAAATGTCCGATATGCTGGATCCGGGCGGCGACTTCCAGATCACGCTGCTGAACGATCCTGGAACGATCGTCACCCATAGTCTTCCCTTGCGGCAAATCCTGCTGAACCTTTTGACCAATGCGATCAAGCACCATGATCTGCCCACAGGTAAAATCGAGGTGACATTCTCTCGTCACGCAGGTGCTCTTCGATTTACGGTGCAAGACGATGGCCCCGGCATTGAGCCCCGGTTTCAAAAGCGAATTTTTGAATTGTTTAAAACCTTGAAGTCGCGGGATCGGGTCGAGGGCAGTGGCCTTGGCCTGGCTTTTGTACTCAAGCTCATAAGTCGCCTGGGAGGCACGATTGAGGTCGAATCTCATGCCCCTGAGAAGCGGGGAACCCGGTTTATTTTTGAGATTGCCGACTTGGCTGGAAATGATAAGGTCTCTGATAAGGTCTCTGATGTAGCATAGATCAATAACGTGTATATTGAGGCGAGGTTTTCGAAACTATGGACTTTGAACCGGTAAAGTTCCTGATCGTTGATGATGACGAAGTCAGCATCATGAAAATCAAGCGGGCGATCAAGAAAGCCAATCTGGGCAACCCAGTTTTTGTCGCTATGGATGGGATTGAAGCGCTTGAAATGCTGCGCGGAGACGCCGGCCAGGAGCGGATTACTCAGCCCTATATTGTGACCCTCGATATCAATATGCCGCGCATGGACGGGCATGAGTTTCTGAAAGAAATTCGCGAGGATCCAAATCTTCATAATGTGGTCGTCTTTGTTCTCACAACCTCTAACAGTGAGGCGGATATTCAAGCCGCATATGAAAAGAACGTCGCTGGCTACATTCTGAAGGAAAATTCAGAATATAGCTTGATCGAAAAGATCAACATGCTTGAGCGGTTCTCTAATCTCGTTGTTCTGCCGAAATAGCGTCCTGCCGTAGTCCACTGATGCGGGGGCATGTTCGGACTGCTCATGATGCAATCTGGTTGCTTGCAGGCCACCTTTGGGACGCGCAGTTTTTTGAAGGATGCGCTGTCACAGGAGCTGATGCCATGGGCCTGCGCAACACGGCTGTCTTGTCGTCGGTGCAGCATCCTTTCGCGCAGCATCCTGTTGTTACCCAAGACATTTTGCTGCGCTGTCCACTGTCCAACGTCGCCGGACCTGCCTCGCGATGCCTGTGGAAATAATGCCTGTGAATAAAAATCCTGTGAAAAAAAGCGGATATTATGAATGAAATTGTCGAAATTTCTCTCGTCTGATCTATGTCAAAGCCAATAATACATCGCAAATTTAACATGTGAGTAAGGGGACGGCTTGGTCGGACGTTCGGGGAGAAGAGCGTAGGGAACACGTTTTCAAAACAGTATCGCGCCTGGAACACATTCGATGCTTGCTTCAGCTGCCTTTGTCTGGGCGTCCTCTGGGCGTTCAGGGGGCCGGTTTGAACACAGGTTTGAGCACTGGTTTGAACACCGTTTGAACACTGGGCGAAGGCATTCTCCAGCTCGATTACTGCTTGAAAGGATCAAATCCAATGTCATCACGTCAGACTTATGAATCCCTCCTCGTCGGCGACACCGAAGGCTGGCATGACGGGAGCGGCACGATCACCTATTCCTTTCTGGGGACCGAGATGCCCAGTTACTACCGGGAGGTAGATACGGATGGGGATGGGACCGATGATGCCTGGAATGCAGGCAGTGACACTGTACCGTTTGACAGTGATTTTTCCATGACAGTTGCGCAGCGGGCCATGGCGTCGCAGGCCATCCAGGCCTGGAACGAAGTGGCAAACGTCAATCTGCAGCACGGCACCATTGCGCGCGGCGGGACCGGCGATGGCACTGGCGACCAGGTCAGCGGCGATGGCACCCTGGTCAATGCGGGGGGTGTCGCACTGCCAGTCAATGATGACGGATCCTCGCTTGTTGATATGTCGGCGGTCTTTGAGGAAGGGCTGAACTTTTTTGGCGCCGAATATGATGCCAGTGAAATCTATGTGAACACCAATGGCAACATCACCTTTGGATCCGGTCTGAGCCAGTACACCCCTTCGGGCATCTCGGCCGGCAGCACGCCCCTTATTGCGGCGTTCTGGGCCGATGTTGACACCCGGGCGGGTGACCCGATCTATGTCGATGTTGACGCCGAAGCGGATGTGGTCACGATCACCTGGGACAATGTTGGGTTTTACAGCGAGCACGCGGCGCCCAGCAATTCCTTCCAGATGCAGTTGTTTGACCGTGGGGCTGGCGATTTCGACATCGTTTTCCGCTACGAGGATATCAACTGGTCCTCGGGAGATGCCTCCAACAGTGATGAGACGTTTGACGGAACCGGTCTCGGCGGTATCCCAGCCCGAGCGGGTTTCTCAGCCGGCAATGGCGCCGATTTCTTTGAACTACCGCAATCGGGCAACGAAAGCGCCATTTTGGATCTGGAGAATACCACCGGGAATACCGGCGTGGAAGGGCTCTGGGTCTTTGAAGTGCGCGGCGGCGCTGTCGTCGGCGATATCGCCTTTGGCAGCACCGAGTTCGACGATGTCGATCTTTATGGCTTTGTCTCGAACTTCCCCAATCCGGATCACCTTGGCGATCGTCCTTCGCGGGCGGGTGACCTGTGGATCAACCGCTCCAACGAGGACCAGTTCGTGCAGGATGTCGGCGAAGAGGGCGGGCCGGTCTTTGGGCACACCAGCTGGAGCACCTATCTGCATGAAATGGGGCATGCACTGGGGCTGCATCATCCCAATGAACGCCCGAATAACCCAAACACCAATGGCCAATATACGGTGATGTCCTATGTGCCGCACCCGGAAGAGGCGGATGACGCGCTGGTCGATCAGGCCTTTTCGCTGACGCCTATGCTGTGGGATATACAGGCCCTGCAACAGCTTTATGGTGCCAATACTGAAACCCGGGCCACCGATACGGTATACTTTGGCATTGGCGATGGTCTGGCGGACGAATTTGAATATCAATATGCCACCAACACGGACAATGACCTTGGCATGCAGGTGCTGGGGGAGGACGGCGAATACCGGGATGTGATCCTGACCATCTGGGATGCCGGCGGCCATGACTTGATTGATGCCTCCGATCTGGACACCTCCAGCCGCATTGATCTGCGTCCCGAACACTATTCTTCGATTGGGGAGATCGGCGACAATGTCGCCGTGGCTGCGGCTGTGCGCGAAGGTGGACAGGTGATCAACTTTATTGAGGATGCCTGGGGCGGCAGCGCCAATGACCGATTGATCGGCAACAATGCAAACAACGCGCTGCACGGCAACGGTGGTCGCGACCGCCTGGATGGCGGCAGGGGCCATGATCTGTTGCTTGGTGGCGAAGGAAACGACAAACTGTTTGGCAATGGCGGCCATGACGTCCTGGATGGCGGCGCTGGCAATGACCGCTTGACCGGCAACCGTGGCGCTGATGATTTTGTCTTTTCCGAAGGCCGTGACTATGTATTTGGTTTTCGCGGACTGGATCAGGTCGATTTGAGTGACGCCAGTGGCATTACTGACTTTTCCGATCTCATGCTCAACCATACCAGTCAGGGCAGCAGAGGCGTGGTGATCGAGGATGATTTCGGCAACACCATGCGCCTGACAGGGGTTGATCTCGAAACCCTGGAGGCTGGCGATTTCATTTTCTTATGATCGCGTCGTTTTGATGATCTTGAGCGCAGCTTTGCAAGGCTGCGCTCATTTTTGTCTAGGCTCGCGCCCCCTGTGTACAGGGGGCACCCTCAAGTGACGCCAAAGGAAGTGAGGCCAGCAGCGCCCCAATACTGAGACAGCCCGGCAAGGTGCATGTTTTTAAAGGTGGATGTCTTTAACAGAGGCGGTCGCGAAAGGCCTGCGTGGCGATGTCGAACCGCGTCGGATCCCCTGTCATTCGTGCAGAAAGCTGCGCCCCCTCAACTAAAGCCAGAGCTGCGGCGGCCTCGTATCTGGGCGCGCCAAACCCACCGGGCAGGGACTGGTCTGTATGCGCCTGTTCAAACCGCAGCCGCAGCCAGTGTTCCACGGCACGGCGATACTGGGTGATCTCTTGCCGCGTTTCAGGGGCCAGGCCATCGCGGCTCACGATAAAGGCAATGCACAGACAAAGACTGGCACCCTCTTGCAGTGCCGCACGGTAAAGATCGACAAAGGCGCTAAGCTGTTGATCTGGCCTGTCCATGGCCCTCACATAACCCTCAAGCTCCATCATCACCTGTGTCGCGTACCGCGCCATGAGGGCGGTCAGAAGGTCGGATTTGGCTGGGAAATGGTAGTGAATGCTGGCTTTGCGGATCCCAACCTCTGCGCTCAGGTCGGAATAGCTGAACCCATCGACCCCCTTGCGACGGACCTGTTGTTCTGCGGCATGCATCAATTTTGCCTTGGTGTCACAGGCGGCCATCAGATCAGCTCCTTCTTAACATCGGCTGCGCTCTGTTCGGCCGCCGCAAGCGCGCCTTCCAGATAGCCTCCCATTTCGGGGGCGACTTCGCTCACACACAGCGACAGGCGACCGCCCCATATGTTGTGCAGGGCCGCTGGCAGGCCGTAGGCGGGATGCTGGCGGGGCGCAATCAGGTCGCGCGGGGTTGCGGTGTGCCTGTCCTGGGCCCAGTCCTGCAAAACGGTTTTGATGGGATGCGCGGCTTGCGGTCCAAAAATGCGGCTCAGCTGTGCCAGCGCCGCGCGGGTGAGCTGCGCCTCCTGTCCTTGGCCCTGACGCGCCACAGCAGAGGTGCCGACAAAACCAAACAGCGCGGCAGGTGAGGTAGGCTCCGGCCCCCGCCCGGAGAGGGCGCCGGGGGCTGATGCGTCGTGAATTTCAGCCAGTGGGCCGCTGCGGCTCATGGCATCCCCGGATAAGCCTGCCTCGCGCCAAAACGGATCCGTATAGAGGGCGACAAATTTGGCATGTCCGCCCATCCAGGTCGGAATACCTTGCAGCGCTTTTAGCTGTTCTGGGCTCAGCGCGGGGGTAAAAGAAATCTCTGCAGTAAGGCGCGGGGGCAGGGCCAGAATGATCTTTCGGGCTTGCCAGCTCTGACCGGCGCGAAACCGGATCTCACCGGGCTGGGTGATCGCATGCACCTCGTGATCAAGGTGCAATCTTTCGGAGGGCAGATGTTCTGCCAGCCCCTTGATCAGGCCGCCCATGCCGCGCTTTAGTCGCCAGGAGCCCTGCATCGAGGCAAAGCCTGCGTTGCGAAAAACCTCGCCGGTCTCGCTCTCATACGACACCGCGCCTTCGGCATATTGATCAAACCTTTCCAGGCCGAGCGCCTCGGCAAGTGCGGCGATCCTGTGTTGCCCGGGCCAAAACCACGCGGGGCCAAGATCAAATGCGGCGCCGTCGTGCTGCAAGGAGTGTATGCGACCGCCGAAGCGACTGCGTGCCTCGAACAGCTGAAAGTCGCAGCCTTCGCGGGCCAGATGGCGGGCCAGAGCCAAGCCGGACAGCCCGCCACCTATGATGGCAATATCGGTTTGCATCAGACTGCGGGTGGCTTGGCAAACGGCAGATGCCCGGTCTTCATCCACAGGCGGGCACCTTCGGCACCGGCTGAGGCGGTCAGAGCCTCGCCTTCGGGCAAGCGCAGCCAGGACCCCTGCGCAAGGGTGTCGCCCGCGTCAGTAATGCCACCCTTCAGGACCAGAATCTCAATGCCGCCGGGGGTCATGACCTCAAGCCGGGCGCCAGGATCGAGCTGATGATAGCTCACCACTTCGCGGGCATCGCGGTGCAGCTCAGACGAGGCAAGGCCTTCATTTGTGGGGCTGAGACCTGCGGCCATGTCCTTGCGGAACTGGTGGCGGTCCTCCATGTCAAACTGCCAGAGTTTGACAAAGATGGTGCAACCCGCCTCAGAGCCAGGTGTATGGCTGGTTGTTGGCGGATTGCGCACATAGGTGCCGGCTGGGTAGTCGCCGTGTTCATCCTGAAACACGCCCTCCAACACGATGAATTCCTCACCGCCTGTATGGGTATGGGCAGAGAAATGGCTGCCAGGCGCGTAGCGTACAATGGAGGTCGCCCGGGCGACTTCGCCACCGATCCGGTCCAGCATCCGGCGATCAACCCCGGCCATTGGGGAGGGGCGCCAGGGCTCGTTTGCTGAGTGAACCAAAACGCGTTTGCTGAAATCTGCATTTATTTCCATTGTCTTGTCTCCAATTCTTAATCGCATGGCGCAGCCTTGGGGCACCGCGATCCGGGATGCATTCTGTGGCGGGCCTCATTTTGCCTACCTACTGATAGGTTGGAGATTGTTTGAGGTAAAGATCCCGCTGATCACAGTTTAGTGGCATCACCTTTGACCGGTGATCTGTTGGCGGCAACAGGTCTTCCCCTGCGCGGGCAAAATGAGCGTGGCTTTTCGCCGGATTTTCGCGCTTTCTTGTCGCTCTGGAGGCGATGCCGCATTGACGCGACTGCAGCGGCGGAACAGTGTCGGCGCATGACTGATCGCCTCAAAATATCCCGCCTTCCCCGCGCCTATGATCCAGCCCTAGGCACAGAAACCCGTGAGCTGGTTGCGGGGCTGGATAAGGACTGCGCGCAGCTGATATCAGGGGCCGCAGGATCCAGCCCCTATCTGCGGGGATTGATTGCGCAGGAGGCGGACTGGATTGGGCCTGGCCTTGCGGCACCCAGGGCGGCGTTGGACGAGGTGTTTGACGCCTGTCGTTCCCTTGCACCGGATCAGTTGAAACCGGGTCTGCGTCAGGCCAAACGCAGGGTGGCGCTGTTGACGGCCCTTTGTGATCTGTCCGGCGGCTGGAGCCTGGAAGAGGTGACCACCGCCCTGACCAATTTTGGCGCACTCTGCGTTGATGTCGCTCTCAAGGCGGAAATAGCTACCTTGATCCGACGCAAAAAACTACCGGGCATGAGTGAGGCGGATGTGGAGACCGCTGGCGGGCTGTCGGTTCTGGCCATGGGCAAGATGGGGGCCTATGAGCTGAACTACAGTTCAGACATTGATCTCATTTGCCTGTTTGATGAGACGCGATATGATCCGGACGTGTTTTTTGAAGCGCGTCAGGGCATGGTCCGCGCCACCCGCAATATGTGCGCTATCCTGAGCGATCGCACTGCCGATGGCTATGTCTTTCGCACGGATCTTCGGCTGCGCCCGGACCCGGCGGTGACGCCGGTCTGCCTCGCGATGGAGGCGGCGGAGCGCTATTACGAAAGCCTGGGGCGGACCTGGGAGCGGGCGGCTTATATCAAAGCGCGCCCCTGCGCCGGGGATCTGGCTGCGGGAGAGGCCTTTCTGAAAACCCTGCGTCCCTTTGTTTGGCGCCGCCACCTTGACTTTGCCGCCATTCAGGACGCCCATGATATGCGCCTGCGCATTCGCGAGAACAAAGGCACCGGTGGGCTGGTGACCGTGCCGGGGCATGACATGAAGCTGGGGCGCGGTGGTATTCGCGAGATCGAGTTTTTCACCCAGACCCGTCAATTGATTGCAGGCGGGCGGGACGAGAGCCTGCGTCTGCGCGGCACTGTCGAAGGGCTCGCGGCCCTGGCAGACAAAGACTGGATCCCGCAGGAGGTTGCCACCAGCCTGAGCGCGCATTACCGCGCGCACCGCGAGGTGGAACACCGGATTCAGATGGTGCATGACGCGCAGACCCATAAGATGCCCAACTCTGCAGAAGGCATTGCGCGGGTTGCCTGCCTGATGGGGCAGGACCCCGCCACGCTACAGGCTGAAATCCACCGCCGCCTGGTAGAGGTCCATGATTTGACCGAGGGCTTTTTTGCGCCTGATGCCGCCCCATCTGCAACGCCGGATGTCCCCGGGGATCTTGACGAGGCCGTCATCGGGCGCTGGCCAACCTATCCTGCGTTGCGCTCACAACGTGGTGCGCAGATCTTTGAACGCCTTAAGCCGGAACTGCTGAGCCGCCTTGCGCGCACGGCTAAACCTGCAGAATCCCTGCTGGCCTTGGACGGCTTCCTTGCGGGATTACCTGCTGGTGTGCAGTTGTTTTCCCTGTTCGAGGCTAATCCGCAGCTGCTGGATCTGCTGGTGGATATTGTGGGAACCTCACATGCGCTGGCGACATTCTTGTCGCGCAACTCGGGTGTCTTTGATGCCGTCATTGGTGGGTCCTTCTTTGAGGACTGGCCCGGAGGTGCCGCCCTGACAGAGGAGCTAAAGGCGGTTCTGGCGCTGGAAGACGACTATGAGACCCGGCTTGATGCCGCGCGGCGTTGGTGCAAGGAATGGCATTTCCGTATCGGGGTGCATCACCTGCGTGGACTGATTGATGCTAAGGCCGCGGGCGCTCAATATGCCGAGCTGGCAGAGGCGGTGATTGCTGCCCTGTTGCCGCGGGTCATTGGCCAGTTTGCCATCAAACATGGCCCCCCCCCCGGAAGCGGCCCAATCGTTATTGCTATGGGCTCGCTTGGGGCCCGCCAGATCAACGCCCAGTCCGACCTCGACATCATTGTGGTCTATGACCCGGACGGGCACGAGATGTCTGAAGGGCGCAAGCCGCTTGCGACACGCCCCTACTATGCGCGACTGACCCAGGCGCTGATTACCGCGCTTTCGGCCCCAATGTCTCAGGGACGGCTCTACGAGGTGGATATGCGCCTGCGTCCCTCAGGCAACAAGGGGCCTGTCGCCACAAGCTGGTCTGGCTTTACGCACTACCAGCAGAATGAGGCCTGGGTCTGGGAGCACCTGGCGCTGACGCGGGCCCAGGTGGTGGCTGGCTCTGCTGATCTGACGGTGCGGTTCAATAGCTTCCGCAGGGGTGTTTTGGCGCAGGACCGGGCAAAAGACGTGGTGCTGAGCGAGGTTGCCAATATGAGACGCAGGCTTGCGGCTGCCAAATCCCCGACGGGTGTATGGGACGCCAAAACCGGAGCGGGTCGGATGATGGATATCGAACTGCTCTCGCAGGCCGGGGCCCTGTTGGCGGCAGCTGAGACCCGCGACGTCGCTTGCGGGCTGCAACAGGCCGTCGCTTGCGACTGGCTGGATGCCGCAGATGCGCTGGTTTTGCAAAAGTCATACGCCCTATACTGGTCGGTGCAAACCGCCGCGCGGCTGGTGACGGGGGCGACGTTGGACCGGCTGGCTTTGGGCGAGGGGGGCGCACAGTTTTTGAGCCGCAGTGCTGGTTTTAATAGATTGGAAGACCTGGAGCAGGCTCTGGAACGCGCGTATCAGGACTGTGCCGAAATTATATCGCGGACCTTACGAAAGGGGAGCGCCCATGCAGAGCCTGACTGAACTCGACCATAAGCAGCTGATCCGTGAAGGCTACCGGATTGAGGGGATCACCGCGAGCCAATGCCGCAGCATTTTTCTTGACTGGGCGTTGAGCCTGCCGGTGGGGCAGGACAGTCGCGCGGCCATCGAACAGCTGTTAGCACATTATAGCGGGGAGGCGTCAGATCACCCCATGACAGAGGTGCTTCAGCAGGGGCTGGCTGAAATGGGGCAACCACGCCGCCGTGGCGGCTGGCGCACGCGGCCCCGAGACTAGCCGGAGATTGGCCAGAGACTAGCGAGCGCAGCATACGGGGGTGGGCCATACCGTGTTGTAGCGATTTCTTGCGGCGCTGCAGTGGGCGCATGCCAGGGGGCTGCATCGTGCCGATCTGCGCCCCCTTTCCCTGTTGCCGGGATGGGTCTATGAGAGAGCTATGACAGCCACATCCTCCGCGCCCGAGCGCGCCCGCGTAAAACTCCTGCCCAAAGCCAATGCCCGTGCCCTGCGCCACGGCTTTCCCTGGGTCTATTCCAACGAGCTGGTCACCGACCGGCGTACCCGCAAGCTTGAGCCCGGCAGCCTGGCCGTTCTGCTGGATGAGGCCCAGACCCCGATGGGTACGGTGGCGGTCAACCCGACGAGCAAGATTATCTGCCGGATGCTGGATCGCAACCCCGATGCGGTGATTGATCAGGCCTGGTTCGCACAGCGTCTCTCGCAGGCTTTGGCCATGCGCGCGCAGCTCTATGATGAGCCCTTCTACCGTTTGGTGCACGCCGAAGCCGACGGGCTTCCTGGGGTGGTGATCGACCGTTTTGGCAGCACCTGCGTGGTGCAACCCAATGCGGCCTGGGCCGAGATGCATCTTGAGGCTCTGACGGCCGCTCTGGCAGAGGTCACTGGCTGCACCACTATTCTTAAGAATGCGTCGGGGCGCACCCGTGGCCTTGAAGGCCTGGACGACGTCAGCACCTGTTTGCTGGGGGAGGCGCCCACCGCGCCAGTTGCTGTCGAGATGAATGGCGCCACCTATATGGCGGACCTGCTGGGCGGACAGAAAACCGGCCTGTTTTATGATCAACGTGAAAACCAGGCCTTTGCGGCGCGTCTGGTGCCACAGGGCGGTGAGGTTCTCGACGTCTTTTCCCATGTTGGCGGCTTTGGTCTGGCGATGCGCGCCGCCGGTGCTGGCTCTGTGACCTGTGTTGATGGCTCGGCCGCGGCACTGGATTTGGCGGCGCAGGGGGCCGCGGCTGCTGGTTTTGCTGACAGCTTTACCGCGCTGCAAGGGGACGCCTTTGATCAGCTGGCCAATCTGGCTGAAGAGAGCCGCACATTTGATGTGGTCATTTGTGATCCACCAGCCTTTGCGCCCTCAAAACAATCCCTTGAGGCGGGTCTGCGCGCCTATGAGCGGATCGCCAAGCTGGCAGCGCCTCTGGTCAAACCCGGTGGATACCTTGGCCTTTGCTCTTGTTCACATGCTGCAGATCTCTCTCGGTTCCGTAATGCATCGGCACGGGGCATTGGTCGCGCCGGGCGCCGTGGGCAGCTGATCCATACGGGCTATGCCGGGGCGGATCACCCGCAACTGCCGCAGCTGGCCGAGAGCGGCTACCTCAAATCCGTGTTCTTCCGGCTGGATTGAGAGCTGCGATGAAGCTGTTGCTGGACACCTGTGTGCTCTACCCTACCGTGATGCGTGAGATGCTGATCGGTGCGGCAAAACACGGGTGTTTCACACCGCTGTGGTCGGCGCGTATCCTTGAGGAATGGCGTCGCGCCGCCCTCAAACTCGGACCCTTAGGCGCCGCCCAGGCCGAGAGCGATCTGGCCTTGCTCAAGGCCGCCTGGCCCGATGCCAGTGTGGTCCCTGCACCAGGTGTTGAGGCCCGGCTCTGGCTGCCGGACCAAAACGATGTGCACGTGCTGGCCAGTGCCATCAACGGCCATGCCGATGCCATTGTCACCCTCAACAACAAGGACTTCCCCCGCCATACGCTGGCCGAGGAGGGGCTTGAGCGGCTTGGTCCTGATCAGTTGCTGTATGATCTTTGGCTCAAAGACAATGCCGGGATCGAGGCGCTGGGCGCACGGGTGCTGGCCGAGGCCAATCGTTTGTCCGGCGGTGGCTGGGAAATTCGCCCATTGCTGAAAAAGGCCCGCCTGCCGCGCCTTGCCAAAGCCCTGGCCGGGCTGAGCGGCGGACGGTCCTGAGACGTAGGCGTTCTTAGAGCGCCGCTAACGCCTCAGCCGCTATCTCAAACGAGCGCAGCCGGGCGCTGTGGTCATGGATCTGGCCGGTGATGATCACCTCATCAGGTGCATAGCGCTGCACAATCTGGGCGAGGTCGCGCCTGACCGTATCCGGGCTGCCTGTGGCCGAGACAGACAGCGCCTCGTTGACGCCGGACAGCACCGCGGGCGGCAGATGTTCGGTGATATCGTCGACGGGGCGCGGCAGTTTGCCGGGTTGTCCCAATCGTAGCCGGGCAAAGGCCTGCTGCATCGTGGTGCGCAGCCGGATGCCTTCAGCGTCGCTGTCAGCCGCAAAAACATTCACTGCCATCATGGCATGCGGGCGGTCCAGAAAGGCAGAGGGTCTGAAAGCGCGGCGATACAGCTCCAGCGCTTCTTCAAGGGCTTGCGGCGCAAAATGCGAGGCAAAGGCATAGGGCAGCCCCAGCTGCGCCGCCAGTTGTGCACCATAAAGGCTGGAGCCGAGGATCCAGACCGGCACATTGGTGCCCTGGCCCGGAAAGGCGCGTACTTTGGCTTCTGGATCAAGTGGGCCAAGAAAACCAATCAGGTCAATCACATCCTGCGGGAAGCTGTCAGCAGCGCCATGGCCCGAGGCCATGCCACGGCGCAGGGCATAGGCGGTCTGCATGTCTGTACCCGGCGCGCGGCCCAGCCCCAGATCAATACGATCCCCGTAAAGCGACGCCAGAGTACCAAAGGCCTCGGCGACCATATAGGGTGCGTGATTGGGCAGCATAATGCCGCCAGCCCCGACCCGGATGGTTTTGGTCTGGCTGGCGATATGGCCAATCAGAACGGTGGTGGCCGCAGAGGCAATACCGGGCATATTGTGGTGCTCTGCCAGCCAGTAGCGCGTATAGCCCCAGCTTTCAGCCTGTTGCGCCAGCTCTGTGCTGTTTTGGAAGGACTGTGGAATTTCGCTGCCCTCGGGCACCGGGGCAAGGTCAAGAAGAGAGTAACGCATCAGGGGGTCCAATCAGGCTTCCAGTCACGGGAACTTGAGAATTGGGATCTTCGCGCGCCTTTGACAAGAGCTGCCTGACAAAATGACGTGATGTCAGCTGTTTTTCCAACCGGCCTCAAGCCGTTCCAGCGCGGCGATACGCTCGGCGGTTTTTGGGTGTGACATCAGCCAGGCAGGCGCCATGCCGGCGCGCGACTGTGTCAGCGCCTCAAGCTTGAGGAACAGGCTCTTTTGTGGCTCAAGCCCGATGCCTGCCTTGGCCAGCAGGGCGGCGGCATATTCATCGGCCTCGTATTCGTCACTGCGCGACAGACGGGCGGCTAGCAGATTGGCCAGCAGCCCGGCAATCCAGGGGCCGACAAAGGGGACATAGCGCCCAAGGATCATCATCAGCGCGGTGCGCAGTGCATTTTGACCAGAGAAATCAATCACTCGTTTCTTGGCATGTCCCAGCGCCACATGTCCCAGCTCATGGGCGATCACCGAGGCAAGCTCTGCGTCACTCACTTCGCCGCTTTGGTATTTGCGATAAAAGCCACGGGTGATGAAAATGCGCCCATCCGGAGCGGCAAGCCCGTTGACCGGATCGACCTCATAGATAAACACCGGGATCCGCTCAATTTCCAGTGCGGCGGCCATGCGATCGGTCAGGCGGCGCAGTTTGGCATCCGCCAGTTCGGTAGAGCGCGCATCAAGGTCTCTGTGGGTGCGCCAGACGGAAATCCGGTACATGACAAGGCCGTAAATCACGGCCAGGATAATAGGGGTCAAGCGTAGCATCAGCTAGATATGCGTGCGCAGGGAGGCCATGGCAAGGGGCATTGCCAAAGGCCGCCAGAACTTACGCGACAGCGATTGTCACAGTTTGCGCTTATCCTGCCTTTGGGACGTCTACGGCGTCCTCTGGCGAAAAAGGAGTCTCACGCTTGTACAGTTCAGACCATTTTGTTTCCAGCAACCAGTCGGTTTCTTCTGCGGTCATTGGTTTTGAAAACAAAAATCCCTGACCCAGCGGGCAGTCAACACCCTGTAAAAACGCAAGGTCGCGCGTTGACGCGATCCCTTCGGCCGTTACAGACAGATTAAGCCCCTGCGCCATAGCCAGAATTCCGGCAACGATTTTTTGATTTTCCGGGCTTTCACTTATGTCAGAGACAAAGCTCTGGTCGATCTTGATCCGGTCAAATGGCAGTTGGCGCAGGTTGGACAGCGAGGAAAATCCGGTGCCAAAATCATCAAGCGCCAGCGTGACCCCCAGTTGACGCAGCTCTCGGATAGATTTTTTTGCCAATTCAAAGTCCAGCATGATGGCGCTTTCGGTGACTTCTATTTCCAGTCGGCGTGGGTCGAACCGGGTCTTGTTCAGCACGTCCTTCACCGTGCTGACCAGATGCGCGTCGCGAAACTGCGTTGGAGAGAAGTTTACGGCCAGTTTGAGCGAGGCATCCCACTCGCGTGCGGCAAGGCAGGCTTTTGTCAGGATCGCCCAGCCCAAAGGCGCAATCAACCCAATGTCTTCCGCGATGGAAATGAAAGTATCGGGAGGGATCATGCCACGCGTCTTGTGCTCCCAACGTGCCAGGGCCTCAAAGCCGCAGAGCTGATTATTTGCGATGTCAAAAATCGGCTGGAAATGCGCGTCGATATCTCCATCGCGAACCGCCTGTCGCAGATCCTGTTCCAGAATGCGCCGTTCCTTGGCCGAGCTGTCAAGCTGGGCATCATACCAGGCAAAGTGACCCCGGCCGTTCTTTTTGGCACAATAGAGCGCCTGATCTGCACAATGCAGCGCTGACGAGGGCTCCAGATCCTTCTCAAGGCAAGCCAGGCCAATGCTCGACCCGATTGAGAGTTTGATTTCATTGTAGATGAAGGGGGAGGCGACAGAGGTTGCAATGCGTCTCGCGACGCTTTCAGCCCTTTCAACACCGGTTCCGGGGGCCAGCGCGATTGCGAATTCATCGCCGCCCAGTCGCGCGACAAAATCACCCAGCGCCAGTTCCTTCTGCAGCCGTTTTGCGGTTTCGCTTAAAACAAAATCTCCGCAGGCGTGACCGTGCAGGTCATTGATCGCTTTAAACCGATCCAGGTCAATCATCATGACCATAAGGCCGTCCAGATTGCCGCTCTCGGCGCATTTGGCCAGGTGGCTGGTATAGGCACGGCGATTAGCCAGACCGGTCAGGGAATCGTGGCGCGCAATGCGTTGCGCCTCCAATTCTGCCAGATCGCGCTCTTTTACTGTGCGTGACAGTGTTTTTGCGTGCAGGAAAAGGTAGCAAAGCATCGCTGCCAGAACATTCAGGCTCAGGACTGCAATCTCGTCGAGTTCCCAGTCTTCATGGGCGCGGCTAAAGTCATAAAACCTCTCGAACAACTCCATCTCGGCGCTGATACGGAAGCAAATGAGAGTTACAACGACAAAGGTGATCTCAACTTTTAGCTGCCTGAGACGGTCAAAAAAGCGCAAAATTACGGGCTCCCAAAATCAGTTTAGAAGCCTTTCGTAGCAGAGAGACTTCTAAAATTAAGTTGAGGATTTACGTGCTATTTTAGACGTTTAGAGAGTTATTTCGCCTGCCAAAACACAGCCGCTACAGCAGTGTCGTGGCCCCAAAAACTGTGACCCAATACGTGCGCCCCAAATCAGGCCTTAAATACTGGGCCCTCACGATACTGGGCAAAGATGCGCTACCTTGTGAGGTCACGCATGCCGCGCTCCAGCCCGTCGAGGGTCATGGGAACCATCCGGTCTTCAAAAATCTCGCGCACCATGCCTATTGACTGGGTGTAGTCCCAATGGGTTTGTGGCACCGGGTTGATCCAGAGATGCGATTTCCATTGCTGCCGCGCGCGCTCAAGCCAGACCTGGCCGGCTTCTTTGTTCCAGTGCTCGTTAGCCCCGCCGGGATAGGCGATCTCATAGGGAGACATCGAAGCATCCCCTACAAAGATACATTTGTAGTCCGGCCCATAGGTGCGCAGGATCTCATCCGTCGACATCTGGGCGTCCCAGCGGCGCCGGTTGTCGCGCCATACGCCCTCATAAAGGCAGTTGTGAAAGTAAAAGTATTCCAGATGTTTGAACTCGGTACGGGCGGCCGAGAACAGCTCTTCCACCACCTTGATATGCGGATCCATTGAGCCGCCGACATCCAAAAACAAAAGGACTTTTACGGCGTTGTGACGCTCGGGGCGGGTTTTGACATCCAGATAGCCATGCTCAGCGGTTGAGCGGATGGTGTTGTCGAGATCCAGCTCTTCATGGGCGCCTTCACGGACCCAGCGGCGCAGGCGTTTCAGCGCCACCTTGATGTTACGGGTTCCCAGTTCAACATCGCCATCGAGATTGCGGAACTCGCGTTTATCCCAGACCTTGACGGCCCGCTGATGGCGGCTTTCTTTTTGGCCAATCCGCACCCCTTCGGGGTTATAGCCATAGGCGCCAAAGGGCGATGTGCCGCCGGTGCCAACCCATTTGTTGCCGCCCTGATGCCGTCCCTTTTGTTCCTCAAGCCGCTGTTTCAGCGTCTCCATCAGCTTGTCAAAGCCGCCCAGAGCTTCGATCTCGGCTTTTTCCTCGGCGGTCATGTGCTTTTCCGCCATTTTACGCAGCCATTCTTCGGGAATGTCTACGGCCTCCATCACAGCAGAATTGGGGATCGCTTCCAGCCCTTTGAAAGTGGCGGAAAAGGCCCGGTCGAATTTGTCTATATTGCGCTCATCCTTGACCATGGCGGCACGGGCCAAAAAGTAGAAAGCCTCGATGTCATAGGTCACCAGGCCCTTTTTCATCCCCTCAAGAAACGTGAGATATTCCCGCAGCGAGACCGGGATTGCGGCCTGGCGCAGATTTTCAAAAAAGGGCTGAAACATGGCGTGTCTCCTGCGAGGGTTTAGGCCAGTACGCGATGGATCACGATGGTGGCGATGACCGCGACAATACCAAAGGCGATGGCATAGACCGCGCCATATTGCAGCATATCGGCGATATTGCCGCCACGTTTTCGCGCCTTAAAGACACCAAGAAGGACACCCAGCAGCACTGCGCCAATTACGATCATGTTTTATCCGCCTGTTTTCGCGCGTTTGTTAGTTAGTTATTGTCAGTTGGTAGCGGGGCGCAGATCTGCGACTTCCCGCATCTTGGACTGCACCGCCCACTCCGGGCCAAATCCGTAACGCGCCCATCCAAGGCTGTCCAGCCTGACCGTATTGGCAGTGGCAAATTGGCCCAGCAGATCCAAGGCTTCGGCCTTGATCAACAGCGAGGTCGCCAGCAGGGCGGCGTTTTCATGGCGCATTGCCACCGGCAGGACCGGGTTTATCTGTTGCAGGGCAGCTTCTCCATTGCCGCGGGCGATCTCATAGGCGGCCATGCGCGGACGAATGATCGCCTGGTGCAGTTCGCTGCCTGGCGACTGGCGGAGAAAACTGAGCGCGGTTTGAAAATGACGTTGGGCGAGCTCCGGCTCATCTGCCTGGATCATGCGTCCCAACACATAGTGGCTATAGGCCCGGCGGTGGTCGGACCAGCCAAGGTCGCGGGCCAGTGAAACAGCCTGATTGGCGGCGCGTTTGCGGCCGTTAAGGTTGCTGCCGGGACCAAGAGCGGTCTCTATTGCATTGATCCAGCTGCGCGGCGTTGCGGGCAGGGGACGCGAGGCAATGCTGGCGCCCGCCGGATTTAGCCGCGCCAAAAGCCCTGGCAGCACTGCGGCGACCTCGCGTCTGCTCATGCCGGTGCGCAGTTCAGGTGCGTAGGTGGCGCGCAAAACCAACATGTCAAACCCGGTGAGCACCGTGTGGACATTGTC
This sequence comes from Phaeobacter sp. SH40, assembly GCA_965641885.1. Taxonomy (GTDB): domain Bacteria; phylum Pseudomonadota; class Alphaproteobacteria; order Rhodobacterales; family Rhodobacteraceae; genus Pseudophaeobacter. Next base: position 2,538,367 of record OZ282574.1, on the reverse strand, counting down.
GTCGTTAAAGACGGAATCGGACAACCGATAGAGATCATTCAACGGGCCAATCGCCTGCGCCAACTCCTCGTGCAGGCAATCCCGGGCTTCCTGCGGGCTCACATCTATCGGAATAAACACGGCGAGCCTCTCGCGGCTGCGCAGCTGGGACCAATCGGTATCCGGGCTGCGCCGTTTACGCCGCAAGTCAGCCAGTGAGTCGACATTGGGCACGACAAAACACGCCGCCTGTGGCAGCGCCCGCTGGATTTCACGGCTGGAGACCGCCTGCAGAGTGATCTCTGCCGGGCCAGAGCTGACCCGTTGAATGTTGATGTCAGCCTCGTTTTTGAGCCGCGCCAGGATACGGTTGAGATCCTGCATAAACCCGGTGCTGGGCGTGCCGGTCACGCGCACCCGTATCGGGCGCTCAAAGCGGGTAAACACTGGCAGCACAGTGCCGCCTTCAAGGCTAAAGTGGAGGTCGAGAAAATCACGGGCAATATCGCGGTTCGAGCGTTGCGGTGGCTGCGGTCTTGGCGTCGAAAAGGCCTTTGCCGGGGGCAGGCTGTTGCGGGCGATAGCGGCCCGGCTGGCCGGGGTCTGGTTTTCCGGAAAGCCACAGGCGGCCACAGAGGCGGCCATAAGCACAGCTATGCCCAGCCGGGTTGCGGCGCAACCAAATCGGCCCATCGCGGCAATCACCATGGTTCGCGTCCATTGGGTGCTTTGCAGCGGCCTCATTGCGGCACGCCCCAGGCGGCTGGTTTCAGGGTCATGCCGGAAACTGCCCCCACCTTCTGGTGCAGCTGCTTGGTCGTCTTGAAACTCTACGGGCATCTCAGGGGCTCCAAAACGGCTCAGAAATTGGCCCGAAAACACCCGAGCAATAGATCGTTCCCAGATGATAGGACAAGAGGGGGGGGATTTGAAGAGACGGCAGCAGCTGCAAGAAACAGGTTGGTTGTTCTGGCAACGGTTCGCGCCAAACCTCTGCGTGGCACGGCATGGCATGTCGTGACGTGGCGTTGCCAGGCTGGCGCAGCCAAGACTGACTGGGCTGACCTGACAACAGAGGCGGGCTGTTCTCTGCGCGGGCGTTAGCGGCGGCCGCGCGCCATAAAGGCAAGGCGTTCAAAAAGATGCACGTCTTGTTCGTTTTTCAACAAAGCGCCGTGCAGTTTTGGCAGGGCATCAGCCCCATTGCGCGCCAGATCCTCCGGGCTCAGATCTTCAGCCAGCAACAGTTTGAGCCAGTCCAGAACTTCCGAGGTCGAGGGCTTTTTCTTAAGGCCGGCCGTGTCGCGGATTTCATAGAACTGGGTCAGCGCTGTCGTCAGCAAAGCCTCTTTGATGTCAGGGTGATGCACCGCAACAATCTTTTTCATGGTCTCGGCATCCGGGAACTGGATGTAGTGAAAGAAACAGCGGCGCAAAAAGGCATCCGGCAGTTCTTTTTCGTTGTTCGAGGTGATGATCATGATGGGACGGTTCACCGCCCGGACCGTCTCGCCGGTCTCATAGACGTGGAACTCCATCTTATCGAGTTCCTGCAAGAGGTCATTGGGGAATTCAATGTCGGCCTTGTCGATCTCGTCGATCAGCAGCACGACCTTCTCACCGGCTTCAAAGGCTTCCCAGAGCTTGCCCTTTTTGATGTAGTTTCTCACATCATGCACGCGCTCTTCGCCTAGCTGGCTGTCGCGCAACCGGCTGACCGCATCGTATTCATAGAGGCCTTGCTGGGCGCGGGTGGTGGATTTTACATTCCACTCGATCATACGCAGCCCCAGGGCGTCAGCCACTTGACGCGCCAGCTCTGTCTTGCCGGTTCCGGGCTCGCCCTTGACCAAAAGAGGGCGCTCCAGCGTCACGGCAGCATTGACCGCGATCTTTAGATCATCGGTGGCGACATAGTCTTTAGTCCCTTGGAATTGCATAAGTAATACTGTTCCCTTGGTTGCGGTCTTGCGATCTGGCGCATTTAGCACGGTTTTAACCCGGTCTGTTTACTATTGTGTAGTGACAATCGGCTTGTCAGAAGATAAACGCAGCGGCATGGGGAGCCAGGACGTATGGCAAAAATAGAAGACACATACAGAATGGGCGATACCGAAGGAGCCGAAATGAAACAAGAAATGTTTCTGCCGGAAGACTACCGTCCGGCCGAAGACGAACCTTTCATGAATGATCGGCAGCTTGAGTATTTCCGTCGTAAGCTTCTGAATTGGAAGCAGGATTTGCTCGCTGAAAGCCGTGATACCATTGAGGGGTTGCAAGATAACACTCGTAACATTCCTGATGTCGCTGACCGCGCCAGCGAAGAAACTGACCGGGCACTGGAGTTGCGGACGCGGGACCGTCAGCGGAAATTGGTTTCCAAAATTGACTCTGCGATCCGCCGGATTGATGAGGGGGAATACGGCTACTGTGAAGTGACCGGTGAGCCGATTTCTCTCAAACGGTTGGATGCACGGCCCAATGCCACAATGAGCCTTGAAGCGCAGGAACGTCATGAGCGGCGCGAAAAAGTGCATCGCGACGACTGACGGTGCGAAGATTCAGGTAAAAAACAATGACGCCGGGGCCTGTTGCTCCGGCGTTTTTCGTTTATGCACAGCTGAACAGCGCAAGGCAGCAGGGCTTGATGACACTGAAACACCTCAATATCACGATTGTTGGCGCCGGGATTGGCGGCCTGTCGGCGGCTTTGATTTTGCAGCGCAAAGGCGCGCAGGTCACAGTGCTGGAGCAAGCCGAAGCCGTGTCGGAAGTCGGCGCCGGGCTGCAGGTCTCGCCCAACGGGGTGGCTGTGCTCAAAGCGCTTGATCTGGGCGATGCTCTGGCCTGGGCATCGCAGCGCGCCCGCGCGGTTGTCTTGCGCTCTTATCAGCAGGGCCGTGAAGTGGTGCGCCTGGATCTGGAGCAATATGCCCAAGATCTGAGATTCTATTTTGTGCATCGTGCTGATTTGATCCGCATTTTGGTAGATTCGGCGCGCGATGCAGGTGTTCAGGTGCGGTTGCTGCAAAAAGTGCAAAGCGTGGGCTATGCGCCAAAGCCGGTGGTGCATCTTGCCAATGGGGCGCAATGCGGTGGCGATTTGGTGATTGGGGCTGATGGGCTGCACTCAAAGACGCGCGGGGCGTTGAATGAAACAGGCCAGCCCATGTTTACCGGGCAGGTGGCCTGGCGGGCGATTGTGCCCAATCACGCAAACCTGCCCGCTGAGGCACAGGTCTTTATGGGCCCGGGGCAACATCTGGTGGCCTATCCGCTGCGTGATGGTTCAGTGGTCAACCTTGTCGCTGTGCAGGAGCGCCGCGCCTGGGCGGAGGAAGGCTGGCATACAGCCGACGACCCAGAGAACATGAGACGCGCCTTTTCGCGTTTTGGAGGCGAGGCACATCAGCTTTTGTCACAGGTGCGCGACTGTGCACTCTGGGGGTTGTTTCGCCATCCCGTCGCCCCCCATTGGCACCGCGGCGCTGTCGCGATTTTGGGCGATGCTGCCCACCCAACACTGCCCTTTATGGCGCAGGGCGGCAATTTGGCATTGGAAGATGCTTGGGTGCTGGCTCATGCGCTAGAGGCGAGCCGTCACGATATACCCGCAGCACTGGCCGCGTATCAGGACCGTCGCAGAGCGCGTGCTGTAAAAGTCGTGGATGCGGCCAGCCGCAATGCCTGGAAGTATCATTTGCGCGCACCTTTGAGTTGGCCTGCGCATCAAATCCTGAAACTGGGCGGGCATTTTGCGCCGCAGCGCATGGTCGAGCAATTTGACTGGATCTATCGCCATGATGTGACGGCATCATAGTAGGCACAGGCTGATTTGCCCCTTTTTCTCAGGGGGCTGGCCCATGAGCTGAGCGCTGTCACAGCAAGTTTTGAAAACAGGCCGGGCGAGCTGTTGGTGAGCCGGGCTGGGTATTGGCGCCTTTTCAGCGGGTCTTAATCCAGGGTTTGGGGGCGTGGTGGCCTATTGGGGCTGTTTCGACCTGGATCTCATGACTGGCTTTGAGGCGAGGCAACGCTCCCGCCCGGAGTTGGGCCTTTACAGGCCCATCCTCCCGTTGGGCATAGCGCCGCGCTTTGCGCGGCGTGCGAGCGTGGACTGCCGACGCGCAAAAAAGTTAACTGGGAGCGCAGGATTACCTCAGAGCACAGCATTAGGGGGGCAGGAGGGGGAAATGGCGCAGGAGCCTTCTTGCACAGGATCAGATGTCCAGCTCGATCCAGATCGGGACATGGTCTGAGGGCTTGTCACGGCCGCGGATCTCTTTGTCGATCTGGCAGTCCAGCAATAGGTCTGCGGCCTGCGGACTAAGCAGAAAGTGGTCGATGCGAATGCCGTCATCCTTGTTCCAGGCTCCGGCCTGGTAGTCCCAAAAAGAATAGTGGCCGGGACCCTGATGACGCGCCCGAAAGGCCTCGGTAAATCCCAGATTGACAATGCGCTGATAGGCGGCGCGGCTTTCGGGGCGGTGCAGTGCATCCTCGATCCATGCTTCGGGCCGCTTTGCATCCTCGGCCTGCGGGATAATATTATAGTCACCGGCCATCAGAGCCGGCATCTCGCTATCCAAAAGCGCCTGAGCACGGGCTTTCAGGCGCTCCATCCAGGCCAGTTTATAGGCGTATTTGCCGCCAGCAACGGGGCTTCCATCCGGGTTGAGTTCAACCGGGTTGCCATTTGGCAGGTAGAGGCCGCAAATGCGGAGCGCCTGCTTGCCCACAACCGTAGCCTCGATCCAGCGCGCCTGGATGTCGTCGTCGTCCCCCGGCAGGCCACGGCTCACATCCTCCAGCGGTAGTTTTGACAGAATGGCGACCCCGTTAAAGCCTTTTTGCCCATGGGTTTCGACATTGTATCCACGGTCTTCAAAAAGCGCGCGCGGAAAGGCTTCGTCCACGGATTTGACTTCCTGCAGCACGACAACATCGGGCTGCGCCTCGTCGAGCCATTGCGGCAGGGCCGCGGCGCGCGCCTTGATGCCGTTGATGTTAAAGCTGGCGATTTTCATTAAGCGTCTCCTGCCACGGCGATTGTGATGCTGAGGCTGATCTATCGCTGAATAGTCGCGGTGGAGCAAGGGGGCGACTGTTCTTGCGAATCAAAGGAGAGATTTACGCCCGGGCTGAGCGAGGTTTTGCATCCGTAGTCTATGCAACCTGTGGGAGGCTGTCTCGCTTTGCGTTTACAGGTCTGTGGATAAGGGGATTTAGGGTCTGGGGATTGAATTAGTTATCTGAAAAGTAACATATAAATATCGATGCAAGTTAAGGTTGGTAATTCCTGTATAGCAACTTTGGATTGAAAATTTCTATTTTGTGGTGTGGTTGATCATGCAAGCGTCTTGGGGTGAATGTTGAAATCTATGGAGGTTCCCATGACTGCTTTGTTAAAGTCCCAAACCGCTAGTGTTGTTTCTGCACAGGTTGATGCTCAGGCCGGGGCGCACAGCCTGTTTCACGGCGATGGGGTTGAGCTTTTTTCATCCGGATCGGCGCCGCAGATGAGCAACAGCTGGACAGGTGAGGGCACGATGCTGTTTTCCTCGGGCTCGGCACCTCAGGCGAGAGGCGATCAATCAGAGGGCGCGCTGGTGGAGCTGTTCTCTTCCGGATCATCCCCGACAACAGCTGCAGGCGTTGAGACCGGCGAATGCGTCGGTCTGTTTTCTTCCGGCAGCTAAGGCCCGGCAGCTAAGGTCTCGGCGCGCGCCACAAAGATTGGCGCGCGCCATGCTCCCTGTCTGCATAGCCCTGTCTGCATAGCCCCTGTCAACATGCCCCCGGTCACAGGGGCAGGACGAGCACAGAAGAAAGGAAGAGAAGGTAGACATGGCGCAGATCCTGAGGTTTCCAAACAACAATGAGCCACAAAGCCCTGCGCAGACCTATAGCCGGTTGATTGCTGCCTTTGCCCGGGGGCGCCGCGACCAAAAGGATGTCTTCTGGCTCAAAGAAAACGCGGAGTTGCTGAATATTCTGCAATGCACAGGCGCGCTGCGCGGCGCACCTCTTTTGCTCAACGAGGCCTCTCTTGCACCGCTGCGCGCGTTCTATGCAGGCGCTGCGCGGCATCTGTGTTTCTTTCGCCAATACTACCGGTTTATCCTCTCCATCTGCATGGATCTTGAGGATCTAGGCCTGGTGGGGGATGGCGTTGGGCATGGCAGCTCGCATTCAGGGTTTGGGCCTGGGATGTCTCAGATGAGCAAGGTGCCGAGCGAAGCTTTGGCCCAATGGGTGCAGCAGCAGGATCTTCCGGCTCATGAGCTGTCGGATCTGCAACGGGCAGAGGCCCGTCGGTTGCTGGCGCGTCGTGGGGTGGTGCTGGAGGTCCCGGGGCTCGATGAGCGGCTACACCGGTTTATTGACGCCACGGCCCAGTTCGCTTTGCCCAACCGCAAGGCGGCCTACGAGCTCACGCATATCGTGTTCTATCTTTGCGACTATGGACGGTGCGACCCGGAACTTTCCACCGCCGCGGTTGAAAGCCTCAATCATGTTGGAACGCTGGCTTTTTTGGACCGCGACGCGGATTTGTTGTCTGAGGTCTGCATTGCCTTACGGTATAGCGGACAGACCCCGTCAGCGCTCTGGGAGTCATGGTTGCTGAACCATCACCGGGGCTTTGTGCTTTTGGCTGACGAGACTCAGAGCGCGCCGCAGCTGACCCAGGATGACTATCATATGTTTCTTGTCAGCAATTGGCATCAGGCGCTGCGGGCTGGCCCCGCCTTCCAGCATGCGGTCCCGGAGGGGGCATTGCGGTTTCAGGCCCCTGTGCAGCAGGGGATTTTGCACAGCCTCTCGCAGGCGGTGTTTTCAGTCGGAGACACTGCAGCTGACTGGGCAGCAGACTGGCAATCTCTGCGCTCTCTGGTTGCGGCCAAGCTATCTGAGGCGGACAATGCGCACCTCAGCGAGGCAGAGCGGAGCTGCACGGATTTCGAAGCTTTCTTTGAAGGGTTTGCGCGTCTGGGCACAATTGGAGCCCAGCCAGCGCAGGCCGCGAGAAGATGACCCCGATGTCAAAGCCGCTGGTTGGGGCACTTATGGTGGTTGTCTACACCGGTGTTATTTCTTCGGCGGATGGCATCACAAAATTGCTTGCCGGCAGCTATGAGGCGGCCCAGATTTATGCGCTTTCCGGCGCCGTGATTGCAGTTTTGTCGGTCTTGGTCAGCTGGTGTCACAAGATGTGGCCTATAGACCGTTCAGGGCATCAGGGTGCTGGCAAGCCTGATGCGGGAGGGGGCGTTTGGCGCACAAAATGTCCGCGCGCCATGGCCCTGCGCAGTTTGGCGACGTTGCTTGCAACCTCTTGTTTCTTTTATGCCTTTCGCCTGCTGCCCTTTGCGCAGGTTTTTTTGTTTATTGGCCTGATGCCGCTGACGGCTGGCGCTTTGTCAGGGGTCATCCTGCGCGAGCGGATCAGACCTTCGGCCTGGATCGCACTGGCGGTGGGGTTTGTCGGAGTGCTGTTCCTGTTCCCCGGTGGTGTGTCTTCGATCTCTGCCGGGCATTTTTTTGCTCTGATGGCGGCGGGTCTTGGAACGCTTTCGATGATTATGGCGCGCTATATCAGCCGGTTTGACAGCGATCTTTTGCCACAGGTTTTCTATCCTAATCTGGCGCTGTGCCTGGCCATGTTGCCGCTGTTGCCGCTGGTGTGGCATCCGATGCCCGTTGGGGATCTGGCCTGGGCGCTGGGTTATGCGGGCCTGCTTTTTGCCGCGCGTTGGCTGGCGGTTGCGGCCCTGCGCCTGTTGCCTGCCTATGTGGTGATGCCGCTGATGAACCTGCAATTCATCTGGATGCTGTCGATTGGGGTGGTGATCTTTGGCGAAGTGCCAATGCAGGGAACCTGGATTGGCGGCCTTATTGTGATCGCGTCCGGGCTGTTTCTGCTAAAGGGGCAGGTGTTGTCATCGACACCCCACCGGCGCATCTTTCGGCGCGCGCAGACAGAGGAGGCGTCGCGGCGCGACCCTGTGCTTGAACGCGATCCCGTGCTTGAAAACGGGTAGACGGGCAGCGATAGCACAGAGGCTAAGTGGCCCGAGCCGATCCTTGTTACATCGAAAAAGAGGTGCCGCAGCCGCAGCTCGAGGAGGCATTGGGGTTCTCAATGGTGAAACGCGCGCCAATCAGTTCTTCGCTAAAGTCGATCACCGCGTTTTCCAGAAACGGCAGTGAAATGCTATCAAACACGACCTTCTCGCCCTGTTTCTCGAGCACCAGATCATCGTCTTTTGGTGCATCCAGTGCGATTTCGTATTGAAAACCCGAACAGCCACCGCCCTCAACGGCGATACGCAGCGCCTGGCCCTGCGTCGCAGCACCAATTTCAGTCAGGCGGGCAAAGGCCCGATCGGTTACTTTTGGTGGCAGGTGCATATGGTCTCTCCCAATGCTGTATTGCAGCGCTGTCCATTATATAGAAAGGTGCGGCCAATACGACAAGATTTCATGACGACAAGATTTCGTGGGGAGAAAGATTAGTGTTGCATGCCTCTTATGCCACCAAACCGGATCAAAGCCGGGGTCGGCTGATCTCTGAGGAGGAAAGCAGCTTTCGCTCCCCTTATCAGCGCGACCGTGATCGCATCATCCATGCCAGTGCCTTTCGTCGCCTGAAACACAAAACCCAGGTCTTTGTTGAACATGAGGGCGACAATTTTCGCACCCGTCTGACGCATTCGATTGAGGTGGGGCAGGTGGGGCGCACCATTGCGGCTGCGCTGGGACTGAACCAGGAGCTAACGGAGGCTGTGGCGCTGGCACATGATTTGGGGCACACGCCCTTTGGTCATACCGGCGAGGACGCCTTGCATGCGCTGATGGCACCCTACGGCGGCTTTGATCACAATGCTCAGGCCATCCGCATCGTCACCTGCCTTGAACGTCACTACGCTGAGTTTGACGGCTTGAACCTCACCTGGGAAACCCTTGAAGCGATTGCCAAACATAACGGACCTGTGCTGGGCGAGTTGCCCTGGGCCCTGGCGGAATGCAACGCCGCGATGGATCTCGAGTTGCACACGCATGCCAGTGCCGAAGCGCAGGTTGCCGCGCTGTCGGATGATATCGCCTATAACAATCACGACCTGCACGACGGGCTGCGCGCCGGTTTGTTTCGGGACGACGAGATTACCCATCTGCCAATAATAGGCGCGGCCTACGCTGAGGTTGACCGCAAATATCCCGGTCTCGACCCCCTGCGCCGCCGCCATGAGGCGCTGCGTCGGGTCTTTGGCGTCATGGTCGAAGACGTGATCGACACGGCGCGCCAGACCCTGATTGAGAGCGGCGTTCAAAGCGTCGAAGAGGTGCGGGCACTGGGGCGGCCTGTGGTGGTGTTTTCACCAGATTTGTGGCGGGATCTGAAGGAAATCCGCGCCTTCTTGTTTCGCCGCATGTATCGCGCCCCCTCGGTGATGGAGGTGCGGGTCCGCATGGCGCGCGTGGTCGAAGCGCTTTTCCCCTATTTTCTGGCCAATCCTTTGCAGATGCCTGAACGCTGGCACGAAGAGGTCAGGGCCGCGGGCGGTGACGTCGCACTGGCGCGCATTACCTCGGACTACATCGCGGGCATGACCGACAGGTTTGCGCTGCAACAGTATGAACAGCTCAAACAGGCGGGTCTGATCGCCTAAGCCCAGCGGGGCAATGCTGGTGGAGGGCCGCTGGCGCGCAGTCTTGGCGCTGGGTGTCTTGTCATTGGGTGTCTTGGCACTGGTTTACTTGGGACTGGCAGTAACGCTGATGAAAACTGGCCCTATGATGGCACGGGCCTTGGCTTTTTCTATGGGGCGAGCGCGAACATAGGGCCAGACATCACTATGACACAGAACTTGCTATGAGGCAGTGGACCGTAACCTTTCAGGATGCGCCGGAGATGACCCGGATCCGGGCAGATAAGGCCCGCCGAGAGGCCCATATCGCCTTTGTGCGTGCGCAGCCGAACCTGCAGATCGGGGGCGCACTGGCGATGCGCCCGATGCAGGACTTCCCGGCAGCCATTTGGAATGTCGCAGCTGAAAGCCGGGCAGATGTCGAGCGGCTGATTATATCTGATCCCTACTATGTCGCCTCTCTGCGCCGCTATATGATCACAGAGTGGAGCGCTGCAGCGGTTGGCCAAACGGCATTATGAGGCCGCTGCTGCAGCGCAGAGTTAGCGGCCTGTGTGTGTCAGCCCTACGTGTCTCAGTTCTACGTCTCCCAGTTCGATGTCTCTCGGGGGCGCTGGGATCTGATCGCAACCTTGGGTAAAATTCTGGCAGCGCAGATGGATCTGCTTTAAGGCTGGAACGGCCGCAGGGGCGCGCCAGACGCAGAGTGACGCATAGAAAGGTTGACCCTTGGGCTAGGCATGATAAGCCGCAAAGCCGAACCAATGGGACGCCAGAGATGAACCTTTTTTCCGATATCCGCTCGCTTGTGATCGACAGCCTCACTGCAATGACCGCAGAGGGCACGCTGCCTGAGGGGCTTGATTTTGCCAATGTGGCAGTCGAGCCACCGCGCGATGCCGCGCATGGGGATATGGCAACCAATGCGGCCATGGTGCTGGCAAAACCCGCCAAGATGAAGCCGCGTGACATTGCCGTGGCTCTGGCTGCAAGGCTGGATGCGGATGCGCGTATCACCTCGGCTGAGGTGGCGGGGCCCGGGTTTCTCAATCTGCGTCTGGCACCTGCCGTCTGGCAGGGGGTGCTGGGGGCGGTTCTGCAGGCGGGGCTTGATTTTGGCCGTGCGGGTCTGGGACAGGGCAAGACGGTCAACGTCGAGTATGTCTCGGCAAATCCCACCGGTCCGTTGCATGTGGGCCATACCCGTGGCGCGGTTTTTGGCGACGCACTTGCCTCGCTGCTGGCCTACGCCGGCTATGATGTTACCCGTGAGTATTACATCAACGATGGCGGTGGTCAGGTTGATGTGCTGGCGCGCTCTGTCTACCTGCGCTACCTGGAGGCCCACGGCCAGGAGGTTGCTTTTGCCGATGGCACCTATCCCGGTGACTATCTGGTGCCTGTCGGACAGGCCCTCAAGGACAAGGTTGGGGATGCCTATGTCGGTAAGCCCGAAGAGGTCTGGCTGGCAGAAATTCGGGAATTCTCAACTGAGGCAATGATGGAGCTGATCCGGGCTGACCTCGCGCTGTTGGGCATCGAGATGGATGTCTTCTACTCGGAAAAATCGCTCTACGGCACCGGCCGGATTGAGGCAGCCCTTGCATCGCTGGAAAGCAAGGGGTTGATTTATCAGGGTGTTCTTGAGCCACCAAAGGGCAAAAAACCTGACGATTGGGAGCCCCGCGAGCAGACGTTGTTCAGATCCACCGATCACGGAGACGACGTGGATCGGGCGGTGAAAAAATCGGATGGCGCCTGGACCTATTTCGCCCCCGATATTGCCTATCACTATGACAAGGTCAGCCGCGGTTTTGATGAGCTGATTGATGTCTTTGGTGCCGACCACGGTGGCTATGTCAAGCGGATGAAGGCTGCGGTTTCCGCTCTGTCCGATGGCAAGGTGCCGCTGGATATCAAGCTGTGCCAGCTTGTGAAGCTGTTCAAGGACGGCCAGGAATTCAAGATGTCGAAACGGGCGGGGACCTTTGTCACTCTGCGCGATGTGGTTGAAGCTGTGGGCGCGGATGTCACCCGCTTTATGCTGCTGACCCGCAAGAACGACCAGGGGTTTGATTTTGACCTCGACAAAGCCCTGGAGCAATCAAAGGACAACCCGGTTTTCTACGTGCAATACGCCAATGCCCGGATTTGTTCCACGCTGCGCAAGGCGGCTGAGGTCGGATTTGAGACCTCAGATGCAGTCCTGCAGGGCGCCGATCTTAGCCAAATCAGCCATCCGGCGCAGCTGGCTGTGTTGCAAAAACTGGCAGAATGGCCGCGCCAGGTCGAAATTGCTGCCCGCAGCAATGAGCCGCACCGGATTGCCTTCTACCTCTATGATCTCGCATCCGAGCTGCACACGCTGTACCATCTTGGGAAAACAGAAACTGGTTTACGATTTGTTAACGAGAGCAGCGAATCGGCAACACATGCCAATTTGGCGCTGGCGCGCAGCGTTTCCATTGTTATTTCCGCAGGGCTTGGTATTCTTGGCGTCAAACCGGCGCAAGAGATGCGGTAACAAAACCGCCACACCGCCGGACTGAGGCAGTTCAAGAGACCCAAAAGCAGCCAGCGAGAGTGATTTCGTTTGGTGCTGCGGGCAGTGAGGCGGATTATGGCGTATTTTGCGCAGGCGGGCTCCGGTCAGGCCAATTCCAATGGTGGCACCCGCAACGAGGGCGCCACTGATCAATATGCGCAGCCGCAGGCGGCAGCCCCCCAGGCGGGCGGGCCACGAGTGACCGTGCAGCCACATTTGGCTGTGCGACCTTCTTTTTCCGCTCAATCTCGTTCGGATCCGCGACCCCAGTCTCCTGTGTCGCCTTCTCCTCAGGTCAGGGCGAACAGTCTCTTCCCTGTGGAAGGGCCGGATTTACACGCCAACTACCAGCCGAGCGTTCTGGAGGGAGACGCGGATCAGGACGTAGCCGTATCGGTCTCCTTTTCACATCCGGCCCCGACTGCCGAGGCTGTTCAAAAACCAAAATTGCGGGACTACGTCAGCGAAGACTACGCCGTACCGGGCATCGGGGCGCAGAGTTATGGTGTGTCATCCAGCGATGCCGCCTTTGGCGCTCAGGGGTTTGCGGCGCAAAGCTACCCTGATCAAAACTTTGCTGATCAGACTGATCCTGAACAAGAGTATGATGCCGCGCAGGACGCCTATCAGAACACGGCAGGGACTGCGTCACTGGGAATGGCCTATGGCGCGGCACAGCAGCATAGCTATGGCTATGAGGCTGAAGCGCCTGAAGACTACCGCTATGACGACACGAGCTACCCGGCGCCGCTTGCCCGTTCTGGCGTGGCGCGGGCGGCCAGTCTTTTGGGCGCGGTTGCCTCCCTGGCAATTGTTGTTGGGATTGGGGCCTGGGGATATAATTTGGTGATGCGCGATGTCAGTGGCGTTCCGGTTGTGCGCGCGGTCGACGGCCCAATGCGGGCGCAGCCAGAAAACCCGGGCGGCAGTCAGGCGGACCATCAGGGGCTGGCCGTGAACTCTGTTGCAGCCAACGGTGCTGCCGAAGCGCCGGCTGACCGGCTGACCCTGGCACCGCAACCAATTGAGCTTGCGGAAGATGACAAGCCGATGTCCCGGCTGACGATACCAATGGACGATTTCCCACCACAGGTGATCAATCAGGGGGCCGCGCAGACGGCACAAGTCTCTGAGGCTTCGGTGGCTGCGTATCGCAACGGCGATATTGACGCCTTGGTGGCAGAACTCACCGATGGGATTGAACCGCTGGGAGAAAGAGCGAGACCGACTGCTGCGACCCCGCTGGCGCAGGCGCCTGCCATCGTCCAGCCGACACCGCTTGCGCCGATTGAAATTGCCGCTGTCAGCGCGGCTTCCGCCCCTAGCTCTGCCCTGCGCAGCGCACCTGGTATCAAAATCTCACTGCGGCCCAATCTGCGTCCGGCGCGTTTCAGCTCTGCTGTGGCGCAGCCTGCTGTCGGCACCGGTCGGGCGACCCTCGAGGCCGATCCGAATAATCTGCCTGCCGGTACACGCCTGGCCCAGCTTGGCGCCTATGAAAGTGCAGAGGTTGCACGCGCAGAATGGGATCGGATCTATGCCCGGTTTGAGGACTACCTTGAGGGCAAGACCCGGGTGATCCAGCGCGCCGAAAGTGGCGGCCGGACGTTTTATCGTTTGCGTGCCATGGGGTTTGCCGGGCTGTCGGACGCGCGCCGGTTCTGCTCCACATTGGTGGCCAGCAATGCGGATTGCATCCCGGTCACCACGCGCTGATGGCGATTGGGGCGACTATTCTCGATGCCGAAGGGCTACGGCTAACCGCAGCTGAGAAGGCATTTTTTCGCGCTGCCAACCCTTTTGGATTTATCCTTTTTGCCCGCAATATCGACAGTGCGGATCAGGTCCGAAACCTGTGCGCAGAGCTGCGTGAGGCCGTCGGGCGCCAATGCCTGATCACTATTGATCAGGAGGGCGGACGGGTGCAGCGCCTGCGCAGCCCGCTGGCGCGAGAGTGGATGTCACCGCTGGAGCATGTGGCCGTAGCCGGGGAGCAGGCCGCGCGGGCGCTCTATCTGCGGTATCGTCTGATTGCGCAGGAATTGCATGATCTGGGAGTGGACAGCAACTGCGCGCCGGTTGCTGATCTGCTGACACCTGTGACCCATCCGTTTTTGAAAAACCGCTGCTACGGCGACAACGTGGATCTGGTAACAGATCTGGCCCGCACGGTTGCCCAGGCGCATCTTGATGGCGGCGTGTTGCCGGTGCTTAAGCACATGCCCGGGCATGGACGGGCCACTGCAGATAGTCACAAGGATCTGCCGCATGTGGCGACGGCATTGCCCGAGCTTGTGGCGCAGGATTTTGCGGTGTTTCAAAACCTGAATGACCTGCCGCTCGGCATGACCGCGCATCTGGTTTATGAGGCGTTGGATCGCCAGCCAGCCACCATCTCGCCCAAGGTCATGGCGATGATCCGGCGCGAAATTGGCTTTGACGGGCTGATCATGACCGATGACATCTCCATGAAGGCCCTGCAGGGCACACCAGCGGAAAATGCCGCTGCTGCCCGCCGCGCAGGCTGTGATCTGGTGCTCTATTGCAATGCCTGCCTGGAGGATCGTCGCGCCGTGGCCGAGGCCGCCGGAGAGATGGATGCAGCAGGGCTTGTCCGGGCCGAGGCCGCTTTGGCACAGAGGCTTGCTCCCAAGGCGCTTGACACAAGAGGCGCTGAGGCCGAACTTGACGCCCTGATGGGCGGAAAGGTCTATGTCTGAGCAGAACCTGTTTCACGAGGTCACCTCGCAGTCGGTCGAAGAGAGGCTGGCGGCCGAGGCCCTGATCGTTGATGTCGACGGCTTTGAAGGGCCGCTCGATCTGTTGTTGAGCCTGTCACGCACCCAAAAGGTCGATCTGCGGCGCATTTCGGTGCTGGAACTGGCCCGTCAGTATCTGACCTTTGTGGAGCACGCCAAGGAGCTGCGGCTTGAACTGGCGGCGGACTACCTGGTTATGGCGGCCTGGCTGGCCTATCTGAAATCTCGCCTGCTGCTGCCGCCGGACCCCTCCGAGGAGGGCCCGTCAGGGGCGGAACTGGCCGCACATCTGGCCTTTCAGCTTGAGCGGTTGCAGGCGATGCGCGATGCTGCCGCCCGCTTGATGGGGCGGGATCAGATGGGGCGCAATTTCTTTGCCCGCGGTCAGAACGAAGACATTCAGCGTATTCGCACCGTGACCTATTCCGCCAATCTTCTTGATCTGATGCAGGGCTATGCACGGATCCGCACCAAGGATGATTTCCGGCCTTTTGTAATGGACCGCGACAGTGTCTTTACGATGGAAGAAGCACTGGAGCGGATGCGCGCCCTCATTGGTTTTACGGGGGATTGGACAGATATGTTGAGCTACCTGCCTGATGGCTGGCATAAGGATCCGGTAAAGCGGCGCTCGGCCACGGCGGCGACCTTTGCAGCCTCCTTGCAACTGGTCAAGGAAGGGCGGCTTGAGATTCGCCAAAGCGAGGATTTTGCGCCTATTCAGCTGCGCAGCCTGGATGGGGACAGATGACGGACATTCACAGCGCGACGCCACCCGGCGCACAGCAGAGCGATAGCGACAGCCTGTTTGACGCGCCGCCAATGGCCGAACAGGAACGTATGGTCGAAGCGGTGCTGTTTGCCAGCTCTACCCCGGTGACACTGCGGGATCTGGAAAGCCGGATGCCGCATGGCTGCAATCCGGGTGAAGCGGTGGAACATCTGCGCAAACGCTACGAGGGACGTGGCGTGCGGGTGGTGCGGGTTGGTGAGGCCTGGGCCATGCGCACTGCACCCGACCTTGGGTTTTTGATGCAAAAAGAGATTGTTGAGACCCGTAAGCTGAGCCGTGCCGCGATTGAGACGCTGGCAATCATCGCCTATCATCAGCCGGTCACCCGCACCGAGATTGAGGAAATTCGCGGTGTTTCTGTGTCGCGCGGCACAGTTGATCAGCTTTTGGAGATGGAATGGGTCCGCATCGGCAGGCGGCGGATGACCCCGGGGCGTCCGGTGACCTTTGTGGTCACACCGGTGTTTCTCGACCATTTCGGACTGGAAAGCGCCCGGGACCTGCCCGGCCTGAAAGAGCTGCGCGCGGCGGGTCTTTTGGAAAACAGACCGCCGCCGGGATCTCTGCCACTGGGGCAGGGGGGCGATGACGATGACGAGGTCGGTGATCAGCCCGAACTGTTTGGCGACTGAAAACACTATGTCGTGCATATGGGGGGGCGGCATATGAGGGGCGGTCAAGGAATTGCCCGATTTTGCTGCTAGGGTTTTTCAAAGCCGTGTGATGCCGCCGATAATGACCGACGTTGGAGAGCCAAAATGAACCTTGATATGATCCTGAAAATGGTGATGCGTCGCCTTCTGGGTAAAGCCGTCAATGCCGGGGTGGACGCTGGTCTTGGCGCATTTTCAGGGAGCAAACGGCGCAGGTCTGCACAGGCTGACCAGATGGGGAACGCCGTTGAAACCGAAGCAGAGACTGAGGCCCGCGCGGAGCGGGATCGCATTCGCGCAATCAGACAGGCACGTCGGGCGAAACGGGATCAATAGGGGCAGGCCTCAGGCTTAGCATGGATTCGAGTACCTCCAGCAGGCACAGGATTGCCGAGAGGGCCAGACAGCCCGCCAGCCCCCAGGGCGCATAGACCACAGCACCAGCAAAGGGCGCGGCAAAGACGCAGAGATAGGTCACTGTGCTGTACAAGCCCATGATCGCACCACGCTGTTCCGGATCCAGTGAGATAAGGCGCGCCACCAACAGGTTCAGCCCGAGATGCTGGAAAACGCCCCAGACCACCGCGACCAGCAGCAGCAGGCTGTAGCTCCCGGCGAGGCCGAGCATCGCAAGGTATGTCAGGCTGATCAGAACAAAGACGGGTGGGGTTGCGCGGGCGACGCCCAACCTGTCCAGCAGCGGATCAAACAGCACAGCAAGGCCAAACCCAAACCCATAAAACAGCGGCAACAGACCTGCCTGCGCCGTGCTGAGACCAAGGCCGATGGTGATATGGGCGCCGGCGAAAAAATAAGAGCTATAAAAGCTCAACATCAGCAGGCACGCGGCCAGAAGGCCCGAGCGAATGCCCGGAACGCGCAGGGCTGTCAGCGGAGAGCTTGCCTGACCACTGACCGTGCGGATACGGCCCAGACCCTGCGAGCTAAGCCAGAGAGTGGCTGCCAGGACTGCCAGCGTCAGATAAACCAGCCGCCAGCCAGCGAAATCCGCCAGCCAGGCGCTCAGGCTGACGCCGAGCACCATAGACAGCGTCCAGCCGGTCAACACCAGGCCGACGGTGCGCGCTTCGCGCCCCTTTGGGGCGATGACGGTTGCCAGTGTGTAAATCGAGGGCAGGGCGGCACCGCCGGCCAAACCACAAAAGGCCTGTGCTGCTATCAGCCCCCATAGGTTTGGCGCCAAAGCGCTTGCCGCCAGCCCAAGCGTCAGCGCCAGCAGGGCAAAGCGCAACAACCGGCCAGCTCCGATGCGATCCCCCAGCGGGGCCAGTGCGAGCGCCGCTGCCGCCACGCCCAGACCATAGGCGCTGGCGGCCTGCATGACACCTGCCGGATCGGCCGCAAGATCCTGACCAACAGCCAGAACCAGTGGGGACAAGAGCAGGGAGTTGGACCCAACAATGCCAATCGCGCTCATGAGGATCACGATGGACTGCCAAAGCGGCGGAGTGCGAGAGGCTGATGATGAGGAAAGCATAGGGCGGTGCCTTTGAATTACGTTCAGGATTTTCTACTATGCTCAGAACTAAATTCTGTGAACCCATGGCGACAGACATGGGCGCAAAAACAAATACCATTCGGAAAACCAGCGAGGCAGAGGCACCCATGGATGATTTGGACCGAAGAATATTAGGTGAGTTGAGCCGGGATGCGTTGCAGTCCTATGCCGCGATCAGTCTCTCGGTGGGGCTGTCGGCACCAGCCGTGCACGAGCGGGTCAAGCGCATGCGCGCCTCTGGTATGATAAAAGGAACAGTGGCGCAGATTGACGGCGCGCTGGTTGGCAAGCCGCTTTTGGCCTTTATCCATGTGGACACAATTGGCTGGGCCAGGCGGGTGCCATGCTGGCGCTGGATGCCTGGCCCGAGGTTGAGGAAATTCATTCCTCCACCGGTGACACCTGCCTGATTCTCAAGGTTCGGGTGGCCTCGCCGCAGGCTCTTGAGGGGTTGCTGTCGCAGATCTATGACGTCGAAGGCGTCCGCGGCACCCGCACCTATGTGACGCTTTCAACCCATCTGGAACGGACTGTGCAGGCAGAGGTCTCGCAGGATCTGTCTGAGGGGCTGTTTGTGAAATAGCGCTTTCTTTGGGGCAATCTGCCAGGGGGCAGCGGATGCTATGAGCGTGCAAAAACGAACAACAGGCAGGACCTGCTCATTCGCATTCTAGTTCGGAGACTTGAAGTGTTTTGAGAGTTTCAGCCCCTGACCCTGATAATTGGAGGCAATACCGGCGCCATAGAGCTGCTCAGGCAGCTCGGCCATGCGTTCATAGACCAGACGCCCCACCACCTGCCCATGTTCCAGCACAAAGGGCGCCTCGTGACAGCGTACCTCCAGAACGCCGCGTGATCCGGTGCCACCGGCGGCATCATGGCCAAACCCCGGATCGAAAAATCCTGCATAATGCACCCGGAATTCTCCGACCATGGCCAGATAGGGTGCCATTTCGGCGGCATAGGCGGGCGGGATTTGGACGGCTTCGCGGCTGACCAGAATGTAAAAGGCACCGGGGTCCAGAATGATTCGGCCAGAGGTGCTGCGCACTTCCTCCCAGTAATCCTGCGGATCATAGGCGCCGATCCGTTCCAGATCGATGACGCCCGTGTGCGGCTTGGCGCGATAGCCAACCAGATCTGACCCTGGCAGGCGCAAATCGACAGAGAACCCCAGCCCATCTTCAATGACCGCAGTGCCATCCACCAGCGGGCTTTTGGCGTGGAGCTCTGCAAGTTCAGTGTCGCTCAGCACGGCCTGGCCCGCGCGGAAACGGATCTGGTTCAGACGCATGCCGGGCCGCACCAGCACAGAGAAGGAGCGCGGGCAAATCTCGGCATAAAGCGGTCCGGTATAGCCGGGTTTGATCCGGTCAAATTCCACGCCGCCATCTGTTATGGTGCGGGTCAGCAGGTCGAGGCGACCGGTTGAACTCTTTGCATTCGCCACCGCCGAGATGCCCTGTGGCAGCGCCAGCCCCTCCATCAGCGGCACAAGGTAGACGCAGCCCTTTTCCAGAACGGCACCGTCGGACAGATCAATGCGGTGCATCTCAAATTCGCTGATGCGATCTGCGACACTGCAGGCTTTGCCAGCCAGGAATGAGGCGCGCACCCGATAGGCGACGCTGCCCAGTCGCAGGTCAAGACTGGCGGGCTGTATCTGGCCATCGATCAGGGGAGAGGACAGGGTGATCTCACCGCGTTCCAACATTTTTTCAATGGCTTGGCTAGGTAGAACGCCTGTCATGATCCATCTTCCTCTGCGTCGGGGCTATTGGCATTTCCGACCGATACCACCTCTTTGGTGATTTGGCAAAACCTGTGAAAATGGCGGCTAAAATGCAAAAAACCGCCTGAGTGAATATCACTCAGGCGGTTTTTTGGTCGGGCTAGCAGGACTCGAACCTGCGACCTTCCGTCCCCCAGACGGACGCGCTACCAGGCTGCGCCATAGCCCGTTGATGACGGGTTCTACTGTATTTCCGGGCGGGAGCAAGGGGGTAATCCCAGTTTTTTTCTATCGCAGTGAATATTTTAACGCGCGGCCAGCAGCGCACGCAATTCAGCGGCGCAATTGGCCACGTCTGCCTGGATATGCGTGGGCAGAACCGTGGTTTGATCGAGCAGCGACAGGATGCTTTGCGACCAGTCGGGCTGCGCTGGAGTTTTGGCCGCGTTGATCTCTGCAATCTCTGGCGACTCTGGCTCTGGTGGCTCTGGCTCTGGCGACTCTGGGGGCGCGGCAGCATCTGGAAGTGCTGCCAGATCAGGGGCCTCCACTGCCAGCTCAGACCCCGTCTCAGGCGACGGTTCCGCAGGGAAGGGTGAAAGCGCAGAAGGGTCTTCGGCCACAGGGCTTTGATCAGGTTCAGTACCGGCCAGAGGATCGTCGCTGGCGGCGAGTTGCTGTATCTCCAGCTCTTCCTGCGGCGAGACAGTTAAATCGGCGGAAGCAATTTCGGGCTGCGCATTCTCCTCATCGAATAGCTGCGCGGCCTCTGCGGCGGGGACGACGTCAGCATCTGACATCTCCATGTCGGGCATGATTTCGGGCATGCCACCTTCTGACGTCTCATCCTGAGATGGCGATGAGGCAGCCGCTGCGTGTACATTACCCGTATCTTCTGATGCGGCGGCAGGTGAACCAACAGGGGCGTCAAGCTCCATATGCATCTGTGCGGGTGCAGGTGAGACTGGTTCGTCTGCGACAGGGCCGTCTGGGGCAGGTTCAGCGGCTGGGTGTTCTGCAGCATGGCTTGCGGCAATGAGATCAGGTTCGGATCCAGCTGACGTCACCTCGGCCTGATCAGTTGGCTCTGCGACAGGCGAATCTTCATGAGGCACCTCAGCGCTGGCGGCCGACACAGAGGGCGTGGTCTCTTCGGTAGAGGCGGGGGGCTGCGTCTCTGCAGCACTAGCACCAGCACCAGCACCAGCGCCGGGCATGGCGGTGCTCTCCTGCCAGGCCACAGGCTCGCTTGGCGCCTCCTGGGCTGCGGCCTCTTGCGACGGATCTGTTTTTGTTGTCGCAGGCGTTGATAAAAGAGTTGCAGCAGCCGGGTCGAGGGGCAGGCTTTCATTCAGGGGAGCAGAGTTTTCCGAGGTGGTCTCGTCAGGGGATGCATAGGCTGGCTTGCGTTCGGCGCCGCCTGATTTTTTGCTTGCCGCCCGCGTGGAGTTGCTGTGCGCGGGGGGGGCGTCCGCATCCAGATCGTGCGACAGCTGACTAACATGTCCAACACCAAGGTCGCGCAGGATCGTCTGAACTTCCTTGATCGACAGGCCGTCTTCATGCAGCAGTTTTTGAATTCCGCCCAACAACAGCATATCGGCAGGGCGGTAATAGCGCCGACCACCAGCCCGTTTTACGGGTTTGATCTGAGAGAACTTACTTTCCCAAAAGCGCAGAACATGCGCCTGCACGCCGAGCCAGTCCGCGACTTCGCTGATGGTGCGAAAGGCGTCCGCTGATTTTGACATCTGGTTGGTTCCGTTGATCTTGCTCCGGGAGAAGCATTTCTATGGTTTTCAACCCCGTTGCCGGGGCTGAGCAGGGCCGCTATTTGCGGTTTCCGTCTGCCACCCGATCTTTCATCAGATGCGAGGGGCGGAAGGTCAGCACGCGGCGGGGCTGGATCGGGACTTCCTCACCGGTCTTTGGATTGCGGCCAACGCGTGCAGATTTGTCGCGCACACTAAAGGTGCCAAACGACGAGATTTTAACCTGCTCGCCCTGCACCAGGGCATCGGACATGTGTTGCAACATGCTCTCTACCAGTTGTGCGCTTTCGTTTCGAGACAGGCCAACCTCGCGGAAGACAGCTTCGCTCAGATCCATGCGTGTTAGAGTTTTTTCGCCCATGCTAATCCCCATTGTTTGTCAAAGCATAGGGGTAGGGGAATTTCCCTGTCAATATCAATGAATTGCAGGGGGGCTTGTTTCACGGCCAGGTAGCTACCAGCGCAACACTACTGCGCCCCAGGCCAGGCCACCGCCAATTGCCTCGGTGACAATCAGATCGCCAGCTTTGATTTGGCCGCGTGATTTCCCCACGGACAGGGCCAGGGGAATCGATGCGGCAGAGGTATTGCCGTGGTCTTGCACGGTCACAACGACCTTCTCCATCGACAGCCCCATCTTCTTGGCGGTGCCCTGAATGATGCGGATATTGGCCTGATGTGGCACGATCCAGTCGACATCTGCGGTGGTCAATTCGGCGCGTTCCAGTGCAGTGGTTGCCGTTTTTGCCAGTTTTTCCACCGCATGGCGGAACACCTGGTTGCCCTGCATGCGCAAATGGCCCGTGTTTTGGGTCGAAACCCCACCGTCCACATAAAGCAGATCCTTATAGCGGCCGTCGGAATTGAGATCCGTGGAAAGGATGCCGCGATCCTCTGTCGTGCCAGCTGCTGACTGGGCTTCGAGCACAAGTGCGCCGGCCCCGTCGCCAAACAACACGCAGGTAGAGCGGTCGGTCCAGTCCATGATCCGGCTGAAGGTCTCGGCGCCAATGACCAGGACCCGGTCGGCCTGACCGGACAGAATCAAGGCGTTGGCATTGGTCAGGGCATAGACAAACCCGGCACAGACAGCCTGGATATCAAAGGCGAATCCCTTGGTCATGCCCAGTTTGGCCTGCACCATGGTCGCCGCCGATGGAAAGGTGAGATCGGCAGTAGAGGTTGCCAGAACGATCGCATCCACGTCGTCCACCGCAAGACCGGCATCTTTGAGCGCCGCCAGCGCGGCGGCGGTGGCCATATCCGAAGTGGTTTCCCCCTCGGCGGCAAAATGGCGGCGTTCAATTCCGGAACGCGAGCGAATCCAGTCGTCAGTCGTCTCAAGGGAGGCTTCGAATTCCGCGTTCTCCACCACCCGCGCAGGGAGGTAATGCCCTGTGCCAACTACTACCGCACGTCGCGTCATTCTGGGCCTGCCTTTGGTCTTATTTGATGGGATGCTCAGCATCCTGTGGAACAGCTTTATCTTGGGTAGGCTCGACCACGGATGCAACCCGCGCCGCCAGCTTTTCTGCAAAGCCGTGCTGGGCCAGGTGGAAGGCCAGCTTTATCGCCGCAGAGACCCCGGTTGCGTCGGCGCCACCGTGGGATTTCACCACCGTGCCATTGAGCCCCAGAAACACGCCGCCATTGACCCGGCGGGGATCGATCCGCTTGGCCAGCCGCGCCAGCGAAGTATAGGCGAGTATTGCGGCCATGCGGGACAGGAACGAGTATTCAAATGATTCGCGCAGGGTCGAGCGCAGCAATCCGGCAGTGCCTTCGCCGGTTTTGATCGCAACATTGCCAGTGAAGCCATCCGTCACAATGAGATCAACCACATTGCCGGGAATATCGCTGCCTTCGACAAAGCCGACAAATTCGTATTTCGCCTGCTCTGCATGTGCCGCAATCAGCGCATGGGCCTCTTTGAGTTCCGCATGGCCTTTGTGCTCTTCGGTGCCCACGTTCAGCAGACCCACGCGCGGTAGCGCGATATCCATTGAATTGCGCACATAGGAGGTGCCCATCAATGCATATTGCAGTAGATCGCGGGCATCGGCACGCACGTCAGCCCCGACATCCAGCATCACATTGAAACCCTGCGGGTTGCTTGAGGGCCAAAGAATGGCAATGGCCGGACGATCAACGCCAGGCATCTTGCGCAGGCGCAGCATCGACAGCGCCATCAGTGCGCCGGTGTTGCCACAGGAGACGGCGCCGGCCGCTTCGCCGGTTTTGACCGCATCCACGGTGGCCCACATCGAGGTGCCCTTGCCGTTGCGCATTACCTGGCTTGGCTTGTCGTTCATTGTGACAACCTTTTGGGCGTCACGAATCTCGACCCGTCCATTCAGGATACGCTTTTTTGCGACCAGCGGGGTCAGCTGTTCAACAGGGCCATGCAGCAGAAAGCCAATGTTTGGGTTTTTTTGGGCTGACATGGCGAGACCGGCCACCACAGCAGTGGGGCCGGCGTCTCCGCCCATGGCGTCAACCGAGATCACGATGCGGTCGGATTTTGCCAGTGTTTGATCGGGTTTACCCGTCATGCAAAAGTCCGCCCCGCAAGATGTGTGATCGTCGCGATTTTATGCCGCGTCTTCGTCGATTTCAACGTCGTCATTCATGGCAACAATTTCTTTGCTGTCATAGTTGCCGCACGAGGGGCAGACGTGGTGTGGACGCTTCAGTTCACCGCAGCTTGAACATTCGTTCGGGTTTGCAGCAACCAGAGCATCGTGCGCGCGGCGGTTGTTGCGGCGCGACTTGGATACTTTATTCTGTTGGACGGCCATGTCTCAACCTTCGTATTTTGGGGCCTTGGGATTATCCCCGCGGCGCGTTTTACATTTGTCGTCTTGATCAGTAGGCGAGCGTTTAGGCCGCAGCCTGTCCGATGTCCAACCAAAAATTCCGATGAGCGCGCGAAAATACTTAGAATCTTCGTCTGCGCAAGCGGTTTTTTAGGCTAGCTGGCCGGATGATGCCACCCGAAAAAACCCAGTTTATGAGTTTTTTAAGTCTCGCCATCCTGTTTGAGCTGATTCTTTAGCGCCGCCAGCCCGGCAAAGGGTTTGGTGTCCTCGTCCTGCAGGGGGGCAACGCCGGGTTTGCTGTAAACGGCCTCTCCCAGCTCGGCACCCTCTTTGCGCGGGTAGGGCGGGATCAACAGTGCCAGGGCCTCTGCCATGACCGCAAACGGATCAATGGTGTCTTCCAGTGGCTCAACCCGCTCATCCGCATCCATTTCCACCTCTGGATCATCGGGTTCCGACAAGTCCGAAACAAAGAACCGCTCTACCTTTTCATCGATTCGGGTGGTCATCGGCTCAAGCGTCACCACGCAATCTTGCAATACAGAGACACCAAGTGTGGCAGATAGCTGCCAGTCACGGCGGCCTTTTGTGCGGATACTGCCGGTGAAACGCAGCTTGCGTAATCCCTTGATATTCAGCTCATCTGCCAGTGTTTCAAGCGTCTTGGTGTCTGGGCGCAGGTCAAAAGCAGTCGGCCTGTTCTGCGCCAGTTCGGACACCCTCAGGGCGGTGCTGTCAGTCATGTTGGGAACTTTCGTTTCTTGAACAGGAAGCCCGCATTAGGTAATCGGGTTCAAAGGCGTGTTCAAGCCAGAGGCGAGACAGTAGTTGTGGAGAGCATCATGAATGCACAAAAAGGCCAGCTGAAAACAGCGGTGAAATATGCTGTCTTGGCGCTTGCGGCGGCAACGTTGACCGCCTGTACGGCGATCTATCAAAAACATGGCTATGTTCCGACCGAAGAACAACTGGCCGAGGTCGTAATTGGTGTCGACACCAAAGATTCGGTGGCCGAGAGCATCGGCGTGCCAACCGCCTCTGGTGTGCTGAACGATGGCGGCTACTACTACGTGTCGACGCTGATGCGCACACGCGGGGCGGGGGCGGCAAAACCAGTGACGCGGTCGCTGGTGGCGATCAATTTTGACTCGCGTCAGGTGGTGTCAGGCGTGGAACGCTACAGCCTTGAGGACGGGCGGGTTATCCCGCTTGAGCGCCGGGTCTCCAGTTCGAGCGTTGAGGACAAGACCTTTCTGCGCCAGCTGCTGGGCAATCTGGGCAATTTCAATCCGGGTAGCCTGATTGAATAATCGAGTGCTCTTTATTTCAGCGCTGTTTTGCCGTGCCGCGGGGGCATGGCGCAGGCAGATAGCTCTTTCAGAGATCCAGGCGTAAGGAGAGGGCAGTTGTCAGAAACGCACGACAGGCTGACAGCTGCTTCTGAACGGTCGCGCAGGTTTCCAAAGACCAGTGCCTTACAGGCCAGTGGTCCTACTGGCTCCAGTGGTCTGTGGGGCACTGGGGTGCCGGGGCCAGTTGGGGTGCCGGGGTCAGCGGGGTCAGAAGGCGTGCTGCTGGAAAAAGGCGGCTACCGCGCGCGTCTGTCTTGCTCCGCCGATGATCTCCGCGCTGCCCGTCATCTGCGCAGTCACTGCTTTCAGACTGCCGCATTGGATCAGGACCGCTTCGATTCTCTCTGCAAACATGTTTTGATCGAGGAGATCTCAACAGGCGATCTTGTGGGCTGTTTCAGGGTCATGCTGCTTGAGGCGGCAGGCGCGGTCGAGTTGAGCTATTCGGCGCAGTTCTATGATCTTGCGAACCTCAGACAGTTTAGCGGCAAAATGATGGAGCTGGGGCGCTTTTGTGTCGACCCGGTCCGGCAGGACGCAGATATTTTGCGCCTGTCGTGGGGGGCTGTGACACGGCTGGTTGACCAGAATGAGGTTGCGCTGCTGTTTGGCTGCGCGTCTTTTGCCGGCACCAATGCCGAGACCTACCTTGAGGCACTGGCGCTGCTGCAACATCGCCACCTTGCGCCTGAAGGTTGGCGTCCGGGGGTGAGGGCGCCGCAGGTTGTGCGGTTCCTTGACGTGCTAAAGGGCAGGCCAGCCTCGCAAAAACCGGATTTGAAGCGGGCGCAGATGCAGCTGCCGCCTCTGTTGCGCAGCTATCTTTCCATGGGCGGCTGGGTTGGTGACCATCTGGTGATCGACCCCGACCTAAACACCTGCCACGTCTTTACCGGGCTAGAGGTGACAAAGGTTCCCACCAGCCGTCAGCGTCTGTTGCGCGCGGTCGCAGCCGCGCCATAGGGCTGTCGCTTTAAGCGCTGCGCGCTGGCGCGCATTTGACGCGATCCTGAGGGGCTGCGCGGCAGAGCGTTGACCTTGCGGCCTGCGCGGTTTAGCTGGCTCATATGGCACGTATTCCTCTTTTACAAATGACTGGTATCTCCCTCACATTTGGCGGCGATCCCATCTTTTCAGATCTTGATCTGGTGGTGCAACCTGGAGACCGGGTTGCCCTGGTCGGCCGCAATGGGTCCGGAAAATCCACCCTGATGAAGGTGATGGCGGGACTTGTTGAAGCAGACAAAGGCAGCCTTGTGGTGCCGCCCGGCCGTTCGGTCGGCTATATGGAGCAGGATCCGCAGATGACGGGTTTTGCCACTCTGGGTGATTTTGCCGCCAGTGAGCTGGAGCCGGGTGAACTCTACAAGGTTGAGCGCGCCGGTGAAGGGTTGAAGTTTGACCCCGACCGCCCTGTAGCCACCGCTTCTGGTGGTGAGCGTCGCCGGGCTGCTCTGGCCAAACTGATGGCTGAAGCACCGGATCTGATGCTGCTGGACGAGCCGACAAACCACCTCGATATCGAGGCGATCACCTGGCTGGAAGCCGAGCTGAAATCAACCCGCGCCGCCTTTGTGCTGATCTCGCACGACCGGGCCTTTCTACGGGCGCTTACCCGGGCCACGCTGTGGGTCGATCGCGGCCAGGTGCGGCGGCAGGAAACCGGTTTTGAGGGCTTTGAGGCCTGGCGGGACAAAATCTGGGAAGAGGAAGACCAGCAGCGCCACAAGCTGAACCGGCTGATCAAAAGCGAAAGCCGCTGGGCGGTTGAGGGCATCTCGGCGCGGCGCAAGCGCAACATGGGCCGGGTGCGTGCCCTGCATGAGCTGAAAGACCAGCGTTCCTCGCAGATCAATCGACAAGGCGCGGCAGAGCTGGCGTTGGATTCGGGGCCAAAATCCGGTCGCAAGGTGATCGAAGCCGAAGGCCTGACCAAATCTTATGGCGACAAGGCAATCGTGAGCGATTTCTCCCTGAAAGTGCAGCGCAGTGACCGGGTGGCCTTTGTCGGGCCAAATGGCGCCGGCAAGACCACGCTGCTAAAGCTGTTGCTGGGCCAGGAGGAGCCGGATGCGGGCACGGTCAAACTGGGGACCAACCTTGAGATTGCGCTGTTTGACCAGACCCGTGATCAGCTGGATCCCAATGCGAGCCTGTGGGAAAATCTGACATCTGATCCTTTGCTGGGAATTTCCGGCAAGGCGGATCAGGTCATGGTGCGCGGGGTGCCAAAACATGTGGTCGGCTACCTCAAGGAGTTCCTGTTTGATGAGAGCCAGGCGCGTGCCCCGGTGCGCTCGCTGTCGGGCGGTGAGAAGGCGCGGTTGTTGCTGGCACGCCTGATGGCGCGGCAAAGCAACCTTTTGGTGCTGGATGAGCCGACCAACGATCTGGATGTGGAAACGCTGGATCTGTTGCAGGAGCTGTTGGACAGCTACGAGGGCACCGTGCTTTTGGTCAGTCACGACCGGGATTTCCTGGACCGGGTTGCCACCACCACCATCGCCATGGAGGGCGATGGCAAGGTCACGGCCTATGCCGGTGGCTGGAGCGACTATATCAGTCAGCGCGGTGGCCTGCCGGGGGCTGAAAAAGGTGGAAAATCCCATAAAAACAAATCGCAAAAGGCCAAGGCTAAGGCGGAAGCTGCGGCCAAGGATGGTCTGAGCTTCAAAGAAAGACACCGTCTGGAAGCCCTGCCGGCTGAGATGAAGCGCCTGGAGCAGGAGATTGCCAAGCTGGAGCAGCTGATGGCGGATCCGGCGCTCTTTACCCGAGAACCTGTAAAGTTCAAGAAGGCCACCGAAGCCCTGGTCGAGCGGCAGGAAAAGCTGGCCGCGGCCGAGGAAGAATGGCTGGAGCTGGAGGAAAAGTCTGAGGGGTAGCTAGGCCTGTCGCGCTGCATATTGATTAACATTTGTTAATATGTAGTTAGCTGAGCATCTTCATCTAAAACTACCCTGTCTTGGCCTGCCCTGCGGGTAGGCCTTTTCCCTGATGCTCCAGGGCTGACAAAGGCTGGGCATTTATGTACCTGGTTCTGGTCTTTCCTGTGCAGTGTCAGGTCGGGGTGGCACCTGGGATAAGATTTGAACGGGCACTGAACTTTCGTCTTTGCAATGCCCGCTCGGTCGCATTAGGGTTTGATGCCTTGCGAGCAGATCACCGCATCCGCAGGGCGCCATCAATGCGAATGACTTCGCCGTTGAGATAGCCCATCTCGGTGATGAAACCTGCCAGACGGCCGTACTCGGCGGGATCGCCAAGGCGGGCAGGGTTTGGCACATCTGTGGCCAGTTGCTGCTGCACCTCTTCGGGCAGACCGGCCAGCATTGGGGTCATGAAAATACCGGGGGCAATGGTCATAACCCGGATGCCGCTCGAGGCCAGATCCCGCGCCATGGGCAGGCACATGCCAACCACACCGCCCTTGGAGGCTGCATAGGCGGCCTGGCCTTTCTGGCCATCAAAGGCGGCAATGGAGGCCGTGTTGATGATCACGCCGCGGGCGCCGTCGGCCTCGGGTGTGTTTTTGGCTATTTCAATGGCGGCAAGGCGGGCGACGTTAAAGGTGCCTACCAGATTGATGTCGATGGTGCGCTGATAGGCGTCCAGCGGATGGGGGCCATCGCGGCCAATGGTCTTGATACCATAGGCGATACCGGCACAGTTCACACAGGCCGAAATGCAACCCATCTTTTCAACCGAAAATGCGATGGCTGCGGTGACCGAGGCCTCGTCTGTGACATCGGTTTGCACAAAATACCCGCCGATTTCATCTGCGACCATCGGGCCGCGCTCAGCATCCCGGTCGAGAATGGTGACTTTGGCGCCATTGCTGGCAAAATGGCGGGCGGTGGCTTCACCCAGGCCAGAGGCGCCTCCGGTGACAATGGCGCAGGTCTGTGCAAGTTTCATGAGCGGAGCTCCTTAAGGTATCTGAACATATGTTCAATAAATACCAGATGCCGTCACTCTGTCTAGCGCGACGTGGCGCTCATTCGTTTGCGATCAAACCGTGCCAGCGGCGACAGAATGCGTCCCATGGGCGGCCAGAGGAGCCAGGTGCCGCCAAGCTGGAATAGTCTGGCGCCTGTTCCGAGCTTAAAACGGGCAAGGCCGGGAGCGTCTTCTGTATTGATGACGCCGAGATCAAGATGACGGCAGCCTTTGGAGGCCAGCCAGCTCATCGCGTCCCACATCAGCAGGTTATGCGCCGACAGGGCCTTGCCGCGCGCGCTGCTGTGCGCGATGTGATAGGTGGCACCTGCTCCGTGGCGCAGGATCAGAACTGCCGCGATCACCTCTTTGCCTTCAAAGGCCTGAAAGAGCTTTGCCTGACCTTTGTTTTGCTGTGCATAGGCGAGGGTCAGCGCCACGGGCCAGCTGCGATAGCCGCGACTGATCTGTTGGGCCAGATCTGCGGAAAAGAGCCAGTGATCCGGATTAACAGGCATGTTTTGTCGGCTGGTTTTCACGTGCTGTGACGCGCCGTGGGACTGAGAACGGGTCAAACGGTTGCGCCATTTTTGGTGCAAGGCTGCATGGCGTTGCTCTTGGTCTGGCAGCAGATCTAAAACGGCGACATGCGCCGGGCTCACAAGAGCCAGCGCGCCGATTTGCCCGAGCTGTGGCGTCGGGCGGTCAGGCGACAGAATCACAGGGGTGCGGCCGAGGCCATTTGCCCGCAGCGAATTGACCAGGGATTGCGGCTGAGAAATCTGCGCGCGATTTACCATCGCAAGGGTGATCCCTGCATTGAGCCACCGCCGGGTCACCAGAGTGTTGTCCATGTCTTTCAGAACCAAAGGCTCTTGGCCATTGGCACGCAGGGCGCGTTCAAACTCAGGGGTTTGCGACAAGGCACGCAAGGTATCGCCCTCTTTGACCGGGGGGAGGAGACTGTCTGAAATTTGAAAATCCAGCATGGCTCTATTTACCAATCAGAAACCTAAATGATGGTTAATAAGGGCATGAAAAAGCACCCTTCGGTTTTGGGCCATTTCGCCCCCAATCCGCGACTCACACTGGCGGCAGCCTTTGTTCTGGCGACGGTCCTCTCTATCCCTGTTTTTCTGATTTTGACGCTGTTGGAGGCTTTGTTTTGGTGAGGTGCCCTCGCCAGGCGCAGTACAAGCGAGCGCTCCCGTGGCCGCAATTGCCTTGGGCAAGCCAAGACAACAGCGGCCTTTGGGCATGGCACTGCGCTAGGCGCAGTGCGGTTGCGCCATAGCCGATCCGTCACGAGAAATAGTGCAATGGCCGGGCGGGAGCGGATCGCTTGCGCCCTGCAGTCAAGCGAACATATCTGGAGGTCTGACAAATCTGGCCCTGTTTTGCCGTACCGCGCGACCGCGCCGCGCTTTGGCGCGGCGCCGGGCCCAACAAAGCAGGGAAGCCCCGGAGGGGCTGCCTGGAATTGGCGGGAGCGCTACGGGGCTGTGCCTGCGGGGCTGAACTTACGGAGATGTGCCTGCGCGGATGGGCCTGGGGCAGCAATCAAGCTGCAATCAGCGACGACAACAAACGGTGCGCCCAGGCCCACCGTTCTTGAGTTGGACTAAGCAGAATTTTTTAGTCGGTCAGCTGAACCAACGCATGGCGCTTTTTGCCAGCGCTCAGTTTTATCGGGCTGGACAGGGCGGCGGCATCAATGATCAAGCCGGCATCCCCAAGTGGCGCATCATCCAGCTTGGCGCCGTTCTCGGAGATCAGACGCTTGGCATCTTTGCCGGATTTGGCCAGACCTGATTTAACAATCAGCTGAACGATCGAGATCCCATCGCCAAGCTCTGCGGCAGACAGGGACAGCGTTGGCAGATCATCGCCAACGCCGCCCTTTTCAAAGACCTCTCGTGAGGTGGCTTCCGCCGCCGCCGCGGCCTCGGCCCCGTGCAGCAGGCCTGTCACCTCATTTGCGAGGATCACCTTGGCCGCGTTGATCTCGGACCCCTCCAGCGCGCCTAAGCGTTCACATTCCGCCACAGGCAGCTCGGTATAGAGCTTGAGGAAGCGGCCAACATCCGCATCGGTGGTGTTGCGCCAGAACTGCCAGAACTCATAGGGAGAGCGCATCTCGGGATTGAGCCAAACCGCGCCATCCTGACTTTTGCCCATCTTTTTGCCATCGGACGTGGTCAAAAGTGGCGAGGTCAGCCCATAGATCGAGTTGTCCAGCACGCGCCGCGTGAGGTCGATACCATTGATGATATTGCCCCACTGGTCAGAGCCTCCCATTTGCAGAATACAGCCATAGCGGCGGTTCAGCTCAAGGAAATCATAGGCCTGCAGGATCATGTAGTTGAACTCTAGAAACGACAGTGACTGCTCGCGGTCCAGGCGCGATTTGACAGATTCAAAGGCCAGCATCCGGTTGACCGAGAAATGACGGCCAATATCACGCAGGAACTCAAGGTAGTTAAGATCATCCAGCCATTCGGCATTGTTCAACATTAAGGCCTTGTTGGGCGCATCACTGTCGTAGTCGATATAGGCCGAAAACACCCTTTTGATGCCGGCGATATTGTCGTCGATCTGCGCCTCGGTGAGCAAAGGCCGCTCGTCAGCGCGAAACGATGGGTCACCCACCTTGGTGGTGCCGCCTCCCATCAGGGTGATTGGCTGATGACCCGTTTTCTGGAACCAGCGCAGCATCATGATCTGGATCAGCGAGCCCACATGCAGTGATTTTGCAGTGGCATCAAAGCCGATATAGGCCGGGCGCACACCCTGCATCAGGGCCTCATCAAGGCCTTGATAATCGGTGCAGTCAGCAAGGAACCCGCGTTCCATCATGACAGCGACGAAGTCCGATTTTGGGTGATAGGTCATAACATGCCTCGGCTTGTGGTTTGCGCCGTGGTGTATAAAACGCAAATGCCCCACATGGAACCTGTTTTCCCGACTAATTTGCCGCTGTATTCTGGCCCTGTATTCTGGCCCTGTATTCTGGCTCGGTATCATGGCAGGTAAAGCCTGCTAAGCAGGAGCGGAATAATCCGGGACGCGCGGCGGCGATCCGAGGATCAAAACACGAGGCAAATGATGAGCAGAGCGATCGCAAAAACAGGGAAGGTGCGCGCTTTGGGCGCCATGAGCGGCACTTCGCTGGATGGGGTGGATGTGGCCGTGGTCGAGACCGACGGACATCGTATCTCGGGGTTCGGGCCAAGCCGCTATCATCCCTACAGCGCGGCTGAGCGCGATGTCCTACGAGACGCTCTTGGACTGTGGCATGGCCCAGAGGTTGCCGCCGCCACCAAGGTGGTTGAGGTCGCGCATCTGAAGGCTCTCACTGGGTTTGAAGGCATTGAATTGATAGGCTTTCATGGCCAGACCCTCGCCCATGCGCCCCGCCTGCAGGGGACCTTGCAGGTGGGCGATGGCGGGGTGTTGTCTGAGGCGCTGAACCTGCCGGTGGTCTGGGATTTTCGCACGGACGATGTGAAACTGGGCGGAGAGGGGGCTCCTCTGGCGCCATTCTTCCACTTTGCCTGCGCAAAATACATCAAGGCAGAGGCGCCGTTCTGTTTCCTGAATCTGGGCGGCGTTGGCAATATCACCTATGTCGATCCGCGCTTTGACAGTCCCGAAGAGGTGGGCGCGCTGCTGGCCTTTGACACGGGCCCCGCAAATGCGCCGATCAACGACCTTATGCAGGCGCGCCTGGGGCAGCCTTGCGACGAGGATGGGCGGATCGCCAGCTCCGGGACCGTTGAAACCGGCGCGCTGGAGTTGTTTCTGGCCGAGCCATATTTTTCAAAGATGCCACCTAAGTCTCTGGACAGGAATGACTTCTCTGAAATGATCGAGCTGGTTACAGAACTGAGCGATGCGGATGCCACCGCCACGCTCACCGCCATGTGTGCGGCCTCGGTTGCGCAGGGCGTCGAGCATTGTCCACAACCGCCTTCGGTGGTTTTGGTCACGGGGGGAGGGCGTCATAACCCGGTTCTGATGCAGATGCTGGCTGTGTCGCTGGACTGTCCAGTCAAACCGGTTGAGGATGTCGGGCTGGATGGGGATATGCTGGAGGCGCAGGCCTTTGGCTATTTGGCAGTCCGGGTGGCGCGCGGGCTGGCGACCTCTTGTCCCAGCACAACCGGCGTCAGTGCCTGTGTTGGTGGCGGCGTCATTAGTGAGCCTGGCTAGGCCGGGCTAGACTTGGCTTGGCCTGGCTGGGGCGTAAAGGTTTTACGACGCCCTTCCTAGACAGTCTTGTGGCGCGGAATGTCAAAGTCTGGCGGGGCCAGATCGAAACCCTCAAACTGAAATCCCGGCGACACGGTGCAGCTGACCAGGGTATAGTCGCCGGTGCTGCGGGCGGCCTGCCAGTGGCCCTCGGGGACGATAAGTTGCGGCTGACCCTTCGTCAGATCAGGCGTGAGCAGATGCTCCTCGGCGGGGCCTGTGTCGTTCTGGGCAAGGGACAGGATGAGCGGGGCTCCGGCATGATACAGCCAGATTTCAGCTGCATCGACCCGGTGCCAATGGCTGCGCTCACCTGCGCGCAACATGAAATAGATGCAGGTGCCGCTGGGACGACCCGGGTTTTCAGCCGCCCATGTCTGGCGATACCAGCCTCCCTCTGGATGCGGAGTCAGTTGCAGTTTTGTAATGATTTCTTCTGCAGTCATGCCTGGCCTCACCTTCGCACTGGTATTCTTGTATTTGCCGCATATCTTTGATGCATGACAGTGCAAATCCCGTTTGACAATTCATATGCCCGGCTGGGCCCAGGTTTTTATACCAAGCAGCTGCCGGAGCCGGTAAGGGCGCCGCGCCTCATTGCCTTTAACCAATCCCTGGCCGCGCTGTTGCAGGTCGGGGTTGGCGATCTGCAGGAAATGGCAGAGATTTTTGGTGGCAACCAAACACCTCAGGGGGCAGAGCCTTTGGCGCAGGCCTATGCGGGACACCAGTTTGGCAACTACAACCCGCAGTTGGGCGATGGGCGTGCGCTCTTGTTGGGAGAGGTCCTGGGCACGGATGGCAAGCGCTATGACATCCAGCTCAAAGGCGCTGGCCGCACAGCCTATTCCCGTCAGGGAGATGGCCGCGCCTGGTTGGGGCCTGTACTGCGCGAATATGTTGTGTCCGAAGCCATGCATGCGCTGGGTGTGCCGACCACCAGGGCGCTGGCAGCTGTGGCGACAGGAGAGACGGTGTGGCGCGAAGGCGGACTGCCTGGCGCTGTCTTGACACGCGTCGCCTCCAGCCATCTGCGGGTTGGAACCTTTCAGCTGTTTGCGGCGCGCGGAGAGATCGAGGCGCTGAAGACGCTGACCAACTATGCCATTGCGCGGCACTACCCCCAGGCGCAGGGTCCCATGGGGCTATTGCGCGCGGTGCGGGATGCACAGGCCGGATTGATTGCGGCCTGGATGTCAGTGGGCTTTATCCACGGTGTGATGAATACAGATAACTGTGCGATTTCTGGCGAGACCATCGATTATGGCCCCTGTGCCTTTATGGATGTCTATAGCGCCGAGCAGGTTTTTTCCTCTATCGATCGCATGGGCCGCTATGCCTACTCAAACCAGCCGAGTATCGCGGTGTGGAATCTGGCCCAGCTGGCCACAGCGTTGATTCAGCAACTGGACGACCCGCAAGCCGCCGTTGAGGAAGCCACTGCGATCATTCATGCCATGCCGTCTTTGATAGAGGCAGAGTGGCTGCGCCTCTTTCGGCGCAAGATCGGGCTCTCGACAGTTATGAGCGGGGACCTGGAGCTGGTGTCTGACCTGTTGCAGCGGATGGCAGAGGGGCGGGCAGATTTCACCAATACTTTCCGTGCCCTAAGCGAGGGCGGCGCGCGCGAAGAGTTTGATGACCCGACTGTTTATGACGTTTGGCACGCGCAGTGGATGCAAAGACGGGTGAACGAACACGGGGAAGAAGCGCTGATGCAAAGGTGTAATCCGGTCTACATCCCCCGCAACCACCGCATTGAAGAGATGATATCGGCAGCAGTTTCCGGTGATTTTTCTTTGTTTGAGCGCTTGAACAGAGTTTTGGCCACGCCGTTCTCGGCGCAAGAGGACGAAAGCGATTTGCGTCGGTCTCCAGCATCGAATGAGGTCGTTAAGGCAACGTTTTGTGGCACCTGATAGAGATTTTCCTGAACCGGAGTCCTCCCGCCCGTCGATTGGCTTTTTTGCAAAAGCCTTCCTCCCGTTGGGGGTAGCGCCGTGCTGTAAGCACGGCGCTACCCCCATCCACTCTTGTTGCATGTTGATGCAAATGGAGCGGGCGGGAGAGCTCGGCCTTTAGGCTCTGAATTCAGACCGAGCTGAGGATAGTGGTCACGGAAGCGGTGGCCTTTTGGGGCGCCATGAGGCACGACTGTAGTGAAATCTTGGGATGTTTCATGTCTGAAAATACGCTCCGGCTTGCCAGTTATAATATCCAGAAATGTATTGGGCTTGATCTGCGCCGCAAGCCGCGCCGCATTTTGCAGGTGCTTGACCAGACCGGTGCCGCGCTTGTTGTGCTGCAAGAAGCAGATAAGCGTCTGCCACCACGGCCCGCAGCTTTGCCGCAGTTTGTCCTCAACGAGGCCGGATGGCAGGCGGTGGATCTGGGTGGCGCCGGCTCTCTTGGCTGGCATGGCAACGCAATTTTGTGGAAAGGGCAGGGCGTCGAGCTTCTGGACCAGGGCCATATTCCACTGCCTGGGTTTGAGCCGCGCGGTGCCGTCTGGGCCAGTTTTCTGACCCAGATCGGTCCCTTGCGGGTTGTCGGCGCGCATCTTGGGCTTACCGCAGGGGCACGGCGCGAGCAGGTGCAGCGCATGGCGAACAGAACGCGGGACTGGGCGGATATGCCGGTTGTCTGGGCCGGGGATTTTAATGACTGGGCGGTAAAGCCCAGCTTCTGTGCCCTTGCCCCTGACATGACATTCCTGCCACCAAAGCCCAGCTTTCCCGCGATCAGACCTCTGGCTCCATTGGACCGAATCGCCCTTGGCAAAGGGATCAAGGCAACGCGTTCGGGTGTGCACCTGGCACAGCCAGCCCATATTGCCTCGGATCATTTGCCGATTTGGGCTGATCTGGTCGCCGACTAGAAGCAGGTTTCCTGCGGGGCGCGGTCACGTCTGTTGCGCGCGTTTGCGGCTATGGTGTTCAAGGGCAGAGCGCATTTTTGACGGCAGGTCGCAAAAAAGGCGCTCTGCTAGGTGCAGGGCGCCAGATTTCAGTTCTTTTGATTATGCTGCCAGAGGCTTTATGCCCCTGGAGACCTCAGTTCGCCTGACGACGTTGGCCACTGGATGCGCCGCCGGGCTTGCCACCCGAACGCGCGCCGCCGCCACCCTGAGACTGGCCACGACCACCGCCGCCACCGCCACGACGCCGGTTGCCACCACCACCGGGTTTGCCGCCAGGTTTGCCTCCGGGACGTCCACCGCGTGGTGCACTCGCGCCGGGCATTGGCTCCCAAGGGGTACCCGAAGCGGTTGGAATAGTGATCTTCATCACCTTCTGGATCGCCTTCAGCTCGTCCATCTCGTCTGGTGCGCAAAAGGCCACGGCCTGGCCTTCTTTACCGGCGCGGGCCGTCCGGCCGATCCGGTGCACATAGGCATCCGCCACATTGGGCAGCTCGTAGTTGTAGACGTATTTCACATCCGGGATATCCAGGCCACGGGCCGCAACATCTGTCGCCACCAGAACCTTGATCTGACCGGATTTGAACGCCGCAAGGGCGCGTTCGCGCTGTCCCTGGCTTTTGTTGCCATGGATAGCTGCGGCAGCAAAACCGGATTTCTCCAGCACTTTCATCAGCTTTTCCATACCGTGTTTGGTACGGCCAAAGACCAGCGTACGCTCATCTTTATGGGCGCCCAAAAGCTCTTTCAACAGGCTCAGCTTTTCGCCCTTGGCGATGAAATGCACCGATTGCGTCACCTTGGCGGCGGGCTTGCCGGGAGGGTTTACTTCAATGCGCACAGGGCGTTTGAGGTAGGAGTTGGCGATTTCGTTCATCTGTTTTGGCATGGTCGCCGAAAACAGCATGGTCTGGCGCTCGACGGGCAGCAGGGCGGAAATCTTGCGCAGGGCGTGGATAAAGCCAAGATCCAACATCTGGTCGGCCTCATCCAGCACCAGAAAGTCGCAGGAGCCAAGATCCAGCGCCTTGCGGTCAAGAATGTCAAGCAGGCGGCCAGGGGTGGCGACCAGAATATCGGTGCCGCGCGAGATCCGCTGGATCTGCGGATTGATCGACACACCGCCAACTACCAGACCGATTTTCATCGGGGTGCCTTCGGTGAGATCTTTTAGAGTAGCGGCGATCTGGTTGGCCAGCTCGCGGGTTGGGGCCAGAACCAGACCGCGCACAGTATGCGCGGCAGGCTTGCGGCCATAGTCCAGCATACGGGCGATCAGAGGCACGCCAAAGGCGGCGGTCTTGCCGGTGCCGGTCTGGGCCACGCCCAGTACGTCTTCGCCGTTCAGGGCATGCGGAATGGCGCGCGCCTGGATCGGTGTCGGGTCATTGAGACCCATATCAGCCAAACGAGCCAGCAAGATGTCGGGCAGGCCCATTGTTGAAAATTCAGTCACGTATCGTCCTTTCGCGGCTTTGTGCCAGAGGCAAAAGCCGTGTGAGCCAGTCGCACAACGCGCTGGCTTTTGGTGGGGCAAGCCCTCAAACGGGCGCTGGCGAATGCCAGGCCGCTGGGTTTGCGAGTGCCCCACGCGTGATTTTGGGAACCTTGGCACTTCACTAGACATCGGATGTTTCGCACGATCATAGTGCGTCCGGGCTGTCTCTGCTCACGCGGCAGGGAAGTATGCCTGACCTTCACATGGGGGTAACTCTGGATAAAGTCAATGAGGAGATCGCGGCGAATTTTGGTTTTCGTCGGCGCTTTGTTTGATTACACAGGTAACCCAGACCAGTGAACCCAGACCAGTGGACGGAAAGCAAAACGTGATGACGATTATCGCCCGATGTGAGGCCAAGGGCCTGCGGATGACTGGCCAGCGCCGGGTGATTGCCCGTGCTTTGCAAGGCAGCGCCGACCATCCTGATGTCGAAGAGCTATATGCCCGCGCCAGTGCGCTGGATGCCGGGATCTCGCTTGCCACCGTCTATCGTACGGTCAAGCTGTTTGAGGAAGCCGGCATACTGGAAAGGCTGGAGTTTGGCGATGGTCGGGCCCGCTATGAGGATGCGGATCGCGACCACCATGATCACCTGATTGATATCAACACCGGTGAGGTGATCGAGTTTTGCGACCCCGACATCGAGGCCCTCCAGGAACGGATCGCCGCAAAACTGGGCTATCAGCTCAAGGGGCATAAGCTGGAACTCTACGGTGTGCCGCTGAACAAGAAGGCCTCCGTAGATAAGGTCCTCTCGGATAAGGATCCTGTCGAGAAGGGCTAGCTGCGTGCATGTGTCGCGAAGGGACCCAGCACCGGGGTGTTTGGCATAGGCGGCATTCACCCATCAATTTCCGTGATGTTTCAGCGAACAAGTTGTGGCGTGCTGTGTCGCAAAGAGACTTGCAGCACGGCGAGACAGGTCGCATCCCGTAGGCAAGGCTTCCCTTTGTCACTAAAGGCAACAGGGACTTTTTTGCTGGAGGTGCGCGCGTGAACAATCTCAATGGAATTCTCTTTGTTATCGTGTCGATGGCGGCCTTCACCATGGAAGACATGTTCATCAAGCGCCTGTCGGGGGAGATGCCGGTTGGGCAAATTTTGATCCTGCTAGGCATTGGCTCTGGGGCTGTGTTTGCGGCGGCGGCGCTCTACAGGGGGGACAAGCTTTTTGCACCAGCCGCCTGGCGCGGCGTGGTCTTGCTGCGCACGGTGGCCGAAGGCCTAGCGGCTATGGCCTTTGCCACGGCGCTGTCACTGGTGGATATTTCTACTGTGGCTGCTGTGTTTCAGGCGCTGCCGCTGGTGATCACAATGGGGGCGGCTCTGTTTCTGGGCGAGCAGGTTGGCTGGCGGCGCTGGAGCGCGATCTGCGTCGGCTTTGTCGGGGTTCTGCTGATTGTACGGCCGGGCTTTGAAGGCTTTGACCCGTCGGTGTTTCTGGTCCTCTTTGCAGTTCTTATGGTGGCGGCGCGTGATCTTTTGACCCGTCTGGTTGATACGGCAGTCTCGTCAGCTGTGGTCAGTTTTCAGGCCTTTGCCTCGATGATTGTGGCAGGAGCACTGCTGCTCGCCTTTACCTCGGGCGAGGCCACGGCTGTGGATCGGTCGCAGGCGCTGATGATGCTGGGGGGAATCGTTTTTGGCGTCGTGGGCTATTATGCCATCGTGCTGGCAACCCGTATTGGCGATGCTGCGGCGATCACGCCCTTTCGCTACAGCCGCTTGCTGTTTTCCATCCTGGTCGGGGTCCTGGTCTTTGGCGAGCGGCCGGATGCGCTGACCCTGGGGGGCGCTGCGCTGATCATTGGCTCTGGTCTTTACACCTTTGTGCGCGAACGCCGCCTGGCACGCCTGGAAATGCGTCTTGCGCACGAGGCCAAAGGCCTGCGCGCTGAAGCCTGCTAATTCAGCAGCGGCTTGGGGTGGCCGGGGGCGCCTGGGGCCGATTTCGACATCGATACCGTTGGCGCAAACAGTGAAATGTTAGCCCTAACCGTGTGAAATATGTGCTGTTAGCGATAACGATCCCTGTTTACATTTCGCCCTTGGCTGCTATGACGCAGACATCTTTTGTTACAGTCAGGGACCGTCCAAATGAGCACGATTATCGACATTCACGCCCGCGAAATCCTCGACAGCCGGGGCAACCCGACGGTTGAGGTCGACGTGATCCTTGAAGACGGCACCATGGGCCGCGCTGCTGTGCCCTCTGGTGCCTCTACCGGTGCCCATGAGGCAGTCGAGCGCCGCGATGGCGACAAAGACCGCTACCTTGGCAAGGGCGTGCTGGAAGCCGTCGCCGCCGTTAACGGTGAGATCGCCGAAGAACTGGTGGGCTTTGACGCCACCGAGCAGGTTGCAATTGATGGCGCCATGATCGAGCTCGACGGCACAGCCAACAAGGCCCGTCTTGGGGCCAACGCGATTCTGGGTGTGTCGCTGGCGGTGGCCAAGGCGGCTGCCGATTTCACCACCCAGCCGCTGTTTCGCTATGTGGGCGGCACCTCGGCGCGCATGCTGCCAGTGCCGATGATGAATATCATCAATGGCGGTGAGCACGCTGACAACCCCATCGACATCCAGGAATTCATGATTATGCCGGTCGCGGCTGACAATATTCGCGATGCGGTCCGCATGGGCGCTGAAGTCTTCCACACGCTGAAAAAAGAGCTCTCGGCGGCAGGCCTTTCCACCGGTATTGGCGACGAAGGGGGCTTTGCGCCCAACATCGCCTCGACCCGCGAAGCGCTTGATTTCATTCTGAAGTCAATTGAAAAGGCAGGCTATCGCCCCGGCGAGGAAATCTATCTGGCGCTGGATTGCGCTGCGACCGAATACTACAAGGACGGCAAATACGTGCTCTCAGGCGAGGGCAAGGTGCTGTCGTCTGGCGAGAATGTCGACTATCTCGCAGCGCTGGTGAACGACTACCCAATCATCTCGATCGAGGACGGCATGGGCGAAGACGACTGGGACGGCTGGAAGGCACTGACCGACGCCATCGGCGACAAGGTGCAACTGGTGGGCGACGATCTCTTTGTCACCAACCCGGCGCGTCTGGCCGAAGGCATCAAGCTCGGCAGTGCCAACTCTATGCTGGTTAAAGTAAACCAGATCGGCACCCTGACCGAGACGCTGCAAGCGGTTGATATGGCGCATCGCGCTGGCTTCACCAATGTGATGTCGCACCGCTCGGGCGAGACCGAGGATGCCACCATTGCCGATCTCGCGGTTGCGACCAACTGCGGTCAGATCAAAACCGGCTCGCTGGCGCGCTCTGACCGTCTGGCGAAATACAACCAGCTGATCCGTATCGAAGAAGTGCTGGGTGAAGTGGCGGAATACGCGGGTCGCTCTATCCTCAAGGGATAAGAGAGCAGGCATAAAGAATTTTGAAAAGGGGGCAGTCCAGCGCGGGCTGCCCCTGTTTTTTTGCGCTGTGGCAGCGCAGCCAGATATTTTGCCGGTGGGACGGGTTTCTTGAGATCAGCCCCCTTTGGAACCAGCCCCCTGTAAAACCAGACACAGGGGCGGCATCTGCTGCTTTGAGCTGAGAAAACTTAGCTGCCTACAGGATCTTCGTCATCAGCATGTATCTGTCACGAGGCTCGAAACGGGCGCGCTGATACAGCCTTTGGGCCTGCGCATTGTCGCGGTCGACCTCAAGATGCAGTGCCTTGATGCCCGCCTGGGCCAGGGTCTTTGGCAGCTCGATCAAGACCTCGGTGGCAAGGCCGCGGCCCCGGACGGGGGGGCGGATATAGATCTCATCAACAAAGCCATCCATGCCGCCAAACTCTACGGACCAGCCAAAGGTGACCACGATATAGCCAATTGGTGCCCGTGTCGGGCCAATGATATAGACTGCGCCATAAGGGATGCCCTGCAGCAGCGGCTCTATTCCGGCACGGCGATGCTCAGCGCTGGTCTCAAGACCTTGCTCAAGATGAAAGGCCTCAACCAGGGTGAGCAGCTTGTCCAGATGCTCGGGGCGGGCCAGATGCAGGGCGGCCGTCATAGCCGGGCCAGACGTTGGGTGATGAGGCTGAAGAAGCCATCAGCGTCAATATCCGCCATAAACAGCGCATTTGCCGCCCGGTCGGTGACCCCCCACCAATCGGCCACGGTCATGCCAAGGGTCAGCTCGGACTGGGTCTCTACCTCGACATTGATATGACGCCCCGAGAACAGCTCTGGCTGGATCAGATAGGCGATGACACAGGGGTCATGCAGTGGCCCGCCGTCAGAGCCATATTTTGCCATGTCAAAGCGCTCAAAGAAATCGAGCATCTCGGCGGTGAAAGGCCCGGCGCGGTTGTTCAGCGCCCGCAATGCTTCGATGCG
Organism: Phaeobacter sp. SH40; assembly: GCA_965641885.1. GTDB lineage: Bacteria > Pseudomonadota > Alphaproteobacteria > Rhodobacterales > Rhodobacteraceae > Pseudophaeobacter. The sequence continues at coordinate 2,495,836 of OZ282574.1, read as the reverse complement.
CGGTCTGGTGGTCAGCGCCTTATGGGTAACATCCAGCGGCATCATAGTGATTTTGATGCCGGATTTCATAACTATATCAGCGGCTTCCGGATCAACGTAGATGTTGAACTCGGCCGCGGGCGTGATGTTGCCGACCTCAAAATAGGCGCCCCCCATTAAAACGATCTCTTGCACCCGCTCTATGATGTCGGGGGCAGCCTGAAAGGCGGCGGCGATATTGCTAAGGGGGCCTAGCGGGCACAGGGTTACGGTACCGGGCGCTTCAGAGCGCAGGGTGTCGATGATAAAATCGACACCGTTTTGCTGCTGCAGCATTAGTGCGGGCTCAAACAATTCCGGCCCGTCCAGCCCGGTCTTGCCGTGCACCTGTTCGGCCGTAACCAGGGCGCGCGACAGGGGGCCGGCGCGGCCGGCAAAGACTTTGATATCGCGGCGTCCCGCCACCTCGCAGATGATGCGGGCGTTGGCCTCGGTGCGTGACAGCGGCACGTTGCCGGCCACGCAGGTGATCCCCAGCAGGTCGATCTCTTCCGGACTGGCCAGCGCCAGCAGGATGGCGACGGCATCATCCTGGCCGGGGTCTGTGTCGATGATCACTTTGCGGGCAGTCGGGTTGGTCATTGGGGGTCCTAAAATTTCTAGCGACAAGCCTTGCAGTCTCGTCAGGGATTGTCCAGCAGGCGAGGAGCGCCGTGTTGAGATGCGGCACCGGGAGTAACCGGGAGCAGGGGGCTAGCTTTGGCCGCGCTCGTCGCGTTTGACCTCATCCCAAAGCGCATCCATCTCGGCGAGATCACTGTCTTGCGGGGTTTTACCGCGCGCGCCCAGCTTGGCCTCGACACCTTCAAAGCGGCGGATGAATTTTGCATTGGCCTTACGCAGGGCGGCTTCGGGCTCAACCCCCAGATGGCGGCCGAGATTGGCCATGACAAACATCAGATCGCCAAATTCCTCCTCGACCTCAACCTGGGTCAGCGTATTGCGAGCCTCGACCAGTTCGGCGCTTTCCTCGGCGATCTTGGCAATGACCTCGTCAACCACCGGCCAGTCAAAACCGACGCGGGCTGCGCGCTTTTGCAGCTTGTAAGCCCGCAACAGGGCGGGCAGTCCAACGGCCACACCATCCAGCGAGCCTGTTTCCTGTTTGCCTGCGCGCTCGGCGGCTTTGATCGCCTCCCAGTCTGCGGTCTGCTGTTCGGCGCTTTTGTTGCGGCTCTCGTCGCCAAATACATGGGGATGGCGCGAGACCATCTTGTTGGACATGGTGGTGACCACATCCTGAAAGGTGAAATGCCCGGCCTCGGCCGCCATCTGGGCGTGAAAGACCGACTGGAACAGCAGATCCCCAAGCTCGCCTTTTAGCTCGTCCCAGGCGTTGCGCTCAATGGCATCGGCGACCTCATAGGCCTCTTCAATGGTATAGGGCGCGATGGTGCTGAAATTTTGGTCGATATCCCAGGGGCAGCCGTGTTCCGGATCCCGCAGGGCTTGCATGATCTCCAAAAGGCGTTCAATTCCAGCGCTTTCATCATGGATCAGCGCAGGGTCATAAGGGGTCGGCGGGCGTGTGTCAGGCATTGCAGCGGCTCTTGTTCCAGTGTCAGATGCATCAATCCCGAGTCTGACACAGGAGTCCACCCCATGCCGGTTGTGAACCGCATTGCTGATTACGCCACCGAGATGAAGATCTGGCGTCAGCATCTGCACCAAATCCCCGAACTGGCGCTCGATCTGCCCAAGACATCCGCCTATGTGGCGGAGCGCCTGCGCGAGATTGGAGTTGATGAGCTGCACGAAGGCATTGCCACCAGCGGCATGGTTGCGATCATCAACGGACAGGCCGAGGGGCCTACCATTGGGCTGCGCGCCGATATGGATGCGCTGCCGATCCCAGAAGAAACCGGCGTCGATTATGCCTCGCAACACGCGGGAAACATGCATGCCTGCGGCCATGACGGCCACACCACGATGTTGCTGGGGGCGGCGAAATATCTGGCAGAGACGCGCAACTTCTCGGGCCGGGTGGCGCTGATCTTTCAGCCCGCCGAAGAGGCCATTGGCGGCGCGCGCATCATGGTCGAGGAAGGCATCATGGGGCAGTTTGATATCTCGCAGGTCTATGCGCTGCATAACTCACCGGGCCTGCCGGTTGGCGCCTTTTTGACCTCTCCGGGTGCATTGATGGCGGCTGTGGATACGTTTCACATTCATATTCAGGGGGTTGGCGGGCATGGCGCGATGCCGCATGAGACCCGTGACCCGGTGATGGCCGCCTGTGGCATTGCTCAGGCGATCCAGACCATCATCAGCCGCAACCATCACACGTTAGAGGATCTGGTGGTCTCGGTGACGCAAATCCACACTGGCACAGTGGACAATGTGATCCCGGATACCGCCTATATCAACGGCACGGTGCGTACCTTTAATCCCGAAGTGCAGGCCATGGTGATGCGCCGCATGCAAGAGATCATAGCAGGGCAGGCGGCCAGCTATGGCGTCACCGCAAAGCTTGACTATGAGATCGGCTACCCCGCGACCATCAATGACGCAGAGAAATCTGGGTTTGCCGTGGATGTGGCGGCTGAGATTTCGGGGGCTGAAAATGTAGAAGCGGATGGAGGGCGTGAAATGGGCGCCGAAGATTTCTCATATATGCTGAACGCCCGTCCCGGTGCCTATCTGTTTTTGGGGCAGGGAGAGAGCGCGGGACTGCATCACCCAAAATACAATTTCAACGATGACATCTCTCCCATTGGTGCCTCGTTTTTTGCCCGCCTTGTGGAACGGGCGCAGCCGCTTGCCTAAAGGAAGGTGACAAGAGGCCTCAGTAGGGTCTATTCCCTGCGGCAATAAAATGATCATATTGTCAGATTGGTGGCCCGGCGATGGGCCGCCACACATGTAAAGACGGGCGTTAATACAAGCGCGGCTTGGGCAAAAAGGGAACGAGGGTTGCATGGCACTGGAAGACGCAAAAACGCAGGTCGATCACGCTTTCACGCGAGAGGATCTGAAAGGTCACAGCTTTGAAAATACCTTTGGCGGTGCGCTGTCCTTTTTGCGCAGGCGCTATAGCAAAGACCTGACACATGCGGATATTGCCGTCACTGGCGTGCCCTTTGATCAGGCTGTCACCAACCGACCCGGCACCCGTCTGGGACCACGGGCCATCCGCGAAGCCTCGGCGCTGCAAAGCCCCGACGCCCCCTATGGCTGGGGGTATGACCCCTTGAGCGAGCTGGCTATCGTGGATTACGGCGATCTGGCTTTTGATTATGCCAACATCCCGGCCTTTCCTGATACTCTGCGTGATCATATTCGCGGAATTCTGGCCACGGACACCGCCTCGGTGACCCTGGGCGGCGACCACTATATCAGCTTTCCGATCCTCAAGGCCTATGCCGAAAAATACGGCCCGATCTCGCTGCTACAGTTTGATGCCCATACCGATACCTGGCAGGATGACGACTTTAGCCGCGTTGATCATGGTACGATGTTTTACAAGGCGGTAAAATCGGGAATTGTTGACCCTGCCACCTCGGTGCAGGTTGGCATTCGCACCACCAACGAGGACACGCTGGGTGTCAATATCATTGATGCAGCCACCGTGCATGAGATCGGCGCAGTCGAGACCGCCCGGCGCATCAAATCAATCCTTGGAGATCGCCCCACCTACCTCACCTTTGATATCGACGCGCTGGACCCGGCCTATGCGCCGGGCACCGGCACGCCGGTCTGGGGCGGGCTGACTTCGGCGCAGGCCGCTCGCATCTTGCGCGACATCAAAGGTATCAATATCAAGGGCGGGGACGTGGTGGAGGTTTCGCCTCCCTTTGACACCACAGGGGCAACTGCAATAGCAGGCGCGCATGTGGCAATGGAAATTATCTGCCTTCTGGGCTGGAATATGAGAGACAATGGCTGAGTTTAATCAACCGATTAGTGGCAATGATCTGGCCCGGTTTTCCGGCCCAAGCACTTTTATGCGCCTGCCGCAGGCAACTTCGCTTGAGGGGCTGGATGTGGCCTTTCTGGGGATACCCTTGGATATCGGGACATCCTGGCGTTCGGGCACCCGTTTCGGCCCCAAGCAAATTCGTGCCGAAAGCGCCATGCTGCGGCCCTATAATATGGCAACTGGAGCAGCGCCGTTTGACAGCCTGAATGCCGGCGATATTGGCGATCTGGCGATCAACACGTTCTCGCTTAAGGAATCACTGCGCATTGTTGAGGAGAGCTATCAGGCGATCCTGTCGGGCGGTGTGATCCCTATGGCAATGGGCGGCGACCATTCGATCACCCTGCCGATCCTGCGCGCAATCGCCGCCAAATATGGCCCTGTCGCGCTGGTGCATGTGGATGCGCATGCGGATGTGAATGACGACATGTTTGGCGAAAAAGAAACCCATGGCACTGTGTTTCGCCGCGCCTATGAAGAGGGTCTGCTGGTCGCCGACAAGACTTACCAGATTGGCATTCGCGGCACCGGCTACGGGGCTGATGATTTCACCGAGGCCCAGGGATGGGGCTTTCAGCATTTCCCGGCGCAAGAGCTTTGGGGACGATCTCTGCACAATATGGGCGCTGAAATCCGCCGCGATATCGGCAATCGCCCGGTCTATATTTCCTATGATATCGACAGTCTGGATCCAGCCTATGCGCCCGGTACCGGTACGCCAGAGATTGGCGGGCTCACCACGCCGCAGGCGCTGGAGCTGATCCGTGCAATGAAGGGGCTGAATATCGTCGGATGTGATCTCGTCGAGGTGTCTCCGCCTTATGATCCCTCGGGCAACACAGCACTGACTGCGGCTAATTTACTATATGAGATGTTGTGCGTTCTTCCCGGCGTTAAGTCACGCTAAGCTCATGTTAGGGGCATCCGGCAGGGTGGCCCCACCTGAGCAGGCTAGAGGGCAGATCAAAAATGGGGAAAGTCATGGTTTTTGTTTGGGTTCTGCTGGCCGCATGTGTTGTTGTTGTTGGCTTTATCAGATTGGCGCCTGTGGATCCCTTTGACTGGAACACCCAGCCAGAATTGTCTGAGGACAAAGCGTTCCGGGGGGGCGTCTTCAAGGTGGTGCGCGCAGGACCTGATGCGCTGCAGCAGTTTAACCAGATTGCCACATCCGCGCCACGTACCAAGCTGCTGGCCGGCTCTGTCGAGGATGGCATGGCAACCTATGTGACCCGGACCAAAGTCGTTGGTTTTCCCGACTACACCACCGCGCGACAGGATGGCGATCTGCTAAAGGTCTATGCACGGCTGCGCTTTGGCCGCTCTGATCTTGGCGTCAACAAGGCGCGTATTGACCGCTGGCTGTCGCAGATGCCCAAGGCACCTGAATAACGCCTGCGTGCCTGAATAACGCGTACAAGACTGCATGACAGGCGCAAAGGCTGGCATTGGATGCCAACTCAGACCACTGTTCAGGTAACCTGGAGTGTGCTCTCGCTCTCCACAGTTCTAGGTCGAGAGATGGAGTCTGTGTCAGAGCGCAGGAAGTTGATGCGGTGCCTCTGTGAGGTCAAGGCGGGCTGACAGGCAATTTGCCTGCACCTCACGCCACATCGGCACGTTGAGTGACATTTGACACTGCGCCATGAATTGTCTCCCATCAACGTCCAGGCAGCGCAGCTCTCCCAGTTCTACCCGGGTGCCAGTTTTGTCGGTGCAGTAGCAATCGAGCACCTTGCCGCCAGGGCCGACGACATCGGCTAGGGCAGGCCAGCTCGTACTGCAGGCTGTGGCGACCAGCACGAATGCGATAAGGGCTCGGGTTTGTCTAAGGGCTCTGGCATGTTGCATAGAGCTAGCATATCACAGAAGCAATGAGCTGCCAAAGCGGCAGAGTGACACCCCAAAACCGATGAGGCACGGATGATCCCCGAAGAGCGGTTAGAACAGATCCTGCAGCGTTTCCAGTATCTTGAAGCTGCCATGGCTGAGGGGGTGAGCGGTAGTGAGATCGCCAATCTGGCGCGAGAGTATTCCGAAATCAAACCAGTCGCTGACCAGATCAGCGCCTACAGGCAATTGCTGAGCGACCTGACGGAGGCCGAGGCGATGCTGGCTGACCCGGATATGAAAGAACTGGCAGAGGAAGAAATTCCGGCTTTGAAGGCGGCTTTGCCAGAGGTTGAACAGGCGCTGCAACTGGCGCTGCTGCCCAAGGATGCCGCTGATACCCGTCCCGCAATTCTTGAGATCCGCCCCGGCACCGGCGGCGATGAGGCGGCTTTGTTTGCCGCTGATCTGTTGCGGATGTACCAGCGCTATGCCGAGGCGCGCGGCTGGAAATTCGAGATCATCGAAGAGCAGGCAACCGAGCTTGGCGGCATCAAGGAAGTGGTGGCCCATATCAAGGGCGACAACGTCTTTGCCCGCATGAAATATGAGAGCGGTGTGCACCGGGTGCAGCGGGTTCCCGTCACCGAGAGCGGTGGGCGTATCCACACATCGGCCGCCACCGTGGCGGTTCTTCCCGAGGCACAAGATGTGGATATCAAGATCGACCCCTCAGATATTCGCATTGATACCATGCGCGCCTCAGGCGCTGGTGGTCAGCACGTAAACACCACAGATTCGGCGGTGCGCATTACCCACATTCCCACCGGGGTCATGGTGGTCAGTGCCGAGAAATCCCAGCACCGGAACCGCGAAATCGCCATGCAGGTTCTGCGCAGCCGGCTGTATGATCTTGAGCGCCAGCGCATTGATGGCGAGCGCTCGGCGGACCGGGCCAGTCAGGTGGGCTCTGGGGATCGCTCGGAACGCATCCGCACCTATAATTTTCCGCAGGGCAGGATGTCTGATCACCGGATAAACCTGACGCTTTATAAACTGGATCAAATTTTGCAAGGCGATCTGGATGAGATCATCGATGCGTTGACTGCGGACAACCAGGCCCGGCTTTTGGCAGAGATGGGACAATGAGCCAGCGTCCTTCCACCTCCCCAGGGGGGACCGCGGCATTGGCCATGGCCTCCGCGGCCGCGCGGCTGCGGGCCGCCGGTGTTGCCGACCCCGCCCGAGACGCCCGTGTTCTGCTGGCCCATGCCGCCCGCATCGAGGCCAGTCGCGTTACCCTGATCGCCCCAGAGGATCTGGAGCCAGAGGTCGCTGAGCGCTATGAGCAACTGATCTCGTTGCGCGCGGTTAGGGTGCCGGTGTCACATCTGATCGGAGAGCGGGAATTTTATGGCCGCCGTTTTAAAGTTTCCAAAGATGTGTTGGATCCCCGGCCGGAAACAGAAACGCTGATTGAGGCCGCCCTGTCGCAGCCCTTTGAGCGCGTTCTGGACCTTGGCCTTGGGTCCGGCTGCATTTTGGTAACGCTTCTGGCAGAGACGCCAAATGCCTCGGGGTTGGGTGTCGATCTGAGCGAGGCTGCCTGCCTGCAGGCCAGTGCCAATGCCGTTTTGCACCGGGTAGAGGCCCGCATTGATATTCAGAAGTCGGACTGGTTTTCAAACGTCACGGGACAATTTGATCTGATCACGGCCAATCCTCCCTATATTGCCCTGGCGGAAATGCAGGGGCTGGCCCCTGAGGTGCGCAGCCATGAGCCGAGCATGGCGCTGACCGATGGTGCTGATGGTTTGAGCGCATATCGCGCAATCGCAGCAGGGGTTGCGTCGCACTTGCGGCCGCAGGGGCGTCTCTGCCTTGAGATCGGCCCGACGCAGGGGCAGGCGGTGAGCGCGCTGCTTCTGGAGGCAGGACTGCAAGACATTCGTGTTTTGCAGGATCTTGATGGTCGTGATCGTGTGGTTTTGGCCCATTCCGTATCCTGAAAGATCAAAATGATGCCAGATTCTGGCAAATATTTTTGTTTTTGAAAGAAAAAATGGCAAATATGAAATGTGCCCCTTGTCTGGGCGCATAGAAAATGGTTACTCAAAAGGGTCGCTCACGACAGGCGAGGTTTCTCTACCTCCCAGCGACATTAAGCCCAAAATAGTCGATCATCCGGCGCAAGGATGCGCTGAATTGGATCCATGACACATGAAATTAAGGCTGACGTTAGGCATATGAGATCGTCAAAATCACGTTCGCGTTCCAAGTCGAACCGGAACCGCCCCAATGGGGTCAATGTTGTTAATCGCGTGTTCGATAGCTCCGGCCCAGAGGGCAAGGTGCGCGGCACGCCGCAACAGATCATTGATAAATATAATCAGCTGACGCGAGATGCGCAGCTGAGCAATGACCGTGTCGCTGCGGAAAACTTTCAGCAGCACGCCGAGCATTATCTGCGGTTGCTGAATGAGGCACAGCGCGAAATCGATGCGCGCCGCGAGGATCAGGAACGGCAAAACCGTGAACGTCAGGCAGATCGCGACCGCGAACGCTCTGAGCGTCAGGAGCGTGAGGTGTCCCCCAACCAGGCGGGATCACAAACGGCGTCACAGGCGGGAGCATCAGGGCAGCGGGGGTCGTCACACTCTGAACAGCCTCAGCCGTCTCCGCAACAGACTTCGGATGCGGCACCGCAGCAGGATCTGGCCAATGCGCCTCAACCTGAGGTGCTTGATCCGCGCGACGCGGCGAGCGCAACATCCCGCGAGGGAAGTGGTCTGGTTGAAACCCCTGAAAGTAACGGCCAGGAGCCAGCGCATCAGGCGAAAAAGCCGGTTTCCCGTAAACCTCGCCCGCGTAAACCTGCAGCGAAGCCTGTAGAGGGTGCTGCCGCGATGCCCGCTGAGGCGGCAGGCGCTCCCGATGCAACGGATGCGCCGAAAGAAGCAAAACCTAAACGCGCCCCGCGCGCCAGAGCGAAGCCAAAGCCAAAAGCTGAAGGCGCGCCAGAGGCCGCAGAATAAGGCCTTTCTGGAAAGATCAGACTGAAAAAACCGGCGCCATTTGACGCCGGTTTTTTTGTGTCGCTATCTGTGCGACCGGCCTGTGCGACCGGCCCGTGCGACCGGCCCGTGCTGCTGGCCTGTGCTGCTGGGGCAGGGACGCGCACCGATCACTTTGGCCGCAGATCGCCGTAAAACGCCGCAGACTACTCCAGTGGTTTGATGCTGCGGGCAAGCGCGCAGAATTCCTCCAGGCTGACTCGTTCGGCGCGCTCTGTTGGCGCAATGCCTGCGGCCTTTAGATGGTCCTCGATCCCCGGTGCAACCCCTTTCAGGCTGGCGCGCAGCATCTTGCGCCGCTGATTGAAACCAGCAGCGACAACGCGGGACAGGGTCGCTGCATCCGCAGGAAAGCGCGGTTCTGCTAGCGCGGTCAGATGAACCACCGCACTGTGGACTTTTGGCGGCGGGCTAAAGGCTTCGGGGGGCAGCGACAGCACGATATTGGCCTCGGCGCGCCACTGTGCCAGCAGCGCAAGGCGCCCATAGGCTTTGCTCCCCGGCTGCGCCACGATGCGCTCGGCCACCTCGCGCTGAAACATCAATGTCAGGCTTTGCCAGAAGGGGGGCCATTCCTTTGGCGTGAGCCAGCGCACCAACAGTTCTGTGCCGACATTATAGGGCAGGTTGGCCGCGACCCGTACAGGTGGGGTCAGATGAGCGAGAGCGTCGACCTCCAGTGCGTCGCCATTGATCAGCTCAAGGCGGCCGGGATAGGCTGCGGCAATTTCGGCCAGGGCAGGCATGCAGCGGCTGTCTTTTTCCACTGCCAGCACCCTCCGCGCGCCCTCAGCCAGCAGCCCCCGGGTCAGGCCACCGGGGCCGGGGCCGATTTCAAGAACATCGCATTCGGTGAGATCCCCTGCCTGGCGGGCGATCTTGGAGGTGAGGTTCAGGTCCAGCAAAAAGTTCTGACCCAGAGATTTGCGGGCCAAAAGCTGGTGGGTCTCGATCACTTCACGCAGGGGAGGCAGGCTGTCGATGGCGCTCATGTCAGTGTGTTCCTGGGCGCGCGACCAGATGGGGCGCCGGTCAAAGAAAAGGTTGAGCCGGGATAGGATCCGGGAGGGGCTGGGTCAAGGGGCAGAGACCGCGCTTTTGGCCGTGTCCTGCGCCATACGTTGCGCCAGCTTCAAAGCCTCGATCAGGCTGGAGGGGTTGGCGCGGTCGGCACCGGCGATATCAAAGGCAGTGCCGTGGTCTGGCGATGTGCGGATAAAGGGCAGCCCCAGGGTCACGTTGACACCATGATCAAAATCCAGCGTCTTGATCGGGATCAGCGCCTGGTCGTGATACATGCAGATGGCGGCATCATAGCGCGCCCGGGCTGCCGCGTGAAACAGGGTGTCTGCCGGATGCGGCCCGGTGAGCGTGAGGTCCGCAGCCTGCCATCCAGAGACAAGATCATTGATCCAGAGCCGTTCTTCCTGCCCCATGGCGCCGCCTTCGCCGGCATGAGGATTAAGCCCAGCCACGGCAATACGCGGATGCGAAATGCCAAATTGACGGCGCAGACCCTCTGCCGTGATCTCGATGACTTCGGTGAGCAGTTCCGGTGTCAGAACACGCGGCACATCGGCCAGCGGAATATGAATGGTGGCGGGCACCACGCGCAGCGCCGGGCTTGCCAGCATCATCACTACGCGGGATTTTCCCGCCAGATGCGCGAGGAATTCAGTATGCCCCGGAAAGGCAAACTGTGCGCCGTCAATCAGCGCTTTCTTGTGGATAGGTGCGGTGCAGATCGCCGAGGCATGCCCGGATTTCACCAGCTCCACGCCGCGCGTGATCGCTTTGATAACTCCGGGGGCATTGGCGGGATCGGCGCGGCCTTTTACTGTGTTGCCAGCAAACTCCAGCGGCAAAACCGGCAAGGCGCGTGCGCAGAGCTGCTGCACCTCTGTCGGGTGTTTGATCAGGGCCGTTGGCAGCCCTGTCGGCAGATGTCGCGGGTCACCGATCCAAAAAAACGGGCAGCTCTCTTTCAGGAACTGCCATGCCTTGGCGGCAATCTCTGGTCCGATCCCGGCGGGCTCTCCACAGCTGACAGCAATGGGCCGGAAAACAGAGGTCATTTTTCAATGATCTGGGCGTCGGCCCGCAGTTGTTCGAGGTAGCTGTCCGAAAAGGAGGCAAGACGCTGCTGCGTCAGGGCATTGGCCACGGTTTCCCGGCTCTCGCCTTCGCCCAGCTCGGCAGTCCGGCCACAGAGCATCAGCAGCATCAGGGTCTGGCCCTGATTGCGCGTCAGGGTGAGAGAGGTCTCATTTGGATCCAGTTTGGCCAGCTCAATCGCGATATCCTGCGGAATCTCGGCGGGCACCAGGCTCTTGCGGTCAAGAACGCCCAGGTCCTGCCCCTTGGCCAGCCCGTAAAGATCGTCACAGCTGTCCAGCGTGTTGGCGATGCGGCGCCCTTCGGCCAAGGCCTCGGCACTGCGGCCACCGGGGATGTAGTAGGCAGCATATTCAATCGCGGCAAAGCGCTGGCTGCTGCCGGTGACTTCGCGCACGCCCCGCATCTGGAACATGGCCACGGCCCCCTGCAGCGGCAGGGGCTCGGTGATCTCACCGGGATCCAGCGCCAGGACAACGGGCTGCAATTGTGGCGGCAGCTTTGTCAGGTTCATCCAGGCCAGTCGCCCGCCCTGGGTGCGGCTGTCAGAGGCAGAGTACTGTGTTGCCGCGGCAGAAAAAGCATCATAGCTGCGCAGTTGTCCCACCTGATCAGTAAGCTGCTGTACCTGTTCGACGTTTTGTTCATTGATAGGCACGATCAGCTCGGATAGCAGAACCTGCACCCCGCCAGAGCCCGCCTGACCCATAGCGCGGTCAATTTCGGATTCGGTTGGCCGGGCCCGTGCCAGAAACCTTGCGCTCACATACTCGCGCCAGCCAAGGCCAACCCGGGTGAAGTCGCGGACGGTTTCAGGCTCGATGCCGTTTTGCTTGAGCACCGTGAGAAATTCATTGAGCGACAGGTTGGCGCGCCCGGCAAGCTCGGTCATGCCGGTGGTGATGTCTTCATCGCTTGGGTTGATCCCGACCTTGGCCAGGGCTGCAAGCTTGAGCCGATCCTTGATCAGCTCTTCGCGCGCCATAACCTCTGGGTTCCCTGGGGTGCGCAGGACACCCATGAACAGGGCACGCTGTTGCAACTCGTAATTGGTGATCGCGGCACTATCGACGGTCACGGCGGGCGAAAACAGCCCCTGGGCCGCCAGCGGTGCCGCCGTCGAAGACAGGGCAAATGCCAGCGTCGCGGCCACGGCCGTTGTGGAGAGGCTCCGGGTCAGGAAAGCGGAGAAGGCTTGGGTCAAGATTGTCTGCATGATCGCCTGTACTGTTTGCTGCCGTTGTTTACGGAAAACCCGTTCATGGAGATGGTAAAGCCAAAATCCGTTGAAGGTTCAACGCTTGTTGTTGAGGTATAGCGACGGTTTACCGAAAGGTCGACCGTCACGCATTCGTTGCTGTAGGCTAGGCCAAGACCCGCCCGTGTGGCGCGCGCATCCGAGATATCATAGCGCAGATTGGCGCTGGCTTTCCAGCTCGCAGACAGCTCGTAGGAGCCATCGAACCAGATCTCAGAGGTTTCTTCGCTGCGGTTCTCGTCGGGGTCGGTGCCGAGCCAGAGATAGCTGCCGGAAACGGCGACCTGATCACGGTACCAGTCTCCCCGCACCTCCGCCTTGGAAAAGTTCAAAGAATCGTTGAGCAACCCGCGCGCCGTCAGCGCCATGCCGTCGCCAAATTTCAACTGGCCGGCCAGCAGCAGGTCCGAGGATGTCCCGCCCAAACCAGAGCTTTTGGTGAAACGGCTGTCGGCATCCTGGCGCAACACCTGGCCGACTGTGGCATAGGCTTGCCAGCCACTTTTTGTATAGCGGGCCCAGTTAAAGCCATAGGCCAGGCTCAGCCCGTCTTCGCGGGCATCCGAGGCCGGAAAGCGCGAGAGCGAAAGCAGGTTGCCCTGGTCAAATTCGACAAAATTGCTTTCGTCGCGGGCGGCGTCATCGCCGATCACGCGGCTCCAGCCCAGCTGCACGAGGGGTTCGAAAAACTGGGTAGCACCACTGCCGTCGACCTTTGACATCGGCAGGTTCAGGGTCAGCGCCGAACGCGGAGTCAGACGTGAGCTGCGCTGTGAATAGTAGGAATCGTCATAGGTGCTAAAGCCGTCAACCGCAGCGCCAAGTTCCCATTTGATCTGTAGTCCACTTGCCATACGCCAGCTGCGCCGCCAGTCTACGTCTGCCGTGAGCCGCCCTTGGTCGCGGCCATTGGCTGTGGTCTGATTGCCCTCAACGCCAGAGGTACGGTTATGGCCATGCGCCTCAAGGGTCATGCGGGTCTCGCCGCCAACCGACGTGGGGAAATAGCGTTTCTGGTAGTAGACCTCGCCGATGTTCGATGGGATCAGGTCCTGCTGTTCGCTGTCGCGCAGGGTTTTGAAGTTGGTCAAAGCTGCACGCAACAGGCTGTCGCGCGCGGCTTTGGTGAGGGTCACTTCTGAACGCAGACGGTCAAGGTCGGGCAGGCTGTAGTCGGCGATATAGGCATTGTCCGAGACCGTTTTTATGTCGAACTCGAGCTGAAAGTCGCGCCCCAGATCAAACTGCCCTTCTGCAAACAGATAGCCGCGGTCTTCATCGGGCTGCAAATCATCCCGGGTGAAGGCGCCATTCAGCTCAATATCCCCATGGCGAAAGGCCTGGCGAAACCGGGCGTCCAGGGTGCGGGTGCTGCCGGAAATATAGGGGGCAAGCGTGAGGTCGCGGCTCTCTCCGAGGGTAAAGAAATAGGGTACCTTGACCCCGGTTCCCAGGTTTGAGGTGGTCCGGGTTGAGGGCACCAAAAAGCCACTTGTGCGGTTCAGAGTGGGATCGGGTAGCCGCACGGCCGGAAAATAAAACACTGGCACGTCCAGGATCCTGACCTGGGCGTTCTCAAAATAGAGCTGTTGCTCTACCTGGTCGTGAATGACGCGTTCGGCCCGGATTTGCCAGAGCGGCGGCTTGCCATCTTCGCAGACATGGCAGGAGGTTACGGAGGTTTTGTACAGCTGCGTGTAGCGTCCACCCACCCGGGTCATTTGCAGTGAGGCCAGCTGCAATTGCTGCTGGAAGACCATACGCGCGCCCGTCAGCAGCCCGTCACTAAGGGTCCGGTCCATTTCCGCCGCATTGGCAAGAATGGTTATCTCGCCGCCCTGATCAATGCGGATGGGGCCTTCGATTTGTAGCTGGCCGCTGCTTTGCTCAAAGGTGATTTTTTGCGCCTGCAAGCGGACATCGCCTTGAAAGGCCTCGACATTGCCTTCGGCGATGAGGCGACGATCCGGGGTGATGAATAGTTGATCGGCCACCAGAACGGCAGGCTGCTCGGCCCCAGGGGCAGCTGGCATCTCTTGTGCGACGAGCGGGCTGGCGAGGCTCAGCCAGGGCAGAACCACTGATAAAAGGAGCGCGCGGCGCATATTATCCGTCCTCGGCATGTAAAAGCAGTCCCATGGTCAGCAGAATGGAGGCGGCGGGCGGTGCCCAGGCAGCGAGAGCGACAGGAATTTGGCCGTTCTCCCCTAAGATTTGCGCAAAGTTTCGAATAAAGTACAGGCCAAAACCCAGCAAAACGGCGGTCAACACAGCAAGCCCTGTCCCGCCAAAACGGGCATGGCGCATGGTGAAGGCAGCGCCGACAAGCACCATGGCGATCAGAAACAATGGCCGGGCCAGTTCTACCTGATACCAGACCTGATAGCGTTTGGTGGAAAACCCAGCTTCGGCGAGATCGCGAATGGTGGTGGGCAGATCATAGATTGAAATACCATCGGCCGAGCCAAGCCGGTCTCTGATGCGGTCCTGCGTAAGCGTTGTGGGTAGGCGCAGGCTGTCATGAAACGCGGCGGATTTTTCAGGGTTGAGGCCGGCTGTTAGATGCCAGGCCTTGGCGCTGTGCAACAGCCACTCCTCTCCGTCCAGTTTCGCGCTTTCAGCAATAATGCGACGGATAGGTCCGCCGTCCGGAGCATAGGTCAAAATGGTCACGTCATAGAGGGTAATGTCATCGCGCCCGCCGCCATAGGACGCCGCGTGAATAACTGACTGCCCATTTGGACTGCCCTGACGCAGCCACAGCCCTTCACCAGACAGCGACAGCGCCGAGGGCCCGCCAGTGCGGTAGGTCTCGGCAAGGGTCTTATAGCGGTTTGTGGTTGCGGCAACGATCGGGTTCAGCGTGCTCACCGCCAACAGGCCAAGCAGCCCTGCCATCAGTACCGGCGCCGCCAGGGCGCGGATGCCCGAGCGCCCAATCGCGCGGGTGACCACCAATTCACTGCTGCGGGCCAGACCGACAAACAACACGATGGTGGTGAGGATCATGATCAGCGGCAAAAACTCGTTCAGGGCGGCGGGCGCGTTGAGCAAGGTCAACCCCACCAGCTGGCCTGCGCTGATGTCAAAGGCATCAAAGCGGCGGATTTGCTCGTTGAGGTCGATCAGAATGACCAGTGTCATCAACACGCCGCAGATAACGGCAAACCATTGCAGGAAGCGACGGGCATAATACAGATCAAGCGTCAAGATCCGGCCTCCTGTTTAGGCTGTGCCACATCACGCGTGCGGCGCGCGCGCGCCACCGGTGGCCGGGCAGCCAGTTGCAAAAATCCAGCCGCAATGGCCAGACCGATCACAGCCGGCAGGTAGATGAGCGGCCAAAGATCCGGGTTATTGAAGACCGGCTCTGAGACGACACCGCGCAGACCTTCGACCAGGATCAATAGCAAAAAGGCCAGCATGGCCTGACGCCAGACACCAAAGCGCGAATAAGACCCAAGCATCAGCGCGGAAAACCCGATCAGGGCGACGGCGACACAGACCAGCGCCCGGGCAAAGCGCAGATGAAACTCTTCAGCCAGCGCTCCGGTGCTATATCCTTCGGTGGCGGTGATTTCGCTGCGGTTCAGGACCAGCTCACGGCTTGAAATGGCACGAATGTTGCGGCTGCTGGTTGTGGATTTGTTTGCCAGAGAACTGATGTCATAGGAGAAATCGGAAAAATTGGTCGTCGACAAGCGGTTGGTCAGCTTGTCCAGACGCTGCGCCATGCCATTGACCATGATGAGATGGGTCTTCTCCGCGTCACGCACCAGAAACGCACGGGTGCCAGTGTAGGTCAGGCTGTGATTTGGGTCGCGCCGGTCCGACAAGAACACATCGTTCAGGGTGCCATCACTGTCGATCTGGCGGATGAAAAATGTTACGCCCTTGGTGGGGTGCAGAAAATTGCCCTCGGTCAGCAGTTTGGCGGTCAGATTGCGCGAGACTTCCTGCTCACGCAGCGCCAGCTGGCTGATCGAATTGGGCAGCAGAAAATGGGTGAGCGCGGACATCATCAAGGCGGTAATCACCCCAAAGGCAAGCGCGGGGCGCGCCATTTGCCAGGGGCTGGTGCCCGTCGCCCGCAAAACCGTCAGCTCACTTTCGCTCTGCAGCCGGTTGGTCACCCAGACGGCGGAGGCAAAGACAGCCACAGGCAGAACCATACGGATGAGGTTCGGCAGAGCGAGGGCGGTGAATTCCAGGAAGACAAAGGCGGACTGGCCGTCGCCGATCAATCGGTCAAACAGCACCACCGCCCGGTTCACCCAAAAGACAGCAACAAGAATAAGCGCAAAGAAGCCGAAAAACAGCAGATATTGCGACAGGACATATCTGTCGAAGCGTGACACCCGATCCCCCCAGACCTGTCTGTATTGTTTTTCCTGATCCTAGAGGATTTGTTCCCCGGGGAAAACTGCAATCTGTGCTGTAAGCGCGATCAGGCTCAGGAATAGACCAAAGGTGTAAACCTGTGCTGTGCATGGGGACTAGCCATTGCGCGATCTGCAAGTTACCTGTTGACTAAACAGCACAATATTTTTCCCCGACAGGAGCCCACAGACATGAGCACTTTGCCCGCCATCCGCTTTGCCGACTACGACCCCAAGGAACTGTCCGGGATGACGGGCCATGTTGTGGTTCTGGTTACGCCTGAGGGCGTGATGGATCAGGCGGCGCGCAGCGCCAATCGCCTGACAAAAGGGGCTCTGGCGCGTCTGATAGCAGCGCCCGGATTTGAGACGACCAAACTGGGTACCGTGACGACCCTTAACTGGCCTGCGGGAATGGCGGCAGAGGCGCTGCATGTCCAGGTCCTGCCCCGTCGTATTACCCCGACTGAGGCACGCAAGGCGGGGGCGAAACTGGTGGTGGCTGCGGCTGGGAAATCTCTGACTGTGATGGCGGGCTCGATCCCAAAGGCGGCCGAACTGGCCATGGGCATCGCGCTGCGCAGCTATGGGTTCGACAACCATAAGACGGCGCAAAAAGAAAACCCCGTGGCCGAGATCACCATCGCCCATAAGGCGTTTGACGAGATGGCCGCAGCCTATGCGCCGCTGGCGGCGGTGGCCGAAGGCGTTCACATGACCCGTGACCTGATCAACGAGCCCGCCAATGTCCTGACCACCTCTGAGTTTGCCCGTCGCATTGAGGACATGTCAGCCATCGGTCTGGAGATCGAGATACTGGACGAGCCTGCGCTCGAAGAGCTGGGCATGGGCGCGCTGCTCTGCGTCGGGCAGGGATCTGACAGCCCCTCAAAAGTTGCGATCATGCAGTGGAAGGGGGGCGCCGAGGGCGAGGCTCCTTTGGCTCTGGTTGGTAAGGGCGTGGTGTTTGATACCGGTGGCATCTCGCTGAAACCGGCGGCGGGTATGGAAGACATGACCATGGACATGGGCGGCGCCGGTGTTGTTGTTGGCACCATGAAAGCCCTGGCGCTGCGCAAGGCGCGCGCCAATGTGGTGGGGCTGGTTGGTCTGGTCGAAAACATGCCTTCGAGCAATGCCACCCGTCCGGGGGATGTGGTGAAATCAATGAAGGGCGACACCATCGAGGTGATCAATACCGATGCCGAGGGCCGGTTGGTGCTCTGCGATGTGATGTGGTACGCGCAGGAGCGCTTCAAACCTTCTGGCATGATTGATCTGGCCACCCTGACAGGCGCCATCATTATTGGTCTGGGCCATGAAAATGCCGGGGTCTTTTCCAACGAGGATGCCCTGTGCAATGGTTTCCTCAAAGCAGCCAAATCCGAGGATGAAGGCGCCTGGAGAATGCCACTGGGACAGGCCTATGATGACCAGCTCAAGTCCCGGATTGCTGATATGAAAAACATCGGCGGCCGCCCCGCGGGCTCGATCACGGCGGCACAGTTCCTTAAGCGTTTTGTCAAAGAGGACATGCCCTGGATCCATCTGGATATCGCAGGCGTGGCCTCGGTTAAATCCGCTACGTCCTATGCGCCCAAAGGCGCCACAGGCTGGGGCGTCATGGCGCTGAACCGTCTGGTGCACGACAAGTTCGAGGCAGAGTAAAACCGTCATGGGGGCTGCCTATTTCTACCACCTGACCCGTCGTCCTTTGCAAGAGACCCTGCCAACTCTTTTGGAAAAGGCGCGCGGTGCCGGCTGGCGTATTGCTGTGCGGGGGCAAGAGCCGGACCGCATGAGCTGGCTGGACGAGAGCCTTTGGCAAGGCAGGCCCGAGAGCTTTCTGGCCCATGGTCTGGCCGGTGGTCCCCATGATGCGCTGCAACCGGTTCTGCTGACCACCGGACCGGAGGCCGCAAATGCGCCCGACTGCGTGATGACCGTGGACGGGGCTGGCATCACCGCTGAGGAGGTGCAGGCGCTGCAACGGGTCTGTATCTTGTTTGATGGCAACGATGCACAGGCGGTGCAGCAGGCAAGGGTGAAGTGGAAAAGCCTGACAGGGGCGGGCTGCTCTGCGCAGTACTGGTCCGAAGAATCGGGGCGGTGGGAAAAGAAGGCCGAAACCTGATCTGCTGGATTTGGTTTCATGGTTTTTTGAAGCGATGTGATATTCTGCGAGATCGTTTGAAACGACATGTCACTCAATGAGAGGGGACATGTCGCGGCGGCGGCGCGACCTCAGCGCGACAGAACCAGCGCCCCATTGCGGATCTCGATATGGGACCAGCGCTGCAGGTATGTCATGCCCAACAGAGACTTTTCCATCTTGCCTTCATTCACCCAGACCCGCAGGTTCGTGTCACGAATATCCCCAAGCGCCAGCTCATCCACCCGGACAGAGGCGGTGCGCACTTCGCCATTTGCGGTATTGGCGCGGCCAAGATAGGCGAGTTTTTCAGGATCAATGCCAGCGCGGCGGGCATCATTTGCGGTCAGCACCACTTGGCTCGCCCCTGTGTCCACCAGGAAATCAACGGCAGCACCATTGACCATAAGGGTGAGGTAATAGTGACCATCCGGCGCCCGTGGCACCACCACGCGGCCGGCCTCTGCCATCACCGATTGTTGCGGCCGCAGCGTCTGGCGTATGTCCCCCCATAGCCCGTATCCGGCGATCACGCCCAGGAAAATGAAGGCCCAGACCGCCAGTTGCTGCACAGTCTTGTTGAGGCTCTGACGGTTTTGCAAAAAGACCCAGGATCCCACGGCACAAAGCAGCAGCAGCAGGTAAATCAGCCGACCAAACTCTATGTCTTCCAAATTGTCAGGCCTCCCCAAGGCTGTTGCGGTGCCGGACTGTCTCGTTAGCTCGCAAATCCAAAGTCACGCAGCCCGTCCAAAACAAACTGCACCGACAACGCGGCCAGCAGCATGCCCAGCAGCCGTGTCACCACATTGATGCCAGTCTTGCCAAGCGCACGTTCAAACAGCCCGGAAACCAGAAACATAGCCAGCATCAGCAGCAGCACGGCAATCACCACGCACATCACCAGTCCAAAGCCTTCCAGCCCTGGTTTTTGCCCAGCAAGCAGGATCACCGTGGCAATTGAGCCCGGACCGGCAATCAGTGGGATAGACATAGGAAAGATCGAGGGGTCTTCAACCTCGGTGGCTTCTTCACCCTGATGTTCCCGCCGCTTGGTGCGTCGCTCAAACAACATGTCCAGCGCGGTGAGAAACAGTAAAATACCCCCCGCCACGCGAAAGGCTGCCATGGAGATGCCGGCAAAACCTAGAACAGCCTCGCCAAAGGCGGTAAAGAGCGCCAGCAAAAACATCGCCGTCAGGGCCGAACGCAGCGCGATGGAACGCCGCTCGCGCGACGTGGCGCCCTGTGTCAGCGCCAGAAAGATCGGTGTGAGGCCAATTGGATCAATGATTACAAAAAGCGTCACAAAAGAGGTGATCAGAAAGGCGGTGTCGATCATGCGGCCTCGGCTTTTTCCAGTTTCTCAAGGGCGCGCATCCACAAGAGCTCAGCCCGTTCTAGCGCCGAGATGACTTCGGCATGTTTGCCTTGCCAGACCCGGGCTTCGTCTTTGTTTTCAGGCTCGTAAAGCTCTGGATCTGCCAGCTTGATATCCAGCTTGTCTTTCATCTGGCTCAGCTTTGTAACGCGCTCTTCGGATTTACGCGCCTCTTTGCGCAGAGCCAGAATGGCATCCCTTGAGGGGCGCGCAGCTTTTGGCTTTTCTTTTTTGGCAGCCTTGGCTTTCGGGGCAGGTTTGTCTTTTTCCAGCAGCAAGGCGCGATACGAGGCCAGATCGCCCTCATAGGGCACAACCGTGCCATTGGACACCAGCCAAAGCCGGTCAGCAACCAGGCTCAACAGGTGCATGTCGTGGCTGACCAAAATCACGGCACCGGTATAGGCGGTAAGCGCCTCAACCAGGGCTTCACGGCTTTCGATATCGAGGTGGTTGGTCGGCTCATCGAGGATCAGCAGGTGTGGCGCATCCAATGTGGCCAGCAGCAGCGACAGACGCGCCTTCTGGCCGCCCGACAGACGCCCCACTGCCGTATCTGCCTGATCAGCGCCAAGGCCAAAACCGGCAAGCCGCGCCCGCAGACGGGGCTGGCCCTCGCTGGCGCGTTCGCGGATCAGGTGCTGCAGCGGTGTTTCATCAATATAGAGCTCGTCGACCTGATGCTGGGCAAAAAAGCCGATGCGCAGCTTGCTGGACTGGCTCATCTTGCCGCCCATGGGGGCCAGGCGCGCCGAGAGCATTTTGGAGAGGGTTGATTTACCCTCGCCGTTTTTGCCCAAGAGCGCGATGCGGTCGTCTTGGTCGATGCGCAGATCCAGATTGCCCAGGATCACCTTGCCGTCATAGCCAACCTTGACGCCTTCGGTGGCAATAATGGGTGGCGACAGCTCTTCTGGCGTCGGAAAGGTAAAGACGGTGCGGGCGGCATCTTCGGGCGCGCGGATCGTTTCCATCTTCTCCAGCATCTTGACGCGGCTCTGTGCCTGCTTGGCCTTGCTGGCCTTGGCCTTGAAGCGGTCGACAAAGCTTTGCAAATGAGCGCGGCGCAGGTCTTGCTTTTTCGCCTGCGCAGCCTGATTGGCGCGGTTGGCAGCGCGTTGGCGGGCAAACTGGTCATAGTTGCCGCCGTAATAGGTGACCTTGCGGTCCTCCAGGTGCAAAATACCACCAACAGAGCGGTTCAGCAGCTCACGGTCGTGGCTGATGATGATCACGGTATGGGGGTATTTGACCAGATAGGCCTCCAGCCACAGCGCACCTTCAAGGTCAAGGTAGTTGGTCGGCTCATCCAGCAGCAACAGATCAGGTTCAGAGAACAACACAGCTGCCAGAGCAACCCGCATGCGCCAGCCACCGGAGAAATCGGAACAGGGGCGCTGCTGCGCCTCCTCATCAAATCCCAGACCTTTAAGGATCGAGGCGGCGCGGGCTTCGGCGGACCAGGCGTCGATATCCGCCAGCCGGGTTTGCACCTCGGCAATGCGGGTCGGGTCGGTTGCGGTCTCGGCCTCGGCCATCAGCGCTGCACGTTCCGTCGCGGCCTCAAGCACCGTGTCGATCAGCGACACGTTTGACGACGGCGCCTCCTGAGCGATGCCGCCGATCTGCGCCTTTGACGGCAGCGTGATCGAGCCGGTCTCAAGCGCCAGCTCGCCCCGGATAAGGCGAAACAAGGTCGTTTTGCCGGTGCCGTTACGCCCCACAAGGCCAACTTTGTGGCCATTGGGAATGGTGGCACTGGCCTCTTCGAACAGAGGGCGGCCTTCAACCGAATAGGTGATGTCCTGAATACGTAGCATGGGCTGAGCACTGTCGCAGTGTTCCGGGCTTGTCAATGCGTATCAACGCTCTTTGCAGCTACAATTGAACACAGGGCCGGGTGAATGCAGTGCCGTGGACTTTGCGATAATGGCCGCGAAACAGGGCGCGAGGCCCAGAATTTCCCTCGCGACGGGAAATGGACTGGGAAAACTGGGCAAAACGCACGCGGCGTTGCGGCTGGTCCCTCGGCGATCTTGCTGCTAGCTGAGGCGCAAAGATATTCAACTTCGGGTGATTTCATGCGGGCTGCACAGACTGCTCCACATCTTGTGACGCTGGTTTTCAGTACAGCGCTGGCGGTTTTGTCACTCAATATGTTCTTGCCGTCCATGGCGCATATCGCCGAAGACTTTGAGACAAGCTATGGCTTGGTGAACCTGGCGCTTGCCGGTTATTTGGGGATCTCAGCCGGGTTGCAATTGATTATGGGGCCGCTTTCGGATCGCTTTGGCCGCCGTCCCATTCTTTTGGCCTCTATGCTGATCTTCACGCTGGCCTCGATTGGCTGCATGTTGGCGCAATCTATCTGGGTCTTTCTGGGGTTTCGCATGCTGCAGGGCACGGTGGTGGCGGGGCAGGTGCTGTCCCGGGCGGCTATTCGCGACATGCATTCCACCAAAGAGGCCGCAAGCAAGCTTGGCTATGTCACCATGGCAATGGCGCTGGCGCCGATGCTGGGGCCGATGCTGGGCGGTGCTTTGGACATTCTGTTTGGCTGGCGCTCGGGCTTTGTGCTCTATGCCGTGTTGGGGCTGGGGATGCTGGCGCTGAGCTGGGGCGATTGGGGCGAGACCAATCACCACCGATCGGCCACCTTCGGAGCCCAGATGCGTACCTATCCTGATCTGTTGGTGTCGCGCCGGTTCTGGGGCTACTGCCTCTGCCTGGCCTTCTCCATTGGCGGGTTTTACGCCTTTATAACCGGGGCGCCCCTGGTGGCTGCGGCCTGGTTTGACCTTAACCCGGCCCTGCTGGGGCTGGGCATCGGCATCATCAGCGCTGGCTTTATGTTTGGCAATTTTGTCACGGGGGTTCTGGCAAACCGGGTGTCTTTGACCAATCTGATCCTGGTGGGACGCCTGGCAGCCGTGTTGGGGCCGTTGATTGGGCTGTGCTTGTTTTTGGCCGGGCAGGGATCCATCCAGGTGTTCTTTGGCTCGGCCATCGCCGTTGGATTTGGCAATGGATTGACCGTGGCCAATGCAAGTGCGGGGTTGATGTCGGTGCGGCCGCATCTGGCCGGCAGTGCATCTGGCCTTTCGGGGGCCATCACGGTGGGGCTGGGGGCGGTGATGACATCGGCGACCGGCTGGCTGGTCACCGCGCAGAATGCGCCCTTTATGGTTCTGGCGATCATTCTGGTTTCGGGCATCGGGGCTCTGGCTGCCGCGCTCTATGTGCGTTGGCTCGACATTCATGACCCGCTGGAAGAAACCGCCTGAAACCACCTGCAATTTCCGCCCTGAAGTAACTCACCCCTTCCCATGTGCGCACAGGCATGTTAGGCGGCGCGCAATATTACGGCACGGATTTTACCGACGCCGATCTTTCAAATGGAGAACGCCCGATGGCTCTGCAACGCACTTTCTCGATCATCAAACCCGATGCCACTCGTCGCAACCTGACCGGTGCGATCAACGCCAAGTTCGAAGAAGCTGGCCTGCGCATCGTCGCACAAAAGCGCATCCACCTGACCAAAGCTCAGGCTGGCAAATTCTACGAAGTACACGCTGAGCGTCCCTTCTATGACGAACTGTGCGAATTCATGTCCTCCGAGCCTATCGTTTGCCAGGTTCTGGAAGGCGAAAACGCCATTGCGAAAAACCGCGAAATCATGGGCGCGACCAACCCAGCGGATGCAGCTGCCGGCACTATCCGCGCTGAATTTGCAGAATCGGTTGGCGAAAACTCGGTTCACGGCTCCGACGCTCCCGAAACCGCAGCTGTTGAAATCGCCTACTTCTTCTCCGGTCTTGAGCTGGTCGGCTAAACAGCCGCTATAGCGTAAGACAGAATTTGGGGCTGCACTGGATATCCGGTGCGGCCCCTTTTTGTTTCGCCCATTGATGCCGGTGATGCGGGTTGCCCTTACCTCGGCCGCTCAGCTGAACAGTCTATAACCAACACCCGGGCGCAAAGATCACCGCTGCGATGTTTTCTCAATGACGCCGATCTGGTTCAGGATGCGCTCCAGTTCGGAGCCCTCAAAGTCAAAACTTCTGGCTTTGATGGCGTCAAACCGTTGCCGCAGGGCTTTCTTCTCTTCGCCTTTACAGTCGTTCCACGGACGTCCCTGCAGCGCCATCACCAGCACATAATAACCGATAAAATGCGGTTTGCTTCCCGAGGCCAGCAATTTGGCATAACTGGCATCCGCTCCCAGAGTGCGCAGCTCTTCGGCGCTGTGAATGCCCGCACGTTTGCAGGCGTCCTCATAGGCGGGACCAAGGTTGCGGATGGTGGAAATGGCTGTGGACATATGGCGAACATATCGCCTCACAGGCGGCTTGTCACCTGTGGTGTTCTTGTTTGTGAAGCCAAGCATAGCTGGCATGTGGTTGACATATAAGCAGTCTTCTCTGATCGTCGCAGCATGCATTGGGAGGTTCAGTTTTGCCGACACCTGTAGAGAGCCAGCAGCCGCTAGATATCCTTGGCTTTGATCTGGCCGAGCCGCCCGCAGGTTTTGTCGATAACCCCTTTCGCTTTTATGATGCGCTGCTGGTGCAGGCGCCGGTCCTGCCGCAGCCAGATGGCTCTGTTTTGATTTGCCGCCATGCGGATCTCGACCGGATCTATCGTGATACCACCTTGTTTTCGTCCGACAAAAAACGGGTGTTTGCCCCTAAGTTCGGGCAGGGCACTCCGCTGTTTGAGCATCACACCTCCTCGCTGGTGTTCTCGGATCCGCCACTGCACACGCGGGTGCGCCGGATCATGAGCTCGGCCCTGACCCCAAGGGCAATTGCCCGGATGGAGCCGGGTCTGATTGCCGCTGTGGATCACTTGCTTGATGAGATGCAGGCCCGGGACGAGGTGGATCTGATCGAAGATTTTGCCTCGAGTATTCCCATCCAGATTATCGGCAATCTGCTGGATATACCCGAGCAGGAGCGGGCGCCACTGCGGGACTGGTCTCTGGCGATCCTTGGCGCACTGGAGCCTGCGTTGAGCGCTGACGCGCTGGAGCTGGGGCACCGGGCAGTGGAGGAGTTCAAGGCCTATCTGAGCGATCTGGTGGCGCGCCGCCGCGCCGCGCCTGGCGATCCTGAAACGGATGTGCTGACCCGGCTCATTGGCAATGAGGCGCGCAACATCGGCGAGGAGGGGTTAAGCGAGATTGAGTTGATCCAGAACTGTATCTTTATCCTGAATGCCGGCCATGAGACGACAACCAATCTGATCGGCAACGGGTTGGCGCTGTTGCATGACCACCCTGCGCAAAGGGCGCGCTTGCTGGCGCAGCCGGATCTGATCAAACCGGCGGTAGAGGAGGTGCTGCGCTATCGCTCGCCCAACCAGCTGGGAAATCGCGAGACCACAGCCATGGTTGAAATTGGCGGCGTGACTATCCCACGGGGCCGCAACTTGCATCTGATGATCGGGGCCGCGAACCGGGATCCGGACGTGTTCTTGGACCCGACAAGCTTTGACATCTCTCGTAAGCCCAACCGCCACCTGGCTTTTGCGGGTGGCCCACATGTCTGCGTGGGGCTGACCCTGGCCCGTCTGGAGGGCAAAATTGCGCTGGAACGCTTTCTGGCGCGTTTTCCGTCCTACGAACTTTTGCCAGGGCGGAGCGGCGGTGGGCGTATGCGGTTTCGCGGCTATGCCAGCCTTCCGGCAAGGCTTTGTGCTGTCAGCGCCGGTTAGGGACCGGTTCAGTGTTCGCCTAGGATGTGGACCGTCCATAGCTGCCACCGCGCGAGCCTGCTCAAAAGCTGCGGTTGCCTGTGCTCAGTACAGCCCGGCTTCTTTTGCAATCAAGGCCGCTTGGGTCCGGTTCTTGGCCTCGAGCTTGCGACATAGCGTGCGCACGTGCAGCTTGATTGTGACTTCCTGAAGGTCAAGTTCTCTGGCGATTTCCTTATTTGAGTGTCCTTTGCACAGCCCGGCCAGCACCTGTCCTTCGCGCGGGCTGAGTTTCTGAGCCAGAGGATGCGCCGGAGGGGCGACTTGTTCCCGCATCAGCTCGACCGGCACATAGACTTCTCCGGCAGACATGAAACGCACGGCATTCAGCAGCGACTGTGCGCCCATGGTTTTTGGAATGAACCCGATGGCCCCCAGCTTGAGAGCCTCGCGCGCGGTCTCAGAAGGTGCGTTGCCGGACAGAATGGCGACGCCCTTGCCATTATTCGCCTCTATAGCTTTGCTCAGCCCCTCAAGCCCGTTCATGCCGGGCATCTGGTAGTCCAGCAAAACAAGGCCAAACGGGCCTTCGTCGCGGATCTTGTCCAATGCGCCTGCAAGATCGGTCGCCAAAGACACAACCGCTCCGCCTTTGCTTTCAAGGTAGGCAGAGATGGTTTCGCGAACCATATCGTGATCGTCAGCTAACAAAATACGCATGAACACCTGGACTTATTTGAGTAGAACCGCCCAGAGCTTACAATCAGAAGTATTTCAAATCCATCAAGATTTTTCCCACCCGGCGGTGTGGGCCGCAGGGACAAACACGAGCTGTGCCAAATGCGCACCAAATTCACGGGCTGATCCATATGGCAAAGGCATCAGGGGAGGGAGTTTTTGCACCCAGGGGCTTTGGTGCGTAACCTGACCTTAGGCAGAACTTGGGTAGATTGGGGAAAAGGCGAAGCTGTCCTATACGGAAGGATAGGAGACTATCCGCAGGCGCTGGTGAGCGAGCAGCACAGATGTGGCATGTTCCGAGGTTCTAAGCGAATCCATAGGTCGGTGAGATCTGCCTCGCATCAGGAGAGAAACAGAAATGACCCCTCTGAAGAACAAAATGACCCTGGCCGTCGCTGGTGCATTGATAGCGTTTGGTGCTGCCATAGCAGGCAGCGGCGCGCAGGCTGACTCGGCGTCGACGGCTGCAGGCACATCGCAACCGGTTGAGGCGCAAGGCGAGATCCTGCTCACTTTGGATCTCAATGGGGAAGAAACCCACCTGACCCTGCAAGATTTAGAGGCCCTTGGCGCCGAGAGCTTTGAAACCGCCACGATTTGGACCACGGGGCCACAACGGTTTACCGGTGTTTCGCTGGCGACACTGGTTGCGGGGCTCTCTGTTTCCGCAGGGACGCTAGACGCGCGGGCCGTCAACGAATACTCTGTGGAAATACCGCTGAGCGATGCGGTCCAGGGCGGTCCGATTGTTGCCTATCAGCGCAATGGGAAGACGATGTCGCTGCGCAGCAAGGGGCCTTTGTGGCTGGTCTACCCCTATGACAGCAATCCGGCCTATCGCACAGAAGCTGTCTATTCCCGCAGCATCTGGCAATTGGACAGCCTGACATTGAAACCGGCGGCTGAATGATCCGAGACACGGCGCAGACCCATAGCCGGGAAGTGGCTGTTGAAGACGTCGCCGTGAAACAGCACGACCCAACGCTAGGTGACGACCGCCGGGGTGGCCTGCGCGTCGGAAGTTTGCCGCGTCTTCTATCAATGCCAATGCTGGTTCTGGCCCTGATCATGCTGCCACTGCTCACGCTGAAATCCGTGCAGATTGGCCATGAGGTGGTTGACCGGCTTGAGGGGCTTTCGACGGCGGCCACGGATAATATGCAATGGGTGCTGTCGCAGGCTGAGGTTGATCACCTGAAGCTGCAGTCCGCAGTAGACGCGGCGTCCGAGACCGGGGATCTGCCTCGGCTGCGGCGTCAATTTGACATCTACTACAGTCGCATCGACACGTTTGTTGAGGGCCCCCTGTTTACGGGGCTTCGGGCGTCCGGCTCGGGGGAACGTTTGCTGAAGCGGCTGCAGTCGCGTCTGGAAACACTGGTCGTGTTGATCGATGTCGATGATGCTCAATTGGTGAACAACCGCGACAAAATCCTGGCCGAGCTGCAGGTGAATGGCGATGATGTCCGGGAACTGGCGTTGTTGGGCGTGGTGATCCAGGTCGAAGATACCGAAAGTAAACGACTGGAGCTGTTCAATATTTTGTGGCAGCTGGCCCTGGTCGTTCTAGCCTTGTTTGTCGCACTGGCCATCACAGCTTTGCTGATGGGGTGGATGTACCGCCTTGGGCGTGCCCTGGCCAAAGAGCGCAGCAAGGCAGCATCTCGGATGGAGGCCATGATCTCGTCGTCATTGGATGCCATTCTTATGGTGGATCAGGAGGATCGAATTTTGGCCTTCAACGGTGCTGCCGAAGCGATTTTTGGCCACACGCGAGACGAGGCAATCGGGGCCACCATGGAGGAGCTGATCATACCGCCCCACCTGCGCGACGCGCACAGAGCCGGGATGCGGCGGTTCCTGAAGACCTCGGTCCCGCGGGTGGCGGGCCAGGGGCGCATACAGCTTGAGGCCATGCGCAAGTCGGGAGAGGTCTTTCCTGTTGAGGTTTCCATTTCAATCAGCAGCAGCCAGGCAGATCTGGTTTTTGTCGGCTTTATCCGCGACATTTCTGAACGGGTGGCTGCCGAAGAAGAGCTGCGCCGCGCCCGGGATGACGCTCTGGCGGGAGAGCGTGCCAAGGCAAATATGCTCACTGTGATGAGCCATGAAATGCGGACGCCTCTTACGGGTGTATTGGGCGCAATCGACTTGCTGCAAAACACTGGTCCAAACGCCGAACAAAGCCGCTATCTGAATGCGATGCAGATCTCTGGAGATTTGCTGTTACACCATGTGAATGATGTTTTGCAGTTGTCCAGCCTTGAGGCGGGGATGGTGCCGGAAAACCTGCGGACGTTTAGTCTGCGTGACCTGATGACCGGCCTGGTCGAAAGCCAGCAAGCGAATGCGAGAAGCCGTGGCAATGTTCTGACCCTGGAGTACAATATTCAGGGCTCGGACCTGGTTGCAGGCCGCCCCCGCGCGCTGCAACAAGCGCTGCTCAATCTGATCGGCAATGCGATCAAGTTTACCCGTGACGGGGCCGTTATGGTGGATGTGCTGCGCAGCTCCACGGCGGATCAGATCGAATTTCACGTCTCGGACACAGGCGAGGGCATTGATAACAAGGATCTAAAACGGATTTTTGAGGATTTTATCACTCTGGATTCCAGTTTTGGCCGTGGCAGCGAGGGAACCGGTCTTGGCCTGGCCATCACCCGGCGCATCGTTGAGGCCCTGGGAGGCACCATCACCTGTGAAAGCGAACTGGGGGAGGGCAGTCTGTTCTCTCTCATCCTGCCCCTGCCGACGGCCCAGGCCGCACCGACATCGGTTTGTGCTGCTGAACCTGCGCTCATGGATTCTGTCCGGCTCTTGGTCGTTGAAGACAACGATATCAACCGCGAACTCCTGCAGCAGATCTTGCAGCAGCAAGGGCATCAGGTCAGGGTGGCCTCGGGCGGTGCGGAGGCGGTTGAAATCTGCAGGCAGCAGGGCTTTGACCTCATCCTGATGGATATCAGCATGCCTGAAGTGGACGGAATCGAAGCCATCCGGCGCATTCGTTTGGCGGGGCTGGCCGAAGGGGTCGATATTGTCGCCCTCACGGCCCACACAGCACCCGAGGACCACGCGCGGATCCTGAACGCCGGCTTTGCAGAGGTGGCGACCAAACCGATCACCGGCCACGAACTCGCGGCGCTGATCGCCCGCCGCGCCGGGACATCTGGCTCTGCGCAGGTTGCTGTGGAGACCTCGGATATTGAGCAGTTTTTCGAAGCCCTCGGCGCCGAGCGCGCCTGCAGTTTCTTGCAGGCCTTTGTCAGCGAAGTTGATGGTTTTGTTGCTGATCTGAAGGCAGCCCCGACGCTGACGGATGCGCATCGAAAAGAGGCGCACCGTCTTGCGGGCTCTGCTGCGGTTTTGGGTTTGAGCGTGCTGCGACCGGCATTGATCGCGATTGAGGTCCAGCCTGAGACAGACGTGGTTGCTGCCCTATCGGATCTTGAGGGGCATTGGCAGCGCGCCAGGTCACTGGTTTTACATCATATTTCGGAATCTAAAGTGAACTGAACCTGTGGGTTGTGGGCTGCGCGTCACCTTGGATCACGGTGCAGGCGGCCAATCCCGTGGTTCTGTGCCTCCTTCAGGCCCCTTCCAGGCCCCTTGCAAAAAGGCTGCTTGCGTCATTTTCACGCTGCGGCGGACTCGACAAATCATCACCATCTTGTTACAGGGCGGGTTCAAGCAAATAATTGCACCTATTTCTTAGAAGGCTGGCGAAAACCATATGCAGGTTAGTGTTCGCGACAACAATGTCGATCAAGCCCTTCGGGCTTTGAAGAAAAAACTACAGCGCGAAGGCGTGTTTCGTGAAATGAAGCTCAAGCAACATTTCGAGAAACCATCCGAGAAGAAAGCGCGTAACAAAGCTGAAGCGATCCGTCGTGCTCGCAAACTGGCGCGTAAAAAGCTCGAACGCGAAGGGTGATGTAAGCCTTCCCGGATGTAGGTTATTCCGGTTGCATCGATGCGTTTTTAAACCCCCTCGGCTCTTTGGCAGCGGGGGTTTTTTGCATTTTTGAATCGTGTTAAGGCGATCATGTTGATGGCGATCTTGTTGAATGTGCCTGTGGCCCTCTGCAGGTTTTCTGAATTTCCCCTGCAAGGCGCGACGGAAGATTTGCGCCCCAGCTTGCTCAGAGGCGGTGCGCGCGACGTGCTTCGGGCAGGCTGATGAGAAGAAGCAGGGCTGCGGCAATCACAAACAACCAATACCCGACAAGCCCGTGCAACAGTGCGCCGCAGATACCTCCAATGGCAAAACAGGTGAGGGTCAGGCTATGAAGCCTGAGTTTCGGAAGTGCCGCCTGGCGCACATCATGGTCCGCGAGTAGTGCCGCCAGCTCTATCCCAATGTCGGTCGCCATGCCCGACACATGAGTCGTCCTCACCCGCGCCTGAGAGATCATTGTGGTGACAGCATTCTGAAGCCCCATGACAAAACTCAGGACTATGACCAAATATGTCTCCTGGGCGGGAGCAGATGAGAAGGCGAGGGCCGCGCCCAACAGCAAAAGGATGATCGCCTCACCCGCGATTGCCAGCGCGTAGACAGACCGCACCTGTTTTCGTTCGCCGATCTGTATGACAAGAGCAGCAATGGCCGCGCCAAAAATGAAGGCGACAACCAATCCTGCAAAGGAGAGCGCCACGAGAAACGCGCCATGTTCCAGGTGGTCCGCAAAGGCAGAAATGTTGCCGGTCATGTTTGCAGTAAAGGAACCGGCAATCAGGAACCCTACGGCGTTTAGCGCCCCTGCAATTGAGGACAGTAAACCTGCCAGAACAAGGTCAATACTTGCGGTGCGCTCATCGCCAACTCTGATCAGCATTTCCGGGCCCTTTTGGTGGTGTTTTGCGAAGGATACCTTTCCCTCGGAGGCTTCGCAAAGCCCTTTACAACAGCTGTTCTACGGGTCGTTTGCACAGGGTTTCAGGCGCTCTGTTCCAGGGCTGAAGCCGAAGGTCGGCGTGGAGCTTTAGGGGCAACTCTGCAGGAAAATTCAGGAAAGATCTGTTGATATACAGAGAATTTAGACGACGACGCCCAGTTTTCAAACTGGGCAACAAATACTTATTGCAAACGGCAGGCAGCAGGTCACAGCCATTTCAGCTGCCTGAAGACGATGAACAATATGACCCCAATCAGAACCGAGCCAACTGAAACCGCCCAAAACCCGTAGTCTGCCT
This sequence comes from Phaeobacter sp. SH40, assembly GCA_965641885.1. Classification (GTDB taxonomy): domain Bacteria; phylum Pseudomonadota; class Alphaproteobacteria; order Rhodobacterales; family Rhodobacteraceae; genus Pseudophaeobacter. Next base: position 2,464,058 of record OZ282574.1, on the reverse strand, counting down.
CGACGCCGGGCATGCCGCCGACATTGATCCCGAACAAACCGGTCAAAAAGCCAAGGGGCAGGAAGATCGCGGCGACGATGGACAGCACATAGCTGTTGCGACCCAGTGCAGACATGTGCAGCATATCAAGGTGATCCTGCACCGCCTGCAGACGATCCGCTGTCGCTTCTAGCTCTTCCATTACGCGAACGGTCTGGTTGGCAGTGTCTAGCAAGAGACTGGCAGACAGTGGCTCCAGTGGCCAAACCTGCCCAGCCGCAAGTTCTGCAATCGCTTCGGTTTGAGGCCGCACGAAACGTCGCAATTTGATGACGCTTTGTCTCAGACCAGCCAGTTCGGACGCTAGGGCCTTGCTGGGCGACAGAGCGTGTTCTTCAAAGGTGTCCGTCTCCTCGACCAGGGCGAGGGTGACTTTTGAGATCCGTTTGGTCAGCCCGTGGGCAAGTTCAGCCATAAAGGAAGTGACAGTGCTGGGGCCTTTGCCCGTCAGCATTTTTTGCCTGATCGCGTCGACGGCCCATATTTTGCGAACGCGGGCGCTGATGATCAGCCCTTCGGTGACCCATAGGCGAACAGATACCATATCGTCAGCCTCTGCGCCGGGGTTCATATTCACCCCGCGTAGGTTTAGGATCAATCCATCCTCAAAGGGGTCGCATCTTGGGCGTGTTTCGGGCTCGATCAGCGCTTTGACAACGGTCATCGGCACTTGGCGCGTCAACCAGGCCTCAAATTCAGGCTCGCCCACATCAAAGTGCAGCCAAATGTATCTGTCAGGCCTCACGAGGCTTTGTAGGTCAGCCGGGAGTGTGATCGGCTGAGGGATGCCGTCACTGGAGACAACAAAGGCGCAGATTGGATTGGGGCCATCGTCCGGCATTTTATGTCCTTTGCGGGCAGGATCAACAGGGAGCAGTGCCTGATACTTACAGCATTTTTCAGATAGGCAGCACAAGAAACGCACCGCACCAGCGCGCTTTTGGTGGATGTGAAGCGGCGGTCGCAATCGCGGGTGTCGACGGCGTTGCATCCAGCCATCATTTGCCCTGCGGCACTTCCTGTGGCACCTCCCGTGGCACCTGTTGCTATGATGCCAATGCGTTCCAAATCAACAAGAAATGGCGACGCGCCCGGCGTTTGGGATCAACCTCTTGCGGCACCGCGCGTTTTTCACATAAACATAACAGCAGCATGCGCTCGTTATGTCGCGCGCGCTCCGGTTTAGCGACCGGCGAAATCTCTGCCAAAAGAAAGTTTAGTGCTGTGGTCATGTCACCCAAACCGCCCCTTCTTGCTGTCCTGATCGACGCAGACAACATCTCCGCCAAACACGCTGAGGTCATGTTCGAAGAAATCGCGTCTCTGGGGGAGGCGAGCATTCGCCGTATCTACGGGGATTTCTCCGGGACAGGCGCGCAGGGCTGGACCAAGGAAAAGCTGGCGGCCCTCGCCATCGTCCCACACCAGCAATTCGCCAATACCACTGGCAAGAATGCCTCGGATATTGCCCTGGTGATTGATGCTATGGATATTTTGCATTCCGGTCGCTTCGACGGCTTTGTGTTGATTTCATCCGACAGTGATTTCACCCGTTTGGCCAGTCGCATACGGGAACAGGGGGTCGATGTTTTTGGCATGGGCATGCGCAAAACGCCGGCCGCTTTTGTAAAAGCCTGCAAGCGGTTCATCTATGTCGAGAACCTGATCTTGGAGCCGGTAAAAGCAAAACCGAAACCAAAGCCGCAAATAGAAGAGCAAACGGTCGGAGCTCAGGACCATTTGGAAGATCCAACCAAGCTGGTGAAACGGGCAATGGATGCGATCAATTCGGACGACGAATGGTTCACGTTGGGGCAAATTGGCCAGTATATTACTGCTGCGGCTCCCGATTTTGACACCCGCAGCTATGGCAAACGCAAACTGAGTGACCTGATCGCCTCGCTGAAAATTTTTGAAACCAAACAGGGTGAAGGTAACCAAATTCTGGTGCGGCGGATTGACTAGTTCTCGGCCCTCCCAGTAAACAGACAGGCCAGCGACCGAGCTGATCTGAATTGCGCCATTCCCTCCCTGTCATTCCTCGCCGCATAGCTTAAAGGAGGGGGGACCTTAAGGAGACTGAACCATGGGACCTTCACAAAGCCTGCTTGAACGAGTTGCGACGGCGCAAGCAACTGCAAAGACGTCAGAAGCGCGCATAGCAGAGATTTTGCATCTCATGGAGGAGCAGGATGCGTCCAAGGCCCTGACGGAAGAGCTGCGCGCAGCGACTGTTTCTCTTGAAACACTAGCGGTTGATACCTTCTCGGTGTTTGAATCGCGGATGCAGCATCATTTTAAGCGCGGCCCTTTTTCGCGAAAACTGAAGGCGCGGCTTTTGGAGGCCCAAAAGACTGACCTCGCCGAGCGGGTCCATCACTATTACCTCGCAGTCAACGTGTTGAAGCATGGCAAAGGCGCCAGCTATCGTGAGTTGCTCAAGACATCAGAGCTTCCATTTGTGGTAAAACCCTCTGAGGACATCATCACTGATGAGGCGGACAGAGCCGCAGGTCTTGTTGATGTCACTGTGCCGGGATTTTTTGACGGCTTGAGTGCAACTCTTCTTGAGGCCTATCACTTCCTGGAAAACAAAAAACCTTCGTAGGATGTGTCTCTTGAAGGGGGATGTTGAGAGCCGGGTTGGCAGCTACATTCTTGGCAGGCTGTCCCCGGCGCGGCTGTTCGACTGACAACTCGCCCTGCGACTCTTGCGTGTGGTCTCGTTATTCGCCAGGGCAGTGGTGCCATCTGCACAGCCGTGCTGTATGAGAGAGGCTAGGCAAAGATAGGCAAGCAAAGGGCAGACGAAATCAATGACAGAACGTTACGAACGCCATCGTCAGGTTTGGACGACTGAGGAAATTCAAAAACTGCACCTGCTGGTGAATAAGGGGATGAGCCTAAAGGCTGTTGCAAAGGCTCTGACCCGTTCTGAGGAATCGACCAAAGCCCGCGCGAAACAGGACAAGCTGAAAATCCAGAAAATGCGCTGATTGGTATTTTTGGCTGCCGAAAGAAGCGTCCCTGGGGGCCGACTACGCTCTGTTTGATTTTGCTCAGCCAGGCAGAGTGAACACCCCCATCAAGGCGCCGCTTGGGGTAAGCCGCGCTTTAATGGGGGTGTTTACAGGGCTGGTGGTTTCTAGTGATACGAAGGACGCCCGTTTGCGGCGCCCTGGGCCTCTGAAGAATTCCAGACTGGGTCTGAGGCAGGCGGCAGGCTGTCGTCATCCTGCTGCTGAGACGGGCGCAGCTTCCACGCTGGGTTCATCCAGACAGGGGCGTGATCGGCACTGTCGGCATTGTCGGCGCGGGATGGGGTGTCGTGCACAGAGAGGCTCAGTTGCGACGCATCATGCTGCGCGGTAACTGTCAAACGATCGCCTGGTTTTGCAGCTTTTGGGCTGTCGAGCAGGAAGGCTGTACGGCCCCAGTGCCCGCCGGAATTCAACCCATTTGTCACCTGAATGCCGGGCGCCAGCTCCATCTTGAAACTGACCAGGACCGCATGGATGGTGCCCGGGCCCGTGCAGGCGAGATCTTTTGTTGTGCGTGCCGGATTTATGTTTGGCCTGGTGAAATCAAACTGAAACAGGTCTGTTGCCGGGCCCAAAGGCCGAAGCGCGCAGGCCTCAAAGTCGTTTGGAGTCAACTGAGCGACGCCTGCAAAGCGATGAAACGCACTCAGATCAAAGCCCTCGGCCTCTTGTGGCCGCCACATATCCAGCAGTTTGCCGCTTTCCACGGGATGCGCGATCAGTGTTCCCCGTTCAGGGATCGCCCGGGCCTGTGGCTTGGCAAGCGCCGACATTGCATGGGTCAGGGTAGCAAGCGCGCCTTCGCCGAGCAAAACTGTATCGACGATTTCTGAAATCACAACATCTGCCGCCTCCGGGATGTCGACGCCAACGACAATAGTATGCGACCATTTCGGGATGACGGTAATGCGGTCACTCAGACCGTTTTGCGCAATGACGCGCTCTGCCGCCTGCGCGATCAGGGGCTGCTGCTCGCAGGTGTAGACATGTTTTGCACCTGCGCGGGCCGCCAGCATTGCTGTCAAACCGGCGCCGCAACCGATATCGAGGACCACGTCACCGGGTTTTACTTTTGTCGCAATGGCCTTTGCGTAGGCGCTATTGCGGGCCCGGTCGGCGAGCATTGGAAAATGCCAGCGGGGCACGAATGTCTGGTGCAGCCGCTCCTGCAACAACTGCGCTTCGTGGTGGTGTGGATCTATAGTCAGGGCCTCTGAGAGAAGCTGAGACGTTCGAATGCCGCCATCACCCAGGGGTTCGGATTTTGCGAGACTGACCAGCCTTTCTGCGTCATGGGGGTCTTGATGACAGTGTTCTTGGGGCAGAGGAGGCGATTGATTTTCAGGCAACTTTTAATTTCCCATATTTGAAGCAAATGCGACTGTTTGGCATATTCCTCATTCGCAGCTAATAAATGGTAAAGTCAGGCGCGGACGAAGGACTACGGTTTACTGGCTGGCTCTCTCGCGGCTGGTGTGCCGTAGCAGCGCAGACCTACATTCTGTTCAATACGCGTAGCGCCACAGGCCGGTCGTTCTGACACCCTGACCGAAACCCACATGCTACGCTGCGCACCAAGGTCAGCAAAGCGCAGGAAGTATGCGTAATTGGGCTACCTCTATTTTGAGGTCGAGTTCCCAGTATGATCACAGGATAGCTGTGAACAAGGGAGATAGATGATGGACTACTTTGTTGGACTCGATATTTCGCTTCGGTCATGTGCGCTCTGTATTGTGGATACAAAGGGCAATGTCCTTCTAGAGCGCGAGCTGGCCTGCGAGGTCAATGACATTACAGAGTGCCTTTCTGAGTTCGAATTTCCGATAGAACGTGTCGGCTTAGAAGCCGGAACGATGAGCCAACATCTTTACTTTGGACTTCAGGCTGCAGGTTTTGATGTGGTTTGCATGGAGGCGCGGCAGGTGAACGCAGCCCTATCAGCGATGAGAAACAAGACCGATAAGAATGATGCTAGGGGCATCGCGCATGTTCTGCGCACAGGTTGGTTCAGCCCGGTTCATATGAAGAGCCGAGAGGCTCATGGCCTTCGCGCGCTGCTCAGTACACGTAAGGCGTTGCTTAAGAAGACGATGGATCTGGCAAATGAAACCCGTGGATTGTTGAAGATATTTGGCATCCGCCTGCCCAAATCCGTCTCGCATGGCAGCTTTGATGGTATCGTGCGTCCTATAATCGAAATGGATGATGTTCTGGCACATGCCCTTGTCCCGCTACTCGACGCAAGGGTAGCGCTGTATCAGCAATATCTGGAGCTGGACCGGCGGGTCAAACGGGCCGCTAGCCATGATGAGGTCTGCCTGAGATTGATGACGGTTCCTGGAGTTGGACCCATTGCAGCACTGACCTTTAAAGCGGCTGTCGATGATCCCACGCGGTTCAAAAGGTCCCGTACGGTGGGCGCGCATTTTGGACTTACGCCTCGACGATACCAATCGGGAGAACATGACAACCCAGGCCGCATATCAAAGGCTGGGGACAGTGATGTCCGTGCTGCACTTTACGCAGCGGGCAATGCGCTGCTCATGCGAAGTATGGCGCAATCGCAAATCAAGTCTTGGGGAATGCGCTTGATGCGTACCAAGGGTCGACGCAGAGCGGTTGTTGCTGTAGCGCGAAAGTTAGCCGTTCTGCTCCATCGCATGTGGATTGATGGCACGGAATTCCGTCAGGACCAGGTGGGAGGCACGGCATGATCTAAAACGCCAACTACCCAATTCTAACGGGGTCGTCCTCACCGGACGAGGTTCGTGGAAGAAGCCGAAAAAGTTCGCAGCGCATCTTGAAGCGCGCCAGGAAGTAAGGCTCTCCACTGCCGATCCAACACATGCGTGCAGCGGTGCAATCAAAGCATCAACCAGACTGCGAAGAGAAGTGTGACCCGGATGAGTGACAATGACCCAGAGAACAAGGAAAACGAGCTTGACCCAAACACCCAATTAGAGAAGCGGGCATTGCAAAGTCCAGGGATTGGCACTTACCCCCACAACCTCCAGCGCAAAATTTGGCTGGAAGCAAACATCGGACTCTGATGCTTGATTGAAATGAGTTGACCCACAGCTGCGCGGGAGTGGAAACTATAGTCCTAAATCAGCGGCAAACCCAACGACAGAGGCTCGAATGAAACATACGATCATAGCAGCGGCCTTCTCACTCTTGGCTGCTCATCCGGTTCATTCACAAGACTGGGCAACGATAGAGACTTTCGGCGGCGCTTGGGACACCAATTGGGGTGAAGTCTGGGTGATGCCCAATCAATATGGTTATGAAGGCACCTACACCGAAGACAATGGTTTCTTTGGCCTCGAATTTGATGGTCATGTGTTTGTTGGCTTCTGGCTAGAAGATAAGTCAGACCAGCCTTGTGATTTTCCCTTTGAGGGTAGTTATCATTGGGGCCGACTGGAACTTTCAAATAGTGATACTTATCCGGGCATCCAGATGTTTTGGGGCTATTGTGGTTCCGGCCGAATAGACAAGGTCTGGTCTTTCCGTGAGCGGTTACCGGACGGACTGTAATAGCGCCCACAGAGTAGTACATGCATCACCCCGCTCCCGCGGGGTTTTTCTTTGCGTGCAGGCTGCGTGGATCGCCGACCGGACAGGCAGCTACACGATCATCCATGTGGGCAACACAGGGAATGGAAACCATGACCAGTCGGTCTGGGTGTCGGAGGTGATTAAAGCCTTGGGTGATCAAGTGAGCGTGGGCTTTGCGGTTGACAGGATGCGCTGCGCTGCCTGTCGTCAGAAAAACGTCCAGGAATACCGGATAGTCTACCCACGCGGATCTGCGAAAAAGATGCAGTTCATTGCTCAAATCATTCCCGTCGAGCATGCCACTTTGCCAGACGATACCTAGAAGTAAAATTTTGTGCTTGAGGAAGATTCTCAGTTTCCACTCATCAAAACTGCGGTACACCTTCAATCTAACTCATTGAAACTTATGAGGCGGTGCTTTCAATGCACGATACACTCATTTTATTGAAAACATTGAGTTTTTAGCGGTGATGGTAGGCCCGGCAGGATTTGAACCCGCAACCAAAGCGTTATGAGCGCTCTGCTCTAACCGTTGAGCTACAGGCCCGCTGGGGACGTGGTTAGAAAAAGGCTGCGGGAAGGTCAAGCCATGATTGCAGTTGGAGGGTGCCTGCGCGCGATTGATGCAACATGCATTGCCTCCAGGCGCGCCATAAGGCTGTTGATCACCACCTCATGGCGTTTGTCAAAGCTGTGCCGGGAGGGGTAGACCGCAAAGATATCCTTGCTCTGGGGCTGATAGGCGGGCAGCACCGCTTCAAAGCGTCCGTCTTGCAAAGCCTCTTCAAGAAACAGGCGCGGTGCACGGGCATAGCCGGTCTGATTGGTCACAGCGCGGATAATCAGGTCGGGGTCATCGGCGGTAAACCCTACGTGGACCGGCGCCTGATATTCGACACCATTGCGCATCAATGAAAAGTAGCCGCCGGTCTGATCCTCATGGTGCTGGATGAACTTCAGCCGTTTCAGGTCGTCAGGCCCCTCGGGGCGCCCCGCCTGGTCAAGGTAGGCAGGGGTGGCAAAGAGCACAGTTTCCATCTGTGCAATCTTGCGCGCCGTGCCCTCGGTCTCTCCCAGGGTGCCAGAGCGGATCGCCAGGTCAATATTTTCGCGTACAACGTCAATCAGACGGTCTTCCAGTTTCATCACAATATCGAGGTCAGGGTAGGCCTGGTTTATGTCCAGCAGCACCGGACCCAGGATTATGCGGCCAAAGAAGGTGCTGGTGCTGACCCTAAAGGTGCCAGAGACACTGTCTTCCAGCGCGCTAAGCTCGGCACGCATACGTTCATAGCCGGACAGCAGTGTCAGGCCCTGGGCATAGACCAGCTGACCGGCCCGGGTTGCCTTCACGCCTGTGGCGCTGCGCAATAACAGCTGTTGTCCAAAGAGCCCCTCCAGTTGCTTGATCTGAAGGCTGACCGCAGGCTGGCTCAAGCCGCGGCGCTGGGCGGCGCGGTTGAGGCTGCCTTCGTCCAGGGCAATGGTAAAGGTTTCCAGAAGTCCCAGCCTGTCCATGATCCGCCCTTTCTGTGGCTTTGCATATAAGCATTACTGATAAGGGATATCGGCATCGTCTCCCTACATGCCGGGGAGAGACCAGCCTAACTCTGTATCGAACCCAAATACTGGTTCCGACATATTGGAGTTTCTTATGACGATCAATCGTAGACACCTGCTACAAGCCCTTGCAGCTGCACCTGTTGCCGCCGCAACCCTGCCTGCTGCGGCCAATGCCTCTGCCGATGCTTCTGCCACAGCTTCTGCGGCCTCTGCGTTTCACCGGTTCAAGATTGGCGAGGCCACAGTGACTGCACTGCTGGACGGGCATCTGCCGCTGGGTACGCAGTTGATCCCTGGCTTTGACGCCAACAAGGCCAGTTCAGCCCTAAAGGGGACCTTGTATCAGCTCAAAGACAGTTCTCTGCAGGTGCCGGTGAATGGCTATCTGGTTGAACGCGGCGGGACATACACATTGGTTGATACCGGCGGCACACCGCAGATGAGCCCGGCGCTGGGCGGGTTGCACAGTGCTTTGGCAGCTGCGGGCGTGACGCCGCAGCAGATCAGCACCGTGGTGATGACCCACTTGCACCCCGATCATACCGGAGGCCTGCTGCTGCGCGATGGCAGCGCTGCATTTTCCAATGCCGAATTGGTGGTCTCTGACGTCGAATGGGGCTTTTGGCATGATGACGCGATCCTTGCGGGCGTGCCTAAGGGTAGTCAGGGCTTTTTCCACGCGGCCCGCATGGCGGTGGCCCCCTATAAGGATCGCCTGAAGCTGATCAAAGGCGAAGCTGAGGCCGTGCCGGGCCTGATTGCTGTACCCTTGCCGGGGCACACGCCGGGGCATACCGGCTTTATGCTGGATGGGGGCTCCGAATCTCTGCTTATCTGGGGGGATCTTGTGCATATGACGGCGTTGCAGTTCACCTACCCGGACTGGACCATAACCTTTGATACCGACGCGCAACAGACAGCCACTACCCGGCGTCAGATGATGGATCGCGCCGTGGTCGACAACCTGCTGGTGACGGGCATGCATCTCGACTTTCCCGGCCTGGGGCAGGTGAAGCGGGCAGGAGAGGGCTATCGCTATCAGGCGGCCCCCTGGCAGTTTGGCCAATAAGGTAGCCCCCTTGGCAGTTTTGCCAATAGGGTAGCACTGGCTCTGAAAATCACTGCCCTACCGCGCGACATGATGCGCGCGGTGGATTCCCTTGTTTCTTTCTGCATCACCTTGCGATAAAGGCTGCGCAACCAGTTTGAAGGAGCCAAGAGATGACCAGTGGCAAGAACGGTTTGACCTATGCAGATGCAGGTGTGGACATTGATGCGGGCAATGCCCTGGTGGACCGCATTAAGCCGGCCGCTAAGCGGACCAACCGGTCCGGCGTGATGAGCGGATTGGGCGGATTTGGCGCCCTGTTTGATCTTAAGGACGCAGGCTATAGCGACCCTATTCTGGTGGGGGCCACCGATGGTGTCGGCACCAAGCTGCGTATCGCAATTGATACAGGCGTCGTTGACGGTGTGGGCATCGATCTGGTTGCCATGTGTGTCAACGATCTGGTCTGTCAGGGCGCCGAGCCTTTGTTCTTTCTCGACTACTTTGCCACCGGCAAGCTCGAGACCGAGACCGCCGCGCGGATCATCGAAGGGATTGCCGAGGGCTGCGTGCGCTCAGGCTGTGCGCTGATCGGCGGCGAGACAGCCGAGATGCCCGGTATGTACCCCAAAGGCGATTTTGACCTTGCGGGTTTTGCCGTGGGGGCAATGGAGCGTGGCACAGCGCTGCCCGAAGGTGTGGTTGAGGGCGATGTGCTCCTGGGGCTGGCCTCTGATGGGGTGCATTCCAACGGCTACTCTCTGGTGCGCAAGATTGTTGAGCTGTCTGGCCTTGGCTGGGACGCCGACTGTCCCTTTGGCGAGGGCGCGCTGGGCGAGGCTCTGCTGACCCCGACACGGCTTTATGTGAAGCAAAGCCTCGCGGCTGTGCGGGCAGGTGGCGTGCATGCGCTGGCCCATATCACGGGCGGCGGACTGACTGAAAACCTGCCACGGGTTCTGCCCGAAGATCTGGGCGCGGATATCAATCTGGATGCCTGGGAGCTTCCTGGCGTGTTCAAATGGATGGCCGAGGTTGGAGGCATTGCCGAGGCAGAGATGCTCAAGACCTTTAACTGCGGCATTGGCATGATCCTGTCGGTCTCGGCGGACCGCGCCGATGAACTGGTGGCGATTTTGCACGATGAAGGCGAGACCGTCAGCCGTCTGGGCACTGTCACGGCAGGTGCGGGCATGCGCTATGCGGGCAAATTGCTGTGAGCGAAAAGAAGAAGGTCGCCATTCTGGTTTCGGGAGGCGGCTCCAATATGGTGGCACTGATCGAAAGCATGACCGGCGACCATCCGGCCCGCCCCTGTCTGGTACTGTCAAATGACGCCGGGGCAGGCGGGCTGAAAAAGGCCGCAGCTGCGGGTATTGCCACGGCGGCCGTGGACCATCGCCCCTTTAAGGGTGACCGGGCTGCCTTTGAGGCCGAACTGGTGAAACCCATTCTGCAAGCAGGCGCTGATATCGTCTGTCTGGCGGGCTTCATGCGGGTGCTGACCGAAGGGTTTGTGGCCCCGTTTCAGGGGCGCATGCTGAATATCCATCCTTCGCTGCTGCCGAAATACAAGGGGCTGCACACCCATGCGCGCGCGTTGGAAGCGGGCGACAGCGAACATGGCTGCACCGTGCATGAGGTGACGCCAGCGCTGGATGATGGCCCCGTTTTGGGACAGGCGCGTATTGCCGTTCTGCCAGGAGATACCCCTGAGACGCTGGCCGCGCGGGTTTTGATCCAGGAGCACAGGTTGTACCCGGAGGTGCTGCGCCGTTTTGCCTCTGGGGACCGCACGCAGGTGTTGCTGCAGGGGTGATCTGGTGATTTGCATTGCAGCCAGCAAAGGCGTATCACCATGCCCAGCCAACCACTGTAGAATACCAGAAAAGTCGTGATATATGAAAACTCTGACCACCACCGACGAGCTGCAGGCCTTTTGTGAAGAGGCGGCAAAACACCCCTACGTGACGGTCGACACCGAGTTTTTGCGCGAACGCACCTATTATTCCAAACTCTGCCTCATTCAGTTGGCCTTTTCCGGCGATGGCGAGACGGATGCCGTGCTGGTGGACCCGCTCTCTGATGGTCTGTCGCTTGAGCCGCTTTATACCCTGTTTCGCGACGAGGCCGTGGTAAAGGTCTTTCATGCCGCCCGTCAGGATCTCGAGATTTTCTGGGTCGACGCACATGTCTTTCCCAAGCCGCTGTTTGATACACAAGTTGCCGCCATGGTCTGCGGCTTTGGCGATCAGGTTGGCTACGAGACCCTGGTGCGCAAAATCGTCAAAGAGGGTGTCGACAAAAGCTCGCGCTTTACCGACTGGTCCCGCCGCCCGCTGAGCCAGGCGCAGCAGGCCTATGCGCTGGCGGATGTGACGCATTTGCGGAATGTCTATGAGTTTTTGGCCGCCGATCTGGAACGTAGCGGGCGCTCGCACTGGGTTGCCGAAGAACTTCAGGTGCTCACGCATCCATCCACCTATGATATTCAGCCACAAGATGCGTGGCTGCGGGTGAAATCCCGCACCTCCTCGGGTAAATTCCTGGCCGTGGTGCGCGAGCTGGCGGCTTTTCGTGAAGACTATGCGCAGACCAACAATGTGCCGCGCAACCGGGTGTTCAAGGATGATGCTCTGGTCGAGCTGGCCTCGACCAAGCCGCGCACCGGTGCGGATCTTGGTGGCTCTCGCTTGCTGCTGCGCGAAGCCCGCAAGGGCGCCATTGCCGATGGCATTTTGCAGGCTGTTACCAACGGGATAAACTGCCCCGCTGACAAACACCCAAAGGTCGATCGCAGCCGCGAAAAGATGCAGGTTAACCCGGCGCTTGCCGACCTGTTGCGGGTGCTGTTGAAGGCCAAAACAGAATCTGCAGGGGTGGCTGCAAAACTGATTGCCCCAAGCGCTGATCTGGATGCTATTGCTGCCGGGGAACGCGATGTTGCCGCTCTGACCGGCTGGCGACATGAGGTTTTTGGCGAGGACGCCCTGCGCCTGTGCAATGGCGAGATCGCCCTCGCGGCCAAGGGACAATCGGTAAAGGTCGTTACGCTCTAGCAACCTGTCACGATAAGGCAACCTGTCACGCTGTAATCAAACTGCGGTACCTCCAGGCGCAGGTGTTTGCAGCCTCCTTGCTCTAGAGGGTTCAAAGAGGCGCTGGGCGACAGACACCAAAGAAAACGTGGGCTCCAAAGAAAACGCCCGGCGGCTGCGTGCCCCGGGCGTTTTGTTGTTTTTGGTGTTGATTTTTGGCTGAAACTGAACGCCTAGCCTAGCGACGGCGGGTTTCACGGGCGTTCTCAGCGCCGCTCACCCGGATCAGTCGAATGCCCTGCATGTCTTGGTCGGTGACGGTCACAGCAGCCTGCACTGTGCGGCTGTGCGGGGTGCCTGTCGCGGTGGAGCCTTCCGGGTAGAGCACCATAAAGGTATATTCGAGCGTGCCGGTCTCCGCCTCGGGCAGGCGGCGCAGCGCGATATTGTAGGCACCCTGGCGTTCAGCAATGGCGGTCGCATAAATGATAGCACCGGTTGGGGTCGGCTCAACACGCAACTCACTGATCTGTGCCACGGGAACGCTGAAGTCTTCTTTTTCGGCGCGGGCAAAGATGCTTTTGGCTCTGCGCTGTGGGATCAGCGTATTGACATCAGGATCAGCCGAGACCGCGACCGGTGCCGGTTGTGATTTGCCGAACCAGTTGCCCGGGTTCACGCGTGAGTCCCGCCAGCCGCCACAGCCTGCAAGTACAAGCGTGCCCGCCAAGATGAGTGCCAAGGATTTGCGCATGTCGTCCCGCCCGTCTTTTAAGTCTGTTTGATTGTGGTTACCCGATTGCGCGGCGCTTGAAAAGCTGTTGAAAAACATGGGCAGGCGGCATAGGTGCAGGTCTGTTGATTTACGACACAGCTGAGAGGGACTCCGGTCATGGCCAGCGCCGCATTTGAAGAGATTGTTGAAGACTTCGAATTCCTGGAGGACTGGGAAGACCGCTATCGCCATGTGATCGAGCAGGGCAAGGCGCTGGAGCCACTTCCAGAGGCTCTCAAGGTGCCTGCCACCAAGGTTGATGGCTGTGCCAGTCAGGTCTGGATGCATCCGGTGGTCGAGAATGGTCGCTTTCACTTTGATGGCGAAAGCGACGCGCTGATCGTGCGCGGCCTCATTGCAGTGCTGCGCTGCCTTTACAACGGACTCACCCTGAACGAGGTCCTGGCGGTGGATGCCCGGGCTGAACTGGAACGTCTGGGGCTGAACGAGCATCTGTCGGCCCAGCGGTCCAATGGGGTGCGGGCGATGATTGAACGTATCCGTGAGACTGCAGCTGCGCAGATCTAAAACCGCAGGCCAGAGGGGCCGCAAAACACAAACTCTACAGGGCTGGGTCAGGCAGACCTAGCCCATTTTTGTTTGCAGGGACGGTGGGGCTGTTTGCAGGACAGGCGGTTTTTTGGCCCAGGATTGAATCGTGGTTTGCAACTCGCCATAGCCGGTGTGGCGGTGCTCAAACGCAAGGCCCATGCGGCTGGCGCAGTCGCGGGCCTTTTCCACGAGGTCGGGGTCGCAAAGCTGCGATTGATAGATCAGCTTGGTATAATTGCCAAAAATCATCTCGCGCAGTTCTGGGGCCCGGTCCAGGCCCATGGGGCGCCAGATGAAGGCATCAAACTGTTTCACCAAAAAATCTGTGAGATAAAAGGCTGAAATTTCGCCCGCGTCACTTTGAGCCGCAAAGGTGTCGTTGCCTTCAAAGAAGGAATAGCAATGCGGGCCGGCCACCATTTCGACCCCAAGATCGGCACATTTCTGGGCAAGGGTGCCGCCCGTGCCGCAATCGGCATAGACGACGCAGATCTGATCATAGCGGAGGCGATGCTTCAGCACGGCGTCTTCAACGGCAAGGGTGATCTGATCCGGGTAGAGATGCAGTTTTGCAGGCAAACAGGTAAGATCAATGTGATCCAGCCCGTTGAGGTCCTTGATGGCAAGGATCTCACGTGCGAGTGCCCCGCAGGCAATCAACAGGATGCGACCTGTCTTTTTCGCAGCAGAGGCTAATCCCTGTTCGGCAACAGGGGCCGCTGCGGGTCTTTGGTCACTGGTTAGGTTACTGGGGGGGCGAAATGCAGCCCGCTCGGTCAAGCGCGCTGCACGTCCTTTGCGTGCCAAATCAGGCGCTCATCCGGTTGTGCTTGCGCGCAACAAAGTCCTTGGCCATCTCAACGGCAACGGCTGCGTCACGGCAGTAGCCGTCAGCGCCGATGGCCTTGCCAAATTCTTCGTTCAGCGGCGCGCCGCCAACCAGAACAACATAGTCATCGCGCTTGCCCTGTTCGATCATCGTGTCGATAACGACTTTCATATAGGGCATTGTGGTGGTCAGCAGGGCAGACATCCCAAGGATATCTGGCTGATGTTCTTCCAGCGCTTCCAGATAGTTCTCAACCGGGTTGTTGATGCCCAGATCCACGACCTCAAAGCCGGCCCCTTCCATCATCATGGAAACAAGGTTTTTGCCGATATCGTGAATGTCGCCTTTGACGGTTCCAATCACCATAGATCCCATGCGTGGCGCGCCGGTGGCCGCCAACAGGGGCTTAAGGATGGCCATGCCACCCTTCATCGCATTGGCAGCCAGCAGCACTTCGGGAACAAACAGGATGCCGTCACGGAAATCTGCGCCAACGATGGTCATGCCGCCGACCAGTGCTTCGGTCAAAACCTTATACGGCGCCCAGTCCCGCGACAGAAGGATGTTGACGCCCTCTTCGATCTCTTCCTTCATTCCGTCATACAGGTCATCAAACATCTGTTGGACTAGTTCTTCGTCGTCCAGTTCCGCCAGGATGATATCTTCTTCTTCTGACATGCGCCTATTCCTTGAGTGGGCGGGGATTCCCCGGCGTGGCCTCGTTCTTCCGACTATTGGGCCATATTGTCGCTGCGAGACTGCAATAATTGCGACATTGCCTTCGTCCTGACCGACCTATAGGGCGAAAAATAGCAGATTGATAATGAAGAATTCGCAAGGAAATCTTCGATTTTTCGGGTTTGTTCTTCATATGTTCTAAAATCACTGTCACAGTGAGTTTATGGAACAGATGATTCACACTCCGACCCTGCGCCGCAAAGCCCGTGCCAGCCTCAGCAATGCGCCAGGTCGCTTTGATCTGGTGCGCGAAGACATTGATGATGGCTGGGAACAGGACCTGCCTGCAAAGGTGATTCCCACCGAGGTGCGGCTGGAACAGGCGCGCAGCGTGATCTCCTATAACCGCTCGCCGGATTTGCCTTTTGACCGTTCGGTCAACCCCTACCGGGGCTGCGAGCACGGCTGCATCTATTGTTTTGCCCGGCCCAGCCACGCCTATCTGGGTCTGTCACCGGGGCTGGATTTCGAAACCCGCCTGATTGCGCGGCCGAATGTGGCCGAGGTGCTGCGCCAGGAGCTGTCAAAGCCGCGCTACAGGGTGGCAACTCTGGCCATGGGCACCAACACCGATCCTTACCAGCCCTGCGACCGCGATCATGGCCTCACCCGCGCCTGCCTTGAGGTCTTGCGGGATTTCAATCATCCGGTGGCCATTGTGACCAAGGGCACACTGATAGAGCGGGATCTGGACATCCTTTCTGATATGGCCAGTCGGGGGCTGGTTCGGGTTGGTATCTCGGTCACCACGCTGGATCCGGATCTGTCACGCCGGATGGAGCCACGGGCCCCAGCCCCGGCCCGCAGGCTTGCTGTGATCAACCGGTTGTCTTTGGCTGGTGTGCCGGTGCGGCTGATGACCTCACCGGTGATTCCGGGGCTGACCGATCATGAGTTGGAGGCACTTTTGGCAGCCGGAGCTGCGGCGGGCGCGGATGCGGCCAGCTGGATCATGCTGCGCTTGCCCCGTGAGGTGTCAGAGCTGTGGCAGGCCTGGCTGGCAGAGCATGAGCCGGGGCGGGCGGCAAAGGTGATGGCGCGGCTGCGCGAAATGCACGGAGGGCGCGACTATGATCCACGTTGGGGCCAGCGCATGCGGGGTGAGGGGGAATATGCCGGCATGATTGGACGCCGCTTTGAGGCGGCCTGCAAGCGTCTGGGGCTGAATATGGGGGCGTCTGAGCTGCGCTGCGATCTGTTTCAGCGGCCACCCCAGCGGGGGGACCAGCTGGGGCTATTTGACTAAGATGCGGAACTCAGGACGCTTTTTGTCGAACGTTGCGCAGTCGATGGTCGTGCATGTGACCGCTCGCGAGGCGCCCTGCGCTCAGGGCAGAGGGCAGGGCCGGTCTGGGTCAGCCGCGACGGCGGCCACGACGGGTGCGGTGTTCGCTGGCGTCTTTTGCATCCGCACCGGTGCCATCACCCGCTGAGGTGAAGGGGCCGAGAACCTCGACGATCTTCTCTAGGCTGGGGCGGTCGCCGCGCGCACGGGTATCCAGTGCTTCGCGCATGTGGCGCAAGTGCTCTGGCATGGTGCCACAGCAGCCACCGATGATCTTGGCGCCGGAATCCCGTGCCATAACCGCATACTCACCCATTAGTTCAGGCGTACCATCGTAGTGAATATGGCCATCGACGTATTTTGGAATGCCGGCATTGCCTTTGGAGATGATCGGGCGTTCTGTGCCCTGGGCGGCAAAACCCAGCACGGTGCGCAGGATGTCTGACGACCCGGTGCCACAATTGGCACCAAAGGCCAGTGGAGGATTGGGCAGATCTTCGACCAGCTGGGCCATGTCTGCTGAGGTCACCCCCATCATGGTGCGACCGGCGGTGTCAAAGCTCATGGTGCCGCACCAGGGCATATCCGCCAGGGCAAAGGCCTCGGCTGCCGCGCGGAATTCCTCGGCTGCCGAGATGGTCTCGACCCAAAGCACATCTGCGCCGCCCTCTTTCAGGGCCTCGGCCTGTTCGTGAAACATCTCGACCGCCAGAGCGTGGCTCAGCTCGCCAACGGGCAGCATGATTTCACCAGTTGGCCCGACCGAGCCTGCGACGGCAATCTTGCGGCTGGATTTGTCTGCTACCTCGCGTCCCAACTCGGCTGCGGCGCGGTTGAGTTCACGCACCCGTCCCTGCGCATCATGCAGTTTGAGCCGGGCGGCGGTGCCACCAAAACTGTTGGTCAGAAACAGATCGCTGCCCGCATCAACCGAGCCTTGGTAGAGCGCCATGATCTTTTTGGGCTCATCCGTGTTCCAGAGTTCGGGCGCATCACCGGACTGCAGCCCCATATTAAAGAGGTTGGTGCCTGTGGCGCCATCGGCCAGCAAGACGTCATTTTGTGCAAGAAACTCGGCAAAGAAAGTGTTCATTGAATGTGTCCTGTCAGAAAGAAGAGGCGAACGGTGCGCCGGGGATTGGCCGTAAGACTGGCCGTATGACTGGCCAAAAGGCGAAGGTGACGTTGCCACGTGCTGTGTCATGAGCGGGGCGTGAGGGCAAATGCATAATCCTCAACTTGATTATGAGCTACGTGCGTTACAGCTATGAGGCGCGTGCACCGGGCGTTTGCAGCGCATCCTCCCAGCCTGCGTCCTCATGATGGGCCGCAGCAGCAGACGGAGCAACGCTGCCCGCAGCGACGACGCTTTGGTTCAGAGCGGTTGAAGCGGGCAGAACTTTTCCGGGGCGGTTGATCAGGCGAGCCATTTCAAGCCCGGCAATGACCATTTCACTCCAGCTGGGGCAGGCCATGTAACGCGGCTCCCACATTGGTGCAAAGCTGGCTTTGAACCGGAGCAGCCCTGGATCCAGTCGGGGGGCATAGCGATGATCGGGGACTGCAGCCAATGACAGGCGGGCAATACCCTCTTCGGCGCTCGCGCTGATGGCGGCGCGCAGCAACACATGTCCCGTGCCGTCCGGCGCATCCCGACAGATGCGGATAAGGTCCAGGCACCATTCCGCCTTTGAGACATGCAGGCTGATAAACCCGATGATGCGGTCTTTCTGCCAGGCAAGAAACACGCGTTGCGTGGCAAGGTAGTTGGCTTCAAACCGACCCATTGTGGTGCCACGGGCGCCGCCGTGCTGATCTTGCCAGAGCTTGTCCAGCGCCTCCATCTGCGCCAGCGGCAGATTGGCGGGTGCCGGCAGCACTGTTAGTCCGGACTTTTCTGCATGGCGCAGCTTTCGTCGCAACTGGCGATGGCTTGAGCCGGCCTCGTTGAACTCTGTGGGAGAGAGGACGGCCTCGGCTGCGATGCGAAGAACAGCCCAGCCAGCCTGACGCGCCGCCAGCGCGTTGCGTGCGGAGCACTTGTAAATACAAGGGGTTGCATTGCGTTGCTGGGCATAGCGTTTCAGGGGCGCAAGGGTTTCGCTGAGCTCTCCCAGCAGGGGGTCAAACAGCGCGACCGAGATCTGCGGGCTGTCGAGCAGGGCCAATTGGTTGAATCCAAAGGATTGAACGTGACCGCCATTTTGACGAATGATACCGGTTTCGGCACAGGGGCGCTGGTGTTGCAGGGCGGATGCTGACGCGCGCCGGGCGCCCAGAAGGTCCGGGTCAATCACCGGTGCCCGCATGGTTTTCAGGCGCTGCGGCATAAGCATCATGGCGCAGGAGAGCGCCGCAGGCAGGGCATAGTACACCAGCCGGAACGCCAGCAGCGCGGCCAGCAAGCCGGTGCTGTCATGCGCGGGCAGGAGGGTGAAGACCATCAACTCCAACGGGCCTGTGCCCCCCGGCGCCGAGGACAGAATCGCGGCTGCCAAAGCGATAAGATAGACCACGACCAAGGTGCTCCAGGGGATATCCAGCGTGCTAGGCAGCAACAACCATAGGGCGGAGCCTGCCGCGAGAACATCGATCAGCGCCCAGACAGACAGAGCCACCATAGCCGTCAGCGAGGGCCAGCGCAGGTTCAGCCGTCCCAGTGACAGCGTAGGCGACAGAAAACTGAGGACGGTCGCCCCGAGCGCAGTTGCCACGAGGATCCCACCGACCGGGGTGAACCAGGGCGACAATGGAACCATCAGCATTGCCACGCCACATATCACGGCCAAAGCAGCCATAAAGGTGAGGCCCACCAGGCCAGTCAGCTGCGCGGCCTGCATGGCCGTTAGCCCCGGAACCAAACGCCAGCGGGCATAGGCGCCGGTGAAAAGGCCAAAGCCAACCAGCTGGGAAAAAGCGATCGCGGCCATGCCGGCCCTGCGGGCTTGGGGTCCATCCAGGCCCGTTTGCAGGTGGCGGTGGGCGACGGAATCATAGCGCCCCAAAGCCCAGAAACTGACAGCCGTTGCGACACAGGCGGCAAGCCATTGCCACAGTTTCAGCCCGCCCAATAGGGCCCAGATCTCAGAGGCCGAGGGCAGGTCTATGCGCGTCGACAGCGCCCAAAGGCACAGGGCGGCCATTGCAAAGGGGGCGGACAGGCGGGCGAGCTGGAGAATGTGTCCCGCGGTTGGGTGTTTGAGGCTCTGCATCCTGATCCTTTTGCTGGCCCGATAGGGGCAGAAAAGTCAGCATACCAACCGCAGGTTTTCGTGGCGTTAATTGCAGCGCACTTTAGGAGCCGAATTCCTGGCCCCAGTATTGGCTACAGTATTGGCCCCAGGGGATGTCCCGGATCAAGCCTCTGCCAGAATCTCTTTCTGGGCCTGGCGCAAAAACAAGGCCATCTTTTCGCGGATGACGTCGTCCGTGGCTTTGCCTTTCAGATCAGCGGAAACCTTGCGCACAACATCTTCGTGCCCAGGTTCCTGCAGGTCTGCGGAAACCACAGTGGCAGCGTAACTTTTTGCTGCATCCCCGCTTAGATCCAAAAGCTCAGCCGCCCAAAGGCCCAGGATCTTGTTGCACCGGGCCTGCGCCCGAAAACGCAATTCTTCATCATGGGCAAATTTGGCCTCAAAAGCCTGCTCGCGGTCGCTAAATGTCGTCATGTCATTCCTTCCCTTTAAACAGATGCGTGACTGTTGATATGGGGTTGCAGCACGCGTGCAACAAGGGTCGAACAAGGATGGCCGCCACCTTTTTGTGCCAGCTTTTGTGCCAGTTTTTGAGTCCGGTTTTGAGCCTGGGGAGTGGCGTAGGTCGTAGTGTGCCATAGCGTGCAGGGGCGAGGCTGCGCTCATAGACCCGGGTCGGTTTTGTCATCTGCAAGGGGGGGTAAACCGACTGAAACAGTCACAATAACGCCCATTGTGTTGCCTTGCGGGGCTTTGCTGTGCTTGCAGCACTGCACCCCTTGCACTATGAGAGCGACAAGAAACCGGGTCGGGATTCCGGCCTTTACCTCGAAAGGCTCCTCATGGCACGTCGCAAGAAGATTTACGAAGGCAAAGCCAAAACATTGTATGAAGGTCCCGAGCCGGGCACCATTGTGCAGTATTTCAAGGATGATGCCACCGCGTTCAACGCAGAAAAGCGCGAAGTGATCGAAGGCAAAGGCGTTCTGAACAACCTGCTTAGTGAGTATTTCATGCTGGGTCTGGGCCAGATCGGGGTTCCAACACATTTCCTGAAACGTCTCAACATGCGCGAGCAGCTGGTGCGGTCGTGTGAAATCATTCCGCTGGAAGTGATTGTGCGCAACTATGCCGCAGGAACGATGTCAAAACGTCTTGGCATTGAAGAGGGCACCCAGCTGCCGCGCCCCATCGTGGAATACTGCTACAAAGACGACGCGCTTGGCGACCCCTTGGTGACAGAAGAGCATATTGCGGCCTTTGGCTGGGCCAGTCAGCAAGATATGGACGATATCCTCAGCCTCGCGCTGCGGGTGAATGACTTTATGTCTGGCGTCATGCTGGCCGTTGGCATTCGTCTGGTTGATTTCAAAATCGAGATCGGCCGCGTCTATGACGGCGACTTCCAGCGCCTCGTTGTGGCTGATGAGATCAGCCCCGACAGCTGCCGTTTGTGGGACATTGAAAGCGGGCAAAAGCTCGACAAGGATGTGTTCCGCCGTGATCTGGGCAGCCTGACAGATGCCTATAGCGAAGTGGCACGGCGCCTTGGCGTGATGCCAAACAATCCACCAGCGCCCAGCAAGCCAACATTGGTGAACTGATCTGGTGTAACACTCTGGCCTGCGCCTTTTTGTTGTGACGGGGGCAGGCACTACTAAATTTTCTGCAAAGGGCGCGGCCGCAGGTCTGGCCCCATCGAACCTGAGGAAAGACACGATGAAGGCACGGGTGCATGTAATGCTGAAGAACGGGGTTCTGGATCCGCAGGGCGAGGCAGTGCGTCACGCATTGGGCGCCATGGGGTTCGATAAGGTCGAAGGGGTGCGTCAGGGCAAGGTGATCGATCTTGATCTGGCCGCAGGCGCCACTGAGGCTGACGTGACCGAGATGTGCGAAAAGCTGCTCGCCAATACTGTGATTGAATCCTACAGCATCGAGATTCAGTGATGAAAGCAGCCGTCGTCGTATTTCCCGGATCCAACTGTGATCGCGATCTGGCCGTGGCTTTTGAACGGGCCGGTTTTGATGTCTCTATGGTCTGGCACAAGGACAGCGTGCTGCCCGAAGGTATTGATATCGTAGGGGTTCCTGGTGGTTTCTCCTATGGGGACTATCTGCGCTGCGGCGCCATTGCGGCGCAGTCGCCGATCTGTCAGGCCGTGGTAGAACATGCCAATCGCGGCGGCTATGCCATGGGCATCTGCAATGGTTTTCAGATCCTGACCGAAACCGGCGTTCTGCCGGGGGCGTTGCTGCGCAATGCTGGGCTGAAATACATCTGCCGCACCGTCGATCTTGAGGTGGCGACCGCTGACAGCGTCTTTACCCAAGGCTACACCAAAGGCGATGTCATTGGCATTCCAATTGCGCATCACGATGGCAACTATTTTGCCGATGCCGAAACCATCGCCGCGCTGAGAGATCAGGACCGGGTCGCCTTTACCTATGGGCAAAACCCTAATGGCTCTGTCGATGACATTGCCGGTATCCTGTCGGAAAATCGCCGGGTTCTGGGCATGATGCCGCACCCGGAGCGGGCGGCGGATGAAGGTCATGGTGGCACCGATGGAACGGCAGTCTTTCGCGCATTGGCCGGGATTGTCGCGGCAGCGTGACTTGAGCTCCTGCGGCGGCAACACTAGGATTTTCCTATGATTGCGTCGCAGGATTCCAAACACATATTTGCCAAGCCAGAGCGGTCAGGGACCATTCCCTGGCAGGCACGCCTTGCGCTGGTGCTGTTTATGGCTGTGGCCACGGCAACGGTCTGGGTGACCAATCAGCAGCTGACCCATCGCTTTACCGACAGCACCCGCAATCGCGGTGAGCTGCGGCTGGCATTGTATTCTGGCAATCTGGTGAGCGAGTTGCGCCGCCATGCCATCGTGCCGCAACTGCTGGCGCGGGATCAGACCCTTATTGCGGCGCTGCAAAGCCAGGATTTCTCACTTTCCACCCAGCGGCTGATCTCGTTTATCGACGAAATTGGGGCCGCGTCTATCATGCTGATGGCCAGCGATGGGCGCACGGTTGCGGCGACAAATCGCAACCGTTTGGGGGAGAACCACCGCAACGCGGCCTATTTTGTCGATGCGGCCCGGGCAAAATCAACAGTGTTTTCGGTGATCAAGCGTGAGGTGGGCGGCTATCGTTTTACCTATTCGCGCCGCGTCATTGACACCTCTGGTCTGCTGGGGGTGATCGTCATTGAGGTGGACCTGCGCAAATTTGAGCGCGCCTGGGCCGGTGTTTCGGATGCGGTTCTGGTGACCGACAGCACCGGCAATATCGTGCTTGCCACCGAGGCGCGTTGGCGTGGCCTGAAAGAGAGCGATGCGGTCAAGCTGCAGACCCCCGAGGGGGCGATCCAGCGGGCTTTTCGCGCCACGGCAGACTGGAGCACGCTGCCCCCCGATGCCTATCTGCAGGGCGAGGCTGTTATGCGGCTGGAAAACCGGGTGCCGTTTCAGGGCTGGCGCATGACCTCGTTTACCACCTATGCCTCGATCCGCGAGAAGGTGAACGCGGTTCTGGCGCTTGAGATCATGGGATTCGCCATCCTGCTGGCGCTGGCCTTTTATGCGCTCAGCCGCAAGACGGCGCTGCGGATGGCGCTGTTTCAGCGCGAGTCGGCGGAGCTTCGCGTATTGAACGCCCGCCTGCAGCGGGAAATCGCCGAGCGTGAGCGCATGCAAAAGACCCTGGCTGTGGCCGAACAAAGCCTGGCGCAGAGCTCTAAACTGGCAGCCCTGGGCGAGATGTCGGCCGCTGTCAGCCATGAGCTGAACCAGCCTCTGGCGGCGATGAAAACCTACCTCGCCGGGGCGCGGCTTTTGCTCAACCGCAACCGCCCCGATGAGGCGCTGGCCTCCTTTGGCCGCATTGATGATCTGATAGAGCGCATGGGGGCGATCACCCGGCAGCTCAAATCCTATGCTCGCAAGGGCGGCGACAGTTTCAGCCCTGTAAACCTTGGCGATGCGCTGGCGTCCAGCCTGTCGATGATGGAGCCGCAACTGCGTCAGCGCCACGTCAAAATCACCCGGATACTGCCTGATGACCCGGTTTTTGTCATGGCGGACCGGATGCGTCTGGAGCAGGTTATGGTCAACCTCTTGCGCAATGCACTGGATGCCACCAAATCAGTTGAGGACCCCGAGGTTGAGATCCTGTTGGCCGCCGGTGAGACCGCAACGCTGACGGTGCGCGACAATGGCGTCGGGATTGAGGATTTTGGCAGCCTCTTTGACCCCTTCTATACCACCAAACAGGCGGGGGATGGGGTTGGACTGGGGCTTGCCATCTCCTCTGGGATCGTAAACGACCTAGGCGGCAGGCTCTCCGCCCGGAATGGGCAAAACGGCGGAGCCGTGTTTGAAATGCAATTGCCGATCCTGGTGGACGGTGTTGAGGCCGCGCAGTAGCGGTACGGATTTTGGGAAGGGGCGCAAAATGGCACAGGCCATGAAAATCGCAATTGTCGATGATGAGCAGGACATGCGCCAGTCGATCAGCCAGTGGTTGGCGCTGTCGGGCTATGACACCGAAACCTTTGCCAGCGCCGAAGATGCGCTCAAGGAGCTGGGGCCGGACTATCCGGGCATCGTCATCTCCGACATCAAGATGCCCGGCATGGACGGCATGCAGTTCCTCAAAAAGCTGATGGGCGGCGACAGTGGCCTGCCTGTAATCATGATCACCGGCCACGGGGATGTTCCCATGGCGGTTGAGGCGATGCGGGTCGGGGCGTTTGATTTCCTGGAAAAGCCGTTCAACCCTGACCGTATGTCAGAGCTGGCAAAGCGCGCCACCGGCGCCCGCCGTCTGACACTGGACAATCGTGCGCTGCGCCGCGAGCTGTCTGATGGCAGCCAGATCATGAAAAAGCTCATCGGTATGAGCCCGGTGATGGAGCGTCTGCGGGAAGATATCCTCGATCTGGGCCAGGCCGATGGCCATGTGCTGATCGACGGTGAGACCGGCACCGGCAAGACCCTTGTGGCGCATGCGCTGCACGCGGTGGGCAGCCGGGCTGGCAAGAAATTTGTGCTGATCTCCTGTGCGGCATTGGAAGAAGAAGCGCTGTCCAAGCGCTTGTTTGGCCCGATGCAGCCCGAAGACAGCCTGTTGCCCGCCCTGGAAGAGGCCCGTGGTGGCACTCTGGTGCTCGAAGGGATTGAGGCGCTGAGCGAGCCCTTGCAGGCGAAACTTTTGAGCGCCATCAATGAGCAGGGCATGCCGGGGGAGACGCGGATCATTGCGATCTCTAATCTGCAGGAAGCTGGCAAGACCTGCGAGGACGTGCTGCGGCCTGATCTGTTTTACCGTCTGGCGGCGCTGCGGATCATCGTGCCGCCGTTGCGCCAGCGCGGCGAAGACATCCTGACGCTTTTTACCCGGCTTTGTGAACAATTTGCCGAAGAGTATGGCTGTGATGCGCCACAGGTCACAGCGCAGGAGGCAGCACAGCTGTTGCAGGCTCCCTGGCCGGGCAATGTGCGCCAACTGATCAATGTGGCCGAGCGCGCGGTGCTGCAGGCCCGCCGTGGCTCTGGCACGATCGCGTCGCTCTTGATGTCGGATCACGAGGAAATGCAGCCGGTGATGACCACCGAAGGCAAGCCGCTGAAAGAATATGTCGAAGCTTTTGAACGTATGTTGATCGACAATACTATGCGCCGTCATAAGGGCTCGATTGCCAGTGTGATGGAAGAGCTGTGCCTGCCCCGGCGCACGCTGAACGAGAAGATGGCTAAATACGCTTTGCAGCGTTCCGACTATCTCGGCTGAAGGCTCAAGGTTACCCACAGGAGGGGCCCTCCTGTGGGTAAGGGGTATTTGTTAGTCGAATCCAGGGATTTGGCCTGGGGATGGTTCGATTGACGCCGGAAAAGTGCCAAATCATCAACCATTCATTCATCAATTCGCGTTTTACCCATATTGTCGCCCGTTCGGCCAGGCCCAGATGACGAATGCCCATTGTCATTGCCTCTGCGCTGGTCTTATGGTGAGCGAGTGGAGTGACGTCAGACGACCGGCGCCCCATTCAAGATGAGTTTCGCTGTCTTGCGCCTTTTTCCGGCATGATCCGACACCGGCATGAACCGAAAAAGATGAGACAGACCGATTGGCTCCGAAATCACATCGGAGCAGCTAAGCGCCTCTTTGTACAATCAAAGAGGAATAACAAGGCAGGCAACGGGCCCTCCCGACCTGTCGGAGAAGAAACGCGATGACGCGCGCGCGAGCGAAGAGCATGCAGGCACGAGGACCGGACGTAAGTTCCAGGGCCATCTCCTGTTGTGCGCCGTCCCAGATCGCCCTGACAAGACACCCCCCAACACATGCGCGACCCCCCGGACTGGGAGGGCTTGCGTCTGCGCAGGGCAGGTGCACTAAGGAAACATGGCAAAGAAGATGCTTATCGATGCCACCCACGCGGAAGAAACCCGCGTCGTGGTGGTCGACGGAAACAAGGTCGAGGAATTCGATTTTGAATCCGAGAATAAACGCCAGCTAGCTGGCAACATTTATCTGGCAAAAGTCACACGGGTCGAGCCTTCGTTGCAGGCGGCCTTTGTCGAATATGGCGGCAACCGGCACGGCTTTCTGGCTTTTTCGGAAATTCACCCCGACTATTACCAGATCCCTGTCGCGGACCGCGAAGCCCTGATGGAAGAAGAACGTGCCTATGCGGAAACGCTGCGGGCCCGTGATGATGAAGAGGAGGCAAAGCCCTCCCGGTCCCGTTCGCGTGGCCGTAAAGGCTCGCGCTCAAAGGCGTCCAAGATCACCTCGGGTGATGCGGTTGAGACCAAGGAAGTGGCGGCTGAGGCCGAGGCTGCAGCTGAGGTCGCTGAGATCCCTGCGGTGCAGGAAATCGCCGGTATGGAGACGATTGACCTTGTTGATGAGGTCGAAAGCGATGAGGCCAAGCTGGCAGAGGTTCCCGAAGGGGCGTCGCCAATGGAGCTTGTGGCTGAAACGCCCGTCGAAGAGCCTGTCTCTTTGGAAAATGTTTCTGCCAAGGACGCGGCCGAAGATGAGGCGGCATCCGCTGACGCAGGTGAAAATGCGCCCGTCAGCAACGAAACTGCCGACAACGAGACTGCCGACAAAGAGGCTTCCGAAAGTGAGGCTGACAACAGCGATGATGTTGAAGAGTCTTCCGAGCGTGCTGATGCGAGCTCAAAAGATGACAGCATCGAATCTGTGGCTGACGAAGACGATATCGAAGACATTCGTCCGGCCCGTAAGCCGCGTGCCCGTCGCTACAAAATCCAAGAAGTAATCAAGGTGCGCCAGGTTCTGCTGGTTCAGGTCGTCAAAGAAGAGCGTGGCAATAAGGGCGCCGCTCTCACAACCTATCTGTCGCTGGCCGGTCGCTACTGCGTTCTGATGCCAAACACGGCGCGCGGTGGTGGCATCAGCCGCAAGATCACCAATGCCGTGGACCGTAAAAAACTGAAAGACATCGCAACCGAACTCGACGTGCCAACCGGCGCAGGCCTGATTGTGCGCACTGCCGGTGCGAAACGCACCAAGGCCGAGATCAAGCGCGACTACGAATATCTGCAGCGCCTTTGGGAACAGATCCGCGAGCTGACACTGAAAAGCGTCGCCCCCGCCAAGATCTATGAAGAAGGCGACCTGATCAAACGTTCGATCCGGGATCTCTACAACCGTGAGATCGACGAGGTGCTGGTCGAAGGCGAGCGCGGCTATCGCATCGCCAAGGACTTCATGAAAATGATCATGCCGTCCCACGCCAAGAACGTGAAAAATTATCAGGAAACCCTGCCGCTCTTTGCCCGGTTCCAGGTCGAGAGCTACCTGTCCGGCATGTTCAACCCGACCGTACAGCTGCGGTCCGGTGGCTATATCGTGATTGATTCCACCGAGGCCCTGGTGGCTGTTGATGTGAACTCTGGTCGCGCCACCAAACAGTCGTCGATCGAAGAGACTGCGCTGAACACAAACCTGGAGGCCGCCGAAGAAGTCGCCCGCCAGCTGCGTCTGCGTGACCTCGCCGGTCTGATCGTGATCGATTTCATCGATATGGATGAGCGTAAAAACAACGCCGCCGTTGAAAACCGGATGAAAGACAAGCTGAAGACCGATCGTGCCCGCATTCAGGTGGGCCGTATTTCGGGCTTTGGTCTGATGGAAATGTCGCGTCAGCGCCTGCGTCCTGGCATGATCGAGGCGACCACCAAACCTTGTCCACATTGCCACGGCACCGGTCTTATCCGTTCTGATGACTCGCTGGCCCTGTCTATCCTGCGCCAAATCGAGGAAGAAGGCACCCGCCGCCGCTCTCGTGAGGTTCTGGTGCGCTGCCCCATCGATATTGCCAATTATCTGATGAACCAAAAGCGCGAGCACATCGCCCAGATCGAGGCCCGCTATGGGTTGTCGGTTCGCATCGAAGGCGATGCGCATCTGGTGAGCCCGGACTTCACGCTTGAAAAGCTCAAGACTGCCACCCGCGTGGTTGCGGTTGCACCAGCGCCTGTGGTGTCTGTCGATACATCGATCATGGCACAGGTTGATGCCGAAGAAGCCGAGACCGAAGAGGAAGAACTCGCCGCAGAAGACGTGAGCGAAACTCAAGAGGTTGAGACCGACGCGGAAGCCAATGGCGAAGACAAGCCCAAGCGCAAGCGTCGGCGTCGCCGTCGGCGTAAGTCGAGCAATGGCAGCGAAAACTCTGAAGAGGACGGGGATGATCAATCCCAGGCCTCGGGTGCCGAGGCTGAGAGTGATAAATCTGCGACCACTGGTGATTCTAATGGTGAGTCCACTGGCGAGACTGCGGAAGAGGGGGCATCTGAAGACAAGAAGCCGTCTCGAAGCCGCACCCGGACCCGCACACGTGGGGGCCGCTCGCGCTCTAAAAAGAGCGACGTGACGGCTGTTGCCGAGGCCGAGGCGCGTTCTTCTGATCAAACGCCAGTCGATGCTGAAGTCGATGCTGAACCTGTGACAGCTGAGGCCCCTGCTGAGGTGGCGAGCACAAGTGACACTGCGGCAGAACAGACCTCTTCCAACGAGGCCGTCGCAGAGACCGTCGCCTCCGAGGATGCGCCAAAAGCTGCGGCTGTGAGCGATGCGCCCGCGTCCAGCGATGAGGTTCAGTCTGCTGATACGGCTGAGCCCGAAGTCCCCCAGGTTACGGAAGCCGCTGTTGCAGAGGTGGACACCCCTGCGCCAGAACCCGTGCTGGCAGCTGCTGCGGCAGAGCCGGAGGCTCCACCAAAGCCGAAACGCCGAGGCTGGTGGTCAAAAGGCTAAGAGATAAGAAGGCGGATCTTAGGGTCCGCCTTTTTCTTTGGTGCGGTCGTCGTGACCCAGGCCACAACTCCATGCACCTGGCCACAGCTTCGTGATCCTGGCCACAGCCTAATGGCTCCTGCACAGGTGAAAAGCTCAGGAGATTTAGAAACGTGAGCAAAGACAAGACCAGTCCTGCCGGAATGCTGAGCGAAATTTTGGTGCTGGAAGAAAGCGTCTGGCAGGCTCTGGAATCTGGGGATATGGCGGCGGACAAAAAGGCCCTGCACCCGGATTTTTTGGGCGTCTACCCAAGCGGATTTGCCGCGCGTCAGGATCACCTGGACCAGCTGAAACAGGGCCCCTCAATTGCGTCGCACTTTTTGTCGCAGGCGCGCCTGCTGCAGCTTGGCCCAGAGTATGTGTGCCTGTCGTATCATGCCCGTTTCACCCGGGCAGGTGCCGGGGTTGAGGAGGCCATGTATGTCTCCTCAATCTGGCAACGCGAGGCGCAGGGCTGGGTCAATGTCTTTAGTCAGGACACGCCTGAAATGACGGGGTTGAAATGACAGGGCTGCAGAGTGATAGATAAATCACCGTAATGGGTGAATTTTTATGGCGATACTGCTGTGGACACATCAAAGGGTCGCGCCTGGGCTGGCATGTGCTGACAGGCGCCTCGTCCGCTGAGCAATGCCACAGGGGCTGAGCAATGCCACAGGGAAGGCAGCTTGCCTCTGCTAGCCGCCTTTACGTATCCGGTAGATTTGGTGGTCATCCTGTGCGATCTGGCCGAGGAATTCATGTCCCGCTTCAGCGCAGAAATGCGGAACATCAATCACGGCGGCGGGATCATCGGCAAGCATGTGCAAAACCGCCCCCGGCGCGAGGGATTTCAGCCGTTTGCGCGCCTTGAGAACGGGCAGGGGACAGAGCAGGCCGATGGCATCTAGCGAAGCATCCGGGGGGGCAGCAAAGGCAGGGTCGTGTTCAGTCATGGGATCTCAAATAAGGCCCTCGTCACGCGCTGTCCACAAGGTTGTGACCTTGGGCCCCCGTGACCTTTGCCATCGAGTGGTCTAAGGGAAAGATATGTTTGGAATCGAGATCATAGACGCAGGGCTGCTCCCTGCGATGTTCGTGGCGCTCCTGGGCGGGCTTGTCAGCTTTTTGTCCCCCTGTGTGTTGCCGATTGTGCCGCCCTATCTTGCCTATATGAGCGGCGTCTCTATTGGCGAGATGCAGGGGACTGCGTCGGCACGCCGCAAGGTGATCCTGTCGGCCCTGTTCTTTGTTATGGGGCTGTCGACTGTTTTCTTGCTGCTTGGGTTCACGGCCTCGGTTTTTGGCGCCTTCGTGTTGCAAAACCAAGAGCTGTTTGCGCAGGCCTCTGGCGTTGTGGTGATCATCTTTGGTCTGCATTTTTTGTCGGTGTTTCGCATTCCTATTCTGGATCGTGAGGCCCGTGTGGACACAGGGCAGGCCGGAGGTTCGGTGCTGGGCGCCTATGTTCTGGGGCTGGCCTTTGCCTTTGGCTGGACGCCCTGTATCGGGCCGCAGCTGGGGGCGATCCTGTCGCTGGCCGCGTCCGAGGCCTCGGTGGCGCGTGGCACTGTGTTGCTGGGGATCTATGCGCTGGGGCTCGGCGTGCCTTTCTTGTTGGCGGCGATCTTCCTCAACCGCTCTATGGTGGTGATGAATGCCATGAAACGCCACATGGGCCTGATCGAAAAGCTCATGGGCGGGCTATTGCTGGTGGTTGGCTTTATGCTGGTGACCGGATTGTTCTCTACCTTTTCCTGGTGGCTGCTCGAAGCCTTTCCCTTCCTCGCTACGCTCGGCTAGGACTGCGCCGTCCCGCAGCGACCCCAAGGCGCCCTTGTTGCAACAGGGCGCCTTTTCTCATTCTGGCCGGAACTCAGCGGTGGCGGTCTGGTGGTTTTGACCTTCTGTTCAGCCTGTTGTTTTGCGTGTTCATTCCACGACATGGCCTTACTCTGGTCCCAAATTCACACTAGGCTTTGCCAGTGAGACAAGAGGCCAGAGGACAAGAGGCCAGGGCATGAGCAGGACCGAAGGTCACGATTTTGAGCAAGACACAGGCCACAGGCCTGAACCCAGACCTGTGGACGGCTCTGGGGATCAGACCCAGGTGCGCAAAAGGCGGGTGTTCTACATTCCCGGCTATGACCCCATCCATCCGCGCCGCTACCGCGAGCTATATCGAAAGGAATCTTTGGCACAGGCCGAGATCAGTGGCTATGAGATCAGCCTGAAAGCCCTGCCGCCTGCCCAGAGCAGGGATCTGCCTGCAGCAGGCAGCAAAACCCGCCCCTATGGATGGCAGGTTTCTGGCCAAATCGAGGGTCAGGAAACCCATGCCGAGGTCAGCGTTTTGGTTTGGTCCGACATCGTGCGCGACAGTATGGAGGCCTCCATACTGGGAACCTACCTGCAATTGCTGCGCACAGCCTGGGTTTACATCAGCACGGGGGCGCTGGCGCGGCTGATGCGGTTGCGCAAGGGGCCGGTTATTGCGGCGCTTTACCCGGTGGCGATGCTGCTGGGGCAGGCCCTGCTGGCCGCGCTGCTGTTCTGGGCCTGCGTGGTGGGTTGGGCCACTGGACTGACGTCGCTTGTGACGCTACCTGCGTGGTATCTGTTGCTGCCCGGCTGGGGCATTGGTACGCTGGCTGGGGCTGCTCTTTTGCGGTGGTTCAAAAAACAGGACGGCAAGTTTTTTGCCTACTACCTGATGCATGACTACGCCTATTCGGCGGCCTCTCGTGGTGAGAATTCGCGCGCCCTGGAGGCGCGGATCGCAGAGTTCACGGCGCAGATCCGTTTGGCTCTGGCGGCGGGTGATGTCGACGAGGTTCTGGTAGTCGGGCATTCTTCGGGCGCCCATATCGGCGTGTCGGTACTGGCGGATTTGATCCGCGACGGGCTGCCCGAGGCGCATCCGGAAATTGGCTTTCTCACGCTGGGGCAGGTGGTTCCGATGGTGTCGTTTCTGCCGCGGGCTGATCGTTTGCGCGGCGATCTGCGCTATCTGTCGTTGCGCGATGAAATCGCCTGGGTCGATGTCTCAGCCCCCGGTGACGGCTGCGCTTTTGCTCTGTGTGATCCGGTGGCCGTGAGCGGCGTCGCCCCTGAGGGCAAGCGCTGGCCGCTGGTGTTTTCTGCAGCCTTCAGCCAAACCCTGAGCCCGGCGCGGTGGGCTGCGCTGCGCTGGCGGTTCTTCCGGCTGCATTTCCAGTATATGTGTGCCTTTGACCGCCCCGGGGATTATGACTATTTTCGCATCACTGCCGGTGCCATGACCCTGCGCGCGCGCTATCAGGGGCGCCTGGCCTCAACCTCGCGGATTGAGCGAAGCGTGTCAAAGTACACCTCGGTGCGCCCCCTTGAGGAACCCAAGCCATGAGCGCGCCGCAACCTCAGCCGCCAAAACCGCCCGCACGCCCGGACAAGGTCTCGCTTTGGCGCTACGTAAAACTGTTTCGCGAGGACATTTTGTCGGCGCAACCGGCTAAGCTCTATCGCGCCTGGATGGCTGAATTTCGCGCGCCGAGCTTTCGCTCATTTCTGATCAACCAGCCTGAGCTGATAAAACGGGTCCTGAAAGACCAACCTGACGCCTTTCCCAAATCCGACCGCATTGCCGAGGGGTTGAAACCCTTGTTGGGCAATTCTGTGTTTCTGACCAATGGCGAGACCTGGAAGCGGCAGCGACGCATTATTGATCCGGCCTTTGAAGGGGGGCGGCTAAAGGAGGCCTTTCCGGCAATGCGGGCCTCGGCCGAAGCAGCCGTGGCGCGGCTCAGAACGCAGGTCGGGCCGGTCGGGCAGGGCGGCGCGCAGGTCGAGGTCGAGGAAGTCACCAGCCATGTGGCCGCGGATGTGATCTTTCGTACCCTGTTTTCGATCCCGATTGAAAATGCTGTTGCAGGAGAGGTGTTTTCGCGGTTTCGCGACTATCAGCGTAGCCAGCCGCTGCTAAATCTGGCGGCCTTTTTGCCGGTGCCCAAATGGGTGCCGCGTCTCTTTCGCCCCGGCACCCGCGCCAATGCCGCCAAGATCCGGGCTCTGATAACAGAGCTTACCGAAGCCCGCATGGAGGCAATCGCGCAAGGCCGCGCGCCGGATGATCTGGCAACCAAAATCATGACCACGACTGATCCCGAAACCGGCGCGCGGTTTGAGGCCCAGGAGATGGTGGATCAGGTTGCGATCTTTTTTCTTGCTGGCCATGAGACCAGTGCCTCGGCCCTTGCCTGGACGCTTTATCTGGTGGCGCTGTATCCCGACTGGCAAGAAAAGCTGGCGCAGGAGGCGGCGGCCCTTGAGGATGAGAGTTTTGCGGCCGTCTCAAAACTGCGCCTCAGCCGCGATGTGTTTCGCGAAGCGCTGCGCCTCTACCCGCCGGTGCCGATGATGGTGCGCGAGGCCAGTTGTCCGGTGACTTTCCGGGACCGCACAGTGCCCAAGGGGGCGCAGATTGTGCTCAGCCCCTGGCATTTGCACCGGCACGAGCGGCTTTGGGATAACCCTGACGGATTTGATCCCAATCGGTGGCACACGGAAAACGGCAAACAATGTCAGCGCGACGCCTATATTCCGTTCTCAAGCGGGCCACGGGTCTGTACCGGAGCGGGGTTTGCCATGGTAGAGGGTCCGCTGATCCTGTCGATGATCCTACGCCATTTCAAAGTCATGCCCGTTTCGGGAAAAGAGCCAGTGCCGGTGGCACATCTGACCGTGCGCTCAAAAGACGGCATCTGGTTGCAGATCACCCCGCGCACAGAAAAGGATCAGGTGTGATCCGCCAGCTGGGCCTGTAACTCGCGCAAAACAAACAGCCGAATGGCTGAGGCAAGGCCACAATCCGCGCCGCGGATCTCATCAATTTCGGCAGCTAATTCGTTGATTGGGCGGCTATTTTTCGCAGCAATCTGACGAAAGGCCAGCCAAAACGGATCTTCCAGAGACACCGAGGTCCGGTGGCCACGCAGGGTGAGAGAGTGTTTGCGCGGGCGGCTGTTCATTCCTCGGCCTTATGGCCGTCAAGATCTCGACTGGCCTTTTGGCTGCGGGCCTTTGCAAGCTCTTTTTCAGGCTTGCTAAGGCCGAAAGTCACAGCATTCTGGTCAGCGCGGGCCTTTTGCTCGGCCCGCGCCTGTGTCTTGCGAAACCGGTTCAGATTGACCGGCTTGCCCATCAGTCCTTGGGACCGATCATCTGCTCGGGGCGCACGACCGCGTCAAAGGTCGCCTCATCCACAAAGCCAAGCGCTACGGCTTCTTCTTTGAGGGTGGTGCCGTTCTTGTGGGCGGTTTTGGCCACCTTGGTGGCATTGTCATACCCGATGGTGGGCGCGAGGGCTGTCACCAGCATCAGCGACTCTTTCATCAGCTTGTCGATGCGCGGCTCGTTGGCCTGAATGCCGTCCAGCATGCGCTCGGTAAAGCTGTCGGTGGCGTCGCCAAGCAGCTGGATCGACTGCAGCAGGTTGTAGGACATCATCGGGTTATAGACGTTGAGCTCAAAATGGCCCTGGCTGCCGGCAAATTTGATTGCGGCGTCATTGCCCATGACATGGGCGGCGACCTGCGTCAGTGCCTCGGCCTGGGTTGGGTTGACCTTACCGGGCATAATGGACGAGCCGGGCTCGTTCTCGGGCAGAATCAGCTCGCCCAGACCGGAACGGGGGCCAGAGCCGAGGAAGCGGATGTCGCTGGCGATCTTGTAGCAGCTGCCTGCGATGGTCGCGAGGGCACCCGACAGGAAGACCATGGCGTCATGGGCCGCGAGGGCTTCGAATTTGTTGGGAGCCGTGACAAAAGGCAGATCGGTGATCTCGGCCATATTGGCCGCCACTGTCTCGCTCCAGCCAACCTGCGTGTTCAGGCCGGTGCCAACGGCGGTGCCGCCCTGTGCCAGCTCGTAGATGCCGGGCATGGCGAGGTTTACGCGGGCAATGCCCTGACGGATCTGATGCGCGTAGCCGCCAAATTCCTGCCCCAGCGTCAGCGGGGTCGCATCCTGGGTATGGGTGCGGCCGATCTTGATGATGTCTTTGAACTCGGCTGATTTTTTCTCAAGACCCTGGGCAAATTTCTCCAGACCCGGCAGCAACACGTCGCGCACTGACATGGCGGTGGCAATGTGCATCGCGGTGGGGAAAGTGTCGTTGGAGGACTGACCCATGTTACAATGGTCATTGGGGTGCACTGGGTCTTTGGAGCCAATGGTGCCGCCCAGCATCTCGATGGCGCGGTTGGCGATGACCTCGTTTGAGTTCATGTTGGACTGGGTGCCAGAGCCGGTCTGCCAGACCACCAGGGGGAAGTTGTCGTCGAACTTGCCCTCGATCACTTCGCCAGCGGCGGCGATCACCGCATCCGCGATGCGGTCGTCCATTTTGCCAGAGGCCTTGTTGGCCATGGCGCAGGCCTGTTTGATCACGCCAAGCGCGCGCACAATAGCGACGGGCTGTTTTTCCCAGCCGATCGGGAAGTTCATGATCGAACGCTGGGTCTGCGCGCCCCAATATTTGTCGGATGGAACCTCAAGTGGGCCAAAGCTGTCGGTTTCGGTGCGGGTATCGGACATCTTGTCTCTCTCTCAGTCTGGAATGCTGTCTGGTATGCCGTTGCATGCCGTTTATCCTGTGCGCCCTCGCGGCGCAATTGGCCAGTTGCGCGCAGCATAGCCAATCATGCGCCGGGGTATAGGGAGAATTCACGACAAGCGGTTTGTTCCATGTCATTGCCAGCGGGCGATAGTGCACTACAATGAGCAATGCGACACCGGACAATGCAAAACAGGGATGACCTCAGTGATCAAAGCCTTTGAAACCTGTACTCGAACGCCGTCAAAACAGGCTGGCTGCTGCGCCGTGCTCTATTCCGTGCCATTTTCCAGGCACTTGTATGCGGTGATCGGGTGGGGCGTCTTGTTTCTCGCAGCGCTGTTTTTATTTGT
Source organism: Phaeobacter sp. SH40 (assembly GCA_965641885.1). Taxonomy (GTDB): domain Bacteria; phylum Pseudomonadota; class Alphaproteobacteria; order Rhodobacterales; family Rhodobacteraceae; genus Pseudophaeobacter. The sequence continues at coordinate 2,428,132 of OZ282574.1, read as the reverse complement.
GCAGCCTGTGTCGGCGCAGGATGTGTCGCAATTTGTCGGGCGCTACAGCGGCTCTGTTGAGGTGGTGCACGCGGATGGCGATATTGACCCGCGTGATATGAGCGTGGAAATCTCCGAAACCCGCAAAGGTTTTTCGGTCCGCTGGAGTTCTATCACCGAAAAGAACGATGGGCGGCGCAAGGAGAAATCCTACAAAGTAGAGTTTCGTGAAAGTGACCGGGCAGGGATTTTTTCAGCAGCCATGGGGCGCAATGTCTTTGGCCATGAGGTTCAGCTGGATCCGATGAAAGGGCATCCCTATGTTTGGGCGCGCATTACGGAAAGAACACTGACTGTTTTTTCCTTGTTTATTCATCATAACGGCGACTACGAGATGCAGCAGTACGATCGCAGCCTGTCCGAGAAGGGGCTGCACCTGGTTTTCAGCTCGCACCTGAATGGCCGCCCTACGCGTCAGCTGGAAACAGAACTGATACGGCACTAGCGACTTCGCACTGGCGTGATGTGACGCAACAACCGGTCCGGGCTGGGGTAGCAGCGTGGCTGTCCAGAGCAAGCTGCCGATGCGCGTGTTCGGCGCAGGACCAAAAGCGAAAGCAGCAGCAACAGTCAAATGTAATAGCCAGAATATAAAAACGCCCCGCAGGATGCGAGGCGCCTTTTGTTTTATTGCCGCTGCAACATATGGCTCTGATATGGGGGGAAGCCAGTCTGACCGCCTCCTGCCAGCCTAATTGGGTCCTGCCAGCTTCGGGCCTCCTAAGGCTTGCGGAAGCTATCCAGCGAGACCACATCGCCTTCAGAGGATTTTGGCGCCTGGTCATTGGGGGCTTCGTCCCCTGCCTTTGTCTGGTTGGCCTCTTCCTCATCGTCGCTGTCATCAGCAGATTCGAACCGCAGTCCAAATTCCACGGATGGATCCACAAAAGTCTGGATAGCGTCATAGGGAATATAGAGGGGCTCTGGCGCGTCGCCAAAATTAAGAGTGATGCCAAAGCCATCCTCTCCGACCTCAAGATTGTCATACCAATGCTGCATCACCACAGTCATGTCGCCGGGATACCGGTCGCGCAGCCAATCCGCCAATTTGGCGTCTGGATGGTTGGTGTCAAAAGTGATGAAGAAATGATGACTTCCCGGCAGACCGTGATCCGCAACCTCCAAAAGGACGGTTCGAATGAGGCCGCGCATGGCGGAGTGCATCAGATTTCCATAGTCGATTTCACTGGACATGAAAGACACCCTGTTAAATTGCTGCATCAGCATAGGGGATTCTGCCGAAAACTAAAGGGCATGGCCCCATGTTTTGCAATTATTTTGGGGCTCTAGGGTACGCAGACCGTCGTCGCTGGTTTTGTGAGTGTTAGCTTATAGACCGGCCATCAGGGGGTGCACGGCAAGCCCTGATGCGGCCATGAGGAACAGAAGCCAGAACAGGCGTCCCCGCACCAGATAGGCAACCAGCGGCGCCAGCAGGGTAAGCAGCAGGGCTGATATGTTCAGGCTGTCCAGATTGGGCCAGGGCATCGCCAGAGGGCCGTGCTGCAGAACTGTGACCTGATGAAACAGAACATGCAGGGTAAACCAGACCATCAGGTTGAGGATAACGCCGGTGATCGCTGCCGTAATTGCTTTGAGAGCCGCGCCGAGACGAGGCTGCGCACAGAGGCGCTCTACATAGGGAGCGGCTGCAAAAATCCACAGGAAACAGGGCATGAAGGTGGCCCAGAGCGCGGTTGCCCCGGCGGCGAGGGAGAGGCCAAGGCCCCCTTCCTTGAGACCGGCCAGCATGGCGACAAATTGAGTCACCAGGATCAGGGGCCCCGGCGTGGTCTCAGCCAGTCCCAGTGCGTCGATCATCTCACCGGCACTGACCCAGCCATGATGCTCCACCACGGTCTGGCTCATATAGGCCAGAACCGCATAGGCACCGCCAAAGGTAACCACGGCCAATTTGGCAAAGAACCAACCGATTTCTGCCAGAAACCCGGCCCCCATACCACTGAGCGCGATGAGCGGCAGCAGCCAGAGCCCGCCCCAGATCGCAACCGTGCGCAGCGTGTGCCGGGGGCTGAGGTCGGGACTGAGGTCGGGGGCGGCGGGCGTTTGATCCTTCAGCGCGTCCTGTACCATCGAGCCACTGGATCCGCGCCACAGGCCAAAGATCCCGGCGCACAGAACCACTGCTGGAAAGGGCAGGCCAAAGGCAAACAAACCCACAAAGCCAAAACCCGCCAAGCCCCAGTCCTGTCGCCCCTTCAGCGCCTTATTGCTGAGCCGCCACAGAGCCTGCAGCACGATGACAACAACTGCCGCCTTGATGCCCAAAAAAGCTGACTGCACAGCGGGCAGAGTGCCAAAGGCGGCATATAGCCAGACCAGTAGTGCAATCACCAGCGCGCCCGGCAGAACAAACAGCAAGCCCGCCAGCAGCCCGCCGCCAAAGCCGCGCAGGCGCCAGCCAGTATAGGTGCAAAGCTGCATGGCCTCGGGGCCGGGCAGCAGCATGCAAAAGGACAGGCCGCGCAAAAAGGACTCTTCGTCCAGCCAGGACCGTTCATCGACCAGCTCCCGGTGCATCACCGCAATCTGCGCGGCGGGTCCGCCAAAGCTCATCAGGCCGATCTTGCCAAAGACCCGCCACATATCACCCCAAGATACTGTCATCATGATTTTTTGCCCGCTGGCCAGTCATGTCCTTCGTCCTGGCCATCCCTTGCCCAGCGATAAAGAGCATCATAGAGGCCGAGTCCAGCTTCGAGCTGTTGGTGGTCATCGCGAAACTGTCGCGACAGGCCAACGGAAAGCGCCAGTAGCCCGGCGGCTTCGGGGGCCAGATCATGGCGATTGGTATCGGCGGCCCGCACCACAATGGACAGTCGGTCAAGCGCTTCGGTGCGCAGCCCGAACCGGTCCAGCATGGTGTCAAAGGTGCATAGGGGCCCGTTGTGGGACCATTCGCTGCCTTCAACGTCAAACGGCGTGGCGTCATATCTGGCCGCGACGCCCTCGACTTCTGCAGGGGAGACGAACAGAAACCTTGCCTGGGGGTCGACAAAGCGGCGGATCAGCCAGGGACAGGCAATGCGGTCGATCTTGGGCCGGTGCCGGGTGACCCAGAGCGTATTGCCAGCGACCTTTTGCGGAATTTCTGCCGCAGGTATCCGGGGTGCGCCCGGCAGATCCCGCCAGGCAAACATGCCCCCCTTGAGGTATTCGGCCGCGATCCCATCGCTGCGCAGCCAGGAGGCGAGCCCCTGAGACAGTTTGATGCCACGTTGGCAGACAAGGACGCAGGGGCGGTGGCCAATTCGGGCTTTTAGCCCGTCAATATCGCTGCGCGAGTGGCGAAAGGATCCCGGGATCAGATAGGGGTCGGCAGCAAAATCTTCATCAGTGCTGATATCGACAAGCACTGGCGCGTTGGGGATACCAATCAGACGCAAAAGTTGGGTTGAGGTGATTTCATTCGGGGCAGCCATCGGCATGTCTCCTCGCAAGCAAGGGTGAACATGCGAACCTTGGGCTTTGCGCCTCACGGGGCGTTCGCGACATTCCCCATAGCTCTTTAGTCGCTTTGACCAAGGGATTTGTCAAGCCGCGGCGTGTCAGGCGGTAAAAATTTTGGAACGCTGCGACGCCCAGCAGGGTGCGGTTTAGGCGTTTTGGAGAGCAATCCAGGTGGTTGCGAAACGGTTTTGTTATCTTTCGGTTCGGTTCGGTTAGGCGCTGGCTTGCTGGCGTTGCAGCTGGCTTGCTCCTGTTTGATCCCGAGATGGCTTTGCGCTCTTGGCCGCTTTTTTTTGCGAGGCTTAAGGGGGGGGGGCATCAAATTAGGCTGCCAAAAATCACTGCAATGGGTGCCCGCCCATACAAGCGGCCAGCGCGTTTAAAGGCAATTGTCCGGTGTTTTCAAACAGGGTGAAATAGTCTGCAAGGCTGACCACCTCGGCAATTTTTTCTCCTTCAAAACGCGTGAAAAAGTGGTCTCTGTAGTCGATTGCTTTGCCTGTTGTCAGGCAAGAGGTCTGAACGACAACCCTCGTGGCCAGCCAATCCCCCTGATCAATGCTGATTTCACTGCTGAACGAGACGGGGCCAAATAGATTACAGAGAGAGAAGATGTACTCCTCCAATTCATGCTTGTCGAACGGCACCTGAGATACCGCGTTATTGGCGCGAAAATCCGGGGTGAGCATGGTCTCAAGGTACTGCATGTTCTTTTTTCCCACGGTCTCGTTTAGCCAGAACAGTAGAACATCATTTTTTGACATCGTCCCTCCTTCACGAACTCCGGTCTGTAGGCATGGCGCCTGACATCATTCAGATCAATGAAATCCCTGTGCTGCAAGCTTGATAACACGCTGTTTTGTTATGTTTTTTCGGCGCAAAAGCTATAAAGTTGTGGCAAAGTTCTGGAAATATGTTCGCGTAGCCTTACCGGTCGCAGCACAGGTCATGGCGGGCGCGCATCTGGGCATCCATCCAGGCAAAGGCACCACGACAATAAGGCTAAAGCCGCCAAGACAATAAGGGCATAGGTGCTACGACACTATTGTCTGGTCACTGCATTATCTGGTCACTGCGGGGGGGGAGGGGGTAAGTGCAGGTTTCTGTTGCCAGGTACCTGCGAACCCCGCCTTACGCTGCTAGGCATAAGGACTTAATTTTCGGTTTTCCGAACTGCTTACGCAGCGAGGGCTACCGGAGCACGATTGTCATTTGCAATTGTACAGTTTTCGCCGATAACGGTGGCAGACAGCCGAAACAAAGCTAACCCCTTTAGACGTCCGTCGATCCTGTTTCGACCCCATAATGCTCAAATGAAGCATGCTTTGGTGGAGTCGCCGGGTACCGCCCCCGGGTCCGATCCGTGTATTACGAGCGCATTTATGTTCATAGTTCCCGAGGGAACAGAATGAATATAGGCGCGCCATGGGGGGAGTTAAAGGGGAAAAGCCACAAATTTTCGTGCTGCATCACAGTCGGCTAGGCAAGGGCCTTCAGCGGTCTGGGATGCGGCCTAAGCTGAGACCTGCGCTGTGGTCGGTATTTTCTAGGCAGGCGATGTTGTTTTTGCGCTAAACACATCTGCAGCGAGATTTCTGGTTTCACATTCAAGATCCGCAAGGCCCGTGACCGCAGCTGGACCATCCCCAGCCTCTATAGCATCGGCGATCTGGCTGTGGAGGTCCACAATCCGGGCGCGATCGCGGGCAGTGAAGGTGATCATGTTCATCAGGGGCTGCATGGCTTCGACAGCGCCGGCCAACTGATACGAGAGCACCGGATTTGCCGCCCCATCCACCAGGGCGCGGTGAAAGGCGACATCAGAGGCGCAAAAGGCTTCATCCGTGAGCCCCGGCTGGCTTTGGCGAAAAATTTCGGCTCGCATGGTGGCAAGCTGGTCGACGCTGCGCCGCTGTGCGGACAGGGGGGCGCAGGCGCGTTCCAGCGCGTAGCGGGCTTCACACGCGGTTTCAAAGCTCACCTCGTTCATGCTGAGCAACAGCGTCGAGGTGGTAATCTGCTGCGCATAGGCATCTTCAAAACTGAGCCGATTGACAAAGGCGCCGCCCGAAGCCCCCCGCTGTGTGCGGATAAGAGACTGGGCGGCCAGACGTTTGAGTGCTTCGCGCACCGTGGGGCGTGATACCTGAAAATACTCCGAGAGTTCTGCCTCTGAGGGCAGGCGTTCGTCCACGATCAGATCGCCGCCGATAATGGCAGTCTTGATCGCCTTGGCAATCTGCGCCGAAAGGCCGCCAGTCCCGTTTGGGTCGATCTTCATTGTGGGTCTCCAGCTATAGCGTCTGTTGATGGCGCCTGTTTCTGGCCGAGGCAATCAGGCGGAGCATTTATGGCTTGCCGCTGAGAAATCATTTGTCTGACATTACGAGATGTGGCAATGATTTTCTCAAATGTAAGACAATTGAGGGGCGATTGAGTCGTCATCCGGTGCGCCGGTGCGACTCTGCAATCGCGTTTGATAAAGAAGCCAAGGAGACGACATATGTTCAATGCACTGATCGTGAACAAGGATGAGGAGACCGGTCTGGCCAGCGCCGCAGTTGAGCAGATCAGTCTGGACCAATTGCCTGCCGCTGAGGTCACCGTGGCGGTGGAGTATTCCACGGTAAACTACAAGGACGGCCTGTGCCTGAGCCCAAAAGGAGGCGGCCTTGTGCGCAAGTATCCGCACATTCCGGGGATCGATTTCGCAGGCACAGTTGAGGCCAGCGATGACGCGCGCTACAAGCCGGGTGACAAGGTGGTTTTGACGGGCTGGCGCGTTGGCGAGGCGCATTGGGGCGGCTATGCGCAAAAGGCGCGGGTGAAAGCCGACTGGCTGGTGCCACTGCCTGCGGGGCTTGATAGTCGGCAGGCAATGGCTGTGGGCACGGCCGGTTTGACGGCGATGCTTTCGGTGATGGCGCTTGAGGATCACGGGGTGCGCAAAGATCATGGCCCGGTTCTGGTGACCGGTGCTGCGGGCGGCGTGGGTTCTGTTGCCACAGCTATTCTGGCCAATCTCGGCTATGAGGTCGCGGCCGTCACCGGGCGCCCTGAAACCGAGGCCTATCTGCGTGGTCTTGGGGCCAGTCAGATCGTGGCTCGCGAAGAGCTGAATGAAACCGTGAAGCGCCCGCTCGAAGGCGAAACCTGGGCTGGCTGCATTGATGCCGTTGGTGGCGCCATGCTGGCGCGCGTTCTGGGCCAGATGAAATATGGCGCCTCTGTTGCCTCTGTTGGCCTGGCTGGCGGTGCGGCGTTGCCTGCCACTGTTATTCCATTTCTGTTGCGCGGTGTGAACCTGCTGGGAATCGACTCCGTGATGCAGCCCTACGACAACCGGGTACGCGCTTGGGCCCGTCTGGCGACGGATCTGCCAATGGAAAAACTTGAGGCCATGGTGCAGCCTGCGGCTCTGTCCGACCTGCCTCAGCTGGGAGCCGATATTCTCAACGGTCAGGTCAAGGGGCGCGTGGTTGTTGATGTAAACGCCTGAAGCCATCGCTATGACGCGTGATCAGCCTGTGCTGTCAGCATAAGAATTGCCCCGGATGGACATATCCGGGGCTGTTTTGTTGCTGCAGGGCTGCTCTGGCTTGACCTGCCAGCGCAAGACCTGCAACCCTTTGCGCAACGACATTAGGGAGCGGATATGACGCTGGATATCGACTTTGTACGTGGGCAGTTTCCTGCCTTTCAGGAACCAAGCTTGCAGGGGCAGGCCTTTTTTGAAAATGCTGGTGGCTCTTATACTTGCCGTCAGGTGATCGACCGGCTGACGCGCTACTATACCCAGCGCAAGGTGCAGCCCTATGCGCCCTATGAGGCCTCCCGTCTGGCTGGTGCCGAGATGGATGAAGCGCGGGCGCGTCTGGCTGCCATGATGGGGGTTGCGAGCGACGAGTTGAGCTTTGGCCCCTCGACCACCCAGAACACCTATGTTCTGGCGCAGGCCTTTCGCCAGTTTCTGAAACCGGGAGAGGCGATCATTGTCACCAATCAGGACCACGAGGCCAATACAGGTCCCTGGCGGCGCCTGGCCGACGAGGGGATCGAGGTCCGCGAATGGAAGATTGATCCTCAGACCGGCCATCTGGATCCAACCAAGCTGGAAGAGCTGTTGGATGATAGCGTGCGTCTGGTGTGTTTTCCGCATTGCTCTAACGTGGTTGGAGAGATCAACCCGGTGACAGAGATCACCGCCTTGTCGCATGCCGCCGGGGCCTTTGTTTGCGTTGATGGCGTGTCTTATGCCCCACATGGGTTACCCAATGTGGGAGAGCTGGGGCCGGATATCTATCTGTTTTCGGCCTATAAAACCTACGGTCCACATCAGGGTATGATGGTGATGCGGCGTGAACTTGGCACCCTGTTGCCCAATCAGGCGCATTATTTCAACGCCGATAGCCTCTATAAACGCTTTACGCCGGCAGGGCCGGATCATGCTCAGGTGGCGGCCAGTGCCGGCATGGCAGACTACATTGAGGCGCTGAATGCGCACCATGGTGGCCCCGATGAGGGCGCTGCCGCGCAGGCGGCCTTTGTGCATGATCTGATGCGGGCGCATGAGGTGACCCTGTTGCAGCCGTTGCTGGACGCGCTGAAGGCGCGCAACGACCTGCGGCTGATTGGCCCGGACGACGCGGCCACGCGTGCCCCCACGGTGGCATTGGCACTGAACCGCCCGGCTGAACCCGTTGCACGCCAATTGGCGGAACACGGCATCATGGCGGGGGGCGGTGACTTTTATGCGGTGCGTGCGCTGACGGCCATGGGGGTGAACCCCGATGACGGCGTCTTGCGGCTGAGTTTCACCCATTACACCAGCGAGGAAGAGGTGGCCAAACTGATCGCCGCACTTGATCAGGTGCTGTAGTATCATGCTGTAAAATCATAAGGGGCTGCATGGCGCAGGTCTGGGTGCGTACAAACGCCCCGCAACTCCCATTGCACCCCGTAAATCCCATCGCACCCCGTAACCCAAATGCGCTGCACAACAGCTCGGGCAAAAAACGCATCTTTTGTTCCACCTCTTGTGCTGTGCGGCAGGACGCGCGAAATTGAGGCGTCGTTCTAACCATCGGGACGCATTTGTTGTCGCCGTGAGCAAGGAAAACTGTCGAAATGCCCACCGGAGCCCGCCTGACCGCCGCCCTTTCTTTGGCGCTGCTCGCCTTTGTTGTCTCGGGGCAGGTCATGCCCCTGATGCCCGAAGGCACTGACTTTGGCTATTTCACCCATGTGAACGTTGTGCTGGGTCTGCTGACCGGTTGGATCTTTATGGGGCGGCGGGTTGGCCATGGGCTGGTGCCCGCGATCAACAATGGTTTGACTGGGGCTGCGGTGATGGTGCTTTGGGCGCTTCTTATCCAGGGATCCTGGGAGATGTTTCGCCAGGCCATGCGCAACCGCTTTGATGGCCCGTTTGAGGCCTTGCTGGCGATACTTACCATCTCGGTGGATTTTTTCTTTGTCATAGCGGTGCCCACGGTGCTGATTTCGCTGGCTGTGGGCGGCTGTCTTGTGGGGCTTTTGGCCGAAAACGCGCATAAGCGTTGGCCGTGAACTATGACTTAACAAAGGGTTAAAAGACGTGGTTGATCTGTTTTTCTACGGCACGCTGCGCTTTGTGCCGCTGCTTGAACGTGTGTTGGGGCGCGGTGGTGATGATCTGGATGTTGCCGAGGCCAGCCTGGCAGATCACGCGGTCTTTGCTGTGCGGGATCAGGTCTTTCCGATGCTCTGCGAGGCTCCCGGGGCCGCGGCGCCGGGTGTGCTGGTGCGGGGGCTTTCAGAGACCGACCTGGCCTCTCTCAATTACTACGAGGGGGGCTTTGACTACGCTCTCAAACCGATCACAGTTTCATTGACGGCAGAGGATCAAGCAGGTGCTCAGGTTGCGGCCGAGGTTTATTTTCCAGCGCCTGGCCTGTGGCAGCCCGGCGCGCGTTGGGATCTTGATGCCTGGATCGCTGAGTGGGGCGTGCTCACACTGCGGGCGGCCGAAGAGGTGATGGCCTATCAGGGGCGTGTCTCGGCTGAAGACATGGCGCAGAGCTTCCCGTCGATCCGCCGCCGCGCGGCCTCATGGCTGACAGCGCAGTCGCAACCAGAGGATCCGGCGCATGATCTGTCCCGCGATGTCATCGTGCACGCGCACAAGCGCGCCTATGTGAATTTCTTTGCGATGGAAGAGATGGATCTGCAGTTTCGCCGCTTTGATGGCAGTATGAGCCCGGTGGTGAACCGGGGCGTGGCGCTGGTTGGGCGGGCTTCGGTGGTTCTGCCCTATGATCCCGTGCGCGATCAGGTGCTTTTGGTCAAACAGTTCCGCGCCGCGACCTATATTGCCGGTGAAAAACAACCCTGGATGTGGGAGCCGGTGGCGGGGCTTATTGATCTTGGCGAAACGGCCGATCAGGCGGCCTGCCGTGAGGCGATGGAGGAGGCCGGAGTGCATATCAACCGGCTGGAGGCCGTGAGTAGCGGCTATCCTTCCAGCGGGTCTTCTGGCGAGTTTATTTATATTTTTGTAGGCCTTACGGACCTTTCTTTAGTCAATGGTGGTGGAGGTGTTGCCGGTGAAAATGAAGATCTGCGCAGCCAGATCCTCGATTTCGACAGCCTGATGCAGGGCATTGACGCTGATCTCTATCAGGATATGCCTTTGGTGACAGCGGCGCTTTGGTTATCACGGCACCGTGAAAGGCTGAGGGCGGCGGTGGTTTAAGACGCCTTCGCGCCTTGTGAAGCCTTGCCCCCTTGGTTACATCTTGGGAGAATGATCGAAAGGGATACCATGCGCATTGCACGCGATCTGGCCGACGCCATTGGCCACACTCCGCTGATCCGTCTGAACCGCGTTAGCGACGAGACCGGATGCGAAATTCTGGGCAAGGCCGAATTCATGAACCCCGGCCAGTCGGTCAAGGACCGGGCGGCGCTGTATATTATCAAGGATGCCATTGCGCGCGGTGAGTTGAAACCGGGCGGCACCATCGTTGAGGGCACCGCCGGCAATACCGGCATTGGTCTGGCGTTGGTTGGGGCCTCGATGGGGTTCAAGACCGTGATTGTTATCCCGGAAACCCAATCTGAGGAAAAGAAAGACATGCTGCGTCTGGCTGGAGCTCAGCTGGTGCAGGTGCCCGCAGCCCCCTATCGCAACCCGAATAACTTTGTGCGCTATTCTGAGCGCCTTGCCAAAGAGCTGGCCAAAACCGAGCCCAATGGCGCTATTTGGGCCAACCAGTTCGACAATGTCGCCAACAAGCAGTCGCATGTTGAAACCACCGGGCCCGAAATCTGGGAGCAGACCGGTGGCAATGTCGATGGCTTTACCTGTGCCGTTGGCTCTGGCGGGACGCTGGCGGGCGTGGCCGAGGCGCTGCAGCCCAAGGGGGTAAAGATTGCCCTGGCGGATCCCATGGGGGCAGGGCTCTATTCCTATTATACCACCGGTGAGATCGCCATGGAGGGCTCTTCCATTGCCGAAGGCATCGGCCAGGTGCGTATCACCAAGAACCTTGAAGGGTTCAAACCTGATTTCAGCTACCAGATTTCCGACACAGAGGCGCTGCCCTATGTGTTCGATTTGCTGCATGAAGAAGGTCTGGTTCTGGGGGGCTCTTCTGCGATCAATATCGCGGGGGCCGTGCGTATGGCCAAGGACATGGGACCCGGTAAAACAATCGTGACCGTGTTGTGTGACTATGGCACGCGCTATCAGTCGAAACTGTTCAACCCCGATTTCCTGCGTGAAAAAGAGCTGCCGGTACCCGAGTGGATGACCCATACACCGGCCTCCATTCCGGGCGTTTTTGAAGACGTATGAGTACCGCACCCCGGCAGACTGCCTGTGTGAGCCCTGAGGTCGCAACATTGCGGCCTCAAGCATTTTTGAGCCGCATGAGCGGAGCCTTTGCTCTCCTCGTTGCGGCCACGTTCCTTGTGCTTCTGACCTTTGCCGGAGCCGCACAGGCGCAGCTCAGCGCTGAGCGAAAAGTCTACTATCAGGAATGGCAAAAGACGGCGTTGAGGGCAGAGCAGGTCATTGATACCAGCCGCGCCTCCAGTGCTGCGTTTGAACAGCTGCGCAAGGATCTGACTAAATTCCGGCAAAAATTTCAGGCGGTCAAGGGCGAGAATACCAAACGTATTGAGACGCTTGAAGGGCAGATTTCAGCTTTGGGGGCCCTTCCCGCAGACGGAGAGGAAGAGCCTGAGGATATCGCCGGTTTGCGGCTGCACCTGAACCAACAGCTGACTTTGCTGAAAGTCCCGCGCATTGTGGCAGAAGAGGCGTTTAGCCGTGCGGATGGCTTGATCGACGAGATTGACGCGATCATTCATGAACGCCGTACCAAACGCCTGTTGCAACGTGGCCCGTCACCGCTCAATCCGGAATACTGGCCTGACGCCCTTGGAACACTGACCAAGGTGGGGCGAACGCTTTGGAGTGAAACCCAGGCCCAGGTGAAGAATGACACCACGATTGAGCGGGTCTCGGATGACCTTCCGGTTCTTTTGGTTCTGTTGCTTGTCGGCAGCCTTTTGGTATTTCGCGGCCGCCCTTGGGCCCGTATGATCGGCGAATATTTACGCGGCCTTGGCGCGCGCGGCACCGGTGTCTGGAGCTTTGTCGTTTCCCTCTTGCAGGTGATCCTGCCGCTTGCGGGGGTTTTCTTTTTAGTGGCAGCCCTTGAGATGGCCAATATCCTTGGTGTTCGGGGCACCTTGATGCTGGATCATCTGCGGAGTTGGGCCTTTATTCTGTTGGCCTTTCACTGGCTAGGAGAACAATTGTTTGCCAGCCCCCGTGAGCAAAACCTTGTTCTGGTCGCAGTGTCACGCCGTGGCGAAGCCCGGCTGATGATTGACCTGTTAGCGGTCATTGTGGTGCTTCAGGATATCTTGAACCAGTTCCATTTGCTGGAGAACACATCAGTAGAGACCAAAGCCGTTCTTGCGTTTCCGCTGATTGTTGCCGCAGCGCTTGTCCTCTACCGCTTGAATAAAATCGGTGTTCTAGGTGGAGGGGCTGGCCCGGCGGACGACGATGCTGACTCCGAAAACCGTATCGCAGCGGGGGCGAGCCGTGTCGTTGGCGTTGTACGCCGTGGGGCGCATTTTTTTGGAGTATTTGCGCCTTTGTTGGCGGCCGCCGGCTATGTGAACGCGGCTGAAGCCCTGATTTATCCTGCTATTATGACGCTGGCGCTGCTGGCAGCTCTGGTCATTGTGCAGCGCTTTGTTGCGGATCTTTATGCTTGGCTTTCCGGGTTAGGGCAGGCGGCGCAGGATTCATTGCTGTCGGTTGGTATCGGCTTTGCCCTCTCCTTGCTGGCAGTGCCGCTTTTGGCGCTGATCTGGGGCGCACGGGTGGCGGATTTGACGGAACTCTGGTCAACTTTCCTGGATGGGTTCCGGATTGGTGACACCCTGATTTCGCCCACTGCTTTCCTCAGCTTTGCAGTGGTTTTTGCCGTTGGCTATGGCCTGACGCGGCTCATCCAGAGCAGCCTGCGTAACTCGCTATTGCCGAAAACCAAGATCGACGCAGGTGGTCAGAACGCCATCGTATCTGGCTTGGGCTATGTCGGTGTTTTCCTCTCTGCGTTGTTTGCGATCTCGATGGCCGGACTGGACTTGTCATCGCTGGCAATTGTCGCAGGTGCTCTGTCTGTCGGGATTGGCTTTGGTCTGCAAACGATTGTGTCTAACTTTGTCTCTGGCATAATCCTGCTGGTGGAGCGGCCGGTGTCCAAAGGCGACTGGATCGAAGTCGGCGGGTTGATGGGCTATGTGCGCGATATCTCGGTGCGTTCGACCCGCATCGAAACCTTTGACCGCACCGATGTTATTGTACCAAACTCGGATTTGATTTCGGGGACTGTGACTAACTATACCCGTGGCAATACCGTGGGGCGGGTGATTGTTCCGGTTGGCGTGGCCTATGGCACCGATCCGCGCCGGGTAGAGGCAATCCTCTTTGAGATCGCGCGCGCACATCCGATGGTTCTGTTGAATCCCGAACCAAAGGTGGTTTTCCAGGGCTTTGGTGCAGATAGTCTCGATTTTGAAATCCGGGCCATTCTTCGGGACGTAAACTGGGTGCTCTCGGTGAAATCAGATCTGAACTATGAGATCGCCGCACAGTTTGCGGCGGAAGGCATCGAAATACCTTTCGCGCAGCGCGACATCTGGATACGCAACCCCGAGGCGCTCAGGACGGGCTCTGAGAATGGAGCGTCTCAGGATGCCAAAGAGCCGGGAGCCACAGCCAAACCAATCAGCCCTATCCTGAGTGACCTGCATAACGGCGAAGAAGATCGAGATGGAGATGGAGATGTCGACAGATAAGCCTCTGTATGGGGAGGATGCCTACCTGCGCCAGGCCCCCGGGCAGGTGATCGAACATCTGGCCGATGGCGGTTTGGTGGTTGTGCCCAGTCTGTTTTATCCCACTGGCGGCGGCCAGCCGGGCGATGCCGGCTCCCTCAGCTGGCAGGGCGGGCGGTGTGTCATTGAAAGTACCCTCAAAGGCCCAGAGGGAAACAGTGTCCTGATCCCCAGAGAGGGCAGTGAACCTCCGCCAATAGGCACACAGGTAACCCAAGAGCTGGACTGGCCACGGCGCTTTGGTCACATGAAGGTCCATACAGCGCTGCACCTGTTGTCTGTGGTGGTGCCGTTTGACGTCTCTGGTGGCTCAATTTCGGCCACCAAGGGACGGCTTGATTTCAATATGCCCGAAGCACCCACCGATAAGCAGGCTTTGCAAGAGCAGCTGCAAATGTTGATTGATCAGGATCTTGAGGTCACGCAAAGCTGGATTACTGACACTGAGCTTGATGCCAACCCACAGTTGGTAAAAACCATGTCCGTCTCACCGCCGCGCGGATCCGGTCACGTTCGTCTGGTGCGCATTGGGTCTGCACGGGAACAAGTGGACCTGCAGCCCTGTGGCGGCACCCATGTGAAACGCAGTGCAGAAATCGGTAAAATCCGTCTGGGGAAAATGGAGAAAAAGGGCAAGCAAAACCGTCGCATCTACCTGCATCTGGAAGATTGAAAAAGCTTTTGAAAAAGGTGCATTTTTTGCCATATCTGGCCTTGCAATTCCTTTTGTGATCAGTCAAAAGTCCGCCTAACGGAGAGGTGGCCGAGTGGTCGAAGGCGCACGCCTGGAAAGTGTGTAGGCGGGAGACCGTCTCCAGGGTTCGAATCCCTGTCTCTCCGCCACATATCACTATTTGATCAATACGCGCCTGCGCAAAGCTCGGAAAAACTTAGATTTTTCAGGGCGTTCTTCGGCTGCCTCATCTCGCCTGTTTGCCTCATCTCGCCTGTAGCCAGCAAAATGTGGGCGTGAATTGGGGTCAATAAATGGATGAGAGGCCGAAGCCCTTTATTGGCAAGCAGTTGATGCCGCATTTTGAGAAACCGCTGAAAGCCATCGAACCCGATAGCTTATGGCGCGATCCACCGCCAGTTCGGCTCTGGGCGCAAGGGGGGGGGCTGATACTTTACCTTGATGGCCTCTGATCGACGGATGGCACCGACAACGGATCGCAAAGCAACAAGGTCCACGCCACGGGCCTGATGTAAGGGTTGCGGAGTTTGAACTTTTCCCAAACCTCCTGAGCATTCAGTGAAAAGCCATCGGGATAGGCTTCAAAATTTGACGTCAATGGCTGGCAACGGGCCTTTGAAGCTAAATCCGGCAGGCAAAACTGAGTGATGTTTACGAGCGCCTCATCTGACGCCTGGAAAAGCGCGGCTTGTGATCCGCCCTACAGTGCGGCACCTCCTGCGGTCACTGCGCTTGTCGGGGCCGGGCCCCCATCAGTTTGACCGCTTTGACTATTCCGCCTCGGGCGGTGGGCTGGAGGCCATCTCGGTGATGGCTTGAAATTCTGACAAGAACTCCGGTCGATGTTTCATCAGGTACCGGACGATCCGGGGGTTCCTAAGCAGCTTTGCCAGATAGCCCTTGATGACGGTCAACTGCAGGTGGTCCTGGCCGTAGGAATCTTGGATCGATGTGATCCCTTCCTGCAGCCGGGCAAGCTCGCGCTCCATGCGGGCCATGGCCTCGGGTGTTATGCCAGCCGTCTTCTTAGGTTTGGTGGTGTCCACCAGCTGCGCCTGGGGTGTGCCCGCCAGAATCGCGGAGATGTACGCCGAAGTGTAATTGTTCGCGTTCATCATCAGCTCGGCTGCCTCGATCTGCCGCATAGCTGTCATCTTGCGCAGGGTTGCGAACACGGCGGGCGCACAATGTTTGTCCTTCAGGATGCCGACAGCCTCTTCGCAAATTCCCTCGAGGAGATTGGCCTTACGGACGATGCTGCGCGGATTGAGGTCCAGCGCCAGAGCGATCTTTTCCTCGGAGACGCCGCGCTCAATGGCCTTGCAGATCATCTTGTGTTCCTGGATGGGTGCAAGACGGCTGATCCGCTTGTTATAGGTAAAGGCCTCGTCGTCCGTGGAGATCAGACAGTCGATCCGTTCGATGCCGAGATCCTTCAGTACCTCGATCCGGATATGGCCATCCAGCAGCATATAGGTCGCTTCCTCACCCGGGGATCGCGTGACGACCGGCGGCTCAACAAGGCCAACCTCTTTGATGGATGCGGTGATCTGGTGGTACTTGCGGCTGGATTTCACCGATGCGCCGAGGGCACGTAAGGGCAGGATGGTTTCTACTGGCACAGTGACGCAATCGCTCTCAAATCCGAGCGTTACCGCGTCCGGGGTTTTGCGCTTGCCCCGGCTCATTCGGCCGCTCCCGCATCAAGCGACTGCCCGAGATAGGCGGGCAGGGTGTCCAGGCCCTCTGCGCGCAAAAGGGTCCGGAAAAGGTCATCGTCGCGCAGCGCGCGAAACGCCTCCACGACGAACATCAGGCGGCCCTGCGTCAGTTCGGCCTTCTTGATCAGCACCTTCTGACGCTCCGCTTCCTGCTGATAGGCCCGCACCAGCGCGTCGCTGGTCAGGGGCCTTTTGGCGCCGTCGCTTCTGCCGTAGGTGTTTCGATGAAGGCGTGGGCCCTGCGTGTCGCGCTGCTGGATAAGACTGCGCACGGCGGCCAGTTTTTTGCCGCGCAGTTTTTTCTGGGTGTAGGCGTCCATCAGAGCACGCTGACCGCCCTCGGCATCAGTCTTTGAAATGTCGATGGCGAGGTTCAGCGGCAGAAGCCCTGTCTCCACGGCCGAGACCAGCCGTTCTTCTCCGCGCTCCAGAAGCCCCGAAATCATGCAGACGTAGTCTGGCGTGACGCCGATCTTGTTCGCGATCTGGCGGTCGTTGTAGCCGCGTTTGCGCAGGTTGCCGATCTCGCGCATCAAGTCTACGGGCGCGTGCTGGCGGCGTGCACAGTTCTCCACCAGGCTCATGATCAGGCAGTCGCTCTCATCAGCGTCGATGATGATGGCAGGAATGGCATCCTGCTGTAGCTCCATGAACGCCTCGAGCCGCCCCTGGCCACAGACGAGGTCATATTCGGCAGGGTCTGTCCCGGCGCGCTGCGCCACTGTGATTGGTCGCTTCAGGCCAATTTTGGCAATGTTCTCGACCATTTCCTCAAAAGTGCGCCGGTTGCGCACACGGGGATTGAGGATGCGAATTCGGTCGGAGGGGATGAGAGTGACGTGTTTCTGACCACTGTCTTGGGCGTCATCTGGCATCAGGAGGCCTCCGTGATCCGGGTCCGGCCAGCGAGCGCATAAAAATAGTCGAGCGTGTCAAAGCGATAGGCGTCCAGCGACAATCCGTTCTGCTCGGCCAGTCTCAGATTGGGGCTGGTCATGTCGATGCTGGGCAGCAGGTAATAATCGCGTGGCGCTTCGTTCAATTGGTGCATCCGCACGGCAATCGTGATGTCGGGCACGAGGCTAGCATCGAGACGGATGCGCCATCGCAATGATCCGCACTGCGTCTCGAAACACCGGGCCAGCACGACCGACGCCGTAAACTCGTCATTGATGCGGATCAGGTCCGTGTCCGGATCCTGCACCGCCTGTCCTCCACGTTCCGCGACTCCGTCTAGAACCTGGGCCACGATGCCAGGGTGGGCCTGTCGCAAGGCCCGGTTAATCTCGATGTAGCGATAGTCGCGCTCCGGCTCGTAGCCGATCATCTGGTAGGCGCGCAGCAGGCCGCCAAAGCGACTCCGAAAGGCGCTGGAGGATGGCAGGTTGTCCTGTTCATCAATGATCAGTCCGGACAGCACGCCTTTCTGTTTCAGCACTCCGCGCAGGGCTTCGAGCAGTTCGGCGTCCGTGAAATGCTGGCTGCGCGCGTCTACGATCTCGCGGGCGCGCAGGAAAGTCGCCTCGTCCACGATGGCGGGGTAGGCGCTCTTGGCCCGGATCCACCTCTCGCGCGGGTTCACCACGCGCTTGTGCTTCAGCTTGAAGGACACCTTGTTGTAGACGTTGTCGCCGATGTATTTTTCATTGGTCAGCACCTGGTGAACGGACACCCGGGACCACGGTCGCTCAAGATCCGTCAGATGTCCCTCGGCATTCAGGGCCTCCGCAATCTCGCGCTCCGAGCGGCCGTCCCCGACGAACATCCGGTACATGCGGCGCACGACAACCTGTTCCTGTTCAGGGCCGGGAGCGAGAACAACACGATCAGTCTGAAGGCTTTTTTGTTCGCCGCGCGACAGGGCCCCCTTGGGGGTGCCGTGTTCGTCGATCAGCACCCGGCGCAACACGTATCCAGCCGCGCCGCCTTGGCGAAAGCCCAGCTCCACCAGGCGGCATTGCCCGGCAAAGACCTTTACCGAAAGCTCGCGGCTGTATTCGCCTGCCATGACGCGTTTTACGGTTTTCAGCAGGTTGGAGCCGATGCTGCCGTCGTTTTCGAACTGCTCGCCACAATAGTGGACGCGGATCCCGGCGCGGGAGCAGACATGCTCGTGGTATGCCCCTTCATCAGCATCCTGAAACCGGCCCCAGCGGCTGACGTCATAGACCAGAATGGCCTTGAAATCAGCATGCCCGGTTCGAACTTCGGCCATCAGGTTTTGCAGCGCCTCGCGGCCGTGCAGCCGCAACCCAGAGCGCCCGGAGTCTTTAAAGACGCGCAGGATCTGCAGGCCCCGGGCGGTGGCGTAATTGCGAATGATGTCGAGCTGGTTCTCGGTCGAGTACTTCTGGTGATCGGTCGACATCCGCACATAGGCGACCGCCGGGATATCCTGTCCGGCCTCGTCGCCTTGTTCTTCGTTGTTGTATCGACCATTGTTCGAATCGAATTTTCCTTTTCAGCCATTTTTGGTTTCTGTTTTTCCACCTGGCACACACGCATCTGCAAAGTCGTTTGCTGAAACGGGCAGGGTCTTTCCATCTGCCCGGCGGTCATTTTCCAAATTCCAATTTATTGCTGCGCGCCCTCAAATCAGGAGTGTCCGTCAAGCGCGGTCCAATGCCCTACAACGGACAAAACCGATTCCGGTCGTTTTCATGGGTCTTGAATTGTTTAGTGAAGAAGGACGTGAAAATGCGCGTGAAGATGGGCACAGTTGTGCCGAAGATGGGCACATTTGTGCATCTGGTCGAAGACCCCACCGACTATCGAGCTGCCATAGCGATGGCTCTGCACGAAGAGTTGGACGACACACACAGGGCAATCAAAATGGCCATGCGCTGGACGGGTGCCAGTGAACGTGCTGTGAAGTATTGGTTCTCGGGAGAGCGGGGGCCGAGCGGCGACCATCTGATCGCCCTCGCGCGGCATTCGGATGCGGTGCTCTATGTTGTTCTTGCCCTTGCGGGCCGCCATATCGTCGAGGAGGCAGATGAGTGAGGGGCGCAGGATGATCGGCAGGAGCAGGGTGTGGCTCACGCTGTGAGGTGTACCAGTTACTGCGGCAGCAGCACGGTGCTTTTGCACATAATCGGCGCAGAGTGGATTTTCACTGCGGGGCGAAGGCACCGGATGGCGCCTTCGCTTTCGTTTGTTTGGCTGGGGTCAGCCGCCGTGTTCTTTGATCAGGCCCTTGGCCGTGTCAATCAGCGCACGACCATCTATGCCTTTGGCGTCCATTTCGCTCACCCAGCGGTCAATAACGGGCTGGGATTTTGCCTTGAACCGGGCGACTTCTGCTTCTGGAAGCTGGATGATAGTGTTGCCTGCTTCATCGGCAATGGCCCGGCCTGGGGCATCTTTGGCCCACATCACCGTGGCGGCCATCTCAGAAAGCTTTTGGCCGGATTCGGCATCAATTGCAGCGCGGACATCATCTGGCAGGCTGTCGTATTTGGCCTTGTTCATCACCAGAACAATCGTTGCGGTATAAAACGCCTCATCTCCGACAAACTCGGTGTGATGCGTCACCAGCTCTGAGAGCTTGATCGCAGGTGTGACCTCCCAGGGGATCACTGTACCCGATACCACACCTTTCGACAGGGCCTCTGGAATGGCAGGCAGCGGCAATCCAACCGGGATTGCACCCAATTCCTGGAGCATGTCGTTGATCACACGCGTTGGGCCCCGCATCTTGAGCCCTTCGAGGTCTTCAAGCTTGCTCACACCAGTCGCGGTATGGATGACGCCGGGGCCATGAACCCAGGCGCCAAGAACCTTGACGTCTTTGTACTCGCCATCCTGCAGGTCCGTCTCAACCAAAGACTGGAATGCCTTGGACGTTGCAACCGGGTTGGTCATCATGAAAGGCAGCTCGAACACTTCGGTTTTTGGAAAGCGGCCAGGGGTGTATCCGACCACGGTCATGACGATATCAGCCACGCCATCAATGGCCTGATCCATCAGACCCGGTGGTTTGCCACCCAGTGCCATCGAATCGAAATGCTCGATCTTAAGCTTGCCACCCGCGCGCTCTTCGACGGCAGCAGCCCAGGGTTTCAGAATGTGTTTCGGCACTGTTGCCGGAGCTGGCAGAAACTGGTGCAGGCGCAGCGTGACCTCCTGCGCGAGCGCGGTGCTGGGTAAAAGACCAAGAGCCAGCGCGGCTGCGGCAGCGGATTTGAGGATAGTGCGACGTTTCATTTAGATGCCTCCCTGATTATGCATTTGTTGTTTTTGTTTGGTTTTTTGTTGTTTTTCACTAGTTTAGTGTGACCGGCAGGCCGAGCGGTCCGCGAAATCCGAACCCCCAGAATTTGACAGAAGCGGGGTCTGGCAAACTCATTTCAGGGAAGCGGTCGAACAGCATCGGAAGTATAATCTGTGCCAACATCCGCCGGGCGATATGGGTCCCCTGACAGAAATGAGGCCCGTTTCCAAAGGCTTGATGGGACGTTTTTGGCCGAAAGATATTAAACTCCTCAGGCTTGTCATACAGGTCTTCGTCGTGACAGGCCGAGGCCTGAGATGTCATCACCACTTCGCCTTTGGCAATGGCATGGCCGCGGATTTCGGTGTCTTCCATCACCAGCCGCGAGCTGGCCTGAATCGGCGCAACCCAGCGCACGCCTTCCTCAAAAGCGGCATTCCAAAGACCATCGGCTTTGCAGGCCTCTAGCTGTTCGGGATTTGTGAGCAATCCATACAGGATGGTCAGCATGGCATCTCGCGGCTCGTTTATGCCACCGCCAATCGCGATCTTGATGTTGGAATAGATCTGGCTTGTTTCAATCGGATCTTCCGCGTTGACCATGGCTGACAGGGCGGATTTATCCGGTGCGGCCTTTACCCGGGTGACGCAGGTGTCAAACAACGCGTTCATTTCCGCGTTGGCCCTGTCCGAGCGTTCATAAGGCTCAGGAGCGTTGCCGAAATTCCCAGCCCCGTCGATCAGCGCCTGCGACCAGCGGATCATCTCCGCGTCTGATGCCTCTGGAATACCCAGAAGATGCGTCAGGCAGCGCGCGGCAAATGGCGCGGACAATGCGGTAAAAAGATCAACGGTGTCGCCGCGCTGCAAGCGACCAACATAGTCTTGAGCCACTTTGGTATAAATCTCGTGCCAACATCCGGTGATGTTGCGGGGCGCAAAGGCCGGAGCCATGGCATTGCGTTCACGCTTGTGGGCGTCGCCATCCTTGCGCATCAGGGTCTGGGCCTGAAAGGCGCGCGTCATCGGTGTGCGCGGATCATCCGAGCTGAAAAGTTCCCAGTTTTCTTTGACGTGTTTTGTATCCGCCGCCTTCGTCAGTAAGATCCTGCGGATGCTGGGGATGCGCACAACCGGCGCCTCGGCGCGCAGCCGTTTGTAGATCGCATAGGGGTTTTCTGTCAGCTGCGCTATCGTGATCTGATCATCCACTGGGATAGCTGGTAAAGCAGTTAGGGTCATGAGTGTTCCTATGAAAGCGACAGTGCTGAGACGTTATCCAGTGAATATGTATTGGGCAATCCGATGGATTTGATAATATAGTTCGAAAAATTCGATAGGACTCGCCAATGCCCTCAGATCCCTTCACGTTGGATTTCGCAGCTCTGCGCACCCTGCGCCTAGTCTATGCTCACGGAAGCTTTTCGCGGGCGGCCGAAACCCTTGGCGTGACCCAATCGACGATAAGTTACACGATGACACGTCTGCGCGAGGTGTTTAGCGACCCGCTGTTTGTGCGACAGGGCGCCGGGATGGTGCCAACCGAGCGATGCAGCGAGATTGTCGCTCAGGCAGGCGAGCTAATCGACCGGTTCGAAACCTTGACGGCCCAACGAAAGTTTGACCCGGCTGACGCCTCTGTCGAAATCGGGCTCAGCTGCAATTATTATGAGCGCGTGACGATCCTGCCGCAGGTGGTACGCATTCTTCGACGTGAGGCACCAGGCATTAAGCTCAAGGTGATCTCATCATCTGCGCAGGGCAAGCAACAGCTGTTGCACTCGGAAAGCGACATCCTGATTGGACCGATCAGGATCGAGGACAGCGGGTATTACCGAAGATCGCTTTTGCGAGAGGAATACATCTGCATCATGGATCCGTCGAACCCTCTGGCACAGGCGCCTCTGAGCATTGAGAGCTTTGTGAAGGCGCCGCAAGTGGTGGTGAACTATGGCGGCAGTTTCAGGTCTCGGTTTTTGGTGGTGATGGAGGCTGCTGGACATGCTCCGAACACGGTCATGGAAGTGCCAAGCCCGGCAAACCTGCCCGATCTTCTGGCGCAAACCGATATGATTGCCACAGTCCCCACACGCATCGGCCAGATGTTCGAGGGGGCGGTGGCGTCTGTTGCCTGCCCATTTTCCACAGAGTTCCCAATCGACCTTTATTGGACAGCACGGACGCATGTTTCGGCGCCACATATGTGGTTGCGGTCAAAAATTGCGGAAGTAGCCGCTCGCATTTCAGCTTAGACGCGTGCCTGGGATTGAAAAAGAGGGGCAATCTTTGCTGAAAGCCAGGCAGGCCATGTCCCGGACGAAACAAGCCGACATTGGCTTGCCCATAACACGACCAAACGGTTGAAAAGCATGCATGCAAACCTTGATCTAGGCGCAAAAAATCGGCAACATTCAACAGAAGACCTTGCAGTTCGGGAATGTCGGATGCCCCCGTCGATCAAGCTGGGATACCAAAAATGATGAATGATCAATTGCCCGATATGGATGCAGGGACCTGGAATAGTCGTGCACCCAGCGAGGTCGATTTCTGGAGCCGGTGGGTCGAGACATCTGGGGCCAAATGGCCTGCGGGTTTCAAAAGAAAGACGGATCCCGAGGCTCCTCTACTTCCCGAAATCGAGGATTTTCTTAGTGAGCTTGGTGCGGGTCATTCTGGCACAGTCGAGATTCTGGATATAGGGTCGGGTCCGCTGAGCGTGGTTGGCCATCTGAGCCCAAAACATACTGTTCAGCTCACATTGATTGATCCTTTGGCAGAGCAATACAATGAGATTTTGGATGCTGCCGGCGTTGACGGCCGTCTGCCCCGACCGCAAACCGGCTACTTTGAAACCGCGCTCGGGCAATTGGGGGCGAACCGCTTTGACGTCGTATGGTGTCGCAATTCGCTTGACCATTCACTCGATCCATTGCTGGGGCTGCACAATCTGATTGCCATGTGTAAAACCGGGGGCGGTGTTTTGTTGAAATTCCATCCAAACGAAGCAGACCGTGGAAATTATGGCGGGTTACACCAATGGAATTTGGACAAATGCGAAAACGCGATCGTGCTGAAGCAAAAAAATAGGGAACTTGACCTTACGCCGCTGCTATTGGCGCAGAATTTGTTATCGATCTCCATCAGCAATGCAGGGGACGTTGAGGTCCGACTGCAAAAAGTTAGGGACCCTAACCTGTCACAAGCCATGATGCAGGCGGTGTAGGAGGTTAGCCTTGTCGTCCACATCACTGATAAATATCTCCTTGCAGGTTTCAAGCTGCTGTGGCGCATGAATAGTCCGAGAGGCGCCGCAATAGGCTCTTTTCCAGGTTCCCTGTATATGTTCAGTTGGGATTGACGCAGTGGAGACGCCGATGAACCCCTGATCCCTGATCCCTGATCCCTGATCCCTGATCCCTGATCCTTGATCCTTGGCGGAAGGTGCGCGGTATCGGGTTGAGAACCAACGCAATGCAGGTGGAGGCGCATTCGCGCCTAGCTCGACTGCAGTGCTTGGGAGTTGCTAGCTCAGGGCTCGGGCCAATGCCAACTCCAGATCGTGAATGGCAACTGGCTTTTGAAGGACTTCAAATTGGGTTGTTTTAGTCGCTTTCCTGAGAACACTGCTCCCATCATACCCTGACATGATGATGACTGGTGGGGCTCCCTCGGTTTCAGTAAGTTGGCGCGCAAGGTCAAATCCCTGAAGGTCGCCAGGCATGATGGCATCCGTGAGCACCAAATCCACATGGGCACCAGAGGCAAGAACCGAAAGGCCCTCCTGGGCGTTGCCTGCTTCTATGGTGGAATGACCCAGATGCTGAAGCTGCAGGACGGTCATACGCAGGACCTCGGGATTGTCTTCAACAACAAGTATGGTTTTCCGGTCGACAGTTACAGGAGGCATCGGCAGCTCAACCGGGGCTTTTGCGGCGCCCTCGGAGGCGGCTTCCGGGAAGAACAACTGAATAGATGTCCCCATGGCATTTTCTGAGTAGACTTGCACCAGCCCCCCGGATTGTTCGGCGAACCCCCGGACCATGGACAACCCCATGCCGTAGCCCTTGCCAAATTTCTTGGTCGAGAAAAACGGATCAAAAATCCGCGACAGGTGCTCGGGCGCGATACCTGTACCGGTATCCTCTACGGCCACTCGGACATACCGCCCGACGGGCAAGCCCCGCATCTGGCTCTCAGACAGGATTGGATCCACGACGACCTGTGACGTTGTAAACAATATCTCTCCACCATCTGTCATCGCGTCACGCGCGTTTATGACCAAATTCAGAAGAGAGGTCTCGAGCAGGGCGCGGTCTACCAGAATGGCTGGGATATCCGGGCTCAGGGATGTTTTGATCTCAATCGATTTTGGAATAGTACGCAATAACATCGGTGTGAGTTTTGCAATAATCTGGTTCACGTCACTGATCTGTGGACGCAATTGTGACTTTCGACCGAAGGTCAAAAGCTGCATGGTGAGGGCCTTGCCCTGCTGACAGGCGTGCAGGGCAATTGAGTTGCTTTTCTGAAGCTCCTCGGGTGTTGAGGCTACTGACGCAAGCTCAAGGTTTCCCATGATGACAGCCAGAACGTTGTTAAAGTCATGCGCAACACCCGCCGACAACGCCCCCAACGCCTCCACCCGCTGCATGTTTTCCAGCTCAGCCCGCAACGCCTCTTCCTCGCTCACGTCCATGTTGACGCCGGTTGTCTTGATAGGTTTGCCTGCCGCGTCAAATTCAGTTTTCGCCGCACCATGCAGGGTTGCAATCGTTCCATCCACACGGACTATTCGGAAAGTCAGGTTAAAGGTTCCCTCACTTTGCATAGCCTTTCGTAACACGCCGAGAGAGGCCTCGCGATCATCCGGATGCAGCTGCATGGTCCAAGCATCCAGATCGTTTCCAAAGCGCGCAGGATCCGTGCCATATATCGCGTGCATCCCGGCATCCCAGTGCAGTGCGCCGTCTTTGGCATCCAGCTCCCAGATGCCCAGACGCGCCACCTGGGTCGCCAACTGCATTCGTTCGGCCGCAACGGCGATCTCTATGGCGGCCGCTTCACGCTGGTCGCGCCAATCCCGGAGCGTCCGATCCAGCGCGTCCAACTCGTCACAGTCATATTCCGGTGTTGCAGCGCCCAGGGTCACACGAAACGGTGCCGCCATGCGCTCGATCCTGCGGGTAACAATCCAGTAGAACAGTAACGACAGAGCAATCGTCAGCACGAGGCTATTGGCCATTCCGAAGATGAGAAGCAGCGTTGTACGTCGGTAAAAGGCCCGCCCGGCCAGCACCGGATCGACCACCACCTCGACAAAGCCCACGTGAAGGTTTTCAGGCTGTACGATCAGATCTACGTTCGAAACGATGGGCGTTCTGCTTATCAGGAATTTGAAAACGGATGAGTTGCGCGCCTCATGCGGTTTGCTGACATCCGTAAGCGTTCCGCTGAAATCATCAACAATGCGGACCTGGACAACACTCGGCTCCTTTAAAAGGCCCGCGGCAAGCTCACCTGCGGCAAGCTCATCCAGCCGATAGGCGGCACGGGAAATACTGCCCAGCACCGGACTGAGCATTTGCTCGCCAAGGCCCGCGATGCGCTGTTTTTCGTCGGCAAGGTCAGCGTTGATCTGAATAATGGCAAAGATCCCTCCCAGTGTTACGGCGACTCCAACCGCGAGGCGGGCTTGCTTGAAGGACAGTTTGTTTTTTAGTTTTGGCAGCGACCTAAACATCATTTTTGGACCGATATGGGGGGGTATTATTTTTCATAGGCTCCGACTTTCCTTCGGTCGGGCAAAAGAAACCCGTGATTAGCAGGTTACTTCACATCAGGGGGGATACCGTATTCGGACCGGATGTCGCTATATTTTTCTGCCTCAATGAAATCGGCAATCGCTACATTGGTAGCCTCAAGAAACGCTTTCGTTTCCGGTGACTCGCGGCAAACAATTCGAACACCTGAAGACGAGAGCGGGAACAATGGTTCTATTTTTCTGGAATCGATCCCCAAACTCTTCATGGTAATATAGATGTCCGGAACCCAGCCACCAATGGCATCAAGGCGCCCGGCGAGCAGCATGTCAAATTTAGATTCCTGATTTGGGAGCTCGACAACCTGAGCTCCGAATTCTTTGAACATTTTTTCGGTATTGGCCCCGTTCAGGACGCCAACCGCCATTCCGGAAAGGTCGCTCATGGAGCCGATTTCCGCATGTCCAGGTTTTGAAAACAGATATTGTTGCGAATCCAGGACCAGAGAGCTTTGAACTAGCTCACCGGGGTCATCGCCAAATTTTTTCAAAAACTCAGTGTCGAGACCCCAGATGCAATCGGCCTCAGCGGAAAAGAAAACCTTCAGGGCGCGTTTAAAAGGGTAGACGGAAAAATTTGACGATGTGTCTGACTTATCGAGTATTTCTGTAATTATTTCGCCGTAAAACCCGGAATGATCTGCCAGTTGCAGCTCATCCCCCAACACCATTGAAACCACCTCTACCGTCTCAGCCTTTGCAGGCTGGGAAAAGACCAGCATGGGCAGCAGGAGTAAACTGTATGTTCCATGTTGTATTGCGCCACTCATCACTATTTCCTCTTCCAGAGCAGGCAGGGGCGTTTAGTGCCTCACCAACTCAGTTCACTCGTAACAGATCGTGCACGCGACGAACCGGTCTCCTTGTCCTGAGGGGAAAGGTCCTGAGGGGAAAGCGATTCAACTCCCTTTGAGATTATCCTGCCATGGCTGCCTGTGGCAACCAGCGACCGGCAACGTGCCGTTAAACAGTCGGGTGCGGGAAGACGGCAGGCGCTGAGATGGTATCGGTGGTAGGAGGTTGCGCAAGGGTCAGCCCATATAGCCAGAAGATCACCGGTGCTGCGCGCGCTATGGCGGACAGGACGACCTGCAGGCATCCCCTGCGGACGGGCGATATAAGGGGGCCAAAACCCCGGATAGCGGGCGAATGATAGTGGCTATTTCCGGCGGGCCTTATACTACTTTAGTATAGGTTGTGTTGCTTTTTTCGTAAGTTAACGTTTTGCCGTGCGCAGCGCGACGAAGGCACTTTCGTGTTCTGGCGTACCCAAAATAGAATGCGTTTGAAAGTTCGCGCTTCTAGCGGGATCCATTTTTCTGGGAGGAAATGATGAAGAAATTCTTAGGTAGCGCGGCTGCATGCATATTGATTGGTGCTCCAGTTTTTGCACAAACGAATCTCGAAAAGCTCGGCGCGTTTAAGATTACGGGAACAACTGATCATACCTATGTTGATCAGAACAGTGCGTCAGCAAGCTCGATCCGAAGCGTGCTGGAAGACATCAGTCTGCCTGCCGGGTTCAAGATTGAACTCTATGCGCTGGTTCCTGACGCCCGGCACATGGCAATGGCACCGCAGGGGACGGTCCTGTTTGTCGGCACCAAAAAGAACAAGGTTTGGGCGGTCATGGACCGTGACCGGGATCGCGTGGCTGATGAGGTGAAGGATTTTGCCCCGTCTCTTGAGCTGGACGTTCCCAATGGCGTGGCCTTTTCCAAGGACGGGTTTCTTTTTATTGCCGAACGCAACCGGGTGATGATGTACCCCGCGGCTGAGTTCTTCCACGAAAGCCCCGATGTCGTCGCGGTTCCGATCGTGCCACAAGGCACCCTGATTCCGGTTGAGGAAGAAAGCTACAATCACACAGCACGGGTTATTAAGGTCGGGCCTGACAACAAACTTTATATCTCGTTGGGCCAGCCCTTTAATGTCGCGCCGCCTGAAAAGCTGGACCTCTACACCGAGACCGGCATCGGCGGGATAATTCGCATGAACCGCGATGGCACGGGCCGCGAGGTTTACACCTACGGCGTGCGCAACTCGGTGGGCCATGACTTCCACCCCGAGACAGGTGAGCTCTGGTGGACCGACAATCAGGTCGATGGCATGGGCGACGACATCCCGCCCGGTGAAATCAATCGCCAAACCGAGATGGGCCAGCACTTTGGTCATCCCTGGTATGGCGGCGGATCAATCCGCACCAGCGAGTATGCAGGCCAGGAGGTGCCCGACGGAATTGTCATGCCAGCGGTAGAGACGACAGCCCATGCTGCGGATCTGGGCATGACATTTTACAGCGGCAAGATGTTCCCGAAAAAGTACAAGAATGCCATCTTCTCGGCACAGCACGGGTCCTGGAACAGGACGGATGCGGTTGGCGCACGGGTGATGGTTACATTCATCGACGGCGAGGGCAACGCGACGACCGAACCCTTCGCAGAAGGATGGATGGATGAAAACGGCGAATATAATGGCCGCCCTGTGGACGTCACACAGCTAAAGGATGGCTCACTCCTGGTGTCAGATGATTTTGCCAATGCAATCTACCGGATTTCATACTCCCAGTAGGTCTAATACTTTGCCTGGCCGAATATTTCGGCCGGGCGCTCTTAGCAGGGCGTTCCTAAAGGACTGACAATGAAGACCTTGATTACTACGGGCTGCGCCGTGATGGCCATCTTTTGTCTGACAGCTACCGCTGGCGCGGCAGCCGACCCTGAAAACGGGAGAAAGCTGGCGCGAAAATGCTCTGTATGCCACGGGAAGATTGGTATTGCAGGCGGCGATCCGGAGGTGCCAAATTTGGCAGGGCAGCCTGCTCTCTATCTGGAAAAAAGCCTGAAAGACTATCGCTCCGGGGCGCGGGAAGATCGTCGCATGACCCTCTTGGCCAAAAACCTGTCCGACCCGGAGATCAAGGATCTTGCGGCATGGTTTTCGTCCATTGAGTTCACGGCAGCAGCGCCACCGGATTAGTATTGCCGCAGCAGATCTCACAACACCGCGTTTTGCAATAGATCAACGCAATACAGACATCCAGGCCAGGGAGGCCTCTGTTGCGCTTTGGGGTTTGTATTCCGCCCCCAAAGGGCTGTCCCAGCCCATATCGTCAAGCAATGAAAACACGGCCCGATAGTCCACGTCGCCGTGATCCGGTGTCCCCCGGTCAGGAACGGATGCGAACTGGATGTGGCCGGTGATTGACAGCCGCTGTTTCAGCTGCGCGATCACATCGCCCTCGGTTCTGCCGACGTGGTAACAGTCGAACATCAGTTTTAGGTTTTTGGCGCCGACGTCTTTGATGATTTTTGCGGCCTGCTGCGTTGTTTGCAGAAAATAGCCAGGCGCGTCATATGCGTTCAGAGGTTCGATCAGGATCGTCAGCCCGTGACGCGCAGCTTTGTCGCAGGCCCAGATCAGCGTGTCGATGAAGGTACGGCGGGCCTCTGTGCCTTCGGCGTATCCCGCCATCACATGGATATTGTCGGCGTCGATCTCGACGGCATAGTCGATGGCCAGCTCGATCATCGCCCGGGCTTCGGCTTGTCGTCCGGGGATTGCCGCCAACCCGTTGTCTCCGGCCGCGACATCGCCGCGCCGCGTGTTGAGGCCGAGCATCCGCAGCTGCGTCTCTTTCAGGGCTGCTTTTACCGCGCCCGGCGGCACGTCGTAGGGCCAATGACATTCCACGGCATCAAAGCCGGCAGTCTTGGCGGCGCGGATCGCATCGGGTAAGGCGCGATCTGTCCACAGGAACCCAAGGTTGGCGGAAAAGCGGGTCATGCCTCCCACTCGACATTGAAGTTTGTCACGATTGTTCTGACCTGCTCTTCGCTCAGGATATTCGCCTCACTCCCGCGCAACAGCAGAGCAAGGCGCGCAGTCTCTTCCAGCTCCTCAATGGCATTGCAGGCGGCCTCGACGTCCTTGCCTGCCACGACGGGGCCGTGGTTCGCCAGCATGATGGCGCTGCGTTTTCCGGCCAAACCGCGCACCGCGTCGCCCATTTTTGGGTCGCCGGGCAGGAAGAAAGGGAGCAGTTTCACCTTGCCGAGTTTCATGATCGCATAAGGGGTGAGGGGGGGCAGAAAATTATCCGCGTCCGCATCCGGCATCATCGACAAGGCGACCGAGTGGCAGGAATGCAGGTGAACGACCGCTCCCGCGGTGCTGCGGGTGTCGTAGAAGGCCGAATGCAGCGGCATCTCCTTTGTCGGCTTGTCGCCAGAGACAAGCATGCCTTTGGCATCAAAGCGGCTGAGGCGGCCGGGATCAAGGCGCCCAAAACTGGTGCCTGTTGGAGACACCAGCAGGCCGCCATCCTCGGTCCGGGCAGAGATGTTGCCAGTGCTGCCATGGGTCAGGCCACGGTCAAAGAGAGACTTGGCCAGAACGCAAATTTGCTCTCGCAGATGGGCTTCAGTCATGCGTCACCTGCCAGCAGTTTTTCGGCCTTTTCAAAGAAATCTTCTGCGCCAAAGTTTCCTGATTTCAAAGCAAGGACCAGATCAGGGCGGGCTCTGAGGGCGGGAATGCCGGGATCAATTTCGGGCCCGATCTCAAGGCTTCCCAAAGCCAGCGCCTCAACGACAGCGCCTGAGGTTTCGCCACCGGCTGTGATGATACGTGTGGCACCTGCGGCAACACAGAGACGCGCGACCTGGGCAAAAAATCCTTCTAGCGCGTGAGACGAAGCCGCACTGCCATAGAGTTTTTGCACCGTCGCGACATCTGTGGGGTCGGCAGAGCTATAGGCCAGGGGGATCCCCTGCGTTGCAAGCAGCCAATCGGCGATGTCACGCGGTGCAAGGCGGCCTTCGATGACATCAGCCGCGACAATCTCGCGCGCAGGGTGGTGCGCTGCGTGTCGGGCAACCTGCGCCCGGGTTGTGGCCGAACAGGACCCAGATAAGGCGATGGATTTTCCGGCTTGTCCAACCCAGGGCACCTGCGAGGGCGTGCAGCCAAAATTGCCGGGCAGGCCAAGAGCCACCCCGGAGCCACCTGTGACCAGCGGCAATCCCTTGGCGGCTCTTCCAATCTCGATCAGGTCTGCGTCACGGATCGCATCCACGACGATGTGGCGGTGGCCCGCGCGATGCTGGGTTTCCAGCCCCTGCGCGATCTGTTGCGAGCCTGCGAACACCTGTTCCACAGGCACATGCCCGACGGAATACTTTGTCTGCTCTGCCAGCCAGCGCCGTATGTCCGCATCAAGCATCGGTGTCAGCGGATGGTTCTGCATGCCCGATTCATTCAGCAGCTGATCTTTCACAAAGAGATGCCCCTGAAAGATGGAGCGACCAGTTCCCGGAAAGGCCGGGCAGACGATGACTTTGTGGGCATCCAGCGCGTCGGCCAATGCATCCGCGACCGGCCCGATGTTGCCTTGCGGAGTGGAATCGAAGGTTGAGCAATATTTGAAGAAGAACTGCTGGCAGCCCTGGCGTTTCAGCCAGTCCAGCGCGGCGAGCGACTGTTGCACCGCATCGGCGGGATCAATAGAGCGGGATTTCAGGGCGACCACCCCGGCCTGAATGTCATCGCCAGCAGGGGCGTCGGGCACGCCGGTGTATTGCACCGTCCGCATGCCGCCCTTGGCCAGAGTGTTGGCAAGGTCGCTCGACCCCGTGAAATCATCGCCGATACATCCCAGCAGCATCACGCGTCTCCCGGCAAGGTAAGACCCACGTTGCGGGCATAGACCTTGGCTACCGCCGCGTCATCCTCGCGACCCAGGCCCATGCCTGCTGCGGCAAGGTACTGCTGGAGAGCCGCCGCTGTGATCGGGGCGCTGAAATTCGCCGACTTTGCGATGTCCAGCACGATTCCTAGATCCTTTGGCCAGATGTTGACCTGGCTGTGCGGCGTATAGTCTCCGGCTACGATGTGAGGGGCGCGGTTTTCCAGCATCCAGCTGCTGCCCGCGCATTGGCTGATGACCTCGACGAATTTTTCGGGTGAAACGCCCTGCGTCATCCCAAAGGTCAGGGCCTCGGCCATTGTTGCAATGTGAACCCCAGCCAGCAATTGATTGACGGCCTTCATGGCCGAGCCCGCCCCGGCCGTATTTCCCAGCTCAAATACGGTTTCGGCGGTGGCATTCAGCACCGGACGCGCTGCCGCAAAGGCAGCAGCAGAGCCTGCGGACATGACTGAAAGCTGGCCACTGGCCGCCTTTGCCGATCCGCCAGAAATGGGGGCGTCGAGATAGTGTACCC
The DNA here is from genome assembly GCA_965641885.1 of Phaeobacter sp. SH40. Taxonomy (GTDB): domain Bacteria; phylum Pseudomonadota; class Alphaproteobacteria; order Rhodobacterales; family Rhodobacteraceae; genus Pseudophaeobacter. Next base: position 2,395,548 of record OZ282574.1, on the reverse strand, counting down.
CCACGGCGTTGCAGCGCGTTTCCATGTCGCGGGCAAAATCCGGCGGGACGGTGGCGCAGGCCATGACAACAGCCCCCTTACGCAGCCTCGCAACCAGGCCATTTTCACCAAACAGGACGTCTTCGGTCTGCGCGGCGTTGAGGACAACAATGACGGCAGCATCCAGGGCAGCTGCAACATCTGTGATGTCTCCTGTGCTGCCGCCTTCAGACTGAAATCGTTCGATCTGAGAGGGGAGCACATCAAAGCCATGCGTGACATGACCCGCCCGCAGGCAAGACTGGGCAATCCCGTATCCCATGGAGCCAAGACCGATGACGGCGGTTGTGAACGTATCAGGCATAGCAGCCTCCTCAACTTGCTACTTGATCAAACGTATCGGTGCCGGTATCGGTACCAAATGTCAACCACGCGTAGCGGCCCAGAGATATCAATTGCCCCGGGTGCGGCGCGGCGATAGGCAAGACCGGGGTTATATGCACTGAAGGATGGGGTCTTTTGGACGGCAAGGTTCGAGCCACGCTAGTCGACGTCGCCGCGGCGGCGGGGGTGAGCAAGATGACCGCATCGCGCGCCCTGCGCGGTACTGGAGATGTGTCACAAAAAAGTATCGAAAAGGTGCGGCAGGCCGCCAGGGAGGTCGGCTATGTCGGCAACCATCTCGCCTCGTCGCTGTCAGGGCAACGCTCAGACCTGATTGGTGTGGTGGTGCCCAGCGTGGCGAACATCGTCTTTGCCGAAGTTCTCTCGGGCATCGCTGATGGCATTGATGGGAGCGCAATGCAGCCTGTCTTTGGGGTCACAGATTATGATCCCGAGAAAGAATATGACGTCATCCGCAATATTTTGTCGTGGAACCCGGCCGGTTTGATTGTCACCGGTCTTGATCAGTCAGGTGACGCCAAACGACTGCTGAAAGAGGCTGATATCCCGGTGGTTCAGATTATGGATGTGGACGGCGCGCCCGTCGATGGCTGTGTGGGGGTCTCCCATCATGCTGCCGGAAAGGCGATGGCCGAGGCACTGGTGAAAAGGGGGCGCACCCGCTTTGCCTATGTAGGCTGTGGCCTGGACACTGACACGCGCGCCAAAAAACGGCTAGCTGGCTTCACCGAAGCACTTTTGCATCTGGGCCTGAATATGGTGACAACCCGGATAGGCGAGGGGCGATCAACAGTGAAAGCGGGGCGCGAGCTCACGTCTGAGGTTCTAGCGGACTGGCCTGAACTGGACTGCATCTACTATTCAAATGACGATCTCGCTGCCGGAGGCGCGTTTCATTGTCTCGCCGCAGGTATCGCTGTGCCGGAAAAACTGACCTTGGCGGGTTTCAACGGGCTCGACTTCATTGAAAGCCTGCCGACCAAGATCATAACCTCACGGACGCCACGACGAGAGATTGGAAAAACCGCTGCTTTGTTCATCTTAGAGGCAAACGAAAAAAATCGGCAGGAGGAGGGGCGTTTTCTAGAATTCACACCCGTCATAGAATTCGGAAACTGAATCTCACACCTCTTTGTGTTGACGCTATGATGCAGCATAGTGCGAGCCGCGAACTGAGCCTTTAGTGATTTTTTTTGACGTAAGTTTCTATTTGGCGGTTTCATTGAGCTCTCATGCTTTATCAGGTGAAATATGCAGCCAAAAGGTTGAAAATGTTGGCGTATTTGGGGATAAGCAGGCACTTTAGAGAGGCCGTTGCGCGTCATGAAATCATAGTCGGGTCCGAAATATGCAGGTTATCTACAGCGAAGACCACCGTCTTCATTTCCCTCAGGCAGAACTTTCCGGTGGGCAGTTTGTCACGCCGTTTGAGCGGCCTTCGCGTGTCGAATATGTGCTCAACCGGCTGCGCGAGCGCAAACTGGTCGACATTGTCGCACCGGATGCGGTGGATATGGCGCCGGTGCGCGCGCTGCTTGATCCCGGATACCTGACGTTCCTGCAGACGGTATGGCAGGAATGGAAGGCCGAAGGTATGGCAGGCGAAGTCATCGCGGCCAACGTGCCGGCGCGCGGTATGCACATGGACAGGATCCCGCAAAACATCGACGGGAAGGTCGGGTATTACTGCCACGCGTCAGAGACCGCGATGACCCAGGGGACATGGGCGGCGGCGCTCGCATCTGTGTCTTGCGCGCAGACTGCACAACGGCATGTGGCAGCAGGCGCCAATAGTGCGTTTGCGCTCTGCCGCCCCCCTGGCCACCATGCTACGGCGGATCAATACGGCGGCTACTGCTTTATCAATAATGCTGCCGTGGTTGCAGATATGTTCAGGACCTCAGGTGCGGGCCGGGTTGCGGTTCTGGACATTGATTTCCACCACGGCAACGGAACGCAGTCGTTGTTTTATGATCGCGCCGACGTGATGTTCGCCTCGCTTCACGGCGCGCCACAGGAAACCTATCCCTATTATCTCGGATACGCCGACGAGACCGGCAGGGGCACAGGTGAGGGCTTCAATCTCAACTATCCCATGACCGCGGGCACCGGATATGGTCTTTGGTCACAGGCGCTGGATGATGCCATTGCAAAGATCACCGCCTGGGGGGCAGAGGCCTTGGTCGTCTCGCTGGGTGTGGATGCCTATAAGGACGACCCGATCAGCTTTTTCAAACTGGAAAGCGATGATTTCACCGACGCAGGCCGCCGCATCGGGCGCATGAAGCTGCCGACGGTCTTTTGCATGGAGGGGGGATATGCCATCGAGGCTGTCGGCATCAATACGGTCAACGTGCTCGAAGGGTTCAAGGACGCGTAGCACTGTCACGTTTGCCGCCACGTCGCTCGGGCCCCATGTGGGATGGCGCTGCTGGGACGGGGCTGCCATCAGCAGCCCCGCTGTGGTCGTTTTACTTCAGTAGTTCGGTCCAGATGGCAGTGTAAAGATCAACCGCTGACTGGTCGCATGTGGGCAAAAACTGACCTGCTGCGGCGAACTCTTTTGGAGTCACGATTTCGGGTGCGGTTTTCATATCTTCCGGCATGAATTTATCAGACCCCGCGACGCCATTGGCATAGCGCGCAAAGCCCGAGATCATCGCCGCGTTTTCGGGCTCAAGGATGAAGTTGATGAACTGGTAGGCCTCTTCCACGTTCTTGGCATCGGCCAAGAGGGCGACCGAGTCCATAAACAGCGGATAGCCTTCCTTTGGGTAGCCATAGACCACATCGGGGTTGTTGATCCGTGCCCGCATGGTTGAGCCATTCCAGTTGACCGACGCTGCATAGTCGCCCGACGACAGCTTATCTGTGGTGCCGTAATCCATCGACAGCCATTTGGGCTTGGCGGCCATCAACCGGTCGCGCACCGTCCTGAGGATGGTCAGGTCTTCGGTACAGGCATCGCCACCCGCATTAAAGATCGCCATGTTCAGCACGTCATTCATTTCAGGGACGATGTTGATCTTGCCGACCAGTTCTTCTGGTGGATCAAGGAACAGTTCAGATGTGTTTGGATCGCCGTCATAGACAGAGGTGTTTACCGCGATACCAACAGAGCCCCATTGCCATGGCACGGAATGGGCGCGGCCGGGATCCCAGGGGACATCTTTCCATTCGGCGGCGATATTGCTGATGTTGGGGATCTTTGCGTGGTCCAGTTCTGCCAGCAACCCCTTGCGGACATAGACCGGGATGTAGTTGGCCGAGGGCACGACCAGATCAAAGCCTGACGCGCCGGCTTCAACCTTGGTCAGCGCGGTGGTGTTGCTGTCATAATCGGTGATCGTGACCGCGATACCCGTTTGCTCGGTAAATTTCTCGATCATCTCGGGGCTGGTTTAGTTGCCCCAGTTATAGAGGTTCAGCTGTCCCTCCGCCATGGCGGCAAAGGTGCTGCCCAGCAGGGCTGTGGTTGCAATATGGTAGGTCTTCATCAGGATACTCCCTTGGATGCGGCGCGGGTTATGCCCGCTTCTTGGTTGCAAACACGAAAACAATCAGGATCAGCACAGTCAGTGCTAAAAGAGCTGTGGAGATGGCGTTCACTTCGGGCGTTAGCGCCCGGCGCAGCTGACCCAGCATATAGGTAGGCAGTGTATCCTGCCCTGCGGATTTGACAAATTCGGTGATGATCACGTTGTCGAGCGATATGATGAACGCCAGCATGGCACCCGCGATGACCCCCGGCAGCAGCAGGGGCAGGGTGATATAGCGAAACGTCTGCCAGGGTGTCGCGTAGAGATCTGCCGCGGCCGTCTCCATTGTCGTGTCCATCCCCTCCAGCCGCGCCCTGATCGGCAGATAGGCAAAGGGGATGCAGAAGGCAGAATGCGCCAGGATAAGATACCCCAGGCCCGTGTAGCCCGTCGCCACCTTGACCGTGGAGAAAAAGATCAAAAGGGCCACAGCGGTCACGATTTCGGGCACCATCAGGGGCTGGTTGATGATGATGTAAATCACCGTCTGCCCCTTAAACCGACCCCGACGCGTGGTGCCAAGGGCGGCCATCGTCGCCACAGTGGTTGAGATCACCGAGGCCCAGAGGGCAATGATAAGCGAGCGCGCTGTGGCGTCCTGCACGGCCGCGTTGTTAAAGGCGACCACATACCATTCGAGCGAAAAGCCGCCCCACTGGTTGACCGAATTGCCGCCATTGAACGAATAGATCACCAGCGTCAGGATCGGCGCATAGAGCAGCACAAACGACAAGATCGCGATGGCCGTGAAGCCCGGCAGCGTCCTTACATCAAAGCTGCGCGATTTAGCCATGCGGATTGTCCCGTGACGACACCCGTGTATAGATCACAAGCGAGACCAGAACGATCAGCAACAGCACCGTCGAGAGCGCAGCGCCAAGAGGCCAGTTTTGCCCTTGCCCGAACTGCAGTTCGATAAAGTTGCCAATCATCATGTTCTTGCCTCCGCCCAGCAGGCGCGGCGTCACATAGGCGCCAAGGCTGGGGATGAAGACCAGAATAAAGCCCGCGATGATCCCTGGTTTGATAATGGGCAAAATCACGCCCCGCAGCACCTGCCAGCGCGTGGCATAGAGGTCATAGCCCGCTTCAATCAGGCGAAAATCAAACCGGTCGATGGCGGCAAAAAGCGGCAGCACCATCAGCGGCAGGTAGACATAGGCCATGCCGATCAGCACGGCAGTATCCGTATACATGATCTGGATCGGCGCAGAGATCAGACCTGCCTTTATCAGCGCTGTGTTCACAATGCCTTCGTTGCGCACCACCTCCATGATGGCAAACGTGCGGATCAGCAGATTGGTCCAGAACGGAATGGTGATCAGGAACAACCAAAAGGCGCGGACCCTGGCGGGGCGTGTGGCGATGAACCATGCGGTTGGCAGGCCCAGCACAAAGGTCACCAGTGTCGTCGCAATCGACAGCTTTACCGAACGCCAGAAGATAAAGAGGTTCGCATCCGCAAGGCTGACGGTCTGGTCAAAAATGTCACGCTCAAACAGCACACGGAACCAGCCGTCGCCGGACAGAATCCAGCGCACCCCGGAGTAGTCACCTTTTTCCAGAACGGAATAGAGCGCGACAATCAACAGCGGCCCACTGGCTGCAAAGACAAGCAACAGCAGAGCGGGCGTGGACAAGAGCCAGCCGTTTGCGCCTTTGCTGCGCTGCCTGTGTTGCTTTTTCATGCTTTCAGCACCTGAACTGCCTTTGCATCAATGCTAAGGCCAACGGCCTCGCCAACGCCATGCGCGCTGGCCGAATTGGACTGTACCCGTGCAACAATGTGACTGCCGTCGCTCAGGCCCAGGGTATAGTGTGTGTCGGTGCCCATATAGGTCGCATCGGTGATCGTCGCTGCGATGCCTGTCCCTGCGGCGGCAAGCCGTATCTGTTCGGGCCGGATGGCAAGGGTGACTGCGCCGAGCTGCCCGTCCAGTGGCACCTCCAGCGGCACCTCCAGCAGGTCGCCTGTGCCGAGGCGAACGCCGGCACCGTTGATGTGTCCTTCCAGGAAATTCGTCTCGCGATGAAATCCGCAACAAAACGGTTCACCGGATGCTCGTAGATCTCGTGCGGGGTGCCGACCTGCAGTAGCGCGCCCTGCGACATCACCCCAATGCGGTTTGACATGGTCAGCGCCTCTTCCTGATCGTGGGTCACAAAGATAAACGTGATCCCCGTCTCGGTTTGCAGGCGTTTCAGCTCACTCTGCATTTCCTTGCGCAGTTTGAGGTCAAGAGCCAAGAGCGGCTCATCCAGGAGCAGAACCTGCGGCTCTGGCGCCAGTGCCCGTGCCAATGCCACCCGCTGTTGCTGTCCGCCTGACAATTGCTGCGGCAAGCGGTCGGCGAAACTCTCCAGCTTGACCAGCGCCAGCACGCGCGCGACAGCTTTTGCCACCTCACCGGCCGGCTTCCCCAGCATTTTGAGGCCAAAGCCGACGTTTTGCGCTACCGTAAGATGTGGAAACAGGGCGTAGGATTGAAAGACCGTATTTACAGGCCTTTCATTGGGCGGTGTATGCGTGATGTCAGTGCCCGACAGATGGATTGTGCCAGATGTCGGCGTCTCGAACCCCGCGATGCAGCGCAGCAGCGTGGTCTTGCCACATCCCGAAGGCCCAAGAAGCGTAAAAAACTCACCCTGCGAAAGGATATGGACACATCTTCGAGCGCCGCGACAGCGCTGCTTGCGTTGCCGTAGATTTTGCCGACGTTGCGCGCATCAACCGCGATAGTGCTGTTCAATTGGCCGTCCCTCTGCAAAAGAACTCTGCAATGCGTTCTGGGGTTGTGCAAGGATCTCTGTCGGCATCACGCGTCTTTGTTGCGGCCAGGGGCGCGACTGCTTAAGATCTGCGCATGATGCGATAAATCTGACGTCCTGCCCAAAGATTTCCGCCAAAGGCGGCTGCGTAAACAGGCCGGACACAAGACGGCGTCTGCCCCCCCCCTCAACTGGGGTCGCTGACAACTGAAACATAGTTCCGATCAGCATTGATTTCGCGCAGGCGGCGCAGGGTTGCTGAGCTCGCACCAGGTCCGGGCCGCGGAGACAGCTTTTCGACCGGAATTTCAGTTTCAGCGTCATCAAAGAACCGCATACTTTGCAGCGGGCGACCCGTCTCGCTGCTGACCTGCAGGACCGGCTCTTTTCCGGCGCCGTATTCATAGGTGTTGGCCCATTGCCCCATGGCGACCATGACGGGCAACAATGCCCGGCCTTTTTCCGTGAGGCCATAGGCGGTCCGTTTGCCGCGCATGCCGACTTCGATCTCCTGGAAAATACCATTCTCAACAAGCGCGTTTAGCCTGTCCGTCAGGATGTTCCGCGACGCGCCGGTGTTGCGTTGAAATTCCGTAAACCGGCTGGCGCCGTAAAAGGCTTCACGGACAAGCAACCACGTCCAACGATCTCCGAAGATATTCATCATCGCGGCAATGCCACAGGTATGGGTGTGCTGGTTCGCCATAATTTTCCTCCGTGCCTGATCCTGCTCAGTCTATCACTTTTTCAGTTGTAATTCGAGACCAAAGTCATTTAGTCTTGAATCGGAACCAAATAGCGCGATTTATGAAAGTTGGAGGGAATAGATAATGCCAGAGAAACAGGCGTGTTTGATCATTGGGGCCGGGGATGACACCGGTGCCGCCATTGCGCGGGCATTTGCCCGGGAAGGTTTGGTTGTCTGTTTGGTGCGGAGGGCGCGACACGCAGATGCGCTTGAAGCCCTGGCGCAGTCCATACGCGACAGCGGCGGCGCGGCCATCGCACTGCCAGCTGATGCGCGCGACGAGGACGAGATGGTGGCTCTGATTGACCGCATTGAGCAGGACATCGCCCCCATTGAGGTCGCGGTCTTTAATATCGGGGCAAATGTGCGTTTTTCCATTACGGATACAACATCCCGGGTCTATCGCAAGGTCTGGGAAATGGCGTGTTTCGCAGGCTTCCTCATGGGGCGTGAAGTCGCGGCCAGGATGCTGACACGCGGACACGGCACGATCCTCTTTACCGGAGCATCTGCCAGCCTGCGCGGGCGCGAGAGCTTTTCGGCCTTTTCCGGTGCGAAACATGCGCTGCGGGCGCTGGCACAATCGATGGCGCGAGAGCTGGGGCCAAAGAACATCCATGTCGCCCATACTGTGATAGACGGCGCAATTGATTCAAACTTCATTCGGGAAAACGTGCCCAACGTAGATCAGTTGCGCGAACACGATGCCCTTTTGGACCCGGACGCAATCGCGCAGAATTATGTCATGCTGCATAGACAACCCAGAACTGCCTGGACCCATGAGTTGGATCTTCGCCCTTGGACGGAAACGTGGTGAGGCGGGTATAGCCATGATTAAGACAGTAGATTTCATCTTTGATTTTGGCAGCCCGAATGCCTATCTCGTGCATAAAGTGTTACCCAAAATCGCAGAGCGGACAGGGGCGCGCTTCAACTATATCCCCTGTTTGCTGGGTGGTATTTTCAAAAGCACCGGCAACCAGTCACCCTTGCAGGCCTATGCCAACTTACCCGCCAAAATGGACTATGAGCGCCTGGAAATGCAGCGGTTTATCACCGAGCACCAACTGTCTCGTTTTACCTTCAACCCAAACTTCCCCGTAAACACCCTGATGCTTATGCGCGGCGCGGTCGCGGCGAAACTTCTCGGCAAGATGCCTGCATATTGTGATATCGCATTTAAGGCGATGTGGGAGGAAGGCCGCAAAATGGATGATCCGTCCGTTTTTGCAGAGACCTTTACGGCCGCAGGGCTGGACGGTGACACGATCCTTGAGCAGACGCAGGCCCCGAATGTAAAAGCTGCATTGGCCAAGAACACGGCTGACGCTGTTCACCGTGGGGTGTTCGGAATTCCGACGTTTTTTGTCGAAGACGCTATGTTTTTTGGCAAAGAAAGGCTCAGTCAACTTGCGCAGGAGATCCGGAAATAGCCTGTGCAAAGATCTATGATTTCTACCTTAGCGCTGCGCTGCAGGCCAAGGTGAGGAGGGGGGCATGACCGGCTGTGCTCATCCAGTATGATCAATGGTCTAAAAAGGGGCGTTCTTCGTCTGCACGCCCCTTCAAAGGCAAAAGGCTCTTCCCTCAGTGATCAGCATTTTTCCATTTGGCAGGGGTCAGGTACACCATGCTGTCATCAGCACTGACCATCACATCGCCATCCTGAATATTGACCTGTAGCTTCATCGAGCGACTTGCCAGTTTTTCAAGTTCGCGGGTATCGGCCTCTGCAAAATTGACAACCTTCAGATTGTCAAACCGAGTGGTGCTGTTTTTGATCTTCTCCCACCACGTCTCAGCCGTCCTGCCGCCGTAACTATAGACAATCACCTCGTTGGCTTTGCCACAGGACTGACGAACAACCTTCTCGCTCGGAAGTCCCAGCGCCACCCAGACCTCAAGCTCGCCACTCAGGTTTTTCTGCCAGATATCTGGCTCGTCATCTGTGGAAAGACCCTTGGTAAGTTCCAAATGCTCATGGGCATTCAGTGCAAAAGCTAAAAGACGTACCATCAGCCGCTCATCCGTCTCCGAAGGATGTTTGGCAACGGTCAGTTTGTGGGTCTCATAATAGTGACGATCCATATCGGATACGGAAAGTTCAACTTTATAGATGGTGGATTTTTGCGCCATGATGGGTCCCGAGATAGCGAAGATAGGGATGCCTAGTGTGTCTGCTGGCTTTGTGAAAGCAGATAAAAACGCCTCCGAACAGGAATAAGGCAACAGGCATTGCCAAGTTGTTTGATTGCGCGCGGCAGGATGGCTGCTCCTGCCAGCTGATGGCCACGACCGATCGTGGCTGTCAGATCCTAAAAATCCCCGCAGTCTTTGTGCTGCAAAAGGAAGGTGGCTTTGGCTGGGGCATGTCTTAACGGGGCAGGGGCAGGTTAAGAGGTTCGCAAAGCCGGAAAGAGGCGAAATAGGTCGCCTGTCGTGACCGATTCTTGCCTCAATTGGTGATTTGCCTGCCCAAAACCACCAAGTCCTTACCGAAACCTTGTGCTTGCCTGAGCTTTTTTGCGCCTTCAGTGGTCTAATAACGAATTGTTTTTATGGGTATTTGTCTAAACTCCCGGGGCTTATTTTAACGTCGCCTGGGGTTTTTCGCGGTTTTTGCCCTATTCTGACGCGCCAGGCCCGCGCGCATTAAAACTTCCTTAACCATGCCTCATTCTGTCCGCGATCTCGCCCACCCTGCGCAAGATTGAGCCCAATTCCAGCCGCACGACCGAACAAAGATGTGAGTGTGGGAAATTGGAGTGGAACATGAAACATCTTATCGCAGCAGTCGTAACAGCAGCCTCATTGATCGTCGGAATGTCTACAGTCGCACAGGCGGCTGATCCGCAATCTGGCGTGAGATCGCTGCCGGGATGGGAAGCGGTTGGACGTCTGAATATTTCGGGTCGCAATATGTGCACCGGCACTCTGGTTGCGTCAAATCTGGTGCTGACCGCCGCGCATTGCCTGTTTGATCCAAAAACGGGCCGGGCAATTGACCCGACAAAAATCGTCTTTGAAGCAGGCCTGATGGGGAGCCGCGCCAAGGCCTCCCGCGGTGTCGCCAAGGCGGTTTTGCACCCCAAATATCAGCACCGCAACTCGGGCACCGCACAGATGGGCAGCGACATTGCGGTTCTGCGCCTGACAAAAGCGATCAGCACCCGTGAGATCCGCCCGCTGGAGATGTCCTGGGACGCAAACCGCGGCGATGCGGTTGGGGTTCTGTCCTACAACTATACCCACGCAACCCGGCCCAACCTTGAGCCCAGCTGCAAGGTGCTGGCAAAGCAGAGCACAACATTGGTCACCTCCTGCCGGGTAGAATTCGGCGCCTCGGGCGCACCTGTGCTGCAGGTCACACCAGGCCGCACGCCCCGGCTGGTTTCGGTGGTCTCTGCCAAGGCGGCAATGGGCAACACGCCTGTGTCGATTGCAACCACGCTGGACTCCTCCCTTTTGAAACTGATGCGGCTGGCCGGCTAACATACAGGGGCCCGCAGGCAACCTTCCCACACAACGCGTTGCCAGATGTGCCATGTACAAAAGGCCCGAGCGAATGCTCGGGCCTTTTTGTCATTAGATCACAGACGCGGCAGCTGCGCTTGTGGGGAAACACGAGGTTCGGTCCAGATCAAGGGGGCTGGCCCGAGCCCCGCGTATCCCTAAGTCCCAGTTGACGGGCAGTGGGGCGGGCAGTCGTGCGATACAGGTTTGGACCCTCTTGTGAGGGCCCAAACCTGTTGTGACTTTAGAAATCCTGCCAGGTTCCAGCACCGCTCGCAGCCGCGCGGGCGGGAGTGTGGCTCTCCTGGTCCCAGTCTCTGCTGTGGGCCTGAGGACGGTTTGACCTCTCGGCGCGCGCCTGACCTCCGGGAGACTGGCTGCCGGGAGTCTGCTGCGAAATTTTCACCACCGATCCGCCGGCCAGTTTGAAGACTGCGACCAGCTCTGCAAGGGTGTTTGCGTCATTGTTCAGCGTATGTCCCGCCGCTGTCGTCTCCTCGACCATGGCAGCGTTTTGCTGGGTAACCTGGTCCAGCTGTACCACACCAGTGTTGATTTCGCCGAGGCCAGTGGACTGCTCCACGGCACCCTCGGCGATATCTGTCACCAGTTTCGAGATGTGGTTGACCCGTTCAGCGATGTTTTGCAGTGCCCCACCGGCCTTGCCAACAAGATCCACGCCGCGCTCCACCTGTGTGGAACTTTCGCTGATCAGCGTTTTGATTTCCGTCGCCGCATCGGACGAGCGTTGCGCCAGGGACCGCACCTCGGAGGCGACAACCGCAAATCCGCGACCGGATTCGCCGGCCCTTGCGGCCTCGACCCCGGCGTTCAGAGCCAGAAGGTTGGTCTGAAACGCGATGTCGTCGATGACGCCGATAATCTGCGCAATATGGGTCGAGGAGTTTTCGATCTCGGTCATCGCCGCAACAGCATTTGCAACGACAGTGCCACTGTTTTGCGCTTCCTGCTTGGCCTCGCCCATGATGTTTTCAACACTGCGCGCACTTTCGGCGGCGCTTTTGACGCTGGCGGTCAACTCATCCAGAGCAGCAGCGGTTTCTTCCAGCGTTGCGGCCTGGCTTTCAGTTCGGTGCGACAGGTCATCCGCAGCCTGACTGACTTCGACCGTGCCGGCGCGGATACTCTGAGCCGCATCAATGACATGCTGAACAGTGGTGCTGAGCGTTGCCACGGTTGTGTTGAAACTGCTGCGCAGCTGTTCGTATTCCGTGGGGAAAGTTTCCGTTATGGCGCAATCAAGATCACGGTCAGCCAGGCGTTTCAGATGCTCGTCCAGAGATCCGATAACAGAGGACCGGTCCGCTTCGGTCATGGCAAGATTGGCCTCTGCCTCCTGAAGCGCGACGCGGGTTTTCTCCATTGCGCGGTTGAGGTCGCCAATTTCTGTTTGCGCGTCCATGAAGGCGGGCTTGAAATCAAAATCTTTGTGGGACAACCGGTCCAGATCTTCCTGCAAAGCACCAAACTGGCTGTCGAAGATGCGGATCAGGCGCAGCCCGATGCCGATAGTTGCCACGATCGAAAGTGTTACAATAACTGCCGTTGTCAAAAGGGTGATCAATGCGCCTGAGGCTTCGGCCTTTGCCAGGTCAGTCATTTCTGTTGCCGCGTCTATTTCGATCTCGTGCAGATAGGCAATCCAGTCAGAAGACCGGCTGAACCAGTCCTGCACAGTGATACCTGGCACAGTGCCGCCTGGCTCTGCTTCGATCACGGCTTGACGGATCTCGAGCAATCCGCTTTCGTTCAGCCTGTGTTCGAAATCCAGGTCCGGCATGTGGCTGGCCAACACGATATGGGCCACATGCAGGAACTGCGATTCGGAGGCCCATTCTTCTGAAAACTCACGGTAAACGGCCAAATCAAAATGACCCTCAACAAAGCCATGTAAGCCGGCCGAGCGCTGCAGCTCAGCCGCCTCTTTGGCTGCGCTCAGCGAGACGAGACCAGAGGCAATCTGCACGATCTCGGCGTTATTCTGCCGGAGCATTTCTTCATCGGCGGCATCCAGAATGGTTCCGATCATCTTGGTGTAGTCGCGGCTCACCTGCGCGGTGGCGACACTCTGCTGGTCAACCGTGCTCCGCATCTCTTTCAGATTTGAAAACTGGTTGCCAATACTTTTTATAGCGGTCGGTATGGCATGGATGGCTTCATCCACTTCGTGCCGGATTTCGTCCAGCTCGGCGCGAAAATCAGTGCCCCCGGATTCAAGAAAGCCAGCGGTGAGGCCACGCTCTTCCTGCAGGTAATGCGCCATGCCAGAAAGGAAAACTGCTTCGGAAATTTCGGTTTGGGTGTGCCCGGCATCAATAAAGCGGACCAGGTCATCTTTCCCTTTTGCGCCTCCTTCTATCAGTAGGGCAACAAAGGGAATGGCAATAAGTGCGATAATGTACCTGCGAAGGGTCATCGTGAAAAACCTCAGATCGTGATCGTTAAACTACGATCTCCATCCCCTGATCGACCTAACAATTTCTTAAATTGTGGCTCAACTATACTTATGGAGCGCCATAAACATACGCACGTTGCGCCGAAAGAAAGGCCTGCTCGCGTTGCGTGTGCCTCGATAGGGGCGCAATCGATTTGTGGCCATCTACGGGCGGGCCAGAACGTTACAAACACGACGCTGAGAAACCGTTATAAGGCTGAGTGCCGCAATTTTTGACGCAAACAGCAGGTCGTTGGCAGCCGTCGCCAAGGCCGCAGGCTGAATTCGTCTGGGGGATGCGAGACTACGGCCCTTCAAAGGATTTGTTTAGCAAAGCCCTGTTTGGACATGCCTGCATGTACGCTCGCAGGCATTGATTTTACGCGGGCGTCGATACCAAAGAGCTATTGAACAAGCTCGCCCAAAATTCTGTGAAGCAGGTCGGCTTTTTCACTTCCCAGCTTGTTCAGAATCGCATCATCTTCAAGCCGCGCTTGCTCTCGGATTTGCTGAACACGCTTTTTCCCAAGGTCGGTCAAAATCAGATTGACCTGCCGCTGGTCAATGCTGGCCATACGTCTGTGGACGATCCCATCAGACACCATGCGATCAACCAGCTTGGTCAGGGTCGGCGGGTTCATCAGAACGGCCTCGGCAAGATCCCCCATGGTCAGGTTGCTTCCGGCTTCCAGCACTTCCATCACCCGCCAGGCTTCAACCTGTACGTTGAACTCTTTCAGGCGCTTGCTGAGAGATCCGTGCACCTTACGGTGCGCCGTGGCGAGCGAGTAAGACAGGTAGGATTGCACGGGGTGGGAATGCGACATTGCTGTTCTGATCCTCTGAACGGTTGATTTCAAAAATAGTTGACTTGGAAAGGATTTTCAATGCACTTTAAAAACTATGTTGGACGCTTCTATCGCATCGTCTATCGGTCCAAGCTCGTCCAAGATGATCGTGCCGAGCGAGGTCAGAGATATCGACGGGAAACTCGCGGATTTTCCGAGAGTTACGTTTCGCATCGGCTTGCTTATTCCTATGTGTGGATCGGCTGGGCTGTGGGCTCCGTCCTGTATTTCCAGCGCCCAGGTCGCCGTTGCCCAGCTTAATGAGAACAACGGGATATGTGGTCGCCCTGTCGAGTTGATCATGATCGACTCTGCCCTTGAGGCGCAGACCCCGGTTGAAGAGGTGATCAACTCATTGATTGAGATTGGTGCCATTGATGCGATTGTCGGCATGCATATCAGCGCCGTGCGTCAGAACCTGAGCAAGATCGTGCGCCAACGTGTGCCTTATATATATACGCCGCTGTATGAGGGCGGCGAGAACACCAAGGGGATTTTTGCAATTGGGGACACGCCGGATCGCCAGTTGGGGCCGGCGCTTGAGCATTTTTGCACCGATATGAAGATCAAGAACTGGGCGCTGGTGGGCAACGACTACGTCTGGCCGCGCTCCTCTAACACCTACGCGACAGAAAAGCTCTCACAGATGTCCGCGGATATCTGTTTTGAGCGATACATGCCCTTTGGCATTAGCGATATGTCAGGTCTGGTCGCCGAGATCGCCCAAACAAATGCTGATGCGGTGCTTTTGTCTCTTGTTGGTCAGGATGCGGTGACCTTCAACCGGGCCTTTGGCGCGGCCGGTATGCATGATCGCATGATCCGCTTTTCTTGTGCAATTGAAGAAAACAGCCTGTTGGCCAGCGGTGCCGACAACCTCAAAGAGCTCTATTCAGCCTCCTCATATTTTGGATCGCTCGCGACGTCCGAAAACACTAATTTCCGCGAGCGCTACTATGCCATTCATGGCGAGACTGCGCCGGTTCTGAACGCGCTTGGCCAGTCAACCTACGAAGGGGTGCAGTTCCTTGCTGGATTGATGGCAGCCCACAAAGACGACTGGCACGAAAAGGACAGCCGCAGCACAGGCGCGATCAGCTTTGACTCTGTGAGGTGTTGCAACCGTAGTGGTCAGGGCGCAGGCACGGCGCCGATCTATCTGGCCAAGGCGGATGGAGCCCTTTTTGATATCATAAAAAAACTATAATTTCAGGTGTTTACGATTTTTCCTTGAAAGGGAAAATAAATTACTTGAAATGGAAAATGAATTCAGCAACCCTTGGTGAAACGGGTTTGCTGCCATAGTTCAGAGCGCGATCCCAGTATTTTGTCCACTTGGGAGTATCGCTTTGGTCTGGGTCGTATCCATCATTTTGTTGGCCATTGTCATTTTACTTGGCATCTGGTTCCTGCAAAAATTCTTTGCAAAAGCCACCTTGAGCTCTGCCCTGGTGCGCACGGGGTTTGGCGGCAAAAAGGTCGTCCTGCATGGTGGCTGCATCGCGCTGCCGATCCTGCATCAGGTGCAACGCGTAATGATGGGGGCGGTGACCTTTGCAGCAGAGCGCAAGGGGCGCGATGGGGTGCTGACTGGCGACCAGCTACGGGCGGATGTTGCGATGGAATTTGAATTCCGCGTCGACGGCAGTGATGAGGCGGTTGCGACCGCAGCACAGGCCCTGGGAAGCCGGGTTGAACGGGGCGGCGACGCCATTGAGGAGCTGCTGCGCGGCTCAATGCTCGATGCGATGCAGGCCGCAGCCGCCACGCGGTCCCTTGAAGAGCTGCATTCAAACCGGGCGGGTTTCACCACCGAGGTCGAGGCCGCCGTCGCGGCAAAAGCGGCGCATTTTGGCCTGTCGCTCATCTCTGTATCCCTGATCCGTGTTGATCAAAGCGATCTGTCGCAGCTCGACGAGAAGAACGCCTTTGCCGCCAAAGGCCTGCGCCGTCATGCAGAGCTGGTGTCAGAACAGCGCCGCGCGCGGGTTCGGATCGAGACGGAGACCGATATTGCTGTGCGCGAAAGTGGTCTTGCCAAACATCAGCGCCAACTTGAAATTGATCGCAGCGAGCGCGAGGCCACGATTGCGCAACAGGAGGTGATTGAGCGTCTTGAAGCAGAATCACGCGCCAAGAAAGAAGCTGCAAAATCGGATTCCGAGCTGCGGATAGAACAGCAAAAGCTGACATCCCTGACCCAGATCGAAGCCGCCAAGGTCGCCAATGACGAAGCGCTGCGTCGCACCGAAATGGCGGCCATTCTGGCTCTGGAAGAAACCAAAATCGAGAATGAGACCAGGCTGTCCGCGCTGCGCACGGCCGAGTTCAAAACCCAGGCTGCTGAGGAGTCGGCGCGTGTTGCGGTTCTTTTGGCAGCCGAAGATGTCCAGGCGCAAAAAGAAAAGGCGGTGGTGCGCCGTGAGCATGAGACCGCTGAGATGAGACAGACAAAAGACATCGAACTCAGCACGGCCCAGGCCAAAAGTGACGCCGAGACACTGGCTGTCAGAACCAAAGCCGAAGCCGATGCGGCAACCATGCTTGCCACGGCCGAGCTGGCAAAATCCGAAGCCGTGGCCAAGGGCAATTCTGCCCTGATCGAAGCTGAGAACACCAGGAGTGATGCGCTGGTTGCCATGCGGCTGGAAGAAAAGCGGCTCGACCGCCTGCCTGAAATCATGACGCAGATGATGAAGCCGGTGGAGAAAATTGACTCGATCAGGATCAACCACATTGGTGGCATGGGCGGCGGTGGGCTCGGCGGCAGCGGGGATGGCGGCGCTGACAGTGCCTTTGGCTCGGCCATGGATCAAATCCTGGGCATGGCCGTGCGCCTGCCTGCAATGAAACAGATGGGCGAAGAAATCGGCATGGATTTTGACCCCAACATTGCTGGACGCACGGCTGACTATGCCAACCGCATCAAGGCAAAGGACACATAATACCAACCGAAGAAACCAACCAATCAACCAACAAAGCATGGTCATGAAACCATGCGTGGAGGGACTATGACTGTTCTTAATCGACGTAAATTTCTTGGAACGGGCGCGGCGCTGACCGGGACAACGCTGACTGGCGCGGTTATGATGCCAGGCTTTGCTCTTGCTGCCGACACCATCAAACTGGGGTCCATTCTGGACACCTCCGGCCCCTTTGATGCCTATGGCAAACCGATGGATATGGCGATGCGTCTGGCCGTCAGCCAGATCAACGCCGAGGGTGGTTTGCTGGGCAAACAGGTCGAAGTCATAGCCTATGACACGCAATCAGACATGGCGCTCTACACGCAGTATGGCCAGCAACTCACCCGACAGGACAGGGTTGATGTTGTGCACGGCGGCATCCTGTCAGCCTCGCGCGAGGCGATCCGCCAGACGATGCGCAAGACGCAAACGCTGTACTTTTACAACGTGCTGTATGAAGGCGGCGTCTGCGACAGAAACATCTTTATCAACGGTGTAACGCCTGCGCAGCAGGTTGAGGCTCTGGTGCCCTATGCAATGGAGAAGGCGGGCAAAAAAGTCTATATTCTGGCTGCCGATTACAACTACGGACAGTACATGGCGAGCTGGATTAAAAAGTTCGTGGCCGATAATGGCGGCGAGACCATTGGCGTTGATTTCTTCCCGCTTGATGTCTCCGACTTTGGCTCCACAATCGCCAAGATCCAGACGGCTGGTCCTGATCTGGTGATTGCACCGCTTGTGGGGGGCAACCATCTGTCGTTCTTCCGCCAGTGGGCTGCTGCGGGTATGAAAGACCGCATTCCCTTGGCCTCGACCACGCTGGGTGTGGGCAATGAACACAAGGTTCTGACGCCAGTAGAAGGCAACGGCATCATGGTGGCCTATAACTACTCGCAAGAGCTGGACACGCCTGAAAACAATGCTTTCAAAGAGGCATGGGCCGCGGCAAATGACGGCGATCAAAGCATGCACGAAATCGCAGTCTCCAACTATCACGGTCTGCTGACATGGGCAGAAGGGGTGCGCAAAGCAGGCTCTCTGGATCGCGACGCGATTATCGCGGCCCTGGAAACCGGCGTCTCAATCACCGGTCCCGGCGGCGTGGTGACGGTTGACCCCAAGACGCACCATGCGGTGCTCGACGTGCATCTGATGGAAATTCAAGACCAGAAGATGCGGGTTATCAAGTCGCTGCCACAGCGCCAACCCATTGATACGCAGGCAGTTTGTGACCTTGCGGCCAATCCGGACGACAATACCCAATACGAGATCCAGATCTAAACGCTTTGGGTCCTGATCTTTTGAGGGCTGCCGCCAGGTGGCCCTCCGTTTTCCCATATGCCTGGGCGCGATCCCGGCTTCCTCAACAAACATGTGAGCCTTCATGGATCTGTCCTTTGTCATCTTGGTGGAAATTCTTTACGGCATCGCCTCGCTGGCGCTGATCAGCGCAGGCCTCGCCGTCGTGTTTGGCATGATGAAGGTGATCAACCTGGCGCATGGCGAATTCATGATGATGGGGGGATACGCCACAATCACTGCCGTGAACCTTGGCGTGAATGTCTTTGTGGCGATGCTGATTGTCGCGCCACTTGTGGTTGGCCTGATTGGGCTGGTTGTCGAGAGGCTGGTCATTCGGCATCTCTATGGCCGTCTGGTGGATACCATGTTGGCCACCTGGGGCCTTAGCCTGTTTTTCGTCGGTATTGTCACGATGATTTTTGGCAATACCACCACCAGCATCACGACGCCGATCAAGGGATTTTCCGTGGGAAACTACCAGATCAACGGCTATAATTTCTTTATCATATTTATCACGATCTGCCTGCTGGTCGGCATCTATCTGCTGTTAAAGACTACGCGCGCCGGCCTGATTGCGCGCGGCACAATGCAGCGCTCAGATATTGCCGCCGCTCTGGGCTACAGTCCTGATCGCATCTATATGGCGACCTTCTTCTTTGGCTCTGCTTTGTCGGGTCTGGCAGGCGCGGTCCTGGCGCCTCTGGTCGGGCTCGTCCCCACATCCGGCGGCATCTATATCGCCAAAGCCTTTATTACCGTCATTGCAGGCGGACCTTCCCTTATCGCGGGTTTGATCAGCAGTGCGGGGCTTTTTGGCTTTGTCAATCAGGTCTTCACCTTTGCGATCTCACCGGTGATCGGCGAAGTCGCCCTTCTGGTGGCCGCGGTGATCCTGCTGCGCCTGTTGCCACAGGGCGTGACCGCCAAGTTCTTTAAGGGGAAGATGTGATGTCTCGCACTGCTGGAAAAGGCGATGTCGTCGCTTTGATCTTTGGTGTGGCGCTGATGCTGATCATGCCAATGCTTATCAGCACCTACACGCTGACTGTGCTCGTCATCTATGGCATGCTTGGGTTGAGCCTGGGCGTGATCTGGGGCTTTGGCGGCATCCTGTGCTTTGGTCAGGCGGCGTTCTTTGGTCTTGGCGCCTACACATACGCGGTGGCCGCGATTAACATCGGCGAAAGCACATTGCCAATGCTGCTGACCATCCTTGTGCCGGCCATCTTTGCTGCGCTGCTGGGGGCGATGATGTTTTATGGGCGTCTGACGGATGTCTATCTCGGCGTCATCACATTGGTGGTGACTTTGATCCTGTTCAAATTCATCAACTCAACGGCGGGCCCGCAGTACAAGATCGGAGAGGCCCGTCTGGGTGGTTTCAATGGCATCCCCGGGTTTCACACCCTGAATGTGCCGGGCCAGCCCAGCAATTACATCTGGGGAGAGCCGCTCTACTATGTCTGCGCTGTTGCCCTTCTCATGGTGTTTTTCTTTGTGACCTGGCTTTTGCGCACCCCCTTTGGGCGCATCGCGGTTGGCATTCGCGAAAACGAAACACGTGTCTCCTTGATGGGCTACGACGTGCGGGCGCGAAAGACAGCTTTGTTTGCCATCGGCGCCGGGATTGCTGGACTGGCAGGCGGGCTCTTTGCCAATTGGGCCGAGATTGTCACGCCGGGACTGTTCAGCCTTGGTCAATCGGCAGAAATCATCATCTGGTGCATTGTTGGCGGGCTGGGGACGCGGTTTGGACCCATCCTTGGCGCTGCCGGACTCGCCTATCTGAAGTTCATGCTGGGCCAGCAAACGATGATCGACAACACTTTGATCACCGGCATCATTCTTGTCTTGTTTGTGTTGTTCCTGCCCAAAGGGATCGTTCCAGCCGTGACATCTCTTTGGGCCGTCAGCTTTGCAAAACGAACCCCAAAAGGCCGCCGCCACCGCAGCAGTGCGCGACGCAGAGGAGGCGCACATGGCTGAACTTGTTTTAGAAACCGAAGGCCTGACAAAACGCTTTGGCGGTGTGGTTGCAGCGGACAATGTCAATTTCAAACTCAAAGCCCGCGAGCTGCGGTGCCTGATCGGCCCAAACGGCGCGGGTAAGTCGACCTTTTTCAAATGCGTCAGTGGGTTGCATGCGCCGACCGAGGGCCGTGTGTTCATGCGCGGGCAGGAGACCACTGGCTGGCACCCGCATGAGATCGCCTCAATGGGGGTGGGCATCAAAACACAGGTTCCCAATGTGATGGATGCCCTGTCGGTGTTTGAAAACATCTGGATGGCTGCGCGGCGCTTTATGCCCACGCGCGAGGCAAACACCAGGACCAGCGATATCATTGATCGTTTGCGACTGGGCCCGATTGCCAAGGCCGAACTGGGCCGTCTTGCACATGGTGAACGCCAGCGGGTGGAGCTTGGGCTGGTCGCGGTGGCGGACCCCTGGCTTGTGCTGCTGGACGAGCCCGCCGCGGGCATGAGCGCCGAAGACGTCGAGCGTATGAGCGAAATCATCCACGAGCTGACCCGAACGGCGGCCGTGGTCATTGTTGAACATGACATGCAGTTTATCCGCTCCATCGCCACAACCGTCACGGTGTTTCACCAGGGCGCGGTCCTGATGGAAGACCATGTCGACACGGTCATGTCGGATCCGGTCGTTCGCAACGTCTATCTTGGAAAGAACGCCTGATGCATCTACAAGAGCGCCCGCACGTAGAGGATGTCAAAACCCTGCTTGAAATCAAAGGCCTGTCAGGGGGCTATGGCAAAGTGCCGGTGCTGCATGGCATCGACTTCCGGATTGGTGAAAACGAAGTCGTCGGTATTCTCGGCCATAATGGCATGGGCAAAACCACGCTGCTGAAAACGGCCATGGGCTTTTTGCCGACCACATCCGGCACCATCCGGTTTCACGGCACTGAAATCACCCGTATGAGCCCAAATGAGCGGGCAGGGCAGGGCATCGGTTATGTGCCGCAGGGACGCGGTATTTTTCCGCAACTCTCGGTGCGGGACAATCTGCGGTTTGCCTGGCATGACTATTCCGGCGGCACCGAAGACGAGGTCATCGACACGGTTCTGCAGGACTTTCCGCGTCTTGTGCGCCTGCTGGACCGCGAGGGCGGCGCGCTTTCGGGCGGTGAGCAGCAACTGCTTGCCCTGGCGCGCTGTCTCATGGGGGACCCGGAATTTTTGCTGCTGGATGAGCCGACCGAAGGCATTCAGCCCTCAATCATCGAAGAGATGTCTGAAACCCTGTTGAAGCTGCGCAAAGACCGGGGCCTCGCGATCCTTTTGGTCGAGCAGAATTTCGACTTCATTTCGGATCTGTCGGACCGTGTTTTGGTGCTGGAGCGGGGCCGTATCACCGGTGAGCTGAGCAAGGCGGACCTTTTGGATCAGTCCAAAGTTGACCAGTTTCTCGGGTTTGGTGCCGCGCGCTCAACCCGGGGCAATGCGGCGAGCACCGGTTCTGGCGCAACACATACGCCGACACAGAATTTCAATAATACCACACGGATGCCATCGGGGGGGACCTCTGATGCATCGCAAATGGCGGTGACAAATATGACCATCAAACGTCCAACATTGAACCAAATGCGGACCATGGCCGAACGGTTCGGAATGAACCTGACAGATGAAGATCTGGCCGAGTACTGCGAGATTATCGAGCCTTATATTCAGGCCTATGACCGACTGGATGCGCTGCCGGATTATCTGCCCGAGGTCCGCTATCCCCGTGCGCCGGGCCATTTCCCGGATGCCACCGACAACCCGCTGAATGCCTGGTACGTGAAAACCGATGTGAAGGGCGCGATGGATGGCCCACTGCGCGGCAAACGCATTGCTCTGAAGGATACCATCTGTCTGGCGGGGGTTCCGATGATGAACGGCTCATCCATCATGGAAGGCTACACGCCCGAGATCGACGCGACGATTGTCACACGTATGCTGGATGCCGGCGCCACGATCGCAGGTAAGTCGCATTGCGAGAATTTCTGCCTCTCTGGTGGCTCACACACCAATGCCAAGGGGCCCATCCATAATCCCTGGAAACGGGGCTATATGGCGGGTGGCTCCTCTGGTGGCTCTGCGGCTCTTGTGGCCTCAGGTGAGGTTGATATGGCCATCGCCGGGGACCAGGGTGGCTCTATCCGTATCCCGTCGTCTAACTGTGGCGTCTACGGCATGAAGGCCACCCATGGCCTGGTGCCTTACTCTGGCATCATGCCGGTTGAGCAGACCATCGACCATGTTGGCCCCGTCACCAAAACAGTTGCGGACAATGCAATGCTGCTGGAAATTCTGGCCGGCGAAGACGGTCTGGACCCGCGGCAGTACAAACCCAAAACCTACCGCTATACAGAAGCACTGGGCAGAGGCGCCCATGGCATGCGCATTGGAATTCTCACCGAAGGATTTGCTGGCCTCTCCGCCGAGTTCGACGTCGACCAAAAGGTTCTGGCCGCAGCAGAGCGCTTTCGCGAACTGGGAGCGCGCGTCGAGCAGGTCTCAGTTCCAGAACATGGGCTTGCCGTGGATTGCTGGACCGCAATTACGGTTGAAGGCCTGCAAGATCACATGATGCACGGCAACTCTGGCGGCACCAATTACCGCGGACTTTTTGTGCCGTCCATGATGGACCATATGGCAACCTGGCGCAGCCGACCTGATGAGCTGAGCCACTCTCTGAAGACCTGCATGTTCCTGGGCGAGTATTTTCAGGAGCAGTATCGCGGCCGCTTTTACGGCAAGGCGCAGAACCTGATGCGCAAGGTAAACGAGAAGTACGCCGCCGCATTAAAGCAATATGATGTGCTGTTGATGCCGACAGTTCCGATGAAGCCGCAGCAAATCCCGCCCGCCGATTGTTCCATCTCGCTCTATGTCCAGCGCGCCTTTGAGATGATTGCAAATACCGCCCCGTTCAATGGTGGTCTGCCCGCCATGAGCGTGCCTTGTGGCCTGCTGGAAGGGCTGCCGGTCGGTATGATGCTGGTCGGGCCGAACTATGGCGAGATGAAAATCTACCAAGCGGCGCATGCGTTTGAGCAAAGCGGCGACTGGCGGACAATGTGAGGAACCCTGCATGTCAATTCTGAATGAAAGCCTGGCGCACAGGCTTGGATCATCACAGCAACAGCGCGGTAAATTCAACAGTGCTACCGGATCAGCCCCAGGTGATGGTCTGTCCTATGTCAAAGGCAGCATTGAGCAGGAGTTGAGATATATCACCATTCCCACCTTGCTGCGCGAAGCGGTGTCGCGTTTTGGTCCAAGAGACGCGCTGGTCTTTCAGGACACCGGCGCGAGGTTGAGCTATTATGATTTTGACCGTGACGTTGACGCGCTGGCATCGGGGTTTCTGGCCTTGGGGCTGGAAAAGGGCGATCGCATCGGGATCTGGTCTCCCAACCGCTATGAATGGGTTTTGACGCAGTTTGCCACGGCCCGCATCGGGTTGGTCTTGGTCAACATCAACCCCGCCTATCGTCTGGCAGAACTGGAATACGCGCTGAACAAGGTCGGCTGTAAGGCGCTGGTTCTGGCGCCGCGGTTCAAGACCTCGGAGTATCTGAAAATGGTGCAGCAGCTTGCGCCAGAGCTAGAGCATGCCGAGCCGGGGCGTTTGAATTCTGTAAAGATCCCCACGCTCAAAAACGTGATCGTGATGGGGGATGAGGGCGCGCCGGGCACGTTCAAATTTGACGACGTGAAAACCCTGGGCGGGCCTGCCCAGCAACTGCGGCTGGCGGCGATTGAGGGCACGCTTAGCCCGGATGACGCGATCAATATCCAGTTCACCTCGGGCACCACAGGTGCTCCAAAGGGCGCAACACTGTCCCATTACAACATCGTCAACAATGCTCGTTTTGTCACCCAGCGGATCAAGCTGACTGAGGCCGACCGCCTGTGTATTCCGGTGCCACTGTACCATTGTTTCGGGATGGTGATGGGAACTCTTGGGGCTGTCAGCAAAGGCGCTGCGATGGTTTTTCCGGGCGGGAGTTTTGAGCCAGCCGCAACGCTGGCGGCCCTGTCAAAGGAACGCTGCACCGCTGTCTACGGCGTGCCCACAATGTTCGTTTCCATGTTGCAGGAGCTTGCACAAAACCCGGTCAATCTGGCCTCTCTGCGCACGGGCATCATGGCCGGCGCTCCGTGCCCTGTTGATGTGATGGAACGGGTGACTTCCCAGATGAACATGCAGGAGGTGACGATCTGCTATGGCATGACCGAAACCTCGCCCGTCTCGTTCCAAAGCTTCACGGATGATCCAACGGACAAGCGCTGCGCCACGGTTGGGCGGATCCATCCGAACCTCGAGGTCAAAATCGTCGACACTGTGGGACAGATTGTTCCGGTCGGCACGCAGGGAGAGCTTTGCACGCGCGGCTATTCCGTCATGAAGGGCTATTGGGATGACGCGGCGCGCACGAGTGATGCGATTGTGGATGGCTGGATGCACACCGGCGATCTGGCAACTTTTGACGCTGACGGATTTTGCTCTATCGTTGGTCGTGTCAAGGATATGATCATTCGCGGTGGCGAAAACATATACCCCAGAGAGATCGAGGACTTCCTGTTCCGCCATCCGCAGATCGCAGAGGTTCAGGTCTTTGGCATCCCGCATGAAACGCTTGGGGAGGAGGTCTGTGCCTGGGTTGTGACAAAGACAGATGAAGACCTCTCCGACGCGGCGGTGCGCCAGTTCTGTCAGGGCCAGATTGCGCATTATAAAATACCCAAACACGTGCGGATCGTAGACGAGATCCCGATGACCATCACAGGCAAGCCGCAAAAGTTTGTGATGCGCGACAAGATGGCGGAAATGCTGCACGCCAGATGACGCCGCAAAACCAATTGTTCCGGCAAAAACAATGATGTCTTGCCGACCGTTCGCTCCTGCCGAGAGGTGCGTCGCCGCAAAGGCCTGCTTTACCTGGCGCTTTTTTAACGGGGTGATGCTGCCTTTTGGTCCTCTCGACACGATGGAGGCAGGCGCAGAAACCACCGCACTGTGTAACAAAGCCGGCTGATCGTTTTTCTGCTGATCGTCTTTCTAAAGATTAGAATTATTTACAATTTCTTCCATAGCCGGGTGTGAATTGCGGTTGGTTTATTAATTGTTCAACGGGACAATCGACTGGAATTCATACGGCCCGAGGACTTGGTTCATGTATCGACTATTGGACTGCATTGCCCAGGAACATATTTATGGCCTGGTTGCGGTGGCGGCTTTTATTTGCGTCATCGGCTCGGTGCTCTCCACGCATATGTCCGCCCGTTTGACCCAATGGAAGGGCAGGCGCCGTCTTGTGCAGCTGCCCCTGGCTGGTTTGATTGCCGGGGCTACGATCTGGTCAACCCATTTTATCGCGATGCTTTCCTATAACCCTGGTTATGCGCATGGCTATGAGCCGGTCATGACCGGTGCGTCGCTCTTGGTTGGGGTGTTGGGCGCGCTGGCGGCCAACGCTGGATTGGCCTATGGGCGCAGCCGGTATGCGGCCTATATGGCGGGGGCGATTTTCGGCCTGAGCGTCACTGCGATGCATTACACCGGCATGAGCGCCTATCTGCTGCCGGGAACGATTGTCTGGAGCCTGCCGCAGCTGCTGGCTTCTGGCCTCTTGGGCGCGGGATTTGGGGCCGTCAGCTACGGGTTGATTGCCAAACACCTCGGGGGAATAGCCGGGCGGGTCTGGCCTGCAGCCGCTATGGTTCTGGCGATCTGCCTCATGCATTTCACCGGTATGAGCGCGATCGAAATCCGGCTCGACTCTTCTGTCGTGGTGCCTCCCATGGCGATTTCAGATACCGCTATGGCGATGCTTATTTTTGGTGTGACCGGGGTCATCCTGCTGATTGCCATGGCCTCTGCCAGTATCGAGGTCAACCTTGAAGGGGAGTCGCGCTCCCAACTTGACCACGCGGCCCTGCATGACCCCCTTACCAGCATGCCCAACCGCATGTCGCTGACCCGCAAGATGGATGCCCTGGCGGTGCAGTTGGCCGAGGACGATTCCGCGCGCGCGGCGGTGCTGACGATAGATCTCAATCTCTTTAAGGAGGTCAACGCTCTACACGGCCACGCCATGGGGGATGCGGTGTTGCGCCGGGTTGCGCTGCGTTTGTGCAGGCAACAGGGCGAGGGCGACTATATTGCTCGGGTTGGGGGCGATGAATTTGTTGCCATAAAACGAGGGTTTGGTCGCATTGAAGAGGTGCAGAG
The DNA here is from genome assembly GCA_965641885.1 of Phaeobacter sp. SH40. Taxonomy (GTDB): domain Bacteria; phylum Pseudomonadota; class Alphaproteobacteria; order Rhodobacterales; family Rhodobacteraceae; genus Pseudophaeobacter. The sequence continues at coordinate 2,368,779 of OZ282574.1, read as the reverse complement.
CTTTGCCGAACGGCTGCATGCGGCCATTGTGGAACCTATCGACCTGGAGGACGTCTCTCTGCGTGTCGGGGCATCCATCGGTATTGCCACGACACTAGAAGATGGGCGAGATGCGAACCAGTTGCTGCATAAATCGAATGTGGCGATGTACCGTGCCAAGTCGGAAACAGACAGGCCAATCTGCCTGTTCGACGCAGAAATGGACCGCCGCAGCCGAGACAGGACGCAGCTCGTGCATGACCTGCGTCAGGCGCTGCAAAACGACGAATTCGAACTGGTTTATCAGCTCCAGAACACCCTGAAAACCTTGGAGCCGGAGGGGTTCGAAGTGCTGCTGCGCTGGAACCACCCGACACGCGGGCGGGTGTCACCGGGCGAGTTTATCCCGGTGGCGGAGGAAACCGGCCTGGTGCGCGACATCGGCGCCTGGGTCCTGCGGGAGGCCTGCCGCGAGGCTGCGCAATGGGATCACCCCTATAGCGTTGCTGTCAACGTGGCGCCGCAGCAGCTGGTGCAGCAGGCGTTTCTGGAAAACGTGATGGACAATTTGTTTGAAACCGGCCTGGCCCCGGAGCGCCTTGAGCTGGAAATCACCGAGGCCAGCATTATCCACGACCAGGCGCAGACGCTGAAGGTGATGCACAGGCTGAAGGCGCTGGGTATTCGTATCGCCATGGATGATTTTGGCACCGGGTATTCGTCGCTGTCGATGTTGCAGACCTTCCCCTTTGACAAGATCAAGATTGACCGCAGCTTTGTGCAAGACGTGCATAAGAATTCGCAGCGTGCCGCAATTGTGCGCTCTACGTTGCTGCTTGGTGCTGCACTGGACATTCCGGTCCTCGCCGAAGGGGTCGAGGTCGAAGACGAGCTCCGCTTCCTGCGTGCGGAAAATTGCTCCTCGGCCCAGGGCTTCTACTTTGGTCAGCCCATGAGCAGAGAGGACATGCGCCGGATAGCCTGCAAACCGCCGCGGGATGACGCAGAAAGCGCCGCGTGACCCTTTCAGAGTGACCTGCGTGTTTGGCCTTGCTCTGCGCGCGTATGTGCTCCGGCCTGGGATATGCAGACAACCTGGGGCATGCAGGCAAAATGTCCGCCTGGATGGAGTTTTTCCATACGAGAGGCAGGGCTTTGGGCTAAAGGCTGCCCTTTGGAGAGGCTGTGAACACTATCGAGACTGTCAGGCCAGGATTGCCATCGGTCAGGGATATTTTCGCATCGTGAAGATCTACCACCGCTTTGACAAGGCTCAGCCCAAGGCCGTTGCCGGATGTCGTTCGGCTCTTCTCTAGCCGGTAAAATCTGCGCAGTACTTTTTCTTTTTCCTGTGCCGGAATTCCCGGACCATTATCGCAAACAACAAAAGCGATCGTTGCATTCTGCGCCTTTAGCCCGACTTGTATCTGCGCATCGCTAGGGCAATGGCGAAGGGCGTTTTCAACTACATTTGCCATCATTTGAGTCAGAAGTTGCCGGTCGCCTGACACAGTTACGGGCGGGGTGGTGGCCGTAAACCTCAGGATCTGTCCTTTTTCCTCGGCAACCGCGCCGTAGGCATCTTCGATCCGGGCCAGAACGGAGACCAGGTCAACCTGGCAAAAGTTTTCTCGCCGCGCACCAGCTTCGATCTGTGAGATCCGCAGCAAGGCGTGAAATGTCTCGATCAAATCATCGGCGGCATCAATCGCTTCATACACAGCCGTCGCCAGTGGCTGGGGCAGGTCCGGCGATTGGCCAATCGCCTCGAGCCTTTGCCGCAAGCGCTGCATTGGCGTGCGCAAATCATGCGCGATATCGGCGGAGATCTGGTTCTGGCTTTCAACCATATTTTGCAAATGACCAATGGTTTTGTTTATCTCGGCAGAGAGCTGCGTCAGATCATCCGCATTGTCACTTTCGAGAGGAACCCTGGCCTCTAGATTGCCCTTTGCAACGTCCTGCAGTGTGGTGGAAATCTGCACCAGCCTATGCTCTGTCCGGCGGCCCACAGCGACGCCAGCACCTGCGCCGACAAGCAGAACAATGGCAAAGCCGATCAGCAAGCCGCCGCTCAGCCCTTCGAGCAGCTCGGTGACAAAATAGGTGCTGGTGCCCAAAATTAAAGTATTGGCGCCAAGCGAGATATTGCGAAGAATATAGCCGGGTGACTCATTTTCATCCGGCCCGGTAACGTCTATCGCGGTAGCCTCAAGATACCCGGATACCCCGGTCCAGTCGATCCGCGCGATATTGCCCACAAGATGCGCGCCATTGACATCCTTGAGCAGAAAAATCCGGTGATCCTCGAAGTTGAAATCACCAAGTCCGGAGACCTGTGCGACGACCGCCTCCAACCCGTTCTCCTGGTACAAATGGATATAGGCGGTCTCTTCCTCGATCAGCTGTTCTTCAATCCATTTGGTGATTTCATAGTCTGCCATCTGATAGGCCATAGCAAAGACCAATGCGGTAACCACTGAATAGAGCAGCGCAAACCGCAGCGACAGACGCACCGACGTCGAGCGAACAATACGGGACAGTTTCATCCCCTCACCCATGCAGACTATATCCTGATCCACGAATGGTATGGATCAGCTCTGTCGCAAAGGGTTTGTCGATCTTGTTTCTAAGGCGACTGATATGGGTCTCAACCACGTTCGTTTTCGGGTCGAAATGAAAATCCCAAACGGCTTCGAGAAGCATGGTCCGGGTCAGCACCCGGTCGGCATTGCGCATCAGGTATTCCAGCAGGCTGAACTCCCTTGGCTGCAAATCAATCGGCGTGTCGCCGCGCATGAGCGTTCTGCGGATCAAATTCATTTCCAGGTCAGCGACACGTAAAACGGTCTCTTCCGTCTTGAGCGGCGGACGCCTGGTCAGCGCGGCCAAGCGCGCCGAGAGCTCATGAAACGAAAACGGCTTGACCAGATAATCATCAGAGCCAGCCTGCAGCCCATCAACCCGGTCGTTGATACCGTCCATGGCGCTCAGGAACAGGATCGGCGTCTCGACCCCGGCACCGCGCACAGATTTGATTAGCGTCAGCCCATCCAGTCCCGGCAGCATCCGGTCAAAGACCATGACGTCATAATCGTTGTCCAACGCATTGAGAAATCCCTCTTTGCCATCGGCACAATGGTCAACTACGTGGCCCTGCGCCTTTAGACTGGAGGTGATGTACTCGGCCGTTTCAATATCGTCTTCTACAACAAGGACACGCATTCTGGTAGGTTCCGTAAGTGAGTGACTGATCTTGGGATACTGTAAGTTTCGATAAGATCAAGCCATCCAGAGATTACGGATTGGTATAGTTCCGACAAGGCTCAGGTGATCTGAGCCAATCTATGCCTGCCCTGCGAAACAAGCAGGACGCAAGAATATGACGACAGTCGAAATCCTCCCGGCGGCGACATGCAGACGCCATTTCAACGGGGTATTGCCCTATTCCGGTCGAGATATCCAGTTGACGCCCGCTCTGCGGCGCAGGCTCTACATGGTTCTGAGCGCCTTTTTGTCGCTGCGTGTTCTGGCCATGTTTTATTTGCCTCTGACCGACACGACCGAGGCGCGCTATAGCGAAATCGCGCGCAAGATGGTGGAAACAGCCAATTGGATCACCCCGCAGTTTGATTATGGCGTGCCGTTTTGGGGAAAACCTCCCCTCCATACCTGGCTTTCGGCGCTTGGGATGCAGTTGTTTGGCACCCATGAAGCTGCTGCGCGTCTGCCGATCCTTCTGGTCTCGCTTTTGCTGCTGGCGGTTCTCTGGGTCTGGCTGCGTGACATCATTGGGCGCAATATCGCGCTGGTCTCTGTGACTGTTTTGATGTCAATGGCCATGTTCTTTGGGGCCTCGGCCTTTGTGATGACCGATATGCCAATGACCTTGGGAACAGTGCTGGTCATGGCCGGGTTCTGGACGGGCGCCTGCCGCGAGACGACAAGCCGGGCCTGGGGCATGATGGTCTTTGTGGGGCTGGCGGTCGGACTGCTGGCCAAGGGGCCGGTTGCCGTTGTGCTTTGCACAATTCCGCTGTTTTTGTGGCTGGCCCTGACCGGAAACTGGGGCGCTCTCAAACGTCTGCCATGGGGGCCGGGCCTGGCGCTGGCAACCCTGATGACGGCTCCCTGGTATCTCGCGGCCGAAATCGCCACGCCTGGGTTTTTACACTACTTCATTGTCGGCGAGCACTTTAACAGGTTTGTTGTCTCTGGGTGGAGCGGCGATCTTTATGGCTCGGCCCATGTGCAGCCTAAGGGTATGATTTGGGTTCTGTGGCTGCAGGCGGCTCTGCCCTGGAGTGTTGTGCCAATCCTGTTCGTCTGGCGGGCGCGCTGCACGCTGCAGTCGTTTTCACAGGACCGGTCTGGCTGGTTGCTGTACCTGCTGGCCTGGGCCCTAGCGCCTTTGATCCTGTTCACCCCTGCTGCCAATATCCTCGTGGCCTACACACTTCCTGGCCTGCCTGCGGCTGCAATCCTGATGACGGTGCTTGCAGCCAATCATGGGGGCCAAAAGCCCGGGTTGGGGCAAAAGATGGGATTTTCCATTACGATCGCGACGGTCTTTGTGCTGTTTGCAGCTTTTGTGGCGGGGCTCGTGTTTGTGCCGGAGCGCATGCCTCTGAAAACCCATAAAGCGCTGATTGAGGCCGCATCGGAAATCGCCCCTGATGCCGCGATCTACACGGTGTCAGGGCGCAGCTATTCCGCAGAATTCTACACCCTTGGCGCGGCTGAACCCGTGGAGGTCACAGCCTTGCCCTCACTGCTGTCAAACCCGCAAGCCGCGGCCCTTGCTGTGCCCAATAGTCTGGTGCCACAGCTGAACAGCCCGCAATTGCAACACCTTGGCCAATTCGGACGCAATACCCTGCTGCTCAAGCCCGAAACCGGGGGGGCAAACTGATGGGAAATTTTCGCGCCATAACGCCTGATATTTTTGCCAGCCTGGCGCCCGCAGAGGTCTCTGTGCCAAAGGTGCCGGATCTGTCATTTGTCATTCCGGCCTACAATGAAGCAGGCAGTATCGTCGAGACCCTGAGACGCGTCACCGCGCGGGCCAAATCGCTGGTGACCTCTGCCGAGATTATCGTGGTCGACGATGGCAGTGTTGATGCAACGATAGAGAATATCCTCGCGCATCAGTGGGATAATGAGGTCTTTGTCCTCCGGCTGTCGCGTAATTTTGGTAAGGAACAGGCGATTATGGCTGGCCTGCAACGGGCCACTGGCCAGGCGGTTGTCATTCTGGATGCCGACCTGCAGGAGCCGTTGCATTATCTGGACGCGATGCTGGCGCATTACCGGGATGGCTACGAGATGGTCTATACCGTGCGCGCGCACCGCATGGACGAAAGCTGGCTAAAACGTGTGTTCACCAAAGCGTTTTACACATTCCTGAACTATGGCAGTGATGTAGAGGTGCCCGCAGACACGCGTGATTTTCGCCTTATGGACCGCAAGGTGGTTGACGCACTCTGTGCCTTGCCCGAGCACAACCGATTTATGAAAGGGCTGTATAGCTGGGTTGGCTTTCGCAGTATTGCGGTGGCGATTGAGCTGGAACCCCGCCAGGCTGGGGCGTCGAAATTTGGCTTTCGCGGGCTCTTTAAACTGGCCATGACCGGCGTGACATCCTTCACGGACTGGCCATTGCGGATGTGGACAGGAATTGGCACGACACTGGCATTTATGTCTATTTTGTACGGGCTTTTCATTGCGGCGCGAACGGTGATCTGGGGGCATGATCTTGCAGGGTGGTCAACACTGGCGGTGGCCATTTTCTTTCTGGGTGGGGTGCAACTGATCTCTATTGGGGTTCTGGGTGAATATCTGGCCCGGGTGTTTTCCGAAGTAAAAGGACGTCCCGGCTATCTTCTGGCGGAAGAAATCACAGCCGGGGGCGCGGAGTAGATGTCTCTGCAGGTCTCGCGCTTTGTTTTGGTTGGGGGAGCCTCCACCCTGGCCCATATGGGCATTGCCGCCCTTCTTGTCCTTGACGGCTTGGCGCCGCTTCTTGCCAACCTGGTTGCGTTTCTGGGCGCCTTTTTCCTCAGCTTCACCGGCCATCAACTGTTTACGTTCCAGGGCCATGGCAGCCCCGTTTCGCGTAGCCTTCTGCGGTATTCCATCACCGCCGCGACGGGTTTTAGCCTGAATCAATCGTTCCTGTATGTCCTGCATGTCATTTTTCACCTGCCGCCCCTGCTGTCCTTAGTTATTTCCACAGGGGTGACCGCAGTTGGAAGTTTTATTCTGAGCAAGGTTTGGGCCTTTCGTGGTCAGGGGGGCACGGGCTGTGAACTGAACAGCAGGCAGTTTGACAGGCTTTGAAACAGGCGATCCAGGGCTTTGCACACATCAAATGGCCAGGTCGTCCCCCTGACATTTAGCGGGACTCAACCCGTAGAATTCACCCGGCCATTTTTAGTTTCATGGCAGCTGCGAGACGCGCGCCAGCGCGACCAGGCCTCTGGTGTGTCCAGATCGGTCACGGCGCGTTGCGCGGGCAGGGCGACCAATTCGACCTCATTTGCCGACAGAACCGCGCGGGCGCCCTGATCGCCTTTGATCTGGCGCAAGGCAGCAAAACAGTGCCGGGGGAAGATCACCGGATGGCCGGGGGTTCCGTCACTGGCAGTGGCGCGCAGCACCGGGCTGTTGCGACTTTTAGAATTAGGGCTGGGAAAATGTGCGGCCAGATGCATCAGATCCTGCGTTTCCAGATCGGGCATGTCACAGGGCAGGATCATTACGGCATCAATCTCGCGCGGCAGTGCTGCGACACCGGTTCGGATCGAGGCAGCCATGCCTTCAGAGGCATCTGGAACGTCAATAACACTGGCGGTGCCGGTGGCCATGACCCTTGGGTGCGAAAGGCCTGGCACTGTGACATAGCAGGGCAGCCCCGTCAGCGCGGCCCGATGGCAGATCCGCGACAACAGTGGCACGCCGTCGACATCTTCCATCAGTTTGTCCCGCCCTCCCATCCGGGAGGAGGCGCCAGCGGCCAGCAGAAGAATGGCGATAGTGGTCATGAAAATCCTCGTAGGGTCACGGGCTGCGCTAGGGTGTCGTCAGCGGCAGTATTTTGAGAAATTTCAATGCGTAAGGCCAGAGAATTCGTGTGTCCCGTCAAAAAACCCCCGCAGCGCGCGGAGGCTTTGTCTTTTGGTCAGAGGCCAGACTGTCGCGACTAGCCGCGCATGCGGGCGCCATCCGCGTCAAAAAGCGGCTCGGTGATCAACCGGGCCCGGTGCATCTCGCCGAGGATCTCAATCTCGATCTGAAGACCCGCAACAGCTTTGTCGGTTGGCACAAACCCCAGGGCGATGGACTTACTTGCATAGTGGGAATAGCCCCCTGATGTGCAGAACCCCACCACCTCGCCATCAATCGAGATCGGCTCATAGGCGATGACATCGGCATCCGTGGCCTCGACCTCAAAGGCGCAGAGCCTGCGACTTGCGCCCTGTGCCCGCTCTGCCTCGGCGGCGGCACGTCCTATGAAATCAGTATTTTTCTTGAACGAGATAAACCGGTCCAGCCCGGTTTCAGCCGCCGTGTAGTCCGGCGAGTATTCCCGCATCCAGGAGCCAAAGAACTTGTCCAGTCTGAGCGACATCATGGCCCGCATGCCAAAAGGTTTCATGCCATGCGGCTGGCCAGCCTGCCACAGGCTCGACCAGAGCGCGCGCTGGCTTGGCAGGTCGCAGTAGATCTCATAGCCAAGATCGCCGGTATAGCTGACCCGCTGCACCAGGCAGTCGGCCATGCCGACCGTCATGCGCCGCACATCCATAAACCGCATATCCGAGACGTCCTGCCGGGTGCAGGCCTGCAAGACCTGTCTGGCCTTTGGCCCGGCAATCTGAAATCCGTTTCGGGTGTCCGAGATGTTTTCGATGTCAACGCCGTGCTCCTGATGCTTCAGGAACCAGCGCATGTGATAGGCCTGCGCCCCATAAGAGGCGGTGAGCTGAAATTCATCCTCGGCAAGACAGGAGATGGTAAAGTCTCCGATGAGCCGCCCCTTGGTCGAGAGCATTGGCGTCAGGCTGATGCGTCCGGGCTGTGGCACCCGTCCTGCCATGATACGGTCAAGCCAGGCCCGGGCACCGGTGCCCCTGATCCGGTATTTGCCAAAGTTATGCACCTCGTTGATGCCGACCGCCTCGCGCACCGCTGCGACCTCGCGGGCCGTGGCCTCAAAGGCGTTGGAGCGACGGAATGACGGGGTTTCAAAGCGGGCCTCATCGCCAGTGGCGAAATAGTTGGGCACTTCCAGTCCGAACTGCTGGCCCCAGACGGCACCCATGCCGTCAAAGATGTCGTACATCGGCGTGGTGCGAAAGGGGCGCGCGGCGGGCAGCTCTTCGTTGGGGTAGGCGATGGAAAACCGTTTTTGATAGTTCTCGATGACCTTGGGCAGGGTGTAGCCGGGGGTGATCCAGTCGCCAAAGCGGGCGCAGTCCAGCGCCATGGTATCGCGCTCGGGCTCACCCTCGATCATCCACTGGGCCAGCATCAGGCCAACGCCACCGCCCTGGCTAAAGCCGGCCATGACACCGCAGGCGGACCAATAGTTGCGCACACCGGGCACGGGGCCCACAAGGGGGTTGCCATCGGGGGCAAAGGTGAAGGGTCCGTGGATCACGGATTTCACCCCTGCGGCCTCAAGGGCCGGGAAGCGTTTGTATGCAAAATCAATAGAGTCTTCGATCTTGTCAAAGTTGTCAGCCAGCAACTCATGGCCAAAACTCCAGGGCGTGCCGTCCACCGCCCAGGGTTTGCAGGGCTGTTCATAAAAGCCGATGCAGAGGCCGCGGCCCTCCTGGCGCAGGTAGCTCTCGCCGGCCGGGTCCATGACATGCGGATGTTCGCCGCCAGCGTCGATAATCTCGGCAACCATCGGCACCTCGTCGGTGACGATATATTGGTGCTCCATGGGGTGCAGCGGGAAATAGATCCCGGCCATGGCGCCAACTTCGCGCGCCCAAAGCCCGCCTGCATTGACGATATGCTCGGCGTGGATGGATCCCTTGTCGGTGACAATATCCCAGCTGCCGTCAGGGCGCTGGTTGGTCTCAACCACCTTGCAGTGGGTTTCAATCGTGGCACCGCCCATGCGGGCGGCCTTGGCATAGGCGTGGGTGGTTCCCGAGGGGTCCAGGTGGCCGTCCAGCGGGTCGTAAAGCCCACCAACGATCCCTTTGATATTGGTGACCGGAGCAATTTTGGCAATCTCTTCGGGGCTGACGATTTCGGTTTCCAACCCCATGACGCGATGCTTGGCGCGCTCCGCCTTCATCATGTCAAAGCGTTCCTGGGTGTCTGCCAGTGTCACGCCGCCCACGTGGTGCAACCCGCAGGACATGCCGGTGATCTCTTCCAACTCGCGATAGAGCTTGATGGTGTAGCCCTGAAGTGCTGCCATATTTGTGTCGCCATTGAGGGTATGAAACCCGCCTGCGGCGTGCCAGGTAGAGCCCGAGGTGAGTTCAGAACGCTCTAGCAGCATCACATCAGACCAGCCGAGTTTGGTCAGATGGTAAAGGACTGAACAGCCGACGACACCGCCGCCGATCACGGCCACGCGGGTGGTGGTCTTCATGAGGCTTCTCCCTGGTTGAGGTTTTTCCTCATTCTGTACAGAAGTGAACAGTAATCCAGTGAAAAAGCGACAGAACCGGTCGCTGCCCGACCAAAAGTCAGAAAGCGGTGGAGAGATACACGTAATTGAGGTGCGGTGAGTGCAGTGTATTCAGTCGCTGCTGCGCAGTGGGCTCAGCTGTACCAAAAAGACCGCGCCTAGAGGGATCGCCAGTTTCAACACAGCCACAGTGATTAACAGCGCCCCCAGCTGTGTGTAGTCGGCAGGAGTGGTGATTTCGCCAGTAGGGCCAGAGACTTCGCGGGTGACCACAAAGACCTCATTGAGGTATTTTGTGCCCAGACTGGCCGCGGACAGGGCAAGGTTCGTGAAAGAGGCCATCACCGCAAAGAAGGTCGCCTTGAGATTGCTGGGCGCGTTGCGGGCAATCCAGGCCAGCATCGGGATCATGGCGATCTGACCCAATGGAGACTCGACGGCAGTATCTACCAGGGCGATGAAACGCGCATCCACCAGCCCACCGGTCACAGAGGCCGTCCAGATGTGCAGCCCATAATACAGGCCTATGTTTGGCAGGCTCAGCAGAGCCTCCGTGATTGCCAGAAAGATGACGATCCAGGCGATGGTATTATTGGCAATCAGCGGCCGCAGCAGGATCATGCCAAACAGGGTAAGCAGCGAGGAAATCAGCGACAGGACCGAGAGAAACTGTTGATCAAAGCCAAGGGCGTCGATTTCAAACCAGGTGGCGGCAGCGCCGTTCAGGGGCGTGGCACGATAGGCAAAGATAATGATTGCGGTGCCCACAAGCGCCCGGGCCTGCGCCGGTGTCAGGGCTTTGATCAGCTGCCGCATCAACAGCAGCACGATCACCATGGAGCCGGCAAAAACCAGTTCCTGCGCCTGTTGCACATCGCTGAGCCCGACACTCAGCGACAGTGCCACAAAGGCACCGCCGCCGATAAAGTACCACCAGTTCACGGAAACCGGATCGCGTGGCACGGTGAGGCGGGCGTTGATCTCAAGGGCGCTCAACCCCATGCGGCGCAGCTTGGCGCCAAGGTGAAGACGCTGCAGCAAAGCGACGGCAATCCCCGAGAGCGACAGCAGCGGCACAGCTAGGGCAAGCAGATAGATATGGGCATAAAGCGCGCCCTTTTCAGATTGCGGCAGGGCATCGGCGCCATCAAACAGCCAGACATTCATCGCCGCCGCAGCGCTAAAGCCACCAATCAGAGTGATACGTCCCAGGGTCTGCATGGTGGTGTGCATAACGCGGCTGTCGGCGACAGAATATGCGCCACCTTCGGGGGTGCGATGCGGCACGGCCTCGACTGACATGGCGTCTGCGACGATATCCTGCAGCACAAACCCACAGGGCGCCAGCAGGGCCGAGGTGACATACCAGGCATTGGCAGGCATGATCCGGGCCATCTCATCTGGCATGATCAAAAGCCCGGCAATGATGCCATAGCTGGTGGCCATCAGCCCAGCACCGAGCAGGATCAACAGGTATTTCCAGCGCCAGATCAGATCGACCAGATGCCCCAAGGGCATTTTCAGCGCCCAGGGCAGCCCCACCCAAAAGGCAAGCCCCGCCAGAAAGGCTGCCTCAAGATCGAGGTATTCTTTGACAAAGAATGTCGCCGCCACCGAGGTGATGCCCTGCACCCCGTAGGCAAAATAGATCAACAGAGGCGGCAGAAAGCTCCAGCGCAATTGCCGCAGCAGATCCAGCACGATCTGATCGAACCATTTATACGCCCGGCTCATGTCAGGGGGCGCACCTTAAAGGCGGTGATCCGGTTGCCTTGCCGCGCGGTCACCTCAAAGCGAAAGCCATGAAAGGAGAAGACCTGACCAACGGTCGGGATCATCTGTGCCTCGTGTATGACCAGCCCGGCAATGGTATTGGCCTCGTCATCGGGCAGGTTCCAATCCGTGGCCCGGTTAAGGTCACGGATGGTGGTGGCGCCTTCAACGGCAAAGTTGCCGTCCGCTTCTTTTTTCACCAGCGACTGTTCTGCCGGATCAAACTCGTCGGTGATTTCGCCGACGATCTCTTCCAGAATGTCTTCGAGAGTGATGAGCCCCTGCAGGGCGCCATATTCATCAACCACCAATGCAAAGTGGCTGCGCATCCGCAGGAACTGGCGCATCTGGTCGTCCAGCGTGGTGGTTTCGGGCACAAAATAGGGCGGCTTGGCCACCGTGGTGATTTGAAAATCACGCAGCGCACTTGCATTGCCTTCGGGGCCACCGATCTGGACATACATCTCACGCAGCAGATCCTTGGCGTGGACGATGCCGATGATGTTTTCCTTCTCCGATTTAAACACGGGCAGGCGCGTGTGGGGTGAGGTCAGGCATTGCTCCAGAATATCGGCCGGTTCCGCATCGGCGTCGATCATCTGTATATTGGATCGGTGCAGCATGATCTCTTCAACAAAGCGGTCCGACAGGTCCAGAGCGCCCAGGATCCGGTCGCGATCTTCTTTCTCGACCACGCCTTCAGAATGGCCGAGTTGCAGGGCACCGGCGATCTCTTCGCGCACGGCCATGATATGGCTGTCCGGGTCGATCTGGACGCCAAACAGCCCAAGAATGCCACGGACAAGAAAGCGTACGGCTGACACAATCGGCGCCAGAACCGTTACAAGAACAGCAATTATAGACGCCACACCCGAGGCGGCTTTTTCGGCATTGGAAATGGCATAGGTCTTTGGCAGGACCTCGGCAAAGATCAGCACCAGAAGCGTCATTACCAGCGTGGCATATGCCACGCCGCTCTCGCCAAAGGTCCGGGTCAGCAGGGCTGTCGCCAGCGAGGTTGCAAGAATATTAACCAGGTTGTTGCCCAGGAGAACCGAGCCAATCAGCCGTTCGCTGTCTTCGGTCACATCCAGCGCGCGCTGTGCCCCATGAGAGCCTTTGTCGGCCTGGGTGCGCAGCTTGCCCCGAGAGGCGGCGGTCAGCGCAGTCTCAGAGCCGGAGAAAAAGGCGGAGAGAACCAAGAGAAACAGGATGGCTCCGGCAGAGATCCAGAAAGCGCTGTCCAAAACGGTTTGGGCGGTGTCCATGGTAGATCCAGATTCAGTTTATGTCAGTGTTCGTTATGGGCTGCGGCGGCGTCTCAGACAAGTGTCGTTGCATCGCCAACTTCAGCCGGGCAACATGCGACACCAGCCCGTGAAACATCCCGGTGGGCCTGCCTGTTCAGTTTGGTTCCAACTAGGGTTTGTTCTTGTCGCGTTCAGCTATGGGTTCACTGCCACGTGACAGGGGGTGGTGCTCCAGAACCAATTCGCTCAAACGGGCATCCAGCACATGGGTGTAGATCTCTGTCGTTGCAATATCCGCATGGCCCAAAAGAGCCTGTATGGCCCGCAGGTCGGCGCCATTGGCCAAAAGATGCGTCGCAAAGGCGTGGCGCAGCGTATGGGGGGTCACCTTTTGTGGATCAACACCGCCGGTTACTGCCAGCTCCTTAATCAAACTGTAAAACCAGTGGCGGGTCAGATGTCCCTCTTTGCCTCGGGAGGGAAACAGAAACTTTGACCCCTGCAGACCTTTGAGCTGTCGCGCGTGGTCCTCGTCTTCCCAGATCTGCAGCCAGACCCGCAGCGCATCACGGGCAGGCGGAGACAGAGGCACCATGCGTTCTTTGCCGCCCTTGCCCAGCACCAAAAGCATGTTGGGGTTGCCCCGTGCGGCAGCAACAGGCAGGGACATCAGCTCACTCACCCGCATACCGGTCGCATAGAGCAGCTCCATCAGGCAGGTATTGCGCAACCGGTCCGCCGGTTTGCGACCGGTCTGGCGCGCCGCGTCAAGCAGGCGGTCGACTTCGATCACCTCCAGCGTTTTGGGCAGTCTTTTGTCGCGTCCGGGGCCCTTGATCTGGATGGCCGGATTGTCCACACGCCAGCCTTCTTCAAAGGCGAAATGGTACAGCTGGCGAATGGCAGACAAGCGCCGCGCCCGGGTGGCACGGGACAGCCCCTCGGCGTCACAGCTGATCAGATAGGCCTCTATGTCGTCGCGACTGGCGCCGCTGAACCCAAGCTTGCGATGCAACAGCCAGGCGGCAACATCCTTTAGGTCGCGACCATAGGCGAGCAGGGTATTGCGTGCAGCCCCTGCTTCAGCGGCCTGGGCCTCCAGAAAAGTCGAAACCCATTGCAGATCGTTGCCCGGAGCAGCCATTCAGCGGTGCTCCAGAAGCATCAGTTGCAGGGTTGCACGCCGGGCAGTGTCTTCGAGCCCCACAGCACGCAGCGCGGCAAGCGCATGGCTGAGATCGCCAAGATTGCCCTGAGCCCCACGGGCGAACAAATCCATCGTCCGCAAGATCGCCTCGCCCAGCTGGCCATTGTCGAGAAGGATCTGCAGCCTGTCCGGGATTTCGGCCTGATCGGAAAATCCGCGCATGATAGAATGTGACAGAGGTGAGACATCCGGCGCTTTACTCTGCACTGCTAAAGCGCTGCTGTCATTGGGGTCTTCTTGATGATCTGCGGTCTCAGTTCGGGGGGCAGTCTCGGGCTCTGCGGCGGCATTGCTGCCGGGGTGGCCAGGTGTTCCCTGGGCCAAAGCAGCAAGGAAGTTGTTTTCAGGACTGTTGCTTGGGGGGCTGTGCGAGGCGATCTCATAGCTTGGCGCCAAAAGGCGGATCCGCCAGGCCAGCTCTGCCGCATCACCGCTCAGTTTGAACCGGGCAAGTTGGCTGGAAAAGAGATCGGCAAACCCGACTTCGAGCCCGGCCAGCTGCATTGCCTGCCAGACAGCGGGCAGGGCATTGGCGACAGCGTCACTGCTGGCACTGTTGAGGGCGGCCTCAAAGTGCTGCACGGCAGCGACCCGATCCCAAATGCCACCCGAGGCGGCCGGGCTGCGATCGGTATACAGCCCCAAGAGCTGGTTGGGGTTCAGCGCCCCGGCACGTGTCAGACGTTCGGCCGCCTCAAGCTGCGCCTTCCAGCCGGCCACGTCACGCAGATCAGCGGCAGAAAAGGCGCGCGGCAGGGGCGCCGTGGGCAGGCGCTCGCCAATGGCCTCATAGAGGCGGAAGGTCAGAGGGTCCGGCCTTATGGGCAGCGGCAGCGGCGGAGCGAGCTCAAAAATATCTGGGTTCAAAAAGCGGTCGAGCAGGTCCAGCTGCTCCTTTGGCATCAGATCCAGCGCGTGGGCCGATTCCAGCATCAGCGCCGCAGTTGGCCAATCGCCGCGTCGCGCTGCGCAAAATATCCGGGCGCGGTAGTCCGGGGCCAGGTAAGGCGATGCAATCAAGGAGGCACAGGCGCGGTCTTCGTCGCCGCTCAACAGCGTGGTGAAAAACCAGCGGCGAAACCGGCTCGCCGTGGCGGTTGGGCCTGCATGTTCCACCAGGGCCTGCGCCGGGTCGGTTGCCCCCAGGGTTATCAAACGGTCAAGGCGCGCCAGCAGCACCTTGTCGCCTTCGGCCTGCAAAGGGCGGCTTTCCGACAGCAAAAGGGTAAACAGTAGCGACTGCATCGCCGGGTTGCCCTGCACCGAGACCGCGTGAATCAGATCAGCGATATCTTGTGGATCACTGCCGCGCCACAGATCAATCGGCAGGCCAGTGGCGGCGGGGGGCACGAGGCCAATCGGGGGCAACAAGGCCTGCAGCGGCGTGACGGCGATATGCGGACGCGCGGCACTGCCAGTCACCGGCGGTTCCAGAAGAACCGTTTTGGGCAGGGGCGCCGTGTTATCGGGCTGGCCCAGCCAGTCTATCACCGTAAGCGGAGCCTGCGCCGCCACGGGCCCGGCGCACAGGAGGCTGGCTAACAACAGGGCTTTGGCGCAAAACAGGCCCCGGGTTATAGACAGGCCCCGGGTTATAGACAGGCCCCGGGTTACAGGCAGGCCACTGGGTACAGACTGGCCACTGCTGAAAAAGGAAACCTCCGCGCGCCTCAGTAAGCCCCGTCTAGTCGGCATCCAGAACCACCGGTTTTCGGACCTCTTGCGTGGGAACGCTGAAATCTGCCCCAAACCAGGGGCCGATATAGGCATAGGCCACCAGCCCAAAAACCGCCAAAACCCCTATAATAACTAGATATTTGATAAATCGCCCCATTGCGCACCCGTTGCCTGCTTCTTTGTGTTTTGCCCAAGTTATATATGGCCTTTTTTGCAATAACACGTCATTCACTGAAGAATGAGCGAAAAAGAGCAAATGACCGGGGTAGAGGCCCCGATACGGCAGCCAGGACGGCTCAAGAAAACCATCGTCATGGTCGGCATGATGGGCGCAGGCAAGACTGCCGTAGGCCGTGCACTGGCAGCGCGTCTGCAGGTGCCCTTTTTGGATAGCGATCATGAGATCGAGGCCGCTGCCAATATGACCATCCCCGAGATATTTGCCCGCGACGGCGAAGCCTTTTTCCGCCGCAAGGAACGCCAGGTGATCGCGCGTTTGCTGACCGAAGAATGCGGCGTGCTCTCAACAGGGGGCGGGGCCTTTTTGGCCGCAGAAAACCGTGAGACCATCCGGCGCAATGGCGCGGCTATCTGGCTTAAGGCTGATATGGATGTGTTGTGGAACAGGGTGCGCCACCGCGAGACACGGCCACTGCTACAAACCAGCGACCCCCGAGCCACGCTGGCAGAACTCTATAAAGCGCGGGTGCCGCTCTATACCAAGGCTGACCTTGTGGTTGTCTCGGATGGCAAGGCCTCGATCGAAGAAATGGTGGACCGGGTGCTGACAGCCCTGCGGACGCGCCCCGATGTTTTTGAGGAATAACGATGGAACGTACGGTACATGTGCCTCTGGAGGGGCGCGCCTATGATGTGGTGATCGGGCCGGGGCTGTTACAGGACGTTGGACGCCGGATTGCGCCGTTCCTCAAAAGGCCCCGCGTGGCGGTACTGACAGATGAGACCGTCGCAGAGCAGCACCTTGAGACCCTGCGTGCCGGGCTGCAGGCTGCCGGGATTGATATGCAGGCGCTGGCGCTTCCCCCAGGGGAGGCCACCAAGAGCTGGCCACAGTTCACCCGTTCGGTCGAATGGTTGCTGGAGCAAAAGGTTGAGCGCAATGACGTGGTTCTGGCCTTTGGCGGCGGGGTGGTTGGCGATCTGGCCGGCTTTGCGGCCTCGGTGCTGCGGCGCGGTGTGCGTTTCATTCAGCTTCCGACATCCTTGCTGGCGCAGGTAGACAGCTCGGTTGGCGGCAAGACCGGCATCAACGCCCCGCAAGGCAAGAACCTTATTGGTGCCTTTCATCAACCGACACTGGTGCTGGCCGACACCGAGGTGCTGGGAACCCTAAGCGCGCGCAACTTCTTGTCTGGTTACGGAGAAGTGGTGAAATACGGCATGCTGGGCGATGCGGCTTTTTTTTCCTGGCTCGAGGAAAACGGACCATTGCTGGCGGCTGGCGACCTGGACAAGCGGGTCGAAGCCGTTGCCCGTTCGGTTCAGATGAAGGCCGATATTGTTGTGCGCGATGAGACCGAGCAGGGCGATCGTGCCCTGTTGAATTTGGGCCATACATTCTGCCACGCGCTTGAGGCTGCCACGGGGTATTCGGACCGGCTGTTGCACGGTGAAGGTGTCGCAATTGGCTGTGCTCTGGCGTTTGAGCTGTCGTCCCGTTTGGGATTGTGCAGCCAGGAAGACCCCAGCCGGGTGCGCGCCCACCTCAAGGCCATGGGCATGAAAACGGATCTGAGTGATATTGACGGGCCCTTGCCAGATGCCGAGACCCTGCTGCAGCTGATGGGGCAGGATAAGAAAGTGGTTGCTGGCCAGCTGACCTTCATTCTGGCGCGCAGCATTGGGGATGCCTTTGTCACGGCGGATGTTCCCAAGGAGGCCGTGCTGTCTGTGCTGCGCGATGCCCTGGCTGACTGCCAATAACACGCGCTCTGTACCACTGTGCCCCTGCCGCGACACTGGCGCAGGCTGGGGGAACGAATACTGCTTATGTCTAGGGGCGGCGTTGGCAGAAAGACAGGCCGATTTGGCTGCCGTTCTACGCCGTGGTGCATACAAAAAGACTGGCGGAAAGGACCTCCCGCCAGTCTTTGTTAGATTTAGCCAGGCTTTGTTGGATCCAGCCGGTCGTTATCGGATTTAGAACGGGATTTCGTCATCGTCGATGTTGTGAGAGGGGCCGCTGGAGCCGCCGCCAAATCCACCGCCCTGTTGCGAGCCACTGTCATAGCCGCCGCTGCCGCCGCCATAGCCGCCACCTTGGCCGCCGCTGTCCTGGCCACCGCCGCCGCCTTCACCACGACCGTCGAGCATTGTCAGGGTTGAGCCAAAGCCCTGCAGCACGACTTCGGTTGAATACCGGTCCTGACCACTTTGATCCTGCCACTTACGGGTCTGCAGCTGGCCTTCTATGTAGACTTTTGAACCCTTGCGAAGGTATTGCTCGGCGACACGCACCAAACCTTCGTTGAAGATAGCAACGGAATGCCATTCGGTCCGCTCGCGGCGCTCACCGGTGGTGCGGTCTTTCCAGTTTTCCGAGGTCGCAATGCGCAGATTGCAAACCTTGCCGCCGTTCTGGAATGATCTCACTTCTGGGTCGCGTCCCAGGTTGCCGATGAGGATGACTTTGTTGACTGAGCCGGCCATTGGGGTCCGTCCTTATTCTTATCTTGATTGTGTGTTGTGTGCGGGGCGCAGCGGTCATCAAACGAATCTCAGCCGCTGGGTTGGTGGCACAGTATAGACCAGCGCGCGGGGTGGAAAGCACCCCTCTGTTTCGTTTTTGCCAGTATCCTTTCGGGCCAGACTTTCGGGCCAGACTTTCGGGCACGACTTTCTGGCGGGATATGGGGGCGGGCCTTTCCGGTGAGGTGTGATTTTGGGCGGCACAATGCCGACACGGACGGCGCGTTGGCGGCTGATACGAGCTGCCTGCTTTCATTTGATACAAATACGGCTATAGTCGCGAAAATAATTTTGTATCGGTAAGGGGCGAGGAGCAGTCATGCGTCCACTGACAGTTGGGATTTTCAGCGCGGCACTGGCCGGAAGTTTTGGCCTGACCTCCGTGGCAGAAGCGGACATGTTCAGCACCAAAAACCGACGTGATTTGTTTTCGGCCCATACCCGTGTTTTGGATACCCGGGCGGCGCAGCAGTATGAAAATTCGGTGCGTTTGCAGCCGCAGGCAATTCCGGGGATCAGCTCGATTAGCCCGCGCTACGCTGGGAAATATCGCGGCGAGTATCTGACCATGGCGCGTCAGGCCGCGCGCAAACATGGTGTTCCCGAGGATCTGTTCCTGCGCCTGGTTCAACAAGAAAGCAATTGGAACCCCGAGGCTGTATCCCATAAGGGGGCAATGGGGCTGGCACAGTTGATGCCTGCCACGGCTCGTCGGCTTGGGGTGGACCCCTCCGTTCCAAAGCAAAACCTCGAAGGCGGGGCACGTTACCTGTCAAAGCAATTTAGAAAATTCGGCTCCTGGCGCTTGGCTTTGGCCGCATATAATGCCGGCCCGCAAGCTGTGAAAAAATACGGCGGCGTGCCGCCATACAAAGAAACCCAAAACTATGTCGCCAAAATCTGGGGCAGCTGAGCGCCGCAGATGATGCCTTTGGGGCGTCGTGAACGGGTCATTTTATGCGCCGGACTGCGCCCTTTTCCCTTGCAGATGACAGCATATATGCAGGCCCGCCTGGTCGCGGCAGCCTGTGCAGGTGCGAGACAGGCTTGTGACAGGCTTGTGACCGAAATCGAAAATCTGCCTATTGCCGCGTTAAACTCGTTAACGTGTCATTAATTTGCCTTAATATTTTATGAAATTGCCCGTGATTTAATGACCTGTGATTTCAGGAGGAATTCAAGTGACCAGCAGAAGCTTTGACGACCGGCTCGAGCGTATCCAATGGACACCCGGAGCGGTGCCGACCCAAGAAGTGATTGATAGCGTTCTGGGGGGACGTGGCCTGGAAAAGGCCCGCAGCGTCGGAGCAACTCTCTTGGGGGCAATTCTGGGAATTCTGATTGGCTTTGGTCTTAAGGGGATGTCACTGGTTGGCGCGCCCTGGGGGCCGGATACCGGGCTGATCGGTTTGATTGGCGGCAGTCTGTTTGTCTTTGGTCTGGTTGTTTCCGTGGCAATGGCGCTGTTTGCTGCCCTGCGCAGCCGACAGCATCCCTGGCTGATGCAATTTGCCTCAATGAACCTTCTGATGATCGTGGTCCTGCTGCTCAGTTGACCACCAAGACCTGGCAGGACGCATCATCGTCACCGCTTTGGGCGTGATAAATCCGATTTTTTCTGTCAGGAATTGCGCTACATCAAGGTCGGTATTATGGGTTTCCGGGACTTAGAGGCAGAGCCTTTTTTCTCGGAGCCCATAATGACTTTCAAACTCCCCGGTGTTTTGTCGCTCACGGTACTGGCTATCGTGACCTGCACAGCCACGGTATCTCGCGCTGAAGACACGCTTTCCGAGTTGCAAAAACTGGGTGAAGCGCTGTTTCACGATGAAAATCTGTCCATGAGCCGCAGTCAGTCCTGTGCCAGCTGCCATGAGCCATCGCAGGGATTTTCAGATGCGCGCCGTGCGGCAGATGGTGCGTTCTCCCTGGGAGATGATGGCCGGTCTTTGGGCAATCGTAACGCACCAACAGCCGCCTATGCCGCCTTTGTTCCGCCTTTGCAATTACATGAAGATGGCGTCTGGCGGGGCGGGTTGTTTTGGGACGGACGCGCCCGCGATCTTGAAGAACAGGCCGGTGGGCCACCGCTCAACCCGGTTGAGATGGCCATACCCAGTAAAGAGGTTGTTCTGCAGAGGTTGCGGGAAAATGAGGCGTATAATCAATCCTTTGGCGCGCTTTTTTCACCTGATGCCCTGCGCGATGAAGATCAGGGCTTTGCCGCCATGACACAGGCGATTGCCGCCTATGAGCGCAGCGATACCTTTGCGCCTTTTGACAGTAAATATGATCGGTATCTGGCAGGAAAGGCAGAGCTGTCAGCGGAGGAAGAGCTGGGCCGTGTCCTGTTCTTTTCACAGCAGTTCACCAACTGCAATCAATGTCACCAGCTGCGCAAAAGCCCGATGGGGGCTCAGGAGACCTTTAGCGATTACAGCTATCACAATATCGGGGTGCCGCGAAATCCGCATGTTGTCAGCCACGTCGGCATGCCCGAGAGCTATGTTGATGCAGGGCTTTTGGCTAATCCGACGGTCCAGGATCCGGCCCAGCGGGGTAAATTTCGCACGCCAACGCTGCGCAATGTGGCGGTGACGGGTCCCTATATGCACAATGGGGCATTTCAGGATCTGCGCACCGTGGTGCTGTTTTACAATCGCTACAACAGCAAGGCCAAGGCGGCGCAGATCAATCCGGAAAGCGGAGCTGCATGGGGTCCGGCCCCGGTGCCGCAGACACTGTCAGCAAAAGAGCTCACCCATGGGCCCGCGCTGGATGCCCGCCGTGTTGATGCACTGGTGGCCTTTCTGAAAACGCTGACAGATCAGCGGTATGAGGAGCTTTTGGCAGAGTGAGAGCCAAGCCGTTCTCTTTGTCGTGTCTGCCTGCAGTCAAAGCAACAGGCAGACAGCGCGAGAGGCAGTGGCAAGGCGAGCATATTCGCGGGCAGGCGGGCGGACAGGGCTATTCGGCGGCCATTTTGATCACAGGGCTCATGCGCTGCAGCACCTCATCACTGAGGTGACATTTAATCTGATGCCCGGCGTCCAGTTGTCGCACAGGCGGCACCTCACTGTCACAAAGCCCGCCGGGAACCTCGTTTTTCCAGCGACACCGGGTTTGGAAGGGGCAGCCACTGGGCGGATCCATGGCGGAAGGGATATCGCCCTCTAGCACGATATGTTCCTTGACGATGGATGTGTCTGCAATCGGAACCGCGCTGAGCAGCGCCTCTGTGTAGGGATGATAGGGCGGTGCAAAAACCTGGTCAGTGCTGCCCAGCTCAACCACATGGCCAAGATACATCACCATCACCCGGTCACTGAGATAGCGCACAATTGACAGATCATGGCTGATGAACAGCAGCGTGGTCTTTTCCTTGCGTTGGATTTCCATCAGCAGATCTGTCACCGCAGCCTGCACCGAGACATCCAGCGCCGAGACCGGCTCATCTGCGACTACAATCCGGGCCCCGCCAGAGAAGGCGCGGGCGATGCCAACTCGTTGCTTTTGCCCGCCCGACAGCTGACGCGGCATCCGGTCGGCAAAGGCGCGCGGCAGTTTCACAAGGTCCAGCAGCTCTAGCATGCGCTGCTGTCGCTCCTGATCATTGCGGCCCACATCAAAGATCTCCAGCGCCCGGATGATTTGGCGCCCCACAGTCATCGAGGGGTTCAAGGTGTCAAACGGGTTCTGAAACACCATCTGCACATCTGAAATGGTGCGGGTGTCGCGCGCCTCTATCGCGGTCTGTTCGATATTCTGACCATCCAGCAGGATTTGCCCTTCTGTCGCGGTCTCCAGCCCCATCAGAACCTTGGCAAAGGTGGATTTACCGCAGCCGGACTCTCCGACGATAGCCAGGGTTTCAGATTCGCGGGCCTCAAAGCTCAGGGTTTCATTGGCTTTGACGACCTTCTTGGTGCCGCCACCAAACAGGGCATTTGCCGCCACCTCATAGTATTTTTTCAGGTTCTCGATCTTCAGAACCACCTTGCCGGGTTCGGTTTTTTCCTTTTGCTCACCGATTTCAATCGGGGCGTTCCAGTCGATCTCCTGGAATTTCACACAGCGCGTTGCATGCCGGTCATTGCCCGCGACATCCGCCATCTCGATCTGGCCGTTATCGCAGCGCCCCGCTTCAAAATAGTCGCAGCGCGGGCCAAAGTTACAGCCGGGCGGGCGTTCATGGGGCAGTGGAAAATTGCCGGGGATTGCGACCAGCGGATGGGCGTTTTTGTCAGCACTGGGCAGCGGGATTGAGCGAAACAGCGCCTGGGTATAGGGGTGCTGCATATCGTCAAACACATCCGCGATTGAGCCGCGCTCAACCGCCTCGCCGGAATACATCACGCAGACCCTGTCGCAGGTTTCCAGAATAAGCCCCAGGTTATGGCTGATGAACAGCATTGAGGTGCCGTATTTTTTGCCAAGATCGCGGACCAGCTCCACAACGGCGGCCTCGACAGTGACGTCCAGTGCGGTTGTGGGCTCATCCAGGATGAGCAGCGCCGGTTTTGACATGAGGGCCATGGCAATGACGATCCGCTGTTGCTGGCCGCCAGAGAGCTGATGCGGATAAGAGTTCAGCATGCGCTCGGGATCAGGCAGGCGCACATCCGTCACCACTTCCAGGGCGCGGCTTCGGGCCTCCTGTTCGCTGACCCCTTCGTGGATCATCGGCACTTCCATCAGTTGCCGCCCGATTTTCATGGCCGGGTTCAGGCTGGCCATCGGCTCCTGATAGATCATAGCGATCTCGTTGCCGCGCACATCCCGCAGCTCATCTGCGCTCATCTCGGCAAGGTCTCGGCCTTTGAATTTGATCGAGCCGCCAACAATGCGACCGTTCTTGCCAAGGTCCTGCATCACGCCAAGCGCTACGGTGGATTTGCCACAGCCTGACTCGCCCACCAGTCCAACCGCTTCGCCCGGCTGCACCGCGACAGAAAAATCCATGACGGCCGGGATTTCCCGCAGGCGCGTGAAAAAGGAAATCGATAGTTTGTCGATCTCAAGGATCGCGCCGTCGTGTTCTGCCAGTTTATTCATCTCATGGGTCTCCCTGTCTGGAGTGGTCCTGCGTGCCGTGATCTGGCCGGGACCTGTCTTGTTCAGTGGCGAGGGCCCGGTGATACGGGCCCTCGATAGGAGATGGTTTTAGTCTTTCAGGCTCTCTTCGCGCAGACCATCCGCCAATAGATTGAGGCCAAGCACCATGCTGAGCAGCGCAATCGCCGGCGGCAGCGCCGGGTGCAGATAGATCATCAAGAGCTTGCGACCCTCATTGATGGTTGAGCCCCAGTCGGGGCTTTCTGGCGGCAGGCCCAGCCCAAAGAACCCAAGGGTGCCAAGCAGGATGGTGGTATAACCAATGCGCAGGCAGAAATCGACAATCAGAGGTCCGCGCGCATTGGGCAGCACTTCCCAGAGCATAATATACCAGGGCCGCTCGCCGCGGGTCTGGGCCGCAGCCACATAGTCACGGGTTTTGATATCCATGGCGAGGCCGCGCACGATGCGAAACACCGTGGGCGAGTTCACAAAGACCACCGAGACAAAGACCACAAGAATGCCACCGGGGATGTCAATGATATCGATGATTTCGGGGATGAAATCGACCTTAGAGCCGGGATCATTTACCACCAACACATAGAGCATCAGCAGCGGCAGCAGTACGATGGCAAGCCGCAGGTAGTTTTTCGACGGCTGGGTGCGAAACCGCGAGTTGATCAAGACGGCAAAGAAGATCAGCGGAAAGGAAAACAGGACAATTGCCATGTATTGCGGCAGACCTGTTTGCACGATTTCAGGGGTGACCAGCAGGTAGAACAGCAAGATCACCGGGAAGGCCAGGATCAGGTTGGCGAGAAAGGACAAGAGCGTGTCCAGACGACCTCCAAAGTAGCCTGCAGGCAGGCCAAGAGTGATGCCAACCATAAAGGCAAAAAGCGTCGCGAGAGGCGCAATCTTCACCACTTCCCACGCGCCTTTGACCATCCGGCTGAATACGTCACGGGCCAGATTATCGCCGCCCAGAAGATACCATTGGAAATCGCCTTCTTCGGGGCTGCGCAGCGCGGTGCCGGGGACCTTATTCTTAAGGCCAGAGAGTTGCGACAACGGGTCATGGGTGATGATCATGTCAAAGGCGCCAAAGACGCCAGTGAAGACCCAGAACATCACCAGAGCAAAGCCGATCATACCGATGGGGCTGTCAAACAGCTTACCATAAAGGCCGAGCCGCCGTTTGAAGATGATCGATAGGGTGAAAAGCAGAACCAAAGCGATCCAAACGGGCAGGAACTGCCGCGCCATCGCGCCAATGATGCCGGCCTGCGTGCCGAGAATAAGTCCCAGCACCAGATAGCTAAAGATCACAAGGGCTGCGGCCAGAAAGCTGAGCTTTACCGCCAGGCTTGCAATGGCACGCGGCCCGGCGCTGAGGCTCAGGCTGCCGCCGACGTTATTGATGGCGCGGTTTTCCGGCAGCACCGCATTGAGCACGATCCAAGAGAGAACCGAGAGGCCCAGAAGGCCAAAAACCAGGGTGAGCAACGGGGTCAGGAAGGCGATCTGGCCAGTCCAGCTGAGGGGGTCCATGTCTGTCTCCTTCCTTTATGAAATGCGAATGCGTGGGTTGAGATAGACATAGCCGATGTCTGAAATCAGTTGGGTCACAAGAACCACAAAGACAGAGACGACTGAGATCGCCAGCAGCAGCTCGATATCGTTATTGCCCGCGGCCTGAACCAGTATCCAGCCAAAGCCTTTGTAATTAAACAGGGTTTCAACAATCACCACGCCGTTGAGCAGCCAGGGGAACTGCAACATGATGACAGTGAAGGGCGCAATGAGCGCGTTTCGCAGGGCGTGCTTCAACACGATCTTGGGAAAACTCACGCCTTTCAGGCGCGCGGTGCGGATATACTGCGCTGTCATTACCTCGGTCATCGAGGCGCGCGTCATGCGGGCGATATAGCCCATGCCATAAAGCGCGATTGTCAGAACCGGCAGAAAAAAGTTTTCAAACGTCGGGTTGTCTGTGGCGGCCGTGGCGGAGCCCTTGAACCATTTCAGCCCAACTGTTGAGGAGGTGAAGATGGCGATAAACACGACGCCCGAGACATATTCAGGCGTGGCAGTCGTCAGGATAGAAACGGTGGACAGGCTGCGGTCGGTCACTGACCCTTCGCGCATCCCCGCCAGAACACCAATAATCAACGCTGAGGGGATCATCAAAAGCAGAACCCAGCCCATCAGCCGCATGGTATTGCCCAATCTTTCTGAGACCACGCTGGCGACGTCTTTTTGCAGAACGGTTGAATGCCCCCAGTCACCCTGAAGGATGCCGCAGAAGCTGGCGGCGTTTGCCGCCTCAGAGGCGCTGACGACTCCGGTCATGCAGCGACCGGTCATGCCCTCGTCGGTACTGCGGGTCCAGCCGGGCAACACCCCCAGCCATTGACCGTATTTCACCACAGTCGGCTGGGCATAGCCGTTGTTATCCAGCCAGCTGGCGACCGCTTCATCCGACATTCGAAAGTTGCCTTGGGTTTTGGCAAGCTTTTCCAGGTTCGGCGCAAGATTGGTGAGTGTGAAAACGATGAACGTCAGGCATAGCGCCGTCAGGAGCATCACGCCTGATCGGCGTAAAATGAACAATCCCATAGGGTTCCCTGTCAGTCTGGCGTCAAAACCGGCACTGCGGTGACGCGTGCCGTTGTTGTTTTTGGCTGCCCTGAGCCGCAGCAGTCATTGCGCGGCTCAGGGGGAGGGACGTGGTGGAGGGCCTTAGGCCGACCAACCCCATTTGTAATGGTGGTGTTCAAAGGTCACGTGCATGTCGGCATTGGCAACGCCCTCACGCATGTGGCGATACAGAGAGCGCCAGTAGGGCTGAATGGTGACGCCTTCTTCCTGGATGATCATCTCCATTTTCTTCATCACGTCACGACGCGTGTCAGCATCGGCAATCGCCAGCGCCTCGGTCAGCAGGCCATCAAACTCTTCATTGGACCAGCCAAATTCGTTCCAGGCCTCACCAGAACGGTAGGCAAGGGCATGAATTTGCACACCCAGAGGGCGTGGGTTCCAGTTGGTCGAGCTGAAGGGGTATTTGACCCAGTCATTCCAA
This sequence comes from Phaeobacter sp. SH40, assembly GCA_965641885.1. Classification (GTDB taxonomy): domain Bacteria; phylum Pseudomonadota; class Alphaproteobacteria; order Rhodobacterales; family Rhodobacteraceae; genus Pseudophaeobacter. The sequence continues at coordinate 2,342,386 of OZ282574.1, read as the reverse complement.
AAGGTCGAGCCGGGCAGTACTGTACGCTTTACCTTGAAGCCGGCATCGCGCAGCTGTGCGGCCACGGCATCAGTTGTGTTTTTGCGCCAGTCATCGTCGATCGACATGATCTCATGTTCAAAATCCATCATGCCCGCTTCTTCCATCAAAGCACGCGCCGCTGCGGGATCATATTTCTGCGCAGGCAGTTCGGCATATTCGGGATGGATTGGACCGACATGGTGGTTTTCGGCGACCTGGCCACGGTTGCCATAGCCCAGCTCGAGGCAGACCGCGTTGTCCACCGCCAAATGCAGCGCCTGACGGACGCGTTTATCCGCATAGGGACGTTTGCCGTCGACTTCAGCCAACTGGTTTGGCCGCACAACAATGGTCGCCATGGTGACAACTTCGGATTTGTTGTAGCCAAGGCCGTCCATCACATCGATGAATTCGCCAACCGATTCATAGAGCATATCCACTTCGTCGGATTCCAGAGCCGCCAGCCACGAGGACGGATCAGTGCCAAAATCGGTATATTCGATCCGGTCGAGCGCAGGTTTGCCATAGACCGCCTCACCCCACCATGTGTGGTTGGTATTGCGGTCAAGAACGGCTTTCACCCCAACTTCAAGCGAAGACAACAGGTAGGGGCCGGTGCCGACGTTCTGTGTGAAATCATTGGTTTGAAAGCTGGAGTGCATAATGGCGGCCGGGTAGTCGGCCATGCCCGCAATCAGCGAAATGTCCGGGCCAGGCAGGTTCAGGCGCACGGTGTAATCATCGACGATCTCAATGCTGCCTTCAGTCGCCGCACCTGTGTCCGGATCAACCAGGGTGCCAAACCGGCCAGCCATTGAGTTGCCTTCGAGGCTTTTGTCGCACCAGCCGGTAATATTGCGCGCAACATCAGCTGCCGTGAAGGCATCGCCGTTGTTCCAGGTCACGCCCTTGCGCACATGCAGGGTGTAGACAGAGGCGTCCTCGTTGACGTCCCAGCTCTCCAGCAGCATACCACGGATCGAGCCGTCGTTGTTGTATTCGACAAGATATTCGTTTGTACCGCGCGTTTGGTTGGCCATCTGCGACCAGTCATATGTGCGCGGATCTTTCAGCGGGCGCACTTCCATCTGGACGCGCAGCGTGCCGCCGGACTTCATTGTGCTCGCAGCTTCTGCCGGGGCAGTCAGGCCAAGCAACCCATAGGCCGCAGCTGCGCTGACACCCAGACCGGTCGCGCGGGCGAGAAATTCCCGGCGATCCATTTTGCCTTCGGCGACTTCATGCGCATGCATCTTTGCTGCCCAGTGTGGCTGAACTGCTGTGGTGGAAACTTTGGTCATTCGGTTCTCCCTTTTGTTCACCGCTGGGGAGTGTTCTCCCCAATTGGACATTGCCAATTTGTTTCTGGATACGGCGCCAGAATAGCTGCGGTTTTGGCTTGTTGCCTTTTGATAGCGTCATTCGGCCCTAGTTCTGGAGGCAGGTCAATGCTCAGAATCGTCTTTTGGGGGGTAAAATGCGACATTATCAGCGTCGGTTTTGGAGTGTTAAGGGGTTGATCTGCGGCAACTGGGCACTTCTGCCCAGTTCTGCCCAATTTTGCGAGTAACCGGTTTTGCCCGGGCGACAGCACATTTTTCTTAATGAGTCGCTTGCCGGAGGCGACATTTCAGCCTCAATAAAGGGAAGGGGGCGCTTGACACGCGGGGCGTGCACGGAAATAGCGATAGTCTCGTATTAAGATCGCTTGCGCGCAGTCCGGCGCAGTGTGCTTGGGGTTTGCCCGGTATGTTGGGTGATGAAGCGGGTGAAATAGGCCGGGCTGCCAAACCCGATCCGTTCAGCAATATCGCGCATGCTCATTTCCGAGAAAACCAACAGGCTGCGGGCGGCGTGCAATTGTCGTTCCGTCAGCAGCGCGGCCGCCGTTTTTCCAGTCTCTGCCTTGCAGACCCGGGTCAAATGGGTCGGCGTTACATTCAGCGCCGCGGCATGATCTGCCATTGTTGTGCGGGCGTCAAAATATTCGCAAACACGCTGGCAATAGGCCTGTGACAGGCGGCGGGCAGCAGTTGGGCGTTCCGGCGGCAGTGGTCCCGAGGGCGGCAGCCGTCGCAATTGAATGCTGATCAATTCGCTATAGGACTGCAGTGCGCGTCGCCAAAGGGCCGGGTGGCCAGTCTGCTCTTGCACCATGGCCTCTAACAGGGCGTTCAGGCGGGCCTGCTCCCGGGCGTCAGAAATCTTGAGATGCAATGGCTCGTCAGGTGTCGCGACGGGCGCCGAGACCGGAATACGCAGGGCCTGCCCCAGACACTGACGGCCAAATTCTACCGACCAGAGCGAGCGTGCTGGGAAAAACAGTGCACTATGGGCGCTGAAACCCCTCTGGCTGCCTCCCATCATCAATCGTCCCTGACCGCGTGTTATCCAGATCAACAGGTGTTCACTGCGATCATGTGCCAACTCAGTTTGCCAGGCACCGTCCGGCGCAAGTCTTGCGAGTGGGACAACCTGGATCTCTTCGGTGGGATTAGGATCAAATGGCATGCAGGGCGAAAGCTTTGTTAATATTTCAACTTATAAGACCAGCAGCGCATGATTTTTTGATTCGGGCAAGTTTTGCCGATAGGTGCATTTTGAAGTCATGTTTTAAACTTCAGGTTGGAAACCCAAGGCTTTGATTGCTGTACGGTCCTGTCTAGTACTGGCGCGCGCTGCAAAGCCTTGGCAGTTTGTTCTCAGGAAATCCGATCCCGTCATATTACGTCGTGGTGTCAGGCTGGATGGTTTCCCAGTCTTTCATTCTGGAGCGAAACCAGCTGCGCTGGCGTTTGGCGTAGCGCCGGGTGGAGATGGAGGCTTGCTCTCGCGCTTGGTCCAAAGTCAGCAGGCCGGAAACATATCCCATCAACTCCGGAACACCGATGGCCTTGCAGGACGGCAGGGCCGGATCATACTGGGCGCGCATGGCCTCGACCTCCTCTACTGCGCCTTGTTTCACCATAGTATCAAAACGTTGCCGGATTCTGGGTTCCAGCCACTCTTTCGGGCTGTGCATGACCATCGCTGTGCAGTCGCTGAGAGGCAGGGCAGGCGGTGGCGTGTCGTCCTGCCAATCCGCCAAAGAGCGCCCGGTTGAGCGCAAGACCTCCCAGGCGCGCTGGACGCGGGCGCGGTTTGCCAGATCAATACGCGCTGCGGTCTTGGCATCCAGCTCCTGCAGCAGATGCGCAAGAGAGAGGGCGTCACCCTGCGTGCGAATCTCTGCGGCGGTTGCGGGAATTTCTGCTAGGCCTTCGGTGAGCATAGAAAAGTATAACCCGGTTCCCCCCACGATAATGAGACGCTGGGGACCCGCCAGCAGGCGGTTGACCTCACGTAACCAGTGACCTGCGGAATAGTCTTCGTTGTATTTCACATGCCCGTAAAGGTGGTGTGGCAGGCGGTCCTCATCTTCCCGGCTGGGGCGGGCAGTGATGATGCGCCAGCAATCATAGATTTGGCTGGCATCGGCATTGACGATCACACCGCCTTGTTTTTCAGCGATTTCCATCGCCAGTCGTGATTTCCCCGAAGCCGTGGGGCCGGCCAGGAGCACGGGTTTGTCCGGGTCGATATCAGGCAGCAGCATAAGGGTTCCGTTCGCAGGTTTGCGGTTTTTGCCAAAAGCAGATGAGAAACAGGCGGGAAAGCGGTCAGGCCGCATTGAAACTCGCGGCATTTTGCTCCATTTTGCGGCGCAACCTAACCCCCTCATCTGCCGGAGCGCAACATGCCCCTTGATCTCGAAACGCTGGATACTGTTCCAGACGCTACCTATAACCGTGTCATGCTGAAAATATCCGGTGAAGCATTAATGGGAGATCAGGGTTTTGGGCTGCACCCGCCCACCGTTCAGCGGATCGCGCGCGAGGTAAAAACCGTGCACGATATGGGGGTTGAGATCTGCATGGTGATTGGCGGCGGCAATATCTTCCGTGGTCTTTCCGGTGCAGCGCAGGGGATGGAGCGGACCACTGCTGATTATATGGGCATGCTGGCGACCGTCATGAACGCGCTGGCGATGCAAAGCGCGCTGGAAGATATTGGTGTGTTTTGCCGGGTGATCTCGGCGATTCCTATGGATCAGGTCTGCGAGCCCTATATCCGCCGCCGCGCCGTGCGCCACCTGGAAAAGAAACGGGTCTGCATTTTTGCTGCCGGAACCGGGAACCCCTATTTCACCACGGATACTGCCGCGACGCTGCGCGCCAATGAAATGGGCTGCGAGGTGATCTTTAAGGGCACCAAGGTGGACGGTGTATATGACAAAGACCCTGAAAAATTCGCCGATGCCAAACGCTATGACGTGGTGAGCTTTGACGATGTGCTGGCCAAACGTCTTGGCGTCATGGATGCCTCGGCCATTGCGCTGGCGCGGGACAACAACCTGCCGATCATCGTGTTCTCGCTGGATGAGCCCGGTGGCTTTCGCGGAATTCTGGCAGGCGAAGGCACCTACACCAAAGTGCAAGGTTAGCGCGCGGGCGGTTCCCTGCGGCACTTTTTGGGGCAGCAAAACTCTGGATCGCATTGCCGGTGTTGTACAGTGTTTCCGACCCGTGTTTTCGCCCTGTCTTCATCTGTCATGCCAGTGTTACCGGGCGCGCCTAGCCTGCGCTCAGCATCGTTTTGCAGAAGGTGATGGATGGGGGAATTGTTCCACCCCGGAGGTGCTATGGTCCCCCCTGGACCCCAAAACTCTGCGCGTGATGGCCTGGCTGTCGCGCGCAATTTACTTTTCAGCGCACCGGCTCAACGCACCAGTGTTTTTGCCTCCAAACCATGTGTTTCGCGTCAGGTGCGCGCAGAAATCCATGTCATGATCGCTATACATTGACGGACCAATGGCTTATGAGCGGGTCAAAGACTGCCTCAAGTCAGGGGAGAGAAGAGATGTCTGACGATTTTGAACTGGATACCGACGATCTGAAACGCCGCATGGATGGTGCGATGGCGAATCTGAAAACGGAATTCGCCTCTTTGCGCACCGGTCGGGCCTCGGGCTCCATGCTGGAGCCTGTGATGGTGGATGCCTATGGCTCGATGACGCCGATCAACCAGGTGGGGACCGTAAACGTTCCCGAGCCGCGCATGGTGACCATCAACGTCTGGGATAAATCCCTGGTTGGTAAGGTGGAAAAAGCCATCCGGAATTCCGGTCTTGGTATCAATCCGCAGCTGAACGGCACCATTATCATGCTGCCAATTCCCGAGCTCAACGAAGAACGTCGCCGCGAGCTGACCAAAGTTGCCGGCACCTACGCGGAACACGGTCGCGTCTCGATCCGCAACGTGCGGCGCGATGGCATGGATCAGATCAAGAAGGCCAAGGCCGACGGCATGTCCGAGGATGACCAGAAGTTCTGGGAATCTGAGGTGCAGGAGCTGACCGATAAGATGATCAAACTTGTGGATGACGCGCTTGAACACAAGCAGTCCGAAATCATGCAGGTCTGAACCGCTTTATGCCCAGTTTTTTGCCCAGTGATCCCAATACCAGTGCAGACGCCGATACGCCTGACGAGCAGGCGCAATCCGGCCCCCGGCATGTTGCCATCATCATGGACGGCAATGGCCGCTGGGCACAGGCGCGGGGTCGACCGCGTCTTTTTGGCCACCATGCCGGTGCACGCCGGGTGCGCGAGGTGGTGGAGTGTTGTCCGAAGTTTGGGGTCAAGTATCTGACGATATTTGCCTTTTCTACGGAAAACTGGAAAAGAACTCAGGTTGAGATCTCAGGCCTGATGAGCCTGTTTCGCCGCTACATCTCCAAAGAAATGAAGGCTTTAGCCGCGCGCAATGTGCGGGTGCGCTTTATTGGTGATCGGGTGCGACTGGATGAAAAGCTGGTGCGCCTGATGGATGAGCTGGAGCTGGAAACGGCCAAAAACGATGGCACCCATCTGACGATCGCATTGAACTATGGCGGCCGCGATGAAGTGGCCCGTGCCACTAAGCGGCTGGCGCAGGATGTGGCCTCAAAGCGTCTTTCGCCAGATGACATCGACGAAGAAACTCTGCCTCGCTACCTCGACACACATGTGTTGCCAGATCCTGATCTGGTCATCCGGACCAGTGGCGAGGCGCGGATTTCGAATTTTCTGCTTTGGCAGTCGGCCTACGCTGAATATGAGTTCATTGATACGCTCTGGCCTGATTTCACCGCCGAAGAGCTGGGGCGTTTGTGCCAGAGATTTGGCGCAAGAGACCGGCGTTTCGGGGCGGTCAGGAAATGATGCAGGGGCAGCAGGGACGTTGGGGGGATCTGATGCCACGGCTGCTATCCGCTCTGGTGATGGTTGCGATTGGTGGATTTTCAATCTGGGCAGGTGGCTTTTTCTTTAGTCTGACGATCGCTCTGTGCTGTGGTGTCATGGTCTGGGAGTTGAGCCAAATGCTGGCGCCTCGCCGGTTTGGCACAGCGGTGCAACTTGGGGCGCTGACGTTCCTGGTGGTTTTTGCCTCGGGTGCCGTGCCGATGCTTTTGGGATTGGCTCTGCTGATTTTGCCAGCTGCTTTGGGCTGGATCCTGCTTGGAGAGGACACCGACATCAGGTTTTCGGTGTTTTCGCTTTGGATCGCTCTGGCGGGGTTCAGCTTTATCTGGCTGCGCAATGACCTTGGCGCGCTCTGGCTGATCTGGTTGGTCGTGGTTGTGGTTGCAACGGATGTTGCCGGCTACTTTGCGGGTAAAACCTTTGGGGGTCCCAAATTCTGGCCACGCATCAGTCCAAAGAAGACCTGGTCTGGCACAAGCGCTGGCTGGCTGGCGGCTGCTGTGGTTGGGGCCTGTTTTGCGCCAGTGTTTGGCATGGGGTTTGGAACGGGGTTTGGCTTTGTGCTGGCCTCGGTGCTGGTGGCAATGGCAAGCCAGGCGGGCGATGTCGCTGAAAGTGCCCTGAAACGCCAGACCGGGGTCAAAGACTCTAGCGCGCTTATACCGGGGCATGGTGGTTTGCTCGACCGGTTCGACGGGATGCTGGGCGCTGCTGCCATGTTCCTGCTTCTCTTTACATTTCTGGGATAGCCTGAGAGGGCAGTACCATGCGGAAAATTTCCATTTTTGGCGCCACAGGCTCTATTGGTCAAAGCACCATAGATCTCATTCGGCGTGATGCTTCGGCCTATGATGTGGTGGCCTTGACCGGCGGCCACAATATTGCGCAGCTGGCCGCGGATGCCATTGCGCTTAAGGCGGATCTTGCTGTTACCGCTTTTGAGGACCGCCTTGCAGACCTGCGCGCCGCCCTTGCTGGCAGCTCGGTTGAGGCGGCTGCAGGCGAGGCTGCCCTGATCGAGGCGGCAAGCCGGCCTTGCGATTGGGTGATGTCTGCCATTGTTGGGGTTGCCGGGCTTGCACCGGGTCTAAAAGCATTGGAGCAGGGCACAACGCTGGCCCTTGCCAATAAGGAATCCCTCGTCTGTGCCGGTAAACTGTTGCTGCAAACGGCCCAACAGCATGGGGCGCGACTGCTGCCCGTAGACAGCGAACATTCTGCCATTTTTCAGGGTCTGGTTGGTGAAGAGCTCTCGGCTGTTGAGCGTATTATTATCACCGCCTCTGGCGGCGCCTTTCGCGACTGGCCTTTGGAAGACCTGCAAGACGCCAGCCTGGCGCAGGCCTCGTCGCATCCCAACTGGGATATGGGGCAACGGATCACAATAGACAGTGCCTCAATGTTCAATAAGGCGCTGGAAGTCATTGAAACACGTGAATACTTTGGCGTTGATCCCGATCAGATCGAAGTGCTGGTGCATCCTGAATCTCTGGTGCATGCGCTGGTTGGGTTTAAGGATGGCGCCCTGATGGCACATCTCGGCGCGCCGGACATGCGCCATGCTATCGGCTATGCGCTGCACTGGCCCGAGCGGCGCGAATTGCCTGTGGCGCGACTGGATCTTGCGGTCATTGGGCAACTCAACTTTGTCGCACCTGATCTGGCCCGCTATCCGGCGCTGGCCCAGGCGAGGGCCGTGATGCAGCGCAGGGGCCTGATGGGGGCCGTGTTTAACGCAGCCAAGGAACGCGCGCTTGACCATTTCATAGCTGGCCGCATCAGATTTACCGATATGGCCGAGATCACAGCACGGGTTTTGGACCGGATCGAGACGCAAAGCAGCCTCATTGATTCCGCAATGACCCTTGATAATGTCACACAGATTGACCACATCGCTCGCAAGGCAGCTGATGTGGCCGCAGCTCAAAGCATAGGGTAAAGTTTTGGATCTACTCTCTTTTCTCCCGCAGCTTGGCGGGATTTTCTACACGATTGTCAGTTTTGTTGTCGCCCTTTCAGTGATTGTGGCGGTGCACGAATATGGCCATTACATCGTCGGGCGCTGGTCCGGTATTCACGCTGAGGTGTTCTCGCTGGGGTTTGGGCCTGTGCTCTGGAGCCGTCATGACAAGCGGGGCACCAAGTGGCAGATCGCCGCTTTGCCCTTTGGTGGATACGTCAAATTCCTTGGCGATGCAGATGCGGCCTCAGGCAAGGACGCAGATGTGATTGCAGCCGCGGCCGACGACCCTGTGAAGTTGCGCCGCACCATGCATGGCGCGCCACTCTGGGCCCGGGCCGCAACCGTTGTGGCGGGGCCGATGTTTAATTTTGTCATGTCGATCCTCATCTTCACGGCTCTTGCGCTGTCTTACGGAACCGTTCGTGATCCGCTGACCGTGGGCAGTCTGGTGCCGGTCCCCGGCATCACCAGCACGCTCCAGCCCGGCGACGAAGTGATCGAAATTGCCGGTATTGCTGTGCCGCAAAGCGGGGACAATACCGGCTGGGCTGAGTTCCGGGCGCAATTGCCCGTGACTGCAAGTCTGGACTATCTGGTGCGTCGCGACGGCAAGGAGCTGTTGGTTTCGGACGCCTATATCTCGCCTGCCTTTGTGAAATCGATTGTTCCGCGCAGTGCAGCCTCCGATTCTGGGTTGCAAAGCGGAGATTTCATCACCGGTGTTGACGGCACGCCTGTTTTTGCTTTCACCCAGTTGGTCGACAAGGTTGCAGCCGCCGAGGGGCAGCCACTAAAGCTTGAGGTGACCCGGGGGAGTGAGGTTCTTGAGATGACTCTGGCGCCCCGGCGGGTGGATGAGCCACAGGCGGACGGCAGCTTTGCCAGCCACTGGCGCATTGGGGTCTATGGCGGCCGCTTTTTTGAACCCGCAACCGAGGCGACAGGGCTTGTTGAGGCCCTCACGGTTGGCACAGGACAGGTCTGGACGGTGATCAGCTCTTCTATTTCTGGCCTTGGACATATGATCACCGGTGCGATCAGCACCTGTAACCTGTCCGGACCAATTGGAATCGCCCAGGCCTCTGGCGATACCGCAAGTCAGGGCGCGGCCAGCTTTATTCGCTTTATCGCTGTTTTGTCGACCGCAGTTGGACTGTTGAATTTGTTTCCCATACCGGCTCTGGATGGCGGGCATTTGGTCTTTTATGCCTATGAGGCCGTGGCGGGACGCCCCCCAAATGAGCGCGCTGTGCAGGTTCTCATGACATTTGGCATCGCCATGATCTTGTCGCTTATGGTCTTTGCCCTGGCCAATGACATCTTCTGCTAAAGATCTGACTGGTGAAAAATTAAGAATTTGGTGGCGGGATCCGTTTCGCCAAATTCACGCCACATTCCTGCGTTAATGCTTTGCTAATCTGCATTAATACGCGGTGATGGGCGTAAAACAGCTGCTCTGCCCCGCCGTTCAAATCTGGCCACATCTGGCCAAAACCGGGGATACGCTGTCATGCAAACCTATATGATGCCCAATGCCGAAACCGAAAATGGCTTGTCGCTTTTGCTGCGCCTCTATTGGGATCGTGCGGTTTCAGCAACGCTGATCTTTGTATCGTTGAGCATCGGCACCTGGCTGGTTTCGCTGTAACAGCGCCCCTCATTTAAGTTTTTCGACACAAGGCGTGTGGGATCCTGCCCTCACGCCTTTTTGTTGGTTTTGACAAGCGCCTTCAAACCCGGTACGCACGTTTAAAGCTGCTATTAATTTCGGGTAAATACTGATGGTTCGGGGCAAGAGCGTGGGCATATCCTGCGGTAAGCGCGTAGAGCGCACCAATATTTTGTATCGGGGCGTATCCATTGTCGCCCTGACTGTGATCCTTGGTTTTGGGCTGTCACCCAATTCTGCCGAGGCGCAAAACTACCGTTTCAATTCTGTTCAGGTTGAAGGCAATCAACGCATTCAAAGCGCCACAATCATTGCCTACACAGGCATTGAACGGGGCAAAACGATCACTGCCGGTAAACTGAATGACGCCTATCAGGCCATCCTGGACAGTGGCGTTTTTGAGAGCGTTGATCTGGTGCCAAAAGGCAATACGCTGGTCATCAAGGTGACGGAATTCCCGACCATCAACAAAATCAACTTTGAGGGCAATCGCCGCATCAAAGACGAAACCCTGGCGGGAATCATCGAATCCTCATCCCGCCGTGTGTTTAGCCCGGCGCAGGCTGAGCAGGATGCTGCGGCGATTGCTGCGGCTTATGGCTCTCAGGGCCGTTTGGCCTCCCGCGTGACGCCACGGATCATCCGTCGCAGCGACAACCGTGTCGATCTGGTGTTTGAAATCTCCGAAGGCGACACCACAGAGGTCGAGCGGGTCTCGTTTCTGGGAAACCAGGTTTACTCGGATCGCAGGCTGCGCCGGGTTCTTGAAACAAAACAGGCCGGCTTTCTGCGGACGTTTATCAACAAAGATACGCTGATCGATGACCGGATCGAATTTGACAAGCAGGTACTGCGAGATTTCTATCTGTCGCGCGGCTATGTCGATTTCCGGGTCAATAGCGCCAATGCAGAAGTCACCCGCGAACGCGATGCGGTCTTTCTGGTCGTTGACGTCTCCGAAGGGCAACAATTCAGCTTTGGCGAAATCTCGGTTACGAGCGAAGTGACGCAAGCGGATTCAGAAGAGTTTTTCGCGGCTCTCAAAGTGAAACCCGGTGTGACCTATTCGCCCCTTCTGGTCGAGAGTTCTATCGAACGACTGGAGAACTTGGCGCTGCGCAAGGGCATTGATTTCCTGCGGGTTGAACCGCGGGTGACGCGTAATGATCGTGACCTGACCCTTGATATCGAATTTGCTTTGACACGCGGCCCCAGGGTTTTTGTTGAGCGTATCGATATCGAAGGCAACACCACGACGCTGGACCGGGTTATCCGTCAGAAGTTCCGCACGGTTGAGGGCGACCCCTTCAACCCGCGTGAAATTCGTCGCACGGCCGAACGCATCAAGGCGCTTGGGTTCTTCTCAAACTCTGATGTCGATGTGCGCGAGGGCAGCTCACCCAGCCTTGTGGTGGTTGATGTTGACGTAGAAGAGCAGCCAACGGGTTCTTTGAACCTGGGTGGGTCATATTCCGTCAATGATGGTTTTGGACTCTCGGTTGGTTTGACGGAGAACAACTTCCTGGGACGGGGCCAGCGCCTCTCCTTTGCCATCGCGACAGCGACGGAATCGGATGAGTATATTCTGGGCTTTTCAGAGCCGCATCTGTTGGGACGTGACCTAAAGTTTGATCTCGACTTTGGTCTGTCCGAGTCAGATTCAAGCTTTTCTGAGTATGATACAAAACGGGTTTTCCTGAGCCCGGCGTTGACCTTCAAGTCAGGCGAAAGCTCAAAGGTGAAGCTGAGCTATACTTGGGCAAACTCGGAAATGATTGCGCGCGCGGATGAATCCTACTCGATTGTTGGGCCACCTGCGAGCACTGGAACCTACCCTGTTGCCGCGCCCACCGTGCAAAACGAAATCGCGCAGGGTGAGCAGAGCAGCAGTATTTTTGGCGTGACCTACAGCTACGACAGTCGTTTGACCGGTCTCGACCCAAATGCAGGGTTCCTTTTTGAGGTTGGCGCCAATTACGCCGGATTGGGCGGCGATTCAGAGTACTTGAAAGCCACCACCAAATTTGTTGCGCAAAGACAGGTGTTTAACGAAGAAGTCACACTGCGTGCCACATTTGAAGGCGGCGCGCTGAACTGGCTGGGCGATGACAGCAGCCGGTCACTTGATCGTTTTGTTCTGTCCCCGTCCGTGATGCGTGGCTTTGAGCCAGGCGGGATCGGGCCGCGGGACCGGTCTGCGCGGGCAGATGGCGGCACCTATGATGACTTCCTCGGTGGTAACCTCTTTGCAGTAGCCCGGTTTGATGCAGAATTCCCTCTCGGCCTGCCCGAAGAACTGGGTCTGCGTGGCGGGGTGTTTTATGACGTTGGCAACCTCTGGGGGCTGAACAATGTCGATACGTCCGGCAGCTCAAACATTGTGGGAAGCTCTGGCTCTTTCCGTCATGTGATTGGTTTTTCGGTGCTCTGGACCACAAGCCTGGGGCCGCTGCGGTTTAACTTCAGCAAAGCGCTCAAGAAAGAAGACTACGACCAGGAACAGAGCTTCGATCTTACATTGCAAGCGCGGTTCTGAACCGGTGACGGGGTCTTTGGCGACATATTTGCCATGCCTAAACAACAAAGCGCTGGCCATCTGGCTGGCGCTTTTCACCCTCTTGGGCAGTGGCGTGCCCGTTTATGCACAGCAAAACGCCGCCCCCGGTGGCTTTGATCTTGGGCGCGAGGTTCAGCTTGGCACCCCACAAAGCGGAATACTGACCATTCAGCCAGACCGTTTGTTTTCTGAAAGCGCATTTGGCAAGCGGGTTGCGCAGGAGATCGAGGCGGAAGGGGCCGTGCTGACAGCGGAAAACCGTAATATCGAAGCCGAGCTGCGGGCCGAAGAGCAGGACCTCACCCAACGCCGCCGCGCGATGGAGGTCACGGCATTCCGAACTCTGGCAGACGCATTTGACCATAAAGTTCAGGAAACCCGGTCGACGCAGGATTTGAAATTGCGCGACATCAGCCGGATCGGTGAAGTTGCCCGGCGCGAATTCTTTGCCGCCTCGCTGCCGGTTCTGGAGCAAATCATGCGCGAAACCGGGGCAGGGGCCATCCTGGATCACTCTACCGTTTTTCTCAGTGCTGATGTGGTCGATATCACCGAATTGGCCATTTCCCGTATCGACAAGGTGCTTGGCGATGGCCGCGGGGTCTCGCAGGCACCAGGCGAGCAATAGCGAGCCGAAAGCTTGCTCAAAATGCGTCCAGTTGATACTGACAGCGCAAATCTCTCAATCACAGGATATCCGCCATGACCGCTGAGCTGAAAAGCGCCGACATTCACCTGATCCAGCGGATCCTGCCGCACCGCTACCCGTTTTTGCTGGTCGACAAAGTACTGGATATCAACGGCATTAGCTCGGCGCGTGGCATCAAGAACGTGACCATGAACGAGCCGCATTTCCAGGGGCATTTCCCGGGTGCGCCCATCATGCCTGGTGTCACCATAATCGAGGCGATGGCGCAGACAGCTGGCGTCATGCTGGGTGTTGGTATGGATATGATCGATACCGATTTGCTGATTTATTTCATGAACATCGACAAATGCAAATTCCGCCGCAAGGTTATCCCTGGCGATGTGCTGGAAATGAACGTCGAGATCTTGCGCGGCAAGGCCGGCGGCAAGATCTTTAAGTTCAAAGGTGTTGCCACGGTCGAGGGTGAAGTTGCCGCCGAGGCTGAGTTTACCGCCATGGTCGACGTGCAAAAGGATTGAGAGAGATGAGCCAGAGTCATCCCAGTGCTGTGATCCATCCTAGCGCGGTGATCGAAGAGGGCGCCAAGATCGGCAACGGCTGTCAGATTGGCCCCTTTTGCCACATTGGCCCCGAGGTTGTGCTGGGAGAGCGGGTGACGCTGAAGTCGCATGTGGTTGTGACCGGTGACTGCGAAATTGGCGATGACACCGTAGTGTTTTCCTTTGCTGTGATCGGCGAGATCCCGCAGGATCTCAAATTTCAGGGCGAGAAAAGCCGCACAGTTATTGGTCAGCGCAATCGCATTCGCGAACATGTCACGGTCAATGCCGGCACCGAAGGCGGTGGTGGTGTGACGCGCATTGGCGACGACGGGCTCTTTATGGCGGGATGCCATATTGCCCATGATGCCATTGTTGGCGACCGGGTAATCGTGGTGAACTCTGCAGCTGTGGCCGGCCACTGCGTGCTGGAGGACGATGTAATTATTGGCGGCCTGTCTGGCATTCACCAATGGGTGCGTATCGGTCGCGGCGCAATCATCGGCGCTGTCACCATGGTGACCAATGATGTCATCCCCTATGGTCTGGTGCAGGCGCCACGTGGCGGGCTCGACGGGCTTAATCTGGTTGGATTGAAACGTCGCGGTGTCACCCGGTCTGACATCACAGCCCTGCGCGCCGCCTTTCAGATGCTGGCGCAGGGTGATGGCACCTTTCAGGAACGGGCGCGTCGCCTGGGCGATGAGACCGAAAGCCCCTATGTGGCAGAGATTGTTGCCTTTATCACCGGTGAGACAGACCGGTCTTTCCTGACGCCAGGAGCGTAACACCATGCTTGCTGTGATTGCCGGGACAGGTCTGTTGCCAAAAGAGGTGGCAGACCGGCTGTCCAAACGCCCCCTGATCTGCGCCATGGAAGGCTCCGAGCCCGACTGCGTTGATGCTGAAATTTCCTTTCGCATCGAGCATCTGGGCAGTTTTTTCACCAGGTTGAAATCGGCTGGCGTGACAGAGGTTTGCCTCGCTGGTGCTGTGACGCGCCCTCCGGTTGACCCATCTGCCATTGACGCGGCAACTCTGCCGCTGGTTCCCGTCATTCAAGCCGCACTTGGGTCGGGCGATGATGGCGCCTTGCGGGCCGTGATGGAGCTGATCGAGCAGGCTGGGTTTTCGCTGCGCGCCGCCCATGAGGTGGCGCCGGATCTGTTGATGTCCGAAGGGATCACGACTCAGGTGCATCCGGGAGAGCTGGACAAAGCCGATGCCCTGCGCGGGGCCGAAGTGGTCGCTGCCATGAGTGCAGCAGACATCGGTCAGGCCTGCGCTGTTCGGGCCCGTCAGGCCATTGCAGTTGAAAATATTTTTGGCACCAACTGGATGCTCCAGAGCCTTGCGGCGCGTCCCGATGGCCAGGGTGGTCTGCTGTTCAAGGCCCCCAAACAGGGCCAGGACCGGCGCGCTGATCTGCCTGCCATTGGACCCCAAACCGTTGAGCTGGCCGCAGCGGCTGGGCTTTCGGGGATTGTGCTTGAGGCGGGGGGCGTCATTGTGCTGGAGCAGGAAAAGGTGATTGCTGCCTGTGATCGTTTGGGTCTGTTCCTATGGTTGCGGGCTTCGTGAACCTCTCTTCGGATCCTGCTGGAGAGGTCATCGGGACAGCCCGCAAGGGCCTAAAGGTGTTTATTCTGGCAGGGGAGCCCTCGGGGGACAGGCTGGGTGGGGCCCTGATGCAGGGGTTGAAAACGCTGCGCCCTGATGTGGTCTTTCAGGGGGTCGGCGGCGCGTGCATGCAGGCCGAGGGGCTGCAGTCGCTCTTTGCGATGCAAGAACTTTCGATTATGGGCATCGCTGAGGTGCTGCCGAAGTACCGCCATCTGAAACGCCGCATTCAACAGACGGCTGATGCAGTGCTTGCCATGCGCCCGGATGTTGTGATCACCATCGACAGCCCGGATTTCTCATTGCGGGTTGCAGCACTGGTCAAAGCCTCCAGTGATATACGCACCGTCCACTATGTCGCGCCCTCCGTCTGGGCCTGGCGTCCCAAGCGGGCGGCGAAAATGGCCCAAAGCGTCGATCATGTTCTGGCTCTTTTGCCCTTTGAGCCTCCATATATGGAAGCCGCGGGCATGGAGTGTGATTTTGTCGGCCATCCGGTGGTGGCCGAGCCGCAGGCGACTGCTGCTGAGATCGCGGCTTTCCGCGCCAAATTTGACCTAGGCAAGGCCCAGCTGGTGCTGGCCTTGCCGGGCTCGAGACGATCAGAAGTGGCCCGGCTTGCTCCGGTTTTTGGCGCGGCCCTGCAAGCGTTTCAACATAAATATCCTGAGCACTGCGTTGTCGTGCCCTGTGCTGCTCCTGTGGCCGCACAGGTGCGCTCCTCTGAGGCAGACTGGCCTGAAAATACGCTGTTTTTGGATCCCGCGGCGCATGACCCTGAGGTCTTTGCCTCCTACAAACGCGCCGCCTTTTCCGCCTCGGACCTGGCCCTTGCGGCCTCTGGAACGGTCTCTCTAGAGCTGGCAGCCGCCGCAACGCCTATGGTGATTGCCTATCGGTTTCAGTGGCTGACCTGGCAGATCATGAAGCACATGGCGCTGGTCGACACGGTCACATTGGTTAATCTGGTCAGTGAGACACGCGTGGTGCCAGAATGCCTTGGCCCGGACTGCACGGCCGAAAACATAGCCCGCCAGCTGATAGAGGTCGCAGCGGCGCCGGATTTGCAAAAGGCGGCCATGGCTGTGACGATGCAGCGGCTGGGCCAAAGCGGCGAGGCCCCGGGCCTGCGCGCCGCCAGGGCGGTTCTTGCCCGCCTCTGACGTTTGTTTTTCGAATCGTTACGTCGGTGACGCTTAGTAGCCGCGCCAGATCCAGCCGCCGCCAAAGATTCGGCTGTTGCCCGTCTCATAGAAAACACAGGCCTGTCCCGGTGAGACGCCTTCCTCTGGGGTCAAAAGCTCAACCTCGGCTGTCGTGGCAGACAGCGGGCGAATAATGGCTTCGCGCGGCGGACGGGTTGAGCGCACTTTGACCATGACATGCCATTCCGCACGACTGTCAAACGGCTCATCCCCCAGCCAGTTGATTTCGCGCACGGGGATGGTCCGGGTGGCCAGCAGCTCTTTTGGGCCAACGATGACCTGCTTTTTATCGACGTCCAGCCGTACCACATACAGAGGGTCAGTAAGCCCGCCGATGCCAAGGCCACGGCGCTGGCCGATGGTGTAATGGATGACACCCGTATGGGTTCCCAAGACTCGTCCGTCCGCGTGTACGATCTCGCCGGGTTCGGCCGCACCTGGACGCAATTTCTCGATTACACTGGTATAGTTTCCATCTGGGACAAAGCAGATGTCCTGGCTGTCAGGTTTATCGGCAACCGAAAGTCCATATTTTGTCGCCATTTCGCGAGTCGCATCTTTTGACGGCAGATGCCCGAGGGGAAAACGCAGAAAATCCAACTGATCTGGTTTTGTCGAAAACAGAAAGTAAGATTGGTCGCGGTTGGCGTCTTCTGCGCTGTGCAGCTCGGCGCCATTGGGGCCCATTTTGCGTTGAATATAGTGACCCGTGGCCATGCAATCGGCCTCAAGATCGCGCGCTGTTTCCAGCAAATCCTTGAATTTGACCCGCTCATTGCACCGAATGCAGGGCACGGGTGTTGCGCCAGCCAGATAGCTGTCGGCAAACTCGTCAATCACGGCGTCTTTAAATATGTTTTCATAATCAAGCACATAGTGAGGGAAGCCGCGCTCTTCGGCGACCCGGCGGGCGTCGTGAATATCAATGCCGGCGCAGCAGGCCCCCTTTTTGGCCAGGGCAGCCCCATGATCATAGAGCTGCAGGGTCACACCAACCACATCATAGCCTTGGTCCGAAAGGTATGCGGCGACGACGGAGCTGTCGACGCCCCCGGACATGGCCACCACCACACGGGTTTCCGAGGGAGGTTTGGCAAAGCCAAGTGAGTTGAGTGAAGTGTCGATATCCAGCGCCATAAGGCAAATCCTCAGATAAAGGGGGCAAGCTTCGCAGAATATATGAAAATCCTACAGACTCTCAAGGGGCAGGTTCACGCGTCTTTAATTAGACTGGGTAAATGCTGTTGCAGACCAGCAAAATAATTGTCGAACAAGGGTAAAGGCATGTTTCTGAAAAAAGTTGAAGGGCCACGCGCAGTGACCTTGCCGGATGGCTCGACGATGACCCGGGCAGATCTGCCGCCCGAGACCACCCGAAGGTGGGTTGCCTCACGCAAAGCTGCAGTTGTGCGTGGCGTGCTCTATGGGCTGCTGCCGCAAACCGAGGCACTGCGGCGTTATGGGCTCAGCGAAGAGGAGTTCAGAAGTTGGATTGCGGCTGTCGCGGATCACGGTGAAGAGGCGCTGAAGACCACGAGACTGAAAGAATACCGGTAAAACGGAGGGGCAATACTGGACAAGACTTGAGTCAAAGTTGATAATTAACGATTATGGTAACGGGCCATTAACCTTTTTCCATCAGGGTTAACGCAACCTAAGGGAAACAGTTACAGGCGGAGACATACCCATGCGCATTCTTCTGGTCGAGGATGATCCTACTACAGCAAAAAGCATTGAGCTGATGCTGACCCATGCAAACCTGAACGTCTATTCGACGGATCTGGGCGAGGAAGGGATCGATCTCGCGAAACTCTACGACTATGACCTGATCCTGCTGGATCTAGGACTGCCCGACATGAACGGACACGAAGTCCTGCGTCAATTGCGTATGGCACGCATTGAGACGCCGATCCTCATCCTGTCCGGTGCCGACGATACCGAGAACAAAATCAAAGGCTTCGGTTTTGGTGCCGATGACTATCTTACCAAACCGTTCCATCGTGAAGAGCTGGTGGCCCGGATCCACGCGATCATCCGACGCTCCAAGGGACACTCTCAGTCGATTATCAAGACCGGCAAAATTGCGGTTAACCTGGATGCTAAAACTGTTGAAGTGGACAGCAAGACTGTGCATCTCACCGGCAAAGAATATCAAATGCTTGAGCTGCTGAGCCTGCGTAAGGGCACAACTCTGACCAAAGAGATGTTCCTGAACCATCTTTATGGCGGTATGGATGAGCCTGAGCTGAAAATCATCGACGTGTTCATCTGTAAACTACGCAAAAAGCTGAGCACAGCGACCGGTGGTGACAACTACATCGAAACCGTTTGGGGCCGGGGCTATGTTCTGCGGGACCCGCAGGATGATCAGATGTCCGGTGGTCACCGTCTGGCTGTAGGAGCCTGAGGCGATAACTTCTGATCATTGCGCCTTAAACCGTAAATGACTGTGAGCGAACCCTTGCCGGGTTCGCTACTTTCAAGTCGATGTTCAAATAGTGACATTTTGGTTAACTCGTGCCCACTGTTCCAACAAGAAGAACCCCGCTCCGGCGGGTTTTTTTATGTTTTTTCCGGTCCGTTCTTCTGTTTCCTGAGTGCCTCTCTCTGGACCTGAGGCAAGCTGCAGCCTATCACCTGAAGTCAGATCAGGACGGGAGCTGCGCGTGCAACAATCTCAGACACAAAATCCAAATGACCTCTCATTGGACCAGGCGCGAGCGGAGTTTCTGTCGCTGCAAACCCAGCTGGCTGCTGCGGATCAGGCCTATCATCAGGATGACGCACCGGTTCTGAGCGATGCCGCCTATGATGCCGCAAAGCAGCGGTATCGTGCCCTGGCTGACGCTTTTCCCGCGCTGCAGGAAGATGCGACGCAATTGGAGGTCATCGGGGCGCCGGTTACCTCTGGGTTTGGCAAGATCCGGCACGCGCATCGCATGCTGTCTCTGGGCAATGCCTTTCAGGATTCGGATGTTTCCGATTTTGTGCGCAGCATATGCACCTATCTGGGGCGGCCAAAGAGCGAACCACTTGCCTTTACGGCCGAGCCGAAAATTGATGGTCTGTCCCTGTCCTTGCGATATGAAAATGGACGCCTGATCCAGGCTGCCACACGGGGAGATGGCTCAACCGGCGAAAATGTAACGGAAAATGCCCGTACCATTGCCGATATTCCGCAACAGCTGGTGGGCGCACCCTCTGTTTTGGAGGTGCGTGGCGAAGTCTATATGGCGCATGTGGATTTTGCCGCGTTGAACGCGCGTCATGGTGAACGTGGCGGCAAGATCTTTGCCAATCCGCGTAATGCCGCTGCGGGGTCGTTGCGGCAGCTGGATGCCGAAATCACCCGCGCGCGCCCTTTACGCTTTTTCGCCTATAGCTGGGGAGAGCTGTCAGAGCCGCTGGCTGAAACACAGACCGCGGCCATTCATCGGCTTAAGGATCTGGGATTTCAGACCAACCCTTTGACGCGGCTTTGCGCCTCGGTCACCGAGATGATCGCACAGTACCGCCTGATTGAAGAGCAGCGCGCGACCCTGGGCTATGACATTGATGGCGTTGTATACAAAGTGGATGACATGGCGCTGCAAGAGCGGCTTGGCTTTCGCTCTACCACGCCGCGTTGGGCCATTGCGCATAAGTTTCCGGCAGAGCTGGCCTGGACCCGTCTTGAAGGCATCGACATTCAGGTTGGCCGCACCGGAGCGCTCAGCCCGGTGGCGCGGCTTGCTCCGGTCACTGTGGGTGGGGTCGTGGTGTCAAATGCAACGCTGCACAATGAGGACTACATTGCCGGGCTGGATTCCAAAGGGCAGGTTATTCGCGGCGGCAAGGACATCCGCATTGGCGACTGGGTGCAGATCTACCGCGCCGGTGATGTCATTCCCAAGGTCGCTGATGTTGATCTTGCCAAACGTCCCGAGGATGCCGTTGAATTTGTGTTTCCTGATCTTTGCCCCGAATGTGGCAGCGCGGCTGTACGCGAAGAGGGCGACGCGGTGCGTCGCTGCACAGGCGGCGTGATATGTCCGGCGCAAGCCATTGAAAAACTGAAACACTTTGTATCTCGCAAGGCCTTTGATATTGAGGGGCTTGGGGCGAAACAGCTGGAGATGTTTTACGAGGATCCGGATCTGGCGATCCGTACGCCTGTGGATATTTACCGCTTGGCGGAACGTGACGCCGCAAATTTTGTTAAGCTGAAAAACCGTCCCGGTTGGGGCGACCAAAGTGCGACCAATCTCTTTGCCGCAATCGAGGAAAAGCGCAGCATCCCGCTTGGGCGCATGATCTTTGCGCTTGGGATCCGTCATGTAGGTGAGGTCGCAGGCAAGGATCTGGCGCTGCACTATGGCACCTGGCCCGATCTGACCACAGCACTGGACGTGGCCCGGCCAGCCGCAATTGCCTATCGAGCAGCGGATATTGCCGAAGATCGCGAACGGCAAGCCGCCTCGAGTGAAGGCCGCCGCGGCCGAATCAAAGAACAGCGCGATGCCGCGATTGCGCTGTGCGAGGTGCCGGCAGAGGCCCGTGATGCCTGGGAGGATCTGATTGGTATCGATGGGATCGGCGCCACCGTGGGCCTGTCGCTGAGCGATGCGCTGGCCAACACACAGGAACGCGCTGTGCTGGATGATCTGGTGCAACACCTCAGGATCGAGGCCCCGGCGGCTCCGGCGCAGCAAAGCCCGGTCGCAGGCCTGACGGTTGTTTTCACCGGCAAGCTTGAGAAAATGACCCGCGATGAGGCCAAGGCCCGCGCCGAGGCCCTGGGGGCTAAGGTTTCTGGGTCTGTGTCCAAAAAGACCGACATTCTGGTGGCTGGACCTGGAGCCGGGTCAAAGGAGAAAAAGGCGCAGGATCTCGGGGTGCGGATTTTGGATGAGGACGGCTGGCTGGCTGAGATTGCGGCCCTATGAGCGGGCGCCCGGAAATCCTGTTCCCGCTGTTTGCGGATGCTGAAACTCTGAAAGGCGTGGGGCCAAAAACGGCGCAGAGCCTGGCGCAGATCGGGCTGGAGACCCCCCGGGATCTGGCGTTTTCACTGCCGCATTCGGTGCTGGATCGTCGGCGGCGCGATAGCATTCAAGGGCTGGACCTGCCTGCAATTGCCACCGTAGAGGTCACCATCGGCAGCCATCAGCCTGCGCGCAACCGAGGCGGCGCATACAGGATTAACGTCAGCGACCAAGAGGTTGAATTTCAACTGGTATTCTTTCATGGCCGCAGCCGCTACCTGGAGGCACAATGCCCAGAAGGCGCGCGGCGTCTGGTCTCGGGCAAGGTCGAGCTGTTTGATGGTTTGGCCCAGATGGTGCACCCGGACCATATGCTTCCTTTGGCTGAAGCTGATGACATTCCCGAGTATGAGCCGGTCTATCCCCTGACCCATGGAGTGACGCAGAAGACCATGACCAAAGCTGTGCACAGCGCCCTTGAAAAATTGCCAGACCTTTCCGAGTGGATTGACGCCGCACAAGTGAAGCGCGAGGGATGGCCGGGCTGGCAAGCGGCGCTGGTTGCGGCCCATAGCCCGCAGGGGCTGGACGAGGTGTCCCCAGATGCTCCGGCGCGCACCCGTCTGGCCTATGATGAGCTGTTTGCGCATCAGCTGACTCTGGCGCTGGCACGGCAGGTCGAACGCAAATCACGCGGCATTGTCAGCCAGGCAACTGGCCGATTACAGTCGCGTGTTCTGGCCGCACTACCGTATCGTCCGACCAATGCCCAGACCAGGGCAGTTGAGGAAATTTCTGCCGATATGGCCGCTGACAAGCGGATGAACAGATTGCTGCAAGGCGATGTAGGATCAGGAAAAACACTGGTTGCCTTTATGGCGCTGCTGGTCGCGGTCGAGGCTGGCGGGCAGGGGGTGATGATGGCCCCAACGGGGATCCTGGCGCAGCAACATCTGGAAGGTCTGCGCCCGCTGGCCGAGGAGGCTGGTGTTGTTCTTGAGCTGCTCACCGGACGTGACAAAGGGGCAGAACGCCGGGCTAAACTGGCGGCTCTTGCGGCGGGCGACATACAGATCCTTGTTGGCACCCATGCCGTGTTCCAGCAGGATGTTGTCTTTCAGCAGTTGCGTCTTGCCATTGTCGATGAGCAGCATCGGTTTGGGGTGCGACAGCGGATGGAGCTGGCGGAAAAGGGCAAAGGTGCCGATGTTCTGGTGATGACCGCCACGCCGATCCCGCGCTCGCTGGCACTGGCGCAATATGGCGATATGGACGTCTCGGTGCTGGATGAGAAGCCACCGGGGCGAAAGCCCATCAAAACTGCCGTTCTCAGCACCGAGCGCATGGACGAGGTGGTTGACCATCTGCGCCGGGCGATTGCGGAAGGCAGGCAATGCTATTGGGTCTGTCCGCTGGTTGGTGAATCTGAGGTGATGGATCTGATTGCGGCAGAGGAGCGGTTTAAACATCTGCGGGCCATTCTGGGCGAGGATGTTGTTGGCCTCGTGCATGGTCAGATGCCTCATGCAGAGAAAGATGCGGCAATGGCGTCTTTTCAACGGGGGCAAACAAAGGTTTTGGTGGCGACAACGGTGATTGAGGTCGGTGTGAACGTGCCCAATGCCTCTATTATGGTGATCGAGCGGGCCGAAATATTTGGCCTCGCGCAGCTGCATCAGTTGCGCGGCCGGGTGGGGCGCGGCAGTGCAGAATCTACCTGTCTGCTGATGTATCAGGCACCGCTGTCAGAGGGCGGTCGCCGCCGCCTTGAGGTGCTGCGGGAAAGCGAAGATGGCTTTAAGATCTCGGAGACCGATTTGCAGATGCGCGGCGCAGGCGATGTGATTGGGACTGCGCAGTCGGGTCTGCCGAGGTTTCATATCGCCGATCTTGAGCGCCAGGCCCCATTGATGGCTGTGGCACAGAGTGATGCACGGGCTTTGTTGACCACAGACCCGGGACTGATCTCTGCGCGGGGCCAGGCTGCGCGTGTTCTTCTTTGGTTGATGAAACAGGATCAGGCTATTCGTTTAATTTCAGTGGGTTGACGTCTTTGCTCTCTCTTGTTCCTCTGGGGTGTTTTAAAAAGTTCGCAAATGTTCTCAAAAAGTTCTTTACAGGGCTGGCGTAAAATGAGAACAAAGGTGCAACAAAACTGACAAAGAGCAGTGAGTTAAGATCAAAACAACCGACAGAGAGTAGTGGAGGCCCAAGCCATGATTATACAACTGAAGACAACCCTGCAGAATACCCAATCCACCCTTTTGCAGGATGCTCTTGGAGCAGCCTCCCTGATCGTCATGCTGGTTGTAGCCTTGCATCTGCCAGGCTTTTTATAGGCTGATCCCCTTACCCCGAGATATTTTGAACCTTCTGCCTGCTGTCGTTGTGCCGGGTGCGCTTACATCCTGTCCCGACCTGATGAGGAATTCCCGCCTGTACTGTTTCCTCCCGGTTTCGCCTAAAAACCGGGAAGCGTACCTGGACCCCACATAGCGACGCATTGCCTGCCGCCACCATCTGCCCGGATGTGTGGCGGCCTTTTTTTTGCCGAGGCTTTTGTTGCCCGAAACAATGCCTGTGTCTTTCACCTGGCTGTGTGTCAGGATTTAATGCCCATACGAATGCCGCCCCAATGACGTGAGGCGACGTAAACGGGGACTGAGAGGTCTTTCATCATAACAAAATTCCCTCCGCCCATATCCCGACGATAGACCTGCATCAAAAAGGCTTCTGAGTTGCGGCCAGCCTTCAGTCCCACCCGGTCATCAAAGATGCGTCTGTTGCGGCAATTGGCAGTATTCCATTCCGGATCAGGGCCTTGGGGGTGGGAAAATATCTTGTTGTGGGTCGGCAGGAACCCGTTGGTATCGATCGCGGCGCAAAAGGCCACCCGGGGATCAAAGTCGAGCGCCGCTTCCAGAATGGGCGGCAGCATGGCATCTGTGAGGGATAAGAACCCGGTGGTATATTGCTCTGGATTGCTGCCGGGAATGGGGCGGTAGGTCTTGTCAAACAACGCGTCAGAGCTGATTTTCCCACTGGCCAAAGCGCGCTCAAAGATGTCGCCGACCTGTTCACTTATTGTGGTGACATATGAGATGAATTTCTTGTCGGTTGACTGCCCGCCCAATGCGACGGTGCCCTGAACCAGTTGTTCAGAGGAGGCTATGAGGTT
The DNA here is from genome assembly GCA_965641885.1 of Phaeobacter sp. SH40. GTDB lineage: Bacteria > Pseudomonadota > Alphaproteobacteria > Rhodobacterales > Rhodobacteraceae > Pseudophaeobacter. The sequence continues at coordinate 2,317,737 of OZ282574.1, read as the reverse complement.
TTCAACACGGGTGTGGGTTTCGTGAATTCCTGTGGTGGTTTCCTTCACCGATTTACCAATGCGATTGATATTGGGCGCAAAGCTGCTGACGGCGTCTTTGACCTGTGCGGCTTCGCTCAGGATCCGTCCGGTTTGGGAATTCACTGCGGTGGCTTTTTCTTCGATGTTTGCCAGGGAGTTGTCGGTTTCGCGCGCTTGACCCAGGATTTGGTCGGCTGAGCGCGAAACCTCAACAGTTTCATCATGCAGGCTGGTCACCCAGTTTGAAAGGTTTTTGATATTTTGGTCAATTTCCTTTGCAGCGGTCTGGGTACGTTTCGCTAGATCATTGATCGCCTCGGCCACCACCGCAAAGCCGCGGCCCGCATCTCCGGCCCGGCTGGCTTCAATCTTGGCGTTGATCGCGAGGATATTCACCTGTGCCGCGATGTTGGTAATGATGTCGTTGTTCTTGCGTACGGCATCCACGGTCTCACCGATCTGTTCGGTGCGATTTTCCAGATCGTTTACCCATTCGGCCACTTCCTGGCTTCGCCCGCTGCTGTCGCGCACGAATTGGACAGAGGTCTGCACCGAGTGCAGCGTCTCTTGCGTCGCGACCGAGACGGCCTGAATGGTGTCGAGCACCTGACCGTTGGAGGCTGTCACCCGATCTGCCTGGGTGGTCAGCGACTGAAGGGCCGAAAGCTGGTTTTGTGATTTTTGGTCAATCACATCCAGGAAGCCGGCAATGTCTACAATCTCAAAGCCAAGCTGAGAGGAAACCTGCGCGAGCTGATCGAGTTTCTGACTGTTTGCCGTTGGCAACTGGTCAGACTTAGGCGGAGCGATAGCGTCGGTCGCTGGTGCGTCCTGCTGGGAGGGATGTGACTGCATTTTTTAACCCGTTCACTTACAACGGGTCTGTTATATTTGATTAAGATAAAAGTGAGGTTAAGCGCAATTTGCCTGCGATGCGGCCCTAAACGCTTCCAGAGTTGCCTCCAGGCAAAGCAGGATCGAGGCATGGCGGTTCTTAAATTCCCGTGCAGGAATAAGAACTTCCAAATCTGCAAAGGGCGCTTTGGGGGCGGGCTGGTCGGCTGTCAGCATGGCTTTCAACGCATCGCGCGCCGTTTCGACCTCCTCCAGAGAGCGGCCAAGGATGTTTTGAGCAACCACCGAAGCAGCAGCCTGTCCCAGGGCGCAGGCTTTTACATCCTGACCAAAGGCGGCGATGCGTCCCTCGTGAATTTTGAGGTCGACAGTCACGGTCGACCCGCAAAGCGGCGCGCGCTTTTTTGCGGTGGCGTCCGGGTTTTCCAGCCGTTCAAGATGGGGAATGTCCGCAGCCAGCGCCAAAATGCGCGAGGAATAGAGTTTGATCAGATCAGTTTCGCTGGACATAGGCTACCTCGGGCTTTCCCTTGGGATATCTTCCCCATACATAGGACGCAGATGCCAGATGCAAAAGGGTTTTCCTATGTCTTTTTCTCCCGATAGCCTGAAATACGATGCCGCCGGTCTGATCCCGTGTATTGCGCAGGATGAGGCAAGTGGTGAGGTTTTGATGATGGCGTGGATGAATGCTGCAAGCGTTGCAAAGACGCTGGAGAGCGGCAAGGTGACCTATTGGTCCCGCTCACGTCAGTCTTTTTGGGTCAAGGGCGAGAGCTCTGGCCATGTGCAAACTCTGGTCGATCTACGCCTGGACTGTGACCGTGATTGCCTGCTGGCAGTGGTGCAACAGGTGGGCCCGGCCTGCCACACCAACCGGCGCAGCTGTTTTTACACCGCTGTGCGCGACGGTGAAGAGCAAGAGTTGATGCAGCCACTGGTCTAGGGACTGCGTGGCCCACCGGGACAAAGGAAAAGAGGTCACCGCCGTCTTTGGCGGGATCATTTGTGGAAATGTGAAGCCATCAGGCGAGGCCGACCAGGGCGCGGATATCCTGAGGTGAGGCCCCATCGCTTCGGTACTTGGCGATGGCGCGTGCGTCGTCGCGTTTGGCGAGACGTTTGCCCGTGTCATCGCGGATCAGGCGATGGTGGCGATAGATAGGCGTGGGCAGGCCTAATAAATTCTGCAACAGAACGTGAATGGGGGTTGCTTCTTCCAGGTCGGCGCCCCGTACGACGTGGCTGACGTTTTGCGCAGCATCGTCCAGGACCACAGACAGATGGTAAGAGGCATCCATGCCTCTTCTGCGAAGAATGACGTCCCCCGCATCGCGCAACAGATCTGCTGTTGGATAGCTTTGCGTGCTGTTTCTGCCTTGTCCGGTTTCATGCCACGTCAGTTGTTCTGGAACCTGAGAACAGGCGAGGGCCTTGGTCATGTTCAGACGGAGGACATCATTTGATGCTGCATGTCCGATTTTTCGCCAGCGGCAGGTTCCCGGATAGATCAGTCCGTCCGCCCCAAAGCGGGGAACGCCTTCTTGCGGTGCAGAGGCCGCCAGTTCAATCTCGGCGCGCTTGCAGCAGCAAGGAAAGAGAAGGCCCATCTCTGCCAGCCTCAACAGGGCGTTTTTGTAGAGCTCGGTGCGATCTGATTGGCGCATCACAGGCTGTGGCCAGCGCACTCCCAGCCAGTGCAGATCGTCGTAAATCTGCTGTTCCCACTGAGGTCTTGCGCGGGATTGGTCGATGTCTTCGATCCGCAAAAGGAATTCACCGCCTTCGGCCAGAGCCATGTCATACGCCAGCAAGGCGGAATAGGCATGGCCCAGGTGCAACGGGCCGGTGGGCGAGGGGGCAAAGCGGGTGATAAAAGTCACGTGTTTTGCCTCCTCATTGGGCTCAGGAGAAGTTTTCCAGCCAGGTGGTCCAGGCCTGTTTGGCACGATCCGTGTAGGCCTTGTAGCGATCTTTGCGGCCGCGCCGCCCGCCTTTTAATCCGTCCACGGGTTGGAACAGACCAAAGTTCACATTCATCGGCTGAAAGGTCTTGGCCTCGGCACCGCCGGTGATGTGATGGATCAAGGCCCCCATGGCGCTGTCCTGTGGCACCTGCGGCAACTCTTGCCCCAGGATCTCAGCCGCCGCCATCCGGCCTGCCAGCAGCCCCATGGCGGCACTTTCGACATAGCCCTCAACACCGGTGATCTGCCCGGCAAAGCGCAGATGTGGCTTTGATTTCAGCCGCATCTCAGCGTCGAGCAAGGTAGGAGAGTTCAGGAAGGTGTTGCGATGGATGCCGCCAAGCCGGGCAAAGCTGGCGTTTTCCAGTCCCGGGATCATCTTTAACACTTCGGTTTGCGCGCCGTATTTCATTTTGGTCTGGAAGCCGACGATGTTGAACAGGGTGCCAAGCGCGTTGTCGCGCCGCAGCTGTACCACGGCGTAGGCTTTGACGTCCGGCTGATGCGGATTGGTCAGGCCAACCGGCTTCATCGGGCCAAAACGCAGGGTTTCGCGCCCCCGTTCGGCCATGACTTCGATCGGCAGACAGCCGTCAAAATAGCCTGCGGTCTCGCCTTCGTGGAATTCGGTTTTCTCCGCCGCCAGCAGAGCGTCGATAAAGGCCTCGTATTGGTCTTTGGTCATCGGGCAGTTGAGATAGGCGGTGCGCTCTTCTTCGGTCTCGCCCTTGTCATAGCGCGACTGCATCCAGGCCTGCGACATATCAATGCTTTCGGCATAGAGGATTGGCGCAATCGCATCAAAAAACGCCAGCGCTTCGGCGCCGGTTTCCGCCTGAATAGCCTGGCCAAGTGTGCCCGAGGTCAAAGGCCCGGTAGCAAAGATCCAGTGCCCCTCTTCTGGCAGGCTGGTGATCTCTTCATACGAGACCGAGATATTGGGATGGGCCTTTAGCCTGGCGGTTACCGTTTCGGCAAACGGTTCGCGGTCCACCGCGAGTGCTCCGCCGGCGGGCAGGCGGTGTGTTTCTGCCGCGGCCATAATCAGGCCATTTGCGGCGCGCATTTCCCAATGCAGCAACCCGACGGCGTTTTGCTCGTCATCATCCGAGCGGAAGGAATTGGAGCAGACCATCTCGCCAAGATTGCCGGTCTGATGGGCAAAGGTTTCCACCTTTGGCCGCATCTCGTGGATAACCACTTTTACGCCCATGTGCGCAGCCTGCCAGGCTGCTTCGGACCCGGCCATGCCGCCGCCCACGATATGTAATGTCTCTGTCATGAGGGGCAAATAGGGCAGAGCGCGCGCTTAGGCAATATTGCAGGGGCCGGATTGTGGCAACAATTGGGCGAAAGAGGGCACAGTCAGCTTGCACAAGCGTAATAGCCAGACCTTGCAGCCTAACGGGGGCAAGGGAAACAATCATGCGACCATGCAAGCATTGTTTCTGGAGGTGAATCAATGCGCCAAATTTAGGGGGTTTTGAGCCCAGGCAAAGCCCGAGTTGAGGTCTAATCTGCGCGTGGGAGGGGAATTTGGGGCCGCTGAGCGGGAATGTCACCCGGGGAGAGAGATTCCCGGTTGGAGGGACCTTCCGCTTCAGCGGCCCAAATTGTGTCCGGGTCGAAACCCGTGCCCAATCTTTGCCATTATCTTGCCTCGATTAAAAGGCCTGATAGAGAAACAATACGTGTCAAATAGTAAACAAAGCCTAAAATTTTCGATAAATTCAGGATTTTTTCCAATCGGGGGCACGTTTTTCTACAAAGGCCGCCATACCTTCGATCGTGTCACGCTGCATCAGGTTCTCGACGATGACCGTACTGGTATAGGCATAGGCCTCCTCAATGGGCATGTGCAGCTGGGTGTAATAGGCCTCTTTTCCGACCTTGACTGCGGCACCCAGTTTGGACGCGATCTTATCAGCCAGGGCGCGGGTCTCACCCTCTAGCTGGTCTGCGGCCACGGCGCGGTTGATCAGGCCCAGCTCGGCTGCCCGCGCGGCTGTCATGAAATCACCGGTGGTCAGCAGCTCAAAGGCGTGTTTGCGGGGGATATTGCGCGATAGGGCCACCATAGGCGTTGAGCAAAACAGGCCGATATTGACGCCATTGACGCCAAAGCGGCAGTCATCAGAGGCCACGGCCAGATCACAGGAGGCCACAAGCTGACAGCCCGCAGCTGTTGCGATGCCATGTACCTGTGCGATCACCGGTTGGGGCAGGCGTTGCAGTCCCAGCATCACCGATGTGCAGCGGGAAAACAGGCCCTCGAAATAGGACTTTCCCTTGTCCTCAGCAGCGCGACCCGCTGTCATCTGTCGAATGTCGTGCCCGGCGCAAAAGGCCTTGCCATTGCCGGAGAGGATCACCGCCTTGATTGTGGTGTCGTCTTTCAGGCTGTCAATCTGCGCCTGCAGGGCTGCCAGCATCTCATCTGACAGCGCATTCAGCCGCTCGGGGGCATTCATCCGCAGATGCGCTACAGCGCCTGTGTCGTCACGTTCCAGAATTGCCATCTTGCTCTCCTCTAGGGTTCCGGGTGAACACTAGGCTGCAAGTGAGGAGAGGAAAAGCATGGGTTTGGCATTCGACGTGACGGGTCTTGAGACCTATATGGCCGAAATTTTTCCACAAGTGGCAGATGATTTTGCCGTGGACGCGCTGTCGGACGCGGGCATCACCATGCGGCTGAAAGTGGCCGAGCGGCATCTGCGCCCCGGTGGTACGGTTTCGGGGCCGTCGATGTTTGCCCTGGCGGATGTCACCGTCTACGCGTTGGTTTTGTCGCGCCTTGGGCGCGAGGCGCTGGCGGTCACCACCAATTGCTCGCTCGATTTCATGCGCAAACCAGAGGCGGGCAGGGACATTGTTGCCAAGGGCCAGTTGTTAAAACTGGGGCGTACCTTGGCCGTGGGGGACGTGCATATGTTCTCGGCCGGCTCTGACAAATTGGTGGCACGCTCTACCATGACCTATTCGATCCCGCCAAAGGCCTAGCGGATTGCTTTTGCCAGCGGTTGTCCTACCTTAACAAGAGTTTCGCACCCCCTGGCGCTGTTGGCGATGAGATCTGCGCTGAATTCGACCTGGCCTGGTTCAAACACAACCACGACAGTGGAGCCGCCGAACTTAAAGTAGCCTTTCTCCTCCATCTTTTTCACAGCACCCGCCGTTTTGGTGTTGATGATGGAACCTACCCCGAATGCACCCACTTCGCTAAAGCAGTAGGTGCCTATTTTGTTGCTTTTTATTAGCGTATTGCAGCGCTTGTTTTCACCAAAAACATCGGGGCCTGCCCCCAGTGCAATGGGGTTTACCGAATGCAGCGCTCCGGCGATCTCCTGGGTCTGCTGGATAGTGCCACCAGCTGGAAAATGGTATCGGTGGTAGTCGGCCGGGCACAGCCGCACGATGGCCAGAGCCCCGCCAAGAAAACGCTCAGACAGCCCCGGCAACATCGAGGTGATTGACATCGGATGGCCCTTTACGGGCACAAAGACATCCTCGGCCAGCTTTGGAAACACCAGCACCCGACCATCTGCTGGTGCTATGATCTCTGCCGGATCATCACTATAAGGACGGGCCTCCGGCTTTAGGTGCCGCGCAAAAAAGTCGTTAAAGGACCGGTAGTCTTGCGCGGGCCGCTCGGCCTCGGCCATATCGATAGAGAGCTCCTTGATGACCGAGGAGATTTTGCCGCGTGACAGGGGGCTGTCCAACCAGAGGCCCATGAGGCGGCTCACCAGGCTGGAGCGAAATAAAAGACGCTCGATCAGGCTGGCGCTTTTGTCCTGATAGGCCCAGCGGATCAGCTTTTCACCCAGGATCACCTCGTCAAATACCACACCGGTTTCGCGATCCACCACTTGAATTGGGGTATTTGTCATTTGATTTGCCTCACCTGGACTACCTCTTTGTCGCCTATCAGATGGGGTCAGGCTGGCTCAAGTGCGATTTGTCGCAGCGCGACATGTTGTGTCATATTGTGGGGTGAAATCAGAAAAGGCGCTGCAAAGGGCCGTGTTGGGCTGAATTCCAGCCAAAACCTCAGGGATTTGTTAAGAAGGGCATCTGCCCTATCGGGTATAGATCATATCAATAATTTTCATTCCTGCTATCTATTTGCCCAATGGGTTGGGCTATGCCAGCTTCGGCGCACAAATGCCGAGGGCCGGGGCTGATGCGCTGGAAATCCCTATCAGAGCAGAGTTGAACCGACAAAGGAGATCACCATGACCACGCGTAGAACACTTTTGAAAACCGCTCTTGCTGCAGGTTTTGCAATGACTGCCAGCCTCACCACCGCGAGCTTTGCGATGGCAGAGGAAATGGACACCATCAAGGAAAATGGCGTGATCCGCATTGCCATGAGCGGTGCCTACCCTCCGTTCAACTTTGTGAACGATTCCAACGAGGTTGTTGGCTTTGATCCCGCAGTTGGGGCTGAAATTGCCAAACGCATGGGGATTGAAGTCGAAATCGTGACCACCGCTTGGGATGGTATCATTGGCGGTCTTTTGGCCAACAAATACGACGCCATCGTCGGGTCAATGTCGATCACCGAAGAGCGCAAGGAAGTGGTTGATTTTGTTGGTCCCTACTACACGACCAAACGGGCGATCTTTGCCAAACCCGGTGGCATCACTTCGGCTGCTGGGCTGTCTGAGGCCAAGGTGGGTCTGACGCTGGGCGAAACCCATGAGGCCTGGGCGCGTGAGCAGGGCTATGATGTGCGGACCTACAAAGGCCTGCCAGAGCTGCTTTTGGAGTTGGAACATGGCCGGGTCGACGTGATCGTCAATGACTCGATTGCCGCAATTCTGGCGATGAAAGAAACCGGCCAGGATTATGTCATGATTACCGACTTTGAGACCGAAGAGTTCGGTGCCGGCATTGCCATCCGCAAAGGCAACCCCGAACTGGCCGCCGCGATGCAGACCGCGCTGGACGCGATGATGGCGGATGGGACATATCTGGAGATCGCCAACAAATGGGTTGGTGGTGACATTCGCTAAACCCGTGTAAATTCGGCCTCGCCCAGTTTAACCCTTGGGCGGGGTATATTTTGCGCGGCTCATGGCACGACGCTGCTTGGATGCAGAGTGCTTGGGTGCCGCGTGCTGCAGATCAAAGCAATGCCGAGGAGGCAGACCACCGTGGATTATGGATTGATGCAACGGGTCTTTCCGTTCTTTCTAGAGGCCGCCTGGACCACCATAACACTTTCTGTGCTGACGGCTGCATTGGGGCTGGCCTGCGCAATAGTTGGCACCTCGGCGCGGCTGTCACGTTTTGCGCTGCTTCGCTATCTGGGCGCGGCTTATGTCAGCCTGTTTCGTGGCACCCCGGCGCTTATTCAGCTGTTTATCCTCTACTTTGGCGGCCCGCAGATCGGCATTCAGCTGGATGCCTTTGCCGCCGGGGTGATCGGTCTGGGCATCAATGTCGGGGCCTATATGACCGAGACCATGCGCGGTGCCATTATCGCGGTTGACCGCGGCCAGGGCGAGGCCGCCCGCACCCTCGGCATGAGCCGCTGGCAAGCCATGCGCAATGTGATCCTGCCGCAAGCGATGCGCCTGATGATCCGGCCCCTTGGGGTGAACATCAATGCGCTGATAAAAAGCACCGCCCTGGTGGCCGCGATTTCGGTGGTTGAGCTGACCTACACAGCCCAACGTTATATCGGCTCCACCTACAAACCCTTCGAGATGTTCCTGATCGCAGGTCTTCTTTACATGATCATCATTTACGTCGTCGGGCAGGGCATTTCCTGGGCTGACCGTAAAGCGCGCCTGAACTGAGCGGCGAAAGGATACCTCATGGGACTCGATTTTAGCGTCATTCCAAAATACCTCGATATCGTGTTGCTTGGCGCGCTCTGGACCATCGCGATCACCGTTTGCGCCGCCGTTGTCAGCTTTTTTGCGGGTATTTTGTTGGCTGTGATCGCTCTGTATGCCCCAGCAATAGTCCGCTGGCCGTTTCGGGTATTTTCCTTCCTGTTCCTGGGCACACCTTTGCTGTTGCAGCTGTTTTTGATCTATTTTGGCCTGGTGCAGGTTGGGGTGGATGTGCCGGCCTTTGTTGCCGGGGTTGTCGGGCTTGGACTGCATTTTGCCGTCTATAATTCGGAACTGTTCCAGACCAGTATCCTGGCCGTCGACAAAGGCCAGATCGAGGCCGCCCGGACGCTGGGTTTGAGCCGCTGGCAAGCGCTGCGCAAGGTTGTGGTGCCGCAGGCGGTCCGCGATGTGATCCCGCCGATTGGCAACAACATGATCGCCTTGCTCAAGGATTCAGCCCTGGTGTCGGTGATCGGTGTCTCCGAGCTGACCCTGTCGGCGCAGCGGGCAATCGGCAGCACCTATCGCCCCTTTGAGTTCTATGTGCTCGTCGCCGCCATCTACTACATGATCAATCTTGTTATGGAAGCCGTTTTGCGCCGCGTCGAACGCCGCATTCAGGCCTCAAAATGACCGCGCAGGAGAACACTATGAGCCAGCAAAAGCCATTCATCGACATCCGCCATGCCAAGAAGAGTTTTGGCACGCTGGAGGTTCTAAAGGACATCAGCCTTCAGGTCGAGCGCGGCCAGATTGTGGCCATCATCGGCCCTTCTGGATCAGGCAAAAGCACGCTTTTGCGGGCGATCAATGATCTTGATCCCCTGACCGGTGGTGAGATCTGGCTGGAAGACAAACAGATCAACAAAAGCCTGCCCCATCGCCAGTATGAGAAGCATATCAATGAGGTGCGGCAGGAAATTGGTATGGTGTTCCAACACTTTAACCTATTTCCGCATCTCAGGGTCCGTGAAAACGTCACCCTTGCGCCTAAGATGCTGAAAGGACTGTCCGACGCGCAGGCCAACGCACTGGCCGAAGAGCAGCTGACCAAGGTCGGCATGATCGAGCGGATCGACTATTACCCTTCGCAGTTGTCGGGCGGACAAAAGCAACGGGTTGCGATCGCACGGGCCCTGGCGATGAAGCCCAAGGTGATGTTGTTTGACGAGGCTACCTCGGCGCTGGATCCTGAATTGGTCGAGGAGGTGAACCTGGTCATGAAGAAGTTGGCCGAAGAGCATATGACGATGATCATCGTCACCCACGAGATGGGCTTTGCCGAAAGCGTTTGCGACAGGGTGCTGTTTATGGATCAAGGTGTCGTCGTCGAGGAAGGCCCACCCGAGGTGATCTTTCGCAACCCCAAGAACGAGCGTACCCAGAATTTCCTTCGCAAGCATCTTGCCGGGCACAACGCCTAACCCACCCAGCACAGGGCGGGGTAAATACGCCGCCTATTGGTAGCTGCGCTCCTCTATGGGGGTGGCATCAATCGCCTCGATCAGCCGGTCGAGCAGGATTTGTTCGGCCCGGTTCTTTGTCGCCCGCTCGCTCCAGACCAGATAGACGTCAATCGGCGGCAGATCCTCAAAGGGCGGCACCTGCCACAGCTGTCCGTCGCGCACATCGCGCGCCGCCACATGAACGGGCAGGGGGCCGATGCCGAGCCCTGAGACGATCATCCGCCTCACCTCTTCCAGATGACTGGATACGCCAGTGATTTTTTGCCCCAAAGAGGCCTGCGCGCGCATCACGGTGATCGGTTTCAGCACGTCCTGCAGCCGGTCTGTTTCAAAACTCACTGAGGAATGCCCCTCAAGATCGGCAATCGTCAGGTCATCCCGGCCAAACAGAGGGTGGGGCGGGCCGCAGAACAGGCCAAAATACTCGCGAAAAACCCGACGGTATTCAAAGGCTGGATTGTGATCTCCCACCAGGCAGATCGCAAAGGACGCGCGTTTTGCGGCCACTTCTGCTATGGCTTTTGAGCTGGAAAGCACCTCTATTTTCAGGGTCGCACGCGGATGCGCGCTGTGAAAATCCGTCAGGGCCTGATCTATCAGCGGGCTGACCACATGGCTGGCCATGGCGATGCGGACATGACCGCGCACATCATCCGTCATCTCGCGCATCAGGGTCGACAGGCGCAGCACCGATCCGTTGATCTCCACCGCCTCGCGGTACAACAGCCGCCCCGCTTCGGTCAGCGCATAATGGCCGGGGGAGCGATTGATCAGCTTGCGTCCAACACGGTCTTCCAGCCGTTTGAGGGCGGTTGAGACCGAGGGCTGCTTGAGGCGCAACTGGCTGGCGGCATCGGTGATCGAATGGCTTTCAGCCAGCACGACAAAGGTGCGCAACAGATTCCAGTCCAGCTCTCGTGCAATCCGCTCCGGGGCGTAGTGGCGGTCATTCTCTCGCATAGATACTCGCTATATCAAAAATTTCAATTATCTATTTGAACAATACTAGTCGCTCTCGCATGGTTTCCGCAAGGCCGCATCCCAGCCGCCAGGATGTTTGCAACAGTGTTTTGCAGATAGGCGCCGGGGCAGTAAAGCCGGGCGTCTCAGAACTAGAAAGCAGACAATGAGCAACCTTTTTTATCAGGCGCATGGGCGCAAACCTGTTCTGGATCAGGCGCTTGGCGTCTATATGTGGGACAAGGAGGGCAAGCGCTATCTGGATGGCTCTTCCGGCGCGATGGTTTGCAATATCGGCCACTCCAATGACGGGGTTCTGACAGCGATGCGGCGGCAGATGGAGAAATCCACCTTTGGCTACCGGCTGCATTTTGAGACCGAAGCCTCGGAGCTTTTGGCGCAGAAACTGGCTGATTTGATGCCGGGGGATCTGAACAGGGTGTTCTTTGTGTCTGGTGGATCCGAAGCGGTAGAAAGCGGCCTGAAACTGGCGCGGCAATATGCAGTGGCCACGGGGCAGGGAACGCGCTGGAAGGTCATATCACGCAGCCCCAGCTATCATGGCTGCACCCTGGGGGCGCTGGCCGTGACGGGCTATGCGCCGCTCAGCGCGCCTTTTGCGCCGATGATGCAGCAGATGCCCAAAATCCCGGCGCCGCGCGCCTATCTTGACGGGCTGGACCCAGAGGCGCTGGCCACAGGCCACCACTATGCGGATATGCTAGAGGCCAAAATTCAGGCCGAAGGCCCCGACAGCGTGCTGGCCTTCATAGTCGAGCCCATTGGCGGCGCCTCAACCGGGGCTCTGGTGCCGCCGCGCGGCTATATGGAACGGATCCGGGAGATTTGTGACCGCCACGGCATCTTGTTGATCATGGATGAGGTGATGACGGGTGCGGGCCGCACGGGCAAATTTTTAGGCTCGGATCACTGGGAGGCGCGGCCAGATATCGTGGTAATGTCCAAAGGTCTGGGTGCCGGCTACATGCCGCTGGGCGCTGTGATCGCGGATGAACGCCTGGTTGCACCGGTGCTGGAACAAGGCGGCTTTGCCCATGGATTTACCTATGCAGGCAACCCGCTGGCCTGTGCGGCGGGTCTTGCCGTGGTCAACGAGATAGAGCTGGGCGGGTTGTGTGACAATGCCGCCGCCATGGGAGATCTGCTGTTGGCGCGTCTCAGGGCTTTGATGCAAAAATATGAGCTGATTGGCGATGTGCGGGGCATGGGTCTGTTGACGGCCTTTGAATTTATGGCCGATCGCGAGAGCAAAGCGCCACTGCCCGCCGCATTGAATGCGCACCAGCGTTTTGTCGATCTCGCCTATGCACGCGGACTGATTGTCTATTCCCGGCGCACGCGCGATGGCCGTGAGGGCGACCACATCCTCGTCTGTCCGCCGCTCATCGTGAACACCTCGCACATCGACGAGATCATTGATGGGCTTGATGCCAGTCTTGCGGCGTTCAGCCAGGACATCCACTTTGCCCTGAAAGCAGGCTGACCCATGACCAAAGTTCTGATTACCTGCGCCATTACCGGCTCTATTCACACGCCCTCAATGTCGCCCTATCTGCCAATCACACCGGATGAGATCGCCGAACAGGCGCTGGGTGCCGCCGAGGCGGGGGCGGCAATCCTGCATCTGCATGCGCGCAACCCCAAGACCGGCCAGCCCTCCTGCCGCGAAGAGGATTTTATGTCCTTCCTGCCCCGTTTGAAGCAGGCCACAGATGCGGTTTTGAACCTCACAACGGGGGGCAGTGCTGTGATGACACTGGATGAGCGTCTGGCCGCGCCAAAGCGGGTTGAGCCTGAAATGTGCAGCCTGAATATGGGGTCTTTGAATTTCGCGCTTTATCCTGCAGCTCAAAGGGTAAGCGAATGGAAGTTTGACTGGGAAAAGCCGTTTCTGGAAGGCACGGATGATCTGATCTTCAAAAATACCCCGCGTGACATCGCCTATATTCTGCGTGAAATGGGCGAGACGCGCGGCGCCCGGTTTGAGTTTGAGTGCTACGATGTCGGGCATCTCTATATGCTCAAGCATTTTGTTGATCGGGGCTTGGTAAAGGGTCCGCTTTTTATCCAGTTTGTCTTTGGTGTTTTGGGCGGGATCGGAGCTGATCCCGAGAACCTGATGCATATGAAGGTGATCGCGGACAAGCTGTTTGGTGAGGACTACATGTTCTCGGTTTTGGCCGCCGGGCGGCATCAGATGCCATTGGTGAGTATCGCAGCTGCGATGGGCGGCCATGTGCGAGTCGGGCTGGAAGATAGTTTGATGATTTCGCGTGGCACCCTGGCAAAGAATAATGCCGAACAGGTCAGCAAAATTCGCCGCATCGTTGAGGATCTGGGGCGCGAGGTGGCGACACCCGCCGAGGCACGCGACATGCTGGGCCTCAAAGGCGGTGATCGCACCGCGATTTAGGCAGATCCGGCTGCAATAACGAAAAAACAGGACAGGCAAAATGAAAGCAATATTTGACGACCAGCAAGGCCAGCACGACCCAAAGCATTTTATGGCCAATGGCAAGCTGTTGCCAAATCCGGAACAGCCACAGCGCATTGACGTTCTGCAAGCAGGAGCGCTGGCTGCGGGCTGCAGCTTTGAGGCGCCTGCGGACGCAGGGCTTGGCCCGATTGCAGCGGTGCACACCGCTGAATACCTAACGTTCCTCAAAAACATCTACCGGCGCTGGCAGTATATTGAGGGGGCCGGGGATGAGGTGATCCCAAATATTCATCCCGCGCACCGCACTGACAGCTATCCAAAATCCGCCACAGGCCAGTCCGGCTACCATCAGGCCGATACCGCCTGCCCAATTGCGCAAGGCACCTGGGAAGCCGCCTATTGGTCGGCGCAGTCTGCGATTTCCGGCGCTGATCTTTTGCTCGGCGGCACGCAATCTGCCTATGTGCTGGCCCGGCCACCCGGTCATCACGCCTTTGCGGATATGGCGGGCGGCTTTTGCTTCCTCAACAACTCAGCCATCGCCGCCGAGCGGCTGCGGGCCGCGGGCTTGCGGCCTGCAATTGTTGATGTGGATGTGCACCACGGCAATGGCACCCAGGGGATATTCTATGGCCGCGACGACGTGTTGACCGTGTCGATGCATGCGGATCCCGACCGGTTTTATCCGTTCTTTTGGGGGCATGCCCAGGAGCGCGGCGAGGGGCGGGGTCTGGGCTACAATCTGAACCTGCCACTTGTGCGGGGCACCGATGATGCGGGCTTCCTCAAGGCGCTTGATGTGGCACTGGAACGTGTCGCGCTGTTTGGCGCTGACGTTCTGGTGGTGGCGCTGGGGCTGGACGCCTCTATTGATGATCCATTTCAGGGGCTTGCGGTGACAAAGGAGGGGTTCTTTGGCGTTGGCGCGGCGCTGGCAGGGCTGAAAATTCCAGTGCTGTTTGTTCAGGAGGGCGGCTATCTGTGCGACAGTCTGGGGGAGAACCTGACCCGCTGTCTGACAGGGTATCAGTCCGAAAGCTAACCTCTGGGCCACTGAGCCTGCATACGAAAGATCCTGATATGATATCCGCCCTCACCGACGACCAGTTTGCCTCTCTTTGTGCTTTGCGCAAAGAGCTGCATCAAATGCCAGAGGTGTCTGGTGAAGAGGCGCAAACGGCGGCCCGCATCGCGCGGGAGCTAGAGCGTGCTGGGGCAGACCGGATCTGGACCGGGCTTGGCGGACACGGGGTCGCGGCGGCATTTACGGGTAGGCAGGCAGGAGGGCCGACGGTGATGATCCGCTGTGAGCTTGACGGCCTGCCGATCAATGAGATCTCAGAGGCACCGCACCGCTCCCGGATCGACGGTAAGGGCCATCTTTGCGGTCATGATGGCCATATGGTGATGGTGCTGGGGGTTGCGCTGGCCCTAAAGGCGCGACCTGCAACCGGGCGGGTCATTTTGTTGTTTCAGCCGGCCGAGGAGACAGGGGCCGGGGCGGAGGCCGTGATCGGTGATCCGCGCTGGCCTGAGATCCGACCTGATTATGCCTTTGCCTATCACAATGTTCCGGGGCGCCCATTGGGGGAAATTGGCCTGCGCAGCGGGGCAAGCAATTGTGCGTCGCGCGGGATGAAGATCAGACTTGCGGGCAAAACCTCACATGCGGCAGCCCCCGAAGACGGAGTGTCGCCTGCTACCGTGATGGCGCGCTTGATGCAGTCGTTGCCTGCGCTTGGCCCAGGTGGTGTGATGGATGAGGATTTTGCGCTGGCAACCCTGACCCATGCCCGACTGGGAGAGGCGAGCTTTGGCATCGCACCGGGGGATGGCGAGCTGCGGGTCACCCTGCGCAGCCAGACCGATATGCGGATGGATCATATGGTGCAACAGGCCAAAGCGCAGTTGGCGCAGGCTCTGGATACGTCTCTAGGCGAGACAAAGGACGCACCTGTTGCAGAGCTGTCCTGGCATGAGGTGTTTCTGGCGACTGTGAATGACGCCGATGCCATTGAGATTGCCAGCCGTGCGGCAACACAGCTGGGTTTGGCGCAATGCGAGATGGACAGCCCCATGCGCTGGTCAGAGGATTTTGGCCGCTTCGGCCTTGCGGGCGCCAAATCCGCGATGCTGTTCATCGGATCCGGAGAAGACCAGCCGCAACTGCACAACCCAAATTTTGACTTTCCTGACGCTGTGACCCCGGTTGGGGTCTCGCTGTTTCTTGCGGTGATAAACCAGATTCTGCTGGAACCTGCTGCGGTCACGGCAGCCACACCGCAGGCCGCATGCAATGGCTGATCAGCCCTATCAGAGTTCCTGGTGCGAGGTGTCCCTGTCGGCTGTGTCGCAAAACCTGAGCAATGCTCTGGCAATGCTGCCGCCAAAGACACGGCTTTGCGCCGTTGTTAAAGCCGACGCCTATGGCCATGGCATAAAAAACATTGTGCCGCTTTTGATCGCTCAGGGCATTGGTCATATTGGGATTTCTTCAAACTCTGACGCCCGCGCGGTGCGAAAGGCGGGGTTTGCGGGCGCGCTGCTACGGCTGCGGACAGCCACGCCCGCTGAGGTGAGCGATGCGCTGGATCAGCAGGTCGAGGAGATGGTTGGAACGGAGCAGGGAATGCTGGCCCTGATTGCGCAACTGGGGCGCCAGGCGCTGCCACGTTTGCATCTGTCGCTCAATGCTGACGGGATGTCGCGCGACGGGCTTGAGCTGTCGACCGCGCAGGGCCGGGCGGCCTGTGCAAGGATGCTGGAGCTGGCCGGCACGCGCCTGAGCGGGCTTTGCACACATTTTCCCTCCAATCACCCCGATGAGCTGGCGACGAGCATCGCCCGGTTTCACAGCGATCTTGCCTGGATTTTTGCCAATAGCACGCTGCGCCGACAGGATGTGATGGTGCATGCCGGGAGCACCCTGACGCTGACCTCGGGAATGGACCCACAGACCGATATGATGCGCTGTGGCGCGATCCTCTATGGCATTGCGGGTTCGGGGACTGGCTTTCAGTCCACCCTTGCGCTGAAATCACGGGTGACAAGCCTGGGGCGCTACCCAAAAGGCAATACAATTGGCTATGACCGAACCACCACCCTGCGGCGCGACAGCACGTTGGCTAGCGTCTCACTGGGCTATGCCAATGGCTATTGCCGCCAGCTGGCAGCGGGCGCAGAAGTACTGATCCGGGGCCAGAGATGTCCGGTGATGGGCAAGATTTCGATGAATACGATCGTGGTGGATGTGACGCAGCTCGCCGATGCGGCCATTGCCGATGAGGTGGTGGTCTTTGGCCAGCAAGGCGCAGAGGCAATCAGCCCGAGGTCAATCGAGCAGGGCACGGGGACGATCATGGCTGATTTATTCACCGACTGGGGCCTGCGCAATCCGCGCATAATCCGCCATTAGGGCGCTTTGATTGCTGCGCGTGCCAGCATCGTAACCAGTATCGAAAAAGGGGCCCATAGGCCCCTTCGTTTGTGTCCTGTGAGACATTGCACCGCCAAATTTTGACCGCGCTAAATATGGCTCAGGGAAACAGCTTTTTTACATAACCCGGCAGCGCAAAGGCAGCTTTGTGAACCTCGGGCGTGTAATACTCTGTTGTAAGGCCAGCCGCTGCAAACCGCGCTTCCAGCACATCCAGGGCGACGGCCCTTGGTTCTGTACTGTGGCTGCCCCAACCAAAGGCCATGGGGCCACCGGCATAGGTGGGGATCGTCGCCAGATAGCAGCTGGCATCCGCAAACAGCGCCTGAAAGGCACGTAGCGTTCCCGTCAGCTCATCCCCCTGCATAAAGGGCACGCCGTTCTGGGTGGCGATAATTCCCTGCGCGGTGAGAGCCCGCGCGGCATGGCCATAAAACGTATCGGTGAACAGCACTTCTCCCGGACCGATCGGGTCGGTCGAATCAACGATGATCACGTCGAATTTGTCATCGGTTTCGCGCATGAAGGCAGCGCCATCTGCAATCACCAGATCGAGACGCGGATCGTCAAAGGCGCCCTGGCTCAGCATGGGCAGGTACTCTTTCGAGAAATCCACCACACCGGCGTCAATTTCGACCATGGTGACATGATCGACCGAGGCATGGCGCAGGGCTTCGCGGGCCATGCCACCATCGCCGCCGCCAATGATCAGCACGCGTTTGGCAGCACCATGGGCCAGAATGGGCACATGGGTCATCATCTCATGGTAGATAAAGTTGTCGCCCTCGGTGGTCTGCACCACATCATCCAGCGTCAGGATGCGGCCAAAGGTGCCATTTTGCAGCACTTTCAGGCGTTGATGCTCTGTCTTGCTGTCATAGAGCACCGCATCGGCGCGCAGGGACTGGGCATAGTGGTCGTGCAGGCGTTCAGTGACCCAGGTTTCGGGTTTTGTCTCGCTCATGCTGCGACCTCCTTGGCGATCAGGGCCTCGCCGCGCAACAATTCACGCACCTCCACGTGGGAGGTATCAAAGGCCTCTTTCAGCACGTCAACGGCCTTCCAGGGGTCGGCATCGCCGCACATAAAGACGTCAAAGGCGCCGTAGCCGATCTCGGGCCAGGTGTGCACCGAGATATGGCTCTCGGCCAGCACGGCCACGCCGGACACACCCTGAGGTGAGAATTTATGGGTGTGGATATGCAGCAGCGTGGCGCCGCAGACCTCGACCGATTTGCGAAAGGCATTCTGAATGCGCTCTTCGCAGTCCAGACCAGTGCCCTTCATCACTTCGATGATCAGATGAGTGCCGGCAAACACCTTACCATCGCGGCGGATGAAATGGTCCTCGCGATCTGTGTCTGCAATAGCGTTGAGTTGCGCGGGATTAACCCCGCGGCTGATGTCTTCCTCTTGGGCGCCAGTCTCCAGACCGATCCCCAGTTGGAAGAGGTTGGCGTCCGTCATGACACTCCCCTTCGTTCCAGTAGATTGAAATCCAGCCGGTCCTTAGCGCCCCCCCGAATAAGGATTCGAGGTTGGGATCGGTACCGAAAGTCAGGCGCATTTAGCAGGGTGACAGATTCGATCAAGTGAAATCTTTAAGGATTGAGTCACATTTTGCGCGGCATCTCCTAGGCACGCCCCCCGACACCCACGCAGCCTCAGGCCTGCGTGCAGGCGCTGAAAAGGGCCCCGGCGGTCTGATCTGCGCCGAGCGCGCCCCAATGAGGCAGGGCTGCAATAAAAAAGGCCGGGGACATGCCCCGACCATAAGTTGGTTCTATTGCCCAGGGGATCAAGGGCGCCAGAACGGAAGAGTACTTTGATAATGAGCGTCTTGGCGGGAGAGCCCAATATCTTTTAGCTGCTCTGCGCTGAGATGGCGCAGCTGTTTACGTGAGCGTTGGCGGTTGGACCACTTGGTGACCAGGACTGCAAAAGCAACTGCTGCCTGCGCCAGAACCGGCAGAGACGCGCGGTTGCTGAGGTAAGACATCTGTGAGTGGCTGTGTGTTGCAGGAGAAGTCATGGTCGTTGTCCTTTTATTGTGTTGATACAATCCTGATTGTCTGTTACTGAGATTTTGATACAATGGCGTATTGGTGCTGTCTAAGGATGGATTGTAATGGGTACAATTTGGTCACCAGACCTGGGTGGGAAATCGGGGCCGAAATACCAGCGGGTTGCGGATACCATTCGTGCGGCGGTTTCTGAGGGGGTGCTGAGCTGCGGCGCAAAGCTGCCACCGGTACGTGAGCTGGCCTATCAGCTGCAGATCACGCCGGGCACTGTTGCGCGCGCCTATACTATCCTTACCGATGAAGGGTTGCTGCAGGCAGAAGTCGGGCGCGGCACCTTTGTCGCTGAAAAGCAAAGCCAGGTAATGGATGATGTCTGGTCTCGCCAGCTGCATCTGAAAGAAGAAAAAGATCCGCACCACGTTAGCCTGTTCAGTCCGCGTATGGTTGATGTCGGCCAGGTCGCTGCCATCCGTGAGGCGCTGGAAAAGGTCGCAAAAGGCGACCCTATGATGTTTCTGAACTACCCAACCCGTGATGCCTTTCTGCCTTTACGGCAGGCCGTTGTTGACTGGCTAGCTGATCAGCCTTTGGGCGCGCTCAATGAGGCTGAAGTGGTTTTGACCCATGGGGGCCAGAACGGCATTCTGACGGTGCTGCAAACTGTTCTGCGAGACCCTCAACCGGTGATTCTGGTCGAGGATCTCTCTTATGCCGGCTTTCGCCGCGCCGCAGAGCTGTTGCGGGCCAAGGTTGTCGGCGTCGCTATGGATGAACATGGCATTGTACCTGCCTCGCTGGAGCTGGCTATTCGCAAAACCGGCGCGCAGGTGCTTTGTACCAGTCCCGAAGTGCACAATCCCACCGGGCTGTTTACGCCGCTGCACCGGCGCAAAGAGATCGTCACCGTGGCGCGCCGTCACTGTGTTCAAATCCTCGAGGACGACTGCTATCGCATGGGAGAGGCAGGTGCTCCAAGCTACCGGGCGCTGGCGCCGGACATGACATGGCATGTGCTCTCGATCTCCAAGAACCTGACCCCTGCGTTGCGTCTGGGGTTTGCTCTGGCGCCAAAGGGCAGGGCGCAGGATTTACGCCGGGCGGCGGAATACAGCTATTTTGGCCTCGCACCGCCCCTGGCAGAAATGACCCGCATCCTGCTGTCTGATCCACGGACCAAACAGTTGGCTTTGGCGGTGCGCCAGGAGATGGCAAAATATGTGCGTGTCGCTGTGAATGCCCTTGGGGGCTTTGATTTGGTCTGGAACGACCAGGTGCCTTTCCTGTGGCTGAACCTGCCGGCAGGCTGGCGCTCTGCCGCCTTTACCCGCGCAGCCGAGGCTGAGGGGGTGCAGATCAGATCCTCTGATGAGTTTGCACTGCGGGACGGGCGGGCGCCCAACGCTGTGCGCATTGCGGTGAATGGCCATGTCACCATAAAGCGGTTTGAGGCCGCCATGCTGCGCCTACGGGCTCTGTTGGACAACCCGCCGGAACAGATCAGCGTGTGATCTGTGCTCATTTACGACCTTGCTGGTACGCCCTTCCTGGTGAAAGGAAGGGCGCAATGTTGAATTGGCTCTAGTCTTTCAGGTTGACCCAAACGATGATGTCGTCAGCGCTGTAGGACCAGTTGTCTTTGCCGGCGGCAATCCCTGCTGTCACAGCGGCGGCCACAAGCCCGGCAATTGAGGCCCCGCCAACAACAACCCCATCAAGCGTCGGGTTGTGGGTGAAATGTGTCGAAAGCTCTGGTGTTTTGCAGGTCATCCGAAGCTTTGAGGGTTTGCCGTGGAATTTAGGGAGGCGGACAATGGCAGGAGTCTGGAATTGCGCCGAGAACTCAGCCGTGTCAATTGCGCAGGTGGCACCAGAAACTTCGGTACGATTGGCCCCCGTTGGTTGCGAATTCGGGTTCGCCAGGTACTGCTGTTTTTGCGCTTCTGTCAGCTCTTTTGGCACAAACGTGCGAACGACAGGTTCCGTGTAGCCAACGACCCTGCTGGCGGTGGTTTGGTTTTTGAGGGTGACTGTGACAGGGGGCTGCTTGATCGGAGCCCCGTCCATGCAAGCTGACAAAAGCAGAGCAAGGGGTAAAATCTTTAGTGTAGTCAGTTTCAAGGTGTAGCCTTTAAAGTTGTTTTTTCCTTGTCTACGAGATTTTAGCGGGCCAGCAATTTAGGCGTGGAGCTTTGCGGGACCTCTGGTGCGGATATGCCACAAACGAACCTAGCAGGAGGTTGTTGTCATGGGGTATTATTATACCTAATTCATAACATATTGTTTTTGTTGATTTAAAACTTGAATACCTGTGTTGACCAGACGCGTGGAACCACGTAGTTCCCTCACATCAAATTCGGGCGTTGGACCTCTGTCCTGCGTCGTCACGACAAACAGGATAGACCTGCCATGAAAACCTTCTCTGCTAAACCAGCAGATATCGAAAAGAAATGGATCATCATCGACGCCGAAGGCGTGGTGTTGGGCCGTCTCGCTTCGATTATTGCTATGCGCTTGCGCGGTAAGCACAAAGCCACATTCACGCCGCACATGGACATGGGTGACAACGTCATCGTGGTCAATGCTGACAAGATCCAGATGACCGGCAAGAAGCGCGAAGAGCCCTTCTACTGGCACACTGGCCACCCCGGTGGCATCAAGTCCCGCACCAAGCAGGAAATCCTGGAAGGTAAGCACCCCGAGCGTGTTGTCTATCAGGCTGTTAAGCGCATGCTGCCAGGCAACCGCCTGTCACGCCAGGTGATGACCAACCTGCGCATCTATGCAGGCACCGAGCACGGGCATGAAGCCCAGGCGCCCGAAGTTCTGGACGTAAAGTCCATGAACAAGAAAAATACGCGGAGCTGATATAGATGACTGATCAGATCAACACTCTCGAAGAACTGAGCGCCGTTGCTGGCGTAGATGTTGTCGCCGAAGAGCTCGTTCTCCGTGAACCAGTGCGTGACGCACTGGGTCGTTCCTATGCCACTGGTAAGCGTAAAGATGCGGTTGCCCGCGTCTGGATCAAGCCAGGCTCCGGCAAGGTTGTGGTCAACGGCAAGGAAATGAAATCCTATTTTGCCCGTCCGGTTCTGCAGATGATTCTGCGCCAGCCGTTCACTGTTGCTGGTGTCGAAGATCAATTCGACGTCTTCGCAACCGTAAAAGGTGGCGGTCTTTCCGGTCAGGCCGGTGCGGTTAAGCATGGTGTGTCAAAAGCTCTGCAGCTTTATGATCCCTCCCTGCGTGGCGCTCTGAAAGCCGCTGGTTTCCTGACACGCGACAGCCGTGTTGTTGAACGTAAGAAGTTTGGCCGCCGCAAAGCGCGTCGTTCCTTCCAGTTCTCCAAGCGTTAATTTTACCGCTTCAGACCAAAGACAAAAGGGCTCGCACTGCGCGGGCCCTTTTTTGCGTTTTCAGGGCCCATGCAATCACAAGTCCAAAGGCTGCTGCAGTGCTTTGGGAGCGGCCTGTATGTTTTTCGCGGCCTGTATATTTGCTGCCAATGGGTCGTTTTTTTTGTTTTCTTCCCATGGGAGGGGAGGAAATACCAATTTTTAATAGAGATTTCGGAATATGCTGAAGACTGCCATGCGCAGATTCATTCTGGAAAAGATTACATGATGTCCGACAGGCATAATTATGACGCTTGCCCGCTCTGTGAAGGGCAGGATTTTAAGGGGTTCAATACAGCTGATTGCTCTGGCCACCCCCTGTATAAGCCGTCCCTGTCGCCCACGATGGTCTGGAAAATCTGTTCAGGTTGCAATCATGTCTTCACCAGCGGCTACTTCACGGATGCTGCAAATGAGATCATCTTCTCCAAAACACACCCGCATCAGTCTGTCGGTCATGAGATTGAGAAAAACCGATATGTCTCTGCGCCAATGGTTGAGAAGGTGCTGCCCTATGCCAAGGACGGTGTCTGGATGGATGTTGGATTCGGCAATGGATCTTTGTTGTTCACTGCGATGGAGTACGGGTTCCAGCCTCTGGGGGTGGATCTTCGCAAAGACTGTGTCGACTCCCTGACCCAGCTGGGAGTTGAGGCCTATTGTCAGGATGTCGCGACCCTCAATCTGGACAAGAGATGACGCGTCGTGAGCCTGATGGATGTTCTGGAACACGTGCCCTATCCCAAAAAATTCCTTCAGGGCGTGTCTGACAGCATGGAAGACGGCGGCGTCTTGCTGATTTCCTGCCCAAATAGCGAAAGCCTGGTTTGGGATTATCTGACGGGTGCAAAAGCAAATCCCTACTGGGGCGAAATCGAGCATTTCCATAACTTTAGCCGGACAAGGCTTTTTGCGTTGCTGACTGAAATGGGCTTTGAGCCGCAGCGGTTTGGCATCAGTCAGCGGTATCGTATGGGCATGGAAATCATCGCGACCAAAGTCTTGAGCAGCCCCACTTGAGTGGTCCAAATTGAAAGTTAGTGCATGATCGGCCTTTGGTCCATCGGTACGATGGCCTTTGGCGCAGGTGGGTTGTAACCCAATGCACTATGTGGTCGTTTGGTGTTGTAATGGTCCCTCCATCTTTCAATGATGATCTGTGCCTCGCGGAGCGAGTAGAAGATCTCGCCGTTCAACAATTCATCACGCATTCTTCCGTTGAAGCTTTCGCAGTATCCGTTTTCCCAGGGCGACCCGGGCTCGATGTAGGCAGTCTTTGCCCCAACCGCCTTGATCCAGTGCCTGACGGCTTCAGCGATGAACTCTGGACCATTGTCTGGCCTGATGTAGGCAGGGACACCTCGCAAGATGAACAGGTCCGTAAGAGCGTCGATGACCTCAGTCGAGTTCAGTTTCCGTTTCACCCGGATCGTCCCGTTGCCCGGCAGGCGTATGGCATGGCCATGCTGCCGAAAGGGGGCATTCCCGGCTGTGTTCATCCAAGATGTTCAGTGTTCTGAACGCCCTGCCATCGTCGGTTCTGTGATGCACAAAGTCATACGACCAAACGTGATTGCGATACTCAGGGCGCAGTCGCACACATGAACCGTCATTGAGCAAAAGCCGCCCCTTCTTTGGTTGTTTCATTGGCACTTTAAGCCCCTCGCGTCGCCATAGGCGTTCAACACGCTTGTCGTTGATCTGCCTGCCAGCATCTCTCAACAAGGCAGCAACCCGGCGCCTCTCGGCGATTGCCTGCAATCGCCTGCCTGCCAGTGGGTAGCCATATCGACCGTACTGGCGCGTCAGCTCAATCATATCCGCGACCAAGCGTTCTTCGTCAGCACGCCCACACGGTAACCGTCGTTGCGTTGATCGATGCTGGCCCAACACGCGGCACAAACGACGCTCAGATACCTTCACCTGGCAGCGCACATGATTGATGCAAGCGCGTCGATGCGAAGGGCTCAGAAGTTTCCCGATGCGGCCTCCTTCAAAATCAACTTGTCCAATGTCAGATCAGAAACTCCCCGTCGAAGGCGCTCGTTCTCTTTCTGTAGCCGCTTCAGTTCCTTGAGCTGTTCTGTGCCCATTCCACCGCACTTCTTCTTCCAGCGGTAATAGGTTTGTTCAGTCACACTGATCTGTCTGATCGCATCGATCCGGGGCATGCCTTGCCCCATCAGAACTTCAACCTGCCGTAACTTCACGACAATCTCTTCGGGCTTGGGTCTCTTGATCGCCATCTCTGGTCCTCCGCTTTCCTAACTATAGGGGCGGACCACTTCAAAGGGGGAGGCTCAGTCTGATTGTTCAAAACAAAAGCGGCCTATCTGCGCCGCGGCGGCTGGCGATCACAGCAGGACCTAGTCCGGATCAATCAACCCCAGCCCGCGCAGGTAGATGCCAATCCCGGTCTCCAGCAGTTCTTCGGGTGGAAACGGCGAGGTCGCACCGGGGGTGTTTCGGGCATAGAGCTCGACCACACCGTGGCTCATCGCCAGAATATGGGCCGAGAACATCGAGGCAGGCGGACGCTTGTCTGCCGGGATATGCTGGCTGAGATCTTCGGCGGCACGTTCCAGAATGGCACGGGCGCGGTGCGCGGCATTGGCCAGATCGGGGGTGCGATTGCTGGCGATGCCGCTCTCAAACATCGCGATGTAATGGCCGGGATTCTTGCGGGCAAAGGCCAGATAGGCGCGCCCGGTTGCCTCAAACGCGGCCAGGGCCGAGGGCTGGTATTTGTCATAGGCATGTTGCATCAGGTCGGCAAACATCAAGAAGCCCTGCCGGGCGCATTCGGCAATCAGATCCTCACGGCCTTCAAAATGGCGATAGACAGCCGCCGGGGTGACACCAGCGCGCTTGGCCGCCTCTGAGAGCGTAAAGCCGGTAGGGCCTTTGAGCTCGATCAGGCTCAGAGCCGCCTCCACCAGAGCCTGGCGCAGGTTGCCGTGATGGTAGCCGCGTTTAGGCATCCCAAATATCCGGTCCGGCGCAGATCAGAGGGTCCAGCGGGCCAATGGCCTTTTTGTCTTTGTTTTTGTAGTCGACTCCATGCAGCACGGCGCGGATTGCAGCCAGACGCGCGCGGCGTTTGTCGTCTGAACGGATCACGCTCCAAGGCGCCAGATCGCTGTGGCTGCGGGTCAGGGTCTCGCGAATTGCGTCCGAGTAGTCATCCCACTTGGCCAGACCTTTGACGTCGATCGGGCTTAGCTTCCATTGCTTTAACGGGTCGCTTTCACGTGCCAAAAAGCGGCGCAATTGTTCGGGACGACTGACGTTGAGCCAGAATTTGAACAGCAGGATACCATCATCCACCAGCGCGTCCTCAAAGCCACCAACCTGGTGAAAGAAGTGTTCGCGCTGCTCGGGGCTGCAAAAGCCAAAGACATGTTCAACCACGCCGCGGTTGTACCAGCTGCGATCAAAGAATGTGATCTCACCACCTGCGGGCAGATGATTGATATAGCGCTGGAAATACCATTGGCTCTGTTCGGCGTCAGAGGGTTTCGCCAGCGCCACAGTCCGGGCACCACGCGGATTAAGGTTCTCGCGAAATCGCTTGATTGTGCCGCCTTTTCCAGCGGCATCGCGCCCTTCAAATACAAGCGCGATACGGGTTCCGGAGGCCTTGACCCAGGCTTGCAGTTTGACCAGTTCGATCTGCAGGCGGGCCAGTTCTTTTTCATAGTCTTTGCGGCCCATGCGCGCGTCATAGGGATACTCTTTGCCCAGGATATCGTCTTTGTCGCTGCGCTTGATGAGCTTTTTCACATGCGCCGGAGCCTCGGTTTTGAAATAGCTGCTGATGGCGCCGTCAAATGGCAGTTTCATGGTCAAAACCCTCCTGTCCTCAACCCTTTATAGGGCATTGCTGCGAAAGATGTGACTCGCTTTTGCGCAAATTTCCGCGTCCCGCCGTCGCTGCTTGAAATGCAGGGGCAGGGCTCCAGCAGCGACAACAGGAGGCGACAAAAGATGGCGGTAATGTGCGCCTAGGTCTGTTTGCCAATATCATCCATGTCATAGGGCGTCGACTGGTAGATGTCGTTGATCCAATTGCCATAAAGCAGATGCGCATGGCTACGCCAGCGGTTCTGAGGCACGCGGCTTGGGTCGTCGTCTGGATAGTAGTTTTGCGGCACATTGATTTCGGTGCCATTGGCGATGTCGCGATCATATTCCTGCTTTAGGGTGTCGCTGTCATATTCAAAGTGATTGAAAATATAGAGCGCACGGTGGTCCGGGTCCTGCACCAGGCAGGGACCAGCGTCAGTGCTGCCCAACAGGGTGGTGAGGCCAGGGCGCGCATCGATTTCATCCTGACGGATCTCGGTCCAGCGCGAGACCGGGATGACGCAGTCATCGGAGAATCCGCGCAGAAATTGCGACGCAGGCGCCAGGTTCTGATGCCGGAAACAGCCAAAGGCCTTGTGGTCCAGCATGTGTTTACGCACGCCATTGAAGTAGTTGATCATGGCCATACCACCCCAGCAGACACCAAATGTCGACTGCACGTTGGTCTGGGTCCAGTCAAAAACTTCGCAAAGCTCCTGCCAGTAGGTAACCTCTTCAAAAGGCATACGCTCAATCGGCGCACCTGTGATCAACAAGCCGTCAAACTTCTGGTCTTTCACCTCCTGAAAGGAATGATAGAACTCTTCCATATGTTCGGCAGCAGTGTTGCGGGTCTGATGCTCGGTCATGCGGATCAGCGACAGCTCGATCTGCAAAGGGGTCGCGCCAATCAGACGGGCAAACTGGTTCTCGGTCTGAATTTTCTTCGGCATCAGATTGAGCAACCCGATGCGCAGCGGGCGGATGTCCTGACGCGCAGCCTGATCCGGCGACATGACCATGACGCCTTCGTTCGTCAGAACGTCATAGGCGGGCAGGTCAGAAGGGATCTTGATGGGCATGTCAGGTCCTCAATGGGATAAAATACAGGGTCAGGAGGGCAAGAGATAGGTGGGTTAACTCTGAGCCTCAAGGGTTTGGGCGATCAGGGTGTTGAAATCAGCTTCGGTTTTGACACCCGAGATCTGGTCCGCAGTCACGGTGATGCCCCAGTTTCGGGCCATGGCCGCATAGCGGGGTTGGCGATGTGCCAGCGCCTGTGCATAGGTCCAGCGAATAAAAGCGTCGGGATCAACATCCCCCTCGGATACGCCCATTTGGTTTAGATAGTCTTCCCAAACGCGATGCAGAAACTCTGGTTGGTAGGACATGGGTTTTGGCGCGCGATCAAAGCGGCGGATCAGCTCTTCTGTATGGGCCTCATCGCCCTTGATCCAGATCATCAAACACTGCTGTGACAGCTCCGTGAGGATTTTGTCCTTAGGGTCTTCGGGATCAACCCATTCGCAGATCGACCCACCACTGTCACAAATGAAATGCGGATAACCATAGAGCCGTTGGGCGCGATCGGCAAAATACTCGGTATCCAGCAAAGCGCGCACTTCGGCCTGGCGGAACTGGTCCTGACGGCGGCGGTACTCGTCCATCGCCAGGCCGCCTGCGTCAGGGTTACCCGGTTTGCCCAGATAAGACGAGACGGGTGTCAGGTTTTCAAAGGTGATGTTGGAGCCGATATAGATCGAATCTGAGAGCAGAAGATCGCGCAGAAACGGGTTCTTCATTGCTTCTGCTTTTGCGTTGTCAGTAATGTATTCACCCATGTAGCGGGTGCCGATCCGGTAATCGACCGAGTAGTGAAACCAGCTGCCGGCACCGCGCAGGATATTGCTGACATAGGTTTTGCCAAGGCCAGACATGCCAAAGAACAACACGCGTTTTTGCGGCGCATCGCGCCAGTCTTGTGCGGATTTATAGAGCATGCCCCGGCCTTTCTGTTTTTCGTCTGGCCTAGCTAATCTGGCAGGGCAATTTGGTCAATTCCACTTTCACGCAGCCGTCATCAGCTCTGGCGTTGTTTCATAGCGCCAATACGGCCTGCTGCCTCAAGGATATTGAGGTAATTGGCGGCAAAGATCAGCGCCGCCCCGACAAAGATCCAGACCACAACGGCCTCATCATATATGATCATTGCCAGCAGGGCGATGACCGGAAGGCGCGCAAAGTCAAAGGGAACCACCACGGTAGCCGGGGCAATCGACAGGGCATTTGTAAAGCAGAAATGCGCCGCCAGTCCCGCAACCCCAATGAGAAGAATCCAGGGCAGGGTGGTAGAGTTTGGCAGCGTCATATCTGCGTCCCATCCCGCCATGATCAGCCCCAGAACCAACTGCATTGAGGTCAGCCAGAACAGGATCGACGCGATGCCCTCATGTCGGGTCAGTCGTTTTGTGAAAATCACCGTGAGAGCAAAGAAAACAGCACAGCTGGCGGCGGTTATAACCCCGGCGTTGACACTGTCAGGGGAGGGGCGTGCGACGATCAGGATGCCTGCAAACCCCAACAGGGCCGCGATCCCTCGAACCCGGGTGAGCCGTTCTCCCAACAGGAGCGGCGAAAGTACCATGACCCAAAGCGGTGAGGTGAATTCCAGTGCAAAGACCTGCGCCAGAGGGATCAGTGTGACAGCGTAGAACCACAGGTTTTGGCCGGTGAAATGGGCGAGGTTTCGGATCAGATGACTGCCAAGGCGGTCTGTTTTGACCGTGCCCCATTTACCGGTAAAAGAGATCAGGCAGACGACAATGATCAGTCCGACCAGGCTGCGGTAGGTCATAATCTCAAAGGTGTCGAGCGCGTGCCCAGCTTCGCGCCCGGCGATAGCCATTGAGGAAAAGGACACGATCGCCCCGGTCATCCATAAGGCGGCTTTGCCGATTTCGGCAGGTTGATTGTGCATCTTGGACCTTCCCACGCTCTTGCAGAGCACAAGGTGGTAAATTCATGGGAAGGTCAAGCGCATGTCGCAGTATTCACGAGGCCAGTATTTTCACGAGGCCTGTATTCACGAGGCCAGTCTGGTATCTTGCATCGAAAGGCTGTGATTGGCCTCCAGATAGGCGGAGACGGTTGCTTCCGGGTCAAAACCGCTGTTGGCAATCATTGCGCCGATTTTTTCGACCATCTGGTCGTTGGATGGCTGGGCGGAGGCATTGTACTTGGGCGGCAAGATGGGCTCCTGGTCGTAGCCCAGATCCGACAACAGCCGCGTCGCCCCTTCAGCAGTGACGGCCTCTTCGAGCTGGACCTCGACAAAACGCAACCGATCTCCGTAGACCCGCTGATAGTAGCACTGCCTGCTTTCCATCTCCAAGGTGTACCAGACAGCCAGCCCGATCGCGCCAAGGGGACGCAGGGTTGCAGAAGGCACCATGATATTGGGGTAGTCGGGCGCAAGAAACCACTGCCACCACATGAGGATATTTGAGAAATCGTTGCGATTTATGTAGCTGCCGCATTGCTTTGCCAGGTTTCGCTTCAATACGATGATGGTGTATTCATCCGCATTGGGCTGTTCGGCAAGGGTCTCGATCAGGCCGCATTTGCCCAGGGTGTGATTGGTTTCGCAATAGGGGGCGTTTTCAGGCAGTGTCTTCAACTTACGCTGCCAGAAGTCACGGACCACTGCATCCATGCCACGGGTATTAAAGCTTCTCAGAACTTTGATGCTCGGCATCCTGACGTCTATATCATCAATTTCCAGAGGCTCATGGACACTGGTAATATCAAGGTTGGCTGCGATGAATTTTGAGAGCCAGCCGCTGCCGGAACGGCCTGCAGTCAGTGTGAAAATCTTCTGGTTCATGTTGATCAGCTTCCCAACTTGTCCTCAGCCCGTTTAAAAGATCACTGAGGTTTGGCGGATGTGTTTCCAAACAAATAGCTGAGCATGTCTCTATGCTGCTCGCTGATATGCCCTTACGGGCTGCCGTCAGTCTGCAGAGGTCGATGGTCTCAGCGGTCTCACGTCCTTGGTTAACTGAAGAATTTTTTGACAATTCGCTTAGGCTGGATCTGATGTTTGTTGCCGGTCTGGCCCTGGACACAAAAAAACCGACCGAGACCCGGCCGGTTTTTTCTGTGTCAGCCTGCTGAGACTATTCCCATTCAATGGTGCCCGGAGGCTTGGAGGTGATGTCATAGGTGCAGCGGTTGATGCCCTTCACCTCGTTAATGATCCGGGTGGCTGTCTCGCCCAGGAACTCGTGCGTAAAGGGGTAGTAGTCTGCTGTCATGCCATCTACCGAGGTGACCGCGCGCAGCGCACAGGCAAAATCATAGGTCCGCCCGTCGCCCATCACGCCAACGGTGCGCACAGGTAGAATGGCAACAAAGGCCTGCCAGATCTCGTCATAAAGGCCATGTTTGCGGATCTGGTCGATGTAGACCGCATCGGCTTCGCGCAAAATCGCGAGCTTTTCGCGGGTAATCTCACCGGGGCAACGGATCGCAAGACCAGGACCAGGGAAGGGGTGACGGCCAATAAAGCTTGCAGGCAGACCCAGTTCACGCCCCAGGGCGCGAACCTCATCCTTGAACAGCTCGCGCAGCGGCTCAACCAGTTTGAGACCCATCTTTTCGGGCAGGCCACCAACATTGTGGTGGCTTTTGATGGTGACCGAGGGTCCGCCAGAAAAACTAACAGATTCAATAACATCTGGATACAAGGTACCCTGAGCCAGGAACTCGGCGCCCTCAATAGAGTTGGCGTGTTTTTGAAACACATCGATGAACAGCTTGCCGATGATCTTGCGCTTGGTTTCGGGATCACTTTGCCCGTCCAGCTCTCCGAGGAACAGCTCTTGTTCGTCGGCGTGGATGAACTGCATGTTGTAGTTGTCGCGGAACATGGTGACGACCTCTTCGGCCTCACCTTTGCGCAACAGCCCATGATCGACAAAGACGCAGGTCAACTGATCGC
Source organism: Phaeobacter sp. SH40 (assembly GCA_965641885.1). GTDB lineage: Bacteria > Pseudomonadota > Alphaproteobacteria > Rhodobacterales > Rhodobacteraceae > Pseudophaeobacter. Next base: position 2,286,461 of record OZ282574.1, on the reverse strand, counting down.
CGATGGCTTCGTGCAGCAACACGGCCGTGACCGAGCTGTCCACACCGCCGGAAAGGCCGCAGATCACCTGCTTGTCGCCAACCTGTTCGCGGATCGCGGCAATCGCCTGCTCGCGGTACAGACCCATGGTCCAGTCGCCGCTAAAGCCAGCAAGACGCACAAAGTTCTCATAGAGCTTGGCGCCATTGGGGGTGTGGTGCACCTCCGGATGGAACTGCACCGCGTAAAAATTGCGGCTGACGTCTGCCGTGATGGCATAGGGCGCATTGGGCGAGGTGCCGTAGACTTCAAAACCGGGCGCGATTTCGCTGACGTGGTCACCGTGGGACATCCAGACCTGTTCGCGGTCTTCATCGTCCTGAAACCAGCCTGCAAGCAGGGGCAGGCTGTCCACGGTCGGCTTGACATAGGCGCGGCCAAATTCGGCGGTGCCGTGGCCGCTTTCGACCTGACCGCCGAGCTGGTGCATCATCACCTGCTGGCCGTAGCAGATGCCGAGGATCGGCACGCCGTAGTCAAAAATTTCCTGGGGGACGCGCGGGCTGCCCTCGCGGGTCACGCTGTCTGGGCCACCAGAAAAGATCACGGCCTTGGGCGCCAACTGGCGCACAAAATCCATTGTGACGTTCTGGTAGGGGTGAATTTCGCAATAGACGTTCAGCTCACGCAGGCGGCGCGCAATAAGCTGCGTAACCTGGCTGCCAAAGTCTATGATAAGAAGGCGGTCATGGGATGTCTGGCTCATGTTTGGCTCATAGGGCCTGCGCAGGGTTCTGGCAAGAGGACAGATGGGCCTGAAGCCCGGCGAGGACGAAAAAATGCCCGCGCTGATTTTCCAAGGCGCGTCTGCGTCTGGATATTGGTCGCAATCTGACAAACGCGCCTCGGGTTGCGGTGATACAACAGAGGTAAGTTGCCGGGGCACTGGTGGTGGATTTGGGCCCAAAAATACAGCTGATATGTCGCTTTCCAACCGGATTGGCCGTTATCCTTCGGCGGTGGTTGCGGCGGGCAAGCTAAAAGTCAGTCAACGCAATTCCTTCAAGAGGGAAGACTATGGCCGAAGAAGCACCACGTCGTCGCAGCCGAGGTGGCGGTGGCGCCGCCCGCCGCGCAGAACGTACCAGCATCAAGATCGAGACCGCAAAATACATTCAGCGCAACATACCGAATTACGAGGTGCTGACGCAGGAGGCTCTGGAGGTCATCGAGGCCAACGCAGACATCATCCTCGAAGAGGTTGGGGTCAATTTTGTCGACAATCCAGCGGCGCTGCAGCGCTGGCGCGATGCCGGTGCCGATGTTCAGGGCGAGCGCGTGCGCATCCCGCGTGGTCTGGCCCGCAAACTCTGCGCCACAGCGCCGAGCGAGTTTACGCAGCATGCGCGCAACCCGGAAAAATCGGTGGTGATTGGGGGCAACAACATGGTGCTGGCACCCGTTTATGGCCCGCCCTTTGTGCGCGATGCCAAGGGGGGGCGCCGCTATGCGACCATGGAAGACTTTAACAAGTTCGTGAAACTGGCCTATATGTCCAAATGGCTGCACCATTCCGGTGGCACCGTGTGCGAGCCAACCGATATCCCGGTGAACAAGCGGCATCTGGACATGTTGCTGGCGCATATGACCCTGTCGGACAAGCCCTTCATGGGCTCTGTGACAGAGCCAAGCCGGGCACAGGATTCGGTCGAGATGTGCGAAATCCTGTTCGGCAAAGAGTTTGTGCAGAACAATACTGTGATGACCTCGCTGACGAACATCAATTCGCCTATGACTTTTGACGATGTAATGATGGGCTCATTAGAGGTCTACGCGGCCAACAATCAGGCCTGCATCATCTCACCCTTCATTGTTGGCGGTGCGATGGCGCCGGTCTCGGTGGCCGGCACGCTGACGCAGGTTCTGGCCGAGGTCATGGCTGGGGTTGCCTATAGCCAGCTGGTCCGCCCCGGGGCGCCTGCGATCTTTGGCGCTTTTGTCTCCTCAATCGACATGAACTCTGGAGCGCCGACCTTTGGCACCCCCGAGGCCTCGCTGGTCACCTATGGTGCAGGCCAGTTGGCGCGTCGGTTGAACCTGCCATTCCGCTCGGCAGGCTCGTTCTGTGGCTCGAAACTGCCAGATGCACAGGCCGCCTATGAGACGGCAAATTCCCTCAACATGGGGCTGCTGTCCGGCGTGAACTTTATGTTGCATTCCTGCGGCTGGCTCGAAGGCGGTCTGGTGGCGGATTTCGAGAAATTCGTCATGGATGCTGACCAGCTAGGGACGCTGCATGGTCTGGCCAAAGGTGTGCCGATCAGTGAAGACGATCAGGCGATGGATGCGATCCGCGAAGTAGGCCCGGGTGGGCACTATCTCGGCTGTGCGCATACGCAGGAAAACTTCAAGACTGCGTTCTGGAAGTCCGACCTGTTTGACTATAAGCCGTTTGAAACCTGGGAAGAGGAAGGCGCGCGCGATACCTATGCGCTGGCCAGCAACCGTGTAGAGTATCTGTTGTCCAACTATCAGGCCCCACCGCTGGATCCCGCGATCAAAGAGGCATTGGAAGCCTATGTCGCTGAGAAGAAAAGCGCGAGCCCAGACTCTTTCATGTAGAATTTACGGAGCGACCTATGAGGCTTTTTCTCCCGCTTAAGGCGAGGGGGACGGACTTAAGGCGAGAGAGGCCGGGCGGCAGCTGATTTGGTTGCCGCCCCTTTTATGACTTCACCCGGCAGCGCCGCATTCAGATTTGAAGGGCCGCTGACCTGCGTTTTGAGCGACGCGGCCAGAATGCTGGCTTCTCCCATCAGCGCGATTAATATTTCGATATGTCGTGTCAGGATATAGCCCGCGTCCCCCGTAAGACGCTGCAGATTAACCTCTTGCTCCAGCTCCAGCAGTCGTAGAATCGTCGCGGTTGGTTTTCGATCTGCGCCAAACCCCAGTATTCTACGCAGATCACGCTGTCGGCTGTAGGCGGCGGCTCCTATTCTTGCTGTGCGAACCAGTAGCCTTGGGCGGTGAAGAGTTTTCAGACGGCTCATTACATCCTGCATGGGAATGCCCCTTTTGACGTTTCGTGTGTTCTTTGCTCTATCACAACTTTAACGAGTGTTGCCCGCGGAGGCGGTTCGGCGAACGGTCTATTGCCTGTTGATTGATGAAAATTTGGAAACAATGATGGATAACTCAAAGTTCTGTTCAAAATCAGGCGGGTAAACTATTCGGCTCTGTGGGTAACCATGGGGGCGGCTTGTGGATTGTTGACCTGACTGACGGCCGGAGATCAGCAGTCATGCAAAGACAGTCCTTACAATCGTTTCCAGAGTGGGTTCCTCAGGATGTGCAGCACTATCTCGACCACACCGAAGGCGGCTGTTCCATCCGCCAGTTGGCAAGAGGTTTGAAATGCCATCCTTCAACGATTTTGCGGCAGGTTCGACGGGTTGAAAATCGTCGTGATGACCCCCTGATTGATCGCGCGATTTGTGAATTGGCAGCGGGCCATTTTGCCGACAATGCGCGCGCTAAAACGCCTCTCTATGACGATGCTGCGATGCTTGAAGCTGCTGCGCTGGAGGTCTTGGCAAGCCTGTGCCAAAGCGGCGCTGTACTTGCGGTTGCTGCGGGCATGGAAAAGGCCGTGGTCGTGCGAGAAGGTGATAGGGCGATGAGCAAGCTTGCCGTTGAGCAGAGTCTGGCGGGTGTGCTGGCCTTGTTGGGGTGGATCAGTTGTACTAGGTCCGGGCGCCTGCGGCGCTATCACATTACGCCTGCGGGTCGCACGGTTTACAGCCGGTTGATGGCCCTGCGCGAAAACCAGGCACGGGCAAAGCTGGAGCAGGGCTTTGGCGAGGCGCAGAGCAGCTTTTTGCCCTGTCGGCGCCAAAAACCAAAGGAGCGGCGCTCCCGGTATGGTCTGGGAGAAACCCCATTGGATACGCTGGCGCGTTTGCTGGACAAAAGCGGAGAGCCGTTTTTGCAACGGGATCTTGTCGATGCGGGAAAGCGCCTGCGCGAGGATTTTGAGCTGGCGCAGAACCAGGCCTATTTTGCAGCCTCCGGTCGCTGTGGGCGCAAACCGCCGCCCTGTGCCAGCCCGGCCTCCAGCGCGGCAAAGCAGCGGGCCGCGGCAGCTATGGCGGCCCTTGGATCCGGGCTGAATGATATTGCGTTGCGCTGTTGTTGCCACCTTGAGGGGCTGGAGGCGGCCGAGCGCCAGCTGGGATGGTCTGCACGCTCGGGCAAAATTGTCCTGCGCATTGCGCTGTCGCAATTGAAATCCTTCTACGACCAGCTCGACGCCAGCAGCGACGCGGCACATAACAATCAGATGATCGGCTAAAGGTTCGCCTGGCGTTTGTGACCTTGGACAGCGGGCAAAACTCTGTTCGATACACGCAACCTCAATAAGTGCATCTTGAAGATATGCGGGCTTGTGATAGGGAGAGGTTATGAAATTCACTCTGCGCCAACTTGGCTATTTCAAAGCGCTCTGCCTGCATCGCAACTTTGGCCGCGCCGCAGAGGCGAGCCATATCTCGCAGCCGGCCCTGTCTGTTCAGATTAAAACACTGGAAGACCTGATGGGGGGCACTTTGGTAGAGCGCCGGGCGCGGGATGTGGTTCTCACACCACTGGGACGCGAGGTTCTGGCCCAGAGTGAACAGATCTTGCAGGCGGCCGAAACGCTGGAGCGGCTTGCCCGTGATCAGGGCAGTGGCCAACGAAACCTGTCGCTTGGGGTTATCCCAACCATAGCCCCCTATCTGCTGCCGGGGCTGTTGGCAGATCTGCGCGCTCATGATCTTCAGATGAATATTCAGGTGCGCGAAGCCAGAACCGAGCAATTGCTTGAATCTTTGCAGAGTGGCGCTTTGGATGTGGCGATCATGGCTTTGCCCAGCGGGGTGCCCGGATTGTTTGAGCAAGAGCTGTTTGCAGATCGGTTTCTTCTTGCCGGATCGGCCAAGCGTTTGGCGCAGGTCAATGCGGGGCAGCCGCATGTCAGCCCTAAAGATCTGCAGTCAGATCAGTTGATGTTGCTGGAGGATGGCCATTGCCTGACCGATCAGGCGCTGGCGGTCTGCGGTGTCGCGCGCACGTCGGCGGGGATCAACATGGGGGCGGGCTCTCTGGCCACCCTGTCACATCTCGTGGCTGCGGGTTTTGGTTTGACTTTGATGCCGGAACTGGCGGCAGCCTCGGAATGTGGCGCTGCAAAAGGGCTTTGTGTGCAGCGGTTTAGCACGCCAGAGCCGCTGCGTCGTATTGGCCTGGTCCGGCGGGCCAGTACCAATGGGGAGGGGTGGTTTGCCGACCTGGCACAGGTGGCGCGCCAAACAGGACAAACCATATTGTCGCAGGCTCAAAACGACTACGGGCCCGCCACTGGCGCGCCCGGTCATTATTAAGCTAACAGCAGGTGCTGCCTGCTTTTCTTAGGCAGAAACTGCAGTTGTTGCGCCCTGAAGATGCGTCATCAGGTTTTCCGGGGAAGAGACGCCATAGGGGTCGTCGCCGTGGTTGTCCGACAGGCCAGGCTCTTCAAACCAGGCCTCAACAACACCATCGTCCACGATGGCAGCATAGCGCCAGGACCGGGCGCCAAAGCCCAGGTTATCCTTGGCGACGAGCATTCCCATTTTGCGGGTGAACTCGCCAGAGCCATCGGGAATCACGCCGACGTTTTCCAGTTCCTGCGATTCGGCCCATTTGTTCATCACAAAGCTGTCGTTCACCGACATGCAGTAGATGGCATCAATGCCTTCGGCCTGAAAGTCGCCAAAGCCTTTTTCAAAACCGGGCAGCTGGTAGGTCGAGCAGGTGGGCGTGAACGCGCCGGGCAGGGAGAACAGCACAACGCGCTTCCCTGCAAAATAATCCGCAGTGGTCTTGTCTTCCCAGCGAAAGGGGTTTGGACCCTCAATAGCTTCGTCGCGTACGCGGGTTTTAAAGGTCACGTCGGGCAGTTTTACGCCAGCTTTCATCTTCGAACTCCATGGGTGATGAACCAGTTTTGCAGCCACCTATAAGAGTTGGAAATGGGGCGCAAGGGATTCTGAATGCCCGCGACTGCGCTTGAATCTGCCCTTGGTGGTTCTGGGAAATATGTATTATTTTCTTTTAGTTATCTCCTGTATTTACTGGGATTTTGAGGCTGGGCTTGGCGGAACTGGGCAGAAAAGGGACCAAAGCCGCAGCGGCTAAACGCTAACATCGGTAAAGCAAATCTGAACCAATGGCTGCTAGGTGTTTCCGGTATGCGTCTGCTGCAATGCCGAAATCTCATTGTCGCGGTGACGTCAAGGAATGAACGTGCTAAGTCAACCTGAACACAGGCCAGAAGCGGACCCACCATGCGTGATCTAAAAATCCCCGAGCAACGGCACCCCGAAAAGGCAAAACGCCCGGACAATGCCCAGCCAAAGAAACCCAGTTGGATCCGGGTGAAAGCGCCGGGCGGCAAGGGCTATGCGGAGACCCGAAAGATCATGCGCGACAATGGTCTGGTCACCGTCTGCGAAGAGGCGGGCTGTCCCAATGTCGGCGAATGCTGGAGCCAGGGCCACGCGACCATGATGATCATGGGCGAGGTCTGCACCCGCGCCTGTACCTTCTGCAACATCGCCACCGGCAAGCCTCCCGAGGATCTGGACGCGTTTGAGCCGGGCCGCGTTGCCCATGCGGTGCAAAAGCTGGGCCTGAACCACGTGGTGATCACCTCGGTTGACCGCGATGACATCTCTGATGGCGGTGCCGAGCATTTTGCCCAGACCATTCGGGCCGTGCGCCATCGCAGCCCTGGAACCACAATCGAAATCCTGACGCCTGACTTTATCAAATGTGATATTTCTGTTCTGGAACAGATTGTTGAGGCGCGCCCCGATGTTTTCAACCACAATCTGGAAACCGTGCCTGGCCTCTATCCCGAGGTGCGGCCTGGTGCGCGATACTTCCACTCTTTGCGCCTGTTGCAGCGGGTGAAAGAGCTGGACCCCTCGATGTTTACCAAATCGGGTATCATGGTTGGTCTGGGCGAGGACGAACAATCCGTCCGACAGGTGATGGACGACATGCGCGCGGCTGATATCGATTTTCTGACCATCGGCCAGTACCTGCAACCAACCCCAAAACACCACGTTCTGGATCGGTTTGTCACCCCGGATGAGTTCAAATCCTACGAGAAAGCCGCCTACGGCAAAGGCTTTTTGATGGTCTCCGCGACGCCGCTGACGCGGTCATCCTATCATGCGGGCGATGATTTTGCCCGGTTGCGTGCCGCGCGAAACAAAAAACTGGGAATTGCGTAAGGCCACGGGCCCTGTAAGGCCTCACAGAAAGCAAAATATCTGCGCCGCAACGATCTGTTGCCGGGGCAGATATTTGCGCATCTCTCAGGCCTCGTCGGTAAAGCGTACTTTTCCGATATGTGGCAGGTTTCGATTGCGCTGTGCATAATCGATGCCGTAGCCGACAACAAATTCATCCGGGATCTCAAATCCAATCCAGTCCGAGCGGAAATCCACTTCGCGGCGCGACGGTTTGTCGAGCAAAGCGATGGATTTCAACCGTGCTGGTTTACGGCTGGCGAGCAGTTTGGTCACGTGGTTCAGGGTGTGGCCTGTGTCGACGATATCTTCAACAACCAGTACGTCACGCCCTTCAATTGCGCCGCGCAAGTCCTTGAGAATGCGAACTTCTCTGCTGCTTTCCATGCCGTCGCCATAGGATGAGGCCTCGAGGAAGTCGACCTCGATCGGCAGGTCCAGCTCGCGCACCAGATCGGCAATAAAGACAAAGCTGCCGCGCAAAAGACCAACGACCACCAGCTTGTCTGTGCCAGAAAACTCGTCGGTGATTTCGTCGCAAAGCTCTTCGATTCGCGCGGCAATTGTTTTGGCTGAAATCATCACATCGATGACATATGGACGCTGTGACATGGCTGCCCCCTTGAATTTCCCGCGCTTTCATAGGACATGACGCGGCACGATCATAGCAAGAAAATTGATAGCAGCCATGCCAGTTCACTCTGAAACCCGCCAAATGCCCCATACCGCGCAGCAGATGTACGGTCTGGTGGCAGACGTGGCGCAGTACCCAAAGTTCCTGCCATGGTGCGCTGCGGCGCGTATTCGCAGCCGTACCCAGCAAGGGCCAGCTGAGGTGATGGAGGCGGATCTGGTGATTTCTTTTAAGGTGTTTCGCGAACGGTTTGGCAGCCGGGTGACACTGTTTGCTGACGAGATGAAGATCGACACGGAATACCTGGATGGGCCGTTTCGCTATATGAAATCGAACTGGTCTTTTACTGCCTGCGACGACGGAACCTGTGATGTTACTTTTTTTGTCGATTTTGAGTTCAAAAATGCAGTGTTGCAGGGCATCATCGGGGTTGTCTTCAACGAGGCTATGCAGCGTATCGTGAAGGCATTTGAGCGCCGCGCGGCAGAGCTTTATGGCTAGGCTGCCTCAACAGGAAGCCTGATCACCATGCAAGACACCCTCACGGCTCAATTGGCCCGGTTTGCCACCCTTGAGAGTCACCCTTCCGGGCTTGCCCGCAACATGGCGCGGCTTTCAGCGCTGGACTGGCTTGCCTGCGGTGTTGCCGGACGCGCCGAGCCCGTGTCGCAAATACTGCGGGCGCAGGCTCTCTCAGAAGGGGGCGCCGCGCAGGCTAGTCTCTTTGGCGGCACGCGGGTGCCTGCCCGTATGGCGGCGCTCACCAATGGCACCATCTCGCATGCGCTCGACTATGACGACACGCATTTCGGCCATATCGGCCACCCCTCGGTCGCGGTGTTCCCAGCCGGTTTTGCCATCGCACAGACCGCAGGGCTGTCTCTGCCGCAGGTGCTTGATGCCGCTCTTGTCGGCATGGAGCTGTCCATCCGGGTTGGGCTGTGGCTGGGGCGTAGCCATTATCAGCAGGGCTTTCACCAGACGGCAACGGCGGGGGCTTTTGGAGCCACCGCAACGGCCGGGCGGCTTTTGGGGTTTGATGCGGATCAGATGGAGATGGCACTGGGGCTGGCGGCGACCCGCGCAGCTGGTCTGAAAGTGCAGTTTGGCACCATGGGCAAACCCTACAACGCCGGGCTTGCCGCCTCGGCTGGCGTTGAGGCGGCGCAGTTGATTGCCGCCGGGTTCGAGGCAAATCCACATGCGCTTGATGGGGCGTTGGGGTTTGGCGAAACACATCACGGTGAGGGCAATACTGAGGCCGCGCTGGAGGGGCTGGGACAGGTCTGGCACGTCGAGGGCCTTAGCCACAAATTTCACGCCTGCTGTCATGGGTTGCACGCCGCACTTGAGGCGGCCCGGATGCTGGATCTGGCAGCGCCTGAGATCGCCGCTCTGACCGTGCGCACCCATCCGCGCTGGATGACTGTGTGCAACCAGATCGCGCCGAGCACGGGGCTTGGGGCGAAATTTTCCTACCGGACTGTGCTGGCAATGCAGGCGCTTGGTAAGGACACCGCACAGCTGGAAAGCTATAGTGATGTGAGTTGCGCAGATCCGCGCCTTGTCGCGTTGCGCGACCGCATCCATGTAGAGGCTGATGACACACTGTCGGAGACAGAGGCCCATGTCAGCCTGCAGCGACGCGACGGTAAGCGGTTTGAGGCCAGCCATGATCTGCAGGCGCCGGTTGACTATACGGATCGTCAAGCGCGCCTGTTGGAAAAAGCGCAGGCGCTTCTGGGCACAGATACCGCGACCGAGGTTTGGTCTGTTTTGCAAGGCGAGGCTGCGGTCTCTGATTTTACCCGGCACTTTTGAGCCGACGCGCGAACGGGCCCCAAAATGAAAACGGGCCTCCCAATACTTTGGAAGGCCCGCCGGATGAATGGTGATGCATCTGCGTCGTGTGAGCGATGCCATCTGGTTGCTGGCCCTGGAAGGGCCTGACCTTAGCTGGTCATGTCATAGGCACGTTCGCCATGAACCGAGATATCGAGACCATTGGTTTCAGTCTCAGGATCAACCCGCAAAGAGGTGAAGGCGCCGACGATCTTGATCAGAGCGATGGTCACCACCGTGGTGAAGACACCAACCACAGCCAGTGCGCCCAGCTGGGCAACCCAGGCACCCTCGCCGAAGACGGCAATCATGATGGTGCCAAAGATGCCGCCTACGCCGTGCACGGCAAAGACATCCAGCGTGTCGTCGATCTGCAGCTTGTTGCGCACCAGGTTCACCAGTTCCTGACACAGGATACCTGCGATGCCGCCGATGATCAGCGCCTCAACCGGGCCAACAAAGCCACTGGCCGGGGTGATCGAGGCAAGCCCTGCAATGGTGCCGGTGACCAGACCCACAACCGAGGCCTTGCCATATTTGACCTTCTCCCAGAACGCCCAGGAGAGCGAAGCCGCTGCGGCTGAAATATGGGTGACGGTCAGCGCCATAGCAGCACCGCCATCCGCAGCCAGCTGTGAGCCGCCATTAAAGCCGAACCAGCCAACCCAAAGCATCGCGGCGCCAATGACCACATAGCCGGGGTTATGCGGCGGGGTGTGGCGGTTCTTGCGCGGGCCAAGAAAGATCGCAAGGATCAGCGCGGCCAGACCTGCGGTCTCGTGGACCACGATGCCACCGGCAAAATCTCTTACACCGGTTTCGCCAAAGATGCCGCCATCCGACATGATGCCGCCGCCCCAGATCCAATGCACCACTGGCGCATAGCACAGCAGCATCCAAAGACCGGAGAAGGTCAGTACAAAGGCAAAGCCCACACGCTCAACATAGGCGCCGACAATCAGCGCCGGGGTGATGATGGCAAAGGTCATCTGAAAGGCAAAGAACAGCACTTCCGGCAGGGTGCCGCTCAGGCTGTCTGCGGTGACCCCATTGAGGAACATCTTATCAAAGCCGCCCCAATAGCCGGTCTCACCGGGACCAAAGGCGATGGTATAGCCAAAGGCGAGCCACAGAATGCTCATCAAACAGGCAATTGCATAGCACTGCATAAAGACGCTGAGCACGTTTCGTGCTCGCACCAGACCGCCATAAAACAGGGCGAGCCCCGGCAATGTCATGAACAGCACAAGGGCCGTTGCTACAATAATCCAAGCTGTATCAGCTCCATTCATGGGGTCGTCCTTCCATCCCGCCTGCGTGGTTGGTGGATCAAAGACCCGATCTGGAATGGGGAAAAAAGCATCATGAGGCGCAAAAGCGCCAAAAACTTGGGCTTTTATAAAAGTGAGTAATTTTTAGGCAGCTGTTAGCGGCTACTGCCTAATTACTGTTCCATTTGCGAAATGGCCCTCTGCAGCAAGTGCAGGGCATGGCTGCAGCTGGCGGCGCGCACCTGCGCCCGTCCCAGAGCGCCAAACTCGATGGTCTCGACAAATGCCGCCTGGTCTTGTTGTGCCAGCCCAAAGCAGACGCGCCCTTCGGGTTTGTGCTCAGAGCCACCTGGACCTGCGATGCCGGTGATGGACACAGCAATGCTGACCTTTGCCCGCTTTAGGGCGCCTGCGCACATCTCGGTGGCAACCTGTTCGCTCACGGCACCATGGGAGGCCAGGGTCTCTGGACGGACCCCGAGCAGGTCTATTTTGGCGTCATTGGAATAGGTGACAAAGCCGCGATCCAACACGGCAGAGGATCCGGGGATATCCGTAAGGGCAGCGGCGACCATCCCGCCGGTGCAGCTTTCTGCCGTAGCGATTGTCACCCCAAGGGCCGCGGCGCGGGAAATCAGGCGCGCGACATCTACGGGGGGCGAGGATTGTTTCTCTGCCGTCTTCTCTGTCATAGCCCCAATACCCCATGGCTGAACCCAGCGAGCGCAGCCACGCCCAGCGCGGCCAGGATGCCGGCGATAACATCATCCAGCATCACGCCCATAGGTCCGGTTTTTCGATCAGCCCATCCGACTGGTCCGGGCTTCCAGATATCAAACAGACGGAACAGCGCAAAGGCTGCAACCCAGCCAGGCCAGAGCGCCGAGATGGCGATGTCATGCGACCAGGCCGGATAGGAAATGGCCCAGATCGCCAGCCATTGGCCGGCCACCTCATCAATGACAATCTCGGATGGGTCGTGATTGTCTTGTCCCCGGGTCATCTCGGCGGTGGCCCAGTATCCGGCGATGCAGACAGCAAGTGTTGCAAGCGCCAGCAGTGGAAAGCCGCCCAGCAGATGCAGCCCATAGGCCAGCGGCAGCGCGGCAAGCGAGCCCCAAGTTCCGGGCGCCGGGCGCAGATAGCCAACGCCTGCGACGGTGCCTATGAGCGTCGCGGCCTTCATGTCTTCACCAGCGCGGCTGTGGCAATCGAGGCGATGCCTTCGCTGCGACCGGTAAAGCCAAGGCGCTCGGAGGTGGTGGCCTTGACGGAGACGCGGCTGTCGTCAATGTCGAGTATCATGGCCATTGCGGCGCGCATTGCTGCGGCGTGCGGCCCGACCTTTGGGTATTCACAGACCAGAGTGCAGTCCACATTGGAGATCTGAAACCCCATCTCGCGCGCCAGATTGGCGGCGTGGCGCAGAAAAATTTTACTGGCAGCGCCTTTCCACTGCGGATCAGAGGGCGGGAAGTGCTGGCCAATGTCTCCCTGCGCCAGAGCACCATAAATCGCATCCGTCACCGCATGCATGCCGACATCGGCGTCAGAATGCCCCTGCAGGCTGCGATCATGCGGCACCTCGACGCCACAAAGAGTGACGCTGTTGCCGGGGCCAAACCGGTGCACGTCATAGCCATTTCCCAGTCTGACATCCAAATTGATAGCCATTGCCTCTTTCGTTTCCAAAGTCTGTTCCGTTTCCAAAATTCTGGCGGCACGGGCAAAATCCTCGGGCCTGGTGATCTTTATATTGTCTGGCTCGCCCGCAACGATTGTCACGTCAAGCCCGGCGGCGCGGGCCACCTCCACATCGTCAGCAGCTCCGCCGGAGTGGGCCGTATGTGCTGCAAGAATCGCCTCAAACCGGAACCCTTGCGGTGTCTGGGCCGCATAAAGCCCGTTTCTGTCACGGGTTCCAGTCACCCGGTCATTGGCGCCGGACCAAAGTGCATCTGTGATCGCAAGCGCAGGTGCCGCTGCCGGAGCTGTGTCCAGCGCCTCTATCACCGATGAGATCAGGGCCTGGCTGGTGCAGGGCCGGGCGGCGTCATGGATCAATACCTTGGTGATGCCGCGTCCCATCAGGGCGCGCAGGCCGTTTTGCACCGAGATCGCCCGTTCAGCACCTCCTGTGGTTAGAATGACGTCCGTGTCATCGCGAAAGCTCTCCCAGGCGGTCTGGTCCTCGGGCGACAGAACCAGGGCAATGGTTTGCACCCCGGCGTCGCGAAAGGCCTTCAGGGTCCAGTCGATGACCCTCTGGCCCTGCAGTTGGCGCCATTGTTTTGGCACATCCCCGCCCGCGCGGATGCCGCGTCCGGCTGCAACGATTAAGGCGGCTGTTGTCATTGAGGCCCTCTCTCATGTTGCGGCCAATGCTGAGGTCAACATTCTGGTCAACACTGTAGCCAGCGTTGCCGAATGTTTATGTTCTGCCGCTTCCGGTGGCAATCACCTGCGGCATTGTGCTTAAAAAATAGGCGTTACATCATTATTGTGCGCTTGCGAAGGGCGCATTCATTGTCCAATAGCAGGGGCTTCGGTTATAAAATCGTCACTTGCACAAGGATTAGGCAGTTGTCCTTCACCCTCGGAACCACCTCTCTGACACCGCCCATTGCACTGGCCCCCATGGCTGGAATCACCGATCGCCCGTTTCGCGATCTGGTGCGCTCTTTTGGGGTCGGGCTGATGGTGAGCGAGATGGTCGCAAGCCAGGAAATGGTGCAGGCCAAGCCCGGCGTGCGCGAACGCGCCGAATTAAGCGCCGATGTCGAGAACACGGCCGTGCAGCTTGCGGGGCGCGAGGCGAGCTGGATGGCTGAGGCCGCGCGTCAGGTGGCGGATCGCGGTGCCCGGATGATTGACATCAATATGGGCTGCCCTGCCAAGAAGGTGACCAATGGCTATTCCGGGTCTGCTCTGCTGAAAACACCCGATCATGCGCTCTCTCTGATCGAGGCCGTGGTGGCGGCGGTTGATATTCCTGTGACCCTCAAGACCCGGCTTGGCTGGGACGACAATTGCCTGAATGCGGCCTCGGTTGCTGCGCGCGCCGAAGCTGCCGGGGTTCAGATGGTGACAATCCATGGTCGCACCCGGTGTCAGTTTTACAAAGGCCGCGCCGACTGGACGGCCATCCGCGCCATTAAAGAGGCCGTGTCTGTGCCCGTTCTGGCCAATGGTGATATCCTGGGGGCCTCTAGTGCGCGCGAGGCACTGGCCTGCTCCGGCGCCGATGGTGTCATGATCGGTCGGGGCATACAGGGCAAGCCCTGGCTGCTGGCCCAGGTTGCGCATGATATCTGGGGCAGTGCCGCGCCGACGGCTCCAGAGGGCGCCGATCTCATTCAAATGGTTTCAGCGCATTACGAGGCAATGTTGGCGTTTTATGGCGCAGAGCTGGGGCTGCGTGTCGCGCGCAAGCACCTGGGGTGGTACATGGATCAATCCCAGACGCCTGCGTCCCTGCGGCGACAGGTTTTGACACAAAAAGCTCCAGAGCAGGTTCTGCGCCTTTTGCCTGATGCCCTGGTTAATGACGAAGGGGACAGACCTCAATGATCTCAGATGCTGCCCTTTGGGCCTCTCTGCCGGTTCCGGCCTTTCTGATCGGAGCGGACAATCGCATTCTGGATGCAAATTCTGCGGCAGAAGGGTTTTTGAACACCTCCAGACGTGCCCTTCTTGGTCAGCCTGTCTGGGAGCAGATTGCAATTGATGCGCCGATTGAGGCCTCATTTGACCGGTCGCGGGCGCAGGGCACACCGCTGTTTGTCAATGACATCGACGTCGGGTCCCGCACGCGTGCACCCTTGCAATGTGGGGTGCAGATTGCGCCGGTTCAGGGGCAGGCGGGGCATATGCTGCTACTGCTGTCGCCGCGTGAGCTGGCGGCGCGCATGACACAGAACCATTCGGCAAAATCAGCGGCGCAATCGGCCATCGGTATGGCCGAAATGCTGGCGCATGAGATCAAGAACCCGCTGGCGGGGATCACGGGAGCTGCACAGCTTTTGAGCATGAACCTGACCGGAGACGATGTTGAACTTACGGATCTTATCGTCAGCGAGAGCCGCCGCATCGTAAAGCTGTTGGATCAGGTTGAACAGTTCGGCAATCTGAGCGAGCCCGACTTTAAGCCGGTCAATCTGCATGATGTGCTGGACCGGGCGCGGCGGTCGGCCCTTTTGGGTTTCGGGGCCCATATGACAATTGTTGAGGATTATGATCCCTCGCTGCCGCTGGCCTGGGGCGATGCTGATCAGCTGCTTCAGGTGGTGCTAAACCTGCTGAAAAACGCCTCTGAAGCCGCAGGTCCAAACGGTGGCACCATTCGGATCCACAGCTATTATGAGCATTCTTTCCGATTGCGTCGCAGTGATGGCACCGGCAAACTCTTGCCCCTTCAGATCGAAGTAATTGATGATGGCCCCGGGCTGCCTGAGGCCATCCGCAACGATGTTTTTGACCCCTTTGTTTCGGGGCGTGAAAACGGAACAGGTCTTGGCCTTGCATTGGTGAGCAAGATCATCGCCGAACACAATGGCTGGATTTCAGTGGACTCGGTGCCGGGACGAACCGTGTTCCGGCTCTCCTTGTCCCGCACCCCAAAAGACGCAGAACCGCAGGAGAAATAACCCATGGACGGCACCGTTCTTGTAGCAGACGACGACCGCACTATCCGAACCGTTCTGACCCAGGCGCTGACTCGGGCCGGCTGCCGGGTGCATGCGACCTCGTCGCTCACCACCCTGATGCGCTGGGTCGCTGAAGGGAAGGGCGACGTTGTGATCTCGGATGTTGTCATGCCTGATGGCAATGGGCTGGAGATGTTGCCCAAGATCGCCGAAGACCGCCCCGGCCTGCCGGTGATCGTGATCTCCGCACAAAACACAATCATGACAGCGATCAAAGCGGCGGAAGCCGAGGCCTATGACTATTTGCCAAAGCCCTTTGATTTGCCGGAACTGATGAA
This sequence comes from Phaeobacter sp. SH40, assembly GCA_965641885.1. Taxonomy (GTDB): domain Bacteria; phylum Pseudomonadota; class Alphaproteobacteria; order Rhodobacterales; family Rhodobacteraceae; genus Pseudophaeobacter. The sequence continues at coordinate 2,270,411 of OZ282574.1, read as the reverse complement.
ACGCACCGCCAAGGCGATGGCGGAATCGCGCAAATCTCCCAGCAAGGTGACGACAGTAGAGCAGGAGCGCCCGGAAGACCTGCCTCTGGTGGGGCGAACCGAGGTGATGCAGGCTCTGTACCGGCTGATTGCGCGGGTGATGAACACGGATATGCCGCTGATGATCACGGGCGAAAGCGGCACCGGAAAGTCGCTGATCGCGCGGGCAGTGCATGATTTTTCCGACCGCAGAACCCTGCCGTTTGTCACGGCCTCCGAGGCTGACCTGATGGCATTGGAGGGGCCCGCGCGTCTGCTTGCCGAGGTCAAGGGCGGCAGTCTGTTGATTGATGAGCTGGTGGATCTGCCGGACGAGGCCCAGGCACGTCTGGTGCGGATGATGGATTCTCCTGGCAATCATGCGCCCCGTTTCATGGCGACCAGCCAGAAAGACCCTGCAGCCGCGATGGAAAGCGGTGGTCTGCGTCAGGATTTGTTTTACCGGATCTCGGGGACCGAACTCAGAGTGCCAAGCCTGCGCGAGCGGGTTGAGGATATCGCCCTGTTGTCAGAGCACTTTTTGGTGAAAGCCGAGAATGACGGGGCGCCGCATCGCCGGTTCAGCGCCGATGCCATTGAAATGATGCGGCACTGTGCCTGGCCGGGGAATGTGCGTCAGCTGGAAAACCTGGTGCGGCGCCTGGCTTTGACGGCCCGCAGTGAAGAGGTTGCCAGAACCGAAGTTGCCGCCGCTTTGGGGCCGCAGAATGATGCGGGGCCGGTTATCGGTGGCACCGTAAATGAAAAACTGGCGGATTCGGTGGCGCGTCACCTGCAGCGCTATTTTGATCTGCATGGCGATATTTTGCCACCGCCCGGCCTCTACACCCGCATCCTGCGCGAGGTGGAGGCGCCTTTGATCGAGATCGCTCTGTCGGCCACCGGCGGAAATCAGGCAAAATGTGCCGAACTTTTGGGAATAAACCGCAATACCCTGCGAAAGAAGATCACTGATCTGGATATAGAGGTGACACGTCGCCGCAAGCTGATGTAATATCGCCACATGATTGTGACGCCAGATGTTTCGCATTTGGAGTAACCACGACATATGGCGGTTGACCTGTGTGGTCGCACATTAGAATGAGGATGCTGCGTGGCGCAAAAGTCACACATTTGGATCGGGTATTGGCCATTTATGACCTTGGACCGATGGCGTAAAACGCGCCAGGCCCGCAATATCGGCACACTTGGCATGGTTGTGCTGGGACCTCTTCTGGCGTTGCTCACCTTTTTGATCTTTGGCCCGCTTGGCCATGGCGCCTCTTCACGGCCATTGCGACTGATTCTGCTGGCGGACATGGTCTATATCATGGCCATTGCCGCCCTGGTGCTGACGCAGATTGTCAGGCTGTTTGCGGCCCGCCGGTCCAAATCGGCGGGTTCTCGCCTACATTTGCGCCTGATCGGCGCCTTTGGGTTTTTGGCGCTGGGGCCGACCGTAATTGTCGCTGTTTTTGCCGTGCTCACGGTGAATGTCGGGCTTGAGGGGTGGTTCTCGCAGCGTGTCCGTCAGGTGATTGGCAGCTCGCTGTCTGCAGCAGAGGCCTATCAAGAAGAACAGCGGCGCGATATTTCCGCCGATGCACAGGCGCTTGCGCGGTTCCTGGATCAAAGCCGCAGCCGCAGCTTTTTTATGAACGACGCTGAGTTGCGTCAGATATTGACGCAGGGCCAGTTGCAGATCCAGCGCGGCTTGCGGGAGGCCTATGTGATTGATGGCACCGGGCGCATTCGGGCCCGCGGCGAACGTTCATACGAGTTTGATTTTGAACGCCCCAGTGCCGAGGACATTTCCCGCGCCAGTCTCGATGGCATGACCATTATTCAGGACTGGGACAACAACGAGTTCCGTGCCCTGGTGCGGCTTGCGGCCTTTGTTGACCGGTTCCTCTATATCAGCCGCGACGTTGACGGCGCCCTGTTGAATCTGCTGGATGAAACAAAAGAAACCGCCCTGCTGTATCAGCAGCTTGAGAATGAGCGTGGGCGTGTCTTGTTTGAATTTGGTCTGTTGTACATTGGGTTTGCTTTGATCTTGATCCTCGCCGCCATGTGGTTGGGCATATGGTTCGCTGAACGTCTGTCACGTCCGGTGGGACGTCTGACTGTGGCGGCACAGCGCGTGGGGGGCGGTGATCTCAACGTTCGGGTGCCAGAGGAAAATGGCGGCGATGAAATTTCTCAACTTGGCCACTATTTCAACCAGATGACCCATGAGTTGCGCGCACAACGGGCCACATTGTTGGAAAACACCGATCAGATCGAGCGCCGCCGACGGTTGTTTGATTCCGTTCTTTCCTCGGTGACCTCGGGCGTGGTTGGGCTAGATGACGCGGGCAAGATCACGTTTGTGAACCGTTCTGCAGAACGCCTGCTGGATTGGCATGAAGATCAGCAATCTCTCGCTCTTTCCGTGGCTATTCCGGAATTCGGAGCTCTGTATGAAACCCTTGTTGCCAGTGGCGGTGAGGCGGAACAGGATGAGATCAAAGTCACCCGTCAGGGGCGTCTGGAAAACCTGCTGGTGCGGATGTCGCGGCGTCGCTCCGAGGACGGTCGGCTGGAGGGCTATGTGGTGGCCTTTGATGATGTGACTGATCTGGTGTCTGCCCAGCGTATGGCCGCTTGGGGCGATGTTGCCCGCCGGATTGCCCATGAAATTAAAAACCCACTGACGCCCATTCAGTTGAGCGCGGAGCGGATAAAGCGAAAGTTCGCGCCGATGCTGGGCGAAGAAAACAGTGACAATCTCGAGGCGATGACCGATGTGATCATACGCCAAACCAATGATCTGCGTCGGATCGTGAACGAGTTTTCCAAATTTGCACGTATGCCAGAACCAGACCGTCGCGAGGAGGATCTGGTAAAGCTGGTCCGCGATGCGGTGGTTCTGCAGCAGACTGGGCAGCCCGGTGTTGCGATCACTGCTGATTTGCCAGAGGCACCTCTCTGGGCGGATCTGGATGCGACCATGATCGGACAGGCCCTGACAAATTTGATCAAGAACGCCGGTGAAGCAATTGAAACTCTGCACAAAAAGAAGCCAGATGTGCCAGTGGAGCCGCAAATCCGTATCGCTCTCGCGCGGGCTCAGGGCGACGGCTATGAAATCACAATCGCCGACAATGGCATCGGCTTACCCGAAGATCGCGCCCGGCTGTTTGAGCCCTACGTGACGACGCGCAATGAGGGCACCGGCTTGGGGCTTCCGATTGTGAAGAAGATTATTGAAGAGCATGGCGGTACACTCTCGCTAGAGGATGCACCGATTTTTGAAGGGCACCAGCATTCTGGTGCCATGGCAGTTATTCGCTTGCCCGCTGCTGCCAGCGCGGCGCAGGTGAACCGGAATACAGTGAAAGCAGGTCTGACATGAGTGATATTCTGATTGTTGATGATGAACGTGATATCCGCGAGTTGATTTCCGACATCCTCGAAGATGAAGGCTATGCGACGCGCAAAGCAGGCAATTCCGAAGATTGCATGACGCTGCTTAATCAGGAATTGCCGTCGCTGCTTATTCTCGACATCTGGCTAAAGGACAGCCAGATGGACGGCATTGATATTCTCAAAACCGTCAAACGGGACAACCCGGAGGTGCCGGTGGTCATCATCTCTGGTCATGGCAATATCGAAATCGCAGTGGCCGCGATCAAGCAGGGGGCCTATGATTTTATCGAAAAGCCCTTCAATATCGACCAGCTGATGGTGGTGATCCGGCGCGCAATGGAGGCGTCGCAACTGCGGCGTGAGAACACCGATCTGCGCCGTAAAGAGACTGGCAGCTCTGAAATGATCGGCTCTTCTGCGGCGTTCCGCGGCCTTATTGGCCAGCTGGACAAGGTCACCAAATCCAACGGGCGGGTGTTGCTGAGTGGGCCTGCTGGCAGCGGCAAGGAAATCGCAGCGCGCTATATTCACACAAATTCTGCCCGGACCGCCGCGCCCTTTATCACCGTGAGCTGCGCTGGCATTGAGCCGGATCGCATGGAGGAGGTGTTGTTTGGTCGCGAAACCTCAGAGCGTGGCGTAGAGCCCGGACTGCTGGAACAGGCACATGGCGGGGTGATCTTCTTTGACGAGGTGGCAGATATGCCGCTTGGAACCCAGTCAAAGATCCTCAGGGTGCTGGTTGATCAGCAATTCCAGCGGGTTGGCGGCAACGACAAGGTGCGTGTCGACCTGAGGGTGATTTCCGCGACCAGCAAGGATCTTGAGATCGAGATCAACGCAGACCGGTTTCGCCAAGAGCTGTATCATCGCCTGAATGTTGTGCCGATTCTGGTGCCGTCACTGGCTGACCGGCGTGAGGATATTCCGCAACTGGCCGAATTTTTTATCACGCAATTCAACGAGAGCCAGGGCTTGCCCCTGCGGGATCTTGCAGACGAGGCCGTGGCCTTGATGCAGACCATGACCTGGCCGGGCAATGTCCGTCAGCTTAAGAACATGGTAGAGCGGGTGCTGATCCTGGGCGATGGCAGTGGTCCCATCGAAGTCAGGGATCTGCCGCGCGAAGAAGAAAAAGTCGTCGAGGAGGGCCGCGTGGTTCTGTCCGGAGCCCTTGCAACCCTGCCGCTGCGTGAGGCCCGCGAAGCCTTTGAACGGGAATATCTTTTGACTCAGATTAACCGTTTTGGCGGCAATATCAGCCGCACAGCCTCGTTTGTGGGGATGGAGCGTTCAGCCCTGCATCGTAAGCTGAAGTCGCTGGGCGTTGTGACGTCGAACAAAACAGGGGCGCGTATCGCTCATGTTGAAAAGGAAGAAGATTTGGTCTGACGCTTTCGGCGTCAGACCCTCCTCGCCAGTTGTGTTTCAGCCGGGGGGGGGGATCCGGGGTGTTTCGGCCGGGGCGTGTTTCAGCTGGCGCTCCTGCCGGGTATCGGCCACGGGCTGTCTTTTGGAGACAGATGTGACTGCTGCGCCAAACTCATTTTGGTGAAGCGGAACCGGATATGGCAGGCCGGATATGGCAGGCCGGATATGGCAGGACTGTGAGGCGCTGATCAGAGCCTTGGCAAAATGACAGTGGTGCCGTCTTTTTGGCGCAGCGCACAGGCGTTTTCAGAGAGGCCGTTTTTGGAAAGGCCTGAGGATTGCGCGCTCTGCGCAGAACCCGACTGCAGCGCGGCGGCTTGCTCTTTTGTGCACCGTGGCAGCTCAACCCGGCTATAGCCTTTTTGCGCCATGCAGCTTTGCTCAACACGGCTGCGCAACCCCTGGTTCAGATCCACCGTGTAAGAGCCGCCGTCGACCCAATAGCCGGGCCGGGACCAACAATTACCCTGGGAGCAGTGCCGCGTACCGGGATAGTAGCTCGGCGCACGGTGCCGTATCTCATTGGCGACAGGTGCCTCGTTCAGGGCTTTGACCTGGCAGGCGAGGGTATCGCTGTTGGTATGGGCCTGATCACGGGTTGCACTGTAATAGACAGGCAGGGGTCCGCAGGAGGCAAGTCCAAGCAAAACAATGGAAAAAGAAATGATTCTATTGGGGTTAAACATGGATAAACTCTGCCGCATTCTGGTAAGAGGTACAATTGATTTGACCGCCCCGGCGGCTTCTGTCATTCAAATCTGGCAAAATGGCGCCCCACAATAGCGCCCAAGGGACAGTCGCATGAAAGTTATTATCTGTGGCGCGGGCCAGGTCGGCTGGCAAATCGCACGCCACCTCTCTGGTGAACACAACGACGTAACTGTGGTCGATAACAACCCCGCACTGGTGCGCCGCGCGACAGATACGCTCGATGTGCAGGGGGTTACCGGATTTGCCTCCTATCCCGACGTGTTGGAGCGGGCAGGGGCGCGTGACGCCGATATGATCATTGCCGCCACCCATTCGGATGAGGTCAATATGGTCACCTGCCAGGTGGCCCATTCTGTCTTTTCGGTGCAGCGCAAGATTGCCCGTCTCAGGGCACGCAGTTATCTCACGGCGATTTACTCTGATCTCTACCGGCGCGAGCATCTGCCCATTGATGTGGTTATCAGTCCTGAACGTGAAGTGGCGGCCGCCGCGATGCAGCGTCTTTCTGCACCGGCGGCTTTTGACACTGAAATCTTTATGGACGGTAAGGCCCAGCTGCTGGGCATTCAGATTGATGAAGACTGTCCGGTGGTCAACACGCCCCTGCGTCAGCTGACAGATCTGTTTTCGACCCTGCGGGCCATCGTGGTTGGGGTGCGCCGTGAGGGCACTCTGTTTGCGCCGGAACCTGGTGATCAGCTGTTCATTGGCGATAGCTGTTATGTCTTTGCGCATGCGGATGATGTGACCCGAACCATCGAAGTTTTTGGCAAGGTCGAAAAGCGTCAGGACAGGGTGGTCATCGTCGGCGGTGGCAACGTCGGACTAGAGGTGGCCAAGGCGCTGGAGAGCGGCACCAGTCGCATCCGGGCCAAGATGATCGAAAAGAGCCGGAAATGCGCCGAACACGCCGCTGAAGCCCTGGAACGGACTATTGTGCTCAACGGCGATGGTCTGGACCGGGCCCTGATGATCGAGGCCGGGATTGACCGAGCCGATGCAATGCTGGCGGTGACGGACGACGACAAGACAAATATGCTTGCTGCCGTGCGCGCCAAGGCCGAGGGGTGCCCTTTTGTCATCGCCCTGATTAACGACCCGACATTGCTGCCGCTGATGTCGCCGCTTGGCATTGATGCCTTTATCAATCCGCGCGCAACAACCGTGAGCTCTATCCTGCGCCACATCCGATATGGGCGGGTCCGGCAGGTCTATAGTATTGGCGATGCCGAGGCTGAGGTGATTGAGGCAGAGGTCATGGGAACCTCGCCGATGGCCGGGCAGACGATCCGGGAGATTGATTTTCCCGAAGGCGTTTTGGTCGGAGCTGTGCGCAAGGGAGGCGAGGTGCTGCGCCCAACAGGGGGTCTCAGGATTGAGGAGGGCGATGTGATCGCACTCTTTGCCATGGCGGATGACGTGCCCGAGGTGGAGCGTTTGATGCAGGTCTCAATCGACTACTTTTAGAATGGCACGCCGGAATAAAAAGCCCAGAGGGTTGTTGAGACTGCCTTTGTTCCTGCTGATCTGCAGCATAGCCTCTCTGGCAATGTGGATCCCGGCGGTGCATGCGCTGGTGCTGAACGACCACCCCACCTCGCGCGCCTTTTTCTATACCGGAATTTTAGGTCTGTTTATGGTGGCCCTGGCCGGTCTGTCGCTTGGCAACCGGGTGCCGCGCTATGGGATGCCTGGCCAGCTGTTGTCGCTTTTGGCGACCTTTGTGGTTTTGCCGCTTTTTCTTGCAGTGCCAGTGCATGATGCCCTGGGCAACACCAGCTTTCTCAACGCCTATTTCGATATGGTGAGCGCGGTGACAACCACCGGCGCGGATATCTATGCTGATCCGGGTCGGCTGCCGCCAAGCGTGCATCTGTGGCGTGCCATGGTGGGCTGGCTTGGCGGGCTTTTGATGTGGGTCTCTGCCTCAGCGGTTCTGGCGCCACTGTCGCTGGGCGGATTTGAGGTCACGGGGCGTGGCGCTCCTGGTGGCGGCAGTGCGGCGCCGGCGCAGATGCAAGAGGCCGACCCCAAACGCCGACTTATCGCGGTCGTCAGCACTTTGGCTCCGGTTTACGGCGGCCTGACACTGATGCTTTGGATTTTGTTGGTGATCACCGGAGAGTCCCCGCTGACAGGCCTGAGCCATGCCATGTCTGTGCTGGCGACCTCTGGGATTTCGGCCGTTGGTGGTGTCGAGAATGCCTCAAGCGGGATCGCAGGCGAAATGGTGATGTTTCTCTTCATGTTCTTTGCCCTGTCCCGGCTGACGTTTTCCAATGATACGGTCACAATTGGCTCTGGCAGATTGGACAAGGATCCCGAGTTCAGAACCGGTTTGCTGATCATTATTGGCATGCCCCTGCTCTTGTTTCTGCGGCATTGGCTGGCAACCTTTGAGGTTGGCACGCCGGGAGATGCGGAGCAGGCGCTTAAATCCTTTTGGGGTGGCCTTTTTACCGTGATGTCCTTTCTGTCCACCACTGGATTTGAAAGTGCCGATTGGGAAACCACGCGGCAATGGTCAGGACTGCAGACGCCGGGGATGATCCTGTTGGGGCTTTCGGTGATTGGCGGCGGGGTTGCCACCACGGCGGGGGGCGTGAAACTGCTGCGGGTTTATGCGCTTTATCTCAATGGCATGCGCGAGATGGAGCGTCTGGTGCACCCCTCGTCGGTCAGCGGTGAGGGGCGCGGCACCCGGCGACTGCAAAGAAACGGTGCCTTTGTTGCCTGGATTTTCTTTATGCTGTTTGCTCTGTCTCTGGCGTTGATCAGTATTGCGCTGTCGGCTGTCGGCAGCGATTTTGAACAATCTTTGATCCTGGCGATCGCCGCGCTGTCCACAACTGGTCCGCTGACGGAAATTGCCGGAAATGCGCCAATTGTCCTCTCGACGCTGCAGCCTGCAGCCAAGTATATTTTGTGCTTTGCGATGGTTTTGGGACGGCTTGAGACACTCGCAATCATCGCACTTTTGTCGCCAAATTTCTGGCGCAGTTAAGCAACCCTGATGATCCTGACCTGATATGGGGTGTTTTTCGGCTGGAAACTGTCAAAAACTGGGTCCATAGTCGGAAACAATATGGCGCATTGGTCCGCAACGCGCCGCAAGAACAAAGGCGAGAGAAAACAAAATGGCTTCGGACAGACAGAATTTGCAGGATGCATTCCTCAATCACGTTCGCAAAACCAAAGTACCAGTAACGATTTTTTTGATTAACGGAGTCAAACTACAGGGTGTGATCACCTGGTTTGACAACTTCTGTGTGCTGCTGCGCCGCGATGGCCAGTCGCAACTGGTCTACAAACACGCGATTTCGACTATTATGCCGGCCCAGCCGATTAGCCTATATGAGGGTGAAGACGCCTCTTGATGGAGCATGACAGGATCCGTACCCGCGCCTGGGTGCTACATCCGGATATCAAATCAGATCATGGGCGTCGCCCAGCTGAACCCGCTTTGGCGGAAGGCGTCGCGTTAGCAGAGGCCTTGCCCGATCTTGACGTGATCGGCTCTACCGTTGTGCGCCTGCCAAAGGCGCATGCAGGCATGCTGTTTGGCTCTGGTAAAATTGAAGAGCTCAACACCATTTTGCACGATGAAGAGATTGATCTGGTTTTGATTGATGGTCCGGTTTCGCCGGTTCAGCAACGTAATCTGGAAAAGGCCTGGAAGGTCAAGATTTTGGACCGGACCGGTCTTATTCTGGAAATCTTTTCCGATCGGGCCCGCACCCGTGAAGGGGTCTTGCAGGTTGAGATGGCGGCGCTCAGCTATCAGCGCACCCGTCTGGTCAGGGCCTGGACCCACCTGGAACGCCAGCGTGGTGGTCTTGGTTTCGTCGGCGGACCCGGCGAAACCCAGATCGAGGCGGACAGACGCGCCATTGATGACCAGCTTGTCAATCTGCGGCGCCAGTTGGCCAAAGTGGTCAAAACGCGTACGCTGCACCGCGCGGCACGGGCCAAAATTCCCTATCCGATTGTCGCACTTGTTGGCTATACTAATGCTGGGAAATCCACGCTTTTCAACCGGTTAACCGGGGCGGACGTCATGGCAAAAGATATGCTTTTTGCCACGCTTGACCCCACTATGCGCCGGGTTGAGATGCCGGATGGCCCCGAGATTATTCTCTCCGATACCGTGGGATTCATCTCGGATCTGCCCACCGAACTGGTGGCCGCCTTTCGTGCGACTCTTGAAGAGGTGCTGGCGGCGGATGTGATCTTGCATGTCCGCGACATCAGTCACGAGAACAGCCAGAACCAGGCCAATGATGTTGCGGCCATTCTCTCTACGCTGGGGGTCGATGAAAACCGGGCCCAGATAGAGGTCTGGAACAAGCTCGACCTGCTGCCAGAGGATGTGCAAGAGGCGCGCCGTCAACGTGCCGCGCGTGAGGAGGGGATCCATGCAATCTCGGCCGTGACGGGCGAGGGGATCGATGCGCTGTTAGCAGATGTGGCGCTCAAATTGGAGGGTGTGCGCCACGAAGAGGAGTTCACCCTCACCTATGCCCAGGGTAAGGAACGCGCCTGGTTGTTCCGGCAGGACATTGTGTTGAGCGAAGAGCAGAGCGACGAAGGCTTTGTTTTGACGGTGCGCTGGACGGAAAAGCAAAAGGCGCAGTTTAACGCGCTTTGAGATCCCGAGGTTCTTCTGATCCATAGAAAAAAGGGCGCAGGGCTATTTGTCTTGCGCCCTTTTTCGATTTGGGGGTTAGCCCTTGTCAGCGGCTTTTTGTTTGGACACCACCACAGCTGTGATGACGGGTCCAATAAGTTCAAATCCTGCGGTGGTGCCAATGGCCAGTGCCGTGATCTGGCTCGCATAGGCGGGAAACTGTTCCGCAGCGGCCAGCGCCATCCCGATGGCGACCCCGGCCTGAGGTAGCATTGCCGCGCCATAAAGCCTGCGCTCTGCCCTGGGGGCATTGGACAGGGCACCGCCGAGCCAGCCTCCCAGAATACGTCCCAGAACACGAAAGACGGCATAGGCAATGCCTGCGCCGCCAGCCAGCGCCAGCGCTTGTGCGTCAAGCGAGGCCCCGGCCAGCACGAAGAACACAATCAGAAAGGGCCACTCAAAGCTGCGGACCTCTTCAAAGGCGCGGCTGTGATGTCGGGTGTGATTGACGATCACCGCTCCCACGGTCATCCCGGCGATCAGGTATGACAGCCCCAGCAGCAGCGACAGCCCGGCGGTGAGAAAGATCAGACCCAGGGCCTCGATACGCAATGGCTCGCCATCGGAAAACCGCCCGATCAGGATGGCCCCCGGCCAGCCAATCGCGACCCCTAGGGCGATGGAGCCCGCGAGTTCAAAGCCTGCACTTGACAGCGGTGACGCCGCGCCACCGCTGTCCGTGAAAAGCCGCAAAACCAGCATCGATATGCTAAAGGCCAGCAGCCCCCATGCGTCGTCGATTGCCACCAGGCCCTTGAGGCGGCGGGTAAATCCATTGTCCACCCCCGACTGGTCGATGACATCATAGGTTGCTGCAGGATCCGTCGCGGTGGCCAGGGCTCCCAGAAGGAGGGCAAGCGCAAAAGGTAAGCCAAAGCCCCACAGACCGATGGTCACGACCGCCTGGGTAATCAGCACCACCGAGAGCGATACCACTATCACAATGCGGCCGTGTTTGCGCAGGTTCTCCAGCGACAGAGAGCTGCCAAGCAGCACGGCGACGGCGCTCAGGGCCACGATCGTGACCACCGGATAAAGATCACTAAGGGCCGTTGGCAGCAGATCAAACCCGGGTTGCCCGACAACCAGCCCAAAGCCCAGCAGCAGCGTGACACGCGGCAGGCGCAACTGGCGTCCGATCCGGTCGGCTGCCAGCCCGACAAAGAACAACAGCCCCAGAACAATCAGCAGCGTGGCAATATCAGACATGAGATCCTAGTTTCCCGGCAGGATGGTTGTGACGCCAACGGCGGCGGCGCGGGCCAGGTCTTCATCAAGCGACATTGGGATGTATTCCCCGCGGCGCCACAGCTGGGCCATATCGTCATAGTAGCGCGACAGGAAATGCCCTGACTGCCCGGTGGCCAGAATGAACAATGAGCTGTCTGGATCGGCAAAGTCATAGACACCGCGATAGCCGGCGGCATGGATGTTCTGAAACGGATTGGGGTCTGTGCCAGAGGTCAGCCCCCGTTGCAGCGTGTTGTCGCCGCCACTGGTCGACTGGCGGATGTTCACAAAGAACCGCAGCAAAGGGACATTTCCCAGCACCTCATGATCATGAGTGGCCTGATGCGCGTCTCCCCAGCGCAGGGATTCCAGCGCCCTGCCATAGCGTTCTTCGATCCAGATCAGCGCATCATCAAGCGCCAGGCGGGACATGTCGGTGCAAGTCTCTCTTGGCGCACTCTGGCGCACGTCACACCAACTGCTGGCACCGTCAACATCCCGGTAGACCCGTTCTATGAACAGCGGATCAACCTGGGTGAACTCACTTGCCAGAGGGCCCAGCTCATCTGAGATCAGGCGCTTTTGCAAAGCCCGCAGCCAGGTCGCATAGAGCAGAGGTTCCGGCAGATGTTCATTCATCTCGCCATTCCACTCTGACAGGAGCGACAGCGCAATTTGTCGTTGCCGCTTCCGGCTGCCCTCTTCGGCGGTCTCACCGGTAAACCAAAGGTCAGCACCAATCAGCGGCAGCAGCGCGCGCGCGGTGTAAGAGACCGTATCCAGCTGGGCCTCAATAAAACTGTCGCGGGTATGGACTTCGCGGCTCTGCATCAGGCGGCGCCAGCGATTGATCCGTTGGGTGTCTCCCCACACATAGGACACATGGTTGGGAAAGGGGCGCTCCAGAACCTTGTTGTTGGTATTGCCAAGAATGCCACCGCGGGGGCTGACGAACTCGGGATTGGCCGCATAGGGCGCGCGCCCCATCCAACGGTTCTCCCGCTGCCAGCCCTGACTGGGAAGCCGCCCTTTGCTGTTATGGCGGGCATCGCGGGCGGGAAAGGCACCGATGGTTTTCTGGGCGATGGTCTTTTTGTCTGCCAGGATCAGGTTCTGCGCCGGGGCTATATAGTCTTTGGCAGCGGTCATGGCTTCGGCAACAGTTGCGCTGCGCATCAGCCCAATGGCGGCAGTAAGCGAGGTGTCTTGCGGATCCAGAGCTGTCCAGCCAAGGCTCACCACGTGGCCCGGAGGCGTTATAGCGGCAAGGCCAAAGAGCGATCCGGGCAAGACGGGGCCGTTCTCGCTCCAGCGCAGGCTCAGAGTGACCGGGGCGGCGTCCTTGATCTTGATGATCGAAGGGCGGGCGATGAAGTCCCGATAGCCCTGCGGGCTGAGATATTGTTCCGGATTGTCGGGATTTAGCTTTTCGATGAAAAGATCCTGATCATCCAGATAGGAGGCCGTAATGCCCCAGCCCAGCGCTTGGGAGCGTCCGGTCAGGATTGCCGGGATGCCGGGGAGTGTGCCGCCGATGACGCCGCCGGTGGCCAGCTCCATGCGGGCCAGATACCAGCTGCCGGGCGCCGTGAGGTTACCATGGGGGTCATTCGCCAGAAGTGTTCCACCCGCTGCTGATCGGTTGGAGGCCGCAGCCCAGGCATTGGAGGCGCCGCCAAAGCCGCGCGCCGAGACGGGGAACAGGCTGTTTTCAGGCAGTGCAGAGGCGCTGGCATGGCGGGGCAGGTCAGAAATCAGGCCGGGAAACAGGCCGGGAAACAAGCTGGCATATTCCGGCAGCGCGGCGAGGCCTTTCCCGGGGGCATCGGGCAAAATGTCTTTTAGACGGTCAGGATCTCCCAGCGACAGCGAGGTGCGCGCCCGCAGCACCTCTTCCTGCAAATGATTTGACGACTTCAACGCCATCAGTTTCGTCAGCGCGATGCTGTCAGCGGGCTGCCATGGCGCCATCGGCATGTTGAACAAAAACATCTCCGGCGCACCCCGTCCCAGCGCGTCGGTGTTGATTTCCAGAATGCGGGCATTGACGCCTGCGGCATAGGCCTGCAGCGACTGCAGGGTCTCGGGGGATTGTGCCGACACGGATTGTTGCGCCAGCCCGTAAAGATCAAGCCTGCGGATCAGCATATCGCTCTCAACAGTCCGCGCGCCAAAGACCTCGGACAGACGCCCCTGTACGGTGCGCCGCATCACCGCCATTTGCCACAGGCGATCCTGCGCATGCACGTAGCCAAGACCAAAGTAGACGTCTTCGTCGCTGGCGCCATAGCTGCCAAAAATATGTGGCACATTGGCATTGTCGCGAATAATTTCTACCGGAGCCGAGAGGCCAGGCAGGCTGATTTCCTTGTCGTATTCGGGCAGGGATCGCGATGCCAGATAGTAGGAAAGGCCGCTGGCTAGGACAACCAAAAGAATCAGCGTGGCCGCGAGCCGCAGGAGCCAGTGAAAAAGACGTGCCATCAAGGGTCTGTTTCCTATATTTTGTGGCTCTGGCGTCTTTCGTGCGATTGCACCTCGCCGGACCGGTGTTAGGGTGGCGCCAACATAAGCCAGTTAAGAACAAGGGAAAAGTAGATGGCAAAAATTGCATTTTTGGGATTGGGTGTTATGGGCTACCCAATGGCGGGGCATCTTAAATCCGCAGGTCATGAGGTCAGCGTTTATAACCGTACTGCCGCCAAGGCCTCGGCCTGGGCAGACGCGCATGGTGGCACGTTTGGCACGACACCGCGCGAAGCGGTTGCGGGCGCAGATTTTGTCATGGCCTGCGTTGGCAACGATGATGACCTGCGCTCGATTTGCCTTGGGGCGGATGGCGCGTTTGCCGGGATGGAAGCGGGCAGCGTTTTTGTCGACCACACCACGGTTTCGGCCCAGGTGACCCGCGAACTCTATGCCAAAGCGGCTGAGACGGGCGTCTCCTTTGTGGATGCGCCGATCTCTGGTGGCCAGGTCGGCGCTGAAAATGGTGTGTTGTCGGTGATGTGTGGCGGCGATGCTGACAGCTATGCCCGCGCCGAGCCGATCATCGCGGCCTATGCGCGGATTTGCCGTCGGATTGGCGACAGCGGTGCCGGGCAGATGACCAAGATGTGCAATCAGATTGCCATTGCCGGTCTGGTCCAGGGCTTGAGCGAAGCGCTTCACTTTGCCGAAAAAGCCGGGTTGGATGGCCGGGCCGTGGTTGAGGTGATCAGTCAGGGCGCTGCGGGAAGCTGGCAAATGGCAAATCGCTATGAAACCATGCTGGATGACCAGTTTGAACATGGCTTTGCTGTCGACTGGATGCGCAAGGATCTTGGGATCTGCCTGAGCGCGGCCAATGAAACCGGTGCGAGCCTGCCGGTGACAGCGCTGGTGGACCAGTTCTACAAGGAAGTTCAAAAGCTTGGCGGTGGCCGCTGGGATACCTCGTCCCTGCTCAAACGTCTGCGCGCGCTGGACTAACCTACCTCTGATCCTGAGACTCCCGGCGCTGCTATGGCACCGGGGGGGTCGCCTGCAGTCATGGTCAGAGACCAGATAACAAACGAGCCGGTACAGACTATGATCTGCACCGGCTCATTTTTTGTTGTCAAAAGTAGCCCGGATTTATCCTTGCGGCTGATTGCCCTAAGGGGCGGATCTTATGGGATGATACGGGTGTATTTAGTGCCTTCCAGCGTGGCGCCAACGCGCAAACCGGCCTGGCCAAAGACCGCGGCCAGTATGGGCGAGGTCATCGTGTTGGTGTCGGCCGTAAGAGAATTACCATCGTCACGGACAACATACTCCAAATCGGCGCCTGCGGCCCAGCCAGACGAGCGGCGGAACTTGCCAAGCGCGTCTTGGGTCATAAAGAACAGCACATGGGCATATTGCTGGGCGCCAATCTGCAGGCCCGCGTTCCCCTTTACGGTGGAGTAATAATCAACGGTTGCGCCATTGATCCGAAGAGCGCCGCGGCCAAAGGCACCGCCAATCAGGAACCCGGCCTCTGTCACCAAAGGCATGACCAGCATGCCGGTGGATTTCTCTGCCAGGGTGACCGTGTGGGGGTAGAGGTTGTACATCTGATTCAGGGTGGCATCGACACGGGCATCAATGGTTGCGCCATTGTTGGTGCCAACACCATTGCCGCAGGCTGCGGTGACGCCTGCTCCGGCCAAGAGGCTAAAGGTAAAGCCGCGGCGCGACATGCGGTCAAAAGATTTTCTGCTCATATATCCAGTTGCCTGTCCTGGTGCTCTGGGCATTGTTTTGAAACACATGCGTGTCAGCAAAATCATTAGCCCAAGCGGGGTGTCGTTGAGAAGGCCGGTTTTCCGGCTCTATACGCCCATATACGCCTATTGCAGGCGGGTGTCATCTCTTTGACCGCACACGGAACATAAACGGGCATAACATGGCAGCATCTTGCTGGCTTTGATGTCAAATCTGTCCGCGCGAGACTGTTTTAGCCAGTGAACTCAGCCATTGCGCTCAGCCATTTAGAATGCGGGCCGTTTCGGGCGCAAAATAGGTAAGAACCCCGTCACAGCCGGCGCGCTTAAACGCCATCAGGCTTTCAAGCATGACCTTTTCGCCGTCGATCCAGCCATTTTGTGCTGCGGCCTGGATCATCGCATACTCGCCAGATACCTGATAGGCAAAGGTCGGAGTGCCAAAGGTCGATTTCACGCGGTAGCAAATGTCCAGATAGGCGATGCCGGGTTTGACCATGACCATATCGGCGCCCTCCCGCAGGTCGCGCTCGATCAGGCGCATGGCCTCATCAGAGTTGCCAGGGTCCATCTGATAGGTCTTCTTGTCGCCTTGCAGCGCGCCCGATGCGCCCACAGCATCGCGAAATGGCCCATAGTAGCCAGAGGCGTATTTGGCCGAATAGGACAGGATAGAGACATTACGGTGCCCGGCGGCCTCAAGCGCGCTGCGCATCGCGCCAATGCGGCCATCCATCATATCAGAGGGGCCAATGATATCAGCGCCGGCCTCGGCCTGTGCCAATGTCATCTTCACCAGGGCGTCGACGGTTTCATCATTGAGAATCTCGCCGTCGACCACATAGCCGTCATGACCGTTGATATTATAGGGGTCCAGCGCCACATCGGTCATCACCGCGATGTCGGGGGCCACCTGTTTGATCGCCCGGATCGCCCGGTTGCACAGGTTGTCCGGGTTCCAGGCCTCGGCGCAGTCCTCGGTTTTGAGCGCGGCGTCGGTATAGGGAAACAGGCAGATCGCCGGGATACCCAGCGCCTGTGCCTCGCGCGCGGCTTGTGCGATTTTATCAACAGAGCGGCGTAAAACACCCGGCATTGAGCTGACAGGCTCTTCGATCCCCTCACCGTCGCGCACAAACACCGGCCAGATCAAATCATCGGTGGTGAGGGTGTTTTCGCGCACCAAGCCCCGGATTGCGGGGCTGACACGGGTACGGCGCAGGCGGGCGGCGGGAAAGGGAGCGACGGTCGGCTTCATCTGGAACTCATCTTTTCTTGTTTCTTGACACCTTGGGTCGCATGGATCCAAGGCCGCTGGCAAGTGACACATTCGCCGCGCTTTGTCGCATCCCACGGGAAGACGCCTTCAGGAGGGCTTGTCACTGGTCTGGCCTCAAGGGATACAGGGCCAGATCACTTCATCTGGGTGTTGCTTTTCACCGTAAGAAAAGCCAATTCAGTTGGCATTGTGATCTGCATGAAGAGAGGCATTTGCGTTTTGAGTTTGTTTCAAACCCTGTCCGAGATGATTGATCTGCGGTCCTTTTCCAATCTTTGGTATTGGATCGCCTTGGCGGTCATGTGGTCTACCCTCAGCCACCGGATTATTGGCGTCCCGTTCGACATGGTCCAGCGTGCGCGCAAACACGATGGCCAATCAGCCCGCGATCTCGAAGATCTGGTGCGGATCAACGTGAACCGGATATTGTTTGTGTTTCAGTCGGCCGGTGTCTGGCTGTTGGGATTTGCCTGTTTTGTGCTCTCCATTCTGGCGACGCTTGGATTTATTCTTGAGGTCGAGTTTGCCCAGGCCGTCTTTTTGTTGGTGTTTCCCCTGTCTCTGGTCGGCCTGATCAATCTGTATACGGCGCAGAAGATCTTCACCAGCGAGGCCAGCGGCGAGGAGCTCTACAAGGCGCTAAGCCTCTGTCGCGTCATGGTACAATTCCTCGGCATGATCTGCATTTTTGTCACCGCCATGTGGGGCATGTACCAGAACCTTCACATCGGCCCCCTCGGCGGATGAGGCAAGGCACGAGGTCCCAGAGACGACCACAGTCGCACAGTCGGCCGGGGTACGTTGCCAAGACGGGTCTGCAAGCCGTTTTGTGATCCTGCGGTCTGAAAAGCAGCGATCATTTGTTAAAGGAGAGGCGCACAATGGCGCAACGAGCAATCACCATGGGCGGTGCGCCAGAAGGGTTTGATGCCCGGCTCATTCTGGACGAGTTGGCAAAATCCGGCCAGCCGGTTCTGCATATCGCCCGCGATGATAAGCGGATGGAGGCCATGCGTGCAGCGCTTGCGTTCTTTGCGCCCGAGATGCCGGTGTTTATCTTTCCGGGTTGGGATTGTCTTCCCTATGATCGGGTCTCTCCCAACGCTGATGTTGCGGCCGCCCGCATGGCCTG
Organism: Phaeobacter sp. SH40; assembly: GCA_965641885.1. Taxonomy (GTDB): domain Bacteria; phylum Pseudomonadota; class Alphaproteobacteria; order Rhodobacterales; family Rhodobacteraceae; genus Pseudophaeobacter. The sequence continues at coordinate 2,252,283 of OZ282574.1, read as the reverse complement.
TCTGGCGGCTCTGGTGCACCAGATGCCAAAACAGTACATCCTGCTCACCACCCTGAATGCCGCCAGCCAACGTCTCCCGGCGCGTTCGGTCCTGCGCGAGGCTGCGTTTTCGGCGCGTGTTGGACAGCGTGTAGATGAAAAAGCCCTGCGAAATTTCCTGGTGCGTATGGGCTTTGTGCAAAGCCCAACGGTGATGGAGCCTGGGGATTATGCTATTCGCGGCGGCATCATCGATATCTTTCCCCCCGGTGAAAACGGGCCGGTTCGGCTCGACTTTTTTGGCGATGTTCTGGACGGCGCGCGCCGGTTTGATCCGGCCAGCCAACGCACAACCGAAACGCTTGATCTGATAGAGCTGGCGCCAGTTTCCGAGGTGATCCTCGACGAGGCGGCGATCACCCGGTTCCGGCAGAACTACCGCATTGAGTTCGGTGCTGCGGGCACGGATGACCCCCTTTATGAGGCCGTCAGCGCCGGGCGCAAACATCAGGGCATTGAGCATTGGTTGCCGTTCTTCCATGAAAAACTGGAAACCCTGTTTGACTATCTTCCCGACGCCACCCTCACCCTGGATGATCAGGTGACACCGGCCCGTTTGGCCCGCTGGGAGAGCATCGAAGATCAGTATGAAACCCGCAAGATAGCTATGAGCCAAAAGGGCCGGATGGATACGGTTTACAAACCGACCCCTCCCGGATTGCTCTATCTGGATGATGCCGCCTGGGAGGCTGCGGTCGCGACCCACCGGAGCATTCAGCTGCACCCGTTGGCGCAGGCCTCTGGTCCGGGCGTTGTGGATGCAGGCGGGCGTATTGGGCGCAATTTTTCTCCCGAACGGCAGCAGGAAAATATCAGCCTTTTTGGCGCCTTAGCATCACATATTAAGGCGCGCCTGCTTGAGGGGCCCGTGGTTGTTGCCTCTTATTCGGAAGGCGCGCGTGAACGCCTGACCGGGCTGATCGAGGACGAAGGACTGTCCGAGGTCATTCCGGTTATGGATGGCACCCGGATCGGAAAATCCGGGCTTCATTTGGCTGTCTGGGCACTGGAGCATGGGTTTCAGTCGCCGCAGATGACGGTGATTTCGGAACAGGATGTGCTGGGGGATCGTTTGATCCGGTCCCCAAAGAAACGCCGCAAGGCGGAAAATTTCCTGACCGAGGCGCAGTCCCTCAGCCCGGGCGATCTGGTGGTACATGTGGATCACGGGATCGGGCGCTATCAGGGCATGGAGGTCATCACCGCAGCCGGTGCAGCGCATGAATGTCTGCTGCTGGAATATGCTGAGGAGTCAAAACTCTATCTGCCGGTCGAAAATATCGAGCTGCTGTCAAAATACGGTCATGACGAGGCTTTTCTTGACCGTCTCGGCGGCGGGGCCTGGCAGGCAAAGAAAGCCAAACTCAAAGAGCGCATCCGCGAGATGGCGGACAAACTCATCCGGATTGCTGCTGAGCGGGCTCTCAGACGCGCCCCGGCGATGGATCCGCCAGCACATGCCTGGGAGGAGTTCTCGGCCCGTTTCCCCTATCAGGAGACCGATGACCAGCTGCGTGCCATTGAAGATGTCATGGCGGATCTGACCTCTGGACAGCCGATGGACCGCCTGATCTGTGGCGATGTGGGCTTTGGCAAAACCGAAGTGGCGATGCGAGCGGCGTTTGTGGCCGCCATGTCGGGCTTTCAGGTGGCCATTGTGGCTCCCACAACCTTGCTGGCCCGGCAGCATGCCGCGTCATTTATGGAGAGATTTCGTGGGTTTCCTTTGGAAGTCAGGCAATTATCGCGCTTTGTGAGTGCAAAAGATGCCACCAAGACACGCGAAGGCATGGCCAAGGGCACAATTGATATCGTCATTGGCACCCATGCGCTATTGGCCAAAAATATCCGTTTCAAAGATCTGGGCCTTTTGATCATTGATGAGGAGCAGCACTTTGGCGTGGGTCACAAGGAACGCCTAAAGCAGATGCGCTCTGACATCCACGTGCTGACCCTGACCGCAACGCCAATCCCGCGCACGCTGCAGCTAAGCCTCACAGGGGTGCGCGATTTGTCAATCATCGGAACTCCTCCGGTGGACCGTCTGGCCATCCGCACCTATGTCAGCGAATTTGATGCCGTCACCCTGCGCGAAGGCCTGCTGCGCGAGCATTATCGGGGCGGTCAAAGCTTTTACGTGGTGCCACGCATCTCGGATCTGCCAGAGATCGAGGCCTTTCTGACAGAGCAGCTGCCCGAGCTGAGCTATGTTGTGGCCCATGGTCAGATGGCTGCCGGTGAGCTGGATGATCGCATGAACGCCTTTTACGACGGCAAATATGATGTGCTGTTGGCGACGACCATTGTGGAATCCGGCCTCGACATCCCAACTGCAAACACCATGGTGGTGCATCGTGCGGATATGTTCGGCCTGTCGCAGCTCTACCAGATCCGCGGCCGGGTTGGGCGCTCAAAGACCCGCGCCTATGCGTATCTTACCACGAAACCGCGTCAGCGCCTGACGGCGGCCGCTGACAAACGTCTGCGGGTTCTCGGCTCCCTTGATACTCTCGGGGCTGGCTTTACCCTCGCCAGCCAGGATCTTGATATCCGGGGGGCCGGCAACCTCCTGGGCGAAGAGCAGTCTGGCCAGATGCGCGATGTTGGCTATGAGCTGTATCAGTCGATGCTGGAAGAGGCGATTGCCAAGATCCGGTCCGGTGAGCTGGAAGGCCTGAGCGACGCCGATGAGCAATGGGCGCCGCAAATCAACCTCGGCGTGCCCGTGCTTATCCCCGAGGCCTATGTGCCTGATCTGGATGTCCGCCTCGGGCTGTATCGCCGCCTGTCGTCGCTCACCACCAAGGTTGAACTTGAGGGTTTTGCCGCAGAGCTGATCGACCGGTTTGGGAAATTACCAAAAGAGGTCAATACCTTGATGCTTGTTGTTCGCATCAAGGCAATGTGCAAACGCGCAGGTATTGCCAAGCTGGACGCAGGGCCAAAGGGCGCGACCTTGCAGTTTCACAACGACAAGTTTGCCTCGCCTCAAGGGCTGGTTGATTTCATTCAGAGCCAGGATGGTCCGGCCAAGGTCAAGGACAACAAGATCGTGGTGCGCCGTGACTGGAAGAAAGACAACGACAAGATCAAAGGCGCCTTTGCCATCGCCCGTGATCTTGCCGAAAAGCTGGTGGCTGAGAAGAAAAAGGCCAAAGCAAAAGCCAAGTAGGTGCCAGCCAGCTAGTTGCTAGTCTGTTAGGTTCCAGTCTGTCTTTCGCCTGCATGACACTTGCCCGGTTTGGATTGTTCTGACCGGGCAAAATGGGCTAGCTGCTACAGCAGCTCTCAGGTTGCATCGCGATCTGCGCACAGCCACAAGAGGCAAACACACCGATAGAACGCGCCTCGGCAATGTCGAGTTTCTGTTTGACGTGCTGGAGCTCGACACTGTCACCACGCGCGTTAAGGCAGTCATATAATCCCTTGAGGCTCCACACATTATCTGGATGGATCGACGCGCGCGACAGGGTGTTGTCGAGGCCCAGATCCGCGCGGTAGACGGCCTCGGCCTCGGCCACATGACCCTGTTCTAACAAGAGCGCCCCAAGCGCATGCCGCGTGGGCTGCATCCAGCCCCAGGGCTCATCATAAGGCAGGTTGTCATCCAGTGTGACCGAGCGGCGCAGATGGGCGTAGGCGAGATCATAGTTGTGCTTGCGGTATTCTATCTCGCCACGCAGCATTTCACGGGCGATTTCCAGCAGGTCAATCACCCGGTTGTTATGCATCAGCCGTGTCTCGGGCACCCGTCCCAAGGCAGTCAAAAAGAGCTGCTCTTCTGCTTCTGATTCAGCAACGCGGTTGGTGGCAGCATAGGCAATGGCGCGGGCGTAATGGGTGGTGGCAGTCAGGGTGCAATAAAGCTCGGGGTCTGCGGGAAGGTCCAGATCGATGCACTCCAGCCAGCGGCCAAACCGGATCAGGATGTGCGGATGCATTGCCATGTAGGATTCAAAATAGTCGGCCATGGGCGGGCTTTTGATGCGGAGCATCTCTTCGGGTGTCGTGTCCCACAGGCCCTGGTTAGCCCGCAATGCAGGCTCCATTTGTCCAAGAAAAAGAGCGCCATATATCACGAAGTGATAGTTGTGCTGACGGTAGCCTGTGTAGATGTTAAAGGCACCTTCCCGGTCATAATATTTCAGATCCGCGGAAATGGCCTCCTGGTTCCACAAAACCACATCATGGTAGTTGCCGCAGAGCACATCAATATGTGTTGGCATATGCACCAGATGGCCGGCATCAGGCACCAGTCGCCGCAGCACATCAGCCGCTTTCAGCGCCTTCTCCGGGGTCGGCGACATCTCCATCAGATGCACATAAAGATGCAACAGGCCAGGATGCGTCATAGCGCCTGATACTGTCTCCATTGCAGTCTCAAGCAGCTCTTGCGCCTCAAGGGTGGCGGCGCCCTCGGCAGGTGCGCCGGTCTTGAGATCCCACATCTTCCACGGCGTCAGGTTGAGCAGGCTTTCAGCGAATATTGTGCGCAAATCCAGATGGCTGTCGCAGGATTTGAATGCGGTGCGCATCGCCTGTGCAAAGGCAAAATCCCACTCATGCATGTCCTCAACGAGGCTGCGCTGTGGATAGCGGGTTTTGAGCGCGCGGATCAGCAGGGTTTCGACGCTGGTGCAGCCTTTTAAGCAGCTGTTGGCAGCCTCGCAGGCATCATAGGCCTGGGCCAGCGCCTCGGCGCGGCCGGCCTGATCGTGCAGCTCCCAGGGCATATTGTAGTTGGGACCAGAGGCATAGGAGAGCCCCCAATGGGCCATGGCACAGTTGGGATCATGTGAGAGGGCTTGTTTGAAGCAGGCAACTGCTTCCTGGTGATTGTAGCCATAGGTCCAGATCAAGCCGCGATCAAACCAGAGTTGCGCCTGTGGTGAGGTAGTGGTGATCGGGCAGGAATAGCTGCCAAGGTTGTACGGATATTCCATGAAAAAACCTCTCCAAATATTTGGAGAGGTTAGGAGTTTCGCAAGCCGTCAGCAAGCGCGCTAATCGGTTGGAAACCGCGCCTCAACCCGGGCGATATGCAGCATCAAGAGGTAGCCTGCGCTGGCCATGGTCAGGATGCCAAGGGTGATTGGCAGCAGAGTCTCATTAAACAGCAGCCCGATGGGGGCAGCAATAGCGGCTGCCAGAACGGTGGAAATAGAGCCGATGACCGAGGCGGCCATGCCGGCGATATGGCCCATGGGCTCCATCGCCATCGCATTGAGATTACCCAGCGTGGTGCCGGCAATGAAAAAGACACTGGTTTGCCAGGCCACAAACAGACCAAACGCCATACCTGCGGGCAAAGGAACCGCCTCAAAACCCAGCATAATGGCAGAAAATACAATCTGTGCTGCCAGCGACCAGGTCACCATCCGGCGCATGCCAACCCGTACCACAAGCGAGGCGTTCAGAATACTGGCAGTGCCAGACAACAGGGCGACCAGGCTGAACCAATAGGGGAAACTGTCGCCGCGATCAAAAACCAGGTCGTAGATCGGCTGAACCATGGTGATCATGGTGAACAAAATGGCCAGGCAAAGGGTTTGAACAAGGATCGAAAGGCGCACGGTGGGATGCAGCATCATCTCGCGGATCGCAGCCATCATCAGGGGCAGGCGAAAGGGGCGACGATTCTCGCGCGCCAGCGGCTCTGGCAGCCGGATCTGCACCCAGAGCGCAATGACACAGGCAAAGACCACAAAGGCGACAAAGATCCCGCGCCAGCCGGAAAAGAGCATGATGCCCTGTCCAAGCAACGGCGCAACAGCAGGCACCAGAGTAAAGATCATCATGGCGATCGAAATCATTTTTGCCATTTCGCGGCCCGAATACAGGTCACGGACAATGGCCAGGGCCACTACCCGTGGCCCTGCCGCGCCCAGTCCCATGGTGACGCGCGCGATCAAAACCAGCTCTAGCGAGGAAGAGGCCCAGGCGACGGCAGCCGAGACGATGTAGATGGCGGCGCCAGCGATGATCACCGGCTTGCGGCCAAAAGCATCTGACAGGGGCCCCGTGAAAAAGGTGCCCAATCCCATACCCAGCACAAAAGAGGTCAGGATAAGCTGGGCCCGGTTGATGTCACCAGGGCTGAGTTGCACGCCGATCTCTGGCAGGGCCGGCAGCATGGCGTCGATGGAAAAGGCAATGGTTGCCATCATCATTGCGACCAGAGAGATGAACTCTGGCTTGGACATCGTCTGGGATGGGCTTGGTGTCATTGGAATCCTCATGCGAGACGTCTGGGTCCGGCAATTGGATCCTAATAAGGCGTCGCTGGCGCGGCGCTATCACGATTGCCATCAGGACACCATGGCGTGAAATGCACAGAGTTATGTGCAGCGATGTTTCTATGCAGATCAGGCGTTTGAAGGATCAGTTGAGGGCTTTGTGTCCTCTGCTGCGTCTTGCGACACGCGTGTCCCATGCGGCGGGTCGTCTTCGTTTGCAGTCTTTTCCAGAGTTTCCTCGGACCGGCTGTCCAGTCGGGCAAAAAGCCATTCGTTGTGCTTTTGGCGTTTGAGCAGTTGGATCTGGGCAAATTCATGCATCGCTAAGGCAAAGACCCCCAAGCCGCCAAAAATCAGGGCGGTCGTCGCCAGTTTGCCGGCTGCTGTGATGGGGACAAGATTGCCATAGCCGACGGTTGAGATGGTGATCACGGTAAAGAAATAGGAATCCAGCCAGCTCCAGCCCTCAATAAAATGAAAGAAAACAGTGCCTGAGACCAGGATAACGAGCAGGGCTACAAAAATGGTCAGACGGCGGAGCTGGTTCATGTTTACTCCTGAGGCGATTGAAGTTGCTGCATAATATCCGCGATGATCTGTTTCCACATCTCGGGCTGTTGCGCACCGGGGACCGCGTGTTGATTTGCGATGATAAAGGTGGGGACCGAACTCACCCCCATCTTGCGCGAATGGGCATCGCGATTGCGGATGTCCTCAACGTCATTGTCACTGGCCAAAAGCTGGCGCACAACATCGGCCTCCATGCCGACCTTGGCTGCAATCTCGACCAGAACCTCTGGGTCGCCAATGTCACGCGCCTGAGCAAAATAGGCGTCGAACAGGGCATCGACCATTGGCCCTTGTTTGCGCTCAATGCCGGCCCAGTGGATCAGCCGGTGGGCATCAATTGTGTTGGGGGTGCGCTGCATACCTTCAAAATCGATGCTCAGACCGGCTTTTTCGGCGTTTTCAACCACGGGTGCGTAGGCGCGCACCGCGCCTTCTTTACCGCCAAATTTAGCCTCCAGGTAGTCACGCCGTCCCATGCCGTTTGCTGGCATGTCCGGGTTCAGCTGAAACGGGTGCCATTCAATCACAAAGGGATGATCGGGTATCTCGGCCAGAGCTTTGTCCAGATGGGTTTTGCCGATATAGCACCAGGGGCAGATTGGATCGGAAATAATGTCGAGCTTGACCGTGGGCTGCGCTGCGGCCTGAGCGCCGGACAGGCCTGAGGTCTGCGCCGGATGTGCGCTGGAGATTTGGTCGTCGGTCATGGTGTTATCCTTTGAAATAGGCAGGCAGGGCGCGGCGCAGCAATTTTCCGTTGGCGCCACTTGGCAGGGCATCAAGATGAACATAGGCGCGCGGTTGTTTGTAGCGGGCCAGTCGCTCGGCGGCAAAAGCTTCCAGCTCGGCCGCGTTCACGTCTTTGGGACCGGTGTAGAACGCCACGATGATGTGGCTGTCAGCCTTCACCTCGACCGAGGCAACACCAACCTGCGTGATGCCGGGATGGGCGGAAAGCTGGGTTTCCACCTCGATGGGCGAGACGCGAAAGCCGCCGGCGTTCATCATATCATCTGCCCGGCCCAAATAGCTGATTTGCCCATCCACTGCCATGGCGCCCTGATCGCCGGTTAAAAACCAGCCATCCTGCATCCGGGCGGCAGTCTCTTCTGGCGCGTTGAGATAGCCCAGCATCAAACCGGGGTCACTGTCGGCAATGGCAATGGTGCCTTCGCTACCCTGCGGCACGGGGCCGTCTGGGCCGAGAATGGCAACCCTGCGTCCCGGCTGCGGCTGCCCCAAGGCCTCTCCACGGGCCGGATGCGCCGGGCTTGAGGAGATAAAGGTTGAGCATTCGGACATGCCATAGGCTTCGTATAGCTCGGTGCCGGAGGTTTTCACCCAGGTGGCATGCAGATGCGTTGAGAGTTTTTCACCGGCGCAAAGCCCATGGCGTAAATCGGGTAGATCCAACGGCAATCCATCCTTTAGGATTTTTCTGTAAACGCCTGGGGCCGCGGCGAAAATACTGGCTTTGTGTTGGCGCAGCAGCATGGGGAGGTCGACGGGGTCGGTGCCCGGTTCCGGGATCAGCGCGGTGGCCCCAACGCTCCAAGGGTCCATCAGACCGGTGCCGAGGGTAAAGGTCCAGTTAAAGGCGCCGGCATGCAGCAGGCGGTCATCGCTCTCAAGGTCATACCAGCCTTTGATCATCATCTGGCGGGCCCAGATGGCGCGGTGGGCATGTGAGACCGCACGCGCCTTGCCGCTGGTACCCGAGGTATAGACCGCATAGGCCATGCGGTTGGGGTCACCCATGTCATAGGCGCAGGGCGCAAGGTCGCGCATGGCCTGCAAGGCAGACAGAAGGATTTGTTTTGAATGCGCCGCGCAGGCAACCTCGGGGTCGCGCAGCACGGCGGCGGCATTCAGATCTTTGATAATGCCAGCAGTTTCACCCTCGGTCAGCTGTGAAGAGGTTGGCACCGGAACCAGCCCGGCGGCAATAGCTCCCAGATAGGCAATTGGAAAATCTACGGTATTGCCAAGCCGCATCAGCAGGATCTGGCCCGGCACCAGGCCTGAGTCTAGCAGACCGGTTGCGGTGCCCCGAACGGCGGCCTCCAGCTGTGCAAAGGTCCAGGTTTTGCGACCTTGGGCGCCAATCACCTCTAAGGCGGGCTTGTCAGCCAGATCATTGGCGTGCCGCAGCACATGTGCCGCCAGATTAAACGGTGCGGGGCAGGGCGCAAAGGGGCCTTGATCAAAGAGAGACAACATCTGCATTGGCTAGCGCGACAAGTGCCGCGTTGCAAGCGCCTAGCGGGCGGCATATAGAAGCCCCATGACTGGAAGCGACCCAAAATCCCTGATTACGATTGCCCGCGCCAATGGCGACGAGCGCGAGGCGGAACCGCTTGACCTTGGGGCGCGCGTACGTGAGTTGCGCAAGGCACGGGACTGGACGCTGGAACATGCGGCAAATCAGGCGGGTCTTGCGCGCTCGACCCTGTCCAAGATCGAAAATGGCCAGATGTCGCCGACCTATGAGGCGTTGAAAAAGCTGGCAGTAGGATTGCAGATTTCGGTGCCCCAGCTTTTTACCCAGCCGCAGCGGGATCAGGTGAATGGCCGCATGACGGTCACCAAGCTGAATGAAGGGTCAGAGCAGGCCACTGCCACCTATGAGCATGAATTGCTGGCCGAGGGGCTGCGCCGCAAGCAGATGCTGCCTTACCGGGCACGTGTGCGGGCGCGCTCAATGGACGAATTCGACGGCTGGGTGCGCCACGATGGCGAAGAATTCCTCTATGTGCTGACCGGTGTTGTGAAGCTCTATACCGAATTCTATGAACCGGTTGAGATGCGCCGCGGCGACAGCGCCTATTATGACGCTGCGATGGGGCACAATGTGGTTTCAACCAGTCAGGAAGACGCGACAATCCTCTGGGTCACCTCGCTTAGCTAGTTGCGGCTCGTTGCAGATCATACCCCAATTGCATGTCGCATTGGTTGATCCAAATCCCAAAGGCAATGGCGTTTATCTGCTGTGAACACAATCTCTTGCTGGTCAAACTGAGTCTTGTTCAAGTTCCGCATGCAGGCTTTCGGTGAACAGAAAGTCTTCAACCTCTTCTTGCGCCTCGCGCAGAGTCAAATCATGGGTGCGGGTCAGATAGGCCACAAACCCTTTCTGATCCCGTTCCAGATTGGGGACACCAGGCTGCAAATGAGGAAAGCGCTGTTTTGCGCGCAAATACATCTCGTCCCACGGGAATGGTATTTGACGGATCGTCATGATTGATGCCCCATTGGTGCTCTCGGCGAAACAATGACCTCGTTATCCCAGAACTATATCAAAAATGGGCCAAAAAGAAACGCGGGACTTTTGGGGCGCACGCTGCTGTCCTAACCAGCCCGCTTAAAAGGTGGTTTTCCTTTCCACGGGTCGGGGGATATTCTACGACAGACTGGACCCTCGGCCTGTTCTTGGGGTTTTGGGGTCTGCCTAATGTGACTCAATCCTCTGAAAACAGCCAGGTCAAAACAAAATGGGCAATGCCGACCGCGATCAGCTGCATGGCGATGAAGGCGACGATATGGCCCGGGTAGATGCCGGCAAAGGTATCGCTGAACCCACGCGCGATGGTCACGGCAGGATTGGCAAAACTGGTGGAAGAGGTGAACCAGTAGGCGCCGGTGATATATAGCCCGACCAGAGCGGGCACCGTATCAGGCCGCATGCGAAGGCCGCCAAAAATCACAAACAGCAGCCCAAAGGTGGCTATCACCTCAGAGGACCACTGCGCCACACCGCTGCGGTGCATCGTGCTTGAGAGCTGCAAAATAGGCAGATCAAACATCAGATGGCAGGCCCAGACGCCAAGGATAGCGCCGATGATCTGAACGCCGGCATAGGGGGCCAGGTGCTGCCAGCGGTGCTCTCCACGCAGGCAAAAGGCGAGGGTGACGGCCGGATTGAAATGCGCCCCGGAAAGGGGGCCCAGCGTGGTAATAATGGCAAAGAGCATACAGCCGGTGGCAATGGCATTGGCAAGCAGTGCCAGGGCCGTGTTTCCGCCGGCAAGGCTTTCAGCCATGATGCCCGAGCCGACCACCCCGATTAATAAAAAGGCGCTTCCCAGGCCTTCGGCCAGCAGCTTTTTGGCAATCATGTCATCTCTCCAATTTCTCTGAGACGGGCGGCGTAGTTTACCGGATCTTGCGCGGCATCCAGCGCAACAAAGGCCTCGGCCCGACGGTGAAGAGCCTGGTAGGCGGTCTCAAAGGCCTCTTCCCAATCGGGGTGCGCGGCGGCGGCAGGGTCGGGAATGCCCCAATGGGCGCGCAGGGGGGCTCCGGGCCAGATTGGACATGTTTCCCCTGCTGCCGAGGCACAGACGGTTATCACCAGATCCATTGCTGGCGCGCCTGGCCCGGCGAATTCATCCCAGCTTTTTGAGCGGGCCTGATCCACAGGGTATCCCTTTTGTTGCAACAGCTTGAGAGATTGAGGATGGACCTTTCCAGCCGGTTGCGAGCCGGCCGAATAGGCCTTTATCTCTCCAGCGCCCATTTTGTTGAGGAGGGCTTCCAACAGAATGGAGCGCGCCGAGTTGCCAGTGCATAATACCAAGATATTCATGAGGGTTCTTTCCTGCGACCGGTCAGGTCTCGCTGGTGAGGGTGCCAATGGCATCGGATTGATGTTGCAGAGAAATTCGGTCCAATGCCGCAAAGGGCAGGGCGGCAAAGGCGGTGATGCGCCTCTTGAGCAGACCATAGGATTGCTGCAGGGCCAGACTGCGTTCCGCCTCGCTGCCAGAGACCTGCAGGGGGTCAGGCATTCCCCAATGCGCACTCATCGGTTGACCCGGCCAAGCAGGGCATTCTTCGTTTGCCGCATGATCGCAGACCGTAAAGACGAAATCCATTTTGGGCGCATCGGGGCCGGAGAATGCCGCAAGAGTCTTTGAGGACAGAGTGCTGGTATCATAGCCCTTCTCCCCCAGCAGCGACAGCACAGTGGGTGAGGGGCCTGCGCCAGGGCGGGTTCCGGCAGAGTAGGCCTGAAATCTACCTTCCCCAAGCGTATTGAGAAGGCTTTCAGCCATAATCGACCGTGCCGCATTTGCTGTACAGATAAACAGCACCTTTAAAGGCCGCTCTTGTGTTGGCTGAGCCAGGCGGGCCACAGAGCCGGGCATGCAGATATCCGGGCGGTTTTGGCAGCAGCCGGTGAGCAGCATGTCGAACATGCCCCGCAAACCATCGAGATTTGCACAATAAAGTAGGGAATTCCCCTGTCTGCTCTGGGTGATCAAACCGGCCTGTCGCAGGTTGCTGAGATAGGCCGAGGCTGTGTTGGGCTTGTGAGACAGCGCCGCCGATATGTCGCCGGCCGCGACCTTGGCCGGAAAACGGCGCATCAGCAGTCGGAAAATCGCCAACCTGTTTGGGTGAGCAAGGGATGCCAGTTGGTCTGTAGGCGGGGCTGTAGAATCTATTTCCATATTTCATGAAGTACGGAAATAGATCTGGGCTGTCAACATGACGCGGCCCGCGCCCGGGAAAATCTTTCCAGTCTTAGTCTGGCTGATACCACCAGACGTCAGGCATGAACCCGGTGCGATCCCCGTAGATCGGCAGAGTTTTGGGGAACCGCAGCTCTTTGGCGTGGGCAATGCGGCCCTTGTCAAAGGACCAAATGGGGATCACGTAGCGGCCAGCGGTCAAAACCCGGTCCAGTGCCCGTGTTGCGGCAATGAAATCCGATGGGTCCTCGACTATAAGCATATGATCAATCATCGCATCAACTGCCGGAGAGGATATCCCCATCAGATTGCGGCTGCCGGGCTGATTGGCACCTTGGGCGCCCCAGTATAGCCTTTGCTCGTTGCCGGGGCTGAGAGACAGCTCGCGCCGCACCCGCGTGAGATCAAAGTCAAACTCCGCCTGCCGCCCAACATATTGTGCATTGTCAACGAGTTCAGGCGTCAAAGACACTCCCAGACGCTCAAGCGCCCGGGCATAAATCTCGATCACTGTTTTCATCTCTGAATCGCCCTGACGCAGCAGCACGTTGAGATCCAGCGCGTCTCCGCGCCCGTTGCGCAACACGCCCTCCACAACGGTCCAGCCCGCCTCGGAGAGCAAGTCCATGGCTTTGCGCAGATTTTTGCGATTGCGCTTGGTGCCGTCGCTTTGCGGCAAGGCGTAGCCTTCTAGTGCTCCGGGCGGCAGCGTGTCGGCAAAAGGCGCGAGATATGCGGCCACGCGACCTGTGGCAGGGCCGGGACGCAGGCCAAGGTGAGAGTTTGAGAAATACGAGGTGATGCGCGGTTGTACGCCGCCGGTGATGGTCTCGTTGATGTATTCAAAATTGAACGCCAACAGGAAGGCTTCACGCACCCGCCAATCATCAAAGGGCGCGCGTCGGGTGTTAAAGGCGAGACCCGTCATGCCCGAGGGACGTTGGTGCGGGATCTCGCTTTTGACGATCCGGCCCTCGGTGACGGCGGCGAACCCATAGGCGCTGTTCCATTTATCCGCGTTGAATTCGCGGTAGCTCGTGAGCTCTCCGGCCTTGAAGGCCTCAAACAACACGGTCTGGTCCCCGAAAAAGTCGATCCGCAATTGATCGAAATTTTGCGTCCCAACACGAAAGGGCAGATCCTTGCCCCAGTAGTCTGGATTGCGCCGCAGGGTGAGCTGGCGGCCTGCCTCAAAACTTTCGATCACATAGGGACCACTGCCAATGGGCGCCTCAGAGAGGCCGGAGGCGGCAAAATCTTTGTCCTGCCATTGTGCTTTTTGCAAAATGGGACGCATCCCGGCAATCAAAGCGAGTTCGCGGTCTTTGGTATTGAAGGTGATGCGCAGGCTTTTGGGGCCGGTCTGGCGGATCTCGGAGACCTTGTTCCAAAACCCACGATAGCGCAGATGCCCCTGGGTGCCGAGCAGCTCATAGGACCAGATCACATCCTCGATCGTAACCGGGCTTCCGTCTGAGAAACGCGCCTCATTCCGCAGGGTGAATTCCACCCAGGACCGGTCCTCAGCTACATTAACTGATTCGGCCAACAGCCCGTAAAGAGAGAAAGCTTCGTCCCAGGACCGCCCCATGAGACTCTCATAACCCCAAAACCTGAGCTGCCAGGGAGGCGTGCCTTTCTGGGCAAAAGGGTTAAGCGTATCAAAGCCGCCGGTGTTGCCAAAGACAACCTTTCCCCCCTTGGGGGCTGCGGGGTTGGCATAGGGCAAAGACACAAAATCCTTTGGCAAGGCGGGATTGCCGTACATAGCTATGCCATGGGATGATTCTGCCTGTGCAAAATGGGCGCCGCCAAACAGGGCGATTCCTGTGATTGCGGCTTTCACTTTTTGGAAAAATTCTGACTTCACTTTGGCAACAATCCCGTTCTGCCCTTATTTCCTTGGGTCAACACTTATTAGGTGCACTCCGTCATTTCAAACTTTTAGCTTGGAGGAAAGCGTGAAATTGCGTATAAAGGACTCACTGCTCGATAGGTTTCTTGCCTGTATGAAACCTGCCTCAATAACTATACGCCCGCTTCGTGCGGGCGTTTTTTTTTGCAGTTCTCTCTCGTTCCTTCGTAATCTGGTCGCTTCAGTCTGGCCGGTGCAATCTGGCCGGTGCAATCTGGTTTGGACACGCCTCGCATGGCCTGTCCTGTGGGGGCAGGCCGCGATTTAACACCTGCCTCTGCCTGCACCAGGAAACCTGCAACAAGAGTTGCCGGTCTAAGTAGTCCTACGCGTTTCTTTTGGCGGTGCAGCATGGCAAGATACCGTCAACGTCTTTAGAAAAACAAGAAAGGGACAAATGATGGCGCTCCAGGGAAAAACTGCGGTGATCACCGGGTCCAATTCGGGGATCGGCCTTGGCATTGCACGTGAGCTGGCGCGGGCGGGGGCCGATGTTGTGCTCAACTCCTTTACCGACCGGCCCGAAGACCACGAACTGGCAGCACAGATCGCGGCTGAGTTTGGCGGCAAGGCCCGCTACATACCGGCCGATATGTCCGACGCAGAGGCCTGCCGCGGGCTGATAGAGGCGGCGGGTCACTGCGATATCCTGGTCAATAATGCCGGCATACAACATGTGGCACCAGTCGAGACTTTCCCGGTTGATACCTGGAATGCCATTATTGCCATCAATCTCAGCTCGGCTTTTCACACCACGGCAGTTGCGTTGCCGATGATGCGGGCGGCTGGCTGGGGGCGCGTGGTCAACATTGCCTCGGCCCATGGTCTGACCGCATCGCCGTATAAGTCGGCCTATGTTGCGGCCAAACACGGGGTTGTTGGGCTGACAAAAACCGTGGCGCTGGAGACCGCGGAAGAGCCGATCACCTGTAACGCCATCTGTCCCGGCTATGTTTTGACGCCACTGGTGGAGGCGCAGATCCCTGACACCATGGCGAAATACAATATGTCGCGCGAAGAGGTGATCAAAAAGGTCATGCTGGAACGCCAGCCGTCGCGTGAGTTTGCCACCGTTGAACAACTGGGCGGCTCGACGGTCTTTTTCTGCTCGGACGCGGCAGCGCAGATCACCGGCACCACCCTCAGTGTAGATGGCGGCTGGACCGCGCTTTAGATCGGTTTTACGCAGTGCAAGGCCCACAACAACGAAGGGAAGGCGTCATGCCTTCCCTTTTTTCTATGGTACGATAGAGGCTAGGGCCTATTCGTCAGCAGGCAGTTCCGGCGTGCTGGGGTCTTTTTGGTTTGGATAGACCAGCCCTGCAGAGATCACCAGTTTGGCGGCATCTTCGACGCTCATATCAAGCTCGATCACATCATCGCTGGGGACAAACAGCAAAAAGCCCGAGGTTGGGTTGGGGGTGGTGGGAAGAAAGATGCTCATCAGGGTGCCGCCTGTGTCGGCACGGTCAGAGACCTCGCCCTTGGCAGTGGTTGAGATAAAGCCAATCGCCCAGATACCACGACGGGGATACTGGATCAGGCAGGCTTTCTCAAAACTGCGCTCTGACTGGGCAAACACGGTTTCCGAGATCTGTTTGATGCCGGAATAGATCGTGCGCACCACAGGCATTCGGTTGACCAGGTTTTCCGCAAAACCGATCAGCGAACGGCCAATGATGCCCTTGGCGATCCAGCCGATGACAATGGTGAACAGCAAAAAGAAGATCAGCCCGATGCCACGCAGGTTGATGCCGATATATTGCTCTGGCGAAATGGTGTTGGGCACCAGCGGCAACACCACCGCATCGACCCAGCCCACCACGGTCCACAAGAGCCAGATCGTCAGGCCAACCGGGGCAATGACGACAATCCCGGTGAAAAACGACGAGCGCAGCCGGGCAAACAGACCGGGGCGATGGCGGATGGGTTCTTCATCAAAGGGTGTGGTCATCGGGTACAATCATTTTGGAGCAAGGCGGAACCTCAGGCAGAACCTATGTACTGATTGCCGCCTGAGCAATGCCGTAGTCAAAGGAAAGTCACTCAAGAGTTAAGTGCGACCAGTTCTTTGGCGATTTCAGCGGCAAGACGCGCATTATTGCGCACCAGAGCGATATTTGCGGTCAGGGATTTACCCTCGGTGAGCTCAAAGATCCGTTGCAGCAGGAAGGGCGTGACCGCCTTGCCACAAACGCCCTGTGCGTCTGCTTCGCTTTGGGCCCGGGCAATCACCGGGGCGAGCACCTCGGCCGCGATCTGTGCATCACTGGGGATCGGGTTTGCGATCAGCTGGCCGCCGGGCAGCCCCATCGCGCCACGGGTGGCATGCGCTCGGGCGATCTCGGCGGCACTGTCCATGCGCAGCGGTGCTGCCAGGTCAGACTGGGCAGACCAGAAGGCGGGAAAGCTGTCCTGACCGTAGGCGATGACCGGAACCCCCTGAGTTTCGAGGATTTCAAGCGTTTTGGGGATGTCCAGAATGGCCTTTGCCCCGGCAGCAACCACGGTAACTGCAGTCTGCGCCAGCTCCATCAGATCCGCAGAGATGTCAAAGCTGGTCTCAGCGCCCTTGTGTACGCCGCCAATGCCACCCGTGGCAAAGACTTTGATACCCGCAAGACGGGCGGCAATCATGGTCGCCGCCACTGTTGTGGCTCCGGTTTGGCCCATGGCGATGCAGGCCGGCATATCCGCGCGCGAGACCTTGGCCACACCCGTGGCCTGGCCCAGGGACTGCAACTGATCGGGCTCAAGCCCCACATGCAAGACCCCCTGCATAACGGCGATGGTGGCAGGCGTCGCGCCGGCGTCGCGAATGTCTTGTTCGACCTGGGCTGCGACCTCAACATTTTGTGGAAAGGGCATGCCGTGGGTAATGATGGTGCTTTCAAGCGCCACAATGGCTGTGCCTGCGGTCTGTGCAGTGCGGACTTCGGACGAATACTGGATTTTGATCACAGCGGCGGTTCTCCTGAAACATAGGTGGCGGCGGCCTGCAGGGCGGCAGCCAAAGCGGAATGTCGGTCTTCTCCACGGGCCTCGGCGGCGATATGCGCAGCCATGAAGGTGTCTCCAGCGCCCGTGACACGGGCGACCGTGACGCGGGGCGGCTGTTTGGTGATGACAGACTGGGTTGCAGCGCAGGCCTCACTGGCCGAGGCTCCCCCATCGGTCACCAGCACGCGGGCCGCACCGCGATCCAGCAGGGCCAATGCCGCGGGTTCGCTGTTGGTAAAGGTGCCCTGACACAAGAGCCCGGCCTCTTCGAGGTTCACATACAGCGTGCCCCGGGTACGGTTTAAAAACGGCCGCAGGCGTTCTGCTTTGCCAGGAGAGGCGGGGGCGACGCGCAGGTCCGCCTTGGCAAAGGCGGGACCGGCGGCAATTTCGCCCAGCAGCGACAGCGTCAGATTGCCGTCCAGCGCGATAGCCCCTGCATAGGGTGCGTCCAGCGCGCCAAGTGTACCATCCATCAGAGGGCGCAGGATCTTGTCACCGGCTGCTTCCAGCGAATGGGCATCGGCGATCGCCGCGATCAATCCATTGCCACCTTCGACCGCCATATAGCGATCCGTTGGCAGATCCTCAGAGCGGTAGAGATAATCGGTGCGGCAGCCAAGGCGGCTGCAGGCGGCAATCAGCTCATCTCCTTCGGGGTCGCGTCCGATAGTGCTTAACAGGGTTGGTGCCAGCCCAAACCGGGCCAGGGTCATGGCGATATTCATCGCAACACCTCCGGGCAGCCGGGTGATACGTCCGGGCATATCCGAGCCACGGCGCATTTCAGCCGGGCTGCGCCCAATGATGTCCCAAAGGACAGAGCCAATACAAAGAACCTGCAGGGCAGCGGCTGAGGGGGGGGCGGGAGATGAAATATCCTGTGTCATGCGGCCTCTATTGCGCCTTTTGTCACGCCTCGCAAGCGCCATAGCCACAGGAATAGGGGGAAAGAAGCCGCGACAAAACGGTGCCAGCCCCAGGACGGCCTCTATGGCACGGCAAAAACCATTGAGGCCCAGAGTGTTTCCCAAACCACTTTTGCGTCCCCCTCAACAGCGCGCAACACGACGGCATTGAGCAAATAGCTGTGCTGCGCGCGGACAGGAACCTGCACCAGCCCCGAGGCGTCGGTTTTTGCAAGGCTGCTCTGGACTGTGCCGTCTGCCGCACGTTCAAAGATCTCGACCTGTGCCAAGGCTCTTGGCGCGCCCTGATAAAACAACTGCACTGGTACAGGTACAGTTACAGGCACGGATGCTGGCACGGATTCTGGCGTAGTGTTCAGGGTATAGGGGTTCTTCAGCGCGACAAACTCGGTCTCAAGCCCAAAGGCGCGATCTGCGCCCTTGCCGTGATCAACCGCGACAAGCAGTTTTGCATGACGGCTGTAGCGCTCGACAAATCCAGAGTCCGGCAGGCCGCGCTGGCTATGTTTGGCCTGAATATCACCAAAGCCCTGGTTGGCGGCAAAACTGGCAAATTTCTCCCATGTCTTGTAGTTGATCAGATCTGGCGTGGTTTCATGCAGTGCAATCAGCAGGCCCGGCTGTAACCCTTCCAGAACCAGGGCCGGCATATCGCCCATGCGCCCCACATAGGGCGTGGGCTGCCCGCCCTGTATGGCTGCACCCTGTATGGCTGCACCCTGTATGGCTGCACCCTGTATGGCTGCACCCTGTATGGCTGCACCCTGTATGGCTGCACCCTGTATGGCTGCACCCTGTATGGTAGCACCCTGTATGGTTTCAAAACGCCGGATGCGATTGTCGAAATAGGGCAGGCGTGCCCCCTTGAACATCTGACCATTTCTAAGACCTGCCCGCAGTGTGCTGTCGGAATTGACTTGATATTTTTCCGGCTCAATCCAAAACTCGTGGGACAATGCTGGAGCACCTCCGAATGAGAGGCTTGCAAGACTGAGCGCAACCAGCAGAATGAGACGGAGCGAGCGGATCGAGACATTGGGCATTTTGAAAACGGGCATTTTGAAAACTTTTCTTTTGAGCCCCCTCAGGGTGGGCATCCTGCTGATCCTGTCAAGCCTTGTCCTCTTTGGCTTGCCGGGGGTTGGCAGGAGCCATGAGGTCACGCCGACCATTGCCGACTTTGACGTAAAGGAGGGCAAAATCAGCCTGACGCTGCGCATGAACCTTGAGGCCTTTGTTGCAGGCATCAATCTGGACGGACGCGCAAATACGGATACCAGCGACAAATCGCTGGACTATGATTTGTTGCGCAATATGGATGCGGCAGAGCTGGGCCCCATGGCGCGCCTTTTTGTCGAAGACTGGCTACCTGAATTGCAGCTGGAGGCAGGCAGTGCGGTGATTTTGCAGCTGGACGGCCTGACGATCCCAGAGATCGCAGATGTGAGCCTTGCGCGCGCCTCATACCTCACCCTCACGGGGGACATCCCGCGCACAGCGCTTTACCTCAAACTAAAGTGGCCGCAGGGTTCGGGCGCGGTGGTGCTGCGGCAGAACGGTGTGCCCGACCCCTATACCGGCTATCTGCTGGGGGGAGGCCAGTCCCCGGCGATTGTGCTAAAGGGCGGTGCGGTACAAACGCCCTGGCAGGTGTTTCAAAGCTATGTGCCGGTTGGGTTTGACCACATTCTGCCGCAGGGGCTGGATCATATCCTTTTTGTGCTGGGGCTGTTCTTTCTCAGCCTGCGCATCCGGCCGCTGTTGTGGCAGGTGACCACCTTTACTGTGGCCCATAGCATCACTCTGGCGCTTGGGGCGCTGGGCCTGGTGTCGGTGGACCCTGCCATTGTAGAGCCGTTGATTGCGGCCTCGATCGTGTTTGTTGCGGTTGAAAACATCTTTGCGCGGCGACTGCACAGCTGGCGTACCCTTGTGATCTTTGGCTTTGGCCTGCTGCATGGGCTTGGGTTTGCGACGGTTCTGGCTGAATTCGGCCTGCCGCAGGATCAGGTGGTGCCAGCTCTTCTGGGCTTTAATGTCGGGGTTGAGTTTGGTCAGCTGGCGGTGATCGCCCTTGCCTATGGCTGTTTGGGCTATTGGTTTGGCGGCCATCCAAAATACCGCGGCAGGGTTGCCATTCCTGCTTCTCTGACCATTGCGTTGATCGGAGGGTATTGGTTTTTTGAACGCCTTCCACTGTAGCCCTGGTGTAGTTTCTGTGCCGTAGATCTGGCTGTCCGGCGCGTATGGAAATCTCGCCAAAGGAATTGTACGAAAGAAAACGGCGCCTCAGTCTCCTGCGGCGCCGTTAGTGGTTTCAATTCTTTGTGGCGCCTTGTTCAGCCCATGACAGCCATGAAACGGCGCAATGTTGCGACAGGGTCGTCAGAGGTCCAGAGCTCGTCACCCAGACCAAAGAAATCGGTAAAGGGCGAAACGGTGCGCACCAGTTCTTCGGTCAGACCGCCTTCGGCGACCACCGGGACCTCGATCATCTGAGACCACCATTCAAACAGATCACTCCCGGCGACAGCGCCATCCCCAAGGCCGGATGTTCCAACAGGTCCAAAGCTGACATAGTCAGCGCCTGCTTCGGCGGCGGCGATGCCGTCGTGTCGTGTCGCGCCACAGAAACTGCCAACAATGGCATCAGGGCCAAGTGCCTTGCGGGCAGTGCGGACCGACTTTGACGCATCATTGAGATGGACACCATCCAGACCCAGACGCTCTGCCAGAATTTGGTGGTCGCTGATCACAATGGCGACCTCACGGGCGTGGCACACCTCGCGCAGCGCATCTCCGGCCCGGCTCAGAGTGTCTTCGTCGCGGCTGGCAAAGTTGAGGCGGAGGCAGGAAATCTCGGTGCTGTCCAACACGCGCGCCAGAATATCGGGGAACCGGCTTAGCTCGAAACTCGGGGGGGAGATGAGGTAGATCTGCGGGGCTTCGGGGGCTTCTGAGGCATTGTCCATGCAGCTCACTCCTGTTCACTTTGAAGCACGGGTTTTAGCGTGTTTGTCGCCAAACGCAAGGTTTTGCCAGCGCGGGCAGGGGCAAATACACAGTGCTCCTGAGGAAATTACACAGTGCGATGCAGGTTTTTAGAGTGCCAGGCAGAATAATATCGCGACGCTCAGGCGACAAACTCCAAATGAGGGGGGCAAAAGCCTGTTGGACGCCGCAGGTGGGTTGCTCATCTGGCGTGCGCCGACTACAGCAGGGCGGTATTTTTGCGGAGGAAGAGATGCCCAGCGACACGCCACAACCCGCCTTTGTTCTGGTCCGCCCTCAGATGGGTGAAAACATTGGTGCGGCAGCGCGTGCCATGTGGAATTTCGGTCTGGACCGAATGCGCATCGTCGGCCCGCGTGACGGCTGGCCCAATCCCAAAGCGGTTGCCATGGCCTCGGGCGCCGGGCGTCTTCTTGATGAGGCCGTACTGACGCAGGATTTGCCTGCCGCCCTTGAGGACTGCTCTTTTGTCTTTGCCACCACAGCGCGCCCCCGCGAGCTGGTCAAGCCGGTCTACAGCCCGGAAGCTGCGATGAAACTGGCGCGTGAGAAAATCCTCAGCGGCGAAAAGGTGGCTGTGCTGTTCGGCCCCGAGCGCGCCGGTCTAGAAAACGACGACATCGCCCGGGCAAACGCCATTATTTCGGTGCCAGTGAACCCCGATTTTGCCTCGCTCAACCTTGGCCAATGTGTGCTGTTGACCGCCTATGAATGGCAGCGTCAGATGCAAGACGTCGCGGCCGAGGTTACAGAGCTGGGTAAGACGGACTGGGCGACCGGGCGCGATGTTGAGGCTTTGGTTAGCCACTATGAGGATCGCCTGGATGAGGCCGGGTTTTTCTTTCCCGAAACCAAGGCTGCCGGCATGAAAGTGGTATTTCGCAATATGTTCAGCCGGATGCGGCTGACCCGCGCGGATGTTCAGATGCTGCACGGTGTCATGCGGCAGATGGTGCGCTGGAAACACAGCACCAGTGAGGAAGGTGACGATACCCAGACCCCTCCTGAAAAATGGTTTCTCTAGCGCTCAAAGGCCTGGATGCACTGGACCTTCGCCACCAGCGCCCCTAGCTTGGCGGCAGATCTGAAAGAGGCAAGCATGAGCAAGCGCAGCATTTTTGAAGAGGTCGACGGCACCAAGGCCGAGACCTCCGTAGCCACCCCCGGAATGATTGACCGTGATCGCGGCGGCGCGCGTGGCGCGATCCGGGCCTGGCTTTTGGTCCTGTTTGCCCTGGTGGTGGCGATGATCGTGGTCGGCGGGCTGACCCGGCTCACGGATTCCGGCCTTTCCATTACGGAATGGCGTCCGGTGACTGGCGCGCTGCCGCCTCTGTCAGAGATCCAGTGGCAGGCTGAATTCGACAAATACAAACAGATTGACCAGTGGCGGATCGAAAACCAGTGGATGGAGCTGGCGGATTTCAAATCGATCTACTGGTGGGAATGGGGCCATCGTCAACTTGGCCGCGTGATGGGCCTGATCTGGGCCATTGGCTTTTTTGGCTTTCTGCTTGCCCGTAAGATCCCCACCGGCTGGACCGGGCGTTTGGCGCTGCCGGGGGTTCTTGGCGGCGTGCAGGGGGCGATTGGCTGGTGGATGGTGTCCTCGGGCGTCACCCAAGGCGAAGGCATGACGGCGGTTGCCTCCTACCGGCTGGCAACGCATCTGGGGTTGGCCTTTGTTATTCTTGGCTTTATCGCCTGGTATGTTTTGCAACTGGGGCGCTCTGAGCGGGACCTGATGCAGGCCCGCCGCGCCAAAGAAGCCAAGATATTTGGGCTTTCCACCGGGATGTTGCATTTTGCCTTTTTGCAAATCCTGCTGGGGGCCTTGGTTGCCGGTATTGACGCGGGCCGCTCTTATACCGACTGGCCCCTTATGGGGGGGCAGATTATGCCGCCAAACCCGCTGATGATTGAACCCATCTGGAAGAATTTCTTTGAAAATCCTGGGCTTGTTCAGTTTATCCACCGGACCTGCGGTTACTTGCTGTTTGCTTTTGGCGTTGTGGTCTGGCTGAAAGGGCGTGCCTCGGCGCATCAAACGACCCGCAGCGCCTTCAATATGATCTTTGCAGTTTTGTCGCTACAGATCCTGCTTGGGATTATGACCGTGCTCTATGCAGCACCCTGGCAGGCGGCGATCCTGCACCAATTGGTCGCGGTCGGCCTTTGGGTTGCCATCCTGCGCGGCCGCTTTCTTGCGGCATACCCCGTTTCAATTTCGATTAAGGACCATTGATCCATGAGCACATTTGACACTCTGATGGCCTATGAGCGTGACACTCAGGCATTGGGACAGATCGCCGGGCGTCTTGGATGGGACCAGGAAACCATGATGCCGCGTGGTGCCGCCCCGCAACGGGGTGAGGAAATGGCGGCTATTGAGGCCGTGCTGCATGCCCGCCGCTCGGACCCAAAGGTGGCGCAATGGCTCGAAACGGCTGAGGCACCCAATGAGGCCGGCGCGGCCCAGCTGCGCGAGATCAAGCGCAGCTATGAGCGCACGGTAAAGGTGCCGGCCGATCTGGCCCGCCGCATTGCCCGGGTCACCTCAGAAGCGCAGGGAAAATGGGCCGCTGCCCGTGCCGATGAGGATGTCGCAGCCTTTCTGCCCGTGTTGCAAGAGGTGGTTGCTCTCAAGCGTGAAGAAGGTCAGGCACTGGCAGCGGGGGGGGATCTGTATGACGCCATGGTCGAGGACTATGAGCACGGCACAACCGCAGCCGAGATCGCGGCCATCTTTGACGCCATGCGCCCCGGACTGGTAGACCTGCGTTCACGGGTATTGGACAGGCCAGCTCCAAAGACGCTGCAGGGGGCCTTTGCCGAAGGCGCGCAGATGAAACTGACGCGCAAGCTGGCCAAGGCCTTTGGCTATGACATGAGCCACGGCCGGGTCGACAAGGCCGTGCATCCCTTTAGTTCGGGCAGTGGCCTGGATGTGCGCATCACCACCCGCACCAGCGAGCATGACCCGTTCAATTGTTTTTACTCGACAATTCATGAGGTTGGCCATGCCGCCTATGAGCAGGGCATCAGTCGCGACTACCTGCTAACGCCTTTGGGCAGCGGGGTGTCCATGGGCGTACACGAGAGCCAGAGCCGGATTTATGAAAACCAGATTGGCCGTGGCGAGGCCTTTACCAGCTGGCTCTATGATGAGATGCGCGCGGCTTTTGGTGACTTTGGCATCTCGGATGCTGAGAGCTTTTACAAAGCCGTGAACACCGTGCACAAAGGCTATATCCGGACCGAAGCTGATGAGCTGCAGTACAATCTGCACATCATGTTACGCTTTGATCTGGAACGGGCCCTGATGGCCGGCGATCTTGAGGTTGCCGATCTGGAATCCGCCTGGAACGACCGTTTTGAGGCTGATTTCGGCTATGCCGTGGATAAGCCCTCAAATGGCTGTCTGCAGGATGTGCACTGGTCCGTGGGGCTGTTTGGCTATTTCCCGACCTATGCGTTGGGCAATGTCTATGCGGGCTGTCTGAACCAGAAAATGCGCACCGATCTTTCGGGCCTGGATACTGAACTGGCCATGGGTAATACCGCCTCGGCCACCGGCTGGCTGCGCGAAAACCTGCAGCAATATGGCGGTTTGCGCAGCCCGCACGACACCATTGCACAGGCTGCTGGTTTTGCGCCCAGTCCTGCGCCGCTGATGCAGTACCTGGACGAGAAATTTAGCCGCCTTTACGATCTGTAAGCGTAAGGCACAGGGGCAAAGACAAAAGGCCGGGCAATTGCCTGGCCTTTTTAGGTTTCATCTGGCGCCTTTGGGGCTCATCTGGGTGACGCGGTCAGATCAAAGCCATGCGCTCGGCGCGTTCTGGGTCCGGGAAGGGGCGGAAAAGTCCAAATTCTGCATTTGAAATCAACGTGTTCACATTGCGATACAGCCGTGCGACCTCTTCATTTTCTTCCCCCAACACCCGGAACGCCTGATCCATTTGCGTGAGGTCTTTGAACTCGATCTCCAACAGAAAGTCGCGGCAGTTGTCGCTTGCGAGGTTCAGTTTTCGCCGCAGGAGGCGATGCCCCTGAACGACGCCGCGCTCTTTCAGATAGGCCATCCACTGATCAACAGCGCCGGCAAAAGCCAGAGCTTTGGTCTCGTTATGTATGTCGATGGCGCAATGATAAAGGTTCATGAAAGGATCCTGCCAAAATTGTGGGCGTTTGAGATGCAGACTAAGCAAAAAAAACCTTAGGTTCCGTTAAAGCCGCCGCTAAAACCGACTGCAAAATCGCCTGTGTTTTTGGGAAGTGGTCACAATTTTGCTCTCCTTTAAGGGTATTGACGCTAAGAATATTGCCATTAAGCGAGAGTATTTGATTTTGAAACTTCTTTCGACTGCCGGTTTCCTGACCGTCTTTGCCCTACAGGCCTGGGCCGACACGCCTGCGCTGACACGTGACGATATCCGCAGACTGGCCTATGATGGTGACCATGCCACGTTGGAGGTGCGGCTCGTCAATGAGAGGGATGAGTCTCTGGAAGGAAAAAAGGATTTCTCTATCCTTCGCGACCTGATGTATGCCTTTGAAGCAAGTGACCCGAGAATGGTGTCTTTTATCGAGACTTGGGTGAACGCGCAGCCGACTTCCAGCTATGCGCAAACCGCGCGCAGCCTGTCGCTTAGTCGCGGTGCCTGGGCCATTCGCGGTGAAAAGTTCGCCAAATTTGTGCATCCACAGGCCCTGGCGGTACATGGACGCATGATCGAAGATGCGATTTCTCACGCGCGTTTAGCCGTGGCGCTTGATCCCGATTTCATTCCGGCCTCGGATGCGGTTTTGAACCAGAGTGCAACGTCATGGAACAAAAATGAGATCATAAATGTGCTCGACGCTGTAATGCAGCGGCATCCAAATTGGGAAAGTCTCGAAAAATCTCTTGGTATAGCCCATCAGGGATATGGCGGAAGCGCTGAGATGCTGGCCACTCTTTGCCAGACTTACGCGCCTCTCCTGGCTGAAACGGATGTAGACCTGAATATGCGCTGCCTCTACGCGGGGCTCACGAGTTACTATTTTTCAGACAGTTATGACGCACGGCAAGCCATTCAGTCCATTGCTGAACAGGATCCCGCGTTGGACTATTATCGCGCCAACAGCATGACAAGCCGGCACGTCAGCCACACACGAAGTGAGGCGGACATCGCGTTTATCCGCAAAGTCATATTGCAGCAGGCCTGGCTAAGAACATCTTTGGTGACGCGGTTTGACAGTGCTTTTAGCGCAGGGTCGGGGAAGACGCGACTGGCAGATGAAATTGCCATTGTGAAATTCGACGAGATAAAAGAAAGGCTGAAGCATGACCCGTTCAATACCGCATTGATGGGCCTTGCTGCGCCTGCAATCACGCACAGGGTCGGACAGCATGACTGCGGATGAAGTCTCCAAGCTAAGAAAAGCAGTCAATAAAGACTTTGCCTTTCGTCGGATTGTGGCCGCCCCCTTTGCGGAAAACAACTGGAACAGCTATGGGCGACAGCAATTCGACTACGGGCACCCCGAAAGCGTGTTCTGGAGTGATCCATACTATCAGAATGGTGTGGTGTATTCTGGCGATCAGAATAGGGCACTTTACGGGTATCTCGGCAAAAAAGTTGCTCAACTGTCGATGTTGGAAGACGTGATGAACCAGGCGGATCACCCTGAAATTTTGCCATGGAAGCAATATGCGGCGTCGTTTGATCGCAGTGCCCTGCTAAATTGCCCCTTCTTGCGGGCCTATCGTCTACTTGAGGCGAGCTGCGCGCAAAACCAGGGCCGCGGCTATTGCACTGACGAGGATCTTGCCCCCTTTGCGCCGCAGCTGGATCGGGCGCAGGCAGACAAGAGCTGCAGGTATCTAGAGGGGCAAAGCCTGCAGGAGTTGGCCTTTAAGCCTGTGGAGATTGATCTGTCGTATAACCCTCAGGAGCATTGGCCGACCGTGGAATAAGACCGGCCAATGCTCTTGGGTTAAATAGAGATCACTCTTCGGTTGCCTCGTCGTCTTCGCCGCTTTCGGCAATCCAGGCGACCGAAACCACCTTTTCGCCTTTGCCGGTGTTGAAGACACGCACCCCACCAGCAGAGCGCGAGCGGAAGGAGATGCCCGCAACAGGAACCCGGATCGACTGGCCCTTTGAGGTGGCCAACATGATCTGGTCGCCCAGCTCAACAGGGAAGGTGGCGACAATTTCGCCGCCCTTCATCGCGCCGACACCCTGTCCGCCACGGCCACTGACCCGGTAGTCATGCGCCGAAGTTAGATTGCCGGCGCCAGGCTTGTTGATGGTGACCAGCAGGTCATTGGCCGCCAGCATTTCCTTATAGCGGTCTTCTGACAGTGCGCCCTCTTCGACCTCATCTGTGGAACCATCGGTGGACTCAACTCCGGTCTCGTCTTCCGAGATGTCACTGCCCAGCTCTGACCGGAACCGCTTGATAAAGGCGCCGCGCTCCCAGGGTTCGGCGTCAAAATGGCGGATCACCGACATCGACACGACCTCGGCGCCGTCGCCCAGCTTGATGCCGCGCACCCCGACCGAGTTGCGGCTGTTAAAGACCCGCACATCGGTGGTTGGGAAGCGAATGGCACGGCCAGTGCTGGTGACCAGCATCACGTCGTCCTCTTCGGAACAGATGCGGGCATCAATCAGCTTGGTGTCGGCGTGCTCTTCCTCGAACTTCATGGCGATCTTGCCGTTGGATTTCACATTAGTGAAATCTGACAGGCGGTTACGGCGCACAGTTCCGGCAGAGGTGGCAAAGACAATCTGCAGATCGGCCCACTCATCGTCGGGGCGATCCACCGGCATGATGGCGGCAATCGACACGCCGGTTGGGATCGGCAGAATATTGACAATCGCCTTGCCCTTGCCGGTGCGGCTCGACTGCGGCAGGCGCCAGGTCTTGAGCTTGTAGACCATACCATCGGTGGTGAAGAACAACAGCTGGGTATGGGTATTGGCAACAAAGAGGTTGGTGACGACATCCTCTTCTTTTGTCTGCATGCCAGAGATGCCCTTGCCGCCGCGTTTTTGCGCCCGGAAATCGCCCAAAGGCGTGCGTTTGATGTAGCCACCAGAGGTGACGGTCACCACCATGTCCTCGCGCTCGATCAGGTCTTCGTCGTCCATGTCACCGGACCAGTCAACGATCTGGGTGCGGCGGGGTACTGCGAATTGCTCGCGGACTTCCCGCAGCTCATCGCAGATGATGCCCATGATGCGCTCACGGGAGGACAGAATCTCAAGGTATTCCTTGATCTTGCTCGCCAGGTCTTCCAGCTCATCGGTGACTTCTTTGACGCCGATCTGGGTCAGGCGCTGCAGGCGCAGCTCCAGAATGGCGCGGGCCTGAGTCTCGGACAGGTTATAGGTGCCGTCTTCATTGGCGGTATGGGTCGGATCATCAATCAGCGCGATATATTGCAGGATCGGCTGCGCAGGCCAGCGCCGGGTCATCAGCTTAAGACGTGCCTCGGCGGCATCGGCGGATTGGCGGATGGTGGCGACGATTTCGTCGATATTGGTGACAGCCACGGCCAGACCACACAGGACATGGCTGCGTTCGCGCGCCTTGCGCAACAGATAGGCGGTGCGTCGCGCCACCACGTCTTCGCGAAAATCAATAAAGGAGGTCAGGAAGCGGCGCAGCGTCAGCTGTTCCGGCCGCCCGCCATTCAGCGCCAGCATGTTGCAGCCAAAATAGGTCTGCATCGGGGTAAAGCGGAACAATTGGTTCAGCACCACCTCAGGGGTGGCGTCCCGCTTGAGCTCAACAACAACCCGCACGCCGTTACGGTCGGATTCGTCCTGCACGTGTGCGACGCCTTCGATGCGCTTGTCACGCACCTGTTCGGCGATCTTTTCGATCATAGACGCCTTGTTGACCTGATAGGGGATCTCATCAACAACAATGGCATAGCGGTCTTTGCGGATCTCTTCGACACGGGTCTTTGAGCGAATAATGACGCTGCCACGTCCCTCAAGATAGGCTTTGCGGGCACCAGAGCGGCCCAACATGATGGCGCCGGTGGGGAAATCCGGGCCCGGTACATAGTCTATCAGCTGTTCACTGGTAAGGTCAGGATCATCAATCAGGGCCAGGGTGGCATCGATCACCTCGCCCAGGTTATGGGGCGGGATGTTGGTGGCCATGCCAACCGCGATACCGCCGGCGCCATTGACCAGCATATTGGGAAAACGCGATGGCAGAACGGTTGGCTCGCGATCTTTGCCATCGTAGTTGTCCTGAAAGTCGACCGTGTCTTTTTCGATATCGGCCAGCA
This sequence comes from Phaeobacter sp. SH40, assembly GCA_965641885.1. Taxonomy (GTDB): domain Bacteria; phylum Pseudomonadota; class Alphaproteobacteria; order Rhodobacterales; family Rhodobacteraceae; genus Pseudophaeobacter. The sequence goes on along the minus strand of OZ282574.1, from coordinate 2,222,809 downwards.
TAAAGGCGGCCGGCTTGTCCATGCGCACCTCGGTATAACGCATGGCAGCCGCATTATCGCCGTCCATCGAGCCAAAGTTGCCCTGACCGTCGAGCAGCGGCAGCGACATAGAGAAGTCCTGCGCCATACGTACCAGCGCGTCATAGATCGCGCTGTCGCCATGCGGGTGGTATTTACCCATGACATCGCCAACGGGACGCGCCGATTTTCGGTAGGATTTTTCGTGGGTATTCCCGGTCTCGTACATCGCATAAAGAATGCGGCGATGTACCGGTTTCAACCCGTCGCGCAGGTCAGGAATGGCCCGGCTGACGATGACGGACATCGCATAGTCCAGATAGGAGGTCTTCATCTCCGCTTCGATGGAGACTGAGGGACCATCATAAGTGTACCGCTGAGGAAGGTTTTCTTCAGCGTTGTCAGGAGTTTCCGGCGTATCTGTCACGTTGGCTGCCCGTTCTTTTCTATGGGTCTATATGTTGTGTGGGCACCCTATCAGACAGGGCATATAGGGCGCAAGCAAGCTGCAGGATTTGCACGGATTTCTCTGCAAAATAGGCCAGTTTGGCTGGGGTTAACCTATTTGATGCTAGGCTTTGTCACAGGGGGGCTTTCAAAAGGAGGTCTACTATGGAGATGAGCAGTACCGAGATGATGCTGAAGGGCTATGGCCTGACCACGGCTGAGTTTACCTATCACATGCCCGATCACGCACATGTTCTGAATACCTATGTCTGGCAAGACTACGATCTGGCCCCGGACTACGCGCGCCTGTTCGGGTTTATCGAATTCTGGCAGCGCGAGCTGGACGGCCCACTTCATTCTGTCCGCTTTAGCCATCGTAAACTGATTGGCCCTGGTGAGTGGCGCAACGTCAAAGGCATCTTGAACCTGCATTGAGACCGCGCATTGCTGAGGTGATTAGGCTTGTGATCAGTGCTCTTGATCAGGCCCGTGATCCCCGACTTTGATCAACTCATTCTCGCGGGTGTTCAGTGCACACTGGGGCAGGGGTGGTCAGGCAGGGATGGTCAGGCAGGGATGGTCAGGCAGGGATGGTCAGGCAGAACAACTGGCGCCCCCAAGGACGCAAAATTTGGCGCAATGGGGGTGGTTCAACTGTACTGGTCCCTCGGCCTCGGCCAGGGTTGCACCCAGTTCAAACTCTGCCGCATAGGGCAGCAGGGTGCAGGCCAGAACCGCAGGCGACTGCGCGCCTTTGCGCTTTACCACCATGCGGGAGGAGGCGCACATCACGTCATTGGGAGACTTGTTCAAAATTCCCCAGCAGGCCGTGGTGATTTCCGGCACCTCGACGCTCTCGTCCATTTCGGGGAACAAAACGGTCTGGCCGGGGTGCTGCGCGTCGATGTTAAAGCCATTGTCGCGGTAGAGATCCGCAAATCCGGCGCGCGAGACCTGTTCGCTTTCGCCCCAAAGGGTCCGCCCGGCCACCGTCATGCGGATCCCTGCGTCGCGCAGCCAACGCATTCCCGTAAGGGTTTTGTCAAAGCTGCCAGTGCCGCGTTCGGCATCATGCTGCGTGGCGGTGAAGTGATCCAATGAGACGCGCAGCGTCATTTTTCCGGGAAAGGACGCTTCAAGCTCTTGCAGACCAGACCGCATGGATTTGCGCATCATGGGCAACATGGCATTTGTCAAAATGAGAACGTCAAATCCCCGCTCTAGGGCGGCGCGGCTCATGGCAATCATTTGCGGGTTCATAAAGGGCTCACCACCGGTAAAGCCTATCTCGCGGATTGGCCAATTGCGCTCTGTGATCTGGTCGAGATAGGTGACGACCTCGGGCGCGCTCAGGTAGACCAGCGCATCATTGGTCGGGGAGCTGAGAATATAGCAGTTCTCGCACTCGATATTGCACAGGGTGCCGGTGTTAAACCACAGAGTCTCGGGGTTGGTCAGGGCCACAGAGGCCCGCTCCGAGCCGTCTGCTGTCACCAAACTGTCTTGAAATTTCCCGACATTGGCCTCTGGAACGGGTAGATCTTTCACGCTTATGCACTCTCAGACAGTTTCTTTCGCTAGAAGCTAGCTTATAATAGCGGAAAATGAAAAGCCGCCTCCTGTCGTTATGACAGGGAAGTGATGCTGCGGATCCCCAAAAAGGGGCACCGTCGTTACAGGAAGTTGAAAAAAATGGTATCGCGTGTCATTCCGGTCGACCCTTTCGATCTGGTGATTTTTGGCGCCACGGGCGACTTGGCTCAGCGCAAAATTTTTCCTGCGCTGTTTCGCCGGTTTTGTGCTGGGCAGATCCCCGAGGGCACGCGCATAATTGGCGCTGCCCGCTCTGGACTGTCGAGCGCAGAGTTTCGGGAGGTCCTGGCGCAGAATTTACAGCATGTGCTGGATCCTGCGATCTGTAGTCCCGCCCATCTGGCCGGGTTTTTGCAAATCGTCTCTTATGTGCCGCTGGACGGCAAGACAGAGACGGGCTGGGGCGCTCTGTGTGAGGCCCTGGCGGGCGCCGCAGCCGACCGGGTGCAGGTGTTCTATTTCTCTGTTGGCCCAGCGCTCTTTGGCCCCCTGGCAGAGCGGCTTCACAGCTATGGTCTGACCAATGCCGCCACGCGCATCGTGGTTGAGAAACCCTTTGGCCATGACCGGGCCTCTGCCCGTGCGCTCAACCAGACACTGGCCAGCCATTTTGACGAGGGGCAGATCTACCGGATTGATCACTATCTCGGCAAAGAAACCGTGCAAAACCTGATGGCGGTGCGCTTTGGCAATATGCTGTTTGAACCACTATGGAACAGTCAGTATGTTGACCACATCCAGATCACCGTCGCTGAGACGGTTGGGGTTCTTGGGCGCGAGGATTATTACGAGCGCTCCGGTGCCATGCGCGATATGATGCAGAACCATCTGATGCAATTGTTGTGCCTGATTGCGATGGAGCCACCGGCAAAATTCGACCCTGACGCGGTGCGCGACGAAAAACTAAAGGTGATCCGCGCCCTTGATCCGGTTGAGCCCTACCATATCGTGCGCGGCCAGTACGCCTCACCGCAGCAGGCCGGGAAAGAAGATGTCAATTACCGTGAAACAGTAGGAAATCAAAGGTCTAGCACCGAAAGCTATATCGCCCTCAAGGCTCATATCAGCAATTGGCGGTGGGCGGGTACGCCGTTCTATCTGCGCACTGGCAAGCGGCTCAAGGCACGTTCCTCGGTGATCAATGTCATGTTCAAGGACGCGCCGCACTCGATTTTTGGCGAAGAAGCCGGTCGGCATGCCAACCACCTGAAGATCCGGCTGCAACCAAACGAGGGCATCACGCTGAGCGTGACAATCAAGGAGCCCGGACCGGGGGGGATGCGCTTGATGGATGTGCCGCTTGATATGAGCTTTGCCGAAGCCCTTGGCCCCAGAGGTGGTGATCCTGCCGATGCCTATGAACGCCTGATTATGGATGTGGTGCGCGGCAACCAGACCCTGTTCATGCGCGGCGACGAAGTGGAGGCGGCCTGGGGATGGACCGACCCGATCATTGCCGGTTGGCAAGCCCGGGGGGATGTGCCCAAACCCTATGAAAGCGGCAGCACCGGACCCGGTGATGCAGATTTGCTAATGCGGCGCGATCAGCGCGAATGGAGAGGGATAAACCCATGAAATTCAACGAATACCCAGACCGGGATATGTTGGCAGTCGAGGTCGCCAGCGAGATTGCAGGTGATTTGGAAATGCATCTTCTGCACCATGAAACCGCCTCTTTGGCGGTGGCAGGCGGCACCACCCCAGCGCCCATTTTTGACGACCTCTGCGCCGCTGACATTGCCTGGGACCGGGTGCATGTGATGGCCACCGATGAACGTTGGGTGCCGCTCGAGAGCGCGCGATCAAACGGGCGTATGATCCGGGAAAGACTGCTGACTGATCGGGCTGCTGCGGCGCGCTTTTTGCCCTTTCACGTGCCTGCCCGTGATCCCGAAGAGGTTCTGGCCGAAATTGAGGCTCAGATCATACCAGAGTTGCCGCTGTCAGTTGTCCTGCTCGGAATGGGAGAGGATATGCATACGGCGTCCTTGTTTCCTGGCGCAACTGGGCTGGGCGCTGCGCTGGCCTCGGGCGCGCCAGTTCTGTCAGTTTTTCGCCCCGACAGCCAGCCTGAAGCGCGCATTAGCCTGTCGGCCCCAATCCTCGATGGCGCACTGTCTAAACACCTGGTTATTTATGGCGAGGCCAAGAAAACAGCGCTGTATCACGCGCTGTCTTTGCCGCCCGAACAAGCGCCTATCCAGGCGGTGCTCACAGCCATTACGGTGCACTGGGCGCCGTAGCCGGGTTCTATGCGAGACAGACTTTGTCAGCCAGATTTTATCAGACGGGCATTCCAGGGCATTGCTGCGCCCCAGACTGTCCAGCATAGCGCGCGGTCCTAGTCCTGATCGGGGCGGGCGCCGTCTATGTCAATGAATTGCTGTTTCAGCGTCTCTGGCAGCGGATAGCCTGCGCTGCCATCAGGGCTGCGCAGCACCATTACCGCCTCAAGCGTCGCCCGTAGCCCACCAGACCAGATTTGTTGCTCCATGACATAGGATGTATTGCGAAAGGCAATGACCCGGGCCGTGGTGATATAGGGCTCATCCAGTACCATTTCGCGCCTGTAGTGTACATTGGCGTTTCGCAGCACCGAACGCGGCGCAGGAAGACCAGTAAAGTGCTTGGCACAAAGCTGGTCGAAATACGAAACACGGGCGGTCTCAAACCAGCCCAGATAGGCCTTGTTGTTGACATGACGCAAAATATCCAGCTCGGAGAACCGAACACGGTCAGCCAGCGCCATAGGTTTCGCCTGATCAAGGCCTTGCGAGATTTGTTCGCTTGCGGTGAGCGGGGTAAGATATCGTAATTCCATGCACCTGCGGTAGACTAGGAACAGGGCTAAACGCAAGATGATTGCCACATTTTTGAGGCGGACGCGATGTCTGTGCTCACTGTGTTGTCCCTGCACGGTCAGGAGTGTTCAGCCACGACCACAGCCAAGACCCCCAGCCACAATTACAGCCCTGGATATAGCCGCGATTGTTCAGCCCTGTGCGTTCATGAGCACCTTTGCAGCGGTCTCAGCAGCGCGCGTGTGGTACACCAGATCAGGCGCGACATGGTCGCGTTAAACATGTGCCAATTTGACGTGTTCCAACGCTTTGTCGGCGTCGGGCTTGGAATGGGGCCTGCTACTGGGCGTGCAATGGGGGCGGGTCAGGAACAGGATTGCCGGGTTCGAGATTGATTGACTTTTGATCGTCTCCATCAGTGTTGAGGCGCGACACTGGGCGATCACCTGATCACACTGCTGCGCCCGCGACACGATATCAATGGAGACCTGGTCATCCAGATCGGCCGTAACCAGCGCCTGGGCGATCTTTGAGGCTGAGCCAACCCCCATGTAGACCGCGACACGTGTTCCCGGCTGCAGCGACGACATCCAATCGAGTGGTTTGCCTGCGGTTTGTGACTGCCCGGTCGCCAACACCAATCTGTCGCAGGTGCCGCGCTCGGTCAGGAAGCCGCCAAGGGCTGCCGAGGCTGCGCTGGCGGCAGTCACGCCAGGGACAATTTCATAAGGAATGCCAGCCGCGCTCAGGGCGTCAACCTCCTCGGCACCGCGGGCAAAAACCCCCGGATCGCCACATTTGAGGCGCACCACCCGCTTTCCCTGCCGGGCTACGGCAACAAGTGCGTCTGAAATCTTGTCTTGCGGCCAGTGATGACAGCCCGGTGCCTTGCCGACATAGATCCGCTCGGCCCCCCGTCTGGCGAGATCCAGAACAGCGGGATCAATCAAACGGTCGTAAAAGATCACATCCGCCTGCTGCAGGCGCTGAACGCCACGCAGCGTAATAAGATCTGTTGACCCGGGCCCGGCGCCAACAAGGGCAACAGAGCCTGCGGCCTCTAACCCGCTGCTGGCAATCTCAACCGAGGTTTTGATCATTTTGGCCGTGGCGCGCGAATGTCGCTGGGCATTGATTTTGCGCGAAACCTGTGCAAACAATCCGAGCCATGGGGCCTGCCAGCCACCCTGTGCGAATTTGGCGCTGATGCCTGCCCGCAGGCGTCCGGCCATGAGGGAACTTTGGTCTTGCAGCTGCAAAAACAGTGGAAAAGTAATCATCCCGTTCTCCGTGATTGAGGCTGGCGGTGGTGCCAGAGCTTGGTCGCCAGTGTGGTTGACTCTTCCAGTGTTGGCGCGGCTTTTAGCGTCCAAAGCGCCAGTGCGGCGGTGCCTGTGATTGTGGCTGTTGCAAAGGGGTCTTCGAGTGAGCCGCTCCAGATTGATCCAATATCAAGGGCGAGGTCCGTGTCGTGCAGGCGACGGGTCTCGTTCAGCATCACAGGTGCGGCCTCGTTCAGCTCACGCCCGGACCGAAGGCCAAAAACAGCCGTCTCTTTTGCCGGGTGACGCTCGAACTCACCGCCACCGCCCTTGATCACGGTCAGGTTCTGGTCCCCCAACAAGGCACCCGCCCGGGACTGCAAACCGCGATAGGACGGGTGAAACACGCCTTGAACCGAGGCCCGCGCTGCCGTTGGGTTCCACATCCGCAGCACAGTGTTGATGCAACTGCGCAAGCCAAAGGTATCGCGCAACTTTAGCAGATCAAAGGCAGCCGTACTAAGCTCCTCCAGCGGATAATACGTCAGCCCATCGCCCTCAAGCTGAAGTTTTTGCAAGGTTGCGCGCAGGTCTGCAGCACCGGCTTGATGTGAGTTCCATCCATGCAGCGCCACCCTGTAGCCCGCCTGTGCCACCAGTTTTGCGGCCAGGGCAAAAAACGGCGCCCCCCGCGTGCGCCCCGCCGCGTAGCAGGGCCAGTCGAGATCCGCGACCGCAAGCGGCGCGCAGGAGGCACGCAAGGCTGCTGTGAAGCCTGCGATCTCGGTATCCGATTCACCCCGCAGGCGCAAAACCATCAACAAGGCACCAACGGCCTCTGGTGCTGCTGTGCCAGAGAGGATCAGCGTCATTGCCTCCTGTGCCTCTTGCTGGCTTAAGGCGCGGGCACGGCCCTTGCCCCGGGCGACTATGCGGACAAAGGGAGCCAGTGTCATTCTGCAGCCATGGGCATTTGCGCGTGCTTCAACAGGTTCGAGAGCTCGGGCTTGCACGAGCCGCAACTTGTGCCGGCACAGGTGGCAGCACTTAGTTCCTCTATGCTGGAGGCACCGGCTGAAATGGCCTGTCGCAGGGTGTTGATGCCGACGTTCATACAGGCGCAGATCGTGGCACCGGGGTCGGGCTGGTCAGCACCGGCGCGCCCCGCAAGCGCCTGAAGGGCCGGGGTGGCGGTGCCGATCAGCGACACCGCAAAACTACGGGCCAGCGCGACCGGTTCCGGGCTTGCGAAAAACAGCCCCACCAGGGTGGTGCCTTCATAAAACGCCAGCCGGGTGAGATGGCCATTCGGATCCTGCATCTGCGAGACATCGCAGGGCCCCACATTCAACAGCGCGCGCGCATGGTCTGGCCAGTTCTGCGGCATCTCGGTCCCGGCGAATTCGCCCTGCCAGCCCGTCAAAGACCGCGCAACCGCCCCATAGGCGCCATCTGGGCGCAGCGCATATTTTGACGCAGCAAAGCCAAACCATGTGGCGTCAAACCGGCGCACAGAGACCGCCGAGGCCTTTGATGCGGGTTGCCCCGAGACGCGATCCACCACAGGCGGGGTCAAGGCGTTCACCCAGCCCGCGCTGCTTTGCTGCCGGGTCCAGTGGATCGGCGCAAACAGCTGTCCTTTTGCTGTGCGCTCGGTGATCAGGGCCCGCAGCACGGATTTCCCATAGGGATTATGGACGTCCACAAGGTCGCCAGATTTGATCATCGCGCCCGCTGCGTCATCGGGATGAATCTCAACATAGGGTTCGGCCAGATGGGCGCCAAGGCGGGGGGATTTGCCGCTGCGCGTCATGGTGTGCCACTGGTCTCGATTGCGTCCGGTGTTGAGCGAGAGCGCCGCGCGCTGAACTGGCTTTGGGGCACAAACAGCTAACATGCGGCCCTTCCCGTCGGGATGATAAAACTGGCCTTGCGAGAAGAAGCGTTGCTCATTGCGGGGCCACTGCGTCGGGATCAGCCCGGCGTAGTCGGCATCGGCAAAGATGCTAAGATCCAGATCGCGGCAAAAATCCGGAGTTGCGGCCGAGAGAGCCACGTATTCGGCAAAAATCTCGGCTGGAGACGCATAGTCAAACGCCGCCTTCCAGCCCATGCGCGCGGCGAGATCGCAAATGATCTGCCAGTCAGCCCGGGCCGCTCCGGGGGCAGGCAAAAAGGCACGCTGGCGCGAGATGCGGCGCTCGGAGTTGGTGACGGTGCCGTCCTTTTCGCCCCAGCCTGTGGCCGGCAACAAAACATGCGCCAGATCGCCCGTATCCGTCCGCTGCATAATGTCGGAGACGACCACAAACGGAACCGATGAGATGGCTTCGGCAACGCCATCTGCATCGGGCAGACTGACGGCGGGGTTGGTGGAGATGACCCAAAGCGCTTTGATTTTGCCCGAGGCACAGGCCTGAAAAAGATCGACCGCCTTGAGACCGGGCTGGGTGCAGATGGTCGGGCTTTGCCAAAAATCCTGCACGCGGGCGCGGTGAGCGGGGTTTTCAATGTCGAGATGGTTGGCAAGCATATTGGCCATACCGCCGACCTCGCGTCCCCCCATGGCATTGGGCTGCCCGGTTACTGAGAACGGGCCGCAGCCCGGCTTGCCAATGCGCCCGGTGGCAAGATGGCAATTCAGGATGGCGTTGACCTTGTCGGTGCCACAGGCAGATTGATTGACACCTTGCGAGTACACCGTGACGACCTTTTTCGTCCGCGCCCAGAGCGTATAAAACTGGTCCAGCTCTTGCTGCGACAGGCCACTCTCCAGTGGTTCTCCCAAACGCGCCTGCTCCACAGCGGATTGGCTGCCAGAGATGTGGTTTTGCAGATAGTCGTGATCAAGACTGTCTGTGTCGGCCAAATGAGCCAGAAGCCCGTTGAAAAGAGCAATGTCGCCGTCGGGCGCAATCCGCAGATGCTGGTCGGCAAGGGCGGTTGTTGCGGTTTTGCGCGGGTCGATATTGACGATTTTCATCTCTGGACGCCGCTCTTTTGCAGCCGCAATACGTTGATGCAACACCGGATGACACCAGGCCAGATTGGACCCCACCAGCACGATGAGGTCTGCCTCTTCCAGATCCGCATAGGTGCCGGGAACCGTATCGGTCCCAAAGGCTCGTTTGTGACCGGCCACGGATGACGCCATGCAAAGCCTTGAGTTGGTGTCGATATTTGCCGACCCTATGAAGCCCTTCATGAGTTTATTGGCAACATAGTAGTCTTCGGTCAGCAACTGCCCCGAGACATAGAAGGCAACGCTGTCGGGGCCGTAGTCGCGGATAGCGGCGCTGAATTTTTCCGCCATCAGATCAAGGCTCTCGTCCCAACTGGCGGCACGCCCACCGATCTGGGGTTCCAGCAGACGTCCCTCAAGATCGATGGTTTCGCCCAGAGCTGACCCTTTTGAGCAGAGCCTGCCAAAATTTGCCGGATGCTCGGGGTCGCCCTTGATGGTGCCGTCGGCCCCCGCCAGAACGCCGCAGCCAACGCCGCAGTAGGGACAGACCGTCCGCGTCAGGCTCATGCCGGGGTCCTTTGCATCAGGAACGCGGCATCGAGATAGATACGGCCTTCTGCAACTTTTGCAGGATAGGTCGCCACCTGACCCTCGTCGGCGCCCTGCACAGTTCCTGTTTCCAGCGAAATGACCCAGTTGTGCAGCGGGCAGGTGACTGCGCTGCCATGCACAATCCCATCGGCCAGGGGGCCCTTTTTGTGCGGGCAGGCGTTGTCGAGCGCAAAAACGTCGTCTGCGGCGGTGCGAAACACAGCCACGCAGCCATGCGCGGTTTTGACCAGTCGGGCGCCGCGTTGGGGCACAGCATCTAGCGCTGCAACGTCGATCCAGGTGCTCATTCTGCGGCCTCCAGTGTGAGGGTGGTAAGGGGCTCATAGGGGGCTGATTTGACGACATGTTCTGCCCAGGGGTCCTTGCGGTAGATCGATTGCGACAGCTCGAACCGTGCAACCAGCGCGGCGCGAATTTCGAGATCAGCCACTTGCTGCTGGATCCACTCCAGCCCGACCTTGTCCATCCATTTGTAGATGCGATCGAGATATTTGGCGTTCTCGCGATAGGACTGCGTCACCGCCTTGACCACATCCATCACCTCTTCTTCGGTGGGCACCTGACAAAGCAGCGTGGTTTCACGCACGTCCATGCCGGCCGCACCACCGATGCTGATCTGATAGCCGCTGTCGACACAGACGATGCCAATGTCCTTGCAGGTCGCCTCGGCGCAGTTACGCGGACAGCCCGAAACGCCAAGCTTGAGCTTATGCGGCGTCCAGGATCCCCACAGCGTCTTTTCCAGCTTGATGCCAAGACCAGTACTGTCCTGGGTGCCAAAGCGGCAATGATCGGTGCCGACGCAGGTCTTCACCGTGCGCAGCCCTTTTGAATAGGCGTGGCCCGAGACCATGCCGGCCTTGTTCAGGTCATCCCAGATGGCAGGCAGGTCTTCGCCCTTCACGCCCAAAAGATCGATGCGCTGGCCGCCGGTGACTTTTACCGTTGGGACAGCAAATTTGTCAGCAGCATCGGCAATGGCGCGCAACTCATCCGGGGTGGTGATGCCGCCCCACATGCGGGGGACAACGCTGAAGGTGCCGTCTTTCTGGATGTTTGCGTGTTTGCGCTCGTTGACAAAACGGCTTTGGGGGTCGTCCTGATATTGCAGCGGCCAGTCGGCCAGCAGATAAAAGTTCAGCGCCGGGCGGCAGATGTGGCAGCCACAGGATGTTTTCCAGCCGCAGGCCTGCCAGACGGCTGGCATAGAGTGCAGGTTCTGGCTTTTGATCATGCGCCGCACGTCTTCATGGGTCATATCGGTGCAGCCACAGATGCCTTGTGCGGTGGGCATGACAAATTCATCGCCAAGCGTGACCGCCAAAACCTGCTCGACCAGTCCGGTGCAGGTACCACACGAGCCCGAGGCCTTGGTTGTGGCGCGTATCGCGCCGAGGTCCGTGGCACCTGCGGCGATGGCGTCTTCGATCTGTCCTTTGCAAATGCCGTTGCAGCCACAGATTTCCGCATCACGCGGTAAGGCTGCAACGGCTAAGAGCGGGTCCGAGGCACCTCCTCCCTGATAAGCGGGGCCAAAGATCAGCGTATCGCGCATTTCCGATACATCAGTACTGTCGCGGATCAGACCGAAGAACCAGTTGCTGTCCGCCGTGTCACCATACATTACCGCACCAACAATGCAGTCGTCTTCGATCACCAGACGGCGATAGACGCCGCGCGCGGGGTCGCGAAACACGATGTCCTCGCGGCCCTCACCTTCGGCAAAATCACCCGCACTGAACAGATCACAGCCGGTGACCTTTAGTTTTGTAGACAGCTCTTTTGGCGTGAAAACAGCAGGTTGATCCATCAGGGTCTCGGCGACCACCTTTGCCTGATCATAGAGCGGCGCCACCAGGCCAAAGAGCTGGCCGTCGAATTCTACACATTCGCCAACGGCAAAGATGTCGGGGTCAGAGGTCTGCAGCTGGGCGCCAACCTCAACACCGCGCGCGACCTCAAGGCCCGCGTCTGTTGCCAGCCGGGTCTCGGGACGAATGCCGACGGCCATGACCACAAGATCAGCCTCCAGGCCTTCGTTGCCCTCCAGAAGGACGCCTTCGACCTTATCCTCGCCAAGAATAGCCGCTGTTGAGGCGCGGCATTTCACTGTGATGCCGCGCTTTTCCAGATCGCGGCGCAGCAAAAAGCCGGCTGCCTCGTCCAGCTGGCGTTCCATCAGGTGGCCCATCAGGTGCAGCACGGTGACATCCATGCCCCGTTCCGCCAGACCCGCTGCGGCCTCAAGCCCCAGCAAGCCGCCGCCAATCACTACGGCCTTGCCGCCTTTTTCAGCCGCCGCGATCATGGCATCGGTGTCGTCCAGATCACGGTAGGTGATCACGCCCGGCAAATCCTTGCCCTGCACCGGAATAATAAAAGGCGCCGAGCCGGTGGCGATCAGCAGTTTGTCATAGGCGGTGGTGCCCTGGCTGCTGGTCACGGTCTTGGCCACGCGGTCGATGCCGGTCACATGGGTGCCAAAGTGGCAGGTTACCGCGTTGTCCTCATACCAATCCGCATCATGGGTGACTATTTCCTCATAGGATTTGTCGCCCGACAGGACCGGTGACAACATGATGCGGTTATAGTTGCCGCGTGCCTCGGCGTTGAACAGGGTAACGTCAAAATCGGCCTTTGCCTCGAAGAGGTGCTCCAGCACGCGGCCAGACGCCATGCCCGCACCGATAACAACAAGTTTCTGGGTCATGTCTTACTCCGCCGCAATGGTTGTGGGTTTCGGTTTTGGCTTGGCGCCGTGCTCATATTCCTCAAGGAAGCTCAGCACTTCGGCGCGGTAGGTGTAATAGTCCGGATGCTCCAGCAGCGCCTTGCGGGTGCGGGGGCGGGGCAGGTTGACCTTGGTAATCTTGCCAATCGTTGCCTGCGGCCCGTTGGTCATCATCACCACGCGATCCGCCAGCAAAATCGCCTCATCGACGTCATGGGTGACACAGACCGCAGTGACTTTGGTGCGCGACCAGACCTCCATCAGGACCTCCTGCAGCTCCCAGCGGGTAAGGCTGTCGAGCATGCCAAAGGGCTCATCCAGCAACAGCAGTTTGGGCGACAGGGCAAAGGCACGGGCAATACCGACGCGCTGGCGCATGCCGTTGGACATTGAGGAGGCCTGTTTATCCATGCTGTCCGCAAGGCCAACCCGTTCAAGGTAGTATTCGATCACATCCTGACGCTCGGCTTGCGAGGCCTTGGGGTAGACCTTGTCGACGCCGATGGCGACGTTTTCCTTGGCCGTCAGCCAGGGGAAAAGGTTTGGTGACTGAAAGACAACGGCCCGCTCAGGATTTGCGCCCTCAATATGTTTACCATCCAGCCGGATCGCGCCTTTTGAGATCGGGTTGAGGCCGGCAGCCATTGTCAAAACCGTGGATTTACCGCAGCCAGAATGCCCAATCAGGCTGATAAACTCGCCCTTGTTGACCTTTAGCTCAAAATCTTCGACCACAGTGAGCGGCCCCTTTGGCGTCGGGTAGACCTTATGAAGCTGCGAAAACACCAGATAGCGCTCGGCCAGCGTGCCTTTTTGCGCCGCTGATACAGCCGCCGGAACACCGTGAATCGGGGTCGCATCCGGCAGGCGACGGGTCTCTTCGATTTTTGACGCGATACCGACGTCCATCAGGTATTTGGTGACCTTTGCCCGCAGCGCTTTAAAGACCGCATCGTCATTCATCGCACTGCGATCCCGTGGGCGGGGGATGTTGACGCTGACAGGATCCGCAAGTGTTCCGTCAGGGTTCAGCGGGATGATCCGGTCGGCCAGAAAGATGGCCTCGTCGACATCATTGGTGATGAGAATGCAGGTCTTTTTGTCCGTCTCCCAGATGTCCAGAATTTCATCAGCCAGATTGGCCCGCGTCAGAGCGTCCAGCGCACTCAGCGGCTCATCCAGCAGCAGCATTTCAGGGTTCATCGCCAGCGCCCGCGCAACAGAGACGCGCTGACGCATGCCGCCTGACAGCTCTGCCGGGCGACGGGCGGTGGCGTGGGACAAGCCAACCATGCCGACGTAGTGGTCGATCTTGGCTTGCCGTTCTGGTTTAGACAGGTTTGGAAAAACCGCATCCACCGCAAGGCCCACATTGCCGCCCACTGTTAGCCAGGGCATGAGGGAGTAGCTCTGAAACACCAGGCCACGCTCCGGGCCGGGGCCTGTGATCGGCTGACCTTTGAAGGTGACAGTGCCGCTATCGGGGCTTTCCAGCCCGGCGATGAGGTTCATCAGCGTGGATTTTCCACTGCCGGAAAACCCAAGGATCGCCACGAACTCGCCGTCTTCTACCTCAAGGTCAATGCCATTGAGGACGTCGATGCGACTGGTGCCCTGGCCAAAGCTTTTGGAGACGTTTTCAAATTTAAGAATGCTCATGGGTCTCACCGGTTTTCTGTAAAGGTGAACATGGATTGCAGGGCAAACATCACGCGATCGAGCAGGAAGCCGATGATCCCGATGGTGAAGACCGCGACCATGATTTTGGCCAGCGACTGGGATGAGCCGTTCTGGAACTCATCCCAGACAAATTTTCCAAGACCGGGGTTCTGCGCCAGCATCTCGGCCGCGATCAACACCATCCAGCCCACACCCAGCGACAGCCGCAGCCCGGTAAAGATCAGTGGCAGCGCCGAGGGCAGAACCAGTTTGGTGATCTTGGCATAGGTGCTCATCTTCAGGACCTTGGAGACGCTGACCAGATCCTTGTCGATCGAAGACACGCCGAGCGAGGTATTGATCAGCGTCGGCCACAATGAGCACAACGTGACGGTGATGGCCGAGACCAGGAAGGATTTGGAAAACATGCCGTCATTGGTGGCATAGACTGCGGAGACCACCATGGTGACAATCGGCAACCAGGCCAGTGGGCTGACGGGTTTAAAGATCTGAATAATCGGATTGATCGCCGCATTGGCGGTGGGCGAAAGCCCCGCCATGATCCCCAGCGGAATGGCAATCACTGACCCGATCAGAAAGCCAAAGAAGACCGTTTTGATCGAGGTCCAGATCTGTTGGTAATAGGTGGGTTTGCCTGTGTAGGTCCGGCTGCGGACCTTGTCGGATTTTCCATCGGCGATCAGTTTGGCGTTACGGATCTCCTGGCGATCATAAAAGGCTGCAGCCTTTTCCCGTTCACGCACAGCGTCGGCGTTGAGACTGATGGCCTGTTGCCAGACCTGTACCGGACCGGGGATCGCCCCAAGAGAGGTCTGTACTGTTGGCGCAAGGGCGGCCCAGGCGCCGACAAAGATGCCTATCGCCAGCAGCGGCACGCCCAGTAGGCGCCAGATCTCAGACATTTGCGCCCGGGGGTTGTCCCCGGCGGCGGCTTTTAGAACCGGGGTCAGCCAGGCCAGCCCAAGCACCTGGAACCAGGCATCTGCCTTGTTGATACGCGTGAAAAGGCGGGCGCGGCGGGCTTCTGAGGCGAGTGTATCTGGGTCAATGGCAGTCATTGCAGGGCCTTTGATCTGGAGGAGTGTGCGAAAAAGTTGCCCGCCGCAGCGTGAGATGCAGCGGGCAGGGGGGTTAGTTCAGGATTTCAGACCCAGAGACGGTCTGGGTGCCTTTGAGGCCGATTGGCAGGCTTTCGAGGTAGGCGTTTGGTGCGCGTCCGTCGTAGGCAATGCCGTCGATAATATCCGCCGCAGGGGTTGGTGCCTTAAAGCCGTCACTGTCCCAGGGAAAGTCGGCTTCATTGGCCAGATCTTCATCGACCAGCATGCGGGCCGCCTGCAGATAAATGTCGGGGCGATAGACAGATTTTGCCGTGTCAAAGAACCATTCATCCGATTTTGCTTCGGCAATCTGGCCCCAACGGCGCATTTGGCTCAGATACCAGATGGCGTCAGAGTAAAACGGATAAGTGGCGTTGTAGCGGAAGAACACATTAAAGTCGGGGACGTCGCGGATGTCGCCTTCTTCATATTCAAAGGTGCCGGTCATTGAATTGGCAATGACGGCCTGATCGGCGCCAACATATTCTGACCGGGACAGGATTTCGACGGCTTCACCGCGGTTGGCATTGTCGTTCTCATCCAGCCATATGGCCGCCCGGATCAGCGCCTTTGTCAGGGCAACCGTGGTGTTGGGGTTTTCCTGGGTGAATTCTGCCGAGAGACCAAACACCTTTTCAGGGTTGTTTTTCCACAGCTCATAATCCGTCACCACTGGCACGCCGATGCCTTTGAACACGGCCTGCTGGTTCCAGGGTTCGCCCACGCAATAGCCATGGATGGTGCCCGCCTCCATCGTTGACGGCATTTGTGGCGGCGGCGTCACGCTGAGAAAGACATCTGCTCCGATCTGGCCGCTGACGTCTTGAGGCGAATAATACCCAGGCTGCAGACCGCCGGCCGCGAGCCAGTAACGCAGCTCGTAGTTGTGGGTCGAGACAGGGAACACCATGCCCATCTTAAAGGCCTCTCCCTTGTCTTTGTAGGTTTCAACCACAGGCAGCAGGGCGCTGGCGCTAATCGGGTGTTGCGGGCGGCCATCCTCCATCTTGGGGATGTTTGGCTTCATCTGTTCCCAGACCTCATTGGACACCGTGATGCCGTTGCCATTCAGGTCCATTGAAAAGGGCGTTACAATGTGGGCCTTGGTGCCATAGCCGATGGTCGCGGCCAGGGGCTGACCGGCCAGCATATGGGCGCCGTCGAGCTGTCCGTCGATCACACCGTCCAGCAGAACCTTCCAGTTTGCCTGTGCTTCCAGCGTGACAAACAGCCCCTCATCCTCGAAATAGCCGTTTTCATAGGCAATGGCTAAAGGTGCCATATCGGTGAGTTTAATGAACCCAAAGGTGAGTTCGTCTTTTTCGAGATCCAGCATCTCGGCCATCACCGGGCTGGCGCAGAACGCGGTGGATGCAAAAAGCCATTTGAGAGTGTTCATTTGGTTGGTCCCTCTAAAAACACAAAAGCCGCACGATTGACGCATGCGGGAGGAGGTGCATGCACAATCGAGCGGCTTTGCTCTTGAATTCCTTGGTAGACGGCGTTGTCGACCTGGCGGGGCATCGTTGCCTTAGCCTCACATTGGCGGTCTTATCGATTGTGTTCTAGGAAAAGCCGCCGCTGTTGGGGTGGTTTTTTGCTGCAATGCAGCATGTGCTCAATTTTCGAGCAAAACGGGCGCGTCAAAGTCGAATACCGCGCCACTAAAAAATCTGTCAGGGCCCAGAATCATTTCTCCCAGGCGAGAGGCTACAGGTGTTGGCACCAGCATAGCCCCCTCCACTTTTTCCGAGGCGCGCGGCAAATCAACGCCAGTTGACGCCAGAGCCTCGCGGTAGAGATCGGTTCGGAAACAGGCGCCCGCGGTCTTGCGCCCGGCCTCACGGTTCAACCCGTGCCAATGGGTCAAACGGTCAGAAATCCAGCAGGCCTGACTGCGCCAGGGGAAGTTTGCGCAGCCTTGGTGGAATCTGAGAAAGCTATCCGTTTTCTTCGGGGCCTCACCGGTTTTTGTAATGATCTGGCCGGTCAGCGCAGGATCAATGGCATGATCCGGCAGGTCCAGATGCTGACTGCGGGCCAGAATACTGACCGCAAGTGGGGTGTTCTCAGGCTGATCCAGCCAGTTGGCGGCTTTTGCAAGCGCCCGTATCATGGCTCTGCACAAGCCGGGATTTTGCACCACCCAGGCGTGGCGGGCACCAAGCACTTTTTCCGGGGCAAGTTGCCAGATACTGGCGCCCGGCAGGATCAGTGTCGCATCGCTTTGCTGCACCGCGACCGTGCCCCAGGGCTCACCTACGCAGAACATGTCCAGCGCGCCAACTCTTACAGCCTCGGCCATTTGCGACGGGGGGACCGTTACGATCTCAATCCGGTCCGGATGAAAACCTTCGGCCTGCGACAGCCAGGTTTCAAGCAACATGCGGTGCATGGAGAACGGAAAAGGCACCCCGATGCGGATCCGCTTGCTGCTGGCTGCAAACAGCGCCTTTGAGGTTTCTTGCGGCGCCGCAAAGCTGTTGCTCCAGCCCGTCGCCTGCATCTGGCGGTCCAGTTCTGCCGAAATGCCGACGACAGTGCCATTGACCGACAGAACCATCAGCGCATCAATGCGCGTGGCCATGCCGCCCAGCCCCAAAGACATAGCCACTGGCATAGGCGACAGCATATGAGCAAAATCGATATGGCCAAACGCCAGCCTGTCGCGCAGCGCCGACCAGGACGGCTGTTTGATCAGCTCAAGATCAAGCCCCTCCTGTGTGGCAAAGCTCAGCTCTTTGGCGATGATCAGGGGCGCGCAATCCACAAGTGGCAGGTAGCCGCATTGAACCTGTGTCAGCTTCATTGCAACAACTCCGCAGCGGTGACGAGGGCGGTTGCAACATCGATCACCTTGCGCCCCTGGTCCATCGCCGTTTTGCGCAACAGGCTATAGGCTTCATCCTCGGAAATCTTGCGCGCCCGGATCAAAATCCCTTTTGCCCGGTCAATGGTTTTACGGTCGGACAGGGCCTGTTTGGCAGCGGTGAGTTCCGACTGCATCTTTGTGATCATGCGAAAACGGGCAATCGCCGTTTCTATAACGGGCTTGATGCGATCCATCTGCAGACCGTTCACCACATAGGCGCTGAGCCCGGCCGATATGGCCGCCTGTGTCATGGCCTCATCAGAATGATCCACAAACATGGCGACCGGCCTGCTTCTCGCATTCGACACAAGACTTAAATGTTCAAGCGTGTCGCGGTCCGGGTTTGCCAGATCAATCAGGATGATATCGGGATCTTGCTGTTTGAGAGAGCGTTCCATCGCGGCAGCTGACGCAAGAACGGTAACGTCCTGCCAGCCGCCCTCCTTGAGCGCGGCGATGATTTCGCGGGCCTTTGATTGGTCAGGTTCGACCACCAGTATTTTCAATTCTTTATGCACGTTGTTGTGCTTGCGGCACCTGTCCCAGAATATCTATGCCCAAGGGGCGCAACAGCCAAGGCCTGGTTTCAATGCTTGGTTAAAGGGCTGTTTTCGCGCTGATAGCCCGGATTTTGGGCGAAATGCAAAGTATGCCAAAGCGCCGATTTCCAGCACCGACAAGATGCGACGCAAGATTGCAAGCAGCGAAAGCCATGGACGCCAAGTCGTGAACCTGTGCTATGCTGCTATCAGGTGCATTGCAGGTGGCTTTTCCCACTAAACCAGAGCGCTGAATCGCTCCAAAATCGCTAGGATCAAAGCCCGGCGGTTGCGGGAAATGTTGCGGGATTGGTGGGAGTAGCATAATCGCGTTAGTTTTAAGTCATTGAACCTGAACACATATTAAATTTTGTGATGCGCTCTGAGGGTTCGGTCGTGGAGCGGGTAACGGGAATTGAACCCGTAACTAAAGCTTGGGAAGCTGCCGTGATACCTTTTCACCATACCCGCCTTGTGAGCTTGCTACTCAATGCTGGAAGCGAGGTCAATATGCTCATCGCCGGATTTCTCATGGATCGTGGTCCTGAGGGAAAGCCGCAAGATTTGGCGGACTGTAGCGCAGGGACGGGTCGGCGCGCCGCACAAAGGCTGAGGGGTGGATCTGGGAAGATTCGCCAATATACCGGTACTGAGCTAGGGGAAGGTAGTAGCCCAAAAATCCTTTTTGACCGGGCCAGTTGCTGTGGCTAACCCCGCGGGGAAATATCTCCAGAACCGGCCAGACCTTGCGCAGTTTCATCTGGCTGTGAAGCGCGGCTTTTGCACTTGGGGACGAGATCTCTAGCTGCATGCGTTCTGTGACTTTGTCTTTATGCCCAAGAACATACCGTTTGTAGTACTGCGCTCTGAACTCCAGACTGTCGACGCCAAGTCCGTCAAGCTCTTGCCGCATCCATTGCATTGTTTGCTTGGCAAGGCCGGCCTCGGATTCGGGCACACTGCCGGCAACATCAGTGTGAGTTCCGGGAAACCACATCTGTTTGACATCCTGTGGTTCGGGGTTCTTTTTGCTGCGGAACCGGGTGCCGTGATAGTCCTGTCCATCTTCCCACATTTGCTGACCAAAGAACCGCCGGGTTTCATCGATGGACAGCACATGCCTGACCGCTCTTACTGAGGGGTTGTTGTCGACGCTGGAGTGGGTGCCGAATTCGATGAAGGATCCCATTTGGAGCCGAAAGCGGATCATTGAGCTGACCGTATCCCAGAGACCAAGAAACCGGATGGGCACCTGGCGGAGGTGGAAAAACTGTTCGGAGATCCGCAGCGGTGCAAATTGCTCGTTTGGCCCGTCCTGACGCAGTTTACGCCAGGCTTTGAAAACGGGACCAATCAGGTGCAACTCATGCGGCGCCACCAGGCCAAAATCATTGATGAAGGCGGCCAGAACCCGTGCTGTATAGGCGCCGCGTGAGTAGCCAAAAAAGTAGAGCTTGTCGCCCTCTTTGTAGTTCTTGCACAGGAAAGAATAGGCATGCATCACATTGCCATGCAGCCCCCAGCCAAAGGCGAGCCCGGCCAACAGCCTGACCTTGGCAAAAAGGGTCTTGGCAAAGGGTCTGGTTGAAAGGGTGCCAACCCCCGGTTCATAATAAACCAGTTGGTTTTCGTTGTGCTGTAAGCACTTGTAGAGCCGCAGAATATTGCTTTCGTTCTGCTCGACTTCGTTGCCTGTGCCATCCAGGCAGATGATCAATTTACGTGACATGCTAACCTTTCAAAATACCTTTCAAAAAAGTTAGCATGCCTTATGTTTGCGCACAACTTATTGGTGTTACTTGCGCCGCCGCCTCCGACGACCCCCTGCAGCGCCGTCGCCGCCGCCTGTGTTGAAATTCACCTTCGGCAAAGTCACTATTGAGGCCAAAATCGGGAAGGGCTCTGCAGAGTTTGGAATGGCCGAGGCATTGACAAAATGCTCCTGAAAACGCGGCTCGACCGCGGTTTCGATCTTCTCGATGCGGCGCACCGTTTCCTCAATCTCACGGCGGGCCAAGGTGTTCAAAAGCGCAATACGCGCCCCTGTGCCTGCCGCATTGCCGGCACTTGTGACCTTATCCAGTGGGCAGTCCGGGATCATCCCCAGAACCATGGCGTGTTTGGCCGAGATATGTGCACCAAAGGCCCCGGCCAGAATCACCCTGTCGACGGTTTCCACGTGAAATTTATCCATCAGGAGGCGCGCCCCGGAATAGAGCGCGGCCTTGGCCATCTGAATGGCGCGGATATCCGGATTAGTGATGGTGATTTTGGGGCCGCCCTCGGCTGAGCCATCCCAGACCAGATAGGCATTTGTGCGCCCATCCTCGATGCAGCGCGCTGTGCCGGTCTGTTCGGCCGAGCCAATAAGGCCGGAGGCATCAAGAACGCCCGCCATGCGCATCTCAGCTATGGCCTCGATGATGCCGGAGCCACAGATGCCGGTGATACCCGCGGTGGCTATTGCAGCGTCAAAACCGTCTTCATCGGACCAGATATCAGATCCGATGACGCGAAACCGCGGCTCTTTGGTCTCAACGTTTATCTCGAGGCGTTCAATGGCGCCCGGGGCTGCCCGCTGACCGCTTGAGATCTGTGCGCCTTCAAAGGCCGGCCCCGTAGGTGAGGAGCAGGCCAGGACCTTTTCCTTGTTGCCCAGCAGGATCTCGGCATTGGTGCCCACATCAACCACCAGGACCAGATCTTCGGATTTATCAGGTGCTTCTGACAGGGCCACGGCTGCGGCATCGGCGCCAACGTGGCCTGCGATGCAGGGCAAAAGGTAGACACGTGCGGCGGGGTGGATGTTGAGATCCAGCTCACGGGCCTGCAGCGCCAGCGCATCTGAGGTTGCCAGGGCAAAGGGGGCCTGACCCAGCTCAAAGGGATCAATGCCGAGGAACAGGTGGTGCATCACCGGGTTGCAGACAAAAACCGCGTCCACGATGAGGCTCTGGTCTATGCCTGCCTCCGTGGCGATCTGTGTGAACAGCGCATTCATGCCGTCACGCACCGCGCGGGTCATTTCTTTATCGCCGCCCGGGTTCATCATCGAATAGGACACCCGGCTCATCAGGTCTTCGCCAAAGCGGATCTGCGGGTTCATGATACCAGATGAGGCAACAACCTCGCCGGATTTCAGATCGCACAGATGTGCTGCGATGGTGGTTGACCCCAGATCAACGGCCAGACCGTAGAGCGTGCCTTCATAATAGCCGGGCCAGATATGCATGATTTTTGGCGGCTGGGTCTCGTCACCCAAATGCACGGCCACGGTGACCTTCCAGTTACCCTTGCGCAGGGCCGGCTGCAGGCCTTGCAGAATATGCAGATCTGTTTTGACGCCCTTCAGCTGCCACTGCGCCTCAAGCGCCTCAACCAGGCGCTCCATATCGCCTGAGGGTTTGTGCATGTCGGGTTCTTCCACCTCGACATAGAACAGACGCGTCGAGGGATTCATGGTGATATCGCGTGCCTCGGCCCGTTTGCGCACGACCTGACGGTGCACCTGGCTCTCGGGGGGCACGTCAATCACCACATCGCCCTGCACCTGGGCCTGACAGCCAAGGCGCCGCCCATCAATCAGTCCGCGCTTGTCCTTGTAGCGCTGCTCTACCTTGTTCCATTCGCTGAGGGCATCATCGGCCACCGTCACTCCGTGTTTGGAAAACTCGCCATAGGATGGCGTGATCTGGCATTTGGAGCAGATGCCCCGGCCACCGCAGACCGAGTCGAGGTCCACGCCCAGCTGGCGCGCGGCTGTCAGAACGGGCGTGCCAACTGGAAAATGGCCCCGTTTGCCTGATGGCGTAAAGATGACGAGAGGATCGCTGCTCATGAAGGCATCCCTTGGATTCATATTTTGCTGTGCGGACCATAGGGCCTCGCCAGCGCAGACAAAAGTCGTGGAACGCCACTATCTGGTCTACTGGCGTCATTTTCTACGGGCGGGAGCGCGTGGTGACGCAGGGGCTACACTCAGGAAACCTTATCAAGCCAGTCAAGAATGCTCTTACGATCGGCATCCAGACGCGGCGCGGGGCTGCTGGTTGTGGGATCCAGCAGGCCTGACATCTTGATCGGGTTGCCTGCGGCGACATAGGCTGGCGCGCCGTCCTCATCCAGCACATCCACCACCATGTTGCGCGCAAGGATCTGCGGGTCCTTTATGACCTGTGCTACGTCCTGAATAGGTCCGGTGCGCGCTACCTTGAAGTGCGACTCCTATTATAAAACAATGGTTTATCTAATGCGGTGATCATCGCATGGGAGCCGTTTATACGCAACTAAGCATGCAAGAACGTCGTAGAGTTGAAGGCTGGTGGCACGCGAAAGTGCCCGTCGCTGAGATGGCGCGTGTTTTGAAGCGTCACAAGTCCACGATTTTTCGAGAGATCAAACGCAATTTCTGGGCTGACGATGCCTTTCCCAAGAAGTATGCGGGATACTTCGGAATGGCGGTGCACCAGTCAACGCAGCGACGACGATCAACACAACGCAAGCTGATCCGACATCCTGACTTGTGCAACCGAGTGATCGAACATCCCAAGAAGGGTTGGAGGCCTGAGCAGATCGGCAATCTGCCGAGAGGGGGAAGGTGACTTGATGCTGTTTGAACAGAAACGTGGCCAAACAAATGTCACGTCGCTGGTTGAGCGCGTCAGTCGCTTTACAGTGATCTTGAAGACCCCCAACCAGCGCACCAAACCGGTGATGGGAAAGATCATGAAAGCAATCAAAGACCTGCCACATATCGCCCGCAGATCCATCACTTTTGATCGAGGTAGCGAGTTCGTCAGCTGGCCCCAATTGCAGGCAAAGATTGGGACGCAACTTGGTTCTGCGCTCCCTCGTCACCAAGGCAAAAAGGAACGGTTGAAAACACCAATAGAAGGGCTCGAAGATGGCTCCCCCGCAAGCGTGATATCCGGCAGCTCACGGATCACGATATCAAGGAAATCAGCGACCGCCTCAACAACACGCCGCGCAAATGCTTAGGATGGAAAACACCTGCGGAGGCCTTCAGAGAGGAGGCCTTCAGAGAAAAGATGTCGGCGGAAATGGGTCAATCACCCTACCCTCAAAAACAACGCGGTCGGCCGCGTTCTTCAGGTCCAGCGCAATGCTTTCCTTGCCATGATTGATGGCAGCAAAATAGGCACTGTCGGTGCCTTTGAACGGGGGAAAGTCACGGGTATCATCGCCTGTACCTGAGCGTTCGACCTTGATGGCCCGCGCGCCCAGGTCCGCCAGCGTCATCGAGGCGTAAGGGGCCGCCAGAACATGGGTGAGATCAACACATGGGTGAGATCAACAATTGTGATGCCTGTAAGCGGCGCTGAGCCGTATTCAGAAGAGGCCTGCGGATTTGGGGTGGTGTTGAGGTGGCGGCTGAGGGGCGCGCGCGGTCATTGGGCGCTCCTGATGTCCTGCTTGCTTTTTTTCTGAGGCATATCTGCTTCGAGTTAAACAACCTTGATGCAGATCAGCAAAAAAAAGCCGGGCCGGGCAAAAGCAGGGCCGGGCAATTGTCTTGCTGCAGTGCAGGAATTTTGCCGACGGCTCTTTTCTCCCAAGATGTTCTGTGCAATAGGGTCACCGTCAAACGGGGTTTTGCATAGGGGTAGCAAATGCAGATTCGTGAGGCACTCACCTTTGATGATGTTCTCTTGGTTCCAGGCGCGTCTGACGTCCTGCCAAGTACGGCTGACACACGCACACGTGTGACGCAGACAATTGATCTGAATATACCGCTGATGAGCTCGGCTATGGATACCGTGACCGAAGCCCGTATGGCGATCGCCATGGCGCAGGCTGGGGGCATGGGGGTTATTCATAAAAACCTCAGCGCCGAAGAGCAGTCGGCGCAGGTGCGCCGGGTCAAGCGCTTTGAAAGCGGCATCGTTTACAACCCGATCACGCTGACGCCAGAGCAGACTTTGGCAGACGCCAAGCTGCTGCAGGAGCGCTACCGCGTCACGGGCTTTCCGGTGGTGGATGGCGAAGGCCGGGTGGTCGGGATCGTGACCAATCGCGATATGCGGTTTGCCAGTGACGACAAAACCCCTGTCTCAGTCATGATGACGTCAAATAATCTGGCGATCCTGCACGAACCCGCCGATCTGGACGAAGCAAAATCCATGATGCGCGCCCGTCGCATCGAAAAGCTGCTAGTGACCGATGGCAGTGGCAAGCTTACGGGCCTTTTGACCCTGAAAGATACCGAGCAGGCCGTGTTGAACCCAACCGCCTGCAAGGATGAGTTGGGACGCCTGCGTGTTGCCGCCGCCAGCTCGGTTGGCGACAGCGGATTTGCCCGCTCAGAAGAGCTGATTGATGCCGGCGTTGACATCGTGGTTGTGGATACCGCCCACGGCCACTCGGCCGGCGTGCTGGATGCGGTGCGTCGTATCAAGGCGCAGTACCCTGCGGTGCAGGTGATCGCTGGAAATGTAGCAACGGGATCTGCTACCAAGGCACTGATCGACGCCGGTGCCGATGCGATCAAGGTTGGCATTGGGCCAGGCTCGATCTGTACCACCCGTATGGTTGCGGGGGTCGGCGTGCCTCAGCTCACCGCGATTATGGATTGTGCGGCTGCTGCGGGTACCACGCCTGTTATTGCCGATGGTGGTATCAAGTTTTCCGGCGATTTTGCCAAGGCGATTGCGGCCGGTGCCTCCTGCGCCATGGTTGGCTCGATGATTGCCGGCACGGACGAGTCGCCCGGAGAGGTCATCCTGTATCAGGGTCGCTCGTTTAAATCCTACCGTGGCATGGGCTCGTTGGGGGCGATGGCGCGCGGATCTGCAGATCGCTATTTCCAAAAGGATGCCGCCAGTGACAAACTGGTGCCTGAAGGGATCGAAGGCCAGGTGCCCTATAAAGGTACTGCGAATGCGGTGATCCATCAGCTGGTGGGCGGTCTGCGCGCTGCTATGGGCTATACTGGCTGTGCCACAGTTGAGGCGATGCGCAAAGATTGCGATTTTGTCCGCATTACCGGCGCTGGTCTGAAAGAAAGCCACGTGCATGATGTTCAGATCACACGTGAAAGCCCGAACTACCGTATCGGGTAAATTGAGTATTGTGAGAGGATGACGATGACCCTTTGTACCCTAGGAGCCTGGGCATGACCCCGGCTGCCCGCCAGCAGGCGGCCATCGAAATCCTGGATCTGATCCTGGACGGTGAAGCGGCTGAAAAGGCGCTCACCTCCTGGGGGCGGCGCAATCGCTATGCCGGCTCCAAGGATCGCGCCGCTGTGCGTGATCATGTGTTCTCGGCCCTGCGATGCCGCCGCTCCTTTGCGGCTTTGGGCGGGGCACAGACCGGGGCACAGACCGGGCGCGGCCTGGTTCTGGGGGCGTTGCGCGCCGAAGGCGTCGATCCTGAAACCGTCTTTAGTGGCCAGGGCTATGGCCCTGTGGCGCTGAGCGACGACGAAAGCAAAGAGCCTGCTGCCTTTGCGTCTGACGCAGAGCGTCTGGATATTCCCGACTGGATTTGGCCCTCTTTCAGTGAAAGCCTGAGCAATGACACTGAGGCTGCAGCACAGGCGCTGCAATCGCGGGCTCCCGTGCATTTACGGGCAAACCTTTTGCGCACAACCCGCGCCGCTGCGATAGAGGCCCTGGCAGAAGAGGGCATCATCTGCACGCCGCACCCAGCCTCTGAAACAGCGCTTGATGTCAGTCAGGGGGGGCGCAAAGTCCGCAATAGCGACTGCTTTGCGGATGGTTTGGTTGAACTACAGGATGCGGCCAGTCAGGCGGTTGTTGACCAACTTCCGCTTGTTGATGGCATGCGGGTGCTGGATTTCTGTGCCGGAGGCGGCGGCAAAAGCCTTGCCATGGCGGGGCGTGCCAAGATCGATCTCTTTGCCCATGATGCCAATGCAAACCGGATGAATGATCTGCCTCTGCGCGCCCAACGTGCTGGTGCTGACATCACCTGCCTGTCAGAAGATGAAGCCGTGCAAAAGGCCCCGTTTGATCTAGTTCTTTGTGATGTGCCCTGTTCTGGCACAGGCGCTTGGCGGCGGGCGCCCGAAGGTAAATGGCGCCTTACCAGAGAAATGCTGGATGAAATCAAAATTTCACAACGCCAGATTCTAGAGGACGCTGCAGAGCTGGTGGCAGAGAATGGCCACCTGGCCTATGCGACCTGTTCTATGTTGGACGAGGAAAATACCGACCAAGTTCAAGGGTTTCTTGCGCGTCATGAGGGCTGGTCTCTGGTCAGTCAGAACGCGTGGCAGGTTCAGAACGGAACGGATGGGTTTTTTGTCGCTGTGTTGACGCGCGTTAGTCCTGGTTGTTAGGTATTTCAACAGGAAAGCTACACCTACCTTAACGTGGCTTTAAGACTTTAGCCGCGTTATGGCAGACACCCTTCCTGAAGATGGAGCCGAAATGTCCGGTCGCCAAAATTCATCCGTGCCCGCGCTACGGATCTATCATCCCGAACATCTTCGCCTTGCGGCGACGTTTGCCTTGTCGCTTGGGTTGATGTTGGCGCCGACATTGTTCTCCTGGCCTGACTGGGTCATGCGGGGGTTGATGGCGGTTGGGTTGACGCTTTTGGCGGTTGCTTTGTTGATGCTGTTTCAGGCCCGTCTGCGGATCAATGCACGTGCCATGGCGGTTGAGCTGCTCACGGGCTTTATCGAAAAAGACGCAACGCCCAGCTTTGTCACCGATGACGATGGTGCCATTCACGCCTGTAATCAGGCAGCGCAAACCCGGTTTCAGGACAGCGAACGCGACACACTGGCCGGAACATTGCGCTCTGTGCTGGCCAATCCTTCGGCGGTGTTGTTTCGCCTGCAAAGCCGGGCGCGTTTTGAGGGGGCGGCGCGCGAAGACATTGTGACTCGTCGTGGGCATGTGCGCCTTGCGGTGCACCAGATGAATGGCGGCAGCTTTTTGTGGCGTGTCGAGGATATCGCGGAACGCCAAAGCGGACGCGGCTCGGAAGCTGTGCCAATCCCGATGATCACTGTCGGGCGCACAGGCGCAGTTTTGTTCATGAACGAGGCGGCGCGCACCCTGGTTGGCGAGCGGGTTAAATCAACGGATCGTTTGTTTATGACGCTGCCGGTCACCACCGGCGAAATCAACACAATCAGCACCAAAAACGGCCCGATGGAAGTGCTGGTGACAGAACTGAACCGAACCCAGGGCCGCAGTGAGCTATTTCTGATGGAGGTCAACAGCTCTGAGCTGCAGAGCCAGCAGACCAGCTTTGAACACATGCCGGTTCCCTTTATCAAACTGGCTCCCTCGGGTGATATTCTGTCTTTGAACAAGATGGCGATGGCGATGCTGGGGGTTGAGAGCCGTGACAATCTGAAGCTGGCGCAGCTGATGGAAGGGCTGGGGCGTCCCATGTCGGATTGGCTGCGTGACACGGCCGATGGGCTTGCCTCGAACAAATCCGAATTCCTGCGCCTGTCGCGTCCCGACAAAGAGGTTTTTGTGCAGGTCACCCTGACCCGCGCGATTGAGGACGGCAGTACCATTCTGATTGCGGTCCTGAATGATGCAACCGAGCTCAAGACGCTTGAGGCGCAGTTTGTGCAAAGCCAGAAGATGCAGGCGATTGGTCAGCTGGCAGGAGGCGTAGCGCATGATTTTAACAACCTTCTGACGGCCATTTCCGGTCACTGCGATCTTTTGCTGCTGCGTCACGATCAGGGAGATCAGGACTTTGGCGATCTGATCCAGATCCATGAAAACGCCAACCGGGCCGCCTCTCTGGTGAGCCAGCTTCTGGCCTTCTCTCGCAAGCAGACCTTGCTGCCCGAGGTGCTGGATGTGCGCGACACCCTGTCGGATCTGACCCATTTGCTCAACCGTTTGGTGGGGGAAAAGGTCACCCTTACCCTGAGCCATGATCCGGTGATGCGCTCAATCCGTGCCGACAAACGGCAGCTGGAGCAGGTTCTGATGAATCTTGTGGTGAATGCGCGCGACGCTATGCCAAATGGTGGCGAAATCCGGGTGCGCACCGAGGCGGTGACCCTGGATAAACCTTTGACGCGTGATCGTGCTATTGTTCCCGAAGGCAATTGGATCACCGTAAAGGTCAGCGACGAAGGCGTCGGTATCTCTGCGGACAAGTTGCAAAAAGTCTTTGAGCCCTTTTACACCACCAAACGCACGGGCGAGGGCACCGGCCTTGGTCTGTCGACGGCCTATGGGATCGTCAAACAAACCGGCGGCTATATCTTTGTGGACTCGGTCCCCGATAAGGGAACCCAGTTCACCCTGTTCTTCCCGGTCTATCAGGAAGGCGCCGAGGACAAGCCAAAGGCAGAGGTTGAGGCGCCAAAACCAGTTCCGGCGCCCCAGCATGGTGAGGGTGTTGTGTTGTTGGTCGAGGATGAAGCACCGGTGCGTGCCTTTGCCTCACGAGCGCTGCGCATGCGGGGATATACCGTACTTGAGGCAGAGTCCGCTGAGGATGCGCTGCGCACGCTTGAGGATCCGGGCCTGACGGTGGATGTGTTTGTCACCGATGTGGTGATGCCGGGCATGGACGGGCCGACCTGGGTCCGTGAGGCCCTGAAAAGCCGCCCTGATACCCGTGTGGTGT
Organism: Phaeobacter sp. SH40; assembly: GCA_965641885.1. GTDB lineage: Bacteria > Pseudomonadota > Alphaproteobacteria > Rhodobacterales > Rhodobacteraceae > Pseudophaeobacter. Next base: position 2,193,590 of record OZ282574.1, on the reverse strand, counting down.
TTGTCTCGGGCTATGCCGAGGGGGCCTTTGGTGAATCTGAGCCTGATGTGCCCAACTCGGTCTTTTTGCCCAAGCCGTTTTCGCTCAACCAATTGACCGAAACCGTACACGCCCAGTTGCACTAACCTCTAGACAGGCCGCAGTCTCTCTGAGGCATAGAAGGCCAGAACGGCAGCTGCGTGGTGTCTGGATACGTACTGTTCAGCCAGTTGGTGCCTAGGTGATGCTCTCGTAGAGCGCGAACTCATCAGCCTTTTTACGGCGGTACAGCTCTGTTATCTCCGGGCTGAGTGTTAGCTCCATAACTGGACTTGCATTGCGCCGTTGCAACGCGAGCTTCACATCGAGGCGTTCCTCCAGAAAGGCCTGTATCCGTGGCTGATCCTCATAGCGGAACAGATGTGTGACATGACAGCCGTTTTTTTGCGTTTCCAGAAACTTAGCCTGGCTGCCGACATTGGCATGCCCCGGTTGCTGCCCCTTGCAATAGTCGCGCACAAAATCATCAAAGCTGATGCCTTTTGTGGAATTTGGTTTGCCATCCATAAAGGGCCGTTGCCGAAAGCGATACCAGCTGCCCAGCCAACTGATTGGCTCGCGCATCACGGCTGCGACTTCCAGCTCGACGCCGCAGACCCGCTCAAACATGGGCCGAATCCATCGGTTGTAGCGATACAGTGGCGCATGCTTCAGCTCTGGCGGGTCGGTAATTGCAAGATCCGCCCGCGTTTGAAGCGCTTCCTGATAGGCGGATGTTCCGGTTTTCGGCACAGAGAGCAGCGCCAGCTTTTCGTCATAAAATACAAGCATTTCCCGCATCAAACCCTGTAAAATAAGTTGTTTAGACGTTCCCGTTTCCTGTCTATCAGCTGCCTGATCCGCTGAATAGATTAACTTTATGTTTGCTTTGTTCTTCTTTTGATCTCATAAGGAACAAGAGGCGAACAAAGCAGTGATTGCCGCAGGCGCAGCACTATGACACATAGAGGGGGACAAGGGACTATGGCGGATCTTTTGACCATGAAAAATAAAGTAAGCGGTGACAAGCAAAAGGCGCTCGACAGCGCTCTTGCGCAGATCGAACGGCAATTCGGCAAGGGCTCCATCATGAAGATGAGCGACGGTGCCATTGCGGAAATCGAGGCCAGTTCAACCGGCTCTCTCGGATTGGATATTGCCCTGGGTATTGGTGGTTTGCCGATGGGCAGGATCGTCGAGATTTATGGTCCGGAGAGTTCCGGCAAGACGACCCTCACACTGCATTGTGCCGCAGAGCAGCAGCGCAAAGGTGGTACGGTGGCCTTTGTTGATGCCGAACACGCGCTGGACCCGCAATATGCGGCCAAACTCGGCGTGGATCTGGACGAGCTGCTGATCTCGCAGCCTGACACAGGTGAGCAGGCGCTCGAAATCACCGATACCCTGGTGCGGTCTGGGGCTGTGAATATGGTCATCGTCGATTCGGTTGCGGCATTGACGCCAAAATCTGAACTCGAAGGTGACATGGGCGATTCAAGTGTTGGCGTTCAGGCCCGCCTGATGAGCCAGGCGATGCGCAAACTGACGGGCTCGATCAGCCGGTCTAAATGCATGGTCATCTTCATTAACCAGATCCGGATGAAAATCGGCGTGATGTTTGGATCGCCAGAAACAACAACAGGTGGCAACGCGCTGAAGTTCTATTCTTCGGTTCGCCTAGACATCCGCCGCATTGGCGCGGTTAAGGATCGCGACGAAATCGTCGGCAACGCAACCCGGGTAAAAGTGGTGAAGAATAAAGTCGCGCCGCCGTTCAAGCAGGTTGAATTCGACATCATGTATGGCGAAGGCATTTCCAAGATGGGCGAGCTGCTTGATCTTGGGGTTGCCGCCGGTGTGGTGAATAAGTCCGGGTCCTGGTTCTCGTACGGCGATGAGCGGATTGGCCAGGGGCGTGAAAACGCCAAGCAGTTTTTGCGCGACCACCAGGCCATTGCCTATGATATCGAGGATAAGATCCGTGCGGCCCACGGGCTTGAGTTTAATCGTCCCGACCTTGCCGATGGCGACGATATCCTCGAGAGTTAAGACGCAGAAATTTGATCAAGTTGATCTTGGAGAGGGACGTGGCCTAGGCTGCGTCCTTTTTGCGTGACCGGTCTGAATGCAGGCTGTGGACAGAGGCGGGTTGGGGGGATAAACCTCAATGAAACTCTCAATATTGCCCGCAAAGAGAACCAAAATCATGGCGACGCTGAACGACATCCGCTCCACCTTCCTGAACTACTTTGCCAAAAACGGGCACGAGGTGGTTGCGTCCAGCCCGCTGGTGCCGCGCAACGACCCGACCCTGATGTTTGTCAATTCCGGGATGGTCCAGTTCAAGAACCTCTTTACCGGGGTTGAAAGCCGCGACTACCAACGCGCCACGACCGCGCAGAAATGTGTGCGGGCAGGCGGTAAGCACAACGATCTGGACAATGTCGGCTATACCGCGCGTCACCATACGTTTTTCGAGATGCTCGGAAACTTTTCTTTTGGCGATTACTTCAAGGAAGAGGCGATTACCTTTGCCTGGGAGTTGATCACCAAGGAATTTGGCATCGACAAGAACCGCTTGTTGACCACCGTGTATCACACCGATGACGAGGCCTTTCAGATCTGGAAGAAGCTGGGTGTTCCTGAGGACCGGATCATCCGCATCGCGACCTCGGATAATTTCTGGCAGATGGGGCCAACTGGTCCCTGCGGCCCCTGCACCGAGATTTTCTATGACCATGGCGACCACATCTGGGGGGGACCTCCCGGCTCTCCTGATGAGGACGGTGATCGTTTCATCGAGATCTGGAACGTGGTCTTCATGCAGAACGAAAAGTTTGAAGATGGCTCAATGGTGCCTCTGGACATGCAGTCGATCGACACCGGCATGGGGCTGGAACGTATTGGCGCCCTTCTTCAGGGCAGCCACGACAACTATGACACCGATCTGTTCAAGTCCCTGATCGAAGCCTCGGCGGATGTCACCAATTCAGACCCCTACGGCGCCCAGAACGTGCACCACCGGGTGATCGCTGACCATTTGCGCTCGACCTCGTTTCTGATGGCCGATGGCGTTATGCCCTCCAATGATGGCCGCGGCTACGTGCTGCGCCGTATCATGCGCCGCGCCATGCGCCATGCGCATCTTCTTGGCGCCAAGGATCCCGTGATGCACCGCCTGGTGCCCGCTTTGGTGCAACAGATGGGCACGGCCTACCCGGAATTGGGGCAGGCGCAGGCCATGATCGAAGAAACCCTGAAGCTGGAAGAAACCCGCTTCAAACAGACGCTGGAACGTGGGCTGAAACTGCTTGACGATGAGGTCTCGACACTGGCGACTGACGCCCCATTGCCGGGGGCTGCCGCTTTCAAGCTCTATGATACGTTTGGCTTCCCGCTTGATCTGACGCAGGACGCCCTGCGTGAAAAGGGCCGTGAGGTCGACACCGAGGGCTTTGACACAGCCATGGCGGAGCAAAAGGCAAAGGCGCGCGCCGCCTGGGCCGGTTCCGGTGAAAGCGCCGACAGCACCATCTGGTTTGATATCGCCGACAAACACGGCGCCACCGATTTCCTGGGCTACGAGACCGAGGCGGCCGAGGGCCAGATCGTGGCGCTGGTAAAAGAGGGCGGCGAGGTAAAAGAAGCCGGGCAGGGCGATAGCGTGCAGCTGGTGCTGAACCAAACGCCGTTCTACGCAGAATCCGGCGGTCAGATCGGTGACGCGGGCGAGGTTCGCGTCGACGGCGGCGTGATTCGTATCAAAGACACCAAAAAGGCGGCCGGCGTCTTTATCCATATGGGTGAAGTGGTTGAGGGGCTTGTCACCTCAGGCGCGCCTGCGCAGTTGTTGGTCGATCATAGCCGCCGCGCGGCAATTCGCGCTAACCATTCCGCCACCCACCTGCTGCATGAGGCCCTGCGGGACGCGCTTGGCGAGCATGTGGCGCAGCGTGGATCGCTAAATGCCGATGATCGCCTTCGGTTCGATTTCAGCCACACCAAGGCCCTGAGCGACGCCGAGCTGGCGCAGGTCTCTGTCGATGTGAACGCCTATATTCGGCAAAACACAGATGTCGAAACCCGTATTATGTCGCCTGACGATGCCCGTGGCTTGGGCGCTCAGGCGCTCTTTGGCGAGAAATACGGCGATGAGGTCCGTGTGGTCTCAATGGGCCGGGCCGCAACGGGCAAGGGCCACGCGGGCGACACCTATTCGATCGAGCTGTGCGGCGGCACCCATGTGCGCCAGACCGGCGATATCGGCACCTTTGTCATTCTTGGCGACAGTGCCTCTTCGGCTGGGGTGCGGCGTATCGAGGCTTTGACTGGTGCGGCTGCCTTTGACTATCTCAAAGGTGAAGCTGCCCGTATGGGTGAGGTTGCCCTGATGCTGAAAGCCCAGTCGGGCGATGTTGCTGAGCGTCTCAAGGCCTTGATGGATGAGCGTAAATCGCTGCAGAATGAGGTAGCGCAACTGCGTCGTGACCTGGCCATGGCCGGCGGAGCAGGCGCGGGTGAGGCTGAGGCCAAAGACATCGGCGGCGTCAAATTCTTTGCTCAGGTTCTTTCAGGTGTGTCCGGCAAGGACCTGCCTGCGCTGCTGGACGAGCATAAAGCACGGATTGGCTCTGGCGCGGTTTTGCTGATTGCAGATGCGGGCGGCAAAGCCGCTGTGGCAGCTGGGGTGACGGCAGATGTGACGGACAGGGTTTCAGCTGTTGATCTGGTCAAGGCTGCCGTGGCTGAACTGGGCGGTAAGGGTGGCGGCGGTCGCCCTGACATGGCCCAGGGCGGCGGTAAAAGTGCCGAAAACGCCGAAGCTGCAATCAAGGCTGCTGAGGCTGTTCTCGCGGGATAAGACTGAAAATCCGGGAGGGCGAAGCTCCTCCTCCCGGATTTTCAAACCAGAGTATTGCGGGATGAAAAACAGGCCTTGATGATTTGGACCAAGTGGTAAAAAATCATCGACCTCGGCTGCCAGTTGCCTATGCTGGCGCCAGCCAAGGCAGTTACCGGAAGGATCCCCCAATGCCCGCACTTTGGATTGCACATGTTACCGTCACTGATGAAGAAGCCTATGGCAAATATGCCAAATTGGCTGGCCCGGCTGTGGCCAAGGCTGGCGGCGAATTCATCGCCCGGGGCGGACGCTTTGTTCAGCTCGAAGGCAAAGAACGCCCCCGTAATGTCGTGGCAAAATTCCCCAGCCTGGAAGCCGCAGTCGATTGCTACCACAGCCCGGAATACCAAGAGGCGCTGGCGCATGCCCGTGATGCCTCAGAGCGCGAGCTGATGGTTGTGGAAACCAGCGAGTAGCTCCGTCCGAAGATCAATCACAGTTTGAAAGACCAGAAGGGCGCGTCACCATGACGAGCCCTTTATTTTTGGGCGCGCGAGAAAGATCCGCACCTGCTGCTCAAAAAAAAAATGGAGCGCCCTAAGGCGCTCCAAAAACATAGAAATCTTTGCTTAGATTAGGCACCACGAGACATGCGCTTGCGCTCATGTGGGTCAAGGTAGCGCTTGCGCAGGCGGATGTTGTTTGGCGTCACTTCGACCAGTTCGTCATCGTTGATATAGGCAATCGCCTCTTCCAGCGACAGCGTGATCGGAGTGGTCAGGCGCACGGCTTCGTCGGTGCCAGAGGCGCGGACGTTGGTCAGCTGTTTGCCTTTCAGGGGGTTCACTTCCAGATCGTTTTCACGGGAATGTTCCCCAATGATCATACCCTGGTAGATATCAACCTGTGGGCCGATGAACATTCTGCCGCGATCTTCCAGTTTCCACAGTGCATAGGACACGGACTGACCGCTTTCCATCGACAGCAGTACACCAGCGCGACGTCCGGGAATGGAGCCTTTGTGTGGCGCCCAGCCGTGGAAAACACGGTTCAACACGCCGGTACCGCGGGTATCGGTGAGGAATTCACCATGGTAGCCGATCAGGCCACGAGACGGCACATGGGCGATGATCCGAGTTTTACCGGCACCGGCAGGGCGCATCTCGACCAACTCACCTTTACGGACACCGGTGATTTTCTCGATGACAGCACCGGAGTATTCGTCATCAACGTCGATGGTCGCTTCCTCGATGGGCTCCATGCGGACGCCATCAATTTCTTTCATCAGAACCTGCGGACGCGAAATCGACAGCTCAAAGCCTTCGCGACGCATGTTCTCGATCAAGACACCCATCTGGAGTTCGCCGCGACCGGCAACCTCAAAAGCGTCGCCACCGGGAGTGTCGCTGATTTTGATCGCAACATTGCCTTCGGCTTCTTTCATCAGGCGGTCACGGATGATACGCGACTGAACCTTTTTGCCGTCACGGCCAGCCAGCGGGCTGTCGTTGATGCCAAAGGTCACGGTGATGGTGGGCGGATCGATCGGCTGCGCTTCGAGCGCTGTGTCCACGGCCAGGGCACAGATCGTGTCGGCCACGGTTGCCTTGGTCATACCAGCCAGCGAGACGATGTCGCCAGCCTGGGCTTCTTCGATGTCCTGCTGCGCCAGGCCACGGAAGGCCTGAATTTTGGTGACGCGGAACTGTTCGATCTTTTGGCCAATGCGGGACAGAGCCTGCACGGTGGCGCCAACCTTCAGGGTGCCGGTTTCAACACGACCTGTCAGGATGCGACCAACAAAGGGATCACTGCCCAGAGTGGTGGCCAGCATGCTGAAATCTTCATGTTGGTGCTTGATTTGCGAGGGCGCGGGCACGTGGTTCACGATGAGATTGAACAGCGCGTGCAGATCCTTGCGGGGACCGTCGAGTTCCGCATCAGCCCAGCCGTTCCGACCCGAGGCATACATATGCGGGAAGTCGAGCTGGTCTTCGGTCGCATCAAGCGAGGCAAAGAGGTCAAAGACTTCGTCCAGCGCCCGGTCAGGCTCGGCGTCGTTCTTGTCGACCTTGTTCAGCACCACAATGGGGCGCAGACCCAGGGCCAGCGCCTTGGAGGTCACAAATTTGGTCTGTGGCATCGGGCCTTCAGCGGCATCCACCAGCAGGACCACACCATCGACCATCGACAAGATACGTTCAACTTCGCCACCAAAGTCGGCGTGGCCGGGGGTGTCAACGATGTTGATCCGCAGGCCGTTCCACTCAACCGAAGTTGGTTTGGCGAAAATAGTGATGCCCCGCTCGCGTTCCAGGTCGTTGCTATCCATGGCACGTTCTGCCACAGCCTGGTTTTCGCGGAAGGCGCCGGATTGTTTCAGAAGCTCATCAACCAGAGTCGTTTTACCGTGGTCCACGTGAGCAATGATCGCAATGTTGCGCAAGTCCATGACGTCAGCCTTTGTAAGGAAGTTGCGCCGCCCATAGCCCGATCCCACGCCAAAGGCCAGAAGAAATACGCCAGTTTGTGCCTGTGACGCAGAACCTGCAACAATACTGCGCATTTGGCCGCAAATATTTCCTGATCTGTTTGCGTTCGACCCTCAGCTCTGGGCGCCTCATCCTGTGCGCCGCACCTGAAACGGCCTGCCTAGTGACCGGCTAGTGACCGGAGGAGGATGAAAAGAGATGTATGACAAGCACACCGGCAAGGATCAAACCGATGCCAACCAGGGCAGGCAGATCGAGCCGCTGGCCAAACATCACCAGGCCAATCAGCGCAATCAGCACAATACCCAGTCCGGCCCAGATCGCATAAACCAGACCAACCGGCATGAATTTGAGGGTCTGTCCCAGCATGTAAAACGAAAACCCATAGGCGACCAGGACCAGCAATGAGGGGCCAAGCCGGGTGAACTGCTGGCTCGCTTGCAGCGCCGTGGTGCCAATGGTCTCTGCGATCACGGCAACGATCAGATAGACGTAATGAAGGGGCATGCCGATGATCCTTTTTTCCAGGCTGAACCACTGTTCTGCGGGCTGAACAACTGTCCGGCTCCTTCGCCATAGCCGACGACAGGGAGGGGAAACAGTCTGGAAACGGCAGAATTTTTACTTTTTCACGCTAAGCTTTGCCATTCCTTTTGCCGCGTGTGGAATTTGCACAAATGAACAGGTCCCTGTGCAAGGCGGTGGATAGACCAGAGTTTCACCCCGCGCTATCAGCGCACCGTCGCAGAGCCAACCACTCACAGGAGTTCACGTAATATGTGTCGCTGGGCCGCCTACCTTGGATCACCTATCTTCCTTGAAGATGTCATTTGCCGCCCTGGTCACTCTCTCGTAGCGCAAAGCCAGGACGCCGCAGAGTGCAAAACCAGGACCAATGGCGACGGGTTTGGCGTTGCATGGTACGACACAAGGGCAGAGCCGGGGTTGTACCGCGATGTTTATCCCGCCTGGTCCGATACCAATCTGCGCGCGCTGGCGCATCAGGTGCGCTCGGGGCTGTTCTTGTCGCATGTGCGGGCCTCAACCGGCTCCGCAATCAGTCGCAACAATTGCCATCCCTTTGCCGTTGGGCGCTGGTCGTTCATGCACAATGGTCAGGTGGGCGGTTTTGACAGTTTCCGCCGCCACGGCGATATGTGTATCCCGGATCAGCTCTATCAGCACCGCAAGGGGGCAACGGACAGTGAGGTTCTGTTTCTGCTGGCGCTGAATGAGGGCTTGGATCACGACCCTTTGGCGGCGATGGAACGGGCTGTTGCCAAAATGGAGGCCCTGTCCCTGGCGCGGGGCACAACGCCGCACATGCGGCTTTCGGCGGCCTTTTCAGATGGAGAGCGCCTTTATGCGGCGCGCTATTCATCAGATCATATCGCGCCCTCGCTTTATTATCGCTGGAGCGCGTCACATCAGGGCTGGGCCGTGGTCTCAGAACCATTGGAACAAAACCAGCAAGGCTGGAATGAGTTGCCTGCAGGGGGCTTTCTGACGCTCAGCCAGGATGAGGTCCTGGTGGAAAGTTTTGAGCCGGCACGCCATACAGTGCCCCCTGACTCTGCAGGTTAAACTCGTGCTGCTCAGTTGGTATAATTCACGTCAAACCAAGGGGTTATTTCGGTGCGTACATGTAGCCAGACCGCAGGAGCCCCTCGGGTGACTTTGGTGCCAACCCTGTCTTCGACCTGCTGCAGGCTGACGTTGTAGTCGATCCAGCTGCCACCGCCATTTTGCAAATTCAACAGCACGGGCTGCACCCGGTCTATCGCTTTGGCAAAGACCGCATCGGGACTTTCGGCCGCTTCGAATTCATCCCAAAGCCTGTGAAACGCGAAACCCTGTTCCTCAGGCAGCAGGCCAAACAATCTTTTGGCTGCCGCTTGCTCCAGCGCGATTTGCGCCGCCTGTGCATCAGGCGATTGTGCGCCGTGAATAGGTGTGTCACCGGCGTCGACCTCGACAATATCATGCAACAACAGCATCTGCAGAACCCGGTCGAGGTCAATTTCAGCTGTGGCGTATTCTCCCAGAATCCAGCCGTACAGCATGATATGCCAGCTGTGTTCCGCCGAGTTCTCTTGCCGCGAGCCATCGCCAAGACGGGTGGCGCGTAAAATGGTCTTGAGCGCATCGGCCTGATTGAGGAAGGGCAGGCGTTGGGTCAGCGCACTACTGTCGTGCGCAACCTCGTGGCCCAGCAGAGATATTCCGTGGAAATAGGCCTCTGGAAACCCGTGCTGCAATGCGGTGGCCCGGCCGCCAAACAGGTTTTCGCGCACCACATCAATATGGTCGGGCAGAGGGGCTGCACCATAAAGGGTCTGGAAAATGGGCTGACAATGATCCAGCCGTTTAGCAAATTTTGCCTCCGGGCTTTCAGCCTGCTCAAATTCCAGCCAAAGCGCATGCAGAGCGGCGCCCTGGTCCTGAGGCAACAGGCCAAATAGCCGGATTGCGGCTGCTTGTTCGGCCCGCGCGACAGCCTCCCAGTCGACGGCGTCACCGATAGGGTGATCTCCGGCGTCAATCTCTACCAGATCATGCAGCAAAAGCATCTGAATAACCCGGGCGATATCTACCTGCTGGTCGGCAAACGGCGCCAGGACAAGCGCGTAGAGCGCCAGATGCCAACTGTGTTCGGCAGAGTTTTCCCGCCGGGAGCAATCCAGAATCAGGTTCTGTCGTTCGATACTCCGAAGGCGATCTGCTTCCCGCAAAAAGGTGAACTGTGCCTTTAGGCGTTGGCTCATTTGCCGGCTTTCTCTTCAAGGTCGCTTTGAACCCGCGCCAGTTTGGCACTGATAAAGTCACGCGCCTTACGTTCCGCAAGCCGTACACGGATTTCGGTCAGAAAGGCTTCTTCCAGAGACTGCGAGGCCGCCCCAAGAACCTGGGCGACCTCCATGTAAAAGCGATCCTCGCCAATGGCGTCCTGAACCTTGAGGGTATCGACCGCCAGCTTCTCTCCCAGCGTTTCGATTGTGCCCATCAGCGGGTGTTCTCGGTCAGGCGACGCTTCACATAGTCGGTGGTGTGCCCCATCAGGGTGTCCATGTGATCGCCCTGGAAGAAGTGATCAGCGCCTTCTACCTCGGTATGGGTGACGGTGATGCCTTTTTGCTCGTGCAGTTTGTTCACCAGGTTGACCGTATCGGCGGGCGGAGCCACGCGATCGGCACTGCCGTTGATGATCAAACCAGACGCCGGGCAGGGCGCCAGGAATGAAAAGTCATACATATTGGCAGGCGGGGCCACCGAGATGAAGCCGGTGATTTCAGGGCGGCGCATCAACAGCTGCATGCCGATCCAGGCGCCAAAAGAAAAGCCGGCAACCCAGCAATGCTTGGAGTTGTTGTTCATCGACTGCAGGTAGTCGAGCGCAGAGGCCGCGTCAGACAGCTCACCAATACCCTGATCATATTCACCCTGCGAACGGCCTACACCACGGAAATTGAACCGCAAAACGGTAAATCCCATGTTGTAAAACGCGTAGTGCAGGTTGTAGACGACCTTGTTGTTCATTGTGCCGCCAAACTGCGGATGCGGATGCAGCACGATGGCGATGGGCGCGTCTTTTTCTTTTTGGGGGTGATAGCGGCCTTCCAGGCGGCCTTCGGGTCCGGGAAAAATGACCTCAGGCATGGGTGGGTGGATCCTATTCTCATTTTCTGCAGATGTTGGTCAGGAATACTTGACGAATTCCATCAGTCATCTTAGAACAATTCTAATTGCTGGCGCAGGCCATTGCATTGCACCGTCACGCTGAGATACGCACTCAAGCGGATAAGGTCAATGTTTTCGCGTCTGAACTGGCGTTTGGAGAGATGGAAAGATGAAGCTTTCTACCAAAGGGCGCTATGCGATGGTCGCGCTGGCAGATATTGCGCTGCAGCCAGAGGGCTCATTGGTTGTCCTTGGGGACATTTCCAAGCGGCAGAATGTGTCTTTGCCCTATCTGGAGCAGTTGTTTGTAAAACTGCGTCGCGCTGAACTGGTGGCCTCTGTGCGGGGGCCCGGCGGCGGCTATCGTTTGGCGCGCCCTCCTTCTGAAATCCGCGTCGTCGATATTTTGAGCGCGGTGGACGAAACAGTTGACGCTATGCACAAGGGTGCAGGGGCTTCGGGGGCGACAAGCGGCAGTCGGGCACAGTCTTTGACCAACCGGCTCTGGGAAAGCCTCAGTGCGCATGTTTATGTCTTTTTGCACCAGACCAGATTGTCGGATGTGATCCAGAATGACCTGGCCCCCTGTCCGGCTGTGCCGAACCTGTTCCTGGTCGTAGAGGCGGAATAGTCGGGATATGGAGCACCCTTACAAAGATCAGTCCGCATTGGAAAAGGTGTATCCATGAAGCGGGTTTATCTGGACCACAACGCGACTACACCGCTTCATTCCGAAGCCCATGCTGCAATGATTGCGGCGATGGACTATTGCGGCAATCCCTCTTCGGTTCATGCTGAAGGGCGCGCCGCCAAGGCGATTGTTGAGCGTGCGCGCGGCCAGATTGCCGCCGCTATTGGCGCGGATGGTGCTGATATTGTCTTCACCTCAGGATCGACCGAGGGGGCGTCGCTGGCTCTGGCAGGGCGAAATTTGCATGGTGCACCGGTTGAACATGATGCCGTAAGGGCCTGGACCAAAGAGGATCTTTCGGTTTCTCAAGATGGGGCCGTTGAGGTTTTATCACCTGAGGCATCAACCCTGCAGCTGGCAAATTCGGAAACCGGTGTAGTGCAGGAGCTACCGCAGGGACTAGCGGTGAGCGATGTTACGCAAGCCTTTGGTAAGCTGCCTTTTGCGTTCAACTGGCTCGGGGTTCAGATGGCGCTGATTTCCGCCCACAAACTTGGCGGACCAAAAGGCGTTGGGGCTCTGGTGATGCCAAGGGGCACCGATCTGGCGGCGCAGATCCGGGGTGGTGGCCAGGAAATGGGCCGGCGCTCGGGGACCGAGAATGTCATCGGAATTGCCGGATTCGGCGCCGCAGCCGAAGCAGCCGCCCGGCAATTGGCCGATGGTACCTGGGAGCGCGTACAGATCCTGCGTGATCTGATGGAAGAAGCCCTTGTGGCTGGCGCTCCAGAGCTTATTTGTGCAGGCAAAGGTGGCAAGCGACTGCCCAACACCTCCTGTTTTGCCGTGCCCGGCTGGAAGGGTGAAACGCAGGTCATGCAGATGGACCTTGCTGGTTTTGCCATCAGTGCCGGTTCGGCCTGTTCCAGCGGCAAGGTGCGTGCCAGTGCTGTTTTGACAGCGATGGGATTTGACGAAGAGACCGCTCAGGGCGCCATACGCGTGTCCCTCGGGCCGACCACAACAAAAGAAGATGTGCTGCGCTTTGCTGATGCGTGGCTCCAGAAACACAAGAAACATCGCGCCCGTGTTGCGTGAGTGCAGGAGATAATCATGGCCGCTTTGGACCAGACCCAAGTCAAAGAAGGTGTTGACCAGGAAACCGTGGACGCGGTGAAAGAGGTTAGTACCTACAAATACGGCTGGGAAACAGAGATCGAGATGGAATACGCCCCCAAGGGGCTGAACACCGATATTGTCCGCTTGATCTCGGAAAAGAACGAAGAGCCTGAGTGGATGCTGAACTGGCGTCTTGAGGCCTATGATCGCTGGCTGCAAAAAGAAGAGCCAACCTGGGCGATGGTCGACTATCCTGAAATCGATTTCCAGGACCAGTATTACTATGCCCGACCCAAGTCGATGGAAGTGAAGCCAAAATCACTGGATGAGGTCGACCCCAAGCTGCTGGAAACCTACAAAAAGCTTGGCATCCCTCTGAAAGAGCAGATGATTCTTGCTGGCGTCGAGGGCGCCGAGGATATGCCTGCAGAGGGGCGCAAGGTCGCCGTTGATGCGGTTTTTGACTCTGTATCTGTTGGCACCACCTTCCAGGCAGAGCTGAGAAAAGCCGGTGTGATCTTCTGCTCAATCTCTGAGGCGATCAAAGAGCACCCCGAGCTGGTGAAGAAATACCTCGGCACCGTGGTTCCTGTTTCAGACAACTACTACGCAACGCTGAACTCGGCCGTGTTCTCCGATGGCTCCTTTGTCTACATCCCGCCTGGCGTGCGCTGCCCGATGGAGCTGTCCACCTATTTCCGTATCAACGCGGAAAACACCGGCCAGTTCGAGCGCACCCTGATCATCGCCGACAAGGGCTCATACGTCAGCTACCTTGAGGGCTGCACCGCGCCTGCGCGTGATATCGCCCAGCTGCACGCCGCTGTGGTTGAGATCATCATCGAAGAAGATGCCGAGGTGAAATATTCCACGGTGCAAAACTGGTATCCCGGTGATGAGAACGGCAAGGGTGGCATCTATAACTTTGTCACCAAACGTGCCGACTGCCGCGGTGACCGGGCCAAGATCATGTGGACCCAGGTGGAAACCGGTTCTGCTGTGACCTGGAAATACCCGTCCTGTATTCTGCGCGGCAATGAGAGCCAGGGCGAGTTCTACTCGATCGCTATTGCCAACAACATGCAGCAGGCCGACACCGGCACCAAGATGATCCACCTTGGCCGCGAGACCAAGTCGCGTATTGTTTCCAAGGGCATCTCGGCCGGTAAGGCGCAGAACACCTATCGGGGTCTGGTCTCGATGCACCCCAAGGCGAAGAACAGCCGCAACTTTACCCAATGCGACAGCCTGCTGATCGGTGACAAATGTGGCGCCCACACGGTGCCCTATATCGAGGTCAAGAATAACTCATCCCGGGTCGAGCACGAGGCGACCACCTCCAAGGTGGACGATGAGCAGCTGTTCTATTGCCGTCAGCGCGGCATTGGCGAAGAGGACGCGGTGGCCCTGGTGGTCAACGGCTTCTGCAAGGACGTGCTGCAAGCGCTGCCAATGGAGTTCGCCATGGAAGCACAGCAGCTGGTGGCCATCTCGCTGGAAGGCTCGGTCGGCTAACGCCGGGCTTTAGGGCACCCGTTCAACGCGCTGAGGAGTGATTTCCATGATCGTTACAACCACACCTTCACTTGAGGGAAGTCAGATTGCAGACCACAAAGGCATCGTTGTGGGCGCGGCCATCAAGGGCGCCAATGAGGTTGTCGCCAATTCCATGTTGATGGTTTCGGTCAGCGGCACAGCAGTGGTGATCGGTTAAACATGACACTCACGGGTTCTCACAACGCACCTTTGGAACTGTTTTGGTGGAAAGGCGTTGCCAATTTTGGTGACGCGCTCTCCGCCATTGTGGTTGCACATATGTGCGGTCGTGAGGTGGTGCATCGTGGGCCGGGCATGGCCGATCTTTACGCTGTTGGCTCTCTGCTGCAGATCGCGCGCCGTAAGTTTTCGGAAAAGAAAACCTATAGCAAGAAACCGTGGATTTGGGGAAGTGGCCTGCTTCATGTTGTGCCGCAGGACTTTTTGGACAATGTTCACATCGCCCTGCTGCGTGGGCCGATTACGGCGTCTTTACTGGGCATCAAAACCGACCAGTTTGGCGATCCAGGTCTGCTGATCTCAGAGATTCTGCCAGCGGCGCCTGCAAAGACGCACCGCATCGGTTTGGTGCCGCATCACAGTCAGGTTGCGGATCCCGAGATTCTGGCCCTCGCGCAAAGCAGCAATGACTTTTTGCTGATCGACCCCATGCAGGATGCCGCATCCGTCTGCAATCAAATCAGTGCCTGCGACCAGATCTATGCCTCTTCCCTGCATGGGCTGATCACGGCGGATTCTTACGGGGTGCCCTCGACCTGGGTGTCTCCCGGCGATCAGGCTCACCTGAAATACTATGATTATGCGGCCTCGATCGGGCGGCCGATGATTTCTCCGCTTGCCTGGGATCAGATCCCAACGCATGCAAAGACCAAAACGAAACAGGCAGAGTTGACCTACAGCGTCGGCATTGCCCGCGCAAAGGTGGCCCTGCGCAACAGCTTTCCTGCGCATCTGAGCGCAATCCAGAACACAGGCACCGCATAACAGCCGGCGCCCCGAGAAAAGAGACGAGGAAAAAATGCTCGAAATCAAAAACTTGCACGTCAAACTTGAAGATGAAGACAAGCAGATCCTGAAAGGTCTGGATCTGACGGTTGAGGCCGGCAAGGTGCACGCGATCATGGGGCCAAACGGCTCTGGTAAATCGACGTTGTCCTACGTGCTGTCGGGCCGCGATGGCTATGAGGTCACCGAAGGCAGCGCCACGCTCGAAGGCGAAGACCTGCTTGATATGGAGCCGGAAGAGCGCGCAGCGGCCGGTATTTTCCTGGCCTTCCAATACCCGGTTGAAATTCCCGGAGTCGGCAACATGACGTTCTTGCGCACGGCGATGAATTCCCAGCGCAAAGCGCGCGGCGAGGAGGAGCTGTCGGCGGCAGATTTCCTTAAAATGGTCCGTGCCAAAGCCAAGGATCTGAAGATCGACGCCGATATGCTGAAACGCCCTGTCAATGTTGGCTTTTCTGGCGGTGAGAAAAAGCGCAATGAAATCCTGCAGATGGCGATGCTGGAGCCAAAGATGTGCATTCTGGACGAGACGGATTCCGGCCTCGACGTGGATGCGATGAAACTTGTGGCCGAAGGCGTCAACGCGCTGCGTGACGAGGGCCGTGGCTTTTTGGTTATCACTCACTATCAGCGTCTGCTGGACCATATCAAACCCGACGTGGTGCATATTCTGGCCGGTGGCCGGATCGTGAAAACCGGCGGCCCAGAGCTGGCGCTGGAAGTCGAAAACAACGGCTATGCCGGTATTCTGGCAGAGGTGTCCTGAAATGGCTCTTGCTGATGTGAAACAAAGTGCCACCGAGGCGCGGCTTGCCGCGCTCAGCATGCCTGAAGGCGGCTGTCTCGCAGCGTCGCGTCAGGCGGCGTTGTCGCGGGTGCAAACCCTGGGTCTGCCCGGGCGGCGCGATGAGTATTGGAAATACACGCGACCTGAAACACTGACCTCTGCAGAGGTCACAAAGGCCTCGGTATTTGCTTCGGATGAGGCACCAATGTTCAATGAATTCGACCGCTTGCAGGTCGTTTTTGTTGATGGGGTCTTTGATGCTGAAGCCTCGGATGATCTGAGCCTTGAAGGTGTCACGATCGACCGGATCGCCGATATCTGCGCTCAGGATATTCACTGGGCCAAGGACATCTATGGCGTTCTTGAGGCCCGTGGTCAGTCACCCGTGGCGCGCCCGCTGGCCGCGCTGAATACGGCCTTTGCCCAGGACGGTGTGGCCATCCATGTGACCGGCACGCCAAGCAAGCCGATCAATCTGGTCTATGTGCATTCCTCTGAGATGTCGGATGCCATCCTGCACCATGTGATCCGTGTCGAGGCTGGAGCCGAGGCTACGATCCTGGAAAACGGGCCTGCGGCCTCGCGGTTTAACAACTGCATGGAGGTCGATATTGCCGACACAGGCAAGCTGCATCTGGTGCGTGCGCAGGGGCGTGACCATGAACGCCGTGCCGTGACACATATGTTTGCCCGCCTTGGCTCTGAATCTGTCTTCAAAAGCTTTACCCTCACGGTCAACGGCATTTTGACCCGTAACGAGGCGGTGATTGAGCTGTTGGGAGATGACGCGATTGCGCATGTTGCCGGCGCCTGTGTTGGCGATGGTGAATTCCATCACGATGACACGGTGTTCATCACACATGATGCGGTAAATTGCGAAAGCCGTCAGGTGTTCAAAAAGGTTTTGCGCAATGGGGCCACAGGCGTGTTCCAGGGCAAGATTTTGGTGAAGGAAGACGCTCAAAAGACTGATGGCTATCAGATCAGCCAGGCGCTTTTGTTGGATGGTGACAGTCAGTTCCTGGCAAAACCTGAACTGGAAATCTATGCCGACGATGTGATCTGCTCGCATGGGTCCACCACGGGTGCTATCGACGAAGAAGCGCTGTTTTATCTCCGGTCGCGTGGCATTTCCACTGGCGAGGCCACGGATCTTCTGACCCTGGCGTTTCTGGCCGAAGCGGTTGACGAGGTGGAAGACCGCGAAATGGCCGATGCCATTGTAGCCCGCCTCGAAGGCTGGCTGTCACGGCGTCGCTAAATGGCGGTCACTGGGGATATCCTGGCGACCTATAGGGGGCCGCGTCACGTTTTCGCGCGGCTCCTTGCCATGGGACCACGCGAGGACCGCCTTTTGGCGATTCTGATGGCAGGCTGTGCTTTGATGTTTATCTCGCGGATGCCAGGCTTGGCCCGTGAGGCGCATCTGACGGGGCAGGAACAAAACATGCTGTTGAGCAACGCGTTGTTTGGCATCATCTTTGTCGCCCCTTTGGCGATGTATGGCCTGGCGCTTGTACTACATCTGCTTGCCCGCGGCCTGCGTGGCACGGGCGAGGCCTATGCGGCGCGCCTGGCCTTGTTCTGGACCTTTCTCGCCGCCAGTCCTTTGATGTTGTTGAATGGACTGGTTGCAGGCATGATCGGCCCCGGAACGCCGCTTACCCTCGTTGGTGGGCTGTGGTTTTCGGTATTTTTGTGGTTCGGGATCTCTGGCATGTATCAAGGCTATTGGGGAAAATCGCAGGTGTCAGCATGAGTTTCCTGTGGTCCTTTGTCATTTTGACGCTGCGCCAGCCTGGGGCTGCTGCCCGTAGCATTTTGTTGCGGCGATGGCCGGCCGAGGCGGTTTGGACAGGGTTGTTGCTGGCGATTGTGCTCAATGTGCTGTTTTTTAGCTCTGTCAGCCTGTTCTTCCCTCTCGAAGGTGATCTGGTCACCCTCAACCTCATGCCGGATTCGACTGGCATCTCGATTTTCACCGCAGCCATCAGGAGCGTCGGTTTCGCCGCGGTCCTGACCCTTGGCGGGCGTTGGCTGGGCGGAACTGCAAGCTTTATGCCCATGCTCTCCGTTTTGGTCTGGCATCAGTTGGTGCAGATTTTCGCCTTGCTTGCCGTGATCCTGATCATGGCGTTCTCACCCTCTTTGGGGGCGCTGTTTGCCCTTCTTGTCGGTGTGGTTTTGTTTTTTGTTCTGTTGAATTTTGTCAATGAAGCGCACGGGTTTGCCTCGCTTTGGCGGGCCTTTGCCGTGATTGTGATGGCGACGATACTAATGTTCTTTGCCATGATTTTTGTTGTCGGCCTCATTGGCCCTGACTATCTGGGACTGCCTGAAAATGTATGATGTAGAAAAAATCCGCGCAGAGTTTCCGATCCTGTCCCGCAAGGTCAACGGCAAGCCGCTCACCTATCTGGACAATGGGGCCTCTGCCCAAAAGCCCCAGGTGGTCATTGATGCAATCACTCAGGCGTATTCTCAGGAATATTCAAATGTTCACCGTGGTTTGCACTACCTTTCTAACCTTGCCACCGAAAAATACGAAGGCGTTCGCGGCACCATTGCCAAGTTTTTGAATGCAGGTCACGAAGACCATATCGTGATGAACTCCGGCACCACTGAGGGCATCAATATGGTGGCCTACAGCTGGGCGATGCCGCGGCTTCAAGCGGGCGATGAGATCCTTCTGTCCGTGATGGAGCATCATGCAAATATCGTGCCCTGGCACTTTTTGCGCGAACGGCAAGGCGTGGTGATCAAGTGGGTTGATACGGCCGCCGATGGCAGTCTTGACCCACAAGCAGTGATTGACGCAATCACGCCCAGAACAAAACTGATCGCCCTGACGCAGTGCTCTAATGTGTTGGGAACCGTGGTTGATATCAAGGCCGTGACCCAGGGCGCCCATGCAAAAGGTGTGCCGGTTCTGGTGGATGGCTCACAAAGTGCGGTGCATATGCCGGTGGATGTGCAGGATCTGGGCTGTGATTTCTTTGCCATCACCGGGCACAAACTCTATGGGCCGTCGGGGTCTGGTGCGATCTACGTGCACCCGGACCGCATGGGTGAAATGCGTCCCTTCCTTGGCGGCGGTGACATGATCCGCGAGGTGTCAAAAGAGGCCGTGGTCTACAACGATCCGCCCATGATGTTTGAGGCCGGAACCCCTGGGATTGTTCAGACAATCGGTCTTGGCGTGGCACTGGATTATATGATGGACCTGGGCATGGACAATATTGCCCGGCATGAGGCGGCGTTGCGCGACTATGCAGCGGCGCGGTTCAAAGGCTTGAACTGGCTGAACATCCAGGGGCAGACCGCTGATAAGGCAGCTATTTTTAGCTTTACGCTTGATGGCGCTGCCCATGCGCATGACATCTCCACAATCCTCGACAAAAAAGGCGTCGCGGTACGCGCCGGACATCACTGTGCCGGCCCATTGATGGATCATCTCGGAGTGACGGCCACCTGTCGCGCCTCCTTTGGGCTGTATAACACCAAGGCCGAGGTCGACACGCTGATCGAAGCCCTTGAACTGGCACATGAACTTTTCGCCTGACATCCTGTTCGGGGAGCTTGCCGATGCCACATCTCAGCCTTTGTATCCCGGCCTATTCCATGGGCGGGGCAGGCGCGGCATTTCTGTCGCAATCCTTCGAGGTGCTGGCGTCTCAAAGCTTTGACGATTTTGAGGTGGTTGTCTCTGATCAATCTGATGACGGTGCGGTTGCCGCTGTTTGTGAGGCCTATTCCGACCGGCTGTCTGTGCGTCATATCTGGAATCGGGACGGCAAGCGTCAGGCCTCGGCCAATGTGAACAAGGCCATGCGCCATGCTGAGGGCGAGATCGTCAAGATCCTGTTCCAAGATGACTACCTGAACGGCGACAGGGCCTTGGAGATCATTGTCAATGCTATCGGCTCGGCTGGAAAGTGGCATCTTTGCGGATCTGGCGTCAGCCGGAATGGCGGCGCTGTGGAGCGTGCGATGGTTCCGCGCCTGACCAGCAAATTGAAATTTGGCAAAAACACTGTCTCCAGCCCCTCTGTGCTGGCGATGCGGCGTTCGTGTCTTGAATTTTTCGACGAAGACCTGATCTGGTTGATGGATGTAGACCTGTATCAAAGGCTTTGGGATCATCTGGGTGACCCGGTAATCTCGCCTGAAACACTGGTGGTAAACCGCATCCATTCCGGGCAAGTCAGCGCCAGCGTGTCAGCAGAACTCAGGCGGCAGGAGCTGCGCCATATGCGTGGCAAACAACAGGGGCCTTTGCAGCTCTCTTCCCGGATCGAGTATTGGCGCCAGTTGTTGAAAGCGCGTTAGAAAACAAATTTCTGGTTTCTGAAGCTAAAGTTAGCATACCCGCGTAAGCCGTAGTTTCAGCAGGCGACGGCGAACCTTCGCCTGCTGTTTCGATTATGAGCCCAAATGAATGTTAAAGCGCGCCCGAATTTCTGCGTCCAGTTCCGGCGGAAATCTTGCGGCGGACCGCTCTGACAGGATTTGCTCTTTGCGGGCGACTGCCTTGTTGAGCAGATCGGGTTTGCCCAGTTCCACCCATTCTTTTGGCGAGGTCCGGTCGCCAAGTGCCGGATAGACAAAATCGGTCTGCATACGCCCCAGCGTCTGGCTGGTGCCAAGATAGTGACCGGGGCCATTCAGGCAGACATCCGCTATCTGATCCAGCGCCAGAGTTTCGTCACTGACCTCAATCCCGCGCACACAGCGCAGCGCCTGGCCAATAAGATCGTCCCCCAAGATAAGGGATTCATGGCAAAAACCCAAGAGAGATGCATGCATGCCTGCGGCCTCGTAGACCATGTTCAGCCCAGACAGCCCCGCCATGAGATTGGAACACATCTGTTCCCAGCCGGCCTGCATGTCGGGCAGTTTGGAATCTGCGATCCCGGCTGCGGCGCCACCGGGAAGGCCATAGAATTTGTGCATCTGGGCACAGCCCGCAGACAAGAGCGCCTGCTCGCCAGACCCGCCTGTCATCGCACCGCTGCGCAAATCAAGGCCAAAGGGCCAGGTGCCAAAAACCGCGGGTGCGCCGGGTTTCACGGCATTTACATAAACCAGTCCCGCAAGGCATTCAGCAACGGCCTGGGTAATCGCACCTGCTATGGTCGAAGGTGCCGTGGCGCCTGCCATTCCTGCAGAAAGGAGCAGAACGGGCATGCCATGTTTGATACATTCCTCCATCACTTCGCAGCTTTCCGTTGCGAATTTCATCGGCGGCACGACAAAGCAATTGGAGTTGGATACAAACGGGCGTTCGCGCCATTTGTCTTCGCCGCCTGCAATCATATGCAGCATCTCTATCGCCGGGGCGACAAAGCCGGGCTCGGAGAAGGATGTTCCGATATGTTTTGTGGTTCCACAGGTGGTAGCATAGATCGAGTTCAGGTCCATCTCGAGGTTGTCGTAGATGTCACGACAGACCATAGGCCGTTGAACAAAATGAATATTGTCGAGTTTGTTGCAGATCCGTGCGGCGTCATGAAGATCCTGGACCGTTGATTCACGATAATGACGGCCCTCGACATCCACCATATGAACCGCCGCGCCTGCAGTGCCATAGTGAACCCGGTTTCCCGACAGCTCTAGGTCGTTTTGGCCATCTCTGCTGTGTAAAACCATGGAGCGGTTTGCTTTTGTGAGCATATCCTCAACCAAAGCACGTGGGAACCGAATGCGTCCATCGTCCCCCAGAATGCAGCCCGCATTGGTCAGGTATTGCACACCGCTGGGCGGTGCATCTGCCAGGCCGATCTGTTCCAGCGCGTCCAGGGCTGCTTTGTGGATGCGCTCCACGCCGTCCTGCGTGAGAGGTTTATAGGTGCCGCCCTTCATGCCGGGGCGAATGGGGCGCAGATGGGTTGGCAGGGCGCTGGCCCTGGCGCTGCGGCGGGCAGCGCGGCCACCGCTGCGGGTTGAGGAACGGGTAGGTGTGCCGGATTGGTCTGTCATGCTGGGATACCTTGATGCGAGGAGGTGCTGTGTTGTTCAGATAAGAAAAAACAACAGCCTGTTTGGGCGTCCCCGCGCAGCACGGCCACGGGCGGCGCCAATTGTACGCCAGATCACGGTCACTACGCTTCGTTCTGCCGGCATTTGAAAACCCTCGTGCAAGGTCTTTAGCCTTGGCGTTTTTTCCGCCCGTTTCTAGCGTGTTTGCGACCTATGTGAAAAATGCGGCAAATATTTCACTTGGCGCCATCGGCCCGGGCCCTGATTTCCGGCCAAAAATGTTATGAAAATTCATTTTTACAATGTGTTAGAGCCTGGTGCTAAGCCCCGTAAAAATGGGAACAAATCCCATGGGGCCGGAACAGGTCCTTAACCAATTTCACCGAGACTGAGGGCCTAGGGGTGTCGCACTTTGAATAGTGCAGAAATAGGGCAAGAAAGCATGCCAAGGGCTCAGACAAATTGGAAACATGCCGCGATTTTTCTGTCAGCAGGCGGATTGTCTGCGCTGGCACAGCCCGCGACCGCTGGGGACTGGACTTCGACCTATTTTTCCTTGGACCACAGCCCGCATCACGGCATAGCTGCAGGCGCCTTTCATGACACCCAGTCCAGGATGGCGTTTTCTGCCGACAGGGACTATGGCGCAATCGTTTTGGGAGGATCGTTTTCCCGTGGCAACAGCCTGCACCATTTGGGTCTTTCGGGCAGTGCCGACACCGAGCAGGTAAATCTTCGGGCCGGCAATGATTTTGGCCGAAGCCTTGGCTATATCACCCTTGGGCAAGCCCAGGATCAGGGGGCAAACCAAACCGGTCAGGCGGAAACTCTGGGCTTTGGGCTGCGGGTCTCGCTGAACCGGGCCTTGCAGCTCACGGGGGAGTTTGTGCATCACTCTCCCTCGGGCAGCAACACCTCAGAGCCACGGGACACAGAGCGCTTAACAGTCGGCGCAGCCTTTCAGTTTTAGGCTACAGCCTTGGCGCGGGGCAAAAGACATGCTAAGCTTTTGGCCATGAACCAGACCAGTAGCCTCATTATTTGCTGTATTCCCTGCTGAAATCCTCAGCGGGCTGGTTTCTGTCGTTTTCTTCATCTTGACAAGTTGCTAAGCCCGCTGTGCGCGCCTGCTCATTCGTGTCCGTCCTAGGAGCTGTCATGACAACGATAAAACTGCATAATACCAAAACCCGTAAAAAGTCGGAGTTCACGCCGATTGATGCCGAAAATGTGCGGATGTATGTCTGTGGTCCTACCGTTTATGATCGGGCGCATCTGGGAAATGCCAGACCTGTTGTGGTCTTTGATGTGCTCTTTCGCTTACTGCGTGCCGTCTACGGCGAGGATCATGTCACCTACGCGCGCAATTTCACCGATGTAGACGACAAGATCAACGCACGCGCCGCCCAAAGTGGTCGCTCAATAGGTGAGATCACCGATGAGACCACCCAGTGGTTTCTTGACGATATGGGCGCTCTGGGGGCGCTTGAGCCCAATTTCATGCCGCGTGCGACGCAATATATCCCGCAGATGGTGACAATGATCGAAGATCTGATTGCCAAGGGCCATGCCTATGCCGCAGAAGGCCATGTTCTGTTTGCGGTCGACAGCTGGCCGCAGGG
Source organism: Phaeobacter sp. SH40 (assembly GCA_965641885.1). Lineage (GTDB taxonomy): Bacteria > Pseudomonadota > Alphaproteobacteria > Rhodobacterales > Rhodobacteraceae > Pseudophaeobacter. Next base: position 2,169,856 of record OZ282574.1, on the reverse strand, counting down.
CTATGGGCAGCTGTCCGGACGGTCGGTGGATGATATGATTGCAGGTGCGCGTGTCGAAGTGGCCCCCTATAAGAAGAACCCAATGGATTTTGTTCTTTGGAAGCCCTCAGATGAGAGCCAACCCGGCTGGGAGAGCCCCTGGGGACGCGGCAGGCCCGGCTGGCATATCGAATGCTCGGCGATGTCATATGAGCTGCTGGGGGCGACGTTTGACATTCATGGCGGCGGCAATGATCTGATGTTCCCGCATCATGAGAATGAAATTGCGCAAAGCTGCTGTGCAAATGGCGATGATAGCTTTGCACGATACTGGCTGCACAATGAGATGCTGCAGGTCGAGGGCAAGAAGATGTCCAAATCCCTGGGCAATTTCTTTACCGTCCACGATCTGTTGGAAAAGGGCGTGCCAGGTGAGGTAATCCGCTTTGTTTTTTTGCAAACGCACTATCGCAAGCCGATGGACTGGACTGAGAAAAAAGCAGCTGAAGCTGAAGCTACGCTGCGAAAGTGGCGGGCGCTGACCACGGGCATCGAGCCCGCTGCCAGCGCTGCTGCCGCGGTCATTAACGCTGTGGCGGATGACCTGAATACCGCTGGTGCCATTGCCGAGATGCATAAATTGGCTGCAAGCGGCGATGCTGCCGGGCTACTGGCCTCAGCGCAGCTTTTAGGGTTGCTCACAGAGACGATGGGGGATTGGGCGGATCAGCCAAAGGTGGATCTGTCCGGTTTTGAGGCCCGTCTGGTTTTAGCCCGGCAATCTGCCATGGAAAGCAAAGATTTCTTGCAAGTGGATCGTCTGAAAGCAGCATTTGTAGCTGCCGGTCTTGAGGTTCGTATGAGTAAGGCAGGCGTTGAGCTTGTGCCCGGCCCTGGGTTTGATCCGGCAAAGCTGGAGGGGCTGCAATGAGCAAAGAACGGCTATATCTCTACGACACAACCCTGCGTGACGGCCAGCAAACCCAGGGGGTGCAGTTCTCGACCGAAGAGAAAAAGCAAATCACCCAGGCGCTTGACGCATTAGGAGTGGATTACATCGAAGGGGGCTGGCCCGGAGCCAACCCCACCGACAGCGCCTTTTTTGACGAGGCACCCAAAACACGGGCCACGATGACCGCCTTTGGTATGACCAAACGCGCCGGGCGTTCGGCTGAAAACGACGATGTACTGGCGGCCGTGATGAATGCGGGCACTCAGGCTGTCTGTCTGGTGGGCAAGAGCCATGATTATCATGTGACAACGGCGCTTGGTATCAGCCTTGAGGAAAACCTTGAGAATATCCGCGCATCCATCGCGCATATCGTGGCGCAGGGACGCGAGGCTTTGTATGATGCGGAACATTTCTTTGATGGCTACAAAGACAACCCAGCGTATGCCCTGGCGGCATGTCGGGCAGCACTAGATGCCGGGGCACGCTGGGTCGTTCTTTGTGACACCAATGGTGGCGCCATGCCCAGTGAAGTGAGCCGGATTGTGGCCGATGTCATTGCATCCGGGATCCCCGGAACGTCTCTTGGTATCCACACCCATAACGACACCGAAAATGCCGTTGCCTGTTCGCTGGCTGCGATCGAGGTCGGCGCCCGTCAGGTGCAGGGTACGCTCAACGGGCTGGGCGAGCGCTGCGGCAATGCCAACCTGACAACGCTGGTTCCCACATTGCTGTTGAAAGAGCCCTACGCCAGCCAGTTTGATATTGGCGTCAGCCCCGCAGCGCTTGCCGGTCTGACCAAGCTGAGCCGGATGCTGGACGACATATTGAACCGGGTGCCAACCAAACAGGCGCCTTATGTCGGCGCGTCAGCCTTTGCCCATAAGGCGGGTTTGCACGCCAGTGCTATCCTGAAAGACCCCAGCACCTACGAGCACATAGCCCCCGAGCTGGTTGGCAACGCGCGCATCATTCCGATGTCGAACCAGGCCGGGCAGTCCAATCTGCGCCGACGCCTGGGGGAAGCAGGCCTTGCGGTGACCAAAGGGGATCCGGCGTTGGCGTGCATTCTGGATCGGATCAAGGAACGCGAGGCCGAAGGCTATTCCTATGATACGGCGCAGGCGTCTTTTGAATTGCTGGCGCGCCATGAGCTGGGGCAATGCCCTGAATTCTTTGAGGTGAAACGCTACAAGGTCACGGTTGAGCGGCGCAAAAACAAATACAACCGTATGGTCAGCCTGTCTGAGGCGGTCGTGGTGGTCAAAGTGGATGGCGAAAAGCGTCTCTCGGTGAGCGAGTCGATGGACGAAACCGGCAATGATCGGGGCCCCATAAACGCTTTGGCCAAGGCGCTGGCCAAGGATTTGGGCCGGTATTCGGAAACTATCAACGACATGCGTCTGGTGGATTTTAAGGTACGGATCACTCAGGGGGGCACCGAAGCCGTCACCCGTGTCATTATTGATTGTGAGGACGGCAAGGGGCGGCGGTGGTCCACGGTGGGCGTCAGCGCCAACATAATTGACGCGTCTTTTGAGGCCTTGCTGGATGCCATGCGTTGGAAACTCATTCGGGACGGCAAAGAGAGCCAATGATCAAAGAGGTCCTCAGCTTTATTGCGGTTTCTGGGGTGATCACCGCTTTGATTCCTCTGGGGCTGATCCTGTCGCAGCCGGTCCGCACTGATGTGGCCTCTGCACAAACGCTTGATTTTGATAGGTTGCTTGAAAACAATCGTCTGGCCGGGGATCAGATACCAGAGCCGCAATCAGCGCCGCAACCGGTGCTGATGCGCGATGGCTATGAGCTGCAGGTGCGACACTACTCCAATGGGCAGGGGCCGCTGACGATTTTGTTGCATGGCTCTGGCTGGAACGGATTGCAGTTCTCAAACCTGGCGCCAAAGCTGCCGGGCAGGGTGCTTGTGCCGGATCTGCGCGGTCACGGCGCAGTCCCTGGCCGCCGGGGGGATGTCGACTATATCGGACAGTTTGAGGACGATCTGGCCGATTTGATTGCAGCAACAGTCAACCCCGGACAACCCGTTGTGCTGATGGGACATTCCTCTGGCGGTGGCCTTGTGGTCCGTTTTGCCGGAGGTCGGCACGGGGCTCTTGTCGACGCCGCAGTTTTGTTGGCGCCGTTCCTGAACCACAAGGCGCCAACCATGCGTGCCAATGCAGGCGGCTGGTCGCAGCCATTGGTGCGTCGCCTCATCGCGCTGTCGATGCTCAACGCTGTTGGCATCACCGCATGGAACGACCTAACAGTTATCCAGTTCAATATGCCATCAAAGGTTCTTGATGGACCCCTGGGGCACCTGGCGACAACTTCTTATAGCTATCGTTTGAACCAGTCGTTTGCGCCAAGGAGTGATTATTTGAAAGATATCAACTCACTGCCGCGCTTTCTTCTCATGGCGGGGAGCCAGGATGAGGCCTTTGTCGCCAGTGCCTATAAACCCCTGATGCAAGGCGCGAGCTCCTTGGGACAGTATAAAATACTGGCCGGGGCCGGCCATCTCGATCTGGTGGATGCGCCGGAAACGCTGGATGCCATAAAGGGGTTTTTGGGTGGAGTTTGATGACGACCTTACCAGCTGTGCGCAACTGGTACAGCAGGCCGATCCCGACCGCTTTCTGGCCGTGATGGCGGCGCCCCCTGCCGATCGTGCTGTCTTGTTTGCGCTCTACGCTTTCAACATTGAGCTAGCACGGGCGCCCTGGGCCAGTCAGGAAAGCATGATCGCTGAGATGCGGGTGCAATGGTGGCGCGATATTGGCGCTGAAATTACGCAGGGCGGGCCAGTCCGCAGGCACAATGTTGCTACACCTCTCGGGCGGCTTCTGGCGCCGGATCTGGCCCGTCATATAGAGCCCATGGCCGAGGCGCGTCGTTGGGACATTTACCGCGATCCTTTTGAGGACGAAGCCGGTTTCGACCACTATATCGATGCGACCACTGGGAGCCTGATGTGGATGGCCGCAGCCTCTCTGGGGCAGGCGGACGAGGCGGTGATCCGCAATTTCGCCTATGGCGTTGGCATTTCAAATTGGCTGCGTGCCATTCCCGAACTGGTGGCGCAAAAGCGTATTCCGCTGTTGGATGGCACACCTGACGGGGTGCGGCGACTGGCCCAAAAGGGACTGGAGCATATTGCCCAGGCTGACCAGCAGCGTCATCTGGTCTCAAAAGAGTCCAGTGTTGCCCTTTTGGCCGGCTGGCAGGCCCGCACCCTCCTGATGCAGGCAGTGCGGCAGCCTGAGCGTGTTGCAGACGCAAGCCTTGGTCAAAGCGAGTTTCGCCGCCGCTTTGGTCTGATCTGGCGGTCCGGTCTGGGCCGGTGGTAGATTATGTAAGCTCCGCACAGTTCTGATAGCAAAAGAAAAAGGCGCCTCATACGGGCGCCTTTTTGCATGAATTGCGACAGTGTCGGGATCAGGTTTTTTTTGGACGCAGCGCCAGCCAGAGCAGGGCACCACCGGCCAGCACCAGGAAGGGCGCCATGGCCATGTTGACGGCGCTCCAGCCCTCGACCGGGCTGCCGCCAGAGCAGTTCATCAACCCACCCGAGGCCAGTGAGGCCATGGTGACACCACCAAAGACCAGCAAATCATTCAACCCCTGCATACGCCCGCGCTCTTCGGGCTCGTGTGCACCAGCCAGCATTGTGGTGGCACCGATAAAACCAAAGTTCCAGCCAAGGCCCAAAAGCACGAGAGCGACAAAAAAGTTCTCCAACTCAACGCCCTGTAGCGCGACAACCCCGGCAGCGGCGAGAATGACCAGGCCCGCAGCGACAATTTTGTGAACACCAAAACGGGCGATCAAATGTCCGGTAAAGAACGAGGGCACATACATCGCCAGCACGTGCAGTGACACCACATCGGCCGCATTGCCTTCGGTGAAGCCACAGCCAACGACGGCCAGGGGCGTAGAGGTCATCACAAGGTTCATAAGCGCGTAAGACACCATGGAACAGATCACAGCCACGGCGATGGCCGGCGTCTTAAGCAGCTCCAACCGGCTGCGGCCTCTGGGAAGATCATCACGGGGAGCTTCGGGTTTTGGAATGTCCAGGAACAGAAACAGACCAGAGCCGAACACATTGATGGCGATCACCGCAAGATATGTCCCCAGAAACGGAATCACAAAGATCTGGCTTGTGGCTTTGACCAACTGCGGCCCGATCAACGCCGAGAGCAGTCCGCCCGCCATGACATAAGAGATTGCCTTTGGACGAAAGCTCTCTGAGGCGGTGTCAGTCGCTGCAAAGCGATAAAACCCATGCGCACTCATGTAGACGCCGGTCAACAGGCTGCCCAACAGAAAGATCGGAAACGAGCCAAGATACAGCCCATAGGCGCCAACAATGCCCCCCAGGGCGCCAAAACCCGCGCCGGTGAAGAATCCCGCGCGCCGGCCCCATTTTTGCATGATCGCGGAAATGGGCGTCGCCGCCAGCATCGAGCCTGCCACGATCAGCGAGATCGGCAGGGTTGCAAAACATGGGTTGGAGGCCAAAGACTGCCCGGCAAGGCCGCCAATGATAAAGATCATTGGCATTTGCGCGCCGAGCAAAGCCTGGGCCATTACCAGGATGGCGACGTTTTTCTTAGCGACGCGGTCGCTTTGGGTGGTCATGCTATCTGTCATATGGGATGCGTAGCGCCCATAACAGGACTGAACAAGCCGCAAGCGACCCATTGGTACAATGTTGGCGACAAAGATAACGGGTTAAGGACTTTTGACGTGACGTCAATCATTCTCGCAGCCGGGCCTGCCGCCGGTCGCATCATCCAAACAGACGCCTGCGTGACAGAGGGCGCGGCCTTTCTTGCGCAGCATGAGCCAAGGTTTGCCGAGGCTTTGGCGCTTTGCGGACCATTGCCGCTGCGGCGCAAACCCGATGGGTTTGCTGAGCTGTTGAGCGCGATTGTGAGCCAGCAGGTGAGCGTAGCTTCGGCGCGAGCGATCTGGAAACGCCTGGTTGAGGCGCAGTTGACCACCGAATCTGAGGTCCTGGCCGCCACGGATGAGGACCTGCGCGGGGCAGGGCTCAGCCGACAAAAGATACGATATTCCCGTGCCTTGGCGCAGGAAGCGATTGATTTTGACGGGCTCCGAGATCTGGCAACGCTGGATGTGGTCAAAACCCTGACAAAGGTGACGGGGGTTGGTGTCTGGACCGCCGAGATCTATGCAATGTTTTCATTGGGTCGTGCCGATGTCTTTGCGCCCGGAGACCTCGCCCTGCAAGAAGCTGCACGGATGCTGTTTGATCTGGAAAAGCGCCCCACCGAACGTGAGCTGAAATTGATTGCCGAAGACTGGTCGCCCTGGCGCTCGGTTGCGGCCCGCATCCTCTGGGCCTATTACCATGTGGCAAAAGACAGGGAAGGGATCCGATGACTCGTGTACTGAAAGCTGAACGCAAAGAGCCGCTCTCCGGGGTGACCCGCTCGATTGTGGTGTTTTTGCATGGTTATGGCGCCAATGGGGCTGATCTCTTGGGGCTTGCGGACCCGTTGGGCGAACACCTGCAGGACACGCTGTTTGTGGCACCGGATGCGCCAGAAAACTGCGCCGGCTCGCCGATGGGCTACCAATGGTTTCCGATCCCCTGGATTGATGGCTCATCAGAAGAAGAAAGCATGCGGGGGATGAATTCCGCCGTAGAAGACCTCAACGCCTTTCTTGACGCGCTGATGGTAGATGAAGATGTGCTGCCAGAGCAGGTTGTACTCTTTGGTTTTTCACAGGGAACTATGATGAGCCTGCATGTCGCACCGCGCCGCGAGGATGCCGTGGCCGGGATTGTCGCCTTCTCGGGGCGGCTCTTGTCACCTGACACCTTTAAGGATGAGGTCGTCAGCCGGATGCCGATCCTATTGGTGCATGGAGACGCCGATGATGTGGTGCCACCACAATCCCTGCCCGAAGCAGCTGAAACCCTGGATGAAGCCGGGTTCAAGGACGTCTTTGCCCATATTATGAAGGGCACTGGCCACGGCATCGCCCCGGATGGGTTGAGTGTTGCGCTGGCGTTTATGCGCGACAAGCTCGGCCTCTGAAAGACACGCCACCCCGGATCGCATCTTTTGAGATCTGGGGCGGTGACCCATTAACTGCGCCCCGGTTGAGACCGGGTTGAGACCTGTCAGTCTTTGCGTCGCTTGCTCTTTGAGGGGCGCTTTTTGCCGCCAGATTTGCGAAATTCAGCGCGCGTGGCGATTTTTTCTTCTGCCGCTTTTGTCGCCGCCCGGCGCGCAATGGCCTGTCGGTTTGGCAATTGCGATGGTTTTGCACGGGCGGGTATTGTGGGGGGCTCCAGGTCTTCCCAGCTGCCTTGCGCTAACTGATCGAGCGTCCAGGCCCCAATGCTATAGCGGATGAGGCGCAGTGTTGGAAAGCCAACCGCAGCCGTCATCCTGCGCACCTGACGGTTCTTGCCTTCTCGCAACGTCAGGGAGATCCAGCTGGTTGGGATGGATTTCCGCTCGCGTATCGGCGGTGTGCGGGCCCAAAGCCCCTCTGGTTCTGGTATCATTTGCGCCTTGGCCGCACGGGTGCGCCCGTCTTTTAGGTCTACCCCCTCAGACAGGGCTGAGAGTGCAGCAGTATCCGGCTGGCCTTCGACCTGAACCCAGTAGGTTTTGGCCATTTTGTGCTGCGGGTCGCTGATCCAGGCCTGCAGGGGGCCTGTGTCGGTCAGCAGCATCAAGCCCTCGCTGTCGCGATCCAGCCGGCCGGCAGGATAGACGCCGGGACAGTCGATATAGGCGCTCAAAGTCTTGCGCGCACTGCCTTCGCTCCCGGAATCGGTAAACTGGGGCAGAACATCATAGGGTTTGTTAAAGCGGATAAGGCGAGTCATTGGCCAGCAATAGGCAGCCAGACCGGCCCTGACAAGTCAGGGCTTTGGGTGACGCCAGTTTTTCCATCGCTGGCCTGTCACGGGTCTGTCATGGGCCCGTCATGGGCGGATGCTAGCGATCAGGAGATATCCTGCGGCAGGCCGGGGCTTGTCAGACGTAAACCACGATATATAGTTAAACATATGCTGGGGCGGGTTCCCCGCTCTGGTGCCAAAGACAGGCAGACAGGGTGAGGAAGACGTAGCATTATGGACGGCGATTTCAGAACTGAATTTGTGAGGGATCCCGGGGTGTTGAAACAGCATCCTGCGTTGGTTCTCAATGCGGACTACCGCCCCTTGTCGTATTATCCTCTTTCATTGTGGAGCTGGCAGGACGCCGTCAAAGCAGCCTGGCTGGACCGGGTGGATATTCTGGCGGAATATGATGCGGTCGTGCACAGTCCCAGTACGGAGATACGAATACCCTCCGTCGTGGTTCTGAAAGACTATGTAAAACCTCAAAAGCGCGTGGCCTTCACGCGCTTTAATTTATTTTTGCGCGACGAGTTTTGCTGTCAGTACTGCGGCGCACGGGGCGATCTGACCTTTGATCATGTGGTGCCACGCGCAGCGGGCGGGATCACCAGCTGGGAAAACGTGGTGGCAGCCTGTTCGCCGTGCAATTTGAAGAAGGGGTCCAAATCGCTTCACCTCCTGGGAATGTCTCTGCGAAAATCTCCCCGGCGTCCAGGAGCCGAAGAGTTGCGAAACACCGGACGTAAGTTTCCTCCCAATCATTTGCACGACAGTTGGATGGACTTTCTGTACTGGGACACAGAGCTTGATGCCTAAAGTTGAACCTGTGGCGATGGCTTTAGCCTGAGGTTTCCTGAGAGCATCGAGAGCACAATCGAGAGCACATAAGGTGCGCTCAGTGCTGGTTCACAAGCGGAGCTAGGGCATAAGCAGAGGCGGTATGCTGCAGCCAACCGGGTTCCGGGCCTCTACATAGATGCCAACTGGTTGCTCACAGCCGTCAAAACATCGACGTGACGAGTGGCTTTTGTTGGTTTCGTGTCGAGAACATAAACATTTATCGCGTGTTCTTCACTGATCTCGGCAAGCTTTTCCAGGACATTTGCTTGGGCGTCGTCGATCTTCTCAGCGACCTCGCGAAGGATCCGGCTTGCGAGGTCACGAACGACAGGGTCAAGGTCTTCTCCCCAAACAGCCCAGACCGGATACGGAAGCCTTGGTGCATCTGCAACCAGATGCAATTGGCCACTTGCAAGATATCTAAGCGCCGATCTTGCCGGTACGTAGGCTGCTTTTTCTCTGTTCACAATATAGTCGACGGTCATAGCACCCAATGACATGGTCAGGCCGGAGTTGGTCAAATTGGGCAAGTGAATGGCGTGGGCCTGAACAAATTCCGGCCCCCAGTAGACAAAAACCTACCGGCCATTCAGTTCCAGCGTCGGTGAGCGCCAGGAGGCGACCAGCACAAGTTCTTCCTCAAAAATACATTGTGCATTTAGTCCTGGGCGCAGCTGTGGCGTGTACATGAGTGCGGCTTGAACAACGCCCTCAATCAGAAATCGTGTCAGGCGGTCTGGCATACCCAGTTCGGCCCTGATGCTAAGATCGGGCATTGCCGATTGCATGGCATCAATCCAACGAAACCCCAGCCGCGGCCACAAAGAATATTGCGTCCCAATTGTGAAGCTTTTGGTGAAACCTTCCGGTATCGCGATTTGTTGCCAGGCCTATTCCCAGACTTTGATCAGGGACAAGGCGTAATGCTCAAATTCGACCCCTCGGGTGTCAACTCTGCGTCTGCTTTGGAGCGGGTAAAAAGCGGTCGTCCAGGGCTGTTCTCTAACCGCTGCACCCGCAGGCTGACAGCTGACTGGGTGACAAACAATCGCTCGGACGCGGAAACGAAAGAGCCAGTTGCAGCAACTTCGAGAAAGGTTTTTATCAGCGTGATATCCATAGGAATTACATGAGGGATAGTCACTTTTATTGCAAGTATACCTCGATTTTGCTCACACTCGATTTTGCTCACGGTGAGTGAGGGCAAACAGCCTGTCGGGTGCGCTGGGTTCTGCTGGGATACGCAGTGTCCTCATTTTGGGGTCAACCCCGATGAAAAGACGTGCGCGCGGCGGCAGTTGCAGCCGTCTGATCAGGTCTTGTCCGTGTCCAATCAGTGTCCAATCGGCGTCCAACGCATTCGGACAGCCACCCGAGCGATAGGATTTGGTGCACGCCAAGCCATGACCAACTCCGCACAGATCTCTGCGATTTCCGTGCTGCCTATAATTCCGCGCGCGGTCTCAAGACACTCACCGGTCCCACGCCTTACACGTAGATCAGCAAAATCTGTGCTTCTCAGCCAAAGTGTTGCCTTCTCAGCGGCTGAACCTTTCACCCATTGTCAGGGGATGCGGGGTCTAAAGGCCGCGACAAGAGCGGCTTTTCTTTGCGGCTCATCTCTTTTAGGTCCATCTCTGTTAGGCACATCTCTTTTAGGTCCACTGGCGTGAGAGATAGTACTGGCGTGGCAATGGCCTCATGTCACATAATGCGGCGGCATGATCGGCAGAATAGGACGTATACGGTTTGGCTTGCACGATTGCCGAAACAGGGCTTGTTGCCTGCCCACGCTGCGATCTGTTGCAAAGAGAGCCAGACAGGGCCGAGAACTGCACCGTCAGCTGCAGCCGGTGGGGCGTCGTTCTGGCGACCCCGCGCTCAGGCGCCTTTACGCGCATGTTCGTTTTGGCGCTCACAGCCATGATCCTAATGGTGGCCGCAGTCTGCTTTCCGTTTCTGGAGCTCCAGGTCGCAGGGCTGAACAGCCGTACATTGGTTCTTGACGCGATCCTGGCCTTTTCCAGCGGCCTCTTGCCGCCTTTGTCTGTTGCGTTGGTCGCCTTTATCGTACTGATCCCTTCGCTCCGGTTTGCTGCTGTTGCCTATACGTTATGGCCCTTGGTGTTTGATCGGCGTCCGTTCCAGCACGCGCGTTCGGCCTTTCGCCTTGCAGAAAGACTGCGGCCCTGGGCAATGGCCGAGATATTCATTGTGGGGGTCTCCGTGGCTCTGGTAAAAGTCGCGGGGATGGCAAGCGTCGGCTTGGGACCGGCCTTCTGGGCCTTTTGTGCCCTAGTCGTTGTTGCGGCTCTTCACGACAACTTCATGTGTAGAAGGACAATTTGGAAATCTCTGGAACAGAACGCTCAGTAGGAACGGCCCGCGAGGCTGGGCTTGTCGCCTGCGACTGCTTTGGGTGGTGTACCGACCGCTTGCCGACACCTGCACAAGATGCGGTAGCGCGCTGCATTCCCGCGCGCCGCTGTCGCTGCAGCGCACCATCGCCTGGTTGCTCGCCGTGGGGCAGCACCGCGCCCTGAGCGCACACAAACGCCAACTGATGCTGGAGATTGTCGAGTTCATTGGCCGGTGGTCGATGATTGACGTTTTTGTAGTCGCAATCCTTTCGGCTCTGGTGCAGCTGGACAGCGTTGCCACAATCAATCCCGGAATCGCAGCCGTTTATTTTGCGCTTTCGGTTGTGTTTACCATGCTGGCAGCCCTGAGTCTGGATTCCAGACTCATCTGGGATGGAAACGAGACTGGAAACGAGACGGGGACATGAGACTGGGACATGACTAATCGCATTGATGCCGCAGAGCCGGACATCCGCCCCGTGCGCCAGGGGCTGATGTCGCGCATCTCCCTTGTCTGGCTGGTGCCGGTCCTTGCTCTTGTCGCGTCTCTGGCCCTGGCCTGGCAAAATTATTCCGACCGAGGCGTTCTGATCGAGATCGGCTTTAAAAACGCCACCGGTGTTGAAGTCGGCAAGACGCAACTCAGATACCGCGACGTTTCGGTTGGAACCGTTGAACGCGTCACCTTCTCAGAGGATCTGTCGCAGGTCATCGTGCAGGTGCGGGTGGAAAAAGACATTGCAGCGTTCATTGATGCCGACGCGCTCTTCTGGGTCGAACGGCCGCAGGTCTTGGTACGGGGCGTTAGCGGATTGGGCACGGTCTTGTCAGGTGTCTACGTAAACGGCTTTTGGGACGCCATGATTGGTGAGCCGGAATACCGCTTTACGGGGCTTGGCGCGGCACCGCTCGTGCGGCCCGGCAGCCGAGGTATCTCTATTGTCCTGCGTGCGCGCAATGGAAACCAGCTCTCCGCCGGGGCGCCTATTCTGTACAAAGGTATCCGCGTCGGTGTCATTGAGGCTCCCTCGCTTACGCCCTCCGGATCTGACGTGGTACTAATGGCTTCATTGAGGCGCCATATGGTGCGCTGGTGACATCAGCCACGCGGTTCTGGGACACCTCGGGTTTCGAGGTGTCGTTCGGTGTCGTTCGGTGCCGGTGGTGTCAAGCTTGACGTGGAAAGCCTTGCCTCGCTGATCGAGGGAGGCGTGACATTCGAAACCCTGGTGTCAGGCGGCGGACCTGTCGAGACAGGCGTGACCTTTCCGATCTATGAAAGCGAAGCAGCGGCACGCAAGAGCCTGTTTCACGATGAGAATGCGGAGCTTTTGACGGTTGCAACCGAGTTCGGCGAATCCGTCGGCGGGCTGGTTGTCGGATCCGAGGTGCATTTCCGCGGAATCAAGGTTGGCGAAGTCTCGGAGCTGACAATGAGGGTGGTCAAAAGCGGCGCAAAGAGAGCCGTTTTGCTGCGCGCCGCCCTGCAGCTCAGACCGGGAAACCTGGGCCTGGGGCAGGACGCGACCACAAACGAAGCCATGGTGCTGTTGCAGGACTATGTCGTGCAGGGCCTGCGCGCGGCTGACCTCTGCCAATATCCTGACCAGCGAATTGATCGTCGAACTTGTCGAGTTGCCAAAGGCAAAGGCGGCTGCGCTTGATCTGAGCGCAAAGCCCTATCCGCTCGTGCCATCGGTAGAGGCCAATTTGTCGGATTTCACCGCCATCGCCGAAGGCGTGTTCAAACGGATCAATGCCCTGAAGGTGGAAGAGCTGATCGCATCGGCCATCGGTGTTCTTGACAGTGTAAACGTCCTTGTCGCCTCTGACGGGGTCAAGGCGGTCTTACCAGAGATGACAGCTACACTGGCCGAGGCGCGCGTTATCCTTGCCGAGCTGCGAGAGGCCGGTGCCGGCGCCAGGGTCAATGCCACGTTGGCTGCGGCCGAAGGTGCCGCCAGCGCGGTCGAGACTGCAGCCACAAAACTGCCGGCACTGGCAGAGCAGCTAGAAAAACTCGCTGTCCGGACCGAGGCCGCGCTGACAAGCTATGGCGAAAAATCACGGCTGGTCTCGATTGGTCTCGACGCCCTGCGCGACATTAGCGAGGCCGGCGAAGCCCTGAAATCTCTTGCGCGCACGATTCAGCGCAATCCGAATTCCCTTTTGTTAGGACGTTGACATGATGCTTCGCCTTCTCCTCGCGGCCGCAGCCGATGTTGCTCTGGCAGGATGCGATGACAACACGCGCAGATACGCGCTGGACGCCACCCCCACCGAGTCGTCGGTAAAGGTCCGCGCCAGGGTCGGCTCGGTGCTGGTGCGCGGAGTCACTGCCGACCTATGCGGCGGCCGAAGAGATCGCGTTTCAGGACGCAAGCGGAGTCATTAAGCTGAACAAATCGGAACTTTGGGCTGACGAGCCAGAGCGTGCCACGACACTGCTGATCTCTCGTCATCTCAACCAGATGACCTCGGCGACGTTGGCGCCGCAACCCTGGCCTTTTGAAGAAACGCCTCAGGCGACTGTGGACATCCGGGTGGAACAGCTTGTCGCCACGAACCGCAATACATTACGTCTGTCCGGTCAGTATTTCGCCGGTGGCCAAGAGGTCGGTGGCCAAGAGATAGAAACCTACGACACTGACGAAGCCCGCCCCAAGCTCGCACGCCGCACGATCCGCTCGCTCTCTGAGCTCTTTGATATTGAAGTGTCTTTGCCAAGAACAGGGCCAAGAACAGGGCCAAGAACAGGGCCAAGAACAGGGCCAAGCGCCGGGCTGATCGCCGATCCGGGCGCGCTGGCAGCGGCGCAATCAGACGCTCTGCGGCTCCTTGCAGAAAGAATTGCCCAGGAGCTTGCACGCTAACGCTCGGCTCGGATTTGTGTGATCTCAGCCGGTATGTATGCACAGGGCATGTACTTCGTTGGTCCTGCTGTCGGCCCTACCGCGATTACCGGATAGGGCTGTCATTTCATTCCTTCTTGCCAAGAGCAGTCGCCACCGCAGTCAACAGCTCGGCTTTTGGCAGGGGCTTCATCAGGCGGACATCGTCGGGCCTTAGACCGTTGCCATGCACCGTTGCCTCGGCCGCATAGCCGGACATGAAGATAAATGGAACATTGGGGTGTGTCTTTCGGATCATCTTTGCCAAGTTCGTGCCTTGAAGCGTTCCGGGCATCACGATGTCAGTCACTATGAGGTCGAATGTCGGATTGGACCGGAAGATTTCAAACGCGGCATCGCCAGTAGCGGCCTGTGTGACGTCGTAGCCGCAACTTTCCAGCACCGTCAGCAGCAGCTCACGGACGGCCTCGTCATCCTCGACCAGCAGGATACGCCCCTGGCCCCTAGCGTGCGAAGGCTGCTTTGGTGTTTCTTCTGGCACGTCGGACAACGCCGTATCACTGACCGGAAAATACAGTTTCAGCGTCGTACCAATGCCCCGCTCAGTATAGACCTGAACGGTTCCCAGCGACTGCTGCACAAAGCCCAGCACCATCGACAAGCCCACGCCTGACCCCGCACCGGGGGGCTTCGTCGTATAGAAGGGATCGAACATGCGCTCAAGTGTCTCGGGATCAATCCCGGTGCCGGTGTCACTGACGGCCAGCATCACGTAGCGCCCCGGTGCAATCTCTTCGCCCCGGGCATCAAGATAGGCGTGGTCGAGACGGATATTCGCCGTTTCGATGGTCAGCTTGCCTTTCCCGTCCATTGCATCGCGCGCATTCAGGATCAGGTTGAGAAGCGCGCTTTCCAGCGACGTCTTGTCCAGTTTCACTGGCCAGAGGCCTCCAAGCAGAGAGGTTTCCACCATGATCGATTCCGGCAGGGTACGGCCCATCCATTTTCTGGCCTCGCCCACAATGGCGTTCAGGTCCAGCACCTCGGGATGCAGGCCGGCCTCGCGTGCGAAAGCAAGCAGGCTGCGGGTCAGACCGGCTCCCCGCGTACTCGCAGCGATAGCCGCGCTGATCATTGCCTGCAGATTCTCCTTCTCGTCCTCATCAAGCCTTTCGCGCAGCAATTCGAGGTTTCCCAGAACCACCGCCAAAATGTTGTTGAAGTCATGCGCCACGCCGCCGGTCAACTGTCCAATGGCTTCCCGCCTTTGCGACGCCGCCAAGCTGGACTGAAGATCAGCCCGTTGCTTTTGTTCGGCCAGACGGTTGGAAAGGTCCGAGATATCGGCCCGCACCAGCTTCCGGTCATATGGCGGTATCTGCGACAGAGAAATCTCGCAGAGCACTTCTTTTCTATCGGCGTTCAGGATCACATGGTCAAAGACCGGGTGACCGCCGTCGAGGGCTTCCTGGAACTTTTCCCCTTCTATTTCGGCGCTGAGGTCTCCTGAGGGCTGTCGCTCAGGGCTTCTGGTGCCCAACTTAGGCGCGTTTCCAAGATCATCCCGTGATATGCCAAAGAGCTCTTCAGCCCGCGTGTTCGTGGCTGCGACCCGCTCGGTGTCCAGATCAAAGATCAAAATAGCGTGTGGGGAAAAGTCCACCATCGCCTCGAGCTGGCGATTTTTCTGTTCGGATTCCACATCCGTCTCGATCCAGAACGACCTCAGGTTGAAAATGAGCGTGAGAACGATCAGGCTACAGACGACCATAGCCCAAACCGCGATGAGCCAGCTGCGCAGATCGTGGTTCCACTCTGGAATCGTAATCTCGGGGGAAGGCACCTGCCCGGAGACAAACAGATAGCCGAAAACGGCTAGGCCTGCGACCATGCCAGAGAATACAAAAAGCGAGGTTCTTCGGCTGTAAATAAAGGCACAGATTGCCAGAATAAATGGCAAGGCTCCGACCCCTGTGGAAAGCAGCCCCAGATTAAAGATCCCTATCGAGATGTTGATCAGATATCCGATAATCAGGAGAAAGCCACGTAGGCTCAGATATTTGTCCGCGCGCAAAAGGATTGAAGGCAGCACGCAAAGTCCAAAAAACAAGACTGCGACGCTAAGGTATGCGAGCCCCACTTGTACCACACGCAGAATGGAAAGGATGACGCCTATCATCGAGATGAACGCGAGGATGTCCAATACATGGTTCTGGGTTTTTCGCATGCCCACGTTGTATGTGGAGATGTTTTGATAAAAACCTTTGGTTGCCATGGTTTGCCTAGCGCCAGATTTGGAAAATAACAAATTTAACTCAACTTTGGGGTGTTTCGATGCACGCCCAATGTGAAAACGCTGCACCTAAGGCTTAACAAATGCAAGGTTTGTAGCAAAATTGCCTGGCTTTCGAGCCGACCGGCGCCTTCTGGGGAATGAAATAAGATGATCCTCAGGCAGGTGCTGCCGAGTTTTCGAAGTCAGGAGCAGACCAGTCGGGAGCAGGCCAATTGACAGCAGGCCAATTGACAGCAGGCAGGCGGCCCCCGCGTCAGAGCCTGTCTTGCACAACAGTAATACCTCGAGCTCCAAAATGGATTTAATTCACAGACAGAACGTGACGCGGTTATATCTGCGAATGTGTTGTATCAGTCTTTTATCGCGGATGTTCTCTCAGACTAATTCGACCCTGATGGGGTGGCGGAAAATAGCGCTGGGGATTTACGCGTTTATCTGTCAGATAAGCGGCTTAATGGTGTTAAGGACTATGCAGTGAGTCGACTCACTGAGCACCTTACAAACCTGGATGCCGATGGGGATGAGTTTTTCCAACTTATGGCATGGCAGGCACCGGAATATACAGACCGCATTTTGCAAGACGTGTTCAACGGAAGTCCAGCATCCGGTTTATACGAGACCTGTTTGGAAATCGGCAAGGCCTTGAATGCAGTAGCCTGCAGACACTGCCCTGATCAGATGAGTGAAGATGGCCACTCGCTTTTCTTTGGCGGTACGGATTATTTATGAGACGGTATTCTGAAATCCGGCGGTAACGCCGAGGCGTGTCGATTTGTTGATCGAGAAACTAACAGGACGATAGTTGTCAAGACCAGCCTGAGAGCGCCGGCTACCGGAAAGGTGGCTATTGAGTTGGAGAACCATCAACGTCTGATGAATAATTTGGATCCCCGGGAGAGGGCCGCAAGCGGACTCGTTGGTTTGGAAGGGCTGGCCCACAGCCCGGATGGTCTGGGGCATATGACATTGGAAGATGTGCAGGGCGGCGATCTTGAGGATGTGGCAAACGCAATGTCTGCATTGTCTGACGCAGGTTTATTGCCCCCCTTCGGCGCGGCGAATTCTGATGTGCGACGTCATTGTCAACACAGCCCGGGCCATGAAGGAAATGGAAGCAAGCGGTCTGGTGCATGGTGACCTGAAGGGCGAAAACGTCATGATGACCAGCGATGGCCGTATCAAGATTATTGATTTTGGTGAACCTGACTTCATTGCCTCGCACCTGGGCGTGGCGGACACGCGGGGGGCGACACCGGGATATGTCTCTCCTGATCTCGTAGAGTACCGAAAACATATGGACGCGCGGGCAGATACCTTTGCCCTTGGTGGCATGTTGCACAAGCTGCTCCTTACAGACACCCCGAGTGATGACAGGACCAACAGCGCGGGCAGCACGGGTAAATTGATCGCCAGTCTCAAAGCAACAGAGCGTGAAAACCGCCCAAGGCTTGACGCTGTAATGTTTAATACATTGCATGCATCAGGGGCGATATATTTTGTTCAGTCAGGCATAGAAAAACTGAAAGAGGCCATGGCGGAAACCGCGTTAATGGTGTCAGGAATAAAGCCCCAGATTAGCGCGGATGAGATCGCACAGGACATGCCTAATTGTGGCTCAGTAGTGCAGGGAAGGGGTGTAAGCCTCAGAAATATCAAGAGTTTAGCTGGCGGCTTGGAAAGAAAGATTGTCTTCGCCTTGTGGATAATGCGATTTATGCGGCCGTCGATGAGCAGGCGAAGTTTTTCTTGTGTCAGGAAAAGCTGAAAGCCGTGGCGAAGGCCTTTCCAAGATAGGCGCGAAAGTCATAACTGCATGGCAAAGTCGGCGCGTTTGCTTTGCGGGTCTGGCAGCGCGAGCCTATGTCCGGGATCGGAAAATCTGGCGGCCTCTCTCGCGCCGGCAGCGAAATCACACAAGGTCCTCCCGGTATCCCTGGCTTTCAGCCTGCAGAACGCCTCAGGGCTCCAGCGCACCGACGAGGGCAACGATCCTCGTGCGCAGCGCCGCCAGACCGTCTCAAGCCGTCTTGCAATTTTCCTGCAGAGTGGCGAGAGTCTGCTTGCAAACTATTCCCGCTAAAAGGCGCGGCTATTGGAAAACGAAATCACCATTCGAGACGCGTCTCAAGCCGACTATGCTCAATGGCGAATGCTCTGGGATCAATACAATGCGTTCTACGGCAGAGTTGGCGCCACGGCACTTTCCGAAGAGATCGTATTGACGACATGGCACAGGGTCCTCGATCCAGCTGAGCCAGTACAATGTTTGCTCGCAGAGCATCAGAATCAACTTGTTGGTTTGGCTCATTTTATTTCGCATCGAAACACTATAACGGTTGAAAATACCTGCTACCTGCAAGACCTCTTCTCGCGGCCCTCATTGCGCGGCAAAGGCATTGGTCGCAAGCTCGTTGCGGAATTTTATGATCGCGCAAAACAGGCGGGAACGATTGGTGTTTACTGGCATACGCACTCATCCAACAAAACTGCGATGAGGCTTTATGATCGCGTAGCGACGAACACCGAGTTCGTTGTTTACAGAGAGACGCTGTCAAAAAATCCAGTTTGAACCAGCCATTAGGCGCAGATGCAGCGAGTGGGCGCAGACGCTGCTCAGCTGTTGTCCCACCTCAAAATTTCCCTGCAAGTCTTACTGATGACCGGATCTCACGCTGCATCGCAGCGGTTTCAGGCTGTGTTTCTGGGGCAAAGGTCCACGGGGCGTGAGCCTTCTTTGTATTTCCCGTCTTGAATCCTTTAGATTCAGCCCCGCAGGGCTACAAAAGCAAGTTGGTTTCTGTGAGATCTGAGAGGTTGGTATCGCGCAGCACAAGGCTGTCACCACCGCCAAGGCTGAAGACCAAATCATCGCCATTTTGTGCGGCAGACCCCAGCGCGTCAGCGAGATCGTCAAAGCCAAAATCGGTCAGATCCAGATTATCCACTGCTGCATCGAAATCGACGACGTCATCCGCACCGCCCGTGCGTGCAAAGAGGAAGGTGTCGCTTCCTGCTCCGCCATAGAGCAGATCGTTGCCACTGCCACCGTTCAGGACATCCGAACCCTGACCGCCATAGAGTGTGTCGGACCCTAGCCCGCCCTCCAGCGTATCCTTTCCGCCCCCACCGTAGAGCGTGTCGTTGCCGGCCTCTCCGTCCAGGGCATCGTTGCCGGTGCCGCCCCCAAGCACATCATTGTTGGCGCCGCCAAACAGAGTGTCGTCTCCGGCGTTGCTGAAGCAACGGTCATTGCCTGCGCCGCCAAAAAACAGGTCGTCACCAGTTCCCCCCGCTACCTTGTCGGCGCCAGAGCCGCCAAAGACCGTGTCGTCTCCTGCTCCGGCATTGATGCTGTCGCTGCCTGCATCCCCGTCCAATCTGTCATTGCCAGATTGACCAAGCAGAGTATCGTTGTTTTCACCTCCCCGGAGGACATCGTTTCCATCGCCGCCTTTTAGGGTGTCATTGCCTGCAAATCCCAGCAGGGTATCGTGTTCATCGCCACCCACGATGGAGTCATTGGTCTGGTTCTGATCATCCCCCGAGATCGAGACATCTGCGTCCAGAGTGAGCTCGATCTGGATAAGCTCATAGGGTGACAGAGTTACATTTACAGTGTTTGACCAGAGCGTGTTATGATCAATCGCGACCAGCTGTGCATCTGCATCAGCCTCCAACGCCTCGTTGTTGGGAGTATCATCCACCGCGATTACGGTTGCGTGAATATGATGGCCTGGATAGTCCGATCTCAGATCCAGAATGGTCGAGGTGATATCGATATCCGCGTCCACCGCTGAAGCGATATAGAGGACAACTTTCTTGTCGTCGGCGCTTCTGAACGTATAGCTGTAGCCAAGGTCTGTTCCAGATGTGCTGGTGAAGAGGTAGTCGCCTCTACTGAGGTCGTTATTGTTGCTGGGATCCGCCAGCCTGGTGCCGCTCAGGGCGTCCTTCATTAAGCGGAACAGATATCCCGTCGGCGTCAACTCATCATCAAACTGCTCACTGAGGCTGCCATTGCCGGTTCCGGTCGCCTGAGTTGTCCAGATTGTCGCAAAGTCGACGCCGCTTTGAATTATATCGGCGAAGAGGCCGACAAACAGGGGGAGGCGCTCAAAACCGGTGATGGAATTAGCCCTGTCAGCCCGCACGTTCCATTCCGTGGTCACGTAGTCGAGGCCGGATATATCCCAGGGTGTATTTAAATTGGCGACGTCTGTTTCAAGGCGTCCCAGGCGTGTTGTGGCAACCGTAGAGTCGAAATCCAAGGCGTCAATGACACCGTCGCCATTATGGTCTTTGTCGTCGGTGCGAAAATATAGGTGATCGAAAAATCCATCCACCGCAGCCCGTTCGATGCTGCCAAATTCATTCAGAATTTCTATGTTGTCGTGAATGCCATTGTGATTTCCGTCTTGTGCGCCATCGCTATTGGTCTGAATCCAAATCTTCGGATCATCTGTGGTTGCGGATTCTGAAACAGCCTCGTTCACCCATTTTGCAATAAGGCTCGATATTCGGCCAAACTCCGCTGGGGACCAATCAAACGCATCATCGAACCATTCATTGCCAATTTCAAAGGCGAGGATATCGGCATCTCCGAAAACCCCGTTCAATAAGTCCTTTACAAAATTCTTTATTGCGTCCTTTGCAATGGGCTTGTTATTCGCATCGCGCTTCAGGTCGCCAGTCGCCGGGTCAAAGTATCGCCAGGTCGGCAGAGCCATGATTATGTGTGCATTTTCCCGATTGGCGATTGATACAAATTCGTTGATGGGGACAACGGTTGCTGAAGAACCAGATACCACTCCCGGCTGTACCGTGGCATTCGGATTTTCTGGATCAAAGTGGTTTTCTGTCCCCGTGCCGCCTGGATATCGAAGAATCGTGGGGTCAACGAGGTCAAAAATCTCATCAATCTGGTATTGATTGTCGTCATAGTGAACAAACTCATAGCCTGTGCCAAAATGATTTTCGCTGATCGTATTGTTAATCAGGGATCCTTGTGTTTCGAGGATTTCAGCGGTGTGCATGTGGTTTTGTTCCTGTGTATTTGGCAAAAAGACTGGATTCTGATTGAGCTCATGTCACGTCATATGCAATTTGTAAGAGGGCGATGTTATCATTGCAATCAGAGGTAGCATGATTTTCACCGTTAATGCGATGGTGGCCTGTTTGCTGTCGCAAAAAACTATATGCAATCGATGGCGAAAGGGGAGGGCGGTTGAATCTTTTCGTGATCGCCGGACCGCCCTGGCATTACGTCGGGGTAGGGACAATTGGTGGATACACGCCTGACGCCCGCCCGATATAACAAGCGCCACAGACAGCGATCCAGGTATCGCTGCGCACTGACCGCGTCGTTTCGGGCAAAAGCTCAGGCGCTCGGCGGTTTCCTGGGGGTGGCATTCTTGCGCGGCGGGATCACTCGATGGGCGTCTCTGACGGCAATCGCCTATTGGTATCTGCCCGCGTCAAACGCTCCATCTGCGGTGACCTTGCAGATGTCCTGCTCGGGTGGCCACCTTCCGTTCAGCAGACCTCCAAATCTCAGAAGACGTGACGGTGATGCTGTAAGTTGCACCAAGGTCGGCGATGCGCATATGCAGACTTTGCAAATCCAGGCAGGAGTGAGTATTGAGTGCCTGATCCTCCTGGCTGGTTTGGCCCTTAAAGAACAGAGTTCAAAATGGAATTTTTTAACGACTACCTGCCAAAAACAGGCGACAAGGTGATGACTAAGTGGGCACACTACTTTGACATATACTACAGAGAGCTCACCCGGTTTCGCCAACGCCCCATAAAATTTCTTGAGATTGGCGTGTTTAAAGGTGGTTCGCTCCCAATGTGGCGTGAGTTCTTTGCAGAGGGCTCTGAACTGGTTTTCATAGACATCGACCCAAGCTGCAAAGCCCATGAAATCGAGGGTACGACTGTAAAAATTGGGAGCCAGGCTGATCCTGATTTCCTGAAAGAGCTGATCGACACGCATGGCCCGTTTGATGTCATTTTGGACGACGGCAGTCATTTGTGTAACCATCAAATTTTTACATTTGAACACTTGTGGCCTAGTTTGAACCATCAGGGTGTTTACATGGTGGAAGACGTGCATACCTCTTACTGGCCTGGCTTTGGAGGCGGCTACAGAAACGAGGCAAGCTTTATCGAGTATTCCAAGCGCATCGTAGACCGCATGCACTCTTGGTATACGGACCAGGATGACCTTTTTCCTTTTGATCCAATCGCCCAGGAGCTGCACAGTGTGCGCTTTTATGACAGCATTTGCGTGTTCGAAAAAGAAAAAGAAAAAGAAGCCCCCATGTCCTTGACTATACAAAACGGCAAGCTGCTCGGGTCGCGAAAAGTTCTGTCAGGAAGAGGGAGGAAATCAATTTTCGCGGACAAAGATGATGGCTAGGCCGTGTTGACCAACGGGATTCCCACTGACGTCTTGAGCCTCAAGTGGAATTTTTCAATGAGGGCAGTCCCCCGCGCCAAATTGTTTCGCTCTAGGCTCAGGACCCATTGATTTTCGATTGATGGTATGATTCACGGCTCAAAAAACGAGCGGGGGCCATGTCTGATCTTTTCTGGCTGACAGATGCGCAAATGGCGCGTCTTGAGCCCTTCTTCCCCACGTCGCACCGCAAGCCACGCGTTGATGACAGGCGTATTCTGAGCGGAATTATCTTTATCAATCGCAATCGCAATCGCAAAGGCTTATGCTGGCGCGACGCGCCTAAGGAATATGGCCCACACAAGGCGCTCTACAATCGTTGGAAACGGTGGAGCAACAAGGGCATCTTCGCGCAGATGCTGATCGGTCTGGCTGCGGATCACGGCGAAGAAAAGACCGTCATGATTGATACGACCTATCTCAAGGCACATCGTACGGCTTCCAGTTTGGGGGTCAAAAAGGGGGGCGTAGACGTCTGATTGGGCGCACCAAGGGCAGCATGAACACAAAACTGCACGCCATCTGCGATAGCCAAGTGCGCCCTTTGAACCTCTTTGTCACTGCCGGTCAGGTCAGCGACTACATTGGCGCACGGGCTCTGGTCAGCAAGACGTCTCCGGCCTCTTCATCATACGTGAACTCATATGGCCGGTCACTAAGCTTCAGGCTTCGCACCGCCTGTTGGTGCTGGCTCGTGTCATCACAGAAACGTTCTTGGCGAAGGGCTGTTGCCACTGGGTCACGCAGATCGCCTTCAAGCTCAAAGCGGCGCTGCATGGCAATGTCCCTGTCAGAGGTGCCGGTTGACTTTTGGATCTGTGTCTTGCCGCCCATAGCCGCCCTTGCCGCCCGCGGTATTGTCAGGACAACATAGTATTTTCCGCGCCTCAATCTCACTGTGGCCGGGTGCCAATCCATGATCCTGCTCCCTCAGGCGCACAGTGCCAGCGGTAAAGGCGGTGACGTCATCCTGCGCGGTCACCAAAAGGTCGGTGTCCGCATAGGTGGCAAAGGGGCCAACCACGCCGATGTTTGAGGATGCGGCCTCGCGCCAAATGTAGCTGCCAAACTTTGACAGTTCGCCAGAGACGCCAACCTTGATTTGATCGGGGCCGGTGACATTGGTATCAATCCAGGTGGTCAAACCCAGGACAATGACCCGCGCGGGAATGGCGTCTGTCACCGTGGTCTGGGTTCCGCCGCCGGATAGATCCACCTCAAGATCAATGCAGCGCAGGCCAATGGTTCCGCCAAAGGCGCCGATGGTTTGGCCCGGCATCCAGCCGCGTGACCCGGCATTGATGCGAGTGCGGCCCTCATCAAGAACGGCCACCCGATGGCCAAAGCTGGCTAGGATCTCCACCCATTCGCCGCCGGAATAGACGGCCATTTCCCCCACGGTGACAGAGCCAAAGACCCCGCCGGTTGGCACGATATAGGTCTCTCCCTCGGCTGGTGACCCCGGTGCGGTGGTGGTGCTGGCAGAGGCCACAACGCCGGGCAACAGGGCATCAATGAGGGTTAAGGCTTCATTGTGGGTGACGTGTTTTTGGGCTTGCCCCGATTGCAAATAGGGCAAGTCGAATTTGGTGGTTGCCATGACTGGCTCCAATTCAAAAATGAGGGAATGGAAAGCCCCGCGCCACCAAAGGCGCGCGAGGGTCAGAAGGTCAGAGACAAGCGCGCCGGAATGCCGGGACCATAGGTTTCTGAGACCTGGGCCACCCGGATTTCTTGCAGCCCAGACAGGGCGGAGACGTCCAGGTCCGAAAGGCTGGTGGCATCCGAAACCGTCACCGAGACCAGCGGCGCGGGTTCCGGCCCGATCTCCACCCGGTAGCGCTCAAAAGCCTCCCCCAGCGGTACGTCCTCACCATCGGACCAGGTGTCGCCCTCAATTCGGGTGGGCCTAATCCACGACAATGACAGCACCCCGCCAGAGAGTGCCGCTTTCAGATGGCCGGGCGAGAATGGCCGGCGCCCTACGCCCTGGAAGCTGTGCAGGGTTCCCAGCACCTCGGCCTGGTCCTTGCCTGTAGGGACCGCGCGCCAGTAGAAAGCCCGGCCGATTTCCTCAGCCTGCATGACAACCGGAATAACCGCGCTATCCAGGGCAACAAGTCGCGCGCTGAGGGCTAGGTCCGTGCCTGCCCTGGTCCATTGCGGGTGCCAGAGCTCTTGGTCTCATTCTGGGTTGCATCACCCTGGACCTTGAGGCCAGACAAGACCTTTTGGATCTGCCCAGGTGAGACATTGCCATGCTTGTTCTTGCGGGCATGTTTGGTTGGCACAACGTATCGCGCACCCAACCGGGCATTCAACAGCCGTTCCAGGCCTGTCTTGTGCCTCGGCCCGCCTTCCACCTGGCGCAAGAGGTAG
The DNA here is from genome assembly GCA_965641885.1 of Phaeobacter sp. SH40. Taxonomy (GTDB): domain Bacteria; phylum Pseudomonadota; class Alphaproteobacteria; order Rhodobacterales; family Rhodobacteraceae; genus Pseudophaeobacter. The sequence continues at coordinate 2,144,843 of OZ282574.1, read as the reverse complement.
TCCTTGCGGGCGGCGGTAAACTTACGTTCGATCTTGATTTGTAACCGACGCTTGGTGGCGCGGCGAAAGTGAAAGGCGTTGAGCGTCCAGCGGGTGGGATTGTGGAAGGTTCGGCGCATATGGCCCTTGTTTAGCTCTATCAGATCCTTACCAGTGTCATTGAGAGGAACAGAAGTGGCAAAGAGCACCTGGAGGCGCGCCGCGTCTGACAGATCGCGCTCAACATCGCGCAAGTTGGATTTTAGGCTCATTTGCATTGGGCACCTCGACATACCAAAATACCACTGCCTTTGGTTTTCCGATCAAATCGCCCCGTTTACTTTGGCTATTGTACCAGAGACAGAAAGTCACCGACGCTGAGCAACCAGTTTTTTTGATCTTGCTGGTAGGTTTCATGAATCGGTTTAGGCAAGACCAATCTCAGGCCCTGTTTGATCATCTCGTCCGTTTGTGCGTTTGGCCTCGGCACGGGTTGCGTGCAGGCGGGCGGTTTAGGGGCATTTGGTACTGGGGTCGGCTAGGATGGTGGCGCGGGTGATGCCAGCGGGAGGCAGCCAGCCGGGGCGCGGGCTGTCCAGATCAGGCAATGGTGACGGCAGTCGCTTTCCTGTGCGCGCAGACTTTCCCCGGCGGGCGCCGGTCTGTGCCTCTGGTCCGCAAAGCGCACCCAGCGACAGGGCGGCCTCAACACGGGCCTTGAAGCCAGGGTTTTGCAACCGGGTCGCGGCAAAGACCGCCAGTGTGGTCTCAATGCCTTCACCGACCACCACAAAGGGGCAATAAGGCTTGAACAGGACCACGGGCTGGTCCCAGGTCGCGCCGGTGCGGCCTTTGAGCTTCTTGGGCACCTTGGCGCCATCGCCAAACCGGGCGCGACCGCGCGCCGGGTCAGTGGGCTCAATCCAGGTCAGATGCACGCTAACCAGACGTTCGCGCCCGATAAAGCCCACCATGGCCGGGCTGCGGTGAGTGATCCAGGGGCGGTCACCGCCGTTGCCCTCATAACAGGGCAGATCCGGGTGATAGCGCAGGGTCGGTGGCAATCAGACCAAGATCGAAGCCGAGCCGCTAAAATGATCGATTTCGCAGGGATTCCCGATTCTGTTTTTGGGCACTTAACAGATGCAAGAATTGCCAGGCAGAGGCTGATCTTCTGCGGTTTCTGTTACGTGTAACAGAAACCTCGTAACAAATGATCTGCTAAGTCATTGAAATAATGGTGCACCTGAGAGGATTCGAACCTCTGGCCTCTGCCTTCGGAGGGCAGCGCTCTATCCAGCTGAGCTACAGGTGCCTAGGGTAGGGCGTATATAGCGGGCAAGCCAATGCTGTGCAATGGAAAAAACTGAAAAAATCGGGAGAGAAAACAGCTGATTTCAGATGATAGGGTGTGACCCAAAGAAGGAGTAGGCAAGAAAACCAATGAGCCCCGTACCGGCATCTGTAAGTGGCGGGCTGCACCCCATTCGGGCGTGGTTTGCGGTACGTCTTGGCATCAATGCTTGCCAACAATGAAGCTGACCGTGGACAAATCAGGCATCGCGAAATCGGGCATCACGTCATCTTGCCATCGCCCCCAAAGGTCGTGGTCACAGCAATTTGCCCGAGAATGTATCATTCGCAGCAAGGCGCTCTGAAGATCACAGCCAAATGAGGCTCACTCCGCTGTTTGGAGATCCAGTTTCTCACTGTCATAAAGAGGACTATCGCTGGCTGCTAAGAAAAAAGAGATCTTTACCACAACAGTAAAGATCTCTTTGTTTTGGTACCGGTGGCCGGGCTCGAACCGGCACGCCCTTGCGAGCAAGAGATTTTGAATCTCTCGTGTCTACCATTCCACCACACCGGCAGTATCGGTGTGATAAAGGAGGTTCGACAGCAACGCAAGTAAGAAAAATGCGAGGGGTCCGGTCTGGACAATACTGGATTAGGCCATTGAAATAAAAGGTATATTCAGATTTACTCGCCCTCATGGACGAACCGCCCAGCTCTCTCCTGGCCTGGGCGGCCATAGAGACGCTGAGGGCGGTACAGCAGGGAGGCAAAATTCTCTTTCGGTTTCTTGGGGGTGGTATTTTCCAGCAGCTTACCCTCTGCTTTCTAACGCGAAGGCCTCTGTTAACAGCACCAGAGCGACCTGAACCCCTCGCGTAGGTGGATCATCCTTTGGGCGTTGGGCCAAAGGATGGGACAAAGGCTAGCCTCTGGCGCAAGTAGTTGTTTGTCGGCAGGAAGGTTAGGAGTCGGATGCTTGGCCAATCAAGGTCGGCTTGTCCTGGCTTCAAGGCGGCGAAATTCAGACCTGGAGCTCATTCATCTGGCCCGTGGCGGGGTAGCGTATAAACATCGGGCGCCGTTGTGCGATGGCTTGGTCGCGAATTTCCGGTAGGTATCGCGGATCGTTGTCGCCGAGCAGCAATGCATTGAAGAAGATATTGAAACTCGGTTGGAAGCCAATATTCAACTCACTCCCGACTTTTGACTGTTTATACTTGAACGCATAGTTGTTCGTTTCAACGCGATAGAAAATGCAGTTCCCCCAAAGCAACTGATCCACGACATCGCGGGCATGCGCCGCCGCATCTGATTGCTGAGACGCGAGCCAGTCGTTGCGTCAAAATACGCCATATGGTCCGGACGGCTGGTTACTTATCAGGGGGCGGCGCTTGTTTATGGCGCAGTGACGCTGGCGTGTTGAACGGACCTGCTGAGCGACTGCTACTCGGCGGTCAGCCAAATGCGTTGCGCTGCACGGCTTGGCATCTTCAAATGGCCTGCGGATCATCGAAATGTCGATCTGGATGGCGTTGACGTCCTGCACCAGAAGTTTCTTGGAAAAGCCATCCGGGTTGTAGTTTGTAGTACCGACATCCCTATCGACGTGCCCCATGATGTAGGGTCGGTAGCTATCCTGACAGTCGCCTCTATGATTTCACGGATTGAGCGTGTCTCGGTTGAGGATTTTCCGTGATTGGCTTGCACTTACTGGATGATCGAAAATGCCTCAGTGAAATCCGCTTTTGACAGCTCTGAGGCCTGCTTGTCTCCAATTGCGTCGACAATCAGTTTTGCCGTGGATTGCAGGTTCGCAAAGGAGGTTCGCCTGTAAGATTCACCTTTCGCCGGGACCGCGGCTTCATCCACGTCTTTGCCAAGCTTGCCTTCTAAACGGGTCTCGCCATATTTTCCAAACGCCTCAGATAGTTTGATGGCTGCTTGCACTGCAACTTCCGGCATTTGGGGCTGACTGATTATTGGTTCCATGGGCTGGACAGCGGTTGGTGTTAGAAACTCCACGGGTGCAGGTGTCGCGACCCCTAATGAAGGTGCTACTGGAGAGGCGAGGGGCATAGTTTGGCAATGATCCCCGGCGGGTCTGGTTGCCGCCCCTGGGGCCATGGCAGCTTTGAAAAAACGGCTGGGTTCGGAAAACACACCCTGATCACGCCGTGCGCGGTCTGAGCTGAGATCCAGAAGAACACGGGTCGCCTCATATGCCAGAACCATCCAGTCGCCGGTATTTTCCTCGATCCGCACGCCAAGATGCCCTGCAGCCGCGCGAACAGGTTCACGCGCGGGCTCACGGTTGCCAATAAACAAAGCGTCACGCAGAGTTTCCTGTAAGGCCTGTTCGCGCTGAACCGCCAGTTGCGCCTTCGCGCGCGTGGTCCGAAGCTGCGATTTCAAATCACATCAGTTCGGATAAAACCCGCTCCATCGTTCCCGTTTCCATTTTTGCAGCGCCTTTCGCATAGTCGAAGGCAAGGAGGCTGAGCCACGTCAATCGGCGGGCCAACACCCCGGCCTCACGGACCACATGAGTCCTCAAGGAAAAAACGAAAAACGGGTTTGAGTGGTTTTTTGAAAAAAATCTGGAAGCCGACGCCGCCAATAGAATGACGAAGTTCGGCGCTCCAAATGCTGGCATGTGTTTGTTCTTCTCAATGCTCCGACCCCCGAAAGCGGTTTGCGTCATCGGATGTGTCAGAGAATGTGAGCAGAACGACAAAAGCGCCCCAAGATGGAACGCTTTGTCATTTACTTTCAACACCTTACATGTGGTGTTGGCTCCGGCGGTAGGGATCGAACCTACGACCAATTGATTAACAGTCAACTGCTCTACCGCTGAGCTACGCCGGAATATGGGGCTGATATATCTTTGGTGTTTTTGCGCGTCCAGAGGAAAAACACCCCACTCAAGATTTTTTTTCATCCCCGGCGCTGTGACGTCGCCCTGGGTTTCTGGGCCGGTTTATGGCTCGAATAAAGAGGCCTCTGGGATAGGCCGCGATACGGCCCGCTACATTTGCACCTGGTTAAACGATGCGTGGACAGGCGTTTGTCTGGTAGGCGCTGTCTGGAGCCACTCAACGTTGCTGACCACGCTGCTGACGATTGTCACCGTGGCGCCATGAGCAAGAATGTGGCGCCATGAACCAGAATTGTCTCTTTGTAGTCTAGAGCGACCATAGCCCGTCCAACTTTGGGCCAGGACGGTTTTCACACCATTTCCCGACAGTTCTGATGCCAGCCTTTCTGTTATAGTCAGGCAGGCCAAGCAAGAGACGACAGCGCCTTCTTGTTATTGGTCACCGCCTGTTGTTGTCGTTGAGGTGGATGTAGTTGTTGAGCTGCCGTCATCGCCGCCTGCCACGCCCAGAATGACAGCAGTGAGAACAGCAGCAGCGCCGGCTGCGCCTGAGCTTATACCAGTATTTCGCAAAGCTTCGGTTGAGCTGGAATTGCTGGGGCTGCGGCAGGTCACTTTGATTTGGCCGTTTGGAAGGTACTCGGCCGAGATTGGCGTGCCTGCGCCACAGGCAACCCGGGCTTTTGCCGCGTTCAGAGCTGGCGGCAATGCCTGACTGTAGCCTGCATTTGCCGAGAGTAAAGCCGTAGTGAATACAAAAGTCATATGTAAGAAAAATTTGGTGCTGATAAAGTGCATAGTGTGTATCCTGACCAATAAAGAATTAACTCTTTTGAGGGTGACAAGGATTCAGTTTGCTTGCAACTGTCTTATTCGAGTGGAAGACTAACCTTAGCGGTCCCGTGGTGCCCGTCTGAGGTCGCCCGTCTGAGGTGGCGGCTGAGGTGATAGCCTGAGGTGCAACGCTGTATTTTATTTATGAATAGGTGTGAAAATGGTCTCTTATATGCTGAAAAACGGCGCTGCAGCGCTCGCAATTTTAAGTGTGGGGGCATTCCCTGTGGCGGCTCAGGGCATTGGGCCCGGGATCTATACCGTTGTTATTCCGCCAAATGGCTTTGGCTCGAACGCCTTTTTAAAGGAGCTGGTGTCTGGCTTGAACGCGGTACGGTCCTTTTGTGGCGGGCTGCAGGACGAGGCCTTTCAGGTCGATTGTCTGGCGGAAAGGCTCGAGAAAATCTCTGGAGAAATTCCCGAGGGGACTGACTATGAAGAGGTCCGAACCGTTTTGAAACAGACGGCTGACAAGGTTGAGCGCCTGGTTCGTGATAACCGTGATACCTCTAAAGCGCGCATCAACATGTCACTCGCACAGGCGCCTGCAGACAAAACGCTGCGGCCTCTGACCGCTGTAAAGATGGCCCGCCAGTCTGAGGTGAACCGTCAGGCTGCCCAAATTCTGGAAGAGGCGACAACAGTTCTTTTGCGAAGTGCCGCCTCTGCGCAGGAACGCAGCAATCAATACACCAAGATTGCCAGCGCTTTAGGGTCCAACAAGGTGCTCTTGCGGTCTTAGGCCCTCAGGTGGGGCCTCAAGGGGTGCTTCACCCTTTTGAGCGCTGCAACATACCAAAAAGGTCGCGTGGGTCATCCGGGTCCGCCAACATGTCCAGATCAATATAAAACGCGGTATCCTTGATGCGGTCACGGATGTAGCGCAGGGCGCTAAAGTCTTCGATTGCAAAACCAACACTGTCAAACAGCGTGATCTGCTTGTCATCGCGGCGCCCTTGCTTTTGTCCTGTGATCACTTCCCATAGCTCGACCACCGGAAAATCGTCCGGCATTTGCTGGATTTCGCCTTCAATACGGGTCTGCGGTGGGAACTCTACAAAGACGTCAGACCGCGACAGGATACCTGCGGCCAGTTCGGTCTTGCCCGGGCAGTCACCGCCGATGGCGTTGATGTGGACACCGGCTCCAACCATGTTGTCGGTCAGGATGGTGGCGCTCTGTTTGTCTGCGGTACAGGTCGTGAGGATCTGCGCCCCTTCAATGGCCTCTTCGGGCGATTTGCAACGCACCACGTTCAGGCCTGCCTGCGACAGGTTGCGGGCACATTTCTCGGTTGCCGCTGGATCCTTGTCAAATAGGCGCACGGTTTTCAGGCCGCAAATGGCCTTCATGGCCAGGGTCTGGAACTCGGATTGGGCGCCGTTGCCGATCATTGCCATGGTGTCCGCGCCCTTTGGTGCCAGATACTTAGCAGCAACAGCTGATGTGGCGGCAGTGCGGAGTGCTGTCAGCAGGGTCATCTCGGTCAGCAACACGGGATAGCCGGTATAGACATCTGCCAGCAGACCAAAGGCGGTGACGGTCTGCAGCCCTTCGCTGGTGTTTTTGGGATGCCCATTGACGTATTTAAAGCCATAAGCCTCGCCATCAGATGTTGGCATCAGCTCGATCACCCCAACGTCAGAATGGCTGGCCACACGCGGGGTTTTGTCGAACAATTCCCAGCGCTTAAAGTCCGCTTCTACATAGTCAGCCAGATCGCGAAGCATGGTTTCAATGCCAATGCTGTGTACCAGCTGCATCATGTTGTCGACGCTGACAAAGGGAACAAGGGCCTTGTGGGAAGGTGTGGTCATGAAAGGAGCCTTTCGCGGGGGCTGAGGTGGATCCCGGCCAGCATGCAGCGCACCGATCCTCCAGCTGTTTCGAGTGTTGGGATGGACATCGGCAGCAGCTGCGCCGATTTTTCAATAGTTGCGATCTGGGCGGGTGTCAGAGCCTCCAGGGCCCGCGAAGACAGCGCCAACAGACGGGTGTTGCCTGTCAGCTCAAAGCAGTTGCCTGCAAAATTGCCGATCTGGTCCGGGCTGAGATCAATAACGGTGCGGCCGGTTTCCTCTAGCCGCCGTGCGATTTCACCGCGACGCGCCGGGTCCACGATCATAGACAGGCAGATCAGTGCGAATTCAGTGCCGATCCCCATCAAAACATTGCTGTGATAGACATCCCGGCCCCTGGCATCCCGCGCCTCAAAGGCCATGGGTTCATAGTTGAAATGGGTACAGAAGCGTTCCAGCAACACCGGATCTGCCCGGTTGGACTTTACCGTATAGGCGATGCGGCCAATGTGATCGAGCACCATGGCACCGGTTCCCTCCAGCGCCAGCCCATCTTCTTCAAGGCCGGAATAGTCGATCACATCCTGAACCCGGTAGTGCGCCTTCAGGGTTTCGATGACAGTCCAGTTGCGTTCCTTGCGCCGGTTGGGGGCAAACATCGGAAAGACCGCGATATGCCCGCCTGCATGGGTTGAAAACCAGTTGTTTGGAAACACGCTGTCGGGGGTTTCGCGACTGTCGTCGTCAAAAACATGCACCGTGACACCTGCGTCGCGCAACTGACTGACGGCGCAGTCAAATTCCTCCAGCGCAAGGCTGCGGACCTGGTCAGGATGGCCAGATTGTTCGGGCTGGTCGGGCCGTTCAGGATGGTCCGTCTCGGTCTGAAATGCATTGTCGTGCAGGGTGTCCGGGTTGGAGCGGAAATGATGAGGCCGGATCATGACCACGGCCCGTGGGGCCTGCAACACGCTCAATTGTAGCTCCGGGTTGGGCGATCAAACACACGACGCCCCAAAGCGGAGGCACAGAGGTCCACCATCAGATGTGCAGTCCGGCCACGTTCATCCAAAAACGGGTTCAGCTCGACCAGATCCAATGAGGTCATCAGCCCGGAATCATGCAGCATCTCACAGACCAGATGACCTTCGCGTACGGTGGCGCCTCCTGGCACAGTGGTGCCAACCGCTGGGGCCACGGAGGGGTCGAGAAAGTCGACATCCAACGAGACATGTAGCAGTCCGTTTGCTTTTGAGACCCGATCCAAAAAGCGTGCGAGGGGTCCCGCAATGCCGTTTTCGTCGATATCGCGCATATCGTGGCGGTGTATTGCACTGGCCTCAAGCGCCAGACGCTCGGGTGTGTCAACCGAGCGCAGCCCGATCATGCAGACGTTTTCCTCCGGCACGGGATTGGTGACGTCTGGAAAGCCGTCGAAGCCCTCGCGGCCGGTGAAATATCCAACCGGGGTGCCGTGCAGATTGCCACTGTCCGAGGTTTGCGGCGTGTGGAAATCTGTATGGGCATCCAGCCACAGCACAAACAGGGGACGCCCCACCGAAGCTGCGTAATCTGCAACACCTGTGACCGACCCCAGCGACAGCGAATGATCACCGCCCAAAAAGACGGGTAAGCCCTGCGCCATGGTCTCGCGGGCCACTTTTGCCAGGCTTTGCGTCCAGCCGATGGACTGATTGCGGGCAAAGACAGCCGCCTCTGGGGTGTCAGCTGGATGTGGGGCAGGGGCAAGATTGCCAAGATCCTTAACCTGATGCCCAAGCCCAGTCAGGGCCTCGGCAAGACCCGCTGTGCGGTAGGCATCCGGCCCCATGAGGCAGCCCGACCGGCGCTTACCACTGTCCACCGGGGCTCCTATCAGGAAACATGTCTTCGACATCACAACACGACGCTCCACTAAAATCTCTATTCACCCCTTAAAACCTCCGATTTGGGGTGGAGGAAAGCATGCATTTTGCTCATTATGTGAAGGGAACGAACGTTATGGAGGTCAGGTGTGGATAAAACGGACGAGAGATTGATTGCCGCGTTACGGCACAATGCCCGTGCCAGCCTCTCGGATCTCGCGCTGCAATTGGATCTGTCGCGCACAACGGTCCGCGCCCGGATTGAGCGGCTTCAGATCAAGGGCGATATCCTTGGCTTTACTGTGGTGTTGAAAGAAGACGCCCTGCAGGATCCGGTGCGCGGGCTGATGATGATAGGTATCGAGGGGCGCGGCGCCAGCCGGATCATTCGACAGCTTCAGGGCCTGTCAGAGGTGCGGGCCATTCACACCACCAACGGGCGCTGGGATCTGATCGTTGAGCTCGGCACCGAAACGCTTGAGACCCTGGATGCGGCATTGGCCAAGATCCGCACCTTTGACGGGGTGGTCAGCAGTGAAACCAACCTTCTATTGGCGACCAAAAAGGATTCTTGAACGCTTTGATCTGAGTGGCGGGGCCAAGGTTTTGGGGCCTGAGTAGTTGGGGGCTAAGTACTGCGACCTGTCAGGATTTGCTACGCGCAGCGGCGATCCAAAGACAGGCAAGTCCCAGGGATGCCACGGCGTTCCAGCTGGCCATTGACAGGCCGAGCATCTCCCACGGCACCTCGTCACAGCGGACCAGAGGCGCTCCCATGATCTGTTCCAGCAACTGTTCCGGTGTCAGCCCTCCAATGGGCCCGGAGGTGCAGGTGGTAGGGCCTTCCCAATAGCCACGCTCAACCCCGCTGTGATAGATACCGATGCCGGCGGTGGTCAGAGCCGCCAATGCGCCCAGATAGAGCAGGCCTGCATTGGGCAACATCAGGGCCAACAGCCCGATGCCGATGGCCGCAACATGCGGATAGCGCTGCCAATAGCACAGTTTGCAGGGCGGCATTTCACCGATGAACTGAAAGCCAAGCGCGCCAAGCATCATCGCGGCAGAACCTGCCGCGGCGGCCAGGATCAAAACTCTTCGCATATCAAACGTACCTCAGGACTATAAATCCGCCAAAAAGGAGCACAACAAAGACACTGAAGACAAGTCCCAAACGCTTTTCAATAAAGTCACGAATTGGTGCGCCAAAAAACCTGAGCAAGCCGGCCACGATAAAAAAGCGTAGCGAACGTGCCAAGATAGAGGTGGCAATGAAGGTCATCAGCGGCATGCCGGTCCAGCCCGACATAATGGTGATCACCTTATAGGGAAAGGGAGTGATCCCGGCGCCCAACACGGCCCAGAAGCCAAAGTCGTTGAACTTACTATTGAACTCTTCAATTGCGGCACCTTTCCCCATGGCTTCTAGGATAGGCTGGCCGAGCCCCTCATAGAACAGGGCGCCGATGGCATAGCCCAACATCCCACCCGCAACGGATGCGACAAGGGCGACCAGCGCAATCAGCCAGGCCCGCGACGGGCGCGCCAGGACCATAGGGATCATCAACACATCTGGTGGGATTGGGAAAACAGAGCTTTCGACAAAGGCAACGACAGCAAGCCACCACAGCGCATGGGGATGATCCGCAAGGGACATGGTTCGATCGTACAGCCGTCGCAGCATATCAGTCACCTATCGTTTCGTGTCATAGGCGGGCCTCGCATGGGCACGCGGTGGCGTCAACATCCGGCGCGTACCACCAGGCTGTTCTATTCAATGTTTCAGCTAGGCTCCGCACTTTTGAGCGTCTCTCCTGCCACGCAAGGTATACAAAAGGGGCTGCAACGGAGGGGGGGGTGCAAGGGCGCGGTGCCTCTTGTCCTGACAAATGGGGTGAGGTGATGGCCCAGCAAGCGCTGCTTGCACCGGGCCATTCTACTGGGCCATTCTACTGGGCCATTCTGACACTGGTCCATTCTGACACTGTGCCATTTTGAGATTTCGCGCGCGCCTGATCGACTGGCTGTCTGGATGCGTCGCTCACAAAGCAAGCCGACGCGTACAGGCGGTGCGGGACCTCAGGGCGATATGCCTAGCCGTTCCAGCTGCGGACGATACCGCAGTCCATGTGGACGAAGTTGGAGCGATTGTATTTGCCGACACCGCCGGCCCTGCAGGCCTTGGCAGCATTTGCCATCTGGCCGACCGACCGGGTGGCGAGCCGCAGATCGGCAGCTTGTCCGCGCATGTGCAGCGAGTTTTTGGCAACACCGCGCGAGCGACTGCGCAGCATGGCGTTGGTCTTGGGGCTGCGATAGCCGGAAAGCATCATATAGGGTTCTGATACGTCCAGCAGATTATGCGAGGCTGCCATGATGTCGATTGTGCGCAGATCGATCGATTTCACCTGGTCGTTGCGCCAGTCGCGCATGAAATGGTTGATCTCGCGCACCGAGTCTTTGATGTAGTCGCCATCAATCCAGTACACCATATCAATCCGCTCACCGGTTCGACCGGAGAACATTCTGATACGGCGGATATCGCCGCCACCGCGCAGGAAACCTGCCGCTTTTGAAAAGGTCGGGGCTGCAGCAATGGTCGTTGCTGCAAACGCACCGAGAAGTGCCCGTCGGGTCATGCCCGTCTGTATTGTCTCTGCCATGTCTTAACTACGCCATCCCGAACGTGTTTAATCCTGCCTATGCCCGATGTTACGAGCCTACTGCGCATTTTCAGTCTGTATGCCACAGGCAGAATCAATAACCAAGTTCCGTTTCGCCTGCTTTTGCCTCGCCGGAGTTTTTCGGCAAAATTTTGCGCAAACGGGGACGAAAGGTTAATTATTCCCCTAAGAGTTAAGAGAATTCGCCTGTTTATGCGACTGCAACGCACCACTAATAAGGTGACACATCCTAGTTTCGTAAACGTGAATGGACAATGACCCCCATCTTTCACCAAAACTTCATAGACCTGCCACATATTTTCTGCGCACCGCTGCTGAGGACCGTAAAACATGACCAATTCTGACACCCAAAGCCGGGCTACGCGCCTTAAATACGGGCTTTTTGCGCTGGCGTTGTGTGGTGTGGGGAGCTTTGGTTTGGGCACTCAGGTGGCTGCGCAGTCGACTGCATTTCGCCAGGCTGTCGCAGAAAAGGCGTCTGTTAACGATGACGTTGCGAAGTTTTATCGGGAAAATACCTATGCGGCGCTCTGGACGGGCGCTGATGAGGCCTCGTCCCTGCGGCGCGCAGCCCTGTTGCGGGCGTTACAAGAGGCCTCGGATCATGGGCTGCCGGACCAATCCGGCACGGCCTCTGATCTGGTAGAGCAGATGCGGGCCGCGCGAACCGCCCGCGATTTTGGCCAGGTCGAAGCCGCCCTGAGCGCGGCCTTTGTTAACTATGCCGAGATGTTGCAGACTGGATTGTTGCGACCTTCAACCATTGATGACGGTATGGTGCGGACCAAACGTGACAGTGATGGGACGGCCATCCTCAATGGGATTCGCGACAGCCAGCCTTTTGCTTATCTGCGCACTCTTGTGCCGGCATCACCGCAATATCGTGCCCTGATGCGCGAGAAAATCCGCCTTGAGCAGCGCATCAGAGCTGGTGGCTGGGGACCAAGCGTGCCGGGGGCCAAGCTTGAGCCAGGGGATCAGGGCCGAAGCGTTGTTGCCCTCAGGAACCGGCTGATCGCGCAGGGCTATATGCAGCGCAATGCAACGGCGAGCTATGATTCAGAGATGGAGCGAGCGGTTGAGCGGTTTCAGTCGGATCACGGCCTTGAGGTGGACGGTGTCGCAGGCGCAGGCACGCTGAAAGAGATCAACCGCCCGGTGCGGGATCGTCTGAAATCGGTGATCATCGCGATGGAACGCGAGCGTTGGCTGACGCCCGATCGTGGTGAGCGGCATGTGCTGGTGAACCAGACAGATTTCACCGCCAAGATCGTGGACAATGGTGATGTGACCTTTGAAACCCGCTCTGTGATTGGCAAAAACCAGGCCGATCGGAGATCGCCCGAATTTTCGGACATCATGGAGCACATGGTGATCAATCCAAGCTGGCACGTGCCGCGCTCGATCATCACCAAAGAATACCTGCCAAAACTGCGCAACAACCCCAATGCAGTGGGTCACATCCAGATCACTGACAGGCGGGGGCGGGTGGTTAATCGTGGCTCAGTTGATTTTTCCCAGTTTACCGCCCGCAACTTTCCCTATGCGATGAAACAGCCGCCCAGCACGCGCAATGCTCTTGGCCTGGTGAAATTCATTTTCCCCAACAAATACAACATTTACCTGCATGACACGCCGCAAAAGAGCCTGTTCAAACGCGAAGTACGCGCCTTTTCGCACGGCTGCATCCGTCTCGCGCAACCTTTTGAATTTGCCTATGCTCTTTTGGCCAAGCAAACTGAAGACCCACATGCGTTTTTCAACCGGATCCTGAAGTCCGGCAAAGAGACCAAGGTTGAATTGGACCAGCAGGTGCCTGTTCACATTATCTACCGGACCGCCTATGTGTCCAACAAAGGTCGGGCCGAGTTCCGCCGGGATGTCTACGGGCGCGATGCCAAAGTCTGGGCTGCATTGGAGCAGGCCGGGGTGGCTTTGCCAGACCTCCAGGGGTAAATCTGGGGCCCGCTTGCGGAGTTTGAGCCGGGAAAGGGCCCCATTATGTATACTGTTCGCCAGCTTGCCGAGGCTCTGGGCCTTGCGGCGCAAGGGGACCTGGATCTTGTCATAACGCGGGCTGCCGAGCCACAAGACGCTGCGCCCACTGACCTGGCTATGGCCACCTCGGCCAAATATGCCGAGGGCCTGTCGCAAGGGCGCGCGCAGGTCGCATTGCTTTGGGAGGGCGCGGATTGGCAGGCATTGGGGCTAAAGGCTGCTCTTTTTGCCACGCGCCCCCGTATGGCGCTTGGCGGCGTCTCTACCATGTTGGACCGCGGCCAGGGTTTTGAGCCCGGCATTCACCCCTCAGCTGTTATTCATCCCAGCGCTGTTCTGGCTGAGAATGTCTCTGTTGGCCCCTTGAGCATCGTGGCGTCGGGGGCGCGCATTGGCCAGGGCTCGGTGATCGGGCCGCATTGCTACATCGGGGCTGAGGTCGAAATCGGCGAAGAGGCCCAGTTGCGCGAGATGGTCTCTATCGGGGCCCGGGCCCGGATCGGGGATCGGTTCCGCGCGCAACCTGGTGCCCGTATTGGCAGCGATGGATTCTCCTATGTCACCCCCGAGGTTTCAGGCGCAGAAAACGTGCGTAAAACCGTTGGTGATCAAGGTGCTGCACGGGCGCAAAGCTGGCTGCGCATTCACTCGCTGGGGGCGGTCACTATTGGCGATGACGTCGAGGTCGGTGCCAACTGTACCATTGATAATGGCACCATTCGCGACACCGAAATTGGCTCTGGCAGTAAGTTGGACAACCAGGTTCATGTGGGTCACAACACCCGCATCGGTCGCGACTGCCTGATTTGCGGTCAATGCGGCCTCTCGGGGTCGGTGAATGTCGGCAATAATGTTGTGATGGGCGGCCAATGTGGGGCCGCTGACAATATCTTTATTGGCGACGGGGTGATTGCCGGTGGCGCCACCAAGATCATCTCGAATGTTCCTGCCGGGCGCGTTGTGATGGGCTACCCAGCCGTAAAGATGGAAACGCATACTGAAATGTATAAGGCACAGCGCCGCCTTCCACGCTTGATGCGCGATATCGAAAAGCTAAAGAAGGCTGTTTTCAAATAGAGTTTTAGCCGGTACATCTTCCACGACATCACAGATCAGGGGGCCAGCATGAGCACTCAGGACAAGGTCATTGCAATCGTCGCCGAACAGGCGCTGTTAGAGCCATCGGATGTAACCCTGACCAGCACTCTGGAAGATCTCGGGATCGACAGTATGGGGCTGGTGGAGTGCATTTTTGCCATCGAAGAAGAATTCGACATCACTATTCCCTTTAATGCCAACACACCTGAGGACAGCGATTTTGATATCTCAAATGTTGCGGCAATCATCGCGGGGATTGATACGCTTGTGTCACAAAAGACGTGATATCAGCGCCTGACTCCTTGGGGACCTCAATATGAAACGCGTTGTCATCACCGGGGCCGGGACCATAAATGCGCTGGGGCATTCTGCTGACGCCACCTATGAGGCGATGCGAGAGGGGCGCTGCGGTATCGGCCCGCTGGAGTTTCGCGATGTTGACCGGCTTGCGATCAAGATCGGCGGCCAGGTGCAGGGGTTCGAGGCCGAAGGACGTTTTAACCGCCAGCAGATCAGCCTCTATGACCGCTTTACGCAGTTCACTCTGACGGCTGCCAAAGAGGCGATTGCACAATCCGGGCTCGAATTTCACGGCGAGCTGGCAGCCAAATCCGGCGTCGTTCTGGGCACTGCGGGCGGCGGGGTCTCAACCTGGGATGACAACTACCGTTCCGTCTATGAAGATGGTAAGAACCGGGTGCATCCCTTTGTTGTTCCTAAACTAATGAACAATGCGGCCGCCAGCCATGTCTCGATGGAATTCAACCTCAAAGGCCCCAGTTTTACGGTTTCTACTGCCTGTGCCTCCTCCAATCACGCCATGGCGCAGGCCTTTCAGATGGTGCGCTCCGGCATGAGCCCGGCCATGGTGACCGGGGGCTCTGAATCGATGCTCTGCTTTGGCGGCGTCAAGGCCTGGGAAGGGCTGCGGGTGATGTCAAAAGAGGCGTGCCGTCCGTTCAGTGCCAATCGCAATGGCATGGTTCAGGGTGAAGGGGCCGGCATTTTTGTCTTTGAAGACTATGAGCACGCCCGGGCCCGTGGTGCTGATATCCTGTGCGAAGTGCTTGGATTTGCCATGTCCTCGGATGCGTCTGATATTGTGATGCCCAGCAAACAGGGCGCTGCCCGCGCCATTGCAGGCGCCCTGAGGGATGCCGGTGTAAGCCGCGAGAGTGTTGGCTATATCAACGCCCATGGCACCGGAACCGTGGCCAACGACAAAACCGAATGCGCGGCGGTGGCAGATGTTTTTGGCCCACATGCGGACCGTTTGATGATCTCGTCGACCAAATCCATGCATGGCCATCTGATCGGCGGCACCGGCGCGGTAGAGCTTTTGGCCTGCATTATGGCCCTGAAGGACGGCATCGTCGCTCCAACCATTGGCTATGAAGAGCCAGACCCGGAATGTGCGCTGGATGTGGTTCCAAATGAGGCGCGCGAGGTGCGGGTTGAGGTTGCTCTGTCCAATGCCTTTGCCTTTGGCGGGATGAACGCCGTGCTGGCTCTGGGCCGGATTTAGTCACAACGTGGGACTACTCAGATTGTTCAGGCGGGCCCCTCTGTCAGAGCCCCTGTGGTCCCTTGGAGGTTTGCAAAAAGAAGGCCACTGCTGGGCGTTTCCCGGCAGTGGCCTTTTCATTTTTGCATATCAAACCTGCACTGAGACAAATTTGTACAGCGGATCACCGCCTCAGGTCTCAGCAGACCCAGGGCGGTTAAAACGGTTGCCTTACTGTTTGACCACATCCACCACATTATAGCCGGCGGTGAAGCCTTTGAGGGACATCTTCATTTCGACCAGCTGATCGGGCGCGGGGGCTGGACGCAGCGACAGCGAGGCTTCGCCACCCTGTTTGAAGGTATCCACATCCGCCTGTGTCAAACCGATCTGTGCGACGCAGCCAAGCGGGTTGCAGAAGGAGTAGTTATAGCGTTTGCCAGGGGCACCATCGACAGAAATGGTCAGGGCGGCAGGCAGTAGTGTTTCCAAAGGCACGATGATTGTGGCGCCGGCAACTGCCTGGCCGCCAGGCTGGTCTATGCGAAACAGCGAGACTTCGGCCATGGGGTTGCCCGCAGGATCTGACAGTATCTGCAACAAAGAGCAGGGGTCAGTTTCGGCTTCGGTTTTGACACAGGCCAGCTCCCAGTCGCCATGGGTGGATTTTGAATAGCGATCCCCCAGCTTTGGGGTGCCATCATCCACTGGCTGCCCCAGGTCCAAAACCTGGTCAGCGGCTGATTCGCCAGCTTGTGTCGCGGGCTCTGCGGCGCCTGCGTCAACTGTGTCGCTCTGCTGAGCGGACAGGGACGTGGTCAAAGCCAGCAGAGCTGCCAGAGTGATCGGCGAAAGGGACTTGATCATGAATGCCTCATTTGTCTCAGGTCGTTTGTATAGGCTTTACCATGTCACATCAGAGGTGTCAGGTCACAATTCCTCAATAGGCGAGGAATTGTTGAGGCAAAAAAACACAGGTGAAAACCTTGGTTTGAAAGCAAAAAAGGAAGCTCTGCGGCTTCCCTTTTTGTGTCGTTTCTCCCCGTCGGACTGGCCGACTTAGTTATTACGTTGAGATTACGAAAGGGCCGTGCGTTGGTCAATAAGCAATAACAAAAAAATGTGACAACACGCCGCTTTCCTGAAATTTGTGCGTTTGACACGCAGATCCTGCGTCTCTTTGGGGGGGGCGTGCCCATGAAAGAGGCAAAAGCATCGGGTAAAACTGGATGAAACTGGGTGAAAAAAAGGGCCGGGCGGCAAAAAAAAGGGCCGTGCACGAGGCACGGCCAGTCTGACAGGGAGGAAATGCCCATCAACATCTCGATTAAGAGAGGACGGGCATGACATAGATCGCATATAAAAGTTAATGATCGGTGTTCAAGATGGGGTTTTGGTCAAATAGCGCACAACACCCCCGCGATCACCACAGGGCATGACCTTAACATATGGTCAAAAGCAGCCCGAAATGGGCAAAGGATGACAATGACGGACAAGATTTTCATAGGCGGTGGTGGCGAAGATTATGCCACAGCTCAGGAGATGAGCTTTAAGTATGCCAATCGTCACGGCTTGATTGCCGGGGCCACCGGGACCGGGAAAACCGTAACGCTGCAGATCCTCGCCGAGAGCTTTTCTCAGGCCGGTGTTCCGGTCATCATGGCGGATGTTAAGGGTGACCTCTCCGGTCTGGCAAAATCCGGCACTGCGAGCCATAAGCTACATGATGCCTTCATGGCGCGCGCCGAAAAAACCGGCTTTGGCGACTATCACTACCACAGCTGCCCGGTGACCTTCTGGGATCTTTTTGGCCAACAGGGCCATCCCGTACGGACAACGGTCGCAGAGATGGGACCACTGCTTTTGGCGCAGTTGCTCGAGCTGAGCGAGGCACAGGAAGGCATCCTGAATATCGCCTTCCGTCTTGCGGACGAGCAGGCCTTGCCGCTGTTGGACCTGAAAGACCTGCAGGCGCTGCTGGTTTGGATCGGAGAGAACAGGGGCGAGCTGTCGCTGCGCTATGGTAATGTGTCTCCGGCCTCGGTTGGCGCTATCCAGCGACGGCTTCTTGTGCTGGAAAACCAGGGCGGCGCCGATCTGTTTGGCGAGCCGGCGCTCGAACTATCGGATCTGATGCGGCAAGACGCGCAGGGGCGCGGCATGGTAAATATCCTGGCCTCAGATAAGCTGATGTCCTCGCCAAAACTCTATGCCACCTTCTTGCTCTGGCTGTTGAGCGAGCTGTTTGAAGAACTGCCTGAGGTGGGCGATCCGGAAAAGCCAAAGCTGGTGTTTTTCTTTGACGAGGCACATCTGCTGTTTGACGATGCCCCCAAGGCCCTGGTCGACAAGGTAGAACAGGTGGCGCGTCTCATCCGGTCAAAAGGCGTCGGTATCTACTTTATCACGCAGAATCCTGCGGATGTTCCCGAAGACATCCTTGGCCAGCTCGGCAACCGGTTTCAGCACGCGCTGCGCGCCTTTACCGCGCGCGACCGCAAGAACCTCAAACTGGCGGCAGAAACCTACAGGGAGAACCCCCGGTTCTCGACCATGGAGGCCATTCGCGAGGTGGGTGTTGGCGAGGCCGTGACCTCGATGCTGAAAAAGAAGGGCGTGCCCGGCATTGTGGAGCGCACGCTGATCCGACCACCCAGCAGCCAGTTGGGGCCCATCACAGCGACGGAAAGGGCTGCGATCCTCAAAGCCTCTGATATGGCCGGAAAATATGACAAACCGCTCGACCGCCACTCGGCCTATGAAATCCTGAGCCAACGCACCCAAGAGGCCGCGCAAGCCGCTGAAGTTGCAGAGAGCAAGGCCGAAGAGGCCCCGGAACAAATGGCACGGGAATTCAACGCTGCACGGCGCTATTCAGGGTCACGCATTCCGCGGTCAACCTCGCGCAGCTACCGGCCAAAAGACACATTTGCCTCGGCCATGTCTGAGGCGGTGATCAAGGAATTGAAGGGCACCACGGGACGCCGCCTTGTGCGTGGCATTCTTGGCGGGCTGTTTAAAGGCCGATAATAAGTCTCAGATCTACAACGAAAAACGCCGCCCCGGATTTGGAGCGGCGTTTTGTGTTTGGTATGTCTGGGCTATTTCCTGGCCTATTTCTCGGGGATCAATCCGCGCGGACTGAACCGCAGAACCAGCAGCAGGATCAGCCCCATGGTAAAGAGCCGCATATGGGCGGCGTTTTCCATCAGATGCAGCTTCAGGGCACTGTCTTCGCTCATACCAGAGGTCACCAGCGTGATCAGCTCCAGGCTCATGGGCTCGACCTTGATCCAGAGGAACCAGATCAGGATGCCGCCCAGCACAGATCCAAAGTTGTTGCCAGAGCCCCCGACGATCACCATGACCCAAATCAGGAAGGTGAAGCGCAGCGGATTATAGGTCCCCGGCGTCAACTGCCCGTCCAATGTGGTCATCATAGCACCGGCAATGCCACAGATCGCAGAGCCCAGAACAAAGATCTGCAAATGCCGCTTGGTGACGTTTTTGCCCATGGCCTGCGCGGCCACCTCATTGTCGCGGATCGCACGCATCATCCGCCCCCAGGGGCTTTTGAGCGCCATCTGCGCCATCCACAACAGGGCAATCAGTACCACAGCAAACAGTGCCGCATAGCCCAGCTTTACATAGAGCGTAGAGGCAAGCACGGGATCCATCCCCAACCCGGCGGCACGTTCGACAAAGCCGGGATCATTCTGCAAATCGACCTCAAAGGGCAGGGGACGCGGCAGGCCCACGACGTTTTTCACGCCGCGCGACAGCCAGTCTTCGTTTTTGAGGACGGCGATGATGATCTCGGCAATGCCCAGCGTGGCAATCGCCAGATAGTCAGAGCGCAGACCCAGCGCAGTCTTGCCAATCAGCCAGGCGGCTCCGGCAGCCAGAAGGCCTCCCACAGGCCAGGACAGCAGCACCGGCCAGCCAAGCCCTCCGATATTGCCCGATATGGCAGGATTGATAGATTCAACCGCCTCAACAGCAGGGTCAAACAGCGCCCGATAGATAACAAATCCGACCACAAGGATCGCAAGCGTTACCAGTGCGCGCAGACGACCCTTTGGCAGCATACGGTTGGCCGCGACAGCCGAGACAACGGTCAGGGCCCCCATGACCATGGCCATCAGGATTGTCGGCCCACCCGCACTCCAGGCGCCGGGCGTCGGCGCCGTTGAGGTGAGAACAACGGCAAGGCCGCCAAGAGCGGTAAAGCCCATGATGCCGACGTTAAACAACCCGGCAAAGCCCCACTGCAGGTTGACCCCAAGCGCCATTATGGCCGAAATCAGCCCCATGTTCAGGATCACCAGCGAGGAGTTCCAGGACCCGGAGAAAAAGCTCCAGTCCGTCAGGCCTTCGAGCAGGATCAGGACCCCCACTGCGACAAACATCAGGCTGTGTTTCATAGTGTCAGTCATACCGATTTCCCTTTGAAGAGCCCTGTTGGCTTGAACAGAAGGACAATGATCAGGATCGCAAAGGAGACCGCGAATTTGTAGTCCGTGCTGAGAAGCTGCACCAGACTGTCAGGCTCAAGGCCCTCCGGCATCAGGTAGCCCAGCACCTTTTTCCAGGCATAGGTGATCGTCACCTCGGAAAAGGCGATGATAAAGCCGCCGGCAATCGCGCCTTGCGGACTGCCCAGCCCGCCCACAATGGCGGAGGCAAAGATCGGCAACAGCAGCTGGAAATAGGTGAAGGGTTTAAAGCTCTTGTCGAGACCATAAAGCACCCCGGCAATGGTCGCCAGTGTGGCGACGATCAGCCAAGTATACATCACCACCCGTTCGGGGTTTATGCCCGACAAAAGGGCCAGATCTTCGTTGTCGGAATAGGCCCGCATGGATTTACCCGTGCGTGTTTTATTGAGAAACCAGAACAGGATAGCCACAACAACGATGGCGGTCACAACGGTGATGCCCTGGGTGGTTTTGATCGCCAGACCTTCGCTGAGGCCGGTCATCTTCTTAAAGGCGCGGGCCTTGATGATAAAGCGCTCGCCATCGCTAAAGCGTTGATCGCCGGGGCCAATGACAAAACGCACCAGACCGTTCATCATGAACATCACACCAAGGGAGACCATGACAAAAACAACCGGCTTAGCCCTTTGTTCGCGGTAAAACTTGTAAACAGCGCGATCCGTGGCCAGCACCAGCGCCATAGTTGCCAAGATACCAAAGGGCAGCGCCAAAAGGGCCGTCGGAAGTGGTCCAAAGCCAATCCCCCAGGACTGGAACAGCCAGGTGACCAGAATGGTCATCATGGTGCCAAAGGCCATGGTGTCACCATGGGCAAAGTTCGAGAACCGCAGGATGCTATAGATCAGCGTCACCCCAAGGGCGCCAAGCGCCAGCTGGCTGCCATAGGCCACCGCCGGGATCATTACAAAGTTGGTAAGCGCCACCAGGGCGTTGAGGAAATCCATTGATCAGCCCCCCAAAAACGATTTGCGCACTTCGGGATCGGCCAAAAGCTCTTGTCCGGTGCCAGTATAGGCATTGCGCCCCTGCACAAGGACATAGCCTTTGTCTGCAATCTCAAGCGCTTGCTTGGCGTTTTGTTCCACCATCAGAATGGGCAGCCCGGTACGGGCCACCTCGATAATGCGGTCAAACAACTCGTCCATCACGATGGGCGAAACACCCGCGGTGGGCTCATCGAGCATCAGAACCTTGGGCTTGGTCATCAGCGCGCGCCCCACGGCGACCTGCTGACGTTGCCCGCCAGATAGCTCTCCCGCAGGCTGGTTGCGTTTTTCGCGTAAGATAGGAAAGAGGTCATAAACCTGCTCCATGGTTTCGCGGATGTCATCGGTGCGGATAAAGGCGCCCATCTCCAGGTTCTCTTCCACCGTCATCGAGGTGAAGATATTACTGGTTTGCGGCACAAACCCCATGCCTTTGATGACCCGATCCTGTGGGCTGAGGCTGGTGATGTCTTCACCGCCCAGACGCACAGCGCCTGAACGCACATTCAGCATACCAAAGACGGCTTTCATGGCGGTGGATTTACCTGCCCCGTTGGGGCCTACGATCACGGCAATCTCGCCGGGATTCACAGCGATGGTACAGTCATGCAGAATATCCGGCCCCTTGCCGTATCCTCCGGTCATGCTGTCGCCGATCAAAAAGGGTTCAGACATGCGCGCCTCCCTTATTCACTTTGCAAAAAATACCTCGGGGGTGCCGCGCAGCGGCGGGGGCAGAGCCCCCATACGTCGTTGGTGCCTTCATCAGGTCTTCTCCAACTTGTCTTTATTCTTCAGACCAGTGCCCAAATAGGCCTCAATGACCTGTTCGTTGGCTTTTATCTCGGCCAGGGAACCCTCAGCCAGTTTTTTGCCCTCGGCCATGCAGATCACCGGATCACACAGGCGTCCAATGAATTCCATGTCGTGCTCAATCACCACAAAGGTGTAGCCACGCTCCTCATTGAGGCGCTTGATGGCGTCAGCAATAGTATACAGCAAGGTCCGGTTCACGCCGGCGCCGACCTCGTCGAGAAAGACGATCTTGGCATCCACCATCATGGTGCGGCCCAGTTCCAGCAGCTTTTTCTGCCCGCCAGAGACTTCGCCAGCCCGCAAGTCAGCAATATGGCTGATGGTCAGGAACTCAAGCACCTCATCGGCCTTGGCGCGCAGGGCACGTTCCTCCTCGGCGATGCGCTTGCGGCCAAACCAAGTGTTCCACAGGCTCTCACCCGACTGCGCGCCGGGAACCATCATCAGGTTCTCACGACAGGTCATCGAAGAAAACTCATGCGCGATCTGGAACGTGCGCAGCAAGCCTTTGTGAAACAACTCATGCGGCGCAAGGCCAGTTATGTCTTCCCCATCCATGGTCACACGCCCGGATGTGGGTGGAAGAACGCCTGCGATCACATTGAAAAGAGTGGTTTTTCCCGCGCCGTTTGGCCCGATCAAACCGGTTATGGAGCCCTTGGCGATTTCAAGCGAAGCGCCGTCAACCGCGTGGAACCCGCCGAAGTGCTTGTGCAAGTCCTCGACGACGATCATATCATTTCATCCCCTGCCATTATTTTATGGCTTTCAAATTTGGAACAGCCCGGGCAAAACCCGGGCTGTTCGGTGCTAGATGGATCCTAAAGCGAAGGATCAGCGGAAACGCACAGTTGTGTTCATGCCGTCTTTGACTTCGATTTCACGGTAGGAGCCTGCGCTCTCACCGGGGCCAATCAGCTCAACGCCCGTGGCACCTTGATAATCAACGTCTTTACCCGCTTTGATCAGCTCCAGTGCTTTGCCGAGATCGCCTGGGTTGATCACTTCACCCGGAGCGTTGGCCACATCCATGATCTTTGAGCCGTACTCGGCTGGATCGGTGGAGTTTGCGGCCTGCATGGCCAGCATGATCAGCGCCGCAGCATCATAGGATTCAGAGGCATAGGCTGAGGTTCCGTCAAAGCCGAGCTCTTTTGCTTGGGCTGCAAAGATTTCAGCGCCTTTGCTGTCTGACCCGGCGATCTGACCGTAAGAGCCATCCAGATCCGAGCCGACGTTTTTGGGCAGGCTGTCACCGATCATGCCACCGGGCAGACCAAAGGTGTCAAACGCGCCAGAGTCGAGCGAGGACTGAATGATGCCAAGACCGCCCTGGTCCAGATAGCCGGCAACAACCAGAATATCACCACCAGCAGAGGCCAGCGACGCAACTTCTGCAGAGTAGTCGCCTTTGCCGTCCTCATGGGCCGCAACGATGGTAATTTTGCCGCCAACTTTTTCAAAAGACGTCTGAATGGCGTCGGCAAGCCCCTTACCATAGTCGTTGTTGGTATAGGTCAGCGCGATTTCCTTGATGCCGCGCTCTTGCAGAACCATTGCCATGACTTCGCCTTCACGTGCATCTGACGGCGAGGTGCGGAAGAACAATCCGTTGTCTTCCATGGTGGTCAGGCCGGGCGAGGTGGCCGAAGGGGACACCATGACCATGCCGTTTGGAATAGCCACGTTTTGCAGGATTGCGCCGGTCACACCGGAACAGTCACCACCGATGATACCGTTGACGCCTTCAGCGATCAGCTTTTCACCGTTTGCAACTGCGAGGCCGTTATCAATGCAGCCTGTGTCGGCACGGATCGGGGTCACAGTGGCGCTGTCGAGCAGCTTGCCGGATTTGGTGACCTCTTCCATCGCCATTTCAGCAGCAGCTGCCATCGCAGGGGTCAGGGATTCAATTGGGCCGGTATAGCCCAAGAGGACGCCGAGTTTTACTTCCTTGCCGTGGCCACCCGCGTAGGCGGTGCCAGCAGTCAGGGCGAGAGCCGCAGTGGCCATCATCAATTTTTTCATCGTTTATCTCCCAGTTTTTGGAACAAGCGTGTTCGTATAGAACCCTAGGCAAGGAGCTTTGAAAAGAAAAGTCCCTTCACCCGGAACAGCATTCTGCAAACCGCCTGTTCTCGTTTTTGGACCAGCCCCTTTGGCTAGCCTGATGAGGCGGATGCTCTACAGGGTTCGGCGCTATAGGGGAAGCAGGCATTGGCGATTTTGTCGCACCCATGAGTGGCCCGGAGCTTTGGACAAAATCAACAAGGTCGGATTTCACATTCAGGATTGCCGAAAACGCATAGCGGCTACCCAGTTAAAGGCAGGCTCATCACATTGAAGCATAAAAGGAAAATCAACGTCACTGGAGTGATGACAGGATTGAGGTCGCGGGTCTCAAGGCATGCCTTTGCTCATATCAGCAAGGTGCATGACGAGGCAGAAAATAATCCGGGAAAAGCTGCAGACAACCATTTCCATCAGGCGAAGCTAAGCCGTTTCTGGCTAACATAAGGCTGAGGTCAGCCGTTCAGGGGCGGCAACAGAATCACAAAGTGCCAGAATCACAAAGTGCCAGACTTGCTGCCGCGCTCCCTGTAGGGCGTGGTGTCATAGTGTGACCGGTAACACTTTGAGAAATGCGATGGCGACGCAAAACCGCAGGCCAGCGCCACATTGATCACGCTCATATCGGTTTGCATCAACAGATTTCGCGCCTTTTGCAGCCGAAGCTCCATGTAGTAGCGTTTTGGACTGCGGTTCAGATAGCGGCGAAACAGGCGTTCCAGTTGACGAGTCGACATGCTGACGTCCTGCGCCAGAACCGAGGGGCTGATTGGCTCCTCGATATTGGCTTCCATCATCTGGACAACCATCGAAAGCTTTGGGTGGCGCACGCCAATGCGGGTCGGAATGGACAGGCGCTGGGTGTCCTGATCGGTGCGGATCGAGGAGTAAATCAGCTGATCCGCGACAGAATTCGCCAGATCCTCACCAAGATCATTGGCCAGCAGCTTCAGCATCAAATCAATAGAAGAGGTGCCGCCTGCGGTGGACAGCCTGTTGTTATCAATAACAAAAACAGATTTCGTCAGGGTCACGTCTTCGAACTCTTCTGCAAAGCTATCGGTATTTTCCCAGTGGATTGTCGCACGTTTCCCATCCAAAAGCCCTGCTTTTGCCAGTACATACGAGGCGGTACACAGACCGCCAACCACCACGCCTTTACGGGCCTCGCGGCGCAGCCAGGCGAGCAGCTTTTTACTGGTGGCGCTTTGCACATCCACACCGGAACACACCAGAATCGTGTCGTCGCGTTGCAATTCGCAAAGATCACCATCCACCGCAAAGGTCGTCCCAGCCGAGCAGGTTACGTTTTCACCACCTTCTCCCAACAGGGTCCAGCTATAGATTTTGCGCCCGGCCATCCGGTTTGCGATCCGCAGGCATTCAATGGACGACGCAAAAGAAAGCATGGAAAATCTATCCATTAAAACAAACACATAATGTTTGGGCTGGCCGACATTTTTGCTCAATTCTGTCGGTTTGCTTTGCGCTTGCATGAGGCACATCCTTGGCTGGTTTTGAATGCACCGGGAGAAACTTGCAGGAAGTCAGTCCCGTGTGAGACTGGAAAACCGTGCTCATAGGTTTGTCGCAGGGTCAAGAGGGGGAAAATCAAAACTGGTCACAGTGGGTGCGGTTTTGTATAGATGGCTTCCGTTCTACTATTGAGACCTCTTAAGCGGAGAAAAGCTATGAGTGAGTGGCAAAAATCGACCTGGCGCAACAAACCCCGCGTTCAGATGCCCGACTATACTGATGCTGCGGCCCTCGGGACCGTTGAGGCACAGCTTTCAAACTATCCGCCACTGGTCTTTGCCGGAGAAGCGCGGCGTTTGAAACAGCATCTGGCAGCCGCCGGACGCGGTGAAGCCTTTCTGTTGCAGGGCGGCGATTGCGCTGAAAGCTTTGAACAATTCAGTGCTGACGCCATTCGTGACACCTTTAAGGTGATGCTGCAGATGGCCATGGTTCTGACCTATGGCGCCAAGGTTCCCGTGATCAAGGTCGGCCGCATGGCTGGCCAGTTTGCAAAACCCCGCAGTGCGCCGACAGAGACCATTAACGGTGTCGAGCTGCCAAGCTATCGTGGCGATATCATCAATGATCTCGCCTTTACCGAATCCTCGCGCATTCCAGATCCCAGCCGGATGCTGCAGGCCTACACGCAGGCGGCGGCGACCCTGAACCTTTTGCGGGCGTTTTCAACCGGCGGCTATGCCGATGTGAATCAGGTCCACGCCTGGACCCTGGGCTTTACCGAAGGCGAAAAGGCGCAGACCTATCGTGAAATGGCCAATCGGATCACCGACACGCTGGACTTCATGCGGGCCGCAGGCGTTAACAACGACGCCTCGCATGCGCTTCAAACTGTTGAGTTTTATACCAGTCACGAAGGCTTGTTGCTGGAATATGAAGAGGCTCTGACCCGTCTCGATTCTACCTCCGGGAAATGGCTGGCTGGCTCTGGCCACATGTTGTGGATCGGCGATCGCACCCGTCAGCCAGATGGTGCACATGTCGAGTTTTGCCGCGGGGTTCTGAACCCGATTGGTATGAAATGCGGCCCCACCACCAGCGCTGATGATTTGAAAGTTCTGATGCGGCGTCTCAATCCGGAAAACGAAGAGGGGCGTCTGACGCTGATCGCGCGTTTTGGGGCTGGAAAGGTGGCAGAGCACCTGCCTCGTCTGGTCAAGGCGGTTGAAGAAGAAGGCGCCAAGGTCACCTGGGTTTGTGATCCGATGCATGGCAACACTGTCAAATCCTCCACTGGCTACAAAACCCGGCCGTTTGAAAGCGTGCTGCGTGAAGTGCAGGACTTCTTTGCGGTTCATACCGCCGAAGGCACCATCCCTGGCGGCGTGCACTTTGAGATGACCGGGCAGGATGTGACGGAATGCACCGGCGGCGTGCGGGACGTGACGGATGAAAACCTGAGCGATCGCTATCACACCGCCTGTGACCCGCGTCTCAATGCAAGTCAGTCTCTGGAACTGGCCTTTTTGGTGGCTGAAGAGCTGTCATCGCTGCGCAGCGAACGTCAGGCCCGGACCGCCGAAGCCAGCTAAGGCACTGGAGCAAGGCAATTAAAACAAACCCGCTCCGTTGTTTCGGAGCGGGTTTTTCTTATTTTTGCGGTTTGAAGACCTACCAAAACGGGAAACGCCCCGGGAATTCTTCCGCGGGGCGCTGGTAACTAGACTATGACCAAATAGACTAGAAACAGACTAAAATTGTCGCTAACGGGGACGTTAGTCGCGGCTGGAGACCAGACGCAAATGTCCTGATTTTGCTTTATTTTTTGCATCGTTGCGCGCGGTGTCGCGGGCTGGTTTTGCTGATTTTCGGCTTGCCAGATCACGGGCTTCCTGCAAGATGGAGGTCTCCGTTTTCATACGAGACTGCATTTCTGCAAAGGCAGGATTTGGTGTGTTGACCTCTTCGGGGCTGCGCGGCTTGGCCTTGAACGCGGTATCATCCGCAGCTTTACCAACGGCGCGCATTTCGATCGACGTGATGCCAAAGCGCTGCGAGGTCTTGGTTGGATTGCCCTCAGAGATAAAGACCCCCAGCGCCCGGCTCACATCGCCCAGATCGCTGCGCAGTGGCAGCAGCAGCATGCGGGCGTCACGGCGACCACGCATCCGCGATGGCTCTGTGTGCATTTCGATCTCAACAATGGCAGGAGATTCAAACATATGCTCCAGCGCAGCACTCATTTGTTTGCGGGCGTCCGGGGTAAAGAAGGCGGTGACTGGCATGCCACGCACTTCCATGCCTGCCATTTCATTGACCTTTTGGCCAGCGAGCCGGAAACGGGCGATGCCGGGGGCGACGCGCTCAAGAATGAAAGTCTGAGACAGGATATTCTCAAGACCGCGTGGATCAATTTGGGACCGGTTTGGAACGTCATCACCGCGACGCAGTGCAGTCCAATAGGCTTCGGCCTGACGCATCGGCGATACCGGAACGGTGTTACGGAAATTAGTCATGGGAACCACCTTGTTGTGCCCCTTTTCCTGCTCTGAATTTTTGCTACCGCCAAAAAACATGTGCTTTTCCTTACGTTGTTCGGGCACTGGCCATCGAGTACGCAACACAATCTGTCGACTGCCTTATTTGTACCGTGTAGATGGTTACCTCACAGTTAACATGACACAATGTTATTCAAATTTGGACTAAAATTTAAAGCAATGGTTAACACCTTCGGATACGCCCCTATCCTTTTGCGTATATCAGCTCTGCTGACGAACCACTGGGAATCCTGCTTTATGACACCTGGAGGCCGGAAAGGGATGGGTTTATGAAAAATCGAAGCATGACGGGCTTTGCCTCGGGGCAGGGCTCATTTGGGGTTCATAGCTGGAGCTGGGAAATGCGCTCGGTCAACGCCAAGGGGCTTGATCTGCGTCTGCGGGTTCCGGACTGGCTGGACGGGTTAGAGGCGCATCTGCGCCGGGCTATGGGGGCTAAACTGGCGCGGGGCAATGTGTCCTTAGGTCTGCGCATCAGCCGCGGAGAGGACAGCGCCGACACGCTGACGCTGAACAAGCCTTTGCTCAGCTCTGTGCTCGTGGCCCTGGCCGAAGCCGAAGCACTAGCGCAGTCTGCAGGGGTTGATCTGTCTGTGACCTCCGGCGCGGATCTGCTGTCAATTCGGGGAGTGTTGGAGGCGACCGTCAGCGAAGATGATCCAGCACCTTTGGTTGCGGTGTTGCAAAAGGAATTCGAAAGCCTTTTGTCACAATTCGTTCAAATGCGTGAAGCGGAAGGGGCAGCCCTGACACAGATCTTGCAGGATCAGCTGGGAGAGGTGAGCCGTCTGACGCAATTGGCAGCAACCCGGGCTGAGGCGCGCAAACCTCTGGTCGCCGAGGCGCTGAGGGCCAATCTCGCCCGCGTTCTGGACAATGCGGACGGCGTAGATGCCAATCGCGTAGCACTTGAGCTAGCGATGCTGGCGGTTAAATCTGATGTGACCGAGGAAATTGACCGGCTGGCAGCCCATGTGAGCGCCGCGCAGGAGCTGCTCGACAAGGGGGGCGCTGTAGGTCGCAAGATGGATTTCCTGATGCAGGAATTTAATCGCGAGGCCAATACTCTGTGTTCAAAGGCGCTGAACAGTGACTTGACCTCGGTTGGTCTAGAGTTGAAAGCAGTGATCGACCAAATGCGCGAACAAGTGCAGAATATTGAGTAACTCCAAAGGAGACGACATGATGGCAGATCGGCGTGGCCTATTGATCATCCTGTCCTCGCCATCCGGCGCGGGCAAATCCACTCTGGCAAAGCGCTTGCGCAGCTGGGACAACAGTATCAGCTTTTCAGTCTCTGCCACCACGCGCAACCCGCGCCCCGGCGAGCTCGACGGGCAAGACTATCATTTTGTCTCGGTCGAGGATTTTAAGACGGCCGTCACCGAAAGCGAAATGCTGGAGCATGCGCATGTTTTCGGCAACTTCTACGGCTCCCCCAAGGGTCCGGTGCGTCAGGCCATCGAGAACGGACAGGATGTGTTGTTTGATATTGACTGGCAGGGGGCCCAGCAAATTCGCAACTCGGAACTGGGTCAGCACACCCTGTCGATCTTTTTGTTGCCGCCCTCCATCACCGAGCTGCGCCGCCGGCTGGAAAGCCGTGGTCAGGATGATGCAGATACCATCAAACGGCGGATGGAAAAAAGCTGGGACGAGATCAGCCACTGGGGAAGCTATGACCATGTCTTGATCAATGATGACCTGGACGCCACTGAGGAGGCGCTAAAAACCGTGATCACCGCCACTCGTCTGCGGCGTATTCAACAGCCGCGCCTAGTGGATCACGTGCGTGTCTTGCAAAGCCAATTTGAGGAAATGTCATGACAATATATGCCCTTGGTGCGCATCAGCCGCAGCTTCACGATGATACCTGGGTGGCACCGGATGCCAATCTGGTCGGACAAGTGGTGCTTGAGGCCGGCGCCTCGGTCTGGTTCGGCTGTACCCTGCGTGCCGACCACGAAGAGATCCGCATCTGCGAAGGATCAAACGTGCAGGAAAATGTGGTCATGCACGTTGATGCGGGCTTTGCGCTGACCGTCGGCAAAAACTGCACCATTGGCCATAAGGTCATGCTGCACGGCTGCACCATTGGGGAAAACAGCCTCATTGGCATGGGGGCCACCGTGTTGAATGGCGCCAAAATCGGCAAAAACTGCCTGATTGGCGCCGGGGCTTTGATCACTGAAAACAAGGTCATCCCCGACAACTCTCTGGTGATGGGAGCGCCCGGCAAAGTGGTGCGTGAGGTCTCCGAGGCACAGGTGCAGGTCCTGACCCTCAGTGCGGTTCACTACCAGGAGAACATGCGCCGGTTTCGCGACGAGATGCGCGAGGTTTGAGCGCAGCTGATCTGTGCTGAGCTAGCCAATACTGGAGCCACTGGCAAAAGCGGGGCAAACTGCCACGTCACGTTTACATTCGCCTGCTAGGGCGTTTGGATCGCAATTGGAGAGTGGCATGCAACAAGAGATAATCGCTGGTTTTCTTGAGGCCATTCCATTGCCCTGCGTCCTGGTGGATCAGACCGAGCGGTTCATCGGAGCCAATACGGCGGGGCGTGCGCTGCTGGGACAACAGATTCTGGGGCGTCATTTTGCCACGATCTTGCGTCAGCCTGGTGTCACTGGTGCCATTGAAACATGCCTTGCGGATCGCAAAAGCCGCAATACCAGACATCTCTCCAATAACGGCGCGCAGGATACCACCTATGAGGTGACGCTGCGCTACATCGAAGGCATTGGAGCGGTTGAGGGGGGCGCGGTTCTGATCACTTTTTCTGATGTGACAGACCGGGAGCAGGCCAACCAGATGCGGCGTGATTTTGTCGCCAATGTCAGCCATGAGCTGCGCACGCCGCTCACGGCGCTGATGGGCTTTATCGAGACGCTGCGTGGGGCTGCACGGGATGATCCGGCAGCGCGGGACAGGTTTTTGGCGATCATGGAGGCCGAGGCCAGCCGCATGAACCGGCTTGTGGGCGATCTGCTGTCCCTCAACCGGGTTGAGAGCAAAGAACGCATCCGTCCAACAGAAGAGCTGGACCTTGTGGCGCATCTTTCCTCGACCCTTAAAACCATGCAGCCGCTGGCAGAGGCGGGGGGCGTTACACTAATCTTCACACCGCCAGATGATCCGGTGTTGATTACCGGCGATCCTGACCAACTGCTGCAGGTCTTTATAAACCTCGTTGAGAACGCCATAAAGTACGGCGGTGACCGGGTTGAGGTGACCTTGGAGCTGCTGGACCGCGACCCCTCCTTGCGGGCTGCGGCCGTGCGGGTGCAGGTGATCGACAATGGCCCTGGCATTGATGCCATTCATTTGCCACGTCTGACCGAGCGCTTTTATCGCGCCGACAACCACCGCTCGCGCGAGAAAGGCGGCACCGGGCTGGGGCTGGCCATCGTCAAGCATATCGTGAATCGTCACCGGGGCAGGTTTCGGGTGCAAAGTGACCTGGGGCAGGGTGCGTGTTTTTCCGTTACCCTCCCGCTGGCACAGTAGCGCGGCCTCTGCGCCGTTTTCTACTTTGGCCTGAACCCTGTTCCATAACTGGGACCTGACGGGCAGTAATAGAAATCCCGCGGAGGGCGCAGAGAAAAGGAGCAAAGGTTAAGCCAGAGCCGGATTTTTGTGACATTTTACGAGCCATACCGGATTTTGTCATACAGCTGTTACACAGGTGTCACAAAAGCCTCATGCCAGCCTTTTACGAGGGGCGCATGATCATCACGAAGATGGTCACACATTTTAAACCTCATGGAGACTCCAATGTCCTTTGTGAAACTGACCGCTTCTGCCCTGACCATCGCCGCCGCTACGGCGACTGCCGCCACAGCACGTGACCAGGTTCAGGTCGCGGGCTCCTCGACAGTTCTGCCCTATGCCTCCATCGTAGCCGAAGCCTTTGGCGAAAACTTTGACTTCCCAACGCCGGTTGTTGAATCGGGCGGCTCTTCGGCTGGTCTCAAACGGTTCTGCGAAGGTGTTGGCGAAAACACCATCGACGTGGCAAACGCCTCACGCCGCATCAAAGCCAAAGAGCTGGCAGCCTGCGCCGATGCCGGCGTGACCGACATCATCGAAGTGCGCATCGGCTATGACGGTATTGTCTTTGCCAGCGACATCAAAGGAAATGCCTTTGAATTCACCCCAACCGATTGGTTCCTGGCCCTGTCCAACGAGATCATGGTTGATGGCAAAATGGTTGCCAATCCAAACAAGACCTGGGCCGATGTAAACCCTGCCTTCCCGGCGCAGGACATTCAGGCCTTTATTCCAGGCACCAAGCACGGCACCCGTGAAGTGTTTGAAGACAAAGTAATCCTGGCCGGCTGTGAAGCCACCGGCGCCTTTGAACACCTGCTGGCCCATTCTGAAGGTGACAGCGCTAAGGCGCAAAAGAAAGCCGCCGAGAAAGCCTGTATTTCGCTGCGCACCGATGGTCGTTCGGTCGACATCGACGGCGACTACACCGAGACCCTTGCCCGCATCGAAAGCAACAAGGACGGCATCGGCGTCTTTGGTCTAGCGTTTTATGAGAACAACACCGACAAGCTGCAGGTCGCAACCATGTCCGGTATCGTGCCCTCGACCGAGAGCATCGCAACCGGCGAATACCCTGTGTCGCGCCCGCTGTACTTTTACGTCAAGAAAGCCCACATCGGTGTGATCCCCGGCCTGAAAGAATATGCTGAGTTCTTCATCTCTGACGAAGTTGCCGGCGCTGACGGACCTCTTTCCGAATACGGTCTGGTTGCCGATCCTGAGTTGAACATGACCCAGGAAGCCGTTGCAAACGAAACCACAATGGGCGGCAACTCCTAAAGCCCCCGGCAAATTACGTAAGGCTGGGGCGGGTCTATTCGCCCCAGTCATGTTTCTGGACCAGATCCAGCACCATCTTCCTGCTGCTGCTATACCGGAGCTCTTGATGCCAATATTCTGGCTTGTCGTCGTCTTGCTGGCGTTTACCGCGCTTGGCTTTTGGCTGGGGCGCCGCCGCGCCCTGACATCTGCGCAGGGCAACCCGCGTGATTTGCATTCTCTGCCAATATACTATGGGGCCAATGTCGCGATGAGCGTGGCCATTCCAGCCCTGCTCACTCTGGTGATCTGGCTTTTGGCCCAGCCGATTGTGATTGAAAACCGGGTTGCAGCAACCCTGCCGCAGGAGTTGATCCCCGAAAACACCAGCATCGGCCTGGTGATGAGCGATGTGCGGCGCCTGGCAGAAGGTCTTGATGAGCTGGTTTCTCAGAAAGTTCTGACGAAGAAACAGTCGACTACACTGGATAGTGAAACCAGTGATATCCGCGCCACTCTTGGCTCTGTTGGTGTCGCTCTGGGTTCTGAAGTGCGCCCTGAGGTGCTGCAGGCCGCACAGAGCTATCGCAAGCTGTCGAGCAGCGGATCAACAGCGATGACCGCTGTGACGCTCTTGCTGGCGCTTGTTGGGTTTGCTCTGGCGTACCGCAATTCCCACAAAGAGTTTCGTGCGCGAAACGTTGTGGAGCGCGGCATGCTGGCGCTGCTGGTGCTGGCGGCCTCGCTGGCGATCCTCACCACGCTGGGCATTGTCTTGTCCATGCTGTTTGAAACCGTGAACTTTTTTGGCCTACACGCCTGGTCTGACTTTTTCTTTGGCAGCACCTGGGCGCCAAATTTTCGCGGTGACAGCGAGTTGTCGATGTTGCCGCTGTTGTGGGGCACACTCTATATCTCTGCAATCGCGCTGATGGTGGCGGTGCCTGTTGGGCTGTTTGCTGCGATCTATCTGTCGGAATATGCAGGCTCCACGGTGCGGGCCTTTGCAAAGCCGCTGCTGGAAATCCTCGCGGGGATCCCGACCATCGTCTACGGCTTGTTTGCCTTGCTGACGGTTGGGCCCTTGTTGCTCAAACTGTTTGGTCAGGGCGAAGACGGGGTGTTGGGCCTCAACTGGATGAGCGGCGCCACCTCGGTTCTGACTGCGGGCGTTGTGATGGGGATCATGTTGATCCCATTTGTGTCCTCGCTGTCAGACGACATCATCAATGCCGTGCCGCAATCGCTGCGGGATGGATCATTGGGTCTGGGGGCCACCAAATCCGAGACCGTCCGGCAAGTGGTTCTGCCGGCAGCGCTGCCCGGTATTGTCGGTGCAATCCTGCTGGCCGCGTCGCGCGCGATTGGTGAAACCATGATCGTGGTTATGGGGGCAGGTGCCATCGCCAAGTTCTCGGCCAATCCCTTTGAATCCATGACAACAATCACCACCCGTGTTGTCAGTCAGCTGACCGGCGATACCGACTTTGCCAGCCCCGAAACACTGGTCGCCTTTGCCCTCGGCCTGTCCCTCTTTGTCCTCACTTTGGGCCTTAACGTCCTGGCGCTTTATATTGTGCGCAAATACCGGGAGCAGTACGACTAATGACCGATCTCAGCTCATCCCCGAACCAAGCTGCAGCACCTAAGAGCTCGCTTCTTACCCTCAACCAGCGCACCAAGAAACGAAACGCTGCTGAAAAACGGTTTAAGGCCTATGGCATAGCCGCCATTTCTGTTGGTCTGATCATGCTGTTGGTGCTGGTCACCACAATCGTGAGCCGCGGGGCCGGCGCGTTCCAACAAACGTTTGTCACCCTGAATGTTGAGCTCTTAGAGAGCAAGCTGGACAAATCGGGTCAACGAAATATTGAGGATATTAAGAAGGTTACGACCTTTGGCTACGCGCCAATTGTCAAAAGCGCGATGAAAGAGACTGTTGACGGGCTGGGCCTGCAAACGGGTCTGAAGTCCAAAGAACTGGCGGGGCTATTGTCCAAGAGTGCTGTCGCACAGCTGCGCGCCTTTGTTCTCGCCAACCCCGACCAGATTGGCAAAACGGTCGAATTTCGCTTTTTGGCGCAAAGCCGGGTAGATGGCTATCTTAAAGGCAGAGTCACACGAGAAAGCATTGAAAACGATAAGAATATATCGCCGGAACAGCTGGATCTGGTAGATGCGCTGGTCGCAGCCGGCGTTATCGAAAAATCGTTCAATCTCGACTTCATCCTCGGCTCTGATGCCTCTGATCAACGGCCCGAGGCCGCCGGCATGGGGGTCTCCATGATGGGGTCCCTTTTCATGATGCTGGTGGTTCTGGCACTGGCTCTGCCGATCGGTGTTGCTGCCTCAATTTACCTTGAGGAATTTGCGCCAAAAAACTGGATGACGGATGTTATTGAGGTGAATATCGCCAATCTCGCGGCCGTGCCGTCGATTGTCTATGGCATCCTGGGGCTTGCGGTCTTTATCAACTATATGCACCTGCCTATGTCGGCGCCGCTGGTTGGTGGCCTGGTGCTGACCCTGATGACCCTGCCAACGATTATCATCTCGACCCGTGCGTCGCTCAAGGCGGTGCCACCGTCTATCCGCGATGCTGCACTGGGGGTTGGTGCCTCCAAGATGCAATCGGTTTTTCACCATGTTCTGCCTCTGGCCGCGCCTGGTATTCTGACCGGGACCATTATTGGCCTGGCACAGGCGCTGGGGGAAACCGCGCCGCTGCTGCTGATCGGGATGGTCGGCTTCATTGCCTCGAATGCACCGGAAACCATTTCCGAAGGTCTGCTGTCGCCAAACTCTGCAATGCCTGCTCAGATCTACGAATGGGCCAAACGGGCCGACCCGGCGTTTTATGAGCGCGCCTGGGGCGGTATCATCATCCTTTTGCTCTTTCTTGTAACCATGAATACGGTGGCTGTGATCCTGCGCCGCCGCTTTGAACGCCGCTGGTAGCTGGAGGTGAGGATATGAACACCATGAATATGATGGATAAAGCCTTGAACACAACGACAACCAAAATCGCCGCGCGCAACGTCAATGTCTACTATGGTGAGACCCATGCCATTAAGGACGTGAACGTAGAGATCGACGCCAATACCGTCACGGCCTTTATCGGACCGTCAGGCTGCGGCAAGTCAACTTTCTTGCGTTGTATCAATAGGATGAATGACACAATTGACATTTGCCGCGTCACAGGTGACATCCTTTTGGACGGTGAAGACATCTATGACAAACGTGTAGATCCGGTGCAGCTGCGCGCCAAGGTGGGGATGGTCTTTCAAAAACCAAACCCCTTTCCGAAATCCATTTATGACAATGTCTCCTATGGGCCCCGGATCCACGGCCTGGCCCGTAACAAGGCGGAAATGAATGAAATCGTTGAGAAATCCCTGCGTCGCGCTGCGATCTGGGACGAGGTAAAAGACCGGCTTGATGCACCTGGCACCGGGCTTTCGGGTGGACAACAGCAGCGTTTGTGCATTGCGCGTGCCATCGCGACCGAGCCAGAAGTCCTGCTGATGGACGAGCCCTGCTCGGCGCTGGACCCCATTGCGACTGCCCAGGTCGAAGAGCTGATCGACGAGCTGCGCGCCAGCTTTTCCGTGGTTATCGTGACCCATTCAATGCAGCAGGCCGCGCGGGTCAGCCAGAAAACGGCCTTTTTCCACCTGGGAAATCTGGTTGAATTTGGCCCCACCGGACAGATCTTTACCAATCCCGAAGATCCCCGCACCGAGAGCTATATTACCGGCCGTATCGGCTAGTCCCACAGAGGAAATTACCATGGTAGAACAACATATTGCCTCCGCCTTTGATCGGGATCTCGAAGCCATCCAGGCCCATATCATGAAGATGGGTGGTTTGGTTGAGGCCGCAATCATTGACTCGGCGCGCGCACTGGAAACCCGCGATGAAGAGCTGGCACAACAGGTCCGCGGCCGCGACAAGGCGATTGATGCTCTGGAAGAGCTGATCAACGAAGAGGCCGCCCGCGTCATCGCCATCCGGGCCCCCGCCGCGATAGATCTGCGTCTTGTTCTGTCGGTGATGAAGATTGCCGGCAACCTGGAACGCATTGGAGACTATGCAAAAAACATTGCCAAGCGAACTGGCGTGCTGATCCAGGGGCAAGACAATTCCGACAGTGCCGCCGCGCTGCGGCGCATGGCGCGCGAAGTGGAGCTGATGCTCAAAGACGCGTTGGATTCCTACATTCAGCGCGATGTTGAGCTTGCTGCAGATGTCATCGCCCGCGACCGTGAAGTGGATCAGATGTACAATGCGCTGTTTCGTGAATTCCTCACCCATATGATGGAAGATCCGCGCAACATAACCCCTTGTATGCATTTACATTTCATCGCCAAAAATATCGAACGTATGGGCGATCACGTTACCTCGATCTCGGAAGAGCTGATCTATCTGGTGACTGGCTACCGCCCCGAGGACGAGCGCCCCAAAGCCGACACCACATCCACTGTGCCGCAGGAGGTTTGATCAATGACTGCCGATCAGCCAACCGTTCTGATCATCGAAGATGAATTGGCACAACGTGAAGTCCTGACCTACAATCTTGAGGCCGATGGGTTTCGGGTCATCACCGCAGAGAACGGCGAAGAGGGCCTGCTGCGGGTCGATGAAGACATGCCCGATATCATCGTGCTCGACTGGATGATGCCCAATCTGAGTGGCATTGAGGTCTGTCGGCGGCTCAAGACCCGCACGGAGACGCGCAATATTCCGATCATCATGCTTTCTGCACGCTCGGAAGAGGTCGATAAGGTGCGCGGCCTGGAAACCGGTGCCGATGACTATGTGGTGAAACCCTATTCGGTGATCGAGCTGATGGCGCGTGTGCGCACGCAGCTGCGCCGGGTGCGACCCTCAACTGTGGGGGTGCGTCTTGAATTTGACGATATCGTGTTGGACGCGGAAACGCATAAGGTCAGCCGGTCGGAAAATGCCCTGAAACTGGGGCCGACCGAGTTTCGGCTTCTGTCCACCTTTATGGAAAAGCCGGGCAGGGTCTGGAGCCGTGAACAGCTTTTGGACCGGGTTTGGGGGCGTGATATCTACGTCGATACCCGCACGGTTGATGTCCATATTGGGCGCCTGCGCAAGGCGCTGACCCAGTTTGGCGGCGCCGACCCCGTCCGCACGGTACGTGGTGCCGGCTACGCCCTGGGATGACATAAACCTGGGATGACATAGACCTGGGATGACATAGACCTGGGATGACATAAAAACGGGCCCCGACTGAGCTGCGACTGGGGCCTGTTCTCCTATTTTATCGTTTTTTTCTGTCACCTTGGCAGCGGATCTTCAGGCTGCGCCTTGCCTTCGAGCCAGTGGCGGAATTTCTGCAAAGCCGGATCCTTTGATTTTGTCTTTGGCCAAACCAGATAGTAGGCGCCCTTTGCCTCGGTCGGTTGCGGGCGCAAGGCCATCAATCGGCCGGTCGCCACATCCTGCTCGACCAGATAGTCCGGCATCAAAGCGACACCAAGCCCGTGCAAGGCAGCCTGTGTTATTGTTGCGAATTGATCATACATTGTACCACCCAGATCTTCTGACGACACCGCAATGCCTTGCGACTCAAACCAATCCCGCCAGGCCTGAGGCCGGGTTTGAATATGCAACAGAGGTAACTTCTGGATGTCACTGGGTGCGCTTATGCCAGCCGCTGTCGCCAGTTGTGGCGCACAGACTGGCAAAAGTTGCTCATGCTTTAGCAAAAGCGCCTCTGTTCCCGGCCATTCCGCAGTTCCAAAATGTAACGCTGAATCAAAGGGTTCACTGCCAAAGCTAAAAGGCTGCAGCCGGGTACTCATATTGATGGTCACATCCGGATGCTGTCGCGCAAACTCTGGCAGACGCGGCATCAGCCACCGCATACCAAAGGCCGGCAAGATCGCCAGATTCAAAGTACCCGCCAGAGGCGCGGATTGCAGCCGTACGGTCGCCTGCGTGATTTGGTTCAGGGCCTGACGGACCTGTTGGGCATAGATCTCGGCCTCTGGGGACAAATGCAGCTTTTTTCGGTCTCGCTGTACCAGAGAGATTCCCAATTGTGTTTCAAGTGTTTGGAGCTGCCGACTAACCGCCCCTTGCGTAAGGCATAGCTCTTCGGCTGCGGCCGAGGCGCTTCCCAGGCGGTCAAGCGCCTCCAGGGCACGTAGGGCAGAAATGGAGGGCAGGAATCGTCGTGGCAGCTGCATCTATGCGATATGCTCATACTTGCGGGCCAAAGTCTCGCTGTTTTTCTGTCAGATCTGTTGTTAAGGTTTCGGCAACGGACGTCACAAACCTATTGCTAAGGGCATATCTCATGACCGACACACCAAAACTCCGCGCCAAAGATGCGCCTGACCTGGGACGCTTTACCTGGGAAGATCCGCTGCGCATGGATGACCAGCTCAGCGAAGATGAGCGTATGATCGCCGCCTCAGCGCGGGCCTACGCGCAGGAAAAACTGCAGCCCCGTGTCACTACGGCCTATGAAAACGAAGAAACCGATCCGGCAATCTTTCGTGAAATGGGGGACATGGGTCTGCTTGGCACCACTATCCCTGAGGAATACGGCGGATTGGGTGGCAGCTATGTGTCCTACGGGTTGGTCGCGCGTGAGGTAGAGCGCGTAGACAGCGGATATCGTTCAATGATGTCTGTTCAAAGCTCTCTGGTTATGTACCCGATCTATGCCTATGGCAGCGAAGAGCAACGCAAGAAGTACCTGCCAAAACTGGCCTCGGGTGAGTGGATCGGCTGTTTTGGTCTGACCGAACCCGATGCGGGGTCTGATCCTGCCGGCATGAAGACGCGCGCCGTAAAGACCGCGACAGGCTATAAGCTCACCGGCTCAAAAATGTGGATCTCAAATGCGCCGATCGCGGATGTCTTTGTAGTCTGGGCCAAATCAGAAGAGCACGGCGGCAAGATCCGTGGCTTTGTGCTGGAAAAAGGCATGACAGGCCTTTCTGCGCCAAAAATTCAAAACAAAGCCTCGTTGCGCGCCTCTATTACCGGCGAAATCGTGATGGACAACGTAGAGGTTGGGGAAGATGCGCTGCTGCCGCATGTTCAGGGCTTGAAAGGTCCCTTTGGCTGTCTGAACCGTGCGCGCTACGGCATTAGCTGGGGCGCCATGGGGGCAGCCGAGGCCTGCTGGCATGCCGCGCGCCAATATGGCCTGGATCGCCATCAGTTTGGCCGCCCGCTGGCCAACACGCAGTTGTTCCAGTTGAAACTCGCCAATATGCAGACCGAAATCACCCTGGGTTTGCAGGCAAGCCTGCGGGTCGGACGCTTGATGGACGAAGCCAATGCGGCACCTGAAATGATTTCGATCGTCAAACGCAACAACTGCGGCAAGGCGCTGGAGATTGCGCGCCACGCCCGCGATATGCATGGCGGCAACGGTATCAGCCTGGAATTCAACGTCATCCGTCATATGGTCAACCTGGAGACGGTCAATACCTACGAGGGCACACATGACGTTCACGCCCTGATCCTTGGGCGCGCCCAGACCGGTTTGCAGGCGTTTTTCTAAACGAAATCGCGGCCAGATCACTGATCTGTTGAATTTTGCCAAAGTTTTCAGGCGGGGGGCATTTCACACCCTCCGCCTTTTCTCATGTCTGAGCGTTGCTTATTGCAAATCAAATTTGCGTTTTTGCAGGGCTGACGTGACGATCTCCCATACGGGAAGGCGCACAAAGGACAACTCGTTGTTTTCTACTAATGTCCGGCCTTTTCGGATCCAAAAGACTTAAGGCGAACGCGCACTCTTGCGGCATGGTAATGGCGAGTTCCACCCTGACATTTTACCGCTAGTCTTCATAGAAACAGTCCAGTTCGCCAGCCGAGTGCTGCCTTCCCCTGACTTTTAAGGGCGCCGAAATGGTTAAGAGGGCGAGATATCGTTTGCAGAGACGCGCCGAAGTATTCGCAAAAATCGCTGCCTGTCTTGCAAACAACCAAAGCCTGAAAAAGGGTGGGAATTTAGTGGATGTCTTGCACAAATGCAGCCAGGTGGGAGGACACTCATGCAGCACTGGCAGGTAAATGCATATATGCAAGATACGCTTTGCGCAAATACACCCTAAAAACTGCAGGGAAAAACCAGTCCGCATTCCGATCATTGCGGTATTTTTGCATATATACAATATGTTAACTTAATTTTTCGCAGTGGGGAAGCGAAATGTGAAATAGTTCTTGCGGTAGGGGTTACGCTCCTTGAAAACGACATATATAGAATAGTGAATGTGTTGACTGATCAGCACAGCTTTCCGTGAGAGTGACGACTGATGAGTGATCCCGCGACAAACAATTCAAAGGCTAGTCTCAATTGGACGAAGATCTTGCCGATCCTCAATTGGGGCGCTCAGTACGACCGCCAGGATCTGCACGGCGACCTCACGGCGGCTTTGATCGTGACGATCATGTTGATCCCACAATCTCTCGCCTACGCTTTGCTGGCTGGTCTGCCACCAGAGGTGGGGCTTTATGCCTCTATCTTGCCTTTGATCGCCTATGCGCTGTTTGGAAGCTCCCGTGTTCTGGCGGTCGGCCCCGTCGCCGTGGTCTCCCTGATGTCCGCCTCTGCATTGGCGCAATTAGGCCTGGAGACAACAGCTGACTATGTCGCAGCCTCTGCCGTGCTGGCACTGATGTCTGGCGCAATGCTTTTGGTCATGGGGGCGCTTAAGCTGGGTTTAGTCGCCAATTTGTTGTCGCATCCAGTGATCGCAGGTTTCATCACCGCGTCAGGACTGTTGATTGCGGCCAGCCAGGCAAAACATATTTTGGGCGTCTCAGCTGCGGGCCATAACCTTCCGGAAATATTGATTTCTCTGGGGCAGGGGATCCAGCAAACCAACCCCATAACCTTGCTGCTGGGCAGCGGTGTTCTGGCCTTTTTGTTTTGGCTTCGC
Source organism: Phaeobacter sp. SH40 (assembly GCA_965641885.1). Taxonomy (GTDB): domain Bacteria; phylum Pseudomonadota; class Alphaproteobacteria; order Rhodobacterales; family Rhodobacteraceae; genus Pseudophaeobacter. Next base: position 2,102,758 of record OZ282574.1, on the reverse strand, counting down.
CTGGGGTTGTCCGACATGTTACAAAACCGGTTTGGCCTCACAAAACAGCTCGCGAGCACCCTTGTGCGCATCGGGCCCGTCTTTGCAATCGTCGGAACCATTTTGATTTCCTGGGGCTTTGACCTTCAAATGCAAGGCGTCGCCGTGGTGGGTCGGGTGTCCACGGGTCTGCCGCCGCTGGGGCTGCCAAATATTGACACCACGCTTGTCGCAGCTTTGATTGGGCCCGCTGCCCTGATCACCATCATTGGCTATGTAGAAAGCGTTTCAGTCGCCCAAACCCTGGCTGCCAAGCGACGCCAAAAAATTGATCCCAATCAAGAGCTCACCGCTCTTGGTGCTGCAAATATCGCGTCAGGGCTGTCTGGCGGCTATGCCGTGACCGGTGGGTTTGCCAGGTCCGTGGTGAATTTTGATGCAGGCGCGCGAACTCCAGCCGCGGGTGCGCTTACAGCTATAGGACTAACAGTTGCTGCTATCTATCTGACACCTCTATTGTATTTCCTTCCAACGGCAACTCTGTCCGCGACAATCATTGTCGCAGTGCTGTCCCTTGTTGATCTCTCGATCCTAAAGAGGGCCTGGACCTATTCCCATGCCGATTTTGCGGCCGTTTTGGTGACGATCTTGTTGACGCTTTTGGTTGGGGTTGAAACCGGCGTAGGCGCCGGGGTTGCGACCTCTATCGTGCTGTTTTTGTGGAAAACCTCACGTCCGCATGTCGCGGAGGTCGGGCAGGTGCCTGGGAGCGAGCATTTCAGAAATATTGACCGTCACGATGTGCTGACAGACCCACGGGTGGTGACACTCAGAATTGACGAAAGCCTCTATTTTGCAAATGCCCGGCGCATGGAAGACCTGATACTCGATCGTGTTCATGCCGGTGAACGGCGAATTTCCCATGTTATTTTGATGTGTTCGGCAGTGAACGAAGTCGACCTGAGCGCACTGGAGTCACTGGAGGCGATAAATCACCAACTGCATGATCTTGGCGTGACCTTGCATCTTTCTGAAGTGAAGGGACCGGTTATGGATCGCTTGAAACGCAGCTCCTTTCTTGAAGAGCTGACCGGCGAAGTGTTCCTGTCGCAGAACGCTGCATTTCACCATGTGCTTGGTCTGCTGCCGCCAGCTCCCTTGATTAAATAGGATCTCTGGTTGGGGAAATTCACCAAGCACTGAGTGAGTACCTGATAAGAGGAGGCTCACGGCTTTTTTGTACAGTCTGCATTGGCCTAGGTGACATCACAGCTTCTCGGCCACATGACTTTGTCCTATAATCAGTATTATGTTACAGAAGGATATTCCGTTCCGTCACCCCGGATTGGCAGATCGCCCTAACCAAGATAGCCTTTCGATAAGGATATCAGGGACAAGGCGACAAAATGGAAATCAAGGGCAGTTGTATAGTTGTGACCGGTGCTGCGAACGGCATTGGCAAAGGTCTGGCGCAAAAGTTTGCTGATTTGGGCGCCGCCCATGTCATTTGCGCGGATATAGATTTGGACGGCGCTCAGCGGGTTGCGGATCAAATTCAGGGATCGGCTTTACATCTGGACGTCCGGCAAGAAGACAGCGTCAAGGCCTTGATTGATACGGTTGAGGACACCATCGCCCCCATTGATCTGTTCTGTTCAAACGCGGGAATTCTGACCATGGGAGGGTTTGAAGTTTCCAATGACGAATGGCAAAAGATTTGGGATATCAATGTCATGTCCCATGTCTGGGCTGCGCGTCATTTGGTGCCGCGCATGCTGGCACGTGGCGGCGGCTACATGCTGAACACAGCCTCAGCGGCGGGTTTGCTCAATCAAATTGGTGCGGCGCCTTACGGTGTGACCAAACATGCCGCCGTTGGTTTTGCCGAATGGCTTGCGATCACTTATGGCGATCAGGGGATCGGTGTTTCGGTTCTGTGTCCGCAGGCGGTGCGGTCGCAGATGACAAAAGGGTTAGAGGATAGCGTCGCCAGTCTCGATGGTATGCTCGAGCCTGAACTGGTGGCCGATTGCTGCGTTAAAGCCATTGAGAACAATGAGTTCCTGGTGCTTCCGCATCCACAGGTCAAAGACTATATGCAGGCCAAAACAACCAATTACGGCCGCTGGATCACAGGGATGCAAAAGCTGCGCCAACGCTTTGGCGGGCTATAAAAGGCCTAACGCCTGATGGGCCGCATCAGGCCTTCTTGTGCGACGCTGGCAACGAGCTGACCATCCTGGGTATAGATCGAGCCGCGGTTAAAGCCGCGGCCGCCACCACCAAAGGGCGAGTCCATTGTATAGAGGTGCCATTTGTCAAACTGCACCGGCGCATGGAACCACATGGCATGGTCAAGGCTCGCGGTCATTGCTTCGGGTTTGTACCAGGTCAACCCATGTGGCCTGAGGGCAGATCCCAAAAGCCCGAAATCAGAGGCATAGGCCATCAGCACATGCTGCAATTGCGGCCCTGCCCCTTTGGCGGCTTCCATTCTTATCCACATGTGATTGATATCGCTTGTGATATCAGGATTGAGCGGATCCCGGGGTTCAATATCCCTGATCTCAAATGGTCGCGGTCTGGTGAATTCTTCACGCAGATCTTCGGCAATACGATGTGCATGCTGTTGGTGCAGATCGTCACGGGACAACAGCCCATCCGGCGAAGGAACCTCAGGCATTTCGTGCTGATGTTCCCAGCCCATCTCATCCAGATGGAATGAGGCTGCCAGGTTCAGGATTTGACGCCCATTTTGAATGGCCGTGACCCGACGGGTGGTAAAGCTGCCACCATCGCGGGCTGGATCCACCTCATAGATGACCGGCTTGCTGGGATCGCCCGGGCGAATAAAATAGGCGTGCAGCGAGTGGCACAACCGCTCGGGAACACTGGCATAGGCCGCAGAAAGAGCCTGGGCGATGACCTGGCCACCGTAGATCCTCATTGGCGTTTCACCGCCAGATCCGATCCCGCGATAAAGGTTGGTATCCAGCTCTTCAAGGTCTAGAAGATTTAGGAGAACCTTACCTGGATCAGTCATTTAGAGGATCTTTCTAAGTCAGATTTCTGTCTTTGGCATAGGCGATAAACCTGTCGAAACTGTCAGGGTTTACCATCGAGTCGCGGTTCACTACTTTATCCGGGTCGCCTCCAAGTAGCAGCTTTTTCACCGGGACTTCCAGCTTTTTACCAGACAATGTGCGCGGCACCTCAGCGACCTCGATGATTTCGTCGGGAACGAACCGCGCCGAAACAGAACTGCGGATGGCAGATTTAATCTTATCCTTCACAGCGTCATCCAGAGTGCCGGGCTGTGTCAGCACAACAAACAACGGCATAAAGCTGTCCCGCCCGAGGAATTCGAGGTCAACAACAAGGCTGTCCTGAATTTCCGTCAATGCCTCAACCGCTTGATAGATTTCCGAGGAGCCCAGGCGCAAACCGCGACGGTTGATTGTCGCATCTGAACGACCATAGATCACAGACCCACCTTCGGGGGTGAAAGAAATCCAATCCCCATGGCGCCAGATGCCGGGATAGGTGTCAAAGTAGCTGTCATGCAGGCGGGAGCCATCGTCGTCGCCCCAGAAAAACAACGGCATTGAGGGCAGCGGCTCGGTGCAAACCAGCTCGCCAACCTCGCCAACAAGATCTTTTCCATATGGATCATAGGCACGTACTGCATTTCCTAGCGCACGGGCCTGCATTTCACCTGCTCGGACCGGCAACATCACATTACCACCCACAAAGGCACCGCAAAAATCGGTGCCACCAGAAATAGGCGCCAACCAAATGTCAGATTTGACAGCCCGGTAGATCCACTCGTAACCATCAGATGTCATGGGAGAGCCGGTAGCGCCCAGAGAGACCAAAGACGACAGATCAAAGGCTGCGCCGGGCTCGATCGCGGATTTGGCACAGGCGGAAAAGAACGCCGCGCCAGCGCCAAAATAGCTTATTTTCTCGTGCGCGACGCGGTGCCAAATGTCCAGCATGTCAGGGTAGTTCGGTGCCCGGTCGTAGAGCATAACAGAGGCGCCCTGCCCCAAGGCGACCAGTTGCACGTTCCACATGACCCAGCCCGAGGAGGTCAGCCAACAGAACCGGCTTTGGTCTGAGACATCCAGATGCAGCGATTGCTTGGAGCCTTCCAGAAGAATGCCGCCGTGGCCATGTACAATCGGTTTGGGGTTGCCGGTTGTGCCGGACGAATAGACGATCCAAAGCGGGTGATCAAAAGCGACCTGCGCAAAGGTCAGCTCTGCAGGGCGCGTGAGCAACCCGGTCCAGTCCACCGCGCCCTTTGGCAGCGACCGTGCGTCGGTTTTCACCGCGATGTGCTGCTCAAGGTCAGGCAGGCCCGCAACAACAGCAGACATTTCCTCTGCCCGGCTTATCTCTTTGCCGGCATGTTTGTAGTTGTCCTGATAGATCAGAACCTTGGGTTTGATTTGCTGAAATCGGTCCAGGATCGCGACATGTCCCATATCCGGAGCGCACAGCGACCAGATCGCCCCAAGACTGGTTGTTGCAAGACAGGCAATAATGGCGCTTTCGGTATTGGGAAGAACGGCTGCGACACGGTCGCCCTGCCCGACCCCCATATCACGCAGGTTCGCCGCTAGGCTCGCGACGCTGTCGCGCAGCTGTTTCCAGCTCATCTCGGATCTGCCAAAGGTTTCAGACTGAACCACAAGCGCTTGTTTTTGCTCATCCAAAAGGCCCGCGGACAGGATATTCTCTGCCCAGTTCAGCCTGGCACCCGGAAACCACTCTGCCCCGGGCATGCGCCGTTCGCGCAAAACTGTTGTCCCAGGGGTGGAAAATTTCAGCTGGAAAAAGTCGCAGACAGTTTGCCAGAACACTTCCAGTTCCGAAACGCTCCAGGACCACAGATCATTGTAGCTGTCAAAGCTGAGATCCCGGTTCGTCTTCAGCCACTCTTGATAGGCAGCCATCTGGCTGCTGTTGGCGCGCGCGGCACTGGGTGTCCACAGGATTTTGTTTTCATCGGTCATTGCAGAATGGCTCCGTGAACCAGCGCCTTTAGTTCGGCGCGGGCGGGGTATGAACTGGATGGGGCGAGTTGGGTGAAAAAGACGACGGACAGGTCCAGCTCTGGATCCAGCCAAAAGAAGGTCGAGGCCATGCCGCCCCAGCTGAAGTCTCCAACAGATCCAGGGCAGCGCGCCCGCGCCGGATTCAACACCACGGCGCCGCCAAGACCAAAGCCCATGCCCTCCATAGGTTGCTCGGCAAAGCTTTGCGGTCCCATAGAGGCGATGTCACCAGAGAGATGGTTTCTCATCATGAAATCAAGGGTTTTGGGCGACAATATAAAGCCGTCTTTGCAGGCCCCACGTCGCCGCAGCATCTCTGTGAACTTCATGTAGTCGTCGATGGTTCCCACCAGCCCCCCACCGCCGGACATCATATCAGCTGTCTCGAAAGGAGAGCCGCCATGCAGGTCGGTCAGGCGCAGGGTCTCGCCACCGGTTTGCGCGGCGTTCATCGCCATCGCGTCGCCCGCAAGGGGGGTATAGAGAGAGGCAAATCGGTTCCCGGCCCCGCGCGGAACACGAAAGCCGGTCTCCTGCATGCCAAGTGGCTGGAAGATGTTTTCGTCAAAGAAATCAGCGAGCGTTTGCCCCGAGGCGACCTCGACCACCCGACCAAGCACATCAATTCCAACCGAGTATTCCCAATGGCTTCCGGGCTGAAACGCCAAAGGAAAACGCGCGAGATGGGCCGCCATCTTGCCCAGCTCACCCTGATTAGGTTTGAACATCAACTGTTCCTGCTGCATCGCCTCTGGCAAAAGACCCGGGTTGAATGGATAGCTCAACCCTCCGGTATGGGTCAGCAGCTCATGCAGGCTCGGCGCGCGGGCGGGCTCTGTCTGCTCAATAGAGGTGGCACCCGGGATCAGGGCCTGCATTTCAGAGAATTCGGGGATGAAATCTGACACCGGAGCATCCAGATGAAACAGGCCTTTTTCGGCCAAAATCATCACAGCAACAGAGGTCACCGGCTTGGTCATGGAGTAGATCCGCGCCAGGGTATCACGGGTAAAGGGGAGGTTTTCTTCTACGTTCCGACGCCCGGTTGCGTGAAAATACTGCTCTTCGCCGTCGCGCATAATCAAAAGCGAGCTTCCGGCATATTTCTTTTGATCAACATAGCGTTGCTGCCAAAGTTTAATGTGCTCAAGTCGTGCCTGATCCATAGCTACCCCCTTCGAGTTCATCGCTTCAGGATGAACCGTGATCAATCATTTTTTGCATCGCTGCCTTGGTTTGGCTGTTGAACCAGCCGCCCTCAGGACTGTTGCCGCCATTTTCAATCGCAGCCTTGATCCGTGCAATCGTCTCGCCTCTGAGTTGGGCCTTTATCGAGGCATAGGCCAATGATGGCAGCTCTGCCAGTTTCCGCGCCTCGGCCAGGGAATACCCGATCAGGTCTTCGGGGTCTTCCGCGATAATGTCGATGATGCCAAAGTTGCGGGCCGCAATTGGGCCAATAGGTTGTCCTGTCAGCATAAGCCGTCGCCGGGTGTCGACGTCCAGCGTTGCCTTGGCGATCTCAAGGGGACCAATGGGAAAATCAGCGCCCACGCGCACCTCAGCCAGACCAAAGGAGGATTTGGTCATCGCCACGCGCCGGTCGCTGGCAAGCACAAAGAACAGCCCCCCCGCGATTGCAGCACCTCCAACGCAGGCAACAACCGGTTTGGGACAGGCATAGAGCGCCAGAAAGCCCTCATTCAGCCCGCGCACGATGGCATTTTGCTGCTCCAGATCAAAATCCCGCGCCTCTTTTAGATCAAGCCCCGCAGAAAACACTTTGAAAGGGCTGGATAAAATGATTGCTCGTACGGCGTCATCAGACCCCAGTCGCGTAATCTCTGCCGCAAAGCTCAGGAGAAAGTCGGCGCTCAGGGCATTTACCGGTCCGCGACCCAACTGAAGTTCAACAATACCGTCACCGTGCTCACGTATGCTGAGCTGTCTATTCTCTGTCATCAAGGCTCTCCTTCGGTGCGAAACCCTGCCTGTAGGCGTTGTTAGTGTTATATTGCGCAGCCAAAGCGCCGGGGTCGAGCGCAATCAACTACGTAGAACCACGCATCAGCGCAGCCCGGTCCAACTCTGTCGAGCCCCGTCCCGCTCTGTGCAGCCCGGCAGAGCACGCGAAGAAAGGTCCGTTAACAGCTACACGCAACACACTCATAAGGTATGATTATTTGCCGAGAGCGTCCAAGCCGTTTCGGGCAAACAAGGAGACAAAGCCGCCAAGTTTGACAGCACGTTGCGGGTTTGATGCATTGCCATCAAGGGCACGTTTCAAAACGCCCTGCAAGATCCCGCCCATTCGGAAAAAACTAAAGGACAGGTAAAAGCCAAAATTATCAATCCCGGCCAGACCGCGGCGTTCACAATAGCTGTCAATAAAGGCCTGATCCGAGGGCAGCCCCAGGGCGGCGCGGTCGATCCCCGCCAGACCGCGGCCTTCGGCTCCGGGTGGCATTTGCCACTGCATGATGACGCCGGCCAAATCGGCATAGGGATGTCCAATGGTCGACAGCTCCCAGTCAAGCACCGCCCGGCAGTCCGGGCTATCGGCGGCAAAGATCATATTGTCGATCCGATAGTCGCCATGCACCAGACCACGCTGCCCGTCCTCCTTTGGCATCGCAGCCTCCAGTGCCAGAATCAGCTCATCCATCTCGGGGATAACATCGGTTTCCGAGGCGCGGTATTGCTTGGTCCAACGGCCCAGTTGACGCTCAAAGTAGTTGCCGGGTGGTCCATAGTCAGCCAGGCCGACGGCCTCAATATCGACCTGATGCAAGACCGCTAAAACCCGGCTCATCTCATCGACTACAGCCGCACGTGCCGCAGGGTCCATATTTGGCATTGTCGGGTCCGTAATATTGCGCCCGGCAACATGATCCATCACGTAAAACGCCGATCCAATAACGTCGTCATCCTCACACAGAAGATGCATTTTGGCGACGGGAACCTCTGTATCAGCCAGCGCCTGTTGCACCCGGAACTCGCGGTCCACCGCATGCGCCGACTTGAGCAAAACCCCCGGTGGCTTGCGCCGTAGCACGTAGTTTCCCGCGGAGGTTTTCAGCATGAAAGTGGGGTTTGATTGCCCGGTCTCAAATTTTTGCACGTCAAAATCGGCATCAAATCCAGGTAGACGTCCACGCAGATAGGCGCCGACGGCCTCCCGGTCCAGGGTCTGGGTCTTTCCGCTCATCGTCAGCTCCCGCTAGCTATAGGTCATGAGTGCCGCGCGTTCAATATTATGAAAGTGCGGCACAGAGTTGAATTCATGGAGAAAGAACTTCTCCTTTGAGAACACGAACCGGCTGGTCGAACTGTTTTTGACCTGAAGATTCAGTGCAATCATTTGCGCATTTGGTAGCTCAAGGCAGGCGGCAACCAATCTGGAAATCGCGCCACCGGAACTCACTACAAGGACCCGTTCGGCGCTCCCTTGTACGGCATGCAGACGTGCCTGCTCAACGCGCGCACAAAACTCCTGCCAGCTCTCTCGCGCCTCAGGAATGCCGCCCAACTGCCAGTCCGCCAGAGTGTCGCGCAAGGCCCGAAAGTGGGTCTTGCGGTCGGTGATCACATCATCCGGGGCCTGGCCTCCAAACCGGCTGTGCAGCAGGTCATGAAAGTCATATTCATTCCAGCCCTCATGTTGCTCAGTGGCGACGTCAAAGCCAATTTCGACGAGAGTTTGTTTCTGACGCAAAAGGCTGCCAGTTATCACCCTGTCAGGAACCCAGTCGAGCGCCCGCAGGGTTTCGCCCAAAACGCGCGACTGTTGCCGACCAAGGTCGCTCAGCTCATCATAGTTGGCCGCCCCAAATGAGGCCTGACCGTGGCGGACAACAATCAGCTCTGCCATCCTTCAGACCTTGAACTCGCGGGCCAAACGCGTACCCGCAGCCTGGTATTCGGAGGCGATCCGATCAACCAGCTCGCCGGCCGAACAGATGGATTTTACATCTCCAATACCCTGACCCGACCCCCAGATCTCTTTCCAGGCTTTTGGCTTGGATGATCCGCTGTCAAAATTCATCGCAGAGGTGTCGGCCGTTGGAAGATTGTCGGGATCAAGACCCGCATTGGAGACTGATTTCTTTAGATAGTTACCCCAAACGCCTGTAAACAAAGAAGAGTAGACGATGTCTTCGGCAGAGCTGTCGACGATCATCTGTTTATAGTCCTGCTGGGCGTTGGCCTCATGGGTGGCAATAAAGGGTGAGCCGGCATAGCCAAAATCCGCCCCCAAAGCGCGCGCGGCCAAAAGAGCTTCGCCACTTGCAATGGCGCCTGACAGGGCAAGTGGCCCGTCAAACCAGCTGCGGATCTCCCGGATCAGTGCAAAGGGAGACTGCTCACCGGCATGACCGCCAGCGCCGGCTGCAACGGCGATCAGCCCATCGGCGCCCTTTTCGATCGCCTTCTTGGCAAATTTATTGTTGATGACGTCATGCAGCACCACGCCACCACAGGCATGGGCCGCCTCATTGACTTCTACCCGCGCTCCCAATGAGGTAATCCAGATCGGCACGTTCCAGCGGTGACAGATCTCAAGATCACGTTCCAGCCGACCGTTGGAGCGATGCACAATCTGGTTGACCGCAAAGGGAGCGGCCGGCTGATCCGGGTTTTCCTGATTGTGCTTATCCAGCGCTTCGGTGATCTGCTTGAGCCAGGCTTCAAGCCGAACCGGATCCCCCTCGCCTTCGCGGGCATTGAGGGCCGGAAACGAGCCTATAATGCCCGCTTTACACTGGGCGATGACCAACTCTGGCACTGAAATGATAAACAGGGGAGAGCCAATCAAAGGGATACGCAGGTTTTGTAGCGCTTTGGGCAGGTGATCTTGAGATGATGACACAGTTTAGTCCTTTGTTTCAGTATCTTGCAGCCCTAAGGTGCTAAGCTAGTCCATGGCACTGGCAAAAAGATTATGGCCGGACATGACATTGATGCCGCCTGAGATCGGGACAACAGATCCAGTCACATAGGCGCCGCCCTTACCGCTCAGAAACAGGACTGATCCTGCAATATCCTCATAGCGTCCGACGCGGCCCAAAGGCACATCATTGCCAACCTTTTCGCGCTTTTCTTCATCTTCGGTCACAAAGGCGGTCATACGCGAGACAAAAGGACCAGGCGCCAGCGCATTTACCGTAACGTTCTTGTGCGCGAGTTCCTTGGCAAGGATCTTAGACAGGTGAATGACCGCAGCCTTGGAGGCCGCGTAGCTATACGCCCCGTCTCCCATCGGGATTTCGCCCATGACGGAGCCGACATTGATGATCCGTCCGGGATCACCCGATTCACCGCTTTTGATCAACATTGGCAACAAGCGTCTGGTCAGGTCAAAGACCCCGGTCACATTGACCGACATCACCTTTTCCCAGGCCTGATAGGGAAAGTCCTTCAGCTCAGCGCCCCAGGTGATCCCAGAGTTGTTCATCAAGATATCAAGACGTTCCGTGCGGTTGTTGATTTCCACAACCAGAGCCGCAATCCCGGCCTCAGTGCCGACATCGCCGCCAAATCCTTCGGCTGTGCCGGGAGCATCCAGGGCATTCAGCTCTTCGGCAACCGCCTCACAGGCGGCGCCTTTGCGCGACGCAATCAGCACCCGCGCACCGGCCCGCACCATCGCTTCGGCGGCCATGCGGCCAATTCCCGTAGCACCACCCGTGATCAGGGCTGTTTTACCCTCAAGTGTAAAAAGATCCTGCATCGTCTTCTCCCTTAAAATCCGCGCAATTGCGCAACAACGCCCGCGTGATAACCGTAGTCACCCAGCCATTCGGCGGCGACCCGGGCGCGTTTCATATAAAATCCCATATCAAAGGCATCCGTCATGCCCATGCCGCCATGCATCTGCACGCCTTCCTGAACTGCCTTTTGCGCCGTATCCGTGGCGCGTGCCTTGGCCACTGACACGGCCAGTGTCGCAGCTCCTGGCTCGGCATCCAGAATACGGCCAGCATTCAAAACGGCAGAATGGGTCAGCTCGATTTCACACCAAAGATGCGCCGCCCGATGCTGCAGGGCCTGAAAACTACCGATGGTGACGCCAAACTGTTTGCGCTCTTTCAGATAGTCGGTGGTTTGGGCAAAAGCCGCCTCTGAAAGCCCGATTGTCTCGGCCGCAAGCGCGGCTTGCCCGGCCTCCAGCGCTGGCTTTAACAGATCATACCCTGACCCTGCTGTCCCAATAAGGGCGTCGCCCGACAGCTCTACATCGTCAAAAACCAAATCCGCAGCGTCGCGGCTGTCGATCATCTCCAACGGCGTTCTCTCTAGCCCCTTGGCCGTGTTGGTGAGATCAAACAGACAGAGCCCCTCGTCACTTTTGGCCAGAACCAGGATGCGATCTGCCTCGCAGCCATCTATGACAAAACACTTTTTCCCATTGAGAATGTAGCCGTTGCCGCGTTTTTCCGCCGAGAGCTCAACATTTTCAGGAGAAAATTTCGCAGTCTCGTCCAGGGCCAGCGCATAGGTCAGCCCGCCTGCGGCAATCTGTTTGAGTTTGCTATTTGAGCTGGGATCCTTCAGCTGCCGCAGCAGCGTTGCGGCCATCACGGCGGTACTCAGAAACGGACTGACCGTCAGGTTACGGCCCATTTCGCGCGCCAGCACATGTGCCGCCGCATGGCCCATGTCGGAGCCGTCAGCCTCCTCGGGGACCAAAACACCAGCCCATCCGGCAGCTGCCATTTCCTGCCAAAGTGCGGCGTCTGAGCGCTTTCCCGCATCACGCATCTCACGCAGTCGGGAGACTGGCGCGGATTTTGCGAGGAAACCACTGGCTGCCTCGGACAACAGGATTTCTTCTTCTGTTTGAATGAGTTTTGCCATGTTTCTTATCCCGGAAGGTTCAAAATGCGACGGCTAATGATCGAGAGCATGACCTCGGAGGTGCCGCCTTCGATCGAATTTGCCTTGGTTCGGAGCCAGGAAGAGGCAGGCGTGTCCTGCCAGGTCAGCGCGTTAGAGCCTTCTGCGGCCATGACCAGTTCCAGACGCTGCTTGTTCAGCTCTGTGCCCATGTATTTCAACATAGCAGAGGCATCCCCGACGCCCTGTCCACCTTCGGCCTGATCCTTATACCGCTCCAATGTCATCTCCAGGGCCAGGGTGTCGATCTCGGCGCGCATGGCATCGCCGCGCAGAACCGGGTCACTCAGCCCGGTTTCGCTTTCAGACAATACAGCGCCAAGAGCACGCCCGGATCCCATGACGTTGCCGCCATTACTGATCATCTCGCGCTCATGGGTCAGCAGGTATTTTGCCACGTCCCAGCCGCGGTTAACAGTGCCTACCACCTGGTGTTTCGGAACCTCGACATCCTCAAAGAATGTTTCGCAAAACGGTGACGAGCCAGAGATCAGCCGGATCGGTTGCGTGGTGATACCTCTGGACCGCATATCCATGAGAACAAAGGAAATACCCAGATGTTTCTTGGCCTCCCGGTCGGTTCTCAGCAGAGCGAAGATCCAGTCGGCCTTATCTGCATAGGAGGTCCAGATCTTTTGGCCATTGACCAGCCAGGTGTCGCCCTGATCAGCTGCATGGGTCTGAACCCCTGCCAGATCTGAACCGGCTCCTGGCTCTGAATAGCCCTGACACCAGCGGATTTCACCCCGTGCGATGGGCGGCAGGAAGTGCAGCTTTTGCTCTTCACTGCCAAATTTCAGCAAGGCAGGCCCAAGCATCCAGATGCCAAAACTGTCCAGAGGCGAGCGGGCACCAAGGGCCTGCATCTCTTCTTTCAGGATCTTGTCTTCGTCGCGTGTCAGGCCCGCGCCACCATAGGCCTTAGGCCAGGTCGGCACGGTCAGCCCACGCGCGGCACAGCGCTCCAGCCAGATCTTCTGCGCCTCACAGCTAAAGACCCAGGACGTGCCGCCCCAACAAATTGCACCCTCGCCGCCGGCCCCATCGCGCATCTCAGGCGGGCAGTTCGCGTCTAGCCAGTCGCGAATCTCGTGCCTAAAGCCAGCGTCGCCAGTTTCTCTTTCAACTTCAGCCGTGGTCATGCTCTCTCCTCATCACCGATGCCCAGAGCCTCCCATGGCGTCCAGCGGTTTCACCATGCAGAATTACATTTCGCTAATGCATTGACAACGCTGTGGAGCGACAGAAGACTTTACGTAATTTTGGAAACACTCGGCTGCCACAGCGCTGCCAGGAGGGCAAAAATGAAATCAATGTTGAGCACCGCAGCTGGTGGTCCTGAAACACTGGTCTGGACAGACATGCCGGATCTCTGCCCCGGTAAGGGGAACTCCTGGTCGAGATCCGCGCCGCAGGCGTCAACTTTCCCGATACTTTGATTATTCGTGATCTGTACCAGATTAAGCCCCAGCGTCCCTTTGCCCCCGGCAGCGAGATATCCGGCGTGGTCACGGCTCTGGGGGAAGGCGTCGAAGGCTTTCAGACAGGGGACTAGGTTCTTGCCCTTACCGGGCATGGCGGCTTTGCCACCCAGATCTGCATCCCGGCGGCGCAAGCGACTAAATTCCCGGAAGAAATGCCTTTTGAGGATGCGGCTGGATTTGTGTTTACATATGGCACATCCTACCACGCCCTGAAGGACCGGGCACAGATTCAGCCCGGAGAAACCCTATTGGTTTTGGGGGCCGCCGGCGGGGTTGGCGCTGCTGCAATTGAGCTGGCAGAATCCATGGGTGCACGGGTCATTGCAGCCGTGTCTTCGCAAGAAAAGGCCGCGTTCTGTCGCGCGCTCGGGGCCGACGAAACGCTGGTCTATAGCCGGGACATGAACAAAGATGACCAGAAAGAGTTTTCTAAAAATATCAAAGCCCTGTCCGGCAAAGATGGCAAAGATGGCGTAGATGTCGTCTATGACGGCGTTGGCGGAGCCTATGCCAAACCGGCGCTTCGAGCGATGGCCTGGCTGGGCCGCTACCTGGTCATCGGGTTTCCCGTCGGCATTCCTGAAATCCCGCTCAATCTTCCTCTGCTGAAGGGCTGCGATATTCGGGGTGTGTTCTGGGGCGCCTCGGTGCTTCGTGATCCCAAAGGACATGCGAAGAATATGGCAGAGCTTCAGGCGCTCTATGCCAGCGGCAAGATCAAGCCGCCGATCTCTGAGGTTCTTGCTATGACAGAGGCCCCAAAAGCACTGGAGATGATGCAGGACAGGCGTGTTCTGGGTAAGGTTGTGCTGACCAACAGCTGAACCTAGGATGGATGCAGGGGCAAATTCCCCTCCATCCGCAAATTTTACGTGAGAAAATAGCAACATGCGGCGCAGGAAAAGCCTTGGCATATAAAGCCTTGGCATATTCTGTGCAAATGTCCTATTTCGTCATAAGCTTGAATCGAGGGGGATGCGATGCAGAGCATATTGATACTGAACGGACCAAATCTGAACCTTCTGGGCACACGTCAGCCCGAGGTCTATGGCCGCGAAACGCTCGCAATGGTCGAGCAGAAGTGCATTGACCATGCTGTGAACGCTGGTCTGACAGCCCACTGCCTTCAGTCCAACCACGAAGGGGCTTTGCTTGACGCGATCCACGCGGCCCGTGGCGTTCATGCTGGCATCATTCTGAATGCGGGTGCCTTTACCCATACCTCTGTTGCTCTGATGGACGCCATTTTTTCTGTCGAGGTGCCAACGGTTGAGGTGCACCTGTCCAACATTCATGCGCGCGAAGAGTTTCGCCACAAATCCTATATTTCGCGTGCTGCCTTGGGGCAAATCTGCGGCTTTGGCAGTCAGGGATATCTGATGGCGATTGATGCCCTAGCCGCTGTATTGGCTCCTAAAGAGACATCGCTTCAGGACACAAACTAATGACAATACTGGATTATCTCCACTTTGTTTCTGGAGCAAAAAGCCTCGAAGAGCTGTGGCATACCCATGTTTTGAAGATGGCAGATTTTGGCTTTGATCGCTTAATGTACGGCTACACTCGCTTTAAGACGGAGACGTCACTGGGGGATCCGGATGATTTTGTCATTATGACCAATCACAATCCGGAATATGTGAACGGATTTTTGAACCAGGGGCTCTATCGCCATGCGCCAATGGTCCGCTGGGCGCTGGAGAACGAGGGCGCCGGCAGCTGGAAGATGATTCAGGAAATGCACGACGGTGGCGCTCTTAGCCCTCAGGCTAAACAGGTCATGGACTTCAATCAGCGGATGAAGATGAGTGCTGGCTATACGGTCAGCTTTTTCTCGGCCTCAAAACGCTATAAGGGCGCGATCTCTCTTGGGGGCAAGGCTGGAAGCACCCAAAAAGAGATTGATGCGCTGTGGAAAGAGCATGGGGAAGACATTATTTTGATGAATAATGTGGTGCACCTCAAGATCCTGACCCTGCCCTATACCCCGCCAAATCGCAGCCTGACGGCCCGGCAGCGCGAAGCCCTGCAATGGGTTGGAGATGGCAAGACCACCCAGGATATCGCCCTTCTTATGGGGCTGACATCGGCCACTGTCGAGAAACACCTGCGGTTGGCGCGTGTGTCATTATCGGTGGAAACCACAGCCCAGGCGGTCCTCAAAGCAGCGCTACAAAACCAAATGTATGTTGTTGAAAGCTGACCGCGGTCACAAATGTCAGCAAAGAGATCGCCCTAAAAGCTAAGAGATATCAAACCCCTAGCGAAAGCTGACCCAGGGTAAGCTTTCGCCATTCGGGTATGGAAAACACTACTACACTCAATGCCTAATTTAAGGCACATTGTAGGAGTTCCGTGAGTGGTGGCTTTGGCCTAGGAACTTTGGGAAACGATCCTTGCAATTTCAGGGCTCTCGGACCTGTTCGGTCGCTGGCGTGTATTTATCCGCGCCAGGGCCGTTTTAAAGAGGGGCCCCATCCATCCCCATCTATGGGGCCTCTCGATTCTTCTCAACTTTGCGAGTATTGCGCGCTTACACGTGCTGCGTCTTGTACGGCTGTGACAGGCGTTTGGTTCAAATTGAGCTGCAGGCCGCAGCAGCCTGCCCCAAAACTGCCTCCCCAAACCTGTACCCCGCCTTCGCCACAAAAAAAGGGCTGACGTAAAACGCCAGCCCCCCTTAAAAACACGCGATGTGAGTGACAGTTAGCCTTGGCTAACCTTGGCAACTTCGGCTGCGAAGTCTTCTTTTTCAACTTCGATGCCTTCGCCAACTTCCAGACGCACAAAACCGGTGATGGTCGCTCCGGCTTCTTTGGCGGCCGCTTCAACGGTGAGGTCAGGGTTCACAACGAACTGCTGGTTCAGCAAAGTGGATTCGGCGACGAATTTCTTCATGCGGCCAACGATCATCTTTTCGATGACAGCTTCTGGCTTGCCGGATTCGCGCGCGATGTCCATCTGGACCTGCTTTTCTTTCTCGACAATCGCAGCGTCGAGGTCAGATTCGCTCAGCGCAGCTGGGTTCACAGCGGCAATATGCATTGCAACCTGCTTGCCAAAGGCTTCGTCGCCGCCGCTCATCGCAACCAGAACACCGATTTTTCCCATGCCGGCAGTTGCAGCATTGTGGACGTAGGAGATGACGCTGTCGCCTTCCAGAACGGCCATGCGGCGTACGGACATGTTTTCGCCAACGGTCGCGATTTTGCCAGTGATGACTTCCTCGACGGTTTTGCCACCCATATCAGCGGCTTTCAGCGCGTCGATATCCGCAACACCCAGAGCGGTTTTGGCGATGCCGCCAACCATTTCCTGGAATTCAGCATTCTTGCCAACAAAGTCGGTTTCCGAGTTGACTTCAACGGCCACGCCTTTGCCGCCTTCGACAACAACAGCCACCAGGCCTTCGGCCGCAGTACGGCCAGATTTTTTGGCAGCTTTGGCAAGGCCCTTGGTGCGCAGCCAATCAACGGCGGCTTCCATGTCGCCATTAGTTTCGGTCAGCGCTTTTTTGGCGTCCATCATGCCGGCGCCGGTGGAGTCGCGCAGTTCTTTAACGAGTGCAGCTGTGATTGCCATCTTTGGCTCTCCTCAAATCTAAACGGAATTGGGGCAGGTGATACCCTGCCCCATATGTCAAACCTGTGACAGGTAGATTAGGCGGTTGCTTCGGGCGCAACAGCTTCTTCTACGGGAGCGTCTTCCAGAGCGCCGAGGTCAACACCAGCAGCACCCAGCTGAGCGGACATGCCGTCCAGGGCTGCGCGGGCAACCAGATCGCAATACAGCGTAATGGCGCGCGAGGCATCGTCGTTGCCGGGGATGATGAAATCAACACCGTCGGGCGAGCAGTTGGTGTCGACGATGGCCACAACCGGGATACCCAGTTTTTTGGCTTCGGCGATGGCCAGAGCTTCTTTTTTCACGTCGATGACGAAGAGCAGGTCAGGAACGCCGCCCATCTCAGAGATACCACCAAGCGAAGCCTGCAGCTTGCCCTGGTCACGTTCCATGCCCAGACGCTCTTTCTTGGTGAGGCCTTCGGCGCCACCTTCCAGTTTTTCGTCGATTTCTTTCAGGCGTTTGATCGACTGGGAAACAGTTTTCCAGTTGGTCAGTGTGCCGCCGAGCCAACGGTGGTTCATATAGTACTGTGCGGATTTCTCAGCAGCTTCGGCGATGGGGCTTGCGGCCTGACGCTTGGTACCAACAAAAAGAACGCGGCCGCCTTTTGCGACAGTGTCACGCACGATCTGCAGAGCCTGGTCCAGCATTGGGACGGTCTGGGTCAGATCCATGATGTGGATGCCGTTACGCGCACCGTAGATATATGGTGCCATGCGAGGGTTCCAGCGCTGTGTCTGGTGACCAAAGTGTACGCCTGCTTCCAGCAGCTGGCGCATGTTGAACTCGGGAAGAGCCATGCTTGTATTCCTTGTTTCCGGTTTCAGTCCTCGGTGGGGGTCTCAGAGCGGATGCTCCAACCGGCGGTCTGGTTGAGGATTTCTCCCCCAATCAGACCAATCCCCACCTGCGGGTTTGATGCCGCGCGTATAAGTCAGGTATTGACTGTCTGCAAGCGCTATTTGCGCAGCAGCTGATGGCCCTGACGCACAGTGGCCTCACAGGCGGCGGCAAGCGCCTTGCGATTGGCGAAGTCAGCAACCCTGAGCGGCGCGTGATACATCAGCTCCACCCGGCCCTGACGCCCGGAGGCCAGCGTTTTCAGCAGATGTGGCGCGAACTCCATATCGCCCCACCAGCCATAAAACCGCTCTTCGCGCCCCAATGGCGCATGGAACACCACAGACACCGGCTGGATATAGCTGATATCGCGCAAATGGTCGTTAAAGAAGGCCGCAAAGAGCGTTGTTTTAAAGGGCAGCACTCTTAGCCCGTCTGTTGAGGTCCCTTCAGGGAAAAACAACAGCTTATGCCCCGCTTTCAGGCGGGCTTCAAACAGATCTGTCTGCTCTTTCGCGCGCGCAGGATTGCGTTCGATAAAAACGGTGCCGGTGGCCCGTGCCAGCCAGCCAATGCCTGGCCAGGCCGCCACTTCGGCCTTGGATACAAAATAAACCCGTTTCCTGGCATTCAGCGCAAAGATATCCAGCCAGGAGGTGTGGTTTGCCACCACCGCTCCGCGTTGCTGCATCAGGGTGCCGCGGGTCGAGAACCCGATGCCCAACACCCGAAAGGCGTTGCGACAGACAAACTGGGTAATAAAGGGAGTAACAGGGCGGTGCAGCCCGCACAGAGGTCGCTCAATCAAGCGCACCAGCAACAGAATAATCAAGCCGCCAAAAACCAAAGCGCCAAGAACACTGGCGCGCAAAACCACCAACAGCCACCCAATGGCAGTTATGCGCAGCGGTTCGGGTGCTTTGCCTTCATTCCAGGTCGCAGACATCTATCCCTGGCCCTCGATCTTGCTGCCGCTATAGATCCGCTTTTGGCGCGCCGTCATCTGCGCCGTATCCAGGATCATGCAGACGTCCGTTGTGTTGAAATCATGATCAATATAGGCCCCATCGCCCACACGCCCGCCAAGCCGCAGATAGGCCTTGATCAGGGCAGGACAGTCTATCATGGCCTGTCGGCGGTCCACCTTCTCTGGCGGCAAAAGATCCATGCGCTGATAGCGTCGCGAGCGACAGCGCAGGGTCTCTGGGGCCAGATAGTCCTGGCGCAACACGCTGAGCGGGCCTGACAACGCCTCAAGATCAGTTCCGGCAAAACTGGCCACACCAAAAAGCACCTCGATCTGATGCGTCTCTACATAGGCGCTGAGCCCGGACCAGAGGTAAAACAGGGCCTTGCCGCCGCGAAACTGCGGATGCAGGCAGGACCGGCCCAGCTCTAACAGACGCCGGCCAGAGGTGATCAGCGCGCCAAGGTCGTATTCGGCCTCGGAGTAAAACCGCCCGGCCTTTTGGGCCTGCTCGCCGCGCATCAGGCGGTACACGCCAATGACCCGCCCTGTCGCGGTCTCGGTGATCAGCATATGATCACAAAAGGCGTCAAACTGATCTTTTTCCAGCCCGGAGTGATGATCAACCAAAGCGCCATCAGCTCCCATTTCACCGACGAAGACCTCATAGCGGAGGGCCTGCGCGGCCCGCAGATCGGCGTCGCTCTGCGCCAGAGAAACCGTGAATTCTGATTGTGGATCAGCCATGTAGTGGGGCTTTCGAACTGCTTTTCCGGCTGCAGTTAGACTGGGACGGCGCCAATAGGCAAGGTTTTCGCAAAATTCTCTGGGCTTTCTTAACGATTCATAAACCGCTATGGCTCATTCACTAGAATCAAGGGCACACGAGCGCCATCAAAGACGAGTTTTCCATGGTCTGGAAAATTGACAGTAATTTTGCCACCTGCGTTGGACTGGACCTGTCCTGGTCCCCATTCAGGATAATCCGGGTGCAACACGCGCATGCCTGGGGCAAGAAAAGCATTGAGGTCGATCATTGAGTTGGCCCAATTCGGAGGAATGTTATGGCCGTAGATACCGCTAATTTGGCCGCTTTGATAGGGTCCAGGATCTGTCATGATCTGATCAGCCCTGTTGGCGCCATCAACAATGGGCTAGAGCTGCTTGGAATGTCAGGCTCTATGGCTGGGCCCGAGCTGGAGCTGATTTCAGACAGTGTGCTGAACGCCAATGCCCGCATCCGGTTTTTCCGCGTGGCCTTTGGCGCCGCTGGCGACCAACAGATGGGGCGCGCCGAGGTTACCTCGGTGCTGGACGATATCAGTAAGGGCGGCCGGATGAAGTTCCAATGGGCGCCTTCTGTGGCTGGCAGCAGCCGGAGCGAGGTGCGCATGGCCTTTCTCGCAGCGCTGTGTTTGGAAACGGCCCTGCCCTATGGTGGTTTAGTCAACATTTCCAGCGAGGACGGCAAATGGACTGTGACCGGCGAGGGTCGCAAGGTGAATGTTGACGACGCTCTGTGGGGCTATTTGGACGGAAGTGACGCCACTGCAACTGTCACGCCGGCCCTGGTCCAATTCGCAATGCTGCCGGCCGCCGCGCAGGAAGCGGCACGCAAAGTCTTCTACGACCATACCCTGGAAAAAATCACCCTTCAGTTTTAAGAACTGCTGTTAAGGTGCTGTAATGGAAAAAAACCCCGCCATGCTGTGCGGGGTTTTTGTTTAGTTCCGACAAGGTCGAGCACAGTCCTAAATCCGGCCCTAAATCCGATCCTGGCTTTTTAGATCTGACTTCGGCCCTAGCTTCTGACTGTGCCGTCCCCCCGGACCAAATATTTAAAGCTCGTCAACTGTGCGGCGCCAACCGGACCGCGTGCGTGCATCTTGCCCGTAGCGATACCGATCTCGGCCCCCATACCAAATTCACCGCCATCGGCAAATTGGGTCGAGGCATTGTGCATCAGGATCGCACTGTCCAGTTCGGTGAAAAACTGGCTTACGGCAGCCTCATCCTCGGTGATGATGCAATCGGTGTGTTGCGAGTGGTATCTGCGAATATGTTCGATTGCTGCCGCAATATCGGCGACGGGCTTTGCGGCAATCACCCTGTCCAGGAACTCCTTGCCCCAATCCTCCTCACAGGCAGGCTGCATGTCGGCTGGGCCAACCAGACCGGAGGCTGCGTGAATTTCCACCCCGGCGGCAGCCAGAGCATTCAGCACATCACGGCCGATTGTCTCTACAATATCCTGGTGGATCAGCAGGCATTCCGCCGCGCCACATATTCCGGTACGGCGGGTTTTGGCGTTGAGAACCACCTCCAGTGCCTTTTTCGGATCCGCCGCTTTATCCAGGTAGATATGCACGATACCTTCGAGATGGGCAAAAACAGGCACCCGGGCTTCGCGCTGCACCAGCCCTACAAGCCCCTTGCCGCCGCGCGGCACGATGACATCGACGTAGTCCGTCATGACCAACAGCTCCTGCACCGCGGCGCGATCCCGAGTGGGGATCAGCTGTATCGCGTCTTCAGGCAGGTTGGCTTGCCGCAGCCCCTGCACCAGACAGGCATGAATGACCTGGCTGGAATGAAAGCTCTCGGAGCCTCCGCGCAGGATCACGGCATTGCCGGATTTGAGGCAAAGCGCACCCGCATCCGCAGTCACATTGGGGCGGCTTTCATAGATCACGCCGATCACACCAAGAGGCGTTCTCACCCGCTGTATTTTCAGCCCGGTGGGCTGCTCCCATTCCGCCAGCACCTCACCCACCGGATCAGCCTGTTCAGCCACCGCGCGCAGTCCGTCCACAATGCCCTGAATACGGGCCTCGTCCAGCATCAGCCGATCCATCATGGCCGGCGACAGATCTTTTGAGCGGCCAAACTCAAGATCCAGTTTATTGGCCGCGATAATCTCAGCCCGGCGGGCCCAAACCGCATCTGCTGCGCCAATCAGGGCTGCATGTTTGCGTTCTGCGCTGGCCGTTGCCAGGATTTGCGCCGCGCGTTTTGCGCGGATGCCAAGGTCCGCCATCAATGCGGGGATATTTTGAATGTCGTTCATACGTTTCAGAGCCTTTGATGATCTCGGCTGGAGCCGCCCAGTCCCGGGTTCGGCCAGTCGCCACAAGATAGCGACAAGCGGCATCAGGTTTCCAGCACCAAGTAGAGGGATCAGAGCGCCATATCGTCCCGGTGGATCAAAGCAGCCCGGCCGGGGTATCCCAGCGTCGCTTCGATCTCGGCGGATTGGCGCCCCTGAATGGCACGGGCCTCATCGCCAGTATAGCGTGACAGGCCCTGCCCCAGTTTGCGCCCCTCCGGGCCCAGGATGGCCAGAGGATCCCCCCGGCCAAAGTCACCCTCCACATGACGCACCCCAGCGGGCAGCAAGCTGTTTCCATTCTGCAGCGCCCGCGCCGCACCTGCATCCACCGTAATAACACCGCGGGTTTTCATCGCCGCGATCCATCTCTTGCGCGCCACCTGCGGGTCCTCCTGAGCGGTGAACCAGGTGCAGATCGCACCATCTTCCAGCGTTCTCAGTGGGTTCAGGGGCGATCCTTCAGTGATCACCATGGCGCAGCCGGCCGCGGTTGCCATCTTGGCCGCAAGAATTTTGGTGATCATGCCGCCTTTGGACAGCCCTGACACACCATCACCGGCCATGGCCTCGATCTCGGGCGTGATAACATCAATCTGGTCGTATCTCACCGCATTGGGGTCGAGCACGGGATTGGCGCTGTAAAAGCCATCGACATCAGACAACAGCACCAGTACATCGGCGCCAACCGTCACCGCCACCTGGGCGGCAAGTCGGTCATTGTCCCCATAGCGTATCTCATCCGTCGCGATGGTGTCATTCTCATTGACGATGGGAACAGCGCCCAAAGAGATCAAAGTCTCCAGTGTCGCGCGTGAGTTCAGATAGCGGCGACGATCGGCACTATCCTCCAGCGTGACCAGCACCTGAGCTGTGGTAATGGTAT
Source organism: Phaeobacter sp. SH40 (assembly GCA_965641885.1). Taxonomy (GTDB): domain Bacteria; phylum Pseudomonadota; class Alphaproteobacteria; order Rhodobacterales; family Rhodobacteraceae; genus Pseudophaeobacter. The sequence goes on along the minus strand of OZ282574.1, from coordinate 2,079,912 downwards.
GCGGAGCCAATGCCTCTTCATAGGCGCGGGCGAGGCGAATCTGCCCCACCGCAGCCGCAGCCTGGGATTGCTCCAGCGGCAAAACGCTGCGTGGCAGCTGCAACACCTCACGCCCTAAGGCGATCGAGCCCGAGGAGACCAGAATGACATCTTTGCCCTGCGACTTGAGCCAGGCCACGTCATTGGCCAGGGAATGCAGCCAGCCGGAGCGCAGCTTGCCAGTCTTGCGATCCACCAGGAGGGCAGATCCAATTTTGACGACGATCCGTTTGGCGTTTGTCAGGTTGGCGTTTGTCAGGGCCGCCAAGGCGCTTCCTCCTCGACGGGCTTTTGGCGGATGCGGTCGTCGTCGATCTCGGCACGAACCGCACGCAGCACCTCGCTCAGCCCCTCGCGGCTGACACCGGACAACATCAAAACCTTGTCCCCAACCACAGCTTCAAGGGCCGCACGGGCCTCGGCGCGCTCGTCATCGTCGAGGGCATCAATTTTGTTCAGGGCGGTGACGCGCGGTTTGGTTGCCAGCTCGCCGCCATAGGCCTCGAGCTCGCCAATGATGGTTTGATAGTCACCGGCCACGTCCTGTGAGGTGCCATCGATCAGATGCAGCAGAACCGAGCAGCGCTCGACATGGCCCAAAAACCGGTCGCCAATGCCCTTGCCTTCATGAGCGCCCTCAATAAGACCGGGGATATCAGCCATAACAAATTCTGTGTTATCAATGCCTACTACGCCCAAGTTCGGGTGAAGTGTGGTAAAGGGATAGTCGGCAATTTTGGGTCGCGCATTAGAGCTGGCGGCCAAAAAGGTCGACTTGCCCGCGTTGGGCAGACCCAGCAGGCCAGAATCTGCGATCAGTTTCAGCCGCAGCCAGATGGTACGGTCAACGCCCTCCTGGCCGGGGTTCGCACGCCGTGGCGCCTGGTTGGTTGAGGATTTAAAGTGCAGGTTGCCAAAGCCGCCGTTGCCGCCCTTGGCCAACTGGACCTTTTGACCGATCTCGGTCATGTCGGCGAGAACGGTTTCCTGGTCTTCATCCAGAATCTCTGTGCCAACCGGCACCCGCAGGATGATCTCTTCGCCGTCCTTGCCGGTGCGTTGACGCCCCATGCCGGACTGGCCGTTATTGGCAAAGAAATGTTGCTGGTAGCGGAAATCGATCAGCGTGTTCAGCCCGTCAACCGCAATGGCCCAGACAGAGCCGCCCTTGCCGCCATCGCCGCCATCGGGGCCACCGTATTCAATGTATTTTTCGCGACGAAAGCTCACGCAGCCGTTGCCGCCGCCACCCGAGCGGATGTAGACTTTTGCCAGATCGAGGAATTTCATGGCGGCTCCTTACTGCGCAGTCAGCCCGGTGGGCGCGGCGCGGAAATACGAATGGGTCAACGTGGGCAAATCACTGCCCCCGTTTCTATGTCTGCGGATTGCCTTACCTGAAAGCGCGGGCCGCGCCAATCACAGTTTTCGGCTATAGGTCCATGTGGGAACATTTGCATTGCGGCTCACCGAAAAGGTCTCGGCATCCCCGAGGTACTCAAAGCCGGAATGGATCATCACACGCGCCGAGGCCGGGTTGTCCTGAAAAACCGTGGCAAACATGGCGGCGTTTTTAAGCGGGTTGGCCGTGACCAGGGCCTCAAGAGCCTGCGAGGCAAGCCCTGTGTTCCAAAACAAGGGCGCGATCCAAAAGCTGACCTCGGACTGGTTGCGATCCATCCGCTTCAGACTGATGATCCCTTTCAGCTCATCGCCCGCATCCGGGGTGCCATCGATGGCCCAAATGTCTTCCTCACGCTCAGACGCCCTCGCCCGGGCGACAAAAGCCTCGACTGCACCGGGGGGCATGGGATGCGGAATAGAGCTGGTCATGCGCGCCACCCGCTCATCTCCGGTGTAAAGCGCAATGAGACCACTGTCGGACTCCCGCAACGGTCGCAGCACAAATCGGCTGGTTTTTATTACCGGCTGATCGTTCACAAGATCCAGGCTCATATCTCTGCTCCTTTTCGCAAAGAGATCGAATAAGATGGCTCACTCAAGAGGAGGGCATGACGAACTGATACGGGATGAAAGGCTGCCCAAGACGCGGAAAGCCGGTTCCAAACCTGCCCCGGGAGGGGCGATACCAGTTTCGTGCCAAGAAACCATTGAAAATACATATTGCTGCGCACGGCTGGCGCAAAAAGAAAAGGGGACCGGCTGTTGCCGATCCCCTCGTTGTTTAAAACCTTGCGGGTCGGTTTACTCAGCGGCCTCCGCCACTGGGAGAACCGATACAAAGGTGCGGCCTTTCAGGCCTTTGTGGAAGGTGACCGCACCATCAGAGGTTGCAAAAATCGTGTGATCTTTGCCAAGCCCTACGCCCTCACCCGGCCAAAACTTGGTGCCGCGCTGACGAATGATGATGTTGCCTGCGATGGCCGCCTGGCCACCATAGAGTTTCACGCCGAGGCGGCGACCCGCTGAGTCGCGGCCGTTACGGGAGGAACCACCAGCTTTTTTATGTGCCATTCTGTCTCTCCTTAGCCTTTAGCCAGATCTTTGGCCTGTGCAACCCATTCGGGTTTCACTTTGACCGCGTCAATACCAGCAATGTCGTCATCCGACAAGGCTGCGATCTGGGCAAAGCTTGTCAGACCAGCTTCATTCAGCTTTTTGGCGGCGGCTGGGCCAACACCTGTCAGCTGAGTCAGATCGTCTGCGCCAGCGGCTGCTGCCGGAGCGGCCTTTGGGGCGGCTTTGGCGGCGGCTTTAGGAGCTGCTTTGGTTGCACCCGATGCCAGGATCTCAGTGATCTTGATCAGGGTCAGCTTCTGACGGTGGCCTTTGGTACGCTTGGAAGAGTGCTTCCGGCGACGCTTCACAAAGTGAATAAGCTTTTCGCCTTTGATCTGGTCGATCACTTCTGCCTTAACAGCAGCGCCATCTACCAGAGGTGCGCCGACAACAGGTGTCTCGCCGCCAAGCATCAGGATTTCGTCGAACTGGATAGTTTCGCCAGCATCAGCAGCCAATTTTTCAATGCGGAGGATATCACCCGCCTGAACTTTGTACTGCTTGCCGCCAGTCTTGAGGACCGCAAACATATGCGTGTTTCCTTTATCAACCGCGTCCTTTGGTCCCCAGATCAGGGCGTTTCGGCCATAAAGGCCACCTCGAACAGCGCGTCCCCTCAGGGGACGTATTACAAAATTAACCCGGCACAGAGAATCCGGGCCGGGATGGCGCATTTGTCTCATAATGCAGGTGGCTGTCAACCCTGCACAGGCCAAGAAACCACCTAGAAATCACGCAGCCACTACGCCATATGGTCCTGGCTGCCTTTTGCGGCACCAGATCAGCAAGACACACGTCTTTAAGTAAGAGGGAGCCTCTATGGTAAAGGGGTTCAGATATCCTCGCCCTGCCCCAGCTCCTTCATACGAAAAGCAAGTTCTTCAAAGCGGTTGGCAGTGATTTCAAATTGAACGGCGTTCAACAGCTCATAGACGCGCTGCATCAAGGGCGTTTCCAGCGCTTCGACATATAATTCCAGATCGGTATCGCTGAACCCCTGATAGGTATAGGCAGAGGCCGCCAGACTGGAGGCCCGCATAGACATCCGCATCTCAGGCTCCTGTTCCCGTTGCAACGCCCGCAAGCCCGGCGCGTCCAGTTGCAACTCGATGATCCCCGCAGCGCTGGCTGCCATCAAAAAGCGAAACTGGATCTCCTGCACTGATTTCAGCCCCGATCCTGCCGCGTCAATCGCCTGTCCCATCCGCTGATACAGCGCAACACGCGCGCTGCCGGATTTGACCAGGTCTGCAATAATGCGCTGTCCCGCGATCTGTTTGGTCTCGCCTTCCTCCACCAAATGTGAAGCATTTTCGGCCGCCACCAGACGCTGGCCCAAATCGCTGGCATAAAACTGCGCCGCATGACCAAGAGCGTCATCCTCAAGTGTCTCGGTCAGGATCTCAAGCGCGATATCGCGCATTTTGTTTTTGTCAAAAACACTCCGCGACAAGCGGGTCCAGTCAGAGCCAAAATCACTTGCAGACAAGCCCAACATGTTTGGTGCGTCGCCAGCCGAGAGGGCGATACTGTCCAGGGCAACATCAAAGCCCGTCACCTCAAGAAAGGCTTCGACCTTGCTGCGCTCGGCCGCCTGAGCAAAAGATGGCAGGACCAGCGCAACAAAGCCACATGCAACCAGGGCCCGCGCCAAAAGGAAAAATCGTTTTGAAAGCTGTCTCATATCTGAAACCTAGGGGAAAACTCCGACCAAACAATGAAAAAATGAGTTTCTCATGAGAAGTTGAAAAACCCTCTTGCGTCGCACCGCGTTCAGCCTTAGACGCTCCACCACCAGACCCCCGCGGAGAGGTGCCGGAGTGGTCGAACGGGGCGGTCTCGAAAACCGTTGAGCCTTCACGGGTTCCCAGGGTTCGAATCCCTGTCTCTCCGCCACACTCTTCCTTAGCTCTTTTTGGTCACAAAAACGCAGGGATGATTGTCGCGTTTTGCCTTACAGGAATGGTTCGGACAGCAGCAAACGCGTTGTGTTCTTCACCTTCTGAACCCCAGTGCCAACAGTGACAAACTAGGGCCAACAACAATAAAAAAGGCCGGGTTTCCCCGACCTTCTAAATATAGTTTTGCAGCGCGTGTTACGAGCGACGGCGGCGGCCACCGGCACGGCCACCACGACCACGGGCTTCTTCCCCTTCCTTGAGAGGGGGTTTGTTGAACCTGATCCATTCGCCGCCATGCGGGTCATTATTGGTGAGGAAGTTAGCGGCGCGAATGGCCTCCATCTCCTTACCTGCGCGGGGCTGCATTGAGCCCAGACCAAACAGGGTGACAAAGGCCTCGTCATCCATGCCTTCGGGCAGAACAATGCCAGCGGCGGCAACTTCTTCTTTTTTCGCCGCCAGCGCTTTTTGCGTTACCGGCAGGCCGACCGGGTTCATAATCGCTGAGGTCATGCCGGCGCCCATTGCCATCGGCAAAAAGGCGTTGTTGATGCCATGCCGGTTCGGCAAGCCAAAGGAGATGTTGGAGGCACCACAGGTGGTGTTTACCCCCAGCTCTTCACGCAGACGCCGCACCAGCGCAAAAACCTGCAGACCTGCGGTCCCCATGGCGCCAACCGGCATCACCAGCGGATCCACCACAATGTCATGCGCCGGAATGCCAAAATCGGCGGCACGCTGAACGATTTTCTTGGCGACCTCAAAGCGCACATCGGGGTCTTCGGAGATGCCTGTGTCGTCATTGGAAATCGCCACAACAGGCACGTTGTACTTTTTGACCAGCGGCAGGATCTGCTCCAGGCGCTCTTCTTCACCGGTGACGGAATTCAGCAAGGGGCGGCCTTCACAGACCTCTAGCCCGGCTTCCAGCGCACCTGGCACGGAGGAGTCGATGCAGAGCGGCACGTCCACCAGACCCTGTACCATCTCGATGATCTTTCGCATCAAGGGCGGCTCGGTCTCGTTGGGGTTCGGGTTTGAATTATAGACCACGCCGGCGTTGATATCGAGCACGGTAGCGCCAGCCAGAACCTGGGCAACCGCGTCGCGTTCTACGGTTGAAAAATCACCGGCTTCCAGCTCAGCCGCCAGCTTTTTGCGCCCGGTCGGATTGATACGTTCGCCGATAACGCAAAACGGCTCGTCAAAGCCCATCACAGCGGTTTTTGTTTTTGATTCTAGTACTGTACGGGTCATTGTTTATCCCTGGGTGTTGACGGGCTGCGCGGATGCGCCGCCGTTGTTGATGGCCCAGTTGGCATTGGTTTTTATGCCGCCAAGCGGGAAGAAATGAACATGAGAAATGTTAAAGTCAGGGTTTGCGGCCTTATGGGCGGCGAGCTCTGCCAACACATCTGTCGGCTCGTAAGGCAACAGCAGCTTGGATACATCCATGGCACGTTTTTGCAGCACTTTAAGCGAGGGGCCAACGCCACAGGCAATGGCGAATTTGATCAGGGTTTGCAGTTTGGCAGGACCTGCAATGCCGATGTGGATCGGTATATCGATGCCTGCCTTTTTCAGACTGTCAGCCCAGGCAATAATTGGCTTGGCTTCAAAGGCAAACTGGGTCGCCAGAGCCATCTTTGCATCCGTGCGCTCAGAGAATTTTTGTTTCCACTGAAGGGCTTCATCGACGTTCTTGCTTGACCCATCCGTGTCGATATCTTTGTTGCCCTCAGGGTGCCCCGCGACATGCAGGTTATTAAAGCCGGCCTTGTCAAACAGTCCGGTTTCCAGCAGCTGCATGGAGGAATGGAACGCGCCGTGAGGTGTGTTGACGCCCCCCGCCAGCAGCAAGGCCTGCGTCACATCCGCTTCGCCCTGATAGCGGGCGATCCAGTCCGCAAGCATGGCCTGGTCCTGAATGATACGCGCCGGGAAATGCGGCATAACCGGGTAGCCCTCGGCGTTCAGCCGCTTCGCGGTTGCGACCATTTCCTCAATTGGGGTGCCGTCGATATGGGCGATATAGACGCGGGTGCCTTCTGGCAGAAGGTCACGAAAGTTTTCCACCTTGGCAGCCGTGCGCGGCATCACCTCAATCGAATAGCCCTGCAACAAGGCCTCGACCTGGGAATTGACGGTTTGCGGCGTTTTCGCCTCACGCTTCTTAAAGTTCAACAAAGCCATCACGGCCTCCCATACAGGTGTAAGGCTCACGCCCATCCGTCATTTGCAATCAGCGCCTTGAGGCGATCCTGATCGTATTCCGTTTCCAGACGTTGGGCCTCAGCCTCGGCAATCTCACCAGCGTCGCCGTCCAGCGCGTAGGGCGCTGCCTTGCGCCACTCTGCCAGATAGGCATCGCTGTCCTTGGCATTGACCTTCATCGCCGCGCGGTCGATGGCCTGTTCAAAGCGCTCTTCCAGCTGTCGTTTCGAGCCACGACGACCCTTTCCCACAATAACCTGCGCGGGAATATCGCGCCAATACACGATGGTCACATCCGCCATAGCCAGTCCTCCTCAGACGTCTGATACTTCTCGTTTCTAGTGCGTCCCGTTTTGCGGAGTACGCCGATTTTCGACATCACTTGGGTTTTGAGCGACGTTTTGACCCGTCTGTGAATACAAAGCTGCGGCGGCCCTGACCACAGCCCACGCCGCCCAAAATATTCATCAAGCTTATGAGTTTGCCGCAACCCCTACCTGTGCGCCTGCCCCGAAACCTCGATTGCAAGCAAAATCTAGGGTCTACTGGGCGCCAGTTGCCCTTGCGCCGCAAGGCCGGCCTCCATAGTCTAAGGGCAACACGATAATCGGAGGGCGTGAATCATGACGCCCAGGCGTTCCAAGGGTGCGGGCGCGTTTCCCAAGGTGGTTGAAACCCCTGTACCAGCCCGTCCGGATTCAGATGCGCTTTATGCCGCGCTGGATCTTGGCACAAATAGTTGCCGCATGCTGATTGCCCAACCAAAGGGCAGCGGCTTTCATGTGGTCGACAGCTTTTCCAAGTCGGTCCAACTGGGGACCGGGCTTGAACGAACCGGACGTCTGTCCCGTTCGTCGATGGCGCGCACCATTCAGGCGCTGCGGATCTGTCAGCAAAAGCTAAAGCGCAACCGTGTGAAGCGAATGCGCCTGGTGACCACAGAGGCCTGTCGGCGGGCAAAGAATTCCCGCGAGTTCATTCGTCAGGTCAAACGGGAAACCGGTCTGCCCCTTGAGATCATCCAGCCAGAAGAAGAAGCCCGCCTTGCGGTGATCTCCTGCGCGCCGCTGGTCTCGACCAAAACCGAGCAATTGCTTGTGGTGGACATCGGCGGCGGCTCAACGGAACTGGTCTGGATTGACCTGTCGTCAGTGCCCGGACGTGACCGCCCAGCCGCCATCATGCGCCTGCACGCCGGGTTTCATCCCGCAAGCAGCCCCTTTCCGTCGGCCAAGGTGGTGGACTGGATTTCTGTCCCCTTAGGCGTGGCAACTCTGCGTGATCAGTTCAACGACGTGGAAGACGATTCTGCCCGCTTTGCCCTGATGAGCTGGTTCTTTGAGGAGCATCTTGCGGATTTTGCCCCCTATAAGGATGAGCAGGCCCGGGCCGGCTTTCAGATTGTTGGCACCTCAGGTACTGTGACCACTGTTGCCGCCTCGCATCTTGGGTTAAAGCGCTACGATCGCACCAAGGTGGACGGGCTGCGCATGACCAGTGACCAGATCGACAAGGTGATCCGTGGCTATCTGGAGCTGGGGCCTCAGGGTCGACGGCGCGACCCGCGCATTGGCGAGGATCGGCAGGCTTTGATCATGTCGGGCTCTGCAATTTTGCAGGCCCTGCTGCGGTGTTGGCCAACTGATAGGTTGTCTGTTGCAGACCGCGGCCTGCGTGAAGGGCTGCTATATGCGCAGATGAGCGCTGATGGCGTGCTGGAAGACGGGCCCTTCTGAGGCGCCAAAATGAAATTTACACCCTGCCCCTCTGACAGGAGGTTCAGGCGACAACGGTGATGATGATGGCAAAAACGCCTACTGGTAAAACCCCAACTGGCAAGAACACCTCGGGCCGCGGTCAACGCGAGCTCAAGGTTAAAGTGAAATCCGCGCGCGGACGACGCCTGAGCTCGACACGGTGGCTGCAGCGACAGCTGAACGACCCCTATGTCAAACGGGCAAAGGCCGAAGGCTATCGTGGCCGCGCCGCCTACAAGATCATGGAAGTGGATGATAAATACCGCTTTCTGGTACCAGGCGCACGCATCGTCGATCTGGGTTGCGCCCCGGGTGGCTGGGCCCAGGTTGCGGTCAAGCGGATCAACGTCATGGGCGAAAAGCAGGGCAAGGCCCAGGGTCGCATCATCGGCGTTGACCTGCAGGAAATGGAACCGATTGCGGGGGCCGAGTTTCATCAGCTCGACTTTATGGATGAGGGGGCTGACGACAAGGTAAAGGAATGGTTGGGCGGCAAGGCGGATGTTGTCATGTCAGACATGGCCGCATCCAGCTCTGGCCATAAGCAGACCGACCACCTGAAGATTATGGCCCTGTGCGAGGCAGCTGCCTATTTCGCCTTTGACGTGCTGGAAGACGGCGGCACCTTTGTCGCCAAGGTTCTGGCCGGTGGCGCCGAGGGTGAGCTGCAAAAGCTGTTGAAGAACAAATTCACCAAGGTGGCCAACGTAAAGCCACCGTCTTCGCGCTCTGACAGCTCTGAAAAATTTGTTGTGGCGATGGGCTTTAAAGGTAACCCTCAGCCCGAATAACCGCTTCTGCAGCAATTCCTTAGGTCTTGCCGCAGATATTGGCCCCTTTGTCCTGCTCGCCGATAGCGGTGTGACTACTGCAACGCGGCGATATGATGGGCTGTTTGCCTGGCGCATAGGGACTGTGTCGCCATATCGCGCAGCCTGAGGGCCTCTTCGCCCTCGCCTTCGCTTTGCAGCGTTACACGCGAGTGACGTGAGATCTGGGCCCCAAACCCTGTTTTTTGCCAGATCAGGTCGAGAACATTTGGTTTCAGTGGTGTTTTGCTTTTGGGTGCCATTGCAGTCTATCCATCGCGCTTGCCTGTCAGGCAGGTCTGCCTCATGGCAATTGCTAGGCTTTGAATTGGTCCCGGTTATGACTGAAATATGGCGGAACTGCCCTATTGTTTCCAAGCTGGAAACAGGCGGCATCTTATTTGACAGATGACAGGTGAAAACACCCCGCCAGCCACAAGCCCCCCCTGTCGCGGACAGGCTTTTTTATCAAACTGGCCTCTTAAGATCGATCAGGACGCCATTGAACTCGGCACCCAGGATGAGAATCGCGGCATTGACATAGAGAAAAATCATCGCGGCCATAGCACCGGCAAGCCCCGCATAGGTCGCAGAATACTGCGCGATCGAGCCCACATAATAGGCAAACCCAATCCCTGCCGCCCACCAAAGCGCAACAGTCAGCAACGTTCCCGGCAAGATCGTGCGCACCCGGTGAATACGCCCCGGCAGCATCAAATGGCAGATCAGCACTGCAACCAAAGGCAAAAGCGCCGCCAGGAGCGTATTGATGCCCAAAGGCAAGCTGAGCAAGACAGGCATTTCCGGAAAAAATCCAGCCAGATAGCGCAGATAGAGCGGCAAGATAACCTCAAATGTGGCTACCAGAAGAATGCCAATCCCGCCGAGGACCACCAGACCAAAACAAATCACCCGGGACAGCCAAAAGGGCCGCGTATCCGTATCATGATAGGCCTGAACCATCGCCACGCGCACCGCATTGACCCCATTGGAGGCAAAATAAAGCGCAAGCACCCCGCCAAATGTGGCAAGTCCGGTGCTGGAGGTCTCCAACACGGCGTAAAGCTCGGTAACAATGGGGGTCGACACCGCCTCGGGCCAGGAGCCAAAAACCAGATCGACCAGATCCTCCAAAGCAACATCGCTGGAAAAAATATTGGCAACGGCGCCTGACAGCGCGACCGTAAAAAGCACAAACGGGAACAGCGCCAACATCATCGACATCGCGATATGACTGCTCATGACCCAGCCGTTTTTGTCGTTAAACCGCTTGAGAGCAAGCCAGAGGGATTTCACCAAGACCTGCGGAAATTTTCGGTAATTCATCTGGTTACACTTCCACAGCTTGGACAGATTGCCACTCTCTCAATCCACTGAAAGACCAAGGGCAATTAGGGGTTCGAGTTCCTACGCGCTAATATTGACCGTTTTCTCGCGTCAGTGACACCTATATTCTTTACAGCGACCGGCGCTGCTGCTCAGACTGGAGCTGAGGCAACAACTCGTGCGGGAGAGCGAATGTTTTGGGTCGTGATCAGTTCTATCGCTGTTGTCTCAATGTGGACAGCTGCGGCCGTATCGGCGCTAAATGCCGCACGTACTGCCCGTACGCCGCAAGGGGCCATTGGCTGGGTTGTGTTTTTGCTTTCCGTGCCTTTGATCGCCCTGCCCGCCTACCTGATTTTCGGCCAGTTCCGCTTTAAGGGCTACCACCGCGCTCGGGTTGATCTTTTCTCGCTCATTGGCGCGCAGACCGGTATGCAAGAGAGCCGTGATCGCGCGCAGCAGCGCATTAATCCGGCCCCTTTTGAGGCTATCTCGGGGCTGTATTTGTGCCAGGGCAACCATTGCACCCTGTTGATTGATGGGCCAGATACCTTTGATGCCGTCCTTGAAGCCATTGATAATGCTTCTGAATATATATTGATTCAGTTCTATATAGTCCGCAGTGATCATTTGGGCACGCGGCTGCAAGAGCACCTTATCCAGGCTGCGCGTCGCGGTGTGACCATATGGTTCATGAACGATGCGATCGGCAGTCACGGATTGCCCAAGACCTACCTTGCGGCCCTTGAGGCAGCCGGCATAAATCTGGTGGACCCGAAAACAAGCCGTGGTCCAAAGTACAGGTTTCACATCAATTTTCGCAATCATCGCAAGACACTGGTTGTCGACGGGCGTGTCGGATTTACTGGCGGTCTGAACGTTGGCGATGAATACCTGGGGCTGGACCCCAAATTCGGCCATTGGCGCGACACCCACCTGCGGCTGCAGGGGCCGTCGGTGCAACAATTGCAACTTTCCTTTGCTGAAGACTGGCAATGGCAAACGGAAGAGCCGATCTGGGAGTTGTTGAACTGGACGCCCTCTCCAGCCGCGGCGAACCAATCTGTGTTGATCGCCGCAACCGGGCCTGGCGATCAAACCGCAAATGGCTCAATGCTGTATTTTTCCGCAATTACAGCGAGTAAGGAGAGGTTGTGGGTTGCCTCCCCCTATTTTGTCCCCGATCTGGATGTTGTTGCGGCCCTCAAACATGCAGCCCTCCGGGGCGTTGATGTGCGGATACTTTTGTCCAATAACATAGACCACTACCTGCCGTGGCTCGCCGCCTTTTCCTATTTTGATGACCTGCGCAGAGCCGGCGTCCGCATCTATCGCTACTCCGAGGGCTTTATGCACCAAAAGGTGTTTCTGATAGACGATGCGGTCGCAGGCGTTGGGACGACAAACCTGGACAATCGCTCCTTTCGGCTAAATTTTGAAACCATGGCGGTGATGTTCGACCCTGGGATGGCGCAGCAGCTGAGGCAGGTTCTGGAGCAAGATTTTGCAAAATCTGTAGAAGTGACACAGGTTCTGGACGCGCAAAACTGGAAAATCCGCCTACTGTCGCCAATTGCCCGTCTTTTTGCGCCCATTCTATAGCGGCTTTGACGGCTTATCCCCCGGTACCCAACAGGCAGTAAACAGGCACCAAACAGGCTTCAAACCGGCATCAAAAACCGCGCTGTGGTCTGGACACTCAGCTCTCAGCGGTATTGACTGACACCGGGCTGAGTGCGGCGCGTTTCGCACGGCACACCGTTAAACTTGAGGGCCAAAATGGTTCTAGAAGTCACAGAGGTCACAAAGACGATCCCGGGCAGTGATCTTGAGAAACCTATTCTCGACCGGGTTTCCCTCAGTCTCAGTGCCGGAAAAACGCTTGCTCTTACCGGAGAGAGCGGCTCCGGTAAGAGCACTCTACTGCATCTTGTTGGGGCTTTGGATGTTTTTGACAGCGGTGAAATTCATCTGGATGGCGAGGCACTTAGCGGTCTGAATGAAGCCAGCTGTGCGGCCCTGCGCCGATCAAAGGTTTCTATTGTATTTCAGCAATTTAACATCGTTCCCTCACTGAATGTCGCGTCAAATATTTCGCTGCATGCCAAACTCGCAGGGCGTCACGATGCTGAATGGGAGGCCTATCTCGCCACACGTCTTGGCCTGTCCGACCTGCTCAAACGTTATCCGGAACAACTTTCGGGTGGCCAGCAACAACGGGTCGCCATTGCACGCGCCCTTGCAGTGCGTCCAAAACTTCTGCTGGCTGATGAGCCGACAGGCAGTCTGGATGAAGAAACTGGCGAGGCCGTTTTGTCGCTCATGCTCGACCTGGTCAAGGAAACCCAGAGTGCATTGTTTCTCGTCACCCATTCGGAGCCACTGGCGTCCTGTCTCGACCGCAGGCTTCATCTGAGCGGCGGTAACCTGTCGTGAAACGGGCAGCTCTCTTTGCGCTATTGTCCTACTGGCGGCATCATCTGTTTCAATTGGCCGCCCTTATCACCGGGCTCGCACTGGCAACCGCACTGTGGTCTGCAGTGCAGGCCATCAATGCCCAGGCCCGCACCAGCTATGCCAAGGCAGAGGTGTTTTTGCAGCAGGCGGATCGGCGCAGCTTGATTTCAACGGCAAAGGACCTGCGCGTTGCAGACTATGTTGCCCTCAAACGCGCCGGATGGCAGCTGTCTCCAGTGCTGGAAGGGGAACTCAGCATTGGATCGCAAGATATTGACCTTATTGGGATTGATTTTCTGACGTCACCCCATATTCCTGGTCGCGCGCAGGCAAACCCCGCCAGTCCGGATGCCTCCTTTCTGAGTGACATGCTGGGATCTGATGGCGGGCTGATCATGCATCCAGAAACGGCCGACCGTCTCGCTGATGCGGCCCCCACATTGGTTCTTCGCCGCTCAAAAACGCTGCCTATTGGTGTTGCTGTTGGCGACATCTCGGTCATAAGCCGCCTGCTTGAGAGGCCCGATACGCTCACGCGACTTGTCCTGCTGTCAGCCCCCAGCACCTCTGCGCTGGAAACCCTGCCGGCGCATATACAGCCGGATACCAACGCGACCACTCCGGCAGACCCCGGCAACATGACCGAGAGCTTTCACCTTAACCTGACGGCGTTTGGTTTTTTGTCTTTTGCAGTTGGGCTTTTCATCGTTCAGGGCACGATTGGCCTCGCAATGGAACAACGCCGCGGCCTGTTTCGCACCCTGCGCTGCCTTGGCGTGCCCTTTTCCACCTTGGTCGGCCTCCTGATCGCAGAGGTGGCAATCGTAGCAGTCCTGTCAGCCTGCATCGGATTGAGTGTTGGCTATTTTCTGGCCGCTGCCCTGTTGCCCGATGTCGCTGCAACCCTGTCGGGCCTTTACGGGGCGCAAGTCTCCCAAAGCCTGTCGCTGCAGCCACAATGGGCCCTCTCAGGACTGGCGATGACCCTATTGGGCACAAGCGTTGCAAGCGCGCAGTCCTTCCATAGCTTGTGGAGACTGCCAATTCTGCAAGCGCCGTCTACCCGGGCCAGAGGTCAACAGGTCGTCCAGAGTTTTGCAAGCTGGGCTTTTGCCGGGGCCGGGCTGATTGCTGGCGGGATCCTGGCGCTTTTGCTGCAAGGCGGTCTCATGGGAGGTTTCCTTTTTTTAGGTGGCATAATGCTGGGCGTGGCGCTGACCTTGCCCTATTGTCTTTCGCATTTCTTGCGCATGGGGCAAGGCATGTCCCGCCACCCTCTGATCCATTGGCTCTGGGCGGATGCGCGGGCGCAGCTTCCGGGTATGTCGCTGGCCTTGATGGCGCTCATGCTGGCGCTCGCGGCAAATATTGGCGTCGGGACAATGGTTTCCAGCTTCAGGCTCACCTTTACCGAATGGATGGATCAACGTCTTTCTGCCGAGCTCTACGTCACGGCACGCGACGATGCCCAAGGCGCTACCCTGCAGAGCTGGCTAGAGACGCAAGCCGTCCGCGTCTTGCCGATCCGATCCTATGATCTGCAGCGAGAGACCGGCCAGCTCAAAATCTACGGGGTGCGGGATGATCCGACCTACCGGGAAAACTGGCCAATGCTTGCGGCACGGGCCAAGGCCTGGGATCTGGTTGCAAATGGCACCGGCATCCTCATCAGTGAGCAGTTCGCGCGGCGTGAGGGTTTGGATATGGGGGACCATGTTACACTGCCACAAGGCTGGCCCACCGAGATCGTTGGCGTCTATTCCGACTATGGCAATCCGCATGGGCAGGCCATCGTATCACTTACGGAGTTGCTGCAGAGGGCTCCCTATGTTGCAAACCTGCGGTTTGGCCTGCGCCTCCCCAGCGAGGCGGTGCCAGACCTTATCAAAACACTGCGCGAGCGCTTTGATATAAAACGTGAAAACCTTGTGGAGCAGACTGTTATCAAGCAGAGGTCAATGGCCATTTTTGACCAGACATTCCTGGTCACTGATACGCTGAAACTTTTGACCCTGGGGGTGGCAGGGTTTGCAATCTTCACCAGCCTGATTACCCTTTGGAACCAACGGTTGCCGCAGCTGGGCCCGATCTGGGCTATGGGCGTGCGCCGCAAAACTCTGGCGCAAATCGACATCCTGCGCAGTCTGCTGATGGCCGGTCTCACGGCCCTTATCGCTTTGCCGCTTGGCCTGGTGCTGTCCTGGGCTCTGTTGGTGGTGATCAATACAGAGGCCTTTGGCTGGCGCCTTCCGGTCTACCTGTTTCCGCTCGACTGGCTGCGACTCATCGGGCTCTCCCTTTTGGCAGCCCTGTTTGCCGCCCTCATTCCGGCCTGGCGACTGTTTCGCCTGCAGCCCAATGAGCTGTTAAAGGTGTTTTCCAGTGAACGTTAGCCATATGCTTGTGGGTCTTTTTATGGTGCTTGCACATCCTGTCTTTGCCCAGGGTTTTGCGGGGTTGGGACGTCAGGCCGAAGGGTTTGCAGAGCCACGCGTGGGCCTGTCCTTGCAATTTCCGCAAGACCACGGAGCGCACCCAGATTTTCGCATTGAATGGTGGTACTTAACCGCCAACCTTAAAGACGCGCACGGCACGCATTATGGGGTGCAATGGACGCTGTTCAGAACCGCCTTTGCCCCCGGTGAGGTCGAAGGGTGGCAAAGCCCTCAAATCTGGATGGGACACGCAGGTTTGACCAGTGCAGCGCAGCATTTTTCGGCCGAACGTCTCGCACGCGGCGGAATAGGCCAGGCCGGCGTCACAACAGATCCCTTTCAGGCCTGGATTGATGACTGGGACATGACAGGTGCGTCTGATCTTTCACACCTTGATTTTTCGGCCCGTGGGCGTGATTTTTCCTACCAGCTGTCAGCCGACACGCAGGATCCATTGGTGTTGCAAGGCGATGCTGGATATTCGGTTAAATCTGCGGCGGGTCAGGCCAGCTATTACTACTCGCAGCCAAACTACCGCATCCAGGGCACAATCACCCTGCCCTCCGGGCCCGTAGCTGTCAGTGGCAATGGCTGGCTGGATCGCGAATGGTCGAGCCAGCCGCTGTCGCAGGATCAAACCGGGTGGGATTGGTTTTCCTTGCGTTTTGACAGTGGCGACAAATTGATGGGCTTTGTCTTGCGCAGTGAAAACGGTGTTGAGGATTTCCGCTCTGGCACCTGGATTTCCGCCTCCGGTGAGGTCACGGCGCTGCCGCCAAGTACCTTTCAGGCCGTGCCACTGGCGCAGGTGGATGTCGCAGGACGTAAGATCCCGGTCAGATGGAAGGTTCAGCTGCCAGAAAAAGAAGTTTCAGTTATTGTCGAGGCACTTAACTCGCAAAGCTGGATGGATGTTTCGTTCTCCTATTGGGAAGGTCCCGTCATTGTAAGCGGCAGCCACACCGGCACTGGCTACCTTGAGATGACAGGCTATCAATAAGGCCGGGCTATCAAAAGTGACTGGCTATCAAAGGACGGGCTATCCGGAATGAGGGGCAAACGAAAAAAAAGGGCGCTCAATGGCGCCCCTTTTCTAATGCTATGTGGGTGCAAATCACCGCACGACAAACACCGAACAATCCGAATGCCGGATTACACGCGCCGCGTTGGGGCCCAGCAAATAGTCTTTTAGATCCGGCTTATGCGCACCAATCACAATAAGATCACTGTCGGCAGTTTTGGCCACGGACAGGATCTCTTGATAGGCAGTGCCAGTGGCCACGACATGTCGAATATCTGCGTTTCGCTCTTGGCCTAGAACCTCAATGCAAAGCTTTTTGAGCCTGTCAGCGGTCTCTTCGACCGCCTTCTCATGATGATGGCTCTCAAAGAAGCCCGAGACCCAGCTCTCGCCAAAATCCGGCAGGACGTTCAGCACATCAAGCTGGGCCCCATCAAGCCCGGCGAGCCGTGCCGCCTGTTCAAGCACCTTTTTGTCGGTCGCCAGATCGCTGAGATCAAGCGCACAGAGAACAGATTTTATCATGCTGGTACTCCTTCTTCTTTACGGGCGCGGGTGCGTTGCATCAGAGCGATCAAGGCCAGCAACATAAGGGCTGGAATAAAGACCAGCTCTTTTGGCATCTGATCCGCAGGCGCAAGAATTGTTTTAACAAAAACAGGAATATCCCCGTAGAAGTCAAAGTTGCCCAAATCCTGTTCGGCAGGCGTGCCAAACCCGGGAGCGTCCAGATTCATCTGTGCGCCCTCAGGCAAGAGCACCAGACCAGCCTTTTCGGCCAGCGCTGCTCCATCCATTCCCTCAAACGTTTCAACAATGAAGGTTGTTGAGATGATTTGAGAGGTGTCAAAGTCCGGCCCCTCAATGGTGAGGCGCAGCTGCTGTCCAGCCGTAGCCGCATCCAGTGCCTGGACCAATTCGATTGGCGCAACAGGATTGTAGGGTGGCATGATCCGGTTCATGACAAAATCAGGCCGGAACAGGCCAAAGGCCACCACGATCAACAAGACACTTTCGTACATACGACTGCGGGTGAGGAAATAGCCCATGGTTCCGGCGGTAAAGACCAGGATCGCTATGGTGGCTGATATGGCCACCAGTATGCCCTGCGCCAAGGTGACGTCTATCAACAAGAGATCTGTGTTGAAGATAAAGACAAAGGGCAAAGCCACTGTTCTGAGTGAGTAAAAGAACGCGACAAAGCCGGTGCGAATGGCGTCACCTCCCGAGACAGCGGCCGCTGCAAAACTGGCAAGCCCAACAGGCGGTGTCACATCAGCCATGATGCCAAAGTAAAACACAAACAGATGCACCGCGATCAAAGGCACAATCAGACCAGATTGTGCACCCAGTTCTACCACAACCCCGGCCATCAGCGAGCTGACAACAATGTAGTTGGCTGTGGTTGGCAGACCCATGCCAAGAACCAGCGACAAGAGGCCAACGCAGATCAGGACAAAGACCAGAATGGTCCCCGTCATATCCGCCGCGCGTTCGGCCACAGTGCCTTCAAAGCTGGTAATACCAATCAGATCGGTCAGCGGGCTGATGGCATGTACCCCAAGCGCGCTAAGATAGGTCAGCCCATAGGCCATAGTCTCAACCAGATCTGCCATCACCTGCCCGACACCTGTGAGGGTGACCGTGCCAACAATCACGCCGGCCGTCGCTGTTGCAAGCGCGATACCAATCATGTTGCGGGAGCCGTCAATCATGCCATGCCACAGATCGCTGGCGCCTTCAGAAAAGGTTTCCAACAGGTTGCTTTGACCACGAAAAATCGCCTTCAGCGGCTTCTGCGTCAGCAGGATGATAAAGAGCAGCGCTGCTGCCCAAAAGGCCGAGAGACCTGGTGATTTTTTCTCGATCATCAGGAAGTAGACCAGGACCACAATAGGCAGCATATAGTGCAGGCCGGCCTTGTAGATCTTGGCGACATCCGGAAGCTCGATCTCTTCGGCATTGGGGTCATCCGGCTCTAGGTCCGGAGTTTTGGCCGCCAGCGAAATCAAGGCGACATAGATGGCAAAAATGGCGCCAAACAGCAAAAGCCCGGCAATACTGGGAGCCCAGCGATAGGCGGCATCCACTGGAAACTGCGTTCCGTAGCAAAGGCCGGCAAAAACCGCAAAGAAACTGGCCATCCCAACGATGGTACGCGCCATGTGGACTTCGCGATTGCCAAGGGTCGGCATGTTCCGTTTTACCGCTTCCAGGTGCACAATGTAGACCAAGGCGACGTAGGAAATCGCTGCGGGCAGCAGCGCGTGGGTGATCACCTCGACGTAAGAGATACCCACGTATTCCACCATCAGAAAGGCCGCGGCCCCCATAACGGGTGGCATGATCTGCCCATTGACCGAGCTGGCAACCTCAACGGCGCCGGCCTGTTCCGATGAAAAGCCAACCCGCTTCATCAGCGGAATGGTAAAGGTGCCGGTGGTGACCACGTTGGCAATGGAAGAGCCAGAAATCAGACCCGTCGCAGCAGAGCCAACAACGGCCGCTTTGGCCGGGCCACCGCGCAGGTGCCCCAGGGCACCAAAGGCCATTTTGATAAAGTAGTTGCCTGCTCCGGCCTTATCAAGAAGGGCGCCGAAGAGCACGAAAAGAAACACAAATTTGGTCGAAACCCCAAGGGCGATACCAAAGACCCCTTCGGAGGTGATCCACATGTGGCTCATCGCTTTTTTCAGGCTAGCCCCTTTCCAGCGGATGACTTCAGGCACCACATCAGAGGCGCCAAAAAACACATAGGCGAGAAAGATCGTGGCGATAATCGCCATGGCAGGCCCAAGCGCGCGACGGGCTGCCTCGAACAGGATCAACAGGCCGGCCAGCGCGTAGAATTTGTCGATGTCATCGGCAAGACCGCCGCTGTCGACGATCTTTTGGTAGTTCAGGAACCCATAGACCGAGACAAACACCCCTGCAGCCGCCAAAGCCCAGTCCTGCACCGGGATAAAATCACGCTCCGGCGTCGACCACTGGCGAACATAGCCGAGAACGAACAGCAAAGCCGTCACCAGACCAAGCGCAAGCGCCACCATCTGCAAGCCGGTGCTCCAGCTGCCCAAAAGATACTGCCCCAACAGAGCAAAGCCGCTGTACGACAGCAAAAGGATGGCAATGAAGACGCCAACCGCACTCACGATCCGCTCAAACGGCGTGGCGACGCCTGTCCCATTCAAAAAAGTAGGTGCCACCAGCGCCAGCGCTATGAGCGCGCCAACCACGACAGCCAAATTCATGGAGATCTCAGGCGAGAGCGTCACCATCAGCGCCACCGTAAAGGCGCCCAGGCCAAGGACTGTGCCGAAATGACCCAGCGCAAAAGACACCAGATTGCGGCTTTCGCGGCTCATCGCCGGATAGGCCATAAAGCCCAGCATCAGCGCAAAGGCGAGATGGATCAAACGTGAGTTGTTATTGACCGCACCGGGCAAAAGATAGTTTGCAAGGGGTGAGGCGAGAATGACTTGAAAAACGGACCAGCTTACAGCGATGATAGCGAGGGAAAGCCCAACAGCTCCAACCGGGTTACGTGCACCCGCGTCGGAGGAAGCAACCAGTTCCTGCAGTTCATCTTCGCTTAGCGGTCGATTTCCCTGAACATCGGATGTCATGGATAATCTCCCTTACAGATCGGCTCCGTCGTTAAAAGAGGATAGCCTCTGTTGCGGACCGTCTCTGTCTATTTTTGTTTTTGGGGCCAGCCCCTCGGCAACTGGAGTGGGGCGGCAACTGGAGTGGGCGGTAAACGCAGTGGGGCACGAAATCGCGCCCCACCCTTTGTTGTCTTAGGTTTTACTCAATCCAACCTTTTTCGCGGTAGTACTTGGCCGCGCCATCATGCAGCGGTGCAGAGAGACCGTCGGCAATCATCTCTTCAGGCTTCAGATGTGCAAAGGCAGGGTGCAGCTTGCGGAAGGCGTCAAAGTTTTCAAACACTGATTTCACAACCGCATAGACGGCCTCATCCGGAACGTCCGTTGAAGACACGAAAGTGGCCCCAACACCAAAGGTTTGGGTATCCGCATCAGACCCACGGTACATACCGCCGGGGATGATTGCCGTGCGGTAAAAGGCATTGTCGTCAACCAGTTTGGTCACGGCATCGCCATCAACAGTCACCAGAACAGAGTCGCAGGCCGTGGTGGCTTCTTGAATGGATCCCGATGGGTGTCCAACAGTGTAGATCATCGCATCGATCTGGTTGTCACACAAAGCGGCAGACTGTTCGGCGGCTTTCAGCTCGGTTGCCAGAGCAAAATCCTCCATGCCCCAGCCTTTGGCGCCCATCAGCACTTCCATAGTGCCGCGCTGACCAGACCCTGGATTGCCAATGTTTACTCGCTTGCCTTTCAGGTCATCAAAGGTGGTGATGCCCGCATCTGCGCGTGCTACAACGGTAAAGGGTTCAGGGTGAACCGAAAACACAGCGCGCAGCCCCTCGTAGGGACCCTTTTCAGAGAACTTGGAGGTGCCATGATAGGCATGGTGCTGCCAGTCAGACTGCGCGACGCCGAACTGCAATTCACCTTCGCGGATGGTGTTGATGTTGTAGACAGAGCCACCCGTGGATTCGACAGCGCATTTAAAACCATGCTCTTTGCGGCTCTTGTTCACCAGACGGCAGATCGCACCACCGGTCGGATAGTAGACGCCAGTAACGCCACCGGTCCCGATCGTGATGTATTCCTGCGCCTGCGCGGCCGGCGCCAAAAAGGCTGCCGTTACAAAAGCACCAATGCTTAGTTTTGAATGTTTCATATTTTGATCTCTCCCAAGATTTTATTGGTTATGACGCAACACAGTTCATCCGTTGGAACAGCGTCAGTTTCTGTAAACCCATTCCGCCAGATCGCCATGAAGCGCATCTAGCGATTGAGGGGTTGTCTGATCTCGCCCTTATAAATAGGCCTGTCATAAATAGGCCTGTCCAACACAGGACCTGTCAAGCTCTTCAAAATCAGATGATGGGGATGAAGTGGCGCTTTCTTCGCATATGACAAAAGGCCACAAAAATTCCCCGGTGGATCGCCCTCTAGATTCGCCTTACTGTGACAGAATGTCGCGCAATGATGCAAGGGGGCTTCGTTTCTCGTTAACATAACCAATGTGTGCGACAAAAAAAATGCGCCCATGACATGATTTCGGTAATCTGATAAAAACAGTGTGGTAAAAAATGATACCGTCCAGAGGTATTGGGGTGAAGGTAACAGGAGGGACGAGGTATGATCCTACTAAGTGAGCTGGTCGCCGACAGCTAAAAGATCGAAGACTTTTGGTCGCTGGAACGCCATGTCTCGGCGGCTGCGCGGCGTAATCCCAATCCTGATGTGAAAACGCTGCAGTTTGATGTGGAGCCAGAATACCGTTGTACCCCCAAAAAGTGGCAGATGATTTTGACGGCAGCCTATGAACGTGGTCTGCGCGCCAGAGGCTAACTCGTTACTGCTCTCAGCCTGTGCCGATCTCTAACTGTGCCGACTTCGACCTGGGCCTTGCGCCAGCGCTGCTTTTCCGCGACACCTGATCTGAACGCCTTGCCCAGGCTGCAGTCATCGCGCAGCGGCTTGGCAATGGCGGACTAAATCCTATTCGCGTGAAACGACAACGCGATCAGCATTTTCGGAGGTCTTTTGTGAAAGTCGACGGCACCCCCTATCGTTCCCTGTGGTGGGACACCAACACACAAGCCCTGAAAATCATTGACCAAAGATGGCTGCCACATGATTTTCGCATAGAGCAGCTGGACAGTCTCGACGATTTTTGCCGTGCCATCAAAGATATGCACGTCCGCGGCGCGCCCTTGATCGGGGCAACTGCCGCCTATGGCATGGCTCTTGCGATGCGTCTTGACCCCAGCGACGCTGCTCTGAACTCTGCCTGGGGGGTTTTGAATGCAACCCGCCCCACAGCGATCAACCTCAAATGGGCATTGGACCGGTGCCGTCAGGTGCTGAGCGGCCTGCCTGCAGACCAGCGGGGAGCGGCGGCGCTGGCGCTGGCCCACGAGATTGCGGACGAAGATGTCGAAATCAATCGTCGCATCGGCCTGCACGGATTGCAGCTTATCAAAGAGATCGCCGCGCAAAAATCAGACGGTAGCCCGGTGCGGATACTGACCCATTGCAACGCCGGCTGGATCGCTACGGTTGACTGGGGCACCGCCACCAGCCCGATGTATCAGGCGCACGAAGCTGGCATTCCATTGCACATCTGGGTGGATGAAACCCGCCCCCGCAATCAGGGCGCGCTCACCGCATGGGAGCTCGGCAGTCATGGCATCAGCCACAGCTATATTACCGACAATGCTGGCGGTCATTTGATGCAACACGGCGAGGTCGACATCGTGATTACCGGCACTGACCGCACCACGGGTCAGGGCGATGTCTGCAACAAAATTGGCACTTATCTCAAAGCGTTAGCTGCAAAAGATAACAATATTCCCTTCTATGTAGCACTGCCGTCTCCGACCATTGACTGGACCGTCACCGATGGGCTGGCTGAGATCCCGATCGAAGACCGTGAGGGAGGTGAGGTCTCACATGTTCAGGGCACATCAGAGAGTGGCGCTATCACCACGGTCCGCGTGACCCCAACCGCCACCCAGCTTGCCACTCAGGTCGCCAACCCTGCATTTGACGTAACCCCTGCCCGACTGGTCACAGGGCTGATCACCGAACGCGGCATCTGTGATGCCAGTGCATCCGGCCTGGCAGGGCTGTTTCCGGATCTGGCAGGATCCGCCCGTCAGAGCGAGGGCTGAGCCGCGTGACGACACCCTATTCAGATAGCACCACGGTCCGGCAATCCATTATTGATGCCTGCCTGGACATGAATGCCTCGGGGGTTAATCAGGGCGTATCCGGCAATATTTCCCTCAGGACGCAAGAGGGTATGCTGATCACGCCCTCAGGTGTCGCCTATGAGAAAATGCGCCCCGACATGCTGGTTTTGGTGCCTCTTGATGGTAGCGCAATCGCGCGCGGCCAGATGAAACCCTCTTCGGAATGGCAGTTCCACCGAGATATTCTACTGGCAAAACCGCAAGAAATGGCCGTCGTGCACGCACATCCCGTTTTCTGCACTGCACTGGCCATGAACCATCAGGCGATCCCGGCCTGTCACTATATGGTGGCGGCATTCGGCGGCGACGACGTTCGACTGGCGGACTACGCCCTGTTTGGCACGGCAGCGCTGTCGCGCCACGTGCTGACGGCGCTACAGGACAGATCCGCTTGTCTGATGGCAAACCACGGCGCAGTTGTGACGGGCGACACCCTGGAGCGTGCGCAATGGCGGATGGCAGAGCTTGAGACCCTGGCCAAGGGATATGTCACCGCGCTGAGCATCGGTCAGCCCAAGATCCTCAGCACCAAAGACATGTTTGATGTGAAAAAGGCCTTTGCCGACTACGGTCTGAAAACCACCTAAAAGCGCGGGGGGGGTGTGCCCTTGCCAACAAGGCAAGGGCCGTAAATTCAAATAATTTCAAATCACTACGACTTGAATCTCATGCAGACACAAGGGTCAGATGAAGGACGGCGGCCGCTTTTGCATCATCGCAGCAACCACTTCGGCAAACTCTGGCGATTTTAGTTGGGCCACAAAATGTTCGGCCTCTTTTGCCATCTGCAATGCCACCTGGTCCCTGTTGGCCCGGATAAGAGATTTAGACAGCCTCATTGCCTGTGGCGCGGAATTTGCCACATGCGCGGCAATAGCCGCAACCTCAGCCGCCAGATCCGCATCAGGGAAAACCCGCGCAATCAGGCCATAGGTATGCGCTTCCTCGGCGTTCAGGCTGCGGCCGGCCAGTAAGACATCATTGGCAACCGCCATCCCAACCGAGGCCGAGAGCAGCATCGAAGAGGCCGCTTCGGGAACCAGACCCAGTTTGACAAAAGGCGCCGTAAAGGTGGCGCTTGCGGCCGCGTATACCAGATCACAATGCAGCAGCATGGTGAGACCGATACCAATTGCCGGACCGTTCACAGCCGCAATCACCGGTTTGGGACATTCGGAAATCGCGTTGAGAAACAGCGCGACCGGCGGCAGATCACCACTATGAGACGCTGTAGAGAAATCCTGCAGATCATTGCCGGCGGTAAAATAGTCTTCTGCCCCGGTGATGACAAAGGCGCGCTGCGCGTCAGAGCTGGCATAGTCCTGCAGCGCCGCGGCCATTTCGCCATACATATCTTGGGTGATTGCATTGCGTTTGCTGGGACGTGTGATCGTTAAGGTGGTGACCCGATCCTGGGTCTGAATTGAGATTGTATCGCTCATTTTGGCAATCCTGACTGGTGTGGGTTGTGGTGTTTTTATCATCTGTTCAAGGTGTTGTATCATCTTGTGAAAGCCAATCCCAGCACTCTGCCCAAAGCGCCTCTCGCCCTGGGCGAAAGGCCCCCTCGTGCCCGATGCGCCGCACGCCTATGTCTGCAGGCGTTCTGAGCTGCACCGAATGTGGCGCGTTGGGATAGCAGTCCAAAAGATCTTGCGCCGCAATCGGTGTGGCTATCGGATCATCTGAGAAAATCCATGAGCGGATTGGCGCGGTCACCTCACTATAGTGCTGCGGGTTCAACAGGGTGTGGTAATCCGGCTGGAAATACGACTTGCGATGGCTCCACTTTCGCCAGGTGCGAAACAGGCGCGGCGGCAAGGCTTCTCCCTGCCAGCCACCAACGGGCTTTATATAGCCCCACCGTAACAGCGAGTAAGTCCCAAGCCCCCACCAAAAGTAGAACTCCAGCGCCAGATTGCGAAGGTGATGACCACCAAAGAAGCCGGTGCCAACAGAGATAAAGGCATGGCGATCAATCTCTTGGTGGTTGGACATCACCCCAAGAAAATGGCCGCCGACACTATGGGCAAGATGCGTCTTGCGCAGACCTGGTGCGGCCTTGGCAAGGGCCTCAACTGCTGCGACCATGTCATAGCGGCCCCAATCGGGGTACTCGATTTTTGACTGCGCGAGCTCTTCACTGCGGGAGGAGGCAATGCCACGATAATCATAGGTCAGAACCAGTGCACCGCGTTCGGCAAGATACGTGGCCACCGGATGATAGAAATGCCGTGGAAACCCGGTGCCGGCAGAGATCAAAACGGCCAGTTTCGGGTCTTTGCCAAAGGTCAGATCTCCCTTTAGCGTTACACCGTCACTGGCCTTAAAACTTATCGGCTCACGTTTGGTCGCTGGCGTCATGATCACCTCCCTGCTTTGGCTCTGCCGGATTGATGATCTCATCCGCATGGTCAACCAGATGACGTAAGAAGCGCTGGATAACCTGTTGTTCTGAAACGCTGAAAGGTTCGAGCAAGGCCGCGTTGAAATGACCGGTTTCCTGTTTGGCCCTTGCCAGCAGAGTTGCGCCGCTGTCCTGCAGGTGGATATTGATCACCCGCCCATCGCGCAGGGACGGCATTCTGTGTACCAGTCCCCGATCAACCATACGATCGACAAGACCCGTGAGGCTGGATTTCCCCATGGAGAGCCGCTTTGCGATCTCTGAGATTGGCTGCGCATCCTGTTGTGAGAGCACAAAGAGCACGGCAAACTGGCTGGTCGTCAGATCAAGCGCGCTGCGCGTACGCCTATCTGCGGCCCGAAACAATGCGCTGTGGGCCACTTGCAATTGGTGAAAGACGCGTAATTTTTCTGACATGGCCCTACTACATAAATCCCCACTTAGTTCGTATGTGGACTATATTTGAAAGGCAATGCCCAACCCTGCGTCATGCCGTAAGGGAACGCCGAAGAAGCACTTCGTCAAGAAGAGATATAACAACCGGAAATCAGAGAATTACAGCGGGCAGCTCAACTAAGAAACCGTTTCAGGAATTCAGAGCGGAATGGCCAAGACAATGGATAGACGCGATCATCACGCATCCCTGAGGGGGTGATGACCTGTCAGGGGTCCGCCAAACCTGAGGCGTCTCGCCGTGGCTAAACTGTGGTTCGGCCTCTCTCTCAGGAGAATTTCCAAGATCATATTGGTGACCCGGAACCTTGAACCGTATACCCACACCAGATCAGCCCTGTGAGTGGAAAAATTGGGAAGTGCTCTGCACTGCAGGGCACCTCCCGGACAGGCATTTTAGTTCAGAGCAGAAAATCGCTTTCAATCAGTCCAATATAGCCCTCGACGATAATCGCCATATCGCTGGTCCCGTCGCCATCTGTATCAAACAAAACAGTGGAGTCGACACCATCATCAGTCACGCGCACTTCCTGAACCCCAACCCCGCTAAAGGTCTCGGCCCCAATGAAGCCGTTATGTATGCGCCACGACGGGCCGTACAGCTCAATTTGGTCTGCTTCTCCAAACGAATTGAAGTCGGTGATAACATCCGCGAAGAGCCCCTTTCCGCTATCAGAAGATGCAAACACAAATGTGTCATCGCCTTCACCACCCGACATAGTGTCACGACCGGTGCCACCGTCAATGATATCATTGCCCCCATTGCCATTGATAATATCTGACCCTGAATCGCCATCTAGGACGTCACCCGAGAGACCACCGTCGATGATATCATTTCCAGAACCTCCCAAAAGGCGCTGCTGCGCAGCATCGCCACCTGTCAGCGCGTCATCTCCGGCGCCACCCTCAATGGAATTAGAGCCTCCAACCCCAGCAGAAAGAACATCGTTGCCCGAGCCGCCTGTGATATGATCATCTCCCGAACCACCGGTAATCGTATCATCACCGCCGCCGCCAGACAGGGTGTTATTCCCATCCGTACTGGTGATCGCATCGTTGCCACCACCGCCAATGATATTGTCATCACCGCTATTACCTTCCAGCGTGTCAGCGCCCGAGCCACCCTTGATGGTGTCCTGACCGGCACCGCCAGTAATAACATCCGCATCTTTGCCGCCAATCAGCCGGTCGTCGCCGTCACCACCATCAATAGTGTCCAGTCCAGCGCCGCCAACCACGCGATCATTACCGCCCTGCGCCGTGATGCTATCATTGCCGCCGCGCGCAATAAGGTTGTCGTTAAAACTACCCGCCACGAAGA
Source organism: Phaeobacter sp. SH40 (assembly GCA_965641885.1). GTDB lineage: Bacteria > Pseudomonadota > Alphaproteobacteria > Rhodobacterales > Rhodobacteraceae > Pseudophaeobacter. The sequence continues at coordinate 2,052,396 of OZ282574.1, read as the reverse complement.
TGTCATCAGAGTTTGTTCCGAGGAACTTTACCGCATTGGCGAAGTCGCCAATCTCATTTGTGACACCTGGGCCAGATTTGCTGGCAACAAAGAGGGTAAGTTCACTTTGGAACCAAGCCTGAAAAGCACTGGCATCGCCCGTCAGCAGCAGAGGGTCGATAAGCGCGTCCAGCTCAGCTGTTGTAGCTGAAAATCCAGAGAAGGTTGCAACCGTTGCGCCGCCCTGTTTCAGAACCAGCTTATTTACAATGCCGCCAATGGGGTCACCCGTCACGTCATCGTAAATCACTTCCGATACAAAAAAGCGTATGACGGAATTTTCTGCGCCCTGATCGTCAAACGTTTCGATCTCAAACCATTTTCTGGTCGCTGTTCCGACAACAGCGGTTGCATTGGAAAAAGCAGTCTCAAATGGGCTGCTATCTGGTCCGTTTAGCGAAAATCGCATGATCAATATTCCTGAAAATGAAAGGTAACTTACGCCATAAAAGCAGAAAAAAACGTGATTCTTCAATGATCATTTCAAAAAGCAACATATTCCTCTCGCGCGGGCCATTGCTGTCATGCGCGATTTTGGCCTTTTCCCAATGACATAGCGGATCAACTTCGCGGATCAACTTCGCGGATCAACATCGCAAATCTGATCGAATAAAAATACCACGGGACAGCGCGCCCGGCACTTATAGATGCGGGCTTTGCCGGGGCTTGTCGTCAGATCAGGGAGGAGTTGTAAGACGCATCCGGGGCAGAAGCGCGAACCATTCCTGATTGCGCCTCTGCCCCGGTACATTCTGCTCGAATGCCTGTTTTACGTCAGCTGCAGCCAGATGTGGATCCGCAGGTGTTGCATTTCATGCAGGTGCCGTTGCGCACCAATGTGTAGTTGCCACATTCACCGCAGGCTTCGCCTTCATAGCCCTGCATTTTGGCCTTTACCCGCGCGTCCATGCCAGTGACCGGAGCGGAGGAGGCTTCTGGAACCAGCGCTTGCAGGTCAGCAACCGGGTCGCCGCTGGTCATAAAACTGGTAGCCAGGGATTGCCCGCCCTGAAGCACCACCAGATCCTGAGGCAGACGCTTACGGAGATACCCGGTGGATGAAATCTGCTTGAGCACCTCCAGAGAACGGGTCGCCGCGCTTTCGCTCAGCTCGGAGAGGTTGGACACCCCCTCTTGTTCGCCGCGACCGATGTCATCAAAGGCCGGGCCTTCGGGTTTGACATGCGCCAGATCTGTCCGGTCAAGGTAGCTCACGGCCAACTCGCGGAAAATATAGTCCAGCACCGAGGTGGCGTTCTTGATCGAGTCGTTGCCCTGAACCATGCCTGCGGGCTCAAACTTGGTGAAGGTAAAGGCGTCGACAAACTCCTCAAGCGGCACGCCATATTGCAGGCCTACAGAGACCGCGATGGCAAAGTTGTTCATCATGGCCCGGAACCCGGCACCCTCTTTGTGCATATCAATAAAGATCTCACCAAGCGTGCCGCTCTCGTATTCGCCGGTGCGCAGATAGACCTTGTGACCACCGACAACCGCCTTTTGCGTATAGCCTTTGCGGCGATGCGGCATCTTGGTCCGGTGAGATTTCATCACCTCCTGAATCACGATCTTTTCGACAATCTTCTCCGCCAGAACAACGGTTTTTTCATGCAGGCTACCTGTCTCCAGGATCTCGGCCGCATCATCGTCATCCTCAACCAGGGCCGCAGCCAATGGCTGGCTCAGCTTTGAGCCATCACGGTACAGCGCGTTGGCTTTTACACCCAGAGACCAGCTCAGCTCATAGGCTTTCTGGCATTCCTCAATGGCCGCATCATTTGGCATGTTGATTGTCTTTGAGATGGCGCCCGAGATAAAGCTCTGAGCCGATGCCATCATTCTAATATGGCTCTCAACGCTCAGATAACGCTTACCTTTCTTCCCACAGGCATTGGCGCAATCAAAGATGTGATAGTGCTCTTCTTTCAGATGCGGCGACCCTTCCAGGGTCATGGTGCCACAAACATGGTCATTGGCCGCGTCGATATCGGCCTTGGTAAAGCCCAGATGCCGCAACAGATCAAAGGTCGGGTCATTCAGTTTTTTGGCCGGGATGCCCAACACACCGGTGCAGAAATCCTCGCCAAGGGTCCACTGATTGAACACAAAACGAATATCAAAAGCGGCTTCCAAGGCACTGTCGATCTTGGACAATTCATTGGGACCAAAGCCGTGACCTGTCAGGGATGTATGATTGATGCCCGGCGCGTTGCCAATGGTGCCATGGCCCACCGCATGCGAGACAATCTCTTCGATTTGGGCCGAGCTATAGCCGAGCCCCTCAAGTGCGGAGGGCACCGAGCGGTTGATGATCTTAAAGTAGCCGCCGCCGGCCAGTTTCTTGAACTTCACCAGGGCAAAATCTGGCTCAATCCCGGTGGTGTCGCAGTCCATCACCAAACCAATGGTGCCGGTTGGCGCAATCACAGTGGTCTGCGCATTGCGATAGCCGTGCTTTTCGCCCAGATCCAGTGCCTCGTCCCAGGCGCCCATGGCAAGATCTGCCAGGCGCGCATCGGGGCAGCCGCGAATATCCAGCGGCACGGGCGGCACGGACAGGCCTTCATAGCCAGTTGCCTTGCCCATGGCGGCGTTGCGGTGGTTACGGATGACTTTCAGCATCGCATCAGCGTTCTTTGCGTAGCCGGCAAAGGCACCGAGTTCAGCTGCCATCTCGGCGGAGGTGGCATAGGCAACGCCGGTCATCAGCGCGCTCAACGAGCCGCAAAGCGCACGGCCTTCTTCGCTGTCATAGCCATGGCCCATGTTCATCAGCAAGCCGCCGATATTGGCGTAGCCAAGCCCCAGGGTGCGGAAGTCATAAGACCGTTGCGCGATCTCTTTTGAGGGGAACTGCGCCATGGTGACCGAGATTTCAAGCGTTACGGTCCACAGGCGGCAGGCGTGCATGTAGTCCTCTGCCATGAACTTACCATCCTTGTAGAAGGTCAGCAGGTTCAAAGAGGCCAGATTACAGGCAGTATCATCAAGGAACATATATTCGGAACAAGGGTTTGAACCACGGATCTCACCGTCATTCGGGCAGGTGTGCCACTCGTTCACCGTGTCGTGGAACTGGATGCCGGGATCGGCACAGGCCCAGGCGGCATGGCCGACTTTGGCCCACAAATCACGCGCCTTGACGGTTTTGGCCACCTTGCCATCGGTGCGGTTGATCAGCTGCCAGTCGGCATCTTTTTCCACCGCATGCAAAAACGCATTGGTGACCCGGATCGAGTTATTGGAATTTTGTCCGGACACAGAGCTATAGGCCTCGGAATCCCAATCTGTGTCATAGATTGGGAACTCAATGCTGTCATAACCCTGCTTGGCATAGTCCAGCACGCGCTTGATATAGGTCTCAGGGATCGCGACCTTTTTTGCCTCACGGACGGCCTGTTTCAGGGCCGGGTTGTTGGCGGGCTCATAGGCGCTGTCTGCGGCGCCATCCCAGGAACGGATCGCCGCAAAGATACCATTGAGCATCTTTTCATGCATTTTGGAGCCGGCCACGATGGAGGCAACCTTTTGCTCCTCGATGACCTTCCACTGGATAAAGTCTTCGATATCAGGATGGTCGGCGTCAACGATCACCATCTTGGCGGCACGACGTGTGGTGCCACCTGATTTGATCGCACCCGCTGCCCGGTCGCCAATTTTGAGAAAGCCCATGAGGCCCGAAGATTTTCCGCCGCCGGACAGGGCTTCGCCTTCGCCGCGCAGATGGCTAAAGTTGGTGCCGGTGCCAGAGCCGTATTTAAACAGGCGCGCCTCACGCACCCAAAGATCCATAATGCCGCCGTCATTGACCAGGTCATCCGAGACAGACTGAATAAAGCAGGCATGCGGCTGTGGGTGTTCATACGAGCTGGTCGATTTGGTCAGCTTGCCGGTCTTGTAGTCAACATAGTGATGCCCCTGGGCAGGGCCATCAATGCCATAGGCCCAGTGCAGCCCGGTGTTGAACCATTGTGGGCTATTGGGAGCGGCGCGCTGCGTTGCCAGCATATGGCGCATTTCATCAAAATAGGCCCGCGCGTCTTCCTCAGAGCTGAAATAGCCGCCCTTCCAGCCCCAATAGGTCCAGGCGCCAGCCAGGCGGTCAAACACCTGCTTGGACGAGATCTCGCCGCCGGTGGGCACGTCCTTCCCATCGGGCACAGAGCGCCAGAGGAACTCTGGCACATCTTTTTCCTTAACTTTCTTCAGGCGCTGCGGGACACCTGCCTTGCGGAAGTATTTTTGGGCAATAACGTCACTGGCGACCTGGCTCCAGTTTGACGGAACTTCGATGTTCTCCAAGCGAAAGACAATGGTGCCATCGGGGTTACGAATCTCGGATGTCGCCGAAATGAAATCCAGATTCGAATATGCGCCCTGACCCGCCTTGGTAAACTTCCGCTCGATCTTCATGCTCTGCCCCTTGTGTTTTTCACTGTCTCGCCGTGATCATCCGTGCCGCACTGCGCGCAGCCCTTGCCGTACCGAAACCACGAAACAACCGGCACGCCTCTTGATGGGCTTGCTTCTCTTAGGCCTTCGCCGGCCGTTCAGTCGGATGTGACGTGTGTTTTCGTCTTGTTGCTACACCGCAAAGACCTACCAGATCTTGTGGCGTCGCTACAGGTGAGCACAATTTGACGTATTCACACCAACAGGGTCAACGGAAAATTTACCAATTTGAGCCCATCTTTGCTGTTGACGCGACGAGGCGCATTGCGGGGGTTCCTTGCCAGAGTGATTCATCCACACCGCTTTGTTTTGGTCTCAGCAAAAAGTTGCAAAAGCTCAGCCAAAAAAATTTGGCTAAGGGCAAAGGCTTGTCTCAAGAAGCTCAAAAAAAATCAAAACGGCCTTCAGGGTGTCGCCTCAAAATTGAGCGGGCCTCTGTGCCGCAGGTCGATCCGAAAGTGTCGATGCTGGTTGTGACATGGTTGCACTGAACGCCCGGCCCTCCCAACACGAAACACAGATCCAAGTTACATATTTAGGCGCAAGTTGAAGCAGTTCCGCGTCACTTCCTTAAGGAAGTGTTAACGCAAGATTTTGTGGTCCCTGTCTACCCTAGCTACTAACTGAACTGATTCTAGCCAAAGCAAGCCTCACAGACACCAGACAGATCACGCATCAAAGCAGCCATCTGACGAAGCCACACTCCAAAGCTGTTTGCGCAAAGCCTCACGCACCCAGGGCGACACCATGACCCGGGGAACACCGCGCAGGGAATCTCTGCGAACACCGCGAAAAGAATCTCTGCTTGGTCGGAGATGACAGGTGGGAGACAGCGAAGCAGGGCAACAAAGAGGGAGGAGTGCGGCGACCTTGATGTCAGCAGGTTTCAGACCAGGAAAACCACATTAGCCAAAACAGTGACAACGCAGGCTGAGTTGCTATTTGTGAGGGTATTTCTGAACTCTCTGGCGAGGGGCAGGAAGCCTGCCCTCTCGCGAGAGTATCAAAGAAATCATTGGGTTTTCTTTGAAAGTGGTCGGGGCGGCGAGATTCGAACTCACGACCCCCTGTACCCAAAACAGGTGCGCTACCAGACTGCGCCACGCCCCGAACCGTGCGCTGTTCCTAACGCCAGTGAATGGATTTGAAAACCCCTAACAAGGCCAAATTGGTGCAGTTTTTGAAAAAACTTTATGGCGCATCTCAGAGCCCGTCGAAATCCCATAACGCGCGGCCAAACCGGCATTGATTTCCAGCACGGCAAAGACATTATCCCCACCCGGAAGCGGTGTCAGATCGCCGGGAACCGCATTCGCCTGGATCCGAATAACCTGACCGGATTCGTTGAAGAAAATTATATCGAGAGGGATAAGGGTGTTTTTCATCCAGAAAGCAGCGGTCTGTGGTTCTGGATAGACAAAGAGCATGCCTGCTCCGCGCGCAAGGCTCTCGCGAAACATCAGTCCCTGCGCCCGTTCTGCCTCGTCGTCAGCTATTTCTACAGAAAATGAGGCTTGCCCCCAGTCGCCGCGCAGCTCAACACGATCAAGGCGACAGTCACCAGATTGTTCAGAGGCCTGCGCGGGGGAAGGGTAAGGATTGGTCAGGCCATAAAGCAGGCCCAAAACCAGCCCCGGAGCGGCGAGAAAAGATCTCAGCCGCACCATCGGGATCAATCGTCCTGGTCGCAGTCGGCCAGGGCAGCTTCCCAGGCATGAACCTCAGCGGCCATCTGGCCCCGCTTGCCATCAATGACCCGCATCGCCAGGGCTTCGCCGGGTTGCAAATCAGCCAGTCCAGACTGGCGCAGAACCTCAACATGCAAAAAGATGTCTTTGTCGCTGCCAAAGACATTGGCAAATCCAAAGCCCTTGCCTTTGTTGAACCACTTTACGCGCGCCGCCTGCAGAGGCTTGGCTTTTACATCTGACAGATCAAGATCGGCAAAATCACTCAGAACAGGCGTATCATCCCGTTCCGGAGGTGAAATCGACAAGACCTCCACCGCCTGCACACCTCTGTCGGTGCGATGGGTGACGATCTCGATGCGGGTACCATCCGCGACCGAACTCTGTCCAAAATTCCGAAGTACGTTTACATGCAACAAAATATCAGGGCCGCCCAGATCGGACACAACAAAACCAAATCCTTTGGTGGGATCAAACCATTTAACAAGGCCTTGGATTTGCTGAAGGCTGCTCAGATCTTCTGCCAATTATCTCATCCACTGCGTCTTTTTCATTTTTAGTAACGAAGTGATGCGCGATTTCATGCATGCAGTTCAAGTAAAAATCCTCCCATTTGTTAGGAAAGTGCTATTTTCTTCGACAACAGCTTAAGGATTTAGCCGCAAAACCGACCAATCGTCCTGTTCTGCCTTGCGTCGCCAGACAAACCGGTCGTGCAACCGAAAGGCCCCATCCGCCCAAAATTCGATTTCGACCGGGGAAATTCGGTAGCCGCCCCAGAACGGCGGCCTTGGGGGATTCGGACCTTTGGTGGCCGTAATCTTTGCCACCTCCGCCATCAGGGTGGCACGACTATCTAAAGGTCGCGACTGCTGCGAGGCCCAGGCGCCGAGACGGCTCTTGAGGGAGCGCGAGGCATAATACTCGTCTGCTTTTGGCCCCTCTTCGCGACTGATCTCTCCGCGCACCCGAATCTGACGCCGCAGCGATTTCCAGTGGATTACAAAAGAGGCCTTTCCAGCCTGATCCAGCTCCTGCGCCTTGGCGCTTTGGTAGTTCGTGTAAAAAACAAAGGCGTTTTCTTCGACCTCCTTAAGCAAAACCATCCGGACATTGGGCAATCCATCGGCATCTACAGTCGCCAAGGCAATTGCATTGGGGTCATTGAGCTCCGTTTTCTCGGCTTCTGCCAGCCATTCACGGGCAAGAGCAAAGGGATCATCTCCGGCAAATAGTCCTGAACGTTCACTCATGGGACCCTCATCTATGATTTCTGAGCCACAGTAGGCAGAGCGTTTCCCAACAGCAAGAGCCCGAAAAGCACAAGTAACGAACAGGCAAGGTCGCCCCTTGAAGCAGAGGCTGCATCATATTAAACGTCTTTAACTTCACGGATCACAGGCGGAGAACCTGAATGTCTAATCAACTGATGGCCGGCAAGCGCGGTCTGATCATGGGCCTGGCCAATGATAAATCGATTGCTTGGGGGATCGCCAAGGCTTGTGCCGACGCAGGTGCCGAACTGGCCTTTTCTTTTCAGGGCGATGCCTTGAAAAAGCGCGTTCTGCCTCTGGCTGCTCAATTGGGCAGCGATATTGTGCTGCCCTGCGATGTCGGCGACGAGAGCTCGATCGACGCGCTGTTTTCTGCGCTGAGCGAGAAATGGGGCAAGCTGGACTTTATTGTCCATGCCATTGGTTTCTCCGACAAGAACGAGCTGCGTGGACGCTATGTCGACACCAGCCGTGATAATTTCCAGATGACCATGGATATCTCGGTGTATTCTTTCACGGCCGTTGCGAAACGTGCGGAAAAGATGATGTCCGAGGGCGGCTCTATGCTGACCCTGACCTATTATGGCGCCGAGCAGGTCATGCCGCACTATAATGTTATGGGCGTTGCCAAGGCAGCGCTTGAAGCCTCGGTGAAATATCTCGCCGAAGATCTGGGCAAGGACGGTATCCGCGTCAACGCGATCTCTGCCGGGCCGATCAAGACACTGGCTGCCTCGGGAATCGGTGATTTCCGCTACATTATGAAGTGGAACGAGTATAACTCTCCGCTGCGTCGCAATGTGACCACGGATGATGTTGGCAAATCGGCGCTCTACTTGCTGTCTGATCTCGCCTCTGGCGTGACCGGCGAGAACCTGCACGTGGATGCCGGCTACCATGTTGTTGGCATGAAGGCGGTCGACGCACCTGATATAACCAAATAGCCTCCCTGAGACGCGCCCGGTCTGCACTTTACCGGGCGGGGGACCGCAGGGCCACTATCCTGCATATAATACGCTGCCAGGACCACGCAGACCCAGAGTTTGCACCTGGACCAATCAAAGCAACCTGACGCGACCATCGCCGGAGCCATAGAGATGACAGACCGCCTGCCGCACGAAAAAGGCTTTCATATCAGCTGGGACCAGATTCACCGGGACAGCCGCGCGCTGGCCTGGCGTCTGGATGGGCAAGGACCCAATGATGGGGCCTGGCGCGCCTTGGTCGCGATCACCCGTGGCGGCATGGCGCCTGCGATGATCATCAGCCGAGAGTTGGACATTCGCGCCGTCGACACCATTTCGGTCAAATCCTACCACCACCAGGATCAGGGCTCAGCAGAAGTCATCCAGGCTCCAAGCGCTGATCTGATGGGCGATGGCGAGGGCGTGCTGATCATCGATGATCTTGTCGACAGTGGTAAAACTCTGGAACTGGTGCGTGAGATGTACCCCAAAGCGCATTTTGCCACCGTCTATGCCAAGCCCAAGGGGCGGCCTATGGTCGATACCTTCATCACCGAAGTAAGCCAGGATACCTGGATTTTCTTCCCCTGGGACATGGCGCTGCAATATGTCGAGCCCTACCGCGGCACAGACTAGGGCAGACCTGCAACCTTTGGGAAAATCACTGGGAAAATCAGTTGACGCGCGCCCTCGGGTGCGCGTTTTTCCTTGTGAAAACGCAAAGCCTCACTCTGATGCGACAGAGTGATTGCCATAACCTCTGCAAGGCCCTACCACTTTGCTGAAACGACACCGTTAAAGGCAAACAGGAGTGGGCATGAACAAGACGCGCACAGAGGCAACCTTCCTCTCTCCCATCGTCGAATCCCGTCGCTGGGTTGAGGGCGTATCCTTTCCGCCTTCCCGCCCGCTGCTCAATGTGAGCCAGGCGGCCCCTGCTGACCCTCCACCGCTTGGATTGCGGCAGGCCCTGGCGGAGGCCGCTCTAAATCAGGACGATGCACATCTTTATGGTGCGGTTCTGGGCCGCGATGATCTGCGTCAGGCGCTGGCCGGACAAATGTCGACCCATTACGCCGCGCAGATTTCAGCGGATCAGATCGGCATCACCTCGGGGTGCAATCAGGCCTTTGCGGCAACAATCGCTTCGCTCTGCGGTGAGGGCGACGAGGTGATCATCCCGGTTCCTTGGTATTTCAACCACAAAATGTGGCTCGATCTCAGTGGCGTCACCGCCTGCCCTCTTGAGGTTGGCGCTGACATGATGCCGGATCCAAAAGCCGCTGAGGCCCTGATTACGCCCCGCACAAAAGCCATTGTTTTGGTCACACCCAATAATCCCACGGGCGTTGAATACCCGGCTGGCCTGCTGCGCGCCTACTATGAGCTTGCCAAATTCCGTGGTCTGACACTGATCGTGGACGAAACCTACCGCGACTTTGACAGCCGCTCAGGCCCGCCGCATGAGCTGTTCCAAGAACCTGACTGGGATAAGACCCTGATACATCTCTATTCCTTTTCCAAGGCCTACCGTTTGACCGGACATCGGGTCGGCGCCATCGCAGCCTCTCTGGATCACTTGTTCGAAATGGAAAAGTTTTTGGACACGGTGACAATTTGTCCCTCGCAGCTGGGACAGATTGGCGCCCATTGGGGCATTCACAACCTGCAAACTTGGCTGGGTGGTGAACGGGACGAAATTCTGGCTCGGAAACAGGCGATTATGGATGGTTTCCCTCTTTTGGAGGCCAGGGGATGGCGGCTTTTGGGCTGTGGGGCCTATTTTGCCTATGTTGAACATCCGTTTGAACACTCAGCCGAAGACATCGCAAAACGTCTGGTCACCCAGGCCTCCGTTTTGATGCTGCCAGGCACCATGTTCATGCCCGTTGGAAATAAAACCGCAGAGCGACAATTCCGGATCGCCTTTGCCAATGTTGATGCCTCCGGCATTGCCGAGCTGTTTTCCAGGTTGAGCCAATTTACGCCCTGACACAGAGGCTTAGTAGCGGCTCTCGGGCGTCATAACATCGAAATGCGATCCTGCATCGGCTGTGATCCCACCAAAGCCCCCTATTCAAGTCTTTGGGCGGTACGAGGATCTTGCTCCTCTTGGGGGGGCAGCGTATGCATAACGCGAACATCATTTAGGCAGGACGGCACGGCGGGAACTTTTCGCAGTCACCTCCTGAACCGGCAGAAAGAGGGCAGCATGGCCACAGGCGCGAATAAACTATCCAAGACCTTTGTATGGATCCTTATGGGTATGCTGATTGTTGGCCTTGCCGGCTTTGGCGCGGTGAACTTTAGCGGGTCGATGTCGGCCGTGGCAATGGTGGGCGACGAAGAAGTCAGTGTTGATGACTATCTGCGTGAGCTGCAACGTGAACAACGTGCACTGCAGGCGCAGAGCGGCCAATCCCTTTCGATCGCGCAAATGGCAGCCTTTGGCATGGACCGCGCAGTCCTCGGGCGTCTCATCTCACTGGCGGCCATCGACAACGAGGTGAACGCGCTGGGTATCTCTATTGGCGATGACAATCTCCGTCAGGAGCTGAGCGAAATTCCTGCCTTTCAGGACACCCGTGGGAACTTTGACCGTCAGGCCTATAGCTTTGCTTTGCAAAACGCCAATCTCAACGAGTCCGATTTCGAGGCCGACCTGCGCCGCGAATCTGCCCGCACACTGGTACAGGGGGCCATCGTGTCCGGCGCCAAGATGCCGGCGACCCTTTCGAAAACCCTGACCAGCTATATCGGCGCGCGCCGCAGCTTTTCCTACGTGCATCTCAGCGCTGACCAGATTGTGCTGACGCAAGTGGTGCCTGAGGATGACACCCTGAAGGCATTTTACGACGCCAACGCCGCCGATTTCACCCTGCCGGAAACCAAACGCATCACCTATGCCCATCTCAGCCCCGAAATGATCCTCGATACGGTCGAGGTTGATGAGGCGTCTTTGCGTGAACTTTATGAGGCGCGTGCGGATCAGTACCAGCTCGCGGAACGCCGTCTGGTAGAGCGTCTGGTCTTTGCTGATGACGCCGCCGCGGCTGAAGCCAAAGCACAGCTCGAGGTGGGCGGCACCACATTTGAAGCTCTGGTTGAGGGCCGCGGTCTGGCCCTGCAGGATGTGGATCTGGGTGATGTCACCGCAGCAGATCTTGGCGCGGCAGCGCAGGATATTTTTGCAGCCAACGTTGGCTCTATCGTCGGCCCCCTGCCCTCTGATCTCGGCGCAGCACTGTTTCGCGTCAACGGTCGTCTTGAGGCCCGCGTCACCACATTCGATCAAGCCACCTCTGAGCTGCGCGATGAGCTCGCCGCTGACCGCGCCCGTCGCCAGATTGAGCAACAGGCCGAAGACATCAACGACCTGTTGGCCGGCGGTGCCACCCTCGAAGAGCTTGTAAATGAAACTGAAATGGAAGTTTCCAGCATCGACTGGACCGGTGCCGCCGACGAAGGCATCAGCGCCTATGAAGGGTTTCGCACCGCAGCCAGTGTGGTCACGCTTGAGGATTTCCCCACCGCAGAGTTCCTGGGAGACGGCAGCCTTTTTGCCATTCGTCTGGATGAAATCCTTCCCGAGCGCCCAGAAGCGTTAGAGACTGCAAAACAAAAAATAATGGATGCCTGGAACGCCGACCGCGTGACAACAGCTTTGCGCGAACGCGCCGACGCTGTTCTGGCTGCCGCCGAGGGTACCGGCAGTTTTACTGAGGGTGAGGCAGTAAAGACAGAGTTGGGTCTGACCCGAACATCCTATCTGGATGCTACTCCTGCGGATATGATGAACCAGGTTTTCACCATGGAGCCCGGCACCTTCAAGGTAATCTCAGGCGAGGGCAGCACCGTTATCGTGCGTCTGGACGAGGTTCTGGAAGCACAGGAAAACGAAGAGATGACAATGCTCTCCGAGGCTTTGGATGCACAGCTGGACCAGGCTCTCTCAGAGGCGCTGTTTGCGGCCTTTGTAAGTGACGCCCAGTTGCGCGCCGCGCCGCGTATTGATCAGCAGGCTCTTAATGCCGTTCAGGCAAATTACCAGTAAGCGAGACCAGCCCCATGGCTTTGACCCCAGATTACAACAGTTTCGCAAAGGCCTATGAAGGCGGCGCCAACCAGGTGGTCTACACCCGGCTGGCCGCTGACCTCGACACGCCCGTCTCCCTGATGCTGAAGCTTACTGGCGCCCAAAAGGACGCCTTCATGCTGGAATCGGTCACAGGCGGCGAGGTGCGTGGCCGCTATTCCATCATCGGAATGAAGCCGGATCTGGTCTGGCGCAGCCAGGGGGCGACATCGGCGCTGAACCGGTCGGCCCGCTTTGACAGTGAGGCTTTTGAGGAGCAGAGCGGCAACCCGCTGGACAATCTGCGGGCGCTGCTGGCTGAGAGCAAAATCGAGCTGCCCGAGGATATGCCCCAGGCGGCCTCCGGTCTGTTTGGCTATCTTGGCTATGATATGGTGCGCCATGTAGAGCACCTGCCGAATGTAAACCCCGACCCGCTTGGCCTGCCCGACGCGCTGATGCTGCGACCTTCGGTGATTGCGGTTCTTGACGGTGTCAAAGGCGAGGTCACCGTGGTCTCCCCTGCCTGGGTCAGCGATGGGCAAACCGCCCGCGCCGCCTATGCGCAGGCCGCCGAGCGCGTGATGGACGCGGTGCGCGATCTGGAGCGCGCAATGCCGTCAGAGACCCGCGATCTGGGGGAAGCCCGTGACGTGGCACCGCCCGTGTCGAATTTTACCAAAGACGGCTATATGGCCGCTGTGGAAAAGGCCAAGGACTATATCCGGGCGGGCGACATCTTTCAGGTGGTGCCTGCGCAGCGCTGGAGCCAAGAATTTCCACTGCCACCCTTTGCGCTCTATCGCTCGCTGCGACGCACCAACCCGTCGCCCTTTATGTTCTACTTTAATTTTGGCGGCTTTCAGGTCATTGGCGCCAGCCCCGAGATCTTGGTGCGGGTCTTTGGCAATGAGGTCACCATTCGCCCTATCGCCGGCACCCGTCCGCGCGGCGAGACCCCTGAAGAAGATAAAGCCAATGAAATTGACCTCTTGGCCGACAAAAAGGAGTTGGCCGAGCATCTGATGTTGCTGGATCTGGGCCGCAATGACACGGGTCGCGTCGCCAAGATCGGCACTGTGCGCCCCACCGAGCAATTCATCATCGAGCGCTACAGCCATGTGATGCATATCGTCTCAAATGTGGTCGGAGAGCTGCGTGAGGACAAAGACGCGCTGGACGCCTTTTTTGCCGGTATGCCCGCAGGCACGGTTTCCGGTGCGCCCAAGGTGCGCGCGATGGAGATCATTGACGAGCTGGAACCCGAAAAGCGTGGGGTCTATGGCGGCGGTGTCGGCTATTTTTCAGCTGGCGGCGATATGGACATGTGCATCGCGCTGCGCACAGCCATCGTTAAGGACCAAACCCTCTATGTGCAGGCCGGTGGTGGCGTGGTCTATGACAGCGACCCCGAAGCCGAATATATGGAGACCGTCCATAAATCCAACGCGATCCGACGTGCTGCGGCAGACGCGGCGCGCTTTGTTGGCAAGGGCAACGCCTAGGCCACATTCGCGCAAGTTCGCGCCACAGCTGACCTCACATGCGCAAAAAGGACCTCATCTACGAGGTCCTTTTTTATTGCTTGAGGCGGGCGGGTACTGCAGTCAGCTCGTGTTCAGTTTGCAGCCATCATTCAGCGGCTGTCAGATTGGCCTTTAGTCCGGCGGAAACCGGTGCCAGTCCTACCTGGCTGGCACGATCCTGCAGCCCCCAGAGCAGCAATGCAGAAATCGTCTCGGGGCGCAGACGTCCCAACATAATAACAGAGCCTTCCTGACGGGCGCGAAAGGCTGCCTGATCTAGAAAACGGCGAATAGCGCGGGGATTCTGCCCTGCTCCGTCAAAATCTCGAAATACCACGCCTGATGGCATTCCATCGCGCAGAGCCAGTTTTTGAACCGTGTTCAAGCCGCTATTCTGGGTCACCATGCCATAGCCGGAGGCCTTCATCGCGGTGACCATCTGGTCTGCCAAAGGCCTGTTGCCCTGAAATCCAGTCTCAACGCCTTCCAGGAAGCCAACAGCCTGCGGCAGGCGCTCCATCCAGACCGCAAGAGAGGTTTCTGCATCCTGAGGCACGGCCTCGCGTGGCAGATCCGCAAGAATCAAAACCTCAAACCCGGCGTCACGGCGCGCCTGCATTTTCTCAGTGGCCTTTGGGTCGTCAGGATCAATGGCAAAGGTCAGTGGATAGGGGAATTCGGCCAGGGCTTCTGCGCCAATGGCTGCCGCGTCGTCAATCAGCACGATGGACATCAAAGGTCGGTCATCAAACGCAACAAACGCCTGCGCATTGGCCTCAAACGGCGCAAGATCGCTGCCCTCTGCGCTGTCTTCGGTGCCGCCACCAATCAGAGTCGCGGATTTGGCGCGCTCCGTCAGTGGCACAACCCGTGTGCCAATCAAAGAGCCGGTTTCTGGCCTCTCAAGCACCGCAATTTCCACGCCCTCGCTCGCGGCAGTGTCGTCTGATACAGCATTGTTATCAGAGGCCGTATTGTTATCAGAGGCAGAGGAGTCGGCAACATCCAAATTCTGCGCCTGCAGCTCTTCTTCTTGCGAGTCGGACGATGATGCAAGGCCCGGAGTTTTGGATATTCCGGCTATTTCCGGCAGGGAGGTCGGCTCTGGAGCGCTGCCAATCTGCGGCACAGTGACACTGGGGGCAGAGGTTGCGATCTCTGGACTGGTCTCTGGTCTGGTCTCTGTCGTCTCAGCCGCCAGTGCGGGCTGGCTGACATCAACATCTTCGTTTTGCAACGCTTTCAGGCCAGTCCCCACCTCCTGATCAGGCGTGGTGGCATCTGCGACTTCCATAGAGCTGTCGGCCTCAGTCAGCTCTGTATCCGCAGGCTCAACGATGGGGGGAGGCAGGGCGGCAGTCTCGGTCGAAACCACAACACCGCTCTCTTGTCCTGCTTGTCCTGGCAGGTCCGGCACCAATGCCGCACCCTGGTCACTGACGACGGCCTCGGGCTGCTGCGGCAGGTTGCCGATCTGCGCCCCTGCGGAGGTATCCCCGGCACTGGCACCATCCGCCGTGGCAATCACAGGCCGGGTGCCGGGACTGGTGTCCAGCGTGGTGAGCGGGCTTTGGTCCGTGTCGCTGCCGGTTTGCGGTGCATTCGGCGCCGCCTCGACCAGATCAGCATCACGGCGTCCTTCGGCAACGGGCGCGGTTGTGTCCGTCACCGAGGGTTGTTCAGATGGATCAGGCGTTGTTGCACCGACCTGCACCCGCGCTGGCATAGGGGATGACAGCGACCACATCGCCGCCCCCGCAACGGCCACTATCGCGCCAATACTGACACCTCCGAGAAACCCTTTCATCGCAGTCCTGCCCCTCACTCACCTGTTCCAACTCTGTCTCCCGAGTCGGTTGTCCTGCGAGGCCCGCCCGGACGCGCTGCCCGGTTTCGTGCCTCTACCTTGCCTGTCAGAACACCTGCAAAGCGCCAATTGAGCCTCCTGCCCTTGACGCTGCGCTGCAAGCCTGAACATGTATACACTGATCACTATACTGCGGCGCGGCCTCGGCCCGCCACCCATAAAAGAGCCCGCCAAGATGCTGCTGCTAATCGACAACTATGACTCCTTTACCTACAATCTCGTGCACTATCTGGGTGAGTTGGGGGCCGAAATGGAAGTGCATCGTAACGATGCTCTTACCGTACAGGACGCCATGGCCCTAAGGCCCAAAGGCATCCTGCTCTCGCCAGGCCCAAAAGCCCCGGAACACGCAGGTATTTGCCTTGCCCTTACCGAGGCCGCCGCTGAAACAGGGATACCCTTGTTGGGTGTTTGTTTAGGGCACCAGACCATTGGTCAGGCCTTTGGCGGCAAAGTTGTGCGCTGCCATGAGATCGTCCATGGCAAGATGGGGCTGATGCACCACAAGAACAAAGGGCTGTTCGCCGGACTCCCCAGCCCCTTTGAGGCGACGCGCTATCATTCTCTTGTGGTTGAGCGGCAAAGCCTGCCGGACTGTCTGGAGATCACGGCAGAGTTGGAAGATGGCACCATCATGGGGCTGCAACACAAAGAACTGCCCATCCACGGGGTGCAGTTCCACCCCGAATCCATTGCCTCGGAACATGGGCATGCGCTGCTGAAAAACTTTCTTGATGACATGCAGGAGGTCGCCGCATGAGTGATCTGATCAAGCCGCTGATCGGTGCCGCTGCCGACCGCCCGCTCAGCCGGCAGGAGGCAGAACAAGCCTTTACGCTGCTGTTTGAAGGTGAAGCCACCCCCAGCCAGATTGGCGGGTTGCTCATGGCGCTGCGCACCCGCGGCGAAACCGTTGATGAATATGCCGCCGCCGCCTCTGTGATGCGGGCCAAATGCAATCCGGTCAAAGCTCCGGCCGGTGCGATGGATATCGTTGGCACTGGCGGAGACGGCAAGCACACGCTGAATATCTCAACCGCGACGGCCTTTGTGACCGCAGGCGCCGGTGTGGTGGTGGCAAAACACGGCAACCGAAACCTGTCCTCCCGCTCTGGCACCGCCGATGTGCAAACCCAGATGGGCATCAACGTCATGGTCACGCCGGATGTGGTTGAGAGCGCGCTGCAGGCCTGTGGCATCGCCTTCATGATGGCGCCAATGCACCATCCCGCCACAGCACATGTGATGCCAACGCGTCAGGAACTTGGCACAAGAACCATCTTTAACATATTGGGACCATTGACCAATCCCGCAGGTGTCAAGCGACAGCTGACCGGTGCCTTCAGCCGCGATCTCATTCGCCCCATGGCAGAAACACTGGGGCAACTCGGCTCTGAGCGCGCCTGGCTGGTTCATGGCTCTGATGGCACGGATGAGCTGACCATTACCGGCATCAGCTGGGTTTCGGCCCTGGAGGAAGACGGCACGATCCGGGATGTGGAGCTGCACCCAGAAGATGCGGGCCTGCCGGTGCATGCCTTTGAAGCGATCATTGGCGGCAGCCCGCAGGACAATGCACAGGCCTTTCGGGCACTTTTGAACGGAGATCACAGCGCCTACCGTGACGCGGTTTTGCTGAATTCGGCCGCTGCCCTCGTGGTGGCAAATGCCGCCAGTTCTCTGAAACAAGGCGTTGAGATGGCGCGCGAAAGCATTGATTCTGGCGCTGCAAAAACAAAGCTGGACGCGCTGGTCAAAATCACCTCGGCGGCGGCCTGATGCCAGAGCCCGATATGCCAGAGCCCGATGGTCTGGGCTCTCTTGGAACCTGGGCTAACCTGCCGTTTTTTACAGAGAGCTGGCCGGACATCAAGGCACAGATCAAAGCGGATCCGCGCCTGATCCTGCCGCCCAATGCGCAACGCTTTGCCGCTCTGGCTCTCACACCGCTGGAACAGACCCGCGTGGTCATTTTAGGACAGGATCCCTACCCAACGCCGGGTCATGCCAATGGGCTTGCCTTCTCGACCACAGCTGACACCTCACCCTTGCCACGCTCTCTTTTGAATATTTTCAAAGAGTTGCAGGCGGATACTGACCTTCTCGCTGCAACCGGAGATCTGCGCGATTGGGCGCGACAGGGCGTTCTTTTACTCAATACCTCTCTTTCGGTTCCCGCAGGTGAGGCAAACGGACACAGGGATCTGGGCTGGGATGCCCTGGTTCAACAGGTTCTGTCAGTGACCTCAGAAAGGCCAACCGCCTATGTTTTATGGGGAAAGCAGGCGCAAAGGCTTGAAAAACATATCCATCCGGGCGATCACCTGATCCTGAAGAGCGCGCACCCCTCACCGCTCTCTGCGCATCGGGGGTTCTTTGGCTCGCAGCCGTTTTCGGCCATCAACAACTGGCTTGCCGCGCGTGGATCAAATCCCGTCGACTGGTCCCTGAAGAACGACAAGAAATAACGACACTCTGACTGGAGGCAGTGATATGGCTGAAAATGTGCTGGACAAAATCAAGGCTTACAAACTTGAAGAAGTTGCCGCTGACAAGGCTGCCAAACCGCTTTTAGAAGTGGAGGCCGAGGCCCGCGAGGCCTCCCCAACCCGGGGCTTTGCAACAGCGCTCAACAGTGCCGCACGTCAGGGCTATGGGCTGATTGCTGAAATCAAAAAGGCGAGCCCCTCCAAAGGGCTGATCCGCGAAGATTTTGACCCGGCAAGCCTGGCACAGGCCTACGAGCAGGGAGGTGCTGCCTGCCTTTCGGTTCTGACTGACACGCCCAGCTTTCAGGGTGCCAAACCGTTTCTGGTTGCCGCGCGTGCGGCCTGCACGCTGCCAGCCCTGCGCAAGGATTTTATGTATGACACCTATCAGGTCGCCGAAGCCCGCGCGCTGAATGCGGATTGCATCCTGATCATTCTTGCCTCCGTGACGGACAGTCAGGCGGCCGAACTTGAAGACTGCGCCCTGGGCTGGGGAATGGATGTGTTGCTTGAGGTCCATGACGAGGCAGAGCTTGAACGCGCCTGTCTGTTGAAATCGCCTCTGATGGGGATAAACAACCGCAACCTCAAGACCTTTGAGACAACTCTGGACACCACACGGCACCTGTCTCGGCTGGTGCCTGCCGGCCGTACCATTGTTTGCGAAAGCGGCCTTTCCACGCCACAAGACCTGCGTGATATGTCGAAATACGGTGCGCGCAGCTTCCTGATTGGCGAGTCGCTGATGCGTCAGCAGGACGTGGCCCTGGCCACGCGCACCCTGCTGGCAAATCCGCTCCTGCCAGGAGCGCTGTAATATGTCTTTGACCCATTTTGACACCAAGGGCGATGCCCATATGGTGGATGTTTCCGATAAGGACTTCACCGCCCGCGTGGCTGTGGCTGAGGGCCACATCACCATGGCAGCTGAAACCTTTGAAATCATTTCACAAGGTAAGGCAAAAAAGGGCGATGTTCTGAGCGTGGCCCGGCTGGCTGGGATCATGGGGGCAAAAAAGACTCCAGAGCTGATCCCCCTGTGTCACCCGCTTCCCATCACCAAGGTGGCGGTAGAGCTGTCTTTGGACCCCGACCTTCCCGGCGTGAGGATCGAGGCGACCGTCAAGACAACCGGCCAAACCGGCGTCGAGATGGAAGCCCTGACTGCCGTTTCTACGGCTGCCTTGACAGTCTATGACATGGCAAAAGCCGTGGACAAGGCCATGCAGATTGGCGGCATCCGGGTCGTCTTGAAAGATGGTGGAAAATCAGGACGCTACGAGGCCTAAATGATTTCAGTATCCGACGCCAGATCAGCCCTTTTACAGCTCACTCAAAAGATGGAGGTCGAACGCGTGCCGCTGGCTCAGGCTGCCGGGCGCGTTTTGGCACAAGAGGTTAGCGCTCGCCGTGACCAGCCGCCTTTTTCAGCCTCCGCCATGGACGGCTACGCTGTTAAAGCGGCAGAAGTGGAGCTGCACGCCATGTTCCAGGTGATCGGAGAGGCCGCAGCCGGGCACCGCTTTGTGGGGACGCTGCAGGCGGGTCAGGCCGTTCGGATCTTTACCGGAGCGCCTGTGCCGCAAGGCGCCGATTTTGTCGTCATCCAGGAAGACGTCGGGCGTAAAAAGGACCTGATCACAATCCTGAACCAACCCGGCACCTCTACAAACATTCGCCCGCTTGGCGGCGATTTCAGGCAAGGACAGGCCCTGACGGCCCCCCGGGTTCTGCGCCCCGCCGATGTCGCCCTGCTCGCGTCGATGAATATCCCCGAGGTGCCGGTGCGCCGCCGCCCTGCCGTCGCGTTGATCTCAACGGGGGATGAGTTGGTCATGCCCGGAGACACACCGGGACCAGATCAAATTATTGCCTCCAACACCTTTGGCCTCAAGGCAATGTTGGATGAGTGTGGCGCTGATACGCGGATCCTGCCCATCGCTAAAGACAAGATCTCGTCGCTGCGCATGGCCTTCTCCCTTGCCGCCACTGCAGATTTGGTGGTGACGATCGGGGGCGCCTCGGTTGGTGATCATGACCTTGTGGCGCAGGTGGCTGCGGATCTTGGCATGGAGCGCTCCTTTTACAAGGTCGCCATGCGTCCCGGAAAGCCCCTGATGGCTGGCCGTTTGGGCGACATACCTATGGTTGGCCTCCCAGGAAATCCTGTCTCAGCAATGGTTTGCGGCCACATCTTCCTGTTGCCAATGATCCGCAACATGTTGGGTTTGAATGCTGAGACCAAACAGATCGCAACCGCGCGCCTTACGCATGCGCTGGTCGCGAATGGCCCACGTGAACACTATATGCGCGCCGATGTCATTGAGGATGAAATTTCCGTCTTTGACAATCAAGACAGCTCTCTTCTGACGGTACTCTCTTCGGCAAACGCCTTGCTCGTGCGTCCGCCAAATGACCCGGCACGGCAGGCTGGCGAAACCCTGGGCTACCTGCCCATTTAGCCCCTGGTAGCCTAGGGTAGTCCCTTGCCTGCTGCGTCCAGTTCTGGCTCGGCTTATGTTCCGCCCCCTGGGATTGGGGCAGCGTGGTACAAAGCGGATCCCTCCATAAGTGAAACTTTCGTAAATCACCCTCAGGGGCTCTTGCAAGGTTGACACAAAAGGGGAACATGACTAGAACAAAATAAAAATACAGATGCGGAGGAACACTCATGCTGACTAAGAAGCAGTTGGATCTATTGAATTTCATTCATCGGCGCCTGCAACAGGACGGTGTTCCGCCCAGTTTTGATGAAATGAAAGTGGCGCTCGATCTGCGCTCAAAGTCCGGGATCCACCGCTTGATCACGGCGCTTGAGGAGCGCGGCTTTATTCGTCGCCTGGCACATCGGGCCAGAGCAATCGAAATCCTGCGGCTCCCCGAGAACATGGCCAGCACCGCGCCCGCCGCAGCTCCGCGAACAGTTACAGCTGCCTCTAAGGGAACCTCTTCTGCGAGTGACGATCCAGACTCTGACGCGCGGCAGCACCCGCTTGCATCTGTTGTTACTGCGATTGAGGTACCTGTCATGGGACGGATCGCCGCCGGTGTCCCTATCGAAGCGATCAACCAGATCACCCATCAAATCGCGATACCACAGGCCATGCTGTCCTCAAACGGCAAGCATTACGCGTTAGAAGTCCGTGGTGACTCGATGATCAACGCAGGCATCAATGACGGCGATATCGTTGTGATCCGCGAAACCGAAACTGCCGATGATGGTGATATCGTTGTTGCTCTGGTTGCAGACGAGGAAGCCACCCTGAAGCGTCTGTTCCGGCGCAATGGCGCAATCGAGCTTGAGGCCGAAAATCCAGCCTATCCAACGCGCGTCTACCCTGCAGATCAGGTAAAGGTACAAGGTCGGCTGGTCGGATTGATCCGCAGCTATTAATTCATCCCAGGCTTCACCTGCGCTTTGCGGTTTTGAGATTTTGATCGAGGGGCGTTGGGACGCGACCAGGGGCGGTTTCCAGCAAGAGCTGCTGCGGAAATCAGTCTTCCGTCTGGGGCAATCCAAATACTACCGGTATGCCTCAGACGGCTTGGTTGCAGCACCTTGCAGGGCCCTGCAAGGTCCATGGCGACGTTGGACACAACCAAGTCCTGCGCGCTGCATTTGGTGAAGAGTCCTGCCTCCCGTTTGCCAATGACATGAACAATATTGTGGCCGGAAATACGCATCTGTCGGAATTTTGGATTGCCTGTTGTGTTCGGCCAACGTTGCGCGGCCTGCAGCTGGGAAACCCTCTCCCCGTCCCCTGTTAACCAGGCCTGCGCGGTATAATTTCGCCCCGTCTCGCGGGACAAAGCCCGCCCTTCGGAGGTTATGACCCCCACTAGGCCCCCATCAGCGGCAATCAATGCCCCAGGCCTGCTGGTATTCGACCAACCGACGAGCGCCAAAACGATCAGTAATCCACCGCCCCATCGAAGCTGTCCCCGCCACAGCACAATGGTCAGTCCGCCCAGCGTTAAAACCGGCAGCACCCAAACCTCCGGTGACGGCACGCCGCTTTGGGCATTCGGAAAAGATGAGACCCAGTGAGCAACACCCAGTATCCATCGCAGGCCTATTTCAAGAAAAAGAAACCCGACCTGCTCTAACCCCAAAGGCGCCAGGCACAAGGCCAGAACTGCAGAAGGCACAACGACCAGTCCCATAATTGGAACCGCCAAAACATTTGCAAGCAGTCCAAAATGAGCCAGGGTATTGAAATGAGCAGCTCCATAAGGAGCTGTCGCGATGCCCGCGACAGCAGAAGAGACTACGACGGTCAGAACCGGTCGCAACCAGGCAGGCCCAAGACCAAGCTGACGGTCACGTATCGCGCCAAAAACAGCAACCAGGGCGGTGGTCGCAGCAAAGCTCATTTGAAAACCTGGGCTTAGCAACGTTTCGGGGCGACGCAGCAAGACAAGGGTCGCAGCAACGGCGACCGCACGGAGCGAGAAGGCGCGGCGATCAAGCAAGACAGCCACCAGCAGAACAGAGACCATAATAAAGGCGCGTTCGGTCGCGACATTGCCACCCGATATGCCCAAATAGATCACGGCAGCCATCAAAGCAGCGCAGGCCGCAATTTTTTTGACGTTGCAACGCAGGGCCACTGCTGGCCACAGGCAGAGGACAACCCTGATGAAACTAAAGACAAAACCTGACAACAGCCCCATATGAAGGCCGGAAATAGCAAGCAGATGCGCAAGGTTACTGCCCCTCAGCACACGGAGTGTTTCCTGACTTACCCCCACTCTGTCACCGGCGATAATAGCTGCGGCGACCCCACCGGTTTCGCCTGCTATCCGGTGTTGTATCATCCCTGAAAGTCTGGCGCGAAAGCGCTGGATGGCCAATGCGGATTTCGCTGGCTGCAGAACCAGAACCGGGTTGCGCGTATAGCCTACGGCGCCCAGCTCAGTGAACCAGGCATAGCGGCGAAAATCAAATCCTCCTGGCTCGCTTGGTCCCTGCGGCGGCATCAAATGCGCAGTCGTCGCGACCTTGGCTCCAATTGAAGGGAGCGCCTGATCGGATGAAACAGAAACCCGAACACGCTCTGGGGTTTTCTGGAAAGACGTGCGCGCCAGCCGCGCCCGGTCCAGGGTCAGTCTGATCCTGCCACTGCTGGATTGGTCAATCTCGACGACACGGCCCTCAACAGGGCCATAGTAGCGAAAGCTGAGAACAGGTGCCGCAACCGAATGGGTGCGCAAGGCCGCAGTCGCAAAGCCCAGTCCAAGAAAGAGGACCGCCCAGGCCACCAGTCCCCGGGCATCTTTGTGAAGGGTCTGCGGCAGAACCATCACCATGGCCAACCCCATTAAGGCGTAGGTCACAAAACCCGGGTCCTCGGTGAGCACAAAGAAGCACCCGATACCAAGCCCAAAGCACACAGGGATCCACGGCAATAAATGCCCCCGTTGCTTTTGCAACGCCTGATCAATTTTAAGCAGCGGCAGCATGCTTGCTCCAAGCCCCCCGGCTAGGTAAACAGGCGGAAACTCTAGCCCATTTATGGTTTCCAAAAGGTAAATTACCTCATGTCCAAGCCGGTCGTCACCCGTTTCGCACCCTCTCCTACGGGGTATCTGCACATTGGCGGTGCCCGTACCGCACTGTTTAACTGGCTTTTTGCGCGCGGTCGCGGTGGCAAGTTCCTGCTGCGCATCGAAGACACCGATCGTGCCCGCTCTACGCCAGAGGCCACTGCGGCGATTTTGCAGGGCATGGCCTGGCTGGGACTAGACCATGACGGTGAGATTGTCAGTCAATTTGACGGTGCCGCCCGCCATGCCGAGGTGGCGCACCAGCTTTTGGCCGGGGGCAAGGCCTATAAGTGCTTTGCCACGCAGGAAGAAATCGCTGCGTTCCGCGATGCGGCCAAGGCAGATGGTAAATCAACCCTCTATCGCTCTCCCTGGCGCGATGCCGATGAGGCCAGCCATCCCGACGTGCCTTTTGTGATCCGAATCAAGGCGCCAACCAGCGGTGCAACGGTGATCCGGGATCAGGTGCAGGGCGATGTGACGATCCAGAATGACCAGCTTGATGACATGATTCTGCTGCGGTCAGACGGAACACCTGTCTATATGCTGGCCGTTGTTGTTGATGACCATGATATGGGCGTCACCCATGTGATCCGCGGCGATGATCATCTCAACAATGCCGCCCGCCAGATGGTGATCTATACGGCGATGGGATGGGATGTTCCTGTTTGGGCCCATATCCCCCTTATTCATGGCCCCGATGGCAAGAAGCTTTCCAAACGGCATGGCGCTTTGGGGGCGCAGGAATATCAGGCCATGGGCTATAGTGCGGCTGGCATGCGCAACTATCTGGCGCGCCTGGGGTGGAGCCACGGCGATGATGAGTTCTTTAGTGACGCACAGGCCAAAGAATGGTTCGGCCTTGAAGCAATCGGTAAGAGCCCTGCCCGCTTTGACACAAAGAAACTGGAAAATCTCTCGGGGCAACATATCGCTGTGAGTGATGACGCTGCACTGCGGCAAGAAATCCAGGCCTATTTGGTCGCAGCCGGACAGCCTCCGCTGGATGACGTGGGGGCAGAAAATCTGCAACGTGCGATGTATTGCCTCAAAGATCGGGCCCGCACCTTCCCGGACCTGCTTGAAAAGGCGCATTTTATATTGATTTCGCGCCCTATCGAGCCCGATGCCAAGGCAGCCAAGGCACTGGCCTCTGTATCCGATGGTATACTGGCTCAATTGACGCCGCAGTTGCAAAATGCTAGCTGGGCCCGTGACGATCTTGAGGCGCTTCTAAATACATTTGCAGAAGCCCATGACACCAAGTTCGGTAAACTGGCCGCCCCCCTGCGGGCCGTGTTGGCTGGTCGTGCCGTAACGCCTTCGGTGTTTGACATGATGCTGATCCTGGGCCGCGAGGAAACTTTGGCCCGGCTCAACGACGCCACAGGCTAACCCTGCCCTTAACCGGTCAGTAAGCCTGTTCCTATACCACCTCACCTGCGCGATCCGCGCGCAGGTTCTGCCTGCACCATGCCCGGGATAAAATTCCGGGTATTCGTGCCTGATACAGGAAGGGACATCTATGACCGAGACACAGAAAACCGCAAAGCTCAGCTTGAATGGGCAAGACTATGAGCTTCCTATTTTCTCGCCAACCATTGGGCCTGATGTTCTGGACATCCGCAAACTCTATGGTCAGGCCGGCGTTTTCACGTATGATCCGGGTTTCACATCGACTGCCAGCTGCGACAGCACCATCACCTTTATTGATGGTGCCAAGGGCGAGCTGCTGCACCGTGGCTACCCAATTGACCAGTTGGCCTCACAATCACATTACCTAGAGGTATGCTACCTTCTGCTTTATGGTGAGCTGCCAACAGCGGCCCAGCTGGAAGACTTTGAGGCCCGTGTGACCCGTCACACCATGGTTCACGAGCAGATGCACAACTTCTTCCGCGGCTTCCGTCGCGATGCGCACCCCATGGCGACCATGGTTGGTGTGGTTGGCGCGATGTCTGCCTTTTACCATGACTCGACAGATATTGCCGATCCCTGGCAGCGCGAAGTTGCCTCTATTCGTCTGATTGCAAAGCTGCCCACCATTGCGGCGATGGCCTATAAATATTCGATCGGCCAGCCCTTTGTATATCCGCGCAATGATCTGGATTACGCGGCTAACTTTGTGCACATGTGCTTCTCGGTTCCGGCCGAAGAATACAACGTGAACCCCATCCTTAGCCGTGCCATGGACCGTATCTTTACGCTGCATGCGGATCACGAACAGAACGCGTCAACCTCGACCGTGCGTCTGGCCTCGTCCTCTGGCGCCAATCCCTTTGCCTGTATCGCCGCTGGCATTGCCTGTCTTTGGGGCCCGGCCCATGGTGGCGCAAACCAGGCCTGCCTGGAGATGCTCAAGGAAATCGGCACGGTTGACCGCATTCCTGAGTTCATCGCCCGCGCAAAAGACAAGAACGATCCGTTCCGTCTGATGGGCTTTGGCCACCGTGTTTACAAAAACACTGACCCGCGCGCCACGGTTCTGAAACAGTCCGCCGATGAGGTGCTGGAGCTGCTGGGTGTCGAAGACAACCCACTGCTGCAGGTTGCCAAAGAACTGGAACAGACCGCCCTGAACGATCCCTACTTCAAAGAGAAGAAACTCTTCCCCAATGTCGATTTCTATTCCGGCATTATTCTGGAAGCGATGGGTTTCCCGACCTCGATGTTCACACCGATCTTTGCGCTGTCGCGTACCGTCGGCTGGATTTCTCAGTGGAAAGAAATGATCGCGGATCCACAGAACAAAATTGGTCGCCCGCGTCAGCTGTACCTTGGCCAGACCGCACGCGACTATGTGGATATTGAAAACCGCTAGATCAATCCCACGCAGATAAGCCAAAGCCTCGCCAGCCGGCGGGGCTTTTTCTGTGGTGCAGATTGCTCCCCAGATCTTTCAGTTTCGCCGCACAGCTGCCAAAATCCAGGCAAGACCCCTCTTACGGCCCCAAACGCACAGTTTCGTTCAATTGAAAGCTATTCTCCGCCCAAACTGCCCTATTGGTTCCGGTCAGTAGACAATCCTGCCCTGGATGACAGATTGTCGAAGTGCCCCCCTGATTTATAGCGACAATGTAGAACAAATTGTCTTGTTCCATCCATTCACTCTCCGTTAACTTGTAATCAAAGGTTTATCTATTTCTGGGGGATAGAAACATGTTGTGGATGGCGCTCTTGGGGCTCGGTTTGGTTGCCGGCATTGCTTTTATTGTAGATGACGACGATGACACTGCCTCCAGTTCGGATGGCGGATCGGATACCGATACCGATACGGATACAGGCGGTGGCGAAGAGATCGATCCCTTTATTGGCGCAAGCGGCGATGACGAGATCAATGGCGACGGTGAAGACAACACGATCCTGGGCAAAAATGGCGACGATGAGCTGAACGGGCGCGCCGGTGACGACCGTGTCTTTGGCGATGGTGGTCTCGACAGCGTCGATGGCGGCTTTGGCGACGACAGTGTCTTTGGTGGCCACGGCGACGATCTGGTGCTGGGTGGCAATGGAGACGATCTGAGCCGCGGTGGCCGAGATGACGATGTTGTGCTGGATACCACTGGGGCGGATGTCATTTTTGGCGACGGCGGTAATGATGTGATCATCGCCAGCGGCACCATGGACGCCGCAGCCTCGGAGGCCTTCCTGGAAAATCCCGAACCCGACACTGGGATCGCCAACCTGCTGGACCAGTTGCAGATTGATTTCTCTGAGGACAGCGACGGCGGAGGCGATGCAATTTTTGCGGGCTCTGGCGATGATACGGTTGTGTTTGGCGCCGATGATACTGTCAGCGGTGGCGATGGTGCCGACACACTGCTGACCGCCTCCTGGCTTGAAGGCGACGACGCGGCGACAGTCACCGATTTCGACCCGGAAGAGGACCGTCTGCTCTATGCCTATGACCCTGCGGATGGCGAGCCGACGCTGACCATGGAGCTGGTCGACAACGGAGACGGCACCTCTGATGCGGTGGTTTCGGCCAATGGCGCGGCTGTGATGCGTGTCGAAGATCAGGATGATACCTTCGATGTGACCGAGCACCTGCTTCTGATCAACGGTGTCCGCACCGCCTGAGCCGTCTTTTGAAGGTGTTAAACTGCAAAGCCCGCGTTGGATCTGCTTGTCCGATGCGGGCTTTTTGCATGACTGCTGGCGCTGGCGTAGCCCCTTTCCTGTCAGCTCTCCGCGCCGGGCATATGCTTTATCAAAAGCTCCAACCAGCTCCGGGGCGGCGATGGCGGGCCAAACGGAAGCCGCATTAAAAAGACCGGCCAGGCCCTCGCTCTGCCGGTCTTTTTGCAAATATCAGCGCTGCAAGGCCTGTCGCTTTAGCGACCCTCAAACCTGGCTGGACGTTTTTCCAGAAAGGCTGTCACACCCTCATTGAAATCGCGGCTTTTACCGCATTCGCCCTGCAAACGGGCCTCTGTCGAGAGTTGTTCCGGCAGGCTGTTGCCATGACTGGCGCGAATTGCGGTCTTGATGGCGCCAAAAGCCTTGGTCGGGCCATTTGCCAGATAGGCCGCGCGGGCGCGCCATTGGCTGTCGAATTCTGCGTCGGGCACCGCTTCCCAGATCATGCCCCAATCGCTGGCTTGCGTCGCGGAAATTTTATCTGCAAAAAGAGCCGCGCCCATGGCCTTAGCCAGGCCCATCTGCCGCGGCAGAAACCAGGTGCCCCCGGCATCGGGCATCAGGCCAATGCGGGCAAAGGCCTGCAGGAAATAGGCGCTTTCGGTCGCAATAACCACGTCCGCAGCAAGCGCCAGATTGGCGCCAGCGCCGGCAACCGGCCCGTTGATCACCGACATCGTCGGCACCGGGCAGTCGTAGACCGCTTCCAGCATGGGGGTATATTCGTCGCGCAGCGTGCGCTCCAGATCGAGATCCGTGTTGCCAGAGGCATCGCTCAGATCCTGACCGGAACAAAAAGCAGCGCCTGCCCCGGTCAATACGACCGCGCGTGCCTCGCTCGCGGCGCGGCGCATGGCGTGGGTGATCTCAGCCCGCATCTGGCCAGTCAGCGCATTCATTTTCGCCGGACGGTTCAGAGTGACAATCGCCAGACCATCCTCAAGCGAATACAGGATTTCTTTATAGTCCATCATAGCCTCGTTCTTTATGCAGGCGGGCCAGCAGGACCCAATGTCAAAACGATGGTGGCGTAAAGTCCCAGAGGCGAAAAGCCGGACCCGGCGTCACAAGATCAAGAATTACGCCCGATCAAGAATTACACCTGATCACGAATTACGACTGGTCAAGAATTTTTCTAAGCTTCGCCTGCTCTTCGTCGCTCAGCTCCTGGTCACTACCCTTGCCTGCGCGCCCGCGTCCCCGCATATAGCCTGCGGCCACGCCCAAAGCCAAAAGCAGCATGAAGGGGCCTGCCGCCCAAAGCAGCCAGTTGGCGCCGTTAGTGGTGGGGCGCAACAAAACATATTCGCCATAGCGGTCGACGACAAAATCGATCACTTCGTCGTTGCTGTCGCCAGCCACCAGTCGCTCACGCACCAAAATGCGCAGATCACGGGCAAGATCGGCATTGGATTCGTCAATGTTTTCATTTCGACAGACCAGGCAACGCAGATCTTTCGACAAGTCACGCGCGCGGCCTTCCAGCTCCGGGTCAGACAAAACCTCATCCGGCTGCACCGCCTGCGCCGGTACTGGCACGCTGGCCAAAGCACTGAACACAACAACCGCCAGAGCTGATAAACCCGATTTGAAAGCACTCATTCTGCAGCAACCTTTGCATCCATTGGGCGCTTGGTGGCGCCAGCAGCAACCCGGAACCTGCGGTCGCTCAGGCTCAGGAAGCCGCCGAATGCCATCAGCAAACAGCCGCCCCAGATCCAGTTGGCCAGAGGTTTGATGTAGGTACGGACCGTCCAGCCCCCGCTTTCCTGCTGATCGCCAATCACAACATAGAGGTCGCGCAAAAACCGGTAATCAATCGCCGCCTCTGTGGTTGGCATCTTAGCAACAGGATAGTTGCGCTTTTCCGGGTGCATCACCGCCACCGATTTTCCCGCCCGCGTCACCGTGACAGTGCCCATGGTAGTGAAATAGTTTGGCCCACGCGCCCGTTCCACCGCGTCCAGCCGCAGCTCATAGGCGCCAACCGTGAAAGGCGCACCGATCTGGGCGACGCGGATGTCTTCTTGCTGCCAGGCGGTCAAACCCGCAATGGCAAATACGGTCACACCAAGCCCCGCATGGGCGGTCGCCTTGCCCCAGTCTGCCCGCGGCAGACGCATCAGGCGCGCCAGGCTACCGGTGCGCCCCCAAAGATCAACCAATGCGCCAAAAACCATCCAGGAGCCCAAAAACAAACCAACAGGCCCCAAAGCAGAGCGTCCGGTTTGCAAAGCCCAGGCCAGCGCACCCAGAGCAAGCGCCAGCACAAAGACATAGCGTAGCTTATGGATAACCTGTTTTAGATTCCCACGCTTCCAGGGCAGCATCGCACCGATTGGCATTATCATGCCCAACAGCACCATGAAGGGGGTGAAGGCCGAATTGAAGAAGGGCGGCCCAACAGAGAGTTTGCGACCAAAAGCCATTTCAGCGACGATCGGCCAGAGGGTGCCAAAGAACACCACAAAACAGGCAACGGCGAGCAGGATATTATTGGCAACCAGAGCGCCTTCGCGACTGACGAGGCCAAAAACCCCCCTGGCCTGCATCGACTGCGCCCGCGCCGCAAACAGCGTCAGCGCTCCGCCGGTAAAGAAGGCGAGGATCATCAAGATAAAGATGCCGCGCTCGGCGTCATTGGCAAAGGCATGCACCGAGGTCAAAAGCCCGGAGCGCACAATAAAGGTGCCTATCAGCGAAAAGCCAAAGGCAAGGATCGCCAGTAGGATAGTCCAGCTTTTGAGCGATTCACGTTTTTCGACCACAATGGCCGAATGCAGCAGCGCCGCTGCCAAAAGCCAGGGCATAAAGGACGCGTTTTCTACCGGGTCCCAAAACCAAAAGCCGCCCCAGCCCAGCTCGTAGTAGGCCCACCAACTGCCAAGGGCGATGCCGATTGTCAAAAAGATCCACGCCGCCAGCGTCCAGGGACGCACCCAACGGGCCCAGGCGGCGTCAACACGCCCCTCGATCAGGGCCGCAACCGCAAAGGAAAACGCCATCGAGAGGCCAACATAGCCCAGGTACAGAAACGGCGGATGAAAGGCGAGACCGGGGTCCTGCAGCAGCGGGTTCAGATCCTGCCCGTCAAAGGGCACTACAGCCAATCGCAAAAACGGGTTTGAGGTGAACAGAATAAAGGCAAAAAAGGCCACACCAATCGAGGCCTGCACCGCCAGCACCCGCGCCTTGAGGGTTTGCGGCAGCCCCGCGCCAAACACCGAGGCCAAGGCCCCAAACAGGCTGACGATCAGGACCCACAGGAGCATGGACCCCTCGTGATTGCCCCAGGTGCCGGAGATTTTGTAGAGCATCGGTTTGGCCGAATGACTGTTCAATGTCACCAGACGCAGCGAAAAGTCAGAGGTCACAAAGGCCCAGACCAGGGCGCCAAAAGCAAAGGCTGTAAAAAAGAACTGCGCCTGCGCTGCGGGCTCTGCCACGGCCATCCAGCCGGGCCAGCGTTTATGGGCACCTATCAGGGGGACCACCGTCTGAAAGATGGCGATCATGAAGGCGAGGATGAGGGCGAAATGTCCGAGCTCTGTAATCATGCTTTCCTCTATAGTCTGAAGCAAACAGGAGGCCAATGGCAAAGGGCGCGTCGCGCCGCCGCAGGGCGATCACTTTTTGGTCCAGCTCTCACGTTGGCTGACAGCTGACATCACCGGTACTGCAAGAGGCCGCGCGAAGCTGGCGCCGCGCTGAGAGCGCCGCAAAAGAATGCCCTGTGAAAACAAAGACACCCCGCAGAGCCAGTCTCTGAGGGGTGTCTTTTTAGAAAAACTAAAGCTGCCTTAGCTTTCAGGCTCTTGATAGACGCCCTGTGCCTTAAGCGCATCCACAACCTCTTTTGGCATATAGGTTTCATCATGTTTGGCAAGGATTTCAGACGCTTCAAAGACGCCATTGATGAAACGTCCGGTGCCGACCATACCCTGGTTTTCCGCAAACAGGTCCGGCAGAACGCCCGCAAATGTCACAGGCACCGTGGCGCCGCCATCGGTGACTGCGAAGTGAACAGTC
Source organism: Phaeobacter sp. SH40 (assembly GCA_965641885.1). Classification (GTDB taxonomy): domain Bacteria; phylum Pseudomonadota; class Alphaproteobacteria; order Rhodobacterales; family Rhodobacteraceae; genus Pseudophaeobacter. The sequence goes on along the minus strand of OZ282574.1, from coordinate 2,020,305 downwards.
TCACCCTGATCACGGACCAGACTGCCATCCTCGACCAGACCGCCAATACGAAAGACTTCGCTGGGTGGCGGCGGTGTCTCCGCCACCTGACTGGGCGAGCGAAAGTAGTTGATCCCATCGCGCATGGCGTAGCCGATCAATCCGGTTGCCACCACCAAAGCGATAGCTGCGAGGGCCAGTACCTGGATCCGACGTTGCTTCTTAAGGTTTTTCATCAGTGGGGCTTTCTGGTTGCGGTCACGGGAAGAGAGGCGCCATCATCAGGCCTGCTGTCTCCTCTTCACCTAACATCAGATTTGCATTCTGCAAGGCCTGGCCGCTGCTACCTTTTGTCAGGTTATCCAGAGCGGCGAAAATGATGGCACGGCCCTCGATCCGGTCGGCAGCCACACCGATATGGCAAAAGTTGGACCCGCGCACATGGTGCGTACTGGGGGCCTCGCCAAAGGGCAACACCGCAATAAAGGGTTCAGAGGCATAGGCATCCTGCAGTGCCTGATGGATGGCGCGCGCATCACCTTTGACATAGACGGTCGCCAAAATTCCGCGGTTGGCAGGCATCAGGTGCGGTGTGAACTGTACCTTGACGGGACGCCCTGCAAGGGCCGAGAATTCCTGATCAAATTCACCAAGATGCCGGTGGGTGCTGCCAATGGCATAGGCATGATAGCCCTCGCTCAGCTCTGCATGCAGCAGGTTTTCTTTCAGCGCCCGTCCGGCGCCGGAAACCGCGCATTTCAGATCCAGTATGATGTCATCCAAATCAATCAAACCGCTGGTGATCAGGGGGCGCAGAGCAAACTGGCCGGTGGCTGCATTGCAGCCGGTGCCGGCAACCAGCCGCGCCGTTTTGATCTCTTCGCGGTAAAACTCGCTGAGGCCATAGATCGCATCTTTTTGCTGCTCCAGCGCGGTGTGCGCATTGCCATACCATGTCTCATAGGCCGCAGGATCGCGCAGCCGGAAGTCAGCCGACAGATCGACGATCCTAAGCGTTTTGGGAAGTGCGGCAATCACCTCCTGGCTGGTTTTATGCGGCAGGGCACAAAAACACAGATCAATCTCTGAGAAATCAATTTCACCAATTTTACAAAGTGTTGGCAGCGACAAGTGACGCAGATGCGGAAAGACTTCGGCCATGGTGAGGCCCGCCTTGCGCTCTGCCGCAAGGGCGGTGATTTCGATACTGGGATGGTTCGCAATCAGCCGAACCAGCTCTGCACCAGTGTAGCCACTGGCGCCAAGAATTGCCACTTTATGGGTCATGTCAGACCTCGCATTGATATGTCATTTATAAGCCTCACCTGAAGGTCGTGAGGCGATAGGGAAGTGTCGACTGCCGTCATTGTTTCGGATATCGCATCACGGCCAGGCGGCCGTATCAGTCCAAAGCAGTGTCAGGCAGCCTGAAAGCTGATCTTTTGTCGCAGGAACTGGGTGGCGCGGTCACTCACACGGGTTGGGTCCCCTGTGGTGAAAAAACCCCCGGCGCCAGTGCCCTGCATGTCAGGGTGGCGCAGCAAGTAGTCCGCCAGGCTTTCAGCGACCAGATTTCCCTGGCTGAACACCGTGACGTCAGGCCCCAGAGCCTGCTGAAAACAGGCCTCCATCAAAGGATAATGTGTGCAGCCCAGAATTGCCGCCTGAGGCTCTGGCATTTTGCGCCGCAAAGCCTCGACATGGCTGCGCACCAGAGCTTCGGCCAGGATCATATCACCGTCTTCGATGGCATCAACGATACCCCCACAGGCCTGAGCTTCGACATCAACGCCGATGGCCCGAAAGGCCAGCTCCCGCTGGAAGGCCCGGCTGGAAACCGTTGCTGGCGTTGCAAAAAGGGCCACGTGTTTTACGGCGACTTCACGCGGCGGGCTGTTGTCGCCCCATTGCCGTTCGGTCAGCGACTCAATCAGTGGCACAAATACACCAAGAACGCGCTTGCCCGCAGGCAGCCCCTCTTCCTGCATCCGGCGCAGGGCGGCAGCAGAGGCGGTATTGCAGGCCAAAATTACCAGATCGCAGCCTTTGGACCACATATCCTCGACGGCTGCTTTGGTCAGTTGATAAATGTCCTCGGCGTCACGCACGCCGTAGGGCGCACGCGCGCTATCGGCGTAGTACAGAAACTCCACATCAGGCAGACGGGATTTAGCGGCATTCAGGACGGTAAGCCCGCCCAGGCCGGAATCGAAAATGCCAACAGCCATTGTCTCACTTTCAGGCGCGATGTTTTTCCTCAAACTCAAACCCGTAGTGCATGGATTTAAGCGGCTTTGGAGACAGCTCATACGTGGCTTTGCGCAGGAAATCCATCATTCCTTTTGTATCTCCCACCAGGGGGTTCAATCTGTCGCGCCCAATCGGCTCACCAATCACCACGCGAACAGGACTGTCTACCCTTGCCTTGAATTCTTTCAGCAACAAACCCGTGCGCAGCGTTGCATGCAGATGGCTGGCGATCTGGAACAAGCGCGAGGTATGGCCCTCAAAATAGACCGGCACCACCACGGCCTCGGATTTTGCCACCATACGGGCGGTAAACCCACGCCAACCCGGATCCATCGGCATGGCAAATGGATGAACGCCCGTTGACACGGTGCCGCCGGGAAAGATGCCAATAGCGCCCCCCTGCCCGAGATAGTCCAGCGCCCTCTTGCGGGTGGCAATGTTGCCCAGTGCGGCCGCCTTAGTTTGCGCAAAAGAGATCGGCAGAACAACCTCGTGCAAATCATTGGCCTGGCAAAAGATCTGATGCGCCAGAATGCGGAAATCACCCCGGGTGTCTGCGAGGATCTTTCCCATCATCAAGCCATCCAAAATACCATAGGGATGGTTTGCGATCAAAATGACCGGGCGATCCTTTGGAATATTGCTCAAGACGCCGCCAATCACATCCAGGCTTAGCCCGTAGCGTTGCGCCATAACCGACCAGAAACCGCCACCAGACTGCAGGTCAGTCTTATAGCCCTGCGCGCGTCTGATCAGCTGCAGCCGCCCGGTGGAGTTCTCCATCAGGCGAATTACGGCCCGGCCAACCCGGCTTTCAGAGGAATGCGCATAGGAGATCTGCTGCGCGATCTGGCTCTTTTGGTTTGGCTGATGCTCTGTTGGGCGGTTCATCATGTGTCCCTCGTCCAGACTTTAAACAGCTGTCGCACTTTTTCCTGAAGTATCGCGCGTCATGGTAACAAGGCGATGACAGGCTAGGAGCCTCTAGCTGCCATCTGACTACGACATAAAAAAGCGCCACGCAGAGGCGCGGCGCTTTTTTTTCAGCTCAACAAATAACTTAGCAGATGTGAGTTATTCGGCGGCGTTTTTCATTGGAGATCCCGCCTGCTGCAAAGCGATCAACAGCTCTTCACGCCGCTTCGCCGCCTTGACCTCACTCTCCAGTTTGACCGGACCAAATCCGCGGATTTGCAGCGGTAACTCCGCCAGAGCGATCAAAGGCTCAAGCGTGTCGGCGCTGGCCTTCGGCAGCCATTGCTTCATGTCGCTCTCATACTGTTTGATCAGCGCGCGCTCCATCTTGCGCTCAGCGGTGTAGCCAAAGACATCCAGCGGCGTGTTGCGCAGGGGTTTCAGCTTTGCCAGCAGGCGCAGCCAGGGTGTCAGGCTGGGGCCGAATTTGCGCTTTGTTGGCCGACCATTGACCACTTTGCCACCAAAGATCGGCGGCGCAAGGTTGTACGAGACCTTAAGGTCGCCCTCGAACTCTGCTGCCAGTTTTTCATGGCTCGACAGCAACAGACGCGCGACCTCGTATTCGTCCTTATAGGCCAACAGCTTATGATAGCCCTTTGCCACGGCTTCTTTCAGCGCAGGATCTGAAATTGGCGCCAAAAGCTTGTCGTACCGTTTGGCAAGCCCCTTGCCCTGATAGGCCACCAGTTGTGCCGCGCGGAAGGTGATTTTTTCGTCCAGCGATTTTGGCAGCGCAACAACACTGGCGGGTCTTGAGATCTTGGCTGCATCAGCAGGTGCGACAACCGCCCAACGGCCGATCTCAAAGGCGCGCAGATTGCGCTCTACCGCAGCCCCATTCAGTGTTATGGCCTCGACGATTGCGCTATGGCTGACGGGGATCAATCCCCGCTGCCAGGCTGCACCAAAGACCATCATGTTCGAGAAAATCGAATCCCCCATCGTGGCACGGGCCAGCTCTGACGCGTCAAAGAGCGACAGATCATCCCGCAGCCGGGCTTGAAGAGCCACCTGCAAGCGGTCGGTTGGCAACTGGAAATTGGTGTCGCGGGTAAAATCACCCGTGATGATCTCGTGACTGTTGACCACGCCACCTGTGCGCCCGGTTTTCATCAGACCAATGGTTTTGGCACCAGCGCTTACCACCAGATCGCCGCCGATCAGCGCATGCGCCTCACCGGTGGCGACGCGAATGGCGCTGATGTCTTCGGGGCGTTTGGCAAGGCGGCAATGGATATGAACCGCGCCACCCTTTTGCGCCAGACCAGCCATCTCCATCATGCCCGCGCCAAGCCCATCAATCTGTGCCGCCTGTGCCAAGACCGCGCCAATCGTCACAACGCCTGTGCCGCCTACGCCCGTGATCACCACGTTATGGGTGCCATCAATTGTCGGCAGCTTTGGCTCTGGAAGGTCCGGCAGTTTCAGCTCTGCTGTGGCTTCTTTGCGAACCTTCGCGCCCGCAACCGTGAGGAACGAGGGGCAAAACCCGTTGACGCAAGAGAAATCTTTGTTGCAAGAGCTCTGGTCGATCGCCCGCTTGCGCCCCAGCTCTGTCTCTTTTGGCACGATCGACACGCAATTGGACTGAATGCCACAATCACCGCAGCCTTCGCAGACGTCCGGGTTGATAAAGACCCGCTGATCGGGATCCGGGAACAGACCACGCTTGCGACGGCGACGCTTTTCCGCAGCGCAGGTCTGGATATAGATGATTGCCGAAACGCCCTCGACCGTCTCCAATTCCTTTTGTACCTGCATCAGCTCGGCCCGCTCATGCATGCGCATGCCGGCCGGGAACAGCTTTGGATCCACGTCCTCTTTTTCGTCATAGACCACGACCACGGTTTTCATGCCCATGGCTGTCAGTTCATGCGCGATCTGCTGCGCCGTTAGGCCGCCCTCGGCCTGCTGGCCGCCGGTCATGGCAACCGCGTCATTGAACAGGATTTTGTAGGTCATATTGGTGCCCTCAGCGAGGGCTGCCCGAATAGCCTGAACACCAGAGTGGTTATAGGTGCCATCACCCAGGTTCTGGAACACGTGCTTACGATTGGAGAACGGCGCTTCGCCAATCCAGTTGGCGCCTTCAGCCCCCATATGGGTAAAGCCGGTTGTTTCGCGGTCCATCCACTGCACCATAAAGTGGCAGCCAATACCGGCATAGGCGCGGCTGCCCTCGGGGATTTTGGTCGAGGAGTTATGCGGACAGCCAGAGCAGAAATACGGAAGGCGCGCCGCGATCTCTTCGGCGTTGTCAGCCCGTTTCGCATCCTGCAACGCCTCAAGCCCAGCCTTGATCGCCTCGGCGTCGCGGCCTTCCTCAATGAGGATTCCGCCGAGCTTTTCGGCAATCATAATCGGATCTAGCGCGTATTTAGTCGGGAACAATTCTTCACGGCGGCCGCTGTCTGTCTCGCCTTTGTACCAGCCATAAACCCGGCGCCCGCGGCGGTTGTCAAAGATCGCTTCCTTGATCTGCACCTCGATCAGCTTGCGCTTTTCCTCAACAACCACAATCAAATCAAGACCTTCAGCCCATAATTTAAAGCCCTTCATGTCCATCGGCCAGGTCTGTCCCACCTTATAGGTGGTGATCCCCAGGCGTTCGGCCATGGTCTCGTCGATATTCAAAAGCGACATTGCATGCACAAGGTCGAGCCAGTTTTTACCAGCGGCAACAAACCCGATTTTGGCGCCAGGTTTGCCCCAAACGCGCTTGTCCATCTTATTGGCATGGCTAAAGGCTTCGGCGGCAAAGCGCTTGTAGTCGATGATGCGGTCTTCCTGTTGGAACCGGTCATCAGACAGGCGAATGTTTAGCCCATCTGACGGCATATCGAAATCAGGTTTCACCAGCGTCATCCGGTCCGGGTCACCATCAACGACAGAGGTCACCTCGATGGTGTCCTTCATCGTCTTCAGCCCCACCCAAAGCCCGGAAAAGCGGCTGAGTTCATAGCCATAGATGCCGTAGTCAAGGATCTCCTGAACTCCTGCAGGGCTGACAATCGGCAGGTAGCAATCCAGCAAAGACCACTCAGACTGGTGCAGCACGGTAGAGCTTTCGCCGGTGTGATCATCGCCCATGGCAACTAGAACGCCGCCGTTTTTGGAGGTGCCGGCCATATTCGCGTGCCGGAAGGCATCGCCTGAGCGGTCAACACCGGGGCCCTTGCCGTACCAAAGGCCAAAGACACCGTCATATTTGCCTTCGCCGCGAATCTCAGCCTGCTGCGCCCCCCAAAGCGCGGTCACGGCGAGATCCTCATTCAGGCCAAACTGAAAGGTGACATCAGAATCGTGCAGCTGCTTTTGCGCCCGCTGCATTTGGGTGTCGACCGCCCCAAGCGGCGAGCCGCGATAGCCGGTCACCAAGCCCGCCGTATTGAGCCCCGCTGCCGTATCACGTGCCTTTTGCATCATCATCAGACGCACCAGCGCCTGGGTGCCATTCAACATGACGGGTGATTTGCTCAGGTCATATTTGTCATTGAGCGAGATCTTTTGCGTGCTCATTCGGTCCTCCCAACCTAAATTTGCTTGCATTGCTTGAGACGACATTAGGTCACACATACTGACCTGTATAGGTGATTTATTTACTTTTCCCTCGCGTCCCTTTGGGAAATTGATAAAAACCTAGGATTTCATATAGTCTACTACAAACAGATCGAAAGTGACGGGTATGGATTGGGATAAGCTGAGAATATTTCACGCAGTCGCGGATGCAGGCAGCCTGACCCATGCTGGGGATAAGCTGAACCTGTCCCAGTCTGCTGTCAGTCGCCAGGTGCGCGCTCTTGAGGAGAGCCTCAATGCGACGCTGTTTCATCGCCATGCACGGGGGCTGATTCTTACCGAGCAGGGTGAGTTGCTGTTTGACGCCACCAAATCCATGTCGGCGCGGCTCGAGGCCGCCTCTGCCCGTATTCGCGACAGCGAAGAAGAGGTGTTCGGAGAATTGCGCGTCACCACCACCTTTGGCTTTGGCACCCTTTGGCTGGCGCCGCGGCTGACCAAGCTATTTGAGCAATATCCTTTGTTGAAAATCGATCTGATGCTGGAAGAGCGGGTTCTGGACCTGCCCATGCGCGAAGCCGATGTTGCGATCCGCATGAAAGAGCCAAGCCAGGCGGATCTGGTGCGCAAACGCCTGATGACCGTGCAGATGCGTCTTTATGCCTCCCGCAACTATCTGGACCGCAACGGCACCCCTGACGCCCTGTCTGATATCAAGGACCACCGCCTGATCTGTCAGAACCAGCGCTCAGCCCAGGTGGGATCCGCCTCTGTGCTGGTGCAACGGCTTTTGACCCACAATCCAGGATCACTCCTGACGGTGAACAACTACTTTGGCGTCTTGCAGGGCGTGTTGCACGACCTTGGCATTGGCATCCTGCCCGACTACGTCACCGAAGACTTTCCTGATCTGGTCGAAGTGCTGCCCGATGAGGTCAACAGCGGAGTGCCGGTCTACCTCGCCTACCCTGAAGAGCTGCGCCATTCACAACGGGTTTCGGCCTTCCGGGACTTTGTCCAGACCGAGATTATGGCTCACCGCAAGCATATGAAAGAACTGGGCAAACTCTAGCTGTGACGCGCACAGGCGCAAGCCATGCAAAAATCGCATAGCGGAAATGCCGATATTAATGCGTTAAACAGCTTGATGGGTCAGCATCCAATCCCTAAATGAAGCTCATGAAGACGAGGCGCAAGCCTTTCTTCATACCTCCCTGTTGGACTTCGGCCGAGCTTAGTGCTCGGCCTTTTTTTTGGCCCATAGCCCCCCCACAACACAATATATTTGCCGCGCCAATGCTACGAAATTTCAAATTTGCCCAGCATTAAGGCGCCTGCACAGGCCTGTTGCTGAAACTTGATGCTATTGGTGTATCCACCACCCGCAATCCACACCCGCACGCCGCGCGTCGTAGGCCACGCAGCAGCCCCATAATCCTTGCGCGCCCTCAGCCCTGCGGCCGCCAGAGGCGATGACGAGTTTAGAAACCCCCTTCCCCATCTGCCACGCATGCTCTAAAAGCCGCCTCAGTAGCACCATGGGGGGCCAAAACAGCGCCATGCAAGAACCAGCCATCACACCCGAACTGATCGCAAGCCACGGTTTGAACACCGAAGAATATGGCATGATCCTCGAGATCATCGGTCGCGAACCCAGCTTCACCGAGCTTGGCATCTTCTCGGCCATGTGGAACGAGCACTGCTCATATAAATCCTCCAAAAAGTGGCTGCGCACCCTGCCCACCGAAGGACCACAAGTCATTTGCGGCCCCGGTGAGAACGCAGGCATTGTCGATATTGGCGATGGCGACGCGGTGGTCTTCAAGATGGAAAGCCACAACCACCCCTCTTATATTGAGCCCTATCAAGGTGCGGCCACCGGAGTTGGTGGAATTCTGCGCGATGTTTTCACCATGGGCGCCCGGCCCGTGGCCTCGATGAACTCGCTCTCCTTTGGTGAGCCCTCCCACCACAAGACCCGCCAGCTGGTCAACGGAGTGGTTGCGGGCGTCGGCGGCTATGGCAACTGCTTCGGCGTGCCCTGTGTTGGCGGCGAAGTACGCTTCCATCCGGCCTATAACGGCAACTGCCTGGTCAATGCCTTTGCCGCGGGCCTCGCAAAGACCGACAGTATTTTCTACTCAGCGGCCTCGGGTGTTGGCATGCCGGTTGTGTACCTTGGCGCCAAAACCGGCCGTGACGGCGTTGGTGGCGCCACTATGGCCTCGGCCGAATTTGACGATACCATTGAGGAAAAACGCCCCACCGTTCAGGTTGGCGACCCTTTCACCGAAAAGCGCCTGATGGAAGCCACCCTTGAGCTGATGCAGACGGGTGCTGTGATCTCGATCCAGGATATGGGTGCTGCGGGGCTGACCTGCTCGGCTGTGGAAATGGGCGACAAAGGCAAGCTTGGCATCAAGCTGAACCTAGAAGACGTGCCACAGCGCGAAGAAAACATGACCGCCTACGAGATGATGCTCTCGGAAAGCCAGGAACGCATGTTGATGGTGCTGAAGCCAGAGCTGGAAGCGGCGGCCCGGGCAGTGTTTGACAAATGGGACCTGGACTTTGCAATCGTTGGCGAAACCATCTCTGAGGACCGCTTTTTGATCCTGCACAACGGCGAAGTTAAAGCCGATCTCGTGCTGTCAAAACTGGCCTCTACAGCACCCGAATACGACCGCCCCTGGGTCGCCACGCCTGCGGCAGAGCCGCTGACGGATGCGGATGTGCCCACGATTGATCCCATCGACGGCTTGAAGGCGCTGCTTGCCTCGCCCAACTATGCCGGCAAACAGTGGGTCTATGAGCAATATGACACCACTGTGATGGGTGACACTGCACGCCGCCCTGGTGTTGGCTCTGGCATTATCCGGGTGCACGGCACAGACAAACGCCTCGCCTTTACCTCGGATGTGACGCCGCGCTACGTAAAGGCAAACCCGGTTGAAGGTGGCAAACAGGCCGTGGCCGAAGCCTATCGAAACCTGACAGCTGTTGGCGCCAAGCCATTGGCAACAACGGATAACCTGAATTTTGGCAACCCTGAAAAACCCGAGATCATGGGCCAGTTCGTGGGCGCCATCCAGGGGATCGGTGAGGCCGTGGCCGCGCTGGATATGCCTATCGTTTCCGGCAATGTCTCGCTCTACAATGAAACCGATGGTCAGGGCATCCTGCCCACACCAACCATTGGCGCCGTGGGCCTGATTGCCGCCGGCGAAGAGGCCATCACAGGCCAGGCCCGCGAGGGTCACATCGCGCTGTTGATTGGCGAAACCCTTGGCCACCTTGGGCAGTCGGCGCTGCTGGCTGAGGTCTTTAATCGCGAAGACGGCGACGCGCCTGCGGTGGATCTCGCAGCTGAGCGCCGCAACGGCGAGTTCATTCGCGCCAACCGCGATCTGATCAAGGCCTGCACCGATCTCAGCGATGGCGGTCTGGCACTGGCCGCCTTTGAGCTGGCCGAAGAGGCTGGCGTTGGCGTGCATATTGATGCTGGCGACACACCAACCCTGTTTGGCGAAGATCAGGCACGCTATCTGGTGGCCTGCAACTTTGATCAGGCCGAGGGTCTGATGCTGGCGGCCGGACAGGCCGGTGTTTCATTGACCACCGTCGGAAAATTCACCGGCGACACTGTCAAAATCGGCGGCAGCGAAGCGCCACTGGCTGAGTTGCAGCAGATCTATCGCACAGGATTTGCCGCCGCGATCGCCTAGGGCGCAACAGGCCACTGCAATAAGAGACCAAGGCGCGCATCCTCTGTGCGCCTTTTTCTTGTAGATTTGTCGCGCGGCGCCTTTTCGCCAAACGGCACCACACGAACAATTGGGCATGAGAGCTTGCACTGCTCCCGCCGCCATCCTAAATTCCATGCAAGACAACACCAAGGACAGCCAAAATGCCTATGCAAGCCAACGAAATCGAAGATCTTCTGCGCGAGACGTTTCCTGATGCGGAAATACAGGTCGCAGGTCAGGACGGCGTGCATATGTCAGCCATGGTGGTAGACGAGAGCTTTCGCGGCAAGAACCGCGTGCAGCAGCAACGTGCTGTCTACGCCGCGCTGAAGGGCAAGATGGATGGCGCAAATGGCGAACTCCACGCCCTGGCGCTGACAACCAAAGCCCCTGAGTGAGCAATTGGCTGAGTGCAGCGGCCGCATTGGCCCTGCTGGCAGCCTGGACCTATTGTGAACTCTGGCCATTTATTGACCAAAACCGCCAAAGGCGGAAACGCCAAAAGGACATGGAAAAATGAGCGACGCAAAAACCCGCATCGACGAAACCGTAAAAGCCAGTGACGTGGTGCTCTTTATGAAGGGTTCCAAAGACATGCCCCAGTGTGGGTTTTCTTCCCGCGTGGCAGGCGTTTTGAACTACATCGGCGTGGACTACACCGATGTAAACGTTCTGGCCGACGAGGAAATTCGCGCCGGCATCAAAGAATATTCCGACTGGCCCACCATTCCGCAGCTCTACATCAAAGGCGAGTTTGTTGGCGGTTGCGACATCATCACCGAGATGACCCTGTCAGGGGAATTGGACGGTATGTTTTCGGACAATGAGATCGCCTTTGACAAGGACGCCGCTGACAAGATCCGCGAAGCAAACGGCTGATACCACCGCTGCAATCTGATATCTGTCTGGTCTGAAAACTGTCTGGCCTGATAACTGTCTGGCCTGATAACTGTCTGGCCTGATAACTGTCTGGCCTGATAACTGTCTGGCCTGATAACTGCGTGCTCTGGGTGCTATGCGTAATGCGCTGACCTTTGAAAACAAAAAAGTCCCTTCTGGAATACACCGGAAGGGACTTTTTATTGGGCCACAGGACTATATTTTCACTGGATCTTCAATGGGTTTTCACAGGATCTTCACAGGACCATCACTGGCCTGTCGCGAAAAGACATGTGCCACATGACCCGCAGGCTTATGCGTCGGCTGCGATTTTCTCTTCCAGCTGCAGCGCCAGGGATTCTGCCTGAGCCGCCAGCTCTGCCAGGGTTTCCGGCACCTGCGGTGGCACCACCGGCACCTCGATACGCTCGGGCTCTGGCGGCGGGGTATTCTTCAGGGCTTCCAGTTCCGCTTCACGCTCTGCCAGTACGGCTTCAACCTCTTTGATCCGGTCCTCAACTGCGGCTGTCTTATCCGCCAGCATCAAACCCGCCATCAACAGCATGCGCGCCTCGGGCATCCGACCGATCTGATCAGAGAGCACCTGTGCCTCGTCATCCAGCATCTTGGCTGCGGAATGCAGATAGCTTTCTTCTCCCAGCTGACAGGAAACCTCAAACCCGCGACCGCCAATATGAATAGTAATTTCAGGCATCAGACTTCCTCTCCTTCTGGAAGGTTTTGCGCAGAGTCGGGCAGGTTTTGTGCAGAAGCCAACAATGGCTCCAGCTTGGCGAGCACCGCATTGACCTGCGCCTGATCATTGGCCTGTGCGGCACGCAGATCAGCATTGGCGCTGCGCAATTGTTCATTGGCGAGGCGCAGCTCCTGCAGCTCTTCATTCCCCGGAGCCTGATCCTGGCTTCCGTCAACCCACTGTGATGGCCCTTCCTGCGAAACCGCATCCTGCGCTGCGGCAAGCTGGGCCTTCAGAGTGGCAATCTCGGCTTCATTGGCGGCTTGATCAACGGCTGCGCCAAGATCACTTTCGACGCCACCAGAGGCCTCCTGGATCTGCGCCAATAGCTGTTGGTTGGTCGCATCAAGTTCAGAGAGCTGGGTTTCCAGCGCTTCTTTCTCTGCGGCCAGCCCATTGCCTGCACTCTCCAGTGCTGACTTCAGGCGGCTCACTTCAAGCTTAAGCGCGTCCCGCTCGTCGGTATTGCCGACCTCATTGCGCAACAACTCAAGCTCGGCCTGCAGGGCTTCGATGTCGCCGTTGCCTGCGGCGGGAGAGCCTTGCTCTTCCTCTTTGAGGCGGCTGTGCAGGGTTTTTACCCGTTCTTCAAGCTGCGCATTGGCTGTCTTCTCTTCGTCCAGAGCTTGCTCCAGATCCGAGGTGTCAGCGGCGACCCTCGCCTCTTCTTTGGCCTCCGCCCGGGCCTGCTCCATTTTGCCAACGCCAGCACTGATCCGCTCCATGGCGGCCAGAATGCGGCCCTGCAACTCTTCGATCTGCGTCATGCCTGTCCCTCATCCCTCATCAGTTCAGCTGCGGGTTTTTGTGCATGGTGTGCCTGCACCCGCCCTCAGCCAGCGCGAATCGCTTTTTCCCATTGCTGTTAGCAACAGCTTAACGGAAGCAGGAGTAAAACACCCCCTCTTTGCTTTCAAGCACTTGCAACCCTCACTTCGTCTTGCCGGCAGGGAATAGCGCAGAAAGCTTGATCTTTGGGCTGTCACTGGTATTGAGCGCCTGACCCGCCTGGTAACCCAAAGGAAAAGTTCAGTGGATCTGACAGCCCTGCGCACCGCTAATCCCGATCATTGGAACAAGGCCGCGGCCATTCGCGCCCTCGCCCTTGATGCCGTCGCCGCCGCCAATTCCGGCCATACCGGCATGCCCATCGGCATGGCCGATGTCGCCACGGTTCTTTTTGAAAAGCACCTGAAGTTCGACGCCGCCGCACCTCAGTGGCCCGATCGCGACCGCTTCATTCTGTCGGCCGGCCACGGCTCTATGCTGATCTACGCGCTGTTGTACCTATGCGGTGACAAACAGGTGACGCTGGAGCAGATCAAGAATTTCCGCCAGATGGGCGCCCTGACCGCCGGTCACCCTGAGAATTTTCTCATTGATGCAGTTGAAACCACAACCGGCCCACTGGGTCAGGGGCTGTCCAACGCTGTTGGCTTTGCCATGGCCGAAGAGATGCAGCGCGCCCAGTATGGCCGCAAGATCGTGGATCACTACACCTATGTCATCGCCGGCGACGGCTGCCTGATGGAGGGCATCAGCCAGGAGGCCATTGGTCTTGCCGGGCGTCACTCTTTGGGCAAGCTGATCCTGTTTTGGGACAACAACAATATCACCATCGACGGCACGGTTGAGCTGTCGGACCGCACCAACCAGGTGCAACGTTTCCGCGCCTCCGGCTGGCAGGTTCTGGAAATCGACGGCCACGACCCGGTTGCCATCGACGCCGCCATTGAAGCTGCCAAAAAGTCGAAAAAACCTTCGATGATCGCCTGCAAGACCCACATCGCTCTGGGCCATGCGGCGCAGGATACCTCAAAAGGTCACGGTGCTCTCACCGACCCCGACCAGATGGCTGCGGCTAAGGCGGCCTATGGTTGGACCACCGGCCCGTTTGAAGTCCCCGCAGACATCAAATCGCAGTGGGAAACGATTGGGGCCCGTGGCGCTGAGGACCGCGCTGCCTGGGAGGGCCGCTTTGGCGAGGTCTCGCAGCAAAAGCAGGACCGTTTCAATCGCGCCTATGCGCTTGAGGCGCCCAAAAAGCTCTCGGCCGTGATCAAAGCCCTGAAAAAGCAGGTCAGCGAAGACCAGCCTAAGGTGGCCACCCGTAAGGCATCAGAGATGGCGCTGGCGGTGATCAACCCGATCATGCATGAAACCGTTGGCGGCTCTGCTGACCTCACCGGCTCAAACAACACCCTGACGGGTGATCTGGGCACCTTTGACACTGACAACCGCAAAGGGCGTTATGTCTATTGGGGCATCCGTGAGCACGGCATGGCGGCTGCGATGAACGGTATGGTATTGCATGGTGGTCTGCGCGCCTATGGCGGCACCTTCTTTTGCTTTACCGACTACGCACGCCCAGCCATGCGTCTGGCGGCACTGTCAAAGATCCCAACAGTGTTCGTGATGACCCACGACAGTATCGGTGTTGGCGAAGATGGCCCGACCCACCAGCCGGTTGAGCATCTGGCAATCTGCCGCGCGACGCCAAACACCTATGTGTTCCGCCCTGCGGATGCGGTTGAGACTGCTGAAGCCTGGGAAGTGGCCCTGACAGCCAAAGAAACCCCCTCGGTGATGACCCTGACCCGGCAGAACCTGCCTACTCTGCGGGTTGAGCACAAACTGAACAACCTCACCGCAAAAGGTGGCTACGTTCTCGCCGAGGCTGATGCCAAGCGTCAGGTGATCCTGATCGCCACTGGTTCTGAGGTGTCGCTGGCGATGGAGGCCAAAGCAAAACTGGAAGCCGAAGGCATCGGCACCCGCGTGGTTTCCATGCCCTGCATGGAGCTGTTTGCGCAGCAGGACGAAGCCTATCGCCGTAAGGTCCTGCCCGCAGGCCCCGTGCGTGTTGGTATTGAGGCCGCCATGCGCGCCGGCGGCTGGGACCGTCTGTTGCTGGGTGAGCGCGGCTCTGAGAAAAAAGCCGCCTTTGTTGGCATGGATCGCTTTGGTGCCTCAGCGCCCGCGGCTGAATTGTTCGAGAAATTCGGCATCACCGCAGACAATACCGTCGCGCAGGCAAAGTCGCTGCTGGCCTAGGCCCCGAAAGGCAAGCCGGAGCGACAGGCCGGTACGACAGTCCGGTGCGACAGTCCGGTGCGACAAGCCGGGCCAACTATACGGACTGACATTCAAGTGCCGCGCCCCTCCCAGGGTGCGGCATTTTTCTTACAGATTGATCCAATTCACAAAATCGCCCAAAATAATCCCTGTGTAATTCTTACAGGAGAGACCCCATGCCTGGAAAAGTCAAAAAAATGAAGAAGTTAAAGGTCACAAAACCTCGATACTTCGTCAAACTGACCGATCAGACTTCCCCAAAATTCGCGCATAACGCCATAGCCGCCAATAAAGACGTGACATGGACCTATAACTATTGGGCAGAAGCCACCCCCAATACTCGAGGATCTTTTGAGCTTGAGATGGATCTCAACAAAATGAAGAAGAAGAAGGAAAACGATCAAAGTCGCGCCATGAACGATGCCGCGATTGCGGCGGTTCAGAAACATGTCGGCCCCACATATGATGTAAAACTGACCAGCGTCTAGGCTATTTTGCGCGCCGGATTCGAACGATCCCCAAGATTGAAAACAGAATATATTTTAGTTGAGTTTCGCCCGGAAAACGAAAGTCGTCCGGGCGCCACCCTGCCGCCTCACTTTTGGCCAGGCATCACCGCAGCAAGCGGCCCGATCACCTTTGTCGCCACAGGGATCAGCACCAGACCCCAGGCCAGGCCAAAGACGCCATCCATCGCCGCCTTGGCGCTCCACTCAATAATGCCAGTCCAGGCCTCAGGCACCATATGGCCCACGGCATAAGCCCAGTCATGGATATGGTGGCCCAGCCAGCCAAAGCCCAGAACCTCCAGCCCGTGAATGATAATCGATCCCCCCACCCAGAGCATCGCGGCCGTGCCCACCACGGACAAAAGCCACATCAGCACAGGCATGAATTTCACCAACCCGCGCCCCAGCCCGCGTCCAACAGGGGTAGGCGCATTATTGGCCAGAAACAGTCCCACGTCGTCCATTTTGACGATCAGCGCGACCGAGCCGTAAACGGCAACTGTCACGCCGATCCCAACGACAGCCAGCGTGGCCGCCTGCATCCAGACATTGGGAACCTCGATGGCGGCAAGTGCGATGGTCATGATCTCGGCCGACAGGATAAAATCGGTCTTGATGGCGCCCTTGATCTTTTGCTCTTCCAGATGGCCGGGGTCCTTGATGCTCATGTCCGCTTTAATCACGTGGCTGCCATGGGGAAACAGCACATGAAAGATCTTTTCCGCCCCTTCAAAACACAGATAGCTGCCCCCCAGCATCAAAAGCGGCGTGATGGCCCAGGGCGCAAAATTCGCAAGCAACATCGCCACCGGCAACAGCAGCACCAGTTTGTTGAAGAATGATCCGCGCGTGATGCGCCAGATGATCGGCAGCTCACGTGCCGGATCAAAACCCTGGACGTATTTTGGCGTCACAGCGGCGTCGTCAATGATCACACCGGCCGTTTTGGCCCCGGCCTTGCCTGCCGCTGCCGCAACATCATCAACTGAGGCCGCCGCCACCTTGGCGATGCCTGCCACATCATCCAGCAAAGCCAGCAAACCGCTCATATCAAAAACCCTTATCCCTGGCACATATTTTACAGCAACCTATCCTATCTGTGGCGAGTGACAAGCGTTAGCGCCACCGCAACACGGCGGCCAAATTCCGTTAACGCCACCGGTAGAATTCGTTAACGCCACCGGTCCAGTTTTGCGCTAACATGCTGGATTTTCTTCGTTTTCGCCCCTTTAGAAGGAAACCAATGAGGTCTATACGCGACATCAAGATTAGCTCGCCTGGAGACATGCTCATGACCATCAAAGTCGGGATTAACGGTTTTGGCCGTATCGGCCGCTGCACCCTGTCACATATTGCGGCCTCGGGCCGTGACGATATCGAAGTGATCAAGGTGAACGCCACTGGCCCTCTGGACACAGCCGCGCATCTAATTAAATACGATTCCGTACATGGTCGTTTTCCGGGTGAGGTCACCACCGGCGAGGGCACCATGAACCTGGGTCGCGGCGACATGCAGATGTTTTCGACCTACAAAATGGATGAGCTGGACTGGTCAGGCTGTGACGTGGTTCTGGAATGCACCGGACAGTTTAATGACGGTGAAAAGGCCAAAGCGCATCTTGAGCGCGGCGCCAAAAAGGTTCTGCTGTCTGCTCCCGGTAAAAACGTCGACAAGACCATCGTTTTTGGCGTCAACGACAGCGAGCTCAAAGCCAGCCACACCATGATCTCAAATGGCTCCTGCACAACCAACTGCCTGGCCCCGCTTGCCAAGGTTCTGGATGAGGCCTTTGGCATCGAGCACGGCCTTATGACCACCATTCACGCCTATACCGGTGACCAGCCAACGCTGGATCGCCGCCACAGCGATCTGTACCGCGCCCGTGCCGCTGCCATGTCGATCATTCCCACCTCTACCGGTGCGGCCAAGGCGCTGGGTGAAGTGCTGCCAAACCTGAAAGGCCGCCTTGATGGCTCTGCCATGCGGGTCCCGACCCCTAATGTCTCGGCCGTCGATCTGACCTTCCGCGCCGGTCGTGAGGTCTCCGCAGAGCAGATCAATGCCGCCATGCAGGAGGCAGCCGAAGGCCCCATGAAGGGCGTTTTGGGCTATGAGCCTGCGCCGCTGGTCTCATGCGACTTTAACCATTCCAGCGAAAGCTCGATCTTTGCCCCCGATCAGACCCGTGTGGTCGAAGGTCGTATGGTGCGGGTTCTGGCCTGGTACGACAATGAATGGGGCTTCTCGGTGCGCATGGCCGATGTGGCCGTCGCTATGGGGCGTCTGGGCTAAAACGCCAACTCTGGGTGCTAACCCAAAGCCACTCTTGAGATTTCACGCCCGCTCAGGCATATCTGAGCGGGCGTTTTCTATTCTGGCGGTGTCCTTTATCTATTCTGACGGTGTCCTATGACCAATAAGATTGCCATCTGGCTTGGCCTGTTTGTAATTGCGGGCCTCGTTGCGGATCTTACACTAGGGGATGGCAGTAACCTGTTGTTTCTGAGCAAGAAGTTTTTCGAACTTCTCGATTGGGTTGCTTTTTGGCGCTGAGCCGGACGCATTGAGCTAGGCGGGATGAGCCATGCTGTGGTCTTAACTTTGCAAAAGCAAAGGGCGCGACTGATGATCAGCCACGCCCCTAGATCTACGTAATTTTCTTACTCTATCAGGACTTACCGAGACGCTTTAACAGCTGTTCCTGCACCAAAGGCGTGACAAAGTTGGAGACATCCCCATCCAGTCGGGCGATTTCCTTGACCAGTTTGGAGGCAATCGCCTGATGACGGGCCTCGGCCATCAGGAACACAGTCTCGACAGAGCTATCCAACACGCGGTTCATGCCGACCATTTGATATTCATATTCAAAGTCGGCGACCGCCCGCAATCCGCGCACGATGACCTGCGCGCCAACATCGCGGGCACAATGAATCAACAGGTTTTCAAAGGGATGCACGACGATCTCGATGCCGGTCTGCTCGCTCAGCTTAGCGCATTCCGCCTCAATCATCTCCACACGCTCTTCCAGCGTGAACAACGGGCCCTTGTCGCGGTTGATTGCCACGCCGATGACCAGTTTATCAACCAACGCGCTGGCGCGTCGTATAATGTCAACATGCCCCAGGGTGATGGGGTCAAATGTGCCGGGATACAAGCCGATACGCATAGGCCTCTCCTGCCGTTTTACTATTTCAATCTAAGCTTTTGCGCAGAGAAAACATGTTAACACCAAGGGATGCAAGAGGGGGAAAATACGCATATCACGGATCATGCGCGTCATGTGGTCGCGATATGTGGGAAACACCACCTCGTGGCCTGCCCGCCCGTGCATTGAGCCCAGGGACATGTGCACTCCGCAACCGCTCCAGAACAGCCCGAGGTAAAGCAGAACGCTTTCCCACAGGAAAATGCCTGGGGCTTAGTGCCCCATGATCATGCCTTCCAGCGCATCTTTCTCCATGGCGATTTCCGTAAGCTGCGCCTTAACCACATCGCCAAGCGAGACCAGACCAACGATCTTGCCATCCTCGACCACAGGCATATGGCGGAAACGCCCGGCTGTCATCTGCTGCAAAACATCCTCGACATTTGACTGGCTGGAGCAGGTGACCAGCTTGGTGGTCATATAGGCGCTGACGGGTTTCTCCAGACAGCCCGAGCCGTTTTTGCCAAGTTCGCGCACGATATCGCGTTCGGACAGAATGCCCTCGGCCGTTTCGCCATCAGAGGACACCAAAACCGTCCCGATCCCCATATCAGAGAGCAGAGTTGCCGCTTCCGCAACGGAGGCATCCGGGCCAACGGTCACAACTGCGGCGCCCGCCTTGGACTTCAGAATCAATTGAACCAGCATTTGTGCTCCTATGGTAATTTTATTGCGTATAACCAAGGGTTGCCGCAACGGCGCATCAAGTCAAGGCCTCCAGCCGGGCCACCTCGTCGCGAATGCCCTTTGTCAGCGCCTGCGCAAACCGATTGAGCCGCTCGCTGCGTTGGTCGCCCTGATGCCGCACGAGATAAAAACTGCGGGTAAGACTGATTTTATCGGTCAGAACTTTGCGCAGCACCCGGTGGGCCGGCAAGGCGAAATCATGCGCCACACAGAGCGCTGTGCCCTGTGCCGCCAGCTTAATTTGAACCGAAACCGAATTCGACGCCAGCGCCACCCGCTCAATCCCAAGATTGCTGATATAGTCCAGCTCCCGGTCAAAAATCATATCCGGAATATAGCCGATCATCTTGTGACCCTTGAGGTCTTCTAGTTTTTTTATGGGCGGATGTTTGCGCAGATAGTGGTGCGAGCCGACCATGTGCAATTTGTAATCTGTGAGTTTTTGCACAAGGAGCTGGCCAGCCGTGGGCGCGCTGACGGTGACCGCCATGTCGGCCTCACGGCGGCTGAGGTTGATCACCCGTGGCAGGGCGACAATTTGAATATCCAGATCCGGGTGGTCCTCGCAAATCTGCGCGCAAACCTGTGGCAGAATATAGTTGGCACTGCCATCCGGAGCCCCGATGCGGATCTGCCCCGACAGGGTGTCGCTTGGGCCTGTCAGCGCCTCGGCCCCTGCCCGCATGGCCTGCTCTGCGGCCTCCGCATGCACCAGCAAACGATCTCCGGGCGCGCTCAGCGCATAGCCCTGAGGTGATTTAACAAAGAGAGGCGTCTCTAAGGCGGCTTCAAATCGTGCAATACGGCGGCCAACCGTGGCCGGGTCCATCTTCAGGATACGTCCGGCGCCTGACAGGCTTGCCTCACGGGCAACTGCCAAAAACACTTTCATATCATCCCATTGAGCATCCATCAGCGATCCCCCCTGTCCGTTCCAAAGGCCCTAAGCCCCGTTAACCTTTTGCGTTCCTGCAAATCCTATTTGAAATCTTTCCTCTTTTCCGTTGTTTTTTGCAAGCCTAAGCTTTGCGCCAACTGACCCCGAGGAGGTTTTTCCAATGCAAGAACTCACCCACTACATGAACGGCGAACATGTCAAAGGCACATCCGGCCGGTTCTCTGATGTCTTCAATCCCGCCACAGGCGAAGTGCAGGCAAAATGTCCGCTGGCAAACAAAGACGAGATGGCACAGGCCGTCGCCTTTGCCGCGGCAGCCCAGCCTGCCTGGGAAAAAGTAAACCCCCAGCGCCGCGCCCGGGTGATGATGAAGTTTGTTGACCTGCTGAACCGCGACATGGACAAGCTGGCCGAAGCGCTGTCACGCGAGCACGGCAAGACCTTCCCCGACGCCAAGGGCGACATCCAGCGCGGTCTGGAAGTTGTGGAATATTGCGTTGGCGCGCCGCAGCTGCTGAAAGGTGAATTCACCGACAGCGCCGGCCCCGGCATCGACATGTACTCCATGCGTCAGGCCCTGGGTGTGACTGCGGGCATCACCCCGTTTAACTTTCCGGCGATGATCCCCATGTGGATGTTTGCGCCTGCCATCGCCTGTGGCAACGCCTTTATCCTGAAACCATCCGAGCGCGACCCATCGGTGCCTTTGATGCTGGCGGAACTGTTGGAAGAAGCTGGTCTGCCCAAGGGCATCATCCAGGTTGTCAACGGCGACAAAGAAGCAGTTGATGCGATCCTGTATGACGACACCATCCAGTCGGTTGGCTTTGTTGGTTCCACGCCGATTGCCGAATATATCTACGGCACCGGTTGTGCCCAGGGTAAGCGCGTTCAGTGCTTTGGCGGCGCCAAGAACCACATGATCATCATGCCTGACGCCGATCTCGACCAGGCGGCTGACGCCCTGATCGGTGCCGGTTACGGCGCTGCTGGCGAACGTTGCATGGCGATCTCGGTTGCGGTTCCTGTTGGCAAAGAGACCGCCGACAAGCTGATCGAAAAGCTGATCCCACGCGTTGAAAGCCTGAAAGTTGGCCCCTACACGTCCGGCACCGATGTCGACTACGGTCCAGTTGTCACCGCTGCTGCCAAAGCCAATATCGAGCGTCTGGTGCAGACTGGTGTTGACCAAGGTGCAAACCTGGTTGTTGATGGCCGCGACTTTAGCCTGCAGGGCTATGAAGAGGGTTTCTTTGTTGGCCCCAGCCTGTTTGACAACGTCACCACCGACATGGACATCTACAAGCATGAAATCTTTGGTCCGGTTCTGTCGACAGTACGCGCCGAAACCTACGAAGAGGCGCTGTCCTACGCGATGGATCACGAGTACGGCAACGGCACTGCCATCTATACCCGCGATGGCGACACCGCGCGTGATTTTGCCAACCGGATCAACGTCGGCATGATCGGCATCAACGTGCCAATTCCGGTGCCACTGGCTTATCACACCTTTGGTGGTTGGAAAAAATCTGCCTTTGGCGATTTGAACCAGCACGGTCCTGATGCGTTCAAGTTCTACACCCGCACCAAAACCATCACCTCGCGCTGGCCCTCGGGCATCCGTGAAGGTGGCGAGTTCAACTTTAAAGCAATGGACTAACCCTTTGCGATAAAATGAAATACCAAAGGGATCCGACAGTGTTCGGGGCCCTTTTTTTGCTAAAGCGACCCTAGACGGGGCCGATTTTCAGCGCCTTGTTCAGCACCCCCTCGATGCGTTTGTGAACATCGCGATCCTTCCAGTAGCCATTGTGAGAGGCCGGGTTCCAGAACTGCAGCAGGTTGCCACTGTCGATCCAGCGATCCTGCAGCTGGCCGCTGTCTGCCAGGGCCTGATAGCCAGGAGAGGTGCCAGCCAGAGGCATGCCCAGTGCATCATCCTTGTCATTCAGATTGACCCACCAGGGCGCGAGGCGTTTCTTTTTCGCAATTGCCGTTCCGGGATAGGGAATAGGGTGGATGTCTTCTGGCTGATAAGAGAATGAAAACACAGGGATATTGCAGCCAAAGGTGACAAACCCGGCCATGGTCTGCATCTTTTGGAACTTACCGCTGGCGCGCAGCTCGGGTGTTCCGTGTTGCATGTCATGGATGTAGTTCGACATGATATGGCCGCCCAGAGAATGCGCCAAGACAACCAGCGGAGTGCCCTTGCCACTGATCTGTTCGAGCCGCGCCATCGTGGCATGCACCCGACCATGGATCAGGTGGTAAATCTCATCTTTTTGGTCTCCTGGCGTGCGCCGGTAAGAGGCCGCATCCGCAAGGTTATGCATGACAAAGCGCCGGGTTTTCATCCAGCGCGCGCCTTTGGATGTCAGATTGTTTTCGACAAAGAGGTCCTGGCGGTCCTGCAAAATGTCAGCCCAGAAAATCTCGCGCCAAGCCACATTTTTAAAGACCTCATCGCCCATCCTCTTTTTCATAGCCTTGTATAAGCCAGCGGAAAAGCTAATCTTCTCAATGTCCTGCTTGCCATTTCCCTGGCTTCCCATGCCATGTATGACCGCGACGGCAACTCTGTTTTTCATAATACCCCTCCTCCAGAAACTGTTTTGAAAAACGCACCCCGGATTGCTAGGCGGCAAAAGCCCGCCCAAAACACAAATGTGAACTCTCCGGGTCTTTAAAGACTGGCGCGCCATCCCCTATGTGTAAAGGCAGAACTCAAACAATCAGATCGCGTGCAGAGCCTATGTCATTAAAACCAATTCACCGTCGTGCCGCCCTGTTGGGCCTGGGCGCAGCCCTTGCAACCCCTGCCTTGCTGCGCGCGCAATCCGTTGACGCCTTTGGGCAAAACGAAGACCTGACATCAGATCAGCCCCCGGTTCAGCGCAATATATCATCGTTCCACCAGCAGAACTGGCAAGATCACTTTGACGCCCTTGGGATTGGCTGCCTTTTGGCTGATGTGACCTCACGCGCCGTGCATTACTGGGATGGCGATGGCGTCACCTACCGGCTGTATCCTTCGTCGGTGCCGATGTCCGAAGAGCTGACCAAACGTGGCTATACCGAAGTGATCCGCAAGGCGCAAAACCCCAGCTGGACGCCGACGGCCTCTATGCGCGAACGCGACCCGACACTGCCGCTGCGGCTTGAGGGTGGCCCCGGTAATCCCCTGGGCACCCGCGCTATGTATCTGTCCTGGCCTGCCTATTTGGTACACGGCACCCATGACACGCGAAAAATTGGCCGACAAAGCTCATCCGGCTGCATAGGGCTTTATAATCAGCACGTTGAACAGCTCTATGAGCTGGTAAAAGTGGGCACTCAGGTGCGGGTTCTGTAAATATACAGACGGCAGAGCGCGCACAGATACCGGGTCGCTGTGCGCGCTCCCTTGCTTACAGGTTGGTGACGCCTGTTACGGTCTCGCGGAAATAGTCGACCTTGCCATCGGTCTCATGGGAAATGATATGGGTCAGGCTTGTGACCTCACATTGCCGCACGCCATAAAAGAACTGCTGATTAAACTGTGTGAGATGCCAGTCGCCTCCAAGACTGAAGGTGTCAATGCCAAGCGCCTGTGTGCCTTTGGGAAACACCTCTTTACCCAAACGGTCGAGGACGGCCAAAAGCGCGTTGAGCGAGCCTGCCGTTTGCCAGCTGGTATCCAGCTCGTCTTTAAAATGGTCGATGCGAAAATCAATGTCATCCGCGACATAAGACAGCATTGAGGCATCGCCTTGTACAAACCTGTTGATCAGCTGGCCAATGGCAGTGTCGGAAACGGGGTCGAGGCAGGCTGGCGAGGCTGGTGAAAGCATAAGTCACGTCCTTTTGTTGCTATGGACACTAGATGGCAGCTGCGACAAACATAGGCCATTGCGATGCCTCCTATGCTATGTATAGGATATGCATATGCTTGAACTCACACCCCTAAAGTACTTTCTAAGCGCCTATGAGACCGGCACCTTCAGTCAGGCCGCACGCGTCAACAACGTGAGCCAACCCACTGTTTCCACATCAATTCAAAAGTTGGAACAACATTTTGACGGGCTGTTGTTCAGGCGATCTAAGACGGGTTTGACGGCCACATCCCTGGGTGAAAAGCTCTACCGCGAGGCTGTTGGCAGTGTTGCGCAACTCTCGGCACTGGAGGGGCGGATCAAGCGTGAACCCCGCAAAAGCGTACGTATCTATTGCTTTCCAGATATCCTGCTGGGCGCATTTGCTCCTACCCTACAAAGCGTTGGTCGCAATGCCCCAGAATTGGAGTTTAGCTTCATTGCCTCAGCTGAGGACTGCGATCTGTCCTGCGTATCAAAAAACTGTGTGCCAAAGGGTCATGGATTTTTACCCATCCTCACAGAGCCTTATGGCGTGGCCCTGGGGCTTCAGCACCCTCTGACCGCATGCGATAGCCTGCACATTCGCGACCTCCAGTCCTATCCGATTATTCATCGTCCCTATTGCCCCAATGCCGATGGGTTTGATCTTTTTGCGTCCAAACACACATCACGGCCCGCGCAGGCGGTGAATGACCATCAGGTTCTGGATCTCATTTCGGCAGGGTTAGGCATCGCATTTGTGCCTGTGTCACACGGTGACGCGCATGCAGGAATTGTGGTGCGCCCGGTTCATGGACAGGACATGGGGCACAGAACGATTGGCTTTTCCCATCGCAAGACAGCCTTTGCAACCGAACTTGCGACCACTCTTGCGGCCTCTGCCCGCAGGTAAGAAACCGGATAGCCTGTCGCGCCCCAGCCCTTTTGTCCCAGGTTGTTGGCTGTCACTATAACGCTTGCAACACCAGAAGGCTGATCTTAGTCGACCGCGTCAAAATCTTGTCGCGTGCGGCGGATTTGTGCATGGTTGTGCTCTGCCCATCTCACGATGTCTGAGATCAATGGGATGAACGATATCCCCAACTCACTCAAAGCATATTCGACGCTTGGGGGTTTTGTTGGCTTGACGGTACGGGTGATAAAGCCATCGCGCTCCAACACGCGTAGGGTTTGCGTCAGCATCCGTTGCGAGATGTCCGGAACGGCCCGCCGTAAAACGCCAAACCGTTTCGGTCCCGTATGTAATTCTGACAGCAAAAGCGTGGCCCATTTGCCCGACAGCTTGTCCAACACATCGCGCACAGGACAATTATCGACGGTAAAACCGCGCTCCTGCGCAGCCGCGATATCAATCAGCGGTTTGTTCCCAGCTGTGTCAATTGTCATTTCGGCCTCGTCTCGCGCATCGGTTACCTGAATGTGCCTACTTTACAGGGCATTCGCAATCTATAAATGAGAGTTGGTATACAAAAGAGACCGCCTCTAAGGTCTCATAGCATAGAGAAGGCAAAAACATGACAAAAACACTATTGGTTACGGGCGCATCCGGCAAACTTGGTCGCCAGGTCGTTGAGCTTTTGCTGGAAAAAGGCGCACCAGCAGAAAGCATAATTGCAACGACGCGCGCCCCGGCCAAGCTGGATGACCTCGCCGCCCGTGGCGTTGTCGTGCGCGCGGCCGATTTCGACGACCCAAACAACCTGATACAGGCGTTTGCAGGGGCTGATCGTCTTGCCCTCATTTCTACCGATGCGCTGGATGTACCGGGCAAACGCCTGGCTCAGCATAGTGCCGCAGTAGACGCGGCTAAGACCGCAGGTGTTACCCATGTGTACTATACATCAATGCCAAATCCGGTTCCTGAATCTCCCATAACTTTTGTGGGCGACCATGCTGGCACCGAAGAGGCGGTAAAAGCCTCGGGCATGACCTATACGGTTCTGCGCAACGGCTGGTACCAGGAAAATCTGGCGATGTCGCTGCCGCAGGCCTTTGGTCAGGGCCAGTGGTTCACCTCTGCCGGAGAGGGCCGGACGGCGCATGTGTCCCACGCCGACTGCGCAAATGCGCTGGCCTCGGCGATGCTGTCGGATGAGGTTGCCAACCAGACCTTTACCCTTACCGGCCCGGCAGCGCTTACCACTGGCGAGATTGCCGCAATGGCTGCTGAGGCTGCGGGCAAGCCGCTGGCGGTTGTGAACCTATCTGATGAGCACCTCGCCGCTGGCATGAGGGCGGCAGGCGTTCCGGAATTCATGGTGCCCTTCCTGATCGGCTTTGAGGCAAACACGCGTGAGGGTTTTACGGACGTCACGACCACAGATGTCGAAAAGCTGACGGGAAAGAAGCCGCTTCCCCTGCAGCGTTACCTGCAGGAAAATGCCGCGGCTTTGGCTGGTTGACCCGGTCTCTGATTGACAGAGGCCTTGCCAAATAGGGAGGCCGTTGCCCCTATCCGTAAGGTCCAGCGAGCAACCCCACCTAGCGGAAGACGGCGATTTTTTATGCCCCATATTTCACTGCCCCTTAAGAGGCCTTTGATTGCTGAACATCGTCACTGGCCGTCTGCTCCTGCGCCCCCTCGGCTGGGATCGCTATGACGAAAATGGAGCCGCGCGCGTTGGGGCATTCTACGTAAATACTGCCGCCCCATTCAGCTACCGTTTTATCAACAAACGAAAGGCCAAGTCCGCTGCCATCAACCCGAGTGGACAACCGTTTGAAGGGTTCAAAAATGGAGGTGCGAAACTTTTCCGGGATTCCTGGACCGTCGTCTTCAATCCTGATGGAGACCATGCTCATGGATTGAGAGCCGGATATTTTGATAACCCCTTCGTCACGGTCGTGATGTTTTACCGCATTGGAAATAAGGTTTCGCATCACGGTGTCAAAAGAAATTGGATCGACACAAACATCCGGAATCCCCTCTTCAACCTCAACTTTGAAGCTAGCCGGCAGCCCCGCCAACAAAAGGGTTTCAGAGATCCTGTCGTTCGGCGAGAAACTCTCCGAACGACTCTCGTCGCTTGTGGCCTGGGCGTGTTCCAACAGATCGTTGATCAGACGCAGCATCTTATCAGAAGCCGCCGACAACATCGCGAAGTATCCGCTCACGTCTTCCGGAAGCTCCAGTCCTGCCTCCGCGATGTCTTCTTGAATGAATTCAACCAGAGACATCTGTTGGAGCAAGGGGGATTTGAGATCATGTGCTGCAATCGAGGTGAAAGTGCCGAGCCTATCATTCACAGCCATCAACTCAGATTTCTGAGCCTGAATAGTTTCAGCCTGCTTGTGCATCTTGGTCACATCGACGCGAACCGAAGCATAGTGATCCTGGCCAATCGGAAAGTCTGTTGCCTCCACCACGCGTCCGTCCTTCGTGTGAACGATGCGGTTCATTGTTTTCCCGGCGACCAGCCCTTCAACTATATTGTTGGTAAATGCCTCAACATCGGCTTCGTTCATCTCTGTCATGACCGTTCCGTTCTCATAGGATTTCACAATCAAATCGCGAAGCGTGACACCCTTGATCAAGACATCGGACAAACCTGGAAAGCTGTTGGAAAAGCCCGCGTTCCAGTGCAAAGCCTTCAGATCTTTGTTGCAAATAACGATCGCCGCCTTCACCTTATCCAGCGCATCGACAAAAAGACGTTGGTGCTCGCTTTCCTTCTGAAAAATACGCGAACGCATGCGATCCACCTGCCAGCCAATCAACCCGACAACCGCAAGAAAAAGAAGAATGAGGCCGGCGATGCTGCCCCAGAAAATCAATTCATGTTCAGGCAAACGCGTTGGTGTTCCAAACCAGGTCTCGTTAAAGGCAAGCAACTCCTTCTTGGTGAGATTTGTTGCAATTTCCAGGTTCAGAGCGTGCAGCAGATCCGTTTGATCCTTTGCAACGTAAAATCCAAAAGGCAAAACGGTAAGCGGCGGCTCAATTGTCGTAACCAGCACATCTATGCCCATCTCTCTGAGCGAGGCTGAAAGCCCATTTTCGGCGCTTGCGATTGCGTCCACCTCACCCCTCAAGAGAGCTATGATGAGGTCTTCTTGCGTGCTGTATGGGATGGGTTGTGTGTCTGGGATGCCATTTGAAACTGAGCCCTGCAGCACGCCAAGGCGTGTGCCGGAAAAATCACTCAAACCACCAGATTCTTGTGTCTTTTTAACAAACAGGCTTCGGCGAAACGAGCCGAGGGGCAATGTTGCATAGGCGCTCTCTGAACGTGCTGAAGACAGCGCGAGCAGGCCTGTTAGATCAACGTCACCAGCGGCAATCATCGAGACCATCGCAGAAGGGTTTTCTACGGCAACAAACTCCAATTCCCGATCCAATGCGCCAACAAGTCGTTTGGCGAGATCAATCGCAAGCCCTTTGGGAATGCCATCCGCGTCGGTAAACGAATATGGTTTGTATTCCATATAGGCCATCCGAACAGGCCCAGCCCGTTCAGTCTGCGCAAATGCTTTAGACGTTATAAAAATGAGAGAAGTACACAGCATAATAGCCATGAATTGCGATGCTTCGCTAACAAGTCGACGCAAGAGGAAGCCTCCGTACCATTGTGATCTTGTGTTCGTAATATCACCTAATGGTTGATGGATTGATAAGTCATACAATGCAATGACCACTTTTTTTCTCACCGGCACCGGGTGTTAATCCCCCCGATTCAGGCCTCACAGCCAGAATATACCGGTTGCGCGTCAGGTGGGTGGCGACAGCCCAGCCGATGACTGGCCGCAAATACAGGTCCAGGATCATGTCTAGGTAGAGCTGGCCTTCACAGATCCAGACATAATAGATGTTCCCAACTGGCTCTTATGGTTCGGCGCATCAGCGGTATCGTGAAGGTTCAGCAGGAGACACGCGGGTATGACCAGGCCCGGGATAAAAATGCTCCTGACTAAGCGCCAATGTGACCAAATCAGATCGCGGTCTGCCGCTTGCAGCGCGGCTTTGGCACCCGCGAGAGAGCCACCTCAATATCGCACATCCCAGCCCCCATGCGACCCCTGGGACATGCAAGAACGCAAAGCCGTGGATGCCCAGATCAGTGACCCTGAAATAAATTCGTTCGGTACATGGAGACGTCTGGCCATAAACTGCTTTATCAAACATGGCCCAGAAGAGGTGAAAAAAATTATTAGGCCTTAAAGCCATGGACGTCAAAACAGCTCTGAAAATTTCACCTCTAAAAGCAGTAGCCCTACCGCATGCGGTTTTGCTTTACCATTCCACCGGTCATGGGATCGTTTTCAAGTTTCGGTTCTGGAAAAAACTGAAGATACGTGAGAGCGTCGCTGCTTGGCAAAGGTTTGCTAAACAAGTAGCCTTGAATTTTCATCCGCCCCAGACCCTGAAGGATCTTTAGTTGCTGTTCCGTCTCGACGCCCTCAACAATACAATCAAGATCCAAATTCTCGCAAAGGTCCAATATCGCCTTAACAACAGCTTGGGACGTGCGGCATTGTTCAATATTATGCAGAAAACTACGGTCAATTTTCAAACGATCAATTGGCAGGTTTTGAACATAGCTCAAACTGGAATAGCCGGTTCCAAAATCATCAAGCGCGACCTTTGAACCCAGACCCTTTAACAGCTGCAAAGTATCATGGGCGCGACTCAAATCCCGCAACAAAGCTGTCTCTGTAATTTCAAAGGTCAACCGCTCTGGTGGGAAATTTGAGCTCTGCACAATTTCGGAAAGTCGGTTAATATGGTGTGATGACCCAATATCATGCGCCGAAAGGTTAAAAGAGACAAACAAGTCCCCAGGCCATTTGGACACTTCAGCCAGGGTTTTACGCAACAACGTTTCCGTAACCTGATTGATGGCGCCAGACTTTTCCGCATTCTGAATGAATTTTGAAGGCGGAACCATGCCAAGAACCGGGCTCGACCAACGTGCAAGGGCTTCTGCGCCAACAGGAACGCCAGTCTGACTGTCTACAACAAACTGATAATTAAGTGAAAACTCATCATCCATGTTTGCCTCTTGCAGCCCTCGCATAATTCCGGTCGTTTCATTTATTTCTGCCTGATGTTTTTCAGAAAACAAGATGGCTTGCCCTCTCAAACGCTCTTTGGCGACATACAGAACATAGTCGGAGTTCTCAAAAAGAATTTTTGCGGTGCTGCCCGCATCGGGAAACCGGGAAATCCCAAAGGTTGCGCCAATATTTGCCGTAAAACTATCCAGCTCAAACGGCACCTCAACTGCACCACAGATATGATCCCCCAGCTCTTGAACCTCAGTGTTGGAGAGCGCGCCCTGGAAAATAATACCAAACTCATCCCCTCCGAGACGCGCAACAAAAACCTCGCTGCCGATTTGTGACAAGCGCTGACCAACCTTTACAAGTAACCGGTCACCTGCAACATGGCCGTAGACATCATTGATGGGTTTAAACCCGTCAAGATCCAGAACTCCGACGGCAAAGCTTTCGTCTTTCTCTTTGGCGACTTTCAACCTGAAATCCAGCTCTGCCATAAATCTACGCCGGTTCGGCAGGCCAGTTAGGCTATCCATGTTTGCAAGGCGTTCGTTTTCTTTGCCTAGCTCATAGGCTTCAAGCGCCGATTTTTTCAGCGCACTTTGGTTTGATATCAAATCGACAAAGCTTTTCGAATGATTTGAAAGAACATAAAGAACAGCCACTGCGACAATAATGAGATTCAGGCCAACCGCCGTAAATTCCTGATGACCGGCATATAAAAGAAAAAGAGCCGTTGGGCCGACGGCGGTGATGGCAAGCACGATTGCCGCCGCTTTCAGGTGCATCAAACACACCATAATTCCCAAACATGTTACGCTTGAGAAGAATGCAACATGACCCTGTGTATAGGCATTGCCGTATGAAAAAAGAGCCAGCGCCCATATTGAAAAAACAGCGCCGAGAACACCAGCCAAAACGATGGTATGACGAAGCTGGCGACAGGCCTGAATTGCCGAAACCTCCTGTCTTCCGCTGTGCCAGTATGAATAGGTTCGAAACGCTGATATAGAGATAAGTACAGCGGGAATGTGAACGGTTAGCCAGTCGGGGGCCAGAGCATGATGAGAGTATGCAAGGGCCAGTGTATTGACTATCACCATGCAATACATGATGGGAATTTGACGTGAAAACGTTCTGATTTGGGCAATCGCGAGATCTGGATTGTCTTCGGGAACACTAAAAATAGAGCGCAACCACGTCTGTTTTCTCAGCATATTGTGTACCAAATAGTTTGTCAAAATCCGTTCAGAAACCCTAACGTATGCAAGCATCGTTGAGCATCAGTTAAAAAGCCCTCTTAACTGGGAAAAAATATTCTTTTCATGCAGTATTTTAATCTTTCGGCAACGCTCCATGTGGTCTCTGCTCGGACCCATTGGCTGGCAACGGTGCTGGGCCCGTGCCCCCCCTCAGCGGGTTTACTGCGGTGACACCCAAATGGGTTGTTTCAGGGATTACCCTAGTCCACGTTGCCGCCCAGGCAAGATGCGCATGAGCGCTCTTGTCGGTCAGATCCACAGGGACATAGAGTAGCAGAGAAATTGGCGGGCGGGCGATGGGATACAGCTCCACTTTACGCGCGATTGCAAACGAACTGACCTGAGGACCCCCTTATGAGCATATCCGATATCCGTGCGCTCACTTTTGACACTGGCGGCACCATTCTGGACTGGCACAGCGGCTTTTCAAATGCCCTGGCGACGGCAGGAATCCAGCACGGGCTTGATCGCAACTGGCATCAATTGGCGAATGACATGCGCCGCAAAAGCCTTGGCAAGATGCTTAACCTTGGTAAAGACACGCCCCCAGCCTATAATTTCGACGGCGCGCACCGCATGGCGCTTGAAGAAATCATCGCCGAACAAGGCCTCGAGGCCTTCAGCCAGCAGGAGCGTCACGCGATTGCCTATGAGGCCGCGCACAGGTTCAAATGCTGGCCTGATTTCCCGCCGGTGCTCCCAAAGCTGCGCCAAAAGTATATCTGTGCCTCCTTCACCATCCTGAGCTTTCGCATCATCATGGATACAGCGCGGCGCAATGGTCTGTCGTGGGATGCCGTGTTTTCCTGCGAGGCGATCGGCAAATACAAAGTGCTGCCGGAAGCCTACGATAGGGTCGCACATTTCCTGCAACTGGAGCCGTCACAAATCTGCATGGTGGCCTGCCATAACTTTGATCTGGATGCCGCCAAAAGCCGGGGGTACAAAACTGCCTTTGTAAAGCGTCCGGATGAGTGGGGCGATGACCGCCCTCCCGATCCTGAACCAAATACCATCCACGACATCATCGTAGACGATTTCCCGTCGCTTGCGGCCAAACTGAATGTGACTGTCTGACCAGATTGTCAGAATAAGGAATAAAAAATGTCTGATCCAACAACCGAGGTGATCTTTCACGCCTACCCGCAATCCCCTGTGGCCGAGAAAGTCAGGGTCGCCTTTGGCATCAAAGGTCTTGCCTGGCGCAACGTGGAAATTCCGCGCCTGCCGCCAAAACCAATGCTGACAGCTCTCACCGGCGGCTACCGGCGCACGCCGGTCATGCAGATCGGTGCAGACATCTACTGTGACAGCCAGTGTATTTTACGCGAACTTGAACGGCGATACCCCGCGCCTACTCTTATGCCCACCTCCGAGCAAGGCTTGATGTGGTGCCTCAGTCGGTGGACGGACGGTCCTTTG
The DNA here is from genome assembly GCA_965641885.1 of Phaeobacter sp. SH40. Taxonomy (GTDB): domain Bacteria; phylum Pseudomonadota; class Alphaproteobacteria; order Rhodobacterales; family Rhodobacteraceae; genus Pseudophaeobacter. The sequence continues at coordinate 1,987,284 of OZ282574.1, read as the reverse complement.
TTTGATCAGACCGTAAGGCAGGTTCTGGGTGCTGCGGGGGATAGTCTGGACCAGGATTTTGCCGAGGATCGTGGGCGGCTGTACCTCGGAGAGGACTGGGCCGCAGGGCTGAAACAGGCGAACGCGGACTTGCCGCATCTCGTATCCCAAATGCGCGCACCCCTGTCGTGGCTAGATGCGCAATTGTCAGACGGGCGGGCGTTCTTGCTGGGCGCACAACCTGCGGCGATCGATGCACAGTTCTATCACGTCGTCTGGTTCTTGCGCGGCAGATGGGCGGAGGGTCCGTCGTTTCTGTCCGAGTTCCAGGCCCTTGTGCGCTGGGAGGACAATATCCGCGCGATCGGCCACGGCACCTCCAGTACCATGGACCCGCAGGACGCAATCGCGCGTGCAAAGGATCTGGAGCCAACGGCCAAAACGGGCGTCGCCCCACATGACCCGCAAGGTCTGGCGGTCGGGCAATCCGTGACCATCAGGCCTGACGTCAATGGCGGCGAGCAACCTGTCGCAGGGATACTTCGCTACGCTGATGCGGAAACTGCGGTGATAGAACGCAGCGCCACAGACGTGGGAACAGTCTGCGTGCATTTCCCGCGCGCCGGCTACCGTATCGATCTGACATGACAGAGGCTCCCGGTGAAAACCCACAAGGGCGAGACGTGAACAAACAATTGAAAAGGCTGACCAATGATTGATCTCTACACCTGGACCACGCCAAACGGCCGCAAGGTTTCAATCCTTCTTGAGGAGCTTGGTGTCCCTTATACGGTTTATCCCATCGACATCACCAAGGATGAGCAATTCGCACCCGAGTTTCTGAAAATCGCGCCGAACAACCGCATTCCCGCGATTATCGATCATGAGACCGGCATTCGAATGATGGAGACCGGGGCGATCATGATGTACCTCGCGGACAAATACAAAAAGTTCCAGTGCGAAGGCGATGAATATTGGCGGATGGTTGAATGGCTGATGTGGCAGATGGGTGGTTTGGGCCCAATGCTGGGACAGACCCATCACTTTGTTAAATACAACAAAGGCAAATCAGAATACGCCGAGCAGCGCTACGCGACCGAAGCGCAGCGCCTCTACACGGTCCTGAACACCCGTCTGGACGGTCGTGATTTCATCGCAGGCGAGAACCGCGGAACCTACTCAATCGCAGACATGGCCTGCTGGCCGTGGGTGTCGCGGTTTGAGTGGCAACAGGTTGATTTGAACGCTTTTCCAAATGTTAAGAACTGGTATTTGAAAATCGCTGCGCGCCCGGCTGTACAAGCGGGCTATTCCGTTCCCAAGTTCACGACCGACGTTCCGATGCCCTAACCAAATCCCCACGGGGAGTATAGCTCAGGGCTGGCGGGTGGATACCGCCAGCCCTAAGGAGGGCTGATAAAGCAGATGTCTGCCGGGTATTGCGCGAAAGACGCCGTACCCAAACCGCGACGAGGCCTGCATCGCCCCCTCGGCATTCACACCTGAGTGAAGCAATGCGAGACTGCTAAAAACAACTGGCGTTTTTCATCACAAACAGTGCAGACTTGTATTCGGCGCCCCCTGGAAGCCGCAGCGGGTTCTTTTCGGGCCCGCCATTGATAGATTGCGCAGGATTTTCACGAGGTAATTTGCCGCCACGCTTGAGATCTCTGCCATTCAAAACTACGCGCGTCAGCCTATTGCAAAGCCAAGAACTGGCGAAAATTCCAAAATCGGGTCGGCTCTTGCAGGATACTGGAGATCGACCCCAGATTTGCAGATAGATGCCGTAGGAGGCTGTTATGACGACCAGACGCAACTTTATTATTGGCGGCGCCGCCGCAACAGGTTCAATTGCAATGCTACCGTCACTTGGCCTTGCAGCCTCGCATGGGGCTGGCTTCAATCTCATGGACGGAAAGCTCGTCATTCATCCGATCTCGCACGCGTCCTTTGTGATGGAAACTCCGGCTGGCGTTTTCTACGTAGATCCTGTGGGCGAGGCTGCGCAGTACGGCGGCCTGCCGGAGCCTGACCTTATCTTGATTACCCACCGACATGGGGACCACTACAACGCAGATCTTTTGGCGGCCCTGCCGCAGGCACCGATCCTGACAAACGCAGACGTGGTCGGCATGATGCCAGCGGCCTTGCAGGCCCGTTCGGACACCATTGCCTCAGGCCAGACTGTGGACAAAATGGGTGTCGGGATTGAAGCAATCCCATCCTATAATATCTCCGAGGACCGGCTCAATTTTCACCCAATAGACCGGGGTGACATTGGGTTTGTGCTGACCATAGACGGGACGCGCGTCTACATCTCAGGTGATACAGAAGGAACGCCCGAGATGCGGGGGCTGAAAGATATTGATCTGGCCTTTGTGTGCATGAACCTGCCGTTTACCATGGCTGCCGAACAAGCGGCGGATGCAGTGGCAGAATTCGCACCGAGCATGGTAATTCCCTATCACTACCGTGGTCGCGATGGCGGCACGCAAGACCCGCAGGTATTTGCAAATTTGTTGAGCAAAACTGGCGTGTCGACCGAGGTCAATTTCCACGACTGGTATAACGGGACGCTGAGCTGACGCTCAACATCTTGCCCCCCTTCCAGACCCGGCTATCCGGGCTGTTTCTGATGAGCACCTTGTGATTTGAGAAACAGCCCTATTCCAGAGCCTTGAGGCCGGACGTCTGAGGCAGGTAAACCCCGCTTGCTATAGCTGCGTGAAGGCGGCTGTCATGTCTTTAAACGCAGCAAGTCGCGGCCTTTGCGGTCGTGCCAGCCGCACGTTGGCACATGTCCTGTCTTGTCCTGTCTGGTGCGCTCAAACCAATTACACGTCCCTCTTAGCTGCTGCTGAAACGCTCTCTTCCTAGCTATAGCCATTTGCCCCCATAGCCACTGGCGTCAGAGCCTCGAAATATGATTTCCGGTCTTTGTAGAGCTCTTTAAGGGGGCCATTGGCTTGGATGACAGATGCGGCAACTGGTTTCGCAAAGACGTCCTGACATCCGGTTGACGCCATGGCCAATCGGGCAGCTCCCAGCGCCGCGCCTTGGGCGCCGCTTTCGGGAACTTTAAGCGTAAGGCCTGTTGCTGCCGCAATAATATTTAACCAGGCCACGGATTGACTGCCGCCCCCCGCAACCCATGCAGAGCTAAGGGACGGGCCACTGGCCTCGATCGCCTGCCTGCAATCGTTGAGCGCAAATGCAACCCCTTCAAGCACGGCCTGCGTGAGTTCCACAAGCCCGTGTTGGCGCTTGAGGCCAAGAAAGCTGGCCGTGGCATTTGGCGCATTGTGCGGCGTTCGCTCACCAGACAAATAGGGCAGAAATGTTACAGGTGACGGTGCAGTTGGAATGTCCTCGACCAAATCTGTAAGTTGTTTGGGGGACCGACCGGTGATCTGCGACAGCCAGTTAAGGCTGTCTGCGGCGGACAGAATAACTCCCATCTGATGCCATGTGTCTGGAACTGCGTGGCAAAAACTGTGCACGGCCTTCTCGGTGTTTGACGTAAAATGATCCGTTGTCGTAAACAGCACGCCTGACGTGCCGATCGACAGAAAGGCATCCCCTGGCGAGACCAGCCCCAGCCCGCAAGCGGTCGCGGCATTGTCTCCGGCTCCGCCCGCGATACTGACTGTGCCAACGCCCCACTCTGTCGCCAATTCAGCCCGCAACAGTCCCGCCTGTTCTGATCCTTCGACGAGATCTGGCATATGCGCCCGTGACAGACCTGTCGCCTCCAACAAGCTGTCTGACCAATCCCGCCTTTCCACATCAAGCCACAAAGTCCCTGCGGCATCAGACATTTCTGACATGTGCCGCCCCGTCAACCAAAACCCGATATAGTCCTTTGGCAAGAGCACCTTACGGGTCTTTGCAAAGATTTCAGGCTCGTGCTTGCGGACCCATTCCAATTTGGGGGCTGTGAAACCCGCCATAACGATGTTGCCCGCGATGCCCCGGAAATCCGCGCGATTTTCAAGCGCGCGACACTCCGTCTCGGCGCGGCCGTCGTTCCACAAAATGGCTGGCCTGAGAGGGCGGTCATTGCCGTCCAGCAAGGTTGCCCCGTGCATCTGCCCCGAGACACCAATTGCCTTAAGGTCAGCAAAGGCGCGCGGCGCGGCGCGGCGCAGCTCATTGATCGCCGTTTGCGTAGCCGCAATCCATGACTGCGGGTCTTGCTCGGACCAGTTAGGCCTTGGCCGCTGCACGGTCAGGGCAGCATGGCCCTGTGCGATGACAGCTTGGGCCTCGTCTATCAGCAGCGCTTTGACCCCAGAAGTGCCGAGGTCCAGTCCCAAATACATGCGGATATTCCATTGATTAAGGAGCAATCTGGCCAGCAAATAGAGCCAGCCAGATTGAGCTATCAAGATTGAAGTGTTTCAGCCTAGAACGGGCTGTCTGCGTAGTAGAACGCCATGGCGTTCTCTTTCGTTACCAGCACAGAGCCAATTGTAAAGGTTCCGGAAACAGGCGCATTTGAGGTAAGGCCCACTGCCGTCAGCTCGATTGCGGTGGCGATCATCGAGGGCGGATAGGTCACATTGGCCGGGATCATGGTGTCGCCATCAGCGGTACGTTTGATCATCTCCTTCATGCCAGCCCCGCCGAGAACGAATTTAACGTCATCACGGCCTGCGGCTTCGATTGCGGCAAGAACTCCAATTGCCATGTCATCGTCAGAGGCCCAGACCGCATCGATCTTGGCATATTTGGACAGGAAGTCTTCCATCACCGTAAAGCTGTCATCACGGTTCCAGTTGCCATGTTCCATGGCCAAGACATTGATGCCAGAGCCATCAATCGCAGCTTTAAAGGCATCGACGCGTTCGTTGTCGATGGTTGTCGGGATGCCCCGGAACACAACGATATCACCACCCTCCGGCATCTTTGACGCCATGTATTGCCCCGAGACCTGACCAAAGCCTGTGTTGTCCCCCGCCACATACAGATCCTCTATGCCCGCAACAGACAATCCCCGGTCAACAACCGTCACCCAGGCGCCGCTTTCGGCAACGGCCTGAACCGGCGGCGTCAAGGGATCGGATTCAAACGGCAGAACCACCAGCGCGTCAATGCCGCGGACGGCAACCATGTCTTCAATATCGTTGACCTGTGTGCCCGGGTCAGACGCGGTGGACAGCACGAAATCAAGACCAGGATAAACCTTCTCCAAGCGTTCCACAGTTTGCTGCGCGTGAAAGTTCATACCCCCTGCCCAGCCATGGGTCGCGGCCGGGATAGACACCCCGATGACCTTGGTTCCCTGATCAGACGCCAAAGCGACGCTGCCCAATGTTGCTGTGATTGTTGCGGCCACTGCGGCGGCAATAAATGTGCTGGTATGTTTCATAATTTGCTCCTCCCTGAAGCTGACTACACGGCCTATTTGGCCGCTTTGCGTTCACGCTGAAGGATAACAGCGAGAATAATGATGACCCCTTGAATTGCACCATTCAAATAGGGTGAAACAAAATCTGTAAGGTTCAAAATATTGTCGATCAGGCTGAGGATCAAAACGCCGATGACCGTGCCCCAGACGCGACCGAACCCGCCTTTGAGAACGGTGCCGCCGATAATGACAGCCGCAATTGCCTCAAGCTCCCACAACACGCCGGTAGACGCCGAGGCCGAGCCAAGGCGCGGGACATACATGATCGTCGCGACCCCAACCAACATGCCCAGGGCTGCATAGGTAATCATCCGTGTCCGGTTCACATTGACATTTGAATAGTGGGCGACGTGCTCATTGGCGCCGGTGGCCGCGCTATGGCGGCCAAAGGCCGTGCGCGACATGACAATTTCGCCGATGATCACGACCAAAGCAAAAACGATGATTGGCCAGCTGATCCCAAAAATACCATCGAAATAGACCGGGCGGTAAAACGTACGCAGTGAAAAATCCAGCGACAGCGTGCCGCCATCAGCAAGCCAGGTCACAAGACTGCGGTAGATCCCCATTGACCCCAGGGTGACGATAAAGGCCTCGATCCCCAGCGTGGTGATCAAAAAACCGTTCAACATCCCTGCAAGTATGCCCGCAACCAGTGCCACAACCATGCCAAGCAGGACAATCGGCACCCCGACCCCCATCGACGGCAGCGCTGCATTCATCACCAGGATCATAAGGCCTGCAATAAAGGCCGCCATAGAACCAACAGACAGGTCGAGCCCGCCTGCGGTAATAACAAAGGTCATACCAACAGCGATGATGCCGATGAAGGCAGACCGTGCCAGAACGTTGGTGATATTGGCGGTGCCAAGAAAGTTCGGGTTCATCAGGCCGCCGATGACAATCAGCACAATCAGCGCCAATAGCGGCCCCAGTACGGCCATTGACGGCAGTTTGCGCGCTGTCTGGCCCGGTGTTGTGGTGGTATCTGTCATTTGCTCAGGCTCCTGCCATCTCGGCGGTGGGGGGACGTGCAGTGGTCGCGCTAAGGCCCATGGACAGGCGCACGATGGCATCTTCAGTGATGTCGCCTTGCGCCAGCTCGCCCTCAATCTGCCCCTGCCGCATCACAAGGATGCGGTCAGCCAAGCCGATAAGTTCCGGCATCTCGGAGGAGATCATAATCACCGCGACCCCCTGTGCGGCAAGGTCGCGCAGGAAGACATAGATCTGTTGCTTGGTCCCGATATCGATGCCACGCGTCGGCTCATCGACAACCAGGATGCGCGGCTCTGACAGCATGACCTTTGCAAGGAGCAGCTTTTGCTGATTGCCCCCGGACAGGTTGCCGACCGTCACGTCGCGGCTGCCTGCCCGGATATCAAACTCCTTAATTGCGCTGTCCAACGCCGTCTCTTCGGACCGTTTGTCGATAAACCAGGCCCCAAATTTAAAGAGGGTCTGCAGGGTGAGGTTCTCGCGCATGCCCCAATTCAGCAGCAACCCGCGCAGCTTCCTGTCTTCGGTCAGGTAGCAAAGCCCTCGTCTTTGCGCATCCCCTGGCGTCTTGATCTGCAGGGGTTCGCCAAAGAGCAGGATCTGCTCTGCCTGCGCAGGGCGCAAACCGCACAGGCCCTCCATCAGTTCTGTACGCCCCGACCCAACCATGCCGCCCAACCCCAGTATTTCACCGGCTTTCAGATCAAAAGAAGCCTCTTTGGAAAAGCCCGGAACAGACAGCCCCCGGACCGACAAAATAACGTCAGCATCGGGCGCAACAGCCGTTTTAGCAGGATAGAGATCAGAGACATCACGCCCGACCATGGCCCTGGCCATCCGGTCTTCATCAATTTCGGACGTAGGACCAGTGTGAACCACCCGCCCGTCGCGCATGATGCTCACGACATCGGAAATCTCAGCCACTTCGTCGAGCTTATGAGAGGTAAAAAGGATCGCTGTCCCCTGCTCTTTCAGCGCGCGCACCTGCGCCATCAAGACGGCTGTCTCGCGCGTGGTAAGCACGGCAGTGGGCTCGTCCATGATCAGAACGCGCGCGTCGCGAGAGAGCGCCTTGGCGATCTCGACCATTTGTTTTTCGGAATTTGACAAAGACGACACCAGAGCATCAGGCGCCACAGAGCATTTTACCCGATCCAGAAAGCTCCGTGTCAGGCTGCGCATTTTGGATTTGTCCAGCAGCAGGCCGCGGCGCAACTCGCGGCCCAGAAAGATATTCTGCTCAACTGTCAACTGCTCTGCGAGGTTAAACTCCTGATGGATCATAACAATCCCGGCAGCTTCGCCATCGTAAAGATCGGCAAAACGGGTCTCAATCCCATCAAGATACAGACGTCCGGAGCTGGCGGGCTGGTATCCGGCCAGTATTTTCATTGTTGTCGATTTACCAGCGCCGTTCTCGCCGATCAAAGCCTGCACCTCGCCGCGGCGCAACGTCAGATCGATATCGTGCAGCACCTCAATCCGGCCAAAGCTTTTGCTCACGCCAGAGAGGGACAGGACAGCTTCGGACATTGCTTCGGACATTACAGTGTCACCCAAGCGGCGTCTTTTTGCGAGGACGTGACGCAGGCGTTGATAAATGCCATGCCAGCCATGCCGGCGGCGATACCCGGCAATTGGCCCATGGCAGTTTCACGCGATGCACCGGATTGTCTGGCGCGGATGGCGTCGGCGGCCTCGTTGTAAAGCGTTGCGAACCCTTCGAGATACCCTTCGGGGTGGCCGCCGGGGATGCGGCTGACCGCTGCCGCCGCAGCGTTGGCGCCAGATCCGCCGCGCGTGATCAGCCGTTTAGAGCCCCCCAGTGGGGTAAACCACAGGTAGTTTGGATCCTCCTGCAACCATTCCAACCCGCCCTTGCTGCCATAAATGCGCAGCTTCAGGGCGTTCTCATTGCCCGGCGCCACCTGCGAGGACCACAGCATACCGCGCGCACCACCGCCAAACCGCAACAGCACATGGGCATTGTCGTCCAGTCGGCGGCCAGCGCCAAAGGCCTGCAAATCTGCCGCAAGGCTATCGACGGACAACCCACTGACAAAACAGGCCAGATTATGGGCATGCGTGCCGATATCACCCACCGAGCCGCCTGCCCCGGAGCGGCTGGGATCGGTGCGCCATTCGGCCTGTTTCAGGCCCTCGTTTTCCATCGGCCCGGTCAACCAGTCCTGCGGGTATTCCACCTGTACGACGCGAATATCGCCCAACTCGCCCGCGCCCACCATGGCGCGGGCCTGCCGGATCATTGGATAGCCCGTGTAGTTATGGGTCAGAACAAACAGTGCATCAGATGAGGCGACCGCCTGTTGCATTTTCGCGGCATCCTCCATCGTCGAGGTCAGCGGTTTGTCGCAGATCACGTGAATGCCTCTGGCCAAGAACGCCTGCGCGGCGGCAAAGTGCACGTGATTTGGCGTCACGATGCTGACAGCCTCGATCCCATCCTCGCGCCTGGCCTCGGCCTCGGCCATTTCGGCAAAACTGCCGTAGGAGCGCGCGATCCCCAGCGCCTCTGCACTGGCGGCGGATTTTTCTGGTGTTGAGGACAGCGCCCCCGCCACCAGGTCAAAACGATCATCAATACGGGCCGCGATGCGATGCACCCCGCCGATAAAGGCGTCATTGCCACCACCAACCATGCCCAAACGAATACGTCCCATCAGTCGATCCCCAGCATTTTGCGGTTCGCGGCCTGGTCGGTGCCACCGTCAGCAAAGTCATCAAAGGCGCGTTCCGTGACCCGGATGATGTGGTCTTTGACGAACTGCGCGCCTTCGCGGGCGCCGTCCTCTGGGTGCTTGATGGCGCATTCCCATTCAACCACGGCCCAGCCGTCAAAATCATTTGCGGCCATCTTGGAAAAGATCGCAGCAAAATCGACTTGCCCATCCCCCAATGAGCGGAAGCGGCCGGCGCGATCGACCCAGGGCTGATAGCCCGAGTACACCCCCTGCCGGCCCGTTGGGTTGAACTCGGCATCCTTCACATGGAACATCCGAATGCGCTCTTTGTAGATGTCGATATTGTCGAGATAATCCAGGCACTGCAGCACATAGTGTGAGGGATCATACAGCATGCAGGCACGGTCATGATTGCCAGTGCGCTCAAGGAACATCTCATAGGTGACGCCGTCATGAAGATCTTCGCCGGGATGGATTTCGTAGCAGACATCAACCCCGCAGTCTTCGGCATGGTTGAGTATGGGCAGCCAGCGGGCGGCCAGCTCATCAAACGCCGTCTCTACCAACCCGGCAGGCCGCTGTGGCCATGGATAGATGTAGGGCCAGGCAAGTGCGCCCGAGAAGGTAGCATGCGCCGCTATTCCCATATGTTTAGAAGCCGTCAGCGCCTTTTTTACCTGATCAACGGCCCATTGCTGGCGCGCTTTGGGATTGCCCTGAACTTCGGGCGCGGCGAAGCCATCAAAAGCCGTGTCATAGGCCGGGTGTACCGCGACGAGCTGGCCCTGCAGGTGGGTCGAAAGCTCAGTCACCTCAACGCCGTTTTCGGCCGCCTTCCCTTTGAATTCATCGCAGTAGTCTTTGCTGTCTGCGGCCTTCGCGAGATCAATCAGTCGGTTGTCCCAGCTGGGAACCTGAACCCCTTTGTAGCCGCAATCCGCCGCCCATTTGGTGATGCTGTCCCAAGAATTGAAGGGAGCTTCATCGCCTGCAAACTGCGCCAGAAACAGCGCGGGACCTTTGATTGTTTTCATGGTTTTCCTCCCTAGCCGCCCTCAGACGAAGCGGTTCACAACGTTTTCCGAGATTTCCTGACGGCCGGAGCGGGGCTGCGGGTCAATGCCGTCCGCCTCAACCAAAGCGGCGATCGCCTCTAAATCAGAGGACAACAGCGCCTTGCTGCTGGCAGCGTTCCACCCTGCATAACGCTCATCTCGCATCGCCTCTAAGGTGCCGTCTTGCAGCATTGCAGCCGCGGCCTTGAAACCACGGGCACAGACATCCATCGCGCCCGCATGCGCCGCAATCAGGTCCTGAGGATCAAGAGACTGGCGCCGCAATTTTGCGTCAAAGTTCGTCCCACCGGTGGTGAAGCCGCCGACCTTGAGCACCTCATAGTAGGCCAGAGCAACCTCGGGGACGTTGTTTGGGAACTGGTCAGTGTCCCAGCCCGATTGGTAGTCATTGCGGTTCATATCAATGGATCCGAACAGGCCCAGTGAAGATGCCAGAGCCAGCTCATGCTCAAAGGAATGACCCGCCAGAATTGCGTGGCCCTGCTCGATATTCATCTGCACTTCGTCCTCCAGACCGAACTCTTTTAAGAACCCGTAGACGGTTGCGACGTCAAAATCGTATTGGTGTTTAGAGGGTTCTTGCGGTTTGGGCTCTACCAGAATGGCGCCTTTAAACCCGATCTTGTATTTGTACTCCACAGCCATCTGCAAAAACCGGCCCGCCTGCTGGCGTTCGCGTTTCAGGTCTGTGTTCAACAGGGTTTCATAGCCTTCGCGCCCGCCCCACAACACATAGTTTTCACCGTCAAGTTTATGGGTGGCATCCATGCATAGTTTGACCGTCGCTGCCGACCAGGCAAAGACCTCTGGATCGGGATTGGTTGCAGCGCCAGACATGAATCGACGGTGCGAAAACAGATTGGCCGTTCCCCACAATAGTTTGGTTTTATGGCGGTCCATTTTTGTCTGGAAATAGTCGATGATCTCTTCGAAGTTCCGACGGCTTTCTGCAAATGTCGCCCCTTCGGGCCGGATGTCGGCATCGTGCCAGCAAAAATACGGCACCCCAAGCAGGTCAAACATCTCAAAGGCCACATCTGCCTTCAGCTTGGCCAGCTCCATTGTGTCGCCAAACCAAGGGCGCTGAAACGTTTGGCCGCCAAAGGGGTCACCACCGGGCCAGGCAAACGAGTGCCAGTAGGCCACCGCAAACCGGAGATGCTCTTCCATCCGCTTGCCCATGACAACCTCGTCAGGATTGTAGTGCCGAAAGGCAGTGCCGGTACTGCCGGGGTCAAATCGCAAAGGCTCGATGTCTTGAAAGAAATTGGTCATCTGATTGCGTCTTTCGTTCTCAACTAAATGCGGTCTCAACAGGCTTGGCTCTCAACAGGCTTGGTTCTTAAGAGTGTTCGTTTGGGAGGTTGTCGCGGACATAAATCGCAGGAATTAATTCAGGCGTCGGCGGCGGTGGCAACTCGTCCACAACCGCCTGCAGCAGGGCCAGCGCACGGTTCATCTCGATTTCAGGCCGCTGGTCGATGACAATGTCTATGACACCCTCTTCGAGGGCGGCGCGCACAACACTGGACAAGTCGTGCACGATACAAAAAATCGATGCCGACAGGTCAAGAATACGCACAAGATCCACAACACCCTCGTTGCCCGCTCCGGTATTGTAGATTGCGGTGATATCGGCGTTTTGATCCAGCTGGCTGCGCAGGTTGCTCCGCATCAGAGCCGACTGGTCCTTGGTCTCGATGACATCCGAAATCCGGATATCAGGGAAATCTGCTTCCAGAACCTGACGAAACCCTGTCACGCGATCAAAATGATCGCGCACATCCATTGAGCCCACAGTGACAACAACACATCCCGCAGCGCCACGATGTGCCATGCCAACCAACCGAGCGGCGGTGCGCCCCGCCTTGACGTTGTCGATGCCGATATAGTGATCGCGACTGCCTTCCGGGCCATCCGACACCAGGGAAACAATATGCACGCCCTCGGCCCGCAGCGCGCCCAAAACACCACAAGCTCCGTCAGCCCCCTGGCCGACAAAGGCGATACCATCGTATTTCTGCCCCAAAAGACCGGACAGAGCCTTTTCCAAAGCACCCGTTTCAAAGGCCTCAAATTCAATGATATCACATGAGATCCGCGCAATTTTCAGATGCGGCTGCGCCCTATCGAGCTGCGCGTGCATTCTGCCAAAAAACGTGTGTGACCTATGGGGCAAAACAAACGCCAGCCGGTGCGGACTGTTCTTTGACAGCTTTGCCGCAGATACATTGCGAACGTAGCCCAACTGCTCCACCGCAGCCTTGACTTTAAGCACGGATTTTTCCGCGACATTGCCCCGCCGGTTCAGAACACGATCCGCTGTCGCATAGCTTACGCCGGCCAGATGGGCGACGTCATGAAGTGTTGGATTTCTCACGACTTGCTCCCTAAGCCACGGTAGTTCACCGCTGGCCTTACTTTAGTATTCACACTAAATGATATACGTCAATCATTTTCAATTACCGAAAATTTTCATATTATTTCGTTCTATAACAGACTCTTAATAGATTTTGAAAGGGCCCGCCTAAATCTACTGATGATCGACGATCATCCGTCTACTTGGATTTCTTGACGAACCATGAACGCAACGCGCGCCATAGGCTAAAGTAAACGAGCCTGCGCCCCAGTCCATTTTCAGGACGGTTTTGCAAAGCATCGAAATTGCGATTTAGCCGGGTTTGGTGCGACTCTAAAAACCTAGCAAGGCACCAAAGCAGGCCCCAAATCCGAGAGCAGATAACAGCAGACGACGGAGCCAACTGATCTGCCCGATCAGAGCGTATGACAGGCACGACAGGCCAAATCCGATGAGAACAAAAGCGGTCAATGCGCCTGTTGTATCGGTAGCGACCTGTATCAGAGCAGGGTTTGCGATCATCGCCAGCGGAATGATGTAGAGCCCAAGGCCAAGCGTCATCGCCGTCAGCGCCACCTTGAGCCAGTTTTCCCCGATCATGCCCGCCGCAATGAACACCGCGCCACAAACGGGCGGCGTGATCGTGGAGAGCAGCGCAAACCAGAACACAAACAGATGTGCCTGCAAAGGCTCCAGCTGCAGCGCGATCAGCGCAGGACCCGCCACCGAGACGCAAATGACATAGGCGGCAGTGGTCGGCACTTCCATACCCAGCAACAAACATGCCAGAGCTGTGAGCAGCAGTGCCGGCCAAAGCGCGCCCCCAGAACCAGAGAGGATCACAGAGGTGATTTTGATCCCTAGCCCCGTGATGCCAAGTACGCCAATGATGATCGACGCACAGATGATAATGGCCGCGATCATGGCAACTTGCTGACCGATCGAGCTGAAAGCCTGCCCCAGTCGTGCGACCCCCTGCGCCAAATTCATCCGGGGCGTGGCGTCAAAAAACAGCGCTGCGGCGCCTGCAAAAATGGCCATAACAGCGGCGTATTGCGGGGTAAATCCCATAGCGAACATAGCGACCAGAAGCACCGAAAACGGCACCAGAAAAAAGCATGAGGTCACAAACACCATACGGGGGGCCGGGCGTTGGTCTTCAGGCACAGCTTTTAGCTCAAACCGCTGGGCATAGGCATTGATGCCAACCCAGACAGTCAGAAAATAGAGGATCGCCGGCAGCAGCGAGGCCATCATGATCTGCGTGTACGGCACCCCTGTGAGTTCAACCATGACAAAGGCGCCGGCCCCCATCAGCGGCGGCATGATTTGCCCGCCCGAGGAGGCCACGGCTTCGACAGCTGCGGCCAGACGTTTGGGATAGCCAAGCCTGGTCATGGCCGGCAATGTGATCGCGCCCGTTGAGGCCACATTGGCCGATGCCGAGCCAGAGATCGACCCAAAGAGCGCTGATGAGAGCACAGAGACTTTGGCGGCGCCGCCCGTCAAACGGCCCGCAGCAGCCGCGGCCACATTCATGAACCCCTGCCCGGCTTCACCTGCATTCAACACCGCACCAAAGATCACAAAGATCGCGACAACCCCCACCGAAACGCCGGTGAGACTGCCCCAAAGCCCCCCTTCGGCGACGACAAGCGTGCCAAGAAAACTGCGCAATGGGGTGCCCGCATGGCCAAATTCTCCAGGAATGTGCTGGCCTAACAGCCCGTATAAAAGCGCGCACAGCGCCACGAGGGGCAGTGGCCAGCCAATCATGCGGCGCGCGCCCTCCATCGCGATCAGGAGCAGGGTAATCGCAAGAGCCACCTGAAACCCGGTTTCCAAAAACCCATATTGATTGCGCAGCATCTGGTGGTTGAGTGCGATCCAGATACAGCCCGCGACTCCTATGGCCGTGATCAGCAAACCAGACCACCATCCGATTGCAGTTTTGGCAGAGTATAAAAACACCCAGGGCAAAATCAGCGCCATGTGCAGGGGGCGCGCAACGAGATTGGGCACCAATCCATAAAAGATCAGCCCAATGTGAAACACGGCTATTACAGCGCCAAGCACGACCCACAGGCGCGTTGTATTTGGCAGAAAGCTGGGAAGGATGGATGTCATGGCATCAAAGCGCCCTGCCCCCGCATCAAACGAGGGCAAGGCATGCACATCACATATGTTCTGCGTTCAACGCCACGCCAATTTCCTTGTAGTAGCGAATGGCTCCTGGGTGGATCTGTGTGGTGATATTGCTCAGCATATCTGCCGAAACACCTGCCCACCACGGCGCATCCTTGGCCATATTTTCGCGTGTTTCCCAAAAGGTTTTGGTCAGCATATAGGCCGCGTCATCGTCCATTTTCGTGGTGGAATAGGCGACCACCGGAAGCGACGTCGTCGTGATATCGTTGGTTTGGCCAGTATAAGTGCCTGCCGGGATCGTCAGGCGCGTGCGCTTGGAGGTTTTGATCTGCTCATCATTCAGCGACAGGACAGTGACGCCAGTGGAGGCCGCAGCCTCAATCACGTTGGGCGCCGGAAAGGAGCCTGCAGTCACGAAACCGTCAATCTGGCCATTTTTCAGCGCGTTCACCGCATTGGACAGCTCAGAGTCCGCGATGGTGACTTTATCCTCAAGACCAAAAAGACCCAGATATTTCGCGCCCTCACGCGCCCCGAACGACCCACTGCCCAGCAAGATCGTCTTGCCTTCCAGTCCAGCAAAGCTGGTCACGCCGCTGTCAGCTGACATCACGAAATGCATGGTCAACGAGGGGATGGGGAACAGCGCGCGGATCTCGTCAAATGCGGGGTCGCCCTTGCCTTCGAACATGGCCTTGCCACCCTGTGCCAATCCCACAAGCGCAGGTGGCGTGGTGAAAACATAGTCACCGCCCCGTGCCCGGACCTCCATCACATTTTGCACCGATCCCTGGCTTTCCTCGACAGTGACCGAGATATCACCGTTGGTCCCTGCTTTCATGGCTTCGGCGATTTGCGCGGCCATCTGGAAATACGATGAGCCCGCCTTGGCGGATTTATAGGTGACGCGCGTCTGGGCCGAGGCGCCTGTTGTCATCATCAAAGCAATAGCCGCAGCTGCGCCGACGGATTTCATAAGTGTCATAGTTTGTCCCTCCCGATTCATTCCGTTTGACAATTGTGGTTTACGCACGGGAATGCAAGCGAGCGCCTCCGGGTGGCTTCAGAACCCCATGTTATTGTGCAGAAACAAAAGGATTTTCAAAAGGCGATTGCAAAAGGATTTTCCAAAGTTATTCAACCATATCAAATGACTGTCCCGCGAAACTAATGCCAAAATTCCTGCCAGCATGACCGCCAGACGGCAGCGTCCAACACGGCGGCGAACCGCGCCGCGGCACGGCAGGTAGCTACTGCGCGCGAGGCGTCAACGCAGAGCGCAACAACACCTCATGCGCCGCAACCAAATCCTGCAGAATAAGACCGTGAGATTTGTACGCTGTGATTTCACCGGGCCACGACCGCCCCGGATGACGGCAACCAAGAACCTCACCAATTTCCGTGACCGGATAGTCCGCAGGGATCGCACCTGCCTCTTTCGCCTCCAGAATTTCGCCGGACTCGCGGCTGCTGCTCTCTTGTGAATCCGTGAACATCGTCACGCGGGCAACACCTGCATCGTCCAGCTCGCGCGTGTCCGCAAGGCTGGCTCCCACCAGATTGATATGCTGCCCCGGCTCCAGCCAGTCGCCGCAAAAGAAGGCTGTCTTTGACGCGGTTGTCGTGTGGATGACATCAGCCCCGTGCACGACCTGTTGCAGATCAGGCAATACCACGACCTGTTTTGACGCGGCAGCAACCCGCTGAACCATGTCTTTGGCCGCGTCAGTGCGGCGTGCCCAGACACGGATAATAGCCTGCGGAAAACAGGCCATGGAGCCTCGCACATGCCACTCTGCCTGCTCTCCTGCGCCGCACACGGCGATTATTTGCGGATCAGGCCTGGCAAGAGTCCGTGTTGCCAGCATCGACATAGCAGCAGTTCGCAATGCAGTGATCGCATCGGCGTCACAGATGGCAATTGGCCGCCCATCCTGACTGTCAAACACCACAACAAAGCCCTGATGGCTCGACAGCCCGACCGCAGGCGCGCCGGGAAACAGGCTCAGAACCTTGGCCCCATGCAGCGCCGGGTGGTCCAGACTGCCATACATCAACCCCATGCGGCCCTGATCATTCACCGGCGTCGCAAATCTGGGAGGATGGCTGGCGGTTCTCTCGGACACAGCAATCATTGCCGCGACAAGCGGATCCAACAAGTCTGTGATCTCAACCGCAGCAAAAACATCTGCGGCGGAAAATACGGCGGGGCTGGTCATGTCACGGCCTTACGTTTGGTCAAAATCGCGGCGAGATGCAGCACAATCACAGCACAGCTGAGCGGCACAATGGCACCGATAAGGGCCATATTCACCCCCATCCCCTGCGACAGGCGATTGCTGCTGCGCCACAAAAAGCCGCGCTCCAAGTTCATGTTTGGGCCATAAAAGGAATAGTACAGAATGGGCGACAAAAAAATCAGAACCGTCAGGGCAAAAACCACCTTATTCCAGAGACCTTTGTCTTCGGGATTGACCGGTACAACCGTTGGATCAAGACGGCGCTTAAAGGCACAGGTTGCCCCAAGCAGTCCCGCCCAGATCATCAGGTATCTTGCCAGTTCTTCTGTCCAGCTAAACGGGTAGTCAAAGCCATAGCGCGCCCAGATCTGCAGCAGCACCGTAAGGGCCATGCCGATCAACGCCAGTTTTGCTATGAACAGGCAAGCGCGGTCTACCTGCGCGCTTGCCTGATGGATGAGCTCTCTCACCGCGTTTTCGCCGCGAGCGCCCGAAAGGCCTCAACCGAGGCGGCAGGCATCAGGCCAGCCCAGGCCTGCTCGCTGCGGGTTTTAAGATCGGCCAGCGCCTCGGGCGACATGGTGGAGATGGTGACGCCGGATTTTTCCAACCCCGCCAGCTCACCTGCCGCAGCCTTAGCAGTCCAGACGCGGTTTTTGACGTTGGCCTGATCGACGGCCTGATCCACCTTGGCCTTATCCGCATCGCTAAGGTCAGCGTACCAGTCTGCGGACATCAAGGCCGAGCGGAACGGAGTGCCCGCACCAATATCGGTGTAATGCTTCAGGAATTCAGTATGGCGGAAGATCAGCGCCACCACGGGCGGGTTGTAATAGCCATCAACTACCCCCTGCTGCACCGCACCGGCGAATTCAGGCATATCGACCACAGCGCCCTGCACGCCCCAGTTTTTGAACAGTTCAATCTGAGTGGCATCAATCGCCCGCAAGCGCAGACCGGCCATGTCTTCGACCTTGGTCACAGGCGTTTTGGCGTTGAAAACGCCCATGGTGCCGCCAAGACCCGGCAGACCTGCGATCTTGACGCCCTGCCCTTCCATCGCGACTTTGATCTTAGCCAGCAACTCGCTCTCGGTGTCCTGAGTGGCGCGGAAGAAATGCTCCATATCGTCAAACATATAGGGCGCAATAAAACCAAGGATGCGTGGGTCTACTTCTTTGATCATCACAAAATTGGTCATGCCAAACTGCAGCAAACCCTGGCTCAGCTGGTCCACAACTTCGGGATCCTTGCCAAGTGCGCCGCTTGCAAAAACGCTGGCTTCCATCCCCTGTTCGCGCAGACCAGCCGCCAGATCTTCAGCATAGACATAGTCTGAACAGGCATTTACCGGCGGGCAGCCAACGGCAATCTTTATCTCATCCGCCCAGAGCGGCGCCGCCGTCAACAGGGTCGTCGCCGCAGCAAATAGAACATGTTTCATGATAGTCTCCCTTATGTGTCTTATTATGGAATGAGCCCCAATGCCCGTGGCAGGGTGAGGGTAATTTCGGGAAAGAAAATCAGCAGGATGAGCAGGGCGATCTGCACCGCAAGAAAGGGCAGTATAGCGAGACAGAGCCGCATATAATTGACGCCGCTGGCCGTCGAGATCACCATAAGACAGCCACCAAAGGGCGGCGAAATCAGGCCCAGTGTCAGGTTCAGGCAGCTGACCACGCCAACATGTACAGGATCCGCCCCCCCCATGATCGCCGCCGGTATCAGAACGGGCACCAGCAAGACCAGCGCCATGGAGATATCCATCACCATACCGGCCAAAAACATCACGCCGCTGGCAATCAGGAAATAGGAGGTGTTGTTCAGACCAAGGTTTTGCACCATTGCACCGATCTGATCTGGCACTTTCAAAATGCCCATCAGGTAGCCAAACACGGCCGCCGCAAACAGGATCATAAAGATCGACCCCGTCAACATGACTGTGCGCTCTACCGCGCCTGAGGCGAGATTGGCAGAAATCTTGAATGCACCGACAAAACCATTGCGGTCCCACAAGGCATACAGAAACACAAGGCAGAGCGTGATCGCCACCGCAAGGCCGGCAGCCTCCGTGGGGGTCACGATGCCAAAAACGATACCCGACACGATAGTGACTGGGATCAGCAAGGCCGGCAGGGCCCGCAATACTGTGGGTTTTACGGCTGGCAGAGTCTCTGCGGTGCCGCCGGGATGGTCCTCTTTGCGGGCAATCCAAAAGTTATAGCCACCCAGGAAAGCTGCCATCAGCAGGCCAGGAACAATGCCGCCTGCAAACAGGGCCGCCACCGAGACATTCATCAAAGCCGCATAAAAAATCATCACGATGCTCGGCGGAATGATCGGACCAATCACACAGCTGGCTGCTGTCAGTGCGGCGGCAAATTCAGTGCGATATCCCCGCTCGGTCATGGCGGGCACCAATGTGTTGGTGGTCGCAGCGGCATCAGCCACGGCAGAGCCCGAGATCCCGGCCAGAAACACGCTGGAGGCAATGTTCACATAGCCAAGCCCGCCCTTCAGCCTGCCCACCAGCAGCATCGCCAGATCAATCAAAACCCGTGTAACGCCGCCTTTGGTCATGGTCTCGCCGGCCAGAATAAACAGCGGCATGGCGAGAAAGGTAAAGACGTCGATCTGGCTAAAAATCCGCTGTGGCAAGATACCCAGATAGGCGGCGTGATCCGTCAGAACAAAGGCCAGAACGGCCGCCGCACCAGCAACATAGCTGATGGCGACACCGGACAGCACTGCTGCCAGAGCAAAAAGAATGAGCAAGATCCAGGTCATTTGTTCTCCTTGCCCACAAGATCGTTTGATGATAGGAAAAAAGTCAAGAAAATTTTCGCATCGGAAAATCACCATGTCAAAAACCGAGACTTCGGAAACATTCAAAGACAAGCGCGCTGCCTTTGGCGCCATGGTGCAAAGCCTGCGACAATCGCAAAACCTGACGTTGAAGCAGGTCTCAGAGGCCTCTGGCCTGGCGTTGTCGACGATTTCGAAGATCGAAAATTCAAACCTCTCTCCGACCTATGACGTGATGCTCAAACTCGCCGCCGGGCTGGATACAGACATTGTCTCGATCCTGGATGGCGCCTCGGCGCAAACCCCGAAAACATCGCCCACCGGCAGGTTAAGCGTCTCGCGCCGATCAGAACTGCCGCGGCTGGAAGCCGAGAACTATGTCTTTGAGCCCATGGCAACGCAGCTGAAAAACCGCCTCATCGACGCCACCTATGCGACCGTGACAGCGCGCGATATTTCCGAATTTTCCGCCCCAATCCGCCACGGTGGCGAAGAGCTGGTGATTGTCCTCTCTGGCGCAGTTGAGCTGCACTCCGACCTGTACGAGCCCATCCGGCTCGAGACCGGCGATAGCGTTTATTACGACGCCGCCATGGCGCATGCCTATGTCTCGGTCAGTGATGCGGACGCGGTGATCCTGAATATTGTGTCAGGCGCAAATATGACCGAGGAGATGATGAATGCTAAATCGCGATGAATGGCTGAACTATGATCTGGTCGGACTGGCCGCCCTGGCAAAGGCCGGCGAGGTATCCCGCCGCGACATTCTGCTCTCTGCCATCGCACAGATCGAGGCGCAGAACCCGGCGATCAATGCAGTTGTCCTTACCCAGTTCGAAGAAGCCCTGGACGCATTGGACAAAACAGCTGAGGTCTCGCGGTTTACCGGCCTGCCCTACCTGCTGAAAGATCTGCACGCCCCAGCCAAGGGCATGCCCCTGTCAAATGGCAGCGAGATGTTTCGCGGCACAGAAATGGGGTTTGATTCCACCACGGTTTCGCGCCTGCGCGCGGCTGGATTTGGCTTGCTGGGCCGTACGGCCTCGCCTGAATTTGGCCTGACCATCACCACTGAAAGCAAAGCCTGGGGCAAAACCCGCAACCCCTGGAACACGGATCTGAGCGCAGGTGGCTCCAGTGGCGGTGCCGCTGCCGCCGTGGCCAGCGGTATGGTTCCCGCCGCCCATGCCACCGACAGCGCGGGCTCGATCCGGATTCCTGCCGCGTACAATGGGCTGGTCGGATTGAAACCGACCCGCGGCGTCAATGCAATTGGCCCGCATCGGGGCGATCCCAACTTTGGCATGAGCCACGAACATGCCGTAAGTCGCACGGTGCGCGATTGCGCCGCGCTGCTGGATGTCACCTCGGGCCCTGATCAGGGCTGCCCCTATTTCACCGCCACACCAGAAGGCGGGTTTGAGGCCTTGCTGGAAGGCGCGCCCCGCAAGCTGCGCATTGGGTTTCTGAGCGATCGTTTTGACGGCAAGGCGATCCATCCCAGCAGCGCTGAGGCCGTCTCCATCACCGCGCAACAGCTGATCGACCTTGGCCATGAGGTCGAAGAGGCCCGGCCTGATTTCGACTTCGCCGAGATGACCTCTCAGGCCTTTCGCCTGCTTGTGAGCTCGCTGGCTGGCTTTTTCCCGCCCGAATTTGCCGCCGGACCAATGCAGGGCTTTGAGCCGATGACCCAGCGCACCATGCGCTATGCCGCAGGGGTATCGTTGCACCAATACCTCGCCCGGGCCGCCGCGGTGAACACCGAGGTGCGCAAGATGAGCGCCTTCTTTGACAGCTATGACATTCTGTTGACCGCTGCCACAAACGGTCCAGCGCATCCTCTGGGACTGGCCCATCTGGATCAGGACCTTGAGTTTGATCCCTTTGTGGAACTGCTGCTGGATCTCAGCCCCTTCTCGGTGCCTTTCAATGCCTCGGGCCAACCCGCCATGACCCTCCCGGTACATCAAACCGCCGACGGTCTGCCCATCGGTGTGCAGATCGTCAGCGGTTTTGGTCAAGATGGCATCCTGATCCAACTGGCGGCGCAACTCGAAGCCTCATCGGACTGGCAAACCCTGGCGCCCGCCCCGGCATAACTGCGCACAGCATAACCACGCAGACGGGCTGAGTGGGTTCAGCGTCCCAAACGCCCCTAGGGAATGAGAGTAATCTTTGCTGCGGGGCTGCTTACACATTAAGAGCTGCAAAGGCATGTGTTTCAAAAGCCTCCAGACCAGCGCTATCTTGCGCGGCCTCAACCCGTTTGAGCCACTCTTTGACCGCCGGGGCCTCAGGTGCGAGATGTGGCGCCCACTGAAAGGCGGAGGCCATAATAATATCCGCAATGGTGAGTTTGTCGCCGACAAGGTAGGAATTGTCACCCAGGCCAGACACAATCTGCGCGCTCACCTCGGTCATAGTGCGGAAATTGCTTTTGAGAACCGGGTGATCCAGTTTGGCAAAATCGGCCACCATGGCAGGCTCCAACACGCCACAATAGTAGCTCATCCAGGACAGAAATGCCCCGCGCCCCGGGCAATGTGGCTTGATCCCTAAGGGATATCCGAACAGCTCATCAAGGTACATCATGATAGCGGCGCTTTCGCGAATGGTCTCACCGTCATCTGTCACTAAAAACGGCACCTTGCCTTCGGGATGAGCATTGTTTGGATCAGAGCGACCGCTGCCATCGCCTTTGACGACGTCAACAATGACCACTTTGATCTGGTCGAGTTTTCCCATCAGCATGAGCTGGGAAATAACCCGCGAGGAGCGGGAGTGCGGCGAGTGATAAAGAGTTGGCATGTCATGAGACCTTTCAAAATCTGATTGATGTTGGTGCGGCACCTATGGCACCAACATCCTGCCAAATTCTGTCAGGATGTTTTGCGTAGAGTAGCCCATGGCCAAATCAGACCGCCTTTTCCGCCTGCTCCATCTTATTCGGGGACTGACGCCTCCCGTCACTGCCGCCCGGCTGGGCGCTGCGATGGAGGTCTCGGAGCGCACGATCTATCGGGACATCGACAGCCTGCGGGCTGCAGGTGCGCGGATCGAGGGTGAAGCGGGGCTTGGCTATACCATGATCGAAGACCCTGCCTTGCCGCCGCAGACATTTACCCAAATTGAGATCGAAGCGCTCACTCTTGGTCTGTCTGACGTCAGCCAGCGCGGCGATGTTGATTTAGCGCAGGCCGCCAAAGATGCCTTGACCAAAATTCTTGCGACGTTGCCAGAACGCCAACAGCGCCAGGCGATGCATGCCGTAAACCTGGTGCACCGCTTTAGCACGCCTGTTGTGGCCACCATTGACATGACACTCCTGCGCGAGGCGATGTGGGCTGAAGAAGCGCTTGATATTGGCTACAAAGACCGGGAGGGTATCGCTACGCAACGGCGTATTTTCCCCCTGGCGATTTCGTACCACGACAGGGCTGTGATGCTATTGGCATGGTGTTGCCTGCGCGCAGATTTTCGCATGTTCCATGTCACGCGCATTGAAGGCTACGCGCCAAGTGGCGAAAGCTATCGTCCCCGACGCGTATCTTTATTGCGGCAGTACATCGCCAATCTAAAAGCGCGCAAGTAGCCAGTAAGACCCTATAAGTAAACATATTTTATTTTGCACTTCACCAAGGGGATCCGACAGAGTGACTGCGTGATTTTTCGAGACCCTTTTCCAGCCGCCAGTCCAGCCGCCAGTCCAGCCCCCACTCGTGCCGCCATTCGTACCGTCTGACCAGAGATCGTCGTGGGGAGGACGCAAAGGTTCGTGTTTTTTGACGGTGGCAATTTCCTAAATAAAAGCAAGACTGTTGTGTAAAATTGCCAAGTTTGCAAGAGTTTCAAAGGTTGCTGTCTGGCCACTTTAGTTCGTTATGAAGAGTAGAGAGAAAAAGTGTTCGCATTCTTACTGCAAAGCCTTACGTCGTTGTTGCTGGCAGGTGTACTGGTTTACGTCACTCTGACCAATGCCCGACTGAAAAACCAAAGAGTAACACAGCAGGTTTTGCTTGGCGTGTTCTTCGGGATCTCTGTTATCTCTCTGGGGATGTCCAACATATTGGTGGCGCCATTTACCACTCCGTTTGATGCCAGAGCCGGGCCGCTTGTCTTTGCAGGCTACCTGGGCGGGCCAATCGGCGCTTTGATTACCGGACTGATGGGGGCGTTTCACCGGCTCTGGTTTGGAGGGCCCGCGCTAATGGTCGGCATCTTCATGAACCTCGCCATTCCAATTGTTGGGCTCGCAGTCAGCTATCTGCGCCCGCTTCGGGCCTGGCCGGAAACAGAAAGTTCGGCAATTGGCTGGCTCGTGCTTGGCTTTGCGCTACTGCACATACCGCCATTTATATTTCTCGCGAATACCATTTCCTCTCAAACCCCATATACGACGCTCGCCCCGACCACGTTGGGATTTATTGGAAGTGGCACGCTGGCTATTCTTGTCACCTGGAAAATCATCAATTTCGCAACCCGTGCCGCGATGCATAGCAACCAAACCGTCCAGATGGCGAGCAGGCTGGACCTGGCCATGCGCGCGTCCGGTGTGGGCATGTTCGTTCAGGAGGCGGGCGAGCCTGGCCCCTACTATGACGGCGGAATGATCGCAATGCTTGGGCTGGACAGAGAACCGGGGATAGTTCCATTCGCAGACTTGCAGCCGATGATCCACCCAGATGATCTAGAGCGCATACTAAAAGAAATTCAGCAAACATGGGCCGGAAAAGAGCTGCAGGGAAAAGCAGATTTTCGCGCAATTCGCAAAGACGGAACTCTTCTGTATATCCGCTCGACATGGCAGGCAGAGCTGGATGCAAAAGGCAATGTCAGACGGGTGACTGGTATGAATGCCGACCTGACAGACATCCGCGACGCGCAGACCCGCGCGCAAAATTCGCGCGAGCACCTAACGTCGATCGCCGAAAAGCTGCCAGGCGCATTTGTCGACTATGACGTAACCAACTGGAACAATCCTGAACTTATCTACATTAGCCCCAAATGCGTCGATATCTGGGGCTACACTGACGAAGAGCTGCTTGCCGACCAATCCCTGCTGGTTCAGATGCACGACCCCGAGGATCTTGGCTCCTTCCTGAAAGCAATAAGAGAGGCTGGGGAGACAAATTCTCCCCTTCGCTACCGCTACAGGATAACAGCGCGCGACGGGCATTCGCGATGGATAGATTTTTACGGTGATTTCACGACTGAAAACGGCAGGACCCTTGTGAAAGCAATTTCCCTGGAGGCAACGCGCGAAGTTCAATTGCAACAAAAAATGGAGAACGAACGCGAAATATCACGCAGGGCGCAAAAGAATGAAAGTATCGGACAACTGACGGGCGGCGTGGCACATGACTTTAACAATCTTCTGGCAGTGATCCTGGGAAATTTGGAACTGCTTCGCGAAATTGAAAATTCCCCGACGCAGAATGAAATGATCGATGCGGCTATTTCAGCCGCCCTGCGAGGCGCCGATTTAACCAAGAACATGTTGGCCTTCGCCCGCCAGGCTCCGCTCACACCCGTGGTGCTTGATCTCAACAATGTGGTGCGCGAAGCTAAGAACTGGATGGCCCGCGCTCTGCCGGCAAGTGTCGAGATCGAAACCTCGCTCCTTGCGGGACTGTGGCCAATCGAAGCTGACCGTTCTTCTTTGGAAAGTGCACTGTTGAACCTGGCTTTGAATGCGCGTGACGCGATGGAGGGGCACGGGAAGCTCACAATAGAGACAGCCAATGTTCGGATCGATGAGACCTATATCGACCTGCGGCAAGAAGAGTTAGCTCCAGGCCGCTATGTGATGCTGGCTGTGAGCGATAATGGGCCCGGCATTCCGGCCGAGGTCATCGACTCGATTTTTGAGCCCTTCTTTACGACGAAGCCGCCGGGCGTGGGATCCGGCCTTGGCCTGTCAATGACCCTTGGCTTCATGCGACAATCGGCGGGGACCGTGCAGGTCTATACAGAAACCGGTGAAGGCACGACATTCAAACTCTATTTCCCGGTCTCGAAAACGGAATTAAAAAACCCTCTTAACCCTATGATTGATAATGGTAAAGAGTCAGGAAGCGGCAAAAAAATACTTGTTGCGGAAGACGAAGACGCCGTTCGCGCCACGCTTGTCACTATTTTGGAACTGGCGGGATATCAGGTTACGGCAACCCCCTCTGGCGACGCCGCGTTTGCAGCTTTTGAGGCGGACCCAACTTTTGATCTCTTGCTGACCGATATCGTTATGCCGGGAGAATTACAGGGAACGGGCCTTGCCAAAGCGCTGAGAAAGCGTTGGCCACACCTGCCTGTCCTTTTCATGTCGGGCTATGCCAGAGAAGCAACAGTGCACGGAAACGGGCTGAGGCCGGAAGATATTCGACTGATGAAACCGGTCCAACGGGCGGATCTCCTCGCTGCGGTCCATAAGGCCGCAACCAACGCTAAAGACTGACGCAGAGCATGCCCAGATAGGTCGCCCCGGGAGGTCGCCCCACGGGATTGTTCTATAGATCTAGGTTTCGCATCTGGGTGCCGCGTCTAGATGCGGGTTAAACTGTCCGCAATCTCCTGGGCGATTGCCGTTGCATCGACGCCATCCCGTTCTGCCGAGACCCGCAGCCCCAAAAGGTCAGACTGATACCTGCGTGCGAGACTTTTTGGGCTATGAACGCGGCCAATCTCTCCGGCGGACTGTGCCTGTTGAAACAGCTCTGCGAATTGCCCTTCCATCCTCAAAAGATGCAGGTTTGCTTTGCCGGCCAAGGGGTGATTATGCGAGGTAAGCTCAAGCAGTGTCTTGGACAGCATACAGGCCTTGGCGGGGGCGTCGGCGTTGCCGATCGCCATTTCCGGAAAACGCTGCAGCGCCGCGAGTGGGCCGTATTTTTGCGCCAGATCCTTGAGCCTCTCCGCGCCATCCATCGCATATTTGTCCATTGCGAGCTCAAACAGCGCGTCCTTTGATCCAAACGCGGCATAAAAGCTGCCGGGCTTCATCTGCAAAACGGCTTCCAGGTCTTTCAACGAGGTGCCCGCCCAGCCGCGCCGCCAGAACAGGTCGCGGGCACGTTCAATCAGCTCGTTGCGGTCAAAGTTCGGTTTGCGGGGCATTGGATCGCCAAATGTTGAATGATCGCTCAAATATATACTTGAGTGATCGCTCAAGAAAGCCTAAACGACATTGAGTGATACTTTAGGAAAGGCCGACCAAAATGAAATTCCCATCCCACGACCAGGATTCTGCACCCGAAGCCTCAAAGCCGCTGCTGGCACAGTCGCAAAAGGCCTTTGGCCGTTTGCCGGGGCTGCACAAGGTTCTGGCCGAAAGCCCCCAGGCCTATGAAGGCTACCAGTTGCTTCACAAGCTGTTCACCGAGACCGATTTTGATGCCGAAGAGCTGACGGTTGTCTGGCAGTCGATCAACGTCGAACATGCCTGCCACTATTGCGTTCCGGCCCACACTGGGATTGCCAAAATGATGAAGGTGTCGGATGACATCTCAGAGGCCCTGCGCAACGAAACCGCCCTGCCGACTGCCAAACTTGAGGCGCTGCGCACCTTCACGGTTCAGATGGTACGCGCGCGCGGAAACGTATCTCAGGCGCAAATGAAAGCGTTCTTTGACGCAGGCTATGGTCATCGTGCGGTCCTGGACGTGATCCTGGGTCTGGCCCAGAAAACCATGTCAAACTACGTAAACCACGTGGCTGAAACCCCCGTTGACGAAGTGTTCCACCCTCTGGCGTGGCAACGCGGCGACACACCGCTAAAGGTGTAAGACAGGTAAGGGCGCGCTCTGGAGATCCCTACAGCGCGCCTTTTACATATCGCGCGCCTGCCGGAGGTTAGGGAAACCAACGGGGCGTGCCCCTAGCCCTTGAGGGACTCTGCCGCATTCGAAACGAAATATCTCTCGTTGTCTTTCTGAAAGGTATCCCACTCCCAATCCGCCAGGAGCTCGCAAATGGAGGCCGATGGCATGGGCTTGCTAAAGTGGAACCCCTGAACTTCTTTGCAGCCCTGATCTCTGAGCAAATTGGCCTGCTCGATGGTTTCGACCCCTTCTGCATTTGAGGTCATCCCCATGGAATCTCCCAGTTTGATCACGGCCTCAATAATACTGTCGGCGGCGATGCAGGTGCCAAGGTCCGTGGTGAAGGATCTGTCGATCTTAATCTTGTCAAAAGGAAAGCGGCGCAGGTAGCTGAGGCTGGAATAGCCGGTGCCAAAGTCATCCATGGCAATCTTGATGCCAAGCTCCTGCAATTCTTTGAGTATGGAAATCGTCTCTTCGGTGTGACTGAGGAGCACGCCTTCGGTAATTTCAATTTCCAAACGCTTGGGATCAACATTTTCAGCCTCAAGCGCATCCCGAATAGTTTTTACCAGATTGCCCTGACGGAACTGGATCGGTGACACGTTCACCGCAAAGGTAAGACCTGGCCAGTCTTTGGCCTGACGGCAGGCTTCGCGGATGACCCAATCCCCTATAGAGACAATGAGACCGCACTCTTCGGCCAAAGGGATGAACTGATCGGGAGAAATTAGCCCGTCTGTCTTGTGGTTCCACCTGAGCAAGGCCTCGACACCCTTGATCGTGTTGGTCTGCAGATCGACTTGCGGCTGGTAGTGCAACTCCAACTCGCTATCAGAAATCGCCCTTCTGAGGCTGAGCTCAACCTTTTTGCGCGCGATCAGTGCATCATTCATTTCTTGTTCGAAATGCCTGAAAGTGCCGCGTCCGTTATTTTTAGCGCCGTAAAGCGCCATGTCAGAATGCTGCAACAGTATCTCGCCGTTGGTGTCGTCGCCCGGATTACGCGTGGAGATCCCGATACTCACACCGATAAGGACTTCGTTGCCGTCCAAATCAAACGGCGCGGAGAGTGTTTCAATCAAGCGCTGGGCAAGAACAGAAGACTCCAGAGGAGAGCCTATATTTCTCTGAACGATAGCAAATTCATCGCCACCAAGACGGGCCAGCATATCATTGCTTCGCAGGGTTTCTGTCATCCGGGCACTTGCCTGGCAGAGCAAATTGTCGCCAGCCGCATGGCCGAGAATGTCGTTCACTTCCTTAAAGTGATCCAGATCGAGACACAGAACGGCCATGGACGTGCCATGGCGGTCGACGTCGACAATCGAATGCGAAAGCGAGTCATTGAACAGAGATCTGTTCGGCAGTTTTGTCAGGGGATCGTGGCTGGCGAGAAACAGCGCCTGTTCATGCGCCCGCCTCAATAGCTTTAACGGAAATGTCCGCAGAATGAAAAACGCCCCAAAGGAGACAAGGCCGGTGACAAAAAACACCATCAGGGTCCCAATGGCCACATCCCGCAGACTATGGGTCACCACCAGTTCCCCAACCGGATGCCCCGCGTCAAACAGGGGCAACGTCACAGAAACACTGGGGCTTGCGACCTTTTCCGGCCTCGATTCCACCACTGTCTGGCCGACAGAGTCCAGAACTGTGATTTGGTTGCCTGGTTCGGTATTCTCGATGAATTCGTTTATCCGAAGCGTCTCAAACTGCCACATTGTGGGGTTGCGCCCGATAAGCTGCGAAACCGTTCTGGAGTGTATCTTGGCTTCTGCTTCCGTGAGACCCTGTTCGTAGTTTGCGCCGAAATAGTAAAACAATAGCGGCGGAGTAAACGCGAGCGTCGTCGAGGTCGTAAAGGCCATGAGCGTGGCAAACCGAACAATACTCGCTGGCGTTTTGGAGGTGGCCTCAGCTGAAGACGCTTTCATTTCGTTTCACCCCTTCGGTGTGTGGTCGGTCGCAGAAAGGATAGATTTCGCTTCTTTTGAAAAAATGAACTCGACAAATAGTTTCGCCAGATCGGATGGGTTTTTTGTTTGCACCACAAAGAGTTGTTTAGAATACAATTCACTTTGCCCGCCGTCCGCGCCGGCTGTCGGGTTCTCATCGAGCGTCAGTGTCTTTAGTTTCCGTTTTTCAGTAGCAATCTGTCCCAGGGCCACGACCCCCAAAGATCCTGCTATGTTCTCCAGCGTCTCTGCATTTTCCTGATCGTTGGTTGCCTTCAGCATTCCAGGTCGTGCCTGAGCGGCCTCCATGGCCGTCGCCATGTCATCTGAAAGGCCAACCAGGGTTTTGGTGTCTGTTTCGTTTTTAGGACGCAGGACAACACGGACAGGTTCGCCAGAAGGCCATTGCGTAACCTCTCCCGCATACATCTGTTCTAGCTGCTTTAGCGTTATTGTATCGGCCGTGCTCATTTTGGAGGTGACGATTGCAACCGGGGTCGTCGCGTAGAGTGTTGCCTCGGCCCCGCTTTCTGTTTCCGCGGCCTTCAACGGACGTGAGCTCACTGCCAGATCGATGGCACCTGCTGTGAGAGCCCGCACACCGCCAGAGCTGCCAAGGCTGGGAAGAACCGTGACCGTGGTGCCTTCGTGGGTCTTTTCAAAGGCCTCCGCAAGCAGGGCCATACCGCCCAAAGCAACGCCGGTTCCACCAATACGGAGGGTGTCCGCATGGACGCCGCCACTCGTGGCCACTGCCAGTGAGAACACAGCTCCAGCGACATGTGCATAGAAAGCCTTCATACCCATCGTAAACTCCAACACCAGTTGATTCTAGCCGAAACTATCGCTCAGGTCGCTAAATTCAATTAAGCCCGCTGAAAGGATATGTAGAGTTTAGCGAAACATGGATGCATTTTTGAAATCAGCAGAAATGTTCTGTTGGCCCCCCTGGCCGCTTTGCCTAAAAGGGCCGCTTTGCCCAAAAGCATTTCTTTAGGGCGCGATCATTCGCGTATAGGCGATCTGATAGTAGGCGGCTGCTTCC
Source organism: Phaeobacter sp. SH40 (assembly GCA_965641885.1). Lineage (GTDB taxonomy): Bacteria > Pseudomonadota > Alphaproteobacteria > Rhodobacterales > Rhodobacteraceae > Pseudophaeobacter. The sequence continues at coordinate 1,956,743 of OZ282574.1, read as the reverse complement.
AGGTTGTCCGCAGCCAGTGCCGAATGCATGTTGCTGACATGGGCGTTGAGGTTTTCGGCAGCCGTCACAAGCCATGCATGGTCTTTTGCCAAAAGGTGGAGTTGGTGTCGTGTCGTTCGACCATAGTAGCTTTTGCAGCTCAAACGCAGGGCGTCATTGCTGGTTATCGCGACAAAGGCGTCAAAGGCCTCCATATCAAGCTCGGCAAAGGCTGTGATGCTTGTCTGCGCCATCAAACAGGGCAGCGCCGTTTGCAACGCCTCAAAACGTTCTGCCAGAGGCGTTGAATACGTGGTGGGATCAATCTCGATGACGGCGCGCTCCAGGGTGGAACGCACGACAAAATTCTGGCTCAGATAGGAGGAATCTAACGCGGTGACAAAGGTTCCGACGCCCTGCCGGGAGTCAATCAGCTCTTCGCGTTCCAGCCAAGCCAGCACCCGTCGCACAGGCGTGCGGCTGCAGTCGAACTCCTGCGCCAGCGCCGTCTCAGACAGACGAAACCCCGGAGGGTAGCGCAACGTACAAATGCGAAAGCGCAACGTGTCATAGAGGATGCTCAGCCTGTCCTGCACAGTCTGCGCCGCGTTCAGCTCTCGGGATAGTTTGTTCATTGAGCCACACCCAACCGGCAAGGCGCCGGCCCCGCAACGCATGTGGTCACACCCCCGCAGGAACAGCGCGTGTCATTCCTGCGGTGCCCTGCTTTGCCGGGCGTGTTGCACAATGCATGAGGGCGGCGCATCAATCTGCCGCCATCTTTGCGATGATCTGCTTATGAAGAAACAAAGGCATACTGCCGGTCGGAGCCGAGCCTCCCTTAGGCGTTTTCGAGCGCGGCTGCGGCTGCGTAAGAGCCGTCTTCGCTGTGGACTTCGGTGCCTGTCACAGGTGGGTTAAAGCAGCAGGCCATGATCAATTCTTCGTCTGCGCGCAGAATATGGCGGTCATGTTTGTCCAGCGCATACATCACGCCCTGATGAATTGCATGGGTTTCACCTGTCGCAAGATCGGTGATCGAGCCTGTGCCTTGCATGCAATAGACGCTCTCAAAGTGGTTTTTATACTCGAAGGTGTGCTCCGAGCCTGCCTCAAGGAAGGTCACATGAAAAGAGAACCCCATCTTGTCCTCAGCAAGCAGCATGCGCACGCTGGTCCATTTTGCATCGGCCACAACGCGGTTGCGTTCTGTTTTGACGATCTCGTTGAAATCCCGAATGATCATAGCTCTACTCCGCTGCAAATTTATGGGCGCCGACCACATCCTGTGCGGCGCTAATGAGAATATCGAGGCCGGACTGGAGTGTTGCGTCCGGTGTTGTCAGCGGCGCAAGGATCTTGACGACCTGATCTTCAGACCCCGAGGTCTCGATAATCAGGCCTTGCTCAAAGGCGTGACTGCAGATTTTGCTGGCCAGCGCGCCGCTCCCCACGTCAAGGCCGCGCATCATGCCCCGGCCTTTTAGGCGCGCGTTCGGCACCAGGTCTGCGAGGGCCTCAAGGCCCTGTTCGGTTATGTCAGCGCGGCGGGCGACATCTTGTTGAAATTCCGCGTCTGCCCAAAATTTCTCAATCGCGATGCGCGCGGTGACAAAGGCATGGGTGTTGCCCCGAAAGGTGCCGTTATGCTCAGCCGGGCCCATGACATCATGTTCGGGCTTCACCAGCACCAACCCCATAGGCAGGCCATAGCCGGAGATGGATTTGGCCAGTGTCACGATGTCAGGAGAGATCCCCATGTCCTCAAAGGAGAAAAACCCTCCCGTGCGGCCACAACCGGCCTGGATGTCATCGACAATCAACAGCGCGCCGGCCTCTTGTGCCAGCGCTGCAATCCGGCGCAACCAGTCGGGGTTTGCAGCATTCAGGCCGCCTTCGCCCTGCACGGTCTCCAGCAGGATTGCAGCAGGGGCATCCATGCCAGAAGAGCGGTCCTTTAGCATCGTTTCCAGAAAATCGGCGGTATCGCAGGACTGTCCAAGATAGCCATCATATGGCATCCGCGTCACGTTGCTGAGCGTCACCCCGGCGCCTCCGCGATGATAGCTGTTGCCTGTGGCCGCCAGGGCCCCCTGCGTGACACCGTGAAAGCCATTGGTGAATGCAATAATGTTGCTGCGGCCCGTCGATTTGCGGGCGATCTTCATCGCAGCTTCCACAGCATTCGCTCCAGTTGGCCCCGTGAACATCACCTTATGCGCCATTCCGCGCGGACGCAGGATCAACTGTTCAAACGCCTCAAGGAACTCCGCTTTGGTCGTCGTATGCATGTCGAGACCATGCGCGATACCATCAGACTGCAGGTGCGCGATCAGGGCCTCCTTCATGTCAGGGTCATTGTGGCCATAGTTCAGCGAAGAGCACCCTGCGAGGAAATCAATGTAGCGCTGCCCATCCTGCGCCACCATCTCGGACCCTTTGGCAGAGGTGAAAACTGTGTCGAACCCGCGGCAATAGCTGCGTGCGTCAGATTCCCGGCGGGTAAAAATGGCTTTGTCGGTAGAGGGCGTAAGCATATGATCTCTTTTGGATTTGTGAGGGGGCAGAGCGAAAAGGCAGGCAAAGGCAGAGGGGCGCATGGTTTACGCCGCAATCGCCAGTCGTTTTGACAGGGTGATCGTGACCAGGTTCTCCGTTTTGTGCCGCTGTTGGAAATGCAGCGCCTGCGTGTAGTAGGGCTGGATCTCCAGTTGGCTGTCCTGAAATTTGGCGAACCTGCGAAACAAGGCCCAGGAGGCCTCGTTGTCGGCGGTGATGGTGGTTTGCAGCCGCGTGACGGCGTCACACTGGGACCGCTGCAGGATGGACTGCAGCATCATTTTCCCAAGCCCACGGCCACGGGCCGCTTCCGTCACGGCAACCTGCCAGACAAACAGCGTGTCAGGGGCATTGGGCATCACATAGGCTGACACCCAGCCGACAGTCTGCTGCGACAGTTCCGCAAGACTGCAGGTGTCCGCAAAATGGTCGCTCTGCAAAAGATTGCAGTACATTGAATTCTCATCCAGCGGCTTGCAGGCGCGCACTAAGTTCCAGATCTCGGGACCATCGGCAGCACTTGGCCTGCGAATGGTAGGATGCGCAATGCGCATGGGGTCCGTGGAGTGTTGCATGGTCGGCCTCTCCTGTCGCTTCGACTACCGAAGTACCAGAGCGCCAATTATACTTCAACTCTCAAAGCAACATGTGGCGAATAGTCCCAATATATGACGCAGACTGTCGCAAAAATGGCCGCAAAGTGTCGTAAAACACACCCGCTATGCTTAGATTCTCAAAGTAAATTGCGAATTGAATGCCGCTCATCGTGATTGTATGGTTTGATCTCTGAAGTAATGGAGGGTCTATGGACCGCATCGACAGTAGCCTGATCGCGCTGCGCCGTATTGTCCGCGCAACCGAGTTGTTCGGGCGTGAGATACGCCAGGCCACGGGCGTTACCCCGGCTCAGTTCAGGGTTCTTCAGATCATTGCAGAGCAGGGTTTTGTGACGGCAAAAGCCATTTCGCTGCGCATGCAGGTCTCCCAGGGCACGGTAACATCACTGGTAGATAAGCTGGTGCGCGATGGCCTTGCGTTGCGCGAAAAGTCGAGCCAGGACCGGCGCCAGATTCACATTTTGCTGACAGATGCTGCGCGCGTTGTGCTGGCCGAAGCGCCGGACCCGTTGCAGCAACGTTTCGTACGAAAATTCGCGGCAATGGATGACTGGGAACAGGCAATGCTGGTTGCCGGCCTGGAACGGGTCGCCTCGATGTTGGACGCAGAAGGCCTGGATGCCTCCCCAGTCCTGGCGACTGGCGATATTCGCCCGCCGACAGAAACCTGACACCCAGACTTGGCCGCACGCAGACTGCACGCACACATGCCGTACGCACATAGGCAGCACATACAGGCCGCACATACAGGCCAATACCTAGGCCCGACCCCATCCACAGTTTACCAGCGTCAACGCCCTGCCCGTTTGCAAGGCCTGCCCGTTTCCAGGATCTGCGGCGTTACTGGTCGAACACTTTTTTTGCGGCGCGAAAACACTCCAGGGCCTGCGGCACACCACAATATATGCCAATCACATGGATAATGGCCCGGATTTCTTCCTTGCTGACGCCGTTGTTGACCGCGCCACGGCAGTGGGTTTCCCACTCCTGCATTTTCCCCAGCGCCCCAATCATGGACAGGTTCATCATGCTGCGGGTTTTGGCATCAATCACGTCATCGCCCCAGCCAAACCCCCAACACCACGCGGTCATCGCCTCCTGAAAGGGGCGCGTGAAATCATCAGCCTCGGCGAGGTTCTTTTCCACATATTCCGCGCCCAGGGTTTCTTTGCGCTTCTCAAGGCCCTTGAGGAACAACTCCTCGCTAAAATCACTCATGCTCTATCCTTTCGCGTATTTGCTGCCGACCCGGGCTGCGCCCGTTTAGCCAGATCAGGTTTACGGTAGTCTCCCTGAAGGGCGCTGTCAGATGAATTTGATCCTGGCATCTGTGCTTTGGGTGACAAAGCCGGCGGCGGGCGGTGCGGCCAGAACCTGTTCTCCTACTCTTTTGCGCTGTTTTATAGCGATTCGTGCCCATCAGGTTTCTGTCTTTGAAACAGTCTGGCCCGTTTCTGGGTATTGGATGCTTTTTGACGACGACCAAACAGATGTGCCGGGCAAAGGTGAGGCCTGATCAGCCTATTGCTGCTGTTGCCCGATTGGAAACAACCGTGCGTCGAAAATCATGCTTTTGTTTCCATTTCAGCAAAGATCCCGGCCTGATGATATATTTGAGAGCCATGCGTAAACAGTGACCTTTCTGCGATTTCCGCGGCGGCAGCCAGGCACAGGGGGCATTGCGGCTGTGGACGACTTTATTAAAACTTCTGAAGGTTTTTTCGCTTTGTTGAGTTAACTGCATAAGGTATTCATTAACCTGCCCATTTGGGGGGTGAAAATTCTCTGGTCTGTTTTTGAGACGGTTAAGCGCTAGACATTTTGCGCAACGTGAACTGCCTTCACGTTTGTTCCAGTCTCAGGAATGACCTGACCTATCCGACCGTTGTCGGGGCGTGCGCAGTTTTGCGCCCGCTTCATAGCGGCTTGAGGTCACGTAGAATACCTCTCTCCTCTGATTGGGATCTGAATATGGACCGCGTTCCTGCGGTGGAATTGATATTCGGATTTGGTGCTTTGGTTCCGGGGGCGGGTCTGAGCGTCTGAATGCCGATGAGGAGAACGAGATGGCTGCTAATTTTGACAACCCGTATTCGGCCAATCTGGTTGGCCTTTGGGATTTTCGCGACGGACAGTTGAACGATGACACAGGGCTGGACGATGGCATTGCCCAGGACGGCGTCCCAACAGGTGGGATGACCTTTGCCGGCGGCTGGATGATGAGCAATGGCTCCACAAGCCAGTTTTCTGTTCCAGGGGACAACGACGACCCCTTCGACCTCTCGACAGGGACGCTCATCACATCCTTCCGGTCCAACGCACGTCCCGGTGACGGCGAACAAACGGTCGTAAGCCGCGGGCTGTCCACTGAAGGCGATCCCGATGGTGAGAGTTTTGTGGTGCGGGTGACCGATACCGGTGGAGTACACCTGAGCCATGCCGATGGTGGCAACTCCGTGGATCTGGAAACGCCCCCAGGCTTCTTTAATCTGGGAGACGTTGTCACAGTCACCTATGGCTGGAGCCCCGACGGCGTCTCCATGATGGTGGAAAACATCACTCTGGGAACCAGTTTCACAACCAGTGACGGCACGGACGGGATGACCTTGGATGTGGCTGCTGATAGCGAAGACAGCTTTGTCATTGCTGCCAATGGCGATGGCGGTGAGAGCTTTAACGGCGCAATCGACTTTGTCGCCGTGCTGGATGACAATGTCATCGGTCCCGTTGGGGGTTTGAACGGTATTGTCGAGGGCGGTGCCGGCGATGACCTGATCGATATCGACTATACTGGCGACCCTGAAGGCGACCGGATCGACAACAATGATGCCATTAACCCGGCTGACGGCCCGAACGACGATACAGTTGAAGCGGGAGACGGAGACGACACGGTGCTGGCTGGCCTAGGCAATGACACTGTCTACGGTGGCGACGGCTCAGACAGTGTTGAAGGGGGGACTGGCGATGATGTTATTGACACCTCTTCCGGCGATCCGCTGCCTTTGCCGGACCGGGGATTTGATGGCTATACCGGCACCACGCCGAACATCCCGTTTGTCCCGGCAGACCTTGACCCCTTTAATGACCGCGACACCGTTCATGGCGGTGATGGCGACGATCTCATTCTCACCGGCGATGACAATGACCTGATTACGGGTGGCGCAGGTGAGGATACGATTCTGGCCGGCATTGACGACGATACTGTCGATGGTGGTGCGGATGATGACGTTATCACCGGTGGCGAAGGCTCTGACCTTCTGCAGGGCGGCAGCGGCAACGACACCCTCTATGGTGGTCTGGACCCGGCCTTTCCGGATGGGCTCAACATCACGGATGACGGCTCGGACGGACGGCCCGTTGATCCTGATCCCACCAACGGCATGGACACCATCGACGGCGGCGCTGGCGATGATTTGATCTATGGTCAGGATGACGACGATGTCATCTCTGGTGGCGAAGGTGACGACACCATCGACGCGGGTATCGACGATGACGATGTCACCGGTGGCATCGGCAATGACGTGATAACCGGCGGCCATGGTGCCGATACGCTAAGCGGCGGTGCCGACCGGGATCTGTTCATCGGCGGCAGCGATGGCGATCAGGTTGACGGTGGCTCCACCGGCGATGATTTCGACACACTGGATCTGACCGGTGTGAATTTCGAAATCACGTCTCAGACGGCGGATCCGGATGGCAACAGCTATTCCGGCAGCATTGACCTGCTGGACGGATCTGATGCGGTTATTGGCACCATGTCCTACAGCGAGATCGAGCGGATCATTCCCTGCTTTACCCCGGGGACGCTGATTGCCACGCCCGAAGGCGAGCGCCGGGTCGAAGATCTGGTGATCGGAGACCGTATCATCACGCGTGACAATGGCATCCAGGCCATTCGCTGGCTGGGCAGTCGCAGCCTTGCTGCAGCAGAGCTGAAGGCGGCAGAGCATTTGCAGCCGATCCTGATCAGCGAAGGTGCCCTTGGCAATGGGCTGCCCGAACGTGACATGATGGTCAGCCCCAACCACCGGGTGCTGGTCGCCAATGACAAAACCGCGCTGTACTTTGAGGACCGTGAGGTTCTGGTCGCAGCCAAACATCTGACCGGTCTGGCGGGTGTTGATGCGGTAGAGACCAGCTCGGTCACCTATATCCACTTTATGTTCGACCAGCACGAGGTCGTGCTGTCGGATGGCGCTTGGACTGAAAGCTTCCAGCCTGGCGACCAAACGCTGCGCGGTCTTGATAATGCGCAGCGCAACGAGATTTTTGAGATCTTCCCAGAGCTGAAGTCAGTGCAGGGTCTTGAATCTTACAGCTCGGCACGCCGGTCGCTGAAACGTCACGAGGCCCGCCTGCTGATGCATTAAACCCGCATCGGGTTTATTGCTTGGCCGGGACGCGTTGGGCTTTGGCCACCACAGCGAAACAAAGAAAACGTGGCGGTGCCGCCCCGCGCCGCCATTTTTTTGCGGCGCGGGGCGGTGTGAGATGGCAGGAGCGGTTGTTGACGGGCACGCCTGGCGTCTGCCCTGCCCCCGGATCCTGGCAATCTGATGCATCATCCTGGTTCATATCACGGGCTGATCTCCGGGCCGGTCTTCGGGCCGGTCTTCGGGCTGGCCCACAGGTTAGCCCCCCAGGCTTTGCGTGCAAAGCTGCCATCATTTTCTCCGGCGCAGGACCATCAATGCTGCGGCCAACGCCACTGGCTGCAAAGCGCAACAAAGTTGCATTTTCAAACTCAGTTTCCCCCCTCAGTGGCTGCCGCACTTGCGGCAACCACAATCTACCGGCTAAGTGTACAGGGTTTTATTGAAGCTTTCAGAGGTCAGAAATGCGTTGCTCAGCTTTTATCTCGCTTTTCAGCACGTTGGTCTCACTTCTATCTTCCGCAGCAGTTGGCCAGACAGAGTTAGACCTTTGGTACCATGGAGCGAGCAATCGTGCGGAACGGACTGAGATTGAGCGCATTGTCTCAGAGTTCAACAAGAGCCAATCTGACTGGCGCGTTGTCACCCAGAGCTTTTTTGAACAAGGCTATAACAGTTCGGTTGTCGCCTCGGCTGCACGCGGGTACCTACCGGATATTGTAGATGTAGACCTGCCGGTGCTGCCGAATTGGGTGTGGTTGGGGTATCTTCAACCGCTGCCAGTCAACGCCTCTGCGGTCAAAGACTTCCTCCCATCCACTGTTGGCCACTGGCAGGGCGAGTTCTACAGCCTTGGTTTGTGGGAAGCCGCAATAGCGCTGATTGCGCGGCGTTCTGTTTTAGAGCGCCACGGACTTCGCGTGCCCTCGCACAGCGCCCCCTGGACGTTTCAAGAATTTGACGAGGTTCTGATCTCGCTGCAGGCCTCCGGTGAATACCCGCATCCGCTGGATCTTGGGCTTGTGCAACGCGGCGAGTGGTACGCCTATGCATTTGGCGCCTTTCTAAACAGCTTTGGTGGCGACCTGATGGATCGGCAGACCTACCTCACGACACAGGGGGCCTTAAACGGTGCTGCGGGTTTGGCATTTGGCCATTGGTGGCGCTCACTGTTTGAACGCGACCTCGTTGCGGGCCTGGAGCAGTCAGAGGCAGACCGCGATACCGGCTTCCTCGCAGGGCGGTATGCCCTGCGTCTTTCAGGCAACTGGGATGCGCTTGAGATCCTGCAAAATTTCGGCGACGATATGCTGATCCTGCCGCCCCCAGATATGGGCGAAGGCCCGGTCATTGGGGCTGGCAGCTGGCAGTTTGCTGTGTCGTCCTACTCTGACCACCCTGAAGGCGCCGCTGCCTTTATTAAATTTGCGGCGCAGTCCCGACACCTTGTCGCCCTTTCAGATGCGCTGGGAATTATTCCCCCAACGGCAGAATCTGCTGCAAAATCCCGATCCTACGGATCTGACGGTCTGCTTGCGCCATTTTACGATCTGGCGCGTGACTACGGCCGTGTACGTCCGCAATCGCCTGGCTATGTGGTCGCAGCCAAAGTGTTCGAACGCGCATTGGTGGACATAGCACAGGGCGCCGATGTCAAGGAAACCCTGGATGCAGCGGCATTAGACATCGACGCAGATATTGCGCGCAACAAGGGGTACCGAAATTGACGACCCTAAATTGCAATAGATCCAAACCCGGCGCATGGAGCTTCTGGGGCGCTGTCATGGCTCTCTGCGCGCTGCAATTCAGCGCAGCTTCCCCTGTCGGGGCGGATACGCTTCGCGTCGCCCAATACGAAAACCCGCCGACGATTTTTCGCAATAAGAACAATATTCCATCAGGATTTTGGCCTGAAATGACCGAAGCGGTTCTCGGAAGTCTAGAGTATGATATTGAATACGTGGATTGCCTTTGGGCGGTCTGCCTTGAAATGCTCGCCGCCGGCGAGATAGATCTCATGCCGGATATCGCCTATACGGCGGAACGGGCCGAACAGTTTCAGTTCGTCGAACAACCCTTGCTTTACAGCTGGTTCGCGATCGTTGTTGCGGCAAGTGTTTCTTTTGAAACACTGGACGACTTTGAGGGCAAACGCATCGCAGTCCTGGCCAACAGCATTCAAGAACAGGGTATCACCGAACACCTGCTCCGGCAGGAACAGAACGCGCATCTGGTTTGGGCATCCTCAATGGAAGGGGTGTTGGAGGCGGTTTCCCAAGGCGATGCTGACATAGGAATCGTCAACAGATTCATTGCCGCATCGGACACGCGGAATGAGAAAACAACCTATGTCGCGCAAGTTCCTTTTGGCACCTACTCTTTGCACTTTGCGGCCTCTCCCGGCATGGAGCTTGGTGTGGTCGATGCGATCAATCTGGAGGTGTTCCACCAACAGACGACCTTTCGCTCGGCTTTTCAACATGCGTCCCGGCGCTGGGCAACAATTGTGCCGCTGCCTCTGCCCTTTTGGGTGCTGGCTGTGCTGGCGACAGCTCTGACATTTCTTGTTCTGGCAGGCGCATTCTTGTTTGCCCTGCGTCGCCTTGTCGCCCGGCGGACGCGCAGCCTGGCCGTTGCGGTTTCTGATCTCGAGCATCAAATCGTCCAACGCAAGCAGGCCGAGGCCTACGCCGTAGAAGCGCAGAAGATGGATGCATTGGGTCGGATGGTCGGCGGCGTCGCGCATGATTTCAACAACTTGCTGGCTGTCATAATGGGCAATTTGGAATTGATGCCGGACAAATGTGACACAGATCCGGACTTTGCCGAGTTCCGCTCGGGGGCGATCAAGGCCACCAAACGCGGCGCTACGCTTGTGCGTGATCTGCTGTCCTTTGGACGTCGCGCATCCCTCAGCCCACAGCTGATTGAGCCGATGGATATTTTGCAAAACGTGCACAAGATGATTGCAAGGGTCTTCCCTGCCAATATCACCATTCGGGTTCCAGAGGCACCAGAGACCTGGATGGTCAAATTAGACCGCGGCCAACTGGAAAATGCGTTGTTGAATCTCGCCTTGAATGCAAAGGATGCCATGCCGCAGGGAGGCACGCTGACGATTTCATGTGCGAATGTCACCAGCCCGGGCACCGGCCCTGAAATTACTGAGCAAAAGCAGGTCCGGATCACAATTAGCGACACTGGTCTCGGCATGACCGAAGAGACACGTGCAAAGGTTTGCGAGCCGTTTTTCACCACGAAGGAAGTCGGCAAGGGCTCGGGGATGGGGCTCGCGATGGTCCACGGCTTCGTCAACCAGTCCAGCGGAGATCTCACTATTACAAGCGCGCCTGATGCGGGCACGAGTATAGATTTGACGTTTCCGGCAGCGCAGGACGCAAGCGTGCAGGCAATTGCATCCCATACCGCCGCCCCGCCGAAGACTGGTCGCGGGACAATTCTGCTGATTGAGGACAATGAGATGTTGCTTCCGACGCTGTCTCGTCAGATTAAAACACTTGGATACGAGGTCGTTACTGCAACCTCTGGGCAAGAGGCGCTAAGCTATTTAGCCCGCGATCTGACCTTCGATCTCGTGATCAGCGATGTTGTAATGCCTGGTCCCATCCAGGGGACTGATGTTGCCAGGGCCGTCGATGCCCTGGACAGCGATATACCAGTTTTGCTGATTACAGGCTATGCGGGAGAGGCTTTGGACGATCTGGCAACATCCGGTAAATACAACGTCTTAACAAAACCTGTGTCGCAAAATGATCTGTCTGTCGCGATTCACCGCACGCTTAGGGACGCCCAAGCAGCAGATTCCGCCCCTTGACGGCCCGCGACACCCCGGCGCATGGCAACAATCACCGCATGCTCAGCACAACATGGTTGCATGACAGATGCCAGCAATCGATTTTCCTTCGGCTGATCTGGTTTGTCCCCCCGAGCAGATCCCATTCCAGATCGACGTCATCCCGGTTCGGGTGGATACGCCCTCTGGCCCCGTTTCAGGCATACGAATAGCGGTTATCTGACGCTCGGGATTCACTTGGAACACCGCATTGGCAAATGATGCGTCGGGTTGTGACACCAAACCAAAATTCATATCTGTCAATATGATACGCTGAGATTCATCAGTAAGGTTGACCTGTTCAGCCCGCAACATGTCGGTTGAAAACCAGCGCAGCATTGGCCCCTCCTGACTATTGACTACCACACAGACGGCCGAACTCAGATCGCTTTCATAATGGGTAATTGTAAGGGACTGACCCGATATCATGCTGAGAAACCCAACGGCAAATCGCGCGTTGGTTTCCTTGGCCACCGTCCACCGTATGATCCCGTGCCTTATGCCTGGAAGACTGTGGTCTTATGCCTGGCCGACTGTGCGGCACATCAAAGATACCTCGCAGAAAGCGTCTCGAGTTGATCCCACATCGCAGCGGACTTCTGCCCATCCAAAGCGGCATCGCCAGCGGGTAGCGCCATGATGCCGTTTACGTTGTGCCAATAGGCCCCATTGGGAAGATCTTGAATGGCCGCAATCAACGCAACTTTTGCGCCTTTCTCGCTTGATATCAACAGCTTGCTCTCCAACCATGGCCCGGGCCCGCCCTTATCGGCCATACCGCCAAACCCGCTAAAAATCACACCTGGATGGACAGCGTTTGCATGCAAATCCGGGTAACGTGCGATGAGTTCCCTGACCTGCCACAGATTGCCCAGCTTGCTACCGCCGTAAACATCGTTGCTGTTGTATTTTGACGGCTTGGGTTTCCCTGAGATACGCCGCGCGACAATGACACGACCCGGGCTCCGCGCGCCACCAGACCGCAAGAGATGAATTCTCCAACTCCCGCAGCACCTCCGGTCACCAGTACGGTTTTACCGTATAAACGCGACAGTTCCGGACAGATCCGGTTGCGCGACTTTTGACGAAACAGGCAACGAAATAAGCGAAGTGGGCACCACGGGCTGCATTATGTGGGGTCAGATCTGTGGACATTTGTGCACCTTCTCTGACAGTTACACTGAAGAAATTTGGCGAGATTACTAATCTTGGATACTTTTCCAGTTAAGTAATTTCCACGCCAAGGCCTGAAGCATGACCAAAATCGACTTGCCTGACGAAATTCAACAGCCTGCAATCCAGACAGCGCACCTGCTCTTGTTGCAATCGGCCCGCCTCAGGCAAAAACTAGAGGCAGCCGTTTTGGAGGCCTGCGCGGTAACGCTGTCTGAAAAAGAACTACTGGGAAGGGTGTGCAAATCAGGGGTTGAGGTCCGGATGAGCGATATTTCAAACGCCCTGATGTTCACCGAGGGCGGCGCGATCAAGATCATTGGCCGACTGGAGAAACGCGGCCTGGTTACGCGAAAACGATCTGACCAGGACAAACGCGTGATTTTGATCAACTTAACGGCCGAAGGAGCAGACAAACTTTCTGCTGCGTTACAAGCTACGGCGAAAGTCGCCCATCCCCTCCTCAATGAAGCCTATTCTGAACAAGATTGCTCCGAGATGGTCGGTCTTCTTGAAAAGCTAGATTGTGTGCTGAGCCCATAGGCGCACCGAAACACGGCTTTTGCTAAATCCCTGCCCGGTCGTGGGGCCACCAAAAGCGCTGAATACCGACGCCGACATCCTTCCGATCTCAAAGCTTACATTGATGCAATCTGCGCTGACCGCTGGAAAGCCCGCGCAATCCAGTTACCGCCTACAGTATGACGCATTGCGACGCCGGTAAAAGCAGCAGACAATCGTTGCAGCAATAAAAGCGAGCCTCTTCTGCATTTACGCATCCGCAGACAGATTTTTTGTGAGGAATATCGGCGACAAAGCCAGGCTAGGCAACCATTTTCACCCCGTCACTCGCACGAATGTTGTTGCTGCCGGGTGCTGAAAGCCACCGCGTATTTGACGACACTCTCGCACAGTCAGACTCGGATGACACACTCGCACAGTCCTCGCACAATCAGACTGGGATGACTTGGCAGTCATGTCGCGCGCAGTTTCGCAGAACTGAGGCTGAAAACTCCGCGCCACTCACGACCACATCATAGTCCCAAATATGCCCCTGCTGACAGGCCAGATCCAATCCTTGCTTTTTGCTGTCCGCGACCAGAACGTTTTTTTTAGCGCAGCTGGCAATCGCTCTGCGGGCAAAGACCTCGTCGGAATTGTAGTCCATCACCAAGCCTGCGGAAGACAGGCCGCCGCAACTGAACACCGCATAGTCCACCCGGAATTTTGCAAAGAACTCAAGCGCAGCAACGCCGATCATGTCCAGATCCCGCATCCGAACCGAGCCGCCCGCCAGTTCGACAGCTACGCCAGTTGCGTTTTGCAGGGCGCAGACAGCGTGGATGCTGTTGGACGCTACAAAGAGGTTCCGATGTGTCGCCAGAAGCCTTGCGCAATGCTCCACCGTCGTGCCCGTGCCCAATGCCAGCCGTGCCCCATTGGGGATCAGGTTTTTCACGGCCAGCGCGATACGATGTTTTTCTTGCCGCGCAATACCTTCACGCGGCAGATAGCCGATGTTTTCGCTTTGCTGACGCAGCCGCACCTTGCCATTGCGACGCTGCACGAGGGCGGCCTCATCCAGATCGCGCAGGTCTGCGCGGACGGTCTGAACCGACACCGCAAGACGGTCCGAGAGCTCCGCTGCAGAAAGCGCCTCGTTCTCGGACAGCAACGCGATGATCACATCACGTCGTTCGGTCACATCCAATCGCACGGGATTTTCCTTCGAAAGCTGACACAAGCCGGACGGAGATTAGAAAAACACACTCAACCTCGCAATATAAATAAAAATTTTACATCTCCGTTGCAAATCTGTCAAATTTTGCCCGGATAAGGCTCCTGTGAATAACTTTCGTTCGAAAGACAAAACTCCAGGAGAGCCTCATGAAGTCCCTCGTCACATCCACTGCTTTCGCGCTCTTGGCCAGCACAGCCATGGCCGACACAATCACGCTCTATACCTCGCAGCCCAATGCCGATGCGCAACGGACCGTCGATGCCTTTATCGCCGCCAATCCCGGCACCGAGGTTGATTGGGTCCGCGATGGCACAACCAAGTTGATGGCGCGCCTGCGCGCCGAAATCAAAGCCGGCAACCCGCAGCCCGATGTTCTTTTGATCGCAGACATGGTGACGCTGGAAGGCATGGCGCAACAGGGCCTTTTGAACGCATACCAGTCGCCAGAAGCGGCCAACTATGACGCCGCGCTGTTTTCTTCCGAAGGCTACTATTATTCCACCAAGCTGATCACCACCGGTCTGGTGTACAACACCGGCGTTGAAACGGCACCGACATCCTGGGCTGATCTGTCGGATGCCTCGATCAAAGGCCAGATTGCCATGCCATCGCCGCTGTATTCTGGCGCGGCACTCATCCATCTTGCCACCCTAACCAGCGACAAGGACCTCGGCTGGGACTATTATGAAGGCCTTGCTGCCAATGACGCACGTGCACAGGGCGGCAACGGCGGCACCTTTAAGGCCGTGGCCTCGGGCGAAAAACCCTATGGCATGGTCGTCGACTTCCTTGCCATCCGCAACAAGGCCGATGGCTCTCCCGTAGACTTTGTCTTCCCCAAAGAAGGCGTATCCTATGTGACAGAGCCTGTGGCCATCATGTCCTCGGCCAAGAACGTCGAAGGCGCGCAGAAATTCGTAGATTTTCTGCTGAGCGACAAGGGGCAAGAGCTTGTTCTGGACATGGGCTATATCCCCGCGCGCGACGGCATGGGCATGCCCGAGGGTTTCCCCGCCCGCGAAGACATCAAGCTGATGGCCTTTGATCCGGCCGAAGCGCTTGAAAACGCCGAGGCAAACAAGGCCAAATTCGCAGACCTCTTTGGCGCGAAGTAATGCGCGTCGCAATGCAAAATAGGGGTAGCCGGTCTGAGGCCCGGCTGCTCTGTGCTATTCTCATCATCGCGATTTGCCTGACGCTTGCCCCGGTTTTGCGCCTTTTTGTCGAGGGCGTCACAGATCAGGGCAGCCCAAGCCTGACCCTGATGCGGGATGTCCTGTCCCAGCCCTCGACCCTGAGCGCGTTAAAGCACTCTTTGACCACGGCAGGTTTGGGCACCCTGGTGTCCCTGATACTGGGGTCTGCTTTTGCCTTCCTTGTGGCGCTGACGGATCTGCGCGCCAAGGCGGCCCTGGTTTTTTGCCTGATGATCCCGATGATGATCCCGCCGCAGATCACCGCGCTGTCCTGGACACAGATCATGGGGCCGTCATCGGTTCTTCTAAAATCACTTGGCATGGCGCCACCGCTCGGCTCTGCGCAGCCGCTTTACTCGCCCGAGGGGATCATCTTCCTGTTGGGCATCCAGCATATGTCGATCATCTTTCTCACCCTGCGCGCGGGATTGCGGTCGATCCCTCAAGACGTGGTCGAAGCCGCACGGATCAGCGGCGCAAAAGGCTTGCGGACATGGTGGCAGGTGGTGATGCCCCTGACCTTGCCCAGCTTGGCTGCGGGCACCGCAATCACCTTTGTCACAGCTCTTGGGAACTTCGGCATTCCGGCGATGCTGGGCATTCCGGCGGGCTATGCCACGCTGCCGACGCTCGTTTACCAAAAGCTGGCAGGCATGGGCACGACCGTGCTGGCAGAGGTGTCTGTCCTGGCCATGCTTATCGGGGCGGTCGCTGTGGCGGGCATTCTTTTGCAACGGTTCTTTCAGGGGCGGCAGAAACTGCATCTTGTGGGCGCCACCTCGCGCTCACTGACGCTTCCGTTAGGGGCTGCCCGCCTGCCGGTTGAAATCCTGCTCTGGGCCGTGGTTTGCGCGATCCTTGTGCTGCCGATGTTCGGCCTGCTCGCGACCTCTATGGTGCCAGCCTATGGTGTGCCACTGCGCCTTGATACGGTGACCCTTGCCGCGTGGCACGAGGTGCTGTTGCGCCAACCCGTGACATCGCGCGCTTTCGTCAACTCCTTTGGCCTGGCCGCAGCGGCCGCGCTGGTTTTGGTGGTGATTTGCCTGCCTCTGGCCTGGTTGATGGAACGCCGCAAAACACGCCTGGCGCGCCTGTTCGACAGCCTGCTTGATCTGCCCTACGCCCTGCCCGGGGTGGTGCTTTCGATCGCGATGATCCTTTTGCTGATCAAGCTGCCTTTTACCGAGGCCACGCTCTATGGCACCATCTGGATCATTTTTCTGGCCTATATTGCCCGCTTTTTCGCAGTGATGTTCCGCCCGGTTCAAGCAAGCCTGAAGCAGCTTGACCCCGCGATGGATGAGGCGGCGCAATCGGTCGGGGTCACGCTCTTCAGACGTCTGCGGGATGTTGTCCTGCCCTTGTCAGCCCCTGCGGCTGCGGCCGGAGCGATCCTGGTATTTCTCACCGCCTTCAACGAACTCACGGTCTCTGCTCTGTTGTGGTCGTCAGGCACCGAAACCCTTGGCGTGGTCATTTTCAATCTCGATGACAGTGGCGAAACCGGCATGGCCAGCGCGTTGGCGATGACCATCGTGTTCGTGGTCATGGCGCTGATGGCGCTGATCCAGCTGTTTTCCCGTCGCCTTCCAAAAGGAGTTGTCCCATGGCAGACATAGACCTGTCTTTTGTTGGCAAGACATTTGACGGCAAGCCCGCGCTACAAGACATCACAACGCGGTTTGAGGATGGCGAGTTCATCGCGCTGCTGGGCCCGTCTGGCTGTGGTAAGACCACGCTGTTGCGGATTTTGGCCGGGTTCGAGCTGCCAAGCAGCGGCCAAGTTCATATTGGCGGCCGTGAGATGGCCAATGCCCAGACCGGCGCAGCCCTGCCTCCCGAAGCGCGCGACATCGGCTTTGTGTTTCAGTCCTACGCGCTTTGGCCGCATATGTCCGTGCGCCGCAATGTGTCCTATCCGCTAGAAATTCGCCGGTTCTCCAAGACGGAAATCGCCAAACAAACTGATGCGGCACTCGCGTCGACCGGGCTCAATGACTATGCGGACCGGATGCCCTCCGATCTCTCTGGCGGCCAAAGGCAAAGGGTGGCATTGGCACGTTGCCTTGTCTCCACCCCCTGTGCTGTGTTGCTGGACGAACCCCTGGCCAACCTTGATGTGGCGCTGCGGGCATCCATGCAGGGCGTGTTCACGGATTTCCACAAACGCACTGGTGCCACGATGGTCTATGTCACCCATGATCAGGCCGAAGCGATGGCCATGGCGGACCGGATCGCGGTGATGGATCAGGGGCGCATACAGCAATTCGACACGCCGCAAACCCTGTATGAGCGCCCGAAAAACCGCTTTGTTGCTGAATTCGTCGGGCGCGGCACCGTGGTTCGCGCGCACGAAGTCCAACAGGCCGGGGATGGACTGCGCGCCCGCATTCTGGGAGCACAGGTTGTGGTGCACTCTGCGGCGAAAGATGCACCCCTCAGCCATGTCTGCTTGCGCCCCGAGAACCTGACCATTGCCGAGACCGGAGATCTGCGCAGCAAGGTCGCCCGGGTCACCTATATGGGAGGCAAATACCTGCTGGAAACGGTGACCGACTGCGGCGCACGCCTGTTTGCCGAGACGCGCGCCCGGTTCGAGGTCGGCGCGCAATTGGGCCTGACCATCACCACACCATGGGCTTTCTCAGAGGACTAAATGCAAAGCATCAGATTACTTTCCGGCATCGGCGACAAAGGCCCCGCATGCATTCAATTGACTGTGGACGACCGGATCTGGCTACTGGATTGCGGCTTTGGCCCCGAGGCCAACGCGCATTTCAACCCGGCTTGGCTAGATGGCGCCGAGGCGGTGTTCATCACCCATGATCACATCGACCACATCGGTGGGGCCTCTCATGCGGTAGAAGCGGGGCTGCCAATCTATGCCACGGCGCAAACCGCCAAAGCTCTGCCTCCCGCGGCCAGGGTCCATCTGTTGCCCGAACAGGGCGAGACAACAATAGACGGCGTGACGCTGACCACCGGGCGCAATGGCCACGCTATGGGCGGTGTCTGGTTCCACTTCGATCTGGGAGAGGGGTTTTTCTATTCCGGCGACTGGTCGGAAGAGTCGAATTGGTTTTCTTTCGATGCGCCCCCACCAGCCGCGACCGCCATACTTGACTGCTCCTATCATCTTGATGATGTGCCGCAATCGGACCGGTTTAGGGCGCTGAATACGCTGCTCGACCGGGTGCAGGGCCAGGTACTTTTGCCTGTCCCTCCCTCGGGGCGCGCAG
The DNA here is from genome assembly GCA_965641885.1 of Phaeobacter sp. SH40. GTDB lineage: Bacteria > Pseudomonadota > Alphaproteobacteria > Rhodobacterales > Rhodobacteraceae > Pseudophaeobacter. Next base: position 1,938,010 of record OZ282574.1, on the reverse strand, counting down.
GTGAAATGGCGCTGCATTTGATCCGGCGCTACGGGTGCGAAAGCGTCATGCTTGACCCTGAATGCCAAGACACACTGCGCGCGGCGCTAAAGAGCGGTGCCGTCAGTGCCGATGCGCAGGACATCGCCCCCCTTTTGGAGCGCGGCCCGATGGAACAGGCACGCTTTTTGATCTGTGACACGCCCAATGCCGATGGAGGCGCCGCCTGGGGCTATGTGCGGGCATGGAATGAAAGCGGGCGCCTGGGGCGCGACGCCCATGTGGTGTTCACGGGCCATATGACAGCCCATGCGCGGGGTATTTGCAGCGTTCCGGGCGGGTATTTCCAACGCTGGAATGTGCATCCGCCGCTGCGCGATCAAGTAAAGATGTTAAAGCGTCTCGGCGCAAAACGTTTTGCGCCCGCTTTTTGCACACAGCCCGAAGACTACCTGATTGAAGATCTGGATGCAGAGGTCTTCTTTCACGATCTGGTGCGGCTATGATCGAAGCCGCGCTGCCATCGCAAAGTTTTTGCCTGATCCGACATGGCGAGACCACAGCCAATGCGGATGCGATCATCGCCGGGATCACCGATGTCCCATTGACCGTTTTGGGACGAGACCAGGCGCGCGCGCTGTCAGATATCTCGTGGTCAGAAGAGATCTCGGTTTATGCGAGCCCCTTGTCGCGGGCGCAACAAACGGCTCAGCTCGCATTTCCTTGCCGGGACATTCAAATGCACGAGGGCTTGCGTGAGCGCGACTGGGGGGTGTTCGAAGGGCGGTCGTTGAATGAACAGCCGCGCAGAGAAGACACCCCAGATCAGGGGGAAAGCTGGCCCCACATACTGATGCGCGTGCAAACTTCAATAACAGAAATCTGCGCTAGGTCAGAGGGAAAGCTGCCCGTTTTGGTGTGTCACTCGGGCATAATCCGCGCCGCGCGTGTGCTCTGGACGACAGGCGACGTCGGCCAACGCCCCCCAAACGCGAGCCCGCTTCTGTTTCAAAAAACCGGCAACAAAATATTTGAGAAAAACTTATGAACCAAGCGACATCTACCCCTTGAGTGGTTTTCGATGTGGTTTTCGATGTCGATGGCACGCTTGCAGAAGTCAACGCTGAACGACTTGGCCATCTTGTACATGGCGTCGAAAAGCACCGGGATGACTTTCATCATGCGATGGCCGATGCCGCTTTCTCAGGTTGATTGGTAGCTATCAAAGCCTGGCTTTGTTACACAAACCCTCTGGCGGCTTCACCGTTTAGATCCAGCATCATAACTGGAAGACATGAGCAGTAGGGCCCTACCAACTATACGACCACGAATGGGTCATCCGACAAGGACAGCGTGAAGCAGTGCGGATCATTGTCGATCTGTTTTGATCCTGTGATGGTTTGGACGCCTCGGCCGAGCGGCAAGCGCGGTCGCCAGCAGCAGTTCAGTGACACCGCCATTCAAACTTGTCTGCCGCTGAAAGCCTGCTTTGGTGAGGCTGCATCGCAGCGCGTTGCGTGTTAGCCAATGGCGGATCCGAGCCGGTTCCACACAAAACATTAGTTTTTTCCGTCGCGCAGATCGACAGGTTTCAAACCGTTTCAAGCGATGATCTGACTACGGCCGAAAGGGGGCCAGAAGGCTCCACGAGGGGGAAGTTATCAATGTTTTCAATATAATATTGGAGCGGGCGGCGGGAAACGAACCCGCGTCACTAGCTTGGAAGACAAACGCGCAACTCACGGCAAACTCAAATAAAACAATGCACTATATAAATACATAGAGCTTCTTTGTCGGCGATGTGTCGGAAAATATTTTCTGGAGCGGGCGGCGGGAATCGAACCCGCGTCATTAGCTTGGAAGGCTAAGGTCTTACCATTACACAACGCCCGCTCAGTAGGGTCACCTAGTATTTCATTGTTTTTTGGACGTCAAGTAATGAACTTAGCAATTCTCCTGCATATGTGGGAAACTGACGCTTCCGGTCCAGTTCAGGCTTTCAAAAAACTCGCGGCGAATGACGTCTTGGAGCTCACCGCGGCCTTGCGGCGGTGCAGCACGTGGATCGCCGCGCTGCACCATCACATTTAGCCTGTTGATGACCGAAGGCAGCCCTTTCACGTCCTTCGTTCTTGGTGCAGCATGAAGTGGAGGGCTGACGTTAGCGGCCCACACCTGCCGTTGGCCAGATGTCCAAGCGCTGCGTTGCAGCTTCCCCGAAGCAGCCGTTCGACACATTGTGCAGCATTTTTGTTGGCCAGAGGGTAGCACTGCGGACGAAACTGCCTTTGGTTACTCCAAGCCAATTTTCGTGATCTGTTGTACTCGTCGGAAATTTTCTACAAGTTGATATCTATGAACACGCCTAGCCCCATACGTCACTACAACGGCATTTTTACCGACACCCACAACTGGGATAAATTCGAGCATCGTTCGGGTGATGTCTTCATTTGCGTACCGCCTAAGAGCGGCACAACTTGGATGCAATCCATCTGTGGTTTGCTAATTTTCGGCACCCCTGAAGCCGAAATCGCCTATCCAGAATTGTCGCCATGGATTGAGTTTCGTCTTAGCTCCGAGAGTATCGAAACCCGCCTTGCTCAACTTTCGGCACAGACCCACCAACGATATATCAAGTCTCACAGCCCCTAGATGGCATTCCATATTTTGAAGATTGCACCTATCTCGTTGGACATCGCCATCCGCTGGATGTGCATTTTTCTATGTGGCATCATGTGCAAAACATGAACCTCGACCAGATAAATCACCTCTATACCGATGATACGGCTGCCAATTTCAGCGCTTTCCTTACCAATAGCATTGAGGCTGAGGGGTTGGATCAGCCGAGCCTTGAGTTGATCACCCATCATCTGAAAACCGCTCGGGCTATCGCGCATCTGCCAAATGTCCACATGTTTCACTACGATACGATGTCTAACGATCTACACGGTCAGATGCAGCGAGTGGCCGCAGCAATTGATGCTTCACATCCTCCAGACGTATTCGAAAAGCTGGTTGCTAAGGCCATTTTCACAAGCATGAAGGCAAATGCACTCAGAACGGCCCCCGGCGTTAAGGGTGGCCTTTACAAGGACCCCAGTGCCTTCTTTTATAGTGGCAAAGGGCGCAAGTGGGAAAGCAAGTTGAATGAGGCGCATATCGCCGCCTACAACACAAAAATCGCTACATTGCTAAGCGCTGACGACGTCCGATATCTTGAGACTGGGTTGGATTAATTATCGGTACTAAATGTAGGTACTATGGGCTCCAAGCGGACTTGCAGCACTGCGGCGGGTGAATGTTCACCCAGGGTGCGTTTCACTGATCTGGCACGCTACACCGGATGACCGCTGTCAGCCCGGAGCGGTCATATGTTTGGCATGCCTCGAGCGGGTAAGTTACATTTGAGGCAGCCAAGGTCCTGGTCAGTGCCTATTCTTGAAGCGGACTTTGAGTACGCAACTAAATCGATCTCCAAATCATGCCCTACTGGACCACTCCAGTGGGGCTACCCGGTATCTCGCTTGATAAGCTACAATGGTTTTAAGAGGCACTAGGTATTTTCCTTGGCGCCATAGTTACTCCTTGGGCTCAATGTCTGTTTGGTCAGGTTCCTTATAATTATTACTTGGTTCAGCCTCTGGCTCTGACGTGGGAGCCGCTGAATTATCCACTTCAGTATGCGGGTCTTCTTGCGACGCAGGTGCGGCCTCATCTTCATACCCTGTGTCAGAACCAGTGGCGCCCGTCGCAGTGTCTGCCCGGCCCGTTTCCGTCTCGGGCAGAGGAGGCAAAATCCCCATGGCACGAGCCGTTGGATCATCTACAGTGCCAGTTTGTTCCAATCCGTAGTCATACTGCAACCACATCAGCGCCGCTTCCGTGTTCTTGCCAAATGTCCCATCGACTGAGCCAGTATCGTAACCATAGCTCACCAGTAGTTCCTGTAGTTCCCGAACGGCGGGGCCACGGGAAAACGGTGAGGTCAGCGCCAAACCCAGCATGGTTTCAGCCTCTGCAGCGGCCTCCTCAATTGCCGGGGAGACGATCTCATAGACTTGCTCATCCTTGTAATAGGTTGGGCGATAAATCACGCCATCACAGATGAACAGCTTTTCGCCAGCATCAATAACCTCAGTGCAACCATCAGCATCAGGTTTTGAGGTTACATAGACCAGTGTCGATGTCGCCAGAGTTGCGGTAAAGAACCAGCCCCAAGACGGATACCAATAATAGCGGCCATGATGATGATGCGGAGGCCGATAATGTGGCGGCCGATGATTGGGCGGCGGTCGCCAGCCGGGTGGACGATGGCCGGGTGGACGCCAGCCCGGAGGATGCGTGCCGGGATAACCAGGCCGCCCTGCAAACGGTGGGCGAGTTCCGGTGGGCGGTCTGCTGATCGGGGGCCGAATACCCGGAGGGGGCCGGGTTCCGGGCGGACGCGAACCCGGCGGTAAAGTGCCCGGCGGGCGCGACGTTCCTGGCCGGGTGGTTGGCCTTTGTCCTGTCGAGGGCCGTGTATTTGCAGGGGGGCGCGCCTGGGGTAACTTCCCAGCGTTAGGCCGTGAGGGCCGGGTGATGGGCTTACCCGGCTGAGCGTTAGGACGCGAAGGCCGCGTAGTGGGGTGAGACGGTCGAGTATTCGGCCGCGAGGGCCGGGTACTGGGGCTTGAGGGTCGTGAAATAGAGGGTCTTGTAGAGGGGCGAGCCCGTGCCCCTCCAGAAGGACCTCGCGAAGGGCGCGTAAACCCACCTCGGTTCCCTCCTCTCGCTCCGCCGCGCGCCTGCGCTGCAGCCTGATCAATACCAAACCCATTGGAGCCAATAGGAAGGGGACCAAAAGCAGTCGACATAGAAAATGTTAAGATCCAGACGATGATGCGTTTCATTTTATTTCTCCCCAGCCGTTACATCCAGCACTGGCCAGGTCATGCGGGTTGCAGTCTCGGCTGGACTGAATGCAAAGAACTCATCACCGAGATCCGCTGTGAAATTCCAATCAGTAAAATAGGCACGGTACTGTGGCCAACCCTGCGCATAAGGGTCTGTTCCGACCAGCATTACCAGTTCCGGCGCAGCTCCTTCTTCCAGGTGGATCCACAGTTGTAAATCCGCCTCGTAAGAGGCCAAGGCCAGATGATGCAGTTCCCGCCCGGCAATACGACGTTTGCCCAGATAAGTCGCAGAGGTGACATTTTCGAGCAATTCATCCGCGACGGACGGCACCAGGACCTGCCAGACTGGCAGTGCTTCACCGTGCTCTTGGTAGATCGCTTCGGCCAGTTCGGTAAAGCTGCCGTCAAAGGGCTGCGATACATAGGCATTCTCCTCCAACAGCATGACCGAAACCGTCTCGCCGTCGAAATAGAATTCTCGCTGGCCGTCCTCTTGCTCCACATAGGCGTAATAGCCCTTGTCCCGGGCGACAACAGCCTGCCCAGAGCGGAAGTGGTTTATCTTTTCTCGCCCGTCGATGACTTCGTCAAAAGACACAAACCAATTCACCTGAATCGATCGCTGGGCCGCCAGATGGGTCGCAAACTCAGTCACCAAGGCCACGGCTTCGGGGTCAATTCTTGACACAGCCTCTGTCGCATTTTCCTCTGCATGCAGGGGAGCAATTAGCCCGACAATCACCATGCAGGTCAAAAAGGTCTGTCTCATAAAATCTCCCGAGGCTGCACCGAGATCCAGGAGCTTCGCTATTTACCCAGGTTGCCAGGTTGCTAACGCCAGATCACTCTTGATGTATTGGAGCATTTCCTTGCCTTGCTGCCAACGAAAATCCGTAAAATTGAAGACATAGTCGAAGCTTTGCTGGGCAAATCGGTGAGAGGTTGCGGTTCGCCTGATATCAGACGGATTTAGCCAATCAAAGCCGAGGGAGAAGGGAAAAGAAACGCTCGCAAGCATGGCTGTGCGAAACGTATTTGGCGTTAGATTCGCATTGTTATTGAGCTTCCTGGAAAACTGGTCCGCCCTTACAATTGGGGCGTTGGAGGACTATAAATGGCGATGAAAAGATCTAAACCTGAAGATATTGCCTCGAAGTTACAGTAGGTCAAATTGTTGATGTGATTTGCAAAGTTTCTTTTTGGTTGCCTCAACAGAACGGATTGCTGAATTGTCGGGGGCCGTGCCTAAACCAACTTCAGTATTGGCGGTCGGTAAGACTCGTCTTTTAACATTGGCAAAGCGATGGACACATTGACGACCCAAAGCGAAAACTCTGAGAGAGTGCGCTCGGATTTCTACAGATAAGATCATAATAACGTGTACTTTTTATGCATGAGTTGGTCCTGGCGTGAGCCCAACGAATGGACTTTTAGTCCCGCATAGAAGCCGCTCGACCACCAAAATTTCTGCGTTGCACTTTGAACGACTGGTTTGGGGAAACCTCAACACCGCGCCCACCAGTCTTGGCTACGTCACATCAATACCGGTCACTCGACTTTGCAAAGGTCGCAATCTGCGCATGGCTGCCCTTGGTGCGAGGCGCAGCATAGTTGTATTGCCTTTCGGCCTATGAATGGCTGCTATCGTCACGCTGTGGTTTGATCCGCGCAGGTGCAGCGAATGACCGGAAACCGCCCTTCGTGTCGATCAGCACGAACGACCCAGTCCTGTCGTTGGCTGATTGGCTTGGCGCTGCAGCACAGCTTTCGTATTGCTGCCGACCATGCAATGCGCAGCAATCCTAAAATGGGACGCAGTTGTCACAAACCCCACGACCATGTGAAACCAAGTCACTGGATCGTTTGATGACAGCGCATCAAGGTACGCCTTAAGTGACATTCATGGAATTAATTTTTGCATTCGGTGCGGGTCTGCTGACCTTGATCAACCCCTGCGTCGTGCCAGTATTGCCTATTGTGATCGCCACCGCGTTTCAATCCAGTCGCTTTGGGCCGGTAGCCCTGTGCGCGGGGTTGAGCCTGTCATTTGTGAGTTTGGGCGTGGGTATCACCGCTTTTGGACAGGTGCTGGGGGTCGACATCGACACGATCTCTAAGATCGGAGCCGGGCTGATGGTGCTGTTCGGGCTGGCGCTTTTGGTGCCACAGGCCGGGGCGGTTCTAGCCGGAGCAACGGCTGGCCTGTCCTCGCAAGCTGATGCGCAAATCGACACGCTGGACCGCGGCGGACTGCGCGGGCAGTTCCTTGGTGGGCTGCTGCTGGGTGCGGTCTGGAGCCCTTGTATTGGTCCGACACTGGGCGGGGCAATCTCACTTGCGTCACAGGGCGAGGGACTTCTGCGCGCCACCACAATTATGGTGTTCTTTGCCTTAGGTGTCTCGACGCTGATCCTTGGTCTTGCCTATGGCACCCGCGGCGCCGTCGGGCGCTACAATACACAACTTCGCGCGCTGGCGCACCGCAGCAGGCCTATTCTTGGGGTGGCCTTTGTCGCCGTAGGACTGGCGTTACTGTTCAACCTTCACCACGTGATCGAGGCCTGGCTGATCGGCGTCCTGCCTGCCTGGTTGATCGATCTCTCCGTCTCTTTGTAACAATGCTCAAAGGAGCCCACTCATGGATCGCCGTCACTTTCTTTTCCTGACCGCAGGAGCAGCCGCCTTGCCGTTTGCCGCCAACGCCGCCCCGCTGGAATACGAACCCGGCCTGGTGGAAAAACACCTTAAGACCGGAGACACCGTGTTTCTAGACTTCAAAGCCAGCTGGTGCAGCACTTGCGCCGCCCAAGAACGGGTCATCAATACGCTGAAATCAGAAAACTCCGACTACGAGGCCAAGATTACGTTTGTCGACGTTGACTGGGACGCCTACGGCAAATCGGAACTGGTCAAACGCATGAACATCCCGCGCCGGTCGACACTTGTGGTGCTGAAAGGGGATCAGGAACTGGGTCGCATCGTCGCCCAGACCGGTACATCACAAATCAAGGCGCTGATGGATACCGCTTTGAGGGCCGCAACTGCGTAACTTTGACCCACTGGGAAGATCCGGTGGCAACCCATACCGAACGGGATAAGTGGCCTATTCTTCAGTGGACTAAACTGGTGTTTCCGGCCCTTATCGCCGCCGTCACGAACGGCCCACACCGGCCTTTCACGCGCTAACACAATGCTGCGGTGCAGCCCGTCAGAGCAGCCGTTCGTGGATTGTGCAGCATTCTGTTGGGTGAAACGAGAATGCAGCCGTCCGCATCAACGAAGTCAAAATCCATTTATAGCCATTGGGGGGCAGTGGCGACTATCGGTCCTGTGCCTGCCCCACCTTATAGGACAACCGTCGTGCAGCGTATGCTCGGTTATATTGACAATCCACGAATGGCTATACCCATCGAGATAAACCAATAGGCCAGTTATCTTTACAATTGGACCATCCAAACTTAACATTTTTTCAGTGTAAAAAAGTTGGGGTTGGAGATCGTCATGCCAGATAAAATCGGTGTCGTTACAGGAGCCGGGGGAGGAATGGGCCGTGCGATATGCCACAAGCTGGTACGAGATGGTTTGACGGTGATTGGATTGGACGTCTCCGCTGAACGGCTTGAGGAAACGGCAAATTCTGTCGGCAAAAGGTTCAACAGCTTAACCGTAGACCTTACAGATCACACTGCAGTCGCAGAAGCATTCGCTACTATCAAAGCCCAACACGGCGGAATGGACGCTTTGGTTAACAATGCTGGCACCTGCCTGATGTCAGATTTCCCAAATATCCCGGCGCAGGAATTGGACAGCCAGATGGCGATCAACTTCAACTCGATGTTCTATTGCTGCCAAGAAGCCATCCCGTTGATGGCGGGCCGCGCAGGTGTGCGCAAAATCGTCAATATCTCATCGAACGGGGCCTATAATTTTGACGCCTTCGACCCACCACATTACCGCGCCAGCAAAGCGGCGATGGATACGTTGACCAAGGATCTTGCGCGCCGCTATGCGACGGATAAAATCGCCGTCAATTCTATCGCTCCTGCTATGACCGTCACACCGTTGTTTGACGTATTGACCGAAGATGTATTGCAGCAGGCGATCTCGAAGATGCCGCACGGGCGCGCAATGGAACCAAGTGAAGTTGCCGACTGGGTTGGCTTTCTGATTTCACCTGCTGGAGATATTTCCAGCGGCAATATTATTATTCTCAACCAAGGGCGGGATGTGCGTTAGTCGTAGGCTTCGGGTGCTTTTCTAAGCGTTGGCCATTGCTCGGGTGAATGGCCGTAGATCACAAATGCGCCAGTATCTTTGGCCAGTCGCATCAGCCGTTCGGCACTGGCAATCGCCTTGGGCTCATCCCAAGACCCCGCGAATTTCTCTTCAATTTCTGCGGGGCGTGAAATAGCGTCACTGGTTAGTAATACGGGCCCCGTTTTCGGCAGTTCCAGCATCAAAGCCAATTGGCCCGGGGCATGCCCCGGCACGGAAAAAACGCGGAAGCCGGGGCCGATCTCAACGTCGCCCTCAATCACCAGATAGTCCTGATCAGGCCACTCAAGCGGTTGAACATTGCCCCAGTAAAGCGGCTTGGGCAAACGCCGTTCTGCGCCGGACACCAAAATTGGTGCCTGGGGGAAATCGTTAAGGCCTCCAACATGGTCGATGTGAGTATGTGTCAGGATATGCAAGTCAATCTGATCCGGCTTAATCCCTGCGAGATTAAGCTGATGCGCCGGCATATTAGCCAACTCGCATTCAAGAACCTCTCCAAACTCAAATAATCGGTCCTCTTTGGTCGCCGCGGCTTTGTCCTCTGCGTATTTCTTAGGAAACCCAGTATCGACCAAGATAGCTTCACCGGCGTCAGTAAGGATCAAAAATCCACAAATGCCAATGATGCGATCATTCGCATGCACCTTGAACAACCCGTAATCCAGAACATGCAAAGATACAGGCCTTCCTTTCAAAAAATTCTTAGCTGGCATAGGGTTCACCTCATGTTTCATTCATGCAGCACGGGTTCCAGATGAAAGTCAAGATTCACACATTATTCCAATACCTGCTCGACACCACCGAAGCTGATCCAGAAGCTTTCATCGGATTTTCACTGGCTGAATCGCCCAAGCTGGGTGACTTTTTGAATGAGCTCGATCCGGAAATGTCACTTGATTGGAACCTTAGATCTTTCCGGGGTTTACCCGAGTTACGGCAACGGGTCATTGATCAAGCGAACCTGACTGGTCAGTGCACGGCCGACGACGTTCTTATTACCGCAGGTGCAGCAGAAGCAAACTATCTGGCGTTTATGCAGCTTGTTCAGCCGGGGGACGAAATCATCACCGAAACGCCAGGTTGGCCGCAAATCGAAGTCTTGGCCAAAGCGCGGCAAGCCAAGATCAAATTGGTCAAGAGGGATGAGGCAAATGGTTGGGATTTGCCATTGGATAACCTTGAAAACCTGATTACCGACAAAACCCGACTGATTTTCCTTACCAACCCAAACAACCCCACAGGTAAACTGCTGAACACCCAGGATCTACACCGGATTGCGCAGATGGCTGACAGGGTTGGCGCTTGGTTGATTGTCGATGAAGTTTACGCTGGGCTCGAATGGACCGCAGAAAGAGCCCCCTCAATTGTCGGCATTTACGAGCGGGGCATCACCACAGGTAGCGTTTCAAAGGCACTGGGTTTGCAAGGGCTGCGTACTGGTTGGCTCATTTGCCAATGATAAAGACATGGTGATGGACGCGATCATCCTACGGGAAAACAGTAGCGAGATCATGAACGTTCTGGGCGAAGCAATAGCCGAAATTGCGTTACGCCCAGACCGACTTGGCAAGGCATTGGCGAAGGCCCGCCGCGACAGCATTGCTACCTTAGAATATCTGGATAAATACATCACATCCGAGCCAAAACTGTCTTGGCATCGTCCAGAGGCCGGTTTGATAGGATTGGCACGGCTATCAGCAGGTATCGACGGTGACCGTTTTGCAAAACGTCTTCTTGCGGATCCCTACAAGACCTTTTTGCTTCCGGGCAGCGCTTATGGGCTTTCTAACCACATCAGGATGGGAGTCGGTGGAGGGGCTTCTGCGAAGCTGGAACTTGGGCTTTCACGTATGTCTGAGTTGCTCGCTAAATGGTGACACACAAATAGAGCATTTTTTGAGCGCACTACGTGACCCATTCAATGCGCCGCACAAAAGTCACTCAAATTAATAATCTGACAGCCAATTTACGTGCGGTGCAACTCCTGTTGGAACATACGAAGATGGACAGCACCGTCCGGTACTTAGGAGCCGAACTCGAAGATACACTGGCGGTTGCAGAAGCCATCGAAATTCGACATGGGTCTTGAAATACGCGTTAGGGACCTCCTACACACCCGGCGGGAGGCCCAATTTGGAAAGGTGAATTCAAACCCCAAACCGTGGCTATATAGCAGCGCGTTCCGTTGCCGTTTGAGCCACTGTCAGGGGCTGATCTGGGGCTTGCATTACCTCTGGATCGTAGGGTTTGCGCGCAAACACTTTTCGTACCATAGGTGCAAAAAATGATAGCGGCAAAGTGTCATAGGTGGGGTCGAAACTGGCCTGATCCCACCTCTCACAAAACTCCGCACAGTCGTCGAAATATTTCGCGCCGCGATGGCGCTCACGCTTGTTTTGATCGAACCCCTCAAGATGTTGCCCATAATATAACATCTGAAAGTCGCCGTGGGTTTCTACGCACCATCGGCATTGCTCTCGTACAAACGGTTTCAGGATGGTCGCGGCATATTCGTCATGATTATACGGCGCAAAAATATCGCCAATATCATGCAAAAGAGTCGACACTACCCAATCGATATCCGCCCCATCGCGCCAGGCGCGGGTTGCAGATTGCGTCGAATGACCCAAGCGGGTGATTTGATATCCTGAAAGGCCCTCATCAAGATGCTCAAGAGCATGTAGCAACCGGTCGGCGGTACCTTTGGTATAGTCGATCTCGTGAGCTGTCAGGAATTCATACTCTTCCTTTGTGCCATCTTTCATTTGAGTGAAACTTACGCGATCCATATCTCATCTCCAAAGTCCCTGCCAGAATAAGAAAGGGTTATCAGGTTTTCGCCAAGGCTAACAGAGAGGCTATATGGCAGTTATTGATGTGCTTTGGCAGCGTATGACGCGCCAAATTGTTTTGAGCTGGCATTAGGTCTCGAACAGGGTCGTAGGTTTTTGCACGTGGATCCGATGGCCACTTTAGGCCCCACGAGGGCACAAAAATTGAGAGGTGTTTTGATCTGTAGATGACTTCTTTCGCTTTGCTTAGACACATCCCCCGTGTAGCAGTTGAGAACCCCGTCATGCACAAGCATGCGAAAGAGCGGATCCAGGATTATCGCCCCCCTGCGCAGACAGTGCAAACTTGGCAGTTTGCTACCGATCCAGAGGGCCAGACAATAAGCGCAAGAGAACCTGTTTCTGGCTGCGTGGCCTGCCACCTCTAGCCGCAACAGGCACCCTTGACGGCTCGACCTCTCGCGCACGGTGCACAAGGCCAGCCCGGGCGCAGAACGCTGGAAGCTGCGCAGCAAGTTCTTCCCCGGTATCGCGGCCGCCATGGCTGATCAATGGGGAAGCCATGCCTCCCATCTCTATGCGACCCGCGCCGCATAATACCGCTCAGTCATCAACCGCCGCCGTTTTCTGGAGAACCCTATGGGACGAATTTCCCCAATTGCAGTTGCAGAAAAGACCGCAGCCAAAATGATGGACATGGCCCCTCTAGAATTCAGGCGCCTCGTAAAATCCGGCTCTCTTCCTTCACCTGTAAGGATAACCAGAGACTTTGAAAGATGGCGGGTATCTGACCTTGAGGCAGTGCTAAATGGCGATGCAATGAACGAAGATGAGTTCTCATGGTGAAGAAGTTAGAACGACAGTACGTCACGACCAAGAGCGTCAAAGGGCGAACCTAGTACTATTTTCGACGCGGTGAGACCTATCATCGACTGCCCAGCAACCCAGACAGTCCGGAATTTGACGAGGCGTATTGGGCAATCTGGTCTGGGCGATCAAAGAAGGTAGTAAAAACCACGTTTGAAGCGTTGATTGCCAGCTACTACCAGACACCGGAGTTCAAAGATCGAAAACCTCGCGTGCAACAGGAGTACCGGCGCACCCTTGAACTTATCCGCCAGAAAAACGGACCGAAGGATTTCACCAAGCTTCGGCGGAGAGACGTCATTGCGGCTCGAGATGCCTACGCTGACACTTGGCGAAAGGCGAATGCTATGGTGGAAATGATATGCATCATATCCCGCCATGCCATTGATATGGAATGGATCACCATCAACCCTGCCAGCGGAGTGAAGAAACTCAAAGGCGGCGAATATCAGCCCTGGCCAGACGTCAAGTTGCGTGCATTCGAATCCTACTGCAGCCAAAACAACCTCGAATGGGAAATGACGTCCTATATGCTGGGCATCGGTACCGGCCAACGGATTGGTGACCTGATTGCTATGGAATGGGAGCATTACGATGGCCAATTCATTTCCGTAGTTCAGGAAAAAACGGCGACCCGGCTATGGGTTGCATGCCCTAGTTTCTTGAGCCGATATCTGGACAACCTACCTCGCAAGGGACGCTACATCATCGCTCAGTCCCTGCACAAAGGGGTGGCCAAGAGAACCATCCAACAGCGTGTCATGGCAGTTCGCGAAGAAATTGACGCGCAGGCATTCGTGATCCACGGGTGGCGCTACACCGCAGCGGTGCATCTGGCAGAAGCTGGAGCAAGTGACAGTGAGATCCAGGCAGTAACGGGACACAAGACTCTCGAGATGGTCAAGAAGTACCGGAATCAAGCCAATCAGAAGCGCCTTTCACAGTCGGCGCAAGCGCGCAGGACCAGAACATGAACGTAACGAGAAAACGGGAAACCGACTGGGAAACTTTTAGAACGGTCGCTTTTGAAGCGCTGCACCAAAGTTGGATTTTTTGTTTGAAATCAAAGTGGTGCGGGTGAAGGGACTCGAACCCCCACGCCTCGCGGCGCCAGAACCTAAATCTGGTGCGTCTACCAATTCCGCCACACCCGCACAGCCCGCAAATCACTCTTTGCGTGCTGCCAGTGGATAGCAAAGCTTGCAACCGGATGCGAGCGCTAATTTCACTTACGGCACAAGAATGCCGAGGCGCAACAATCTGTTCAAATTCAACCCATTACTCACATCACAGAAGAAATAGCGCGACCAGAAAATCTGAAATCAGGCCGCGTAGCCAATAGAGTAAGGTCGTACCGAATGCGATCCGGGCGTTCAAGGGCGTTGTGTAGGCGCGACATGACATGGCCCGGCAAGGCGTGGCCCGCAGCGTCCGTAGCAGATCACGCCTCTATCCGCGATTCGGCCGCGCGCGAAACAAAGCCGAGCATTGCGCAGCTTGACCCGCCCCACATCATATATGCAACCGGACTTGGGCTGGCATACTCTCCGCAGTCGCGCCCCAATCCCAATGCGGCACTCTTCCTTGAAAACGCCCTAAATCAAGCCCAAAAATGCTAAAGTAGCTGGCTAGGCTTTCAACCTGCGAAACAGTGTCGGAAGCTGCTCTGGAAGGTCTTCGGCAATAAGACCGGGGCCAAACTCCAGTGCCGCTTCTACATGTAGCCAGGCACCGGTCTCTGCTGCCTGCAGGGGCGAAAGCCCACGCGCCAAAAGCCCGGTGATGAACCCGGCCAAGACATCTCCAGATCCAGCAGTGGCCAGCCAGGGCGCGGCACGCTCATATTGGGCCGCGTTGACCAAACAGCGCCCGTCCGGCGCTGCAATGACTGTATCGGCTCCTTTATAGAGCACAACGCAGCCAGCCCGGGCGGCGGCCTCACAGGTGGCATCAACCTTGGAGTAAGCTGGGCCGGTTGTCGCCGGGGTGGCCAGTTTTTCGGCCAGGTCCGGGAACAGTTTGGAAAATTCACCGCCGTGTGGCGTCAGCACACATCTGTCATGCAAAAGATCGAACAATACCTGTGGGTTGCGCTCAAACAGAGTAAGAGCATCGGCGTCCAGCACGGTGGGCCGCAGCTCGTTTAGTGTTGCGATCACGACGGCTTGCGTATCCATGCCGCGCCCAAGCCCGGGCCCCAGACAGAGCGCGTTGATGCGCTTATCCTCCAACAGCTCACTTACCCCATGCGCACCATCAATCTGGTGCAGCATGATCGCGGTCAGGTGAGCGGCATTTTCATACATCGCCGAGCGTGGCGAGCCCAGCGTTACCAGCCCGGCGCCGATGCGCAGGGCACCGCGCGCCGCCAAGCGTGCCGCGCCAGTCTTGCCGTGACCGCCGGATAGGACCAGAGCGTGTCCATGGGAGAATTTATGCGACCCGCTGCGTTTATCCAGCCACGCGTCAGTGCTCCACCGATGGAACGTCTTGTTGCGAAGATCCTGCACGATCGGCGCCTGCCCTGTCAGCCGGACCTTGGCCGGGCGCAACATACCCACAGGACCATTCTGGCTCAAAACAAACCTAGGCTTCCCGTCCGTACGAGGCGCAAAACAACGCCAGTTTTCCAAACCGATATCTTTGACAACAACGCGCCCGCAATGCACTGGGCCAGCCGCGATAAAGTGGCCAATTTTTGGAGACTCAAAAGCCACTGTCAAACGCGCCTGAGGTCGTGGCGCAGGCTCTTGCGGCGCCGCAATTGGGTGGCGAAACTGCTCAGGAATCATGGAGAGTGTTGCTTCAATATCGGCCGGCACCCCGGTCAACCAGCGCCCACTGTCGAGACAGAGCCCGGATGGTGCGTCGATAGCAACGGTTTGATCAACATAGTGGTCGCCGTTGATACCGGACATATGCCGGATAACGGCACGCGCTTCGCCCTCAAGTGGGCGGGTAAGCCCTGTCCCAAACAGAGCGTCTATATACAATTCACAAGGATGAGCGCGAAAACTACTTTCTGATAGCTCCTCGGCCTGATTGTCAGCGATCCAAATATCATAATTTGTGCGCGCGTCCCGAGGCAGTTTTTCCGGATCACCATACAGAAACAGCTTCACGGTCCAGCCTTTGGCGGCAAGCAGCCGTGCGACCACAAAACCATCTCCGCCATTGTTGCCCGGCCCACATAGGACGGCAGCACTCTGAGGTGCAGTCTGGTATTCTGGCCATTCCTCAAAAATTGCCTCGACCACACCAGCGCCTGCCCGCTCCATCAGCTCAAACCCCGTGACATCGCCAGACTCGATGGCTGCGCGTTCGATGGCGCGCATCTGGGCGGCTGTTAGCAATTCTGTCATGAGGGCTCTCCTCGTCCTTCAGATCTGGCGATTCAATTTTGCGCAATATTTGTGCGTCTAGCCTATTTTTTAATCACCACCGGTCAAAATCATAGCGCTACCCTACCTGAGACAGCACAGCGCATTGTCGTCGCCATTAAGAAATGATCTGACGAGCTTCGACAAGGTTGTGAGGAGCCCAGGGATGAAAAAGATCGAAGCCATCATCAAGCCGTTCAAACTGGACGAGGTGAAGGAAGCGCTGCAGGATGTCGGCGTTCAGGGCCTCTCTGTGATCGAAGTAAAAGGTTTTGGCCGTCAGAAAGGCCATACCGAGCTTTACCGCGGTGCAGAATATGTCGTCGACTTCCTGCCAAAGGTAAAAATCGAAGTAGTGCTTGAGGCCGATCAGGTCGAAGCTGCCATTGAGGCCATCATCGATGCCGCAAAAACAGACAAGATTGGCGACGGCAAGATTTTTGTCTCCCCCGTCGAGCAAGCCATCCGTATTCGTACCGGCGAGACCGGCACGGACGCGCTGTAAACCACCGAATTACCTGACATTAAAATCAGAAGGACCAAGGGAATGAGCACAGACGCAGTTCTCCAGATGATCAAAGACGAGGATGCGGCCTATGTCGACATCCGTTTCACCGATGTGCGCGGCAAGCTGCAGCACGTGACCGTGGATGTAGATTTGGTCGACGAAGACTTCCTCGAAGAGGGCTTCATGTTTGACGGCTCCTCCATCGCTGGCTGGAAATCGATCGAAAACTCCGACATGAAACTGATGGCTGACACCACCTCGGCCTATGTTGACCCGTTCTACGCCGAGAAAACCATCTGCATCCATTGCTCGATCGTTGAGCCCGACACAGGCGAATCCTACGAGCGTGACCCACGTGGTACTGCCCAAAAAGCCGAAGCCTACCTGAAGGCCTCTGGCATTGGTGATGTGGCCTATATGGGTCCCGAAGCAGAATTTTTCCTGTTTGACGACGTGCGCTACTCCAACTCGATCAACAAGGTTTCCTACGAGGTCGACGCCTCCGACGCCTCCTGGAACACCGACACCGAGTATGAAATGGGCAACATGGGCCACCGCCCTGGCCTCAAAGGCGGCTATTTCCCGGTGAACCCCACTGACGAATCGCAGGACCTGCGCTCTGAAATGCTGTCGACCATGAAGCGTCTGGGCATGAAAGTGGACAAGCACCACCACGAGGTTGCCTCCTGCCAGCACGAGCTGGGTCTGATCTTTGACAGCCTGACCAAACAGGCCGACGAGCTGCAGAAATACAAATATGTGATCCACAACGTGGCCCACGCCTACGGCAAATCCGCGACCTTTATGCCAAAGCCAATCTACGGCGACAACGGCACCGGCATGCACGTGAACATGTCGATCTGGAAAGACGGCAAGCCGCTCTTTGCTGGCGACAAATATGCTGATCTCTCTGATGAAGCGCTGTATTTCATCGGCGGCATCCTGAAGCACGCAAAGACCCTGAACGCCTTTACCAACCCGGCGACCAACAGCTACAAGCGTCTGATCCCTGGCTTTGAAGCTCCCGTTCTGCGCGCCTATTCGGCCCGTAACCGGTCTGGCTGCGTTCGCATCCCATGGACCGAAAGCCCCAAAGCCAAGCGCGTTGAGGCCCGTTTCCCTGATCCGGCCGCCAACCCCTACCTTTGCTTTGCAGCGCTGCTGATGGCTGGTCTTGACGGTATCAAGAACAAGATCGACCCCGGTGAGGCCATGGACAAGAACCTCTATGACCTGCCTGCAGAAGAGCTGGCTGATATCCCAACAGTTTGCGGCTCGCTGCGCGAAGCACTGGAATGCCTGGAAGCCGATCACGACTTCCTGCTGCAGGGCGACGTCTTCACCAAAGATCAGATCGAAGGCTATATCGCTCTGAAAATGGAAGAAGTTCAGACCTATGAGCACACACCGCACCCAGTAGAGTACGGCATGTACTACAGCTGCTAATCTCAGCGGAACGACTAAAAGACCAAAGAGCGCTCCCCTGGGGCGCTCTTTTTTTTGTGCTGTCCTGCAGCCGCGTCGCTGCTCCCTCTTGAAGCCTGCGCGCCCTCTCTATAATGAGGCGCGTTCGACCGACCGCTACAGGAACCACTGCCATGTCCCACTCAAACTCAGCGCCTTTGACCCTTGGTATCGACTTTGGCACCTCCAACTCTGCCGCGGGAATAGCCGTTGGCGAGCGCCCCTGGCTGGTCGAGATGGAGCCAGGCGAGACCACCCTGCCTACGGCGGTGTTTTTTGAGCCCAAACGCCCGATGCGGATTGGCCGCAGTGCGACCCGGGCGCTGATCAATGGCGACGAGGGCCGCTTTATGCGCGCGCTCAAAAGCCTGCTTGGCACGCCCCTGCTGCGCGAAGAGCGCCGGATCAATGGCCAAAGCACCGATTTTATTCGCATCATCGCGCAGTTTCTGGCCGAGATAAAATCCCGCGCCGAGGCCGCGACGCATCAGACATTCACCCATGCGCTGTCTGGCCGGCCGGTTCATTTCCACAGCAGTGATCCTGCCCGCGATGCGCAGGCCGAGATCGATCTGCGCGACTGCTACCTGGCTGCGGGCTTTGAGGATGTGCGGTTTCTCTATGAGCCAGAGGCTGCTGTGCGCTCGGCGGCGCCCGCAGCAGGACTGGGCTTGATTGTTGATATCGGCGGCGGCACCTCGGATTTCACCCTGTTCGAGCAGGACAGCACGGGTGGCACACATATTCTGGGCTCACATGGCCTCCGGCTCGGCGGCACCGATTTTGACCGCCAGATCAGCATCGACCACGTGATGCCACTGCTGGGACGTGGCAGCCAGATCCGCAATGCCTTTGGCAAGGATACCCTGCCCGCTCCCAACCGGCTGTTCAATGACCTGGCGACCTGGCAGATGATCCCCTTTCTTTATGCTGCCGACAGCCGCCGGGCCGCGCGTGAGCTAGCCAAATATGCCGCAGAACCTCAAAAGCTCAACCGATTGGTTTCCGTGCTGGAAGACGAGCTGGGCCATGATCTGGCCTTTGCCGTTGAGCGCGGCAAGATTCAGGCGAACGAGGCAAGCGCCAGTGACGCCCGTATCGACCTTAGGATCCTCGAGCGTGGCCTCTCGGCGCCGCTTTCGCCCGCTCAAATGCAGCTAAGCCTGGCCTCCATGATGGTAGCCATCAGCCAAAGTGCCGCTGAAACCCTGTCAAAAGCCGATGTTTCGCCCGACCGCATTGACCGGTTGGTGATGGTGGGCGGCTCGTCCCTACTGACCTCTCTCGACGCCTCGTTGCGCAGGTTGTTCCCCAATGCCCAGGTCGAGAACCGCAATGCTATGACCGCCGTTGCCGATGGGCTTGCGCTGTCTGCAGCCGAGGCTTTTGCCTGACCAAAGCCCCATGAAACTGGGAAGAGCGCCTTGATTTTCCCGCTGGCTGTCGCATTCTTGCGCGATATGCTGAGCCTGCCAGTTCTTTTACGCCCTATTTTCAGGATGATATTTCATGCGCCTTTTTACGTCTACCGCCCTTGCCGCCACCCTTAGCCTGAGCCTAGGGCTGAGCCTCGTCTGCTACGCTCTGCCCGCAGGTGCTGCCCCCTGCGGCAATACTGCGGCCGGATTTGAATCCTGGAAGGCTGATTTTGCCAATACCGCCCGGCGCAACGGGGTAAAGGCTGCGGGGTTGACGGCTTTGTCACAGGCGCAATATGCCAGCCGGACCATTGCAGCCGACCGCAACCAAAAGAGCTTTCGCTACAGTCTTGAGAAATTCATGCAGATCCGCGGCGCGACCACCATTGTGGCGCAGGGGCGCAAGAGAAAGGCGCGCAACCCCGAGTTTTATGCCGCACTGGAGCGCAAATACGGTGTGCCCGCAGGTATTTTGATTGCGATCCACGGCATGGAGACCGCCTTTGGCAATTTCATGGGCGACAGCAAGGTGGTGTCCGCAATCGTCACCCTGACATATGACTGCAGGCGCTCTGCGTTTTTTGAGCCCCATGCCCTGGGCGCGCTGAAACTGGTTGATCAGAAGGCGATTACCGGCGCCACCCTGGGCGCCAAACACGGCGAGGTTGGACATACCCAATTTTTGCCCGGCAATGCCCTCAAATACGGTGTGGACTGGGATCGTGACGGCCAGGTCAATTTCTACTCGCAAGCCGACGCTCTCGCCTCCACCGCATACTATTTGAAAAAGCAAGGCTGGAGGCGCGGCAAGGGCTATCAGGAAGGGCAAGTAAATTACCAAGTGCTGAAACAATGGAATGCAGCCACGGTATATCAGCAGTCGCTTGCCATTATGGGACGCCAGATCGACCAATAGCCCCCTAAAACCCCAGCGACGGCTCCTAAAAGGTCACGCTGCGCCAAAGCAGCAGAGCCAGGGGTCAGAGCCCGCTCGCAACAATCCCGGCCTCGCGTGTCAATTGTAAAGGATAAGGCATCAAAGTGGCCGACACCTGCCTCCTTGCTGCCTGATTTCGGATACCCTAGAGGCAACAATGCCGTATAAACTTTTGTTTTTATTCAACTTTAATCAAAACACATTCTCAAGCCAAAATCTGAATATTCCTTCATCAATTGTCTCTCATTGCCTCACTTTTGAGCCAGATCGCCTCTTATTGTTTACCCAGAGCAACCCGAACGGAGGACCCTGACGGTGGCACAGGTTGAAAACTTTAAAGGCAAGCTGGGATTTGAACATCGCAGCGAAGAGAAACTGACACAGGCCTTGACTGAGCTGCTGGATACGCTGGAAGAATTCGGCCATCCTGCACTTCAGATCAATGCCCGAGATCCGCATCGGATCGGGCTGGACTGTGATCAATACAAGGTAACCCTGCGGCTGCGGCGTATCCCGCTGCGGCTGGGAGTGCGCACACCACAGGGACTTCCCGCGCCTACAGCTTATATCGAGCTGGTCATGACGCCGAATTTCCCGACTGGCTGCGATACAGAGATTTCTGAAATTCTTCTCGCCATGATACTGAGGCGTCTGACAGAGACCTTGGATCCTCTGGTCATCTTCTGGCAGGACACCGCAAAAGCGCTGACGACCAAAGACTTCCTTGGCGCCTTTGAGCCTGTGGCCGATGTCGAAACACAGCCACCCGCCGCCTCAGCTGCTCTGGTAACGAGCCAACCACAGTCACAACAACAAAATCCGGCACAGCCACAAGATCTGGCCCCTTATGCCTTGCTTGAACAGGCTCTTGCAGTCTCACCGGACAGGGTAAAAGATCTCCAAGCACCGCAGGCCTCAGCACCCCAAAACAGGTGGTCAGCTGCGACCCTCGTTGCTGAAAGGCCGGGCGCGCAAAAACCAGCGGGTCGCCTGTCAGCGGCAACGGCTCGTCTTAAAATGGCCGACGAGGCGCGCGCCGAGGCAGAGGCGGAACGGAGCCGTGGCCAGATGCGATTTGGATCGGTTGAGGATGCCACCACGGTACTGGAGCAGCATTGCGACCAGATCCAGATGCATCTTCCCCACTCTATGGCCCACCCTATGGCCCGCCAAAAGGTCCACCATACGACCCGCCAGTACAGGCAGTTGCCCGCGCACAATCAGCAGGCGGCAACCACCTATCAATCCATCTTTGGCAAGAGCCGCCTGAGTTGGTTGCTTGCCATTCCCCGCGCCCTGATTTCGGCCACGCTCAATGCAGTGCGCAGCATCGACCTTGTGCTTTCGGTACGGGCACTGATAACCGCAATGGTTGTCTTATTCCTGCATGGCTCGGGCATGGTTCAGGCCGCCGCCCGAGTGCTGATGCCCTAAAACACAGTGTCATGCCGGAGCCATCCCCCACTGGGGTGGCTGACATGGGCGTTGTCTGCTCGTCACGCCTTGCTGGCCTGAAACTACTCAACGCCCCACTGCCGCGTCACATCATCCCGGTGCAGCATATAGGTGTGGATTGAGAAAACGACAGCCCGAGTTCGTGGCAGGCGCAGGATGACCTGCTGCTCGCTGCGCATATAGGGCGCGTCTTCCCCGTGGCTGTGATCACGTGGGTCACTCTCAGCTCTTGGCGAAAACAGCTCTGGTGACTGATACCAAAGCGCGTTGAAACGCCACATGGGTCGCCCCACCTGCACCCCGTCAAACAAGCGCTGAACCCGGACTGCAAGGCCTGCATCATAGCTGTCGACAGTGTGGTGAATGCCAATGAGCGGACGCATGAATTTCTCGCGCAGGGTCCAGCTTGCAGGAAAGCACAACACAGCGCCCGTCAGCACATGCTCCGAACTTCCTTCCGGACGCTCCAGAAGACAAAAATCCTCCTGACAGATCAGACCAAGCGTCGCCAGAGGGTCTTGCCAGTCAATTGCGATCTCCACCCCATCCGGTCGCGTCACCTGATGACGCGCGCCATCATAGCGGTGATCAAGCACCATCTCCAACAGCTCTTGTGCCGCAACGGCCGCAGTTGGCGCCATCTGCAAAACCGCCTCGCGGCTCTGCGCCAGCAACTGCGCCCGTTTCGACATCTGCCCGGCAAAGGCATCATCTGGCTTTAGCCAATCCACCAGATCAAGCGGTTTGATGCCCGGAAGCTTCACGGTTTCTAACGGATTGTGGGGGAGGGATTTTTGCAGAATCATAAAAGCTCTCTGGTCTTGTTTTAGCCTATACATAGCAAGGGATCTCGGACAGATCGCCCCCCAATGCGATCTGCGCCGGTTGGCTAACCCAGGGCCCGAAGCAACAGAGACGATGCAATAAGTGCTATGAGAAAGCCGGCACAGATTTCAAGCAGCGGCACCACCTGTGCCAGGCGGCCAGAGCCTGAGAAAAGTGCCAGCGCGCTGCCGCGCAGACCAAGGGCTGCCAGCCCAACCGCAATAGTGACCGAAGCGGTGCCAAGCGCCATGGCAAAGGCCCCCGCGATCCCTGCCAGGGCAATTCCCATTTGCCAGGTAATGATCAGAACAAACAGCGCGCCCGTACAGGGACGCGCCGCAATACCCGCGATCAACACGGCAGCCTCGCGCCAGCTCTGCAGGCCCTCAACCTCGTCGAGGCTGGGGCCGTGTCGATGGCCACAGTCGTCGCAGACCTCATGTGAGGTTTGAACAGTCTCGCTGCCCTGCTGCAGGCTGTGGGTATGATCACTATGGTCATGCCCGCACGCCTGGCTCTGGGCTTTGCGTCGCAACAGCTTACGCATGCCGCGCAACAGCAACCACATGCCAATTGCGGCAATTGCCGCATAGCTAATGGGGGCCATGGTTTTCTCGGCAAGCCCGATCATGCTGTCGCGACCAAGTTGCAGCAGCGAAATCGCCCCGTAGACCAAAACAACCGCCGTCACCGCCTGACCGAGGCTGGACAAAAGCGCCACAAGGCTGAGGCGCAACCAGGGCACCCGGCGCGCCAGACCGTAGCCTCCGATCAAAACCTTGCCGTGCCCGGGTCCGATGGCGTGAAAAAACCCATAGGCAAAACACACCAGAACCAACACCCAGAGCGCGCCGGACTGTCCCGCCCGCAGCGCGCGCAAGGCACCGGCGATCCTGTTTTGAAAGCCACGTTGCTCCTGCGCGGCCCAGTCCCCAAGCGGCGCCAGCAACCCCGAAGACAGCCACCACAGCAAAAGGCACAGGCCAAGGCTTGTCGCGATCAACAGCAGCAGTTTCAAAGCTCTGGGCATGTCACCAAAATCTCGGTGGCAAAGGCCCCCCCCATAAGCGGAATGTCGTTTTCTTCCAGGTCGGCATTTGCATCCAGCCGCAGCAATTGCGCCTGCATCTGCGCCAACCCGCCTGCGATATCCGGCTCGATCCGTTCCAGCAGGCACAGCCCCTGCAGATGCGGGGACAGCGTCACCGGCAGCTTGATCTCGTAGGCCGTATAGTAGGAAGGGTCGAATGCCTTGAGGGAAAAGGGCCCGGCCTGCATCGCGACCGGCTGCTGCAGTTGCCGAATGTGGCTGCTGACAATACGCCCGTCTTTCAGCTCTGTGGTGGCCGAGAGAGGCCCAGAGAGAGGCAACAGCATACCCGCGCCCTGAACCTCAAGATCTCCGTTAAAGCCTTCATCCCAGTTGGTGTCAAAACCGATCAGACGCGCGTTTTCATCCGAGGTCAGCACGCCGTCACCGTCGCCGTCCAGTTTCAGGTCCTCGGTGATCAAAAGAGAATAAAATTCATCATATTGCCAGGTGACCTTAATCTGGCTCAGCCGGTTGTTATCGTCAAATTCCAGCGTAAAACCAGTATCAATAAAGACATGCGGATGAGCCACTGCAGCGGCAGGAAAGGCTAGGCCCATGAGGAATATGAGTGGTTTCATAGCACCGCAACCTACTGGCTGTTCCATAGAGCCGCAATTGCACAACTGGCCGTCGGCTGTCGCAACCGGCGGTTTCATGCTGAAACAGAAATGACGACAGCCCAGCCAAATTGCGCATTGGCTCCCTTGCAACGCCTTGCTGATGTGGGCGCAGCATAAGAGACCAGCAAGCTGTGGTGCCTCTCGCTCTGTATCACCTTCGCGTGACGTTTCTTGCAGGTCACTTGCCTGAGCGGCACGGCATGCGCACTGTTAGCCACGTAGCAACCCAAGAGGCCGCCGCCATGCCGACAGAGCCCATTACCTTTAAAGGCCATTCTGGCGAAATGCTGGCGGCGCGGCTGGATCTGCCCACCGGACCTGTGCTGGCGACGGCCCTGTTTGCCCATTGCTTCACCTGCTCCAAAGACATCCCTGCCGCCCGCCGCATTGCTGGGCGTCTTGCCGCCATGGGCATTGCAGTGCTGCGCTTTGACTTTACCGGACTGGGGCATTCGGAAGGCGAGTTTGCAAATACCACCTTCAGCTCAAACGTCGCGGATCTGGTCGCCGCCGCGCAGTACCTGACCGGGCGCGGCATGGCGCCCGCCTTGCTGATTGGGCACTCATTGGGCGGGGCGGCTGTGCTGCGTGCGCGTGCGGGTATTCCCTCAGTCAAAGGCGTCGTCACCCTGGGCGCCCCCTTTGATCCTGGCCATGTGTCACACCATTTTGACGCCGCCCTGCCGGAAATCAATGCCAAGGGGCAGGCTGAGGTCAGTCTGGGGGGGCGTCCTATTGTGATCAGCCGTGACTTTGTCGAAGATATCACCGCCGAAGCCCTGGCCCCCGCCATTGCAGAGCTGCACGCCGCTCTTTTGGTGATGCATGCGCCGCGCGATGCCACGGTCAGCATCGACAACGCCTCTGAGATATTTTCCGCCGCCAAACATCCCAAAAGCTTTGTCACTCTGGATGACGCGGATCACCTGATCACCCGGGCACAGGATGCGGAATATGCCGCCGAGGTCATTTCGGCCTGGGCCAGCCGCTATATCGATCTAAGCCCACCTGCCCCGCCCCCCGGAGCACCAGAGGGAATTTTACGAGTGAGCGAGGCCGATCCGGCAGGGTTTTTGCAAGACATTCAGTCAGGCCCGCATCATCACGCCTTTGCCGATGAGCCTTTGGCCTATGGCGGCACCAACAGGGGCATGTCACCCTACGGTTTTGTCTCGGCTGGCCTCGGGGCCTGCACATCGATGACCCTGCGAATGTACGCCCGCCGCAAAGGCTGGCCGCTGGAAAGCATCAGCGTTGATGTCTGTCATGACAAAGTACACGCGCAGGATGCGCAGCCTTCGGGCCCTGCAAAAATAGACCATTTCACCCGGACCATTCGGATCTGTGGCCCACTCGACGCCGATCAGCGCGCCAAACTGCTGGAGATCGCCGATAAATGCCCGGTGCATCGCACTCTTGAACACAGCTCTAAGGTCACCACAACACTGGCAAGTGAGCCCATGACGTCCTGACGAACGGCCAGTTTGCCATCTAAAGCTAGCCATCGGGTAGCCAGGGCCTGCCAGCAATCCGTGCCTTTTGCGACATTTTCCACCAAAGCCCGGCCAGACTTGCCCAATGGGCTCACCTCGCTTATGACCCGCGGTATCAACTGGACACTCCCATAAAGGTGCTTTCGCCCATGATCCCTCGCTATTCACGCCCCGAAATGGTCGCCATTTGGTCGCCCGAGACCAAGTTCCGCATCTGGTACGAGATTGAGGCCCATGCCTGCGAGGCCATGGCCAACCTCGGTGTCATCCCCCGTGAAAACGCCGACGCGGTCTGGAAAGCCAAGGATGTGGAATTTGATGTCGCGCGCATCGACGAAATCGAAGCCGTCACCAAGCATGACGTCATCGCCTTTCTCACCCATCTGGCGGAACATGTGGGCTCTGAAGAGGCCCGCTTTGTGCATCAGGGCATGACCTCTTCCGACGTTTTGGACACCTGTTTCAATGTCCAGCTGGTGCGCGCCTCGGATATCCTGATCAAGGATATGGAAGGCCTGCTGGCCGCGCTGAAAACACGCGCGCTGGAACACAAAAACACTGTCCGTGTTGGCCGCAGCCATGGCATCCACGCAGAGCCCACCACCATGGGTCTGACATTCGCGCGGTTTTATGCCGAAATGGACCGCAACCTGGCACGTCTGAAACTGGCCCGTGAAGAAATCGCAACCGGCGCTATTTCGGGCGCTGTCGGCACCTTTGCCAATGTCGACCCCGCTGTCGAAGAGCACGTCTGTGCCGAGCTGGGCCTGAGCCCCGAGCCGATTTCGACCCAGGTGATTCCGCGTGACCGGCATGCCATGTTCTTTGCCACCCTCGGCGTCATTGCCTCGTCGATCGAAAACGTCGCCACCGAAATCCGCCACATGCAGCGCACCGAGGTACTGGAAGGCGCGGAATTCTTCTCGATGGGGCAAAAGGGCTCTTCCGCCATGCCGCATAAGAAGAATCCCGTTCTGACGGAAAACCTCACTGGTCTGGCCCGTCTGGTGCGCTCTGCCGTGATCCCGGCGATGGAAAACGTCGCCCTGTGGCACGAGCGCGATATCTCGCATTCCTCTGTTGAGCGCGCCATTGGCCCCGATTGCTGTGTCACGCTGGACTTTGCCCTGGCGCGGCTGACAGGTGTTATTGAGAAGATGCTGGTCTTCCCCGACAACATGCTGGACAACATGAATAAGTTTCCTGGCCTGGTGATGAGCCAACGGGTTCTTCTGGCGCTGACACAGTCCGGTGTTTCGCGGGAAGATGCCTATTCAATGGTGCAACGCAACGCTTTGAAAGTCTGGGAAGAGCGCCTTGATTTCCGCGAGTTGCTGCTGGCGGACGCCGAAGTGGTTGCGGCCCTCGGCGAACAGGGTGTCGAGGAAAAATTCGACATGGATTATCACACCAAGCACGTTGATACGATCTTTAAGCGGGTGTTTGGCGCCTAGCCCCTTTGGCCAGACCCGAAACAATAGATCCTATACCAGAGACGCCCTGCCTGAACAGCAGGGCGTTTTTTTTGTTCCCCGCTGCCCCGGATCGCAGCAAATCACAGCAACGTGAGTAGTCCCCATTTCGATGATTCTTCGCAGCGGCGACCTTTTGGGGCTATACTGGGGGCAATTCAAACCAGTCGGAGTTTTTTTCATGCGTTTTCTCGTTCTTGCCGCGGCCCTAGCCCTGCCTGTTGCGGCCTTCGCGGCTGGTGACAATGACTGGACCCCTCCCAAACCCACAGACACGACAAAAACCTGCAAAGGCAAAAAGGTCTGGGATGAGGAAAAGGGCCGCTGCGTGCGCCCCAAGCAGTCCTCTCTCAACCAGGACGGGTTGTTTGATGCGGTGCGCGAGCTGGCCTATGCCGGACGCAATGAGGATGCCCAGGCGGTACTGGCGGCCATGAGCGACCAAAACGCTGCGCGGGTTTTGACCTATTGGGGCTTTACCCATCGCAAGCGGGGCAACCGGTCCCTTGCCAATGCCTATTATGATCAGGCCATTGCGCAGGACCCCGACAACCTTTTGGCGCGCTCTTACATGGGGCAAGGCTTTGTTGAAGAAGGTCAATTCGGTCTGGCCATGATCCAGTGGAAAGAAATTCGCGCCCGCGGCGGTATAAATACATGGCCAGAAGCCGCATTGCGGCAGGCTTTGGAAACCGGTGCCACAACAAGCTATTGAACTTCAGCTTTTATTTACCGCTTACGGGGTAGTTTGAACCTGACCGAAAAAGAATCTTTTTGGCTAGGGTGCTAGAATGCTGCAAGACGATATGTTGGCTCTACCAATGACCACCGGTGGCGGCGGGATGGGGGACTTTTCTCCTCCGGCTCCTGCTGGCATGGGAGGATCTTCTGTGGGCACCACAAAACTGAGTGGTAAGGCGAAGGCCGCGATTGTTGTGCGTCTCTTGCTCAACGAGGGTGCTGACATCCCCATTGAGGATCTTCCGGACGATTTGCAAATGGAACTGACCCAGCAGATGGGCCGCATGCGTCTGGTCGATCGTGACACGCTCTATGCGGTGGCCAGCGAATTTGCCGAAATGCTCGACAATGTTGGCCTGACGTTTCCAAATGGACTGGCCGGTGCGCTGACCGCCATGGACGGGCGCATCAGTCGCCAGACCGCCAGTCGTTTGCGCAAAGAGGCAGGCGTACGCCAGTTTGGCGATCCCTGGGAGCGTTTGAAGGCGCTGCCGCCAGAAGACCTCGCCTCATTGGCAGAGGCCGAAAGCATCGAGGTTGCAGCCGTTTTGCTGTCAAAGCTTGACACCGGCAAGGCGGCCCAGATGCTGGTACATCTCCCGGGTCCGGTCGCGCGCCAGATCACTTATGCCGTAAGCCATACCAGTAACGTCACACCAGAAACCGTTGATCGCATTGGCCTATCCCTTGCAGCCCAGGTTGATGCCCGCCCAGATCTCGCCTTTGATGCCACGCCGGGTCAACGGGTTGGTGCCATTTTGACCGAGGCCGCTGCGGCCAAACGAGAAGAAGTTCTCATTGCGCTGGAAGAAGAAGATGAAGAGTTTGCCACCGACGTGCGCAAGTCGATCTTCACCTACGGTCTGATCGGACAGCGGATGCAGCCGCTGGATGTGCCAAAACTGATGCGTGTGCTGGCAATTCCCGAACTGGTCACGGCCATCGCCTTTGCCACCGATGAAGACGACATCGCCACCAATGATTTCCTGCTCGACAATATGTCCAGCAGGATGGCCACGAACATCCGCGAAGAAGTGGGAGAACGCGGCAAGGTCAAACGCGCTGATGGTGAAACTGCGTTTGGTCTGATCGTTTCTGCGATGCGTGATCTGATCACAAGCGGTGAGATTGAGCTCAAAGCGGATGAGGAGGAAGAGGACGCCTAGCCTCCCTTTCCATCGCACCATATAGAGTGACCCATGGAACAACCATGGAATGACCCGTTCAAGGCCGCGAAGACGGGCCTTGAACCAGCCCCAGCCGCCCCTGCCCAGCACAGACTTTCCCAGTCTTTTTGTGCTTTGGGCGGCTCAGAAGGTCACAGGTTGTGCCCCAGTTCAGCGGGGAGTATGATTTACCTGTGATCGTTAACCACCGCAGGCCAGCCCTATATGCCCCTAGATCCCTCGCAACTTTCGGCCAGAAAACGGGCCTCCTATTTTGCCGAAAACATTGCCCTGCGGGGTGTTTTGGGACTGGCGGGCCTTGTGCCCTACCGCTGGCGCATCCCTTTGATGGGAAAACTGATCAGCTCATTGGGGTCTGTCATCGGATTTGACCGCAGAGTGCGCGAAAACCTTGCTCTCACCTGCCCAGAGTTGACTGAGGAAGATGTCTCCCGTCTCTGCCGCGAAGTCGGCAACAATGCGGGGCGCACCATTACAGAGCTTTACGCTGGCGCTCCTTTTCTTGAACGTGCCCATGCGGCCCCGATCACCGGTCCGGGTCTAAAGGCTCTAGAAGAGGCGCGGGCATCGGGGCGGCCGGTCATTCTGGTCACCGGTCATTTTGGCAACTACGATGCGGCCCGTTCCGGTTTGATCTCGCGTGGCTTTTCCATGGGAGCCCTGTATCGCCGCATGGCAAACCCCTTTTTCAACGCCCATTATGTGGCGACCATTGAACGGATTGGCACGCCAATGTTCGAACAGGGGCGCCGCGGCATGGTCGAAATGGTGCGCCATCTCAAAAAGGGCGGGATCATTGCCATCGTCGCAGATCTGCATGTTCATGGCGGCGAGCTGATCGACTTTTTTGGCAAACCTGCCGTTACCTCAACGGTGCCTGCTGAGCTGGCCCTGAAATATGGCGCCGCCCTTATTCCGGTCTATGCGATCCGACAGGAAAACGGCTTGGATTTTGAGGTCCTTTTGAACGCGGAAATTCCCGCATCCGACCCAATCACCATGACAAAAGCCATCTGCGATGACCTGGAAAGCGTTGTACGACGCCACATGGGACAGTGGTTCTGGATCCACCGGCGCTGGAAACCCTATGTTCCGATTCCAAAACCTGCTGCCCCGACAGAAAACCCGGCACAAGACCCGGCCTCGACCAGCTAGTCGACCGGCAAAAGGACAGGCCACAAAGGTTTAGATCTTTGGCTCGGACCTTAGAGGTCGCAAACCGAGCCTTAGTCCGGCGCAATATGCGCCGCGGCTAGCATGGGCCCAAAGGGGCCCTGCTGCACCAAAACAGCCCCCGGCTGCGCGCCCTCAAAGTCAACTGTGATGGAGAGCGCCTGCTGCCCGTCCCAGACCTCGATCTGCTGCAACTCCTCCACCACATTTGCATAGGCGATCCGGTGGCCCGCCAGCTCTCCCCGCGCAATATCAACAGATTTAAGCGGCGCATATCGCGCGATCTGAATAGAGATGGGATGATCCGGCAGCGCAATACGCGGCACCAGCGACAGGGTCAGACGCCTGCCGCTCCTTTTGACGTCCAGCGCCACAGGGCGCGGCGTTGTCTGATGCGCCTGAATTTCCTCCGAAATCGCCATGGCATCAGCGCCCGAAATGGCTTGGTGCCCCATGACAATCATTTGCGGCGTGTAGATCATCTTGCGACCCGCCGTGTGGGCATAGCCCTTTTGGCGACGACTAAACGCAGGGCTGGCAAAAATATCCTTCCAGCCAATGTAGTCCCAGTAGTCGACGTGCAGCGCCAGGGCCAGAACATCCTGCCGCGTGGCGAGCTGCTTCAGGATTGCATCCGCCGGGGGACAGGACGAGCAACCCTGCGAGGTAAACAGCTCAACCACCACGGGCTCTGGGGCTCTCCCCGCAAGGGGCTGCGCCAGGGTCAGGCTGGGCAGCAGGAAACACAGGCTGGTGCACAGGCCCCTGCACAGGGCCGCGGACAGAGCGGCGGACAGGACAGTGGACCGCACGGTGGACCGGCCCATGGACAAGGCAGAGGACAGGGCCAGACACAGGCCCGTTGACAGGGCGGAGGGCACATTGGTTGCAAGGGCCGCAAAAACACTCATATCCAGGTCTTTCTGTTTCAGACCCTTCAGACCTACTTCGCCCTGCAAATTAACGCCAATCACTCATTCTTGAGCCCGGCGAGAGCGCTTTGTTGAAAAATTTGTGTACTATTGCATACAAAAACGCCCCCTGCGGCGTTTCAGCTATTGAACGAAAGAGTAACCTGATGCAGATAGCATGCAGCGAATTCCCTAATTCACACTCCAGAGGGAGGCCAAAATGCCTATTACCGTCGGACAGGACAATGCCAAAACGCGCCGCAGCTTGAGCGCAGGTGGCAAATCAATCTCATATTTCTCGATCCCCGCCGCAACCGAAGCGGGTCTCGGTGACTTTTCGAAACTGCCGGCAGCCCTGAAGGTTGTGCTGGAAAACATGCTGCGTTTTGAGGACGGCGGCTTTTCGGTCTCGGTAGAGGATATCAAAGCCTTTGCTGAATGGGGTGCCAATGGTGGCAAGAACCCCCGCGAAATCGCCTATCGCCCTGCCCGCGTTCTGATGCAGGATTTCACCGGCGTTCCCGCTGTTGTGGATCTCGCAGCCATGCGCGACGGCATCAAGGCCCTGGGCGGTGACGCCACCAAGATCAACCCGCTGGTGCCGGTTGATCTGGTTATTGACCACTCGGTGATGATTGACGAATTTGGCAACCCACGCGCGTTCCAGATGAATGTCGACCGGGAATATGAGCGCAACATGGAGCGCTATACCTTCCTGAAATGGGGCCAAACCGCCTTTAACAACTTCCGCGTGGTTCCCCCCGGAACCGGTATCTGCCACCAGGTGAACCTGGAGTATCTGGCACAGACAGTTTGGACTGACACGGACCAGGACGGCAATGAAGTCGCCTACCCTGATACGCTCGTGGGCACTGACAGCCACACCACCATGGTCAACGGCGCCGCCGTTCTGGGCTGGGGTGTTGGCGGTATTGAGGCCGAAGCCGCAATGCTGGGTCAGCCAATCTCGATGCTGATCCCCGAAGTTGTCGGATTTGAGCTGACAGGCGCCATGGTCGAAGGCACCACCGGTACTGACCTCGTGCTGAAAGTTGTCGAAATGCTGCGCGCCAAGGGCGTTGTTGGCAAGTTCGTCGAATTCTACGGTGCCGGTCTTGACCGTCTGCCACTGGCCGACCGTGCCACCATCGCCAATATGGCACCAGAGTACGGCGCCACCTGTGGCTTCTTCCCGATTGATGGGGAAACCATCCGCTATCTGGAAAACACCGGCCGCGATAAGGATCGCATTGCCCTTGTTGAGGCCTATGCCAAGGCAAACGGTTTCTGGCGTGATGCGGACTATGCTCCGATCTACACCGACACCATGCATCTCGACATGGGGACCATCGTTCCCGCCATCTCTGGCCCCAAACGCCCACAGGACTATGTGGCGCTGACCGAAGGCCAGACCGCCTTCCGCCGCGAGATGGAAGAGACCTTTAAGCGTCCCATGGGCAAAGAAGTCGCTGTCAAAGGCGAAGACTACACCATGGAAAGCGGCAAGGTCGTGATCGCCTCGATCACCTCCTGTACCAATACCTCGAACCCCTATGTGATGATCGGCGCCGGTCTTGTTGCCCGCAAAGCCGCCACTCTGGGCATGGATCGCAAACCCTGGGTTAAAACCTCGCTGGCCCCCGGCTCGCAGGTTGTTTCGGCCTATCTCGAAGCGGCTGATCTGCAAAAAGACCTCGATGCGGTTGGCTTTAACCTTGTTGGCTATGGCTGCACCACATGTATTGGTAACTCGGGCCCAATCCAGTCGGAAATCTCCGAAGCCATTGCCGAAGGCGATCTGGTTGCGACCTCTGTTCTGTCGGGCAACCGCAACTTTGAAGGCCGTATCAGCCCTGATGTGCGCGCCAACTACCTGGCCTCACCGCCGCTGGTTGTGGCCTATGCGCTGGCCGGCACGCTGGACATCAACCTCGCAACCGATGTGATCGGTCAGGACCGTGACGGCAATGACGTCTACCTGAAAGACATCTGGCCCAGCACGCAAGAAGTTGCGGATCTGGTGCAGGCGACTGTCACCCGTGAGGCCTTCTTGTCGAAATATGCCGACGTCTTCAAAGGCGACGAAAAGTGGCAGGCTGTCGATGTTCCGGATCAGGAAACATACGATTGGCCCTCCGCCTCGACCTATATCCAGAACCCACCTTACTTCCAGGGCATGAGCAGCGAGCCGGGCACCATCTCCAACGTGACAGGCGCCAAGGTTCTGGCAATTCTGGGCGATATGGTCACCACCGACCACATCTCTCCGGCCGGCAGCTTTGCCACCACCACACCTGCGGGCAAATATCTGACCGAGCGTCAGGTGCAGCCCCGTGAATTCAACTCCTATGGCTCACGCCGGGGCAATCACCAGATCATGATGCGCGGCACATTCGCCAATATCCGCATCAAGAACGAGATGCTTGATGGGGTTGAAGGCGGCTACACCAAAGGCCCCGATGGCAGCCAGATGGCGATCTACGACGCCTCGATGGCCTATCAGGACGCCGGCACGCCGCTGGTGATCTTTGGTGGTGAACAGTATGGCGCAGGCTCCTCGCGGGACTGGGCTGCCAAGGGCACAGCCCTGCTGGGCGTCAAGGCCGTGATCGCCGAGAGCTTTGAGCGGATCCACCGTTCCAACCTGGTTGGTATGGGTGTTATCCCGTTCGAGTTCACCGGTGACGACAGCCGTAAATCTCTGGGCCTGACCGGAGACGAAACCGTGTCCATCTCTGGCCTCGACACCATCAAGCCGCTGCAAGAGGTGCCCTGCACCATCACAATGGGCGATGGCTCTGTCAAAGAGATCACCCTGAAGTGCCGTATCGATACCGCACCCGAGATTGAATACATCGAAAATGGCGGTGTGCTGCACTACGTGCTGCGCAACCTTGCCAAGTCATAAATCAATCTGACATCTCACTCTTGACGGGCGCCCCTTGGGGCGCCCTTCTGTGTTTACAGGGCATGGGATTTATCTACACGGAGGTGGCGCATGAAGACGGTTCTTATCACAGGCGGCGCATATGGCATTGGCCGCGCCATCGCCCGAGCCTTTGTGCCCGACCACCATGTCGCCATCACCTGGCACAACACCGCGCCGCAGGCTCTGCTTGAAGAGGCCCCCGACGTCCTCGCGCTCAAATCCGACCTCACCACGGACGGCGCGGCACAGCAGGTTGTCGATGCGGTGATCGCCCGGTTCGGCCGCCTCGATGTCATCGTCAACAATGCAGGTGGCGCCGCCGCAACACCGCTTGATCACTTTGACGCCGCTGCCTATCGCGATATTCTGGATATCAATCTTCTGGCGCCAGCGGCGTTGCTATCCGCGGCATTGCCGCATCTGCAGCCAGGAGCAGCTATCGTCAGCCTCTCGTCTATGAATGCAGCACTGCCGCCCAAAGGTGCCGTGGCGTATGGCGCCAGCAAGGCAGGGCTCAATCTGTGGACCCGTGGCATGGCAAAAGAGCTTGGGCCGCGCGGCATCCGCGTCAACGCCGTCGCCCCCGGGGCTGTGAACGTGGCAGAAAAGCCGCGCGACGCGGAGCTGACAGAGCTGTTTGTCAAAGACACCGCCCTGGGACGGCTGGCCGAGGCGGATGATATCGCCCAGGCGGTCCGCTTTCTCGCATCATCAGCCGCCCGCAGCATCACCGGCGAAATCCTCGGCGTCTCCGGCGGCTACCGCCTGTAGCGCGTTGTCAGGCCCTGTGCACATCTGCTGTGGGGCGCTACGCAGTTGTTTGCACCGATAAAAACAGCAAGACTGCAGGTATGAAACAGATCAACTCTATCACGGGCTACCATGCCCATGT
The DNA here is from genome assembly GCA_965641885.1 of Phaeobacter sp. SH40. Lineage (GTDB taxonomy): Bacteria > Pseudomonadota > Alphaproteobacteria > Rhodobacterales > Rhodobacteraceae > Pseudophaeobacter. The sequence continues at coordinate 1,902,698 of OZ282574.1, read as the reverse complement.
GTACTTCGAAGCCGATAGCCTTGAGGTCGCACGCAGCCTTTGCCTAACCGCCGCCGAATTGTTTGGGGTAAAAATGGGACGGGTGCATGAAAAAGCGGTCGGGCCGCACCCTATGTGGTCCTGCCAGTTGGGTGCCACCCCGGATCAGTTCGCGCAGCTGCTGCCCTGGCTGGCCCTGAACCGGCAGGGGCTCGTGGTCTTCGCCCATCCTGAAACGGGCAATGAGCTGGAAGATCACCGCGATCACGGCATCTGGTTGGGCACAGGTCTGGCGCTTGATCTGACGGTGTTTGGCTGAAGACTTTTGTTGCGCGCAACTATTGGCCGCGCGCTTTTTCCAGTGCGGGACGCAATGTGCTTTCGATTGCCCGCGTGGTCAAAGGCCCGGCAAAGCGCAGGATGATTTTGCCTGATCCATCAATCACATAGGTTTCCGGAACACCGTAAACACCCCAGTCCAGTGCCATGCGGCCCTTTTCATCGCGACCAATCGCGGCGTAGGGGTCGCCCAGCTCCGCCAGGAAAGACGCGGCATTGTCCAACTGGTCCTTGTAGTTCACCCCGTAGATCTTGAGGCCCTCTTGTTTCAGAGCCTCAAGGTTGGGGTGTTCTACCCGACAGGGCGCGCACCAGCTGGCCCAGTAGTTGACCAGCTTTACCTCGCCATCCCGCAGGGTCGCATCATCAAAGGGGAGTTTGCCGGGGAACGCGCTCAGCTCCACTGGTGGTGCAAGCTGGCCTTCGCGCGCCGAAGGCAGGCTTTCGGGATCATCCCGGTACATGCCTGTCAGGGCAAGCCCGACAAAGCTGGCAAAAACCACAATGGGCAGAACCATCAATGGAGAGACTTTAGCCATCGCGGCGCATCCTTTGTTCCAGCGCATCCATCTCGCGGCGCACCCGTCGGCCGCGCCACAGGGTCATCCCCACCAGCAGCGCCAGCAGGATGATTGACGCCGCATAGGCCGTCAGCACGGTGTCGCTGTATTTTCCAAGATCTGGCATCATGCTGACTCTCCCTGCCGCTCACGCGCCAAAAGCGCCTTTATCCGCCGGGCCCGGATCTCCGTGCCAGTGCGGTAAAACACCATGGCGATGAAAAACAACCCAAAGCCAATCATGCAGATATAGAGCGGGTTGGAAAAGGCATCGGCCACGTTCTCTTTTTTATCCAGCGACAGCGAGGCCCCCTGATGCAGCCCCTGGTTCCAGAAATTCACCGCATAGCGGCTGAGCACGGCAAAAACCGTCCCCACCAGGCACAGGATCGCGGTAAGATCGGCGGCTGTATCCGGGTCATCAATGGCTTCCCACAGGGCAATATAGCCCAGATAGAACAAAAACAGTACCAGAAACGAGGTCAAACGCGGATCCCAGGCCCACCAGGTGCCCCACATCGGCTGGCCCCAGATAGCGCCCGTTGCAAGCGCAATCAGCGTCATAACAATCCCCACAGGTGCCGCGGCCCTGGCGGCCAGCGCGCTGACATGGTGGCGGCGGATCACCCAGATCAGCGAGGCCACAAGCATCATAAACCAGGCATTGATCGCCATAAGGGCTGCAGGCACATGCAGGAAAATAATCTTAACGGTTGATCCCTGCCGGTAGTCGTCCGGGGTGAAAAAGAACCCCCAGATCAGCCCGACGGCCATCAGCAGTCCCGAACTGACCCAGAGAACCGGCATGACCCGTTCCGAGGTCCGCAGGAATTTTCGCGGGTTGGCATATTCCCAGATCGACATAGTGGCTCTCTCGTTCCCGTGGTTTGGTTAACTACATAGCTAGCGAAGATTGATACGCAAAACAGCAGCGCTGGCAAAGGGCATCAATGCAATAACCGCAGCGGAAATTCCGGCCAGCATCAGCAAAGGCGTCTCGACCCCCATGCCCAAAGCGCCGCGCCGCGCGGCTTCGGCGCCAAAGATCAGCGTTGGCACATAAAGCGGCATCACCAAAAGCGACAGCAACAGCCCGCCGCGTTTCAGCCCCACCGTGAGGGCGGCGCCAAAGGTGCCAATCACCGACAGGGCCGGCGTGCCCAGAAGCAGTGAAATCACCACCCATTTATACCCCTCAGGCGGCAGGTTCAAAAGCACCCCCAACAGGGGTGCTGCCAGCACCAGCGGCAACCCGGTGGTGATCCAATGGGCCAGGGCTTTGATGCTGACAACGGCCTCCAGCGGCAGTGGCGCCGTGGCCAGCAGGTCCAACGAGCCGTCTTCCCAGTCCAGCGCCAGCAGGCGATCCAGCGACAGCAGGCAAGACAAAAGCGCGCCCAGCCACAAAACACCGGGGGCGATCCGGGTCAAAAGATCAGATTCCGGCCCAACAGAAAATGGCACCATCACGGTGACAATCAGGAAAAACGCCAGTCCCAGGCCAAAACCGCCACCTGCCCGCACCGCCAGGCGCAGATCCCGCACCAGCAGCGCTCTCACAAGAACGCCCCGTCAAAATCATCCAGCGCCACCGATTTGGCCTTATAGGGCCCGACATCCAGCACCTCCGCATCCAGCCCCAGATCGATATGGGTGGCTATCAAAGCTGATCCCTGCGCCGCAAGGTGGTCGCGCACCGCCATGGCAAACAGTGCGACTGAGGCCTGATCGAGGCTCACTGTCGGCTCATCCATCACCCAGATTGCGCGCCCCGTGACCAGCATCCGCGACAGGCCCAACCGCCGTTTTTGCCCCGCTGACAGCGCGCCGGCCGGGCGGTGGCGCAAACCCGTGAGGTTATAGGCCTCCAGTGCGGCCTCAATGGAGCGGGTGCCAAAAACGCTGGCCCAGAAACTGAGGTTCTCAGCCACCGTCAGGGCCGGTTTTAACCCATCAGAATGGGCGGCATAGGCGATTTGGTCGTCGCCACCTGTCACTGTTCCGGCAAGCGGCGGCTGGAGCCCGGCAATGCTGCGCAACAAGGTGGTCTTGCCGATACCGTTGGGGCCACGCAAAATCAAAGCCTGCCCGGGCTTCAGCTCAAAACTGATCCCGTCGAGCACCGGGATTCCGCCACGGGCGATGCGCAGATTTGATACATTCAGTGTCATGAATACAGGCTTATCTCATTGCTTGGCTGCACAAAAGTCACAAAGCACCAGCAAAGACCTTGTGAGAGATCAAATCTTAGCCTCGAGTGACTGAAAGAGAGAAGCGCCCGCGCCAGCCCCCCAAGATCGGCGTCATCTCAGACAGGTTCGATCTCAGACAGGCAAGACAGCCAGAGCGATGCGCCGCCCTTCAGACAGCAGCACGTTGTAGGTCCGGCAGGCCGCAGGAGAGTTCATCACCTCGTGCCCAAGCCCGACCGCCTCAAGCTTTTGCCGCAGATCCGCCGGGATATGGGCAATCTCAGCGCCAGTGCCGATGAACAAAACATCCACCGTGCCCGCCAGCGCCAAGAGCGCAGCATCATCGGTGTAGCCCTGCCAAGACTCAACCCCAGTAGCACTGACCACCAGCGCCCCCTGATGCACCTGACCTGCAATGCGAAAAAATCCGGGACCATAGCCATCGACGGGCCTGGCCTCCGTAAACGTCACCTCATTGAGTTGCATCGGCATGTCCTTTCTCAGATCTGTTGCGCACTGCATTGGATAGAGACTTGCGGTGCCAAAATCGCAGGCTGAAAACAATTGGAGCCGCAGGAAATTCCCGCAGCTCCTTTCGATAGTATCATCCCAATCAGAACCGGCAAAGGCAAGGTCTGCTCAGCTGCAAAAGCCCGCGCGTCAGGCATCCACATTGGCAAACTGGTTGCCAGATGTATTGCTCGGCTTGCTCCAGTCGCGTTTGACACCCAGCCAAAGCAAGATGGTCGAGGCCACAAAAATCGAGGAATAGGTCCCGACAATAACGCCCCAGATCATCGCAAAGACAAAACCACGGATCACATCACCGCCCAGCACATAGAGCGAAATCAGCGCCAACAGGGTTGTGACCGAGGTCATCATGGTGCGGCTGAGGGTTTCGTTGATCGACAGGTTCAAAACCTCGGCCAGATCCTTTTTCTTATAGCGGCGCAGGTTTTCGCGCACCCGGTCAAACACCACCACGGTATCGTTCAGCGAATAGCCCACAATAGTGAGCAGGGCCGCAATGATCGCCAGGTCGAATTTGATCTGCAACTCTGAGAAAATGCCGATAGTCAGGACCACGTCATGCACCAGTGCGACAACCGCGCCCAGAGCAAACTGCCATTCAAACCGCAGCCAGATATAGATCAGCACCGCGCCAATCGCCAGCACAACGGCCAGAACCGCCGTCTGCACCAGCTCTCCTGAGACCTTGGGCCCCACGGATTCGACCGAGACAAATTTGATGCCCGGTGCCACCGCGTCCAGTGCGCCCTTGAGAATTTCAATCACCTCGCCGGAAATGGCCTCACCGTCGGCCTGGGCCTGAATGCGGATCATCGCGACGTGCTGGTCGTCTTCGAAGGTGGGATCAAACACCTCGGTGATTGAAATATCGCCCAGCTCAAGCGGCGCTATGGCATCGCGGTAAACCTTGACGTCAATCGCTGTGGTGCTTTCGGTCCGCACAGTGGTGCCACCGCGAAAATCGATACCAAAATTCAGCCCCTGCAGGCCAAAGGACACCAGTCCAACAACCATCATAAGAGCGGAAATACCCAACCAGATCTTCCACTTGCTGAAGAAATCGAATGAGGTTTCCTTGGGAACAAGTCTTAGCCGCATGATTACACCTCAATCTGTTTGGGACGGCGACGTTCAAACCACATCACAATGATAAGCCGGGTGACAAAGATCGCGGTAAAGACCGAGGTCATGATCCCCAGCCCCAGCGTGATCGCAAAACCCCGCACCGGACCAGAGCCCATGGCAAACAGGATAACGGCCGTGATGAAGGTGGTGATATTGGCGTCCAGAATGGCGCTCAGCGCCTTGGAGTAGCCCTCGTCGATGGCCCGCGCCGGTCCACGGCCCGCTTTCAGCTCTTCGCGGATCCGCTCAAAGATCAGCACGTTGGCGTCAACCGCCATACCAACCGTCAGCACGATACCAGCGATACCCGGCAGGGTGAGCGTCGCGCCAATGAGGCTGAGAAAGCCAAAGATCAGTGCGACGTTCAGGATCAGCGCCACATTGGCAAAGAGGCCAAACAGACCATAGCTGAGCGCCATAAAGACCAGCACGGCGATAAAGGCCACGATGGTGGCAACCTTTCCGGCATCAATACTGTCCTGGCCCAGCTCTGGCCCGATGGTGCGCTCTTCCAGGAACTCCAGCCCGGCAGGCAAGGCCCCTGCCCGCAGCAAGATCGCCAGATGGGTGCTTTCCTCGATGGTGAAGTTACCGGTGATGATGCCGGAACCACCTGGGATATGAGATTGGATCACCGGCGCCGAGACAACCTCGTTATCCAGCACAATAGCAAAGGGAGAGCCTATGTTTTCGGCTGTGTAGTCGCCAAATTTGCGCGCACCAGAGATGTTAAAGCGGAAATTCACCGCCGGGCTGCCGTTTTGATCAAAGGTCGGCTGCGCATCCACCAGCTCTTCGCCAGTGACCACCGGGGCCGCCTCAACCGTGTAATAGGCGCCCGGCTCATCAACCGAAGGGATGACTTTGTTGCCAACACCTGCAGGCGCGTCAGGGTCAGAGCCACGGCCCACAACAGGGCTGAAGGTCAGCTGTGCCGTGGTGCCGATGATGGCTTTCAGCTCGGATGCTGACCCAATGCCCGGCACCTGAATGAGGATCCGGTCGGCCCCCTGGCGCTGGATGGTCGGCTCGCGGGTGCCGACCTCATCAATGCGGCGGCGCACGATTTCCAGCGACTGGCGCACGGTGCGGTCATCAGAGGCGAGACGTTCAGCCTCGCTCAGCTCAATTGTGATAATGTCGTCGCTGCCGGACACCGTGATGTCCGAGGCCCCGGCCCCGGTCAGGCTGGTGATCGGATTGGCCAGACCACGCACCACTTCCAGCGCGCGAGCCATGCCTTCCGGCTTGGTGATCTTCAGGCGAATCTGGCCCTCAGGGGCCTGCTGGCGCCGAAAGCTGCCAACGGCCGCGCGTTCAGGACGCAGTGCATCCCGAACCTCGGGCCAGAGCGCATCCATGCGCGCGGCATAGACATCTTCGACCTTCACTTCGGCCAAAAGATGCGCACCACCGCGCAGATCGAGACCAAGATTGACCAGAGACGATGGCAGAAAAGACGGCCATTGGTCCACTAGGGCCTGACGTTCAGCCGTGTCGCCCTTGGCGATAATTTCCGCGGCAGCGTCGTTTGACTGCTCGACGCGGGTATAAAAACCGTTTGGCAGGGCAAGCAAAAGGCCGGTCACACAGACCAGCCAAATTACGACCCTTTTCCAGAGATCAATTTGCAGCATTGCCCTGCCTTTTCAAAGTGTTATGACGGGCTTCTTAAGCTGCCGGCTCGGTCTTGCTCAGCACCTGTGCGATGGTGGATTTAACCACACGCACCTTAACGCCTTCGGCCAGTTCAACTTCGACTTCGTTGTCGTCTTTGACCTTGGCGATCTTACCGATGAGACCACCCTGGGTCACCACTTGGTCGCCACGGCGCACATTGGCCACCATCTGCGTGTGTTCTTTCATCTTTTTCTGCTGCGGACGGATCAGCAGGAAATACATGATCGCAAAGATCAGGATGAGGGGGAGAAACTGGCCGATTTGGTTCATATCCAAGGGGGTATTCCTTTTGTCTAAGCAGCGCCTTTTGGCTTTGGACGCTGTGAATTTGGCGCGAACTTATGCCCTGCACCCCGGCTTTGCAAGACAGGCACGTCGCTTGACCCTTAATACTGGGAGTGAAAGGGTAACTTCACTTCTCCATGGGTTGATTTCATGCCACCAGTTTCTATTGAACCGAACGTGTTTTGGGCGATTGTCGCACTGGGAGGCTTTGCCTTTGTGCTGCTCCCCCTTTTGCTATCCTCCCCCCCGGCAAAGGATGCGGTCCAATCACTGCGTGAGCAACTCGGGCTATCCCATCTTTCATGGCATCTGTTCTTGCTCGCCGCGGCAGCCTGGGCGCTGATCCTTGCTTTATTGCTCTTTGGTCTGGCGCACACCATCTGGGACATCATCTGGCAGGCCGTACCAAATGCGCAGAGCAACGAGACCCAATCGCAAAATCTGGCCCAAATCTGGGAGTTCCGCTTTTCCATTGCCCGACTTGCAGGCCTGACCGCCACGATAGGCGCCGTGATCGCCCTGCCCTTTACCCTGATCCGTCTGCGGCTCTCCCATCAGCAGAACGAGACAGCCACCGAGGCCCTGTTCAACGACAAGCTCAACGCCGCAACCGAAGACCTGCACGCCATGCGGCAGCGCTGGGACGGCGAGCAGAACATCTGGGAAGACGACATCACCCGCCGCAATGCCGCCATCGACCGGCTGGAAGGACTGGCAAATGAACGCCCCGATATTGCCCCGCGTATTTCGCGACAACTGAGTGTTTACGTGCGGGAGCTGTCGACTGAGGCTCCCCCAGAGGACCCTCCAGCGACGGGAATTCGAAATGACCTTTTCATGTGGGCAAACGGCCTCGAAGTGCAGCGGTCAGATATGGAGTCTGCAGTGCAAGTGCTGGGTCGCCTCAAAAAAATACCGAATGTAGATGCAGGTAAAATCACAATCGACCTGAGACGATCTAACCTCCAAGGCTTTGACCTGCAGAATCTACAATTTGATGCCGCCAATTTCGATGGCGCAATGATGCAAGGAGCAGATTTCACGGAGGCAGACATGAAGGGCTCAATTCTCTGGAATACAGGACTGCAGGGCACGTACCTAGATAGGGTTCACCTTCAGGGGGCTGATCTCAGATACGCAAAATTACAAACAGCATTCCTGACCGGTGCCGTCTTTTCCAAATCTACCAATCTAAGCGATGCCGTTTTCTCAAACTCAGCTGTAGCAAGCGTTGATTTTACCTCTGCAGAAATTTCCCATGCTCAAATCAATAGTGCATTTGGTGATGCCTCCACCCGCTTACCAGATGGTTCAGGTCCTGAAGGTGCCGCTTGGCCAAATCATTGGCCAAAGCAGGATTTGGGTACAACCTCCTTCCTTGATCAATGGGAGATTTGGGTTGAGGATCCTGAAAACTACACCCCACCAGAGCCACCAAAAGACTAACGACCGATCAGAGGTTTGGCCCTTCCCTTGTCTGCCGTACCTGCACTGGCGCACCTGCGGCAGACACACACCTGCCCGCTCCCCTTGCGGCGCTACAACAATTGCGGCCTTTTCCTGCTGCCCCCTTCCTCTTTCTTTACCGCTGCGGCATAGGTTGGAGATTGATTCAAAAAACCGTCTAGGAGCCGACACCATGCATGACATCCGTGCAATCCGCGAAAATCCATCCGCTTTTGACGCCGCTTTGGCGCGGCGTGGGGATGCGGCCGTGTCGTCAGAGATTCTGGCGCTGGACGAGGCGCGCCGTGCCAAGATCCAGGAATCTGAGGCGGCACAAGCCGCACAGAACAAAGCCGCCAAAGAAATTGGCGCCGCCAAGGCCAAGGGCGACACTGAGACCTTTGAGCGCCTGCGTGCCGAGGTCGCCGCCAAAAAGGCTGAGGTCGCCGCGTTGCAGGTCGAGGCCAAAGAGCTAGACGCCAAGCAGACCGACATTCTGGCCCGCATTGCCAACCTGCCGGCCGATGATGTGCCTGATGGCGCTGACGAAGATGACAACATCGAGGTAAACCGCTGGGGCACCCCGCCCACGCTGGATTTTGCGGCGAAAGAGCATTTTGAGATCGCAGGCGTCTCTGCCAGCATGGATTTTGAAACCGCCGCCAAGACCAGTGGCGCCCGTTTTGTCTTTCTAAAGGGCGGCGTTGCCCGGATCCACCGTGCCCTGGCCCAGTTCATGGTCGACACCCATGTCGATGAGAATGGCCTCACTGAGGTCCAGACCCCGGTTCTGGTGCGCGATGAAGCCATGTATGGCACAGATAAGCTGCCCAAATTTGGCGAAGACAGCTACCAGACCACCAATGGCTGGTGGCTGGTGCCCACCTCTGAGGTGACCCTGACCTATTCCGTTGCCGGTGACGTGCTGGAAGCGGCGCAATTGCCGATCCGTATGACGGCCCATACCCAGTGTTTCCGCTCTGAAGCGGGCAGCGCGGGGCGTGATACCTCGGGGATGCTGCGTCAACACCAGTTTGAAAAGGTCGAGATGGTCTCGATCACCCACCCGGACGAGTCGGATGCCGAGCAAAAGCGCATGCTGCGCTGTGCTGAGGGTCTGCTGGAGAAGCTGGGAGTACCCTACCGTACCGTGGTGCTCTGCACCGGTGACATGGGGTTTGGTGCACGCCGCACCTTTGATATTGAGGCCTGGCTGCCCGGACAGGACGCCTACCGCGAGATCTCGTCTGTCTCCACCACTGGTGCCTTTCAGGCCCGCCGCATGAACGCCCGCTTCCGCCCTGCAGATGGCGGCAAGCCAGAGTTTGTCCACAGCCTGAATGGCTCTGGTCTGGCCGTCGGGCGCTGCCTGATCGCAGTGTTGGAAAACGGTCAGCAACAGGACGGCTCGGTGAAATTGCCCGAGGTCCTGGCGCCCTATCTCAAAAACAAACTGACCCTGACGGCCAGTGGTGAGCTGGTCTAACCTGCCCCGGCACAAGGCAAAATACCCATGATAAAATGACAAAAACCGGCATCTCGAAGGAGATCGCCGGTTTTTTCTTTTAAGGCCCAGTGTGACGTCTTTGGGACGGCTAATCGGGGACAGGGTAACGCGGCTATTTTGCGGCTTTGTTTTTCTTATCGGCCTTTGATTTTGACTTGGACTTCTTCACAGGCTCACTGCCCTGCTCAAGGCTTTCGAGAATGGCCTTGGCTTTGGCCTTTTCGCGCTCAATCGCTCGGCGCGCTTCGGCCTTCATTTTCTTCGCTTTGGCCCGGGCTTTTTCCTTGGCTTTGGAAAACTCCTCCATCAGGCTTTCGGCCTTGCGCGCGGCCTTCTTTGCCTTGGCCTTGGCCTTGGCTGCCTTTTGTTCGGCTGCAGCCCGTGCTGCTTCGGCGGCCGCCAGGGCTGCGCTCAACGCCTCTTCGGCCTCCGACACCAGGGTCTTCTCAGCCTCCGACAGTTTTGCGGCCAGATTTGTTGCAGCCTGCTGGGGTTTAGACCGCGCCCCCGCGGTTTTTGCCGGAACTTTACCTTGCGATTTCATTGCAGATCTGGCTGCTCTCTTGGTGGTCGTCTGAGCTGCTGGTTTCGCCGCAGGCGAGCCCAGGCCTGCTGCGGCCTGTTTCAGTCGCGCAGCACGCGCCGCACCAATACCAGGAATGGCCTTCAGATCCTCAAGGGAGGTCATTGCGATGGCCTCGCCCGTTTTCAGACCATGTGTCTGCAAGACTTTGGCCAGTGCCGGCCCTACGCCAGTCAATTTGGTGATATCGGTCATTCCAGACGTACTCCTAAAAAAATTCCCTGCCGCGCGTCAATCGTTGCAACCGATCATTGCACAAGATGACTTAGGCAGGAAAGGGTACAAGTCGCTTATTGTCTTCATCCCAAAGCTTTAGCGACAGCGCGCGGATCGCCTCGCCAAATTTTATGCGTCGCAGGGCATACTCAGCCGGAAGGCTGTAGTGACATTGGCGCAACCGATAGCTGGGAATGCGGGCGTTGAAATGGTGAATGTCATGCAGGGTGATATTGGCCACCGCGAAATCAAAAAACCAGCCAAAATCCAGGCAGGAAGACCCCTGCAGCGCCGCCTCGGCCGGGTTCAGATCCGGGCGGCGGTCCCAATAGGTGTCCTCAAAATTATGCTGCAGGTAGACCAGAAACACCCCGAGCATGCCGCCAAGCAGCGAAAAGACAAACCAGATCAACAGCCCCTGACCACCCGCAACCCGGTACAATAGCCAAAGCAGCGCCAGGATCACCAAATTGTGCAGCACAACCCCAAGGGCGCCGAACCGACTGCTGTTCTTGGGCCAGCGGTAGCGGATAAAATAGGTGAAGGCCGCCCCAGCCGGTACCATAATCAAAGGATTGCGGTACAATCGGTAGCAAAGCCGCTGCCAGGGTCCGGACTCGCGCCACTCCCGCAGGGTCATGGTATGAACTTCACCCGTTTCGCGATGTTCAAGATTGCCGATATTGGCATGGTGCAGATTGTGGTTCTGCTTCATCACCTCGAAAGGCGCAAAGGTGAAAGGCGACAGCACATGGCCTGCCAGTTCATTCTGGCCACGGCTCTCGAACAATGAATGATGGCCGGTGTCGTGCTGCAAAACATAAAGCCGCACAGAGGCAAAGGCAAAGATGACCCCGGCAGGCAGCAGCACATACCATGTTTCGCCAAAAGAAATCGCCAGCGCAAGAGCGCTGAAGTAGACGATAAAGGTCCCAAAAAAGCTGGCCGCAGCCAGCCTGTTGTCTTGCTGGGCAAATTTGCGCGTGTAGCTTCTCAGGTCCATTGCATCCCCTTAAACACACAGATTAAATACACAGACTAAATACACGGTGTAACGCCTGTTTGACACTCTCAGGCGACCAACGGGCATCGTCACAGCCTCGCAAGCCAGCCCAGCTGGCAGGACAGGCCACCAAAGCTGCTAAAAGTTAATTTAGCAAAACATTGCAAAACTTCAATCAATCAAGGGATGATTTATGCAGCTCCTCTCTCCGAAAGGGGGAGCCGCACAAAAAACACCCCGAAACGCCAGCTCCGGAGTGTCTGATGATGATTTTTGAAAACCGCCGGGCGGATTGGTCTAGTCGCGCCGCCCGGAAAGATGTTTCCGCAGCTTGGACGGAGGCGCCTTTTTGCGCCCCTTAAAGGGATTCTTGTCGTTCTGCCCGCGCATCGTCAGGCGGATGGGCGAACCCGGCATATCAAAATCCTGACGCAGGCCATTGACCAGATACCGCGTGTAGCTGGCGGGGATCTTGTCTGGGTGCGAACACATCACCACAAACCCCGGTGGCCGGGTCTTTGCCTGGGTCATATACCGCAGTTTGATCCGTTTGCCCTGGGGCGCGGGAGGCGGGTGCTGCTCCAGCATACCAGTCAGCCAGCGGTTCAGCGCGGCCGTTGGGATGCGCCGGTTCCAGACGTCATAGGCGCGCATAACGGCTGCATGCAGACGGTCAAGCCCCTTACCGGTTTTGGCCGAAACCGTCACCAAAGGCGCTCCGCGCAGCTGTGGCAACAGCCGGGTAAAGCTCTCTTTCAGCGCGCTCAGCTTTTCTTGTTTGTTGTCCTCAACATCCCATTTGTTCACCGCAACAACGACAGCGCGGCCCTCACGTTCGGCCAAGTCAGCGATCCTAAGGTCTTGCTGCTCAAACGGGATCTCAGCATCAAGTAGGATCACCACCACCTCGGCAAATTTTACCGCGCGAAGACCATCAGAGACCGATAGTTTCTCCAGCTTTTCCTGCACCTTGGCCTTTTTGCGCATGCCAGCTGTATCAAAGATGCGCGTCGGCGTGCCAGCCCAGTCGATCTGCAGAGAAATCGCATCGCGGGTGATCCCCGCCTCGGGGCCGGTCAGCAGACGGTCTTCGCCAAGGATTTTATTGATCAGCGTCGATTTGCCTGCGTTGGGGCGGCCAACAACAGCCACCTGCAGCGGCTTTTCGCGTGAGGGCACAGGCGCCGGCGGCGCTGTGTCAGCGTCCCAGTCCTCATCCTCATCAAGGTCAACATCGACCACAGGAGAGTGATCCACCGCATCGGCCTCGAACTGGTCTGCCAGCGGCACCAGCTCTGCATAGAGATCGGTCATGCCTTCGCCGTGTTCACCAGACAGCCGCAGCGGCTCGCCCAGACCCAGACCATAGGCCTCAAGAACACCTGCCTCGGCGGCGTTGCCTTCGGCCTTGTTGGCGGCAAGAATGACATGCGCTGACTTGCGGCGCAGGATCTCGGCAAACATCTCGTCCACCGGGGTCACGCCAGTGCGGGCGTCAATCATGAAGAGGCAGATATCGGCCATATCCACCGCCCGTTCGGTGAGGCGCCGCATGCGCCCTTCCAGCGAGTTGTCAGTGACATCTTCCAGGCCCGCGGTATCAATCACGGTAAAGCGAAGATCCCCCAGACGGGCTTCGCCTTCGCGCAGATCACGCGTAACGCCGGGCTGGTCATCGACCAGCGCCAGCTTTTTGCCCACAAGGCGATTGAACAGGGTGGACTTGCCCACATTTGGACGGCCCACGATAGCGAGGGTAAAAGACATCGGACCCAACTTTCAGCGTTTGAGACGCGCCCAATAGCGCATCTCGGCGTCCACGGCCAGAGCCGATTGCGCATTAGCGGAAGGCGAGCAGGTTCCCCTTGCTCGACACCACATAAAGAGTACTGCCAGCAACCACCGGAGCGGAGCTTGCCCCACCGGGCACCTCGACGCTCTGCGTCAGGCTACCATCACGGGGATCAAACAAGCGCAGCTGCCCATCGTTAGAGGCCACCACAAGCTGGCCGCCCGCCAGAACAGGACCGTAATGGGCCACAATGGCCCCACGTTTACCGGGCTTGTCTTTCAGATATCCGGGCAGATCGACAGCCCAGAGGATTTCGCCGCTGGCCGCCTTCAGCCGCAGCAACTGATTTCGGTCGCTGATCTGAAACAGGCTGTCGCCTGCGGGCCAGACCGGACCAAGAGCACCTTCTTGCGCGGTCCAGAGCCGGTCGCCACTGGCGACATCATAGGCAACCGTGCGACCAGAGTGATTGCCGACATAAAGGCGTTGACCAACAAGCACAGGTGAGCCGGTCACATCGCTGATCCGCGCCAGGGTAGATCCTGTACGCTGCCCAGACACAGATGCACTCCAGCGCCGCAGCCCGCCACGGCGGAACGTGGCCACCAGATCGCCCGAACCAAAGGCAAAGATCGCCAGATCCTTGGTCACAACCGGTGCGGGGGCTCCCAGAACATTTGAGGGGCTTGGTGTGCCTTCGATCTGCCAGGCAATCCGGCCATCTTTGGCATTCACCGCCCAGCCGGTATCGTCACCCGCAACCAGATAGACCAATCCGTCGCGCACGGTCGGCTCCCCAGAGCCGGTCGCATCAAGCTCCTGACGCCAAACCTGTTTGCCGGTTGCCGCCTCCAGCGCAGTCAAAACACCATAGCCAGAGGAAACGTAGAGAACGCCATCCTCATAGGCCATACCGCCGCCGGTGGCCTGACCTTCATCGTCGCGCGCCGGCAGCAGATCGCGTTGCCAAAGAACCTGGCCCGCAGGAGACACGGCAGAAACCCGCGCGACACTGTCCATGGTGTAGATCCGTCCTGCAGCCACCACGGGGCTCGCGGTAATGCGCTGTCTGCGACTATCTCCGGCCCCAATCGGCGCCGCCCAGGCCAGTCGCGGCGATGTGCTCAGGGCGGGATGTGAGGTGCGGTGTTTCGGATCACCATGGCCCTGTGCCCAGGAGGCGTTGGACACCTGCTTTGGCAGCGATATGGCCACGGATTGGTTCAGCACGTCGACATCTAGGTCAGGCCGGATCGCTTCGCGCTTGCCCGGCAAGATCACTTCGGGCTCGGTGCAGGCCGAAAGCCCCAGCGCCAAGGCGCTGCTGCATAACAAGACCCGAACCAAAGAAAAGGAGTTAGCTGCCGTCATTACCCTGCCTCGTACTCATTGTTTTTGCCGCTTGTTTTTGCCGCAAGCTGACACCGCGGTTTTGCTGGCGGTTTTCTTTAACCTTCGGATGTCGCGGCCACATCAGGCACGCCACCCAGAGCCACAATCACTTGCGTGGCCCGTTCTTTCAAGTCCGCAGTCACGCCAGCGTCCTCGACAATCATCTGCAGGCGTGCAATCGCCGCCTCCGGGTTGCCTTCTTCAATATCAATCAGCGCCACCTGTTCTGATGCGAGCAGCGCCAGCGGCGCCCCCGGTTGCGCCAGCGCTTCAAACTGCAAACGACGCTCGGCACTGCTCAGGCTCGCGTGTTGCAGACCCAGCGCCTTGAAGCTGGCAATGTGACGGTAGATCAAGGGCAGCTCGGTGTTGAGAGCGACAGCCTCAAGACGCGCCACAGCCGCCTCGATCTGGTCGGTATTGGACAGAGCCCCCGCCTGCAGCATGGCCAGAATCGCAGCGCCACCGGGCGTTTCAGCCGTAACCGCGTCCAGGCCCGCAGCCCGAGCCGCAGGATCATCGGCTGCCAAAGCAGCAACAATGCCATCGCCAAGAGCCTGAGAGGCCGCCACTTCCTGTGCGTTGCTATACTCGCGGTAGGCCGCGCCGCCAACGATCAGCACAACCGCAAGGCCGCCAATCCAGCCATAGCGTTTTAGCATCACGAACAAACGATCACGCCGGACCTCTTCCGTCACTTCATCGATAAAGCTGTCAGTGTCGCTCATGGTATATGTCCCTGAAGTGCCATCTTGCTGCCGAAACCGGAGCCAGAAATTAATCCTCTTTTGCCTCTCATATCCTGCCTGTTGCATCAAGCCAAGTGCCCGATTGCGGGCAGAATCTGTGCAAAGGACCCAATTTTTGCAAGAAATGTTATCTGAACTGTTCCGTTTAGTGTGGACAATGCATAGATCACCACTATCAGTTCACATCAGATCTGGCGGGATCTCCGGTGTGTTTGGTCACCATTGATTACCAAATTGAGACGACGAGAGATTGTTTTGAAAGGCCCGAGATGAGACTGATCCCCCTTTTTACTGCCATTTTGGTATCCCTAGGCCTGTATTTTCTGGTCATCCAGAGAGAGACCCTGCTGGCCTTTGCGCGCGGTGATAATCCTGAAACCACATCCGAGGCAGCCTCGGCTGACGCCGGTGACGCCGCACCCCAGGGCGCCCCCGCCAAGACCGCGGAGCAGGCAGAGCAGGTTGCTGAAAACCGCATCGGCGTTGTCGCCCTGCACAGTCAGGCCCAGCCCTTTGACAGCGCTGTGATCCTGCGCGGCATGACTCAGGCGGTCCGCCAGGTGGATCTGCGCGCCGAGACCTCCTCGACAGTGATTTCCGAACCCCTCCGCAAAGGCAAACAGGTCACCGCCGGAGAGGTCCTGTGCAAACTGGAGCCTGGCACCCGCCCTGCTGCCCTGCTGGAAGCACAGGCCCGTCTGACAGAGGCACGTGCAAATATGCCCGTCTCAGAAGCGCGCCTGGACGAGGCCAACGCCAAACTGAGCGAAGCCAAGATAAATCTGACCGCCGCCCAGAAGCTTTCTGAAGGCGGCTACACCTCAGAGACGAAACTTGCCGGATCCAAAGCCGCTGAACGCGCCGCAGTGGCCGGGGTGGCCAGCGCCAAAGGCGGATTGGAAACGGCACGCGCCGGTATTGAATCCGCAATTGCTGCCGTGGGTGCCGCCCATAAGGAACTCGAACGCCTGACCATTTCCGCACCCTTTGACGGCTTGCTCGAAAGCGACACTGCCGAGCTGGGCAGCCTGATGCTTCCGGGAGATCACTGTGCCACAGTGATCCAGCTCGACACCATAAAAGTGGTGGGGTTTGTGCCGGAAACCCAGGTCAACCGCGTCACTTTGGGCGCCATGGCCGGGGCCGAGCTGGCCACTGGAGACAGGGTTCAGGGCCTGGTCACATTTGTCAGCCGCTCTGCGGATCAGGCGACGCGGACGTTTGAAGTTGAAATCTCTGTTGCCAACCCGGACCTGGCAATTCGCGATGGCCAAACGGCGGATATTGCCATCTCGGCACAGGGCGCCAACGCGCACAAGCTGCCGCAATCGGCCCTGACCCTGAACAATGACGGGCAATTGGGCGTCCGGATTGTCCTTGAAGATCAGACAGCCGGTTTTGTGGCGGTAGAGCTGCTGCGCGATGAGGCTGACGGGATCTGGGTCGGCGGCCTGCCTGAAAAGGCTGATGTGATCATCATGGGGCAGGACTTTGTTGTCTCAGGCGTTGCAGTGGCCGCAACTTACCGCGAGGCCGCACAATGACCGGTGTTGTCGCCTGGGCCGCCAATCGGGCCCGCATGGTCATTGCCTTCATTCTGATTTCCATTTTGGTTGGCGGCTTTGCCTATTCCAGCCTGCCAAAAGAAGGTGAGCCGGATATCGAAATTCCGGCCCTGTTTATCTCGGTGCCTTTCCCGGGCATCTCGGCCGAGGATTCAGAGAGCCTGCTGGTCAAGGTGATGGAAACCGAGCTGGCCGATCTGGACGGGCTCGACAAGATGAGCGCAACGGCCGCTGAAAACTATGCCGGTGTTGCGCTTGAGTTCGACTTTGGCTGGGACAAGACCGCTGTGATGGCGGATGTCCGCGATGCGATGGACCGGGCCGAGGCCAGTTTCCCGGATGGGGCTGAAACCTATTCGCTGAACGAGATCAATTTCTCGGAGTTCCCGATCGTCATCGTCAACCTGACGGGGGCTGTGCCGGAACGCACCATGGCCCGTATCGCCAAGGAATTGCAGGACGATATCGAATCGCTTGATGCCGTTCTTGAGGCTGGCATTGCCGGCAACCGCGATGAGATGGTCGAGGTGGTGATCGACCCGCTGCGTCTCGAATCCTACAACATCACCGCGGTTGAGCTGATCAATGTTGTGCAAAACAACAACCAGCTGATTGCTGCGGGCGAAGTGGAGACGGATCAGGGCACATTCTCGGTCAAGATCCCGTCGTCCTTTAACGATGTCAGCGATATCTACGGGCTGCCGGTGAAAACAAACGGCGACCGTATTGTCACGCTGGGTGAGTTGGCAACGATCAACTTCACCTTTGAAGACCGCGCCGGAACCGCCCGGTTTGATGGCGCTGACACGGTTGCCCTTCAGGTGGTGAAACGCAAAGGTTTCAACCTGATCGACACGGTAGATCTGGTCAAAGAGACCCTTGAGGAGGCCAAGGCCAAATGGCCCGCTGAACTGCAGGCATCGGTCACGCTGGGCACCTCCAACGACCAGAGCCGGGTTGTCGGCTCGATGGTGGGGCAGCTCGAAGGCTCTGTGCTGACCGCCGTGGCGCTGGTGATGATCGTGGTTCTGGCCTCGCTGGGCAGTCGTGCGGCCCTGTTGGTGGGTTTTGCCATTCCAACATCCTTCCTTTTGTGCTTTGCGTTTTTGGCCCTGATGGGCGTGTCGATTTCAAACATCGTGATGTTCGGCCTGATCCTGGCGGTGGGCATGCTGGTGGATGGCGCCATCGTAGTGGTGGAATACGCCGACAAACGCATCAGTGAAGGCACCGGCCCGATGCATGCCTATGTTGAGGCGGCCCAGCGAATGTTCTGGCCCATCGTGTCCTCAACAGCGACGACGCTTTGTGCCTTTTTGCCCATGCTGTTCTGGCCAGGTGTTCCGGGTCAGTTCATGGGCATGCTGCCTGTCACGCTGATCTTTGTGCTTTCGGCCTCTCTGGTTGTCGCCCTGATCTATCTGCCGGTCATGGGAGGCCTGTCCGGCCGTATCAGCCGGGTGTTTGAACATACCTCTGACGGGCTGCGCTCGATTGCGCCCTGGTGGCTGCGGGCCCTGCTGGTGCCGCCGTCCCTCTGGGGCATGTTTGCTGGTGCCATGCAGATGCTCAACGCGGGCTACCTGCTGCCCGACGGCACAGCGCCGCTGGTTGGTCTGGCGTTTGGTGGCTTTGTCTTCATTGCTTCGGCCTTTGCCGCCTCAATCACGCTGGGCGCGACCAAATTCACCCGCAAAGAACGCAGCGTCGAGGCGGGGTATCATCACACCGCCTTTGGCTATGTGATCAAATTCATCGCCGGAAACCCGGTTATGCCGATCGTCACCCTGGCCGCCGTTGCCATCGGCATCAGCACGGTCTTCACCATGTTTGGCGAAAACAACTATGGTGTGGAATTCTTTGTGGAATCCGAACCGGAACAAGCAACCGCCTATGTGCGCGCCCGCGGCAACCTCAGCCTCACGGAAGAGGATCTGATGGTGCAGCAGGCCGAACAGGTTATTCTGGCGCATCCTGCGGTGATCAACGTGTTTTCCTTTGCCGGCGAAGGCGGGCTTGATACCGGAGGCCCAAGCAACAGCCAGTCGCCCGCCGATACCGTGGGACAGGTTCAGTTTGAAATCATCCCCTGGGAGGACCGCCCGACCCAGACCGAAACCTGGTTCTTTGGTCTGCTAACGCGCGAAATCACCGCAACAAAGTTCGACGGCAATACAGTGATCGATGAGCTCAATACTGAGCTGGCAAAAATCCCCGGCTTCTTTGTTGAGATCAACGCGCTGGAACAGGGGCCCGGCTCCGGCAAACCGATCCACCTGCGCATTCGCGGCGACAGCTGGGAGGCCCTCACAGAGGCCACTCTGACCGCCCGCGCCAAGTTCGACGCGACCCCCGGCCTCACTCTCGTCGAAGACAGCCTGCCGCTGCCCGGCATTGACTGGCAGATCGACGTCGATGTGGAAAAAGCAGGCCGTTACGGCGCCGATGTCGCAACGGTTGGGGCGATGGTACAGCTGGTGACCCGTGGTATTTTGCTCGACACCATGCGCGTCGACAGCTCTGACGAAGAGATCGAAATCCGGGTACGCCTGCCAAATGAGGACCGGGTGCTGGCCACGCTGGATACGCTCAAGGTCCGCACCTCGGATGGGCTGGTGCCTTTATCCAACTTTATCACGCGCAAGCCCGTGCCGAAACTGGCGCAAATCAGCCGTGTTGACCAGGAACGCTACTATGACGTCAAAGCCGATGTGGAACCCGGCCTTCACCGGATTGTGCAGCCAGTCTCGACTGCTGAGGAGGAGGAGGTGACACTGGCCTTCCTCAAGGCGGTTCCCGAGGGTCTGACCCCGACACAAGAGATCGTCTTTAGCGGTGCCAACGGTGTCGACTACACCCTGTATCAGCTGGTCGAGGCCAAGACCCTAAAGGCCGTGCAGGATGCTCTTGCAAACGGGGCAAAAATCTCGCCTGTCAATGCCAATGAGCGCATTGGAGAGATCACAAAATGGCTGGAGACCGAGCCACTGAACCGGGCTGTCGCCTGGGAATGGACCGGCGATCAGGATGAACAGGCAGAATCCGGAGCCTTCCTGTCCAAGGCCTTTGCCGGGGCACTGGCCCTGATGTTTGTGATCCTGCTGGCGCAGTTCAACTCCTTTTATAACGCCGTCTTGGTGCTGCTTGCGGTGGTGCTGTCCACCACGGGCGTGCTGATTGGTATGATGGTGATGCAACAGCCGTTTTCGATCATCATGACCGGGACCGGCATCGTGGCTCTGGCCGGGATTGTGGTGAACAACAACATTGTTCTGATTGATACCTATCAGGAATTCAGTCAGCATATGCCCCGGATCGAGGCCATCATTCGCACGGCCGAGGCGCGGATCCGTCCGGTTTTGCTTACCACGGTCACCACGATGGCCGGCCTTGCGCCAATGATGTTCGGCATCAGCCTGGATTTCATCGGCGGTGGCTACTCCATCGACAGCCCAACCGCGCTCTGGTGGAAGCAATTGGCAACCGCCGTGGTCTTTGGCCTTGGCATTGCAACGGTCCTCACCCTGGTGGTGACGCCTTCGCTTCTGTCGATCCGGGTTTGGCTTTCGACCTATCTGAGCTGGATGGGGCGACTGCTGGCGCGTCTTTCAGGCGGACGCTCAAGCCGGATTGCCCAGGACATGCACCTTGCCAAAAAGGCGCGTCGACTGCCCACCAGTGAAATCCTGTGGGATGAATTGGACAGCACAAATGCTGCAACACCTGCCCAAAACTCAGCTAGCTCCCAGGGCGATCAGGGCAATCAGGGCAACCGATCGCTGCGCGCTGCCGAGTAACGCTGTTGAGATCAAAAAGAAAAAGGCTCCGCGCTTGCAGGGCCTTTTTTACATTCAGGGGCTACTAGGAACCATTGGAGGACAGCACTCTGCCCTGAAAGACTACCTGCAAAGACTGTGTTCCTGACGTGGCCCTATGGTCTGGCCATACAGACCGCATTAACAGTGTGATCAAGTGAGCCTGTGTTACGAACCTGTGTTACAAAAGCGCGTCTTCGTCGGCGCCAACCTTGGCGATTTTGACCAGCGCCAACTCTGCATCACCATCGCTCGCCCGGGGTTCCCGGTGTAGGTTTTGCGCCCGCGGCGTATGCTGAAGAACCGCCTGAATGGGAAAGTGATCCGAGCCGATATGGCCAAGCCGGTCAAGCGAAACCAGAGTGAAATCTGCGGAACAAAAGACATGGTCCAGCGGCCAGCGCAGCATCGCAAATCTTGCATGAAAGGTGCTGTAGAAGCCGCGCCCGATCCGGGGATCAAGAAGCCCACTAACCTTTTGAAACAACTGCAGTGTTGCTGACCAGGGCACATCGTTCAAATCCCCCACCACCACAACGGATTGCGCTTGCGGATCCAGAGTTTTCGCCACCAGCAACAGCTCACCGTCCCGTTCGACCGAGGTCGCATTCTCGGTCGGGCTGGGCGGGGCCGGATGCAGACAATGCAGCTCAACCCGGTGTCCCGAGGGTAAAAGCACCCCGGTATGAATCGAGGGCACCGCCTGCTCAACCAGCGACACGATCCGGGGGTCGATCAGTTCGAGACGGGAAAAAAGCGACATGCCATAGAGGTTATCCAGAGGCTGCTTCACGCGAAAGGCGTACTCGGGCCCCATGCTATCCAGCTGCGTTTGCCACCAGTCGTCTGTTTCAACGGCCAGAACAATGTCTGGTTTGCGCGCGCGGATCAGGTCAAGCAGGGGCTGTGCCGTCCTGTTGGGCGTCAAGACATTGACGACAAGAACACTGATTTGGTCATCCGGCCGCAGCTGGCGCGCTGTCTGGATTTGCTTTGGAAACAAGGGTGTGTAGCGGATAACTCGACTCAATTGCAGCGCAGTGCAACCACTCAATAGCCCGAGGGCGGCGGTATTCCCTGCCCCCTGCCAGCCAAAAACCACCGGATAGGCCAGCAGCACCGCACAGGTCAGACCGGTGATCTGCAGCGCCGGAAACTCCAGTCCACGTACCCACCAGGACTCATTTCGCAGCAATGGCAGCAGCGTTAAAAGCGGCACAAAACAGACAAAGAAAAACACAACCAAGTAATGCAACACGCTCTGTATCCTCACTTATCAGTGGATTCTCCCCGCGCAAAACCTGCCTCAGGCGACAGCCTGATCCGATTGCTGGCGCTGCCAAAGATGCGCATAGCGCCCGTCACGGGCCAGCAGCGCCTCGTGGCTGCCCTGCTCCACCACTTCACCCTGTTCCAGCACCACAATGAGGTCAGCCTCTGCAACGGTAGAGAGCCGATGCGCAATGGTCAGAACGGTGCGGCCCTCGCTGGCGCGCTCCAGTGCATCCTTGATCTCTTGCTCTGTGTCAGTATCCAGCGCCGAGGTTGCCTCATCCAGCAGCAGGATTGGCGGGTTTTTCAGCAGGGTCCGGGCAATCCCCACCCGCTGTTTTTCGCCACCCGAAAGTTTCAGGCCACGTTCGCCGACCTGGGTCTCATACCCCTGTGGCAAGCTGATGATGAAATCGTGGATCTGCGCGTCCCGGGCCGCCTGCTCTATCTCCTGCTGGCTGGCGCCCGCTTTGCCATAGCCAATGTTGTAGCCGATGGTGTCGTTGAACAGCACCGTATCCTGCGGCACCACGCCAATGGCTGCGTGCAGGCTCTCTTGCGTCACCTCGCGCACATCCTGACCATCGATGGTCAGACTGCCGCCGGTCACGTCATAAAAGCGAAACAACAGCCGCCCAATGGTTGATTTCCCCGACCCGGTTGAACCCACAATGGCCAGCGTTTGCCCGGCGCCTGCCTGCACAGACACGCCCTTCAGGATTTCACGATCGCTTTCATAGCCAAATCGCACATCCTGCAGCCGGACCTCACCGCCGGTAACCTGCAAAACCTTGGCGCCCTTGGCGTCGCTGACATCGGCAGGTTGTTCCAAAAGATCGAACATCTCTCCCATGTCGACCAGGCTTTGACGGATCTCGCGGTACACGGTCCCAAGAAAGTTCAAAGGCACGGTGATCTGGATCATATAGGCGTTGACCATGACAAAATCGCCCACTGTCAGCGCGCCGTTTTGGACCCCCATTGCGGCCATGACCATTACGGCCACCAGGCCCGTGGTGATAAAGAGGCTCTGGCCAAAATTCAAAAAAGCCAGCGAATACGCTGTCTTAAGGGCCGCTTTGGCATAGGCTCGCATAGCGCCATCATAGCGCGCGGCTTCCCGTGCCTCGGCGCCAAAATATTTCACCGTCTCGTAATTGAGCAGACTGTCGATGGCCTTTTGATTGGCATCGGTATCTTGCTTGTTCATCTCGCGGCGCAGCTTTACCCGCCATTCGGTGATGGCAAAGGTGAACCAGACATAGAGCCCGATGGTGGTGCCAACAGCCGCCAGATACCAGGCGTCAAAAAGCACCGTCAGGATGATCGCGACAAGCACCAGTTCCAGCACCAGAGGCCCGATGGAAAACAGCATAAAGCGCAGGAGAAACTCGACCCCCTTCACGCCGCGCTCGATGATCCGCGACAGCCCACCAGTTTTGCGGGTGATATGATAGCGCATCGAGAGGCGGTGAATATGGGTAAAGGTCTCAAGCGCCAAATGCCGCAGTGCCCGCTGGCCAACGGGTGCAAAAATAACATCGCGCAGCTGCTGGAACCCGGTGGTAAAGATCCGCGCCACCCCGTAGGCCACAGTGAGCCCAACCGCGCCCAGAGCCAGGGGCGGCACGCCCTCAGCGGCAAGGCCGTCTACCGCGCCTTTATAGAGCATCGGCGTATAGACCGCGATCAGCTTGGCCAAAACCAGCACCGCAATGGCCAGCACCACGCGTTGTTTGACCCAGAGATGTTTGCTAGGCCACAGATAGGGGCCCATCCGGCGCAGGGTGCGCAGGCCAGAGCGACGTTCGTCGCTGGCAATAGAAGTCTCTGATTGGGTCATAACGCGTGCTTTCCTGGCTCAGGAATAGAGAGATAGGCCTCTGATGCCATGAACACCAGTGGCCATAGGAAAAACGCGCCGCAATGGGCGCGTCTGCCTTCTGGTTGTCGGAACTATTCCGGCCAGGTTATTCCGGCAAGATTATTCAGGGATGGCAAAGACCTGACCGGGGTAGATCAGATCCGGGTTGCGAATGGCATCCTGATTGGCGGCAAAGACCCGGACATAGAGAAATCCGCTGCCGTAGCGCTCTTGCGAGATCGCCCACAGCGTGTCGCCCTTTTGTACTGTCACCGCCCGCACCAGAGGCGCGGCTGCCCCCTGCCCGGCCACATCCGTGACCGGCGGACGCAGGACTTCGGGGGCTTCGCGCTTGAACGGTGTCTCAAGACGGCTCAGAACCTTGCCTTCGTCGTTCACCTCATCAAGGCGCAGCGTGTAGACACCGGGCACCACAGCCTCCAGCCCACCGCTCCAGCTGCCATTGGCTGCGGCAACAAATTGCCCGGCAGACGCGTTGTCGAGATAGACCAAAACACGTGCATCAGCCCGGGCACGCCCTGCCAGTTGTACCTCACCACTGTCAGAATAGCTGATGGTGTCCAGCACCACCTTACCCTGAGGCTGCTGGGCGACGGGCTGCACCAGCACCACGCCATCCGCATCGGCGCGCAAAACCGCAACCTGCGTGGCCTCTGGCCGGGGCGCCGGTTGCTGCTCAGCATCGGCCTCCTCCTCAGCGCTGCCGGCAGAGGTCGCATCCGGCTGGGACAGGTCGGTTGTCTCAGCAGTGCGCAGATTTGTATCAGGTTCTTTCACCACTTCCGTCGGCGCAGTCGCCGTTGGCGACTCTGTGGCGACACCCGCAGGAGCAACGCTGGCAACAGGTGCAGAGTCTGACGGTGCATCAGAGCTTTGCTTTGCAGCAGCAGAGGCGGTTTGTGCCACCTCCTCTGCTGTGGCTGTCGTGGTGCTTGCCGCAATCTCTGCTGCGGTGTTTGCAACAGCGGCCAGAGAGGTGTCAGCAGATGTTACATCATTGCTGGTCACTGCATCCGTGGTTTGCGCAGCGCTGGTCACCGGATCACTGGTCACCTCTTCACTGGTCACCTCTTCACTGGCGACATCGTTCACGGCCAGATCATCTGCAGCCAGAACGGCGGGTGGCTCGGCGCTCTCACCCTTGGCCATCGCGGGCACCGGGCTTACAGGCGCCAGGATAAAACTGCTCTCGGACAGGCTTTGCTGCCCATCTGCCTCTGCCCGCAACGAGATCACCCGTGCTGTGGCACTGGGGCGGATCGAGGTCAGAGCGACAAAATCCCCACCGGGCTGAACGTCGACCTTTTCCAGAACCTCTCCATCCAGCAGGATCGAAACCTGCACACCCTGCGCCGCACGTCCGGCAATAACCGTCTGTCCGGTTGGATCAACGCGCACCAGATCAAGACTTGGAGCCTCAAGAACTGGGGCCGCAACCACTGGTGCCGCAACCACTGTCGTCTCAGGCGCTTGTGCCGCAACACCTGGCTCTGCAACACTCGGCTCCGCAACATTTGGGGCCTCTAGGCCTTGCGCATTCTGCAGGGCATCCTGGGCCTTGGCGGTTTGGGTGTCGGCAGGTTCGACACTGGCATTGGTGTCATCCGTTTTGAGCTGCGCCAGATCACCAGTCGCGGGGGCAGCAGTCGGATCTGCCGCAGCCACCTGTTGATCCGTAACTACGGTTTCTGCAGGCGAGACAGGCACCACAGCTGGAGACGGAGAGCCACTGGGCGCTTCTGCCTCTGGTGTGGCGATCACAGCTGCACTGGTGTCTGCATTTACCTCAGCCGCAGCGGTGTTTTCGCCGGGCAGAGATGCCACGGCCTGCGCACCCGGTTCAGCGACCTGCGGTGTCGCCACCTGTGCTGGTTGGTCATCCTCTATTTCGCCTTGAGGCTGGATCTGTGTCACAGCGACATCACCGGCTTGCTCCGCGAGCTGATCGCTGGCCGAAATACTGGCCGGATCACTGGTAACACTAGTGTCGGCAAGCTCGCTGGCAACCGGGTCAGGCTGTAGCGACAGCCCCTCGGTGATCACCGGGTTCGTCGCTGACGGAGAAATCACAACCGTGCTTTCTTCAGAACTCGCCCGGTCGACAATCCGGCGCACATCGTCACTGTCGAAAACGCCCAGCCAGACCATCACAGCACCGCCAACCACGACAACTGCCGCTCCAACACCTGCCAGCGGCAAAGCCCCAAGCCCGCCTGTTCCACCTGTTGCAGCCATCTTCGTCCTTCCCTTCAGCGCGCCATCTGGTTCCGCATCGGAATCCCATCATGCGCCTGGTTGAGGCAGCCTATCAATCGCGCTATCAAGGGTCAAAACACCAGTTGTGTTTCCCCTTGATATTTCTATGAAAGGACCCCTCATGAGCATAAAATCCGTCTGTGTGTATTGCGGATCCCGGTCTGGGGCAATGCCCGCCTATGAAAGCGCCGCCAAAAGCCTCGGAGTGATGCTGGCAACGCGCGGGCTGCGTCTGGTCTATGGCGCCGGAGATGTTGGCCTCATGGGGGTTGTCGCGCGCGCCACACAAGAGGCCGGAGGCGAAACCTTTGGGGTTATTCCCGAACATCTGGTCAGGCGCGAAATAGCCAAGAGCGATCTCAACACCTATGTGATCACCGAGACCATGCATGAACGCAAGAAGGTGATGCTCTATAATGCGGATGCCGTGGTTGTGCTGCCCGGCGGCCCCGGATCCCTGGACGAGTTGTTTGAAGCTCTGACCTGGCGCCAGCTGGGGCTGCACGCCAAGCCCATCGTCGTTCTGAACGTCGAAGGATACTGGGACAAGCTGCGCGACCTCATCCAGCACATGTTGGCGCAGGGCTTTGCCGACGCCTCGCTTGAGGGTTTCATCACATGGGTCGACACCCCCGAGGCGGCACTCAAGGCCCTTGGCCACGAACCCGGCTAAAGCGGTGCTAGATCTTGCCGCTGGCCGAGCGTGATCTGCGCCAAGCACCGACAGAGAATATGATCACGGCGGCCCAGATCAAGACAAAGGCTGCACTGTGCCAGGGGGTAAAAACCTCACCAAAAACCAGCGTTGCAACAAGGGCTTGCAGTGTTGGGTTGATGTACTGAAGCACCCCAACACTGCCTAGGGCAACCCGGCGGGCCGCATAGCTGAACAGGATCAGTGGCGCGCCAGTCAACGGCCCTGCCAGCATCAGCAAGCCCATGTCGCGCCCGACATCCTGAAAGCCGCTGAACCCGGTGCTGGCAATCACGATCAAGGCAAGTGGCGCGAGCAGCAGAACCTCGGCGGTCACCGAGACCACTGGCCCCAGATCAAGTCGCTTTTTGACCACGCCGTAGAACGCAAAACTAAAGGCCAGCACCAGCGAAATCCACGGCGCCACGCCCAGCCCCCAGGTCAACACAACCACAGCCGTCGCAGCCAGAACAATGGCAACCCCCTGTGCACGGCTAAGCTGCTCAGCAAAGAAGATCCGCCCCAAAACCACGCTGACCAGAGGAAAGATATAGTACCCCAGCGAGGCCTCGGTGGCGCGCTCGATCTGCACTGACGTGATAAAGAGAAACCAATTCACCGAGATCATCGCGGTCGCCAAAGCCAGCACCCGAACCTGTTTCCAGTCTCTCAGCACTCCGGCCAACAGATTGAACCGGCCCTGCAGGGCCAGCACACAGGTGAAAAAGACCGCTGACCACAAAATCCGGTGGGACAATACCTGCATCGGCGGGATATGCGTCAGCAGCTTGTAAAAAAGCCCCGTCAGCCCCCACATTGTACAAGCGACAATCATCGCACAGACGCCTTTTGCCGCATCAGTCATTGTAGCCCCTTTGGCTCTTTTTGTGGAGACCGCCATTCACTGAAAGACGGGTCAGATAGGAGACGGGTCGTGTCACAGACGGGCCGTATCTGAGAAAAGCCCGGGTCTTGAAATGATCAACGCCCGGCCAAGGACCGGGCGTTGCATAAACAGTTTGTCTGATCCGTCAGCCTTAGCCGAGGCGCGAGGCGACGTTTTCCCAGTTCACCAGATTGTCGAGGAAGTTCGACAGGTAAGCCGGACGCTTGTTGCGGAAATCAATGTAGTAGGAGTGCTCCCATACATCACAGCCCAACAGTGCAGTCTGATTAAAGCAAAGGGGGTTCACACCGTTTTCGGTCTTGGTCACAGCCAAAGAGCCATCGGCGTTTTTCACAAGCCAGGCCCAGCCAGAGCCAAACTGGCCAGCACCGGCGGCAGAAAACTGCGATTTGAACTCATCAACCGAGCCAAAGCTTTCAACCAGAGCCTTTTCCAGATCACCTGGCATGGCGCTGGCGCCGGGGCCCATCATTTCCCAGAACTGATTGTGGTTCCACAGCTGGGAGATGTTGTTGAAGATACCGCTTTGCGCCACCGAGGATGCGTCATAGGTGCCGGAGATGATCTCTTCCAGCGACTTTCCATCCCATTCGGTGCCGGCGATCAGCTTATTGCCGTTGTCGACATAGGCCTTGTGGTGCAGATCGTGGTGATATTCCAGGGTTTCTGCCGACATACCCTTGGCGGCCAGCGCGTCATGTGCATAAGGAAGATCGGGAAGTTCAAAAGCCATATTGGCCCCCTGTCAATAAATGTTGCGTTCCTGAGCAGATACATGCGGTGCGCGCCAAGGCAGGTCAAGAGCCAAGACAATAAAACCGCGCATGTGCCATGTGCAAATATGAGGGAACTCGGGATGATAGCCAAGACCTGGACCGCAGCGCGCAAGATGTTTTACCGCGCAAGAGGTTACTATGCGGGCAGCCTGAACGGCCATCCCTTTCGCCTTGACCCCTATCATTCCAAATTTTGGCGCAAGGCCGCAAGCGGCTC
This sequence comes from Phaeobacter sp. SH40, assembly GCA_965641885.1. Classification (GTDB taxonomy): domain Bacteria; phylum Pseudomonadota; class Alphaproteobacteria; order Rhodobacterales; family Rhodobacteraceae; genus Pseudophaeobacter. Next base: position 1,873,932 of record OZ282574.1, on the reverse strand, counting down.
CTGGGAGCCCGAGACCTTTGCCGTGCTGGACGCGCATCTGGACAAGGACCACGACTATCTTGATATCGGTGCATGGATTGGCCCCACAGTGCTCTATGGTGCTGCCCATGCCCGCCGGGTCTATTGCTTTGAACCAGACCCCGTTGCCTTTCGCTATCTCGCCTGGAACCTTGAACTCAACAATGTGGCAAATGTCTCGGCCTTTTCGGCCGCGCTAAGCCAGGGCGTTGGCATTGCCCGCATGGCCTCGTTTGGCGGCGAAGCCGGAGACAGTATGACCAGCCTGCTGAATGATGGCGAGCACGGATCTGATGTGATCACTCTGGGCTGGGAAGATTTTGCATCCTCTGCGGATCTGAGCCGCGTCTCACTGGTCAAAATGGACATTGAGGGCGCCGAATTTGACGTGCTGCCGCAGCTGCTGCCCTGGCTTAAACAGCAGCGGTGTGCCCTTTACCTGTCAACCCATGCGCCCTTTCTGGATGCTGAAACCCGTCTTGAGCGGATGCGGACATTAGCAGAGCAGTTGTCCTTTTACGGGGCCTGCGAAGATGACAGGCAAAGCGGTCAAGGATTTGCCTCGCTGACCGCCCCCAGGGCGCTGGAACAGTTTCCCACCTTCCTGTTTCACGGCTAGCACCGCCAAAAGACGCCTTACTGCCTGAGAACGGTGCAGCGCCCCGATCCGCGGATATCATTGTCTGCCCCATGAATCCGAACACTAATGGTAGAGGACCTATTCCCAGTATTGACCCTGGCAGAGAACGTCGCGGTCAAGCTGAGGTTCCCCCGTTTACTGGGAATATTGTCCAGCTGCCACTTCAACAGGTATTTTCCAGGCTGCAGCGTTTTAAAGCTTGTGGGAATTGGCGCTTTGAGGGTGTGATGAATGAGACCATCATAGGCCATTGCCGTACCGGCCTCTGGGTCAATTACATAAACCGCTTTTTTCTGCAGACCATTGCGACCTGTGTGACCCTCGTATTTACATTCATACGCTGTGGGAGCTGCCATCGCGGGCAGTGTTGAGACCACCAAAAGCGTGCCTGCCAAAAAGTTCTTCATCCATTTTCCCTATTTGTAAATATCTTCAACCATGATGCAGGATCCAACCCCTCGTGATGACGGCGCTACCACAGATTTCTTGGCCAGCACCTGAAGCGAGACCTTTAGGTTGTCCACATTCAGGATGACCCGATAGCGGTCAGCGCTCAGACTGGTTGCCTTTGCCACGGAAGTGCGCGGCACGGTCCAGTCCAAAAGGTAGGAACTATCGCTACGTTTCTTCAAAACGGCAGAGATCGGCGCTCCTTCGTCCGAGGCCCAAATCCGTGCTGTTTCGCGATGCTCGGAAAACTGCATGGCCACCCTTGGAGGTATCCATGAGGCCTTACTTAGTGCTTGAAACGAGCAGACAAAAGTTTCGGATGCAAATGCTTGGCTGCCAAATAAAGTTGCTAGCAATAGAATTATTTTTTTCAGTGACCCTGCCATCATACCCTCAGGAAAAACTCATATTAGGGCGTCATTTTTCGACATACACATGACGAGACAGGACGCTTGGGAGAAAGAGACAAAAACATACGGAACCTACTAAACACAAATATCACGACGTCTTTGGGCGCCAAAGAATAACATGAAGCTTTCGCCCGTTCCGGGCACCTGGAACAGGTCTCATCTCAAATGCCAGTTTGGGGCACTCCCGTCTCAAGACACTGCTGGGCCATCTCCGCAGGCGCCGAACCTGCCCTACATCGCAGGACGATGTTTGCCGACAAAATATGTCCCGGCTCATCTATCATCCAACAAAGGGGGAAGTGAGCGACTTGGGAGCCTGCAAAACCAGTGAACGCAGCAGAAAGTTTTCGCAAAAAAGCGCCCCCAAAACCAATTGGGAGCACCCTAAATTTCAATTTGCAAAAACTCAACCTAAAACTGAATAGATGATTCAGTAGACACCCACCTGCGATTGCGGGTGCGCTGCGGCCGACAAAAGCCCAAACATATAGGCGCCAACAGAGCGGAAACAAACCAGTCGAAAGCAGTCCTCTTCCTCTAGCCAAAAGGCCGCTGCCACCTGCGCTGTCCGGCTGCGGCGAAAGTCGCCTGCCGTGAAGTTTTTGGCAGAAAAATCAACAGGTGCGATCTTGGCAAGCACCTCGCGGGCGCCCATGCCTGAAACGGTAAAAAAGGACCGCGCATCCGACACATTGGCCGCCAGCGCATGCTCCCCTTTCAGGGCTTGAGCCAGCTCGGCAGTCCTGATCTGCGCGACCTCATAGGGCACCAGCAGCAACAGCTCGTCCGGCGACATCCAGGCGACAGCACCGTCTGCGACACAGGAAATCCTGCCCCGGTCGGGGACATCAGCGCCCGTGGCTGCCTTTACGGCCGCCATCAGGATCTTAGAGCCGAGGTCCCCGCGCAGCGTGATCATGCCCTGCAGGCCTGCGTCTTGGACCGTGGCCATGCCCGCAAACTGGGCGCCATTGATGGCTGTCAAAGGATTAGACATTCTGCTTTTCCCCTTCTTTGTCATAGACCACCGCATCGACGATCTTGGCGGTGTAGACCTTGCCATCGGTTCCCGGAAACTTGAGCACCTCGCCCATGCGTTTGGGGCCATGTTTCACTAGTCCCATGGCAATGCCGCGCCCCAGCGTGGCGGAATAATAGGTCGAGGTCACCCGGCCAATCATGTTCTTTTGACCATTGGCATTGATGCCATTGCCCAGGGCATAGGCGCCATCCGGCAGAACCGAGCCATCGGTGGTTTCCAGACCAACCAGCTGCCAGCGGTCTGGATCCGCCATATGTGAGCGCAGATGCGCCCGCTTGCCCAGGTAGTCGTCTTTCTTTTTCGACAGCGCCCAGTTCAGCCCCAGATCCTGCGGAATGACGGTGCCGTCGGTCTCGTCGCCGATCATGATAAAGCCCTTTTCGGCCCGCAAAATATGCAGCGTCTCTGTGCCATAGGGCATGACGCCAAATTCCTGGCCCGCGGCCATCAGGGCGTCCCAAAAATCCTGACCTTCAGAGGCTGCAACGGCAATCTCGTAGGACAGCTCACCGGAAAATGAGATCCGGAAAGCGCGGGCGTCAAAGCCGCCGATCTGCCCCGCACGCCAGTCCATGAACGGCAGCGCCTCTTTGCTGAGATCCATGCCGCCACCGGCCTGCGCATTGAGCTTTTCCAGCACTTTGCGGGCATTGGGGCCAACAACCGCGATCTGGGCATATTGCTCGGTGACATTGGCCACATAGACTTTCCAGTCCCACCATTCGCACTGCAGCCACTCTTCCATATGGCCATGAATGCGCTCGGCACCGCCGGTGGTGGTGTGGCACAGCCAGGTGTCGTCATCGATGCGGGCGACAACGCCGTCATCCATCAAAAACCCGTTCTCAGAGCACATCAATCCATAGCGGCATTTACCGACCTTCAGCGTCGACATCATGTTGGTGTACATCATATCGAGAAAGCGGCCAGCATCAGGTCCTTTGACGATGATCTTGCCCAGGGTTGAGGCATCCAGCACCCCGAGATTTTCTCGGGTGTTTTTGACTTCGCGGTTCACCGCCTCATGACGGACTTCGCCACTGCGCAGATAGGCAAATGGACGGCGCCACTGGCCTACGGGCTCCCAATCGGCGCCATTGGCGTCGTTCCAGTCATAGATCGGTGTCTTGCGCACCGGCTGGAAGATCTCGCCACGGGCCTCACCGCCAATCGCCCCCATCGAGATGGGATGATAGGGCGGCCGGAAAGTGGTGGTGCCGACCTGCGGGATCTCGGCCCCGAGGCTGTCAGCAAGGATCGCCAGACCGTTGATATTGCTTAGCTTACCTTGATCCGTCGCCATGCCAAGCGTGGTATAGCGTTTGGTGTGTTCAACGCTTTCAAACCCTTCGCGGGCGGCCTGTTGCACATCGGAGACCTTGACGTCGTTCTGATAGTCGAGCCAGGTTTTCATCCGCAGCGTGATATCCGCCTTGGCAGGCATCAGCCAGACCGGCTGCATCGGGCTTTCGTCCTCAGCAACGCCTGCAGGCGCACCCACGGTCTGGGCCGCAAAGCCTGCGGCCTCAGCTGCGCGTGATCCTGCGTCGGCGGCATCCTGCAGCACAGCACCCAGCCCGAGGGGCCCATTGGCAGCGCCTGCCGCAATTACAAAGCCTCGGCCAGTGTCGCCCAATGGCGGACGGGTTGGGTCGGGACGAAAGAAAGCCTGCGCCTTGTCCCAGATCAGTTTGCCCCCACAATGCGACCACAGGTGCACAACCGGTGACCAGCCCCCCGACATGGCAACCGCGTCGGCCTCGATCTCTTCTTGCGCGCCGCCTTCACCGTTTTGGGCGCAGATCGCAACCCGTGAGACACGCGGGCCATCCTTGACGCGGGCTATGGCGCGACCCAGCTCGACACGAATGCCTTTTTCGCGCACAGCCTCCATCAGGGCACCGCCGCCAGTGTCGCGGGCATCGACCACGCGAACCACATCAACACCTGCGTCATGCAGCGCCAGCGCGGTGCGATAGGCATCGTCGTTATTGGTGGCAACCACGATCCTTTGGCCCGGGGTCACGCCCCAGTTCACCACATAGTCGCGCATCGCCGCTGCCAGCATCACACCGGGCACATCATTGCCGGCGAATGACAGCGGACGTTCAATAGCTCCGGTTGCGGTGACGATCTGTTTGGCCCGGATCCGCCACAGGCGATGCCGTGGACCACCCTGCCCCGGCGCATGATCGGTCAGACGCTCATACCCCAGCGCGTAGCCGTGGTCATAGACGCCAGCGCCCATGCAGCGGTCGCGCAGGGTGACATTTGCCATGCCGCGCAGCTCTGCCAGCGTGTTTTCAATCCAGACCTGAGGTGTATCGCCGTCAATAGTGCCACCATCAACCGGAGCGCGGCCGCCCCAATGGGCGTTTTGCTCCAGCACCAGAACCTTGGCGCCACTTGCGGCGGCTGCCTTTGCGGCCTGCAGACCGGCCACACCGCCGCCCACAACCAGCACATCGGCAAAGAAGTAAAAGTGCTCATAGGTATCGGGGTCTTTCAGCTCTGCATCGGGCGCAGCACCAAGACCGGCAGATTTGCGAATGAGCGGCTCGTAGACGTGCTTCCAAAAGGGGCGCGGATGGATGAACATCTTGTAGTAGAACCCGGCGGTCAAAAACCGGGTGAGCTTGTTGTTGATCGCCAGCACGTCAAATTCAAGGCTGGGCCAGTGGTTTTGCGACGCCGCAGTCAGTCCCGAGAACAGCTCGGTGGTGGTGGCGCGCTGGTTCGGCTCGTAGCGATCGCCGGTGCCCAGCTGCATCAGCGCATTGGGCTCTTCCGCACCCGAGGCCACAACGCCGCGCGGGCGGTGATATTTGAACGAGCGCCCCATCATCATCTGATCATTGGCCAGCAGCGCCGAGGCAAGGCTGTCGCCTGCAAAGCCGGTCATGCGCTTGCCGTTAAAGGTGAATTCGATCTGTTTGGAGCGGTCAATCAACCGGCCCTGTTTGGCGAGACGCGTGCTCATGAGGTCTGACCTTTCAACATAAAGCCATGTGTTTCAGCGGGGCGGATCATTCGGAAGCATCCGAAAATTCGCGCCAGCTCCAGCCGGGGCGCTTGGCGGTGATCTTGTCTTTGATCTCTTGCGGCGGCTCAAGGGTCTGCGCCGCATAGGTGCCAAAAACCTCAAGCGAGGTGGTACAGCGGGCGGCATGGAACCACTTGCCGCAGCCATTGGCATGGCGCCAGCGCTCAAAATGCACGCCTTTTGGGTTTTCGCGCATGAACAGATAGTCGTGGAACTGATCCTCATCCGAGCCGGGGCCAAAGCGCGTCAGATGCGCCTCGCCACCTGCGGAGAGTTCAGTTTCTTCGGCTTTGACGCCGCAATAGGGGCATTCGAGGATCAGCATTTTGCCTACTCCGTCCTTATGATTTCTGCAGCGCTAGTGCGCCACACCAGCGGCGACGCTTTCGTCGATAAACTTGCCTTCTTTAAAGCGGTTCATGGTGAACTCTTCGCTCAAAGACGAATGGCCTGTGGCCATCAGCTCGGCCATGGCCCAGCCGGATCCGGGGATCGATTTGAACCCACCGGTGCCCCAGCCACAGTTCACAAAGCAGTTGCCAACAGGGGTTTTTGAGATCAGCGGCGAGCGGTCCCCGGTCACATCGACAATGCCGCCCCACTGGCGCAGCATCTTGAGGCGTGACACCATCGGGAAGGTCTCGACCAGGGCGCGCACAGTTTCCTCGATGTGATGAAACGATCCCCGCTGGGTGTAGTTGTTATAGGCGTCGGTGCCGCCGCCGATGACCATTTCGCCCTTGTCGGACTGTGACATGTAGCCATGCACCGTATTGGCCATCACCACCACATCCATGCAGGGTTTGATCGGCTCTGACACCAGCGCCTGCAGCGCCACAGACTCCATGGGCAGCCGGAAGCCCGCCATCTCGGACAGCACCGAGGCATTGCCGGCCACGACCATGCCGATCTTTTCGCAATCAATAGCGCCTTTGGAGGTATCAACGCCTGCGATGCGGCCGCCTTCGACGCGCACGCCGGTGACTTCGCATTGCTGGATGATATCCATGCCCATGTCGGAACAGGCACGGGCATAGCCCCAGGCCACCGCATCGTGGCGCGCGGTGCCGCCGCGTTCCTGCCAAAGTGCTCCCAGAACAGGATAGCGCGGGCCGTGCAGATTGATGATGGGCACCAGCTCTTTGACGCGGGCAGGCTCTATCCACTCGGTCTGCACACCCTGCAGCGCATTGGCATGGGCGGTGCGTTTATAGCCACGGATCTCGTGCTCGGTCTGGGCCAGCATCATGACGCCGCGCGGGCTGAACATCACATTGTAGTTCAGATCCTGCGACATCGTCTCATAGAGACTGCGAGCTTTCTCATAGATCGCGGCCGACGGGTCCTGCAGATAGTTTGAGCGGATAATGGTGGTGTTGCGACCGGTATTGCCGCCGCCCAGCCAGCCCTTTTCAATCACCGCAACATTGGTGATGCCAAAGTTCTTACCCAGATAGTAGGCAGTGGCCAAACCATGTCCGCCAGCCCCCACGATAACAACATCATAGTGACGTTTTGGCTCTGGTGAGCGCCAGGCGCGCTCCCATCCGGTGTGATAGCGCAGGGCTTCCCGCGCGACGGCAAAGGCTGAATAGCGTTTCATGGCGAATCCGATGGTTCGAGACTGTGCACAGGTATGCCCCAGAGGCTGGCAATCCCCACGCCGTTTATCGTCGCATTTTTGCATACATGCGACATGCCCTTCCTCTATACCAATTCGGACAGGAGCGCGCACCTGAGCAGTTAGGTCTTTTTTCCCGGTGGCTGCGCCTATAGATGGGAAAGACTGACTGCAAGACCTCAGACAAGACCCCTACGACGAGACCATCAGCGGAGTGACTATGGTATTTTGGATCCTGATTTCCTTTGTCGCTCTGGCGATGACCGCCCTTCTAGGGCTTGTGCTGCTGCAGGCCCAAGAGCAGGGCGAGCCCCCTGCCGCCTATGATCTACGTGTCTACCGCCAACAATTGAGCGATGTGGACAAGGATCTGGTGCGGGGCGTTATCAATCAATCCGATGCCCAGCGGATCCGCACCGAGGTGTCACGGCGCATTCTGGCCGCGGACGCGCAGTTGCAACAGCAAAGCACTGGCGGCAGCCAACCCAAAACCTTTAGCCGTGTAACGGTCGGTGTCGCGTCAGTGTTCCTTATTGCTGGAACGCTTGCGCTCTATACGCGCCTCGGCGCCCCCGGCTATGGCGACATGGGATTGGCCAGCCGCATTGCCGACGCCAAAGACTATGCCCAGACACGCCCCAGTCAGGCCGAAGCAGAGAGCAAATTGCCCGCCCTGCCTGCCCCTGATGTGGAGCCCGGCTACACCGATCTGGTAGAGCAGCTGCGCAAGACGGCGGGCGAGCGCCCGAATGACGCTCAGGGGCAGGCTCTTTTGGCGCAACACGAGGCAAACCTTGGTAATTTTGTAGCAGCCTATAAGGCAAAGCAAAATTACATCGAGATCATGAACGGCGATCTGGTGGCGCAGGACTACGGTGAGTTGGCAGAGCTGATGATCATGGCCGCCGGCGGCTATGTCTCTCCCGAGGCCGAAGACCTGCTGGATGGCACGCTGCAGCTGGATGGCGCAAACGGCCCCGCCCGCTATTACTATGGTCTGATGCAGGGCCAGCTCAACCGTCCTGATATCGCTTATCAGGTCTGGGCTGATACCCTGCGCATGGGGCCCAAAGGCGCACCCTGGATTACTGGCATCGAATCTCAGATCGAAGACATGGCCCTTCGGGCCGGCGTTGAGTACAGCCCTATCATACCACCCGCGCCCGCACCTGCGCCCGGCGCCCCAGCACTTGGCACCCCAGAACTGGCCGGTCCCAGCGCCGAGGATCTGTCAGCCGCCCAGGACATGAGCATGGACGAGCGGCAAGAGATGATCCGGGGAATGGTGTCCCGCCTGTCTGAGCGCTTGGCCACCGAGGGAGGAAGTGCCGCTGAATGGGCACAACTCATTGGTGCCCTTGGTGTTTTGGGAGACAAAGCACGCGCCGAAGCCATCTACTCTGAAGCAAAAGACCGATTTGCCGGAGATGCTGCCGCGCTGGGCCGGATCGAAGCAGCCGCACAGCAGGCAGGGCTGAGCCAGTGATCTACGATACCTTTGAAGACTTCGCCGCAGCCATTCCCGAATTCACGTCTCTTGCGGGATTGGATTTTGGCGACAAAACCGTCGGCGTCGCCATCTCGGACCGCATGGGTACCGTGGCCACGCCGCTGGAAACCATTCGGCGCAAAAAGTTCACGCTGGACGCAGAACATCTGTTTGAGATCGTCAAGAAACGCGAAATCGGCGGGCTTGTACTGGGTCTGCCGCGCAATATGGATGGCTCTGAAGGGCCGCGCTGTCAAAAGACCCGCGCCTTTGCCCGAAACCTGTCGCGGCTGACCGAATTGCCCATCGGGTTCTGGGACGAACGCCTCAGCACTGTGGCGGCGGAACGGGCCCTGTTAGAGGCGGATACGTCCCGAAAACGTCGCGCAGAGGTGATCGACCATGTGGCGGCTTCCTATATTCTACAGGGAGCGCTGGACCGGATGAGGCACATCAAGAATGACTAAGAGCGATGGAAAAGAGGTCTGGCAACGCGATGAAATTCAGTCGCCCTGCATCAACATTTGCGTCGTCCACCCCGAGGCGCGCATCTGCACTGGCTGTTACCGGTCGATCGAAGAGATCACCAAATGGTCAAAGCTTTCCAATGACGCACGCGCCGAGGTCATGGCGGCCCTTCCGGGCCGGGCTGCCGGGTTGACCAAACGGCGCGGCGGCCGCGCGGCCCGCCTCAAACGATAAGGCAACGGCGCGGCGACGGCAACGCGTCGCAAGGGCATGCCTGCGTCTTACCAGCTGCGGCCCTTAGGGCCTCGTGCCTCACATAACAACCTGCGGATTTGCCACCAAATCCAAAGCCTGCTGTACCAGTTCGGGTCCGGAACCCGGACGATTTGCCTCTTCGGACAACCTGCGCCGCCAGGCACGCGCCCCAGGGCGGCCGGCAAAAAGACCCAACATATGGCGGGTGATCTGATGCAACCTGGCGCCGTTTGACAGCTGCTGTTCGATATAGGGCAACATCTGCTCCACCACCTCAAACGGGTCGCGAAGCGCACCTGTGCCAAAAACCCGCACATCAGCGGCGGCAAGGATATCTGTCGGCTGGTGATAGGCCGCACGCCCCACCATCACCCCATCAAGACCCCGATCCAGATGTTCGACCGCGGCGTCCAGCGTGGCAATGCCGCCATTCAGCGAAATATGCATGTCTGAAAAGGCGGCTTTCATCTCGTGAACCAGCTGGTAGTCCAACGGCGGGATGTCCCGGTTTTCTTTTGGTGACAACCCCTTGAGCCAGGCCTTGCGGGCATGGATCGTGACACGTTGACAACCAGCTGCCCGGATTTTTTCAAGAAACTGCGGCAAAACATCACGTGGTTCCTGTTCATCGACGCCAATGCGGCATTTCACTGTGACCTCCACAGCCACCCTGGCCCGCATCTCGGCCACACATTCCGCAACCAAATCTGGACTTTGCATCAGGATCGCGCCAAAGGCCCCCGATTGCACCCGATCACTCGGGCAGCCACAGTTGATATTGATCTCGTCATAGCCGACCTGCGCCCCCAGCTGCGCCGCACGGCTCAGCTCCTCAGGGTCGGATCCGCCAAGTTGCAGGGCCACGGGATGTTCTTGCGGACTGAAATCCAACAGATGCAAAGCGCCTCCGCGCACCAGAGCCGGAGCGGTCACCATTTCAGTATAAAGCAGGGCGTCATGGCTGAGCAAACGATGCAAATATCGACAATGGCGATCGGTCCATTCCATCATAGGTGCAACGGAGAGACGGGCAGACCGGTAAGCCTTTGTATTAGTAAAATCTTGGCTCACTCTTATACCCTCGACATAGATTTTGCAGCTGCATATTTGCTTACTTTTTGCCCGCCGGATGCTGGCTGAACACCACAGAGCTGGCCTTGTCGCATATGTCGCACAGATAAACACCGGACGAAATGACAAATGGGCCACCGCGTGTCGCGATCCTTTGACAGACACGCGCCTGCGGCAGCTTTGTTCAGACAAAAACGATTGAAGTCACCGCCGCAGGCCATGATCTGGCAGCAATCAAGAGCAAAACTGGCGCTCGATTGCCCTCAACAGACCGCTACAGTGCTGACAAATTCAACGTGAACACGGGCTCGCCTTTTTGGGCTACAGGGGTTGGGCTACTGGGGTTGGGCTACTGGGTTTACGTTGCAGGTTTGGTAGGCTTGGAAATGGCTGTGTTGCTGACTACAAGCAAGGCATGCAAAATCTTGATCCCAGACAAACCTCTTGCTTTCTGACAGCCGTTCAACGCGGAACCGTTCGGGCAGCCGCCGAACAGCTTGCTTTGGAGCCCTCGACAATCAGCCGCAATATTGCCGCGCTTGAAAAAGCCCTAGCCACCACATTGATCGAGCGTGGGCGCCTTGGGGTTCGCGCAACTGAGGCCGGCACTTTGTTGATCGCCTTTCTGTCACAACAGCAAGGGGCGCTGGACCTTTTGCAGTCTGAATTTGACGCACTGGCAAATATGAAGCGCGGTAAGGTCTCTATCGCCGTTGGCGAGGGGTTTATCGGGGATTTTTTTGACAATGCTCTGGCCGCGTTTTCAAAGACATATCCTGATATAACATTTGCGCTGACCGTTGGGTCAACCGAAGATGTCCTGTATCAGGTGACGTCAGAGCAGGCGCATTTAGGTCTCGCCTATAATGTCCCAAAGACGCCGCAGATCAGAGTGCATGTGTCTGCAAAACAACCGCTTGTGGCTTTGGTCAAACGCCAGGGCATTTATGACGTAGCGCAGCCGCTCGCCCTGGATGAGCTGGCAAAGATGCGCTGTGCGATCCCACCTCAAAGCTTTGGTATTGGTGCCATGCTCGCGACTGTGGAGGCCAAGCAGGGCGTCAGGTTTCGGGCTGTGATTGAGACCGGATCGATCTCTGCGCTCAAGGCATTTGTGCGCAACGATATGGGCTGTACCATCTTGCCGAGGTTTGTGGTCGAGAGCGAATTGTCGGCAGGCACCCTGGTCGCGCGCGCTATCCCTGCCGGAATATTCCCAGACGGCCAATCCTCCCTTATCCGCAAGGAGGGACGCAAGCTGCCGCAGGCTGCCCAGCTTCTGATCAAACATCTTAAATCGATGTCGGCGTTTTCATAGGGCAACAGGTCTGCCCCCTATGGGACGCGCCACGCCTGCTCACCAGCATTGCGCCAGACGCAACGAATTTCGCTAAATGGTGATATTTCCCGCGCCACCCATTTTCTGCATACTCGCAAGAAACACGGACAAAGGGAGCGCAGCTATGCGGCTTGGGATCATCGGATGCGGCAATATGGGCGGTGGTATGGCCACACAGCTTATCAAAACTGGAATTGAGCTCACCTGTTTTGACCCCAGTCCAGAGAACAGCGCCAATATGGCGAGCCTTGGGGCTGTTATATCTCCGTCAGCGGCTGCATTGGCACGGGCCTGCGACGTTCTTATCTTATCCCTGCCAAAGGCCGCGGTGGTTGAGGCCGTAATGGATGAGATTTTGCCTGACATTCAGGCCGGCACGATCATTCTGGATACCTCCACCTCTGAGCCAGCCACCTCACAAGCCATCAGTGCCAAGGGTGCGCAGCACGAATTTGCCTTTGTCGACGCACCTGTAAGCGGCGGACCAGCTGCCGCGCATGCAGGGACCATGACAATGTTGTTGGGGGGCGACACCATAGCAATTGCAACGCTCCGCCCCCTGCTGGATATACTGACGGCAAAAACGGTAACAGTCGGCGGCTCCGGTGCGGGCCACGCGGCCAAGATCGCCAATAACCTGCTCTGTGCCGCAAACCTTGTGCTGGTCGGCGAGGCGCTTCGCCTGGGTCAGGCCGCAGGTGTACGCCCGCAAGATCTGCTCGAAGGGATCAACGCAGGCTCTGGCCGGAGCGGCGTGAGTGAAGTCAATTTTCCCAAATGGATCCTCAATGAGGCCTTTGATTCAGGCTTTACCATGGGGCTCATGCGTAAGGACGTAGGCCTCGCGCTGGATCTGGCCAAAGGATCAGGTGTTGCGCTGAATGGCTTTTCCCAGATTGCTGATATTTGGCTGAACGCCTCAGCTGAAATTGCCGACAGCGCTGATTTCAATGCAATTGTTAAACATACTCCAAAGGCAGTTTGAGATGACAAACCGTAAGCAAAAACTGCTCGATGCAATGGGCGCACTTGGACTGGGCACGCAGCCCCAAAGCCTGATCAATGGCACCTTGATGGAGGGAGCGGGTGCTGCGATCACGCTGGTTGATCCCTTCACCGAAGAGGAGCTGCTGCGCTACCCCGATGCCGATGAGGCGCTGGCTGAACGTGCCTGCGCGGCCGCACAGACTGCACAGCGCGCCTGGGCCCATGACTTCTCTGCGGCAGCACGCGGGCAGGTCATGCAAGAAATCAGCCGTGCCGTTCTTGCAAAGGTAGAGCCGCTCGCAATGATCGAGGCCATCGTTGCAGGTAAACCAATCCGTGATTGCCGCATTGAGGTCGCCAAGGTCGCCGAGATGTTCGCCTATTATGCCGGCTGGGCCGACAAACTGCATGGTGAGGTCATTCCGGTCCCCTCGGGGCATCTCAACTATACTTTGCGAGAGCCGCTTGGGGTTGTGTTCCAGATTACCCCCTGGAATGCGCCGATCTTCACCGCCGGCTGGCAGATCGCCCCTGCCATCGCCACCGGCAATGCTGTGGTCCTCAAACCCAGTGAGCTGACGCCAATAACCTCGGTTGCTCTGGTCAAACTCGCCGAAAGCGCCGGTCTGCCAAAAGGGCTGGTGAATGTGCTTTGTGGCCTGGGGCCAACATCTGGCCAGGCCGCCATCGCGCATCCTGCGGTGCGAAAGGTCGTGTTTGTCGGCTCGCCTGAAACTGGCCGCCGGGTCGCGATGGCGGCGGCAGCAGCGCTGAAACCTGCGGTGCTGGAATTGGGCGGCAAGTCGGCAAATATTGTCTTTGAGGATGCCAATCTTGCGCAGGCCTGCCTGGGGGCGCAGGCGGCGATTTTCTCGGGCGCGGGGCAAAGCTGTGTCGCGGGATCACGATTGCTGGTTCATAAATCTATCCACGCAGAGCTGGTCGATATGCTGGCGCGCGGGATGAACAACATTAAACTGGGCGACCCCCTAGATGAGGCGACAGAAGTTGGGCCGATCAGCAACTCCCGTCAATTCGCCCATGTCACTGGCATGGTGACCCAGGCCAAAGAGGCAGGTGCCAAGGTCCTCACGCGTACTGCGGTTCCGGCGCAGGGCTATTTTGTGCCGCCAACAATTTTGAACGGCTTGTCCAACGCCTCGCACCCCGCACAAACGGAAATCTTTGGACCTGTCGTCACCGCAATACCCTTTGAGGATGAGGCCGAAGCGATTGCGCTGGCCAACGCCACCGATTTTGGTCTGGCCGGGGCGGTTTGGACAGCAGAGGTCGGCCGCGCGCACCGTATGGCAGAGGCCGTTCGGGCAGGCACCTTCTGGATCAACAGCTACAAAGCAATCCATGTATCCTCGCCCTTTGGCGGCTCCCTCAGCTCTGGTTTCGGACGCTCCAGCGGCACGGATGCCCTGATGGAATATACCAGCGCCAAGAGCGTCTGGCTTGACAGCGCGCCTAAACCACGCATCGCTTTCGGCTATGTATCTTAAAGGGAAAGCTGATGACGCTTGTTAAAGATGTGCAGGCCCTGCTGGAGGACGCGCCACAGGTGGCACAGGTTCTGGGCCTGAACTTTCGGGGCAAGAAACTTGGGGGCCTGCAACCTTTTGACGACTTTGCGCAACTGGCGGGGGCCTTGTTCAGTCAGCTGTGCCTCAGCGACGCCATCGGCGATATCGTACACAGGGCCTATGCCTCTGATGCGCAGCTAGTCGAGACAACCCTCTATGACATCGCCGAGACCGCGCGCCGCAACTTTGAGCCGGGCGGACCAGCGGCAACGCTGCTGTTTTCGCGCGGCGTTCAGGCCATTATGGCGCACCGTGTGACGCATAAGCTATGGGTCGCCGGAGACACCTCTCTGTCGCTTGCGATAAAAGCGGCAAGCGGCCGCGCCTTTGCCACCGACATTCACCCCGCGGCACAGATTGGTGCGGGGCTTTGGCTTGATCACGGTCTTGGGTTTGTTGTGGGCGAAACATGCGTCATCGCCGAAGATGTCTCGATCTGGCACAGTGTCACCCTTGGCAGCACGCTGAATGACAATGGCCCGCACAGACATCCGCATATCGGCACCGGCGCTGTCATTGGCGCCGGAGCAATCCTGCTGGGCGGTATCACGATAGGGGCTGGCGCCAACATCGCTGCAGGCGCGATTGTTGTCGAAGACATACCAGACGGTAGGGTCGCTGCGGGCGCAAAGGCAACACTCCGCGGCCCAGCGGGCGTTAGTTTCAAACCGACAAAAGGAACACAGACATGAACGCGTCCTTTGGCATAGATCACCCCCTTTTGGCCACGCGTGACATCACAGCCCTTCGCAGCCGGCTCATATCGCTGGGGTTCAATATGACAGAGATTGGCAAACATCCCTGGGGAACCAGCACCAGTCTTGCGATGTTTGATGGCTGCCTGCTGGAAATCATGGGCATCTATGATGAGACTTTGCTGGACGAAGTGCCCGCTGGGGACTTCCGATTCGGACGGCATATCTATGCGCATTTGCAAGAGCGCGAAGGTGTCGCACTCTCGGCCCTACACAGCACCAATTCTGTTGCAGACGCAAACCACGCCAAATCTGCAGGCTTCTGTGTGGCGGGGCATTTGGAGTTCGGGCGCAACGTGACCCTTCCTGATGGCACGACGGGGATTACCAAAACCACACTCGCTCTGCTGCCGGACGCGCGGTTTTCCCACTTGTCCTTCTTTTTGTGTCAGCAACACCGCCCCGAGCTGATCTACGTGCCAGACTGGTTAGAGCATCCCAATACCGTCAACGGTATTTGTGGCGTCAATATCGTGGCCAGAGAGCCCCACCACGCAGAGCTCAGATTGCGGTTTGGCGGGTTATATAAAGGGTTTGAGACGCTGGAGGACGGCTTTCAGTACCAAACAGCCAATGGCACCTTAAGGGTTCTGACGGCGCCTGCATTTGAGCGCACAATTGGCCCGCTGGCTGAGGCCATAGCCAGTGAAGACACACCAAGCATCGCGGGAATGGACTTCACCACGGGTGATATGAAAATCTTAAAGGGCTTTATCGACAGCTCTGACATGAGGTCTCGCAGCACCGAGACTGAGATTACGCTGTTAAATCCCTCCCTGACGGCCAATACGCTCCTGCGCTTTTTTCGCCGGTAAAAACACATGTCACAAGGCTTGGGTCTGGCTGGAGCAGTCAAATAGGTCGCGGCGACCTCGCCCGTTTCTCGCCGCTCTTTCCCCCACCCACAAAAGATCACAGGGTCACTGGGTCACGGGGCGGAGGCACAGGGGTCACGTGGACACAGGCGGCACAGGATCACAGGGGGCATCGGCGCTGGATGATGACGTGAAAGAATAGCACATAGAAGTGCCAGGCGTCCCCTACCCCCATACCGATACGATTGATGCAGATTCGATTGATGCGGATGGCAGTTACATGACCTATACGCAGTGGCGAAACCTGGCCACGCGAAGTAAAATGTCATGTTTTAGCCGCAATTTCAAAGAATAAAGAGGAGTCTACTGTCCGTTAATACGGTCAGTGGTAAGCTTTGGCGTTAGGTCGCCATGGTAAGAAACGACATGACGGACACTGGAACCTGGATGCGCATGCCAATTTTATCGCAAGAACTCACAAACTCCGTTGCCGCTCAGAATGAATTGGTCCGCCAAGACCTTCCCTCCAGGGTTGCCTCAATAACGCTCGTTTCAATCCTGTCGCTATACTACCTGCCTCTAGTGACGGTTGCAACCGTCTACTTTGCTTACGCTCTGGTTGAGGCTGTGGGCATCTATACGCATAGAAAACTAAAGCGCGGCGTGACGCTGAGCGGGATCCTCCTGCTCACCACCTCTGCATTTATCGGGATTTGGGTGTTCAATCTGATCCCCTTGCTACTCTTTTTGCAGCCCGAGCCGTTTCCAAAACTGATGGGAACGATGCTTTTGATTATCGCGCTCAATCATTGCGTGGTCGCGCGCTCTGCCTGGATGTTTTTTGGCATTCTCACTGCAGTGCCCATTATCTGCGTTGTGGGCTACATGGTCGTCAGTGTTCTTGCACCAATTGCAAGCCCGGCAGAAAGCGTCATAGCCGTAATCGTTATCGTTCTTGGCGCAGGCTATGTGGCGCATAGCATGTGGGCTCTCAACATCCTCACGGACGAGTTGCGCGTAGCGCTGAGCGTCGCAGAATCAGACAGTCGCGCAAAGAGCCGCTTTCTTGCCGCCATGAGCCACGAAATACGCACGCCCCTTAACGCCATTTGCGGCATGTCGGAACTGATCGACGAAGAAGACACCGACACGGAAACGCTGCGCGAGCGGACTTTGTTGCTGCGCAAGTCGGCCCAGGCGCTCACGGGTATTTTGGACGATGTCCTCGATCACGCAAAGGTCGAGGCCGGTCATATCACGCTGAGCGCTGCGACGGCCGCACCCTCGCTAGAGATCTCCAGCGCGGTGGAAATGTTCAGGACCTCAGCCGACAAAAAGGGTCTGCAGCTCGACTTGACCATGGGTAAGGGAATCCCGACTTACGCAGAGTTTGACGCACTGCGGCTGCGTCAGGTGATTGGGAACCTCGTCTCAAATGCCATAAAATACACCGAGTCGGGGCATGTCCTGGTTAAGGCACGCGGCACGCAGAATGGCGCTCTGTCTACCCTCACTATCGAGGTGACTGATACCGGGCGCGGTATGACCCAAAATCAGACATCGCAATTGTTCACCGATTTCTACCGGGTCGAGGACAAAAATGCCCCGACTGTTCCGGGCACCGGCCTTGGGTTGTCGATCGCACGTCGTTTTGCGCGCATGATGGAGGGCAATATCACCGTCGTTTCGACGCCTGCGCAGGGGAGCTGTTTTACCTTCACCTGCCCGGTAAAAGTGCTCGAAGTCAGCGAAGATCCCACCTTTTCCGTGGCAACCCAGCCGCAGCTCCACGCTGGCGCTCCTTCGGATCTGGGGGTTAAATCAATTCTGCTCGTTGATGATACCAAATCAAACCGAACGGTGGTGCGTGCTTTTCTCAAACACGGCGACTTTGAGATCACAGAAGCCTGCAACGGAGCTGAAGCCCTCGCATGCCTCGAGGAAAAACCCGTTGACCTCGTGCTGCTGGACATGAAAATGCCCGTGATGGACGGCCAGGAAACCCTGGCAGAAATGGCGCGGCGCGGCGGCCGGATCGCGGCCACGCCGGTGATCATGCTCACAGCAAACGCAGCACCAGAGGATCGGGCGCGATATCTTGCGCTTGGCATTGCCGGCTACATTGCCAAGCCGGTCAAAAAATCCGTGTTACTGTCCGAAATCCGCAAGGTTGCAACTGGCACGGCTTCCACTGGCAAGACTTCCACTGGCAGTGCTCCTAAAGAGCCCTAGGGCTGGACAGCCCCTCCCCTGGCTCTTCTTTTCGGGCATCTACAAAAGCAAACCAAGTGCTTGCGCCATAGCTGTAGCACTGGCCTCAGCCGCTATTTATTGCTCAAACGCTTCTGCAAGCGGCACGCCGACTGCACCGCTGGGCAGCTTGGTACGCAGTTTCGCGGCGATGGTTACAGCGACATCAACCGTTTCCACCCGCCGATGCACAACACCGGGGCGCACCCCTGCTCCTGACAGGATGATCGGCACATGGCTGTCGTAGGACCAGGGTGAGCCATGCGCCGAGGCCACGTGTAAACCGTCAAAATCCGCGACAAACCAGTGCGGTTCAAAGACCACATAGATGTCGCCCGACCGGTCGGGGTGAAAGTTGGCCATCACCGCCCTGCCGACAGCCGTTTCGGGGGCTGCACCTGCCCGCAATGCCGAGCTGCCGATAGCGAACGCAATGCCGGGCAGCTTCTGCAACTCTTGCGCCACCGCAGCCTCAACCTCGGCCACATTCAGGCCAGCACCAGCAATCACGCCGTAATTAAGATAGAGATAGGGATTGGTGAAACTCTCAATCAGTTCGTTGCTCAGCCCGAATTCACGCCCGAGGCGCGCAAAGCCCGGCGTGGTATCGACATCCTGAAAGCTGAAGGTCTGCGCCTCTATTCCAAGCGTCGCCAGGTATCCCGGAGCCTCGGGGGCTCCATGATCGGCCGACAGCACCACCAGCGTGTTTTCAAGCCCGACGGTTTCATCAACAAAGCCAAGAAAATCTGCAAGGGTGGCATCTAGCCGTTTTAGGTTATCCTCTGATTCAAGGCTGGAGGGTCCAAAAAGATGTCCCACATAGTCGGTGGACGACAGGCTGACCGACAGGAAATCCGGCACCTCGTCCTGCCCGACCTCCTCGGCTGCCATCAGCGCCTTGGCAAAATCAACCGTAATTTCATCGCCCGCCGGGCTGAGCGTCAAAAGCGTGGAGTAATATTTGGCATCGACCGGGCCGTAACTATGCGGAAAGGTCTGACCCCATCCCGGAAAATCGGTTTCCCACGCCTGATCATCGCGATCGGCAAAAGAATACGTCTCTGGCGGCAGCATGAGAGTCCAGTCGGTATTGGCATAGCTTTCCACCACGCCCTTCTCTGCCCATGCGCTCATCCATGCCGGATAGTCCTCGCGGTAAAACGTGCTGGTCACAAAACGGCCTTCGGATTTGGAAAACCAATAGGCCTGACCGGAATGCCCCGCGAAGGAAATCGCACCGCGGTCTTTGACGGAGACACCAAACACTTTCACCTCTGGCCCGTAATGCAATTTGATCTCATCACCAATCGTCGAGGTCAGGATATTGCGCGGCGACCGGCCGTCCGTGGTGGCAGCCCGCTGCGTCGGGTCGATCTCGGTGCTTTCGTCGATACCAGCGGCACCAACAAGCGGATAATCCGGGTCCTGCACATTGTAAAACGTCGTCCCGCTATCGCGGTCGAACCACAGATTTGCCACCATGCCGTGGATGCCCGGGTCCGTCCCGGTCGATAGCGTCGTATGCCCGACGATGGTTTCATTATTGGCGTGACGGTGATGCGCGTTGGCATAGTGCAGCCCGTTGTTCAGAAGGTAGTTAAACCCGCCTTCACCAAACCCGGCGCCAAAGCGATGAATCAGATCGCCGCGCAACTGATCAACCGTAATTTGCAACACAAGTTTGGGAGGAGATATGGCTCCCTGGGCGAGTAACGATCCAGCTGAAAAAATTGCGGCGCCAGCGGCGGTAAGGATGCGGAGCATGATCTTTCCCAAAAAATTGAAATACAGATTTTTGGCTAAGTTTGGGCCAAGTTTCGGCTGGCATGTAGAACCGGTGCACCAGCACAGAAAAGACCCGCCAGCATAGCGCCAGCGGGTCTCTTGACGGCTCAGTTTGAGCTTGGGTTGCTCTGCAGCGTTTCAAGCACTGCATTGAGGTTGAAACTCCCCGCTTCCTGACGCGGCGGAAACTCCCGATAGGTCGCCAGATGCCGGGCGACATAGTCCACCGCTGGCAGAATCAGAAAGGCCCGGTCAAAACGCCACATATCATAGTAAGAGGATTCAAAATCGGCCCGCTGGAACGGATCCCCGATCAAATCGAACAGCTTTGGCAGACGCAGGGTCACCATTGGCTCTTCCCAGACACCAAAGCCGGTTACACGCTGTTCCATGAACACCATCTGCCAGCGGCCATAGCGCAGGTTGGCAAGCTCACCGTCATCGGTCCAGTAAAAGAACTCTTTGCGCGGGCCTTCGTCAACTTCGCCCTTAAAATAGGGCATCATGTTGTAGCCGTCGATATGGACCTTGTAGTCACGACCAATGGCCGAATGACCTGCCATCAGCTTTTCCGTCACATCTGGCTCGCCAGCGGCTGCCAGCAGTGTCGGCAGCATGTCTTCATGGCTGAAGACGTCGTTGTAGACAGTGCCCGGTTCAATCACGCCAGGCCATTTGATCATGGTCGGAACGCGGTAGCCACCTTCCCAGTTGGAGTTCTTCTCGTTGCGGAACGGTGTTGTGCCACCATCCGGCCAGGTGAAGGTCTCCGCACCGTTATCGGACGAATACATAATGATGGTATTGTCCGTCATTCCAAGGTCATCAAGCTTGTCGAGCAACTGCCCCACATGCTTGTCATGCTCAACCATGCCGTCCGCATAGATACCCAGGCCCGTGACGCCATCAGATTCTGGCTTAAGATGCGTGTGCACGTGCATCCGTGTCGTGTTGAACCACAGGAAAAAGGGACGGTCGCCCTGTGCTGCGCGATCAAGAAAATCGATGGCACCGGCGAGGATTTCCTCGTCCACGGTCTCCATCCGCTTTTTCGTCAGCGGTCCGGTGTCTTCCAGCTCACCATCCGATGTGGAACGGATCACACCGCGCGGGCCAAACTTCTCACGAAATTCGGCAGACTGTGGGTAATCAGGATTTTCGGGTTCTTCTTCAGCGTTCAAGTGGTACAGATTGCCAAAGAATTCGTCAAAACCATGGTTGGTGGGCAGATGTTCATCCCGGTCACCAAGGTGGTTCTTGCCATACTGGCCCGTCATGTAGTCGTGGTTTTTCAACAAACCCGCGATCGTCGGGTCAAGCTCTGACAGACCCTCCTCGGCGCCCGGCAGACCCACCTTCAGCAGACCGGTGCGGAACGGGCTTTGACCTGTAATGAAGGCTGAGCGCCCAGCGGTGCAGCTTTGCTGACCATACCAGTCGGTAAACAACGCACCTTCGTTGGCAATACGGTCGATGTTCGGCGTCCGATACCCCATCATGCCACGGTTATATGCGCTGGTGTTCATCCAGCCCACATCATCCCCCCATATCACAAGAATATTGGGTTTCTCCGCGTCCTGAGCAAAGGCTGGGCTAGCCATTGCAAGAGCTGCGAGAAAAAGAAATTTAAGTTTCATAGGTGATCCTCCTAATTTTTTTCCGAGAAAACACAGGCAGCGCACAGGCAGCGCACAGGCAGCGCACAGGCAGCGCACAGGCAGCGCACAGGCAGCGCACAGGCAGCGCACAGGCAGCGCATCCCTTTAGGTTCGGAAATTCAGTATACTTACGTGACCCAATACTGCGATGATCACTTATTGCCATTTTGGGCCCTAAAAGTCCACCGTAACTTCAGACTGCCGGGCACCTTACGCCTAAATCCGCTGGGCAGATCGCGTGGCAACATTCGCTCCCGGACGTCTCTACCTCCCTGTTTCTGCTGCATTCCAACCATATCGTACCCGTTATGGCTCGTTTCAAGCCGACGCTTTTGGGACAGGAGGGCAACACCGGATCACCATTTGGATATGAGTTTCAAACAGTGCTCCGTTGCAAGAGAAAAACGCCTCTGCGCTCAGTTCAGATCGGCACGCAACAGGTTCAACTCAATACTGTCGGGATTGTTCACGATCGCGCGGTCGGCTGTTTGCCGTGCCGCCGCGTCGTCGCCCATGGCAGCATGGATGCGGATCATCATCACCCAAGCCTGCTCCAGTTGTGGATCAAGCGTGACCGCCTCACCAAAGGCCTGCAACGCCGCAGGCATCCTGCGCGTGGTCAGGCCAATCCCCGCCATCACGATCTGGGCTTCCGGAAAGTCGGCCTTGGCGAGGAGCGATCCCTGCCAGTCCTGCATCGCCCTGTTGAGATTGCGCGTGATACGGTCGGGCATCCGCGCGATGCGAAGGCTGAGAAACTCACGCGCGGCAGCAATGCGAACCGTCTTTGCGGGATCATCAAGCAGGGCCGCCAGCCTTGCAGGGCGTTCGGTGTCAGGCGCGCCCCGTTGCAGACCAGCAGCCGCCGCGCGCACCAATGGGTCGGGGTCCTGCAGCATAGGCGCAAGGCGTGTGGCCAACTCCGGCGTGGCGGCGCGTGTCAGCATCTCAAGTGCCGTGGCGCGGACGATCCCCGGCAGCGCGGTGTATTCGGCCAGCCCGGCCAGCTGGTCAGCAGTGTTGCCCAGGTCACGACGCCCCGCCGCGATGATCTGGCCATAGTGCGGCCCGCGGTTTTCGCTCTCGGGATACCAGCCTTGGATCGCATCCGCAGCCCAGGCAGCCGTCTGGTCAGCGTGGCAGTCAGTACAGGCATTCGGGCCGCCTGTTTCCAAACTCAAATCAGGGCGCGGGATACGAAACGAATGATCGCGACGGCCATCGACCCCCATGTAGTCCCGCTCGATCATGTGACAGCTCTTGCACTGTGCGCCCTCACTGCCCTCTGGGTGAAAATGGTGCGACGCCTCGTCATAGCGTTTTAGTGACAGCGTTGGAAATGACGGGTTACCAGCCTCTGAATGACACTGTGTGCACAGAGTGTTGCCTGCAGCGCGCAACTCGGCAGAGTGCGGCTCATGGCAATTGTTGCAGGTTACCCCCTTGGCATACATTTTGGACTGCAAGAACGAGCCGTAAACATAGACCTCATCAAGAATTTGTCCGTCGGCGTGATAGCTTCCCTGCCGCAGCGTGCTGAGACGGTAGGCCTCATGAAACGGGGTGCCTGGCACCGGGTTGCCGTCCTCGAACGGCTCGCGGCGGGCGTGGCAGCTGGCACATTGCTGAATATAGGTTTCGCCGCCTGCGCCAATATCTATTGTCAGCCCGGTGGCCGTCAGGCCTCTGCCTGTCGATCCGGTCCATGGCGATTGCGTCACGTCCAGTTTTTCAGCCCAGGCAAGATGCGCTTCGCCGGGTCCGTGGCAGGCCTCACAGCCGACACCGATCTCTGACTGCGTGCTGGCATAGCTGCGATCAACAGGCGAATAGTTCTTGTCGAAATCCGTGGCGTGGCACTCGGCGCAGCGGGCGTTCCAGTTTTTATAAGGCCCGGTCCAGTGCAACCCATTGCCTGCATAGAGCTCCTGATCCGGATACAGGTGATACCAACGCGCGTCCTGCGTGTCCCAAACCACATCAAACGACTGAAGCTTGCCCTCTTCTGTTTCCAGTAGGTATTGCTGCAAGGGTTCGATCCCGACCACGCTGTGAACCGGATAGCGCGTCAGACGGCCCGTGGGCCCATCGGTTTCGATCATATAGGCCTCACCGTCACGAAAGAACCGCGAGGTGATACCGTTGTGCGTAAACGTCGCATCATTAAAGTCGCCCAGCACATTTTCCGGTTTGCTCTCGGTCCAGGCTTTGGCATGATGCGATGCTTGCCAGGCCTCCATGGCCTCAAGGTGGCACTCGGCGCAGGCCTGGGTGCCAACATAGGCGGGCGTGGCGCCATCCTCCTGAGCGCTCAGCGCACCGCCGCTGATCAGCAGCGCAACAGCGGCGGCAAAAACGGGCCTGACAAGAACGGGCCTGACAAGAACGGGCCTGAAACGGGAGGTCATAGCATCATCGTACAATTTACTTTCGCACTTGGGCAAACGGTTCGACCGGGCTAAAATAGCAGGTGTGCTGTGACAACTGCAAACTCAAAACGCAGCGCTGGAGTGACGAAATTGCCATGATGCCATTCCCATAGGTCAAAAAAAGGGATTCAAAGGCGCAAGACCTGCGGCCTGTGCGCTAGGCCTCTTATAGAACACAGCTGGCCTGTCCTGGCTCAATCTCTGGCAAATCTTCTGCCATTGGCGCGGGGTCTGCGGCCCAGACTTCGCGTCGCGATAGCGTGCGCGCATCAAGGCCTCGACCGCTTGCAGCAGCTCTGTTGAGGGCGGATATCCACGGGCATTTCGCGCCGCAAGGGCGTTTATGAAACCCGTAAGATCGCGCGCCTGGGCGGATTTCACAGCAGCACGATGCGCTGCATGCGCCGAGGCATCATAGGCCAGCCGCATGCGGCGCAGCCGTGGATGGACAACCGGCCAGAGCCAGCGCTTGCCCAACCACAAAAGCCCCGCTGCCAGCGCCAGCAACACCGCCACACGCAGCACCGCCTGTCGGTCCACTGGCGTGCGGAGCTGTGGCGGCATGGCGACGGACACCACGCGGCCCTCCAGCGTGATCACCTCCACCTCTCCCGTGTCGAGATTATACCAACGCAGCGCGATCTGGGGAAAATCGGCTCTACCACCACTCTGCGCGATATAGCTCGCTTGCTCTATGCGCGTGCCCGACATCACCCCAAGCTCCATGAGTTCTGTGACTTGAGCATCCTCCGGATAGGTCAGAAATTCAGCAATTGCCGGCGCATCCTCGCCCGCGGGATCTGTCGTCGATGCCTGCGGTGCTGCCGCCTGCAGCAGCGGTGGCACAAAGAGCGCGCTGGCACCGTTTACGGAAACCTCCAGCCGCCGCACCACCGCATCCCCCACAGAAAGCTCCCCCTGCTGCAGCTGCCAGCTTTGGTCTATCTCCAGGCCCCGCGCCAAGATCAGAGGGTCCAGGGTCCGCGCGCTACCTGGCACAGCTGCCACGATCCGTGTCGGCGGCACCTCGATCTCAAGCGACACATCTTTGCTGGATTCCGGGTCTTTATAGACAATCGACAACAGCTGCGGCGGGATATCCGTCTGCCCTGCCTGCATCGGATAAATGTGATAGGTCCGCTGCACGCCCGCCCAGGTGGCCCCGTCGGTCCGCCTGCTGATTGGTGATGTCGACCGCTCTGGCAAGCGCACGATAAGGCCGGGCATCTCGAATGTCGGAAGAACCGGAGCCCTGGGCATGAACGTCGGCACCAGCACCTCAACCCGCAGGATAAAGGGCTGGCCTACGACGACCTCGTCCTGCTCGGTGGACACTGAAATCTGCGGATCCTGCGCATAAGCTGCGCCGGACATCAGGCCTAACATCAGGCCCAACATCAGGCCGAACATCAGACAGTGTACGAGGCCGATCCGCACAGCACTTAGCCGCATCATTCAGCCCCCCTTACGGTTTCCAGCAAAAACCGTGTCGCCAGAAAATCGCCCACCTGGGTGTCAACGGCGCGCATCCAGTCTTGCGTGCTCAATCCGGCAGCCAATCCATCCGCCTCTGCGCGATCCAGCAGCATCTCATCGCCCTGCCCGCTTTCATTGTCAAAAACGATATCATCCGCCCCGATACCATTTTCCTCGCCGGTGTCCGACGCCAGCTGCGCGCTCTCGACATAGTCAACAATGGCTTGGGCCACCTTGAGATTGACCTTCGCGGCCGCATGCGTTGGGTCGCGCGTCAGCGCCTTCTCAAATGCGCGCACCCCGTCGCGATACTTGCGGTTGCGCAGCAGCGCGATCCCTTCGCCATTGGCCGCCGCCGCCGTCTCGATAAAGCCATAGGTTTCTGCCGCCTCCGCGTAGCGCCCGGCACGCAACAGCGCATAGGCACGCCATGCAGGATCACGGAACATGTCAGCGGCCGCCGTGAAATCACGGCTGTTCATGGCCCTCTGGCCCTGCTGGTCAGGCGTTAAGAACCAGTCCTTCCAACCCTGCCAACCCTGCCAGCTCAGCCAGCCCTCAGCCTGTACCGGTTTTGCAGCTGGCACACAAAGCAAGAAGACAAGCACCCACCGCATTGTCCATCCCCTACGGAACCATGGCAGAAACAGCAAAATCGCCGGCCACGCCAACAGCCAGCCCCTGTCGTCCCACTGTTGAGTACTATCTGCCAGCAATGCCTCACGATAGGCCGACAGCACCCGCCGCTCTATCTGGTCAAGATCGCTGTCATCCGGCGTGACCTGAACGAAACTTGCGTTTTGGATGTCTCTGATCTGGCGAAGTGTCCCCGCCTGCCCGCCCAGGACGAAAAAAATCACCGGTGGCCGCTCTGATGCGGCCTGTTTGAACGCGGCCAGATTGGAGGGATTAAAGTCATCCAGCACAAAAAGGATCGCCCCGGGCGTATCTGAGCGAGCAAGTTCCATCTGCGCCAACGCCAGCGCCTGGTCGGCACGGTCTCCTTCTTTTGGCATGATCACAGGCGCCAGACCCGACAGATAAGAGCGCACAATATTGGGGTCTTCGGTCAGCGGTGTCACCCGATGCGCCGAGCCTGCATAGGCAAAAAGCGCGGTCTGTGCCCCGGCGCGGCGCTCGATCAGATCCAGAATCTTGAAAGAAGCGCGCTTATGTCGCGATGGTTGAACGTCGGTGTTTTCCATCGAGGGTGTGACCTTGAGCACCACAGCCAAAGGGGCCGTTTGCGCCAGCAAGGGATTGGCAAGGCGGCTCCAGGTCGGACCAGCCGCAGCCAGTACCAGCAACACAAGCGCAAGCGCTACCGCGTCGATGGGATGTATCCGCCGCCCCTCCCCAAAACCCACGGTCAGCGCCCGGGCCAGATGCGGAGCCACACCATGTGTGTCCTTAGGATCAACCGAGCGTCGGGGCCGCAGCTGCCACCACAGGACCGCAACGGGCACAAGTGCGAGCAACCAGTAGGGGCGCAGGAAATGGAACACTCCAAAGACGTCAGCCATGGTCCACCCTCTGTACAGTCTTCCGTCCAGTCCTCATACCTGTCGACAGCATCAGGCCCGCCAACAGCGCAATGCCCAGACCGGCAGCTGCTGCAAAGGCATAAAAGCCGATCCTCTCTTTGGGTTGAAACGTGACGGTTTCGACCTCACGCGGGTTCAGCCGGTCAATCTCGGCGTAGATTTCGCGCAGCCCGTCTGTGTCTTCGGCTACAAAAAAATTGCCGTCTGCCCGTGTGGCGATGGACTCCAGCGCGTCAAGATCCACGCGGTTGTGGCCGCTGGCCTGCGGGTTCCCCACCCCGATGGTGTAAATCTTCACTCCCGCGCTGGCGGCAATCTCGGTCGCATTCAGCGGGCTCATCAGGCTATTGGTATCCGCCCCGTCACTGAGCAAGACCAGTAATTTCTGTTCAATATCAGACGCCTCAAAGGTTCGGAGCGCCAGTCCAATCGCATCGCCTATCGCCGTATGCGGCCCGGCCATGCCAACCTCGGTCTGCGCCATCAGTGCGGCGACCCCCTGCAAATCTTCGGTAAAGGGCGTCTGCAGATAGGCCTTTGAGCCAAAGACAATCAGAGCAATCCGGTCGCCTTCGCGCTCTGCGATAAAATCATTGATCACCGCTTTTACCGCAGCGAGCCGCTGCACCGGGTTGCCGTCCTCATCCTGCAAATCGCGCGCATCCATAGAGCCCGAAATATCCACTGCCAGCACCAGATCGCGTGCCGCTTTGTCGATCACCACGGGGTCACCCAGTATTTCAGGGCGCGCCAGCCCGGTCACGGTCAGACACCAGCACAGGATCGCGACACTCATCTGCCACCTGCCCCGGCGGCGCACGATAGCCCCTTGCGAGGGTGTCTGCCCGGCAGCGGCAGCGATGCTGTGGAAAAACGGCACACGCAGGGCCTGCGCCTGTTCACGGTGCGGCGGTGTAAACCACCATACCAAAAAGGGGGCCGGAAGGAGCAGAAAAACAAAAGGCGCGGCAAATGACAGCATCACGCACCCGCCCCAGGCGCCCGGTGGGTCCTGATCCATGTCGCCGCCATGTCCGGCAGATCTATATTTGGCGCCTGAGGCCTGTAGGGTGCCTGTTTCAGAACCTCTCCTGCCGCAGTGCCACCAAACTGAACCCTGTGCGTCGCGCCATCAAGAAAGGCCAGCCAGTCGGAGCCATGCAGCCCAGCAACTGCGTCACGCGGAAAGCCGGACAATGCGGTGCGGCGCAGGATGGTGGCAATCACCACCGGGTCGTCGCCTGCCAT
This sequence comes from Phaeobacter sp. SH40, assembly GCA_965641885.1. Lineage (GTDB taxonomy): Bacteria > Pseudomonadota > Alphaproteobacteria > Rhodobacterales > Rhodobacteraceae > Pseudophaeobacter. Next base: position 1,845,547 of record OZ282574.1, on the reverse strand, counting down.
GCGCAGCTCTGCCAGTGCGGCGCGGCGATACCCCGTGGCCCGCCGCCACGCGACCAGCTTCCAGACTGCAATCACAAGCAGGACAACAAGGCCAAGCACCAGCCAGACCCACCCCACGGTCTGCGGCCACATCGACACCGGCGCAGGTGCCGCTGGCATAAGCAGCTGGTCGTATAGCTCAACCAGATTGAGGCCCGCCAGATCATCGCTCATCGCCTGGCTCCGCCCAACAGGTGCAATAGCTGTGGCAGCGTGTCTTTGGCTGAGGTCAGCGGCACGACCGGCACGCCATATCGCTGGGAGAATGAAAACAGTGATGCAAGACGCCCCGACGAGAAATCAGCCAGCCTGCGCTTCACCGTTTCAAAGCCTCCGTCTATTTGCGCCTGCAGCACCCCGTCAGACACCACGATATCCAGGTCAGGCGGCAGCTGTTGCGACATGGGATCGAGCACACTGAACAGGATCAACTCGTTGTGCCGGGTGATGCTGCGCAGATGCTTTTCGGTGGCGTCATCCCAACCGTCAAAATCGCTAAAAACGATCACAAGCGCGCCCGACTTTACGATCCGCGCCGCGGCCGCTAGGGGCGTGCTCAGGGGCTGGCTCAGGGGCATGGGTGCGACCACCGGCGCATTGGCATTGAGCCGGCAGTTTGCCTGACTCAGTACGCTGAGAAAGCGGTTCAGTGACCGCATAGACGACTGCGGACGCACCTCGTGCAGGCCCGTGTCGTCAAAGACGATGCCCCCCACACGGTCCCCCTTGTCACGGATGCGAAAGGCCGCAAGCGCCGCCGCCTCTGCTGCTGTGACCGACTTCATGTTATGCACGCTGCCAAAGAACATTGACATGCGCTGATCAACAACCAGGAGCACCTGGCGGTCGCGTTCCTCAGTGTAGACACGCACATAGGGAGCCCCCGTGCGGGCCGTGACTTTCCAGTCGATCATGCGCACATCATCGCCACTGGAATAGTGGCGCAACTCCTCAAAGTTCATGCCCCGGCCCTTGATCTTTGAGGCATGCTGTCCGTTGAGAATACTGTGCGAGGGCTGGCGCGGTCGAAAGGAGATCGACTGCGCGCGCCCTTTCAGCGCGCGCAGATGCGCAAGATCGACGTGGATGCGAGGGTCAGGGTCGCCGAGCATTCTGTGTCCTTAGGGCAGAGCCACCTTAGCGAGCAGCATATCCGTGACATCGTCGGGTGAAATACCCTCTCCCTGCGCCTCATAGGACAGGGTCAGCCGGTGCCGCAGCACGTCATGCGCCACTGCGCGCACATCCTGTGGGTCGACGTAGTCGCGCCCCGAAAGCCAGGCATGCGCGCGGCCGCATTTGTCAAAGGCCAGAGAGGCGCGCGGGCTACCGCCGATCTCAATCCAGCGCGCCAGATCGTCAGACAGCGCAGCCGGGGTCCGCGTCCCACAAACCAGATCAGCCATATACCGTTCCATAGCCTCCGACACATGCACATCCGCAATCTCGCTACGGGCCTGAAACACGGCTTCTTGCGGAATAGCAGGCGGCTTTTGCTTCTTGACGGTTTTAATCCCGGCATCGGCCTTTTGCTTGGCAGTTTCCTCACCGCGCACCAGTCGGATCACCTTCACCTCTTCGCCGACAGAGGGATAGTCGACCCGGACATGCATCAAAAAGCGGTCCATCTGCGCTTCGGGCAACGGGTAGGTGCCATCTTGTTCGATCGGGTTCTGCGTCGCCATTACGATAAACAGCGGCGGCAGCGCGTGGGTGGTGCCCGCAACGGTCACCTGCCGCTCTTCCATCGCTTCCAGCAGGGCGGCCTGCACCTTTGCCGGTGCGCGGTTGATCTCATCGGCCAGCACGATATTGGCAAAGATCGGCCCTGGATCAAACTTGAACTCGGCGCCATCTGACGACTGATGGTAGACCTCGGTCCCGGTCACATCGGACGGAAGCAGGTCTGGTGTGAACTGAATACGACTGAACTCTGCGTCAATGTTTTTGGCCATCGCCTTTACGGCACGCGTCTTGGCCAGTCCCGGCAAGCCTTCGATCAGAAGATTGCCGTTGGCCAATAGACCAATGATCAACCGGTCAACGACGTCCAGCTGGCCAATTATCGACAGCCCCATCCGGGTCCTCAAGTCTTTGATTTGCTCCAGTGCGCTCACGTCAGTGTCCATTCACGTTACAAAATGCCAGAATTAATCCGGCGAAAACACCAGATTGATCCGGTGAAACCCCCACAGTTATCCGGCGCAAGCGCCACAGCGCATTCCAAATTCATCCTGTGTGTCATTGCTGACCTATGAAGAAAGCGCCGCGTCACCTCTCGCAGCAGGCTATGCCCGAAACATAATTTGAGCCTTCAGCGATAATAGTCGCGAAAAAATCTGCGTTTTAAGCCCTCATCCGGTCACCCGGTTTGAAACTCGTTTTTGCGAGGAAATACAGCCCGGTGGTTGAAGTCAAGCAATTGCCAAAAATTAGACCCGATTGTTAACCTCGCAGGATCAGGGCCACCACCGCTGTTTCGCGGGGTGTTGAGAGCTCCGCGACGGGCACTTCGATCAGGCCGCATGAAATCAGTCTGCTATTGCCGGGAGCGGTGGCGACCCCGGCACCTATGTTAAAAGGCGCCGCAATGCAGTTTGCCACTCCCTCCCTCGCCTTATGTAAAGCCTGCTTGACAGCTTCTGCCTTGGAGAGAATAAGTAAAGCAGACTTTACATAGGAGCATGCCATGAAACGCACCCTGTTTTTCGGAATGATGATTGGATTTACGGTCTATGCCGCCACATTGGTCGGCTCAAACATACTGCTGCGTGATGGCATCGAAAATTCTGCTGTTCGCATCATGCTTTCGCTCGCCCCCATAGTGCCCACAGTTTTCATTTGCGGCGTGATCGTCAGAGCCATTGGCCAACTGGATGAGTTACAACGCAAATTGCAGCTCGAGGCCTTGGCGCTGTCTTTTGCGGGAACCGCCCTGATTACCTTTAGCTACGGCTTTATTGAGGGTGTTGGATTCCCCAGGCTGTCAATGTTCACTGTGTGGCCGATCATGGCAACACTTTGGGTTGTTGGCGTTTTGCTGGGCCGCGTGCGCTACGGATGAACAATCGCATGCAAGAACTGCGCAAAAAGCGCAATTGGTCTCAGGCCAGTCTGGCGGAAAAACTCGGCGTCTCCCGACAGACCGTCAACGCCCTAGAGCGCGGCCGATATGATCCAAGCCTGCCTTTGGCATTCAGCATAGCCCGCCTTTTCAACAGGACTATCGAGGAGGTTTTCCAACCTGACCAGGACTAATATCAAGGCCTCTTCGACCCAGAGTTGACAGCGTAGCGCCAATTGCTGACATCAGGAAACTGGGGTCAGGCATCTGGCATCAGGCACATTGCATCTGCCTGTCCCTCGCGATGGGAGGCGCCGACAGGCTGCGGAAGCAGGATCATCCTATCCATCAGCCCCAGGTCATCCAGCTGAAAGGGGGTGCCGCCACCAAACTCCAAATGGCCACGCCCGATGATCCCGACTACAAGCGGGCTGTCAGGCTGGGCGGCCCGATCTGCAATCCGGCAGGCAAAGGCCCGGTCCCAAACCTGCTGCGCCCGCGTGAAGCGGTCGAATTCAGGATCCATGGCTGACTGTGCCGCCCGGCCTTCGCGTCTGCCACCGGTGATCTCAAAGAGATATTGCCGGTAATGCGCGCTGGCGGGTTTGGCGGGACTCAGACCTTCGCGGGCCTCATCCGAAATGCTGTCCCAGCCGTCTTTGCCAACCTCGCTTACCAGGCCACGGCGACAGTTCAATCCAATCATCTCAACCCCAAAATCCCGCGCAAACCGAAAGATGGGCATGTAAAGATCGGCCGCAAAGCCCCAGACCGTGCCCCATTCGGCTTTGTCGAGAAATTCCTCTTCGCTGAGCGCGCCCGCCACCCACTCCGCCAGAACGGAGTTGAGACGCGCCGGAAACATTTCAAAGCCAATCACCAGATCGCGTCTATGCGCCAAAAGCCCGGCACACACATGCATCTGCCAGCGGTGGTTTTCGGCCTTGTCGTGGCTTTCGCCCAATAAAACAGCCTGCTGTTTCGCGGCGCGCGCCAAAAGCTCCGTGTAGCTGACAGGCTCGGCTGTGCCGGGAATAAACCAGGTTCCTGCACTCATAGCTCTTTGATCTCCAATCCGATGCGACAGCCATTTTGGCCGATGGCCCGGTGGACGCCATTTTCGCTCTGCCAGTATGCTACGTGTCCTGCCTTGAGATGCAAATGAAAGGGCTTGGTTATGATGTTCACAAACCCGCCCATTGGCATGATTTTTTCAATCTGACCTTGCCAGCCCTGCGTGATGCCATGGTTGGCCACGCTGATCTCAATTGTCGCGCCGCTGTCCTGAAACCGGGCCAGCAGCACCAGTCCGGCGTCATCCTCGGCGACCTCATCCGAGACCTCATCACTGGCCCCTGCATCACTGGCCCCTGCATCACTGGCCCCTGCGGGTTTCACAACGGGTTTCATCGGCACATCGCTGCGGTCAAACCCCTCCAACGGTGGCAGGAAGGCCGCGCCGCCTTCCAGTCCGGTCACCGAGAAAAGATAGCTGTCATCCGTGTCATGAAATTCCAGCCGGGGGTAGAGTTTGCCCCGCATTTCAACGCTGATGTCGAGGTATGTTTTGGCAAAACGATGCCGCGGGATATGGGTGATCTCCGCATCACCTGAGATGGTAATCTGATCCGCCCCAACCTTGACATCCCGCACGATGCCTAGCCGTTCATGCAGCAGATCATCTTGGCGAATGGCCAGCATAATCCGGTCCAGCTGCGGCAGCTTTTGCAGCACCTCCACTGGGTCCGCATTGGCAAGCAGCCAGCGGCCTTTCGGCGTTTCTGTAGGCGTTTCCGTTTCTGTCTGGTTGGTCATTTTGATATCCTTTCACCTTCGTGAACATCCCCAATTTGCCAGGTGTCAAACGGCGCAAGCGCATGGGGCTCAGTATGAGAGACACAGACCAGCGTCGCATTGGGCAATGCGTTGCGGATCAGTGTCAGCATTTCGGTTTCGCTCGCAGCATCCAGAGCGCTGGTGGCCTCGTCCAGAATGATCCAGTCGGGCCGGTTCAAAAGCACTCTGGCAATGGCCAGGCGCTGCCTCTCGCCCATCGACAAGCCCTCCAGCGCGGCGGGGCCGGTGATGTCCAGCATCGCCAACCGGTGTTGCAAGCCAACACGCGCCAGCACCGCGCGAATTTCATCCGCCTCCACCTCGGAAGGGTCCATTGGGTAACAGGCTGCTGCACTTAGGCTTTCTGGCATCAGATAGGGTTTTTGCGGCAGAAAAAGGAATTTGGCCTCGGGTTTCAAAACCTCTCCCCGCCCATAGCACCAAAGGCCTGAAATCGCCGCCAAAAGCGTGGTTTTCCCACTGCCTGAGGGGCCCGTGATCCAGACTGATTTTCCGCGGCGAATGGTGAAATCCGGAACCCTTGCCAGATCCCGCGCTTGCGGCGTGCTGGGAATCAGGCCGTGAATATGCAGCGCCTCATCGGGAGATTGACCCTGCCGGATATCCCGCCTTGCCCCGGGCATCGGCGCAGGCGCGCGGGTGTTTGCCATCAGCTCATCCAAGCGTTCGGCCACGGCTGCGATCTCGGCCAGAGTTTTGTATTTGAAAATAAACCAGCTAAGGGTCTGCGTCACCCGGCCAAAGGCCCCGGAAAGCTGCATCATGCCCCCAAAGGTGACAAAGCCAGCAAAATAGGCGGGCAAGGAAAAGAACATCGGGATCCGCAAGACCGTTTGATAATAGGGGCGATGAAAAATATTCAGGATGGCTTCACGGCGGATCAGTTTGAACCAGTTTTGCCGGATCCCCTGAAACCGGCTGTCCAGCCTGCGGCGTTCGGCGGCTTCGCCTCCGGACTGTGCTATCTCTGTCGCGTTGTCCCGCAGCTGAATCAGGGCATAGCGAAAATCCGCTTCGCGCTTTTCCTGGTCAAAAAACAGAGGTTTAAGCTGACGCCCCATCACATGAGTGATGGCTGTTGACAGCGCCACATAGAGCAGAGCCAGCCAGACCAGATAGTGCGATACCTCAATCGCTGTGCCAAAGAACGGCAGAGAGAGGGTAAAATCTGTGAGCCCCCAAAGCACCACAGTATAGCTGACGATGGAGACGCAGTTTTCAATGAAATCCAGCGATAGCAGCAGCAGTTTGTCGACAAAGACGCGGCAATCTTCTGCGACCCGTTGGTCTGGATTGTCCACGGCCTTTGGCGACAGACCCGGCCGCAGATGCCAGTAGGCCTGCGAGCTGGTCCAGGCTGTCGTCACCTTATCAGTCAGGTTGGACCGCCAGGCCAGAAACAAGCGCTTGCGCAGGTAGTCCCCCACAATGAACAGCGCAACCTGCAGGACGACAATGGCAAAGAACACCCCCAGCTCTGTCAGCGTCGCGGCAAGGTCCAGCGCCTGGACCGCATCATAAAACCGCTTGTACCAGGAAATCATCATCACGCTGGACCACACGCCAATAAAGCTCAGCCCCAGTACAGTTGCGTAAATCACAAGCCCGCGCCAGGCTTGCGGCCCCTGGGCCACAAGCAGGCTCAGGCGGAACAAGCGCCCAAACAATACGCGCATCAGAAATCCAGGTTCAGGCTAACCTGAAAGCTTCTGCCCGCGCCGGTCATCAGCTCAATTGGGTTACTGCTGGCAACTGCGTCCGACGGCGTGGTCGTGCGCCCGATGGCATCCGCAGTAAAGTAACGCTTGTCAAAGACGTTCTTGATCCCAAAGTTGAGCGTCGCCGGGCCTTTGATCCGCCACTTGCCATAGAGATCCAGGATCGCATAGCCGGAGGGTTTGAACCCATCCGCCGTCGCGGTCTCCTTGACGGAGCCTGCAATGGTGCCGACCGCCTCAACCGAGAGGTCATATTTTTCGAAATCATGACCAAGCGTGAAGCTTGCAGTCAGGGGCGCCAGATTGTGCGGGGTTTCAGACGCGCTTGCGGTGGCTTTTTGCTCGCCCTTTTGCCAGGAGGCCGAATACCCCAGCCAGGTGCTGCTGCTCAGATCCCATCCGCCGGACATCTCAACCCCCCAAATCGAGACCTCATTCAGGTTGCGATAGGTGTATTTGCTGGTGCCGGGGATATTGTAAAAGCTTTCGATGAAGTCAGCGTAGTCCGATTTGAACAGGTTCACCGCGGTAAAGCCCCGCGATTGTTCGTAGCGCAGGCCAACCTCATAGCTTTTGACCGATTCAGGGCGCAGGTTTGGTGAGGGAACCAGATCAAAGAACGCCCCGTCCAACGATTGGAACAATTGCTGGGCGGTCGGCATTTTGAACCCTTCGCCATATTTCGCCCAGACCGAGACGTTATCGTTGAAGCGATATTGTGCGCCCAGACTGGCCAGCAATGCGCTGTCGTCGCGCAGCTGCGGCTCATCACCCGGCACCACCTGATAGTCGCTGTTTGGCTTTGGCAGGATCTCGTAGGTGGCGTAGCGCAGGCCCGGTGTCAGCTCAAACTTGCCGCCGCCAAAATCAATCCTGTCCTGAATATAGATATCGGCGCGGGTGGTCTTTGCATCGGCAAAGTTAAAGCCCCCGGCGCGGGTCTCTGAAAAGGTGCCTTGAGTGATGTTGTTGACCTGCGAGATGCGCTCATAGGTGGATTCTGCAATATCACCGTCAAAGCCAAAGACGAGATAGTGCTGCAGGCCTCCGGTGGCGAATTCCTTGGTCGCCTGGATGTCGAGCTCAAAGAAGTCTTCGGAATAATTCAGAATATCCTTTGTTCTGACCGCATCCCCTGCCGCGGAGGTGGTATTTTTATAGCTGGTGCTTTCATAGCTGTGCGGCGTGTAGGCAAAGGTTGTTTTCAGCTCGTTTAGCCACCCCGAGGCCGGGGTCCAGCTATGTTCCAGACCATAGCGCTGGCGCGACAGGTCTAGATGGCGGTCGCGGCTATGAATGACTTCGCCGGTCGCAGCGCCAGTAAAGCTGGAGACAACCGGGCCAAGATCCTGCTTTTGCTGCACATCTGTCTGACGTCCAAGATAGTCGGCGCTGAATTCCAGACGGTGATCCACTGTGGGGGTCCAGACCAGTTTGGCCAGCACACGGTCTGTGGTGGTATCGGTTGGGTCCAGTTGAGCGCAGGTGGTGGCCCCATAGCTGATATTGCGGGGGCAGCCGTAGATGCCTCCATCATCGCGGGCGTTGGATTTTTCAATCTCGTGGCCCTGTTCCCGTTTATAGCCAAGCATAAAGGCAAGGTTTGGCGTGAACTGCTGCGCCACAAGCACTTCGCTCGAAAGCCGATCACTCAAACTGCCATAGCTCAGGCTTGCTCTGCCGCTACGCTCTTCGCCATTCAGCACATCTTCGGGGTCCAGCGTCTCAACAGCCAGCAATCCCCCCAGCGCGTCCGATCCCCACAACACAGAGGCGGGTCCCCGTACGATCTCGGCCTGTTTGGTGAAGGAGAAATCAAAATAGTCGCGTGTCCCATCGGTAATCCGCTCGGCCACGCGCGACCCATCAACCTGCAGGGCGACACGGTTGCCGCCAACCCCGCGAATGGTGATGCCGCCAATGGTATTAAAGGGGTCCGTCGCCGAGGTTTGCCGCGCGATATCAACGCCTGGCTCATGGCGCAGCAGATCCTCAAGATCATTGACGCCACGCTGTATCAGCTGCTCTTCGTCGATGACGGTCACATTGGCTGGAATGTCGAGGATTGTGCCGCCAGCACGGTCAGACGAGAGGGTAACCTCGCCAAGGTAAATTGGGCTGTCTTGTGCCACAGCCATCGTTCCCAAGCTGGTGCTTAGCAACAGGTTTACTAGGACGCTAAACGTCACATCTTTGCGGAATGCCATTTCATAATCCGTTTCGCATGAGGGAGTGGAACTGCGAGCTGTCGGATTCGATGGCTGACCAGCGCACTGATATAGCTATGGAAAATTGAAGTCAAATTTAACATGGCAAGATAATTTTTTGATAATTTTACGGTAGCCGCAAGACCACCTTCCGCCCGGGTCCGGCGCCCGCCCTCTTGCAGAATGGCTCCTGAGACCGGCCTACCAGTGAACAGGCCAAACTGCGAAAAGCTCAGCTACGACGGGCAGCGGCCCTGGGCGCATGCAGCATCGGAACTGAGTCACGACAGCAGCAACGGGCGCAAAGGACCATTGTGTTGGCCTGCGGGTTCAGTAGGCTGCGCACATCAAAGGAGAATATTTTATGATCGCAAAATTTGCCAAGCCTGTTCTGTATCTTAGCTGCTGTGCACTGCTTGCGGCCTGCGACGGCGCGCCTGCCAGCAATGAGCTGCAATTGGACAATGATGGCAATGGCCGGTTCAGCGGCAGCGCAGGGGCCGACTGGTCCGCACAGGAGATCAGGACATATGCCTCTAACCAGATATGCGGCAAAGCTCCTGTTGCGGAATTCCGTATCTCCGTGTTGCCCACGGCACCGGAATACAAAATTATTTCAGGCTCCTGTGCATCGCGGGGAGACGGCCTGGCAGCCACCGGAATAGTGCAGACCCACGTCGCAACCACGCCGCAAACATCAACTACGCCAGTTGTGCCGCCTGTTGCGCCGCCAGTTGTGGCGCCAGTTGTGACGTCGGTGGGAAACAGTGCGGTTTGGGACGGCTCCACCCCATTTGTGGATTAAGACAGCAGGCCGCCCTGTCGCGTGCCACGGCACAGGACCTTTGTTCAGTCACAGCCCCCAGATACTGGCCGCCCTGTCACTGGCGGTCCTGTCACATTAGGGCCCCGTCAGGAGAGCGCCAATTTCAGAGGGTTTGAGCACGCGTCCAGCCGAAACAACTTTTCCGTCGATCACCAGACCGGGCGTAGACATGATACCGAAGCCTGCGATGGCAACAATATCCGTGATTTTCTCAATACTAACATCGATACCCGCCGCCTGTGCGGCCGTCTCAACGTTCGCGGCCAAAGCAAGGCATTTTTTGCAGCCGGAGCCCAATATCTTAATGATCATACCGTTTTTCCTGTTCAGACAAATAGAGGGGCGGTCGCGTTGAAAATATAGCCGATCAGTATAATTCCAACAGTGACGATGCCAATAAAGACCGCGAGTAGAGGCAGTTTCACGACCCGCTTGAGCATGATCATGGAGGGCAAAGACAAGGCGGTGACGGCCATCATAAAGGTGAGTGCTGTGCCCAGGCCAACGCCCTTTTGCACCAGGGCTTCCGCGATGGGCAAGGTGCCAAAGATGTCGGCATACATCGGAATGCCTGCGATCGTTGCCACCAGAACCGACCACCATTTGTCCTGCCCCAAGAGAGATGAGATGAAGGCTTCTGGAATCCAGTTATGGATCGCCGCGCCAATGCCCACGCCGATAAAAACATACAGCCAAACCCGGTGGATAATCTCGACGACTTGATCTGCGGCATATGCCAGCCGCGCGCGACGACTGATTACGTCACCATTGCTGTGGTCGCTCACTGGGCTTTGGTAGACAAAATCCTCCACCTGATTTTCCAGTTTCAAACGTCCGATCAAGGTGCCCCCCAAGACAGCCAGCACCAGCCCGACGACGACATAGGCCAAGGCGATGCTCCAGTTGAAAATACTTGCCAACAGGATCACCGAAGCCAGATCGACCAGTGGCGAAGAGATCAGAAAAGAAAACGTCACCGCCAGCGGCAAGCCTGCACTGGTAAAGCCGATGAACAGCGGAATCGATGAGCAGGAACAAAACGGCGTAATGGTCCCCAACAGGGCTGCAAGAATATTTGCTCCCAGACCCTGACGCTGCCCAAGAATACGGCGGGTGCGCTCGGGCGGGAAATAACTCTGCACATAGGAAATGCTAAAGATCAAAACCGAGAGCAGAATGAATATCTTTATAACGTCATAGATGAAAAAATGAACGCTGCCGCCAATCTGGCTTGTTGGATCCAGACCAAACCCATCGCGCACCAAGAGAGCAACCAGATCCGACAACCACTGCATGCGCAACAATTGATCATTCAGCGAGACAAAGACATCACCCATGCGACAAACTCCGTAAAAGAACACCGGCAATGTTCAGTTGTCTTCACCGAAGCTAATTTATGCTTTGTAGTGTCGTACTGATCTCAATCAAATTAGTCCACTTATGTCACCAGCATCGCTGTTGCCGCAGCCTCAACCGCGCGGCACAGCATGAACAAAGTCGCCCCGACAACCAAGCAGACCCAGGCCCCAGACACATTGATCTATAACCAGACCAAGATGGTTGCTGCGAGTGCGATTGCAGACAGCAATACCTTAGGGCATCCCGAAAGTGGCCATTCAGCGGGCGGCCGGGGCCTTGGCTGATGCTGCGCCCAGGACGAACGGCCGCGATGCGCAGATAGCAACCTTTGCAAAGTCTAGGAACAATCACAAAGGCGACATTCAGAAAACTGAAAGGGCGCTCTCCAGCGTGTCCATATCCGTATAACCGGTCACTGTAAGTGTGTTCCCACCCCCCAAAAGTGTGTTCCCACCCCCAAAGCCAAAAACAAGGCTTCCATTTTCGATTTCCGCAAACTGCATGATTTCATTTGAGGCAAGGTCTTCATTTTGCCACAGAGCATTGTCGAGCCGAATATAGTCGTTGTCGAAGTCTATGATCGTATCCTGGCCTTCTCCAAAAACAAACACATCCGCTCCGGCACCGCCTTTCATGACGTCATTGCCAGCCTCGCCATTCCGAATGTCTCTCCCCTTACCACCAAAGAGAAAGTCAGCATCATTTCCACCAAAAATCTTGTCTTTCTGATTTCCTCCGAAAAGGCGATCAGAGCCAGAGTGCCCTTTAAGGGTGTCCTGCCCCAGGCCGCCTATCAACCTGTCGTTTCCTGCGTAGCACAATAACCGATCATCGCCCTGTATCGCTTCAAGACGATCCCTCAAATGGGTCCCGGACAAAACATCATTCCCATCACTGCCAAGCTCTGACGTCAAAAAAAGCCTTGTTTCAATTTGGCTTTCGGATCCTCCAGTACCAATGCCCCCCAGTTTACTGAAATGACACCATCTGAAAGTTCAATGGCTGTTAGCCCAAAATGCAACTCTTGGTCCCCCTGGGAGAGAACTGTTTCATCCCTTACTCGCTCTCCTTCAGCTGAAAACCTTTGGCCCATGATCAAGTGCGTATCAGAAGAGATTGCATGCACCCATACAAAAACAAAGCCACCATCCACCAGTCCAACCACTTCTGGTTGGTTTTGATGACCTTGGGTTTGCGTATGAACCTGGAACTCATCGCCAACAGGGGTTCCATTCCGCCGTACTTCTTCCAGCGGTAATAGGTTTGTTCTGTCACACAGATCTGTCTGATCGTGTCTATCCGAGGCATACCTTGCCCCATCAGGACTTCAGCCTGCCGCAACCTCACGACAATCTCTTCTGGTTTGGGTCTCTTAATCGCCTTCTATGGTCCTCCGATTTCCTACTCATAGTCGCGGACCACTTTTTTGGGGGAGGATCACACGCAAGACCGCAAAACGGTGCGCACACTTGGCACGCGCTGTAAGTTTAAGAAGGGTGAATGCCAATTTTTTCAGGGTGATCCCCATACAGGAATCTGGCTGATCGAAACCTAGAGAGTGCGTACGTTTTATGCCGGACCTTCTGGGCGCGAAATTACATTGGCCTATTGGAGCCCAGGCCATTTCGCAGGTGGCCCAGAGGTATTCGGGCGCGGAAGGCACGTTTGGGCCGCAGATGCTCTGGAAGATTGCGAGGCCTTGTTTTTATCCGACATGAGCCTGTTGCGCCTTGCCCGAGAGGTGCCAAATGTCGCTACAGCTGTGATCGAGGGATTGATTTGCAAGGGAAAATGCTACTCCGCCCTGATCCAGATACTCGGCACGCGGACGGTATCTGAGCGGCTGCGGCAGCTTCTGGTCATCCTTTCAGTTGCCAATGGCTGGCATGAGGACGGTAAAATTATTATCAATTGATCCATCACTTACGAACAAGTAGCGGCAATCGTCGGCGCAACCCGCCAATGGGTCACACAATTCTTGGACAAAATGCAGGACGAGGGCGTCCTACAGGTGTCGCGAAAGGAAATTGTCATCAGCCAAATCGAAAAGCTTGCACCCTAAACCTCGGCCGAGGCTCAGGACACATAGTCAGAAGATGACTGTTGCAACGAGGGCGATTGAGCACCACGCCAATGAATTTATCGAGTGGCGCTGTCTGCACGAGAAACGAGACAGGGGGCGGCCCTGCCAACAGAAATTCAGCTCTATGGATTGGATGAGATCGACCCCGAGGTGGATTATGTCGAGGACTGTGTAACTTTCGAGGGTCAAGCTGCATAGATGAAAACTTTGAGCGGCGCGCAAACGTGACTGATCTAAGGCTACTATTAGTGATCATTTTTATCGCGCTCTGCACCCATTCAGATTGAACGAAAAGGGCTCCGAAATCGAAGCCCTTTCCTCTGTCCATGAAGAGATCAAATGTCTAGACCAAGAGGATATCCCCCTCCAGTCCGGTCGTCGAGGACACGCCGACAAGCAAAAACTCATTCCCGCTGCCGAAATCGAACACAACATCAGATCCTGATACAGCGGCGTAGGTCGACGTCACCTGTTCTGCGGTCAGTCCACCACCCCACAGGTCCTCATTTAGCGAAAGGGTGTCTGTTCCCGAAAGGAAATCGTTTACCGTATCGTTCCCGAAGCCGGTGTTGAAACCGAAGACATCCGCTCCAAGGCCACCAGTCAGATCATCGTCACCGCTGCCGCCCCAGAGCTTGTCGTTTCCGTCGCCTCCGTCGAGGGTGTCATTTGCATCACCGCCACCCAACAAGTCGGCGCCGTCCATACCCTGAATCTTGTCGGCTCCGTCCAATCCCCAAAGGCGGTCATCGTCAGCGCCGCCCCAGAGCCAATCTGCACCGTCACCACCGTTTATGGTGTCGTTCCCGATACCACCGCCGAGCAAGTCGTCGCCACCATCCCCCAAGATATAGTCGGAACCTGTCAGACCCCAGACGTTGTCATCGCCGACACCGCCTGAAACCCAGTCGTTGCCGTCGCCAGCATTGATAGTGTCGTTGCCTTCTTGACCTTGAACGGAATCCGCTCCTTCACCAGCCATGACGTTATCGTCGCCTTCCAGCGCCATAATCGTGTCATTGCCTGCGAAGCCCGCCATGTAATCGGCATTTGGCGTGCCGACCAAGAAATCGTCACCAGCTCCCCCAAAGGCGGGATAGGCGGATTGAGTCGAGGTGAAGAAACTCTCGGCACCGAGAGCCTCTGTCACACCGTTGAGCGTCACGATGAGCTTCCCGTCGACAGAAATCTCCAGATTTCCGCCAGTGCTCACCTGTCCGATATTGGTCGACGCCATCGCGGTATCGAGCTCAATGATGTCCGCTCCAACCCCGATAAGTCCAACCACGTCTTCACCGGCTGTAAAGTCGAGGATCGTGCTGGAATTGAAGGTTGCTCCGGGATATCCGCCATAAGATACAACGAACAAGTCAGAACCTGCGCCGCCGCTGAAAGCATTGCCGCCCTGGCCGACAAGATAGTCGGCAGAGTCAGAACCCGCGATAGCAACGTTTTCATCACTGACCGTCAGTTTATCGTAGCTCATGATCAACTCGGTATTGTACAGAGTCGCCGGTTTGATATCGCCTTTTACGTAGAATGCGGCATCAAAATTCCCTGTCATGTTCAGGCCTTCGCTGGCGCTGCCGACGTTATTCATATAGCCCGCGCTGAGCGACAGTGGCGAAACACCCGTTGCCCAATCGAGCAGATTGATAACTGTCAGGGTGTCAGCACCAACCTCATACTTTTGATCACCCTCTGTGGTAGGTGGCGACTGGCTTGGGTCATTGGGGATGACAACGCTCGGCAGGTCCTGACCGTACTTGTCAGGCTGCAAACGCCAGCGTGGCCCCATAGTGTAGCCTCCCGAACCATCAGGGATGGCGGTGAAAGGTTCGCGATCCAAGGTGGTGTAATAGGCGTTGGTATAGCCCTCCAAGAGGTCTGAGGACGCGGCACCAATATCAACCAGCATGGATCCGGCCGCCTCGCCCGGGATCGCGGTATCCAGCAGAATGGTTCCGGCGGGATAGAACGAGCCATCACCGGCATAGTAGTCGTCTGTCGACACCAAGTTGCCGGATACTGAATCCACTGTGAACGAGGGCAGAACGCCGATCGCGGCTTCGTTCTCAAAGTTTTCGGGTCGAATCTGGTCGTTGGGGTTGTTGGTGATCGTGTGCGATGTCGCCAATTCTGCAGAGGTGATCTGATAAAGAGGACGCAACCCGGTGGAAGGATCAACCTGCGACCAGTCATCGGGCAGAGGAATCTCCACCTCAATGCGAATATCGTTGGGCTTTTTGATGGTGTTGCCCCACCGGTAGAGCAGCTTTCCGTCGTCTTTTACCGTCACGGAATAGTCGTCACCATATGCGATGTCTTTGGTGACAGAACTTTCGTTGGGTGCCATGAGGTCGACGAGTCCGGCATCTCCTCCATAGCCATTGAGGCCCTGATCAATAATGTCCCAAGTGCCATCCTCGCCGATATCGACGGCTGCCACCTCTAACCCATCGATAAGCACCGTCCCCGTCTGGTAGGTGTCGGCGATGCCATCCCGGTCGAAATCCATAGACAGGCCAGTCGTGGGCGTGCCGAGTTCCTTGTGCTCAAAGGCCTCTTCCAACGCTTCAGTCATCTCGTAGGCGTAAAAGTCGTGAAGCGGCCCGGCTACACCACCGTCAAAGTCAACCAAGCGCAGATCGTCATCCAATGGGTAGAGAGCATCAGGATCTTCAGGAAACTTCTGGTCGGACAGAACCTCTTGCATGACAGAGTAGTGTTCGGTCGATGCCTTGACCGTGTTCCCGCCCAAACCGGACAGCCAAGTTCCCAATACCGCCGGGGTCTTGAACGTCTCCGTGGGAGCATCGGAAACAACGAGGCCAATATGCTCGCCGCCCTCTCCCGACAAATCGCCAGCCCAACCTTCGCCGTAGCTGCCATCGATTTCTTTTTCTTCAGCACCCACAAAGTCGGTAACGTGGTAACCAAACTCACTATCAATCGGGAAAAGGTCCGTCCCTCCCTTGGTAACCTTCGGTTCTGCGCTCCAGTCGATGATCGACGGAGTGTCTGAAACGGACGTGCCGTCGAAAGTGCCGACAATGTCAGACGTACTGAAAGTATGTGTTACAGTATAATCCGGGTTTGTATTCTGAACGACATCTGGATCACTCATTTCTTTCCTCCATCTGAAATATGCGGTCACAAGTACCCAAGCAGGAATGCTTGAAATTGGCTACAAAAAGCTGATGCGCAACCGAATGACTCGTGCCTATTACACAACTGACACGAACTTGTCCTTGGGCGACCGGAGGCGCATTGATCTGAGTCAAACTTGCCTGACATTTGAATGATCACCCCATTTGAGTGGTCCATTTTGAATGGTTAGTACATGGTTGGCCTTTGGACCATCGTGACGACGGATTCTGGCGCGCTTGGGCAGTAGCACAGGACACTATGGGGTCGTTTGGTGGGGGCGGTTGTCGGCTGGCCCTGTCTAAGGTGCTGCAGGTCCGCTTCAGTGTTACCCCGTCACGTCCTCCAGCACCTGCGGTCATCATTCTGGTGCTGGCAGGACTGCCTAACAGGGTTAGGCCAGTGCCCTTTCCTTGAGGTTGCTTCCAGCCGATACCACAACTGCCTTCCGTGTTTCAAAAAGCCTATAGATCAAGACTCCTGCGCCGATCACTCCGACCACAATTGCCCCCCAGGCAGCCCAGACCAGGGCTTTCGAAGAGCGCGCAATATGCTCCTGCACCCTAGGCTCAGGACCCGTTAATCCACTTGTTTCTGTCTGACCTGTGTGATTCAAACTTCCAAATTGAGGGGGTTTTATGAGCAATCTTTACTGGCTGAACGAAGATCAGATGGCGCGGCTTCGTCCGTATTTTTCCGAAGAGCCACGGTGTGCCACGCGGAGATGATCGGCGCGTTCTGAGCGGTATTATTTTCATCAACCGCAATGGCTTGCGCTGGTGTGATGCACCCAAGGAATATGGCCCCTACAAGACGCTCTACAACCGTTGGAAACAGTGGAGCGATATGGGAGTATTTGCCCGGATCATGGAGGGGCTGGCAGCTTAAGTGCCTGACAACAAAACTATTTCAACCCCCTCTCGGGACATTGCTGCGTATTGCCCTGCCGGGCAGTGGACGCGACCTATCTCAAAGCCCGCCGAACAGCGTCCAGCTTGTCGGTAAAAAAGGGGGGCGTGGACGTCTTATAGGGCGCACCAAAGGCGGTATGAACACAAAGTTACATGCTGTGACGGACACGATAGGGCAACCAATTCGGTTCTTCATGACAGCTGGTCAGGTGAGCGATTATACTGGAGCGAGAGCTCTTGTGAGTAGCCTACCAGAAGCTGACTGGCTGCTCGGCCCCTCTCGGGACATTTCCTAGGGAAATACCCTGTCGTGCAGTGGATCGTGGTTATGACGCAGATTGGTTCCGTGAAGCCCTTGTAGATACCCTGGGCAGACACCAAGCAAGAGCCCTCAATAGTTCCAGTAGAGATTTGAACCCAATTCTGGCCCCAAAATCTGATAATCGTCATTTTGGCAAATTTTTATGACGTCGGAACTGGGAACTAGCTCAAGTTGAGGCGCTCCAGTTCCTAGAACGGGATATTGGAAATGATGACAACGCCTTAGGAAATTTTGACGGCTAAGAATGACTCGGCGAACTAAGAACAGATTTTCGGTGCCAGGCACCGCTCACTGCCAGTGACAAAACGCGTGTATGACGGATAGGATTTTGGCACGGCTAAGCGCCTGATCTACCGTGGCATAGGAAGGGGGAGGCTCACCATATTTTTAGGCCCCTAGAAATGCATAGAGGAAGGAACATTTCAAAAAAAATTGACATAACAATATGACCGAACAACCAATGCTGTTGCGCGACTCCCATTTCATGACCTAGCGTAAAGAAAAGCTATTCGTCTGACAGTTATTAGGGGAGATGTGTCGTGGGTACATTTGATGTGCGAGGTGGTGAACTCAAGAAACTGATCAAGCTTGCGAAGAAACAGCCCGTCACATTTGCATACAACCCTGGCAGCGGACCCAAAGACGATTATTTCGGCATGGATCGGCGCAAACCGGCCAAGGTCGTGGGCAAAGCCGCCAAGGACGAAGGCGTCGGCGGCAAAGTCGCATTTGGCACGGCCAAGGTCGACGGTAAAATCCTTATACTCACCTGCGTGAGAACCGTTCCCTCAATGGCAAAAAAGCTCAAGAAATACCTGAGTTCAGAAAAAGTGCGCCTGAACATCCAGATTATGGATGAAAACGGTTCTGTCTTGGAAGCCGACATCGACGAAAACCTGCCCGACGACCCCGACCTGATGGACAGCGATGAACAGCAGCAGGATGCGCCCCAACAGGAAACTCAGGCGCAGGAGCAACCTCAGGCGCAGGAAAAAGAAGAGGAACAGCAAGGCTCACACGACGCCAACGCGCTGCGTGAAGAGCTGAAAACCCTCGGCGGACGCATTCAGGCGCTACAGCCTGACACTGCCAAGGTCTTCGGCAAGCACTACAAACAACTCCTGGAACTCTTCAAGGCTCAGCAGTTCGACAAGCTCGTTGCCGGTCTGGGAAAGGTCAAGCAGGCTCTGGATAAGCTTGAAAGCTCGGAACCCACACTGGAAGAAAAACAAGACCCCAACAAACTCAAATGGGAAGCCCTGCAGCCTAAGATCCAGGTGCTCTACGACAAAGCAATTGCCGCCTCCCCCACCGCTGCCGACAAACTTCAGGCGGCTTGGGCGCAGGTCATCGCACTGGCCAAAGCAGGGGACAATGGCAAGGCTATCGCCGCAGCCAAGAAACTTGTGCCCGCGCTGCAAAAACTGGCACAGCCAGCGCCAAAGGCCCAGACACAAGACTCTCAAACAGATTCAGATCAAACCTCCCGGTCAGAGGAAGAATCGGATGAACCCGAGGCGCAGGAACAGCCCGGAAACCAGACATTCGAACAGGCCAAAGACGCGCTCGACAAACGTCTCGCGTCAATGGACAAGGCGCTTCAGGTGGCGCATCGTGTGTTGCCGAGCGAAGCGGGCAAGATCGACAAGCTCAGTGACAAGATTACCGGCCTTTCGGACGAGACAAACCTGAAAGCCGCCCGCAAAGCAGCCGACGATCTGCAGGCCATCGCAGATGCTGGTACCCAGCGCGCCGCCGAAATAGAAGCCGCGCTGAAAGAGGTCGAACTGGTCCGCGGCTATATCGACCACATGGGCCAAGAGTTCGAAATAAACCTTGGCGATACCCCGCCCGAACATCTCAGCAAACCACTGGACGACGCCAAGGACGGATTGTCTGGCAAAGATGAAATCGATCCCGGAAAAATTGAAAAATCCGTTCAGGACACGATGGATCAGCTCAAGAAAAACGAGCAGGAAATCGCACAGCTTCTTGCTGATAAAGCCGCCTGGGAAGCCCAGCTCGATCTGTTCGAACCGCGTGTGAAAGCGCTGGAAAAACACGACAAGCACAACGAACAACCCGTGAAGGACCGCATCAAAACCGTGACCGACGGGCTGACTGCTGCCAAGGCGCTCGCGGATCAGCACAAATACAAGGAAGCCACCGCCGCGCTACCGCCGCTCGCGATAACCTGTGCCGAAGCAGAAAAATACGCCGATGCCTGCTCGCAATACGATGATCTTTATAGCCATCGCAAAACCGTCGTCGACAAAATGCTGGCCGATCATCCACTTGGCGGTCCGTTACACGATCTCGTCAAAGGCACGATCCGCAAGATCAAGGAAGACTTCGACGACGCCAAGGCCAAAGGCACCGCCAACCCACCGGAATACGGAAAGGCGATGGAAATCCTGAAACCCATGGCCGCCCGGGTGCAGGAGGTCATATGGCGCGCGGAACGGGCAACGAATTACGCAGCCCAACTCGCGCATCTTAAATCGCGAGTAACAGAGCGTGAGAAACATCCCGATGCTACGGAAATCAAAACATTCATCGACCAGATGAAACAGCTGCTGGCCGATGCCGAGGTCAGCAAGACCAAAAGCTTTGTAAAATCCCTGTCGCTGCTTGAGCGGGCAAGCAGTCTCAACAACACGCTTTATCGGGCAGCCGAGCGTTCGAAAGAATTCAAAGAAGCCTACAATTCTGCCAAGCGACGCATCAAGCGGCTAAAGGAACATAACGGCAAGAATGGGATCACCAAACATACTTCGCGGCTGGAAACGGAACTCGCCACTGCGAAAACCAAAGGTGAAGAAGCCAAATTCCTGCACGGACGGAAAATCTGCGACAAAATCAGGGGCGAATATGATGGCCTAAAAACGAAAGCAGAAGATTACAAAGCCTATCTGGATGCGAAGGCACTGTTGAAAACAGCCAAAGAATCCTGGGACAAGAACCACATCGACAAAGTCAGTGGCCTTATCGACCAGGTGAGTGACCTGGAAGGCAAAGGATCTTCAGCCGTTACCAACGAAGATTACAAGCTCGCCAAGAAACACATTGATCAGGCCAAGGAACTGGCAGATTCCGCCAAACAGAAATCAAACCTTTACGCCAAAAACGCAAAGATTATGGATAATGCTAAAAGCAATATCCAGTCAGGTTCTGGGGATTATTCCGGTGTCATCACGCAGCTCGAAGGTCTTCAGACTGCGATCTCAGGATTCGACAAAGACAACCTGTACACGACCGAAATCACCAACGCGACCAATCCAATTCAAACTGCACGCGGCAAAATCGGTAAAAACCCGCAGGACGACAAAGGCATCAAATCCGATCTGGAATCGGTCCACATCAACCTGAACACGCTTCTGGAAAAAACTGTACAGCAGTCCATCTACCGCACTTTGCGCGACGGCCACAAAGGCGACTATGACGCAATCAAGGGGACCAATCGCGGCGATGCGCTGAAACCGGAAACAGATGCTATCGACAAATGTTTCGAGGATGCCAAACAGCACGCTGAAACGACAAAGGATCCGTTTGCAGCGGTCAAGGAAATCGGAAAGCTGGCAGCTCTGCTCAAGGACATGGAGCGCAAGGCCGCAGATTACGATGAATATGATGCTCTCCTCAAAGGCGCCATCAAAACCCATAATGACTGGTTTGATGCCACAGATGGGACATATGGCAAACCCCAGGATGTTCTGGACAAGGAATTTACTGCCTACGGTCAGCAAAAGACTGCAGCGGACACCGAAGCTAAGAACAAGAAGTGGAAAGATGTACTCGAGAAGCTGAAAAAAGCGCAGACCGACGCGGATCTCTACAAAAAGATGTTTGACGACTACAAACGCGCCATGTCTGAAAAGACAAAATGGATCACCAACAAATTGTCACCGGTGGACACAACTGCGCTTGTAAAGGACATGTATGACGCCATGAAGCCGGCGTTGGACAAGATCGACACGCTAATTGCTGACCGCCAGTATGATCAAGCTATTGCACTGTGTCTGACCGTAAAATGGGACATCTACCGAGCGCAGGATAAGATTACTCGCCACGCAGAAATTGCCCCCAAACACTCCGCTGCCCAGGCAGAAGTACAAAAGGTGTTTGACGTGCGCTGCCCTCCGATCGAGGCTGACTACCTGCGTGCCAAGCGCCTCTTCGATCAGGTTGAGGCCGAAATGACCGCCAATACCTATGCCAATGCGATGAAGGTCGTCGATCAGATCGTCCCCATGTGCCAAGATCCAATCCGCATTGGTACCGAATACAGGGATTACAAACCAGTGCGCGAAGCTGCCGACAAAGCGGTTGGTGATCTGGCCAAGGACTATCCAAAGGACGACACGGTCGACCTGCATCTGGATCGCCTGAATGCACGCCTCACCAAATTGAACGGCGAAGAGGCTAAGCGCGGATTTGCGGCCCTCAAATCTGTCGCGCAGGCTATCGCTGATGATGCGGCCAAGGTCGCCGCCGCAGCCAAAGCACAGGCGACACTGGGCGATCTCGAACAGGGTATGAAAGATGCGGCGCCAACCGATTCCGCCAGGTTCGACACCGATCTGCAAAAACTGAAGGAGGCGCTTGCCGCACTCAAAGGTCATGTAGGCAAGGATTGCCTGCAGGTGAAGGACCACACCGCACGTATCGAACGTCTGTTGGGCGAGGCCGAAACAGACTACAAGGACGCAGGCGACATCGTGACGGCACGTGGAAAACTGGCCGATGCAGCGACGTCACTGGCCCGTGCCAACCTGCTCGGCGAACAGTTCGTTCTGCTGGACGCACAGGTCAAAGCACTGGAAACACGCCACGGCGAAGCGCAAGGCAAACACACAGAACCAACTGCAATAAAAGGGCTGTTCACGGCATCCAGCCGCAACATTGTCGGGGCCAAGGGCGCAGTCGACAAGGGCAATTTCAACACGGCGCTTGGCTTCGTAAAAGCGGCAGAGGAACCGCTGGACAAAGCGATTGCGATCGCCACGCATCACGCCACCTACAAGGTAAAGCTCGGTGAGGTGAAACCCCGGGTCGAAGCGCTAGTTGGCCATTCGGCCCATTACAGCGTCGCCGAAGAAGTGGACGAGGCGCGGCTATACCTGTCCGGTGCCGAAGAGTTCGCAGCCCAGATGAAACCCAAAGAGGCAATCGAAAACCTCGATAGATGCGCCAAAATCTGCATGCTGGCCGAAATCAAAGCCGACATGCATGCCAACGAGGCACCGAACGAAGACAAGATCAAGAAGCTTCTGGAAACCAAGGACGGGATCAAAGAGCTCGACAAAATCTTCGAAACGCTCGATCCCTCGGTCAAACGCAAAGCCTGTAAAAAAGTTCTCCAACTACGCTTCGGCATGGAGCTGAAGCAAACCACTGACAAGGCAGGCAGTACACCTGACAACAATCTGGAAAAGATGGCGCCCAACGTGACGCGTCTGTTCTCTTTGATGGCCGATCTGGACGATGCCCATACCCGCGACAATCCATCGGTTGCTCTGGTGCAACGTTTCGGCACAGAGAAAGGGACATCTTCGTTCGGGGAGAGTTATTCCAACAGTCGGATCAAGAAAAACATCAAACTGCGCATCGGTCGTGCCGAGATGCCCGAAGAAACCGTTATCGGTCAGGAATGGCAATTGGGCGATGTAGACGAAAACTGCAAACCCGTGGACGACACGCCTGCCAAGTCATTTAATTGGACAACTCTGCATGAGATCGGGCACGCTGTGGATGACAAATACAGAGTCATGAACCGCAATGGGTCCAGCAAGAAATATGGCGGCTGGAAAGCCTACGGCGGTGACGTCAGTGAAATCGCCAAAAAGGCCGCGGACCATTTCAAATTCAACGAATCTTATGTCGCGTCCTACCTGTCCAAACCCGGTGGCAACTATCCCAAACCAGAGCCTGACAACGGTGTCGATGCAGATACCTGGGAGCAGCGGCGATTGGAGGTGGAAGCCTGGTGTGACTCGATTCGCTTCAACAAAACCATTTGGTACAGCGCATCCGAAACCAAACGCCTGCAAATCGGCGGACGGGTTTTTCAGGAAGCCTACGGCGGCGACTGGGTCTCTTATGACTTCTCAGCCCGCTCACAGGGAGTTCGGGGCTACCAGTTCCGCGCACCCGGCGAATGGTTCGCCGACATCTATGCTGCCTTCCACAGCGGAAAGATGAACCCGAAACATCCGGCCCGCGAATGGCTGGAAAAAGACATGAACAACTAAGGGGCCTGTACAATGTCAATCATGAATGATGTCACCGTGACCTGCCCTTCCTGCGAAGAACAGATCACCGTTACTCTTGCTGAAAGCGTCAATGCCGACCGTCGCCCAGATCTGCGCGACCAGATTATCGAAGGGACTTTTCAGGCCATAACCTGCGGCGAATGCGGGGCCGAGTTCATGCTCGACCCGGTTATGAACTACCTCGACATGGGGCGTAACCAGTGGTTCTCGGTCCAACCCGCCGACCGGCTGGGCGACTGGACCGACGTCGAGGATGAAGCGACCGAGATCTTCGATTTGGCCTATGGCAACAAAGCCTCTGCGCAGGCCCGCGAAATCGGCGACACACTGAATGCGCGGCTGGTCTTCGGCTGGGCGTCGCTGCGCGAAAAGCTTCTGATCGGTGATCTGCAGCTGGACGATACGATTATCGAACTGTGTAAGCTTGCGATGATCCACGGGCTACCCGGCGCACCAATTCAGGCAGGCGTTGACCTGCGACTTGTGAATGCTGAAGAAGACGGCAGCCTGGTTTTCGATTGGGCAGATGTGTTCTCAGGCGAGGTTCTGGAAACCCTCGTCGCGCCGCGCAGCCTCTACGACGGTATCATCGATGCACCAGAGGCATGGGCCGACATGAAAGCTGCGCTTTCTGCAGGGCTGTTCGTGGACATCCAGAAATTGTTCGTTGGCGAAGGCCGCGCGGCAGGTTGAATTGTTCTTCAGTTTTCAAACCTGACCAGCACGCTGAAAATGGGCTGGTCAGGTAATGAAAACAGAAGTTCGCTGTGGCGCGAAGGTAAGAGCGTTATTCAAATGGAGCTGGCATTCACCAATTTCGAAGAGTTAGACCTCCGACGGGGCATTGATGATGTGACCGCACCTGCGCGGATCAAACCACAGCGTGACGATAGCAGCCATTCATAGGCCGAAAGGCAATACAACTATGCTGCGGCTCGCACCAAGGGCAGCTATGCGCAGATAGTCACCTCTGCAAAGTTCGGCCTGTGCCCTTGGGGTGCAACCTGAAACCGCTGCATTGCAGCGTGAGAACCGGTCATTGGTGAGAGTACTAGCCGCCAGTTGGAGCAAACTTGCGGCTCAAGTCAGCATGCACGCGTAATCCTGGCAGCGCTTTTTTCAACAAAATCCATTTCGCGCGACATTTGCGCTCTTATTCTCACACAAGAATTCGCTACTCCTCCGCACAATGGGCTAAGATTGAGTTCAAAGACGCAACCTGTGAGGCCATTATGAGACTGCGGAACGCATTACTTTCAGCTCTTTTCTTTACATCAGCCCTTTCCAGCCCCGCCTTAGCCCAGAATTTTGACGTCGTCATAATAAATGGCAGGGTTATGGACCCCGAAACCGGGTTTGACCAAGTTGCAAATGTTGGCATCAACAATGGCTGGATCACCAAGATTACCGCTGATGCCATCGACGGAGCGGAAACCATCGACGCTACAGGCCACGTGGTTGCGCCGGGTTTCATCGACTTAGAACAACATGGGTTGAGTGCATTCGGAATAAAGCTCAACTTACGCGACGGCGTGACAACTCAGATGGATTTTGAAGTCGGGGCGCTAAATGTTTCCGAATGGTATGCCGAGCGTGACGGCAACACTCAGGCCAATTTTGGAACTGTAGTCGGGCAGGAATTTGCACGCATGCGGGTGCATGACGGGCTGGCCCTTGAGGGACCGAATGTTTCGATGCCCTTCTTCTTTGATTACCGCATCGACGCTTCTGAGGATGGAGTGGATGGCTGGTCGGTAACACGCAGTAATCTGGACCAGATGAATGAAATCACCGCGATACTTGATGAAGGTTTACGCCAAGGAGCATTGGGAGTTGGGTCCACTATCGGATA
This sequence comes from Phaeobacter sp. SH40, assembly GCA_965641885.1. Classification (GTDB taxonomy): domain Bacteria; phylum Pseudomonadota; class Alphaproteobacteria; order Rhodobacterales; family Rhodobacteraceae; genus Pseudophaeobacter. Next base: position 1,819,890 of record OZ282574.1, on the reverse strand, counting down.
TGCGCGCGAAGGCATCACCACCTATGAAATGTTTGAAGCCCAAAAGATTGCCGCCAAATACGGCCGCCTTACAGCCGCGCACCACCGTTTTCACCCTAGTGCATCCACACCAATCGAGACCGCGACGGGTGCCAATGAGCTGCTAACAAATGCAATGGTATTGGGGGCGTCACTTCAGCTTCACCATACCAATGACTACGGCTGGTGGGAGATCGAAGAAAAGATGCAGCTGGCCCGTGCACGGGGGCACAACGTCTGGTCAACCTGGTATCCTTGGACCGCGGGGTCCGGGAACTACGGCGCTTCCATCCTCGGGCCGGACAATTGGGAAGGGTCGATGGGATACAAGTATGAGGAGACAATCTTTGATCCTCAGCTCGACAGGTATGTGACCAAGGAAGAATTCCTTGCCTTCAAGGAGAGCGAGCCGGGCCGTACTGCAATTGCCTTTAGCCCTCCGCGTGAGCAATGGATCAAAGACTGGATCAAGGTTCCCAATTTTGTGATTTCGGGCGACGGGATGCCGGCTCTTGATGAACACGGAGAGCGGCTTGAATGGGATTCACCGTTTGAAGCCTATGCAGGGCATCCTCGCTCAGCTGGGTCGCATGCAATCTTGTTGCGCCTGGCGCGTGAGAACGATGTCTGAAGTGGTCCGGCAAATTCGGACAGCGTGCTAAGATGTATCCAACCTTGAAGCCAGGATACACAAATGACCAAGAGACGCAGTTTTTCAAACAAGTTCAAAGCTACGGTGGCGCTTGAGGCGCTTGAGGCGCTTCGCGGAGACAAGACGGCGCAGGAGATTGCAGCCAAGCACAAGGTTCACCCAACGCAAGTAACGACGTGGAAAAGGCAGGCGATTGATGGCCTGACGGGCGTGTTTTCCGATAAGGTCAGACGGGCGGAAGACAACGAGGCCGAAGTCAAAGAGCTTCACGCCAAGATCGGCAAGCTGGCGATCGAAAATGATTTTTTGTCACAAGGGCTGAAGCGATGAGCCCGTCCGAACGCAGGACCATGATCAACCGGGATCGCACCGATCTGAGCCTGACCAAGCAGTGCAAACTTCTGAAGATCAGCCGATCATCGCTGTATTACACACCGGTTGGTGTGAATACCGAGACGTTGAAGCTGATGAATGAGATTGATCGGGTGTTTACCAAATATCCGTTCTTTGGCAGCCGCCAGGTCGCAGCTTACTTGCCGAGAAATGGGTTCCATGCTGGCCGCCATCGTGTGCGCCGACTGATGGGTATCATGGGGTTGCAGGCCATCTATAAGGGTCCCAACACCAGCAATAAGCACCCACAGCACCGCATTCACCCATATTTGCTGAGAAATCTGCAGATCACACGCCCAAACCAAGTGTGGTGCAGCGACATTACTTACATCCCAGTCCGGCGCGGGTTCCTCTATCTGGTGGCCATCATGGACTGGGCGACGCGCAAGGTTTTGGCATGGCGGCTGTCGAACACGCTGGACGCCAGTTTTTGTGTTGAGGCCTTGAGTGAGGCCATCACCAAATACGGCAAACCAGATATCATGAATACGGACCAAGGATCGCAGTTTACGGGTGCCGCATGGATCACCACTTTGAACGAAGCAGACATCAAAATCTCAATGGATGGACGGGGACGTTATCTTGACAATATCTTCATCGAACGCCTGTGGCGGTCTTTGAAGCAGGAAGCCGTCTATCTGCACGAATTGCAGGACGGGTTCCAAGCCAAACGCGTGATCAAAGACTGGATTGGGTTTTACAATTCTGAGCGGCCCCACTCGGCCCTCGACAAACGATCCCCAGACGATGCATTCTTCAACACAGAACGAGCCAAAAAGGCAGCATGAAACCAAACCTGATTACATCTTAGCTCGGCCGTAAACCTGTCCGAAAAAGCAGGACCACTTCAGTCCCTTTGATGTTTTCACTGTCTCAACTCAGCTACTGGGCGGCTAAACAATTGGGTGACGCCGGTATCAAAGCCATGGATGTGCGTGGACGAATACAGGAAGGTATGATTGCGGATATCACCATTTTTGACCCTAAAAATGTTACCGAGAACGCAACTTACTCCAAAGGCAAGAACGGCCTGCCTTCTACTGGCATTCCCTATGTGCTGGTCCATGGCACGATTGTTGTCGCTGACAGCAAAGTGTTGAAGGATGTAAACTCAGGCCAGGCAATTCGTTTTCCGGTCGAAGACGTGGGCCGCTTTGAACCCTCAACCAAGGAGCAATGGCTGCGTACGTTTACAGTTGATACAGGGAGTGCACGGCCGACTTTGTATGACGATATTCTGGACGACCAGTCCTCGCTGGAGCAGCCCCAACCTGCTAATCCCCCGGTTTTACTTGAAAAGAGGACAGAATTGGCCGCCATTGAATCAGGGGATTGGTTCGCGCAACCCTATGGCCTAGACGATTCAGAGCTATTTCTATGCCAGATCCATGGCGTTTGGGAGGACAAGGCGACCGCACAGCGAGACTGGCGGCGGGCTCTGATAGCCGACAACTCTCAATCTTCAGTCTATGATCCGTTTGATTTATCAGCCTCACGCGGCAATTAGGAGACACAGGATTGGTTAGTCATGTTACCTAATCTAAAATCAATAGTGGCCGTTTTGGTATTATGTGGGCTGACTGCGCCCCTTGCGGCGCAAGGCTTGTCTGGCCCTTCATCTGTTGAAGCAGATCTAGATACCGGCGACGGGCTGTCGGACCCGCAGCTTCGTTCTGACTTCCCTCAACAAATTGTGCCTGGATGGTTTGACTTAAAGGATGGTTGGGCCAGGAAGGGGCTTCGGTTTAACCTGGATTACCTGGCGCTTGGGCAGTCGTCGAATGCTGACCAGGGAACTGGTGAAGCAGCCAGTGGCGTTGTGCGGCTGTATGGCAGCTGGCAGGCAGCTGAACTGGGATCTTTGACCTTCAAAATTGAAAGCCGCGATGCCTATACTGCTGTTGCTCCGCAGTTCCTGGGACTTGATGGTGGCGCGCTTTCGATTACCGGGACAGCCTTCAATAACAATGGGGTACTGCTAACCAATCTGTACTGGACGCAACGTGCGGCAGACGCTTCATGGACATTTCAGCTGGGTCAGATTGATGTAACCGACTTTGTTGATATCTACGGAGCTGTCAGCCCGTACACTGGTTTTCAAAACCTCGCCTTCAATACAAATCCGACTATCAATACGCCTAATCCGGGCCTTGGGGTAGCAGGCGGGGCAAAGCTTGGCCGCAACTTGTACATTATTGGAAGTCTGGCGGATGCGAATGCTGATCCAAGCAGCCCTGATTTAGATGTCTTTAACGATGCCAATTTCTTCAAGAGTTTGGAGCTCGGCTATACCTCTGGTCTTGACCGGGTCTATCTAGACAATGTTCACCTTACCCTTTGGCATGCTGACGCCGCAGAGGATGGCATCCGACCCGAAGACTACGGCGCAGCCTTTTCTGCGGCGTGGTTAGTGAACAACAAATGGTTGCCATTCTTTCGGGCTGGTGCCTCAAAGGGCACTGCAGCACTTTACAACAGATCGGTCTCCGCAGGCATCGGCTATTACGGTCGCAACACGGATGGCGCTGGCATCGGTCTAAACTGGGCAGAAGCCAACGGAACACCAGGGAGCCAGAGGACCGCTGAGTTGTTCTATCGTTTCTCAATCTCGCCTGGGCTACAAATCACTCCCTCGGTTCAGTTTATCGATAACCCTCTTAACAGCCCAAGCCAAAGCAACATCACGCTGTTCGGGGTGAGAACGCGAATTATTTTCTGAGAAAACAACAAACAACATCACAAAAAAAGCAGACATACTAAGCGAGAAACACCACTGTCGGCGCAGGGCTGGCCGTGGCTGGTAGTAGCTTCCTGGGGTGGCGACTTTGCAAAGGTTACTTCCTGCGCATCGCTGCCATCGACGGCCTGGCCGAGGCCGGTCCTCAGCAGAGCGTTTCAATGCATGTGTTGCGCCAACCCGTTAAAATCACCGCCCAAAGTGGCCCTTTGGGTTCGGCTTGAAATGTACCCCTGTTACTGTCTCGGCCTAAAATCGCTGACACTCACCTCCTAGGTTGCATGGAGACGCCCGCCCGGGTTTGAATGAGAGATTAGTTGGCTAATCTGGAGATAAACCAATGACCTTTTCACTTAACACAGCACTGATTTCATTCAGCCTGGTTCTGGCGCCCTTCGTGGCAGTGGCGCAAGATGGGCCAATTGTAATATCCAATGTCAATGTCTTCGATGGGGTGAACGAGGCCCTAATACAAAATGCCAGTGTTGTCGTAACGGACAACCTCATTACATCTGTTTCAACCGAACCTGTTGTTGTTGCTGGCGGCAGGGTCATAGATGGTGGTGGGCGGACGTTAATCCCTGGTTTGATCGATGCGCATTGGCACATATCCTATTGTTGTACCGCGCAGAGCACCGTGGTCACCGGAGACATTCTGGAAATTGCGATACGCGGCGCAATGGGGGCAGAGAAAACCCTGATGCGAGGGTTTACAACGGTGCGCGATGTGGGCGGCAATCCTTTCTCAACAAAAAGGATGATCGACGCTGGTGAAATTCCTGGACCACGTATTCTGCCGTCTGGCCCGCCTATCGGACAAACGGGAGGGCATTTTGATTATCGGTCGTATCAAGCTGTCCCGACAAATCCTGCTGACTCCCAATGATACTGGTATAGCGTTGGCCTGATGGCAATGGCGGATGGCGTGGATGAGGTGACAAAGCGGGCACGTGAAGTGATGCGAATGGGGGCTTCACAGATAAAAATTTCTGGTGGCGGAGGAGTTTCCTCGGTCTATGACCCTCTGGATGTCCGACAGTTCACTGTGGACGAAATCGAAGCGTTTGTCGAAGTTGCAGACACGTATAATACCTATGTTGCGTCACACATATTCACCGACGAAGCCGCTCAAGTCGCGATCAAGGCGGGGGTCAAGTCGATTGAGCACGGGTTCTTGATGACTGACGAAACTCTCCAGATGATGAAGGACAACGATGTTTGGCTCAGCATGCAGCCACTCCTGAACGACGAAGATGCCTTTGTGTTTGATGATCCTGTCAGCACGCAGAAATGGATTGATGTCACAAACGGCACGGACGCAATCTATACCAATGCAAAACGCATAGGCGTAAAAATTGCCTTTGGCACAGACATGCTTTTCGATCCGGCGCTTACGGAAAAGCAGGGCGCATTCCTTGCCAAACTTGAGCGTTGGTTCACGCCCTATGAAGTGCTGAAAATGGCAACTTCCACAAACGCCGAATTGCTTGAACTTTCAGGCCCCCGACACCCGTATCAAGAAGGAAGACTTGGCAGCATTGAGGTGGGTGCTTACGCAGATATCATTCTTGTGGATGGCAACCCGCTCCAGGACATTAGCTTAGTTGCTTCCCCGCACGAAAGCTTCGACCTGATTATGAAAAATGGGGTGGTCTTCAAAAACACCATTGGACAATAGTTTCGAGAGTGAAGGCTTGATCGAGGATTTGTCTATTGGACTGGAGTTCCCACGAAGAGTGGACTTTCAGGCTTGGTCAGTTTCTGCTCGATCGGCTTTGCAAAGATCGCTTCTCTGCGCACAGCCGACTTTGGTGCGCAGCGCAGCATGTGGGCTTCGGTCTGCTAGGGTTTCCGCACCTTGTGTCGATCAACACGAACGGCCCAGAGCCGCCGTTGACCAGATGTCCAAGCGCTGCGTTGCAGCTTCCCCGAAGCTGCCGTTGGACACATTGTGCAGCATTTTGGTTGGCCGGAGGGCAGGACTGCGGACTTTGCAGACCTTCGACATTATTGGAATTAAACGCTGTCGCGCGACCTAAGCGCTGACACCGTAGAAACCGATCCGAGTTGCTTTCGAGCAACGGCTTTGCACTCGGGGCAAACGACATAGCTGCGTGGAAAGTACATGACCTCTGCCACCGCGAAAGGATCAATCCAAGTGTCGTTAATCTGGAATTTACAACACACAGAGCACCGCGTTTCACTGATCCAGTCCTTGATGGGCACAACGTTGTCTGGGCTTATGATCTGGGTACTTGATACCAAACGGTGACTGACCAAGAGCACGCCCGGGTCATGAAATTCGATATTCATCCGAAACAGTCGCTTTTCACCATAACTATCGCAACGGTATGTCGTTTCAAATTGCTCTTTCTCATTCCGGCAGAAGAAGAAAATTGCATTTAGATAGGATTGCGTTTCGAATCCTTGGACGAAATTCCATAACCGATGTCCGAGAATTTTTTCCGCGACAGCACATTCCCCGCGGTTTTCCATGGCGAACGTGTCCCAAGGTCCGTTAATAGCCACTAGCCGATCATCAGGATCAATCGTGTAGGACGTTTCCATAGCTTGCGCCTCCAATTAGATCGAATACCACAATTCATCAAATTCGGCAATTTTTTGAACTGCGGGCTGCCTTTTGACTGCAGATAGAGCGGCTATTCAGCGTAACGCAGAAGACGACTTTAAGGGCTCGAAGCGGACTTGCGGCGGTGCGGCACCCGGTTCTCGGCAGTAAGCGCCCCTGGGAGGTTGCTCTGATGACTGCTGTCAGCCCAAACACACCGGTGCGAAGCAAGGCTGGTTCTCGTTGCCGCACATGCACCAATCGCGGATCGACTTCCCGGAACCGGACATTCAAGCTGTCAAACGCGGCTTTTTGCCCTCAATGTCAGCAGTGAGGCCATACCAGAAGTAGTTTGAAAATTTGCATCTCAAATGATGCGGAGATCGACCGAGTCTCCTCAATCAATTTGGAGATTGGAATATGTTTTTGCGAACGCCAAGAGCAGATCTTTGCAATAAGTGGAGTTCCATACGGTCTACTTGGTTTTGGATCGACGCTTCAAAACTCCTATTGCAGCACCAGCAATAAAAGAAATTACTATAACTGTTGGTGTACTCCAGTAATGCTCAATTTGCATCAATTTTCCTTCCGGAATCCAAATTGTAACAAAAGCACCCAAGGATACTCCGTACAGGATTAGCGCAAACCCAGTAGAAATATCCCGCCGCTCACTAGCGCAAAAAATCAGATATGCTCCAAAGACAACTGGAATGCCAAAAAAAATGCTGGATATCAAAATGGACGTCATTGTTAGATCCTTTTTCACTTTCAGCTTGTGAGATGACCGACCAAGAAACGCCCACGTATAAGCGGCGATGTTCTGCGCGTTTTGGCGACAAATTTTGTATCAAATAGAATAAACACGATGCCCGTCCATCCAGGTCTCAAGAACCTTGATGTCCTTGATCTCGTACGGGACCACATCGCGCGGATCCTTTTCAAGGATCACCATGTCCGCCAGCTTGCCCGGCTCAAGACTACCGACTTCATGGTCCGAGAAGAGCTGCCAGGCCGCTTCGGACGTCATGGCACGGATAGCGGCCTCCACCGAGATGGTCTCATGCGGCGCAAGAACGTAGTCCGGTTCCTTCCAGGTGCGGCGCGTCACAGCCATCTCGATCATGTGCAGCGGGTCCGGATCGGTGACCATGAAGTCGGAGTGCAAGGTAAAGCCGACTCCGGCCTCCTCCACGCTGCGGCAACGATCCAGCAATTGCGCCTTTTCCTCGCCGAAGACCTCGTCGCGCATCGCGATGCCCCAGTAATGAACGTGGCCAATCAGAAAGCTAGCCGAAACGCCAAGCTCTTTCATGCGCGCAATCTGTTCGTCGTGCAGGATGGAGCAATGCTCAATCCGCGGGCGCACGCGCGACATGTCGACACCGGCGTCAACAAGGGCCTGACAGGTGTCGAGGATATTGTCGATGGCGGCGTCTCCATTTCCATGGATCGCGAGATGCCAACCTTTTTGCGCCCGCTCCAGCGCAGCGGCGGTCAGTTCATCAGTCGACATATATGCAAGTCCGCGGTCGTCGCTGTTTAGATAGGGGGCGCGCTGCAAACCCGTGAAACCTTGATTGGAGCCGTCGGCGACCAGTTTGTAACCCGCGATGCGCGCCAGAGCGTTCCCGTCACCTTGCATGACACCGGCTTGGTCCCAAGTCTCTGCTCCAAGGGTATAAAAAGGGTATGCACGTATACGGGCCTTCATTCGACCTGATTTTGCGGCCGCGGCCATAACCTGTGCGTCAGCTGGTGACTGCGCTAAGGCTCCGAGACTGAGTTCAGACACCGTAGTCAGCCCGTACTGCGCCCATTTGTCGAGCAACCCGATCAGGCCATCGACTGGGTTAACCTCCATCATTGCCGGGTAGTTTTCGACAATTTTCAGGAAGGCCACATTGTTCTTAATTGTTCCGGTCAGATTGCCATCGGCGTCCCGCGCGAATTCGCCACCCGGTGGGTTCTCGACATCATTGGTCACGCCAGAGACTTCAAACGCCTTGGAGTTCGCGTATGCAAGGTGACCGGAAGCATTTAGAACAAAGATCGGATGCTCGGTCGAGATCGGGTCAAGTTCGGCAAAAGTCAGAGCATCGACGCCCTCCTGCACAGCAGGGTCGAAGTTGCGGAAAACGAGCCATTCCCCAGCGGGCGTTTCCGCCACCCGCATTGCGATATGCTGCAGCACTTCGTCCACTGTCGTGTAGCGTGCCATGCCAACGTAGTCCATGATGGCGTCAACGACTGATCCGGACACGACGTGGGTATGGGCGTCGATGAAACCAGGCAGTACTGTCTTGCCTTCAAGATCAACTACGGTGGCATCCTCTCCAGCGACGGCTTTAACTTCCCCATCGGTGCCCACTGCCAGAATTCGGTTGCCACGAATGGCGATGGCTTGGGCCTCCGAGAAATCGTCGTCGACTGTGAGCACGTTGGCATTAGTGAAAATGGTTGTGGTCTCGGTCGATGCAGTCTGCGCTTGTCCCTCCTTGGGCATGAGCACGGCGAGACTTGCCGCAGCCGCCCCACTCTTCAGAAAGTCCCTTCGGCCAAGATTGGCCCAGTCGATGCCCCAGTTGCAGGACCACCCATTTCCGCTCGCGGCCTGTTCTTTAAGATCGCGCACTGTGTCGTTGATTGAAAACAAACCACCAAACGTGCCACTGCAACATGGGCATCCGTAAAGATCATGTTCTGCCAATTTCTCACTCCCGCAATCGTTGTTTTGGACAATTCCCGTATCTTCGCCGCTTGGTATGATATTCGCCTCTTCGAGACCCAAAAGGCAACCTTTTCATGACCTCCCGGATGAAAGCTATTTACATCCAAATGGCAGTTTTGTCCGCAGCGCTGCTCTCCAAACCACAAACTTCGCCGCAACTCTCATCAATGACCGCTTCTCACGCTGCGTCGCGGCGGTCGAGGGCTGTGTTTCCAGGTCGAAAGGCAGACTTTGCAAAGGTCGCTATCTGCGCATAGCCGCCGTTGGGGCTGACCGCAGCATTGCAGGCACCGCCCATTATGTTAAGTTTCGCGGGCGTCGGAACTAGGATCTAGCCCGCATCAAACGCACTAAGTTCCTACAACGAGGTTTTCAGACCGGAGCCCGCGTACCACCTGTCCGCTTGCGCTCAACCAAATTTGACCTGGTGGACGTGGGCGGGGTCGTAAGCCTCCCCCTCCCCTGGAATTGCATGGCGTAACAGAAGGTCACGGTTCACACCTGCGTCGCACGCCATAGTGAACGGCCGATACCGACGACTGTCCTCTGCACAGCGGTAAGCTCTTCCGGCTACCGACACATTATATCCAAAAGAACGGAGCAATCGCCCCAAAGACGCTGGTGACAAAGAGATGAGATGATCAGCGCCGAGGCCGCCGGCAATTTCACAAAGCCCGGCAACCACTAGTTTCGTTGCCTGCACCCTAGCCTCTCTTGAACTATAATCGACGTCTGAAACAAAACGGGTGCATTCCCAGGTCGACACGGCTGACGGGTAGCTGGCCAACACGCCCTTTGGAATGGCCGAGATCCTCCCTAGGTTCGCATCGTTAAGCATGTATGACCAATCGCCCCACCTCGCATCGCAAGGCGCTGCCCGTGCGCCAGCGATTACCCTGCCGCCCTGTTGGACAACGGAATAGACGGCGGTCGGGTTGTCGTATTGGTCCATTTCAACGTGGGCGTCGTGGGGGATTTTCCACCCAAGGCCGTCCACTAGAATCTGCTTTCGCAGCCGAAGAAAATCCGTGAACGCACGACCATGTAGATGCTGGTCGAGAAATGAAAAGACGTGAAGTTGCATGACGCTCTCCTAGATGCTGCGCCATTTTCAAAAGGAAGGGAGCAAATGAAATCTCCGTCTACTAAATCAGCCCGTTTTTTGTCACTAATGACATCAATTCGGGGATAGTTCTGGTGCCTGTCACTTGATGCGCAACTAGTCTTCTCCGGCGGATTGACTCAATCTTAAGTGATAGGCGCTCGGCGATTTCCTTGTCTCGGAACCCCCGCGCCATCAACTTGAGAACTTCGACAACTTTGCCCGGCAGCACTATCCCCTGATCCTCTGGAGCGAACAGCCCGTGCAGGCCAAATACGGAAGCTTTCGCACGTGCTAGGTCGGTCGCGCTAAATGCAGGACCAGAGAAGCTCGCGATAGTTCTCACTCCTGAGATTTGAACAGAAATTGTACTCCCGACGCCCAGGCCAAATCCCCGCGCCGCATCCCACACCGGAGAGCCGGGGTACAGCTCGCTCAACTCCTTCCAAGTAAAGTACCCTGAATTCTCGTTCCCATGAGTTATTGTAGGATCCTGTTCCAAGTACCCCTGTTCAATATACGTCTTCTGCCAGAGTTCAGGATAATTCGAATACGCCCAATGAGGTATGCAACCACGGAACCCTATCCCGACCGAGAACCCGCCATCGGACAATGCGCTCAGCTCGGATAAAAGTCTGTCTTTAATATTACTAATCATATTGGAGCCACACGCTAAATCTGCAATGGTGCGGTCGATACACCTAAAAGTGGATTGCCACAAGTTACACTTCAAATTTAGAGCAGATAATGAAACCAGAACCCATAACCGCTCAGACACTGGAAAAACTAGTGCAGCGCATCCATGAAATGAATATGAAATGTCCGGGGAGCGGAACCGCCGCGTTCGAAGCTAACTGCCAGAAGGCGGTTTCACTTGTTAGGCTTGGCGCTCTCAATAAGTTGGCGGACTAACTCGCCTTCGCGTTCACCCAGAGTGGCAGCCTTGCGGATAACGTCTATCGTTTCCGTCCCCGCACCATCCGGTGTAAACAGATATGCAACATCCACTTGAGCGGCATCACAAATTTTCTGAAGGCGAGCAACAGTCGGGTTAAACCGGCCGTTCAGAACCTTGCTAAGGTATTGGGGACTGTTCCCCGATTTAACAGACACATCCTCCAAGTCGAGCCCCCGGATGCGTAGCGCCGTGCGCAGGCGCGAGCGCCAAAGCTCGTGCCGTGCCTCAGATTCTTCGTCTTGATTTGCGTCGTGTTCTGCCATGGCAGGCACGTTACCCGGTATTATAGTAACGGCCAAGGATAATTCACTAACTAAGTAAGCGCATGATGAGCCTGAGCGCCCGCAATGCAATGCAGTAAATGTCATTATATTGCTATGCAAGGTCATTTTAGTTTGATGTTCGGTCATTATAATACTATCGTCAGTTCCAAGATGGAGGTACTGGCGAATGCAGATCAAAGTGAACGTTGGGCAACTCACGGGCCGCGAGTTTGCCGCCATAGTTCAGAACGAGTTTGAGAAACACAACGAAGGCCTAGGGTCTCTTTCCTATGGCGAGTTGGCACGAGCCTGCGGCTTGAACCGAAGGACGTTGAGCCTCTTGCTTACGTCCGAAGACGGGTGCGCCCCTCCTAACCCGAGCCTAAAAACCATGCGCTTAGTTCTGTATACGCTTGGCTTCGACGTCCGCGCCCCGGAAAGCGATGTGATCCCACACCTGAGGGACAAAGGGGCCTTTCGCGACGAATTACACGGTCAAGAGCGAGCAAGGAAAGACCTTTGTGCCGCAGACATCGGTGCGAACGAATGATTACCTCACCCCCGACCTCCCCACAGCTCAACCCCTCCCCCGCGCCTGCTTGCGATGGGTTGAGCCACTACCCCAGCGACACTGTGGATGCGTCGCTGGGGGCTTTTGGAACAGGGTCGCCACTCGCGAAGCTGGGTCCCAGTCTTGTCCTATTTCGGGCGAGCTGGGGCCAAAGGGCGCGGGCCATCTGGCCGACGCGCACCGCGTTTATCGATGATCTGTTGGGCGGCGTTTGTGTCTGCCTCATCCCCCCTGCCCTCATGTTTTTGGAGTTCCTGCAATGACCTCCGCAACAGCCTCCAACGCTGTGGCAACCATAGACATCCCCACCGAGCTAACCGAGGCCGCTGGCGCATATGCAGCCCGCCGGGAACAGCTCGCAGCCGCGATAAAGCGCCATCAGGTGGCCCGCCGAATGCTTTGGCCAAACACAGCTGAACTCGGCAACGCCGTTGATAAGGCAACGGCACAGACCGCCGACGCACAGGACCGGGTCGCAGATCTCGTTTTGACCCTTGGCGTTTCCGGCGCCCTGGACAGCTTTCAAACCTTTGCAGCCACTCCCCCTTTGGGGCGCGGCTGATGCCCGGCGGGCGGATCATCCAGGGCCATTTCGGGTCCAATCCGCGCGCCAAACTCGACGGTCATGTCGCACAGAACGACAGACCGCAACCAACTGCACCCAATCTCACTGGAGCATCCACAATGACACCTCCAAATTGGCAAAATACCCAATCATTGCCGGTAGCAGACATCCAGGTGGAAGAACGCCTGCGGATCGCGTCAAAACCAGCGGTGGCCAGCATTGTTTCTTCCATTCATGAGGTCGGCAGCATCCTGCAGCCCCTCTTGGTGCGCAGGGTCAAAACCGGCTATCGCCTGATGGACGGGCTTCACCGCCTGACCGCAGCCAAAGAGGTTGGCCTGGCAGAGGTGCCGGTCAAAGTCAGTGATTGCACCAATGACCAGGCAATTCGCATTGAGGTCGATGCCAACGTGGCCGGCGCTCCGCTGACGCCACTGGATATGGCAGTGTTTTTGGCCGCCCACAAAGCGCTCTATGAGCGGGAACATCCCGAAACAGCTCAAGGTCGAGCCGGTGCACACAGCCGCTGGGATGCAAACGACAAAATGTCGTTTGCATCTTTCAGCGCCAATGCTGCCGAAACATTCGGCAAGTCACAAAAATCAATGCAACGTCTGATCAGCGTCGGCGAGAAACTCTCCAAAGAGGAAATCGCCCTTCTGCGCCACGCGCCCAAACGGGTGCAGTTCAAAGACCTGGAACACATCGCCAAATGTAGCGAGCAAGAAGACCGCAGTGCAATATGCGCAGCCCTCGGAGCCGGAGAAGCCAAATCCGCCAAAGAGGTCCTGGACCGCAGGAAACTGCCAGGCGGCGCCATGAGAACGCCAGCCGAGCAACAAATCGACAAGCTGGGCGATGCTTTTTCCCGCGCCTCAAAAGCCTCGAAAAAGCAGTTTGCCTTGCTGTTTCGCGCCGAACTGACCCAGCTCTTGACTGAACTTCCCGCCGAGACTGAGACCGCCGCCCAGGCAGGAACTACCTCAGAGGTCGGGACCACCGCAGAGGTCGTATCCTTCACCAGCAAGCAAGAGGCGGGCTGATGGACGCCGAATTCGCCCCGAAACAACACTGGTGGTCCGCAGAGGAGATCGCAGCAGCCTGCCTGCCCGGTCTGCCCGGCACCAAACAGGGCGTGAACTTCTTTGCAAAACAACAGGGCTGGCGACAAAAACCCGGCGCGATCAAGCGCAAACCCGGTCGCGGCGGCGGGATCTTGTATCACTGGTCGGTTCTGCCGGTGAATGCCCGTTTAAAGCTCCTGCAACAGGACGCGGAACAGCCTGCAGCCCGCCTGGACCGGGGCGCGGCATGGGCCGCCTTTGAAGCCCTGGCGCAAAAATCCAAAGATGAGGCCGTCAAACGGCTGGACACATTGGACAAGGTCGACGCCCTGCACCTCAGCGGGTCCCCCCATGTGCAGGCGGTTAAAGTCATCGCGGCCGAAAAAGGCGTCAGCCCCCGCACGGTCTATAACTGGATCGCTTTGGTGGAGGGGGTCTCGCGCGAGGATCGTCTGGCCTATCTCACCCCTCGCCCGCCCAAAAAGCGCGCCTCGAAAGAAGATCGCGCCCAGTATCAACCCTTTATGGCCTGGCTCAAAAGCGCCTACCTGCGCCTTGAGCGGCCAACCTTTGCCCAAAGCTACCGGGCGGCGGTCATGGAAGCTGGACGGCAGGGCTGGCCCTACCCCATTCTCAAGACCGCCAAGCGCCAGGTCGACGCCGATGTGCCGCGCACGACGCAGGTTTACAGCCGCCAGGGCCTCACCGGTCTGATGCGCTGCTATCCGGCGCAAACCCGCGACCGGTCCTCCCTGACCGCGCTGGAAGCCGTCAACGCGGATTGTCACAAGATCGATATCTTTGTGGAATGGCCCGACGGTACCATCAACCGGCCTCAGATCGTCGCCTTTCAAGACCTCTATTCAAACAAGATCCTGTCCTGGCGGGTCGATCACGACCCCAACAAAGTCATGGTGATGGCTGCCTTTGGCAAGCTGGTCGAGACCTGGGGCATTCCCAAGCGCTGCCTTTTTGATAACGGCCGGGAATTTGCCAACAAATGGATGACCGCAGGCGCGGCAACCCGGTTCCGCTTCAAAATCCGCGAGGACGACCCGATTGGTGTGTTGCCGCTGCTTGGCATTCAGATGCACTGGGCCACCCCGGCACATGGACAGGCCAAGCCCATCGAGCGGGCGTTTCGGGATCTGGCGAGCGACGTTGCGAAAGATCCGCGCTTTGCCGGGGCCTATGTCGGCAACCGGCCAGACGCCAAGCCCGAGAACTACGGCAGCCGCGCCATCAAGGCCTCGGAGTTTCTGGGGGTTCTGGCCGAAGGCATTGCAGAGCATAACGCGCGCACCGGGCGCCGGTCGGACACAGCACAGGGCCGCTCCTTTGATGCAACCTTCGCCGAGAGCTATGCGACAGCCCCAATCCGAAAGGCCACCGAAGAGCAGCGCCGCCTTTGGCTCATGGGGCAGGCAAGCGCCAAGCTGCACAAACAAAACGGCAGTCTGACCTTCCACGGCAATACCTACCACTGCCCCTGGATGAGCCAGGAAGCCAACCGGAAGGTGATTGTCCGCTTCGATCCTGAGGATCTGCACAGCGGCGTCCATATCTATGGCGGCGATGGCGCGCATTTGGGCTTTGCCGAGTGTCAGCAAAAGGTTGGCTTCTTTGATCTGGAAGGCGCGCGCTCCACTGCCCGCCGCCGCCGTCAAATCGTCAAAGCCGAAAAGGCGCTGCAGGAACTGCACCGCCCGATTGCAACCACAGAGATTGCGGCCAGCATGCGCGGGCACCGCCCAGAAGCGTCAGCCGATCTAGCAGCCAAGGTGGTGAAACCTGTCTTCACGCGCCCCGCTGCGGCCCCCTCGTTCCGGGATCACAACTCCCCTGCGGCTGAGGCGGCCCAGGACGCCCTCATTGTCGAGATGAGCAGTGCGAAAGAGAAGCGCGCGCCCAAACCAGCACTAGAGACATTCACGGTGGCAAAGGAGCCAGATGCGCGGTTCCGCCAGGCGCTGGAAATCCAGCAACGCCAAAGCGCGGGCGAGCCGGTTGGCGAGCGCGAGGCGGGCTGGTTGGAGAACTACGTCAAACACCCGGAATTTGAGGCTCGCATAGAGCTGCACAAGAGCTTCGGCGGCAGTACCGCCGGATAACCAGACAAAGAAAACGCCGCCGAAAGGCTGAACGACAGGCCAGACCACAGGCCAAACGACCAGGCTGACGGCACCATTGAACCAGGAGCGAACATGTCACTGCAGATGGAAATCGGCAACAGCGTCCAACCCCTCACCAACGTGGCCACCATGGCCACCCTGGTAAAGGAGCTGCAAGGGCGCACGTTCGGAATGCCCGGCCTTGGGGTGTTTTACGGCTACCCCGGCTATGGCAAAACATTCGGGGCCATCTTCTGCGCCACAACCTTTGACGTGATCCACATCTCCATGCAGGGAGACTGGACCAAGAAGACCTTCCTGGAACGGCTGTTAAACGAGCTGGGGGTGCCGCCAAAGCGGACCATTCCTGACATGGTGTCGCAAGCCTGCGAAGAGTTGGCCATAGACGGGCGGACGCTGATCGTGGATGAGGCCGACTATGCCTTCCGGCGCGGCATTATTGAGTTGATCCGTGATCTGCATGACGGCTCGGACACGCCGATTGTCATGATCGGCATGGAAGAGTTCCCTCAGAAACTGCAGAAGTTCGAGCTGATCTCAAGCCGTGTTATGTCCTGGACGGCAGCTCAACCCGCCACCCTGAAAGACGCGCAGTTGCTGGCTTCGGTCTATGCTGAGGGTGTGGCAATCACCGACGACTTCCTCAGCGCCATTCTGGAGCGCAACACCGGCAATGTCAGACGCACGGTTGTTGATCTTGCCCAGGTGCGGATTGAGGCGCTGGCCATGGGCACCAACACCATGTCGCTGGCCGACTGGGGCGGCCTCAGCTTCCGGCGCAAGGATGCGCCATCGCCGCGCCGGGGGCTGAAATAATGAACGCCACGCCACGTACGCCACGCGACCCATCCGAGCAGGTGATCTTAGCGTATATCTGCGCCCAAGACCGCTTCACCTTTGCGCAGGTTGCTGAACATTGCGCTACAAGTAGCTGGTCACGCCGGGTTTTTCTGAAAGAGCTGCAACGCGACGGCCTGGTCAAACCCTGCGCGCGAGAGGGAAAGACACAGTACTTTGAGATTGTGCGCGCCAAGGGTCAGCCACCGCATCAGCTGATTGAGCTGCCCCCGATCCAGCCCCATGGTGCGGAGGAAAAGGCCATCTGGAGTTATATCCACGGCTGCGCCTGCTTCACCTTTGAAGATGTCGCCCGGATCTGCGTTGTTGGTGCTATCCGCACCCGGTTCATGAGCCGGTTACGCAAACACGGCATCATTCGCGAATGGAGCCGCAGCGGCAGCAAAATCTTCTACACAGCAAAGAAGCCAGAGGACGTCCGCGAGCACGCCAAGACCGTGCGGGCCACCGATGAAGGCGCCATCTGGACTGCCATCCGCCATCAGCGCAAGTTCCGCCCAATAGATCTGTTTGCCGCTCTGTCCCCTGCCCGACCGTGCATCAGCCAGGACGACATTCTGCAGTACTGCCGGATTTTGCGAACCGCAGGATATCTGCGGGCCAGTGCCCGCATCCGCAGCCGAGCCATGCGCGCAGACACCTCGCTCATTTTGATCCGCAACACCGGCCCGCTGCCGCCTCAACGCAAGCGCATGACCGTCGTCATCGACAGCAATGAGGAAAAGATCGTCTACGCCCCCGGAGGACGTTTGGCATGACAAGCGATAGAGAAGTCGTGGCGCTGGACGCATGGGACGGCGCGCTGCCGGATTGGGTCGCGGTCCTGGTGCAGGAGTGCGATCAGGCCTCGCAGAACGCCGTGGCGGAAAAAACCGGTCTGAGTTCTTCCGCCGTAAGTCAGGCCATTCGCAACTGCTACCCCGGCAATATGAACAGTATCGAGAGCGCCGTGCGCGAGGTCTTCATGAGCGCGCCGGTGCAATGTCCCGCTCTGAAAGCCCAAATCGAAAGCGGCGTCTGCCTCAAGTATCGCAAACGGGCCGAGACCTGGACGCATGGCAACCCGTTTCGGGTGCGCATGATCCGTGCGTGCCGCGCCTGCCCAAAGTTCAAGACGAAGGGCGACGAATGAAACCTGCCCTCTCCCTCAAGATCAAAACCGCAATCTGGCTCCGTAGCCTTGCGGATCGTCTGGACCCAACCGGGTCCTAATAACCGCGCCATCAAGCGCACCAACCCACCGAAGGACAAGACCCATGTCAAAGAAGATCACCAAGCAAGACCTGACCCGCAGCATTGCCGAGATAACCGGCCAGACCCAAGAGGCAACAGCCGCGACCATAGATGCCCTTCTGGAGCAGATCACCCAGGCCACGGAAGACAGCAAAGAAGTGACGCTGCACGGCTTTGGCATCTTCAAGCGCAGCGAGCGGGCTGCCCGCGCCGGGCGCAACCCCGCAACCGGGGAAGCCATCCAGATTGCGGCGGCGGCGTCGCTGACATTCAAGCAGGCAAAGGCCGTGAAAGACCGCCTCAACCCGTAACCCGCGCGAAACCCGCCCGACCTCGTCGGGCGTGGTCACCAGGGCGCGGCGGCCCCGGTCTGATGAGCAGCCAATCCACCATTTTTGAAAGAAACCCCTCATGACTGAATCCCAGACTCCGACTTATGGAAGCGAATTCACCCCCGCACCGATACCCGATGGAATTGTGGTGTCAGGCGGCAAGAAATACCGCACCAACTCGAAAGGGTCTTTGGTGCCCGTTGAGCTGGTCAAAGCCCAGGACGCGCTGCAGGACGAGACTGTTCGCAAAATGATCGGCTTTGGCAAAGCCCTGAGCGAACAGATTGCCCGCTTCAAAACCCACGTTTTTGACGACATTGGCGCATTTGAAGCACTTCTGGCCCAACAGTACGAGAGCAAGGTCGGCGGTAAAAAGGGCAACAAGACCCTGTTCAGCTATGACGGGTTGTTCAAGGTGCAGGTGCAGATCGCTGAGGCGTTTGATTTTGGCCCCGAACTGCAGATCGCCAAGGACCTGGTTGATGAGTGCCTAAACGAGTGGGCCGCCGACTCTGGGCCTGAAATCCGCGCCATCGTGACCAAGGCTTTCAACACTGACAAAGAAGGCCAGATCAACCGATCTGAAATCTTCATGCTGCTGAACCTGGACATATCCGACGAGCGCTGGAAGCGCGCCATGCAGGCGATCCGGGACGCCATGCGTGTGGTCGGCTCCAAAACCTATGTCCGGTTTTATGAGCGCGCCTCGCAGTCGTCCGCCTGGGAAGCCATCACCATTGATCTGTCAAAGGCATAGGAAGAGCTGACATGGCGAAATCAGAAAACCAGATCCGCGCCGAGTTGCGGCAGAGCTTCAGCGCCTATGCAACGGTTATACGCCGGGCCGCCATCGTTTTAGGAGGCCGTCTCGCGGTTGCCAAAAGTCAGGCCGAAATAGCAAAGCTCTCCCCTGAAGAGTTCTCAGAAATCGCACGGGAAGAAGCCGCGCTTGCGGACCGCCGGATGGCAGCAGATGCAGCGGCACTGCACCCCACCGTTCCGTTTCTCAGCGAGGTCTCCTGATGAGCCGCGCCCTGCAGAAGAAAATCCACGTTGGATGCCGAGAACTTGGCCTGGACAGCGAGGCCCGCAAGGCGCTGCAGCTCATCGTCACTGGCAAGGCCTCCATGACGGACATGAGTGAGGCGGATTTAAACGCGGTTTTAAAGCGCCTTAAACAGGATGGTTTCAAAGCCAGTTCCAGCACCAGCTCGAAGAAACACGCCCAGGCGTCGCGCCCCGATTTGCGCCTGGTGCATGTGCTCTGGCGCAAGCTTGGCGAAGCAGGCCAGCTCCGCGACCCCAGCCGCGCGGGGCTGAACACGTTCATCCGGTCCCGCTTTGGCAAAGCCTGGAGCAACGTACCCGCAGATGTAGACATGATGCGGGATCACACCGAGATCGATCAGGTCATTCAGGCCCTCAAAAGCTGGGGCCAGCGCGCCGATATCGACTTCGACTGGACTGGGCTAAACAGGGCTGACCATCGCAGATGAGGGGGGACTTCAAACCATATCTCCCCGGCGTTCTGGCGCTGATCGCGGATGAAATCAGCGTCGACCTTGCCGTGCGCCTGGCCAAACAGCGCGGCGGCCGCGAAATCTATATCGCCAAGAACCCTGCCCCCGGTTGCTCCCTTGCGAAAATCGTGGGGTTTGCCAATGCACAAGCCCTCTACAAGCTGCTGGGCAGCGGCAAGATGCTGGTGCCAGCCGGAAACATCAGCGGCCAAACCGGACGCCGTCAGCGGATTGCCATGCTGCTGGACCAGGGTTTGAGCCATTCGCACATTGCCGCTGAGGTCGACGTCCACATCCGGACTGTGGAACGCATGTCCGCCGAGCTGCGCTGCCCCAAAGATCAGCGGCAGCCCGATCTGTTTCTCTGAAATCATGATTGGCCGTCTGGTGGCAGTGCCAGGTAGTGGCCGCCCCTTTGTAGGTCGCCCACAAAATCCTTCTCCACCTAGGTCCGGATTGTTCAAAAAACGCTGTTTTCTGCCAAATCTACCCGCTCCCCCCCCGCCAGCTGAAATCCGCAGGGAGGGCAGCACCCCAGGATCGCCGTTAAATACCACTTAAACGGGGCAGCAACGCGCTTGTGATAAATTCCGACCCGGAGTAGCGTTCAGGCGAAAACTGCGCTCAGCGACCCGCAAATCGCGCCACACAGATCTCCCCAAAATTCCAATCGCTGTGTTTAAGACGACGACCCGACATTTGACAGGGCGTCATGGGCCGACAAGTGACGGCATCAAAGTCACATGACAGATACATCCCCACACACAAACCTTCTGACCTGTGACGAAATGATCGATCTCGGGATGAACGTGCCAGAGATGCTGGAAGAGCTGGAAGACAGCCTTGGTCCGGAGGCCGTCTGGAAACTGACCGGCCTCTATGGCGGCACCGAAGCGCATATTCCCCAGGCACACAGGATGGCGCAGTCACTTGTCGCGCAGCAACTGGGCGACCAGATCACTGATTGGCTGTACAAAACCTATGGCGCGGGGAGGCTCCAAATCCCGCTTGGGCCGCATTCAGGCCGCGCCCTGAAAATGGCTGCATTCCGTGCCGCCCTGCTCAGCCACCAATCACATCGGACAATCGCGAAATCTCTCGGCTGCCACACGCGCACCGTTGAGCGCGCCAAGCGCGAGCTGGTAACGGCTGGTTTTCTATAGAGAGCTTCGGGGTTAGCGCATTCTGAATTTCAAGGTCGTGCCCGGTTTTTCCGCGTCAGGACTGCGGAGATCGAGCGGCGGTATTCACCCACTACTGTCACGAACGGCCCAGTGCCGCCGTTGACCGGGTCCTTCCGCCGCTGCGGCGCGGCCCGTCATTCCGGACCTTCGCTGCGGGTGCGAAATCAACACGACGGCGAACTGGTGGTATGCGGACATAGTTGTCGTTCGCGTCTTGGGGGCGGGCGTCGGCTTCTTGCGCGGTCCTGCCTTTGGACACGCTTCGGGATGGGCCCGCTTCATCGCTCGAAGCCGCGCTCGTGGCATTCAGACAGGGGGGGGTGATCTCCGTAAGAGGGCCATCGCGACCACGCCCAGCACAATTTCCAAGACTGCGTAAATGAACAACAACCAATGCGGCATCCCGTCCAAGACAAAACTCAGGATGCGCCCAGCCGCGAGGCCGAGCATAAACACTGCGCAGGCAATCAACGCCGGGGCTTCCATAGGCTTGCTGAAAGCACCCCACAGCCAAAGCACGACCATTCCCAAATAAAGGCCCATCACCGCACGCATAATATGCGTCAGGTTGACGGTATCCACGGCAATCCCAAAGACAGCACCCAAGGTCGCTGAAGGGTTGGCGCCATAGCCGAAGGCAATCGGCACCAAGCCGGCCGAACAAAAGATTAGAAAGAAGCGAGAGCTCATGCCGAAACCTTACGGTGGAAATAACTGCACGACAACTCCTCAAGCGCCTGACTGCTGGGCGTCACAACAACAGTCACTCTGTAAACTTCAACTCCGGCAGGTTTTGGGTCTGAGATTTCCGCAGGTAGATACGTTTGCTAAACCTCAAAGAGAGTTTTCGCGTTTCGCGGCTTGTTTTGAAACTCGGATCCGACTTTCGATCCGATCATTGCGACGTTCCCAAAGTCGGCGAAGCAGTCACTGGTGTTGTCCGCAGCATTGGTGACTCTGGGCTCACTGCCGACATGCGGCGGTGCGGCAGCAGGGTCGCAGCGATTCCGCACCAGTTCCCAGCCGCCAGATGACAGCAGCCAGCCCTTTTAGGACGTTCGTATGAGATACATCAGTGGACTTGCCGCAGACACGAAGGCTGGGGCCAAAACCCCGGAAGCTGACATTCGGCTCGACTGGACCTTTCTGGATGTCCCTGCCCACTTTGAAGTGCGTATTTCGCTCAAATGACAAAAATCAACGTTTTGTCAAGCTCTTTTTGGCATCACACAGGGCGCCCCTCTCTTTTGTGCCCAGCCCCGGATCGAATGAAATGGAAGGTACAGAGGCCGCCTCAGATAAGGACCCGGTGATGTTTAAGATGCAAAAGCTCCCCCTTTCAGCAAAGCTCCCGATGATCATGGTGGCGCTGACAGCGACCTTTCTCGTTACTGTTGCCTTTCTGATTTATTCGATGGCCGAAAAGAGCATTCGAAAGAACATCTATACTGCACATGAGATTGAGGCCAAGGCCGGCGCTCAGGCGCTGGAATTCCTGATATCTTCAGCCCATTCGAACCTGGCGAGCCAGGCGGCCCAGCCAACTGTTTTCCGGGCGGTCAGCAATTTCACCCGTGTCATCGGCATGATCGAAGAGCCCGATCCAATTGCCTATCTCAAGCGGGTCTATGGAAGCGATAACCCCAATCCGGTTGATCAACGAGCGCAGCTTGTCGACCCTGGTGATGGATCCTATTACAGCCAGTCCCATGCCAGTTACCACCCAACCTTTCAGCGCACGGTTGACTTGAATGGCTACGAAGACCTCTACCTTTTTGATAAGGAAGGACTGCTGATTTACTCTGTCAAAAAGCTGGATGACTATGCCAATAGCTTTGCCTCCGGCGATCTGGCCGAGACCGGCCTGGGACAATTGTTTTCGGAGGCCCTGGTGGCGAAACCGGGCCATGTGGTGCATTCTGATTTCACCCTTTATGGGCCGGGCGGCGATCTGCCCTCTGCCTTTTTGGCGACCCCGGTGCTCGACAAGCGGCAAAAAACCGTTGGAGTGATTGCCGTGCGTCTGGGCAGTGCTGGGGTGGTACAGGCCCTGACAAAAAATCTGCAAGATCTTGATAGCCAGAATATCTATCTGGTCAGCCCTGATGGATTGGCACGCAGCTCTTCGGTGCTGGGAGATAGCTTTGGCGTATTGGATACGCTGCCGGATTTGCCGCAAATACTGGCCGCCCGCAATCGAGAAACTGGACACTTTGATGGGGTTCCAGCCATGGCAGGAGGCAGTGCAACCGCCTTGGTGATGCCGCTTGATCTGCCCGGCTTTACCTGGTCGTTGGTTCTTGAAACCAACGAAGTCGCGGCCTTCGCAGAACTGAACCAAATTCGCCTGCTTGCAATGGCAGTGATTGGCACCTCTGTGTTGATTGCGATTGCGGTTTCCCTATTTGCCGCACGCCGGGTGACGATCCCCATTCTGGCACTGCGCCAGGCCACCAATGCTTTGGCCGACGATGACTATGACATCGATATCACCGGTAAATCTCGCAGCGATGAACTGGGTGATTTGGCCCGCAGCTTGGACAGTTTCCGCGAGAAGCTAAAGCAGGCAGACGAAGCCGCAGTCCGCGAGGTGCAAACTGCCCAGCAAACCGCGGCTGTGGTGGAGCAGACCAGCCGGGCTTTGTCGAAGCTTCAGGCTGGCAACCTCGCCTGTGATATTCGGGCCCCCTTTTCGGACAGCTATGAAACGCTGCGAGAAAATTTCAACAAGAGTCTTGTCAACCTGCGCGATTCCATGGGCGAAGTCGTCAGCACCTCTGAACATGTCGGTAGGTTCTCTCAGGAGCAAAGTGCTGCGGCCGATGAAATGGCGCATCGCACAGAAAGTCAGGCCTCTACCTTGGAACAGACGGCCACGGCGCTGCGGGATTTGACCACCAATATTGGAACCACAGCAGAGCAGGCTGCACAGATGGACAAGGCTATGGGTCGAACCCGTACCCAGGCCGAGGGCAGTACCAAGGTTGTGACGGCAGCGGTGAGTGCTATGGATCAGATTCAGGAGACCTCCAATGAGATTTCCACGATTATCAACATAATCGATGATATCGCCTTTCAAACAAACCTGTTGGCGTTGAATGCCGGGGTGGAGGCCGCGCGGGCGGGTCACTCTGGGGCAGGGTTTGCTGTAGTGGCCTCTGAGGTGCGTGCACTGGCGCTACGGACCTCAACGGCGGCCGGTCAAATCCAGGAGCTGACTTCAGCCAGCGAGGCTTATATCGCAAACGGTGTCGATTTGGTGGGTCAGGCCGGAGATGCCTTGTCAGGCATCATCGGGAGTGTCGGCGAAGTCTCTGGTCTTGTGAGCGAAATCGCAGAAGGGGTGCGCAAGCAATCCAAGGGTCTGGGGGAAATCAATGGCTCGATGGAGGTCCTGGATAGGGTCACCCAGCAAAATGCCGCCATGGCGGAAGAGGCCTCTGCCTCCAGCCAGCTGTTGAAGGAGGAAGCGACAAGCCTATCCGGGATTGTCGGGCGCTTTGAACTTGGGCAGGACTTTCTTTCAGTGGGTAGTGCAGAAGGCCAGGACGAAGGTTGGGAAACCCAGCCAGACTGTGAGGATATCGCGAATTGGGATCAGAAGCAGTCAGCCTAGCTAACATTCAGCCGTATATCATGCTGCAACGTTCCCCAATGACCGCTCCTCACGCCGCGTCACAGCATCTTCTGGCTGAGCCCCCTGGGGGAAAGGAGGACTTTGCAAATGGGGCTATCTGCGCATTGCTGCCGTTGATGCACAGTGCAGCATCGACGCAATGATCAAAGGGGTGGTGAATGGCCGCTTGCTCCGCTCTGGCACGAACCTCTCGCAGCTGCGGCGAATGGCCGGAATCCGCCCTTCCTGTAGACGAAGCACCTAGACCTGATCATGCGACAGTGAAGCACCGCCTCTAAAACACTTCTTGACGATTACCTCATCAGCATGCGAGTAGATTTGCATCATTAACACATGCGCCCACGGGAAACCGGCGGGCGTTTTTGCGTTGTGGGCTTTCACAAATTGTTGGGGTTATCCGGTGGCGCGATCGAAGATCTGCGTGGCTGCAGGCTGCGATGATATTGCTTTGCCTGGGCTGTCGCATTGCGAAGAGCATGAGGCGGCGCGCAAGGCAAAGCTGAAAGCGCGGCGCGAACAGGCGCAGACCTCGCCTGCAGCGATCGCAGCTCGGCGGCTTTATGCGGATCCTAAATGGAAGGCGGCGCGCCTGGTTCACTTGCGCGCCCATCCAGTCTGCAAAGATTGCGATGAGTTGAGTGTTGTCACGGTTGCCACAGACGTGGATCACATCACGCCGCACAAGGGCGATCGCAAATTGTTCTGGGATCGCAGCAACTGGCAGAGCCTTTGCCATCGGTGCCACAGCCGCAAGACCGCGCGCGAGGTGCTTCACCGGTGGACCGCGCTGCGGATGCCCTCGTAGACCGAAGCCCACATGTTGCGCTGCGCACCAAGGTCGGCTGTGCGCAGGTTGCGCCATTTGCAAAGTCAGCTTTCCTGAGCCGTCGGATGAACCGCCCCCCCACCACAGCCTAACTCCATGCCGAAATTTAGGAATTGTCCCGTTCGACACGCTTTAGGCATTCCAGACTCGTCGTGGACATGCCCTGAGTTGCGCGAATGACGGTGGCAAATTTTCTAGAGGGATTATTGTCGAGAAATAGAGGTCCTCAACTATCGGATATTTCTCCGCAGCGCTTTCTTTTGGAACATCCAGCACAATCGGACCTCCTAGTTTTGCCTGCGATTGCCTGTGCAGGTTAAGGCTTACCGATTGTATCGTTCCTGCGCAGTGCCGTCAGCGCCTCTGCGTGCAGCGGGGCGCTGGCGGCCGCGATGATTTTCCCCTCGGACTTCAATGTTAACGGCCGGCCCTCCCAGTCTGTGATAACGCCGCCGGCGCCTTCGATCACCGGGACGAGGGCCATGTAGTCATAGGGCTGCAGGCTCATCTCTAACAGCAGATCAACATGGCCTGAAGCCAGCAGGCCATAGCCATAGCAATCGCCGCCAAAACGCCTCAGAGCAGTCCGTTTCGACAGGGTCTCAAACTGTGCCAATCCCGCAGCGTCAAAGCTATCCGGACTGGTGGTATACAGGATCGCATCGGCAAGCTGCGTCTTTGCGCTGGTCTGGCAGGGGGTGCCGTTCAGCAAGGTTGGCTTGCCACGCTGACCGACCCAGCGTTCTGCAGTAGGTGGGATCGAAATCACCCCCAGGTCGGGCCTGCCCTCCGTCAGGCAAGCGATCAGCGTGCCAAAGGTTGGCATGCCAGACAGGAAGCTTTTGGTGCCGTCTATTGGATCAATGACCCACAGACTGGAGGCCTCCAGCCGCGTGGCTTCCTGCTCCTCGCCAAGGATCCCATGCGATGGGAAAGCCTCGGTGATCTGGCGCCGCATTTCTTCTTCGATCGCCCGGTCTGCCTGCGTGACCGGCGAATCGTCCGCTTTGGCCTCAATATCCAACGGCTTGCGGAAAAAGGTCATGGCCATGGCATCCGTCGCGTCAGCTAGGCTGTTCGCAAACTGGGTAAACCGGTCCATTTCAGGAAGGGTTGTGAGCATCTGCATAGAATTTCCTCAAATGCGGGTTCTGGCAGGTCGTGATCGCCCGCTTCGAGAATTAATCGTAGACAAATGCCACAAAAACGCAAGACTACACAAATAACCCCAGACTCGCGACAAGAGCGGGGCAATCAGAACGGGTCTTTTCAAGGGCCCGCAGCCTTCCGGATACAGGTCCGGGCCAACAGATATGGACCAACAAGGAGATCACTATGAAAACCTGGATTCAGACCACCGCGCTGTCGATGGCCGCCCTCGGCTTTGCCGCGCCCAGCCTTGCCGATGACCTGACTGTCTACACGGCATTGGAAGAAGAAGAGATTGCGGCCTATGTCGAGGCTGCCCAAGCCGCCATGCCAGACACCGAGATCAACGTCTTACGCCTGTCAACTGGCAAGCTCGGAGCGCGGCTGCTGGCCGAGGCCGGGAATCCACAGGCCGACGTGATTTGGGGCTGGGCTGTCAGCGCCATGATGGACCCACAGATCCTTGAGATGCTGGAGCCCTATGCCGCCGAGGGTGTTGACGTGCTGCCTGACACATTCCGGGACGAAAGCGGCAAGTGGTTCGCGCCCATCGGATACATGGGGGCCTTCTGCGTGAACACAGCAAGGCTTGAGGAAAAGGGCCTGCCAATGCCGACAAGCTGGTCGGACCTTGAAAATCCTGCTTTCAAAGGCGAAGTGGTGATGCCTGACCCGAACTCTTCGGGCACTGGTTATCTTCATGTGAACGCGGTTTTGCAAGGCATGGGCGAAGACGCCGGCTGGGCCAAGCTCGAAGCTGTTGATCCCAACATGGCGCAGTATACATCCTCCGGATCCAAACCGTGCAAAGCAGCCCGCGTCGGCGAATATACCGTCGGAATCTCGCTGGCCTTCACCGCGATGCAATCAATTGAGGAAGGCTATCCTCTGGCGATGGTCTTTCCTGAAGGTGGGGTTGGCTATGAGCTTGAGGCCTCCGGCCTGATGGCAAGCTCGGATAACAAAGAGGCCGCTCAGGCTTTCCTTGATTGGACCATGTCAGACGAAGCTATCGGGTTGTACCAGACCTATAAGGCCTTGATCACCGTACCAGGTGTTGACGCTTCCAAAGCCGCAGAGGCCGCTGGCCTACCTTCTGACATCTCCACAATCCTGGCGGATGTGGACTTTGTGAAGGCTTCGACCCAGCAGACCGCGGTGAAAGCACTGTGGAAAGAAAAGTTCGGCCGCTGAGCCAAACAGCGGGGCGGCCAAGGTCGTCCCGTTACTTTTAAGGTTGGTCGTGGACCACCCTCAGGCCAAGGAAAGCACTCTCCAATGTATCTGACCGTCCGTGATGCCACAAAAACCTACGGCACTTTTACTGCGCTCGATCGCGTATCCATCGAGATCGAGAAGGGCGAATTTGTCTGCCTGCTTGGCCCGTCTGGATGCGGCAAGACCACCCTGCTGCGGCTGATTGCGGGGCTGACCGACCTGGATGGCGGAGAAATCACGCTAGAGGGGGCAACCCTGTCCGACCTGCCCGCCCGCAAACGCGACTTTGGCATTGTTTTCCAATCCTATTCCCTATTCCCAAACATGAGTGTGGCCGAGAATATCGGGTACGGGTTGAAAATTCGCGGTATTTCCGCAAAGGAAATCGCGGCACGTGTGACCGAGCTTTTGGAGCTCGTGAAGCTACCGAAAATGGCCGACAAACTGCCAGGCCAACTGTCCGGTGGCCAGCAGCAGCGGATTGCATTGGCGCGGGCGATTGCTGTTGATCCACGGGTCCTGCTGTTGGACGAACCGCTATCGGCCTTGGACGCCAAAGTCCGTGCGACATTGCGCGACGAAATCAGGCAGGTGCAGCGCTCGCTGGAGATTCCGACGCTCATGGTGACCCATGACCAAGAAGAGGCTCTGGCGCTTGCCGACAAGATTATCTGTATGAACCACGGTATCGTGGTGCAGGCCGGCACGCCCGAAGATCTGTACCACCGACCTGCAACGCGTTTTGTGGCGGAGTTCATGGGAAGCAGCAACCTTCTGTCAACCGAAGAGGTGGCGCGGCACTTTCCGGACCTTCTGGCGACCTATCCAGCTGATAAAAAGGCCTATCTCGCCTGTATTCGCCCCGAGCAGATCGCGATAAAGCCAGCTGAAAATGGCGTGGCCACTGTGCAAAACATCAGTTTTCTGGGCAATCTGCAACGGCTGGAGCTGGACTGCCCGGCCGGACCGCTGCTGGTTGAAACCCACGGCAGGTCTCCATGCCGCACGGGGGACAGCGTTGAGCTGAGCATCAGCACAGAGGCCTGTACCTGGGTCCTTGATGACGCGGAACAGCCCGAGACCACCCCGGCATGAGCAGCATTGGCCAGACTACCCGCCCCCCATTGCAGCGCTCCCCCTTGCGCCGCTCCCTTGACGCGGACCGGCTCTTGACGCTGGCCTGTGTTGGCTTGCCACTGATCGGGCTGATCCTGTTCTTTGCCTACCCGATGGTGATTGTCTTCCTGCGCTCTATCACCGTAGGAGACAGCTACGGAATCGGCAATTATACCGAGGTACTCGGTTCTGCCGGCTTTTGGCGGGCGACGCGGCATTCGCTGACGATGGGCGGGGCCACCACGGTTCTCAGCGTTTTCCTTGGTTTCATCATAGCACAGGGCCTCTATCGTTGCGCCTTCAGGGGAAAATGGCTGGTCCGCGGTATCATCGTACTGCCGCTGCTGGCGCCCTCACTGGTGCAGGCGCTTGGACTTATCTTTTTGTTGGGGCGCAATGGCGTCATCAGCCGGGCCCTTGGGGTAGAGATTGAGATATATGGCTTCTGGGGGCTGCTGATCGCCAACACGCTCTATGCGCTACCACAGGCGGTGATGATCATCGGCGCCGCTTTGGTTCTGCTGGACGCGCGCACCTATGAGGCCGCCGAGGTCATGGGTGCGTCTCCCTGGCGGCAGTTCCGCGATCTGACCCTTCCTGCCGCGCGGTTTGGTATCCTGAATGCCGCCTTCGTCTGCTTCACCATAACCATCACCGATTTTGGCAATGCAGCCGTGATCGGTGGTGACTATTCTGTACTGGCAACGGAAATCTACAGTCAGGTTGTTGGCCAGAGAAACTTCAACATGGGAGCCGTGGTCGGTATCATGCTGCTGCTGCCCACGGTGATTTCCTACAGCATCGAACGGCAGGCAATGAAGCGACAGCAGGCAGGACAGTCCACGGGACAGGTTGCCTACCAGCCCAGCTTTGCGCCGCTGCGCGATACTACTATGGCGGCGGTCTCGCTGGTGATCTGCGCTGGCATTGTCGCTGTGATCGGGATCGTGGTCTATGCCAGCTTTGTGACGCTTTGGCCCTACAACATGTCGCTCTCGTTCAAACACTACAACATCACCCTTGCAGGCGGGTACTCGTCTCTTTGGATGACAATCGTTGTGTCCCTGGCGGCAGCGGTCGGCGGGACCGTTGCGGTGTTCTTACTGGGTCTGGGGCTGCGACGTTTGCCGCAAGCCATCGCCCAACCGATCCAGATCCTCGCGGCGATGCCTGCCGCCGTGCCGGGCATGGTGCTTGGACTGGCCTATATCCTGACCTTCAATTCCATGGCGACACCGCTCTATCTGCTTTATGGGACCGCAGCGCTGATCGCCATTGTCAACTTCTACCACTACCACACACAGGGGTTCCTGACCGTGATGACGGGCTTTCGCCAACTGCCTCCAGCACTTGAGGAGGCCGCCGGGAGCCTGGGTGCCGGGCTTGGCCGCACGGCGCGGGACATCGTTGCGCCTTTTATTGCACCGATGCTCGTTTCCGTCTTTTTCTTCCTCTTCATGCGATCCATGGTGACCCTCTCGGCCGTGGTCTTCCTGACCACACCGAAACTGAGTGTCGCCGCCGTGACGATCATGCGGCTGGATGATGCCGGGCTAACGTCTCAGGCGGCGGCCTTCTCCACTTGCGTGATGGCAGTGGTCTGTGTAGCGGTCCTGTCCATGAAGGTAACGATGGCGCTGATGGGGCGTCGCAGTCGCAGCAAAGGGACGGTCTGATGTGGGCAAAGGAGCGTCACCAGCGTATCTTGTCGATGCTGGCCGCCAATCAGCAGGTCAGCGCCAATGATCTGGCCGAGATGCTTGGCGTCTCGCGCGAAACCGTGCGCCGGGATCTGCTCGACCTCGAAGAGATCGGCAAGGTGGCGCGGGTACACGGCGGTGCCGTCCTGCCTGAAACCCGCACAGAGGACCCTTTTCGCCAGCGCATGACAACTCAGATCCGGGCAAAGACCGAGATCGCAAAGAAAGCCGTCGGCCTGATCCAGCCAGGTCAGACAATCATGGTAGATGCCGGATCGACCACTGCGGTCTTTGCCCGAGAGCTCGTCAAGGTCCCCGGTGTTTCAGTCATCACCAATTCGCTGGACATCGCCACAACGCTGCAAGCCGGTGGTATTGAAGTCATCCTGCTGGGCGGGCGGATCGCAGCAGATGTGCCAGCAACAGTGGGAGAACTGACCCTGTCGGAGATCCGCCGCTTTGAGGTCGAACTCTGCTTTTCGGCGCCTGTCGCATTGCATCCGGAAAAGGGGTCATATTTTTATGACCTGCAAGAGGCCGAAGTCTCGATCGCAATGGCCGCGCAGGCTGTGCGAACGGTTGTTCTGGCCGATCACGCCAAACTGGGCACTACCAACCGAGTTCGTGCCTGGGACCTGGAAGAGATCAAAACGCTGGTCACCAATCGTGCTGCCCCCAGAGCCCTACTCGACCAGTTTGAAAAGGCGAACATCGAAGTCGTCTAACCTTTTAGTATGGCTGCCACCATAGCGTGTTCTTGCGAGGATGGTGCGGGTCTTTGGCGGTCGAATGCAAACGTGGTATCGCAGGGTGGCGACGGGCTGATCGCGAAGCCGGTATATAAAGGCTGTGGATTACATTTAGCGCATCATGCAAGGGGTGGTTAGGAATCTTTAGGCCAAACCAATGTCTGAAAAGTCCCACTTCTGTGCGGCCTACTACGATTGCCCACGTCTCTTCAGATCGACATAAGATGAGGCGGCGAGATGCCCGGTTAGCAACAACCGCTTTGGGCTGACAGCTGTCATCCGGTGTAGTGTGCCAGACCAGTGAAACGAACCCTGGGTAAACATTCACCCGCCGCACTGCCGCAAGTCTGCTTGGAGCCCAAAATGTCGAATGCTGCGAGATGTACAAAGGTTAGCTTTACGCTCTGCGCATCATGACCAAAGGCGATGTGGCATCTCATCAGACCTGCCGACCGTTGTCGTGCCAGAGCGTATGCACCATTTGCCATTCAGGAACCTCTTCCGTCTCAAAGCCATACACTTTTCCTGTCGCAAACGACTTGAACGTTTTCATTGCATTCAAGTGCGCCCCATCTGAAAGGTAACGCAGCATGGCTTCGCGAGAGGTCCAGACCGTCAAAGTGTGATGGACGCCGTTGATTGTGCGTGCGTCTGCCGAAAGACATCCTTGCGCAGCCTTTGCTTGCGCCATCGATGCGGTTGCGTGACGCCAGAATTTCGGTAAGTGCCACATTCTCTTTAACTGCAATCCTGTGATCGAGACATAAAATAAGTCAGCCATGCGTATCGCCCAAGTGATACCCGCCAGAGATCCAGTCCTGTACAAGCTGGGTAAATTCCTGACCCTTGTCTTGGTAACAGAAATGGCCGCAGTTCTTGAAAATGGTCAAGGCACTCTTGGGGAGCCGTTTGTGCAATCGCTCAGCGTTGTCGGTGGTCAGGAAAGCGTCTTGATCACCCCAGAATACGTGGACGGGTATTTCGAGTGTATCCAGATGTGGATCAATGGTTTTACAGCCTTCGGGATACTGCTTGAAGTATGCAGACACTTGGCTGATCCGCCCGGTATACGAGGCAACATAGTCCGCAACTTCTTCCGCTGATGGGCTGTAGTGCAGATACCCAAGCTGGATCGCACCCGCAATAAACGCGCGCGGGCCGGTCATATTGACCATTGATCGCCAGAATCCCGAATGAACGATCTTGGTGACAAGACTGCCGTTATCGGAGGGTAGAATGCCCGGTCCATCTCCGATCAGAATGCTTACCGCTTTGTGATCGCGGTGCATGACGTAGTGCAACGCCACCGGCATCGCGATGTCAGGGGCAACAATGTGAACTTCCGTCAAACCCATTTCCGAGACAAATTTCTCAAGGAACTCGCTTTGTGCTTCGAAGGTCATAAAGCTCATGTCACCTGCACTGCGGCCGAATCCAGGTAGATCAAGGGCGACCAAATAGGAGTCATCGGCAAGTCCGGCCCAGACCTTGTCATAGCATAGGATGCTTTGCGGCAGTGGGCTGAGAAACAGCACTGTCGGACCGTTCGGATTGCCGCCCTTGGCAAACCGGATATCCACACCATCCAAGGTCATGCGTTCAGGTTTCATTATGAAATTTGCCACAGTCTTGCTGATTTTTGCGGCCCCCGCTGTTCGCATTCGCCACACTTTGAAGAACTCTGGCGTGATCATCATCAAGCTTGCCGCATTCATGCGGCCCAACATTCCAATCGGATCTTTTGGCATCTAACTTTGGCTCCCCTACAGTGGACTGGCATTATCCAGACTTATTTCGTAACTATGGGTACGATAAGAGTGAGTCAATTATTAAATACCTTGAGGTCCGTAATGGAAAAGCCAGAGACGCGTGGTCGCCCGAAGACACTGGACCGAGAACGCGTGTTACACACGGCGTTGATGCAGTACTGGGATATTGGCCCAACCGAAGTCTCCATCGGGGAGATTTGCAAACTGACGGCTGCGTCAAAGCCTGGGATCTACCGTGAGTTTGGCAGCGATGATGGTTTGAAACGTGCGGCGCTTGAGGCTTACCGCAGCTTGGCGCTGTTACCGATGTTTGACATCCTCAAACAAGAACAGAGTTTCGCAGAAGGAAAATCCGCCTTGATCGCATTCACAACGCAAGACCGCGAGGCGCTCGGGGTCCCGTTGGGGTGCTTGTTCGTCGCCATGCGTGCGCATAGGGGTAGCCTTGGGTCAGCGACAGGTGAACGTGTGGATCAGCTTCGCCTAGAGGTTTTGGGCGCTTACGCAGGTTGGATCGAGACGGCAAAATCAAAAGGAGAGTGCAGCGCGAAAATCCCAACTGATGCTGCGGCGCTCTATTTCGACGCCCAAAACGGAGGGGCGATGCGGATGCAAAAAGAGGGCGTCGACAATGCGACCATCGCGACTATTCTTCGGCATGCGTTCGCGACAATCGAATAGAGCAGCAAGGTATTTGGACCAAATCATGAGACTTCAAAGTGAACGAAGCGGTCATTGATGCAAACGTAGCGAAAGCACACTTCGTCCGCAGTGCTGCCCTCTGGCCAACAAAAATGCTGCACAATGTGTCGAACGGCTGCTTCGGGGAAGCTGCAACGCAGCGCTTGGACATCTGGCCAACGGCAGGTGTGGGCCGTTCGTGTTGGTCTACCCCAAGTGGCGTAGCCCCCTGAAAGTGGTCCACCGACTGGGATAGATTGTCCCGTGAATTGGAGGATCAGCAATGGCTGGAAAACGAGAGAAGCCGGAAGAGGTTGTATCGAAGCTTCGGCAAGTTGAAGTTCTGCAAGGACGTTGAAGTTCTGCAAGGACAAGGTGCTACGATTGCCGAGGCTGTGCGTCAGATCGGTGTCACGCAGCAGACAATCTATCGATGGCAGAAGCTGCACGGCGGGATGCAACGGTCGCAGCTCGTCCGTCTGAAAGAGCCATCGCCCCGATAGACCAAAGGCCAATTTTGCACTAACTTCCAAACTGGACCACTCATGTGGGGCTGCTCAATGCAGCCCATTGCGCATCTAGCGTGGCCTTGCTGCGCCGCACCTCTGCTTGTAGCCATTTCGCCAGCCCTGCATAGGCTTTGGTCGCTGCGAAGTCCGCGGTGGTCACGAGCCAATATCGAGACTTGATGGCAACCATCGGCGCGGAAAGCAAAACAAGGCCCGCATCCAGATCGTTTTCCACCAGCAACGTGCGCCCCAAGGCATGCCCGACACCCGCAATAGCGGCCTGCAACACAAGATCTGATCGACCAAAGGTCATGCTCATGTCAAACCGAGTCGCGTCAAAATCATCGCCCAGATAGTCCAACCATGTGACCGACGTTCCATCTTGCTCGGCCGTGATGTCGCGCAAAAGAACGGTCTTTCTCCCGGCTTTCGGCCTCAAAGACGACGCCAATCTTGCGTGCGTCACAGGCATGACATGACACTTTGACAACAGGGTCGTGTGCAACCCCGGATAGGGGCCCGTCCCAAACCGGATCGCCGCGTGCGGCATACCGGTTTGGCCCAGTGCCGCCAATCGATCATCAATATCAAGTGTAATAGCCAGCCCGCGTTCTTGCGCCCGCGCCATGGCAGGCACCAACCACTTCATGGCAAGCGACGACGGCAGCGACAGCACTGTGGCCTCTGCCTGGCCCAGCCGGGTGGCCTCGGTCAGGGCGGATGCAATGGCGTCGGTTGAAACCCGGCACGCCTTGCAGATCAGCGCCCCCTGATGCGTTGGCGCGACCTTGCGGGTTGTCCGGGTGAAAAGCGCGAAGCCCAACATCGTTTCAAGTGTGCGTATCTTGTGGCTTACTGCAGATTGCTGGATGCCAAGCTCTTGGGCCGCACTGGTAAAGTTCTCAGTCCGCGCAATCGCTTCAAGCAGTGGCGCAGCTGCGGCCAGTTTTTGCAGTGTTGCGTTCTTATTCTCATTCATGATTCAAGTTCATGCATTTATGAACCCCCTTCACTCCAAATTTTTATATTCATTTACGTATCCCAGAAATCGAGGAAAACAAATAATGAATACTAAGCATGGACCGACTGAGATAACCGCGCATATCGTCAACGGATTCGTCGCCAATGGCCAGGGCGGCAACCCCGCCGGGGTCGTGATCGACGCTGACGATTTAAGTGAGGATCAGATGCTGGACGTTGCCACGAAAATCGGATTGTCGGAAACGGCCTTCGTCTCATCCTCACCCGATGCAGGTTTTCGGTTGGATTTCTTTACGCCCAACCGTCGCATTGCCCATTGTGGGCATGCCACGATTGCCGCGTTTTCGCACCTCGCGCAGATCGGTCGCGTCGATCAGGGTGAAACATCTAAGATGACGGTCGATGGCCTGCGCAAGATCATCATAAAGGGGGAACAGGCGTTCATGGAACAAACCGCGCCCACCTATCAAAGCCCTGATGCGTGGGCGTCTTCCGGTGTCGTCCAGCAAGACGTGCTTGGCTCAATCGGCCTTCACACCGACGATCTGATCGCAGGCTGCCAGCCGATGCTGGTGAACACCGGCAACAGCTTCATCGTAATCCCCATCAATAGCGAGGCTATCCTGGCAGGCATCGCTCCGCATCAGGACGCGATCAATCTGATCAGTGAGAAACTCGATCTGATTGGCTACTACCTTTTCGCCATGTCACCCGATGGCGCCGAAACCGCTGCCACAACGCGGATGTTCGCGCCGCGCTATGCCATTCCCGAAGAATCTGCGACCGGCATGGCCGCGGGCCCACTTGCCTGCTACCTGCATGATATCCTGGGCCGCAAGGCTTCCCGCGTGAAGATCGCGCAGGGTCATTTCATCAAACCTGCTTCCCCTAGCTTGATCAACGTTGATCTGGAGTTTTCAGCCGACGGCAAGATCACCAGCCTCACCGCAGGAGGTTTTGGCCGCTCAATGCGTGAAATGAAGATCACCCTGACCTGAGTCACTGATGGCCCATACGCGGTCACCCCATTGGTTCTAGCTGGCCTTGGTGCTGACTGCTTCATAGGAGGCAGCGCACCAGGGCATTTGAATGCTCGTTTTTTCTGAAATGGAAAAAGATTCTTTGCGTTGGCAGCGTCTTTGACGCCGCCCCCCATTTTTGTGACCGCCTCGGGCTCCGATAACGCCCATTATGCTAAAGTTAGCGGATCTATATTCTGGTGATCCCGCTTCTTCAGGCAAAGCGGTGAGTTTTTCAACAGAATAGACTAAGAGCAAACGCTAGTCGGGGTCGCTGGGGGCTTTTGGAACACGGTCGCCACTCGCGAAGCTGGGTCCCAGTCTTGTCCTATTCCGGGCGAGCTGGGGCCAAAGGGCGCGGGCTATCTGGCCGACGCGCGCGGAGTTTGCCGACGATCCTTTGGGCGGCGTTTGTGTCTGCCTTATCCCCCCTGCCCTCATGTTTTTGGAGTTCCTGCAATGACCTCCGCACCCGCATCCAACGCTGTGGCAGCCATAGACATCCCCACCGAGCTAAACGAGGCCACTGGCGAATATGCAGCCCGCCGGGAACAGCTCGCAGCCGCGATAAAGTGCCATCAGGTGGCCCACCGAATGCTTTGGCCGAACACGGCTGAACTCAGCGAC
This sequence comes from Phaeobacter sp. SH40, assembly GCA_965641885.1. Classification (GTDB taxonomy): domain Bacteria; phylum Pseudomonadota; class Alphaproteobacteria; order Rhodobacterales; family Rhodobacteraceae; genus Pseudophaeobacter. The sequence continues at coordinate 1,783,030 of OZ282574.1, read as the reverse complement.
GCAGTTGATAGTGCACCAGCGTTACCACGAGAGCCTGAACAACGTCACACCCACCGACGTCTACTTCGGCCGTGACAAAGCCATTCTAAAGCAAAGAGAAAGGATCAAACAAAAGACACTCGAAGCGCGGCGTTTGCATCACCGCCAGCACGCGGCATAATCAAAACCAACCTGATGAGCTAAACTCTCTCTTAGTTTAGGAAGCCTTTGGACCCAAAAACTCTGCCGACGCACACTCGGCTGCTTGAGGAGTTAGAGTAGTCCAAGTATTGGGCTCAAAAGCAACATCCAAATCTGTTTCAGCAATGTGGTTGGTGTAGTTCGACAAAGTCTTGAGAGCTGTGCCGAGAATTACTTCCAAGATCGTTTGTCGCGTATAGCCCACCGCCAGAAACTCTTCAATTTGAGTGTTGGACAGCCAGCCGCGGCTCTCAAAAAGTGCACTGGTTAGTTGACGCAGGGCTTCCAACTTACTGTTCGCAATTGGAGTGTTATTGCGCAGGGCCTCAATGATCTCGGCATTGACACCGCCCATCTGAGAAAGTGTGGTATGAGCCGCCATACAGTATTCGCAGCCGTTTAGACGATTGTTCGTCATCAGGATGATCTGGCGTTCAGTTTCCGAAAGAGCGGCTTTGCCGAAAATGTTAGAAAGCGTTGTGTACCCTTCCAGAATAGTCGGAGCCTCTGCCATAGTGGCATAGAGGTTGGGTACAAAACCGTAGGCCTTTAAAGCGTCCTGAAGAATTGGCTTGGCCGCGCCAGGGGCAGAATCCAGTGTGTGGGTCGTAAAATTAGTCATGATCGTATCCGCTTCTAGTGTTTTGGTTGCGCATTGGAGGAAATGAAAATGCGGTGACCCAAGTAGACCGAGGACCACCGCAGTCTGGTCTGTCGCTAAATCAGAGAGCACTCACAGGAGAGTGCTCGATCTCTGGCCACTTGGCGTATGCGCCTTGGATCACTGCATCTTTGCCTTCCTGGTACTTTGCAAAGATTGCTGCATTGACGAAGAGATACAGTTTCCCATCCACAATGTCGGCATAACGCACGTCACCGTCGAGCTTTTTGCCGACGAAGATACCAAAGGCGCAAAAGCCACCAAATTGTGGAAGATAGCTGGCTGGATCAGCATCAAAGGCTTGCTGTGCCGCCTTGGAGGTGAAGTAGTAGTCCACACCAGAATGGGTGGATGTATAGATGGCATCGCCTACAGCGGGAATACCAGCCTGGAACATCGAGACTGGATCAACGCCGTGCATTCCAAGTGGATTTCCGGTTAGGCTGAGCCCGTTGGAAACGTTGAATTCATCCGCGGCAAAGACAGGGGATGCCAGAGCAAGCGTTGCCGCAACGGCAGTGGCGTTTAGGAACATGGACGTGTTCATGATTTTCTCTTTTCATTGGATGTCAAAGGCACGGCGATGCAAAGCCACCACAGGCAACATTGCCATTGCTGTGCCAAGGGGTATTTCTGTGATCTTGAAGGGGGTTCTTCGGTTGAAGAAAGCGGGGTTCGTCAGGCGGACTTTCCAATCCGGTCGACGGCTTCATCTGTCCACCAGACGCCGTTTGCCACCATCCGAAAATTGATCAGCGCAGCAAGATAGCCATCGCCTTCGGGCACTTTTGCACCGGCGGTCGCGTCACGAACCACGGCAACTTCGTAGCCCAGCTCAAGCATGTCATAGAGGTGCGCCTGAGTGCAGAGGTTCGCCGACATGCCAGCAAGGATCACCTTGTCGATGCCGCGCTTGCGCAGCTGAAGGTTCAGGTCATTCTGGGCGGGGCTGTACACCTTGTGGGGAGAACAGACGATTGTCTCACCATCCTCGATGTATTTCTTGTACTGCGGCATCCAGTCGGCGCCAGAGCCTTCGAAATTATCAACGTTGAGCGGTCCCAGCCGGTCAAACATGCCGATTGAGTGCATGGTTGCTTCCAGCGTGCCTTCGAAGTTCCACTTGTGATCATGGGGGTAATAGTAGTGGGGGGAGATGAAAACCGGCATGCCTGCCGCTTTTGCGGCGATAAACAAGCGCTCAATGTTGTCCACAGTCCCTTGCTCGGTCACGCTTTCGCCGACCACGCCCCAGGTTACGCCATCCTCGGACAAAAAGTCGATTTGAGGATCCGTGACCACAAGAGCCGTCCGGCCCGGATCAATTTCCATGTCGATCTGAGGAAGGCCTGGGGACGTGGGGTCTGCGTAATGGGAGCGGGCCTCATCAGTGGCGGCTATCGCAGCGCCACCTGTCAGTGCAGCTGCCCCGGCAGCAGCTGCACCAGCGGCCCCTGTCATCAATCGGCGCCGTGCCATATCGACCTGTTCAGCAGTGACATCGCAGCCACAGCCACTCTCGTGGTGATTGTCATTGGTAGTCATAGTTAAGCTCCTTCGCTTGTGTTGTGGCGGTGAATTCTTGATGTGACACCGCTGGGTGGTTACGTGCGCCCCTTTTGCTAAAGCACGCCTTCGCCATCCCAGCTGCGCTGTGCGCATCTGGAGTGTTGAAACTGTACCTGGGGACATGTGCCGCACCGTTGAAACACCGTCCTGCAAGGGGCTGATGTTCGTGGCAGCGGAGTAGTGTTAGGTCGTGAGAACCGCGTCAGTGCTAGCGCCCGTCACGCCGCTGTTTTGCTGCGCAGTGGCGTAGGTTCCGCCCGGCATGGTAATCAGCAGCGACAGCACGCCGACCGCAAGTGCTGCCGCCACAGCAACCACCAACATGCCGAGCATGCCGGTTATTTCAAATGGCCTCGTCTTTGGGGGAGCCCAGGTCGCGGCGCTGTCAAAATCTGCAGAGGTTACTCGGGGTGTTGTGTTGCCCTCATTCATGGCAAACGCCTTTCTCATGGGGAGAGTTCACAGCAACCTGATGGATCATCCATCTCTGCCGGCCCTCACTGTCAATCTATGAGTTAACGTTACCTTGGGAGCATGGCGCTGGTATTGGCAAATCCTGCCACGGTCTTGACCTAACCTGCCAGAGACAGGTCTGGAAACCGCATTTTAGACGATAGAGGATTGCTGCCTGAATTGAGCAGGGGCCTTGCCGACCCACCGTTTGAATGCGCGCGTGAATGTGCTTTGCTCGGAAAAACCGGTCAGAAAGGCAATCTCTGCGATTGAGATACTTTCATCTCGAAGCAGTCCTTGAGCGAGCGAGGATTGGGCTTTTGCTAGCACATCCCGAAATGTCAGGCCTTCCTCTGCCAGACGGCGATAAAGCGTGCGTTCACTCATCCCCATTTCACGGGCAATCACAGCGGCCTGTGGCAATCCATTGCTAAGGGTGAGGGTGATAATATGCAAAAGCGTGCCGCTAAATGACTGAGCGTCCTTAAGCGAGTTAATTTTGGTTTCGAGCTGACCGGTCAGGAACTCCGACACTGCCTTGTCACCAAGACGGTTCGTCAGATCAAGCATTTCTGACTTTAGCTCGATAGCATTTTGGTCTGCACCAAATTTGACCGGACAGCCAAAATGCGCCGCGTATCGACCGGGATCAGATCTGCAGGCGTGCCGAAACGATACCGTTTCCAAAACAAGCCCAGGTCCAACAAAACGGTGCATATTCCGTGCAAACCCTGCAAGCGCGCATTCATTGCGAAGTTCAAGCGCAGGGCGGTGAAGAGTATGTCCTTGGAAAATCCAGCAAGCAAAATCGCTTTGTTCGTCCAGCTGGTAGACCGCAGTATCGGTTACCAGTCGAAAATACCGCTCCATACGTTGCAGCGATGCCCGCAGCGTTGGTGCAGTTCTTATTGCCAACCCAAGGACGCCCAGATCATCTGTCTGAATTGCGGTCGCATAGGCCTCTACCAGTGAAACCTCATCAGGATGAGAGGCACGAATCCAGTCGATAAGATCAAAGTAATCGGCGTCCGCGATCTGGCCATCCACGGGCCTTGGCACACGAAACACGACGGCTCCGTTTGAACAAAGCGCACCGTCATCTGTCAGCGTCATACCGGCCGCTTCGGCCATTGCGCGCGCGAATGCATTGGTTACGGTTGGCATATTCAATATCTCTAACTTAGAAATACTGAACATGGGTACACGAGAAAAAGAGACATGACTAGATACGTCAACCGCGGATACGGTGCCTGACTTCTGCGCCGAATTCAAAGGTTGCAGGCATTAACTCATCAATTGAGAGCCCGCGTTTTGAAATCACCTCAGATCATCTTCCAACAGGCAGATGCCAGCGCAGCAGCACGGCGTTAACTCCGGGGTTTTTTGCGGCGATAGATGCGTTGGATTTATGCGTCAGCGCCACTGATATTGCGCCGCCGTTATTCAGGCGCCTGCCAACAGATAAAAGGCTGCGGATTTCAAACGCAGACCCCAAATTATTTTCCATTCTTCTGTGTCCATATAGGCCTGGCATCACACTGGCTTCGGCAAACCACCGCTGTCCCAAATCAAGAACACCTACCAGTCCACCGCCGAGATGCACATCTCCGGTGCCAAAAACAGAAACAGAGCCTCCCCAGCCAATCTTTAGGCGCCGGCGGCTATGGAAAGGATCTGAGTGATACTCTACCGATATGATTGCGGTGTCTTTGGCCCGGCTACTGGAAAAGTCAGCGAAACCGGCCCCCATGACCCATTCCTGAGACTGCGCTGGCAAAACGAAGCTGAGAAAGAGCGCAAACGACAGAAGTTTCTTCATGGATCTGTTGCCCTGAGTTAGTAAAATTTGCGCATCGACCGAACATGTGTTCGACGGCGCCGAGAAGGATAAATTTTGATAACTCGAGTGGGGCGGCAGGTATTGGCTCGGCCTGCCAATAGATTGGCCCTATCTGCCATCTCTATGGCAGACGCCTCATACCGGAAAAAATGGCGGATATCGGCGGTTGGACTTGCCACGCAAAAGTTCCGGTCTCTCAGATCAGGTTAGGCAGCCAGTCTCGCGAAAGCCAAGGGATGAAAGCCGTCTGCGCGGGTTGTAGAACCCATTGATGTATTGGAAAATTGCTCTTTCTGCTTGTCTGCGGATCGCCCATTTCTGGCGCTAAAGACCTAAGCCAGAAAGGCTCGGATGATCATCTGGACGACGGCCAAGGGGCCAATGGAACAGGCGATCTTCTTCGCGGATCGGCAGGTCGTTGATGCTGGCGTGGCGGTTCTGCATGAGACCGTTCTCTGCAAAATCCCAGTTTTCGTTGCCGTAGGATCGGAACCAATTGCCGCCGTCATCGCGCCATTCATAGGCGTACCGTACTGCGATAAGGTTTCCAGTGAAGGCCCAGAGTTCCTTGATCAGGCGGTACTCGTTTTCGCGGACCCATTTGCTAGACAGGAATGCCTCGGCCTCTTCGCGGCTTGTCACAAAATGCGCGCGGTTGCGCCATTTCGTATCCAGCGTGTAGGCGGTCGCGACCTTTGATGCGTCGCGGCTGTTCCAGCCGTCTTCAGCAAGGCGTACCTTTTGAATTGCGGTTTCACGGGTAAAGGGCGGCAGAGGTGGGCGTGACATTTGATTGGTCCTTTCAGGTGAGTTCAGAGATCAAGAATGAGGTCTTCAGTGTCTTTGGCTGGAACGGCGCAGCACAGCAGCACTTCGTCTTCGGCGTGCTTGGCGGTGACGGGGGTGCGGTACGCGACAGTGCCCGAAAGCTTTTTGGTAAGACAGCTACCGCATGATCCGCTGCGGCAGGAAAACGGTGCCGTAATGCCGTGGGCTTCGGCGGTCTCTAACAAGGTTGCCCCCCCCTTTTCCCAAAGCTGTTCATGGCCAGATTGGGCAAAGTTGATCACAGCGCCATCGGCTTCTGGTGCCGGCTCAAAAGTGGCCGCATCTTCGTCGGCTCGCCGTGTCACGGCTGCCGGCCCAAAGGCTTCCGCAAAGATGCGCGCATCACGCGCACCAAGGTCACGCAGCGCGTCATAAACCGCCTGCATGAACGGAGGCGGTCCGCAAAGAAAGAAGTCGTAATCATCAAATGAAAGCTGGCTACGGATCAGCTCAGGCGTGATGTAGCCAGTCGCATCAAAATGAACCCCTTCAACCTCCCCTTCCTCAGGTTGGCCAACGATCGACACATATTTGATCTTACTTCCGCTCTGCGTTTCTGCCGCGCGGAACTCATCCAAAAAGGCGCGTTGATCCGTGGTCTGTGCTGCGTGAAAAATGGTCAATGGGCGGGTGTAGCGCGTGCGCACACCTTCGTTCATAACGTGCCGCGTCATTGACATCATCGGTGTTACCCCAACGCCACCCGCAAACAGAACCGCAGGGCGTTTGTCCAAAGCGTCGATATAGAATGCACCCTTCGGAGCCTTGGCCTCGATGACGTCGCCAACTTTAAGCTCGTCATGCAGGTACTTGGACACCACTCCGCCGCGTTCGCGTTTGACCGAAATGCGATAGCCGGTATCGTTGGGGGCAGAAGACACCGTATAGGTTCTGGTCTGCGGATCCGCATCATCAGGCGTGATCCGGATTGTCAAAAATTGGCCCGCTTCGAATGAGAGAAGCGGCAGATCGTCTACAGCCTCAAACTTGAACGAGCGGATGACGCTGCTTTCATCCTTTATGGCGACGACGCGGAGCGTGCGCCACGCATTCCGCGTGGCTTCAGCCTTTTTGCGTACTTCGGCTTCGGTCCAGCTATCAGCCATAAGACTATTGGGCGACCATTGCGTGAAGTCTGCACGGAAGGGCAAAGCGTCATGAATGCGAACGCCATGATCAAGGGTGAAGCGCCAACCGCGTTCTGCCCCTTTGAAGCCCGCAATCTCGGGTGCGTCTGCGTCCAAAACCTCTGTGGTGCCGGTCAGCATCAACAAATCGCCTGTGCTATAGTCTGGAAACAATAAGCCAGCCTTGGGGTTCACAAGGAAGTTTCCCATGGTGTTGAAGAAATTATTGCCCGAGAAGTCAGGGACTAGGATCGTGTTGCCCTCAACCTTAAGAAACCCAGATTGACCACCGCGGTGTGAGACGTCGACACCTTTTGCCATTGGGTTTTCGGCCACATCAGACGCACTGGCCACGTAGAACGAATTCGCTTGCGCGATGAATGCCTGGACAGGGGCATCCAAGTTTGAGAATTCATCTGTCGGAGCGCGTTTAACCGCTGCATCAGCATCCCGCACAAAGCGAATATCTCGGGTTTGGATGTATTGCGGGCAGTTACCAAACGATTGCACAACATCAAGCGAAATGATCCCTCCAGCTATGGCCCTAACGGTCGCGTTCATCCGGTTTCGGCGGCGCGTCGACAGCTCGATCCCAAGAAGACCAAGAGGCGAACCAGCCTGTAAGTTTGCGCTTTGCGGGTCGTCGTCCAAATGTCGGGCGTTCAGATCAAGACGTTGGGCGTTGGGCGAAGTGATGAAATTCGGACCACCTGTCAGCATTGACGCCCATGGCCATCCATCACCATCAACACTGCCCATCACGATAAATGGGATCTGTTCATAAAAAGCACGGTGTTGATCTGGCATGAACGGGCGGATGGCGATCTTGCCAAAAGCTTCCATGGAATCTCGCTTGCCTGCACGGTCTTGCATTTCGCGTTCACCCTTATGGAAAGGGGACAATGGGCTTGAAATCGGAGCGTTCATGGCAAACCTCGTGTGTGAGAGAGAAAGTGGTGGACCTAACCTCAGGGACAAGCAGTTAGGTCCACGCTGGTTACGCTGCTTGTTCTGCGTTCAGGCCAACTGCCGTTGACGGCATCGGAACAAATCCGTCCAGCGCTTCGATGTTAGCCAAAAGGCGGCGCACATTCGCGTAGGGCTCAAGCGAAACGTCGCCTTCTGGTGCGTGTGCCGTATAGCTGTAGATTGCCACATCTGCGATTGTTGGTGCGTCGCCAACTAACCAATCGCGCCCTTCAAGGTGTGCGTCCAATTTGCCCAGGAATCTGGCTGCAGTGGCGTGTGTAAAGTCTTTATCAAGTGGTGCCTTGAAGACATTGATCAGACGTGCAGCGGCCGGACCAAAGGCCAATTCACCAGCCGCCAGCGTCAAGAACTTTTGCACTTCTGCTTCGCCGACTGGATCCTTGGGAATGTAGGATGGGGCGTATTTACGCGCTAAGTAGACCAGAATGGCGTTGCTATCGCTGATGATAGTTTCGCCATCTTCAATCATTGGCACCTGACCAGCTGGGTTCTTAGCGAGATAGGCTTCCGATTTATGCGCTCCGCCAGCAAGATCAACATTGATTACCTCGTGATTGATACCTGCAAGACCTGCGAACAGAACCACGCGGTGGGCATGACCGGAAAGGGGGAAACTGTGAATACGAACTGCGTTAGACATGTTTTGTTCCTCTGATTGTGCCAGAGAATGTCTCCGGCGATGAGGAAAGAGATAGCTTGAGTACATTGCAGGGATAATATAACATTTTGTGGAATCTTTATGAACGGAGTGTGGACAGTGGATACCATCGTTGGGATGAAGACCTTTGCAGCCGTTGCCGCCCATAAATCCTTCACAGAAGGTGCGCGGCAAGTTGGCATCAGCACCAAATTGGCCAGCAAGTATGTTGGACAGTTGGAAGAACGCCTGAATGCCCAGCTATTCAACCGCACCACAAGAAGCGTTACACTCACAGACACAGGGCGGTCTTACTATGAGCAATGCTTGCCGTTGATAGAGCAATTCGACGAGTTAGAAGAGCTTGTACAGCAACGCCAAACAGAGCTTGCTGGCCGTATCCGTATTACTGCGCCAACGGGGTATGGGTCATCACAGCTAGTGCATTTGTTGCAGCCATTCCAAGCCGCAAACCCAAAGGTATCGATCGAGCTTCATTTGTCGGACAGCCATGTTTCACTTATCGAAGAAGGACATGACCTTGCCGTCCGTTTCGGCGCACTGAAGGATTCCAGCCTTGTCGCACGCAAGCTGATGGACATGCGGATCGTATGCTGTGCCTCGCCGTATTATCTTGAGAAATTTGGCCGCCCAAAAGAACCCACTGCGTTGACGACACATAACTGTCTCTTGCAGACTACTACATCTCATACTGATCAATGGGAATTTAAAGGACCTAGCGCGACATATAGAGTGCCCGTTTCAGGGAATTTTCGCGCAAATTCACCGCTTGCTGTTGCCAATATGGCTGCCGATAGCCTCGGCATTGGACGGGTACCACTTTATACTGCGCAGCCCTTTCTCGACTCTGGGCGGCTCCAGTTGATCTTTGAAAGAGAGGAAGCGAAGGTGATCGGCCTGTATGCGGTCTATCTACCGAACCGCCATCTGACTGCCCGCGTTCGGGCTGTTATTGATCATTTAAGTTCCCCAGCCATGTCGAAAGTCCGCCTTGATGGGCCGCGCCGCAGAAATTTGAAGAACGGATGAACAGCAGGTTTGAGCCATTCGTGATCGCCAATACACCCGGCCGAACTGGCTTTGACAAGGTCGCAATCTGCGTATAGCTGCCATCGGCGCCTGCAGCTCGGTGGAGGCGTCCAAACCATCCCAGGGTTAAATCAGGTCGACAACGTTCCGCGTTGCTTTAAGCTGTCATTATAGGATGACCAATTCGAAGTCCTATACTTGGTAGAGGCTCAATTGCTTTTTCTGTCCAGTTGTCACGCTAGATTCATACAGTGAATTCCATCCGACGATTTATGCAACAAAGCCCAAACGAGCCAGAAGCCATCGCCCCGATAGACCAAAGACCAATTTTGCACTAACTTCCAAACTGGACCACTCATGTGGGGCTGCTCAACGCAGCCCAATGCGCATCTAGCGTGGCCTTGCTGCGCCGCACCTCTGCTTGTAGCCATTTCGCCAGCCCTGCATAGGCTTTGGTCGCTGCGAAGTCCGCGGTGGTCACGAGCCAATATCGAGACTTGATGGCAACCATCGGCGCGGAAAGCAAAACAAGGCCCGCATCCAGATCGTTTTCCACCAGCAACGTGCGCCCCAAGGCATGCCCGACACCCGCAATAGCGGCCTGCAACACAAGATCTGATCGACCAAAGGTCATGCTCATGTCAAACCGAGTCGCGTCAAAATCATCGCCCAGATAGTCCAACCATGTGACCGACGTTCCATCTTGCTCGGCCGTGATGTCGCGCAAAAGAACGGTCTTTCTCCCGGCTTTCGGCCTCAAAGACGACGCCAATCTTGCGTGCGTCACAGGCATGACATGACACTTTGACAACAGGGCCGTGTGCAACCCCGGATAGGGACCCGTCCCAAACCGGATCGCCGCGTGCGGCCTTCCGGTTTGACCCAGTTCCACCAACCGATCATCAATATCCAGCGTCATAGCCAGCCCGCGTTCTTGCGCCCGCGCCATGGCAGGCACCAACCACTTCATGGCAAGCGACGACGGCAGCGACAGCACTGTGGCCTCTGCAGCGCCCAGCCTGGTGGCCTCGCCACGAAAATCGGATTGTCGGAAACGGCCTTCGTCTCATCCTCACCCGATGCAGGTTTTCGGTTGGATTTCTTTACGCCCAACCGCCGCATTGCCCATTGTGGGCATGCCACGATTGCCGCGTTTTCGCACCTCGCGCAGATCGGTCGCGTCGATCAGGGTGAAACATCCAAGATGACGGTCGATGGCCTGCGCAAGATCATCATAAAGGGTCAGCCACCGCATCAGCTGATCGAGCTGCTGCCCGACGCTTCGCAGTGTTATCCACCAGTCGGTCACTCGCGACTTAGGCAGTATTTCAGCTTGGTAAACCTGCAATTTGGTCCAGAGGTCTTCAGGCCGGAAGCAAGACTGCCTGAACAGCATCATCCCAGCCCAGGTAAAGCACATCCCCATCGCGGATCACTGGTCGAGCCATCACCTTCGGCCGAGCCGAAATTTGTGCCTCTGTTTCCGAATTTTTCAACCAATCATTGAGTGCTCGATAGTCATTAGACTTTCGATCCACTAACCGGTCCCCGAACTCTACAATCAGCTCGGCCAATTCCGCCTCGCTCAGAGGTTCTGCCCGGACATCTCTGAAACTGACGTTCTTTCCCTCTGCCTCCAAAGCCTTACGCGCCCTTTGGCAAATTGGGCAGGTGCTCAATCCATAGATCATCATATCCGTAACTCCTTTGGCGTTGGTCATTCAACCTCATGCATCAAGCCGCTGGGCACAACCGCTCAATCGCATCCGGCTGCGCTAGATTCTTCCTGTATCCTAGTATTGCAGGTGGCGCCCAATTTATGCACCTCAGTATGCGTAGCTAGTGTGGGCAGACACAATGAGACGTGCCGCCAACAGGGAGTCTTGGAGACTGGATTACCTCATCAGACGGCAACAAGCCGGGCGTCCAAAGAAGCACCGCCGTTGACGATATCCAGTAAGAGGTCGATGTTCGGGTGCGCGCCAGGGCGGTTCTTTGCATCCACCGTGTGCTCGGCAAAAACGGCAAGGCCATGCGCCGCAGCCTCAACATCGACAGCACCAAAAACCTGGTGAAGATACTGATAAACCGCGAGTGACCCCTGCTTGCCCGACTGGTTTTCAATCGAAGCGGCAATGTTGCCATTTGGGTCAATAAGTTCAATACGAGCAAGGCCATCGATTGATGGCAAAAGTTGTAGATTGCCCTTGAACGAAGCAGTTGGCTGGATCATCGTGAAATTCTTTCTTGGGTGATTTTGCCCTGTGGTTAGCAGCTATGGCCTGTTGTCGCCATCGCGTGTTTGCATAATGCCTGATGCCCGCGAGGGTAATCCCCCCCCAAAAAAATGTTGCCGCGAACGGCCCATAGGAAACAGTGATCAAGTTTCCGATGCCGCAGTGCCGCTTCTCCAAGGCAGCCTTTGTTAACGTGTCGGCACCAGTGAATTCTCAGGAGATCTTGCATGTTTATTTGCGCGGCCTAAGGTCAGCACATGATTGACCACAAAAACAAAAGAGTTGTTTTGGCGAGGTTGTCAGCTTTAGCTGTCTTCGTCGCTGTAATCTGGGCGGCACAAGCGCTTAACTGGGCGATGGGTTATCAATTAAACTCCACATTTGGTCTGATCCCAAGGCAAACTGCCGGACTAGATGGTATCCTTGGCATGCCAATACTGCACGGCAGTTTCAGCCACCTCATGGCCAACACGCCCCCGCTTCTTTTGCTGGGTGCTCTCCTGGCGGTAACGGCCACCCGAGCTTTATTGGCCATAAACGGTATCGTCGTCGTTTTGGGCGGCGGGTTAGTCTGGCTGTTTGGAAGCCCCGCCATCCATGTCGGTGCATCTGGTCTGGTGTTTGGATGGTTCGGCTTTCTTGTTGTACGCGGCCTAGTAGATCGATCGCCCATAGCGCTTGGGGTCTCATTATTGGTTGGCCTACTTTACGGCTCTATAATCTGGGGTTTGTTGCCTGGCCAACCTGGCGTTTCTTGGGAATCCCACCTTTTTGGCGCTTTAGCAGGTGCGACAGCCGCTGTACTTGTTCGCACTCACGTGCATGCACCCCGGATGACCAACGTCGAGCGAAGATGACAAACTAGAACTAGCCCCAAGAGCGGCCCGTAAGCGATAATACCGCTGCAAACATCGTCCTTGCAGAGCTTGGCGGTCCCGAAGGGCTGACAGCTTTCTTGCAATCCAACGGTGATCGCGTGACGCGATTGGACCGATGGGAAACCGAACTGAACCAGGCAATTCCGGGTGACCTACGAGACACCACAACGCCTCTCGCGATTGGGCTTTCCGTTGAAAACCTGCTGCTGGCCGACACTCTTTCTTCGACCTCGCTGGCAACCTTACGAGAATGGTTGTCTCATCATAGCGTAGCCGATGGGCTGTTTCGCGCTGCACTTCCCCCAACTTGGTCGATAGATGATCGCACAGGTGCAGGCGGACATGGATCGAGGTCCATTGTTGCGGTGATTTATCCTCCGAACAGGGAGCCGATTGTTGCAGCACTGTTTATGACTGAAACGGAAGCCAGTTTTGCCAGCCGAAACGCTGCTGCGGCAACCGTGGGTGCAGCAATTGTCGCACATGTTGTTGGCAATGTGTAACCGCAAAATTGCGGACATTCGTGCCCGGCGCAGCATCCTGCAACATGGGCTCATAGCTGCCTTGCGGCAATGCAGCGCCATGATCCTCCGCCTGGGCGACGGTCAACCCGGTCGCGGTTGGCAGCTGTCAGCCTGAAGCAGCCATGACGCCGAATACCCCGTGAAGTAATAGCAGACCTTCGCGAGCGCCTGTTGCATAAGAAATTGATACGGACACAGATGCCTTTGACTACAGAAACAACAGTGCCTTACGCACTAACCGGACAACACTTTTCTGCTGAGCCAATGTTATCTGAAGAAATGGAGAAGGCATATTGTTTCGTCTTCATGTTCAAACCCATCGTTTGAATTCAGCAAGGCTTCATTAATTGGAAATTGTGATACTAATTCTTCTTTTTGTCGGCGTCTTGATCTATGCTCTTCGCAGCAAAAACACTTACAGTGATTACACACCACCGAGCCGATCAGACTACCCACCTCAAAGCCGGCCAGCGACACGCCAAAGAGCTGAGGCGGAGCCTGAACCATTTGATGCCGCGAAAGTTACAAGTGAGCCAACCAAGTCAGTCCTGCAAGGTTCTGCTTACGTGGTTGATGGCGACACTTTGGTTATCAAAAAAACCCAGGTTCGCCTATTTGGCGTCGATGCGCCAGAGATGAACCATCCTTATGGAAAGAAAGCCAAATGGGCTCTGGTTTCTTTATGCAAAGGCCAGATAGTGCATGCAGAAGTGACCGACCAAGACACTCACGGTCGCACTGTAGCAAAATGCCATCTGGAAGATGGTCGCGACCTCTCAGCTGAAATGGTCAAACTCGGTTTGGCCATTGACTGGCCAAAGTTCTCTGGGGGGAAATATCGCTCACTTGAACTTCCGGACGTCCGAAAGAAGCTCTGGTTAGCTGACGCGCGCCAGAAAGGGCGCATGTATGTTTGGGAAAAATTTGAGGCCAAGAAGTAGATCGGCAAAATGGTTAATAGCTGTACCGCATAAGCGAGTATTGATCCTTCCCCCATCTGGGGCTTGCGGAACGCTTGACACCCTATTCTCCGAATTCTCTCGACCGACTTTGTGAAGCAATACCTGAGGCTATTTGGGAGTAGCTGAGCAGTTTTGTAGGCCTTCAAACCCGAAATTAGATCAACGTCCCGCAAAGCCGACATCAGAGTATTGCGCGGCGAATGACCGGAATCCGCCCCTCGTGTGGATCGACACGAACGGCCCAGAGCAGACCTCCTCCGGCTGTCTTTGATGCTGCGCTGAGGCCAGTCAATGCGGACATCGATGGTATCGCCGAGGCGGGCCACAAGCCTTTACACTTTCGTTAATTCCGCACCTGTAGATCCGAATTTCGTCTAGAGAATCTGGCATTGAAGAGACTTGTTGCCCTTCATGAAAACTCGCTTGAAAATCAAGTCCCAACCCATTCACCATCACTAAATTGGGGTGATGATCACTCAGACCATTACTATCCCTCTTTGCTTGCATAATCTCTTTCTCAAAAACTTCCCATGAGCCAGAAGGATCACCATGAGCATTATGGCTTGGTTGATAATCACCGGAACCTTCGATCCAAACCGAAAACGCACCGATCTTGCATACTAGCTGAGGTGAAGGGCCTACTGCAGCAGCTCGCTAGGCATCTAATTTTTCTGGTCTTAAACTCTTCTCAAGCGCGGAAAGCATTTTGACAAATGGTTTATCGTTGTTTCCCGACATTGGATTTTCATCGGAAGTGAAGGCAATGTTGTGCGTCCGCTTGACTGTCAAATTTCCGTCGAACACTCCAAGGAGGTCTTCTATGAAGTGCTCGTAAGCCCACCATTTCGTATAAAAATAGCACTCGACAAACATTTCTGTTCCGTCAGCCCGGACAACGTGCAGATCAGGTTTTCTCACCCTTCCGGACAGTGGGAATGAGACCACATGAGCGCATTCTGACAGGTATTCATAGCACTGGAGAAGCCATAAAAACTGGTAAAATCTATCCCACCTTTTCGCCCAATGATCATTCGGTTGGCCCCACTCCGCATATTCGTTAGTCCAGCCCTCTGCCGTTTTGGCGCCTTCTAACAATCGTTCCCAGCGATGGAAGAGATAGTCAGAACTGTCAGAGTACGTGGCCATTCGGAAGGCCAACCCATGACAAAACCATGGTTTTTGATCGTTTGAAATCTCTTGCATGTTTTTAGGCACGCAGCCCAAATTTGCTAAATTGGGGTGGGAGTTTAGTCTACTTAGATATCGGCTCTCGTCTACAGCATAGTCCAACGCACGCTCTACTAGTTCCTGCACCTAGATTTCCTTTATTTTTATGGCCGTTAGAGACCGCCCTTGCACTTGGCAGGACGAACATCAGCCTAAGTTGTAGAAGCGACCGCTTGACTTTTCTGGCTTGTCGGAAGCGCTCAAAGATGGCTGCCCGAAAGTATCATGTGCAGATTGCCGTGATGCATTTTTCAAAGCAATGGTGAGATGCACGGTTACCGCCACCGGCGAATGGCGGCTTTCGTCTTGAGTGCTCGTGATGTTTGTGACCACAGCGAAGGTCGGCTACCCCAGCGACACTGTGGATGCGTCGCTGGGGGCTCCCCAAGCCCCTCTTGCCTGCAGATATCTGTGTCCCGGTACAGCGGCAGCAGCATGAGCCTGCGCATCAAGCGCCTTGTCATGACCTACCCAGTTGCTTGGGGTCGAGCAGTTTCCCCGGATCCACCTCAAACGGCACAAATACCTCATGCCCCTGGATCGGAAAATGCGGCGACAGATTGAGCCGTTGGCAAAAGACTATCCTCAGGCAAACTCTGCACCTGGAAAGGAGGCAATTGCTGGCGAAAGAAGGCCTTCGGACAACAGTCATGCAATGGGGAAAAAACCAGCCACATTGCATGATCACTTCTGTTCGTGGCTAAAACAGACTTGTTTGTCCGCTATGCGCAGTTTGTGACATTTGCAAAGTCGATGTTTCGGATTGGTGCTATGGGCCTAAACGGCCCATAGGAGTCTTTGGCGCCCGTCGCAGCGAATGTCAAATTTAAGCCCTTATACCCAATGTCACCGTGGCTGCAATTTTAACCGAAAAGCGGATAAGGACGTTTTCGCTACTGGCGGGCAAATCGATGCGCACCGCTGGGACAGGAGGCCACGATGCAAAGCAGCAAAAAATTAGTCTTAGTTCGCCATGACATTTACTGCAGAGCAATTAGTGCACTTTATCAATCCAAGACGGCGTAAGAAACATATGAATCAAATGGAAACCTTTGGATGTTTATGTCACGCAATCCCATGACTTCGTCCACTGCGACTGTCTCACCCGGAAACATCTTTGCATTCAATTCGTCAAAGACGACAATTGCCCCCTTTGGCATGCGCGGCAAAAAGGTTTCCAGAAGAACCTTGGTTGGCTCGTACAAGTCGACATCAAGGTACAAAAGACTGACCACCAGATGTGGATTTTCTTCCAGATAAGCCGGCGCTGTTTCGGCGATATCCCCTTGAACTAATTCCACTTTAGGTATGTGACTTAGCGGACGATTCAAGTCATAGACCCGGACGGCTTCGTCAACACTGTCACGCCCGGATCCCTTGAGCTCACCAACTTTCGTTAATGTCCCATCATTTCCAACGAGATCTTTCTCATCCACTGATGGAAATCCGCCAAACGTATCAAAGCCGATAATTTTTCGGGTATGATTTGTGGGTTCAAGAATGGACGACAGCTTTGCCCAGCCCAAAGTCCCGCCACCGTGCAAAACACCCCCTTCAATAATAGACCCATTTACATGCAGGATTTTCCGAAAAATCTCATACTTTGTCAGGAATTTTGCTATTGATTGGCGCGATGCGTATTTGGGGAAAGCATCCAACCGGTTCACCAGACTGTCCGTTTCGGATTGGAATAAATCTTCCATAGCAGAAAACTGATCCAGATCGTTTTTGGATTGGTTAAGCGGCTCGCGACTGTGTTTGACGTCAGAATTAGACATGGGTGAATCCCTTCATTAGGCTCGATTGCTCACCCGCGGAAGCCGCAGAATAGCGCAGTTGGATCGAATATCGTATTTGATCCGAAATATTCATATTAGAAGAATGAATGAGGTATGAGCTGAAAAAGAGAACATCGCCCTTGTTCATTTCAACGATGTTTACAGGGGCATCAAACACCCCCACAGGTAAGGATTTTTTTCCGACCTTGTAAGAATGCGGAATTGCCCCGCCCAGATGGCTACCTTTCATGACCGACAACGCTCCAGTGTGGGCAAAGGTGTCCTGTAGTGGAATCCATAGCGTGACCTCACTTTTGTTTCCCTGCACATAAAAATCATCCTGATGCCAAAATGCTAACTCTTTGCTTTCAAAGGGAACATCAATTCGAAGTGGGATTTTGTGGTAGATCACAGGTGCGTCGATCAAAGACTTGATAACGTTTGTGATGCTTGGGGTTTGGCCAAGTTTTAACAGCGCAGGGTGGTCTTGCAGCTTGTTGTATACTGCACTCACAATATCGGGATTGTCACTGGCAAACCGAACCCATTCAGGATTCTGAATCGAGTTCGCCTCTGGAACATACTCTTTGATCATACCAAGAATGGCAGAGCAAATCGGCGCAAGGTCTTGAGCGCTTAGAAGCGATTGGAAAAGAAAAGTTCCCTGCTCGGAATATTCACGGTTCATCTGCACATCATTCGTTAGTCCCGTTCTCATTACTCTATCATATCCGCAACTTAAAGATAGTCGTGGAAACTTGACCAACTTTATTCCCTTATCGGTCATTGACGCTCACCGCAGCGCAAGTCCGCTCCCCGCCCTTCCTGTAAGCGCAGCCGCTGGAGCTGACCACGCGTGCGTGGGGCTGTTTTGGGCTGGAAGCGGGCGTTGGCCCAAATTGAAGCTTAGTGCTGGGAGGCATTGAAGGATACGCCCATAGATATGGCGCCGATCCTCTTCAAAACGCCTTTAAACGACATTTAGAGACCTCCCCAGCGGGATTTTTTAAACGGTTTGAGCAGCCATCTGAACGGATTTGAAACGGTAAATGTCCCGTACTGCAATGCGAAGTGTCCCAAAATCACACCGAAATTGGCACCAAAGGCGAGCAGCAACGGGTCCGGTTCCGGCATAGGACGCTGGGAACTCGCTCAAAACAAGTTGCGGCAATGGGAAGTGTCCCGTACTGCAAACGGAAGTGTCCCGCTACAGTCCCTGTTAGGAGACACTTGATATTGCAGTAACCGGAAGACACCGGATGAACCCGGAAGATGCCGGAAGATGCCGGATGGAGCCATATTTAAAAGGGCATTAAAGAGGATTTTAAGGCCGTAATCCCCCAGAGGGTTTTGTCTTTCAATCCCTATCAAAATGGCTCGCATAGGCTGAGGCGACGATTTCGGGACACTTCCCGTTGCAAACTCCCCTACCCTTCTGAAACGCCCCTAAAACAAGGTTACACGGGTCTCATCAGTTCAATATCGGCCAATATGTGCAGTTTTGGAGGGATCATGTGTAGGCCGGAACCGGAAAATAGCGCCGAGATGAGCACGTTGCTTTCCAGAATGGGAATAACGTTACAGCTTCATAGCGTTACGGAAATTACCTTACCAGTTTCAGACTCCCAAAGTGGAAACAGATTTTTGGCGTCAAACTGAACATGGCTGTCTTTCAAAAGAGGCAGGTCATGCGCCATGCAACAGCCAAATGCAGCCCCCCACTTGAGTGGCCAGGCCCAGGAGCTGCGCCTACAGGAAGGGCGGGTTCCGGCCATTCGCCGCAGCTGCGAGAGCTTCGTGTCAGAGAGGAACAAGCGGCCATTCAAGCCCTGGTAGACTGAAACCCACATGCTGCGCTGCGCACCATGGGCAGCTATGCGCAGAAAGCAACATTTGCAAAGTCCGCCTTTCGGCCTAGGCTCAGGACCCATTAATTTGGTTGATGCCATCGTGCCTGCATGATTCAAAGTCTTCAACCTGGGGGACTTCATGAGCAATCTTTACTGGCTGAACGAAGATCAAATGGCGCGGCTTCGGCCTTACTTTCCAAAGAGCCACGGCGTGCCACGTGTCGATGACAGACCTGTCTTGAGTGGCATTATTTTCATCGATCGTAATGGGTTACGCTGGTGTGATGCCCCCAAGGGGTACGGTCCTGCCAAGACGCTCTACAACCGTTGGAAACGGTGGAGCGACATGGGTGTATTTGCCCGGATCATGGAGAGTCTTGCGGCTGAAGCACCTGACAACAAAACTATTTCAATAGACGCGACTTACCTCAAAGCCCACCGGACAGCTTCCAGCTTGTCGGTTAAAAAGGGGGGCGTGGACGTCTGATAGGGCGCACCAAAGGCGGCATGAACACAAAGTTGCATGCTGTGACTGACACGATGGGGCGACCAATCCGGCTCTTTATGACAGCCGGTCAGGTGAGCGATTATACTGGAGCCAGAGCGCTTGTCAGTAGCCTGCCAGCAGCCGATTGGTTGCTTGGGGATCGTGGCTATGATGCGGATTGGTTCCGTGAAGCCCTTGTCGGCATGGGTATCACGCCTTGCATCCCGGGCCGGAAATCGCGTGACAAAGCGATCAAGTATGACAAGCGCCGCTACAAAAGGCGTAACCGGATTGAGATCATGTTTGGTCGTTTGAAAGACTGGAGGCGCGTCGCAACACGTTACGACAGGTGTCCAAAGGTATTCCTGTCTGCAATCGCCCTCGCGGCAACCGTCATATTCTGGTTATGAGATGCCGTAACGGGGCCTGCGCAACGCACCACCGTTGCCACTTGTCAGATCAGTGGGGCGCTGTCGCTATTCCCGTATTGAAACCGCATGGAGGATTACGGGATGAGACTGTATATTGGATTGGATGTATCGCTTGCGAAGACCGCAATCTGCGTGGTCAATGCCCACGGTGAGATCATCAAGGAGGCCGAGGCAGCGAGTGAACCAGAGGCGTTGGCACGTTGGTTGAGCGATCTGGATGGAAGTATTGAGGCAATCGGCCTTGAGGCTGGCCCCTTATCGCAATGGTTACATCATGGTTTGAGAGAGGCTGGCCTGGGTGCCGTGCTCATGGAAACCCGTCAAGTGAAGGGTGCTCTGAAGGCCATGCCGATCAAGACGGATCGGCGTGATGCTGAGGGTATCGCGCGCCTGCTGCATCTTGGCTGGTTCCGCCCAGTGCATTGTAAATCGATATCGGCCCAAGAAACCCGCGCTGTCCTCGGCGCTCGAAAAGCCATTCAACAGAACATGATCGCGCTGGAGATGTCCCTGAGGGGGTTGTTGCGAAACTTTGGCTTAAAGGTCGGCGCGATCTCACGTGGTAAGTTCGAGACCCGCATTCGCGAATTGGCGGATGGTAACCCTATGTTGGAAGCCGCAACTATACCGATGCTTCGTGCCAGAGCCTCCCTGCGGCAGGAACTTGCAACCTTAGAGAAGCATGTACGCCACCTAGCGCAGGCAGACCCGGTTTGCCATCGCTTGATGACGATGCCGGGGATCGGGCCAGTTGTTGCTCTAACATTCCGTGCAGCCGTCGATGATCCGGCACGCTTCCGGTCTTCAAAGAGAATTGGTCCCTGGGTTGGTCTGACGCCGTCGCGCAACCAATCCGGTGAGCGAGATGTATCTGGTGGCATTACCAAGGCAGGCGATGTCAACCTGAGGCGGGCATTGTGTCAAGCTGCAACCGTCATGATGAATCGTGGTCGGTCGACTTGGCTGAGAACTTGGGGAGCGCAACTCGCCCAACGCCGTGGCCGCAAAATTGCGATGGTCGCACTTGCGCGCCGTATCGCAGTCATACTCCATCGGATTTGGATCGATGGTACAGAATTCCAATCGGACGCCGCACCAAAAGCTACCTGATGGAATGATAGCCCGACTGTTACCTGTTCGAACGCAGGATCTCGAGGTCCCACGAGGACGTGGTTCCGATGATGCCGTGGTCAGGACCGTAGCCGACTTTTGTCGAGCACGCCTATGAGATGGGCACATCGGAATTACATCGAACCAGCATCATGTTGGCAACCAAAGCGTTGACCACGAACCGAAGCATGCGCCCAAAAGACCTCATTCTGAACCTGCGACAGAGAAATTAGGGACGGCAAGAACGTGAATGACCCGCTTGGGCGGATCAAAGTGCTTGCGACAAAGGGCTTGACTAAACCGTACCCGTTACCGAAGTCCTGAGCCTATGTCGCGAGTGGGAATTTCCTTGTCCAGACGTGTACTTGCGCAGCGGTGGCCACAAAAATTTTGGCTTAGTGTCTGAATATTGCTTGGCCTCAGATAAATAAATTTCGCCTTAAAGGTGTGTTTCCACCCCTAGCGTAACCCAAGAGCGTATGAACGCCTATTGATATTTGAACACTTCTCGTTGCTCACAGGTCAGACCAATGTTCTGCACGGCCCCCCCCCTTTGGCGCCTGCAAAGTTTTATGGGCAATATTTTGTGGGCTAGATCATGTTGATAGAGTTCCCGAGATGTGGCATATTCGTTCCTAACGGGCCGACCCTTAAGTGGGCGTAAGTCCCCGACTGCACCCCGCGCCTCCTTATGGAGACAATTTGCGCTCGGGTGCTACTGCGGTTCCCATATCGGCCCCTGCTACCGGTCAGAACCTCATATGCGCCAC
Organism: Phaeobacter sp. SH40; assembly: GCA_965641885.1. Classification (GTDB taxonomy): domain Bacteria; phylum Pseudomonadota; class Alphaproteobacteria; order Rhodobacterales; family Rhodobacteraceae; genus Pseudophaeobacter. Next base: position 1,761,441 of record OZ282574.1, on the reverse strand, counting down.
TGGTGGGTCGAAAGTGTAGCTTCCCTTACGTAAATTTGTTGCAAAGCCCCTCTCTCACGGTACTCTAGCTGGGTCAACGTTTTGGGCGTTTGATTGTTCCAAGTTGGTTTTTTTAGGGGGTGCTTTTATGCCATATGATTTCACTGATATTTCTGACCTCGATGGGTGGGCCGAGTATGTTTCCGGCGTCATGGCCTTTACTCAAAATCCGGATCTTCTGAATTCTTTTGATTGGCAAAATGCCCAATCTCTTACGGTGGGGGAGTACCTAGATCTTTTGGATGCGGCAGAGGGATATTTGGCGGCATTTGACTGGAGTATCATATCTAGCCAAATCCCCTTCATTCGCGACACACTAGTGAACTTAGGAGTCCCCACGTTCGAAATTGATGAAGTTATTGGGCTTCTCAACGATTTCGTTTCTGGTGACACCTCTTTGGTCACTGATGGTTTCGACTTTATCCGCGATGAACTAGGCCAGTATGCGCGTGATACATCACTTGCTGATGCTATGGCTGGAGTTGGGCAGCCTACTGGAGGGGCCACGAATGGAGACGACAACCTAGTTGGAACTGCCGGATCAGATAGCATTTATGGCCGAGGTGGTGATGACACAATTGATGGTAAGAATGGGAGCGATGGCCTTTTCGGAGAGGCGGGAAACGACCTGCTGATTGGAGGAGGTGGTTCTGATCGGCTCGTTGGTGGAGCAGGAAGAGACACACTTCGCGGTGGCCAGGAGTTCGATGCACTGGAAGGCGGTGCGGGAAATGACAGGATCTTCGGGGATGGGGGCGACGACGATCTCCGCGGAAATTCTGGAAACGATCGCATAGTTGGTGGAAGCGGGAACGACCTAGTCTTTGGCGATACTGGGAATGACGTTCTTCGCGGTGGGGGTGGACGAGATACTATTGGCGGTGGGGAGGGCGATGACCGCTTAACCGGAAACCAGGGACCAGATGACTTTGTGTTTTATGACGACTTCGGCGACGATACCATCACGGATTTCGATGCTTTCGGAAATGCTGAAGATATCGATTTGAGCAACATTTCAAGCATCCGCAACATGCGCGACCTTCGAAACAACCATTTGACCCAGGATGGAGACGACGCTGTGATACGTGACGGGCAAGGGAACTCGATTACGTTGCTCAACGTAGATGTGTCTGATTTGGGTGCTGGTGACTTTATTTTTTAGTCGCAGAAGTGAACCAAACGCTTGTGACGTAAGCACAATTTGAGTTGTTCAAAGCTCACTCGAAACAAAATATCTGAAGGCGGCTCGTGAAATATTCGAGCCGCCTTATTGCGCCTACTTTTGGCGCTTTGTGCGAGCAGCCTCCGTGATGCAGAACTCGCTTTCGGCTGGGATGCCCTAGGCTCAGGACTTCGGTAACGGGTACGGTTTAGTCAAGCCCTTTGTCGCAAGCACTTTGATCCGCCCAAGCGGGTCATTCACGTTCTTGCCGTCCCTAATTTCTCTGTCGCAGGTTCAGAATGAGGTCTTTTGGGCGCATGCTTCGGTTCGTGGTCAACGCTTTGGTTGCCAACATGATGCTGGTTCGATGTAATTCCGATGTGCCCATCTCATAGGCGTGCTCGACAAAAGTCGGCTACGGTCCTGACCACGGCATCATCGGAACCACGTCCTCGTGGGACCTCGAGATCCTGCGTTCGAACAGGTAACAGTCGGGCTATCATTCCATCAGGTAGCTTTTGGTGCGGCGTCCGATTGGAATTCTGTACCATCGATCCAAATCCGATGGAGTATGACTGCGATACGGCGCGCAAGTGCGACCATCGCAATTTTGCGGCCACGGCGTTGGGCGAGTTGCGCTCCCCAAGTTCTCAGCCAAGTCGACCGACCACGATTCATCATGACGGTTGCAGCTTGACACAATGCCCGCCTCAGGTTGACATCGCCTGCCTTGGTAATGCCACCAGATACATCTCGCTCACCGGATTGGTTGCGCGACGGCGTCAGACCAACCCAGGGACCAATTCTCTTTGAAGACCGGAAGCGTGCCGGATCATCGACGGCTGCACGGAATGTTAGAGCAACAACTGGCCCGATCCCCGGCATCGTCATCAAGCGATGGCAAACCGGGTCTGCCTGCGCTAGGTGGCGTACATGCTTCTCTAAGGTTGCAAGTTCCTGCCGCAGGGAGGCTCTGGCACGAAGCATCGGTATAGTTGCGGCTTCCAACATAGGGTTACCATCCGCCAATTCGCGAATGCGGGTCTCGAACTTACCACGTGAGATCGCGCCGACCTTTAAGCCAAAGTTTCGCAACAACCCCCTCAGGGACATCTCCAGCGCGATCATGTTCTGTTGAATGGCTTTTCGAGCGCCGAGGACAGCGCGGGTTTCTTGGGCCGATATCGATTTACAATGCACTGGGCGGAACCAGCCAAGATGCAGCAGGCGCGCGATACCCTCAGCATCACGCCGATCCGTCTTGATCGGCATGGCCTTCAGAGCACCCTTCACTTGACGGGTTTCCATGAGCACGGCACCCAGGCCAGCCTCTCTCAAACCATGATGTAACCATTGCGATAAGGGGCCAGCCTCAAGGCCGATTGCCTCAATACTTCCATCCAGATCGCTCAACCAACGTGCCAACGCCTCTGGTTCACTCGCTGCCTCGGCCTCCTTGATGATCTCACCGTGGGCATTGACCACGCAGATTGCGGTCTTCGCAAGCGATACATCCAATCCAATATACAGTCTCATCCCGTAATCCTCCATGCGGTTTCAATACGGGAATAGCGACAGCGCCCCACTGATCTGACAAGTGGCAACGGTGGTGCGTTGCGCAGGCCCCGTTACGGCATCTCATAACCAGAATATGACGGTTGCCGCGAGGGCGATTGCAGACAGGAATACCTTTGGACACCTGTCGTAACGTGTTGCGACGCGCCTCCAGTCTTTCAAACGACCAAACATGATCTCAATCCGGTTACGCCTTTTGTAGCGGCGCTTGTCATACTTGATCGCTTTGTCACGCGATTTCCGGCCCGGGATGCAAGGCGTGATACCCATGCCGACAAGGGCTTCACGGAACCAATCCGCATCATAGCCACGATCCCCAAGCAACCAATCGGCTGCTGGCAGGCTACTGACAAGCGCTCTGGCTCCAGTATAATCGCTCACCTGACCGGCTGTCATAAAGAGCCGGATTGGTCGCCCCATCGTGTCAGTCACAGCATGCAACTTTGTGTTCATGCCGCCTTTGGTGCGCCCTATCAGACGTCCACGCCCCCCTTTTTAACCGACAAGCTGGAAGCTGTCCGGTGGGCTTTGAGGTAAGTCGCGTCTATTGAAATAGTTTTGTTGTCAGGTGCTTCAGCCGCAAGACTCTCCATGATCCGGGCAAATACACCCATGTCGCTCCACCGTTTCCAACGGTTGTAGAGCGTCTTGGCAGGACCGTACCCCTTGGGGGCATCACACCAGCGTAACCCATTACGATCGATGAAAATAATGCCACTCAAGACAGGTCTGTCATCGACACGTGGCACGCCGTGGCTCTTTGGAAAGTAAGGCCGAAGCCGCGCCATTTGATCTTCGTTCAGCCAGTAAAGATTGCTCATGAAGTCCCCCAGGTTGAAGACTTTGAATCATGCAGGCACGATGGCATCAACCAAATTAGTGGGTCCTGAGCCTAGGAGCGGAACGTCTCCTTCGGGCTGACAGCAGTCAACCAGGTGTGCCGATCAGACCGGCGACAGAGTGTTCAGGGTGAAAACCACACGCTGCACCGCTGCAAGTCCGCTGTGAGCCCAAACTAACGGATGTTGCACTTTGTCAGAATGGCAGCTTAGGACTGCACGAAACGTTCAGATGCCATGATCTACTCTCAGTTTCTTGACTATTCTTCCCATGGTCGCAAGTCCAAGCTGACCAAATTTACCAGCTTGTTGGATTGAGATTGGCTCAGCGAGCCACTCGCCGTCCCAATAATAACGCGGGAGAAGTTCTAAAAGTTTCCAAGGGCCGTGGGATTGTGCGGCTTCTGCTAATAGCTCTATCAAACTCTCTGGTAGCTCCGAGTAGACTTTTTCGAAGCGAGCGTCTTCATCGGCTGCTCGTAGGTCGTACTGTGAGATTCCATCTTGCCAATGCCCATGTGCCTCCATGAATTCTGTTACGGTATCATTCCAAAGAACCTGTTTCCCATGACGATTGAGAAACCCAACACTTATCAAACAATGAACCAATATTTCTTGCTGAGTGTTTGGTGAAAACGGCTTTCGCGTACTGCTGAGACAGCTTACTCGGCCATGCGCAATAAAGAAACGAAAGAAGAAGTCTAAGAGAGTTTGGAAATTTTTCGATGTCAGGTTTTCATGTCTTTCAATCTCCTCGACCGCTTCTGATTCATCGATCTGAAAAACAAATTCATACTGCTGCGCTCCCTTTTTGCAGAGCCCGATCTCGACAAAGAAATCACCTCCCTCTGGTCCTGCGTACCGAAAATCAGGGTCAGGTCCAGATGTCGAAGCCAGCTGACTTACGACACGTTTGTAAAGAAGTAGGCTGATCTGTGCAGCTAACTTACGTTCGACACTTCTTAGTTGGTATAGCTTCAAGTTTCGCTGCTCCTTGCACTCTGACAAGTATTACCAATACTCAGTTTTCATAAATAAATTTGTCTAAGGAATACAGTGCGGAATTGAAGCGCTGTTGAGCCTCCCCCTTTGAAGTGGTCCGCCCCTATAGTTAGGAAAGCGGAGGACCAAGTATGGCCATTAAGAGACCCAAGCCGGAAGAGATTGTCGTGAAGTTACGGCAGGTTGAAGTTCTGATGGGACAAGGCATGCCCCGGATTGATGCGATCCGACAGATCAGCGTGACTGAACAAACCTATTACCGTTGGAAGAAGAATGGAGACATTGAGAGCGCCATTGGTCCGAGCGACAATGGCGACGGGCGGAATGGGCACGGAACAACTCAAGGAACTGAAGCGGCTACAGAAAGAGAACGAGCATCTGCGTCGCGCGGTTTCTGATCTGACATTAGATAAGTTGATCCTGAAGGAAGCCGCATCGGGAGTGATGGCCGTCTGGGAATTGATCTGGCGGATCAATTCAGGACTGAACGGGCGGAGCCCCTGAGCCCCTCGCGTAGGCGGGCCTGCATCGACCATGTTCGTAGTCAGTTCAAGGTTTCTGAACGACGGGTTTGTCGCGTTCTGGGCCAGCACCGATCCACACAACGCCGATTACCACGTGGACGCGCTGACGAAGAACGCTTGGTCGAGGATATGATCGAGCTGACGCGCCAGTTTGGTCGATATGGCTACCGTCGAGTCGCTGCTCTGTTGAGAGACGCAGGCTGGCAAGTGAACGACAAACGCGTCGAACGGCTTTGGCGACGTGAGGGGCTTAAAGTGCCAATGAAACAATCAAAGAAAGGGCGGCTCTGGCTGAATGACGGATCATGTGTCCGCCTACGTCCTGAGTATCGTAATCACGTCTGGTCGTATGACCCTCGCCATTGTCGCTCGGACCAATGGCGCTCTCAATGGCTCGATACACCACAGAACAGACGACGGCAGAGCCTTTAGGACGCTCAACATCTTGGATGAACACAGCCGGGAATGCCTGGCGATCCGGGTGAAGCGGAAGTTGAATTCGACGGAAGTAATCGACGCTCTTACGGATCTATTCATCCTACGAGGCTTGCCTGCCTACATCAGGTCGGACAATGGCCCAGAGTTCATCGCTGAGGCCGTCAGGGAAGTGGTCCTGCTTTTTCGGACAGGTTTACGGCCGAGCTAAGATGTAATCAGGTTTGGTTTCATGCTGCCTTTTTGGCTCGTTCTGTGTTGAAGAATGCATCGTCTGGGGATCGTTTGTCGAGGGCCGAGTGGGGCCGCTCAGAATTGTAAAACCCAATCCAGTCTTTGATCACGCGTTTGGCTTGGAACCCGTCCTGCAATTCGTGCAGATAGACGGCTTCCTGCTTCAAAGACCGCCACAGGCGTTCGATGAAGATATTGTCAAGATAACGTCCCCGTCCATCCATTGAGATTTTGATGTCTGCTTCGTTCAAAGTGGTGATCCATGCGGCACCCGTAAACTGCGATCCTTGGTCCGTATTCATGATATCTGGTTTGCCGTATTTGGTGATGGCCTCACTCAAGGCCTCAACACAAAAACTGGCGTCCAGCGTGTTCGACAGCCGCCATGCCAAAACCTTGCGCGTCGCCCAGTCCATGATGGCCACCAGATAGAGGAACCCGCGCCGGACTGGGATGTAAGTAATGTCGCTGCACCACACTTGGTTTGGGCGTGTGATCTGCAGATTTCTCAGCAAATATGGGTGAATGCGGTGCTGTGGGTGCTTATTGCTGGTGTTGGGACCCTTATAGATGGCCTGCAACCCCATGATACCCATCAGTCGGCGCACACGATGGCGGCCAGCATGGAACCCATTTCTCGGCAAGTAAGCTGCGACCTGGCGGCTGCCAAAGAACGGATATTTGGTAAACACCCGATCAATCTCATTCATCAGCTTCAACGTCTCGGTATTCACACCAACCGGTGTGTAATACAGCGATGATCGGCTGATCTTCAGAAGTTTGCACTGCTTGGTCAGGCTCAGATCGGTGCGATCCCGGTTGATCATGGTCCTGCGTTCGGACGGGCTCATCGCTTCAGCCCTTGTGACAAAAAATCATTTTCGATCGCCAGCTTGCCGATCTTGGCGTGAAGCTCTTTGACTTCGGCCTCGTTGTCTTCCGCCCGTCTGACCTTATCGGAAAACACGCCCGTCAGGCCATCAATCGCCTGCCTTTTCCACGTCGTTACTTGCGTTGGGTGAACCTTGTGCTTGGCTGCAATCTCCTGCGCCGTCTTGTCTCCGCGAAGCGCCTCAAGCGCCTCAAGCGCCACCGTAGCTTTGAACTTGTTTGAAAAACTGCGTCTCTTGGTCATTTGTGTATCCTGGCTTCAAGGTTGGATACATCTTAGCACGCTGTCCGAATTTGCCGGATGTTAGGAGACACTTGATATTGCAGTAACCGGAAGACACCGGATGAACCCGGAAGATGCCGGATGGAGCCATATTTAAAAGGGCATTAAAGAGGATTTTAAGGCCGCTATCCCCCAGAGGGTTTTGTCTTTCAATCCCTATCAAAATGGCTCTCATAGGCTGAGGCGACGATTTCGGGACACTTCCCGTTGCAAACTCCCCTACCCTTCTGAAACGCCCCAAAAACAAGGTTACACGTGTCTCATCAGTTCAATATCGGCCAATATGTGCAGTTTTGGAGGGATCATGTGTAGGCCGGAACCGGAAAATAGCGCCGAGATGAGCACGTTGCTTTCCAGAATGGGAATAACGTTACAGTTTCATAGCGTTACGGAAATTACCTTACCAGTTTCAGACTCCCAAAGTGGAAACAGATTTTTGGCGTCAAACTGAACATGGCTGTCTTTCAAAAGAGGCAAGTCATGCGCCATGCAACAGCCAAATGCAGCCCCCCGCTTGAGTGGCCAGGCCCAGGAGCTGCGCCTACAGGAAGGGCGGAAACCGGACATTCTCCGCGACTGCGAGGTTTAATGGTGCTGCTGGTGGAAGCCGACGTTCGAAATCCCACCCAAATGGCGTTCTTGCTGCACCACCGCAAGGCGGGTCCAAGCCCTTGCTGACATATTCTGCTACTCGCGCGAACGCCCGCTATGCTGATCAAGTTGATTGCCCCGGGCACCAATTTGGATGAATCTGGCACAACCGGCAACAAGAGGTCTGTGAGAGGTAACTGAGAAACGCCGCCGACCGAACCAGAAATTCCAAAAACTTTTTGTGTCGCCGTTTGATGATAAGCTTTATTCATTGTGTTCCATGTGGAATGGACGAAATAGATGAAGCCATTGATTTTGATTGTCGTTTACCTTCTCCTTGCTGCCATGCCGTTGCTCTTGTCGTGGTTGACGGGAGGACCGCCGCGCCCTTTTCACCACGGGCTTGCTTCCGGCCTCGGTATTATGGCCTTCTCGATGATCCTGATGGAATTTATCCTGTCCGGCCGTTTCAAGAGTGTCTCGAACGGTATCGGAATGGATGTGACCATGCGGATTCATCAAGCCATGGCTCGTACGGCACTGATCTTTGCAGTGCTACACCCGTTTCTCTACCAATCGACACCGTCAGGTGGTCAACGACCATGGGACCCGACGCGGCAGCTCACGATCACAACAGATTTCTCGAGCCTTTCGACTGGAATTGCAGCGTTTCTGCTGCTTCCAAGCCTTGTTCTTCTCGCAATCGCGCGTACGAAGCTGGATTACAATTATGAGACATGGCGTCTCATGCATGGGATTGGCGCGCTATTGATCGCGTTACTTATTTTGCATCACACCACCCATGCGGGGCGATATGGATCGCAGCCCCTGATGACATGGGTGTGGCTGGCGATGACGAGTGTCGCGGCCGGATCCCTGCTTTACGTCTACCTGCTTGTGCCGCTTTGGCAGAAATCCCGTTCGTGGCAAGTATCCTCCGTGACCCAATTGACGCCAAAGCAATGGGAATTATCGGTTGAACCAAAGGGTCACGATGGCCTTGATTACAAGGCAGGGCAATTCGTCTGGCTGAATGTCGGCAACGGTTCCTTCTCGATGAAGGAAAACCCCTTCTCCATTAGCTCCGCACCGGCAGCCGGCGCTAAAGTTTCCTTCATGATCAAGGAGCTTGGCGATTTCACACGAACCATTGGTCAGATAAAACCTGGATCGCTCGCATATCTTGACGGCCCATTCGGAAATCTGTCGGTCGATGGTCGCACCGAACCGGGCGTGGCTCTCATTGCAGGAGGTGTGGGGCTTGCGCCGCTCATTGGGATACTGAGACAAATGCGTCTGACCGCAGATCCGCGCAAAGTGAGAGTCATCTATGGAAATCGTGCGGTCGATCAAATCGCTTATCGTGACGAATTGGGCGCCGAGGATGTGGTCTATGTCTTGTCAGAACCACCAGAAGACTGGCGCGGAGAGACAGGCTTTATTGATGCTGCACTGATAGATCGTGTTTTTTCGGAGCAGGAGATCAGGGAATGGATTTTTGTGCTGTGCGGCCCTGCCATCATGATGAATATCGCGGAGGATCATCTGATTGACAGAGGAACGCCTTCGCATCGTATATTGTCGGAGCGATTTGATTATGATTAAGCCATTCCAGAATGCAGGTGCGCGGAGACGGGTTTCTTCAGCGATTTGGCTTTTCAACATCGTGCTCTGCATACTCGCACTCGCCTTCGCATTGCGATAACTCCATATTACGAATGTGAGTTGGGAAACAGGCTGAAACTCACGCTCTTAAACCTTTGAAGCGCCCGGTTTGTCAGTATGGCCAAAGACTTCGAGCGAATGTCAGAGAAGTGAAGTCACGCCGGGGTACCGCTTGCCGCCGGGGTCGTGACCCAAGCTCAGACTGTATTTTTTTGGTCATTCCAGCGAAGCCGCAACTGCTTTTCCATCTCGACGATCGCAAAGAACGCGACCCCGACGCCCATAAGGATTGCACCATCGGTCAGCGTAACCGGCCGCGTGTCGAAAACATTCTGCATGAACGGCGCATAGGTGAACAGCAACTGGCCGACCACGACGATCATCAGGCAAATCCAAACTGCCGGCGTGCCGCGCACCGCCTCCCAGGTCAGCGACGTGGTATGGATGTTTCGAACGTAGAAGAGGTGGAACACTTCCAGTATGATCAACACGTTCACGGTGAGCGTGCGCGCAAGCTCGAGGCTGTAGCCACGGTCCATGGCATAGTTGAAGACCCCGTATATCGCCGCGAGAAACAGCAAAGTGACAAAGGCGATGTGCCAGATCAGAACGCGATCCAGTAGTGGCGCACCGACAGGGAGCGGCGGTTGATGCATGATCGCTTCTTCTGACCTTTCGAACGCGAGGGCCACGCCGAGCGACCCTGCGGTAATGAGGTTGATCCAAAGGATCTGCAGCGCCGACATGGGAATGACCAACCCCAGAACCAGGGCAAGGATGATGATGCCGACTTCGCCCGCGTTGGTCGGCAACGTCCAGCTGATCACCTTGCGGATGTTTTCGTAGACCGTACGCCCTTCTCGAACAGCGGCCGCGATCGAAACGAAGTTGTCATCCGTCAGGATCAGATCGGCCACCTCCTTGGCCGCATCCGACCCGGTGATGCCCATGGCTACCCCGGCGTCGGCGCGTTTGAGTGCGGGCGTGTCGTTGACCCCGTCGCCAGTCATCGCAACGATCTGGCCGCGTGCTTGCATTGCAGAAACCAGACGCAGCTTGTGTTCAGGCGTGGTGCGGGCGAACACGTTGGTTACCTCTGCTTCCTGCAACAGCGCCGCGTCATCGAACCCATCGATGTCTCGCCCGGTGAGAACACGCTCGGGGTTGGGCAACCCGATCTTCGCGGCGATGGCCGCAGCAGTCGCGGCATGATCTCCCGTGATCATTTTGACGGTGATTCCGGCGCCTTGGCAGTCGGAAACGGCGGCAATGGCCTCGGTACGCGGCGGATCGATCAGCCCGACCAGCCCAAGCAGCATCAGCCCCTCTGAGAGATCCGAATGATCCAGATCCGCCGTTTGTTTCGAGGCGGGCTTGCTCGCAAGTGCGATCACCCGCTGGCCGAGTGCGGCTATCCGGTCTGTCTCTGCCTCCCAGTAGGCCCGGTCGAGCGGCACCTCACCATCGTCGTCCGCCTCGCTGGCGCACAAATCGAACATCGCTTCCGGCGCGCCCTTGACATGGATCCAGGCGTCCAGCGCGCCGCGGTCCAATGTCGCCTGCGTGGCCATATAGCGATGTGCCGCGTCGAACGGCAGCACCGCATCCCGTGTCCACTCGGCTCTCAAGGCGTCGTGAGGTGTCCCGGCTTTGTCGGCCAGAACCAGCAGCGCCGCCTCCATCGGATCGCCACTGATGCTTAGATCGCCGTCCGGTCCATCCCCAATTGCGGCATCGTTGCACAGGGTCGCCGTCGCGATCAATGTGCCCAGGTCGCCGGTCTCGCCACCGTCCTCGGCCACGATCCGCCCGGTCGCCAAATACCCCTCTCCCTCCACCGAATAGCGCCGGCCATTGGCCGAGATCGATGCGACCATCATCTCGTTGCGGGTAAGGGTGCCGGTCTTGTCGGTGCAGATCACGGTCAGCGCGCCCAGTGTCTCAATTGCCGGCAAACGGCGCACGATGGCATTGCGGGCCGACATATTGCGCACGCCCATTGCCAAGGTGATCGTCAGGACGGCCGGAAGCCCCTCCGGCATCGCGGCCACGGACAGGCTGACGACGATCATGAAAAGCGCCTCGAACGGCAGGTGCTGCACGAAGAACCCGTATATCAGCAAGATGGCCGCGCCGCTCAGGATCAGGGCGGTGATCCAGCGGGCAAAGACGTCCATCTTTTTCAGGAGCGGTGTTGTCAGTTCCTCGACACCCGTAAGAAGGCCGCTGATCCGACCAATTTCAGCATCGGTTCCTGTCGCGGTGGCAACGGCGCGCCCCTGTCCGGAGACGACCAGCGTCCCGCTGTAGATCATCGACGCACGGTCGCCGAGGGCCGCATCACTGGCGACCGGCTCGACCGACTTGTCGACCGGCACGGATTCCCCTGACAGGATCGCTTCCTGTACCTTCAATGCAGCTGCTTCGATCAGACGGGCATCCGCCGGAACCCTATCTCCGGCCTCGATCAGAATGATATCACCCGGCACCAGTTCAGCGGCATCAACCCTCCGGCGCTGGTTGTCGCGCAGGACCGACGCCACGGGTGCCAACATGCGGCGCAGCGCCGCGATCGCGGCCTCCCCGCGACCTTCCTGAACGAAACCGATACCGGCATTCACAAGGACGACCGCAATGATGACGAGCGTGTCCTTCGTATAGCCCAATCCACCGGTCACGACAGCCGCGCCGATAAGCACGTAGATCAGCAGATTGTTGAACTGCGCCAGAAACCGCCTCAGGGGTCCTGCGCACTTCTGCCCCGGCAGTTCATTGCGGCCAAACTGGGCCATTCGCGCGGCGGCTTCAATGTCGGTCAGCCCATGTTCGGTCGCATCGAGCCCGTCCATGACGGCGGTGACCGCTTCGGCGTGCCAGCTCGAGATCGCATTTTGATCCTTTTCTAACGTTGCAGACACTGTCCTGTTTTCTCCCGGTCGCTGAAGTTGGAAAGTTTAGCGAGGTTCTCCGGTCTTCCCAATGCGATAGATCAAGGCCCGCGCGATGCTTTCCGAGACCGGAACAGCACTTCTGGCTCAATCAGGCAATTCGAGAATGCTTGCGTTCGGGACGTTGCCATGACGACCCCACACGACCACTCCCCGCTCACCGCGGTACCAATGGTCGCTCGTCGGAAGGTTGGCCGTCCGTTGCAGGCTTGCCGATGATCTCGATCAAACAGCAAGATGTTGAAAACTGGGCTTTGGCGTGTCTGCCTCGAAAGCTCACTTTTTCCGCGAAGCGTGAGTCTGAGTTGCTCGTGATTTCGCGCGTGCGGCGAAGATCCTGTGTGGATGTATATGGACCCCACCTTATTGCAACGATTTTGGTTGGTTTGATTTAGGATCACGATTGCTGACGTATATCCGGCTTCCTTGAGCGGCCCAATATATTGTCGCCGCGAGCCTCGATGGATTTCCGCTTGCTTCTCCCTCATTGGCTCCTAGGCATCAGCTTTGCTGTACCGATCCACACACCAGGTTCAAAAAGCAACGGTTCGTGTCGTTTTCACCATCCCATGCCAAGTTGTTGCAATATTCCGGGTTTAGCCTCCTCGTTTAATTTTTCATCGCCGTCTCATACCGAGGCCATGGGCTGATACTCTGTACCATTGGACAAGACTGACCAAACGATCCTCGCGTTCTTGTTTGCAAGAGCCACAGCAACCACGTTTGGGTGCCGCCGGTCGCGCATTCGTCCGATCCACAGGCTTCTGGCATCAACCTTCCCACCCGCCTTTGCGAGGACCGCGCGGGCACCATGGATCATTAGAGTTCGTAGATACCGATCGCCACGTTTGCTGATCCCAAACAAGCGCGACTTACCGCCACTGGAATGCTGTTTCGGGACGAGCCCAAGCCAGGCCGCAAATTGTCTTCCATTCTTGAAGCATGTTCTGTCGCCGACAGCTGCGACGAGTGCCGTGGCGGTTATTGGCCCTATCCCCTCGATTTTCCCAATACGTTGGCACATTTGATTGGATCGAAAGAGGTCTCGGATACGCTTATTGTACCCAGCAATACGCTGATCAAGTTCCACGAGTTCGTCATGTACATCGCAAGCCAATTCAGTGATTATTTGCCCTAAGTTAGTGTCAGATTCATCCACAATCCTTCCAAGTGCTTGTCTGAGACGTGTAATGTCGCGCGCGACGACCACGCCATGCTCCGCCAACAAGCCTCGGATTTGGTTCACCAGCCGCGTCCGATCTGATACCAACCTCTGGCGGATACGATGAACGGCTTGAATCTCAAGCTGCTCTGAGGATTTAGGCGGCACAAAGCGCATCGACGGCCTGCTTATGGCCTCGCAAATTGCCTCGGCATCATTCCGGTCGTTTTTGTTCGATTTCACATATGGCGTCACAAATTGCGGTGAGATCAAGCGAACCTCGTGTCCAAGGTCGGTAAAGACCTTTGCCCAATAGTGAGATCCGCTGCACGCCTCCATTCCAACAATACAAGGTGGTAGATCTGCGAAGAATTGAGAGACAGCATCTCGTCGCAACGTCTTTCGCAGAACGGCTTTGTCTTGAGAATCTACACCGTGGACCTCAAAGATATTTTTCGCCAAGTCCAATCCAATTCGTATAACTTCCATGGTATCTCTCCTTGCTTTGCAAATGCCCAATCTTCGCCGTCAGGGGGCGGTGGGGTCCATACCATTGGCTCCTGCATAGCAAGACATTTTTGGTCAGATTTGTGCATTTGTCAGAAGCAGTCATGTGTCCGGCCTGTTTGCGCGGTTTTGACCGCTGGCCCTGATGGGTTCCGCAAACCAAGTCCCTTACAGGAATTCGGGCTTTTGGGCCCGGGACATTCGACGGGGTGTCTTGGTTTTGGCGGCAGACTTATGCACCATCATCTCGCGGGTCTTGCTATCTCGTTGTTTCTATTCCTCTCAAGCCGTGTGCGAGTTGTAAGGCTGGTTTCGGGTCAGAACGGCCCAGACGATCCGAGCCGTTTTGTTGGCCATTGCAACAGTCGCGACGCGTGCTGGTTTTCGTTCCAGTAAAGACGTGAGCCATTTACTGGCCCGTTCGGGATGGGATCGGGTTTGCCTGACCAAAGATGTCATGCCGACAACCAGCAATGACCGTAAATATTGATCGCCCATCTTCGTAATCCGTCCCAATTTCTCCTTACCGCCACTGGACTTGTTGGCGGGCGTCAGCCCCAACCATGCTGCGAATGCACGGCCGTTTTCAAACTGATGTCCATCACCAATGCTCGCGATAATCGCAGACGCGGTCACTGCGCCAACGCCCGCTGCCCGGCAGCGCATTGAAAATGCGCGAGAGGGGGGATAGTTCGTAATAGCCGTACTCGCGCGTCTTCCTTGGCGACTTGTTTGAGGCGGTTTTCGTACCAGCGGATCCGCGCATGAAGGGTCATCAGATGTTCGCAGAGGTTATGAAACACCTCGTTTGCGATATCGGGCAGCTCCAAAACCTCGCCAGCCAAGATATCTTCGGCAAAACCGATGACCCGGGCGAGACCCCTGGCGATGTAAACACCGAACTCGGCGACCATGCCTCGAAGGCCGTTAATCAGCTGAGTACGTTGGCGGACCAACAAATCACGCGCACGATGGAGTGACAGTAGTGCCTGCTGATCTACCGTTTTGACTGCAACGAACCGCATCGTTGGACGGGTGACTGCCTCGCAAATCGCTGCGGCATCAATCGCATCGGACTTGCCGCGTTTGACGTAAGGCTTCACATACATCGGCGGGATCAGTCGAACATCGTGCCCCATTGCCGTAAGTTCCCGAGCCCAGTGATGCGCACTGCTGCAAGATTCCATGCCAACGAGACACGGCGCGAGTTTCACGAAGAACGGCAATAACTGCGCCCGTCTCAGTGGGCGGTTGAAAGCGACTTCGTCGTCACTCGTAATCCCGTGAACCTGGAAAACGTTCTTGAACCTGGAAAACGTTCTTGGCCAGATCAAGGCCTATTGTGGTAACCTGCATGGGGTGGCTCCTATCATAAGCAGATTTAGACAACTGCAGTATGGCGCATTGCGACGCCGGTTGAAGCAGGAGCCATCCACCCCATCAGGAAAGTGGGCTGCGACCGCAGCATCGAGAGTGTAGGGTGAAGGTCAGGAAAGGGCCGTTCGCGAGGCTACCTACGCATAGCTCACATCGGCGCCTGGTAAAGGCCGATCCTCCGCATCGTGGACTGTCAAAACGTCCGGAGGTCAGCTTCCAGCCTATTCTGTTCTCTAATCTGTCAATGCTCTTTTCCAATTGCTTGTGCGTCGGCAGAGTTTTTGGGTCCAAAGGGGGCCTAAACTAAGAGAGCGTTTGGCTCATCTGGTTGGTTTGATTATGCGGCGCGTTGCCTGTGATGCAAGCGGCGCGCTTCGAGCGTCTTTCGTTTGATCCTTTCTCGCTGTTGTAGAATAGCTTTGTCCCGTCCGAAGTAGACGTCGGCAGGTGTGACGTTGTTCAGGCTCTCGTGGTAGCGCTGGTGATTATAGTGGTCTACGAAGGCTTCGATCTGAGCTTCGAGATCGCCGGGTAAGAAGTAGTTTTCCAGCAGGATGCGGTTCTTCAATGTTTGATGCCATCGCTCGATCTTGCCCTGTGTCTGGGGATGATATGGCGCTCCGCGTGAGTGCTTCATGCCTTTGTCCTGCAACCAATCAGCCAGATCGCCCGAGACGTAACTTGAACCGTTATCGCTGAGCAGGCGTGGCTTGTGGATGACGTGAACCTGGTCACAATCTGATGCCTGCAATGCCAAGTCCAGCGTGTCAGTCACGTCTGCAGCTCTCATGTTTGTGCAGAGTTTCCACGAGATGATGTAGCGGCTGTAATCGTCGAGTATGGTGCTGAGGTAGAACCACCCCCAGCCCAAAACCTTGAGGTAGGTAAAGTCGGTCTGCCAAAGCTGATTGATGGCAGTGGTTTTGTCTTTGAACTCGCTTGCCGCCTTGATCACGATGAAGGCCGGGCTGGTGATCAGGTCATGGGCTTTGAGTATCCGATATATTGAAGCCTCTGATACAAAATAGCTTTCCTGATCGGTGAAAGAAACCGCCAGCTCCCTTGGTGACAGTTCCGTTTCCTGTAACGCCAGTTTGACAACCTTGCGCCGCACCTCGTCAGGGATACGGTTCCAGACATGCTTTGGCTTGGGAGATTGATCCTGTAGGCCAGCCTCGCCACGTTGCAAATAACGATCATACCAACGGTAGAATGTGGTGCGGGGAATGCCGAGTTTGGCCAGTGTCAGGCGTGCTGACAGATGTGATCCTTCGACCAACCGAATGATTTCAAGCTTCTCAGATGCAGGATATCTCATTCGTGGTCGCCCCCACCGTCGAACATGCTTTTTTTGAGCAAGCGAAGTTCGAGCGTTTGTTCCGCCACTACTTCCTTCAGATCACGGGCTTCGCGGCGCAGATCTTTGACCTCGTCAGTTGTAGCAGCACGGGCAGTATCGCCCGCCAACCGCTTTTTCCCGGCTTCCATGAAGTCCTTCGACCATTTGTAGTAAACGCCCTGGGAAATCCCCTCTCTGCGACACAGTTCAGAAATGCTGTCCTCGCCACGCAGACCGTCCAGAACGATCCTGATCTTTTCTTCGGATGAATAGTGCTTGCGCGTGGCCCGCTTGATGTCTTTGACGATCTTCTCGCCAGGGCTTTTGCGTGATCCTGTTGTCGTTCTCATCGTCCACTCCTCAGTGGTTACGATGAGCCAAGAACTCTCTCTTATCAAATACGGCTATTTGGACCCATAAGCGCTGACGTCAGACAATTCAGACTTCATTTCCGATCTTCGTAGAGTTTAATATGAGCCGTTGATCCCAGTGATTAGATTAGTTCAAGGCTCTTCGCACAAGAGCCTTTTTAACAGCTCTCAACAGTTCTCCGCGTTGCACCGGTTTCATTAGTCTAATATCTTGGGGGCGAAGTCCATTTCCGTGGACTGTGGCTTCGCTTGCATACCCAGACATGAACACGACGGGCAGGTCGTGTCGCAGACCACGTAATTTCTTCGCAAGTGTTGTCCCCTGCAATTCTCCAGGCATTACTATATCAGTCAATAGCAATTCTATATCAGGCCGCTGCTCAAATATCTTCAGCGCCTCGTCGCCCGATGTTGCGTCAAGAGTGCGATACCCAAATTTCACAAGCGTTGCGCGAACGGCGACTAAAACATCGATGTTGTCTTCAACCAACAAAATTGTCGGACTATTCTCGTCATTGTTTGCGAAGTCCAACTTCGGAGCCGCTTGCCGATGGCTTTGGACACTTTCTGTGGCTGGGAAAATGAGTTTGAACGTAGTTCCGACACCTGGCTCAGAGTAGACCCGCAAAGCGCCTGCAGATTGCCTCATGAAGCCTTGAAGCATGGAAAGCCCTAACCCTGACCCTTCGCCGACTGGTTTAGTGGTATAGAACGGTTCGAAAATTTTCGTCAGGTTTCCAGGCGGGATGCCAACGCCTGTATCGCTAACAGTTAAAAGGACATAGCGACCTGGAGCTAGCTCTTCACCGGGCAGCACTAAGTAGTCTTCGTCTATCCGTATGTTTGATGTTTCAATTGTTAGATTTCCGCCCTGAGGCATTGCATATTGGGCATTCAAAATCAGATTGAGTAGCCCACTTTCTGCGGAACTAGCATCAATTTTGGTAGACCACAAACCGGCGAGAAGTGATGTTTCCACATTAATTGTAGCCGGTAGTGTCCGGCCTATCCAGTTCTTCATGTTCAAGACGAGTTGGTTAAGGTCGACAGTTGTAGGTTCCAGCGGAGCTCGTCGCGCAAAGCTAAGCATATTGCGGGTCAGTTCTGCACCATGTAAGGTCGCGTTTATGCTATTCTTGATCAATTCTCGTTGCTCAGGAACTGACACTTCGTCTTCTAGCAGCTCCAAGTTCCCCAAAACAACAGCTAGCAAATTATTGAAGTCATGCGCCACGCCTCCCGTTAGCTTTCCAATTCCTTCCATTTTGTGGGAATTTCTGACTTGTTCTTCAAGAAAGACGCGGTCGGTATTATCCTGCACCAGTCCCCTAAAAAAAATCGGGCATCCGTCTTCCCCGAATTGGATCTCTCCAAAGATAAGAAGATGACGTGTAGAACCGTTGGCGTCAAAAATTCTCAACTCATTGGGCAAGCTTCTCCAATTCTTAATCTGACCTCTCGCGAGTTGTCTGAAATTCTCGCGATCATCAGGGTGAATCCTTTTCAATACTGTTATTAGAGATATTTCGACGCAGCGCTGAATGTCAAATATTTCATAGATTTCGCTGGACAAGTGGACATTGTCCGTTCCAATTTCCAAGCCAAAGGTACCCGCATTTGCCGCTTTTAGTGCGCGTGCGTAATTCACCTCACTTTCCTTCAGTTTTCCCTCTCGGTCACGTGTAATGAGAGTTGAAAGTCCTATTATGAAACCTGTGGTGAAACCAACAAAACTGGGGACGATATAAAAGTGCGCAGCATAACTCCCATAGACGATATACATTTGAAGAGATGCTACAACTACGACAATCAGAGTACCCAACATCGCGGCGAGAAAAAGCCGCGCCCAGTTTTGCCGAGCAATGCGCAAAACAGATACAAAATTAGCAACCATTCAAGGGCTCCAAATTTGGCGGTCGCCGCCCAGCATCAATGCCCAAGGCGATTTATGGAGATATCGACCCAATGTCTTTCATATAGTTGCATCAAAAAAGCTAGAAAACCAGAGCGTCGTGTGCCCCACTACCATCAACGATGGTACCTGCAAGAACGGAGCACTCAATTTCATGGGACAAATTGCTGTGGCCAACTCCCAGGGCACTTCCATGAACGGCTGCAATTGAGGCTGAGGAGACTCGAACTTCTCGGGTTTGGACGTAACCGTGTCTGACGTCAGCGCTTATGGGTCCAAATAGCCGTATTTGATAAGAGAGAGTTCTTGGCTCATCGTAACCACTGAGGAGTGGACGATGAGAACGACAACAGGATCACGCAAAAGCCCTGGCGAGAAGATCGTCAAAGACATCAAGCGGGCCACGCGCAAGCA
The DNA here is from genome assembly GCA_965641885.1 of Phaeobacter sp. SH40. Taxonomy (GTDB): domain Bacteria; phylum Pseudomonadota; class Alphaproteobacteria; order Rhodobacterales; family Rhodobacteraceae; genus Pseudophaeobacter. The sequence continues at coordinate 1,742,171 of OZ282574.1, read as the reverse complement.
CTATTCATCCGAAGAAAAGATCAGGATCGTTCTGGACGGTCTGCGTGGCGAGGACAGCATTTCTGAACTGTGTCGCAGAGAGGGGATTTCCCAGGGCGTTTACTACAAATGGTCGAAGGACTTCATGGAAGCCGGGAAAAAGCGGTTGGCGGGCGATACTGCCCGTGCTGCTACAACTGACGAGGTCAAAGATCTGCGCCGCGAAGCCCGTGATCTGAAGGAAGTAGTGGCGGAACAAACGCTCGAACTTCGCTTGCTCAAAAAAAGCATGTTCGACGGTGGGGGCGACCACGAATGAGATATCCTGCATCTGAGAAGCTTGAAATCATTCGGTTGGTCGAAGGATCACATCTGTCAGCACGCCTGACACTGGCCAAACTCGGCATTCCCCGCACCACATTCTACCGTTGGTATGATCGTTATTTGCAACGTGGCGAGGCTGGCCTACAGGATCAATCTCCCAAGCCAAAGCATGTCTGGAACCGTATCCCTGACGAGGTGCGGCGCAAGGTTGTCAAACTGGCGTTACAGGAAACGGAACTGTCACCAAGGGAGCTGGCGGTTTCTTTCACCGATCAGGAAAGCTATTTTGTATCAGAGGCTTCAATATATCGGATACTCAAAGCCCATGACCTGATCACCAGCCCGGCCTTCATCGTGATCAAGGCGGCAAGCGAGTTCAAAGACAAAACCACTGCCATCAATCAGCTTTGGCAGACCGACTTTACCTACCTCAAGGTTTTGGGCTGGGGGTGGTTCTACCTCAGCACCATACTCGACGATTACAGCCGCTACATCATCTCGTGGAAACTCTGCACAAACATGAGAGCTGCAGACGTGACTGACACGCTGGACTTGGCATTGCAGGCATCAGATTGTGACCAGGTTCACGTCATCCACAAGCCACGCCTGCTCAGCGATAACGGTTCAAGTTACGTCTCGGGCGATCTGGCTGATTGGTTGCAGGACAAAGGCATGAAGCACTCACGCGGAGCGCCATATCATCCCCAGACACAGGGCAAGATCGAGCGATGGCATCAAACATTGAAGAACCGCATCCTGCTGGAAAACTACTTCTTACCCGGCGATCTCGAAGCTCAGATCGAAGCCTTCGTAGACCACTATAATCACCAGCGCTACCACGAGAGCCTGAACAACGTCACACCTGCCGACGTCTACTTCGGACGGGACAAAGCTATTCTACAACAGCGAGAAAGGATCAAACGAAAGACGCTCGAAGCGCGCCGCTTGCATCACAGGCAACGCGCCGCATAATCAAACCAACCAGATGAGCCAAACGCTCTCTTAGTTTAGGCCCCCTTTGGACCCAAAAACTCTGCCGACGCACAGAGCGTCCTCGCCTGTGACCATGAATGGCAGGTGCCGAGCTACATTTCCGAAGGCCTTACTTGGTTGAAAACGACCTTATCAAGTCACCAATAATCATCAGATTGAATAGTTATGTCTAATCTCATCCCAACCCAAGCTGACCAACAAGTATCCCAATGCCTTGAGGAAGGCAGAAGCTTTGCAATGATTGCTGGTGCGGGGGCCGGAAAAACGACTTCACTTACTTCGGCGTTGAATCACGTCCGGAAGACATTTGGCCCGTCGCTGCTCAGACAAGGAAGGCATGTGGCGTGTATCACATACACCAAACGAGCTGTTGCGGTCATAAGTGAACGGCTAGGATTTGACGACTTGTTCGAAGTCTCCACTCTCCACAGCTTCCTTTGGGGGGAGATGGGTAGTTTTGATTTTGATATCCATGAAGCCGTAATTCAGTTTGTCATTCCCAAACAGATTGAGGCAACTCGAGAAAAGGACAATGGCGGAAAATCTAAAACTGCGATTGCTGCCCGCCAGAAAACCGAAAAACTAAAGGAAGAGCTTGAGTCTTTAGCTGAAGTGCGGACATGGACCTATGACGATTCCAACTTCAGTAATTTCAGCGAAGGCTTGTTGGGTCACGACGACGTAATCTCCGTGGCTGGATACCTCCTCAAGGAAAAAAGTGTTTTTCGACGGATTCTTGGCTCTCGCTACCCATTCATTTTTGTAGACGAAGCCCAAGATACCTTTGTTCCCATCGTGGAGGGATTGAACGAACTAGGTAAGGGCGTGGGGCTACCGATGGTCGGATATTTCGGTGATCCTTGGCAACAGATCTATGATGGTCGGGCCGGGAATTTTTCACCACCGGAAGAAGGCATAACCATCACAAAGACTGAGAATTTTCGTTGTTGCCCGCAAGTAGTCGATCTCCTCAACGCCTTTCGAACCGACGTTGAACAGGTTCCATCTGGGAATGCTGCCGATCTGGAGGGAAGTGTCGAACTGGTTCTGGTCGAGGCTGAGGCTCCCGAAGGGTCGAGAAAAACCTATACAAGCGAGCAATGCGACCGTGCCTTGGAAAAAATGGATCAGGCTATGGAGACGTGGGGCTGGACGGAACGTGAGGACGTCACATTACTTTTCCTTGTGCGCCAAATGATTGCCCGCCGATTGGGTTTCGAACAACTCAACTCGCTCTTCATTGGCGACTTTGCCTCTTCAAGAGCGGAGGACGATTTCAAGGCCGGGGATCACCTTCTGATGCGTCCGTTTGTTAATGTGATTTTTCCACTTATTCGAGCTCAGCAGGAAGGTGATCAACGCCGAGTCATAGACTTGCTTCGCGCAAAAAGCCCGAATTTCGCTTCCGAGGGCCCAAATAGTAACCGCAGCCTTGGCGAAATGATTGAACTGTCGCGAAGTTCGATTGAGCGGCTCCAAGCTGCTTGCGCGACTAGTACCGTCAAAGAGGTGCTGCTCTTGACGCAAGAGTTGGGGCTGGCGCGATTGCCTGATCGTTTGATGGAGCACCTCAACCGAGCACCGCGGCCAGAAGAATTCGACAAAGAGCTTCATGCTCAAGAGAAGGGCGACTGGCTCGCGGACGCGTTTTTTGTAATGAGTACAGAAGAGCTTTCCCCGTACTTCGACTTTATTTCAGAGAACACTCCGCTCAGCACCCAACACGGCGTGAAGGGTGAAGAATACCCCAATGTGGTCGTGGTGTTCGACGATGTGGAAGCTCGTTGGAGCCTGTACAATTTCAACAAGTTGCTAACCCCAGAAACGACCGGGGAACCCACCGAAGGTCAATTTGAGCGCGGTAGAAAGCTGGCCTACGTGTGTTTTTCACGTGCAGAGCTAAACCTTCGAATTCTCCTCTTCACACCAAGCCCGGAGGAGGCACGTGCAGAGCTTATTTCCAAAGGCCTTTTTGAAGATGGCCAGATCAAAGTGATCAGCTTGGCAGCATAGGGCGGGTATGATGGTTCTTGACCAGCGTGTCCGATACGCCCGGCGCCGCTGTCTGCTGCAAGCGATGCCTCAGCCTATGTACTTCCATGGCAGCAGCTGCTTCGGACCTTTTGCGGCTTGAAGGACCGCTTGCGCGAAGGGCCGGTTCCTTGATGTTCAAGTGTCGATTTCGCAGACGCAGCGAATGCACACTTTCCGCCCCTCGTATCGATCAACACGAACGGCCCACACCTGCCGTTGACCAGACGTCCAAGCGCTGCGTTGCAGCTTCGCAGAAGCAGTCGTTCGACACATTGTGAAGCATTTTTGTTCGCCAGAGGGCGCACTGCGGACTTTGTTGCCGTTTATTAATACACTGAGCTTGGACGTAGCCCATACTTATCTATGATCGTATCCGCTCTTGATGTTGAGTAAGACCGTCGTTGATGGTCACATCAGAGGCTTTACTGCGAAGCCACATATGACAAACCGGTTCAGCTTGGAATGGCGGCGCAATATAGCGAGTGACCACACCTATTAGATGAGGCACCCCATCTGAGCGATCAATCATTACACTCTTGCATCCAGGACAGCTTTCTCGTGTTGTTGAAGCCCCTGATCCTGAAGTAAACTTTTTTGACTCGGTATCTCCCGAAAATGTTATTGAATCACTCCGGAAAAAGGCTGCTATTGTGAATAAATCACCAGTAGCGGCACGGCAATCTGTGCAGTGGCAAATCGCCTGCATTGCAGGGAGCTTGCTTGAGGTAAAACTCAATTGACCACAGTTACATGATCCCGAGACAATTGTGGGGCTCATTCTAATTCCTATTTCTTTGAACCGCCGTTTTTAGATCAAAACCCAATTGGGGCGGCGTCCATGCATCCTAAAGAGCTGGTCCTTCTTGGTCAAATGAGCTCGAAGTAGACTTGCGGCGGTGCGGCACTCAGTTTTAGGTCATCAGCGCACCTGCGTGGTTGCTGTGATGACCGTTGTCAGCTTGAAGCGGCTGTGGCGCTTCAGGGATGAATTGACAAAGCCGACGTTCATGGCAATGTTTTCCAGCGACGGCAGTGCCGGACAAAGCGAGCCTTCGCCATGGCTGTGCGGATGGCCGCTTGTTGGGCTGCGCGAACTTTGGAGATGTCACTTTCAAAGGTGAACGTCGTGGAATCCCTAAACTGAAACACCTCGTCCGAACAGGAAGATAGTCATCGCCTAGTCAGATTGGAACTTCCGCCAAAATGTTCCATTCCTGAGGTGCTCAAATTCGGCTGAGTTGCCAATCGGCAAAAAGGCACGACTGTTCTGAGAATGGCTGCGTATCATAGCCGGCAAATAGGCCATCTTGGGTGACAAGCACTGTCTTCCAACCACGGGCTGCGGCGCCGAGTATATCTGTGTGAAGTGTATCACCGCACATCGCAATGCGCTCTGGTAAAAGAGTCGGCAGTGACGCTTCGGTCAGGTCATAGACTTCGGGGAAAGGCTTACCAAAGAACTGGACATGGTAAGGAAATCGGTCAGCAATCTGGTGCCCGAAATGCCCGGGTTCAACGGAAAAGCCATCTGAGCAGCCCCACTTGAGTGGTCCAACTTGAAAGTTAGTGCATGATTGGCCTTTGGTCCATCGGAACGATGGCCTGTGGCGCAGGTGGGCGGTAGCCCAATGCACTATGGGGTCGTTTGGTGTTGTAATGGCTCCTCCATCTTTCAATGATGATTTGGGCTTCACGTAGCGAGTAGAAGATTTCGCCGTTCAGCAACTCGTCGCGCATCCGCCCGTTGAAGCTCTCACAATATCCGTTCTCCCAGGGTGACCCGGGCTCGATGTAGGCAGTCCTTGCCCCAACCGCCTTGATCCAGTCCCTGACGGCCTCAGCGATGAACTCTGGGCCATTGTCCGACCTGATGTAGGCAGGCAAGCCTCGTAGGATGAATAGATCCGTAAGAGCGTCGATTACTTCCGTCGAATTCAACTTCCGCTTCACCCGGATCGCCAGGCATTCCCGGCTGTGTTCATCCAAGATGTTGAGCGTCCTAAAGGCTCTGCCGTCGTCTGTTCTGTGGTGTATCGAGCCATTGAGAGCGCCATTGGTCCGAGCGACAATGGCGAGGGTCATACGACCAGACGTGATTACGATACTCAGGACGTAGGCGGACACATGATCCGTCATTCAGCCAGAGCCGCCCTTTCTTTGATTGTTTCATTGGCACTTTAAGCCCCTCACGTCGCCAAAGCCGTTCGACGCGTTTGTCGTTCACTTGCCAGCCTGCGTCTCTCAACAGAGCAGCGACTCGACGGTAGCCATATCGACCAAACTGGCGCGTCAGCTCGATCATATCCTCGACCAAGCGTTCTTCGTCAGCGCGTCCACGTGGTAATCGGCGTTGTGTGGATCGGTGCTGGCCCAGAACGCGACAAACCCGTCGTTCAGAAACCTTGAACTGACTACGAACATGGTCGATGCAGGCCCGCCTACGCGAGGGGCTCAGGGGCTCCGCCCGTTCAGTCCTGAATTGATCCGCCAGATCAATTCCCAGACGGCCATCACTCCCGATGCGGCTTCCTTCAGGATCAACTTATCTAATGTCAGATCAGAAACCGCGCGACGCAGATGCTCGTTCTCTTTCTGTAGCCGCTTCAGTTCCTTGAGTTGTTCCGTGCCCATTCCGCCCGTCGCCATTGTCGCTCGGACCAATGGCGCTCTCAATGTCTCCATTCTTCTTCCAACGGTAATAGGTTTGTTCAGTCACGCTGATCTGTCGGATCGCATCAATCCGGGGCATGCCTTGTCCCATCAGAACTTCAACCTGCCGTAACTTCACGACAATCTCTTCCGGCTTGGGTCTCTTAATGGCCATACTTGGTCCTCCGCTTTCCTAACTATAGGGGCGGACCACTTCAAAGGGGGAGGCTCAACAGCGCCGCGCATTGCGCGTCTGTCATATGGTCGCCAAGGCTCACGCCCTTTGTATGGCCAAAGCAAATCGTCGGCACCCCAACGAGGTCCAGATAAACATGGTTGCGAACGCTCTCAGAGGCGACCTGCAGGGGAGACCGGCCCGTCCAGCCATCCAGTGCCAGATAGCGCAGATGCACCATCGACCGGCTGGCCGCGCGCCGCTGATCACCTGCGGGTCAACAGCGGCGCCGGGCTTGCTGACATGCTGGGGCCAGCGCTTTTCCTCAATCCAGTTCTCGGAATACTTGATGTAGCCATTCTGATTGTCTGCCTGCTCGGCGGCGTAGGCTTTGGCCCCTGCCAGGATCTCAACTGGGTCTGCACCCTCGCCCAGCACACGGCGCAGTGCATCCTCGGTTTTCTCTGCATCGCCCATTCGGGGAAAGGCCGCTTCGAACTGATCCCAGAATCCAGAAAAATCAAAATCTAGTGGTTGTGTGTGTTCGGCGTCAGCCGGGCACAAGGTTCTACAATGGTTCAAAGGATGGTTTGGGTGAACTCATGCACCCGTGCATTTCCTGCCCCCCCTGGCCTCTGCGTTGGGCTGCGAAAAGGCACTGTTGTTGGTTTGGAAGCGGTCCAAGGCAGCCGCCATGACCTGTGCATCCTGGGACAAGGCGATGGACGAGGAGGTGACCTCCTCAAACAGAGTGGCATTCTTGGTTGTTGCATCGTCCAGATTGGCAACAGCACCATTCACGTCCTGCAGGCTGCTGGATTGTTCGGAAGAAGCGCGGGAAATATCCTGCATGAGCGTCGCGGCACTGGAAACGGATTGGGAAATCTCGTTGATCACCTCACCAGTGCGGCCAACAAGTTTCGCTCCCAACTCCACATGTTCACCGCTTTCGCGAACAAGGTTGGAAATTTCATTGGCCGCCGCCTTCGAGCGTTGCGCCAGAGTGCGTACCTCCGAGGCCACGACAGCAAAACCCTGTCCCACAGAACCTACCCGTGCGGCTTCAACCCCGGCGTTTAGCGCGAGGAGGTTGGTCTGCTGAGCGATGCTGTCGATAACGTCGATGATCCTGGAAATCTTCTGAGAGCTGTCCTTAATCGCTTCCATCGCTTCAAAGGTGCGGTTGACCACTTCCAGGCTGTCGCTTGCGTTTTTCTGGGCTGTTTCAACCGAGGTCGCGGCCTCGCCGGAGGCCTGTGCAGTGCTTTCCACTGATACGGCGAGCTCGTTGAGGGCGGCTGCCGTTGTCGCCAGTGTCTGGGCTGAACTTTCAGAGCGAGCGGACAGATCACGGGCTGCGCTGGAAATTTCCGAAGTACCGCTGGCGGTCGACTGACCACTTTGGCTGAGGCTGCGCATTGAGTTTTCCAGCGTATCCAGGGCTGCATTGAAATCGTCTCGAAGCTTTGTATAGCCATCGGCCATCGGATCACTGATCCGCACTGTCAGATTGCCTTCAGCCAATTGTTCAAGCCCCTTGCCAATGGCGGTGACGGCGGCAGTCTGTTGCGCTAGGTGCTTGCGACGCTCCTCTTCCGCAGCCCGCGACATCTCTTCTTTTTCAACCAGACCATTGCGAAAGACGGAAAGAGCTTTAGCAATGCGGAAAATCTCGGTGCTGGAACGGTTGAAGCCGGTCACGGCTTTGAGATCCCCCGCTGCCAGTTTTTCCGTCGTCTGACTGATCCGCGCCAGCGGCCTGGTGATCAACAGGCGCGTAAGAATCAGGGCCGCCAGCAATACTGCAATAGACACGCCCCAAAGGGTCTGCATATTTTGCCGAGATCCTCGCACGTCCTGAGACACCGATCTGGCCATATCGGCGATGGCGCTTTGGTTGTCCGCGCTAAGACTTGCCGCGCGCAAGGCGATATCCGCGACAGCGCTCGCGGCCTGTCTTGAAGCAGCTACCGTTTCGGTCTGCGCCTGAATGGTTGCAATGCGCGAGACAGCAAGCCCAGTGTCCGGGTCGGCACCGGCAGCAATACCTTCAAGATCCGCAGCAATCGCCCCGTCGCCAATGTCCCGAAACGCCATCAGCGCTGCAGCAGCGGCATGCAATGGGGCACTGGCTGTCTGAATTTTCTCGATGTCATCCGCAGCCAACACCTGCAAGGCAGCCACCTGAAGAGCGTTGACCTGGGTGTTCATCTCCAGCAGCTGGTTCAGGACGCCGATTTCATTGTCCAACAAACTCTGAATTGAACCGCGGCTTTCTTCATGGGTTTCTTCTGCGACGATTTCGAGGACAAAAATCATGTCTTCAATAGCACGTGTCAGCACATTGGCGCTGGCCTGACGGTTGTCCAGAACCTGCGGCCGCAACTCTTTTTGCACGCTTCGCTTGGCGGTCATCATAGAATTAAAAATGGTCAGTGCATTTTTGACCACTTCTGCCTCAACCGGATCCACGTCCATCTCCATCAGTCGTTCCGGCAGATCGGCCAGTTGCGCATTTGATGTCTCGGCAATTCGAGACAGGGCCTGTTTCAGGGTCGGCTCGCGGGTTTGCCCCAGAGCCATTGCCACGCCCGACAAAAGGTTGATTTCAGACTGGGCTTCCAGCAGGCTTTGAAGATTGGCAAAATGCTCCTCCACCAGCACCGTCAGCGAGCCTTCGATCGCAGACATGGTCTCTTCACCGCCCGATTTCAGATGTGAGTAGGCCTCTTCGGCCGCAGCCATGAGGTGTGTTTGCAGATTGGAACCGTTCTCCTGCAGTGCTTCGATCTGCGCCGCAATCCGGTCCTCGCTGAAGAAGGTGTTTTCGCGGGCTGTCATCAGGGCATCGAGGGACTGTTCTGTATTGGTGGCTGCTTCCTCGTAGGCAGGGCGCTGCTCGCTGGGCAGGTCTGCGATTCCCTTTCGCAGCTGCGCGTCGGCGACCTCCGCCTGCGCACGGCCGGCGTTCAGATCGGCGACATCTCGGGCAAGAAGAATATTGGTCATCACATTTCGGGTCAGGCCAGTGGCATCAGTCAGCCGGGCACTGACTTCCAGTTGTGGCAGCATATCGCGCGTCAGTATCGACATGTCATCGGAGACACGTGTAAACACCGTCGTGACCAGTACTCCGACACCCGCTGTAGAGGCCCCCATCACCAGAAGTGTGAAGACAAGCTTGGCACCGATGCTGGAAAGCGGCCAGAACCGGCGATTTACGGGCGGCGTATCAGTCATGCAGTGTCACCTTTGCGATAGATTTGCTCACAGCGGTTGCAACGGCTTCCGCTGGCCTTGAGGAGATTGAACCGCCGACACTACTGCCTTTGGGTTGAGAATTCGTATCCGAATTTGGTTGAGTGAAATTTCATCATCTGGAAAAGCCGCTGGGATGCATTCCTTGCCCCTGGGCCTGGGCGTGCAGGGTTTCTCAGATCAAAAAATAAATAGAACTATATTTTGGTCCGTATTGCCAAATTGAGGTGTCGTTCTATCCTAACGGGTGCTTACTATTAGACCGTGGCTGAGAGGCGTCCCCTTTTCTAAGTCAATTAGCCGCCCCTTCTTAGGTTACTTTTCCTTAATGCCATATCACAATGAAATCATGACATTAGCATCTTGTTTTCTCGTTCTGATTCCGCGTCCGCACTAGCACAACAAACGGCAATTGCCTGCCAAACGCGCTGGAAAGCAATGTCCACTAAGGGTTGGGCGTGGTAATAAGTCGTGTTTCGCACGGACGACAGATTTTGACCGATCATGTAAATCCTAAACGCCGGTGAACCCGACTTTGCAAAGATCGCAATCTGCGCATTGCTGACCTTGATACAGGCTGGAGCAACCAAATCTGCAGTCTGGACCTTTGAATGACCGCTTTCGCGCTGTCGTGGAATTATCCATGCTGGTGCAGCTAATGTCTGCAATCCGCCTTTACTGTAGACGCAGTCCCTGGACCTGATCGCGGATTTGGGCAGGAAGTATGCGTAATTGGGCTACCTCTATTTTGAGGTCGAGTTCTGTCTGACGTCAGCGCTTATGGGTCCAAATAGCCGTATTTGATAAGAGAGAGTTCTTGGCTCATCGTAACCACTGAGGAGTGGACGATGAGAACGACAACAGGATCACGCAAAAGCCCTGGCGAGAAGATCGTCAAAGACATCAAGCGGGCCACGCGCAAGCACTATTCATCCGAAGAAAAGATCAGGATCGTTCTGGACGGTCTGCGTGGCGAGGACAGCATTTCTGAACTGTGTCGCAGAGAGGGGATTTCCCAGGGCGTTTACTACAAATGGTCGAAGGACTTCATGGAAGCCGGGAAAAAGCGGTTGGCGGGCGATACTGCCCGTGCTGCTACAACTGACGAGGTCAAAGATCTGCGCCGCGAAGCCCGTGATCTGAAGGAAGTAGTGGCGGAACAAACGCTCGAACTTCGCTTGCTCAAAAAAAGCATGTTCGACGGTGGGGGCGACCACGAATGAGATATCCTGCATCTGAGAAGCTTGAAATCATTCGGTTGGTCGAAGGATCACATCTGTCAGCACGCCTGACACTGGCCAAACTCGGCATTCCCCGCACCACATTCTACCGTTGGTATGATCGTTATTTGCAACGTGGCGAGGCTGGCCTACAGGATCAATCTCCCAAGCCAAAGCATGTCTGGAACCGTATCCCTGACGAGGTGCGGCGCAAGGTTGTCAAACTGGCGTTACAGGAAACGGAACTGTCACCAAGGGAGCTGGCGGTTTCTTTCACCGATCAGGAAAGCTATTTTGTATCAGAGGCTTCAATATATCGGATACTCAAAGCCCATGACCTGATCACCAGCCCGGCCTTCATCGTGATCAAGGCGGCAAGCGAGTTCAAAGACAAAACCACTGCCATCAATCAGCTTTGGCAGACCGACTTTACCTACCTCAAGGTTTTGGGCTGGGGGTGGTTCTACCTCAGCACCATACTCGACGATTACAGCCGCTACATCATCTCGTGGAAACTCTGCACAAACATGAGAGCTGCAGACGTGACTGACACGCTGGACTTGGCATTGCAGGCATCAGATTGTGACCAGGTTCACGTCATCCACAAGCCACGCCTGCTCAGCGATAACGGTTCAAGTTACGTCTCGGGCGATCTGGCTGATTGGTTGCAGGACAAAGGCATGAAGCACTCACGCGGAGCGCCATATCATCCCCAGACACAGGGCAAGATCGAGCGATGGCATCAAACATTGAAGAACCGCATCCTGCTGGAAAACTACTTCTTACCCGGCGATCTCGAAGCTCAGATCGAAGCCTTCGTAGACCACTATAATCACCAGCGCTACCACGAGAGCCTGAACAACGTCACACCTGCCGACGTCTACTTCGGACGGGACAAAGCTATTCTACAACAGCGAGAAAGGATCAAACGAAAGACGCTCGAAGCGCGCCGCTTGCATCACAGGCAACGCGCCGCATAATCAAACCAACCAGATGAGCCAAACGCTCTCTTAGTTTAGGCCCCCTTTGGACCCAAAAACTCTGCCGACGCACAGTCGAGTTCCCAGTATGATCACAGGATAGCTGTGAACAAGGGAGATAGATGATGGACTACTTTGTTGGACTCGATATTTCGCTTCGGTCATGTGCGCTCTGTATTGTGGATACAAAGGGCAATGTCCTTCTAGAGCGCGAGCTGGCCTGCGAGGTCAATGACATTACAGAGTGCCTTTCTGAGTTCGAATTTCCGATAGAACGTGTCGGCTTAGAAGCCGGAACGATGAGCCAACATCTTTACTTTGGACTTCAGGCTGCAGGTTTTGATGTGGTTTGCATGGAGGCGCGGCAGGTGAACGCAGCCCTATCAGCGATGAGAAACAAGACCGATAAGAATGATGCTAGGGGCATCGCGCATGTTCTGCGCACAGGTTGGTTCAGCCCGGTTCATATGAAGAGCCGAGAGGCTCATGGCCTTCGCGCGCTGCTCAGTACACGTAAGGCGTTGCTTAAGAAGACGATGGATCTGGCAAATGAAACCCGTGGATTGTTGAAGATATTTGGCATCCGCCTGCCCAAATCCGTCTCGCATGGCAGCTTTGATGGTATCGTGCGTCCTATAATCGAAATGGATGATGTTCTGGCACATGCCCTTGTCCCGCTACTCGACGCAAGGGTAGCGCTGTATCAGCAATATCTGGAGCTGGACCGGCGGGTCAAACGGGCCGCTAGCCATGATGAGGTCTGCCTGAGATTGATGACGGTTCCTGGAGTTGGACCCATTGCAGCACTGACCTTTAAAGCGGCTGTCGATGATCCCACGCGGTTCAAAAGGTCCCGTACGGTGGGCGCGCATTTTGGACTTACGCCTCGACGATACCAATCGGGAGAACATGACAACCCAGGCCGCATATCAAAGGCTGGGGACAGTGATGTCCGTGCTGCACTTTACGCAGCGGGCAATGCGCTGCTCATGCGAAGTATGGCGCAATCGCAAATCAAGTCTTGGGGAATGCGCTTGATGCGTACCAAGGGTCGACGCAGAGCGGTTGTTGCTGTAGCGCGAAAGTTAGCCGTTCTGCTCCATCGCATGTGGATTGATGGCACGGAATTCCGTCAGGACCAGGTGGGAGGCACGGCATGATCTAAAACGCCAACTACCCAATTCTAACGGGGTCGTCCTCACCGGACGAGGTTCGTGGAAGAAGCCGAAAAAGTTCGCAGCGCATCTTGAAGCGCGCCAGGAAGTAAGGCTCTCCACTGCCGATCCAACACATGCGTGCAGCGGTGCAATCAAAGCATCAACCAGACTGCGAAGAGAAGTGTGACCCGGATGAGTGACAATGACCCAGAGAACAAGGAAAACGAGCTTGACCCAAACACCCAATTAGAGAAGCGCACTTTGCAAAACTCAAACTCTCTCCCAAAGCGGACATTCATCTGTGCAATCAGTTAGATTTCTCGCTGCCAAGCCTGGCGGCTCAACGCGTGTCATGAACCTTGGCTCGCATTGAAATGGATTATAGTTTGAGATAGCCTCACCTTGTGAAGTGCCTTTGCAACATATCCACGACGCTATTCGTTGTTTTTCTATTCCTGATGACAGGACTAGGAACCGCTGCGCATGCAATGTCAAAAAACTGTTTTGGCGGGCATTGCGAGACCCACATGAACATGACTGTGGAAGAGAGCCAGCCTGATCACACTCAAGGAAGAACAGCCAAGAGTGTTCCGCAGGGATCGGACGCGATGGCACATGATGAATGCAACCCATTCCTGTGCAATGCTCTCGCACTCACTGTGCAACCTTTCAAAGTAACCTTTGAAAGGTCTGAGATTGTTTTGGCATGGCAGGTTTCAAGTCTCTCGGCGCTTGAAGAACCGGGAAGTCCGGAGAGACCACCTAACTCTTGAAGCAGACTTTTACGCTGTTCACTGATCAGCCCCACTTGAGTGGTCCAAATTGAAAGTTAGTGCACGATTGGCCTTTGGTCCATCGGCACGATGGCCTCTGGTGCCGGTGGGCGATAGCCCAATGCACTATGGGGTCGTTTGGTGTTGTAGTGGTTCCTCCATCTTTCGATAATAATTTGGGCTTCCCGCAGCGAGTAGAAGATTTCGCCGTTGAGCAATTCGTCTCGCATCCGTCCATTGAAGCTTTCGCAGTAGCCGTTCTCCCATGGCGATCCTGGCTCGATATATGCAGTCTTTGCTCCAACGGCTTTGATCCATTCCCTGACGGCCTCAGCGATGAACTCAGGGCCATTGTCCGACCTTATATAAGCTGGAACGCCGCGCAGGATGAACAGGTCCGTGAGAGCGTCGATGACCTCAGTCGAGTTGAGCTTTCGTTTCACCCTGATCGCGAGGCATTCCCGACTGCGTTCATCCAAAATGTTGAGTGTCCTGAATGCCCTGCCATCGTCTGTACGGTGATGTACAAAGTCATATGACCAGACATGGTTGCGGTACTCAGGACGCAGCCGGACACAGGATCCATCGTTCAGCCAGAGCCGTCCCTTCTTTGGTTGTTTCATTGGTACTTTAAGCCCCTCACGTCGCCATAAGCGTTCAACCCGCTTGTCGTTGATCTGCCAGCCCGCCTCTCTCAGCAAAGCCGCAACCCTGCGGTAGCCATATCGACCATACTGGCGCGTCAATTCGATCATATCAGCGACCAAGCGTTCTTCGTCAGCACGCTTACGTGGCAATCGACGCTGTGTGGATCGGTGCTGGCCCAGAACGCGACAAACCCGTCGCTCAGAAACCTTGAGCTGACTACGCACAAGGTCAATGCAGGCCCGCCGACGTGACGGGCTCAGAAGTTTCCCGATGCGGCTTCTTTCAGGATCAACTTGTCCAATGTCAGGTCAGAAACCGCACGCCGAAGACGCTCGTTCTCTTTCTGAAGACGCTTCAGTTCCTTGAGTTGTTCCGTGCCCATTCCACCGTACTTCTTCTTCCAGCGATAATAGGTTTGTTCAGTCACACTGATCTGCCGGATTGCATCAATCCGGGGCATGCCTTGCCCCAATAAGACTTCAACCTGCCGTAACTTAACGACAATCTCTTCGGGCTTGGGTCTCTTAATCGCCATTCTTGGTCCTCCGCTTTCCTAACTATAGGGGCGGACCACTTCAAAGGGGGAGGCTCAGTCCATGCAGCACCCCACACCTCGGGCCGTTCACGTCGTTTACAATACCGGGCGGAAACCAGACCTTCGCTGCGCTTTGCACCGAGGTCTGCTGTGCGGACTTTCCTGACATTCACGTTTGGCCATGTTGCTGACGCAGCATTCGTTTGTAGTTGCGGCGGCAATACTTTTGGCGACGCAGCGAATTCACCAGAGCGGCCATTAAGAATGGTTAAAATTTGGCATTCCCAAACCACACTTTCGCTGCACCGAACGTGAACTGTTACGATGCGGACTAGACGCCATTTTGCTACGGCAGCTATCATTGTCAGCTTTGTTAGCAATAGGTCCCCCCCATCGAACCCTCAGTCAACCGCCGTGTTTCGCTCGGCACCGCGAAGCCGACTGAGTGTGACCGGTGTGACACCGAGAAAAGATGCAATCAAATGATGGCCGAAGAGCCCTTCGTGACGCGGGAAATCTTCGCGAAACCACGCAAGGCGGTCTGCCCCGCCAAGCGCAGCAAGGCACCACTCCCGGTCAGCCTTACGGGCCAGTTCTTGTTGCAAAATGCCGTTTGCCCATTCGCGAATTGGCTCCGATACCAACATGAGCTCAGTCAAAGCGCGGCTGTCCATGTGCGCAACTAACGCGTCCGCAACTACATCTATTGATACGAGCGAGGTCCCGTTTCTAGTTCTCGCGACATTTGGTGCGACCACGCACGGACCTGCGTTAAAGCTAACGCAAACGCTGCGGCCTTCTGGATCGCTAATTTGGCTCGTGGCGCGCCCATCAAGAATGATGTGCTCCATTGGATCTGGTTCGCCTTGCGTCGCAATGCGACGCCCCTTTTCGACAAATTCAACATTCCATGCTGCCGCGAACTCATGCGCTGTGTCTCTATTTAATGCGTTCGGGGGACATGTCAGAAAGGTAAAGAGGTCCAAATCGCGAATTCCTTATCAAACGATAATGCCAGCTTTGCTCGCGCTCAGTACGACGGTGCCAACGGTAAGGAGAACAACCAATGAATATGACGATACCAACTAAGCAGTACGGGCGGCAAGCGGCACTCTTCGGTCTCGCTGCCGCCGGAATCTATCTGCTGATGATCTTTGGCACTCTGGCGCACATCGAGACCGTATCCGGCCTTCGCCCTTTCGACATGCGCCCCGGCGGATATTCGGCTGAATTGGCAAATTCGCTGATCGATGCCTTGGAAACCAGTGGAAGGTGGTACTATCTCACGCGACAAATTCCACTTGATCTAGTTTATCCCTCTCTGATGGCGCTGACCTTAGTATCATTGTTCAAATGGCTTGGTTCACGAGACGTAAGTCAAAAGCTTGTTCGAATTGGAACTTGGTTTTCGATTGTGGCAGCTATCGCTGACTATTTAGAGAACGCCGGCATCTGCGTCATGATCCTGAGTTGGCCTGAAATATCAGCCAACACTGTCTTGGCGGCAAGTGTCGCTTCCATTTTAAAATCAGGCTTAACGACGACTGCTGTCTTGATCGTCTTGCTTGGTGTCGGCTCTTGGGCGTGCAAAAGGAAACGTGCCTACGCCTGATCGATGCCTGTTGAAGCCCCAAGCAATGGGTTCCTATCGTCAGACGTTTCTGACCAAACCGTCGCCTATCCGCTCAAACCGAGGGTCAGAGCCAGGGCCGCCGCTTGTGGCAGTCATGACGAAAGTCTCAACAGAGACCAAGAGGGCGCGGCCGCCACGATCCCGCCTTTCGCAAAAAACACGAAAGGCGGGCTTTCGGACGGGTTGGCCTAAAGTGCAAACCGTTGCGCTCACTTCCCTGGGCCACGCAGTACAAGAATGAGGCCAAACATTACCTCGAACGCGGCACCGGGGAGCAGCAGTAGCATCGACGCTGTCTCAAAATTGGATGCTGCGGCAATCATCGCGACGACGAGACATACGTAGCCGATGAAACCCAACGCTCCGAGCGCAGTATGAACAAACTTCGACCGGATCAGCCAGAGGCACATAGGTAAGCTGCCAAGGCCGAGTGCTATCATGCCGAGTTGATAAAAGGTGTCGGCTGATGTCGTCAATCCAATGAAACTGCCCTGTTGTGCCATGACCGATATGCCCAACAACAAGCCTTCAGCTATACGCGCCGAGAGATAGATGCCTCCGCTGCGTGGCGCTGTTGTCGCGATCATCGGGCGCATCAGAAGTCCGATGGTAATCACGGCCACGGAATTGCCGAGGCACATGAGCAGGCCAAGCCAGTGCCACTCACTGCCCAAGAGGGCTTGGCCAACTCCGAAAAGTGGGAATGCCGCCAAGATGCACAGGCCAATGATCCTAAAACTGTGTGCATCAGACATGAGCTGTCTCTGCCATTTGAAGATCTTCGTCATCATGGAAATGCGCGTTACTTTGAGATTTGATCGTCACAACGACGTTGCCCTTCTTGTGCCCAGTATCGACATGGGTATGCGCGGCAATCATTTGGGAAAAATCAAAGCTTCGGTCGATGACCGGATGGAAATCTCCGGCAGCTGCGAGATCAACGACTTTGCGCAGGATATTGACTGACTCTGACGCCACACCGCCAATCAGACGCTTGCCGCGCAACCGGGCCTTGAGCCAACCCAAGATCATGTCGGATGTAGATCCTGCGATCAGCAGCATACGACCGTTTGGCACCAAGGCGTGCCGCGCCCGGTCCCAAGGTGCTGTGTCAACGGTATCCACGACCATGTCGTATTGCGGGCCTTCTTTGGTAAAGTCTTGCGTGTTGTAGTCGATGACATGGTCGGCCCCGATGTTACGCACGAGATCTACATTTGTGGCGCTGCAGATGCCCGTCACTTCGGCCCCGAAGTGCTTGGCGAGTTGCACGCAGGCAGAGCCGACAGATCCGGACGCCCCGTTGATCAGAACCCGTTCACCTGCGCGTAATCTCCCCTTATTGATCAGAAAATCATATGCGGTTGTGGCCCCAAATGGGATGGCTGCTGCTTCCTCGAAGTTCAGGGTTTCAGGTTTGCGGACGACCTTTCCATCGGCTGGCATCGTGATGTATTCCGCATGCGCGCCAAATCCTGCGCCTGGAAAACCGATGACAGCATCCCCAGGTTGGAAAGTGGTCACATCTGCACCGATGGCTTCGACTACGCCGGATAGATCAGTTCCAAGAACTGGCTTGCGAGGGCGCGTTATGCCGAAGACAAGTCGTCCAACAAGTCCTAACCCAGCGGGCATCGTCAAGCTGCGGGCTCGCCAGTCACCCGCACTGACGGTGGTTGCAACAATACGGATCAGCACTTCGTTTGCTTTAGGTGTTGGGGTTGGCAGTTCAACGAAATTCAAAACGTCGGGGCCGCCGTATTCAGTATAAGTATAGGCATACATTTCAAAAGCTCCTTAAGCTGTCCGAGGAGTGGAAACGGTTTGGGCAGTATTGCCGCGCAGGCCACGGATAAGCAGCCAAAACCCGAACCCAAGCTCCGCGATCGTAACAATCACGAGCAATCCGATAATGGTGATGTCCAGTGCTGCAACATCAGTGAACGTCAGCTCAACAAGGCCTTGGATCAGATAGCCAAACGCCCCGATAAACAGACCCCAGCCAAGTAGATGCGGCACCAATCTGGAATGCAGGATAATCCATCCAAGGGCCAGCAAATGTGCGCCAAAGAAAAGCTGCCAGACGTAAATACCAAGGGCATGCGCCTCGAAAAAGACTTGCGCAAAGGCCAGACTGTCAGTCGGGTCAAGCCCCATTGGTTGGGTCAACAGCACGTAGGGCATAACCCACAACAACAGGTTGATCGCCATGACGACGATCATACCCAAACGGGATACCATCGCGATAAGGGCAAGCCTTGGGCTGGTGGTGCGAAACATCTGATAAAGGATAACCGTGATCGCGATCTCCAGCAGGATGACCGCGCTATCTGCAAGCACGCCCAATCGAAACAACCCAAGCTGGCCCATCAGATTGGCAGCTGTGGACGAGGCATCTCCTGTTACGACGATTTGCGCCGGCACATAGCCAATGCTGAAACCGCCGCAAACGGCAATGGTGAGGTAGAGCGCGCCTGCAATGCGGGCATCTTTCAGGTTCAATGTGTTTTGAATGTCCTTCGACATGGGATTTCCTTTCATGGGCCAAAGCGCGACTGGTGCTTTTGGGCAAAACCGAATTTCGGGGGTCGGCGTAAAGATGTTGACTTCGGTTTAGTGCGTCCGTGCAACTATGCGAATTGACCAAATCCTGTGATTTGATATGCATATTTGCATGGATTGGCGCTCGGTAAAATTTGATTGGAACAAAGCACGGGCTTTCTTGGTCACGGCTGAGGAAGGATCGTTGTCAGCCGCCGCGCGTGCATTGGGCATGGCCCAACCAACTCTTGGGCGTCAGGTAGACGGGCTTGAGCAGGAACTGGGAATCGTTTTGTTTGAGCGTGTCGGTCGCGGCCTCACACTCACGCCAAGTGGGTTAGAACTGCTGGACCATGTACGCGACATGGGAGAGGCTGCAGGTCGTGTCTCGATGACGGCTCTCGGCCAATCGCAAGCATTAGAAGGCACGATCTGCATCTCGGCCAGCGAGACCTATGCCGTGGTGCTGTTACCGCCAATCATTGCTAAATTACGCATCATGGAACCCGGCATTCAGGTTGAGATTGTCGTGGCCAATCATGCCAGCGACCTTCGTCGCCGCGAGGCCGATATCGCCATCCGCAATTTCCGGCCCACCGAACCCGATCTAATCGCCAAAAGGATCGGCGATGCTGATGCGGTGCTTTATGCAACACCGGACTATATTGAAAAGATAGGTAACCCAACGAAGCCCTACGATCTGCGTCACGCTGACTTCGTGAATATGGATCATGGCGGCATGATGCTCAAAGGTCTCAACACGCTCGGGCTTGGCCTGACTGAGGCGAACTTTCCGCTTCTTACCGAAAGTTATCTGGTTATGTGGGAACTTGTGCGCCAGGGAGCGGCTATCGGCATTCTGGACGCTTATATCGGCGACGCGGACCCCATCGTGCGCCGCGTTCTCCCTGATCTCGAACCGCTCATCTTCCCGATCTGGCTTGTCGCCCACCGAGAACTCTCAACAAGCCGCCGCATTCGCAGGGTCTATGATTTTCTGGCAGAAGAACTGAGGCGGGGTTAACTTCAGGACGCAGTATCGACAGGGGAGATAATGCCCGTGAGCAATCTGTCGGTCATCATCTTAGCGTAGGTCCAAGGGTAGTCACGGATCGTATTGAGACAAAGTGCGATGCCTATCATTCCAGATATCAGTGTGTCGGTGCTTGCTTTGACGTTGCTCTCATTTTGAAGAATGTCCTGCACCAGATCCGAAAACATCTGAAAGTGTGCCAACGTTTCTTCGTCCATGACAAATGTGCTGACGTCCGACCGCGTTACGTCGTTCGACATAAAGACGAGCCTAAAATGGTCGGGATGATCGACCCAATAAGATACAAAAGTCTGCGCAGCCATTTGTAGACGTTCAGCCGGTGCATCGATCCGTTCTAATTTTCCTTGAATTTCGCTGGACATGTCGGCAAGAACATCCGCCCACAGATATCGTAGAATATCGTGTTTGCCCTCAAAATGCGCATAGATCGTCATCGGGGCACATCCGACCTCCTTGGCAAGACGGCGCATCGAAACCGCATCAAAACCTTCTGCGCGATAGATCGCGAGTGCTTGCTTTGCGATCTTTGATCTGTACTCCGCAATGTCACTCTCGCTGCGGGGCGGCCTGCCTGCGGTCTTAGCCATGGGTTGGGTTCTCCAATAGTATTTTAGCACGCGTCACAAATAATGCTTGCGTTGTCAAGGCTACATTAATATGGAACGCGTACTAAATAAAATAGATACCCAGCAGAACTCCCTCAAGGAACATGGAAATGAAAAAGATCAATTTACTGAATCTGGTTGTCACCATTGTCGGCGTAGCCATCATCTTTCTAGGACTGAACGTTGGTCTAGGTGGGATCAAAACACTCGGCTGGCAATCGACACGCGACTTCGTGGCGATCATGGATGCTGCAATATTCCACGCTCAGGATAGCCACATAAGGTTCATTGGTGGTATCTGGTTTGGTGTCGGTGCCACCTTCGTAATCGGCGGTCTTGCGATGCGTACGTTCCGCCCAACATTGATCATTCTGTCGGCGATGATCGCGATCGCGGGCCTATTCCGGCTGAGTGACATCGACAGCGGTGTGATATTCAGCGCGGCAATTGCCCCGTCAATTGCACTGGAACTCATTGGCTTTCCGCTTCTTGCGTGGTGGCTCGTCGTGTCGGGAAGACGAGAGGATCAGAGCTGACAGTTAGGCAAACACTTTTTGACACTCTCGTTGCCCCGCTCGAATCCCGGATGGACGGTGAACACGGGGCGGCGCAATTGGCCATGTCGCCGCCAAGCAAGCGTGCAAAAATCATGACATGTGTGATTAGTAACAACGGCACCAGGAATGTCGGGATGTACCAAACAGCGGCAAAGTAAGGGACAGCTTCTGCTTGCCGCAACGCGTTGAGCAAATCGGCAATACCTACTAGGCTAAAAACCCAAACCAACGCCATGGCCACGGGCCAATTTCTCCGCAAAGCAATCAAGGCAAGTATCGCAAGAATCCCACTGGCAAAATCACCATAGGCTGCGGCAGTGGCAAAGGTGCTTGGTATGCCCTCCTTGACGCCTGCTGGTGTCAAGAATGTGAGTCCGATGTGGCGGAATGCGTGTGGAAGGATCAGCAACCCTAAAGCAACTTGTTTAGATTTATGAGCAAGCCAGGGTGCGGCATACCATTTTGCAATCAAAGCGAAGACAATTACGCTCAAGACAAACTGAACGCCAAATATTTCAAGGGTTTCCATCGGTATTCTCCAGATAAATTACGTGAGCGGAGGCGTTCCTGCCACGGGGAGCCGTCTTTTCTATGAGTGTGAAACGTCGTGACAAATGGCCTCAAGCTTGGCCACTTTCTCCTCCAAAACGGCTGTTCTCTTTTGAAGAGCCGCAACCGCACGCTCAGTGGGATCAAAATCCATCGCGTCCTCATAGGCGGCAATGGCTCGATAAAACCGTTTCCAAAATGGGACTCCTGCACTTGTTGGATGAGAAATCGTGGGCATGGTATTTCCTTTGGTTTTGTCAGCCAGGCTGGATACCGCACCTCTTTGAAGGGCGCGGTATCTGCCGGTTCCTCTGGCGTGTTATGGGGTAGTATTTTGATCTAGGAACTCGATCATCCCAGCCGCGATATTGATGCCGAATTCTTCAAGCGCGAAGTGGCCGGTGTCGAGCAAATGGAACTCAATGTTATTCAGGTCGCGCTTGTACGGATGTGCGCCATCGGCAGGGAATATATGGTCGTTCTTACCCCACATCAGCAATGTCGGCGGTTGATATTCACGAAACAGCGCCTGCCATTTTGGGTATTCAGCTACGTTGGTACCGTAGTCGAGGAACATGGCCAGTTGGACCTCTTGATTGCCTGGACGATCCAGCAGGTACTGAACGTGCCAGAAATTGTCAGGGCTGATCGCGTCAGGGTTTTGCGTGCCATGGGTGAATTGCCATTTCGTCGCTTCCATTCCCAAAAACCCGCGCAGTGCTTCGCCATTTTCGGTTGAGGGTTCAGCCCAATAGGCTTTGATCGGATCCCAGAATTCGCGCAGACCTTCCTCATAGGCATTGCCGTTCTGGATGATGAAGCCCGACACCCGCTCCGGATGTTGTGCAAACATTCGAAAGCCGACAGGCGCGCCGTAATCCATCAAATAGACCGCGTAGTTGTTGACATCCTTGCGATCCAAAAGTGTGGTCATCATCTCCGCGACCTTGGCGAAGGAGTAATCGAACTCCTCTGCCAATGGCATGTCTGACGCCCCGAAACCGGGATAGTCTGGCGCAATGACATGGTAGTTGGCAGCAAGCTCGGGGATGAGATTGCGGAACATGTGTGACGACGTTGGAAAGCCATGCAAAAGCAAGATCGTTGGTTTGGCCGGATCACCAGCCTCACGATATGCGATCCTGATTCCATCAATGATTTCCGAGTGAAACGACGTTTGTGTCACATCGATCATGGCGTTGGTTTCAACCGCGAAGGCGGATGACGCGGCGATATTGGGGGATGCAAGAGTCAAAGCCAGAAAGCTCGCGCAGAGTGCCGACTTAATCGGATTGGTCATTTTGGTTTCCTTTTTTGGTGGGGTGAATGTGAGGCGCTGATCAGTCGTTCAGACCAAGCGCAGTTCTTAGTTCTTCGTTCTCTGATTTCAGACGCGAATGTTCGGTGCGTATGGTTTCAAGTTGCGGTTCCAGCTCCTCCAGGGTCATCCGCTGTGGGATGTGTTGCGGGCAGTTCCAATCAAGCGCCTCAATCGTTATGACCACAGCGCGTTCTGGTCGCCCGCGGTAGGACGTGTCCTGAAGTTGGGCTATCAGTTCCGGATTTTCGGTTGCCGCGGTCAGCTTTGCGCGGCCCCAAACCTTGAGCCTTCGCCGATTTGGGTAGTCCATCAAGATCATTGAGACGCGATCATTTTCCGCAAGATTGCCTGCGCTCAGATACTGGCGGTTTCCCCGAAAATCAGCATAGGCAATCGTTCGATCATCCAGCACCTTAAGGAACCCCGCAGGTCCGCCACGAAACTGCACATAAGGCCATCCAGAGTCTGAAACCGTGGCTTGGTAAAAGCCATCCCTTCCGACAATAAACTCTGCTTCAGCGGGGCCGATCCGATCACCACGCTCAGCGTCCGGATGAAGAAACTTGGAATACCCTTGCGCCGAACCGTTCTGTGTCTGCAGGGCAAGAACGGAAGGTGTAAAACTAATTTCTGCGAATGCGCGTGGCATGGGATGTTCCTGTTCGTTTGTGAGGCTGTCACTCGTTGGACAAGAGTTAGTCTATTCCTTGAATTTGCATAATACTTGTATTAGTAAATTAATTATTCAATAATATGGAATAATTAATTGGACAAACTACGATCCATTCAGGTGTTTATTGCGGTGGCTGACTGCCAAGGTTTCGCACCTGCTGCGCGCCGGCTGGGCATGTCCCCGCCCGCAGTCACGCGATACATCTCGATGCTAGAGGAACATCTTGGGGCCCGTCTGTTTATGCGTACGACCCGCTCAATCGGGCTCACAGATGTAGGCAAAAGGTTTCTGGCTGATGGACGGCGGATCCTACTTGAATTGGAAGAGGCAGAGAACGCGGCTGTTGGGTCACATTCTGAACCGCGAGGCGCGTTGAGCATTACGGCCCCGGTTCTGTTTGGCCGCATGTTCGTAACACCTGCGCTTGGCGAGTTCCTCAACACATACGCGCATGTTGACGCCCGAACGGTGTACGTGGATCGCGTCGTGAATTTGATTGATGAAGGACTGGATGTTGGCATCCGAATTGGAGAGTTGCCGGATTCTTCGCTCACTGCGGTGCGCTGCGGCAAAGTTCGGCAGGTTGTTTTTGCGGCACCCGAATACATTGAAAAACATGGGCTGCCGACGCATCCGGAGAACCTGAAAGATCACGCTCTTATTCAGTCTGTGGCGGCTGCGGGGTCTCACGCGTGGGATTTTCAAATCAGCGGTGCGCGGAGTTCAGTTCACGTTAAACCACGCGTGCAGATGAACACAAACGATGCCGCAATAGAAATGGCACTGCGGGGATGGGGCCTATCGAGAGCGCTATCTTATCAAGTTTCTCCGTTCATTGAAGCAGGGCAATTGAAACCAGTGCTAGAAGAATTCGAATTGCCATCGATGCCAATCCATGTCGTCCATCAAGAAGGCCGCATGGTCAGCGGCAAAGTCAGAGCATTTGTTGACTTCATGGTTGAGCGCCTTCGGACAGATAAGCACATCAATTAAGGGTGCTGTGCGGCCCAGCCCAAAAGGCGGAACTCCAGTCTAATCGGCCCCGGCAACGTTCAGATGTGAGATCGCAGTGGATCGCAAGTGCCACTTGAAATGTTTGGGCCGGATCAAAACATCCGGCCCAAATTTGATCATTGGTCTGCAGGTGTGAGACGACCCCCATTCGGGTAGTCGATGTACCCGTCTGCGCCGCCGCTGTAGAAGGTCTCTGGTTTCGGTTCAGACAGGGCGATACCGTTGGCGAAACGCTCTGCAAGGTCCGGGTTAGCGATGAATGGCACCCCGAATGCGACTGCATCAGCGCGCCCGGTTTCGACAACATCTGCTCCGGTTTTCTGGGTCAGAGAGCCATTGAGGATCATAAACCCATCATAAACATCCCGTAGTGCCGGGGCGACAGAAGGCAATCCAGCAACCATCGGACTTCCGCTATCGAGCGCCGGTTCCAGCACATGCAGGTAGGCCAATTCTCTTTTTGAAAGCTGTCGCGCTGCAAATGAAAAAATTGCTTCTGGATTGCTGTCGCTGATTCCAAAAACAGCGTTTGTCGGTGAAAATCGAACGCCTACCTTGCCTGCACCAATCTCGGCCACAACCGCGTCGACAACCTCCAATAAAAACCTGCTGCGGTTCTTCAGCGATCCGCCATAGTCATCATCGCGCTTATTCGTTCCATCGCGCAAAAAGGCATCAATCAAAAAATTGTTGGCGGCATGAAGTTCAACGCCGTCCAGACCAGCATCAATGGCACGGCGTGCAGCAGAGGCAAACTCTGCGACCGCCTCGTCGATCTGATCCACAGACATCGCTTCCGGAGTATCGAAGGCCGTCGGGATGCCCTCGCTGTTGGGCAATTCGCCCTCTGCAGCGATTTCAGAGGGAGCAAGGGCCCTTTGCCCGCCTATGCTTTCAGACAGGACTGCACGACCCATGTGCCATATCTGAAGGAAGATGCGTCCGCCTCGATCGTGCACTGCATCCGCGACGGATGCCCATCCCGCTTGCTGCGCGTCTGTGTAAATGCCGGGCGCACCCGGCCAGCCATCACCACGCGGCGAAACTGCCGTGGCTTCTGAGATAATGAGCCCGGCACTGGCGCGCTGCGCGTAATAGGTCGCCATCATTTCGTTGGGAACCCCAGAGGCACCAGCGCGCGCGCGCGTCATGGGGGCCATGAAAATCCGGTTGTTAAGGCGGTAGTCACCCACTTGGATGGGATCGAAGAGATTTTTGGT
Source organism: Phaeobacter sp. SH40 (assembly GCA_965641885.1). GTDB lineage: Bacteria > Pseudomonadota > Alphaproteobacteria > Rhodobacterales > Rhodobacteraceae > Pseudophaeobacter. The sequence goes on along the minus strand of OZ282574.1, from coordinate 1,716,279 downwards.
CATTGATCTGTGCTCCGTTGTTTGATCTTCACCCTATATTGTTGTTTCTGTTTGAATGCGGTATCCGCCCAATAATCAAAACACTATTACTCGGTGGTAATAATGAACTCGGACGGGTTGAGTGAATTTCTAGCAGTTTCGCGCGCCGGTACGTTTACCGGGGCAGCAAGCGCATTGAACGTTTCTGTGGCACATGTCAGCCGTCAAGTTGGACGGCTTGAGGCACGGCTTGGAATCAAGCTGTTCCAGCGCAGCACGCGATCCGTTCGGCTAACGACTGCAGGTGAACAGCTTCGAAAAAGCTCTGAAAAGATATCAGACGATCTTGAAAAGGCATTTCAGGAAGTATCAAATACCCAACGCAAATTGGAGGGTCGCCTGCGCATCGCCTCCATGTCAGGTTCCTTTGCTGATCAGGTTGTCGGTCCCGCCTTGAACCAAATGGCCGCACAACATCCAGACATCGAGATTGAAATCGACTTTAGCCCCCGGCAAGTCGACATTCTAAGCGAAGGGTACGACTTTGCGATCAGGGCTGGCCCTATGCAAAGCAGTGGTCTGATCGCAAAACCCTTATCCTCCCGGACAAGGGTCGCGGCGGTCTCACCGGATTATCTCAAGGCCCACGGTGTTCCTCGGCACCCAAGAGATCTGAAGGACCATCAGTGCCTTTTGACGAACGCCAAGTTTTGGCGATTTTCTGAGAATAAGAAGCAGCTGGACGTAATGGTTCGTGGACGGTTAAGTCTGAACGCGGGCCCGGCGATTTTAGACGCATGCATGCGTGATCTCGGTGTTGCCTATATGGCGCTTGCGGGGTTTGGTGACGCATTTGCAACCGGCGCAGTCGTTCCGGTTCTTCAGAATTTTTGGCATAGGGATCGATCAATCCATCTGGTGCGCCCCGATCGCAGATTTTCACCGCGTCGGGTCGATGTGGCAATCTCGCATCTGGAAACAATTGCCAAGAGAGTGGAGGCAAAGGAACGCGCCGAACTGGAAGCGATCAGATCACATTGATGTCAGAAAAGTGCTGAGCTGCTTAAATTCAGGATGCGTGCCGAACTTGGACCACTCAAATGCCGCTACCGGAGAAAATCGGCATTACTCAATTGCATGGCCAACCTGCGTGCCTATGCTTCGTTTCACTTCTGATTTCAGCCACTCTGATAATTTCTTGTAAACCTGCGTTGTCGCAAAATCCGCCGTGGTCACAAGCCAATACCGTGGTTGGAACGCACCCCCTGACAGTCATGACGGCGTTGCCTTTCTTGTGTTCGGTGGCGACATGCGCGTGGGCGGCTTTCATGTCGTCAAATGGTCGAGGAAACAACCCGCGCAATTTTGCGCCTGGTTGGCGGGGCGAGCCGCTGCATAGGCTCCTTCTGTTACTCATCTGAAAGTCCTTCGGCTTGATCGGAGGGCCATTTGCAATGACCGGTCCTTTCGCCGTGTGGCGGCGCAAACGAATGTGAATCTGCCGGATTTCCTTCGCTGCATGCGCACGCAGCGAAAAATCATCACTTCTCCTATGGGCTCTGAACCGACCTTCGCCGTAGCCTAGACGAAAGACCGCTGTCGGCAAACGGGCCAACCTTTGCAAACTCCGTTATCTGCGCATAGCCGCCGTTGGGGCTGACCGCAGCATTGCAGGCACCGCACCCCATATTTGTGACCGCCTCGAGCACTGATAACGCCCATTATGTTAAGTTTCGCGGGCGTCGGAACTAGGATGCGATTGCGCTCATCTTTTGACGGAAACTGCTCTACTGCTCAAGAAAATCCCACCGGAGAACGCAAATCTTTCCGTCCCTCTGCTCGGCCACGGGGCCGAATTGGTGGACATTGAAACCAGCACGGCGGAAAACCCGGAGGAATACGGGGCTCATCATTCCAAGCATTGTTGCGCCGCCTCTCTCCACAATGTGGGACCGACCCGCATTTACTAGGGCCACGAGTAGAGCGTTTCTACTTTCGGTCGGCACGAGAGGGGATATCGCTAGCCGAGAGGCTTCCCAAGCGTCGCTGGAACTCACCTCTTCTTCCAAAATGCCACCGGGTAAATTGGGTATCTTACCCCGGTGAGCGTCCAGGATCATGTATGTCGTACCGCTGTGTCGGCTGTCGGTCCTGAGGAGCCGAATGCAGCCCACCAGTTCGTCGCCTTCCGTCGCGGCTATGTGAATAGAGGCCGGAATATCATACTGGTCAAACTCGCACCCATGAACTTGGTGCAAATTCCACCCCATGTTTGTAATGAAAACGTCGCGCCGAAGCTGCAGACAGCCAGAGTACAAATCAACTCTAGAACTTGGGATCGTCAGGTCAACCAAATGCGTAGATATCATCATTACATTATCTTTATCATAACTTAATATGTGCGACCACAATAAACAGCCTTATAATAACGGCACGACCCCGCTCCACTTCCTCGCGGAATATAGAGACAAGGCCGTCCTGAAATTTCCGGTCCCAACCTTGGCGCAAATCGCCTTTTTTCTTTGCGCGACGGCGGACGGGGACACGCCCAGTTCGCTTGCAATCTGCTTGTCCAATAAGCCCTCTTCGCACATCTCCATAAAGTCGATTTGAGTATCGCTCAAACCGTCGATCCTTTTCAGTAGGACTGCGCGATGGGCAGACTGACAGGATCGGTGCAAATCCGGTACGGCCCGCTCATCAAGGTCATGGTTCACCCCTCCCAACACCATCAGACTGCAACCAATCGCTGATACTGAAATGAAGTTACTGTCAGCCCCGTAGACCCTAGCCTCCTCATGAAGGGGCGTATTCATTTCTTCACTGGAGAGGAGTTTAGCCCCGGATCGCCCGCCGCATTGCTTGTGGAACCCAAAAATCGGGTCAATTGTGTAAAGTCGCTCGGAGAAGTATTTCTCATGCCAGCCACTACCAAAGTTGGTATCCGCCGCACTAGGCCGCTCGCCAGGGGACAGAATAACGTAGCCGTATCCGGAAAATGCCTCTTGCATGAAGTTAGTCATTCAAATAGCCTCATCTATAAGGTGTTTTTTCATAATAGAATATGAAATTCATAAATGTCAATGCGAACGACAATTCTAGTATGAAGACCGAACAGAGCGATTTGGAACGCCTAATGGAGCGACTGCCAAAGGCAGCGCTCTTCGAGGCGATTGCTTTTTTAGGTGAAATTCCTACTTCTGAAGAAGTTCAGAGAAGCGAACCTCAAGCTCCTTCAGAAGCCCCGGAAGCATCTCAGGCGGCAGATCATCAATAAGCCGCCTAAGAACTACTTTCGGGTCATTTATCGGGTTGTCTGTATCCAGGTCTGCTGCCGAAGTTAGGCCGAGAGCCTTGACCACAAGCGTTAGCGAACGCTCACTAAGGTGCTGAGTACTGCCATTCGTGAATTTGGAGAGCGTGTTGGGTGACAGCCCAACACTCTCGGCGAGGTTTGTAGGGTTAGTCCCTGCGACCGCCATAAGCACACGTATGTTCCTACGCCGCCGCTCCCAATCAGTCTCTGGCATCCCATACCCCATGATCCTAACGCTCTAAAGGCACTTTATCATGCTGCAACATGATTTTCGCAACCTGCATATTTTTACAGGTTTCATCAATATCGTGAAGTTTACGTATTTTAAGATTGTTAATCATATTCAATTATGATTAACGTGATACATTCATAACGAGAGGCTTCCATGATCAACGCCCCTGAACAGCACATTATACCAGTGATCCCTTCCCCGGATCAGTTTTCTAGGTGGGTAGAGGAGTCCATGGCTCGCCTCGGAAAGCGACCCAGCCACTATCTCCTGGAATGTGAATGTGCGTCGGCAGAGTTTTTGGGTCCAAAGGGGGCCTAAACTAAGAGAGCGTTTGGCTCATCTGGTTGGTTTGATTATGCGGCGCGTTGCCTGTGATGCAAGCGGCGCGCTTCGAGCGTCTTTCGTTTGATCCTTTCTCGCTGTTGTAGAATAGCTTTGTCCCGTCCGAAGTAGACGTCGGCAGGTGTGACGTTGTTCAGGCTCTCGTGGTAGCGCTGGTGATTATAGTGGTCTACGAAGGCTTCGATCTGAGCTTCGAGATCGCCGGGTAAGAAGTAGTTTTCCAGCAGGATGCGGTTCTTCAATGTTTGATGCCATCGCTCGATCTTGCCCTGTGTCTGGGGATGATATGGCGCTCCGCGTGAGTGCTTCATGCCTTTGTCCTGCAACCAATCAGCCAGATCGCCCGAGACGTAACTTGAACCGTTATCGCTGAGCAGGCGTGGCTTGTGGATGACGTGAACCTGGTCACAATCTGATGCCTGCAATGCCAAGTCCAGCGTGTCAGTCACGTCTGCAGCTCTCATGTTTGTGCAGAGTTTCCACGAGATGATGTAGCGGCTGTAATCGTCGAGTATGGTGCTGAGGTAGAACCACCCCCAGCCCAAAACCTTGAGGTAGGTAAAGTCGGTCTGCCAAAGCTGATTGATGGCAGTGGTTTTGTCTTTGAACTCGCTTGCCGCCTTGATCACGATGAAGGCCGGGCTGGTGATCAGGTCATGGGCTTTGAGTATCCGATATATTGAAGCCTCTGATACAAAATAGCTTTCCTGATCGGTGAAAGAAACCGCCAGCTCCCTTGGTGACAGTTCCGTTTCCTGTAACGCCAGTTTGACAACCTTGCGCCGCACCTCGTCAGGGATACGGTTCCAGACATGCTTTGGCTTGGGAGATTGATCCTGTAGGCCAGCCTCGCCACGTTGCAAATAACGATCATACCAACGGTAGAATGTGGTGCGGGGAATGCCGAGTTTGGCCAGTGTCAGGCGTGCTGACAGATGTGATCCTTCGACCAACCGAATGATTTCAAGCTTCTCAGATGCAGGATATCTCATTCGTGGTCGCCCCCACCGTCGAACATGCTTTTTTTGAGCAAGCGAAGTTCGAGCGTTTGTTCCGCCACTACTTCCTTCAGATCACGGGCTTCGCGGCGCAGATCTTTGACCTCGTCAGTTGTAGCAGCACGGGCAGTATCGCCCGCCAACCGCTTTTTCCCGGCTTCCATGAAGTCCTTCGACCATTTGTAGTAAACGCCCTGGGAAATCCCCTCTCTGCGACACAGTTCAGAAATGCTGTCCTCGCCACGCAGACCGTCCAGAACGATCCTGATCTTTTCTTCGGATGAATAGTGCTTGCGCGTGGCCCGCTTGATGTCTTTGACGATCTTCTCGCCAGGGCTTTTGCGTGATCCTGTTGTCGTTCTCATCGTCCACTCCTCAGTGGTTACGATGAGCCAAGAACTCTCTCTTATCAAATACGGCTATTTGGACCCATAAGCGCTGACGTCAGACACAAATTCAGTACCAATATCAGAACTGACACGGGCATGAACCCGGCCTTGCCGGTCTTGAAAGCGTTGGGAGTTTGTTACGGGGAACACGCCCTCGTGCCAGATATTGGGGTGAATATAGACGCCTCGATCCCCATCGCACCAAAAGGCCACCACCTTTTCAGGGGACAGATTATCGCCGGGCAAGGCAAGTGGGACAACAAATGGTTTGTTTTCGAGAGGGAAGAAAAATTGCCCTCCGTCTGGGTGATAATTCATATGCCATAACAGCACATGTTCCCGTGGTGACGACGTCTCGTTCGTTTTGGCCTGCTGTGGGTCAGTTGACCAGCCCAGAACATATTCACCGTTCACAGCTTCGTTTTCGCCGTAAAGGACATCACCTTTCCAGTCACAGCGAAATATGCCTTCCACCCAGCCAGCTTCATCGCCGGTGCCCTGATCAACGGGACGCCAGCCTTGCGGAGGCCAGCGCACAATCTCGATGTCAAAACTATCGGGGTCATCGACGAAACCGCCATAGCCTTTCAGGCTTTGTTCCGTCGCGCGGATTAGTGGAACCTCATGCAGTGGCAAGGAGGGTTTGCTGCTTGCTTCGAAAACATACTGTGGCGCGCTCATGATGCTGCGTTGCAATGCTGGTCGACTATGCGCTGCACCATGGGGGCGAAATGCGCAAACGGCGGGGTCTCCATATCCGCATGCTTGCCTGCCTCGTCCAGAAACCGCACGGCGATGATTTCTTTCAGGTTTGGATTTTTCTCAAATTCGAGAACTTCGGCCGCATTCATCGGCCCACCCTGGAGGTTAAGCGAATGTATTGACGCCTCTGACAGCCTGTCGAAGTAAGTTGGCCGGGTCGCGCAGAGATATCGTTTTGCTGCAACGTGATAGCGCACACAATCGGTGACGAGCGTCGGAAAATAGTCCTGCAAAACTTCGGCTCCTGCGTCCTCATGGAACCTGTCTTGGGTATCCTCCATACTGAACATGCCAAATTCGCTGGTGAAATGACCGACGTCATGCAGCAGGGCCGAGACGATGATGATCTCTGGCTGGCCGTTTTTCTCAGCGATTGTGGCACCTTGTAGCATGTGTTCGGCCATTGTTACCGGCTCGCCCAGATATTCCTCCCCGCCGCGGCGTTCAAAGATATCCTCAAGAAAGGCGACGATATTGCTTCGATCCAGCGTGCTGAAATCAGGTTTGCTCATTGGGCTGCCACCAGTTGTTCGGTCTCCAGCACTGCCAGTTTCGAATGAAGTGAATCAATATCGGCATAACACCCTTGGAACCAACGTTTGCCAGCACCCGAATACCCTTTGCGGGCATGCAGCACACGCCGATTATCCACTAGAAAGCTTTCACCGGGTTCAAGCCGAAAGGAAACTTCCATCGCCGGGTCGTCAATGATTTCTCCCAAGCGGCGGTACGCGGCGTAATAGGTCTCCATGTCGTCAAATGGCACGTCCTTTATCGCCGCAGTTGAGCGGTTGTTGAACCGCACGCCAATCAATTCACCATCTGGTGCCAGCTCGATCATCGGGCGGCGTGATTGCAGTATGACACCGTCTGACCCGGAATACTCAAAATGTGCACAATAGCGCGCAAGAACGTTGAACCAATCCTCATTTTCCGCGCGCAGGCGCTCAGCCGCGCGAAAGCCGTCGACAACCATATTTTCCCCACCCGCAGCCGAGCTTTCAAGGCAGTAAAGCACCTGAATAGTCGGCACCGGATCTCGGTATGGGTTATCCGTATGGGCCTGAAGCCCAAGCCCGGTATAGGCTAGGTTGGTTGGGTTAACTTCGGTGCGTACTTCGAAATGACGCCCGTAGTTGGTTTCGCGAACATAGCCAAATAAATCAACAACTTGCATCAAAGCAAGATCCTCGACTGGGCCATTTATCAGCTTTCCAAAGCCAAAACGCGCGATCTGGCCAAGCCAGGGTTTCAACTCAATAGGGTCAGAACTGACAGTTTCGAAATCAGCAACCGGGATGCGGGTCATCAATCCACTATCCCAGGTTTCAACACCAGATTTGGTCCATCCGGCCAAGATTTTTTCCGTGCGGTCATAGGCGTTTTGCAGCAGCCAGGTGACGTCATAGTCTACGGTCTTATCTTCAGGGGCAAAGGTGACGCTAAGCGTTTCGCGAATGAGCGTGGCCGTGCTGATCGTTGTTTTTTGTGGAATATCACGCACGGCGATCAGACGCTGACCGTTATCAGCAGACCGTGTGGCAGCATCCCAGGCATTATCGCGCAGCCAGATTGCATGAAATCGTATCCGGCTATCGCCATTCACAAGGGTCAGAAACCCACCGTCTTCATTCAAAATGCATTCTAACATTGTCGCACTACCCTTGGTTTACAGATGCTTCTTTGGTTGCAAGTATCCGTTGGCTGGCCATAAACACAATCAATCAAAATCGAACCTTAGATGTGGATTTTCTTATGTCTGATTTGTCACTGAGCAATGTCCCGCTCGATTGGGTGCGTGCCTTTGAAATTGCTGGGCGAACTGGGAGTTTCACAGCGGCGGCGTTGGAAAGTAACGTCACCCAGGCGTCAATCAGCCAGCGCATCACAAATTTAGAGCGACGCATCGGGTCGCGATTGTTTGTCCGAAATGCACGTGGAGTTACACTCAGCGTCCAAGGTGAGGCTTGGTTGCCCTATGTTTCTGCGGCGTTGCGCAGCCTTGATGAAAGCTACGAAGAACTGTTTGGCATTCAACGGGAAAAGATAACAATCTCTGCAAGCGCGTCTGTGATTGAATTGTGGTTGTCACCGAGGTTGCGGGAATGGCAAAGCAAATATGGCCAGCAGATCATGCTATCCACAATGGTGCTGCAGGCCGAAGACAATCTGCCAGATACGACAATTCGTATCGAATATGGTGCAGGGGATTGGAAGAACCATCACAAAATCCCTTTGTTCACTGAGCAACTTAGCCCGATTGTTTCGCCAGATTTGCTGGCTGGACATACTTCTTGGCTAGACATCCCACGGCTCGCGGTATCTGGGCCGCGGCTTGGCTGGCACGAATGGGCGCGCCACACGGGAGACCCAATTACACCTGTTCCAAAGATCCGGTTTGACAGTTTCTCGGCCGCTCTTTCAGCCGCTGTTTCAAGCAGTGGTGTACTGCTCGCCTCCCTGCCGCTTTGCTCTACCCTACTGGAACAAGGCAAACTGGTGCGCCTGTCTGAACACGTATTAGAACCACAAGAGACATACTGGTTGATCGCCAACAAAGATGGAATGACCAAGTCTCAGTGGACCAGGGTGGTGGAGGTCTTTGCCAAACCATAAACAGATTGGCAATGGCCGCTAGTTGTACTTTGTGACAGATTTCTTGCAACGCAGCATCCGACAAGAGGGGCTCTGACCCGACCTTCGCCGCAGCCTACACGAAAGGCCGCTGTCAGCAAACGGGCCAAACTATGCAAACTCCGTTATCTGCGCACAGCTGACCTTGGTGCGCAGCGCAGCATATGGGTTTCGGTCTGCGCTGGCCTGAATGGCTGCTTCTGCCTGTCTGACGCCCAACCTTTGCGGCTGCAGCGAAGGTCGGCAATCCGCCGCTTGTGCCTGAGCCACGACCAATGCTGCATTAGGCACGAAGGTCGTGAGTGGGCTGGGAGCTGACCTCCAGACGTTTTGATAAATCTCGATGCTGGGTATCCGCCTCTGCCAAGCGCCGACGGGTACTTTGCGCAGATTGCGACCTCTGAGCAAAGTCAGCTCGATCGGGTGTAGTGGCGATCACGGACGGCCCAAACCGGCCATTCACCGCCTCTTTAGATGCTGCAGCGCAGCCCGTCAGAGCGGCCATTTGTGCATCGCGCAGCATTGTGCCGGCCAAACGTCGGTCTCGGACAAAGCTGCCGTTCGTCAAATGTTGCCCATCACTCCATAAATGGAGTGATGGGCATTTTTCACGCTTCGTAGAAAACAGGTTGATAGACAACAGAACCCGCAGGGACGTTCCCGCAAAAGGTCTGGCTCATGAAGTATTCGGGCGGAACGCCACTGAATACGAGGGTGGCGTCCTGTGCAAAACCAAAGCGGGTGTAGTAACCCGGATCGCCCAAGACAACGCAGCCTCGGGCACCTTGGTCCTGAAGTAGCGAGAGACCTTTTCTGATCAGGTCCCCTCCGATGCCTTGTCCTTGCAGGTCTGGCTTAATAGCCACAGGGCCAAGTCCATACCAGCCAACATCATCCCCGCCGACTGTAACCGGAGAAAAGGCAATATGGCCGACTACCTGACCGTCGATCTCATAGACCAGAGACAGAGTGAGTGAACCCGCTTCGCGCAGGGCATCTATGATAGCCCCCTCTGTCCCGGAGCTATGTTCTTCCGTGGCAAAGGCAGCTTCGGTGATTTGCCGGATCGTGGCGCGATCGGTCATGGTTTCTTTGCGTATTTTCATTTTGTTCCTCACGATATTCGATTGTCGAGTTGGGACCTGACCGACCTGCGGCCTAACATTGAGATGCGGTAGGGACTGGAATTTCTCGATTCGATCAGCCGTTTATGGCGAAGGGTCGAGACGATCCTTGGCGTGCAGTCGATCAGGACCGAACCGTTGTGCGTGAAGCAGTCGGTCTGGATCAATTTGCCATTCGGGCCGCGCGTGTAGCGAATTTGCCCGCCTTGAGCCAGCACGTGGAGTACGCGCTGTTCGAGCTTGGAGATGTTCATAGTATAGCCTGTTAGATAAACACAAAAATTCAGGCGTGAAGCGTTCGTTCGCTCCGCCTGATTTGGATCATCCCGGCATTCCGGCGATGATCAGTGCTTCTTAACAAGCTCCAACATCAACAATTCCAACGCTTAGCTGAGGACTGATGCCGAGAGGTAAGAGCAATGATCCTTCCAGTCAACCCAAAGCCATAAATACAAAGCCGTCTGCGGTCACGCGGGCGATGCGACACATGGTTAAAGAGGGCTCTCTGCCGCCATTATATAGATCGCAGCATTCTCGCCAGATCGGCCCCTCGCTACGGACGCTCACGGCCCTTAGCCGACCTTCGGGCTGCTTGATGCCAATGGCAGATCAAAGCTAGAAGACACCCTTTGTAGACTCTTAAGTGCAAAACATTGAACAAAGCACGAACCTGATCTATATCTAGGTGACGAGACAGCCCTAGGGACAACACATGGAATTCTTTGACAGCAATGGGCAGGCCACCTGCTACTCGCCAGACAGCGAAAACCTCTACCTGTGGAGCGGTGAGCCGGTAGGCTACTTCGCAGGCGACAATGTCTATTCTTTCTCGGGTCGCTTGCTCGGCTGGATCGCCAACGGCTGGCTCTACGACAGGTCCAACCAACCAGCTCTGTTCTCCGCCGATGCCTCCGGTGGCCCGATGCGCCCCATGCGGTCGATGAAGCCAATGAAGTCGATGCGGCAGATGCGCCCCATGAAAGCAATGCGTCAGGCTCCTCATGCCAAGTCTGCACGCGGCATAGGCTGGTCTAGCTGTGCCAATGGCCTCTACTTCCGGCAATGAGGGACGCCAAATAACGACGATGAATTGGGATTTCACAATAAAGCTGACTGACATCGCTATCGTAGTCGCTGCTCTGCTGGGGCCAGTGCTGGCCGTGCAGGCGCAGAAATGGCTTGAACGCAGGCGGGACGTGAAGGAGCGGCGACTCGCCATCTTCCGAACCCTGATGGCGACACGGGCCGCAATGCTCTCGCCGCAGCACGTCGAAGCCCTCAACGCCGTGCCTGTCGAGTTCTATGGGTCGAGCGGTAAGCTCAAGCAGATCAACGATGCCTGGAAGCTCTACCTCGATCACCACACTACTGACGGTCCAGCTACCGACGCATGGGCACAGAAGCGGCTCGACCTGTTCCAAGACATGCTGCACCTCATGTCGCAGTTCCTTGGCTATAACTTCAGCAAAGCGCAGCTCGCCCGTGACATATACTCGCCCCGCGCCCACGGCGACCTTGAGACCGAACAAACCATCATCCGCAGGGGACTTGTCGGTCTGTTCAAGGGCGACATTGCGCTGCCGCTGGTCGTCAAGGAATTCCCTGCCGCCGACCCCGGCAACGCTGAACTGCAAGCCGCGCTGCAACAGGTGCTGACCGACGCATTGCAAGGGGTGAAGCCATTGGTCCTGTCCCGCGACAAGACCGAGGACAAAACGGAGTGTGACTAGCAGGTGCCTAGGTGGTTCCCGATAGCCGAGATCGGACGAGCGCAGTCTCGTCCCGCACAGCATTGCTCCACCCGCTGTCAAATTTCGCAGTCGTAGCGAAAGTCCGTAATGACGGGCTGCATTGCGGCACTTTGAAGTAGGATTGTGCCGTTGACCGGCGTCACGGTCCCGACTCTGCAAACTCCGTTTCCTGCGCACTGCTGCCATTGGTGCGGGGCGCAGCGAACGACCGCTTCCCGCCCTTACTGTAGACGCAGCCCCAGGACCTAATCGTGCGACAAAGGAGCAGCTTTGGGCTGGAAGCGGGCGTTAGCCCAAATTGCAGCTGAGTACCGGGAGGCATTGAAGGATAGCCCAAAGAGATGGCACCGAACCTCTTCAAAAGCCTTTAAACGACCTTTAAAGACCTCCTCGGCGGGATATTTTGAACGGTTTGGGCAGCCATCTGAACGGGTTTGAAACGGGAAGTGTCCCGTACTGCAATGCGAAGTGTCCCAAAATCACCCCGAAATTGGCACCTCAGGCGAGTACCAACGGGTCTGGTTCCGGCATAGAATGCTGGAAACTCGCTCAAAAAAAGTTGCTGCAACGGGAAGTGTCCCTTACTGCAACTGTTAGGAGACACTTGATATTGCAGTAACCGGAAGAGACCGGATGAAGGCGGAAGATGCCGGATGGGGCCTTATTAAAAAGGGCTTTAAGGAGGGTTTTAAGGCCGCAATCTCCCCGAGGGGTTTGTCTTTCAATCCCCCCAAATGGCTCTCATAGGCCGAGGCGACGATTTCGGGACACTTCCCGTTGCAAACTCCCCTGCCCCTCTGAAACACCCCTAAAACAAGGTTACACGGGTCTCATCAATCCAACATCGGCCAATATGTGCAGTTTCGGAGGGATCCTGTGTAGGCCGGAACCGGAAAATAGCGCCGAGATGAGCACGTTGCTTTCCAGAATGGGAATAACGCCATAGTTTTAAGGCGTTAAGGTAATTCCCGTCCCAGATTCAGGCTCCCAAAGTGGAAACAGATTTTTGGCGCCAAACTGAACGTGGCTGTCTTTCAACAGGAGTGGCCAAGCCTAGGATCAGCGCCTACAGGAAGGGCGGTTAACGGTCATTAGCTGCAATCTGTATAAAAGTCCGAAATCCGGCGGATTACCTCTTGGAGGTTTCCTCTTCGATGGGGAATACCCTCTCCCTTCTTCATGGGCTATCGGAAATCTGAAGACGATGCGATGTCGATAAAGGCTTTCACCAATCGCAATCGTGCCCGGTCTTTTGGCGCGACGACTGCGGTTTCGTGCGGTTCGGACAATTCAGCGACCGGCACTTCGACCAGACCGCGGGAAATCAACCCGCTGTTGCTGAGAAAGATGGCGATCCCGGCCCCTTGCAGCACGGCTTCGCACATCAGCGGAAAGGTTGTCATTTTGATAGTGCGCCGGAAATGGGTTCCGTGTTCGACCAATGCCTCGCGCACGATGCGCTCGGTCAGGGATCCGCTTTCGGGCAGTATGATCGTCTCCCGCACCAGATCCCTTAAATGCAGCATGTCCCGATCAGCAAGTGGTGAAGATGGTAGAACATAGGCCACGTACTGGGCTTCTTGTATCGGCACCCGTTCCCAATCGCCTATATGGGGGGGATCCGTGATCAACCCGACATCGGCCCGCCGCTCCCGCAACAGCCGCGTCGCTGTGGTCCAATCATGGAGTGCAAAGTCGATCTCAACGTCCGGGTAGGCTTGCCGAAACAGGCTGATCGCCTTGAGTGCGGGAAGCGGCGCGTTGGCGATGATCTTGATGTGACCACGCGCCATTGCCTCATACCCTTCCAGGCGTTCGCTGATCGCAGTGTCCAGCGCGACCAGCCGGTCTGCAAGGTCGAAAAACTCCTGCCCGGTCCGGGTAAGGGCAATCCCTTCTCGGCCACGCAACAACAGTTGCGAGCCAACCTGTTTCTCCAATTTGGCAACATGCTGTGTCACTGCGGATTGTGTCACGCCCAACCGGGTCGCAGCGGCTGAGAAACTGCCTTCGCGGACCACATAGGCGAAAGCAACGAACTGGTGGTGATTGGCACGCATGACGCCCCCTTCTTTTGGCAGCATCCATAGCGACCATTAGTTTCGCTAATATGACGTCACAAAAGTGAGAGCTCGCTTGCTTACACCGGCCCTGTCAGATGGAGGAATCAGATGGCCGAGCTGAGCATCGAGAACGTAACAAAACGCTTTGGTGAAACAGAGGTGCTCAAGGGGGTGTCTCTGGATATTGCTGATGGTGAATTTGTCTCACTTGTCGGGCCATCGGGCTGTGGAAAATCCACCCTGCTCAGGATCATCGCGGGGCTGGAAGAGCAAAGTACGGGCGACATTCGCATCCATGGCAAATCGGTGGCAGGACAACGGGCAGCGGATCGCAACCTGTCGATGGTTTTCCAGTCCTATGCCCTCTACCCACATCTGAGCGTAGGAGAAAACATCGCTGTACCGCTCAAAATGCGCCGCATGAATGGGGTGCAGCGCCTGCCCGTGCTCGGTCGCTTCATGCCGGGGGCCCGTGCCATGGCGGGTGAGATCGGACAAGAGGTCGATAACGCCGCCCGCATGCTGGAGATCGGGCACCTTTTGGATCGCAAGCCAGGGCAGCTTTCCGGTGGTCAGCGCCAACGCGTGGCCCTTGGTCGCGCCTTGGTCCGGGATCCGGTCGCTTTTCTGTTGGATGAGCCTCTTTCGAACCTCGACGCCAAACTGCGGGTGCAAACCCGCGCCGAGATTGCTCAGCTGCACCGTCGGCTGGACGCCACGTTCATCTATGTCACCCATGATCAAGTCGAGGCGATGACGATGTCCGACCGGATCGCTGTGATGATGGGTGGGCGCATCCTGCAATGTGCCAGCCCTGACCTGATCTACGAAGACCCGGATACGATTGAAGTTGCCGAATTCATCGGCTCTCCCAAGATCAACATCCTGCCGGTTTCCCTTGCCAGCGACGGGCGGCTTAGCTTTTTCGACCACGATCTCGACCTGCGTGCCACAACCCGGATCGAAGGCGCAATCTCGTTGGGTCTGCGCCCCGAGGCGGTGCACCTTGCCACGGACGACGCCGTCTTCAATGGCACCGTGGGCCATACGGAAAACCTTGGTGCCGAACTCTACGTTCAAATCGACATCCCCGGCCTTGAAAACCGTATCGTGCTGCGCACCGAGGCTTCTCGCCGCGCAGATCTTGGCATCGGCACGGCCGTCGGACTCGGATTTGACGCCGCCAGCGCCCTTGTCTTTGACGGCAATGGGCAGCGTGTGCGCCGGATTGAGATGCCGTCACCAATTGCAGCGCATGAGGTCGCCTGAGATGACCGTGACCGATGCAGCCCTTGGCCCCGCCAGTAAGCCCGCCACCAGCGCCGCCACAAAAGAGCGCCGCGCCGCATGGTCGCTGACCGCGCCGGCCCTGATCCTGATGTTCGTGATCCTGCTCGTGCCGGTTCTCATCGCCGGGGTCCTGTCTTTCACCAACTACTCGCTGGGCAATAGCGGCTTTGATTGGGTCGGCACGCGGAACTACGAAAAGCTTTTCACCCGCTCGACCTACGAGAAGATGTTTGTAGCCACCTTTACCTACGTGGTGACGGTGGTGCCTATCTCAGTCGGCTTGGGCCTTGGCGCGGCGCTTCTCATCAATTCGCTTGGCCGGTTCCGCGAGATTTACAAGACGATCTATTTCCTGCCGGTCATGGCAACACTTCTGGCCATGGCGATTGCGTGGGAGTTCATGCTGCATCCCTCAATCGGCATGATCAACCGCACTCTGGAAATGGGCTGTGGCTCGCCGCTGGAATGGATTTGGCCCTTCATGGCCGAAGGCTGTGCAGATGGTTTCCCGGTCTGGCTTGGTGACAAGCGATACGCGATCTGGGTGGTCTGTTTCATCGGCATCTGGCAAGGGTTCGGCTTCAACATGGTGCTCTATCTCGCCGGTTTGACAGGCGTCCATCGCGAGCTTTACCACGCAGCCGAGATGGACGGCGCCAAATCGGGATGGGAGCGGTTTCGCCTTGTCACATGGCCCGCCCTTGGCCCCACAACCGTTTTCGTCGTCACCATCTCCTGCATCCGCGCCTTTCAGGTCTTCGATACGATCGAAGCCTTCTGGCCCCAAGGCGGCGGGCCGAACAAATCCACCTACGTGATGATGTTCGCGATCTTTGAAAAAGGCGTGCAGCAGAACCTGATCGGCATCGGCTCCGCCATCACCGTTCTGTTCCTCGTTTTCGTCATGTTTCTCACCCTGATCCAGCGCTGGCTGGTGGAACGAAAGGTGCATTACGGATGACCCGCGACTGGTGGAAACATCTGATCCTTATCCTCGGTGTGATCGTCGTCATCGCGCCCTTCTACATGATGGTCAGCTATTCGTTCAAAAGCCCCGGCGAGATCGACCGCGGCGAAGGCGGGTTTTTCGGGCGCCAAGAAATGATGGTGGACGAGCGCTGCGTAAAGCTGCGCGATCCCAACCGCAAAGACGTTGCCGCTGCCGCCCACCGCTTCCCCGGTGCCTCCGATGGCGAGATCCGTGATGCGCTGGTGGCCGAGGCCGAGGCCGATTGCGCCATGCTCCCGGCCGTCTTCAACTATACCAAGGCTTTCACCGAGGCACCGCTTCTGCGCTACCTGCTCAATGGCATAATCGTCACTGGTTCGATCTTCCTCATTCAGGTGGTGGTGGCCCTGCCTGCGGCCTACGCGCTGGCCAAGCTCAAGTTCTGGGGCCGCGAGGCCGTGTTCGGGCTGGTGCTCTTCTGCCTCTTGATCCCGGTCCATGCCATTGCCCTGCCGCTCTACATCATGCTGGCGAAGCTGGGGCTGACCAATACCTATGCCGCGCTGGTGGTGCCATGGACGATCTCGGTCTTCGGCATCTTCCTGATGCGCCAGTTTTTCATGACCGTGCCGGATGATCTGATCGACGCCGCCCGCATGGACGGGATGGGCGAGTTCTCCATCGTCTGGCGTGTCATGCTGCCCACGGCGATCCCGGCCTTGCTTGCCTTTGCGATCTTCTCGATCGTGGCCCATTGGAACGATTATTTCTGGCCCCGCATCGTCGTTACCGGCAACCGCGATCTGTTCACCCCACCGTTGGGCCTGCGCGAATTCAAGGGCGATGGCGATGGCAGCTACTTCGGCCCGATGATGGCCACTGCCACCGTGATCGTCACCCCGCTCATCGTTGCCTTCCTGTTGGCGCAGAAGCGCTTCATCGAAGGCATCACCCTGAGCGGCATGAAATGATTTGGGGGACGCCCCGAAAGGCGCCCCCTTTACCCAGATCCCACAAGGGATGAACCCCGGGGCCCCCGTCTGCAAACAAGCGGCTCCAAGACCTGGCAAGAGAGGATATCTTCCATGAAACTGACTGCCACTGCAATGGCCCTGGCGCTGACCGCCTCGGCTGTCTTCGCTGAAGACACCGTAACCATCGAGTTTGCCTACCCCTATTCGCATCTCTTTGACGTAACCTACGAAGCGATGATGCCCGCATTCAAGGAAGCGCACCCCAATATCGACGTGAAATTCCGCGCGACTTACGAATCCTACGAAGACGGCACCAACACCATTCTGCGTGAAGCCGTTTCGGGCAACCTGCCCGACGTAACCATGCAGGGCCTCAACCGCCAGCAGATCCTGGTGGACAAAGGCATCGCCAAGTCGCTGGAACCCTTCATCGCCAAGGAAGCCGATTTCGCCAGAGAAGGCTACCACGACGCCATGCTGTCGCTGTCGACCTTTGACGACAACGTCCACGGTCTGCCCTTCTCGGTCTCGCTGCCGGTTGGCTATTACAACATGAACATCCTGAAAGAAGCCGGTGTCGAATCGCTGCCCCAGACCTGGGAGGACGTGATCGGCATGTGCGAAACCATGAAGGCCAATGGCGTCAAAAACCCAGTTTTCTGGGGCTGGAACATCACTGGCAACTGGTTCATGCAGGCCCTTATGTGGTCGCAGGACAAAGCCATCGTCGACAACGGTCACGTGGCTATGGACAGCCCCGAAGCCTTGGCCGCGCTCGAGCAGATGCAGGAAATTTTCACCAAGTGTGAGATGAAGAACCTTGAATGGAAAGCCGCCCTGTCGTCCTTCTCAGCCGGCGAAATCGGCATGATGTTCTGGTCGACCTCGGCGCTTGGCGCTGTCGAGCGCTCGCAGGGCGATTTCGATCTCGTGACCGGCCCATTCCCGGGCATGGGCGAAACCCCAAAGGGTCTTCCCGCCGGTGGCAACGCCGCGCTGCTAACCTCGACGTCGGACGATCCCAAGGTTCAAGAGGCCGCATGGGCCTGGCTGAAGTTCATCACCTCGGGTGAAGGTGCTGCCGAAGTGGCTAAGACCACCGGTTACATGCCGCCGAACAAGGCTGCTAACGAAGTGATCCTTGCGGATTTCTACGACCAGAACCCCAACAAGCAGACCGCCGTGGATCAGTTGCCGCTGTTGCGCGACTGGCTTGCCTATCCGGGTGACAACGGTCTGGCGATCACCCAGGTGATCTATGACGGGATCGAACGCATCGTCACCGGCGACGCCACCGACATGAAAGAGCTTCAGCAGGACATGGTTGAAGAAGTCGCCGACCTGCTGCCCAACGGCTGAACCGTTTTTCCGGTCGCCTGCCCCACACGGGCGGCCGGACCCTCAATTTCAGGACGCCCCATGAAGATCATCCATATTTCCGATATCCACCTGACCATTCCCGGCGAAGAAATGGGCGGACTTGACCCCCACGCCCGCTTTGCCCGCGCCCTTGCGGACGTGGCCGAAAACCACGCGAACGCCGACCGCATCGTCATTACCGGCGATCTGACCCATTGGGGCGAGGTCGCGGCCTACGAGGCGCTGAAATCCGCGCTTGCGGAGGTGTCCACTCCGGTGCGTCTGCTGATTGGAAACCACGATGACCGCGACACTTTCCGCAAGGTGTTCACCGATCATCCCGTCGATGCCAACGGTTTCGTCAATCACGCCGAAACGCTGGATGGCACCCGACTGATCTATCTCGACAGTGTTGGCGACAAGACCCACGCCGGTCACTTCTGCGCCGTGCGCCGCGACTGGCTCAAGGCCGAACTGACTGCTGCCGGGCGTGCCCGCATCTTTCTGCACCATAACCCGATGCCCGTGGGCCTACCCGCCGAAGACAAGATCGCTCTCGTCCCCGAGGATCGCGCGGCCTTCAAGGCCCTGCTTGAGGCCTATGGCGACCGCATTGACTATATACATTTTGGCCATGTCCACGCGCCGATCCACGGGCGTTTCGCAGGCATCCCATTCGCAAGCGTCCCCTCGACCGGGAACCAGTCCCTGCCGGACCTGAACGAGACCGATCTTCTCAAGGGTGCGCCGATGGATCCGGCCTATTTCGTGCTGTCGATTGACGGCAATGACACCACGATCCACCAAATCCCCTTTGCATGGGACGGGCCGGTCATGGCCTCTGGCACCGGCTGGGAAGACTGGGCCAAGCCCGGCGTGGCGGCAGAATGAAATTCATACACCTCACCGACCCCCATGTGACCAGTGGTGATCGCCTGCTGTACGGCGTCAACCCTGCCCGCCGGTTGGCGCAGGCAGTTGACAGCATCAACGTCGAACATGGCGACGCTGCATTCGTCATCGTCACGGGGGACATGACCCATTGGGGGGATGCAGGCGCCTATGCGGCGTTCCGGGACAAGATATCTCGTTTGGACATGCCGGTGCATCTCATGGTCGGCAACCATGACGACACAGCAGCCTTTACCGAGTATTTCCCAAACGCCCCACGTGACAACAACGGATTTGTGCAGTTCACCCTTGATACCCCTCATGGCCGTGCCATCTGTCTTGATACAAAAAGCCCGGGCACCCATGCTGGAAGCTATTGCCAAGCACGGCTTGACTGGTTGAGCGCCCGACTGCAGGAAACTAACGATCCGGTGCTGCTGTTCATGCATCATCCCCCCGTCAAAGTTGGCATTTGTGCAATGGACACGATCATGATGCAGGATGCCGACGCGTTTCACGAGGCCATCGCCCCCCACAAAGCCCGCATCCGCCACCTGTTTTTTGGCCACGTCCATCGCGCGATCTTCGGCAACTGGCGCGGGATCAGCTTTTCCTGCATGCGTGGCCTCAATCATCAGGTCGCACTGGATCTCACCGCAGGGCAGAGCGAAATCTCCGGCAACCTCGAACCCCCGGCCTATGGGGTTGTGCTCCTGGATGAGGACGCGGTCACCGTGCATATGCATGATTTCATGGACAGCTCTCCAGAATTCTCTTTGCACGCTCCCGAGAGCGTGGACCCGGTTCGCTATCAACTCGACATGGTTCATGCGGGGTTCAAGGACTTGTGACTCCCTCCTTTTCCGATCAGCCTGCCTCTTATTTGCCCACGCCGAGAAATTGTTGTCCGACTTAGCTTAGGTTTGCACTCGTGCCCATAAACTCGACAAATACGACGACCAACCTGAACAAACGCCAATCCAGACTGGTTCATCAAAGCGCATAGATTGGCCGCCAAAGCTCGGCTATTCTTTTACCAAAAGCGGCAAAGCCGACCTTCGCCTCGTCAGGATTGAATGTCTCTTTAGGGCCGTTCGTGTTGATCGACACCAGGGGCGGCTTCCGGACCTTGGCTGCATCTGCGAAGGTTCCGTGCCAGACTGGCAAAAGTGGCCATTCAAGCCCTAGCAGGCCGAAGCCCACATGCTGCGCTGCGCACCAAGGTCGGCTGTGCGCAGAAAGTGGACTTTGCAAAGTTGGAGGCGACGCTCGTGGCGGAGGACGTGATCAGCCCAGAGCCGACCTTTGTACCTGGCGCAGGGGATGGCCGACCCCAGCCCCTTTTGCTGACGGTAGCAACACGTGCCGTGTCGAAGATGCTGTAGGTGCCAAACGCAAGGGCCATTCTCCCGGAAATCGACACTCATCCCGGTGATATGACCTGCTGCAAATTTGATCTTTGGCAGCGAAGCGCAGATTGCGGGATTTGCAAGGCCAGATCCGGCAGAACAAGAAGAAAGGTTTGGACGAGATCTCCTGCAGGAAAAGGCCGCTGTGTCCTTCCGCTAACGGCTCACGGAAGTCACTTCTGTCAGTTTGGGGGGCCGTTCTGCCTTGCCCTTATGCATAGTTAAAGTAACATCAAAATATTTGACACGCACTATTTACACTACGGCAACATATCCGCATTCATATGTGGGTTGCAATAAACCCAAATTTTCGGCTTTAAGAATATCCCATGTATTTTCAGCGCTTTGCCTGCCGGACCGCAAACCCAAGCTACAGAGGTAGGCTATGAATTGTTTTGCGAACTTAGATTTCAACTTGGCCTCCGGCTCCGCCGCCGTTTTATTGGCGGTTTGCTCGGTTGTTCTGATCCGGATCGCACGAAATATTCCCTTTGCCGGACAGATCTCCTTTGTCTTGACCTTGGCAGCGATGCTGTGGTGGCTTTTCACAGTGGTATTCGATTTGGCGTCGCAAAGCGAAACCTGCAAGGTCGGGTGGTCATTGGCTGCCTGGCCGGGAATAGTCCTGGTGCCTGTCGCGTGGACATTCTTTGTTTTCGACTACTCGATGAACAAGTTCCGGATCCGTCGGCCGCTCCGGCTTCTGGCCTATATTGGTTTGCCAAGCCTGGTAAGCGCTATCGCCCTTACAAACCGCTGGACGCATCTGCTTTACGGCCCTGACACTCGGCTTGTGACAGAGGGCGGCAATAGCTTTGTCATTTTCGACCACGGTCCGCTCTTCTTTGCGATTGCCGCCACCCTATACATCTTTCTGGCTGTCGCCTTGGGCCTGCTCGCTTTTGCCTTTCTCAAGGCGAAAAAATTGTTCCGGCCCTTCATGGGCGCTTTGATCATCGTCACGGCAGCTCCGGTGGTGGCAAATCTGGCCTATATCGGAGGGGGGGTGACGGTCTTTGGGTTCGACCCGACCCCGTTCACCTTTGCAGTTTCACTCATAGCTTTGAGCTGGCTGCTGCGGAACAACTCGATGATGGATACGGCTGCCCAAGGCCGGATCCTTATGTTCTACGCAACGCAGGATCCCGTGATCCTTGTGGATGCAGGCGGCCATTTTGTCAGTGCTAATCCTGCAGCGAAAGAGTTGTTCAAGCATCAGCTTCCGAAACACGGCGCAGCTCTCGACCATTTGGAAGAAATCGGGCCGCTGCTGAAAAATCTCATAGCAGCTGGAGATATCAACGGCGCTGCACCGATCAGGCTTGGTGGACGTGTTTTTGACCCGCGTGGGGTTCCGATTGACAGCCCTATCCAGGCCCAGATTCCCCTGTTGGGCTGGTCCGTGTCACTGGTCGACATCACGGAAAGAGAACGCTCGGCCGAGGCCCTTCGCGAAGCATTGGCGCTTGCCGAGGCCGCCAACCGCGCAAAGACACAGTTCCTTGCTAACGTCAGCCATGAAATCCGCACTCCACTCAATGGCGTTCTTGGAATGGCATCGGTCCTGAGCGAAACGGTGCTAGATGAAGAGCAGCGGGAGTTTTTGCAGGCCATCGAAGATTCGGGCCAAGTCTTGCTTACGACGATTGGGGATGTCCTTGATCTGTCAAAGATCGAAGCCGGAAAGATGACGCTGGAAAACAGACCATTTACGCTCCGGACCGCGCTTGAGGGCGCGCGTGCTCTTTTCTCCGCAAGGGCCACAGAAAAGGGGTTAAGCCTGAGCGTGGAAATGCACGAAGATTTGCCAAAGGCCATTATTGGCGACGATCACCGGTTTCGTCAGGTGCTGCACAACCTGGTATCCAATGCGGTCAAATTCACCGAAATTGGGAGCGTCACAATCACTGCAGAACCAGCAGATAACGGTGCTCTTCTGCTGGTCCGCGTCAGTGACACAGGACCAGGCGTACCAAGCGAGGCCCGGGACAGGATCTTTCAGCCATTCCAGCAGGCGGAAGGCGGCGATGCGCGCAAATTCGGCGGTACAGGCCTTGGTCTTTCGATATCCCGCCAGCTTTGCAACTTGATGGGGGGGAGCTTGCAATTGGCAAACGACGTTGAGGAGGGGGAAACCTTCGAAATAATACTGCCGCTGTTGCCAGCCGCCATTGAACCAGAGGCAAAAACGCAGCCCGCCCAGCGTTCGGATTCGTTACCGGAACCTCCGGCGGTGGATGTTCTTGTGGTCGATGACAACAAGACGAACAGGCTCATCCTGCAGAAGTTTCTGTCTTCCACACCCTGCCGGGTCCAATCCGTCTCCAGCGGACATGAGGCAATCGGCTTGGCGCACTCATTTGCTTTCGATGTCATCTTGATGGATATTCAGATGCCGGAAATGGACGGTGTCGAAACCACGCAGAAAATCCGCTCCATTGAAAAGGAGACCGGCCGTGAACCCAGTTTCATTGTCGCCGTGACCGCGAACGCCATGCCGGAGCAGCTGAACCACTACCTGGCAGCGGACATGGATGACGTGCTGGCAAAGCCGGTGTCAAAAGCGCCTTTGCTCTCTCTTATCCAGGAGATCCGCAGGCAGGCTGCTTAGGCCTATTTTTCGGCAGAGACCGTTATGACCAAAAGAATTTCAGATGATTGCACGGTCTGGAAGGCCCTGTCGGCCCGGAGCTGCCGTTGACCACAGCGATCAGCGCTGCAGGACAACTGGCAGGCAGCCGTCATCCAGTGTAGGTTGCCAGGCCAGTGAAACGCGCCCTGGGTGAACATTCACCCGCCGCACTGCCGCAAGTCCGGTTCGAGCCCAGACCTACAGTGTTGTCCCGGAAAGCGTATTCGCGTATTTTCACCTACATGAGCAACGCAATGACGATCCGAGAAGCGAAAACAGAGGACCTTGACAGCTTGCTTGAGCTGTACCTTCACCTCACACCAAGCAACGTGCCGTTTTCATCTGTTTTGGCTGAGAATATCTTTTCCAGATTTTTACAATATGAAGGCAGCACAATTCTCTTGGGTGAGATTGGCGACGAACTGGTATCGTCTTGCGTTTTGGTGGTAATCCCAAATTTGACTAGGGGTGGAGCACCTTACGCCTTGGTTGAGAATGTAGTTACTCATGCAGACCACCGATCCCTAGGTTACGGAAAATTGGTGCTGGATGCGGCGACAGAACACGCTTGGGGTTTCGATTGCTACAAGGTCATGCTGATGACAGGGTCGAAAGAAATCGAAACGTTGGCCTTTTATGAAAAGGCGGGCTTCAAGCAATCAAAGACTGGGTTTCAAAAGCGGCGAGCAGTCGTCAGCGAGTGACTAGCCTTCAAATTTGAACCGTTACTTTTTCCGCTCAGCCGACCTCTGGCCAACAAAAATGCTGCACAATGTGTCGAACGGCTGCTTCGAGGAAGCTGCAACGCAGCGCTTTGACATCTGGCCAACGGCGAGTATGGGCCGTCCGTGATCGCCACTACACCCGATCGAGCTGACTTTGCTCAGAGGTCGCAATCTGCGCAAAGTACCCGTCGGCGCTTGGCAGAGGCGGATACCCAGCATCGAGATTTATCAAAACGTCTGGAGGTCAGCTCCCAGCCCACTCACGACCTTCGTGCCTAATGCAGCATTGGTCGTGGCTCAGGCACAAGCGGCGGATTGCGGACTTTCGCCGCGGACAGAACAAAGGGCCGTTATGCGCATATTTCGACCTTAGCAAAGTCATGACCCACGAGCACCATAGAAGGGTATGAACAGACCACTGCCGCCCTTCGTGACCAATGCAGAGAAGGGCAGGTGTGAAATCAAAATTACCAATTTTACAAATTGATTTGCAACGGAGCAAAGCGCTGCAAAAGAGATCGGTTTTGCGCCCAAGTGGTGGCCTCGTTACACCCTGTATCGAGGCCACCACTATTAATGTCAGAATATGAACAAGTCGGATGTCACGTCTGCCACATCAAACCCGTCGAGGGTAATCGACACATTCGAAAAAGTGATCTCAACGTCGCTGCCTGACTGAGCGATGGTCAGGTCAGAGAAGTCATTGGCACCCTTAATAATTTTGATCGTGTCCGCGTTTAAGTCAAAGTTGTTGATAGTGTCGAATCCAGTGCCCCGGCTAAAGAAGAAGGTATCTGCTCCGCTTCCGCCATCCAGCGTGTCATTGCCTTTGCCACCACGCAATTCGTCATCGCCTCCGCCGCCAAAAAGCTTGTCATCGCCCTCACCACCTCTCAACGTGTCGGAACCTTCGCCCTTACCACCCACTAATATGTCGTTCCCTGTGCCGCCGTTCAGTTTGTCGGCACCCTGCCCCCCGTTCAACTTGTCGCCACCTCGGCCGCCGTTCAGCGCGTCGTCACCACGGCCCCCATAAAGCTTGTCGCCACCTCGGCCGCCCTTCAATGCGTCGTCACCACGACCGCCGTTCAACACGTCGTCTCCACTATCGCCATTAAGCGCGTCGTCTCCTGCACCACCAACTGTATCGCCTCCCAAGACATTGGTGACGGCGCTTGTGATGTTCTCAACCGTACCTTTGCCATCGATATAGCTAGCGGTGACGGTGAACTCGGTGCCGACATCGTCCTGGGTCAGCGTATAGGTGCTGGCGGTGGCACCCGTGACATCGCTGCCATCGCGCTGCCATTGGTAGGAAATAGTGCCAAGACCGTCTTCGTCGGCCAGTGTGTTTGATGCGGTGAGGATCTGATCTTCGGCGGCGGTGCCCGAAATGGTGACAGAGCCGGTGGGGTCATCGTTTACATTTACCACGGCAGCGGTGCCTGCACTGCTGACGCTTTCGACAGTGCCCGCATCATCGGTATAGGCGGCGGTGACGGTGATATCAGCGCCCACATCGTCCTGTGTCAGCGTATAGGTGCTGGCGGTGGCGGCTGTGATATCGCTGCCATCGCGCTGCCATTGGTAGGAAATAGTGCCAAGACCGTCTTCGTCGGCCAGTGTGTTTGATGCGGTGAGGATCTCATCTTCGGCGGCGGTGCCCGAAATGGTGACAGAGCCGGTGGGGTCATCGTTTACATTTACCACGGCAGCGGTGCCTGCACTGCTGACGCTTTCGACAGTGCCCGCATCATCGGTATAGGCGGCGGTGACGGTGATCTCAGCGCCCACATCGTCCTGTGTCAGCGTATAGGTGCTGGCGGTGGCGGCTGTGATATCGCTGCCATCGCGCTGCCATTGGTAGGAAATAGTGCCAAGACCGTCTTCGTCGGCCAGTGTGTTTGATGCGGTGAGGATCTCATCTTCGGCGGCGGTGCCCGAAATGGTGACAGAGCCGGTGGGGTCATCGTTTACATTTACTACGGCAGCGGTGCCTGCACTGCTGACGCTTTCGACAGTGCCCGCATCATCGGTATAGGCGGCGGTGACGGTGATCTCAGCGCCCACATCGTCCTGTGTCAGCGTATAGGTGCTGGCGGTGGCGGCTGTGATATCGCTGCCATCGCGCTTCCATTGGTAGGAAATAGTGCCAAGACCGTCTTCGTCGGCCAGTGTGTTTGATGCGGTGAGGATCTGATCTTCGGCGGCGGTGCCCGAAATGGTGACAGAGCCGGTGGGGTCATCGTTTACATTTACCACGGCAGCGGTGCCTGCACTGCTGACGCTTTCCACAGTGCCCGCATCATCGGTATAGGCGGCGGTGACGGTGATCTCGGCGCCGACATCGTCCTGTGTCAGCGTATAGGTGCTGGCGGTGGCGGCTGTGATATCGCTGCCATCGCGCTGCCATTGGTAGGAAACAGTGCCAAGACCGTCTTCGTCGGCCAGTGTGTTTGATGCGGTGAGGATCTCATCTTCGGTAGCGGTGCCGGCAATGGCGACAGAGCCCGTCGAGACGGTGTTGAGATCAAAGACCTGAGCGTAGATCCCAGTACCATCGCCGTCTTGGCCCGCAGCATCCCAGGCCGCGACAAAGCCGCCACTGCTGAGACCGACTGTGCTGGGCCTTTCTTGATTGCCGACTGTCGTCGTATTGATAAGGAATTCATCACCCGCTGCGGTGCCATCAGAGGCATAGTGCTGCCCATAAATTCCATAGCCCCCGCCATCTTGGAGGTTAGATTCCCACGTTACGACAAAGCCGCCGTTGCTGAGCGCAGCTACGTTCGGGTCGCTTTGATTGTCCGATGTCGTTGTATTGATGGCAAATTCAGCGCCGACAGTTGTGCCATCAGCGGCATAGATCTGTCCATAGATTCCATGTCCATCCCCATCCTGGCCGTTGGATTCCCACGCAACCACAAATCCACCACCGCTCAGTGCGGCAACGTTGGGAGTCATTTGATTGCCAGATGTCTCTGTATTGACGAGGAACTCATTGCCGACAGTCGTGCCATCAGAGGCATAAAGTTGCCCATAAACCGCTTGACCATCGCCGTCGAGGGCACCTGCGGTTTTCCATGTGACAACAAAGCCGCCACCGCTAAGGCCAACTGTGCTGGGGTCAAATTGATTATCAATTGTTTGTGTATTTACGAGGAACTCATTGCCGACAGTCGTGCCGTCAGCGGCATGGATCTGACCATAAATCCCATAGCCATTTCCATCCTGGTCAGCAGATTCCCACGTGACGATAAAGCCACCGTTGCTAAGCGCCGCTACGTTGGCGTCCATTTGGTTGCCGGACGTCGTCGTATTAATAAGAAACTCAGCGCCGTTTGTTGTGCCATCAGCGGCATAGAGCTGCCCATAGACCCCAAGCGCACTCCCATCCTGGTCTGCGGATTCCCATATAACGATAAACCCACCACCGCTCAGCGCAGCTACGCTGGCGCCCATTTGATTCCCGGATGTCGTTGTATTGATGGCAAATTCAGCGCCATCAGTGGTCCCGTCATCAGCATATAGCTGCCCATAAACGCCGTAACTACTCCCATCTTGGCCAGCAGATGCCCATGTCACGACAAAGCCGCCACCGTTGAGCGCCGATACCTGGGCGGCAGACTGAGTACTGGTTGTATACGTATTGACCTGAAATTCAGCGCCAACTGGTACTGAAACTGATGAAGAACTGCGCGTAACCATATTGAGATGTCCTTGCTCTCGGGAGGTTTATGTGTTCGTCAAACAAAATTAGTACGTCAAAATTTGCGAACGTTGTCCCCGGTTTTAGACCTGCAGGAGTTAACACAAAGGTTAACTGCACTGAGACGGGACGCTGTTCGAGCACGCAAAGTCTGATGGATTTTATCTTCCGGCATTTTGAGGCTCTTAATTGAGACCTGCCCCTACTGCGTGTCCTGGCTGAAACGCACAGTCCTTTGTAGCCAAACGGGTATTTTCCTATTTAAAAGATTTGGGCTGCCGCACAGCGGCTTCCGTCTTACGCTCTCCTGTGAATGTTCATCGGGTGGACAGTCGATGGAAGATACACGCCCCTCTCAATTCAATAAAAACAGTTTCACGGCAAAGATTTAACATGCCAGTTCACTCCAAGTAAGAGCTACTCATTCAGACATGGGATATCCGAGGCGTGAGAGACCACTCTGTGCTGCAGGGTGGCTTTGGGGTGGGGCATCGGGGACATTTTGTTAGTTCTGAGCAGCCCCACTTGAGTGGTCCATATTGAAAGTTAGTGCATGATTGGCCTTTGGTCCATCGGAACGATGGCCTCTGGCGCAGGTGGGCGGTAGCCCAGAGCACTATGTGGTCGTTTGGTGTTGTAGTGGTTCCTCCATCTTTCAATGATAATTTGTGCCTCCCGGAGTGAGTAGAAGATTTCCCCATTCAGCAATTCGTCTCTCATTCTTCCGTTGAAGCTTTCGCAGTATCCGTTTTCCCAGGGTGATCCGGGCTCGATGTAGGCCGTGTTGGCCCCGACCGCTTTGATCCAGTCCCTGACGGCCTCTGCGATGAACTCTGGGCCATTGTCCGACCTGATGTAGGCTGGAACACCGCGTAGGATAAATAGGTCTGTCAGAGCGTCGATGACCTCAGTCGAGTTCAGCTTTCGTTTCACCCGGATAGCAAGGCATTCTCGGCTGTGTTCATCCAAGATGTTGAGTGTCCTGAACGCTCTGCCATCATCGGTTCGATGGTGAACAAAATCGTATGACCAAACATGGTTGCGATACTCGGGGCGCAGCCGGACGCATGAACCATCATTCATCCAGAGCCGCCCCTTCTTTGGTTGCTTCATCGGCACTTTAAGCCCCTCACGTCGCCATAGGCGCTCCACACGTTTGTCATTCACCTGCCAGCCTGCGTCTCTCAACAGTGCAGCAACTCGACGGTAGCCATATCGACCAAACTGGCGCGTCAGCTCGATCATATCCGCGACCAAGCGTTCTTCATCAGCGCGTCCACGTGGCAATCGGCGTTGTGTGGGTCGGTGCTGGCCCAGAACGCGGCAAACCCGTCGCTCAGACACCTTGAACCGGCTACGCACATGATCGATGCAAGCCCGTCGACGTGAGGGGCTCAAAAGTTTCCCGATGCGGCCTCCTTTAGGATCAGCTTGTCCAATGTCAGGTCAGAAACCGCACGACGAAGGCGCTCGTTCTCTTTCTGCAGTCGTTTGAGTTCCTTGAGTTGTTCCGTGCCCATTCCGCCATACTTCTTTTTCCAACGATAATAGGTTTGTTCAGTCACGCTGATCTGTCGGATCGCATCAATCCGGGGCATGCCTTGTCCCATCAGAACTTCAACCTGCCGTAACTTCACGACAATCTCTTCCGGCTTGGGTCTCTTAATGGCCATCTCTGGTCCTCCGCTTTCCTAACTATAGGGGCGGACCACTTCAAAGGGGGAGGCTCAGTTCTGGCAATCCCGTCTCTCCAAACGGTGCAATTTGGAAAAAGCTGGCCTCAGTTCATCCCCCAGCAAAGGTCTGCAAACCGTCCCTCCTGCACAACCTAAATTGTGCATGAAGCTTGGGATCGAATGGCGTGTTTGGGCTGGAAGCTGCCGATCGACGGGTTTGGCACGAATGGCGGCAGTGGGCCGACCTCGAAGTTGGCTCAACCGCTCAGCGAAGCGAGCGCTGCTTCGCCTCCGATGACAGCTTCGAGCCCAAAGCTCAGAATTATGACGCTGCAAGACTGATCACCGTGCAGAAGAAGCAGGCCGGACACCTACCAACGGGGACTGCGCCATCCAGTCCTGCGCTGTGTTTATCAGGTGCCGGGATCCGTCCAAATAGATAGATTTGTCGTCAACCGCCTGCTGCACGCCGACATCGCCCAACCAAAGCGCAATCAGATTGGCGAGCGTTGCCGTCAGGTAAGCATCAACATCATGCCCAGGGTCATCGACGCAAAGGTCAACTTCATCGTCATTCGCAATTACCCACCATGAATTAAGATCGGTACGGTCGGAAATTTGCACGAGGATCACGGTTTCTCCGTCGGGCAGGCCTGCGGTATTCAGCGTTCGGTGGAAATCCCACATGAACCCGCCGACATCGCAATCCTGCGCCGCGATGCTGCGTTTGCGCCAACGCATTCCCCAGACGGCCATGTTTTCGACTATTGGCCCAAGTTCCCGGCCAGAGCGCGTGAGCTTGTATTCGGCTGCCTGCCCGGATGGTGCAGCCTTTCGGATGACTATGTCAGCGGCTTCCAGCGTCTTGAGCCGCTTGCTCAGGATCGAAGGTGACATCCTCGGGATGGCCTTTTGAAATCGGCCGAACCGTGTCGTTCCTAAAAACATCTCACGGAGCAATAACAGGGTCCATTTGTCCCCCAAAATGTCTGCGGATGCCATCGCCGGGCATAGGCTGCCGGATATGTTCTTGGTTTTGTCATCCATCTTCAGAGCGTACAGTGGTCAACCGCTACCTGGCTACTACGGAATATATAGTGGTTTGATACAGAATGCGAAGTATCTCCGACCTGCCCAAGCTCTCATCATTGGGTAAGCCCGATTTCACGGGTGGTTTCGCACTGAAAGGAGATCGTGATGGGCCGTTCAATTACATTCATATATGGCGTCGCTGCCTATGTCATTTTTCTGCTGACGTTCCTCTATTCCATTGGATTTGTCGGCAACATCTTGGTGCCAAAGTCCATCGATTCCGGCGTGCAGGGGCCAGTCGCAACTTCACTCATGATCAATCTGGCGCTGCTTTCCGCCTTTGCGCTTCAGCACAGCATCATGGCGCGGCCCGGTTTCAAACGCATCTGGACAAAAATCATTCCCAAATCGGCTGAACGCAGCACCTATATATTAATGACATGCGTTGCCCTGATCCTGATCTATGTGTTCTGGCAACCGCTACCGGCACCAATATGGGGCGTCAGCAATACGGTTGCCGGCACGGCATTGACCGCACTGTTCTGGGTCGGCTGGCTGGTCGTTCTGACTTCGACTTTCATGATCGATCACTTCGATTTGCTCGGCCTCAAGCAGATCTATGCGAACCTGAAAGAGCGCGACGCGGCACAGCCGGGGTTCATCAAAGTCGGCCTCTACAGATTGGTGCGTCATCCCATCATGACCGGGTTTCTAATTGCCTTCTGGGCCGCGCCAACCATGTCAGTGGGACACCTTTTATTCGCAGTGGTGACCACAGGATACATTGTCATCGCTGTGCTTCATCTCGAAGAAAAGGACCTGATTGCGCAGATTGGTGATGACTATCGCGCGTATAAGCGTGAGGTGCCTGCGTTTATTCCCGGACTTGGACGGGGGCAGTAAAGTGACATTGGACCCCAAACATCACAACCACATCCAATCCTTCAAAGATGCGCATTCGCTCAATATTTTCGACCGGCAGACGCCATTGCGCAAGCGCTATGAAAAAGAGCCGGACGCCGCGTGGGTATATGATCATGCAAGGACGGATGATACTCAGGTTTCGGCAAACCACCCGCTTCATGGCCATGTGGTCTGCGGTGAGGGCATAGCGTTGGATATTCCCGTATCCGTCCACAAAGCTGTCGGAGGCGAAAGCGATTTTCCGTGCCCCGGCGAACTCCTTGCCGCTGCGTTGGCAAGTTGCCTTGATACGGCGATCCGCATGATTGCCAACCTCAAGGAGATAAGACTGAGCCACCTCGAAGTGCAGGTCAGTCTCGGGGCTGACGTCCGAGGGGCGCTTATGACAGGTGACAGTGTGCCTGTAGGGTTCCAAAACGCGCATATGAAGGTCAGTCTGAAAACGGAGTGTGGTTTGTCAGAGCCGCATCTGAACGCGCTGATCGACGCCGCAGAACGCAGCTGCGTCATTCTGCAAACGCTCCGCTCCCCGCCAACCGTGCAAATTGAACGCCGTCTCAGTGATCTCGGTGATTGAGTGGCCAGTTGGAGTCGTGAGTTGTGACTTCCCAAAGCGGGTTTTGGACTTTGATCGGTAAACGACGGTTTTGCCCTGCACACCGCCAGTTCGCCAACTTCTTGATTTTGCAGCCGCAGCGAACGGCCGGAATGCGGACTGCGATCGCAGCATTGCGGCTGCGTGGTGAATGTCTCTTATGGGCCGTTCGTGACGGCCAAGACACCCGGTCGAACTGACTTTGCAAATTCCGCTACCTGCGCAGAGCCGACGTCCACGCCTAGTCCGGCGAAAGCTAGATCGCTACCCCATATGTCGTGATCGGTCTCATCAACGAGAACGGCCCATAGCTGCCCTTTATCACATTCACGGCCGCCGCAGCGCAGCGTCCCCAAAGCAGACGCTGAGTGTATGCCCAACAGAGATTGTGCCGATTGTCATACATCGGAGACGCACTTCAGATAGCCTCCTCTTAGTAGCTGATGACCAGTCAAGACATCAGCCAGAGATCAAAGGAATGCGCCTAGTCCCGTTCTCGCTCTTTCTGCCGCGCCAATAATGACAGCACGGATGGATGCATCTCTTTATATAGCTCAGGCCGACCGAGAGAGCAGTTCATCCTCGGAGCACATTGCATCGGCTTCGAAATCGACATCAGCCTTTGCAAAATGCGCCTCAGAAGCGGTGCCCTGCCAATGGGCTTCTTCTCCGGCCTGACCCTGCCCTTCCCGCAACACAAACTGACCAACCAGCTGATTTAGACCACGTGTTTCGCTGTTCAAAGACTGGATAGCTGAGTTCGATTGATCAACCATGGTCGCATTTTTCTGGGTAACCTCGTCCAGTTGCGACATGCCGATATTGACCTCGTTGATACCCGTAGCCTGATTGGCAGAGACTGCAGAGATACCGGACACCAGCTCTGATATCTGGGCAACCTGCTGGACAACGGCTTCCAGCGCCTTACCGGCTCCGTCAACCTGCTGCACACCATCCTGAACATGGGCCGAGCTGGTCCCAATCAGGATTTTGATCTCCATTGCTGCTTCAGATGAGCGTTGCGCCAGACCACGAACCTCGGAGGCAACAACAGCAAAGCCCCGTCCCACCTCGCCTGCCCGTGCCGCTTCGACCCCGGCATTCAAGGCCAGGAGATTGGTCTGGAATGCGATGTCATCAATTACACCGATGATCTGCGAAATGCGGCTGGAAGAGGCCTCGATTTCATTCATCGCCGCAATGGCCCCCTCAACAACACGTCCGCTGTGCTCTACGTCACTGCGCGCTATCGCCATAGCGTCCTCGACTTCTTTGGTGTTTTGCGCTGCTGTAGTCACGCTGGTGGCCATCTGTTCCAGCGCTGCCGCAGTCTCCTCGAGCGTTGCCGCCTGGCTGGCGGTGCGCGTCGACAGATCCTCCGACGCATCCTGGATTTCGCTGGACCGCCCCTGAATACCCTTGCTGGCCAAAACCACCTTGGAAATCAATTCATTCAAGTTATCTACGGTTCCATTATAATCAACGCGTAGGGGCTCGTATTCATCGTCAAAAACTTCGGCAATACGATCACTGAAGTTTCCTTTCGACAGGTTTTGCAACCCGCTCCCAAGACGCGCAATAACGCCTTCCCCCACGGCTCGTCTGGCATCTTGTTCGGCGAGGGTTTCCACGACACGTGCAGTAACCAAATCAATATCATGGGCAATTTCACCAAAATCATCTTGGCGCATCCGGTCCGAGATTCTTATCTCAAAATCGCCTTCGGCAACATCTCTGAGGGCCATGCGCAAACGTTCAATTGGTCTCGTGATCGTCAGCGTTGTTTTGCGCGCATTGTGAAGCACCACCAAAATGGTCAGGGCAGAGATACCCAGCAGGCTATAAAGCAAATTCATATCATGTGCCCGCGCTGTCAGAGCGGTAGTACGGGCGAATTCTGCGATGTCTACTTGAAGAGTATGGAGATCCTCCTTCAAGAGGGCACGCTCATCAAAAAAGGAGGGCAGTGCCGCCAGAGCGGCCCCATTATCTTTAAACCCCAAGGTCTGAATAGCCTGACTGGAGGCAATGAACTCCTCTGCCAGAGGTATGGTTAACTCGACCAGGGCCGAGATTTCAGGTGAGGTTGGCACACCTTGCAGCGCCTCGAGAGAGGCCATGAAGACCTGTGATTCCTGTACGAGCCGTTCCGCCAGCGCCGCCTGATCCGCAGCGGATAACTGTTCGCCCTGTAGCAGGCTGTAAACGACAATCCCCTCTAGTCTTTCACTTTCTAGGCCTGCATTTAATTCTTGGCGCACCGCCTCAGTTACTGAAATTTGCCGTTCCAGTTCCAGTTCACTCTGCCAAAGGCCATAGATCGACAGAATGGCTAGAAATACTATAGACGATACTGCCGTAATGCCAGAAATGAGCAGTCTTGTATTTATAGGAATATTTCTGAACATTTAAAAGCTCCACAGGGTTGTAATGCTCATTATCTTTTAGAGCGCACTCCTTAAAAATTCAGAAAAATTTCCAGCGAGATACGGCTTCGCAGCGTTTTCTGTCTGTGTCTCCAGGGTGGAGGCCGGACTTTGCAAATGGCGTTCTCTGTGCTTAGCTGACCTTGGGGCGCATAGCAGCATGTGGGTTTCGGTCTGCTAGGGCTTGAATGACCGCTTTTCCCTGTCTGGAACGGAACCTTCGCACCCGTAGCTAAGGTCCGGTTTCCGCCCTTCGTGTCGATCAACACGAACGGCCCAGAGCCGCCGTCCGCCGATTGCCTGAACGCTGTGCTGCAGCTTTCGCATTGCTGCCGTTGGTGCACCTTGCAGCATTTTTACCGGTCGGATGTCGGCACCGCAGACAAAATCGCGGTTGATTTTCAGCACAGTTATTTGATTTGCGGCACAAGCTGAACGAGCAATCAGTGCCAGGAACAGACATACACGTGCTGTGACTATATGTTGCTTTGTCACCCGGTAGGATGCTCAGTCGCACTTGATAAAAGAATCCGTAACCTGGTTACATAACATGCTGATCACAAGCCCAACCTGTTTGTTTCTCTGGAGTTGGAGGGAGTGGACTGGTATCGCTGGCTTTCATTCTTGTTTCGGTATTGATCGACAAGCGGCGATACCAACGAGCACAAGAACGGGCGTATGTTTGAAGTGGAGAGCTTGCATGGCAAAACCGATTATTGGGCTGGCCCTTGGAGGTGGCGCGGCGCGCGGTATGTCTCATATTGGCGTTCTTGATGTGCTTGATGAAGTGGGCATACAGCCCGATGTAATTGCCGGCTGTTCGATTGGTTCATTTGTTGGTGCGGCCTATTTGACCGGACATCTGAGCGATGTTCGCGACTGGGCAGAGGCTGTGACTTGGTATGATGTTGTCAAACTGCTTGATGTTTCGCTCAGTGGCGGTGGATTGATCGCGGGCAAGCTGATCGAACAACTCATGGCCGATCTGGGGATCACTGGAAATATCGCGGATCTAAGCAAGCCCTTTGCATCGGTTGCGACCGACTATCTCACAGGCCGGGAGGAATGGCACCGCAGCGGTCCTATCGGCAAAGCGGTCCGCGCCTCAATGTCGGCGCCCGGAATACTGACACCAGTGAATATTGACGGAGATTGGTTCGTTGATGGCAGTCTCGTCAATCCGGTACCTGTGTCAACCTGCCGGGCGCTTGGTGCAAACATTATCATTGCGGTCAATCTCAATGGTGATCTTGTTGGTCGTCGTGAACTCCCTTCCGAGACTGATAAGAAGAACCCCGCTCATCTGGACATTGTAGAGAAGGCGGTCTCCGCCATCCCCGATAAATGGCGACCCAATACGGCAGAGGTGGTGAATGAGTTTCTGAGGCGGAAACCAACCAAACCCGGCTACTTCGACGTTCTGTTCAGCTCCCTCAACATCATGCAAGACCGAATTACCCGTTCGCGACTCGCAGGGGACCCGCCTCATGTGATGATCACGCCACATCTGACTTCCATGGGAATACTGGATTTCGATCAGTCTAAATTGGCAATTGAGGAAGGGAGAAAATGCGCGCGTTATGCGCTGCCTGAGATTAATCGGCTGCTTTTGCTTTCAGGCGAAGGTTTCTCTTAAACTCCGGTTAAATACGACACGACACCGGACCAGCAAATTTTACCCGTCACATATGTCGGCTCCGGACCAAATGTGTCAGTAGCCTCAATCGTCAGAAGTTCAAATTGCGACGTATTTGCTAGGTCGACTAAGGGCTCGAAGCGGCCTTGCGGCGGTGCAGCAGCAAGGCTGCGGCAGTAAGCGCCCCTGAGAGGTTGCTCTGATGACCGCTGTCAGCCCAAACCAGACCCAAGGCAAAGGACGCGAATTTGGAATACCTGACCTTCGCTGCGCAACGCACGAACTGGTAAGGTGCGGACTCTGCCGACATTCATATTTCCAACTTCGCTGACGCAGCATCTGTTCACATCTGCATCACGCTTGTTGTCGCAGTGCGGCGCAAGTCACCATTCCGGACGTTCACAGACTGATTTTGGTCGGAACCGAAACCGTACTTTCGCCGCAGCCGAGTCAGACCATCGAGACGCGGGACGAAGCAGACCATCGGTTTTGGCCGCTATTGAGACCTACTGAAGAAATCGCCAACGAGTTCTCTCGCCTTAATCCACAGCGGGCGCGACCCCCGCTCTATTTGCGGCCCATAGCGCTCCGAGACCTGTTGCTCGGTAAGGGAATGTTGGTTCCACGTGCCACCGCCAGTTGCGATGTTTTGTATAAGCGGTTGAAGGCGATCCAGAGATTTGGCAAACTGAGCATCCGGAGTAATGGCGGCTTCGAATTCGTCCCAGAGAGATCGGAGTTTCTTATCCTGATCGGGAGGTAATTGCCCGAAAATTCTGTCTGCTGCCCGCCGTTCTAGCTGTTCCTGCTCAGTCGGGTCATTACTGCCGTGTATTGGAAAGTCGCCAGCATCGATTTCCACGATATCGTGCAGAAGAAGCATCTGAACGACGCGCCCGATATCCACATTCTCAGATGCATGGTCCGAGAGCACGATTGCATATATCGCAACGTGCCATGAGTGCTCCGCTGATTTTTCGGAGCGGCTTTGGTCGATAAGTGGTGAAGCCCTTTCAACATTTTTGAGAGCGTCGATAGTTTGAAGGAATTCAAGCTGCTGAGTGAGGTAGGGTGTTGCCATGGGATGCTGGTAGCACAGGTTTCAGCGGCGTAGAAGGGATAGTCAGGAATACCGCAATGGGCTCTGCGTCCGCTTTTGCGGCGCTTTGCCCGAACTCTGGCTATGGAAGCGGCAATGTCAGCGCATCGCATGAAGCTGCAGTGTCTCAAGTACATAGCCAGCGCCGCGAACGGCAGATTTCGGTCTGCCCTCAACCTCGATCACGCCGCGCTGGCATTGGGCGGCTGAGAGGACGTGGGTGCCTTGCAGGCCACCGGCTTGGATCCAACGATTGAAGCCAAGAGCAAAGGCTTTTTGACTTGTTCGGCGCTATCGCCAGGGGCAGTGTCGTTCTACACGATCCAGATGGGAAGATTGAGATTATGACATTTCAAAAGAGCACTCTGATAGCGTTTCTACTTGTTTCGGTGGGGACGTCTCTTGTTGCGGAAAAGGCAAAAGCCGAAAGCGCGTTCGGCTACAATCTAGAAACCGACGTCATTTATGGTCAGGGCGTGGTTGCGCCTGATGGCGTTGAGCTCGAGCGCGCCCTAATGCTTGATGTGTACACACCGAACGAAGTGACGGATGACTTAAACCGGCCAGCCGTTATTCTGGTGCATGGCGGGGCGTATTATCGGGGCGGTCGCCGTGCGCCACCCTATCGCGAAGCCGGCGCAGTACACAGTCGCATGGAGGACTATGCGCGACTGCTAACACCCCTCGGGTACGTGTGTTTTGTGATTGAATACCGTCTGGCTCCTGAACTGCCGAAAACAAACGTGCCGTTGGGTTCGACTTTGCTTCACGACCCGGACGAGGCAATCAGCCCGGCGGGGATAGCCCGCACGAACTTTGTGCGCAGTGACATGGGCCTGCCGATCCTTTCCGAGGATGAAACACGGGCTCTTACTTGGTCAGCGCTGCTATCAGCCGCCGAAGATGTTGAAAAGGCTGTGGATTATGTGCGGGCAAACGCGGCTGCCTACAACGTAGACCCCGACAGGATTGCGATTGGTGGTCACTCGGCGGGCGCGGGAGCAACAATCAACGCAACCTACGGGCTTCGCGCCAAAGTCAAAGCTTCATTTCCGCTGTCGCCACCGGTCTTAGGTTTCGAAATCGCGGAGATTTTTCAGGACCCGAATTTGCCGCCGACGCTCTTGGTGTTGTCTCAGAACGACCTCGAAGCCGTTTCCGAGAGCATCCCTCCGATGATCGTCGAAATGCAAAAGGCCAACCACGACTATGAACTGGTCTGGGTCCCGGGTTTCGGTCATTTTTATCCATCCGGTGCCGTCTCGCTGAGTGACGATGGCACTCGGACATCGGTTGGAGAGAGAATAACCGATTTTCTCGACCAGCACTTGAAATGAAATCAGCGCGACCCACCGATAGCTAGCTGCCGTCCTATAAATGGTTTCAAACGAAGGAGTGCCTAAACCTATGGTGCTCTTTCTGCGGCCCCGTTGCCGCGGTTTGCTAATCGGTAGCAATGACCTTGTTTGCTTTTAGAGCGAAAACGGTCAGATGATCGAACAGTCCGTAACCTGTGAATCTGCCGTTTCAAAATTGCTGCGCTATGCACGAGTGGCCGGAAATAACGCTGCACTGCATCACGGGTTTTTGCGCCTGCGCAGAAATTACGGCGCTGCGAGCGCACGCAGCACGATTTTGACAGGTCCGCTGTGGGCTCTGGCCCGACTTTCGCGGCGGTCTACACGAAAGGCCGCTGACGGCAAAAGGCCAGACTTTGCAAACTCCGTAATCTGCGCATAGCTGACCTCGGTGCGCAGCGCAGCATGTGGGTTTCCGTCTGCTAGGGCTTGAATGGCCGCTTTTGCCTCTTTGGCACGGAACTTTCGCAGTTGCAGCTAAGGTCCGGTATCCGCCCATTTTGTGGAAAAACACCTGTTTGCGGGCGCAGAATATCGACGGCAGAACATGGCGCGAGCGCCTTTTCTGTCAGGCATTTCGCGGTTGCTGCGGTGCAGGGAGGATCTTGGCCAGTTTGCGGAGGTTTTGGGCGGTTGCGGCGAGGAGGAATTCGTCATTTGCCCCACATGGTCCGCGTAACCGGAGCCTGTTCAGGCCAAGGATCCGTTTGAGGTGGGCGAAGAGCATCTCGACTTTCTTTCGCAGCTTCATTGAGATCACGTATTGGTCGGTCTTCGCAATGTCGCGGGCGATCTGCCGGGCGTCTTCATGCTCCTCGCGGGTGATCGACCGGAAGTCCATGTTCGGGCAGCACCGTGCTTTCGAGGGGCAGGCTTGGCAGGTGTGCTTCAGACACCGGTATTTGGCGACGCCCTTGCCGGTCGGCCCGCGGTTAGGATCGGAATAGTTCCGGCGGAATTGCTTCAGCTCGTGCCCCTCAGGGCAGATGTATTGGTTGTTCTCGGCATCCCACTCGAAGTCTGCGCGGGTCCAGGTCCCGTCGCTGCGCCCAGACTTGTCGAAGACCGGGATGTGCGGGGCGATCTTGCGGTCGACCAGCCAGCCCAGCATCGGCGCCGTGCCATAGGCCGTGTCCGCGATCAGGCGCTCGGGATGGAGGTCAAACCTGGCCTTCACGCGCTCGAGCATGGTCTTGGTCGAACCGACCTCGGCCTGCCGGATCGACCGTGTCGCCTCGACATCCACGATGACGCCATGATCCGTATCGATCAGGTAATTGTCGGAATAGCTGAAGAAAGCCGGGCCCTTGCGTGCCGCAGTCCACTGGCTCGCCGGGTCGGAGTGCGAGGTGAACTTGGGCTGGACCTTGCTGGCGGCCCCGAACGCGGCCTCATCCAGTGTGTCGAGATACTCGCGAACGGACCTCGGTGCATCAGCGGGATCGACCTGCGCCGGGTCCCATTCTTCCTTCGGCGTCGAGTTCTGCTTGTTGGCATCGGCTTCGATCAGACTGGCATCGACAGCCATCCTTTGCCCGCTGACCAAGCCTTCCTCGATGCAGCGCGCGACGGTCGTCTCGAACAGATGCCGCAGAAGTTCGCTGTCGCGGAAGCGCCCGTGCCGGTTCTTCGAGAACGTGGAATGGTCCGGGACCCGGTCGCTCAAGTCCAGCCGACAAAACCACCGGTACGCGAGGTTCAGATGGACCTCTTCGCACAGCCGACGCTCGGACCGGATACCAAAGCAATAGCCCACAAGAAGCATGCGGATCAGCAATTCGGGATCTACGGACGGGCGGCCCGTGTGGCTGTAGAAATCCGCAAGGTGGGCGCGGATGCTGCTGAGATCGACGAACCGATCAATGGATCGAAGCAGATGATCCCGGGGGACGTGATCTTCCAGCGAGAACTCGTAGAACAGCGCCGGCTTCGCCTCCTGCTTCGGTCCCATCATCGCCATTCCTCCCGCCCGTTGGCAGAATTGAATCAGCAAGATGCCCCTCGATCAAGCACGAGTTTTTCAACATGGCGTAATCATCATCCCACCTTTTGAAACCGCGGTAAGGTTGGGATCTTACGTCATTTTGAGGAGCTGAGAGATGGAACATTTTGCAGGATTGGATGTCTCGATGGAAGAGACACACATATGCGTTTTGGATCGCGAAGGTGCTTTGATCCGAGAAGGAAAGACTGCGACGTCCCCAAAGGCAATCAGAGATTTTCTCGCTTTTGGGCCGGAGTGCAAAGGTGTTGTATTTGAGACTGGCAGGATGGCCCCGATGCTCTACCACGGCCTTGTCGAACTCGGCATTTCTGTTCAGTGCATTGAGAGCAGGCAGGCCTATCAGGCCTTAAAGTCCTTGGCGGGGCACAAGACAGATCGCAATGACGCACGTGGTCTGGCACATCTGGCGCGGACCGGGTTCTATAAACCGACACATGTCAAATCGCTGTCTGCGCATGCCGTCCGCTCGCTCATTGCGGCACGCAAAAAGCTGGTTGGGCAGCGTGTCACTATCGACAATCAAATCCGCGGGCTGGTTGTCGTATTTGGGGTGCGCTTACCACGTGCCTTGTCGCCAGCATTCAAAGACGCAGCCTTGGCTGTGAGTGACGGTGTGCCCGGCCTCCATGCCGCACTCTGTGGGTTGTTTTCAGCACGCGAAGCCATTCTGACGGCCGTTGCTGCGATTGATGGAGATATCAAGAAGATGACCCGTAGATCCAAAGTCTGTCAGCGCCTGATGACAGTACCTGGCGTCGGTCCGATCACGGCATTGGCCTTTGCCGCAGCAATTGATGATCCGCATCGATTTAAGAAATCACGCGACGTGGGGGCCTATCTCGGGCTGGTGCCACAACGACATCAATCTGGCGAGATCGACTACACTGGGAGCATCTCGAAACGAGGTGATGTCAAAGTTCGAACGCTCCTTTACGAGGCCGCAAATGTCATGCTGACCAGATATGCCGCGCCGCTCAAGCTAAAATCATGGGCGCTGGCAATCGCTGCCCGGTCTACGATGCGAAAGGCGCGCGTGGCTTTGGCCAGACGTCTCGCAATCATTCTTCATGCCATCATGAGAGACCAAACCAATTACAAAGCGGCCTGAAATTGCAAAGATCAAAGCGAGGATTCCAAACACCAGTTCCCAACGGGAACGATGCCCGAGGGAGGGCGTAGGACACGGCGTGTATTCTGTAGCAGTGGCTTCGGCCAGATTGCGGTTTCAACCTTGCCGACCTACCTCCAGCCAACCCCATCCTGAGCCCCGGAGCTCGAAGAGAACGAAGGCAACCTCAGACATCGACAGCAATTGGAAAAGAGCATTGACAGATTAGAGAACAAAATACGCCCTTCGTGCCGAAATGTGTATGGTGCAGCAATTCGGACAACTTCCACCTCTCATCACGGTCGCGAACGGCCCATA
This sequence comes from Phaeobacter sp. SH40, assembly GCA_965641885.1. Taxonomy (GTDB): domain Bacteria; phylum Pseudomonadota; class Alphaproteobacteria; order Rhodobacterales; family Rhodobacteraceae; genus Pseudophaeobacter. Next base: position 1,674,574 of record OZ282574.1, on the reverse strand, counting down.
GCGGCCATACGCTCCAGTAGTCGGGCGCTGCGGTGCGACCCGTCAGAGGAGACATTCGCTGCACCTGCATAGTCACGCAACATGCGAACTCACACAGAGCGGACAAAGTGAGCTTTCGCTGCCGTCGCGCTGAAGTCTGCATTGCGTTCTCTATGATATTAATGATTGGTTTTAAGTATTCAAATGACTTCTCTTTCGTATATTGTGAGGTTCAACGCTCTCTTCCTTCTATTCTGATTCGCAACGATTACCGAATGATTTGGAATAATGATGAAAATGAAAATTCCATTCAAAGTGTTGACGCTTATTCTGCTGCCATTGGGTGAGCATGCAGAAGCTGCCAATGTGGAAGAAAGATACGAAGCTCGGCTTTGGAACGACTGCGTAGAACCGTCGGCGTTGTACCTAAGTTCCGGTAGCAACGAAGATAAAGTTCAGTTGGCAACGTGCTTGCATTTGAAAGATGATAATATTTCGTCTGACGAGTGCATTGAGAATGTTCAAGTGTATCTTGACGAAAAGACCGCCACGATGCGAGAGGCTCTAATTTATTGCTTATCCGTTGTCACGCCCGAATGGAATGATCCACTGCACTATCGCGCCCAAGATTATGACCATCGCCCATGGCTTGAGCGAATCTTAGGTGGCTACCCTGGGAAGGTTTGAGCTCGCCATGGATCAGAACAAGTCTTTCATCTTTAACGATTTTGGCGAAATACTCGCCGCACTATTGGCTTTGAGCCCGATTGTTGCAACCGCTGCTATTGTCGCTGCGTTGGGCACGGTGGCGGCAGTTGCATGGCAAAGGTCGAGCAGAGAGTTTTTCGCACTTTTCGCCATCTTTTTGGCCTTCTCTGTTCTAGGCGTCAGCATTGGGTTTCTTGCCGGGCATAGTCGAACTGGAGTCGTGGGAAATGTGTTGCCAGCAACTCTGGTCTTCCTGGGCGCGGGAGCTACCTATCTCTTCTCGTACAAGCCAGACCAATCGCCACTTTCCACTTTGGGAGTACTAGTTTTTACTCTGTCGATGTTAGTTATGTATTTTGGCAGTGCTGCAGAACGATCCAAAAGCGACTTTATTTACAGTGACTATGTCGCAACGCGGGATAAGTGCCTAAGTCTAATATTAAGCTCTGATTTTTCGGAGCTCCCCAAATTAGAAAAAGTGAGAGTGCGTGCCTACTGCAAACGGTATGTCACCTTCCTAAGGTGAAGCGTAACCAGTGCTTGGACATAGTTACCTTAGCTCTCAGGTATCAATTGCCGAAGCTGACCTTTGTACCACCCGCAGCATTCGTCACTTTGGGCTCAGAGCCGCCTTGCGGCAACGCGGCAACACGTCTGCAGCGAAATCGTCAGGGAAGCTGGCCGCTGAATGACCGCAGCCAGCCCGAAGCCGCCCTACGCCCTAGACGTTAATTTGCTATAGCTGACTTTCTTCGCCCTGGCCGCGAACTGGTAAGATGCGGACGAAGTTGCCGTGCGCTGCGAGCGCCATCGAACGGAAGTTTTAGGCACAATGCGAATAGCTAGAAAAACGATTCTATTGCTGCAAAGCGACCTTCCTGCTAACCTTCCGCCATCTCATTGACCACTTTCGTGCCAAATATACTTATTAAACGAATATTGTTCCTTAATTTTCCAAATAGGTGATGAAATGAGCAAGGCGAAATCAAAAGTTATTGCGACGGCAACACTGCTGTCAGGCGGCAAAAAGAAAAATGTTTTGGATATCTCGAAAGGGCGAGGTGACTTTAAAGAAATTGGTCCAGGAAGCCATGAAATTCAGTTTGAGATAGACGCTCGGTTTTCATCTCCTTTCGGGCCCAATGATGGCAGAGGACCAATGGGGAAGGGGTTTCCTTTTGGGAAAACATTCTCAATTTCGTGGAAGATAGAGGTTGATGACGACGGATCGGCTATGGCCCGAAGCAGCAGTAAGTCTGAAAAAAAGAGTTTCTTATTGCCAGGCGATAGCACAGACTTATCAAACGTGAATCAAGATTCCAGATTCGTATCTGCAACCGTAAAAATCGACGGCACGGGCTTAAAGGAAAAGTTTGACTACTTATGCAAATTTAGAGCGCAGCCAGCGGAATCTAAAACGCAAAAAACTGTAAAGATGCAGGTAAAAAAACGCATTGGCTCGTTTCCGCTTGGGAAAGTGGAGATTAATGGGATCAAAGGGGGCCCTTCCGGCTACCTGAACCGACGAGGACTTGTAGCATTCCTTGATAGCCTACCAAGTTTGACCAAGGAAATGATAACCAACGGGCAACAACCGGGCAACAACTACATATTCATAGATGGTTATGCAGATACGACGGGGCCTGAACCAGAGAACTTGGACATAGCCTATGACCGCGCAGTTTCCGTTATGAAGGCGATTCAGAAATGGTCCGGAAATTCAAAGAAGAATATTTACAGACCACGAGGGCATGGATCGGGAAAAAAGAGCGGCGCTAAAGGTAAGCCAGATGATCGCCTGCGCTTTGCAGAAATAACAATGGTGTGTGAAGCTGTACGCTGAAAGCAGAGGCAAGTGGTCAATTTTGGCGCTGCTACAGATACAGTCGTGCTCTAGCTGACGTATCAGATTTATGTTAGAAATGGATGGCGTTTATGAGTATGCCCAAATAAAGGCAGCTTGCTGCAAATGCGCCTCCAATTTGTCGCAAAAATTCATGTCGCGCTACACCTTCTATTAGGAAAATTCCTGAAATATAAAAATTGCCGTCGCCAAAAAATACCTCCATAACCGAAGCCGATGTTGAATATTTTTAGTTATCTTGTGATAGCAGTATTTCATGCAAGGCGCAGCAATCTGGGAAATAGACTCTCACCCGCCTTTCGCCAGGCACTACACGAAAGGCCGCTTTCGGGAAACGGGCCCAACTTTGCAAATGTCGCTATCTGCGCATTGCTGCCCTTGGTCCAGTGCGCAGCATCGCTCCGAGGGGCATGCAGGTTTGAATGGCCGCTAATCCTTCTCTGCCATGAAACTCTCGCAGGTGCAGAGAAAGTCCGGAATCCGCCCTGTCCCGACATAAACGAACGGCCCTGCCCAACAGTGACCGGTCGCGCTGGATGCCCCGTTCCTTGGCGATGACAAGGCGGCAGTGGTCGGACTGACGCAGACTTTCTTTGGCAGCTACCCTGGCTTTGAGCCGCACAAAAAGGGGCCCACAATGACCTCACCAAACCTGCCCTACCCAAAACCAACCGCCCAGGTCGAACCCTATTTCAACATCCTGGGCCTTGACGACACCCTGCGGTTTATCGAGGCCTTCGGCGGCACCGAGATCTACATTGCGGACAACCCCCAGTCCCGCTCCAGTGTCGTTGCGGTTTTGGGATATGACAAAGCCAAGGCATTAGCGAAAGTGTCTTACCTGTTGCAACGTCGTGTCCCTTTGGCAAAAAAGTGGCGGGCCCTGACATATAGAGCCAGCGGCATGTCAACGGTGCAAATTGCCCGCACACTCTGCATGACCGATGTGGCAGTGCGCAATTGGTTCAGAGCTGCGGGCTGACACCAACCAGCCCCCCTGCCCGCTAAGACGCTCCCCCCAGCCTCTTCGGTTCTCGATTGAAACTTGGGCGCGCCTTCAGCCTCCCTCGACAGCACAGCTCAAAGCCCGTTTGCAGGCTGTTTGAAGAGACCACACAACCGGTTTTTCACCCAATTTCCTCCCCAAGCCCCTCTTGCCTGCAGATATCTGTGTCCCGGTACAGCGGCAGCAGCATGAGCCTGCGCATCAAGCGTCTTGTCATGACCTACCGAGTTGCTTGGGGTCGAGCAGTTTTCCCGGATCCACCTCAAGAGGCACAAATACCTCATGCCCCTGGATCGGAAAATGCGGCGACAGATTGAGCCCTTGTCAAAAGACTATCCTCAGGCAAACTCTGCACCTGGAAAGGAGGCAATTGCTGGCGAAAGAAGGCCTTCGGACAACAGTCATGCAACGGGGAGAAAACCGGCCACATTGCATGATCACTTCCGTTCGTGGCTAAAACAGACTTGTTTGTCGGCTAAGCGCAGTTTTCGGAATTTGCAAAGTCGGCTAGGGGCTGTGTTAGAAAAGGCTTTATTTTCTTTCGTTTAACGATAGCTTTCAATCGCAGAGCGTTTGACCAAAACGTGCGGCAAACCTACCGAAGCGAGAAACGCGCGTACCCAATCAGGTTTCGATGAGTGTTTAGGGCCCAGCACCACCTCGCGAATGGCCTCCCTCGCGGGATCTGCTATCAGGCACGAAATGAACGGTTTGATTGAATATTCGTCCGCGAAATACTCGACTTCTGGGAGCGCCACTCTATGGCGATATCGAACAAGCCGCCACTCGCACTCTTCACTAAAGGAAAGCGGTTTTGTCTCATAAATCCTAAAGTGCAATGGTGCTAAAGTCTCGAGAAATTGACTTAGAATGCCCGCTGTATCGCTGCTGTCGCCTTTGAAAAGTCCCTGAACATCCGTTGTTCTGTCAGCCAGAGCACTTAAAGCTTGTTCCCGTGTGACGCCGTCGCCAAGCCCTACAAAGCTTCCGTATTTTGCAAATTTCGCCGCAATTTCATCCGCAAACGGCTGAAGTGTCCGCCGCAACTGGTCTTCTCCATACTCGATTTTCTTTAAATCACAGAACTGAGCACCGAAGTTAACTGGACCAAAATCCTTACCGAGAAATTCGGCAGAAAAACCTATAGAAATACCCGATCCATCCGCACTATACGCACGCCACTGACTCAGAGTGTCTCCTTTCTCCGAAAGGCAGAAAGCAAAACCTTCGGTCGAATCCGGATAGCCCTCAACGATAACAGAAGCAACATCCACCACATCAGGCGGTAGTCCTGTTGCAGAGAGAAGTTGGGCGAATACACGGCCCAAAACTCGTCCTTCCATACTGTCATTTGCAGCGGAGAGTGCAGAAAGCCGGAATGTCCTACTTTGAAGTATGGCTAAACCAGTTTGCGTACTGCAATAGTGATACAATAACTGGTCAGTCATCACGGTAAGTCTCCTGTATTTCACATGTACTCTATGTGATTACAGTGGCTCCAACAACGCCAGCCTGCTCTATTGATCACTAGAAACAATGTCGGCTTCGGGCTGGAAGCGGGCGCTAGCTCAAATTGGAGCTGAGTGCTGGGAGGCCTTGAGGGATACGCCCAAAGAGAGGGCACCGATCCTCTTCAAAACGCCTTTAAACGGCCTTTAAAGACCTCCTCGGCGGCATATTTTAATCGGTTTGGGCAGCCATCTGAACGGGTTTGAAACGGGAAGTGTCCCGTACGGCAATGCGAAGTGTCCCAAAATCACCCCGAAATTGGCACCACAGGCGAGTACCAACGGGTCTGGTTCCGCATAGAACGCTGGAAACTCGCTCAAAAAAGTTGCTGCAATGGGAAGTGTCCCGTACTGCAAACGGAAGTGTCCCGCTACAGCAACGCGAAGTGTCCCGCTACACCCGCTACAGCAGCTTGCTCTTACGGACCTCTTTGCGTATTAAATAAACGACCGTTCAATTCATACCGCGCCAGGGAGGACACCACGTGGATTTTGCTTTGTCTGAAGAACAAACCGCGATTTTTGATATGGCTCATGATTTTGGCCAGGAAAACATCGCGCCCTTTGCACGCCAGTGGGAAGCTGAAGGCTCTATTCCAAAAGACCTGTGGCCCCGTGTTGGAGAGCTCGGTTTTGGCGGGCTTTATGTCAGCGAAGAAACCGGCGGCTCTGCCCTGACGCGTCTGGATGCCACTTTGGTGTTCGAAGCCCTGTCGATGGCCTGCCCCTCGGTGGCGGCCTTTTTGTCGATCCACAACATGTGCGCCAAGATGCTGGACAGTTTTGCCAGCGACGAGATGAAGGCACGCATCATGCCGGATGTTTTGTCGCTGAATACCGTGTTGAGCTACGCCCTGACCGAGCCGGGTTCCGGCTCTGACGCCGCTGCCCTGAAAACCCGCGCCGAGAAAACCAATGAGGGCTACACCCTGAACGGCAACAAGGCCTTTATCTCGGGCGGCGGCTATTCGGACGCCTATGTCTGTATGGTACGCACCGGCGAAGATGGCCCCAAGGGGATTTCCACCGTCTATGTCGAAGACGGCACGCCTGGCCTGTCCTTTGGTGGGCTGGAAGAAAAGATGGGCTGGAAGAGCCAGCCAACGGCGCAGGTGCAGTTTGACGACTGCAAAATCACGACCAACAATCTGGTTGGCGAAGAGGGCAAGGGCTTTAAATATGCCATGATGGGGCTCGACGGTGGGCGCCTCAATATCTCCTCCTGCTCGCTGGGGGCTGCGCAGACGGCCTTGAACCTGACGCTAAAATACATGTCCGAGCGCAAGGCCTTTGGCAAATCCATCGACCAGTTCCAGGGCCTGCAGTTCCGCCTTGCGGATATGGAGATCGAGCTGCAGGCAGCGCGTGTCTTTTTGCGCCAGGCCGCCTGGAAACTGGATCAGGGCGCGCCCGACGCCAGCAAGCATTGCGCCATGGCCAAAAAGTTTGTTACCGAGGCGGGCTCCAAAGTGGTTGACCAGTGTTTGCAACTACACGGCGGCTATGGCTATCTGGCCGATTATGGCATCGAAAAGCTGGTCCGTGATCTGCGGGTGCACCAGATCCTTGAAGGCACCAATGAGATCATGCGGGTGATTGTCGCCCGCCATCTGCTGGCCGAGAACGCTTGAGCGTGCCCAACCGCTGCCTGTTGTGGCCAATTGCGAGGAAGACATGAGCGACATCAATATCCGTGTGACCGGTAAGGCCGGTCGCATCACCCTCACCCGCGCCAAAGCCCTGAATGCGCTGACGTATGACATGTGTTTGGCAATTGAAAAGGCTCTGAGGGATTGGGCCACGGATGATGCGGTTAAACTTGTGGTCATCGACGCCGAGGGCGAAAAGGCCTTTTGTGCAGGGGGCGACATAGCTGAGCTGTATGATACCGGCACCAGGGGCGACTACGCCTATGGGCAGCGGTTCTGGCGTGACGAATACCGCCTGAACGCCTATATTTTTGAATACCCCAAGCCGGTTGTCAGCTTCCTGCAGGGTTTCACCATGGGCGGCGGCGTTGGCATTGGCTGCCACGGTACCCACCGGGTGGTTGGCGACAGCTCTCAGATTGCCATGCCCGAGGTTGGCATTGGCCTCATCCCGGATGTGGGCGGCACCCTGATGCTGGCGCTGGCACCGGGGCGTCTGGGAGAGTATCTCGGCACCACGGCGGGGCGCATGCAGGCAGCAGACGCCATCTATGCCGGATTTGCCGATTTCTACATTCCCGAAAGCTTTTGGCCGGTGCTGATCGCCGGGCTGCAACGGGATGGCGACCCTGCCATTCTGGAAATCGCCTCCCGCCCTGCCCCAGATGGCACTCTGGAAGCGCTGCAAGCGGATATCGACCGCTGCTTTGCAGGCGAGACCCTGAGCGACATCCTGACAGTCCTGCAAGCCGACAGCAGCGCCTTTGGTGAAAAGACGCTAAGGACGCTGGGACGCAATGCTCCACTGGCCATGGCCTGCACCATTGAGCTGTTGCACCGGCTGCGCGGCAACAACATCGGCATTCGTAAGGCGCTGGAAAACGAGTATCGCTATACCTTTCGCGCCATGGAAAAGGGCGATTTCCTGGAAGGGATCCGCGCCCAGATCATTGACAAAGACCGCCAGCCCAAATGGCAATATGCAGACCAGAACGTACCCGCCACTGCCGTCAGCCAGATGCTGATGCCGCTGGCGGCGGATGCGCTGACTTTTGAGGAGGAGTAACCCATGAAGATCGGATTTATAGGCCTCGGCAATATGGGAGGCCCAATGGCGGCCAATCTCGCCAAGGCAGGCCATGAGGTCACAGGCTTTGACATGGCAGATGTTGCTATCGAGGGCGTCACCATGGCCAGCTCTGGCGCTGCCGCCGCCACGGGGGCTGATGTGGTGATCACCATGCTGCCCAATGGCCAGATCCTGCGCGCCGTTGCGGATGACGTGTTGCCCGCGATGACAGCCGGCGCCACCCTGGTGGATTGCTCAACCGTGGATGTGGACTCGGCCCGTGCGGTGGCTGAACAGGCTGCTGCGGCGGGCTTGCTGTTTGTTGACGCGCCCGTTTCAGGCGGTGTTGGTGGCGCAGCTGGCGGCACGCTGACCTTTATGGCTGGCGGCAGCGCCGATGCCTTTTCCAAGGCAGATCCCCTGTTTACCATCATGGGGCAAAAGGCCGTGCATTGCGGCGACGCCGGTGCCGGACAGGCCGCCAAGATCTGCAACAACATGATCCTGGGCGTCACCATGATTGCCACCTGCGAAGCCTTTGCGCTGGCAGATAAGCTGGGGCTGGACCGCCAAAAGATGTTCGATGTGGTCTCCACCTCGTCTGGCTATTCCTGGACCATGAACGCCTATTGCCCGGCCCCGGGTGTTGGGCCGCAGTCGCCCGCCGACAATGACTACAAGCCGGGTTTCGCCGCTGAACTAATGCTGAAAGACCTGCGCCTCAGCCAACAGGCCGCCACCAGCGCCGATGCAGACACCCCGATGGGGGAGCTGGCGCAGGCGCTGTACACCCAGTTTGTCGAGGCCGAAGATGGCCTGGGCATGGATTTCTCCGCCATGCTGCCCCGTTTTGAGAAACGCTCACGCGGATAGCCTTGTGCTGCAGGCTGCACACAGCAGCCCGGCTGGACCTGCCCCTTGCTTGCACATGGCTTGCGTGCATTTGGGTTGATCCGGCCGGGCTTTTTGCTCTGTTGCGAGGGACATGGCTCTGCCCCTTGCCCGGCTGAACAGTTCCGCCAAAACTGTGCGGTCTGGGATAGAGCGCAGGTTTTAAAAGGGCTACGGCAACAGTACTCAACATCAACACCTTCGCCAGCCCAAAAGAAATGGCCGATGCGATCTTTGGCGACGTTACCACGATTGTCAGCGCCAGCTATTCCGGGGACGCGGCCTCATCTGGCATCTATTCTGGCGCAGAGACCACAGTGGCCGGCGTCGCCCCAGCCGACACAGGCCTCATCCTGTCGACCGGACAGGCCAGTGATTTTACCAACAGTTCCGGCAGCACAGACACCAACACATCAAACACCAACACCTCAGGCGACACCACAACCGACCCAAGCGGTACAGACAGCGACAGTGATTTTAACGCCATTGCCGGTGCTGCAGCCTATGATACCGCGTTCATGGAGATCGAGTTTATCCCCGATGGCGAGAAGCTGACGCTGGATTTTGTGCTGGCCTCTTAGGAATATCCAGAGTTTGCCTCCTCGCAGTTCAACGATGTGGTGGGCGTCTGGGTCAACGGCGTTCAGGCCGAGGTCACCATTGGCGACGGATCCGCCTCCGTTGGCAATATCAACCAGAACCAGACGCAAAACATCTATGTCGACCATACAGCCGACCAGTACAACACAGAAATGGACGGGTTCACCGTCACCCAGACCTTCACGGCGCCGGTAAATGCCGGGGATATCAATTCGATCAAGATTGGTGTCGCAGATGTGTCAGACAGCAGCTATGACACCAATCTTCTGATCGCTGGCGGCTCGGTGCAGACCGCCTTTGTCGCCCAGGATGATAGTTTAGATACCGGCCTTAACACCAATCAGACACAGGATGTTTAATCAATGACAGCAGTGCGGTAGGCGGCACCCTAACGATCACCCATATCAATAATACTGCAATCTCAGCAGGCGATACCATTACCTTGGCCAGCGGCCAGCAAATCAGCCTGAACTCCGACGGAACACTTGAGGTTCAGCCCCATGATCATGGCCTGCAGCCTCTGCGCTGGGTTGGTCACAGCCGGGTTGCCATGAGCCAGCATGGCAGCCCCTATCCGCTTTAGCAAAGGCCAGTTTGGCGCTGAGGCTGATCTTTGGGTTTCACCAAACCACCGCATGCTGATCACCAGCCAATTTGCAGAACTGCTGTTTGGCGAAGATGAGGTTCTCGCCAAGGCGAAAGACCTGATCAACGATGCGAGCCTCCGCCCCGATCACAGCTTTGACTGGGTGGACGACTACCACTTGCTGTTTGACCAGCACGAAATCCTTATTTCCCATGGTGTTCTGAGCGCAAGCTACCATTCTGGCCCGCAGACTGCTGCAGGATTTGATGCCGAAACACGGGCAGAACTGCTGTCTTTGTTTCCCTGTTTGAACACAGAGACCCCAAATACCTATGGCGCCGCAGCCCGCCCTTCGCTGCGGCGGTACGAGGCGCAGTTGCAGAACCACTACCTAAACAAGGCAGGCCCTCAAACTGTGCATCTTAGAAAGAGGTTTTCGGCACAGACGCTATAAGGGCTGGCGCAAAGCCAGCCCCAATCTCAGCCCTATTCTGCGGCGACTTTTTTGTCGCCGAGCATGTTTTTAAGATAGTGACCTGTATGGCTGCGAGGCTCCTTGGCGACCGTTTCAGGTGTGCCCACCGCCACGATCTCACCACCGCCATCGCCGCCTTCGGGACCGATATCAATGATCCAGTCGGCGGTCTTGATCACATCGAGATTGTGTTCGATCACCACCACGGAGTTGCCCTGATCCACCAGCTCGTGCAGCACTTCCAGCAGCTTTTTCACATCCTCAAAATGCAGACCGGTTGTGGGCTCATCCAGAATATACAGCGTGCGCCCGGTTGAGCGTTTCGACAGCTCCTTGGACAATTTCACCCGTTGCGCCTCGCCGCCCGACAGGGTTGTCGCCTGCTGGCCCACCTTGATATAGCCAAGTCCTACGCGCATCAGGGCATCCATCTTGTCTCGAATGCTCGGCACCGCCTGGAAAAAGCTTTGTGCTTCTTCGACTGTCATATCAAGCACATCCGCGATGCTCTTGCCTTTGAAGCGCACCTCAAGCGTTTCGCGATTGTAGCGCGCGCCCTTGCAGGTTTCGCACTCAACATAGACGTCCGGGAGGAAATGCATCTCGATCTTTATGACGCCGTCGCCCTGACAGGCCTCACAGCGCCCGCCCTTGACGTTAAAGCTAAAGCGCCCCGGTTTGTAGCCGCGTGTCTTGGCCTCGGGGAGGCTTGCAAACCAGTCGCGGATCGGGGTGAAGGCACCGGTATAGGTCGCGGGATTAGACCGTGGCGTGCGGCCAATTGCACGCTGATCAATGTCGATCACCTTATCCAGATGCTCCAGCCCTTTGATGCTCTCACAGGGGGCCGGTGTCTGGCGGGCGCCATTCAGTCGCATCGAGGCGGTCTTGAACAGGGTCTCGATGGTGAGGGTAGATTTGCCGCCACCGGACACCCCGGTGACACAGAGGAATTTGCCCAGAGGAAATTCAGCCGTGACGTTCTTTAGGTTGTTGCCGGTCGCCTTGACCACCTTCAGCTTTTTCTTGTTGCCCTTGCGACGCTTGGCTGGGATCGGGATTTCGCGCACCCCTGACAGATACTGCCCGGTGATTGAGGCGGCATCTGCCATGACCTCAGCGGCGGTGCCGTGGCTCACCACCTGGCCACCATGCACCCCTGCCCCCGGTCCAATGTCAAAAACATAGTCGGCCTGGCGGATCATGTCCTCGTCGTGTTCCACCACAATCACCGTGTTGCCCTGATCGCGCAGGTTCTTGAGCGTGGTGATCAGGCGGTCATTGTCGCGCTGATGCAACCCGATCGAGGGCTCATCCAACACATAGAGCACGCCGGTGAGGCCAGAGCCGATCTGACTGGCGAGACGGATCCGCTGGCTTTCGCCCCCAGACAGGGTGCCGCTTGCGCGTGACAGGGTAAGGTACTCTAGCCCCACGTTATTCAAGAACCCAAGCCGTTCCCGGATCTCTTTGACAATGGCGCGGGCGATCTCTTGTTTTTGCTTGCTGAGGTGGTTGGGCACGTCCTCGATCCAGGCCAGAGCCTCGCGGATCGATTTCTGCACCACCTGCCCCACATGCACACCGGCAATTTTTACCGCCAGCGCCTCTTCCCGCAGACGGTAGCCATGACAGGCACCGCAGGAGCGGTTATTCTGGTAGCGCTCAAACTCTTCGCGGATCCAGTTGCTGTCGGTCTCGCGGTAGCGCCGTTCCATATTGGGAATGACGCCTTCAAAGACGCGGGTCACCTCATAGACGCGGCCGCCCTCATCGTAGCGAAACGAGATTTCTTCCTCGCCGGAGCCGCGCAGGAACACATGCTGCACATGGGCTGGCAGGTCCTTCCACTGGGTGTTGCGGTCAAACTCGTAATGCTTGGCGATGGCCTCGATGGTCTGTAAAAAATAAGGCGATTTTCCTTTGCGCCAGGGCGCCAGGGCCCCGTCATAGATTTTGAGGCTCTGGTCCGGAACCACCAGGCGTTCGTCAAAGAACAGCTCCATGCCCAGCCCGTCACAGACGGTACAGGCCCCAAAGGGCGCGTTGAAGGAAAACAGCCGGGGCTCGATCTCGGGGATGGTGAAGCCACTGACAGGACAGGCAAAGTTTTCGCTAAAGGTCAGCCGCTCAGGCTCTCCCTCACGTGGGGCGGTCTCAAGAATGGCGATGCCATCGGCCAGATCAAGGGCTGTGCGCAGGCTGTCGGCCAGCCGGGTTTCCAGACCTTCGCGCACCACAAGCCGGTCCACCACCACGTCGATGTCATGGCGGAACTTCTTGTCCAGCACCGGCGGCTCATCCAGCTCATAGAATTCACCGTCGACTTTAACCCGCTGAAAGCCCTGCTTGCGCAGCTCAAGGAATTCCTTTTTGTATTCGCCTTTGCGGTCGCGCACGATGGGAGCCAGCAAAAAGCCACGTGTGCCCTCCTCCAGCGCCATGACCCGGTCAACCATGTCCTGCACCTGCTGGGCTTCAATCGGCAGGCCTGTTGCGGGCGAATAGGGAGTGCCCGCGCGGGCAAACAGCAGGCGCAGGTAGTCATAGATCTCGGTGACCGTGCCAACGGTTGAACGCGGGTTTTTAGAGGTGGTTTTTTGCTCGATAGAGATTGCCGGGCTCAGGCCAGAGATGTGATCCACATCCGGTTTCTCCATCATGTCAAGGAATTGCCGGGCATAGGCGCTGAGGGATTCAACGTAGCGGCGCTGACCTTCTGCATAGATGGTATCAAAGGCCAGAGAGGATTTTCCGGATCCCGAAAGCCCGGTGATCACCACCAGCTCATCGCGTGGAATATCCACATCTATGTTTTTGAGATTGTGCTCGCGCGCGCCGCGTACCTCGATGAACTTCAACTCAGCCATAATGCCCTCGTGCCGAAACAAATTGCCCAAAACCTCGGCCAGTCCGGGATCGTCCGGGGCCAGTCTTGGCCTACAGATAGGCAATGCCGCGCGAGTCTCCAACACAAAAATGAGAACGTTGGGGGAACATTTGATAACTAATCAGCGAAGATGCGCCAAATCTTGTGGCCGGCCCTATTTGCCGGAGACACAGTCTGCCTGGGCTCGCATGGCTTGGCGCAGCTGTGCCAACAGAAGATGCGCCAAAAAGCCACCGAGAAACAGAACCAGCAGAACTGCCATCAATCCGGAAAAACTGCCAAGCCCTAGAGCCAGCACCATCAGCGGCGTGCCAATGGTATTGCCAAGGTTTCCAGCCTGGGCCAAGACGCCACCGGACTGCGCCCGTGCGCCGTCATCGTCGTTCAGTTGCGGCACTGCAGCAAAGGAGGCCCCCTGCACCAGCCCCATGGCCCCGGCCAGCGCAATGCAGGCCAGGGGATCTCCTGGCATCAGCCATAGCCAGATCACGCCACAAGCGCAAAGCAAAAATCCCAGTTGCACAACCGTCACAGCCGTGATGTGCCGCATCAAAAACACGCCTAGCGTCATGGATGTTGCGATACTTGCCAGTGGCATGGCGCCCAGGACGAGCGCGCGCAGATCCTCGGCAATGTAGGGTGGGATAACGGTGAGAATAGAGACAAAACAGCAGGTATAAAACAGCCACCCCGCTGCCGGAGCAACCTTCCAGGGGGAGCGGTAAATGGGCATATGCAAGGCAGGCAACTGCGCCAGCGCAGGAAAAGGCGCACGTGCAGGCACCGGAACATCGCGCAGCGCACGCGCGAGCCACAGGGCCAAGCCCGCCATAATCAGGGCATGTGCTGCAAAAAGCGACAACAATCCCATGCTGTTAACCAGGGGCAAGCCAATCCAGGCCAGCAGCGCAAACGCAACACCAAAGAACGTGCTCCACAGGGTCATGGCCAGTCCACGGTCGCGATTGGAGCTGAGCGCCGCAATCAGCGTCGGGCCTGCAACGACAACCCCCAGATGGGAGAGGCCTTCAATCAGGCGCGTAAGCAGAAAGAGACCAAATGGCAAATGCAGCGCCTGCAAAGCAGACATGCCGGCTCCGATCCAAAGGCACCAAACCATCGTGCGCCGAAAGCCGATCGAGCTGACAAACAGCCCAGCCACCAGCCCAAAAATGATGCCGACAATACCCACAAGTGATACGCTAAAGCTGAGCGCGCCTCCCGCTGTGGGGTAGAGCTCTGCCATGCGATCAAAGATGATACTGATCTTGCCGTATTGTGCAGCCACCCCAAGGCCTGCAGCCCATATCGCAAACACCAGCGGCCAGCGCGTGATCATCCGGTCAGCCATCGTGTCGCCCCCTAAAGCGCTGGCAGGGGGAGCGCGTTCCCCGTTGCTACCAGCTTGTTCTAGCGCGCACGACCTCTGAGTGCCAGTTGCGTACCAGTTCCATTTTGTCATTGGTCGGGCGTTTCAGCAGGCTACCAAAGGCAAAGAGGTCGCGAGAGGTCCAGTTAAAAAATGTTTTCAAGCTCATTTGACACACCAACCCAACGCGCAAACGACAGGTGCTCCATTGTTATAGGGTAAACTGCCGCTGCCTCTGGCGTTCTGCAGCAGACCGGCGGATTGGTGGATTCTCACTTATCAAAAAGGGCAGAATAAGGCAGCCTGGCCGAAAATCCTGACTATACCCTTCAGGTTTGAGACAGAATTGCAGGATCTCTCGCTGGTATTACGCGCCTGTGTCCGCACTTGGGCACAAAAAACGCGCGCTCCACCGGAACGCGCGCCTGAGCCTGTTGCCTGATACCCTGCCAAGGTCTGGCAGAGATCCGCATCACATATGGATAACCCGGTCAAAGGCGTCGAGCACACTTTCGTGCATCATTTCGCTCAATGTGGGATGCGGGAAAACCGTGTTCATCAGGTCTTCTTCGGTGGTCTCCAGCTGACGCCCAACCACATAGCCCTGAATAAGCTCTGTCACCTCGGCACCAATCATATGCGCCCCTAGCAGCTCGCCGGTTTTGGCGTCAAACACGGTTTTGATCATGCCCTCTGCCTCGCCTAGGGCGATGGCCTTACCATTGCCAATGAAGGGGAAGCGCCCGACCTTGATGTCATAGCCCAGCTCTTTTGCCTTGGCCTCGGTGTAGCCCACGCTGGCCACCTGCGGCTGACAATAGGTGCAGCCAGCAATGCTCTCGGGTTTGACCGGATGCGCGTGTTTGCCGGCGATAAGGTCGGCAACCATGACACCCTCGTGGCTCGCCTTGTGGGCCAGCCAGGGAGCACCTGCGATATCGCCAATGGCATACAACCCCTCAACACCGGTGCGGCAATAGGCATCTGTCACCACATGGGTTCGGTCGATCTTGACGCCAAGCGCCTCAAGCCCAAGCCCCTCGACATTGCCGACAATGCCGACAGCAGAGATGACAGTGTCAAATTCCATTTTCTGGACCTTGCCGCCGCTCTCGATATGGGCTGTCACAACACCTTTGCCGCGATCCAACTGCTTGACCATGGATTTCTCCATGATCTTCATGCCCTGCTTGGTAAAGCTCTTCTTGGCGAAGGCGCTGATCTCGGCATCCTCAACAGGAAGCACCCGGTCCATGACCTCAACCACCGTCGTCTCAGCACCAAGCGTGTTGTAAAAGCTGGCAAATTCGATGCCAATCGCGCCCGAGCCAATCACCAGGAGCTTTTTCGGCATCCGCGGAGGCACCAGCGCGTCGCGGTAAGTCCAGACCAGATCGCCATCGCCCTCAAGGCCTGGCAGCTCACGCGCCCGCGCGCCCGTTGCCAAAACGATATTTTTGGCCACCAGCTCCTCAACACCCTTGTCGGTCTTCACGCTGACCTTGCCCTTGGCGGGGAGAGTTGCTGCGCCCATCACCACGGTGACTTTGTTCTTTTTCATCAGGTGGCCGATGCCTGACGACAGCTGCTTGGCAACGCCGCGCGACCGTTTCACCACCGCATCCAGATCGTAGCCGATCTTGTCGGCGCTCAGACCAAACTCAGCCGCCCGCTCCATCAGGTGAAACACCTCGGAAGAGCGCAGCAACGCCTTGGTGGGAATACAGCCCCAGTTGAGACAGATGCCGCCAAGATTTTCGCGCTCAACAATCGCAACCTTAAGGCCCAGCTGTGCCGCCCGAATGGCAGCCACATAGCCACCGGGGCCTGCGCCAATTACGATCACATCAAAGGTCTGTGTGGCCATTGTCTTGCCTCGTCAAAAGGATCAATTGAAAGTAGTTCAGCATTAAACCACTTTATCAGTCACTGCAATCATCCAGATATGCCATCGCCAGGTGATGCCAAATTGCCCCGTCAGCTATCCTAGAGAAGCCTCCGTGCGACTGGCATTTATACCGCTTTTCTGAAAGCATAGGATGCAGTGCTCTGCCATGCCACCCCAGAAAACACTTAGATTTGCAAAGTGACCTGTTGCCATGCCCCTTCTGTTTGATCTCCTCAAAGCGTTTCTAAATGCCAGCCTGTTGCTTTTGGCCCTGTGTCTTTTTCTGGGTTGGAAGATGGTCTCAGCCGCCAGCACAGTGTCCGCGCAGCTTAGCCAGGTCAGCGATAACTTCATGCCTGTCCATGTTGAAATCCAGGCCGTGACACAGGAACTCTCAGCCCTGACGAAAGCTCTGGAAGGTCACAAGAGCCCCGACAGCACAGAGCTCAGGTTTCGATTGGCGCGATTGGAACAGCAGATTGGTGATCTACGGCAAGAGACCCTGGCCCTGAAACAGCTGCCGTCCCAGATCATGACGACGGCGGCCGAGGCCGCCGCGACAAAACTGACCGACGGGTTTGCGCTCTGGGCCCCGCGTCTGGGCAGCTGTGGAAGCGGCGCCTCGCGGAACCAAGCGGTATTCCAAGACTAGAAAAGCCGCCTAACAATTTGCACGCCCCTCTGTCGCTCCTTTTCCCAATCCTTGGCCAAGCAGAGCGAAAGCACCGACTGGGGATCAGCCAGCAGCCTGCAGGCTGCGCACCGTTTCTCCGTAGCCGCCCGCCATGACATACTCCAGTTCTGGCGTCGTACTTTGGCGCAGCAGTGCCTCGTTGCGATAGGGAAAGCGACCGAACAGACGAATCACCTCACGGTGCGCCCGCGCATGCAACATGTTGGAGGCGCCATTCCTGGGCATCCGCTCCAGCATCAGCCGCACACAGCGTTCCTGATCACACAGGTTCTCGGAATGCATCAAAGGCAGATAGAAGAACTGACGCGCAGGCTCGTCGATCTTCATATCCCACTTTCGGTTGACCGCATTCTTTGCCGCACTCAGCGCCATACGATCCGAGCGGAAGGCGTCGCCCTTGCCGCGAAACATATTGCGCGGCAATTGATCCATCAAAATGATATAGGCCAGTGTTCCCGTCGGGTAGGTCAGCCACAGAGAAAACTTGCCCTCGCAGGCCGCCTCCCAGGTCTCCAGAAAACGGTCTCTGATGGTCTCATCCAGAGTGTCATCCGCCAGATACCAGCCTTTTTCGCCAACGTCATCCAACCAGAACTTGAGGATCTCTTCGGGGCCCTGCATTGTGCCATCTCCACGTATTAATACTGAGTCTCAGTTCAGTCCATTTTTCGTGACTTTGACAAGTGAGCTGGGGTCACTTTTTGCAACAACCCCGGCTATTTTCTGAAATACTCTTCACAAGTTCAGAGGGTTAGCGCAATCACTCCGCTTCATGGGCGGCTTCTTGCTCTTCGATTTCTGTCTCGATGGCAAACTCCTGGGCAAACTCGACCAAGACCGGCGACCCCGTCAGGCCCATGGGCGACATGATACCGGTCTCATCCGTCGGAATCGCGGCCCGCTGGGTCGTGCGATAAAGCGCGTAGAAAGCCAAAGCAATTAGCAAAACCGCCATAAACAGGAAGTAGCCAGCCGGGCCAAAGACTGCATCACTCATCAGCCAACCGGTGATCAGCGGTCCGGCAATCGCGCCCAGGCCGTTGATAAACACCAGCCCGCCCGAGGCCGCAGCCATATCGTCATGCTCCAGATAGTCATTGGTATGGGCGATCAGCAAGGAATACAGCGGGTTTGACATACCACCGATAAAGAAGGCCGCCACCAGCAGGAAGGTATAGTCGCCCCCCATTATCATTCCCATAACAGCCGCCGTACCACCCAGTGCCGAGACCGCCAAAACCAAGATCCTGCGGTCCATCCAATCCGACATCCAGCCCAGCGGAAACTGCAGGATAATGGCGCCGATATAGAAGGTGGCGATAAAAATCGAGATCTGCGACAGCGTCAGCCCCGCCTCGGCGGCATAGACCGCGCTCATGCCAAACTGTGCCGAAAACACCCCGCCCAGCAAGAACATGCCAACACAGCCCAGCGGTGAGACATCCATCAGCTGGCGCAGGGACATTGGTTTTGTGGTTTCAAAGGCCGGAGTGGGCGAGATCGACAGCAAAATGGGCGCAAACGACACCGAAATCACAATAGAGGCGATCACAAAGGTCTCATAGCCTGCCGGGTCACCCACCAGCATCAAGGCCTGTGCCGTCACAATGCCAACCGTCTGCACGATCATATAAAGCGACAGCGCCTTGCCCCGATTGGCGTTGTCGGCAGCATTGTTGAGCCAGCTTTCAGCTGTCACATACACGCCCGAAAAGCAAAATCCGATCACCACCCGCCCCAGCATCCAGGCAACGGGATTGGCCAGAGCAGGATAAAGGATCATGACAGCCGAGATCAGCGAGGCGAGTGCAGCAAAGACCCGCACATGGCCAACCCGGCGGATCATCTCGGGAGCAAGGCGCGAGCCGCCAAGGAAGCCAACAAAATAGGCCGACATCACAAAAGACATCTGCAGGGTGGAAAACCCCTCCATAGCACCGCGCACACCCAGAATGGTGCCCTGCATACCGTTGCCGATCATCAGCAATCCCATGCCCAAGAGCAGCGCCCAAGCGCTTGATATGACCTGCAGCATCGTGGTGGCTCCTTTGCCAGCAGGCACAGACCGCAAGGAGATACCCCCAAGCAGCACATGCCCACGTATTATTCAGACCGGGGAGGCCCCGGTGGTCCAGGGCGGGTATCGGTGTTTAAGATAAAGGTTTAGTGACGTGCTCCGACTCTGATCAGAGCGGATCCTGCGTGCTTTATCCCGCTTATGCGCGTCACTTCTGCGGCGTATTCGCCCCATGCGGCAACAAAAGCGACGCATCGCCATAAGAAAAGAAGCGATAGCGGTGCTCTATGGCATGATCATAGATCGCGCGCACCCGGTCCTGCCCCATCAGCGCTGAAATCAGCATCAACAAAGTTGATTTGGGCAGGTGAAAATTGGTCATCAGTGCATCCGCTGCATGAAAGGTAAAGCCCGGATAAATAAAGATATCCGTCTCGCCTTCCCAGGGCTCAATCTGCCCCTTGCGCGCGGCACTCTCGATCAGGCGCAGCGCCGTGGTGCCAACAGGTATCACCCGCCCGCCTGCGGCCTTGGTGGCGGCGATCTCGGCGGCAGCCTCAGGGCTGACACGGCCCCACTCTGCGTGCATCTTATGGCTGGTGACGTCTTCGACCTTGACCGGCAAAAAGGTGCCCGCGCCCACATGCAGGGTCACATGGGTGAACTGCACGCCCTTTGTCGCCAGCGCCGCAAGCAGTGCCTGGTCGAAATGCAACGAGGCCGTGGGGGCCGCCACCGCGCCGGAATGGCGCGCCCAGACGGTCTGGTAGTCTTCCTTGTCCTGCGCGTCAGCCGCGCGTTTGGCTGCAATATAGGGCGGCAGGGGCATGGCCCCTGCAGCATTCAGAGCCTGGTCAAAATCATCGCCTTTCAGATTGAACCGCAAGAGGCCCTGGCCGTCCTCGACCGCCTCCAGCTCAGCCGACAGCGCATCAGAAAACACAACGGTCTCGCCTGTCTTGACCTTTTTCAGCGGCTTGAGCAGTGCAGACCAGCAGCCATCGGCCTTTGGATCCAACAGGGTGACTTCGATCTTGGCAGCCATCTTGCCCTGCGCCGTGTCACGATGGCGCAGACCGGACAGGCGAGCCGGGATGACTTTGGTATCATTCAGCACCAATCGGTCCCCGGGCTGCAGCCAGTCCACAAGGTCTGTCACCCTGCCATCGTTCAACAGCTCTGGGGTGGCCACAAGCAGGCGCGCCGCACTGCGGGGGGTGGCGGGACGGGTGGCAATCAGATCTTCAGGCAGATCAAAGTCAAAATCACTCAGTTTCATGCCGCCCCCTTACAGGTATTATGCGTCAAAGGCTATGCCTGTGGTGCGCGCTACCCTCAACTGCGACTCTTGTTAGAAAACAGCAGCTTATCTAGCGAGAGGAATCGGTATGGGAGCCGTTTACACACAGCTTAGTATTACAGAACGTCGCAGAATAGAACGCTGGAGGCACGCTAAAGTCCCTGTCGATGAGATGGCGCGTGTCTTAAAGCGCTGTCGGTCGACGATATTCCGTGAGCTGAAGCGTCATTATTTCAGCGATGAAAGCTTTCCCAAATGTGACGGCTACTATGGTGCCGCTGCGCATTTAATCCAGGCCAGCGGGCGTGCTCGGAATCCCAAGCTGATTAAACATCCTGAGCTTTGCAAACCTGTGATTGAACGGATCAAAGACGGTTGGACGCCTGAGCAGATCGGCAACCGTATGATCCAGGAAAAAGCCCCGCTACGGGTCTGTCAGGAAACGATTTACCGCTACATCTACTCCAAGGAAGGCATGCGCGACGATCTGTGGTGGTACCTGCCCACTCACCGTGTCTCGCGGCGGCCGCGACGCACCAGACGCCGTCGTGAACCCAAATTTCACCGCGATGTAAGCATCCTGTTTCGTCCCCCTCTCGGGACATTGCTATTCAAACAAAAGCCTGGCCAAACCAATGTCACGTCACTTGTCGAACGCGTCAGCCGCTTCACCGTCATCCTGAAGAACCCCAACAGACGCACCAAGCCCGTGATGGGCAAGATCATCAAAGCCATCAAAGACCTGCCACTGGTCGCGCGCCGGTCGATCACCTTTTATCGCGGTAGCGAGTTCATGCACTGGCCACATCTGCAGGCTGAAATTGGGACCAAAACGTGGTTCTGCGACCCGTCTTCACCCAGGAAAAAATACACGGTCGAGAACACCAATCGAAGGGCCAGACGTTGGTTGCCACGTAGACGCGACATCAGATCAATAACGGATCAGGACATGAAAGAGATCTGTGATCGCCTCAACAACACACCGCGCAAATGCTTGGGATGGAAGACACCCGCCGAGGTCTTCCGCGAAAGGATGATGGAGGAAATGCGATGAGGTCCCTACCCTGAGCTCAACAAGAGTCGCACTTCAGGTATCGCTCACAGACTAAGCTGGAACAGGGACAAAATCACATTAAACCCAGCCTCAGCGATCGCCGCCATCATTGCGGGGCCGGTGCGCTGGATTGGGGATTTTCTCCACCTCCGGGGCGCCGGGAACGGTTGGCGCTTTGCCCCTAAGGATCTCGCGGAACATCCCCGGAGCCAGGGCTGACAGCGGGTTCACACTCACCTGTGGGTCGTCAGCGGTGCCGCGCAGCCGGAACGCAAAGCCAAACAGCCCCTCCCCCTTGCGCGCAAATACCCGCCCAATCGCATTGATCAGATAGATCGGCGAGATGACGCCGCGCATATCCAGCACCCCAGAGCCCAAATCATAAACCCCGTCCATCGAAATCCCCATCGACGGGCCAACGGCGCTGCTTTCGTGGACCACCAGATGGGTAGAGCCGAGACGAAATTTGGCCTCGACGCCAGTAAAGAGAATCCCGCCGCCGGACAACTCGTCCAGCAGACCAATCACGCTGATCGCGTTAAGAAGCGCTGCCATCGAGGGGGCATTCTTGATCCGGGTGTTCTTGATATCGATCTTGCCATCATATTCCCCGGCCACATCCGCGGGCACCAGTGTCATCTCAAAGCTGCCGCCCTGCCCATGGCGCAAAATGCCAGCAGCCCGAAACACCCCGCCTGCGTCCTCAGAGCGGATCCGTGTCGCAATGCCTCCCTCCTGTGGCACCACGACCCCAGAGACAGCCGTCGCCCCGTTGAGAGCGCCGGAAAACTGACCGTTGAGGCCGCCCCGGGTGGAGAACTTTCCCTGGAATCCCGTCAGCGCAATACTTTCTGTCACCCGCAAACGGTCCAGCCGCATGGTGATCGGACCCGTGTCCTCGCTGCCCCCTGATGCACCACCGCTCTCGCCGGAAAACGGAGCCTGTTGCAAATCAATGGTGCCGCTACTCACCTGCACTTCTGCCAGCCCACTATTGAGGCCGACAAAATTGACCGCACCCCGCATCCAGCCGCCAACAGTGACCGAGGTGAAACTGGCCTGCTTCAGGCCTCCGTCATCCTTGAGCGTCACCGATCCCTGCGCGTCCAGCCCCGGCGCGCTCAGCGCAAGGCTGTCCACCTTAGGGGGCGTGGACAGAGCAACGACCATATCCAGCCGGCCGGTGCTGTCTGGGGGTTTGCGCCAACTGATTGGCGCAATGCGCAACTCAAGCCCGGCCAAATCAGAACCGAGTTGCAAAACGGGCGCGGTATCAGGCACAAGATCAAGGACATAGCTCCCCCGTCCCAGCCCCGCGACAGTGCCCTCTGGCAGGCCGATATTTAGCGTGTCCAACGCCATAGGGCTAATCTCCACCTCGCCAATGACCTGGCTCGCCTGACTGGCAGTGGCGCCAATCGCCTGACGCCAGGTTGCTGTCACCGGGATGCCGGACAGGGTTCCGGCGCCAGACAGCTCTACCTGACCCTGATCACCGCGCAGGGCCAGAGACTGCGCTGCGACATCCTGGTCCGGCACCAGAACCGTGCTGCGCACATCCCTGACAACGCCCTGATAGTGATACAGGATTTCATCAGGTGTCACCTTCGCTTTCAGCGGCAGTGACAGAGTGCCAACCACCCTGACCCGCCCCGCGGCCAGATCCACAGGCAATTGCGCCTTGTCCATGATCGCAAGCGGCGGACGGTTCAACAGCGACAACCCGGCGGTCACAGGCCCCTCTGCCATCACCCGGGCAATTCCCGGTGTCCCATCGCGCACAGTGGTGTCGGGAATAATAAAGGAGGTTCCTGCCACAGAGACAGAGCCCCCCTGATCAGCCGTGACACTACCATCCGTGGCCACAATCACCATGCGGGTATTGTACAGGCTGAAATGACCCGCCCCATCGCGCACCGGGGGCAGGTGTTTTTGGAATTTGACCTCGGCGCCGGAAAAATTTGCGTCCAGCGCAATGAAAGGCCGGCCGCGCCCCTTGCCGCGCAGCGCGAAATTGACCTCATAGGCCTCGGCCTGCAGAACATTGTCGCGCACCCAGCGGCGCGGCTTTTCCGCAGCGCCCGCAGGCCACAGCGATTTCACCTGATCCAGGTCCAATCGGTCCGACTGCGCATTCAGGGCATATTCCCAGCCCTGCGTGCCGGCCTCAATCCGGCCATCCAGATGGATCTGGCGCCCCTCATGTTCAACCAGCATCTCGCCAAGCTGAAAGCGGAACGGCTGCGGCTGCAATCGGAAATCAGTGGTGATGCCGTTAAACACCTGCGGCGCCTCATACAGGTCACGCGGGTTGAGCGTGAGATCCGTGAACCGAAGCTGCCCCACCAGATCGGTCAGGCGGCCGTCGGTAATTCCGGCAAGCTCTGCCTGCCCTTCAATGGTGCCCGACCCCCAGCCGCTGTTGACCTTCAGCTCGTCAAACTGCAGCCGCTGTCCAAGGGGATAATAGGTGAAATAACTATGGGCGCTGTGGATGGGTATCGGCAGCGCCTCGTCAGACGGCTGGATCACACCCTCACCGATTTGCAGACTGGCCGAGAGTGGCAACAGGCTGCCATCACTGGCAATGGCCCCGCGCAACGACCCCGAAATCGAGGCCCGCAGCACCTGCAGCCAGCCCAGAGCCGGGGCCTGCAGCGAAATGTCCTCGCTGGCGATATCGCTGACCAGAATGCCAAATTCCGCGGCAGCATCGCCGATGTCGGATTTGTAGTTCACCTCGACCGAGCCGACATCCTGGCGACCGCTCAAGACCGAGAACCCTGCCGCAATGGTCAGAGCCTGCCCCTGTCGGGCAAATTTCACATGCCCCCCATCCATGATCCAGACCCGCCCAAGCCGCGCATCCTCGTAGCGCAGGGTCACCCCGTCGGTCGACACCTCTGTCAGAGCCGAGAGCACCGGCAGCTCTAGCTGGCTGTCCCATTGCTCGATCAGTTGCGGTAAGTTTGCGGCCTGGCGCAGCGGCGAGCCGCCTTCGGCAAAACTGAGGGCGATACCACCGCTTTCGCGGCGCATATTGGCATAGAGCCCGCTGAGATAAATACGTTTTGGCTGGATCTTCCCCCGCAAAAGAGGCCGCATCGCCATTGACACCTCGGCATCTGCCAGCTGAACGATTGCGGTGCCATCCGCCTGCCGCAACGTGACATCCCGCATGCCGATCCGCGGCCGCCAGCCGCGATTGACGACAAAATGCAGGTCACCAAATTCAAGTTGCAGCCCATTCAGATCCTGCTCGATCCGGGCCTCGAGCCGTTGGCGCAGCCAGGGGGGCGCCTCCATTCGGGTGCCTACACCAAAATAGATCGCACCTGCAGCCAGAAAACAAAAGGTCAGCAAAAGCCAGATAAGTCCCCGCAGGATACGCCAAGGCCGAGCCCGACGTGGCTTCGCGCCGTCGCTCAGACCCTCTCCGACCTTTTGGTCGAAAGATTTGCCGTGATCGGCAGTATCCCCATCCGGTTCGATCAGTATTTATCCTTTGCCCGTGATGGCCTATCTATGGCAGGCAGCCCTTGCCAAACCGTTTTGGAGACCCATAAAATGCTCGATACCAGCGACCAAGCCCCTCTTTTCACTCTGCCGCGCGATGGCGACACAGAAATCTCTCTTGCGGAGTTGAAAGGCAAAGCCGTTGTGCTGTTTTTCTATCCCCGCGATGATACTCCGGGCTGCACCAAAGAATCCATCGGGTTTTCCGCCCATCTGCAAGCCTTTGCCGATGCCGGGGCCGAGGTCTTTGGCATCTCAAAGGATCCCATCGCCAAGCACGAGAAGTTTATCGCCAAACATAACCTGACCACGCCGCTGCTGTCTGATGCTGACGGCTCCACCTGCGAGGACTATGGCGTGTGGAAGGAGAAGAACATGTATGGCAAGAAACACTGGGGGATTGAGCGCTCGACTTTTCTGATTGATGCAACCGGAAAGGTTGCCCGGATCTGGCGGAAGGTTAAGGTAGAGGGGCACGTTGAAGAGGTACTTGCGGCGACCCAGTCGCTCTAGGCGACGCTGAGGCTCCTTGCCTCTGCTCCTGGCCACCACTTCGCGCCACTCCTCCTAGCCAACACTCCGTGCCAATACCTGTCACGACCGACGCGAACCAATTGCTCCCGCCCCTCTGTCATGCCATCCAGAATCTGGATGCATTCCGAGCGTTGGGCCAAGCGCCGCGCCAAGAGCGCGGCGCGCGCCCGCCTCGTCGCAAACTGCGGGTGCCACGCAGGGCTTCGCAGTTAGATATACAGTCCAATGAATGCTTGAGGGCCTGTGACTGCTTAAGGTCCTGTAAGATCTCTGGACATTTTTGCCAAAACCGCAGAAGCAAAGGCCACAAATGAGAACGGTAAAACGGGAGACCACCCTGTGAGCAGCAGCACCCAGACATTGGCCGAGATGGCCACCGAGGTTTTGACCACCGCAGATGGCACGGCCAAGGCGGCACTTTCGCGCCGACATGCCGCCGCATGGTTCAAAGCCCGCAGCGAGACACCCTGCTCTATCGAGATTGGCACAGCCCAGCCACCGTTGCACCCTGCCCGCCCGGCGCAGCCCGAACTTCTGAACCCCCGGGATGTCCCCAAGCGCAAACCTGGCACAGAAGCCGGGCGCATTGCGCTGTTGCATGCGGTGGCGCATATCGAGCTGAATGCGGTGGATCTGCACTGGGACATCATTGCCCGCTTCTCACATGTGCCTTTGCCGATTGGTTTTTTTGATGACTGGGTCAAGGCTGCCGACGAAGAATCAAAGCATTTTGGATTGATGTGTGATTGCCTCGCCAGCCTTGGCAGTCACTACGGCGCCCTGCCAGCCCATAGTGGGATGTGGCGCGCGGCAGAAGATACTGCCGATGACCTGATGGGACGACTTGCCGTTGTGCCGATGGTCCTAGAGGCGCGCGGCCTGGATGTGACCCCCGGCATGATCAAGATCTTTCGCCAGGCCAAACTCACCCAGGCGGTCGAGGCCTTGGAAGTGATCTATTCCGAAGAGGTCAGCCATGTGGCCTATGGCTCAAAGTGGTTCTATTTCATGTGCGGCCGCGACAATCTGGACCCAAAGGGCGTGTTCCATCAGCTGGTGAAGAAATATTTCCACAGCCCCCTTAAGCCGCCCTTTAACGAAGAAAAGCGTGCAGATGCCGGTATTCCGCCGGATTTCTACTGGCCTCTGGCCGACACGGTCAAACCCATTGCCGGTATCTGAACACAGCCCGCGCCACCGAGATGCCCAGACCCACAGGCGCACAGGCGACCCAGCGGCACGTCTGCATATATGCGCAACCATTGGGCAGGATTGGGCAGGATTGGGCAGGCCTCTGGTGCTCTGGGAATGGGGCCGGGGCAACTTGGACGGGGCAATGTGGGGGTAATGGGACAGCTGCAATGGGGCGGCAGCAATGGCGACAATCCGCCCAAACCGAGGCCTCCCTGTGCCAAACAGATGGAAAGGCTTTGAAAAAGCCGCACCACACTTGCCCAATGGCTTTCTGATGTCTAAAGATTTTGTTCAGAGAAATGGCAGGGGATGGCTGTAACTCTAAGCAATTGGGATGGAACAAGGATCAGAGCGTGCGGACACGTCTGGCAATTAAGATACACTCATTTCTGGAAAACAGCTTTCCAGAACGCCGGGTCTTTTTGAAATCAGATTCTGATACCCGCTTTGTGCGGCTCAGACCCGAGACCCAACTGGTCGCAATTCTGGGCATGACGCTTTTGGTGGCCTGGTCCATCGTCGCCACCGCCATTGTCTTGATGGACAGTATCGGCGCTGGCAATTTTCGCGAGCAGGCCAAACGCGACCAGGTGACCTACCGCGCGCGACTCAATGACATCTCATCCGAGCGCGACATACGTGCCGAAGAAGCCCTTGCGGCGCAGGAACGCTTTAATGCGGCGCTGGCGCAGATCTCGCTGATGCAGTCCGAACTTCTCACCTCAGAGACCCGCCGTCAGGAGCTGGAAACCGGCATCGAAGTCATCCAGACCACCCTGCGACACACCATGACGCAACGCGACAGCACGCGGACCGATCTGGAAAACCTGCGCGCCGATACCGAGGCGGACGGCGCCGCACAGATGGCCGTTGCTGCAGCCCCCCTGCAGATGGATTTCCTCTCCAATGTCTTGTCCGATACCGCAGAAGAGCGCGACCAGATCCAGGCCGATGCTAAAGAAGCGCTGGAGCAACGCGCAGAAATGGAACTGGAGCTGGAATTGCTCAATGAGCGCAACGACCAGATCTTTCGCCAGTTAGAAGAGGCGGTTGCCGTCTCAGTTACCCCGCTCGACAAAATGTTCAGAAATGCCGGCATGCCCCCAGATCGTATTCTGGAGCAGGTACGGCGCGGCTATAGCGGTCAGGGCGGTCCGCTCACCCCTTTAGCCCTATCGACCCGCGGTGAAGAACCCTCCGCGGATGAGCTGCGCGCCAACCAGATCCTGAATCAGTTGGACCAGTTGAACCTCTACCGTATGGCCGCCCAGCAGGCGCCCTTTGCCACCCCGGTTAATCTTGGTCAGGTCCGCCAGTCGTCAGGGTACGGCTATCGTCGCGACCCCAAAACAGGCGGACGTCGCCTGCACAAAGGCTCCGATTTTGCCGGGAAAACCGGCACGGACATCTTTGCCACCGCCGATGGCGTTGTCACCCATGCGGGTTGGCAATCCGGCTATGGCAAGCTCGTTTCCATTCAACATGCCTTTGGTATTGAGACGAAATACGCTCATAACTCAAATCTCCGCGTTAAGGTTGGCCAAAGGGTCTCGCGCGGCGATCATATTGCTGATATGGGTACCACCGGACGGTCCACCGGGACCCACCTCCACTATGAGGTTAGGGTCAATGGCAAACCCGTAAACCCGATGATCTATATCAAGGCTGCAAGAAATGTTTTCTAAGAGCAAAATCAACGAGCCCGGACCCAAGCAGGCCGAAGCTACTCCTACAGCGGCGCCCACAGCGGCTGCCCCAACAGCCCCGCAAAGCGACTATCGGCCCTCTGCGCCAAAGGCAAAGCCGCCAGCCTCGCTGCTGAGTTCGGATCTGCATATCACCGGAAATCTCAAGACCTCTGGTGATATTCAGGTTGAGGGCACTGTTGAAGGCGATATCCGCGCGCATCTTTTGACCGTGGGCGAGACCGCAACCATCAAGGGTGAAGTCATTGCAGATGACGTTGTGGTCAATGGCCGCGTTGTTGGCCGTGTCCGTGGTCTGAAAGTCCGCCTCACCGCGACGGCGCGTGTCGAAGGCGACATCATCCACAAGACCATTGCCATTGAAAGCGGCGCCCACTTTGAGGGTTCAGTTCAGCGTCAGGACGACCCCCTTACGCCTGGTGGCAAAAAGGCAATGCCATCCTCCTCAGCGGCCCCTGCCCCCTCTGCGGCCGTGAAAGCTGCGACCGCAGCTGCAAAGGCTGAAGGCTGAAGGCAGAAGGCTGACTGAAAAGTCGCCTCCTGGCCCCTCAGGCCAGCTCTATTTCGACACAGACGTAAACGCCGCACACTGTTGCGGCGTTTTTTTTGTGCGATGTTCCTTTTTTGACATGCGCAAATTTGGCCTGCGCAAAAATTTGCCTTGGCCGTAGCGTATGATCAACAGCCTGCAGAGGTTTGGGAATTCCATACCTTTTTACCCTCTGGCAGACACGCCTCAAAGCTGTGGCTGCAATCTCAGTCTGACCTGCGGCCAGTCACGCAATCCGAGATCTTCCCTCTCCTCGGAAGGACCGTCTATTGGCCACCTTCACAGTGGATAACGCGACTGAAAGCTGGTCGATCTCAAGGCTGCAAACATTTTACATGACTAAAATCACCCTGGTGACGGTGAACGCCGGGACCGTTTCCCTCACAGGATTGAGCTCCCAGGGCCAGGCGGCTTTAGCGACGATTACAGGTAGCTTTTGGTCAAACGGGTTTACAGTCAGCGGAACGGTCAACAGCATTTCAATTCAGCTCGACGGAGAAACCGCCATCTCAGCCACGGGGCTTGATGTCCCGATGAGTTGCTACGAAGCAATCGGGTCAAGCGCCTTCACCACCGATGCCACCAATGGCCATGATCTGGTCACGGTGAATTCAACCCGAAGCGGCACTTGGAGCACAGGCGCAGGCAATGACACCCTGTTGGGACAGGATGGCAATGACTTTCTGGACGGTGGCACAGGGAACGATCGGGTTAACGGCGGCAAGGATGACGACCGGCTGACGGGGGCAATGGTCATGACACGCTGGCCGGAAGCCAGGGAGACGACAGTCTTGTCGGCGGCGGCAGCAATGACACGCTTCTGGGCGGAAACGGCCGAGATATCCTTATGGGGCATAAAGGCGATGATCTGCTGGTCGGTGACAGCCGCAAGGATATCTTTGTGTTTCACAAGAACCACGGCGATGACACCATTCGCGATTTTACATCCGGGCAGGATCTGATTGAAATCGGCCGTGGCGCCTCCCGTTTGGGACAGCTCGACATCACACAGCAGCAGGGTGACGTTTTTATCAGTTTTTCCAACCTGTCGATATTGGTGGAGGATGCCAGCTGGTCAGAAATTGCGCAGGCCGACAATTTCCTTTTTCTGAGCCGTTGCCAGACGGCACAGGACAAAAAAGCCCGCGCAGATTTGCGCGGGCTTTGCTTTGCAAGCAGGCCTGTAGATCCAGGCGCGGCCTTCAGCTGAGTTACTTGGTCACAGTGACTTTGGTCATCGCGTCGGGCTTGCCAACAACCGATCCATTGGCACCGGTGCCCAGTTTGATCGCATCGACAACATCCATGCCAGCAGTGACTTTTCCTACAACGGTGTACTGACCGTTCAGAAAATACCCTGGCTTGAACATGATGAAAAACTGGGAGTTGGCGCTATTGGGGTTTTGCGACCGGGCCATGCCAATGATGCCGCGCTCAAAGGCACGATCGGAGAACTCAGCCGGCAGATCCGGACGGTCAGATCCGCCCATGCCCGCGCGGCCCATGTCGCCGCCTGATTTACCAAATTCCACATCGCCAGTCTGCGCCATGAAACCATCGATCACCCGGTGAAAGACCACCCCGTCATATGCGCCAGCAGCCGCCAGGGCTGTAATCTGTTCAACATGCTTAGGCGCCAGATCCTCAAACAGGTCGATCTGAACCACGCCATTGGCGCCTTCGCCTGCGATCTGGATCTCCAACCCCGACGCCAGCGCAGAGCTGGCCATCAGCGAAAAGGCTGCTGCAAGTTTAAGCATCGGCAGCCACCTTGACGCTGATCATGCGATCGGGCTCGGCGGGGGGCTCGCCTTTGGTAATGCCATCAACAAGATCCATGCCTTCGATCACCCGGCCATAGACCGTGTACTGACCGTTGAGGAAGTGGTTATCCTTGAAGTTGATGAAAAACTGCGAGTTGGCCGAATCCGGGCTGGCAGAGCGTGCCGCGCCCAATGTACCGCGGTCATGCGGCAGTTTAGAGAACTCAGCAGGCAGGTTGGGCAGATCAGAGCCACCGGTGCCGGCCATGCGAATGTTAAAGCCATCTTCCATATCGCCATGGGCAACATCGCCAGTCTGCGCCATGAAGCCATCGATAACCCGATGAAAACACACGTTGTCATAAGCGCCACTGCGCGCCAGCTCTTTCATGCGCTCGGCATGTTTGGGCGCAACATCCGCCAGCAATTCGATAACAACGTTGCCATCTTTCAGCTCTACGATGATCGTGTTTTCTGGATCTTTGATCTCGGCCATGAGGCTCTCCTATCTGCAAAATTTGCAACGATAGTTAAGGGTAGTGCCCCCAATTGCCAAGGGAGCATTGACTGATGACTCAAAAGCGCTGAAAGAACAGCGCAATTACCTGCAATTTCTGCGCCAAGGAGGCTCTCATGGGCTGGAAAACTCTCGACGACATGGATTTGAACGGCAAACGGGTTTTGGTCCGTGTGGACATCAATGTGCCGCTTGTTGACGGGGTTGTTACCGATTCCACCCGCATCCGCCGCATTGCTCCCACCGTGCGTGACATTCTGGCGGCGGGCGGCAAGCCGATTTTGCTGGCGCATTTTGGCCGCCCTGGTGGCGAACACCGTGAAAACCTGTCCCTGATCCAGCTGGTGCCCACGCTTGAGCGGGCATTTGAAACCAGGGTCCGGTTTGCAGCAGACTGCACTGGTGCCACTGCCAAAGAGGCCGCAAGCGCCTTGCAGCCCGGCGAGGTCCTGTTGCTGGAAAATACCCGCTTTCACGCCGGGGAAACCAAAAATGATCCCGTGCTCGCAGCCGGCATGGCAGAATTGGGCGATATCTATTGCAACGATGCCTTTTCTGCCGCCCACCGCGCCCATAGCTCGACAGAGGCGCTGGCGCGACTACTGCCTGCCTGCGCTGGTCGCCTGATGCAGGCAGAGCTCAAGGCGCTGGAAAGCGCGCTTGGCGCGCCGCAACGCCCTGTCACGGCTGTGGTGGGGGGGGCCAAGGTCTCGACCAAGCTAGAGCTGCTGAGCAACCTCATTGAGAAGGTCGACTATCTGGTGATTGGCGGCGGGATGGCCAATACATTCCTGGTCGCCAAAGGCCTGCCCGTTGGGGTCTCGCTGGCCGAGCGGATCATGAAAGACACCGCGCTGGAGATCCTTGCCAAGGCCGAGACCACTGGCTGCAAAATCATCCTGCCCAGCGATATCGTGGTGGCCGAGAAGTTTGAAACGCACGCGGCCCATCAGGTGTTGCCTGCCGATCAGTGCCCCGAGACTGGCATGATCCTGGATGCGGGCCCGCAAAGTGTTGCAACCATCAACGCGATCCTTGAGCAGAGCAAAACACTGATCTGGAACGGCCCCCTTGGCGCCTTTGAGCTGGAGCCCTTTGATGCGGCCACCAATGCAGCTGCCTTGCAAGCCGCAGCATTGACCCGCGCCGGATCGCTCATTGCCGTTGCAGGCGGCGGCGACACAGTTGCAGCCCTCAACGCCTCCGGAGCGGCGAAGGATTTCACTTATATCTCCACGGCGGGTGGTGCCTTTCTGGAGTGGATGGAGGGCAAGACCCTGCCCGGAGTAGCCGCGCTCGAAGGCTGATATCCCCTTGAGCAGAACAGGAAAGCATGCGGCCTGCGCGCCGCTTGCCCTTGTGAAACCTGCACTCTTTGCACGCTGCTAACCATATATCCGGCCAGCCATGTTTACTGCAAATCGGAGGGATCAGTCTTGCTGTGTCTCGCGGGCCGCATTCGTTAACAAACGGTTAATTGAAATAAATCTATCCTCTTGCAGACAAAAGGGGATTCACAAACCGAATCACTTGTGGCATAACCAGTTCAGAGGCCGGAACAACTGGCCCAACGGCAGACTTGAGCAGTAAACATACAGGCAACTCCACGTGACCCGAAGCAGCAAGCCTTCCTTAGGTGCGTTTACCTTTTTCGCCATCGCATTCGCGCTGAGCGCGTATTTTACCTTTGCGGCGGTGCAGGGTGATTTCGGGTTGTTCAGAAGAGTCGAGATTCAGGCAGAAGCCGATGAGCTTCGCCTGGATCTCGATCGTCTGAGCCTGAAAATCACCGCCATCGAAAATCTCACCCACCGGCTGTCTGATGACTATCTTGATCTGGATCTGCTGGACGAGCGCGCCCGATCAGTCCTTGGTTTGCTGCGCGCTGACGAAATCGTCATCCGCTAAACCCTTTCTCCACCTCTGCTGTGTCACTGCTGTCCCATCCGGCTGTTGAACAGGCGCGACCTGCATGCAAACATGGCCGCACCGCCAGCGTTGCGGCACCAAAATGTATGGTTGCATCATTCGCATTGCGAAATGATGCGAGGTTACAAAATGTCTCGCCAGCTGAGTGAAATTGCATTATGGATTAGTTTAATACTAAACTATCTAGCCTCAAGGGGGAGCCCGCACCGATGGCAGCTAGAAAAAGCGCAAAGAAACCAAATGTTTCTGCCGAAGAACTGACCAAATTTTACCGTGACATGCTTTTGATCCGTCGATTCGAGGAAAAGGCCGGCCAGCTTTATGGCATGGGACTCATCGGCGGTTTTTGCCACCTGTACATCGGCCAGGAGGCTGTTGTTGTTGGTCTTGAGGCCGCCGCCGAAGAGGGCGACAAGCGGATCACCTCGTATCGCGACCACGGCCATATGCTGGCCTGCGGCATGGAAGCTGGCGGCGTGATGGCCGAGCTCACCGGTCGCGAAGGCGGCTTGTCCAAAGGCAAGGGCGGCTCGATGCATATGTTCTCGAAAGAGAAGCATTTTTACGGCGGCCACGGCATTGTTGCCGCCCAGGTGCCGCTGGGGGCTGGTCTGGCCTTTGCTGACAAATACAAAGGCAACGGGCGCGTCACCTTCACCTATTTTGGCGATGGGGCCGCCAACCAGGGTCAGGTCTATGAGACCTTCAACATGGCCGCGATCTGGGACTTGCCGGTGGTTTTTGTCATTGAAAACAACCAATACGCCATGGGCACATCTCAGGCGCGCTCGACCTCGACCCCCGACATCTATACCCGTGGCGCCGCCTTTGGCATCCCCGGAGAAGCCGTTGACGGCATGGATGTTCTGGCTGTCAAAGAGGCCAGCGAACGCGCGGTCGGCCACTGCCGCTCCGGCAAGGGCCCCTATATCCTAGAGGTAAAGACCTACCGCTACCGCGGCCACTCTATGTCGGATCCGGCAAAGTACCGCACCCGCGAAGAGGTGCAGAAGATGCGCAGTGAACGCGACCCGATCGAGCAGGTCCGCGATCTGCTTCTCACCGGCAAACATGCCAGCGAGGAAGATCTGAAAGCGATCGACAAAGAAATCAAAGACATCGTCAACCAGGCGGCCGAGTTCGCTCGCACCAGCCCGGAACCAGCGCTCGAAGAGCTCTGGACCGATATTTACGCCTGAGGGGAAGAGATTAGATATGGCAACTGAAATTCTGATGCCCGCCCTGTCGCCGACCATGGAGGAAGGCACGCTGGCCAAATGGCTGGTCAAGGAAGGCGATACCGTGAGCTCTGGCGATATTATGGCAGAGATCGAAACCGATAAAGCCACGATGGAATTCGAGGCTGTGGATGAAGGCGTCATTGGCAAGATCCTCATCGCCGATGGCACCGAAGGCGTGAAGGTCAACACACCTATCGCTGTGCTGCTGGAAGAGGGTGAAAGCCTTGATGCCTCGGCCCCCTCTGCGCCTGCGGCGAGCGAAAAAGCGCCAATGGCCGGGGCACCTAAAGTGCCCGCAGCCCCTGTCGCTGCTGCCGCGCGCCCTGCCGCTCCCGAAGTGGACACAAGCCCGGACTGGCCTGAAGGCACAGAAGTGGTCAAAACAACCGTGCGTGAAGCACTTCGCGATGCCATGGCAGAAGAGATGCGTGGCAATGAGAACGTCTTTTTGATGGGCGAAGAGGTCGCTGAGTACCAAGGCGCCTACAAGATCTCGCAGGGCCTGCTGGATGAGTTTGGCCCCAAGCGCGTCATCGACACGCCCATCACTGAGCACGGCTTTGCAGGCATTGCCACTGGCGCTGCCTTTGGCGGTCTGAACCCCATTGTCGAGTTCATGACCTTCAACTTTGCCATGCAAGCGATTGACCATATCATCAACTCAGCCGCCAAAACCCTTTATATGTCTGGTGGTCAGATGGGGGCGCCTATGGTGTTTCGGGGTCCAAATGGTGCCGCGGCGCGCGTTGGCGCTCAGCACAGTCAGGACTACGCGGCCTGGTATATGCAGGTGCCCGGTTTGAAGGTAGCGATGCCCTACTCGGCCTCGGATGCCAAAGGTCTGCTGAAGTCCGCCATTCGTGACCCCAACCCGGTGATCTTTCTGGAAAATGAAATCATGTATGGCCGCTCTTTTGATGTGCCAAAAATGGATGATTTTACCGTACCGTTTGGTAAGGCGCGGATCTGGCGCGAAGGCTCTGATGCAACCATCGTCTCCTTTGGGATCGGCATGCATTTTGCCCTGGAAGCTGCTGAAAAGCTGGCTGAGGACGGCATTTCTGCCGAGGTCATTGATCTGCGCACCCTGCGCCCGATGGATCTGCCCACGGTGATCAAATCGGTTATGAAGACCAACCGTTTGGTCACCGTTGAAGAAGGCTGGCCACAGGGATCCGTTGGCAGCTACATTGCCTCAGAGGTGATGCAGCAGGCGTTTGACTATCTTGATGCGCCCGTGATCACCTGCACCGGCAAGGATGTGCCCATGCCCTATGCAGCCAACCTGGAACGCCACGCACTGATCACCACTGACGAAGTGGTAGCAGCTGTGAAACAAGTGACCTACCGGTAAGGAGCGCTCAAGATGCCAATAGAAATCC
Source organism: Phaeobacter sp. SH40 (assembly GCA_965641885.1). GTDB lineage: Bacteria > Pseudomonadota > Alphaproteobacteria > Rhodobacterales > Rhodobacteraceae > Pseudophaeobacter. The sequence continues at coordinate 1,638,695 of OZ282574.1, read as the reverse complement.
TGATGCCTGCGCTGTCCCCGACTATGGAGGAAGGCACCCTTGCCAAATGGTTGGTCAAGGAAGGCGACACAGTATCATCCGGCGACCTTATCGCCGAGATTGAGACCGACAAAGCCACAATGGAATTCGAGGCTGTCGATGAAGGCGTCGTCGGCAAAATTCTGGTGGCAGAAGGCAGCGAGGGCGTAAAAGTCAACACGCTCATCGCAGTCTTGCTGGAAGAGGGCGAAAGCGCTGGCGATATAGGCGCCACAGCTGCGGTAAACGCAGAGGCTGCCCCAGCAGCCGACGCGGGTGTTGAGGCGGCCCCTGTGGTCGGCGAAACACCCGCCCCCCCTGCCCCGGCAGCGTCAAAAGCAGCCGATGGATCTCGTCTTTTTGCCTCCCCGCTGGCACGGCGCATTGCCGCCGACAAAGGCCTGGACCTTGCGCAAATCAGCGGCTCTGGCCCGCGGGGACGTATTGTCAAAGCCGATGTTGAAAACGCAACTGTTGCCGCCAAAGCCCCCGAGGCAGCGGCACCAGCCCCCGCTGTAGCCGCAGCTGCGGCTGCCCTAGCGACGGGCGCCTCTGCCGTCAAAGTGGCCCGTATGTATGAGGGGCGCGCCTACGAGGAAGTCAGCCTTGATGGTATGCGCAAAACCATCGCGGCCCGCCTGACCGAGGCCAAACAGACCGTGCCGCATTTCTACCTGCGTCGCGACATTCAGCTGGATGCGCTGCTCAAATTCCGTGCGCAGCTTAACAAGCAACTTGAGGGCCGTGGCGTCAAACTTTCGGTGAATGACTTTATTATCAAAGCTGTAGCAAATGCGCTGCAGGCGGTTCCGGATGCCAATGCTGTCTGGGCTGGTGATCGGGTGCTCAAAATGGAGGCCTCGGATGTGGCCGTTGCTGTGGCCATCGAGGGCGGTTTGTTTACGCCTGTGCTGCAAGACAGCCACATGAAGTCGCTCTCGGCGCTCTCAGCTGAGATGAAGGACCTCGCAGCCCGGGCGCGGGAGCGCAAACTGGCACCACATGAATACCAGGGCGGCAGCTTTGCCATTTCCAACCTCGGCATGTTTGGCATCGATAATTTCGACGCCATCGTAAACCCGCCGCATGCCGGAATTCTGGCCGTTGGCGCTGGCAGCAAAAAGCCCGTTGTTGGCGCGGATGGGGAGCTGAAAGTCGCCACCGTGATGAGTGTCACCATGTCTGTTGACCACCGCGTCATCGACGGAGCCCTTGGTGCGCAGCTTTTGCAGTCCATTGTCGAAAACCTGGAGAACCCCATGGTCATGCTCGCCTAAGGTTTGGGGCCTAACCTAAGAACATGATATGACCGGCACAGCCCTGGGCTGCTCATCATCTTAGTCTGCACAGCATTGCCTCCCGCATGGATAACCCCAGCGGGAGGTTTTCCTTGCCATAAGACCTCCTCGCAAGGCTGCCTGTGAAAAGAACACAAAAAAAGGAGGGCCAAAGCCCTCCTCTGCTGAATTCCTCTCTCGTCTCAGCTGCACCACCCGGCCGCAGCAAGTGCCTCTCTTATTTGGGTGTGCTATGATCTGAGAGCACCTGATCCATGCTCATTGAGGGCTGATCACAACCCGCCTCACCAACGATCTTGGCCGGAACCCCTGCCACAGTCGTGCAGGGGGGCACCTCGGCCAGAACCACAGAGCCGGCGGCAATCCGGCTGCAGTGGCCGACACGGATATTGCCGAGAACCTTGGCCCCGGCCCCAATCAGAACCCCGTCCTCGATCTTTGGATGGCGGTCTTCTTCTTCCTTGCCGGTGCCGCCCAAGGTGACCGAGTGCAGCATCGAGACATTGTTGCCCACCACGGCCGTCTCACCGATAACAATGGAATGGGCGTGATCAATCATGATGCCACGGCCGATTTTCGCGCCGGGATGAATATCGACGCCAAAAATCTCGGAAATCCGCATCTGGAAAAAGAAAGCGAGATCCTGATCTCCCTGCGTCCACAGCCAATGCGCCACGCGGTAAGCCTGCACGGCCTGATACCCCTTGAAATAGAGGATCGGCTGCAGCAGGCGATGGCAGGCCGGATCCCGATCATATACCGCCATAAGATCAGCCCGCGCTGCTTCAATCAGGCTGGAGTCGGATGCATAGGCCGTATCAACGATTTCACGCAGGATAACCATCGACATCTCATTGGAGCACAGCTTGGCTGCGATCCGGTAAGATAGTGCCTTCTCGAGGGTTGGATGGTGCAGAATACAGGCATGGATCAACCCGCCCATAAGCGGCTGTTTGACAACAGCTTCCTGTGCTTCTGTCGAGATCTGCTCCCAGACTGGGTCCAGCTGCGAGACGGCTTTGCGTGTCTTGATCATGGCATGGTGTCCTCTTCTGGCTCCGAGGTTTGCATTTAGGACAGAAAGTTCCAAGCGCAAACCCTTGATGAGACATATTCCAAAATTGAATGGATCAGATCTTGCCATCACAAAAGTGGATGAAATATCGGCCACGAGAGATAAAAACGCCGCATAAGGCGCGCAGCTGCCAAACTGGCCTCGCATGGCCTTGCACGCCTGTGGCATGCCTATATGGCGATGCGTCTTTGCAGCTCATGCAGCACAATTATCAAACAACTCAGATAGGTCGGATCGTCCCACAAGGGCTCTTTTGCCAATGGGACATGGCGCGCGGCCGTATCCAAAGTCCCATTTCCCCAAAGACAATGCAGCTGGCCAGTCTCAGACACATGGCGCGCCGCCAGCGTAGCATGATCAAACAGCACCGCGCAAAACCCGGAGCGCTCTTGCGCGGGCACCGTCAATAGTGCGCGTGCAAGGCTGCTTATGTCCTGCGGCAGCACAGGCTGCAGTATCCTGTGGCGCGCGGCCAGGCCTTCATCGCCCTCAGCCAAGCGCACGCCGTGCAGCAAACCCTGCGCCATAGCGGTCCGACAGTTGCGCCACCTCAAACAGATCATCCGCCAATGCGCCATCAGCGCTTTGGGCGCTTGCAGTATAGGTCCAGTCTGCTGTGCTCACTGTGAGGTCCCGTAGCACGGTTTCGCCGCGCAGAATACGGATCCGGTAGGCTTCTTGCGCCTCACCCAGAGGGATTTCTTCAAGGTCCCAACTGTCGCCCTCGATCCGACTGCGGCGGATCCAGCTGGCGGCAATATCATCGCCCAGGGCGCCTGTCAGGCGCAGATGCACCGGCCCATAGGGGCGCAGACCATTGCCGTCAAAGGCTTCTACCCGGTGCAGATAGCTGGGATCATCATAGCCACGGCGCGCCGGACCAATCCGGTAGTGGCGGGCAAGGCGGCGTTGCGCCGTGGTCAGTTCCAGTTGCGTGAGGTTTGCGTCCAACAGCACCATATAGGACCCTTCCGGCCAAACAGGCGCCATCAGCCCATCGCTGCCCAACTGACCCCGCAGACGACCGCGCAGCATATAGGTGTTCTCAGCAACCAATTCTGCCGTTTGAAACTGGAACACCTCCCAGTTGTCATTGCTACCATCGCCAATGGCTGCCGCATTAGCGCCATTGAGAACCGCCAGGACCTCGCGGCTTTGCAGGCTGCCGGTGATCAGCTTTACCTGTAGGTCAGCGCCCAAATCCCAGCGGCCAACCGGCCCCGCCGCAAGGGGCGTTTCAGTAAGACCAATGGTGCTGCGCGCCGCGATAATCTCTTCCAGCACATAGGCCTCATCGTTATCCGAGCCATAGAGCGCAACTGTCCCGGGCCAGGGCTGAGCCGTCACCGCAAGATGCGGCGCATGCGGCACCTCATCTCCGGTCAACAGCGGCAGGTCCAGAAACAGCGGCAGAACCGGCAAGGGCGGCTCAAAGGCGCGGCTCATTGGCAGGCCCTCTGGGACATCCGCCGGTATATAGACCTCGGGCTCGATCCGCACTGCCTCTACGATCTGGGCCGCCCCCAGTTCCACCCGGTCAAGCCGAAAGCGGCCCTGGCTGGCCGTGGCGTTCGCTGACACCAGCTGGCCCTCGGCCCCCACATCACTGTTGGGTTGCGCCTCCACAGGCGAGAGTGGCAGCGAAATGATGTCGCCTACCCCCAGTTGCAGTTCTGACAGCGGCAGCACAAACCGGGCAGAGTCACGCGCCACCCGGGCCTCAGCCAGCCAACGTTCAACAATCTGGCGCGCCTCTGCCCGGGTCAGCACCATGGCCAGCTCGCTGTCGCTCACCGCATGGGTCGCCTCATCCGGCAGGCTCGCCTCTTCTGCGGCGATATCATAGCTGCTGCCCCATTCAATGAACCGCAAACGCACCCGTCCCGCCAATTCGGCTTCGGCCTCACGGGTCTGTTCCAACACCCCGTCCAGCTCATCGCTGGCAACAAGGCTTTGCTGTGACACATCCGTCCCGATCTCCCCCTGACGCAGACGAAACAACAGCACCCCATCGCGCTCGATACTGTCAAACCCATGCCGCAGACCAAGGGGTTGCAGGGCTGCGCGGGCCTCGGACACCTCGCTGAGCCCGTAGCCATGTACGATGCCATAGAGCTGCGAGACATCAATCTGATCCTGACCAGATCTGGCACAGATCTCGCGCACCACCGAGGCGAGGCTGCGTTCCCCAGCGCGCCCATTGAGCCAGTGCCCCCGCAAATAGTTTTCGCCATCGCTCCAGATCTCGGACAGATTGGGGAAAGCCGGGAAAGGGCGCGCATCCCAGGCCCAGACAAAGGCGTTTCCCATATCCAGCATCCGCCCCTCGTATTCTGAAGAGGTGGGATTGTTATCCGCCTCGCGCCAGTAGCCCAGTATAGCTTTGAGATACTGCAGCTGCATCAGATCATCACGATGACCGTTAGAGAACTTGGGCAAGCGCGATTCAGAGCTTTTGGGGTCCAGGAACTTATTCGGCTGGTTGGTGCCCTTGTTTATGGCAGCGCAGCCCAGCTCGGTGAACCAGATGGGTTTGCTCTCGGGCAGCCAGGCACTGGCTGAGGCCTGTCGTACCCCATCAATGCGATCATGGTGTGTGTTGCGCCACCAGTTTTTCAAATCCTTATAGCGCCAGATCCAGGGCTCATCATAGGCACCATCGGTGATCGGGGTGCGGATCTGCGCTGCCTCTGCCTCGGGCGAGTGATAGTACCAGTCATAGCCCTCTCCCCCCTCCACATTTGAGCGCAGGTAGTCGAGATCATAGATACTGGGGACCCCGCCTGCCCTGTCCAGGTGATCCGGCCCGTCACGCCAGTCCGACAGCGGCATATAGTTGTCGATGCCGATGAAATCGATATTGCTGTCGGCCCAGATGTATGTACCGGCTGCTGTTCGCAAATGATTTCTGGCATGATCTCGGAAGTCGCTCATATGTATCCGGCCTGTTGATCGACACGCGGGTCGTGGCCTTGTTGGGGTTACGCACGCGCCGTGATCTCATTAGCGGACAGGTCGATTATGACCATTTGGGCCGTCAGACTCTGGGGGCGTAATTTTTCCGTTCCATGCTTTGCTATCTATCGCGAACTCCTTTGGATTGCTGAGGGTCGATCAGATACCGACAGCAACCTCATCTCTTGGCACGTCAAATGCCGTTTTATGTCTCAAAATGCTCCACGCCATGCGCGCCAGTTTATTTGCAAGGGCGACGGCAGCCTTGTTTCGATGCATGCGTTCTGATGCATGTATTAGCCACTCGCCAAAGCTAAAGTCGGGCCATCGATGTGGCCGCATCATGATGACTTTTGCTGCTTGGACGAACAGCATCCGTAGATATCGACTTCCTCGTTTTGAGATCCGCCCCAAGATCGTTCGCCCACCGGTGCTGTATTGTCGGGGAACGAGGCCGACCCAGGCCGCAAAGTCACGACCGCGATCAAAGGCTTCGCCTTCACCTACCGCCGCGACCATCGCCGTGGAAATCATCGGACCAATACCAGGGATCGTCATGACATTTCGGCAGTTCTCCTCGGTACGGCTGATCTCTTCGATCTCTGCTGAGACCTTGTCGATACGGTCATCCATCCACATCCAGTCGCCGTAAAGGCCGATCAGGATAGATCGCATCCGCGGTGATATCTCATCTTTGCGCTCCTCCAGGATCGCTTCAAAGGAATTATTCAGCGCGCGCAGGCCTTTGCGGACAGTGATCCCTTGTTCGATCAGAAAGGCGCGGATCTGATTGATCGTTGCTGTACGACGCGACACCAGACGTGAGCGCACACGATGCAATGCCTGTAGGTCGAGCTGGTCCTGCGTCTTCTCGGAGACCGCCTTCAAGTTCGGCCGCAGCGCAGCCTCTGCGATGGCCTCAGCATCGTTGTAGTCGTTCTTCTGACCTTTGTTGAAAGGCTTCACGTAAATCGCAGGGATGATCCGAGGCTCAAAACCCATCTTGCGCAGGGTGCGGCTGACAAAGTGAGCGCTTAGACACGCCTCCATGCCGACCACGCAACGCGGCAACTTCTCGAATGTCGTTATCAAAGCGAGGCGCTTGATCTGCTTGCGCAGAACGCGCTGCCCATCTTGGTCAAAACCAACCAAATGAAACGTATCTTTGCCGATATCGATGCCAATCGACATCAGTTCATCAAACTCTGTCTTCGCCATGCTACTTCTCCTAAATGCAGGTGAACTAGGCTCAGCCTAACCTGCTGGGTGAAGCAGCCGGTACATCCCATTAGCGGATCAAGATGGAAATACCGGTTACCTTCGGGGCTTGTGTAGCCCCAGTACTCGGACCAGTCCGCCGCATAGCTGAGCTTGGCCTCCGGCAGCAACAGGCGCACCTGCGTGGCCAACTGGCGTAAGGCATCCACCGCAGGGAACCCGGCAGCGCCCCGGATCTGGGTCAGCCCCCGCATCTCGGAGCTGATACAAAAGGCATCAACCCCACCGGCGGCAGCACAAAGCGCGGCACAGTGCAGAATAAAGCGGTTGAGCCCCCAGTCGTCTTCCACACCACTATAGGTGACGATGCCCTCAGACAGGCTGAAATCCGCAGCCGAGGCCATGCCAAAAAAGGCGGCGACCTCGTCGTCAGCGGCGGCACTTTGATCCGGAGAGCCCGCCTGGCCCGGAGCCTTGGAGAGCGTGATGCGTCCGCGCCAGGGCAGATTCGGCTGAAAGCCGGTGAGGGTCCAGGGGTTTGGCAGTACATTATCCCCCTTCTGGTCCATCAGGATAAACGGATAGAACATCACGCGCTTGCCAGCCTCGTGCAGGGCCGTGATGGATTCAATGACAGAGGCATCCGTCGGCGTTCCTCCGTAGATCGGCCGCTCGTCCTCATCCTGGGCCACCAAATCCGCCTCAGCACGGCTGACGCCCCCCACCTGCCAGGGCATCTGCACCCCGTCGGCCTCGTATTGTTCCACCTTGGGCTTGATCAGGCAGTCACCGCACCGCAGGTCGTCGCCAAACCATGAGACAATCAGCGACGCGGTCTCACAGCTGGGCAGTTCTGCCTCCAGCGCGTCCAGCGAGGTCAGCAGATCGGTTTGCCCCGAGGCTGTGTGGCTGTTTGCTCCCTTGGAATGGCCCGGCCCATAGTCATAGTGCACCGAGGTAGAGGCCAGCGCGTATTCTCCGGTTCCTGGCATCAGGGCAACGCCGCTCACCAGCTGCCCCAGATCGAGATCATACTCAGGGCTGTCTGGCTGTTCCGGGCGCACCACCTCAAACGAGAACTGCGGCACCCGGTTGCCAAAGGCCTCAAGTGCTATGTTTTCCATCACCACATAGGCGGTGCCGCGATAGGCAGGCACCTCTCCGGCCCCCTCGACCGCTTCCATCAGAGGGTCGGGGAGCTGATCCATATCGCCCCGATAGAGCGTGAGGTTAAGGTCGCGTGGCGATACCTCCTGGCCATCGGCCCAGATCCTGGGCACTGATGCGATCTCACCGGCACAAAGCGCAATCGCCAGCGAGACGGTATAGCTATAGCTGGTTGTCGTCGGGCTGCTTGGCCCGCCTTTACCGCCACCAGAGGTACTGGTTGTTTCCATGAACTCGGTTGCCCAGATCACCTGCCCGCCAATCCGGGTGCGGCCATAGACCTGGGTAATGGGTCCGCCTTCGCTAGCCGAAGTAAGGCGAAACCGGTCGACACGGCCCACCTCAACCGCATCAGAGCCTGCGCCCAGAATGCGATCATCAATCACCCGCCCGAGGGTCGCGCCCACAGCCCGGCCAATCGCGACACTGGAGAGCCCGGCGACAGTGCCGCCAATAGAGCCTCCGAGAGCGGCGCCTGCCGCAGAAAGAACGATTGTAGCCATCAGGTCTGCTCCTCTGGGAAGGTAAAGCGCGCCACAATGCGGCGCTGCCAGGAGCGGGTCTGCGCGCTTTCGACCACGCCGTGACCGCTATAGGCATGGATAAAGGCCGGCCCCGGCGTAAGCTGCAACACAGGGCCCTGCAGTTGCCCCACATGAGAGCTGCGACTGCACGCCAAGATGTTTGGCCACGGTGCCTGCCCGCATACGAAACAGCAGCACATCGCCAATGGCCGCCGCGCTCAGCGGTTTTGCTATCAGGTGACGCTGCGCTGCCCGCCACAACCGCTCCTCGCCCTGCGGCTCGGCCCAATCCATTGAATAGCCAGGCGGCTGTTCCGGCTCGTGCTGATAGAGCTCGCGCCAGATGCCCCGGATCAGCCCCAGACAATCACAGCCGGCGCTGCGGCAGCTCGCCTGGTGCAGATAAGGCGTTCCAATCCAGCGGAGCGCCTCGGCGACCACCCGCAGGTTATCACCACCAACAAGGGGAGCAGCGACAGTCATCTGCGGCTTCCCCCGGTGTTGTTGCCACTGGTTTTTGGCACCGCCATGGCCCAGTCTTCGCCGGGAATGTCGGGAAAGCCCTGATAGTTGACCAGATTATTGAACTTCAGCCGACAGGTGGTCCTGCTCTTGTCACATCCGGTTTCAAGCCGCAGCTGATCCCCCGGCTGCACCCCCCCGCGCAAAGGCTCCCATAGGGTAATCACACGAGAGGCCCCCAGGATCTGATCCCGCTTGATCATCCCCCAGAGGCCACGGGCATCGCCGGACAGAACGGAAAGCCGCCCCGAGGTGAACCAGCCAGGCTCAAAACCCTCAAGCACCTGCCACTGAAAGGCGCCCTCGGGCGTCATGGCCTCAAGCTCTCCCTCAAAGGCATAGCCCGGCGCGTCAAGGTCAAAGCGGCAATTTCTATCGCCCAGAACGGCAGTACAGGGGGTCTGATAGATGCGCCCCAGCGGACGGTTCAGGGCAGCGCTCAAACCGCGCAATTCGGCCTCAAAGGCGCCGCCGGCCCGGTGCAGCTCTCCGATAGAGCCGCGAAACTGTAACCAACGCGCCGAGACGTCCTGCCAGTTGACCAGCCAGCACACAAGAGTTGCCCCATCGAACCGTCCTGCTGCAATGTCATCTTCGCGCACAGAGGCATCGCTCAGCGCGCCCTGAGCTGCCGTGTTATCCACCGAAAGCCCAGTGGACTGCTGCAGTGCGCGGGCGCTGAGGCCACTGCCCGCCCTGAACGTCCAGCCATCAAATGCAAGGTCGTTGTCATGGTCGGTAAAGCCAAAACGCGTCCCATCAAGACGGGTAAGCCCCCAGCAGCGCGCCAGGGTTGTGACCCCGGTTTTTGCATGCGCCAGAAAGCTGTCACTGGGCCCCACCATCAGACCCGGACCTCGATCACTGGCACATTCGGCACATCACCTGCCTGAAAGGAGGCAACACTGGTCAGGATCCTGTCGGTATCAAAGCGCACAGGCACGTCGAACTCAAACCCTGCCACCACCTCTATGCCGTCTTCCGGCGGGTAGCTCAGCGTCACCGCTCCGCTGCTGACGTCCAGGGTAAAGTCGATATCCTCCTGCAGCTCTTCCTGACCCAGCCCCAGGCGCACGGTGCCAGCCATCGGTTTGGCGATGGGGCGCTGGTAGACATTGGAGCCGGAGCGATAGCTTTTGATCAGCTGAAACTGCGTGCTGGCACCGTCTCCCAGAGCAATCACCTGATCGCGAAAATCAATTTCGGCCAAAGGCCGGGCGGATTTATAGTCGGACCAGTCCTTCCAGCGAAAGCCGAAAATCTGCCCCTGACGGGCCTCGAAAAAGGCAATCAGCACCTCGATATCATCCAATGAGCGAAGCCCAAGCCCCGCATCATAGCGCCGCCGCGCATGGGCCCAGGGGGTGTTGCGCTCTTCAAACCCATTGGCGAGGGTCACCACATCTGTGCGGCGCTCCGGCCCGCCGACAGAGCCAAAACTTAAAGAGGCTGGGAAACGGATCTCGTGAAAACTCATGGCTGTGCCCTCCTAGCGATTGCGATTGCCGCGACTTAAGGCGCGCGACAGCTGGGCTGCGATCTGACTGCGGCTGCGATCAAATCCCTGAACATCCGGCGTGCTGACATTCATCACCAGTGTGACCCCGCCGCCGCCCTGCGAGCGCACCCCCAGACTGCCATCGGCACCGCGACTGAGCGGCAGGATCGCTTCGGGTCCGGCTTCGCCCATAAGCCCGGTGCCACCGCGCATGGGAAACATGGTGGGAGAGCTGACAACACCGCCGCGGGCAAAGGGCATAACCTGCCCCTGAGAAAACGCAGCCCCGTTGGCAAAGGGCAAAAGCCCGCCAATCAGGTCGCCAACCCCTTTTGAGATCAGCCCGCCAACCTGATCCGTCACCGGTCGGATGGCGGCGTTATAGGTGGTTGTGACCAGCGATCTGGCCAGACCTTCCAGAGTAGACGACAAGCTGTCGCCATCAAAAACAACCTGTTCAAAGGCCCGTCTAAGGCCCTTGGAAAGGCCTTTTTCAAGGGTTTCCACGTCTTTTCCTGTGGCCTCAAAGGCATCACGCACCCGGCGCAACTCAGACTCAAAGCTGGCAGCCATTCCTGCGGCATCCCCTAACGAGTCTCCCAGCGCGTCGCTTTGCAATTCCAGCGCGGCAATATCGCTATTGTCAGCCATGGCGAGATCCTTTTTGCATCAAAAGAAAGAGGTGCGGCCAGTTTGTTTGGCCGCCCTTTTGGCCAGTTTGTTTGGCCTGTGGTTTTGACCCGTGTATGTCTAGGCGCAGGGCGCTGAGGGGCCGGGCTTTGCAGTGTCTGGAAAACGGCTCATCAAATCCTCAAGGCCAGAGCGGTTAAGACCCGGAGAGGCACCCTGTGGCCCTAGCAGCAACAGCAGCTCGAGCGGCGTGAGATCCCAGAACTCTGCAGGCCGCAGCCCAAGCCCCCCGAGCCCGGCCCGCATCAAGCCAGGCCAGTCCAGCCCGCTCATGTCCTGGCCGTTCATGTTCTGGAGGCCTGCGCGTCATCCCCGGCCTCTCGCCCTGCGGGCAGCGAGAAACTGCGCGCCAACAGCTCGGCTGCGACCCGGGCTGCGACCACGGGCCCGCCTGCAATCTCAGCCGCTGCCAGGTCCTGGCTGGCAAAGTCATAGCCGCCGCCCTCCAGTCCCGCCGTCAGCAATGCAAGAATGTCAGCGGCACTAAACCGCCCGGTTTCAAAGCGCTGCACAAGTTCCACCAGTGAGCCCGCCGCCAGTTGAGCCTCCAGCCGGGCCAGGGCGCCTAGGGTTAGGCGCAGCACATGGGGCCGGTTGTTGATTGTCAGCGTAACCTCGCCACGCCAGGGGTTTTCCAAAGATGTCTGTGCAGGAATATCCCGAGAGTGCTGCATGGTCCTAAACCGCCGTGAAGCTGAGAGATCCGGCGCTTGCCAGAGACAGCTCATAGGTGGCTTCGCCATTGTGGCTGCCGGCATAGTCCAGTGTGGTGACCTGAAAGGCCCCCTCAACAATGCCAAAATCCGGGATCACCACCTGAAACATCGGGGTAATGCCATCAAAGAACAGCTGGCGCGCCCGCTCATCTGTGGTCTCGTCCCGAAAGATGCCCGAGCCCGAAATGGCAGCCGAGCGCACCCCGGCGCCTGCCAGCAGCTCACGCCAGCCGCCCTGGCTTTCGAGGCTGGTCACATCGACGCTCTCGGCATTAAAGCTGATCCGCGTGGCCCGCAGCCCCGCCAGTGTTTCAAACTGACCATCCCCGGTCATGTCCACCTTGATCAAAAGATCCTTACCGTTTTGAGCACCCATGGTGTTGCTCCCTTTCCTGAAGAGTTGATGTCAGTTGGAATTCGCTAAAAAGCCCTGGCAGAGCTGCCCCCAGCCCTCAGATCACAGATCACAGCCCTCAGTCGTCCTCGACCCGGGCAGCAAAGAGCAGGGAAATGCTGCGACCGCCATCCTGCAAGCGCTGCGCCGTTGCGCGTTCGAACCACAGCCCGACCAGACGACCGCGCCCCAGAACCAGTGGCGCATCCACCAGCGCATCACAGATCGCAGCCGCCGCGTCCTTGGCGACGATGAACCCGGCGCTGCTGGTAAAGACACTGACAGTAAAGCGATGACGCGCACCGCAGCCGCTTGCATCCGACCGGTCCAGAACTTCTTCGGAGCCCAGAACCGCATAGATCTGCGGCAAACTGCCGGTGGGCATGGCATCAAACAGCGCTGTACCCAGGGCCGTCGTCACCGCAGCGTCCGCGCTCAGATGCTGAAAAACCGCTTGTTGCAACGCACTTGCCAGGGCGTAGGTCATGGTGCCACCTCTTCGATACACTGACAAATCAGATAGCGCCCCATAACATCCGCTTCGCTGACGGCCTCAATACGAAACAGGCGCAGACCCTGGCGAAACCGTTGCCCGGGACGCGGCCGCGACGCAGCGCCCTGCGGGGTGGCACGCAGAGAAATCCGATAGCGCTGCAGCGACAAGCTGCCGCCTTCCTGCCCGGAGGTCCGGCCCGTCATTGGCGTCAGCTCAGCCCAGACAACTCCAAGATCAGCCCAACTCTCGCGATAGCCGCCAGCGCCATCGCTAAGACGCTGAGGGTCTTCCAGCACCAAGCGGCGGTTTGTCTGCACAGGGTTCGCCACGCTCATGATCTGGCTCCCGAGGAGAGCCGCAACAGCCGGTAGCGCTCAATCAGGCTGACCACGCCAAAGGGCATGCAGCCTCCGTGCAACCCGGTATCTTCGCGGTATTCGTAGTAGTGGGCCGCCAACATCATCACAGCCTGGGCAATATCCGCAGGCAGCCCCTCCCAATCCGGTGCAAACCCGGCGGTCAGGACCATCTCAAGATGCGCCCCCTTGGCCAAATGCGGCAGGCAGGCGCCTTTTGGGTGAAGCCGGGGCGCATTGCTATCAGGCTCCAGCCAAAACCCGTCGACAGGCAGCACGGTCGAGGCTCCCTGCAGGCTAAAAAGCGTGACCTCAGTGAGTGCGGTCACCGGCGCAATCGGCAGGGCCGCAACGTCGGGACGCCGCCAGCTCGAAACATTCCACAAAAAGCTACGCTGAAGCAGCGCCTTGCCTGTTCTTTTTTCTATCGCCGCAATTGCGGCCCGCAAAAAACCGGTCAGGACACTGTCCTGCAAATCACTCTCGCCAAACCCGGTTCCCAGCCGCAGGTGCGCCTTAAAGGCCTCCAGCGGCAACGCCACATCCGGCACCGGCGTCACTTCGCTCAACATCATCATCAACTCCGCAAGCTCGGATCCCCAAGACATCCAAATCTGGTTCGACGGGTACGCAAAGCTCTCTGCCGCTCGGACGGTGGGGGAGCAGCTAGACGACAAAAAGCAACGAGATGCATACCCGCCAGGGAACCGGGCTGCCGGTTCCCTATTCAGTCTGAGCCGTTAGCTCAGACCGAATTTCAGCAGCTTGATTGCGGCAAAATCGCTGACATCACCGCCGACACGCTTGGTGGCGTAAAACAACACATGCGGCTTGGCGCTGAACGGATCCCGCAGCACCCGCAGATCGGGACGTTCAGCAATGGTGTAGCCGGCTGAGAAGTCCCCAAAGGCCAGCGCATAGCTGTCGGTGGCCGCATCCGGCATGTCCTCGGCAATCAGCACAGGATATCCCAACAGACGCGCAGGCTCGGCTGCGGCCAGGCCATCAGACCACAGGAAACGGCCATCGGCGTCTTTCAATTTGCGCACCAAACCGGCGGTTTTTGAATTCATCACAAAGCTGGCATTGGCACGGTATTGCGCCCCCAGGGCGTAGACCAGATCGATGATAGCATCGCCATCGCCAATCCCGCCGTCCTCACCCGTAGCCACATAGCCAAGGCTGCCCCAGCTCCAGCCGCTGTTGTCGACCACCGGGTGCGTGAGAATCCCGGTTGGTTTGTCAACGCCGTCGCCATTCAAAAAGGCGGCAGCCTCGGCACGGGAGAACTTGTCAGCGATCCGCCCGGCCAGCCAGCCTTCGATGTCAAAGGCACTGTCGTCCAACAGCCGTTGCGACGCCTTTGGAAGCGCGCTCAATTCGTGCAACACAATGGTGATCCGGTCGATCACCGGCGTGCCGCTTTCCACTGTCGGATCCGTTTCAGTGGCCCAGCCGGCCCCGGTATCGCTGTGATCGATCAAGACATCAAACGAGGTCGCCTCGACGCTCACCACCGAGGCCACGGCCCGGATAGATGCTGTGGATTGCAGCACGGATTTCACCGTATCGGCGGTCTGCGGGTCAACCAGATAGCCGCCATCACTGTTGACGGTGGTGGAGAGCGCCTTGCTTTCGGGCATCAGACCGCGCAGGGCACTGTCATCGCCGGTGCGAATGTAGCCACAAAAGGCCTTTTGATGGGGCGCCTCCTGGGCGGCGGCTCCCGCAAGCTGTGGGCGGTTTGTGCGGTTTGTTTTTCGATCCAGCATGGTCATTCGCTCTTCCGTATGTTTGAATTTAACTCTCACAACGTCCTGAAACCCTTTGAATTCCTGCAAAAAGCCTGAAAATGCCTGGGTGACTTCCTGTGTCAAAGGTGCTGCTTGTTCGGCCATGGCCGGAAATTCCCTCTTGCTCATTTTTGTGTCCTGTCCTGATCTGGGGTTAGAAAAGATCGCGGTTGGCCAGCTGGCGGCTGGCGCGGCGCAATTGCGCGGCCAAAACACGCAGGCTGCGGTCCGAGGCATCGGAACTTTTGGCGGCAACCCGTGCCGTCGGCAGCATCGGGAATGTCACCAGAGACACCTCCCAAAGGTCCACTTCGCTGAGGATCCTTTTGCCGTGCTCCCCTTGGTGCGCCCGCTTGGTCCGGTAGCCAATCGACAGCCCCTCAATGGCGCCCGCAGCAATCAGCGCTGCGGCTTCGGCCCCACGGGAGATCTCTGTCAACAAGCGCCCCTTGACCCAGAGCCCGCGGTCGTCCTCCCGCAGCTCGTCCCAGACGCCAATCGGTTGCAACGGGTCGTGCTGCCACAGCATTTTGACCCGGCATCCGCGCGCAGCAAGCGCAGCCAAAGACGCACCATACGCGCCAGGAGCCACAACATCGCCGCCCTGATCCACCTCGCCAAACAGGCTGGCATAGCCTTGGATCAAGTTATCATCCTGAACAGTCAGCGCCTCGCCAAATCGGGAGAACTTATGTTCAAACTCAGGCTCCATATGCATAAGATACCTCTCGTAACATTTTGTTTTTATGTATTAGTTTGCGGCAAGGATGGATTGAAACGCCTGCGCAAGGATGACCGCGGCAACACCGTAGACCGTCAGCCAGAGGCGACGTTCCAGGCGTTCCAGCAGCTGCTCCAGCCGGTCCTGCCTGCGCCCCAAAGCCTCTTGTTGGATCTGGGTGACTTTCTCATGCGCAGACAATCGAAGACCCGGTGCACAGTCAAAAGGCGGCATTGGGTAATCAGGCATCCACCTCTCCTTCTGGCAGGGGCGGCAGGCCAAGCAGTTTGCGCTTTTCCGCCTGGCTGAGGAAGTCGGCCGAGGCGACCCGGCGCCACTGGCGTTCGCGCTCTTCTGCCAGTGCGGACACCTGATCAAGATCAGGCTTTAACACGATGGCCTCATTGCCAAATCCCGAGATCCAGTCCGACAGGCCAGCAGCCACCCGCGTCACAAGCGGCAGAACTGTCAGCCGGTAAAACGCCCGGTTGGCCTCCTGATAGTTGGCGTAGGCCGCATCTCCCGGCAGGCCCAACAGCATCGGCGGCACCCCCAGCGCCAAGGCGATTTCACGCGCTGCTGCTTCCTTGGTCTTTTGGAACTCCATATCAGAAGGCGAGAACCCCATTGGCTTCCAATCCAGGCCACCCTCCAAAACCATCGGCCGGCCGGCATTGCGTGCGCCCTGGAAATTCGCCTCTATCTCTTCGCTGAGCCGACGAAACTGATCGTCCGACATGGTTCCCTGCCCCTCAGCGCCTGCCCAGACAAGCGCACCAGACGGGCGTGCTGCATTATCAAGCAGCCCCTTGGACCACTGAGAGGCCGCCGTATGGACATCCAGCGACAAGGCTGCGGCCTGCAGCGGAGCCAACCCGTAGTGATCGTCCTGCGGGTGAAAGTTCTTCAGGTGAAGAATGGCACTGCGGCTGCCCTCGCAGGAAAAACGGTGTTTACGACCCGCAACTGTATAGTCGTAGGCAGAGGGCCAGCCATCTGTGCCCGGCACAACAGACATTCTGTCAGGGCGCAGCACATGCAGCTCTGTCGGCCAGCCGTCGGTGTCACTGACCGCCTCAACATAGGCATTGCCTGAAAGCAACAGATGACCAAACAGAGCTTCCAGAAAGTCCTGCCGGGTCTGGGCCATGTTGGGCCGCGAAATCAGCGACAGAAACGGATGGGTTTCATAGCGCTGGTCGCTATCCTGCACCACAAGCGGCAGCGCAGCGGCCGCTTCAACCACCATTCGAACAGCGCGAAACCCAACAGGATTGCCCGCGTAGCCGAGCCGCGTCAGGGCTGTGGCATCCCGGGCTGCGAAACTTACCGATCCGGCACCTTGCCAGGCGATGACACGAGCAGCGGCGCTGGCCTTGGTTTGGTGCGTCAGAGTCTCATTGGGCTGTTTCTTGCGCCAAGGTAGGTCAAACCCCATGGGCCACTCCTTTGATCCATCAATTGGGCACTGCGCCCTTGCTGGAGAAAAGGTATGAGGGTTTGGTCTGAAAATCCCCCAAGCCTGCCGTTCCGCCCGAGCGCAACACCAAGCACAACTCATTGATAGAAAAGTCTATATCAAGGGATTGCGATGTTGCACTCGACGTTTTTTGCACTAGAGCATCCGCGCCCTGGGCAGCCGCATTCTGCCTGCTGGTCCCAGAATCAACTCGTAAATGGCCCAGACCAATGCATCCAGCCGATCGGGTGAGCCCTGCCCCTGAAACCCCTGCGGTGTCATCTGGCACATCTGCTCTTCCAGTTCGGCCAGACCCGGCAGGTGATGCACCCTGTGCTGCTCGTACAGGGCTGCGACGGGTTCCGCCCTTGCCGCCTTACCCCGGCTGGCATGCAGGGCGCGAAACGGCACCAGCGGGTCAACCTGTCGCAACAGATTTTCGACCAGTGCTCCGCCCTGATTGACCTCAGCGACCACCCGGTCGGCCGAAAACTCATCGGTGGCCGCCAGCACAGCCCGCGCCCAGGCCAAGGGCCCGAGCCCCTGAACGGTCCGGTCCGCCAACACATAGGTTTGCCATTTTTGCGGCGGCCCCTGCAGCACCGCTCCGGCCACGATGATCCCGCAGGCATCCGAGGCCTTGCCCGAACTGACCGCCGGATCAACGGCCACCACGATCCGGTCCAGCACAGGAGGTGCAGCCACCTGTCGCTCTGCCAGTTGGGCCGCCTGCCAGAAGGCACCCTCGACCTCGGACAGCAAGATCCCGTCTAGTTCTTGGCGCCCAAGCCGCGAGCCTGCATATCTGGCGCGCACCTCGCTCAGAAAGGAGGGCGCCAGATTTGCCCGGTTGGCCTCGGTCGGGGCATGGCTCTGCACGGTCGAGGGCGAGGCCAGCAGGTCGCGCAACACGGCCACATTGCGCGGTGTTGAGGTCACGCAGACCCGAGGGTCCTGCCCCAGCCGCAGGGAGAACTGCAGCATGTCCCAGGCCTCTCGGGCGCGACGCCATTTGGCCAGCTCATCCACCCAGGCCGTGTCAAACTGCGGCCCGCGCAACGCCTCGGGGTCATGGGCCGAAAACGCCTGCGCCATTGCGCCATTTGCCCAAATCAGCTTGCGTTCGCCAGCTTTCCACTGCGGCCGCCGGTCTGGCGGCGAGCACGCCAGAATGCCACTGTCACCCTCAATCATCACATCGCGTACCTGATCATAGGTTTCGCCAATCAACGCCAGCCGCCGCGCCCGCCCTGCAGCCAGGGGCGTGGCCCCTTCGACCTCGGCCCTGATCCATTCGGCACCAGCACGGGTCTTTCCCGCGCCGCGCCCGCCCAGGATCACCCAGGTCCGCCAGCTGCCGTCAGGCGGCAATTGATGCGCATGGGCCCAGGCCTCAAACAGATAGGGCAGCGCCTTGAGAGCATTCTCACTCAACTGCTCCATTAGTTTCATCTGCACCCAGGGCGGAGCGGAGGCGATCCAGACGGCTGCTGATTTCAACGCGCGCGGTGGCGAGGTCAATCCCGGACTGACCCGGGGCTCCTTGGGTACTGTTTTCGACAAGGGTTTTCTCCACTTTCTGGCAATCTCTGATAAGGCTCTCAAGTTTGGCCAGACGCGGCAGCGCCACTGTCAGCGCCTCATCGCCTTCAGCCGCCAGTCGCTGCTGCAGCTCCTCAGCCTCATGGCGCAATCGCAAAATGGAGCGCTGCAACGAAAGCAACAGATCACCAGTGCTTTGGACCTGCGGGTCCGGTTCTGTCTTGGTCATTTGGGCTATCGCATCTCATGCTAAGGGGGGTCCCCGCACGTCAGAAAGATAACAAGCGTCTCCAATGCCTCTTGGCATGGGCCTGATACGGGCGGCGCTTTGACTTGGTTATCTTCCAGCTGCCTGGTGATCTAGCCGAATATTTGCGCAAAAGTCAAATCAGCATGGGTTGCCAAGCGCCCGAAGATAAAAGAAAAAATTAACCAAATGCCGCTTGGCGCTAATGGGCTCCGCACAGAAATGAGAGTGAGGATCAGGGCTGTGAAGGCCCCCTAGTGCTACAATAGAGGTATGAGCTGTGAGGTCCCGGATAAGAAAAAAACCTGCCCCAATGATCAGGGCAGGTCTTATTTCGAACAGTTTGATCGCGGATCAAATCCAAATCCGCAGAGCCGTCGCGGTTAGTTGTTGTCCCGCTGCGCTTCGATCTGACGCCATTTGGCGACATTGCTATTGTGCTCCTGCAGGGTCTCGGCAAAGGCATGCCCGCCCGTGCCATCAGCCACAAAGAACACATAGTCGGTTGTGTCCGGATTCACTGCCGCCGCAAGGCTTGCCTTGCCAGGGTTGGCGATTGGTGTCGGAGGCAGCCCTTCGATTACATAGGTGTTCCAGGGTGTCACCTTGCGAAGCTCGCTTTGCCGCAATCCGCGCCCCAGCACGCCTTCGCCCCTGGTGACGCCGTAGATCACCGTCGGATCCGTCTGCAGACGCATGCCTCGGTTCAGGCGGTTGGTAAAGACACTGGCCACCTGACCACGCTCACGGGCGACGCCGGTCTCTTTTTCAATAATCGACGCCAGGATCAGCATCTCCTGCGGGCTCTGAACAGCCGCATCAGGACTGCGGTTTTCCCAGGCGGCCGCAACCAACAGCTCCTGACGTTCCTGCATCAGCTCCAAGATCTGCTCTCGGGGTTGGCCCTGGACGATCTCATAGCTGTCAGGGGCCAGCATGCCCTCTGCCGGACGTTCGCCGGGGTCGCCCGAAAGAATGTCGATTGCATTCAGCCCATTGACGACCTGCCAACTGGTCACACCCTCGGCCAGAGCCACCCGAAACCGGGTATCAGAGGCCGATTTCAACGCGGTGAAAATTTCCGGAGCCTCGTCGACGCCCAGTTCAAACTCGGCGCGTTCGACAAATTTCCCCGACGCCGGATCCAGCTCACGCACCTCTGCACGCAGACGGGTCACGCCGACGCGGTACACAACTTCGGTGCCGCAGGTGCTTGCGCCGCCAAGAGTAATCTGATCAAGAATGGTCTCGATAGAGGTGCCCGGCCGGACCAAAAAGCTGCCGGCTTTAAGCTGGCTGGACTTCTCGGTGTATTTTGCGCTCAGCCGGAACAGTGCCCCAGACGAGACCGCGCCCTGCTGGGCAAGATCCTTGCTGACGCGCGTCATGTTTGAGCCGGGACGCACCTGCAGGCAGATCGCTGTCTCCAGAGGGCCCTCGGCGGAATATTCCGATTTCCCCCAAAGGATGACGCCGCCCAAAAGGAACAGCATCACCACCAGGACCGTCAGCATATTTGAGGCTAAGCTACGCCACATTTACCTGGGCTTTCCAAAGACGACCGAGGCATTGGTGCCGCCAAAGCCAAAGGAGTTGGACAGCGCCACGTCGATTTTGCGCGCGCGTTTTTGATTTGGCGCCAGATCCACTGCGGATTCAACAGCCGGGTTGTCCAGGTTGATGGTGGGGGGAGCAACCTGATCGCGGATGGCCAGGATCGAGAAGATCGCCTCAATCGCACCAGCCGCGCCCAACAGATGCCCAGTCGCGGATTTTGTCGAGGACATCGTGACGTTCGCCGCATGATCCCCCAACATCCGCTCAACCGCGCCCAGCTCAATCGTATCCGCCATGGTCGAGGTGCCATGCGCGTTGATATAGTCGATATCTTTGGGCTCAAGCCCAGCATGTTTCAGCGCAGCGCGCATCGAGCGTTCACCGCCCTCACCCGTCTCGGAGGGCGCGGTGATGTGATATGCGTCGCCCGACAGACCATAGCCCAGAACCTCAGCGTAGATCTTAGCGCCACGGGCCTTGGCGTGTTCATACTCTTCCAGCACCACAATGCCAGCGCCCTCGCCCATGACAAATCCGTCACGGTCGGCGTCATAGGGGCGGGATGCCGATTTGGGATCGTCGGCGCGTTTTGTCGACAGGGCTTTGCAGGCGTTGAAACCCGCGATGCCAATCTCGCAAATCGCAGCCTCGGCGCCGCCCGCAACCATGACGTCAGCGTCGCCCGATTTAATAAGACGGGCCGCATCCCCAATGGCATGGGCCCCGGTAGAGCAGGCCGTCACAACAGAGTGGTTCGGGCCCTTGAAACCAAACCGGATAGAAACCTGCCCGGAGATAAGGTTAATCAATGCGCCTGGGATAAAGAACGGGGACACCCGGCGGGGACCCTTTTCCTTGATCATCACAGCCGTGTCAGCGATTGAGCTCAGACCACCGATACCAGATCCGATCATAACGCCTGTACGTTCACGGGCGTCATCATCCTCGGGCGTCCAGCCCGCATCGCGCACGGCCATATCAGCCGCAGCAATGCCGTACAGGATGAAGTCGTCGATCTTTTTCTGATCTTTTTTTATCACCCAGTCATCCGGGTTAAAGGTGCCGTCAGATCCATCGCCGCGCGGAACTTCGCAGGCATAGGTGGTGACAACGCCGCTGGCCTCTGCGTCAAACAGGGTAATGGGCCCCGCGCCAGACTGGCCATCCAACAGCCGAGACCAGGTCTCTTCTACCCCGGTTGCCAAAGGCGTCACCAATCCCAATCCGGTTACAACTACTCGACGCATCCCATGCTCTCCTTTGCCTCGGCAATTCGCTCACCCAGATAGCTTGGATTGGCCAAGAGGTGCAAGTGCGCCAATAGAACGTCTCAACGAGACATCCCCAAAAGAAATCAAAAAAGGCCCTTGAAATGCATATTCGGCATGAAACGGCCACGCAATATCAATGCCCGCGTCCGAAACAGAATATCCGAGGCAGCCGCATCTGAGGGGCGGCGCGCAAACCCTGGAAGGGTACAGCCGCCGCCCCACGTCATTTTTTAGATTTCGTCAGATAAATTCAGCGACTTGCTCCGGTTGCGGCTGCGCCACCTCCAGGGCCTGTTGCAGGGTCAGGCTCTTGCGGAACAACGCCCGCCCCACCAGGGTCCCAGATATATTGGGAAGGTATTTCAATCGTGCAATATCGTCGACGCTGCGCACAACGCCACTGGCAATCACTGGCGATCTGGCCTGTGCGGCAAGAGACGAAATCAAACCAAGCTGCGCCTCCAGATCTGACATGTCACTGTCAATATCTGTCACAATGATTCCTGCAAAGGGCGCGGCTCCAAAAGCCGCGATATAGCTTGCCGGCTCAAAAGCCCCTGCCTTGAGCCAGCCTTCGGTCATCACCTGCCCCTGCCAGACGTCAACCGCCAGAACGATCTGATCGGGATGCTGCTTTGCCAGCTCGGCCACCAGCGAGGGGTCCAGCGCCGCAAGGGTCCCAACCACGACACGGCCTGCGCCCTTGTCTATCCAGGTCTCGACGGTCTCACGGCTGCGGATCCCGCCGCCCAGCTGAACCGGAATGCCAACCGTACGGATAATCTCTTCGACCAATGCGGTATTGCTGTCATCACCTTTGATGGCATTGAAATCCGTCAAATGCATCCATTCGGCGCCAGCAGCCGCAAATTCCTTTGCTTTTTCAACCGGGTCCACATGCCAGATCATGGGCTCGTCCAGTCGTCCCTTTTCCAGGGTGACACAGCGCCCGTCTAGCAATTCCATTGTTGGATAGATCATCATCCCCAAAAGCCCTCCTGGTTGCTCAACCTTTACACGATAGCACAGTTTTGCGCGTCGCAGGAAAAGCATCCTCCAGACAGCAGGAAGATGAGAGACGCAAAACGGCGCTTCCCCAGTGGAAAGCGCCGCTCTTGCAATCACATTGCTGTGACGTCGACTTAGGAAGCTTCGGTGATGAACTTCACAGCGTCGCCAAATGTCTGGATCGTTTCGGCCGCATCATCTGGGATTTCGATGCCGAACTCTTCTTCAAAGGCCATGACCAGCTCAACTGTGTCCAGGCTGTCTGCGCCCAGATCGTCGATGAAGGACGCGGTTTCGGTCACTTTATCTTCTTCAACACCCAGGTGCTCTACAACGATCTTTTTTACGCGGTCTGCGACGTCGCTCATGTCATTTCCTCGTTCTTCAGGGCAGATTGCCCGGTTTTGCCCTTGCCCGCTTGGGGTGGCGTGATTTTGCCCAAAGCGGGCGGTTCTGTTCTCGTAGACGAGAACTGCCCGATCGCAGCCTCCAGAAGGAAACAACGTCAGGACCGGTATGAGCCGCCTATAACACAGACCAGCGCAGAGGCAAATGGTTTCGCACCCCTCCCGGCTTTCGCTGTGCTACGCATTTGGGCGCCCCTGTTGAGCAGATGGCGTTAAGGCAACCTCTTCGCAAGGGACCGCCTCAGCTTATTGTCAGACCTCATTGATATAAAGTCTTTATTTCCGAAAAATCAGATGCAGGCAGGCCTGCGCTCCATTTGTTTTGACGCAAACACCACCGGCGCTTTTGACATGTCGCGGTGGTGTTAGTTTCATGCCACCAGCGGCTACAGCATTGCCATGCCACCATTCACATGCAGGGTCGTGCCGGTGACATAGGCCGCCTCAGGACTGGCGAGATAAAGAACCGCAGCTGCGATTTCCTTCGAATCTCCCATCCGCGCCGCGGGAATCTGGGTCAGGATCGCGTCTTTTTGCGCCTCGTTCAGCTTTTCCGTCATGGCGGTGGCGATAAAACCGGGGGCAACCGCGTTTACGGTGATGCCGCGATTGGCGATTTCATAGGCCAGCGATTTGGTCATCCCAACCATACCGGCCTTGGAGGCGGCATAGTTTGCCTGACCGGGGTTGCCTGTCGCGCCCACAACCGAGGAAATATTGATAATCCGGCCCCAACGCGCTTTCATCATCCCGCGTACAACGCCGCGACACAGGCGCATGGTGGAGGTGAGGTTGACATCCAAAACGCTCTGCCATTCCTCATCCTTCATGCGCATGAAGAGATTGTCCTTGGTAATGCCGGCATTGTTGACCAGGATATCTACGCTGCCCATAGCGGCAATCGCCTGCTTTGGCAGCGCCTCAACCGCGTCAGCGTCGCTCAGATTGCAGGTCAGCACATGGGCGCGTTCGCCCAACTCTTCGACCAGAGCCTGCAGCGGCGCCTCACGCGTGCCCGAAAGCGCCACTGTAGCGCCTGCGGCATGCAAAGCGCGGGCAATATCACCACCGATACCACCAGAGGCCCCGGTGATCAGGGCTGTTTTGCCGGTCAAATCAAACATATCATTTCCTCTACTTCAGAGTTCGCACCGCAAAGAGCACGTCCTGCGTCTTCGCGGCACTGGTATTTCAATGGTTTTGGATCAGGCGCTTTTGGCTGCGGCGACGTCTTCGGGAGTGCCAAACTGACGGCTGCTCAAGCTGCGGTCGATCTTGCGGATCATACCCGAGAGCGCCTTGCCTGCCCCGATCTCCCAAAACTCTGTCACGCCCTTGGCCGCCATCACCTGCACGCTTTCGCGCCAGCGCACCGAGCCTGTGACCTGATCCACCAAAAGCTGCCGAATCTCGGCCGGATCGCTCACGACATCAGCGCGGACATTGGCAATCAGCGGCACGGCGGGTGCCTTGATCTCAACCGCGGCCAGCGCCTCGGCCATAACATCAGCGGCCGGCTGCATCAGGGCGCAATGGAACGGTGCGCTGACCGGCAGCATCACAGCCCGCTTGGCGCCCTTTTCTTTTGCAATCACCGCCGCGCGCTCAACAGCCGCTTTGGTGCCGGAAACCACGACCTGGGTCGGATCATTATCATTGGCCGCCTGGCAGACCTCGCCCTGTGCCGCCTCGAGCGCGACGGCGCGCACGGCCTCAAGGTCAAGCCCGAGGATCGCAGCCATAGCGCCCTCGCCCACCGGCACAGCACTTTGCATCGCCTGACCACGGGTGCGCAACAGACGGGCGGTGTCGGCGACCGAAATCGCGCCAGCAGCTGCCAGAGCCGAGTATTCCCCAAGAGAGTGACCGGCAACAAAGGCGGCCTGCTCAATCGAAATTCCTTCGGCTTCGAGCGCGCGCATGGCCGCCATTGAGGTCGCCATCAAGGCGGGCTGGGCATTTTGAGTAAGGGTCAGCGTTTCGATATCCCCCTCCCAGATCAATGTGCTGAGGCTCTCCTCCAGGGCCTCATCAACCTCGTCAAAGATCGCCTTGGCCGCAGGATAGGCTGCGGCCAGGGCCTGGCCCATTCCAATAGCCTGGGCTCCCTGCCCCGGAAATACAAATGCAAGTGTCATTAAGGCCCTCATCCTTCGCTGCCATTTGCCCCGGTTTAGACGCAGTGGCCCTAGCGCACAAGAGAACTGACAAGGGAACCTACAATGCCACCATCCAAAGCGACCATGTCTTTGCTCCCTCACAGAGACAGCAGCGAGGGCTTTCAGGTCACGCACAAGTCCTGTTCACAAACTGACAAAGGTTGCCATTGCATGACCCTGACTGATGGCTAGGTTGAATGCATCCCTTATGCCTGCACAAGGAACCTCCCCAGTGCCCGTCAACAACACATTTTCCAGCTACGGCAGCGTCACAAAGACGTTTCACTGGCTCTCTGCGCTTTTGCTCATTTCCGCCTTCATTCTGGGCTTGTTTGCCAATGACCTCGCCCATGAGATCCAGAGTGCCAGCTTTGATGGCGCCCCCGAGACCATCTCGCGCGCCGTGCTGCTGTTCTCGTTGCACAAGACAATTGGACTTGCGGCGTTTTTCACTGCCCTTGGCCGCATTCTCTGGGCCATTGGACAGCCCAAGCCTGGACTGCTGCACCCCGAGAACAAACCCGAGGCCCTGGCGGCCGAGGTCGTTCACTGGGTGCTGTATGGTGCCATGGTGGCCGTGCCACTGACGGGCTGGATCCATCATGCCGCGACGACAGGCTTTGCACCCATCTGGTGGCCCTTTGGTCAGGACTTGCCGTTTGTTGCGAAATCAGAGGCCGTCGCAGGCCTGTTTGGCACCCTGCATTGGATCGCAGGCAAGGCGCTTATGGTCACCTTCTTTTTGCATGTTGCAGGCGCTCTCAAACACGTGGTCATTGATCGCGACGCCACGCTGCGGCGCATGCTGCCGGGATCCGCTGAGCTGCCAAAACCACCGGCGCAAAAACACAGCGTTATTCCTGCAGCCCTTGCACTGGTGCTCTGGGCCGGGCTGTTTGTAACCGGAACTCTATTGGCCCAACAGTCCGCTGGCCACGCGGATCACGACCCTGCGGTCGCGCAGGGCGACGTTGGCACAAGCGCACAGCAGAGCGCAGCCTCCCCAGCGCACCCCAGTGGCGACGGATCAGAGGGTGCGAACTGGCGTGTCGAAAGCGGCACGCTTGACCTCACCATTCAACAAATGGGCAGCGGCGTCAGTGGCACCTTTGCCAATTGGAGCGCCGACATCCAGTTTGACGATCCAGAAGCCCCCGGCCCCGCCGGAACAGTTGTGGTTGAGATCGACATTGCCTCCCTCAGCCTTGGCACGGTGACAGACCAGGCCATGGGGCCAGACTACTTTGACAGCGCCAGATATCCCACGGCCCGCTATGAGGCGCGACTTGTGAAACTGGCGACTGGCTATCAGGCCGTGGGGGACCTTACCCTTCGCGACAAAAGCCTGCCCCTGACGCTGCCCTTCACACTGGTTTTGAAGGGGGACCGCGCTGAGATGACAGCTCACACAAGCGTAAACCGTCTCGATTTTGACATCGGCAAGGGAACCCAAGACGAGGGAACACTGGGCTTTTCTGTAGAGCTGGACATTGCCTTGGCAGCACAGAAATCAAACTGATCAGACCGCCGCCCCTGCGTCCACACAAGCGCGCCCAAATCAAAACTCCATAACATCAAAACCCGCCCTCTCTAGAATCTCCTGGAGAGGGCGGGTGTATTTGTCGCCAGATTTATGGCCCGATTTATGGCCACAGGACACTAAAAGGCCGCCGCCCTGGGCTGGGCGACGGCCTGTCTGTTTGTCAGCACAGTCAGTAACTGCGACAGAGCCGAAGGATCACTCGGCTTTCATTGCCTCAACGGAGATCTGCAGCGACACCTCGTCGCTCACATAGGGGGCGAATTTACCCAGTCCAAAGTCAGAGCGCACCAGCGTTGTGGTGGCGTTGAAACCAGCCCAGGGCTTGCCCGCCATTGGGTGATCACCAACCTGATTGAGGGTTGCGTCCAGCACGACGGATTTGGTCACGCCATTCAGCGACAGATCACCAGTGATTTTGGCGGTCTTGTCGCCGGTCACTTCGATCTTGGTGGAATTGAACGTGACCTGGTCGTCACCGGTCGCGCCAAAGAAATCCTTGGACATGAAGTGATCAAACCGCGCTTCCCAGCCAGTGAACATCGAATTCAAAGGCATGGAGACTGAAACGCTGGAATTGGCAGGCGCGTCCTGGTCGAACATGATTTCGCCAGCGAAGCCCGAGAACATGCCCCAGGATGTAGAGAAACCAAGGTGGTTATAGTCGAACACCACCTGGCTATGGCTGGAGTCCAACACATATTTTTCGGGTGCAGCCATGGCTACGGATGCGCTCAGACCGGCAAGTGCAGCAGCGAAAAGGATCTTTTTCATAGGTTTAGGCTCCATTGGACGTGTGTAAGTTTACAGCTGATCAATTTAGTATGCTCTGAAACTGCGGTCAGATCGGCCAAAAGAAAAGTGATATTTTCCAACATCATCTGTTGAGAAAAGAACAAAGCCCCTGCGCGGTGACGCCGAGCATTTGTTTTCTTTATGACTTCTGCCTTTGTCGTGCTGGAACCTCACAGTGATGTGATCGCGGCTCTTTGCTGATCCACAACTTTGAAACAGGTCACGCCCATTCAACGCCCAAAAAAAAACTGTCGCACAAGGACTGTCGCACAAGGACGGCCTCATATGGACGGTCTCATAAGGACTGACTCATAAGGACTGTGGCACGAGGACTGTCTCACAGGGATTGGGCCGGGTGCTATGAGAACACCACAGGAAAAGTGTCAACCGAAAACCTGAACATCGCCACTCAGCTGCTCTCGCAACTGACTGCGTGCGGCAGCGCAGCCGAGTGGGACTTCGATCAGTAAACTGCCATCATTCTCTAACAGTTGCACGAAACCATCGCTCAACCTTGCGCCACCAATGGTGTCATAGCTACGCCGCAGAACGACTTTTGGCCGTCCGTGAATGTCACGGTGCAATATCCGAAGCTCACGACGCACCGGATCAAAACAAGCTTCGGGTTGAGTGCGCGGCGTTTTCAGCGTTACCAGGACCACCCCCAGCACAAACAGCAGCACAGAGACCCCAACCTTCATCAGGTTGAGTTCGAAATCCAAATCGCTGCCAGAAAACAGCCACAGACCACTGGCACTGAGCACCATACCCACACCTAACCCACGCAGCAGAACCGTTCGAAGATGCCAGTTCGGCTTGAAACGCAACACCACGGGTATTGTCGTGGCGAAACGGGTGCCTGCAAGATAACTGCGTTGAAAACTGATGCGGTGCCGTAGTCCGTATGCATCGCTTGCATCTGCGAGGGTGGCTTCACTGGATACGTTCATCTCTTACCTCATACTATCGGCATGCCGTTTGCCGGCGCGGCCTCGTGCTATTAACGCTCTGTTAACTATGTTTGACGGGATGAATGCGGCTGCAGTGGGGCAGAAATTGGAAAATCGTCCACATTCCGCCTTTGACTGAACGACCCCAGGCCCTTGGGCCAGCAAACCCTTCTGTAAACGCATCTGGTCTTTGCATTCGTTTGCATGTCTGTCCTAAAGCATTTGGCCCGCTAAAGCTGCGAGGGGCATTTCACCTTGCTCTTTACGCAAAAGCCGATATATGGGGCACTCCTTCCGCGACACATCAGATCCGCGCAGACTCTCGTGACAGGGCAGCGGAAGGCTCAACCGCCCCGTCTATGAAATGCGCCTTGAAAAAAACTGGAGTTCGCATGCCCCTCTATGAGCATGTTATGATTGCGCGTCAGGACCTGTCCAACTCGCAAGCAGAAGGCCTGATCGAACATTTTGGTGCCGTATTGGCTGACAACGAAGGTAAGCTCGTTGACAGTGAATACTGGGGCGTCAAAACGATGGCCTATAAGATCAACAAAAACCGCAAGGGCCACTATGCCTTCCTGCGCACCGATGCACCTGCAGCGGCTGTCCAGGAAATGGAACGCCTGATGCGCCTGCATGATGACGTGATGCGCGTTCTGACCATCAAGGTCGACGAGCACGCCGAAGGACCCTCGGTCCAGATGCAGAAACGTGACGAACGCGACACCCGTCGCGAGCGTCGTTGATCTAGCTTGAGAAAAGGACGCTAACCCATGGCAGCCAAACCATTTTTCCGCCGTCGCAAAGTGTGCCCCTTCTCGGGCGACAACGCGCCGAAGATCGATTACAAAGACACCCGTCTTCTGCAGCGCTATGTTTCTGAGCGTGGCAAAATCGTTCCCTCGCGTATCACCGCCGTTTCGGCAAAGAAGCAGCGTGAACTGGCCCGTGCTATCAAACGCGCCCGCTTCCTCGCCCTGCTGCCCTATGCTGTTAAGTAAGGAGACCTCAAATGCAAGTTATCCTTCTTGAGCGTGTAGCCAAACTGGGCCAGATGGGCGACGTCGTTGACGTTAAGTCCGGATATGCCCGCAACTTCCTGCTGCCCCAGGCGAAAGCCAAGGTCGCATCGGAAGCCAACCTGGCCGCATTTGAAGTCCAGAAAGCGCAGCTGGAAGCACGCAATCTGGAAACAAAAGCAGAAGCAGCCGCTTTGGCTGAAAAGCTGGACGGTCAGCAATTCGTTGTGATTCGCTCCGCGTCAGATTCGGGTTCGCTCTACGGTTCCGTCACACCTCGTGACGCGGCTGAAGCAGCAACTGCTGATGGCTTCTCGGTAGACAAGAAACAGGTTGCCCTGATCGATCCGATCAAAGACCTGGGTCTGCACACCGTTGTGGTCAAACTGCACCCCGAAGTTGAAGCTCAGATCAAACTGAACGTTGCTCGTTCGGCAGAAGAAGCTGAACTCCAGGCGACCGGCAAATCCATTCAGGAGCTCGCTGCCGAAGAGGAAGCCGCTGCTGAATTCGAAATCGCTGAACTGTTTGACGATCTCGGCGCTGCTGCATCTGATGACGACGACGAGGGCGACGCCCCCGTTGCTTCCGAAGAAGATGCACCAACCGCCTGATCCCAACCGATCAGACATGCCATTGAAGAGGCCGCCCTTTATAAGGGTGGCCTTTTTTCATTTCAGCCAGCGATCTCAGCTTACAATCAGACTTTCATCACCGCTCTGGCAGTATGCAGCCTGCCGCTCTATCCTGTGCCCAGCGAACAGGAACGTGTTTGAAAGGAGCCCAGATATGGCGCAGAAATTAGTTTTTGCAGTTGCAGGCAGTTGCCTCTTGTTTTTGACAGCAGGCTGTGAGGAGACGGTCCCTCTGGAGGCCCCCCTACGGACAAGCGCTCCGCTCTCTGCATCTTATAACAGTGATGAGGCCCAGTGCCGCGCGGAGGCCCGCCGGATCGGTCAGGGTCATATCGGCAAAACCGCAGCCGTTGGCGGCACCGTTGGTGCCTTAGGGGGTGCTACCGAAAGCAAAGAAACCGCCTTGGCTGGCGCGCTTATTGGGGCGGCAATAGGGGCAGCTGCCGGAGACATTGAGGTTAAACAAGCGCAACGGAACTACCTGATCCAATGCATGCAGCAACGTGGTCATTCCGTTTACGAATAGGGCCTCAGACACACAAGGCGTCAAAAATCTTTCCTCCAAGTTGATGCGCAGCTTGGGGGAATATTACCGCCCCTCACAGATAGGTGGAGTCCCGCCGACAGATGAGCCGCTCTCTGGTCGCATACTGGCCGCGCAGCTATTGTGCAGATAGGTTTTCAAGGGGGGTGCCACCCCGCTTTTTCTTGACCTGTTTTTGACAGATCAGGCCTTGCTGGCCAGATTCTTGCAGGCCGGTTTCTATCTAGTCAGTTTCTTTCAGTGTGAAGTGTGAGTAGCTCAATGCATCGACGGCATCTTTTACAGCTCTTTGTCGCGCTCCCGGTGGGCTTGTCTGCTTGCAGCCCTGCGGCAGAGCGGCCTCAAACGCATGAACAGGCCTTTGAGCCACCGCTGTTTCCAAATGAGACCCCCGCGTTGCGCAAGACCATCAACCGCTGGAGCGACTACTACGAGGTGCCGCGTCCGCTGGTGCATCGTCTAGCCGTACGCGAAAGCACCCATCGCCCCACAGCCGTAAACCGGCCATATTACGGAATTTTGCAAATCCTGCCCGCCACCGCCCGCTCCATGGGGTTTACCGGCGCCCCCCAGGACCTGTTGGATGCCGATACCAACCTTGAATATTCGGTGAAATACCTGCGGGGCGCCTGGCTCTTGTCGGATGGCAGCTATGATACCGCGGTCAAACACTATTCCCGTGGCTATTGGCATGAGGCCAAGCGGCGCGGGATGCTGAAAGAAACTGGACTGGTGGACTAGACGCCCCGGCAGACCCTTTCACATTGTTGCGCATCGCTGTCATTTTGCTGTTATCCTTACCGGGTAGTTCAACAGCAAATGACACTGGGAGTACACTCATGCCGCTCACTCTTGACCGCCGGTCTTTTCTTGCCGGGAGCGCCGGCCTCATTGCACTGCACCCGTTTTCGCTGCAGGCGGCCACCAATCAGGTGCATCTGCGACTGATGGAAACCACCGATCTGCATGTGCATGTCTTTCCCTACGACTACTATGCCGACACGCCCCGCGACACTGTCGGACTTGCCCGGACGGCCTCGATCATAAAAGAGATCCGCGCCGAGGCGACCAATGCGCTGCTGCTCGACAATGGCGACTTTTTGCAGGGCAACCCAATGGGGGACTACATTGCCTATGAGCGTGGCATGAAAGAGGGAGACCTGCACCCTGTCATTGCCGCAATGAATGCTGTCGGCTTTGACGCCTCCACATTGGGCAATCACGAGTTCAACTATGGGCTTGAGTTCCTGATAAAATCCCTCGCAGGGGCGGATTTCCCTGTGGTCTGCGCCAATATCGCCAAAGAGACAGGTGCGACACCCCGCGACGACAAGACCCTGTTGCCGCCCTATGTGCTGATGGAGCGCGACCTCACCGACGGGGCCGGGCAAAAGCATGCCATCAAAATCGGCCTTATCGGCTTTGTGCCGCCGCAGGTGATGAACTGGGATCGTCGCCATCTGGAGGGACGCGTTCAGGCCCGTGACATCCTGCAAACCGCCCGCGCCTATGTCCCCGAGATGAAAGAAAAAGGCGCCGATATCATCATCGCCCTGTCGCATTCTGGTATTGCTGAGGCCCGCGAAAGCGATGGCATGGAAAACGCCTCCCTGCCCCTGGCCGCGATCGAAGGCATTGATGCAATCATGACCGGCCACAGCCATCTGGTTTTCCCCTCATCGCGCTATGAGGGGATTGACGGCATCAATGCCCTTGTCGGCACCCTGCACGGCAAGCCCGCAACCATGGGCGGGTATTGGGGCAGCCATCTCGGCCTGATTGATCTGATGCTGGAGCGCGATGCCGGCGGCTGGCGTGTTGTGGGCCATGCCTCAGAGGCCCGGCCCATTTCCAAGCGCAATGACGACCGGTCCATCACCCCACTGGTGCAAAGCGATGCCAGGGTTCTGGCCGCCACTGCACAAGAGCATGAAGAAACACTTGCCTATATCCGCCGCGCGGTTGGCAAGACCGATGCCCCCCTGCATAGCTATTTTGCCCTGGTCGCGGATGATCCTTCGGTTCAGATCGTCTCGATCGCCCAAAGCTGGTACATCGCTCAAATGATGCAAGGCACCAAATACGAAGGCCTGCCAATCCTCTCTGCCGCTGCACCCTTTAAGGCAGGCGGGCGCGGTGGCCCGGAATATTTCACTGATGTGCCCAAAGGCGATGTGGCCATCAAGAATGTCTCAGACCTCTACCTCTATCCCAACACGGCCCGCGCCGTGCTGGTCACCGGTGCCGAGGTCAAAGACTGGCTCGAACGCTCTGCCGGGATCTTTAATCAGGTCGAGGCGGGAAAGGCGGATCAGCTGCTGCTCAACCCTGCCTTCCCGAGCTACAATTTTGATGTGATGGATGGGGTCAGCTATCAGATAGATCTGAGCCAACCCTCAAAATTCAGCGCCAAGGGCGTGCTGCAAAACCCTGAGGCCAACCGCATTGTCAATCTCCTCTTCAACGGAGCGCCGATTGATCCGGACGCGCAGTTTATCGTAGCCACCAACAACTATCGTGCCTCCGGTGGTGGCGATTTCCCAGGTGCCAAGGGAGACACTGTGGTCTTTGAAGGGCCGGACACCAACCGTGATGTCATCGTGCGCTATATCGTGGAAAAGGGCACCATCAGTCCCCGTGCCGATGCCAATTGGAGCTTTGCTCCGCTTCCCGACACAAGCGTGCTGTTCGACACTGGCCCCAAGGCAAGCGCCTATGCAAAGGACGTCCAGGGGGTTCGCATCACCCCCGCAGGTGACGGGCCGGACGGATTTTCCCGGTTCCGGATCAACCTTTAGTGCCTCAAATAACCTCTCAAACGACAAAAAGGGCCCTGATCACCTCGGGGCCCTTTTTGCTGAACTGCATCGCTGATTTCTACGAGCGTCAGAAGTCTTCCCAGCCCCGGGCATTATCTGTGCCAGTCGCGGCCCTTGGGGGTTCCTCATCCAAGGACGTGTCCCAACCTTCCCCCATGTCGATATCTCCGAGATCGACGTGCGCACTGGGATCGCCGTGCGCACTGGGCACCTCAGCCAAGCCGTCCATGACCTCTGCGGATTGTCGGCTGCTTTGGCCAGAGATCTCGAAATTGCCCATCAGTTCGGTCAGTTTGCCTGCATCTGCCTTCAGGAGCAGGCTTGCAGCTGTGGACTCCTCTACCATTGCGGCGTTTTGCTGGGTCACCTGATCCAGTTGCGACATGCCCGAGTTTATCTCGTTCAGGCCCGTAGATTGCTCCGCCGCGCCTTCGGCGATGCCGGAGACCTGTATGGAAATCTGACTGACCTGCGTCACAATATTCTGCAAGGCTTCGCCTGCCTGGCCAACCAGGTCCACACCCCGCCCAACTTGTTTCGAGCTGTCATCAATCAGCGTCTTGATTTCCATCGCAGCACCCGAAGAGCGCTGTGCCAGAGCCCGCACTTCGCTTGCGACCACAGCAAAACCACGCCCCGCCTCCCCGGCCCGTGCGGCTTCGACCCCTGCGTTCAAGGCCAAAAGGTTCGTTTGGAAAGCAATGTCATCAATCACCGAAATAATCTGCGAGATACTGGCAGAGGATTGTTCGATCTCGGTCATAGCCGCGACGGCTTTCTGCACAACCTCATCGCTGCTCTCGGCCTCAATGCGGGCACTCTCCATCGTCGCTTCTACCGCTTTCGCACCTTCTGCTGCAGATTTCACCGAAGCCGTCAGCTCATCCAGCGCGGCTGCGGTTTCTTCCAGTGTCGCCGCCTGGCTTTCGGTACGATGCGACAGATCCTCAGAGGCCTGACTGATCTCAACCGCCCCATTTGCGATACTCCCCGAGGTATCCATAACATCCCCCACAATACCGTGCAGGTTCGTGACTGTATTGTTGAAATCGCTGCGCAGCATTTCATAGTCGTCTGGAAATCGCTCTTCAATCTGGATCTGAAGATTACCCTGTGACAGCAGCGCAAGTTTGGTGCTCAGCTCTTCGACCACGCGGTTAAGTTCTGCGTCCCGGCCCTCGGCTTTCTGCTTTTCCTTTTCCTGCATCTCAACCAGAGCATCGCGGAACACCTCGAGCGCGCGGGCCATCTCTCCGACTTCGTCGCCACGCTCCTGCCCCCGAATTTCGACAGCGTTGTTGCCCCCGGCAAGCCCTTTCATCGACTGCGTCACCTGATTGACCGCCCGGGCAAGACTGGTCCCGATGATCAAGGCAAACATGCCGCCCAACAGAATAGCGACACCAATCGCGACTGGGATGATGGTTTGCGTGAACTCAGAGATTTCACGGTTCTCCTCCTGCTGCATCTCCATCAGGGCCTCTTCTTCCGTTTGGAAGGTCTCCATTGTTTCGGTGAAGCGGTCAAAATACAAAGCACCGCGTCCCTCGCGGACCAGGTCAGCCATGTCATCCATCGTCATGGCATCGCCAATTTCGCGACGCATCTCAAGAATGGGGCCAACCGCCTGTTCTCTCCAGTCAGCAATGATTTGTGCGATCTTGGTGAGGCGATTCATCTGGATCAAACGCTCGCTAGACTTCTCCATCAGGCTAGCGATCAATTGATCAAACTGTTCTCCACCCGCAGTATAGGGTTCCAGAAACTCAGGATCTCCAGACAAAAGAAAGCCGCGCATGCCGGATTCCATGCTCACGGCCGCGCCCAATAGATCCTTGGCCTCGCTGATCACCGAATGTGCCAACTCAACGGCTTCGAGCGAACTCAAAATGTAGTCGGGGCCGCCGATACCTGTCTTCACCAAGGTGCCAAAGACCTGACGGCGATCTGCCAACAGAACTTCTTCATCGTCAATGAAGCTTACAATCTCGGCCCGAAACGCATCAAAGAAAGTCTTGCCTTTGGCCTTTTTCACTTCGGCGGCCATGTCATTCATCGTCAGGGCATCACCGATTTCACGGCGCAACTGGATCGAGCTTTCAGCTACGTCAGTCTGCCATTCCCGCAGCGCATCCTCGGCCTGCGTCAATCGTTCGACCTGTTCAGGGATGTGACTGACTTCCTCACGCAGCTCGGCCAGGGCCGTAAACGTCTCAGCAGAGCCCTTTTCATATGGCTCCAGATACTGGTCCTGGCCCGCAAGAAGATAGCCGCGAAGCCCTGCTTCCATCTCGAGCCCGGACGCTTTGATCTGAACCGATTTGGTCAGCGCGGTTTGGGTATGTTCAACCCACTTCGCAGTTTCCGACATTTTTTCAAGGTCAACGACCGTCAGAACGCCCACTCCAGCAACCAGTATGAGCGGAAACAGCGCTACTGAAATCACTTTTGTTTTGGTTTTCATGTTGG
This sequence comes from Phaeobacter sp. SH40, assembly GCA_965641885.1. GTDB lineage: Bacteria > Pseudomonadota > Alphaproteobacteria > Rhodobacterales > Rhodobacteraceae > Pseudophaeobacter. The sequence continues at coordinate 1,602,833 of OZ282574.1, read as the reverse complement.
CCAGCGAAAACCGCCGCTTCTTTTGCGTCGCTTTAACAGTCATGGTGATGCCCTGTTGATTACTTTCAACCGCAGCTTGAGCCAGAAGTATTACGAACCTATTAGGAGCATTAGAGAAACGGATACCCAAATGAATTAAAACAGATATTAGCCTGCAATCCCCCTTTAATAGGGCCTTTTCAGAAAGGATACCGCCAGCAGAAACGCAAAAAGGCCGCCCGAAGGCGGCCTTTCAACAAAACATCAAGTGAGAGTGGTTTACTCTTCTTCCAAAGCCTCAACGGCTTTTTGCAGATCGTCTTTGGAGACTTCTTTTTCTTCAACCGAAGCCTGCTCAAACAGGTGATCGATGACTTTGTCTTCAAACAGAGGCGCACGCAGCTGCTGCTGCATCTGAGCGTTCTGCTGAATGAACTCAAAGAACTGACGCTCCTGGCCAGGGTACTGACGCGCCTGCGCCATGATCGCCTGGGTCATTTCAGCGTCGGTCACTTCGACTTCAGCTTTCTGGCCGAGTTCTGCCAACAGCAGGCCCAGACGCACGCGGCGCTCAGCAAGCTTGGTGTGCTCTTCAGTGGTCTCGACCTCAGCGTGGTCATGACCTTCGACCTCTGGGTGATCCTCATGCCACAGCTGATGCGCGATCTGCTTGGCTTCGGCTTCGACCAGCGACGGGGGCAGATCAAAGGACACCAGCTCGTCCAGCTTGTCCAGAGTGGCACGCTTCATGACAGCGCGGGCAGCACCGGCATATTCGGCCTCCAGGCGTTCACGGATCTGAACCTTCAGAGCATCCAGGTCTTCGGCGCCGAATTTCTTTGCCATCTCGTCGTTGATCTCGGCCGCTTTGGGGGCTTTGACCTCTTTGATGGTGCAGGAGAAAACGGCTTCTTTGCCGGCAAGATGCTCGGCCTGGTACTCTTCGGGGAAGGTCACGGAGACGTCTTTTTCGTCGCCGGTCTTCACGCCAACCAGCTGCTCTTCAAAGCCGGGGATGAAAGAGTTGGAGCCCAGAACCAGTGGGTAGTCGTCAGCCGCGCCGCCTTCAAAGGCCTCGCCGTCAACTTTACCAAGGAAGTCGATGACAACCTGATCGCCATCTTCAGCAGCAGCACCTTCGGCGCGGGCTTCAAAATCCTGGGCGTTTTCAGCCAGGTTTTCCAGCGCTTCAGTGACGGCCTCTTCTTCGGCTTTCACAACCAGTTTCTCAAGGGTCACACCGGAGAGGTCGACCTCAGGAATCGCAGGCAGGGCTTCGTAGGTCATGTTGACTTCTACGTCGTCGCCTTCTTTCCAGTCGTCGTTGGTCATCTGGACGTCGGGCTGCATGGCAGGACGGTCACCGCTGTCCTCGAAATGCGTGTTCATGGCGCCATCGATGGCTTCCTGCATCGCTTCGCCAATCATGCGCTGACCAAACTGCTTTTTCAGCAGAGCCATAGGCACTTTGCCTTTGCGAAAGCCCTTCATTTCGATTTCTGGCTGCGATTCAACCAGCTTTTCATTGACCTTCGCGTCCAACTCGGCAGCAGTTACCGTGATGGCGTAGCCGCGTTTCAGACCTTCGTTCAGCGTCTCGGTGACCTGCATCCTATACCCCATAGAGATTCCGGGCGCGCACACAGGCGACGCCCTCAGACAATTTGAGGCCTTCTATTGTTACTGGCGGCGCGGTGCAAGAGCGATTGCCTGTTTCGCCGCCTCAAAGGTAAAAAACCCGTCGATTTCTCGCCCAAGCACCAAAAAAGCACGCCCCCGGAATGGGGACGTGCTTCTCGTTTAGAAAACCCGAGGGAAGGCGTGTCTTCAGAACTTCCAGCGCGCGCCGGCCAGGATTACGTTCGCATCCTGGTAGGTGGTCGCGGATGTGTCGCTGTAAGAGTAGTCACGGTAGGCCAGATAGGTTTCGACGTTGAAACGGTCGATTTTCTGAACCGCGGCAATACCCCAGGACTCTGATGCATCACCCGCAGAAACCAGATCGGAGCCATCATAGTAGTCAACCGAGAAGGATGTTTTACCAGCAGCGATCAGATCAGCCGAATAGCCCAGTTTGGCATAGGCATAGTTGCCCGAAATATCCCGGTCGCCCGCAGCAACTGTCATAGACACACCGGTGTCTTTGTGCAGCACCGAGACCGAGCCGGACACGTCGCGACGGTCCTGACGACCGGTCTGTTCGGTCCAAGCCGCGGCCAGGCCAGCATCAAGCGCGAAGGCACCCATATCGTCGTTGCTGTAGCGCACGGCGATGTCATAGGTCTCGCGGTCATTGTTGGTGGCCAGGATGTCGGTCCCGTACGAGGCCGAGAAGGTGAAGCCAGCAAAGTTGTTGCTGTCATAGCGCACACGGCCAAGACGGCTGCCGTCAAGATCGGTGAAGGCGTCGCCGATAGAAACGGTGCTCAAGGCGCCGCCAGACGTGCGGAAGGCATAGCCGCCGCCGATATCCGCAACCGATACTCCTGCGCCTAGGCCGGTGCCGGAGAAGTCAGCGCCGGTGATGCCGTCAGAAGCCATAGAGCCCTGACCCGCAGAGAACGTGCCATATTTGGCCGTCTCGAATTGAAAATCAACGTGACGGATGTTGGTGCGGCTCCAGCTCAGGCTGTCACCCTTTGTGGTCTGGTCAATGCCGTCGGAGGCGCGAAAACCGAACGCAGTTTCAAAGTGGAACTTCAGGGTGTTTTCGCCAAACGCCTGATCGACCCAAAAGCCGATGCGCGAATTGGACGAGGCGTTGTCGACAAGCCGGTTGTAGTCGTCAACACCGTCATCGTAGGATTGGAAGGATGGGTTGAACTGACCATACCAGCGGAAGCTGCCGCCATTATCGTTGGTGTATGTTGGGCCCGCAAGAGCCGGTGCCGCCAGCAAGGCGGCGGCAACTGCCGCGCTGCTGCGCAATACGAGTTTGGTGCTCATGGATCTGAGTCTCCTGAATGTACTTTCGTGGCACGACCTCCCTCCATCCCAGGGATCCGAACCTCGAGTTCTTTTTAACTATCAGTTTTATTGAGGCGCAGTCTTGAAAATAAATTTGTGCTCCCGTCCCGGAATAATTGGCGTTTTTTTGCGCGCAGCACAGGAAGAGTGGCACCTTTTGGCCGAAGGGCGATAAACTTAAGTGAACTGCGTCACATAGCGCCTGCGCTCAAAACAAGGCAGCAATGCACTCAGCGAGACCCTATGGGATATTCTCGTTTTTTTCCGCTCTTCACGGATTCGTTTTTGACATTTTTTTCACCCTGCCCCCCTCATGGCGCATGCCCCAGATCCCGCCATTTCCCAAAGCAAGGCAGGCGGCCCTCTCAAAGACAAAGGTTTCCGGAGCGTGCTGCAGGGTATGGGAGAGGCCTGCCTTATGTTGAAAAAGCTGACAGAAAACAGGCTGTGATCAAAACCCAGAGGCGAGAAAAGTGAAAACAGAGTACACAAAATGTGCTCCGACGCGATACAGCCGCGTCGGAGCCTGTTGCTTAGTGAGTGAACTTCTTGATCTCACCGCTCTCGAGACGCGCGGCATAAGAGGCAAGCTCGCGCTTCACCAGCTTCATCAGGAAGTAGAGACAGAAGATGTTCACCACAGCCATGGCAAAGATTGCGGCATCCGAGAAATCGATAACCGGGCCCAGCGAGGCTGCAGCGCCAATGACGATGAAGACGCAGAAGATGACTTTGAAAACCAGCTCAGAGGTTTTGCTCTCGCCAAAGAGATAGGTCCAGGCTTTCAGCCCATAATAGCTCCAGGAGATCATTGTCGAAAAGGCAAACAGGATGACTGCAATGGCCAAGACATATGGGAACCAGCTGATGCCAGAGGCAAAGGCGGCTGATGTCAGCGCAACACCAGAGTTACCATCGACAGTGGCAATGGCCGAACCTGCATCATTCAGCAGATAGTTGCCGGTCTCAGGATCAATGATCAACTGCTGCGAGATGACGATCACCAGCGCTGTCATCGTACAGATCACAACGGTGTCAATCAGCGGCTCAAGCAAAGAGACAAAGCCTTCTGTGATCGGCTCTTTGGTTTTCACCGCAGAGTGGGCAATCGCAGCCGAGCCTACGCCCGCCTCGTTAGAGAACGCCGCCCGTTTGAAGCCCTGGATCAGGGCCCCGACCATACCACCAGCAACACCAAGCCCTGTAAAGGCGCCGGCAAAGATCTGACCAAAGGCCCAACCGATCTGGTCATAGTTCACGATCAGAATGATCAGCGCCGCACCGACGTAAAGAACGCCCATAATTGGCACGACTTTTTCGGTCACATTGGCAATGGATTTGATGCCGCCCACGATCACGGCAAAGACAACGCCAGCAAATATGATGCCGGTAATCCAGCCAGGATAGTCACCAACAATGCCCGAGATTTGCGCATGCGCCTGATTGGCCTGGAACATATTGCCGCCGCCAAGCGCGCCAAGAATACAGAAGATCGAAAAGATGACCGCAAGGATTTTGCCGCCCGGCAGGCCCAGCTCATTAAAGCCCTTGGAGATGTAATACATTGGGCCACCAGACACGGTGCCGTCTTCGTATTCATTGCGGTATTTAACGCCAAGCGTACATTCGGTGAACTTTGACGCCATGCCCAAAAGACCCGCAAGGATCATCCAGAATGTGGCCCCTGGCCCGCCAATTCCAACCGCGACAGCAACACCGGCAATATTGCCAAGACCAACCGTGCCGGACAACGCAGTTGCAAGCGCCTGGAAATGGCTCACCTCGCCTGCGTCATTGGGATCTGAATAGTCGCCTTTGACCAGCTGAATAGCGTGTTTGAAAAACCGAAACTGCACAAAGCCAAAATAGAGCGTGAAAATAGACGCGGCGATCACCAGCCACATGACAATCCAGGGAAAGCTTGTTCCGGGAAAAGGAGCGAAGATCAGGCTCACAAAAGGTCCGGTCAATTCTGCAAAGACCTGGTTCACTTTTTCATCGATGCCCATCGTCTCTTGTGCTGCAAGCGGCGTTGTCGCCATGGCCGTAGCCGCAGAGGTGAGCCAGAATACTGATGTATTTTTCATGACAGATCCTATCCCACAACCGTTACGGGCACGCTGGCGTGCATCACAAGGTTTTGTGTCGAGCTGCCAAAAACGCGCTTGGCAAACCCGTCTGAAGACGCACGGCCCACGATGATCTGCGAGCCGCCGTTTTCAACGGTCAGCTGGTTCAGGGTCTCAGCCACATCGCCATGCCGGACGATGCCACTGGCCTGAAACCCTGCGGCTTTCAACGCAGCCACTGCAGGATCAACAATGCGCGTTGTGGCAAGCGCAATCTCCTCTTCACGCCGTTTGTGCCGTTGTGCGTTTTCTTCTGCGGTTTGAAACGTGAATGGGGACCATTCAATAACATAGATGGCAATCAATTCGCAGGCCTCCATTTTTGAGGCCAGGTCTTTCGCAAATGCGAGTGCGCGTTCACCCGTTTCTGTCCCGTCCAGTCCAACTACAATTTTAGCGGTCATAGCATTCTCCCTGAAATTATTTTTACCACTACGAGAGCTTCGCCCTCACAGGAAAGCGATCAAAACAGCATCAGCGCGGCTCGGTCGCTCCCTCATAGTTAAAGTTGTTTTCACTAGTAAGTGTTGGCAAATGCAGGTATAAGACAGGTGTTTTTCGCGCTATTAAGCCAAAAATTAGGAATTATACCCAATGGCTAGAGAAATGGTTGGAGAACTAGATAGAATCGATCAGAAAATCCTGAAAGAATTGGAAGCAAATGGACGGCTTTCGATTGTGGATCTCGCAACGCGTGTAAATCTGACAAACACTCCGTGTTCCGAGCGTGTGAAACGCCTGGAAAGATCCGGCTATATCAGTGGCTACCGGGCCGTTTTGAACATGGAACAGCTTGGGCTGGGACATCTGACCATTGTGCAGGTCTCACTGGCCGCAACGGCTGGGGACAACTCGCTCGATGCATTCAACCGTGTCGTTAAGGATATTGCCGAAGTTGAAAGCTGCCTGATGGTGGCAGGCTCATTCGACTATTTGCTGACGGTGCGAACGCGGGATATCGCGCACTTCAGGATTGTTCTTGGCGACAAGATAAACAAACTCCCTGGCATTCATCAAACCAATTCTTTCGCCGTTATGGAGGCCGTTCTTTAGGCCGTTTTGCGACAGGCACTTTTAGCCGCCATGATCTGATGACAAAAAGGCCCGAGCATTCGCTCGGACCTTTTGTACATGGCACATCTGGCAACGCGTTGTGTGGGAAGGTTGCCTGCGGGCCCCGATGTGTTAGCCGGCCAGCCGCATCAGTTTCAAAAGGGAAGAGTCCAGCGTGGTTGCAATCGACACCGGCGTGCTGCCCATTGCCGCCTTGGCTGAGACCACCGAAACCAGCCGAGGCGTGCGGCCTGGTGTGACCTGCAGCACCGGTGCACCCGAGGCGCCGAATTCTACCCGGCAGGAGGTGACCAATGTTGTGCTCTGCTTTGCCAGAACCTTGCAGCTGGGCTCAAGGTTGGGCCGGGTTGCGTGGGTGTAGTTGTAGGACAGAACCCCAACCGCATCGCCGCGGTTTGCGTCCCAGGACATCTCCAGCGGGCGGATCTCACGGGTGCTGATCGCTTTTGTCAGGCGCAGAACCGCAATGTCGCTGCCCATCTGTGCGGTGCCCGAGTTGCGGTGCTGATATTTGGGGTGCAAAACCGCCTTGGCGACACCGCGGGAGGCCTTGGCGCGGCTCCCCATCAGGCCTGCTTCAAAGACGATTTTTGTCGGGTCAATTGCCCGGCCCGTTTTTGGATCAAACAGGCAATGCGCGGCGGTCAGCACCAGATTTGACGCAACCAGAGTGCCGGTGCACATATTGCGACCCGAAATATTCAGACGTCCAACCGCTTCCCATCCCGGCAGCGATCTCACGCCAGATTGCGGATCAGCCGCCTGTGCGACTGTAGACATTCCGACGATCAATGAGGTTGCTGTTACGACTGCTGCGATAAGATGTTTCATGTTCCACTCCAATTTCCCACACTCACATCTTTGTTCGGTCGTGCGGCTGGAATTGGGCTCAATCTTGCGCAGGGTGGGCGAGATCGCGGACAGAATGAGGCATGGTTAAGGAAGTTTTAATGCGCGCGGGCCTGGCGCGTCATAATGGGGCAAAAACCGCGAAAAACCCCGGTTGACGTTAAGAAGCGCCCCCGGAGTTTAGACAAATACACGTAAAAACAAGTCGTTATTAGGTGACTGAAGGCGCAAAAAAGCTCAGGCAAGCACGGGGTTTCGGTAAGGACTTGGTGGTTTTGGGCAGGCAAATCGCCAATTGAGGCAAGAATCGGTCACGACAGGCGACCTATTTCGACTCTTTCTCCCCTTACGCCCCTCTTAACCGGCCCCAGCGCCGTTAAGACATGCCACGGCGAGATCTGGACTGCACAGCCAGACCGTTTCATCCTAAGTCAGCTCAAACCGACATCAGGACTACCCCCCTAGGCACAGGCCAGGAAACCAGCCATGCTCTGCAGTGAAACACCTAAAAAGTCAGGAGAGATCGGTGTCGGGACATGGATATGAGGCCGGGCGGCTCAATCTGCCTTTTGTGGGCATCACAACGTTTGGAAAATCTGAGTATATCGCCGATTGGGACAGCATCGAAGCGGATGTTGCCATTCTTGGCGCGCCCTATGATTTTGGCACCCAGTGGCGACCAGGCGCACGTTTTGGCCCACGGGCCGTGCGCGAGGCATCGACTCTGTTCAGCTTTGGCCACGCCGGGGCCTATGACCACGAAGATGATGCCACCTATCTCGGCTCGGATGTAAAAATGGTCGACATTGGTGACGCCGATATCATCCATACTAAAACCGAGGAAAGCCATGCCAATATCGAATTTGGCGTCGGCAAAATCCTTGATGTCGGCGCGCTGCCTGTCACCATTGGCGGCGATCATTCGATCAACATCCCCTGCATCAACGCCTTTGCCAAAGACTGCGCCCGCAACGGCCCGATCCACGTGGTGCAGATTGATGCGCATCTGGATTTTGTCGATGAGCGTCATGGCGTCACCCTGGGTCATGGCAATCCAATGCGCCGCGCTATTGAAAAGGACTATGTCTCGGGGATGACCCAGTTGGGGATCCGCAACGTGTCCTCAACCGCCAAAGATGGCTATGAGGATGCACGGGCGCGTGGCTCTGACATTCTGTCGGTCCGCCAGGTGCGCAAGCTGGGCTGCGAGGCTGTTCTGGAGCGCATTCCCGCGGGCGCGCGCTACTATGTGACGATCGACATCGATGCTTTTTGTCCTTCGATTGCCGCAGGCACAGGCACCCCCAGTCATGGCGGCTTTCTCTACTATGATGTGTTAGAGATTTTGCAGGGGCTGAGCACACGTGGCGATGTGGTCGGCATTGATCTGGTCGAAGTGGCTCCGGCCTATGACCCCAGTGAAAGCACCCAAATTCTGGCGGCGCAGCTTTTGCTCAACTTCATCGGCTTCATTTTTCATGCGCGGGGCTAAAATCCACCGTCGATGGCGCATGTCACACTGGCTCTTGCTGCCAGCCAGCCTTGTTTAGCGGCCAATCACGATATCCGCCTGCAGCCCGCCAAGAGCCGCGCTTTTGCCCAGCCTGAGGGTGCCGCCATGGGCGCGGGCAATATCTGTGACAATCGCCAGCCCCAGGCCAACGCCAGAGCCCAGATCCTGATTGCGCGCCGGATCAAGCCGCGAAAAGGGTCGCACCGCATCGCCGCGCTGTGTGGCGGCAATGCCGGGGCCGTCGTCTTCCACCCGGATGCGCAGAGATTTATCTGTAAGAGCCACCGAGACCCGGGCTCTGGAGCCATAGCGCACGGCATTGGAGATCAGGTTTTCCAGAGCCCGGCGCATCGACTGCGCTCTGAGCAATACAGTGCCACTACCACTCAGCTCTCCCAGCATCACATCTTTGTCCTGTCGCCGCCAATCCTCCACCACCGCTATGACCAGCGTTTGGGGATCCACAGGCTCTGGCTCTCCGGTCGACGCGCCTCGCGAGAAGTCGAGAAACGCATCCAGCAGCGCCTGCATCTCGTTCACATCGCGCAGCATCGGCTCTGCTTCGTCCTCATCGATCATGGCCAGGCTCAGCTTGAGCCGGGTCAGAGGCGTGCGCAGATCGTGGCTGACGCCTGACAGCATCAGCGTGCGCTGTTCAATCTGGCGTTCAATGCGGGCCCGCATGTCGAGAAAAGCACTGCCCGCCACCCGAACCTCGGTGGCACCGCGTGGCGAATAAGAGACGTTGCGCCCGCGCCCAAAGGCCTGCGCTGCATCGGCGAGCTTTTTGATCGGGCGCAATTGATTGCGCATGTACACAAAAGAGATCACCGTCATCAGGAAGCCAAAGAAAATCATGGTAACAATGAGCTGGTGCGGGGCCGCGGCCGTCAGACGGCGCCTGTCCAGCCCAAGCTCAAGAACCCCTGCGCTGGTGTCCAGATAGAGCAGAAACGCGCGTGTTTCTGGGAATTTCACCGCCACAAACCCATCCAGCTCGCGTTTCAGCTTATCCCGCACCACCCGGCCGGAAAACTCGTTCCAGCTCAGCTCCTCTTGCGGCATGGGCGCTTCGGGGGGCAAAAAACGCGCTGTCATGGTCAAAGGCGCCAAAAAGGGGGCAAGCCGCTGCAGGTAGGTTTCAGGATCCGAGGCGCCCGCCGCCTGTTGCTGCAACAAAGAGATCTCGCGCAGCACAGTGGTGGTCATTTGCGTTGTGACATCTTCAAGATCGCGCTTGATGAACACGATAGTGACCACCAGCTGCAAGGCCACGATGGGCATCACAAGGATCAGTGCCGCACGGGCATAGAGACTACGCGGAACATATTGTTTGAGCCATTGGAAGAACATAGGCTACACTTACATGCGCAAATGCCCCCTGTGAAGACAGCCTATGAAATGCAAACGCTCTGGTGCAACCGGGACAAAATCCAACACGGCAATGGGGCCGGCGCAGCCCTTTGCCCCCCCCTCAAGCCGCAAGAGCGTAGTAAAAGTGCCCCCCCTCAGCCGCGCCAATGCTCCCCGCGCTTACGGACCAACACGGCTCTCATCCACACCTTGCGACCAATATTAAGGCAACACCCCATGCAGGCTCCAGACAGTTTTGACCCAATCCCCGGCCACCCAGAGCAGCTGGAGCCAGGCGTACGGCGCCTTTTGGCGCCCAACCCCTCTCCCATGACCTACCGTGGCACCAATACCTATCTCGTCGGCACCACGCAGCTTGCGGTGATCGATCCTGGCCCTGACCTGCCCGCCCATCTTGAGTCCATACTGGCGGCGGTGCTACCGGGTCAGACCATCAGTCACATTGTCGTCACGCACAGCCATATGGATCACTCGCCACTTGCACGTTCTCTGTCTGAACGCTGTGGCGCACCAATCTACGCATTTGGCGGCGCCAGCTCGGGACGCAGTCCCATGATGCAGGCGCTTGTCGATGCGGGCATGCGCAGTGGCGGCGAAGGCATTGATAGTAAGTTTACCCCCGACATTGCGCTGATGGATGGCGAGATCCTATCCGCAGAAGGGTGGCAGTTAGAGGTGATCCACACCCCCGGCCATCTTGGCAACCACATTGCCCTTGGGCTGGGCGACGCCTGCTTCACCGCCGATCACGTTATGGGCTGGGCCAGCTCACTTGTCTCGCCTCCGGATGGGGATCTGACAGATTTCATGGCCTCCTGCAGCCGCCTGCAGGCCGGTGACTGGCGTGTCTTCTATCCCGGCCACGGCGCTGGAATTGCTGAGCCGCACGCCCGACTGGACTGGCTGATCAAGCACCGTAAGTCGCGCGAGGCCGATATCCTCGCCTGCCTGGAACAAAGCCCCGCCACTCCGACTGAGTTGGCCCGCGCCATTTACAAAGAGACCCCACCTGCCCTTTTGCCCGCAGCTGAACGCAATGTATTTGCCCATCTGGTTGACCTGATTGGACGTGCAAAAGTCCAGCCGATAGGCGCTTTGAACGAGGTAGCGCGCTTTCGACTTTTGGAGTGACAACTTTTTTCACATTTTCTGCCTTTACCCTCTGGACCTCAGCGATAGCCCTCGCTATATCGCTGAGACCGTTCCGGCGTAGCTCAGCGGTAGAGCAGTTGACTGTTAATCAATTGGTCGTAGGTTCGATCCCTACCGCCGGAGCCAAAATATCTCATAGAGATCAATGGCATAAAGGCCGCCCCTCAGGGCGGCCTTTGTCGTTTCGGCAGGCTCTGCCACAACTCTGCAACACTACGTTGCGACGCATACGTTTTAAACAGCATGCCCACCGCACCGTTGACAGCCGCGCGGTCAGCCGAGCAGGTGGCGCAGATCAGGTACCGAGGACCAGGTACAAAAGACCAGCTGCACAAGGCGCTCAACACCCCGGCCGTCTGCCAGAGCCCCATGGCATCCCGCCCCGACATCGCCATCGACATCGCCACCGACAGACCTGTCTGGAGAGCGGCGCCGCATAGGACTGCTGAACATCACGCCTGCCTGTCGGCGCGGTGGCCCGCACATCACGGAGACGACACAGTGCGTCAGGGTTTCGAGCGCGTGGCTTTCGGGCGCGAGGCTTTCGATCCGACCTGAATAGAAGACAGTTCCGCCGCGCCGTTTCCCTAAATACGGCCCAATGAGAGGAACGCCTGGAACGCAGGCGAAAATCAACTAAAAGATGTGCGCCCAAAACTGCAGCGACCTCCCTTTCAGCGTAAAAGGTGTCAATTTGCCGCCTTCTAGCCGTTTAAGACACATATTCATCCCCTCAAGCGCGGCGCATCCGGCGTGGTTAAGAAAAAGTTACGCGACGTCCCTCCCTTGCGCAGAGCGATGATGCAAGCCAAGAATCCGACCAAGTTCGACCCACTCCGGATCACCTCCGGCAAGCCAGGTCCACCTCCTCCTCCTGTGTCTGGAGGCCCTATAGCCCTACTGTCGCCTGCATTGTCTCCGCCCTTAAATCACACAATCATTCAACGGCTTCAGGCCTTGGGCCCACCTGTCACAGTTTGCGCCTTTGCTACTCCATTTGCGCAAATCTGATCACCAGCCAAACAGCCTGTACCCGCGACCTGTGAGACATAGCCCTGCAAAAACATGCGCCAGACAGCCCTTGCCATCAGACCGTTATTGACCGCATAGAGCACAGAAGTTTTGGCAGTTTCAAATCAGGGTTGGCCGTGTGGGTTCGTATCGTTAAAAATTAATAAAAAATTTACGATTACATGCAAAAGCTGTTTTACATCTTCGAAATCCCCTCTGAACGCGGTTCACAGACGGCGAAAAAATGGTCAGGCACCTTGATGCAGTCAACAGAAATAACCTTCGACAATTTAGGCGAAACCGGAACTCTTTTCACCGCGCTGCTGCGGGCAAGGCATCACCATTTCATCGAAACTCTGGGCTGGGATCTTCCGAATGTCCGCGGCCTTGAATTCGATCAATATGACACGCCAGAGAGCATTTATTGCGCCATTCATGACGGCGAGACGGTCCACGGCGGACTTCGACTGACGCCATCCACCGCGCATAGCATTGCTGCAAGCTACATGCTGCGCGATGCGCAACTCGGACTGCTGCCAAAACTGCCCGCCGATATTCTTGACGCAGTCGCTCCTCAGGAAGCCGGCATATGGGAGGTCAGCAGGGTTTTTGTCGCAGACACTCTGAGCAGCCGTGAAAGAATGCGCGTCAGGGGAGAAATTGGACTTAACCTCGCCCGCCTGGCCGAGAAATGGCAGATTGACTCCTACCTTTGCCTAACGACCGTGACGGCCAGGCTGCTGATGCGCAAAACCGGGTTGACGACTTCTCCAGCCGGTCCTCGCATCGACGTCGGGGGGGAAACCTGCCAAGCCTATCACCTGAAGGTGGACGCAAAGAGTGTGCGCAGCTACGCCGCTTAAGTGAGCCTCTGCCTGCCAAAGCCGGGAGCTTTGAATGGGTCTTATTGCAGCACAAACGCAGACCCTGTTTGCCTTGCGCGCGCGGTCGCCTTGCGGCATCGCAATAAACACTGCTGGCTCCGTTAGGATCAAACCGAGCAACGCTGCTTTTACACACGAGACCTCCCAACACGCGAACTGACCAACACGCGAACTGACAGGAATGCCCCCGTTTTGAGGCGGCAATCGCGTTGCAGTTCAGCGATTGTGGGATTGTCTCCCCCCGCCAGTACGGCTTGTGTGATCTTCGAGAGTGAGAGCCTCGTGCAACGACGGCACGTGGGCTGCATTCTTGACCAAACGCGCCCAAGCAAATCTGCATTTCTGTGATTGATGTCTTCACTGATATCTTCTGATGCCATGTCGCACCATTCTTGACAAAACTAGTAAGGAAAAATATGGGTCCATCTCAGACCTTTATCTCGAAGCCAGATGTTGGGACGTTGATCGTCCCTCGCAACATCCAGCCAAACCACTCAACAGCTGTAGAGGCCCCGCCCTTTTGCAGCGTATTGGAGCAGTTTGGTGCGCCAAAGACTTGTTGCAATCGCCTCCGTTGTTCAGCCTCTTTGTGCTCCTGCTGCAGATGAGCTGAAGATGAACGGGCTCCAGGCCTTCTCCGGGCTTCGGCGCTTGTTACCTGCTCAACAGCGCCAACAGTCCGGCCAAATGCTTGCTTCTGGCGCAGCTGCGCTCATTGTCAAAGCGCCCCCTGCCAAAGTGGCTAGAGTCCAAGACATGCAACTGGGCTTTGGCCCCACCTGCCAGAAACTCTCCGCTCCGGTGTGCGGCACCCCCATGTCACCCCTGAATAGGACAGCAGCATGACGATAAATCCAAGCTTTCCCATCGAAGCCTATGCAACCCTGACATTTGAAACCCAGGCCGACAGCTCATTTTCCACCCTGCGTCAGGCCATGGCGCAGCAAGCCCGCGAGCATGACCTGCAGATTCGCGAAGACACTGATAACGCCCTGTGCGTTGAGGTCGCTTCCTTTGGCCAACTCCGGATTACCGCGCAGGAGGATGGCTTTTCGGTTTACATCTCCGCCGCGCTTCCGGACCGGCTGTTTATGTTGAAAGACGGCTTTAGCGAAAACCTTGAACAGCTGCTACCTGAGGCCGCAAGGGCTCTGCGCTGGTCGGACAGCGCGACACAGGCGTCTCTGCCGCCCAACCTGCATTTCACGACCGTGCAGTCGATTACCCCCATTGGTGCGGCCTTCTTGCGGGTGCGGGTAAAGGGCGAAGACCTTAGCAGTTTTCAAGATGACGCCATTCACTTTCGCTTGGTACTGCCTCCGGCCGGATGCCGCGAACCCGTCTGGCCCAGCCTGTCGGAAAATGGAACAACGGTCTGGCCCAAGGGCGAAAATGCGCTGCATCGTCCCGTCTACACCACCCGCTGGATAGACCATCAGGCGGGGTTGATGGATTTTGACATTTTTCTGCACGACGGTGGCCGCGCGACCGAATGGGTCCGCAGGGCGTCTGTTGGCGATGTTCTGGCCATAGCCGGACCAGGAGGCGGCGGCATCCCTCAGGTGTCACACATCCTGCTGTTTGCCGATGAAACCGGCTTTCCGGCGGCCGCGCGTATTCTTGCGACCCTTCAGCCGGACAGTCAGGGTCAGGCCACCCTTGTCGCGGCCGAAGGTGAGGCGAGTGGCTATCCCATCAGCGCCCCAAAGGGCGTGCAGCTCACCTGGCTCACCCGGCGTGACGCCTCTGATCTAGCCGAGCGCGCCCTGTCAGCCCGCGCAGCGCAACCGGACCATTTCTTTTGGTTCGCAAGCGAGAAAAGCGATGTGACGCCTGTGCGCCAGGCCATCAAAGCCGCCCCTCCGGCGGCGGGCACCAGCTATATCGCTGCCTACTGGAGCAAGCCATGACCCGAAATATCCCCCTCGCCCTGCTGCTGCTGCTTGCCACCAGCTCTCTCGCCTCTGCGCAGGAGACTGAACAACAACAAGAGCCTGTGCAACAACAGGAGCCTACGCAACAAAATGGCCAGATGCTAAGCCCAGCGGCTGCACCAGCCCAGGCCACGCCCCAGCTTACAGCCCCCGCTGTGGACAGCACCGGCACCAGCCTCACCGCGCCCGTCCCCTTAGAGGCCCTGAGCCCGGATGTTCCGGATGTCTCCAAACAGGCGGAAGCGGCTGCCAGCCCTGCCCTGCAGCCGCTTGATACGGCACAGACCTCAGACCCCGGTGAGGCAACCGCCCCCATGCCGGATATATCAGAGGCAACAGAGGCCGTGGAATTGCCACCCGCACAGCGGCTCTCACGACACGAAGAGCTAAAACTGATGGCGGTTGAGACCTCGCAAAAGGCCCTGAAGTTTTTACGCGACGGCGGACCATCTATCTGGGCGATTGCGGCGCTTTCCGTGATCACATTGGCGCTTATTTTGTGGAAAATCTGGCGGTTAGCCCTGATCGGCGCCTGGTCCCGTAGCAAAGCCAGCAAAGCTGTCACCGCCTATGAAGCGGGCAAACCGGACGCCGCTTTGGCCATCGTTCAGGGACGCATGGGCATTCGCTCCAAAGTGGTTGCAGCTGGCCTGAACGCCCTGCGCAGCCTGCCCGAGCCACGCGCCCGTGAGGAAACCGCGCGGGTGGCCAAAAAGCATCTGGCACAGGCCGGAACAGGATTGGGAGCCCTTGAACTCATTGCAACAATCGCGCCACTGCTGGGGCTGTTGGGCACCGTACTGGGCATGATCGCGGCCTTTCAGGCCCTGCAACAAGCGGGCTCAAAGGCTGATCCGGCCCTGCTGGCCGGCGGCATCTGGGAAGCCCTGCTGACCACTGCTGCCGGCATGGCGGTGGCGATCCCGGCCTCGGCCGCGCTGACATGGTTTGAAGCCGTCATCATGCGCATTCGTCTGGATCTGGAAGACAGCGCCACCCGCCTGTTTGTGGCAGAAGCCCCGGCCAAACTGCAAATGGCGGCCGAGTGAAACGATGCACTTCAGCGATGCACAAAAGCCCCGGCGCAAGCCCAGCCTGACGCCCATGATTGATGTGGTCTTCTTGCTGCTGGTGTTCTTTATGCTGGCGTCTCGTTTTGGCACCGAAGCGGTGCTTGAGCTGCCGCTGGCTGGTCGGGGAGGAGCCTATTCCGGCCCGCCAAGACTGGTCAACATTGGCCCAGAGACCCTAAACGTCAATGGTCAGCCCACGCAGGATCTGGCGGCAAGTCTTGCGCCCTTAATGGAAACCCCCGGTGATCTGGTCATTTTGCGCGGCGTCAATGGCGCCAACCTGCAGCGCATCACCACTGTCACCCAGACCCTGCGCAACGCGGGCTTTACAGCCTTTGTACTGGTGGAGTGAGCGAAGCCATGGATCTTTCCCCGCCCCGGCGCCGTCCCCGCACAGAATCCATCGTGCCGATGATCAACGTGGTTTTTTTGCTGCTCATCTTCTTTTTGATGACATCGCGTCTGGCCCAGCCTGAACCTTTTGAGGTCACACCGCCAAATGCTGATCTTGAGGCCGAAAGCAAGGCAGACCAGACCCTCTATATCGACGCCACAGGCAAATTGCATTTCGACGGCGCCGAGGGCGAGGCTGCGCTGGCAATGCTGGCCGCGTCCAGCGCCAATGCCCCGGTGGTGGTGCTGCGCGCTGATGCCAGGCTTGAGGCCAGAACACTAGCTGGCATCTTGACGAAACTTGCCGCGGCTGGGTTGAGCCGCGCAGAATTGGTGGTACGCCCAGAATGAAACGCGCTGCCGAGTTCACTCTGTTTGCCGGTCTTGCGGCCTTTATCCATGTCAGCCTGTTTGCCACGGCGCCGCAATCGGGGGTGCAGTCCAGTGGTGCGGGCGGCGAAGCGCGGGTCTCGATCGAGGCGGCCAGTGCCACCCTGGCAGAAATGGTAAAGGCCTGGGAGCGTCCCACCCCGCGGGTGCAGCTGACAAATCCCGATCTGACGCAGCCGCAAACACAGCCAACCATACGGCCAACCACACCGAAAATGCCGCAGTTTGATCTGGCAGAGGCCCCCCGCGTTGCCGTTCTCGTGGCCCTGGCGGAGCCTGAGGTGAAACAGGTCGTAGAGGTCGATACGGCGCCTCCTCCTCCTCCGCCCCCAGAGCCGGAACCAGAGCCGGAACCAGAACCCAAACCGCGGCCCAAGCCGGTTGAAAAACCTGTCCCCAAACCGCCTGCCCCCAAGCCACCTGCCGCAAAGCGACCTGTGTCAAAGCCACCAGTGGCCAAGACCTCTCAGCAGACCTCTGCAGGGCGCCCGGCGCAACGGGCTGCCGGAGCCGGCCGCGGCGCAGAGGCAGGGGTTGCAGGCGGTGCCAGCACGGCCACGGCATCCGCAGGGCAAAAGGCAAAGCTGCAGTCCATCTGGGGGGCAAAAATCCGGTCCCGCATAGAACGCCGCAAGCGGTACCCTTCAGGCCAGCGCGGCAAAGGCCGGGTTGTACTGCGCATCACCGTCGCGGCCAGTGGCAAGCTGATCAATTACCGCGTTGCCAAATCATCTGGCGTCGCGGGGTTTGATCAGGCGGCCCTCAAAGCCGTAAGCCGAGCGGGAAAGTTCCCCTCAGCGCCAAAACAGCTTGGCGGCAAGCCCTTCACCTTCAATCTCCCCATGAGCTTTTCACGCTGAGGTCAAAACCTTACCGGCCCTTCGCAAACTGAACGGCACTGTTCCGAATGGCACTGGTCTGTTGCTGTGATCTGTAGCTGTTTCGCAACCGCCCGGATCTCTCACGGCTGTGCATTTCGGGCAAAAGGGGATCTGCTCCAACAGAGACAAACAAAATGGGCGAAAGGGGAGTTTCCCTTTCGCCCATTTTCAACTCAGCCAAATATCAGGCCCTATTGTGCCAAGCTTGGCAGGTAGAGCACGATAGCCGGGAAGGCCACCAACAGCGCGATTGTCACCCCGTCCGCGATGAAAAAGGGCATCACGCCGTGGAAAACGTCCTGCACGCTGAGATCATCGCGTACGCCAGCCACCACAAAACAGTTGAGGCCGATTGGCGGTGTGATCAGGCAAAACTCAGCCATTTTTACTACCAGAATGCCAAACCAGATGGCGCACATCGGCCCTGACATGCCAAAGGCACTGTCCACAGCAGCCACGCTTTCGCCGCCATTCAGCGCCATCACCGCGGGGTAGACCACAGGCAAGGTCAACAGCAGCATGCCAATGGCATCCATGAACATTCCAAGCACCGCATAGGCCAGCAAGATACAGATCAGGATCACCATAGGCGACATCTCAAGATTGGTGATCCAGTCTGAGAAGGCCCCCGGAAGGTCTGCAAAACCCAAAAAGCGCACATAGATCAGCACGCCCCAGATGATGGTAAAGATCATCACGGTGAGCTTGGCCGTCTCCAGCAAGGCTGATTTGAACTCGCTCCAGCGCATGCCGCGCCACAGCGCCATGCAAAAGACCACAAAGGCCCCCAATGCTCCGCCTTCGGTTGGTGTGCCCCAGGCGTCGCCGCCAAAGGGATTGTAGACAAAGCAGATGATGATCACGACGACAAAGACGATCGGCAGGGCAGCGGGCAGCGATTCAAAGCGCTGGCGCCAGGTAAAGCCGGTGACCGGCGGGCCGACGTTTTTGAACACCACCGCAATGCCAATAATCAGCAACACATAGACCACTGCACTAAAGGCGCCGGGAATAAAGCCCGCCAGCAACAGCTTGCCCACGTCCTGCTCTACGATAATGGCATAGATCACCAAAATGGCAGAGGGCGGGATCAATGAGGCCAGGGTTCCGGCCGCCGCCACAACGCCTGCCGCAAAGCGCTTGTTGTAGCCAACCGCCAGCATCTCGGGGATAGCGATACGGGCAAAGACCGCCGAGGTAGCCACAGAGGCACCAGAAACGGCTGCAAAGCCTGCCGTGGCAAAAACGGTCGCAACCGCAAGCCCGCCGGGCAACCAGGCGATCCAGCGCTTGGCGGCCTCAAACAAGGCGCGCGTGAGGCCAGCGTAATAGGCCAGATAGCCAATCAGGATGAAGGTTGGGATCAGGCTCAGCGCCTGGCTTGAGACTTTGGAATGTGGCACCTGGCCTGCGGTTTTCACCGCAATGGTCAGCGCCTTGCCAAAACGGTCGGGATCATAGCCAAACTTGGCCCAGAAGATCCAGACCAGCCCGACAAGCCCTGCAAGACCAGCCGCAAAGGCCACCCGCATGCCCAGGACCACAAGCACCAGCAAAAAGCCCGTGACCCAAAGGCCAATTTCAATAGGTTCCATGATGGCTCTACCCCCGACCGCTCAAAGCGTCATTGTCATGACCGCTGAGCAGCTCTGCCTCGGCCGCGGCCTGTTTCGCGGCATCCTGGATCAAAGGCACCGCTGGCGGTGTTTCCAGCCCCTGCACCAGAGCGCGCCCATAGCCCCAGGCCTGCAGCACCAACCGCAGGCAGAGCACCGAAAACGCAACCGGCGCCAATAGCTTTGCTGGCCAGATCGGCAGGCTGATATCAATCGAGCTGTCCCGGCTCCACAAAGGGGCGGCAAAATCAAAGGACCGCTCAAAATGCGCCCAGCTGCCCCAGACCAGCGCCAGCATCAGCACCAACATCAAAAGCACCGAGATCAGCTCAAACAGCCACAGCGCCCGTCCCCGCAGCGCGCCAACCACGATATCCATGCGGATATGGCTGCCATCACGCTGCACATAGGCGATGCCCATAAAGGCGATCAGCGGCATGGCCTGTTCGATCCAGTCCACATATCCGGGCAGCGGCGCGTTAAAGGCGTTGCGCCCGCCAACCGAGATCACCGCCAGAAGCATAAGTGAAAAGACAGCAAGCCCGCTGAGCAGCGCAAAGACCTGCTCTAGCTGCAGCAGTTTGCGGTCGAGACGGCTGATCAGACTGCCATCTTCCATTACCGCGGCGTTTCCCGCCATGGGTCCCACCTTTCTCTCAGAGAGTTCCAGAAAACGAAACGGGGCCGAGAGAACCCTCTCAGCCCCGAGCCGTCACAGACGCGGCTTAGTTGCCAGCGCGGGTGTCGTTGAGGGTCTTCATCACCAGATCATAAAGCTCCTGGCCAGGAATGCCCTGGGCTTCCATGTCTTTGATCCACTGTTCGCGAATGGGATCTGCCGCGGTGGCGCGAAAGCCAGCCAGCTCGTCTTCGGACATCATGACCTTGGTCACGCCCTTTTCTGCCAGCACAGTGTCCCACTTTTCGAGCAGGGCGCCGTAGTTGGCCAGGTAGTGATCGATGGCTTCGCCGACCGAGCTGTCCAGTGCGGCACGTTCAGAATCGCTCAGGGCGTCATAGGCATCGGTGTTCACCACAACAGGGCAGTTCACTGTGCCTGGGTTGAGGTTGGCGGTCCACCATTCTGCGCGATTGATGGTGCCATAAGACAGATGTGCGTGCTGCGCAAAGGCCACGGTGTCAACAACACCTGATTCCATTGCATTATAGGCCTCGGTTGCTGTCACCGAGGTGGGAACCGCGCCAACCGCTGCAAAGGCCTTGCCGATACCGCCGGTGGCACGCACCCGCATATCCTTGAAATCAGAAACTTTATCGCGCGGCGCACCTGTGCCAACAATGTTGTATTGCGGCATAGGCGAGGTCATCAGCAGTTTTGCATTCCAACGCGCCAGATCTTTCTGCGCCGCCTCATGGCCATAGACAGCATGGCTGACGGCCACTTCTTCTGCCAGGGTGTTCACACCGAGGAAGGGCAGCTCAAGCACGGTGATGGATGGGTTTTTGTCGCGGTGATAGCCGGCACAGAACTGCGCCATCTCAAACGCGCCGATAGAGATACCGTCGAGGTTCTCTTTATTCTTGGACAGGCCGCCATAGCTGATGTTCATGGTGAACTCACCATCGGTTTTGGCGCTCACCAGCTCAGCCAGCTTTTCCACATGCTCGGTAAAGGCGCGGCGCTTGCCCCAGACAGAAACATTCCATTCCGTCGCAGCCGCATCTCCGACAAGAGCAAAACCAGCAGCAGCCGCCACAGCAGCAGTCAAAATCGTCTTCATATATACATCTCCCATGTTGCGCCTGTCCCCGCCTGGCCGCCCCTAAAGGGCCGCACATTGGCAGGCGCTTGCGCACAGGCTAACGGCAACTCTGCGGGCTGCCAAGCCCGCAGCGCAGCACATTGGGTGAGATTCCACCTATGGGAGAAACAGCCTCTGGTTACTGTCCGCCTATCCGGTCTCACTCGGTCTCTTTCGGTCTCGGGCCCAGACAGAAACGCAAGAAAGTTGCGTAAAACAATCGCAATTTCTGCGCGGACAGAGGCGCAAGGCACAAAATGCCGCAGGTCATGAGAGTTGAAAAATGCTGTCCAGCCCCTCTTCCACAACCTTTTGCTGACAGATTGTGAAACTTTTGACACAGGATCGTTGACTCACAAAATCCATATTCTCAAAGGTTTTTCTTTACAGTTTGGTAACAAATTTTCAACTCACCCCTTTGAAGGGAAATTCATTTACAAGCAAATCGTTATTTTTCGGTATCTTATTCACTTATTTTCCACTCACCCTATGATTGGTAGCAAGGGAGGAAACAGTTTGACACTCATGCCTGTCAGTTGTGGTGTGTCAGACTGACCAGATACCAGGGACAAGATACTAGGGAGGAGACCAGCATGACACAGCAACCCCAGGGCCAGGCCCACGCGCCATCCGCCGAAACCGTTGCCCGCGCCCATGTCGACAATGCCAAATACGAGGCGATGTATGCCGCTTCGCTGAAAGATCCGGACGCTTTCTGGGGAGAGCAAGGCAAACGTCTCGACTGGATCAAACCCTTCACCACTGTGAAGGATGTGAATTTCAATTTTGGCGAAGTATCGATCAATTGGTATGCCGATGGCACGCTGAATGTTTCGGCCAACTGTATCGACCGCCATCTTGAAACCCGTGGCGACCAGACCGCGATCATCTTTGAACCTGATGATCCGGATGAGGCCGCGCAGCACATCACCTATAAAGAGCTGCACCGCCGCACCTGCCGCATGGCCAATATTCTTGAGACCATGGGCGTGCGCAAAGGCGACCGGGTTGTCATCTATCTGCCGATGATCCCCGAAGCCGCCTATGCCATGCTGGCCTGCGCCCGTATCGGCGCGATCCACTCTATTGTTTTTGCCGGTTTCAGCCCGGATGCACTGGCAGCGCGGGTCAATGGCTCAGAGGCCAAGGTGGTGATCACCGCCGATGAGGCCCCACGCGGCGGTCGCAAAACACCACTGAAATCAAACGCCGACGCGGCACTGCTGCATTGCAAAGACACGGTCAAATGTCTGGTGGTCAAACGCACAGGTGGCCAGACCACTTGGGTTGACGGCCGCGACTTTGACTATAACGAGATGGCGCTTGAGGCGAACGACTACTGCAAACCCGCAGAGATGAACGCTGAAGATCCGCTGTTTGTGCTATACACCTCGGGCTCAACTGGCCAACCAAAGGGCGTGGTGCATACATCGGGCGGCTATCTGGCCTATGCCGCGATGACCCATGAGATCACCTTTGATTATCATGATGGCGACATCTACTGGTGTACGGCAGATGTGGGCTGGGTCACCGGCCACAGCTATATCGTCTACGGCCCGCTGGCCAATGGGGCGACAACGCTGATGTTCGAGGGGGTGCCAACCTACCCTGACGCCAGCCGGTTCTGGCAGGTCTGCGAAAAGCACAAGGTCAACCAGTTCTATACCGCCCCCACTGCGCTGCGCGCCTTGATGGGTCAGGGCAATGAATGGGTCGAGAAATGCGATCTGTCCTCACTGCGCCTGCTGGGCACCGTTGGTGAGCCGATCAATCCCGAAGCCTGGAACTGGTACAGTGATGTGATTGGCGGCGGACGTTGCCCCATCGTTGACACCTGGTGGCAGACCGAAACCGGCGGCCATCTGATGACCCCCCTGCCCGGCGCCCACGCGACCAAACCAGGCTCTGCGATGAAGCCCTTCTTTGGGGTTGTCCCCTCTGTTCTGGATCCCCAGTCTGGTGAAGAAATCACTGGCAATGGCGTTGAAGGGGTTTTGTGCATCAAAGACAGCTGGCCCGGTCAGATGCGGACAATCTGGGGCGACCACAAGCGGTTTCAGCAGACCTACTTCTCGGATTACAAAGGCTACTACTTTACCGGTGATGGCTGCCGCCGCGACGAAGACGGGGACTACTGGATCACCGGTCGTGTCGATGACGTGATCAATGTCTCCGGTCACCGCATGGGCACCGCCGAGGTCGAAAGCGCGCTGGTTGCGCATGCCGCCGTGGCAGAGGCCGCAGTGGTGGGCTACCCGCATGACATCAAGGGCCAGGGCATCTACTGCTATGTCACCCTGATGAACGACCGGGAACCTTCGGACGCCTTGCTGAAAGAGCTGCGCACCTGGGTGCGGACTGAAATCGGCCCGATCGCCAGCCCCGATGTCATCCAATGGGCGCCGGGCCTGCCAAAAACCCGCTCTGGCAAGATCATGCGCCGTATTCTGCGCAAGATTGCCGAGAATGACTTTGGCGCGCTGGGGGACACTTCGACACTGGCGGACCCATCCGTGGTCGATGATCTGATCGCAAACAGAGCAAGCAAGGGGTAACTGACAATGACAACCGATGTAATGACCCGCCCTGCCGTTCTCATCCTTCTCGGCCCTCCCGGCGCCGGGAAGGGTACGCAGGCCCGCGTTCTCGAAGAGAAATTTGGTCTTGTGCAGCTTTCAACCGGCGACCTTTTGCGGGCCGCAGTTGCGGCTGGCACTCCAGCAGGAAAAGCCGCCAAAGCGGTGATGGAGGCCGGCGGTTTGGTGTCGGACGAGATCGTCATCAATATCCTGCGCGACCGCTTGGCCGCGCCTGACTGCGCCAAGGGCGTGATCCTTGATGGCTTTCCACGCACCACGGTGCAGGCCGAGGCGCTGGATGATCTGCTGGCGGAAAGTGGTCAGAAGATCAACGCCGCCATCAGCCTGGAGGTGGACGACAGCGCCATGGTGGCCCGTATCTCGGGACGCTACACCTGCGCAGGCTGCGGTGAGGGCTACCACGACAGCTTTAAGCAGCCCGCAGTTGCCGAAACATGTGACAAATGCGGCGGCACGGAGATGTCTCGCCGTGCCGATGACAATGCCGAAACCGTCGCCAGCCGTCTGGCGGCCTATCACGAACAGACAGCGCCGCTGATTGCCTACTACGACGACAAGGGCGCGTTGAAAAAGATTGATGCCATGGGTGAGATCAAGGCGATTGCTGGCGGACTTGCTAGAATCGTCACCGAGGTCACGTCCTAAGACGACCTAAGCCTTTCCAGGGGCCCTGCCTGCTCAGCGGGGTCCCGCACCACATACCGGAAAATTCCGACGACCCCTTCTGACCCCCTCGTCAGCAGATCGGCGGAGCCATGCCTGAGGCCCTGTTTTCGCGTAAAAAACACCGGCGCAGGCAAACAAAGAGCGCACGCCTGAGTGACCCCTCATTCAGGTCCTGGAGGAAGAAGGAGGAGCCGCCATGGCGGACGACACACCAAACGCTGCACAGACAACCGAGGCCGATAAGGGCTATTGGAAGGCCAATGTGCGGATCATTCTTGTCAGCCTGGTGATCTGGGCTGTCGTATCATTTGGATTCGGCATTTTGCTGCGCCCCATGCTGTCCGGCATTGCCGTGGGCGGCACCGATCTGGGCTTTTGGTTTGCCCAGCAGGGATCAATCCTGGTCTTTCTGGCGCTGATCTTTTTCTACGCCTTCCGGATGAACAAGCTGGACCGTGAATTCGGCGTAGAGGAGGAGTAACCATGGATCAGTTTACCATCAACCTGCTGTTTGTGGGCACGTCTTTCGCGCTCTACATCGGCATCGCGATCTGGGCCCGTGCGGGCTCCACATCGGAATTTTACGCAGCCGGGCGCGGCGTGCATCCTGTCACCAACGGCATGGCGACGGCGGCCGACTGGATGTCGGCGGCCTCCTTCATCTCCATGGCGGGTCTCATTGCCTTTACCGGCTATGACAACTCCTCTTTCCTGATGGGCTGGACCGGTGGCTACGTGCTGCTCGCGCTGTTGCTGGCGCCGTATTTGCGCAAATTTGGCAAATACACCGTGTCAGAGTTCATCGGCGACCGGTTCTACAGCCCCACCGCACGGATCGTGGCTGTGATCTGTCTGATCGTGGCCTCGACCACCTATGTGATTGGCCAGATGACCGGCGTTGGCGTGGCCTTTGGCCGCTTTTTGGAAGTCTCCAACACCACCGGCCTGCTGATAGGTGCCTGCGTTGTGTTTGCCTATGCTGTTTTTGGCGGCATGAAGGGTGTGACATATACTCAGGTGGCACAGTACTGCGTGCTGATCATGGCCTATACTATCCCGGCCATCTTTATCTCGCTACAGCTGACCGGCAACCCGATCCCTGCCCTGGGCCTGTTTGGCGATCACGTCGCAAGCGGCGAGCCGCTGTTGCAGAAACTGGATGCAATCGTTCGCGAGCTGGGCTTTAACGAGTATACCGCCCATCACGCTGATACCTTCAACATGGTTCTGTTTACCCTGTCGCTGATGATCGGCACAGCTGGTCTGCCGCATGTCATCATGCGCTTTTTCACCGTACCGCGCGTGGCGGATGCCCGTTGGTCCGCAGGCTGGGCGCTGGTGTTCATTGCACTGCTCTACCTCACGGCCCCAGCAGTTGGTGCCATGGCGCGCCTGAACATCACCGATATGATGTGGCCCAACGGCACCGACGCACAGGCCGTTTCGGTTGAACAGATCGAGAATGATGCCCGCTATGACTGGATGGCCACCTGGGAGAAAACCGGGCTTCTGGCCTGGGAAGACAAAAATGGCGACGGCTATATCCAGTACTACAACGACAAGAACGCCGAGATGCAGGCCAAAGCGGCTGACATGGGCTGGACTGG
This sequence comes from Phaeobacter sp. SH40, assembly GCA_965641885.1. Taxonomy (GTDB): domain Bacteria; phylum Pseudomonadota; class Alphaproteobacteria; order Rhodobacterales; family Rhodobacteraceae; genus Pseudophaeobacter. The sequence goes on along the minus strand of OZ282574.1, from coordinate 1,576,978 downwards.
CAACGAGTTGACCAATTTCAACCGCGATATCCTGGTTCTGGCCAACCCTGAAATCGCCAACCTGCCCTCCTGGGTTATTGGTCTTGTGGCAGCCGGTGGCCTTGCCGCGGCTCTGTCCACGGCGGCCGGCCTGTTGCTGGCGATCTCTTCGGCGGTCTCGCACGATCTGATCAAAGGCTCGCTCAATCCGAATATCTCGGAGAAAAACGAGCTGCTGTCAGCCCGTATCGCCATGGGTGTCGCCATTGCGGTTGCCACCTACCTGGGCCTCAACCCTCCCGGCTTTGCGGCGCAAACCGTAGCACTGGCCTTTGGTCTGGCGGCGGCTTCAATCTTCCCGGCCCTGATGATGGGGATCTTCTCAAAGACGATCAACAACACCGGCGCTGTGGCGGGTATGCTGTCTGGTCTGGGTGTCACCCTGATCTATATCTTCCTGCACAAGGGCTGGCTGTTCATCCCGGACACCAACTCCTTTACCGACGCTGACCCGCTACTGGGCACCGTAAAATCGACCTCCTTTGGCGCCATTGGGGCCGCGGTCAACTTTACCGTAGCCTATGTAGTTGCCAGCATGACCAAGGAAACCCCGCAGGAGATCAAAGATCTGGTGGAAAGCGTCCGTATCCCACGTGGCGCCGGCACGGCACAGGATCACTAATCCCCCCCCTGGACGGGCCGCACGCAGGGCTCGCGCCCTGAAGGTCCGTCCTTTTTTCCTCACGCCGGCCCTGGCCACGCCCGGGCCGGCACCCATATTCTCTTAGAACCCCTCAGTTAAAACCCCTCAGTCCAGACAGGTCCTGACGATGCCGCTTTCCGAAACAGATCTGATCCGCTTTCTGACCTCCGTGCACCCCTATGACAGCCTCGGGCCGGACGTCCTGAGAGACCTCGCGCCGAGGTTTCAAGTCCTGTCGATCGCCCCCGGCACACAGGTTTATGGCCTGGGTGAGGATCTCGCCGGGCTGTATCTGGTGCACCATGGCGAGGTCCGAGTGATGGACGAAAACGGCATGGTGATCTCTGTTCTGGGGCCACGTAATTCCTTTGGCGAACGCGGGCTGACCCGCGGCGGCCGGGCTGTCACCTCTGCCACCGCCTCGATGACAACTGTGCTTCTGCTGCTGCCCCGCGATGATTTTGACGCACTGATGCAGGCTGAACCAGCCGTAGCCCGTTTCTTTGATCGCCGCCGACCTGAGGCCAGCCGTCAGAATGATCTCACCACCATCCGCGCCGAAAGCATCATGGCAGCCCCTCCTGTCACCTGCTCGGCGGGTCTCACCTGTCAGGGGGCTGCACAGCTGATGCGCCAGCATCATATCTCTTGTGTCTGCATCAGTGACGGTGACGCCCTGCAGGGTATCCTGACCACCCGCGACCTCACCGAAAAACTGCTGGCCGAGGGCCTGCCCTTTTCGACTCCCGTGTCGCAGATCATGACACGTACGCCCCATAGCCTTGCGCCCTCTGCCATTGGCTCGGATGTGCTGCATGCCATGATGGAGCTGCATATAGGCCATATTCCAATCGTGCAAAACGGGGTGCTTCTGGGCATCATCACCCAGACCGACCTGACCCGGTTTCAGGCCGTCAGCTCGGCTGAGCTGGTCTCAAGCCTGTCGCGCGCCACTACGGCAGAGGCGATGGCAAAGGTCACCGGTGACATCCCGCGTCTGCTGGTTCAGCTGGTGGCTGGCGGCAACCGCCACGAGGTGGTCACCCGGCTGATCACAGATATTGCCGACACCGTCACCCGGCGCCTGCTGACCCTGGCAGAGGCGAAACTGGGACCAGCTCCGGTGCCCTACCTCTGGCTTGCCTGTGGCAGTCAGGGCCGACAAGAGCAGACCGGCGTGTCGGATCAGGACAACTGCCTGATCCTGGCCGATACGGTCGACGCCAAGGGCGAGGCCTATTTTGCCGCGCTTGCCGCCTTTGTCTGCGACGGGCTCAATACCTGCGGCTATGTCTATTGCCCCGGCGACATGATGGCCTCAAACCCGCGCTGGCGTCAGCCGCTGCGCATCTGGCGCGACTATTTTAATGGCTGGATCAACAAACCCGGCCCCGAAGCGCAGATGCTGGCCTCGGTGATGTTTGATCTGCGCCCTATCGGCGGCGACCCCACCCTGTTTGCAGGGCTGCAGACAGAGGTTCTGGCCGCCGCCTGCGCCAATTCGATCTTTGTGGCCCATCTCACCTCGAACGCGCTGAAGCACACCCCACCCCTGGGCCTGTTGCGCGGCTTTGCCACTATCCGGTCAGGAGAGCACCGCAACACACTGGATATGAAGCACAATGGCGTGGTTCCGGTCACGGATCTGGGGCGTATCTATGCGCTGCAGGCCAGGATCCCGGCGGTAAACACCCGCGCCCGCCTTGAGGCAGGTGCCGCCGCCGGCGCCATCAGCCCCAGCGGGGCGCGTGATCTGATAGATGCCTATGACCTGATCGCCCAGACCCGGCTGGAACACCAGGCCGATCTGGTGCGCCGCGGCGCGGCGCCGGACAACTACCTGGTGCCCTCTCATCTGTCCGACTTTGAGCGAAGTCATCTTCGCGATGCCTTTGTTGTGGTAAAAACCATGCAATCCGCGCTTGGACACGGTAAATCTATGCTCGGCTGAGCCGTATCAGGCCCAGCGGGGCGCGCACGATCAGGCCCGACAGGGTACAAATGGCACAACAGACCCAGCGAGCTGCGACCGCTGGCGCCACACGCACAAAGGATAGCCTATGTTTCTGGAATTGATTGCAGTGATTTTTGCCGGTGTGGCGGTGGCTGGTGTTGTCATGCTGGTCAACCGGACGCTCGGCAACCGACTGCCTGCATGGCTGGCTCCGGTGGCGGCCGGGCTTGCGATGATTGGTGTCACCATCGCCTCGGAATACGGCTGGTACGGGCGCACGGTTGCCAATCTGCCCGAGGGTCTGGTGGTCGCCGAAGCGGTTGAGAGCCAGAGCTTTTACCGACCCTGGACCTATGTGGTGCCCTACACCGAGCGCTTTGTCGCCGTCGACACCGCAACCCTGCGCAGCCATGCCAACCAGCCCGACCAGCATCTGGCAGAAATCTTTTTCTTTGGCCGCTGGGCCCCCATCAGCCAGCTGAGCACCGTGGTGGATTGCGCCGCCTGGCGCCGCGCCGTGGTTGCCGACCAGACCAGGTTTTCCGACAGCGGTGAAATTGACGGCGTTGACTGGATCTCCCCGCCGCCCAAGGATGCAATTCTCACAGTGGTTTGTGGAGGCTGACACATGCTGACCCGTCTGAGCCTTCGGTTACGGATTTTCTTGTTTTTCGGCCTGCTGGCCTTTGGCTCCATCGCGGTGATCATGGCAGGACTCTGGATCAGTTATCAGCGCGCTGGCCTGCCTGCGTTGCTGGATCCCTTTGTCTTTGCTGGCCTGCTGAGTTCGTTTGCCATTCTGGGGCTTTGTGCTGCGATCTGGCTGTTGTTTGATGAGCATGTCGCCAAGCCGATCGAGGCTCTGGCCTCGCAAATGCGGGTGCGGGCCCATGGTGGTGTGAGCCGCGCCATTGATGCAAAATTCGCCCGGTATCTTGGCGATCTCGCGCCTGCGGCAGCCGGGTTGGCCGGGCAGTTGGGCGATGCAACCCTGCTCAGCGCGCGCAATATTGCCGAGGAAACCGCCCGACTGGAGGCGGAAAAGGCGCGCCTCACCGCTCTGTTGAGCGAGCTGCCTGTCGCCACCGCCCTGCTGGGGCCTGACCATCGCATTGTTCTTTATGATGCGCAGGCGGCAGCCGTGCTGGCCCAGATCGCGCATCCGCGTCTCAACGCCTGTCTCTTTGACTATCTGGATCCGACCGCACTGAAGGCAGCGCATAAACAGATGATCAGGACCGGCAAAGAAGTCCTCGCCAGCGTCACGGGGCGCGACGGGGCGCAAAGCTATAGCCTGCGCCTGAAACCGCTGGGAGAGGGCGAAGGCTATATCGTTATTTTTGACGCAGCCGTGGCCGAAATCCCCCCAGAGGCGGCGCGGCCCCTGATTTTTGACTTTGACCTGCTCGACCGCCCCCTGCTGGAGATCGAGGACCGGCCCCTAAAAGAGCTTTGCTTTGCGGTGTTTGATACCGAAACTACGGGGCTTTTGCCGCATAAGGACGAGATCGTGCAGATCGGCGCCCTCAGGGTGCTAAACGGCCGCCTTATCAAGGGCGAACAGTTTGACACCCTGGTGGATCCACAGCGGCCCATTCCAGAGGCCTCAACCCGGGTTCATGGCGTCAGCGATGACATGGTCCGGGGGGCACCGGTTATCGCCAAGGCGGCTGCTGCCTTTCACCTTTTTGCCTCGGATGCAGTGATCGTGGCGCATAATGCGCCTTTTGACATGGCCTTTCTGCGCCGCCACGCAGAGGCAGCAAAGGTGCAATGGGATCACCCTATTCTGGACACCGTGTTGCTGAGCGCAGTTCTTTTTGGCGCCTCAGTTCCTCATACGCTTGATGCCCTGTGCGACAGGCTGGACATCACCATTCCCACCGCACTGCGCCACACCGCACTGGGCGATGCCCAGGCCACCGCCGAAGCGCTGGTCAAAATGATCCCGATGCTGCAGGCCCTCGGCTTTGGCACTTTGGGTGAGGTCATTGCCCAGACGCGCCGCCACGGACGCCTTTTGGAAGACCTGAACCCGGTGGACAATCACGGTGGCACATGGCAGGCAGGCAGCAAGACCTGAACAAAGGCGCGCGACATGCCACAAACCAGTTTCATTCCCGGTGCTGACACCGCCCGGGCCTACAGGGATGCCCTGGGATGCTTTGGCACCGGGGTCACAGTTGTGACCACCATGACCGAAAGTGGGCCTCTGGCGATCACGGTCAACAGCTTCACCTCCGTCTCGATAGAGCCGCCACTGCTGCTCTGGTGCCCGGGCCGTAGCTCTTTGCGCCATGACGCCTTTGTTTCAGCCAAGAGTTTTTCCATCCATGTTCTCGCCGAAGACCAGCTGGAGATGGCACAGCACTTTGCCCGCAATGGCGACAGCTTCACCGAGGCCGACTGGCATCTCAGCGAGGCGCAGACCCCTGCCCTGTCCGGCCCCATCGCCCGCTTTGACTGTCGCCACTATGCTGCACATCCTGCGGGCGATCACACCATAGTTCTGGGCCAGGTGACCTCGGTCACGACGCGCCCCGGCAATGGCCTGATCTTTAAACGCGGGCAGTACGGTGGATTCCTGGGGCAGCTTTAGGCCTGCGAGGTCGCACAAAAAATCCGCCAAACCCAGGGGATCAGCGGATTAATTTTGCTCGGAGGGGCCGGTGTGATCCAGCCCCCAGCCTCCTCAACGGACCGAACGATCCCTTGAGGAGAACAGGCTCAGGCTTACTTCAGAGCGGCGTCGGTGATGACATGGCTCCAGGCGCCTTCAGGCATCTTGGTGATAACGGGCGAGTCGCCGCCTTCGAGCAGGGTTTTTACGGTGCGCTCATAGTCGGCCACATCCAGTGCGCCATTGCTGCCGGCAGTCAGTTTGGCAACTTCACGCATCATACGCTTCTGGTGCATTTCGGTCTGCGCGCCAGAGGCATCGTTTTCCAGAATGATGTCAGCGGCCTCATCAGGATTCGCTTCAGCGTATTTCCAGCCCTTCATAGAGGCGCGCACAAAACGCTCCATCTTGCCGACAAAGGCCGGGTCTTCCAGATTTTCTTCCAGCACATAAAGACCATCTTCCAGCGTCGCGACGCCCTGATCCTCATATTTGAACGTGATCAGCTCTTCTGCACCCACACCGGAATCGATGACCTGCCAGTACTCGTTGTAGGTCATGGTCGAGATGCAATCGGCCTGACGCTGCAACAGAGGATCAACGTTGAAGCCCTGCTTCAGAACCTCGACGCCCATCTCTCCCTTGGCTTCGGTGGAGATCCCCAGCTTACTCATCCAGCTCATGAAGGGGAATTCATTGCCAAAGAACCAGACACCCAGGGTGCGGTTGGACAGATCCGCGGGCGTGGAGATGCCGGCGTCTTTCCAGCAGGTCAGCTGCATGCCAGAGCTTTTGTAGGGCTGGGCGATATTGACCAGCGGCAGACCCTTTTCGCGGGCGGCCAGGGCGGCAGGCATCCACTCAACAGTAACGTCAGCACCGCCACCGGCAATAACCTGAGTTGGCGCAATGTCTGGGCCACCCGGCAAAATCGTGACGTTCAGGTCTTCTTCGCCGTAAAAGCCCTTATCCAAGGCCACGTAGTAGCCTGCGAACTGTGCCTGTGTCACCCATTTCAGCTGCAGTTTTACATCGTCCGACGCCTGTGCGGCACCGACAGTTGCAAGTGCCAAACCGGCTGCTGTCAAAATGTGTTTCATGAGATCGTTCTCCCTGATTTAGGTTATGAAGAAAGCTTGCGCGAATTTGACCCTTCGATCAAATATTATTATTTTGTTTACCTAAAACCTTTAGGCTTTTTGCGCAGCTATTGAGCGTTGTTTCCGGTCACGTGGTTAATTTTTCACCATCTTAAAGGACCAGACCAGAGCGCTCCTCTGGTCATAGCCACCCCGCGCCGAAACACGGAATGGCCTGATAATGTATTAGCCGCGCTGTGACGGATGCCAGAAGGTCAGGCTTTTCTCGACCAAAGCGATTGCGCCGTAAAACAAAGACCCGGCAAGGGCTGCCATCAGGATTTCAGCCCAGACCATATCAAGCGCCAACTGGCCAACGCTGGTGGAAATCCGGAACCCCATCCCGACGGTGGGCGAGCCAAAGAACTCAGCAACAATGGCACCAACCAGCGCCAGCGTGGTCGAGATTTTGAGGCCGTTAAAGATAAAGGGCAAGGCGGCCGGCAGGCGCAGTTTGAAAAAGCTCTGCCAGTAGCTGGCGGCATAGGTCTGCATCAGATCGCGCTGCATGGCCGAGGTTTCGCGCAGGCCGGCAACCGTGTTCACCAGCATGGGAAAGAACACCATGACCACCACAACAGCCGCCTTGGACTGCCAGTCAAAGCCAAACCACATCACCAGAATGGGGGCCGTGCCAACAATCGGCAGCGCCGCGACAAAATTGCCCACAGGCAACAACCCGCGACGCAAAAAGTCACTGCGATCCACCGCAACAGCCATTAAAAGCGCCGCAAAGCAGCCCATGATATAGCCCGACAGCGCCCCCTTCAGGAAGGTCTGTTGCAGATCCTTCCACAGGATCGGCAAGGAGCTGGCAAAGCGTTCAGCAATCAAGCTCGGCGCTGGCAGGATCACCATCGACACCTCAAGCCCCCGCACCAAAAGCTCCCAGATTATCAGGACAGTGACACCAAAGATCACCGGCACCAGCAATTTAACCGCTCGCATGTTGGAAGCGGCAGAGTTGGCCAAACGGCTGTTCAGCCACCAGCCAACACACCAGACCAGCACTGCAAGAATGACTTCAATCATGACACCATTCCCATCCGTTTGAGCACTGCCTTCTCGATGAACTCCAGCAAGGCCACCAAGAGCCCGGCCAGAATGGCTGCGGCAAACAGGGCTGACCAGATTTGCACGGTCTGGCCATAATAGCTGCCCGCCAGCAGGCGTGCGCCAAGGCCGGAAACCGCACCCGTAGGCAGCTCTCCCACAATGGCCCCCAGCAGGGATGCCGCGATGCCGATCTTGAGCGAGGTAAACAGATAGGGCATCGACGCGGGCAAGCGCAGCTTCCAAAAGCCCTGATTGGTATTGGCGCTATAGGTTTTCAGCAGATCCAGCTGCATCGCATCCGGGCTGCGCAGCCCTTTAACCATGCCAACCACCACAGGAAAAAAGCTGAGATAGGCCGAGATGATCGCCTTGGGCAGGATGCCCTGCACCCCAATTGAGTAGAGCACCACGATAATCATCGGCGCCAGCGCAATAATCGGGATGGTCTGGCTGACGATAGCCCAGGGCATCACCGACATATCCATCACCTTTGAGTGCACAATGCCCACGGCGAGCAGAATACCCAGGCCGGTGCCGATGGCAAACCCCAGCAGGGTTGCCTTTAGCGTCACCTGCGCGTGATAGACCAGCGAGCGTTTCGAGGTGACTTTCTTCAGCGCTGTAGTCTTCCACAGCTCGGACATCACCTGATGCGGCGCCGGCAGACGGGGCCGGTCCTGCGCAAAGGTATCGGAGATGGCAAATGTATTGTCGGCAACCAGGCCAAAGGCCCCCATGCCGCGGCGCTCTTTAGAGGTCGCAGGCGTGACTTCGGCCCCGGCGCGTTCAGCGGCGTCCAGCACGCCCTTGATGTTCATCGGCACGCAGGAGGCGTACCAAAAGGCCACAATGGCCGCGAGGACGGTGAGGACGGAAAGAAAAGTCTTCATACCCCCGCCTCCCTTGTCAGATTGACACGCAGAAGGTCAATCATCGGCATGCCCTGCCCGCAAGCCTTCGCGGACCCGGTGGGCGATGTCGATAAATTCCTGGCTGTCGCGAATGTCCAGCGGGCGTTCGCGCGGCAGGGTGCTTTCAATAACATCAGTAATGCGGCCCGGACGCGGGCTCATCACAACGATCTTGGTCGACAGATACACCGCCTCGGGGATCGAGTGGGTGACAAAACCGATGGTCTTATTGGTGCGCGCCCAGAGCTTCAACAGCTGCTCATTGAGGTGATCGCGCACGATCTCATCCAGCGCGCCAAAGGGTTCGTCCATCAGCAAGATATCGGCGTCAAAGGCCAGTGCGCGCGCAATACTGGCGCGCTGCTGCATGCCGCCCGACAGCTGCCAGGGGTATTTGCCGCCAAAGCCCGTAAGCTCCACCAGCTCCAGCACCTGCTCAACACGTTTGTCTTGTTCGGCCCGTGAATAGCCCATGATTTCAAGCGGCAGTTTGATGTTCTTGGCAATGGTGCGCCAGGGATACAGACCTGCGGCCTGAAACACATAGCCATAGGCCCGCTGTTTGCGCGCCTCATCCGGGCTCATGCCATTGACGGTGATAGAGCCGCCGGTCGGATGCTCCAGCGCTGCCATCACCCGCAAAAATGTGGTTTTGCCACAGCCAGAGGGGCCGATAAAGCTAACAAAATCACCCTTGTTGATGGTGAGGTTCACATCCTTCAGCGCCTGTACGGAGCCGTCATTTGTCGGGAAAACCAGATCGAGGTTTTTCGCTTCGACGACGGCCTCGGTGGCACCTTGTTGGGCATGGGCCTGGGTAGTCGTTTGAGTATTCATTTCTTCGCCTTGCTCAGACTATGAGTGGGCCGCCTCAAAGACAGACACGCGGTCTGTCCGGGGCAGCCCAGCTCTTTTATACGCCGGTTGCGGGAATGCCAGTGCGTTCTACAGGCCGCGGTGCGGTCAGTTCTTTCCAGCTGGAGAGTGCCTTGTTCACCGTGGTGTTGGCTTCGCGCTCAACAAAGCGGCCATGGCCTTCCTGGGTGCGGATTTCACCATCATGTACCGCAACCTGGCCACGGCTCAGGGTAAAGCGCGGCAGGCCTTTGACCTCTTTACCCTCAAAGACGTTGTAGTCGATGGCCGACTGCTGCGTCCCTGCGGTGATAGTTTTGGACTTTTCCGGATCCCACACCACCAGATCGGCATCGGCCCCCACCAGAACCGCACCCTTTTTCGGGTAACAATTCAGGATCTTGGCAATATTGGTCGACGTCACCGCGACAAACTCGTTCGGGGTGATGCGGCCGGTGGCGACGCCATGGGTCCAAAGCATCGGCATCCGGTCTTCAAGGCCGCCGGTGCCATTGGGGATCTTGGTGAAATCGCCAAGGCCATAGCGTTTCTGCTCGGTCGAGAAGGCACAGTGATCGGTGGCAACCACCGAAAGCGAGCCCGACTGCAGACCGGCCCAGAGGCTGTCCTGATGCATTTTATTGCGGAAGGGCGGCGACATGACACGACGTGCGGCGTGGTCCCAATCGGGGTTGAAATACTCGCTCTCGTCAAGTGTCAGGTGCTGGATCAGCGGCTCACCCCAGACCCGTTTGCCCTGCTGGCGCGCACGACGAATGGCCTCATGGCTGTCCTCGCAGGAGGTATGCACCACGTAGAGCGGCACGCCCGCCATATCCGCGATCATGATGGCCCGGTTGGTGGCCTCACCTTCGACCTGCGGTGGGCGCGAATAGGCATGCGCCTCGGGGCCGGTATTGCCCTCGGCCAGCAGTTTGGCCGAGAGTTCCGCCACCACATCACCGTTTTCGGCATGGACCATGGCGATGCCGCCCAGCTCCGACAGACGTTTAAAGCTGGAATACATCTCGTCATCATTGACCATCAAAGCGCCTTTATAGGCCATGAAGTGCTTGAAGGTATTGATGCCACGGGTCTCGATCACCGTCTTCATGTCGTCGAAGACCTGCTCGCCCCACCAGGTCACAGCCATGTGGAACGAGTAGTCGCAGTTGGCGCGGGTCGATTTGTTATCCCAGCGCTTTAGCGCGTCCAGCATGCCTTCGCCCGGGTTTGGCAGAGCAAAATCGACCACCATGGTGGTGCCGCCAGCCAGACCGGCGCGGGTGCCGCTTTCAAAATCATCGGTGGAATAGGTGCCCATAAAGGGCATTTCCAGATGGGTATGCGGGTCAATCCCGCCCGGCATGACATAGCAGCCGGTGGCGTCGAGCTCTTCGTCGCCCTTCAGATTGGCGCCGATCTGGGTGATCACACCACCTTCGATCAAAACATCCGCTTTGTAGGTAAGGTCGGCCGTGACGATTGTGCCGTTCTTGATGACTTTACTCATGAATAAAACTCCCTGAGACGGGGCGATTTACGCCTCCAATGTTTCTTTGGCCGCATGTCGCGCGACTTATTTTTGCATCTGTCCCGAAATCCTCGGGGCGCAGCCCTGCTGGGCTGCGGGGTCAGAGCCCTGTTTGCTGGGTCAGGAAACGATTTCCGCTGTCTCAACAACCGCGTGGAACAGCACATTGCCGCCAGCTTCGGCCCAGTCCTTGCTGATCTCTTCCGCCTCGTTATGCGAAAGCCCATCAACGCAGGGACACATGATCATCGCAGTTGGGGCGACCCGATTGATCCAGCAGGCGTCATGACCCGCACCGGAAATGATATCAAGATGCGAATAGCCCAGCCGGTCAGCCGCGCTGCGCACAGCAGTAACACAGGTCTCGTCAAATTTCACCGGATCAAAGCCGCCGACCTTTTCAAACTCGATCTGCATATCCATGGCTTCAACGATATCCTTGGCCTCTTCGCGCAGACGCAGCTCCATATCTTCGATCACCGCAAGCTCTGGTGAGCGGAAATCGACGGTAAAGACCACCTTGCCCGGGATCACATTGCGTGAATTGGGATAGACGTCGATATGTCCCGCCGCCCCAACAGCGCTTGGCGCATGTGACCAGGCGATTTCATCCACCGCCTCAAGCACCCGCGCCATGGCGAGGCCCGCGTTGCGGCGCATCGGCATCGGAGTGGAGCCCGTGTGCGCATCGCGCCCGGTAATGGTCACCTGCGTCCAGCTGAGACCCTGACCATGGGTGACGACACCAATATCCTTGCCCTCAGCTTCCAGAATGGGGCCCTGTTCGATGTGCAGTTCAAAGAAAGCATGCATCTTGCGCACGCCAACCTCTTCGTCGCCGCGCCAGCCGATACGCTTTAGCTCATCGCCAAATTTTTTACCCTCGGCATCCTCGATATTGTAGGCCCAGTCCTGAGTGTGAATGCCCGCAAAAACCCCCGATGACAGCATGGCCGGCGCATACCGCGTGCCTTCTTCATTGGTGAAATTTGTCGCCACAATAGGATGTTTTGTCTTGATGTTCATGTCGTTAAGGGACCGAATTAATTCCAGCCCCGCAAGCACCCCCAAAACGCCATCGTATTTGCCACCGGTCGGCTGCGTGTCCAGGTGCGAGCCCACATAGACCGGCAGCGCGTCGGGGTCCGTGCCTTCGCGGCGGGCAAACATATTGCCCATCTGGTCCAGCCCCATGGTGCAGCCCGCCTCTTCACACCATTTCTGGAACAAGGCACGCCCTTCGGCGTCTTCATCGGTCAAGGTCTGGCGATTGTTACCCCCTGCGATACCGGGGCCGATCTTGGCCATATCCATCAGGCTCTCCCAGAGCCTGTCGCCGTTGATTTTCAGATTCTGTCCCAAAGACGTCATCGCAGCTTCCTTCCTGTTCCCCCCACTGATCAAGCGGGTTATTCTTGGCTTGGCACCAATCGGTGGCTTTGAAGCGTTGGTCGGTTTCCAAAGAGTTGGATTTGACCAACTGGTCAAACTCACGCTATCACGGGTTCGGCACCAGTCAAGAAATTGAGTCACATTGGCTCGAAATTCCCCATAAACCTGGGGGAAAATGCGCAAATTGCGGGCGATCTCTCCCGCGCAACGGCCAGTAAGGATCTCTTATCCACAATGCCCAAAGACCGCCCCCCCACCCGCATCCAGAAAAAGAATCGCGCAGCCATTCTGGAGGCCGCGCTTGAGGTGTTTTCAGCGCATGGGTTTCGCGGCGCGACCGTGGATCAGATCGCCAACCAGGCGGGCCTGTCCAAGCCGAATTTGCTGTATTATTTCCCCTCCAAGGACGCGATGTTCACCGCACTGATGTCCGAACTACTAGATACCTGGCTCGACCCGATGCGCGAGATCGATGCCGAGGGCGATCCACTGGAAGAGATCCTTGCCTATGTGCAGCGCAAACTGCAGATGAGCCGGGATTTTCCGCGTGAAAGTCGGCTGTTTGCCAATGAAATTGTGCAGGGTGCTCCGCGTATGCTCGACGCTTTGTCCACGGATCTGCGGGGCCTGCTGGAAGAAAAAGTATCCGTTCTAGAATCCTGGATGGCGGCGGGAAAAATCAATCAGACCCACCCCAAGCACCTGATGTTTTCCATCTGGGCGCTGACCCAGCACTATGCGGATTTTGACGTACAGGTTCGCATGCTCATGGAAGGCGAAGACCCCTTTGATGCCGCACCTGAATTTCTGGAAACCCTTTATCGGCGTATGCTTACGCCAAAAAGTTAAAGAGCGTTAACCCTGTCCGGCACAGGCTGGAAATCTATAGGCGGGAAATCACCGCCTGAAACGACAAATGCAAAAGGGGCAGCGCCATGGCACCGCCCCTTTCAGTCTGTCCCCAAAAGGGAAATGCGCTTATTCTGCAGCTGTCGCTGAGGGATTGTTGGGATGCGTTGTCCAGTTGGCATACTCATCCGAGACCACCTTGCCGGTGCGCTCATCAATCTGACCTGCAGCAACCTCCTCCATGGTGATACAGCCCTCGATTGGGCAGACACTCACACAGAGATTACAGGCAACACATTCATCATCCTTAACCGTAAAGACCCGGTCGGCGCTCATCTCGATGGCCTGGTGCGAGGTATCTTCGCAGGCGGCGAAACAGCGACCACAGCTGATGCAGTCGTCCTGATTGATCTTCGCCTTGGCGACAAAGTTCAGATCCAGATACTGCCAGTCGGTGACATTGGGAACGGCCATACCGATGAAGTCCTGAGTAGAGGTATAGCCCTGCTCGTCCATCCAGGTTGACAGACCCGAGATCATCTCTTTGACCACGTTAAAGCCATAGGTCATAGCGGCGGTGCAGACCTGCACGTTGCCCGCTCCCAGCGCCATGAATTCTGCCGCGTCTTTCCAGGTGGTCACACCGCCGATGGCCGAGATCGGCAGGCCTGCCGTCTGTGGGCAGCGGGCAATTTCGGCAACCATGTTCATGGCAATTGGCTTTACCGCAGGGCCGCAATAGCCGCCGTGGGTGCCCTTGCCGCCGACCGTGGGCTCGGGCGCCATCAGGTTCAGATCCACCGAGACAATCGAGTTGATGGTATTGATCAGGCTGACCGCATCGCCACCGCCCGCCTTGGCCGCACGCGCCGGAAAACGCACGTCAGTGATATTGGGCGTCAGCTTTACGATCACTGGCTTTGAGTAATATTTCTTGCACCACTCGGTCACCATCTGGATGTATTCGGGCACCTGCCCCACAGCCGCGCCCATGCCGCGCTCGGCCATGCCGTGCGGACAGCCAAAGTTCAGCTCGATGCCATCGGCACCGGTGGCCTCGACCTTGGGCAGGATGTCTTTCCAGGCCTGCTCTTCGCAAGGCACCATGATCGACACAATGACGGCGCGATCCGGGTAGTCCTTTTTGACGCGGGTGATTTCCTCGAGGTTGATCTCAAGCGAGCGATCGGTGATCAGCTCGATATTGTTCAGTCCCAGCAGGCGACGGTCGGCGCCAAAGATCGCGCCATACCGCGGGCCGTTCACATTGACCACGGGCGGGCCTTCGGAGCCGAGGGTCTTCCAGACCACACCGCCCCAGCCGGCCTCAAAGGCGCGCCGCACATTGTATTCTTTATCCGTGGGCGGCGCCGAGGCCAGCCAGAACGGGTTTGGAGATTTAATCCCCAGGAATTCTGTTGTCAGATCAGCCATTTGTCTGCTCCTTCTCATGCTCGCTTGGGACCGCTGCCTGGGCGGCGACCCCGGCTTGCTCAGCCCATCAGGCTCGTATGAATATCCATTGCGGCATCGCGGCCCTCGGCCACAGCTGTCACGGTGAGGTCTTCGCCACCCGAGGCACAGTCGCCCCCGGCCCAGACCATTGCCACCGAAGTGCGCCCGGTCGCATCGACCATGATCTTGCCACCCTCAAGCTCAACCTCTTCTGGTTGGCCCACAAGGCTTTGACCAATGGCCTTATAGACCTGTTCGGCGGCCAGACGCATGGTTTCCCCTGTGCCGCGCACACGCCCGTCTTCGACGCTGGTATATTCCAGCTCGATCTCGGCTGCGGCCCCGTTGCCATGGATGGCTTTGGGCATCACATTGAACAGCAGCGCAACACCTTTAGAGGCGGCGAGGTCTTGTTCAAAACGGCTGGCCCCCATGGCCTCACGGTCGCGGCGATAGGCGATGGTGACATTTTCAGCCCCAAGCAGTTTTGACTGCACAGCCGCATCCACCGCCGTCATGCCACCGCCAATGACCACAACATTGCGGCCAACGGGCAGCGTAGTCAGGTCTTCAGCTTGGCGCAGCTCTTCAATAAAGTCCACCGCGTCCCGCACACCGTCCAGATCCTCACCTGCGGCCCGCAGGGAATTCACTCCGGCCAGACCAATGGACAGGAACACCGCGTCAAAGTCGCCCTGCAGCGCCGCAAGCGTGAGGTCAGTGCCCAGCAACTTGCCGTACTCGACAGTGATGCCGCCGATCTGCAACAGCCAGTCCACTTCACGCGCGGCAAAGTTCTCGGTCGATTTATAGGCGGCGATACCAAATTCGTTCAGACCACCCGCCTTTGATTTGGCATCATACATCACCACGTCATGGCCCAGCATCGCCAGACGATGCGCCGCCGACAGGCCCGCAGGCCCTGCGCCAACAATGGCAACCCGCTTGCCTGTGCTGGCGGCACGGCTAAAGGGATGCTCATTGCGCTGCATAATCAGATCCGTGGCAAACCGCTGCAAACGGCCGATCTCGACCGGCTTGCCTTCGGCAGCTTCACGCACGCAGGCTTCTTCGCAGAGCGTTTCCGTCGGACAGACCCGCGCGCACATGCCACCCAGAATATTCTGATCCAGAATGGTCTTGGCCGCCGAGGCTGGATGCCCGGCCTGAATCTCGCGGATGAACTGCGGGATGTCGATGCTGGTGGGACATGCGGTCATGCAGGGCGCATCATAGCAGAAATAGCAACGATCTGCAGCCACCGAGGCCTCATGCGCGTCATATGCGGGATGTAGATCCCCAAAATTGTCGGCGATCTCAGGAGCGGCCAATCGCCCTGCCTGAATGCCTGATGCCTGATGGCTACTCGCCATTGGGTGTCTCCCTGACTGTGTTCTTATACGACTCAGAGTGCCACAGTTTGATTTTTTATCAACTGGTAAAATTTTTAAAATTTCAAAAACCCCACCCTCATCGCTCAGGAATTAGTCTTAACAGCCTAATATAAAATGATAAAATGCATCGCCCATTTCTTGAGCAAGCTCAATAATCTGTCCATACGCGCGCACCATGTCGGGCCGTATGTCCGACCCGACTGTTAAAAAGTGTCGTTTGAAGCTGTTCGGCATGCACACCTGCAAGCCGACTTTATCGCGCTTGATCAGCCATGAATGCTCACTTGAATGCTCACAGGGGCTGCAAGGGCACAGGCTCAACCGAGGACAGGACGCCTACGCAGGACTGGCAGACTCACCGTAGCACGTAGCAGCAAGACAAAGACCGGCGGATCTCCCCACCGGCCTCAATCTGCATGTCGCGCATCACATCGAAGATCTAAGATGGCAAAACGGCCGTTGCTTCGATCTCGACCTTGGCTTCGTCTTCGACCAGCGCCGAAACCACAACCATGGTCATGGCCGGAAAGTGATAGCCCATGACCGCACGGTAGGCGGCACCAACCTGACTTTGATGCGCCAGGTACTCAGCCTTATCCGTAACATACCAGGTCAGGCGGGTGATATCGCTGGCCTGACCGCCAGCAGCCTCGACCACTTCGAGAATATTGCGCAGCGCCTGGCTCATCTGGTCGATAAACCCGTGCTCTTCAAAGATCTGATCAGCGGTCCAGCCAATCTGACCGCCCACAAACAACAGCTTTCCTTCGGCGACCATGCCATTGGCGTAGCCCTTGGCCGGTTTCCACCCTTCGGGATGTACTGAAATGGCAGGCATGGGGCTCTCCTTAAAATCGGTGCACTCTAGTGTGTGTTGCCGCAATATCAGGCAGTGTCAAATCTATTTCAAGCTTAAAATTTATAACCCTGAAATAGTTCCATCCTACAGCTCTCCATTTCTATCCTACAGCCCGCTATCTCCCAGGCTCCAGACTCATTATTTCAGAGCCAGATGGCCCAGATAGACATCATAGAACGGGGGGTCGACCAAAACTACATCGCTCCTCGGAAATTGCGATGCGTCAAGTGCGGCGCGGCCTGCGTCCTTTTCTGAATCGAGGGACCCATCGAGCGACCCAGGGGTTTCGGAAATGGAGTTCCTGATGTCCGCCTTTCATTTTTTTTCGAAGACGGTTTATCAATCGCAGTGATCGTCAGCTGTCTGCCGAGTGGGGTCACGTGAGCAGGTTGCAGACTCTGCAATTCTTGGCTCGAAGCTGCCTTGCGGCGCTGCAGCACGAGGATCGTTGCACTGGAGCACCAAATCAGGCCGCTTGATGACGGCAGGCAGCCCTCTCAAGACATTTGCTCTGGGCGCAGTCGGGAGACGTCCTTCTTCAGTGCCGCACTGTATTCTGGCCAGTTCTTCGTCTTGCAGGTCGGTTGCACCGGTTTTCCCATGGCTCTCGACTATCACATCCAGTCTGAGGGACTAATCTTTGCACCCATTTCGTGCACAACAGCCGATAGAAGGACAAACGAATAGGCTTTCAAGGTTCTTTAATCCGTTCTGTGCTTTAAGCAAAGCGGTATATATCAGTTGCAAGTGTGTCGATCTTTGCGGAAAGGGTCGTTTAAGGGGGATCGTTTTTGCCAGCACCTATCACACCAGAACGGCTTCCTTTAGCATGGTCGCTTGTCGGTGTGCTGTTTGGTTCCCTGTTTCCAATCGGCGCATTGCTTTTCGACGCCTATGTTCTGGAAAGATCATATGGATCCTTCCCGGATATACTGAAAACAAACCCGTTACATTTCATCATCTTGCTGGCGCCTCTGGTTCTTGGAGCAACGTTTTGGTTCATTGGAACCTTTCAAAGAAAACTACACAACACCATTACAGAATTAAGAAATTCTGAGCAGGAACAGTGGCGACTTGCACATCATGATGTCCTGACGGGACTTGGCAATCGTCTCAAAATGCTATCCGAAATATGCGACGCACGCACGAGCTCTGCTGGTCAACCGATCATTTTGATGGACTTGAACAAATTCAAAGCGCTGAACGACTCCTATGGTCACGATTTTGGAGACTCCGTACTGTGTTATTTCAGCCGTTCATTGCGGAAAGTCATGCCGTCAGGAACCCAGCTTTACCGGCTGGGCGGGGATGAGTTTCTGGCGTTTTTTCCGGGACGTTTTGCTTTGGAGGATGCTAAAAACGCAGCAGAAGAACTGATATGCGAACTCGCCGGGCCGATACGTACCCAAAATAGAGTTGTTCAAATTGGTGTGAGCCTGGGCATCACAACTTTGCAAGCGGACGACCTGCAGTCAAGCGACGCCATTATGCGCGCGGATATGGCTCTCTATAAAGCAAAGTCAGATCCAAACAGTGTCTACAGGACGTATGATGAGGAAATGAAGCAAGAAGCCGATGTGGCTTTAAATCTGCGGCGAAGTATCGAACAGGGACTGACCAGAAATGAGTTCTATATCGAAGTTCAACCTGTTCACTTTTCTCAATCGCGCCGCCTGAAAGGGTGTGAAGCCCTAGTACGATGGCAGCATCCTACACTAGGTCCAATACCCCCGTCGGTGTTTATCCCCATTGCCGAGGAAACAGGTCAAATCGTTGGTCTTGAAGGTTTTGTCTTGCGCGAAGCTTGTAGTGCCGCGATGGATTGGCCTGAATATATGTCTGTGTCCGTGAATATTTCTGTCTTGCACTTTCAGCGAAATGATTTTTTTGAGGAGATTTTGGACGTGCTGCTTTTCACTCAATTGCCGCCGCATAGATTGATCATCGAAATCACTGAGACGCTCTTGATCAAGGATTCTGCGGCAATCAACGAGACGATCGAGAAATTGCATAAAAAAGGCATTCGCATTTCTCTTGATGACTTTGGAGAGGGTTTCACCAGTGTCAAACATTTGCTGACGCTCGGGCTGGATGAACTCAAGATTGATATATCCCTTGGCCGTGGGGTCGCAGAAAGCGTGCAATGCCAAGAAATCGTTTCCGGAATTGTTAAAATTTGCAAGGCCAAAGGTCTTAGGACAGTGATTGAGGGGATTGAGAAAAATTCCGAGCTACACGCTGCCCAAAATCTTGGGATTGATTGTGTGCAAGGATATCTTTTTTCCAAACCTATGAAGCCCGAGCGATTTCTGGAGTATTGCTGGGCGCACGATCATGACGTTGCGGCTGGCGAAAGCTCATTCCGATAAACGACCAAACACTCTGGCCTTCCCAGCTCTCTCGCAACGAAACTTTGCAATGACCGCAGTCTGCGCTTCGTAGCCAGTGATGATCTCTTCACCTGTTGGCAGATCGGCGCCCTGCAGTGAGGTGAGAGCATGCCCAGGCGTCGAATGCTGAACAGGAACCTGATCCAGCTGCAAACGGGACTCCCACATCTCAAGCGCCTCCTAGGTCGCCGCCATCATGTCGGGCTGCTTTGCAGCATTTTTGGGTTTCAAAGGTCGGCTGAGCGGTGTGGTTTCAACAGGTCGGCGCAACACTTTAGTCTTTTTGGAAAGATGGAGTGTTAGGCATGAAGTATCGGACGCGGACATTTTACACTGACAAACAGAAGTCGGAGATGTGGGATTGCTGGCTGCGCGGAGAGTCTATGAGTTCGATTGGGCGTTGCTTTAATCGCGCTTCATCATCGATTTTTCCCCACCTTGCGGTGACTGGAGGCATCCGACCACCAACGCGCACCAGATCCCGTCTTGCTCTGACCTTAATGGAACGGGAGGAGATCTCTCGTGGCCTTGCTGCCAAGCGTTCGTTTCGTGCCATTGCGCGGATCTTAAAGCGGTCGCCTTCAACGATCAGCCGAGAGGTTCATCGCAACGGTGGGCGGAATGCGTATCGCGTGGTCAGAACATCGCGCACAGACTGACGAAGGTGAGCCAGTCCGGAGATATTGTTGCCTGTGTTGCGTCCACCAGTTGAAACCGCAGCAGAAACTGGTCTTTGCAAAATTACAGTCGCAATATCAACGCGGAGGGCCGGAAATCCCGGTCCGTTGCCCATAGAAGTAGACAATTCCAAAGGGTGGGTAGTGGTTCAGAACAAACCTATTTCCTCCAATTTTAGCTTTAAGGATTAGTTAAATAATTTGACCGATCCTCTGAAAGAGTCTGTGAGTTCGGGCTGCCTACGATGAAGTTTCCACTGCTAAATATATGGAACGAGAGTATGGCCTACACGAAACCCAAAGATCCGCGACCAAAGTGCCTGATCGTCGAAGATGACGAGTTTGATCGGTTGATGATGTTTCGAACTGCAAAAACTGCAATGAACAACGTTGTCATCACGGCAGTGACCTCTTTGGTGGCTGCCCGACAGGTGCTTATGGCAGGACCCGCGTCCCTAATTCTGCTGGACAACTCCTTGCCTGATGGAAAGGGTTCCGACTTTGCTTTAGAATTGGCGCAGTCACCAAGCTTGGCTGAGACCCCGATCATCATTGTTTCTGATTGGCCCTCTCCTTTCATGTGGGACAAGGCCAGTGCCGCGGGTGTCAGGCGTGTTGTGACAAAGTCCGACCTTAATCCCGACCTGATCTGTGAGATATTGAGGGCTTCTTGAAGGCCGAACGGCGCAACTATCTTGGGGACCACGAGGCGTATCGATGGTAGCGCTGAGGAGATCGACCTGAACCGGCTTGACGAGGATGGACCGCGCACGGCTCTATAATTACTGGAAAAATTTCATCTCGGAGTTTTTCCGACCACTCAGAAATCTCGCCGCCTGTCAGAACAAGGGTCTCAATCTATGTTACGTGCAGCCATGGATACCTCGACTGAATGCAAGAACTGCACCACGCCCGAAGCGGTGAATATGATTGCCCACAGAATTGGGCATGATCTGCGCGCGCCCCTTCGCGCTCTGAAAATCCTCCCGGAGTGGATTTCCGAAGAGTTTGAGAGCGCAGAAACTGATATTCCCCCAAACGCCCAACAGTTTCTCGAGATGATCACAAGCAAAGCCGTCCAAATGGAAGGATTGCTGGCAGGGCTTCTTGAATACGCACTGGTGGCGGACCCTGAGGCGACGGTAAGTTGCGTCGACATTCCTGCAGTGATCGATGAAGTGGCCCGTAGACATCTCGCCCAAGGTGCATATGAGATCGAAGTTGCCCCGGAACTTTCAACCCTAGCGGTAATTCGCGAAGATCTTTCTTCTATCTTCAAGCACTTGATATCAAATGCTGTTTTGCACAACGATCAATGCGATTCACATGTCCGCGTGACAGGTCGGCTACACGGCGAAACGGCGATCTTTTGTGTGGAAGACAATGGACCCGGCATCGAAAGGGAATTTCACCAGCGCATCTTCGAACCCTTTGCAATACTGAAACCTCGAGATGAGGCCGGAGGTAGCGGGTTGGGATTGGCTGTTGCCCAAAAAATTGCCGACAGTTGGGATGGCCGCGTCACTGTGAGGTCTGAATTGGGAAAGGGGTCTCGTTTTCAGTTCGAATTTCCGGTTGAGGCTTGCGAATTAGCTTCGGAATAACTCGTGTATGCCGCGATCCAATGCAACGGGCTGGTGCTTTGGGCAAACATCAAGGAGCGGCACCCCGAATGAAGTAGTCCTTCCCTATGTTTGGGAAAGCGATTGCCCAATAGGTCAGCATCAGTCCTCAGGTTGCATTTGTTGGAGGGTGATCAATGAACATCTCCATGAGGTGCCCCTAGATTTGTAGACGCTTTGCTTGGTAATTTTGGAATCAAGGAGAGACGGATATGAGCAAGGGAATGAGGTTTACTGACGAGTACTAACCATTCGACTTTCTCCAAGAACAGACATGCCCGGTTCCGGGAGAGCAAACTTCTGCGGCATCTGTTCGAAAAGACCGTTGCCCGGTGCATCGCAGATGGCTTGGTGAGCGGGAAACGCCTTGCGGCAGATGCCAGCTTGATTGAAGTCGACGCGAACAAACAGAACTCCACACCAAAGGTGTGATTGGGATCATAACGTCCTTGATCCAAGTGATGCGCCGCGTGCCGTGAAGGAGTATTTGGATATTTTGGATGACGCGCCCTTTGGTGCTGCATCCATCGTTGACCCCAAATTCACGTCCCATTCTGATCCAGCCAGCCAGTGGACTGCTGCCCGCAAAGGTCCGTTCGCCATTGTCGCTCGGACCAATGGCGCTCCAAGGCTCACTTCTTTAGCTAACGCAACTCGGCCCTAGTTGTGTAAGCTCTCGTTGAACGATCCTTTGTGCCAATTGATAGCGCGCAAGCTGCGTAGAAAATGGTCACCGCAGCAAATAGCAGGGTGGCTCAAACGCAAATATCCTGATGCAGAGCAAAATTGTGTGTCACACGAAACGATATATCGCAGCCTCTATGCCCAAACCCGAGGGGTTTTGAAGAAGGAATTGCAGGAATGCCTGCGCAGCCCGCGTGCTATCCGACGCTCAAGACATGCCACTCAAAAGGGTCTTGAGTTGCGCAAAATCAAAAATGCTGTTTCGATTTGGGCCGGAAGCGTTGCTGATAAGCGCGGCTCTCCAGATGGCAGCCGTTTGCCAAGCCCCTGACGCCAAGCCGCACTCCTCCTGAGTATTGAGTGGTAAGGCTTTCAAACCAGCCAGCGCACCAACAGGGGTACGATCAGGCTTGTCAGCAGAGCGTTTAGTGCCATGGCGATACCAGCATAGGCCCCTGCCACAGGGTTTACCTGAAATGCGCGGGCCGTCCCAATTCCGTGTGCGGCAACACCGACGGCAAAACCTCGCGCCCGCCAATCGGTGATCCGCAGTAAATTCATCAAAGGCGTTACCGTCACAGCCCCGATGATCCCCGTCATAATGACTAACACTGCTGTCAGCGCCGGAATCCCGCCAATGGCTTCGGAGATGCCGAGAGCTACGGGGGCGGTAGTAGACTTTGGCGCCAACGAGAGCAGGACCTCCATAGGCAGACCAAAGGCACGCGCCAGCATAATGGCCGAGCCTGCCGCGACGATCGAGCCTGTAAGCAAAGCCAGCACAATCGGCGCGACCGAGGTCCGAATAGTGTCCCGATTGTCCCAAAGCGGTAAAGCCAACGCCACCGTCGCGGGGCCGAGCAGGAAGTGGATGAATTGGGCGCCCTCGAAATAGGTCGTGTAGTCTGTCTGTGTCAGCCAGAGCACTGGTGCTATCAGGAGGACCGACAGAAGTACTGGATTGGCCCAGGGTGGGTTGCCCAACTGCCGCGCCACTCCATCTGCGACCAGATAGGCGAGGATCGTTGTGGTGAGCCAGATCAATGGTGTGGTCGCGAGATAGCTCCAGAGGTTTGCGACGTCTGTCATGGGGCCCAGCGTTCAGTTGCGTGCCGAACGCCAAGGAACGTTCCAACAGCAGCCAGCATGGAGAGCACCGTCGAAAGGGTCAGGATAGCCAGCAGTGCGACCCCATCTTCCGACAAAACCTCTAAGTTCCCAATCACACCGACACCCGCAGGCACGAACAGGAAAGACAGGTTCGCTAATATAACAGTGGTGGTGGGCCTGAGCCTTTCAGCGAGTGTGGGTATTGCGCCGAAGATCAGCACAAGCAGTGTAAGACCCAGAACCGGGCCGGGTATTGCGAGGTCAAAACCCCGTACAGTTATTTCTCCCAGCAGTTGACAGCCCAGGAGAAGTCCGAGTGTCTGGAGCATAGGTTTTTTCTCCTCAAGTGATAATCCAACGCATTCTGACGCCAAACACTTTTCAGAACCAATAGAAAAATTCGGCTCTGAGGCAGCACTGAGTCTCCCCCTTTGAAGTGGTCCGCCCCTATTGTTAGGAAAGCGGAGGACCAACGATGGCTGTTAAGAGACCCAAGCCCGAAGAGATTGTCGTTAAGTTACGGCAGGTTGAAGTACTGATGGGGCAAGGCATGCCCCGAATTGACGCAATCAGACAGATCAGTGTGACTGAACAAACCTATTACCGCTGGAAGAAGAAATATGGCGGAATGGGTGCGGAACAACTAAAGGAACTGAAGCGGCTACAGAAAGAGAATGAGCGCCTGCGTCGTGCGGTTTCTGACCTAACCCTGGACAAATTGATGTTGAAGGAGGCCGCAACGGGAGTGATGGGCGTCCTGGAAACGGTCAAATGACCGTTTCAGCCCTGAACGGGCGGAGCCCCTGAGCCCCTCGCGTCGACATGCCTGCATTGATCATGTGCGTACCCAGGTGAAGGTTTCTGAGCGTCGTGTGTGCCGCGTCCTGGGCCAACACCCAACCACACAACGTCGATTGCCAAAGGGGCGTGCTGATGAAGAACGTCTGGCCGCGGACATGATTGAGCTGACACGCCAGTACGGCCGATATGGCTACCCACTGGCAGGCAGGCGATTGCAGGCAATCGCCGAGAGGCGCCCGGTGGCTGCCATGCTGAGGGATGCAGGTTGGCCCCTCTCGGCGATGTAAACACCGCCTGTCGGCGACGGGTAAATGACAAACGTGTCGAACGCCTATGGCGGCGTGAGGGGCTACAACACCAAACGACCTCATAGTGCTCTGCGCTATCGCCCACCGGCCCCAGAAGCCATCGTTCCGATGGTCCAAAGGCCAATCATGCACTAACTTTCAAACTGGACCACTCAAGTGGGGCGACTCAGCACGAGTCCTGGTTGACTGCTGTCAGCCCAAAGCAGCCCCGCACTCAAGTGGTCAAGTGGTCAAGTCCAGGAGTTGCGCTTACAGGAAGGTTGGGAAGCAGACCTTCGTTGTTGACGTAAAAATGTCGAAACATTGGACAAATATGGGCCGTCCAAGGCCCATTCCAACAACACCAGTGTCATGTCTGTCACTGCAGTTCTGGAGCGGCCCGAACCGACTGACCCTCGACACATGCAGCAATCTCGATGTATACTCCCCCTCAACGCAACTGAAGATGTTAAAAACGGAAAATACTATGAAAAAAATTATTTCAGTCTGTTTCATCCTTATTAGCTTGCCTGCATCACAAGCTTTAGCTGAAGAACTTGATGTCAAGATCAATGGCGAGATTGGGAGTATCACGGTTGATACCTTTGACGGCCCGGTCGAAATCATGCGCAATCAGGATACTGACGCGACAATTGACCCGAGCTATGCAAAAACCTCGCGCAAGTGCCCGCCATTTTGCGTTCAGCCAATCCAAGTTGCGCCTGGCGTAACGACAGTTGGAGAAATAGAGTTGCTGAAGTTCGCCGAAGAGGGCGGCAAACTTATTGATGGCAGAACCTTAGAATGGCATCTTAACGGGACGATTCCGAGTGCTATCAATATGCCATATACTCAAATGGCCAGTCGGCTAGACGAGGTTGGTTGCACCGGCAGCGAGGGTGACTGGGACTGTACAAAGGCTGAGGAAGTGCTGTTGTTCTGCAATGGGCCATGGTGTGGCCAATCCCCAATGGCAATTAGGGCGATGTTGCGCGAAGGATATCCCGAAGAGAAGATCTTCTATTACCGCGGCGGCATGCAAGCCTGGCATAGTCTTGGCCTAACCGTTGTTGAAGGTGAGATGTAGCCCTCGGCTACCCTGTTGCGTTTCAGCGTGACTAAATGTCCGTGACTTGAAAATCTGCGTGTTAGCAGATTGCCTCCTCGGGTCCCCTGAAAGGTATCACGGTCATTTTAGGATTATTTGTTTGAGCGCATGAGGGCGGTCGAACGGCAGGTCAGGGTCGGTTGTACCATTGTATGATGCTCGACGGCCCTGACTTTGCAAACCTCGTTTTCTGCACATCGCTGCCATTCGCACTTGTTTGAGCACCTGTAAGTGAGTGCAGAGACCTATTCGGCTTGAGTCGCGCAACTGTCTATCGGCGCGCAAACGAGAGCTGTTTCCAGATCTACAAAAAAACGGGGTTTCTGTGGTGAAGGTCTCAGAGCTGTGCGCGTGGTTAGAGAGCTAATTACAGCACCGCATTGCCTGGGAGGCCAGCTGG
Source organism: Phaeobacter sp. SH40 (assembly GCA_965641885.1). GTDB lineage: Bacteria > Pseudomonadota > Alphaproteobacteria > Rhodobacterales > Rhodobacteraceae > Pseudophaeobacter. Next base: position 1,551,199 of record OZ282574.1, on the reverse strand, counting down.
GGGGCTGAAAATTCTCACAAAGAAAAAAATGAATTTTTATAAGGTTTTAATGTAGATAATTGGTGCGGGCGGCGGTCATCTTTTTACTCTTAATTTACAGGCGCATAGCGATCTTAAAGCGTAACTTTCACGTAATCAATCTCGATTTACGCACGCTGCTTCAGCTTCTCAACAAATTCGGCGAAACACAGTGCCTGCTTTGGGCTGCGAGATGGCGTCAGGTCACATTTAGCGAAGCAGGCAAACAGACCATGCCGCCCCGATAGCAGAAGGTCTCGGCGTTGAAGGTCGCATTGCTCAGATTTCGACCTTTTCCAAAGATAGTTCAACCAGGTGGAAGGGTCGTCACGAACGGCCCAAACCGGCCATTGACCATGGCCGCCGGATGCTGCGGTGCGGCCCGTCACTCCGGCCATTCGCTGCGTTTGCACAATTTGCTGATTGGTGAGCTCATTGCCTGCGGGACCTTGGGGGACTTGCTTATGGACGCCAACGCTCACCTACTGCGGCTTGGTCATCATGTCGTGTTGCATCCCTTTCGTAGTCCTCTGCAATCGAGATCAGCATAGTAGATACTCTTGGATGTGAGTTACCGTAACGAGTTGAAAGTTCTCGATAGCGCAATGCGAGATGCCGTTCCTGCTCTCCGCCATCGTAGGGACTGCGGCTGGTTACACCGCGTGCATTGCTTACGCCCATCTCGAACCGATCTCGCAACCCTGTGTTTTCTGGACGGTTGATGAAATCTAGTATGCTGTCAGGCAACCAATCGTCCCACGATCTATGTCGCGCAAAGCGTGCCAATAGGCCGCCAAGATGTGTTTCCGCAACTTCCTTACGGTCGGCCTCGGCGGCGAGCCGCAAAGCGGTATCGGCCCATTCATTAAAGGTGTCTCCAACGATAATCCCATCGGCAGCACAGCCGGGAACTTCTTTCCAGCCTGCTAAAGCGTGATATGCCAAATTAGCCAGAAGCTCTCGTCGTTCTTGAGTGAGTTCATGGAGTGCTGGTTCATCGCCGCCATCCCGTCGCGCATAATGCCATTGTAGTAATTGGACAAAAAGCTTCGGATCACGTGCAAGCTCTCGATGGACGGCGAGAGTGCGCTCGTGGTTGCGGTGTCCGTGATTGCACAGCATCGGAACGAAAGGCAACTCGAGATTAGCTATCTGCTCATCGGACATTTGATCTGCCGCTTCGAGACGCTGGAAAACGCCGTCCAGCCTGTATGAATCTGGAAACGGTCCGTCCGGTTCTTCACCATACGCGACAGCCTGAAGAATATGTGTCCACTGATCTTCAGGCAGGCGTTCTGGAGTGTATGCAACAGCAGAAAACGCGGAGCGAGGTCGATTTACTTCGAGGAGTCTTCGAATTGCGTATTCGGCGTCCCTCGGTTCTGTGTCATCCTGGATGTGTATGGAGACCGAACTCCAGTAGGCAGATGCCACATCATCTCCCAAAGCCTCAGCGGCCTCCCAACCAGAAGTGCGCCCAGGAAGGTGCTCCGCAAACCGTTTCCTCGTGCCTTCATCTTGGAGTATCGCTCGTGTCTCAAGTGAAGTGGTCCTGCTTTTTCGGACAGGTTTACGGCCGAGCTAAGATGTAATCAGGTTTGGTTTCATGCTGCCTTTTTGGCTCGTTCTGTGTTGAAGAATGCATCGTCTGGGGATCGTTTGTCGAGGGCCGAGTGGGGCCGCTCAGAATTGTAAAACCCAATCCAGTCTTTGATCACGCGTTTGGCTTGGAACCCGTCCTGCAATTCGTGCAGATAGACGGCTTCCTGCTTCAAAGACCGCCACAGGCGTTCGATGAAGATATTGTCAAGATAACGTCCCCGTCCATCCATTGAGATTTTGATGTCTGCTTCGTTCAAAGTGGTGATCCATGCGGCACCCGTAAACTGCGATCCTTGGTCCGTATTCATGATATCTGGTTTGCCGTATTTGGTGATGGCCTCACTCAAGGCCTCAACACAAAAACTGGCGTCCAGCGTGTTCGACAGCCGCCATGCCAAAACCTTGCGCGTCGCCCAGTCCATGATGGCCACCAGATAGAGGAACCCGCGCCGGACTGGGATGTAAGTAATGTCGCTGCACCACACTTGGTTTGGGCGTGTGATCTGCAGATTTCTCAGCAAATATGGGTGAATGCGGTGCTGTGGGTGCTTATTGCTGGTGTTGGGACCCTTATAGATGGCCTGCAACCCCATGATACCCATCAGTCGGCGCACACGATGGCGGCCAGCATGGAACCCATTTCTCGGCAAGTAAGCTGCGACCTGGCGGCTGCCAAAGAACGGATATTTGGTAAACACCCGATCAATCTCATTCATCAGCTTCAACGTCTCGGTATTCACACCAACCGGTGTGTAATACAGCGATGATCGGCTGATCTTCAGAAGTTTGCACTGCTTGGTCAGGCTCAGATCGGTGCGATCCCGGTTGATCATGGTCCTGCGTTCGGACGGGCTCATCGCTTCAGCCCTTGTGACAAAAAATCATTTTCGATCGCCAGCTTGCCGATCTTGGCGTGAAGCTCTTTGACTTCGGCCTCGTTGTCTTCCGCCCGTCTGACCTTATCGGAAAACACGCCCGTCAGGCCATCAATCGCCTGCCTTTTCCACGTCGTTACTTGCGTTGGGTGAACCTTGTGCTTGGCTGCAATCTCCTGCGCCGTCTTGTCTCCGCGAAGCGCCTCAAGCGCCTCAAGCGCCACCGTAGCTTTGAACTTGTTTGAAAAACTGCGTCTCTTGGTCATTTGTGTATCCTGGCTTCAAGGTTGGATACATCTTAGCACGCTGTCCGAATTTGCCGGACCACTTCAGCTCGCCTCGCTGGCCCTTTCGCAAGGATACCTTCTACAAGGTGGTGCGTGAGGGGATGATTGAAAAGGTATTTCCCTACCCTGGAGCTCGCCCAGTATTCTCCGTCGCGCAGATCGGCAAACTTTATACCGTTTCAAGCGATGATCAAAGTGGGGGCCAAATCGCCCGATAACTGGAAATATTCAATCTTTCCACGGGGTATTTGGTGCGGGCGGTGGGAGTCGAACCCACACGGGCATACGCCCAACAGATTTTAAGTCTGGTATGTCTACCATTCCATCACGCCCGCATCTGGCGTTGTCGTCAGTTTTCGGTCTCAGGCCCGTCTCTGACCCTAACAGTCGCCTCACTTCAACGCTCTGTTTCGTATTCACATCTCAACCCAGATACAAGCATTTTTAGTCTTGTATCTCATCTGGCCTCTCAAGGCCGCAATCGCGGCCCAAACAGCCACTCTTTAGATACAGAAATTTTCTAGCCCCCTCCCCCTAATGACAGCTGACTATATCGAAATATTCGGACTAAACAGGCGCCAAAGCCGCGTCCTCCTTCACCGCTTGCATGGCCACGTAGGTTGAGGTGGCAGAAACATGCGGCAATGACGAGATCTTCTCGCCTAAAACCTGGCGATAGGCCGACATGGACCGGGTCCGCACCTTGAGAAGGTAGTCAAAATGAGAGGCCATCAAATGGGCCTGCTCAATCTCTGGGATCCGGGTCACGGCGGCATTGAACTTTGACAGGGCAGCCTCCCGCGTATCTTCGAGCTTGACCTCGACAAAGGCCACATGGTCCAGCCCTAGCCGGATTGGGTCGATCAAAGCACGATACCCGGTGATAATACCCTCGCGCTCCAGCCGTCTCAGTCGTGTTTGCGTTGGCGATTTGGACAGACCGATACGCCGCGCCAGATCCGCAATAGATATGCGGCCATCCTCTCCAACGACGTTTAGAATCTCCCGATCAAACCGGTCCAGCTCTGAAAAGTCCATATAAGTCGAAACTCCGCTAAAAATTCACCTGCTTGGACTGACTTATATACATAATCGGGAGATTGTCCTGCATGAACACCTATACACTTACCAAAACGCCTCTCCGCACAGAAATGGAGCTACGAAATGACCCTGCACAGTAAATTGCGCGACCGGATTGATGCCGGGACTTATGTCGACCAACAAGACATGTTTGGTCAGTTGTGCACCACGGCAGCCCTGAGCGAGGCAGATCGCACCAAGATCTGCTCTGCTGCCGCCAGTCTTGTGCGCGATATCCGGGGGCACTCAAACCCCGGATTGATGGAAGTCTTTCTCGCTGAATATGGCCTGTCAACAGATGAGGGCGTGGCGCTGATGTGCCTGGCTGAGGCGCTGCTGCGGGTGCCGGATGCCGATACCATTGATGCGCTGATTGAGGATAAGATCGCCCCCTCTGACTGGGGCAAACACCTGGGCCGCTCCTCTTCCTCGCTGGTCAATGCCTCGACCTGGGCCTTGATGCTCACCGGGCGCGTTCTGGACGAAGAACGCAGCCCCGTCGGCGCCTTGCGTGGTGCAATCAAACGCCTGGGCGAGCCGGTCATCCGAACCGCCGTTGGCCGCGCCATGAAGGAAATGGGCCGCCAGTTTGTACTGGGTGAAAGCATCGAGGCCGCAATGAAACGTGCCGCAGGCATGGAGGCAAAGGGCTATACCTATTCCTACGATATGTTGGGAGAAGCTGCCCGCACCGAGGCCGACGCTGCCCGCTATCATCTGGCCTATTCCAAGGCGATATCGGCCATTGCTGCCGCTTGCGACAGTGATGATATTCGCAAAAACCCCGGCATCTCGATCAAGCTGTCGGCGCTGCACCCGCGTTATGAGCTGGCGCAGGAGGCCCGCGTCATGGAACAGCTGGTGCCGCGCATCAAGGCACTGGCGCTGCTGGCAAAATCTGCCAAAATGGGGCTCAACATTGATGCCGAGGAGGCCGACCGGCTGTCGCTGTCGCTTGAGGTGATCGAGGCTGTGGTCTCGGATCCATCGCTGGCAGACTGGGAAGGCTTTGGCGTTGTGGTGCAGGCCTATGGCCCGCGCACCGGGCTTGCGATTGACGCGCTTTATGCCATGGCCACCAAATATGATCGCCGCTTTATGGTGCGTCTGGTCAAGGGCGCCTATTGGGACACCGAGGTTAAGCTGGCTCAGGTTGAAGGCGTTGACGGCTTTCCGGTCTTCACCAACAAATCCCTGACCGATGTCTCCTATATCGCCAATGCCCGCAAGCTGCTGAACATGACCGACCGGATCTATCCGCAGTTTGCCACCCATAACGCCCATACGGTCAGCGCCATCCTGCATATGGCAGAAGATCCAGAAAGCTATGAATTCCAGCGGCTGCATGGCATGGGTGAGACGCTGCACAATATGGTACTGGAGCAGAACCAAACCCGGTGCCGGATCTATGCGCCGGTTGGCGCGCATCGTGACCTGCTGGCCTATCTGGTGAGGCGTCTGCTGGAAAACGGCGCCAACAGCTCTTTTGTGAACCAGATCGTTGACGAAGATGTCTCGCCCGAAGAGGTCGCGGCTGATCCTTTTGTTGCTGCTGCGGATTGCGCCAACACGATCGCGACCGGCCCCGAGCTCTATGCGCCGGAACGCCCGAATTCCAAAGGCTTTGATTTGGGCCACGCCCCCACCCTGGCGCGGATATATACGGCCCGTGCGCCCTGGCATGACCACAGCTGGCAGGCGGCACCACTGATTGCCGGTGAGGCCACGCCGGATGCCGCAGAAAAGGTGATCAACCCTTCGGATCTGACAGGGGTAGGCCATGTCTCTGCCGCAAGCCCGGCAGATGTCGAACTGGCCCTGTCAAGCGCGCAGCCCTGGAGCGCTCCTGCCGCCGAGCGCGCAGCAGTGCTGAACAAAGCCGCTGATCTCTACGAGGAAAACTTTGGCGAACTCTTTGCCATTCTGGCACGCGAGGCGGGCAAAAGCATCCCCGATGCCGTCTCAGAGCTGCGCGAAGCGGTGGATTTCATGCGTTACTACGCCGCCCGCATTCCAGAGGCAGCCGCTGCGGGCACCTTCACCTGCATCTCACCCTGGAACTTTCCATTGGCGATTTTCTCGGGGCAGATTTCTGCCGCCCTTGCTGTCGGCAATGCCGTGCTGGCAAAACCGGCAGAGCAGACGCCGCTGATAGCCCATCGCGCGATCTCGTTGCTACATGAGGCTGGCGTGCCGCGCGCGGCACTGCAACTGTTGCCGGGACGTGGTGCGGTGATCGGCAGCGCCCTGACCGGCGACGCCCGTGTGAATGGTGTGGCTTTTACCGGCTCGACCGCCACTGCCATGCGCATTCGCGCCACGATGGCCGAGAACCTGCGCCCTGGCGCGCCGCTGATTGCCGAAACCGGCGGGCTGAACGCGATGATCGTCGACAGCACCGCCCTGCCCGAGCAGGCCGTGCAGGCGGTGATCGAAAGCGCCTTTCAGTCCGCAGGCCAGCGCTGCTCGGCGCTGCGCTGTCTCTATCTGCAAGAAGACATCGCGGATGACGTGCTGACCATGTTAAAGGGCGCAATGGATGTGCTGCATCTTGGCGATCCCTGGCATCTCAACGTTGACAGCGGCCCTGTGATTGATACCGCAGCGCGCGCGGGCATTCTGGCCCATATCGACAGGGCCCGCGCCGACGGGCGGGTGCTGAAAGAGATGAACACGCCGCAGGGCGGCACCTTTGTGGCGCCAACCCTGATCGCGGTCGCAGGTATCGGCGATCTGGAGCAGGAAATCTTTGGGCCGGTGCTGCATGTGGCCCGCTTCAAATCACACGAGCTGGACAAGGTCATCAGCGATATAAACGCCACCGGCTATGGGCTGACCTTTGGGTTACACACCCGCATCGATGACCGGGTGCAGCACGTCTGTGACCGCATCCACGCCGGCAATATCTATGTCAACCGCAACCAGATCGGCGCCATCGTTGGCAGCCAGCCCTTTGGCGGCGAGGGACTGTCCGGCACCGGCCCCAAGGCGGGTGGGCCGAACTATCTGGCGCGCTTTTGCGCACCGGATCGCCAGATCTCCTCTGAGACATGGGGAGAGACAATCGCAGACCTGCCCGGAGAAACTGGGACTCCGGGGCGCCCCGTCACCACCTCGCTGCCCGGCCCCACCGGTGAGTCCAACCGCCTGACGACCTCGGCCCGCGCGCCGTTGTTGTGCATGGGGCCGGGCGCTGAGGCGGCTGCGGCACAGGCAAAACAGGTGATTGGCCTCGGGGGCACCGCGATTGAGGCCCACGGTATGTTTGATCTGCACCGTCTGGAGTTCATTCAGGGGATCGCGGGCGTGCTGTGGTGGGGTGATGAGGCAAAGGGCCGTGAGATAGAGCGCAGCCTGGCAAAACGTGCGGGCCCGATCCTGCCCTTGATCCCCGGCAAGCCGGATCGCGGCCGCGTACTGGCCGAGCGCCATATCTGTGTCGACACCACCGCGGCAGGTGGTAACGCGGCCCTTCTTGGCGGCGAAGGTTAAGCACAGGGCGGCACCATAACCTCTTGACGCTGGGCTGAAAACGGCCCAGCGTCCCGAAATGTTTCCACTGCGCGACCATAACCCTTCGGACTGCACGCCCTATGTTGTCTATTGCCTGATTGCAGTGAATGTCCTCGTCCATATGTTTTTTTACGGCGCGCATGCGACCCCGCAGGCCCTGATGCAGTTTTATCAGAGCTACGGCATCATACCGGCTGAAATATCGCGCGGCGAAGGTACCGCCACGCTGTTTACCTCGGTCTTCCTGCATGGTGGCTTGATGCATTTGGGCGGCAATATGCTGTTTCTCTGGATCTTTGGCGACAACCTTGAGGATGAGATGGGCCACCTGCCCTTTCTTGCGTTCTACCTGGCCTGCGGCATTGGCGCCGGGCTGATCCACGTCTTGGCGGCCCCGGAGTCGCAGGTGCCGACCATCGGTGCCTCTGGCGCCATTGCGGGGGTGCTGGGGGGCTATCTGCTGCTGTTCCCGAAAGCGCGGGTTGATGTGCTGCTGATTTTCATCGTGTTTTTCCGTGTCATCACCGTGCCCGCCTCGCTGATGCTGGGGCTTTGGCTGGCGTTGCAGATCTTTGGTGGTATTGGCGCCAACCCGGATGAGGGCGGCGTTGCCTATTGGGCCCATGCGGGCGGCTTTGGGGTCGGGCTGGTTTTCACTCTGCCGCTCTGGCTAATACGCGGTGGCGCGTCCTACTGGAGCAAAACCCAGGGACAGCCGCCGAATCCCAAGACAGAATACACCTATAGTGTGACCCGCGTCCCCCGCCTGCCACGCAAGAAAAAGACCCCCGGTCCCTGGGGGAAATAGGCGATCGGGCCGTGCCTCGCAGTAATGCCTTTGCAGAGCCTTTGCACGCTCGGCAAGAACCAACGCAACGCAGCGGCATCCAGGCCATAATTGAAGAGCTGCTACAAAAAAGACGCGCCCCAAAGGGGACGCGCCATTTATCACAACAGTACCGAGGCTCGGGAGTTTACTTCCGGATGACCTTGGCAAAGCTTTCATAGATCGGCTCGTTAGCGCAGATTACCTCTCCGGACTCAACGATGCTGTCAGTGGGGTTCAGGGCTTCGACCAGACCACCTGCCTCTTGCACGATGATAATGCCGGCAGCCAGATCCCAGGGTTTGAGACGACGCTCCCAGAAACCATCGTAACGACCGGCCGCCACGTAGGCCATGTCCAGTGCGGCAGAGCCAAAGCGGCGGACACCGGCACAGGCAGGCAGCAGACGCGCAAGGTCCTGCAGTGTTTCAGGCAGATCCGCACGGCCAGCAAACGGCAGTCCAGTGGCAAAGATGGATTCAATCAGACGGTTCCGGCCAGAGGTACGGATCCGGCTTTCATTCATCCAGGCCCCTGTGCCCTTTTCAGCAAAGAACAACTCATCTTTTGTAGGGTCATAGATCACACCGGCAATGATCTTGCCTTTGTGCTCCAGTGCGATGGAGACGGCCCAATGGGGCAAACCATGCAAAAAGTTGGTGGTGCCATCCAGCGGATCAACAATCCAGCGACGGGTCGGATCCTCACCCGGGGTCTCGCCACCTTCTTCGGCCATCCAGCCATAGGTGGGGCGTGCGCCCATCAGCTCTTCTTTCAGGATCGCTTCAGCCGCGATATCTGCTTTGGAGACAAAGTCTCCGGGCCCTTTGCGCGAGACCTGCAGGTTTTCGACCTCGCGAAAGTCTTTCGCCAGGGAGCGGCCAGCCTTGCGGGCGGCTTTGATCATCACATTGAGGTTTGCGCTGCCAATCATATTTGCTGGATCCTGTTGAGCTCGGGGAGATGTCGGTCAATGCGTGCCTATACGCCGCAAGCCCCCATTTGCCAAGGGTGAATACCTCATGAAAGCCAGGCATCTCGCCAAGGGGCTGCAGAGGTTTTTCCGCAGGGTCACAGGCGGGCGGTAGTTGTCAAAGACAATACTGAACGACACAGTTCACAAAACGAGCCACGCAGGCGACAGCCTGCACCAGACCACAACAGGGAGAGACCAATGTCCGCACAGATGCAACAGATCGTTCTGGCTAGCCGCCCCGAGAGCGCGCCCACGCCGGAGAATTTTCGACTGGAGAGCAGCCCACTGCCGCAGCCCGGCGAAGGCGAAGTTCTTGTAAAGGTGCACTATATGTCGCTGGACCCCTATATGCGCGGACGTATGGATGACGCCAAATCCTATGCCGCCCCTGTGCCAATTGGTGGCTGTATGGAGGCCGGTGGCGTAGGCGAAGTGCTCGCCTCAAACAGCCCCCATTTCAAGGTTGGTGATTTTGCCTTTGGCATGTTCGGCTGGGCCAGCCATGGCTGCCTGCCCGCCAAAGAGCTGCGCAAGCTGGACCCAAAACAAGGCCCGATCACCGCGGCCCTCGGCGTTTTGGGCATGCCAGGGTTTACCGGATGGCATGGCTTGTCGGCCTATGGGCGGCCCCAGGCGGGTGAAACTTTGGTTGTTGCGGCTGCAACGGGCCCCGTGGGATCCATGGTGGGACAGCTGGCCAAAAAGGCAGGCCTGCGCGTTGTTGGCATCGCAGGTGGCGCGGACAAATGCAAAATGGCGGTTGAGACCTTTGGCTTTGACGCCTGCCTGGATCACCGTGCCTACGGCGATGCCCGCGCGCTGCGCAAAGACCTGAAAGAGGCCTGCCCCAAAGGCATCGACATCTATTTTGAAAACGTTGGCGGCAAGGTACTGGAAGCGGTTCTGCCACTGATGAATACCAATGGCCGCATCCCGATCTGCGGCATGATTGCCTGGTACAATGCAGGCGGTCTGGGCGAAGGCGCCAGCGATCAGGCTCTCACCGGGCCAAACATCTGGCGCAACATCCTGGTGAAGTTTCTGTCGGTGAATGGCTTTATCATCTCCAACCATTTCGACCGCTACCCTGACTTCCTAAAGGAAGTGGCCCCCATGGTCGCCAAGGGCGAGCTGCATTTTGCAGAAGATATCGCCGAGGGTCTGGAGAACGCCCCTGCCGCCTTTATGTCGATGCTGACCGGCGGCAACACCGGCAAGCAGATCGTCAAACTGGTCTGATTGAGGTCCTGATCTGCTTCCGCCCCGCCCGAGATCACGGCTGGGGCGGAGGCACAGCCCTATTGCTGCTGCAGCTTTCGCGCCTCGACCTTGGCCAGGCGGATGAGTTCCTGCATATAGGGTTTCTCCCGGTCATCACTGCGAATGGCGGCATAAAGGCTGCGGGTGATGCCGCCTTTGGTCAGAGGGCGCGTCACGTAGTCCGAGGAATATTTCACCTCGCGCACCACCCAGTCCGGCAAGACAGAAACCCCGCGGTTTGAGGCAACCAAGAGCAGGATCACTGCAGTCAGCTCAATCTGGCGGATGCTTTTGGGTTCAACCCGCGCCGGGATCAGCAACTGGCTGAACACATCAAGTTTGGTTTTATCCACCGGATAGGTGATCAGGGTCTGGTCGACAAAATCCTCGGCGTCGATATAGGCTTTCTTGGCAAGCGGGTGCTGTGAGGAGGCGACAAACACCGCCTTATAGTCAAAAAGTTCGATGAAATCGACGCCCGGAATATCTTCGGGGTCAGACGAGACCACCAGATCGACCTCCTCTTTCAACAAGGCCGGCAGCGCGTCAAAGGCCAGGCCCGGACGAATATCAACATCCACGTCAGACCAGCTTTTGCGAAAGCCTTCGAGCACAGGAAACAGCCATTCAAAGCAGGCGTGACACTCGATGGCGATATGCATCCGCCCCGCATGACCGTCGCGCAAAGAGGAGAATTCGGCCTGGGTCGCCTCAACCTGCGGCAAGACCTGCTCGGCCAGGCGCAACAGTCTGAGACCCGCCGCCGACAGCTTCATGGGCTTTGAACGGCGCAAGAACAATTCCACCCCGGCCTGATCTTCCAGGCCTTTGATTTGATGGCTCAGCGCGCTTTGGGTGATGTTGAGCTGCTCTGCCGCCCGGGCCAACCCACCGGCCTCATGAATGGCCTTAATGGTGCGCAGATGGCGAAACTCGATATGCATTACTTCAACTCAGCTCATGTTGTTCTTGAGAATTATGAAATTGTCTCACAATGCCGCACGTGCAACAAGGGGTGAAATCCACTGGAGACCAAAGTCATGACGAGCCCTGAGATTTCATTTGAGTTTTTCCCGCCGCAATCTCTTGAGGCCTCATTCCGGCTCTGGGACACTGTGCAAACTCTGGCGCCGCTTGATCCACGCTTTGTGTCGGTCACCTATGGCGCTGGTGGCACCACCCGGGATCTGACCCGCGATGCGGTCAAGACGCTGCACTCTTCTTCTGGTCTGAACGTGGCAGCGCACCTCACCTGTGTAAACGCCAGCAAGGCCGAAACCCTTGAGGTGGCCGAGAACTTTGCCGCGGCCGGTGTCAATGAAATCGTCGCTCTGCGCGGAGACCCCCCAAAGGGCACAGGCCAGTTTACACCGCATCCCGATGGCTTTGCCAACTCAGTAGAGCTTATCGAAGCCCTTGCGGAGACTGGAAAATTCACCCTGCGCGTCGGCGCCTACCCGGATCCGCATCCCGAGGCGGCAAATGCCCAGGCCGATGTTGACTGGCTAAAGCGCAAATTGGATGCCGGCGCCAGTGAGGCGCTCACCCAGTTCTTCTTTGAGGCCGAGACCTTCCTGCGGTTTCGCGATGCCTGCGCCAAGGCCGGGATCGATGGCGACACACTGGTGCCCGGTATTTTTCCGATTGAGAACTGGAAAGGCGCCCGTAATTTTGCCAAGCGCTGCGGCACCGTCATTCCGACCTGGCTGGATGATGCCTTTGACAAAGCTGTGCGCGATGATCGTCAGGATTTGCTGGCCACGGCGATCTGCAGCGAGCTCTGCTCTGATCTTTTGGAGGAAGGTGTGCAAAAGCTGCATTTCTATACGCTCAACCGCCCTGAACTTACCCGCGATGTCTGCTTTGCCCTTGGCCTGTCTCCAAAGGTCGCTTTGGAGAACGTAGCGTAAAGCTTGTTGCCACCTCAGCCCGCCCGTTAAGGTCATTCCAAAAAGGAACGCACTGAGGCGCCTGCCTCTGAGTGTTCCGTTGGATAAGCACAAAAGGGCCGTGACATGGTAATCGCAAAAACTCCTGATGATCTTTTGTCGATGGAGCAAGTCACCCAGATGTCGGGGCTTGAGTTCATGCAGGGCATTCTTGACGGACGCCTGCCCGGCCCGCCCATTGGCGCTCAGCTGGGCTATACTCTGCATGAGGTTTCCGAAGGCCGCGCGGTGTTTCGCGGCACGCCAGAGTTCTCGGTGACGAACCCGATGGGCACCGTGCATGGTGGCTGGTACGGCACCCTGCTGGACAGCGCCATGGCCTGCGCTGTGATGACGGCCGTGCCAAAGGGGTCTGCCTATACAACGCTGGAATACAAGATCAATATCCTGCGGTCTATTCCGCTTGGCACGACTGTAGATTGCGTTGGCGCTATTGACCACGTTGGCCGCTCAACCGGTGTCGCCCATGGCGAAATCCGCGGGGTGCAAGACGGCAAGCTCTACGCGACCGGCTCAACCACCTGCATTGTAATGAATATCTCTGGCAAGAAAAACTAGCGAAACAGCTCAGGCAGTCTCTCGGCAAGGACAGGCCAGACAACCTGCCCCCCTCGCCCTTTTGCGTCAGGGGAAACCAGAAGACCTAGCTTGTGGTTTGGCTGGAGGTCTGGCTCTCTGGCCTGGCTGGCGACCTGGCAGGCGGCCGCGCAGGAAGCCTAGGGGGCATTCCCCGTCAGCCCAGAGAGCCAGCCGGTTTGTTTTTTGTGCATCTCAACCCCCTGAACGCTGTTGTGCAATCTCTCACTGGGATCCAGCCCAACCTGACGCCTGCTGCGCAGCAAAAAGATCTTGCCCCAGCCCTGCCAGGTTCCGATTGACGGCGCCTTGGGATTGACGGGAAAGCGCATACGCCAGTCTTGTGGCAGAGGCAGGTCGCAGTCCTCGGCTTTTTCCAGCATCCAGACCAGTGGCAGATTGGACAGAGGCCGCGCCTCTTCATGCCCGGCCAGCTGGCCGCCTATATCGCCATGTGCACCGTGAAACCAGACCTGCTCAATCCGCCCGTTCCAGCCCTTTGGGCAGACCCAAAGAACGGGTTTGAAAACGTCGCGGGTCTCATCCAGCGCTAGCGCGTGATAGCCATTTTTCACATGCTCGCCAAGCGCATGGTTGTGAAACGAATGGCGGCTCTCAGCCCAGCGCCACAAGAGTGGCAGGCGCAGGCCCAAGGCCTTTACCGTGTCCCAGGCCCCAATCATCTTTATGTCGGTCTTGCTGTGACAGAAAATCCTGCGGAAATCAGCGGCAACCTCAGCAGATCCCGCCTGCTTGTAATGCCGGTAGGCGGTGCGAATATTGCGTTCTGTGGCATGCTCCGCCCGCAACAGGCCGACTTCGCCAATCACGCCAGCCAGCGAGCGCACCGCATAGGCCCCCCGCGAATACCCCATCAGATAAATGCGGTCGCCAGGCCGGTAGCGCGAGGCCAGATAGCCATAGGCCCGGCGGATCTGGCGGTTGATGCCACGTCCCATCATGACATCCGGCGCGCTTGTCCAGCCGGTCCATTGCACCCCGGCCTCATAAAAGACCGAGACCTCGGCCCCCATCTCGCGACACATCTGATACAGCCTGCCGGCATGGGTTTCATGCCCCGGCTCCAGGGTCGACATGGTGCCATCCAGAATGATCACATGGGCCTGCGGCCCTCGCAGCTTTGCTTCACCAGAATGCTCCGAGCGCAAGGGGCGCCCGACCCATCCCAGCAGGTATTTGCTAAGCCGCTTCAGTACCATCCCTCAAAGCTTCCCATAGTTTCAGCGGTGTGAACGGCATGTCCACCTGCCGCAGTCCACGGTTCCAGGTCGCGTCCTGTACCGCATTGGCCACCGCTGCCAGCGCACCAACCGTTCCGGCTTCGCCGCAGCCCTTCATCCCCATCGGGTTCTCGGTTGACGGCACCGGCTCAGAGGTAAAGCCAATCATCGGTACGTCACGGGCGCGTGGCATCGCGTAGTCCATAAAGGAGGCCGTCAGCAGCTGGCCCTCGTCATCATAGACCACATGCTCCATCATCGCCTGGCCCAGCCCCTGGACCACCCCGCCATGCACCTGACCTTCGGCCAGCATCGGGTTGATCAGATTGCCAAAATCATCAACCACCGTATAGCGGTCCACAACAGACACCCCGGTCTCCGGGTCAATCACAACCTCGGCAATATGAGCGCCGTTCGGAAACGAGCGCCCAGGCAGCTGCGCCCGCGCCGCGTGACGCAGCAACTCAACCCGCCCCTGCGCGCGGGCCATATCAGCGGCCTCCAGCATCGACGGTGTAAGGTTAGAGCCCGGCGCCCGGAAGGTCTCCCCATCAAAATTTATAGCCTCTTCTTCGACACCCATTTCCTCGGCCAGGAAGGGCGTAAAGGCTGCAACCATCACATCCACCGTCGCCAGCGTCGCATTGGCCTGGGTGGTCACCGAGCGTGATCCACCAGTGCCGCCCCCTTTGGCAATGCGGTCGCTGTCGCCCTGAATGGTCGAGATCATCTCGGCGGGAATACCCGTCTGGTCCGCAAGGAACTGGGCATAGACGGTCTCATGCCCCTGCCCGTTGCTTTGCGTCCCCACGTAGATGTTCACCCGGCCATCCTCAAGAAATTCCACCTCTGCACCTTCCGAAGGATCGCCCAAAATACTTTCGATATAGTAACACAAGCCAACGCCACGCAGTTTTCCGTCGCTTTCGTCGGCGGCACGCCGCGCGGCAAACCCGGCCATATCCGCCTCTTCAACGGCACGTGACAGCACCATATTGAACTCGCCCACATCGTAGCTTTCACCGGTCACGGTGGCATAAGGGAAGTTCGCAGGGGCAATAAAGTTACGCCGGTGCAGCTCAAACGGATCCACCCCTAATTCGCGCGCAGCCCGGTCCATCACCCGTTCCAGCACATAGATCGCCTCGGGGCGCCCAGCGCCACGGTAGGCATCAACCTGCGTGGTATTGGTATAGATCCCCTCCACCTGCAGCCAGGCGGTTTTGATATCATAAACCCCAGCCAGCACCCGGCTGAACAGCAGCGTCTGGATCGGCTGGCCAAACTGCGAGTTATAGGCCCCAAGATTGCAGCGGGTCTGCACCCGGTAGGCGGTGATCTTAAGATCCTCATCAAAGGCCAGTTCAGCCAGCGAGGTCAAATCGCGGCCACCGTTGTCACTGAGCATCGCCTCAGTACGGTCCGACATCCAGAACACCGGCTCTCCCAGCGCCTTGGTTGCATAGGACACAACAAAATATTCCGGATAGGTCATTGCCTTCATGCCAAAGCCACCGCCGACATCGGGGGTGACCACATGCACCTGTGCTTCTTCCAGGCCCAGCTTGTCGACGAGCTGCGCCTTGGCGGCCCAGACGCCTTGCCCGCCATAGGTAAAGTGCAAACGCCCCTCTTCCCAGCTGGCAAAGCAGCCGCGTGGCTCGATCGGGTTGACGATAACGCGATTGTCCTCGACCTGCAGCGCCACCGTATGGGCTGCCGCGTCAAAGGCCGCTTGGGTTGCGGCCTCATCGCCCATCCCCCAGTCAAAGGCGCTATTGTCAGGCGCCTCGGCGTGCAACGGCTCTCCGCCCGCATGCAGGTCCAGCTTGACCGGCAGATCCTCAATGTCGAGCAGGATCAGCTCGCCCGCGTCGCGGGCCTGATCCAGTGTCTCGGCAATCACCACGGCAATTGGCTCCCCAACAAAGCGCACCCGCTCACCTGCCAGCATATGGCGCGCAGGCGCAGCCCCGTCAGTGTCGTCGCGATTTTTCACCACAGTGGCATCCATTGTGGTGGTCAGACCCGCCGCCTGCAGGTCTGCCAGCGTGACGATCATCCGCACCCCGTCAGCTGCGCGGGCCTCGTCCAGGTCAAGCGCGGTGATCGTGCCGTGAGCAACGGGGCTACGCAAAACCCAGGCCCGCAAAGCGCCCGCAGGAGCACAGTCTTCAATGTAGTGGCCATGGCCGGTCAGGAACCGAACATCCTCGACCCGTTTGACTGGCTGACTTTTCCCAAATTTTTCCATGCTCGCCCCCTGTTCGCGCTGGCTGGTGCTTTCCAAGGGGACATTAGCTTCAGACGCGCGCTTGTCCAGAGAGCTCTATCACCGTCGCCACGTCAGAGAGACCATAACCATTAAACTGCGTGCTCATGGCGGAAGAATAAGCGCCCAAACCGGGGAAGAGAACATAATCGCCTGTTTCAGTATCATCAGGCAGCGGCAGGCCATCCGGCAGCCGGTCCAGACTGTCACAGGTGGGACCAAAGACCACCCGAGGGCGACGGACACCGGCGCGGTGCTTGCCCGCACTGCTCACAACCTCAACCCGGCCCGGCAGGCCCATGTCGCGGATATCCACCAGGCCGCCATAAATCCCGTCATTGAGAAAAACCACCTCACCGCCCCGGCGCATACCCTTGATCCGGGCCGCCAGGGTAAAGGCCTCGGACACCATGGCGCGCCCCGGCTCACAGATGAGCTGCGGTGGCTCAGAGCCAAAGGCCTCGGCGGTCGCCTGGTTGATGGCGGCAAAAACCTTATCCAGATCCGGAGCTAGCCCATCCCGGTTGGCGGCAAAGCCACCGCCCACATTCAGCCGCGCGATATTTACCCCGGAGGCCGCAACAATCCCCTTGGCGGCGTGAATGTACTTTACCCAGGCCGCGGCATCCTCGCATTGGGTGCCGGGATGAAAACAAAGCGCCGGCGTCCAGCCTTCGGCCGCGACATGCTGCAACAACGCAATCGCCTCCGCAGGAGCCGCGCCAAATTTGCTGCCAAAATCATAGGCAGCGCCCGCAACCGGCAGGGCAAAGCGCACCGCGATTTCCTTATGGCGCGGCACTGCGTGCAGTTTGTGCAGTTCAGACATCTCATCCACCGACCAGCTGGCCACATCATGGGCAATGCCGGCATCAACCTCAGCCTGTGAGCGGACCGGGTTATTGTAGTGCATTGCGGCGTCCGCACTGGCGAGACGCACCGCCTGCATCTCAAGCGGCGAGGCGACATCAAAGGCGTCAATACCTGCGGCCACCAGATTGGACAGAACCGCCTGATGCGGATTGGCCTTTACGGCATAGGTCACCAGCCCGTTAAAGCCCGTCTGAAACCGCTCGGCCACCTGGTGCAGCACCTGTGGCGAGAAATAGAGGATCGGCAGGTCAGGCCTGCCCCGCGCCAGATGTGTTTCAGGGTCAAGCCAAAGGGGGGGAATCTGCTGCATCTGGGAAAGCCTCATATGTGTTTCCCTCATTTTCCGGCGCTTTGGCGTCGATTTCCTGCGGCATTCCGCCTAAAGTGACGAAAAATATCGCCACATCGCAGGAATCTCATGAAAAACGACGAAACCGACCTACAGCTCCTGGCCCTGTTGCGAGACAACGCCCGGCGTCCGGTTGCAGATCTGGCCCGCGCCCTTGGCCTGGCCCGCACCACGGTTCAGGCGCGCATTGAACGGCTGGAAAACACCGGGGTGATCCAGGGCTATACCCTGCGCAGCTCTGCGGCCATGCGCCCGCCGCTGCAGGCAACGGTGCTTATCTCGATTGAGCCACGCGCGGGGCCTGACGTGCTGGCGCGCCTGCGCAGTCTCTCTGGTGTCGAGGTGGTGCATACCACATCCGGCAGGTTTGACCTGCTGGCGCAGGTGGTGGCGCAGACCACGGCTGATCTGGACCAGACCATCGACCGCATTGGCGACGCGCGCGGTGTGAAATCCTCAGAGAGCCTGATCCATCTGGCCACCAAACTGGACCGCACCCCCTAGCTACCTGCCTAGCTGCCCGCCTGGCTGCCTGCCTGAACGCAGTCACGCGGCCTTTGGTATTTCAGCGACCATATCACGCCATCCCTTTCCTTTTCCCTTTCCCTTTCCCTTTGCGCGCCCATTCGTTATTGGGTTCAACAACCCCCTATTCAACCGACGCAGGACGACCCTCATGGCACTGGACAAGACATTCGACGCGGCCGAAGCAGAAAGCCGCCTTTACAAAGCCTGGGAAGAGGCCGGCTGCTTCAAGGCAGGCGCCAATGCCAGGCCCGAGGCCTCGACCTATTGCATCATGATCCCGCCGCCGAATGTCACCGGCGTGCTGCATATGGGCCATGCCTTTAACAACACGCTGCAGGATATTCTGATCCGCTGGAAGCGTATGCAGGGTTTTGACACGCTCTGGCAGCCGGGATGCGACCACGCGGGCATCGCCACGCAGATGGTTGTCGAGCGCGAGTTGGCCAAAGAGGGCAAGAAACGCACTGATTTCAGTCGTCCTGACTTCCTGGCCAAGATCTGGGAATGGAAAGAGCAGTCCGGCGGAACGATTATTGAGCAGTTGAAACGCCTTGGCGCATCCTGTGATTTTGACCGCACCGCCTTCACCATGGCCGGCGCGCAGGGTGACACCCGCGTGGGCCACGAGAACTCGCCCAATTTCCACGATGCCGTGATCAAGGTCTTTGTTGAGATGTACAACAAGGGTCTGATCTATCGCGGCAAGCGTCTGGTCAATTGGGACCCGCATTTTGAAACCGCGATCTCGGATCTCGAAGTCGAAAACATCGAAACGCCCGGTCACATGTGGCACTTCAAATACCCGCTCGCAGGTGGTGCAACCTACACCTACATCGAGAAGGACGAGGACGGCACTGTCACGCTGGAAGAAGAGCGCGACTATATCTCCATCGCCACCACACGGCCCGAAACCATGCTGGGTGACGGCGCGGTTGCTGTGCACCCCTCGGACGCGCGTTACACGCCCATCGTCGGCATGTTGTGTGAAATCCCGGTTGGCCCAAAGGCGCAGCGCCGTCTGATCCCGATCATCACGGATGAATACCCAGATAAGGATTTTGGCTCTGGTGCGGTGAAAATCACCGGCGCGCATGATTTCAACGACTATCAGGTCGCCAAACGTGGCGGCATTCCTATGTATAACCTGATGGACACCAAGGCAAATATGCGCAGCGATGGCGCGCCCTATATTGAGGAAGCCGCAACCGCTCAGGCGATTGCCAATGGCGAGGCCAGCTTTACCGAATCCAGCATCGCCGCGATGAACCTGGTGCCGGAAGAATACCGTGGCCTGGACCGGTTTGAGGCCCGCAAACGCGTGATTGCCGACATCACCGCTGAAGGCCTCGCCGTGATGGTTACCGAGACCAAAAAGGTGAAAGACGACGAGGGCAACGAGACTGAGGTTTCCGAAGTCGTGCCCTATGTCGAAGCCAAGCCAATCATGCAGCCCTTTGGCGATCGCTCCAAGGTGGTGATCGAGCCGATGTTGACCGACCAGTGGTTTGTTGAGACCGACAAGATCGTTGGCCCCGCGCTGGATGCTGTAAAAGACGGCACCGTCAAGATCATCCCGGAAAGCGGCGAGAAGACCTACTACCACTGGCTGGAAAACATCGAGCCCTGGTGCATCTCGCGCCAGCTCTGGTGGGGCCATCAGATCCCGGTTTGGTACGGCTTTGACCTGTCTGGCGAGGGCTTTGTCGATGATGAAGGCGATGGTGCCCTGGATCTGGTCGAAAGCCTGCGGCTGCTGTGGGAGCAAAAACTACTGATCGGGGATGAACCCAACCGCTGCGCACCAGACTTTGGCAGCGTTAAGTCACATTTCGACGATATCCTGGTCGGTCTGCCGACCCCGCTTAACCACGCCAATGTGGTCGAAGTCGAGACCCGTGCCGAGGCCATCAAACTATTCGCAGCAGCCCTGGCTGAGTATGAAACGACTCAGGACCCGACCAAACTGGCCTATCCCATCTGGCGCGACCCCGACGTGCTCGACACCTGGTTCTCTTCTGGCCTCTGGCCCATTGGCACCCTGGGCTGGCCCGAATGGACGGAAGAGACCTCGAAATACTTTCCGACCTCCACATTGGTCACGGGTCAGGACATTCTGTTCTTCTGGGTTGCCCGCATGATGATGATGCAGATGGCGGTTCTGGATCAGGACCTGCCCGCTGAACAGCGCATCCCCTTTGACACTGTCTACCTGCATGGGCTGGTGCGCGACGCCAAGGGCAAGAAGATGTCGAAATCCACCGGCAACGTGGTGGATCCGCTGGAAATCATTGATGAATACGGCGCCGACGCGCTGCGCTTTACCAATGCCTCCATGGCCTCACTGGGCGGCGTGCTAAAACTGGATATGCAGCGCATCGCCGGCTACCGGAACTTTGGCACCAAACTGTGGAATGCGGTGAACTTTGCCAATTTCAACGAGGTCTATGACGAGACAAAACCCGGCTACGCCTGCCCTGACGCAAAGGCCGCCGTCAACCAGTGGATCATTGGCGAGACTGCCAAGGTCCGCCTTGAGGTCGACGCAGCCCTAGAGGCTTACCGCTTTAACGATGCCGCCCTTAACCTCTATGCCTTTGTCTGGGGCAAGGTTTGCGACTGGTATATCGAGCTTTCTAAGCCGCTGTTTGGCTCGGAAGATGAAGCCGTGATTGCCGAGACGCGTCAGACGCTCGGCTGGGTTCTGGATCAATGCATGGTGCTTTTGCACCCCATCATGCCCTTCATCACCGAAGAGCTCTGGGGCAAAACCGCCAAGCGCGACACCATGCTGGTGCATCAGGACTGGCCCACATATGGGCTGGAGCTGGTCAATGAGGCCGCCGACACCGAGGTGACATGGGTGATCACTGTGATCGAGAACATCCGCTCGGCGCGCGCTCAGATGAACGTGCCTGCAGGCGCGAAGATCCCCATGCTGGTGACACAGTTTGATGATGCCGCCCGCGCCGCCTGGGAGGCCAATGAAGGCATGATCCAGAAACTGGCCCGCGTGGTCAGCCTCGATCAGGTCGAGGACTTCCCCAAAGGCTGCGCCAGCGTCGCCGCACCGGGGGCCAGCTTTGGCTTGCCGCTGGCAGAGATCATTGATGTGGACGCTGAAAAAGCCCGCCTTGAGAAAAACCTTGGTAAACTTGCCAAGGAACTGGGCGGCTTGCGCGGCAGATTAAACAATCCAAAGTTCATCGCCTCGGCGCCGGATGAGGTTGTGGTAGAAGCGCGCGCAAACCTTAGCCTGCGCGAAGAAGAAGAAGCCAAAATTAGAGAGGCGCTGTCACGTCTGCAAGAACTCGGCTGAGGCCCTGACGGGCCTGCACTCACATTCAAGATACTGGAAACGCCCGCTGTGTAGCGGGCGTTTTCCGTACAGAGCACCTTTTTATGGAAATTTGCGCAAAGCTCTCTTACTTACGGGGAAAAAGCCTCTCAGCGCACCATTGTCTTTAGCTCAGTTCTGTATCAGCTTGTCCCAAGATACCGGAGGGAGTTTCAAAAATGCCAAAAGGCTATTGGGTTGCACATGTCGATGTCGATGACATGGAGCGCTACAAAGAATATGTATCTGCCAATGCGGCGCCTTTTGCCGAATATGGCGCTAAATTTTTGGTCCGTGGCGGTGCAAAAGAAGTCCGCGAAGGCAAAATTCGGGCCCGTACCGTTGTGATTGAATTCAAGGATATCGCAACCGCAAAAGCATGTTATGATTGTGTTGCCTATCAAGATGCCAAAGCGCTGCGCGATCCGGTTTCAACCGGTGACATGGAGATTGTCGAAGGCTATGACGGCTAAAAAATGAGGTGCAGGTCTGACGTGACACCGCGTAGCATTTGCGCCAGTCAACGCGTCGTTCTGCACCGCTCTTCTGGGTCTGTCTGTCCGAGAGATCCATCCAACGCTGATTGAAATCCGGCCCTGCAGGTTTGCCAATAGCCCCGGCCACAAACTGACGGAGTGTCACGCGCATGCTCAAAAAGCTCTTTCAGGCCTTCCGGCCCACCGAGACCCCAGCCTTGCCGGATCCTGACGCGGAACTGGCCTTGGGGGCGTTGCTTGTGCGGGTGGCGCAGTCGGATCGTGACTATAAGCTGGAAGAGATCAGCCTGATTGATCGCATTCTGGCACGGCTCTACCAGCATGACGCCATTGAGGCTGCCAAGGTGCGGGCCACCTGCGAAAAACTGCACGCTGCAGCCCCGGAAACCGATACGTTTGGCCGCCTGATCCGGGAGACCACGGGTCTGGACGAGCGTCTGGCCGCACTTGACGCCCTGTGGGAGGTCGTATTGGCGGACCAAAACGAACATGAGGGTGAAATTCGCATCCTTGAGGAAGCCTACAAGGCAATGGGTCTCTCATTTGCAGATAACGAAGCCGCACGCGCCAAAGCCCTGGCCAAACTTGTGACACGCTTAGAGAACGAGTGATACTTGATGTTTAAAGAATTATTGGCCCGCTTGATGGCCCCGGCACCAGAACCCTTGACGGATGACGGTGCCCGTCTGGCTCTCATTGCCCTGTTGGTGCGGATTGCACGATCCGACCACAACTACTCTGAAGATGAAAAAGACCGGATCGACCGGATTATCCACAACCGCTATGGCCAGGATATCGGCGGCGCCATCATTTTGCGCGAGCAAGCCGAGGCCATGGAGGCCGAAGCCCCGGATACCGTGCGCTTTACCCGCGCCATCAAAGACGCCGTTGCATTTGAAGACCGCATCGGGGTTGTCGAGGCACTCTGGCAGGTGGTGCTGGCGGATGGCAAGCGAGAGGCCGGCGAGGATGCCCTGATGCGGCTATCCGCAAACCTGTTGGGCGTTAGTGATTTGGAAAGTGCCAAGGCGCGGCAACGGGTGGAGGCCTCTGCATGATTGCATATCTCGGTATGTATGACCGGCCGGAAACGGCGGCGGCCAATGATGCTTTTTGGGCCGCCATTCACGCCAATCTTGGTCAGGGCCCCGACGCACTGCAGCGCGACATGGATCCCTGGGTCGCCTGGCAATCTCCTGACTTGCTGCTGGCACAGACCTGTGGCTGCCCCTTTCGCACCCGGCTCTATGGCGAAGTCCAGCTGGTTGGCACGCCTGATTATGGCCTTCCCGATTGTCCGCAAGGCTACTATCGCAGCGTTTTTGTTGCAAAAAAATCGCCCCATACGCCGCAGCTTGAGGCCTTTGACCGCGCCCGTTTTGCCTATAATGACGCGCTCTCGCAATCCGGCTGGGCCGCTCCGCTCATTCACATGCAGGACCGGAACATTCTGCCCGGTGCTCTGGTCGAGACTGGCGGCCATCGCGCCTCGGCCCGCGCTGTCGCGCAGGGAGAGGCTGATTTTGCCGCGCTGGATCTGCTCACCTGGACCATGATAGAAGAATATGACGACTTTGCCGACGATCTCACTGTGATTGCACGCACTGTACCGACGCCGGGCCTGCCCTTTATCACCTCGTTGCAGCAAGACCCGGAAAAGCTGTTTATCGCCATAAAATCCGCCATATCGTCTCTGGACAGTGACACCCGCGCAAAACTGCACCTCAACGGTTTCCGGCATATTCCCACCAGTGAGTATCTGGCCGTCCCCACGCCGCCCGGCCCGGTCCTGACAGCGCTAAAGATCAAGGCGCGTAGCTAGCGCGCACAGCTTCCGTTTTGGAGTTATTTTTAGCCATTTCGTCTAGTTCGCATTTAAAGCCCCCGGTTTTAACATTGCATTCATACATTTTTTCGGTCCAATTAGGGTCAGTTTTCCACAACTGGGCGAAACCGCTTTGACCAATCCGGCACCTGTACTCGAAATCCGCAGCCTGCATAAATCCTATGGAGAGCTGGAAGTTCTCAAGGGTGTCAGCATCACCGCCAATCGCGGCGATGTGGTGTCGCTCATTGGCTCCTCCGGATCTGGAAAGTCGACCCTGTTGCGCTGCTGTAATCTGCTTGAAGACAGCCAGCAGGGCGAGATCCTGTTTAAAGGCGAGCCCATCACCTGGACAGGCAAGGGGCTGTCCCGCCGCCCAAGCGATGCTAAACAGGTGCTGCGCATTCGCACCAATTTGTCTATGGTGTTTCAGCAGTTCAATCTCTGGGCCCATATGACAATTCTGCAAAACGTTATGGAGGCACCGGTGACCGTGCTGGGCCGTGATCGTGACGAGGCCGAGGGCGCGGCGCGCGAATATCTCGACAAGGTTGGCATCGGAGATAAATGCGATGTCTACCCGGCGCAGCTCTCTGGTGGGCAGCAACAACGCGCGGCAATTGCGCGTGCGCTGTGCATGGAGCCCGAAGCACTGCTGTTTGATGAGCCGACATCCGCCCTGGACCCCGAGCTGGAGCAGGAAGTGATCAAGGTGATCAAGGATCTTGCTGCCGAAGGCCGCACCATGATGATCGTGACCCACGACATGCGGCTTGCGGCCGATGTGTCGGACAGCGTGGTGTTCCTGCATCAGGGCCTCATCGAGGAAAAAGGCAGCGCCGATGAGGTGTTTGGCAATACACAATCAGAACGGTTGCGAAATTTTCTGACACCGACCCGGCACGCGCAACTCCTCTGAGCAAAGCGCCGCACCTGAGCGCGACGCCCCTCTCGTGTGGTGTGCAAAAGAAACGACAAAGACCAAATCAAAAAAACTGGTAAATCAAAAACTGGGAGTACCAACATGAAATCACTTATTCTTGGCACCGCCGTTCTGGCTCTGACTGCTGGCATGGGTCTCGCGGATACCGTGCGTCTTGGCACCGAAGGCGCCTACCCTCCCTACAACTTCCTCAACGACAACGGCGAAGTTGACGGGTTCGAGCGCGAGCTGGGCGACGAGCTGTGCAAACGAGCCGCGCTGACCTGCGAATGGGTCACCAATGACTGGGATTCGATCATTCCAAACCTGGTGTCCGGCAACTATGACGCCATCATCGCCGGCATGTCGATCACCGACGAGCGCGAAGAAGTTGTGGACTTTACCCAGGGCTACACGCCTCCCTCGCCTTCGGCCTATGCAGCCCTCTCTGCCGATGTGGATCTGAACGGTGGCATCATCGCCGCCCAGACAGCCACCATTCAGGCCAACCACGTCGTCGACACCGGCGCCACTCTGGTTGAATACCCGACCCCCGACGAGACACTGGCCGCGGTCCGTGCTGGCGAAGCCGATGCGGTTATCGCTGACAAAGACTACCTTGAGCCCGCCGTCGAAGCCTCGGATCTGATCTTTGTAGGCGACGATGTGCCTCTTGGTGGTGGTATCGGCATGGCCTTCCGCGAAAGCGATGACGAGATGCGTGGCAAGTTCGACGCCGCCATCACCTCGATGAAGGAAGATGGCAGCCTGAACACCCTGATCGAAAAATGGGAAGTTGGCGGCACCTGGTAATCCAGAACGCCCCACTGCTACGCTCTTGATAAAGGGGGGCATCTGCCTCCCTTTACACGTTTTGGCCCCCCGCCAATCCAGATGATGAGGTCCGCCATTTTTTCCTTTTGTTCAGATCCCTCCACTCTGGAGACCTTCCAGTGGATGAGCTGCTACCTCACCACCGGGAAGCACATGGGATTCTATCTCTCCTTTGGCACCGTGCTTTTGCTGCTGGCCATTGCTGCCCCAACCGCTCTCTTGTTCGGGTTTGGTGGCGCTATGGCGGCGCGCGCGCATTTTGCGCCGCTCAGCTGGCTCGGCCGCAGCTATATCGCCGTGGTGCGCGGAGTGCCTGACATCGCCTTTTTCCTGTTCTTTGTGATCGCTCTGGATCAGGGCATCGAATATCTGCGTCATAAGGTGAAATGCCCCGACTGGGATCAACCCATTCGCCAGGGCAGCGATTTTATTGTCTGCGAAGCGGCCAAGATGCCCCTGGGCTCCTCGCCGCAATGGGTGCATGAGAGCTATGGCTTCACTCTGGCCGTGCTGACATTCGCCATCGTCTTTGGCGCCTTTGCCGCCAATGTGCTGTTTGGCGCCATGCAAGCGGTGCCGCAGAACCAGATCGAGACGGCCGAGGCCTACGGGTTGAGCCAGCGGCAAACCTTTTGGCGCATTCTGGTGCCACAGATGTGGACCTATGCGCTGCCGGGCCTGTCCAACCTCTGGATGGTGCTGATCAAGGCCACGCCACTTTTGTTTCTGCTGGGCGTTGAGGACATTGTCTATTGGGCCCGCGAGCTGGGCGGCAGCAAGACCGCCAAGTTCACAGCCTACCCCCACGAGGATTGGCGGATGTGGTATTTCCTCGGGCTTTTGGTCTTTTACCTCGCTTTCACCCGGATCTCAGAAGTGGTGCTGAAAC
This sequence comes from Phaeobacter sp. SH40, assembly GCA_965641885.1. Lineage (GTDB taxonomy): Bacteria > Pseudomonadota > Alphaproteobacteria > Rhodobacterales > Rhodobacteraceae > Pseudophaeobacter. The sequence goes on along the minus strand of OZ282574.1, from coordinate 1,524,673 downwards.
GGATAACCAACCGGTTGTCTCACGGACAAGCCACCCTGGGCGGTGACGCGCAAAGGAAAGCGACATGAGCTGCTATCAAACCATCCAGGACTATGCGTTTCGCGCCTTTGGCTATGGAGAACGGCTGTTGCCCCGCAGTGATTTCACCCTGTGCGAGCAGTTCACGCTGATCGGTTCGGGGATGATGTGGAACATCTACTTTGGCGTGGTTGCCGTTGTGACTGGTTTTGTGCTGGCCAATCTTCTGGCGGTTGGCAAAAACGCCGCCTCCCCCTGGGCGCGCAAACCAGCGGAATGGTTTATCTTTTTGTTCCGCGGATCGCCGCTCTTTATCCAGTTCTTCTTTGCCTATTTCCTGTTTTTGAACCTGAAAAGTGTTTCAAGCGTTTTTAACCCGCTGTCTTCGGCCTGGGCCGGGGCGCTGATCGTGCTGTTCCTCAACACCGCCGCCTATTCCGCCGATATCTTTTATGGCGCCCTGCGTTCGATCCCCAGAGGCGATATTGAGGCGGCAGATGCCTATGGGCTGTCAGGATGGTCGCGCTTTCGTAAAGTCATGTGGCCAACCATGATGCGCCTGGCCTGGCCTGCCTATACCAACGAGGCGATCTTTCTGTTTCATGCCACGACGCTGGTGTTCTTTTCCGGCTTTCCCGCCTGGCAGCAAAAGGGCGACGCGCTGTATTATGCCAACTACTTTGCCGACAAGACCTTCAACCCCTTTGTGCCCTACCCGATCCTGGCCTTCTATTTCATCCTGCTCACGCTGGTCATCATCTCCCTGTTTGGCATGGTCAACAAATGGCTGAACCGGCACCTGCCGCCAAACAGACGGCCCAAATTAAAGTTCAAACCGAACCTGCTGCGCTAAAAGATCAAAATTTCACGGCTAAAATGGCTCCTTCGGGAGCCATTTTTTATGGCGCTTCTTTACGTGCCTGCGGCAAATCGCAAACTTTTGATCAAATTCTCTTGGCTGATTTGAGATCCTGCGATACAAATGCGCTACGCCACCCAAGGAGCCGACCATGGATTTGTCCTCGCTGAAAACCATCCGCATTGCCGCCTGTGATGTGAACGGACAAATGCGCGGCAAACGCATGCCTGCCACGCTTGCGGCCAAACTCAGTGACGGCTCTGCCCGGATGCCGCTGTCGACGCTCAACGTAGATATCTGGGGCCGCGACGTGGAAGACAGCCCGCTGGTGTTTGAAACAGGTGACGTTGATGGCATCCTAAAGCCCTCGGATCGTGGCCCGGTGCCGATGCCCTGGCTTGACAGCCCCTCCGCCCTGATCCCCATGGTGATGGAGCGCGAAGACGGCGCGCCGTTCCTGGGTGATCCACGTCAGGTTCTGGCGCAGGTGCTTGCGCGCTATACGGCGCGTGGCTGGACTGTCCTGGCAGCCACCGAGATGGAATTCAATCTTGTCGACGACAGCGGCAGCGAGCCCGGCCCCCCTGCCCATCCCCATACGGGTCGTAAACTGGCGCAACAATCCGTTCTTTCAGTCGCCGAGTTGGACGCCTTTGATGCCTTCTTTACCGATCTTTATGATGGCGCAGATGAGATGGGAATTCCGGCCCAATCTGCCATTTCAGAAGCAGGATTAGGCCAGTTTGAAATCAATCTGAACCACCAAAACGCCCTGCGCGCTGCCGACGATGCCTGGCTGTTTAAGGCCTTGGTAAAAGGGCTTGCCCGCAAGCACGGGCTGGCCGCCACCTTTATGGCAAAACCTTATGCGCAGGAGGCTGGCAACGGCATGCATGTGCATTTCTCGGTGGTGGACGAGACAGGCCGCAACATCTTTGACGACGGCACCGAGACCGGCTCCGAGCTGTTGCACCAGGCGGTTGCCGGTTGTCTCGCCGCAATGCCAGCCAGCACGCTGATCTTTGCGCCACATGGCAACTCATACGAGCGTCTGGTGCCCGGTGCCCATGCCCCAACCGGAGCCGCCTGGGCCTATGAAAACCGCACGGCTGCAATCCGCATTCCCAGTGGAAGCCCAAAGGCGCGCCGTATCGAGCACCGGACAGCCGGGGGCGACATCAACCCCTATCTGATGCTCTCGGTGGTGCTTGGCGCAGCCATGCTGGGCATTGAGGATGCAATGGTGCCGCCGCCCGCCTCAACCGGCAATATCTACGACATTGAGGGTCTGCCGCAGCTGGCCGCGGACTGGGAGGCGGCGATCGCCTTGTTTGAAGACAGTGCCCTGATTGCCCGGATCCTGCCCAAGATGATGATCTGCAACCTCGCCATGACCAAACGACAGGAGCTTGCTGGCTTTGCTGCCATGCCACAAGAGCGCCATTGGCTCAGCTGGTTGGAGGCGGTATAAACACGGATTGCCTGGGGCATTGGCCTCAGCTTGCTAAAATATGATCAAATCTGGTGAACTATGAAAATTGGCATTTTGCAAACTGGCCACGCTCCCGACGACCTCATTGAGGCTTCGGGGGACTATGACCAGATGTTTCGTGACCTTCTGGCCGGCCACGGCTTTGAGTTTGAGACCTATGCCGTGGTGGATGACATCTTCCCGCAAAGCGCCGCAGCCGCCGATGGCTGGATCATCACCGGCTCACGTCATGGCGCCTATGAGGATCACGCCTGGATTGCGCCGCTAGAAGCCCTGATCCGTGAGATCCACGCCAACAAGCAACCCATGGCCGGCATCTGCTTTGGCCACCAGATCATTGCCCAGGCTTTGGGCGGCAAGGTTGCCAAATATGACGGCGGCTGGGCGGTGGGCCATGTCACTTATCAGCAGGATGGCAAGCCACTGACTCTCAACGCCTGGCATCAGGACCAGGTGGTTGAGCTGCCGACCGGGGCGCGTGTGCTGGCGGGCAATGACTTTTGTAAAAATGGCGTTCTCGCCTATGGCGACCACATCTGGACCCTGCAGCCCCACCCCGAGTTTCGCAATGAATTCACCGGTGGGCTGATCGAGAAACGCGGCCGGGGTGTCGTGCCTGATGATGTTCTTGATCAGGCTGCCCAAGGCCTTGATGCCCCCGTCGACTCCCTATCTATTGCAACCTTCCTCGCAGATTTTATGAAGAAAGAGAGGACTTGATGTCAGCCTGGCTTGACGATCTTCCCGAAGCGGCAAAAACCTATCTGGAGGGCCGTCGTCTCGACGAAGTAGAATGCGTCATCTCGGACCTGCCCGGCATTGCCCGTGGGAAGGCAGTGCCGGCGTCAAAATTCTCCAAGCAGGATTTCTTTCACCTGCCTGACAGCATCTTTTACCAGACCATCACCGGTGACTGGGCTGAGGCGGCAGATGAAGACGGCTGGATCGAAAAAGACATGACCCTGCACCCGGACATGTCCACCGCCACCGCGGCCCCCTGGACCGGTGACTGGACCCTGCAGGTGATCCACGACGCCTTTGATCGCGAAGGCAATCCGATTGCCTATAGCCCGCGCAACGTCTTGAAACGCGTGGTGCAGCTCTATCATGATCAGGGCTGGAAGCCGATTGTGGCCCCTGAGATGGAATTCTTTCTGGTCGCCCGCAACATTGATCCCGCAAAAAAGATCGAGCCGATGATGGGCCGCTCTGGCCGTCCTGCAGCGGCACGCCAGGCCTATTCAATGACAGCGGTAGATGAATTTGGCCCGGTCATTGACGATATCTATGACTTTGCCGAGGCCCAGGGGTTTGAAATCGACGGCATCACCCAGGAAGGTGGCGCCGGGCAGTTGGAAATCAACCTGCTGCACGGGGATCCGGTCAAACTGGCCGATGAGGTGTTTTATTTCAAACGGCTGATCCGCGAAGCGGCGCTGCGCCACGACTGCTTTGCCACCTTCATGGCCAAGCCGATCGAGAACGAGCCGGGCTCAGCAATGCATATCCACCACTCGGTGCTTGATGTTGAGACCGGCAAAAACATCTTTTCCGATGATGCGGGCGAAGAGACCGAGGCCTTCTACCACTTTATCGCAGGTCTGCAGAACCATCTGCCCGCAGGCATCGCGGTACTGGCCCCCTACGTGAACTCCTACCGGCGCTACGTTAAGGACCACGCCGCCCCAATCAATCTGGAATGGGCCCGCGACAACCGGACCACTGGCATTCGCATTCCGCTTTCCAGCCCCTCGGCGCGCAGGGTAGAGAACCGGATCGCAGGTATGGATTGTAACCCCTACCTCGGCATCGCGGTCTCCCTAGCCTGTGGCTACCTTGGTTTGATGCAGAAAAAGAACCCGGGCAAGCAGTTCAAAGGCAACGCCTATGAAGGTGAAGGCGACGTTCCCGAGGTCATGGGCAGTGCGCTGGATCTTTTTGAAGCCGCCACCGAGCTGCACGAGATTTTGGGACCAGAATTTGCCCGCGTCTACAGCACCGTAAAACGGGCCGAATATGACGAGTTTCTGCAAGTAATCTCCCCCTGGGAGCGCGAGCATCTGCTGATGAACGTCTAATCTCAATTTCGCGCAGAGAACTACGCTACCACTGGAACTCCCGGTGGTAGCGGCCCTATGGCGTGCACCCCAAAAACCCTCCCAAGCCAGTGCCGTCCCCTGCGAACAGTCCTGCTGACAAAATGGTGAACAAATGGCTTTGAACCTGCTGCACTCCAATGACCGTAAAGGCACATACCCCAACAGCTGGTATGCTGCGACAGCAACGCCGCCAGATCCTTACCCGAGGCTCGACAGCGAGATCCGTGCCGATGTTTGCATCATCGGCGGCGGCTATACCGGGCTCTCGGCTGCGCTGCATATGGCTGAGGCCGGAATGGATGTGGTCTTGCTGGACGCTCACAGAGTGGGCTTTGGCGCCTCTGGGCGCAACGGCGGTCAGCTCGGCAGCGGCCAAAGGCTGGACCAGGAAGGTCTTGAAGGTCTTGTCGGCGCACCAGAGGCGCAAAAACTCTGGCAGCTGGGGGAAGAGGCCAAAGCGCTGGTGAAATCTCTTATCAGCAAGCATAAAATCGACTGCCACCTGCGTCCCGGTGTTGCCTGGACGGCCTCCAACAAGAAAGACGTGGCGCATCTGCATGACTATGGTCGTCATCTGCAGGATCACTATGGCTACAGCGAAGTCGAGCTTCTGACTGCAGAAGAGTGCCAGCAGATGTGCCCCTCGCCGGCCTACAAAGGCGGCATGCTGGACCACGGAGCCGGCCATCTACACCCTCTGAACCTCGCCCTCGGGTTGGCCCGCGCCGCAGCAGGTGCTGGGGCACGACTGCATGAAAACAGCGAAGTTCTTGAGATCCATGAGGGCGCAGAGCTGCGCGTCAAAACTGCCAACGGCGAGGTCCGCGCTGATCACCTGATCCTTGCCTGCAACGGCTATCTTGGTGGCCTCAACCGCCAGGTCGCCGCAAAGGTCATGCCGATCAACAACTTCGTCGTCGCGACCGAACCTCTGGGAGAAGAGGCAGACCGCGTGTTGCGCCGCGATGTAGCGGTTGCTGATAGTAAATTCGTAGTCAATTATTTCCGCATGAGCCATGATAAGCGACTGCTGTTTGGGGGTGGCGAAAGCTACGGCTACCGCTTTCCTTCTGATATTGAGGCCGTGGTGCGCAAACCGATGACAGAAATCTTTCCGCATCTGCGAGGTGTAAAAATCGACTATGCTTGGGGGGGCACGCTGGGCATTACCATGAAACGCATGCCCTATCTGGCGCGTCTCGCCCCCAACGTTCTGTCGGCCTCTGGCTATTCAGGTCATGGCGTTGGCACTGCGATTCATGCAGGCCAGCTGATGGCCCGCGCGGTACATGGCGAGGCCGAGGGGTTTGAGACAATGGCCAAAGTCCCGGCACCCAGCTTCCCTGGTGGCCCCGCCATGCGCTCACCGCTTCTGGCCCTGGCAATGACCTGGTTTGCCCTGCGCGACCGCATCGGCCTCTAAGACAGCAAAGATTTCCTAGCCGTCATGCGCCCTGTATGCGCCCTGTTTCAGCTGAACCTGGACAGGGCGTTTTTTTATTTTGTCCAGTCGCAGGACCTCCCCCCTGGCGCGCATCGTAACAAATCTGTGAAATTTCGCCGACCACACTACCCAATTTTACCTGCCCCCTTGGCAGCGCCGCCTCCTTGTTTTATATTTTCAAAAACCATAATTCAGGAATTTGAAATATGTCTCTGCCTCCGAATGTCCATGATGCTGAGCCAATCCCAGAATCTGCCCGTGCCGCCATCGACGCTTTGATGAAGTCTGGCGATCTGTTTCGCTACACAGCCCCCGCCGACGCACCGGTTGCGCTTTTGGAGCAGGAGTTCGCGGCACTGCTGGGCTGCAAATATGCCTTGGCCGTCTCATCCTGTTCGGCAGCTCTGTTTCTGTCTCTGAAAGCGCTGGACCTGCCCCGTGATGCCCGCGTCCTGATCCCCGGCTTCACCTTTGCCGCCGTGCCTTCGGCGGTGGTGCATGCCGACTGCGTTCCGGTTTTATGCGAAGTGGGCGAAAACTATCGCATCGACATGGCCGATTTTGAAACCCGTCTAGCGGCCGACATCCAGGCCGTGATCATCAGCCATATGCGCGGCCATACCTCTGACATGGATGCGATCTTATCCCTCTGTGACGCACGTGGCATTCCGGTGATCGAGGACGCAGCCCACTCTCTTGGCACCACCTGGAACGGCCGGAACATTGGTACTCTTGGCAAGATCGGCTGCTTTTCCTTTCAGTCTTATAAGATGATCAACGCCGGCGAGGGCGGTATCCTGATCACCGATGACGCCGAGCTGGTGGCGCGTGCCGTGATCATGTCAGGCGCCTATGAACACAACTGGCAAAAGCACAAAGGGCCAAAAGGCGACAACAGCCCTGATCTGGCCAATGCTTTTGGCACGTGGCAGAACCAGCTGCCACTGTATAATCTGCGGATGAGCAACCTGTCGGCGGTGGTCATTCGCCCGCAGCTGCCAGAGCTGGCCCGCAGGGTGCGTGATGGGTTGAAAAACCACGACTATGTTGCGGATCGCCTGAACAGCTCACCTTTCTTCAACGTCCCCGCTCCTCTCGGGCCAGAGCAGCGGGCCCCGGATTCAATTCAGTTCAATCTGGTGGGCATGAGCGCCGATCAGATCACCGCGTTTTCTCAGGCCACCGCCAAGGCTGGCGTCAAGGTGCAGATCTTTGGCCGCTCCGCCGACAATGCCCGCGCTTTCTGGAACTGGCAATTCATCAAGGATTTGCCAGAGCTGCCACAAACCCGTGCGATGCTGATGCAGGCCTGTGATGTCCGTCTGCCCGTGCGTTTGAGCCGGGAAGAATTGGATGTGATTGCCGAGATCCTGCTTGAAGCCGTTACCGCAACCATGGCCCGCGTCGCCGCCTAAAGCGCCCTTGCCATCCCACGGTTGCGCAGCGCGCCTTGGCGCGGTGCCAGGCCCAACTGAAAGAGGCCCCTTTGGGGGCGGCTTTCAGGCGGGAGCCTCCCGCCACTTTTCCTAAGGCCACCAATTTCTCTGGTCACCTTTTCACCTGGCCCTCTAGCCTTTCACCAGCACGCAGGCCTCAAAAACGAAAGGCCCCGAAAACCTCGGAGCCTCTTTTTGGTTTTAGTCCTGTCCTCAGGTCCAGCCTTTGATACAGCTGACGCCTATTTCAGCTTCGACAGCTTTTCCTGTAACTCCGACAGCTGGCGTTTGATCGCATCCAGGTCTTCGCCACTGCCCTCTTTTGCGCTGGTATCTTCAGCTGCAGCAGGGCCGCCCCATCCACCTGCCAAACCGCCAGCCAAACCACCCGGTAGCCCGCTGGTCATCGCTTTCAAAAAGGCCTCTTGCTGCTGTTTCAGCGCGTCAAAACCCGGCACCTGAGACATGGGGTTTATTGCGGAAATGTTTTCGACCATTTGTGATTGGCTATCGCGCAACATATCAAAAGAAGTCTGCAAGAACTGCGGCATCATCCCGCCACCCGGCTGCATATAGCTGCGGACCAAATCGTTCAGCACATTCACCGGCAAAATATTCTCGCCCCGGCTTTCGTGTTCAGCAATGATTTGCAACAGATATTGCCGCGTGAGGTCATCGCCCGATTTCAGATCCACGATCTGGACCTCACGCCCCTCGCGGATAAACCCCGCAATATCTTCCAGAGTGACATAGTCGCTGGTCTCGGTGTTGTACAAACGCCGACTGGCGTATCGTTTGATCAGCAGGGGTTTTTCATTATCCGCCATACTGTCCCTCCCCGGACATGATGCATTGCAGAAAAAAGACTATGCGAGCGCAGCACAAAAGAAAAGCCTGCAGAACCAGCTAGCCTGTCTGGCGCTCTCGCAAACCGGACCATTGCCACTTGATACACCACAAAATTTCGCTTGAGCTCAACTGCACTTGAGGTTTTACAACGGTCACCGCAGTAACAGGAGATGCGGGTTGAACATTTTGATCCTTGGGGGCACAGGCTCCATTGGCAGCGCCGTGACGGCCGAACTGGTCGCCGCCCATCATCAGGTTTTCGGCCTTTGCCGCTCTCAGGCCTCAGCCAAAAGGCTCGCGGCCCTTGGCGCGCGGCCTGTTCTGGGCGATCTGCGCGCGCCCAATGGCTGGCGCGATGCATTGCAAAACGCCGATGCGGTCATTCAGGTGGCCAGCACCTTTGATGACGACATGGGGGCGGTTGATTCCCTCACCATAGAGGCCATAGGCCAAGAGGCCCGGCGACGCAGGCAGCCTCTGCGTGTCCTATATACCGGGGGATGCTGGCTCTATGGCGAAACCGGCGACCTGATCGCCAGCGAGGCCAGTGTCCGCCGCCCAATTGCGACCTTTGCCTGGATGGAGCAGAACGCTGGCAGTCTGCTGGACGATCCAAACCTGGACTGCTGCGTGGTGCATCCTGCAATGGTCTACCATGAAAGCGGTGGTGGGGTTTTTGCACGAATGCTGCAACAGGCCTCGGCCGGCGTGCCACTCGAAGTCTGGGGCAGCCTTCACACCCGCTGGCCACTGGTCCATCGCCGCGACCTGGCCCGCGCTTACCGAATGCTGGTTGAGCGTCCCGGCCTTGGTGGGCACTATAATGTCGCGGCCCAAACTGGCGTACCAGTGCAGCAAATCCTGACGGAAATCGTCACGCGCCACCGCCATGACGGCGCCTATGTAGTGCGCAACCGCAAACATGTGATGCAGAAATACGGCGCCTGGGCCGAGGGCCCGACACTGGACCAACAAATCCGCGCAGAAAAGATCCATGAGAGCTGCGGCTGGGTGCCCGAGATAAGCGACTTTACCCAAGCCTGTTTTTGAAACCAGCTTGTGAAAAACAAACCGGTTCCGGCGCGCACCAAGGTAGGCTTCGTGCGCTGGCCAGATGCGAGATGGCCAAATACGAGCTGGCCAAACGAAAAAGGACAGGTCGAGGAGACCTGTCCTTTTTACACGCAGAGACTGGATCATAGGCAGGGAGGAGCTTTGATCCGGCTCATGGTGTTCAGCCCAATTGGACTGCTTATTTCGCTGCCGCTTTTTTGGCTGCAGTGGTCACATCGTCGGTGGCTTTTTTGACTGCGGCAGTGGCTTCCTGGCCCATGTCTTTGCCAGCGGCCATCAGCAGCTCAACGGTTTCCATCTGAACCTTTTTGGCGACTTCAGCAAAGGCAGCCATGTTTTCAGCTGCAACTTCAGCAGAAGCGCTGGCAAAATCTGTTGCCGATTTTGCATAGTCAGCAGGGTCTGTTTTGGCCTGAGACATGCCGGACATTTTCGACAGAGCATCTTTGGTCCATTTGCTGGAGATTTCCGAAGACTGCTCAGCAGCGCCCAGAACAACAGCGCTCAGCTTTTCGTTCAGTGCAGCGGTGTTTTTGAAGGCTTCTTCTACAGCGGAGGTGTCCACTGGAAATGCACCCATCATGTCTTTCATCATAGCGGTAAAATCTTGTGTCTTAGCCATTGAACTGGTTCCTCTGGTTGCCATCTCGGGACCACCCCGCGTTTCAGCATGAGGAATATATACTTGCCGCACCGCAGCATTTCAAGAAATTTCATGCTGCAGTGCAGAAAAATTATCGTGAAAGGTTATAAATCAAGACCTTGCACGGATACGCACATAGCTCCCAGGAGCCTGTTCTAGCGGTGGGTTGTTCGAATCACCCGGCTCGCGTGCCTCGACCTGCTTGCCCGAACGCTTTTTCAGCCAGCTTTCCCAGCGGGGCCACCAGGAGCCGTCGTGAAAGCTCGCCCCTGCCATCCAGGCCTCGGGATCCAGTTTCAAATCGTCATTGGTGTAATGGCCGTATTTGTTGCGACTGGGCGGGTTGACGATCCCGGCAATATGGCCCGATTGCGAGACGATAAAGGATTTGCTGCGCCCGCCCATCGCCTGAACACCACGATAGCAATCGCTCCAGCGCGCGATGTGATCCGTCTCGCAGGTGATCGCCATCAGGGGAACATCCACATCCTTCAGCTCCAGCGTTTCCCCAAACAGTGTGATGCCACCATCCGCAAACTTGTTGCCCTGGCAAAGGTCCCGCAGATACTGCTCTGCCATCTTGCCCGGCAGATTGGCCCCGTCACCATTCCAATAGAGCAGATCAAAGGCCGGCGGCGTCTGCCCCAGCATGTAGCTGCGAATGGCCGGGCCATAGATCAGATCATTGGCCCGCAGATACGAGAAGGTCCGCGCCATGATATAAGAAGGCAAAATACCATCCTCGCCAATCTCCTCGATGATCGCATCGACAAAGTCATTCTGCAAAAACGGTGTAAAATCTCCCTGATCGGAAAAATCGGTCAGCGCCGTAAACAGCGTGGCGGATTTCACCGATTTGTCGCCACGCTTTTTCATCAGCGCCAGCGTCAGGCTGAGGGTCGTCCCGGCAATGCAATATCCGATCGCATTCACCTGCTTGACGCGACAGATCTCTTTTGCCTTCTCGAAGGCTGTCAAAAAGCCCTCTTCAATGTATTCCTCGATCCCCACCTCGGCATAGTCGCCCTTGGCGGTAGGGTTTATCCAGGAAACAACAAACAGCGTATAGCCCTGCTCGGTCACCCATTTGATCAGGCTGTTCTGCTCTTTGAGATCAAGAATGTAGAATTTATTGATCCAGGGCGGAAACAAAACGATGGGCGTCTCATGCACGGTTTCCGTGGTGGGGCGATACTGAATCATCTCCATCATCCGGTTGCGAAATACCACTTCGCCCGGGGTGGTGGCGATATTGCGACCAATCTCAAAAGCGCTCTCATCCGCCAGCCGGACCACCAGCTCACCATTGTTGGCCTCAAGATCCGACACCAGGTTCTGCAACCCGTCGACCAAAGATTGCCCCTCGGTCTCAAGCGCCTTTTCCAGCGCATCCGGATTGGTGGGGAGGAAATTGGTTGGCGCCATCATATTGATGATCTGGTCAGAGAAATGCGACAGGCGCTTGCGGTCGATAGGTTCCAGATCAGTCACCTCATCCACGGCCGCCCGGATCAATGCTGAATTGGTCAGATATTGCTGTTTGACATAGTTGAAATAGGGGTTCTTTTCCCACATCGGATTGCCAAACCGCCGATCTTCCAGCGTTGCATCCGGTGCATCATCTTGGCCCTGCGCCGCCAGAATTTTCTGGGCTTCGGCAAAATTCAACACAGATTTCCCCCAGTATTCGACCTGTTGTTCCATCATTTTAGCAGGATTTTGAAGGATTTCGGCCCAGTAGGAGGTTGCTGCACGTGCAAACAACTCCTGATTCGGACCATCCAATCCGGGGTGGTGCCCCTTTCTGGTGGCCATGATTTCCACCAGCTTCTTCGAAAGTTCGTCCACTTTCTCCATATTTTCCTTAAGTCGTTCAATGTGTTCCGGCGAAGTGCCCAGGTCCAATGCGTCACTTGTTGTCATCTTAAGGAATCCCCCATACTCTTTCTGCTGTGCAGAATACTGGTTTCACCATGTTACGCCAAAGCGACGAAAGGTCCGAGGCCCTGCATGAATTTCCGTCCCCAATCGTGGGATTTGGGCGGCCAGCCAAAGGAAACCATATGCGTTATATGATGTCGTACGACTTGATGGAAACCGCCCGCAACATGAACCAATGGTTGGGTGCCAGTGCCTTGTCGATGGCCTCTTACCCTGCGTTTTCCGCTCTGCCTAACCCGGCGCTCAACTGGATGGCAGCCTGGGGCGAGGTCACCGAGCGCACATTTCAGCGTATGACCGCCAAGCCGGATTGGGGCATTCACTCCTTTACCTGCGAAGATGGTAAGGACCATCTCGTCGAAGTAACCCCGGTGGTTGAACGCGCCTTTGGGGATCTGATCCATTTCCATGTCGCCGGCCGTAAAGAACAGCCCCGCAAGGTGCTGGTGGTCGCCCCCATGTCAGGTCACTATGCGACCCTGCTGCGCTCAACCGTAAAGAGCCTGCTGGTCAACTGCGAAGTCTATATCACCGACTGGCACAATGCCCGCGACATTCCGGTCTCGGAAGGCAAATTCGACATTGAAGACTACACGCTGTACCTTGTTGATTTCATGCGCGAACTTGGCCCAGACACCCATGTGGTCGCGATCTGCCAACCGGCGCCGCTTACGCTTGCGGCCACGGCCTATCTGGCCGAGCAGGACCCCGAGGCACAGCCCTCCTCGCTGACCCTCATTGGCGGCCCCGTAGACCCGGATGCCACCCCAACCGAGGTCACTGACTTTGGCCGCCGTGTCACCATGGGCCAGCTTGAGGAAACCATGATCCAGCGGGTTGGCTTTAAATACCCAGGCGTTGGCCGCAAGGTCTATCCGGGCCTGTTGCAGCTGTCTTCGTTTATGTCGATGAACATGGACAGGCACTCTCAGGCCTTTCAGGATCAGATCCAGCGCGCCAGCCGCGGCGAGTCCTCGGATCATGATGCCCACAACCGGTTTTACGACGAATATCTCGCAGTGATGGATATGACGGCAGAGTTCTATCTCTCCACCGTTGAACGCGTTTTCAAAGGCCGCGAAATTGCCCGCAATGAATTTGTCGTCGATGGGCACAAGGTCGACATCGGAGCAATCACCAATGTGGCCGTAAAAACCGTTGAAGGGGCGAAAGATGACATCTCAGCCCCGGGCCAGTGTATCGCCGCCCTGGATCTGTGCACCGCCCTGCCCGACAGCAAGAAGGCGAGCCACGTTGAGCCCGGTGCGGGCCACTATGGCATCTTCGCCGGCCGCAGCTGGCGCGAAAACATCCGGCCGCTGGTAATTGATTTCATGGATGCAAACAGCCGCAAGCCTGCGGCCTCCGAAACATCACCCCCCATTGCACCCGTCTCCAAAGCACAGGCCTCCAAGGCACAGGCCCCCAAAACAACAGCGGCCAAGCCTAAAGCACGAAAAGCCTGATCATCATGGCGACAGGCGATCACTCTTTTTCGTGTTCCTGTGGCGCGTTTGCCGGGCATATTCCGGCAGACGCCCAAAAATCCGGGCTGAGACTGTTATGTTTTTGCCCCGATTGCCGCGCCGCTGAGCTCTACCACCAGCAACCAGACCCAATTGAGGGGGTGGACCTGTTTCAGGTGGCGCCCCATGCCGTGACCATCACACAGGGCGCGGAACATTTGCGCCTGTTGCAGCTGGGCCCCAAAGGCCTGTTTCGCTGGTATGCTGGGTGTTGCGGCACCCCGGTTGCAAACACCCTGTCCAAGCCCAAGCTGGCCTTTGCTGGCCTGCGCTCAGATCTGTTTGACAGCAAAGAAGCGCTCGGCAAGGTTAAAGCACGGGCCTATGTGGTACGAGCTGGAAAACCACCCCGGAACGAGGGGATGCCCCGCATGGTCTATGGTATTTTCTCCCGTATGATCACCGCGCGCCTGTCCGGCATGTGGCGTCAGACACCGTTTTTTGACGTAGACACCGGCAAACCAGTGGTGGAGCCCGAAGTTATCAGCAAAGAGACCCGCGCAGGACTTCACCCGTAACGCTCTGATTTATTTTCGGTTTTCTGGCAGAATATCTGATGTCAACCGCCTGCCCTTGCAGGCTCAGCCCTGCACCTCGGCGCCAGTTGGCGCCGCGAGCCAGTCCAGCAGGGCACGATTGACCGCTTCCGGCTGTTCCAGCCCAGGCAAATGCCCAGCGCCCGAAATGATCTCAAGCCCGGCATGGGGGATAAGCTCTGCCAGGAACTCATGCCGTTTCACCGGGGTGAGCCGGTCATATTCGCCGCACATGATCAATGTCGGCACCTGACAACGCCGCGCTGTGGCCTGTTGGTCAAGACGGCGTTGCAAGGCACGGCTTTGGTCCACAAATAGCGCGGCGCCCAAATCCAGCCCCATCTGGCGCACCAGGTTCAGGATCTCCAGCCGCCGCGTCCCCGGAGCCAGAACCTCGGGCGGCAGCGATTGTTGCAGCGCCTTTTCCAGGCCACCGGTGCGGGCACTGACAATCAGCGGCTCGCGCATGGCAGCCTGATCCGGCGTCTCCGACAAGGGCGTTGTGGCCATCAGGCACAGTCGCGTCACCCGCGCAGGCGCCCGGCGCAGGATTTCCAGCGCCACAATTCCGCCCATCGACAGACCCAAAAGCGCAAACCGCTCGGGCAGCATTGACAGAATATGCGTTGCAATCGCATCAACCCGGTCGCCGCCATGCAGAGGTGCGACCATCACCGGAGCCTGAGCGGACAGCGCATGCAGCTGCGGCGTAAAGACCCGCGCATCACACATCATACCCGGCAAAAGGACCACCGGCTCCGACCCCCAACTTCCTGCTTGTTCCATACCAGCGGCCCTCATCTCTTTGAAATCGTGTCGGTAGCAAGCCTGCCAGCCTTTACGAATGACAAACCCAGGGAGATCTCTCGGAGAATATCTTTGCGGAGAGTTCCTTACAGGAGCAAGAGGCTATTGCAGTTTTCGCGCCGCGCTGGCCTGCATTTTCCGATTGTTCCCCAGGACCGATCTTTCAGCAACACTCAGCGATGCGATGCGAGCTTAATAGCCATTCCAGCGAAACGCGCCCTCAGCTGATAGCTTGGCGAACGGGTTATGCGCCACCTCCCAGATATGGCCATCGGGGGCACGGAAATAGCCAATGTATCCGCCCCAAAAGACCTCTGATGCGGGGCGCAGGATTTCGGCGCCAGCCTCACTAGCGCGCGCCATCAGTGCATCAACCTCCTGTGGGGTTCGGGTATTGTGGCTCAGCGTCATCGCCCCGGTGCCCAATTCCGCAACCGGCAGGCCAATGTCCTCGGCCAGTTTATCCAGCGGGTACAGCCCCAGCGTCTGCGAGATCAGATCAAAGGCAACAACCCCATCCGGGCTGTCGACCGGCTGCCAGCCAAGGGCGGTGTAAAACGCCTCGGCCTGCTCCATATCCGGCACCCCAAGGGTGATCAGGCTCACGCGTTGCTCCATAGTCATATCACATCCTCACATCACTCTTGTGGCTGTGCCCATCGCGGCCCCATCGCAGCAGGCCTCAAAGGGACCCCGGCCGCGACAGGGCTGGGCCTAGAGCAACTCTGCGACAGAAGCCTCAATCAGCGCAAGACAGGCGTCATCAGAGAAGCGATGGTCGCCGTCTTTCACCAGATTGAGGCGCATATCGGCGCAGCTGGCGTGTTGCAGCAAGCGCAGCGCTGTGTCTGTCGAGACCGCCGTGTCCGCCGTGCCCTGCAGGCAACGCACCGGAAACGGCAGCGCAAGCCTATCGCGCAGGACCAGGTGGCTGCGCCCATCTTCGATCATGCGCTTGCTGATGCGATATGGCTCCATGTAGTCGCTCGGCAGCTCAACATAGCCCATGGTCTCCAGCTCAGCCTTCTGCTCTGGGGTGAAACTGGCCCAATAGCCGTCTTCGGTAAAATCAGGCGCTGCAGCAATAATTACCATGCCATGGATCCGCTCGGGCATGGCTTTGGCCAGCAACAGCGCCTGCCAGCCGCCCATGGAGGAGCCAACCACCAGCAGCGGCCCGGTGGTCAGGCGCGTGACTGCCGCGACAGTATCTTGATGCCAGTCCCCAATGCAGCCCTCCTCAAAGGTGCCAGAGCTTTCGCCGTGGCCGGAATAGTCAAACCGCAAGAAAGCCTGCCCGCGCGCCTTGGCCCAGGCCTCAAGATGCACTGCCTTGGTGCCTTCCATGTCGGATTTCAGCCCGCCCAGAAACACCACAGTCGGGCCGCTGCCCGTTAGGTGGTGATAGGCAATCCGGCGCCCCTGCTCTGTGTTGAGAAACTGTGTTGCAGCCACTTATCCACGCTCCCTTGTTTGTCCCAAGATGTGCCATGCAAGCGACAGCGCTGCAATTGCCTTTCCGCCTCACAGCGGAGGATCAGCCTCAGCGGCGCGGGCGCTCATGCTTGCCCCACAGGTTTGCCCCTCAGTTTACCCCTCTGGCTTACCCCTCAGGCTTGCCCCTCTGGGTGACTGCGCCTAGTCTGCACAAATTGAATACGCGATAGCCCAGGATCTCAAAATGACACGAGTGATTAGCCGCAGTTTTCTGGTGCTCTTAGGTTTGCTCATTACCCTGACAAGCTGCTGGGCCGTGCTGGCACTGTGGTATCGGCTGCCTTTTGGTGATGTGACACGCGGGGCCTTTGCCGCAGGCTTTGCGGTTCTTGGCACTGCTGTGATCCTGGGGTTGTTTCGCGCCCGTCGACTGCGCGCACTAGCCACCTATTGTCTGGCTCTGGCAACGGTCCTCACCTGGTGGGGCAGCCTGACCCCGCCCCATGCACGCAACTGGTCTCCGGATGTGGCGCGACAGGTCACAGGCGAGCTCGAAGGCTCCACTCTGACCCTTACGGATGTGCGCAATTTCACCTGGCGCAGCCCCGAGGATTTTGACGCCCATTGGGAGGTCCGGCACTACGACCTGGATCAGCTCGAGACGGTTGATCTGTTCATGTCCTATTGGTCCGGCAAGATGATCGCGCATATGATTGTGAGCTTTGGTTTTTCCGATGGCGAACATATCGCCTGGTCTGTCGAGGTCCGGCGTCAGGTCGGCGGAGGCTTCTCTCCGGTGGCGGATATGTTTAAGACCAACACCCTGGCAATTGTTGCCGCGGATGAGCGCGACGTGGTCGGCACCCGCACCAATGCCCGCGGTGAGGATGTGCAGCTCTTTCGCATCCGCACCAGCCCAGAAAAAGCCCGCGCGCTCCTGCTGCAATATGTTGAGGCAGCCAACCAGCTGGCGCAGCAGCCGCAATGGTACAACTCGGTCTTCACCAATTGCACAACGGTGGTGTTTCAGATGATCCGCACGATTGTGGATGAGGTGCCGCTCGACTGGCGTGTCATGGCCAATGGCTACCTGCCTGAATATGCCTATGAGGCAGGTGTGCTGGACATCCGCCTGTCCCTGCCCAAGCTGATTGAAAACGCCCGTATCACCGCCCTTGCCCGCGCGCAGGGCATTGGTCCCGATTTCTCGACCCTGATCCGGGCTGGCATCCAATAGCAACCGGCGGATTAGGAACGGGCCGATTAGGAGAGGCCTGTGGTATTCCGCGCGCAGGCCACGCGGCGCGCGGCGGCGTCATTGCCCCATCTTGACAGTCCTGAATCGGCCTGCCAAACGAAAGGCCGTAACATATACCCGCAACCGGGCGTTCAGTGGGCGCCAAACCGACGAGGAGCAGCCAGGATATGGCCCAAATCTCTCTCACCTTCCCCGATGGCAATGCACGCAGCTATGAGGCCGGCGTAACCGCCGCCGAGGTTGCCGCCGACATCTCGACCTCTTTGGCCAAAAAGGCCATCTCTGCCACCGTTGATGGCCAGCACTGGGATCTGCAGTGGCCGATCCAGGCCGATGCCGCCATCGCGCTGCACACCATGAAGGACGAAGAGCAGGCAAACGAGCTGATCCGTCACGACCTCGCCCATGTCATGGCGCGCGCGGTGCAGTCGCTTTGGCCTGACACCAAGGTCACAATCGGGCCGGTTATCCAAAACGGCTGGTACTACGATTTTGACCGGGCCGAGCCCTTTACCCCCGAAGATCTCGGCGTGATCGAGAAAAAGATGAAGGAAATCATCAACAAGCGCGAGCCTGTGACCACCGAGGTCTGGGAGCGTCAGCGCGCCATTGATTTCTATACCGCCAATGACGAGCCCTATAAGGTTGAGCTGATCGACGGCATTCCCGGTGACGAGCCACTGCGGATGTATTGGCACGGCGACTGGCAGGACCTCTGCCGTGGCCCCCACCTGCAGCACACCGGGCAGTTGCCGGGAGATTCATTCAAACTGATGTCGATTGCCGGCGCCTACTGGCGTGGCGACAGTGACCGTTCCATGTTGCAGCGGATCTATGGCGTTGCCTTTACCGGCAAAGAAAAGCTCAAGGCCTATCTGCATATGCTGGAAGAAGCCGCCAAACGCGACCACCGTAAGCTGGGCCGTGAGATGGAGCTGTTCCACATGCAGGAAGAGGCCCCCGGTCAGATCTTCTGGCACCCCAACGGCTGGAAAATCTACACCACCCTGCAGGACTACATGCGCCGCATGCAAGAGCGCGACGGCTATGTCGAGGTGAACACCCCGCAGGTTGTTGATCGCAAGCTGTGGGAGGCCTCGGGCCACTGGGACAAGTACCAGGAAAACATGTTCATCGTTGAAGTCGACGAAGAACACGCCCGCGAAAAAGCCATCAACGCGCTGAAGCCGATGAACTGCCCCTGCCATGTGCAGGTGTTCAATCAGGGGCTCAAAAGCTACCGCGACCTGCCCCTGCGCATGGCCGAGTTCGGCTCTTGCGCCCGTTACGAGCCCTCAGGCGCCCTGCATGGCATCATGCGGGTGCGTGGCTTCACCCAGGATGACGGCCATATTTTCTGCTCTGAGGACCAGATCGAGTCTGAGACTGCAAAATTCATCGCCTTCCTGTCCAAGGTCTATGCCGACCTCGGCTTCCATAACTGGACCATTAAGCTGTCGACCCGCCCTGAAAAACGGATCGGTTCGGATGAGAGCTGGGATCTTGTGGAAAAGGCCCTTGGGGATGCCTGCAAGGCGGCGGGCTATGACTATGAGCTGTTGGAAGGCGAAGGCGCCTTTTATGGCCCCAAGCTGGAGTTCACTCTGACCGACGCCATTGGCCGCAACTGGCAGTGCGGCACCCTGCAGGTGGACCCCAACCTGCCGGAACGGCTGGAAGCAAGCTTTGTTGGGGCCGACGGCGTAAAGCATCGCCCCTTTATGCTGCACCGGGCCTGCCTTGGCTCGTTTGAGCGTTTCATCGGCATTCTGATCGAAGAACACGCCGGCAAGCTCCCCTTCTGGCTGGCCCCGCGTCAGGTGGTTGTCGCATCAATCACCTCAGATGCGGATGACTATGTGCATGAGGTTGTGGCACAGCTGCAATCTGTTGGCGTCCGCGCCGAGGCTGACATTCGCAACGAAAAGATCAACTACAAGGTCCGCGAGCATTCGGTTGGCAAAGTCCCGGCGATCCTCGCCATTGGTCACCGCGAAGTCGAAGAGCGCACCGTGTCGATCCGCCGCCTTGGCGAAAAGCAGACCCGGGTGGATAGCCTTGAGAATGTTACAAAGGCCCTCGCGCTGGAGGCGACAGCGCCAGACCTGTTGTAACATTTCTCATCTTTACGGTGCACAGCGGCTCCCACCTGGGGGCCGCTTTCGTTTTTCATCAAAGAATAGCATTTAAATACAGATAGATAACTCATTCACGGATGTCACATGCGCTGACGCCCCCGTGAGACACGCGCTCGTGACTTAAAATCAAACTCACTCCGGGTTAGAGTTTTTATGTCATCACGACAGAGCAAGCCAAACCAAAAGGAATTCATGAGATGTCGAACATGTCCAAATCTCTCGCCGTTGCCGGTGCTGTCGCCGCCGCTCTGAGCGCAGCCTCCGTCATGCCGGCCGCCGCCGGCACCAAGGAAAAATGCTACGGTGTCTCCATGGCTGGTCAAAATGATTGCGCCGCCGGTCCCGGCACCACCTGTGCGGGCACCTCGACCGTCGACTATCAGGGCAACGCCTGGACATTGGTTGATGCGGGGACCTGCGTGGAAATGGACCTGCCAAAAATGGCGGATGGCGGTGCGCGCGCGGGCTCGCTTGAGCCGCTTGAGCGTGATCTGCCTGCATAAAGCAGAAGCTTTAGAACGCGCCAAGAGGGCGGCCGCCTTGCCCGCCCTCTTGCCACAGGCCTTTTTCTGGCGGGCTAAATGAGCTGCCCTATGTGTACAGAGCCTCTTGCGCATGACCGCCGCCCCCAGTGCCCGGCCTTTGCCGTAGCCGGCCAAACCAGCTTCTCGCCTCTCCCCGCCCCGATCCGCCCTCTGTCCTGACGAGATCCGCCATGCTTGATACCGCAGCCTTTAAAACCCTGCCCAATGCTCCAGGTGTTGGCTACAAACCTCAGCATTTTGCGCAGATCATCGAACAGGCTGACCCGGTGCAATGGTTGGAAATTCACGCCGAAAACTACATGGGAGACGGTGGTCGCCCCCTCGCCCAGCTGCGCCATCTGGCCGAACAGTTTGCCATTTCTGTGCACGGTGTCGGCCTGTCGATTGGCGGCGAAGACCCTCTGGACCCCAGCCATCTGGCACGGCTGAAACATCTGGTTTCCTGGCTTAACCCTGCCAGTTTTTCCGAACATCTGGCCTGGTCGACCCATGACGGTCATTTCTACAATGACTTGCTGCCGCTGCCCTATACCGATGCAACACTTAACCGGGTCTGCGACCACATTGATCAGCTGCAAGAGGCGATCGGGCGCAAAATGCTGCTGGAAAACCCCTCAAGCTATCTGGCCTTTGCCGAGAGCACCTGGTCCGAGCCCGCGTTTCTGGCAGAGATCAGCCGTCGCACCGGCTGTGGCCTGCTGCTTGATGTCAACAATGTCTTTATCTCGGCCAGCAACCTCGATTTCTCGCCGCAGGGCTATATAGACGATTTCGCACTCGACCAGGTTGGGGAAATTCACCTCGGCGGCCATGATGAGGACGAAGATGATTTGGGGCGCCCGCTGCTGATTGACAGCCATGGCCGTGCGGTCGTGGATCCGGTCTGGGCTCTGCTCGACTATACGCTGGAACGCTGTGGTCCAAAGCCGGTGCTGATCGAATGGGACAATGACGTTCCCGACTGGCCTGTCCTGGCAGCCGAAGCCCACCGCGCCGCTGATGCGCTCTCTGGGCTTTGCAAAAAGACGCCCGTTTCTTCCGCCATGCCGTCCCTCTTGTCCGTATGAGCGATTTGGACCTCCCCTCCGCTGCCGCAACGGTTAGTCAGTCGGCCTTCAGCCATGCGATGATGGATGGCTCTGCGGCAGTGCCTGCAGGGTTGATCGACCAGGAAAACGCCAGCGCTGGACGCCGTTTTGCAGTCTATCGCAACAATATTGCGGTCTCGCTGACAGAGGCCATGCACAGTGCCTTTCCGGTCATTGCCAAATTGCTTGGCAAGGCCAATATGGACGGGCTTGCGGGGCTGTATCTGCGCGCGCATCCCCCCAGCTCTCCGCTTATGATGTTTTATGGCGCTGAGTTCCCGGCCTTTCTAGAAGCCATGCCGCAGCTCAACCACCTTGGCTATCTTGGCGATGTCGCCCGACTGGAGCTTGCCCTGCGCCAAGCCTATCACGCCGCCGACGCAGCCCCAATCGCCCCTGAGGCGCTGGCGGATCTGTCAGAGGCTGACCTGCTGGCCACCAAAGTGACCTTTGCCCCTGCGCTACAGCTGTTGCGCTCGCACTGGCCAGTTTGCGCAATCTGGCATTTCAACACCGTAGCGGATGCCCCGACACCGCAGGCCGGGGCACAGAATACTCTGATCACACGACCAGAGTTCGACCCCATTCCGCAGGTTTTGTCAGATGCAGGCATTCTCTGGATTACAGCCCTGAAAGAGGGCGCCAGCATTGCTGAGGCTGTTGAGCGCGCAACTGAATTGGAGACCGGTTTTGATTTGGTCGCACCACTGACCCTGCTGTTGCAGGGCAACGCAATAATTGGATTAGAAAACAAAGGGTAAAGACATGAATGCAGCTGTGTCGCTTCACAATGCAATATTCGACAGGGTCGAGAGGCTCGGCGACTGGTTACTGCCACTCGGCGCGCGGTTTCTGTTTGCGGCTGTCCTGCTGGTCTATTTCTGGAAATCCGCCCTGACAAAGTTTGGTGACGGCCTCTTTGGTTTTTTGTTCCCCTCTGATGGCGCCTATATTCAGATCTTTCCCAAGTTCATCGAATCCGTTGGCTATGACTTTGACCAACTGACCCTGTATCACTGGGCGTTTGCCTTTGCTGGCATGTGGGCGGAACTGCTGCTGCCTCTTCTTATTGTGGTCGGGCTGTTTACCCGCCTGGCCGCCCTCGGGATGATTGGCTTCATCGCCGTGCAAAGCTTCACAGACGTCTATGTTGCCGGGCACTCGCACTGGGGGCAATGGTTCGACAATATTGCTGAATATGATCCGACGATAAAAGGCATTGGCCTTGCGGATATTCGGATTTTCTGGGTCTTCATTCTCGCCATCCTGGTGGCGAAAGGCGCCGGAGCCCTCTCCGCAGACGCGCTCCTGCGCCGTCGAACTGGACAGGCGCCAGTCTAAGCGCCTGCCTAGGCCAATCGCGAAAAACAAATGAAAGGGCGCCTTGCGGTTCGCAAAGGCGCCCTTTCTTGTTTCACTGTAGCAATTCAGGGTGGCATTTCACGCGATGCCAAGGGCCTCTTGTGTGGCCTTGTCCCACCCCAAATAGAGCCCAGCATCTGTTTGTATCAGAGGGCGTTTCATCAAGGCCGGATGCTGCTGAAGCAACTCCAACGCAGGCCGCAGCCGTTCTTCCGCGCTCAACCCTCGCCATGTGGTTGACCGGGTGTTGACAAGTTTGTCGCCAAATTGCGCCTGAGCCGCGGCCAGAACATCCTGAGGAACACCCTCGCCCCGGACATCCACCAGACGACATTCTGGAATTTTCTTCAGCGCCTTACGGCAGGTATCGCAAGTCTTTAACCCATATAGGATCATCGGTTTTTCCTTTCCAGGTGCGGCATCGACACAATCTAAGGAAGAATTCGTTCTACGCACTTGATTTATTTCTTCCGCGTGCAACAGTTGGCCCGGGTCAAGCTGACACATCGGCGAGTGCTCTGCGTCGCTGTCAGGCACTGCATGAGGCCGGGATTGGTGACACCTATAATATCTGGGCCAGCCCAGGGCAACGCGAAGATAGAAGGAGACACGGGAGATGCCAAGCGGCACCGTGAAATGGTTTAACACCACCAAAGGATTTGGTTTCATTGAACCCGAAGAGGGCGGCAATGATGTTTTTGTACATATATCTCAGGTTGAGAGATCCGGCCTGACTGGCCTCGCAGACAATATGAAAGTTGATTATGAACTGACCGAAGGGCGCGATGGTCGACAGATGGCCGGTGAAATCAAGGCGCTTTAAAAAAAGACGCCCTGAAACGCCGCCCCCTTTGGCGTGAATTTCAGGCGCCTCGCATCTCAGCAGCCTCTCATTTCACGGGGCCCTTTCACGGGGCCCTGTTGCGCAGAGAGGATCAGCCCGCTGCAACCTGGCGTAAATATTCTACCATGACACAGGCGGGATCAGCCGATCGCAGCTCAGTCTCGCCAAGCCGCAGCCAGTCACGCGCATTGATCTGCGGGAAATGGGTATCTGCCCCGGTGATTTCGACTGCGACCTCTGTGATCAGCAACCGATCCGCAATCTCAAGCATTTCGCGGTAGATCCCTGCGCCGCCAATACCATAGATCCGGCGATACCCCTGAGCATAAGCCGCAACAATCGCCTCGGCCACCGATGCATAGACCTCATCCGCGACATCCGGGTTGGAAGAAACAACAAGGTTCAGCCTGTTTTTCAAAGGCTTGAAGGGCAAACTTTCCCAGGTATTGCGGCCCATGATCACCGCGCCGCCAAGGGTTTCGCGCTGAAAGGCCTTTAGGTCCTCGGGCGCGTGCCAGGGAATGGTATTGTCCTTGCCGATGGCGCCATTGCGGTCACGGGCAACAATCAGGGTGATCATCTCGGGGCTCTCCCTTGAAACACATTCAGGCTAGCGCCGAGCAGCGCTGCAGACGAAGACATTGCACGGGTCAGGACATTGAGTAGTCCATGTCCCCCGGGAAACGGGCGCCCTTAGACGGCGACAGGCGCTTTGATGCCCGGATCCGGTGCGTAGTTCAGGATCTCGAAGTCATCATAGGTGAAATCAAAAATCGACGTGACCTCACGTTTGATCCTAAGTTGCGGCAATGGCTTGGGGATACGCGACAACTGCAGGGCAACCTGCTCCTGATGGTTTGAATAGATATGCGCGTCGCCAAGGGTATGGATGAAATCGCCCGGCTCGTACCCGGTGACATGCGCCAGCATCACCTGCAACAGGGCATAAGAGGCAATATTGAACGGCACCCCCAGGAACATATCGGCAGAGCGCTGATACAGTTGCAAATGCAATTTTCCACCCAGAATGCGCACCTGCCACAGGGTATGACAGGGCGGCAGCGCCATCTGAGGCACATCCGCCGGGTTCCAGGCCGACACAATCAGGCGGCGGCTATCGGGGGTCGTCTTTATCATCTCGACCAGATCAGCAATCTGATCCACTGATCCCGCCCGATACAGCGGCTCGTCGCCCGTGGTGCCTGTAATCAGCTCCAGCTTGGGGAAGCTGCGCCACTGGTGGCCATAGACAGGCCCAAGGTCACCGTTTTCATCGGCCCATTCATCCCAGATCGAGACACCGTTATCTTTCAGGTATTTGATGTTGGTGTCGCCGGTGAGGAACCACAACAGCTCATGTATGATAGAGCGCAGGTGCAGTTTCTTGGTCGTGACCAGTGGAAAGCCCGCCGCCAGGGGGTAGCGCGCCTGCATACCAAAGCAGGAAAGAGTGCCGGTTCTGGTGCGGTCACTGCTGTGCACTCCGGTTTCCAGAATTTGGCGCAAGGCCGCGTGATACTGCTGCACAGATGTCCCCTCTCCGACTGCCATTGTCAGTGCGACTGTCATACCGGCCTGGGTCCACATAAGACAAGCCCAAGAGCCATAGCGTCTGCGTCAAACGCAATCAACACTGTCGCCTGCCCTGCGAATCGATCCACTTTGGCGTAGACTAACGGTAGAAATACTGATTGAAACACAGTACCCGATCCATGCTGCAGCACTGTGGCTGTTAGATCCGGGGCATTCAAACGCTTTCAAGGATATGCGCGCATGGCACTCACTTATCTGCATGTTATGGTCCGGGTCAAAGACCTGGAGAAATCCATGGCCTTTTACGAACTTTTGGGGCTGCGCGAAACCCGCCGCTATGACAGCGAG
Source organism: Phaeobacter sp. SH40 (assembly GCA_965641885.1). Classification (GTDB taxonomy): domain Bacteria; phylum Pseudomonadota; class Alphaproteobacteria; order Rhodobacterales; family Rhodobacteraceae; genus Pseudophaeobacter. The sequence continues at coordinate 1,499,396 of OZ282574.1, read as the reverse complement.
CAAGGCCGCTTTACCCTGGTCTACCTTGCCCCTCCCGGTCAGGAAGAAGCGCCGCTTGAGCTGACATACAATTGGGATGGCGATGAGGGTCTGCCAAGCGACAGCCGCCACTTTGGGCATTTGGCCTATGGCGTCGACAATATTTATGAGACCTGTCAGTTCCTTATGAACAATGGCATTACCATCAACCGCGCGCCGCGCGATGGCCGCATGGCCTTTATCCGCTCGCCCGACAATGTCTCAATCGAATTGCTGCAGAACGGCGAAGCGCTGGAGCCTGCAGAACCCTGGACCAGCATGGAAAGCACCGGTCACTGGTAGCGCCTGCCCTGCCCGGTCTTTCATCTTGCAAAGGCCTGCCCTGAGCATGACCTGAGCATAGGGCGCTGGGGCTGGGCTGGGGTTTAAACAAGAGCCTGAGCAACACACCAGACAGACAGAAAAGGCGGCGTTCCTTACGGGACGTCGCCTTTTTTATAGGAGGCTGCGCGCGGGACGTCTGCATCCCAGATCGAACCTGTAGCAGCCTGCCCTACCCTTTGAGGCCTGCCCGACACTTCAAAGCCTGCGCCACAATTGAAAACGCACCGCTGATCCGGTCAGGATCAAAGCAGTGCGGTCTCTAGCAACCCGAATTCTTCAAGTCTGAATACGACTGATTTCAAACAGCCAAATCAATGTTTGTTGATTTATAGTGGTGCAATTCTTGCCCCACTTTTGTCTTCACTCAGGGACATTTTACCCCAAAGCCTATGTTTTTAATAGATATAGCGGATCTGATCCGACCAATATCTTTCCACCCGCTTCAGCGAGCCTGTGATGTCAGCAATGCCTTCGCGACTGATGACATCTTTACCTTCCAGGCCCTCGGCGTGGCGTGCAAAGAGGCCCGCGACGATATCGCGGATCTCTCGACCGCGCGGTGTCAGGCGAACCCGAACAGACCGACGGTCAATTTCGCAGCGTTGGTGGTGCATATAGTCCAGCTCAACCAGCTTTTTCAAATTATAGCTGACATTGCTGCCCTGATAATAGCCACGGCTCTTGAGCTCACCTGCGGTGACTTCATTGTCACCCACGTTGAACAAGAGCAGTGCCTGCACTGCGTTTATTTCCAGAACGCCTACGCGTTCGAACTCATCCTTGATCACATCCAGCAACAACCGGTGAAGTCGTTCCACCAGCGCCAGCGCTTCAAGGTAACCAGTCATGAACCCTTTACGGTCCTGCTGGCCGATTGGCATTTCCATACTCATTCGCATCTCCGACTCGAATTTGCTAAGGAGCAGAATGCAGAAAATTCCCCAAAAATGCGTTAAGCTGGGTTTTTATTTATTTTGATGGGTTTGAGCCACTTCCGCGATCAGTGCTGACAAGCTAAGGGGCGCGGCCACCTGGCCGGTCACCCATTGGTACAGATCCTGGTCGTTCTCGTGCAGCAGCTGATCATAGAGATCCAGCTTTTGCGCATCCATCCCTGCGAGATTCGCATCCGCATAGGCCGTCAGCAAAATATCCATCTCTTTGATACCCCGTCGCATCGACCGCATCTTGAGCCGTTTCAGGCGGTGCTCATGGGTTTCGTTCAAATTGGTCACCTCGTCAGACTCACGCACTGGTCGCCCCCTGTATCAAAGTACGGAGTTTCTTTTCCAGCCGCGCTGCGCGCTCGGCATTGCTGCGCATCTCGTTGCGCAGGGCGCGCAACTCTTGCAGCACACCGGCAAAATCGCCAACTTCAACATCCAGCTCACCGGGTTCCGACAGGCCTTCTCCCTCGCCGGTCAACAGCCAGGACATCGAAACATTCAAAAGCCCCGAGACCATCGACAGCTTGTTGGCGCGTGGCTCTGACAGATCCTGCTCCCAGCCCATCAAGGTGGTCTTCTTGACGCCAAGACGACGCGCCAGTTGGGCCTGTGTCATGTCTGCGGCTTCGCGGGCAGCCGCCACGCGATCCCCGAACGTTGCCGCCTCTGGTCCGAACCAATCCGTTGTTTCGTCAGACATATGCCATCTCCGTTCTGGTCTTTATCAATGTTGCTTGATCGAGATTTAGTGGCACCCTATGACAGATACCAAGAACATTCAAACAGGGACCAGCCGCCATGTCTTTCCTCTCCAAGACCCTAGAGCGCGTAAAACCGTCGCCGACAATTGCCATCACCGCGATGGCGGCGGAACTTAAGGCCGCAGGCCGGGATGTCATTGGTCTCAGCGCCGGCGAGCCTGATTTTGACACGCCACAGAACATCAAGGATGCCGCAGTTGCAGCTATTGCGGCCGGTAAGACAAAATACACCGCCCCCGACGGCATTATCGAGCTGAAACAAGCGATCTGTGCCAAACTCGCACGGGAAAATGGCCTGTCTTATGAGCCCGCCCAGATCTCTGTTGGCACCGGCGGCAAACAGACGCTGTACAATGCGCTGATGGCCAGCCTCAATCCCGGTGATGAGGTGCTGATCCCAGCGCCCTACTGGGTGAGCTACCCGGATATGGTGCTGCTGGCCGGTGGCACCCCAGTTGCGGTTGAGGCCAGCCTTGAGACCAGCTTCAAGCTGACACCAGAGCAGCTTGAGGCGGCGATCACCCCGAAAACCAAATGGTTTATCTTCAACTCCCCCTCCAATCCCAGCGGCGCGGGCTATAGCCGGGCCGAGCTCAAGGCGCTGACGGATGTGCTGATGCGCCACCCGCATGTCTGGGTGATGTCGGATGACATGTACGAACACCTGGTGTTTGACGGCTTTGAATTTGCCACCCCTGCCGAGGTCGAACCCGGCCTCTATGAGCGCACCCTCACCTGCAACGGCGTCTCCAAGGCCTATGCCATGACCGGCTGGCGCATTGGCTATGCGGCGGGTCCACAGCATCTTATTGCGGCGATGCGCAAGGTGCAGTCGCAATCCACCTCCAACCCCTCGTCCATCAGCCAATGGGCTGCGGTTGAGGCGCTGAACGGGCCGCAGGAGTTTCTGGCGACAAACAACCTCGCCTTTAAACGCCGCCGCGATCTGGTGGTTGAAAAGCTCAACGCTATTGCGGGCATCACCTGCCCGACGCCTGAGGGCGCGTTTTATGTCTATCCGTCGATTGCCGGGCTGATTGGCAAAACCACCCCCAAGGGCACAGTGATTGCCGATGATCAGGCCTTTGCCACAGCACTTTTGGCCGAGGCCGATGTGGCCGTGGTGTTTGGCGCCGCCTTTGGCCTTTCGCCCAATTTTCGCGTCAGCTACGCCACCTCGGATGAAGCGCTCACCGAGGCCTGCGCCCGTATCGCAGCCTTCTGCGCGTCACTCAACTAACCAAAGGATCTCGCCAAATGGCTGCTCTGCCCGACTATTTCTTTCGCGTCCGCGAAAACGGTGCTTTTGTTTTTCGGGTGGACACGGAAAACCGCCAGCGGCGGATTGATATGGAGCAGATCGCAGCGGTGAATATCCGCAATGGCGAGATCAAACCCCATGGTGGCCGCACTTTGTCAGAGCGCGATATGGCCGAGATCGAATCCTGGATGGCAGAGCGCAGCACCGTGCTGGCGGCGCGCGACATTGACGATATCAAACGGGCGGTGGATCACCTCAATCTCACCGCCCATTGGGCCCAGACCAGGGCGACAGACGCGCAACTAGACGCGGTGACAGATGATCTGCTGCTGACAATGCACGACCTGCGCAGCGTTCTGGTGCGCAAAAAGGCCGACCGGCTAATGAAGACTCAGAAAGACGGATAACAACAAGGCAGCCGGGCCGGTCCTGCTATGCTGCGCTGTCAGAGGGCGCAGCATGTTCTGTCCGCTTGATAGAGTGGCGCCAGAACCGCAGCATCAGGAAAACGCCTGCAAAACTGAGGCCCAGCACCAGCCCGGACCAGATCCCGACGCCGCCCCAGCCAAAATGAAAACCAAAGAGATAGGAGGCCGGTACGCCGACCGCCCAATAGCTGAGCGCCGCAATCACCATCGGCCAGTTGGTGTCCTGCACGCCGCGCAGCAGCCCCAGGGCGATCACCTGCATGCCATCCGCAAGCTGGAACAGCGCCGCCATCGCCAGCAGCCCTGCGCCCACGGCCAGAATTGCAGGTTTATTGGGCTCATCCGCATCGAGAAACAGCGAGATCAGCTGATCCGGCAGCAACAAAAAGGCGACAACCCCGATCAAGGCCATCACCAGCGACATCACAATGACCACTTTTGCCCCCATGGCCATATGGCTCCGGTCGCCCCGGCCATAGGCATTGCCGGCCCGAATGGTGGCGGCATTGCTCAGCCCCAAATGCACCATAAAGGTCAGTCCCGACAGGGTGATCGCCACCCCATGGGCCGCCAGCGGAATGGTGCCCAGCCACCCCATCATCATAGCCGAGGCAGCAAACAGGCTCACTTCGCTCAGATTGGTGAGGCCAATGGGCATGCCCAGCTTAAACACACTGGCAAACATCTCCCAGTCAGGACGGTGAAAGTTCTTCAGGATCTCGTGTTCAGGCAGCACCCAAAGCGCATAGAGCGCAACCGCAACCAGCGACACGGCCTGGGTCACGATCGACGCAATCGCCGCGCCCTGAATCCCCATCTCTGGCGCGCCCCAATTGCCAAAAATCAGCGCATAATTCACCAGCCCATTCACAACGGCGGCCAGAATGGTAATCCACAGCACGATCTGCGTGCGCTCAAGTGCTGCCAGATAAGATTTCAGCACCATGACCAGCAGCGCCGGAAACAATCCCCAACCTGCCAGTTTCAGGTAGGTCGAGGCCGGACCGGCAACTTCAGGCGTTTGCCCCAGGGCCAGCAGGATCTGTTCAGAGTAGAGCAGCACCGGCATTGCCGCCACGCCGTAAAGCAGCGACAGCCAAAGCCCCATACGGGTGGCGCGCCGGATCTGGCGTTCCTCTCCCGCCCCGGCCGCGGCGGCGACCAGCGGCATCACCGCAATGGCAAATCCCGCTCCCATCAGGAAAAATACAAAAAAGTATGACCCCGCCAGAGTTACAGCCGCCAGCGCGGCCGCCCCATACCAGCCCAACATCACAGAATCAGTCATGCCAATGGCAAACTGCGCCACATGACCTCCGACCAATGGAAACCCAAGCGCAGAGACCGCGCGCACATGGCCACCAGTGCTCATCTTTGGATGGGGTTTTGAGGTGTGAATGCGATCTGCCATATCGAAGTCTTAGCAGGTACAGCGCCCCCGGCAAGCACCGAGAGTGCATCGCACAATGCCGGGCAAACACCGCCAAGCCAAGACGCCGCACAACCGCCAGCCCGCGCCGCTCAAAAGCAGCCCAGGACAGAGGGCCGCGAGATCAGCGCACCCGGGTTTCAGGATGCAGCGCTTTGCCCAGAATATGGTCGGCCCGGTGGATCACATGATGTGCCTGCCCCACGATCAGAGGATCAGGATCCTTTGCAATTTCCGAATCTTTTCCCGGATAGTCCACGGTGCTCAGAAAATGCCGCATGCAATTCAGACGGGCCCGTTTTTTGCAGTTGGATTTGATCACGGTCCAGGGCGCATCTGCCGTGTCAGTATAGAAAAACATCGCCTCCTTGGCCTCGGTGTAGTCATCCCATTTCCCAAGGGACGCCTTGTCGATTGGCGACAGCTTCCACTGTTTCAGCGGGTCGGTTTCACGCGACTGAAAGCGCCGCAACTGCTCTTGCTGAGTGACCGAGAACCAGTATTTATAAAGCCGGATACCAGACCGTGACAGCATCCGCTCCAGTTCAGGTGTCTGGCGCATAAACTCCAGATATTCATCCGGCTCACAAAAGCCCATCACCCGCTCAACACCGGCGCGATTATACCAAGACCGGTCATAGAGTACGATCTCACCATTGGTCGGCAAGTGATTGACATAACGCTGAAAGTACCACTGACCGCGCTCTTCATCGGTTGGTTTGTTCAGGGCCACGACACGGGCGGTTCGCGGGTTCAGGTGCTCGGTAAACCGTTTGATCGTGCCGCCCTTGCCGGCCGCATCCCGGCCCTCAAACAACATCACGAATTTCTGCCCCGTCTCCTGCGCCCAGAGCTGCACCTTGAGGAGCTCTGCCTGCAGGCGGGCTTTCTCAAGCTCATACTGGCGGCGCGACATCTTCCGTTTATATGGATAGCGTCCGCTTTCAAAGGCCCGGTGGATTTCCTCAGGCGATGGCGTAGCAGCCAGCGCAGCCGCTGAGCTGGCAGCTGTTGCTGTCGGTGGTTCTGCAGCCGCTGAAACATTGTCCGATGGGGGGCGCGCTTTTGGTGTGGTGTCCGGCATTCCTGTTCCCTTTTTCTCTGTCCACCCTGATCTTACACAGCTCTGCCCGACCCAGCGCTGACCTGTGTCAAAAAACCGTTACAAAAGGCCATTTTTGAATTTTATGATCCGTACCCGCGCCCCTTTCTTTGGGCCTGGTCTTTGGGCCTGGAGGTGTCACGACTGCTGGCGGCCCATTTGCAGCGCGTTTGCAGCCTGTGACGCAACGGCTGGCTTGCTCAACCTCACCCTCTACCGCAAAATTTTGCTGATCAGGAGGAAACCAAATGGACCATGCCGCCGAACAGCGCATTGAGCAGCTTAATGGGCAGCCGTTTTATGTCCGTCGCTGGGGAGATCCTGCCCTGCCCCACCTGCTGTTGCTGCATGGGTTTCCTGAATATGGCGGCGCCTGGAGCGAGCTGGCCGAACAGCTTTGTCACCGTTTTCATTGCATCGCGCCCGATCAGCGCGGCTATGGTCAAAGCTGGGCACCTGCGGGGGTGAAACACTATGCAGCCTCGGCGCTGGTTGCAGACATGGTTGCCCTGATCGAACAGAATAGCGGACCAATCACGGTGCTGGGGCATGACTGGGGCGCCGCCGTGGCCTATGGGCTGGCGATGTTGCACCCAAAGCTGGTCGCAAGGCTGGTGATTGCAAATGGGGTGCATCCTGTGCCCTTTCAGCGATCTCTGGCCACAGGAGGCGCGCAGAGCGCTGCCTCGCAGTATATCCTTTGGCTGCGCAAAGAAGGCACCGAAGCGGTTTTGTCCGCCGAAGGGTTTGCCAAGCTGCAAGCGCTGTTTGCAACCCACATGGATATGTCCTGGCTCTCAGGACAGCGTCTGGAGGCCTATAAGGCGGAATGGGCCCGCCCCGGCCGGATGCAGGCCATGCTGAACTGGTATCGCGCCTCGCCCCTGCAGGTCGCCGAACCCGGCATGCCCATCGCCATGCCCACGCTGCCGCTGGAGCGCCTGACAGTGCCGCAACCGCATCTTTTGCTATGGGGGGACGGTGACACCGCGCTGCTGCCTGAGACCACCGAAGGGCTGGAAGACTTTGCGCCACATCTCACCCGCGTGACGATTCCGGGCTGTGACCACTGGCTGCACCACCAAAAACCCGCCGAGGTCGCCAAGGCCATTCTCGACTGGCACCCGTGAGTTAGCAGATAAGGCGCCAGACATCAGCCCCGGTGATCGCGGGATGTCAGCCTTCGCGATTCGACCACCAGCAGCAAGAGGCAGAGCGCAGACAGCGTCTCTCTCAGCTCCGCCACGCGCAGGCCGGTAACCGTGCCAAACAGCGTGTCTGTAAGCTGCGGCTGAAACAGGGTCGCCGCGAGCATTGCAAGGCTCAGACCCGCACTGGCAAAAGGCAGCCCAAGGCGGCTTTGAAACCAGCGCCAGATCGGGATTTTCCAATACAGCAGCGGCACGACGCAGCCCCAGAGGAAAAAGCACAGGATGAAAAGGTGATCAAACAGATAGCCGAACGAGTTGTGCAGATTGACCTCGTTCTGCACGTTGATCTGCGCCATCGCCTCGGGTGTTGAAAACCCCAGTAAGCGTTGTCCCCAGCTAATTTCCTCACCAAACATCACAAAGAAAACAACAGCCATAAACACATGCATCCACCGGTGCGCCTTGATGGGCATGGCGCGGCTCAGCTTCACCGCAAGCCCCGAGGCCAGCAGCAGCAGCAGCGCCGAGAGCCACTCAAGAACGCCGTCTTCTACATTAAGCCAGTCCAGGGTCTGATGATCAAAAATGCGGTTCCCAACCATGAGGTACACAATGGCGAGGAGGCAGCCAGAAAGGGCGAGGCGCGCCGTCGGGGTGTTGAACAGACGTTGATGGTCCTCATAGCGCGCAGGAAAGGACGACCCCTCGCGCAGGCGGCGTTGAAACCAAGGCAGGGCTGCGATCCGTGGAGCCCAGACGGCCAGAATCGCAAGCACAACCGCCAAAACACCAAGACCGAGGCGGGTTGCAGCAATTGTGTCCAGAGCCGTGTTGCGCGTCAGCAGATTATCCGATGCCAGGGACTGGTCCATAATGCCAACCGAGGCCAGCCCTTCAGGCGACATTACAAGCGATAGTCCAAGAGCGCAGAGTGCAGCCAGAAACAAAATTGGTCGCGACATAATAATCCCTTTTGAAACTGGCAGATCTCTTCTGAGCTACCGCTGGGCCACAAGATCATCTGATTTAACCTTTTCATCAAGTCCCCCTTGTGGCGACAGCGCGGCAACAGAGTGGCGACAGCCCCACTGCCGGGGTTGGAACACGGGAAAACAGGCCCTGTGTCGTGCTACATAAAGGCAAGGTGGTGTCGGCAGTGCCTGATTGTTGGGAGGTGCCCGGCTCTGCGCAGCCTTGGCGCTGCGCGGCCCTGTCTCGCTATATCGCCAGATGTTGTGCTGTGTCAGCTCTGGGCCGGGCCTTGCACTGCCCTTGGCCCGCCCATTGGCCAAAAGCCCGCCCCCTCGCGCCTCTTTCACATGGGGTCAACACCTGCCATAATGACCTTCAATCAAAACTAATGAAGAGCAGCTCCCGCCGATGGCCAACGACCTCCTCAGCACGCCCGATGCCGAAATCTATGATGCCTCCTCGATCGAGGTGCTGGAAGGACTGGAACCGGTCCGTCAACGTCCCGGTATGTATATCGGCGGCACAGATGAGCGCGCGCTGCACCACATGGTGGCAGAAATCCTCGACAACTCGATGGACGAAGCGGTCGCGGGCCATGCAAACCGCATCGAGGTCACGCTGAATGCCGACTATTCCGTCACCATTACGGATAACGGGCGCGGCATTCCCATCGACCCCCATCCCAAATTCCCCGACAAATCCGCGCTGGAGGTGATCCTGTGTACCCTGCACGCAGGCGGCAAGTTCTCGGGCAAGGCCTATCAGACCTCGGGTGGTCTGCACGGGGTTGGCTCGTCGGTGGTGAACGCGCTGTCTGACAGCCTGGTTGTGCAGGTCGCCAAGAACAAAGAGCTGTTTGAACAGCGGTTTTCACGTGGCATCCCGCTGGGGCCTGTGGAAAAGATCGGCGCCGCCCCCAACAAGCGCGGCACCTTTGTGACCTTTCATGCCGATGAGCAGATCTTTGGCTCGCACCGGTTCAAACCAAAGCGGATGTTCACCCTGGTGCGCTCAAAGGCCTATCTGTATTCCGGGGTCGAAATTCGCTGGAAAAGCGCCATCGACGATGGCGAAACCCCCTGTGAAGCAACCTTCCACTTTCCCGGCGGCCTAAAGGACTATCTCACCGAGGTGCTGGGCAAGGCCTCGGTCTATGCCGACGCGCCGTTCGCGGGCAAGGTCGAGTTCCGCGAGAAATTTGGCGAGCCTGGCTATGTGGAATGGGCGATCAACTGGACGCCTTCGCGCGATGGATTCACCCAGAGCTATTGTAACACCGTGCCTACGCCCGAAGGCGGCACCCATGTGGCCGGGTTCTGGAACGCCATCCTGAAAGGCATCAAGGCCTATGGTGAGCTGGTCGGCAACAAAAAGGCCGCAAGCATCACCCGCGACGACCTGATGGCGGGCGGCTGTGCGCTGGTCTCCTGTTTCATTGCGGATCCCGCCTTTGTCGGCCAAACCAAGGACCGGCTGTCCAGCGAGGGCGCCACCAAAATGGTGGAAAACTCGGTGCGTGACCATTTTGACAACTGGCTGGCTGCGGATACCAAATCGGCAGGCGCCATCCTTGATTTCCTGGTGCTGCGGGCCGAAGAGCGGCTGCGGCGCAAACAGGAAAAAGAGACCCAACGCAAAACCGCCACCAAAAAACTGCGCCTGCCCGGCAAGCTGACGGATTGCTCCTCAAAGGACCGCGTCGGCACCGAGCTGTTCATCGTGGAGGGGGATTCGGCTGGCGGCTCTGGCAAGGGTGCGCGCAACCGGGTCAACCAGGCGCTGCTGCCGCTGAAGGGTAAGATCCTCAACGTGCTGGGGGCGGCCTCGAACAAGCTGGGCTCTAACGCCGAGATCAGCGATCTGTGCGAAGCGCTGGGTGTGGGCATGGGCAGCAAATTTGTGCTGGATGATCTGCGCTATGACAAAATCATCATCATGACCGATGCGGATGTTGACGGTGCCCATATTGCCTCGCTGCTGATGACGTTTTTCTTTACCCAGATGCGGCCGTTGATTGACGGCGGCCATCTGTACCTCGCCTGCCCGCCACTGTTCCGCCTGACCCAGGGCGCGCGCCGGGTCTATTGCCTGGATGAGGCAGAGCGCGACAAATGGATGGAAAAGGGCCTGGGCGGCAAAGGCAAGATCGACGTCAGCCGGTTTAAAGGTCTCGGCGAGATGGATGCCAAGGATCTGAAAGAGACCACGATGGATCCCACCACGCGCAAGCTGATCCGGGTGACAATTGACGAGGATGAGCCGGGCGAGACCGGTGATCTGGTGGAGCGCCTGATGGGGAAAAAGCCTGAGCTGCGCTATCAGTATATTCAGGAGAATGCCAAGTTCGTGGTGGAGCTGGATGTTTGAGGGGGGGAGAATAGATATTGGAAGTATTCTCAGGTTGGGCGAGCTCAATTCAAAAACTGGCACCCAAAGGCTTTGTAGCACTATTTCTCTTCTGCGCGGCAATTAAACTACTTCCAGCCTGGGCCTTGTCAGCTCTGGGCATTTCAGCACTTTCAGACGAGCATAGTCTCGTCATCGGCTTGGGGTTGCTTATCAGCGGCGCACTGATTGTTTCTCATTCCATTTTCAACACTTGGGAACACTTCAAGCCTCATTTTGACGGCTGGGTGGTAATGGGAAAATTCCGTCGACACCTGTCGAACCTAGCATCTGACGAAAAGATCCTTCTTAGACGCTACTTAGAACAAGACCAATCAACCATTTCTTTCCCAATCAATTCAGGTGCTGCGACTTCTCTATCTGCAAAAAAATTGATTTTCAGATCATCGAATATCGCCTCTCACTACACGAATTTCCCGTACACGATCCAACCAGGCGTTCGTGAAATCCTAGAGAACAGGCCAAGCATACTGGATTGACCTTCTCTACGGCCCGCGCCTGACCTTGGGGAGGCGTGAAGCGCCTTCCCGAGGGGAAGGTCAGGCGCGGGCCGTGCGGCCCAAGGGATAACCCGCAACGGTCACCCTCCAAGGCACTGGCGCCTGCGATGGGCTTTGCCCGCCCTAGCCACAGTGACTTCTGCACGCGACTTGCTGTTACGCAGACCGCCGTCACAGACGGCACTTCTCCATGGTCACGGCGGAATTCAGCGGCTAGGCTCGGCGCAAAACAGGGAGAAAACCATGACCCCCAAGGATTTACAGGCCGTTCTGGCCGAAGGTTTTGCCGACTGGGTGCAGGCGCTGGATTTGACCGTGACCGAAGCAAGCCCGGAGGAAACCACCCTGCGTATGCCGCTGACGCCCAATCTGGCACGCATCGGCGGCATTGTGTCGGGACAGGCTCTGGCAGCACTAGCGGATACGGCGATGGTGCTGGCGGCCTTTGCCCATGGTGGACAGGTGCGCCCGCTGGCGACCACCGATCTGCACACGCAGTTCCTGCGCCCCGGTGTTGGCACTGCCATCCTGTGTCGCGCCCAGGTGGTACGTGCCGGCAAGGCGCTGGTCTTTACCCGCGCTGAGATGAGCGAAGAGACCAGCGGCAAGCTGGTCGCAACCGCGACTGCCAGCTTTTTTGCACCTTAAAGCCTGCTTAGCCCACGCATGGCCGCTGGCAGCAGATACAACTCACGCCGGGCGGGGCGGTGTATGGCGGGACAAGGCAGGCTTAGGTCTCAAATGGCTGCAAGGAGTCTTTAGCTGTTGCGTGTCACGCCCTCCCCATTAGGATCGCGCCATGATCCTGCGCCTTTGTCTTGTCCTTTGCCTGTTGGCCTCTTGTGGCCGCCCGTTGGGTGAGGCTGAACGGAGCTTTTTATCGGATATTCATGGCGACAGTATCGACATGGACCGGGTACGGCTGGTCAGGGGCGCTCCGGTGGCTGCTGTCACCTTTCGCCGCAAACCCAGGCCCCGCGTCACCTGTCGGGAGCGCATTTTCCCACCTATCACTGAAGAACAGATCGTCACCTCTGCCCCCGCAGCTGTTGCCCTGTTCAACAGGATCTTCTTTGTCAAAGACTGGTACACTGAGAGTTATATGCCCGCCTATCCAGAGCGGCTCTATCTGGTCGAGGCCATGCTTCTTGCCCATGAGATGACCCATGTCTGGCAATGGCAAAACCGGCGCGAGACCGGATACCATCCGCTGCGCGCCGCCGCCGAGCACAGTACCACCCCGGACCCCTATTTGTTTGAGCTCGACAAAAGCCCGGATTTCCTAAGCTATGGCTACGAACAGCAAGGCGCAATTGTGGAAGAATACGTCTGCTGCCGGTCCCTTGCGCCCCAGGCCCCGCGCAGCAAACGGCTGCACGCCATGCTAAAGGCGGTCATGCCGGTCACGGATCTTCCCAAGGGGCGGCAGAGCGACGTCTACCTGCCCTGGAAAGAGGCGGAATTGTCGGAAATTTGCATCTAAATCAAACGCCTGCGCGAGGTTTTAGCTCTGGATACTCTCCAGATAGGTGAGAAGCGCCGCAAGGGGACGCGGTGTTGGGGTAAAGACACCATCGACCTCGACCGGGACCAGATCACCCTCTAGCAATGCGCCAAATTCCGGCATTTGCTCGGCTCCAACACGCCCCCTTCCGTAGCCATCAATCTGTGACAGCACGACAGCGCGCGGGAACGTGCCTGCGTGACGTTTGGTGATCCGGGTCAGGTCCGGCGCCTTGACCGCAAGGTCACGGGTCGCAAGATCGGCATCCGTTCCGTGACAAGAGGCACAGTTCTGATTAAAGAGTGCCGCACCTTCAGAGGGTTCCGGCATATGAACATCTACCGCAGCGCAGCTGGACAGGCCGAAGGAAAGCGCCAGCAGGCCCCAAAATACTGTGGGTGTTCTCATCTCGGTTTTCCTTGTTTTATCGGCAATTTCCGCAGTCTCGTTTATCAATATATGTAAACTTGCGACGCTGCGACCTTGCTTTGTGTCAAACCCATGCTTTTGTTCCGCCACGAATTAGGGCAGTTAGGGGAAGAAGCCCGCGCCTCGCGTGGTGCCTTGTCGTGACTGCCCTCTTTGTGTTGGTCAGGACCACAGGCACCGCCCACGGCGCGCAAAGACATCAAACCGGAGACCCCATGCTTCACTACGCTCTTATCATGCTGGCCGCAGGCCTGGGTATTCCTGTTCTTGCTGCGCTCAACGCGGCTTTGGGTCAGACAATCGGCTCTCCTGCGGCGGCTGGTGTTGTACTGTTTGCCGTGGCTTTTGCAGCGGCAATCGCGTTTTGCATCCTCACCGGGCCACAGGCGCTGGCGCTGGTCAGCAGCGCTCCAAAGCATCTGTTGCTGGCGGGGCTTTTGGTGGCCTTCTATGTGCTGTCGATCACCCATGTGGCGCCGCATTTTGGCGTCGGCAACGCGGTCTTCTTTGTTCTGCTGGGCCAGTTGGTCAGCGCCGCCGCCATCGACCACTTTGGTCTGTTTGGCGCCCAGGTCAGCCCGCTGACCATGATGCGCGCCACTGGGGTTTCGGTGATGGCCCTGGGCGTCTGGATCACCCAACTCGCCTAAGGCCACCAGATCGCCCCCCTTACAGGGCAACCAGCCGGCCATTCTCCAGCTTGACCCTACGATCCATCCGCGCGGCCAGCTCGTGATTATGGGTGGCGACCAGCGCCGAAAGCCCCGTCCCGGCCACCAGATCCATTAGTGCGGCAAAGACCTGATCAGAGGTGCCGGGGTCCAGATTGCCCGTCGGCTCATCCGCCAGCAACACCCGCGGCCCATTGGCCAGAGCCCGGCAGAAGGCGACCCGTTGCTGCTCACCACCAGAAAGCTCTGCAGGGCGGTGCCTGGCACGGTCGGCAAGGCCAACCAGCGCCAAAAGCTCCTGTGCGCGCGTCGCTGCTGCCGCCTGTGTGATGCCATTGGCCAGCTGTGGCAGAACGATGTTCTCAAGGGCCGAGAACTCGGGTAGAAGATGGTGAAACTGGTAGACAAAACCAACATCCTGACGCCGCAGACTGGTCCGCACGCCATCCCCCTTGCCGCTCACATCCTGGCCCGCCACCGAGACCGATCCTGCATCCGGCGAGTCAAGCAAGCCGGCAATATGGAGCAATGTAGACTTGCCCGCTCCAGAGGGGGCAACCAGGGCCACCATCTCGCCGGGTTGCAGCGTCAAATCCACCCCCCGCAGCACATCGATCTGGGTCGCCGTGCCGTGATTATAGGACTTGGTGACCCCCTTTAGCTCTAGAACAGGATTACTCATAGCGCAGCGCCTCAACTGGGTTCAGCCGGGCGGCGCGCCGGGCCGGGAAAATTGTCACAACAAAGGAAAGCCCCAGCGACAGCCCCACGGCAGACATCACATCCGGCAGGTTCAGCTCGGCGGGCAGCGCATAAATCCCCCGGATCGCAGGATCCCAGACCCCACCGCCCATGGCAAAGTTCACAAAGGAAAAAATCGGGTCGATATAGATGGCAAACAGACACCCGAGGACCACCCCAAGCAAGGTGCCTAACACGCCGGTAAAGGCGCCGCAGATAAAGAACACCCGCATCACCGAGCCTTGACTGAGGCCAATGGTGCGCAAAATGCCAATGTCGCGGCCTTTGTTTTTGACCAGCATGATCAGCCCCGAGACAATATTCATCGTCGCGATCAGCACCAGGATCGACAGGATGATAAACATCACATTGTCCTCCACCTCGAGAGCACGCAAAAATCCGCCTGACGCGTCGCGCCAGGTCCAGACCCCAATGGCGCCATCGGCAGCCCGCAACAGCGGCAGGACCATCAGGTCAACAGCCTCCGGCTCGTCAATCATCACCTCAATCTCATCCGCCACGCCTTCGCGGTTGAAAAAGCTCTGGGCCTCGGTAAAGGGCATATAAAGACGCGTGCGGTCAATGTCATAGCGCCCGGCCGTGAAAATATAGACCACCTCATAGGCCTTGATACGGGGGCTGGTGCCAAAAGGTGTTTTGACACCATTGGGCGAGATCAGCTTGATCCGGTCACCGGGGCTGACCCCCAGCTCACGCGCCACACCAGAGCCAATGGCGACACCGTCCTCAAACCGGTCCAGATCCCCCATGGCGCTGTCACTCTGGGCCACGCCCGGGATGGTCAGGATGCCCTGCTTGGCGATGCCAAAAACCTCTACTGCGGCATTGCGCTGGCGCGCGTTGGCCATGACCTGCCCCTTGATCAGGGGGGCGGCGCGGATCACACCGGGAACCTCTGCCACCCGCGCCGCCATCGCATCAAAATCCGCAAGGCTGCGCTCGAACTGGCCGGCCTCATTGACGGCGCCATGGGAATAAAGCGTCACATGGGCATTGGCGCCCAGAATGGTGCCGACAAATTCAGAGCGAAACCCCGAGCGCACCGCCAGAGTGGCGATCAGGGCAAAAACGGCCAGCGTGATGCCGATGAGGCTGATCCAGGTCATCACCGAAACACCGCCCTCGGCGCGACGCGCACGCAGATAACGCCAGGCAATCATCCATTCAAAACGCGCAAAGGGCGCAGGGGTTGTGGCCATGATAGCTCCAGCTCGCAATTTTTTGCCAAACTGGGCTTTACGGCGGTCAGGGTCAAGCCGCAGCAGCGGCTTCGGCCGTTCTCCCCCGCTCTTCTGCTAGGAATGAACAGAAAGCAGGATGGCACATCCGGCAAACCCGGTGCTGGGTCGCAAGCAACGGCTCGAAACGTTGGGTCATGATGCATTTGACCCAAAGTAAAAAGGATCTTGAGGTTGAGGGCTGATACGCATCTGGCAACGAAAAGCTAAACAAAAGCTACTGGCATCCGGCATATCCGGCCTGTCAGAGTCCCCAATATTTCCAGAAAGGATCCGCACATTGGACCGTGTCGACACATTGTTTACTCCCGTGACCCTCGGCAAGCTGACCCTGAAGAACCGAATAGCCATGGCGCCAATGACGCGCACCTATTCCCCTGGCAATGTACCCAACGATCTTGTGGTGGACTATTACCGCCGCCGGGCCGAAGGCGGGGTTGGTCTGATCATCACCGAGGGCACCTTTGTCAATCACGACGCGGCCAGCGGCTATCCCAATGTGCCTGCCTTTTACGGTGAAGACGCCCTGGCCGGATGGAAAAAAGTCGTGGACGCAGTGCATGCGGCCGGCGGCAAGATCGCACCGCAGCTGTGGCATGTGGGCGCCATTCGACGCCCCGGCGTCAACCCCGGCGGCGACACACCCGGCTATAGCCCCAGCGGCATGGCCTTCCCCGGCAAGGTCACCGGGCATGCTATGACCCAAGAGGACATCGACGCGGTTGTTGCCGCCTTTGCGCAGGCCGCAGCGGACGCCAAGGCGGTCGGATTTGACGCCATTGAGCTGCACGGTGCACATGGCTATCTGATCGACCAGTTTTTCTGGGACGGCACCAACCAGCGCGATGATGGCTACGGCGGCGACCTGGCCAGCCGGTCGCGCTTTGCTCTGGAAATCATTCGCGCTGTGCGGGCCGCTGTGGGAGAAGACTTCCCGATTATTTTCCGCTTTTCCCAGTGGAAACAACAGGACTACGCGGCGCGCCTTTGTGACACCCCCGAGGCGCTGGCCGCCTTCCTGACCCCAATGGCCGAGGCGGGCGTGGATATTTTCCACTGTTCAACACGGCGTTTCTGGGAGCCTGAGTTTGAAGGCAGTGATCTCAACCTTGCTGGATGGGCGCGCAAGCTGACAGGCAAGCCATCGATCACCGTCGGCAGTGTCGGTCTCAATGCCGACTTTTTGCCCGAGGACGGCACCGCCGATTTCAAAGCTGCAGAGCCAGCCAGCCTGGATAAACTAATGGAGCGGGTTGAGCGCGATGAATTTGACCTCGTCGCTGTGGGCCGGGCCCTGATCGCAAATCCCGACTGGGCCAACCAGGTGGCTGCAGGACAGGTCACAAATCTGGCAGCCTATCAAAAAGATATGTTGAAAGACCTGCGCTGATCTTCGCAAGAAAATCACAAACCGGCAGTCCTGCTGAGCCTGCACTGCATGCAGCCTCAGGGATTGCCGGTTTGGGCGAGACGGCGCTGTGCTGCGGGACAGGACCAAAGCCGTTTTCACGCATGCTCTGCGCCACATTGATGTGCGCCAACAGCTAACGGAGACGAACAGCCCGATCAGGCGGCAACAGCCTCGTTGTCGATCTGCCCGGGCTGATCGTCTCCAGCAAAGCGTTGCAAAAGCTCGGTCAGGCGCGTTGCCTCTTCACTCATCTTTTGGCTGGCGATGCTTGTGTCCTGAACCATGGCGACGTTTTGCTGCGTCACCTGATCCAATTGACTGACACCAATACTAATTTCTGCCACCCCTGAGGCCTGTTCACTGGCGGAAGAGGCAATTGAGTTCACGATCTCGGACACACTGGCCACATTGGAGACAATCCGCTCCAATGTGTCGCTGGTTGCCCGAACAAGGTGTTCCCCATTGGCGACATGCTTTGTACTGCTATTGACCAGGTCTTTGATTTCGTTTGCAGATCGTGCGGCGAGCAGGGCCAGATTGCGCACTTCTGATGCGACCACAGCAAAGCCACGACCGGCCTCGCCAGCACGCGCCGCTTCGACTCCGGCATTCAGTGCCAGCAGGCTGGTCTGGAACGCGATATCGTCAATGACAGAAATGACCTTGCTAATTCTCTCAGAGGATTCCGCAATGGCGGCCATTGCCTGCATGGCCTGCTGCATGACTTCACCGCCCTGTTCTGCCTCTTCGCGTCCATCAGAGGCCTGATGCGCCGCGGCCTGGGCCTGTTCAGAGGCCGAGCGTACACCGGCAGACAACTCATCCAACGCTGCGGCAGACTCTTCCAGCGTCGCCGCCTGGGTTTCAGCCCGTTGAGACATTTCGTCTGACATGTTTGACAGCTCACCCGCGTTTTGTTGCACAGCTCGTGAACTTACCCGCAGCTGATCCACCAGATCACAGAGAGCCGATGCCAGATCATTAAAGTCCAGGCACAGCAGTTCATAGTTTTCACCAAGGTCCGACCAATCTCCGGACTGTATTCTGCCCTGCAGGTCGCCGCCTTTCAGCCGGCTCATCGCTTCGCTCAGGGTGTGGAACAGCTCAACGCGGCGGCTGTTCTCCTCTTGATTTTTTGCTTCTGCCAATTGCGCCTCTGACAAACGATCCCGCAGACTGGCGAGGTTTCGTGAGATCTCTCCGACCTCATCGCCGCGCTCGGTGCCCTCAATGGCACTGTCGTAATCTTCGCCAACCAACCGATTGACCGCACGGGCTGCTTCGACCACGGGGCGGCTCAGCAAATTGCCAAAGATCAGCGCCATAACAAGAGCGCTGACCATCGCAATAGTGGTTGAGGCCAACTGGATCGCACGACTGCCCAACACCTGGGCACTGATCTGATCTTCCACAATCTTTTTCTTGCCACCGACTGCGTCCTGCAACCCGTCAATGGTGCTGCGCAGATGCGAGATCGCCGGCAAAACGGTGGTATATGCCATATCACGGCGGTCCTCTAAGGCCGCTTGTTCCAATTGCTGTGACATCGCATCGAACCCGTCGACGGTGGGCATCAATCCCGTGACCGTGTCAAACATGCCCTGATCGCGGGCCTTTTCGATCTGTCCTTTGAGAAACAGCTCCTCGGCCTTGCCAATCTCTGTTGCGACCTCTTCGATATTGCCGCGGAACCGCGCCAGCCCTTCGGCCTCTCCGCCGGTATATGCCAGAAGGTCCGCCAAGCCCTGTTCAATATCTTCCTTGATATCATCCAGGCTCTTGAGCTGTGCGACCACCTCGCGTGAATGATAAATGCTGTCCGTCAGGCGGGCATTCACAAACCAGGAGGTAGCGGCGATCGCAGCCAGCATTGCGACAAAGGCACCAACAAGCATGAAGACCTGGGTGCGGAGCGAGAAACGATTCATGTTATTTACCAACCAAAAGAAGAGAGATTCGACGCAGGGGAGATATGAGAATCCTAAGCGCCTCATTGCAGATAAAACTACTGCCTGCAGATGAAGGGTCGGTTACTGATGCTCTGTATTGAAAGCCGCAATCGTTGGCATCTGTGGCGGCTGAAAGCTGCTTTGATGATAGCCTTTATCGCCCCGAAGGACTGACTGGCCCTCGGCTGGCAGGCCAATTTTCTCTCCCCATTGATCGCACTGGGGAGGCTGTACTGGGGAGGCCGCAAAGCATGGGCCTCAAAGCTCTTTGCCGACCCAAGAACAAAGGCTCTGAATTTCGCGTCAGAGCCTTCGCGTCTTGCAGTGATGCAGCGGACTTAGGCTTGCGGCTTCAGCATCATATGCTTTGGTTTGTCACCTGCATCATACCGCGCAATCGCCATTTCCATCAGCGCTTCAAAGTCGCGCACATATTGCTCTGAATCATAGAGCGGCGTGGTCATGAGGTTGTCCTGCAGTTTCTGACGTATCGCCGCCAGGGCTGCGGGATCGGTTGCAAGCTTCAGCGCCATGGCCTTGTACTCTTCAACCGTCTCCACAGAGAGCTCAGGACAGCCAATTGCGGAGACGATAGATGAACAAACCCGCGCCGCAAACTGGTTGCCCGCCTTGGTCAAAATAGGTAGGCCTGCCCAGACTGTTTCGCTGGCCGTGGTATGCGCATTACAGTTGAAGGCGTCCAAAAACAAATCGCCGTGTTCCAGACGTGCAAAATGCTCTTTTGGCGAAACCCGCCCCGCAAAGAAGAGACGATCTGCGTCAACGCCGCGCGCTGTCGCTTCTTTAACCAGGTTCTTTTGCACCTCTGCACGCGGTGCCAGCAACCAAAGAACGCTGTCAGGCACCTCTTGCAACAAGGGCATCCAGACGTCGAAATCTGCCGGAGTGATCTTGTTGGGGTTGTTCAGACTGCAAAAAACAAATTTGCCCTCTGGCAGCCCCACCTCAGCGCGGGTGGTCTTTTCTGGCCGTGGGCGCCAGCGGTCATTGGGCTGATAACAATTTGGCATATACAGGATTTTTTCAGAATAATTCTTGCGCATTGCAGCTGGGATCGTGATGGGATCACCAATCATGTAGTCCATTGTCGGCAAACCCGTGGGCCCGGGAAACCCGAGAAAGGCCACCTGAACGGGCGCGCAGCGATAGGCAAAGCTCGCCAATCTGCCACCACGGGTAAAGCCCTTCATGTCGATGGCAATATCGATCCCATCCTGACGGGCCCGCTCAGCCAATTCGAAATCGCTCAGATCCTTAACGCTTACATAGTGATCCGCAGTTTTCTGGATCCCCTGCAGGACTTCATCTCCACGCTCTGCTGCAAAATCATAAATGTAGATTTCGAACCGGTCCTTGTCGTGCAGCTCAAAAAATTTGCCCAACAGCAACATGGTCGCATGACCACGAAAGAAGTCATTTGAGAAATAGCCGATCCTGATCCGCCGTCCTTCGGCCTTGTCCCGGCGGAGTTTTGGCAGCTGTTTGAGTTGCTCCCTACATTGTTTCATAATGACGCGGCAGCGCATCTCTACGCGCATCTTCAGCAGCGTCGGATTGTCGGCAACGCTGAGCAGGGAAAACGGTTCGATGTTTTGCGCAGTCTTGTCGCCCAAACGCAGAATATTCTCCAGTTCCGGGTAAAACGACCAATCGCTCTCGCCCATGCAGGCATGCATCCAATGATACGCGGTCGAGGCTTCCTGTTTGTCATTTTGATAGGCCGTCCGGAAAAAGTCCTTGGCATCCGCCGCGCGCCCCATCGTCAGCAGCAGCTTTCCCACCGCGCCCAGAACTTGGCTGTCGCCAGGGTTGAGCTTCATGGCCTCAACCAAAGTCAGAAGCGCTTGGTCGGAATTCCCTTGCTGGACGTAGATTTCCCCCAAAAAACGGTAGAGCCTAGCCTCTTTCGGAAATTCACTCAGGCCGTCCTGAATGATCGATTTTGCCTTTTCCAGGTCATTCAGAATCAACTGTTTTGAAGCTGCTTTAGTATAGCTGCCCGGATCATTCATCACAGTACTGAAACCCGTTTTTGCCGCCTGGTCCAGATCGTTTTGACCGGAAGCGTTTTTTGCCGAAAAGCTGTGACCAACCATGATAAACCCTCGCTGTGGAAACCCCGTTTGCGTGCGCCCCACCAATCAGAGACAGGCCCCTCAAAGAGACCATCGAAAAATTTTTCTCAGCCTAGGATAGTCCTCCTAACAAACCCTTTCGGGATTTGACTGAAAACCAATTTAAAATTCTGCTGTATTGGAGGCAATGCGCCGTCTCAGCATTGCTATGGCCTGCCATGCACCTCTCCCTTTGCCGTGGTCCTCCCTTAGGTGTAAGAAACCAGAGGATGCGCCAAGGATGCTGACGGCTTTGGCGGCGGCTTGTCTGGCAAATATTTGTCTGGCAAATATTTTTAGCGCACAGAGATTACATTGCGCCTTTGAGGCGCTACACAGGTATGTGACCGGCCCCAAGACAAGCAGGGCGTTACATTTTGCCTCGACCTTGCTAAGTCGAAAGAAGAATAAGGAGCCTGACCCCATGTTGACAAAACGTCACTTCATCATCTCTTCGGCCGCGCTATTTTCAGCGCCGTTTGCGGCCTCTTCGGCGATGGCAGCAACATCCGACAGGTCAAAATGGTCAGCATGGGATGCGCAGGTAACACCTGCGAATTATGATCCCGGCACGTCGAACCCCTGGGGCGTTGGCGCGCGGTTTCTACCCCGGATCGTCGAGGCCAATGCAGGCCTGACGCCGGGAGACATCCATGTCGATGCCGTGGCGCGCTACCTGTATCACATCCGTGACGATGGCACTGCCATGCGATACGGCGTCGCCATTGCGCGGGGGAATCTTTACGAACCAGGCACCTATTCAATCAAGCGAAAGGCAAAGTGGCCAACCTGGACGCCAACGGCCGCGATGATAAAACGCGATCCACATCTCTATAAGCAACATGCAGGCGGGATGAATGCGGGGCCGTCAAATCCGCTCGGATCACGTGCTTTTTATCTCTTTGTCGGCAATCGCGACACCTATTTGCGCATTCACGGCTCACCCAGCCCAAAATCAATTGGTGGCAGAGCCAGCTCTGGCTGTGTGCGGATGATTATGCCGCACATCAATGATTTATATGAACACGTAAACACCGGCTCTACCGCAAAGCTGTATCCGCCTGAAAACATGATATCTGCGAAAAGCTAGCGCCAATAGGTTTGCGCCCTGGCTGCCGCGAATATCCACAGAGCGTCAGATGATCAACCTGTGACTGATGGGCCTGCGACCGGGGCGTCTGTGACTGGGGCAGCAGCGACCGGGGCAGCAGCGACCGGGGCATCTGCTGCACGGCTGCATATCGGGCTACCGTTTGTTGTGCGCAGTGGCAGGAAAGTCGTTTCAACGGGGCCGACATAGCGGTAGACATAACATCCATCTGCCGGGTCTATCCGAACAGCCGTCAAATCTTGGTTTGTCGCGGCAATTGCACGAACGCCCTCGGGCAATTCCTTGTAAAATCCCTCAGTTGGGCCGCTGCTGGTGCTATGCACATCGGTGCAGGCGGCGGCCAGCAAAGGGGCGCATCCTACGATCAAAACCCAAACCTTCATCAAAGATTTCTCCCAAGATTTCCTATCTGTCGATTAAAGTATTCTCTTGCAAATGTACAACGGCTTTGTGGCGCAACCCGCTTGCGGCAAGTCACCTTGCCAATCCAGTGTGCGCAGTCACGGCCATGAGAAACTGGATACCAATACACAGCAGCTGCAAATGTCGTGCGACAGTCATCAGCCCCTGGATCCAGAGCACGCAATCGTGGCGGGCCATGGGGGCAGGCCATGCAGGGGGCGGGCCTTGGGGGCGGCCGCGAGTCAAAAGCCAGACCACAGACTTTGCAAGTTTGCTAAAGCTCGCGACAATTGCGGGAAACTCTTCAAAACCAACTGATTTGCAAAAACCTGCACGCCGATTTGGACACAAATTGCAATTCTATTGCGTCCCTGTGACGCGGCGTTCCGATGACGGCTTGCTCCGGCTGCTGGCTTACGCGTAATTCTTTGCTAAACAAAAGCGAGGAGGACGCCGATGTCTTACACAGAGATCTATGCCAAGTGGAAAGCTGACCCCGAAGCCTTTTGGATGCAGGCGGCCGAGGCAATCGACTGGGTAGAGGCCCCGTCCAAGGCGCTGACCGACAAAGGCGAGGGCCTGTATGAGTGGTTCGCCGACGCCAAGGTCAACACCTGCTACAATGCGGTCGACCGTCATGTGGAAGCCGGTCGTGGCGAGCAGACGGCCATCATCTATGACAGCCCGATCACCCATACCAAACGGGAAATCTCTTATGTCGAGCTGCGCAACCGGGTCGCCAATCTGGCCGGTGCCTTGCGGGCCAAGGGCATCGAGAAAGGCGATCGCGTCATCATCTACATGCCAATGATCCCCGAAGCACTGGAGGCCATGCTGGCCTGTGCGCGCATTGGCGCGGTGCATTCGGTGGTCTTTGGTGGCTTTGCGGCCAATGAGCTGGCGGTGCGGATTGATGACGCCACCCCCAAAGCCATCATCGCCGCCTCCTGCGGGCTAGAGCCGGGCCGCGTTGTGCACTACAAACCACTTCTCGACGGCGCTATTGATCTGGCCGATCACAAGCCCGACTTTTGTGTGATCCTGCAGCGAGAACAGGAAGTGGCCGACCTTATTGAGGGACGCGATGTCAACTGGCATGGCTTCCAATACGGCGTTCAGCCTGCTGACTGTGTGCCCGTCGAGGGCAATCACCCCTCTTATATTCTCTATACATCTGGCACCACAGGGCAGCCAAAGGGCGTGATCCGCCATACCGCCGGGCAGCTGGTGGCGCTGAACTGGACGATGAAAAACGTCTACAATGTGGATCCCGGTGATGTGTTCTGGGCGGCATCAGACGTGGGCTGGGTCGTGGGCCACAGCTATATCTGCTATGCGCCGCTGATCCATGGCAACACCACCATCGTGTTTGAAGGCAAACCAATTGGCACCCCCGATGCGGGAACCTTCTGGCGGGTCATATCAGAACATAAGGTAAAGAGCTTTTTCACAGCACCTACAGCCTTTCGCGCCGTCAAACGCGAAGACCCCAAGGGGGTTCTTGTTGGCAAATACGATCTCAGCTGTCTGGGACAGGTCTATCTGGCAGGTGAGCGCGCCGACCCCGATACCATCCTCTGGGCGCAGGAGAAACTGCAAGTGCCGGTCATAGACCACTGGTGGCAAACCGAGACCGGCTGGGCGATTGCGGCCAACCCTTTGGGGATTGAAGAGCTGCCGACAAAACTGGGCTCTCCCGCCGTGCCAATGCCCGGCTATGAGGTCGAAATCCTAGATGAAGGCGGCCACCCCGTCGCGGCCGGAGAGCTGGGCGCCATTGCCATCAAACTGCCGCTGCCACCGGGTACCCTGCCAAACCTGTGGAACGCAGAAGAGCGATTCAAGAAAAGCTATCTCACCACCTTTCCCGGCTACTACGAGACAGGGGACGCGGGCATGAAGGATGAGGATGGCTATCTCTACATCATGGCGCGGACTGATGATGTGATCAATGTCGCCGGACACCGCCTGTCCACCGGCGGCATGGAAGAAGTGCTGGCGGCGCACCCGGATGTGGCGGAATGCGCGGTAATTGGTGTCGCAGACCAGCTCAAGGGTCAGGCACCGCTGGGCTTTTTGTGCCTCAATGCCGGGGTAGATCGCGACCCTGACGAGATCACCCGTGAAGTGGTCAAGCTGGTGCGCGAAAAAATCGGACCGGTTGCGGCCTTTAAGCTGGCGATTGTGGTCGATCGCCTGCCCAAGACGCGCTCGGGCAAGATTTTGCGCGCAACTATGGTGAATATCGCTGACGGCACGCCCTGGAAGATGCCCGCAACCATTGATGACCCGGCGATTCTGGACGAGATCACAGTCGCGCTGCAAAGCCTCGGCTTTGCCAAGGGCTGACAGAAGGTTGACAGAGGGCTGACAAACAGGCGACGCGGCCGGGGAAATATCTCCTACCCGGCCGCATGCCGCACGAATTGCCTAGGGAATATGCTGGAGCTAAAAAACTTTTTGACTGGCCCCAATGCGATACCCGGTTTCGCTTGCAACCCATCCTTGCCGCTCTACCCTGCCTGCCAGGAGAAGAGCATAATGAACACACATGATATTTGGCGCCTGAGCGCCTCTGAGCTGTCTGACCTCACGCGATCCGGTGCGCTGTCCGCCGAGACGGCGGTGCAGGCCTCGATTGATCGGATGCAGGCCGTGAACCCTGCCCTTAATGCGGTGGTCGAAGACCTGAGCGCCGAGGCGCAGTTCCGCGCCCGCGCTCTGGACAAAGCCCGCGCAGCAGGGGCCGCACCAGGCCCGCTGCACGGGGTGCCCATCACCATCAAGATCAACGTAGATCAACAGGGTCACGCCACCTCCAACGGGGTCACCGCGCTAAAAGACCTGATTGCGCCAGCTGATGCACCCGTGGTTGCCAATCTTGAAAAGGCTGGCGCGGTGGTGATTGGCCGGACCAATACGCCCGAATTCTCCTTTCGCGCCGATACCGACAACCCGCTGTTTGGCCGCACGCATAATCCCTGGGGCCGCCATATCTCACCGGGGGGCTCCTCGGGCGGCGCAGGATCTGCCGTCATGGCCGGGATCGGTGCG
Organism: Phaeobacter sp. SH40; assembly: GCA_965641885.1. GTDB lineage: Bacteria > Pseudomonadota > Alphaproteobacteria > Rhodobacterales > Rhodobacteraceae > Pseudophaeobacter. Next base: position 1,473,410 of record OZ282574.1, on the reverse strand, counting down.
CTGGCGCATGGCAATGACATTGGCGGCTCCCTTCGGTTTCCGGCTGCCGCCAACGGCGCTGTGACGGTCAAACCCGGCCTTAACCGCGTGCCTGCCTGGAACCCCAGCCAAAAGGCAGAACGTGGCATGCTGGCGCAGGCGATGTCGGTACAAGGGCTGATCACCCGCTCAGCGGCGGACCTGCATCTGGCGATGCCCTCGCTGATTGAACCGGACTGTCGTGACCCCTTTCACGCCCCCCTGCCCTGGCGCGGTGAGGAGCTGCAAGGCCCGATCAAGGTCGCCTTTACCCGCAACACCCATGGCTATGATTTGCACCCTGAGGTCAATCTCGCCCTTGAAACCGCCCGTGACGCCATGCTTGACGCCGGCTATGTGGTCGAAGAGGTTGAACCACCCAATGTCTTTGACGCCGGGCGCACCGGCTATCGCGCCCTCATGGGCGAAGTCTATGCCATGATGAAGCAGGATGTGGACGCTGCGGGCTCTGACACCGTGCGCAAGATCTTTGAGGTCTATTTTCAGGAGTTCCCCCCCTTCAGTGGCGTCGAGCTTTTGCAGATGATGGCCAAGCGCACGCATTATGCCCGGGAATGGGCCGTGTTTATGCAACAGTACCCGCTGGTCCTCACACCGTTTTTGCCGCAACCGTTTTTCAAGCCGGATCGCGACACCGAAGGGGCCGAGGGCGTGCATGAGGTCCTGGGCTGCGCAGTCTATTCCTATGCCATGAATTTTCTTGGCCTGCCTGCGGGCTGCGTACCAGCGCGTCTGGCGCCGCTGCCAACCGGGCCACAGCCGATCAATGTGCAAATCGTCGCCCGGCATTGGCGCGAAGACATGGCAGTAGATGCCTGCATTGCAATCGAGCAGCGTGTCGGGCGGTTCAGCCCACACCTGTGGGATTTGATGGCCTAGGAAAAACGAAAAGCAAGAAAGGAAGCCGAGAGATGGATTGCTCCACTCCCGGCCCCTTTCTTACCATGAAAACTCGTTCACCGTTGCGAGCCTTTCGGCAAATGGCAAAAAGTGTCTCGCACTACAGGGACATCTCCAGGGGCGAACAAAATGCACAAAATCTGGAGCTGTCTTGCCTCCACAGTGCATCACGCCAAGACTGGAACACCAGCCCCCCTCACAAAAACGTGATCGCAATACGCACTCAAAATTGACCCAAGACAAATCGTTTCAACTCAGAGGCTTAAGAAGTAACTAAGAGGTTAATACCTGACTGTTTCAGGGGGTTTTCGAAGGAGTTTTCGAGAGGCTAAATCAGGGTAAATTCAGGTGAACTGTTCTGAAATCAGACGCTCTTCCAGCCCATGCCCCGGATCAAACAAAACCCTGTGCCGGATGCTTGGCTCGGTCTGAATTTCCACCCACTGGATGTCAGGGCATGAAATTGAATCCGCTTCAGCCATCACCGGCCGCTTGTCGGCCTCGAGCACATCAAACCGCACCTTGGCGCTGCTGGGCAGCAAGGCGCCTTGCCAGCGGCGGGGCCGAAACGCTGCAATTGCGGTCAGGGCCAAAACGTCAGATCCAATAGGCAGGATCGGTCCATGCGCCGAATAGTTATAGGCGGTCGAGCCCGCAGGCGTCGACACCAAGGCCCCATCGCAGACCAGCTCTGCCAGGCGTTGACGCCCATCCACCGAAATCTTGAGCCGCGCCGCCTGAGGCCCTGCCCGCAACAGGGACACCTCGTTGATGGCAAGCGCTTTGTGTCGCGCGCCATCGCGGTCCATGGCGGTCATCGACAGCGGATTGATAATCTCTTCTTCCGCCGCCTCCAGCCGGGCAATCAGCCCGTCTTCATGGTACTCATTCATCAAGAATCCGACGGTGCCACGGTTCATCCCATAGACGGGTGCAGCAAGATCCACCGTTTCGTGCAGCGTCTTGAGCATAAAACCATCGCCGCCAAGGGCGACGATCACATCGGCCTCTTGCACGCCGACATTGCCGTGCAGCGTCACCAGGGCATCATAGGCCAGCTGCGCCACCGGGGCGTCACTGGCCGTAAAGGCGATTCTCATTGTGCGTAAACCCTGTTTCCAGTGTGAGCCATTTCGTTCCGAAACAAGCACAGCTGACACACAAAGACCAGACTTGCCGCTCTATCGCAGATGATTGCCGCTTTACAGTCTTTAAGACCTGTGAAGTTTCCGATAGGAAATTCCTCAGATCCGCCTTTCGTAACCTCCACTCCCAATATGACGGAGCCACCATGACTGTGACCACCCGTGACCCCGGTTTTTTCACCCAGACTCTGGCTGAACGCGACCCCGAACTTTTTGGCGCCATGACCGACGAGCTGCACCGCCAGCGCGACGAGATTGAGCTGATTGCTTCTGAGAACATCGTTTCTGCCGCCGTGATGGAAGCCCAGGGATCTGTTCTCACCAACAAATATGCCGAAGGCTACCCGGGCCGTCGCTACTATGGTGGCTGCCAGCATGTCGATGTGGCCGAAAACCTCGCCATCGACCGCGCCAAGCAGCTGTTTGGCTGTGACTTTGCCAATGTGCAGCCCAACTCTGGCAGCCAGGCCAACCAGGGTGTGTTTCAGGCCCTGATCCAGCCCGGCGACACCATCCTGGGTATGGACCTTTCTGCTGGTGGTCACCTGACCCACGGCGCGCGCCCCAACCAGTCGGGCAAATTGTTCAACGCCATTCACTACGGTGTGCGCAAAGATGACAACCGCATCGACTATGATCAGGTTCAGGCGCTCGCAACCGAGCACCAGCCCAAACTGATCATTGCTGGTGGCTCGGCCATTCCGCGTCAGATCGACTTTGCAAAATTCCGCGAAATCGCTGATTCTGTTGGCGCCTATCTGCTTGTCGACATGGCCCACTTTGCTGGCCTGGTTGCCGCCGGTGAGCACCCCTCGCCCTTTCCGCATGCGCATGTGGCCACCACAACGACCCACAAAACCCTGCGTGGTCCGCGCGGCGGCATGATCCTGACCAACGATGAAGCCATCGCCAAAAAGGTCAACTCAGCCATCTTCCCCGGCATTCAGGGCGGCCCCCTGATGCATGTGATCGCGGCCAAGGCGGTTGCATTCGGTGAAGCGCTGCGCCCCGAGTTCAAAACCTACCAGAAACAGGTGCGCGCCAATGCAGCGGCCCTGGCGGATGAGCTGATCAAGGGTGGCCTCGACATCGTCACCGGTGGCACCGACACCCATGTCATGCTGGTTGATCTGCGTCCCAAAGGCGTCACTGGCAATATCGTCGACAAGGCCCTGGGCCGCGCCAAAATCACCACCAACAAAAACGGCATCCCGTTTGACCCGGAAAAGCCCATGGTCACCTCTGGTATCCGTCTCGGCACCCCTGCGGGCACCACCCGTGGCTTTGGCGAAGATGAGTTCCGCGAGATCGCCCGTTTGATCGTCGAAGTGGTTGATGGTCTGGCCGCCAATGGTGAAGAGGGCAATGGAGCGGTTGAAGAAGCCGTCCGCACCAAAGTCTCGGCGCTGTGCGGCCGTTTCCCGCTCTATCCAAACCTGTAAGGCACAGGGGCGAACGGGGGCCGCCGACCGCCCCCCCCAACACGCATTTGACTACTCAAATGAGAGCCGCCGCGGGAAATTTCTGCGGCGGCTCTAAATCTTCGTGCGACTGCCGAAGGCCTCACGCCACATCAAGCTGGACAGACGGTCGACCAGATAATCGACCGGGCAAGACAATCAACCAGCCAAGAAAACTTGTGTTTACAAAAATCCACGCCAACGCAAAACAGCAATGAGTAAGGCAAAGACTACGAGCAGAGACAACGCCATGCTGCCCAGCACGTCGAGAACACGCCCCCTACGCCGATCCGCCACATCAATCGCCGCAAGATGCGTTTTGACCTCACGTGCGGCCCCTTTGAGGGAGTTTTCATCCAGAGTAAGGCGTAGCTTTGGGTGCTCCAACAGCGGCAAAGCCTGAGCCAGTCGCATCCCTTGTTTGTAGACCCGGCGCGGCAACTGGCGTCGCGCCTTTCCCAGCGCAGTGGCCAGATCGCCAGAGGCGCCCGCGTTGGTCTTTAACAGCTCCTGCAGCTCGTCAATATCGGCTAAGATGTCTTGCGCCATATCGGCATGCTCCATGCAGTGAGAGCCGGGTTTTCGGCTCGCGTATGATTGAGCCCATGGTTTACCCCAAGTGCTCTGCTGCCTCAATGGGTCTGGCGCCGCGTTGCCTCCTCATTGGGTTTGGCGCCCCGCAGCCTCAATGAGTCTGGCGCCCCTGGGGCTGCAGCGCTATCACTGCTCTATGCTAAACTTCATCACACATGGCACCGCCACCGACAAACCCCCTCTCCTGATCGCGCATGGCCTTTATGGATCAGCCCGCAATTGGGGCGTTATTGCCAAAAGGCTGGCGGATGAGCGCCTGGTGGTCGCAGTGGATCTGCGCAACCACGGGCAAAGCCCCTGGACACAAAGCCACAGCTACCCTGAAATGGCAGAGGATCTGGCAGAGGTCATTGACGCGCATGGTGGCCAGATGGATGTGATTGGTCACTCCATGGGCGGCAAGACTGCGATGATGCTGGCCCTGAACCACCCAGAGGCGGTGCATCGTCTGATTGTAGCGGATATTGCCCCCGTGCCCTACAGCCACAGCCAGATACAGTTCATCGAGGCCATGCGCGCGGTCAACTTTGACACCGTGGAGCGACGGCCCGACGTCGAAGCGCAATTGGCAGCCGCCGGGGTGGAGCCAGCCTTGCAGAGCTTCTTCACCCAGTCGCTGGACATCCCCAATAAGCGCTGGCGGCTCAACCTGGACACACTGGCGCGGCATATGCCCGACATTATGGCCTTCCCGCAGACCACGGCACAGTGGCAGGGGCCGGTTCTGTTTCTGTCTGGCGGGGATTCGGATTATGTCCGCCGCGAGGACCGGGAGATCACTCTGGCACGCTTTCCCAAGGCCCGTTTTGCCAAGATCCCCGGTGCAGGTCATTGGTTGCACGCAGAAAAGCCACGGGAATTTGAGGCAAACGCCCGCGCCTTTCTCAACGCCTGACCCCTGACGGCTGCGCAGCCGCAAATTCTAGCAAATTCAAAATGGCAGCCAGGAGAAATCCCGGCTGCCATTTTTCTAAGCGCTGTTTTCGTGCTGAGCGCCGCCTTTTGATCAAAAGCCCAGTCTGCCCTTCAGGCCAAAAACCGCGTCAGCCTGCAGGCATGCACAAGGCTCTGCCCCTAGGCAGAGGGGCGCTGATACAACTGGCGCGCCACCAACCAGGCAACGGGTGCCCCAAGTACGGCCCCAAGGGCCGCAGCCGCCAGAATGGCCTGTACGGACACAAAACCGGCAACCAGCACGGCAATAACGCCAACGCCAGCCAAACTGCTGCCGATGAGAGAATAAAGAACAGATGCAAGGCGCAACATGCGGGCCTCCCCGGATATGAAACATTGAATATGTCCCACGTCCTAGCCCATAGGCCGGTGCCCGACATTGATCCGGATCAGTTTTGCCTCACGCACTCATGCCAAGACTTAGCCGCTCATACCAAGGTCGACGGGTTCTTCAACCGGCGCGCCCGCCCCTTGCCAGTCCGCAAACCCACCCAGATTATAAACCTCGGCAAAGCCCATATCCTTTAGCAGTTTGCCAGCCAGGGCAGCACGCCCGCCGCTGGCGCAGTGCAGCACGATCACCCGGTCCATCCGGAGTTCAGGGTCATGGAACGGACTGGCCGGATCAGCGCGAAACTCCAGCATACCGCGTGGAATATGGTGTGAGCCAGTGGCGCGGCCTTTCAGTTCCAATTCGGGGGCGTCGCGAATATCCAGCAAAAGTGCGCCCTCCGCTATCAACCCCTGCGCCTTTTCAACCGGGATCCGCGCAACAGCCGCATTTGCGGCCGCCATCATGTCTTGCAAGGAAATCGCCATCTCTCTCTCCTGAACTCGGCCCGGAATCAGTTGCTGTGACCGGGCATGTACAATTTAATTCAGGATGACGCTGTTCAGCCAACAAGGGAAGCCTCAGCGCGCATTTACCGCCAACACACCCACGAGAGCTCCTCGCGCGCTACACCAGAGCCCCTTTTGAGAGCGCTCCAAAATCTGCGCAGGATCTCAGAAACGTCTAACGCAAAAGCATCCAACACAATGAAATCTCAGAAAGATATCGGGAGAAAAGGTGGTGCCCAGGAGAGGACTCGAACCTCCACGTCCTTGCGAACACTAGCACCTGAAGCTAGCGCGTCTACCATTCCGCCACCTGGGCAGGTGTCGTGAGGGGCGTATAGGACGGCGGGCGGCGAGCGTCAAATGGAAACTCACCTCAGACACACAATTCTTCTCACCTGCAACTGACCGCAGATCACCGCTCTGGCCACCTTAGCTTTCAAAGGCTTACCAGCGGCACTCCTCGGTGAGTTAAACAGGCATGCAGGCGTCATTTTCTGCAGGCAATCAGAGGGCAATTTGATCCTGCGCAAAGCAGCCTTTCGCATTAAGCGACACATGGGAGACATGAAACAGATTGACCGCCTTTCAGCGCTTGGGCTTTTTGACAGCCGCGTGCCCCGCTATACCTCATATCCCACCGCTCCGGTGTTCAGCCCTGCAGTCGGGCTGAACATGCAAAAACGCCAATTGGCCGCGCTTGACCCCAAGGTGCCGGTCTCGGTGTACATCCACATCCCTTTTTGCGAGCGGCTGTGCTGGTTTTGTGCCTGTCGCACCCAGGGCACCCAATCGCTGAGCCCGGTCGAAAGCTACATCGCCACGCTGGAGGCTGAGCTGGCCCTGCTCGCCAAAGAGCTGCCGAGCGGTCTGCGCATGGGGCGGCTGCATTGGGGTGGCGGCACGCCGACGATCCTGCCGCCGCATCTGATCCACCGCCTGGCCCGCGCGGTAAAGGCGGTGTTCCCACATACGCCTGACTGGGAGTTTTCGGTCGAGATCGACCCGACCCTGGTAGACCGCGATAAGATCGCGGCCCTCGCCTCTGAGGGCATGAGCCGCGCCAGTATTGGCATTCAGGACTTTGACCCGCTGGTGCAACAGGCGATCGGCCGGGAGCAGCCCTATGAGGCGACATGGGCCTGTGTCGAAGGTCTGCGGAGCGCAGGGATCACCTCGCTGAATGCCGATCTGGTCTACGGCCTGCCGCATCAGACCCCTGCGCGCATGACGGATACGCTGGACAAAGTGCTGAGCCTGCGCCCCGACCGCATCGCGCTGTTTGGCTATGCCCATGTGCCTTGGGTCGCCAAGCGGCAAAAACTCATCGACGAGGCGGTGTTGCCAGATGATCTGTCCCGCCACGCTTTGGCAGGGCAATCCGCAGCGGCCTTTACTGCGGCAGGGTTTGCGTCCATTGGCATCGACCACTTTGCGCAGCCACAGGATGGCCTGGCGCAGGCGGCGAGAACCGGCCATCTGCGGCGGAATTTTCAAGGCTACACTGAAGACACCTGCCCGACCCTCATCGGCATTGGCGCCTCGTCGATTTCGCGTTTTGCCGGCGGCTACGTGCAGAATGCAGCCGCAACCCCCGCCTATATCAAACAGATCGAGGCGGGCCATCTGGCAGGCAGCCGCGGCCATGAGATGACAACAGAAGACCTGATGCGGGCCCGTGCCATCGAGATGATCATGTGCGACTTTGCTCTTGATCGCGCTGCGCTACAGCAAGAGTTTGGTGCACTTTGCGCCGGACTGGAGGCGGACATGGCCAAGGTGGTGGAACGGTTTGGCGATCTTGTCACCCTGACAGCGCAGCGCCTTGAAATCACTGCCGAGGGCCGCCCTCTGACCCGGCTCATTGCCAGCCTGTTTGACGCGCATATGCCGGCGGATGCCAAATTCAGCCGCGCCTCATGAACGGGGTTTGATCCTGAGCCAAACAAAAACCTGCGCCAAACAAAAATGCCCGCGTCGTTGCGCGGGCATTTTCAGTCAGTTCAACGCATCTTTTTCTTCAGAGGGACGCGCTCAGAAGCCGCGACCGGCCTGGTGCGGCGCATAGATTTCTGCGACCTTTTTCACCGCCTCTTCGGGCGACATCTCTTCGCTTTCGCCGGTGCGGCGCGACGTCAGTTCAACCACGCCGTTTTTCAACCCGCGTGGCCCGACGGTGATACGCCAGGGCAGACCGATCAGGTCCATCGTCGCGAACTTACCGCCGGCGCGTTCTTTGCGATCATCATACAGCGGCTCAAGGCCCAGCGCTGTGAGCGCCGCATAGAGCTGGTTGCAGGCGGCATCGGCCTCATCGTCGCCCTGTTTCAGGTTGACGATACCACAGTGGAATGGCGTCACACCTTCGGGCCAGATGATGCCCTTGTCGTCATGGCTGGCCTCGATAATTGCCCCCAGCAGACGCGAGACACCAATCCCGTGCGAGCCCATGTGAACCGGCGTCGGTTTGCCATCAGGCCCCTGAACGGTGGCGTTCAGCGCCTCGGAATATTTGGTGCCAAAGTAAAAAATCTGGCCAACCTCGATACCGCGCGCGACCTTGCGACGCGCTTCTGGCACCTCGTTGAACAGGGCTTCATCATGGGTCTCATCGGTGCGGGCATATTTTGAGGTGAACTCTTCCAGCACACCCTGGCACTGGGCGACATCGTCATAGTCAATCGCGCGGTCCCCAAAGCTGAGATCGGTGACGGCGCTGTCGTAGAACACTTCCGACTCGCCAGTTTCGGCCAGCACCAGGAACTCATGGGTGTAGTCGCCGCCAATTGGCCCGCCATCAGCACGCATCGGAATCGCCTGCAGCCCCATACGCTCATAGGTGCGCAGGTAGCTCACCAGATGGCGGTTATAGGCATGCAGCGCATCCTCTTTGCTGAGGTCAAAGTTGTAGCCGTCTTTCATGTAGAATTCGCGGCCGCGCATCACGCCGAAACGGGGGCGGACCTCGTCGCGGAACTTCCACTGGATCTGATACATGGTCAGCGGCAGGTCTTTGTAACTGCTAACATGGGCGCGAAAGATATCGGTGATCAGCTCTTCTGCCGTGGGCGTGAACAACATGTCACGGCCGTGGCGATCCTGCATGCGCAGCATTTCCTGACCATAGTCATCGTAGCGACCGGATTCGCGCCACAGATCCGCACTTTGGATGGTGGGCATCAGCATTGGCATGTGACCGGCGCGCTGCTGCTCTTCATGCACGATGCCTTCGAGCTTTTTCAACACTTTAAAGCCAAGCGGCAACCAGGAGTAAATCCCGGCGGAGGATTGCTTGATCATCCCGGCGCGCAGCATATAGCGATGGCTGACAATCTGGGCCTCGGAAGGGGTCTCTTTCAGAACAGGCAGGAAGTAGCGGGACAGGCGCATGTCGATCTCATTCTCACGATGGGGTTCGCAAGCGGTCTAAGCCATCAAAGCGCCGCATTCAATCGCGCTTTACGGCTGCCAGAGCTTGTAGCTGCTGCTCAAGGCGGCTCAAACGCGTCAAAATCCCAGGGCACACCAAGCAGATGTCGTATTTGACCCTTTCTGCCGCTTTCTTTCTTGAACGCCTGTTCAAGTTTTACAAGACTGGCAGAACCCTTCAGGCAAGTGAGACCAAAATGCACGACACCATTCTTGAACCAGCCCGCGAAATTCCGGTCATTCACCAGACCGACCTGCTGGTGGTTGGCTCTGGCCCCGGTGGGCTGGCGGCTGCCCTGGCAGCGGCGCGCGCAGGGGTTGAGGTTACTCTGCTGGACCGGTTTGGCTGCTTTGGCGGCAATATCACCACCGTCGGCGTTGAGGGCTTTGCCTGGTATCGCCACGAACAAACGGTTGAGGCCCACGGTATCGGCTGGGAGTTCGAGGAGCGCGCCCGCGCAATGGGAGCGGCCGTGCCCGAAAGCCAGTCGCTGTCTTATGAGCTGGACAGCGAGGGTTTCAAACTGGTGGCGGACCGCCTGGTGCAAGAGGCTGGTATTCACCCCATGCTGCACCGGATGTTTGTCGCACCAATCCGCGAAGGCAGCCGCATCACAGGTGTGATTGTCGAGAGCAAGGCGGGCCGCGAAGCCATTCTGGCAAAGCGGGTGATTGACGCCACCGGCGACGCCGACATCGCCCATATGATGGGGGCTCCCACGATCAAAACCCCTGTTGAAGAGATGCAGGCAGCAAGCGTGATGTTCCACATCGCCGGCGTCGACAAACAAAAGTTCATGGAAGGCGTCAGGGCCGATCCACAAACCTATGCCAACTGGTCGACGGGGGAATGGCAGGTTGAAACCTCGGGCAAAGAGGATGAGATGTACTCGCCCTTTCTGGCCAAACCCTTTGCCAAAGCGATCCGCGACGGCATCATCCCGGCCCATCTCAACACCATTGGCGGCACCTGGGGGGCGGTGCATGACAGTGGTGAGATGACCTATATGAATTTGGTCCATCTGGCTGGGATCGACGGCACCAACCCCGACAGCATGACACGCGGCGAAATAGAGGGGCGCATCCAGGCGATGTTGGCTATTGAGGCCCTCAAAGCCTACACACCGGGATGTGAGGCGGCGCGATTGCGCAATTTTGGCATGACCATCGGCATCCGCGACACCCGCAAGATCGACGCGCATCACAACATCACCGAAGACGAGACCCGCAATCAGGGGCGGTTTGAGGATACCATTGGCATCTATCCCGAATTCATTGACGGCTACGGCGTGCTGATCCTGCCCACCACCGGGCGCTACATGCAGATCCCCTATCGCAGCATGCTGCCCCGCGGTGTCGAAGGCCTTTTGGTGACCGGGCGCGCCATTGGTGGCGACAAGATAGCCCATGCCGCCACCCGCAATATGGCCTGTTGCGCCGTCGCCGGTCAGGGAGCTGGCATTGCAGCTGCGCTCTCGATCAAGACGGGATGCGCGCTGGATGCGCTCGACATTTCCGCCGTCCAAAGCGAGCTAAAACGCCAGGGCGTGCGCATAGATTAACCTGTCACATGGCTTAGCCTGTCGTACCGTCTGGCGTGTCATTCCGTCTGGCTGGGCTGCGATTGCCCTGACATATTGCCCTGACATAAGGGCGGAGAAATCTGGATTTTCTGCCCCCCGCGAAAAAAACTATCCACACCCAAGTTGAAACTATCCCCTGAATACCTTTGTTAGAGGGGGACCCTCCCCTTGCACCGCCCTGCCCTTCGGGGAAAACTGGGGCAAATCAAAACCGACCAAAACGAGTGACACGTAATGGCCCTTCCGGCAAAAAAACAATTCAAATACTGGGGTATAACCGCCGCTGTTTTGGCACTGCTGCTGTGGTCGTTGGGCGATGTGCTGCTGCCCTTTGTGTTGGGGGCCGCTATTGCCTATATGATTGACCCCGTTGCCGACCGGCTTGAAACCCTCGGGTTGAGCCGCGCTGCGGCCACGGCTGTGATCATCGTGGGGTCGGTCCTCATATTCCTGCTTGTGCTGCTGATCGTGCTGCCAACCCTGATCGGGCAAATGATAGATCTGGCTCAGATCATCCCCGAGGTCTTTCGCGATCTGCGCACCTTTGCCCAGACCCATTTCCCTTCGGTCTTTACCGAAGGCAGCCGGGCGCAACAGAGCATCGCGTCGATTGCGGGCACCCTGCAAGGCAAGGGGATTGAGCTCATCGAAGGACTTGCAGGCTCCGCCGCGACATTGCTTAACTTATTGGTCTTACTGGTTATCGTTCCAGTTGTTGCCGTCTATCTTCTGCTCGATTGGGACCGCATGATCGAGCGCATAGACAGTCTTTTGCCGCGTGACCACGCCCCGGTCATCCGCCGCCTGATGCAGCAGGTCGATGCGGTTCTGGCCTCCTTTATTCGTGGCATGGGCACTGTCTGTCTGATCCTTGGCAGCTACTATGCGATCTCGCTGATGCTGGTCGGGCTGAATTTTGGCCTGGCGGTTGGCTTTATTGCCGGGCTGGTGACCTTTATTCCCTATCTCGGCGCCCTGATTGGCGGCGCGCTTGCCATTGGCCTGGCGCTGTTTCAGTTCTGGGGCGACTGGTGGTCCGTTGGCATCGTGGGAGCGATATTTGCACTGGGTCAGGTGATGGAAGGCAACTACCTCACGCCGAAACTGGTGGGAAAATCTGTCGGGTTGCACCCGGTCTGGCTGCTGCTGGCGCTGTCGGTGTTTGGTGCCTTGTTTGGGTTTGTCGGCATGCTAGTCGCAGTCCCCGTGGCCGCCGCCCTCGGGGTGGTCACACGTTTTCTGATGGAGCAGTATCTCGACAGCCGCCTGTATCAGGGTTTGAGCTACCCGGCCTCAAAGGACCACCCTGCCAGGCCCCCCTCGGTTGAGGCACCCTCAGCACAGAGGTCAGAGCAGGATTCGGGTCAGGATCCCCACTGATATGGCGCAACAACTCAGCTTTGATCTGCCCGCAAAAACAGCGCTGGGGCGGGATGATTTCTTTGTCGCCCCCTCCAATGCCATGGCCGTCGCCCTGCTGGACCCCTCCTTTGCCTGGCCCAGTGGCAAACTGGTGCTGACCGGACCGTCAGGGTCGGGTAAGACCCATCTTGCGCATGTCTGGGCCAGCCAGTCCGGGGCCCAGATCCGGCAGGCCAGTGAGCTGAGCGAAGATCAGGTTCCTGCCCTCGCGCAGGGGCCCCTCGTCATTGAAGATGTGCCGGCTATTGCCAATGATACCGATGCGCAGAACGCCCTGTTCCACCTACATAATCTGGTGCTGTCCAATGGCCATGCCCTGATGCTCACCGGGCAGGCCGCGCCCAACCTGTGGCAGCTTAGTCTGGCCGATCTGCAAAGCCGCATGCAGGCCGCAACCCATGCAGAGCTGCAGGCTCCGGATGATGCCCTGCTGGCGGTGGTGCTGGCAAAACTGTTCAATGACCGGCAAGTGACGCCAAAACCGGACGTGATCCCGTATCTTGTGGCCCATATGGATCGCTCCTTTGCGGCGGCGGCACGAATCGTTGAGCAACTGGACAATCTGGCACTCTCTGAGGGACGCACTCTGTCGCGCCCCCTTGCTGTCAGACTGATGTCACAAGACCGACACCTAGACCTGCTACAAGCCGCCGGAAATGTCGCAACAACAAGCGATTGACCTGACCCTGGGCTTGGCCCATCGTGGCACAAGCGAAGCAGAACTGAAGAGACGCCCATGACCGCAGCCCAAGACAGCTCCGCCGCCGATTGGGGCCCCTTTGGGCGCCCGGTCTTTGAAGACCCCGGTGCGCGCGCCCTTTCACGCGTTGGAGTGGTCGATGTGGGGTCAAATTCGGTCCGTATGGTGATCTTTGACGGCGCGGCGCGCAGCCCCGCCTATTTCTACAATGAAAAAATTATGTGTGCGCTGGGCGCGGGCCTCTCCGAGACCGGCAAGCTGAACCCAAAGGGGCGCATGCGGGCGTTGTCGGCGCTGCGCCGCTTTCAGCATCTGGCTCAGGGCATGGGATTACCGGGGCTTTCGGTGGTTGCCACGGCCGCAGTGCGCGATGCCTCGGATGGTGCGGATTTTTGCGCCGAAGTTCTGCGCGAAACCGGGCTAAAGATCTGGGTGATTGACGGCCGTGAAGAGGCGCGGCTTTCTGCCCAGGGCGTGCTGTTGGGCTGGCCTGGCTCTTATGGGCTGGTCTGCGATATCGGCGGCTCGTCAATGGAGCTGGCAGAGATCCATGATGGAGAAGTCGGCAAGCGGATGACCTCCTCTTTGGGGCCCTTAAAGCTGCGCGACATCAAAGGCGGGCGGCGCGGACGCAAGGCCCATATCGCCGAAACTATGGAAGAGCTGAGCGCCGAGATGGGCAAGCAGACCGACCGGCTGTTTCTGGTAGGCGGCAGCTGGCGCGCCATTGCCCGTGTCGACATGATGCGCCGGGGCTATCCTCTGCGCGTGCTGCATGAGTACCGCATGACGGCGCGGGATGTGCGCGAAACGCTGAAATATATCGACGCCACAGACATAGACGAGCTGCGCAGCGCCTGCGGGATCTCCAGCGCGCGGATGTCTCTGGTCCCCTATGCCATGGATGTGCTGGCACGCCTGGTCAAGACGTTCAAGCCCAAGGACATTGCGATTTCCAGCTATGGCATTCGCGAGGGTCTGCTGTATGAGCAGATGCCACAACGCCTGCGCAACCGCGACCCACTGGTGGAATCCTGCCGTTTTGCCGAAGCAAAAGATGCCCGCCTGCCCGGTTTTGGCAAGACACTGTATGATTTTGTCATCCCGCTGTTCAATTCCGACCCACACACCAAGAAACGCCTGATTAAAGCCGCCTGCCTGCTGCATGACGTCAGCTGGCGCGCCCATCCGGACTATCGCGCAGAAGTCTGCTTTGACAATGCCACGCGCGCCAATCTGGGTGGCCTGAAACACTCTGAACGCGTCTTTCTTGGCCTGGCGCTGCTGCACCGCTACCGCAATAAGCGCGAAGGAACCGCCTTTGATCACCTGTTTGATCTGCTGGACGAGAAGGGTCAGAAAGAAGCCGAGATCCTGGGCAAGGCCATGCGCTTTGGCGCTATGTTAATGGTGAGTGAGGACGGCGATATCGGCAAACTTAAATGGCAGCCGCGCAAGCGTCATCTTTGCCTGGAGTTGCCAAGTGCATCTGAGGATCTGTTTGGCGAGGTCGCCGAGTCACGCCTCAAATCGCTTGCAGACGCGCTGCGGGCAGAGCTCAGCGTCAAGATAGTCAAATAACGCAGGCCAGCCAGCAACCCTCCCCGCCCGGACGTTTTTGCGTGCTCAGTAGCGCCAAAAGGCGCTGGCCCGATCTGATGCCCCCTGGGCCAGAGCCGCATCACAGCCTGCGCGCCTCAGATATCTGTCGCACCGTCGCTTTGGGTGTCACGCCCTTCAGTCGGGGACTGCGGAGTCCGGGGCTGTGGAGTCCGGGGCTGTGGAACTGGGGGCTGTGGCTCCGCCGGTTTGCGGCGGATGATAATATCACCGTTCGGCAAAATCTCGGGCGCCTCATAGCGGCTCCAGTCCTCGACCTGATCTGCGATCTCGGCCAAAGCCGGGCCCATTTCGGTCAAAAAGCCCTGCATCGAGGGGCCGATCGTTGTCATCAAATCGTGGAATTCCTCAAGAGCCGGCGCCATCTCCTGTCGCAGCCCCTCCCAGAACAACTCCGCTCCGCGCTCCATAAGGCTGGGCCCGGTATCGGTGTCTTTATCGCTCTGCTGGGCGACAAGAGGAGAGGCAAACATGCAGGCGGCAAGAGCCGCGGGGGCTATGATATGTTTCATCAGATCAATATAGGCCCTTTGCCTGTGAAATTTAAGTCAGCTCAATGTCAAGCGAGACCGGAAAATGATCAGAGGCCGTCAGCAGGGCTTCCCGCAGGCCGGTGTCCTCATAACATTCCGCATCCTCAAAAGGATGCCAGATCCGCCAGCGCGGCGCATAGGCCTCAAGGCCCTGCGAGATCATGATATAGTCCAGCAGAGCGCGGAAATAGCGTTTTGTTTCAGGACTATAGAAACGCGATGTTGAGAGTTGCATCTGCGGGCGCGGCTGGCGCAGGCTTTGTGCATGCGGGTCGACCAGCTCCTCTCCCATGACGATTTCGACCGAGGATTTGCCAAAGAGGCGCTCGTACTCATCCAGGCCGGGCCCATCGTTGAGATCGCCCAGCACGATGACATGATCGCGGGCCGTAACATGTTCCTTGATGCGGCGATGTAGCCAGATGGCCTGGGCCAGTTGTTTGCGCCGGTTGGCGATGGAGATCCGTGCCACCTCGTCCGGGTTTTGGGCGCCACGCGGCGCCTTTGATTTCAGATGCGCCCCAATCACCCGCAGGACCGTGCCCCCAGATGTCGTAACCTTCAGCTCAAGCGGAGGTTTGGAGAACCGTACCCGGTCCATCCGGTCGTCAACATCGAGATCGAGATGAAAGACATCATCAAATCGCGGCGCAGCCTCGCTGGCCTGGGGATCCGCCACCACAGACAGCACATCCGTATCAAACAGCAGCGCAATTTCCTGATGGGTATCCGTGGCAAAGCCGGAAATGGCCTTTCGGGTCCGCAGCCCTGCCTCAGCCGCAAACCGCTCAAGCGCCCGGGTGCAGCTCTGCTTTCTCCCCGTATTGGGCGCCTCAATGACCATCACCGCATCAGCATCGAGCCTTTGCAAAACGTAGGCAATGGCCCGGCCCTGTGTGTAGCGGTCAACGCCATAGCGCCCAGAGGGTTTATCATCGAGCATCAAACGGTCTGCATCATCAAACAGATGCGAGAACCATTCGATATTATAGGTGACGAGGCGCATGCGACCCACATCCGTTGATCTCATCCCAGGCACGGTTGATGTCGATCAGACGTTTCTCTGCCAGCCGCACGGCTTCTTCAGGAACGCCGCGGCCAATCATGGCGTCTGGATGGGTGTCGCGCACCAGCTGACGCCAATGCTTGCGGATTTCTTCATGTGGCATATCGGCCGAGACCCCCAAAACCGCAAAGGGATCTCTGGGCGCGTCCGGCACAAAACGGGCCCGCAACGCCATGAACTGTTCCGGTGTCTGGCCAAAGATGCGGCTGACGTCCTGAAGAAACTCATTCTCGCCGGGATGATAAAACCCATCCGCCATAGCGATATGAAACAAGCCCTCCATCAGGTCACACAGGGTGCTGGGATTGGCGGCAAACATCTGCTGGATGCGGGCGGCATAGTCCTGATACCCGGCGATATCCGTGCGCGCCATGTCAAAGACCCGAGCCGCACCAGCTTCGTCATTCTGAGCGATCTGGAACACTTCGCGAAAGGCGGCCACCTCATCGCGGGTCACCTGCCCATCCGCCTTGGCCATCTTTGCCCCCAGCGCAATCACCGCAATTGCAAAGGCAACCGAGCGTTCAGGCGGCGCACGCAAACGGTCAAAGACATTCGCCAGACTTTCCCCCTGACCAAGGGCCGCAAGTGCGTCAGAAATTCGAGACCAAAGAGACATAGTGATACCCTAGTACAAAAAAAGGGACGCTGTCAGCGCCACAGTTCTATGGGACTTACGCCCAGCATGGCAACAGGCGGTGTCGCGCCCGCGCGCCGCATTCATCGCAGCACACGCCGGCCATGTGGCGTATCAAACTCGGCCTCAAAGCCTGCAGCCCCGACCTCAAATCGGATGCGCGGATCGGAAATTGGCAGGCAGGCCTGTAAGGATTTCACCTCGGGGTGAGCAAGCGTTAAACGCAGCAGCGAGCATCCGCGCTGCTGCAGGCGGGGCGCAGGATGCTCCGAGTGCCATTCAATCAACGCCGGAAAAAGATTGTCATAGGGCAAGATCCCGTCTGAGGGCACCGCCATGTCCCACTTTAAATCCCCCCGGGTCAGCGAGACCGGCGCGCCTGCGCCTTTCGGCAGCTGGGCCAGTTGCGCCGTAAGATCAGTGCAGCGGCAGATCCAGTTGCTGATCCTGGGTGGGCCAGAAAACCGGTCCAGATCAAACCAACAGGGGTATCGCTGTGGGGTTGCACCAGGATCAATGGCAATGGCTTCAAGGTACAGCCCATCCGCCAGCCCAAGCAGCTGATTATGGGTGCCAAACATCGCGTGTTGCCCGCCCGCCTGCAGCGGCACACCAAGTGCGTCTTCCACATGAGCCCGCGCCTCTTGCAGAGTTGCGCCTGCGACCGCCAGATGATCCAGTTCCATCACACCCTCCCCTTTTTGGCGCAGCCTAGCCAGTCCTTGGCGACATTCAAGTTGAAAGCTTTCGGCGCAGCCTAGCCAGGATGCAAAGGCAGTTTGTTAATAAATCATAAACCAGAACATACTAAGGGCGATTGTTTTGTTACATGAAATATTTGATCATCAGGATCATTTCATTCACCCGGGGCAAACAAAGGCCTTGCCCCTTCGCCTCTGACTGAGTTGCCCAGAGATACACGGTAAATCGTAAAAGAGGTTTTAACAGGAGGCCACACTGATGATGATCCAAGGCTCCATGACCCAGGAATTAATGTCGAATCTTTATAAGAAACCGACAAAAATGACTGAAGAACAAGCTGCAAAACTATCAAAGTTTCTGTCCAGCTTTGATGGTGACAATCTCTTGGACCCGAATGCGCGAACAATTGTGTTCCAGGTCAAGGGTAAGGAGGTAGCCAAAGGGGCCGATCTTGCCTACACCCTCGCGGGCGCAAGCACCGATCCTGCCGAATTGGCAGAGGGTAATGTGTTTGGCGCAGCCAAACGCCCACCACCGCCGCCGCCGCCGCAGGAAAGCAAGGGGGTCGGGACAGTCGATGACGCAATTCTTGAACTCATTGCGGCAACGGTTGAAGCCTATGACGAGACCCAGGAAGAAGACATCTCTTTGGGAGAGTTCATTTTGGAGGCATTGGGAAAAGCCGGCTATGACATCTCGCAACCTGTCATAGACTTTTACGCCTGACCCCTACACCTGACCCACACGCCTGCCCTCCGTGTTAGAGGCTCTATGCACGCTTTGGAGGACAATACGGACAGGACGGAGAATAGGCGCGGGAGATCCTGCGCCTATTGAGGTTTTTCATACCGATTAAACCTGTTCAGCTGCGCGCTTCACGGATCAGTTTCAGGACATCCTGCGCCGCTTCGGGGATATTGGTGCCGGGGCCAAAGATCGCCTTGACGCCGCTATCATAGAGGAACTGGTAGTCCTGCTGCGGGATAACCCCGCCACAGATAACCAGAATATCGCCGGCGCCCTGGGCCTTCAGCTCTTGCACCAGCTGGGGCGCCAGGGTTTTGTGCCCGGCTGCTTGCGACGAGATGCCGATCACATGCACATCATTGTCGATAGCATCCTGCGCGGCCTCGGCCGGGGTCTGAAACAGTGGCCCCACATCGACGTCAAAGCCGATATCAGCAAAGGCTGTCGCAATCACCTTGGCGCCCCGGTCATGGCCATCCTGGCCCATCTTGACGACCAGAATACGCGGGCGACGACCCTCTTCTTCGGCAAAATCCTCGATGCTTTTCTGGATCGCGGCAAAGCCCTCGTCGCCCTCATAGGCAGCGCCATAGACACCAGCCAGGGTTTTCACCTCGGCGCGGTGACGGCCAAATTCTTTTTCCATCGCCATGCTGATTTCTCCAACTG
Organism: Phaeobacter sp. SH40; assembly: GCA_965641885.1. Taxonomy (GTDB): domain Bacteria; phylum Pseudomonadota; class Alphaproteobacteria; order Rhodobacterales; family Rhodobacteraceae; genus Pseudophaeobacter. The sequence continues at coordinate 1,454,373 of OZ282574.1, read as the reverse complement.
AGGCCCGCATACGCGCCGCTTCCACCGCGGCTTCCAGCAGGTTGCCACCGTCTTTCGACCGCTGGGTCAGCTCATCCAGAGCAGCCTGACAGGCAGTTTCGTCCCGCTCGGCCCGCATTTTCTCAAGCCGGGCAATCTGGCTTTCACGCACAGCGACATTGTCCACATCGAGAATGTCGATCGGGTCTTCTTTTTCCTTGCGGTATTTGTTGACGCCGACAATCACCTCTTCGCCACGGTCGATCATCGCCTGACGCCGGGCCGCGCTTTCTTCGATACGCAGTTTTGGCATCCCCGAGGCCACCGCCTTGGTCATCCCACCCATCTCTTCGACCTCGGACATCAGGGCCCAGGCCTTGTCGATCAGCTCATTGGTGAGGCTCTCGACGTAATACGAGCCCGCCAGCGGGTCGATCACATTGGTCACGCCGGTTTCTTCCTGCAGCACCAGCTGCGTGTTACGGGCGATGCGGGCCGAGAATTCGGTCGGCAGCGCGATGGCCTCATCCAGCGCGTTGGTATGCAGCGACTGTGTGCCGCCCAAAACCGCCGACATCGCCTCATAGGCGGTACGGATCACGTTGTTATAGGGGTCTTGTTCCTGCAGGCTCACACCCGAGGTCTGACAGTGGGTGCGCAGCATCTTGGAGCGGTCAGACTTGGCGTCAAACTCTGTCATCACCCGATGCCACAGGGTACGCGCGGCGCGCAGCTTGGCGATCTCCATGAAAAAGTTGGTACCAATGGCAAAGAAAAAGCTGAGGCGCCCTGCGAACGTGTCAACATCCATGCCCGCCTCGGTGGCAGCCCGCACATATTCGCGACCATCGGCCAGCGTATAGGCCAGCTCCTGCACCAGATTGGCGCCCGCTTCCTGCATGTGATAGCCGGAAATCGAGATCGAATTGAACTTGGGCATCTCGTTGGAGGTGTATTCAATGATATCCGAGATGATTTTCATCGAAGGTTCAGGCGGATAAACATAGGTGTTGCGGACCATGAATTCTTTCAGAATGTCGTTCTGAATGGTGCCCGCCAGCAGCGCTTTGTCATGGCCCTGCTCTTCGCCTGCGACGATGAAACTGGCGAGGATCGGGATCACGGCACCGTTCATGGTCATTGAGACCGAAACCTTGTCGAGCGGGATACCGTCAAACAGGATCTTCATGTCCTCGACAGAGTCGATAGCCACGCCAGCCTTGCCAACATCCCCGACCACGCGTTCGTGATCACTGTCATATCCCCGGTGGGTTGCCAGATCAAAGGCGACGGAAACCCCTTGCTGACCAGCTGCAAGATTGCGGCGATAAAAGGCGTTGGATTCCTCGGCGGTGGAAAAGCCGGCATATTGCCGAATGGTCCAGGGCCGACCCGCGTACATGGTCGCCTTGACGCCGCGGGTGAAGGGGCCAAAACCAGGCAGCGTGCCCATATGCGGCAGCTCTGCGATATCCTCTTTGGTATAAAGCGGCTTTACCTCGATACCTTCGAGTGTTTTCCAGGTGAGATCGTCAACAGCACGGCCACGGAGCTCTTTTTCAGCCAGAGCCCGCCAATTGTCTATCTTGCTTGTCATGGGGTCTTCCTCTTGTCACATCTGTTTGGGGCAGGTTCAGTCCCGCCGCCTGTTGTTCCGGATCCTGCGCCAGCTGGGCCAGCCCATCGGCACCCCCAGTCAGCCACATCAGATCATCCGCATAATTCTCGCGCAGCATGGCGCATTGCACCTCATCAAAGGGACGCCAGCGCCCCTCTCCCTGCGGCAGGTCAGGCCCGCCGCTGCCAGCAAGATGCGCCCGCAAATCCTCAAGCCGCAAAGACGCATTGAGCCGCACCCGGGCATGCGTCCGTGGGATCTCATCACTTGCGCTGAGCAAAGCCAGCTGGACTTCCGGGCGGCCGCCAAAGGTCTCAAAAGGCAGCACCTTTATTGTGGTCTCGGGCAGTGCGCAGGCAATGTCAGTGATCACATCCCGCCAGCTGCGTCGGTTTTCGGCCAGGTTCTGCAGTTGTTTATGTGACGGCACATTGTGGCCCCGCGTCACCGCGTAGGTCAGCGCCGATGTCCAGTAATTCTCGAGACTGCGCACATTCAGCGCAATCGAGTCAATCTGGCCGCCAAAGGCCTCGGAGTAGCGGGCCATGCGCTCGCCAACACCGCTATACAGCGTCGAAAGGCGCAGATTGGTGCGGGTGCTGCCAATGAGATTTTCATCGCTGATTACCAGATGTGCCAGTCCACGCTCGCGGCTCTGATCAAGGTTCATCTTGATGCGCCCCTGCGCCCGCTTGGCCAGGGCCCGACTGTCGGTCACACCAGGGACTGGCAAAATTCCGTGAAACAACCCTTTGCGCGTTCTGCGTGGTCCCCAAAACCCTATCCCGCTGGCCTCAAGCTCTTCTGCATTTTGGCGCAGATATTCCTGAAACGAAGTGGTGGCACAGCGGTGTGCCCCGAGGTGAAGACAAACTTGCATCGCTTTTCCAGTTCTTTGGATAAGAGGCACATTCAGCGCCCCCGATGAGGGAAGATGCGCAATCATTGCCTCCAGACCCTCTCAAAGCGATTAACGTCTGGTGTTTTATTTGCCCCTTGCGGCCAATTCCCCATCGCATTCGCGCATCTTGTGCATATATTGGGGCCAACAGGAGACACTATGAAACCAATTCTAGCCCTTGTTTTGACAAGTTTTCTTTCGGTGCCCGCTATACTCAGCGCCCAGGTTGCAGAGCTGGCTGTGGAACCGGCGGTGGAGCCTGAGACCCCGGTGCTGATCCAATCAGGAGAAGACGTCGATCTCGCCAGCTTCCTGTGGCACAAACGGCCCATTGTGATCTTTGCAGACAGCCCCGAAGACCCCAGGTTCAACACGCAAATCGAGCTTTTGAGCCGCGATGCGAAGATGCTGTTGGACCGCGACGTGATAGTCTTGACCGACACCAATCCGGCCGCCAAATCAGAGCTGCGCAAAAAACTGCGCCCACGCGGGTTTACGCTGGTTCTGGTCGGTAAGGATGGCGGCGTCAAACTGCGCAAACCGCATCCCTGGAGCGTGCGCGAACTGACCCGCAGCATCGACAAGTTTCCAGACCGCCTCCGCGAAGTGGAAGAGCGGCGCGAAAACTGAGATCTTAGCTGTTGCCGCGCACGTAAATCACCGCCTTGGCCTGTGTATCCACCACCATGATGGCATTGCCCTCGGGGATAAAGGCCATGTTCGAGGTCGGGTTCATGATTGCCTGATGATAAATCGATTTGACCAGCTCGCTCATGCAATTCACCCCGGCGAGACCCGAATTCAGCACGCTGATGCCATGCGGCAGATCGCGTGACATGATCGCTTCGACCAGCGAATTGGGGGACTTGCCGCCCACCTTGAAGACCACGGCCTGCCCCTGCGCCAGCATCTTGAGTCCCGTATCCACCGAGCGTGCGGGCTCCAGAAGCGACGAGATGCGCGGGCTTTCGGTGTGAAACACAGCCGCTGTGCAGCCGCTGTTGGATTCGAAGAAATAGGTATCTCCCAGCATGACCCAGTCGGCTAGCCTGGCGCGTACCTCTTCCTCTTTGTCCAGCGTACAGCCAGCCAGGAGAAGCAGCGTCGAAATCAGAGTTAGGGCCAAACGAAGCATGCGTCACCTTGATAGAAATCCGTACGCTAGGTGTTGCACAGAGTCCTGAAGATTTGGTGCATGCAGGCGATGAAAGAAATCCGCGCGCCGATATTGAGGCGGGTTCAGAGCAGCAGAAAGGCCGCATCTGACAGCCAGAGGCCGGGGGCAGAGCCTGAGGCCCCACCCGCTGCACCTGGTTTATGCCCGCCCCAGATATCACCCCTCGAATTCCATGATCACCTCGTCAACCGCCAGACTGTCGCCGGCGCTTGCGTTGATCTTGGCAACCACACCCTTGCGCTCGGCGCGCAGGATGTTTTCCATCTTCATCGCCTCAACGGTGCACAGCGCCTGGCCTTCATGGACCTCTTCGCCAACCTCGACATCGATCTTTACGATCAGGCCGGGCATGGGGCAAAGCAGCAGCTTTGAGGTATCAGGCGCCACTTTTTCCGGCATCAATTCAGCAAGTTCCGCCTGGCGCGGCGTACGGACATGCACCTTCAGGTCGGCCCCGCGTGAGCGGATGCGGAAGCCGCCGGAAACCTTCCCTACCTTCAGCACCAGAGGTGTGCCGTCAACGTCCAGTGTCGCCAACTGATCACCGGGCGTCCACTGGCTGGCAACACGCATCTGGCTGCCATCGGCAAACTTGACCGTTGAGCCATCATGGTCGGCCGCAATGCTCACAGCAAAACTCTGCCCCTGCAGCGCAACCACCCAGTCCGTGCCAACACGGCGCTCGTGGTTGTCCATGCGACCCGACACCCGGGTGCGGCGGATTTCACCCACCCAGTTCATCGCCGCTGCCGAGGCTGCAATGCGGCGCAGCGCGGCCTCGGGCAGATCAACACCCACAAACCCTTCAGGATACTGCTCTTCGATAAAGGCGGTGGTCATGGTGCCATCCATAAAGATCGGATGATCCATCACGGCAGACAGGAACGGCAGGTTGTGGCCAATGCCTTCGACCTCAAACCCATCCAATGCGTTGCGCATGGCCTCAATCGCCTGATCACGCGTCGGCGCCCAGGTGCACAGCTTGGCAATCATCGGGTCATAATACATCGAGATTTCGCCGCCCTCATAGACGCCGGTATCATTGCGCACGGCATAGCCCTCGCCCGCCGGTGCCTCGCCCTGCCATTTGCCATTTTCCAGCAGCGGTCCTGCAGAGAGCTCGGCGGGGGGACGGTAGCGGGTCAGACGGCCAATCGAGGGCAGAAAGCCGCGGTATGGATCTTCGGCATAGAGACGGTTTTCAATGGCCCAGCCGTTGAGCTGCACATCGTCCTGGGTGATGCTCAGCGGCTCACCATTGGCGACCCGGATCATCTGCTCCACCAGATCAACGCCCGTGATCAGCTCGGTCACCGGGTGTTCCACCTGCAGACGGGTGTTCATTTCCAGAAAGTAAAAGTTCTTATCGCCATCAACGATGAACTCAACAGTGCCGGCCGACGCGTAGTCAACGGCCTGCGCCAGGGCGACAGCCTGCTCGCCCATGGCCTTGCGGGTGGCCTCATCCAGAAAGGGGCTTGGGGCTTCTTCGACAACCTTTTGCTGACGACGCTGGATCGAGCATTCCCGCTCGCCCAGATAGATACCGTTGCCATGAGTATCGCACAGCACCTGAATTTCGATATGGCGCGGTTGTGTGACGAATTTTTCAATGAAAATCCGGTCATCGCCAAAAGAGTTTGCCGCCTCATTTTTCGACGACTGAAAACCTTCGCGGGCCTCTGCGTCGTTCCAGGCGATCCGCATGCCCTTGCCGCCACCACCAGCACTGGCCTTGAGCATCACCGGATAGCCGACCTTGTTGGAGATCTTGACCGCCTCGTCCGCGTCCTCGATCAGACCCATATGGCCCGGAACCGTGGAAACCCCTGCCTCCTGGGCAATCTTTTTCGAGGTGATTTTGTCGCCCATCTTTTCAATGGCGCCAACGGGGGGGCCAACAAAGGCGACGCCCTCAGCGGCCAGCGCCTCGGCGAATTTGGAGTTTTCCGACAAAAAACCATAGCCGGGATGAACCGCCTGAGCACCGGTGGCACGGACGGCCTCCATCACCTTGTCGATAACGATATAGGACTGGTTTGCCGGTGGAGGGCCGATATGCACCGCTTCATCGGCCATTTGCACATGCAGGGCCTGCTTGTCCGCGTCCGAGTAGATGGCGACGGTTTTGACACCCATTTTGCGGGCGGTCTTGATAACACGGCAGGCGATTTCGCCCCGGTTCGCGATCAGGATCTTTTCAAACATTGGCAGTCCCTTGTTCTTTTGTATGCCGGAATGCAGAACGCCGCAGCTGGGCACATGGCTCAGCTGCGGCGTTTGCGTGAATATCTTTTGCTGCCCAAAAGGGCTGGCAGGTCAGTCTGGAAAGCGCAAAACCACCCTCAGCATTTGCTGGGGTTTTCTTTGCAATAGATGACATTGGCGGCTGCACCGACGGCTGCACCGGTGACAAGATTGCCATCCAGCAGCGCCGAGCCAAGCGCACCGGCGCCGGCGCCGTAGATCGCCTGCTCGCCGGTGGTGTCGCCACAGCCGGACAAGGCCGTGCAAAGCGCAAATCCGAGTGAATAAATGATTGCCCGCATGATAGGACCCCTTCTCTTTGGGAGAGTTGCTCTCCCCTGCAAGAAACAGGTGCAGGCCCGGCAGGCAATGCGGTGGTGGCAAAACCCTGAAAATGAGCAGGAGCACGCCCAAAACCCTGATTTGTTCGGCGGGGTTTGGCCACCCGGACGGGACAGCCCTGCGCGACATCCAGTGATATCAGGCATGAAGAAGGACAGGAAGAAGGGGCAAAGCCGCCACAGGCTGCACGCGACGCGCGGAGATCCCCACGTGTCATCGCCAAACCTGCGCTGCGCCCTGCCCCAAACATCACATCGGGCTCCCGTCAAAGGCATCCGGAAAGGACAGCTGCGCGGCATCGACGTCAATAACCAGAAGCGCCTCATAGTCGGCCGGATCAAACGGATCTTCGGCAGGCAGGACCTCGCGGCCAAACAGCCAGCTCAAACGGCCGGCATCCAGATTGCCACGTTCAAAGGGTTGGTCGCCGAATTGTTCCCACAGCGCCTGCATGAAAGCCGCGTCAGCCCGGCGGTCCATTGGCTTGCGGTCGCGAAATCGTTCGCGTTTTGTCAGCGCAGTCACCCCTTTGGGGTTAGGACGGCGCACGACGAATTGAAAATCTGTTCCCGGCAAACGACCAGGAAACCCACGGTGTTTCAGCATAAGAGTGCCTCCAATCCGGCACCCCGAGGGACGGCGGGAGCCGGCCACAGGGCCGGACCCCTATTGTCGTTACTTGTATTTGCCGGTGTATGTGGGCTCGACCGAGATGGGCTCGGGCTCAACCACAACGAACTCTTCTTCGCGGCTGCCACAGGCGGCAACCATCGCAAGCAGGCCTGCCAGCGTGATAAACTTGATGCTCTTGGACATTGCTGTCTCCTGAATATGTTTACGAGACTGCCTGAACCTCTGGCTCTATCCAGCCTCAACCTCAATTTGTGAAGGGTACTGCGACCATTCGCGCCAAGGATAGCTGGGATAGAGGTTAAATCACATCGAAAAGCAGCCCCGCCAAAGCGCTGTGGCCGCAAAGTCGCAAAAATGCGCTGGATTGAAGAGTGATCCGCAAGATGTTGTAGATACATCAGAAAGCCTCCCAGATGCAGCTGTCGCCATCGGGGCGATAGGCCTCAAAAAACTGGGTTGCCTCGGGATCCTGAGTGCCAAAGGTCACCGGGCGGTCCGACAAAGAGATCACCACCATGGTTGCGGCAAGGTCATGCTGGCGCAAATACTGCAGCGCAAGCGAGTCGCACAGATGATCCATGTCCGGCGCGCTGCGCTCAAAGGTCATGGCTGCCGCATCCGCTCCCGCCCCTGCCTCAACAGCATCGCTGCGCCGAATTTCAGGCGCCACAAAGCGAAACCGGGCCCAAAGGGCGCCAGGGCTTTCGTCTAAAAGCACCTCTGACAACAAAACCCGCTGCCCCGAGGGCACCGCCACCGGGACAAAGGCGCCCGACAGGTTGCCAGCTGAAACGGCCGCATCCTGCGCAGTCGTGTTCTGCGCAGTCGTGGCATCCGCCTGCGCGCGCAGCGACAGAGCCGCCAGCAGCAACACGGCCAGAGAAAACATAAGAAAGCTCTCCACAATCAAACCGCAGCCCCGCCCCCCAATCGCTTGAGCTCCTCCGGGCGGGACTGCTGGCGCTGCGCCTAGGGCGCGCGCTGTCTCTATGTGGCTGGCGCGGATCATGATCCTGTCTTGGTCCCTGTGTCAATCATTGATGTAGCTGCCTGCGCAGGAGCCGGGTTCTTCACATGAGCAGAGGAAGGTGCCTTGGCGCCACGCGGGGCGGCATGACGCAGCCAGCGGCGTCGCTTGGCGTCGTCCTCAAGCACCATTGCGATTTGCGCCGCCAGGCTCCCCGGCACCCGCCCTGCGACCCGACCACCTGCCGTGAGCTGCACCCCGCCTTTGCAGGGGGTGACTTTCACCACCGGCGAGAAGCCGCGAACATTTTGCACCGCCCGCCACATATCCTGGCGCACTTGCTGTGCCAGCCGCAGGGGATCTGCCATTGGCAGCTCCACCGTGACCGCAACATCAAAGCGCGCGGGGGTTTGACGACAGAGCGTCAAAGACCCCTCCTCGTGCAGGATATGCCAACGAATGCCACGCATCGCTTTTGTCGCCTTACAAAGGGATATTGTCGTGTTTTTTCCATGGGTTCTTGAGCGACTTGCCGCGCAGAGAGGCAAAGGCCCGCGACACCCGGCGGCGGGTGGATTTGGGCTGGATCACCTCATCAATAAAGCCGCGCTCTGCTGCCACAAAGGGGGTGGCAAAGCGGTCTTCATAGTCAGCCGCATGGGCAGCGATCTTTTCTGCGTCGCCCAGATCGGCCCGGTGAATGATTTCAGTCGCGCCCTTGGCACCCATCACCGCGATTTCAGCGGTCGGCCAGGCGTAGTTGAAATCACCGCGCAGGTGCTTTGAGGCCATCACGTCATAGGCGCCGCCATAGGCCTTGCGGGTGATCACTGTGACCTTTGGCACTGTAGCTTCACCGTAAGCAAACAACAGCTTGGCTCCGTGCTTGATCACGCCACCATATTCCTGGCTGGTGCCGGGAAGGAAGCCAGGCACATCGACCAGCGTCAGGATCGGAATTTCGAAACAATCGCAGAAACGCACAAACCGTGCCGCCTTGCGCGAGCTGTCAATATCAAGGCAGCCCGCCAGCACCATGGGCTGGTTGGCAACAACGCCAACTGTCTGCCCTTCAAGGCGGATAAAGCCGGTGATGATATTCTTGGCGAAATCCTCCTGGATCTCGTAGAAATCGCCTTCGTCCGCCACCTTGGTGATCAGCTCTTTCATGTCGTAGGGAGAGTTAGGATTGGCCGGGATCAGGGTATCAAGGCTATCCTCAATGCGGCCCGGCTCGTCAAAGAAGGGGCGCACCGGGGGCTTTTCGCGGTTGTTGAGCGGCAGGAAGTCGACCAGACGGCGCACCTCGGCCAGGGCCTCAACATCGTTTTCAAAGGCACCATCAGCGACGGATGACTTTTTGGTATGAGTGGAGGCGCCGCCCAGCTCTTCGGCGGTCACGACTTCGTTGGTGACCGTTTTCACCACATCAGGGCCGGTTACAAACATGTAGGAGGTGTCTTTCACCATAAAGATGAAATCGGTCATCGCAGGGGAATAGACCGCGCCGCCAGCGCAGGGCCCCATGATCACCGAGATCTGCGGCACTACGCCGCTGGCCATGATATTGCGCTGGAACACCTCAGCATAGCCCGCAAGCGAGTCGACACCCTCCTGAATACGGGCACCGCCAGAATCGTTCAGGCCAATGATCGGCGCACCGTTCTGGATCGCCATATCCTGGATCTTGCAGATCTTTTGCGCATGGGTTGCCGACAGCGAGCCGCCAAAGACGGTAAAGTCCTGAGAAAACACATAGACCATGCGGCCATTTATTGTGCCCCAGCCCGTGATCACGCCATCACCAGCAGGCTTTTGTTTTTCCATGCCAAAATCTGTACAGCGATGCGAGACGAACATGTCGAACTCTTCAAAACTGTCCTCGTCCAGCAAAAGCTCGACCCGCTCGCGCGCAGTCAGTTTACCACGGCCATGTTGCGCATCAATGCGGCGCTGACCGCCCCCTAGTCGCGCAGCAGCGCGGCGGTCTTCCAGCTCGGACAGAATATCTTTCATGGCACAGATCCCCATATAGAATTTGCCACATCCTACCCACTGCAGAGATCAGACCAAAGGCAAATTTGGCAAATTTGCAAATGTTTTGCATATCCATATTGGAAACCTGAATAACTGCTAACCATTCGCGGATTGTTTCCATATTCGATCCAATGCAACACATTTTTGCCGCAATGCGTTCATGCTTCGTTCAAAGGCTGCACCACAATATCGGGCTCTCCTCAGGCAAATTCGGGCAGAGCAATGCTAAGTCAAAACGAAATCATCGCTGCAATGCAGTACACGCGCTTTAATGCCAGCGACCCTCTGAACACCACAGACAGCGCCCGGATCACGATCAGCTATCAATACGCCGGAAACGCTTCCCCCGCAGACCTGCCAACCAGCGCAGAGTATTCGGGCTGGCGACAATTCACTGCGGCCGAGAAAGCAGACTTTGAGGCGGCGCTGGCGCATATCGAGAGCTTTCTCAACGTGGATTTTGTGCAAACAACCGGCAACAGTGACCCGGACCTCAATGTGGCGGCAATCTCGCTGCCCGGATCGGTCATTGGCCATGGCGGCTACAGCGTCCGGTATCAGGGCAGCAGCATCCTCGAATGGGACGGCTTTGTGGCCTATGACACCGACCTTGACCTCTCATTGGATCGGCAGTTCGATCTGTTGCTGCATGAGTTGGGCCACGCCATGGGACTGCGCCACACCCACGAGGCAGATGACACCCTGCCTGCAGAGTTCGACAGCAACCTTTATTCGGTCATGTCCTACCGCGCAAACCCAGTGAACGGCGAGGACAGCGATGCCATGATGCTGTTTGACGTGCTCGCGCTGCAGGACATCTGGGGTGCTGCCCCCCACAACGAAGGGACCAGCAGCTACACCGGGAGCCGCACAAGGACAGTGGACAGCATCTGGGACAGTGGCGGCACCGACGCTTTGGATGCAAATGGCCGCCGCGCAGGCGTGACACTGGACCTGCGACAGGGGGCGTTTTCCTCCTTTGATGCCGACCAGGACGTGGTTGTTACCTTTGGCACGGAGATCGAGAACGCCTTTGGAGCCCAGGGCGCGGACCTCGTGATCGGCAATGAGCTGAACAATCTTTTGCGCGGCCATGCCGATCACGATGTTCTGGCAGGAAAGGCTGGCCGCGACCGGATAGAAGGCGGCGCGGGACGCGACACGCTTTGGGGGGACGAGGGAGTGGATCTTCTTTTTGGCGGGCGCGGACAGGATCAGCTTTACGGCGGCTCAGAGAATGACCAGCTGACAGGCAGAAACGGCGCCGACAGGCTGGATGGACAGGCCGGAGATGACCTCTTGCTAGGCGGTAGAGGCCTAGACACCTTCGTTTTCAAACACCAGGGTGGCAATGATACCGTTGAGGACTTTAACACCGACGCAGACCGACTCGACATTATCGGTCACGGCGGCCTGGACGCCCTGCTTGATCAGGCCCAGGACACAGACAACGGCGTTTTGTTCGACTTTGATCAGGGTGGCAGCCTCTTGCTGCGCGACGTCACATTGGCCGGGCTTGGCGAGGACTTTCTCATTTAGGCCTTACAACCAATAGACAATCGATTTGGGCTGAACTAAGCCCACAGTATGCAAAACACCCAAAGCCCCTCGCCAAGCGATAGAACCAAGCCGCATATTGCCACGCTGATCCTGCTGGCCGGGCTTTCGGCGCTGGCGATGAATGTCTTTCTGCCCTCCCTGCCGGGCATGGCGAAATATTTTCAGGCAGACTATCGCCTGTTGCAACTCTCCGTGGCGCTGTATCTTGGCGTCAATGCGGCCGTTCAGATCGTGGTGGGTCCAATTTCAGACAAGATGGGACGTCGGCCGGTCATTCTGATCAGCATTGTGCTGTTCATCCTGGCGACTCTTGGCTGCATCTTTGCCCCCACCGCCGAGATTTTTCTGATGTTTCGCATGGCACAGGCCGCAATCGCTTCTGCTATGGTGCTCAGCCGCGCTGCGGTGCGCGATATCTATGACACTGATCAGGCCGCAAGCATGTTGGGCTATGTGACGATGGGCGTGGCTGTGGTGCCAATGGTCGGCCCGATTATTGGCGGTGCACTCGATCAGGCCTTTGGCTGGCAGGCCAATTTCTGGCTTTTGGCCCTGTTTGGCGTGTTGGTATATCTGCTCACCTATTTTGACTTTGGTGAGACGGCAACCAAGAGTGGCAAAACTCTGGCCGCCCAGTTTCGCGAATACCCAGAGCTGTTCAAATCACCACGATTTTGGGGCTATTCTCTGGCCTCCGGCCTCGCCTCAGGGGCGTTTTTTGCCTATCTTGGCGGCGCGCCTTTCCTTGGCGATCAGGTCTACGGGCTAAGCCCCGCCGTGTTTGGCCTCTACTTCGCAGCCCCCGCAGTGGGCTACTTCTTTGGCAATTTCATCTCCGGTCGCTATTCCGTGCGCATCGGCATCAATAACATGGTTCTTTGGGGCTGTATCATCAACGGGATTGGTGTCGGCCTCTCCCTAGCATTGGCACTGGCCGGGCTGGATAGCGTCACCTCTTTCTTTGGCTTTATGTGCATGGTGGGGCTCGGCAATGGCATGGCTATTCCCAATGCCACCGCTGGTGCCATTTCCGTGCGCCCCCATCTGGCAGGCTCTGCTTCGGGGTTGAGCGGCGCGATCATGCTCGGCGGCGGCGCGGGCCTCAGCGCTATGGCAGGCTGGGTTCTGGTGCCCGGCACCACGGCGGCCCCGCTGCTGGTCATCATGTTTACCACCGCAATACTTGGCCTGATTTCGATCGCTCTCGTGATCAAACGCGAAAAAAGCCTACGCTAGGTCCAGCCCAGGTCTGGCCCGCCGCGCGCAGTTTTACCCCGCCCGAGCAGGGCGCAGGTTGCACAGCAGCCTTTCCGGGCTGCACGGGGTGCACGGGGTGCTTGCACCAGACAGTTTGCATTTATACAGTAGCGCCATACAGGTTTTGCAAAGGCAGCCCCGATGGCCACTCAGAAACTCTATGCAGGCGCAAAGCTGCGCGAGATGCGGACCCGGCTTGAGCTGACGCAAAAAGATTTTGCCGCCAAACTCGGGGTGTCGCTGCCCTATCTCAACCAGATGGAAAACAACAACCGGCCGGTTTCGACCACTGTTGTTTTGGCGCTGGCGCAAGAATTTGGCATGGACGTGACCGAGCTTTCGGCGGGCGATAGTGAACGTCTGGTCACGGACATGCGCGAGGCGATGGCCGATCCGGTCTTTGCCGATGAGGCGCCGCCGCTGGCAGATCTGCGCCTCACCGCCTCCAATGCCCCGGCGCTGGCGCGCGCCTTTCTCAGCCTGCATCGCGCCTACCGCCAGACCCATGAACGCCTTGCCTCGCTGGACGAGGCCCTGGGCCGCGAGGATTCCCGTATTCAGGCCAGCCCCTGGGAAGAAGTGCGTGACTTTTTCCATTATTGCGACAACTACATTGATGCCATGGACCGTGCCGCCGAGCGCTTTGCCGGATCCGCCGATGTGCGCACTGCCGCAACCCTCGCATTGGAGAACGCCGGGATCACGATCACCCTGGGCGATATGGATGGGCTGCGCGCGTATGACCCCGTCACAAAAAGGCTGCAGCTGTCAAACCGCTCCAGCCCGCCTACTCAGGTCTTTCAATTGCTGCTGCAGGTGGCATTGCTGAGCCAGAATAGCCTGCTGGAAGCCACCCTTGATTTTGCCCGTTTCCAAAGCGAAGAGGCCCGCGCCATCGCCAAGATCGGCCTCGCCAACTATTTTGCCGGGGCGGCCCTGATGCCCTATGGCCGGTTCTTGCAGGCGGCCCAGGAAGACCGCCATGATCTGGAACGCCTCGCCACCCGTTTTGGCGCCTCAATCGAGCAGGTGGCGCATCGCCTCTCAACCCTGCAACGTCCCGGCGCCAAGGGCATTCCGTTTTTCTTTGTGCGGGTTGATCAGGCTGGTACCATCACCAAACGCCACTCGGCCACCCGGCTGCAGTTTGCCCGCTTTGGTGGCGCCTGTCCGCTGTGGAACGTGCATCGTGCCTTTGAGACCCCGGGGCGGTTCCTGCGGCAACTGGCTGAGACCCCGGACGGCGTGCGCTATATCTCGCTGGCGCGGGATGTTTCCAAATCGGGTGGCTCGTTTGGATCCCCCGTGCGCCGCTATGCCATCGCCCTGGGCTGCGAAGTGCGCCATGCCGCGGCCCTGGTCTATGCGGACAATCTCGACATGAGCCATGCCACAGCCTATGAGCCCATCGGCATTTCCTGCCGCATCTGCGAGCGTCAAACCTGCCACCAGCGCTCCATTCCACCGCTGGAACGCCGCCTGTCCATCAACAACGACCAACGCGGTGTCCTCCCCTATGAAGTGGGCTAGCTAGGGACAAGGCGTCAAAGGCTGTCTGAAAAACCTCTCTGGAACGAAAAAAGAGGGCGTAAGACGCCCTCAAAACTGGTTACTCTACACATCAACGGCCAGCCCCTGCCAGATCGGACGAGGCTTGATCAGCCGCTCAACCGGGCATCAGGCCTTGGCCAGAATGCTCCAGATTTCATCTTTCAGTGCACCACGCTTTTTGCGCAGCTCTACCTCAGCCAGCTCTTCCAGCGGCTCGACATTGGTCTCAGCGCGGTGCACGGCACGGTTCACTTCGTGGTACTCATCCGCCAGTTTGGCAAAATGCGCGTCAGACTGTTTCAGCTGGCTCATCACATCGGTTTTGTCGGGAAATTCTGCTGCCAGCTCATGCGGGGTATTGGACATCTGTTCGCTCCTTTTATTGTCGTCAGAGACAGATTATGCCCCTGTGAGCTCCGCCACCTTGACGCGGATCAAATAAACATTTGAAAACAGGATTTTCTGAGAAAAACTTGCCCTTAGACGCCTTTGCTCTCATCTGCCGGGGTCCGCCCGATGCTGTGATGTCTTCTGCCGCGAGAAACCGCCCCACTTTACAGCCAAGAGGGGCAGGTTTTGCGCAGGCAGCTGCTCTTTGGCTTAGCGCTGGCTCTCCTGCCAGTTTTCATTAAACCAGGGCTGCGCATTTGACGACGGCAGACGCCGCCCCAGAATGTGATCCGAAGCCTTTTCACCGGTCATGATCGACGGCCCGTTAAGATTGCCATTGGTAATGCGCGGGAAGATAGAGCTGTCCGCCACCCGTAGTCCTTTGACGCCAATCACCCGGCATTCCGGGTCGACGACCGCCATGGGATCGTCCAGCGCCCCCATCTTGCAGGTACCGCAGGGATGATAGGCGCTTTCGGCGTGCTCGCGGATAAAACCATCCAGTTCTTCGTCGCTTTGCAACGCCTCCCCCGGCTGGATCTCATGCTTCACAAAAGGCTGCATGGCGTGCTGCGCAAAAATCTCGCGGGTCAGGCGCACGCATTTTCGGAAATCAATCCAGTCCTGTTCGCACGACATGTAGTTGAACTGGATTTTGGGCGCCTCTTTAGGATCAGCGCTGGCCAGCGTGACTTCACCGCGCGATTGCGATCGCATGGGGCCGACATGGGCCTGAAAGCCATGCCCCTCGGCGGCAACCTTGCCATCATAGCGCACCGCGATTGGCAGAAAATGGTACTGGATATCCGGGTAGTCGATGCCCTTGTCGGACCGGATAAAGGCGGCACTCTCAAACTGGTTCGAGGCCCCCAGACCCGTCTTGGTAAAGAGCCACTGCGCCCCGACCCAGGCCTTGCCCAACAGGTTCCAGTATTTGAACAGGGTGATGGGCTGTTTGCAGGCGTATTGGAAATAGAACTCCAGATGATCCTGCAGGTTTTTCCCAACGCCCGGCCGGTCAGCCACAACCTCAATACCGTGCTCGGCCAGATGGTCGGCCGGGCCAATCCCCGAGAGCATCAGCAGTTTGGGCGAGTTCAGCGAGCTTGCCGCCAGGATCACCTCCGAGCCGGCCTCGATCACCTCGATCTTGCCATCGCGCTCCACTTCGACACCCGTTGCGCGGCCATCCTTGATGACCACTTTCAGGGCGAGGGCGCGGATCATGTCGCAGTTGTCGCGCCTCAGGGCCGGGCGCAGATAGGCATTGGCTGCCGACCAGCGTCGCCCCTTGTAGACGGTCATCTCCATCGGGCCAAAGCCCTCTTGCTGTTCACCGTTATAGTCCTGCGTGACCGGATAGCCCGCCTGCGCCCCTGCCGAAACAAAGGCCGCATGCAGGGGATTGTCGCGCGGGCCGCGGGTCACATGCAGCGGGCCGTCTGTACCACGCCAGTCGGCGTCGCCGCCCTGGTCGCGGGCGTCCCAGGTTTCCATGCGTTTGAAATAAGGCAGCACATCGGCATAGGACCAGCCCTGCGCGCCGCTGTCAGACCAGTGGTTATAGTCGCCAGCGTGGCCACGAACGTAAACCATGCCATTGATCGACGAAGAGCCGCCAACAACCTTGCCGCGCGGCGTCACCAGCTCACGATTGCCCAGATGCGGCTCTGGCTGGGATTTGTACCCCCAGTCATACAGCGACATGTTCATCGGATAAGACAAGGCACCGGGCATCTGGATGAACGGCCCGACATCGCTGCCGCCATGCTCGATCACCAGCACCGACTTGCCCGCCTCCGACAGACGGTACGCCATGGCGCAGCCTGCCGACCCCGCCCCCACAATCACATAGTCCGCTTTCATCACATTTCTCCGTCGCACATTCCCACTGGATCAAGGAGGTCGCACGGCCCTGCGCTACAGCGCGCGGCCTGTCCTTGAGGCAAGGCGAATTCTCTTCATCATTACTCAGGTCTGCTGAGGACGCGAGGCACCCTCAGCACAGATCTCAACTCCCCTTCCCTCTTGCCCTTTTGGGCAACGGGGCGGGTGGGTGGGCGTTGGCCAAAAGGGCAATCAGAACGCAGCTTCAACATCGCCCATACGGACATAAACCGACTTCACCTGGCTGAAATGGTTGAGCGCTTCTTTAGAGTTCTCACGCCCCACCCCCGAGGCCTTGACCCCACCAAAGGGCGCCTCGACCGGGGCGTCATTGTACGAGTTAATAAAGCAGCTGCCGGCCTCCAGATTGCCAATCACCCGGTGGGCGCGGGTGAAATCTTTGGTGAACACACCAGCAGCAAGACCAAATTCGGTATCATTGGCACGCGCCACGACCTCATCCTCGCTGTCAAAATCCAGCACCGACATCACCGGCCCAAAGATCTCTTCGCGCGCAATGGTCATATCGTCCGTCACATCAGCAAAGACGGTAGGCTGCAGGTACCAGCCAGCCATATCGCAGCGCGCGCCGCCACAGATAAGCCGTGCGCCCTCTTCTTTGCCTTTCTCGATATAGCCCAGCACAATGTTCATCTGGGCTTCACTCACCATGGGACCAAAGCTGGTGGCCTCATCCAGAGGATCGCCAATCACCGCATTGCCGACACGCTCTGCCAGACGGGCGAGGAATTTTTCCTTGATGCCCTTTTGCACAAAGACGCGGGTGCCGTTGGAACAGACCTGCCCCGAGGAGTAAAAGTTGCCATTGATGGCGCCACCAACGGCATTATCAATATCGGCGTCATCAAAGACGATCATCGGCGATTTGCCACCCAGCTCCATAGTGACATGCTTCATGCCAGCGGCTGCGGCCGCATAGACCTTTTTGCCAGTGGGGGCAGACCCTGTCAGCGAGACCTTGTTGACGCGTGGATCGCTCACCAGTGCGCCGCCAACCTCACCCATGCCCTGCACCACGTTGAAAACCCCTGCGGGCAGCCCCGCCTCATGCAGGATCTCGGCAACTTTCAAAGCGCAAAGTGGCGTCGCCTCGGAGGGTTTGAACACCATCGTGTTGCCACAGGCCAGCGCAGGCGCCGCTTTCCAGCAGGCAATCTGCGTCGGATAGTTCCAGGCGCCGATGCCGACGCACAGGCCAATGGCTTCGCGGATGGTATAGACCCAGTCTTCGCCCATCGGGATATGCTCGCCCGTCAGACTGCCGGCCAGTCCGCCAAAATACTCCAGTGAGTCCGCCCCCGAAGTGGCATCCGCCACCAGGGTCTCCTGCAGCGGTTTGCCGGTGTCATAAGTTTCCAGCACCGACAGATCATAGTTGCGCGCGCGCAGGATATCGGCGGCGCGGCGCAGGATACGGCCGCGCTCGGTGCCGGTCATCTTGGCCCAGGCCTTTTGCGCCGCTTTGCCGCTGGCCAGCGCCTGTTCAACAATTGCCGGCGTGGCGGCATAGACCGTTGCGATCTCTTCGCCACTGGCGGCATAGATCACCGGGATCGGCGTGCCGGCTTTGTCTTCAACGTATTGGCCATTAATGAAATGGCTGGCGGTCGGCTGGGCGGGATGGGTCATTTTGAACTCGCATCTGTTGTCGTACGATAAAGGGGCGAAAGAGAGGTTACTCACCACGCGGGAAACGTTTGTCCCCCTCAAGCGTGTCGAGATTCATATGGTTACGCATGTAGCGCTCTGAGGCTTTTTGCAAAGGCTGGTAGTCCCAGGGGTAGTAGCCGCCCTGGCGCAGAGCCTCGTAGACCACCCATCGCCGCGCCTGACTGGCGCGCACATCAGCATCAAACCGCGCCAGATCCCAGCGGGCCTCGGATTTGGCCCTGAGCGTCGCCAGAGTGCCCGCATGGGCAGGGTCCTCTGCCAGATTGCACAGCTCGCGCGGATCCGCCTCCAGATCAAACAGCTGATCCGGGTCGAGGCTGCAGCGATTGTATTTCCATTTGCCATAGCGCAGCGACACCAGCGGCGCATAAGAGGCCTCGGCCGCGTATTCCATGGTCACCGGACTGGTGCGTTCAGCGCCGCGGGCCAGCGGCGAGATGTCCTCGCCATCGGTCCAGGGCGCAATCTCGTCCATTGGCAGGCCTGCCAGCGCCCCCAGCGTTGGGGTTACATCCAGCGTTGAAACCGGTGTTTCAATCAGTCCCGCAGGCATATCCGGCGCCGAGATCATCAGCGGCACCCGCGCCGAGCCCTCATAAAAGCTCATCTTGAACCAGAGGCCGCGCTCGCCCAGCATATCGCCGTGATCCGAAACAAACAGAATGGTCGCCTCTTGCCGGGTGTCTTCCAGCACCTGCAGGATCTCGCCGATTTTGTCATCCAGATAGGAGATATTGGCAAAATAGGCCCGGCGCGCCCGTTTGATATTGTCTTCGGTGATGTCAAAGCTGCGCCAGTCATTGGCGTCAAAAATCCGCTGCGCGTGCGCGTCATGATCGTCGTAATCCATTGCCGGGACCTCGGGCAGCAGATGCGCGCAGTCCTCATAGAGATCCCAGTATTTCTTGCGGGCCACATAGGGGTCATGCGGATGGGTAAAGCTGACGGTCAGCGCCCAGGGCCGCGCATCAAGCCCGCGCGACAGCTCATAGAGTTTCGCGGTGGCGTTGTAGGCCACCTCGTCATCATACTCCATCTGGTTCGAGGTCTCAGCCACCCCGGCGCCAGTGACAGAGCCCATGTTGTGATACCACCACTCGATCCGCTCACCGGGTTTGCGGTAATCCGGCGTCCAGCCAAAATCGGCCGGGTAGATATCGGTGGTCAGGCGGTCTTCAAAGCCGTGCAACTGGTCGGGGCCAACAAAATGCATCTTGCCTGAAAGGCAGGTGTAATAGCCCGCGCGCCGCAGATGATGCGCATAGGTGGGGATGTCGCTGCGAAATTCAGCCGCATTATCATAGACACCAGTGCGCGAAGGCAACTGGCCTGACATAAAACTCGCGCGCCCCGGCGCACAGAGCGGCGAGGCGGTATAGGCATTGGCAAAGCGGGTTGAGCGCGCTGCCAGTTTTTTCAGATTTGGAGCATGCAGCCAGTCTGCCGGACCATCCGGAAACAGCGTCCCGTTCAACTGATCAACCATCAGGATCAGGATATTCGGCTTTGTCGTCGGCCTTGTCATAGGCTTGGCTCTCCGGTGTTGAGGGCAGGTTTGCCCGCTTCTGTGTCGGCCCAGTTTAGTCGCCTGGCTGGCAGCCCCTGGTCCGTTCGCGTCATCGTAAAAGGCCGCCCCCCTCGCGTCAGACAGGGAAGCGACGGATCAAAAGCCGAATTCATGCGCCAGTGGAATGGTGAACCCATAGACAGGCTCACGCGCGGCATCCGCATAGAGAGGGTAGTCAAAGGCCAGGGGAAACATGATCAGCGCGACATCCAGGCCGGTAGCAAACAAAAAGGCGATGAAGATGAACAGCGAAACTGGAGCCACCCCGAATATTTGGCAAGTTCCACCACTTGGCGGTGCAGAAGATCACCAGCGCAAATGCCAGTAAAACACCTGCAGAAATGATGAGTGTCATATGTCCCTCCCATGACGGGATTTTGGTACCCATGAACATGAAAGTGGTTTTTAGCACGAAAAACCTATCGACCAAACACATTTCTAAATAGGCGTACAAGTTTCCACATCTCAAGAACAACAGTTGAAACCTGGAGCCAAGTAACGCAAAACTTTGGCATGGGAAGAAAACGTATCAGAGACATTCGCAACGAAGAATTGATTGAAGCGACCATCGTGGCGGTGCACAAGCGTGGATACTCTGTTGTTACTATGTCAGAAATCGCGCAGGAGGCCGGGGCATCTGCGGCATCCATCAACTATTACTTCGGCTCAAAAGAAGGATTGATGGAGGCCACGATGCGGCATTTGCTGCGTAAATTGCGGCATGCCATGATCACCGGCTACGCCAAGGCAAAGACCCCAAAGGAGCGTCTTTATGCCGTGATGGATGCAAATTTTTCGGATGCGCTCTTTACCGTTCCGCAGTGTAGCATCTGGATGCAGTTCTGGGCCAATGCCCCCTATTCGCCGCGCCTGTCGCGTCTGCATCGAATCAACCGCACTCGCGTGCGCAGTCATGTGCGGGCTGAACTGAGCAATCTGCTGCCGCCTGACCGGGTGGAAACCGCCCGGAGTGCCCTGCAGTGCTACATGGATGGGGTCTGGCTTGAGGCGGCGCAGTCCGAACGCAAAATACAACCTGCCTCTGCGCGCCGGGCAGCCCATCAGGTTGTTGACTTAACGCTCTCATAATTCAGCTCCCATGCAGGCGGATGATCGCCTCGCGACATGAGGCGTGACAAGAGAGAGTCCGCTTGAGCGGCTGCGCCATAGCAGATCGACACGGCAGACCGACAGATCTGATCGTCTGTGGCACCCGGTCTTGCCCACAGCGGCCGGTCTTGCCCGCAACAACTGGTTCAGGCTGGCCTAATTCAATCTGTAATAGCGCAGCTCGGTGCCGCGCGGCAGATAGATCAGCACGAGCTCCATCTTTGTAACCTCTTTGATCGCGTAACACAGGCCCGTCCCGCCCTGACTGTCCCAGGCATAGAGATATGGTCCCTTGGCGTCGAACTCACCACAATAGGGCATCACCGAAAGATACTCCATTGAGGTAAGCGCCCCCCGGTATCTGTTTTGCCGCCCGCTACCCACAACAGTAAATTCGTCGTTTGGATCAACAACCGAATACCACTCGCCCTGTAGCTTTTTATGGATCTCGTCCTGGGCATTAGGAGCGCGCTCCTGCACGCTGCGCAAGACAAGCGAGACCGCGTTGTCATAGAGGCTAAACCAGTCGCCCTCGATCTGCACCGGAGTGCCGGGGGTCATTTTGCGTAAGAGAGTAAAGATTTCTGCTGGGGTGCGGCTGTCCTCGGTCACCGTGAACACCCGTCCGGCACCAACAAAGGCGCAGAACCGTTCTGTGCCGCGAAACACCGGGGAGCAGCCATGAAACATAGCGTCTCCCTTAAAGGGAAGGCCCCAGGAGCCAGGGCTCGAAGGAATCTTGGCCTCTGCCTGGCCTTCGTATTGCATCGAATGGGTGCTTAAACGCTGGCTGAAGTGCGTCGTTCCCTTGCCAACATCGATTTTTGCAAAATAGCTTTTATCATAGCCACGGCGCGCACAGTCATTGTCGCCAGCAATGGTGAAGAGGCCGTCACGGGTACAAAACGACACCCGGTCATGCTGGAACAGACGACCAGGGCTTTCGGCGCGAAAATAGTAGAACCGGAAGTCCAGGTCTCCCTTAACCGCTGGGATGCAGGCAGAGGGCGCCAGTTGCCACCAGCCCTCAGAGACCCAGTGTCCGTCCTGTTTAAACCCGATAGAGATTTTGTGTCGCGCAGCTGTATCGTTGCAGATTTCCAGCTCAGCCCAGGCCGGGCTGACAAGCCAGAAGATCCAAAACGCCAGCGCGCTTGCTATTTTTGCCATTCGCCACGCCATTGCTTAGTAGTCTCGCCCGCCAGAAAGTAATGCTATTCTCAAAATGTAACCAAAATACAAAACTCACACCTTGGTCGCCGCATCCGGCGGAGTAATCGCCCGCTTCTTTAGCACGGCCTCTCGCCATGTAATAAAACTGATCGCCGCCAGGATCAGACCGCCTCCAAACACAACCCAGATATCCACGGGCTCAGAGAACACCAACGCTCCCAGCAGTGTTGCCCAAATCAGTTGGAGAAAGGTTACCGGCTGCGTCACCGTCAAGGGGGCTGCGGCAAAGGCCAGCGTCATGGTGTAGTGCCCTGCGGTCGCAAAGCAGGCGACTGCAAAGAGAATAGCCAGCTCCTGCAGGGTTGGCGTGACCCAGACGGCAGCGGCAAAAGGCGCCAGCCCCAGCGTCACCCAGATCGACAACATCGCCACCACAACCACCGGATTGGTGCCATCCACGGTGAATTTTGCCAGCAAATACGAGGCCCCAAAGGCCAGCGCGGTAAACATCATCGCAATGTGGCCGGGAGAGATTTCGCGAAACCCGGGGCGCAAAATGATCACCGCCCCCACCAAAGCGGCGACAACCGCAGCGATGCGCCGCGCCGCCAGCTTTTCGCCCAGAAACAAGGCGGCTCCCAGCGTCACATAGACTGGCGACAGGTAATTCATCGCCGTCACTTCAGCCAGGGGGATCTGGGTCATTGCAAAAAACCACAGCATCACCCCGCCAGAATGTACCACGCCGCGTCCGGCAAACAGCAGCCATAGTTTTGGGGTCAGCGTCACACGCCGCAGGGCTCCGGCCATGGGGATGAGAAACACCAGCCCCAAAAGATAGCGCAGGAATGCAGATTCCGCGGGCGGAATACGGTGGCCGAGATACTTTACCAGAGCCGTCACCGCCACAAAGCTCAGCCCGGTAACAAACATCCAGAACGCCCCGCGCAGAGGCGCGTCGCGGAATCCTTCAGTATCAATTTTTGTGTTCATGTGATGACAAAACACCCAATTTTCGGGCAGCACAAGCCTTCACAAGGCAATTACCTCATTTGAGAGTACTTCCGGAGCCAGAGCCCCGGGCGATGCCAAGCCCCTGCCAAGCCCCTGCCCAGCAACCGGCCAGCAACCGGCCAGACACCCGCCAAATACCGCCGCGACAAAGCTATGCGACCATTGACGCAGTCCGGTTTTCAAGGCGGTCACATCAGCAGTAGTTTTGCCGCAATTGCCCACATTGTCAGGCCCACAATGACATCCAACAGCTGCCAGGCCCGCGGCCGTGCAAAGACGGGTGCCAGAAGACTGGCGCCGTATCCCAACATAAAGAAAAAGGTAAAACTGGACAGGATCGCGCCCATCCCAAAAAGCCGCGGGTCCGGGTATTGCGACGAGATCGACCCCAAAAGCACCACGGTGTCCAAATAGACATGCGGGTTCAGCCAGGTCAGCGCAAGAACCGTGGTCAGAACCGGCAGCAGCGGCAAATCCGCCTTGCCGGCCAAAGCCTCAAGCGCCTCCCCGCCCTTCCAGGCAGCCATCAGGCTGCGCGCGCCATACCAGACCAGAAAGGCAGCCCCGCCAAACCGCATCACCGTTTCAAACCAGGGCAGCGCCTGCGCCAATGATCCAAAACCAAGCACCCCGGCAGCAATCAGCAGCGCATCCGATGCCGCGCAGGCAAGGCAGGTCCAGAACACATGCTGCCGCTTCAACCCCTGCCGCAACACAAAGGCATTCTGGGCGCCAATCGCCAGGATCAGGCTAAAGCCCAGACCAAATCCGGCAATCAGGCTTGGAGGTAAAAATGTCATGCGTCACGTCTTTCCTATGGGTCATCTCTCTCAGGGCTTTGACTAGCGCCCGCGCTCAGGCTAGTAAAATTAAAGATCATAACCCAAAGTAAGCACAGCTAATGAAGTTTGATCCCAACCACCTCGCCGCCCTCTCTGCAGTTTTACGCCTTGGCTCCTTTGAGGCCGCCGCCCAAACCCTTGCCGTGACGCCCTCAGCAATCTCGCAACGGATCAAGGCCCTTGAGGAGCGGGTTGGCACTGCTTTGGTCAAACGCGCCCTGCCCTGCAGCGGCACCGAGGCCGGGCTGCGGCTGGCAAAACACGCCGAGGATGTCGCCCTGCTCGAAGGGCTTGTCTCCCGTGAGCTGGCCCTTGAAGGAGGGGATGACGAGGCACCGCCCCGGCTGCGGGTAGCGGTGAATGCTGACAGCCTCGCCATCTGGTTCATCGAGGCCATGGCAGCAACACCCGATTTACTGTTTGATCTGGTCATCGACGATCAGGACCACAGCGCCGCGTGGCTGAAACGCGGCGAAGTCTCCGCCGCTGTAACTGCTGCTGTCACCGCCCCCGACAGCGCCCGTGACACGCCGATCTCGGGGTGCAATGCCATGCCGCTGGGCGCCATGCGGTATCAGCCCAGCGCCAGCCCCGGCTATATGGCCAAATGGTTCGCAGAAGGCATCACGCCCCAGGCGCTGGCCCGCGCGCCCTGCCTGACCTTCAATGCCAAAGACGCGCTGCAACGGCGGTGGATCGCGCAGTATTTCAGCACCGACATCACGCCGCCTGCGCATTTCATTCCCTCCACCCAGGGGTTTGCCAATGCCGCCATGGCGGGACTTGGCTGGGGTATGAACCCGGAGGGCCTGATTGACAGCGCGCTGCAGTCAGGGCGACTGGTGACGCTCCTGGCCGACAGCCCGCTCGATGTCGCCCTCACCTGGCAGGTCAGCAGGATCATGGCGCCGGCTCTGGCGCCGCTGACCCGGGCAGTGCTAGGCTCGGCACGACATCATCTGATCCCACCGCTGCGCGCCTAGCCCTGCCGCGCCGCATGAAACTTCGTTTCAACCCGCGCAGTGCGCGCTTTAGAACAGGACACACAGAATGCTTGCCTCTGCCGCCCAGACCCGGCGATTTTTGCCCTTGCAGCATGCAGGCTGAACCGCGCTCGCTCAGAGCCAGCCTGTTTTGGCACATCCTGCTGCCGCGTGGGGCTGTGCTGCTGGTCTGGTGGGGCGCCAACCAGCTGGTGCAGATGCCGCCTGCTGTCGTCTGGGGGCTGATCGCTGCCGATGCCCTGTTTCTGATCTGGCTGATACGGGCGCATCTGCGGGCGGCGGATGAACATATGACAGGATCCGGAGCCATGGCTCCGGTCTGGGGCGGCTATCTGCTGATGCTGATCGCAATCCTGGCCTCTGTGACACTCTGGTGGCAGGCGCTGCTGGTGGCCCATCGCCCCCCCGCAGGCATACCCTACGCCGAGCAACGTGCCCTGGACCGCGCCGCGCGCTACAGCCTCACGCTCTCTGCGGATGGCACAAGCCTGGTCTTTGACGGCGAGGTGACATTTGGCCTCACCAAGGCCCTCAAGACCCTGCTGCAAAACCACCCTGAGGTTCGCCAGCTCCGTCTCAGCAGTCCCGGCGGCCTTATCTATGAGGCCCGCGGCGCAGCCCAGCTTATTGCCGCACGCGGCCTTGAGACCACAGCCGAGGGCCTCTGCGCCTCTGCCTGTACCTTGATGTTTGCCGCAGGAGTGCGCCGGGGCCTTGGCCCGCAGGGGCAGCTCGGCTTTCATGGCTATGCGCTGGAAAACTTTGGCGGCCTGCCTCAGGTTGATCTTGCAAGAGAGCAAGGCAAGGACCGCGATTTCCTCATCCGGCAGGGCATCACGGCGGGCTTTGTTGACCAGATCTATGCCACACCGGCCAGCGCCTTATGGATACCCAGCCCGGAGGCTATGCGCCGCGCCGGTCTTTTGCTGGCCCCCTGAACCTAAAAAAGCCCCCGAAAATCGGAGGCTTTTTTGTGTTTCTGATAGAGGGCAGCGGCTCAGAGCTGCTCCATCACCTCGTCCGAGGCTTCAAAATTGGTGGTGACGCGCTGCACATCATCGTCATCTTCCAGCGCATCCACCAGCTTCATCAGCTTTTGCATGCCTTCAAGGTCCATCTCAGTGGTGGTGGTGGGTTTCCAAACCAGTTTGGTCGACTCAGACTCTCCCAGTTCGGCTTCCAGCGCGGTGGAGACGTCATTGAGATCGCTGTCGGCGCAATAGATTGTGTGGCCGTCCTCGGATGAGTCAACATCCTCGGCCCCCGCGTCGATCGCGGCCATCATCACGGTATCCGCATCGCCCACGTCTGCGTTGTATGTCACTTCACCTTTACGGTCGAACATGAACCCAACCGAGCCCGTTTCGCCCAGATTGCCACCGTTCTTTGAAAAGGTCGACCGCACAGTCGAGGCCGTACGGTTCTTGTTGTCCGTCATGGCCTCGACGATGACAGCAACACCGCTGGGGCCATAGCCCTCATAGCGGATCTCGTCATAGTTTTCAGCGTCGCCACCGATGGCCTTTTTGATGGCGCGATCGATCACATCCTTGGGCACCGACTGGCTTTTGGCTTCTTTAACGGCCATCCGCAGACGGGGGTTTTTATCGACGTCCGGGTCGCCCATTTTGGCGGCCACGGTGATCTCCTTGGCCAGTTTGGAAAACAGTTTTGACCGCACTGCGTCCTGACGACCCTTGCGATGCTGGATGTTTGCCCATTTTGAGTGGCCTGCCATGGTAGATCCTTTGTCTCTTGCGTGCTTGAATTGGCGCTCATATAGCCTTGGAGAGCCCCTGTTTTCAAGCACTCCTGACATTGCCCTGAAACCATGCGAAAAAGCAGTGCTCCCTTGCCCCTCCTGTCCTAACAGCTAAAGTGCCGCCATGACATTTGATCAGATCGCATTATTCACCATTTTTGCCGCCGTTTTTGCCATGTTCCTCTGGGGGCGGTTTCGCTATGATATCGTCGCCTTCAGCGCGCTGATGATCTCGGTGGTGCTGGGATTGGTTCCCACCAGCGACGCCTTTGCCGGTTTTGGCCACCCCGCAACGCTGGTTGTGGCGCTGGTGCTGATCGTATCAGCTGGGCTGGTGCGCTCGGGTGCCGTGTTTCTGATCACCCGCACTCTGGTCGACAGTTCGCGCTCGCTGGGCGGGCATATCGCCCTGATGGGTGGTATTGGCGCCGTGCTCTCGGCCTTTATGAACAATGTCGCCGCCCTGGCCCTGTTGATGCCTGTCGACATCCAGACAGCCCGCAAGGCAGGCCGCATGCCAGGCTTGAGCCTGATGCCGCTCTCTTTTGCCACGATCCTTGGCGGTATGGCGACGCTGATCGGCACCCCGCCCAATATCATCATCGCCTCGATCCGGCAGGAGACCCTGGGTGAGCCGTTTGGCATGTTTGATTTTGCCCCCGTTGGCGGCATTGCCGCCCTGGCCGGCCTCGCCTTTGTCGCCCTTGTCGGCTGGCGGCTGATCCCGCAACGCGACGCAGGCGCTGGCAACACCGAGGCGCAACTAGCTGATTATATGGCAGAACTCACGGTACCTGAGGGCTCGGAACTGATCGGAAAACGCCTGGGCGCACTGGACAAAGAAGCAGAGCAAGCCGATGTCGCAATCCTGGGCCTGATCCGCGCAGGTAAGCGCCGCTATGGCCGCGCCACAGGGTCTTTGCTGCAGGCAGGCGACACGCTGGTGATCGAGGCCACGCCCGAGGCTCTGGATGAATTTCGCACCACCTTGTCGCTGGATTTTGCCGATGCCGCCCGTCAGGAAAAACTAAAGGCGGCAGGCGACGGATTTGAAGTGGTCGAGGTTGTGGTGCCGGAAACCGCCCGCATCAAAGGCCGCTCGGCGCAGTCTCTGGGGCTGGCCTGGCGTCAAAACACCGTGCTGCTGGGTCTGTCGCGGCAGGGACGGCGCCTCACCAGTCACATCCGCCAGACCGAGATCGAGGCTGGCGATATCCTGCTGTTGCTCTGCCCGCGCGATCGCAGCGCCGATGTTACCGAATGGCTGGGATGTTTGCCGCTGGCCGAGCGCGGTCTTGCCGTCACGGCCAACGACAAGACCTGGGCCGCTATTGGTTTGTTTGCCCTGGCCGTTCTGGCCGCGTCGCTTGGTCTGGTCTATCTGCCTGTCGCTCTGGGGATGGTGGTGGTCGCCTATGTGTTGATCAAGATCCTGCCGGTGGCCGAAATCTATGATCATGTGGAATGGCCCGTTGTGGTTCTGTTGGGATCGATGATTCCGCTGGGAGCTGCGCTGGACTCCTCCGGAGGCACGGCTTTGATTGCCAATGGGTTGATTGATCTGACGGCGGGTCTGCCCTCTTGGGTGGTCCTGACCGTGCTGATGGTGGTGACCATGACGCTGTCGGATGTGCTCAATAACACGGCAACCGCGATTGTTGCCGCCCCTGTTGGCATCCAGATGGCCAATGCGCTTGGGGTGTCGCCCGACCCGTTCCTGATGGCCGTGGCCGTGGCAGCCTCCGCAGCCTTCCTCACACCGATTGGCCATAAGAACAATACCCTGGTTCTGGGGCCCGGAGGCTACCACTTTGGCGACTACTGGCGCATAGGCCTGCCGCTAGAGGTTTTGGTCATCGCGGTGTCGATCCCCTCAATTTTGGTCTTCTGGCCACTGTAGGCCTCTGTCCACAAGCCAGACAGCTCACTGCCCCCACAGTTCACTGGCCTCACAGTTCACTGGCCCCACAGTTCACTGGCCCCACAGTTCACTGGCCCCACATCCCCTGACCCCACGGCAGAGCGCTGAAAGAATTGCCCAAAGCGCCTGCCTGCGCGTAGGCTGCAGAAAAACCTGGCAACTGGCCGGGGGCTGATCAGTAACCGGGAGGGGCAAATGGCGGATGGTTCGGACAACCACGCAGATGTGATCATTGTAGGGGCTGGCATTGCCGGGCTCGCCGCAGCCTGCGAGCTGGGAGACCGTGGCAAACGGGTGATCCTGCTGGATCAGGAGCCTGCGCAATTTCTTGGCGGTCAGGCCCATTGGAGCCTGGGCGGGCTGTTTATGATCGACACCCCCGAGCAACGCCGCATGGGGATCAAAGACTGTCACGATCTGGCCCGGCGCGACTGGATGGGCAGCGCGCAGTTTGACCGCTCTGAGGACGACTGGCCCCGGCAATGGGCCCGTGCCTATCTGGAATTTGCGGCAGGCGAGATGCGCCCCTGGCTGTATGAGATGGGCATGCGGTGGTTTCCCGTGGTTGGCTGGGCCGAACGCGGTGGCAGCACAGCCGAGGGCCACGGCAACTCGGTGCCGCGATTTCATGTCACCTGGGGCACTGGCCCCGGCGTTGTTGCCCCCTTTGTTGCCCGCCTGCAGGCCCATATCGCGGCCGGACGCGTGTTGTGCCGGTTCCGCCACCAGGTGAGCCACATCATTGTGCAGACAGGCGAGGTCAAAGGCGTCTCGGGCGAAGTGCTGGCCGCAGATGCCGCGCCGCAGGGCGCCCGAACCAACCGTCAGGAGATTGGCGAGTTTGAGGTCTATGCTCCCTCGGTGATCGTGGCCTCGGGTGGCATTGGTGGCAATCTTGAGCTGGTGCGCAAAAACTGGCCGCGCGACCGGCTAGGTGAACCACCAAAAAACATGGTCGCAGGCGTGCCCTTTCACGTCGACGGTCGGATGATCCCCATTGCCGAGGCCGCAGGCGGCCATGTGATCAATGGCGACCGCATGTGGCACTACACCGAAGGGCTGCGCAATTGGGACCCGATCTGGCCGAACCATGGCATTCGCATCCTGCCCGGCCCCTCGTCAATGTGGTTTGACGCGCGCGGCGACCGGCTGCCGGCCCCTTGCCTGCCTGGCTTTGACACGCTGGCCACCCTCAAGGAAATCCTGAAAACCGGCTATGACTACAGCTGGTTCGTTCTCAGCCAGAAGATCATCGAGAAAGAATTTGCCCTGTCCGGATCGGAACAGAACCCTGATCTGACCTCGGGCAAATGGCTGGAGGTGCTAAAGGCACGGCTGCTCTCACGTGGCAGCGCCCCCGCTCCGGTGGAGGCCTTTAAGAAACACGGGCAGGACTTTGTCGTCGCTGAAGATCTCGCGGAATTGGTCGCCGGTATGAACCGCATCGCTGAGGTGCCACTGGATGAGACGCATCTGCGCCGCCAGATTGAGGCGCGTGACGCCCAGGTGGACAACCCCTTTGCCAAGGATGCGCAGGTGATCGCCATCAATGCGGCCCGCAACTATCGCGGCGACAAATTGATCCGCACCGCCAAACCGCACCGCATTCTGGACCGTAACAACGGGCCACTGATCGCCGTGCGCCTCAATATCCTGACCCGCAAGACCCTGGGCGGGTTGCAGACCAATCTGGACAGTCAGATGGTTGGCTCTGATGGTAAGCCAGTTGCGGGGCTGTTTGCGGTGGGAGAGGCTGCGGGTTTTGGCGGCGGTGGCTATCACGGCTACAACGCGCTGGAAGGCACCTTCCTTGGCGGCTGCCTGTTTTCGGGGCGGCTGGCAGGGCGTTCTGATCTGATTGCATAACTGCATACCGGCAGTGTGCGACGGGTTCAGTGCTGAACCGGATCAGCCCTAAACCGGGCATTGATTGGGCTAAAGAAGCCCTGAAACCCGTTTGCGCGGATCACAAGGCCGACTACGCCCTCATCAGATGTGCCCAAAACGGGTGAGGGCACATCTGATGAGGGCGTAGCGCTATTTTAGACAAAAACCTGCGACAGCAGGGCAATGCCTGATGCTGCTGCAAAAAGGAAAACCAAAAATCCACGTCTGAAAGTCATGAAAATCACCTCGCTGAAAAAATGCCTGCCCCATTGATATAGGGTGGAATGTGTAACATTCACTCTACGGGTCACACTCTCGGCGATATCTTGCGCATTTTGCGCGGCATTCTCCGGCGCTGTCTGTGATCAGGCCATGCTCACAGGGTCATGCTTACAGGGGCCAAAGCACTGGGATAATGGCCGAGGCCAAAAGGCCGATACTGAGGTTCAGCGGGATACCAACCCGCAGAAAATCGGTGAACTTGTAGCCTCCGGGGCCGTAGACCAGCATATTGGTCTGATAGCCAATTGGCGTGGCAAAGGACGCCGAGGCCGCAACCATCACAGCCACCACCAAAGGCCGCGGATCCACCCCCATGGTCTGCGCCAGCCCCACGGCAATGGGCGTCACCACCACAGCCACCGCATTATTCGACACCAGCTCTGTCAGCACCGAGGTCAAAAGGTATATCGCCCAGACAAGCACAAAGGGCGGCAAATCCATCAGCGCCGGAGCAATGCCATTGGCAATGAGCCCCACCGCCCCTGAGCTCTCCAGCGCGGCGCCAATTGCCAGCATCGAAAAAATCAGCGCCAACAGCCGCCCATCCACAAAGGAAAAAGCCTCATCCGCATCAATACAGCGGGTGATCAGAACGCCAGCCACCACAATGACCGAGAGCATCAGGATCGGCGCCACGCCAAAGGCCGCCAGAACCACAATCGACAGCAGGCCGATAATGGCCAGCGGCGCATGGCTGCGCCGGTAGGCCCGCTGGGTCGGCTGCGACACATCTGCCATGTCCATATCCGAGGCCAATCGCTGAATATCGCCCGGTGCCCCTTCGAGCAGCAGCGTATCGCCAACCCGCACCACCAGATCATCCAGCTGCACGCCAATGTTCTGATTGCGCCGGTGCACCGCCAACACATAGACCCCATAACGCCGCCGCAGGCGCATGGCGCCCAGAGAGCGGCCGACCAGTCGGCATCCGGGCGTCACCAAAACCTCAACCGTCTTGGTCTCAACCGCCGAAACCTGATCGACCCGCTTCAGTTCTTTGTTCGCCTGCAGGCTCAACAGTTCGGTCATTTCCGTACGCAGTACCACCCGGTCCCCCACCTGCAGCATCACACCTTTGAGGCTGCGGCGCAGCGAGATATCACCGCGCACCAAATCAATCAGCCGCACGCCGGGACGCTTGAACAGCTGCACCCCAGTGACTTCGCGGCCAAGCAGGTTGCTGTCTGGCGGGATCACCGCCTCGGTGAAGAACTTCATCTTCGAGCGGTCACTGAGCAACATCGCCATGCTGTCGCGGTCTGGCAGCAATCGCGGCGCAATGTAGCGCAGATAGATCATGCCCCAGATCACCAGCACCACACCCAGAGGCGTGACTTCAAAAATCGTAAAGGGCGCCAGCCCCTGCGCCCGTGCAACCCCGTCCACCAGCAGGTTGGTCGAGGTGCCGATCAAGGTGAGGGTGCCGCCAAGGATTGCCGCATAACTCAGCGGGATCAGCATCTTGGATGCCGAAACGCCCAGGGTGCGCGAGATCTGCACAAAGACAGGGATCATCACCACCACCACAGGGGTGTTTGAGACCACCGCCGAGGCCGTCACCACAAAAGCCATGAGCAGAGCAATGGCCCGTTTTGGGTTCACCTCTGCCAGTTTGCGCGCCCGGGCGGTAAAGGCATCCAAGGCACCCGTGCGCACAAGCGCGCTCATGATGATGAACATCGCAGCAATCGTCCAGGGCGCCGGATTGGACAGCACCGCGACTGCGCTGTCATAGGGCAACACACCAGTAATGAGCATGAGCGACACCCCCGCCAGGGCAACCACCTCGGTCGGGTAGCTCTCGCGCAGAAACGCCACAAACATCAGCCCCACGATGACCAGCGTCAGAATTGCGCCGCCATTTGGGAGGGAATTGATCAGATCCATGCGTACCGACAACCTTTGATTGCTCCTGCGGGCGACCAGCGCACAAGCCCCGGCCAGCCAGCACAGAGTGTCTCCCATCGCAAAAGAAGGAGCAAGGCCTTGATACCGAACCAGACCCGCCAGCCCGGCATCAAGGATGTTTTACAACAGAAGCCGACCCTTGAGAGAATTTCCTTCCCCAGGATCTTCCCCAGGATCATGGTCGACTAACGCTCAGGCTTGCGGGCCAGATTGCTGCAGCAGGCCACCATTGCGCACCATATGGATTTCATTTGCCTGACCGGTGCGATCATCGGTCACAATCAGGACGCCCGACAGGGTCGCCTCGCCCTCGGCCGGGGTAAAGCGGCTCTTGGGCATACCGGTCAGAAAACGGCGCAGGGGCTCTGTTTTCTCCATGCCGATCACCGAATTATAGTCGCCACACATGCCCGCATCCGTCAGATAGCCTGTGCCATTGGACAGGATTTGCGCATCCCCCGTGGGGACATGGGTATGGGTCCCCACCACCAGTGAGGCGCGGCCATTGCAGAAATGGCCCATGGCCATTTTCTCTGAAGTGGCTTCGCAGTGCATGTCAACAAGGATCGCCTGCGCCATGCCACCGCGCGGATGCGCTTTCAGCACGCCCTCAACAGCGCCAAAGGGATCATCATAGGCGCGCTTCATAAAGACCTGGCCCAGCGCCTGTGTCACCAGAACCTTGCGGCCGCCTGTGGCGTCAAACAAACGATAGCCACGCCCAGGTGCACCCTTGGCAAAGTTCAAAGGCCGGATGATACGCGGCTCTTTCTCAATGAACTGCAGCATGTCTTTTTGGTCAAAGGCATGATCGCCCAGCGTCAGACAGTCCGCCCCGGCATCAAGCAACAGTTTGGCGTGATCGCCGCTCAAACCCATGCCGTTAGAGGCGTTTTCACCATTGACCACGACAAAGTCGAGCCGCCATTCCTTGCGCAGCCGCGCGAGGTTTTCGGTGATAGCACGGCGCCCAGCGCGGCCCATCACATCGCCTAGAAACAGAATTCGCATCCGGATCTCCTAGGCCGCGCAGCCGCGCAGAACAAGTCCCCGGCGCAGAAGTCGCGGCAATTTTCCAGATTTTCTGCTGCAAACCGCGCGTCAGATCCTGCGCAGGGCGGCTTTAGCGCGTAAATTGCAGAATTCGGCTTTCGGTGACCATCATATCCAGCGGCTGATCAGTCGTCTCAAGAGGTAAATCATCGGCTTGCTGCGCATCAAAGGCAAAGCCGATCGCTAGCGTCGGTCGGCTGCGGCGCAACATCTCAAGCGTGCGGTCATAAAAGCCACCGCCATAGCCCAGACGTCCACCACGACTGTCAAAGGCCACCAGGGGCACAATCAGGATCTCGGGCTCGAAAAAATCATCGACCTGCGGCACGCAAGCCCCAAAGGGGCCCTCCCTCAGGGCGCAGTCAGGCTGCCAGCGGCTGAACCTCAGCGCCATATCCTTGCCCTGGATCACCGGCACACCAACCAGCCCGTACGCGGCGGCCTCGGCCATGGCTGGCAGGGGGTCAATTTCAGTCCGGATCGGCAGATATCCCGACAGTGCCACGCCGCGATAGCCGGCAATGACCTCGGACAGACGGCCCGCAGCGCCGGGGATATTGCGATCAAAGGCAGCCTTGCGCCGACTGAAAGCCGCCTTGCGCGCTGCAGTCTTCCTCTCTGTCAGGTCGTTCATGTCAGTCTCCTAGAGCAGAAACGAGGCCGCGAGGCCGAGAAAGGCCAGGAACCCAACCACATCCGTCACCGTGGTCACAAAGGCCCCCGATGCCAGCGCCGGGTCGACCCCCGCCTTCTCTAACAGAACAGGAATGACCGTTCCTGCAAGTCCGGCCACGACAAGATTGATCACCATAGCGGCAGCGATCACGGCACCAAGCCCCGGCGAGCCAAACCAGATCATGCCAAGAATGCCCATAACCACAGCAAAGATCAGCCCATTGACCAGCCCCACCAAAACCTCCCGCCGGATCACCCGCCAGACATTGGCCCCGGTCAGATCGCGGGTCGCCATCGCCCGCACCGCCACTGTCAGGGACTGGGTGCCCGCATTGCCTCCCATGGAGGCGACAATCGGCATCAGCACTGCAAGAGCGACAAAATTGGCAATCGTCGCCTCGAACTGAGCGATCACGGTAGAGGCCAGAATCGCCGTGACCAAATTCACCGCGAGCCAGGGAAACCGCCGCTTGGTGGTCTCGATCACCCGGTCCGCAAGCGAGCTTTCCTCGCCCACCCCAGCCAGTCGCAGGATGTCTTCTTCGTGTCCCTCGTCCAGAACGGCCATGGCATCGTCAATGGTGATCACCCCGGCCAGCCGACCCTCACCATCCACCACCGGAGCGGAAATCAAATGGTACTGGTTAAAGGCATAGGCGACGTCTTCCTCGTCCTGATCCGCCGGGATGACCTGAAAGGTCTCCTCAACAAGATCCAGCAGCGGCACCTCGCGTTTGGTGCCCATGATCCGGCCCAGAGTGACATTGCCAATGGGGTGCAGACGCGGATCCACCAACACGACGTGATAGAACTGGTCAGGCAGGTGCTCGGCTTCGCGCATGTAGTCGATCGCCTGACCGACATTCCAATGCTCCGGCGCCATCACCACTTCGCGCTGCATCAAACGACCAGCCGAGTTCTCAGGGAAGCTCAGCGATTGCTCGACCGCGACACGGTCGGAATCCTCAAGTGCGTCCAGAATGGCTTCTTGCTGCGGCTCTTCCAGATCCTCCAGCAGATCAACAACATCGTCGGTTTCCAGCTCGCGCACCGCATCGGCCAGAACTGTCGGATTCAGGATCGCGATGACTTCTTCGCGGATGCTTTCATCCAGTTCTGACAGGATCTCACCATCAAAGGCGTGGCCATAAAGCCGGATCAGTCTGGCCCGGTCGTGGGTGTTGATCTGCTCAAGAAGGTCGGCGATGTCAGCGGCGTGCAGATCTTCGAGCAGATCCATCAGGGCAGGCCTGTCGTCGCGATCTACCGCAAAAAGAATTCTGGCAACATGTTTGCGGTTCAGGTCATAGCCGTCGTCGTTGTGCTTATCACTGCTGGGGGAGTCTTTGCCTGTACTCATGTGCTGCCCTTTGCCTGGATTGGTTGCAAATTCGAAGAAGCAGTAACCGGAAAACAATGACAATTGCATTATTTACCGAGACTACTGCGGCGCGTATCCTGCCCGCTTCGGTTTGGCAAGAATAAGGACGGCCCCAAATGCAGAACGATGTTATCCTGCGCGGACATGTGCTTTCCTATCACACTTCGCCCTTTTTGGCGCAGACGCCCGAGGCCGCGACCCGGATATCCGAGGCTTTGGCGATACGAGACGGCAAGATTCTTGCCACTGGGTCTTTTGACGAGCTGCAGGCGCAGGCGCCTCAGGCCGATGTCATCGATCATGGCTCGAAACTCATTCTGGCCGGGTTTGTCGATGCCCATGTGCACTACCCGCAGACTGCCATCATCGCAAGCTGGGGCAAGCGGCTGATTGACTGGCTCAACAGCTATACCTTTCCCGAAGAGATGCGCTTTGGCGATCCGGCCTATGCCCGCGAAATTTCAGAGCGCTATCTTGATCTCACGGCGGCGAATGGCACCACGACGATGTGCAGCTTTGCCACTATTCACCCTGAAAGCGTCGAGGCCTTTTTTACCGCGGCCCAGGCGCGGGGCCAGCGGGTGGTGGCCGGCAAGACCTGCATGGATCGCAACGCGCCCGAAGGGCTGCGCGACACGGCCCAGTCCGCCTATGATGACAGCAAGGCCCTGATTGCGCGCTGGCATGGGGTGGATCGCATTGAATACGCCATTACACCGCGGTTCTCACCCACCTCGACCCCTGACCAGTTGGCTGCCCTTGGGGCGCTGTGGGCCGAACATCCCGACTGCCTGATGCAGACCCATCTGAGCGAACAGCTGGACGAGATCGAATGGGTCAGATCGCTGTTCCCGCAGGCCCGCGACTACCTGGATACCTATGAGGAGCATGGCCTGCTGGGCGCCCGTGGTCTGTACGGCCATGCAATCCACCTCGAAGAGCGCGAACGCCACCGGCTGCGCGAACATGGCGCCGCATTGGTACATTGCCCCACCTCGAATACCTTTATCGGCTCTGGCCTGTTTGACATGGCGGGTCTGATGGCTGAGGGGCAGCGCATTGGTCTGGCGACAGATACCGGCGGCGGCTCCAGCTTTTCGATGCTGCGCACCATGGCGGCGGCCTATGAGATTGGCCAACTGCGCGGATGCCCCCTGCACGCAGCAGAGCTGCTCTGGCTCGCCACGCAGGGATCGGCCACAGCCCTGCGGATGGAGGACAAAATCGGCAATATCGCCGCAGGCATGGAAGCCGATCTCGTGGTGCTGGATCTGGCCTCGACCCCGGCCATCGCCCAGCGCACAGCCCGCGCTGAGGATCTGTGGGAGGCGGTGTTTGCCACCCTTATGTTGGGCGACGACCGCGCCATTTCCGAGGTCTGGATCAACGGCCAGCGGACCTAGCCGCGCCACAAACACGCGCCCACAGGGGGAGGCAGGCCTGTGCTACCCCTCTCCCTGCATCAGACCCTGCGCCAGCCTGTGGTGCCGCTCCAACAGATGCGGCAGGTCCAGTGTCACCACCTGACCATCGCGCACCACCTGGCGCCCCTCGACCAGCAGGTGTTTCACCTGCGTTGGCCCTGCCAGCAGCATAGCGGCTGGATCCCAGCTGCCGCTGGAGGCCACGCCTGTGACATCCCAGATCGCCACATCGGCCCGCTTACCCACTGCCAGCCGACCACAGTCGGGACGGCCCAGCACATCAGCACCGCCACGGGTGGCGATTTCCAGCGCCTCATAGGCGCTCATGGCGTCCGCGCCTTGTGACACCCGTTGCAGCAGCATGGTCTGGCGTGCCTCGCCCACCAGATTGGCCATGTCATTGCTGGCAGAGCCATCAACCCCCAGCCCAACAGGTACTCCGGCATCCCGCATCTGGCGCACCGGCGCGATGCCGGAGCCCAGGCGACAGTTGGAACAGGGACAATGGGCCACGCCGGTCCGGCTGCGGGCAAAGAGGTCAATCTCAGCCGGGTTCAGTTTAACACAATGGGCATGCCAGACGTCAGGCCCGGTCCAGCCCAGCTCTTCGGCGTATTGCCCCGGACGGCAGCCAAACTGCGCCTCGGAATAGGCGACATCCTCGTCGTTTTCCGCCAGATGGGTGTGCAGCATCACCCCCTTATCACGCGCCAGAAGCGCAGTGTCGCGCATCAGCTCACGGCTGACCGAGAATGGTGAACAGGGCGCCAGTCCCACCCGGCACATGGATCCCTCGGAGGCATCGTGAAAGCCATCCACCACCCGGATCATATCGTTGAGGATCGCGGCTTCTGCCTCGACCAGATGATCCGGTGGCAGCCCGCCGGCGCTTTCGCCAATGCTCATGGCGCCCCGCGTGGGGTGAAAGCGCAGGCCCACGTCGGCGGCGGCATGGATGGTGTCCTCCAGCCGCGCACCGTTGGGGTAAAGATAGAGGTGATCCGAACTCAGGCTGCAGCCAGACAACGCCAGCTCCGCCAGCCCCAGCTGCGCCGAGACAAACATCTCCTCGGGACCAAAGCGGCTCCAGATCGGATAAAGCCGCTGCAGCCAGCCAAACAGCAGCGCATCCTGGGCTCCTGGCACCGCGCGGGTGAGATTTTGGTACAGATGGTGGTGCGTGTTCACCAGCCCCGGGGTCACCACGCAGCCCGCACCGCGCATCACCTCACCGCCCGTTTCAAGCCCCTGGCCCACGGCGGCAATCTGGCCATCACGGATCAGCACATCGGCGTTTTTCAGGATACGACCACCGTCATCCATGGTCAGGACGGTATCGGCATTTTGTATGAGGATTTCACCCATAGCAGCACACTCCATTTAGGCCCGACTCGGTTCATGGAGGTGCAAAAGGGTCGACAGAGAGCGGGCAAAGGACTCGACCTGAGGTCAAAACTACCTCAAAGGCCAAGCCCTGCTCAAGTGCAATTTCAGCACGCCGGTGGCATTTTTAAGAACACTGTTGGCATTTCCCCAGCTTTGAGCATCCGGCGTGCAGGCTAGTCCGTCGTGTTCAGCAGCTTTAGGGCCGCGGCATGCAGCTCTGGCGTGGCAGCCGCCAGGGCACGGCCGCCGTCATGCACTGGTCCGCCCTGCCAATCCGTCACAATGCCGCCTGCAGCCTCGATCACCGCAATGGGGGCCTGGATGTCATAGGGGTTGAGGCCTGCCTCGATCACCAGATCAATCTGTCCCGCCGCCAAAAGGGCATAGGCATAACAATCCATACCATAGCGGGTCAGCTTCACCTCAGACGACACCCTGCGAAAGGCAGCCCCCTCATCAGCGCTCCCCACCTCGGGGAAAGTGGTAAAGAGAATAGCCTCGGTCAAATCCCGTGTGGCGCGGCATTTCAAAGTTTTTGTGCCGTAAGGGCCTGTCATCTCAGCCATCTCGGCGCTGCCGGAAAACCGCTCTGCGATATAGGGCTGGTCGATCACGCCCAGGATTGGCCCGGCAGTCTCTGAAAGGGCAATCAGCACCCCCCAGGTTGGCGTGCCACTGATAAAGCCACGGGTGCCATCAATAGGGTCAAGCACCCAGGTCCGCCCGGAGGTGCCACTGACCGGCGGGAACTCCTCGCCAAGGATCCCATCCTGTGGCCGCAGCTCTGCCAGCGTGGCGCGCATCGCCTGCTCTGCGGCGCGATCGGCAACGGTCACCGGATCAAACCCCTCGCTGAGCTTGTTTTCCGCCCCCAGATCGCTCTGGCGAAAATACGGCAGGATCACTGCCCGCGCGGCATCAGCCAATTTGTGTGCGACCTGCATGTCGCTCAAAGCTGTCTCTGTCATAAATCCACCTGAGAAAATTCTGAGCGGTGCTGCGCTCAATGAAACCATCATACAAAAACCGGTGCCACTCTCGTGGCTCCGGTTCAAGTAAAAACAGATCCCAGCCGGTTTTCCCACAAAGAGGCACCGGTCTGGTGGTATCAGGGTCTGCCGTGTCTCAAGCTGCGTCGCCTCAGGCGACGTCGCTCAGCACACGGGCCAGTTCGAACAAACGCCGACGCTGGTTTTCCGGGATCGCATAGTAAGAGCGCACCAGATCAAGAGCCTCTTTGTCCCCCATTAGATCGTCGGGCACAGACGACTTTCCGCCTGATTTGCCCGCATCATCCAGACCTTCAAAGAAAAAGCTGACCTGCACATCAAGTGCGTCCGAAATATCCCACAGCCGCGAAGCGCTGACACGGTTTGCACCGGTCTCGTACTTTTGGATCTGCTGGAATTTGATACCGACCTGTTCGGCCAGTTGTTGCTGTGTCTTGCCTATCAGCCACCGACGGTGACGGATTCGTTTACCTACGTGCACGTCTACAGGATGAGCCATTCGCTATCTCCTAGTTATCCTAAATATCCCTGCCCGGATTGCCGCGTCACCATCGGTGCCATTTGGTATCTCATGAATACCATCCTGTCACACGGATACTCAACTATCACGATCAGAGCTCAACCTCTGCTCTAAGTTTACGACCTTGGCAGTTGAATACAACCCTGACACCTCACCTGAGATGCCGCAACGTAGCAAACGTATGATTTAAACCATCATTTTGATAGGTCCATATATACTTTTGACTATCCATTTATGCCTCCCC
This sequence comes from Phaeobacter sp. SH40, assembly GCA_965641885.1. Classification (GTDB taxonomy): domain Bacteria; phylum Pseudomonadota; class Alphaproteobacteria; order Rhodobacterales; family Rhodobacteraceae; genus Pseudophaeobacter. Next base: position 1,413,972 of record OZ282574.1, on the reverse strand, counting down.
ATAAATAGTGAGGTGCAAATTTGCGGATTCAAGAGGCAGGGTCGCTGAGCGAATCACCTGAACACTGGACAACAGACGGAAAGAAACATGCAGGCATATCGTATCAACGCATTTGACACGCCCCCGGTCTTCGAGAGCATCACCTGCCCCAAACCAGCCCCACATGAGGTCAAGGTCAGGATCCGGGCCTGTGGCCTGAACTTTGCGGATTTGCTTTTGCAAAAAGGCACATACCAGGACACGCCCCCTCTGCCCTTCACCCCCGGGCTGGAGATCGCAGGCGAGGTGGTTGAGTGCGGATCAGGGGTCAGCACCCTGACCGTTGGAGACCGCATTGCCGTGTTCTGTGGCCAGGGTGGTTTGGCCCAGGAAGGGGTGTTCGACGCAGCCCGGGCGATCCGAATCCCGGACAGCATGAGCTTTGAGGATGCGGCCGCACTGCAGATCGCCTATGGCACCAGCCACGTGGCGCTCGACCACTGTGCGCGCCTGCAACCGGGAGAGACGCTTTTGGTTACCGGTGCGGCCGGAGGCGTTGGCCTGACAGCTGTTGAAATCGGAAAGCTGATGGGGGCCCGCGTCATCGCCCATGCACGTGGAGCGGGTAAATTGGAGGTCGCCCGGGCTGCTGGCGCCGACCACCTGATTGACGCCGACAAAGACCTGCGCGCCGAGGTAAAGGCGCTGGGGGGCGCAGACGTGGTTTATGATGCCGTGGGTGGGGATGTCTGGAAGGTCGCCTTTCGCGCCACCAATCCGGGTGGTCGCCTGCTGCCCATCGGTTTTGCCAGTGGAGAGGTGCCGCAGATCCCGGCCAATCACCTGCTGGTCAAGAACCTCACCGTCATCGGTTTTTACATCGGCGGCTACATGAAATCTCATCCCGAGGTGATCCGCCGCTCCCTCATCACGCTGACAGAATGGCACAGTGCCGGGCGCATCAAGCCCCATATCAGCCATGTGCTGCCGCTGGAGCGGGTGGCCGAGGGGATGGAGTTGCTGCGCAGTCGCGCCTCCACCGGTAAGGTGGTCATAACGCCCTGACGCCGGCCTCCAAACCCCATGTAGTGCTAAAAACGGCCAGATCGCTGAAACAACTGGCCCACACAGGCCCATGAAGCGGTCCTGCGCTTGGGCCAGTGTGTGGGCCTGCAATCCGAGCGGCTCCCGGCTTTCTAGCTTGCTGCCCGCAATTGCACGGGCCGCAGCGCGGTATATCCCTGGCGAATGATCCGGGCCAGATCCTCGACATAGCCAGCCCGCATGCTGTCGGCCCCATAAAGGTTGATGTGCTGTATCGGCAGCTCTGGCAGGGTGCCGCCGTGGTCTATGGCCTCCTGATGCGCCGGAATTGTGCCTTCCAGCAAAACCCCCACCGCCAGATCGGCGCTGATGGTGGCCTCTACGGTGCGATCCGATTCGCTGTCCACCGCCATATCCCATTCGACCTGCGCCTGATCCAGCCCAGCCGTGGCGACAGGACGAAAGATACAGGCCCGGCAAAACCCCAACCGCAAAGGGCGGTGGCGCCAGGCAGACCCATCCGGCGCGCCAACCCAGCGCAGCGGCATCTGGTGAATGGTCTCGCCGCCCTCTCCCGCGCCGGTTTCGGTGGTCAGGATAAGATCATAGGTGCCTTTGGCAAAACCAGCCTTCAGCTCGCGGGTGTTCGAGGTCACCAGATTGACATTCACCCGCGGAAAGCTGGCATTGAAGCGCTGCAACACCTGAGGAATGACCGGGTAGACCACATCATGTGGCACGCCCAGAACAACCTCGCCCTCATAGGCCTGATCGGTCAAACGTCCGATCACCTCGTCGTTCAGCGCCACCATACGCCGGGCATAGCCCAACAACTGCTCACCCGAAGGCGTCAGCGCAATCGTGCGCCCCGAGCGGTCCAATAGCGACAAGCCCAACAGCTCTTCCAGCCGCTTGAGCTGCATCGAGACCGCAGACTGCGTCAAATGCAAAAATCCAGCGGCCCGGGTCACCCCGCCATAGTCCGCCACGGCAACAAAGGACCGCAGCGTGGTGATATCCAAATTCCGTGCCATCACAACTCCTGATGCATTAGATCAAAAACATTCGTTTTGAAAATAGAACACAGGCGTGCATATACATCAACATAAATGATGAAGACCCGAAAAAATATCAAAGTTTAACGAAAGGACAATGAAAATGACCTATACCGTAGATGCTGGATCCAAGAGCTGCCTCCCAGCCCGCCGCCGTTTTAGCCTGCTGTCCTTTGTGGCAGATCGCGCCTCCCTGCTGCGCCAGCGCCGCGCCCTAAAGGCCCTGGATGCCCGTGCCCTCGATGATGTTGGTCTCAGCCGCCATGCCGCGCAGCAAGAGGCCAACCGCCCCATCTGGGACGCACCGGAAAGCTGGAGACGCTGAGTATTGCGCTCGCCCGATAAGTTCCGGCGCCAGAGGCAATCCCAACCCCGCGTCCCCATAGCCAAAAGACCTGCCCCACTCGCGGCAGGTCTTTTTACGCTTTTAACAGGTTTCTGAGCATAGAGACTTGAACGCAACGCCAAGAAATCCGATATTTAGCGGGAACGTCACCTGGAGTGCTGCAAGGCATCCGGGGTCGGCGAGGGAGAATTTGGAACGGAGACCATAATATATGGCACAGTTTGACACCATCAGATCCAATGTAGGCGCCCGCGCCTCCGAGATCGACGCGGGCCTGCGTGCCCATATGAACAAAGTCTACGGCACAATGTCCGCAGGCCTATTCATCACCTTTTTGGCGGCCTGGGCCATTTCAGGTCTGGCTGTAACAACAGATCCCACCGGCGCTGCCGGAATGATCGGTGAGGGCAAGTACCTGACCAGCCTCGGCGCGACAATCTACATGTCGCCGCTGAAATATGTCATCATGTTTGCGCCCTTGATCTTTATCTTTGGCTTTGGCCCTGCCGCGAACCGGATGTCCGCCGCCGGTGTACAGCTGCTTTTCTATGCGTTTGCCGCCGTCATGGGCCTGTCGCTCAGCTCGATCTTTCTGGTTTTCACCGGACAGTCGATCATTCAGGTCTTCCTGATCACCGCGATCTCTTTTGCTGGCCTGTCCCTGGTGGGCTACACCACCAAAAAAGACCTCACAGCAATGGGCGCCTTCCTGATCATGGGTCTGATCGGCCTGATTGTGGCCTCAATCGTCAATATGTTCATGCAGTCTGGCGCCATGGCCTTTGCGATATCCGTGATTGGCGTGCTGATCTTTGCCGGTCTCACCGCCTATGACACCCAGAAGATCAAGACCACCTATCTGGAGATGGCCCATTCCGGCGATCAGGAATGGCTTGGCAAAGCCGCCATCATGGGCGCGCTGAGCCTCTATCTGGACTTTATCAACCTCTTCATCATGCTGCTCCAGCTGCTTGGGAACCGCGAATAAGCGACACTTCCAAAACCAGATTTACGGCGAGGGGCGGATCACAACGATCCGCCCTTTTTGTTTGTGCACCCCCCCCCACAAACCCACCTGGACAGCACCAGGATACGTAAGGATACCGCAATGAAGATTTTGCCTCTGCCGCCCGAGGACGCCGCCCGGCTTGTTCCCCTGTTGCAGGATCTGCATGCGCTGCATGTGCAGCACCACGCCGCCCGTTACCCGGCCAATCCCAAGGACCAGATCCTGGCAGACTGGCTACAGGACTGGCTGAGCCGTGAGAGCCTCACGGCCCTCATCGCTGAAAGCCCGCAGGGGGCACTATTGGGCTATGTGATCTATGGGGTTGAGACGCGGCCTCATGAGCCGCTGCGCAGCGGTGAGACGCGCTGTATGATCCACCACATTGCGGTGACCAAAGCCTTTCGTCGTATGGGCGTTGGGCTCGCCTTGCTGCACGAGGTCAAACGCCAGGCAAAATGCCAGAATGTCGACAGCATCGCGACAAGCTATGCGCCCTTCAACACAGCATCAGCAGGGCTGTTTCAAAGCCTGGGACTGCAGCCCGTTCTCACCACCGCCGAATGGCGCGCCTGAGGCGTTCCATCGGCACATAAGGCCGACAGTTAGAAGGCTGGCCGTTAGATTTGGTTTTCGCAGGAACGACCAGCCGCAGGCAAATACATCGACTGGAGGCTGGAGGCTGGTTAGGGGCTGGCTGGGGACGCGGCAAACCCGGACGCCGGGCTGCATTTGGCGCAGGCAAAACCTGTCGCCAGGCTGCGTTAGCCGCAGGCAAAGCCTGTCGCCAGGGCCACCGTGCCGCGCCTGCTGCCTACCACCTGAACCCGACCAACCGGGCGGCAGCCTGATTGCGCAGCCACCAGTCCGCGAAAGGCCTCGTCCTCTAATTCAGGCAGGCTGGGAATCACGCTGCGCTGGGGCACGCTCAGCACGGCAAGCCCGGTGCGATCCGCCCGCATCAGGGACAGCGACAAAGACCGGCCCTGAACCTGCACCACAAGCAACTGGCTGCCAGGCTCAACAACAGAGGCCTCTTGACCCGTGCTCCGGCTCTCGGCCTGCGCAGGGCTGGCGGCCGCGCCTGCGGCCTCTTTGCCAAAGGCGCCCTCCTCAAGCACCGACGAGCGCACCTCTACAGGCTGCGGCACAGTATTGGCATGAACCGGGGCTTCGCCGGGGCCAACCGCAAGAATAAATGCAGCACTAAACAAAACACTCTTCACCATAACGTCACCCGCTTTTCATCCAACAACACCGCCGGGATAGGGAGAGAATGGGGCAAAATCTTGCCGTATCCACCTGAAAATATTAGGGGTTTTTCTCTCATTACAGTCGAATTTTAGCGACCCGCGCAGAGAGCCCTGCGCCGCGCCATCAGTCCGAGGGCCGCAACTGTCCTGCACCCTGCCTGCGCCTGCAGGTGTTCTTAAGAAATATGAATATAAAACAAACCACAAGCGGGTGACGAAGATTTTCGGCTGCCGCAACAGGCAGGCATGCCGGGACTGCAAAAGCAAAAAGGGCCACGCGATGCGTGACCCCTTTTAAAACTTGTTTGAACAAGTAAGGCTTATTTGATTTTGCCTTCTTTGTACTCAACGTGCTTGCGCACAACCGGGTCGTACTTACGAACGACCATTTTCTCGGTCATGGTGCGTGCGTTTTTCTTGGTCACGTAGAAGTGGCCCGTGCCCGCGGTCGAGTTCAGGCGGATCTTGATTGTGGTAGGCTTCGCCATTGTGCTTCTCCTGCGTCCGAAAAGGCAGGGGCCTCTCGGTAAATTCATATATGAGCGTGGCTTGTACCCGCCCCAGCCCCCGAGTCAATAGCATTCCCACCTTAAACCAGCGGAATTGCCGCTTCCCCTTCGCTTTCTTTATCCGGACGCTGTGACGCACGGCAGCGGGGCACATGTCTGCGGCACACCGCACGCGGCCACGCCCCCCGATAGGCCAAAGGCACGCAGGCCTAACACCCCACCAACCCAAAGCCAGCAGATCTAATTGCGCAGAAGGCCTGTAAGCCGGATTTTGTCCCAGAGCTTGCGCCCCTTAGACGACCATTCCTCTGCGATGCGCATTGCTGCGCACCTCTAGCTGCCAACCCGGTCCCTCTCGGCTAAAGCAAGCCTAGCGGAGGTTTCGGCTTACGCCGACCCTGCCCGCGCGGGGACCCTATTTGGCATTGCTCCCGGTGGGGCTTGCCGTGCCACCCCTGTTGCCAGCGGCGCGGTGGGCTCTTACCCCACCGTTTCACCCTTACCACGCCGGATCCGTTTGCCTTAGCGGCGCCGCGGGGCGTGGCGGTTTATTTTCTGTGGCGCTATCCGTCGGGTCACCCCGCCCGGGCGTTACCCGGCACCGTTGCTTTATGGAGTCCGGACTTTCCTCGCGAAAGGCGTACCTTCAGCGCGGCCGTCCAGCCTTCTGCGCACCGACCACTTAGGCTGAGCATCCGTTGGGGTCAAGGACAACCGAAAACCGGTTGCCGCGATTAAGAGGCCAGAGCCTGCAGCAGCGCCATATCCGCCGCACAACAGGGCCCCTGCCGCATCGGCGCATGCCGCAAGCGCAGCGCTTCTAACAGCGCCTCAGGGCTGCTTTCAGCGCTATAGCCAGCCGCTGCGAAGAGGTTGGCAAAGTTCACCGAGGTACAGTTCGGCACCGCAGGCTTGCCCCCCGCGTCGGCTGCCTCAGACACAGAGGGTGTCGCCCGCGCCAATCCAAGGCTGGCGAGCCGCGCCCAGTCGAAGCGCGGGCCCGGATCAGCCTTGCGCCCCGGCGCCATGTCAGAATGCCCAATGACATCTTCAGGAGCAATGGACCAACGCGCGAGGATTTGCACCAACAACTCCTCCAGGACAGCCATCTGTGGCTCTGAAAACGGGTGTGTGCCCCGGTTGTCCAGCTCGATCCCGATGGAGCGCGAGTTAATATCGCCCTGCCCGGCCCAGCTTCCCGCCCCGGCATGCCAGGCGCGCTGGTCTTCCGCCACCATCTGCCAAAGCTGACCATCGCCGCCGATCAGGTAATGGGCAGAGACTTCCGCCAGGGGATCACACAACCGCGCCAGAGCTGCCTTGGCGCTGTCCATAGCAGTATAGTGCAGCACCACCAGGCTGGGCGTCAGCCCCTCACGCCGGGCACCGTGGTTGGGGCTGGGATACCAGATTGGAGCCAAGGGTGCCGTCAGATCACATTTTGTGCTCATCAGATTGTGCTCATCACATCATCCGCCAACGGATCGAGGGCCTGTCCTGGCGGCAGCGCACATCAGGAATTGCCGCGGATTGCCAGTCTGTAAGGGCTGGGATCCCAGCCACAGGCATAGCCATCCCCATCCGGATCAAGCGCCTGCCGGTCCCGTTGCGGGCCTCCGGCCTCAAGAAAGGCGACCTGGGCCAGTTCAGGCGAGGAGAACCCGGCACAGTTACGGGCCGAACGCGCCCGCAGGTTTACCCCCGCACGGCTGTGCATTTTGGTGCCGCGCGGATGCGAGGTGGCCAGCGCATATTGCACGATATTGGGATCACGGACGCCTGTCTGGGTTGGCAGCGCTGTGGGCTGTACCTGCTGATACTGTGACCGTTGTTGCTGCAGGCGTTCGGCATCGCTCTCAATGGTTTGCCGCGATGCCACGGCTTCAAAACTGTTCTCATCCGACAGACCGCGACTACCCACAAGAGCAGGCGCTGGATTCGACGGGCTGGCCTCGACCGGTGCCTGACCAGAATTGGCCCCGGCGGCCAACAGGGCCGCCCGGGTTTCAGCCGCGATATCCGCACTGGACCCCGTGCCATAGCTGGAAGCAGTGGTGCTGCTGCCTGGGCTGCGTGGTGCTGCGGGCAGTGGCTCGTCCTGCAGCGGCAGGCTTTCGCTGGAAATTTGTGAGGGCGGCACCAGTGGGTCCCCATTTATCGTGGTCCCCGCCCCAAGCGGTTCAGCAAAGGGATCGCCCACAAGGCCAACCCCCGCCGCACTGTCTGGAACAGGCGGATTACAGGCGGAAAGAGCTATAAAGCTGCCCATGGCAGCAAGAGTAACAAGGGTGCGCATGTGATCTACCTGCTTATCTGCTCTGCTTTTAGGTGATTATTACCACCAATTTCCGGGCTTTGCCACAAATCCTGTGGATTGCTCCAGTGCATAGGCGGTATTGAGCAGATCGCCCTCTTCCCAGGGGCGCCCAATCAGCTGCAGCCCCAGCGGCAGACCCTGACTGTCGAGACCAGCAGGCACAGCAATGCCCGGAAGCCCCGCAAGGTTCACCGTGACGGTAAAGACATCCAGCAGATACATCGCCACAGGATCCGCATCCGACATCTCGCCCAGGCCAAAGGCCGCCGAAGGTGTTGCCGGGGTCAGGATCGCATCGACGCCCGCAGCAAAGACGTTTTCAAAGTCCTGCTTGATCAGGCTGCGCACCCGGCGCGCCCGGTTGTAATAGGCGTCATAAAACCCGGCCGAGAGCACATAGGTGCCAACCATGACCCGGCGCTTGACCTCATCGCCAAAGCCCTGGGCGCGGGTCTTTTCATACATCTCGGTAATGCCATCGCCCGCTTCAAGCGTCGCACGGTTGCCGTAGCGCACACCGTCATAGCGCGCCAGGTTCGACGAGGCTTCGGCAGGGGCAATCACGTAATAGGCAGGCAGGGCATATTTTGTATGGGGCAATGAGATTTCGACGATCTCGGCGCCAGCCGCTTTCAGCATTGCCGTGCCTTCTGACCAGAGCTTTTCGATCTCGGCGGGCATGCCCTCCATGTGGTACTCTTTTGGAATACCGATCTTTTTGCCGCGAATATCGCCGGTCAGCATCGCCTCAAAATTTGGCACTGCCAGATCGGCGCTGGTGCTGTCTTTTGGGTCATGGCCCGCCATCGCCTCAAGCATAATTGCCGCGTCGCGGACCGATTTTGTCATTGGCCCCGCCTGATCCAGCGAGGAGGCAAAAGCGACAACACCCCAGCGTGAACAGCGCCCATAGGTGGGTTTGATGCCAACGGTGCCGGTAAAGGCCGCAGGCTGACGGATAGAGCCGCCGGTATCGGTGCCGGTGGCCGCCAGACACAGATCGGCCGCCACAGCCGCAGCCGAGCCACCGGACGACCCTCCCGGTGTCAGCGGCGTATCTTCACCTGCGCGACGCCAGGGGCTAACCGCATTGCCATAGGTCGAGGTCTCGTTCGAGGACCCCATGGCAAACTCATCCATGTTCAGCTTACCCAGCATCACAGCACCATTGTCGGCAAGCTGCTGCGAGACGGTGCTTTCATACTCTGGCACAAAACCTTCGAGGATCCTGGAGGCGGCCTGGCTGGCAACGCCCTTGGTGCAAAACAGATCCTTGATGCCCACAGGCAGACCACACATGGCGGGTGCATCGCCCTGTTGCAGCCGCGCATCCGCAGCGGCGGCGCGTTCAAGCGCGATCTCGGGGGTTTTATGCACAAAGGCGTTCAAGGCATCGGCCTTGTCGATGGCTGCAAGACAGGCCTGGGTCAGCTCAACCGAGGTGGTTTCCCCCTTGCGGAGCGCATCGCGGGCCTCGGCCAGACCCAGTTTATTCAGATCGCTCATCTCTTCACTCCATCACTTTGGGGACGGCAAAAAAGCCTTCGCGAGCGTCGGGGGCATTGGACAGGATCTTGTCCTGTTGATTGCCGTCAGTGACCACATCGGCGCGCCGTTTCAGACGCTGCGGCGTGACCGAGGTCATGGGCTCGACCCCTTCGACGTCCACTTCGTTCAACTGTTCAATGAACTCAAGGATCGTGTTGAATTCGGCGGCCAGTGCGGGCAGCGCCTCTTCTTCGACCTTGATCCGGGCCAGTTTGGCCACTTTGGCGGCTGTGTTTTGGTCAATCGACATGGAAACCCTCATCTCGTGTTCAGACTGGCATTTACCGGGGTGATGCGTGCGCTGCAAGCCTGAGCGCCGCTGCCGGGACAGGTTTCTCTGTGAAATCGCGGCGAAATCACAGCGTTTGTAGCCGGTTTCGCGCTCGGGCGCCTTGGCCGGCTGGGGTCATGTTGAGTTTTGTACCGGTGCACACCAGTCGCCTCCCGGCCGCGTTCTGGCCGCGTTCTGGCCGCTCTGGCCCGTATCTGGTCTGTGTTTTGCGCCTAAGACGCGACAAAAAACGGGTTTGAAGCGCACTCAAACTCTGGCAAATGCCCCTGCCCCTGCTAGGCTGCGGTCAAGAAAAAGAGATCATAACAATGGGAAGACAAGAATATGAAGATCATCTGGTTGGGGCATGGCAGCTTTCGCATTGAAACCGAAGGACAGGTGCTACTGGTGGATCCCTGGCTGACCGGCAATCCCGCGCTGAGCAAAGAGCAGCATGACGCCGCCCTGTCCGGTGCGACGCATCTAATTCTGACCCATACCCATTTTGACCATGTCGCGGATATCTTGCCACTGGCCAAGGCGCTGAAGATTCCAGTGGTGGGGCAATATGATCTGATGGGCTTTTGGGGAGAAAGCGAAGGCATTGCCACCATTGGATTTAACAAAGGCGGCACGGTTGATCTGGGCGGGCCAAAGCTGGCCATGGTGCCGGCCTGCCATAGTTCAACCTTCACCACCGAGGAAGGGTTGCGCGCCAGTGGGTCAGAGGTTGGCTATATGCTGATCTCTGAGGGCAAAACTGTCTATATCTCAGGCGATACCGGCCTCATGGCCGATATGGACTGGATGGGAGACTACTTTAAGCCCGATGTCGGAATACTGAGCGCCGGCGGACATTTCACCATGGATATGAAGCAGGCTGCCTATGCGGCGAAACGCTATTTCAACTTCAAAACCGTGATCCCCTGCCACTACAAGACCTTCCCGATTCTGGAACAGAGCGCCGAGGCGCTGAGTGCCGCCCTGCCCGGGGTTGCGGTGATCGAGCCGGAAGTGATGCAGGCTATCGAGATCTAGTATAGGCAAGGCGCCCACCCTGAAAAGGGAGAGGCTCCCGCCCGTCGCAGGATCTGCACCTGCAGATCCGCTCCCGTTGGGCATAGCGCCGGGCCTGCGCCCGGCGCGGTTGCGCTACACAGTCACCCTGGGGCCCGGAGCCTGAAAGGCCGCGCGTGCCTCGGCGGCCTTTTGGCGACAGATGCAGCCTGTTGCATGGTCATTGACCAGCCCCATTGCCTGCATGAAGGCAAAGGCCGTGGTTGGGCCGACAAATTTCCAACCGCGTTTTTTCAAGGCCTTGGACAGGGCGACAGAATCGGAACTGGTGCTTTGGCTTTGCGGTTCCGGCAGGGTTTTGGGGTCAGGCTCAAAGCTCCAGAAAAACGCCGCCAGAGAGCCTGCCTCAGCCACCAGCTCCTGCGCTCGCTGCGCGTTGTTGATCACGGCTTCGATTTTGCCACGGTGGCGAATGATACCGGCATCCTGCAGCAGGCGCGCCACATCGGTCTCGTCGAATTGGGCGATCTGGGTCCAGTCGAAGCCACAAAAGGCGGCGCGAAAATTCTCGCGTTTGGCCAAAATGGTGCGCCAGCTCAGGCCCGACTGAAAACTCTCGAGACAGATTTTTTCAAACAGACGGATATCATCGTCAACGGGATAGCCCCATTCGCTGTCGTGGTAGGCGTCAAATTCTGGCGCCGAGGCACTCCAGGCGCAGCGCAGTTGCCCATCTGAACCGGCGATTACTTTTGTCATTAAATGCTCTCCCATTATTTTATTGCGCCCTGCCCAAGGCCTAAAATCACGGGGGCATTTTGATCACAGCCCACTGGTAAACCAGAGAGGCCCCCCTAGAGTGAGCAAACCAGAAACCTCAGGACTTCAGACAACGCGTTAGCCCTGAGGTTTAGAGCGCGCCCGCCGTGCAGTCCCCCTGTGCGCAGGCCAGAAGCCTGGCCAGCAGCCCCTGCTCTTCATCGTGCAACACCCGCCCCTTGCTGCGCCAGACGATAGACCACGCACATTTCACAGCAGCCCATTGCAGCAAGCGCTGACGCTCAACCCCAAAGCCTGCCGACCACAAATCAGCCAGCGCAAGGATGCGCCGTCGTGTCCCCACAAGACGTGCGCAGCCCTTTGGGTGGCGAAAGGCATTGGCCAACTCAAAGGCCCGTTCACCCACAATCCCCTTTGCATCAAAGGCGCAATAGCCACGCTGGGTTTTGCGAACGTTGTCGTGATGCAAGTCCCCATGCAGGGGGCGCAGATCCGTCTGTGTCTGCAACAGATGCAGCACCAACCGCTGGCTTGACGCAATTGCGGCAACCATATCGGGCGAACACCCCGGTGCGACTTCAGATTTCAAAAGCGGAGCAAACCAATCCTCGAGCCGGGGATAGCCCGAGGCCTCAGCTGCGGGGGCGTGATGCAAACCACAGGCGACGGCCAAAAGGCTCTGTGCCGCGTCAAAATCCTGCCCAGCCCGCGCCACATCTGCCAAAGACGGCCCTTCAAGCCATTCGATCAGCGCCGCGTCCTGGCGCAGCATATAGACCTGGGCGGCAAATGCTTCAGGCGCATCAGCCAAGAACCGAAAGCCAGTGGCCTCGTTTCCCATCCCCCGGCTGCCATAGTATTTCAGCACAGCACGACCTCTTTTGGCGCAGTGCACGCGCCAGAGGCTTGCGCCGGCCGTTGTGGTTATCAGCACAGGATCCGACACCTGAAAACAACGCAGAATTTGCTTTGGAAGAGCCCCCAGATCAGTCAGGTCAGTCATCTTGCACCTGTCGCCTCTTGCGAAAGAAACGGGTCATTAGCGCAGCGCAGTCGCTTTCCGCGATCCCCTCGTAGACCTCAGGGGCGTGATGTGCCTGCGGGTGGGAAAACACGCAGGCACCATGGGCAACACCCCCCGATTTGGGATCAGACGCGCCATAATACAGCCGCGCAATGCGGGCCGCGGCGATGGCGGCGGCGCACATGGCACAGGGCTCAAGCGTCACATACAGATCATGCCCCTGCAGCCGTTCCGTACCGGCGGCGGCACAGGCGGCGCGCAGCACCAGGATTTCCGCATGGGCGGTGGGGTCGCTCAGCTCGCGGGTGCGGTTGCCTGCGCGTGCCACAACCCGGCCATCGGGTGCGATCAACACCGCGCCCACAGGAACCTCGCCACGCAATGCGGCAGCACGCGCCTCGTCAAGCGCCGCACTCATATGCGATTTGAACATAGCGGGTTTGTCCTCCATGACCTTTCCTGCCCCGGAATGGGTGCTTTCGCAAGCCAACGGAATGCTCTATGTCCCAAATCCATGAGCAAAGCACCCGGATCCCCCAAAGGCAAAGCCTCCAGCAAGGCCCAAGCCTCCGCAAAACCAGCCGCCAAGCCGGCACCTGCCGCCGCCAAACCGGACGAAAGCGCCTCTAACGGGGATCGCATCGCCAAGGTCTTGTCACGCGCCGGTGTTGCCTCACGACGCGAAGCGGAGCGCATGATTGCCGAGGGTCGTGTCATCGTCAACGGCACCAAGATCGACAGCCCCGCACTCAATGTGACCAGCCGGGATCGTATTATCGTCGATGGCAAGCCCCTGCCCCAGGCCGAGGCCCCCCGGCTTTGGCTCTACAACAAGCCGATTGGGCTGGTGACCAGCAACAGTGATGAAAAAGGCCGCCGCACCATCTTTGATGAGCTGCCCGAGGATCTGCCCCGGGTGATGACCGTCGGACGTCTCGACATCAATTCCGAAGGCTTGCTGCTGCTGACAAATGACGGTGGCATCAAACGCCGCCTTGAGCTGCCTTCAACTGGCTGGCTGCGCCGCTACCGCGTCCGCATCAATGGCCGCCCCCAAGAAGTTGACTTTGAACCGCTGCGCCAGGGCATGGTGGTCGACGGTGAACGGTTTCAGCCCATGAATGTGGTGCTGGATCGCCAGCAAGGTGCCAATGCATGGCTGACGATTGGACTGCGCGAAGGCAAAAACCGCGAAATCCGTCGCGCGCTTGAGGATATCGGGTTTAGCGTTAACCGCTTGCTACGCCTGTCTTATGGCCCCTTCCAGCTCGGAACCTTGAAATTGGGCGAAGTGGAAGAGATTAAACCGCGCGTCCTGCGCGATCAGCTTGGGCTTGAGCCTGAAGATATGGAAGTAGAAGAGACGCCAGCGTCGCGCCCAACACGTGGCAAACCGGGCAGCAGGCCAGGTGGCAAACCGGGTGGAAAACCAGGCGGCAGACCTGGCGCGCGTAGCAGCGAGCGCCCCACAGACAGAGCCGACGGCAAGCCTGCAGGCAAATTCGCTGGCAAATCCACGGGAAAACCCTCGGGAAAATTTGCAGGCAAGCCAGGCGGCAAACCCGGTGACAAGCCGGATTATGGCTCAAAGTCGCGCTTCGGCTCCAAACCCGCACATGGATCCAGAGATGACCGTAGTGCCTCGCGTGACGACTCTCGCAGCGCCGGCCGTGGCCCGGATCGTGGCGGTGATAGTCGGCGTGATGGTGGCAAGCCATCACCGCGGGGCCCGGGCTCTAAACCGCGCCCAATAGGCAAAAATCCCCGCCGCTGAGGCTGTTCCCGCAGACTTCCCCCTAGCAAGTGCTCCGCGCATCCCCTAGTTTCTTGGGAACGAGTGGGAATTTGGCGGGAATAAGGGGAATACGCGTGCAGAAAATGGCCTTTGTGGCTTTGCTCTTCCTGATGTTTGGTCTCAGCACTGGCTGGATTGTGGGAGGCTAGAGTCATGGCACAACAGTTCGGCGGCAAATTCAGCCCCAAGGGTAAGTCTGGCAGCGCAGCGTCTGACACGAAATCCTCAAAGGGCTTTGCAAACGCTGCAGTGCGCAATGCCACAGTTGATCCGGTTGGCGTACGCTCAAACCTGATGTTTATCCCAGCCGGCCTATTACTGGTGCTCTCCGTCAAGGATGGGGCGACCGGTATGGCGCTTGGACTGACTGCCGCGGCCCTTTGGGCTGGTGGCGCTTATCTTTTGCGCGAAGGGCTGCGCGCCAAGGCGGCATTTGATGCCCGGCGTGTCGCCCGAAAACCTGCATTGCCGCGCAAGATCCTGGCCGCCGTTTTGGTTGGCGCGGGTGCCGCCCTCGCGGCCTGGAAGGCAGAGCCTGGCCTCGTGACGGCCGCAATCTATGGCGTTGCGGCCTGCGGTTTGCATCTGGCCGCCTTTGGTCTTGACCCTCTCAAAGATAAAGGCACTGAAGGCATTGATAACTTTCAGCAAAGCCGGGTTGCGCGCGCCGTGGAAGAAGCCGAATACAGCCTTGACGCCATGACGGATGCCGCGATGCGCGCCCGCGACCGTGAAGTCGAAGACCGGGTCGAGCAATTTCAGGCAGTGGCGCGGGAATTGTTTCGCACGGTCGAGGAAGACCCCCGCGACCTGACAGCCGCCCGCAAATACCTTACGGTTTATTTGCAGGGGGCAAAGGACGCGACAGTAAAATTTGCCGATATCTACAGCCGCAGCGGCGACGCTGCTGCCCGCACTGATTATCTGGCGCTACTCACCGATCTTGAGCAGAACTTTGCCGCCCGCACCCGTAAAATGCTGCTGGAAGACCGCAGCGACCTCACCATAGAAATCGATGTGCTGCGCGACCGGCTGCAGCGTGAAGGCGTCCACCTGGACCGCAGCTAACTCATTTGCAAGGAAACCTAGATGTCTGAAACCATTCAAAAAAAAGCCGCCGAAGCCCAGGCACAGGTTCTGGAAGTGGCCGCGACAACCTTGCCCGAACCCGTTGAAGCGGTGCAGCCGCTGGAGGCCGCCACGCCAGAAGTCAGCAGTGCAATCCTGACCCGCATGGGCGAGATTGACATGGGTGACAGCAACTCGATCATCCGCTTTGGCTCTGGTGCGCAGGCAGAATTGCAGACCATCAGCCAGGCCATGCTGGCGGATGTGCGCAACAAGGACGTCGGCCCCGCCGGGGATTCATTGCGCGATATCGTCACCACCATTCGCGGCTTTTCTGTCTCTGAACTCGACGTGCGCCGCAAGCCCAGCTTTTGGGAGCGCCTGTTGGGGCGTGCCGCACCTTTTGCCAAGTTCACCGCCCGGTTTGAGACCATTCAAGGCCAGATCGACAAGATTACTGATAATCTCCTCAGCCATGAGCATACGCTGCTGAAAGATATCAAATCGCTCGACCTGCTCTATGAAAAGACGCTGAACTTCTATGACGAGCTGGCGCTCTATATTGCCGCCGGCACCGCCAAGCTGGCAGAACTGGACGCCAAGGATATTCTGGCACTTGAGGCCGCTGTGACCGCCGCCGCCGAGGCCGATCAGGTGATGCGCGCGCAAGAGCTGCGTGACCTGCGCGCAGCACGCGATGATCTGGAACGCCGGGTGCATGATCTCAAGCTCACCCGCCAGGTGACCATGCAATCGCTGCCCTCGATCCGTCTGGTGCAGGAAAACGACAAGAGCCTGGTCACCAAGATCAACTCGACGCTGGTCAACACCGTGCCTCTCTGGGAGACGCAGCTGGCACAGGCGGTCACCATCCAGCGCTCATCTGAGGCGGCGGCAGCCGTGCGTGAGGCCAATGATCTCACCAATGAGCTACTGACCTCCAATGCCGCAAACCTGCGACAGAGCAACAAGGTGATCCGCGAAGAGATGGAGCGCGGCGTCTTTGACATCGAGGCGGTAAAACAAGCCAATGCGGATCTGGTCGGCACCATTCAGGAAAGCCTGCAGATTGCCGACGAAGGCAAGGCACGTCGCGCCGCAGCCGAGGCCGAGCTGAAAAAGATGGAAAGCGAATTGCGCGACACCCTGGCCTCAGCCAAGGCCCGGCGGGACGGGATTGGCGACACGGCCGGCACCGCCGTTCCGGGCTGAATGATGAAGACCGGTTTGGCAGCCTGGCGCGCGGCAAGGTCCAGTGAGGCTGTGGCCGCAGGGCCCTCCTGTGTGGCGGCAACCCTTGGGTTTGCCGCCCTGGTTCTTTTGTCCGCCTGTGTGCCAAGCACACAACAGGTCTCTCTGGTGCCGGAATCCCGCCCGGACGTCATTCCTGCCAGTTACAGGCCGCCCTCAGTTGAGAGTGCCGAGCTGCGCAATTACTACCGCGTATTGCAACAGGATCTGTTAACGCGAGGCCTGTTGCGCACGGACGGGGGTGGTCCGGAAACGCCCTTTGACGCCGATGACCTCGCGGCTCATTTTGAAGAGATTGCCTTTTACAATGAATATGCCGGGCGCAGCGGCAGTGGTCTGACGGGCGGGCTCAGCCGCTGGTCAGGGCCGGTGAAGCTTGTGGCTGATTTTGGCCCCTCAGTGCCCGAAAGCCAGCGACAGCGCGACACGGGCGTTCTGAGCGCCTATGGCGCACGCCTGTCGCGGATTACCGGCCACAGCGTCACCACCGCACAAAAGCGGGGCAATTTTCACGTGATTTTTGCCAGCGCGGATGATCGCGCCTATGTGGCTGAAAAGGTTCGTGAACTGCTTCCGAACCTGAGCGCCAGCGACCTGCAGCTTTTTGTTAATCCACCCCGCACCCACTATTGTTTTGTCCTCGCCGGTGGCCCGCAGGATGCGCCCTTTGACTATATTCGCGGCGTCGCTCTGATCCGGGCTGAACATCCCGATCTGGTGCGCGACAGCTGCATCCACGAAGAGGTGGCGCAGGGGATGGGGCTGTTGAACGACACGCCACGGGCGCGCCCTTCTATTTTTAACGACGATGACGAATTTGCGTTTTTGACAAGCCATGACGAATTGCTGTTGAAAATGCTTTATGATCCAAGGCTTCGTACCGGCATGAGCGCCGACGAGGCGCGGCCGATCATTGGCATCCTCGCCCGCGAAGCAATGGGGCAGCCGCTTTAGCTGCGCTCTCAAACTCCGACCTTAGACGACCAGAAAAAAAGGACCTGCGATATGGGAATATTCGACTTTCTCAAAGGCGAATTCATCGATGTCATCCACTGGACCGATGACAGCCGCGACACCATGGTCTGGCGGTTTGAGCGCGAGGCCCATGAGATCAAATACGGCGCCAAGCTGACCGTCCGCGAAGGCCAGGCTGCGGTCTTTGTGCATGAGGGCCAGCTGGCCGATGTCTTCACCCCCGGTCTCTATATGCTAGAGACCAACAACATGCCGGTGATGACGACGCTGCAGCACTGGGACCACGGTTTTCAGTCGCCGTTCAAATCCGAGATCTACTACGTCAACACCACCCGTTTCAATAATCTGAAATGGGGCACCAAGAACCCGATCATCTGCCGCGACCCCGAATTTGGCCCGGTGCGGCTGCGCGCCTTTGGCAGCTATTCGATCCGGGTTGCGGACGCGGCGCGGTTCCTGACCGAGATTGTCGGCACCGATGGTGAATTCACCATGGATGAGATCTCGTTCCAGATCCGCAATATCATCGTGCAGGAGTTCTCCCGAGCGGTGGCAGGTTCGGGCATTCCGGTGCTTGATATGGCCGCCAATACGGCAGATCTGGGCAAACTGGTTGCGGCCGAGATTGCACCGACACTGGCCGAATACGGGCTCATGATCCCCGAGCTCTATATTGAGAACATCTCACTGCCCCCAGCGGTGGAGCAGGCAATGGACAAGCGCACCCAAATGGGCATCGTGGGCGATCTGGGCCGCTATACGCAGTTCGCTGCTGCAGAGGCGATGGGGGCTGCGGCAACAACCCCCAACAGCGGTATGGGTGCCGGCCTTGGGATGGGCATGGGAATGGCCATGGCGCAACAGATGCAGCCACAGGCAGCGGGGCATCAGCCTGGTCCCTGGGGGGCGCGCCCCGCGCCCGCTGCAGCCGCCAGTGCTGCGCATGTGGCACCGCAGCAGGCCGCCCCCCTGGCCCCGCCTCCGCCACCAGTGGAGCATGTCTGGCACACGGCCGAAAACGGCGCCACCTCTGGTCCCTATTCAAAGGCTCGTCTGGGTCGGATGGCGCAGGAGGGCAGCCTGACCCGCGACACCCATGTCTGGACCCCCGGTCAGGATGGCTGGATGCGGGCCGGTGATGTAACCGAACTGGCGCAGCTCTTCACCATCCTGCCGCCACCGCCGCCACCGCCTGCAGCCTGAGCCCTGCTGCGATCATACGGATCGATATGAAGAGGGAGCGGCTATGCAAAGCTGCTCCTCTCACCTTGGTGTTAGTGTATTCCATGAAGGTGGATCGCACTGGAAAGCTCAGCGCGAAAAACCTTCCCGCCATGGCTAAAACACTTGCCGATGAGAGTGAGCGATGGCCTGAGAGAGCCTTTCCTCTCAGCGTGCAAACAGTGGCGACAACCCTTCATGACCCTGCTATAAACCGGCGTATTCCCTGGCCAATTTTCGGAAAAATTTGTGACTGACATACCGCCTCCCGCTCCCTCGACCTCGGCTCAAATCGCGCCCGAAGCTCCAAAGGTGACCAATCGGTTTCCCTGTGAGCAATGTGGCGCGGACTATCGGTTTGACCCAAAAAACGGCAGTCTGACCTGCAGCCATTGCGGACACAGCCAGACGGTTCAGGAAAAATCCGAGCACGGCGGCGCGCTGCGCGAACTGGATCTCAAAGCGGCGCTGGCCGAGCGGTTGCCAGAAGCCGAGATGGAGGTGACGCGGGTCTCCACCTGTCCAAACTGCGCCGCACAGGTGGAGTTCTCCAATGAGACCCACGCGCTGGAATGCCCTTTTTGCGCAACCCCCGTGGTTGCCGATACTGGCGAGAGCCGCCACATCAAACCCAAAGGTGTGGTGCCTTTTGAGCTGGAAGAACGCGCCGCCCAAAAAGCGATGAGCAACTGGCTGGGAAAGCTTTGGTTTGCCCCAAATGGGTTGCAGGCCTATGCCCGCAAGGGACGCCGCATGGAGGGGATCTATGTGCCCTTTTGGACCTATGACGCCGAGAGCCAAAGCCGTTATTCCGGGGCCCGTGGCACCACTTACTATGTGTCAGAGACCGTGATGGTCGACGGCAAGCGCGAGACCCGGCAGGTTGCAAAAATCCGCTGGACCCCTGTTTCGGGCCGGGTGCGGCGGTTCTTTGATGATGTGCTGGTCCTGGCCTCAAAAAGCCTACCAAAGCGCTATACAGATGCGCTGGAGCCCTGGGATCTTTCGGCCCTTGCCCCCTATCAGCCACAGTTTCTTGCCGGGTTTCGCGCCGAAGCCTATGCCGTGGATCTGGAACAAGGGTTCCAAGAGGCCCGCGCGCATATGGACCGGGTGATTGAGCGCGACGTGCGCTTTGATATCGGCGGCGACCGCCAGCGTATTTCGAACATCGACACCAATTTATCGGATGTCACCTTTAAGCACGTGCTGCTGCCCGTTTGGATGGCCGCCTACAAATATCGCGGCAAAACCTATCGCTTTGTCGTCAATGGCCAAAGCGGTCGGGTACAGGGGGAGCGCCCCTACTCTGCCTGGAAGATCGCAGGTGCCGTGACCCTTGGCCTCGTGCTGCTCGCCGTGGCCGCCTACTTTGGATCCCAAAGCTAGCAGAATGTGCGCCCAATCCCCACAAAGCGCCGCGCCTGTTGCACAGGCGGGCCTCTTGTTTGACAGGATCCCATCCCATGACAAAAAATACCGTGCCCCACAAAACCATGCCCCCCAAAACGCCCTCATTGCCTGATCTGCAGGCCCTGTTTTCCGCCCGCCACAGTTGCCGTGCCTTTTTGCCCAATGCCGTGCCACGAGGCGTGATCGAGGATATTCTCACCTGCGCCCAAAAGGTCCCCTCCTGGTGCAATGCCCAGCCCTGGAAGCTGACGATCACCAGCGGCGAAGAAACGGACCGCCTGCGTCAGGCGCTGATGGCGGCTGTGCTAAAGGGCGGGCACAGGCCCGATCTTGCCTTTCCAGAGGCCTATGAGAATGAATACAAATCCCGGCGGCGCGACTGTGGCTGGGCACTGTATGAGGCGGTCGGGGTGGCCAAGGGAGATCGCGCCGCCTCAGCCAAACAAATGATGGAGAATTTCTCGCTGTTTGGCGCCCCTCATTGTGCGGTGCTGTCAACGCCAGTGGAGCTGGGCGGCTATGGCGCTATGGATTGTGGCGGCTTTGTTGCGGGCTTTACCCTTGCGGCGCAGGCAGCCGGGGTTGCGAGCATTGCGCAGGCGGCCGTCGCCTCTTATGCGCCGCTGCTGCATGAGCTTTTGCAGATCCCGCAGGACCGCCAGATTCTCTGCGCGATCTCCTTTGGCTACAGCGATAGCGATCATCCCGCCAATGGGTTTCGCACCAGCCGCGCGCCGCTGGCTGAGTATACAGAGTGGCGCGACTAACCCTGTCGCCTTTAGAAAACCTGCACCCAGACAAAAAGGGACGCACTCCATGCGCGCTGTCATTCAAAGAGTTTCTGAGGCCTCTGTCACCGTCGACCAGGAGGTCATCGGTGAAATCAAGGCGGGTTTGTTGGTGTTCATCTGCGCCATGCAGGGGGACGACGAGGCGCAGGCGGACTACCTTGTCAAAAAGATCTCGAAACTGCGTATTTTTTCGGATGACGCGGGTAAAATGAACCTCTCTGTCAGCGATATTGGCGGCGCTGTTCTGGTGGTCAGCCAGTTCACTCTTGCAGCAGAAACCCATCGCGGCAATCGACCCGGGTTTTCCACCGCCGCGCCCCCCGCACAGGGTAAAGAGCTCTATGAGTATTTTGCCGACCAGCTTGTGCGCCTTGGCCTGCCTGTCGCCCTTGGCTCTTTTGGCGCGGATATGAAGGTCAGGCTGCTCAATGATGGGCCTATCACTATTTGGATGGATAGCGCGGAGCGCTGAAATCAGGGCAAAACCTGCCATTTTGAACACAGATTACCCCCGGAAATTGCCGATTGAGCCCGGCCACTCTGCGCAAAACGGCGCTCCCAAAACCGCCGGGGATTCTCTCTCAGCTCCGGGACGTCATTGCCGCACAGGCCAAAAGCTCTCAATTTTGCCAAAGTGATGCTTCGTCAGGCGTATTTTCTTGCGTCACGGGCAACTCGACCCAAAAAGCCGGTTTACGCCACAAAAGCGGCATGACACCTTAAGAAGGCGACACCAATGA
Source organism: Phaeobacter sp. SH40 (assembly GCA_965641885.1). GTDB lineage: Bacteria > Pseudomonadota > Alphaproteobacteria > Rhodobacterales > Rhodobacteraceae > Pseudophaeobacter. The sequence continues at coordinate 1,392,569 of OZ282574.1, read as the reverse complement.
CACATCGCGGCTTTTCGGAAATTTCTCCGCAAGGGGAGATATCTTATTAAAGCTTGCGAGGTCGCGGCAAATGCGCAAATCTTGCTGCATCATACAAGAAAAAGCTGCCAAAACTGCAAATTGCGCTTGCAGGCAGCAAAAAAACTACTGGGAGACTTCAATGAACGATCATCTTCATTTTCTGGCGCGTCATGCGGCAGCAGGCAAACTGAGCCGTCGCGACTTTATGGCAAAAGCCGCCGCTCTGGGGTTTACCGCCGCCGCCGCCAGCACGCTGCTGACGTCTGAAGCCCGCGCCGCCGGCCCGCAAAAAGGCGGCACCATCCGTATGGGTCTGCAAGGTGGCAGCACCACCGACAGCCTTGATCCGGCCCTGTCCACCAACCAGGTCACCCTGATGCTGATCCGTCTGTGGGGCGAGCCTCTGGTTGAGCTGAACGACGACGGTGGCCTCGACGGCAAAGTCGCCGAAAGCTATGAAGCCTCGGCAGACGCCAAGGTCTGGACCTTCAAGGTCCGCAGCGGCATCACCTTCTCCAACGGCAAATCTGTTACCGCAGAAGACGTTGCAAAAACGCTTGAGCGTCACTCGGGTGAAGACACCAAATCCGGTGCTCTTGGCATCATGCGCGGCATTCAGAACATCTCGACAGACGGCGACAATGTCGTGGTTGAGCTGGAAACGCCCAACGCTGACTTGCCCTATCTGATGGCCGACTACCACCTGGTCATCCAGCCCGGTGGCGGCATGGACGACCCGGCTACGGCGATCGGCACCGGCCCCTACATCATCAAAGACGTTGATATGGGCGTGCGCATCGTCGCCGAGAAGAACCCCAACTACTGGGGCGACACAGGCCATGCCGAAACTATTGAGCTGATTGTTATCAACGACAACACAGCCCGTGTTGCAGCCCTGCAGTCCGGTCAGGTTGACATGATCGACCGGGTACCGCCCCGCACCGCCAAGCTGGTGGATCGCGCCCCCAACATCAACGTGCACTCGACCTCTGGCCCTGGCCACTACGTCTTCATCATGCACGGTGACACGGCTCCGTTTGACAACAAAGACGTGCGCATGGCCCTGAAATACGGCATCAACCGTCAGGAAATGGTCGACAAGGTTCTCAACGGCTATGGCACAATCGGCAACGACAGCCCGATTAACTCGTCCTACCCGATGTTCACCGCGGTTGAGCAGCGTGAGTTTGACCCTGAGAAGGCAATGCACCACCTGAAAAAATCGGGTCACGAGGGCGAAATCCTGCTGCGCACCTCCGACAACTCCTTCCCCGGTGCACCAGATGCCTCGGCGCTGTTCCAGCAGTCCTGTGCCAGCGCGGGTATCAACCTGAACGTCAAGCGTGAGCCCAACGATGGCTACTGGTCCGAGGTCTGGAACAAGCAGCCCTTCTGCACCAGCTACTGGGGTGGTCGTCCAACCCAGGACCAGATGTACACCACGGCCTATCTGTCCTCGGCAGACTGGAACGACACCCGTTTCAACAACGAACAGTTCGACCAGCTGCTGCTGGCGGCCCGTGCCGAGCTGGACACCGCCAAGCGCACGCAGATGTATGCGGACATGGGCGAAATCCAGCGCGACGAAGGCGGCCTGATCTGCCCGATGTTCAACGACTTTGTTGATGCGACCTCGGATCGTCTGGATGGTTGGGTTGAGAACGCAAAAGGTTTTGCGTTGATGAACAGCTACTCGCCCGTAAGAATGTGGGTGAAGGCATAAGATGCCGCTCATTGCAAAATTGTTGGCCCAACGCATCGCGTTGGGCCTCATCCTGCTGTTCCTCGTCTCTGGTCTGATCTTTGTCGGCACAATGATCCTGCCCGGTGATGTGGCTCAATCCATCCTTGGCCAGTCTGCCACCCCTGAGGCCCTGGCAAACCTGCGCGCCGAACTCGGGCTGAATGATCCGCCACTGCAGCGCTATTTTGACTGGCTAGGCGGTGCGATGACCGGCGATCTCGGAACTGCACTGACCAGCGGAGCCGACATCACAGCAAGCATCAGTAAACGCCTGTCCAACACGCTCTTTCTGGCCTTCTGGGCCGCGATCATTGCGGTGCCGCTGGCCATTTTCCTCGGCCTTCTGGCCGTTCGGTTCAAGGACCGCTGGCCGGATAAGCTGATCTCGGCTGTGACCCTGGCCTCTATCTCTATTCCCGAATTTCTCATCGGCTATGTGCTGATGTATCTGATCGCGGTGAAACTGCGCTGGTTCCCGTCGGTGGCGATGATCAACGACGGCATGTCCCTCGGCGAAAAGCTGAGCGCGATTGCCCTGCCCGTGACCGTGCTGACGCTGGTGGTTCTGGCCCATATGATGCGCATGACCCGCGCCGCCATCCTGAACGTGATGCAGTCGGCCTATATCGAGACGGCTGAACTGAAAGGCCTCAATGGCTTTAAGGTGATCTTTCGCCATGCCTTTCCCAATGCGATTGCTCCCATCGTCAATGTGGTGATGCTGAACCTCGCCTATCTTGTGGTTGGCGTCGTGGTGATCGAAGTGGTCTTTGTCTATCCTGGCATGGGTCAGTATCTGGTCGATCACGTCTCTAAACGAGATGTGCCGGTGGTGCAGGCCTGCGGTTTGATCTTTGCCGCTGTTTATATCGGCCTCAATATGATCGCCGATATCGTCGCTATCCTGTCGAACCCACGCCTGAGGCATCCGAAATGAAGAACATTCCCATTTCCGCTCTGATCGGGCTGTTCTTCACGGCCCTCTACTTTCTGGCTGCGATCTTTGCGCCGCTGATCTCCCCCTATGGCATGGCCGAAATCGTTGGCGACGTCTGGGAGCCCGCCTCGGCGCAGTTCCTGCTGGGCACCGACAACATCGGCCGCGACCTGCTGAGCCGGATGATCTATGGCGGTCGCACCACCATCTTTATCGCCACAGCTGCAACCATTATCTCTTTCACTCTGGGCTCTGTTCTGGGCTTCTTTGCCGCGGTTGCGGGAGGCTGGATTGATCAGGTGCTGTCGCGCTTTGTTGATCTGGTGATGTCGATCCCAACGCTGATTTTTGCCCTTGTGGTGCTCTCCGTGATGCCGGTGACGGTACCTGTGCTGATCTTTGTCATGGGGCTGCTGGATTCGACCCGTGTCTACCGTCTGGCCCGTGCCGTGGCCGTTGACATCGAGGTGATGGACTATGTTGAGGCCGCACGTCTGCGCGGCGAAAAGACCGCCTGGATCATTTTCCGTGAGATCCTGCCCAATGCCCTGTCGCCTCTGGTGGCTGAGATGGGTCTGCGCTTTATCTTTATGGTGCTCTTTGTCTCGACGCTGTCGTTCCTTGGCCTTGGTATCCAGCCTCCCGAAGCGGACTGGGGCGGCATTGTGAAAGAAAACAAAGACGGGATCGTCTATGGCATTCCGGCCGCATTGGCGCCTGCCTTTGCCATCGCCACCCTGGCCATCTCGGTCAATCTGGTGGCGGACTGGGTGCTGAACCGGACCACATCACTGAAAGGAGGCCGCGGATGAGCGATCTACAGCTACAAGTGCGCGACCTCAAAATCGGTGCAACGGTCTATCCTCCGGGCGAAAAGCCCCATGACATCGAGATCGTGCATGGGGTGAGCTTTGACCTTGAAAAGGGCAAAGTGCTGGGTCTGATTGGTGAATCCGGTGCAGGCAAATCCACCATTGGCCTTGCGGCTATGGCCTACGGTCGTGGTGGCGTCAAAATCACCGGTGGTGAGGTCTGGATCAATGGGCGCGATGTGCTGAAATCCGGCACCGGCGACATTCGTAAACTGCGCGGTGGCGAGGTGACCTATGTGTCGCAATCCGCCGCCGCCTCGTTTAACCCTGCCAAAAAGATCCTGGATCAGGTTGTTGAGGCGGCTGTTGAACAAAATAAATTCAGCCGCAAAGACGCCGAAGCCCGGGCACGGGATCTGTTTGAAAAGCTGGGCCTGCCAGACCCGGAAAACATAGGGGACCGCTACCCGCACCAGGTCTCGGGCGGGCAGCTGCAGCGCTGTATGACGGCGCTGGCGCTTTGTCCTGAACCCGATCTGGTGGTGTTTGATGAGCCAACAACAGCGCTGGATGTGACCACCCAGATCGACGTGTTGATGGCCATCAAGGCCGCTATCCGCGAAACCGGTGTTGCCGCGCTTTATATCACCCACGATCTGGCCGTTGTGGCCCAGGTCAGCGACGATATCATGGTGCTGCGTCACGGCAATATGGTGGAATACGGCCCCGTCGATCAGATCATCAACCACCCACAGGAAGAATACACCCAGGCTCTGGTCTCGGTGCGCTCGATCAATCACGAAGAAAAAGAACCCAATGGCGAGCCGGTGCTCTGCGTGCGCAACATCACCGCGCGCTACAAGGGCACTCAGTTTGACGTGCTGCACAACGTCAATGTTGAGCTTTACCCCGGCCAGACCTTGGCGGTGGTTGGTGAGTCCGGCTCGGGTAAATCTACCCTTGCCCGCGTCATCACCGGGCTTTTGCCGCCACGCGAAGGTAAGATCGAATTCGCCGGGCGTACCCTCTCGGCAGATCTGGCAGGGCGCTCGCAGGAGGATCTGCGCGAGTTGCAGATGATCTACCAGATGGCCGATGTGGCGATGAACCCACGTCAGACCGTGGGCACCATCATTGGTCGGCCCCTAGAGTTCTATTTCGGCATGAAAGGCGATGAAAAGCGCAAGCGCATCATCGAACTACTGGACGAGATCGAACTGGGCGAGGAGTTTATTGACCGCTATCCGGCAGAGCTTTCGGGGGGGCAAAAACAGCGTGTCTGTATTGCCCGTGCGCTGGCGGCCAAGCCCAAAATGATCATCTGCGACGAGGTCACCTCGGCGCTGGATCCGCTGGTGGCGGATGGTATCCTCAAGCTCTTGCTAAACCTGCAGAAAATTGAGGACGTGGCCTTTCTCTTCATCACGCATGATCTGGCGACGGTGCGCGCTATCTCGGACACCATCGCGGTGATGTATCAGGGCAAGGTGCAGCGCTATGGCGGCAAAACCAAGGTGCTGAGCCCGCCCTTTGATGACTATACCGACCTTCTGCTCAGCTCGGTCCCCGAGATGCGTCTGGGCTGGCTGGAAGAGGTGATCGCCAACCGCAAGATGGAGAGCGCCGGCAACTGATGCCGCCTTCGGCCCATATGCGACACATCCATCCAGGCCCGTGCAGATCACACGGGCCTGGCGTCGTTTTGGCCCCTATCGCGCCATGCAGACTTGCAGATCATTCCACTATTGGCCTGCCGCCGCTGAGCAGGGTCTCAAAATGAGCGGTCAGCGCCATCTTGGGCCGTTTTTGCATGGCAATTCAGGGTTTGATGGCAATGATGAGGTCAAACAGCCTCGCGGGCAAAAGGATTCGGATCATGGACAATAAGGTGCTTCTCATCATTCTGGACGGGGTGCCCTGGCGCAACTTCCGCCGTCTCTTTGGCAATCTCGAAGGCTGGGTCGACAGCGGCGACGCCCGCGTCTGGAAACTCCGCGCGGTGCTGCCTTCGATTTCGGCCAGTTGCTACGCCTCTATCCACACCGGCGTCGCCCCGGCGGAACACGGCTGTACCGGCAATGGCAATGTTTTCAAACTGTCGCACAAGGACGTCTTTAGCCAGGTGCGCGAAGGCGGCGGCACCACGGCGGCCGTGGCCCATAGCTTCTGGTCGCAGTTCTTCAACCGCCACCCCTTCGACTATGTGCGCGACATCGAATATGATGAACCCGAGAGCAGCAGCATCAACCACGGCCGGTTTCACACCATGACGGGCTATGGTCAGGCCAACCAGATGACGCCGTCGGACGTGGATCTGTTTGGCACCCTGACCAATCTGTGCCTGCGCTTTGGCGTGAACTACGGCATGCTGCACACCTGCACGCTGGACAGTATGGGGCATCGGTTTTTTCACGACTGCCAGGAAATGGACCACGCCTGTTTCGTCATGGATGAAATGCTGGCCCCCTTTATCACCCAGTGGCGCAAGCTGGGCTATGAGGTCATTGTGACAGCCGATCATGGCCAGGATGAGCGCGGCCATCATGGTGGCCGCAGCCCGTTGCAGCAAGAAACCGCTCTCTATTATTTTGGCGACGCCGAAGGCCCCGCCGAGGGAGATGTCATCGATCAGCGCCAACTGGCCCCAACCATCCTCAGCCGCCTCGGCGCGCCGATTGCACAGACCATGATGGCCCAGCCCTTTCTGAAATGACCCTTCTCCCGGCTGCGGCAGCGCGTGTTAAAATGCTGCTGCCGCAGTCTGTTTGAGGGGGGCATGCCTCTGCGCTCCCTGTGCCTCGGTCTTTTTCTGTCCGGCCTTTTGCTGTCCAGTGTTTTGCTAACCGGTCTGGCCGCGGCACCGCTTTGGGCCAGTGATGCCTGTCAGGTCTGATCAGTCGTAGGGCCAGATCCCCTGCCCCAGCGCCTCTACTGCCGCCGATATCCGCTCGAAACTATCGCGGGCCCGTGTCACCGAATGACGCGCCCGCAGGTAGCCATGCACCAGCCCCGGCTCGTTTATCCACCAGGCCTTGCCGCCAGCAGCAACGATCTGGTCCCGGTAGTCCCGGCTGTCGTCACGCACCGGGTCGCAGTCAGCCGAGATTAGCACAGTCGGCGGCAACTGAGAAAAATCACTGTCTTGCAATGGCGCATAGCTGGGGTCTTTCTCGGCAGGCTCAGCAGCGCCGCGCGGTCGGCGTATATCCATATAGAACAGGATCTCATCGCGGGTCAGCATTGGCGCCTGAGCGTGCTCAATATACGAGCCGGCATCAATATCGCCGCCAAAGGCGCCATAGATCAGAACCTGTCCTAAAAGGGCTGCTGAAACAGATGGCTCAGCACGGGAGGCATGCGCCAGTGCGGCGCACAGATTGGCGCCGGCACTGTCTCCCATCAACACAACGCCTTCGCCATAGGTGGTGATCACCCAGCTGAGCGCGCTCCAGGCATCGTCGAACATGGCCGGGTGCTGGTGTTCTGGCGCCAGCCTATAGTCGACCGCCACCACCCGGTAGCCGGTTTGCACACAGATTTCGGCGCAGACATCATCGTGGCTGTCCAGATCGCCAACCACAAAGCCGCCCCCATGGCAAAACAGCACCGTGCGGCTGGGATCGCCTGCAGTATAGACCCGTACCGGCACCCCATTGGCCTGCAGGTCCTCGCAGCCCACCAGATTCGGGCGGGGCGCGCGAAACGCGCGCGCCATTTCGTTGTAGACGGCGCGCTGTCCCGCAATGTCGAGGGCAACCGCATCCTCCGGGTAGCACTCCCCTGTTTTGCGAATGAAGGCCCAGGTTTCTTCGTCGATCAGCCGCTCATAGTCCATTCCCGGACCCCCCTTACGATACGTCCCGGCGCCAGCCTAGGCCAGAGAGTCGGGTCAAGGGAATGGGCAATAAGCAAAAAATGGCGCGCCCATTGCCGGGCACGCCATTGATCTCTTAAACGCCCTGATCACATCAAAGCGGTGGCTGCAAAATTCAGGGTCAGCTTAGCTGACAGCAGCCTCGGCGGGCATATGCTCCCAGGGGCGGACAAAGCCACCAAGGACGGCTGAGATATCCTCATCCTTGGCCCCATTGGCCACAACCTGCGCCACCAATCCCCGTTTCTTGTCATCAATCACGGCCTCAACCCGCGCCGGAGACCCCGCTTTGAGCAGGGCCTCATTATAAACCCGCGTAATCGCATGTTTGCGCAGATCAGGTTTAAAGACTTTGCCGACGGCAGTTTTTGGCAACTCATCCAGCACGGTAAGGTGCTTAGGGATCGCGGCGCGCTCGTGCACATGGATGCGGCAGTATTCCAGCAGTTCTTCTGCCGTCACTGTAGCGCTGCCAACCAGTTCGACAAAGGCACAGGGCAGCTCGCCGGAATGCACATCGGGCTGGCCGATCGCACCCGCAAAGGCAACCGCCTCGTGGCCCAGCAGCGCCTCTTCAATTTCAGCCGGGTCAATATTATGGCCGCCGCGAATGATCAGATCCTTGGCGCGCCCGGTAATCCACAGGTAGCTGTCCGCATCAAACCGCCCCAGATCACCGGTGCGCAGATATTCATCCTTGTAGTAAAGATCGACGTTTTTGGCGGCCTCGGTATAGGTGTTGCCGGCATAGACGCCCGGGTTGGAGATACAGATCTCGCCAACCTCATCCACGCCACATTCCACCAGACCATCGGCGGTGCCTTTGACGATCTTCACATCCGTATAGGGAAAGGTGATCCCGATCGAGCCGACCTTCTTTTCGCCGTCAACCGGGTTGCACGAGACTAGGCAGGTGGCTTCGGTCAGACCATAGCCTTCGATGATATTGATGCCAGTGGCGTCCTGAAACCGGCGGTAGAGTTCAATCGGCAGCGGCGCAGAGCCGGAAAAGGCGGTTTTCACGGTAGAGATATCCGCATCCACCGGGCGCTGCATCTTGGCCGAGATTGCTGTGGGCACTGTAATAATAAAGGTGATCTTCCAACGTTCGATCAGTTTCCAGAAATTATCAAACACGCCGTCACCGCGATATCCCTGCGGCGTTGGGAACACCACATGCGCCCCTGAAGCAATCGAGGCCATAACAATCACATGACAGGCAAACACATGGAAAAGCGGTAGAGGACACATGATATTGTCCTCTTCGGTATAGAGCAGCGTGCTGCCAATCCAGCCATTATAGATCATACCAGAGTATTTGTGCTGTGCCACCTTGGGCATGCCGGTGGTGCCACCAGTATGGAAATAACAGGCGACGCGGTCACTGGTACTGTCCGCAAAAGTGAGCGTGGTTGGCTGTTTGAACATCTCGCGGCGGAAGGATTTGTAATCCGCATGCGCAACCTTGTCTTTGTTTTCCAGTTTCGGGCGGGCCAGCGGCACGATCCAGGATTTTGGCGGCGTCAGATAGCGGTTCAGATCCACCTCAAGCACCGTGTTGACGCTGGGCGCATGGCGGACCGCCTCGACAACCTTTTGCGCAACATCGGTCTTGGGGAAGGGTTTCAGCGTCACCACAACCTTGGCCTTGGTCTCGCGCAGAATAGACGCGATCTGTTCCGGTTCCAGCAGCGGATTGATCGGGTTCACGATCCCCGCAACGGCACCGGCCAGCATGGTCACCAGGGTCTCGTTACAGTTGGGCAGCACATAGGCCACCACGTCCTTTTCGCCGATGCCCAGTTCGCGCAGCATATTGGCAGCCTGCGTGACCTGATCCTTCAGCTGGCGCCAGGTCAGGGTTTCCGCCTTATCGGTGGGACCAGAAAAAATCTGATAGCTAACAGCATTGTTGTCAGGAAACTTGCCTGCTGTGCGCGACAACAGCTGATAGAGCGTCACCGGGTTATCCCGCTCCTCCCAGCTGGATTCTTTCTCCATCGCGATGCAGTCTTCTATCGTGGCAAATGCCATTGCTATCCTCCCCTGGCCCCGACCCTAGCCGGAGCATTTCCTCTTTGTACTCAATCTGGGTGCAAAAAGCGGATCGTGCAAGCGAATGGACAGGATCACGTCAAGGCAAGGGTGCAATATGACGTTGCGACACAAGCGTCCAACCAGAGCGGCCGCTCATATTGGCGCTGCTTTGCGGCGGCCACCTCCTGCGGCCGCGCGCGTTTGCAGTGCTATTCTGCCGCTAGCCCATCGGTAAACTGCAGCCGGGCCAGCCGGGCATACAGCCCGCCCTCGGCAACCAGGGCGTCATGGGTGCCCGTCGCAACCACCCGTCCCTCTTCCATCACCACGATCCGGTCGGCCTTTTTAACCGTCGCCAGACGATGTGCCACAATCAGGGTCGTGCGGCTCTGGCTCAGCTCATCCACCGCCGCCTGCACCAGGCGTTCGCTTTCGGCATCCAGCGCCGAGGTGGCCTCGTCCAGCAGCAGGACCGGCGCGTCGCGCAGGATGGCGCGGGCAATGGCGATGCGTTGCTTCTGCCCGCCCGACAACATCACGCCGCGCTCTCCGACAAAGCTGTCATAGCCTTCGGGCAAGGCCGAGATGAAATCATGGGCGGCAGCGGCGGCGGCGGCAGCTTCGACCTCGGCGTCCGAGGCACCGGGGCGGCCAAAACGAATGTTTTCACGCGCTGATGTGGCAAAGATCACCGGATCCTGCGGCACCATGGCAAGGTGTTGGCGGAAATCACTCCGCTGCAAATCCGTGAGCGCCACGCCATCCAGCAGGATTGCGCCGGCGTCAGGGTCATAAAACCGCTGGATCATCTGAATGATGGTCGTCTTGCCCGCCCCTGAGGGGCCAACAAAGGCCACCGTCTCACCCGGCTTTACGCACAGGTTGACCGCGTCCAGCGCCTGTACGCCAGGCCGTGACGGATAGGCAAAGGAGACCGCGTCAAAGGTAATCTCACCGCGCACCGGGGTTGTCAGGGACTTGGCCGCACGGGGATCTTTGACCGTATCGGTCGCATTGAGCAACTCAATGAGGCGTTCCGTCGCCCCGGCGGCGCGCTGCAACTCGCTCCAGATTTCGGACAGCGCCGCAACAGAGCCCGCAACCAGCACCGCGTAGATCACAAACTGGATCAGGGTGCCTTCGCTCATCACGCCGGCCCGGACGTCATTCGCGCCCATCCACAGCACGCCGACGATGCCAGAGAACACCAGGAAGATCACAATAACCGTCAGATAGGCCCGCGTTTGAATGCGCTTGACCGAAACATCAAAGGCGGTCTCGGTCATTTTGGAAAACTGGGCCCGGCTGGCGGTCTCATGGGTAAAGGCCTGCACCGTCTGCACGGCGCCAAGCGCTTCGCCGGCATTGCCCGATGAGGCGGCGATCCAGTCCTGATTTTCCCGGCTAATGCCACGCAGGCGACGCCCCAGAACCATGATCGGCACAATGACTGCCGGCACGATCAACAGCACCAACCCTGTAAGTTTGGCCGAGGTGAGCAACATCAGGACCATGCCGCCGACAAAAATCAGCAGGTTGCGCAGGGCGATAGACACGGACGAGCCCAGAACCGATTGGATCAGCGTGGTATCCGTGGTGATCCGGCTCAGTACCTCTCCCGTCATGATTTTTTCAAAGAATGCCGGGCTCATGCCGATGACACGATCAAACACTGCTTTGCGGATATCCGAAACCACCCGCTCGCCCAAACGGGTCACAAGCGCGTAGCGCAGCCCGGTTCCTGCCGCCAGCAAGGCCGCAATCACCAGAGCCGCCATGAAATACTGGTTGAGCAAGGCGCTCTCTGAAATGCGGAAATTATCCACCACCCGTCGCACGGCCAAAGGCAGGGTCAGCGACAGCCCAGCCGTCAGTATCAGCGCGCAGATGGCTGCAAACATCAGCAGACGGTAGGGGCGCAAAAAAGGCCAGAGGGCGCCGAGCACACCTATTTCACGAGAGCTTTCGCGTTCGTCTTGCGTTGTCGGAGCAGCCTGATTTCGCGCCATACCGGATCCTTTTGACGGTTATCCCTACATGGGCCTGGTGCCCTGCGGTCCAGAAAGGTTCATGGCCCCGCCAGCTCCGCAGGTCAAGCAGCTCTCGCCGCCAGCTGTGGAACAAACCATGCACAAGGCCTGACAAGGCTCCTCCCCGGTCAAAAAGACGCAACCCAGTGGTCCGATAGTTGTTGTACGAGCTCACCCCTTTGGACGGGTCCCGGGCGCCTCGCTGCTAAGGAAGGACCTTTCCAAAAGGTGAGGACGGGCCAAAAGACGAGGACGGGGAAAGACGCGCTCTGGGCAGGTCCTTTCAGGAGGATAGGCGCTTGACCATATCGGAAACGATACGCTTGTCGCCCTCATCCAGGCCAAACCAGAGGCCAAGAACATTGCTGTCATCACCCGCCTCCTCTGGGTAGATGACGTCAAACGCCTTCAGCACATCCCCGACAGCCAGCTTCTTTTCAGCAAACATGCCTTTGGGGAGATCCGCATCGCCATTGGACAGCTCTGCCGCCTCAAAACCGCAGGTCAGAATTCCGGGCAGGGCGGACCCGGAGCTGATTTGGCGGACAAAACGACCAAGCCGTGCATCTCTGGGCACCCCCCGTTGCATTTCCGCGCTGATCATTTCTGCCCGCATCACCAGCAAAGCAACCGCGTTACGATCAAGCCCTTCGGTGAGACCGGCCCAGAACTCCACGCTCAACCCAGTGGCATCGCCTGCGAGCTTTAGGAGGTTGAGCACGTCTCCAGACAGCGCTGTTTGAGAATTCAAAGCAGAATCTTGAGTTTGGGTGTCATTTTCACGTCTCAAAGAATGCCTGCCTCAAAATAGATATACGCAAAAACTGTTGGACGCTTGATTTTCACATGTCAACTGTTAGAAGGAAAATACACACATGTGAATTTGGAAATCCCCGATGATTGCGACAAAGATCCAGGCCGCCTGCAAGCTGGCCAATCTCAAACTGAAACCTGCCTGCGAGCTGGCAAATATCTCATATGGCACTCTGTACAGTCAGATAAAACACGAACGGCCCATCCCCTTTGACACTGTGCATAAGCTCTCTGTGGTGCTGCAAATCCCGATTGAATTCTTCACAGAAACCGAAAGCGAGATGGCCTCGCAGATCGCGCCGCAAAACAAATGGCAGGCCGCAGAGATCGCAAACGCTGATCGTGCCGCCTGTTCCAGGGCGGGCTTTCATGTGACGACAGACCACATCCTTGACTGGTATCGCCGCGAAGGTGGCCAGCTGCGAAACTGGGAGTGGTTTGCCGACCAGGTGGATCTCTACCAGCCCATCAAGGATACGGATGCCATCATGCACCCCATTCGCATCGGCTCCAGAAGCACCACAGCAGAGCGCCTCATGCTGGCCGAGAAAAGCGATTTCTATAAGGTCGTCGGCTCGTTTGGGGAAAAAGTGATCGAGCGCGCCATGCATTCTCACAAGATGCTGGACAGTGTGCCCTACTTTGTTTCCGATGAAACGATCGATGTGTTCACCAAAGGACAGCGGGTCACCGGAGGCTATCGCAAGGTCACAATGAGGGTGACCGACCCCGCGCAGGGGCCGATCACGGCTATTTTTTCAAAGCTGACCTGGCTCAACACTGTTGAGGATGTGGCTGAAGTGGATCGAGTTGAGGCCTAGGAACATCTGATCATTCGACAGACCCTCCGGAACCGGAGTGCTCCAGGTTACGGCATTGCGGTATTTTCCGGTGAACCCATAGTCATCCGCCAGACGCCGGTGCCGGTAGGCAATGATCGTATACATCCAGTCGAACTCCCACCTGGTCGCGGCAAGGAGCTTGGCGTATTGTGCGAAATCGCTCAGCTGGCGAATGCCGCCCCGCTCACCGGGCGCGACCTCAATGCCGCCAAAGTAGATCAGCCTGCCTTTCAGATCGTCCACCAGAGGCTGGGAGACGTCTGAGACGACACCGCATCTTCCCTCATATCTGGATTCAGCCAGCGACCTGAAATGACTACCAAAATCCTCGTCTTCCAGGCAAACCAACCGCGCCGAGATACAGGATATGCAGAGGCCTTCTCTCTCCAGGAACAGCCAAAAGGCCCGGCCATCTGCCAGCTCATCCTCATGCACCTCCGACATGGGATGAACCCGCATCTTGCCGACTTGCTGCAACCCTTCGTCTACGCTGCTTTGTTCGCTGCGTGTTGACAGCGTAAGACCCGCCGCTGCCATTCTTTCTGTGATAGCTTTCATGTGAAGCAAAACGTGATCATTGGTCATCTTCAATCCCTTTCTAGGATGCTAAAACGCACATCATTTCGATGATGTGCACCAAGGATCTTCTCACGTTTATTACATGAAGCACGCACAAGCTTGGGGAGAGCGCCCGCACAGCCCAGAACTCTTATTGGTGAGGACGATGTCATATGCTGCACGCGCCGCGCGCTGGCGCAGGCCTGGCATCGCGACAACGCGCAAGGCCGCCGGAGCGGCGCTGAGGACAGTTTTGCTCAGGCGCAGCCTGCAGGCGTGTCGCCACGCGGCCTGAAAAAACCGCAGTATCTGGCGGTGCTCTGTGCGTTTACGGCCAGTTCGCCCCATGGGTATTGTTAGCAAAAGGTAAGCACGATGGGTGAGCTATGCGCAGGCATTCTCATCCCTAAGGGCTGCCAGTTATTTTACTGGCAACCGCAACATCATAGAGGGGCAGTATGTGCCGTTACACGACCACAAGTGGTCTTTCCCCGGCAAAAACCACCTTGGCATCGGTTTCAAAGACCTCGCGCAAAAAGTCCTCTGAGACGATCTCTTGAGGCGAGCCCGCCGCCACAATCTGTCCCGCTTTCAGCGCAACAATATGGTCGGCGTAGCCCGCCGCATAGTTGATGTCGTGCAGAACAATGACAATTGTGCGCTGTTCTTGCTGGGCCAGTGTCTTTAGGCGCGCCATCAGGCTGCGGGAGGCGGCGATATCCAAATTGTTCAGCGGCTCATCCAGCAACAAATACTCGGTATCCTGCGCCCAGGCCATGGCCGTATAGGCGCGCTGCCTCTGGCCACCTGACAGGGTATCAAGAAACCGGTCTTCGATCTGCTGCAGCTCAAAGCTCTGCAGCACCTGTGCCACCACTTTGCGATCCTGAGGCCCCAGCCTCCCCCGGCTGTAGGGGTATCGCCCAAAGCCCACCAGGTCTTTGACACTGATGCGATGGGTGCTGGTCAAAACCTGCGGCAGGATTGCCAGCAGCTTTGCCAGATCCCCATGGCTGTATTGGCTCAGATCCTGACCGTTGATCTCAATCCGCCCGGATTGGGCCTTTAGCAAGCGCGCAACCAGTGACAGCAGCGTTGATTTCCCCGCCCCATTGGGACCAACAAGCGCTGTGAGCCCGCCCTTCGGGATGTCAAGATTCACCCTGTGCAGGATTTCCTGCCCGGCGATCTGGTGGCTGATATCCGTGATTCGGATCATGCGCTGCCCTTTCGCAGTATCAAAAACAAAAAGACCAAACCGCCAAGGCACTCAACCACAACAGTGAGGGGTGTCTCCATGTGCAAAATGCGCTCAAGCACCATCTGGCCACCCACCAGCGTTATGCCGCCAATCAAAATGGCGGCGGGTAGGATATGGCCATGGTGCCAGCTGGGAATAAGGCGATAGGTCAGGCTGCTGACCAAAAGCCCCAAAAAGGCCACAGGCCCCACCAGAGCGGTGGACACAGAGACCAGGACGGAAATCAGCACCAGCACCAGCAGCTGGCCGCGATTGGGATCTGCTCCGAGGCTGACCGGCAGCACCGTTCCCAGCGCCAGAACATCCAGCCGGTGGCGCATCTTCCAGATCATAGCCCAGGTCAGCCCCACCAGAACGGCGCTGACCAGCAACAAATCCGCATCGACCTTGTTGAACCGCGCAAAAGAGACCGATTGCAGAACGGAAAACTCGCTGGGGTCAATGAGGCGCTGGATCATCTGCACCAGAGATCTGAACAAGGATCCCAGAATAATACCGGTAAGGACCATCCGCATCAGATCACTGCTCTGATCTTTTAACAGCACAGTGAACAGTCCCACCGAGGCTAGGGTCAGCAAGACAAGATTGATGAGAAAGAGTTCCACCTTGAGAAACTGTGCATACGCGCTGGCACCCATCATAAAGATCATCACCGTCAGGATCAAAATGTACAGCGCGTCAAACCCCATGATCGACGGGGTCAGAATGCGGTTATGCGTTATGGTCTGAAACAGAATAGTTGCAGTGGAGATCGCACCGCCGATCAACACAAGGCTGGCAAGTTTTTGGCCGCGAAACCAGAGGGTAAAGCTCCAGCTGCCCTTGACGCCAAGGGTCAGGAACAAGACTGAGACAACGATCAGGGCCAAAACCAGCCAAAAAAACCTGCGCCTAAGCATTGCGTGGCCTCGTGTAGATCAGCCACAAAAAGGCGATGGAGCCCAGGACGCCAAAAATGGTGCCCACCGGCACCTCAAAGGGGTGTCGCAGCATCCGTGCCAGGATATCGCAGCCCAAAACAAAGACGCCTCCCAGCAAGGCGGTGATTGGCAAAGTTGCGCGCAGGTTGTCTCCCAACCGGCGGCTGACCAGATTTGGGATAACCAATCCGATAAAGGGCAGCATCCCCACGGTGACCACCGTGAGCGCAGACACCACCGAGACGCACAAAAGCCCCGCCGCCATGACCTGACGATGATTGAGCCCCAGACTAAGGCTGATGTCGCGCCCAAGGCCCAGAATGGCAAATTGATCCGCAATGAGATAGCTGATGAAGGCAGCAATTCCCGCCAGCCACAACAGCTCATAGCGGCCGCGCATAACGCCCGAGAACTCGCCCAACATCCAGACTTCGACATATTGGATCAGGTCGGCCTGAAAGGCGATAAACACCATAACAGCCCCTAAAATTCCGCCATAGACCAGCCCCACAAGCGGCACCAGCAAGGGCTCCGTTGGCGGCAGTCGCCGCACCAGCGCCAGAAACCCAAGCGTGCCCAGCAGAGCCGTTCCGGCGGCAAGGCTCATCTTTACGGCCAGCCCGGCAGCGGGAAACAGCAACACCGAAAGCAATAAGCCCAAAGCTGCAGCCTGCCCCGTGCCCGCACTGATGGGTTCTACGAATTTGTTGCGCACCAGGATCTGCATGATCTGGCCGCTCACCGCCATTGAACACCCGGTCAACAGGGCCGCGGCTGTACGGGGCAGTCGGCTGACAGCCAGCAGCTGCAGCGCCTCCGGGTCGCGCAAAATCCCGGCCAGAGACAGATCGATGACGCCGACAAAAACAGAGACCAGCGACAGGATGAGGATCATCCCAACAGTGCTCAGCAACCAGAGACGCGGCATGAGCTATCCATTGGCCTCAAAGGCTGCGATCATTTGATCCAGAATATGGTTCATCGACTGAATTCCGCCACCCGAGACATAGAGTCTGGCAGCATCCAGATAGACCACCTGCCCTGTCTGCCAGGCTGTGGTTTGGCGAACCAGATCGTTGTCCAGCGTCGCTTTGGCATCTTCGCCGTTCTGTCCAATGGCCGCCAGCCTGTCGATCACCAGCAAATAGTCTGGATTGCTCTCCCGGATAAACTCTGCCGAAATCGCCTCGCCGTGGGCATTCTCCCCGAGGCTTTTGGATGACTGCGGCAGGTCCAGCGCAGTGTGCAACCAGCCAAAACGCCCCTGCGCGCCAAAAGCAGACATTTTGGGACCATTGGTCATGATAATCAGCGCGTTCCCTTGTCACGCGCCAGGGCTTTTGCATGCTCCAGCTTTGCCAGAAACGCCGCTCTTAGCGCGACAGCCTCCGCCTCTTTGCCAAACAGAATTCCGTAGTCTTGCAGCCGATCCAGTGCCAGTTCGACCAGATCGCCGCCGTAGATTGTCATATCCAGCGTGGGGGCAAAATCCGCAAGGGCTTCGGCCTGGGTAGACGAGCGCCCCCCCACCAGGATCAAATCCGGCGCCAGCGCATTGATGGCCTCGAAATCGGGTTCAAACAAAGAGCCCACGATTTCAGCCCCCTGTGCCGCCTCATCCAGGTAGTCGACAAAGAGATTACTGATGACGCCTGCGGGCTTCACGCCCAGTGCCGCAAGCGTATCCAGCGCGGCGACATCAAACACTGCGACCTTTTCGGGCAGCGCCTCTACGCGTTGCACGCCACGAAAGGTTCGAACATCGACAGGGTCAGCGAAACAGGCGGACCCCGCGAGGGAGCCACAGGCCAGAGCCGCAAAGACACTCAGCGCTTTCAACATTGATTTCTCCATCAAAATTGCATGGCTGACCGAAGCTGGCTTTGCGGGTATTTGTGGCATGCCTATTGAATAGTAAATGGCCTGTCCAGTCTTACCCGAACCTCAGCTAACCCGAACGCCAGGCCATGAGCGCGCAGTCAGCTGAGAGCGCGCCAGACAAGCGGTTCGGGGTCTTCCCGAAAGGCAAAGCGCAGCAGGTGGCGTTCGACCACCTCGCAGGTCTGTCTCACCTGCTCTGGTGTTGCAGCCTCAATCCGCAGTTGCAAGCCACCTTCGATCACGCAGAGTTCGGCGAGACCGCAACTGAACTTTAGCCGCACTGTGTCGTCTTTCTCCTCGACCGGGATCTTTCTGGCGAAATGGCTGACCATTGTCGCAAGGTAGCCACGGCTACGCGCAGAGTGGAATTCCGTCTCGGTTTTATGTCTCATGAGTTTCCATCCTAAAGTCGCTAACATTTTGGCATTACAAGACTTTTATGCTCATCACAACTGTTGTGCTATGCCCCTGCAGCCGGGTAGAATAACGCCAGAGCAGCCAGACAGGTTACAGCAATGACAGCTAGAAACGAGCATTCCAGCGGCGCCGATAATTTTGGGGATGCCGACCCGGCCGTCTCCTACAACCGCGTCTGGTTCAACATCATGCGGGCACAACGCAAGTTCTTCCCCCGCATTGCCAAAGCGCTAAAAGCCTGCGGCATCAATGACCCGATCTGGTATGAAATCCTGCTTGAAGTTGATCGCGCAGGCCCGCAAGGCCAACCTATGGCAGCCCTTGAGAAAAAACTGTTTGTCGCCCAATACGCGCTGTCTCGCCATGTGGGCCGACTGGAAAAAGAAGGTCTGTTGCGCCGCGAATACGTCGCAGACGGGCGTCGCAAACAAATCCTGTTTCTGACCGCCAAAGGTGAAGGTCTGCATGGGCAGATCTGGCCAATCTACTGGACGGCAATTCAAGAAGAAATCGGCCCTCATATGACGACGGACGAGGCCTACACCCTGTCCCGCCTGCTGATCAAACTGCTGCCTTGAGGCCCCGGCGAACCGGAGCCCCAAGCTGCGTGCCGCTTAAAAGCGGGCAACGGCCTCGATGACAAAGGTCCGGCCTGGCTCTCGCAATGCCACAACAGAGCTATAGTCCGCGCCATAGGTGGCGCGATCTGCGTAGTCTTCGTCAAACAGGTTGTTCACCGAAGCCCGCAGGGTCACAGCAGAAAACGCTGGCGGCGTGTATTCCGCAAACAGGTTGACCACCTGATAGCCGGGCAGGCCCAGACCCGAGGTGGCAGCGGTATCATCATAATCCAGCGCCATGTCGAGACTGCCGCCAACCAGCAGGTTAAACTGCGGCAATTGCTGCTGCACCTGCAGGGCGATGATCTGGCCAATCGGAGCGCCAAAATCGAGCGCTTCATAGCTGCCTGAGGAGGCTCCATTCACTTCGATCTCGGTATCCGAGAAGGTCAGACGCGCAAAACCGCTGTCCCAGCCGTAGGTTACGCCCAGGTTAAAGCCTTTGCTTTCGAAATCGAAATTGACGTCCCCACCACGGGCATCTTTGATCTCGGTCAGGAAGATCTCACCGCCGACAGACAGTTTGCTGCCGATCCAGTCAAAGCCAAGGTTGTAGTTTTCGGCCCGAGATTCCTTGAGGTTGGCATAGCCCCAGCCCCGCCAGAATTCATAGTTGTCTTCCAGTTGGATGCCGCCAAAGACGTTGGAGTAGCCGGCCCGCAGCGAAAAGGCCTCGGTGACGTTATAGGTTGCCGAGGCATTGCCGCTGGCCCCCGAAACGCTGTCTTGAAACCCACCAAGGCCGGTAAAATCCTGCCAGTCATAGCGCAAACCGGCCGAAATCTTCCATTTCTGCGTCGGCTCAAACCGTCCCTGTGCAAAGATCCCGATATTGTCAGAGGACTCTTCAAGCAGACCCAGAGACGGGTCGGAATATTCAGACTTACGATCGTAATAGTCGAGACCAGCCGTGATGGTGTTTGTATCCGACAGATGAAAGGTGTTTTGCAGCTTTGCGGACAATGTGCTTGAGATCCCCACGCTGAGAGACGGATCGGGAACCCGAATATCGCTTTCGGAATAGCCAATCACCACCTCCGGATCCCAAAGACCGGTGTTGAGCGTGTTTTCATAGCGCAGGCTATAGCTGGTTCTGGTGGTGTCGTAGATCCGCGTCTCGGGCACCGGGCGGCCCCCGATGATCGCACCGATATTTGCCCGATAGGGGCGCGCGCCATCATCGCTAATCTGTTGTCCCGAGAACTCCAGCCGATGCCCTTCCAGCGATTCATAGGCCAGCTTCAGCAGCAGGCTTTGCAATTCTGCGGCGGTGCCTTTGACAATATTGCCATTGCCATCCTCATAGTCTTCGCCCGTGGCCGATTTCACATAGCCGAGGACCTCAAACCCTTCTGAGCGCCCGGCAAGCGTCAGGGAGCGACCAAAGGTCTGGCCGTTGTCACCATAGCTAACCCGCGCGGTGCCGCCAAATTTATCCCCTTCGTCGAGGATATCTTCGGCATCAACCGTTTCCATAATCACGGCACCGGCCACCGCATTTGGCCCCGTGTCAGCCGCCGCAACACCGGGGTCCACCCGGACAAACTTCAGAACGCCTGGATCAAAGGCATTGGCGGTGGCATGGTGAAACCCGCGGTTATTCTGCAAGGCCCCGTCCAGCGAAATTGTCAGGTTCAGCATATCAACACCGTTGACAAAAATCTTCTGAGCAACAGGAATGGCGCCGCCAACAGAGACCGAAGCGATCCCTGCAAACAGGTCCTTCACATCCCCCATGCGAGAGCGTTCAAGCTCAGCATCAGCCACATAGACAGCCGTTGCCCGGTCAGCGGCGGCGCCCATGGGATCCTGACCGCGCACTTCGATCGGATCCAGTGAGATAACATTGGCTTCAAAATCCTGCGCGGCAGCGGGCAGCGCGGTCAAAACAGTAAGAGCGGTCCCGCACAACAGACGGGTGCGCAATGCAGCGGTATGACTAGACATGGTTTTCCTCAAGATTCAGGTTCGTGCTGGCTTGCCCTGAATCGGGGCTGGCGAGGCATTTTCGCCCACATTTTTATGGTGACGCTCACAGACATGCAAGTGCATGCAATGAATTTTGCACCGCGTTGCTGCGAAATCCACAGTTTAATGGTGCCCCCGCCCCATAGCACGCTCAACGCTGAACTCTCTCATTTCAGGAATCTTGCCTAGGGTTTTGCAGGTGCTTGATGCCACGGTTTGATGGCAATTCCGCCGGCACGACACGCAGGCGCATAGGCGCCCAAAACAACGTCCCATCCTACATTCAAGGGCGACTCGAGAGCGCGCTAAATAGCTGGAACGAACACACCTCGCGAGGCGCTTCCGAGAAAAAAGCGGTTACGGAAATACGGGGATATTACCAATCTGAAATTAAGTGGTTCAAGCGGAAGTGGGGAAAAGGTAGCTCAAAAAGACAGACGCGACATGCTAAACGAAAAAAGCGCATCTTCCGGCCCTAAACTCCGTCGCTGTCAAGACGGAATACTGGTTCTAGGCTGTTCCCAGCCTCTGGGAGGAGCTAAAAGAAATTCAACTTCGTGAACTTTGGAAGGTCTGTTTTTCTCAACTGTGCAAGTCTAGACGTAGCTGAAGCGAACGACCGGAAACCGCCCATTCCGTAGAGGCGACTCGTGGGCCTGGTCATCCGACCGTGGAGCCGCTTTGAGCTGGAACCGGTCATCTGCCCTCACCAAATGGGTGTTAGGAGACACTTGATATTGCAGTAACCGGAAGAGACCGGATGAAGGCGGAAGATGCCGGATGGAGCCTTATAAAAAAGGGCTTTCAGGAGGGTTCTTAGTCTGCAACCTTCTGGAGGATTTTGTCTTTCAAACCCGGCCCAAAGGACTCATACTGGACCAAGAGACGATTCCGGGACATTTCCCGTTGCAAACTCCCCTCCCCCACTGAAATGCCTTTAAAACAAGCCTTAGTGGATCCTCTGTGTCCGATAATAGAACTTATGTTAAATTTTTGAAGCGTCGGAACTAGGAACTAGCCCACGGAGTGCCCGTCCAGTTCCCAGAACAGGATATTCAAAATTATAACAATGTGTTGGACCTAAATGACGGGCAAGAATGTCTCGGCGAACTAGGAACAGATTTTCGGTGCCAAGTGCCGCTCACTGCCAGTGGCAAAACGCGTGTATTACGGATAGGATTCTGGCAGCCTCCGAGGGAAGCATTGCGCAGATTGAGACCTTTGCAAAGTCAGTTCGACCGGGTGTAGTGGCGATCACGAACGGCCCAGAGCTGACATCCACACCCTCCAAGTGTGCTGCGCCGCGGTTTCGCCACAACGGACATTCCAGCGCCGCGCAGCATTTTCTGACGTTAGATGTTGGCAGGCCTGAGCCTAGATAGTCTAGTTGCTTTACAACACTTCAGCCAATCGGCGGCAGCACGTCAGCAAGTATTACTTCAAGCTCTTCACGTTTGAACGGCTTTGCAAGCACCCCGTTGGAGCCTGCGCAGGAAAATGCGACCCTTTCCTCGGACCCGGCATTTGCTGTCATTGCAAAAATCGGGATCCCCGCGTGGTGGCTGCCGCCCTGCCGGATCATCTCAGTTGCCCGAAGGCCATCAAAGCCGGGCATGAAAATATCCGTCAGTATCAAAGCGTAATTCCGGGTTTCTAGCGCTGCCAGACACTCTGTGCCGTTTGCAACGATGTCATGTTCCACCCCAAGAAGGTCCAGCATGGCGGAAACGACGAATTGATTGGTCTCGTTGTCTTCCGCAATCAGAACGCGGTCGGGAGTGCTGTCAACGGTCATCAGATGGATGCTCCCTGCAGGGGACTTTAACCTCAAAGCATGTGCCACCCCTAATGCCGTCTGAAACGGTAACCGCGCCTTTCAGCAAGTGAACTATACGGCTTACGATTGATAGCCCTAGGCCTGTTCCTTCGAATGACCGACTGTATTCGGACTCGACCTGATGAAAATCAATGAAAATTTCAGCTCTTTCCTCAAGAGCGATGCCAATTCCGCTGTCAATAACTTGCAGAGACAGAACAAGCTCGTCGCCAACCACTTTAAAAACAGTCGCCTCAACCCGGATTTCGCCGGTTTCCGTAAATTTCACGGCGTTGCCGACCAGGTTCATCAGGATCTGTTTAAGTTTAGGCGCGTCGCCTTGTAACATATCCGGAACGGCCAGAGACAGCCTGCTGGTCAGGTCCACGGATTTCAGCGTTGCAGCGGGGCCGAACAGATCAACGATCTCGGATACCAACTCCGTCACAGAAAAAGGCTGCACACTGACTTCGGCAGCACCGGTTTCTAGTTTGGCCAGCGTCAGTACCTCATCCATCAGGCTGACCATATTGCTGCATGCCTTCTGACCTACGGCCAGAAGTGAGCACTGTTTGTCGTTCAACGGTGAAGAGCCCAAAAGCTCCATCACACCCATCACGCCATGCATCGGGGTTCGGATTTCATGGCTCATGACAGAGATGAAGTTCGATTTTGCCAGACTGCCTGCTTCGGCCGTCACAAGAGCGGTTGAAAGGAGACGCTGCTCACGCTGCAGATCTGAGACGACTTTGTTGAAGGCCGTACCCAGCACTGTGGCCTCCGTTGGGCCAATCACCCAGTGTGAGAGATCAACCCGGGCATCCATATCCCCTGCCGAAACCCGATTTGCCGTATCGACAACATTACGGATCGGCGCGGACACCAGATTGGCCATAAACCAGCTTGCTGCGACGGCCACAAAAACGATCAGCCCCACGAAGGCCAGAACAGTCGATTGTTTTTCTTTGGCTTTGTTTACCAGTTCGCTGACCGGTTGCGGAACCATGACACCCCAGCCTGTGCGCGGCACAAATGTAAAGCCTGCGATCATATCGGATTTCAGGGGGGGCGAGTAGAACTGCTGAACACCGGTTTCTCCCGCCATCATGCGCTGTACTGCTGAAATTTTTGAGGCATCTTTGGAGCTTGCCTGCCATTCAGCGTTCGGGTGCGCGATGACATGGCCGAACTGATCAACCATCATCGAATGGCCCTTTTCACCAAAAGTCACAGATTTTTGCAACGTATTGAGGTAACGCGGCGACAGCGGTGCGAGGGCCAGCATGCCGTCTGCGAAGGCCTTCAGCACAAAAATATGGGGCGTTTCGTTAAAGGGCAGGATGCCCGAAAACACGACGCCACGGTTTCCTTGTTCCGCAAAAGCGCGCAAATGCGACAGCATTTCAGGACGGAGCAAATCGAATGTGTTTGTATTTCCTACACTCACCTGCGGCACGGGATTGTTGTTGCTGTCCAGCAAAACGACAAATTCCATGTCGAAATCCTTCAGCCCTGTACTGAACATCGGGGTTTTTCCGGTGTCGAGTGCATCCGCCGTAATCTCAAAAACCAGTTCTACGTCATTTGCATATCGCTCCATCGCGACAGAAAGGTTCTGCGCAATGATCAGGTGGCTTTGTTCCACATTCGCTATTTCTCGGCGTACAGCTGAAGCCTCGGTGTATTTGTACAGGCTAAAAACCGGCACAACCGCGACTAGCAGAAAGCACGACAGGATGATCCAGCGGATGCTGATCCGGCGTATCTCAATTTTACGGAAGCCTTGCCAGAGGTTGGTTTGGCCGCGCTTCACTGAATACCCGTCGATCTGCGCTGTCATGGTTCTTGCCTTACCGCTGTATGATCAGATGCCTACGCAGGAAAAAGACGCGCACCTGACAGGTCGCGACAGAAATGTGCGCCTATCAACGCCCTAAATAAGTCGGAACGCACCGGGATCAAAAAGGGCAGTCGGATAGGCCCCCTATCCGTTTGGATAGGAGAGTATGCTCCAGACTTCGGTGCCCAAGTGGATAAATGACCTATCGAAAGACATAAAGTTTCTGTCATCGACTTGAGCAGCCCCACTTGAGTGGTCCAACTTGAAAGTTAGTGCATGATTGGCCTTTGGTCCATCGGAACGATGGCCTGTGGCGCAGGTGGGCGGTAGCCCAATGCACTATGGGGTCGTTTGGTGTTGTAATGGCTCCTCCATCTTTCAATGATGATTTGGGCTTCACGTAGCGAGTAGAAGATTTCGCCGTTCAGCAACTCGTCGCGCATCCGCCCGTTGAAGCTCTCACAATATCCGTTCTCCCAGGGTGACCCGGGCTCGATGTAGGCAGTCCTTGCCCCAACCGCCTTGATCCAGTCCCTGACGGCCTCAGCGATGAACTCTGGGCCATTGTCCGACCTGATGTAGGCAGGCAAGCCTCGTAGGATGAATAGATCCGTAAGAGCGTCGATTACTTCCGTCGAATTCAACTTCCGCTTCACCCGGATCGCCAGGCATTCCCGGCTGTGTTCATCCAAGATGTTGAGCGTCCTAAAGGCTCTGCCGTCGTCTGTTCTGTGGTGTATCGAGCCATTGAGAGCGCCATTGGTCCGAGCGACAATGGCGAGGGTCATACGACCAGACGTGATTACGATACTCAGGACGTAGGCGGACACATGATCCGTCATTCAGCCAGAGCCGCCCTTTCTTTGATTGTTTCATTGGCACTTTAAGCCCCTCACGTCGCCAAAGCCGTTCGACGCGTTTGTCGTTCACTTGCCAGCCTGCGTCTCTCAACAGAGCAGCGACTCGACGGTAGCCATATCGACCAAACTGGCGCGTCAGCTCGATCATATCCTCGACCAAGCGTTCTTCGTCAGCGCGTCCACGTGGTAATCGGCGTTGTGTGGATCGGTGCTGGCCCAGAACGCGACAAACCCGTCGTTCAGAAACCTTGAACTGACTACGAACATGGTCGATGCAGGCCCGCCTACGCGAGGGGCTCAGGGGCTCCGCCCGTTCAGTCCTGAATTGATCCGCCAGATCAATTCCCAGACGGCCATCACTCCCGATGCGGCTTCCTTCAGGATCAACTTATCTAATGTCAGATCAGAAACCGCGCGACGCAGATGCTCGTTCTCTTTCTGTAGCCGCTTCAGTTCCTTGAGTTGTTCCGTGCCCATTCCGCCCGTCGCCATTGTCGCTCGGACCAATGGCGCTCTCAATGTCTCCATTCTTCTTCCAACGGTAATAGGTTTGTTCAGTCACGCTGATCTGTCGGATCGCATCAATCCGGGGCATGCCTTGTCCCATCAGAACTTCAACCTGCCGTAACTTCGCGACAATCTCTTCCGGCTTGGGTCTCTTAATGGCCATACTTGGTCCTCCGCTTTCCTAACTATAGGGGCGGACCACTTCAAAGGGGGAGGCTCACTGCTCTTACTTGACGAGATTGACGCAACTCTGCACCCGAGCATGATCAAATACGTCCTGAGAGTAATCAAAGGAACCTTAGTCTCTGACCTCGGATTAAAAGTGATAATGACAACTCATTCTCCGACGACTGTTGCGCTGGTCGAGGATCACGAAGTTTTTGAGATGGACAATTCTGATGGTAGACTGGAATTGGTCGGACGCAATAAAGCTTTGCGCAACCTCACTGAAGCTCTTCCTACACTTGCAATCGACTACGATGCCAGAGTTATGGTCGTCACTGAGGATGAGAACGACGCCAAACTTTGAAACCAGCTGCACAGCGGCTAGAAAAATTGCCTAAATTTTGAGGTTTCGTTGACTTTCTTGGGCTCCGGCGTTCGGACCGAAGACGGCACAACGGTGGGTGGAGGCTGTGCTCGCGTGCGTAGCTTGGTCAGCAATATGGTTGCAGCAGGCCTGAACCGAGTAGTTGGGATGGCTGATTGGGACACAAAAAATTCTTCATCTTCTGATGGAAGATTGCACATCCTCTGTGAAGGAGAACGCTATGCAATTGAAAACCTCCTTTTGGACCCGGTGCTTTGCATCAGGCTGATGTGCAAGTTACAAATGGATGCCGCCGTCAACGAGGGATATTTGCAAGACGGAGAGGGGGAAAGAAGTCTAGACCGCTGGAAAGTTGAAAAATGGCAGGACATGATTGACAGGTTTTGCGCAGCCGTGCTTCCTGAGGCCGACCAGTCCCAAAAAACAGTCATTGAGTATATGAATGGTAAAGAGTTCGGCATCCCTAGTTCTTTCCTAGCGACCAAAGGGCATAATCTTCAAGATATGATTGTGGCAAGGTATCCTTGTTTTAGGGCCTACAACGGGCAAGGGAATCTACTATTCACCATAGCGAAACATATTTCGATAGGTGACTATGACAAGTGGTACCCGAAGAGTATCGTTGCAACAATGGACGCCCTGACAGCCCTGGCAATCACAGACGACTAGTAAACCCAAGACTTTAGGCAGTTGAAGCAGTCACACTGAGCCTCGCCCAGAAAGTGGTCCGCCCTTCCTACTTAGTGCTCCCTGACCCCGGTTCACTAGGTAAATGGCCAGATCTGGGCAGGACCCAGCCATCTGCCCGCAAAATGGGCGAATAATTTGCTGCAACGGGAAGTGTCTTTTACTGCAACGCGGAGTGTCCCTGTTAGGAGACACTTGATATTGCAGTAACCGGAAGAGACCGGATGAAGGCGGAAGATGCCGGATGGAGCCTTATATAAAAGGGCTTTAAGGAGGGTTTTAAGACTGCAACCTCCTGGAGGGTTTTGTCTTTCAAACCCGGCCCAAAGGGCTCATACTGGACCGAGGGACGATTCCGGGACATTTCCCGTTGCAAACTACCCTCCCCCACTGAAATGCCTTTAAAACAAGCCTTTGTGGATCCTCGGATTCCGATAAGGCCGTTTATGTTAAGTTTTGAAGGCGTCTGAACTAGGCACTAGCTCGCGAGGTGCGCGTACAGTTCCTAGAATGGGATATTCGCAATCATAGCAATGTGTTGGGCTTCCATGGCAGGCAAGAATGTCTCGGCGAACTGGGAACAGATTTTCGATGCCAAGTGCAAGTTGATAGCGTACGATAGGCGCTCCCCTTGGAAGAATCCTGCGGCGCGGAACAAACAGGCAAAAAACCAGCCAATGCCTTATTCTCTGTAGGCTTGCAGAATTTATTGATGTTCCACGCCTATCCGTCCTACTTTACCTTTTTCCCACCAATCGCCAACGCAGGTTTTCCCGCGAGTGAATTGGCTGTGGCCGAGACTTTTGCTTTCTCCTGCTTTGGTTTCTTGGCCTCTTTGTTTCCACGTTTGTTGCCTCTGGCCATGATCTTTCCTTTTTAGTGTGCAGCGATCCGATGTCGGAATGACAAGGAATGGCTGTGGCAGTCTCCGCTTGCCGCTCAAGGGGGCGCAGAGGATTGTCTCGAGGGGTTATGTTGGATGGGGCTCTTTCTCAGCGGCCTCATCAAACGCTCGTTGCTGGGCCCGTGATACCGTCGCAATTGGTGATCCAAACATTGCGTTCGCCGCCAAAAGACCTTCGGTGGTATCAATTTGCGTCCAGTTCAAACCGGCAATGTCTAACGTGTGAAAAGGCACACCCTTTATGACCAATTGCTCGTAAGCGGCTTCACAATGGACCTGTGCTACAGTTGCGCTTTGCATCAGTTGTTTCAGTTCAGCAAAGAGCAGTGGTCCAGTGACTGCGCTGATCTTGTCAATGCCGCTTGGCTTACCGAACACGGTCTCGGAAATGACTGACGTGCTGATCTCGGCAACGCGCATCTCCTCGTCGACAACTACTTTTCTATCTTCCTTGGTAACGACGATACTGCGATCAACACAGAGTGTATTGGGCAGGTCCGTGTCCACCAGGTTCCGCAAGACCTTGGTCTCAAACACCACATCGCCATCAAGTTTGATAAATTCAGCGCCCCCGATGGCAGAGGACGCCAACATAAGGGAATAGCTGTTGTTGGTGTCGTGATAACGGTCGTTGATCACATAAGTGACCCTGATGCCGCGAAACGTCTTGTCAACGAACCGCCTTATCTCGTCAGATCGGTGCCCCAGCACCAGCACGAATTGGGATATACCACAGCTGAGACAATTGCGGATCATCCGTTCGAGAACAATGGATCCGCCGACGGGCAACATACATTTTGGGCCAGTGTTCAGGCCAGTGTTCAGACCAGTATTCAGGCCAGTGCCTGCCTGTCGGCTGACTCGTGATCCGATGCCTGCCGCCAGAATGACAGCTTTTGGCGGGCGTTTGGTTTCATACGCCATTCTTCCCTCCCCCCCAAATAAGGGCACTGATTGTTTCCTCTGCGTTTTCTGGCAACATCAATGATCCAGTTTGTGCGAATGCAGGCGATGCAACCAACAACAGGACGCAAGTTGAAAGAGCATTGAACATTGCCCCCGTCAGCATGATTGTTTTCGGATCTGCTTCATCGGACTGGACCCGCAATGCTGGAAGGCACTGCAGGTCCAGGGTTGGTTTATGACGCGTCAAGGTCAAGCACGTCGATGCACGCCTTTGCGAGATCGCGGTTTGGCGTTTCAGTTCCGGGTAGCGTGGCCCAGCCGGTATCCATGACGGCCTTGCTGCGATTATACCCCGAGGCCTTTTGAATGACTGCCAGCTTTGGAATGCGATCAAGGTCGGCAATGGACATATCAAGACAAACCGGCACCATGGCCTTTGTCACCTCTTCAGTGGCAAAGGTCTGGGCCATTTTTTCGGCGGTGCCGCCTGTTGTCCAACCACCCCAGTTGAAACCAACGATTGTGATCGCGACTGCACCGCCCAAAGCACCAAAAATGCCCGGTTTTGTCCATTCTGGAAAATTCATATTTGTTCCTCTGACGGAGAAAGCGCCGCCACACTACTTTGTTTTGGCTGCATCGGGTGAACTTTGAGTCAGCACCATTCTAAGGTTACGTTGGCAGATCATGTGCGCCTCTCGCATCTGATCGATGCCATGAGGCGCAATGACGTGGCCGCGGCGTTTCCCCCAACAGTCTTCGCAAAGATCACCACCCCTCGGCGAGGGGCGCTACAGCTAAATTTTCTTGATGGAGGAGTGCAATTCTCATCGGTGGGCAAAACGCCTACGCAGCAGAAAGCAACAAACCTTTGTATAACCTATGTAGCCGTTTAGCCCGAAACTTACAACCGTCTGCATTTTGTAAACTTTGAATGTAGTGGCCACCCGTTGCGTAACAGAGCATTGTCGCGAAGGGCTGCTTTAGGGCTTTCGACGCAGCAGCAAGTTTGGCTCGTCATCGCGACCAGCTGACTGACCAGGGCGCCCCTCAGGCCTGTGCCATCTAAGGGGGGGCGCCTGGCCTTAGCAGATATGTCCTCTCCCGACTAAAAGTCAAAAGCGTCCTTTAGCTTCGAACAGCTGGAGGAATTTTTTCGTGAACGTATCAGGCGCACGCAGATACCAGGATAGCTTTGTGCACAGAGATTTCTTGGCGCGGTCGAAAGGATTCCCCTCCTAGAACAACGCGTTAACAGGCCAAAATCACAATAGCGTCCAACCATAGAACGCGGTAACTGCCAGTGTGTAGATCGCAAGAAGGGCTACGTTGACGGGATTACCCGAAAGCTTTGGCGTCTTTATTTGAGACACATTCAGAATTGCAAGGCCGAGACCGCAGGCCGCAAGAATGACAGAAAACACTGAGCGATCAAAAAATCCAGAAAACATAAAGATGAAAACGAGGATAATACTATTATTATCAATGGCTAGGCCGGTATATTTTGCGTCACTCGACAACCCAAACGTACTAAAATAGCTCAACCGGATAGCGCCAAAAACCAACATTATGAAGACGATGGGTAAATAAGCCGCGCTGAAACTGGCGTAGCTCAAAACCAAAATGGCGGGCGTGACGCCATAGCTCACAATGTCAATGAGCAGATCAAGTTGGCCGCCAAATTTTCGATCAGCCCCTGTTCGTCCAGACATTCGGCGCGCGACAATCCCATCAGCCCAATCAAATGCGACCGCCCAGATCATGCCAATCATTGCGGCGGCATAGACATCTACTATTAAAAAATAGATCGCAAGCAGCGTACAACCCAACCCTGCGAGCGAGCAGATATTGGGGAGATCCCTGATAAATGACAGGATAGGTCTTGTCTGCAGCTCAGCTGTTTTGGCGTTTTCGGTTGTCATGGCACGTCCTTTAAGTTAGGGGACAGGTCCCTAGTCAATGTTTGACAGGCAATCTCTGCTTCCCGTTCTGTGTGCATTTGAAACGCGTAGTTTTCAAAACACTCTCTGGCTCCAAGCTTCTGAAAGCTTGGCGGCATCTTCGCTTTATTGTTTGAAACTACTGAATAAATTTCGCGTTAGCGTGCATTCAGATGCCGTTGGCTATCACCGTTCATGGGTAGGTAAAAGGATATAGTGAAGAATGATCGTCTATACAGTTGGAACCTTTGATTTGCTTCATGTCGGCCACCTTGCTTTGTTGAACCATTGCAAAACACTCGGGGATGTCCTCGCCGTTGGCGTAGCTTCAGATGAAGTTGTCAATCTCTATAAACCCAATGTTCCCGTCGTTCCGCTGGAGCAGCGCGTTGAGATGTTGGAAGCGTTAAGCTGTGTCGACATTGTCCGCCCCTACCACGAGCTAGAGTATGTTTCGGGCTGCAAAGCTGTAAACGCGGATATCTTTGTGATTGGCGAAGACTGGGGAACCAAATCCCACAATCTTGATGTGGATGCCTATTTGAAAGAAATGGGCAAAAAAATTGCCCAGGTTCGCTATAATCCGCGAACGTCTTCTACGCGCATAAAACAAATGGTTTTGGCGCAATTCCAAGCGCCGAAAAATCCAAACCACATGTCAGTAAGAGCGGTGCACAGCTCTCGTTAGCAGAGGCCTTAAATCGCCTCTTCATTGGTTCTGTGTCGCTCGCGTTAAACCCTGTCTAAATAATGGCCCTCTTCTTGCAGTCTTGTTGAAACCAACATGAGGCTTTTCGGGATGCTTAGTCGAATGCTCGAAAAGGAAAATGGAATGATGGACGTTCATTCAATGCCCTATGCTTTTAGCGCCGCAGAATGTGGCCGGATTGTTGCAGCGCAGGCCACGTCAGCAGCCAAGGACGCGCTGCTGGTTGGTCAAAATCAGGATCACAACCTTCGCAAGGCTGAGTTGGTTTGGATAGATGACGTCGCCGGTATGGGGTGGGTCATGGAGCGCCTTATCGAGGTCGTTCGTAGGTCTAACACCCACACCTTCGACTTTGATCTGCGCGAATTTGCTGAAAGCCCGCAAGTGGCGACATACAAGGCGTCCGATAGCGGCCATTTTGCATGGCACTCAGATATTGGGAACGGCCCTGCTGCAGGAAAACGCAAACTCACGCTGGTTTTGCAACTGAGTGAATCCAGCTCTTATGAGGGCGGTGATTTAGAGATCATGCCGAGCGCTCAAGTGGTTGCAGCCAGCCGGGCTCAGGGCAGTGTCAGCATTTTCCCGAGCTTTTCGCTGCATCAAGTCACGCCGGTAGTACGGGGCGTCCGACACTCACTGACTGTGTGGGCCCATGGTCCCGCCTTTCGGTGAAACGCGACTCAACAGAAGTGAATAGGCTGGTGCGAAAGGTGGGGTTAGAACAAGTGCTCCAGCTTTGTGAGCGGAACGGAATGCATTAAGCTGACGGTCCTACCGTGTTAAAAAGCACTGCTCAATGACCACGTTGGCGCAACTGTCGAACGTTTCAAAGGGTGCGTTCTGCGCATAGCGGCCCATGGTGCTGCCTACCATACTGGAGGAGGCAGCACGGAATTTGAATGGCCAATTTTCTGAAATAAAAAAGGCTTTCGCACTGGCGTGTAGCTACCCCATATCTAGGCCGCCACGGGCTCTGATAAGGGCCATTATGTTAAGTTTAGCGGGCGTCAGAGCTAAGAGCCGGTTTTCCGGGCCTGATACTACTCTTTCCCAGTGGCGCGACGCATTCTACGGATGAGCCTTAAGCGGATCGACATTCTGTCTTTGACCGTATCCCTTAAAATCGCTCTTTGTCGTTCAATCCGGCCATCCAGAACCTCAAGCCTTTGAATTTCGTCAGTATTAGCGAGTTCCGGACCTTCGCTGCGGGCAGCTCCGAGGTCGGCGAAGCACCAGTAAGTTCCCTCTAGCACTACATCATGGCGGCGCAGAAGGGTGGTTATTATCCGGCAATCAAGTCACTCATGGTTACACTACGCGTCCGGTAACTTCAGAGCAATCCGACGGCGGCAAGACAACATTTCTAAAAAGCGATTAGTGACAAAGCCTTAATGTTGTAACCTGCACAGTAAATGCTCTCAATGCGTGCATGCGCCCCTCAGCATCCATCATGAGAGGAACATTTTTAGAACATAGGCAGGAATATGAAAAAACAGCCGGTGAACACCGTACAGTCGCAGGAAATTGAAGCACTAGCCGAAACTTTAGAAAAACTTCAGTCTATCGCCTACAAAATCGTAACGTCCTCAGACAGAGAATTGAAAGAAATAGAGAATGAGTTTTTACGCTTAGTAGCCAAATCTAACTCTTATCTCTCGAACCAATATCCCGAATAAAATCAGAAACTTGATCGATAATGTGTTGCGGTGACTGAGCAATCTCATTGAGAAGGTGTTGCCTGCCAGTAGCCGCTTGCCGACCAGTCAAGACATATGCAATTTCCACATCTAGATCGTCACAGATCTGCAAAAGCCTGGAGGGATCTGGGCTTTTGATATCGCCGTTAACGACGCGCGAAACATAGTTCTTTGGCCACTTGTGAGCGTCACAGATGGCTTGTCCAGTCTTATCGCTAGCTGCGATAGCTATCTTTAACCTTTTCCTAGCTTCAGCGTCCATTACCAGCCTCAAAACAACTACACCAACGTACAACATAATACATAAATGTATAGTTGACAAGATTACGTGTTTGTATAATAATGTACGTATATGTAGTTTAAGGTACGCAAATGACTCTCATTTCCCCTCAAGAATGCAAAGATGCACGCCGAAGGCTTGGTGTGCCGCAAACTGCACTTTGTGAGCTGTCTGGGCTTCGCTCGAACTACATATGCAGGTTTGAAGGGGGCAAAATTCGAGAGCCCTCTGGAAGGAAACTTGTCGCTATCATTGATGCTCTCAGAGCCTTTGAAGCTGTGAAATCGCAGCATCAAACAGCCTCAACTAGAGAGTTCTTAGATGCCGCTAAAAAGGAACTTCTGAGTAATCGCCTGCAAGACAAGAAGCAGTCAAACAGGACAATTGGTCTGGGTCGCCTCGACCGATTTCCAGGAGCCGCACCTTGACCTCTAGCCCCACACATTCCCATTCCGGCTGCGCCCCTGCTCGGGCCCAGTTGGACAACTCCCTCGGCGGCCGTGGGGATGCGCCGCTGAGGGCCTTTTATTCTTGCCAACCACTCGCGGAGACGGGCCCCGGTGATTGCACATTGATGCATAGACGCCGGGGCCGGCACGCTTGGTTCGGAACCGCAGTTTTCTGGCTGGGGGAAATCCTCGGCGCGGCCTCGTTTATCATAATCCCTACTATTGGGCTTTTTGCAGGAGAGATTTTTCGATGGCACTAGACGAACCATTTCAGGCCTTGGCACCCTCACTAAAGGGCTTCCCAAAGCTGACGGCGTTGTGGGCCCGCGTTTTGGGTGGCCGCGAAACTGCCCAGGCCCCCTCCCCTACCCGCTAGTTTTTCATTTAGGAGCATCCCCCATGCGTCCCCCACGCCTGATTGAAGTCAAAGAAATTCCGCTTGATGACATCGACACATCGAACCGTTTGCGCCCGGTGTCAGAAACCGCTGTTCAAAGCCTGACCCATTCGATTGAAACCCTTGGCCTGCAATCCGAAATCCAAGTTCGCAAAATCAAGAAAACCGGCAAGCTGCGACTGATCGCCGGCGGCCACCGGATGGCCTCGTTTCGTGCCATGGGCCGCGCCACAATCCCCGCCAAGGTCTGGGACTGTACCGATGACTGGGCGGACCTTGCCGAGATTGACGACAACCTCGCCCACGCCGAACTGAACACCCTGGATCTGGCGGTATTTCTTGCCCGTCGCAAAGAAGTGTATGAGCGCGCGTATCCTGAGACAAAAGCGGCAATCGGGGCGGACCTGGTCGCCAAGCGCTGGGATACGGCGGACAACATGTCCGTCGTATCGTTTGTTACCGCTACAGCGGACAAAATGGGCGTCGACGAACGCACAATTCGACGGCTTGTTGCTGCGGCCAGAACCCTCGGCCCCCGCGAAATCCAAGAGCTACGCGACGCCCCAAAGAAAGTGTCCCTGTCCGACCTGCAGGAAATCGCAAAGTGTGGTTCCCCCACGGATCGCTATGAAATTTGCCGCGCCCTGGGTGACGGCTCTGCCAAATCCGCCAAGGAAGTTTTGGCCCGTAAGAAAGCCCCAGGCGCTGCGGTGGCATCCCCCCTTGAGCAACAGATTTCAAAGCTAACCGAGGCCTATTCGCGGGCACAAAAGAGCGCGCGCAAAGAGTTTGTCCGCCTGCACAGTGACAAGTTGATTGAACTGATCCACGAAATCGCCGCCATGGATGAAGCCGGGGCAGAGAACACCCCGGACGTTATCCCGTTCGACAGCAAACGGGAGGCGAGCCAATGACCGGCGACCTAGCCCCATCGCAAGAATGGTGGACGGCCGAGCAAATAGCAGAGGCCTGCCTTCCGGGCCTTCCCGGATCGGCGCGAGGCGTCAACGTGTTTGCACTGCGGGAGGGATGGCGCAGCACCCCCGGCGCGATCATGCGCAAACCTGGGCGCGGTGGCGGCTTGTTTTATCACTGGTCTGTTTTGCCCTTTAACGCCCGTTTAAAGCTGATTGAACAGGAGGCAGACACAGCCGAACGCTCTACAGAGAGCCGCGACCGGGGCCAAGCCTGGGCGGGCTATGACCAGCTCGACCAGAAATCCAAAGACGCCGCAGCCGACCGTCTGGATGCGCTGAACAAGGTCGAGGCCCTGCACATAAGTGGATCGACCCATGTCGCGGCCGTTGCCGTGATCTCCAAAGAAAAAGGCGTCAGCCCCCGCACGGTTTACAACTGGGTCGCCATGATTGAGGGCGTCGCTGCTGAGGACCGGCTTGCCTATCTGGCCCCGCGACCGCCCAAAAAACGCATCAGGACCGAAGACCGGGCGAAGTTCCGCCCCTTTATGGACTGGCTGCAGAGCGCATTCCTACGCCTTGAGGGGCCGACATTCGCCCAAAGCTACCGGGCAGCCCTCAAACAGGCCGAGACACAGGGCTGGGACTTTCCCATCCAAAAGACCGCGAAACGCTGGATGGAAGCCGAGGTACCGCGCACCACGCAGGCCTATGCCCGCGAAGGCCTCAAAGGCTTGATGCGGTGTTTTCCGGCGCAAAAACGGGACCGCTCATCGCTGTCGGCCATGGAAGCGGTCAACGCGGATTGCCACAAGATCGACCTCTTTGTGGTCTGGCCTGACGGCACCATAAACCGGCCTCAGATCGTGGTGTTTCAGGATCTCTACTCGGGCAAGTTCCTGTCCTGGCGCGTCGACCACGACCCAAACAAGGTCATGGTGATGGCCGCTTTTGGCGAAATGGTAGACAATTGGCGGATCCCCAAACGCTGCCTGTTCGATAACGGCCATGAGTTCGCAAACAAGTGGATGACAGCGGGCGCGCCCACCCGGTTCCGGTTCAAGATCCGCGAAACTGACCCGGTCGGCGTCCTGCCGCTTTTGGGCATCCAAATGCATTGGGCCACTCCGGCTCATGGGCAGGCGAAACCCATTGAACGCGGGTTTCGCGATATTGCCAGCGACGTGGCCAAAGACCCTCGTTTCGCTGGGGCCTATGTCGGCAACCGCCCCGGTGCCAAACCGGAAAACTATGCCAGCCGGGCCATCCCCGTGGATGAGTTCATTCAAGTCTTGGAAGAAGGCATTGAGGAACACAATGCGCGCCTTGGGCGACGCTCTGAAAATGCAAACGGCCGGTCCTTTGACGAGACTTTCGCGGAAAGCTACGCGCAGACCACGCTTTTGCAGGCGACAGAAGAGCAGCGCAATCTTTGGCTTATGGGCCAGGACAGCGGCAAACTGCACAAACTCAATGGCAGCCTTACCTTCCACAAGAACGTCTATCACTGCGCCTGGATGAGCCAGGAAGCCGACAAGAGAGTTGTCGTGCGCTTTGACCCGGAGGATCTGCACAGCGGCGTCCATATCTACGCGCCGACCGGCGAAGACATGGGCTTTGCCGAATGCCAGCAGACGACAGGGTTCTTTGACCTTGAGGGCGCGCGGGCAACCGCCAAGAAAAAGCGTCAGATTGTCAAAGTTGAGAAGGCCCTGGCCAAGCTACACGCGCCGATTTCAACCGATCAACTCGGCGACGACATGCGCAAACTGCGCGCAGATACCAAGGTCACGCCGCTGGTGGAGGCCAAAGTTGTCTCCCCAATCTTTGCCAAACGGGTCTCAGCCTCATCGTTCCGGGATCACAACTCCCCGGATGCCGAAGCGGCCCAAGACGCCCTGATTTTCGAGATGAGCACCGCCAAACAGAAGCGCACGCCCAAAGCAGCACCGGAAAAATTCACAGTGGCAAAGGATCCAGACGCGCGGTTCCGGCAAGCCCTTGAAATCCAGGAACGTCAAAACGCCGGCGAACGGGTCGGCGAGCGCGAGGCGGGCTGGTTGGAGAACTACGTCAAACACCCGGAATTTGAAGCCCGCATAGCGCTTCACAAGAGCTTCGGCGGCAACACCGCCGGATAACCGACAAAGAAAATGCCGCCGCCCGGATTGCACCCCTCGGCGACGGCAACATTGAACTAGGAGCGAACATGTCACAGCAGATGGAAATCGGCAACAGCGTCCAACCCCTGACCAACGTGGCAACAATGGCCACTTTGGTAAAGGAGTTGCAAGGGCGCACGTTCGGAATGCCCGGCCTCGGGGTGTTCTATGGCTATCCCGGTTATGGCAAAACATTCGGGGCCATTTTCTGCGCCACAACGTTTGATGTCATCCACCTTTCGATGCAGGGCGACTGGACCAAAAAGACCTTCCTGGAACGGCTGTTGAACGAGCTGGGGGTCCCGGCGAAGCGCACCATTCCCGATATGGTCTCGCAGGCCTGCGAAGAGCTTGCCGTTGATGGGCGAACGCTCATCGTTGATGAGGCCGACTATGCCTTCCGGCGCGGTATTATTGAGTTGATCCGCGATCTGCATGACGGATCAGACACGCCGATTGTCATGATTGGCATGGAAGAGTTCCCCCAAAAGCTCAAAAGGTTTGAGCTGATCGACAGCCGCGTCATGTCATGGGTGGCGGCGCAACCTGCGACCCTGAAAGATGCCCAGTTGCTGGCCTCTGTCTACGCCGCCGAGGTGAGTATCTCCAAAGACCTGCTGAGCGCCATTTTGGAGCGCAACACCGGCAACGTCCGCCGCACCGTGGTTGATATTGCCCAGGTCCGCATTGAGGCGCTGGCGATGGGCGCGAACAGCATGTCGCTGGCCGACTGGGGCGGCCTCAGTTTTCGCCGTAAAGACGCACCATCGCCGCGCCGGGGGCTGAAATAATGGCCGACGTGATGGAGATTGCGGCCCGTAACGGTGCCGAACAAGAGATACTGGATTTTGTCCGCTCGCGCCTGCGGTTCACCAATACCGAGATTGACGATCATTGCGGCGTCAGCATCTGGACCCGAGAGAACTACATCCGCGCGCTGCTGAGAAATGGCCAGGTGACCAAGTGCGGCCGCGACGGGGCCACGCAATATTTCACGGTCTGGGGCGCTGAGAAAGCCGCCGAGCTGGAGGCGCAGGCACAGCATGGCCCGATTGACGCAGAGTGGAGCAAAACACGCCTTTTGTCCCTTCTGGCAAAGTTGGGAGAGGGCGCTGCTCCTGTTGAGCTTCCAACCCCTGAGCCGAGGGGGGCCGAAGAGACTGTAATTTGGGACTTCATCTCCGGGAGGGCCTATTTCACACTGGCAGACGTCGCCGCGATCTGCCCGGTGGAGGCCACCCGCCACCGCTACCTGTCCCGCCTGAAAAACTCCAAAGCGATCCGCGTTTGGGGCCGCAGCGAAGGCAAGGTATTTTACACTGCCAAAACGCCAGAAGAGGCCCGGTCTCACGCCAAAGGCATGCGCGATACCTGCGAGGGGGCAATGTGGACCGCCATCAGACACCAGAAACGGTTTCGCCCGATTGACCTGTTTGCAGCGCTAGCTCCTGCCCGGCCCGATATCAGCCAAAAGCAGCTCCTTGCCTACTGCCGAACCCTGCGCACGGCGGGCTATTTGCGGGTGTCAGCGCGCACCCGGCACCTGAAAGAAGGCACTCCGTTGATCCTGTTGAAAGACACCGGCCCCCTGCCCCCACGCAAGCAAAGCATGACCGTGGTGATCGACCCCAACGAGGAAAAGATCGTCTATGCCCCCGGAGGCCGTTTGGCATGAACAGCGACAGAGAAATCGTGGCCCTGGACGCATGGGATGGCGCGCTGCCGGATTGGGTCGCGGTTCTGGTGCAGGAATGCGACCGCGCCTCACAGAGCGCCGTGGCTGAGAAAACCGGCCTGAGTGCCACAGCCGTCAGTCTGGCAATTCGCAAGCGCTACCCCGGCAACATGAAAACCATCGAAAGCGCTGTGCGCGACGTCTTCATGAGCGCGCCGGTGCAGTGCCCCGCCCTGAAAGCCGAAATCGAAAGCGGCGTCTGCCGCAAATATCGCAAACGCGCCGAGACCTGGACACATGGCAATCCGTTTCGTGTGCGCATGATCCGCGCCTGCCGCGCCTGCCCAAAGTTCAAACCATCGAGCGACGAATGAAACTCCCCCTCACGACCCGCCTGGCGATCCAACTTCGCCGCCTCGCCGACCTTCTGGACCCCACAGGGGCCTGAACCCCGCGCTGCCTGCGCACAACCCATTTCTGGAAAGCAAACACTCATGAGCGAGCCGCAACAACAGACCTACAAAAGCGAATTCACCCCCGCCAAAATCCCCGATGGAA
This sequence comes from Phaeobacter sp. SH40, assembly GCA_965641885.1. Lineage (GTDB taxonomy): Bacteria > Pseudomonadota > Alphaproteobacteria > Rhodobacterales > Rhodobacteraceae > Pseudophaeobacter. Next base: position 1,352,977 of record OZ282574.1, on the reverse strand, counting down.
TTGTCGAGGTGGATGGCAACCAGTACCGCACCAACTCGAAAGGCTCACTTGTGCCGCTCGAGTTGGTCAAAGCACAAGACGCGCTCCAGGACGAAACCGTCCGTACCATGATCGGCTTTGGCAAAGCCCTGAGCGAACAGATTGCCCGGTTCAAAACCCACGTTTTTGACGACATCGGCGCATTTGAAGCCCTCCTGGCCCAACAGTATGAGAGCAAGATCGGAGGTAAGAAGGGCAACAAAACTCTGTTCAGCTATGACGGCTTGTTCAAGGTCCAGGTGCAAATCGCCGAAGCAATCGACTTTGGCCCCGAATTGCAGATCGCCAAGGATCTGGTGGACGAGTGCCTCATTGAGTGGGCCGCAGACTCTGGGCCGGAGATCCGCGCCATCGTGACCAAGGCCTTCAACACCGACAAGGAAGGCCAGATCAACCGCTCGGAAATCTTCATGCTGCTGAACCTGGACATATCCGACGAGCGCTGGAAGCGCGCCATGCAGGCGATCCGGGACGCAATGCGGGTGGTCGGCTCCAAAACCTATGTCCGCTTTTATGAGCGCGCCTCGCAGTCGGCCGCTTGGGAAGCCATCACCATCGACCTTTCAAAAGCATAGGAGCAGCAGTCATGGCAATGTCAGAAGACCAGATCCGCGAGAGCATGCGGCGGAGTTTCAGCGCCTATGCCACCAAGATGCGCAGGGCATCCTTGGTGCTGGGCAGCAATCTTTCTGTGCTCAAAAACGAAGCCGAACTGGCAAAGCTTGAGGGCGATGCCTTCGGGCGGATTGCCCGTGAAGAAATGAGCGCCGCAGACCAACGCATGAAGGCGGACGCGGTGACCTTTCACCCTGCCGTTCCGTATCTTAGCGAGGTTTCCTGATGAGCCGCGCCCTGCAACGCAAGATCCACGTTGGCTGCCGCGCGCTTGGCCTGGACAGTGCAGCCCGCCAAGCGCTGCAGCTTGTGGTGACCGGTAAAGCCTCCATGACAGACATGAGTGAGGCGGATTTAAACGCTGTGTTAAACCGCCTTAAACAGGACGGTTTCAAAGCCAGTTCCGGCTCCAAGAAACACGCCAAGGCGTCGCGCCCTGATCTGCGCCTGGTGCATGTGCTCTGGCGCAAGCTTGGCGAAACAGGCCAGCTCCGTGACGCCAGCCGCGCGGGCCTGAACAAGTTCATCCGCTCCCGGTTTGGCAATGCCTGGAACAACGTGCCCGCTGACGTGGACATGATGCGGGACCACGCCGAGATCGACCAGGTCATTCAAGCCCTCAAAAGCTGGGGCCAGCGCGCCGATATCGACTTCGACTGGTCTGATCACCAGAAATGACCCACGAGTTTCGCCCCTATCTGCCCGGTGTTCTGGCTCTCATCGCTGACGAAATCAGCCTTGATCTGGCCGTGCGCCTGGCAGAATTGAAGGGTGGGCGCGAAATCTACATTCCCAAAAACCCCGGCCCCGAAACCTCCCTCGCCCGAATGGTAGGATTGGAAAACGCCCGCCTGCTTTTCCAAACTCTGGGGAACGGCAAGCTGCTGGTGCCAGCCGGGAACATTGGTGGCCAAACCGGCCGCCGCCAGCGGGTAGCAATGCTGCTCGACCAGGGCGTTAGCCACTCAGACATCGCCGCCAAGGTTGACGTGCATCTGCGAACTGTGGAACGTGTGGCCGCGACCCTGCGCGATCCAGACCGCGAGAACCAGGGCGACCTTTTCCTCTAAATTCAAGGTGCCCCCGACACTCGACGGGGCGGTAAGATCGCCTTGCCCGGCATAGTTTCGTCTCAAACAGACGGAGCTTTCCCCATGAAGTCAGTCCAGCATATTGCCGAAGAAATCGTCGCGCGTGAGGGCGGCTATGTAAACGACCCGGATGATCCGGGCGGGGCCACCAACTTTGGGGTGACCATCCACACCATGCGCCGCCTCGGGCTGGACCTGGACCGCGACGGCGACGTTGATGCGGCAGACGTCCGCAGCCTGTCCCAAAAACAGGCCGTCGGGATCTTCATCCAGCACTATTTTGAAAAGCCCCGGATGGACCTGCTGCCCGTCGATCTGCAGGCCTCAGTCTTTGACATGTACGTCAACGCCGGGGGCAACGCGGTCAAGATCCTGCAACGGATCCTTGCCGGGTTTGGCGAGGACGTCGCCGTTGACGGTGCCCTCGGCCCCAAAACCGCCGCCGCTGTGGACAGAGCTTTCAAAAAAGCCGGGGCCTATCTGGTGGACGCTTACGGCATCGCCCGGCGCAACTACTATTTCAGCCTGGCTGATCGCCGCGCCTCTTCCCGCAAATACGCCCGCACCCGTGCTGGCGGCAAAGGCGGCTGGATCAAGCGCGCCGAGGAATTCATCACGCCGCGCTTTCACATGAGCACAGCGGAGTTTCAGAAAAGGACGTCACAATGGGCAAGCTAGGGAACCTTTTGGGCCTGCTATTTGGTCGCGGCGGCAATGTGATCGCCCAAACAGCTGGGGTGTTTCGCGAGAACACCGAGGCCAGCGCACAGCGTCAGGCCGACTACAATCAGGCGGCACTTGGCCAGCTATCCTCAGAATTTCAGGTCGCGCGCCGGGGCTGGTTTGACCGCTTCATGGATGGGTTGAACCGCCTGCCCCGGCCCCTGATCGTGATCGCGACTTTCGCGCTGTTCCTCAGTGCCATGGTTGACCCGCTTTGGTTTGCAGAGCGGATGCAGGGCCTCGCCCTGGTGCCGGATCCTCTCTGGTGGTTGGCCGGCACAATCGTCGCCTTCTATTTCGGCGGCCGGTTCCAGATCAAATCCCAGCAGTTCCGCCAGTCATTGTCTGACAGCACAGCCATGGTGCCTCAGGTCCTCGAGACCATAGAGAGGATCCGCGCCTTGCGGCATGACAGCCCCGGAGTCGCCGACACCGGCACCGACACGGCCCTTGCTCAAGCTGCTATAGCGCCAACAGACAACCCGGCCGTGGACGCCTGGCGGGAGACCAAAGAGTGGCCCTAGATATTGATACGGGGCTGAAACTGGCAAGCTTCCTGCTGTCGGTTGGCGCAATCATCTACGCCTTCTTTTCAAGCCGAAGGAAGGACACCGACGAGCGGTTCAAGGATGGATCAAAACGCATGGACCGCCACGACATGCGGATCGTTGCCCTGGAGCAAACGGTGCAGGCAATGCCGGGCACAGGCGACATCCACGCCCTGCAATTGGAGCTGGTCAAACAGACCGGCTCACTGGCCGAAATGAGGGCTGTGATGGAAGGCAATGCCAAGATCATGGCGCGGCTGGAAACCATTGTCAGCCGCCACGAAGACCACCTTATCGGGGGCTAAGAGCAGATGACCAAATACACCGACACCATTTCCAAGCACCGCCGCCTGACCATCCTCAAGTTTCTGGCAGACAGCCCGGAATACACATCCAACGCCTCCATTCTGGAACACGTCTGCAATGACTTCGGCGTGGCCTCTTCCCGCGACCAGGTCATGGGCGAGCTGGACTGGCTGCAGGAGCAGGGCTTTGTCACATATGAGGACAACGGATCGTTCCGCGTGGCCACTGTCACCAGCCGGGGCGTAGATATTGCCAAGGGCAAAGCGCGCAATGCGGGCGTCCAGCGCCCCCGGCCGGGGGCCTGACATGCCGCCACCGCGCAAAGTTGACCTGCTCCCTGCCGAGCTGAAGAAATGGCTGCAAGACGCACTGAAAGAGCGCGGCTTTGCGGGCTATGAGGAATTGGCCGAGGATCTGAATTTCCGCCTGGAAGAGGAAGGCTGCGAGCTTCGGATCAAGAAATCCGCCATCCATGCCTATGGCACTGAGTACGCCGAGTTCGTCAAATACCAGGACGAGGCCAGCGCCTGGGCTGCCGAGTGGATGAATGGCAATGGCCTGGAAGAGGAAGCACAGCGCCATAACGTGCTGTTTCAGATGATCACCACGCTGGCCTTCAAGGTCATGCAAAGCCAGATGACCAAGGGCGGCGACGAGATTGATCCTCGCGAGCTGCACTTCTTGGGCAAAATGCTCAAGGACGTGATGGCCAGCTCCGGCATCCGTCAAAAGATCATGGAAGATGAGCGCGAACGGATCATTGAAACGGAACGCGCCGCCATGGCTGCCAAGCTGGACGAGGCTGTTGAGACCGGCGACGTGGAAAAAGAAGCCGCCCTTAAGGCTCGCGAAATCATGGGGTTTGTATGATGGGGGACATGGCGCTCGGAGCCGTGGTGCTCGTTGGGGACCACAATTGGCGTAAAGGGCCTATGTGGCGAGCGTTGGCTGCGTTTCTGCTTGGACGCCGCCAGCGCTTTGTTCACCTCGGCATGAAATGCACCGTGGCCTGGTACAAAGACCAGCCCTTCCTGATCAACTTGCGCGAAACCCGCGAGCCTCCCCATGGCGACTAGTGTCGAGCCGGTCATCACGTTCCTGCCGTACCAGAAGGCATGGATCGCGGATAAATCCCGCTTTAAAATCGGCATGTTCACCCGTCGCGGCGGCAAAACCTTCGGCTCGGGCGGCGAAATCGTCGGCGACTGCGTTGATGCAGAGATTGCGGGCAGCAAGGCCCGATGGACCATTCTGTCCCGCTCTGAGGCCACCGCAAAGGAGGCCGTGGAAGACGCCATAAAGCCCATGACTGAGGGGTACTATGCCGCCTATGCCACGCTGGCACGAAAGGGCCGCCCCGAATTCTCCGAGGAGGATTTCATTGTCCCGGCGCATAAGCGCGAAGTTGTCCAGAACGGCGACACACACCTGATCGATGTTGAGGAAGCCAAGTATAAAGCCCAGGAGGTGCGCTTCCCTGGCGGCTCCCGCGTGACTGCGATTTCCGCCTCCCCTGACGCGGCCCGTGGCTTTGGCGGCAACATGCTGTTTGACGAGTTCGCCTTTCACGCAGACAGCCGCAGGATTTGGGGATCTGCCTTCCCGGTTGCGGCGCGTGGCGGTCACAAGATCCGCGTCATCAGCACCCCCAACGGTAAAGGTAACAAGTTCCACGAGCTGATGACGACCGTGGACAACAAGTTTTCCAAGCACCACGTCGATATATATGAGGCGGTAAAACAGGGCTTGGACGTCGACATCGATGAGCTGCGCGCCGGTATGTCTGACGAGGACGCCTGGTCGCAGGAGTTCGAGCTGCAATGGCTGGACGCCGCGTCTAGCTGGCTGGACTACGATTTGATTTCCTCATGTGAGGACGTGCGCGCCGGTCACCCTGCCCTCTACCGTGGCGGGCTTTGCTATGTCGGTGTTGATATCGCCGCCCGCAACGACCTCTTTGTGATCTGGGTTCTTGAGCTGGTGGACGGACAATTCATCACCCGCGAAATCATCGCCGAAAAACGTATAACTTTTGCCCGCCAGGACGAACTTTTGGCCGATGTGTTCCGGCGCTACCGCGTGACCCGGTGTTGCATTGACCAAACCGGCATGGGCGAAAAGCCCGTAGAAGATGCCAAACGCAACCACGGTGAAGACAGGGTCGAAGGCGTCATTTTCAGCGCCCCGGCGAAGCTGGACATGGCCACCGGCCTGAAGGAACGGTTCCAGGACCGCTCTGTGCTCATTCCAGAGGGCGACCCAAAGCTGCGCGCGGATCTTCACGCCATCAAATCGGTGACCGGCCCCACCGGCATTCGCCGCCTGGTGGCTGATACAGACACCGATGGCCACGCTGACCGCTTTTGGGCGGCGGCTCTTGCCTGTCTTGGTGCCGAAACCGAGTATCAGCCCTTTGTCTATCGGCCTGTGCCCCCAGGTGGCGGCAAGGACACCCAGCGCCCGGTAAAAATCACAGCGGGCTTTCGTGCCCAAAAAGGAGTTTGGTGATGGCTTATCAACTGGTCGACCACCTTGGCCGCCCGATCAATACAAGTGCCTTGGTTCAGCGCGCTGCAGAGCCCGGCCTGACCTCTATCAGGGATGCCTGGGCACCCTCTGTCGCCTCCGGCATGACACCATCACGCCTGGCCACTGTACTTTTGTCGGCCGCTGAAGGGGACATTCACGACTACCTCGTGCTGGCGGAAGAAATGGAAGAGCGCGACCAGCACTACGCCTCGGTGCTTGGCATTCGCAAACGGGCGATTTCAGGCGTTGAGGCCATCATTGAAGAGGCCTCAGACAGTGCATTGGACAAAAAGATTGCCGATGACGTGCGTGAGAAAATCGCCGAGCACGACGGGTTTTCTGACATGGTTGAAGATATGCTTGATGCCTTGGGCAAAGGGTTCTCGCAAGTCGAGCTGGACTGGGCCCGCAGCAAGAAAAGCTGGTGGGTTGAAGAATTCGTGCGACGTGATCCGCGCTTTTTCACTTTCGACCGAGAAACCGGACGCGAGGTTCGCCTGCTGGATACGGCCGACCTGATCAACGGCGTTGAGCTTGAGCCGTTCAAATGGATTTCGCACAAGGCCAAGCTCAAGTCCGGCTTGCCGATCCGGGGTGGTCTGGCCCGCCTGGTGGCGTTTGGCTGGATCTGCAAGAGCTACACCGTCAAAGACTGGACCGCATTTATTGAAACCTACGGCCTGCCCTTACGTTTGGGCCGGTATGGCCCCAGCGCGACAGCCGAAGACGTCGAGATCCTGTTTCGCGCCGTGGCCAATATCGGCACCGATGCGGCAGCGGTCCTGCCTGAGAGCATGAAGATTGACTTTGAAGGGGCGACGCAGGGCGCAGGCGGCGACAAGGTTTTTGAAAACCTCGCCCGCTGGACCGACGAGCAAACCTCAAAAGCCGTGCTTGGCCAAACCATGAGTTCCGACAACGGATCCTCCATGGCCCAGGCACAGGTGCACAATGAGGTGCGCCACGACGTCGCCAAGGCAGATGCAAAATCCGTCACAACCACCCTGATGCGTGACCTGGTCAAACCCTATGTGGATTTGAACTACGGGGTGCAGGCGCAATATCCCAAACTCAAGATCATCATAGAAGAAGCCGAAGACGTTGACATGATCATGCGCCACACTGCCGAAATGGTGGACCGGGGCATGAAGATCAAGCAATCGGAAATCCGCAGCAAACTCGGCTATTCGCAACCTGACAGCGACGACGAAATCTTGGTGTCGTCCACGGCGCGGCCTGTTGCAAAGCCGCCAAGCAAGGATGCCACAGCCAAAAACCGTGCAAGCGGCCCTGAGCAGACCGCCGATCCCTATGCCGCCCTGGACGTCATCGAGGGCGAGCTGGCGAGCGGTTGGGAAGAGGTCATGACCCCGATTATCTCGCCTGTATTGGCGCTGCTGGAAACCGCCACGACCTACGATGAGGCACTCGGCACACTGGCAGAAGCCTTCCCCCGGATGGACACAAAACCGCTGCTTGAAGCCCTGGTTAAATCGGCAGTAAAGGCGCGCGCCCTGGGAGACGGAGGCGATGCCTGAGTATTCAGACAAGCCCGGCTATACCTTCAATCCGGGGCCGCCGCCTGAGGTCTCAAATTTCTTTCGCAACAAAAGCCTGCGCCCTAGTTTCAACTGGCAGGACGTGGAGCCCGAAGAACACGCGGTCAGCTTCACCGTCGCAAAGGCCATGCAGGTTGATGTGCTTCAGACGATCCGAGATGAGCTGCAAAAGGCCATTGATGACGGGGTGCCGTTTGAGCAATTCCAAAAGACCCTAGAGCCTCGCCTGCGCCGCATGGGCTGGTGGGGTGTCAAAGAACAAATCGACCCCCTGACTGGTGACATAAACAAAGTGCGCCTTGGCTCCCCCCGCCGCCTGAAAACCATCTATCGCGCAAACCTGAGATCCGCCCGCACGGCTGGCCAGTGGGACCGCATCCAGCGCACCAAGCGCGCCCTGCCCTATCTGGTTTACCTGATCGGCCCGAGCCAGCGGCACCGCCCGAGCCATGAAGCCAAAAACGGCCTGGTCCTGCCCGTCGATGATCCCTTCTGGCAGACCTGGTATCCACCAAACGGCTGGGGCTGCAAATGTCATGTGCGTCAGATCACCCGCCGCGAAGCCGAGGAGATCGGCATCGGCGAAAGCCCCGAGGTGCCGATGCGCGAGGTTTTCAATTCCCGCACAGGTGAAATCAAAACCATTCCTTCCGGCATTGATCCGGGCTGGGAAAGCAACCCCGGCGCATTCCGGCAGCGCCGCATGGAAGAGTTTCTGGCAGAAAAGCTCGCGGGCGCAGATCCGGCAATCGCCCACGCCGCCGCCCGTGACATGGCAACGAGCTGGCGGGTTCGCCGTATTCATGACGGCACCGCCAAGGGGTCCGCGCCCGTGGCCATGCTGCCGGAAGCTCTTGCCCACAAAATCGGTGCAAAGACCCGCGTTGTGCAGTTCTCGGATTACACCGCAGAAAAGACCAGGCGCAAACATGGTGAAGCCACAGCCCGTGAATTTGCAAGGATCGCAGAACTCATTGAAACGGGGGCCGTGGCGCATGAGGTATCCAGCACCGGCACCGAAAGTCTCGTCATTGAATCGGGAGATCACAAACGCTGGCGACTTGTCTTGAAACGTACCGTGGCAGGGGACGAGATCTTCCTGAGCACGTTTCACCGCAGCACCCCCGCCAAATGGGCGAAGCTCTTGCGCAGTCGAGCCGTCACATTACTGAGAGAGTGAAACGCGTGGAGGGGCGGAAATTCCCTCGCGGCTCAAGACCGGCTTCCCTAGGCTCACGCGCATTAAGAGAATAGCCCTTTGATGTCGAAATTTCAACCTGCCCCCCAGAATGGGCGCAATCGCCTGCCAGTCGCTAAAGCAGGATCAAATTTAAAGGGGGCTTAAACGGGGTAGAAATGCCCTTGAGCAAATTTCCGGCCCCATGATAGCGTTCAGAGGATAAACGCGCTGTATGGGCCGTTTTTCGGCCTCGCCAAAATCCCCAGAATTCCGAGAGTGATTGCCCCCGACACGTGACGGGACTGAGTAGCCGCGCGCACTCGGGCAATGTCACCTCATGACAACGGCACATTCCATACAAACCATCGCGCTTGCGCTGAACGCTGAAGGCGAAACCGCCCCAGAGTGGATCCAGCTTACTCCGACCGGTCCGAACATTGAGGGGCGAGACGGACGAAGCTGGCGCCTTTCTGACCCTGAGGCTGTCGTTTCTGCCTTTGCGCGCAATGGCGCAGACCTCCCCGTCGACTTTGAACATGCCACCCAGGTGAAGGGCGCACAGGGCGACCCGGCTCCGGCGATTGGCTGGATCAAAGAACTCGACGCGCGAAATGGCGCGATCTGGGGCCGCGTGGATTGGAATGACCAGGGCCGCCAATCCATCGCGTCGAAAGGATACCGCTATGTAAGCCCCGTGTTCAGTTTCACAAAGAAGGCCGGAGAAATCACCAAGATGATTTCAGCGGGCCTCACCAATCAACCCAACCTGCAACTCGCCGCTCTGAACAGTGCAGAGCATTCAGGCGGCAATGATGAGGCAAAATCTATGAACAAGGCGATCCTGGAGGCCCTTGGCCTGCCTGAAAACGCGTCCGACCTCGACGCAATTCAGGCGATCAACAAGATCAAGACAGACGAAGCCACCGCACGCAACAGGGCCGATCAGCCTGACTCTACCAAGTTCGTGCCCCGTCCTGACTACGATCTGGCGATGAACAAGCTGAAGAGTTTGGAGGGCGAGCAAGAGCAGCGGCAGCAAGAGGCAATCAACTCCGCAGTCGATGCGGCCGTCGAAGCCGGAAAAATTGCCCCCGCCAGCCGCGACTATCATATCGCGGCCTGCAAAACCGAAGGCGGCCTCGCAAACTTCCAGGCAATGGTGAGCGCCAGTCCCGTGATCGCAGCCAAATCCGGCCTCGACGGCAAAGAACCCCCAAAGGGAGCAGGCACCCTCACGCCGGAGGAGATCGCGATTTGTCGGCAAATGGGGATTTCCAAAGCCGAATTCCTCGCAACCAAGAACGAAGAGGAGGTTTAAGCCATGGCGGCCATTACACCTGCAATTCTGACCGCTCTTTGGACCGGTTCCAAGAAACACTTCAACGCCGGTTATGAGGCGATGGCGGCAAAGTCTTTCTACAAAGACATTTGTACCGTTGTTCAGTCCAGCGACGCCAAAGAGACTTATGACTGGCTCGGGGATGCGCCCGAGATGCGCGAGTGGATTGGTGACCGTGTCATCAAGGACATCAAGTCTCATGGCTATGAGATCGCCAATGTCGGGTTTGAAAGCACCATCGGCATCAAAGCGACCGACATCAAAGACGACCGTCTTGGCACCTACGCGCCACGGTTCACCCGCCTCGGCGAAGCTGCCGCCCGCAAACCCGATCAGATGGTCCGGGACCTTATCGTCAATGCGGAAGCATCGCTTTGCTACGACGGGCAGAACTTCTTTGACACCGACCACCCGGTCTATCCGAACCACGATGGAACCGGTGTGGCCTCGACTATTTCCAATATGACCGCAGGCGCTGGCCAGCCCTGGTATCTGCTGGATCTGAATTCGGTCCTGCGTCCGTTCATTTTTCAGGAGCGCGAGAAAATCAGCCTGGTCGGCAAGGAAGACGCCAAGACCAGCGACACGGTGTTTATGAAAAACCAGTACCTCTATGGCGCAGATGCCCGGTGGGCGGTCGGCTACGGGTTTTGGCAGATGGCACATTTGTCCAGGGCCGCATTGACCGCCGAGAGCTTCGACGCAGCTTTTGAGACGATGATGGGCGTGAAAGGCGACGGCGACCGGGAGCTGGGCCTCATGCCCACTCACATCATGGTTGGTCGTTCCAACCGGTCCGCTGCCAACAAGGTCATCAAAGCCCTTCTGGCTGACGGCGGCGGCACAAACACCAACTACAATGAAGTCGAAGTGATGGTGAACCCGTTCCTGCCGTAGCGCATCTCGGCCGGGCCGTCGGTCCGGCTGGAGACGGGGTAGAGCAGAGGTAGCTCGCCAGCCTCATAAGCTGGAGGTCGCGGGTTCAACTCCCGCCCCCGCAAACACCTAATCCTGAAACCCATGAAAGGCTGAATGATGCTTTCTGGCTTGCTCAAAATTGCCGCTATTTCCGCAACCGGTTTTTACCGCTGTGGACGCTATTTCCCTCAAGGTGGCGTTGTCGCCCAGGCTTCGGACTTCACAGAAGACGAACTCAAAAGGCTTGCTGAAGAACCGATGCTGCGTATCACGGCCGCCTCAGATGACGATGCCGAGAACGCCGAGATCCGCGCGGAAAAAATTGCCGACGCGATCCGCACTCTGGGCTCGGAGGATTTCCAGAAAGACGGAAAACCAAAGGTGGAAGCCTTGAATGTCCTGTTGGGCGATGAGCTGGGCAAAGTCACCGCCACAGAGCGCAACACGATTTGGGGCCTTCTGATCGACGAGGGTTTCAAACCTTCCAGCACTGAGGCCTGACCAAGATCCCCAGGGTCCGATGATCCACAGCAGCGCTGGGGTGTCCTCCCCGCCCCGGCCCTTTCTCTTTTCACGTTTCTCCAATTGGGTGCGCCAATGGCCTATGCCGTGCAAGATGACATCACCAAGCTGTACTCGCCTGACGCCCTCTATGTGGCCGACCGCGACGGCGACGGTGTGCCAGACGCAGACGCCATCACCCGCGCCCTGAAGCTGGCCAGCAGCGAGATCGACAGCTACCTCGGCGTCCGCCTGTCCCTGCCTCTTGCTGAGACCCCGGATTTGTTGGTCCAGTTCTGCGTTGATATTGCGCTCTACCGCTTGGCCCTGTCGCGCGATGTGCTCTCGGACGAGCACCGCAAACGCTACGACGACACAATCAAACACCTCAAAGATATCGCCCGAGGATCCGCCACCCTCAATATCGCCCAGGCTGCCAGCGGTGAGAATGGCGAAACCGGCCAGCCAACGGTTCCCGACCGGCCCCGCCCCATTGTCGTCGGTGGCCCCGAGCGCGAGTTCACCCGTGCAAAGCTGCGGGGGCACTGAACTATGAGCGGCGTCACAGCAACCCTGACAACCCAAGGCCTGAAAGAGGCCATTGCTAAACTCAGCCGCCTGGAAGGCTTTCAGATGGCCGAGCTGGCAGACGACGCGGGCGCAGTGCTGGAAAGCTCCACCCGCCGCCGCTTTGACACGGCAACCGCCCCGGATGGCGAGCGCTGGACGCCCTGGTCCGAAGCCTATGACGAGACCCGCGACCACGGGGTGCATTCGCTTTTGATTGATGAGGGCGACCTGCGCGACAGCATGGCGAGCTATGCCAGCGGTACCGAGGCCCATGTGGGGTCCAACCTGGTCTATGCGGCCCATCACCAGATCGGCGGCGATGAAATCGCCAGCGGCGTACCAGCCCGCCCCTACCTTGGCGTGTCCAGTGAAGACGAGCTGGATCTGCACGACCTGGTCACCACCCGGCTTGGGGAGTTGATGCAATGAATGATCCCGACCAGATCCTCGCCAACCTGCGCACTGCAATCTGCGCTTCGGTTAAAGCGCGGCTTCCCGATCTGCGCGAATGCGAGCCGCATGAAGGCAAATATTCTCTGGAAGAGCTGAAGCGCGACGGCCTGCCCTCGCCTGCGGTCAAAGTTTCTTGCCTAGGGGCAAAGCAGGACATAACCCTCGCGGCCTCCCCCGCAACCTTCATGCTGCAAATGGCGGCCTATGTGGTGACCCGCGACAGCCTGAGACTGCGTCGGGATATTGCTGCCGCCAATATCTTCCAAACCCTGCTGACCCTCGTTCCCGAAAACGACTGGGGCTTGGATGGCGTCGGCCGTGCCCGCGACACTGGCCTGCACAGTCTGGTGTCCACCAAGGTCAAATCCACTGGCGTCTCCCTCTGGGCCGTGACCTGGCACCAGCCCGTCAGCTTTTTCCAGCCCGGATTAAAGCCACTGGGCGTTGAGCTTTACGTCGGGTTGGCCCCGGAAATTGGCCCCGCAAATCTCGCCTCCTATGACGAAATCGGAGGCACGGGCGATGAGTGAGCAAGCCGCAGAAGCCGACCGCCGTATTGAGAACGTCATTCGCATCGGCCGGGTTATCTCCGTTGACGCGGATGCAGCCCGCGCCGTTGTGGACTTTGGCAGTGTTCAATCCCCGCCCTTGCCGGTCGGGCAACTTGGCGCTGGCGCAATCCAGTTCTGGTGGATGCCCTCGGAGGGCGAGCAGGTGCTTGTGGCCTGCGAAGGCGGCGATATCGCCCAGGGCGTGGTCACCATGTCTCTCTATGCCGGCAACGCGCCCAGCTCGGACGGCGGGGTTCCCATGATCAACCTGGCGGGCGGCAAGATGATCATAAACGGCACTCTGGAAGTGACGGTCGATGTGATCGCCGCCGGGGTCAGCCTTGTTCACCACACCCACAAAGGCGTCACAGCAGGCGCGTCAAACACAGGAGAGCCAAACCCATGAGCACAAAACCTCAAAAGACCCCCAAAGAGCTGGCCAACACAAAACGGGACTACGTCACAACGGCAGACGGCTGGACCGCAGGTCAATGGCGCGCCAAGGGCAGCCCGGTCTCTCTGACCGAGCGCCAGGCGCAATATGAAAACGTGGCTCTTGCCGAGGCCACACCTGCGCCCACCAAAGGGAGCGCTGCGAAGAAATGAGCGGCATGAACAGGCATACCGGACGGACGCTTGAGGGCGACGCGCATTTGGCGCAGTCGATCCTTGATGTTCTGACCACGCCCAAAGGCACGCTGGTCATGCTGCGTGACTACGGCTCCGATTTGCCTGACGTCATCGACCAACCCTTGAATGGCGAAACCCTGATTGATGTTTATCAGGCGACAGCTGAGGCACTGGCCCTTTGGGAGCCTCGTGTGGAATTGGGCCGCGTCCAGGTTGTGGATGCCAGCCCCGGTTATGCCGTGCTGGAACTGACAGACACAGACGGCAATATCATCAACCTGCCTGTTGCGACGCTGACGGAGGCCTCGGCATGAGCAGCTTTGCCGCCATTGATCACAGCCAGCTCCCGGCCCCGGAAATCATCCGCACCATCGGCTTCGAGGCACTGTTCACTGAGATGAAAGCCGAAGCGGCCCGCCTGATGCCAGAGCTTGCGCCGTTCCTTGAGCTGGAAAGCGAGCCGCTTGCCAAGCTGATCCGGGTCTTTGCCTATTACCGGATGCTGGACCGGCTGGAATTCAACGACGACGCGCGCGGATTGCTCCTGGCGCTTTCCACCGGCGCGGCTCTGGATGGTCTCGGGGCCTTCTGGGGTGTCGGCCGCCTGGTCGTCCAGGACGCCAATGAGGCCACCTCCCCGCCGATCCCGGAAATCAAAGAGAGCGACGACGCCTTCAGGCACCGGATCCAGCTTTCCATGGAAGGCCGCAGCACGGCCGGGCCGCGCGGCTCCTATATCTTCTGGGCTTTATCTGCCGCCGCCACGCTCAAAGACGTGTCTGTCACCGCGCCCCGCTTTGAAACTCTGGACCTTGCTCCAGAGGTGGCGGCTCTTCTGCCAGTGAATGCCCTGGTGCTGACGGTAGCAGACGACGCCGGTCTGGAAGATCCGCGCCCCGGTGATGTTGCCGTGACACTGCTGGATCAAACCGGCGACGGAACACCCGCGCCGGAAGTTTTAAGCGCCGTTGAAGAGGGTTTAAACGCCGAAGATATTCGCCCGCTGACCGACCGCCCACGAGTCCGCGGCGCGCAAATCCTGCCCTATCAGATCACGGCAACCCTCTTGCTCAAAGACGGCCCCGACAGCAGCGCGGTGTTGGCCGCGTCCCAAGCCTCAATTGAGGCCTTTGCCGCACGTCAGCACCGCCTGGGCCAAAGCATTACCCAGGGCGCGCTCTATGCCGCGCTGTTCGTGGAAGGTGTCGACCGGGTCGTCCTGAACAGCCCCGCCGCCGACATCGAGGTCGAACCTGAACAAGCCGCCTATTGCGCGCTTGCGGATATCACTTTGACCGTAGGGGGCAGCAATGTTTGACGCCCCCTCAATCCTGCCCCCAAACCACAGTGCACTGGAAGCCACCCTGGAACAGGTGATCCGCGCCACGAAACCGGACCTTACCACGGTCTCAACCTTGATGGATCCCGACACCTGCCCCGCCGAGCTGCTGGGCTGGCTTGCCTGGTCCTTCTCGGTCGATGTGTGGAACCCTGAATGGGACGAGGCCGCCAAGCGCCGCGTGATCAAGAACTCTCTGGAAGTCCACCGGCGCAAAGGGACGGTCGGGGCAATGCGCCGCGCTCTTGAGGCGCTCTTTGGCCAGGCACAGTTGCTGGAATGGTTCGAGACGGGCGCAGCCCCGCATTCCTTCCAGGTCTCAGTCTCGGGCGTCGTGAGAGACGCCACAGACATTGCGGCGGCAAAAGCGATCATTGAACGCACCAAACCCGTGCGCTCCCACATGACCGTCATCCAGGTGCAGAGCGATCAAGAGGCCACTTTGCGGTTTGGTTCTGCCGTCGCTGTCCGCATCAGCCAAACCGTTGGCGCCGTGTTCCCGCGCGCCGTGCTGGCACAGTTCACCGGCGCTGCCCTTTCCCAATTCATCAAGCAGGAGATCCCCTCTCATGGCTAGGTTTCAGCCCATTCGCCAAACTCTTGCAGGTCTGGCCATTCAGGCCGAGGCGCAGGCTGGTGCCGCTCTCACATTTACCCGTGTTCAAATTGGAGACGGTATTGCCCCGGCAGCCTATGCGGCGGTCCTGGGCACCGACGAGCTGCTCGATCTTGACGACGTGGTCTCGCCGGTTCGCGAAGCTGCCATCATCTCGGTCGATGTCGTCGGCATGGGGCGCGCGCGCCTCAGAGCCATGGCCGATAATCGCGACGCGGCCCTGCCTTTTGTGGTGCGGGAATTGGGCATCTTTGCCACCGACCCCGTGGACGGTGTGGAAAAGCTCTACGCCTACACCAACGCAGGCGACGGCTTTGACAGCATCCCCGCAGATGACGGCTCGCCCCCGACAGAGCTGGTCTATGACCTGATGACCATCATCGGTGCCGCGCAAAACGTCACGGCCGGGTTCAACAGCCAAGTCTGGGCCAGCGTGGACGCGCTTGAGACGCTGCAGGAAAACACCATCACAACCCTGGCAGCCCTTCTCGCGCTGCAGGCCTCAACCTTTAACCGCCATATTGAGGGGATGCTTTAATGAGCCTCGAACAATTGACCAATGCCGCAGTGCAGTTGCAAGCCACCGCCGCAAAACTGGACGCCTTGCAGGATCTCTTTGGCACCTTTCCGCCCGGCCAGGAGACCGTCTTCACCATCGGAGCCAATGCCGATTTTCCCGATCTGAAAGCAGCCTGGGCGGCAGTGAAAGACAAGCCGATCACCGGCCCCATGCGCCTGCAGGTTCTGGACGGCACCCAGACTTTTAACGAGCGCGTTGTCATCGGCCCGCACCCCTGGGCGCGCAACATTCGCATTATCGGCAACACCCTGAACCCGGCCATGACGGTGATTGAGATCGGCGACGGCCCGGCCTCTGACGACCCCGAGGAACTTTGGGGCGTCCACATGGTCGGGATGCCGGGCGTGGAAATGAGCGGGTTCACCTTCCGGGGCACCGGGGCCGCGTCAACCTCAATGGGCTTTTATGCGCGCGACGGCAGCTATGTTTACAGCCAGCCCCGCACCATGCGCTTTGAAAACCTGGCGCTTGGGTTTGGGGTCAATGCGGCCTCGGCATGGCGGGCGCATCAGTTGATCACAACCGGGTGCCTGAATGCCGGGTTTGCGGCGGATGGCGGTTTGATTCAGTGCCAGCTTTCCACCTTCACCGGCCTGGGCTTTAGTCGCGGCGTTGGCCTCAAGAGTCAGGACGGGGCAACCATCCAGGCCTATGACTGCACCGCTGACAATTTCCAATTCGGCTTTTTCTCCAGCTCCGGTGCCCATATCGGGTGCGGTGATAGCCGGGCATACCGCTGCGATGCCGGGTTCATAACCCGGTCGGCTTCTTTCTGGGCACATATGTCTACCGACCGCGAAGACGTCGGATCCTTTGAGTGCCTTGTGGGCTTTCGGGCCGAAGAAGGCGGGGTTCTGCGCGCTGAAAACATGCGCTCTGAGAACGACCTGCAGGCCGGATACGCCGGGCACCATTCCAGCCTGTTCGTGAACAAACCCCGCATTCACCAGACCGACACCGCTTTGGTCCCGAATTATTCGGCCTCTGCCTACTACTTCCAGGGGCAGGACGTCTGCATGATTTACGCCGAAAGTTCCGTTTGGAACACCGCGCGCAACAGCGCCTACCAATCCAGCGTTGGCAGTTATAGCCGCGTTTACACCTAAGGGAGTTCTCTCATGAACCTGACAGAAGGCCTGACGGCCGAGATCGCACCACCTGAACCCCGCGCGGTACTGCGCAGCGAAATCGAGCGCCAGGTTGGCGACGACAAGTCACTGCTGGGCACACTCTCAGACGTCTCCGGAGCGCTTCTGGCCGTGCTTGCCGTGCGCGTGGTTTGCCTTGCGGATCACGCATCAAACGAGGCGCAGCGCCAGGAGCTTGCCATGCTGCAAGCCATTGCGAAAGACGTCGATATTGTCGCCATCTGCCGGGATTTCCTCGCGAAGATTGACGCCGGAGATATCGTGCTGACGGCCTCACTCAAAGGCGTGGATGGCGTTCTGGCCGAGGCCGCCGAGCGCAGCACAAAAACAGCCACGGTGCTGGCAGCCCTTGCACCGCAACCCACAGAAAATGAGGAGACCACCAATGCCTGAGCAGTTTCTCCATGGGGTCGAAGTCGTCCAGATTGACGACGGGATCCGCCCAATTCGCACCGTCAAAAGTTCCGTTATCGGCCTGGTGGGCACCGCCCCGGATGCCGACGCCGACGCTTTCCCGCCCAACACGCCTGTCCTGGTCGAAGGCCCCCGCAAGGCCGCGCTCCTGGGCGATGCCGGCACGCTGAAAGATGCCTATGAAGCGCTCTATGCGCAGGGCGCAAGCGTCGCCGTTGTCGTGCTGGTTGCCGAGGGGGCAGACGCCGCCGCCACATTGGCAAACATCGTGGGCGACGCCACCCTCGGCACCGGCCTTTGGGCCCTGGAGGCCGCAAGTTCGGTGCTGGACCTGACCCCGCGCATTCTGGCAGCACCGGGCTTTACCTCGACCGCGCCGGGGGATCCCGCCAGCCCGGTCACCACAAACCTGATCGCCATTGCCGAGAAGACCCGCGCCGTGGTGATCGCAGACGGCCCCAACACCAACGAGACCGACGCCAAGACCGAGCGCGGCAATTGGGGCTCCGACCGCTTGTTCCTGGTCGATCCCGCCGTCACCGTCTTTGACAATGTGTCCGCCGCCTACGTCACCCGCCCCGCCTCTGGCTATGTGGCCGGGCTGATTGCCAAACGGGACATTGAAAAGGGCTTTTGGTGGTCGCCTTCAAATCAGGTCATCAATGGCATCTCTGGCACCGCCCGCCCGGTGAGCTTCCACCTCAGTTCCACCGAGACCGAAGCCAACCGGATGAATGAAGCCGAAGTGGCCACCATCATTCGTCGCGACGGCTTTCGCCTCTGGGGCAACCGGGGCACCACGCCCGATGCGCAATGGGCCTTCCTGTCTGTGCGCCGCACCGCCGACATTATCTATGAGAGCATTGAGCGCGCCCACCTCTGGGCCATGGACCGCCCTATGTCGGCCCAGCTCTTCATGGATATTCGCGACGGGGTGCAGGCCTTTGGTCAGCAAATGATCAATGCCGGTGCCCTGCTCGGCTTCAATTGCTGGCTTGACGCTGAACTCAACACCGAAGCCACCTTAAAGGCCGGGAAACTCTACCTCGACTTTGACTTTGAGCCGCCCGCGCCGCTGGAGCACCTGGTCTTCCGCGCCCACCGCAACGGCACCTACTACGACGAGCTGATCTCTTCGGTCAGCGCCGCAGCATAAGGAACCCCGATTATGATCCAGTACCCTCGCACTATCCGCAATTTCGGGGCCTTCATCGACGGCACCAGCTATGCGGGCCGGGTCACCGAAGGCAAAATGCCTGAGTTGAAACTCCAGCTCGCCAGCCATCGCGGCTCGGGCATGGATGCCCCCGTGGCACAGGACATGGGCATGGAAGCGCTGCGCGCCGAAATGACCCTGGCAGAATGGCCGCCAGAGCTGATCAAGATGTTTGGCACCCGTCAGCGCATGACCCTGCGCCCTGGTGCTATGGGCGAAGATGACTTTTCCGCCGACACCATCATTGCCACCCTTGGCGGGCGCTTCTCAGTCACCAACTTTGCCGACCTCAAACCCGGATCTGACGCGCCCCTCAAACTGACGCTCGAGGTGGATTATTTCCGAATGCTTCACAACGGCGACGAGCTGTTCGAGATCGACATCCGCGCCAGCAAGCGCGTGATTGGCGGTGTTGACCAGTTGGCCGAGTTGCGCGCTGCCATGGGCTTCTAGCCCATCTAATAAACCATGGGTTTTAAGCCCGCCCCAAACGCTTGGCGCGGCGAATGAACCGCCGCGTCTTTAAACCCCCTTATATCTCTGGAAAAGCCTCATGCCGCCAGTCACCAAAATGAACACCGTCCCCCTCTCATCGCCTCTCACTATCGACGGCGAAGAGGTGTCCGAAATCACCCTGCGCAAGCCCGCCACCGGAGAGCTGCGCGGGTTGTCCATGGTTGATATCTTGCGCATGGAAACCGACACCATGTTCAAGCTGCTGCCCCGCATCACGCAGCCCGCCCTTTCCCCTGCCGTTCTCTCCCGCGACATCCAGCCGGAAGACTTCACAGAACTGGCAACCAAGACGCTGCTTTTTTTCGTGAAGGCGGAGCAGATGGAGGGGCAGTTTCTGGAACTGGAAGCGACACCCTAAAGCTCCCCGAATTTGTGGAAGACGCCATGGCCGACATCGCCTCGGTCTTCCACTGGCCTCCCGATGCCCTGAACGCCATGCCCATAGAAGAGCTGGTCCTGTGGCAGCAAAAAGCCCGCGACCGCGCGCAAGCCCAGAACGGCGGTGCGCCCCAGCCCTAGCAGACGGACCCCCGCCCGATGGCAACCGGAAACCTCAATATTGCGCTGATCCTCAAGCTGGTCGACCAGGTGTCCGGGCCTGCAAAGGGCGCGAATGCTGCCCTGCGTCGGATCGGTGACGTGACCGAGCAAAACGGCCGCAATGGCGTTGACTGGGCAAACCGCCAGCTTGCCGCCAACCAGGCGCGCCGGGCCGCGTTGCAGGGTGAAGCCTTGGGGCTGCTGGCCCTGGGCGGCGGCCTTATGGCGCTCACCGAACCCGCCATCCAAGCCGAGCGCCGCTTGGCCGAAGTCTCCAAGGTGGTGGAGTTTGACGCCCCAGAAGGGCTTTCCATCCTGCAACAGCAGATCCGCGAGCTGGTGACCTCGGGCGGGCTTGCCGCCACGGCAGAAGGCATGACCGATATCATTGCCGCCGCTGGCCGAATGGGCGTGGTGGAAGGCAGCCTTCCCGACGCCGAGAAGCGCAAGCAATTGCTGGAATTTGCCACCGACGCCGCCAAGATGAGCGCCGCTTTTGGCATCTCGGCCGATGACGCCGGAATGGCGCTGGCGCGCTGGCGTCAAAACTTGGGTCTCAGTCACGCAGAGGCCATGATGCTCGGCGACACTGTCAACTTCCTGGGCAATACCATGGCCACCAATGAGGCCGATATTTTGCAGGTGATCAATCGCCAGGGCACCGTCGCCAAATCAGCCGGGCTTGCCGCAAATGAAATCGCCGCTCTCAGCGCCGCACTTCTGGCGGCCGGTGCCGCGCCCGAGATCGCCGCGACCGGCCTCAAGAACTTCACCAATGCCCTGACCAAAGGCGAGAGCGTCACCAAGCGCCAGGCCGCTGTTTACAAATCCCTCGGCATCGACCCCGAGTATATCGCAAAGCGGATGCAGGAAGACGCCTCCGGGGCCATGCTGGACGTGCTGAAAGCCTTTGAAGATATCCCGGTCCACAAGCGCAATTCCATGGTCGGGATCCTGTTTGGCGAGGAAGCCAAGGGCGCAATCACCCCGCTCGTGACCAATGTGGAGATGTTGGAAAAGGCCCTCAGAAAGACCGCCGACACCGCCAGCCTGTTGGGCCTCATGGAAGAGGAATATAACCGGCAAGCCGAAACAACCTTTGTGCAACGCCAGCGGCTCATTGAGTTCGCCAAAGGCCTTGCGGTGACCGTCGGCTCTGCCCTGCTGCCCCAGCTTAACGCGCTGATGGAAACCCTGATGCCGATCATTGCCCAGACCACCGCCTGGGCCGCCGCACACCCCGAACTGATCAACGGTTTTATGAAAGCCGCTCTGGCGCTCTTCACCTTTAAGCTGGCATCCATTGCCCTGCGCTGGACGCTGTTTTCTCTGCTGCCGCCCTTCCTGCACCTTATCAAAGCGGGCAGTTGGTTGATGGTGCTTGGCCCGCGCCTGGCGCGCGGTCTGCTGGCGCTTTTAAACCCTTTGAAACTGCTGCGCGGGGCATTGGTTGCCATTCGATTTGCCTTCATGGCAACCGGCATTGGGGCCCTACTGGCCGGTGTCGCCATGGCCGGTATCTGGATCTATAACAACTGGGCCGGTCTCGGGGCTTTCTTCACCGGCTTTTGGCAGGGGTTTCGCGAAGCGCTCGGCCCGGCAGCCCCCATGCTGGACGCCGTCGCCGAAGCCGTAAAAGGGATTTGGGAATGGCTGGGCAATCTGCTGGGGCCGCTGGACGCCAACCAGGAGCAATGGACCTCCTGGGGCCAGAGCGCCGGTGAGGCCCTGGGCGGGTTTGTCACCAAACTGAGCGATTGGACCGGCATCAACGGCGAGGTTCTGGCCTCAATCGCAGCACTTTACGCCGGTTTTTCCGTGCTGAAACTGATCTGGTGGCTCCCCGCTGCGCCGATCATTGCGGCCGGGCAGCTCTTGGCATCGGTCAGCAAGGGACCGTTGAAGCTGTTGTTGAAGGGAATGCGCCTTCTGGGCAAAGCCTTTTTCCGCCTCGGCATTCTTGCCCTGACAAACCCAATTGCGCTTATCATCGCCACCGTCGCCGCCCTTGCCTATGCGGTCTATGACAACTGGGACAAAATCGTCGGTGCTATCGTTGAAAAGGTGGAGATCGTGCGCGCCGCCTTTGACGAGGGCTTGATCAAGGGCGTGTTCAAGCTGCTGGCCGAGTTCAACCCCTTCACCCTTGCCGTTGAGGGCGCTATCGGCCTGGTCGCCTATGTGATGGAGCTGCTCGGCGTTCCCGACCAGATCATTGCCAAGTTCAAAGAGTTCAGCCTCTTTGCAACAGGCGTAACCCTTATGAAATCCCTGTGGGACGGCATGGCCTCAATTGTGGACGCGGTCGTCACCTACATCGTCGATAAGTTCAAATCCCTGAAACCCGCCTGGCTCACCGATTTGCAGGATTGGGTCACCGGATCAGATGACACCGCCGCTGCCCAGGCGAACCCACGTACAGGCCGGGCGCAGCCGAGAACTGGCCAGGCGAAGCGACGCATTCGCGGCACCCGCGACCACGGCGGGCCGGTCATGGCGGGCCTGTCCTATCTGATTGGCGAGCGCGCCCCGGAAGTCTTTGTGCCAAAAATGGCGGGCAGCATATTGCCAACGCGGGTCTTGAAAGCAGCTATGGCAGCCTCAACGCTTGCGGGGCCTGCGGCAGCAATGCCCAGCCGTGTTGAGATCGAACACCGCATTGATCAAAGCCCGACTATGGCCGCACAGAATGGTCAGGCCCCGCAGGTCATACGCCAGGGCGACACGATCAGCATTCACATCGCACCGCTCCCCGGCACGGATGAGCAAGAGATTGCGCGCCTGGTCATGCGGGAATTGAGCCGCAGAGAGAACGACCGCCGCGCGGATCTACACGATGGAGTGGACTACTAATGCAGCTTGGACTTGTCATGATGGCCCTCGGCGCGTTCCGCTTTGGAATGTCAAAGGGCTCATATCAAACCTTCTCCCGCACCGCCTCCCACCGGTGGCAAAAGGTGAACCGGATCGGGCGCACGCCCGCCCTGCAATATTCCGGCCCGGATGCCGAAGAAATCAAACTGGCAGGGGTGATTTATCCGCACTTCAAAGGCGGTTTAAGGCAGGTTGAAATGATGCGCCTCGGGGCCAAAGCCGCCACGCCCATGATGATGGTCGACGGCCTCGGCTGGGTCTGGGACCGCTGGGTCATTGACCGGGTCGAAGAGAGCAAAAGCGTCTTTCTCGCAGACGGGGCCCCCCGCAAAATCGAGTTCACTATGAACCTGAAATCCTACGGTAAAGACGGCGGCGTCTTGTCCTCATTCCTCGGGGGGCTGTGATGGCGCAAAAAAAGGCGAGACCGCCCTAGGACCGACAAGGACGGTCTCAAAACTGCAACCATTGAATTTGCGAGGCAATACACGTCTCGCAGATTCAGAATATCTCTCAGCGTTTTCTACTTCGTTAACGAGCATATTTCGGCCGGAGGAAGGCGCAAATGAATGAGGCCGCCCTAAAAACAAGGACGGCCTCATAAACACAAGCTGAGGAAAACAGGAGAATGCCTTCTCCCGTGCAGCCAACCTGCCCGACGCAACTTACGGCTTAGTTAATTTTGCAGCTTAAAAGGGAAAAAATTTCCATGACTACTCTACGCACTACTGAAGGCGATTTGGTCGATGAGATTTGCAAGGCGCATTACGGCAATGAGGCCATGACAGAGGCCGTCTATGAGGCAAATCCCGGCCTTGCCGCGCGGGGCCCCATCCTGCCAAAGGGCTTGGTGATCACCCTGCCCGAGCAAGCGCCTGCCCCCGTGCGCAAGCCTGTTCGGCTCTGGGGTTGATGCATGAAAATTGCCTTTCAAATCATTGCAGACGGCGCGGACGTCACGGCCAATTTTGCCGACCGGCTTATTGGCCTGACAATCGTTGATGAGGCGGGCAGCAAATCCGACCGCGCCGACATCCAGATAGATGACCGCGACTATGCCGTGGCCCTGCCCGAGACCGGCGCGAAGCTGAAAATCTCCCTCGGCTTTGTAGGTGACCTGGTTGAGTTGGGCGAATTCGTGGTGGACGAACTCAGCGGCGAAATCGACCCCAACACCCTGTCGATCGGAGCCAAGGCGGCCGACATGCTGGGCGGCATTCGCGCCCGCAAATCCCGCTCCTGGCGCGCCGTCACTGTCCAAGACATCGTCGGCAAAATCGCCTCGGAACACGGGCTGAAACCCGTCATCAGTGACAGCCTGAAACCGCAGGCCTTTGCCTATCTGGCGCAGACCACAGAGAGCGATTTGAACTTCCTGACCCGCATTGCCAAAGGGCTGGATGCCGTCGCCAAACCCGCAGGCGGTGCCCTGGTCTTTGCCAAGCGCGGCGAGAACAAAGGCGCTGATGGCGCTGAGTTGCCCGTCTTTGACGTCGACAAATCGCAGATCGCCTCGGGGAGCTGGCAGATCAACGGGCGCGGTAAATATCGCTGTGTCATCGTGGAGTGGACCGACCTGGACACAGCCTCGGTGCAGACCTGCAAGGCAGGCGACAAGGACCCAAAATTGAAGCTGCGCCACCGCTATCCAAACCGTGCCGAAGCCCAACGCGCCGCAGACGCCGCTCTTGAACGCGGCGGCCGTGCCAGCGGGAAAATCAACATTCGCCTGGGCGGGTTCTGGGGCGATCTGATGGCCGAGGCCAAGGTCAATCTAACAGGCATCAAACCGGAGCTTGAGGGCGAATGGCTCATTACCAGCGTCACGCACCGCCTAGGCGGCACCCTGACAACCAGTTTCCAGGCGGAACGCGACAATGAGAAGGCCAAAACCTAAACCAGCGAAACACCTCCCTTAAACGGGAGGTTAAAGGGTGCTGTAACACCCTTTAACACGGGGCAAATTTTGAAACTAAACCCCATCGACCAGCAATTTCTTCATGGCCGCTCCCTGTCCTCGAGGACCCGGCCTTCATGAGGTGATTCCACTTGAAGCTGCAAGACCAGCGTTGCGGTAAGTACCGCAGATTGCTATTTAAACTTGAGCCTGCCGCATTATGTGGCGTGCTCGCCATAAAGTGCCCAAGATGCAAGGCACACAATACCTTGAGGCCACAGAGCCCTTCACCTGAGCGCCGGGACATCTCCCAAGAGCGCGATGGAACGGAGGGCCAAAGTGCCCAAGTCGACAGAGACACCACTTCCCCCACTCGCGCCCGGTAGCCACGGGATCCCCAAAGGGAACCGCTATAAACAGCAGTTCGGCGTCATTGTCCTGGTCCAGGACGAGCCCGCCCAAAAGGCCCTGTTTGAAGAAATGAAGGCCCAGGGCCGCAAATGCCGGGTGGTGAACACATGAAAATTGATATTCACCACGCCTCGCCCATCCCCGAAACCTACCGCGCAGCGCGCGTCTCCAGCATGTTCAATGTGGAAGGCGACGCCGACTTTCGCCTCACTGTTGAGGCGGATCTTGCCGCCCAGCCGTGGCAGGTCGGCTTGATCGTCGGGCCGTCTGGCTCGGGCAAAACCTCGCTTGGGCGGGCCTTGTTCGGACGTGAACTGGACCGCGCGCCCAAATGGCCCCGCAAGGACGCCATCATTGACGCCATCGCCCCCGACTCTGAGATGGACCAGGTCACCGCCGCCCTGGCCGGTGTCGGCCTTGGCTCGGTCCCAAGCTGGCTGCGCCCCTGGCACCTTCTGTCCAATGGCGAACAGTTCCGCGCCAATCTCGCCCGCCTGCTGTGCGAGCGCCCGGATCTGGCCGTGGTGGACGAGTTCACCTCAACCATTGACCGCCGCGTCGCCCAGATCGGCGCGGCTGCCTTTGCCAAAGCCTGGCGGCGCAGCACAGGCCAGTTTGTCGGCGTCACCTGCCATGATGACGTGGTGCAATGGCTGAACCCCGATTGGGTGATCGACACCCGCTCGGCCGAGTTCAAATGGAGGCGTCTTCGACGCGCGCCCCGGATCAGCATGGAAATTCACAAGACCGATGGTTCCTACTGGCCCCTGTTTGAGCCGCATCACTACCTGAAGCTGCCCCGCATGGTGGCCGCCGACTACTACGTCGGCTTTGTCGATGGCGAACCAGTGGCGCATATTTGCTTTTCTCCGCGCCCTGGTCTGGTTGAGGCCCGCGCCTGTCGCCTTGTGATCATGCCCGAATGGCAGGGCGCGGGTCTGGGCCTGCGGTTCCTCAATGAGGTTTGCGCGCTGTGGCGGCGCGGGGTGAACCGCTACGACAAGCCCCTGCCCACGCTGTTCCATACCTCGCATCCCGGTTTGGCTGCCGCCCTGCGCAGCCTGCCGATGTGGCACCAGACCTCAGCCGCGCTGGGGTGCAAGGGGGTTAGCAAGAAGGGCATCTTGGGCACCTTCGGCGGCCACCTCAGAGCAGTTCAAGGATTTCGCTATGTCGAATAAAACCCGCCCGCGCATCGCCGTTATTGGTCGCTCCTGGCTGGCAGCCGAGGTGATACGCCGCCTTGCCGCCAAAGAAATGGAGGTCGCGCTGATCGCAGAGCCTGACGATTGCCAGCCGGTCGACGCCGCCAAAGCGCTCGGCATGCCCTATGTGATCAAGGCGCAATGGATGCCCCTGCGCTCCGCTGATCTGCCGTGGAAACCCGACCTGGTCGTCTCGGCGCACTCATTCCGCATTGTCCCGGATTGGTTCATTGAATGGTCCAGACTTGGCGCGATTGGCTATCACCCGTCCCTGCTGCCCGCCTACAAAGGCCGCCACGCAATCCGCGACTGTCTGGAAGACGACCAGCGCATCACCGGGGGCACCGTCTATTGGCTCACGCCGCAGGTTGATGGCGGCCCGGTCGTGGTGGCTGGCGGGCGACGGCTCCAGGAGCGCGTCCAGATCCTGCCGGGGGAGACGGCGCTTGAGCTGTGGAAGCGGGCGCTGGCTCCGCTATGGGCCGCGATGCTTAACGACGCGGCCTCCGCGATCTTGAAGCCGTAGACGCCCGGCGATGAGAATTCAGCGGGGCCGAAGAATGGCCTCGCTGCCAGTGTGCTCCCATTGGGCAAGAACGATTGATTCTGAAATGCTTGTCTGACGCCGTGGGGGGATTGCTGTGGATGTAGTTGAGACCGTTTTCTGGGCAGCACCCAATGTTTTCTTAGCCTACGCGCTTTTTGTCTACATAAAGTGGCGTTCTGGCTCGCCACCATCCAGCTCATTTGCAAAAGACTATTGGTATACTGAAAAGAACCCGCTTCACCGTTCATGGTGGCCAACTCTGGCTATACTGATCTACATGTGCGGTGTACTTTTCTTTGGGCTCACATAGAATTTTTAAAGGCTAAATACACCCGTGGTGGTCGCCGCAATCTTGAAGCCGTAGACGCTCAGCGATGAGACTTCTGTGGGGCCGAGAAACCGGCCCCGCTGCCTGCGCGCTTCCATTTGCGGCCAAAACGTCCGACGCTATGTCGTACTGGGAATCTCAGAAAAGGAATGCCGTGATGCGCAAACCAAAGCCCCTACGGGAACGCACGGCCCGCGCTCTTTGCGACCTGAACGGACAGCCTGAGCAGCCTCAATCTGTGTGGTTTGCACATGCGCCCAAAACGAGCGTTTCAAAATACTCTCGAATGGTCGCAACTCGGACGTTACTGCTCGAGACACAATCGCATTCTATGAAGCGTGCGTTTCATGAGCCGCCCCAGCAATTCACGATCTTCGTCGTCCGACATCGGCGGCTTCAACTGAGCACCTGCAAAAAAACCGACCATTGAAACGGCAAGACGCAACTCATCTTTCTTGCCCAAATACGCCGAATTATTGGCCGAATCCAAGACTATTTGGAACTCCGGGTCCGTCAAATACGGCTGAGGCTCCACTTGATCAGGTAAAATGATCTCACTACTTTTGTTCGACACGTGTCGGCGCAATTGTGAATACGCCTGACTTTCCCTCGGGTCGTCATACACTCGCTGGAACACGATATAGAAGGCAGCAAGGGCTGTCTCAATGGCGATCTTTGTTGCAAGGAAGTCAATTGCAGCGGTTAGCGAAACCGACCCGAGTTGAACATCTACCCCACCTTTAGACAGCTCATCGAGGAACACATTTTTGAACTCCGCTACATTGGCGTCAAAGCCCTCTATTGTACGGACCGCATTATTTTCGGCGTATCCGCGTAATCGTGCCTTCACATCGCCATTCGGTAGGGGTGGGGCTGCGACTGCCTGCTGCGCTTTGACAAATAGCCAATCACTGACCATGAGAACACATGCCCAAGCTAGTGGAACCCAAAACAAGTCTCTTGTTCTATTATCCCCTTCAGTCAGAGCATATGCAAATAAAACGGCCAAACCAAATGCACCGATCAGCAACATTCTACGATACGGTCTTTTAGGATGAATAAACTCGTGTGCGAGCGGGACCAAAGAGCCCGAGACGAGCAAACACCAAAAAAACGCCGTATTAGTGAAAGCATCATCGATGAGGGCATACGCCATCATCGGAGCTAAAAGAAGCGAGGTGGCTGCCCACGCAAGCGATAGTATCATCCAAGCTTTGGAAAAATTCATGTGCCTCGTTGCTCTTGTCCCTTGAACCTAACTTTAACCCTAGTGAATGGCAGCGAATTAATAAACTCAGGCCTTAGCAAAATACGCGCCAGCTCCCAAAAGCGACCGTTTGTTGAACGGTAAGAATTGCCCTCCAATCAGGTCTCTATTTCTTGAAAGCGGCCATTGGCGCAACTACAGCGAATGCACACTGAGACCCGCACTGTGTGGATTTATGCACGGTGTGGCGAAGGTCAGCAAACGCAAATTTGCGCCAATGGCCGTGCGGCCGCTTTGGGCTGGACCGAGACGGCCGCCGATCAAGGCACGTCCGACGGCGATGCGCAGGAAAGCGCCGGATGGGAAACAACCTCCTAGGAGGTGCGAGGGAACTTGGTATTGCGCAAGCCACTTCCAACCTAAGCTTGCTTCACTTAGAGTTTTCACACGATTAGTTCACGCATCTAGGAGGCATTCATGCACGGTCACGATGTTGAAGGTTATGTCCCATTCTCTCAAAGGCATGGGTTTTCCGAGATCCCTCCACAGTTGGAACTCGGTGTTGTAACCGATCAACAAAAGCTTCTTCTCAACTATGCTTGGGATCGAGAGCTGTCGAGAAATAGGAATGCAAGAATACCCAGCGTCAGCGATATGCGTATTAGAGTCCTGTCTCACGACGCCTTCGTTAAGGTGCTTGGCATCAGCCCATCAAGCCTTTCGGGCGGTATTGAGTATCTGAGCCAGACATTTTCTCTGTTTGTGAACGGAGCTAAAATAGGGACTTTATACGACCTAATAGAGTTCATCATTCGGCATGTGAGTTGTAGTTCCATCTTGGTGCAAGAGTTCTCAGACGCTTTTGTGGAGACACGTTCCGCTTATCGAATTGTCGACAAAAAAATAATTGCCCTCGGGACCGAGCAACAGGCGGAAGCGGTGAAACAAGCGCTAAATGATGTTGAAGCAGTAGGAGCACGCGCAGCAAAAGCTCATTTGATATCGGCAGGGGGAGAAATCCGCCACGGAAACTGGGCTGATAGCGTTAGAGAAAGTATCCATGCCGTTGAGGCGATGGCGCGAAAAATTGACCCTTCAGCTAAGACACTAGGTGCCGCTTTGAAGACACTTGAGAGGTCAAATTACATCCACGGTAGCCTGAAAGAAGGTTTCAACAGGTTGTATGGATACACAAATGATGAAGAAGGCATTCGGCACTCGTTGTTAGAGGAAACCGCTCGTGTAGATGAGGTAGACGCATTATTTATGTTGGGAGCGTGCGCTTCTTTTGTCTCCTATCTCATTGCAAGAGAAAGGGCTCGATAGAAGAGCTGGCCCCCAAAAATGGCAAATATTTTGCTGCAACGGGAAGTGTCTTTTACTGCAGCGCGAAGTGTCCCGCTACATCCCGCTACACTTACTGCAACGCGAAGTGTCCCGCTACAGCGAAGTGTCCCGGTACATGCATGTAAAAAAGATTCACATCAGGACTTGAAGGTCAGGGGAACAACTCCAATATGGGTTAATGTGAACGGCATTTACATCCCGCACAAACCACACATCACGTCGCAAGACGCAAAAACCTGGAGACGGAAAATGACAGCTATGACCTCCCCGACCTCACCCCATAGCCAGCAGGGTTGGTTCTCACGCAGTGAAGCCTGGCTGGACCAAAAAGGTAAAGGTGCTTGGATCGCAGCAATGGTCTTGGGCTTTGTCTTTTTCTGGCCCATCGGCCTCGCCCTTCTGTTTTATATGATCTGGAGCAAACGTATGTTCAACAAATCCTGCCGCAGCCAAAATCGCACGCCCTGGGCTAAACATGGGATGTCGGCGATGAAACCCTCTGGGAATTCAGCATTTGACGCCTACAAAGAGGACACTCTGCGTCGACTGGAGCAAGAGCAGAATGATTTTGAAACATTCCTGCAGCGGCTGCGCGATGCCAAGGACAAGGCCGAGTTTGACGACTTTATGCAAGAGCGCAATGCCGCGCCGCAAGAGGATGTCAGCGACGAAGACCTCAGCCAAAGGGCGCAGTAACGCGCGCTGACCCTGCCCCGCGCTCATGCCCCGTTTGGCTGAGCGCGGGATTTGAATTAGAGACGCGCAATGCATCAAAAAGGAACCCCAATGACCGGCCTCCCCGATCGCGAATATCAGGCTGAATTCTATGACTCCGTGGCCCCCAAGCGCCTGGTGGCCTGGGTTGTCGACAGTATCCTTATCGTTGGGCTCAGCCTGGTGGCGGTCCTGCTCACGGCCTTTGTTGGGCTGCTTATCTGGCCCCTGCTCTATCTGGTGATCGGGTTTGTCTACCGTACTGTTACCCTTGCCAATGGCTCTGCGACCCTGGGGATGCGGTTTTGCGGCATCGAGCTGCGGGATCTGTCCGGGCGGCGCCTCGATGCAGGTCAGGCGACATGGCATACCGCACTCTATACGCTCTCTCTGAGTGTGCCGATCCTGCAGCTGATCTCAATCATCATGATGTTGACGACATCCAAAAGTCAGGGGCTGAGCGACTCTCTGCTTGGCACCGTTATGATCAACCGGCGCTCCTGACCAAGAGAGCGACAGGAGGTTAAGGGGAAAGGTATCACCTCAGCCTTTGACTAAACCGTTGCAATTGGTGCCCACGCGGCTCGCGCCCCAGGAAGCAGCCTCCCTTAACCATTTTTCAATGGCCGCTTGGCGCGGCGCTTCCCCATTGCTATCCTAAATAGGACTTCTATTATCCGAATAACCCTTTCCAAGATCAGCAACAAATGCGCCATACACTGCCCATTGCACCACAATTCTATGTGACGGCTCCCCAGCCCTGCCCCTATCTGGAAAACCGGATGGAGAGGAAGCTGTTTACCTCGCTGCAGGGCGATGGTGCGGAACAATTGAACAACAGTCTGTCGCATCAGGGTTTTCGGCGCTCACAAAATGTCCTGTACCGGCCCTCCTGTTCGGACTGCTCTGCCTGTATGTCCGCGCGCATTGATGTCAGCGCCTTTGAGATGAAACGCAGCCAAAGGCGCATCCTGAAGCGCAATGACTACCTGGTACGCAGGGCGACCTCCCCCTGGGCCACAGAGGATCAATATGCCCTGTTCCGCCGCTATCTCGACGGACGGCACTCTGAGGGCGGCATGGCGGATATGGATGTCTTTGAATACGCCGCGATGATCGAGGAAACCCCGGTGCGCAGCCGGGTGGTGGAATATACCGAACCGCAGTTCAGCGGCCTTGTTGCGGTTTCGCTGACGGATGTGCTCGAAGACGGGTTGAGCATGGTTTATTCGTTTTATGACCCGGACCAGCCGAAAAACTCCATTGGCACCTATATGATCCTTGATCATATCGAAATCGCCCGCGAGTCCGGGCTTCCCTATGTCTATCTTGGCTACTGGGTGCCAGGCAGCCCAAAGATGAGCTATAAGGAAAAGTTCACAGGGCTCGAAATTTTTCATCAGGGTGCCTGGAAAAAAATGCAGGATCCGGCCGAGTTTTCTGACAGCACCCATCCTCTGTCCACAGATCCAATTGCCGAGCAGGTCGCAAATATCCACCTGCCGGAGCCACCAGTGAATCGGCGCTGATAAGACCTGCTGAGCAGAACCAGGCCCGACAGACAGGCTGTGGACTCTAGAAAGAGCTCCGACCCTCAGCCTGAAGTTTTGTGGACACCTGCTAGGGCGTTGCGCCAAGCGATACTGCCTCCCTTTAAAATCTGGGCCTGTAAAATCTGGGCCTGTGCAACAATGGCCTATGCAATAATAGCCTGTGCAATTCTGACCCGCATAATTCAGAATTATGGCCCTTTTGTTCCAAAGAGCCGCTTGTTCCAAAGAGCCGCGGAAGAGTGGCCCTAGTATAGGCAGCGATGGGCGCGCACGGAGTGAATTCTACAGCGATGCTGGCGCTTGCCGATCACTGATCGTCGAAGCGTTCCCCCCCCCTCAAGCGCCACGCAATGACCTAAGTCGCTATAAAAAAAAGGGCCCCCAAACAGGGGCCCCTTCTCAGAACGTTTTACTGTGTCGGCTGGATCAGTTGGGGATCAAAGCGGGTACAATGGTCACAATTGACGGGAACGCCCACAGCAGAGCCAGACCACCGACCTGGATCAGCACAAAGGGCAAAACCCCGCGATAGATATGCGCCGTGGTCACTTCTTTTGGAGCCACCCCGCGCAGATAGAACAGCGCAAAGCCAAAGGGAGGCGTCAAAAAGGAGGTCTGCAGGTTCACCGCAACCATGATGGTTACCCATTTCGGATCAAAAGAGCCGCCGTAGATAACCGGGCCGACAATTGGGATCACGATGTAGATGATCTCGAGGAAGTCGAGCACAAAGCCCAGGAAGAACAGAACAATCATAACGATCAAAAAGACCGTCATCTCATTGTCAAAGCTCTTCAGGAACTGCTGGATATAGTGCTCACCGCCAAAGGAGATCACCACCAGGTTCAGCAACTGCGAGCCAATCAGGATGGTAAAGACCATCGAGGTGACCTTGGCGGTTTCACGCACCACCGGGGTCAGCACGCCGCCCTTGAACAGTACCCAGCAGCCATAGAGCAGACCAAACAGCGCATACAGATAGGCGCCATAGGCAAAGGCAAAAGCGATCCAGCTTTCAACACTGACATTGGACTGGTTGATCCGAAGGTCAAAGTTCACACCGATCAGGATCGCAATCATCACAGAAAGCGTGGCCCAGATGATGATCTTGCCAGAGCGGCCCTCATCCTGCAGACGGCGATAGGCCGCCAGCATGATCGCGCCACCCGCCCCAAGCGCCGCTGCCGGCGTCGGGTTGGTAATGCCACCAAGGATCGAGCCAAGCACCGCGACGATCAGAACCAGTGGTGGGAAGACCACCCGGATCAGATCATTTCGCGCACAGCGCATGGCCGCTTCACGGGCGCCGTAAAGCGCCAGCAGAAACGGCAGGGCAATCAGCAGAACTGTCACGCCCGGTGATGTGGTTGGCGCAATGACCAGCACATCAACCAAAAGCACCAGCAACAGGCCGATAGCGCCAATGATCAGCGGCTTGACATCCCGTGAAGGTGCAACACCGCGGCCAATCGCCAGCACCAGCGCCAGCATCACCACAAGAATGGTGAGACCGGTTCCAATCGGCGCTGCCGCTTCGATCTTGTCGATCTGGGCCTGAGCAAAGTCTTCTTCGCTCAGCTTGGTTGCCTGCGCAACACCGCCGGCCGCTTCAATCGCGGTCTGTTCCGCAACAGCTGCGTCCCAGGCGTCTTGACCGTGCAGGTCGATCATTGCCGCCTGACACTGCTCACCAACCGAGGTGCGCAGCGAGGCTGTCTGACCGGCATCCGAAAAGGCCGAAACAGTAATGTTTTGTGAGCCGATGAGGCCAACAGACCCCAAAAGCATCGCGCCAGCTAGGATGGCAGCAGGGGCACCAAGGAACCACAGCAGCGCTTCATTGCGGGTGACCGGCTCGTTGGTGCTGGGCTCGGGAGCGACAGCAGGTGCCTTCTCCGGGTTCAGCATCGCATAGCCAAAGGCATAGAGCGCATAGAGCAGCGCCAGCATGATGCCCGGCAGCAGCGCCGCCTGGAACAATGTGCCGACCGAAACCACCGCAGGTTCACCCAGATAGGTCAAAGCGTCGGAACAGCCTGCTTCCATTGCCCGGTTTTCCTGCGCGGTGGAATAGAGATCCCCCGCCAGAGTGCCGAGCAACACGATCACGATCGAAGGCGGAATGATCTGCCCCAATGTGCCCGAGGCCGCGATCACACCGGTCGCCAGCTCTGGCGAGTAGTTGTTGCGCAGCATTGTGGGCAGGGCCAGCAGGCCCATGGTGACAACAGTGGCCCCAACAATCCCGGTTGAGGCCGCAAGGAAGGCACCAACCACAACAATGGACACAGCCAGGCCACCCGGCAGCGGACCAAAGACCCGCGCCATCGTGGTCAAAAGGTCGTTGGCGATTTTTGAGCGTTCCAGGGTGATCCCCATCAGAACGAACATCAGGACCGCCAGCAGCGTTTCAATCGACGCCCCCGCCAGAACCCGTTCGTTCATCCGGTTCACAATGAATGAGACATTGCGATCCATGGCGTATTCCCAACCCTGGACAAACACAGGCTCGGCAATCCGCGGCAGTTCCGGATATCTGAAGGTGGAAATAGCATCGGGTTTCACGCCGCTCTCTACCAGATTCTGGTACAGCAGCGACGAGGTATCGATGGCTTGGTGGATCAGCAGACCGGCACTGTCCAGTGCCGCGATGATCCCAAAGGAGATGACACCGGCACCACCGATGGCAAAAGCCACCGGAAAACCGGAGAGGATGCCTCCAAAAAGGCATAAGAATACGATGAGCAGGCCGAGTTCGACGCCATCAAGACCGAAAAGCATATCAGCTGTCCCTTAGGTTAATGAGCGCCTTCATAGGCTTCTTCGCCCTCTCCAAGGGTATCCTTGTCGAGGTATTTATTTTCACTGCCCTGGCCTTCGATGAACTCCAGCATGGAGCGGTAGAAGAAGGCGATGGCATGCACAAAGACGATGGCGGCAAAGGTTACCAGCAAGATCTTGAAGAGGAAGTATCCGTTAAAGCCATTGGGGCTAAACCCGATGGTCTCCACGTTCCAGCGCAGCGCACGGGCTTTCATTACCAGGCGCTCCAGACTGTCAGAGGCCGAAGGCTTTGGCACGATGAGATGGCGCCACAGGAAGTACCAGCCATACATCCAGGTCAGCACAGCGGCCGGCATCATGAAGATCAGCGATCCCACCATGTCGATCACGCGCTTGGCCCGGAAACTGACGCCGGAATAGATCAGGTCAACCCGCACATGGCCGCCCTGCACAAAGGTGTAGCTCACGCAGAGGCAGACCACCAAGGCGTTGTAGAGCTTCAGCTCTTCAGCAAACCAGCTGATGTCTTTTTCCAACGCGATCCCAAGACCAAAGCTCATGTCCGGGCGGGCAAAGATCCGCTGCATGAAAACAATGACGATCTGCTGGATCACCATGAGGAGGCCGGCCCAGGCAAAGAAGCGCCCGATCCCATTGGCAAACCCCTCAAGGCCGCGCACCATGCCCCACATGACCTGGCGTTTGTAGATGCCAATCGCAGTCAGGATCAGGAACAGGGTGAAGACGACAAAGAAGAACTCTCTTGAGCCGCCATAGTAGACAAAGCGCATGATCGAAGTCTTGTCAGACCAGTCAAGCCAGAGCTGCGGGTGGGTTACGGCGTAGCCGAAATTGTAAAAGGCGCCAGCAATGCTCTGAACCAGCCAGATCAGGCCGTTGAACAGGGCGCCAAAAAAGGAAATGCCTGTGTCTTCCTGCATTCTTCCCTCGGATTATTGCATGCTGCGGGGTTGAAAGCGCGGTCTCGCCCATACCTCAGTGAGAGGAGCGACCTCGACCTTCTGACCTGCGGCAAAAATGAAAAACGGATCCCCCGCACCCGGCGGGGGATCCAAAAGACGCTAAGGGTTGGATTAACCCAGAACGCGGTCGCGCTGTGCGGTGTAGACACCGGAGGACAGGTTGTTCCACAGCGAAGACGACTTCATGGAGGTCTGCGCGCTGTCGTAGATCTTTTTGAACAGCTCGTCGCCCATGTTTTCGTCCATAACTTCTTTCGAAGCCGCGCCGAATGCATCCCAAACTGCGTCAGGGAATTCCATCACTTTGACGCCGCCGGCCTGCAGACGCTGCAGCGCTGCACCGTTGTTGGCCAGGAACTGTGACAGGTTCCACTGATGGCATTCGCCGGACGCGATTTCGATCATCTTCTGCTGACCTGGTGTCAGGCTGTCAAAGACGTCACGGTTGGTTGCAACCGACAGAGCCGCGCCTGGCTCGTGGAAGCCCGCTGTGTAGTAGGTCTTGGTGATTTCCTGGAAACCGGCTTTTTCATCCGCCCAGGGGCCGATCCACTCGGTCCCGTCGATGGCACCAGACGACAGCGCCTGATACACTTCGGAGCCAGGGATGTTCTGAACGGAAGCGCCCAGTTTACCCAGAGCTTTGCCGCCAAGGCCAGGCATACGGAACTTCAGACCGTTAAAGTCTTCAGGGCTGTTGATCTCTTTCGAGTACCAGCCGCCAGCCTGGGCGCCGGTGTTGCCGCCGAGGAAGGATTTCAGACCAAAGATCTGACCCAGCTCGTCGTGCAGCGCCATGCCACCATCCTGGTAGTACCAGTTGGACATTTCAGTTGCGGTCATGCCGAAGGGTACAGCAGTGAAGAAGGCGTAGCCTGGGTGCTGACCAACAAAGTAGTAGTCGGCGCCGTGGTACATGTCAGCCTGACCGGATGATACCGCGTCAAACACCTCAAAGGCGCCAACCAGCTCACCAGCTGCTTTGATGTCTACGGTCAGCTGACCATCAGACATGGTAGAGATGCTGTCAGCAACGCGCTGTGCGGCGTCAAAAACGCCAGCCAGACCACGGCCCCAGGTGGTAACCATGGTCAGGGTACGCTTGCCCGTTGCATAGGCCGGTGCGGCCAGAGTGGTTGCAGCTGCGGCGGTTCCGCCCAGCGCAGAAGTTTTCAAAAAAGAACGACGATCCATTATAGTGCTCCTCCCATAAGTAGTCCCGGTGTCCGGCTTATGCCGAACGGATCTTTCGAGTGGCGTCAGCCTAGCGAGGCGATGGGACTTGTGAATACCTACTACTGCGTAGGAGGGTCGAAAATTCGCGAAATCCCTTGAGATCCCGCATCATTTTCCCGAATCTGGTGCGAATCTTTCCCCCAGAACACCGAAAACCCCCTCCCCGGCCTTTGATTCGCTTGCAAGATTGCGTAACGATTCGGCACATGGCCATTTTTCGCTCCCTTTTGCGTCCGAACTACGCACAGAAGCTGTCGATTCTGGCGACGCTGCCGCTTGTTGTTGCAGTTGCCGCGATTGCCCTTTTGGTGGCCTACCAGTCGCGCGCCTCGGCCGAGCGCGAAATCCAGGCGCTGAAACATCAGCTGCTTGAGGCAAAGAAGGCAGAGCTGCGCAACTATGTGACCCAGGCGCGCAACGGATTTTCCTTTATCTATGGCCGCGCCGCCCCTGATGACACCGAGGCCAAACAACAGGTGGCGCAGATCCTGTCGTCGATGATCTATGGCACCGACGGCTTCTTCTTTGTCTACGACTATGACGGCACCAATCTGGTGAGCCCGCGTCAGACAGAATTCATCACCCGCAACTGGAGCGGCCTGACAGACAGCCAGGGCACTCCGGTGGTGGATGAGTTCATCAGCCTGGCGCGTCAGGGGGCCGGATGGCACACATTCATGTGGCAAAAACCTTCGACCGGTGAAGAAGCCCGTATGGTCGCCTATGTTGTGGGCCTGCAGGACTGGCAATGGGCCGTGGGCACCGGCGTCTTTATAGACGATGTGCTGGCCTCGGTCGCCACAGCCCGCGCCGAGGTCGAAGCCCGGGTTCAGCGCACCTTTCTTTATATTGGCGTCATCACCCTTACGGCCCTGATCGTGGTCTTTGCCTCGGGTATGGTGCTCAATATTCGCGAACGCCGACTGGCGGATGCCAAACTAAAAGAGCTGACCCAGCGGGTATTTGATGCCCAGGAGGACGAGCGCGGACGGGTGGCGCGGGAACTGCACGATGGCATCAGCCAATTACTGGTCGGGGTCCGCTATGCGCTGGACAATGCCAGTCGCCTGCTGAAACGCGGCGAAGTGGACCGCGCCCTGCCTCCGCTCGATAAGGGGATCGACAACCTGGCTGGTGCCATCACCGAGGTGCGCCGGATCAGCCGCGACCTGCGTCCCGGGGTTTTGGATGACCTTGGCCTTGGCCCGGCGCTCAAGGCGCTGACGGATGATTTTGCCACCCGTACCGGGATTGAAGCCAACTTTAGCACCGTGGTGTTTCGCAACCGCCTCGATTCAGAAGCCAAGATCGCGCTCTACCGCATTGCCCAAGAGGCGCTGATGAACATCGAACGCCACTCTGGGGCCACGGTGATGACCATGGATTTGCGCGGTCACGCCAAAGGCGCCACCATGCGGATTTCTGATAATGGCTGCGGGCTGCCGCCGGAACAGGACCGCACCGGGCCCGGCATTGGCCTGCGCAACATGCAAGAGCGCATTGAGCAGCTTGACGGCACCTTACGCATTCTGTCATCACGTGGCACCCAAAGCGGCACCGTGATCGAAGCCATCCTGCCTCTGAGCCACCTTCTGGCCCCGGGTGAGACACCGGGCGAAGACCAACGGGTCAAAATCTCCTGACGCAAAGGCCCGGGGCCTGGCGCGGGATCACACCGCCGCTTGAGGCCTAGAGGAAAGACATGAACAACACAGTGCGCGTTTTGATCGTTGATGATCACCCGATGGTGGCCGAGGGAATCCAGTCGATCCTTGAAAGCTATGATGACATCACGGTTCTCGCCTGCCTGCACGATGGCGTCGAAGCGGTGGAACAGGCTGTGAGCCTGGCGCCGAATGTGATCCTGATGGACCTCAACATGCCCCGTCTGGGCGGGTTGAGCGCCACCGAGATGATCCTTGAACGCCTGCCAGAGACCCGGATCGTCATCCTGTCTATGCATGACAGCCCCGAGTATATCTCAACCGCGCTCAATCATGGTGCCATGGGCTATATCCTCAAGGACGTGCCCACCGAAGAGATCAAACAGGCCATTGATGCGGTGATGCGCGGCGAACGCTACCTGTGCACAGGTGCCAAAGGCTCTCTGACACCAAAAGATGGCGAAACCCGCGAAGCGCTGACCGGGCGCGAGCAGACCATTTTGCTGGAGCTGGCGCAGGGCAAGTCAAACAAGGCGGTTGCGCTGACGCTGGATATCTCGGTGCGCACAGTCGAGACCCACCGCAAGAACATCAAACGAAAACTGGGGATTTCCTCGACTGCGGGCCTTACCCGCTATGCGCTGGAACATGGCGTGTTGCAGGGCACGGGCCACGAATTCTAAAGCCCCGGCGCAGGACCCCTTCGCTGGCACGGACCGGACCGAAATGGCCCCAGAGGATTGAGAATTCGCCGCTCCAGGCTGCTTTGGGGTGTATTCAGCCAGAAAAGACAGGTTATTTTTACGATAATGTCGCCAAATGCAGGCCGGACGCAAGAAAATGTCCAAATTCAGCTGAAATTCAACCCCTTTGCCTGTTGACGCCCCCGCCGCACAGACATACTGTTCGCTGCAACGCAGTAAAGGAGAGCCTGGCGATGACCAGCCTAGTCGTAATTGTAGGAACCAAGCGCATGGGCCGGTAACGGTAGACCACAGTCAAACCCATGCGCCTCCCCTGAACAAGCGGAGGCTTTTTTTATGCGTAATGGACGATGCGGCCAATTGGAGCAAAAGCAGATGACACGTGAAATGACCGGCGCAAAAATGGTTGTTGAGGCCCTGAAGGAACAGGGCGTTGACACAATATTCGGATACCCAGGCGGCGCCGTGCTTCCGATCTATGACGAAATTTTCCTGCAGAACGATATCCGCCACATTCTGGTGCGTCACGAGCAGGGCGCGGTCCATGCCGCCGAAGGCTATGCGCGCTCCACGGGCAAACCCGGTGTTGTTCTGGTGACCTCGGGCCCCGGTGCCACGAATGCTGTGACTGGCCTGACGGATGCGCTGCTGGACTCCATTCCGCTGGTGGTTCTCACCGGTCAGGTGCCCACCTTCATGATTGGCTCGGATGCCTTCCAGGAGGCAGACACTGTCGGCATCACCCGTCCCTGCACAAAACATAACTGGTTGGTCAAAGACACCAACAAACTGGCCGCAACCCTGCACGAAGGCTTTCATGTGGCAACCTCGGGCCGCCCTGGCCCGGTTCTGATTGATATCCCCAAGGATGTGCAGTTTGCCACCGGCACCTATGAGCCGGCAAAACCAACGGCCTCGCGCTATCAGCCCATTGTCAAAGGCGACATGGCAGAGATCACCGAGCTGGTCGCCGCCATTGAGACCGCTAAACGCCCGTTGTTTTACACCGGCGGCGGCGTCATCAACTCTGGCCCGGCGGCCTGTCAGTTGCTGCGCGAACTGGTGGATGCCACCGGCATTCCTATCACCTCAACCCTGATGGGTCTTGGGGCCTATCCTGCTTCGGGAGAAAACTGGCTGGGGATGCTGGGGATGCATGGTCTTTATGAGGCCAACCTTGCCATGCATGACTGCGACCTGATGATCAACATCGGTGCGCGCTTTGATGACCGCATCACCGGCCGTATCGATGCCTTCAGCCCGGACTCGAAAAAAGCCCATATCGATATTGATCCCTCCTCGATCAACAAGGTGATCCGTATCGACATTCCAATTGTCGGTGACGTGGGGCACGTGCTGGAAGATCTGCTCAAGGTGTGGAAATCGCGCGGTCGCAAGGTGAACCGTGAGGCGATTGCCAAGTGGCAGGAACAGGTTGGCGAATGGCGCAAAGTGAACTGCCTCGCCTATGCCGGATCGCAAAAGACCATCAAACCACAACACGCGCTGGAGCGGCTCGAAGCCCTGACCAAGGATCACGATCGCTACATCACAACTGAGGTCGGCCAGCACCAGATGTGGGCTGCGCAGTATCTTGGCTTTGAAGACCCCAATCGCTGGATGACCTCCGGCGGCCTTGGCACCATGGGCTATGGCTTTCCTGCTTCCATCGGCGCGCAAGTGGCGCATCCAGAGTCTCTGGTAATCAATGTCGCCGGTGAGGCCTCCTGGTTGATGAACATGCAGGAGATGGGCACAGCCGCCCAGTACCGCCTGCCGGTGAAGCAATTCATCCTCAACAACGAGCGCCTTGGCATGGTGCGTCAGTGGCAGGAACTGCTGCATGGGGAACGCTACAGCCACTCCTGGTCGGAATCGCTGCCCGATTTTGTCAAACTGGCCGAAGCCTTTGGCGCAAAAGGCATCCTGTGCTCTGATCCGGCAGATCTGGATGACGCCATAATGGAGATGATCACCTACGATGGCCCCGTGATCTTTGACTGCCTGGTGGAAAAGCACGAAAACTGCTTCCCGATGATCCCCTCCGGCAAGGCCCACAACGAAATGCTGATGGGCGAGGCCGACACCCAGGGCGTCATCCAGGCAAGCGGCGCGGTCATGGTCTAGACCCAGCGCAGGAACGGAATTTGCGGGGCGGTTGCGCCCTGCCCCAAATTTTGGCCCGAATTTCAGAAAGGGACATACATGTCTGCCCTCCATATCAAAGAAGGCTCCACCGGCCACTCCGCCTATAACCTGCGCCCGACGTTTTCGGATGTTCAGGAAAAGCACACCTTGGCAGTGCTGGTAGAAAACGAACCCGGCGTTCTCGCGCGGGTCATCGGCCTGTTCGCAGGTCGTGGCTATAACATCGAAAGCCTGACCGTCGCCGAAGTCGACCACACTGGCCATTTGTCGCGCATCACTGTGGTGACCACCGGCACGCCTCAGGTGATCGAACAAATCAAAGCCCAGTTAGGCCGCATTGTTTCGGTCTATGAGGTGCATGACCTCACTGTTGAGGGCTCCTCGGTAGAGCGCGAGCTGGCAATTTTCAAGGTTGTTGGCGAAGGTGACAAACGCGTCGAGGCCCTGCGACTGGCCGATATCTTTCGCGCCAATGTTGTGGACAGCACCCTGAACAGCTTCATCTTCGAGATCACCGGTGCACCTGAAAAGATTGATGCCTTTGCAGATCTCATGCGCCCCCTGGGACTGTCCGAAGTCGCAAGGACCGGCGTCGCAGCTCTGTTGCGCGGCGTCTGACCGGGGCTTCGCCCTCTACGATGCTAAATAAATAGAAGGCCGGTCTCAGGACCGGCCTTTTTAGCGTTATGTCTGGTCGGTGCCTCACCGCTTCAGGCCCGCAGCTTCAGGCGCTCTGTTTCAGATGCTCAGGCGCTGCGGCGACTACCCGATTGCCCCAGAGGAAAGAGAATGATGTTTTTTCCCGCCCCCTCCCCTGGCGCTGTTAAACGCGTTTCGGGGTTTGTGAGCTGCTCTTTCACTTTTGCACGGGCAGCCTCGGTCTGGGTCAAGCAGTTTGCACTCTCGCCTGCACGCTGACCGGCCTCACCTTTACCCGGTGACACCGCTTCATTTTCGTGCGCAGCCTCAACCAACTGCGGGGAAAACCTTGCCGGCGGCATGCCTGCTGCACCAACAATGTCGTCGACCAAACCGGGACAGGCAGGCTCTGGTAAGACGCGAACGTCCAGCGCCAACCGCAAGCCCCCATTCAACTCCAAGTCGAACAGAACCCAGTCTCCAACACAGATTTCAAACGTGTCAAAGGTGCCAGGGTGAGTATAAAAAGCCAGATCCCCCTGATCTTCACACCAGATTACCGCCTTGCCGACGGCAATGTCACGCCAAAGAACTATTCCAATCATAGCGGACCTCGTATCTAAGACCTATAGAGTTTGATCTATCCTAACCGATTTCAACATTGTGAAAGAAGCGTCGACCCATTGCATTTTGTGTCTGAATAACAAATAATTTGACGTTAGATAGCTACACCATGACACAATTTAGCGTCTCCACCGGAGTTTCAAAGCTTTTTGGGCGACAACAATAGGATAGGCAGCTCTAAATGTCGGACATTCAGGACGCAACAGACCCAACACCGGCAAAACGACCCCGCTCCCCTGCACAGTTGCGCAATATGTTTGGCACCAATCTGCGTCACTTGGCCCGAACATACCCTTCGATTTCCGAACTTTCGCGCCGACTTGGCATCAACAGAACGCAATTCAACCGATACTTGTCAGGCGAGAGTTTTCCCAGACCCGATATTCTCGATCGTATCTGCAGCTTTTTCGAAGTTGATGCCCGCATTTTGCTGGAACCAGTTGAAACAATGGGTCGGCAGGGACAGATTCTTAACAGCTCATTTCTTGCCGATTTTCTTGGCTACGGCATTCGCCAGCTTGACGAGACGATGTTTCCATCCGGGTTTTACCGCTTTACCCGCCGGAGCTTTGTGAACAGCGACCAGTTTATTATCGGCCTTGTCTATGTCTTTCGCTCGGGCACCACAGCCACCTTTATCAAGGGCTATGAGGCCCGTGAGGCAATGCATTATCAAGGCCTCCCTGACAGCGCCAGGATGCGAGAGTTCCGGGGCGTTCTTACCTCACATGAGGATGGCGTCGCCTTTGTGATCTCGCGGCGTCACGCCATGACATATTCGTTTAACTATCTGGCGCGCATCGGATCGTTAGAGAACAATTTCTGGGTTGGATACGTGGCGCGCACTGTGCGCGATGGCAGTGGTGAGCGCGTCACCCGCATGGTCTATGAACACCTTGGACATGATATGGGGCGTGCGTTGAGAACGGCGCGTAGCGCTGGTTTTTCCAGCGCCGAGGATTTGCTGCCTTATCACCGTCACCTGTTGCGGCCCGATGAACCCTTTCGCTAACCCGCGAACGATACCCTGAACCCAGGTCCGATCGCAGATACCCAAAGCGACTGGCAAGCGATGCGCACTCAATGGGCGATTTGCCGGTAGATGTGCCAGGTGGCGTGTCCCAGCAGGGGCAGAACCAGAAAGAGACCGGCAAAGCCAGGCAACAGCGCGGCAAATGTCAGCACCGCGATCCCGGCAGCCCACAGCATCATCAACACGAAATTTGCCTGCACATAGCTGAAGCTGGCGATCATTGCCGTGACAAAATCCACCTCCCGATCCAGCAGCAGCGGCAGAGAAATCACCGTGATCATATACAGCAACAGCGCAAACAGCGCGCCCACCACGCTTCCGGCCGCCAGCATCATCATGCCATTGGGCGTGAGAAAAACCTGCAGCGAGCTTGAGACATTGGTCATCGTGGAAAGCCCCAGAAACAAGGCAAAAATCATGTGGCCCAGAAAGAACCAGAACAAAAAGACCACAATGATGATGGCACAGATCGACGGCAACTGGCGACGGCTCTGATGCAGGATCACCCCAAGGATATCCGCCGCCGTCATTGGCTCTCCCTGTTCCAGACGATGGGAAACCTCATATAGTCCGACGGCGGCAAAGGGGCCGATCAGAGGAAAGCCAATAGCCGCAAGCACCAACCAGAATGTGGTCCCTGTTTGCAGGGTAATCCATGTCATCAACCAGCCTGCCAGGACGTAAAACCCTGCAAAGAACAGCCCGTATCCCGGTTTGCGGCAAAAATCCTGCCAGCCGCTTTTCAGAGCTTGTTTCAGGATCGCA
Source organism: Phaeobacter sp. SH40 (assembly GCA_965641885.1). Lineage (GTDB taxonomy): Bacteria > Pseudomonadota > Alphaproteobacteria > Rhodobacterales > Rhodobacteraceae > Pseudophaeobacter. The sequence continues at coordinate 1,308,393 of OZ282574.1, read as the reverse complement.
ACGCTCATGGGCCGCAGCGTGGGCAGCCCAAAGGGTTTCTCACTCATCCAAATTCTCCTCCCCAGAAAAATCTATGTCTTGTGCCTTCTCTCTCACCCTTCGGCCTCACTTTTCGGATGGCGGAGATTTTTGTGGCCACTGTGTTGCCTGATGATAGCTTTGGCCCAGCGCCAGCAGGTTTTGGTCCTGCCCCTGGGCGCCAAAGATCTGCAGGCCCATTGGCAGGCCCGCGTCGCCAAACCCGGCAGGCACCGCAAGACAGGGCAGTCCCAGCAGGCTCACGGGGGTCACCACTTGCATCCAGCGGTGATAGCTGTCCATCGCAACCCCATTGATGCTGTGCGGATAGTCCTGCTCCAGCGGAAAGGGCCAGCACTGTGCCGTGGGCAGAATCAAGGCATCAAAGCTCTGGAAAACCTCGGCGGCCCTGCGCTGCCAGTTGGAGCGAATATCCGAGGCCGCCTGTATCTCGCGCCCGCTCAGGGCAAGTCCGCGCTCCAACTCCCAGATTGCAGTCTCTTTTAGCGCAGCGCGACTGCCCTCAAAGGCCCGCAACCCACCCGCCACGGCATAAGACCGCAGGGTGATCCAGGACTCCCAGATCTGCTCCGCCGAAAAGGGCGGCGCCACTGTTTCCACCTGATGACCCATATCGGAAAACTGCGCCACAGCAGCCTCGCAGGTCTGCAGAATGCCGGGCTCCATCGCAAAGGCGCCACCCCAGTCACCCAGCCAGCCGATCCGCATCGGCGTGATCTGTGGCAATGGCAGGGTGGCTGCGCCGCCGCTTGCAAGTGGCTGACGTGGATCAGGACCTGACATCACATCCAGCAGCAAAGCAATATCTTCAGGACTGCGCGCCATCGGCCCCAAGGTGGCCAACTGATGCAGGAACAGATCGCCTTGTGGTTCGGACGGCACCCAGCCCCAGGTTGGCCGAAAGCCGTAAACATTGCACCATCCGGCCGGGTTGCGCAAAGAGCCCATCATGTCGGATCCATCCGCCAAAGCCAGCATCCCGGCAGAAAGCGCCACGGCCGCACCGCCCGAGGATCCGCCGCAGGTGCGATGCGGATCATACGGGTTGCCCGTCGCGCCATAGACCGGATTAAAAGTATGCGAGCCGAGGCCAAATTCCGGCGTATTGGTCTTACCGATCAAAATGGCTCCCGCCCCGCGCAGCCGGGCGACAAACAGCTCATCCTTGCTGGGTACAAAATCCTTGATCAGCGGTGAGCCCTGGGTCGAGGCAATGCCTTTGACATCAGCCAGATCCTTGATCGCCATCGGCAAACCATGCAATGCGCCGCGACTCTTAGCCTTATCTGCGGCGGCGGCCTCTGCCATCAGGGCGTCGCGATCCCGCAGCGCCACAATGGCATTCAATCGGGGATTAAGTGCCGCAATACGGTCCAGTGTGGCCTGCATCACCTCTGTCGCACTCAGAGCGCCACTGCGCAGTTGTGTCACCAGCGCATGCGCGGATCCATAGGGCTCATACATCTGACGGCTTCTCCTGCACCAATTGCACGTTAGCCTAGCGCTGGAAATCCCTGCTGAAAAGCTGCACCGCAGCTGCATGTTATAAATGTCTTTGGAACTTGTGTTTTTTGGTAACGACGGCCCGATGCGCGCGCCGAACGCACACCACTTTACTCCAGTGGATGCACAAAAAACGGGTGCAGAACTGCTTCTGCACCCGGTCTATCTTTGAAACCCCTCCGAATAACGGCTGTGGGTTAGTCGCCCTGGGCTTCTGAGCGGCTTTTGCCGGCAACATTCATCGCCAGGGTTGCCGCCATAAACCCATCGAGATCGCCGTCGAGCACTCCTTTGGTGTCCGAGGTCTCATAGCTGGTGCGCAGATCCTTGACCATCTGGTAGGGCTGCAGCACGTAAGACCGGATCTGGTTGCCCCAGCCCGCATCGCCCTTGTTTTCATGCGCTTCATTGATGGCAGCGTTGCGCCGGTCCAGCTCTTGCTGATACAGCCGCGACTTCAATGCCTTCATGGCGATGTCGCGGTTCTGGTGCTGCGATTTCTCTGAACTGGTCACCACGATGCCGGTGGGGTGGTGGGTAATACGCACTGCCGAGTCGGTGGTGTTCACGTGCTGACCCCCAGCGCCAGAGGAGCGATAGGTATCGATGCGGATATCCGCCGGGTTCACCTCGATATCGATATTGTCGTCCACCACCGGGTAGACCCAGACAGAGCTGAAAGAGGTGTGCCGTTTGGCAGCCGAGTCATAGGGCGAGATCCGCACCAGGCGGTGCACCCCGGATTCGGATTTCAGCCAGCCATAGGCATTGTGACCGGTGATCTTGTAGGCCGCCGATTTAATGCCAGCTTCTTCACCAGCGCTTTCGGACTGCAGCTCAACCTTGTAGCCCTTTTTCTCGGCCCAGCGCACATACATCCGCGCCAGCATAGAGGCCCAGTCGCAGCTTTCAGTGCCGCCAGCGCCCGCGTTGATCTCAAGAAAGGTGTCATTGCTGTCGGCCTCGCCGTCGAGCAATGCCTCAAGCTCTTTTTCAGCCGCAGTCACCTTCAGCGCTTTCAGCGCCTCTTCGGCATCCGTAATGACCTCCTGGTCATCTTCCATCTCGCCCAGCTCAATCAGCTCGATATTGTCGGCAAGGTCCTGCTTGATCCCTTTGTAGACCCCAATTGCATCCAACAGGTTCTGACGTTCGCGCATCAGTTTTTGCGCCGCCTCCGGGTCATTCCACAGATCGGGATCCTCAACACGCGCGTTGAACTCTTCCAAACGGTATTCAGCCGTCTCCCAATTCAAACGCTGGGCCAGAAGCTCCAGCGACTTCTCGATATCGGCTACGGAGTTTTGGATCTCGGCGCGCATGATTTTTCCTTGAACTTACGTATCAAGCAAGGGTGATAGACCACCCCGGGGCTGCGAGCAAGCTACGGCGCTGACAAAGCCACAGCGGGCCTCTGCCATCGCCTGCATCAAAGTAGAACTAGTTTTCTCTGTTTTGCAAACTGTCGCGAAAGCTTTGCCAAATACCAATGGGCCTGTGTTGTTACCACCGGCCCGCCTTGCGACGTTGTTCAGGGTCCAAAGCAAAGGAAGAGCCTCCACAGGCGCGCCTTATTCAAACTCTGGAAAGACAAAATGCCATTTGGATATCTTGTATCACTAGGTGATGCCGCCCTGAACACCGGAGATGGAATTTCTGGCGGCTACACGTCGTTCACAACGGATCATGTCATTGGGTCGGGTCACTGGACATGGACGGGCACTATCGACAACAAAAGCTGCACCGACCAGGTAGAAACCGGCTCATATGCCCTCGGCACAGATGGCTGCGTCTATTTCACCCCGGATCTGGGCCCGGTAGACTCGCTCTCCTCAGGCTGTGCCACCAATCCTCCGTCCTATGGATCAGCGGATGGGGTTGTGGATGGCACGGCAGCCTCTGACTATATTCATTCGACATATACCGACGCTGACGGCGACCAAATGAACGACGGCATCGGCAGCGGGCCTGCGGGAAATGGCGATACTGTTCTGGCGGGAGCTGGAAATGACACCGTCAATGGCGGCTGTGGCGATGATTCCATCTCGGGCGGCACTGGCAACGATGTGCTGTCAGGTCATGACGGTGATGATACACTGGACGGCGGCGCAGGCGCAGACCGGCTGCACGGCGGCAAGGGGCTTGACTATGCCGACTATTCGGACTCGGATGAAGCCGTCAACGTCAACCTGACCACCGAAACCGGCTCTGGTGGCGAGGCCGAGGGCGATACCTACAGCGGCGTTGATGGCGTCTTAGGCTCGTCTCATAACGATACCATCATTGGCTTTAACCAAGAGGATTCAGATCCTCATGATACCTACACCAATGATTTCCACGGCGGCGCTGGAGATGACTACCTTGACGGCAAGGGCGGCAACGACTCGCTCTATGGCGACACGGGCGATGACACCCTCATCGGGGGATCAGGCGACGATAAGCTGTCTGGAGGTGACGGCGCAGACCGCCTGATAGGCGGCACCGGCCACGACACCATGTCCGGGGGCCGCGGCGACGACCATTTCGAGGTCTCTGAAGGCGATGTCGCGTCCGGCGGCGATGACAAGGACACCTTCCGCCTCACCGATCTGGGAGAGAGTGGCCGCGCGGACATCTCGGTCGACGGCGAGGAAGGCGGCAAGGATTGGGATACGCTCGATCTCGGTGGCCTGGTGGATCGCACGACCCTCGATGTGACCAGCACCAGCGATGGCACCATGAGCGGAACCGCCACCATGCTGGATGGCTCCAGCCTCAAGTTCTCCAATATCGAAAACATCATCTGCTTTGTCGCGGGCACCAGAATTTCCACCGTCAATGGCGCGGTGCCGATCGAAGAGTTGGTGCCCGGAGATTTGGTTCTGACCCGCGACAACGGCTTTCAGCCGGTGCAATGGCTCGGCTCAACCACGGTTCCGGCCCATGGGCATTGGGCACCGATCCGCATTGAGGCCGGCACTCTGGGCACCAGCCGCGATCTTTTGGTCTCGCCGCAGCACCGTATGCTGCTGACGGACGCAAATGCCCGGTTCCTGTTCGGCAGCAGCGAAGTGCTCTCGGCGGCGCGGTTTCTGATAAATGACCACAGCATCCGTCGCCAACCCTGCGGCATGGTCACCTATATGCATCTTCTGCTGAACCAGCATGAGGTCATCTTTGCCGAAGACTGCCCCAGCGAAAGCTTCTTTCCCGGCGACCAGGCGCTGGAAGCTCTGAGCGGTGCCGCACTCTATAGTCTTTTCAATTGCATGCCGCATCTGCGTGATCACCCGGAGGGTTTTGGCCCAACGGCGCGCTATTGCCTCAATCGGCCCGAAACACTGGCGCTGCGCGCATAGATCAAAGGTATTTGGCGCAGCAGCCCGTCGTGCGCAGACCAAAACGACCGGTTTGGCGATAAGCAAGCGTGCGCAGGCCTAGTACTGGCCACCCGAGGTAATCGTCCCAAAGGTCGCCTTGGGTCCCAGCACTGCGGTTCCACCGGTTGAGGTGGTGACTTGCCGCCCGGATTGTTGCACTTCTTCCAGCAAAGGCAGATCCGATCCCATGGCAAAACCGCCGTCAAAAGCGAGACCAAAGATCGGCTCGGCGCCGTCGCGGAAATACTCGGCCACCACATAGGCACCCGAGGCGCTATCGGGCAGACGGGCGCCAGTGTAGCGGTCGATCTTGATAAAATGTCCCCCTTCGGGCACGTCAAAAGGACCGCCGCCGAATTTCTCAGTGGCTACTTTCATGAACTGCTGGAACACCGGTCCACACATGGTGCCGCCATAGGCCCCCCGCCCCATAGGCCGGGGCTGGTCAAACCCCATATAGCAGCCAGCTACAATATTTGAGGTGAAGCCAACAAACCAGACATCGCGGGAATCATTGGTGGTCCCTGTTTTGCCCGCTGTGGGCACTGGCAGGTTGATCACGCTTGAGGCCGTGCCACGCTCAACAACGCCACGCATCATTGAGCTAAGCTGGTAGGCAGTAATCGGGTCCATCACCTGTTCCCGGTCCGTCTCGATCCGGGGGGATTTCCCCGGCGCCAGATCGGGCGCAGAGCAGTCGACACAATCGCGATCATCATGGCGATAGATCGTGCGGCCATAGCGGTCCTGCACCCGGTCCACCAATGTGGGCTGTACCCGCTCACCGCCATTGGCAAACATCGCATAGGATGCCACCATCTTGTACAGCGTGGTCTCCTCGGCCCCCAGTGAGTTGGCCAGAAAGGCGCCCATATTGTCATAGACCCCAAACCGTTCGGCGTAGCCCGCAACCACCGGCATGCCGACCTCCTGGGCCAGACGAATGGTCATCAGGTTCCGCGACTGTTCAATCCCGGTGCGCAGCGGCGTTGGGCCATAGAATTTGTTTGACGAGTTCTTGGGACGCCACAGCCCCTGTGGTGTGTTGATCTCGATCGGAGCATCCACCACGATGGTCGCCGGGCTGTAGCCACTGTCCAAAGCGGCGGCATAGACAAAGGGTTTAAAGCTGGAGCCCGGCTGACGCTGTGCCTGGGTGGCGCGGTTAAACACCGAATGCTGGTAGGAAAAGCCGCCCTGCATCGCCAGAACCCGGCCCGAGTTCACGTCCATCGCCACAAAGCCACCCTGCACTTCTGGCACCTGGCGCAGCGACCAGTGTTTGAACGTGCCGTCTTTGTTCAGCTCGGCCCGCACCAGTACCACATCACCGCGACTGATATTGTCTTTGAAACTGCCCTTCATCCACTTGATGTCGGCGCGCGGCACCGATCCGGTTCCGCTCTGCCCCTCGACCCCAACGGTCAGGCTTTTGTCTCCGACCTCAAGCGCCACGGCGGGCAGCCACTTGCCGCCCAGCGTGATGTCGCGCGACACGTCTGCCGCAGCAAGCGCCTCTTGCCAGCGCGCCTCATCTGCTAGGTCTTCCACCTCTAGCGTAACACCCGTGCCGATCCAGATCCCGCGTGAGCGGTCATATTTCTGCAAGCCCGTGCGCAGGGCATCGGCTGCTTCAGTCTGCATCTCGGCATCAATGGTGGCGCGCACCGAAAGCCCCCCGGTAAAGAACTCGCCCTCGCCAAAATCATCCGACAACTGGCGGCGAATTTCGTCAGAGAAATAGTCGCGCGGTGGCAATGTGGTGCGGAAGCTTTCAAAATCACCGTTTTGTACCGAGCGCAGCGGCTGAGCCACCTCGACCTTGTACACCGCCTCGGAGATATAGCCGTTCTCAAACATCTCGCGCAGAACATAGTCACGCCGCTCGGTCAGGCGTTCCTTGCCACGCACCGGGTGAAACTTGCCCGGCGCCTTGGGCATTGACGCCAGAGTTGCGGCCTCATGCGGCGCCAGCTCGCCCAGGGTTTTGTTAAAATAGCTCTGCGCTGCGGCCGTCACACCATAGGAGTTTTGCCCGAGGAAGATCTCGTTGAGATACAGTTCCAGAATTCTGTCTTTATCCAGAGTTTCCTCAAGCCGGGTGGCGAGGATGATCTCTTTAATCTTACGGGCAGCTTTGCGATCCCCGGACAGCAGGAAGTTCTTCATCACCTGCTGGGTAATGGTCGAGGCCCCGCGCACGTTATCACCGCGAGAGCGCACCGCCTCAACTGCCGCCGCCGCAATACCACGGGCGTCATAGCCATTGTGCGAGTAGAAATTCTTGTCCTCTGCAGAAATGAACGCCTGCTTCACCAGATCCGGAATGTCCTCGGATGAGGTAAACAGGCGCCGCTCCTTGGCGAATTCATCAATCATACGCCCCTCGCCGGAATAAATCCGGCTGATGGTTGGCGGCTGATATTGCGACAGGGATTCGTGGCTGGGCAGATCGCGCCCATAGATCCAGAACACCGCCCCAAGGGTCAGCGCAATCATGGCAATGCCAAGCGTGATCGTACTAAAAATGGAACCAAAAAAGGATAGAATAAACCTGAGCACGGATGCGGCCTTTCTCGCAGGGTGCCGCCTATATAGGGGGGGCAACGCGCCGGGTCAAAAGAGGAAGCGGCGAAAAAATGCCTTCAAAGGGGGAAAATCACCCTGCCGCGCCCCGCCCGGCTCTTGTTGACAGCCTCTGCGTGCTGTCAGGCCCGAAAACACCGGTTTTGAAACCCGCAGGTACCGCTCCATGTACAGCTCCCGGTTCAGTTTACTGTCGGACCAGGGACCGTTGCGCCTCATCATGGATCCGCCAATCGATCAACCCTTTGAGCAGCCCTCTTGCGGTCTGATGCCGCCAGTTGGGATCTTGCAAATTGGCCAGATCACGCGCGCTGGAGAGAAACCCGATTTCGATCAGAACCGACGGGATATCCGCCGATTTCAACACCGAAAACCCGGCCGATCGCAGCGGCTTGCGATTGATCGGGCCTGCTTCGGCCTTTAGCCCCGTCACCAGCGCGCGGGCCAGCGCCACATTGCGCGGCTGGGTTTCCTGGCGGGCCAGATCCAGCATCACCCCGGTGACAAGATCATCGGTATGGCTCAGATCGGTGCCCGACAGCAGATCGGCACGGTCCTGCCGCTCGGCCAGGCTGGCTGAGGCCGCATCCGACGCCTCTTGCGACAGGGTATAGACCGTAGAGCCATGCGCATGGCCCTGCGACAAGGAATCCGCGTGCAACGAGATAAACAGATCCGCGCCGGCCTGATGCGCCAGCGCCGTACGGCGTTCCAGCGAGACAAAATAGTCGCCATCGCGGGTGACCTGCACCTCAAACTGCCCCGAGCGCACCAGAACCTCGCCCAACTCGAGGGCAAATTGCAGCATCAAATCTTTTTCCGTAATACCCCCTGCCGCCTCGGCGCCCGGATCAATGCCGCCATGGCCCGGATCCAGCACCACCAAAAGGGGGGCATTTTCATCCCGCTCCGGGGCAATCTTTAACAGCTGCGGCGCAGGCAGATCCCAACGGGGATCCTGCGGTGCCCCGGCTAAGCGTTTGAATTGCTCAGGATCCGTCGCTCGCAGGGCGACCTTCAGCACAGCACCTGCGCTCACCGGATCTATTTCAAGCTCTGCAGCCCGCACTGTCATAGGTTCTGAAAGCTCAAGCACCATGCGCGACCAGCCTGGAATATAGGTGCCAAATTGCACCGAGGCGATGCTGTCGCCGGTCAGGAAATCCTCTGTGTCGAGGCCCTGCCAATCAACCTCCTGAAAATCCAGCACCAGTCGGGGTGGCCCCTCAAGAGTAAACAGCCGGTAGGGCACGCCCTGGCTGAGACCAAGGCGTATATCCGCGCCGCCGCCCACGTCACTGATAAGCGAGGTCTCAGTATCCACACGGGCCAGACCGCTGAACTCCTGCGCCATCACGAAGGGTGCCATCGCAACAGGCGCCATCAGGCATCCGGCGCTCAGCCAAAGCACCGTCATCACCGCATTCAATCTGCCCATAGAGTTGCTGCCCCTGTTCCGTGCTCGTGTTGCCCTCTGCATCGTAGTGCGGCCAAATAGGCAGCGCACGCGGCAAGAGAGGTTTTGTGTTCAGCCTAGACGTCCCCCTTGGGAGAAATCAAATGCCCTGGCTGCCCTGACAGCGGATTTCAGCCGCGCGCAGCCATAAAGGTCTTGAGACGCGCCAACCCTTCGATGATGTCCTCGGTTGAGCCCGCGTAGGAAAACCGCAGCGTCGTGGCGCCGCGCATGGGGTCAAAATCCAACCCCGGCGTGACGGCAACGCCGGCCTTTTCAAGGATCTCACTCGCAAAGCTGCGACTGTCTGAGGTCAGATCCGCCACATCCGCATAGACATAAAAGGCCCCATCCGGCGGCGCGATCTTGTCAAAACCTGCCTGCGGCAGCCCCTCAAGCATAAGCTGGCGATTGCGCGCATAGACAGCAAGGTTTTCGCGCATCTCATCCTGACACTCTAATGCAGCCAGCGCCGCGACCTGACTGGCATGCGGCGCACAGATGAACATATTCTGCGCCAGGCGCTCAATCACCCGCACATGATCTTCGGGCACCACCATCCAGCCTGCCCGCCAGCCCGTCATGGAAAAGAACTTGGAAAAGGAATTGATCACGTAGCAGTCATCTGTGAGCTCAAGTGCTGTGACCGCCTTGGCCTCATATTCCAGCCCATGATAGATCTCATCCGAGATGAAGGCCGCGCCCTGTGCCTGCGTCGCCGCGATCAAATCGCCGAGGGCCGCATGGTCCAGCATGGTGCCGGTGGGATTGTTGGGCGAGGCCACCATCAGCCCGGCCAAATCAAGACCTGCCAAATCCGCAGCAACCGGCTGCAGCCGGTTTTCCGTCGCGGTCCTAATATCCACAGGCGTCAGCCCCAGCGCCTTGAGGATCTGGCGATACGACGGATAGCCCGGCGCCCCAATCCCCACCCGGTCTCCACTGTCAAACAGCGCGGTAAAACTCAGCAGGAAGGCCCCCGACGACCCCGGCGTCACCACCACGCGGTCCGGGTTGAGGTCGACATTGTACCATTCGCCATAAAGCCTGGCGATGCGTTTGCGCAGGGCCGGCAGCCCCAGCGCCACGGTATAGCCCAGGGTGTTGTTGTTTAACGCATCCGCTAGGGCGCGTCGCGCCGCCATCGGGGCGCCGGTTGAAGGCTGTCCCACTTCCATGTGAATAATGTGACGGCCATTTTCTTCGGCCAGACGAGCGGCCTCCATCACATCCATCACAATGAAGGGATCGACGTTTGACCTGCTTGAGTTTCGCATGCTGATCTCCCATGGTGCGCGCATGACTTTTGACCGTTTCTCCCGGCTGGCGTCAATCCCAGCTTTGGTGTTTTGCATCCTTGCCTATACGGTCACCTGCGTGCAGGCGGCATCCATAACGCTGTTGCGGGATGCGGATATCGAACAGGGTCTGTCCCGGCTGGCCGCACCCGTGCTGCGTGCGGCAGGTCTGAATGCCAAACACGTGCGGGTTCTGCTGGTGAATGATTCCAACTTCAACGCCTTCGTTGTGGACAGCCGCACCATTTTTATCAACTACGGGCTGATCCTCAAGGTCACCAGCCCCGAGATGCTGCAAGCGGTGATCGCCCATGAGGCGGCCCATATCACCAATGGCCATCTGGCGCGGCGGATGCAAAACCTGCAATCCGCAGGCACCGCGGCCGGTCTGGGCCTTGCCCTCGCGGTTCTTGCAGCCGCCGCAGGCGCCAGTGAAGCAGCCGGAGGCATTGCCATTGGCAGTCAGACCTCGGCTGTGCGCGGCTTTCTGTCCCATACCCGCGCCGAAGAATCATCGGCCGACCGCACCGCCGCAGGCTCTCTGAAATCCGCCGGTATCAGCCCGCAGGGACTGGTCGACCTGCACCGCATTTTTGCCGGTCAGGAAGTGTTGAGCACGGCCAATCAGGACCCCTACATGCGCTCGCACCCTCTGAGCCGCGACCGGATTCGCGCCGCCGAAGCCTTTGTGGCCGCCTATGGCGATAACAGCACACCTGACCCGCAGGCCCAGTATTGGTTCGCGCGGGTGCGTGGCAAGCTCTCTGCCTTTACCCGCTCGCCAAAATGGAGCCTGCGCCGCGCCACTGAAGAGACACACAAAGATATCCGCCTGATGCGGCAGGCCATCGCCTACCACCGGCGCAATGATTTGAAAAAAGCCCTCGCCGCAGTCAACGGCGCTTTGGCCATCCGGCCAAAGGATGCCTTTTATTATGACCTCAAGGGCCAGATCCTGTTTGAAAACCGCCGCTGGGCCGCTGCAAAGGCGAGTTTTGGTCAGGCCGTCCAGTTGGCCCCGTCGGATGCCCTGGTGTTGGCCAGCTTTGGCCGTGCTCAACTGGCGGCAGGTGAGGCGAAAGCCTCCTTGAAAACAATGGAAAAATCACGCAGTTTGGACTTTAGAAACGCCCTGCTGCTAAGAGATATGTCGCAAGCCTATGCCAAAACGGGTCAAAACGGTATGGCAGCGCTGGTGACCGCCGAACGATACGCCCTGGTTGGACGTCTCGAAGATGCAGGCCTTCATGCAAAACGTGCAACCGCACTTTTACCACGTGGCTCCGCCACCTGGCGGCGGGCACAAGATGTATTGCTGGCCTTTGAACAGAGTCAGAAAAGGAAAAGACGATGAAACCTCTTTCACGCATGGTCACAGGGGCTGCAACCGCGCTGGCACTTGTGCTGGGCACCCTGCCCGCGCAGGCCTTTGATCTTGGCGCCATGTCAGAAGATGAACGCACTGCTTTTGGCGCCGAAGTGCGCGCCTACCTTATGGAGAACCCGGAAGTCATTCTGGAGGCCGTCAATCTGCTGGAGCAACAGCAGGTCGAGGCGGAAACCATGCGGGACGAAGACCTCGTCGCGGCCAACCTGGAAGCGCTGCACAACGATGGATTTTCCTGGGTTGGCGGCAATCCGGATGGCGACATCACGCTGGTCGAATTCATGGATTATCGCTGTGGCTATTGCCGCAAAGCTGCTCCCGAAGTGGCAAAACTCCTGCAGGAAGACGGCAATATCCGTTTGATTGTAAAGGAATTCCCTATCCTTGGTGAGGCCTCAGTCTTTGCCTCCCGCTTTGCCGTGGCGGCCAAACAGCTGGCCGGAGATGACGCCTATGAGCAGGTTCATGACGCCTTGATGGAAATGGGGGGCGAGCCTAATGAAGTGACCATGCGCCGTCTTGCCGAAGGGCTGTCACTGGACGGCGACGCCATTTTGGCCGCCATGGACAGTGATGCCGTAACCGACGAGCTGCGCAGCACCCGAGCCCTGGCGCAAGAGCTTGCGATATCTGGCACGCCGACCTTTGTTCTGGGAAACCAGTTGCTGCGGGGCTACCTGCCTGCGGACCAGCTGAAAATCATCGTCGAAGAGCAGCGCGAAGAAAACAGCTGATCCTGTTGCGCACCGTCGCCTGAAAACAGCAAGGGCGCCAGTAAGGCGCCCTTTGAATTCCTGCGGCGTGGTCCTGCAGGTGGTCCTGCATCGGCTTTGATCCCAGTGGACCTCAGGCCTCGCGCGCCTCGGCAGCTTCGATTTCAGCGGCCTTTTTCTCGACCTCTTCGACAATATGCTCAACCATGGCCTCGTTGCTCATCTTGTGGCTGGCCTTGCCCGCGAGATAAACCATGCCCGCCCCGGCACCACCGCCGGTAAAGCCAACATCGGTCATCAGTGCCTCGCCCGGCCCGTTCACCACGCAGCCAATGATCGACAGGCTCAGCGGCGTGCGAATATGTGCCAGCCGCTCTTCCAGCGTCTCTACGGTCTTGATCACGTTAAACCCCTGCCGCGCACAGGAGGGGCACGAGATGATATTGACGCCACGATGGCGCAGCCCAAGGGATTTGAGGATCTCAAAGCCGACCTTGACCTCTTCGACCGGGTCCGCCGACAGGCTGACACGCAGAGTGTCGCCAATGCCCATCCACAATAGCTGGCCAAGGCCAATGGCAGATTTGATGGTGCCGGAGACAAAGCCGCCCGCCTCGGTAATGCCAAGGTGGATGGGGGCGTCCGTGGCATCGGCCAGCTGCTGATAGGCGGCTGCGGACATAAAGACGTCAGAGGCCTTCACCGAGATCTTGAAATTATGAAAGTCGTGATCCTCAAGAATACGGATATGATCGAGGCCACTTTCCACCATCGCCGCCGGACAGGGCTCACCGTATTTCTCAAGGAGATGCTTTTCCAGCGAGCCCGCGTTGACGCCGATCCGAATGGCACAGTCGTGGTCGCGGGCTGCCTTGATCACCTCTGCCACACGCTTTTCATCGCCGATGTTGCCTGGGTTGATACGCAGACAGGCGGCGCCGGCCTCGGCGGCCTCAATGCCACGTTTATAGTGGAAATGGATATCTGCAATGATCGGCACCGGGCTTTCGGCCACGATTTCCTTCAGCGCCTTTGACGAGGCCTCATCCGGAACCGAAACCCGCACCAGATCCGCCCCGGCCTCAGCCGAGGCCTGGATCTGCGCAATGGTGCCTGCGACATCGGTGGTGAGCGTATTGGTCATGGTCTGCACCGCAATCGGTGCATCGCCACCGATTGCAACGTTGCCGACATGGATCTGGCGGCTTTTGCGGCGCTCGATATTGCGCCAGGGACGGATGTGATTCATGGACATGCAGGCTGATCCCGGTTGATCCTCGTTGCGTGATAGATACGGTCTCTGCCGACGCGCTGCAATGGGGGCCCAGAGCCGCAGGGCAACTCAGTGGGCTTCTCTTTGAATTTTCTCAGTGGAATTTACCGGTGAGTTTTATCGGCGGGCTTTCTTTTCATGACGCCACAGACGGCTATCGCCAGCACAGGCGCAATAAAAACAGGTCCAATGGTTGCAGGCCTGAACCCACAGACCTGCACCGAAGAACGATTGCGAAGGGAATTAGCCGAAGGCAGGCTATTCGGAGGCGGGCTGTGCCTGCAGTTGGGCAACCATTGTGGCCAGCGCACTGTTTTTGCCGTCTTTCAGATCAGCAACTTCAAAGCGCTCCAACACGCCATCAACCGAAAGGTCAATATTCTTGCTGACCTGACCGCGTTCACCAACCGGGCCAAAATGGCCACCGTTGACGGCAAAATAGATTGCGCCGCTTTCGCCGGTCCGCAGCTTGGGCGCCTCTTCGGTCAGGGGCACTGTGAAACTGTCGCCAGCGTTCATAATGGCCTCGTAGATGACAGAGCCATCGGCAGAGGTCACCTGCACCCAGGACGGGCGTACTGCAACCATTTCGACCCCTGGCGTCACGTCTTCTACAACCTGCGGCACAGCCTGGCCCAAGGGGCCGGTCGCAGGCAGGCTCGCCTCGGCGAGCGTCAGGCTTGGCAGCTCAGGCACGGCAAAATTGCCCAGGCTCCGTGGGTCAAGCGTGGCAATTGGCGCGTCACGTGCGGTCAGAACCGGCACATCCAGCGCCTGTGGCCGGTAAAGACGGTCCAGCGCCTCAGCTGCAGGATCGCTCCCGACAGATGCCAGAGCCTCAGCTCCCAGAGGGCGGCGCGCCGCATGCAAGGGGTCAACATCCGCCAAAACCAGCGGAGTCTGTTCAACTGGCGCAAATTGCACCTGCTGAATTTCTTTCAGAATGCTCAACCCGCCATAGCCAATGCCGCCAATCAGCCCGACAAGCACCAAAAGAGAGCCAATGGCACGGGGTTCAACCTGGCTGAAGAGACCGCCAACGGCCGGCGCAAAAGGCGTGGTCGGCGAGGTAAAAGCCCCACTGCCCAAACCACCGCCAGAAGAAATCTGCGTGGCCACAGGACGGCGCGATGAGGCTTCGGAAGACATTCCGTGAGCGACAGTAAAGCCGCTTTCCAGGCAAAACGTATCAAACGCAACATTCGGGTCCATATTCAGGTAGCGCGCATAAGAACGCACATAACCGGCAATAAACCCAGGGGTGTCAAAAACAGACGGGTCAGAATTTTCGATGGCAGCGACATAGGAGGCTTTGATGCGAAGCTCGCGCTGAACATCCAGGAGGGATTTCCCCATGGTTGCGCGCTCTCCGCGCATCATATCGCCAAGGCGCAATTCATAATCATCGAAGCTCTTAGGAGCAGATGAGTTCTCATGCTCCTTAGATTTGCGCAAAGTGAGGCGCCTAATCATGCCCGCTGTCCCATCTTAGCCTGCCGTATCCGACATCTTTCGGCGCTAAACGAATCACCCCAGCGATTCACCTGCGCCTTTTCATTGATGGAAACATAACACACTCAACCATTTTGCACACATGTCTGTGCGTTAACCTGCCAATTCGGCACGATTCAGCGCACAATGCGACCACAGGCTGTCCATTGCATTGACCAGTTGATTGATTTCAGCGGGGCCATGCACTGGCGAGGGAGTAAAGCGCAGTCTCTCGGTGCCCCGTGGCACGGTCGGGTAGTTGATCGGCTGCACATAGAGGCCGAATTCAGACAGCAGCATATCGCTGAGCTTTTGGGTGTGAACCGGATCGCCAACAATCACCGGAACAATATGGCTGCCGTGGTCGATGATTGGCAGGCCTAGCCCTTTCAGGCGCAGCTTCAATGCTTTGGCCAGTTCCTGATGCTTTTCACGCAGCTCAGGAGCCTCTTTCAGATAGGCCACCGACGCGGCGGCACCTGCGGCCACGGCAGGGGAGAGCGAGGTGGTGAAAATAAACCCCGGCGCGTAGGAGCGGATCGCATCGCACATTTTGTCCGAGGCAGCGATATAGCCACCCATCACGCCATAGGCCTTGGCCAGGGTGCCATTGATGATGTCAATCCGGTGGGCAAGGTTATCGCGCTCGGTGACACCGCCACCGCGTGGGCCATAAAGCCCAACCGCGTGCACCTCATCAATATAGGTCAGGGCACCAAATTCATCCGCCAGATCGCAGATCTCTTCAATGGGACCAAAGTCACCATCCATGGAATAAACCGATTCAAAGGCAATCAGTTTGGGGGCCTTGGGATCATCCGCAGCCAAAAGTTCGCGCAGATGCGCCACATCATTGTGACGGAAAACACGCTTTGCGCCCCCATTGCGCCGTACACCTTCGATCATCGAGGCATGGTTCAGCGCATCGGAATAGATGATCAGCCCCGGAAACAGCTTTGGCAGCGTTGAGAGCGTCGCATCATTGGCGATATAGGCAGAGGTGAACAGCAGAGCCGCCTCCTTGCCATGCAGATCCGCGAGCTCGGCCTCAAGTCGTTTGTGATAAACAGTGGTGCCCGAGATATTGCGCGTACCGCCAGAGCCTGCTCCCGTGGCGTCAATCGCCTCGTGCATGGCCTGCAGCACGACCGGGTTTTGCCCCATGCCGAGATAGTCGTTACCACACCAAACCGTGATATCCTGACTGCTGCCATCCGGACGGGTCCAGACCGCATGCGGAAACTGGCCATTCTTGCGCTCGATATCGATAAAGGTGCGATAGCGACCCTCATCATGGAGACGATCAATAGCAGCATCAAGTTTCGCGGAATAGTCCACCGGCTTCTCCATAGCTTTCTGAGGCGCTCATCTGAAAAGCGCAGGCTGTGTATCTTTGGCGCAGTTCCTGGGTCAAAACCCATTCACATTAATGAATGAGTAGCAAATGCGCGTCTCCATTTCAACCGGATACGCACACAGGCCCTTCGCAACTTTGATACAGGTCAAATAGACCTATAGCGAAAGCCCGACAAGACGGGCTGCGCCCGCTTTCCCGCCAATTGCGCCGCTCGGGCTGCGACAAAACCGGCAAATGCAGCATATTGGAAACTATGAGGCCTCTTTGAGCTCCTTGTTATGCCGCCACAACACCCCTTGTCACCCGCGACCTAAGGCGCGTCTCATAGCGGTGCGAAATGGATTCGCCAGGCCGCCCTTTCCCCTACCCTTCGGCAGGATGCACCTCAGAATTCTCCCTCCGGCAGATCTGGTCCTGCGCATTTTGGGCTGCTAGGGTCTGCGCAATCGACCCTCTCAACCCCCTTCATCTGCCGGAGAAAACGATGTCGCTAAACGACGTGCTTGATCGGATTGACACTGACCTTGATGCCGCAACCGAGCGCCTGCTGGAGCTGCTGCGCATTCAATCCATTTCCACCGATCCTGCCTTTAAGGCGGACTGTGACAAGGCCGCTGACTGGCTGGTAGCCGACCTGAAGACGATCGGCATCAAGGCGGAAAAACGCCCCACGCCGGGTCACCCCATGGTGGTTGGCCATATCGGTGAAGAAAACACCAATGCCCCCCATGTTCTGTTTTACGGCCACTATGACGTGCAGCCGGTCGACCCGCTGAACCTCTGGACCACGCCACCGTTTGAGCCACACCTGGAAGAGACCCCCAATGGCACCGTGATCCGGGGCCGTGGCGCGTCAGATGACAAGGGCCAGCTGATGACCTTTGTCGAGGCCTGCCGCGCCTGGAAGGCCATTCACGGCTCCCTGCCCTGTCGCATCACCTTTTTCTTTGAAGGCGAAGAAGAATCCGGCTCCCCGTCCCTGATTCCCTTCATGCAAGAAAATGCCGCTGAGCTGAAAGCGGATTACGCCCTGATCTGTGACACCTCGATGGTGTCGCGCGGTGTGCCTTCGATTGCCTCGCAACTGCGCGGCATGCTGAAGGACGAATTCACCCTCGTGGGCCCGCGCATCGATCTGCACTCGGGGCACTACGGCGGCCCCGGCCTCAACCCGCTGCGGGAAATCTCACGCATCATCGCCTCTTTCTATGACGAAGAGACCGGCGCTGTGGCCGTTGATGGCTTCTATCAAGGTGTCCATGAGGTTCCTGCAGAGCTGCTGCGCCAATGGGAGGCCTCAGGGTTTGACGCCAAAGACTACCTCGACAATGCGGGCTACACGCAGGCGCACGGCGAAAACGACTATTCCATCCTGGAGCAGCAATGGGCCCGCCCAACGCTGGAGGTGAACGGCATCTGGGGCGGCTACAATGGCGCCGGATCCAAAACCGTGATTCCCTCAGAAGCGCATTGCAAGATCACCTGCCGCCTTGTGGGCGACATGGACCCCGACGCGCTGCGCGACGCCATCCGCAAACATGTCGAAGCCCAGCTGAAGCCCGACTGCAAAGTGGTCTGGGACAATGACATGGAAGGCTCGCGCGCCTCTGTGATGGACATCTCCCGTCCAGAGTTCGAGGCCGCCCGCGGCGCCCTGAGCGATGAGTGGAACCGCGAAGCGGTGTTCTGCGGCATGGGTGGCTCCATCCCGATTGCAGGCTTCTTCAAATCCATCCTCGGCATGGAATCAATGCTCATAGGCTACGCCAACGATGATGATGCCATCCATTCCCCGAATGAAAAGTATGACCTGAAGAGCTTCCACAAAGGCATGCGGTCCTGGGCCCGCATTCTGGACGCCCTGACAAAGTAGGCGAGACCAAAAATCCGGGCGGGCACACCCCGTCCGGCTCTTTTCCGGTCTATCGCTGTCTTAAGTCTGGCTTCTCTCTCGCCCCACCTGATCGGGTCAGGGTCTCTGAACACCCTGGCTGCCAGCCTCAGAAAACCACCCCCTGGCCTGGGCGACGCAAAGCCTTTGCGCTTAAGAATTACTTATCAAAAATTCGCGATACTGGCCTCTGATGCCTGATTTCGACGATTGGAGACGAGTAATGACACAGAGCAAGTTCAAGCGACCGGCAGGTTTTGAAGGGAATCAAAGTGATCCGGAAGAAAGCTATCGAGCGGGATATCAACATGGCGTTCGCGTATTGCTGCACCATATTGAAACGCACAAAACACCAGACATGGAACGTTTGACAAAGTGGCTCAACACCGAGTTGACCCAGTGGCGCCACGACACCACCGCTGAGCCAGTGCCACCTTCTCCGTGACAGCCCCCCCTGAACTCGCCATAGATCGCACGACCCCAATTGGAGCCCAAATGGGGACTATGCCAAAGTGGGACTATGACAGGCCCATGTTGAGTTCGGGGGCTTACGGCCAGACAGTTTGCAGCCCACAGGCCCGCGCATGTGCTTTCTCTGTGGAAATCGCACACAGAAGTATTCTCATCGCAATGAAGTGTAGATTGAAAAGTGGCGCGGTTGACGGGGCTCGAACCCGCGACCCCCGGCGTGACAGGCCGGTACTCTAACCAGCTGAGCTACAACCGCGCATCTTTGCCTTTTCAGGCTGCCCAAACGGGCAAGGCGTCAAAAGAAAAGTGGCGCGGTTGACGGGGCTCGAACCCGCGACCCCCGGCGTGACAGGCCGGTACTCTAACCAGCTGAGCTACAACCGCGCATTTTCTCTTCACAGTGGCTTACACCACATTCTCCATCCGGAGCGGGATTTGGTTATGCCCAAATCAGGCAGGCAGCAGTGGCGCGGTTGACGGGGCTCGAACCCGCGACCCCCGGCGTGACAGGCCGGTACTCTAACCAGCTGAGCTACAACCGCGTGCTGCCCATCCAACGTCGCCGCTGAATGTTGGGCTGTAATATTCCCAGCGCTCGGGGATCGTCAAGCGGTGTTTTGCCATTTTCTCCGCTTTGGTCAAAAAAAATCACTTTCACGCTCTAACCAGTTGATTTTCATGGCTTCGAAAGAGTCTTCCCCAAAATTGAAAGCGAATATCCCCTCTGCCGCCCCTGCGCTCGCCTTTCCAGCACCAGCAAAAGCCCCAAAGCGCGCCAAAGAGAGCGACATGACCAAGAAGCGGACAGCGGTGCCACCAGCAATTTACCAGAGCACACGGCCAGAGTGAGACCTGTCAGCCTGGCTGACCAGCCCGCGCGATGGCGTGCAACACCCAGCTCCTCCATTGCGTCACAAACTCTTCAGCCAGACGAGAGAGTGGCCGTTGATGCGGCGTCAGTATCGAGTAGCCAAATGGAACATCCGGCTGGAACGCCCGAAAGACGATGCGCGCCGCATCGCCCTTGCTGCGCAGATAGGAATAGGCGCTGAGCACATCAACCACAGCACAGATCTGGCCCGCCTCAATGAACGGGAACAGCGGCAGGAAATACTGCATATCTATGCGAATATTAAAGTCCGCGCCCTCGGCCGCAAACGCCGCTTGCGTGTTGGAAAAGGTCGAATGCGTCGGCTGCAGCGCCCCCATCGGGTGGCCATCCAGATCCCTGGCCGTGACAATGGGCTGGGCCGCCAGCGGATGATCATAGGGCAAGGCACACAGGCAGTTGCTAGAGATGTCCTCGTTAAAAAACAGCCGGTCGGGCCCCTCCAGCACCTCAAGATCGCAAAAGCCGACATCAAAGCCCTGCGCCGAAATCAGATTGCGCACCTGCAGCGAGCTACGGGTCGCAACAGACACCTGCACCTCGGGCCGGTCCGCGATAAAACTGCTGATGAATTCGGGCAGAAGATAGGCCGAGGGTCCAGGCATGGCCACCACGCGCAGCCGGCCAGTTCTGCGGTCCCGCAACGCGGTCAGGTTCTGCTCCGCAACACTCAACCGATCCAACACCTCCGAGGCTTCAGCCAACAGGTATTGCGCCTCGGGAACCGGCACCAGCCTGCGCCCCTCCCTCAGGAACAGGGCCATGCCCAGGCCCTCCTCCAGCGTTTTCAAAGAGGCACTCACAGCGGGCTGGGTGCGATGCAGGTTGCGCGCAGCCTGGCTGACAGAGCCCGATTTCATAATTTCGCGAAAAGTCGCCAGCTGCTGCAAGTTCATCGCACCCCCCAATGCATAAAAGATCTTTATGGATACCATAATATTTCGAGTTTGCATTTATTAAACTGCGCCTGCACCCTTGAGAAATTGCATTTTAGGCTGGCAGTCCCGGATGACATGGGGCGCACAAAAAAGAACTGGGAGACGAACGACATGAGTATTTTTGCCAAGATCACAGGGGCCGCGCTGGCCTGCACGATGATGACCGGCGTCGCCGTGGCGCAGGAAATGACCTTTTTCCGCATCGGCACAGGGGGCGCCGGCGGCACCTATTTCCCCATCGGTGGCATCATTGCCAATGCGATCTCAAACCCACCCGGCTCTCGGGCCTGCGAAGAGGGCGGCAACTGCGGCGTGCCGGGCCTGGTGGCTATTGCGCAGTCGACCAATGCCTCGGCACATAATGTCAACGCCATTCAGGCGGGGCAGATGGAGTCTGGTCTTTCCGGCGCCGCCACGCTGCATTTTGCCTATCACGGCGTCGGCAAATACGAGGGCAACGCCAAACCTGACCTGCGGATCATTGCCAATCTCTACCCGGAAGATCTGCATCTGGTGATGCCCAAGGGGGCCGCTCTGAATGGCCTTGGTGATCTGAAAGGTAAGCGCGTCGGCATCGCGCAGGCAGGCTCTGGCACCCAGATCGCGGTGGAGCTGATCGTTGGGGACCACGGCGTCAACCGCGACAACATCAGTGCGGCCGAGCTGAACAACAGCCAGTCAGCGGAACGTCTGGCCGATGGGCAGCTGGATGCCTATTTCTATGCGGCCGGCACCCCGGTTGCGGCCATGATCCAGTTGGACAACACCAAGGGCATGGAGCTTTATAACTTCACGGATGAAGAGGTGAAGCAGGCCAACACGACGGTGCCTTATTATATTCCCTCAAAAATCCCTGCGGGCACCTATCCCGGCGTGCCATACGATGTGAACACCGTCGCCGTCTCGGGTATTATGGTGACCAACGCCAATATCGACGAAGAGCTGGTCTATCAGATCACCAAGGCGCTGTGGTCGAAAACAGCCCGCAAGCTGCTGGATAACGGCCACCCCAAGGGCAAAGTCATCACGATGGAGACCGCGCTGGACGGCGTGGAGGGCATTGGCGTGCCGCTGCACCCGGGTGCCGAGCGCTTCTATCGCGAAGTCGGCCTGTTGAAGTAAACTCTCCTCTTTGGCCGATGGCGGCAGCGGAACTCCCACCGCTGCCGCTTTTTTTATCAGCACATTTTGAATACCAGCCCCCGAAGCAGGAGCCCTGCGATGCCATTGCAATCCCATCTCGACAACAAGGCGCTTGAAGAGCTTGAAAAAAAATACGATTCTGCTCTGAACACCCGTGACAATGGCCCTGTGATCAGCAAGCTGCTGTATTGGGCGATGATCTGTTTTGCGCTTTACCACCTGTGGACGGCCGGGTTTGGCACGCCGGTGGACCACGTGCATATGGGCATTCACCTGACCGGGTTGTTTCTGTTCATCTTTACCGGCTTTCCCCTGATCAAATCCGCCCGCGCGCTGGAATGGCGCGGCTCCTCACCGCTAGCACCGGGCAATGTGCCGCTCTACGACTGGGCGCTGGCCGGGTTGGCCATTGCCGCCTCGCTGTTTCTGTGGCTCAGCTGGCGCGGCTTTGCCGGCTTTGGCTTTGATTTGCCTGAACAGGCAATGCGGCAGGGAGACCCTTCGGGGCTGGATGTATTCTTTGGCTCGGTGCTGGTTGTGACAGTGCTGGAGATCGCCCGCCGCACTATTGGCTTTGTGCTGCCGCTGATCATTTTGGTATTCATGTCCTACGCGCTGTTTGGCCCCTACATGCCGGCGCAGATCCTGAAACATCCCGGCGTCGACTGGCGTCAGTTCGTCAACAATATGTATTTCCCCTCCGAAGGCATCTTTGGCGTCACCCTCTGGGTGGTCTCGACCGTGGTGTTCCATTTCGTGCTGTTTGGCGTGGTGGCGCAGCGGATGGGGCTGGGGCAGTTCTTTGTCGACAACGCCATGATCATGGCAGGGCGCTACACCGGCGGCCCTGCCAAAGTCTCAGTGGTGTCCTCCGCCTTTTTTGGCACCATCTCAGGCAGCTCTATCGCAAACACCGTGTCCACAGGTTCGCTGACGATCCCCAACATGAAGAAAATGGGCTATCCCGGCCATTTCGCCGGCGGTGTCGAGGCTGCGGCCTCGGCCGGTGGCCAGATCACCCCGCCGATTATGGGCGCCGCTTCGTTCCTGATGGCTGAATATCTTGAGGTGCCCTATACCACCATCGTGATCGCGGCCATCGTGCCCGCATTGATGCACTACATTGGTGTGATGTCTATTGTGCACTTCACCGCCAAAAAGCTGAACCTGCCGACATATACCAAGGAAGAGCTGCCCAAAATAGTGCAGGTCTGGCGGGATGGCTGGTTCACCATTATTCCGCTGATAGCCCTGCTGGTGGTGCTGTTCTCAGGCTATTCGCCAAACATGGCGGCCTTTGTCGGGTTGATCCTCTGCGTCATTGTTGGCTTTTGCGCCTTTGACAAACCCGCCTCGCTGATCATCCCGCTGGCCTTTCTCGGCTATATCTTCTGGAAGGCTTCGCCCTATTCCGGCGAGGGTTACAGCCCGGGTATGGCGGGCGTTCTCGCAGGTCTGACCATCCTTGGCACCCTGCACCGCAACCAACGCCAGAGCTTTGGCGATCTGTTCGACAGCTTTCACGTCGGCGTCCAGTATGCGCTTGCCGTTGGGGCCGCCTCGGCGGCGGTGGGCATCGTCGTGGGGGTGATCAACACCACCGGTGTTGGCTTTCGCCTGGGCTTTATGGTCACGGGGGGGGCCGCGGATCTGGCGGCCAGTGTGGCGCCGCTGGTGGAATGGACCAGTATCGAGGCCTTCAGCCAGCCTGCGCTGCAGCAGTTCATCTCGCTGGTTCTGATCGCTATGGCCTGTATTTTGATGGGCGCCGGTCTGCCGACAACCGCGCTTTATATCATGCTGGTGGCGGTTGCGACGCCCGCGCTGTCACAGCTTGGCGTGCCGCCACTCGCCACCCATATGTTCGTGCTCTACTACGGTGTGATCTCCGAAATCACCCCACCGGTCTGCGCCTCGGCCTATGCGGCAGCGGGGATTGCCGGATCAAACCCGTTTCGCACCGGTCTCAGCGCCTTTACGCTGGGCTTGGGCAAACTGATGGTGCCGATGGTCTTTGTCTACGCCCCAACCATGCTGATCGTGTTGCCAGAGTATTTCACCCTCACCAGTTTTCTGCAGGTCACCGTGACCTGTGCCCTTGGCGTCTTTGCAATCGCCACAGCCGTGTCGGGCTATTTCCTCGCACCTCTCAGCGGGCTGTGGAGAGCGCTGATGGCCCTTGGCGGCCTGTTCCTCGTCGCGCCCAGCCTGAACTCTGACATCCTGGCCCTGATTGTCATGTCCCCTGCCCTGATGCAGCAGCTGGCCAGTCAAAAACGTTCAAAAGCGATCATCTGATGCCAGAAAAAAACAACATTGATGTGACCGTTCTGGGAGCTGGCATTGTCGGGATTTGCACCGGGTTGGCGCTGCTTGAAAAAGGCCTGCAGGTTCGCTTGCTGGACCGTGATGCCCCCGGGCAGGCAACCTCGTTTGGCAACGCCGGGGTCATCTCGCCCTGGTCGGTTGTGCCGCAATCGATGCCGGGTCTCTGGAAGAAGGTTCCTGGCTGGCTGCTCGATCCGCTGGGTCCGGTCACTGTGCGGCCCGGCTACCTGCCGCGTCTTGCCCCCTGGGGGCTGCGGTTTCTCTATGAAGGCCGGGCCAGCCGGATTGGCGGGATCTCCAAAGCTATGGATCAGCTGAACCGTGACAATGTCAGCCTGTTTCGCAGCCTTTTGCAGGGCACAGGACAAGAGCAGCTGTTGCGCGACAGCTACTACGTGCATGCGTTTCGCAGCGCCGAAGCCGCCGGCACGATGTCGTCCGAGTACAGCATGCGGCGGGAGGTTGGCGCGCCGATAGAGCGGATAGGCGCTTGCGATCTGCGCGATCTGGAGCCAGATCTGAGCCATGATTTTCAGGCCGCGATTCTGTTGAAAGGACAGGCCCGGGCCACCTCTCCGGGGCGTCTGGGCAGCGTTCTGGCCGACAAATTCAGGGGCCTGGGCGGCGAAATCATCCGCGAAGAGGTCACAGAGATACGACCAGAGGGACAGGGACAGGGTGAGCGAGGCTGGAGCTATGTCACAGCCTCAGGACGTCACCACACCCCCAAGCTGGTTCTCGCCATTGGGGCCTGGTCAGCACAGCTGCTGAAACCTCTGGGCATTCGCATTCCTCTGGAGGCAGAGCGCGGCTACCACGTCTCCTTTGCCGATCCCGGCGTCCAGCTGACCCATTCGGTCATGGATATGGACATGAAATTCGTAGCCTCTTCAATGGAGGAGGGGCTGCGCGTCGCCGGAACCGCCGAGTTTGCTGGTCTGGACGCGCCGATCAATCAAAAGAGGATTGAAGGGCTCGTGAAACTTGGGAAAAACCTGCTGCCGGGCCTGTCCTGCGAAACGATCAGCACCTGGTCGGGCCAAAGGCCCAGCCTGCCCGACAGTCTTCCCTGCATTGGTGAGATCGAGGGCTTTGCGGGTCTGATAACCGCTTTTGGCCACAGCCACTATGGCTTGATGATGGCCCCAAAGACCGGCCGAATCGTGGCCGATATTGCGTCCGGTGTTCCAGCCAATATCGACCTAACCCCCTATTCTCCAAATCGGTTTTGAGAGGTTTCCAAGATGACAGTTCTTTGTGGCGGGCAGAATATCTGCGGTCTGTCGATTGGCGTGCTCTCGCTGGAAAGTTATTTCCCAAAGCCGCCGGGGCACATCAAGAACCCCTCCTCCCTGCCCTTCACCACGACCTATGAAATCCTGCAGGGGATCACGGTGCCAGCACTGCTAAACAGCCCGTCACCAGACATGCTGGAGCCAATTGTTGCCGCTGCCATTCGGCTTGAAAAACAGGGCGTCAAAGCCATTACCGGGTCTTGTGGTTTTTTGGCCATGTTCCAGCGCGAGATTGCGCAATCGGTCTCGGTTCCGGTGTTCCTCTCGTCGCTTTTGCAGGTTCCGCTGGCCTACCAGATGACCCGGGCGCCCGTTGGCGTGCTGACCGCCTCTGCCGCCGCGCTGACGCAAAAGCACATTGACGGCGCCGGTGCCTCGGGGGTGCCGATCGCCGTGCAGGGCCTTGAAGATACGCAGGAATTCGCATCGGTGATTTTGCGCAACGAACGTAATTCTATGGATCTGGACAAAATTGAAGCCGAAGTTCAGGCCGCAGCCTGCCGACTGATTGAAGAGGCACCAGACATCAAGTCAGTGGTGCTGGAATGCACCGATCTGCCGCCCTATGCACAAAAGCTACAACATGCGATTAAACGCCCTGTGTTCGACCTGACGACGCTCACAACAATGATGCATGATGTTGTTCTGCGCCAAAGCTATGCCGGGACCTGAAAACGCAAACCGGATCAAGCCTCCTATTTTGCAAAAAACCTGCACAGGCCCGCCTTTTGAAAGGCAGGTGTCTCTGGACTGCCAAATCAAAAAAAGAAACAGGGGCTGGCCAAACCAAAAGATCAGGCTGGCGGGCTTGGACGGCCCATACAATTTTACGCACATTTTTGGCCGTCTTGCGCACAAATTAACATGTCGCATGCATGTTCGACCCCATGAAATTTTTTTGTGGAGTCCAAACGATGTCATTCAACAAGTCTATCTTGGTTGCTGCGGCTTTAGCGGCACTGCCAGTTCTCGCAACTGCGGAAGAAGGCGTGTCCGGCAATTCTGTTGCCTTTGCACAGGTCGCCGCTCTTGAAGGTCCAGCCGCTGCCCTGGGACAGGGTATGCGCCTTGGCATGCTGGCTGCCTTTGAAGAAGCCAATGCCGCCGGTGGCATTCATGGACGCACCATCACCCTGGAAAGCATGAATGACAGCTATGAGCCGGATCGCTCCGTTGCTCTGGTAAAGTCCGTTGTTGAGGGCAACAATCACATTGGCCTGATCGGCGCTGTCGGCACGCCGACCGCCTCTGCGACGCAGCCAATCGCGACCGAAGCCAATATTCCCTTTGTTGGCCCCTTCACCGGTGCGGGTTTCCTGCGCGACGCGAGCCACGGCAACATCTTTAACGTTCGCGCCACCTATTTTGCCGAAACCGAAGCCTGGATTGAGTATTTGGTTGACCAAAAGGGCATGAAGAATATTGCATTGCTGTACCAGGATGATGGTTTTGGCCGTGTAGGTCTGGCGGGCGTCACCGCCGCTTTGGAAAGCCGTGGCATGACGCTCATAGCCGAAGGAACCTACACCCGAAATACAACCGCGGTGAAAAAAGCGCTCCTGACCATCAAAAAGGCAAAACCAGATGCCGTTGTCATGGTGGGCGCCTATAAACCTGTTGCCGAGTTCATCAAACTGTCTCGCAAACTCAAGTTCAACCCGACCTTCGTGAACATCTCTTTTGTTGGCTCCGATGCGCTGGCAAAGGAACTTGGTGATGCAGGTGAAGATGTGATCATCAGCCAGGTCGTTCCTTTTCCTTGGGATGCTTCGGTGCCAGCCGTTGCCCAGTATCAGCAGGCCCTGAAGGCAGCTGACCCAGCTGCGGAACCAGGTTTTGTAACCCTGGAAGGCTATTTGACAGGTCGCCTGGCCCTGGCTGCTCTGGATGCTGCCGGTACGGATCTGACACGGACCTCCTTCCTTGCAGCCCTGGCTGGCCTTCGTACTGTCGATTTTGGCGGCGTCACCATGACCTTTGGACCTGATGACAATCAGGGCATGGACAGCGTTTTCCTGACAAGAATCACCAAGGATGGCGGCTTTCAGCCCGTTGTGTCCGGTGGCGGCTCGTAAGCGCAAAATTGCGTGAAGGCGCAAGCGCGTCTTTACAAACACAATCTGCCCGGTTTCCGGGCAGATGACCCCAAGTTCTGGAAATACAGGTAGCAAAATGCCGAAACAGCCACCCAAGACAGCCAAACGCCGCCGCCGCCATCCGCTTTCCAGCATCAGGGCCAAGATGATCCTGATCCTTTTGTCCATGGCAGCCACATCCGCTGCCTGCGGGTTTGCAGTTTTCTTTGCCTTCGAGCGCATCTCTGGCGACATGACCAGTTTGGCCCAGGAAAAGCTGCCTCAAATGGAGCTGAGTACCCAGCTTATCGGGGCTGCAAGTAAAACCAAGAATGCTATGGTTGCGGTCATGCTGGCAGAGGCACCTGAAGTGCTGGAGACCGCGACGAAAAAAGTGAATGATGCCGTCCTCCTGCTGGAAACTGTCGTTGAAAAATTGCCCGAGGCCCGGCGCCCGGAGTTTTCCAAAGATGTTGCAGCAGTTGAGGCCGCGCTCACCGGCTCTATTTCGGCCCGTTCGATTGCTTTCAAAAACTCAGCTTGGGTGATGGCACAGACGACAGAACTGCAGGCTCTGAGCAGCACGCTGCAGGGTGCGCTGGTCGAGATCGCGGATGATGCCTATTTCAATCTGACAACCGGCGGCGAGGACACGATGACCTCGATTGATGCCACCCTTCTGGACCTGGTGGAAACCAAATTCACCACGCTGCAAACCCTTCTTGAGGCGCGTGCAGAGTTTAATCTGTTGTCCGGTGTCGCCCTGGCGCTTGGCAGCGCACAAGACAGCAGCCTGGCTGCCATTCTTTCAGATTTGGCAAAAGCCTCAAGCGTCCGGCTTTCTGGCGCTTTGGATACACTTGAGACCAGTGCAGCAGAAGTCGTGGAGGTTTCGGAACTTCGTGAGGCCACCACAACGCTTGAAAATGCAATTCAAAGCGGCCAATACCAAACAGCTGAGTTGCGTCAGGCAGTCTTGTCAGCACGTCAGTCCAGCGACGCGATCCTTGCGTCGTCTGTTGATGATATGGTTTTTGAGCTGACAATCGCCGCAGATGACGCAAGCACCGGCAACCGCGAAGCCATTCAAAGCCTGATCGACAATGAAGTTGGCTTTCTCAACACACTTCTTGAGATCAACACCTGGATCAGCAGTTTCCAAGTTGCCGCTCTGGATGTGGTAACCTCCCCCGGTGTTGACGAAACCCGTCTGGCCGCGACCTCCCTGGAACGCGCCGCAGATGCGCTCAATGGCTTTATAGGCTTTAGCGATGGCGTGGTTGACGCCCCTCTCAGTGCGATCACGGCCCTGGCAGATCCTGAACAAGGGCTGTCAGCCTACAGAATCGCGTCTATCACCGCGGATGCAACGGCAAAGGTCGAAGCAGCATCAACCGCAAACATCGTGCTGCAGATTGCAGGCCAGGCCTCCTTGCTGGGATCAGAAAGTCTGGGCGAAATTGGCGTCATGGCCGGTGAAATTTCCTCTGAAGTGAGCGAAGCAAAGGCCAATCTCGAATATCTTCTGGCCTTCTCAGGCGGGCTTTTGGTTGCGGCACTGCTGTTGACACAATGGTTGGTGCAGCGCCCCCTCAATGCCATCAGCCAAACAACCGAACGCCTCGCCGAAGGCGACCTGAGCCCCATTCTCGGCTTTGACCGCGCCAGCGATGAAATCCACCGGATTGCCAAGGCCCTGACGGTGTTTCGCGATGGTCTTGTTGAAAGGCAGGAACTGGCCGAGACAACCGAGGCCGACAGAGCCGCGCATCAGGCCCAGCAAGCTGCGGCCGTGGCCGCCATTGGCGACGGTCTTGCGCATCTTTCCAAGGGGGATCTGACCTATCGGATCGACCAGGAACTCAGCGCGGGCTACGACCAGCTAAAGGCGGATTTCAACAGCACCGCAGAAACCCTGAGCAGCACCGTGGTTGAAGTGGTCACCGTGTCGTCCTCGATCCGCAATGGGGCGTCAGAAATCAGTCAGGCGTCAGACGATCTGTCACGCAGAACCGAAAGCCAGGCTGCGACGCTGGAAGAAACGGCTGCGGCTTTGGACGAGCTGACGGCCAGTGTCCGCTCGGCTGCAGAAGGGGCGCGCTCTGCTGAGGCCACAACACAAGAGACAAAAGCCGAGGCAACAGCCAGCGGCAAGATTGTCGAAAGTGCCGTGGTTGCGATGCAGGATATTGAGACCAGCTCAAAACAGATCGCCCAGATCATCGGTGTGATTGATGACATTGCCTTTCAGACCAACCTGCTCGCCCTGAATGCGGGTGTAGAGGCTGCGCGCGCAGGCGATGCCGGTCGTGGCTTTGCCGTTGTTGCCTCCGAGGTCAGAGGCCTTTCGCAACGGACTGCGGCTGCCGCACGAGAAATCACTGATCTGATCAGCAAAAGTTCCAAACAGGTGGACTCTGGTGTTGAACTGGTCGGGGGCGCAGGCAAAGCTTTGCAATCCATTGTGACGCAGATTGGCCATATCTCTCAATTGGTTTCCGAAATTGCCGATGGTGCGACGGAGCAAGCCACAGGCCTGAACGAAACCAATATCGGCATTACCGAGCTGGACAAAGTCACGCAACAAAACGCTGCAATGGTAGAGCAATCTACTGCTGCCAGCCATATGTTGCGAAGCGATGCCGGGCGCCTTACGGAACTTGTGGCGCATTTCACCGTTGCCCGCAGCACAGCTGATGCAGGCAACGCGCAGGACTTTGGCCAGGGCAGTGCCCCTGATGAGGAGTACGAGCGCTACGCCTGATCGACACGGCAGGCCTGCAACAGAGTTGCAATTCATGGCAGTTGTTTTCGCATGTCAGTTGTTTTCTGCTGTGGCACCCCTTTCACAGCTATGAGCCAAAGCCTGCGGATCTGGTTCATGCCCTCACGGGTATGAACCAGCCTGTCCCTCTCTTGCCAACTCCTGCCTAGCGAGGCTGTGAGAGTGACGGCCGCAAGGTGGGGCTGACGGCAACTGGCGCAATCCTGACAGGGGCGCGGCGGCCACCTCATTTGACGCAGATCTGCCAGCAGGCGGCGCATCAGGTGGTTCGGCTGCAGCCCATAGAACGGCAGCACTTTTGCAAAGCCGTTAACGTGAAAAATCCACCTACATTAATAAAGTCAGGCACAATTTTAAGGGGGGCGGTGTCTGGTGGGTGATGAGAGGCTCGAACTCCCGACATCTTCGGTGTAAACGAAGCGCTCTACCAACTGAGCTAATCACCCGACACGCTGGGATTTAGCCAAAGACCGGGTCCGGCGCAAGAGGGGCACCGGCATTTTTTTCAAAAAAATGATTATTGCAAAAGCCTCTCGGTGCCGTCCTCCAGCAGATAAATGCAGCCTTGTTGATTAGAGAGTTCGGCCATCTGCTGACGTGACAGCCCCTGCGCAATACCGCGCATCACCTGCCCCAGCAATCCATGCGCAACCACCACGGATGGCCCTGTTAAAGCCTGCATAAAGGACAGAATTCGCGCATGAAAACTCGTATAGCCTTCGCCATTTGGCGCGGCGCAGAAAAGATCCAGATGTTTGGGGTTGGCAGCCCAGATCTCAGGGAAACGACTCTCCACATCCATCATGGTGAGCCCCTGCAGCGCGCCCGCGTCGGCCTCAGCGAGACGCGGGTCGGTGGCAAAATCCGTCCCGGCCAAAGCAATAGCCGCCGTCTCCTGGGCGCGTCCAAGCGGCGAAGCAAAACAATCCGGTGCCTGCATCAAAATGGGGCGCAGCAAAACGGCCTGTTGCTGCGCATGGGATTGCCCCAGCGGGCTCAACCGGGACTCCAGCTGGCCCTGGATGCGCCGCTCAGCGTTCCATTCCGTTTGCCCGTGGCGCAGAAACCAGATTTTTGGAAAAGAAGTCATGTGGCCGCGCGCCCCTATAGCTTTTGAAACACTTCAGACAGAAGTAGCCGCGCACAATCTGGAAAGGAAGGCCTGCGCCGCGTCCTGCGGCAAAAACGTTCTGCCCGCCTCTCGACAAAGCGGCCAAAATCCTGCTCTTTGGCCAGATCAGCTCCAGCTCCTCCGGTATAACACCGGACAAAAAAGTCAGATCTCATGACCAGTATTCTCTACTCCTTTCGCCGTTGCCCCTATGCGATGCGGGCCCGCCTTGCGCTGTCCTCTGCGGCCCATAGCGTCACGCTGCGCGAAGTGGTGTTGCGGGACAAGCCTGCAGCGTTTTTGCAGGCATCGCCCAGTGGGACCGTCCCGTGTCTTGTGACCAATGCCCAGGCCATCGACGAAAGCCTGGACATCATGGTCTGGGCCTTGCAGCAAAACGACCCGGAAGGCTGGTTGTCTATGCCCGAGGCTGGGTGGGACTGGATCGCCAGATCTGACGGGCCCTTCAAGACCGCACTGGACCAGACCAAATACGCCAGCCGCTACCCCGAGGCCGACCCGGACATACAACGTCAGGAAGCCGCCCGTTTTTTGGCCGCTTTGGACATGCAAATTGACACCTGGATCTTTGATCAGGCCTCGATTGCTGACTACGCAATCTTGCCCTTCGTGCGCCAGTTTGCCTTTATCGACAAACCATGGTTTGACCAGCAGCCCTGGCCCGCACTGCAGCTTTGGCTTGACCGGTTTCTGACCAGCGCCCGCTTTGAGGCGATCATGCAGAAATATCCACAATGGCACGATGGCGACCCCGTGCCCCAGTTCCCCTAGTCTTGCCCTGATACGCTGACATCGCACCTAGCTCTGGCAGGATAGTTTCGTCCAATACAAAAACACAGAGCAGCCAGGGCTGGCCCTTTCGCCGTGCGGGTGCGCAAAATTGACTGCGGTCAAATAATTATTGACTGCGGTCAATTTTGCGCCAATAAGTGACCAAAGTCAGTTTTGGAGCCCCTTATGACCCGAATCTTTATTCTCAACGGCCATCCTGCCGAGACGTCACTGTCGAAAGAGTTGAGCCTCACCTATCATCGCGCCGCCGAAGGCAGTGGCCATGAGCTGCGCCTGACCCACCTGAACGATCTGCAGTTTGATATTGATTTCGGTTTTGCCGGCTACAGCCAGATCAAACCACTCGAGCCCGATTTAGAAGGGGTCATGCGCGATCTGGAATGGTGCGAGCACTTTGTGCTGACCACGCCAATGTGGTGGGGCGGGCTGCCAGCAAAGCTGAAAGGACTGTTTGACCGCGCCCTGTTGCCAGGCACAGCTTTTGATCCAAGAAACACAACGATGGGCATTCCTGCGCCATTGCTGAAAGGCCGCAGCGGCCGGGTTTTCGTAACATCAGACACCCCGGGCTGGGCCCTGTCGCTGCTCTACAAAAAGGCCATGATCAATCAAATTGAGCGGCAGATCCTTGGGTTCATCGGCCTAAAGCCGGTCAAAACCACGCATTTTGCCCCGGCCTCGCACCCCAAGAAAATGGCCGTCGAGGGCTGGCTTCGGAAAGCGCAAAAACTGGGCGCTAAAGCAGCATAACAAAAGGACAGGAAAGGACAGGCCAGCGCGTTGCCGCCTTATGGTGCACGGCACGGCGCCCAGCCTCTCCCTATGTGTCCTGTTGAGACAAGCAGCTAGCCCTTGAGACGGAAGCGTTGAATTTTGCCCGTTTCCGTCTTTGGCAACTCCTTGGCAAAAACGACCGAGCGCGGGTACTTAAAGGGCGCGATGCTGGCCTTTACGTGATCCTGGAGCAGCTTGGCAAGTGCGTCGGACGGACTATGCCCCGGTGAGAGCACCACATGCGCCTCGACAATCTCACCGCGTGCCTCGTTTGGGGCGCCAATCACGGCGCATTCCGCCACCGCGTCATGACCCAACAGCGCTGCTTCGACCTCAGGGCCTGCGATATTGTAGCCCGACGAGATGATCATATCGTCGTTGCGGGCGGCAAAATGCAGATAGCCGTCCGCGTCCATCATAAAGCTGTCGCCTGTTACGTTCCAGCCATCCTGCACATAGCTCAGCTGGCGATCATCTGCCAGATAGCGGCAACCGGTAGGGCCCCTTACGGCCAAACGCCCGACCTCGCCGCGCGGCGCCTCGGCACCATCGGCGGCCAGAACACGGACCTGATAGCCCTGCACCGGCTTACCTGTGCAAGAGGGGCGATGGTCGGAAAACCGGTTGGTGATAAAGATATGCAGCATTTCGGTGGCGCCAATGCCATCCAGCATTGGCTTGCCGGTTTTTGCAATCCAGTCATCGTAAACCGGCGCAGGCAGGGTTTCCCCAGCTGAAACCGCAGCCCGCAGCGAGCTGAGGTCCGCCCCCTCCTCCATCGCCTGCAACATCACGCGGTAGGCTGTTGGTGCGGTGAAACAAACCGTGGCCCGGTATTTCTGGATGATCTCGATCAGGTTCGGCGGTGACGCATTCTCTAGCAGGGTCGCCGCGGCGCCAAACCGCAAGGGAAAGATCGCGAGGCCACCGAGGCCAAAGGTAAAGGCCAGAGGCGGCGAGCCGATAAAGATATCCTCTGGCTGCACATCCAGAACCTCACGCGCATAGCCATCGGCAATGATCAACAGATCGCGGTGGAAATGCATCGTTGCCTTGGGTGAGCCCGTGGTGCCTGAGGTAAAGCCCAAAAGCGCCACATCATCACGCCCGGTCTCGACGGCAGTGTAGGTTACTGATTTCTCCAGCGCCAAACGATCCAGTTCGGCATCATGATTAGAGGTACCATCAAAGCCCACAACGGATTTCAGGTAGGCAGAGTCCTCAGCGCAGAGCACCAGCTCGTCCATCAACCGGGTGTCGCAGAGCGCGTGGCCGATCTCACCCTTGTCAATAATCTGTCCCAACTCGCCTGCGCGCAGCATCGGCATGGTATTCACCACCACCGCGCCAACCTTGGTTGCAGCCAGCCAGCAGGCCACCATGGCCGGGTTGTTGGCCGAGCGGATCAACACACGGTTTCCGGGCTTTACGCCCAAATCTTCACTCAGCACATGGGCCAGGCGGTTGGTCCAGTCCGTCAGCTCCTTATAGGTACGCCTGCGGCCATTCCCAATAAGAGCAGTGCGGTCGCCAAATCCCTTGCCCACCATGGCATCGGTCAGCTCCACCCCAACATTCAGCCGCTCGGGGTAGTCAAACCCCTGCAGCAGAAACTCTGGCCATTGCTCTGCGGGCGGCAGGTTATCGCGGGTGAAGGTATCGCTATGGGCGCTAACACTCAGCATCTCAATTGCCCCCCTGCGGTTTGGACGAATTGGGTCCGGCCTGGACTGTTTCAGCCTGATAGGCGCCAAGGGTCTGGCGCGCGATCACCACCCGCTGCACATCCGAAGCCCCCTCATAGATACGTAAGGCCCTGATATCGCGATAAAGCTCTTCAACCTTCTGACCATGGCGCACGCCGTCGCCACCGTGCAGCTGCACCGCTTTGTCGATCACCTGCTGCGCCTGATCGGTTGAAAACAGCTTGGCCATGGCGGCCTCGCGGGTGACGCGGGGCGCGCCACTGTCCTTGGCCCAGGCCGCGCGGTACACCAGCAGGGCCGCCGCATCCACATCCAGCGCCATATCGGCAATATGCCCCTGCACCATCTGCAATTCAAACAGAGGCGACCCCTGCACCTGACGGGTCGAGACCCGCTCCAGCGCCTCATCCAGCGCACGGCGGGCAAAGCCCAATGCAGCCGCCGCCACAGTGGAGCGAAACACATCCAGCACCGACATGGCGATCTTAAACCCACCGCCAGCCTGCCCCAGCAGCGCTGACCTAGGGATGCGACAATCGCTAAAGCGCAGCGTCGCCAAAGGATGCGGCGCGATCACAGTCTGGCGCTCCACCACCGCAAACCCCGAAAGGTTTGCAGGCACGATAAAGGCCGAAAGCCCCCTGGCCCCCGGTGCTTCGCCGGTACGGGCAAACAGCGTGTAGACATCTGCAATGCCGCCGTTTGAAATCCAGGTTTTCTCACCGTTCAGCACATAGTGGTCGCCGTCCAGGGTTGCCGTCATGGTGGAGTTGGCCACGTCCGATCCCGACTGGGGTTCGGTCAGGGCAAAGGCAGAAATCGCCTTGCCGCTGCGGGTCAGCGGCAACCATTCGGCCTGCTGTGCCTGCGTACCAAAGAGCGAGATCGCACCAGTACCAAGACCTTGCATGGCAAAGGCAAAATCAGCAAGCCCATCATGGCGCGCCAGAGTTTCGCGGATCAGGCAGAGTGTGCGCACATCCAGACGCTCGCCGCTCATCGCGGCGCTATGCTGCGCCCAGCCGGCCTCACCAAGGGAGGCCACAAGGCGACGACAGGCCGCATCAGTGTCGCTGTGGTCGATCCCGGCCAGGGCCTCAGAGGCCCAGACATCAAGGTCGCGCGCCAGTGCGCCATGGGTTTCGTCAAAAAACGGCCAGCTGAGAAATGTCTTATCCGCCATGTCTGTCCTCTCTTGGCCGGATTGGTGGTCTTCACCCTCCGCGCCGCACCTGTGTCATTGCCATCGCGCATTTATCCATTGCACGATGTCGCGCCCTCTTAGTCCCCTTCAAAGACGGGTTTTTCCTTGTTCACAAAGGCATGGTAGGCGCGCTCAAAATCTGCCGTCTGCATGCAGATCGCCTGAGCCTGCGCCTCGGCCTCGATGGCCTGCTCGATCGACATCGACCATTCCTGTGCCAGCATCGTCTTGGTCATCATATTGCCAAAATTGGGCCCCGCTGCGATACGCGCCGCCAGCGCCTGTGCCTCAGCATTCAGATCCGCGGCTGCGACCAGCTTGTTATGAAAGCCCCAGGCGGCGCCCTCTTCGGCGCTCATGGAGCGACCAGTATAGAGCAGCTCTGCCGCACGGCCCTGACCGATGATGCGGGGCAAAATGGCACAGGCCCCCATGTCACAGCCCGCAAGGCCGACGCGTGTAAACAAAAAGGCGGTCTTGGCTTCCGGCGTGGCAATGCGCAGATCCGACGCCATGGCAATGATCGCGCCCGCGCCAACACAGATGCCATCAATGGCTGCAATCACCGGCTTGCCGCAATTGATGATTGCCTTGACCAGATCGCCGGTCATCCGGGTAAAGGCCAGCAGCTCTTTCATGCTCATCTTGGTGAGGGGGCCAATGATATCATGCACATCACCGCCAGAGCTAAAGTTGCCGCCGTTGGAGGCAAAGACCACGGCCTTGACCTCATCATTATAGTGCAGATCGCGAAACCAGTCGCGCAGCTCAGCGTAGCTGTCAAAGGTGAGCGGGTTCTTGCGCTCGGGGCGGTCCAGCGAGACCGTGGCGATGCCACCTTCGATCTTGCACAGAAAATGCTTGGTATCCATCTGGGTCATGTTGTGCTGTCCTTGTTTTCCAATCGCCGGGCCACCTCATCGAGCGCCTCGGCCATGCCCTGGGCCGCCTCAGGGGCGACATCGGCGAAAATTTCATCAATCCAGGCCTCATGGGCCGCTGCCTGCCGGGCAAACTCCGCCTCTCCGGCCTCTGTCAGCCGCACCCGACTGGCGCGGCGATCACCGGGCACCTTTTCGCGCAACACATGTCCATCATCGACCAGGCGCTCAACAATTCCGGTCACATTGCCGTTGGAAACCTTCAGCACTGTCGAGAGCTGGCTCATCTTCAGCCCGTCCCTGTGCTGGGTCAGCGCCGCCATGACGTCAAAGCGCGGCAGCGTGGTGGCAAAGTTCTGGCGCAGGTTCTCGCGCACCGCGTTTTCGACACTGCGCGTCGCCTTCAGCACCCGCAGCCAAAGCCGCAGGCGATCTTTTGAGGTATCCGATCTGCTCATATCTCGCCCCCCGAAATTGGCAGGGCTGCACCGTTGACCGACCCCGCCCCGGAACTGGCCAGCCACAAAGCGGCTTCTGCCACCTCAATTGGTTGGATAAAGCGGTCCTGTGGGTTGCCCCGGCGCAGGGATTTGGCAGCCTGCTCAGGCGACATGCCGGTCTTGGCCACGATAGTATCCAGAGAGTTTTGCAGCAAAGGTGTCTCAATGAACCCCGGACAGAGCGCATTCACCGTCACACCGGTCTTTGCAAGTTCAATGGCAAGCGACCGGGTCAAGCCCAACACGCCATGTTTTGCGGCGCAATAGCCTGAAACATAAGGGTATCCTTTTAGACCAGCGGTTGAGGCCACGGCGATCAGACGCCCCCAGCCCTCAGACTTCATTGCAGGCAGACAGGCCTGCCAAAGGTTAAAGACCCCTAGAAGATTGACGCCCAATGCTTGCGTAAAATCCTCCGGCGTCATCCGTTCAAACGGTTGCGACGGGGCTGCACCAGCATTCGCCATTGCAATAGCGACCGCGCCGTTTGATACCGTGGCCGCATGCAGGGCCTGATCAAGGCTGGCCCGGTCCGTTACATCACAAGACAGCGGCAAAGCCCCGGTCTGTGACGCAACCTCCTGCAGGGCCTCAAGGCGACGGCCAAGAATGGTCACGCGCGCGCCTTTGCCTGCAAACTGGCGCGCCAGCTCGGCACCCAGACCCGAGCCTCCACCAGTGATTACAACATGTTTTCCCTCAAAGCTCATGCTCGGATCACCTCTGCATCGCGGTCCGCAAGGCGCCAGGACTGATCCCGCCCAGCCTGATAGGGCAGCGGCCATGCCCCAAACCGGTCGCCGATCTTGGTGGCCTCATGCAGCGCCCAATAGGGATCTGCCAGATGCGGCCGACCCACACAGACCAGATCCGCCCGTCCCGCCATTAGGATCGAGTTGGCATGGTCTGCCTCATAGATATTGCCAACCGCCATGGTGGCAAGCCCCGCATCATTGCGGATCCGGTCGGAAAACGGCGTCTGGAACATGCGGCCATATACGGGCTGGCCCTCAATGGAGGTCTGCCCGGCCGAGACATCGATAATATCTACACCAGCCTCTGAGAAAGCCCGCGCAATGTCCACCGCCTCTTCTGGCGTCACGCCCTCGTCGCCCAGCCAATCCGTGGCAGAAATCCGCACGGACATCGGTTTTTGTGCAGGCCAGACCGCCCGCATGGCTGCAAAGACCTCAAGCGGATAGCGCATGCGGTTTTCCAGCGAGCCGCCATATGAATCCGAGCGAATGTTCGATTTTGGCGAGATAAACGAGGAGATCAGGTAGCCATGCGCCGCATGTAGTTCGATCATATCAAAGCCACAGCGCGCCGCCATCTCGGTGGCGGACGCAAATTCAGCCTTTATCTGGTCCATTTCCGAACGGTTGATTTCACGCGGGGTGTCATTCTGTGGTGACCAGGCAATGGCGGAAGCCGAGACCAGATCCCAGTTCCACGCTGGCAACGGCGCATCCATGGTTTCCCAACCGACCTGGGTCGACCCCTTACGACCCGAGTGGCCGATCTGGCAGCAAATTTTGGCATCTGTCTCTTGATGCACAAAATCCACCAGTCGCGCCCAGGCCGCCTCATGCTCTGGCGCATAGAGACCGGGACAGCCCGGGGTGATGCGGCCTTTGGGGCTCACGCAGGTCATTTCGGTATACACCAGCCCGGCGCCGCCTTTGGCCCGCTCACCATAGTGGATGAGATGCCAGTCTGTGGGGCAGCCATCGACCGCCTTGTATTGCGCCATTGGAGACACGACGACACGGTTCTTCAGGCGCATGTCGCGCAGCTGATAGGGGGCAAACATTGGCGGCCGTACTGGCGCATCACTGGGCGCACCGGCTTTTTCCTGAAACCATTTTTCCGCTGACTTCAGCCAGTTTGGATCACGCAAGCGCAGGTTTTCATGTGAAATCCGCTGACTGCGTGTGAGAAGGGAATAGTTGAACTGAACCGGGTCCATACCCAGGTAGCGCTCAACATCCTCA
This sequence comes from Phaeobacter sp. SH40, assembly GCA_965641885.1. Classification (GTDB taxonomy): domain Bacteria; phylum Pseudomonadota; class Alphaproteobacteria; order Rhodobacterales; family Rhodobacteraceae; genus Pseudophaeobacter. Next base: position 1,269,133 of record OZ282574.1, on the reverse strand, counting down.
AACCACTCAAGCGAATTGCGCGCCGCTGACTGCAGGCGCAACACATCAAGACGACGCTCTTCCTGATAGCGCTCAAAAGCCCGTTCAAGACTATCCTCGGATGAGATGAGCTCGGCCAGCGCGATGGCGCTGTCAAAGGCCAGGCGTGAGCCAGATCCGATGGAAAAATGCGCCGTGGCCGAGGCATCTCCCAGCAGGACAACATTCTCGTGGTGCCATTTGTCACACAGAACCCGCGGGAAATTGATCCAGACCGCTGATCCCCGCAAGTGATCGGCGTTTGAAATCAGGTTATGGCCGCCAAGGTGGTCGGCAAAGATCTCTTCGCAAGTGCGAATGATCTCTTCCTTGGACATATCCTCAAAACCCCAACGCTCCCAGGTCTCGCCAGAGCATTCAACAATCACGGTCGCCGTGTCATCGTCGAATTGATAGGCATGAATCCAGACCCAGCCGTGTTTGGTGTTTTCAAACACAAACGTGAAGGCGTCATCGAATTTCTGATGCGTTCCCAACCAGATAAATTTGCAGGGCCGCACATCGATATTGGGCTTAAAGTGTTCGGCAAACTCACTGCGTACGGACGAGTTCAAGCCGTCACAGCCAACAACCACGTCATAGTCTTTTTGATAGGCCGCAGCCGGTTTTGCACGGGTTTCAAACTGCAGATCAACGCCAAGCTCGCGGGCTCTCTCCTGCAGCATCAGCAACATCTTCTTGCGGCCGATGCCAGCAAACCCGTGGCCCTGAGAGACTGTTCGCACCCCGTCCTGCACCACGGCGATGTCGTCCCAATAGGCGAAACTCTCTTTGATGGCCTGGGCGCTGACGGGGTCATTCTTGCTGAGGTTTTCCAGTGCATCATCCGACAGAACCACGCCCCAGCCAAAGGTGTCATCCGCCTTGTTTTGCTCAAAAACCGTCACCTCGGCCTCGGGCTGCCGCAATTTCAATGAGATCGCAAAGTAAAGCCCAGCCGGGCCGCCCCCCAAACATGCAACTTTCATGGCCCACTCTCCCCTGACTCTGGATATTACAGTCAGGATAGGTCAGCCCTCAAAAACTTCAAGCTTAAAGTTTTATGCTTGAAGTTAATTTAGGCCTGGATCTGCACCCGAGCTTTGCACCTGTCAAGTTCTTGCGAAACGGAAGGACAGCAGAAGGTCGGGGCGTCACTGAAAGGCCTGCGAGAATTTTGGGGATAAGCCACTTCTCACTTTATTAACAAAATGTTAATGGGATTTCTTAAGTGGAAAAATCAGGGAAGATCTTGTGCACAACATTGAAATCACACCAGACCCTAGTTCGGTTTCCCTGACGCCCCCCAGATCAACACGACGGGATATCTCGCGAGTCAGCGGCAGACGTGGACAAAAGGTTTCACCCTATCGCCCCTAAGATGTGAAAAGTTGATAATTGTAAATTTATTCTTAATATTTCCGCATTTTCTCATGAATTTCACGATAAAAGACTGGGGATAAGACGTAGGTTTCCAGGGTGGCCTGGCTGCTGCGGGACTATACCTTAAGAAAAACGCTGGAACGAAGCGCCGTCATTCAGCTCAGCGGCTGCAGGCCTCTGCCTCTGCCTCTGCCTCTGCCTCTGCCTCTGCCAAGAAACAAACCAAGGCCAGCACAATGCAGCCAAACCTCAAATTTCGCGCAGGTAGCGCATGACGGCATCCCGGACAGATTGATCGCCCCGATGGCGGGACCGATAGATAACCCCACGCAAATCTTCAAGGTTAACCCTCATTAACAAAGACTTAACAGGTCCAATTGAAGCGGGTCGCATCGAGAGGGTCCGCACGCCCATTGCCGCCAAACAGACGGCTTCAATCGGCCGCCCTGCGTCCTCACCACAAAAGCTGAGCGGTGTTTTCGAGGTGGCGCAGCGTTCAACAATCTGCTCGATCAGGCTGAGAAAACTCACATTCAGGCTATCATAGCGTTTGCGCACGCGTTCATTTTCGCGGTCCGCAGCAAAGAAGAACTGCTTCAGATCGTTACCGCCGATGGAGATAAAGCCGACCTCATCAAAGAACTTTTGCGGTGCAAAAGCCAGAGAGGGTGTCTCCAGCATGGCGCCAATCTCCAGGCTTTCGGGCAAGGCGTGGCCCAAAATACGTTCGCGTTCCAGTGTTTTGGTGACCTCATCCCGGGCCGCACGGTACTCTTCGGCCTGGGCGACAAAGGGAAACATTACCGTTAAAGGACGCCCATTGGCCGCCCGCATCAGGGCCTGCAACTGCATCCGCATGATGCCGGGCTTGTCCAAACCAACCCGAATGGCGCGCCACCCCAGGGCTGGGTTGGGCTCATCATTGGGCTTCATATAGGGCAGCACCTTGTCGGAGCCAATATCCAGGGTGCGAAACACCACGCGCTTTTCCTGGGCGGCGTCCAATACACGTTTGTACAGGGCAACAAGCTCAGAACGCCTTGGCATCTGGTTGCGCACCAGAAACTGCAGCTCTGTGCGGAAAAGGCCCACACCTTCGGCACCGGAACTTTCCAGCGACGGCAGGTCGGCCATCAGCCCGGCATTCATCACCAGATTAATCTTCTGACCATCCCGTGTCACAGCAGGCGTTTCACGGATCGAAACGTACCGTTCCTGGGCCTGGGCCAGCATCGCAATCTTGTCGCGAAAGGCGCTGACAACGCTGTCATCTGGGCGCAGGTGCACAACGCCCTGCTCACCATCCACCATGATGTGATCGCCGTTCAGGGCCTCATTGGTGATGCGATTTGTATTGACCACCAAGGGGATCGCCAGCGCCCGGGCAATGATGGCAGCGTGTGAGCCGACCGAGCCCTCTTCGAGCACGATGCCCTTAAGGTTACGCCCGTATTCCAGCAACTCTGCGGGGCCAATATTGCGCGCCACCAAAATGGGATCGTCCGGCAGCTCTGCTCCGGTTTCGGCACCCTGCCCCGTGAGAATACGCAACAACCGGTTGGACAGATCGTCAAGATCACTCAACCGCTCACGCAGGTAGGCATCCTGCACCTGAGACATGCGTGAGCGCGCCTGTGATTGTTCTTTTTCAACAGCAGCCTCGGCGCTCAGGCCGCGCGAGATGTCTTCCTCCATGCGCCGCATCCAGCCTTTGGAATTGGCAAACATGCGATAGGCCTCAAGGACCTGCAGCTGTTCTTTGTCACCGTTCTGCGAGATCTCAAGCATCTTGTCGACGCCCACGCGCAGCTGTTCAACGGCCTCTTTGAGGCGTACCAACTCGCGTTCGGGATCATCAGCAATTGGATTGGTCACCACAACGCGAGGTTCGTGCAGCCAGACATGTCCCTCGGCAGCCCCCTCCTGTGCCGCAATCCCCGGCAGCATGACGGGCTGTTGGTGCAGCGGCGACAGGGCCGCGCCCTCTCCGACAAAGGCGCCCAGCTCGGTCATCTCAGCGATGACCATGGCGACCACTTCTAGTGCGTAGACCGCATCAGCCGAGAACTCGCGCGCCTCTTTGGACTGCACCACCAGGACGCCGAGCATTTCGCCAAGCCTCTGAATCGGAATACCCAGGAACGATGAAAACCGCTCTTCGCCGGTTTCCGGCATATAGCGAAAGCCCTTGGCGTTGGGCGCATCAGGTGTGTTGATCACCTTGCCGAATTTGGCAACGCGCCCGACCAGGCCCTCGCCGATCCGCATCCGGGTCTGGTGCACGGATTCGACGTTCAGACCTTCACTGGCGCAGAGCTCCAGTGTTTCGTCATCAAGAAACAGATAGACCGAGCAGACCTCGGTTCCCATGCTGTCGCCTATCAGATGGGTGATCTTGTCCAGACGGGCCTGGCCGGGGTTATCCCCAGCCATAGCCTCGCGCAGGCGGCCAAGCAGCTTGCGGCTTTCAGATTCAGTACTTTCGACCATGGGCCCTGTTCACATATTCTTTTTGTGGCAGGCAGCCCTGAGTGATCAGGCCACCTTGTCCAATTCAAAAGCATCATGCAGTGCTTGCACAGCAAGTTCCATGTATTTCCGATCAATAAGAACGGAAATCTTAATCTCCGAGGTTGTAATGACCTTAATGTTGATCCCCTCATCAGAGAGCACTTTGAACATCTTAGCCGCAACACCGGATTGCGAGCGCATGCCAATCCCCACAACCGAGACCTTGGCAACGGCCTTGTCAGCCACCAGTTCGGCGTAGTTCAGCTCGCCCTGCTCCTTGATGGCCAGCAGGGCCTGGTCGGCCCGGCTCACCTGATCGGTGGGGCAGGAAAAGGTCATATCCGTGCGGCCATCTTCCGAGATGTTCTGCACGATCATATCGACATTCACACCGCCCTCGGACAGCGCATTAAAGATGATCGCGGCAATGCCCGGACGGTCGGCAACCGACATCAGGGTCATCTTGGCTTCGTCGCGGGAATAGGCCACACCGGCCACAACATTGGATTCCATGATTTCCTCCTCGTCGCAGACCAGCGTGCCGGCCTCGTCGGATTGTTCTTCAAAGCTTGAAAGAACGCGCAGTTTCACCTTGTAGCGCATCGCCAGCTCAACCGAGCGCGTCTGCAGCACCTTGGCCCCCAGAGAGGCCAGCTCCAGCATTTCTTCAAAGGCGATCTTGTCGAGCTTGCGCGCCTTGTCGCAGATCCGCGGATCCGTTGTGTAGACCCCATCGACATCAGTATAAATGTCGCAACGCTCAGCCTCAAAGGCCGCGGCAAAGGCAACGGCTGTGGTATCAGAGCCACCCCGCCCCAGTGTGGTAATACGACCCTCAGGGCTGATGCCCTGAAAGCCCGCCACCACTGCAACACGCATGCCTTCGGCAAATTTTGCGTTGATGTTTTCCGGCGGGATCTCTTCGATCCGGGCCTGACTGTGGGCGCTGTTTGTTTTCAGCGGCACCTGCCAGCCCTGCCAGCTGCGCGCGGGCACATCCATTTCCTGCAGGGTCAGGGCCATCAGTCCGGCCGTGACGTTTTCGCCGGATGAGACCACCGCATCATATTCACGCGCATCAAACATCGGCGAGGTCTCATTGACCCAGCCGACCATCTCATTGGTCTTTCCGGACATAGCCGAGACGATGACAATGACGTCATAGCCTTTGGCCACTTCGACGCCGACGCGTTTCGCTGCGCGCCGGATCCGGTCGAGGTTGGCGACCGAAGTGCCGCCAAATTTCATTACTAGAACGGGCATGGGTAAAAGTCTCCGTGCGCTCGCTGTTTCCGATCCCTGCCTCTTAGGCGACGGCGGTTTCAAGGGCAAGGCTGCGTATTGTAGCAATACACCACGCCGACGATCTGCCGCAGGCTGTCTCGCGACAAGGCGCGTCTTGTGGCGCTGCAGGACACTTTACTCTGCCTTTCAGCGATGCAAGGCTGCTGTCAACATTAGTAGATGAAAGAAGCTCATGCGTTTTATTGCACACACGATCCTCGCCCTCGGCCTCTCTCTGCCCCTTGGCTCTGTTGCGCACGCCGCGACTATCGCCGGCACCGATGGCGTCAACTCCATTGGCCACCTGCCCTGTGCAGCCCAGGATGGCGCAATCCTGACCGAGTGCAATTTTGAAATTCTGCGCAAAGAGGATGGCGCCTTTACCCTGCGCGTTCTGTTGCCCGGGGGCACAGTGCGCTATATTTACGGCATGGATGGCAAGATCACCGGGACTGACAGCACTGGTGCCCTGGCATCAAAACGCCTGGCAAAGAAAACGATTGTACATATCCGTCCTGCGGAAATGTTTGAGATCGCCAATGATCTGATCGACCCTGAGTAAAACGCCCCGCACAGAGCCCTGGCGCTTTGGAATGGATCCGTTTCAAGAGCGCCAGAACAGCGGCGTGAGGATGGCATAAACGGCCATCATTTCCAGACGCCCGATCAACATCGCACTGCTGAGGATCCATTTTGCGGCGTCATTCAGCGTGGCAAAATTGCCTGCAGGCCCAATGGTTTCGCCAAGACCCGGCCCCACATTGGCCACCGCAGTGGCAGCGCCTGAAATTGCCGTGATAAAATCAAGCCCGGTCAGTGCCAGCGCCCAGGCAACAATGCCCATGGTCAAAACAAAAAACATGAAGAACGAGATCACCGAGCTCAGAACATCAGGCCCGACGGGTCGTCCCTCAAAGCGCGGCACAAAAACGCCATGCGGCGAGCGAATGCGCTGGATCTGCACCTGAATGGAGGCAAACAGCAACTGATAGCGGAAAATCTTTACCGAGCAGGCGGTGGAGCCCGCACAGCCGCCAATCAGACCGATAAAGAAAAACACCGTAATAAGAAAACTGCCCCATTTCATATAGTCAACGCTGGCATAGCCGGTGCCCGATATGATCGAGGTGATATTAAAGAGCGCCTCGCGCAGGGCCTGTTCCGGGTGGTGCGGAAAAATCGTGACCAGAACACCGGCCGTCACCACCACCAGAACCAGGATGGTGGCAAGAAAAACCCGGATCTGGCTGTCCAACAGCATCGGTTGCGTATGGCCGTTCACCAGCTGCACATAGCGCACAAAGGGCAGTGCGGCGAGGATCATAAAGACCGCGGCTGCATATTCTGCTGGTCCCGAGAAAGTGCCAAAAGACCCATCATAGTTGGAAAACCCACCGGTAGAGACCGTGGTCATGGCATGCACGAGAGCGTCAAATCCGCCCATCCCGAGGCTAAAGTAGACCAGCATACAGGCCACCGTGAGGCCGACATAAATCAACGAGATCTGCTTGGCGATCGCCTGCGCCCGAGGCAGGATTTTACCAAATGTATCAAAGGCTTCTGACTTAAAAATCTGCATGCCGCCGACGCGCAGCTCTGGCAGAAAAACCATTGCAACAACAATGATACCAATACCGCCCAGCCACTGCAGGATTCCGCGCCACAGCAACAGCCCCTTGGGCAGATCATCAAGACCAGAAATCACCGTCGACCCGGTGGTCGTCAGCCCGGACATCGCCTCAAAGAATGCATCCGTAAAGCTGAGCTCCGTCGCCCCAAGCATCAGGGGCAGTGCGCCAAACAGAGGCAGGGCAACCCAAACAAAGGTCGTGAGCAAAAAGGTCTGCTGAATGCTCAATCCATCGTGCTTGTCACTGTCGCAACTCAGGGCCAGAAGAGCGCCGCCAAGGATAGTGATGAGACCGCTTTGCAAAAAGACAGGCCATTCCCCCCGCCCCTCCAACAGGTCAGCAAGGAAGGGAAACACCATCATGGCGCCCAGGATCACAACCAAAAGGCCGATCACATATCCAACGGGTCGAATATCCAACATGCCGCGAGCGTTGGCCTGCCTTGCAGAAACTGTCAAGTCAAAGACGCCAGGCAGCCCGCCGCAGCCCCCCAGGACCGATCACAGTTAGCCCGTGGCTGGGCCTCAGCCCTGATGGATCAGCGTAGAAAACAGTCTCGGGTCGAGGCTTTTGTTTGCAAACAACGGCCCCTGGGTCAAAATGCTGATGGCATCATGGCTGTGCAGGCTTTCCTGATGACTGGCCACAACCCGGAAATCTTTGATTCTGGGGTCATTCTGCAGCGATTCGCAGAACAGACGCGCCGCGTCCTCAACAAAGATTGGATTGGCCGCGTTCAATTCGGCAAAGGCCTGTTCATCTTCGCGTTTCACCATGACCTGCGTCTCTGTGGGCACCGCCTGGCGACAATGGGCAATCAGATCCTCAAACCACAGGCATTCGCTCTCTGGGTCCACGGCCACCGAGATCCGCGCTACTGAGCGCTGCGAATGCGGCGTTGCCAACTGGCCCCGGGTTTGGCGCGCATGCTCGCTCAACTCCAGCGAACAGGGGCAGGTGGACGAATAGACATAGTCCAGATGCATGATCTTATGACGCTGGCCTTCCGCGTGCAGCAGTTCCAGCGCGATATCATAGTATTGATAGCCAGACAGGCCAGAGCGCAGGCTTTCAATGCGCATCGGAAAGGAAAAGCGCATCTGGATACGCGCATCCATGCTTTCGAGATCAACGAGATAGTCGCTGAGTGCGGCTTCCATCACCTCAAAGCTAAAGGTTTTTTCGGCGTGCTTGTAAAAAGAGCGCATGATCCGGGACATGTTGATACCTTTCTTGTCGGCCTCAAGGCTGACAGATCCGGTAATGCTGGTCTCCAGAGTCTGGTCGCCGCCTTCGCGGCTGTGAAAGCGGATCGGCAGGCGAAAGTTCGAGATGCCCACATGCTGGATCTGCTCCTTGGCACCGCGAATGAGGCTGGCAGGCCCGTTCTGCAAATCAGGCAGCGTTGCGCGGTAAGCCTCGTCTGATTTGAAATCCTGCGGATAGTCGCGCGACAGATCGGGGTAGTTGCGCACCTCGCCCCCCGGAAGCAGCCGTGCGATCGCCGGATCCAGCAGCGCAACTTCGGTCGGTGTCGCCGCCTCGGCCCAGCGCCGCAACAAGATCAGCGCCGCTTCGGCCTCGTGCAGATCCGGGGCTTCTGACACATCACGCGTAGGAATGTTCATTGCACAAAGGTCTCCGTTTTTACCGCTCGATACTCGCCGGGAATTAACTGGCTGCAGCTAAACTGGCTGCGATTTAACTGGCAGCACCTTAACTGGTTTAGACATTTACGCAGCAAAGCTCAAAACGGATCAATCAAATACGGCAGGATCTGGCCCGGATCTGCCATTATGGTCAGATCCGGGCCAGATCGCAGTCTCCCTAGCCCTGTGCCGCGGCAAGCGCTTGGGTGAGATCCGCAATCAGATCCCCGGCATCCTCAAGACCAACCGAGAACCGCACCAGGCCCGGCGTAATCCCCAGCTCGGTCTTTTGCGCATCCGGCAGGCGCTGATGGGTGGTGGTCGCCGGATGGGTGGCGATGGATTTGGCATCCCCAAGGTTGTTTGAAATCACCGGAATGGTCAGCGCATTGAGGAAACGAAAGGCTGCCTCCTTGCCTCCCTTGATATCCAGCGACAAAACAGTGCCGCCTTTGCCATCCAACTGGCTTTGCACCAGGGCATGCTGCGCGTGGGTTCTCAGACCAGGATAGATCATCCGTTCCAGTGCCGCGTGCCCCTGAAACGCCTCGGCAATCTGCAAAGCACTTTCCACCTGGGCTCTGACACGCAGATCGATGGTCTCTAACCCTTTGAGCAGGGTCCAGGCGTTAAAGGGGCTGAGGCTGCCGCCCGTGTGTTTCATATAGGGTTCAACCGTGCCACGGATGAACTCACGCGTGCCAAGGATCACCCCGCCGAGCACCCTGCCCTGGCCGTCGATATGTTTGGTGGCGGAATAGATCACAACATCCGCCCCCTGTTCGATCGCCTTGGAAAAAACCGGCGTAGAGAATACGTTATCCACCACAACAGTGGCTCCCACACCATGGGCAATCTCAGCAACCGCCGTGATGTCGATCACCTCCAGTGTCGGGTTTGACATGCTTTCAAAGAACACAGCCTTGGTGTCCGGACGCATCGCCGCACGCCACTGGTCCAGATCGGTGCCATCGACATATGTCACCTCAACCCCGAAACGGCTCAGAATATTTTCGAGGATATACAGACAGGAGCCAAACAGCGCCTTGGCCGAAACCACGTGGTCTCCGGCCTTCAACATCGAGGTCAGCGCGCCATTGACAGCCGCCATGCCAGAGGCCGTGGCAAAGGCATCCTCGGCCCCTTCCAGCAGGGCAATCCGCTCTTCGAACATGGCGACGGTCGGGTTGCCATAGCGCGCATAGATGAATTCATCAGGGCCGCACTCAACAAACCGTGCTTCGGCCTGTTCGGCAGTGTCGTAGACAAACCCCTGGGTCAGGAAGATCGCTTCACTCACCTCATTGTACTGACTGCGGCGTGTGCCCCCATGCACCAGCTTGGTGCGGTTGTTCCAGCTCTCACTCATCTCATGACCTCCTGCGCCTTTGCGCAACAAAAAAACCCCGTCCGGCCAAGCGAAAGGGGGTCCTTCACGTCCTGACCTCTTTAGCGGAATGTTTAAAGTGGCCCGCAATCCGGTTACAAATCGACCACTTAAGAGGACAAGCCTCTTATAAATCAAGGAGCTACCATATTTCAGGGCATCTCACCCAAGGCAAGCTAAGCACGTTACAGCCAAATTTCGCTGCATTTACGACCCTTCCGCTTTTATGGTCCGCCTCGGGGCATGCCTTAGATCTCAGGGCATAGCCTTTGAAAGGATCATCATGGGAACGATTGCAGTGCGAAAGCTGTTAAACGGACCTTATGCCTATAAGGCCCAAATTATTCTCAGACGCAAGGGCGAACCCACATAGCAAGTATGTCGGCAATTTCCTCGCAGCGCCGCAGCCGACGCCAGGATGCAATGGCAGCTACACGCGCGCTAGGTGGTCTCGCACAGGCACGCGCTGTCCCCCCCCTGATACGAGTGAGCGAACCATGAGCGCGCGCAACAAGAGCAGCAGTAGGTCCAAAGCCCAAGTGACGCATAATAAATATAGGGGAACCTCCGCTTGTGGCGACCTCTTCCGCAGAGATTGCCAGCCAGGGCCTGGGTGCGTTTTGCGAAAGCTTTGCAGACAACTGCGTGGAACCCCCTGTGGGTACGGGCGTTTTTGATCAGGCTGCCGGTTTCTGGCTGGCCCGCATGGCATGGAAGCCCTGGCTCAAAAATTCTGCAAAGGCGGATGCTTGCGGTGTCTGTGGCTGACTGGGCCTGATCGCGAAATCGAATCTACGTGACTGACGCCCGCCCCTCTCTCTGTGCTCTATCTTGTGCTGACAGGGCCTCAGGACAGCGGGCTCAGGACAACGAGGTCAGTGCTGCATGCGGATTGAGGTCGGGCGCAGCCCCGCGTCAGGGCTACGCCACTTGTCCCGTTTTGTGCGCGCCATCAGGTGAGGCGGCCGTAGAACGTCTGTCTTGCGGATTCTGAAAGCGATATGCCCGGCTCGGCATTATACGCAAGAACCGCCAGCATCCGTGTTCGACGGCCCGCATTCGGCGCGACACGATGGATAGAGTTACGACCGCGGAAGAAAACCATGGTGCCGGCCTGCGCTTCCAGCGATTGCACCGGGGTCTTGCCATCAAGAATATCAGCGACATCGCCAAAACCCATCTCACCGCTATCCGCATCGCGCACAGCCGTTACATATTCGAACTGACCGCCTGCCTCAGGGGCTTGCACCATGAGCGTGATGGCGAAAGACGAGTTGTCAAAGTGCCATCCAAGTTCCTGTCCCGTCTCGTGAAAGTGCAGATTGATCGACGAGAGCGGATCGGCATATTCGTGCAATTGCTCTTCGCCCAACACATCACACAGGAAGCTCTTAAAAGACGGGTCGTCATACAGTTCACGCAGCGCTGACTCCTGTGGCATCAGATCGTCGGTGATGCAGCCCTTGGACGATGTGACAAGCCGGTTTCGGGCATGAGAGCTGGGATAGGCGGGGTCGGGTTTGCTCAGGTAAACACTGTGCTGCTCTGTCTTTGCGTAAACCTTGCTGCGTCTGGATTCTCCCTCATCTCTGATGGATTTGATGGCGTCAGGCAGAACAAAGCCCGGCATGACGAACACGCCGTTTTCGTCAAACTCTTTTTTGCAGGTGGCACGGAACTCCGGGTCTGCAATGGCGAAGGTGCACAAATCGACAATTTGGTTCAGGCTCATCTGGTTCTCCAAGTTCACAGGACCGTTCACAAACTGACTATCGGGGTTTGAATGACAACTAAAACTGTTTTAATCTTCCTTATTGATAAGAAAAACTTCAACAAGGTACCATGACCAGATTTACATTGAAGCAATGCAACTACTTTCAAGCCGTCGCCAGGACGGGCGGTATTGCTGCAGCGGCGGAAATTATCGGGGTGTCGCAACCTGCCGTCGCGCAGGCGATCACGAAACTTGAGGATCTGACCGGCCTTGTCCTGTTTCGGCGTTTGCATGCACGCGGGATGGAGCTGACACCACAGGGTAGCGCGTTTTTACGCTACGCCGATCAGCTTTTGGCCTATGCAGATCAAATGAGCCTGGCGGCGGAGGACATCGCCAAACATCGCAAGGGCACAGTGCGCTTGGGGTGTTTTCAATCGCTGGCCCCATTTTTCGTGCCGCAAATTTTGAGTGGCTATCGGGCGGAAATGCCCGGTGTCGTCCTTAATCTCAGCGAAATGTTGCAAGAAGATCTGACGACAGCGTTGCAAAAAAACGAGCTTGATCTCGCCATTCTCTATGATCTTGGGCTGGATGCCCAGGTATATGATTTGCATCCGCTGGCCGTTCTACGCCCCTATTTGATTGTTCCACAAGGACACAGGTTTGCAGAACGGGATGCCGTTTCGATCCGCGATATTGATGGGGAAGATTTTGTACTCTTTGATGCCCCACAAAGCCGGGAATACTTCTATGCCCAATTTGCACACCATGGAATCAAACCGCGAATTGCGTTTCGCTCCGCCTCTATTGAGACCGTGCGGTGCTATGTTGCAAATGGATTGGGGGTTTCAATTCTTTCGATGCGCCCTGCATCAAACCTGACCTACGAAGGAAAGGCAGTTGTGCCAGTCTCGTTGATCGAGGACTTTGGTGCGACAAGCATTGTGATTGCGTCCCGTCAGGATCGTGAGGTCAATGCACTTGTTGCCCCGGTAATTTCCTTTTGCCAATCCCTGTTTCTAGATCTCTGCGAGACCACCCAAACAGGACCCAATATCAACTGCGCGTAGGAAAGACCGCTTTGCGCCCTTACATGCGTCGCACGCGGATTTTCCGCAGACGGAGCTCTAGCGTCCAAGGCGGCAGAGGCCTTAGGCGCGGGCCGCATCCCCGGACTATATGCGCCAGAGCAAGAGCCATTGTGGAGAGGAAAACCGTGGGACAACTGCTGCCAGCAAGCGATGCCATGCATCCCTGAGCGCTGCGTGACTTACGCCCTGAGATACAGGGTATGCTCCCCTTTTCGTCTAGAGATTCGCGACACTAATCCGCATCACAGCCGCCTCGTTGGCCGACGCGCCTTCACCGCATGAAAAGCGTGTTGAACAGGTCAAAGCCGCACGTGCCGCAAAACACAATGACCGCAAAATCAGTCTTTGCGATGTTTTCTCAGCGCCGTCTCGATCGCCTTGATCAGATCCGACCGCCGTATCGGCTTCATCAGCCGGATATCTTCCGGTCGCAGGCCGTTGCCATGCACTGCGGCCTCGCGTGCGTAGCCAGACATAAAGACAAAGGGAATATCCTCGCGGATCTCCCGTACCCTATGCGACAATGTGGTTCCCTGCAGTTTACCCGGCATCACAATGTCTGTCACAATCAGATCAAACGACTGATCTGCGTCGAAAATACGAGCTGCCTCATCTCCCGTTGACGCCGTTTCGACCAGATAACCCCCTTTGGTCAAAACCGTGCAGAGGTTTTCCAGCAGCATGGCTTCATCTTCAACCAACAGAATTCTGGCGCCCTTTGTGCCCGAGAGCTCGACATCCTGCTGGTGGATAACCCGTGTCTGCTCTTCTGTGCCGGTAAAGGCCGGGAAATACAGCTTGAACGTGGTTCCGGTTCCAGGTTCAGAGTAGACGCGAACCGTACCCTCGGATTGTTTCATAAACCCAATGATCATCGCCAGTCCGAGACCGGTGCCCGCTCCGGGCTCTTTGGTTGTGAAGAAGGGCTCAAAAATGTGTTCCTGCGTTTCAGCATCAATACCAACGCCTGTGTCACTAAAGGCCAACAACACGTAACGCCCCGGCTCGATGCTTTCTCCACGTTCATCGATATAGTCTTCTTCGATCCGAACATTCGAGGTCTCAATGGTAATCTTGCCCCCCTCTGGCAGGGCATCGCGGGCATTCACCACAAGGTTTAGCAAGGCTCCAACAGTTGAGCCTTCATCCGCCTTGATTTTCCACAGGTTTGCCAAAAAGGAGGTTTCAATTTCAATATTGGCGGGGATCGCCCGCGAGAACCAGTTTTTGGAATTTCGCACCAGATTGTTCAGATCCAGAACCTGCGGCTCAAGCGGCGCCTGACGCGAATAGGCAAGCATATTGCGGGTCAGCTCAGCGCCCTGCAGGGTTGCGGAAATGGCATTGTCAACATGAGCAAGTTTCTCATCACCAGTGACCTCACTGTGCAGCAATTCAAGGCTCCCGAGAATGACTGCCAGCAGGTTGTTGAAATCATGTGCGACACCGCCTGTGAGCTGCCCAATGCTTTTCTGGCGTTCCGACTGCTGCAAAAGCTCTGCCTTAACCTTTGTGTCTTCTTCAGCATAGACTTCACGGGACACATCCAACATCAGACAATGCCACAGGGTCGCCCCATTTTCATAGTCTCGTGGGCGCGCACTGAGCTGGACCCATTTGGTGAGCCCGGACTTTGTCGTGGTCGCGAGCCGCATGTTGATTGTGGTCTTATTCTTGATGGAATCTGGGATTTTCGCTTCAATTTCAGCCCGCGCACTGTGACCTAAGCGATCAAAAAGCGCATCAATGTCCTGTTCAATCTCCTCGGGCTCAACTCCCCAGAACGCCCGGCTTCCATCGCTCATCCTCAGGATTTTGTGCGTGCCATCGGGATATTTGACATATTCAAACAGCACCCCGGAGATATTCTGCGCCATTGTCCGCCACCAGGCCTCTGCCTGATCGCGCCCCGCGTCGCTTTTGATCCGTCTGGCCGACTCTGTGGTCAGGGCCTGAAAGGTTGAATCCCACAGATAGTGATAGAATGCTCCGACGAGGGCCACCCAAGAGGCGGACAACGCCATGCCGATCAACAAAATAATCCAGTTCGTACTGTCTGCAGCATATTCCGCCGCTGAGACAACCGGCTCAATCACACCGCGCAGGTTCATCGCGACAAGCGTGGCCAAGCCCAACATAACAAGGGTAAGCACCGCCACCGCAGCACGCGCCCCCCACACAATGCCGGCGATGCCAGGCAAAACAGCCAAAAGCGTAAGGGCCGGGGCCATCATCCCATAGCGGTAAACCCCGATCAGCCCCGTGGCTATTAAGAAGGAAAAACAAACAGATCCCACCAGCCATACAGGCAGAAACTTGCGCAACAGCAGCGACAACGTCGCAAGAAACATCCAGGCGGTTTGCACCACAAAAATCGCGGTGGTCCCGAATTGTACAGCCCTGGAGATCTGCATAAAGAAGCCAATAATGAGTGCCCCGAGCAGAATATTAAGAGACCTTTGGATGAGCCTGTTTTGACGTTCACGCTGGTCGCTCAAAATATCGTTCACGGTCACATCCTGGCTGGGGAAATATTAGGCCTTAGGAATGCATCCTTCAGTGAGAGGCTTGCGCCTGTCAAATAAAACTCGTTTCTGGGTTGTCCAACCGAGACTTAGGTTCGCCCCGCTGCGCGCAAGCTTTTGAACACATGCTCTCCTTCCAAGGCGTGTGGCGCTCAGAGGTATTCTTTGGCGCACAAAGGCCTGAACGGGCCGCGCGGCGACCGCTCTGACAGCCCTGCCCCACGACATAGGCGAAACAGGACAGTTCCAGCATCAGGCCTCTTCAGCATCAGGCCTCGTCTTCAGAGATGCCGTGCTTTTGGAATACCTTGCCCTGAAACATAAAGAAGGCAAACATCGCAACCGGCAGGCCAAAAGTCTTGAAATAGACCCAAGTGTCCGTGCTTTGGCTGCGCCAGATCACCTCGTTTGCCACTGCAAGGGTGAGGAAAAACAGACAGATACGGCGGGTCAGGATCATCCAGCCTTCCTGATCCAGCGGCATCAGCTCTTCCATCACCAGCTTCAGATAGCTTTGCCCGCGCAGCAGACCAACCCCAAGGGCCCCACCAAACAGCAGATAGATCAGCGTCGGTTTCATTTTGAAAAACCGCTCATCGTTGAGCCAGACCGACAGCCCGCCCATAAAGACCACCAGGATCAGCGTGGCAACCTGCATCCGTGACAGATGCCCCGTCAGTTTCCACAGCGCCAGCGTGGCCAGAACCATCAGCGGGATGAAGGCCGCCGTGACGATGATAAAGCCCTTGTACTCTTGCCCTACGATCAGAAAAACCTCTTCACGCAGCTTCAGATAGCCGATGAAAAACAACACGACAGGGCCAAACTCCAGCACCATTTTTAGGGTTGGATTGATCTTCTTGGCCGCATTCTTTTCGCCGGTCATAGGCTCTCCTGTAGCTGTCTGTTCGCTGTCTGTCTGTGCCCCGCAGGCACCCGTGGCGGTCTCAACCGCCCATCTCCACTATCACGGCGCCCAGCGCGATCAAAGCCATCAAGGCAATGCGACGGGGCCCTACGGTTTCTTTCAGCACCAGCCAGCCAATCAGGGCGGCAAACACGGTCGAGGTCTCCCGCAGTACCGCCGCCTCGCCGACCTTGTCCAGCCGGGTTGCCAGCATCACCGCGCCAAAAGAGGCAAAGGCCACCAGGCCGCCAAACACGCCCTTTATCGCCAGTGGTCCCAGCGCCGGGCGCTGCGCCATGCGGCGCCAGCGATAGTAGGCATAGGGCGGCATCGCCAGACCATCAATCATGAAAAACCAGGCCAAAAACGTAAACGGATCAGCGGTAGCGCGAATGCCATAGGCGTCATAGGTGGTGTAGAGCGCCACAAACAACCCGGTGACCAGGGCGAGAAACATCGCCACCCCCAGGGTCTCGCGGTGGGTTTCCAGATAGCGGTAGTTATAAGCAGCCAGACCAAAGATCCCAGCCAGCAACACCCCAACGCCTGCCCATTGCACAAAGGAAAAGGTCTCGCCAAACAGATAGTACGAGCCAATCACCGTAAACAACGGCCCGGTGCCGCGCACCACCGGGTAGACGACCGTGTAGCTGCCCTTGGTATAGGCCAATGCCTGCAGGACTTTATAGGCCACATGAATGACCCAGACGACCGCAAAGATTGGCCACATATGCGGCTCGGGCCAGGGCACCACAAACAGCGCCAGTGGCGCCGCCATCAACCCGTAAGAGGCATCAATTGCCCCGCGCGACAGCCAGGGGTCATGCTTGCCCTTTTGCAGCGCGCCAAAGACCGCATGCAAAAACGCCGCCATCAAGGCCAGCCAGAGTGCCACCTGATGGCCAGCCTCGGTACCCTCCAGGGAAATCAGCCAGTCGCTCATGAAAGACGACCCTTTGGTTGGGACAGGAGACCGCCCGGAGGGGCCATGATCACGACTGGTCCAGCCCGGTCAGGGCAGCGGCAAATTCCTCGGGGTCGAACGGCGCCAGATCGTCGATCTGTTCTCCCACCCCGATGGCATGGATCGGCAGGCCAAACTTATCCGCCAGCGCCACCAGCACGCCGCCCTTGGCGGTGCCATCCAGCTTGGTCATCACCAGCCCCGAGACATCCGCCAGTTTCTGGAAGGTCTCGACCTGACGCAGGGCGTTCTGGCCGGTGGTGGCATCCAGCACCAGCAGAGTGTTATGCGGCGCGGTCTCATCCTTTTTGCGAATGACGCGAATGATCTTCGCCAGCTCTTCCATCAGGTCAGCCCGGTTCTGCAACCGCCCGGCGGTGTCGATCATCAACAGATCTGCGCCATCTTCCTGTGCCTTGGTCATGGCATCAAAGGCCAGGCTGGCCGGATCAGAGCCCTCGGGCGCGGTCAGAACCGGCACCCCGGCCCGGTCGCCCCAGACCTGCAGCTGCTCTACTGCGGCGGCGCGAAACGTGTCGCCTGCGGCAATCACCACCTTTTTGCCTGAGGCCTTGAACTGACTGGCCAATTTGCCAATGGTGGTGGTCTTGCCAGAGCCATTGACCCCAACCACCAGCACCACCTGCGGCCGGTGCGCATAGATCGGCATCGGTTTGGCCACCTGTTCCATCACCCGGGCGATCTCGGCTGCCAGCAATTCCTTGATCTCGCGCGCAGAGAGCTTCTTGCCCATGTGGCCTTCGGCCATATTTGCAGTGACCCGCAGGGCAGTATCCACACCCATGTCGGCAGCAATCAGCAGCTCTTCCAGCTGCTCCAGCATATCATCATCAAGAACCCGGCGTTGCTCTGAGCTGCCTGCTGCACGCCCGACAAGACGCCCCAGAATGCCGGCAGGCTTTTCCTTGGCAGGCTCTGGTGTCGCCACGCCACTGGTGGGCTGCACCGGAGCAACCTGCTGCGGTTCAGCTGCAGCAGGCGCTGCTTCAGGCAGTGCTGCGGCCTGCACGTCTGCGGCCTCAACGTCTGCGGCCTGAGCGTCTGGGGCCTGTGCGTCTGGGGCCTGTGCCTCTGCGCCCTCATCGACAATAGCGTCCAGACCCTCGTCCAGCTTTGACGAGGATTTGAACAAGCGCTCCTTGAGCTTTGAAAAAAACGCCATCAGGGTCTCCGCAAAAGGGTTTCCCCTTCACCTAATGCGGATTGCCGCGGGTTGCAAAGCGGATGCGGCCTCGCACTTAGGAAAAAGACAGATAAAACCCGGCCTGCGCCCCCCAATAGAGCGGCCAGACCACATAGGGCGTATAGCGACGCAACCAATGGTCCTCAGGCAACACAAAGGTTTCAAAGGCCAAAACCACATCCGAGGCCACAAAGGCCAGTGCGGCCGGCAAGACCCAGAACAGCGCCTCTCCTGTCAGACTAAGCGCTGCCAGCCCCATGCCAAGGATAATCGGGATATAACCCATCACCGGGATCTTCAGCTCTCCGGCTCTGGGGGCCAGAACCCGCACCATAACAATGCCCAGCGCCATAAAACCAAGGGTAAGCCCCAGGCCGGGCATTTCCCAGATCCGGCTGAGATCACGGCTCTCCTGGCCCAGAAACAGCAGCACATAGGCGAGATGTCCGGCGGCAAAGGCTCCCACCCCGGCCATAAAGGACGTATCCCCCTGCCGCGACAGAAAATAATCTCCCAAGGCACAAAGCCCCAGCGCCGCCACTAACCAGAATGGAGCGCCAGCAATGCCCGCCGCCAGTGCCAGCAGCGCCACCGACGCGGTTTTCATCACACTGCGCAGCACAGATGGCGCCCGGGCCGTAAAGCCCAGATAGCCTATAGCGGCCAGCAGAGCGGTGACTTCTAAAAGGTCAACAATGGTCATCAAAAACTCTCCATAACGGGCTGCGGCAGGTGCCTCTATGGTGCAAAGCTTGCCCGCATTAGACCGTTGGGTCAAAGATGACCCAGGGAAAGCCGCGCCGACAAAGGTTATCGCGCCGCCGCTTGCGCCCGCAAGTTTAACTGCAAGAGGCTGGGTTGAAACACTTGGCCTAGTGGCGCGGCCTCTGCCAGAGTTGCGACATGCACAGACAAATGATTCTCCTCGCCGCTCTCACCGCCCTGCCCTTCGCCACCCTGCCCCTGGCAGTTCAGAGAGCGCAGGCAGCCGAGCCTCTGGGCGCGGAGGATTTCGACCGCTACACGCAGGGCAAGACCCTGTTTTATGGCTTTGATGGCACCGCCTATGGGGTCGAACGCTACTTGCCGGGCCGTCGTGTTATCTGGTCTTTTCTCGATGGCCGCTGCCAGGAGGGCATCTGGTATCAACAGGCGGATCAGATCTGTTTTGTCTATGAACAGCGCGGTGAGCCGCAATGCTGGAGCTTTTCCCTCAGCGCTGAGGGCCTGAGCGCGCGGTTTCAGAATGACCCCGAAACGACCGAGCTCTATGAATCAGGCGAGATCGACGAAGAGATGCTCTGCCTTGGCCCCGAGGTCGGCGTCTGAGCGGGCCGTCCGCAGACTGCAGAATCTCTTACTCAGGCTTTACGCCAGACGTAAGCGCCACCCGCCCGTCTGCAAACTCGATATTGAGAGCGCCGCCTGCGGCCGCATCGGCGCAGGTGGTAACAAGGTTTTCGCCCCGGCGCACCACCGCATAGCCGCGCGCCAAGGTGGCCTTGTAGCTAAGGATATCCAGCTGCCGCCCCGTCGCCAAAACCTGTTGGCGCTGCCGGTCGATGCGCAAGAGCTGCGCCGCTTCCAGCCGTAGTGTAAGGCTCGCCAGCTGCTCTTTTTGACGCACCACCTCCTGCGAAATGGGTCGCAGGCTCAACCGGCTGGACAGATTACGCAGGCGATCCCTGCGGGCTGCAACCAGCTGCCGCAACGTGGCTGGCCGCAGCGCTGCCGAGGCGCGGCTCAGAGTGACGTGGCGGCTCTGTACCCCCGCAATCAGCGCGCGCGGCAAACGCTCCGCCGCATGATCCAGGCGTTGGCGTGGCGTCTCAAGCAGGCTTTCGGGGCGCGGCATGGCACGCGCCAGATCGTTCAGGCGCTGGCGTCGCTGCTGCACCGCCTGCCCGGTGCCACGCAACAGGCGCGCCCCCTGATCCTCGACCCAGGCCATCAGCTCCAGCCGCACAGGAACTGCCAGTTCCGCCGCCGCCGTGGGAGTCGGTGCGCGTTTATCAGAGACAAAATCAATCAGGGTTGTGTCGGTCTCATGTCCCACCGCCGAGATCAGCGGGATTTCAGAGGCCGCAGCCGCACGCGCCACCACTTCTTCGTTAAAGCCCCAAAGATCCTCGATGGAGCCGCCACCCCGTGCCACAATGATCAGATCCGGCCGCGGCAAAGCGCCGCCGGGGGTCAGGCGGTTGAAGCCATTGATAGCGCGCGCCACTTCTGAGGCACAATTGCTGCCCTGCACGGCCACGGGCCAAACCAGCACCTTGCGCGGGAAGCGCTCGCGCAGCCGGTGCAGAATGTCCCGGATCACAGCCCCCGAGGGCGAGGTCACAACGCCAATAATATGCGGCAGATAGGGGAGCGGCCTTTTACGTTCAGGCGCAAAAAGTCCCTCGGCCTCAAGCTGTTTCTTGCGCTTTTCCAACAGCGCCATCAATGCGCCCTGGCCCGCAACCGCGACCTCATCAACGTTCATATTGTACTTGGACTGGGCGCCAAACGCGGTGAGCCGCCCGGTGACCACCACCTCAAGCCCTTCTTCGGGCACCACGGCGAGGCTGGAGATCTGCCCCTTCCAGGTGGTACAGGCCAGCACTGATCGGTCATCTTTGATGTCGTAATACAAATGGCCCGAGCGCGCCTTGAACACGCGGCCAACCTCACCGCGCACACGAATGCGGCCAAAGGTTCCTTCCAGTGTGCGCTTTACCTCACCGGAGAGTTCAGAGACGCTGAATTCCGGCGCATTCTGGCCAGATGTTAGGCCTGATGTTGGGCCAGATGCTGGACCGGGTGTAGGATCGTCAAAAAGGTCGGACACGGGATCTGCTCTCCTGCGGCGCCTGAGGATGGTTTTCAGGGCGCGCTTTCTCTTCTGGTTCTTGTTTTGCGGGCTCGCGCAGCATAGAACCCGCCGCAAGCAAGGCAAGCCCCGGCGCGCGGCCCCGGGGTTCATGGGCACATCTGATCGCATTCCTTCACCAGACAGGAATGGATCAGCAGATCGGAGAAGACGCGATGAATATCCTTATCCTCGGCAGCGGCGGGCGTGAACATGCCCTGGCCTGGGCGGTCATGCAAAACCCAAAATGCGACAAACTCATCGTGGCACCTGGCAATGCCGGTATCGCCCAGATCGCCGAATGCGCCAACCTCGACATCATGGATGGGGCCGCGGTCACGGTGTTTGTTGAAGAGAACGCCATTGGTTTTGTCATCATTGGCCCCGAGGCGCCATT
Organism: Phaeobacter sp. SH40; assembly: GCA_965641885.1. GTDB lineage: Bacteria > Pseudomonadota > Alphaproteobacteria > Rhodobacterales > Rhodobacteraceae > Pseudophaeobacter. The sequence goes on along the minus strand of OZ282574.1, from coordinate 1,247,611 downwards.
GGCCAGTGGCGTGGCGGACCGGCTGCGGGATGCAGGCGTGCTGGTCTTTGGCCCCTCCGAGGCCGCCGCGCGCCTTGAGGCCTCAAAAAGCTTTACCAAGGAGGTCTGCGACGCCGCAAAGGCCCCAACCGCAGGCTATGGCCATTTCACCGATGCGCAGGCCGCCAAGGCGCATATCCGCAAACACGGTGCCCCCACAGTGGTCAAGGCAGACGGGCTGGCCGCTGGCAAAGGCGTGATCATCGCCATGAGCGAAGATGAGGCGCTGGCCGCCATCGACGACATGTTTGGCGGCGCCTTTGGTGGCGCGGGTGCCGAGGTGGTGATTGAAGAGTTCATGGAAGGCGAAGAGGCCTCGCTCTTTGTGCTGGTCGATGGTGAAGACGTGCTGTCGATTGGATCGGCGCAGGATCACAAACGTGTGGGCGAAGGCGATACCGGCCCCAACACCGGCGGCATGGGCGCCTATTCCCCGGCCCCGGTTCTGACCCCCGAAATCGAAGCCCGCGCCATGGAAGAGATTGTAAAGCCGACAATGCGGATCATGGCGGAGCGTGGCATGCCCTATCAGGGCGTGCTCTATGTGGGGCTGATGATCAAGGACGGGCTGCCGCGCCTGGTGGAATACAATGTGCGCTTTGGCGATCCTGAATGTCAGGTGCTGATGATGCGTCTGGGTGCCCAGGCGCTGGATCTGATGCAGGCCGCCGCCGAGGGCCGTTTGCAACAGGCTCAGGTCAACTGGGGCGATGATCATGCCATCACGGTTGTCATGGCTGCCAATGGCTATCCCGGCGCCTATGAAAAAGGCACCCAGATCAAGGGTCTTGAGGCGCTCCCCGAGGACAGCTCAAACATGGTGTTTCATGCGGGCACAGCGCGCCTTGATGGCGCAATCGTCGCGACCGGCGGCCGTGTTCTCAACGTGACCGCGCGCGGCCACAGCCTGAAAGAAGCCCGCGACCGGGCCTATGCCATGGCGGATCAGATCGACTGGCCTGCGGGTTTCTTCCGGCGCGATATTGGCTGGCGCGCACTGGACTAGGGTACTGGAGCAGCGCTGCTGCACTGAATCTCTCAAAAGCCCGGACGCGTCGGGCTTTTGGCATAGACAGGTTGCGGCCTTGGCCATGGTGCCTTGCGCCTGACCTGACCTGACCTGACCTGACCTGACCTGACCTGACCTGACCTGACCTGACCTGACCTGACCTGACCTGACCTGACGAAAATGAGCCCAGATTGGCCGCCTTTGACAGTGGCACGGCGCTTAATTTGAGCTTTTATTGGCCCAACTGCCACGCCCCCCCTCATGAGCGCAGAGAATTTCAATGATTATACGCGAAAAAACAGGTCCTTACGAACTCCTCTTTGCCACCCAGGGCTCGGTCCTGCCGCGCGTTGGGCTGCGGATACTGGCGGTCTCCCTGCTGGCGCTGTTGATTGTCTGGGTCGACGCGACTATCATTGCACTGCCCCATACCAATGTAGCGCCCTTTGCGGTCTTTGGTGTTGCCCTCTCTTTGTTCCTCGGGTTTCGCAATAACGCCGCCTATGATCGCTGGTGGGAAGGGCGCCGGCTTTGGGGGCAATTGGTCGCGGATATGCGTGCGCTGGCGCGAGACTGCACCATGTTTCTGTCCGATGAGACCGCGCGACATGAGATTCTAAGGCTGGCCCTGGCGTTTTTACACCTGCACCGGGTCAACCTGCGCAAGATTGCCGACAGCTCTGCGGCAAAAGACTGGTCGGGGCAGGATTTCTCTGCAAAGCCGCATCCCCCCTGCGCGGCCCTTGATGCGGCCTGTGCCAGGGCCGCTCTCGCTGCCCCTGATTGCTTTGCCCGCAAGGCACTGGCAGAGCGGTTTGCCGCAATCGCCCTGGCACAGGCAGGTTGTGAACGGATTGCGGCCACGCCATTGCCCTATGTCTATTCCCTATTGGTGTTTCGCACCACGTACCTCTATTGCCTGCTCATCCCCTTTGCGCTGCTTGATGATGCCGGCTGGATGACGCCCGTCTTTGTGGCCATCGTTGCCTATGTATTTTTTGGCCTCGCCGAGGTCACCGAAGAGCTGGCCCATCCCTTTGGTGAAACGGTGAATGGCCTGCCGCTGGACGCCATGTGCCGGACGGTTGAAATCTCGCTGGCCCCGCATTTGGGCATCAGGGCGCCAGCGCCGCTGGCCCCAGAGGGCTACTACCAGAGCTAAGGGTTTAAAACGCCACGTTTGTGCGCCCGCAGGCGCTGCCAAAGCTGTTTCCACAGAGACATGCAGGGGATACAGTCTGCGCAGTTCTTGGAGGATTGATGGAACAACAGCCCAGCTCTGACAGGCTTGACCAGCTCTATGAGGCACGCGATCTGGCCAAGCTGGCCTTTGATTTTGCGCCTGTGGGCATTGTGGTCACCGAAAACCGGGTGTTGCGAGAGTGCAATCAGCGCTTTTGTGAGATGTTCGGCTATCAGCGTGACGCGCTTTTGGATCAGCTTTTTGCCTTTTTGTACCCCTCACAGGAAGAGTTCCAGAACCTGCGCACCCGCGGCGACAAAAGCCTGAGCCAGGGCAATCCCTATTGGGACGAGCGGGTGATGCGACGCAGATGCGGCGATTTGTTTTGGGTCCGGGTGCGGGGCCATACCTTCACACCAGATGCGCCATTGGGCCGCGCCGTCTGGAGCTTTGCCGATCTTTCTGGCCTGCGCCCCTATCTGCCCCTGACTCGCCGCGAACGTGAGGTTTATTCCTTGCTGGGAGAAGGTCAGACCAGCAAAGAGATCGCCCGCTCTCTGAACCTCAGCTATCGCACGGTTGAGGTGCATCGCGCCAGATTGCTCAAAAAAATGGGGGTAAACAATACCGCCAGCCTCTTTTCGTCGCTGGGCGATATTGGCGGCGATCATGTGGTGCGTAGCAACAGTCCGTGATCAGCCGACACACGCCGCAGCAAAAAACGCCTATGCGCCACCATCAGACAGCTGTTGCCCCCCAGATGAAATTCCCCCGCTGTCTTGCCGCCAGCGAAATCGCCGCGCTTGATGCTGCCCGGACGCTGATCCAGGACAGTTTCAGCTATATGGAACCCCGGATTGATCCGCCCTCTTTCGTGCGACAGCTCACATTGGAGGCTATGGTCCAACACTGCCAGACCGGCGAAATCTGGTGCCTTGACACGCCAGTTTCCGCCTGCGTTTTTCAGACCCCGCGCGCAGACGGCCTGTATCTCGGCAAGCTCGCCGTTGCAGAGGCAAGACGGGGGACGGGGGTGTAACGCCTCCTGATCGAGCACACCTGTGACCGGACGCGGCAGCTGGGCTATGCAGGTCTTGAGCTGCAAGTGCGCGTCGAGCCGGTAGAAAATCAAGCGGCCTTTGCCTGGCTCGGCTTTGTTAAAACGGGTGAGACCGCACATTCAGGGTTTGAGCGACCAACGTCACTGACCCCACAACGACGCGTTTGATTTAGCGCCGCAAGCCTGACTTAACCCGCAAGAGAGGGGCTCCCGCGCGCGGCCTGGCATTCAAAGAATGCCGCCGCCCTTGGGCCGGGCGCCGTGCCTGGGGCACGGCGCGGTAGCGGCTAACGCAACCTCGGGGAAAGACATTCCGGATCGGCAGCAATCACCGGCAGGCCAGTGCCGCCTGCAGACTGGCAGGCCCAGAAAAGGCCCCGATGTCACGGCTGGTAATCTGATCATTGCTCAGACGCGATGCAACCAACCGTTGCCAGTTTGCGTCGACTGTGACCATTTCAGGACCATTTGCACAGGTTCGAATCCCGGATGTAATGAAATTATCACCGATCCGATGGTTCGTAAGTCCCGTTTTCGACGACACTTCTCTAAGGTCACGGGCTTCAAAGCGCCAAATTCGCAGGGTCTTGGCCAGATGTGGCCGGTCTATATAGGCCAGCTCAACACGGCCGTCACCATCCAGGTCCGCTGCCCCAATTGGGGCAAGCCAGCGATTGCTACGCCCAATATGCGGCGTCTCGGCGATTTTTCCATCGGCACCATACAGCGCCAGGGCCGCACCGAGCGCCATATCCGTCTCGACCACCATGACCGCATTAAGGCGACCGTCCAGGTTGAGATCGATCAGTCGTGGTTTCAGGTCTTCAAACACATGGTCAGCAGGAAGTGGAATTTCCACCCCCCAAGGCGCGCCGCCCTCGCCAACAAAGCGGAGCGAAAGCCCGGACCACTCAATCGCGTCGCCCAAAACACCATGGGCATACCGTGTTGTAGGATGCGTAAATTCCGCACCAAGGAGTTCATCCGTCCAACCAGGGCTCCAATGACCGATATCATCCGGCCCCATACCCTCGGCTACCAGCGGGGCAGCTGCGACACTCAGCACGAGCCACAGGCACTGCCCTCGCCCCGCGCGGCGCGCAAAACGGGACCACAAGCGCGACATAAGACGCCGCGCTATGACCCGCCTTGTCATCAGATCTGCTTTTCTGGCATCTGAACGATCAACCCTTCCAGGTCATCAGTCACCTTCACCTGACAGGTCAGACGAGAGCGGACCGGATCAGGTTCAAAGGCAAAATCCAACATGTCTTCTTCCATATCGTCCTTGGCCGGGAGTTTCTCTACCCAGTCTGGATGAATATAGACATGACAGGTCGAACAGGCGCATGCCCCGCCGCAATCTGCCTCAATGCCCGGAATGTTATTGTCGCGGGCGCCTTCCATCACGGTAAGGCCATTGGCCACTTCCACAACATGCTCGGTGCCATTGTGTTCGACATAGGTGATCTTTGCCATAGTCTGTTTTTCCCCTTCTCGGTACTCGCTAAACTGTGTAGCCAAGGCCCCGCGCCGGCACCAGCCCAATTTGCGCCGTAGCATGTCGCGACTGGACTGCTGCGGCAAATTTTCTTCTTTTGTCCAAATTCATCCGCGCAATCCGTGAAATCAGCCCAAACAAAGAGATCACTCAGCTCCCAACAATCCCCCTCGGTTTCATCACCTCCCGGCTCAAACACCGCCAGAGCTGCCGGACCCTGCCCCCTTTCAGTGCCAGAAAGGACAAAGATAGCCCCTCAATGCGCGCGCCCTTGCTCACCGACAGGGCCGCAGCGGTGATCCGGCCTTTGCGCCCTTTCAGGATCTGGTCTAGTCTCACGCCAAACGGCGAAGCAGACAAATCGCCCAGCGGGATCGAGTACCAAAAGGCATGATCAGACCAATATACCTCCTTGTTTCGACCCTCTCGCTGGCAACAATGACCCACCTCGGAGCCTGCACGCCGACATCTCCGGTAACGCAGCCGGAGCAGGCCCAGCCAGAGGCTCCACCCGGTGCCCCCGCTGGCACCTGCTGGCACCGCAACACAAGCCCGGCCATCATCGCATCCGTTACCGATCAGATCATGGTCCAGCCTGCGGTTCTGGGAGAGTCAGGCCGGATCATCCAGCCCGCCGTTTTTCGCACCGTTACCCGACAGGATATCGTGGAACCCCGGCGCGTCTCCTGGATCGAGACCCCCTGTCCGGAACAAATCACCCCCGACTTCCTTGCCTCCCTGCAACGCGCCCTCACCGCACGCGGATACTATCACGGCGCCGCCACCGGGCGCATGGATCGCAACACCCGCATCGCCCTGCGCCGCTATCAAAAAGAGGCCGGTCTGGACAGCAGCACCCTGTCTCTGGCCACGGCGCGTCAACTCGGCCTGATCGCCATCGCCCAGTAGACCTCCAGTAGACCTCTAGACTGGCGGCCGCAGTGGCTCGTCGCAAACAACTCACCCCAAACAAGTCACTGGAACAGCTCGCAGTTTCACAACGCTCTAAGCTCTGCTAGAACCCCAACTGTCGGCATTCGCCTGTCGTAAAAGCACTGCAGCCCCACGTGGCAAATCATAACGGAGACCCGTGACATCATGCGATATGACCGCCTGCCAAAAACCGGTTTCCTGTCCGCAGCATCCGCGCCACTGCGTGAAATGCTCGAAAGCCAGGCCAGTGAAGTGCGCCTCTCCAATGGCGAGGTGCTGTTTGAGCAAGGCGACACTGGCGACGCCTTTTATGCCATTGTTGAGGGCGCGCTGGAGTTCTCAATCCTCTCCGCGTCAGGCCGCAAGCTCTCGCTGGATTTGATGCGGCCGGGTGCTGTCTTTGGCGAAATTGTGCTGTTTGACCCCGGCCCGCGCACAGCCACGGTCACCGCAGCCGAGCCCAGCCGGTTGCGACGTCTGCGCAATCGCGACATTCTGGCCCAGATCCAGCAACAGCCAGAGCTCGCGGGAGATCTGTTGCGCCTTGCCGGACAAAGGATGCGCTGGATGAACCTGCAGTTAAACGAGCAGGTCTTCCTGCCAATGCCGGTGCGCCTGGCCCGCAAACTGTTGTATCTGGTGCCGGACAGCGGCAATGGGCGCCTGGCTCTGTCTCAGGCCGAGCTGGCCGAATATGTCGGCGCCACGCGCGAGGCTGTATCGAAAACTCTGTCGAACTGGAAACGCAGCGGCTTGATTGAAATAAGCCGTGGCGGGGTGCAGATACTGGACCGCAGCGCCCTTGGGCTGCTGGCAGAACCAGAATCGATCTAGCGCTTGCGAAAAAAGACGTAGTCCAACATCCCGCTTCGCGGCACTGGCTGCACCGTGTCGGCTCCAACGATAATAATAGGCCATTGCGGCAAGCACACCAAAACTGCTGCGTGTGAATTCAGGGCACACAAAATCAACGCCCTGTGGATCTGTCCGCAAATGAGGCCAGATCCCAGTTCTTGTTTCTTGGCCCCAGGTCCGTGCTAGTTATGGTGTTTGCGCCACTCAGCAGGCCGTTCAGTCTCAGCCTGCCAGATGCCAAGGCTACCAGCCTGCGCTCTGGCGGCTTCTGGTAGGTAATAGCCCTGCTCTTCGTCAGGCCAGGCTAGCCCCTCTTCTACCAAACGCGCCCCGACGTCTTCTCCATCAGCCGTACAAGACGCGATGTAATAGCCATAGGGGTCGCGGCCGTTGCCAAAACACTCGACCCGTTCCGCCGAGCGCAGGATCTCACGCACCCGGTCTTCTGACTTGGCGGCGCATTCCCAAAGCCCGCCATCAGACCTGTTGCAGCGCTGCGCAACCTCTGGCGCATCAATGCCCACCAACCGTATCCTCAGTGCGCCAAGGGCAATAAAGTCACCTTCGATAATACGAAAGGCCTCTCCCGGCACTGTAAGCAGAGGGTCAATAACACCCGCAAGCTGCTGAATACTGCGCAATTCCAGGAAAATCTTTGCCGAAATCGGATCACTTACCGGCAGTTCCTGGGCTGAAACCGTGTTCGCCGCAATCGCCAGAACAGCGCCTACAATGGTTCGTTTCATCATCTTAGTCGTCACTTTGGTTGTGGGTTTCGGACCTAGTCTTGCCAAAGATTGCATCTCAAGAGGCCAATATTTCATTAACTTCCGGCATTTTCTTTACAGCACGACCCAAACACAGCCTGCAAACAACCCGATCTCGCCCTCAGAGAGGCTTAGCCCCGATTTCAAAAACTGAAACGTCAAAACCTGCAGCGCAGAACAAAACCTTCCCCTACTCCTCCTCGGTCCCTGGCACCCGAAACAATAGTGACCCCGCTTGGGTTAAAGCGGTTATCCTGCGGCCTTTCTGAAAGAAATCACCAAAGGGAGGCAAGAAAATTGAATTTAATAAAATTTCTTGATCCGCTGTGAACCAGATCACAGATCTGCACGTCAATCCCTGCCACCTTAGGTGCAAGGTAGACATTATCATCCCATCCCGATGACTGCCCGTTCCAAAAGAAGAGCCATATGCCCGCCAGCATATGGCTCTTTCCCTTTGCCCCGCCTGCCTCGCCCGCCACGCATGCCCAGAGACACAACAGCACGCTGTCGGCGGGCCAAAACGCAGAAGGCCGGGCAAAACCCGGCCTTCTCGTGTTGCAGAGGTAGGGAGTTACGGCCTTATTCGGTCAGGTTAAGCGCCACAAACCGTGGCTCACCATTGCGGCGCACCAAAAGCAGAAGCGATTTGCGCCCGGCCTCCTTAGCCTGCGAAATACGGGCCTCCAACTCGCCGATGGTTGCGATCTTTTGCTGACCCGCCTCTGTGATGACATCCCCCGCGCGCAGACCCTTCTCCCAGGCTTCCGACAGTTCATTCACCGAGAGAATAACAAGCCCCTCAGTGCCGTCAGAGAGGTTCAGCTCACTGCGCATTTTGTCGGTCAGGATTCCAATCGACAGGCCCAGAAGTTCCTTTTCAGTCACTTTCGGCGCATCGTCCTCTTCGTCCTCTGACGACTCCGGTTCGCGCTCTGCATCTTCACGACGGCCCAGCGTGACCTTCAGGGTCTCGGTCTTGCCTTCCCGGTAGATCACCACGCGCACCGTCTTACCAACCTCGGTATTGCCAACGGTCCGAACCAGGCTGCGGGTGTCTTTCACAACCGCACCATCAAAGCTGAGAATCACATCGCCTGCCAGCAGACCAGCCTCTTTTGACGGACCATCAGGCACATCGGTCACCAGCGCTCCGGTTGCGTCTTCCAGCCCCATTGCCTCGGCCACGTCATCGCTGACGTCCTGAATGCGCACACCCAGCCAGCCGCGACGGGTTTCGCCATATTCCTTTAGTTGTGCCACGACCTTGTGCACCACATTTGAGGCCATCGAAAAGCCAATGCCGATGGAGCCGCCATTGGGCGACAAAATGGCCGTGTTCACGCCAACAACAGCGCCATCCATATTGAACAATGGACCGCCAGAGTTACCCCTGTTGATCGCCGCGTCAGTCTGTATGTAGTCGTCATACGACCCCGAAAGCTCGCGATTACGGGCGGACACGATACCGGCAGAGACCGAAAACCCCTGCCCCAGCGGATTGCCCATAGCGACGACCCAGTCGCCAACCCGCGCCGTGTCGCTGTCGCCAAAGGTGACAAACTTTAGCGGTGCAGGTGCCTCGACCTTGAGCAAGGCAATGTCGGTATTGGGGTCAGTCCCGATCACCTTGGCTGGCAACAGCTCTTTGGGCTGGCCATCGCCGGGAAAAAACTCGATCTCGATCTGGTCAGCATCGGCAATCACGTGGTTGTTGGTGACGATATAGCCGTCCTCGGAGATCACAAACCCAGACCCAAGGGCAGAAGAGCGCTGAGGACGGTCGCTGTTGTCGCCGCCATTACGGTCCTGAAACTCTCGAAAGAAATCTTCAAAGGGGGATCCTTCGGGCACGATACCCTGCGGGCCGGTGCGCCCCTCGATCACTGTGGTGGTGGTGATATTCACAACCGCCGGGCTGACCTTGTCTGCCAGTGGCGCAAGGCTCTCGGGGCGGGCCTGCGCCGACAACACCTGAGCTAGGACCATTACCAGGCTCAACACGCCCAGCCACAGCATGCGGAACATGCTGGCCTGTCTATCCTGTTCTTTTGAAACTGCAATCGCCTGAGGCTGCACGGAGATACTCCTTGTCATCGCCATTCCTGTTGTTGCCATCTTCTTTTTCTCCTCGCCCAAGGCATCCGGTATCGTTATCCCCCCGCCTGCGTTCTGAGTGGCGTGGGTTAGTTTGGCCGGGATCAGTGGAACCAATCGCCTTAGGTGGCTGCGCGTTACTCTATATAAACCTGCCCTCAATGTAGGGGGAGAATTTCCCATCGCAACACCTGATAGAGATAATCAAATCGTCGTGACTGCCTGAGAGGAGCTGCCTTTGCGCGCCAACGCAAGCCAAGCCCCGATAGCAGCTGCATCCCGTTGATTTTAGCACCATTCGTGATGAAAAAGTTCCTAAAAATGGAGGCCAAAAATTATCTAATTAAATTATATAGTTACCACCCCCTAAAGCCCCGCAGACATAGGCCACCACAGGCCATAAAAAAGGGCTGCCCCGCAGGACAGCCCCCCTTAAATTTACGCAAACAGCGCGCCAAGGCTCTTATTGCGATGCCGCTGCGCCCCGCGAAGACTTGAGATAGTTGAAGAATTCCGAGTCCGGCGACAGCACCAGCGAAGAGTTATTCCCCTTCAGTGCGCCCTCATAGGCGTTCAGACTGCGGTAGAATTCAAAGAACTCCGGGTCACGCCCATAGGCCGCAGCAAAGATGGCGTTGCGTTCCGCATCAGCTTCACCACGGATCACCTCGGCTTCGCGTTCCGCCTCAGAGACCAGCTCAACTTCGGTCCGGTCTGCCAGAGCGCGCACACGCTGCGCCGCCTCGTCACCACGGGCGATCTCGTCCGCAGCTTCCCGTTCACGCTCTGCCCGCATCCGCGAGAAGGTTGCTTCAAGGTTGGCCTGCGGCAGGTCGGTCCGTTTCAGGCGAACATCGACCACTTCGAGACCAAAACCTTCGGCCTGACTAATTGCCCCATTGCGAATGCGCAGCATAAGAGCAGCACGATCCGAAGACAGGATGTCGTTAGAGCTTACAGAGCCCAGAACCTCACGGGTTGCGGCCCGCATGATCTTGTCCAGACGGGTTTCAGCACCGTTGATACCACCAGCACCAACCGCTTGGCGGAACTGTTTGACGTCAACGATCCTGTAGCGTGCAAAGGCATCTACAACCAGCCGACGGTCATCCAGAGGGGTGATTTCCAGCGGACCAACCTCAAGGCTGAGGATCCGGTCATCATAGGTCACCACCTCATCAATCAGCGGCAGCTTAAAGGCAAGACCAGGGTCTTCCTTCACGTCGACAACACGACCAAAGCGCAGAACCAGCGCTTTTTCACGCTCGTCCACGATAAAGACCGAAGACAGTAGCGCTACAACAAAGAGCACCACTACGGGGAGAATAAATGTTGTCTTTTTCATCACTCGTCTCCTGTCCGGCGCAATTCGTTGAGCGGCAGATAGGGCACGACACCCTGGCCACCTTCGCCTGTGGTTTGATCAAGGATGATCTTATCCACATTGCCCAGAACCGTTTCCATGGTCTCCAGATAGAGCCGCTTGCGCGTCACGTCAGGAGCCTTTTGGTATTCGGTCAGAACCGCCGTAAAACGGCTGGCCTCACCCTGGGCCTCATTGACCACTTGGGCCCGATAGCCTTCGGCCTCTTCCAGCGTTTGCGCAGATTGACCCCGCGCAGCCGCCAGTTTGCGGTTTGCATAGGCATCCGCCTGTTTTTCCAACCGGTCGCGTTCCTGACCAGCAGACTGCACATCCCGGAAGGCGTCTTTTACCGGCTCTGGCGGATCTGCTCCGTCAAAGTTCACCCGGACGACATTCACGCCGCTGTCATAGCTGTCGAGCGTCGACTGAACCAACTCTTCCAGACGGGCGGTAATTGCACCACGATCCCGGTTCAGAATGGGGGCCAGTTCCGACTGCGCAATGATTTCGCGCATGGCCGATTCCGACACCGCCTGAATGGTCGCCTGCGGATCGCGCAGGTTGAACAGATACAAAGCCGGGTCGTTGATGTTCCAGACAACCTGGAAATCCACGTCGATGATATTTTCATCGCCGGTCAGCATCAGACCTGCATCGCTGCCACGCGAGCCCGCACCGATGTTTTCAGTTTGCTCAACCCGTACCGGGATCACCTCATAGGTGACCAGCGGCCAGGGGGCAAAATTCAAGCCCGGCAAACCTGTGTCGAGATACTCGCCCAGGAACAGCTCAACAGACTGCTCTTCGGTTTTGACCGAATAAAAGCTCGCCATCCCCCAAAGAACAGCGCCCACAACGGCTGCGATGCCGATGGTGCCTTTGGTGATCAGTGGTCCACCACCGCCACCCTGGCCACCACGGCCGCCGCCGCCCTGGCCATTGCCGCCACGGCCGCCCATCAGGACGCGCAGCTGCTCCTGGCCTTTTCTGACCAGCTCGTCGATTTCAGGGATCTGTGGATCCTCGGGACGCCGACCACCGCCGCCGTTGTTCCCGCTACCATTGTTGCCACCCTGATTGCCTCCGCCGCCAGAAGAGCCTCCGCCCCCCCAGGGGCCACCGCTATTGCCCGCCATGTGTCTCCTATCCCTTTTCTGCCGCATCCCGCGGCATGATCTTGTAAACTGTGGTCTTGTCTTTAGAATTCAAGTCGTTCGGCTTGGTTGTTTCATCGTCACCAGTTCTTCGGACATGGTGGGATGCACCGCAACCGTCCGGTCAAAGTCTTCTTTGGTTGCGCCCATTTTGACCGCAATACCCGCCAGCTGGATCATCTCACCTGCTCCCGGCGCCACAATGTGACAGCCTAGCACACGGCGCGTGGCCTTGCTCACGATCAATTTCATCAACACCTTCTGAGCCCGTCCGGCAAAGCTTTGCTGCATGGGTTTGAAGGAGGCAGAATAAACCTCAACCGGCTCCTGCGCTGCCGCCTCTTCTTCGCTGAGGCCAACAGTGCCCATTTCCGGCTGGGTAAAGATCGCCGTTGGAATGAGTTCATGATCCGGGCTGGTTGGGTTGCCTTTAAAGACGGTCTCGACAAAGGCCATGCCCTCGCGGATCGCAACCGGCGTCAGGTTGGCACGGTCGGTCACATCGCCAATGGCATAGACCGAGGGCACGCCTGTCTGGCTGTATTGATCCACCAGGATCTCGCCTTTTTTGCCGCGCGCGATGCCCAGCGCCTCAAGTCCGAGATTGTCGGCATTGGGGTGGCGCCCGGTGGCATACATCACCTGATCAAACAGGCTGTCGCGGCCCTTGGTGTCGGTGACGCGGATCTTGTCGCCATCCTTTACCATCGAGACCACATTGGTTTCCAGCTGCAGATCAACGCCGCTCTCGACCATGCCGGCAGCCACGACATCGCGGGCCTCTTCATCAAAGCCGCGCAAGATCTGCGTGCCGCGATAAAACTGCGTCGTCTTGACGCCAAGACCGTTCATGATGCCGGCGAACTCTGACGCGATATAGCCGCCGCCCACGATCAGGATCGCTTCGGGGAGTTTTTCCAGATGGAACATCTCGTTAGAGGTGATCGCCAGCTCAGCTCCCGGAAACTCTGGTACAGTCGGCCAGCCACCCGTCGCGATCAGGATATGTTTGGCCGTCTTTTGCGTGCCATCTGCCAGTGCAACCGTATGGGCATCCACCAGGGTGGCGCGGGAATCGTAGCTGGTGACGCCATTGTTTTTCAACAGATTCCGGTAGATACCCTCCAGCCGGTCCAGCTCGGCGTGCAGCTTGCCCTTGAAGAGATGCCAGTCAAAGGCTCCGCCCTTGATGTCCCAGCCATAGGCCTGCGCATCATCCACCATGGCAGAATATTCGCTGGCAAAGACCATCAGCTTTTTAGGGACACAGCCGCGAATGACGCAGGTGCCGCCATAACGGTCTTCTTCGGCCAGAGCCACTCTGGCGCCTTCTTGTGCGGCCACACGTGCAGCCCGCACACCACCGGAGCCACCGCCGATAACAAAAAGATCGTAGTCAAAACTCATCTAATACTGCCCTTCAATCGGAGAGGTCGGAAAACAGATTGTCGGTTTCGACAAAATCCAGTTTTTCGCGCTCTACCGTTCCTTCATTGATATCACGCACTTCGACGTTGCCATCGCCATAGCCGATGATGACCGTGTCACAGATATCGATGAACAAGCCGTTTTCAACCACGCCCGGGATTTGGTTCAACACCAAAGCAAGCTGGCGGGCGTTGCCAATCCGGTTCAGATGCAGGTCGAGGATATGGTTGCCCTCGTCCGTCACAAAGGCCACATCGCCATTCATCCGCAGGCTGGTAGAACGGCCTAAAACATCCATAGAAACAAGAGTTTCCTCGATCAGTGCCTGGCTTGTCTGCCAGCCAAAGGGAATGACCTCAACCGGCAATGGAAAGGCGCCGAGGGCTTCGACCTCTTTGCCGGCATCCGCAATCACAACCATTTGATCAGAGGCCGTCGCCACGATCTTTTCCTGCAGCAATGCACCACCGCCGCCTTTGATCAGATTGAGATCCTTGTCGAACTCATCAGCGCCATCAATGGTGAGATCCAGCCATTTAGCTTCATCCAATGAGGTCACGTGAATACCAACTTCGCGCGCCAGTTCGGCTGTGCGGGTCGAAGTGGGCACAGCCGTGATCTTCAGCCCCTCGTCGCGCACCATCTCGCCCAGGCAGCGCACTAGCCAGGCCGCAGTCGAGCCGGTGCCCAGACCAACGCGCATTCCGTCTTCGACCAATCCAGCCGCGCGTTTGGCAGCAACAAATTTGGCCTTGTCGATAGGGGACAGTTCTCCGGTCATTGCGGTGACTCCGTGATATGCGTTTGACTGCCTTATAAGCAAAGCCCCCGCCAAGGGCGAGCAGCAATTCTGTCGCCCCCCTGGCGCCTGCCCCCGGCAGAACAATAAACATATGTGGGAAAGGCGTGTTTCCTATTGGAAACGCCGGAAACGGGCGTTACTTGCGACATGACCCCCATTAGAACAGTGCCATGACACAGATCTATCGCCTCCACTACGCCCCTGACAATGCCTCGCTGGTGATCCGGCTGGCGCTGGAGGAGCTTGGCTTGCCCTATGAGACCGAATTGGTCGACAGACGCGCCGGAGCCCAGCGCGGGGCCGCCTATCGAGTGCTTAACCCGCAGGGGCTGATTCCCGCATTGGAAACGCCGGATGGCGCCATGTTTGAGACCGCCGCCATTCTGTTGTGGCTGGCAGATCGCCACGGGCAGATGGCACCTGCCCCAGATAGCCCTGCACGCACGGATTATTTGAAATGGCTGTTCTTTGCCTCCAACACGCTGCATGCCGATCTCAGGATCCTGTTCTATCCGGAAAAATACATCGGATCAGATCGCGCTATGAAGTTGGCTTTGCGGAGCAAGGTGCAGGCGCGTATCACCACCCATCTGCAACACCTCGAAGACCTGGCCGCAACAGGCCCCAGCTGGTTTGGCGCCGCGTCACCGTCCGGGCTGGATTATTATCTGGCAGCCATGATGCGCTGGATGGCGCTTTACCCTGTGGGTAGCGACCGGTCCTGGTATGACATTGCGCGCTACCCGCATCTTCAAGACATTTTGCTTCACCTGGAAACCCGTCCCGCAACTCTGGCGGCGCAGGCCGCCGAAGGGCTGGGGCAGACGCCCTTTAGCCAGCCTCACCTCGCACATCCCCCAGAAGGATCAGCCACCTGATGTTCCTCTCCGTTTTTGACATGTTCAAAGTGGGCATTGGCCCCTCGTCCTCGCACACAATGGGCCCGATGGTGGCCGCCGCGCGGTTCCTCGATATGATGCGCGCCTCACCCTTTGAATTTCACGGGCTGCGCGCCTCGCTGCATGGCTCCCTTGCCTTTACGGGCGTCGGGCACGCCACCGACCGCGCCACCATTCTGGGGCTGGGCGGCTTTCTCCCCGACACCTATGATGACGCCAAGGCCGCAGCCTTTCTGACAGAGCTGGCCACAAGCCACCAGATGCAACCCGAAGGACTGAACAGCCTGCATTTTGATCCAAAGGCGGATTTGATCTTTGACTATGATCACAGCCTCGACGGTCACGCCAATGGCATGATCCTGATGGCCACGGATGCGCAGGGCGACGTCATTCTGCAGCAGGTGTTTTACTCCATCGGCGGCGGCTTTGTTCTGACCGAAGAAGAGCTGGCCGCGGGCAAGGATGTCGATGAGGGCGCTCCGGTTCCCTTCCCCTTTACCTCGGCGGCCATGATGCTGGAGATGGCCAAGACCAGCGGCAAGTCCATCGCGCAGATGAAGCGTGCCAACGAGGTGGCCCGCGGTGGTGCGCAAAATCTGACCAAAGGCACCGCGCGGATCTGGGAAGTGATGAACAATTGCATCGAGCGCGGCCTCGTACGCGACGGCATCCTGCCTGGGGGCCTCAATGTGCGCCGCCGGGCCAAGGGGATTTATGACAGCCTGATGGCTGAGCGCGGCATGAACCTTGTCGCGCCGCACACCATCAATGACTGGATGATCGTCTACGCCATGGCGGTGAACGAGGAAAACGCCGCCGGTGGTCAGGTTGTCACCGCGCCCACCAACGGCGCAGCCGGCGTGCTGCCTGCTGTGCTGCGCTACTACCTCGATCATGTGCCCGGAGCCGCCGCCAGCCATATCGAAGACTTCCTGCTCACGGCAGCCGCCATCGGCGGTCTGGTGAAATTCAACGCCTCTATATCAGGGGCCGAGGCTGGCTGTCAGGCCGAGGTCGGCTCTGCTGCCGCTATGGCCGCAGCCGGGCTATGTGCGGTGATGGGCGGCACACCTGAACAGGTGGAAAACGCCGCCGAGATCGCGCTTGAGCATCATCTTGGCATGACCTGTGATCCGGTCAAAGGTCTGGTGCAGGTGCCCTGCATTGAGCGCAACGGCTTGGGCGCCATCAAAGCCGTCTCTGCCGCGTCATTGGCCCTGCGCGGCGATGGCCAGCACTTTGTGCCATTGGATGCGGTGATCGAAACCATGCGCCAGACAGGCGCCGATATGAATGAAAAATACAAAGAGACCTCGCTTGGCGGGCTTGCGGTGAATGTGCCAAATTGCTGAAACTACTAGAGAAGCCTCTTTGTAGGCAGCCATAGCTTGCACCTTTGCGCGGCTCTGCCTAGCGTGGCGCCATGACACAAAACACCGCCCAGGACCGCCCCCTTCTTGGCATCACCTTGATGCTTGGCTTTTGCCTTCTCATCCCGCTGGGGGATGCCATTGCAAAACTGCTGGCAGAGCGCGTCCCCGTCGGGCAGATCGTATTTGTGCGCTTTGCCGCCCAGGCCCTGATCCTGGTGCCAGTCTCCTGGGCGCTGGGGCAGTCATTGCGCATCCCGCGACACCTGCTGCCGCAGGTCCTGCTGCGCACCCTGCTGCAGATGGCCGGCATCACCGCCATGTTCAACGCCCTGCGCTATCTGCCGCTGGCCGATGCGGTGGCAATTGCCTTTGTCATGCCTTTCATCATGTTACTACTGGGCAAATACGTTCTGGGTGAAGAGGTCGGCTTTCGCCGTCTTGCCGCCTGTGTTGTCGGCTTTCTCGGCACCCTTCTGGTGATACAGCCAAGCTTTGCCGTGGTTGGCCTGAATGCGCTGTGGCCTCTGGCGGTGGCGGTGATCTTTGCGCTGTTTATGCTGGTGACACGCCGCATTGCCAAAGACACCTCGCCGATCCCGCTACAGGCGGTCTCTGGCCTCATTGCGTCATTGCTTATGCTGCCGCTGCTGATGCTGGGTCAGGGCCTGAACATCGACGGCCTCAGCACCGCCCTGCCCGCCAGCGACAGCTGGACCTTGTTGGCCATGGCCGGAGGGCTGGGAACCATTGCCCATCTGTTCATGACCTGGAGCCTGCGCTATGCGCCGGCCTCGACTTTGGCCTCGATGCAATATCTTGAAATCCCCATTGCCACCCTTGTGGGCTGGATGATCTTTAATGAGTTGCCAAATACGCTGGCCAGCCTGGGCATTGGCCTGACTGTGGCCGCAGGCCTTTACGCAATCCTGCGCGAGCACACCGCAGCAAAAGAAGCGGCTCTTGCCGCCAGTGGTGCCCCTAGGGCAAAAGCGCCCGTATAAGCGCTGGCAGGTGCCGCCGTGGCACCATCCCCAACAGTCCCGGCCCATCAACCGAGATCGCAATGGGGCCAAGCGCGCGGTTTGAGGTGCCAATCTGACCACCCGGCGCCATCCTAAGCCCCTCAAGCGGCCATTCCAACCCGCTCGAGCGCGCCGTGACAGCCCGCAGTGGAAACAGTGAAACGGTCTCTTTAGCGGCAAGCGGCAGCGCGATCCGGGGCGGCAGATGAAAGATCACCTCATGGCGCCCCAACAGAACACAGGGCGGGCCCTGATCCTGAACCAGCGAATTTAACGCCGCCAGTTGGTGATCCACCCGTCCGCCCAAAAATCCCACAGCAAGCACCAGAGGGGCGCGGATCGAGCGCAAAGCCTTGTCAAAGTCGGTGGTGTCCTGCTCGGCCAGACGAAACAACTGATCGGCAGGAATTTGCGCCGCGACATCCGGAGAAATCGAATCAAAATCTCCGATTACAGCCCTTGGAACGTGATTCTGTGCCAGCGCATGAGCCGCACCACCATCTGCCGCCACGAGAAAAGGCGCCAGCGAAAGCGCCCACTCCAGGTCGTCCCGGCCCAGATCACCGCCGCCAACCAGCGTAACTGGCCGCGTTTCGTCTACAATCAGCTTATTCATGCCGAGATTACTCGCAGATCTGGAAACCAGCCACAATCTAAACACAAAATGATACGATCAATTGCACGAAGTTGAGCAAAATTTGACGAGCTGGGCCATATTGTGAACGGCAATGACTTTGGCGAGGACGAGCGAACCGATGGTACATAACAACAAAGTTCTGACGGTTTCCTACGGAACCTTCTCCTGCACACTGGAGGGGTTTGAAGATTCATTTGGCACAATGAAGGCCATTGCAGAGTATTTTCGCGATCTGGCATCTGATGATCGGTACTTTGGGGCAGAGCCGCCACAGCCGGACGCCGAGATGCTGGCCCGGATTGCCCAGCGAGAGGTTGCCCGCCAGGTCGAAGCCCGCACCAGCAGCGAAGGCATTCACCTTCGCGCCTCAGCCCCCGTCAGTGCGTCAGACCCCGTCGGGTCAGTGGCCGTCGCGCCGACACCACAGCCTGAAGCCATCCCTGCCGCCAAAGCGCCTAAAACCACACCCGTCGCGGACAAGCCCGTTGTTGATGATACAACCCCAGCCGTCACACCTGCAGTTGTGGGGCCAATTGAGGTTGAGCCAGATGAGGCTGCGCCTGTTGACGTTGAAACCGATGTGCGCGACACGACGACAGAGATCGCAGAAGAAGAATCTGTGGACCTCAGCAGCGTTGATCTGTTTGAGGAAGAGGTGACAGTGGACCTCAGCAGCATTGATCTGTTTGAGGACGATGAGACCGCCCCGCAGGCCACAGAACATCACAGCAGCTCCGTGTCATCCGCAAATGACATTGCCGCCGATCCAGCTCCCCAACCAGCTGTAATTCCGTCGGCTGCTTCTGTCGATATGGCGACCATTGCCGCTATTTCCGCAGCAGTGGCGGGCACTGCGCCAGAGGAAGACAGCCCCTCCGAAGAGGAAGAATTCTTTTCAGAGCAAGAGCTCGAGCCCGTTGACGCAGCAGAGGCATCACACAGCCCAGCACACCAGCCACTAACGCCCCGCAGCGCTGATGCCGCTCCCGCCGCAGACAGTATCGCTGCCAAGTTACAGCGTATCCGCGCCGTTGTTGCGCAGACGCCTCAGGACGACTTCTCCGAGGATGAGCATGCCGAGTCTTTTGTTGAGACCGCCCGTGCGGAACTGGCGCAGACTGAGGACGACTATGACGATGCCGACTATGAGGGCCGTGACCATGCCAGCGATGCGGATGATGATGAAATCTCACGCGTTCTGGACCGGCTGGACCTGACCGGCGACCGCACGCCTGCCGAACCGGCTTCAGACACGGGGGCGGAATTCGCCGCAGCCCTCGAAAGCACGTCTGAGTCCGAGATCACGCTATTCGACGACGCCTTTGATGAGGACGAGGGCGTGTCTGAAGACCAGGATCAGCAGCCAGCCCCCATTGATGCAGCCGCCACTGATCCGGCGCCCATTGATAGGGAGTTGGCAGACGAAACATCCCAGGAGCCGCCCCAGACCAAACGTGATATACGTCTGGCCCGCAGAAAGCGGCGGGAAACCGCACCTGCCAGCACCCTGCCTGACGAGACACCTTCTGATGCGCAGGCCGAAACCGCACCCCAGCCGACAGCTCAGCCACCGCAAACGGCCAAACCGAATACCGCTGCCACCCCATTGCGGGCGCGCATCGTCAAAGTGAAGCGAGCAGATCTGCAAAAAGCCATGGCTGCGGGCGACCTGGAAGAAATTGATGAGGACGAAGACCAGCAGCCCGGCGCCCCTGTGGTTGAAAGCTCTTTGGGTGCGGCTGACGAGGCAGAGCTGTTACGGGAACTTGCCGAGGTCGAAGCTGATCTTCTGGCCAGCAATCAGGAGGCCGCCTCTAGCGCAGCCGACAGATCCAACACCAACACTGCCGCCAGTACTGAAACGGCCCGCGCCGCCGCATCAGAGCCGCGCAGCGCTCCGCTGCCTCCGGACAATGATGTGTCGCGGCTGATGGCCGCTGCCGAGACCAAACTGGAAGATCCCGATAATGCCACCTCCCGCGAGACCTACAGCCAGTTGCGGGCTGCGGTTGCAGCGGCCCAGGCTGATCGCACGGCCGGTGGCCGCAGCCTGGACGCCGATGATGCAGAAGCGTACCGCGAGGATCTTGCCAGTGTGGTACGGCCCCGCCGCCCCGAATCCGGCAGCAACAGGGCGCCGCGCCCCCGCAGCTCCGACAGTCGCCCGGCGCCTCTTAAACTGGTCGCAGAACAGCGCATTGATCCCGCCCCGAAAGAACCCGCACAGCCGGTCCAGCCCCGTCGCATCTCTGTGCTGCAGGAAGACACGCCCCCCGAAGGCCAGGGATCCTTTGCAGACTACGCCCGCGACCGGGGCGCGGCTGAATTACAGGACCTGCTTGAAGCCGCTGCCGCCTATCTCAGCTTTGTTGAGGGACGCGATCACTTCTCCCGCCCCCAGTTGATGAGCAAGGTGCGCAGCATCGGCCATGCTGACTTTAACCGTGAAAACGGGCTGCGCTCCTTTGGCCAGCTGCTGCGGGAAGGCAAGATCGAACGCGCCACCAACGGCCATTTTTCCGCAACCGAGGACACTGGCTTTCGCCCCCCGAAACGCGCAGCGGGGTAGCCCCGCTCATCGCGCGTTTGCGTGCAATGTGACAGCAAACCCCAAAGGCGGCAGCGCTTTTGGGGTTTTGCTTTGCCCGCAGGACACTCCCCGCGCGCAGCTCAGCGCTGCACACAAAAAGGCCCGACCAGAGTTCTCTGATCGGGTCTCAATTTTTGACGTGTCACCAGCGTTACTGCTGTTCGGCGTCCGGGTCTTCTTTGCCAACGCCGCGAAAGACGAATTTGAACGGCAGAACCCAAAGCACCCCCAACACCGCATAGATCACCAGTTCGACCAGGATAGGCGGACGCTCAAACATGCTCACCACGTTGACCGCAGCAATGATATAAAGCGGCATGCCGATCAACAGGACCACCAGCGCCCAGCGGCGCCGCGCCTTATAGCTGAGACCAAGTTTATCCGCCATCAGTCAGCAAAGGGGTCGGTCACCAGAATGGTGTCCTCCCGCTCCGGGCTGGTGGAGAGAAGCGCCACTGGGCAGTCGATCAGCTCTTCCACCCGTTTGACATATTTGATGGCGTTGGCCGGCAGATCGTTCCAGCTGCGTGCACCTTCAGTGCTTTCGGACCAGCCGGGCATCTCTTCGTAGATCGGCGTACAGCGCGCCTGCTGGTCTGCCGCGGTGGGCAGATAGTCGAGGCGGGTGCCGTCCAGATCATAGCCTGTGCAGATCTTCAGGGTTTCAAACCCATCCAGCACGTCCAGCTTGGTCAGTGAGATACCGGTGATGCCAGAAGTCGCACAGGTCTGGCGCACCAGACAGGCGTCAAACCAGCCACAGCGGCGTTTGCGACCCGTAGTGGTGCCAAACTCGTGGCCCCGCTCGCCAAGACGCTGGCCATCTGCATCCTCCAGCTCGGTAGGGAAAGGACCTTCGCCAACGCGGGTGGTATAGGCTTTGACGATGCCCAGCACATAATCAATAGAGCCGGGACCAATGCCAACACCGGTGGCGGCCTGGCCTGCGATCACATTCGACGAGGTGACAAAAGGATAGGTGCCAAAATCGATGTCCAGCAGCGCGCCCTGAGCGCCTTCAAACAGGATCCGCTTGCCCGCTTTGCGCTTTTCATTCAGCACCTTCCAGACAGGAGCGGCGTATTTCAGGATCGCAGGGGCAACCTCGCGCAGCTGTGCAATCAGCGCGTCGCGGTCAACCGGCTCAAAGCCAAGGCCCTTGCGCAGCGGGTCATGGTGCTGCAGCGCGCGATCAACGCGGGCCTCCAGAGTGGCCTCATCAGCCAGATCCGCAACCCGGATGGCGCGGCGGCCAACCTTGTCTTCATAGGCGGGGCCGATACCACGACCGGTGGTGCCGATCTTGGTGCCCTTAGAGGCGGCCTCTTCACGGGCGCGGTCAAGTTCGCCGTGGATGGGCAGAATCAGCGGGGTGTTTTCCGCAATCATCAGCGTCTCGGGCGAGATATCAACGCCCTGCGCCTGCACGGTTTCGATCTCTTTCAGCAGATGCCAGGGATCCAGCACCACACCATTGCCGATCACGCTCAGCTTGCCACCGCGCACAACGCCGGAGGGCAGCGCGTGCAGCTTGTAAACTTTGCTGTCGATCACCAGCGTATGGCCGGCATTATGACCGCCCTGAAAACGCGCAATCACATCGGCGCGTTCGCTGAGCCAGTCAACGATCTTGCCTTTTCCTTCATCGCCCCACTGGGCGCCGACTACCACGACATTGGCCATTTCAGGTCCTTTGTATGCTGGTTCAAACCAAGCTCATATAGCGATGCCAGCCAGCCAGTGAAACCGCAAATACGCCGCAGGGCAGCACAAGGCGCGGTTTGGGGCAGATTCCCCAGCCACAAAGCGTTTAGCGCGCTGATAAACGCACCGGATCACCATGTGGCGTGCCAAGATAGGCCTCTTCCCAGTCGCGCCGCGCCCGTTCTACCTCCTGTGCGCTGGCATTGCCGGCCTCGGCAAGAATCGCCTCAAGCGTTTCCAGCCAGGCGTTGAAATAGTCCGCGCCACCGTCCAGTTCCCGGTTCAGCCCGTGGCGGCGCAGAGTCTCGGAGAACCGCTCTACCCACTGCGCCCAACTAAAGCGCCCCGCCTCGTTCAGATGAACAGTGAGGGCAAAGACCTGGGCATGCCAGGGCTCCAGAAACGCTGGATCCGGAGCGCTATGCGTCAGACAGGCACTCATGCTGCGCCCTCCCCGTCTGAAACTGGGTCTGAATCTGGATCTGGCTGCAGATAGCTCTGCCAGAGATCCAAAATCACCTCATCGCCGGGATGCTCCGGATGGGCCCACAACTCAGAGGCCTTGAAAGCAACGGCATAAAGCGGTTCTGGCGCCTCGCCCAGACCATGCGCGCTGCTGTCCGGCAGCACATGGGCGCCATGATGCAGCATGATCCTGCCGCGTGCGCCAACGGCATAGTCGGGCAGCCGGGTATGGCCACCGTCGACCAGCGCGCTCCCGCCCGGATGGCGGGTTCGCACGACATCACCCACGACAAACTGCGGGGCAATGTCACTGTCGCGACTGGCGGGGCCACCCTTGGCAAGGGTCGCGGCAACGGCATCGGCGCGCAACGCCCTGGAGGCCAGCGCATGCAGATCGTCGCCGCCCTTCCCCAACCGGTTCTCCAACAGGTCTTCTCGTGTCAGCACCCCGGTGTCGACCAGCAGATCTGCCAGCGCCGAGGTCCACTTTTCGTAATAGGAGAACCGGGTGTAGTCTTTTGGCGACAGCCGCTCGCGGGCATGGCGCGACACATCTATGTTCCATTGCCCCAGGGCTCCGCAGGCCAGCGTCACGGCGAGCGCGCGGGCATGCCAGTCTGTTTCAAACACCGGTGCACCTGCGGCATCAGGCACCACAGGGCCATCACCGAATCGTCCTCCCATGTCATGCAGGCGGCTCATGTCTGCGCACCGGCTGTGGTGGGCGGCAATGCGGCAGCTGGCAGTGCGGCAAGCGCCGTGCCGATCATGGAATCGCGTGAGATAAGAGCCAACAGGTCTTCTTCCCCCAGTGCATCCGTGCCAGCCGGGCGCATGGGCAGGACCAGATACCGGACCTCGGCTGTCGAATCCCAGACCCGCACAGAGGTCTCGGCAGGCAGGGTCACGCCAAACTCGGCCAGAACGGCACGCGGCGCGCGCACAGCCCGGGCGCGGTAGGCATCGGATTTATACCAGCCCGGCGGAATGCCCAGCAGTGGCCACGGATAACAGCTGCACAGGGTGCAAACGACCATATTGTGCTGCTCAGGTGTGTTCTCGACCACCACCATATGTTCGCCCTGACGGCCATAGTAGCCCAGCTCGGCCAGCACGGTATCCGCATCGGCAAGCAGGGCCGCTTTAAAGGCCGGATCACTCCAGGCCTTTGCAACGACGCGGGCGCCGTTCTGTGGGCCGATCTTGTTTTGATAGGTATCAATGATCTCGTCCAGCGCCGCAGGGTCAATCAGCCCCTTGCGCACAAGAATCGTTTCAAGGGCTTTTACGCGCAAAGCGGGCTCTGGTGGCAAAAGGGCGTGCGGGTGGTCTGAATGATCATGAGGCATGGGGGCAGCCTGCCCCAGCCCTGCCACCTACGTCCAGTCACTTTTGCTCCGGATCCGGGTGGTTTACCATCCGCTCGCCGCCTCTGTGCAATCTCTGGGCAAACAAAGCAAACTGAGCCCTTGCCCCGGTCGCCATTCTTGCCTATCTACCGCCCGATAGTTTTGCCAACAGCCGCAGGAACCTATGGAAAACGTTGTTCTCATCATCCATCTTCTTTTGGCTCTTGGCCTGATCGCTATCGTGCTGTTGCAGCGCTCCGAAGGCGGTGGCCTCGGAATGGGCAGTGGCGGCGGTGGCGGTGCCATGTCTGGTCGCTCAGCGGCAACCGCGCTTGGCAAAGTGACTTGGGTCCTTGCCGCAGCCTTTATCGTCACATCCATCACCCTGACCGTATTGGCCGCGCAGCGTTCTGCCGGCTCTTCTGTCGCAGACGGCATCCAGGCCCCTGTTGACGGGGCCGAAGGCGCAGCTGACGCGCCATTGGCGCCTTTGGGCAGTGATCTGTTGCCGCCCGCCGAAGGCGACAATGCGCCGCTGGTTCCCAGCGCCGACTAAAGACCTAACAAGACCTAGAATTCAGACCGGGAACCGTAACAGCATCTTGCGGTTCCCTTGCGCATGTCGCGCGAATCCTATATGGGTATAGCCCCGTGGTGCAGCGGTTTTTGACAACCGTCGGGCAGCTATATTCTGACTTCTCACGGGGGCAGCCGACACTCATGGCGCGTTTCATCTTCATTACCGGTGGTGTTGTTTCATCTCTGGGCAAGGGTCTGGCGTCCGCCGCCCTTGGTGCTCTTTTGCAGGCGCGCGGCTATTCCGTCCGTCTGCGTAAACTGGACCCCTATCTCAACGTCGACCCCGGCACCATGAGCCCGTTTGAACACGGCGAAGTCTTTGTCACCGATGACGGTGCCGAGACCGATCTGGATCTGGGGCACTATGAGCGGTTTACCGGCGTTCCCGCCCGCAAGACCGACTCGATCTCATCCGGCCGGGTCTACACCAACGTGCTGGAGAAAGAGCGCCGCGGCGACTATCTCGGCAAGACCATCCAGGTGATCCCGCATGTCACCAACGAGATCAAAGACTTCATCTCGATTGGCGAGGACGAGGTTGATTTCATGCTCTGCGAGATCGGCGGCACTGTTGGTGACATCGAAGGCCTGCCCTTCTTTGAAGCCATCCGCCAGTTTTCTCAGGATAAACCCCGTGGCCAGTGTTTGTTCATGCACCTGACGCTGCTGCCCTATATCAAGGCAAGCGGCGAGCTGAAGACCAAGCCAACCCAGCACTCGGTCAAAGAGCTGCGCTCTATTGGTCTGGCGCCGGATCTGCTGGTTTGCCGCTCTGAAGGTCCGATCCCAAAGAAAGAGCGCGATAAGCTGGCGCTGTTTTGCAACGTGCGCCCCGATGCGGTGATCGCAGCACAGGATCTGAAATCCATCTATGAGGCCCCGCTGGCCTATCACCGCGAAGGCATGGATCAGGCGGTTCTGGATGCCTTTGGCATCTCCCCTGCCCCCAAACCTAACCTGACGCGCTGGGAAGACGTGGCGGACCGGATTTACAACCCCGAAGGCGAAGTGCGGGTGGCCATTGTTGGCAAATACACCCAGCTGGAAGACGCCTATAAATCCATCGCCGAGGCGCTGACTCATGGCGGCATGGCCAACCGCGTCAAGGTCAAGATCGAATGGGTCGATGCTGAATTGTTCGACCGCGAAGACGCCACGCCGCATCTGCAGGGCTTCCATGCTATTCTGGTGCCTGGCGGCTTTGGCGAGCGTGGCACCGAAGGCAAGATCAAGGCGGCTCAATATGCCCGTGAACATCAGGTGCCCTATCTGGGGATCTGCCTCGGGATGCAGATGGCCGTGATCGAGGCCGCCCGCAACGTGGCCGGCATTGCCGAGGCCGGCTCGGAAGAGTTCGACCATGAGGCCGGCAAGAAACGGTTCGAGCCCGTTGTCTACCACCTGAAAGAATGGGTGCAGGGCAATCACAAGGTTCAGCGCAAGAGCGACGACGACAAGGGCGGCACCATGCGTCTGGGCGCCTATGACGCCACATTGGCCGAGGGCTCCAAGGTGGCTGCGATCTATGGCAGCACCCATATCGAAGAACGCCATCGTCATCGCTATGAGGTCGACACCAAATACAAAGAGAAGCTGGAGGCCTGTGGTCTGAACTTCTCTGGCATGTCCCCCGATGGCAGCCTGCCGGAAATCGTGGAATGGAGCGATCATCCCTGGTTCATCGGTGTACAGTTCCACCCGGAACTGAAATCCAAACCTTTTGCGCCGCATCCCCTGTTCAAGGATTTCGTGCGCGCGGCCAAAGAGACCTCACGTCTGGTCTGATCCAGTAACCTGCTGTGAGACGCATCTGAAACGGGCTCCTTCGGGGGCTCGTTTTTTTGTGGCGCTATCGCCAAATTGATACAGCTTGTGGCCGATCGGTGCAAAACCGTCTCCGTTAGCGCAAGCGCCCTCACCGGCAACTTGTTTCTTGCGACAGGCGCGCTATAGACAGGGCCAGATATTAAACGATTTTCGCGGAGAGACCGGATCATGGCGCAAGAGATCAACCAGGAACAGTTTGACCGTATCGCAAATGGCGCAGGCTTTATTGCGGCACTGGATCAATCCGGCGGCTCGACCCCTAAGGCGCTTGGCCTCTATGGCGTTACCGAAGATGCCTATTCAAACGACGACGAAATGTATGGCGAGATCCAGAAGATGCGCGCCCGTATCATCTGCGCGCCGGACTTCAGCTCTGGCAAGATCCTTGGCGCCATCCTGTTTGAAAAGACCATGGACAATGCCATCGACGGCACCCCAGTGCCAACGTACCTGTGGGAAAAATGCGGTGTTGTGCCATTCCTGAAGGTCGACAAGGGTCTGGCAGACGAGGCTGACGGTGTGCAGCTGATGAAACCGATGCCCGATCTGGACGCCCTGCTGGCACGCGCCGCTGCGAAAGGCATATTTGGCACCAAGATGCGCTCGGTCGTAAAAGAAGCCAACCCGCAGGGCATCAAAAACGTCGTGGCGCAGCAGTTTGAGGTCGGCAAACAAATTGCCGCCGCTGGTCTGGTGCCAATCATTGAACCCGAAGTAGACATCCACTCTCCCACCAAAGGCGAGGCCGAGATCTTCCTCAAGGCAGAGCTGCAGGACCAGCTTGATGCACTGCCCGAGGGCACCAAGGTTTCTCTGAAACTAACCATCCCCAACGTGGCTGGTCTTTATGACTCGCTGGCCGATCACCCCGCCGTGGTCCGTGTTGTGGCCCTGTCCGGTGGCTACAGCACCGATGACGCCTGTGCCAGGCTCTCGCAGAACGCCAAGATGATTGCCTCCTTCAGCCGGGCGCTGACCGAAGGTCTGAATGTTGCCATGTCCGCGGATGACTACAACGCCGCCCTGGGGTCAAACATCAACAAGATCTACCAGGCGTCTCTGTAACTTCAGGTTTCATTCAGGCCTCATTCAGGCCTGAGCCCACAGCGTTTCAGACCACGACACTGTACCTCATATTCAGGCCGCTCCTTTGGGGCGGCCTTTTTGCTGTCATCTTTTTGCTGTCGTCTTTGTGCCTGTGGTCTGCGCCATAACAAGCATCCGCACAGCGCCCTCTGATGTGAAAATTTCGTTTTACTTTTCACGCCTCCCGTCGTCTCTTCGCAATCAGGAAATCCCGGATCAGCAAGCACGGTTTTGCTGTTTGGACGGCGACACAAATTGTGGAGAACGAGATGAAAGTAGGCTTTATTGGTTTGGGCAATGTCGGCGCCAAATTGTCCGGCTCATTGCTGCGCAATGGCATTGATCTCACCGTGCATGATCTCAACCCCGATCTGGTGGCGCAGTTTGTTGCCAAAGGCGCCAAACCGGCTGAGAACCCGGCGCAACTGATGCGCGATTGCGATGCGGTGATAACCTGCCTGCCCTCGCCTGCGGCCTCTGACGCGGTGATGCAACAGATGCTGCCCGAGGTCGTGGATGGCAAGATCTGGATGGAGATGTCCTCCACCGACGAGGCCGAGGTCAAACGCCTGGGCGCTCTGGTCATTGCGGCAGGTGGCGCTGCGGTAGACTGTCCGGTCTCGGGTGGCTGCCACCGGGCAGATACCGGTAATATCGCCATTTTTGCCGGCTGTGATCGCGCCACGTTTGAGCGCATCCTGCCCTTTCTCACCACCATGGGGCGACGTATTTTGCACACCGGAGAGCTGGGCTCTGCCTCGGTTCTGAAGGTGTTGACCAACTACCTTGCCACCGTGCATCTGGTGGCCAATGCTGAGGCTCTGGTGACAGCAAAGGCGGCCGGCATGGACCTCAACACCGCCTATGAGGCCATCAAGATCAGCTCTGGGAACTCGTTTTCACATATCACCGAAAGTCAGGTCATCCTGAACGGCAGCCGCGATATTTCCTTCACCATGGATCTGGTGAAAAAGGATGTGGGTCTGTTTCAGCAGATCGCCGAGCGCAACGAGGTGCCGCTTGAGGTCAGTCCGCTTATCGTCAAAATATTTGACGATGGGATTGCCAGATACGGCGAACGTGAACTGTCGCCAAATATCATCCGCCGTCTGGAAGATGCCACGGGCCTGTCAATCCTCGCGCCTGGATTTCCGCCTGAGATGACGGATGATGAGCCCGAAGAGCCCGGCTATGAGGTGAACCCCCAGGGCAAGGCGTCGCCCCTGTGACAGCATCGGTTGGAGCAAATAAGTATGGCGGCGCCAGGGACGTGACGCCGCCATCTTCTTCTGCAACCCACTGAAGGGGAAAAGAAGTTTCTGCAGCCTGGGAGGGAGGACTGCTTTCATTCATATAGGTCTGCAAATTTCTGTTTAAAGGTCTGCTAGCGAAAAACTGGCGCGCGCTTTTGCATTTGTGCCGCAATCACTTCCATCTGTTCGGGCTTGCCAATCAGGGCCACCTGTTCGGAACTCTCGCGTAGCAGCACCTCGGATTGCGAGGCACCGGATTCGGCAAAATCAATCATCCGCTTGGCGGCCCGCATGGCGTTTGGCCCCTTGTTGGCAATCTCAGCCGCAAGCGCGCGGGCATCCGCCAGCGAATCCTCTGACACAGAGGTGACCATCCCCCAGGCCAGCGCCTGCTCGGCGCCGACGGGCGCGGCGGTATATGTCAATTGCCGCAACACATCCGTACGCACCAGTTTAGGCAGTAGCGCCATGCCGCCCATGTCCGGGATGAGGCCCCATTTCATCTCCATCACAGCCAGTTTGGTATCTGGTGCTGCAATACGTATATCAGCGCCCAGCGCCAGTTGCAGCCCGCCGCCATAGGTCGCGCCCTGCAGAGCGGCGATCACCGGGATCTGCAGGCGGCGCCAGATCATGGCGACCTCCTGCATCTCATTGGCGTCATGGTGGCTGCGTTCCATCAGCCAGGCCTCAGGGTCGGTCTTACCCATCTGCATAAAACTCGCCAAATCCAGGCCCGCACAAAAGCTTTTGCCTTCACCGGCCAGCACCACCACCCGCGCATCCGAGGCGGCAACCTCGGCGCCTGCGGCCAGGATCGCCTTGACCATAGCATCATCCAGCGCGTTCATCTTGTCGCCCCGCGTCAGGGTGACATGGGCGATATGGTCTTTGATCTCTACGGATACCCGCGCCATTGTGGCACCTCCTCATATGTTTGGTTGTGCAAAAGACTGCCCTGATTGGCCCGCATGATCCAGCCTAACGCCGGGGCAAACCATTCCGCACAAAGCCCTGTATCTCACGGCCCTGTATCTAACGGCCCTGTATCTCGCAGCCCTGCTGGGGCCAGGGCGACTATGGCTGGACCGGTGGCAGATCGCTTGCATGGCCACGCCCGAACCCCGGACCATCCAACGACATCACATAGAACTGATCTCCCACGACCAAGGCACTGGTGGTGACGCCAAACCGCCCCGAAGAATCCTGCAAATTGCGCAGAATATTACCGCTCTCGTCGAACTGGATCACCATACCGCGATGGATCGGTGCCGGGCGCACCAGGGACCCCAGCCGCCAAATCACTTTACGCAAAAACGGATAGGGCATCAGCACCTCAGCGGGAACGCGCGGGCTGGCAAAGGCCAGCCAGAAGGTGCCGTCGCCCTGCGCCTCAAGATTATCCGGATAGCCCGGAAGGTTGCCCAGAAACAGCTCAAGCTCGCCCGCCTTTTCGCCTGTAAGCCAGAGTTTATGCACCTGGGCGCGCCCAGTTTCATTGATCAGCAGAAAATCCTCGTCCTGCGACAGCGCCACCCCATTGGTATAGACAAACCCAGTCGCGAGTTTTTCCACCGTGCCATCCGGCAGGCGGCGTGCCACATAGCCGCTTTTGGATTGCTCCCAGATGGTCAGCACCGACGTTGGTTTGGTGCCGCCCATGGTTTCGGGATCAAAGCGGTCGGAGGAGTTTGAAAAATAGATGGTGCCGTCGCGCGCAATATCCAGCTGATTTGCATAGACAAGCGGCGCACCGTCGACCTCGCTGACCAGTGTTTCCAGCTGGCCCGGTCCTGTCCAGCGCAGAATGCCACGATAGCTGTCGGCAATGTATAGTGCGCCATCCGGCCCGGCCTTCAGCCCCAAAGGACGGCCGCCCAGATCCTCGATCTTTTGCGGAACCGCGCCATCAATCCGGTACAACACCCCCGCAAGGTCGGTGGTGTAGATCGTGCCATCTGGCATCACCGCGAGATCTTCTGGACCAACGGCTCCCGCGGGCAACAGAACATGATCCAGCGCCGCCATGGCGTCATTCGCCTGGAAATCGCCGGTAAAACCAGGGCCCTTCAGCGGTTCATACACCTCCGGGGCGACCGGTACCGGCCAGAACGCAAGGTAGCCAAGGCCAAGAGCCAGACCCGCCAGCAGAATTTTTTTCATCGTACCCTCCCAGAATGTACTGCAGTCTGCTCTGGGGCGCCCCTGCAATACAAGCCTTGCCGCATCGTTATAATTTGCGCTATCTGCGCTGCATGAAAACGCCTCGCTACACCCCGCTTGCCCTTTCCCTGCCCTCCACAGTGCCCTTTGTTGGGCCAGAAACCCAGGAACGGGCACGAGGCGCTGCCTTTGCGGCCCGCCTTGGCGCCAACGAGAATGTCTTTGGCCCCTCGCCGCTGGCCGTAAAAGCCCTGCAGCAGGCCGCGCAAGACATCTGGAAATATGGCGATGCGGAAAACCATGATCTGATCGCAGCCCTGGCCGAGCATCACAACATCCCGGCGCAAAATATTATGGTGGGTGAAGGTATCGACGGGTTGCTGGGCTATCTGGTTCGTTTGCTGATCGGGCCGGGCGATGCGGTTGTCACCTCTGCAGGTGCCTATCCGACCTTCAACTATCATGTGGCGGGCTTTGGCGGCACCCTGCATATGGTGCCCTACAAAGACGACCACGAAGACCCGCAGGCGCTGTTTGCCAAGGCCGCCGAGGTCGGCGCGAAACTAGTGTATCTGTCGAACCCGGACAACCCCATGGGCAGCTGGCATTCCGGCGAAAGCCTTGTTGCCGCACTCGATGATCTACCTGAGGGCACCCTTTTGTTGCTGGATGAAGCCTATGTGGAATGCGCCCCGGCCGGCACTGCAGCCCCCGTCGACATCAATGATCCCCGCGTCATCCGCATGCGCACCTTCTCAAAGGCCTACGGCATGGCAGGGGCACGGGTGGGCTATGCCCTGGGACAGGCCGATCTGATCCGCGCCTTCAACAAGGTGCGCAATCATTTTGGCATGAACCGCGCGGCCCAGGCCGGTGCATTGGCTGCCCTAAAGGATCAGGACTGGCTGGATCATGTAGTGGGCGAAATCTCCGCCGCCCGCGACAGCATCAGCGAGATCGCCGCGCAAAACGGCCTGACGGCACTGCCTTCAGCGACCAACTTTGTCACCATCGACTGCGGGCGCGACGGCGCGTTTGCCAAATCAGTGCTTGAGGCCTTACTGGCGCTGGATATTTTTGTGCGCATGCCCTTTGCCGCGCCGCAAAACCGCTGCATCCGCGTCAGCTGTGGCCCAAAAGAAGATCTCGCCCTGTTTGCCGCCGCCCTGCCAATTGCCCTGAAAGCCGCCGAGACAGCCACAGCCCCCTGAGCTGTGCCAGACACGACAGCCGCCACGCAGTTGGCGGCACTTTTACCGGGCTTTCATCCCTTCTGCGCTAGCCTCTCCAGAGCATACATGCAGGAGGGCGCGCCATGGACTACAATCGGGACACTTCACACAGGCAGCAGCCTGAGCCGCAAGAAGAGGCCACGCTGGCGCTTTTTGCGACGGCACTCTCCTTTGTCGGCCTCAATCTGATCTGGGTTTTATTTGCCGGCTGGCTGCTGTTAGGCATGGCGCCGGTGCTGCTCTTTGCGCTGTTTCTCAACCATATGATCACCCGCATAGAGCTGAGCATACAGCCAACAGAATCCTGACACGGGGCTCGCGACAGCAGTAAATAGCTTGCCCAACCAGCGCGCAGACCAACGTCCAACGGCCCCCTGTAACACATCTGGCCAGCGTTCAGGCCAGATGTGCTAAAAGGCCTGGATGTGCTAAAAGGCTACGACTGCCAGCTAGTCTGGCTTGGCAAGCACACTGGCAGCCGCAGTGAGCGCCCCTGCGCCATGCGGGATGTCCAGTGCCAAAAGCCCAGCCTCAATCCCGCCCAAAAGCCCCATGATCATATGGCCATTCACATGTCCCATATGGCCAAGGCGGAAATGGCCATGCCACTCCGGGCTGTCAGACGGCGCCAGTCCCAACCCTATGCCCAGGGTGAGGCCAAGGTTTTGCTCCAGCCAGTGCCGCAGATCACTGGCCAGCGGTGCTGGCAGATGCAGTGCCGTCACGGCATGTGAACGCAGGCCAGGGTCAGCCACATTCAAACGCAGGCCCTGCGTGGGCTCGTCAATCCTGCCCCAGGCCTCACAGGCAGCCCAGATCGCTGCGGCCAGTCGCGCATGGCGGGCCCAGACGGCCTCCACCCCTTCGCCGTGGATAAGATCAAGCGCGGCGCGCAGCCCATAGAGATGGTGCGTCGGGGCCGTGCCGCCAAAATATTGATAGAATTCCTGTGGGTTGGCGCGCGGCGTCCAGTCCCAATAGCGGCTGACCCGAGGCAGTTTCGCCCGCGCAGCCGCCGCCTTATCATCAAAAAACACAAAGCTAACACCGGCCGGCGTCATCAGTCCTTTTTGGCAGGCCGAGACCATGACATCGACGCCCCAGGCATCCA
This sequence comes from Phaeobacter sp. SH40, assembly GCA_965641885.1. Taxonomy (GTDB): domain Bacteria; phylum Pseudomonadota; class Alphaproteobacteria; order Rhodobacterales; family Rhodobacteraceae; genus Pseudophaeobacter. Next base: position 1,214,127 of record OZ282574.1, on the reverse strand, counting down.
TTTCAAAGCGGTCACAGCCAAGCGACGCGATGCAATCTGTCATCAGCAATGCCGGGTGCTGCACGGTATCCATCACCGCGCGCAGAGCCGCGACATCGTTGCGGATAGAGCTCGAGGTATCCACATGGACGCCCAGGACCGCTTTGATTTCATGCGAGGGGTCAGCAGCCAGACGCGCGGCCACCTTGTCCAGATCCCAGGCAGCGGCAGTGCCAAAATCGAGAATTTCGGTCTCAACCCCCAGGGCATTTGCCATTTCGGCCCAGCCAATGGCAAACCGCCCAGAGGCAGGCACCAGTACCTTATCCCCCGGCTGGAGGGTGTTCATCAGCGCCGCTTCCCAGGCGCCATGACCATTGGAGATGTAAATCGCCACAAAATGCTGGGTTCCTGCCAGGGCCTTCAGATCCGGGACCAGACTGTCGGTGAGGCTCAGCAACTCACCTGCATAGATATTTGGTGAGGGGCGGTGCATGGCCTGCAGAACCGGATCAGGGATCACTGATGGGCCGGGAATTGCAAGGTAGGGCCGCCCGCCTGATGGGGTGCCAGATGAGGGGACAGTTGCAGTGCCAGCAGGGGTGGATCTTGCGTTCATCAATTGTATTCCCACAGGGGCCGGGCCATTCAAATGCTGCCTGCGACCAAATTATCAATGCTGCAACTCTAGCCCTCGCCTTGCTGAGGTCAATTCCAGAATGGGGCCATTATCCAAGCCCTTCCGCCGGACCTGTCGCCCTCCCTTTCAATGCCCCTTTCAACGCCCTGTCACCTTACTTGTCGTCGCCCCCGCCAGAGCGACAGGGAGTAGAAAGCTTGCACCCCGGCCATGAGCTGCTTAAATGGCGCAAGCAAGTCACGAGAAGGCGCCAGATGACAGTCAATTTTCGACGCTTTTCCAACCGGAAATCCCAACTATGAGCAATGAACACACGTCCTCGCGCGAGCTATTGGGCTGGCTCTGGCGCGGGTATCTGCGCCATTACATGGGGCTTTTGGCGATCGCTGTGTTCTTTATGCTGATCGAGGGCGCCACCATGGGCGCGCTTGGCTATATGATGCAGCCAATGTTCGATCTGGTTTTTGTGGCCGGCAATACAAATGCGTTGTTCTGGGTCAGCCTGGCCTTTCTGGCGATCTTTACCATGCGCGGCGTCTCCAGTGTTTCCCAGAAAGTTCTCCTGAGCAAAGTCTCGCAGAGCTCAGCCGCACGCCTGCGCAAGGATATGCTGGCCCGCCTGATCCGTCAGGATCCTGCCTTTCACCAGACCCATGCGCCGGGGCTACTGCTGCAGCGGGTGCAAAGCGACGTTGGCGCCATCAACGCGGTCTGGCAGGCCATGATCACCGGTGCCGGGCGCGATACGGTGGCCCTGATCGCCGTGTTGAGCGTTGCCATCAGCATTGACTGGCGCTGGACCGCCATTTTGCTGATCGGGGTGCCGGGAATGCTGCTGCCGATCTCCCTGCTGCAAAAATACGTCCGCCGCCAGGCCTCTGAGGCGCGTGACCTCGGCGCTACACTGGCCACCCGGCTGGATGAGATCTTCCACGGCATTGTGCCGATCAAACTGAACAAGCTTGAGAATTACCAGTTGGGCCGGTTCTCAACCCATACCGACCGCTTTGTGAAGGCCGAGGTGAAATCCGCCTTTGGCACCTCGGCGATTTCCGGGATGACGGATATTATGGCGGGCGTCGGCTTTATGGCGGTGCTGCTCTATGGTGGATCTGAAATCATCGAGGGCGAAAAGACCGTCGGCCAGTTCATGAGCTTTTTCACCTCTATCGGCCTGTCGTTTGAGCCCATGCGCCGTCTCGCCAATATCTCGGGCATCTGGCAGGCCGCCGCCGCCGCGCTGGAACGCATCAAGGCGCTGATGGATGCGCCCATCCTGCTGACAGCGCCGCAAAACCCCGCCGCAGCCCCCAAAGGCCTGCCCTCAATCAGCCTGAAGGACGTCACCCTGAACTATGGTGAGGCAAAGATCCTGCGTGGTCTGACCCTTGAGGCCGAAGCTGGCAAAACAACCGCGCTGGTTGGGGCTTCGGGCGCTGGTAAATCCACCATCTTTAACCTGCTGACCCGCATGGTTGACCCGCAAACCGGCAGCGTTCAGGTTGGCGACATCAATGTTGCGGACCTGGCGACAGACGATCTGCGCGGATTGTTCTCTGTGGTGACCCAGGAAGGACTGCTGTTTGACGAGACCCTGCGGGAAAACATTGTTCTGGGCCGCACGGATGTTAGCGACGAAGCACTGCAAAAAGCGCTGGATGCCTCGCATGTGGCGGATTTCCTCGACAAGCTGCCCGATGGGCTCGACACCCTGGTGGGGCCACGTGGCTCGGCATTGTCGGGTGGCCAGCGTCAGCGGGTTGTGATCGCCCGCGCCTTGCTGCGCAACACGCCTGTGTTGCTGCTGGATGAGGCCACATCCGCGCTGGATGCACAGTCGGAAAAGGTGGTGCAGCAGGCGCTGGATCGTCTTGCAGGCGGACGTACAACCCTGGTCATCGCCCATCGTCTGTCGACCGTGCGAAACGCCGACAAGATCATCGTGATGGAACGCGGTCAGGTTGCCGATCAGGGCAGCCACGAAGAGCTGCTGGAGCGCGGCGGCATCTATGCCGATCTCTACCGTTTGCAGTTTCAGGACGGCAAGACCCTGTTGGACCGGCACGGTATGGCCGCACAGCTTCCCGAGGCCGCAAGTCAGAATGCAGAGGGCCAGTCTGGCTGGTTCAGCCGGGTTGTGGGGCGCCTCTTGGGTTGAGTTAAGCAAGCCGGGGTCGCTGTCTCGGTTCAGCACTGGTACGCCATAAGGACTGATACGCGAATAAGACTGTCACGCTGTACAAACTGGTACGCCATAAAACGACACTGCTACTGCCTACTTGTGGTAGCGCTGCGCCAGCTTATTAGGATCAGCGCCGCACAAATAGCGCAGCAGTGTCAGCAGGTTACCTGCGCCACGCCGCAGCCATCCTTGCTGCTGATAGCGCTGCGCGCTGGTGCAGGCCTGCACCGGCAATGCTGTTACCGCCTTGAGGCGGCGCACCAAAGCCACGTCTTCCATCAGGGGCTGATCCGGGTATTCACCCGCCGCAAAATAGGCGTCACGCCGGATCAACAAGGCCTGATCCCCGTAGGGAAGCCCAAACAGCCGCGCGCGCAGATTGGCCCATCCAGCCACCACAAATGGCCAAACCCCTTTGGCGCGAAAGCGCAGCTGGAAATAGCCGGCCTGCCCCTGCCCCTCACGCAGATGTGCTGCCACCACAGGGGCCCAGCCCGGCGACAGCTGGGTGTCAGCATGCAGGATAAGGAGCCAGTCGCCCCGGGCCTGCGCGCAGCCGCGCCTGAGCTGCCCGCCTCGCGACGCCGGACCAGAAACCAGACGCGCACCGGCCTCTTCCGCGAGGGTCAGTGTCGCATCCGTTGAGCCGCCATCGCTTATCACCACTTCGCGAAGCAAACCTTCGGCCAGCCCCTCAATCAGAGAGCCCAAACTGCCGGGCAGCTCTGCGCCTGCATTCAGGGTGGGGATCACAACACTAATCGGTGCGGGCATGGTGATTTCCTGTTCAACTTAGGCTGCAATCCTATATTACTGGCCTATATCACTGGAACAAGACATAGCCACGCCCCTGTTTGGCCTGTTTCGATCACATCTCACCGAGCCTGCCAGGCCGGATTAATCTGGAGACCACACCATGCGCGCGCGCAAGATCCTTCGCCTTTCCGGAGCAGATACCCGCGATTTCCTGCAGGGTTTGATCACCAATGATATCAACAAGATCGACCAGGGGCTGGTCTATGCCGCCCTGCTCACACCACAGGGGAAATACCTGTCGGACTTTTTCCTCTGCGCCGCGGCAGAGGACGTGCTGCTGGACGTTGATGCCGAGCAGGCCGAGGCGCTGCTAAAGCGGCTCAGCATGTACCGCCTGCGCGCCAAGGTAGAGATCACGGCAACTGATCTGCAGGTAAAACGGGGCACTGGCCCCGCGCCAGAGGGAGCTATGAGCGACCCGCGCCATGCGGATCTGGGCTGGCGTCTCATTGGGACCGAGGCAGGCGAAGATGGCAGCGACTGGAACGCCCTCTATGTGGCGCATTGTGTGCCCCAAAGCGGCATCGAGCTGGGGCCGGACAGCTATATCCTCGAGGCGGGATTTGAGGCGCTGAACGGCGTTGATTTTCGCAAAGGCTGCTACGTGGGTCAGGAAGTCACCGCCCGCATGAAACATAAGACAGAGCTGCGCAAGGGCCTGCGCCAGGTCGGGATCACTGGCACGGCTCCGCTCGGCTGCGACATCACCGCAAACGACAAACTGGTCGGCACGGTTTTCACCCAGGCCAATGGCAGGGCGATTGCCTATCTGCGGCTGGATCGTGCCAAAGGAGCGATGCAGGCAGGTGATGCCGAGATCGAACTGCTGCAGTCCTGACTGAGGCGGTGACGCGAGAGCCGGAACAAAAGCCGCTGGCCTGCGGCTGCGGCAACTAATTTATTTGCCTTTTGTTCTTAATCTCTTAAGCATCAAGCACTTAGGTTTTGAACATGCCCCTGCGGAACGCTCACGGATGGGGTGAACATCACAGTCAAATTTGATCCTTCGGAGACATCATGCGCCGCTGCCTTACCCTTGCTCTTGCGACCCTGCCTGCCCTAACTGCCCTGCCCGCCTCTGCACAATTTTGGGAGTATGGCGCCTGGCGGGTCTATGTGGATACCCAGCAAACAACCGAGCACACCAGCCATACCTGTTCTGCCGTGACCGGCGGCGACGGCATGCCTTCGCTTAGCCTGACGGTGCACGATCTGGATGCGGGACCACCCGCCGACTATCCAGCGCCCACGCTGCACGAAAATGCCTCACGCGGACAAAACACCCAGATACAGAACGGCCAGGCGATTGCCTTTGTATTTGACAAGCAGGCCGCCTTTTATGGCATCGCCAACGGCTATCTCGACACCGAAGGGTTTGCCCGGGCTGAGGTCGCACCGCGCTGGCAGGACACCGATAACATGTTGTTATGGATGAAGGCCGGGCAGTCCATCGATATTTGGACCGTGCAGCCCTATGCTGCCGGAACGCAGGTGTTGCAGGTCTCGCTCTCTGGGTTTACCGCGGCCTATGGCAAGATGATGGACGAATGCGGCTTTAGCATTCAGATTGCCGCGCCGACCCAGTAAACAAGACTGTAATCAAGTCAGCAGCCAACCCCGGAGCCGTACCAGCAATCAATCCGGCGTTTTGGTTCTGATCTGCCTTTTGCGCGTGGCACGCGTCCCATGGGATCATGTTCAGCCCCAAAAGCACCGCGAGAAACCAAAAGGCTGCAACGTAAAAAGGCACAAAAAAAGACCCCACTGCCGAAATAGAGGCAACGGGGTCTTTGCAAAAAGCTCTTATTGGCCTTGTGCTGGCCGAGGTATCTGGCCCTCAGGCGCGTTCGGCGTATTCCATGGTGTCGGTGTTGACCACGATCATCTCATCCTGACCCACAAACGGCGGCACCATAACCTTGACCCCGTTGTCAAGGATCGCAGGCTTAAAGGAGTTGGCAGCAGTCTGCCCCTTTACCACAGGCTCGGTCTCGACGATCTTGCAGACCACCTTTTGCGGAACGGTCGCGTTCAACGCTTCCTCGTCGTAAAATTCCATCACGATAGTCATGCCATCCTGCAAGAATGGGCGGCGATCGCCCAACAGGTCCGCTGGCAGCTCGATCTGCTCATAAGTCTCTGTATCCATAAAGACTAACATGCCGTCGCTCTCGTAGAGGAACTGCTGGTCTTTTTGCTCCAAACGCACACGTTCGACCTTATCGGCGCTGCGGAAGCGTTCGTTCAGCTTTGAGCCATTGCGCAGATTACGCAGCTCAACCTGAGCGAAAGCACCGCCTTTGCCGGGCTTTACGTGATCGACCTTGACTGCGGCCCAAAGACCGTCGTTGTGCTCCAGAACATTGCCGGGGCGGATCTCGTTACCATTGATCTTGGGCATCTGAAAAATCCATCTGGGAAGGTTGATGATATCTTAAGCGTCCCTATATCTGTCGTGGTCACGGCTGGCAAGACAACGATATCTCGTAGAAACTGCGATTAAGCTATGCAAAATTTGCATGAAAGCTATGCACATACAGGCTATCCGAATCGTCACAGTTCCGTCATAAGGAACGCCACGCTGCGAATTGCAATAGCAAGACAAACAAAGGAAACGGGATGCGAGATTTCGTTGACAGCACCGCTTACAATAACGAACAGGGCAACCGGGCACGCAAGCTCTTTGCCGCTGTTGTTCTGGCTGCGTTGGATGATGCCATTGCCGATGATAAGAAATACGGCAACGGACCTGAACAGATTGCCCGCTGGGCGCGCTCACGTGATGGCCGCGAAGTCCTGAGCTGTGCCGGCATTGACCCAAATGAACGGGTTGTCGGTGGGCTGATGGATTTTGTCGGTCGGGGCGTACGGACCTCTGTTGCACTGTCTCGCGAAGAAAGCGAACGGCGCAACGCAGCTCAGGCAGAAGCGGCCTGAGACTGATGTGGCCCAGAAGGGCCAAAAGAGACCTCAAAGTGGTACAAGAAAAGCGCGTCCTGGGGGCGCGTTTTTCTTTTTCAGCCCTCATGTCTGGCTCGTATGTCTGGCCATCAAATTTGGCCCGTATATTCGGCCCGCATATTCGACCTGCATAAACTGCGCGGCCAGTCCGCCCTGCCCCACGCCAAACACGCATGAAACCTGTCGGGAGCACCCCGGCACCAGACGGTTTTGTCTCTGCGCGCCGCAGCCGATCCCGCTAATATTGCAAAAAGCTCTTTTCCTTCGGGCCCTGATCGGCAATCAGACAGGGGACAACACTGGCGCTTTAAGAATGGCGCTTTAAGACTGGCGCTTTGAGAACAGGCACGATGGGAGATGATCGATGACGGCACGCGCACTGATGATCCAGGGCACTGGCAGCAATGTTGGCAAGTCTTTGCTCGTCGCCGGTCTGGCGCGCGCCTTTGTACGGCGCGGCCTGAAGGTAGCGCCTTTTAAGTCGCAAAACATGTCCAACAACGCGGCCGTCACCCCCGAAGGTGGCGAGATTGGGCGCGCCCAGGCGTTGCAGGCACGCGCCGCAGGTCTGGCACCACATGTCGATATGAATCCTGTGCTGCTAAAGCCAGAGACCGACACGGGCGCACAGGTCATTGTTCAGGGTAAGCGCCGGGGCACCCAGGCTGCCGGCTCTTTCATGCGCGACAAAACCGGGCTGCTGGAGGCTGCGCTCGACAGCTATCACCGTCTTGCGGCACAGGTCGATCTGGTCCTGATCGAAGGCGCAGGCTCGCCGGCCGAGACCAACCTGCGCCAAGGCGATATCGCCAATATGGGGTTTGCCTGCGCCGTCCAGGCCCCTGTCGTGCTGGTCGGCGATATCCATCGCGGCGGTGTCATTGCACAGATTGTCGGCACCCAGGCGGTACTTGAACACCAAGATCTGGACCGCATTGTCGGATTTATCGTCAATCGTTTTCGCGGCGACATCAGCCTGTTTGACGCCGGGCGGGACGATATTGCCCGGCGTACCGGCTGGCCGGCCCTTGGGGTAGTGCCCTGGTTCTGGGAGGCCTGGAAACTGCCAGCCGAGGACATGATGGATATAGCCTCGCGCAAAGGTGGCGCCTGCAAGATCGTTGTGCCCCAACTTGAGCGGATGGCAAATTTTGACGATCTTGATCCTCTGGCGGCAGAGCCAGAGGTCACGGTCGAAATCATTCCCGCCGGCAAAGCTCTGCCCGGAGATGCCGATCTGGTGCTGATCCCCGGCAGCAAATCCACCATCGGGGACCTTGCCTACCTGCGTGCGCAGGGCTGGGACATCGACATTCTGGCGCATCACCGCCGGGGCGGCCATATCCTGGGCCTTTGTGGCGGCTATCAAATGCTTGGCAAAACCATAGATGATCCACATGGCGTCGAAGGCAGGCCGGGCAAGGTTGCCGGGCTTGGGCTGTTGGATGTGCATACTGTGATGTCAGACGAAAAACGGGTCACCCTGACCACAGCCATCAGCCGGGATGGCGACCTGCCTGTCAGTGGCTATGAAATCCACATGGGACGCACAACAGGCCCGGATTGCAGCCGCGCCTGGTTGCAGGTTGGCCCACGCGCTGAGGGAGCAGCCTCGGCTGATGGCCGCGTCCTGGGCTCATACCTGCATGGTCTGTTCAGTTCCGACCCCTTCAGAGCCCGCTTTCTGTCGCGCCTCGGGTATGACAGCCACAGCCACTATGATGCGGGTGTTGAGCAAGCGCTGGACGCCCTTGCGGATCATTTGGAACACCACATTGATTTAGAGCTGCTTTTATCCCTCGCAACAGAAGTACCGCCCCTCTGCTAGCCGTGAAAGACCTGTCCGGAGGCAAGGCGGGCCTTTGGACAGGTGCTACCGACTTAATAAGGCCGCACTGGCAGATAACGCCGCACTGGATATCGCTGCACGGGCAGGGCAGACAAGCGCCGTCAATAATACGCATTGAAACAGCTCTGTTTTGATCAAGTCTGGTTAGAGCAGGTCCTGTGCGGCAAGGGCGCGGTGGATTTCGCGACGGACCAATTTGCGGACATTGCGCGTGATTCTCTCACCCAAGGCGCCTTGAAGCTCGCTTCGGACAATGTCAGCAACCAATTCCCGCAGACTGTCTTCATCCAGATAACTCTCGTCACCCGTCAGCCCCTGCAGGGCGTCCAGTGCCTCTTCGGCAACCGCGTCTTGAGCCAACTGTGCAGCATCCGCAATATCACCGCTGTCCATACTCATGGCCTCGGCCTCTGAGCCCGCCTGACTGGCCTGATGAGCTGCCCCGGAGTCTACTCTGGGGCTCTGCGCGGGCTCTGGGACGTCCTCAATGTGATCTTGCCATTCCAGTGTCTCGATAGTGGCAAGTGTCTCGATATTGGTGCCGGCATAGGGATCGCTTGAGGCGCCATCAGGCTCCCACTGCTCTTGCGAGCGCGCCACCTTGGCCTCTAGCTCTGCGATCTTCTGTACCACCGCCGAGACCCGCTGGCTCGAAGAGCTCTCTGTGTCAAACCCGGCATCTGCACTCATGTCTTCGGGACGGATTTCCTCAACATGGGCCTCTTCGCCCACCGCTTCAGCACAAACGGCCTCAGCGCCAGTTGCCCCGCCTGCAGGTGATGTCTCCTGTTCGGCTGGGGTAGCGGCTTCATACAGCGTGGCACCAGGTTGACGCCAGGGCGCAGCCTCACGGTCAGACTCACGGTCCGCCTCCCAGTCAGCCTCACGGTGATCTGGCACCGCCTCGGACGTCAGCTCAAATTCCGGGCTCGCCGCAACCGCGTCATCCAGCGCATCGTGGCTGTCATATGTCGCTGGCGCTGAGGCTAGTACTGGGGCTGGATCGTCAACTGAATCGTTCTGGCTAAAGGCGAAATTTTCACCTCGGTCTAACTCAAACGCGATCCCCTGTGATATGTCAGAGGCCGCCTCGGGGCTTGCAGAAAAATCCTCTTGCGGAGCCTTTGCCTGCGGGGCCTGTGTCTGCGGGGCCTGTGTCTGCGGGGCCTGTGTCTGCACATCCCAGCCTTTAAAATCCGTGCCTTCGCCCTGCTCAGGCTCACGGCGGAACTCCTGGCCTGAACCGGAGAAAGCTGCAGCATTGCTGGCGGCTCCAGTTGCGGCAGGCACAGCTGCTCCTGCGGCCTCAGAAGACCGTTCCGACACCCGCAAAGCAGGCGTCAGAACCAGTCGTGAGACCGGTTTTGATACCTCTTGTACGGGGGGTGCCGGACGCGACAAAGTGCGGCCATCCTCGCTCACCAACCGACGGATTGAGGACAGCACATCTTCGATTTCAGCCTGGGTTACAGGATCGGACATATTTCAAAACCACTCTCGCCTTTGCGCTAAGTGTAGCTCTCCAGCCGCAATCGCACAACAACTAGGAAGACTTTTCAGTTCTTCCCCAGCGCTTTGAGCACGCGGTCCAGATCTTTGCTTTGACGACTCAGCTGAGCCGGCGCACCCTTGACCAGATTATAATACAAAGTCGGATCATAGATTTCGACCGCAAGCCCCAGGTGCTCTGCTGTCAAAAGACCCTGTGACTGCAACAGGGCATAGGCCGCTGTGGCCTGACTGGCGCGCGACTGCACCCGCGACGTCAGAGCATTCAGCAGATCCTGTTCGGCCTGCAATACATCCAGCGTTGTCCGGGCGCCCAGCGTGGCTTCTTCGCGGATCCCATCAAAGGCGACCTGTGCGGCCCGCACACTTTCGTTCGATGACACCAGACTGGCCGTTGCCGCTTCAAGCGTGACATAGGCCGCCGCGACATCCTGCGTCACCGCGCGCTGCGTGGTAATCAACTGACCCCGCGCCGCATCCCCACTGGCAAGGCTGGAGCGCAACGCCGAGGCCAGAGAGCCACCGGAATAGATCGGCTGCGTAAAGGTCAGGGTGGCACCAGAGGTGTCAGAATCGCCCGAGCTGCTGAGATCTGTCGTGCCGCTGATATCTGCTGCCAGCCTGACATTTGGCCCCAGGTTTTTCCGTGCGGAATCGGCACTGTAGTCAGCAGCCTTGACGCTATGTTGCTGCGCCAGAAGGCTTGGGTGATTGCGCGCCGCAATCGCTTCGGCCGCCCCGAGCGAGGCAACCCGCTTGGGCAAAGGTGGCTGCCCGGCCGGAACACCAATATCATTGCCAACCGCCTCTACATAGGAGGCTTTTGCAGCCAGCAGATTACCGCGGCTTTCGATCAGATTGGACCGTGCTGAGGCGAGCCGGCTTTGCGCCAGGGCGACATCGGTACGGGTCACTTCCCCCACTTCAAAGCGATCCTGCGAGGCTTTCAGCTCTTCCTGCAGCAGACGCAGGTTGTTGCTTTGCAAACGCACGGTTTCTTGTTGCAAAAGGACGTTGATGTAGGCCTGGACGGCGTTGAACAAAACCTGTTGCTCAATATTGACCAGGCTTTGGCGGGTCGCCAGCACGGTTTCCTGTGCTGCAAGCTGTCTCAGCCGGGTGGCACCGTTATCAAACAGCAGCATGCTCATGGCCAATCCAACGCTTAGCTCATTGGTGTCGACGCCACTGCTGAGCGCTGAGGTATCCTGATAGCGATGGCCCGCAGTGATCGTCCAGTTGATAATCGGCCGAAGTCCGGCAACAGCGGTCGCAACATTTTCGTCCTGTATGCGCAGCAGGGCCCGGTTTTGCTCGAGCAGGCCACTGGATTTATAGGCGCCGATCAATGCGTCAGACAGGTTGTCCGCGCTGGCAAATTTTGGCAGCACAAGCGCAAGCGCCGTTGTGCCCGCAAATACAAACGCCTTCAACAAACTCGCCGAATTCTTCTTGTCCATCGGTAGCCCTATTCGTTTGCCGCGCCGCCAGCCGCGGTAGATTGGTTATGTTTCAAACAGAACGTGCTGTACTGTTTGCTGTTTAGGTCTCAGGTCTGAGTTATTATTGCATTTCGGCACAATCAAAATAGCCCCGAAACACCAATTCTTATGAGCGGCCGATTAAAGCGCGAAAGCGGCAGCCCGTTCAAATCCGGGCATCACAGGGGCGCCGGCATTGAACTCAAACCGCCAGGAAATCTGGTCACCACGTTTGTAGCCAACCTTCACCTCGCCCAAAGCGCCGCTCATAAAGATAACTGCGATCCGGCCACCATCTTTGAGCTGGTCTAGCAGGCTGTCGGGTAGCACTTCAACGCCGCCCTGAACCATGATCACATCATATGGCCCGTGCTCTGCCGCGCCTTCGGTGAGCGCACCCACGTGGACAATCGCGTTGTCGGCGCCGGCCTCGGCCAGTTGAGACTGCGCATCGGTGGACATGAACTCGTCTTGTTCGACGCCAATCACCATCTGCGCCATGCGCGCCGCGACCGCAGTCGAGTAGCCCAGACCGCAGCCCACATCCAGCACCAACTCATCGCTCTGGATATCAAGCGCATCAAGCATTTTGGCCAGCGTGCGCACTTCAATCAGCGTCCGATTGTCGCCAAGGTCCATATTTTGGTCAGCATAGGCCGCTTCGCGCTGCGCATCAGGCACAAAGTCCTCGCGAGCAACGGCCAGAAGGGCCTCGATGATCGGGTATTTGGTCACGTCCGAAGGGCGGACCTGGGTGTCAACCATCATGCGGCGACGTTCGGCAAAGTCGGTCATATGCTAAACTCTTTTGTTCAGTCTGTTACAGAAGCTTGTGCCATATCGCTGCTTCTACAGCAACTGGCCTCGGGTGAATTGCACACCATGTTGCCCCAGAGCCTATTTCTTTTTTACGAATTTGGTCAAAATAACGATCCGCTGCCCCTCGACACGGCCTTCGATATGTTCGGGATTGTCCTGAACCAGCGAAATGCCCCGCACCGCTGTGCCCCGTTTAGCGGTAAAGCCCGCGCCCTTTACCGGCAGATCCTTGATCAGAACGACATTATCCCCCGTCGTCAGAGGCGCGCCATTGCTGTCCACATGGGCGCCAGCAGAAGACTGATTGTCGGCCCAGGCGCGGGTCTCGTCATCCAGCCACAGCTGCTGCGCCAGATCACGCGCCCAGTCCTGATCTGATAGCCGGGCAAGCAGACGGCTGGCGAGAACCTGAACCGCAGGGTCCTGCGACCACATGGAAGAGGACAGACAGCGCCAGTGACTGGCCTCAAGCTCTCCGTCGATCTGAGCCTGGCAGGTGGCACAAATTTGCACCCCGGCATCATCAGGACCTCCGGGAACCGCATAAAACCGTGTTGCCCCCTCGGCAGAACACAAGGCACAGGACATAGCAAAGCTCCAATAAACTGGGTTATGTCGCCTTACCGCCAACGCTCCCAAAAGGAAAGCCTGCCCCCGTCGCCTATTTGCCTATCTGCGTGCTGACCCGCTGCCCCCTCGACCGGGCGCCTCGTCCGGGGGCCTCCTCCGACGCAGATCATGACATAAACACCGCGCGCCTACTTTGCGCAGCCGCTGCAAAACGGCGTCGCTGGCAAAAGATCAAGCCGCTGAGGCGCAATCGCGTCGCCGCAGATCTGGCAATAGCCATAGGAACCTTCAACCAGACGCGCCAAGGCGGCGTCAATCTGACGGAGTTCTTCCAACTCACTGAGGCCGAGGGTTTCAAGCACCTCATCCCCCTGACGCTCCGAAGAGCGGTCCTCCCAATCCTGCGACATAGGAGCATCCAGCGCGTGCTCGACCTCCCGCAAATGTCCGGCCAGTGCCTGGCGTCGCGCCTCAAGAGCCTGCTTTCGTATTGCAAATTCCATGCATTACCCTCCCTTTTCAGTGATCTTATACCACCTTGCCCAAGGGCAAGCGTAAAACATTGACCGAAATCAAGAAACTCGCGTGATCTGGGGAGTGTTGCGAAAACTGCACTGGCATCAAAGACCGCAAGCTCAGGTTTGCAGCATGTCGCCCAAAATCCAAACGGACAACTGACGCCTGTATCAGAAGGCTGCCCTGCGACCTATCCCTGCTCGGCATCATGCTGGAATGCCCCCTTGAGGGGCTGGCCGTGCCACAGTTTCGGCCCTATCGAAAGCGGCAGGAGGCCCTTGGGGTCAGGCTCTCCTGGCACAAACTGCAAGACAGATCAGGCCCGGAACTGTACAGCACGGCGCCGCAAGGCCACATGGGCTAACGGACTGGTGGGGCACAGGCCAAACGCCATCGACCAGCCCGCCCCCTTCTGGCCCGCCCCCTTCAGGAGTGACCAGCTTTAGCTGTCCATTTTAAGCGCCGAGATAAACGCTTCCTGCGGGATGTCGACTTTACCGAACTGCCGCATTTTCTTCTTACCCTTCTTCTGCTTTTCCAGCAGCTTCTTCTTCCGGGTTGCATCACCGCCATAGCATTTTGCGGTCACGTCCTTGCGCATCGCTGACAGGGTTTCACGCGCGATCACCTTGCCGCCAATGGCCGCCTGGATCGGGATCTTGAACATATGGCGCGGGATCAGGTCTTTCAGCTTTTCGACCATGGCCCGGCCACGCGCCTCGGCGCGGTCGCGGTGCACCATCATCGACAGCGCGTCCACAGGCTCGTCATTCACCAGCACCGACATCTTGACCAGATTGTCGGTCTGATAGCCGGTCATCTGATAATCAAACGAGGCATAGCCCTTGGTCACCGATTTCAGCCGGTCATAAAAATCAAACACCACCTCGTTCAGCGGCAGGTCGTAGACCGCCATGGCACGGCTGCCCGCATAGGTGAGGTCCATCTGCACGCCACGACGATCCTGGCACAGCTTCAGCACATCACCGAGATACTCATCCGGCACCAGAATGGTCGCCTTGATGCGCGGCTCTTCCAGATGATCCACCAGGGTCATGTCGGGCATGTCGGCCGGGTTGTGCAACTCGGTCATGGTGCCGTCACGCATGTGGATGTGATAGACCACCGAAGGCGCCGTGGTGATCAGGTCAATGTCATACTCACGCTCCACCCGGTCGCGGATCACCTCAAGGTGCAACAGCCCCAAAAAGCCACAGCGAAAGCCAAAGCCCAGCGCCGCAGATGTCTCCATCTCAAAACTAAAGGACGCATCATTCAGCGCCAGCTTGTCGATGGCATCGCGCAGGTCTTCAAATTCAGCACTATCGACCGGGAACAACCCACAGAACACCACCGGCTGCGCAGGTTTAAAGCCCGGCAAGGCATCGGTCGTGCCCTTTTTCTCGTGGGTAATCGTGTCGCCGACGCGGGTGTCGCGCACCTGCTTGATCGATGCGGTCAGAAAGCCGATCTCGCCGGGGCCCAGCTCGTCGATCACGGTCATCTCGGGGCGGAACACGCCAATACGGTCCACATGGTGGGTGGAGCCATTAGAGAGCATCTTGATCCGCTCGCCCTGTTTCAGCACCCCATCCATGATCCGCACCAGAACGATCACGCCAAGATAGGAATCATACCAGCTGTCCACCAGCATCGCCTTCAGCGGCGCATCGCGGGTGCCCTTGGGGGCCGGCAGCTCATTGACAATGGCCTCAAGGGTTTCGTGGATACCTTCGCCGGTTTTGGCCGAAACCCGAATGGCGCCTGTGGCCTCGATGCCGATGACATCTTCGATCTGTTCCGCCACCCGGTCACAATCCGAGGCCGGAAGGTCAATCTTGTTCAGCACCGGCACGATCTCGTGGTCGGCCTCCATGGCGTGATAGACATTCGCCAGTGTCTGCGCCTCAACGCCCTGCGTTGAATCAACCACCAGCAAAGAGCCCTCAACCGCGCGCATAGAGCGGGAGACCTCATAGGCGAAATCAACATGCCCCGGCGTGTCGATCAGGTTCAGCACATAGGCCTCCCCGTCGTCCGCAGTGTAGTCGATGCGCACCGTGTTGGCTTTAATGGTGATGCCGCGCTCGCGCTCGATGTCCATACTATCAAGCAGCTGCGCCTTCATATCACGCACCTCCACCGTACCGGTCTCTTGGATGAGCCGGTCTGCGAGGGTGGATTTGCCATGGTCGATATGGGCGACGATGGAGAAATTGCGGATTTTGGCGAGATCTGTCATGTCTCGGGATATGAGTTGAAACCTTGCCTTGGTCAAGCGGGCGTATAGGCCGACGCCAAGTTATTTCACCACAAAACCATATTCAACGGCGCATTGGGGCAGATTGGCAGTGGCAGAGATTGAAAAGATCACCGATCTGAAGCAGCTGGAAGACTGGCTAAAGACGCAAGACCCGCGCATGAGTCGCGCCATCGCCGCTCGCGCCGCCCTGCGCGCCCTGCCAGCTTTGATGCCAGCTTTGATGCCAGCTTCGGAACAAGCCCTCTACAATCCCTCCGGCGCTAAACTGCTTTTGGCTGGACTGCGCGCCACCCTTATATCTGGGGCTGCAAGCACCTTCCCATCCCAGGATCTGAACAGCGTGAAAAAAGCCTCCTACGCCGCCTCGGCCTCTGTGGGGCCCTACGGCGACAGTTTTCCAGCGGCCGCAGCCGCCGCCTATGCCTCCAGCGTCGACTTCTCAGCCGCCGCCGCGGCAGACACCGTCTACATTTCCACCCGCTCAGCCCGCGCTCACTCCGACAACTCCGCCGCTGCCGCCCTCTCCGCCGCCGCCGCCGATGCAGCGCTGGGTGAAACGCATGATCCCCATCAGATTTTCAATCATCCACTTTGGTCAACCACTGATGATGTCGAGCAGCTATTGCAACAGTGGAAAGCCTTCGAAGCCCGTGAAGACCCCGAAGGCACCTGGAGCTTCTGGCGCGACTGGTATCGCGGTATGCTGGACGGGGAGCCACTGGACTGGGACCTGCAATTGCAGGTCGCACTGACTGACGGTGCCATCTGGGAGGCTGGCCCCGAAGCCGTCGCCAAAGAAATCGCGCGCATTCGGCAGGCGATTGAAGCAAACGGTCACGAAGAAAACAAACCGTCCAGTGAGCAGCCGGTTTCCGCAGCAACAGCAGAAGCTATGGCTCAACTGCTACAAACGAACCGAGACGCGATTTCCCTGACTACAGCCTCCCTGTTGGAATAAATTTCAGAATTTCGCGAGAAAATGCGTGGCAACAACCAACTTGATTCAGAGTTTCGCGAACAAATCCTCGCATTTTTAGACCAATTGTCTGAGAAGCTGCGCAATTTGGTTGAAGCTCTGCCCGCTATTGCAGAAACAACCGATACCAAGGCTGGAGAAAAAGCTGTGCTTTGGCTGCGTGACTTCAAAGCACATTTCTTCAAAGAAGCCGCTGCATATGCATCTCCTGAAAACATTGCAAAATCTGCCATTCCTACGGGCATCATTCTAGGCTGCACCGCTGTGGGAAGCTTGGTCGGCATGCCTGTAGCTGGAACTGTTGTAGGTGGGCTCATCACCGGCCAATTGAAACCGGGTAAGGCCGCCGATGACCTGTTAAAACCAAAATCCACCGGAGCCGATTGAAAGTTTGGAAACTAGGTCTGCGCCTGACCCTGGGTGGGTGCAAAGCGCCCTCCCGTGGGGAGGGTCGGGCGCTGACCGGCGTGCCGCCGGTGAAGAGTTGTCCTTTCCGCCGCCCGATCACCAGACCTAGCAGCGCCCAAGAAGAGCTTCGCGCGTTGACACGCACCCAAAAGGCGCACCTTACCTCCCCTTGGTCAGCAAGCCACTTTACCCTCAGAGGCCCAATCAGGCCAGCACCCGGCAAAAACCTGCGCATTTGTGAAGGGATTTTAACCACGATTGAAACCCTCGCCCGACTTCGTCATATTCCCGCGCAACCGGACCAGTCTTACGGCCAGCCATACAGCCTGTGATCCGGGCATCGACACACGAGGGACACTCGAATGAACCTGCCACTCCCCTCCCTGCGCCATGCAGGGCTATGCGCCGTTTTGGCTGCCCAGGTTTTCACCGCGCAGGTGGCCTTTGTGCAGCCTGCCGAGGCCGGGGCGATTGAGCGCGCCTGCCGCAGCTCTGATCGCAGGGCCGCCAACCCCGCGCTGTGCAGCTGCATCCAGAAGGTCGCCAATGCCCGACTGACCATGTCGGAACGCAAAACAGTCTCGAAATGGTTTGGTGATCCGCATCAGGCCCAGGTGGTGCGCCAGTCCAGCAACAGCCGCGATGAACACCTCTGGGAGCGCTACAAGCTCTTTGGGGATACCGCCGCCAAAACCTGCGGCTAAAGCCCTCCCACTGCTGGCCTGCTGTCTACTGGCCTAGTGTACACTGGCCTGCTGTTTCAGAATACTGACCGAGACAGCCGCCCCCAATCGTGGCAGACAGCCTGTGCTAGGCTGCTGCAGGTGATCTGCAGTGCCAAGTTTCCACAAAGCCAAAGCTGTTGCCCTGACAGCTCATCTCATGCCGCATTGCAGAACAGGGCTTCGTAGCGCGACCGCATTAGGGGGAACTGCAGAGCCAATGGCACCCTTGACCGGCAGGGCGGAGCCAAGGAAACTACCGCCAGCTAATAGTTTTTGGAGCATGTGCATGTTGATAAAGGGGGTTACCCTCCGGGGGCTGGAGGTGTTTGAAACTCTGGCCAAGACCGGATCCGTTGCGCAGACCGCCGAAGCGACCGGTCTCAGCCAGCCTGCGGTTAGCCAACAGTTGCGCAACCTTGAAAAGGCCCTCGGCACTGATCTGGTTGATCACGGCCGTCGCCCCATGGTGCCGACCTCTGCCGGGCGAAACTTTCTCGCGCGCACCCAGGCGGTGTTGTCTGAACTGCGCCTGGCCCAAAGCGAACTATCCATGATGGACCTGAGCCACCTGCCTGCGCTCTCCATCGGATTGATCGATGACTTTGACAATGACCTGACGCCGCGGCTTGTCACCGCTCTTGCCGAGAGCCTGACGCAGTGTCGCTTTAAAATGATTACCGCCTCCAGCCGGGATATCCTGCGCGCCATAGAGGCGGATGAGATCCACCTGGCCGTCACCGCCACCACGGGCGAGCCGCAGGAGAGGCTAATTGAGTTTCCGCTGGTGCGTGATCCCTTCATTCTTGTCGCTCCCAAAGGCTTCATTGCCAGCCCCGAGGCGGCAGCAGGACAGCTCAACCAACTGCCTTTTCTGCGCTACGCCCAGGACCAGCTGATCTCGCAGCAGATAGAAGCGCAGATCCAGCGCCAGTCGGCTGATTTTGAGAATCGCTTTGAGATCGGCTCACATCTGGCGCTTATGGCCATGGTTGCCCGTCGCATCGGCTGGGCGGTGACAACTCCGCTTGGCTATATGCGGGCGGCGCGGTTCCACGACGACATCGAAGCCTTCCCGCTGCCTTTTGGTGAGGCGGCGCGCACAATTTCGCTGTTCGCCAGCAAGGACTGGGCTGACCAGTTGCCACGCACCGTGGCCCAGACCACCCAGGGGCTGATCAAACGGCAGATGATAGACCCCGCAATCGCCCGCCTGCCCTGGCTGGCGCAGGAATTCAAACTGCTGGAAGAGCTGAGCTGACCCCGGCACCCCATACATTCTGATCGCGGCTAAAAACCTGGCACGCGCTGCCCGGGCGTTATTCCAGCTGCAGCTTTAGTCCCGCCGCGGCCCGTTCAATCAGATCAATGCAGCCGTCGAAATCGCGCGTGTAATAGGGGTCAGGAACATGGTCCGCACCGGTTTCCGGCGCGAAATCAGTGAACAGGCGCAACGGCACCCTGTTGCCAGCTGGGCGCAGCACCTCGATATCCTCGAGGTTGCTGTGATCCATTGCCACAATCAGACCAAAGCGATCAAAATCTTCGACTTTGAACTGGCGCGCCCTCAGCTCAGAGACATCGAAACCACGCGCGCCCAACGCCGCCTGCATGGGCCCATAGGGCGGCTCTCCCACATGATAGCCTGCGGTGCCTGCACTGTCAGATTCAACATCGGGGCACAGCACGCGAAATACGCCCTCGGCAGCTGGAGAACGGCAAATATTTCCCAAGCAAACAAACAGAATACGACTGGGACTGGCAGGCATGGTTCACCTCCTCAAAGAGCAGTCCATTCAGCGCAATAAATCCAAAGCATTGCAAGTGCCTCATGGCAAAATTACTGCCTTTCTATAGCTTGGTTTCCTGACAAAGGCAGGCTTGGCAGGCCTGCACGGCTACGCTACGCCAAGAGAATTTTGCCATACCTCGGATCTGCTGCAGGCCTTCTGCAGCACCCACCGCCCCCAGCCCCTCCCACCATAGCAGTGCTTCAGGAATATCCGGGCGCAACCTAAAAAGGCCAGCCCTGCAAAGGGCCGGCCTGGGCGCGACGGAGGGCTGCAGCGCAGCCTGACACCGCGCCCTCCCCCTTCTGTATCTTCAGAGGCTTTAGTTGGAGTGCTTCATATGGCCGCCATGAGCAGGCTTGCGCTCCAGATCGACAGGGATGTCGATCATGACTTCACCGGCATTTTTGAACACCAGCGTCACAGGCACCACATCGCCATGCTTCAGCTCCTGCGTCAGCCCCATGAACATCACGTGATCGCCACCACGTTGCAACATGTGGTGGCCTCCGGCGGGAATACTAAAGCCCTCTTCCACATGCACCATCTTCATGACACCATCGCCAGTCTCCATATGGGTGTGCAGCTCAACGCGTTTAGCAATGTCAGAGCGCGCATCAACCAGCTGATCATCCTCAGCGCTCATATTCATGATCTCCATGAATGCAGCACCACTGGTCGACATCCTGGCCGACACCCGGGCATACTGGTCCTGCACCATGATCTTGGCGCCATCAGCATAGGCGGCGCCAGCAAAGCTCAATGCGGCAGTCGCCGCAAACAATACGGTCTTCAGGGACATTTCTGTCTCCTCTCTTGAGTTCAGGAAAATTGGATAGAATTAGGGGAGTGGTCGTCAGACTACAGCAGGTGGTGCCCGCGCCATTGCTTCCAGTGCCACCCAATGGGCCAGCACAGAGGCCTCCCAAACGCGGTCAAACGCTTGCCCGCCATAGGGCCGCAGCGCCATAACATCCGGAGAGGCCACAGCATCCAGCAGATGCATGACGCAGTCGGGACAAAAATGTGGCGCTGTAGTGGGCTGACCTTCGCCATCGACGTAGAGGGTCACCGGCCCATTCCCAGAGCAGATAACAATCTGCCCGCTGGCATCCCGGGAGCCCTTCACACTGGCTGAGACATGCCCCGTAAGGGCAATCATCAGGGCCAGCGTCAGAGCCAGATATATCCGCAGAAAACGTGCCATATCACAGGATATGCCCCCGCAATGCCGCAGCTGCAAGCGCGATATCACAAAAACGGCAAAACGCCGCGCATCACAGGGATGCACGGCGCTTCGAATTCAAATGTGATATAGATCAGGCCTGTACGGTCTGCGCCTTGGCGATCTCTTTTTTCACTTTCAGAGCGCTTGTGGACAGCTCTTCGTCTTTGGCTTTTGCCAGGAACGCGTCCAGACCACCGCGGTGATCAACAGTGCGCAGCGCAGCAGCTGAAATCTTCAGCTTGATACCACGACCCAGAGTCTCGGACTGCAGGGTACAATCGTTCAGGTTTGGCAGAAACCGACGACGAGTTCTGTTTTTGGCATGGCTGACATTGTTGCCAGACATCGGGCCTTTTCCGGTCAGTTCGCAGCGGCGCGACATAGGTTCATCCTTCGTATCTGCGGCAGCACCCGGAATTTTCCCGAATCAGCTGCCATATCTCAAAAGGCGTGGCCAAAGGCGACGCCCGAAAACTGGTTGGATGCGTTTAGGAGGAATCGCCCCAAGGGTCAAGTCATATGAGGGGGTTTTGTGGCAGTCCCCCGGTGAAATGGCTCAACCCGTTCCAACCTGTGGTTATCACAGGCTCTATAGGGCCTATCCAGCCCCTTGGCGAGTCTTCTCTAAGGTCGCAAGCCGCGGCCTTAAACGCCTGCACCAACCAACCTGACAGGCCGAATATCAGGCAGTAGAGCAGGCCAGTGCCGAACAGGCCAGATCACAACGGGCCAGATCACAACGGGCCAGACTTTATCCTGCGACACCCAGCCCCTTTAACATGTCTTGGGCCGCCGCCGCAGGCGAGGCCTCCCCAGTGGCCACCTGATCCGAAAGCGCTTTCATCCGATCCTTTGCCCAGGACGTCTCCAGCCGGGCCAAAAGCGCCTGACGCACGTCTTGCGCAAACCAATAGCGCGACTGCTCGGCGCGGGTCGCCTCCCAGTGCCCGTGTTCGCGACGCCAGCCCGTGAGGCTTTGCATTTCCTCCCAGGCCTGCGCCAGACCCGTCTCATCCAGGGCCGAGACCATTTGCGCCTTTGGAAAGCCCTGCGGATCCTGCGGCCGCTTGCGCAGCAGGCGCAGCGCCCCAGAATAGTCGGCGCAGGTGCGCATGGCGGCAGATTTCAGATCGCCATCGGCCTTGTTGACTAGGATGATATCCGCCATCTCCATGATGCCGCGCTTCACCCCCTGCAGCTCATCGCCGCCAGCAGGCGCCAGCAGCAGCACAAACAGATCAGACATCTGCGCCACAACGGTTTCTGACTGGCCAACGCCCACCGTTTCAATCAACACCACATCAAAGCCCGCCGCCTCACACAGCGCCACCGCCTCGCGGGTGCGCCGCGCCACTCCGCCCAGATTGGTCTGGCTTGGCGAGGGACGAATAAAGGCTGCCTTCTCCCGGCTCAGGTGTTCCATCCGGGTCTTGTCTCCCAGAATAGAACCACCCGTGCGGGCCGAGCTGGGATCAACCGCCAGCACCGCCACCCGCAGCCCCTGCGCCACCAGCATCATGCCAAAGCTCTCGATGAAGGTAGACTTTCCCACACCCGGCGTCCCAGACAGCCCAACACGCAGAGCCTGACGGCCTGATTTGGCCAGCTTTCCCAGCAAGTCGGTCGCCAAAACCCGGTGATCCTCACGGCCGCTTTCCACCAGAGTGATGGCCCGCGCCAGCGCTCTGCGGTCCCCATTCAGGATCTTCTCACTCATCTCGGCAATATCCATGCCCGGCCTCCGGATCTTGTACAGGTCTTAGAAATTTCCGCCTAATTGACGCAGCAGCGCACCTTTTGTCCAGTGCGAAGCCGTCGCAGGGGGCGCAAGACAGCTCCACAGGAGCTGCCGCGCCTCAGACTTCGGCGTCTGGCTGCGCGCCAAGGCACAGGGAGCCAGCTCGTTCACCTCCGGGCCTTATCTCTGGACCTCAGCTCTGGACCCGGGCGCGCGCTTTAGCGATAAGCAAGCCATGACAAAAGCCTCCGGTCCAGACCTCCCTATTGATGATGCACTGCCCGCGCTGCTATCGGCCCTGCGCCAGAACAGCCGCGCTGTGTTGCAGGCCCCGCCCGGTGCCGGCAAAACCACCAAAGTGCCGCTGGCAATGCTGCAGGCCGGATTGACAGATCAGCGTATCGTCATGCTTGAGCCACGTCGCCTGGCGGCGCGCGCCGCAGCTGAGCGCATGGCCGAAACTCTGGGCGAAGAGGTTGGCCAAACGGTCGGCTATCGCATTCGCGGTGAGGCAAAGACCAGCAAGGCGACCCGCATCGAAGTGGTGACCGAGGGCATTCTCACCCGCATGTTGCAATCGGATCCTGACCTGCCGGGGATCGGTGCGGTGATCTTTGATGAATTCCACGAACGCTCCCTGAATGCAGATCTGGGGCTGGCCTTTTGCCTCGAGGTAGCAGGTGCCCTGCGCGACGATTTGATCCTGCTGGCAATGTCAGCCACATTGGACGCAGCCCCGGTGGCCGCCCTGATGCAGGCGCCGCTGATCACCTCAGAAGGGCGCAGCTATCCGGTGCAAACCCGCTGGCTGGACAGCCCTTTAAAACCGCAGGCCCGACGGCTTGAGGCGCTGTGCGATCTGGTGGTGCAGGCAGAACGCGACAGCCGCGACACAGCGACAGACGCGCAGACAGGTGTGCAGCTGGGCGGCCAGACGGGCGGCCAGACGGGCGCGCATATGGGCGGCGGGATTCTGGTCTTTCTGCCCGGCGAGGGCGAGATCCGCAGGGCGGAGCAAAACCTGAGAAATCGACTGCCAGACGACTGCGTGATCCAGCCTCTGTTTGGCGCGCTGCCTTTTGCGGCGCAACAGGCGGCCATTCGCCCCGCGACAGCCGGGCGCAAGATTGTTCTGGCGACCTCGATCGCCGAGACCTCGCTCACCATTCAGGATATTCGCGTGGTGGTCGACATGGGACAAGCGCGCCGGGCCCGGTTTGATCCCGGCTCTGGCATGTCGCGGCTGGTGACCGAAAAAGTCAGCCGCGCAGAGGCCACCCAGCGGCAGGGGCGCGCCGGCAGGGTGGCGCCCGGCACCAGCTATCGCCTCTGGACCAAAGGTGAGGAAGGCGCGCTGGCGGCTTTTCCGCCGCCTGAGATCGCCTCAGCCGATCTCACCGGATTTGCATTGGAGCTGGCGCTTTGGGGGGCGGCGGCTGAGGACCTTGCCTTTTTGACGCCGCCGCCCAGCGGCACAATGACAGAGGCCCGCAAGCTGTTGCAGATGCTCGGCGCACTGGATGGGCAGGACCGGATGACCTCTCACGGCAAGGCGCTGGCCAGATTGCCGCTGCATCCCCGGCTGGGACATATGCTGCTGCAGGCCGGACCAAAAGCCGCCGAACTGGCAGCTCTTATGGCGGAACGCGACCCGCTGCGCGCAGCCCCCACCGATCTGGGGTTGCGGCTGGAGGCCTTGAAAGACCCCAAGGAATTTCAACGCAAACGCCCCTATCAGCTGTCCTATCCTGTGGTGGAGCGCATACGCCAGGAGACACGGCGGCTGCAAAAGCAACGCAGCACAGGCCAAGTGGCTAAGGGCCAGATAACCATGGGCCAGAATTCACTGTCGCCGGCCGCTATGGCAGCCCTCGCCTATCCCGACCGTGTGGGACAACGGCGCAAGGGGGATCAGCCGCGCTATGTACTGTCGGGTGGCAAAGGCGTGCTGCTTGAGCCCGGCGACACCCTCGCTGCTGCCCCGTTCATCGTGGCGCTGGACACCGACGGCAACCCGCGTGAAGCTCGCGTGCGCATGGCCGCCCAGATCACCCTGAGCGAAATCCACGACCTGTTTGGCGACTTGATCAGCTGGCAGGACCATTGCCACTGGTCCAAACGCGACCGCCGGGTCGAGGCCCGCCAGCAACAACGCTTTGGCGCACTCACGCTGGATGACCGGCTGTGGAAAGACGTGCCTGCCGAAAAGGTGGCCGAGGCCATGCTGGACGGGGTGCGCGATCTCGGGCTGCGGATTACCGGCGCGGCGGCAAGGCTCGCGGCGCGGGTCGAGCTGCTGCGCGCCGATGGCCACGACCTGCCCGATTTCTCAAACGAGGGCCTGCTGGCGCGGCTTGACGACTGGTTGCTGCCGATGCTGGGCGGCGTGAAATCCGCCGCCGCCTGGAAACAATTCGACCTGCTCCCGGCCCTGCGCGCCGCGCTTGACTGGCAGCAAACCCAGCTGCTGGACCGCGAGGCCCCCGGCAGTTTCACCACCCCCTTGGGACGTAAGATCCCAATCAGCTACAGCGACGAGGCGCCCGAAATTTCGGTCCGCCTGCAAGAGCTCTTTGGCGTCAGCCGTCACCCCACCGTCGGCGGCGTGCCTCTAAAGATCACCCTGCTGTCACCAGCCCAGCGCCCCATTCAGATCACGCGTGACCTACCAGGGTTCTGGACCGGCTCCTATGCCGATGTGCGCAAAGATATGCGGGCGCAATACCCCCGCCACCCCTGGCCCGAGGACCCCACGCAAGAAGACCCGACTTTACGGGCAAAACGACGCAAATAGCGCAACCGCAGCGCGCCAGTTTACTGGTGCGCTGCCCGGCCCAACGGCGGGCGGCGTATCTGTGATGCGCCGATCTGCGGGCGGGAGCCCCCCCCCCTGTTCTTGTAGCCCTTACTCCCGCAGCCCTTACTCCCGCAACGCTGGCAGGCCAATACCAGTGGCCTCAAAGCCACCATCCGCCGCCAGGATCTGCCCGGTCACAAAGCTCGCCTTGTCCGACAGCAAAAAGATAATGGCTGCCGCAATCTCCCCTTCCTTGCCATAGCGATTGAGCGGCAGCGCATCGTGATACGCAGCAATGATTTCCGGGCTGTGCACGGCCATAGCCAGCTTCGTGGCAACCGGCCCCGGCGCCACAGCATTGACCCGAATGCCCAGCTCGCCCAATTCCACCGCCTGCTGCAGCGTCAACTGCGCCAGCGCCGCCTTGGAGGTGCCATAGGCCACCCGCAGCGTGCTGGCCCGCAGACCCGAGATCGAGGTGATATTCACCACCGCACCGCCACCCTCGGCCGACAAAAGGTCACTAAAAGCCTGGGTCATCAGAAACGGCCCATCCAGATTGGTCTCCATCACCCGGCGCCAACGCTCAAATGTGGTCTCCCGGATCGGGCCAAAATCTGCGACACCGGCGTTGTTGACCAGCCCATCCAGCCGGCCAAAGCGCGCTGTCACCTCGGACACAGCCCGCGCCACATCCTCGGGCTTTGAAACATCCGCATCGACCACAAGGGCCTGCGGCAACTGAACCGCCGCCTGCGCCAGCTCGGCGCTGTCGCGATCCAAAAGCGCGACCTGCCAGCCCTCGGCCGTAAGACCCTGTGCCGTGGCCAGGCCAATTCCGCGCGCCGCGCCGGTAATCAATGCTGTTTTCATAAACTGCCCCATCAGAAAATTGAGCACCATCTGAGACAGCCCGACCCCGGAAAGTCAATAAAGCTGCGTTGCCAGAAAAGGCGCTGTAAAAGATCTGTCTTGTTCCAAGCCGCAATCCATGTCGCGCATTTTACACACAACCTCTGGGCTAAAAGATCTAAACTGGTTGTACTTTATCCACAGCATCCCTATTTTACAGCGACTTCCACCAGATCAAGCCTCGCAACGGCAGCAAAGCAAGCGCGACATGGCCAAAAAACAATAATGGGCAGTTCAAAATGAGCAACTTTTTCACCCGGGCTTGGGAAGGAATGATCAAGCCTATTCTCTTCCGTCCCAAACGGGTTCAGGTGGCTGCTCTGTGCTATCGAACAACCACTGGTGAAAAAGAAGTTCTGATGATTACCAGCCGCGGCACCGGGCGCTGGATCCTACCCAAGGGCTGGCCAATCAAAGGCAAAGATGGTGGTGAATCTGCCCTTCAGGAAGCCTGGGAAGAGGCAGGCGTGCAAAACGGTCGTGTCCAGGCCGACCCCATTGGCGCCTTCAGCTATGAAAAAGAGTTGAAGACCGGCCTGCCGATCCCGGTTCAGACCTTTGTCTATACCGTGGGCGACGTAGAACTGTCAGACACCTATCCCGAGGCACATCAGCGGCAACGCAAATGGTTCGCCACGCAAGAGGCCGCAAACCTGGTAAGGGAACCTGAGCTGCAGGATATTCTGCGTCAATTGTGACACTCAAGCGACATTTTTGTAACAGCCCAGCTTGCCTCCTCAGACATGCTCCCTTAGTGCGTCCTCAAACTTCCTGCCAGAGGGACACCTATCGTGAGCACCCCCCCAAACGACGCCAACCACCGCGAAACGCTTGACCGAGACCTGCACCGGTTTTCGCACCTCGAATCCGCTACACAGTATGTCGCCCGCCCGATGGTTGCCCCCGGCATCGCGCTGATATTCATGGTCATGGCAGGTCTCGCGGCCGCTATGATCTTTGGCGGCAGCCAGACCAATATGATTGTGGTGGCCGCTGCGGTCTTTGGCGCCTATATGGCGATCAATATCGGCGCCAATGATGTGGCAAACAACATGGGGCCAGCTGTGGGCGCCAATGCTCTCACCATGGGCGGCGCCATCGTCATCGCGGCAGTTTTTGAGAGCGCAGGCGCTCTGCTGGCCGGGGGCGATGTGGTCTCCACGATCTCCAAGGGCATTATTGACCCAGAGGTGGTTGCCACATCAGAAGTCTTTATCTGGGCCATGATGGCCGCGCTGATCTCTTCGGCGCTTTGGGTCAACCTTGCCACCTGGGTCGGAGCACCGGTCTCTACCACCCATTCGGTTGTTGGGGGTGTTATGGGGGCCGGTATTGCTGCTGCCGGCTTTGCCGCCGTCAACTGGGCCACCATGAGCAAGATCGCCGCCAGCTGGGTGATCTCGCCGGTTTTGGGCGGCGTCGTCGCCGCATTGTTCCTGGCCCTGATCAAAGCAAAGATCATCTACCAGGAAGACAAAATCGCCGCCGCCCGCCGCTGGGTGCCGGTATTGGTCGGCATCATGGCAGGCGCCTTTGCCGCCTACCTGGCCCTTAAAGGTCTGAAACGTATCATCAAGATTGACCTGCAGACCGCGCTTTTGATTGGCGCCATGATTGGTGCGCTGGCCTATGTCATCACTGCGCCGCTGATACGACGCCAATCTGAGGGTATGGAAAACCGCAACAAATCCCTGAAGGTGCTGTTCCGTATTCCGCTGGTGATTTCCGCCGCCCTGCTGTCCTTT
This sequence comes from Phaeobacter sp. SH40, assembly GCA_965641885.1. Taxonomy (GTDB): domain Bacteria; phylum Pseudomonadota; class Alphaproteobacteria; order Rhodobacterales; family Rhodobacteraceae; genus Pseudophaeobacter. The sequence continues at coordinate 1,186,226 of OZ282574.1, read as the reverse complement.
GCCCATGGCGCCAATGATGTGGCCAATGCGGTTGGGCCTCTTGCCGCCATCGTACATGCCTCTGAGTTTGGCGATTTTGCCTCCAAGGTGGCCATCCCGACCTGGGTCATGGTGATCGGTGCCTTTGGCATCTCGTTTGGTCTGTTCCTGTTTGGGCCAAAGCTGATCCGCATGGTTGGCAGCCAGATCACCAAGCTGAACCCGATGCGCGCCTATTGTGTTTCGCTCTCGGCTGCGATTACCGTCATCGTCGCCAGCTGGCTGGGCCTGCCCGTCTCTTCGACCCATATCGCGGTAGGTGCAGTCTTTGGCGTCGGGTTCTTCCGCGAATGGCATCACGAACGTCGACTGCTTAAATCTGCCGTCAACCGCCCTGCGGAACTGCGCATCGCGCCCGAAGAGCGCCGCCGCCGCAAGCTGGTGCGCCGCAGCCATTTCATGACCATTGCCGCGGCCTGGGTGATTACTGTGCCCGCCGCAGCACTGCTGTCTGGCTGCATCTATCTGCTGCTGGCCACCTTCACGCACTAAGGCGCTACTCAGGAAACTGCTAGATCTGGTTGGGCTGCATCTTTGGCAGCCCGGCCTTTTTCATCTCGGCCTGCCGGATCAGCTGCATCACCACGTCACAGATCGGTGTGGCGACACCATGCGCCTGCCCCAGGCGTTGAATTTCGCCCTGCAGCGCATCCACCTCGGTTATCCGCCCCTGCATCAGATCCTGCGCCATCGAGCTGCGCGCAGAAGGGTCAATTGTCAGCATCTGGGCCGCGATGCGGCTAAACGCCCAGGTCGGCAGGCGCAGAATATACGGGCTCATCCAAACCGGGAGTGGCGTGGTCGAGACCGGGCGCAGCCCTGCCGCCTGCATGACCCGGATCGCTTCGGCCATCTGGTCAGCCATCAGACGCCGCCACTGGCGGTTTTGCAGCTGCATCATCAGTGGCACCCCAGACAGCGCGTTCAGGGCATTGTTGAGATTGATCAATAGCTTGCCCCATTGCACCCCGGAAATATCAGCGCTTTCCACCACCGTAAGACCCGGCACCGACAGGCGGCGTCCCCAATGGCCTGGCCCCGCCGCGATCACGATGTCCCCCGAAGAGGCCCGATGAAATCCAGGCCGTAAAACAGAAGCGCTTTGGTGCCCTAAAGGAGCGGGTTCCTGGTCTTCGGTGAGTTCTGACAGCGGCGCAGGCATGTCAGGCGTCACCACATTAAAAGGCACCATTGCCGCGCGCACATCCCGTCCCGGCAACATCTGCTGCAGCAGGGTGGCATTGCCCATGCCATTTTGAAAACTGAACACCGGCGCGTTTGGTGACGCATGCAGGGCGATCTGCTGCCCCATCGCTGCAGTCGCGCTTGTTTTCACCGCGACAATCACCAAATCTGCACCCGCAAGCACGCTGTAGTCTTCGCTGCACTGCAGATGCCCCGCGCTCACTGCTTTTTTCAGACCGGAAAAATCAGTCACTGCCAGGCCCGCCTGCGTGATGGGGTCCAGCACGCGCCTGCGCCCCAGCAAGGTCACAGGGTAGCCTGCAGCAGCCCAGAGCCCACCACAAAAGCATCCGATCAGCCCGGCGCCGGCAATGACGATATGCGGTGGCTTGACCCCGCTCATGCTGGCACGACAAGCCGCTCTAGCACTTGTGCTGTCGGCAAAACCGTCCCGAAACCCGCCTGCAGTGCCGCAAGCGTCACCTCCAGCACCACCTCGGCGTCGAGATCACCGCCCTTGCGGGCCGGCAGGGCAAAAGCAATCAGCGCATCCTCGACCACCTCTATCTGAAACCCAAGATTGGCGGCCGAACGCGCAGTCGAGTTAACGCAAAATGCTGCGACACCGCCTGCGATCACCAGATTGCTGATGCCCCTCGCCCGCAGCGCCTCTGCCAGACCGGTGCCCACAAACCCAGAAGAGCCCGTCTTCCAAAACACAGGTTCGCTGTTCAGAGGCTTCGCACAGGGCATGGGCTGACCCGAGGGCAGATCGCGGCGAAACTTGCTCTTGGGCCGGGGATCATCATGCATCACGTGCACAACCACAAGGTCAGCTGCGCGAAACCCGGCCAGCAATTGCGCGATGTTTTCCTCAACGCTCGGGTTGGCGCGCGGCCGGCCAGCCGCCGTGACATTTGCCATCTCCATCTGCATATCAACGACCAAAAGGGCCCAGCTCTGCCCCATCTGCTGATCCAGGTGCCGTTCCATGATAAAACCCCCGCGCTAGTTGAATAACGCGAGGGTTGCAGAAGTTTTTCAAATTGGCCAGTCCTCAAATTGGCCAGACCCAAGACCGGCCTTACACCACGAACTGAGGTATCTCAGACGCCAAGGCACCAGCGCATGATGGCTTTTTGGGCATGCAGGCGATTCTCGGCCTCGTCAAAGATCACCGATTGCGGCCCATCCATCACAGAAGAGGTCACCTCTTCTTCGCGGTGGGCCGGCAGGCAATGCATAAACAGGGCATCGGGTTTGGCATGGGACATCAGCTCATCATTGACCTGATAGGGCCGCAGCATGTTGTGACGCCGCTCTTTCGAGGACTGGCTGTCATGCATGCTGACCCAGGTGTCCGCGACAATGAGATCGGCGCCCTCAACCGCCTTGAACGCGTCGCGCTCGATCACCACCTTTGAGCCCGCCTTGCGTGCAAGGCCTACAAATTCCTCTTCCGGGTCCAGCTGCGCCGGGCCGGTAAAGGTAAGATCAAAGCCAAACTGTGCCGCCGCGTGCAGGAAGGAGGCGCAGACGTTATTGCCGTCGCCTGCCCAGACCACCTTTTTGCCTTTGATCGAGCCGCGATGCTCTTCGTAGGTCTGGATATCGGCCATGATCTGGCAAGGGTGGGTCCGGTCGGTCAGACCATTGATCACCGGTACCGAGGCATATTCCGACATCTCAGTCAGCACCGCCTCATCGAAGGTCCGGATCATGATAAGATCCACATAGCGCGACATCACCCGCGCCGTGTCGGCGATGGTCTCGCCGTGCCCCAGCTGCATGTCCTTGCCCGAGAGCACCATGCTTTGACCGCCCATCTGACGCACGCCAACATCAAAGGAAATGCGGGTCCGGGTTGAGGGTTTTTCAAAGATCAGGGCAACCATTTGGCCCGCCAGCGGCTGCTCATCGTCCGGCATCCCCTTGGGGCGGCCCTGACGGGCCTGTTTCATCGCCTTGGCCTGATCAAGGATGCCATGCAGATCTTTTGAACTGGTGGTGTGAATATCAAGAAAGTGGTTCATATCGTGTCGCTTTTCATTTCTGCCCCGGGGCCGCAGCCACAACTGGGAAAATAATCTTGAAGCCCTCAGTTTGGAGCTTTCAGTTTGGCGCTTTCAGGCGGTCTCAACCTGGGTGGCTGCCTTGTCCAGACGCACAAAGGCCTCGGCAATCTCATCGTCGCTCAGCGTAAGAGGTGGCAAAAGGCGGATAACATTGTCAGCGGCCGGCACGGTGATGATCTGGTTGTCATAGCCCGCCTGCACCACATCCATATTCACAGCCTTGCATTTCAGCCCCAGCATAAGACCCGCGCCGCGCACCTCTTCAAACACCTCGGGATGCGCCGCCACCAGACCTTCGAGCTTTTGCCGCAACAGCCCCGCCTTGCGGTTTACATCCTCCAGAAAGCCAGGCGCCATGACCACCTCGACCACGGCACAGCCCACCGCACAGCCCAGTGGGTTGCCGCCATAGGTCGAGCCATGCGTGCCCGCCGTCATGCCAGAGGCCGCCTCTTCGGTCGCCAGCACCGCCCCCAATGGAAAGCCGCCGCCAATGCCCTTGGCGACCATCATGATATCCGGGGTGATCCCGGCCCATTCATGGGCAAAAAACTTGCCGGTCCGGCCGACACCACATTGCACCTCATCGAGGATCAGCAAGATACCCGCGTCATCGCAGATCTGGCGCAGCGCTTTCATTTCAGCATCCGGCACCGGGCGAATGCCGCCCTCGCCCTGTACCGGCTCTATCAGCACCGCGGCAGTTTGCGCGGTGATGGCATTGGTCAGACCGTCCATGTCGCCAAAGGTCAGATGCACAAAGCCCGGCAGCAAAGGCCCAAAGCCCTTGACCATCTTGTCGGTGCCCGCTGCGGCAATCCCGGCGGATGAGCGGCCATGGAAAGAGCCATCAAAAGTGATGATCTCCACCCGCTCGGGTTGGTTTTTCTCATAGAAGTACTTGCGCGCCATCTTGACCGCCAGCTCGCAGGCCTCGGTGCCCGAGTTGGTGAAAAACACCGTGTCGGCAAAGGTATGTTCAACCAGCAGATCCGCCAGCTTTTCCTGCTGCGGAATTTTGTAGAGGTTGGAGACATGCCAGAGGCTCTGGGCCTGCGTGCTCAGCACCTCAACCAGTTTTGGATTGGCATGGCCAAGGGAGTTGACCGCAATACCCGAGCCAAGATCAAGAAATCTGCGTCCGTCCGCCTCAAACAGCCAGGAACCTTCGCCTTTTACGAACTCCAAAGGAGCACGATTATAGGTGGGCAATACGGACGCGATCATCAGGATCATCCTTTTCACAAGTTGAGGCCAAAGCAGTGCATGAGCCAGGCCAAAGGGTCAATAATGAGAGAGTGGTTTTGTGCCTCTGAGCTAAAAAACGCAGCAGGCAACAGATCAAAGTGCCGAATTACGCCAAGCGGCGTCGGCGTCGAAGCAAGAGAGTGTGCGTGGCTTTGGTCATAACTTGGTTCCATAACGGAGCATTTGCGGAAAAGAAAGCCCTTTCAAAACCACAATCGGACATTTTGCCAGCACAAATCACCAGTACAGATCACCAGTGCAAAGCCCGCAGATGCCCCCAGTCCCCCCCAGCCCCCGGCGCCCAAAATCGAGCGCGATGCAAAAGGCCTTGCAAAGGCGTGGCAACGAGCGCACCCCTTGCCGCATGCATCGCACGACACCCCAAAACCCGGCTCTTGCGGCCTCACTGATCACCCTCGCTTCGGTTTTCATCGCGGCGACCACCCTGCTGGCCAAGGCCCTGGGCACAGAGACGCTAGGCCCGGCGCTGCACCCGATGCAGATCAGCCATGGCCGCTTTCTCTTTGCATTTATGGCTATTTCAGCGGCAGTTGTGACCCTGCGGTTCAGGTTGCAGCGCCCGTTGTGGCGGCTACATATTGGGCGCACCAGCTGTGGCTGGTTGGGCATCACGCTGATGTTTGCCTCGGTGGCGCATATTCCGCTGGCCGATGCCACCGCGATTGCCTTTCTGAACCCGGTTTTTGCCATGATGCTGGCGATCCCCCTGCTGAACGAGCGTGTCGGCCGGTGGCGCTGGAGTGCAGCCGGTATCGCCCTTTTGGGCGCTATGGTCCTGTTGCGACCCACACCGGCCAGCTTTCAGCCCGCAGCTCTTTTGGCGCTCGGCGCGGCGGCAGTGATCGGACTGGAGCTGATCTTTATCAAAAAGCTCGCAGGTCGAGAGCGGCCCCTGCAGGTTTTATGGTTCAACAATGCGCTGGGACTGGCCATTGCCAGCCTGGCTGTGCTGCCTGTCTGGCAAAGCCCGAATTTTGAGCAATGGTGCGCGCTTGCGGCCCTGGGCGTGTTGATGGCCTGCGCACAGGCCTGTTTTGTCAACGGCATGGCGCGGGCTGACGCGTCTTTTGTCGCCCCCTTCAGCTATGCCACGCTGATTTTTGCCACGCTGTATGACTTTCTTGGCTTTGGCGTGATCCCCGATCTGGTGACCCTGACCGGGGCTGGTATTATCCTCTCGGGCGCCGCCGTGCTGGCCTGGCGCGAGGGCCGCCAGAACCCTGTGCCGCCTGCGGGCCCAAAATCGCCTGTGGACCCGAAATCGCCTGTGGACCCAGAGTCTACGCCTTGAGCCGATAGCCGCTGCGCAGCATGGACCAGGCCAGCAGACAGATGCCAAAGCTGGCAGCAGAACAGATCAGCATGCCCGTCAGTGGCGCGCCGTCCGAGGTGCCAATCATGCCATAGCGCAACCCGTCAATCAAATAAAACACCGGATTAAGCTGCGACAGCGTGCGCAAAACCGGCGGCAGTGCCTCGACCGAATAGAAGGTGCCGGACAAGAAGGCCAAAGGGGTAACAATGAAATTGGTGATGGCCGCCATCTGGTCGAATTTCTCGGCAAAGACCCCCGCTACGATGCCCAGCCCGCCCAGGAACAACGCCCCCTGCACCACAAATCCCAACGCAATCAGAGGATGCGCCGGGATAATCTGCAAGAACAGCGCCAGGCCCAGACTGATGCCAAGGGCCACGACCGTGCCCCGCACCACAGCGCCCGCAAGATAGCCCAGCAGGATCTCCAGGCCTGATAAGGGCGGCATCAGGGTGTCGACGATATTGCCCTGCACCTTGGATATCACGATCGAAGACGAGGTATTGGCAAAGGCATTCTGGATCACCGCCATCATCATGATGCCCGGCGCCAGAAAATGCAAAAACGGAACCCCCATGACATCGCCGCGTTTTGGGCCGATGGCGAGATTAAAAATCATCAAAAACAACGCCGCCGTCACCAGTGGCGCCAACAGTGTCTGAGTCCAGACCACCCAGAACCGGGTAATTTCACGCCCTGCCAATGTTTGCAGCCCCAACCAATTCACCCGGCCAAACCGGCGCTCGCCAAGGGCTATCTGGTAGCCTGACTGAGGGTCTAGATGGTGATTTGACTGATGTTCTGGCATGGTTTCACCGCAATTGTTGTGTTTTCCCTGCATAGCGGCTGGGTTCTGAGGCGCAAGATGCCTTGTAACTCGCTCGCCAGTGATTAAGATAGGCACAGAATACGGAACTCGATGGCGGCCGCAGGATTCTGGGGCCGCTATTAGCTTGGAAAGGCAACAGATGTCCTGGACAGACGATCGCGTCGAATTGCTCAAGAAGATGTGGGGCGAAGGTCAGTCGGCCAGCCAGATCGCAAAAGAACTGGGCGGGGTGACCCGCAATGCTGTGATTGGCAAGGTCCATCGCCTCGGCCTGTCCAACCGCACCACGACAGGTGCCAAGGCAGCCGCCGAGCCAAAAGAAAAGCCCGCAGCAGCCGCTAAACCTGCACCAAAGCCCAAACCGCAGCCCAAGACCGAGCCTGCGCGCCCGGTCACTCCGCCCCCCGCGGCGGCAGCCGGTTCAGAGGCACGTCCTCTGGTCCCTATCCGCAAACAGATCATCCCGGCTGGCCAGCCGCTGCCACCGCAGCCCTCGGCCAACGAGATCAGCCCCGAGGCCCTCGCCAAGGTCAACGAGATCGAGAAGAAAGCAAAGCGGCTTTCTCTGATGGAATTGACCGAGCGGACCTGCAAATGGCCCGTGGGTGATCCCGCCACCGAGGATTTCTGGTTTTGTGGCTTGCCTGTGCAGCAGGGCAAACCCTATTGCGAAGCCCATGTGGGCGTTGCATTCCAACCCATGAGCGCGCGCCGCGACCGCAAACGCTAGCACGCCCTCACATATTTCTTTGCACAGCAAAGCCCCGCCCAATCATGGTGCGGGGCTTTTTCTTTTTGCGCCTTTGCTGCGTGCCGGGCTTTGGTGGACGCTGGTGGACAGCGAACCACGCCGTGTCATCGGCTCTACAGGCTACCGGCTCAACAGGCCACCGGCTCAACAGGCCACCGGCTCGACTGGCACAGAGGCCAGTGGACTGGCCTGTATGAGACTGCAGAGAAACGTCGTTCTGGGCAGAGCCGAGCCGCTGTTCAGATCAGATTGCTCTCAGCCCTTGTCGGGCGCGCTGGATGTATAATTTGGAATTGGCCTCCCTGATGCCTCATTGGGCTCGATCCCTGCCCAGTTGCCTTCAGCCAGATTAATATTGCCCGGAATGTCCTCTTCCCAGAACCCCACCACGTTTTTGGTGATGTTCAGGTAGAGCTTATTGTCGACGATGCGCCAGAGATTCGGATTTCCCGGCACCTTGCCGCCCTTGGACACCCCATATGCGCAGTGACCATCGTATTGTGGTGCAAAATGCTCAGGGTTATCCAGAAATTTGGCCCGGTTCGCTTCGGTCGCAAAGGCAAATGTGGCGCCATTATAGTCAGCCGTGATGTCATCGCGCCCCGGAACAGCCGCCGTCTGAACCCCACCTACGGGCACCTGATCAAGGCCACGATAGGCCACAACATCAAACCCGGATACCGCATAGCCCGTCGCATCGACGAATTGCTCACCCGCAAAGGCAGGCAGGCCAAAACTCAGGGCGGCAAGGGTGGCAAATGCAAAACGCTTCATGTCTGTTTCTCTCCTTAGGGTCGAAAAGCGCATATCGGCGCCCCCGAATTGTGCTCAGCAAATAGGACCAGCAAAACCATCCCATGTCGGAGGCGTGGCCAGCTGTGAGAAAGAGACTATTGCCTAAAGCGGAGCCATGAAACCGGGCTCACGCCACTGTGTTTGCGAGGGCTCTTTTTGTGATCGCGCAAAAATTTTACCCTCTCAGACCTTCCAGTCATTGGAATTTTGAGCAAGACTTATATCTCAGTGAGCACAGAGCGTCGGCGGTGAGTGTCGCGCGCAAAACCAAGCACTAGCAAAAGACAGGGTTCTTACCAAATGAGTGATACAACCTATACCCCGCCAGAGGTCTGGACCTGGGATTCGCAAAGCGGCGGTAAATTCGCCTCGATCAACCGTCCCATTGCCGGCGCCACCCATGACAAAGAGCTGCCTGTCGGCAAGCACCCCTACCAGCTCTACTCGCTGGCCACCCCCAATGGGGTCAAGGTCACCGTGATGCTGGAAGAGCTTCTCGCCCAGGGCCACACTGGCGCCGAGTATGACGCCTGGCTGATCAATATCGGTGAAGGCCACCAGTTCGGCTCTGATTTTGTTGCCATTAACCCCAACTCAAAGATCCCCGCCCTGCATGACCTCAGCGGAGACACACCTTTGCGGGTGTTTGAATCCGGCTCCATGCTGGTGCATCTCGCCGAGAAATTTGGCGCGTTCCTGCCCTCCGATGGCCCCGCGCGCACCGAAGTGATGAACTGGCTGTTCTGGCAAATGGGCAGTGCGCCCTACCTGGGCGGCGGCTTTGGTCACTTCTACGCCTATGCCCCCGAAAAGTGGCAGTACCCCATTGATCGCTTTGCGATGGAAACCAAGCGGCAGCTGGACGTGTTGGACCGGCAACTGGCTGAAAACCGCTTTATCGCCGGTGACGACTACAGCATTGCCGATATCGCGATCTGGCCCTGGTATGGCCAGCTGGTGCTGGGACGGCTCTATGAAGCGGCCAAATTCCTCGATGTCGCCTCCTATGAACACGTCATGCGTTGGGCCAAAGAGGTTGATGCCCGCCCCGCCGTGAGCCGCGGCCGCATGGTGAACCGCGCCTTTGGCGAGCCGCACACTCAGCTGCGCGAGCGCCATGATGCCAAGGACTTTGACACCCAGACGCAGGACAAACTGGACGCAGCATCAGAGACCAGCTGATCCAAAGGCACGCGCCTTTGCGGCGGCAAAACCTGTTCCGGCACTATGCCGGGGCAGGATGCGACCTCAGGACGGGACCGCAAGCAGGGATCTTCCCACGACACGGCGTCCCGCGACTCGCCAAAACCTCCTCCAGACAGCTCAACACCTCGCCCAACCGGCCACTGTGCAAATTGCGCACGCCACGCAGTGCGTGGCGCCATGCCCAACGGGAAGAGCCCTGCTAGGGGCGATGACGGGCGGGAGCGCTCCGCTGTCTCAGGCCAGAACGGGTGTTATTTCAGGATGGGAGGGCTCTCAGGATCTCCACCCGGAATGCGGGGCTGATAGATTTTTGGCTCTTCAGGTTGCGGCAGATCAAACCGCAACCCCACCCGCGCCAAACGGGCCGCCATGGGATCAGAGGCCGCAAAGAACCCCACATCCAATGCCCCCGCCTCGATGCCCGAAAAGGTCAGCGCTTCACCAACCGCATTGGCCAGGGCGCCTTCGGCCTCAGGCTTGGCGTCGATAAATCCCAAAAGATGTCCCTGCCCGCCGCCCTGATAGCGCAGCGACACCAGATAGGCCGATGCTGCCAGTCCCGCTGCTGTTGCCAGTTTGCTGTCCAGTGCCGTCAGCAAGACCTCTGGGAGGCCCGCGGGCGGCAACAGCTCTTCGATCAAAGCCTCCACCTGATCCGGCGCATTCTGCAAGGTCTCATGTAGCCAGCCCACAGCGTCCGCTGCCAAAAGCGTCGAGGACGGCGCCACCTCCAGATTGACACCCAGTCCAATCTGTTGACCTGCCAACATGTCTACGATACCGCGCCCGGCAAGCCCGGCATAGGGGACGACGTGGCCCGCAAACTGCGCCAGCCGCTCTTCGCGGTCAAACACCAGCACAAACCGACCCTCGGGTGTTTCAAACAGCTCGGGCGAGATGCGATCGCCCTCAGGCTCGCCGCTCAGCATCATGAATAATTCACTATCCGCCAGGCGTTCGTAAAACCGCAGGCGCGCGCCATCGTCTTCAGGTGCAGCCTGCATCGCCGCATGCGCCTGATCCAGTGGGGTTGTCTCGCTCATCTCATCAGCTCCTTTACCCGCCCCCGCAACACTGGCAGCAGCTCAGCCTCAAACCAGGGGTTTTGTTTCAACCACCCGGTATTGCGCCAGGACGGATGTGGCAAGGGAAAGACGCATGGCGCATGGTCCCGCCAGGCTGCAACCCTCTGAGTGACCGACGCCCTCCCTCCCAGATGATACCCCTGCGCATGCCCCCCAACCAAAACCGTCAGTTTGATCTCTGGCAGGCTTTGCAGCACCCTGTCCTGCCAGGTCCTGGCACAGATCGCAGGTGGGGGTAGGTCTGACTTTTTGGCACTGTAGCCGGGAAAACAAAAGGCCATGGGCACAATCGCCACCCGGCTCTGATCATAGAACTGCGCCTCATTTAGCCCCAGCCAGTGACGCAGCCGATCACCCGACGGATCCGTAAAGGGCCTGCCACTGTTGTGCACCCGCATGCCCGGCGCCTGCCCGGCGATCAGGATCCTCGCCTGTGGCGCAAACCAGGCCACCGGCCGCGGCTGATGCGCGGTCTGCGTCGCAGCGAACCGGTCTGCACAGATCCTGCAGGCCCGGATTTCATCGCTAAGTGTCTCTGACTGCAACCTGCCTCCTTGCGTCTCTTGTCGCCCCTAAAGCTGCCTCTTGATGCCACAGGCTCGTGGCGAAGCCGCGCCCATTGTTTCCAGATTAAAAACAGTTAGAAAGGACACCGTGTAATCGTTTCCACCTACAATGGTTAATCAAACCTTGAGATTTTGTGTCACCATTCGACATAATAATGCCAAAATCGGAGCCCATACCCTTAACATTCTTGGGATAATCCTAAACCCCGTCACGACAGACAGTCCCGATTGGGAGCCAACAGCCGCACAAAGCCCTCGCCAAGGGGTCATAGACAACAACAGGCGAAACCGGAACAAGCGATGCTTGAGTTTGAAAATGTCAGCAAGTCCTTTTGGACTGGAACCCAGCGCAAGGTCATTCTTGACCGCGCGTCCTTTCAGGTTGAGCTGGGCAAATCTCTTGGTATCCTGGCCCCGAATGGCACCGGCAAGACAACTCTGATCAATATGATGGCGGGTCTTGAAAAACCAGATGAAGGCGAAATCCGTCGCGGGTGTAAAATCTCATTTCCGCTGGGGTTTATGGGCGGCGTGGTCAGTCGGCTTTCGGCCCTGGCCAATTGTCGCTACATCGCCAATCTTTATGGGCTGGACCCCGATTATGTCGAGGCCTACTGCCGCTGGCTTTGCGGCTTGGGCGAGTATTTTGACCAACCGGTCGGCACATATTCATCGGGGATGCGGTCGCGCTTCAGCTTTTCGCTGATGCTGGCGCTGGATTTCGATATCTATCTGATCGACGAGGGCATGCCGAGCACCACGGATGTGGAGTTCAACAAAAAGGCCGGCTCGATCCTGCAGGAACGCCTGCAAACCACGACAATCATCATCGTCTCGCATCAGGCAAAGACGCTGGAAAAGTTTGCCCGCTCCGCCGCCGTTTTGCTGGACGGGCAATTAAACATGTTTGAAACCTTGGAAGAAGCGAAGCAGCTCTATGACTATCAAACCCAAGGCTAAAAAATTTCGCATTCGCCGCAACCCGGCGAGCCCGGATACTGCCACGGCAATAGCTGCGGCCCGCCCCATTCCTGCGCCTGCTGCCGAAAGCAGCGCAGGCGCGGCCAGCGCGTCAGCCCAGGCACAACCCGCACAGGCCCAATCCGGCCCAGCTCAATCCAGCCCAGACCAAACCAGACCGGACCAGCCGGCGCAGGCCGCGTCTTCAAAAACTGGGAGTGCCCTGTCGGGTGAGGTGACTTCTGCGCGGGAAACCCGTCTTGAGACAGATATCAACGTCATCCGCAAAGAAGGGCTGACAGGGCGCCAGTTGCGCATGGCGCGCCGGGTGGCGCAAAAGCACGATCTGCCCGCCACCTCGGATTTTGACGCCGTGCGCCTGCTGCGCGAAAAAGGCATTGATCCCTTCAAACGCGCCAACATGCTTGAACTTGTGGTGCCGCAGAACAAGGCTCATCCGGATAGTACACCCGCTGCGGGCGGCGCAATGCAGCTGCCCCAGACCATGCCCGCGGCAAAGACCACCCTCCCCTCGACCGACCTGAGCCCGGCCGAGCGGCGCAACCGCGAAATTCAGGAAATCCAGCGCGATATCGCAGGACGGCGGCGGCGCAAACTGATCCTGCTGATGGGACGCCTGGCGTTCTTTGTCATGCTGCCAACCCTAATAACCGGATATTTCTTTTACGTCGTTGCCACGCCGATGTATGCGACGAAATCCGAATTCCTGGTCCTCAAAGCCGATGGTGCCGGCGCCGTCAGCGGCTTGTTGAGCGGCACCCAGTTTGCCACCAGTCAGGACTCCATCGCGGTGCAGGGCTACCTGCAATCCAAAGGTGCCATGCTGCGACTGGACGACGAGATGGGATTCAAAGCCCACTTCACCCAGGACTGGATAGACCCAATCCAGCGCCTCAACCCTGAAGCAACCAACGAAGAAGCCTACAAGACCTATTCGCGAAACGTCAAGATTGGCTACGATCCAACCGAAGGCGTGGTGCGTATGGAGGTCTCTGCTGCCGACCCCGAAGTCTCGGCCGAGTTCTCCCGCCGCCTGATTAGCTATGCCCAAGAAGAAGTGAACCAGCTATCGGAACAAAAGCGGGCCGATCAGGTTGGCGATTCTGAAGCGGCGCTGGAACTGGCCGAAGGCAAACGCCGTGAAGCGCAGGAGCGTCTGGTGCACCTGCAGCAAGATGGCATGGTTCTTGACCCCGAAGGCGTCATCCTGTCTCTGCGCTCGCAGATCAACACCTTTGAAATACAGCTGCAGCAAAAAGAGCTGGAACTGGATGCCTTGCTCGACAACAGCCGCCCCAACCGAGCCAAGGTCGACGGTGTAAAGGCAGACATTGACCGGGTCAGCAGAGTGATTGAGCGCCTGAACGGCCGCATGACCGATGCCTCGGCTGGCGAAAACTCGCTTGCCAATCACCGGGTGCAAATTCAGATGGCGCAGGCGGATCTGGCAACCCGGGATCTGATGCTGCAATCGGCCTTGCAGCAAGTGGAATCCACCCGCATGGAGGCCAACCGCCAGGTGCGCTATCTGACCACTGCCGTAGCGCCCGTGGCCAGCGAAGAGGCGACCTATCCACGCAAGTTCGAAAATACGATTTTGGCATTCCTGATCTTTTCCGGTATCTATCTGCTGTGTTCACTCACAGCGTCTATTCTCCGGGAACAGGTTTCGTCGTAAATCATGAAAAATATCCAAGTCGCCGACCTCAACATTGGCAATGATCGCCCCCTGACCATTCTGGCTGGCCCCTGCCAGCTGGAGAGCGCAGATCACGCCCAGATGATTGCAGGATCCCTAAAGGAAGCCTGTGACAAAGCCGGTGCACAATTTGTGTTCAAGGCCTCCTATGACAAGGCCAACCGCACCTCAATCAAAGGAGTGCGCGGCCCAGGCATGGAAGAGGGTCTGGCCATGCTGGGCAGCGTCCGCAAGGCCATCGGCGTGCCGGTGCTCACGGATGTCCACACAGCTGAACAATGTGCCCCGGTGGCCGAGGTCTGCGAGATTTTGCAAATTCCAGCTTTGCTATGCCGCCAGACAGACCTCTTGCTGGCGGCTGCCAAGACAGGTGCTGCCATCAACGTGAAGAAGGGGCAGTTTCTTGCGCCCTGGGACATGGCCAATGTCGTGTCAAAGATCGAAAGCGCAGGCAATGAACGAATACTGCTCACCGAGCGTGGAACATCCTTTGGCTACAATGCTTTGGTGGCCGATATGCGATCTCTGCCGCAGATGGCAAAAACGGGCTATCCTGTGGTGATGGATGCCACCCATTCCGTTCAACAGCCTGCAGCTCTGGGTGGCTCTACCGGTGGTCAACGCGAGTTTGCTCCGGTTATGGCCCGCGCCGCTGCGGCCATTGGTGTCGCCGCGATTTTCATTGAAACACACGAAAATCCAGATACTTCGCCCTCGGATGGTCCCAACATGATTTACCTGGATCAGATGCCAAAACTTATTGAAACTCTGATGGCTTTTGACGCCCTCGCCAAAGCAAATCCAATTACGATTTAAGCCCAAAAAGGTATTTTGACAGATGAAAAAGCCAAGCTCCCCGGTGCAGCAAAACACATGGAATTTTTTGCGCGACCCGATGATCACCCCAACGGGGTTTCGCGAATATGATGCGCGCTGGAAATACCCCGAAGAAATCAACCTCCCCGGCATCACAGCCCTGGGCCTTGGCCTTGGCACCCAGATGCACCGGCGCGGCATCCCGCCGGTCATAGCCGTGGCAAATGATTACCGCGACTATTCGCTGTCGATCAAACAGGCGCTGATTTTGGGCCTGATGCAGGCCGGCATCCAGGTCAAGGACATTGGCCCGGCGGTCTCTCCCATGGCCTATTTCGCCCAGTTCCACCTCGATGTGCCTGCTGTCGCCATGGTCACGGCCAGCCATAACCCCAATGGCTGGACCGGCGTCAAAATGGGCTTTGAACGCCCGCTGACCCATGGGCCTGATGAGATGGCAGAGCTGCGTGACATCGTGCTGAATGGCGAGACAGAAACCCGTCCAGGTGGGTCTTATGAGTTTGTCGATGGCGTCAAAGAGGCCTACCTCGACGATCTGGTGGGTGATTTCAAAATGACCCGCAAGCTCAAGGTGGTCTGCGCCACCGGCAATGGCACCGCCTCGGCCTTTGGCCCAGAGCTGTTTGAACGCATCGGCGTCGAAGTGGTGCCCAGCCACAATGAGCTGGACTACACCTTCCCACATTACAACCCCAACCCCGAAGCGATGGAGATGCTGCACGATATGTCTGATAGCGTCAAAGCCTCGGGCGCTGATATGGCACTGGGGTTTGACGGCGATGGCGACCGTTGCGGCGTGGTGGACGACGAAGGTGAAGAGATCTTTGCCGACAAGGTGGGCGTCATCATGGCGCGTGATCTGAGCAAGCTCTATCCCAATGCAACCTTTGTGGCAGACGTCAAATCGACTGGGTTGTTTGCCTCTGACCCCGAGCTGATCAAAAACGGCGTCACCGCAGATTATTGGAAAACCGGCCACAGCCATATGAAACGCCGGGTCAAAGAGATCGGCGCGCTGGCAGGGTTTGAGAAATCCGGCCACTACTTCCTCGCCGAACCCATTGGTCGCGGCTATGACTGCGGCATGCGCGTTGCAGTCGAGATCTGCAAGCTGATGGAGCGCAACCCGGACATGTCGATGTCGGACCTGCGCAAGGCCCTGCCCAAGACCTGGTCGACCCCAACCATGTCACCCTATTGTTCCGACACGGAAAAATACACTGTGCTGGAGCGCCTGGTGGAAAAGCTGGTCGCGAAACACGCCGCCGGAGAGCCCCTTGCCGGGCGCGCCATCAAAGAAGTGGTAACGGTGAATGGCGCCCGCGTCATCCTCGACAATGGCTCCTGGGGGCTGGTGCGCGCCTCCTCAAATACGCCGAATTTGGTGGTGGTTTGCGAAAGCTCCGATAGCGAAGCCGAGATGCGGGCCATCTTTGCGGATATTGACGCCGTGATCCGCACCGAGCCCCTGGTCGGCGACTACGATCAAACGATCTAAACAGATCTGAGGTATTTCCCCTGCCTTGCGGCAGGCGACCCGGGCTCGCCTATCGGCGAGCCCGTTTTACATTGTGGAACAGTTGTTTTGGTAGTCGTCTTTTAGCACTCGTCTTTTGGCACTGGCCTTATAGCAGTGGCCTGCTGACAGGCGGGCTCTTTCTGCATTTGGAACGATGCCGCCAAACCAAAAACCGCATGGGTGAAAACACCCTCGCGTCAGTCCCTTTGCAACAAACGCAGCAATTGATCCTTCGCTTCCTGTTCGATACGATCACGGATCACCTCGTTGAGGTCCTGTTCCGGAGCAATTTCAGCCTCCAGCTCCTCTGCCAGCTTCTGCCGCAAACGATCCTTGGCCTCCTGCTCAACCGCATCGATTTGTGGCTGCAGAGCCCCTTGCAGATCTGGGCGAATTTTGGGTTTCGACCAGGGGCCGGTGATGGCTACCGGAATAGACAGCCCTGCCGCTCCGTTCACACCAGAAATCGTCGGCGTAAAGAGATAGTCGAGATCCTGCGCTGCCAGCCCAATGCGCCCGGTCCCCTCTGCCCGCAGCCCTTTGAGAGTAATCAACAAATCATCGTTCTGCATATTGCCTTTGCTGAGCGTGTAGCTGCCGGTCAACTGGTCAAACACCGTACTACCACCGTTGCCCTGCCCTGAGCGCATCAACTCCTCAAGGTCAAAGCCGGAGAAGAACCCGTTGCTGATCTCGACCCAGCCCTTGCCGGACAGCGTGCGCATCAGCGCATCCACTGAGCTGCCGGATGCCAGATATTCCACCTCGCCCAGCGCCGAGCCATTTAGACGCTCATAGCCTGCAACCTCGCCCAGCGCTTTTTCCAGCCGGATATCATTGTAGGTCAGCTTTCCCCCGACAGAAAACCCATTGCGATTATTCGCCACCAACTGCCCCTGCACCTCTCCACCAAACAGAGCCGCGGGTTGCAGCTTTAGCACGCCGCGGGCACGATCCAGCGTCACGGAGAGCTTACTGGCGCCAAACTGGTAACCAGCCGCAGACAAGCTCTGAAAACTCAGCACCGCTGTGCCATTGGCCAGAGCCAGCCCAGAGGCATCAATCGGCTCTTTTGACCAGGCCGAAGAGGCGGCGCCCCCTGTCCCCGTCGTCTCAGGAGACGCAGAAGCGGCCATAAGCCCCGGAACCTTCAAATGGCCGCCATTGAGCTGGGCGGTGAACTGCGGCACCTCGGTAAAGGCAATATCAGCGGCGCCTTCCAAATGGTTGCCATCCAGGTCCAGCGCCATGTCGCGCAGGGCAAGGCGGCCATCCGTCGTGTAGGTGGCATCGGCGCCAATGCTCATGGCCTGCCCCAGCCCCTTGGGCAGGGTGATCCCAGCCTGACCCAAAGCCGCCAGAAATGCGCTGGTATTGGTGGTCTTTGCCGTCACCCGCCCTGTCGCGGCCCCGGTCAGATCCGCCCTGCCGTCAAACCGCAAAAACCCACCCTCAGCATTCACAGTCGCCCCAACCGAAGAGACATCGCCGCTCAGGAACGCCGCAAAGGTTCCGACCTCGGCGACAACATGCAGCGGCTCGCCAGCAGGCCGCAGGGTCAGGTCCATATTCACCGTCCCGCTGGGATCTGGCCATTGCAGCTCCAAATCAACCGACGACATCTCGACCGGCGCGCCATCCTGAGGCTGATAGCGCAGCGAAGCCCCGGTGAGGGAGAGCTTTTCAATGCTGACCGGCAAAGCAGCTGTCTGGTTTTCGGCCTCAGCCGCAGGGGAGCTGGCAGCGGTCTCGCCACTCCCCAGCACCCAGTTGCCCAAACCATCGGCGCGCTCGGACAGATTGAGATGGGGCAGCAATGCCGAGATCTCGGTCACACGCACCTTGCCGCGCAACAGATCCGACCCGGAAATTCCGATCGACAAACGCTGGGCTGTCAGCATCGGCTCAGGCCCGGCCCAGTCGGCATTGGACAGCGTTACACCGTCGGAGTTCACCCCCAGAATCGGCCAGAGCGTAAAGCGCACATCGCCCTGAAAGGTCAGCTTGCGCCCGGTCTGTGCCTCGATCTGGTCCGCCGCCAGTGCCGCGACTTTCTCACCCGGCAACAAAAGCAACACCGTCACAAGAAGCACAACGGTAATCACCAAGGCGCTCACTATCCGAAAAACCAACCGCATATTCCGCTCCTGCCCTTTGTTTTAAAACAGATTAGAGCAAGTGGCCGCAGGCGCAATGAAGCATTGCAGTTCCAGCCGCACCAATCTGCCCCCGCTTTGGCAACAGACCGGCCCTGCCCGCGCCGCCGCCCACAGCCTGGCCTGTGCTAAATCCTCCATTCCCAAATGGTCGCGCCCGTACTATATGCGCAGCCATGACCAGCAATCCGCCAGAACTTCGCCCCGACCTCGCCCCCAAACCCCTCTTGGGGGATGGCCCCCGTGCAGGCCAGCCAACGCTTGGCATGGTTTCCCTTGGCTGCCCAAAGGCGCTGGTAGACAGCGAGCGGATTTTGACCCGTCTGCGGGCCGAAGGTTATGGCATCTCGCCGGACTATGCCGGCGCCGATGCGGTGATCGTCAATACCTGCGGCTTTCTGGACAGTGCCAAGGCCGAAAGCCTCGATGCCATCGGCGAAGCTCTGAAGGAAAACGGCAAGGTGATTGTCACCGGTTGTCTGGGCGCTGAGCCAGACTACATCCGCGAACATCACCCGCGCATTCTGGCTGTCACCGGCCCACACCAATACGAGCAGGTTCTGGACGCGGTGCATGCCGCGGTCCCCGCCGACCCAAACCCCTTTATCGATCTGCTACCCGCCACCGGCGTGCAGCTGACACCGCGCCATTTCAGCTACCTGAAGATCTCGGAAGGCTGCAATCACAAGTGCAAGTTCTGCATTATTCCCGACATGCGTGGCCGCCTTGCCTCGCGCCCCGCCCATGCGGTGCTGCGCGAAGCTGACAAGCTGGTCAAGGCCGGTGTGCGCGAACTTCTGGTGATCTCACAGGACACCTCGGCCTATGGGTTGGATCGCAAATATGACGTGAACCCCTGGAACGCGGGCGAGGTGCGCAGCCATATCCTCGATCTGTCGCGCGAACTGGGCAAACTCGCCCCGGCGGGTGAGCTGTGGGTGCGGCTGCATTATGTCTATCCCTACCCGCATGTGCGCGATCTGATCCCGCTGATGGCCGACCCCGAGAACGCCCTGCTGCCCTATATGGACATCCCCTTTCAGCACGCGCACCCGGACGTGCTGCGGCGCATGGCACGGCCCGCAGCCGGTGCCAAAACGCTGGACGAGATCGAAGCCTGGCGTGCCATTTGCCCTGATATCACCCTGCGCTCCACCTTTATCGTCGGCTACCCCGGCGAGACCGAGGCCGAGTTCCAGCACCTGCTGGACTGGATGGATGAAGCGCAGCTGGACCGGATTGGCTGTTTCAAATATGAAAACGTCGCTGGTGCGCGCTCTAACGCGCTGCCGGACCATGTGGCAGAAGAGGTCAAGCAAGAGCGCTGGGAGCGCTTCATGGAGAAAGCGCAGGCTATTTCCGAGGCCAAGCTCCAGGCAAAAGTCGGCCAGACCCTGCAGGTTATCGTGGATGACATCGACGACGAGGGCATCGCCACCTGCCGCACCAAGGCCGACGCGCCGGAGATCGACGGCAATCTGTTTATCGACGAGGGCACCGAAGGGTTGACCGTTGGCGATCTGGTCACTGTCGATGTCGATGAGGCTGGCGATTATGACCTTTGGGGTTGCCTTGCCAAATAACCTCTGCCGGTGTGGGGGCTCACGCAATTTGCACGCTTCCCCGCCAGGTGACCGAAAATGCGGTGAACAACGCGACAGAAAATTACGCCTGCGTCTGCCTCTGGTCAAGAGCCACGGTCGGGCGATGGGCCCGGGCAAATGAGTGAGCGCTCCGCGCAGGCCTTGCGTGTTATGGACCGTGCGCTGGTTAGACAGTCTCTTCTTTGAGAAAGTCGAGCAGGTCCCGGTTGCGGCAGTAGTCAGGCGCCGCCGAGATCTCAGCTACGCCAGCGGAGAGCTGCGCCGCGCAGTCTTTGGGGTGTGCACAGCGGCTGCAGCGCAGCACAGCCTCGGAGATTTCGTCGAATTGAAGCCGACCGGAAATGGCTTCTTCCTGGAGGTCCAGTCCCACGGCCCGGCTCATGTCGTCGAACAGGGCGGCATGGGTTTTAAGGATCGCATGTTGGCGCATTGCTCTTCTCCCGCATGGTCTGATGCGTCAGGGTTACATGGAGGGGCGCAATTCTGCTTTGATACAGATCAACGCCAGGCGGAGGCCGATGCCAAGACAGGCGCCCCGACCGCCTCTGCCCACCGTCTCTCTAGCGTCTCTGTCAGGCAAACTCCGTCAGGCGGCCTCTGTCAGCTGGCCTTTTGGGCGGGCAGATCATCAAGATAGACCCGCACCGCATCCTGAACCCGGCGAAACCGGTCGCCTCCCAGCTTTTTGCCACCATACCAGCGTGTCACAATGATGATATGATCACGCATCTCTGCGCGCTCAAGCATCCGCAAGATCACCATGGCCGCACCGCTTTCGCCGTCATCCGCCTTTAGCCCTCCGGTCGGCAACACAGCCGCCCAAGTGTTGTGTGTCGCCTTGGCATAGCTGCGCTCACTCTTCAGGGCGGCAAGGACCAGGTCGACGTCGGCCCGGGAGGTGACAGGGGCGCCGCTGACCGCATAGCGTGAGCCACGGTCAGTCAGCACGACCCCCAACCGTGTCAGAGCGGGTTGGTTTTCAGAGTTGGTCATTTCCGCGCGCTCCAATCTTGTTGTCAGATCTTGTTGTCGGACCAGCCTCAGGTGCTGGCTCTCTGCACTACAGTGTTTATCAAACGGCAACGAGCTGTTTTCTGAGGCCAGCCTTGTGGTTCTGAAGCCAGTCTGGTGGCCCATTAGTCTTGTGGGCCATTGGTGGAGCTGTCTTTCACCATCAGTCTTTTGGCCCGCAGGTCAGCTCCTAGGATTGAGCCCTGGTTTGAACTTTGGCGCTGACTGGCCTCAGTTCAGCCCATAGCGGTCGATCGTCTGCTGCACCACCCGCACCCGGTCCGGGTTGGCAGGATGGGTGCCCAAAAATCTATCACCGGGATCCGGCAGACGATAGAAAAACTGAATGCCAACGCTGGGGCGATAGCCTGCCTTATGGGTGATCACGGTGCCCAGCTCATCGGCCTCCAGCTCAAAGTTCTTTGAGTAGCTGCGCGCCCCGACCGAGGCACCGATATCCTGGGCATTGGAAATTTCCGCCGCAGAGCCCCCCGCCAGGCTGGCAAGCCCGGCCAGCAAGACGGCCCCCGCAACCGCATTTTGCTGCTGACGCATAAGATGCCCCCGAATGTGATGCGCCGCCTCATGGGACATGACAAAGGCCAGCTCGTCCCGGTTGGCAATCTGAGCCAGCATCGCCTGCGTAAAAGTGATCACCGGTCGGCCAGATTTATCAAGGCTTTGATAGGCATTGGGCGGCGCTTTGGGGTTCGGATCTATCTGAATCAGGAAATCGCAATTCATCCCCGACGTCATCTCCCGGCAACTGCGTTCTGCCACGGGCTCCACGTGGCGCGTTACCGTTGCAAAGGCCTTGCGCGCCTCGGCCGGCGCCATGCCAGACAGGTTTTGCGCAGAGGAAGCTGTAGGCGATGCTGAGCTGGGCGAGGGAACGTCGAGAGACAGATCACAGCCAGCCAGCAAAAGCGATGTCACGGCAAAAGTCAGTTTACAAATGGAACGGCGCATGTCGGATCCTCTGATGCTGCGAACAGATAATAAGCCGCATTCAAACCAAGGCACAATCACAGTTCATGGCTTTTCAGTGCTGCCGCAAAAAACCTCGGCACCGCGAGCATGCTCTGCCACTGGCGTGGCAGATGTCAAAAGGCATTTAATCCAGCACGCGGCCCCCACTACTGCTGCACCGGCTTGCAAGATCTTCGCAAAGCAGGCAGTCTAATCCCTATGTTTAGCATCGAACACGAATTTGACAGCACCACCGTGACCCTGGTGGACGAAGGCGCAAGCCCGCTGCAGGAAGACATTACGCTGAACGCCTTTGCGGAATGCGTCACTGTCGAACAATTGGATCCGCGCACAGATCAGGTGCAAAAAATCACTTTGTCCTATACGCAGGTCCAGGATCTCGCCGCAGCATTGGACCTCCCCGAGGGTGTCTACCGACTGATGCAGGATAAGGTCTGAGCCCTCTGTCTGGGTCTGACGCCCGCAGTGCCCCCCTGTCTGAGGCCGCTCGAACTGTGACCGATCTGGCGTGATGCTCACCTTGGCCTTCTGGACTTGATCAGCCGCAGTTTACACATCCGACGCGGCATATGAATTCGACCCAGTTTATGAATTCGGCCCAGTTTATGTATCCGGCCCGGTGTATGAATCCGGACCAGTGTACACAAAAACCTTACTGCGCGACGCTGCGCCGCGGCGCAGCTCAAGGTGTGAGGCGGCAATGCCCATGGCCCTGGCCAGCAGAGCGCGCACAGTCGCTGTCGCCTTGCCGTTTTCCGGCACTGTGGTCACGCTGACTTTCAGCTCACCTTCGCCCACAACAATTGCGTTGCGCGCAGCCCCAGGCGTCACCCTGACAGGGATCTCTGTCCCCCTCAGGGCCAGATGGCCCAGATCAGGCAGGTCTTTCTTCTTTGGCTTTCCCATCGCGTGACAATAGCCCGACTGCGCCTCCTGTCACAGGTTTACCCATAGACTTTTTTCAGATG
Organism: Phaeobacter sp. SH40; assembly: GCA_965641885.1. GTDB lineage: Bacteria > Pseudomonadota > Alphaproteobacteria > Rhodobacterales > Rhodobacteraceae > Pseudophaeobacter. The sequence continues at coordinate 1,163,346 of OZ282574.1, read as the reverse complement.
AGCAGGTTAAAACCAAGGCGCCCTTTGGCAAAAGCCCAGCCAATTCGCGCCACTCCGGGACTGACCGCAGTGAGCCGGCAAAAAAACAACCGCGCAAGGCCTCTTCCCCTTGAAATTCCACCTTGAAATGCCGAGGTAGCTGGCATTGATGTAAAAAGGCTTTACATATGACACAACGCAATGACGCCGCCCTGAACTTCCTTTTGTCGCGCCGCTCCCGCCCCGCCAAAACACTGGTCGCCCCAGCGCCCACACGCGCAGAACTGCTGCCCCTGCTCACGGCTGCCGCCCGCACACCGGACCACGGCAAGCTTGAGCCCTGGCGGTTTGTCGTGATCGAGGGCGCAGCAATGCCCCGGCTGGCAGATCTCGCGGTAGAGGCTGGAGAGCGCCTTGGGAAATCCGGCGATGACATCGCCAAGGCCCGGAGCCAGTTTGACCTCGGCCACCTGGCAGTGGCGGTCGTTGAGGTGCAAAAACAAAGCCCAAAGGTCCCCGCTATCGAGCAAAGCTACAGTGCAGGCGCTGTTTGTCTGGCGCTGGTAAATGCCGCACTGGCGGCTGGATGGGGGGCAAACTGGCTTTCGGGCTGGGCCAGCCATGACCGGCACTTCTGCCAGCAGGCCTTTGGCCTTGCCGACAATGAACGGATCGCAGGCATCATCCATATCGCCACGCAGGGTGCCACGCCTCCGGAACGCCCACGCCCGGATTTGTCTGACCTCACGACATGGATGCAAGAATGATTTTCGACTCTTTTTTCAAAACGCTGAGCCAGACAGGCGATCCAAGGTTTCGCCGGGTTTTATTCATCGGGATCGGATTGACGCTGGTGCTGCTGATCCTTGCCTCAGTCGGCTTTATGATGCTGGTGCAATGGCTGACGGCCTCGGTCGTGACGTTGCCCTTTGTCGGCGACGTCACCTGGTTTGATGGTGTTTTCTCCATCGGAACTGTCGTTTTAATGGCTGTGCTGTCGATCTTTCTGATGGTGCCGGTGGCCTCGGCAATCACCTCGATGTTTCTCGACGATGTGGCACAGGCGGTAGAAGACAAGCATTACCCGCATCTCCCGCCTGTCGCGTCAATTCCCCTTTCGGCTGCCATAAAAGAGACTTTAAATTTTCTTGGCTTGTTAATGGGCGCCAATGTCCTCGCCCTGATCCTCTATGCTCTGTTCCCGCCAGCCGCCCCTTTCATTTTCTGGGCCCTGAACGGGTTTTTGTTGGGGCGCGAGTATTTCACACTGGCGGCCACACGACGCGTGGGGCCCGTAGAGGCAAAAAAGATGTGGCGTAAACACACCGGGACGATCTGGCTGGCTGGAACGCTCATGGCCATGCCGCTCTCTATTCCCCTGGTCAATCTGGTGATCCCGATCCTGGGCGCGGCGACCTTTACCCATCTTTTTCACGCGCTTTGGCGCGAGTTTTAGCGGCACGTTTTCGCTGGCTGAGCCCTGTTTTAGCACATCATAAACCGAAGCCCTTCCTCTATTAATCCAATCTCTCCCGCGCCCGCAGGTGCTTCGGCTGCGCCGAAACCCCTTGGCGGCCTTGGGCCCGGCACCGCGCCTATGGCGCGGTGCCGGGCCCAACGGGAGGAGATCTTTTGTCAAAAAGATCGACGACGGGCGGGAGCGCTCCCTTAAAGATGCACAGTGCGGCGCCAAAAAAGTACGGCGCGGCCCTCGGATCAACAGCAAGGCAGCCTTCAGGCTCGAAAGTTCAGCGAGTGCTTACTTGGGGTCGGGCAGCCGGTCGAACCAGTCAAAGTCATTGACGCTGATAATCCCGGACAGAATAATACCAGCGATCACCACCCAAAGCAGGGCAGCAATCACAGTTGTGATCACGGCCTTTTGCTGCAGGTAGTGATTTTCTGGCGCACCAGCATGGGTCCCGGGCACGATCTCGCCCTTGTCGCCTTGGGTTTCAATGCGGATCGGGATAATGACCAGAAAGGTCAAAAACCAAATCACCGCAAACAGAACCAACCCGGATGTAATTGCCATAGTGCGCTTTCCTTGCAACCCCTGCCCCAAACCGGAGCAAGGCTCAGACTACTCTCAAACCTGCTCGAGTTCCACCAGGCAGCCGTTGAAATCCTTTGGGTGCAGGAACAGAACCGGCTTGCCATGGGCGCCAATCTTAGGCTCGCCGGATCCCAAGACCCGGGCCCCTTCAGACAATAGATGGTCCCGTGCCGCCAGGATGTCTTCGACCTCATAACAAATGTGGTGAATACCCCCAGCCGGGTTTTTTTCCAAAAAGCTGTTGATCGGCGAGTTTTCACCCAGTGGGTAAAGCAACTCGATCTTGGTATTGGGCAGTTCGATAAAAACAACCGTTACCCCGTGATCCGGCTCGTCCTGCGGTGCCCCCACCTGAGCACCAAGAGTGCTGCGATACTGCGCCGATGCGGCCTCCAGGTCGGGAACGGCAATGGCTACATGGTTCAGTCGCCCAATCATGATTTCACGTCTCCTTGGCAATACTATTGGTTGCCGTCTTATGCTCAATTGTCGCCGCCCTTCGCAAGTGCGCCAATGCGCCCAGTCCCCTGTTTCACGCAGGGTTCAGCCCTCAGGCCACATCAGGTTCCGCGCGGCTTTGCCACCGCCCGAGGCCGTTAACTTCGAATTAGCCTCAAATTTATAACGTCTAGTCGTATCCCGTGAGGAGTTATGAGTAATGGACGATTCGGAACTGTTTGCTGCCGCCCAAAGACTACCAAGTGCCCGCCGACCTTTGTTGGGTCTGACCATTCTGGTCATCGAGGACAGCCGCTATGCCTGCGAGGCCCTTCGCCTGCTGTGCCTGCGAAGTGGGGCGCGCATTCGACGCGCGGATTGCCTGAAATCGGCGCGCCGCCATTTGCAGGTCTATCGCCCCTCCGTGGTGATTGCCGATGTTGGCCTGCCCGATGGCTCTGGACTAGAGCTGATTGAGGAAATGAATGCCGCCAATCCCAGGGTACGGATCATTCTCGCCATCTCAGGCGATGAAAACGTCGAAGCTGCAACCCTCGCGGCCGGTGCCGATGGGTTTCTGGCCAAGCCAATTACCTCCCTGGCAGCCTTCCAGCAAGCCATCCTGTCGCGCCTGCCGGATGACCGCCAGCCAACTGGCCCGCGCCAGCTGAGTGACGAAACAGTCGAACCCGATCCGCTCGCCTTTCGCGATGACATGGCCCACGCGGCTGATGTGCTGAACGACACCCAGGAAGAAAAGACGCTGGATTACCTGGCTCAGTTCCTCGGAGGGGTCGCCCGCAGCGCCGGCGATGGACCGCTGGCGACGGCTGCAGACAACCTCGCGCGTGCCAGAATGGAGGGGCGCCCCGTTGCCAGCGATGCCGCAATGATTGCCGGACTTGTACAAGAACGCCTGGAAAGAAAGATAACGCTCTGATCATGATAGAGATTTTTGTGACTAGCATGGCCACACTGGCCATTGTTCTCTACCTGCAGGCGCGACACTGTGCGCGGATCATTCGCCGCAACCGGGACAATGCTCGGGACGGCCAGCACGCGTTGCTGGTGCATCCTACAGAACAGTAGGGTCTCCGAGCCCCCTTTTACATGGCACAGGCCCCAGCAGCCACAGCACAATACAGCGCAGCCATGCGGCGCGAAGGCCCGAAACGAAGGTCGGCACCCACGGCTTTAGCGCAACAGGCCGGGATCCCGGCCCATCTGCAGCCCCGGAAAGACCTGACGTTCCAGATCGCTCTGGCTGGTTTGGGTCAGCCCTCGCATCACCCAGGCGGCCGCTTCGCGGACGTCACCGGTTGGCATCAAATCGCGACGATTATACAACGACGCCTCATCCAGTCCCGGCCAGCGGCCGTAAACACGGCCGCCCCGGATCGCTCCACCGGCCAAAACCATCGCGCCCCCCGTGCCATGATCCGTACCACCAGTGCCATTTTCACGTACCGTACGACCAAACTCCGTCATGGCCACAATAGCGGTCTTGTCCCAGACCGAGGCACCGACACCATGCTTTAAGGCCAGGATGCTTTCGCTCAAGCGCACCAAAGCCGCCGTCAGCGCGCCTTTTTGGCGGTTATGCGTATCCCAGCCATTCAGAGAAAACGATGCAATCCGGGTCTCCCCGCGTAGCTGCTCGGCCGCAAATTCGGCCAGTTTGAGATGCGCCTTGCCTCGCTGTGGTTTTGGCATCTCCATTGCCCCCGCCATCATGTCCTGCATGGCGTCACCGGGTTCGGGCAGGCCCACAACGCCATCGTCGTCACGCGAGAGCGCCAGCGCCTCTGCCAGAGCCGAGGAAAACAGTGGGTCCTGTTGCATCAAAAGCCCCGCCAGTTGTTCCGCCTGAGGGCTGAGCAAAAGATCCGCATCCGGTGACCAGTCGGACGCCGGCGCCGTGCCGTGCAAAAGCTGCAGATCGCCTTGCCCAATGGCAAAGGCCGTTCGCGCTGATATGCCGGTCTTCAGTTGCAGCAGCCGGTTCAGCCAGCCATCATGCCGCTCTCCCAGACCTACGGTCCCCGCTTCCAAAAGGTCCTGCCCGTCAAAATGACTGCGCCGGTCCCGGTATGGGGTTGAAACGGCCTGCACAAAGCCAAGCTCCTCTTGCTGCCACAGGGGCATCAAAGGGGCCAGCGCCGGATGCATCGCATAAAAACCATCCAGATCGAGCCCATCACTCAAAGGCCCACCACTCAAAGGCCCACCGCCCAGCGTCGTGCGCAGCCCGCCATAGCCTGGATCGCCATAGGGACGCAGCACATCCAGCCCGTCCATGCCGCCGCGCAAAATGATCACCACCAGACGCCGGTCCCAGGGGGCGGCGGCAAAACTCACCGGTGTTATCAGCGGGCTCGCGGCCAGAGAACAGCCCAACAGGGTGCTGCGGGTCAAAAATTTTCTGCGTGAGAGCGTCATGCTACATCCACCATTAATTGCCCCTATCGCCGTTGAAAGGCAGGAGAGGACAAGATCAGACCAATCGCTTCGGCGCGTGTTTCGGCAGCCGAGGCGACAAACTGAACCCGTTCATCAGCGCGACTGCCGAGGCTGAGGCGCGCAAACTCCTGCGGTTGCGGCAGGCTCTCCACCAGACGTCTTGGCGCGGCCATCGCCCATCTGAGCCGGGCTGACAGGCCCTGAGGTGTGATCCAGGCGGCATCCGCCTCGTCCCAACCATCCGGCCCGGAGGAGGCCTGCCAGTTCTGGCCCATCAGCTTCATGGGCGCGGCAAAGTTCTGTCGGATCCGTTTGGCCTTCCAGGCGGTCAGATCCGCGACATCGACGCCCAGGGCACGACAGGTTGAGGCCATGAAATCAAAAGGTGGTTTTACGTTTTCAAGGTCAGCATCCCAGGCGCGTGGATGGTTCAGAAGCACGCCGTAGACCATGCCCAGATGGCCACCACTCTGGCTATAGGCCGCGCTCAGATCCGCGACCAGATCCGGGTGCGGATCATCGCGGGTGAAATGCACCGCCAATTTCCAGGCGATGTGACGCGCTGTTGCGGGGTGCACGGCCAGATCCCGCAGAACCTGCAGCACCGGCTCCAGAGAGGCTTTGTCGCCGCCATATGTCTTGCCAAGCACCGTCTCGGCTCCCGGCTCAACCAGAGCCCGGTCAAACAAGAACCCCTTGCGGACACGGTAAGTAAGCCCCGTGAACAATTCGGCCAGTTGGCGCACATCCGCCTGACGATAGGGGCCATCAACCCCTAGTGTGTGGAGCTCCAGAACCTCACGGGCGAGATTCTCATTGAGGCCGCCACGCCCGCCCTGCTTTTGTGACAGTTTGCTTTGCGCTCCACGAGACCGGTTTTGATCCAGGTAGTGCAACATCAAGGGGTTGGTCACCGCAGAGATCAGCAGATCCTCAAAGCGCCCGGAAATAAAGGGTCTGATTGAGGTCTCCACATAGCCATAGGCCAGCGGGCGCAGCGCCTGGTTCTTGCCCTGCGCGGTAAAATGATCAGCCCAGAACAGGCTTAGCCTTTCGCGAAAAGCGTCCTCAGTTGTCACCTGGCGCAACAAAAGCTGACGAAACCAGAGATTGCGCTGCTGCAAGTGGTCCTTGCGGTAGCGCTTAAATGTTTTTTCGGCCTGCTCGGCCTGATCGGTTCCGCCCTTTTGGCGGTAGAGCTTGCGAAGTTTGCTGTACGTAAGGGCCGCAGCCAATCCGGCATCCGTGCCTGCAATAGGGAAATCGCGGGCAGCCACATCCTGCCCCGTCAGCCGCGTCAGCATAGCCTCGGTCGAGACCGGTGGTATGATGCCCGGTGCGAGGCCACAGCCAAAGCGGATCTCTGCCAGTTCCGGATCAAATTCCATTGCCCAAAGACCCTACCTTGCACCGCGTTGCGCCTATTATAGCCCCCAGAGCCATGCCGCACAAAGCCCGCAAATCAGGCTAAGCAGAATTCCGCAGGCCAAAAGTCATCCGCGCACCAAAAGTCATCCGCACGTCAAATGAAAAAGGGCCCGGAGATGCTCCAGGCCCTTGCGGTCATTACAGTTTGTCAGGCCTCTACTGATCCTGTGGGATCACCCGCAGTCCAAGCTCCATCAACTGCTCGGCCATCGGCTCTGATGGGGCTGACATCATCAGATCTTCGGCGCGCTGGTTCATCGGGAACATGATGACCTCGCGGATGTTGGCCTCATCCGCCAGCAGCATCACCATACGGTCGATCCCGGCAGCACAACCACCGTGGGGCGGGGCGCCGTACTGAAAAGCATTGACCATGCCGCCAAAGCGTTTTTCGACCTCATCCTTGCCATAGCCGGCAATCTCAAAGGCCTTGAACATGATTTCCGGACGGTGGTTCCGGATCGCGCCCGAGACCAGCTCGTAGCCGTTGCAAGCGAGATCATACTGGTAGCCCAGCACCTTCAGCGGATCGCCCTGCAGCGCCTCCATGCCGCCCTGCGGCATCGAGAAGGGGTTGTGCTCAAAGTCGATCTTGCCGGTTTCTTCGTCCGCCTCGTAGATCGGGAAATCAACGATCCAGGCAAAGGCAAAACGATCCTTGTCGGTCAGGCCCAGCTCATCGCCAATCACCGTGCGTGCACGGCCCGCAACGGATTCAAAGGCTTTGGGTTTACCGCCCAGGAAGAAGGCGGCATCGCCCATCTCAAGACCCAGTTGCTGACGGATCGCTTCGGTGCGCTCGGGGCCGATGTTTTTGGCCAGGGGACCTGCGGCCTCCATGCCCAGGGTGATTTCCCCGGCTTTGACCTTGGCGTTCACTTCTTTCACGGTGATGCCCTGCTCCTGCGCGATGGCATCAACAGACTGTTTGCGCCAGAAGATATAGCCCATGCCGGGCAGACCTTCTTTTTGCGCAAAGGCATTCATCCGGTCGCAGAACTTGCGCGAGCCGCCTTTGGGCGCGGGAATGGCACGCACCTCGGTGCCCTCTTGCTCCAGCAGTTTCGCAAAGATGGCAAAGCCAGATCCGGCAAAATGTTCAGACACGACCTGCATCTTGATCGGGTTGCGCAGATCGGGCTTGTCAGAGCCATACCAAAGGGCCGCGTCCTTGTAGGAGATCTGCGGCCATTCACTGTCGACCTTGCGGCCGCCACCGAACTCTTCGAACACGCCCTGCATCACCGGCTGGATGGTGTCAAAAACATCCTGCTGGGTGACAAAAGACATCTCGAGGTCGAGCTGGTAGAAATCGGTCGGCGAGCGGTCGGCGCGCGGGTCTTCATCGCGGAAACAAGGCGCGATCTGGAAGTATTTGTCAAAGCCCGAGACCATCATCAGCTGTTTGAACTGCTGTGGCGCCTGCGGCAGGGCATAGAATTTGCCCGGATGCTGGCGCGATGGCACCAGAAAATCACGTGCGCCTTCCGGAGAGGAGGCGGTGATGATCGGGGTTTGATACTCGTTGAAGCCCTTGTCCCACATGCGCTTGCGGATCGAGGAGACCATGTTGGAGCGCAGCAGCATGTTGTGCTGCATCTTCTCGCGGCGCAGATCCAGGTAGCGATAGCGCAGGCGGGTTTCTTCCGGGTACTCCTGATCGCCAAAGACCATCAAGGGCAGCTCTTCGGATTTCCCCAGGACTTCGATGTCACGGATAAAGACCTCGATCGCGCCGGTTGGCAGTTTGTCGTTCACCAGACTCTCGTCGCGCGCCAGCACATTGCCGTCAATGCGGATACACCATTCCGAGCGCACCTTTTCGATCTCGGCAAAGACCGGGCTGTCGGGGTCGGCAATCACCTGGGTGATGCCATAGTGGTCGCGCAGATCGATGAACAGCAAGCCGCCGTGGTCGCGGACGCGATGGACCCAACCGGACAGGCGAACATTTTCGCCCACGTTGGATTTGTTCAGTTCGGCGCAGGTATGGCTGCGATAGGCATGCATGGCGTGACCTTTCGGTATGCTGTCTGGTCTTTGGGCGGGCCGTCATTCGGAACATGCGCGTTGGCACCTCGAATTCGGCGCGGAATTCGTCTGGGCCGATACACAGGGTTGCGCAGGCGTTGTCAAGCAAACCCACGGTTTTTCCGCCCAGGCCAGAGCTTTTTCCACCCAACCCAGAGCATTTGCACCCAGCATAGTCAGCTCCATTGCCGCGTTGCCTATTCTGAGCTGACCTATGCAGGGGCTCAGCCGTGAAGGGCGCAAGAAATACAACCCAGTGCATCAGCACCCCGGATGAGACCAACGGGAGCATTGGCAACAAACCGCAAAAAAGCGGCAATTCGATGCGTGTGGCCGATCCCTCTTGCACCTTTTTACGCTACCCCTATAACGCAGGACAATTTGGGCACTTGGGGCTGCCCGACTCGCCAACACTCACTGACCGACCTGGGCACGCCGCCCGGGCCTGCCGCGCGCACATAATCGAAGGAAGCTAACCCATGCCAAAAAGAACCGACATCCAGTCGATCATGATCATTGGTGCGGGGCCCATCATCATTGGGCAGGCCTGCGAATTCGACTATTCTGGTGCTCAGGCCTGTAAGGCCCTGAAAGAAGAGGGCTACCGCGTCATTCTGGTGAACTCGAACCCGGCAACCATCATGACCGATCCCGGCCTGGCCGATGCCACCTATATCGAACCAATCACCCCCGAAGTGGTCGCCAAGATCATCGAGAAAGAACGCCCCGACGCGCTGCTGCCAACCATGGGCGGCCAGACCGGCCTCAATACCTCGCTCGCGCTTGAGGAAATGGGGGTGCTGGAAGAATTTGGCGTTGAGATGATTGGCGCTACCCGTGACGCCATTGAGATGGCCGAGGATCGCAAGCTGTTCCGTGACGCCATGGACCGATTGGGTATTGAGAACCCCCGCGCCACCATCGTCACCGCGCCAAAGCTGGAAGACGGCAAGGCCGACCTCAATGAGGGCGTGCGTATCGCACTGGAATCGCTGGAAGACATCGGCCTGCCTGCCATCATCCGCCCGGCATTCACTATGGGCGGCACCGGCGGTGGGGTGGCCTATAACCGCGCAGACTATGAGCACTTTTGCCGCACCGGCATGGACGCGTCACCGGTGAACCAGATCCTGGTCGATGAGAGCCTGCTGGGCTGGAAAGAGTTTGAAATGGAAGTGGTCCGCGACAAAGCGGATAACGCCATTATCGTCTGCGCCATTGAAAACATCGACCCCATGGGCGTGCACACAGGTGATTCGATCACCGTGGCCCCTGCCCTGACGCTGACAGACAAAGAATACCAGATCATGCGGACGCATTCGATCAACGTGCTGCGTGAGATCGGCGTTGAGACCGGTGGCTCCAACGTGCAATGGGCGGTGAACCCGGCAGATGGCCGTATGGTGGTGATCGAGATGAACCCGCGGGTGTCGCGCTCGTCAGCGCTGGCCTCCAAGGCGACAGGCTTCCCAATTGCCAAAATCGCCGCAAAACTGGCGGTCGGCTATACGCTGGACGAGCTGGACAACGACATCACCAAGGTGACACCGGCCTCGTTTGAGCCCAGCATCGACTATGTCGTCACCAAAATCCCAAAGTTCGCCTTTGAGAAATTCCCCGGCGCGGAACCTTATCTGACCACCGCGATGAAATCCGTCGGTGAAGCCATGTCTATTGGCCGCACCATCCATGAATCGATGCAAAAAGCACTGGCCTCAATGGAATCAGGTCTCACGGGCTTTGACGAAATCGAGATCCCCGGCCTCACCATTGGCACCTGGGAAATTGCCACCGACAAGGCTGCGGTGATCAAGGCGATCAGCAAACAGACCCCGGACCGGCTGCGCACCATTGCGCAAGCGATGCGTCATGGGTTGAGCAACGACGAAATCTTTGGTGTCACCAAATTCGACCCCTGGTTCCTGGATCGCATCCGCGAGATCATTGAGGCCGAGGCCGAAGTGCGCCAAAACGGCCTGCCCACAGGCGAAAAGGCCCTGCGCCACCTCAAGATGCTCGGCTTTACCGATGCGCGACTGGCCAATCTGACCGGGACGAGCGAAAAATCCGTGCGCGACGCCCGCATCGCCAAAGGCGTCACGGCCGTGTTCAAACGTATCGACACCTGCGCGGCCGAATTTGAGGCCCAGACACCCTATATGTATTCCACCTACGAGGCCCCGATGATGGGCGAAGTGGAATGCGAGGCACGTCCTTCGGATCGCAAAAAGGTGGTTATTCTGGGCGGTGGTCCTAACCGGATCGGCCAGGGCATCGAGTTCGATTATTGCTGCTGCCACGCCTGCTATGCGCTGACGGATGCGGGCTATGAGACCATCATGGTCAACTGCAACCCCGAGACGGTTTCGACCGACTATGACACCTCGGACCGGTTGTATTTTGAACCCCTCACATTTGAACATGTGATGGAGATCCTGCGGGTAGAGCAGGAAAACGGCACGCTGCACGGTGTCATCGTACAGTTTGGTGGCCAGACGCCGCTGAAACTGGCCAATGCGCTGGAGCAGGAAGGCATTCCGATCCTTGGCACCTCGCCTGATGCAATTGACCTTGCCGAAGACCGCGAGCGCTTTCAGGAGCTGGTGACCAATCTGGGCCTGAAACAGCCGCACAACGGTATTGCCTCTACGGATGCACAAGCGCTGGAGATCGCAGAGGAAATCGGCTTTCCACTGGTCATTCGCCCCTCATACGTTCTGGGCGGGCGCGCGATGGAAATCGTGCGCGACATGGATCAGCTGCGCCGCTACATCGCCGAGGCGGTGGTGGTGTCGGGCGACAGCCCTGTTCTGCTCGACAGCTACCTCTCTGGCGCGGTTGAGCTGGATGTGGATGCGATCTGCGACGGCACTGATGTGCATGTGGCAGGCATCATGCAGCACATCGAGGAGGCCGGCGTGCATTCGGGCGACAGTGCCTGTAGCTTGCCACCCTACTCGCTCTCCAAGGATGTCATTGAGGAAATCAAGGTGCAAACCTATGCACTGGCCAAAGCGCTGAATGTGGTCGGCCTGATGAACATCCAGTTCGCCCTGAAAGACGGCGACATCTACCTCATTGAGGTAAACCCACGCGCCAGCCGTACCGTGCCTTTTGTCGCCAAGGCCACCGACAGCGCCATCGCCTCTATCGCGGCGCGCGTGATGGCAGGCGAGAAACTCAGCGCCTTCCCGCACCGTGGCCCTTACAAGCCCGATGCAGGCTATGACGTGAACACCCCAATGGCCGACCCAATGACGCTGGCCGATCCCGACATGCCCTGGTTCTCGGTCAAAGAAGCGGTGCTGCCCTTTGCCCGCTTCCCCGGCGTTGACACATTGCTGGGGCCAGAGATGCGCTCCACCGGTGAGGTCATGGGCTGGGACCGTGATTTCCCCCGTGCCTTCCTCAAGGCGCAAATGGGTGCTGGTATGGTGCTGCCAAGCGAAGGCCGTGCCTTTATCTCGATCAAGGACGCCGACAAGGGAGCCCCCATGCTGGAAGCTGCCAATGTGCTGATCGAGCAGGGCTTTACACTGATGGCCACCAGCGGAACGCAGAGCTGGCTGGATGGTCACGGCGTGGCCTGTGAGCTGGTCAACAAGGTCTATGAAGGTCGCCCGCACGTGGTGGATCTGCTGAAAGACGGTCATGTGCAGCTGCTGATGAACACCACCGAGGGCGCGCAGGCGGTTGAGGACAGCAAGGAAATGCGCTCGGTCGCCCTCTATGGCAGGATCCCCTATTTCACCACTGCTGCGGCCTCAAACGCGGCCGCCCTGGCCATCAGAGCCCAGGCCGAAGGCGATGTTGAGGTGAAGAGCCTGCAGGGCTGATCCCTGTTATAGATCTCACAGATAAAAGCCCCGGATATCCTCCGGGGCTTTTATTACGCGCTGATCGTGACTGTCATCGGGGTGCAAGGCATGGGGCTGCCACCTGCAGGGAAAACCCCGATTGCTACACCAGTCTGATCTATGCAGCCCGCTCGATCCGGACCTCGCCATCATGCAAGAAGCATCGTTGGTCGAACAGCGACAGGTCAATCTGATTGGGCAGGCGGATGTCGTCAAGGCAGGGCATCGGTTTTGCAGAGAGATCAAAGCTGCGGTCAATCTGCGAGATCATGACGATGATCGCCCCCTGCTCGGATGCAAAGGCCTTGAGCAGCCTGACCTGTTCATCCAGCGGCGGCGTAGTGCGTCTTTGATCCAAGATCTGCAAATAGTCGACAACGACAATTGCATCCCTGGCAGTATCCGCGAGGCTGTCGATAATATACGTGGCGCAGATCTTGTCAGAGGTATCGACTGCCACAGGACGGTCACTAAGGTCTGGATCAAAGCCAAGCGACCTTAGGCGATCACAAACATCCGTTTCGTTGTAATCGAGGCTAAAGAAGTATCCTCTACGATCGATCTTGCCCGCCAAAGCCGCAAGCTCCAACCCCAGCAGGGTTTTCCCCTGGCCGGCGCGGGCACCGATCAGCACCATGTCACCCGGGCAGATCTGCTGCAGAATACCATCGGCAGGCGTCTCCTTGGCAATCTGTTTGGCATACAGTTTGGTATACTGTGAGGCCAAATGCCCCCAGTCCCGGAAGCCTTCTGTTTTTGCGATGTGGTTCAGCGCTTCGTGCAGCTGCATATCACCGCCTCGGGCCAGCAGTTTCGCCTGACGCTTTAACTTGTAAATGGGGGATGACAGTTTCATCCTGAACCTCCTCTTGCGAGCGGTCTTCGCAGCCCCTCCTTATGCGCGTGCTCGAACAGGGTTGGCTCGATTTGGCATCGCTCCGCATGTCGCATGCTGCCCCAACGGAGGGGGGAGGCCCGAGCCAGGCCACGGGCCTGAGGCTACTCTGGATTTTTACAACATGCAATTGGCGCAACGGGTAAGGGGTGTGCCAAGAAAGGCCTGGCACAATCATGTGGTTGTCGCGCAGAAAATGCATTGCCAAAGGGCCGCAGCCCTAGTGAGCGATCACCGACAACAGATCAGGGTTGATCACCAGATTGCGCACGCCATGGGCGTGATCTTCGTCAAAGGTGTTGTAAGAGAGCCATTTGGCCACCGACTGAATGCTGACTTTGGCCACCTTGGGGCGCACGCCCCAGCTCACCTGAAAGGGAGATCCCTTTTCATTGTATCCCGGCCCTGTGGTTGATCCCGAGTATTCCACCGCACGCCCGGTATTGGTCGGAATGTTGATGGCCTGCGTCAGGCCGTTTTGCTGCTGAATTCGGGTCAGTTTGATGAAATCCAACGCGGTCTCGTCATTGACCAGCACATAGACCTGCGCCTCGACCCGCAGCTGTGGGTTCTTGATCGCCTCACTCAGGCAGGAGCCCAGGGTTGGGCCCGGATCAACCCGCGCCGTGGTGTGGACATAGTGCACCTCAATCGTGTCTCCCGGCACCAGGCTGCCGTGTTCTGTTACACCGACCTCTTCGTTCAGCGGCGCCAATTCCGCCGGAGTCAGCACCCCTGAATATTTGTAGCCACTGCCATAGCCATGACCGTCACCATTGCCGGCATAAGTCGTGAACTCGCCACCGCGATGCTCGGCATTCTCATGGAAATGAATATTGCACAGGTTCATCTCGGTGTACGGAGGTGCTGCTTCAAACGCCACGTGATTTGCCCCGGTTCGACTGTCTATATCGCGCGGAGACTGGGGACCAAAACCCGCAAAAAGAGTGTTCTCTGACAGAATCTTACGCTGTTTTTCAACAACGGAGTTCGGCACGGCTTCTGCCTCATGCCCGCTCGAGGCAGCAGAGGCTCCGCCACTCCACGCGGCCCATGAAAATAGAGACACAGCAATCATAGACATAGTTGTTTTCATCGAGAGTTCCCTCAGCGGTTACTAAATCTTACGACGTCCTTAATTTACCGGCCAGTATACCTGTAAGCTTTTAGATTTCCGCATTGTCGCATAATTTTGGCAAATTTTTAAGTGTCTTTGGCGCCAGGCAGCGACGGCAGGCAGCGACAGCAGGCAACGACGGCAAGAAAGGCGGTGGGAAAGAGGCGCGTTCCATCCGCACTGCACCAGATTCAGCGGTCATGAAATATTTGACCTGCCACCGATGTTTAGTGTCAACTGAAACAACGGTTCTGCAGTAGCAAAGGAAAGCTCAATATGCGCCTGACCATCCTTTTTATGACTCTCGTGACGCTTAGCGCCTGTGGTGTGCCCTTTATTCCCCTGATCTGATCTTGACCGGATCTGGCTGGCCCGGATTTAACAGGCCAGCGCAGCCCCTGCACAGACGCAAAAAAGGCCCCGGATTGCCAGGGCCTTTTTCTTGTGATGATCCGTGATGTCAGGCGGCAGCCAGTCTGCGTTTTTCGTCCCGGCCAAAAAAGATCAGGTAGAAAACCGGCGCCGCCACAAGCGTGAGGACGGTCGCAAAGGCCAAGCCCCCCATAATGGTCACCGCCATTGAGACAAAGAAGGCATCCCAAAGCAGTGGGATCATGCCCAGAATGGTGGTCACGGCCGCCAGCATGACAGGGCGCAGACGCGAAACCGAGGCCTCTACGATGGCCTCGCGCAACGGCTTGCCCTCGGCGCGCACCAGATCAATCTCCTCGACCAGAACAATGCCATTCTTGATCAACATGCCAGACAGGCTGAGCAGACCCAGAAGCGCGGTAAAGGTAAAGGGCAGCCCGGTGCCCAACAGGCCAATGACCACACCGTTGACCGACATCGGCACCAGCAGCCAGATGATGATGGGCTGGCGAATGGCGTTGAACAGAAAGACCGAGATCATCACCATGATCAGCGCCGTCACCGGCAGCTGCTTGCCGAGGCTTTCATTTGCATCACCCGAGCTCTCATGATCGCCGCCCCATTCCATGCTGTATCCAGCTGGCAGGTCCATCGCCTCGATGGTGGCCTGGATCTCGGAGAACACAGTGGCCGCCGTCAGATCAACCGGAATATCGGCGCCTACAGTGAGCGTTGGAACCCGGTCACGGCGATGCAAAAGGGTGTCTTCCAAATCCACACCGACACCGTCGATCATCTGCTCCATTGGCAGGAACTTTTGCGCGGTATTGGAATAGACCACTTGATCCATGATGTTATACGGGCCGTCCTGAGGCCGCCGAATAACAATGGGGATCAGGCGATCCTGCTCACGAAACACCCCGGCCTGAATCCCGTCCGTCGAGAACATCAACGTATCGGCGACATCTTCGCGCGCGATCCCTGCGGTTTGGGCCCGCTCGGTTGCATAGCGCGGCGTCAGCACCAGCTCGCGCTCCCGCCAGTCCTGCCGGGTATTAAGGATGTTTGGCGATGCCGCCTCGAGACGCCGCATGGCCTCCTCGCCCAAACGCCGCAGCACCAGCGGGTCGGGGCCGGAAAACCGGACCTGGATAGGATCGCCGCCACCGGGGCCAAACACCAGACGTTTGGTGCGGAACTCGCCTTCTGGAAACTGCGCCTCCCCAAAGGCTTCGAGGTCGGCCTGAAGCGGCGGAATAGCCAAAAGATCCGCTGTGCGAATGATCATATGACCGTAGCTCGGGTTTGGTTTCTGACCATCATAGGTGAGCATGAAGCGGGTCGCTCCCTGCCCCACAAAGGTGGTGAATTCAACCACATCCTCCCGCTCTGCCAGCCAGTCCTCGACCACTGCCAGGTGGGCAGAGGTGGTCTCGATTGTGGTGCCCTGGGGCAATTTGTAGTGCACAAAGAACAGCGGCGTGTTGGCATCAGGGAAGAACTGCTGTTTGACCGTACCAAAGGCTGCAAAACAGACGGCCGTAAGGCTGATAAGACCAGCAACCACCAACCAGCGCAGTTTCAGCGAGATCCGCAACAGCCCGCCATAGGCCCGAAACAGCAATCCGCCGTAGGCATCCGCCGCGTCCTCATGGCCCTGCTTGAAAAAGTAGTGCCCCAATAAAGGTGTTGCCGTGAGGGCCAAAACCCAGCTGAGCAGCAGCGAAATTGATATCACCGCAAAGAGTGAAAAGAGGAATTCACCAGCGGAATCCGGGCTGAGACCAATCCCGGCAAAGGCCATGATCCCAATCACCGTCGCCCCCAACAGCGGGATCTGGGTCTTTGAGGCAGCTTCATGCGCGGCCTCGCGAGAGGTCCGGCCACGGTGCATAGAGATCTGCATGCCCTCGGCCACAACAATGGCGTTGTCCACCAACATCCCCATGGCAATGATCAGCGCCCCCAGCGAGATCCGTTCCATCTCGATTGAAAACAGGTTCATGAACAGCAGGGTGCCAACAACCGTCAGCAGCAGCGTGGATCCAACCACAACAGCCGCACGCCAGCCCATGAACAGCGCCAGCACAGCCACAACGATGACCACCGAGGTCGCCAGATTGACCAGAAAATCATTGGAGGCCTTATCCACCACCAGATGCTGCTGATAAATCGGCAGCAACTCAACGCCAAAGGGGATCTGCAAATCAAGCTCTGCCAGGCGCGCATCAACCCGCGCGCCGACCTCGACGATGTTTTCAGTCGCAAGCCCGGCAATGCCCAGCGTAAAGGCTTCGACGCCATTAAAACGGATCATCAACTCAGGGTTGCTTATGCGCCCCCGGTAGACCTCGGCCATATCGACCACATTGATCACCTCGCCCTGCGCGCCAATCGACAGACCCGCGATTTCGGACACGGTGTCAGAGCCTTCCGGCGCACTGATACGGGTCTCGGTTTGGCCGCTGTCCAGAAAACCACCAGAGCGCACGGTGTTCGAGGTCGCAATCGAGCCGGCAATCGCATTGATTGAGATGTTCTGATTGACCGAAATCGCCATGTCAGGTTCGACAAATACCGCCTCATCCGGCAGGCCGGTAATCTCTACGTCCGCCACCCCGTCCACGGCCAGCAGCTCGCGCCGCAAAAAAGTCGCCAGCTCGTGCTTTTCAGCATCGCTGTAGCCTTCAGTGGTCACAGCGTAAAACAGGCCAAACACATCGCCAAAGCTGTCGTTGACAAAGGGCTGTGACACCCCGTCTGGCAACCCGCGCGACGCATCCTGGATTTTGGCGCGCAGGTCCGTCCAGATCGCGGGCAATTCGGTGCCATCATAGATGTCATGCATCTCCACTTCGATCAGCGAATTGCCGGGACGGTTGATCGAGGTGATGGTTTTCACCTCTCCCATTTTCTGGATCGCGGATTCCAGCGGCTCCGTCACCTCGCGGGCGACTTGCTCGGCGCTGGCACCGGGATAGACCGTGACAATCACGGCTTGTTTGATGGTAAAGGCGGGATCTTCAAGGCGTCCGAGGTTTACAAACCCCCAGATGCCGCCAAGAAGAGCCGCCAACATGATGATCCATGTATAGAGAGGACGGTTGATTGACGCGCGTGCGATATCCATGCTCTCAGCCTCAGTTCGTAAAGCCGGCAAACCGGCGGACTTTTTGTCCGTCGATCAAGGCATTGCCGCCGGTGGAGACAACTTCCTCGCCGCCCTCAAGACCTGCGGTTATGGCAAAATCTCCATGCTGGGTCGCCTGCAGCTCGACCGCGGTCCAGGTCACGATCCCTTCATCGCCCCCTTTGGGCGAGAACACCATGACGCCCGCCTTGCTGTCGGGCGAGGTCACAATGGCCGAGGATGGCACCAGAATGCCTCTTTCGCCGGTATCAACCTCGACCCGCACAGAGGCCGATGCCCCTGGCAAGATCTGACGGCCTTCGGGTGGCGACATGCGGAAGGTGACCCGAAAGGTCTGCCCGATATTGCTGGCCTCCGCTTTGAATTCAAAGATCTTTAGGGGGTATACAGTATCGCTCCCCGGGAATGTGGCGGTCGTAGAGACATTTTCGCCGCGATCCGCCTGCTGAAATAGGATCTCTGGCACATCAACATCAATATGCAGCTCTGACATATCGTGCAGCCGAACAATCGGAGCACCTGCCGCCACGGTGGTGAAGTTCTCCACCTCACGGTTGGAGACCAGTGCATCAAAGGGCGCGTTCAGGGTTGCGTGTTTGAGCTCGTATTCGGCATTGCGCAGGGCAACCTGCGCCAGAGCGGCCTGGGTCGTCGCATCCTCGATCGACACTGTGCTCACAGTCCCCTTCAAACGCTCCATCCGGTCGACGGTTCTGTCCGCTTGCTCTTTTTGTAGCCTGGCCTGTTCCAGATTCAGCTCAAAGGGTTCGAGATCAAGCTCAGCGATCAGCTGCCCGGTGGGCACGATAACCCCTTCGGTGACCGGAAAGCGCAACACCTGGCCGGGAACCTGAAAGGCCAGATCAACAGTCTGTTTGGCTGCCACCTGGCCAAAAAACTGCCGCTCCAACAGCCGCGTACCGGACTGAGTAATCAAAAGCTTTACCGGTTTGAGCATCTCTTCGGCAGAGACAGCGGCCGGCAAAATCACAACCGACAGCGCAAGTGCCGCGCCTGTCACAGCAGGCATCATCGCCGTGGTGAGTTTTTGCATAAGGTGCATCTTCTACGTCTCCTTGCTAGACCGCTGCTCTGCAGGGCCTAAAATTTCTTGATGAATCTTCTTGGATAATACAGCGAATTTCTGAATTTCCTCTGCATTCAAGCCGCAAATCTCACGAAAAGCATTACCTGCCCGTTTCTCGAGCTTTAAGCGCAGGCTGCGCCCCTTTTGGGTCAGTTGCAGCCGAAAGGCGCGCCGGTCCTTTTCATCGCGCACCCGCAACGCCAATCCCTCTTGCTCCAGCCGGTCGGCCGCGGATGTAACCGTCGATGGCACCATCAGAAGAATTCGTGCAAGCTCCCCCATCCGGCGAGGGCAATCCAGCTGCATCAGAAGGAAGCATTCGACCCGCCCAAGCCCGCCGGTGAACTCTAGCTGTCCAAAGGCCTCATCAATGCGCCAATACAGCGCAAAAACACCCCGTAGGGCGTGGATTTCTGCAGTGATTTCTTCGGCAACAGGTGAGGCTGCAGTCTGTTTTGGCATCTGGCTGGGGCTTTTCTCCATGATTCCCCTGCTATACTTCACCCCATGAACCTTTCATGTAATGAAGGTCACACTTCGCGCAGAGAAGTGTCCTGCCAATTCTTTGTGAAATTTCCCCGAGGAAACCCGGCCACGAACCTTGACCTTCCCGTAGCAAAAGCGTCACAAATATAGCCACACTAACCCCCATAGGTCCTGAGCCATGTATACAGCCGCAATCACTGGCACCGGGGTTTTCACCCCGTCGCAGATCATCACCAATGCTGAGCTGGTCGAGGCTTTTAACGCCTATGCCGACCGGATCAATGCTGAAAATGCCGAGGCCATCGCCGTCGGCACCTTTGAGCCGCTGTCGCATTCCTCGGAAGAGTTCATTTTCAAGGCCTCTGGGATCGAGCAACGCTATGTGATGGACAAGGCCGGCGTTTTGAACCCCGACCTGATGTACCCGCAATTGCGCCAACGCGACGATGACGAGCCGGGCATCATGGCCGAAATGGGTCTTGATGCCGCCCAAAAGGCCCTGGCGCAAGCGGGCAAGACGGCGGCAGATGTCGACCTGGTGATCTGTGCCGCCTCCAACATGGAACGGGCTTATCCTGCTGTTGCCATTGAAATACAACAGCTTTTAGGTATTCGGGGCTTTGCCTTTGACATGAATGTCGCCTGTTCTTCGGCCACCTTTGGCATTCAGGCCGCTGCCGATATGATCCGCTCGGGCAGTATCCGTTCGGCCCTGGTGGTGAACCCTGAAATCTGTTCCGGCCACCTGGAGTGGCGCGACCGTGACTGCCATTTCATTTTTGGCGACGTCGCTACAGCGACCCTTCTGGAGCGCATAGAGGACGCAAAGGGCCCCCATTTTGAGGTGCTCTCCACCCGCTGTGCGACCGAGTTTTCCAATAACATCCGAAACAACCTTGGCTTTCTCAGACGCTCGCGTCCGGATGGCGTCGAGGACCAGCGCGACATGCAATTCATGCAAAACGGTCGTAAAGTGTTCAAAGAGGTTTTGCCGATGGTCAGCAAGCACATCGCAGACCACATGCGCGACGAAGGCATCGAAAGCGATGAGCTAAAGCGGCTCTGGCTGCATCAAGCCAATAAATCAATGAATGATTTTATCGGCAAAAAGGCTCTTGGCCGCACTCCTGCTCCGGGTGAGCAACCCAATATCCTGCAGGACTATGCCAACACCTCCTCTGCGGGATCAATCATTGCCTTTTCAAAGTTCTCCGAGGATCTGGGCGAGGGCGATCTTGGGCTGATCTGTTCTTTTGGCGCTGGCTACTCCGTCGGCTCGGTCATCCTGCGCCGCCACAGTTCTTGATCACGGGGCCTGACCACGGGGCCTGACCAAAGACGGTGCTAAAGACGGTGAAACACCAAAAAATCGCTCCAAAACATTGGCGCGCCCTCGATCTATAAACCTGGGCCCACGCCCGGTTTTCTAGGTTTTCTGAGACACGCGCTCGTGCACGGCCTCTACAGATTCCATGCGCTCTGAATAGCGATCAACCAGGTAGTCTTTGCGCCCACGAGTGAGCCAGGTGAACTTCACCAGCTCCTCCATCACATCAAAGACCCGGCGAAAGAGCGGCCCTTCCGGCAGGCGGTCACCCTCTTCAAATTCCAGCCAGGCCTTTGGAATAGAGCTTTGATTGGGAATGGTAATCATCCGCATCCAGCGCCCAAGAATACGCATCTGATTAACCGCATTAAAGCTTTGCGAGCCACCTGAGACCTGCATCACCGCCAGCGTTTTACCCTGCGTGGTGCGGATGCCGCCCTTTAGGGACAAAGGCAGCCAGTCGATCTGCAGCTTCATGACCGCGCTCATGGCACCGTGGCGTTCGGGGCTGGACCAAACCATGCCTTCGGACCAGACAACCAGATCACGCAGCTCTTGCACCTTGGGGTGGTCGGCGGCGGCACCGTCATCGGGCAAAGGCAGTCCAGAGGGGTCAAAAATCCGGGTTTCACAGCCAAGGAGCTGCAGAATACGCGCAGATTCTTCAGCGACTTTGCGCGAATAGCTCACATCGCGCAGACTGCCGTAAAGCAACAGGATTCGCGGAGGATGTTGCGGATCATCGGGATGCGCCAAAGCCGCAACATTGATGTCAGATACAGCCGCAGAATTGACTTGCGGAAGGTCTTTCAGATCCAAGAGTCAGGTGCTTTCTTCTTCAAGATGCAATTTCATGTCCAGCAGCACATGTTGCAGCAATACGGTTTCGCGCAGCAGCCGCTTTGCCTCATTCACAGTGATAATCCCGTCTTCGATCGCAGTTTGATATTCGCTCATCAAAAAGGCAAATCTCTGGCTCAAGGCGATGACATCCGCATTGACGCCCCCCTTGCGGTTAGAACCCCGGTCCTTGCCTTCAGGGCAATTGGGATCATAAGACAGCGTGATGTTTTTCAAATCAGCCAGCGCCAGGGTCACATGCGGAAAGGAAGCTTCTTTTTCCAGTCTGGCCACAGCATCTACCGGCATAAAACGGTCCGCGTGCTCTGCATTGTCAGAATAATAGCGCCCCAATGTCGCCTTCGACTTCCCAGTGATCTGGCACGCAGCCTCAATCCCCACGTCCTTTACAAGCGCCTCTGTGTGCTTTTTCAGATATGTACCGATCTCTGCCATAAGTTCTCACCAGATATGCCGCGCCAAAGGGGAAGGAAGGGAATAATTTCCCATGATGATGTTGTAATGTATTTGTTATCTTAGCGCCATCCCTCAGGTTTTCAGGGATTTAACTAGTAACGGACGTGGTATTTTTCACCTCCCTGGTGTTTCGAAGCAGGCTTAGTGAGTGGGCCATGCTTCAACACGGAACTGTTTTCTTTCCGTGCGTTTTTAGTGGGCGAGTTGTTTTGCCTAGTGCCCTTCTTGGTGTGCCGGCTTGTTTTCCGGATTGCCCTTTGGGTAACCAGGAAGGGTGCAATTCACCTGATGCGCTCTGCGATCCCAGTGCCCGAGCCAAAACCCCATAAAACGCGCCAGTCTCGCACCAGTCTCGCGCCAGTCCCGCACCCAAGATCCCCCAGGATTCCCCCAGGATGTCCAAGGCCATTTTTCTGTCCAAACCGGCCTTTTGAAGCGCCGCCCCCCCTTGCCGCCCCCGGCTCTGGCGCGATAAATGGAGCCATGGCAAAGCTCTATTTCAACTACTCGACCATGAACGCGGGAAAATCGGCGGTCCTCTTGCAGGCCTCGCACAACTACCGTGAAAACAACATGGATACCTACCTGCTGACGGCCCATCTCGATGATCGGGAAGGCAAAGGAAGAATCGCATCACGCATTGGAATCAGTGAGGTCGCCGATACATTTGCCGCCGACGAGGATCTCCTCGCCAAAGTCCGCGCTCGCCTCGCGCGCGGTAAGATCGCCAGTGTCTTTGTCGATGAGGCCCAGTTTCTGACACCAGAACAGGTCTGGCAGCTGGCCACGGTGGTGGATGATCTTGGCGTGCCGGTGCTTTGCTACGGCTTACGGGTTGATTTTCAGGGCCATCTGTTCCCCGGCTCGGCCACATTGCTGGCATTGGCTGACGAGATGCGCGAAGTGCGCACCATCTGTCATTGCGGCAAGAAAGCAACCATGGTGATCCGCCAGGATGCTGCGGGACGCGCCATTACAAAAGGCGATCAGGTCCAGATCGGTGGCAACGAAAGCTATGTCTCCCTATGCCGCCGCCACTGGCGCGCGGCAGTAGAGGGCGACGGCTGAGGTAACCGCCAGCCGCCGCAAGACCTTTACCTGAGGCTGGGCCTTAGTTTCCCGGCTGCGCGACTGGGCTGCACGGTTGCGCTCAAACCGGGTTTAGCAGCGCATTGCCAGCCGCAAAAGCGGCGACATTGTCCAGGGCCATATGCCCCATGGCGCTCCGCACCTCATCGGTCGCAGTGCCAAGATGCGGCAGCAATGTCACGTTGTTGAGGTCGCGCAGCGCCTGTGGCACCTCTGGCTCGAACTCATAGACGTCCAGCCCTGCGCCGCCAATGCGCTGGTCCTGCAGCGCCGCGATCAAGGCCTCTTGCTGCACCACTTCACCACGGGCGATATTGATCAGATGCGCCGTCGGCTTCATCGCTGCAAGCACAGCCTGGTCCACCAGATGCCGCGTTTCGGGACCACCTGGCACCGAGACCACCAGAAAATCCACCTCAGCCGCCATCTGCATCAGATCCGGTATCCGGGTTGCAGCAAACCCCGGATTTTTATCGCTGCGCGCGATATAGGCAACCTCCATGCCAAAGCCAAAGTGGCACCGCCGGGCAATCGCCTCGCCAATGCGCCCCATGCCAATGATCCCCAGCTTTTTGCCGGTGACATGCTGTCCCAGCATCTGGGTCGGGTGCCAGCCAGGCCAGTCGCCACTGCGCACCAGACGCTCGCCTTCGGCGGCACGGCGCGCCGACATCAAGATCAGCGTGAGCGCGATATCTGCGGTGGCATCTGTCACGGCCCCCGGCGTGTTGCTCACCTGCACCCCATGGGCGGCGGCCGCGGCCACATCGATGTGATTGAACCCGACGCCAAAATTGGCCAACAGCTTGCAGCGCGGCGCAGGCACCCGGGCAAAAATCTCAGCGCCAAAGGCATCGCCCAGCGTCGGCATCACCACATCATAGTCCTGCAGCGCCTGTACCATTTCATCCTGGCCGAGCACGGCCGTATTAGCACGAATCTCAACATCAAATTCGGCGCGCGCGCGGGCCTCGACCTCTGCGGTCATCGGGCGTGCGATCAGTAGATTCATCGTCAATGCATCCGGCCTCCCAGCGGCACCGGACCATCTGGCCCGATGAGGCGGATTTCGCCTGTCTCATCCGGCAGACCCAGAACCAGGACTTCGGACATGAATTTTCCAATCTGACGCGGCGGAAAGTTCACCACCGCCATCACCTGTTTGCCCACAAGGCTCTCTGGTGTGTAATGCGCCGTGACCTGCGCCGAAGTCTTTTTCTCGCCAATCTCGGCGCCAAAATCGACCCAAATCTTGATCGCTGGCTTACGGGCCTCCGGGTAGGCTTCGGCGCGAATCACCTCGCCGACGCGAACATCCACTTTCATAAAGTCATCAAAACTGATCTCAGCCACGCGAAAGCTCCTCGGATCGGTTGGCGGCAGCGGCAACGGCCCGTTTCAAAAGGTCAGGAAAGCCGGTTTTGTCGTCCATCAAGACCTCCAGCGCCGCCTGCGTGGTGCCATTGGGACTGGTGACATTGACACGTAGCTGGCTTGGGCTCTCATCCGAGGCCTCGGCCAGCGCCCCTGCCCCGGCCACCGTTGCCTTGGCAAGTGTCAAAGCAAGCTCTGCGGGCAGGCCCTGGGCCTCTCCGGCAGCAGCCAGCGTTTCGATCAGGTGAAACACATAGGCAGGCCCCGAGCCGCTGACACCGGTGACCGCATCCATCTGCGCCTCGCTCTCAAGGCGGACGGTCTGACCAATCGCCGCGAGCAGCTCCTCGGTCATATCAAGATTGGCAGCTGTCGCGCGTGCATTGCCGATCAAAGCGGTAATACCCTGCCCAATGGCGGCAGGCGTGTTGGGCATGGCCCGCACAATTGGGGTCTGTTCGCCCAGAATGGCCTCAAAGCTGGCAATCGACGTCCCGGCGGCGACCGAGACAAACAGCGTCTCACCATTGCCCAGCGCCTGCAGCTTCGGCAGGGCGGCACCCATCATCTGTGGCTTTACCGCAATCAACACAAGGGCCGGCACTGCGGGCAGTTCCACATTGATATGGACGCCCGTGCCCTGCAGCCAGTCAGAGGGGTGCGGATCCAGCACCCAGACCGAGGAGGCAGGCAGTCCGCCCTCAAGCCAGCCTGCCAGCATGGCTGAGCCCATCTTGCCGCAGCCCAGCAAAACCAGCCCGCGTGTTTCGATATCTGTTGTGGTCATTCTGTCACCGCTCCTCGGTTTATTATCTTGCCGAGGCATAGGTTTACGCCCGCCCGTAGGCCTCTGCAATGGCCACCTGAATGGCGTCTTGTGGCGAACGATTTGCCCAGGTGGTGAGCTGGATCGCCGGGTAGTAGCGTTCCGAGTTCGACACCGCCGCATGGATCATCGCGTCGACCTGTTCTGAACTCGCCGACTGCCCTCCAGCCAGGATCAACCCATAGCGATAGAGCATCACCTTGTGCTCTGCCCAATAGGTAAAGCCACCGGCCCAGCATTGATCATTCATCAGATTGATCAACTCATAGAGCTGCGGGATTTTGGCCTCAGGCGGCTCCATCTCGTAGCTGCAGACCAGGCGCAGAGTTTCCTCATAGGCCGACCAGGCCAACGTAAGGGAATAGGTGCGCCATTGGCCCTCAACAGCCATGGCAATCTGGTCATCGCCAATACGGTCAAAATCCCAATCGTGGTGGGCGGCCAGGTTTTCGACAATGTCGATAGGGTGGATTTCATCCTCCAGAAGATATTCGGAAAGGGCCATAGTCTCACCTCTCTGCTCACTAGCTGTCAGGACAGGATTTGCCCCCTACAGCTAGGTTTCTGGTCAATGGACCGGGGAGCATCCCCATATCCATACTATATATGGTGGCAAGGGGGGTAGACTCTGGCAACCCTTTATTTGGGGATATCTTCAATAAGTTGTGGATGAAAAGCATTTACCCGCAAGATATCGGTTTTATTACGGAGGGCTGCGCCGTGAGAGAACAGACCGGACAGGGCCTGAGATTTGGCCTGAGATTTGGGCTGGGGTGGGGGCTGAGGCGGAAGTTGAAAGCGGCACCGTGACGCGGCCAAGGCCGTGATTGCGCAGCATGCGTTAGTAAACCACTGTACACGCCCCGGCGGGCGCAGCCATAACCCTAAATCTATCACCGATCCGGGCACCGTCTGGGATCAAGGCGCAGTCTGGGATCAAGGCACAACAGAACGTGCCCTGATCAAATGCAGCTGCGTTTCAGCCCTTTGTTTCAAGCGCCTCAAGGCGGGCTTTGAGAGCTTCGTTCTCTTCGCGGGCTTTTTGCGCCATGGCACGCACCGCGTCGAATTCTTCGCGGGTGACAAAATCGCGATCAGCCAGCCAGCGGTCCATCAGGCCTTTCATCGCGGTTTCCGCCTCGTCCTTTGCGCCCTGGGCCACGCCCATCGCATTGGTCATCAGCTGAGAAATATCGTCCATCATCTTATTGCGGCTTTGCATTGTCTTCTCCGTATCAAGCTTACTGCCTATATGGGGTGGCAAAGGGCCTGCGGCAAGCCGTTGACTTCTCATCACCTGCTCAGGCATTCAGGACAGCATGCAGGCCATTATCCACTTCCCCGAAATTTCGCCCGAGATTTTCTCGATTCCCCTGTTTGGCATGGAGTTTGCCCTGCGCTGGTATGCGCTGGCCTATATAGCGGGCATCATTATCGCCTGGCGCCTGGCAGTGCTGGCGCTGAATGCGCCGCGGCTTTGGCCCGGCCAAAAAGCGCCGATGCGCCCTGAACAGGTCGAAGATCTGCTGACCTGGATCATCCTCGGTGTGATTCTCGGCGGACGGCTCGGCTTTGTACTGTTCTATCAGCCGGGATATTACCTGACGCATCCCACAGAAATTCTGCGCATCTGGCAGGGCGGCATGGCCTTTCACGGAGGTTTGATCGGGGTGATCCTGGCCTGCTGGGCCTATGCCCGCCGTCACGGCATCTCAAAGATCCAGATGGCTGATCTGGTGGCCTATACCGTGCCCGCGGGATTACTGCTTGGGCGCCTGGCGAATTTCATCAATGCTGAGCTCTGGGGCCGTCCCACCGATCTGCCCTGGGGCGTCGCCTTTCCCGGTCAGGCAGCGCAGGACTGCGGCCAGGCTCTGGGCGCGCTCTGCGCTCGCCATCCCTCGCAGCTCTATGAGGCCGCCATGGAAGGCCTGATCCTGGGACTACTGCTGATTAGGCTCACCTGGCGGCGGCAGAGCCTGCAGCGTCCGGGTCTGAACCTTGGCGTGTTCCTGGCCGGATATGGCATGGCCCGCTTTGTGGTAGAGTTCTTTCGCCAGCCCGATGCGCAGTTTGTCACCCTCGGCAATCCACTGGGGCTGGCCTGGCAGATGGGCGGATACGGGTTCACCATGGGGCAAATCCTGTCGCTGCCGATGATTGCGCTGGGGCTGTATTTTGCCCTGCGCCGCAAGCCCAAACAGGACCAGATGGCATGAGCCCCCTGCTGGACCAACTCAGCAGCCGGATCAGCAGTGATGGCCCGATCAGCCTTGCGGATTATATGGCGGAATGCCTGCTGCACCCCGAGCATGGCTACTACACCACGCACAGCCCCTTTGGCGCTGCGGGCGATTTCACCACCGCGCCGGAAATAAGCCAAATGTTTGGTGAGCTCATAGGCCTGTCACTGGCGCAGTGCTGGCTGGATCAGGGGGCGCCCAGCCCCTTTACCCTGGCCGAGCTCGGGCCCGGACGTGGCACCCTGATGGCGGATCTTTTGCGCGCTACACGCAGCGTGCCCGGCTTTCACGCCGCCCTGCAGCTCTACCTCGTTGAGGCCTCACCAAACCTGCGCGGCACGCAGAAACAGGCCCTCAAAACCTATGAGATCCACTGGGCCGACAGCGTCGATGCGCTGCCCAAACAGCCGCTGTTTCTGGTGGCCAATGAATTTTTTGACGCCCTGCCCATTCGCCAGTTTGTCCGCGACACAGAGGGCTGGCGGGAAAAGCGCGTCGGGCTGACCGACGGGAGTTTGACATTTGGGCTGGGGCCGCAAGCGCCACAACCCGCGCTGGAACACCGCCTGCTGGATACCAAACCAGACGATCTGGTCGAGCTGAACCAGGGCCTCGCGCCGATCACCGCCACCCTGGCCCAGCGCATTGCCAGCCATGGCGGTGCGGCGCTGATAATCGACTATGGCGACTGGCGCTCGCTGGGCGACACATTGCAAGCGCTCAAAGTGCATGCGCCAGCAGATCCACTAAAAGACCCCGGCACCGCCGACCTCACGGCGCATGTGGATTTCGAGGTGCTCTGCACCGTGGCGTCCGGGGCGGGCTGCAGCCACAGCAAACTGACGCCACAGGGGATCTTTCTGGAACGCCTTGGCATCACGGAGCGCGCCCGCGCTCTTGCCGCCAAACTGGAGGGGGAGAGCCTGGAAAACCTGATCAGCGCACATCGGCGCTTGACGCATCCAGAGGAAATGGGAAACCTGTTTAAAGTACTCGGGCTCACCCCCGCCAACACCCCTCCGCCACCAGGATTGCTGTTATGACGCTGGAAATTCTGACCTCTGATCTTTTGGGCCCTACCCACCACGGGTTCTTTACCCGCCGGGGTGGCGCCTCTTCAGGCATCTTTCAGGGCCTGAACTGTGGCCTGGGGTCCAGTGATCAGCGCGAAGCGGTCTCGCTCAATCGCGCCCGCGTGGCTGAGGCGATGCGGGTGGCGCCCGCTGGCCTTGTGGGGGTTCACCAGGTGCATTCGCCCGATGTCGCCGTCATCACCGGCCCCACTACAGACCAAAGCCACGCCACCGACACGCCCCCCCACCCAGCCTCTGACCCGACCTGCGACCGCACGCGCGCCGATGCCATGGTGACAAAGACGCCCGGCGTGGCCCTGGCTATTCTGACCGCAGACTGCCAGCCCGTTCTTTTTGCCGATCACGAGGCCGGCGTCATTGGCGCCGCCCATGCCGGCTGGCGCGGCGCACTTGACGGGGTGCTTGAGGCAACACTGGACGCCATGGAAGCCCTGGGCGCCGACCGCGCCAATACCCATGCCGTTATCGGCCCTGCAATCTCGCAACGCGCCTATGAGGTCGGCCCCGAATTTTTTGAAGACTTCCTGCAGCAAGATCCCGGCCACGCCCGCTTCTTTGCCAATGGAGAGGGCGACCGCTTCCTGTTTGATCTGCCGGGGCTGGGGCTGCACCTGCTGCGTCAGGCCGGGATTGGCCAGGCAGACTGGACCCGCCACTGCACCTATAGCGATCCGGACCGGTTTTATTCCTATCGCCGGACCACCCATGCAGGCGAGGCCGACTACGGAAGGTTAATTTCCTGCATTACTCTTTAGGCACGGATCTGGGCACAATTGCACTGTTCTCGCCACATTCAGCCGCCTTTCGCACCACTGCGCAGAGGCGTTTTATCAGCAAATTTAGATAAATTTCAGCGACTTAAATGAAACTTCAACCGTAAGGTGCCACGTCTGGCAATCCAATCAGCTCCATTTCATTTCCACCTCCAAGCCATATTCAGGGCGCAATGCTTACCGATAATGAGGCCAACGGAGCGCATGCAAAGCCGCTCCCCTCAGGTAGGATATGCCCCATGAAAGCCAGCACCCGCTTCATAAAGTCAGTGATTTCCACTGCAAAATCAGCGACTACAGAGATGCCCTGGTGCCGCGGCGTGACACGTCGAGCCTTTGTCGCATCACGGCGCGCGCGCCCTCATCCGCAATCTGAGGCACAGCCTCTTAAGCAGGCATAACCGGGGCGGCGACCATCTTTTGGACCAGCGTTATACAGAGACACACAGTGCCAGAACGCGCTTTGCTGATGGACAAGGCACGTGGATTGAGCCCCGGCACTGGACTGCTCCTTCAGAGCGCGGTGACCCTTTTTTAGGCAATAGCCGCCACAGTCTGAGAGAAAGATCACTTTGCGGAGGCCTCGCTGTGAGCAGCAGCGTCTCTGCATCGTTCCATTGCGAGACAAACAGCAGGGCACTTTGGTGCACAATATTCAGTATGCAAAAGTCAGTTCGATCGTTCAACACCTCTGCCTCCCCGTTAGGCCAAAGCGGATTTGCGACAGCTCGTAACTCACCAAGAAAGGTCTGGATCAGATGACACTCCCGCACTCGCTGCAACAGGCAGCTGCCATGGCGACGGAGACCAGCGCCCTCCTGCAGGACCCTGCAGCGCTGCGGCTGACGTCAAAGCCGCAACTGCGCCGCTATGAGGTGAGTAGTCTACTGCCCAATGGGACAATCGCCGAGACCCGCCATATTGCTCCGGCTCTGCCCCTGTTTGAAGACGCCTTTTGCGCCTTTACCCGAGGTTCTCTGGTCGACACGTCCCTCGGCCCGGTCGCTGTTGAAGACCTGCTGCCAGGCGACGAGATCATGATACAGAATGGCGACTGCCAGCCACTGATCTGGAAGGGCTCGACCAGCCTGGTGCCCTCAAAGGCCGATGCCCGGGGGCGCAGCCATCGCCTGACCAGTTTCATGGCGGACAGTCTGGGTTTGCAAAAACCAACCTCCTGCGTTGTGGCAGGACCAGCTGCCCGGCTGTTGCGGCTGCCACCGCATATGCGGATCAGCCCCGAGACACCGCCGCTGCTGACGCTGGTGCAGGAATTCCAGGACGGCATGAATATCTTTGAAACCGCGCCGCCCACTGTCGTGGATCTGTTCCATCTGTGCCTGCCCAAACATGCGGTGATCAAGGTGGGAGGTCTTGAGTTTGAGACCTATCATCCAGGTCCGGACGCGCTAAAGCTGGTCAGCTATGCGATAAAAACGCTGTATCTCAACCTGTTCAGCCACGTCGATTCCCTGAACGGCTTTGGCCCGCTGCTCTATGAACACGCTACGCCGCTGTCGAATGGCCAGTATAACGTCTGACTAATGCCTGAGCCGCATGATCGCTCGTATCGCACCTGCTCGGGCGGTATGAGCGATATGGGCGATCAAAGCCGTAGAAGTGTCTTAAAAACAACCGCCTGAAAAACCGCGCCCGTATCCCCGTCCGTATCCGCGCGGCGACCTCAGCGCGCCCAGACCTGCCTCATAAATTCAGGCTTCGCGCAGCAGGCGCTCTTCCAAAACGTCAAAAGGCACCCCAGGCTCATCCTTGGCGCCACGAATGACGAGTGAGGTTTTGACGCTGGCAACATTGGGCGTGGTTAAAAGATCACCGGTCAGAAAGCTCTGAAAGGTGCTGAGATCCGGGGAGACACATTTGAGGATAAAATCCACCTCACCGTTCAGCATGTGGCACTCGCGCACCAAAGGCCAGCTGCGGCATTTCTCTTCAAAGGCAGAGAGTTCTGATTCGGCCTGGCTTTCCAGCCCCACCATGGCAAACACCTGCACCTCAAAGCCCAGCTCGCGGGCGTTTACCTCGGCGTGGTAGCCGCCAATCAAACCGGCCTCTTCCAGAGCGCGCACCCGGCGCAGGCAAGGTGGCGCTGAAATACCAACCCGTTTGGCCAGCTCAACATTGGTCATGCGCCCATCGGCCTGCAACTCCGAGAGTATCTTGCGATCAATCGGATCAAGACGGGTTGTGACCATGTGTAGAGCTCCTGTCAGATTGCGTTTCTTATAGCACCGCCGCGGCTGTGCGCAATATTATTTCACAGAGGCGCAATAATCTTTGCCTCAAACAAGTTCAAGCCCGAAACAAGGCGGTTTCCAACTGTCAGCCCGGCCGAGAGAGACCGGGCAAAACCATGAGATTCGTAGCCCCTCCAGGCCTCATAAGGGGTTTAAGAGGCGCAGCGCTGTCGCTATATGCAAGCCCTGACAATGGCCACACCAGCCACCTTGCAGATAAACTATGCAATCAGGGGATACGAGATGAGCGACACGCGCCACACCAAGGTTCTGATCATTGGCTCCGGCCCCGCCGGCTATACCGCCGGGGTCTATGCGGCTCGCGCCATGCTGGAGCCGGTTCTGGTTCAGGGCATCGAGCCCGGCGGCCAGCTGACCACCACCACCGAGGTTGAGAACTGGCCCGGCGAAACCGAGGTTCAGGGCCCCGATCTGATGATCAAAATGCAAGAGCATGCAGCGGCCATGGGCTGTGACATTGTCGGCGACATCATCACTTCGCTCGACACCACGCAGCGCCCCTTTGTTGCCAAAGGCGACAGCGGCATGACCTATACGGCGGATGCGGTGATCCTGGCCACAGGCGCGCGCGCCAAATGGCTGGGGCTTGAGACGGAAGAAAAATTCAAGGGCTTTGGCGTCTCTGCCTGCGCCACCTGCGACGGGTTCTTCTATCGCGGCCAGGAAATCGTGGTCATCGGCGGCGGCAACACCGCCGTTGAAGAAGCGCTGTTTTTGACCAACTTTGCCTCCAAGGTCACTCTGATCCACCGCCGCGATGAGCTGCGCTCGGAAAAAATCCTGCAGGACCGCCTCTTCAAGAACCCAAAGATAGAAACCCTGTGGTTCCATGAGCTGGCAGAAGTGACCGGCACCGATGCGCCTCTGGGCGTTGAAGGCGTGAAGGTGAAAAACGTCAAGACCGGTGAGATCAGCGAAATCCCCTGCAAGGGCGTCTTTGTTGCGATCGGCCATGCTCCGGCCAATGAGCTGGTCAAAGACGTGCTGGAGCTGCACAACGGTGGCTATGTCGTGGTCAAACCAGGCACCACCGAAACAACGATACCCGGTATCTTTGCGGCAGGTGATCTGACCGATCACAAATACCGCCAGGCGGTCACTTCGGCCGGCATGGGCTGCATGGCCGCGCTGGACGCAGAGCGCTTTTTGGCCGAGCAAGACTAACGGCGCGCGCTCCAGCGCTATTTTACAAGCCCCATTATAAATGTGTGACCAAAAGCGGCAGGGCCATCCCCTGCCGCTTTTTAGTGGCCCAGCCCTGTCTTTTCCCGACCTGTTGAGGTTTGTTTCTACCTCGCTGCCATAGCCTCTGCTCCCACGCGCACAGAGCTTTTAACAGGGCTTTTAACAGGGCTTTTAACAGGGCTTTGACTTGACCGCTGTTTCACCGCCCCGCAAGTTGGCCACAAAGCGCGCCCTTCAAACAGAGACCGGCGCCGGTTGGGACGGGAGCCTGCGAAATCATGTTATGGAATGGCAACTGGATCACCCGGGCCCGTATCATTAGCGGGCTTATCCTGCTCACCTACGCCTTTTTCCACTTCCTCAATCTTGGACTTGGCCTTGTGTCCACCGAGGCGATGGAGACCATGCAAGCTGCTCGGCAGGTGATCACCCGCAACCCTCTGGGGGGCGTGATCCTGGTCGGAGCCCTTTTACTGCACCCCGGTCTGGCCCTGTGGCGACTGGCACAACGGCGCAGCCTGCGGATGCCGCCGTCCGAGGCCTTTCAGACCCTCCTGGGCCTGCTGATCCCGCTGCAACTGTTGCCCCATATCACCCACACCACCATTGCACATCAGTATTTTGCCGTGAATGACGACTACCCCTATATTATCGTGCTGATGTGGAACGCGCCGGTCGTCTGGTGGCAGTCCGCTCTGCTTCTTGCGGTCTGGGTGCATGGCTGCATGGGGCTGCATTTCTGGCTGCGTCTCACCACATGGTGGTACAGGATCCTGCCCTATATGATTGGGCTTGCCGTCTTTATCCCCAGCTTTGCCCTTGCGGGGCTGCTGACCGAAGGACGCCGGATCTATGACATATTTGTCGAAGGCAGCCAGCGCGCCGCCCTGATGGCCAGCTACAATTGGCCAAGCCGCGAGAGCTTTGACACGCTGCGCCTGATCGAGAGCCGCATGGTCCAGGTCTTTGTGCTGCTGGTCGCTCTCACCGCCCTGAGCTATGGGGCCAAAAAGCTGTTGCGGCGGCGCAGGTCCGTCCGCATCACCTATCGCAACGGGCCTGCGGTGACGGCGGAAAAAGGCATGACCCTGCTGGAAATGTCCCGTGCCAATGGCATCCCGCATACGGCGCTTTGTGGTGGCAAGGGACGCTGCACCACCTGTCGCGTCATCATCGAAGAGGGCGACGCGGCCCTGCATCCGGCAAGTGATGCCGAGGCCCGCAGCCTTGCGGCGGTCAACGCGCCGCACAACATGCGCCTTGCCTGTCAAATTCGCCCTGTTTCCGACCTGGCGGTCTGCCGCATGTTTCGCCCCGACGGTAAAAAAGGCCGGGCCCATGCCAGCCAGGGAGAGGAACACCAGCTCGCCATCCTGTTTCTGGATATGCGCGGCTTTACCGCCCGCACCTCTGGGCAGCTGCCCTATGATGTGGTTTTCCTGCTGAACCGGTTCTTTGATGCCATCGTGCCCTGCATTACCCGGGCAGGCGGCGGCGTCGACAAATACCTCGGCGACGGCTTGCTGGCGGTGTTTGAGGCAAAAGACGCGCAACACTCTGCTCAGGCAAGCCTGACTGCGGCCCGCACTATCGGTCAGGCGTTGGAAGCCTTCAATGAGGCTCTGCTGGCAGAAGGCGAGCTTCCGGTTCAGATTGGCATGGGGCTGCATCTGGGGGAGCTGGTTATTGGCGAAATTGGTGCGGCGGGCAACGCGCCGCGCACCATCATCGGAGATTCTGTAAACACCGCCAGCCGTCTTGAGGGGGCCAGCAAGGATCAAGAGGTTGAACTGATCGTTTCAGCCTCTGTTTTACTGGCTGCAGGCTACAGCCCCCCGGGACGCGACATGCAAACGCTTAGCCTGCGCGGGGTCGCCGCCCCGCTGTCAGCCCTGCCGGTGCAGCGCGCCAGCGACCTGCTGCATATTCTGGGCAGGCTTTAGCCCCTTAGCGTCGCAAGAACGCCGGACAATACTCCCAAATCAGCGGGATTTGGCCTGAAATGGTCTGATTTGGATCCAAAATGGCACATGCTGTCCTTTTTCAGTGCACTGGCTAGACAAGCTTCGTCTCTTCGGGGTAGTTGGCCGCATAAATCAGCCCCTTCCCTGGATTGAATTCAGGGCTTTCCCCCGCGCAAGTGACGAGAGATTTCGCATGACAATGTTGAGTAATTTAGCTCCGATTCCTGAACTCTATGTTTCGTATGAATCCGCCCAAAAATTAAAAGTTGAAGCCGGGGAGCTGAAAAGCCACGACCTGACGCCCCGCCAGATCTGCGATCTGGAACTGCTGATGAACGGTGGTTTCAACCCTCTGAAGGGGTTCATGAACGAAGCCGACTATAATGGCGTCGTTGAAAACATGCGCCTGGAAGATGGCAGCCTCTGGCCAATGCCCATCAATCTGGATGTCACCGAAGATTTTGCCGCCTCGCTGGAACAAGGCGAAGACATTGCTCTGCGCGATCAGGAAGGCGTGATCCTCGCCACCATGACCGTCACAGACAGCTGGGTGCCAAACAAAGCCCGCGAGGCCGAAAAGGTCTTTGGCGCCGATGATGACGCGCATCCTGCCGTCAACTATCTGCACAATCAGGCCGGCAAGGTCTATCTGGGCGGCCCGGTGATTGGCATTCAGCAGCCGGTTCACTATGACTTCCGCGCCCGCCGCGACACGCCGAACGAGCTGCGCTCGTATTTCCGCAAGCTGGGCTGGCGCAAGATTGTTGCGTTCCAGACCCGCAACCCGCTGCACCGTGCCCACCAGGAACTGACCTTCCGCGCCGCGCGCGAAGCCCAGGCAAACCTGCTGATCCACCCGGTTGTCGGCATGACCAAACCCGGTGACGTTGACCACTTTACCCGCGTGCGCTGCTACGAGGCCGTGCTGGACAAATATCCAGCTTCCACCACTTCGATGAGCCTGCTGAACCTGGCCATGCGCATGGCGGGCCCTCGTGAAGCGGTCTGGCATGGTTTGATTCGCAAGAACCACGGCTGCACCCACTTTATTGTTGGTCGCGACCACGCAGGCCCCGGCAAGAACTCTGCCGGTGAAGATTTTTATGGTGCCTATGATGCGCAGGATCTGTTCCGCGAACATCAGGAAGAAATGGGCATCGAGATGGTCGACTTCAAACATATGGTTTGGGTCTCTGAACGCGCACAATACGAGGCCATCGACGAGATCGAAGACAAGGATGACGTCACCATCCTGAACATCTCGGGCACCGAGCTGCGCCGCCGCCTGGCCGAAGGTCTGGAAATCCCCGAGTGGTTCTCCTTCCCCGAGGTGGTCAAGGAACTACGCCGCACCAAGCCGCCACGCTCAGAGCAGGGCTTTACCGTGTTTTTCACCGGCTTCTCCGGTTCGGGAAAATCCACCATTGCCAATGCCCTGATGGTCAAGCTGATGGAAATGGGCGGTCGCCCCGTCACCCTGCTGGATGGGGATATTGTCCGCAAAAACCTGTCTTCTGAGCTGGGCTTCTCAAAAGAGCACCGCGACCTCAACATCCGTCGCATCGGCTATGTTGCCTCTGAGATCACCAAAAACGGTGGTATCGCTATCTGTGCGCCCATCGCGCCCTACGCGACCACCCGTCGCGCCGTGCGTGAAGATGTCGAAGCTTTTGGTGCCTTTGTCGAAGTGCATGTTGCCACCACCATTGAGGAATGCGAACGCCGCGACCGCAAGGGTCTTTATAAGCTTGCCCGCGAAGGCAAGATCAAGGAATTCACCGGGATCTCTGACCCCTATGACGTTCCTGTAAGCCCTGAGCTGAGCGTTGAAACCGAGAATGTCGATGTCGACAACTGCGCGCATCAGGTCTTGCTGAAACTGGAGAACATGGGCCTGATCACGGGCTAACGGTTGACGGCACCAAATCCGCCAAACAAACAACGGCCTGCCATTATCCTGGCGGGCCGTTTTTGTGTGCAGCACTGAGAGCAAAGCTGGTTTTACAATTCCTCTGGCAAATCAACTGTGCCGCGCATCAGGACGTAGCCCGTACCGGCAACCCGCACGCCCTGCACCGCATCCCTGCTGCCAACGGGCCTAACCCGCGCCTGACCGGGGCGGCCCATTGCATGGCCCTGTTCAGCAATAAAGCTGTCTTTATCCATCATGCCATTTTGCCACAGATAGGCAGCCATCGCCCCGGTGGCAGAGCCGGTAAAAGGGTCTTCCGGCGGGCTTGGCGGCGCCATAAGAAGCCGCGAATAAGTGTCGCCCAAAGCAGTTGCACCCTGCAATGTCACCAAAAATGGCTCCATCATATCAATGCCATCGGCACCTAACGCCACGCCCAGTTGTGCCAGGGCCGCAAGATCAAGGCGGGCCGAGGCCAGCGCGGAGTGATCCTTGAGGACCGTAATACAAAACGGCAGCCCCGTTGAGACCAGTTGCGGCACACCAAGGATCGCCTCGACCGGCAGTGAGATAGCCGCGGCGACCAGCTTTGGGTCGGGTGTTACGCCAAACACAGGCGCCACCTGGGTCATTTCAATCTGATCGCCGGAGACGGTGACAGGAACGATGCCAGCCCCGGTCTCAAGCCGGATCTCGCCGTCGCCAATCAGGCCGCGGTCGCGCATAGCGGCAACTGTGGCAATGGTTGGGTGGCCTGCAAAAGGAATTTCGCGGCTCGCGAGAAAATAACGCACCCGAATGTCGGCAATCTCAGACGGCCCGGTAAAGGTGCATTCCACAAGCGACGTCTCACGCACAAATGCGGTGCAAACCTCTACAGGCAGATGTGCCGCCGCGTGCACTACCGCACAGCCATTACCGCCAAAGGCGCGCGCAGAAAAGGCGTCGACCCAGTCGAAATCATAGTGTCGCATCTTAGTCCCTGCCCTCATTACGCCCTACGGTTTATTCCCGAGGGTCGTGATGAGCATAGCCCAACTCTTTTGGGGTAAACACCATCAAGGCAGGCGCGCGTCGCTGCTGCAGGCACTGCGGCCCGCAGCCCTGAAGGGGCTGGAGCACAGGTCATA
This sequence comes from Phaeobacter sp. SH40, assembly GCA_965641885.1. Classification (GTDB taxonomy): domain Bacteria; phylum Pseudomonadota; class Alphaproteobacteria; order Rhodobacterales; family Rhodobacteraceae; genus Pseudophaeobacter. Next base: position 1,125,479 of record OZ282574.1, on the reverse strand, counting down.
TGATCACAGACTTAATCACAGTGTCATACTGCACAGAGTCTTACTGCACTGGAATTCAGTGAACGGGCACCGGAGAAAGATCATTCTGGCGGGCCAAAACAAAGGCCATGCGGCGGTCGGCCACAACGGCCAATTGCTCTCCCTCGGCATCATGCACAGCATAAAGCAGCTCGCGGCCTTCAGCGCCGGCCTGCATGTCCTCGGGCAGATCCGCCACGGCAATCGCCTTTACGTAAACGGTAGGCAAACCGGTTGTGGTGAAGTCAAATGGTGTGTGCATTGCTCTTACCCCTTCTTGATATTGATTGTCTGAACCACGGTTTCGGGTCGCGAGCGAGAGAGGTCGACGTGCAAAAGCCCGTTTTCCATCACTGCCTCACCCACATCGACTCCATCCGCCAGAACAAACATGCGCTGAAACTGTCGTGCGGCGATTCCCCGGTGCAAAAAGACCCGACCGTCGCAGTCGTCTCCTTGCCGACCGCGGATGACCAATTGGCGATCCTCGACCGTAATCGCGAGATCTGCTTCGCAAAACCCGGCAACAGCCAGAGTAATTCGGTAAGAAACTTCCGAAGTTTGTTCAATGTTATAAGGTGGATAGCCTTCATTTCCGGATTTAGCCGAACGTTCCAGAAGGCGTTCCAATTGCTCAAACCCCAGCATATGCGGGTAAGAGCCCAGTGTGAGTTTCGACACGTATTTCGTCCTTTTGCTTCAAAGCGACGTTGAATTGCGATCCCGTAACGGCAACCGCATGCCTAGAATATGGAGACTTCTTTCGAATTCTCAAGTGCAGGGCTGCATAGGTCTAGCGGAAAATCCGTTAAGGAAGTATCTTAGCCCTCCCTGAACCCAACAGTTTTTGAGTCGCCAATGAATGCTTCTGCAGATATTTCTATGAAGACAGATGAGGTTCTCAAGGTCGAGCTGGAAGTCTTTCGCCGCCAGCACCGCGATTTGGACGAGGCGATTACAGCCCTGCAAGACCGCGGCACCAGTGACCAGCTGACAATCCGGCGATTGAAAAAGAACAAGCTGGGCCTCAAGGACAAGATCTCACAGATCGAAGATCGTCTGACACCCGACATCATCGCCTGACCACAAGAATTGGCTGACCAGCAGAACCGCCTGCCCAAAAGAAGAGCCTGTGCCTTCCAATTGCCCGCCCACCAGAATTGCCAGCCCTCCTGAATCGTCGCCCCGATGACAGCGCCTCCACTGGGGGCATTGTCGCATTGCACCACATGGATCTTCGACTATAGTGCGCCTTCCTTCCACCCCAGCAGGTCCCATGTTTCCGGCCTGCGGCATGACAGGACCGAAACACATGCCAGACGCCCCCAGCCCAGTCTCGCCCAGCCCAGGCACCCCCAGCGACATCAAAGTAGGCATCATCATGGGCAGCCAGTCAGACTGGCCCACCCTGAAAGAGGCCGCCACTCTGCTTGAGGAGCTTGGCGTGCCCTATGAGGCCAAAATTGTCTCTGCCCACCGGACCCCTGATCGGCTGTGGACCTATGGTAAATCGGCTGCTGATCGTGGCCTGCAGGTGATCATTGCAGGCGCCGGGGGGGCTGCGCATCTGCCCGGTATGGTCGCCTCAAAGACCCGTATTCCCGTGGTGGGCGTTCCGGTTCAGACCCGGGCGCTCTCGGGTGTCGACTCGCTCTACTCCATTGTGCAGATGCCAAAAGGGTTTCCAGTGGCCACCATGGCGATTGGTGCTGCAGGCGCTGCAAATGCAGGCCTGATGGCCGCTGCTATCCTCGCCCTGCAAGATCCCGCTCTGGCCCAGCGTCTCGACGCATGGCGCGCAGCCTTGTCTGCCTCGATCCCTGAGGAGCCCGTTGATGAGTGATCTTTCCGCGAAAGCGCAGGCAACCCGCCTGGATCTAGGTGCGACCATTGGCATCCTTGGGGGTGGCCAGCTGGGCCGCATGCTGTCGGTTGCCGCCTCCCGTCTGGGGTTCAAAACCCATATTTTTGAGCCCGGCGCAAATCCCCCCGCAGGCCAGGTCGCCGATCAGGTAACCACGGCCGGCTACGAGGACAGCGAGGCGCTGATAGCCTTTGCCAATGCGGTTGATGTGATCACCTACGAATTTGAAAACATCCCCACCACAGCACTGGACATCATCGAGGCCCATTGCCCCATCCGCCCCGGCCGTGAAGCGCTGCGGATTTCGCAGGACCGGCTGACCGAAAAGAATTTCCTGCAAGACCTCGGCCTGCAGATCGCGCCGTTTGCCGATATCAGTGATGCCGCCAGTCTGGACGCCGCCCTGGCCACGATCGGCGCGCCTGCGATCCTGAAAACGCGTCGCTTTGGCTATGACGGCAAGGGTCAGGCCCGCATCATGGCAGCCGAGGACGCACACGACGCGCTGGCAGCCATGGCCGGTGCGCCCTCCGTCCTGGAAGGTTTTGTCAATTTCAGCCACGAGGTTTCGGTGATTGCCGCGCGTGGTCTCACGGGAGAGGTCGCCTGTTTTGACCCCGGTGAGAATGTACACCGCGACGGTATTTTGCATACCACCACCGTGCCTGCCCGTCTTAGCGGCAGTCAGCGCATGGATGCGGTTCTTTTGGCCGCCAAGGTGCTGAATGCGCTGGAGTATGTTGGCGTTCTGGGGGTCGAGCTATTTGTCACCCCGCAGGGGCTGGTGGTGAATGAGATCGCGCCACGGGTGCATAACTCTGGTCACTGGACCCAGAACGGCTGCGCGGTTGATCAGTTTGAGCAGCACATCCGTGCCGTGGCAGGCTGGCCGCTGGGCGATGGTCAGCGGCACGCGGATGTGGTGATGGAGAACCTCATCGGCGACGATATGGACCGCTTGCCTGAGCTGGCCAAAGAGCGCGACTGCGCCCTGCATCTGTATGGTAAGGCCGAGGCCAAGCCCGGCCGCAAAATGGCGCATGTGAACCGCATCATCCGCCCACAAAAAACTCCCGCACGGCGGTAGAGCCCTGACAAAGCAGCGCCCGCGCTTCGGCAGACAGCGGGCGCTGCTTTGACTAAATACCTGCGGACGGCTGCACCTGTTCCAAGCTGAGTCAGACCCAAGTTAGCCGATAAACCGTGCGGCAATTTCACCCGACATATAGCTCACACGGCCCCCAGACAGGGTCGCGGCAACCCGTTCGGTTTTTTTCTCGACAATGACCATATCGGCGCGCTTACCAGCTGCAAAATCACCACGATCCTGCAGCCCCAACAGGCGTGCGGGACCAGACGAGACCAGCGCCCAGGCGGCGGCCAGATCCATCACTCCTGAGCGCGCCAGCATCAGCGCTGCACGGCGCGGGCTGGGGTAGTGGTAGTCCGAGGCCAGCGCATCACACAGCCCCATGGCAATCAGATCCATCGCCGAGGCATTGCCCTTGTGAGAGCCGCCGCGCACCACATTGGGGGCACCCAGAATGATTTGGTCGCCGCCTGCCCGCGCCGCATCAGCCGCCTCAAGCGTTTCAGGGAACTCACTGATCTGTGCGCCCCGTGCGCGCCAGATTGCGCGCCCCTCAGCGGTTTGGTCATCGTGGCTGCCGACCCTGAGCCCGCGCGCCAAAAGCTCTTTACACAAGGCCTCCAGCGCAGCTGGAACCTCATGGCTGCGGCGATGCATCTGCAGCAGCATCTCAAAATGCTTATCCGGATTGCGTCCGGCTTTTAGCGCCTGCCCTGTAAGGCGGGGTGGCTTTTTTCCTGCCGCAAGCCGGTCATGCGCCAGATGATCATTGAAAACGATATAGGGGACGCCCCACTGCGTGATCCTGTCTGGCAGGCCATCATAGTCGTCGAGCATATGGGTCTCAAAGCGCAGTTGCGGCAGAAGATCCGTCACCAGGCTGGCCCGCACATTTTGGATGGCCGAAAACACCTGAGCCGCATAGTCCGGGCTGCGCAAACCGCCTTCCCAGCTGTGAAACTGCGCCAGAACTGCCGTGGTAATGCCATTGGCTGCAAGCTCGGCCTCCGCGGCCACCACCCCCTCCGCCATCTGTTTCATCGCCCCGCGGCGCGGTGCCAGATGGCGCTCAAACCCGTCGCCATGAGGATCAATGATACCCGGCAGCACCATATACCCTGACAAATCCACCCGGCGCCCCTGTGGGTATGCCGCGATCCTGCCCTCCGTCACACCGATTTCGGCCCGCACGTCCAATCCTGCGGGCGTCAGCACATCCGCCCCCTGAAGGGTCAAATCCAGCATTGTCATTCACTCTTTGTATCTTGATCAGCTTTGCTCTTCAGCCCGTAGCCGCAGTCTGCTGCGATGCAGGGCCCCTCAACCAGCGCGTTCAGCGCGTCCAGCCAGGTTATGTCCGGATCAAACCGGCCCTGCTGCAAAAACTGCAGCACCTGCGCAATCACCAGAGGGTCATTCATCATAAAGGTATGGGTGACAGGCAGGGTAATGTGGTCCTGCATACCTGCAACCCGTGTACTGGCGACCGAGACCTTGCCATCGTCCTTGCCCGGGATCAGCGCCGAGAAAACAGGACTGATAGAGTGATTTCCGGCAATGACCCCGACAGCAAAATCGACCGGCGGCAACATCTTTGGCACACTGTGTTCGCCCGTGCCCAAACTGGCCCCAGCTGGACCATTGATCATGTTGAAAACCGTCCAGTCGCCCAGCTCATCGACCAGCTCGCTGCCTTGATTGGGCGGGCCCAACATTACCGTGCGCCCCAGGTTCGCCGGGCGATGCTGCGGATCCTTCAGGTAGTGGCGCAGCAAAATGCCGCCCATGGAATGGGTGACAAAATGCACAGGCTGATCGGCGCGACAGGACTGGATCGCCGCAGGCAGCGTCTCTTTGGCCAGTTGGGCGATGGTAAACTCGGTCGAGGCATATCCCGGACGCGCGACGTGATAGCCGCGGGATTCCAGCACCTGCTCCAGAACCACAAAGGAGTTCTCTGAGCGGGCAAGCCCGTGCAGCAAGACAACACAGTCGGCCTGCGCCAAACGCGGCACCAGACCGGATGACACAAGCACAACTGGCAGCAGCAGAGATTTCAACACGTTTTTCATGGCTTCCAGATAGGCCCTGCGACAGCGCGAGAAAACCCCTATCCCGCGCCTTTTGGCGACCAGATCACCAGCGCGATACCCGCCAGAACCGCCAGCGTGCCCAGAACCAGCCGAAGCCCCAGAGGCTCGGCCAGGAACACCACGCCGCCAAGGATGGCAAGCACTGGCACGCTCAGCTGGATGGTGGCCGCCAGCGCCGGCTGCAGCGACGGCAGAACCCTGTACCAGAGCGCATAGCCCAGCCCGGATGTGACAGCCCCCGAGATAACTGCCAACCCCACCCCGGGCGTGGTTATCAGCCTGCCGCCATCCAGCAGCAGCACAAAGGGTAGCATCATGGCCGTGGCCCAAAGGAAGTTGACCGAACTCGCCACCAAAGGCTCGCGCACGCCGCGCCCCAAAAGACTATAGGCTGCCCAGCCAAGCCCGCTCACGCCCATGAAGACTGCGTCCCAGAATGGCACCTGCAGGCTTTCAGTTGGCCAAATCACATAGGCCAGTCCCGCAAAGGCAATCCCGGCCCCTGCAAATTGCCCCAGGCTCACCCGATTTCCGGTCACGGCGCCCCAGCCAAACATTGCGATCTGGACCACGCCAAACAGGATCAAAGCCCCAAGCCCGGCATCAAGCCCCTGATAGGCAAGGCAGAAACCGATCATATAGAGCGTCAGAGCCCCGCCCCCCTTTAGGCTGGAGGCAAGTGGCTGTCGCAGACGAAGCCCGCGCAGACGACACAGCAGTGCCAACATGGCAGCCCCCGAGGCAAGGCGCAAAAGGCCAAAGCCCAAGGCGTCCATATAGCCCCAGCCAATCGCCATCCGGCCCAGAACCGAATTTGCTGCAAAGGCAATCAAAACAAGAACAACAAGCGCAATCAGCTGCATCACCGGGCCTCGATCAGGCCGGGCGTGCCCGGCGTATCAGTTCAGAATACGCAGGTCGGTATCACCGTGTCCGCAGGTGTAGCAACAGTCATTACACCTTTGTGAATTGTTCATACCAGTGCCCCAGTATTTGTTTTCATCTCCACGCACCCAGGCCCCATAGCAAATTGACTCGCCGCTCTCGCAGCTGAGGCTGTATTCACGGGTGTCATAATCATCAACAATGTAGACTTGCCCATCTCCCGGCCAGGCCCGGTTGTAGTCCTGGCTGTAGAATTCAAGACTGACAATATGCGGATAATCGCTGCGGATGGTCCATTTCAGACTGTCGGCGCTTGCTGTTTGCACCGCCATGACAGAGGCCATAACGAGCGCGACTATTCCCAAAATCTTCATATCTCCCCCCTAAACTTTTTGACTAAAAATCTAATGATAAGGGAATACGAACAGAAAAATCAAAACTTTTGCGCCGTCTCATTCAATTTTTGAAAAGGCTGCAGGATAAATCAGCTTACTCCTAGGCACATCATCGCCCCGTTTCAGGATCAACGTATGATCCAACGGATAGGGGCTGATAAGGTTTTGCGCCCGCTCAAGGCTAAAGCCTGCACGCGCATAGAACGAGGGCCTCCCCAAAACAACAATCGCCTCGGGAAGGCTTGCCTGCAACCTGTTAGAGGGGATGTCATAAAGGCCGCTCAATTCGCGCAGCATCCGGGTGCCAAACCGCCAGGGGCCGCGATAGCGCTCGTCGCCAGGGCCTCCAACATCCATATTCGGGTTATTTTCCGCCAGCTTACCGCCCTGCCATTCCGGCCGCACCGCCACGGGAGCAAGACAGGCCCAGCCCGCGGGTGCCTGCATCCGGCTTAGGGCGAAATATCCGCCTAACTCGCCGGCCCATGGTTTCTGGAACTCATGCAGCATATCGCCGTCTTCGCGCAGCATACGCACAAGACGTGGCTCGTCATCCGTAGGAAAGGCCGCTTTCAGCAGATCATCGACCGCATCAAACTGGGCCGGCACCACATCGCGCAGCGTATCGGGGCCAATGACCATCCTGCAATTGCCTTATCCAAAGCCTGTCCAACACGGCAATCAAAACACAACTGGCCTAAACAAAAAAGGGGCCGCCCGAAGGCGACCCCAAATTCATCCGGTAGGATGGCGTGATTTACATCATGCCGCCCATGCCGCCCATGCCGCCCATGTCAGGCATGCCGCCACCGGCAGCGCCATCTTTGGAAGGCTTGTCAGCGATCATCGCTTCGGTGGTGATCAGCAGACCAGCAATCGAGGCTGCATCTTCCAAAGCGGTACGTGCCACTTTGGCAGGGTCGATCACACCAAAGGCAAACATGTCGCCATATTCTTCGGTCTGAGCGTTGAAGCCAAAGTTCTTGTCGTCGCTTTCGCGGACTTTGCCAGCAACCACAGCACCGTCAACACCGGCGTTTTCAGCGATCTGACGCAGAGGCGCCTCGATTGCTTTACGCACGATTACGATACCTGCGGTCTGGTCAGCGTTTGCGCCTTCCATGCCGTAGAGTGCTTTACCGGCCTGAACCAGAGCAACACCACCACCAACGATCACGCCTTCCTGTACGGCCGCACGGGTCGCGTTCAGGGCATCGTCAACGCGGTCTTTGCGCTCTTTCACTTCAACTTCTGTCATGCCGCCAACGCGGATAACAGCAACACCGCCGGCCAGTTTGGCAACGCGCTCTTGCAGTTTTTCACGGTCATAATCAGAAGTGGTTTCTTCGATCTGAGCGCGGATCTGACCCACACGGGCTTCGATCTCGGCTTTGGAGCCGGCACCGTCAACGATCGTGGTCTCGTCTTTGGTGATTTCGATTTTCTTGGCCGTGCCCAGCATGTCCATGGTGACGGACTCAAGCTTCATGCCCAGATCTTCGGAGATCACCTGACCACCGGTCAGAATGGCCAGATCCTGCATCATCGCTTTGCGACGATCGCCAAAACCAGGCGCTTTAACAGCAGCAATTTTCAGACCGCCGCGCAGTTTGTTGACAACCAGAGTTGCCAGCGCTTCGCCTTCGACGTCTTCCGCGATGATCAGCAGAGGCTTCTGCGACTGGATCACCTGCTCGAGCAGGGGCACCATGGCCTGCAGCGAAGAAAGCTTCTTCTCATGCAGCAGGATCATGCAGTCTTCGAGGTCTGCAACCATTTTGTCAGCGTTGGTGACAAAGTAGGGCGACAGGTAGCCACGGTCGAACTGCATGCCTTCGACAACATCGGTCTCTGTTTCCAGGCCTTTGTTTTCTTCGACAGTGATCACGCCTTCGTTGCCAACTTTTTGCATCGCGTCTGCGATTTGCTGACCGATGGCGGCTTCACCGTTGGCAGAGATGGTGCCAACCTGTGCAACTTCAGCGGAGTCTTTGACTTCGCGTGCCATGTCTTTGATGCCCTGAACGACGGTGGCAGTTGCCAGGTCGATGCCGCGCTTCAGATCCATTGGGTTCAGACCAGCAGCAACCTGCTTCAGGCCTTCTTTGACGATAGCCTGGGCCAGAACGGTGGCAGTGGTGGTGCCGTCGCCTGCTTCGTCATTGGTGCGGGAAGCAACTTCCTTGACCATCTGAGCGCCCATGTTTTCGAACTTGTCTTCCAGCTCGATCTCTTTGGCAACGGATACACCATCTTTGGTGATGCGCGGTGCGCCAAAAGATTTGTCCAGAATGACATTGCGGCCTTTGGGGCCCAGGGTCACTTTGACAGCATCGGCCAGAATGTTAACGCCGGCCAGCATGCGGTTGCGGGCATCGGTGTCGAATTTGACGTCCTTAGCAGCCATGTTTTATTCTCCTCGAGAAAATCTTTGTGTGTAAGCGATATGTCGTGGGATCAGAGAAGCTGCGAGGCTTACTCGATGATGCCCATGATGTCGCTTTCTTTCATCATCAGCAGCTCTTCGCCGTCGACGGTGACTTCTGTGCCGGACCATTTGCCGAACAGGATGGTATCGCCGGCTTTGACAGCCATTTCGATCAACTCACCGCTGTCTTTACGTGCGCCTTCGCCAATTGCGACGACCTGGCCTTCGCTGGGCTTTTCTTTTGCGGATTCGGGAATGATCAAACCACCAGCAGTTTTTTCTTCGCTTTCAGTGCGACGAACAAGCACGCGGTCGTGGAGTGGTTTCAATGCCATCTTTGCAGCTCCTTATAAGGCTCAAAGGTTGTTATCTCTGGATAGCCTCCGCATCTCTGCCGAGGCGTTATCACTCACACCTGATGAGTGCTAACGGACGAATAGCTATGCAGGGGATGGGCCTGTGTCAACCATATTGAGGAAGAAAATTTCGTGATATTAAGCAGCGTCCGCGTCATCTGACACCACCGCTGTATAGCACAGCTCTATGACACAGGCGCGTCAGCCCCGCTCTCACTTTCACCCTCCCAGCTATAGGCCCAGTGTTTCAAGCCGTCACGCCCAGTCTCGGTAAGTTGGTAAATGCCTTTTTCCACCCGTTCGAACCAGCCATAGTGATTGGACGCCATCAGGCCAGTGGCTCTGGCGACCCCTGTCGCCTTAGCTACCTCAGACCCTTTACTGGCCCCGGCGCCCGCCAAAAAGGCCGCACAGCGCAGCGCATCCTGTCGATAGGCGGTGACGATACCGTGGCGCGTTGCACCACCGGCGTTGGGATCCCCCTGCAGACGGTCGAACTCGCGCAGCAGTCGTTGCTGGCGCTTCTTTGACTTGCGTGGCGCATAGGGGCCGGGGTCGCATTGCACCTCGCAGCGCCCATCTGGCAGCACCAGAATCAGGCCCAGACAAAGACGACGGCACAGCGCCAGATTATCCTTAAGCATCCGGCGCGCCTGTCGCCCCGTGGGCCGGGGCACCGCAATGTAGACCAGATCTGTCACCGATTGACGCGTCACGGCCTGATGAAACAGCGACAACGAAAACCTGAGCTTCAGCTCGACAATTACCGGATCCTCGCCGCCGCGCCGCGCCATCACATCAGCGGCGCCCACCTCGCCCTTGACCTCATAGCCCTGCGCCATCAGCAAGGCCTTCACCGGCGGATAAAGTTGATCTTCGCGTTCCATGGCCAAGACCATACGCACAGCCCCCGGGGAACAAAAGCAGACTTCTGGAACATGGCCTGAAATTGGTGCCGCTCAAATTTCCCCGGCCCAATTTCCCCGGCCTGATTTCCCCAGCCTGATTTCCCCGGTCTGATTTCCCCGGTCTGATTTTCAAGCTGCGACGTTCCAGCAGACCCTGCGAAAACCTAGCCTCCACAGGCGGTCTGGCACCGCGCTGCCAGACGGTTGCTGCAATGCAGCAATGCAGCACTGGTGGGGTGACAAGCCTTCCCTCCCGGCCTATAAGGCGCGCAAACTCCATTAAGTGCACAGGATAGCAAGATGACCGTCCAAGTTTTTGGCCATAAATCTCCCGATACCGATTCCACCGGCTCGCCTATTGTCTGGGCCTGGTACCTCACTGAGATCAAAGGTGTTGCTGCCGAAGCAAAGCTGCTTGGCGAACCCAACACCGAGGCGGCCTTCATGCTGCAGCGCTGGAACCTGGACAAGCCCGAGATCATCGCAGATGTGGCCGATGACCAGGCGGTGGTCATCGTTGACACCAACAACCCGGCCGAGCTGCCTGCCAACATCAATGGCGCCGACGTTCAGGCCATCATCGACCACCACAAGCTGGTTGGCGGCCTGGAGACCAAAGGTCCCATCGACATTACCATCCGCCCCCTCGCCTGTACTGCCACCATCATGCATGACCTGATCGGTGACGACATGGCCAAAATGCCCGAAGCCATCAAAGGTGCTGCGCTGACCTGTATCCTGTCGGACACGCTGGAATTCCGCTCGCCCACCACCACCGATCACGACCGCGCAGTGGCCGAAAAACTGGCCGGTGATCTGGGCATCGACATCGCTGACTATGCCGCCGAAATGTTCGCCGCCAAATCCGACGTCTCGTCCTTTTCTGACGCCGAACTTCTGCGCATGGACAGCAAGGAATTCACCGTCGAGGGCACCAAATTCCGCGTCAGCGTGCTTGAGACAACCGCCCCCGGTGTTGTGCTCGACCGCAAGGCCTCGCTGATGCAGACAATGACCACTGTCGCCGCCGAAGACGCGGTCGAGCAGGTGCTGCTGTTTGTTGTCGACATCCTGAACGAGGAAGCCACGCTGCTGGTGCCCAACGATCTGGTGAAAACCGTGGCCGAAAAGAGCTTTGGTGCTGTTGTCGAAGGCGACGCCGTGGTTCTGCCCGGCATCATGAGCCGCAAAAAGCAGATCATTCCTAACCTCAAGGTCTGATTCCTTTTCTGGTCAGGAAATAGAAAAGGCGCCCCGGAGGGCGCCTTTTTTTCGTGGGCGTCTCTGCCTTGATCAACCGCGACCGCCACCGTTTCCAGCGCCACCGCCGCCACCGTTGCCAGCACCACCGCCGCCACCATTTCCAGCACCGCCGCCGCCACCGTTTCCAGCACCGCCGCCGCCACCGTTTCCAGCACCGCCGTCACCACCGTTTCCAGCACCGCCGTCACCACCGTTGCCAGCACCGCCGCCGCCACCGTTTCCAGCACCGCCGTCACCACCGTTGCCAGCACCACCGCCGCCGCCGTTTCCAGCACCACCGCCGCCACCGTTTCCAGCACCACCGCCGCCACCGTTGCCAGCACCGCCGCCGCCACCGTTGCCGTTTCCACCACCGCCATTGCCGCCACCGTTGCCAGCACCGCCGTTTCCTAGGCTGCCGCCGCCACTTCCGCGGTTAGCCGAACCGACTTTGCCTGCCCCTGTCAGAGCTCTGTCGCCCCTCATCTCATCCTGCCCGGGCGTGCCTATAGACTTTACTTGGTTCTCTTCATGGAACTGAGAAAAGACAACATCGTCGTCTTCTGCCCAGGGATTCCCGTGATCCGCAAATGCGGGGTTGGCTGAAACTCCAATAACCGCTGTTGCCAAAGCCGGCGCAAGAAATTGAATGAAACCTTTGTATGTCATTGTACTGCCTTTCAAGACTGTTTTTTATGCCCGCGCGCAGTCATATTATATTTTTGGAATATTTAAGAAACCCCTACCGTCCCGCCAGTTCCATGAGCTGAGCAAAAACCTGCCACCGGCGCCAAAAGCCGCGGACCACAGGCCCGGTTTTCCCGGTGGCGTCGCGCGGGGAACTCGGTCATATCTGGCCGCATGGCCGCCCCCCACAGGTTCACACAAGAAAGGTTCCGATCATGACCCGCATCATTAAAACGCTTGCCGAAGTTTCCGATCCATACAGCGCGCTGTTTGTCGATCTCTGGGGCTGCGTCCACAATGGGGTCACCGCCTTTCCCGATGCGGTTGCCGCACTGCAGGCCTATCGCGCCCGCGGCGGCAAGGTGGTCTTGGTGACCAACTCTCCCAAGCCACGTGCAGGCGTGGTCGCTCAACTGACGCAATTCGGCGTGCCCGATGACGCCTATGACACCATCGCCACCTCCGGCGATTCTGCGCGCTCTGCGATGTTTACCGGCGCTGTCGGCAACAAGGTGTACTTCATCGGCGACTGGCAGCGCGACGCCGGTTTTTTTGAGCCACTGCATGTGATCCATGATCCGGTCGAGATCACCCGTGTTCCCCTCGCTGAGGCCGAAGGCATCGTCTGCTGTGGCCCAACTGACCCCATGGCCCACCCGGATGTGAACCGGGCTGACTTCCTGCTGGCCAAACAAAAAGGCATCAAGCTGCTCTGCGCCAATCCCGACATCGTCGTCGATCGCGGCGAGACCCGTGAATGGTGTGCCGGGGCGCTGGCCCGGCTTTATACTGAGATGGGCGGAGAGAGCCTCTACTTTGGCAAACCGCACCCGCCGATCTACGATCTGGCCCGCCGTCGGCTGGCAGAACTGGGCACCGATATTTCTGACAGTGACATTCTGGCCATTGGCGATGGACCGCACACAGATATTGCCGGCGCCATGGGCGAAGCCATCGATTCCCTTTTTATCACCGGCGGCCTTGCGGCCAGTGAAACAAAAACAGCGCAGCAGCCTGACCCGGCAGCCCTCGCGGCCTATCTGGATCAGGAACAATCTGCTCCGACTTATAGCATCGGCTTCCTGCGCTGATCTCGACACCTATTTTCTTTCAGCACCTTATGAGGGTATTCAGATAGAAATGCAGGCAGGGTCTGCGTCGCCCTTAGCGGCTGCAGCCCCTGCTTTGAGCCCCGCGCGCAGATGCTGCATGCGCCTAAAAACCTCTTGATTTTCTGCACCTGCAAAGTAATAAAGTTGCAAACGGGTGCGGCAGCGCGCCCGAAAATTTCAAGACCACCTCGGCAGAGGCGATCTCATGGAGGGTCAAATGTTGGATAACATGCCGCGCGGAACCATCTGCATCGAAGATATCGAGATGGGCATGACGCGCTTTGTACGCAAAGTGATCACCGACGAAGATATCGAAATGTTCTCGCAGGTCTCGACCGACCGCAATCCGGTGCATCTGGATGATGAATACGCCCGGGACACCATTTTCCAGGGTCGCATCGCCCACGGCATGCTGACGGCGGGTCTGATCTCGGCCGTGATTGGAGAGCAGCTGCCTGGCCACGGCACCATCTACATGAGCCAGTCGCTCAAATTCCTCGCGCCCGTGCGGCCCGGCGATCTGGTGCTGGCCGAGGTTGAGGTGACGGATATCATCATCGACAAACGCCGGGTCAAACTGGAGTGCCGCTGCATGGTTGATGGCAAGAAGGTTCTGGTGGGCGAAGCCATGGTTATGGCGCCCTCGCGCAAGTTCGACTAAGGGCGCGCTACGCGACCTGGCTGCGGTTTCTGCCCTGGTGGATCTTTCGCGGCGGCCTTGTGCCAATCAGGTGCTTGCAAGCCCTTGTGCAGAGCGCTAGGCAGACCGCATGCGCATCATCCAAGACTATCAATTTGTAGAGCAGCAAGATCGTGGCGCCAGCGTCGCGATCGGCAATTTCGATGGGGTTCATCGCGGTCATCAGTCGGTGATTGAACTGGCGCGCGCTGCCGCTCCAGATGCACCGCTGGGCGTCATGACGTTTGAGCCGCACCCGCGTGCCTTCTTTGCCCCCAATGCGGCCCCCTTTCGGCTGATGTCCCCCGAGGCGCGTGCCTCGCGGCTGGAAAAGCTGGGCGTGGAGCGGCTGTATCAGCTGAACTTCAATGCCGCCCTGTCCGGCCTGCCCCCCGAGGATTTTGCCCGCAAAGTGATCGCCGACGGTCTGGGCCTGCGCCATGTGGTGGTGGGGGCGGATTTCTGCTTTGGCAAGGGTCGCAGCGGCACCGCCAAGGATCTGCAGCGCTTTGGCGCAGAGATGGGATTTGGCGTCACCGTAGCGCCTCTGATGGCGCATTCAAAAGACACCGTTTCCTCGACCGCCATTCGCACCGCCCTCAGCGAGGGGCGCCCCCGTGATGCCGCAGCTATGCTCAGCCATTGGCACCGCATCGAGGGCAAAGTGATCGGCGGCGAGCAGCGCGGCCGTGATCTTGGCTTTCCCACCGCCAATATGTCGATTGACGGGCTGCACCCGCCGGCCTTTGGCGTTTATGCCGTACTGATTGATGTGCTGGATGGCCCGCATCAGGGCAGCTATCAGGGTGCGGCCTCGATCGGCGTGCGGCCCATGTTTGATGGCGCGCACCCCAATATCGAGACCTTTGTGTTTAATTTCACCGGCAATCTTTATGGCGCCACGCTGTCGGTCGCCCTGGTGGACTATCTGCGGCCCGAGATGAAATTTGACGGGCTGGAGGCGCTGATTGCGCAAATGACTGCCGATTGTGATCGGGCCCGCGATATTCTCGACGCAGAATCCCACGTTGACAGACAGGCTGACACATGAGCGAGGGCATTGACCGGCAGGGGCTAGGCAGGCGCTTTTGGGAAAAGAAGCCGCTGGAGAAGCTCAACCCGCAGGAATGGGAAGCGCTCTGTGATGGCTGCGGCAAATGCTGCCTCAACAAACTAGAGGACGAGGACAGCGGTGAGGTCGCACTGACCCGGGTGGCATGCCGACTGCTGGATGATGCCACATGTCGCTGCGCCCATTATGAGAACCGCCACCAGTTCATACCGGAATGCATCGTGCTCAAGCCGAGCAACCTGGACACCCATGCCTATTGGATGCCGCAGACCTGCGCCTATCGTCTGCTTTGGGAAGGCAAGCCCCTGCCCCAGTGGCACCCGCTTTTGACCGGTGATCCCAACAGCCCCCATGACGCTGGCGTCAGCGTGCGCGGCTGGACCGTTTCCGAGTTCGACACCCCCGAAGAAGACTGGGAAGATCATATCATCGAGGAGCCTATCTGATGTTTTTTGCCTCTGACAATTCCGGCCCGGTGCCAAAGCAGGTTCTGCAGGCTGTGGAAAAGGCAAACACCGGCTATGCCATGGGCTATGGTGCGGATGATGAGATGGCAGAGGTGACAGCGCGCCTTCGCGGGATATTTGAAGCGCCCGAAGCCGCAGTCCATCTGGTCGCCACAGGCACCGCCGCCAACTCTCTGGCGCTGGCGACAATGTGTCAGCCGTTTGAAACCATATTCTGCACCCCCGTAGCGCATATCCATGAGGATGAATGCAACGCGCCTGAGTTCTACACGGGCGGCGCCAAACTGACGCTGGTGCCCGGCGCGGCTGGCTCGGATGACAAAATGACACCCGCAGCCCTGCGTGCCACGATTGCCAAGGAAGAGAGCCGTGGCGTGCACGGACCCCAGCGCGGCCCCGTCTCGATCACCCAGGTGACCGAGCGCGGCACGATCTATGATCTGGACGAGATCAAAGCGATTGCGAAGGTCACTCGGGAATTCGGCCTGCCGCTGCACATGGATGGCGCCCGTTTCACCAATGCTCTGGTGGCGCTGGGATGCACGCCCGCCGAAATGACCTGGAAAGCCAGTGTTGACGCTGTCTGTTTTGGCGGCACCAAGAACGGTCTGATGGGCGTCGAAGCGGTGATTTTCTTTGACCCCAAACATGCCTGGGAGTTTGAGCTGCGGCGCAAGCGCGGCGGCCATCTGTTTTCCAAGCACCGCTATCTGTCGGCCCAGATGCTGGCCTATCTTACGGACGATCTGTGGCGCGACAACGCCCGCAAGGCCAACGCAAATTGCGCCTACCTGGCCGCAGGGCTGGAGCAAAAAGGCGCGCCCTTTCTGCACGAGGCACAGGCAAACATGATCTTTGCCGCCCTGCCCCGCGCCACGCATCAGCGTTTGTTTGAGGCCGGGGCGATCTATCACCTGTGGGATGGCCCGCTAGAGGGCGATCCAGAGCAGGAGGTTACCGCCCGTTTTGTCTGTGACTGGGCTCTGAGCAAAGATCACATCGACCAGTTTCTGAGCCTGCTCTAAGGCCTAGGCTTAGAAACAGCCCAGAAAAGGGTTAGAAGAGGATCCGTCTAAGGCGCCACTTCGGTCCAGAAGGCCCGCAGCAGGGAGGCTGTTTCACTGGCATGGGTGATCGGCAGCATGTGACCGGCCTGCGGCACCACAATGGCACGGGCATCCGCCAGGCGCCGCGCCAGCCCCTCATTGATCAGCGGCATCACGGGCTGGCTCTCAGCTCCGCTCAACAGCAGAACCGGCATTGCGACAGGCTCCAGCGCCCCCGGCAGCAACACGCCCTTGTCATCCAGATACAATGTGTCAAAGCTCTGGGGCACCACCTGCATCGCCCGCACCATGGCCGCACGCGCCTGCTCCGGCATCTCGCTCCATTTTGGCTTACCCGTGCCCCACATCCGATTGAAAAAGCGGGTCGCCCCCTCAACGTCACCAGCCGCATAGAGCGCGCCAAAGGGGGCCTCTTCAGCCTCCAGTGCCGCCTGTGCCTCCGGCGCCTCAAGACGCGTGACTGCAAACAACACCGCCTCGATCAGTGTCAGGCTTTTCACCCGTTCTGGCCGCGCCTGGGCCATGCGCAGGGCAACTGTGGCGCCAAAAGAATGCCCGATAAGGTCAACCGGCCCAGCCTCTGCCTCCAGTAGCGCCAGCCCGGCGTTGACATTCGCGGTCTGGAAATCAGCCGCACCGGTCCAGTCCGGACTGCGGCCATGGGCATACATGTCAAACGCGGTGAGTGTAATCTCCGCCTCCATTTGGCTGGCCAGCCCGCGCCAAGCTCCGGAATGCGCCAGAGAGCAATGCACTGCCAGAACCCGGCGCGGCCCCGCACCAAAACTGCGAGAGTAAATGTCGCTCAAAATGCCATCCTTTTAGTCGTAATCGTTTCCTGCGGCAGGCTCAACCTGCCCCGCTCTGCCGGCCTGCAAAGCGCTGTCAGCCTGCAAGATGCTGCTCAAGATCCTCAATCCGGTCCTGCCCCCAGAAACGGGCCCCATCCTGCGCTACATAAAAGGGCGCACCAAAGACACCTGCCTTGACGGCCTCCTCGAGGTTTTGCGCATATCTCTCCGCGCCGGCCAAAAGACCGCTATCCGCCAGAGAGGCGTCAAAGCCGGCGCTCTCGAGACAGGATTTGATCACGCTGTCTTCTGCGATGTCACGTTCCTCTGCCCAGACGGCCCGCATGAGACCATGTACAAGAGCGCCCAGATCACCGCCGCCAGCCGCCTGCGCTGCGAGGATTGCATATGAGGCGGGCGCGGCATTGGTCGGCCAATGCGCCGGTTTCAGATTGATCTTCAGCCCATACTTTTTGGCCTGACGCTCAAGTTCAATCAACCGGTACTCCTGGCGCGAGACGTGACGGTCCTTTGGAGGTGTGCCGCCAGTGCGCCCAAACAGCGCAATAATGTCGAAAGGTTTGTAGTTCACCTGGGCATTCTGTCGCGCCGCTGCCGCCTCAAGCCGGGTTCCGGCCAGGTATGCATAGGGCGACAGGGTCGAGAAGTAATAATCAATGGTAGCCATGGTTGGTTTTCTCCCGCTTAGAACTAGGCTGATAGCTACGCACATGTTAAGCGGTGGGCAAGATCACGAATCTGTCACATAGCCATTGCTGCCGGGGATATCAGCCAATGCCGACTTTGAACGAACCCAAGCTTATCGCTGGGAACGCCAACCTCCCGCTTGCCAACTCAATTGCCCGCCGTATGAGCATGCACCGCGGTGTCGACCAAGGACTGGTTGATGCCCGCGTTGAACGCTTTAACGACGGCGAGATCTTTGTCGAGGTCTATGAGAACGTACGCGGCGAAGATATGTTTATCATTCAGCCGACCTCAAATCCGGCCAATGACAACCTGATGGAGCTGCTAATCATTTCCGACGCTCTGCGTCGCTCGTCAGCCCAGCGGATCACTGCGGTGATCCCCTATTTCGGCTATGCCCGACAGGACCGCCGCACCAAAGCGCGCACACCAATTTCTGCCAAATTGGTCGCCAATATGCTAACCGGTGCGGGCATCGAACGGGTGCTGACCATGGACCTGCATGCGGCCCAGATTCAGGGGTTCTTTGATATCCCTGTCGACAACCTCTATGCTTCGCCGATCTTTGCGCTGGATGTAAAAAACCAGTTCAAAGACCGTATGGACGATCTGATGGTGGTCTCACCCGATGTCGGCGGCGTGGCCCGCGCCCGCGAGCTGGCCAAGCGCATCAACGCCCCCCTCTCGATCGTCGACAAACGCCGCGAAAAAGCCGGTGAAATTGCCGAAATGACCGTGATTGGCGATGTCACAGACAAGATCTGTCTTATTGTGGATGACATGTGCGACACGGCCGGAACCCTCTGCAAGGCGGCGCAAATCCTGATGGACAATGGCGCCAAAGAGGTTCACGCCTATATCACCCATGGTGTCATGAGCGGCCCTGCCGTGGAACGCGTCAGCAACTCGGTGATGAAATCCCTGGTGCTGACCGATTCCATCCAGCCAACACAGGACATTCTGGACACGCCCAACATCCGCGTCCTGCCCACAGCACCGCTGTTCACCCAGGCGATCCTGAACATCTGGCACGGCACCTCCGTGTCCTCGCTGTTTGATGACAAAACCCTGATCCCGATCTACGAGTCGCTCTACGCGCCCGGTGTCTAAGCCATCAACCCGAATTGAGAGGGCCCCGCGCAGTAACCTGCCGGGGCCCTTTTCGTACCAAGTGTGGCTGGCGATGCTGCGGGGGCACATTTTTTCCTTCACTGTCTGCAATGAGCCCTGAGTGTCGAAAAACTACTGCCAAATTAGTACTCTGACTATCTCCGCTTTTCGGAAAGGATACTGACCGCTTCTTCTGATATGTCCAACCGGAGTTGGTATTTTCCAGACGCTACGATGAAGTCTGGAGTTTCTATTCCCACGGTGGAAAGCGCTTGTCGAAGATGACTGCCCGAAATTGGAATGTAGTCAGGCTCGTCACCCGAGAATTTATTGTATAATTTCCCGCCAAACCAACTGCTTCTGCGGCGCGCAGCTTTTGCTGTTTCGTTTCTAAAGTGGAGCATTCCAAGGAGACCTTCGAGATCATGAGGGTACAAATCCGCCGCTTTGCTCGCTGCCGATAGAACGCCAGCCAGTCCTGCTGTTGCAGCCTGCGATATGCCTTCTTTTGTAGGAGAAGGCCCCTCTAGAATTCTCAATACCGGTTTAGCCATCCAGGGAGCCTAGTCCCAGATTGACGCCAACTCTACGACTGAAAAGTCCGCTCAGCTGACATTCGCGAAGACTGAAAAACACGACGATCAGGGGGCAAATAAGGCCCCAACGAGGCCTCAAGCCTCAGTCTACCTCATGCCAGTCATCCTCAAAGGGCAGCTCGCCAATCGCGGTCCAGGCAGCACGCAGGCGCGCCACGCGGCTATCGCCCCAGGTGCGAAACACCATCTCGAACCCGGTAAGTGATACATTCTCCGCCACCAATTCAGCCCGAATGGCCGCGCTTGTGTCCATATCCCAAAGCGAGATTGACACCAGCACCGCAGGCGGCTGACGGAAACCTTCTCGAAAGGAGACCAGCTTGCGCCGCTCCCGCGACCCTTCGCCGGTCCACATACTGCCGCCGCTGTCGAATTCGGAAAAGAGCACCAGATCGCCCTGGTCAATTCCGACACGTGGATTGCGTAGTCTCTGCATCTCTTGCCGTTCCATTATCCGTTCGTGCCATCCGTTAGGTCGGCGGTCAGGGCATTACACACCAATACTTTCTAACATTCAAAAAACAAAACCGGCCCATCACATCGGAGGGCCGGTTTTTAGATCTTCTGGTCACACTCGGCGACGCTGTATGGTCCTTTACAGGCTCATATGCGTGCCCAGAGCCTCCATGTCCGCCAGCAGCTTGGCTGCTTCTTCAACCAACCCGTGGGGCTGATCATCTTCTTGGGCGGTCTTGTAGGTCTGACGAGCATCTTCAATCAGCTCGTCCAGATGGGCACGGGTCATCTCATCCATTGGGATCGCCTTTTCAGCCAGGACCGAGAGGGCCTCTGCACTGATTTCGGCAAAGCCGCCGGTGACCACAAACTCCGAAGTGCCTTGCGAGCTTTCCACCCGCAGGACACCCGGACGCAGGGTGGTGATGGTGGGCGCATGCATCGGCATAGCCGTCATGTCACCCTCCGCGCCGGGGATCAGGACCGCATTCACCTGCAGCGAAGCAAGGCTCCGCTCCGGGCTCACGAGATCGAATTGCATGGTATCAGCCATCAGAGCCCTCCTTAGGCCGCGTCAGCAGCCATTTTCTCGGCTTTTGCGATCACTTCGTCGATGCCGCCAACCATGTAGAAGGCGCCTTCGGGGAGGTGGTCGTATTCGCCAGCCACAACGGCCTTGAACGATGCGATAGTGTCTTCCAGCTGAACCTGTTTGCCGTCAGCGCCGGTAAAGATTTTGGCAACGTCAAACGGCTGCGACAGGAAGCGTTCGATCTTACGCGCACGGGCCACAGCCAGTTTGTCGTCTTCCGAAAGCTCATCCATGCCCAGAATGGCAATGATGTCCTGCAGCGATTTGTAGCGCTGAAGAATCTGCTGCACGTCGGTGGCAACTTTGTAGTGCTCGTCACCAATGATCAGCGGATCCAGCAGACGCGAGGTCGAACCAAGCGGGTCAACGGCAGGGTAGATACCCTTTTCCGAAATCGCACGGTCCAGAACGGTTGTCGCATCAAGGTGCGCAAACGAGGTCGCAGGAGCAGGGTCAGTAAGGTCATCCGCAGGAACGTAGACGGCCTGAACGGAGGTGATCGAACCATTTTTGGTCGAAGAAATCCGTTCCTGCATCGCACCCATGTCGGTGGCCAGTGTTGGCTGGTAGCCAACCGCGGAAGGAATACGACCCAGCAGAGCCGAAACCTCGGAACCCGCCTGTGTGAAGCGGAAGATGTTGTCCACGAAGAACAGAACGT
The DNA here is from genome assembly GCA_965641885.1 of Phaeobacter sp. SH40. GTDB lineage: Bacteria > Pseudomonadota > Alphaproteobacteria > Rhodobacterales > Rhodobacteraceae > Pseudophaeobacter. The sequence continues at coordinate 1,104,202 of OZ282574.1, read as the reverse complement.
CCGAGCCGCTGTCATCACGGAACTGTTCCGCCAGGGTCAGACCCGACAGAGCAACCCGCATACGCGCACCTGGAGGCTCGTTCATCTGGCCGTAGACCAGAGCAATTTTCGACTCGGGCAGGTTATCGGGAACGATAACACCGGATTCGATCATCTCGTGGTAAAGGTCGTTGCCTTCACGGGTCCGCTCACCAACACCGGCGAACACGGACACACCCGAGTGCACCTTGGCGATGTTGTTGATCAGTTCCATGATCAGAACGGTTTTACCAACGCCGGCACCCCCGAACAGACCAATTTTACCACCCTTGGTGTAGGGGGCCAGAAGGTCGATAACCTTGATACCTGTGGTCAGGATCTCGGTTGCGGTCGACTGCTCCGAGAACGTAGGCGCGTCGCCGTGGATGCCACGGGTTTCGGTTGCGTCTACGGGACCCTTTTCGTCAACCGGCTCGCCGATGACGTTGAGGATACGACCCAGTGTGGCATTGCCAACTGGAACCGAGATAGGCGCGCCTGTGTCAGTCACGTCCTGGCCGCGAACCAGACCTTCGGTTGCGTCCATAGCGATGGTCCGAACGGTGCTCTCACCAAGGTGCTGAGCAACTTCGAGAACCAGCGTCTTACCGTTGTTGTCTGTGGTAACGGCGTTCAGGATTTCCGGCAGGGCATCCTCGAACTGCACGTCCACAACGGCGCCAATCACCTGCGTGATTTTGCCTTTTGCGTTTGCCATGTGTTTGTCTCCGGTTGTCTCTTAGAGCGCCTCAGCGCCCGAAATGATTTCAATCAGCTCGTTGGTGATGACGGCCTGACGCGAGCGGTTATACTCGATTGTCAGCTTGTCGATCATCTCGCCAGCGTTGCGGGTGGCGTTATCCATCGCACTCATCCGGGCACCCTGTTCGGATGCACCGTTTTCCAGCAGAGCCGAAAAGATCTGGGTCGATACGCCACGTGGCAGCAGGTCGGCAAGGATCGCCTCTTCACTGGGCTCGTAGTCGTAACCGGCCGAAGCCTCTTCTGCGGAACCGCCCTCGTAAGAGGCCGGAATGATCTGCTGCGCTGTTGGCACCTGGGTCACAACGTTGACAAATCCCGCAAAGAAAATTGTCGCAACGTCGAATTCACCAGCGTCAAAGCGGGTCAGGATATCCTTTGCGATGCCTTGCGCGTCGGCATAGCCGACCCGTTTTACTTCGCTCAGGTCCACATGGCCGACAAAATCATCAGCCAGGTCACGACGCAGTGCGTCGCGGCCCTTTTTACCAACGGTCAGGATCTTGACCGTCTTGCCAGCTGCTTTCAGCTCGAGCGCCTTATAACGCGCCAGCTTGGCGATGTTGCCGTTAAAGCCACCACACAGGCCCCGCTCAGCGGTCAGGACAACAAGAAGTTGTACCTGGTCGCTGCCGGTGCCGCGCAGCAGTTTTGGTGCGCTATCGCTGCTGCCAACCGAAGCCGCAAGCCCAGCCATGACGGCGTTAAACCGCGTGGTGTAGGGCCGTGAATCTTCAGCAGCTTCCTGGGCGCGGCGAAGTTTCGCCGCCGCCACCATTTGCATGGCCTTAGTGATCTTACGGGTGCCTTTGACACTCGCGATCCTGTTTTTCAGGTCCTTGAGATTTGGCATTGCCTTATCCCCTTACGCGAAATCTGCGGCGAATTCATCCAGCGCTGCTTTGATCTTGTCGGCAGCATCGCCCTTGATCTTTGGATCTTCGGTGGAAATCCACGCGAGCAGATCAGCGTGCTTGCCACGCAGATGCGCCAGCAGACCCGCCTCGTAGCGGCCAACCGCCTTGACGTCGATTTTGTCGAGGTAGCCCGTGGTACCTGCAAAGATCACGCAGACGATTTCAGCGTTGGTCAGCGGCGAGTACTGCGCCTGCTTCATCAGCTCGGTCAGACGGGCACCACGGTTCAGCAGCTGCTGAGTGGCGGCGTCAAGGTCGGAGCCGAACTGCGCAAAGGCAGCCATTTCGCGGTACTGAGCCAGTTCCAGCTTAACCGGACCCGCAACAGATTTCATCGAGTTCGTTTGCGCCGAAGAGCCAACACGCGAAACCGACAGACCGGTGTTCACAGCAGGACGGATGCCCTGGTAGAACAGTTCGGTTTCCAAGAAGATCTGACCATCGGTGATCGAAATCACGTTGGTTGGAATAAAGGCGGAAACGTCGCCACCCTGGGTTTCAATAACGGGCAGAGCCGTCAGCGAACCGGAGCCGAAGTCTTCGTTCAGTTTGGCAGAGCGTTCCAGCAGGCGGGAGTGCAGATAGAAAACGTCACCAGGATAGGCTTCACGTCCGGGTGGACGACGCAGCAACAGTGACATCTGACGATAGGCAACAGCCTGCTTGGAGAGATCATCATAGATGATCAGGCCGTGCTTGCCGCTGTCGCGGAAATACTCGGCCATTGCGGTCGCAGCGTAAGGTGCCAGGAACTGCAACGGTGCAGGATCGGACGCGGTTGCAGCAACCACGATCGAATATTCCATCGCGCCGGCTTCTTCCAGCTTTTTCACCAGCTGCGCCACGGTAGAGCGCTTCTGACCAATCGCAACATAGACGCAGTACAGTTTCTTCGACTCGTCGTCGCCTGCTGCCTCATTGTAGGATTTCTGGTTCAGAATGGTGTCCAGAGCAATCGCGGTTTTACCGGTCTGACGGTCACCAATGATCAGCTCACGCTGGCCACGGCCAACCGGGATCATCGCGTCAACCGACTTGAGGCCAGTTGCCATTGGTTCGTGAACCGATTTACGCGGGATAATGCCAGGCGCCTTGGAGTCGGCAATGCCGCGCTGTTTGGCGTTGATCGGGCCTTTGCCGTCCAGCGGGTTACCCAGACCGTCCACAACGCGACCCAGCAGCTCGGGGCCAACGGGAACGTCAACGATCGAGTTGGTGCGCTTGACTGTGTCACCTTCTTTGATGTCACGGTCGGAGCCAAAGATAACGATACCTACGTTATCAGCCTCCAGGTTCAGCGCCATGCCCATAACCCCACCGGGGAATTCGACCATTTCGCCAGCCTGAACATTGTCGAGGCCGTAGACGCGGGCGATACCATCACCAACGCTCAGCACGCGACCAATTTCAGCCACCTCGGCTTCCTGACCAAAGTTCTTGATCTGGTCTTTTAGGATCGCAGAAATCTCTGCTGCTTGGATACCCATTTATCCGACCTCTTTCATTGCATTCTGTAGGGAGTTGAGCTTGGAGCGGATCGAGCTATCGATCATCTTTGAGCCCACTTTAACGACGAGACCGCCAATGATGCTTTCATCGACGGTTGCATTGATGGTAATCTTTTTGCCCACGCGCTCGGCCAGCGTCTTGGCCAGCTTGTCGCTTTGGGTTTTGGTCAGTGCCTTGGCCGAGATCACCTCGGCGGTCACTTCACCGCGCGCATCCGCCAGACGGGCGCGCAGGGCTGTGATCAGTGCAGGCACCACAAACAGGCGGCGCTTTTGCGCCATCAAAGCAAGGGTATTGCTCAGAACAGGTGCAAGACCCATTTTTTTGGCAATCGCGGCAATCGCGGCTCCCTGCTCATCCCGTGTGATCAGCGGAGAGCTGATCAGGTTTTGCAGATCGTCACTGTCAGCCAGGGCAGCTGCCAGATCATTGATGCTGGTTTCAAGGCTATCAAGCGCCTTGCTTTCTTCGGCGATCTCAAAGACCGCAGTGGCATAGCGCGCAGCAATGCCTGCTGAAATCGAAGCTGGTTCGGACACGTCCACCCTTCCGACATTTTGGCCCCGGTTTGCATGTCTGAGAGCAGACGGCGTCCGGGGGCGTGAGCGAGCCCCGCCAGAGCGGCAGGGCGTTAAAATCAGCGTGGATGTAACAGAGCGTTAGCAACCTATCAACTGTCTATAATGGCAACAGTGAAAACCCTGAATGTAGCGTTTTCAACGTCTTAGCCAAAGTGCGGCCCTTTGCCTCTGCAAAGACTGTCAATTTTTACCTCTGAACAGCCCCTATTTACGATTCCAAAAGGGCCAAAATCGACCAGAATGTCCAAAACACCCCTGTCGGCTGCAGTTCAAATACAAGACCTGGGCGGCAAATTCACAAAAACAGAATCATCCGCACACAGCAGGCCAGATAGTGACCATATTTCTTTGGTCTGGCCGCCTTCTGGCCGCCTGTGGATCTGTTTTGCGCCGCAGCATTCAGCCCCGCCCTTCTGATCAGGAGGATCAGACGGCGCAGACAGATCAGGCTGGCTCGGCTATTGGGTTGGACAATCCCTCAAGCACCCGGATCGGGTTGGCCCGCCTGACTTTGGTCATGTGGCCACGCTGCGGATGGGTCTGCTTGCTGACCTCGACCATAAACACGCCCCCGGCCAACATGGCTGGCAGCTGACGCCCGACCCGTTCAAACAGCGCGGCTGATTTTAACCAGAACCGTTTTTGGCTTGGCAAACCATACAGGGCTGCGGCGTGCCGCTCGATGGTGAATTCATGCAGGCGAAGCTGGTTTTCCAGCTGGGTCAGCGTATAGGGCCGCCCATAGCCAAACGGCGTCTTGTCCGAGCGCGCCCAGAACCCAGCCCGGTTCGGCACCACAAAGATTGCCCGCCCCCCAGGCCCTAATACGCGACGGCACTCCTCCAAAAGCTGCGTCGGCCGCTCAGAGGTCTCAAGGCCGTGCATCACCACCAGCCGATCCACCCGGCCCGTCTCGATCGGCCAGATCGTCTCTTCGCACAGGACCGAAACATTGGGCATACCCGCAGGCCATTGCATCACCCCCTGTGGCCCCGGCATCAGGGCGATAACCCTGCGGGCCTCGGCCAGATAGGGCCGCATAAGCGGCGCGGCAAAGCCAAAACCTGCCATGGTTTGCCCGGTCGCCTCGGGCCAGAACTCCAGCAGGCGATTGCGCACAGAAGCCTGCGCCGCACGGCCCAGCTTGCTGCGGTAATAAAAATTCCTAAGATCCTGAACATCAAGATGCATTGCGGGTGCCTGCTGCTTGGGCCAATCTGGAGGCAGTGTAACATTTGAATTTAACAATGCAGTTTAACAATACGGAGGCGAAAGACCATGCCCCTCGAAATCATCACCCTGCCCTGTCTCTCGGACAACTACGCCTATCTTCTGCATGATGCCAAGAGCGGTCGCACCGCCCTGGTTGATGCTCCAGAAGCCGCCGCGATCAAATCCGCGCTCAGCGACCGCGGCTGGAGCCTCGACGCCATCTTGCTGACCCATCACCACGACGACCACATAGACGGCGTGGAAGAGTTGCGCCGCACCTATGGTGCCAGCGTTTACGGCGCCAAGGCAGATGCCCACCGTCTGCCGCCGCTGGATCATGCTCTGAATGACGATGCCAGCTTTGATCTCTTTGGCGAAGAGGTCAAAGTCCTCGATGTCTCGGGGCATACTGTTGGCCACATCGCGTTTTATCTGCCAGAGAGCCAGGCGGTCTTTACCGCTGACAGTCTGATGGCCCTTGGCTGTGGCCGCCTGTTCGAGGGCTCTGCCGAAATGATGTGGCACAGCCTGCAGCGCCTGATGGCTCTACCGCCCGAAACCATGGTATATTCCGGCCATGAATACACCCAATCCAATGCCCGCTTTGCCATCACGGTTGAACCCGAAAATGCGGCCCTCGTAAAACGAGTCGCTGAAATCAATGCAAAGCGTAAAAGAGGTGAAGCCACCGTTCCCTGCCTTTTGCGCGTTGAACTCGACACAAATCCGTTCCTGCGGGCCAACCGCGCCGACCTAAAAGCCGCTGTAGGCATGGAAGGCGCTGAAAATGCAGAGGTATTTAGGGAGATACGCCTGCGAAAGGACCGCTTTTAGACCAAAACACCAGCCAGGGGGCCAGAGCAGACTGGTAACAATTTGACCGCGTTCACAACAATTGTGACCGAATTTTGCAATAAAGCCCTTGAAGCTGGCGTTCTATCAACCAAACTCTAACACTATGACGACATGGTTGATGCAGGGGCGCAATTGGTAAACAGGCCAGCCGCCCCGGCCAACCCAAGAACAGAGGAGCACGCCCGTGCCTTCATTCTCGAGCACACTAGAACAAGCCATTCACGCCGCACTTGCGCTGGCGAATGAGCGCCGCCATGAGTTTGCCACGCTGGAACACCTGCTGCTGGCACTGATAGAAGAACCCGAAGCCGCCCGCGTGATGCGCGCCTGTAGCGTCGACCTTGGGCAGCTGCGCACCTCTCTGGTTGAATTTGTTGAGGAAGACCTCGCCAATCTGGTGACAGACGTCGATGGCTCAGAAGCGGTGCCCACCGCCGCCTTCCAGCGCGTTATCCAGCGCGCCGCCATTCACGTTCAAAGCTCTGGGCGCACCGAGGTCACCGGCGCAAACGTACTGGTCGCTATTTTTGCCGAACGCGAAAGCGATGCCGCCTATTTCCTGCAGGATCAGGACATGACCCGGTATGATGCGGTGAACTTCATCGCGCATGGTGTGGCCAAGGACCCCGCCTTTGGCGAATCCCGCCCGGTCACCGGCGCCCCCGAGGGCGAAGAAGAGGCCATGGGCTCTGCCGCCCCCGAAGGCGAAAAGAAAGAGAGCGCGCTGGACAAATACTGCGTCGATCTCAACGCCAAATCCCGCGAAGGCGATATCGACCCTCTGATCGGTCGCAGCCAGGAAGTCGAACGCTGCATCCAGGTGCTGTGCCGCCGTCGCAAGAACAACCCACTGCTGGTTGGCGACCCCGGTGTTGGCAAAACCGCCATTGCCGAAGGTCTGGCCCGCAAGATTGTCCAGGGAGAAGTTCCCGAGGTTCTGTCAAAAACCACAATCTTCTCGCTTGATATGGGCGCGCTGCTTGCAGGCACCCGCTATCGCGGCGACTTTGAAGAACGCCTCAAGGCGGTGGTCACCGAATTGGAAGATCACCCGGACGGTGTTCTGTTCATCGACGAGATCCACACGGTGATTGGCGCCGGTGCGACCTCAGGTGGGGCAATGGATGCCTCTAACCTGCTGAAACCTGCCCTGCAGGGCGGTAAGCTGCGCACAATGGGCTCGACCACCTACAAAGAGTTCCGCCAACACTTTGAAAAGGACCGCGCCCTTGCGCGCCGGTTCCAGAAGATTGATGTCAATGAACCAAACGTGCAGGATTCCATCGCAATTCTCAAAGGGTTGAAACCCTATTTCGAGGAACACCACGGCGTCAAGTTCACCGCCGATGCGATCAAATCTGCCGTGGAGCTTGCGTCGCGCTATATCAATGACCGCAAACTGCCGGACAAGGCCATCGACGTGATCGATGAGGCGGGCGCGGCCCAGCATCTGGTGCCCGAAAGCAAGCGCCGCAAGACCATCGGTGTCAAAGAGATTGAGGCAGTTGTGGCCAAAATCGCCCGCATTCCGCCAAAGAGCGTCACCAAAGACGATGCCGAGGTGCTGAAAGATCTGGAGAAGAGCCTGAAACGGGTCGTCTTTGGACAGGACGATGCCATTGATGCGCTCTCCAGCGCCATCAAGCTGTCGCGCGCAGGTCTGCGTGAGCCTGAAAAGCCCATTGGCAACTATCTCTTTGCCGGTCCAACTGGCGTCGGCAAAACCGAAGTCGCCAAACAGTTGGCGGATACCCTTGGTGTTGAGTTGCTGCGCTTTGACATGTCGGAATACATGGAGAAACACGCGGTTTCCCGTCTGATCGGTGCACCTCCCGGCTATGTCGGCTTTGATCAGGGTGGTCTTTTGACCGATGGCGTTGACCAGCACCCGCATTGCGTTTTGCTGCTCGATGAGATCGAAAAGGCGCACCCGGATGTCTTTAACATCCTGCTGCAGGTGATGGATAATGGTCAGCTCACCGATCACAACGGCCGCGCGGTGAATTTCCGCAATGTCGTGCTGATCATGACCTCCAACGCCGGTGCATCCGATATGGCCAAAGCGGCCATCGGCTTTGGCCGTGATCGCCGCGAGGGCGAAGACACTGCCGCTATCGAGCGTACCTTCACACCCGAGTTCCGCAACCGTCTGGATGCCGTGATCGCCTTTGCTCCGCTGCCAAAAGAGGTGATCCTGCAGGTCGTCGAGAAGTTTGTTCTGCAACTCGAAGCCCAGTTGATGGACCGGAATGTCTCGATTGAGCTAACCCGAAAGGCGGCTGAATGGCTGGCGAACCGGGGCTATGACGATCGCATGGGGGCGCGTCCTTTGGGCCGCGTCATTCAGGAGCACATCAAAAAGCCCCTCGCCGAAGAGCTTCTCTTTGGCAAGCTGGCCAAGGGTGGTCTGGTCAAGGTTGGCATCAAAGATGGAAAACTGGAGCTGCGCATTGAGGGCCCCACCAAGCCCCGGATCTCTGGAGACAAACCGCCGCTGCTGACTGCTGACTGAACATGCGACTGTCACTCGGAGCGATCTTTCTCTCGCTCGTCGCGGCACCTGCTGCGGCGAGCGACATAACCTTGCAATGGCCGATTGACTGCAATCTCGGCGAGACCTGTCACATCCAGCAATATGTCGACCATGATCCGGGCCCCGGCTCTGAGGACTATCGCTGTGATCCGCTTAGCTATTCCGGACACAAGGGCACAGACATCGCCCTGCCCTACCTTGAAGACATGCGGCGCGGCGTTGCTGTGCGGGCAGCGGCCCCAGGGGTCGTCAAGGGCCTGCGGGACTCCATGCCCGATGCCTATGCGACAAAAGCCACTGCCGAAAACCTGAAGGGCCGCGAATGCGGAAACGGCGTTGTCATAAGGCATGAAGACGGCTGGGAAACCCAGTATTGCCACATGAAGCGCGGCTCGGTCCGCGTCGAGAAAGGCCAAAAGGTAGAGGCTGGTGAACAGCTTGGCGAAGTTGGCCTCTCGGGAAAAACCCAATTCCCGCACCTGCATTTGTCACTGCGCCACAAAGGCAAGGTGGTTGACCCCTTTGCACCGCAGGGCCACAAAAACTGCAACGCTGAGACAGAAGAACCAGGCCTGTGGGCCTCGCCGCCTGCCTATGAGGCCGGCGCCTTTCTGGGGGCCGGATTCAGCAGCTATGTTCCAGACTTCCGCGAGATAAAATCCGGCGATGTAAAGGTCGTCCGCCTGTCAGACACTGCGCCCGCGCTGGTCTTTTGGGCCTATGCCTTTGGTGGACAAAAAGCCGACCGTATTCGCCTGTCCATTTCAGGGCCATCTGGCTTTTTCTCGGTGCACGAAATTGCACTGGAACGCAATCAGGCGCAGTTTTTCCGGGCCTCCGGCAAACGATTGCGCGACGACGCATGGGTCCAGGGCACCTACGAGGGTGTCGCAGTCTTTATGCGCGGGGACGAAGAAGTCGACCGGATCAGCAGAATTATCAATGTCAGGTAATTTGCCCATTTGATGACAGGGGCCATTGGTATCAGAGGCGACTGGTAACTGGGGCGACTGCTAACAGGGGCACAGGGGCGACGGCTGGCGGATGTGCCGCTACGCCTTGTTACTTGGCGCGCTTGCGGCAAGACCGGACTGGACTGGACTGGGTGGGGCCAGTCAGGCAAAGAGCTGGCCCTGCTCAGCGTTCTGTGAACTTCAGCTCGATACGACGGTTCTGGGCCCGCGCCTCGGGTGTGTCGGCCGGGTTCACCGGTTGGTATTCACCAAACCCATTGGCCGCAAGACGATCCGGCGGAATGCCCAGACCTTCGATCATAAAGCGCACCACCGAGAGCGCCCGCCCCTGGCTCAACTCCCAGTTATCGCTGTACTTTGGGCTGCCCAGCATAGCCGTGTTATCCGTATGACCATCGACCCGAATGATCCAGTTCAGCTCGGGAGGGATCTCTGCCGCCACGGTCTGCAAAATACGCGCCACTTTGGCGATTTCCACCTCACCGGCGGCTGACAACGTAGCACTGCCCGGGTCAAAAAGAACTTCAGAGGCAAAGACAAAGCGGTCGCCCGCAATCCGCACACCTTCCTGATTGCCCAAAACATTTCTCAAGCGCCCAAAGAACTCAGAGCGGTACCGTTCCAAATCCTCTGCCTTGGTTTCAAGGTCTTCGGCCTTACTGGCCAGACGTTCCGCTTCGACCTCCAGCCTTTTCCGCTCGCCTTCTTCCAGAAGGCGGCGACGGCGTTCTTCAGACGCGGCCCGGGCAAGGGCAGCATTGAGGTCCTGCCCAAGGTTCTGCAATTGCACATTCTGGGCCACATCCCGCTGCTGATAGTCGTCCAGAATGGCCTGCAATCCCCCCAGCTGCTCTCTGAGGGCGGCAACCTGCTGGTTCAGCAACGCTGTCTCACGCTGCGCTTCTGCAGAGACTGAGCGTTGCTCTGAAAGTGCGGCCTGCGCCTTGGCCAGAAGGTCCGCCCGCGCCTGCGCCAGATCGCGTTGCTCAGAGGCGCTGGATTCTGCGTCTGTCTGGGCATTCAGTGCCGCCAAAAGCCGTTGCTGCAACACCGCCTGGTCACTGGCCGCAGCCTGAGCACTTTCCAATGCATCCAAGGCCTGCAACAGACGCGTCTCAACCAGGGCACGTTCTTGCGCCGTAGAGGAGGCCGCATTGCGGGCCAGCACCAGATCATTCTGCGCCTGCGAAAGCTCTGTCTCAAGCCCGGCCATCACTGACGCCGCATCTGCCTGCAGCGCCGCCAGCTCAGATTCAAGCTGGCGACGGCTGGCATCCGCCTCAGTGCGCAGCGTGGCCATCTGTTGCTGCAGTGTGGCCAGGGTTGCCGCGTGTTGGGATTGCAGGCTTTCCAGTTCGGCCTGATACTGCGTTTCGCTCTCGACGTTTGTTGCCCGCTGTCGTGCCAGCTCAGCCTCAAGATCGGCCTTGCTCTGCGCGGCAGCCTCACGGGCGCCTGCAAGATCTGCAGCCAGTCGTTCCCGTGTTGTGGTGCTGTCCTGCCGCAAACGGTTCAGTTCCGTTTCCAGCGCCGTGACCCGGCCCTCGGCGGCGGATTGCGTCACCTGCATCTGGGCCAAAATCCGCGTCAGGCGCTCTGCCAGCTCGTCGCGGTCCTGCGTCTGTGACTTTGCAGCCTCAAGCGCGGTCAGAGCCTTTTCCAGCTCACTGTCCAGACGCGCCTGCGCCACCTCGGCCGCGGCCAAAAGGGTCAGCGTATCCTCAGCATCCTGCCGCTGGCGCTCCAAAGACAGGGTCATGGCGGTCAGTTCAGCATCTGCGCTTTCCAGTTTGGCCCGCAAAGCCTCGGCGGCAGCGGCCTCGATCAATCGGGATTCTTCCTTGGCGCTGAGCCTGCTGGACAGATCCGCCAGCTCAGCCGCACGGCTGTCGCCCTCAGATTTCAGCTCGGCAATCAAAGCTTCAAGCGCCTCGCGTTTGGCGGCGGCAAGCCGGGCCTCTTCTGCACCCGCATCAATTTCGCCCCGCGCCTGCGCCAGCGCGAGATTAAGCGCGTCCTGATCGCTCAGCAGTGTGCTGCGCTCGGCGTTTAGCCGGTCGCGGTCCTGTGTCAGCCCGGCGATTTTTTCCATCGCCGCCTCGCGCCCGGCGACAAAAGCCGCGACCTGGGCCTCAAAAGCGGTAATCTGGCTTTGCGCCTGCGCCAGGGCTGCAAGTTGTTGGTCACGCTCTAAAGTCAGGCCGGAAATAACGGCGCGTTGCTGATCTATGGCGTTTTGCGCCTGCGCCAGATCGCCCTGGGTGGTCGAGAGCGTTGAGCTGAGCGCGCCAAGACGCGCGTTGAGCCGGTTGTTGTCGCGCTCTTCCAGCCCCAAGGCATCTGCCAGGGCCTGAATCTCGGAGGACAGATCGTCCAGCTCGGTTTCCTGGCCACTGATTGTTTCGCTCAGCACAAACTGTACCACCATAAAGATGGTGAGCAGGAACATCAGCACCAGCAGCAAGCCGGTCATGGCATCGACAAATCCTGGCCAGATCGCGTTTTGAAACCTATGACCGCTGCGCCGCGACAGGCCCATAGCCTATTCCTCGTCCTGCGGATAACCGGGTTGGGCCGTGGTCAGCGCCTGCTCCGGGGGCTGGCGCATGCGCCCGCGTGGAACCGCAAAGGCCTTGACCATAAGGTCAATATCCTTGCGCAATTCAGCCAGGCTTTCCTGTCTGCCGGCAGAGATTTCTTCCAGAATGCGCAGCATTTGCACATCGATCGACCGCAGCCGCATGCGGCTTTCAGCGTCCATGCCGACATCGCCATGGGCGCGCATGATTTCAGTCAGGGCTTCCTGCCCAACCGCCACCCGGTCCAGGGCGCCTGAAATAGTCGACGTCTGGTCCTGGCGGGCATTCATATCGGTGATCGCATCGACCAGTCGCGACAGCTTGTTGTCCACCTCGGCGCGGCTTTGCGCGTTCTGGACAAACATAGCCTGCAGCGCGTCCATCTGTTCCGCCATGGTATCCAGAACTTCGGTCACCACGCCGGCCTCACCGCCCTCCCCCTCTTCACCAGACGAAAAACTGACCCGGGTGAACGACGACAGCCACTCCTCCAGCTCGCGGTAAAACCGGTTCTGACCATGGCCTGCGAACAGTTCCAGCAGCCCCACAATCAGCGACCCTGCCAGCCCGAGCAACGACGACGCAAAGGCCACGCCCATGCCGCCAAGCTGCGCCTCAAGGCCGGTCATCAGGCGGTTAAACACCGCCAGGCTCTCTTCGCCTTCCTGCGGTGAAAGGCTGCGAATGGTCTCAACAACCGCTGGAACCGTGGTGGCGAGGCCATAAAACGTCCCCAAAAGACCAAGAAAAATCAGCAGGTTGCCGATGTATCGCGTGATCTCGCGCTCTTCGTCGATACGCTGCCCGACGGAGTCGAGAATAGAGCGCGTCGAAGAGGAGCCCAGCTGCATACGGGCGGCACGCGAGCGCAGCAAAGCGGCCAGCGGCGCCAAAAGCGACGGCGCCCGTCTCTCTCCGCGGCTGCCGCCAGAGGCAAAACTCTCGATCCAGCGCACCGAGCCGATCAGCTGAAACACCTGCCAGAAACAGGAGAGCACACCGATCACAAACACAATAAAGATGAAGCCGTTGAGCCATGGATTGGCCTGAAACACCGGCAGCACCTTGGGCAGGGCCACAAAGACCCCAAAGCTGGCGAGGCCAAGGACAATCAGCATCAGGATGATCTGGCGAACCGGTTGTGAAAACTGCGGCCTGATCTTGCGGTCTGGTTGGGCCATATTCGGATGCGTCCTGATACGTTTTTGCTGAGTTACCAAAGGAGCTTAAAGGCAAAGATGGTAAAGCAACAAGGCTTTATGCCGTTATTTGCCGTACCCGTGCCATCAACCACTCGAGTTCCGCATCGCCAAGGCCGATCTCGGCCAAATGTTCGGCAGTATTATAAAGATATTCCGTATTGGGGCCGCGCCCGCCCACCGCAGTGGCGATAATCTGGGCTTGGTTTTCCAGCGCCATGCCACCGCAATACTGTTCGTGGTGCGGGTCAATCACATAGGTGACGGCGGTGACCTGTTCTCCCGAGTGCAGCTCAACCGCAAGATCGCGCTCAAGATAGGCCGAAGAGATCAATTCGCGCTCGCGCAAATAGACCAGCGTCTGCTGCTCTTCGCCCTGGGCTACCGCCAATGCGAGCCCCTGACAGCGAGAGCCATTGATTTCGTCCAGCGCCAGCACAAGTCCCGGCTCTTCTTCAGTGCCGCGATGGTGAATCGAGGACATGCAAAAAGAGCGGGCAAAGCCCTGCAATGTCGCAACTTCGCTGCGTGCAACCGGGAAACCCGGATTCCACAGCAACGATCCATATCCGAAAACCCACATTGTCATGTTCTATGGCCCTTTTTACTCGGGGCCTATAAACAGCAAAAATCAGTCAAGAAAAAGAGGGTCTTTGCAGAATGCGACTGCTGAAATGGCTCAGCCTGGGGGCTGCGGTCTGGATACTCTATTGGGGTGTCGCGGCCTGGGGGCTGCGCAGCGGGCTGGAAAGCTGGTTCGCGGGTCAGCATCGCCTGGGCTGGCAGGTCTCCTATGGGCCTCTGTCCACAGGCGGCTTTCCCCTGCGCCATGTGACAGGCATCGCCCAGCCAGTGCTGGCGGACCCCGCTACCGGTGCTGCCTGGAGCGCCGATTGGATTGCCTTTGACAGCCCGGCCCTGTGGCCCGGCGCACAGACCCTGCGCTTTCCCACAACCGAGCAGCGCTTTTCCGTCTTTGACCGCACCCATACATTGCTCGCCCAACATATGCAGGCCGACATGCAACTGGCACCGGGGCTGGCGCTGGAACTGGAGCATCTGTCCCTCACGTCCCAGGCCTGGCAGATCTCCCAGGATACTGACGTGCTTTGGCACGCGCAGGATCTCGCCGTTGAGATGCGTCAACAGGACCTGCCAGGGCAGTACCACCTCCGCGCCGAGGCTTTGGGATTTGCCCCCGGAGGGGTCTTTCGACGCTTGAGCCAATTGGGCAACCAGCCACCACAGCGCTTTGACGTGCTGCGCGCCCGCGCCAGTGTCACATTCGACAGGCCCTGGGACAGGCGGGCAGTTGAGCAGCGCCGCCCGCAGCCGCGCAAAATTGATCTGGAGGTGGCCGAGGCCACCTGGGGCGATATGCGGTTTAAGGCCACCGGCCAGCTGCAGGTTGACGCGCAGGGCCGCCTTACCGGAGAGTTGGCGTTAAGGGCCGAAAACTGGCGGGAAATACTGGATCTCGCGGAACGGGGCAGCCTGTTGCCCCCCAGCAGCCGCGCGGTGGTGGAACGCCTTCTGTCTCTTTTTGCCAGTGGTAGCGGTGGCGGCAAGGGTGGGGGCGTAAAGCTCAATACAACCCTGCGCTTGCAACAGGGGCAGATGTGGATCGGGCCTTTGCCTGTCGGAACGGCTCCAAAACTGGTGTTGCGCTAGCGTGACCTTATGTCTGGTCAGAGATAAGGTCTGGCCAGATATGACAGCCGACACCCCAAAAGCCCGCAAACCGGATGCCGCCAAACCTACGATCATACTATCGACAGTACGAGCCGCCGCGGTGACGCGCCACGTCGAGATGGAAATGATCGCGGTGATGACGATCCGCTTCCGGGCCAAGAACCGTACCAAAGGGGCCGCACGCCGCTTTCCAGATCTTGGCCAGCCGTTTACGGGTGTCTCGTGCCTTCCAGCCTTCGAGCACCGTCACCATCGTGCCATCTTCCAGTTTAAACCCAGAGATATCGATGGCCTTGCCACGCCCATGTTCCGAAATTTTGGCGCCGGGGCGATTGTTGCGGGTGCGGCAGGCATAATGCGCCGCAACCCGCAGACTGACGACACGGTTGCGGCGGCCAAAGGCCTTTTCGACATCCTTGGAGACCCAGTGCTTCAAGGCCTTTGCCGTCTCGCAGGTCATCACCGATTCCTGGCTGAGTGTCACACCCGCGATGGATTTCACCCGCACCGCATTTTTGGCACCGCAGCCCGGCAGCTTTGCCACCACTGATCCAACCGTTGAGCCCTGAATATCGATATCGCCACATACCGACCCCTTGCGCAGACGGCGCCGCTTGAACAGGGCCTGCTCAACAATTCTATCGGGCCGCACAGCCGGGCGCAGAGACTGTTGCAACACATCTGGTGCGATATCTGCTGGCAGCATCGCGGCGGCCAGAATCTGCGCAGAGACAGGCCGAGTGACTGGCTGAGTGACTGGCTGAGTGACTGGCTGTGTCGCTGGGCGCAAGCTGAGGCTGTTTTGATCGCCGTGGCGCATCGGATCAGGATCTGAAAGAGGCGATTGCAACACCAGATCGCGCTGTTGCGGGCTGACGACAGCCACCGGGGCAGGATGCAAGCTGGGGCGCAGGCTGGGGCGTAGGGACACCTCAGGTGCTGTGGCCTGCAAGGGCGCAGTGGTAGCAACCAGGGCCAGAACAACTGCAGCCAACCTGAAACAAGGCGCGCAGGTCATGGTGTTTTCACCCGGCCAAAATCCGGCGCGGCAGTATCCTGACCCGCCTCAATGATGCCACGGCGAATGGCCCGCGTGCGGGTGAAATAGTCGTGCAGATGCTCACCGTCACCGGTGCGGATCGCCCGTTGCAGGGCAAAAAGCTCTTCTGTGAAACGCCCAAGGATCTCAAGCGTTGCCTCCTTGTTGGTCAGGAAGACATCGCGCCACATGGTCGGGTCCGAGGCGGCAATCCGGGTAAAGTCGCGAAACCCCGCAGCCGAATATTTGATCACCTCGCTATCGGTCACCCGGCGCAGATCATCGGCGACCCCGACCATGGTATAGGCAATCAGATGCGGCGCATGGCTTGTCACCGCCAGCACCAGATCATGGTGCTCGGCGTCCATTTCCTCGACATGGGCGCCCATGCCCTCCCAGAGAGCGCGCAGCTGCGCTACGGCTGCAGGATCGCTGCCCTCGACGGGCACAAGCAGGCTCCAGCGGTTGTCAAAGAGTTCGGCAAAGCCCGCCTCAGGACCAGAGTGTTCGGTGCCTGCCAGGGGGTGGGCCGGGACAAAATGCACGCCTTCAGGGATATGCGGCGACACCGCCTCGATCACATGCGCCTTGACCGATCCCACATCAGAGACCGTCGCACCGGGTTTTAGCGCCGGGGCGATCTCGGCCATCACCGGCCCCATGGCGCCAATAGGCACACAAAGCACCACCAGATCGGCGCCTTTGACCGCCTCAACCGCGCTGTCACAGACGCGGTCACAAAGGCCGATGCGCCGGGCGGTATCGCGGGTTGCCTCACTGCGGGCATAGCCGGTTACTTCGCCTGCCAGACCGGCGCGTTTCATGGCCCAGAACATTGACGATGCGATCAGGCCGAGGCCAATCAGGGCGACGCGATTGTAGACAATTGTGCTCATGCTGTGCCCTGCTCTGATTTGAAGGCCGCGATGGCCGCGACCAGCTGACGACAGGCGGCCTCATCGCCAATTGTGATACGCAGCGCGCAGGGCAGCTTGTAGCCCGCCACCCGGCGCACGATCAGTCCCTGCGTTTGCAGATAGGTATCGCAGGCCTCAGCCTCGGCCTGATCCGCAAACCGCGCCAGGATGAAATTGGTACAAGAAGTATCCGAGGCAATGCCCAGTTCAGCCAGAGCCTGCGACAGCCAGCTGCGCCATTTGGCGTTCTCGGCGCGGCTCCGGTCGATATAGGCACGATCCCGCACCGCAGCCTCGGCCCCGGCCAGGGCCGTAGAGGACACGTTAAACGGCCCCCGCACGCGGTTCAGCACGTCAATAATGGCAGCCGGGCCATAGCCCCAACCGACACGCGCACCGCCAAGCCCGTAGATTTTGGAGAAGGTGCGGGTCATGAAAACATTGTCGCGCTCTGCCATCAGCCCAGCCCCTGCATCAAAGCCCTCGACATATTCCGCATAGGCACCATCCAGCACCAAAAGCGCGCCTCCGGGCAGGCCATCAGCCAGACGCGCCACCTCGGCGGCGGAAATCATGGTGCCGGTGGGGTTGTTGGGATTGGCGATAAAGACCAGTTTGGTCCGCGCAGTGCTGCCTGCCAGCAGGGCATCCACATCGGTGACCCGCTCGCGCTCCTTGACCTCAATCGGGGTGGCACCCGCCGCCAAAGCGCTGATGCGATACATGGCAAAGCCGTGTTCGGTATAGAGCACCTCGTCGCCGGGACCTGCGTAACACTGGCACAAAAAGGCAATGATCTCGTCGCTGCCAGCCCCACAGATGATCTGGTCGGGGTTCAGCCCCTCGACCGATCCGATCGCCTGACGCAACGCCTGATGATCCGAGCTGGGATAGCGATGCATATCCGCCGCCGCCTCTTGCATGGCTGTGATCGCGAGCGGGCTGGGCCCCAGTGGGTTTTCATTGGAGGAGAGCTTGATGGTATTGCTCACCCCCGCCACATGGGCCGCGCCGCCCTGATAGAGTGCGATATCCATAATACCTGGCTGCGGCGTGATCTGGGTCATTCTTCGGGCTCCTTGCTTCCCCTTGGTAATAGCGAGCCCGAACCCAATGGGAAAGCAACAAGATTACCAGCGCGCCAAGGACAGCCACCCCGCCCAATCAGGCCACCCAATCAGCCCGCCCCATGGACGGGTCGACTAACGCCGAAAGCCTGCCACAGGTTTTAGGGCCCATCTTTGTGGTCAGCGTTTGAGGCCAGTCCCTGAGGCCCGTCAGGGGGAAAGCTGCTGCGATTTGCCCATCAGGCCGCAAAAGGTTGAAACCGCGCGGTGCTGGGGTCCGCCTGATAGTGCGGCGCCAGATCCTCGGCACGGCGGGTCAGATCATTGACGCTGTCGATAATGTATTGCGCTGTGTCCTCGGACATCAGGTAAGAAAAGTTAAGCCGCACCCAGCCGGGTTTGCGCAACTCACGCCCCGCCTGCAACTCCTGAAACAGCTGTTTGGATTCCGCGTGATCAATACCTAACAAGCGATGCGCGTAGGGGCCGGCACAGGCACAGCCGCCGCGCGCCTGAATGCCGTAGTGGTCGCTCAACATGCGGGTAAAGAGCTGCTGATGCACCGGCTCACCCGCCCCCCCCTGAACAGTAAACGAGAAAATCGGCAGGCGATGCGCAGTGGCGTGACCCAACACGTTGAGCTGTGGATTATCCGCCCAGCCCGCACGCGCCATCTGTGCAAATCTGGCTTCTGTGCTGGCAATTTCCGCCTCCCCCACGGCCTCTTTCACCAGAAATGCCAGTGCCGCGCGGATGTCACCAATCACATTGGGGGTGCCGGCCTCTTCACGTGCTGCCAGATCCTCGCTAAATTCGTGCCCCCAGGGCGAAACAAAGCTGACAGTGCCGCCGCCCGGCCAGGACGGGCTCCGACGGCGAACGGCATCCTGATTGACAATCAACACCCCAGAGGCACCGGGCCCGCCGGGAAATTTATGCGGTGAGATCACCACAGCATCCTTGTGAGCCCCGTTGTCTCCCTGCATCGAAATCGGCAAGTAGGGCCCACCCCCGGCATAGTCCCAGATCGCCAGACCACCAGCCGCATGCAGCAGGCGGCTAATGGGATCGGGGTCGGTGACAATACCTGTTACATTTGAGGCGGCAGAAAAACTGCCAATCAGCAGATCGCTATCCGCATGCGCCGCAAGAGCAGCCGCAAGGGCGCCCAGATCAACGCCGCCATCGCGGGCCTCGGGGATCTCCACCACCATTGCCTTGCTCTCGCGCCAAGGCAGGATGTTGGAGTGGTGCTCATAGGGGCCAATGAAAATCACCGGATCGCGGGCCTCATTGACCCCAAGCAGGCTGACCAGCCGGTTCAGCCCTGCGGTCGCACCCGAGCCCGCAAAGATCACTGCATCGAGCGCCGAGGCCTGACACAGGCGGGCAATCTCGGCACGGGCGGCGCGACGCAGCCGCGTCATATAGGCGCCACAGAACGAGGCCTCGGTGTGTGAGTTGGCGTAATAGGGCAGAACCTGAGTGGCGATAAACGCCTCGACCTGCTGCAGTGCGCGCCCTGAGGCCACGTAGTCGGCATAGACCAATGGCACCTCACCAGCGGGGCCGGGAATCATCATCCCCTCGCCTATGATCCCCTTTGCAAGGCTGCCATCAGATGCGGCCTGCGCCAGCTCTGCTTTAAATGTCTCAAGGGTCATGCGCGCATCTCCAGTTGTCGCTGAAGATGAGTTTCCTATGTGTGATGCGCGAATTCATTCCCAATTATTGATTGATTTCGTGAATTTTCGTGTCATATGATCGCAAATGCCCCACATAATAGATCATATTGATAGAGAACTTTTGAAAGCACTGCAACGGGACGCGGGACTTTCGCAACGGGAATTGGCCGAGGTGGTTGGCCTGTCTCAGAACGCGTGCTGGCGACGTCTGAAGGCCCTGAATGACAGCAAGGTCCTGCAGGGGGCCACCATGCGGGTTGATCGTGCCCAGCTGGGGCTGGATCTGGTGGTCTTTGTCATGCTGCGCACCCGGCACCACTCTGCCGACTGGCTCGACACCTTCCGTCGCCATGTTCTGACCATACCAGAGGTGGTGGATTTCCACCGCATCGGCGGTGATTACGACTATCAGCTGAAAGTGGTGACGCAGGATATGGCCAGCTATGACCGGGTGTATCAGCACCTGATCAGTGGCGTCGAACTGGACAGCGTCACCTCGTATTTTGCAATGGAGACGATTGCCGAAGGTCGCCCGCTGCCGCTTTGAGCGAGCGGCCGCGGAACATGCAAACCTTGGGAAGCCGCGCCTTTAGGCCCTAGTGGCCAAAGGCCTTGTTTGGCATCCAGGAAACGCGTTTGCCTTTGGCGCCCATGCGCATGTGCAGGCACGAGGTATTGTAGCGCTGGAAATACAGGATATCGAGTTTGTACCAGCCGGCCGAGGGCACTTCGACCTCGCTCATGATGGTGGTGTCACAGGCTTGGCGCCCATCAAATTTGCCCACCACCTGGCCGCCAATCGTGGCGCGCAGACCATCGTTGGTCAGGAAGTCGATATTGTGAATGCCCGGCTTAGCAAAATGCACATAGCCCTTGATCGCAGCCGCAACATGTTCTGCCCGTTTGGACGTAAGCGCCGGCTCTCCTTCGTTGGTATCGCGGTAATCCAGACCGCTCAACGGACGTCCACGCTCAGAGCGGATCGTCAGGGCAGAAGACGCCTCCGACAGGCTTTTGACATTTTCAGGATAGGCATAGCGCACCGAAAGCCCCGATTTCAGGCCAGACGGCTGCGGGTTGGCCGGCTGCAGCTTCAACGGTGCCGCACTCATCGCGGTGGCACAGGTCAAAACAATTGCGGCAATTGTGCTGGTCCAAAGGTGTTTCATCTCACACTCCCCTTTTCGCCCGACTCTCTGTAGTCCGGCTCATTTCCTTCACGGTAGCGGCGAGACCCGGCAAAAGACAACCGCTTTTCCGCTTAAGGAGTCTCACAAGCGTGACTTCAATTCAGGATTGCGCATTCAGATCGCGACAAAACACACAGCCCAGTCACACTGCCTAACCAGTCACACAGCCTAAATCCAAAAAAACAAAAAGGGCCGCCCGCAGGCAGCCCTTTTCTCCAGCACCCAAAGGGGCGCAAGGATTAGTTTTTGGCGTAGAATTCCACGACCAGGTTTGGTTCCATCACAACAGGGTAAGGCACATCGGCCAGACCTGGGGCGCGCACGAATGTGGCGGTCATTTTGGAGTGGTCAGCTTCGATGTAGTCAGGAACATCACGCTCGGCCAGGGTCACAGATTCCAGCAGAACTGCCAGTTGCTTTGACTTGTCACGCACAGCGATCACGTCGCCTTCTTTAACACGGTAGGACGCGATGTTGACGCGCTGACCGTTTACGGTGACGTGGCCGTGGTTGACGAACTGACGGGCAGCAAAAACGGTTGGCACGAACTTGGCGCGGTAGACAACGGCGTCAAGGCGGCGTTCGAGCAGGCCGATCAGGTTTTCACCGGTGTCGCCTTTTACACGCTCAGCTTCGGCGTAGATGCGGCGGAATTGCTTTTCAGTGATATCGCCGTAGTAGCCTTTCAGCTTCTGCTTGGCGCGCAGCTGAATACCAAAATCGGACAGCTTACCTTTACGGCGCTGACCGTGCTGGCCGGGGCCATACTCACGACGATTGACTGGGGATTTAGGACGGCCCCAGATGTTTTCGCCCATGCGGCGGTCAATTTTATACTTGGCAGACGTACGTTTAGTCACGGCTGTTCTCCTTCACAAATGGCATTGCAGCCTGTTCCAAAAACCGGTTCCCACTTGTTGGGCCGCAATCGCTTTCGCGTCAGCTGCCTTTGTGCCAACCTGCTCCGGATCACCCGCAACAATTGAAGGGCGTTGTCCTCTTAGGATTGGATCTCAGATCCGTACCTATGACAGGAATCCCCTTGCGGGGTCCACCAACACCAATGAGGGGCGCTTATATGCGCAAAGGGAGCGGAGTCAACAGCGCTCTCTTGGCTTTTTTGCCAGCGGCACAGGTTTATGCAGCCTCATGCCTCAGGATGGCCGCTTCAGAGCTGCTCAGGTTGCGCCGCGCATAGGCCCCGTAGCTGTGCGGGTTGTGTTCAAGGTGCGGCAAAACCCCGTTCAGACGAATACGGTCATGGGTGTTCAGCGCCGACATCGAAGCACTGGCGGGATGAAAGCTTTCGCTTTCCACCCCATTGGCCCAAAGCACCTGATGCGCGCCCAGCAGGAGATGAATGTAGGTTACGTCCGGCACTGCACAATCGGTCACGATCGTGCGGCCATTGATCAGGTCGCGCGCCGCCACCAGCACCTCAGGGGTGTTGAACAGCGCCTGCACCTGAGGTCCCCGCAGCAACATGCGGTGTTCCGGGGACACCAACAGCTCTTTTTCAGGCCGCTCGATCCCCAGAGCCCCGACACAGATCCGTACGGGCCGCAGCTTTGGCACCACAAAAAGACGCGCACCACTGATGCGCCGCGCGCCAATCCACTGGATCTCGCAGGCGCCATTGTCGCGGGTCTGAACCCGGTTGCCTTCGCGCAAATCCTCAACCCGGAGCGGACCGCTGGGCGTGGCGATTTTGGTGCCCGGCGTGAAACAGATGACCCCACTGCCCAGCTGGCCCGCCATCGCATCGCCCGGACAGGCGATGCTGCCCAGAGAGTGGTGCACCACCCAGAGATCCGTCCCCCTAGGGGGAATTTCATCCACGAACATCAAGAGAGGTCTTGCGCCATTGCCGACCTCAATCAGGGTGACCGTGTAGCTTTGCACGCCGTTGGTGACCACAAAACTCTTGTCCAGCAAGGGATCATCGACCGTGATCTCGTTCAGATCACTCTGGTTCTGCACGGCGGCTCCGACCAGTCTGCGCACCGAGCGCGCAGCCCGCCGCCTCAGATCGGATTCTCCGTTCGCCATCCCCAAACGCAACAGCTCTGTGGGGCCATCGACCCGCAGGGCCTCCCCTTGCCAGGACCATACAGCCCCGACATCGATCATCTCGACCGGTGCGGCCAAAAGACCGTCTATTTCTGTTTGCGACCAAGAAATGACAAACGTGCCTCGAAAGCCCGTTTTCATCTGCCTGTTTGCCTGCTCATTATTTTTATTGAGCAAAACTTAACAAACATGCTTTTTCAGATAAAGAGCGAAGTCACAGGATCAGTCCACACCCTACGCAGGGTGTGTTTTCAAAACCTCAATTGCAGCTGCAATGATCCAGTCAACTGGCCTTCGCTTTGGCCCGTGAACTCTTTGCCAAGGTAGGTCAGGCCATAAAAGGCAGAAGTGCTCTCGCCCTGCCACCGCAGCCCCACCCGGGCCCGGTGGCGACTGTCTGCCAAATCATAGCCATTGCTGTCGGGCAGATAGATCGAGTCCGACACATAGGCGATATCCGCACCTGCCGTCAGCGTAAGGCCCGTCGCCTCGCCCTGGATGGTGCGATAGCGTTGTCCGGTGACCGTCTCGCGCACCAAAAGGCCGCCCTGGGCCAGCTGGCCATAAGTCAGGTCCAAACCGGCGCGCAGATAGGTCTCATCTCCGGCCCGTGCCTCGAAAAAGGGGCGCAGCTCAATCCGGTCGGACAGCGTCATGGCCCGCCCGACCTCAGCCGAGATCAGCGGCTGGACCTTATTTGCCACCTGCCCGTTCAGGACCACAACCGAAACTTTTGGCGCGCCGACCAGACCATGCAGCCAGCTCTGCACCCGGTCCAGCTGCGTCTGTGGCCCGATCACCGCCAGCCCGCCGCCCAGCGAGATCTGATTGGAGCCGCGTTGCATGTGGCTGTTCAGCTCAGCCGTCAGGGCCCCGGCCCAGGGACGGTCCGCCGCAGTAGGTACCTTGAGGTTGGCAGGCTGGACAATCTGGCCCTGCAGCCGCAGCTCTAAAAGGGCGCCAAACTGCGCCGGTGCCTGCCCCTGCCAGTCCGGGCCATAGAGCCTGGAGGAAGTCACAGAGCCGGTCCGCCAGCGGTCATGGCCATCGCCCAAAAGGTCGTTGGAGAACATAAGCCCGTAGCCAATTTTGTGCCGCTCTTGCCCCTGTGCCACTGGCTCTGCGAGCCCCGGCAGTGCAGGCTCTGCAAGCCCCGGCATGGGGAGTAAAAATGCGAGGGCTAAGGCCGCTATCTGTCGTCGCATCAAATTTTTTCCTGCTGTTCCCCGCCTTCACTGAAACAAGGCTAACAAATCGCTAGCACTTTGCGCACAACAGCAGCTAGTGCAGCAAAGGCACAGTGTAGGGGAATGCCCGGCGCTGCTGCCCGCGTCTTGCCACAATCCTGCCGCAGTTCGCGCGCAGCGCCGATCCGACACGTAAAAACTTCCTATTTTCAATGCCATGCCCCATAAGACAGCGACCAAAGCAGCCCGCAGCCCCCTGCCGCAATTGCCGCCGCAAAGGCGTAAATAATCTGCAGCTTTTTAGCGACCGCGGATATGCGGTGTCCCTGCAGACATCAGGCAGGGCCGCCCTGCCTCAGGGTTTCGCGTGGGGAGCGGCCAAAAGCCGCCCTGTAGGCGATTGAGAATCGCCCCAGGTGGCTGAACCCTGCATCAAAGGCCACCGCGCCCACCCGATGATCCGGTGGCAGGCTCTGCAACAGATAATGCGCATGGATCAGCCGCTCGCGGGTGAGATACTGCATCGGCGAGCAGCCCACATGACGTTTAAAGCCCATCTGCAGGCTGCGCAGGCTGCAGCCTGCCTCGGCGGCGATCAACGCCAGGGTCAGAGGCTCGCCAAGATTGCCCCGTATATAGTCCTGCGCCCGGCGCAGCTGAAAAGGGGCAGCACCCGACAGATCACCCTGCTGGAGGGCATGCAAGATATTGCTGGGCTGATGGCTGAGCAGGCCCAGGATCAGCTCTTCCTCCAAACGCGCCTGCTGCAGCGGCATATCCCGGCCAAACGCACCCTGGCTCTGTGCCAGACGCACGGTCAAGCTCAGCGATTTCGCCCAGCGTTGCAGGGCGGGCGTGGTCAGGTCCAGCCTGGGGTCAAACACCACCGCTTCGGCCAGACGACGCCCCAACAGCTGTTCGGCCATTGCATGCAGCGCCGCACGGTCGATCTGCAGCAAGAGCTTTCGACAGCCAGCGTGCCAGGTCATACGGGTTTCGCGGGTTGGGTTCAGAACCGAGGCCGTCGTAGGGCTCGCCCCGACCTCAACCTTGCCATTTTGCACCCGCGCCGTTCCCTCAATCGGCACCTGGATCAGATAGAACCGCTCCAGCTCTCCGGGATTGATGGCCACCTCGCAGCCATAGCTGAGATAGTTCAGGGACAGGCTATGACCTGCCACGTGATTATGGCGCGCCTCAAAATTTCTGTATTGGCGCCCAGGCGTCAGATCATGCGCGCAAAACTTGCGGGCAACATTGAGGCGGGCGCGGTCAATATCCCGCGTGTGAAACAGGGGATGCGCGCTCAGAGGATCGGCCAAAGATGTCAGGGCTGTGGGCTCCATCCCTTCACCCTGCATAAACTTTAGACCTAAAACAAAGCTTTTCAGCCCATGGCGGCTTTCTTTTCGCTTTCTGGACAAAGAAAACATCCAAAGAGACCTAGGCTAACGCAATAATCTTTCAATTTCGGGGAGCAAAACATGAAAGAAACAGCTGGCGTTACCCAATCTGCTGATGGGATCAACGGCGTGGCCTGGAACGTGGTTGGCCATACCTACACACCTAAACTTCACTCGGACAATGCCTTTATCTGGCATGCGGATATTCCCGCCGACACCTTTGTCCCACCACATATTCACCCCACCCAGGACGAGTGGATCTATGTGCTCGAGGGCAATCTGGAGGTGGAGTTCGGCCACGACCAAGGCCCGCCCACCACCCATAAGGCCGGTCCGGGCGACACAGTGCGCATGCCCATGGGGATTGCCCACGGGATCTTTAACCGCAGCGGTGCAGGTGCCAAATGCGTCTTTGGCGTCGCCCCGGCCCGCAAGCTCTATGATCTGTTTGTTGCCCTTGATGGCGTCACCGACCCCGAAGAGCTGACGCGCCTGTCGGCACTGCATGAAGTCGACTTTTTGCCACCCCCAGCCGAATAAGAAGGGGCAAGCACCATGGTAAAACGTAAAACCATCGCTGTCATTGGCGGCGGCGTCAGTGGGCTGGCAGCCGCCAAGGCCTTTGATGAAAAGGGCCACCGGGTTATTGGCTTTGAACGCAGTCACGACTTTGGCGGCGTCTGGGAGCTGTCGCGCTCCTACCCTGACGTGCAGACGCAGTCGCCCAAGGAACTCTACTGCTACACCGATCATCCGATGCCGGACGACTATCCGGAGTGGCCAAAGGGGCCGCAGGTGCATGCCTATCTGCACAGCTACGCCCAAAAGCACAAACTCAGCCGTCTGTTTCGGCTGAACAGCAACATCCAGTCGATGGACCGCCGCGCCGATGGAAAACCCGGCTGGACCCTGACCATTGACGAGGCTGGTCAAGTCCGCCGCGAAGATTTTGACTTTGTCGCCATCTGCACCGGGCAGTTCTCGGAAAAGAACATCATCAGCCATCCGGGGCAGGAAGAGTTCATCGCCCAGGGCGGCCAGGTGATCCATTCGTCCGATTATACCGACCCCGCGATGATGCAGGGCAAACGCGTGGTGGTGCTGGGCGGGTCAAAATCGGCCACTGACATTGCCGTCAACGCGGCCAAAAATGGCGCCAAACAGGTGACAATGGTCTACCGCGAAAACGTCTGGCGGGTGCCCTATTTTGTCGGCGGCATCAATTTCAAACACCTGCTCTACATGCGGGCGCAGGAGCAGCAGTTCAATCAATGGGGCAAATCTCCGTTTCAACGCGTCATTGCCGCCGTTCTGAAACCGCTGGTCTGGGCCAACTTTCGCGGGCTTGAGACCCTGCTCAAGTTCCAGCTGGGGCTGAAGAAATGGAACATGGTGCCGGACACACCGATTGAAAAGGAGGCCTCCTGCTCTTTGCCCATTGTGACACCGGGCTTGTTTGAGAGCTTCAAATCCGGGGCGGTGACGCCGGTCCAGGGCACCTTTGAACGCTACGTCGGCGATGAGGTGCTGCTGACGACAGGCAACCGGGTAAAAGCCGATATCGTTGTGCTGGCCGTGGGCTGGAAACTGGGCATCCCTTATCTGGCGCAGCAGTTCCGCGACAAGCTGATCGAGGCGGACGGCCAATACCGCACCTTCCGCCTGTCGGTGAACCCGGATCTGCCGGATATGGGTTTTGTTGGCTTCAACTCCAGCTTTTGCACCATATTGTCAGCCGAAATGATCGCAAACTGGCTGGTGCGCTATGCCGATGGCCAATTGGCACAGCAGCCAAGCCGGGCTCAGATGGAGGCAAATATCGAGATGATGCTGGACTGGCGCCGTCGCGAACGGCCCGCCGCGCAGGTTTACGGCGGGCTGTGTTCTGCGCCGTTCCACTTTAAGCATTTTGATGAATTGCTCAGCGACATGGGGGCCCGCACGCGCAAGCGCGCAAATCCTCTGGCCGAGCAGTTCTCATACCCCAGTGCCCCGGCCTATGGCGAATTCCTTGCCTCGACCCCGCAGTATCACGCCGAATAGGTCAGATTGCTGCGACAAGAGAGCTCAGCGCGGCGCCCCCTCGGGGTCGCGCTGACGCCTCTGGTCAACCGGTTTCGGCCTGACCTCAGCCCGCAACCAGATGACAGGCCACCTGGCCCTGCCCTACCTGGCGCAAGCTGGGCTGTTGGTCGCGACAAACCGCCGCCACCAGCGGGCAGCGGTCTGCAAAGGCGCAGCCCTTTGGCGGGTTGAGGGGGCTTGGCGGATCTCCCAATAGTTTTGCGGGCCGTACATAGCCTTGCGATTTGCGCCGCGTCAGCGAGGGCGCCGCCGAAAGCAGCGCCTTCGTATAGGGGTGTTTCGGATCTTCAAACAGCGCATCCCGCGGGGCCTGTTCGACGATTTTACCCAGATACATCACAGCCACATCGTCGCAGAGGTGGCGTACCACGCCCAGATCATGACTGATGAACAAATAGGACAGCCCCAGTTCCGATTTCAGCCGCGCCAGCAGGTTGAGGATCTGCGCCTGAATAGCGACATCCAGCGCTGATACCGGCTCATCACAGACCAGAAGTTTGGGATTGGTGGTCAAGGCGCGTGCAATTGAAATCCGCTGGCGTTGCCCGCCCGAGAACTGATGCGGAAACAGGTTGAGCTGATCCGGCCTGAGGCCCACCAGCTCGAACAGCTCGCGCACGCGCTCTGTGCGGCGCGCCATATCGCCAATCTGCATCAGGTCCATCGGCTCGCGGACGATATCCACCACCCGAGCCCGTGGGTTGAGCGAGGAATAGGGGTCCTGAAAGATCAGCTGTACATCGCGGCGGCGCTGGCGCATGGCCGCGTCATCCAGCTGCAGCAGATCATCACCCTCAAACAGAACCGCACCACCCGAGGCCTGCACCAGCCGGATGGCCGCCATGGCGGTGGTGGTTTTACCAGAGCCGCTTTCCCCGACGATGCCCAGCGCGCGGCCCTTCTCCAGAGAGAACGAGACCTGCCGCACCGCCTCCAGATAGGGTTGTTCGGCAAAAAATCCCGGTTTCGGCAGCGCAAAGCGCACAGAGAGATCTTTGACCTCCAAAAGCTTGCTCATAGCCGCCCCTCCTCAACCGCGTGGCAGGCTACCGGGTGATGGCCGTGGGCGAAAAGAACTGGTTTTTCCATTTCACACCGGGGCGCACGCGCGGCACAGCGATCAGCAAAGGCGCAGCCTGCCCCCAGCATGTGCAGCGGTGGCACCACACCAGGAATTTCCGCCAGCATATCCGTGGCGCCGCCGTCCCTTTTGCCCAGCGCAGGAATGCAGGAAATCAGCCCGCGCGCATAGGGGTGTTGCGGAAAATCCAGCACGTCATCGGCACCTGCCTCTTCGATGACGCGGCCTGCGTACATCACCGCAACACGGTCCGCCATTTCGCTGATCGCGCCCATATCATGGGTGATCAGGATGATGGCCGAGCCATACTCGCGCTGGATCTCATTGAGCAGATCAAAAATCTGCGCCTGTACCGTCACATCCAGCGCCGTTGTCGGCTCATCCGCGATCAGGACCTTGGGGCGACAGCTCACGGCCATAGCGATCATCACCCGCTGGCGCATGCCCCCCGACAGCTGGTGCGGGTAGTCGCGGGCGCGCTGGTCTGGTGAGGGAATGCCCACCCGGTCCAGCAAGGCCACCGCATCGCGCAGCGCCTGGGACCGGTCGACGTTCTGATGCAGCATGATCGCCTCGGCAATCTGGGCGCCTACGGTAAAAACCGGATTGAGCGAGGTCATTGGCTCCTGAAAGATCATCGCCATCTCGCCGCCGCGCAGCGCCTGCATGCGCCGCTCGCTGGCCTGGGTCAGATCCTCACCGTTCAGTCGGATCGCACCACCCGCAACACGCCCCGGCGGCATCGGGATCAGCCCCATCACCGAGAGCGCCGTGATGGATTTACCGCAGCCGCTTTCGCCCACGACGCCCAGGGTTTCGCCCTCGTTCACCTGCAGCGACACAGAGTCGAGTGCTGTGACCTCGCCGTAACGCGTGTTGAAGGTGACGCGCAGGTCTTCGATTTCCAGCAGGCTGCTCATCGCTCTCTCAGTTTAGGATTGAAGGCATCATTCAGCCCGTCGCCAATCAGGCTGACGGAAAACACGGTGAAAAAGATCGCCAGCCCCGGAAAGGTCACCGGCCACCAGGCATCAAGGATGTATTCCCGGTTGGCGCCGATCATCCGTCCCCAGCTCATGACATTGGGATCACCAAGCCCCAGAAAACTGAGCCCCGCCTCAAACAGGATCGCGACCCCCACCGTCAGTGTAGCCGACACGATCAGCGGCGGCAGGGCGTTGGGCAGGATGACCTTCCAGATGATGCGCCTGTTGCGCGCGCCAATGGCACGGGCGGCGGTGACATATTCCAGCTGCTTGATTTTCAGGAACTCAGCCCGCGTCAGCCGCGCGGTTTGCGGCCAGCTGACCAGACCAATGGCCATAGCGATTGTCAGCAGCGAGGGCGAAAACAGCGTCACCAGCACCATGGCAAACAACAGCGCCGGCAGAACCTGAAAGAACTCTGTGATCCGCATCAGCAGATTGTCGATCCATCCGCCGTAATAGCCCGCCAGCGCGCCCATAGTGATGCCAATCCCCATGGTGATGGCAGCCGCCGCTGATCCCACAGCAAGGGTGGGTCCACCTCCGGTCAAAAGACCGGCAATGATGTCGCGTCCCAAATAGTCAGTGCCCAGCGGAAACTCCGGCGTCATGCCGGGAGGCTCTTGCGGCGCCCAGACAATATCAAAGGGGTCGCCCGCATAGAGGAAGGTGCCATAAAGGGTCGCCAGTATAATCACAGACAGCATCACAACCCCAATGAGGGCCGGGATATTGCGGCGAAACATCCGCCAGGCCTCTAGCGCCGGGCTTTGGGGCTGAAATTCCGCTTGTTTCGCAGTCGCTTTGGTCACCATCAGCCTTTCCCCCTCAGCCGTGGATCCGCCCATCGGTAGCTCATGTCGGTCAGAATATTGGCCACCACCACCATGGCGCTGGCAAAGAACAGCACCCCCATGATTGTGGGGTAGTCGCGGCGCAGGATGGAATCAAAGGCGAGCCGCCCCATACCGGGCCAGTTGAACACCGTCTCAACCAGCAAAGCCCCGGATATCAGATTGCCAAACTGCAGGCCTGCAACAGTCAGGATCGGCAAGGCAGCATTGCGCAGCGCATGTTTGAACAGAACCGCGCGCGGCGACGCGCCCTTGGCCCGGGCTGTGCGGATATAGTCAGATCCCAGCACCTCGAGCATAGAGGCGCGCGACAGCCGGGCATATTGCGCCAGATAGATCACCGCCAGCGTAAAGGCCGGAAGCGCAAGATGATGCAGAATATCCAGGGCCTTTATGAGCACCCCGGCATCCCGCAGCCTTACGGACTGCATGCCCTCGACCGGAAAAATTGGAAAGACACTGGCAAAGAGGATGATCAGCATGATGCCGGTCCAGAACACCGGCACCGCATAGCCAATGGTGGCAAAAACGCTGACAAAGGCGCTCATCACCCCATTGGGTTTGCGCGCCGCCAGCACGCCCAGCACCACGCCAATAACAATCGACAACAGCTGTGCTGTCATCACCAGCAGGATCGTGGGCAGGATACGTTGCCCTATCAGGCTCGCAACCGGTTGGTTGAAAAAGAAACTCTTTCCAAGATCCCCCTGCAGCACATTGCCGATGTAAAGCGCCAGCTGCGTCAGCACCGGTTTGTTGAGGCCATATTCCTCGCGGATGCTGTCCAGCATCTCTTGGGTGGCGCCGCCCATCTCACCGGCAATCACCAAGGCGGGATCGCCAGGGGCCAGACGGATAAGCAGAAAGTTCAGCACCACGACACCAAGCATAAGCAAGAGCCCATACCCAAACCGTCTGAGGAGAAAAGAGGTATTCATTTAGGTGTCCTGTTCGGATGCCTTGGATAAAAAGCGGCGGACAAGGATCGCTTCACGCCCGCCAGCTCAGGGAGTTTCACACAGCTCTCACCAGGCTATTCACCCCAGGAAACCTGATCCATCGGATGCATGGTGCCCCAGATCCCGGTTGGGACATTCTGCAATTTGCTGTCATATGAGGTGTGATAGGGCAAAGCGTTGATCCAGTAGACCGGCAGGTCCCCCGCCACGATCTGCTGGAATTCACCATAGAGCGCGCGACGCTTGTCCTCGTCCAACTCAACAGCGGCGGCGTTCAGAAGGGTGTCGACCTTGTCACTGGCATATTGCTGGGTATTGGACCAGATCACGCCTTTACGGATATTGTCGCTCAGATAGCTGCGATGCACGCCGATGACAGGATCACCCCAGTTAAAGACGATATCCATCGACATCTCAAAATCATGCCCGCCAACCCGGCCGGCCCAGGTGGGAAAATCAGGCGCCGCACGTACGGTCACGGCAATGCCGATCTTTTTGAGCTGTGATTTCATATATTCCGCAAGGCTAAGCTGCTGCTCATTGGGCCCCGGAATATAGTCGATGGTCAGCTCCATGCCATCGGCAAACCCCGCCTCGGACATCAGTGCATTGGCCTTATCGAGATCCACATCATAGGCGGGAATACTGGCGTCAAAGTAAGGCGAGCTTTCGATGATTGGGCCGCGTTGTTGGGCCGAAACACCGCGGTGGAGCGCCTTGGTGATGAAATCCCGGTCAACCGCATAGGCAATTGCCTGACGCACCCGCACATCGCTCAGCTTGGGCGAGGTCGTGTTGAAGGCCAGCCAGTTGATCGGGCCGACTGCGGCATAGCCCTCAGAGGTGATCTCAAGGTTTTTGGCCTTTTGCAAGCGGCGGATCTCTTGGCTGCCCTGCATAAAGGGGTACATATCCGCCTCGCCATTCTCCATCGCAATAAGAAGCGACGATGAATCCTTGACGATTTTGACGATGATCTCGTCCAGCTTTGGCCGCCCCTCCATAAAGAAGTTCGGGTTTTTCTTCAGAACGATGGCCTCGCCCGCAGTGAATTCTTCGACCATAAAGGGGCCTGATCCAATGGGCATATTGTTCATCGGATGCGATTTCAAATCCTGACCATCATCAAAGATATGTTTCGGCAGGATCGGGGCCAGCGCCGGAGACAGGGCCAACAGCAGGGCCGGATGAGGCGCGCTGAGGTTGATCACCACGGTATAGGCATCGGGTGTTTCGATCGTCGAGACCGGTGCAAACATGGTTTTAAACGGATGGTTTTCCTTGATCGCCTGGATCGAGAAGGCCACATCGGCCGAGGTTACCGGCGCGCCATCATGGAAGGTGGCATTGTCCACCAGATGCAGCGTCAGGCTCAGGCCATCCGCGGCCATCTCCCAGCTTTTGGCAAGATAGGGCTGTGGCTCCCAGTTTTCATCATAGCGCAGCGGGGACGCAAAAATCTGGGTCGAGGGCACGGCTGTGGCGATGCCCGACTGCACCGCTCCGTTCAGGTGGCGCGGCGTCTGGTTGGACCCTATCACCAGCGTGCCCCCATCGGCAAAAACGGGCAGTGCAGTAACGGATATGGCGGCTGACAAGGCGGCAACAGCCGCCGCGCCCAAAAGGCGTGACACTCGTTTCATCGTAAACTCCCTGATATGTTTTTTATATTGGGATCAGGCTAGCTGGGCGCCAAAGTACAGAAAACAGTCTTTTACAGGGGTGGATCCATCATTTTTTAGGAGAATAGATGCGGCGGCCGTTCTGAAGCACCTTTTGCGGGAAACAGAAGCGCCTCAAACGTGCCCTCCTCAGCCACCTCGCGGCAGGTCTGCAACACTGTCTTTACCAGGGCAGAGCGTTGCGAGGCATGGGTATAGGCGACACCGTATTGCGGTGAATCCAGATCGCCGCGAATGGGACGCGCAACATAGCCGTTTTGCCCGGCCCGATCATGCGGCCCGCAGATGTTCATCAGCGCATAGCCGAAATTCGCCGCCACCAGCCCGCGCAGCACAGATGAGCTTTTTGTGGTATGGGCGATGCTGGGTCGCAGCCCCTGGCTGGAAAACAACCCGTTGAAATAGGGTCGTGTGCCCGGCAGATCCAACAGGATCATCGGTAACCCCGCAAGGTCCTGCAGCTCCACCTCCTCCTGTTGCGCCAAGGGGGAGACGTCGGGAATGAGGGCAATTGGCGTGGCCCGAAACATTGGAATAAAGGGCTGACTGCCCGGTGTTTCACGCCGATAGGTCAATGCCAGATCCACCGCACCAGAGTTCAAAAGATCCGAAATCGACTGCATGTCGCCTTCTTTCAGCTCAATACTGATGGAGGGGTATTTCTGTGAGATCCGCTTGAGCAGCGGTGGCAGCACATAGGGCGCTGTGGGTGCATAGCAGCCCAGCCGCAAAGAGCCGGCCGGATCCCCCGTGAGGGACAAAAGATCTGACTCAAAGATCCGTGCCTGCTCTAAAAACGCCTGCACCCGCGCGCCCACAGCCAGTCCTGTCGTGGTGGGCACAATCCCCTTGGCCGGCAGGCGGCGCAGCAGTTCCGCCTCGACTGACTGCTCGATAATATCAATCGCTGCAGTGATTGAGGATTGGGAAATATTCATCTCCACTGCCGCGCGCGCAATCGAGCCCGTACGCAGTGCAGCATCAAAGTAGCGGAGCTGTTTCAGAGTAAAGCGCATCACCATTCCCTTAAAATTTATGGGGTTGATGAACACTAATTACATTTTTCCAATGATCAAACCTTGGATAGGCCTATGGCAAAGGTATGAGGTAAAAAATGTCCCAAACCGTTATTTATAATGCGAAAAAAATCATCACTATGGACCCGAACCAGCCCGAAGCCAGCCATGTGGCGGTGCGGGATGGCAAAATTCTGGCGGTAGGAGGCGCGGATTGTGCCGCACCCTGGGGGTCTGCACGCCGTGATGACCGCCTTGCTGATACTGTTTTGATGCCAGGATTTGTCGAGGGGCACGCCCATATGATGGCCGGTGCCATGTGGCAATATGCCTACGCAGGGTTTCACGACCGCATCGACCCTCAAGGCAAGCTCTGGCAGGGCATGCAGGACATAGGCGCCGTGATCTCAGGCCTCAAATCCCATGAGGCCAGCCTGCCCGCGTCTGAGCCGATGGTGGGCTGGGGGTTTGACCCGATATTTTTGCCAACCGAGCGCCTCAACCGGCATCATCTGGACGAAATCAGCACAACCCGGCCCATTGCGGTGATCTACTCGAACTTTCATCTGATGTGCGTCAACTCTGCCGCCTTGGAGATGGCGGGCTATGGTCCTCACACCGAGGTGGAAGGGGTTTTGAAGGGGGCAGACGGCAGTCTAACAGGCGAGTTGCAGGAAATGGCAGCAATGTTTCCGGTGATGCGGCGCATGGCGATTGATTTCCGCAGCCTCGCCCAGCGCGAGACCTCGATCCGCAGCTACGGTGAGGTTGCCAAACACGCGGGCGTCACCACAATGACCGACCTTTTCTCCACCATGGAGGCCGAGGATCTGGAGGTCATGCTAACGGTCACGGGCGAGGCCGGCTTTCCCCTGCGCATCGTCCCTGCCACGGGCGCCATGGGCGCAACCCCTGATCAGATCGCCGCAAATGCCAAGGCGTTAAAAGCCCGCTCCACCAAAAAGTTGCGTCTGGGAGCGGTGAAGCTGATGACTGATGGGTCCATCCAGGGCTGGACCGCCCGGGTGAAATGGCCGGGCTACGTGGGTGGCCAGCCCAATGGCATTTGGAACACCGCCCCAGAGCAGATTTTTGCCCTCTGTGACACTCTGCACCGCGAAGGTGTGCAGATGCATATTCACGTCAATGGCGATGAGGCCGCCGAGGTGTCGATTGCGGCCCTTGAAGCAGCACAGCAAAACTCCCCCTGGCGCGGCCACCGCCATGTGCTGCAGCATTGCCAGATGATGGGAGTGGACCAGTTCAAACGCTGCGCCGAGCTCGGCATATCAACCAATATCTTTGCCAATCACATCTGGTTTTTTGGCGACCAGCACGCCGCCCTCACCATTGGAAACGAACGGGCTGAACGCATGGATGCCTGCCGCTCCGCTCTTGATGCGGGCGTCAGTATCGCCATCCATTCCGACGCACCGGTCACGCCCCTGGGCCCCCTTTTTACCGCCTGGTGCGCCGTTAACCGTCAAACAATGTCCGGACGTGTCCTCGGCGCGGCGCAGTGCATTTCTGTGCAGGAGGCACTGCATGCCATCACTCTGGGTGCGGCCCATAGCCTGCATCTTGACAGTGAGATCGGCAGCATTGAGGTTGGCAAAGAGGCCGATTTTGCGGTGCTGGGCGCCGACCCCACTGCGGTGGAGCCGCAAGCACTGAAGGATGTGCCGGTCCTGGGTACGGTCTGCGGTGGTGTGGTGCATCTGCTATGAGCGACACACCCCCAGAGACCGCGCCCGCGCCCGTACTGCCTATGACCGTGATTGGCGGCTACCTTGGTGCTGGCAAAACCACCCTGATCAACCAGCTGCTGCAGGCCCCCCACGGGCGGCGGCTGATGGTCATGGTCAACGACTTTGGCGCCATCAACATTGACGCAGCCCTGCTGCAAAGCGCCGATGAGGATACGCTGGCGCTCACCAATGGCTGCGTGTGCTGCACCATGGGGGCTGATCTGTTTTTGGCCATTGGCGACGTGCTTGACCGCCGCCTGCGCCCCGACCATCTGATTGTCGAGGCCAGCGGCATTGCCGACCCGCAAAAGATCGCCAATGCAGCCCTTGCGGAACCCGATCTGAGCTATGGCGGCATTGTCACGCTGGTGGATGCCCAGAACTTTGCCGCGCTGCAGGATGATGCGCAGATCGGCCCACAGATCGAGAGTCAGGTGCGCTGTGCTGATCTTTTGCTGGTCAGCAAGACAGAAGCGCTCACAAAAGATCTCAACGCCCGGCTCAAGCGCCTCAG
The DNA here is from genome assembly GCA_965641885.1 of Phaeobacter sp. SH40. Lineage (GTDB taxonomy): Bacteria > Pseudomonadota > Alphaproteobacteria > Rhodobacterales > Rhodobacteraceae > Pseudophaeobacter. The sequence goes on along the minus strand of OZ282574.1, from coordinate 1,067,888 downwards.
CGCGGTGGCACCGCTCCTGACCAAGGGCAGCCATGTCCTCGCGGATCTGCTGCTACAGGACCTAGCGCGCGCCGACATCACGCCCCATATCACTCCGCACAACACAGCCCTGCCCCATCCCGGCTATATGCGCTGGAGCCATCAAAGTTCTGCCAGCGTGACGGAGGCCGCACTGCGCCATGCTTTACGCAGCCGCCCCGCGGCACTGTACCGGCTAAAAGGATTTATTCAGGGCCAAGGGGGCACTGGCTGGCTGCTGCACTGCGTCGGCCAGCAGGTTTCTCTTGAGCCAATTCAACATGATACCGGCACGGCTCTGGTCGGGATTGGCCTTGCAGATCAGCTCACGGCGAAGAACTGCGAGGCCTGGTGGAGAAGCGCCGTGCCCAGCACGATGCCCAGCCTGATGCCCAGCGCTGCAGCTCTGGCAGATTAAGAAAGATCTGGCCGAACAAGAAAGATATCACCGGATCCTACCCGTCGACATCACGCTTCCAGCGGCAGGCCAATAATAGCGCCCACCGAGGTCAGGCCGATCTGAGACAACTCACCCGGCGCAAAGGCCTCTGGCAGCGCACCGCCCTCCATCCACAGCCCATCGATCAAAGCGTTGCTGGCGGTGGCCAGCTGGTACAGGCGCTCGGGGTCGGCCGCGATGCCCGCCTCCTGCAGGGCGGCACGAATCAACTCCTGCAGTCGGTCGCGAAAATAGATATAAGTCCTGGCATGGGTTTCCTTCATCTGCGCGTCCTGTTGCACCTTATTGAGGAACCCGGCCCACAGAGCGATAGAGCGCGGATCCACAACAGGGGGCGTCAAAGAGGACTGAACAAACACCCTGAGCTGCGCGCGCGCCGAGCCTTTGACGCTGGCAGCTGGCGCAAAGGTGAGGTCTGTCATCTGCGTCATGTGATGTTCAAAGGCTGCCGTGATCAGCTCTTCCTTTGAGGAAAAATAGTGCCTTATCAGCCCCTGTGTCACCTCAGCCCGCTCGGCGATGGCGCGCACAGTGGCACCGCGCACGCCCTTTTCGGCCACCAGTTCAAGCGTCGCGGCAATCAGCGCCAGTTTGCGTTGCCCGGCGCTTTCGCGGGTAAATTTTCGACGCTCTTCGCTCATCCCTGCCTCTTCGTTTCCGGCCCTAGTTCTGTATTTACCCTGTGCCCGCAAATAATTATACACTTGCATAACTAACAGGGTTGAGCCTTACTACCCTAATAACCAAGGACGCCCAACAATGCCAACAGCTGCCAGCGCAGACCAAGACCCCGCAGCCCCCCTCCAAGAGCCCGCGCGTGTCAAAGACGCGGTGCGCATTGAGGATCTGCACAAATCCTTTGGCACGCTAGAGGTCCTCAAGGGTGTCTCGCTAACAGCCAGGCAGGGTGACGTCGTGGCCATTATCGGGGGCAGCGGATCCGGCAAGTCGACCATGTTGCGCTGCATCAATTTCCTTGAGGCGCCCTCGGGCGGCAAGATCATTATTGATGGCGAAGAGGTGGAAATGCGCGCCGATGGCAGCCCGGCCAACCGGCGTCAGATCGAACGCATCCGCACCCGCCTCGCCATGGTGTTTCAATCCTTTAATTTGTGGACGCACCGGACGCTGCTGGAAAACGTTATCGAAGTCCCGGTGCATGTGCTGAAAGTCCCGCGCACCAAGGCCATCGCGCAGGCGCGCCTTTTGTTGCAGCGTGTTGGGCTTGCCGACAAAGAAGATGCCTTTCCAGCCTTTCTGTCGGGCGGCCAGCAACAGCGCGCCGCCATTGCCCGCGCTCTGGCGGTGGACCCCTCAGTCATGCTGTTTGACGAGCCCACAAGCGCACTGGACCCCGAGCTGGTCGGTGAAGTCCTCACCGTGATCCGCGATCTGGCCGCCGAGGGGCGCACCATGCTGCTGGTCACCCACGAGATGCGCTTTGCCCGCGAAGTCGCCGATCATGTGGTCTACCTGTATCAGGGGCGCATCGAAGAGCAGGGCCCGCCTGCCGAGGTCTTTGGCAATCCAAAATCAGAGCGCCTGCAACAGTTCCTCAAATCCGTATCATAAAAAGATCAACACAAGAAAAACCAAAACAGGGAAAAGAACATGACACTCAAAACAATTCTGGCCACCGGCCTGACGCTCGCGACTGTGACCGCTGCTACCGCCCAGGCCGATCAGGTGAAAATCGGCATCGCAGCAGAGCCCTACCCGCCCTTTGCCTCGCTGGATTCCTCCGGCACCTGGGTCGGCTGGGAAGTCGAAGTGATTGATGCCGTTTGTGCGGCCGCCAAACTGGACTGCGTGCTGACCCCCGTGGCCTGGGACGGCATCATCCCTTCCCTTACCGGCCAGCAAATCGACGCCATCATGGCCTCTATGTCGATCACCGAAGAGCGGCTGAAAACCATTGATTTCTCAAACCCCTACTACAACACCCCAGCAGTGATTGCAGCGGACAAAGCCATGGATATCGCGCCCACCCCCGAAGGGCTGGCGGGCAAGATCATCGGCATTCAGGCCTCCACCATTCACCAGGCCTATGCGCAGGAATATTTCAAAGATTCCGAAATCCGCGTCTATCAGACCCAGGATGAAGCCAACCAGGATCTCTTTGCCGGTCGCATCGACGCCACCCAGGCAGACAGCATCGCCATGGCAGATTTTGTGGGCTCCGACACCGGGTCCTGCTGTGAAATCAAAGGCGCTGTTGCCAATGACATCTCGATCCTGGGCCGTGGTGTAGGCGCCGCAACCCGCAAAGGAGATGCTGAGCTGCAGGCTGCTTTGAATGCAGGCATTGCCACCATTCTGGCCGATGGCACCCATGAGGCCATCACGGCGCGTTATTTCAACGCCAGTATCTACAGCGAATAAGGTCTCCCCTTTGGAACTTATCCTCGAATGGCTCGGGATGACCGAGAGCGCGGCATTGCTGTCTCTCTCGGCACCTGGCTGGGGCGCAAACCTTTTGCGCGGACTGGCGAATTCACTGCAGATCGCCCTGGGTGCCTTTGGCATGGGGCTGGTGATCGGGCTTTTCGGGGCCTATGGAAAACTTTATGGCGGGCCGATCCTGCGGGACCTGCTCGCCATTTATACCACCGTGATCCGCGCCGTACCCGAGCTGGTGCTGATCCTGATCCTTTACTATGTTGGCACCGATTTGATCAACAAAACCTCAGCTCTTCTTGGCTACGGCCGGGTGGAGATCAGCGGCGTTGTCGCCGGCATCTGGGTGCTGGGCATCGTTCAAGGCGCCTATGCGACCGAGATCTTGCGCGGCGCTATTCAGGCCGTGCCACCAGGACAAATCGAGGCGGCCCGCGCCTATGGCATGCCCTCTTTGATGACCATGCGCCGGGTGACTATACCCGCGATGATGGCCTTTGCCACGCCGGGGCTGGCCAATCTGTGGCTGATCGCCACCAAAGACACGGCCCTTTTGGCTGTTGTCGGCTTTAATGAGCTGACACTAGAGACCAAACAGGCGGCCAGCAGCACCCGTGCCTATTTCACCTTCTTCCTTGCCGCCGGGGGGCTGTATCTGATGGTAACGCTCTGCTCTGGCGCCGTCTTTTCCCGAATTGAGAAATGGGCGCGGCGCGGCCAGCCCTCGCTGAAAGAGGGCGGCGCATGAGCAGCGTAAAATCTCTGATGCAGCCGCATCGCATTGTGCTGATGGCCCTGTTTGCCGCCTTTGTGCTCTGGTGTGCCCTGTCGCTGCGCTGGGACTGGATCCCCAAATATGCGCCCTTGGCACTGGAAGGCCTATGGACCACGATCTGGATCCTTGTGGTCACCACTGTCCTTGGCTTTTTGCTGGCCGTCCCGCTGGGCCTCGCGCAGGCAATCGGGCCCTGGTATCTTTCGGCGCCCGCGCGCGTCTTTTGCACCGTCATTCGCGGCACGCCGCTCTTGCTGCAAATCTGGCTGTTGTACTACGGGCTTGGGTCTTTGTTTCCTCAGTTCCCCTGGATCCGCTCGTCTGAGCTGTGGCCCTATCTGCGGCAGGCCTGGCCCTATGCGGTGCTGGCGCTGACGCTGTCCTATGCCGGCTATGAAGGCGAAGTGATGCGCGGCGCCTTCTCAGGCGTGGCCAAGGGCCAGCTGGAGGCTGCCAAATCCTTTGGCATGCCGCGCTTCACCATGTTCCGCCGTATCTGGCTGCCGCAAGCGATCCGCAATGTGCTGCCCACCCTGGGCGGTGAGACCATCCTGCAGCTGAAGGCGACACCGCTGGTCGCCACCATCACGGTGGTTGAGATCTACGCGGTCTCCTCGCGGGTGCGCTCTGATACCTTTATCGTGTACGAGCCCCTGCTGCTGCTGGCACTGGCCTATATGGTCATTGCCGGCCTCATCGGCCTGGCCTTTAAACGGTTCGAAAACCAAGTCCCCGGACGGCGCTGATTATGCGCGTCCAGATCCCCTAGCTGCGCATCAGGGAATGCTGGGCATCATAGGGGCTGGGCGCGATCACCTGTGCTGCAACCGGCGCACCAAAATGGTCAAGGATCAGGCTGCTGCCCGGCAAGGCAAGGCTGGGCGCGACAAAGGCATAGGCCAGGTTTTTGCCCACCCGGTGCCCCCAGTCGCCTGAGGTGATGGTGCCGACCACCTCGCCTTTGTGCAGCACGGAGGCACCCGGCTGCGCCGGGGCTTTGCGGCAGTCAATCTCCAGACTCACCAGCTGTTTTCTTGGCCCCTGCTCTGCCCGCTCCAGCAGGGACGCTTTACCCACAAAATCAGGCTTGTCCAGTTTAACAAAGCGATCCAACCCGGTCTCAAACGGGTCGAACTCGACCAACAAATCCGCCTTCCAGTGCAAAAACCCTTTCTCCATTCGCATAGAGTCAACCGCACGCGCGCCAAACAGACCCAGACCGCAGGCCTCTCCCGCCTGACGCAGGGCCAGATAGGCGGCATAGAGCGAAGCATTGGGCACATGGATTTCATAGGCCAGCTCACCCGAAAAGCTGACCCCCAGAACGGTGGCTGGCGCATAGCCGATAAAACACTCGCGCGCTGAGAGCCAGGGAAAGGCCGAGGCAGACCAGTCGCCCCGGGCTGCAGTCGCGAGCACCTCGCGCGCCTTTGGGCCAGCAAGAACCAGAATGGTCTGCGCGCTGGTGAGGCTCTTGATACTGACATCTTCATCGGCGCGAATATGCGCCTGCAGCCAATCCAGATCATGCAGCTCACTTGCGGCAGCAGATCCGTACCAAACCCGATCAGGCCCGCCGCTATCCGAGGCCGCAAGATTGGCCAGCGTTGCCTCTCCTTTGATCATCCCGTGATGGTTCAGCAGATAACCAAGCCCCACGCGCCCCGGCTTTTTGCTGACCCGGCCACAGAACATGCGGTTCAAAAATGCATTGGTATCTGCGCCGGTGATCTCTAGCCGGTTAAAGCCGTTGACCTCGGCCAGGCCGACGCGCTGCTGCACAGTTGCCACCTCGGCGGCGACCAGATCGAATGTTTCGTCAAAATCAAACCCCAGCGACGGGTTAAAATCGGCGCTTGGCTCGATGTAATCCACCCGCTCCCAGCCATTGACCACCGTGAATGCGGCCCCTTCGGCGGCCAAGACAGGGGTCAGGGACGTGGTGCGGGCATTGCGGCCTGCGGGGCGGTGTTCATGCGGGAAGTGAAAGCGAAATTCGTTCTGGTAGTCCTCTATCGCCTTCAGCGCGGTCAGCTCCACATTGCTGTGGGGGCCAAAGCGGCGCGGATCAATGCACCATGTGTCATAGCAGGCCTCGCCCTGCACGATCTGCTGTGCCAAAAGCCAGCCATGACCACCGCCCTCGCCCAGACCAGCGCGCAAGCCGATGATGCAAAAGGCGTTGCGCTTGCCGGGAATCGGCCCCACCAGCGGAGCACCATCAATGGTATAGGTGATTGGCCCGTTGACCACGGTATGAATGCCCGTCTCCATCAAGGCAGGCATCCGGGCAAAGGCCCCTTCCAGCACATCTGTCACCCGGTCCAGATCATCCGGGCACAGCGCGTTGACAAAATTGGGGTCAATCCCGTCCATGCCCCAGGTCTTGCAGTCCTGCTCATAAAACCCGACCAACAAGCCGTTCTTTTCCTGTCGGCAATAGTAGTCCGAGATCGGGCAGCGCAGCAGCGGCATGCGATGGTCTGCGTCGCGGATTGCCGGGATCTCTTCGGTCAGGAAATACTGATGTTCCATCGAAGTGACGGGGTGCTGCACCCCCATCATCGCCGCGACCTCGTTGACGCGGTAGCCACAGGCGTTCACTATGACATCGCAGTCTATGTCGCCCTTGCTGGTTTGCACCGTCCAGGTGTCATCCCGGTGCTGGATCAGTCCCGTGACGGGGGTGTTACGATAGATCTCGGCCCCCGCTTTTCTAGCCCGGCGGGCCAGCGCCTGACAGAGCTGCGCCGGGTCAATGTCGCCGTCCAGCGGATCCCATAGCCCTCCGATCAGGTTGTCAGTGGAAATCAAGGGGTGGCGGAGGCCGCATTCCGCCGCATCAATCACCTCGAACTCCACCCCCATGCCCCGCGCCATCGAGGCAAAATGGCGATAGCCCTGCATCTGCTCTGGGGTATTGGCCAGACGAATGCCGCCATCCCCGTGATGGTAGTTGATCGGATAGTCGGGATCCTCTGCCAGCTCTTTGTACAGGCTGATCGAGTGGCTTTTGAGCCCCACCATGGTTTGGTTCATGCCAAAGTTGGTGACCTGCGCCGCGGAATGCCAGGTGGTGCCGCTGGTCAGCTCGTCCCGCTCAACCAGAACCACGTCTGACCAGCCTTCCTGGGTCAGATGATACAGGGTCGAGCAGCCTGCGATGCCGCCGCCGATCACGACAACTTTGGTTCGTGTTTTCATCTCTGATACTCCCGGGCTTCCGCACAGTGATCAGCGGCCCTGAAGCTGCTTTGGTCAAGCCTGCGCGCACCGCCGCGCGAAAAACCGAATGTAACCTACGGATTGTCGCGGCGCACAGTCTCTCTTCAGCCCGATCAACCCCAGATCTAACAGGACAGATCCAACAGGTCAGATCCAGTCTGGTCCGGTTTAGTCCTCGGTTTAGTCCTCGGTTTCGGTCTTGGCCGGTCCCGGCGCATCCTCGCCCAGAACAGTAAACTCATGCGCCAGCCAGGGAACCTTTGCGACCACCGGCTCTGTAAAGTTACGGGCAATCAGGCGGCGCAGGGCACTGGCGACAACCTCGGCCATGCCGGGCGGAAAGACATCGGTGCTAAACAGCGAAAGGTTCCGGGCAAAGCCCTTGTTTGGAAACGGCAAAAGCGTCACCCGGTCGTGAAAGCGCTTGGCACGGAAATAGCTGGCCGGGGTAGTAATCGCCCAGCCACTGCCCTCGGCCACCAGTCCCATCAACGAATGATTGCTCTCCAGCTCAAACCGGTTCGGCAGGGTCACCTTGAGGCGGCGCAGGTGGATCTCGATGAGATTGCCAATAATCTGCGCCCCAGAATAGCGAAGAAACGGCAGCGATGAGTTACCATTGAGAAATTCTTCAGCGTTCAGGGTCGAGCTGCTTGGCACCGCCACCACAAAGGGATCACGCAGCAGCCGGTATTCTACCAATCCCGGAATATCGCTCAACGGGCGGGTGGCGACGGCCGCGTCCAGTTTTTGCTCCACAAGAAGCTGCAAGATCGCATGGCTGGGCCGCGTGTAGTGCATAAAGCGGCATTTTGGCAGTGCCGTGGCGAGGAACTGCGCCAGCTCCGGCGCCACTTCGCTGTCAAAATCATCCACCATACCAAAACGCAGGTCGCGGGATTCGGCCCAGTTGCCGGTTGTCAGCTCCGTCTCGCCCCGGCGGATCAGCCGGATGCCATCCTCAACATAGCGGGCAAAGATCACCCCAGCGGAGGTCAACTGCATGGGGCGTTTGGAATGGTCCAGCAGGGCGACGCCAAGACTGTCTTGCAAACTGTGCAGGTGCTGTGAGACGGTGCTGGGAGACAGCCCGCTTTCCGCTGCCGTCTTTTGAATAGAGCCAGTCCGCGCCGCCAGTAAAAAGACCTCCAGCCACCGCATACTGAGTTTCGAACGATTTATCATCGGCACCCTTTCTCAAACCCCAGGCGTCGCGCGCCCAAAGCCTGCAAAGCCCTGATCGCCAGACGACGCCTTATTCGACTTTTCCGATACTACATTTCGGCTTTGCAGGAACCCCCAATTTTGTGCAGCCCGGTCGGCTTTGTTCGCTAAGTTTTTTCTACTGATTGCGAGTGCCCCAATTCCAGCGCCGCAATCCACAGAAAAAACAGGCAGACCAAACTGCCCAACAGATCAAACCAAACCGACAACAGGGTGAAAAAATGAAACTGACAAAATTAAAGTCCGTGATGACCTCGACAGCTGCGGCTGCGGCCATGCTCACTGCCTCTCAGGCGGCAGCCTTGGACGAGCTGACAGTGGCCTACTTCCTTGAGTGGCCAATGCCATTCCAATACGGCAAGGCCGAAGGCATCTATGAAAAAGAGCTGGGTGTCAAAATCAACTGGGTCGCCTTTGACACCGGCACCGCCATGTCTGCGGCCATGGCCTCGGGCGATGTGCACATTTCCGTCAGCCAGGGCGTTCCTCCCTTTGTTGTCGCCACCTCTGCCGGGCAGGATCTGCAGGCACTGGACGTGGCCGTGAGCTATTCAGAGAATGACAACTGTGTTGTCTCCGAGGGGCTTGAGATCGACAAGACCTCAGCCTCTGAGCTGACAGGCAAAAAGGTCGGCGTGCCAATCGGCACCGCCGCGCATTACGGCTTTCTGTCGCAGATGAAGCACTTTGGTGTCGATGTGAACTCGATGGAAATCGTTGACATGGCGCCAGCGGATGGCGCAGCTGCTTTTGCCCAGGGCAACCTGGACATGGTCTGCGGCTGGGGCGGCGCCCTGCGCCGGATGAAAGAGCATGGCAACATCCTGCTGACCGGTGCCGAAAAAGAAGCACTGGGCATTCTGGTGTTTGACGTCACCACGGCGCCCTCAAACTTTGTCACTGAAGAGCCCGACCTTGTTGCTGGCTTTTTGAAGGTGACCGCCGACATGAACGCCATGTGGAACGCGGGCGACAAAAAAGATGTCATGCTGCCGGTGATCGCCAAGGACTCGGGCATGGATCTGGCTGATACCGAGGCCACCATCTCGACCTTCAGCTTCCCCTCAGTTGAGGACCAGCTGTCGGACAAATGGCTGGGCGGCGCGGCCCAGACCTTCATGCTCGGCGTGGCAAATGTGTTTGTCGATGCGGGCAGCATGGAAGGCGCGCTTGAATCTTACGCAGCTGCGGTTGAGACCAGCCCGCTTGCCGCAAGCAAGTAAGTCAGAGTCGTGACACGATATGGCCCGGGTTCTTCCGGGCCATTTTCCACATAAAACAGCAAGGGGATGGCCATGAACGGATTGGACATCAGCGGGCTTTCTATGCGCTTTGATCTGCCAAATGGCAGTTCGGTCCAGGCGCTGAAAGACGTATCGATTTCACTAAAACCAGGTGAGCTCATGTCGGTTCTGGGGCCCTCAGGCTGCGGCAAGACCACGCTTTTGAACATTCTCGCAGGCTTCCTTGCACCCACCGAAGGTAAGATCGAGCTGAATGGCCATATGGTCACTGGCCCAGATGCAGAACGCGGCATGGTGTTTCAGAAGGGCGCGCTGTTTGAGTGGATGAACGTGCGCCAGAACGTTGATTTCGGCCCCCGCATGAAAGGCATGCCCAAACCCGAACGCGACAAGATCGCGGACCACCTGCTTGAGGTCGTGGGGCTGCAGGATTTCAAGGAAAAAGCCGTCTATGAGCTGTCGGGCGGCATGCAGCAACGTGTGGCTCTGGCCCGTTGCCTCGCCAATGAGCCCGACATTATTCTGATGGATGAACCCCTTGGCGCGCTGGACGCGCTGACCCGTGAAAAGATGCAGGGCCTGGTGCTGAAGCTCTGGAAAGAGACCGGCAAGACCATCATCCTGATCACCCACTCTGTCGAAGAGGCCCTGCTGCTGGGCGAGCGTCTGTTGGTGATGGCACCGCGCCCCGGTCGCATCCACAAGGAATACCGCTTGCCCTTTGCCGAACGCGGTGTAAATGCCGATCTGCGGGACGTGAAAAAATCCGAAGGCTTTGCTGAGACCCGCGATGAGATCCTGTCGATGATCTGGGAAATGGAAGAAGAGATCATGGGTCGCACGGAGGAGGTCGCATGAGTGTTCTGCTCTTTTATGTCGCCCTCTTTGTCGGAGCCTTCCTGCTGGTCAAGATGATCCGCAAAAGCATGACCTCGCAAAAGGATTTCACCAGCCTTAAGACCGTGACCTTTGGCGACGAAAGCGCGGTAACACCGGACCGGGCCGCCTCGGTCATCTCCGTTCTGGTGATCTTTGTGATCTGGGCCGCCTTCACCGGCTCCAAACTGCTGCCCTTTCATGTGCCTGGTCCCTTTACCGGCGAAACCGAGTTCACCTACACGGTTGAGACGCCTGAGGGGCAAAAGGATGAGGCCACCGTGTTTGTCCGGGTTGCCCCCTTTGGAGAAGAGGCCGATCCCTTTGAGGTGCCCCCCGGTGACGGCTTTGCCAAGGATGACGCCGTGGCGATGACCGCGTCGCGCTCGGCCACGATCCTGTTTGACAAAAACGATGAGATCCGCCGCAAGGATGGCGCCAGGATTACCGCCATAAATGGCAGCGCAATCGCGTCAGACGGCAGCTTTGATGCAGGCGACGGCAGCATCAGCCTGACCGCCAAAGGCGCTATTGTCTACACGCCGGATCTGGGCATGCAGATGAACCCGATCTGGTTGCCATCGCCCGAGAAAGTCGTCGAGCGCTTCTTTGAGATCTCGCGCGAAGGCTATCAGAACTTCTCGCTCTGGGAGCACCTCGGCTGGTCGCTGATCCGTGTTATCGTTGGCTTTATTCTGGGCGCGCTGGTCGGCATTCCCCTGGGCTACGCCATGGGGCTTTCGGGCTGGTTCCGGGGCTGGTTTGATCCCATCGTGGAATTCATGCGGCCGGTGCCACCGCTGGCGCTGATCCCGCTGGTGATCATCTGGTTTGGCATTTGGGAGACCGGCAAGATTGTCCTGCTGTTTCTCGCAGCCCTCTGGATTATGACCATCGCCGCCCGGGCGGGCGTGTCGGGGGTCAATATTTCCAAGATCCACGCGGCTTACTCGCTGGGTGCCTCCAAAGCGCAGATCATGCGCTATGTTATTGTGCCCAACTCGCTGCCAGAAATCTTTACCGGCGCGCGGGTGGCCATGGGCGTCTGTTGGGGCACGGTTGTCGCCGCCGAACTGGTGGCAGCGCAGAAAGGGGCTGGCATGATGATTATTGCCGCGTCCAAGTTTCAACTGACCGATATCGTTATCCTCGGCATCGTGCTGATCGGCATCATTGGCTACGGCATCGATATTCTGATGCGCAAAGCCGAAAATTTCCTGGTGCCGTGGAAGGGACGCAGCTGATCCCATCCGCACATTTTGACTGTCCTGCCATTTTGACTGTCCTGCCATTTTGACTGTCCTGCAATGGCCCCTGATTTCAGGGGCCATTTTTCCTTGTGCAGCAAAGACAGTCGGCGGCCTGCGATGCCCGATAACTGGGCCTTAAGAGGTTCAAGGCTATGGTTCGAGCCAAAGCAGCTGATTTCGCAGATTAAAAGACAGGATATTTCACAAAGTGACAGAGGTGGATGGGCAATCTATTAGATTGAACGAAGCCGCACAAAATGTGGCATTCGGCTTACAGCGTGGGGCCTTAGAGCCTCTTTGGCTCGCCTGCGTCGCCATCTGCATTGATCTTCCGGTCTTGATGCTGGCGTTTTGGTTCGCGCTGTATGGCGCCAGCCCGGCTGAACAGTTTACCCCTGTGATTGCTGCCGGATGGGCCGCGCTGGGGGCTGCCATTGTCGTCACGACTATGGCTGCGACCGGTGGCTACAGCAGTACAATCATGGCCAACCGAACCACCTTTATCACCCGCACAGCTCTGTGTGTGACCGCGCCGCTGCTTGCCTTTCTTGCTCTGGCTCCAATTGCGAGTTACAGCGCCACGCTTTTGTCAGCGGCGATCAGTCTGGTCGTGGCGATTTTCCCTACACGCTACGGGGCGCAGATCGTCGTCAGATGGATCGTCGAAACCGGATTGATTGCGCGCCGGGCGGTGATTGCCGGCGGTGGGCAAGAGGCAGACCGCCTCATCCGCAGCCTGGGCGAACGCCAGGTCAATGACATCCGCCTCTATGGCATTTTTGATGACCGGGAGGACGCGCGGTCCCCCAAGCAGATTTTGGGCATCCCAAAAATCGGCGGATACGACGACCTTGTCGCCTTTGTCCGGGCATCGGAAATTGATCTGGTCATCATTGCCCTGCCCTGCGCGGCCGAAAAGCGTATCAAGTGGCTGTTGGACGAATTTCGCATCCTGCCTGTTGAGGTCAGACTGTCGACCTATAGCAATGACTATGCTTTTGCCCGCCCCGGCCAGGTCGCCTTTCTTGAGGCGGTGAAACGGAGTTTTTCACCCAAATGCCGGCTGACCAAACGTCTTTTTGATGTCTTCTTTGCGCTTGCTGCCCTGGCGCTGTTGTGGCCGGTTTTGATTATCGCGGCTGTCGCGATCCGGCTCGAAAGCTCTGGGCCTGTATTGTTTCGCCAACTCCGCCATGGCTACAATAACCGGACAATCGAGATCCTCAAATTTCGCTCAATGTATACGGAGATGGCCGATCCCATGGCGCGGCAGGTGGTGACACACGGGGATCCCCGTGTGACCCGGGTTGGTCGTTTTTTGCGGCGCAGCTCTATTGATGAGTTACCACAACTTTTCAATGTTTTGCGAGGGGATCTCTCCCTGGTCGGGCCCCGCCCACATGCGGTTGAAGCCATGTCCAGCCAACAGGAACGCTTTACCAAAATCGTTGACGGCTACTCTGCCCGCCATCGCCTGCCGCCAGGGATTACCGGATGGGCCCAGATCAACGGCTGGCGGGGAGAAATCGATGATCCCCAAAAGCTCACGGCGCGGTTTGAACACGACCTGTACTACATCGAGAACTGGTCGTTCTGGCTCGACCTGAAAATCCTGTTCCGCACCCCGCTAAGCCTGTTGTCCAGCAAAGGCGCCTATTGAGCGCTCTCCCATCGCCATCCCCCGGCCAATGCGCTATCAGCGAGACAGAACAGGGGGCTTTCAGTCTCTGAAGAGCGGCCTTTGACCGGAAAGCAGACTTAGGTAACATCGGTTGCAGCAGGTAAGACAGACAAGAATGAAGGCCGCATGACACAAAAATCGGTGGAGTTACGGGTCGATTTTGTCACCGGCGCAGTTGCGCACCGCCTGAAGTTTGGCGGCGGACGGGGGCAGGATATCGCCAAGGCGATGGGGCTGCGCGCTGGCAAAACTCCCTTGATTGTGGATGCAACTGCGGGCTTGGGGCGTGATTCGTTTCTGTTGGCGTCATTGGGGGCGCAGGTCACATTGATAGAGCGCTCAGCGACAATGCATGCCCTGCTGGCGGACGGCATGGAACGGGCTTTGCGCGAAGGCGGTCAGTTTCGCGACATCATCAACCGTATGACCCTGCTCAAGGGCGATGCGAAAGATCTGATTCCTGATCTGGCCGCCGACGCCATTCTGATCGACCCGATGCACCCGCCCCGCAACAAATCCGCACTGGTAAAGCGCGAGCTACGCCAGGTTCGCGACATTGTGGGCACCGATGAGGACGCCGCGGATCTGGTCAAAGTTGCCCTCAAACACGCGCGCAATCGCGTGGTTTTGAAATGGCCGGCCAAGGCTGACGCCATCGCGGGACTGCAAAAATGTAGCCACCAAATCAACGGCAAGACCACGCGCTATGATGTCTTTATGGTAGGATAGACCTGCGTGCTGCCTATGTTCATGGCACGTGTCAGAGCCTCACCCTGCCGCCTCGCCGGTTTCGCAGTCTGAAGACCGTATTGCTCAAAAGGCGGAATAGTGGTTTGTCTGTACAAGGTCAGGGTAAAGAATGGGGACTGGAAAAGTGGACAATGACGACACCAAGATCGAGGGCCGCCTGCATGGCGAGCAGATAGAGCCTGAACATCCCGATACGATGTTCCAGCGTTTGATCTATATGCTGCTGATTGCAGTCATGATCTCGCTGGCGCAAACGGTTCTCTGGGTAGCGACGCTTGTTCAGTTTGTTGTCATGATGGTCAACAACAGGCGGGCAAACCCACGCCTGGCCGATTTTGGCACCGATCTGGGAATTTGGATCGCCAAGGCCGCCCGGTTCCAGACCGCTGCAAGCAACGTAAAGCCCTGGCCCTGGACCGATCTGGACTGATCTTGCATGCGCACGGGACGAAGAGAGACCTTTTGGCGCCCTGCGCACCCTGCGCGTCTGAGATTTCTCTTGATACAGCTTGCCCTGCCTATGATGCGCCCCACAAAGACGCAGAGCGGTAAACGCTTGCATCAAAAACAAATATGTTTCCCTTTTGTTCTGGCTGGTTATATTAGCCTTGGCAACCAGTTTCAGGGGGATAGCAATGTCCGATCAACAACAAAAATATCAGCGCCTCAAATCCCTGCATGCGCAGGATCAGGCCTTTGTCATTCCCAATGCATGGGACGCAGGATCGGCGCGTTTGCTGGAGAGCCTGGGCTTTGAAGCCCTTGCCACCACCAGCGCAGGCTACGCTTTTTCCAAAGGCAAGCGTGACTCCATTGCAGGCCTCAGCCGTGATGAGTTGCTTGCGAATGCGGCCGAAATTGTTGCGGCAACTGATCTGCCTGTCTCTGCTGACCTTGAAGATGGGTTTGGCGTGACACCCGAAATCTGTGCGCAAACCATTCGCATGGCATCAAAGCTCGGACTGGTTGGCGGATCAATCGAAGACGCCACCGGCGACCCGACCTCTCCGATTTATGATATAGACCAATCGGTTGAACGCATCCAGGCGGCTGCAGAGGCAGCTGCGGGCCTGCCGTTCATTCTGACGGCACGGGCCGAGAACTACCTTTGGGGCAAGCCCGATTTAAACGATACAATCAAGCGGCTGCAGGCATTCTCAGAGGCCGGAGCAGACGTCCTCTATGCGCCCGGCCTTCCCGACATCGCGGCAATCAGGACTGTTTGCGCCGCCGTCGACAAACCGGTCAACGTGCTTATGGGGCTGCAGGGCAACACCTATTCAGTGGAGGAGCTGTCAGAGGCAGGCGTGCGCCGTATCAGCGTTGGAGGCTCCTTTGCACGGGCTGCAATCGGCGCTTTGATGCGGGCGGCCGAAGAGGTCAGAACATGCGGCACATTCACCTATGCTGCAGAGGCAATCCCGGATTCTGTTGTCAGCAAATTGATGGTGCAGACCAGCGCTATCTCGCGCCGATGAAGCAACGACCAAAGCGGGGGCGGGCCTCGCCAGCCAAGCCTTTGGCCCAGAGCAGGCGGCGATCAAAATTATACAGCCCCCCAAGTTGAGCACATATGGCTTGAAAGCCTTGCCAATCACATAGATTGAGATTGCACCTGAATGACACCTTTCAGGCCGTTACACGCCCTTGTAAGGCGCCTATTCCCTCCAATACCCCACCGAGGAAACCTCCATGTCAGATTCTACAGAAAACACTGAGAAGGTTCACTATATCTGCCAAACATACGTAGAAAAGGCAGGCCCCGGCGCAGGGCTGCTCAGTCTGAAAATAGACAAGCAGCTCCAGTACACCTCAGAGCAACAGGCACAAGAGCGCGCGGAACGGGAATTTCGCTCAGACGACTGCGCAGGTGCGGATGCCTATATGGTCGTTGAGGACCAGAACTCCGGTGAAGTCGGAGCACCAACCTTCTTGGTGAGACTTGGAAATGTCCCTGAATTTGATGATTTCTAACACAAAACGCCTGTCAGAATTGTGTGCTGCGCACCCATAGCACGGGGCAGCGGAGATCCCGCATAGCGCGTATTTCAAGGTGGCCGCTGTGCTGAAACGGACCACTGCGTTTAGAAGGGAGGAGCAAAAGAGGCTCCTGAACCCGCTCTAATTGCCGTGGTGCAGCAGCCTCACGGTACTGTTTGTTGCACAAAGCATTCGGAAAAATTAGTTAATGCCCGCAAGATCCCCGGGGCCTCTCACATACTTTTCTTGCGAAAAATGGGGTAATACAGGACTTTTGAGGCTCTATTATATGCAAACTTGTCAGAATCGTATAGGTCAGGTTTAATAATTTTGCCCACCCTATAGGTACGCACCGCCCAAAAGGCGGTTTAAAAAAACCTTTGGGAGGAAACCATGGAATTTTTAAGGAATACGGCGGTCGGCCTGACCCTTGGCGTCGCCAGCGCATCCTTTGCGGTATCTGAAAGCCACGCAACGGAACTGACAATCGCGATTGTTAACAACGGTCACATGATCAACATGCAGAAGGTTGCCGAAGCCTACACGGCCGATACCGGGGTCAGCCTGAATTGGGTTTCCCTGGAAGAAGGTGTTCTGCGTGAGCAGGTCACATCTGACACCGCGACCGGTGGCGGCCAGTACGACGTTATCAACATCGGCATGCAAGAAGCCCCAATCTGGGGCGCCGCAGGTTGGATCGAGCCCCTGAGCTTTGGTGCTGAGTACGATGTTGACGACATGCTGCCAGCAATGCGTAACGGGTTGTCTCATGATGGCACGCTCTATGCGGCACCGTTCTACGGTGAATCCTCCATGGTGATGTACCGCAAAGACCTGACCGACGCTGCTGGCGTCACGGTTGGCGACAACGATTCATGGGACAACATCAAGGCGGCTGCGGCGGCCATGCATAACCCGGACGCTGGCGTCTATGGCGCCTGCCTGCGCGGCAAGCCCGGCTGGGGCGACAACATGGCCTTTGTCACAACGGTTGTGAACTCCTTTGGCGGGGCCTGGTTCGACAAAGACATGCACCCCACGCTTGAGAGCGACGAATGGAAAGCTGCGATCAATTTTTATGTTGACCTGCTGGGCACATATGGCCCTCCCGGCTCTGAGGGGAATTCCTTCAACGAAATCCTTGCTCTTTATAACGAAGGCAAGTGCGGCATGTGGATTGATGCCACCATCGCGGCCTCCTTCCTCGAAGTAGACGGCGTTGCCTACGCGCAGTCGCCAAATGCCGGCAATCCAGTTGGGGCAAACTGGCTCTGGGCCTGGGCTATGGCTGTTCCAACCGGATCGCCAAATTCTGAAGCCGCACATGCCTTCATCGAATGGGCAACCTCCAAAGCCTATATCCAGGCCGTTGCAAACCACCCCGACTTTGGCTGGGGATCGGTGCCAACAGGCACGCGTGCCTCCACCTATGCCTACCCAGAGTTCCAGGCGGTTGCTGGTTTTGCAGCAGCAGAAATGGCAGCCATTGGATCTGCCGCACCTGAAGCCACGGATCTCAAGCCATATGTTGGTGTGCAATTCGCGTCGATCCCTGAGTTCCCAGAAGTCGGCTCTGCCGTTGCCCAGGAAATTGCAGCAGCACTTTCCGGTGCCAAATCCGTAGACGAAGCCCTGGCAGCATCGCAAGCGGCGGCTGACGCCATCATGTCCGAAGCTGGCTACTACTAAGCCTCGGACCGACACACTGGCCCGGTAGACAGCTACCGGGCCAGTTCCTTCTCTTTCCCACCCCTTTTGTCGCATCGTAAAGGCACCCCATGGCCAACAGATCCCTTCCGCGCTTGCTGCAAACTCCGGCCGTTGTGCTGCTGCTGTTATGGATGCTTGTCCCGCTTAGCATGACGCTCTACTTTTCTTTTATTCGATACGTTCTCAACAGCTTGAGCCGCCCTGAGTGGACCAAACCAAGCCTGAGCAACTGGCGCGGGCTTGGCAATTACGAATATGTATTGTTCAAGGCCAAGGACTTTTGGTTTGCGATTGAAAACAGCCTCTTCATCGTTGGCAGCATTCTTGTTCTGACCGTCACTTTGGGCCTTGCCCTGGCCATGCTGGTGAACCGGAGCTTCCCGGGCCGTGGCATTGTGCGTGTACTGCTGATCTCGCCGTTTTTTGTCATGCCTGCGGTCAATGCCGTGTTGTGGATCAATATGATCCTCGATCCGGTTCTGGGGCTGAATGGCATTGCAGTTGCCGGTCTGAATGACATCATCGACGGGCTGCGCGACTTTCCTCTGCTGGGCAGTTTCTTCTCGCTCTGGCCAGAATTTGAGCCCATCTCATTCCGGGCCACGCAAACCTCGGCCTATGCCGTCATCATCATGGTGACCTGGCAATGGACGCCCTTTGCCGTGCTGATCTTTATGACCTCACTGCAGTCCGAGGACGAAAGCCAAAAAGAAGCGGCCATTCTGGATGGCGCCAACGCATGGTCGCGGTTTCGCAATCTGACCCTGCCCCACCTCGGGCGCCCCATCGCGATCGTCGTGATGATCCAGTCGATTTTTCATCTCTCACTTTACGCAGAGATCGAAATTGTCAGTCGCGGCAATGGCAACAAGAACCTGCCCTATCTGATTGGCGAGTTCAGCACCAACAACATTGGCGCCGCAAGCGCGACCGGCATTCTCGCAGTCATCCTTGCCAACATCGTAGCGATCTTCCTGCTGCGCATGGTTGGCAAAAGCCTGATGGATTAGGAGACATATAATGGCTCTCTCAGCACAAACCTCCACTTTCTCCAGGATCTTCTGGCCGCTGCTGGCCTGGGGTATCGCACTGATCTTTTTCTTTCCCATTTTCTGGATGGTTTTCACCAGCTTCAAAACAGACGCCGATGCGGTCAAGCCCGAGCATTTGTTCGCGTTCAAACCGACCCTGGACAACTACCTGAACATGACCGAGAACTACGACTATTGGCGCTTTGCTGCCAACTCGGTCATCACCTCAGTCTTTGCCACGGTGTTTGCCCTGATCGTTGGTGTACCCTCGGCCTATGCAATGGCCTTTAATCCCAGCCGCCACACCAAAGACATTCTGGTCTGGATGTTGTCGACCAAGATGTTGCCTGCTGCTGCGGTGCTCTATCCGATGACATTCCTGACCAAGAATTTCCTCGGTGTTTTCGACACGCATTTCCTGGTGATTTTTGTCCTCTGCCTCATCAATCTGCCCATCGTAATCTGGATGCTGTTCACCTACTTTAAAGAGATCCCGAAAGAGATCATTGAAGCCGGAAAAATGGACGGCGTCAGCACCTGGGGTGAGATCAAGGATATTCTTATCCCGCTGGCATGGGGGGGCGTGGCCTCTACCGCGCTGCTGACATTCATCTTTTGCTGGAACGAAGCCTATTGGACTGTGCGCCTGACAACCACCGATGCGGCCACTTTGTCCAAATTGATCGAAGGCAACCGGGCCCCCGAGGGTTTGTTCTTTGGCCGCCTCTCGGCCGTGTCCACGGCCGCAGTTGGCCCCATCATCGTTTTGGGCTGGTTCTGCCAGAAACAACTGGTGCAGGGCCTTACCTTTGGCGCGGTCAAGTGACCCTGCCTGCCTTTCGCCCCCACACAGACGCCGCAAATATGTTGAGATAGGTCATGTCAATTATTCAGCCCGAAATCGAAATTGTTGACCGGAACCGGCATTCTCTGCGGTATCTTGAGCACGGCTGGCCAACCGAGTTGTGTCGCTGGCACAGTCATGCGGAATATGAGCTGCACCTGATTGTCGCCACCCGTGGCAAAGCATTTGTTGGCGACTACATTGGTGATTTCTCGCCGGGGACGCTGTTTTTGACCGGGCCAAACCTGCCGCATAACTGGATCACCGACGACGTCTGGAAAACTCCAGTCGACACACGCGACATGCTGGTGCAGTTCAGCCAGTCCAGCGTCGACAGCCTGGCAGCCGCCTTTACCGAGTTCCGCGAGCTGCGCCAGATGCTGTTGACCGCACAGTCCGGTATTGAATTCCTCAACTTCAACCCAACCTTTGCGCGCGGCCACATGGAAGCAATCCGCGACAGCAAAGGCCCGGAACGCATTCTGGCCTTTATCCGCTTTCTGGTCCGGCTGAATGAACATGCAGAGCGCAAACTGCTGTCTGTGGTCAAGATCAACCAGCCGGAAGGCAACGGAAAGCAAGCCAAAGTAGGACAGGTGATTGACTACATCGTGCAGAACTTTAGCGAGGATATTTCCATTGATGCCGCAGCAAATATGGCGGGCATGACCCAGGCCACCTTCCGGCGGAATTTTCAGGCCACCACTGGGCATCGGTTTGTGGAATTTGTGAACCGTGTCCGCATCGGCCAGGCCTGTGGCATGCTCTATGCGACCGATGATCAGGTGACGGTGATCTGCTATCAGGTCGGGTTTCAAAATCTGGCCAATTTCAACCGCCAGTTCCTCAAAATGAAGGGCATGACGCCGACTGCCTACCGCGAAATGGCACAGCGGGATCTGACGCCTGCACCGGAGGCTTCCTCATGAACACTGTAAACATGCCGCGGATTGCGGCATCGACTTATGAGCAGGCCAACTGCGCAATCGGTGTTGTGCACCTGGGCTATGGCGCCTTTCACCGCGCACATCAGGCCGTCTATATCGACAGCTACATGGACCGGTCGGGGGATTTGAACTGGGGCATTGCTGCGGTCAATCTGCGCGCTGCAGAATCCGTAACATTCGCCGAACACCAGGCAGACGACAAAGGCTACCTTTTGAAATCCGTGGCTCCAAACGGTGAGGTTGCGCTTACGCGGGTGCGCAGCCATGTCGCCTTTGCAGACTGGACAGCGGGGCGCGCCGCATCCGAGGGCTTTCTTTCCCTCCCCTCGGTCAAACTGGTCACGATCACAGTGACCGAAAGCGGCTATTATACCGACCCCAACGGCGCGCTGGACCTGACTGATCCTGTTATTTCAGCTGAAATTGCAGGCGGTCAGGGCACAAGTGTCTACGCCTATTTGGCCTCTGCACTACAGGGGCGAAAAGAGGCCGTTGACGCGCCGATAACGATCTGTTGTTGCGACAATATTCGCATCAATGGCAAGATGTTACAGCGAAACTTTCTGGCATATCTCGCCGCCCTTGGGCTGGATGAGCTGCGCAACTGGGTTGCCGAAAACGCAGCTTTCCCTTGCTCTATGGTAGACCGGATCACTCCGCGCGCAACCCAAGAGCTCGCGCAAAATCTGTCGCAACTGACCCAAGAGCCTGTGCAGCACCCGGTGATGGCGGAGGCCTTTGTGCAATGGGTGCTGGAAGATCGCTTTGCCTCTGACATGCCCGATCTGGCCTCTGTGGGCGTCACCGTGACCCCGCATGTTGACCCCTTTGAGGAAACAAAAATCAGAGTGCTGAATGGCGGCCATACCTGCCTGACATACCTGGCAGCATTGCACGGCATTCAAACCTTTGATCAGGCGATGTCGGTGCCGGATCTGTTTGATCATTTCTGGGCCTATGAGACCACAGAGGTGCTGCCTGCGCTGACGCTTGATCTGCCGTTTTCAAAAGAGGCCTATCTCGACAGTATTGCGGCGCGGTTCAAAAACCCGGCGATTGCCGACACCGTGGCCCGGATCTGCGCCGATGGTGTGGCAAAGTTTCCGATTTTCATCCGTCCGACGCTTGAGGGATGTTTGCGCCAGGGCACCCTGCCCCGGCATGGCATCCGAAGCATCGCCAGTTGGTATGTCTTTGCCCAACACGTGCGCGCCGGAAAGATTGCCTTTGACTATGCAGAGCCAAGCTGGCCCATGCTTGAAGCCATGCTTCAGCCCGACGCATTTATTCACTCCAAACAGTTATGGGGCGACCTGCCCGCGCACTATCCCGAATTTGCAGATGCCCTGCGTGCTGCGATCAAAGAAATGGAACAATCATGGCCAATTTGACCATCCGTAATCTGCGCAAATCCTACGGCAACATCGATGTGATGCACGGGGTTGATCTTGATATCGAAGATGGCGAATTTGCGGTCTTCGTTGGCCCCTCTGGCTGTGGCAAATCTACCTTGCTGCGGATGATCGCCGGGCTGGAAGAGATCACCTCGGGCTCTGTCGCGATTGACGGGCAAGAGGTGAACGAGATCGCCCCCGCCAAACGTGGCGTCGCCATGGTATTTCAGTCCTATGCTTTGTATCCGCACATGACCGTCTACAACAACATGGCCTTTGGGCTGAAACAGATCAAAACGCCAAAGGCAGAGATCGATCGTCGGGTGAAAGCTGCCGCCGAAGTGCTGCAGATCACCGACTATCTGGACCGCAGCCCGCGCAATTTGTCCGGTGGCCAGCGCCAGCGCGTGGCCATTGGGCGCGCAATTGTCCGCGACCCCAAGGTGTTCTTGTTTGATGAGCCGCTGTCGAACCTGGACGCCGCCCTGCGCGTGCAGACCCGCATCGAGATTTCCAAGCTCCACGAGCGGCTTGGCTCGACCATGATCTATGTGACCCATGATCAGGTCGAGGCGATGACCCTGGCAGACAAGATCGTTGTGCTGCGCGATGGTCGCATTGAGCAGGTGGGCTCGCCCACGGATCTTTATGACCATCCCAGCAACATGTTTGTTGCGGGCTTTA
This sequence comes from Phaeobacter sp. SH40, assembly GCA_965641885.1. Taxonomy (GTDB): domain Bacteria; phylum Pseudomonadota; class Alphaproteobacteria; order Rhodobacterales; family Rhodobacteraceae; genus Pseudophaeobacter. The sequence goes on along the minus strand of OZ282574.1, from coordinate 1,045,398 downwards.
TCGGCAGCCCAAAGATGAATTTTTTCACAGCCGACGACCTGCGCCCCGGCCAGGTTCTGGCCGCAGATGAGACCATGGGCATCAGGCCCGAGCATCTTTTGCCCTGTGAAGCAGACAAAGCCACCATCACAGGGACGATAGAGCTGCTGGAGAACCTGGGAGAATATGTCCTGGCCCATCTGGTGCAGCAAAGTGGCACGTCTTTTGTTGCCAAGATTGAGCGATCAGACGCGCTAAAAACCGGTCAGGAGCTGTCGTTTTACGCGCTGGAGAAAAATGTTCACCGCTTCAACAGCGTCACTGAGCAGCGGATTTAGGAGCGCGTAGATCACAATGATCCTCTGTTGCGGCGAAGCCCTGATCGACATGATACCCTCGACCTCAACCACCGGTGAGGCCTGTTTCATTCCAAAATCCGGCGGAGCTGTGTTTAACACGGCCATTGCTTTGGGGCGCCTTGGCTCTGATGTCGGGCTGTATACCGGGGTGTCAGACGACCTGTTTGGCAAACTGTTGCAGGATGAATTGCACGCAAGCCAGGTCAAAACGGATCATCTCGTCTCGCGCAAGGCCCCCAGCACATTGGCATTTGTCGAGCTGACGGAAGGCCAGGCGACATATACGTTTTATGCCGAAAACTCTGCCGACACATCGTTGACCGCGGCGGATATTCCGCAGGATCTAGAGCAGGTCGTGGCGATGTTTTTTGGCGGCATCAGCCTGTGCACAGAGCCTACCGCCTCGACCCTGCACAGCTTGATGCGCAGCCGGTCAGGCGACTGCCTGACAATGGTCGACCCAAACATCCGCCCGGCTTTTATCACCGACGAGGCAGGCTACCGCGCCCGTTTGCATGACATGATCGCCCATAGCGACATCCTGAAACTGTCTGATGAAGACCTGGACTGGCTGGCTCCCAACCAGCCCGACACCGCAGAGCAATTGAAGCAGCTGGTCGGGGAGCGCGACACATTGGTGTTTGTCACCAAAGGCGCGCAGGGCGGCATGGCATATCGTGGCTCCAAATGCATCGCGCGGGCGCCTGCGCCTGCGGTTTTGGTGGCCGACACAATCGGTGCAGGTGATACCTTCAACGCAGGCATTTTGCATCTGTTGCATGCGCGCGGTGCCCTGAACAAAGAGTTCACGTCGAACCCTGACAGCAAGACCGTCGAAGAGGCCCTGAAGTTCGCAATCAAAGTGTCTGGCGTCACGGTCTCACGAGCTGGCGCGAACCCACCCTGGGCACATGAGATCTAACCGGTCCAGTTTTTAACGAGTTACAGTGTTAATAGTTTTTAACGAGTTCAAATGTTTATAGCTTTGGTCGACTGCAGTGCCAAAGCAGCTCCTCCTTTTGCAAGACAGGGCGCAGAAGCTATTGCCCCAGCCCCAGCCCCAGCCCCGGAGTTGGCTCTCTGGGGCTGGGGCAATGTAAAACCAAAACTTCGCGTCAGGCCAGTCTTCATCTAAGGCCAGCCCTCTTGTCAGGCCAGTCCTCTTGTCAGGCCAGTCCTCGTACCGGACGGTCGTTCTCAATATTGAAACTCATGCCATCCAGCAACTCCTCAAGATCGGGGCGCGCTGCTGGGCCGTTTGAGATATCAACCAGCATCAATGTGCCGTCGGGGCGCAGTCCAAAGGCCCCCGGTTCAGCAAACAGATCCGAGGTTTCCGCCTCAGACAGGGGCTCGGAGACATAAAGCCCCAGCGCGCGCATCTGCGGCACCGTCAGCCCATAGCAGAGATCAAAATCCCAACTGAATTCTGCCTTGTCCGCCACAGCCTTTTCCTTGCTGTCGGAAGAGACAACAACCACATCCATCACCGCCTGCCACTGGGACAAAACCGCGTTCAGCTTATTCAGGAAGCGCTTGCACCTGGGGCAGTGACGACCACGGTAGACAAAAACCATCGTCCAGCGGTCTTTGGCCTGCCCAATGGTGCACGTCTCGCCATTGACCGTTTGGAATTCCATTTTTCCGATGGGTTCCCCAACCCGTGGTTTATTCATAGTCATCTTTGGCCCTTCCTTGTTCTTTGCGGTTAGACGAGGTCCAGCCCCGCACACTAGGCACCTTGATGCCCAGCGCAAGTTGTTGAAAACAGGTGGGTCAGACTAGCTGACAAACCCCTGCAAATCCTGATAGCAGACCAGCCGCAGCCAGCGTTGTATAGCCATGGTACCAACGGATGTTGTTCCAAAGGTGGTCGAGGCCGGATAGGGGCCGCCATGCATCATCGCATCACAAACTTCGACGCCGGTCGGGAACCCATTCGCCAGGAGCCGCCCCGCCTTGCGCTCCAAAATCGGCAGCAAGGTTGCAACGGCGGCGCGATCTGCCTCATCGCAGTGAAGGGTACAGGTCAACTGGCCTTTTAAACCCTTTGCTACGGCCTGCATCGCCGCCATATCAGCCAGGCGCACAATGATGCCAAGGGGGCCAAAGACTTCATGCGCCAACTCTTCATTCGCCAACCATGCGGCGCCAGTCGTAACAAAGATCGCAGGCGTGGCAGAACGATCATCCGCAGCCTCTGCGTTCAGCAAAGGAGTCACCCCCTGCGCCGCTGCAATGTCCCGGCACCCCTGCGCATATCCCGCCGCGATCCCCTTGGTCAGCATCGACTGAGCGCCCTGGGCCTGCAGCGCCTGCAACACCTCTGCCTGAAACAGATCAGCCTCCGGGCCATCAACCAGAACAACGACACCGGGGTTGGTGCAGAACTGTCCCGCCCCCATAGTCAGCGAAGCTGCCCAGCCCTTTGCGATATCTGCGCCCCGCGCTGACAGCGCCTGAGGCAACAGGAACATGGGGTTGATCGAGCCAAGTTCACCAAAGAAAGGAATAGGTTCGGGTCGTCTGGCACAGAGATCGAACAAAGCGCGCCCGCCCCGGAGCGACCCAGTAAAGCCAACGGCATTTATCAAAGGATGCTGCACCAGGGCCTGGCCAACCTCAAAGCCGCCGCCCTGAATGAAGGAAAAGACACCGGGATGCACGCCGCAGCGGCGCATGGCGGCATCAATCGCTTCGGCAATGATTTCTCCGCATCCGGGATGCGCCGCATGGCCCCGCAGAACGACCGGGCAGCCCGCAGCCAGGGCCGAGGCCGTATCGCCCCCCGCAGTCGAAAATGCGAGGGGAAAGTTTGAGGCGCCAAAGACCGCAACCGGGCCAATCGGGCGTTTAACCAGCTGCAGATCAGGGCGCGGCTGTGGCACACGATCCGGCAGAGCCGCGTCATGGCGACGGTCCAGATAGCTGCCCTCCAGGATATGAGCCGCAAACATCCGCAGCTGCCCCGTGGTCCGCCCGCGCTCGCCCTGAAGGCGCGCCTCAGGCAGACCAGTTTCCGCACAGCCGATCTGGGTAATGGCCTCTGCACGAGCTTCAATCTCATCCGCGATGGCATTCAGAAACGCCGCCCGATCCTCAGCTGTGCTAGAGCCATAGCTCCAAAAAGCGTCTTCGGCCGCCAGCGCAGCCTGATCGACCAGATCCACGGTCCCGACAGAGAAGCTCTGCGCCGCGCCCTCGACGGGATCGGACATAAACTGTTCGTCCATCCCAATCCATGTCCCTGCGATCAGGTGTCTGCCACTTGGTTTCATCTGTCGGCCTTCTCAGGGTTGGATCTGCGCCCATAGGGCTGCGGTAGTAAGACAGAGCAGTCTGTTTATGAGAACAGCATACCGCCGTTGATATCCACGTTGGCTCCCGTCACAAATGCGGCATCATCCGAGGCCAGAAAGACCGCCAGTTTGGCCACGTCCTGCGATGTCCCCTCGCGTTTGAGCGGGGTCACATTGGCCACATGGGTGCGGACTTCGGGTTTGGTAAAGATGTTGTGGAAATCGGTGTCGATCATGCCGGGGCATAGCGAGTTCACCCGGATCTTTGGCCCCAGCTCCTTTGCCAGGCTACGTGTCAGTGTCATCAAAGCGCCTTTTGATGCGGCATAGGCCGACGCACCTGGCCCACCGCCATCGCGGCCCGCTTGCGACGCGAAGCCAACAATCGAGGCGCCTTCGGGCATATGGGGCAGGCACTCGCGCACCGCCAGCATAAAGGAGGTCAGGTTGATATCCATCACCGCCTGCCAGTGATCCAGTGTCGTCTCTGCCATCGGCACCCGCGCCAGAATGCCCCCCGTTACGTGGATCAGACTGTCGACCTTGCCGAAGGTCTCGACGGTCTTTGCCACCAGGGCTTTGACCTCTGCTTCCTTGGTCATGTCACCCTGCAGCGCAACTGCCTGCCCGCCCATGGCCGTGATTTCGGCAACGGCGCTTTCGGCCCCTTCCGCGCTGGCGTAGTAATTGATCACAACATTTGCACCACGACGGGCCAGCTCCATGACGCAGGCCCGCCCGATGTCACGCCCACCGCCAGTCACAATCGCAGTTTTACCCTGTAGATCCATTTTTCTTCCCTGCATTCTTTCCGGGCGCGCGGTGCAACAGCACCCGGTGGCCCATTCAAAATTGACAAAACCTGCGTCTGATCCCAATTCGCCAGCCCGCCCTGTGGACAGCTGGGGTCACTGGCGGTCACTGGGAGCCACTGGGAGTCACAGGCACCTCATGACGTCTGTAGTCAAAAAACACCCCCCCATCAATACAAATTATTACAAATAATTCTTCCACGAAGCGCACCCCTGAAATGCGCCTAGATGATCACGCCCTCTGCGAACCACCGAGGAACAACAGAAATCGGCAGAGTTTTTCCTATTTTTATAAGGATATACACGTCATATCAGAGCCCCACTTAAAGCTGATGACTTACGAAATCAAATCAGCACCGCTGACGTCACGGGACAGCGACGGCTGGATACTCCACGCATTCATTTACAAAAAAGAACAAATGCATTCTCATCGCAGCTACAAATCTGAGCCTGCTCAAGCATCACTATTCCAGACACGCCCGACGTGACCAGCAAGCCGGGCCCAGGGATGCCCTGACTATCCCTCAAACACCCGCTTGCGCGCATTTTCCACGTGCAGGCGCATCGCAGCCCGTGCCGCATCGGCATCGCCAGCCTTGATGGCATCAAAAATCTGGTAGTGCTCGCGCTGGACCAGTTCCAGCCGCTCGTGCGGTTTGGTCAGCGACAGATTGCGGGTCAACTTCAGGCCCGTCAGGATATTTGCCTTCATCGAGGTCCGCGCCACAGTGAAATACTGGTTCCCCGAGGCGGTGCAGATGGTCTCGTGAAAGGCCTCATCCGTCTCCACCCCCAGCTCACCCTCTTTGATGCACCGATCCAGCTCTTCAAGCTGAGAGCGCATCTTCAATAGATCGGCCTCTGTGCGTCGCTGGGCCGCGAGATAGGCGGCCTCCCCTTCAATGGCGGCGCGAAACTCAAAGGTCCGCTGAATATCAGCGATCGAGCCCACCGGAGCAAAATCCAAAACCGCCTCTTCGGGGCGGCGCTGGACAAAAGAGCCTGAGCCCTGGCGGGACACGATCACCCCGTCCTCGCGCAGCTGCTTGAGCGCCTGACGCAACACCGGACGCGACACCTCCAACTGCTCGCTCAGCACATGTTCTGTTGGAAGCTTGGCACCGACCGGTGCCTCACCATTGGCAATGAGGGCCAGAATTTTTTCATAGACACGATCCGACAGGGTGCGGTCCCGTCCGGGCCGCGCAGCCCCGGACGGGACCTTGGTCGCGCCCATTACCTGTTGTTTTTCTGCCGCCATACCTTAAATCTGTCCATAGTTTCCGGATCTGTTGGTGGGTAGAGACCAAAAATCGAGGCCCCTTCCTGCACCCTTTCCAGAACATAATCCTCAAAGACCGTCATCTCTTCGGTTTCCTGCGCTACTTCTGTCACCAGATGCCGCGGGATGCAAACCACGCCCTCGTTGTCGCCCACAATGATGTCGCCGGGAAAGACCGAGACCCCACCACAGGCAATGGGGTCATTGATCGCAACGGCGTGATGTTTTGTCAAATTGGTTGGGGCACTTGGGCGGGAATGATAGGCCGGCATTCTAAGGGCCGAAATCTCGGGCGTGTCGCGAAAACCGCCATCGGTCACGATCCCCTTACAGCCCCGCTCCTGAAGCCGTGTCACCAGGATACAGCCCGCCGAGGCTGCTGTGGCGTCCTGCCGGGAATCAATCACAAAAACCGCGCCCTCGGGGCATTCCTCAACCCCTTTGCGTTGCGGGTTTTCGCGGTCCGCAAAAGAGTCCAGGCCGTCCAGATCCTCACGCGCGGGAATATAGCGCAGCGTATAGGCCGGCCCCACCATATTGGGGCCTGGGTTCATGCGTTGCGGCCCCTGAATAAAGATATTGCGAAAGCCACGGCGAAACAGCGCGGTTGTCAGGGTTGCTGTGCTGACCTCTGCCAGCTTATTGAGCGTCTCGGACGATAGGTTTGTCATTTTGACACCTTCTTTTTTCTTTCAGGTCGGGTTGCGGCAAGCCCGGCTGGGAAGGCCCAGACTCACCGCAACCCGCTGTTGTGAGAGCGCAAAACTTTGCGACTACTCAAGCAAGGATGGCAGGTAGAGCGACACGGCCGGCACATAAGTAATTAAAATGAGGGCCGCGAGGATGGCCAGATAGAAGGGCCAGATGGTCTTTAGCGTCTCTTCAATCCTGATTTTCCCCACAGCACAGCCCACAAACAGGCAGGTTCCAACTGGCGGCGTACACAGGCCCAGACCAAGGTTCACCAGCAGCATGATGCCAAACTGAGTTGGATCCATCCCCAGATCTTTGACGATTGGCAAAAAGATCGGGGTGCAGATCAGGATCAGCGCTGCCATGTCCATGATCATCCCCAGGATCAGGAGCATCACGTTGATCATAAGCAGGACAAAAATCTTCTCTTCCGAGATCCCCAACATAAAGCTGCTGAGCTTTGCCGGGACCTGATAGAGCGCCAGAAGATAGGCAAAAGAGCTGGCAAACCCGATCAGCACCATCACCATGGCCGTGGTGCGCACGGCAGACAGAACAGAGGTCTTGAAGCCCTCCCAGTCGAGGCTGCGATAGACAAAGAAAGTCAGGAGCAGCGCATAGATCGCCCCAAAGGCCCCCGATTCCGTCACCGTAAACACGCCAGACAGAACGCCGCCCACGATGATCACCGCCGTGATCAGGCCCGGGATAGCCGCCAGAGACGCCGTCCAGACTGCCCTCCAGCCCGGGAACTCTTCTGCCGGGTAGTTGTGCTTTACCGCGATGAAATAGGCCGCGATTGCCAGACACAGGCACATCAGAATACCCGGAATGACCCCCGCAAGGAACAGTTTGGAGATCGAAATGCCACCTCCGGCCGCAACGGCAAAGATGATCATGTTGTGGCTTGGCGGGATCACGATCCCCGCAATCGATGAGGTCACAGTGACGTTCACCGCATAGTCCGCCCGGTAGCCGCGCTCTTTCATCACCGGGATCAGGATCGAGCCCAGCGCAGAGATATCCGCTACCGCCGACCCCGAGATGCCGCCAAACAGCATGCTGGAGAAGATATTCACCGAGGCCAGGCCGCCACGCACATGGCCAACCAGAGCCGAGGCAAAGCGCACCAGACGCATGGCAATGCCGCCATGCAGCATTAGCTCACCGGCAAAGACAAAAAAGGGAATTGCCAGCAGCGAAAACACCGAAATCCCGGAGAGCGACCTCTGAAAGGTGATCAGCAACGGGAAGCCTTCGAACCAGAAGGCCGAGGCGGCAGCGATTCCCATCGCAAAGGCAACCGGCACGCCGAGCACCACGCAGCCGCCAAAAATTCCGAGCAAAATAGCCAGGCCCATAATTATAGTCCGCCTTTTTCTGGGTAGGTTCTGCCTTGCAGCATGCAAATGATCCGGAAGACGGCACGCAGGCCTGTGAAGACAAAGACGAGACCGCCGCACAGGAGTGCCGAGAGTGTTCGGAAGCTTTCGGGGATATCGAGCATGGGCAGCATTGTGCTCCAGCCAAAATTAAACAGCTCAATACAGGCGATCATCATGATCAGCCCAAAGACGGCAAGAACGATATCAATCAGTATTTTCAGGACACTGCTGATCCTTACGCCCATCGCGTCACGAAACAGGGTCACGCCAAGGTGGGTGTTTTCATGGATACCGGCAGCTGCGCCCAGGTAGGTGATGTAGCAGACAAGTAACAGCGCCAGTTGCTCGACCCAGGTGGGTGTTGCATTCAACACATACCGACCAAAGACCAGCCAACCAAATGTCGCAACCAGAATAACAAGAGCGATTGAGGCGGCCAACATGCACAGGGCACTCAGACCATTCAATCCGCGTTCTGTGCGCGCCATCCAACGAGGGGGGTGCTCCATGAGCCTTTTCCTTCGACTTAAGCGCAATGCGCTCCGACAGCCGGAACGCATCACGTCTGTTTTGGATGCAGATCAGTCCGCGTTGCGGAACAGATTGACCAGTTCGGTCATCTCAGGGTTCGCTGCCAGATAGCTGTCATAGACTGGGGCCATCGCCGCCTGGAAAGCGGATTTGTCAGCGATTTCATTGACGGTGACACCACCATCAACAACGATTTTCATCGAAGCGGCTTCGCGTTCCTGCCACAGTTTACGCTGCAGCTCGGTTGAGGCGCGACCGGCGTCTTTGACAATCGTCTGCTGCTCAGGCGTCAGCGCATCAAAGGTCTTTTTGCTCATGCACAGGCACTCGGGGATGATCAGGTGCTGCGACATGGAATAGTACTGCGCGACCTCAAAGTGGCTGGTCGATTCATAGGAGGGCGGGTTATTTTCCGCACCATCTACAACACCGGTTTTGATCGACTGATAGACCTCGGCAAAGGCCATCGGGGTCGCATTGCCCCCCATGGATTCGATCATGCCAACAAACAGATCGTTGTTCATGACCCGCACTTTCATGCCTTCCACATCCGCCGGAGTATTGATCGGCTTGATGGAGTTGTAGAAAGAGCGTGCACCAGCGTCATAGTAGCCAAGTGCGACAATGCCTTTGGCTTCCAGTCCTTTGCCCAGCGCTTCACCAGGCGCGCCATCCATCAGGCGGTACATCTGCGGTACACTTTTAAAGATAAAGGGCAGCGATACCACATTGGTTTCCGGCACGGCCTGACCCATTGGCCCAAGACTAAAGACACCAAAGTCCAGAATGCCGAGACGGAGCTGCTCGATCGCATCAGGCTGCGAGCCCAGAACGCCGGCATGAAAGACCTTACCCTTCACAGAACCTGCGGTCTTTTCTTCGACTTCGGCCATGAAGGCTTCCATGCCATGCGACACTGGATAGTCCACCACGTGGATGTTCCAACCGCGCCAATCTTTGGCCTCAGCGCCCACAGGTGCCATTGCCAAAGTTGCTGCTGCAGCAAGGGCAAATGCCCCGCGTCCGATCAATTTGTTCATCATCATCCTGTCTCCTCCTCCAGACAATTTGTCACAAATCAATCTCAGAAATTACAAATATTTACAACTGATAATTTTGGAAGATTTCATAAACCCGCACCCTGATCCCTAGAGCATTGCGAGGCGAAATCTACTAACTTACTGTTATTAAATATTAGTATCCCTGGCAGAGAAACAGGCCTCGCCACTCATGCGGCAATCACCCAGGGTTAAACTCCAGAGCACCGACCAAACAGGTCAGGCAAAACCCAACCTACCGGAGTGACAAATCCAGCCAAACCTCCCAGCATCGAGACGGAATCACGCCCACCAGCCACCCCCCTGCCCCGCAGGCCTCGCCGGATCGGGTGGTGATCATGCAGGGCAATGCCTACCGCAAGGACAACCGTTACCTTTTGGACGCTCTGGATCACTTTGGCGCCGTCGGGCTGGACGAGCTGCGCGCAATGGCGGCGCCCGCTGATATTGCCAAACCTATATTATAGGTATATAGGTTTTCAAAACTTCAAGCACCCGTCACCACGCATCAAGAGCATGAGATTCGCCATGTCAGAAGACTTTGACTCCCTAGATCGCCGCCCCCTGTACACACGGGTTGCCGACAGCATTCTTGCTATGATCGCAGACACCGGCCTGCGCCCTGGCGACAATCTGCCGTCAGAAGCCACCTTGTGCGAACGTGCGGGGGTCAGCCGGGTAGTGGTGCGCGGAGCACTGGCCCATCTGGCGGGGGCCGGCCACATCAAGATCTCCAATGGCCGCAAAGCCCAGGTCAATGCGATCAACCCCGACATTCTGGCCGGCACCTTCACCTACGGATTGGCGACCGCTCAATTTACAGTCAGCAAGGTGCTGGAGGTCCGTCAGGGGATTGAAACCAACATGGCCGCCCTGGCCGCAGAAAACCGGACTGAGGCGCAGGTCGTAGAACTACAGGACCTCTGTGCGCGGATGCAGCAGGCCATCGGCGATCCTCAGCTGTTCGCAGAACTGGACTATCTGTTTCACCTCTGCATTGCCGAGGCCACGGACAACCCGCTCTATGTCTATATCGTCAAACCTCTGCGCGAGGTCATCCTGCAGTCGATCACCGCCGGCCGGCTGGCACAGCAGACAGAAGGCGAGCAGAACCGCATTGTGAGCGACCACCAGATCATTATCGACGCCATTGCACAGGGCCATGCCGAGGCCGCAACCAGGGCAATGCAAAACCACTTCTCAGCGGCCAGCCAGGCGGTGCAGCGCACCGATGCAGAGCCCTCTACAGGACCAAACCCATGACCCCTACACCCCGCGCGCCGCTGGACCTGCTCTGTTTTGGCGAACCTATGTTTGAATTCTCCTGGCTGCAAAAAGACATGATCCGGCCCGGCATTGGCGGCGATGTGTCGAACACCGCCGTCGCCGCCCGCCGCGCAGGGGCCAGTGCTGGGATGCTCACCCATCTGGGGAGTGATAACTTTGGCGACCACATCCTGCAGCTCTATGCCGATGAGGACATCGACGCCTCACGGATCCTGCGCAAGGATGACGTGCCAACCGGGCTCTATTTTATCGACTACGGCCCCACAGGGCACCAGTTTTCCTACCGTCGCGCCGGATCAGCTGCCAGTTGTGTCACCCCAGCGGATCTGACGCCGGATATGTTTGATCAGGTCAGGGTGCTACATCTCAGTGGCATCACTCAGGCGATCTCTGACAGCTCCTGCGCTGCCTCGATCCGGGCTGCCGAACTGGCGCGCGAGGCTGGCGCCAGGGTGTCATTTGACACCAATCTGCGGCTCAACCTCTGGAGCGCCGAACAAGCCCGTGCGGCCCTGGAGAAGATCCTGCCGCTGGTTGACATCGTCTTTCCCAGCATCGAAGATTCCGAGGCACTGTTTGGCACCAGTGATGTGAGCGAAATCTGCGACCGGTTTTTGTCGTTCGGCGTCGGCATGGTGGTTCTGACCCTGGCTGAAAAGGGTGCAATTGTCGCCACCCCCGACAGCCGTGACGTCATTGCGGCCTTCCCCGCCCACCTGCGTGACGCGACCGGCGCAGGCGATACATTTGATGGCGCCTTTCTGGCTGAATTCTGCCAGACAGGCGACGCGCTCTCTGCTGCGCGGTTTGCCTGTGCCGCAGCCTCGCTCTCGGTCGAAACTGTTGGTGCTGTTGCCTCCATTCCAAAACGCGACAGTATTCTGGCCCGTATGAAACAGGCCCGTATGAAACAAGGTGAAGCCGGATGAAATCCAATCCCGAAACCGCACAAAGAACCATCCGGGACACCTGCACTCTGGCGCCGATTATGCCGGTTTTGGTTGTACGGGATGCGGCCCACGCGGCCCCTTTGGCCAAGGCGCTGATCGCGGGTGGCCTGCCTGCCCTCGAGGTCACTCTGCGCACCCCGGCGGCACTGGACGTCATTGCTGCCATGTCCAAAATTTCGGGCGGTGTGGTTGGCGCCGGCACCCTTGTCACGCCTCAGGATGTGCGAGACGCCAAGGCCGCAGGTGCGGCGTTTGGCGTCTCGCCCGGCGCCACTGATGCTTTGATTAATGCCTGCCTCAAAGAAAACCTGCCGCTGCTTCCAGGTGCCGCCAGCGCCAGCGAGGCCATGCGTCTGCTGGAACTGGGCTATCAGGTGCAAAAGTTCTTCCCGGCTGAGGCGGCAGGCGGCGCTGCGGCCCTAAAGGCGATTGGCGCGCCCCTGCCGCAGATCCATTTTTGCCCAACAGGCGGCGTCAGTTTGAAAAATGCAAAAACCTATCTCAACCTGCCCAATGTGCTCTGTGCCGGCGGCAGCTGGGTGGCCCCGGATGCGCTGGTCTCAACCAAAGACTGGGACGCCATAGAAGCGCTTGCCCGCGAAGCCCGAGAGACCTGTAAAGCCTGTGATACACTGGCCACCTAGAGCGGGGTTTGGGGCCGCGACCCGGCGGGCCTGCCCTTTTGCGTCTGAAAACGTTGACAGGAGACAACATGTCGAAACTGCGCCCCGAGGATCTTCGCTCTCGCAAATGGTTCAACAATCCGGAGAACCCGGAAATGACGGCGCTCTATCTTGAGCGCTATCTGAACTACGGGCTGACCCGCGCAGAGCTGCAGTCGGACAAACCCATCATCGCGATTGCCCAGACCGGCAGTGATCTGAGCCCCTGCAACCGTCACCATATCGAGCTGGCCAAGCGGGTGCGCGACGGCATTATCGCAGCAGGCGGCACCGCAATTGAGGTCCCGGTCCACCCCATTCAGGAAACCGGCAAACGGCCCACAGCGCTGCTGGATCGCAATCTGGCCTATCTGGGTCTGGTCGAAGCCCTGTATGGCTATCCCATTGATGGCGTTGTGCTGACCATTGGCTGCGACAAGACCACGCCAGCGCTGCTGATGGCTGCGGCGACCGTTGGCATTCCTGCACTGGCGCTCTCGGTTGGGCCGATGTTGAACGGCTGGCACGACGGCAAACGCGCCGGGTCCGGCACTGTGATCTGGAAAGCGCGCGAGCAGCTGGCGGCCGGGGAAATCGACAACGATACCTTTATGGAAATTGCCGCCGCCTCAGCCCCTTCGGTGGGCTATTGCAACACCATGGGCACTGCTACCACGATGAATTCTTTGGCCGAAGCCCTCGGCATGCAGATGCCCGGCGCAGCCGCCATCCCTGCCCCGTACCGTGAGCGCAGCCAGATCAGCTATGAGGTCGGGCGCCGTATTGTAGATATGGTCTGGGAAGACCTGCGCCCGGATCAGATCATGACCCGCGCCGCCTTTGAGAACGCCATTGTGATCAACTCGGCCATTGGCGGCTCTACCAACGCGCCCATTCACCTCAATGCCATTGCCCGCCATCTGGGCGTTGCACTGGACAATGACGACTGGCAGACAATTGGTCATGACATCCCGCTGCTGGTGAACCTGCAACCCGCCGGAGAGTATCTCGGTGAGGACTACCACCGTGCCGGCGGGGTGCCCGCGGTGGTTGGAGAGCTACTGGCGGCCGGGCTGCTGCCCCACCCCGATGCGGTCTGCGCCAACGGCAAGTCAATGGCCGAAAACTACGCGCCCTGCCGCAGTGTGAACACCGATGTAATCCGCTCTGTAGACCACCCGATGCTGACCGCAGCAGGGTTTCTCAACCTCAAAGGAAACCTCTTTGACAGTGCCATCATGAAAACCAGTGTGATCAGCCCCGATTTTCGCAAACGCTACCTGTCAAACCCTGCGGATCTGAATGCCTTTGAAGGGTCGGTCGTGGTCTTTGATGGCCCCGAGGACTATCACAGCCGCATTGATGACCCCAAAGAGGCGATCGATGAGAGCTGCATCCTGGTGATGCGCGGAACCGGCCCAAAGGGCTATCCCGGCGGCGCTGAGGTGGTCAACATGCGCCCGCCTGCCTATCTGCTGAAACAGGGGGTAGACGCGCTTCCCTGTATTGGTGATGGCCGACAGTCCGGCACCTCTGGCTCGCCATCCATCCTTAATGCGGTGCCTGAGGCTGCGGATGGCGGCGGCCTGGCCCTGTTGCAGACAGGGGATCGCATTCGCATCGACCTCAACAGCTGCCGCGTTGACATGCTGCTGTCAGAGACGGAGCTGGCAGAGCGCAGCGCGGCGCTGAATGCCAAGGGGGGATACCCTTCACCCGCCAGCCAGTCGCCCTGGCAACAATACTTTCGCGAGATGGTAGAGCCGCTGGATCGCGGCATGACCCTGCGCGACGCCGATACATACCGCAACATTGCCCATAAAACGCTGCCCCGCGACAATCACTAGGCCCGCTTTAGACGCGCCACAGGCCCGCCTATAAACAGGTGGGCCCCCTATGGCCATTCGGCAAAGGACACCTCCTGGGTGCGCTTGCGATAGATCGGCGTGTAGGTGCGCCGGAACTGCGCCGGGGCCAGACTTTCGTGGCGGCGAAAAAAGCGGGTGAAATAGGCGGCATCGCTGAACCCGAGCTTATATCCGATCTCGGCCACCTGCAGGTTGCTGGTGATCAGCAGCGTCTTGGCTTCTTCCATCAATCGCCGCTGCATGTGCCGATGCGGTGGTATGCCGATCGTGCGGCGCACTGCTTCGTTCAACCGGTCGCGCGACACGCCAATGCGTCGGGCGTATTCGGCAACGGTCCAGTGGTTTTGCAAGTGCAGCTCCACCAGATTGAGGAAACTGTCCGAGATGCGATGCGGCTGTGGCTCGGTCGCCTGAAACGGCGGCGCCGCAGCGCGCCAGATCTCGATCAACAGTAAGGAGACGCAATGGTGCAGCACGGTTTCACTGCCCGGTGCCAGTGCACGCAGCTCGGTCTCGATTTTGTCAAACAGCACAATGCAGGATTGCATCATCGCGGGCGTCATGTCGGACAGAAAGATGCGGCGGCTTACCACCTGGCGCACATGCGCCGAGATCACGTCGGTTGGCAGCGCGCGACCAAGGGCGCGTTCAGGCATACGGATCAAAAAGCCCCTCGTCCCGGCGGCGAGTGATATGCGGGTGGACCAGCCGGTGGGAGACCAGATCAGACATGGCCCGGCAATATCACGCTCGACCTCGTCAGAGATGAAAGTGCCCCGGCCCGACTCCAGAATCAAAAACGTTGCCCGCCCGCCGGAGGTGGCAAATTCGGTTCTGGTCAGCGCACTCTTGATGCGCTCTGCCTGAATGGTTTGACGTTCCAAAGCCCGCGATGCCCCCTGCGACCTGCCCTCAGATCCGTCAAAAGTACAATTATATCCTCAAAATGTCTATTATCTTGCTGCCTGCGACCGCTTAGGCTTTTGATATCCCCCGCTTCGGGAAAGGCGAGGGATCGGGACTGTGGGTCATATGGGCCACGATATGTCGGGACATCTAGGGAGGAACACAATGAAGAATTCGCTTTTGGAGGCGGTCTGCGCAACGCGACGCCTCACGACCTGCGCCCTCGCAGCACTTGCACTCGCATCCAGTGTGCACGGGGTTGCCGCGCAGGAACGCGACAAAGTAACCATCGGATATGCGGTCTCCAAATCCGGGCCCAACGCAGGCGGCGCCGGGATGACGGTCACCCCCAACTATGAATTGTGGGTCCAAGAAGTGAACGCGGCAGGCGGGCTGAAAATGCCCGACGGCAGCCAGTTGCCCATCGAAGTCATCGCCTATGATGACCGGTCTTCGGCCGAGGAAGTGGTCCGCGCCGTCGAGCGTCTTGCGACACAGGACAAGGTGGATATTATCCTTCCGCCCTGGGGCACCGGCTTCAACCTTGCGGTCGCACCGCTGATGGCCAAGTTCGGCTATCCTCATCTGGCAGGGGCTGCAGTCACCGATAAGGCCTCGGACTTTGTTAAGCGCTGGGACACCAGTTTCTGGTTCATGGGCGGCAGCGCCGACTACGTCTCTGCCTTTACCGATATCCTCGTGGCCGAACGTGCCGCCGGTCGGATCAACGACAAGATCGCCATGATCTCGGTCGCGGACGGCTTTGGCATCGATCTGGTAAAAGCCGCGCGACCCAGCTTTGAGGCGGCCGGATTTGACGTCACCTATGACAAGAGCTTCCCGCCCCAGACCTCCGACTTTGCCACCATTCTGAACGAGGCTGCGAGTTCCGAAGCAGACACATTTGTCGCCTTCACCTATCCGCCGCATACATTCGCGCTGACCAAACAGGCCAAGGTGGCCAGTTTTAGCCCGCCGGTCTTTTACCTCGGCGTTGGTGCTGCCTTCCCTGTCTATCCCAAAATCGCGGATGGATCCGTCGAGGGCATCATGAGCCTGGGCGGGGTCGACCCCAACAACGCGCTGAACAATGCCTACCGCGCCAAGCACCAAGAGGTCATCGGTCGCGGAGCGGATTACTGGGGTTCCGTGCTGATCTACGCCTCCCTGCAGATGCTGGAGCAGACCGTTGCCCGCGTTGGCCTTGATAAGGCCGCGGTCGCCGCAGAGCTGTCCAGCGGAACCTTCTCGACCGTTTTGGGCGCCGAGACCCGTCTGGAAAACAACCAGTTGCGCGCTATCAACTGGGTCGGTCAATGGCAGGACGGCACCTTTGTGGCGGTCTCAGCCGAGGGCGGCGGCAACAAGATGCAGGTCAAGCTGCCGAAACCCGGCTGGGAATAATCCCAACAGCCTGACCAGATATCTCTCGGACCAGATAACTTTTAGGCAAGATAATTCTTGAGGCAGTTAAATCTTGAGCCAGGGCGCGGCGGAGCGATCCGCCGCCTCTCCTCACACTGAATAAGATCGGACTTTCCATGCTCGAACATGTCGTCAACGGGCTTGTGCTCGGCGGCACCTATTCGCTTGTCGCGATGGGGCTCACCATCCAGTACGGCATAGCGAGGATCATGAACCTCGGTTTCGGGGACATGATCATCGCCGCCTGTTTTGCCACCTATGTTCTGTTTACCACCTTGTCGATCAACCCGATTGTCGCCTTGCTGATCCTCGCGCCTGCGGGCTATGCGGTGAACAACCTGATTTACCGCGTGCTGATGAAGCCGCTGGTCGCGCGCGCACCGGACGAAGGCGCCCTTGAGGTCGACAGTATTCTTGTGACCTTCGGGCTGCTTTTTGTGATCCAGGGCCTGCTGCTGGCGCTCTTTGGCGGCGGCTACACCAGTTACAGTTTTCTGAACACGCCAGTCAGCGTTCTGGGCACCGTGGTTGCTGGCAACCGGCTGCTGGCGCTTGTTCTTAGCCTGGTGATCGGCGGAGCACTGGTGATCATTTTGTTCCGCACCCGCTGGGGCATGATCCTGCGCGCGGTAGCACTGGCCCCCAAAAGCGCGCCTCTCTTTGGCATCGACACCGACCGCGCGGCGCGGACCGCCTTTGCCATTGGCGGCGCCATGGCTGCTACCGGTGGCGTGATTGTCTCGATGTTCCAGACCTTTACGGCAACGGCAGGGGTGGTCTTTACCATGAAGGCCCTGATCGTCGTCATCCTCGGCGGCAAGGGCAGCGTGCCCGGCGCCATCGTTGCGGGCCTGTTGCTGGGCCTCGTCGAGACATTTGTTGCCGCCTATGTCGACCCCGGCCTGACGCTGGCCGCCGTTTATACCGTGTTCCTTGTGCTGCTGCTTGTGCGGCCCAACGGCCTCTTTGGAAAGGCGTGACGATGACAACTTTACACGGTTTCGCAGCTGCGGGCGTCGCGCTGGTGCTGCTGGCCCTCGCGCCGCTGGTGGTATCCGACTACTGGACCGGCGTTTTGCTGGGCATGACAGGCTACGTCACACTGGCCACCGCATGGGCGCTGTTTTCCGGCCCGACCCGCTATATTTCGCTGGCGACTGTCGCCTTCTTTGGGGTTGGTGCCTATACGGTCGCTGTCCTGAACGAAGTGATGCCCTACCCGCTGGTGCTGCTCTGCGCCGCTGGGATAGGCATGGTCATGGCGCTGGTGGTTGGCCTGTCGACCCTGCGCCTTGCGGGCGTCTATTTCGTGATCTTCACCTTTGGGCTGGCCGAACTGGTGCGTCAGACCGTCAGCTGGTGGGAGGTCAATGTGACCTACACCATGGGACGCTATATATTTCTGCCCTTTGAGGGGCGACACATCTACTGGCAGCTGCTGGCGCTTGCGGTCATGACATTCCTGATCGCATGGGCCATTGGACGCTCGCGCATTGGCCTGGCGCTCAAGGCGCTTGGCGATGATGAGACCGTCGCCGCCCATGCCGGGGTCGATGTGACCCGGATCAAGCTGCTTCTCTTCGTTATCTCGTCAACCATCATCACCCTTGCCGGCGCCATTCAGGCCCCGCGTTGGACCTATATCGAGCCCTCCATCGTCTTTAATCCAACCGTCAGTTTCATGACGCTGATCATGGCACTGCTCGGAGGCCCAATGCGCCTTTGGGGGCCTCTGGTGGGGGCGGTGCCGCTGTTCTTGCTGTTTGAATGGCTCTCTGTCAGCTTTCCGGATCACTTTTCTATCATCCTGGGGCTGCTGTTCATCCTGATCGTCTTTGTCATGCCAAACGGAGTTCTGGCCAAGATCGACGATCTGCGCAAGGGAGGCCGGACATGAGCGCGCGGCTTGAAATCACCCACCTGCACAAACGCTTTGGCGGCCTTGTCGCGGTCAACGACGTGTCCTTCACGCTGGAGCCCGGCGAGGTCGTGGGTCTGCTGGGGCCAAACGGGTCGGGTAAAACCACGGTGATGAACATGATCTCCGGCGCGCTGCCCTGCGATGGCGGCACAGTGCGGGTCGGCAGCACGGACATCACAAAGATGAAGCCGCACAAAGTGGCCAAGCACGGCGTTGCGCGCACCTTTCAGCTGGTGCGCCCCCTGCCAACGCTGAGCGTTGCAGAGAACGTTCTGCTGTCGCTGGCCTTTGGTCACAAGCGGCACTGGGGGCAGGATGCACGCGCGCTGGCAGAAGAAAAGCTGGCGTTTGTCGGGTTGGCAGGGCGCGGCGATGAGCGGGTCGAAAACCTGACCTACATCGACCAGAAACGCATGGAGATGGCCCGCGCGCTGGCTTCCGAGCCCGATATTTTGCTTCTGGATGAGTGGCTTGCGGGCTTGAACCCCTCTGAGCTGCGCATCGGCATCGACCTCGTGCAACATCTGCAGGGACAGGGGATAACCGTCTTGCTGGTTGAACATATCATGGAGGCCGTGCGGGCGCTGTGTTCGCGCTGCATCGTGATGAACGCAGGCGAAAAGATTGCCGAGGGACCCTCTGCCGAGGTGCTGCAAGATCCCGCTGTCATCAAGGCCTATCTGGGAGACGACCATGCTTGAACTACAGGATGTGACCGTCCGCTATGGCAAGCACCTGGCGGTAAATGCCGCTAATTTTTCCGTGGCCAAGGGCGAGGTTGTCGTGGTGCTGGGGGCAAATGGCGCAGGTAAATCGTCACTGCTCAAAGCCATCGCCGGGATGGTCCCCACAGCCGACGGCAGGGTTACGCTGAACGGCGAGGCCATGAATGGCGTGCCGGCATATGATGTGACCAACCGGGGCATTGCCCTGGTGCCAGAGGGGCGCGGCATCGTGGGACGCATGACGGTCGAGGAAAACCTGCGCCTTGGCGCGACACCGCCGCGCGCCCGCGCCTCTGAGGCCGAGACCCTCGCGCAGGTCTTCGACATCTTTCCCCGGCTGGCGGAGCGGCGAAAACAATTCGTGCAAACGATGTCTGGCGGCGAGCAACAGATGGTCGCGATTGGCCGCGCGATGATGTCGAAACCGGAATTCCTACTGCTGGACGAACCCAGCCTTGGCCTCGCGCCTATCGTGGTCGGCGACATGTTCAAGGCGCTGGCGCGGGTGCGCAAAACCGGCGTGGGCCTGCTGATCGTCGAGCAGAACGTGAAGATCAGCCTGCGCCATGCCGACCGGGGCTTTTTGCTCGAAGCCGGTCGGATCACCGGCTCGGGCACCTCGGATGAATTGATGAACGACGCGGCTGTCAGACAGGCCTTTCTGGGCGGCGATCTGGGCGGCGACCTGTAAATGGAGAACAACATGAGCGTTTTGGACTTACTGATCGAGGGTGAAAAAGTGCAGGCCGAAGGTGGCCGGACATTCACCCGCAACAATCCCCTGACCGGCGGGGTGGCGACCGAAGCCGCCGCGGCGTCAGTCACGGATGCGCTGCGCGCGGCAGATGCAGCAGCGCGCGCCTTTCCCGAATGGTCAACGACCGGCCCCTCGGAACGGCGGCGTCTGTTGTTGGCTGCGGCTGACAATCTCGAAGCAAGCGCCGAGCAAATCAGCCGCGCCATGGCGGACGAGTTGGGGGCAACGGCCGCCTGGGCCGGCTTCAACGTCATGTTGGCTGCAGGCATGCTGCGCGAGGCCGCCTCAATGACCACAATGATCAAGGGCGAGGTCATTCCGTCGAACCGGCCTGGCTCTATGGCTATGGCGATCCGCCAGCCTGCCGGGGTGGTCTTGGCAATGGCGCCCTGGAATGCGCCGGTAATCCTGGGCGTGCGCGCCATCGCCATGCCGCTGGCCTGCGGCAATACGGTGGTGATGAAATCCTCGGAACTCTCACCGCGCACCCATGCCCTGATCGTCGAGGCGATCCAGGATGCGGGTTTGCCCAAGGGGGTGCTGAACGTCCTGTCCAATGCACCGGAGGACGCAAACGAGATCGTTGAGGCGCTGATCGCCCATTCGGCAGTGCGCCGCGTCAACTTTACCGGATCGACCCGGGTGGGGCGGATCATCGCCAAACTGGCCGCCGAAAACCTGAAACCCGCGCTGTTAGAGCTGGGCGGCAAGGCCCCGATGATTGTGCTGGATGATGCCGACCTTGATGCCGCCGTCGCGGCTGCTGCCTTTGGCGCCTATATGAACCAGGGTCAGATCTGCATGTCGACAGAGCGGCTTGTGGTGATGGACAGAGTGGCCGACGCCTTTGTCGAGAAACTCGCCGCCAAGGTCCGGAGCCTGACCGTTGGCGACCCGCGTGAGGGCAACACCTCGCTGGGCTGTGTCGTGGATAAAGGCGCGGTCTCGCGGATCATGGGACTGGTGCGCGATGCCGAGGACAAAGGTGCGACAATCGTGGCCGGCGGCCATGCGGAGGGCGTCCTGATGGAGGCAACACTGATCGACCACGTCACCCCTTCGATGCGCATCTACACCGAGGAAAGCTTTGGCCCCACCGCCTCTGTGGTCCGCGTCGGTAGCGTTGATGAGGCGGTTCGCGTCGCCAATGACACCGAATATGGCCTGTCGGCCAGCATTTTTGGGCGCGATACCGTCCGAGCCATGAATGTCGCCAGGCGGATCGAAAGCGGCATCTGCCACATCAACGGCCCCACGGTGCATGACGAGGCGCAGATGCCCTTTGGCGGCGTCAAAGACTCGGGCTATGGCCGTTTCGGTGGCATCGCCGCAATAGAGGAATTCACCACCCTGCGCTGGATCACCATCCAGGACGGCCAACCCCACTACCCGATTTGAGGAGGGCTTAATGTTTGATCTTGAAGGCAAAATCTGCCTTATCACCGGAGGTGCCGGCTCGCTTGGACTAGCGGCGGCGCGCCTCCTGCACAGTCACGGGGCGCGCCTGGCACTGGTCGATCTAGACCTTGCCGCTCTTGACGCAGCCTGTGACGCAACCTTTGGCGACGCCGCGGCAGAGGTGTTGCGCATTGCGGCGGATGTCACCGACGAAGCACAGGTGCGCCGTGCCCTGTCACGCACGGTAGAGCGCTTTGGCGCATTGGATGTGTTGATATCAAACGCCGGTACATTTGGCACCGTCGCGCCGATCGAAGACTACCCGACCGAGGTCTTTGACAGCGTCATAGCGGTGCATGTGCGCGGGGCTTTCTTGCTGGCAAAATATGGCGTTCCCCATATGCGCGCGGGCGGCAGCATCGTGCTGACCTCCAGCGTGGCCGCGACGCGGGGGGATCCCGGTGTATATGCCTATATCACTGCCAAACACGCGCTAACCGGCCTGATGCGCGTGTTGGCAAAAGATCTTGCCCCCCGCGGGATCCGGGTAAATGCCATCGCACCGGGGCCGGTCTCGAACGGTTTTCAACAACGGGTGGAGGATGGTCTCGGTGCGCAGATCGGACGCGACGGCACCGCATTCTTTGACGAGATGATCCCCCTGGGCCGCCATGGTACGGCTGATGAAATCGCGGCCTCGATACTCTATCTCGCCTCGGCGCAATCAAGTTTCACCACCGGCCATGTGCTTATGGCCGATGGCGGCATGTCAGTGTGATCTGTAACGGGGTGATCTGTAGCGGGGTGATCTGTAACGGGGTGATCTCTAACGGGGTGATCTCTAACCGGGCGATCCTAGCGGAAGAGCCCCTCGATATAGGCGGCGCCGATACCCGTCTTGTCGTAGTGCTCTTTGCACATGGCGATATACTGGTGAACATCGAAATAACCATCGGGCTCGCCGTCCTCGTCCAACCAGATCAACGGGCCCGTGACCTTGAAATGCACCCTCATCGGCTCTGCGTGCTCGTAGGCCACAAGAGTATGCCCCTCGCCTGGTGTCTCATAGACAAAATCACCTGCGGTGGCGATCCAGGCATGTTCCAGATAGCCCCACTTGCCCGAGATCGTATAGGCAAAGACCTCGTGCGGGTGATAATGCCGGTTCACCAGACCTGGCCCCGTGGCCATCAAAACGTCGCACCACTGGTTCTTGCTCGGCGAGATCCAGAGCGGCTTGGAGAACACTGTTTCGGTAAACGGGACATAGTAGCGCATGTCATCGTCAGCGATATTGGGCAAATAGACCTCAGGCTTGGCGTCGGGCTGGAACACCTTGGTGATGGGTTTGATATCCCGCCAGAATTCCGATCCGGCACTCTTTGGCTCATCGTTCAAGTCTGTACTCCTTCTCTTGCATGTTTGGCTTGCTCAGGAGGCTATTTCGGCAGCCAATTCGACGGCCGCAGCCTTCAGCACGCCTTCGGCGCGCGTGATAAAACCGGGGTCAAACCGGCTGAGTGTGCCAAAGACCGACAGGGTCAGCGCGCTGCGCCCCGCCACCCTGATCGGCACCGACACAGCGGCAATGTCCGGTTCGTTGTCGCCCTGGTTCAGCGCGTGCCCCTCGGTCCGCAAACGGGCCAGCAGCGGCTCCAATGCGGCAAGTGCCTCATGGGATTCACCCTGTGCGGTGGCCCATTGCACCCGGTCTCGCGGCGACATTCCGGCAAGGAACAACCGCCCCTGTGCCGTACACATCATCGGCAAAGTGGTCCCCGTCCGGATCTGAACCGAGATCGGACGCTGCGCCAAAGACACCGCCACACAGAGCGGCCCCCGCGGCGTAAAACGACACGCCATCACCGACTCTCCCAGATCCTGCCGCAGCCGGTCCAGGACGGGCTGAAGGTTGGACGGCAGTGGCGCAAGCTTCTCGGCCATGCGCCCCAAACGCGACAGACGCGGTCCCGGTGCATAGGCCCCCCGGCGCACCACGGTCAGCACACCGGCGATTTCGAGGGTGGTCAGGAACCGGTGCGCCGTGGCGTTGGACAGGCGCAATTCACGGGCGACGAGTTCGACGGTCAACTCCGGGCGGGTCTCATCCAAAAGATCCAGAGCATCAAAGGCTTTCATAACAGACAGGTTGAGCGAGGTGGCCATTGGCAGGGTCTCCGAATGAGGGGCTTGACCAAGTTTGGCGAAAAATCTCATTATATACAAATAGAATCTCACTATTTGCGAAATAGGCAGTTCTCGAAAGGATTGTTGAATGAAGGATGAGGCCTCGATCACCGCCGGTGGCGCGATCTTCAGCAAGCTCAAGGCGCTCGGCGTGGACTATGTCTTTGCCAATTCAGGCACAGATTTCCCACCGATCATCGAAGGGCTGTTAGAGGCCCGTCGCGCCGGGCTAGACCTTCCGACGCCCATCACCGTGCCGCATGAGCACGCGGCGGTGTCGATGGCGCATGGCTACTGGCAGGTGACGGGCCGCCCGCAGGCGGTGTTGCTGCACACCAATGTCGGCCTGGCAAATGGTGCAACTGCCGCGATCAATGCATGGTGCGATCAGGTGCCAATGATCCTGATGTCGGGCCGAACCCCGGTGAGCGAGCACAGCCGCTTTGGCGCGCGCACTGTGCCGATCGGCTGGGGGCAAGAGATGTTCGACCAGGAAGCGCTGATCCGCGAGACGACAAAGTGGCACTACGAGCTGCGCTTTGCCGACCAGATTGCCGACCTGATGGACCGCGCCTGGGCCATTGCCAACTCGACCCCCAAAGGGCCGGTCTATCTGAGCCTGCCGCGCGAGGTGCTTTGCGAACCCTGCCCGCGTCTCGGCCTTGATGCGCCCTCGCGCATGGCGCCTGTCACTGCGGCCCCTGACCCCGGCACACTGGCACGCGCAGCCAGGGCGCTGGCGCGTGCAGAAAACCCGCTGATCATTGCCCAGCGCGGCGCAGGAAATGCAGCAGGGTTTGCCGCCCTGCAGAGCCTGTGTGAAACCTACGCCTTGCCGCTGTCGCACTACTGGTCAAACCAGTTGGCCCTGCCCCTGTCGCATCCCTGCCAGGTAGGTGCCGACCCTGGACCCTGGCTGGAAAAGGCGGATGTGGTTCTGGTCCTCGACGCGCTTGCGCCGTGGTTCCCGGACAAGGTCACGCTGCGCGGCGACGTGACTGTGATCCATGCCGGACCCGACCCGCTTTTCACCCGCACGCCCGTCCGTAACTTTCAGGCCGACCTTACACTGGTCGGGCCAACGGAGCGGGTGATTAGCGAACTTGCGGCGGCGCTGGCAGATCAAAAGACGGATCCAAAACGCCTAACGACGCGGCGCGACAGCATCGCCGTGGCGGCGCAAACCGGCCGGGAGAAAACACTCGCGATAGCACAAAGCGGCTGTGGCGCGCCGATGACCAAGGATTGGGTCAGCCTGTGTCTGGGCCGCGCAATCAAGGCGCAGGCGAAACAGCATGGCCGCCGCGCCACGGTCTTTCATGAGTTGGGATGCCCCCTCATGCCGCTGGACCTCGACCAGCCCGACAGCTATTTTCAAGAGCCACATTCAGGCGGCCTTGGCTGGGGCTTGCCCGCAGCCATCGGGGCGCAGATGGCCTGTCCTGAACGCCTGGTCTTTGCCACCATGGGCGACGGCAGCTACATGTTTGCCAACCCCACCGCCTGCCATCTTGTGGCCGAAGCGCAGGATTTGCCGGTGATCGTTCTGGTTCTCAACAACGAGGAATGGGGGGCTGTGCGCCATTCGGTCGAGGGGCTGTATCCCGAGGGCGCCTCACGTGCCTCGAACGAGGTGCCGCTGACCTCGCTGCGGCCCAGCCCGGACTTCACCCGCACCGCCGAAGCTAGCCGCGCCTGGACCGAAACGGTCACCGACGGTGCCGACCTGCCCGCAGCGCTTGAGCGCGCCATAGAGATGGCGACCAGCGAACGTCGGCAGGTGCTGCTCAACATCGCCATTGCAAGAGCTGCGCCACATTGAACGGGCGCGTCCTATAAAACCAAGGGAGGATACCATGAACATCATCAAGACACTTGCCTCATCGGCCATTGCCTTAGGGCTGGCAACCGGAGTGGCCACGGCGCAGGATATACAGCTTAAACTGCACCACTTCCTCAGCCCCAAGGCCCCGGCCCATTCCCAGATGCTGGAACCCTGGGCCAAACGGGTTGAAGAGGCCTCCAATGGCCGCGTGTCGATAGAAATCTTCCCGTCGATGACGCTTGGGGGCAAGCCGCCGCAACTGCCACGTCAGGCGCGCGATGGGGTGGTTGACCTCGTATGGATCGTCAACGCCTATGCTGCCGGGGCCTTTCCACGCACCGAAGTCTTTGAGCTGCCCGGGGTGCACCAGGGCGACAACGCCGCCGTCAACAAGGCCATGATGGCAATGTATGACGACTACCTTGCTGAGGATTTCAAGGGCGTCATCCCGATGTTCCAGCACGTCCACCAAGGCCAGGCCATGCAGATGGCCAGTGATCAGATCCGCAGCCCGGCCGATCTGGCAGGTAAGAAGATCCGCGTGCCATCCCGCACCGGATCCTGGGTGCTCGAAGCGCTTGGCGCGTCTCCTGTACAGACCTCGGTGGGAGAGATCCCCGTGGCCCTATCCAAGAAGGTGATCGACGGGGCCTTGATCCCCTGGGAGATTATTCCGGCCCTCAAAATCCACGAGGTAACGGATTACCAGATCGAAGGCCCCGGCGGCAAACGGCTGGGCACGACGTCGTTTTCGGTGCTGATGAACCAGGCAAAATGGGAGAGCCTGCCCGCGGATATCCAGGCCATCTTCCGCGAGGTGTCGAACGCGGACTGGCACGCCGAGGTTGGCAAAGTCTGGGCCGATGCTGATGCCCACGGCATCGAGGTTGCCGTCAACAGCGGAAACACGCATATCCAGTTGACCGAAGAAGAATGGGGCGCTTTTGACGCGCGCACGGCCTCTGTTGTCGACCGCTGGATAGCCGACATGGATGCCAAAGGCATCGACGGGCGGGCGCTGTACGATCGGGCCGTCGAACTGGTGAACCAGAACATGGCCTCCAACTGATGGCAGCTCATGCGGGCGCGGGGCGGTTTCGTCCCGCGCGCCTTGTGATCGAGGCCTGGGCGCTATTTGGCGGCGCGGTGTTGTTGGCCGTGGTCGCGGTCAATGCCTGGTCGATCCTTGCCGGCTGGCTAATGAACCGTCCCTTTCCCGGAGATTTCGAGCTGACCGAGATGGGCACCGCCATCGCCATCTTTGCCTTTCTACCCTATTGCCAACTTACTGGGGCGAATGTCTCGGCAGACATATTTACCATGCGGGCCTCTGCAGCGCAGGTCGCAGTCATGTCGCTGCTGGCGGCGCTGGTCGCCTGTGCCTTTGCCGCGTTGCTCAGCTGGCGCATGTGGCTGGGTCTGGTGGACTACAGGACCTACACAGAGTTTACCGGCATTCTGGAAATCCCGATTTGGTGGGCCTTTGTGCCTGTGCTGATTTCCTTGCTGCTTTTGCTGATGGCCGCAGTCATCACCCTGATTGAGGCCATCGCGGCCATCCGACCCTCCCGGAGTACCTGACCTTGGATAACCTTATGATCGGCCTCGCGGGCCTTGGTGTTCTTGTGGTGTTGATCGGCATCCGGATACCGATTGCCTATGCCATGATCTTTGTCGGCGGCATTGGCACGGCCTTGCTGAACGGCTGGCCTATCGTGCTGAACCAGCTAAAAGATCTCGCCTACGCGCAATTCTCGACCTACGATCTGTCTGTGGTGCCGCTGTTTATCCTGATGGGAGCCATCGCCTCGCGCACGGGCCTGTCTGCCGATCTGTTCCGGGCAGCAAATGCCTGGCTGGGCTGGATGCGAGGCGGCGTCGCCATGGCAGCAATCGCAGCCTGCGCAGGCTTTGGCGCGGTTTGCGGATCCTCCCTTGCGACCGCATCGACAATGGGACGCGTGGCATTGCCAGAGCTTAGAAAGTACAAATATTCCAACCGGCTTGCCACCGGCACCGTTGCAGCCGGTGGCGTGCTGGGCATCCTGATCCCGCCCTCGGTCGTGCTGATTATCTATGCGATCATTGTCGAGGCAAATGTGGTCACCATGTTCATGGCAGCCCTTCTGCCGGGCTTGATCGCTGTCGCCTTTTTCATGCTGACCATCTTTGCCTATACCACAATAGTTCCCGGCGCAGGCCCTGCCGGGCAACGCTCAACGCGCGAGGAGCGACTGGTGGCGACGCTGAACATATTTCCGGTCCTGGTTGTCTTTGCAGCGGTGATCGGCGGTCTGTATTTTGGCCTGTTCAATCCCACCCCCGCCGCGGCTGCGGGTGTGGTCATGGTCGCCCTGATCGGCCTGGTGCGCCGCAAACTGACGCTGGCTGAGACGCGCGATGCACTTTTGGAGACCGCAAAGACCACCGGCATGATCTTTCTCATCTTGCTTGGCGCGGAACTGCTGAAGATCTTCATGGCACGCGGCGGTGTTCCGCAGGCCATGGCAGAGATGATGGCCGCATCAGGTCTTGCGCCCATGACCACGCTGATCCTGTTGCTGACGGCGCTGATCCTGCTTGGCTGTCTGATGGACAGCCTGTCAATGATCCTCCTCGCGATCCCCTTTTTCTGGCCTGTCCTTGTAGAGATCAACGGCGGTGACTGGGTCGCGGCCGCCGACAGCCCCTTTGGCATGACGACCGAAGATCTGAAGATCTGGTTTGGGATTTTGGCGTTGATCGTGGTCGAACTTGGCCTGATCACGCCGCCAGTCGGTATGAACGTCTTTATCATCTCGGCGCAGACAAAGGATGTCCCGATGCGCGACACGTTCCTAGGCGTTCTCCCCTTCTTTGCCGCCGAATTGCTCCGCGTGATCGTTCTGCTGGCAGTGCCGGGCCTCGTCTTTTGGCTGCCGCGCTTGATCGGCTCGTGACCACAGGTGGATTGGTGCCCGGCGCACTCCGCCTGTTGCAGCCCTTTCGAAACACCAGAAGTGCGAGGCCCGAAGTGCTGGGAAAACCGCCCGCATGTCTTGCAACAACAGAACGTCACAGCGACGACTTGTGGCCCTCCCACTGATCGCATACTAAGTCGTCGCTCGCCTCGCGCTGGAATGCGAATGACGAGCATCCGAAAATTGAAAGCACATTTTAGATTGCGCATCCACCTCCCCCCGTCCTGCAAAATGCGCAACAGATCACTTTTTTAGAGATTGCACGTATGAAAAAATCCAAGGCCGCTCAGAACACAAAAAACAGAAAACTGAGCCCATCTCGATCGAAATCTTCAGATCGATCAAATGACGGCCTGGTATTTAGTGCAATTCCATCAAATCATCAGATCACCACGCTTTTAAAGAAGGAAAAATCGGCTCCCAGTTTGATTTGGCCTGGCCGCACCATCTTTACGGCAGAAATGAAACGTGTTCTCGCAAACAAATCCCGCGAAATCTGGCATTCAACGTCTAGCGACACGCGGATTGGACGTAAAAAGTGGATTGTCAACAATTTGGCTGATCCGGACAGATACCCCCATGCTCTTAGGTTTCTGGCTGAAAAAACTGCTGGTTCTGAAACGAAAATATTTAACCACCCCAATGCAGTCCTGGGTACGCGCCGTGACAAAATATCAAGAACCCTCTCGGGTATTCAGCATCTTACGGCCCCAAAATGTGTTAGATTTCGTGCCACCCATCCAAACCATTTTCAAGACGCCTTTCAGTGTGGAGGGTTTGAATACCCAGTCCTGATACGGCCTTCCGGGTCACAAACGGGGCAAAACCTCTTGTTCATAGGGTCCAAAAAGGAGTGGGATAAAATTTACTCCATTCCCTGGGGGGGCTGCGATATATTCATGACTCAATGGGTGGACTTTCAAAGCTCAGATAATGAGTGGAGAAAACTTCGGCTATCCATAACGCCATCTGGGGTACGTTTGAGGCACATTCTTTTTGGATCATCCTGGCTCATCCATTCTGTCGAAAGAGATGAGGCGATGGTCCAAAAAGAAGTGGACATCCTTAAAGGCGCAGGCGAATGGGAAAAGCTGCAAAAATTGGGAAAAGCCATTCGGGAAAAAGTTGGGCTTGATTTTTTCGGAGTGGATATCGGCTGGAAATCGGACACTGAATTTGTACTCTTCGAAGCAAACGCAACTATGTCAATTCTATCCTATCGGCTCATGCCAGAATTCCAGAGAGACATTTACGTCAATAACATAAAAAACATTGAAAAAGATGTCTGGCTAACCCTTGAGGCGACAACAGGTTCAACCCTGAGATAGCCGCGACACGCACCGCGTGGCCAAATGCTCTCCCGCTGCAGGCTCACCCCCCCCTTGGCTGTGCCCTCAACAGTCGAAGACACCGCGCTGCTGTCAGCCCCTATCGGCTGTGTTGCACATATCGACTGATGGGATGCGAAACCAGCGATGCGGCCCAACCTGTGCAGTCTCAAACCGCTGATCGTTACTCCAGATCAGGGTCAGAGGACGCAAACAATGTAGATCGCCTCAGGAGTTCCGGCGGACGATAGTCCATTGCGAGGAAGGAACTCTGCAACTCGATTTTGAAAATTGTCGGGGTGATTGTTTTAATGGTACCACCTGCCCGGTTCGAACGGGCGACCTCCTGATCCACAATCAGGCGCTCTAACCAACTGAGCTAAGGCGGCACTGGGGGCGATTTAGCCTAGAGAAAACCAAAGCGCAAGAGGATTATAGCACAAGTTCCCAGCTTTGTTCGATCAAATCCTGACCAAACGAGTGTACGGGTTTGCTGGCAACCAATTGCCATCCAAAAGCCGCATACAGCGCGCAGGCGGCCTGGTGGCTTTCATGGGTCCAAAGCTGCATGTCGCGATACCCGGAGCCGCGTGCAAAATCCATACATTGGCGCAACAGCAGCTTTCCGAGGCCCTTGCCGCGCGCCTCGGGGGTCAAAAGAAACAGGCGCAACTTTGCGGTTTGTGCAGTTTGACGCATACAAAAAATAGACCCTAACCGGTCGCCGCCGCGGTGAGCAATCCAACCCTGTTCACAGGCAGGATCATGGGACTCACAAAATTTCTGCAAGATATCAGCAACCAAGGGGCCAAATGTCATATCAAACCCCTCCTCGCGCGCATAAACATCCTGGTGGCGCGCCACCAGCCATTGGCAATCTGTCGGTACGAATCGGCGCAGGGCTACATCTGTCATGCCCTATCAAAGCCCAGAGCCCGCTTGCGTTTCAAGCTTTTGCGGGCTAGCACCAGAAACGAGCAATACATCGCTGCGGCAGGAGTGCAAAATGGGTATCAATAGCGAACGCGATATCGAGGCGAACATGCAGATCGGCCCGACCGATCAAGGTATGGTGCGTCTTTTCATCGAGGCCGAGGGGATCGAGATTCCGATGGATTTTGAACCTGAAGAGGCCGAAGAAATTGCAGACGAGATGCGCGCTGCAGCCCAGGCCGCGCGTCTTGTAGCGGGCTAACGAAACGCCCCGAACGGCCCTATGGGCTGGGTCAGAGGATACCGGCGTCACGCGGAGGCCTGGTAATCCACTGGCCGCCCAGACCAGGACGCGGATCGCGCAGGGTTTGAAGACGCCGTGCCGCGTCCGTGGCAAATTTCTGGATTAGTTTGCGGCGTCGGGCGGCGGTCAGTTTCGCCTCTGGCGCCATGCGGATCACCTCCGCATCATAGTCATCGGCAATGATCAACCCGGTCCCCTCTGGCAACAGCTCAACCGGGAAATCCATATCCACGGCCCAGAAATACCGGTCGCACCAATCAAGATACCCCTGCCATTTGCTGTCAGACTGAAAATCGGCGCGGCTGGATTTACACTCGATCACCCAGAGCTCCCCCTTGGGCCCCAGCCCCACAACATCCACCCGTAGCCCCCGCGTCGGCACGAACTCTTC
This sequence comes from Phaeobacter sp. SH40, assembly GCA_965641885.1. Lineage (GTDB taxonomy): Bacteria > Pseudomonadota > Alphaproteobacteria > Rhodobacterales > Rhodobacteraceae > Pseudophaeobacter. Next base: position 1,014,173 of record OZ282574.1, on the reverse strand, counting down.
CAGCGAGGAGAAGCCAAGGGCGGCTAGATGGCGTGACACGCCACGGGCAAGTCGCTGTCCGGGTTGCAGAAGGTCAGTCATGGCCCCAACGTGAACAAGAGGGGAACACATTGCAAGCCCTGGGACGGCCCGGCAAGAGTTTATTGTTGCCACAGAAGAGCTCTGCCCTCTCTTCCCCTTGATTTACCGCAGGCAGAGGACTACGTGAGATGAGTGGCGGGTTCTGCCCTTTCAGTGACCGGCAGCATTCCAGTGGCCTTAAGCAATTCCACGGGAGCTGGCTCTGTTCGGACCCTGGTCCGTTTACCTGGCGCCCACCTGTACATACAGGTCCCCGGGAATCAAAACCGCACGTCTGTTTGGTGGTCCCGTCACAGTTTCTGCCAGAAGGCTGAGAAAAACCCGCGCCTCATTGCTGAGAGCGCGGGTTTTTCTATTCTAAGCGTCTCTGGCGCTTTGCCAGGGAATTTTAACTGGTTGGTTAGGCTGACTGGCTCAACTGGCCACCTCGGCTGGCCAGCTCCGCCTTCACCGACGCGGCGATTTCTGGTGCGAGCGGGTTTTTTGAGCCTCAACCGTAACCCGGATCGGTTTGAGCTGGCTCACCACCGGTGTTCCGCGACGTGGACCGCTGTCATTTCCTGCCATGGACATGATCACATAGGCAAACTGAACGCCGGCAAAGACAATGCCATTCATGAACCACAGCAAAAACACTGCCAGAAGCCCATCGCTTGACTGGCTGACCAGTCCCCACAGGTTCATCACATTAAACCAGAGCAAAAGCGCGACGAAACCCGCCGAAATTGCAAATCCGATAATGACGTTTTTGATGTAGAGCTTCACCAGTTTGGGCATGATATCCTCACTCATTTTCACAAAGGAGCTTAGCACTGCGCCCCGTGAGGTCCAGCGCTTCTGTGTATATAGGTGGATTTTGGCCCAATCCAACCCGCGTAGCCACCCAAGAGCCGCCCAATCCGGCCCCCGCGTCACGATTGATCACCAAACCTGCCAGATCACGACAAAGAAAAACGCGCCACAGTGATGCGGCGCGTTTTTTCCATTGTCAAAAAGCAGACCTGATTCAGAAGGCTTCGGGCTTTGCCTCACGCGCCATATGGTCCAGCACGCCATTGACGAATTTCGATTCCTTGCCTTCAGGAAAAAAGGCCCGGGCAATATCAACAAACTCGTTTATCACCACTTTAGGCGGCGTCTTTGACTGGGTCAGCTCGGCTCCGGCAGCCCGGAACAACGCCCGCAGGGTGGGGTCAATACGGCCAATGGGCCATTTTGCCACCAGCGCCCGATCCGTCATCTGGTCGATCGGCGCCTGAAAATTCACGGCGTCTTTCAAAAGCTTACGAAACAGGGTGGTGTCACCCTCGGCCATTTCGTCGTCTTCATAGACAGCCCCAAACCGGTGGTTTTCGAATTCAGCGATCACCTTGTCAAAGGTCTGATCACTATGCTCCATCTGAAACAGCGCCTGCACGGCATAGAGCCGGGCTGCTGATTTCATCTGGGTCTTGCCGTTGCCCTTGGGGGCTGCGTCAGAATTGGTCATGCTGTGCGGGGTCCGTTTTCTGTGCCAGCCAGCTGAATGGCTTCGGAAGGCGCCTTAAAGCCGACTCCCTTGGTCTGGGCGCCCCATTTACGCGTCAGTGCGATCAGATGCAAGGCCGCAGCTGCAGCCCCGCCACCCTTGTTTTGATCACCAGGGTCGGCGCGCACCTCGGCCTGTTTGCGGTTCTCGACTGTCAGGATGCCATTGCCAATGCAGAGCCCCTGCAAGCCCAGCAGCTGAATGGCGCGGCTGCTGTCGTTGCAGACCGTGTCATAATGGGTGGTTTCGCCGCGAATGACGCAGCCCAGCGCCACAAAGCCATCAAAGTTTGAGCTACGGTCCGCAATGGTGATTGCCGTCGGAATTTCCAGCGCGCCAGGCACCTGGACCACCTCATAGGTGCCGCCAGCCGCCTCGATCTCTGCAACGGCGCCCGCCAGCATATTGTCGGCGATATCTTTATAGTAAGGCGACATGACAATGGCCAGTTTCACCGGCTTTTCAAAACGCGCGCGTGGCATGATATAGTGCTGTTCGTGTCCGGCCATATTACGTGTCCTTCAAAATGGGGCGGGTGCCGGTAATCGACAGGCCATAGGCGTCGAGACCAAGATAGGTTGTCGCAGGCGAATCCGTCAAAAGCTCCAGCTCCTCAATCCCCAATTCCGACAGGATCTGTGCACCAAGGCCGGTTTGCTTGATCGTGCGCGGCCCGTCGTCCTCGGGCGCATAAAGCGCATGGCGCGGCTCTCGGAACAGGCAGACCACACCGCGGCCCTCAGCGGCGATCAGCTCCATAGCGCGGGGCAGCTCGCGCACCGGTTTGGGGCCAAGGCCCAGAATATCCGAAGCTTCGTGCAACGCATGGGTCCGGGTCAGCACCGGGCCTGCGGTGGTGATATCGCCTTTGATCAGCACCACATGTTCAACCCCGTGGGTCTGATCGGTAAAGATCCGCATCTCCCAGTCGCCGCCGAATTCCGACGTGACCGTGCTGCGGCTGGTTTCAACAACCAGATTGTCATTACGCGACCGGTAGGTGATCAGATCCGAGATGGTGCCGATCTTCAGCCCGTGCGTTGCGGCATAATCCACTAGGTCAGGCAGACGCGCCATAGTACCGTCCTCGTTCATGATTTCGCAGATCACCGAGGCCGGGTAGTGCCCCGCCAGACGCGACACATCACAGCCCGCTTCGGTATGCCCTGCCCGCACCAGCACGCCACCGCGCCGTGCCCGCAGCGGAAACACATGACCCGGTGTGGCAATATCGGCAGAGCTCATGCCAGGATCAATCGCCGTGGCAACGGTATGCGCGCGATCCGTCGCAGAAATGCCAGTGGTGACGCCCTCACGCGCCTCAATCGACACCGTAAAGGCAGTCTCGTGGCGCGACGAGTTATGCATCGCCATCATGGGCAGGCCCAGCTCTTCGATCCGCTCGGCAGGCAGCGTCAGGCAGATCAGCCCGCGCCCATGGGTGGCCATAAAGTTGATCGCAGCAGCATCGGCAGCCTGCGCCGGGATCACCAGATCGCCCTCGTTCTCGCGGTCCTCGTGATCCACCAAGATGAACATCCGCCCTGCGCGGGCCTCGGCAATGATGTCTTCAATCGGGCTGATCGCCGCGCGCAAACGGGCCTCGACGGGTCCCGGTGTTTCAAAGCTCATGTTGCAGCCTTTCGATACGCATGCCTCAGGGCGCCATCGCCCGGCAGGTTACCTGAGCGAAATAGCCCACCCAGCCTGCAAATGCCAGCCCCACAAACCGCAGCCCTCAGGCAGCAGAGGCGCCTGGGCTGGACTGAACTGGCTGGACTGAACTGGGGCAAAAAGGCTAAATTGGATACAATATGCACCAACAGGAGAGCCAGACCATGCGCGCATCCCGCATTCTTCAGGCCGTAGACGCCCATGCCGAAGGTGAACCTGGCCGCGTCATCACCGGCGGCATGCCCCTGCTGCGCGGCGCAACTGTGTTTGAGAAAATGCAGGATATGGCTGCAAACCATGATGACATTCGCCTGCAGATGCTACGTGAGCCACGCGGCAACCCCGGCCTGTGCGGCAATGCCATCGTGCCGCCCTGCCATCCGGATGCGGACGCTGGCTTCATTATCTTTGAGCAGACGGAATACCCGCCGATGTCTGGCTCAAACACCATCTGCGTGGTGACTGTGCTGTTAGAAACAGGCATTGTGCGCATGGTCGAGCCGGTGACCGAGCTCACTCTGGAGGCTCCGGCCGGGTTGATAAAGGTGCGCGCCGACTGTCGCGATGGCAAGGTGACCCGGGTAACTTTTCGCAATGTAGCGGCCTTTGCCATGCATCTGGATGCGCCGGTCGAGGTCGCAGGCCTTGGCACCCTCAAAGTGGACGTTGCCTGGGGCGGCATGTTCTTTGTGCTGATTGACGGCGCCATGATCGGGCTGGACCCCAGCGCTGAAAACGGCGCCGAGATCGTGCGGGTCAGCGAGGCCATCCGCCACGCCACGGCCGAACAACTGCCCGTCAGCCATCCCGACAACCCAGAAATTACAGGCCCCAGCATCACCAACCTTTGGGCTCCGCCGCAGGATCCCGCCACCCATGGCCGCGGCGCTATCACCATTTCTACGGGTACGTTTGACCCCGCCCAGCCGCAGGAGGCCAGCGGCATTCTCGACCGCTCCCCCTGCGGCACCGGCACCTGCGCCAAAATGGCCGTGCTGCACGCGCGCGGGCAATTGGGTATTGGCGAGGATTATGTCAACGCGGGCCCGCTGGGGACCACCTTTACAGGGCGCATTTTGGAGACCACCCAGGTTGGTCCCTACCCGGCCATCGTGCCCAGCCTCTCAGGTCAGGGCTGGATCTATAGCCTTGCCTCCTACACGCTGGACCCCAGCGACCCCTTCCCCAGAGGCTACACCGTTGGCGATATGTGGTGACGCGCGCGCCGCGACAGCGGCGCGCGCCCGGCCCAACCGGGGCGATTTAATCTTTGATTTAATCGAACTGGGCGGGAGCCCTTGCTTCCAGAGCGAACGCGCAAAAGGACGCTTCAAACATAAAAAAGCCCGACACGAATATCAGGCCTTTTTCGTCTGTAGAGTTCAGCTCACAGGGTTAGTTGCCCAGGGCAGTCTGCCCTGCGCTATCCGGCCTCGTGCAGCCGCGCGACATAGCGGGCAAGCGTATCAATCTCCAGATTCACCTGATCGCCCAGCGTCACATCCCCCCAGGTGGTGACCTCTTTGGTGTGGGGAATGAAATTGATGCCAAACTCACAGCCCTCGACCGCGTTGACAGTCAACGAGGTGCCATTCAGCGCAACCGAGCCCTTGGGTGCGATAAATCGTGCCAGCTCTTTTGGCGCCCGCAGGGTGACCCGGGTGCTGTCGCCCTCATCTACCATGGCCACCACCTCGGCAACCCCGTCCACATGGCCAGAAACGATATGGCCTCCCAGCTCATCGCCAACCTTCAAGGCCCGCTCCAGATTGACCCGTTTGCCAACCTTCCAGGCGCCGATATTGGTCTTGGAAACCGTCTCAGCCGAGATCTGCACGTCGTAAAAATCCGCCCCCAGCTCGATCACCGTCAGGCAGACCCCATCCGAAGCAATCGAGGCACCAAGATCAATGCCCCTGGTATCATACCCGGTTGTGATCCGGGCGCGCAAATCACCCTGCTGGTCCAGCTGCGCAATGGTTCCAATGTCAGTGACGATACCGGTGAACATGGGGCCTCTCCTGGGTTTGGGTCGGGACGTGGCGACGAACGCAAATTTCCCGCCCAGAGGTAGCCGAGGCAGCCAGCCTTCACAAGACCCCGAAAACCCGGACTGGACCGGACTGGACTAGACTGGATCATTTGACCAAACCCGCTCTTGTCGGTGCATATTAATTGCCCTGAAAGCACCACCGCGCTATTGCCACCTAACCGGGCCCGGTCGCTCCAGTCATAGTTTCGCCCCAGTCCGGCGCTATATTTCACAGATCCCGACCCAAATTGCGCTGTCCCAACATGCAACATCCTACTCCAGATCAACGCGCCTTCCTGTTTCTACAGGGACCACATGGACCGTTTTTCAACGGCCTTGGAGAAATGCTGCGCACCGCAGGCTCTGCTGTTTGGCGCATCGGGTTCAACGCAGGCGATCAGACCTTTTGGCGCAACAAACGCAGCTATCTTGGCTTTCGCGGGCAGATTTCAGACTGGCCCGCCTTTTTTGAGCAAACCTGTCGCGACAAGCAGATCACCGATATCGTGCTCTATGGCGACACTCGCCCGATCCATGCCCAGGCTATTGCCGCCGCCAAGGCCCTTGGCCTTCAGGTCCATGTTTTTGAAGAGGGCTACCTGCGGCCCTATTGGGTCACCTATGAGCGCGATGGCTCAAACGGAAATTCACGCCTGATGCAGACCGCCGTCAGCGAGATGCAGGCCGCTCTGGAACGCTCGGATCTGGAAGCCCCCCTGCCGCCGTCCCATTGGGGCGATATGCGCCAGCATGTGTTTTACGGCGCGCTGTATCATTGGTTTGTGATGTTCTGGAACCGCAGTTATCGCAACTTTCAGCCGCATCGCGCCCTGCCGGTCACCCGTGAATTCCAGCTCTATCTCAAAAGGTTACTGCTGATGCCGCTGCAGGCACTGGAGCGCAGACGGGCCACCCGCCGCATTCGCAACGGTGGCTTTCCCTATCATCTGGCGCTTTTACAGCTGGAACACGACAGCTCGTTTCAGATGCATTCACCGTTTGACAGCATGGCGGATTTTCTGGCCGAGGTCCTTTCGGGATTTGCCGCAGGCGCGCTGCGCCACCACCATCTGGTGATCAAGGCCCACCCGCTGGAAGATGGCCGCAGCCCGATCCGCCGTGAGTTGCGCCGCCTGGCAAAGGCCCATGGCATAGAGAACCGCGTCCACTATGTGCGTGGCGGCAAGCTTGCTGAGCTGCTGAACGAAGCCCGGACTGCCGTCACCGTGAACTCCACCGCCGGCCAGCAGGTTTTATGGCGGGGCATTCCGCTCAAAGTCTTTGGCGCCGCCGTCTATGACAAAGAGGAATTCACCTCGGACCAGACCCTGGCGCAGTTCTTTGCCACCCCCGCCCGGCCTGACAATCGCGCCTACAAGGACTACCGCCGCTATCTGCTGGAGACCTCGCAGGTTCCAGGCGGGTTTTATTCCCGCTCCGGCCGGCGCCAACTGCTGCGCCATGTGGTCGACATGATGCTCAGCGCGCATGACCCCTATGATGCCCTGCGTCATGGCACAGCGGCTCCGCGGCAACAGTTATCCCTGGTCCGGTGAGCGAAACCTCTCGCAAGACTGGATTTTCTCCTGATACCGCGTTAGTCTGGCTAAAAAACTGAGGCAGAATAATAATAGGTCGAGGAGACCGAGCAGTGAAAAACGTACCCCTTCGCTGGGCACGGCCCTTTGCGATTCTGGCTGCACTGGCGCTGGCCGCGTCTTGCAGTCTGCCAAAAGTCGGCCCCAATAAACGTGAAATTTTCGCCGGATCCGTGCAAAAAGAAGGCGATGCCTTTATCGTATCCGTCAATGACCGCGTGACCCGCGCCACGGCGGTTGTTCCCGCCCTCGGGTTCTCAGAGAGTTTTGTCAATGCGGGCCGCCTCACATCAGACACCATCCGTCCGGGCGATGTGCTGGGCCTGACGATTTGGGAAAACGTCGACGACGGTCTGCTGGCAGGTGAAGCCACCAATGCCACCGCTCTCGAAGAAGTCCAGGTCGACAGTGCTGGCTATATCTTTGTGCCCTATGCTGGCCGACTGCGCGCCTCAGGGAACACCCCCGATCAGCTGCGCGAAGTCATCACCAAAAAGCTAGAAGACCAGACCCCGGATCCACAGGTGCAGGTGCGCCGCGTGGCGGGTGATGGCTCCACCGTCAGCCTGACCGGCGCGGTTGGCGGTCAGGGCGTCTATGCCATTGAGCGCCCAACCCGGACCCTGTCAACAATGCTGGCCCGCGCCGGCGGCGTGGCGATCGAGCCTGAGATTGCGCAGATCACCGTGATCCGCGGCAAAGAACAGGGCAAGATCTGGTTTCAGGACCTGTTCAAGCACCCGGAGCTGGATATCGCCCTGCGCGGCGGCGACCGCATTCTGGTTGAAGCCGACAGCCGTTCCTTTACCGCTCTTGGTGCGACCAGTGCGCAGGCCCGCGTCGCCTTTGAGAGCCAGGACCTCTCTGCCCTGGAAGCGATTGCGCAGGTCGGCGGCCTGATCTCAACCACCTCTGACCCGACCGGCGTCTTTGTATTTCGCAATGAGCCCGCAGAAATTGCCAATCAGGTGCTGGGACGCGATGACCTTATCGGCGCGCAGCGCATGGTCTATGTCCTGAACCTGACCCAGCCCAACGGGTTGTTCATCGCCCGCGATTTTGTGGTGCGCGACGAAGACACATTCTATGTCACCGAAGCGCCCTACGCCCAGTGGACCAAGACGATCTCGCTGCTTGCCAGCCCGCTGACACCGCTTGCCAGCGTCCAAACACTGTTTGGCAGCTAATGGTATGACCGGCTCATCAGCCACATCAAATGCCACATCAAAAGCCGGGGGCCATGGCTCTCGGCTTTTTGTTTACAACGGGGGGTTTCTGACCCAAACGCGCCTACGGCGCATCCTTGGTCTGGCCGGCTATCAAATCCGCCTCGGCCTGCCACAGACAGGTGATTTTGTCGGCATATGGGGCAACTCTCCCACCGCGCATCGCGGCCGCAGCGTGGCGGAAAAACACGGTGCCAAACTGCTTCGGGTCGAAGACGCTTTTCTGCGCTCCATCCACCCGGGCCGCTCAGGCGAGCCGCCGCTGGGATTGCTGCTTGACCGCAAGGGGCTGCATTTCGACCCCTCCACCCCCTCCGAGCTGGAAGAACTTTTGGCCACTCATCCCCTGGATGACAGCCATATGATGCGGCGTGCCCGCAACGCCATTGGCCGCCTGCAGGACGCGCATCTGAGCAAATACAACAGCTTTTCCCCCGAGGCGCCCGTCCCGGACCCCGGCTATGTTCTGGTGGTGGACCAGCTGCGCGGTGATGCATCGGTCACTGCCTCCAAAGCAGATCGTGCCCGCTTTTGTGAAATGCTGGTTTTTGCCCAGGAGGAAAACCCCGGCGCCCGCATCCTGATCAAAACCCACCCGGAAACGCGCGAAGGCCATCGCCCCGGCCATTTCACCGACAAGGACGCGCAGGGACGCATCTCGCTGTTCAGCGCCGCCGTCTCGCCCTGGGCCCTGCTTGAGGGGGCAATTTCTGTCTACACGATCTCTTCTCAGCTTGGCTTTGAGGCCATTCTTTCAGGCCACAAACCTCGCGTTTTTGGTCAGCCCTTTTATGCAGGCTGGGGCCTCACCCAGGACGAAGACCCTGTCACGCGGCGGCAACGCAAACTGACACGGGCGCAGCTGTTCTCGGCTGCGATGTTTCTCTATCCAACCTGGTATGATCCTTTCACCAACCGGCTTTGCGAGCTGGAGCGGGTGATTGACTGCCTTGAAGCCAGCGCCCGGGCCTGGCGTCAGGACAGGGCGGGCTGGACGGCCTCTGGCATGCGGCTGTGGAAGCGCAAGCCGCTGCAGGGCTTCTTTGGTCAAGTGAAGAGATTGCAATTCACTGAAGACCCTGAAAAAGCCCGCAAAAGCGGTCGCAACTGGATGGTCTGGGCTGGCAAGGCCACCAACAGCCATGCCGGGGCCACCCATGTTGAGGATGGCTTTTTACGCTCGCGTGGGTTGGGGGCCAAACTGGTGCCGCCGATGTCTTTGGTGCTGGACCGTCAGGGCATATACTATGATCCGCGTCAGCCGTCTGATCTGGATGACCTGATCGCAAAGCGGGCTGATCTCAGCCCCTACGAGGCGCTGCGGGCCGAAGCGCTGGTGCAGCAGCTGATCCGCAACAGCCTGTCAAAATACAACCTGACCGGCGAGGTGCCTGATCTGCCGCCCGGCCATCGCATCCTGGTGCCGGGGCAGGTCGAAGACGATGCCTCGATCCTGGCCGGATGCGGCCGCATCAACACCAACCTCGCGCTGCTGCGCGCCACCCGCAAAGCCAACCCAAAGGCCGTTATCATCTACAAACCCCACCCGGATGTCGAAGCTGGCCTGCGTCCGGGGGAAATCGTGCCAGAACACCTCGCTGATGTGGTGGCCAGCAACAGCGACCCCATGGCGCTGCTCGATATGGTGCAGGAGGTCTGGACCCTGACATCTCTGCTGGGGTTCGAAGCCCTGCTGCGGGGCGTCAAGGTAACCACGCTGGGAGTGCCGTTCTATGCCGGCTGGGGCCTGACGCAGGACAAACGCACAGCGCCTGCCTGGCGCAAGGCCCGCCCCGAGCTTCTGGGCCTCGCCCATGCCGTCCTCATTGACTATCCACGCTACTTTGACCCCATAACCCGCCAGCCCTGCCCACCCGAAGTGGTGGTAGAGCGTTTGATCTCAGGGGCTCTGCCCAATCCGGGCCTTGGCAACAGGGCCCTGGCAAAACTCCAGGGGGTTTTTGCGACCTATGCACATCTGTGGCGGCGGCGGGGCTAAACAGCCCGGACGCGTCACAGCCGGTCTCAGCTGGCGCGTTGCCAGCGGTGCATCACGTCCGCACCAATCGGGCCAACCTCAATCAGATCGAATCTATTGGCCGCCTCAAGGCTGCCAAGCCCCAGTGCCCCAATCGAGGGCAGACCCTCAGCCCCAATCCCAAGCCCGGCGGTAAAGCCAATCAGCTCGTCCACCAGATCAAAGGCCAAAAGTGACGCGGCCAGCGCACTGCCGCCTTCACAAAACACCCGCGTCAGCCCGGCCTTGCCAAGCTGTTGCAAAATATCATGTGCGTCCAGTTGTATGCCGCGACTGGCACAGGGCAGAAGACGTGCCCCAAGGCCCTCCCAGGCCTGTTTGCGTTCAATATCAGCCCCTTGCCCATGGCAAAGCCAGAGCGGCACATCACGCGCTGAGCGGGCCAGTTGGCTGATCAGCGGCAGATCCAGATGGCGCGAAATCACCACCCGCACCGGCTGATGTGCGACGCCCAGATCACGCACTGTCAGCGAGGGGTCATCCGCGCGCGCCGTGCCTCCGCCAACCATGACCGCATCGTGCCGCGCCCGCATGGCATGCACCGCACGGCGGGCTTCTGGTCCGGTGATCCATTTGCTTTGGCCCGTCCCGGTGGCAATGCGCCCATCAAAACTGCTCGCCATCTTGAGCGTGACCAGTGGGCGCCCCTGTTCGGTCTTGAAGAAAAATCCTGCGTGGTCGCGGGCGGCCTCCTCGGACAGCACCCCGGTTTTGACCGCGATACCGGCGCGGCGCAGCATCTCAAACCCCTGCCCCGAAACCCGGGGATCGCTGTCCCCGATCGCCGCCACCACCCGGGACACGCCAGCGTCAATCAAGGCCTGGGCACAGGGGGCAGTTTTGCCCTGATGCGAACAGGGCTCAAGCGTCACATAGGCGGTCGCACCCTGCGCAAGAGCGCCAGCCTGCGCCAGCGCCTCGGTTTCGGCATGAGGACGCCCTCCGGGTTTGGTCCAGCCGCGCCCGACAATGCGCCCCTCGCGAACCACCACACAGCCCACGGCTGGATTAGGCCAACAATTGCCCTGCCCGCGCCGCCCAAGCGACAGGGCCAGGGCCATATACCTGGTATCCGTATGCGTCACGTCTCGTCCGCCAATTCCTGTCAGCCTCACACCCGGATCGGGCCAGTCAAAATCGAGCCTGTACAGATCAGGCCTGCACCAATTGGACCTGCACCGATCCGGACGTGCTGAGCCTCGTCCGTTGAAATACTGCCGCAGTCACCTTTTGTGCACCGCGACAGCGCGCTCTGTTTAGTGTGGGTTACTCTTCTCCGGGAGGAACCAGTGGCCGCAATTCGTGGACAAAATCCTCAAAATCATCAGCCGCCTGGAAGTTTTTGTAAACGCTGGCAAAGCGCACATAGGCCACGGTATCAATCCGGGCCAGTGCCTCCATAACGATCTCGCCGATCTTGCTGGAAGAGATATCCGCCTCCCCCATGCTTTCAAGCCGACGCACAATGCCAGAGATCATCTGATCAATCCGCTCCGGGTCAATCGGACGTTTCTGCATCGAAATACGGATCGAGCGCTCGAGCTTGTCACGATCAAAATCTTCGCGTTTACCGTTGGTTTTGACCACCACCAGATCGCGCAACTGCACCCTCTCATAGGTGGTAAAACGGCCGCCACAGGCCGGACAAAAGCGGCGCCGACGGATCGAGACGTGATCCTCGGCGGGGCGAGAGTCTTTTACCTGAGTGTCGATATTCCCGCAAAACGGACAGCGCATCTGCCGATCCCCTTTTCTCAATACCTATCATTTGTGCCAAAATCTGCACACTTATCCACAACTATAGGGCAGCCGCTAGGAATTGGGTAGGGGGGAAATTCAACCGCTAGATCAAGCGGCTCAAAGGCTGATATGCGCCAAAACCCTGCGACGGTGAGGCGCGTCGCGGTGCTCAAACAGGTAGACCCCCTGCCAGGTGCCCAGGGCCAGCTCTGCGTTTGTGACAGGGATCGACAGGCTAACCGGCAGCATCGCGGCCTTGATATGCGCGGGCATATCGTCCGGCCCCTCATAGGTATGGCGCAGATAGGTCATTGACGGATGAGAGCTGGGTGGCACCAAGCGGGTAAAAAACGCCTGCAAATCGCCCTGGACCTCAGGGTCGGCGTTTTCCTGGATCAACAAAGAGCAGGAGGTATGGCGCACAAATAGCGTCACAAGCCCGCAGGGGATTGCAGCCTCTGTCAGCCAGTGCTGTAGATCTGCGGTGAACTCATACAGGCCCGGGCCCTGCGTGCTGATCTCAAATTGCTTTTGCATGCATCAAATCTGTCGCAGCAGGCAAAAATGCGCAAGAGCAACCCGCCCCGTTCCCGATCAGTTAAACCGGAAAAACCGATCCTCGAACCAGTCCGTGCAGTAGCTCCACGCAGTCGCTGCATTCAGATTGTCACCCAGTGCCTTTACGCTCAACGACAGGCGCGGCGTGGTATCACTGCCCGGAGGGGGTGTCAGGGAAAACTGGACTGAGTTGCGCCCGGAACGATGTACTGACGGGCCAATTCCCTGCCAGATATAGATCCGCTGAGTTGCTTTGGTGCGCAGCTGACCCAGGGCAAAATCACCAATGCCGCACCAGTAATCCTGCGCCCCGGACCCGACACGGCTCACAACCTCCCAAACGCCCTCGGAAACCGGCAGCACTTCGTGGCGGTTCCAGGCCCACCAGGCCTGCGCGCTATAGGGAAAGCAGGTCAGCGCCACCAGAACCGCTGCGCCCAATTTGTTTTTCAGTGTCTTTTTCAGTGTCTTTTTCAGCCTGCGACTGCACTCAATATGTGCCATACGTTCAGCCTCCCAGTTCTCAACACCCCAGTTTTCCGCATTCCAGCTGTACTTCGGTCGAGATCAGAGTGTAGCAGGGTCTGCCCAAACGGCCAAATGAGCCTGACGTCAAAAGCCCGCAGGCAATTGATTGCAGAAGTTGAACGCATCGCGCACCCGCATATTATCGCCCCGCGCCAGTGAGTTGACGCTGCCATAGCTGTTTGCAGCAGGGGATCCGGCAAGGCTGGACTGAAGGGTGAACTGCACCGCAGAACGCCTGTTTGTCGTCTCGCTGGGCCCACGGTCCCGAAAGATATAGAGCTGTGCCTGCCAGGGGGCCTTTAGCGCCCTATGGGCATAGTCCCCAGCGGAACACCAGAAATTACGACCCAGCCCGCCGCCCCGCGGGACCACCTCAAAAACCGCATCAGAAACCGGGTTCACGCGGGCGCCATCCCGTGAGGTAAAGGCCGAAACTGGCCCGGCAAAGACAAGGCCTGAGACGCTGAACGCGAAGACTGCCAAAGATAGTTTTTTCATAATACCCTCACTCATACAAAATTGGTGCGGCATCGTGCCAGCGCTTGCAGGATATACACTCTCAGGCACAGCTCCAGTAACGGTTATGTGCGACACGTAACTGTGAGGTGGCAGCAGTCGGCCAGCTTCTGTTGTTTTGTCTGGCCTGCCAGACGGCATTGGCCCGGAAGAGCAAAGCGCAATCCTGTCCGCAATCCTGTCCGCAATCCTGTCCGTGGCGCTGGCTCGCAGTGCACTGCTGTTTCAGCCTCACCAGAATAGGCTCAGCCTTGATCAATTGCGCGCAATTGGGGTTTGCATGCAATAGGTATTGGCTTGTTGCACCGACATGCTGTCGCCGGCCTTGATCCCCAGCGCCAACCACCCCTGCGGCGGCGGAGCCACACCAACTTCGGCCGGCGAAAGAGTGTACTGAACAGCAGAGCGTCGCCCGGTGGTGACACTGGTGCTGCGCCCCTGCACCACATAGATGCGATCGGTCCAGGACGCGCCTTTGACCCGGCGGGCGTATTCCGATGCGCCACACCAAAAGTCACCATATGAACCAGAGCTTTTGGGGATGACCTCAAAAATCAGATCATCAACCGGATTGACCCGCACACCGCGCGCCGTGGTAAAGGCCTCGGCGCTGAGGGGGGCCATCAGTGTCGCAGTCAGGCCAAATGCAATGAGTGTATTTTTCATAAAGTGCTTTCCCTTGTATCGAACCTACATAGGAAAACTATGACTGGGTTCCAAGGGGAGGCGCTAAAAGATGGCCGCACCTCTGCCCTGAGGGCAGCCAAGAAGAGCGCTCAGGCGCATGCCCGACCAGAGAGGATACCAGAGGACCGGGCGACAAGGGCATACCGGGGAGCATATGATACCCGGCGCCAAATGCCCTGCCCAATTCCAGCTCAACGGGCCAGCCTGGCACCCTCACTCATCGGTCTATTGGATCTATGGCTTAGCTATTCTCTTTTACAGCGCCGCCGGGAAAGGGAATAATCTGAGCTCCCAGGCCCTTGCCAAGGCTTTGCTCTAAAACGTTCAATACTGCGGCATCTGGCGCGTCACCCTGATCCGGGCTGAACCGCGCCCGGGCCTGTCCGCGCAACAGCTCACGCGCAGGCTCTGCCTCCATCTGTTTCAGGGCATCGCCCTGTTCCTTCAGGGCCGTCACCATGAATTCATTGGCGTCAGTCAGAGCTTGCAAGGTTTTAAGGTGTTCTTCCAGTGCAGTCAGCGCCGTGGTCAGGTTCTGATTTGTAGACATCGGTCCCCCAAAAGGCGGTTGGTGTTCAAGAGCGGCCCAGCGGCTATCTGCATCGTAGGGGGGAATGGGCGCGGCCAGCAAGACAGTAGTTAAAGAATAGTTAACGCGAACTTGTCCTTGGAACGGGCTTCCAGTCCAAAAACCGCGCCTGCACCTCAGGCCCCGGCACCATGCAGGTCTTGGCCCGGCCAAAGATGCGATAGCGGTTGCGGGCAACGGCCAGATACAGCGGGTCTTTCACAAAACCGGGCAAAAAACGGCACAGCCCAAGGATCCGCCAAGCACCGGGCAAAGCCCGCATCGCGGCGGCAAAGCCATCCAAACGCTGAAAGGTCTGGCCATTAACGATGACCAGCTTGGTTTCAAAATCATCCGTCGACAGGCCTAATTCGCGATAGAGCCTCTGCCCGAGTTCTGACTGTGCGGTGGCAAACGAAAAGCGGTGTTCCGTGTCATGGCGCAGCATGAAATGGAAGAAATGCGAGCACAGCACGCATTCGCCATCAAACACGATGAGATCGCCAGCCTGCCGCATTGCCATATCCACACCCTAAACCGACGGGCCAGCATAGGCCGCCCTGCTCCCCAAAAAAAAGGGCGCCCCTAAGGACGCCCGATTCTTTATTGATCGAGGAAGCTGCGCAGCTTGCGGCTTCGGCTGGGGTGTTTCAACTTCCTCAGCGCTTTGGCTTCGATCTGGCGGATCCGTTCGCGCGTCACGCTGAACTGCTGGCCGACCTCTTCGAGCGTGTGGTCGGTGTTCATACCAATGCCAAAACGCATCCGCAAAACCCGCTCTTCGCGCGGTGTCAGCGAGGCCAGAACCCGGGTGGTGGTTTCTTTGAGGTTTTCCTGAATGGCGCTATCCAAAGGCAGCACGGCATTCTTGTCCTCGATGAAATCGCCCAGCTGGCTGTCTTCTTCATCGCCAATCGGGGTTTCCAGAGAGATCGGCTCCTTGGCGATTTTCATCACCTTTCGGACCTTCTCAAGCGGCATCTGCAGCTTTTCGGCCAGCTCTTCCGGGGTTGGCTCGCGGCCAATCTCGTGCAGCATCTGACGGCCAGTGCGGACCAGCTTGTTGATGGTCTCGATCATATGGACCGGGATCCGGATGGTGCGGGCCTGATCGGCAATCGAGCGTGTGATGGCCTGACGAATCCACCAGGTGGCATAGGTCGAGAATTTATAGCCACGGCGGTATTCGAACTTATCGACCGCTTTCATCAGACCGATGTTGCCTTCCTGGATAAGATCAAGGAACTGCAGACCACGGTTGGTGTATTTCTTGGCAATCGAGATCACCAGACGCAGGTTGGCCTCGACCATTTCCTTTTTCGCCTGACGCGCCTCTTTCTCGCCTTTCTGAACCTGCTGCACGATACGGCGGAATTCAGAGATATCGAGACCGACGTATTGGCCGACCTGGGCCATATCGGCGCGCAGCTCTTCGACCTTATCGGTAGAGCGCTCAATGAACATCTGCCAGCCACGACCGGGCTTTTCGCCCATGTCGGACAGCCAGTTGGGGTCAAGCTCACGGCCACGGTAGGCGTCGACAAATTCGCGGCGGTTGATACGGGCCTGGTCGGCCAGCTTTACCATCGAGCTGTCAATCTGCATGACGCGGCGGTTGATGCCATAAAGCTGGTCGATCAGCGCGTCGATCCGGTTGTTATGCAGGTGAAGGCCGTTCACCAGTTCAACAATTTCCGAGCGCAGCGCCTGATAGGTCGCCTCGTCTTTTGTGCTGAAAGAGCCATCTTCGTTCAGAGTGGCCGAAATCCGGCTGTCCTGCATCTCAGAGAGCTGGGCAAAATCGGTCGAAATCCGTTCCAGCTCGGTCAGGACGCGGTCCTTCAGGGCCGCTTCCATCGCCGCGAGCGACATATTGGCCTGCTCGTCTTCGTCATCATCATCGTCCGAAGCAATCGGGTTGCCGTCGGCGTCCAGCTCGGGGCTTTCTTCCTTGGCGGCTTCGGCCACAGGTGCGGCCCCCGGCACCACAGGCACCACCGGCACGGCAGATTCGCCATCTTCATCCAGCTGATTGCCAAAGGTCGCCTCAAGATCGATCACATCGCGCAGCAAAATGTCTTCGGACAGAAGTTCGTCGTGCCAGATGGTGATCGCCTGAAAGGTCAGCGGGCTTTCACAAAGCCCGGCAATCATCGTGTTGCGGCCAGCCTCAATGCGCTTGGCAATGGCGATCTCGCCTTCACGGCTCAACAGCTCAACCGTGCCCATTTCGCGCAGATACATGCGCACAGGGTCATCGGTGCGATCCAGCTTCTCGGCGGCGGCGCCAGCAACCGCGACTTCGCGCGGGCTGTCTGCGGAAACCAGTTCAGTCGAGCCCTTTTGCTCTTCCTCTTCGACTTCCTCATCTTCAATAATATTGATGCCCATCTCGGACAGCATCGACATCACATCTTCAATCTGTTCCGAGCTAACCTGATCCGGCGGCAGCACCTGATTGAGCTGATCATAGGTGATATAGCCCTTCTCACGGGCTTCAGCGATCATCTTCTTGACTGCAGCCTGGCTCATGTCCAGCGAGATTTCAGCGTCCTGATTGTCAGGCTTACGGTCATCATTATCTTTGGCGGCCATTCAATGCTCCCTGAGAGGCTGGGCGATTCGGATCAGCGAATCATTAGCGCAATCGTGTGATTCGTCACCCGGTTTAGCGTTTTTTCTTTGGCACTTCCTTACCAAAACGACTCGTGGGCCCCACGAATCACTTTTGAGAGAAACCAATCTTGTCCAAAAGGGCTCCAAAAGCGTCGCGTTCCTCGCGATCGAGGCGCGCGCCATTCTCACCCACATCATAGTTCGCCTTGTCGTCATTTTCACTGCGTACGGCCCGATTGCGCGCTTCTGCGGCCTGTTTCAGGCGCCAGGTCAAAGCCTCATCCGCCAACCCTGTCAGGTCCTCTGTTGCCTCAGCCAGTTCTGCATCCAACCCCAGCAAAGCTTCGAGTTTGGCAAATTCTTCCGCCAGAGTGAGGCGCGCGGCTTCGGTGTCATCGGATCTGCGCAGGCAGGGGATGATTGCCACATGGCGAAGGCCCATCAGGTTTTCAAGAGCCTGGGGACCAAGGTTTTCCAGGATCCGGTCTTTCAGACCCAGTGGTGCATCGATGCCATAGCGCAACACCTGGTCGCGCAGGCGCCCCAGGTCTGGGTCGGCACAATGCATACGCTCCAGGTTGCTCTCGAATTCGCCAATCACCTCAGGGGTTGAGATCGCCACAGCCAGCACCACAGCCTGGCGCACCCGCACCAGGCCCGCATCATCTGCCGCCGCCACAACCGAGCTGCGCGTGCTTGCCATTGGCGCGGGCGCCACCTTTTGTCCCTTCCAGGGCTTACGCGAGCCATCGCCAAAGCCGCCCTTGCGGCCGCCCTTCCAGCCCTCGTCAGCAAAGTTTCCCGGCTGAAAGTCACGCGCGCTACCCTCGGGGCGATTGCCGCGAAACAGGGTCCAGCGCAGGTCCTGAATGTCGTCGCCATAGTGTTTGCGGATCGACGGGTCCCGGATCAGTTTGATCTTTTCCCGCAGCGCCTTATCCAGCGACGCCTTACGCTCGGGGCTGTCAAAGACGCGGCCCTCGGTTTCGCGTTGCCACAGCAGTTTCACCATGGGCATCGCCTGATCCAGCACCGCCTGCACCGCCTGTGGTCCCTGGCTCTTGATCAGATCATCGGGATCTTGCCCGTCGGGCATAATGGCAAAACGCAGGGATTTTCCCGCCTGCAGCAGCGGCAGTGCCAAATCAATCAATCGCATCGCCGCGTTGATGCCGGCCTTGTCGCCGTCCAGCGCAATGATCGGCTCATCCGCCATGCGCCACATCATCTGCAGCTGGTTTTCCGTCACGGCCGTGCCCAGGGGCGCCACCGAAGACACAAAGCCGCCCTCGGACAGCGCGATCACATCCATATAGCCCTCGGCCACGACCAAAGGCGTGCCGCGCCCGGCAGCCGCGCGGGCAGGCGCGTGGTTGTAGAGGCTGCGGCCCTTGTCGAACAATTCGGTCTCAGGTGAGTTCAGATATTTGGCGTTGTCATTGGGATCCATCGCGCGGCCGCCAAAAGCAATCGCCCGGCCCCGCGCATCGCGGATTGGAAACATGATCCGGTTGCGAAAAGTATCATAGGACCTGCCGCCCTTGGTCGAGGGCTTGGCCAGCCCTGCCGCCATGATCAGATCTTCGGGCACGCTTTTGCCGCGCAGATGGTCCCACAGATACTGCCAGCCATCCGGGGCAAAACCGATCTCCCAACGATCCAGCGCAGGCGGTGTCAGCCCGCGCCGCTGCAGATAGGCGCGCGCAGGCCCGGCAGTATTGGTCTTGAGCTGCAAACGGAAGAACTGCACCGCCTGCTCCATCACCTCGATCAAAAGGCTGCGACGGTCTTGTTTTTGTTGCGCCTTGGGGTCGCGCGCGGGCATCTCCATCCCGGCCTCTCTGGCAAGGATCTCAACCGCCTCCATAAAGCCGACGTTTTCGGTCTCCTGGATGAATTTCAGCGCATCGCCCTTGGCCTGACAGCCAAAGCAATAATAATAGCCTTTGCGGTCATCCACATGAAATGACGCACTTTTTTCATGGTGAAAGGGACAAGGCGCCCAGAGGTCGCCCTTGCCCATATTGGATTTTCGCTGATCCCACATGACTTTGCGGCCGACAACATCTGAAATGCTGATACGGCTGCGCAATTCATCCATGAATCCGGGCGTTAAAGACATCTAGTTCGATTTCAGCTGTTTTTGCATGGCCTGGATCTGCTCCCAGTTTTCCAGGCATTGCTGCTCAAGCAGCGGGCCAAAGTCAGTGGCCTTCAGATCGCGCCGCTTCATGGCATAGATATGCGCCGACAGCTGGGGAATGGCCTTGGAATATTTCTCCGGCCACGCAGGTTCACTGTCGAGAATGACCTGCTCCACATCTGCCTGGGCCACGCGGTCAAGACGAGCCGCCTGCACAGCAGCCATGACCTGGCCCTGGTATTTGCAGCTTTCTTCTTTTCTTTCAGCTGCATAGGCAGGTACAGCCAAAAGGGCCGCCACGAGGGTGATGCGGATCATGGATCGCTCCCGGAATCAGTTGATGATCCAGGCAGATTACCCCCGCGCCGCCCCGGCTTCCATCGCTGTTTTAAGATCGTGGATCAAAGTCCGCGCCATGGAACGGAACACCATGATCTGAAAGCGATCTTCGCCAAGCCGACTGATCGAGGCCATCATGTGTTTGGCCTCGGTGCGCAGAGATGCGCCGACCGGAAAGGCGGATACGCGCAAATCCACAGGGCACAGCCGCGCCAGCACCTCTGCCGCCCCCGCGCCCGCCAGCTCCACCACGGCCCAGCCCTGGCTTTGATCGCTTAGGGCTGCATGCTGTGCCAGCCGCGGATCCGGCTCAGGCCCAATCAGAAGCGCCAGATCACGGCCAAACCAGATGGCCCGCGCGTCTTTCTTACCGTGGGTTGAGGCATGGATAGCGGGAAATCCCAGCCCATGCGCCGCCATCAAAGCCTTTGACAAGGCCTGCTCCTGGCCGCGATAGGGCGCCAGGGTTGTCAGGGCAACAGGCGTGCTTTCGGTCAAAGACAGCGCCCCAACAGTGAGCGGCAACAACCCAGCGCAGGCGGTTTTTGCAAGTAGTTCAGCCACGGGTCCGTTCTCCCTCTGGATCAAAAAACACCGGTTCCACCACCTCGCAGAGCGTATCAAGGCCGCGCATGTGATCCACCAGACGGATTTCATCCCCGATCCGGCTTGCCCCCTGCTTCAGAAAGCCCAGCGCGATCATATGCCCCATCAGGGGCGAGAAGCCGGTCGAGGTCACATAGCCCTGATCAAAGATCCGCTCCACCGGGTCTTCGGGGCTAAAGAGATGCGCTCCGGCGCTCAACTCCTTGACCGCCCCAATGGGTTTCAGCCCCACCATCTGCATCCGATCCGGATCTACCAGACCGGGGCGCGCCGCCATGGCCTGACCGATAAAGGCCTTCTTTTTCGACAGCATCCCCGCCATT
Organism: Phaeobacter sp. SH40; assembly: GCA_965641885.1. Taxonomy (GTDB): domain Bacteria; phylum Pseudomonadota; class Alphaproteobacteria; order Rhodobacterales; family Rhodobacteraceae; genus Pseudophaeobacter. Next base: position 993,372 of record OZ282574.1, on the reverse strand, counting down.
CCCAGATCATGCGCCGTCACCGTGCCATTGATCTCGGCATGGGTGATAAAGCCCTTTTCGATCCTGAGAACATTCAGCGCCTCCATTCCGTAGGCGCCTCCACCCAGACCTTCGGCCCGGGCCAGCAGGCTGCGGAACAGGCTGTCGCCATAGCAGGCCGGCAGGGCCAGCTCATAGGCCTCTTCACCGGAAAAGGAGATCCGGAACAGCCGGCCCTTGACGCCCAGCACAGAGACCTCGCCGCAGGCCATGAAGGGCCAGCTTTCGCCATCAATGGACTGGTCAAGCAAACCGTTCAGCAGCTCGCGCGATTTGGGGCCCGCCACAGCAAACTGCGCCCAGTGTTCGGTGGCAGAAATCGCACGCGCGTCCCACTCAGGGTGCAGCACCTGCAAGATGAACTCCAGATGCGCCATGACTTCGCCTGCGGCTGCCGTGGTCGTGGTCATCACATAGTGATTCTCACCCAGCCGCGCGGTGGTGCCGTCATCCATAACAAAGCCATCTTCGCGCAGCATCAACCCATAGCGCACCCGCCCCTGTTTCAGGGTGCTAAAGGTATTGCTATAGACAAAATCCAGCAATTTGGCCGCATCCGCCCCCTGTATGTCGATCTTGCCCAGGGTTGAGACATCACAGACGCCAACCGCCTTGCGCACATACATGACCTCCCGGTCACAGGATTGCCGCCAGCTGGTCTCGCCTTGTTTGGCAAAATAGGCTGCCCGATACCACAGCCCCACCTCAAGCTGGCTGGCGCCGCGCTCCTCTGCCACCTCATGCGAGGTGAGAAAGCGTTGTGGCTTGAACCCCAGATCGGCCGCGCCTGCCCCCAAGGCGCCAATCGCAACCGGAACAAAGGGCGGGCGAAAGGTGGTGGTGCCCGTTTCTGGAATCGACCGGCCCGTCACATCCGCCAGCACGGCCAGCGCCGCTACGTTAGAATTCTTGCCCTGATCGGTTGCCATACCCTGAGTGGTGTAGCGCTTCATATGCTCGACCGAGCGGAAGTTCTCAGTCGCCGCCTGACTCACGTCCTTGACTGTGACATCGTTCTGAAAATCAAGCCAGGCCCGCCCCTTACCCGGAACCGCCCAGAGGGGCGCGATCCGGTAGGGGGCGTCTTCGGCCTGCGGCAGTGGTGCGCCATGGCGCGCAAGGCCAAGCGCCTCAAGCGCCCCTGCTGCGGCAGCGGCGCCTTCGCTCAGCGCGCCATGGGTCGAAAACGTGCCATTGCAGGCGCCTGCGGCGCGCAGCCCCGGCACCGCGTCGGGCTGGGGCACAAAGGCCAGCAAGTCGCGCCGCCATGTGGGCCGCCCATTGAGATGGCAGGTCAGATGCACCGAAGGGTTCCAGCCCCCCGACATCGCAAGGCAATCCGTCTGGATTTTTTCCTCACCCCGCACAGAGCGCACGGTGATGCTCTCGAGCCTTTTGCCGCCGCTGGTATTGCACACCTGCGCGCCTTTCAGAACCGGGAAAAGATCGCTGTCGGGGGCGTCATGACGGCTGTCGATCACCGCCGCCAGATGTACGCCTGCCGCCGCCAGATCGCGGGCGGTGCAGTGGGCATCATCATTATTGGCAAACAGCGTGATCCGCTCACCGGGGGCCACGCCCCAGCGGTTGAGATAGGCCCGCACCGCACCGGCCATCATCACGCCGGGCCGGTCATTGTTGCGAAAGGCCACCGGGCGCTCAAGCGCCCCTGCCGCCAGAACGCAATGCTTGGCGGCAATGCGCCAGAAGCATTCGCGCGGGCGGTGGCTGCCCTTCAGGGAGTGGTTGCGCGGCAGATGATGGCTCACCCGCTCCAGGGCGCCATAGGTGCCCTGATCATAGGCGCCGGTCACCGCCGTGCGCGACATCAGCCGCACGTTATCCATCGCTTCCAGCTCTGACAGGGTTGCGGCCAGCCAGTCGGCTGCGGGTTTGCCGTTGATCTCTTCGCGCTCCACCAAAAGCCTGCCGCCCATGCGGTTGTCTTCTTCCAATAGCAACACATCAGCCCCGGCCCGCCCCGCCGTCAGCGCCGCCATCAGCCCCGCAGGGCCAGACCCGATCACCAGCAGATCGCAAAAGGCAAAGGCCTTCTCATAGCTATCCGTATCCGCATCACCCGACAGCGCGCCAAGCCCTGCGGCGCGCCGGATCATCGGCTCGTATAGCTTCTCCCAAAAAGCCGCCGGCCACATGAAGGTCTTGTAGTAAAACCCGGCGCCAAAAAACGGTGCCGCCAGATTGTTCACCGCCAGAATGTCGTGTTCGACCGAAGGCCAGCAGTTCTGACTGCGCGCCTCCAGACCCTCATAGAGCTCTTGGGTGGTGGCGCGAATATTTGGGTCCTGCGCCGCCCCGGTGCCCAGGGTGACCAGCGCATTGGGCTCTTCGCTGCCAGCGGTCAGAATGCCACGGGGCCGGTGGTATTTGAACGAGCGCGCCACCAGGTGGTGGTCATTGGCCAAAAGCGCCGAGGCCAGCGTGTCACCCTCAAGGCCCATCAGATGCTGGCCGTTGAAGGTAAAGTTGACGGATTTCGCCCCCTGGGTGAGGCCTTTGCCTGCAATCCTCATGACGCAGCTCCCAATCCAGAGGTTGAGGCAAGCGCCACCTCCAGGATTTCATGGGTCGCGGTGTTGCGGGTGACGGTCAGCCAGCTGCCGCAGCCCATCTCATGATACCAAAGCTCAGCCAGAGGCCCGGCCGGGTTCTTGCGCAGGTTCACATAGTCATGCCAGGCCTCAACACCGGCGTCAGGTGCCGGGCGTTCCAGCGCGGCACCCTTGCAATAAAACTCCCGGCGATCACGGTCACCACAAAGAGGACAGGATAGTCTCATGCGGTCTGCTCCCTTTTGAAATCTGGGCGGTCTTTAAGGCTATTGCAGGAGTTTTGCGGGTCAGTGAAGGTTATGCTGCGCACCGGTGCCCTCCTCATCCATCAGACCGTGGCCCGAGCGAAAGCGATCCAGTTTGAATTTTGTCGCCGCACCATGCGGGCGGTCGGTGGCAATAAGATGCGCATAGGCATTGCCTGAACCGGGTGTTGCCTTAAAGCCGCCGTAGCACCAGCCACAGTTGAGATAGAGGCCGTCGATGGGGGAATGGTCGATAATGGGAGAGCCATCCGGCGTCATATCCATAATGCCGCCCCAGCTGCGCAGCAGGCGCGCCTTGCTGATGGCAGGCACCATCGCAACACAGGTCTCCATAGTGTGTTCCACCATGGGCAGATTGCCCCGTGCCGCGTAAGAGCTGTAGAAATCCAGGTAGCTGCCAAAGACCAATCCTCCCTTATCGGACTGGCTGATATAGAGATGGCCTTCGGCAAAGGTGATCACCTGATCAATCAGCGGCTTGACGCCTTCGGACACAAAGGCCTGCAACACGTGGCTCTCAATCGGCAGGGTCAGCCCCGCCATCGCCGCCACCTGACCACTGCGCCCGGCCGCCGCCAGGGCCACCTTTTTGGCGCGGATCGGGCCGCGCGCGGTCTGCACGCCGGTGACCTTGCCACCCTCGACATCAATGCCGGTGACCTCGCAGTTTTGGATCAGATCCACCCCGCGCATATCAGCGCCACGGGCAAAGCCCCAGGCGACCGCGTCATGGCGGGCTGTGCCCGCGCGGCGTTGCATCAGCGCGCCCTGAATAGGAAACCGGTTGTTGTCAAAATTCAGATAAGGCGCGCGTTTACGCACCGCTTCGCGGTCCAGAAGTTCCGCATCATCACCCTGGTTGATGATGGAATTGCCCCGGCGCACCGCCGCGTCACGTTGGCCGTCATTGTGATAGAGGTTGAGGATACTGCGCTGCGACATCATCGCGTTGTAATTCAACTCCTGCTCCAGGCTCTCCCAAAGCCGCAGCGAATGCGAGTAGAATTCAGAGTTGCCGGGCAGGTAGTAGTTGGCGCGCACAATGGTGGTGTTGCGCCCGACGTTGCCACCGCCAAGGTAGCCACGCTCGAGCACCGCGATATTGGTGATGCCATGTTCCGCCGCCAGGTAATACGCGGTAGCCAGACCGTGGCCGCCGCCACCGATGATGATGACATCATATTCGCGCTTGGGTTCCGGGTCGCGCCAATGCGGGCCCCACCCCTTGTTCCCGGTGAGCCCTTCTTTGAGCACCCGCCACCCCGAAAACCGCATCACACCTCTCCCCGTCCCTATCCCGTCCGCAACCGACCAGTTGCCGGTGATAAACCTGTGATATTGCTAGCGGCTAAGCCGCAAGCCGCCTAGCCCCAGAGACAAAGAATTCTGCAACAGGCAAGCTATTGCCTTCAACTGACCCGCAATAGGCATGTCTGTCTAGTGCCAGATGCGACCTGCCATGCCGTTTGCAGTCCTTCAGCCCGTTCTCCACCATGCCTACAGTCCCCTGTGTTTTAACCAGGCCGTTTTGCTGGTGTCCCCGTTCGCTCACATCTTTGAGGCTGCGTTAGAAGGACCAGGGCCTGCACCATTCTTTTGCGCATCTCTGGCTTTTGCGCCTCTCTGGGATCATGTTCTGCCAGATGGCGCGCCTCAGGGCCTCTCAGCGATTAGATAATGGGGTGGGGTGAATGGGGTGGTCGCCGCCGCGCAAATCCCCAGACGTTTCGGTAGAAGAAATGGCGGGCACGAGGCCCGCCATTAAAACCAGAAAACTGGCAAGGTTTTACGCGAAGCCTCAGAGACCCTTGGCGCGGTAGCTGGCGGCCACCTTGCCGATAGAAACCAGATAAGCGGCCGTGCGCAGATCGGTAACGTCATCGCGGCTGTGCCAGACCTCACGCATCGACTGGTACGCAATCCGCATGGTGTCATCGAGACCAGAACGGACCAGCTCAAGCTCATCCGCACCGCGCAGATACTTTTCCTTGAAGCCATCTTTCAGGGTCCAGGCCTTGCCCAAACTGTCCGACAGGCTTTCCAGCTCATCCACCACCAGCTGGTGGCGGGCCTCTTCCTGACGGCGCTGCATACGACCAAAGCGGATATGGCTCAGGTTCTTGACCCACTCAAAGTAGGACACCGTCACACCGCCCGCATTGGCATACATGTCAGGAATGATCACGCAGCCCTTGTCGCGCAAAATCTCGTCAGCCCCCGCTGTCACCGGACCATTCGCAGCCTCGATAATCAGGGGCGCCTTGATACGATCAGCGTTGGAGAGATTGATCACCCCCTCCAGGGCCGCCGGGATCAGGATATCGCACTCGTGCTCCAGCAGGTCAGCGCCGTTTGTTGTCAGCTTGGCATCGGGGTAGCCGGTGATGCCGCCATGTTTGGCGATCCAGTTGTGCACCGCCTCCACGTCCAAACCTTCGGCCCGGAACAGCGAGCCGTCCCGCTCGATAATGCCCGTGACGAGGGAGCCGTCTTCTTCGCTGAGGAATTTGGCGGCGTGATAACCCACATTGCCAAGCCCCTGCACGATGACGCGCTTGTCTTTGAGTTTGCCGTCAAGCCCCGCCTTGGCCACGTCTTCGGGATGGCGGAAAAACTCACGCAGAGCGTATTGCACACCGCGACCCGTAGCCTCGACCCGCCCGGCAATCCCGCCAGCATTCAGTGGCTTGCCGGTAACGCAGGCCTTGGCGTTGATGTCGGTGGTGTTCATGCGCTGATACTGATCGGCGATCCAGGCCATCTCACGCTCACCCGTCCCCATATCGGGCGCGGGCACGTTCTGGCTGGGATTGATCAGATCGCGTTTCGCCAGCTCATAGGCAAAGCGGCGGGTGATCAGCTCCAGCTCATGTTCTTCGTATTTGCGCGGATCAATGCACAACCCGCCTTTGGAGCCACCAAAAGGCGCTTCGACCAGTGCACATTTATAGGTCATCAGCGCGGCGAGCGCTTCGACCTCATCCTGATGCACGTTGATAGCGTAGCGGATGCCGCCCTTGACCGGCTCCATATGTTCGGAATGCACCGACCGGTAGCCCGTGAAGGTCACCATCTCGCCGCGCAGCCGCACCCCAAACCGCACCGTATAGGTCGCGTTGCAGACCCTGATCTTCTCCTCCAGGCCGGGTGGCAGGTCCATCAGGGCAACGGCCCTGTTGAACATGAGGTCAACGCTTTCGCGGAAACTGGGCTCTTGGGGGCTACTCATCGGCGGTTCTCCGTACGTTACAACGATTGATTCCTATCGTTACGTGAAGTTTATGCATGGAAGTTTAAAGAGTGCGACCTTTTTGACCATTCCCTTCCAAAGATACATCAAAATGAGGATGTCAGCTGATTCTTCCTTTTTTGTCAGACCAGTCCGGGCCTGCGCTTTGCTGATGAAAAACAAACAATCCTGTCTTTGGCAAAAGATTGCATCACTGATTAAGAAAATTGAAACTAAATAGACTTAGCGGCGCCCCATTTCCGCCATCTTCCCCAACCAAATATGAATGAGACAAAAATCCGTTTCACTCCTATCTCCCGATTTGGGGGGACCGAAGAGGCTGTTGTTCATGACCAAGTGTCCCAAGACTGCGACCACTCTGCCGCTTTTTGTGTTGCAAAAAGGCGCTGACAGGCTGCGTGCATTTCGGCGCGACGACAGCGGTGTCATGACCTACCCGACAATTGCCTTTTTTCTGGCCATGCTGGCCGTGGGCGGCATTGGGGTTGATCTGATGCGGATGGAACGGGACCGAACCGTTCTGCAATATACCCTCGACCGCGCGGTGCTGGCGGCCGCCGATCTGGACCAGACCCAAACACCTGCCGTCGTGGTACAGGACTATCTGAACAAAGCCGGGCTTGGTGAGTATTACTCACCACCAGTTGTTGAATCCGGACTGGGATACAAACGCGTCCAGGCGACAATCGACACCACCTTTGAAGCGCATCTGCTCAGATTTTCCCGTGGCGGCAATATGCCCCTCTATGCCAGCTCAAAAGCCGAAGAAAGTATTGACGGGCTGGAAATCTCGCTGGTTCTGGATGTGTCTGGCTCCATGAACTCCAACAGCCGTCTCAGCAACCTCAAGGTCGCCGCCAAAGATTTCATCGACACGATGGTCGCCAACACCAGCGATGGCAAAATGTCGATATCGGTGGTGCCCTATGCCACGCAGGTCTCCTTGCCGGATGACCTGATCGAGCAATATTCCACCGCTGGCACCAACCCTTACTCAAATTGCATCGACTTCAGTGCCAGCGACTATACCAGCGCAGATTTACCCACGGATGTGGAGCTGACCCGCGCAATGCATTTCACCCCCTGGGGCTACAGCAGCCGCGACATGCGCACCTATTATAGCGAGCCCCGCCTAGTCACCAGTCCGGTCTGTGACGAGCGCGCCTCGCGCGAAATTCTGCCGCTCCAAAAAGATGCCGACACCCTCAAGACCTTCATTCAGAATCTCGTGGCCGGCGGCAATACCTCGATTGATACTGGCATGAAGTGGGGCACAGCCCTGCTGGATCCAAGCGCACGCCCCGCCATCAGTACCATTTCCACCGGCGTCGGCGCATCAGTGCCAGCCGAGTTCAGCAACCGGCCGGTAAACTATGACGATTCAGACACCATCAAGATCATCGTGCTGATGACTGACGGCCAAAACACCTCGCAATACTATGTCGATGACGATCATCGCGATGGGCCGTCCGGGGCGCATTTTGCCATCCTGCAAGGGCGCGACGACACTAGATACAATACAGGAACAGCCTCGTTGAAGGTCTACTCGACCTATGATGCGCAGAATGACCGCTATTACTGGCACCTGCCGCGGGGATCCAAATGGGCAGACCATCCAATTGGAACAGGAACTGACGATTTTTATGATTGCGATCGCTACGGCAACAACTGTCGGTGGATTGATGAGCAGGTCGCGGCCTCGCATCCCGACAGCTATGTTGAGGACCCCATAAACGGCCAATTCCTCGGACTGAACTACAGCGAATTGTTTGCCCGCACCTCACTGAAATACCTCTACCGCTATATCTTTGCGGATTGGATGGGCACCTACAGCGCCCGTGACGCATGGTACTATGGGGTATATTCCAGCCATAACAATTCGACCAAAAACGCCCGGACCCGCAGCGTCTGCGACGCCGCCAAGGCCAAAGGCATCATCGTTTACACCATCGGATTTGAAGCGCCCAGTGACGGCGTGGCAGTCCTGCGCGACTGTGCCAGCACCGATGCCCATTATTTTGATGTGAACGGGTTGGAGATCAAGGACGCCTTTGCCTCGATTGCCACCTCGATCCGCCAGCTGAGGTTGACACAATGATCCTGTCCTCTGCATGGCAGCTGCTCCGCCGTTTTCGCAGCCAAACCGATGCCGTGGTAACGGTAGAGTTTGCCATCCTCATTCCTCTGTACTTTATGTTTCTGACCTCCACCGTCGAGCTGGGCATGGTCATCCTGCGCCAGTCACAACTGGAGCGCGCCGTTGATGTTGTCGTGCGCGATATTCGCCTGAACACTGGCGCGACCTTGGAGCATGATCAGGTGCGCGACGATATCTGCGCCGTCTCGGGCTTCATCGATAATTGCGCAACCTCTCTCAGGCTCGAGATGGTGCAACTGGACCCCTTTGCCTGGGCCGGGGTAGATCCCCAGCCTAAATGCATCAGCAAACATGAAGAGTTTCTGCCGGTTATTGATTTCCCGACGAATCGTCAGTCGAATGATCTGATGCTGATCCGCGCCTGCATGCGCTTTAAGCCCATGTTCTCGGGCTGGGGGCTTGGAGAGGACATCGCCGACCCAGAAGGTTTGGTGAGCCTGGTGGCCACCTCCGCCTTTGTACAGGAGCCGAGGTAAATCATGTTGTCATCCCTGCTCACCCGCCTGATCACCCGCCTGCGCGCCTTTCAGCGCAGCACCGAAGGCACCGTCACGGTCGAGTTCGCAATCTATTCGCCGCTCTTGTTGTGGCTGTTTGTTGCGATCTACACCTGGTTTGACGCTTTCCGCCAGGAGACCGTCAACCTCAAGGCGACCTATACCATCTCGGATTTGATCTCGCGTGAGACCGCAACGCTGAACGAGACCTATATCGACAGCATGTATGAGATGAGCAAACTGCTGATCCGCGGCGACTCGCAGATCACCCTGCGCGTCTCGGTCGTGCGTTGGGATGCGGACAATAATCGCTACTATATTGACTGGTCGCGGGTGCGGGGCCCTTCCCTGCCCGAATGGACCAATGCCAGTATTGTTGGGATCACCGATGATCTGCCGACCATGCCGGATGAGGAACGCGTTATTCTGGTGGAGACCCGCAATGAGATGACGCCTGCCTTCCGGGTTGGGCTGCCGGATCTGGACATCAACAACTTTGTGTTCACCCGTCCGCGCTTTGCGCCACTGGTGCCCTTTGAGGGGGGTGTCAACAGTGACGGCTATCACGATGACAACCCCAACGGCGACGAAACCGAAACACTGGACCCCGGCGCCTAGTCTCTCTTGACCGCATGTCAGTCTTGCCTTGCCAGACTGGCGCGGGCCTCGCCGGGCCTTCAGAGGTCTTGCCGGGCTGCCGGGGAGACAGCACCGCAAAGCATTCAGGACCTCACATCTAGGGCCTCAGGGGAGCAGGCTGTGGCTGGCAATAAAGCCGGTGTCTTTACAGACTGCGCTGCGCGATCATCGCGGCAAGAATCTCTGACATCGCCTTGCTTTGCGAGGCCGGGGTAACGCCGCCAACGCCGATCCGCCGCCCGGCGCGCCACCACAAACCGGGAAGCCAAACCCGCGTGCCCGGTGTCGCGGTGCGGATCAAAAACCCGTTTGAGGGCTTAAAGGCAAAAAAGCCGCGATCAATGGTTTCAATATCTGCTACCCGCGCAATCACCGTACCATCACTGCAGCGCAGCTCTTCTTCGGTCAGCTCGATCTTGTGACTGGTCGCCTGCCACATCCGCACCGAGAGCCACAGCGCGCCGACCCCGACTGCCAGCAAGAACAGCAGCCAGCCGATGGAGGGCGGTGTCGACAGAGCGACAAACAGCAAGGTGACCCCGATCACCGCCAACATGCTGACGCCCATGACACGGCGCAGCCCCGAGGCCTCTACTGTTAACAAGACTTCACCCGTCATCCGTCGTTCTCCTGGCATTATGCGGACCCGTGCTCAGGCCACGTCTGGAGCTGGGACATAAACTGAATTTGGCGAAACGAACAGCCCCGCTCTCACAGCACACAAACAACCCGCAAAGCGGCGGGCTCTGTGCAGCGACGCACAGAGTTGGTGGGCTACTGGGTGTTTTGTGACCCGGTAATGCGCTCTAGCTGTTGGGCAGCACAGATTATTGCACAGGAGACGCTCCCATGTCGCTCAGGCCAACAACTCCCAGGCCAACATCTCCCGGGTCCACCTCCCCCCGGCCCATCCTGGAAACCCGCGAAGCCCGCGCAACGCTGGAAGGCGCTGGCGTCAAACTGCACCGTGCCTTTGGCTTTCAGGATCCCAGCGAGCTTGATCCGTTTTTGCTGTTTGATGATTTTCGCAACGAAGACCCCGAGGACTATCTGCAGGGGTTTCCCTGGCACCCCCATCGCGGCATCGAGACCATCACATATGTTTTGTCCGGTGAGGTAGAGCACAGCGATTCTCTGGGCAATACCGGCAGTCTTGGCGCCGGGGATGTGCAGTGGATGACCGCCGGGTCAGGCATCCTGCATCAGGAAATGCCACGCGGCAACGCAAACGGTCAGATGCACGGGTTTCAGCTGTGGGGCAATCTGCCGTCCGACCAGAAAATGTGCGCGCCGCGCTATCAGGACGTCGCCGCGCGTGAAATCCCCGAGGTGACGGAGGACGACGGCACCCGTGTGCGGGTGATCACCGGAGAGTTCTGGGGCAAACGCGGCCCGGTGGATGGAATCGCGGCCGATCCGCAATACCTTGACGTCTCGGTGCCAGCCGGGGTGACCAAAACCTTTCGCATCGACACCTACCGGCGCGCCTTTGCCTATGTTTTTGAAGGCGCCGGCGCCTTTGTCGATGCGTCCCCCCCGCAAGGGGTTCTGCTGGAAAAAGAAGTGGGTGGCCAAGAGCTCAATATCCGCGATCTGTCCGGCAACCGGACTTTGATCCGCTTTGGCACCGGCGACGAGGTCACGGTGCAGGCTGGCCCAGAGGGGGTGCGGTTTTTACTGATTTCCGGCGCGCCGATTGATGAGCCCGTGGCCTGGCATGGTCCTATCGTGATGAACACCCGTGCCGAGCTGCAGCAGGCCTTTAAGGATCTGCGCAATGGCACCTTTATCGCCCCCGCCCACTAAGTCGGCCCACTTGCATCCAGCGCAATACCAACGGCGCAGCCTACACCTCAGGGCGGGGCATAGCCTCGCCCCAGGCGGCACCTCACAGGCGTGACCGCATTCTCAGGCGGTGACGGATTTGCGCACCATATCCCAATACACGCTTTCCACCTCGTCAAGCGACAGACGGCCGCCGCTGCGGTACCAGGTCATCACCCCGTTCAGCATGGCAATCACCGCAAGGGTGGCGATCTTGGTGTCGGGAATGGTGAACTGCCCTGCGGCAACCCCCTGTTTCAGCACCGCTTCCAGCGCATCCTCATAGGCGCGCCGCCAGGTTTCGATCGCGACAAAATTCTCTTCGGTCAGATTGCGCAGTTCCATATAGGCGATAAAAACCGCATCCGGGCGCTGCATGTGAAAGCCGATGTGAAAGCGCACAAAGCGCTCCAGCTGCGCCATGGCATCTGGTGGATCCTGAATATCCGCCCCCGATGCCCTCTCAGAGCCCCAAGCCGCCAAAAGTTCACGCATATGGCCTTCCATAAGCGTGTAGAGCAGGCTTTGTTTGTCGGGGGTGTAGTTGTACAAGGCACCGGCCTGCACCCCGACCTCCTTGGCTATCTGACGCATCGAGACGGCCGCATAGCCATGTTGCGCAAACAGCCGCAGCGCTGCGGCGCGAATGCGCGGGCCTGTGATATCAGAATGAGAACCTTGGGTACGTGCCATGACGGAGACGGTAACTGAACATTTGTTCAGAAAAAAGACCCTGGCCGCGAATTCGTACCCGCAATGGGACGCTGGGCCAAAAAAGATGCCGCCTCAGGACGCGTTGCCTGGACGCGTTGCTTGTACCCTGGACCCTGATTGTGCATCAAGGGATAACAAATGAAAGAGTGACATGATGCGCCGCCTTCCCCTGATGCTCGTTTTCGCCAGCCTCGGCGTCACCGCGCTTACGCAGTGCACCCATGAGCCGGAGCTGAGCAATCAGGTCACGCCCGATCTACGCAATGCCGACTATCCGGATCTGTTGCCACTAGAGGGCCTGCTGCCGCCCCTGCCTGCCCCCGAAACACAAAGCGCTGAGCTGGAACAGGAACTGAAAGCGCGCAGCAGTAATCTGGAACGACGCGCCGAGGCGCTGCGCCGCGCGCAAAATTGAGCAAAGACGCGGCAGCTCGCAAAGATCAGGGCACGCAGATTCGGGTATTTCAGGGCAAAATCCCACGCGCGCTGCCAGCGCCGTTGCACCCTTTCCCTGAACCCGCTAAGGCGGGGAAACACTGATGGATACAAAATAAGGATCTCCGGCTATGACAAAACCGCTTCGTCTTGGGATTGCAGGTTTGGGCACGGTTGGCGTGGGGGTTGTCAAAATCGTCCGTCGCCAGGCTGAAATGCTGGAGATGCGGACCGGTCGCCCGGTGGTCATCACCGCAGTCTCGGCCCGCGACGCAAACAAGGACCGTGGTGTGTCCGTCACGGGCTATGCCTGGGAGAGCGATCCGGTTGCTCTGGCCAAACGCGATGATGTCGATGTTTTTGTCGAACTGATGGGCGGCCATGAAGGTGCTGCCAAAGAGGCCACCGAGGCGGCTCTGGCCTCTGGTAAGGATGTCGTCACCGCCAACAAGGCGCTGCTGGCTATCCACGGCCAGGCTCTGGCTGAACAGGCCGAGGCCGCCGGACAAGTGATCCGTTTTGAAGCCGCCGTTGCCGGTGGCATCCCGGTTGTCAAAGCCCTCACCGAAGGGCTGGCCGGCAACCAGATCAGTCGGATCATGGGCGTGATGAACGGCACCTGCAACTATATCCTCACCCGGATGGAAGCCACTGGCGACGGCTACAACACCCTGTTCGATGAATGCGGCCGCCTTGGCTATCTTGAGGCCGATCCCAATCTGGACGTCGGCGGCATTGATGCCGGGCACAAGCTGGCTCTGCTGTCCTCAATCGCCTTTGGCTGCAAACCCGCCTTTGACGACGTGGTGCTGCAGGGCATCCAACGCATTGCCATTGATGACATCCGCCACGCCGCCGATATGGGCTACCGCATTAAACTTCTTGGCGTGGCGCAGCGCACCGGCCGCGGCTTGGAGCAGCGCATGACCCCCTGTCTGGTGCCAGCAAGCTCACCGCTGGGACAGCTGGAAGGCGGCACCAATATGGTGGTGATCGAAGGCGACGCGGTAGAGCAAGTGGTGCTGCGGGGCCCCGGTGCTGGCGAAGGACCAACGGCCAGTGCGGTGCTTGGCGACATCTGCGATCTGGCACGGGGCTTGCGTATTGCCACCTTTGGGCAACCGGCAACCACGCTGCAAGAGATCCCTGCCGCCCAGACCGGCCTGCCAGCCCCCTACTATCTGCGTCTGGCGCTGCAGGACAAACCCGGAGCCCTTGCAAAAGTGGCCGCAGCGCTTGGCGATGCCGGTGTCTCGATTGACCGGATGCGCCAGTACGGCCATTCCGAGCCCACGGCTCCGGTGCTGATCGTCACCCATAAATGCACCTCTGCCATGCTGGACGCTGCCACCGAGGCCCTGGCAAAAACCGGTGTCGTGGCTGGCGATCCGGTCGCGCTGCGCATTGAAGAGCTGTAAAACCAGATCAAAACCGAATAAAGGCGCGCAAATCTGCTCCCTTCAGAGCACAGCGCGCACCTTAACCGCCCAAGCGAAAGCTATCATCCCTTGCCCGCCGCCCCTGCAAAAGGCTATGCGACAGGCAGCCCGTACGGATTGAAACAGGATATTTAGTATGACCTCGACCACCCCCGACGTCGCCAAAGACGCCCCCTTCCATGATCGCATGTTGTCCCTCGGCCTCGCCCGTGTTGCCGAACAGGCCGCGCTGGCCTCTGCCTCGCTGATTGGCCGTGGCGACGAAAAAGCCGCCGACCAGGCAGCCGTCAACGCCATGCGCGAACAGCTGAACCTGCTCGACATCAAAGGTGTCGTGGTGATCGGCGAAGGTGAGCGCGACGAAGCGCCGATGCTTTTCATTGGCGAAGAAGTCGGCACCGGCAAAGGCCCCGGCGTTGATATCGCGCTGGACCCGCTGGAAGGCACCACGCTGACCGCAAAGGACATGCCCAACGCGCTGACCGTTATCGCCATGGGGCCGCGCGGCTCAATGCTGCATGCCCCCGACACCTATATGGACAAGCTGGCCGTTGGCCCTGGCTACCCCGAGGGCGTTGTTTCGCTGGATATGTCGCCGCGCGCCCGCGTTGAGGCGCTGGCTGCCGCCAAGGGCTGTGCGCCTAGCGACATCACCGTCTGCATTCTTGAGCGCCCCCGCCACGAGGCCATGATCACTGAAGTGCGCGAAACCGGTGCTGCGATCCGCCTGATCACCGATGGTGACGTGGCTGGCGTCATGCATTGCGCCGAATCCGCCACCACCGGTATCGACATGTATATGGGTCAGGGCGGCGCGCCCGAGGGCGTTCTGGCCGCCGCCGCATTGAAATGCATGGGAGGTCAGATCTTTGGCCGCCTGTTGTTCCGCAACGATGACGAAAAGGGCCGCGCCGCCAAGGCCGGCATCACCGATCTCGACCGCATCTATACCCGCGACGAGATGGTGACCCAGGACGTGATCTTTGCTGCGACCGGTGTCACGGGTGGCTCCCTCCTGCCCGAGATCAAGCGCCAGCCCGGCTGGGTTGAGACCACCACACTGCTGATGCGCTCCAAAACCGGATCTGTCCGCCGCATGTCCTACCGCACGCCGGTTGACGCGCTCGAAGCGTAAATAACAGCCGCTGGGTTGGCTGATAGGCCTAGTTGACAGGTCAGTTGGCAGGTCATCTATCAGGCAGGCCAGCAGGCAGCACGGCCAGGCACGACATTTTTCAAAGGGCCGGATCCATCGGGGTTCGGCCTTTTTGACAAATAACAGAGGGAACAGCGATGAGCTTTCTTGGGGTTGAGAATTCACTGACAGGACGCCGCTGGCTTGGCCTTGGTATCGACCTTGAGCGCGCCGCCGAACATATGCAGCAACAGACCGGCCTGCCCGCGCCCCTGTGTCAGGTGCTGGCCCGGCGCGGTGTGCCCGCCCATGAGGCCAAGGGGTTTCTCACGCCGCAACTCAAAGAGCTGCTGCCCGACCCGCGCCGCCTGAAAGATATGGAAGTGGCCGCCACCCGGTTTCTGCACGCGGTGGAGAAACGCGAGCGCATTGCCATCTTTGCCGACTACGACGTGGATGGCGGCAGCTCTGCTGCGCTGCTGATGGTCTGGCTGCGTGCCATGGGGCAGCAGGCGACGCTCTATATTCCCGATCGTATCGACGAGGGCTATGGCCCCAACGACGAGGCCATGTCAGCGCTGGCGCGCGATCACGACCTGATCATCTGCGTCGATTGCGGCACCCTCTCGCATGGGCCGATTGCGGCCGCAAAAGGCGCCGATGTGGTGGTGCTGGACCACCACCTGGGCGGTGAAACCCTGCCCGACTGCGTCGCGGTGGTGAACCCCAACCGTCAGGACGAAGACGGCGATCTGGGCTATTTCTGCGCGGCCGGCGTGGTGTTTTTGATGCTGGTCGAAACCCGCCGTCAGGCCCGTGAAAAAGGCCTGGGGACGGGCCCCGATTTGCTCAGCCTGCTGGATCTGGTGGCACTGGCCACAGTGGCGGATGTGGCTCCGCTGATTGGTGCCAACCGCGCGCTTGTCCGGCAGGGGCTCAAGGTTCTGGGCGCCCGTCAGCGCCCCGGTCTGGTGGCGCTGGCGGATGTCTCGCGCATGGATGCCGCCCCCTCGACATATCACCTGGGGTTTCTGCTGGGACCGCGTGTCAATGCCGGCGGGCGCATCGGCAAGGCGGATCTCGGCGCACGCCTGCTGGCGACGGACAATCCACATGAGGCCGCCGCTTTGGCCGAACGTCTGGATCAGCTCAACACCGAACGCCGAGACATTGAAAACGCCGTGCGGGCCGCCGCGATGGAGCAGGCCGAGGCCCGTGGTTTTGACGTACCGCTGGTCTGGGCCGCAGGCGAAGGCTGGCACCCCGGTGTCGTTGGCATTGTCGCCTCGCGCCTGAAAGAAGCCGCCGGGCGCCCCGCCGTGGTCATCGGGTTGCACAATGGCGAGGGCAAGGGCTCTGGCCGTTCCGTCACGGGCATTGATCTTGGCGCCGCCATTCAGCGCACCACCGCCGAGGGGTTCTTTATCAAGGGCGGCGGCCACAAGATGGCCGCGGGCCTCACCCTTGCCGAAGACAAGCTGGAGGCAGCGATGCAGCGCCTTAGCGAGCTGTTGGCCAAACAGGGTGCCGGGGATCTTGGCCCGTCCGATTTGAAACTGGACGGCATGCTCATGCCGGGCGCGGCCTCTGTTGATCTGATCGAACAAATCGAACAAGCGGGCCCCTTTGGTGCCGGAGCAGCAGCGCCGCGCTATGCCTTTCCCGATTTGGCCGTGCGTTTTGCCAAACGTATCGGAGAGACCCATCTGAAGCTTTCGCTGACCGACGGGATGGGCGGCAGTCTGGAGGCCATCTGCTTTGGCGCTTTTGACACAGCACTGGGGCCACGTCTGCTGGAGCATGGTGGCGCGCGATTCCATTTTGCAGGTCGGCTGGAAATCAACACCTGGGGAGGCCGACAGAGCCCACAATTGCGACTGGAAGACGCTGCTGCATCCAGCTGAACACCTTTAACCCCTTTGAAATAGAGGGGAAATCGATATGGTGCAAAAAATATCACTGAGAGGGCCTTTTTACCTTGCGGCTTTGGCCGGGAGAAACTAAACACCGCTCCACAGCAAGTGGCCCGTTCGTCTATCGGTTAGGACGTCAGGTTTTCAACCTGAAAAGAGGGGTTCGACTCCCCTACGGGCTGCCACTGTTCTCCTTCACACCTATCGCTCAATCGCGCAGGCGTCGCCTCTGCGCTAGATTTGAAGACGAAATATTTCACTTTTGTTCAGACACTTAACGTCTCGCGAAAAACCGTGGATTTTTGCAAATTAGCCTCTTGCGTAGCGGCCTCTGACTAAGTAATACAGCCAAACAAATAGTGGCCCGTTCGTCTATCGGTTAGGACGTCAGGTTTTCAACCTGAAAAGAGGGGTTCGACTCCCCTACGGGCTGCCACTTCCACCTCCTCAGATCACCGTTATGAGTGACACCTAGGCTATGATTGCCACCTAGGCATTTTGGTCATGAGTATTGGTGAGATCGCAGCAATGCTCTGACCTTTTTGGCCCGCTCCGATTTAGACAGACTGTTAGAACGGCTGCCAGTCAATCCGCCAGCAGTCAGTTAGTCAGCTAATCAATCAGTGTTCAAATCCAAAAATGCTGTACTGCAACAAGCATTGCACCGGCCTGCCCTGTGATCTGGCCTGCCCTGTGATCTGGCCTGCCCTGTGGCCTGCTCCGGGGCCCCATGCTCGGCCGTTTTACATGCCTCAGGACACGCCTGTTGGCGTCGGCTGTGGCTCGTCCTTTTGCATCCCCTGTTCGTAAAAACAGTGCTGGGATCGGCCGGCTCGTTTTGCCGCATAGAGTGCCAGATCCGCTTGATGCAGGATTTCTGCCGCTTCAAACGGCGTGTCATTCCACACCGACAATGCGGTTCCTGCACTGGCCGAAACCTTGCAAACCCTGCCGCCATAGGGGACCGGTTCCTGCAGTTGAGAAATGAGGCGTTTGGCCAGAGCCTCAAGGATCTTGGGTTCGTTGACGCCCTCAAACAGGATCACAAACTCGTCGCCGCCAATGCGGGCCACCGTATCTGTCTGTCGGGTGCAATCGACCATCACCTTGGCAACATTCTGCAAGACCGCATCGCCCGCGGCATGCCCAAGGGTGTCGTTCACCTCTTTAAAGAAATCGAGATCGACATGCATGAGGGCAAAATCAGTGCCAGTGCCAATCAGGCGCTTCAGAATATGATCCATAGCACGGCGGTTCTTGAGCCCCGTCAAAGTATCCGTAAAAGCCTGCTCCTCTGCCGCGATCATTGCGCCTTGCAAACGCAGGTTCAACTGGCGTGACGCCTCCATGGCGGCGGATTTGGCCTCAACCAGGTAGAGCATTTCAATGGTAAGGTCGGTGGGGGAAAAATCGGCACTGGTCAGATCATAGTCGCGCACTGCCTCAAGGACCGAAATCCCAAACGAGAGGTTGATCAACGCCCCTCGACCCTCTGGCAGAGGCACAAGCACCCCTTTCAGGCTGGTCTGCGGTGTGTCACGGAACTGCAAATGGAGCTTGGCGCCAGCGGTTTGCAACAAATCATCCATAGAGCGGACCCAACGTGGACGCGACAGATCAAAGACACGGAAAAACCTTTTGCCCTCCCACTGGAAACCCGGACGCAGCTTTTTGAGCGTAGGCCCAACACTGATCAGTCGCCCCGAGGCATTAATCACAGCATGCATCGGGCAAAGGCTATCCGCAATCGTGGTCAGCTCATCAGCATTCATGTTGGTCATAAGGTATGCGCCCCTAGGTCAAAGGTCCGCCCCTCGGCAAAATCAGTCTCGACCAGAGTGATCGAGATCACCTCTGCGCCGTCTTGCACTCCGCGATGCTCCAGAATAACCAGATCGCCGTAATCGTCTGCCATTGCGCGCAAAACTCCCATCATAACATAGGCATAGCCGGGCAGTCCCGGCTGGCAGATCAAATCAAACTGACCTGGGGAATTCTCGACCAATTCCAGCGGCGGCAAATGCAGATCGGCTACCGCCAGTCTCGCCCGGTCCGACAGATCATCAAGAGAATGCAAGAACTCTACGTAGTTGACGCCCCCAAAACGCAGCAGCCGGCGCAGGGCCTCAACCTGAGGGTTGGAGACCAAAAACGTCCCCGTGTCTTCTAAAATCTCCGGCAGTGGGCGCTCGAGCACGCGCTCCATTGCTTTGAGCATTTTGTCGGATTGCTCATCCGTATAGATCAACATGGCCTCGAACTGATCAAAGCCAAGATCCGCAGTATCCATAATGTCGACCCACCGCTCTTCCCCGTAGGTACTGACGACGAAGGCCTGGATAGCTCTGTTGATCAGACCGTGCATCAATTGGCCCCTTGTTACGCCACGTACATATTTGGGGCCGGATCCTTAAGATACGCCCAACAACTAAAATTTGACGGAGTTTACGGCTCCGAATTCTGTCAAACCACCTCAGCGTGTCAGCGCCCTTGCCCAATAGTGGCCGCACCTCAATGACACGCAATAAACGATACCCACAAAAGCACCTCAGCAACTGCGCCGGGCAAGCGTTACCATGTCCAGTCGAGTCGGTGCCTCATTTTGAAAGCGTACATAGCCTCTCAAATGGAAACGGGGAAGAAAAACCACACACTGACGACCCCAGTGTGACAAGAAATCACTTTTGAGAGCAGAAAAGCACCAGCGCAGCAGCCACACCACAGGTTATTTGGCCGCCAATCTCAGGGCTGCTACCGGCGCGCCCCCAGTCAGGAAACCTCCTTAAACGGTGGTCGCCCCGGAACAAATCTCATTTTGAAACTGGCTGGTATCGTTCAGGAAACCTGCGAGCGACATCTGCACCAGGCCAAGGGAAAACCTGCGCGAGACGCCCGCGACCGGTTAAGGGCCGCTAGCGCGTCCAGGCGCTTCAAACTTGCGAAGAGGTATACAGGAGCATGCCGCCGCCTAGAAATCCGTAGGCGCGCCCCCTTCTGATTTGCGCCGTGCGACAAAATCCTTCAGCTCATCATGAACAGCTGTGTCCATTGGCGGCGCTTCAAACTCGGCCAGAATATCCTTGTAAATCTTGTTGGCCCGTTCCGGCGTCCAGACCGCACCGGCGGCCTCCCAGGCCTCATAGTTGCGCCAATCGCTCAGGAAAGGTTGATAAAAGGCCGTGGAATAGCGGTCCTGAGTATGCTGGATACCAAAGAAGTGCCCCTCGTTGCCAACTTCGCGGATGGCATCCAGCGCAATCTCGTCGGGGCCTGTGGCGCAGATCTCGGGCTGCATGTAGCGTTGGATCTGTTGCAGAACCTCGCAGTCCATGATGAATTTCTCCGGGCTTGCGATCAGCCCCCCCTCCAGCCAGCCCGCCGCATGATACACCATATTGGTGCCCGACTGCACTGCCGCCCACAAGGAATTAGAGGTCTCCCACATCGCCTGGCCATCGGGCACATTGGCGGCGCAAACCCCGGAAGAGCGCATAGGCAGCCCGTAGAACCGCGCCATTTGGCCGGTCATCTGGGTGGCTCGCATGTACTCAGGGGTGCCAAAGGCGGGGGCTCCGGATTTCATGTCCACATTCGAGGTAAAGGTGCCGATGGCGCAGGGCGCGCCAGGGCACACATACTGAAACAGAGCGATGGCGCAGAGCGCCTCGGCCAGCGACTGCGCCACAGCGCCCGCCATGGTCACCGGTGCCATAGCCCCCGCCAGGGTAAAGGGGGTCACCACCACCGCCTGCCCCCGCCGTACCAGCCGCAGGCAGCCGTCAATCATTGGAAAGTCATGTTTCAGCGGCGAGGTAGAGTTGATATTGGTATACATCCGGGGCGTGGCTTCAAATTCAGCCTCGCTCAGCCCGCCGGCAATGCGCACCATCTCCATCACGTCTTCGACCCGCTCTTTGCCCAGGGAGTAGGCATGCATGACCTTGTCGCAGAGCGTCAGCTTGTCATAGAGCACATCCAGATGGCGCACCGAGGCATGAATATCCACCGGCTCAACCGGGTAGCCGCCGGCGAAATGGATGCAGTTGAAATACTGGGTGAGTTTCAGCAGGTTGCGGCATTGCTCGCGGGTTCCTGCGACTTTCTTGCCGAGGTCCACATCCCAGTAGTTTGGCGGTGACGAGACATTGCCAAACAGGATATGGCTGCCCCCCACCGGCAAGGCGCGGTCCGGATTGCGTGGCGTGATCGTAAAGCTGCTGGGCGCCTTGGCGACCATCTCCATGACAAAGTCACGATCCATCCGCACCAGATCGCCCTCGACCCGGCACCCCGCCTCCTTGAGGATTTGCAGCGCTTCGGGATTGAGGAAGGTGATGCCAATCTCTTCGAGAATGCGCATGGCACCATCGTGCACGGCGGCAACCCCTTCCGCCGAGAGCGGCTCTATGGGGCGATCAATATTGACCGGAATGGACCAGGGCATCTGCTGCAGAGCTGCCTTGCCACGTCGTGCAGCAGCTCCGGCCCGCCCGCCGCCTCGTCTGCCTGTTTCGCGTGCCATAACCGTCTCCCTGCATAATCGCGGCCTCTGGGGTGAGACCCTGCTCTGACATGCAACAGGCCCAATTCAGCCTGCGCTGACCTGTCCGTTCACGACATATCCTGTCGTTTTTACTCTTCCCCCCCCTCTGTGCAGGCTTTTCTGTACAGAAGTGCCCAGTTCTGCGCAAACCAACCCCTCCCGGACAACACATGCGCTCTGCAAACGCCCTCGAAAAAAGACTGTCAAACAGCTTGGCAAACAGCCTGAGACAGAATTGAAAAGGCCTGCAGGCTCAGCGATCGAGCCAATCCGGGATATGCCCGATATTAGGCAAGACCACGTCCGCATGTGGCGCCAGATCATCGTGCTGTGCCATGCCCGTCAGCACGCCAATGCGCATCATGCCTGCCGCCGCTCCGGCAACAAGGTCATGCAGGCTGTCGCCCACCATGGCGGTGCGATCTGGGGCAATTCCCGTGGCAGCGCAAAAGGCCAAAAGCGGATCCGCATCCGGCTTTACTCCGTGGCCACTGTCAAACCCCGCCACAAAGGCAAAACGGTCCAGCACACCCGAACGCTCGAGCTGACTGAGGGCCGAGATTTCCGCATCATTGGTCATCACTCCCAGCACTTTGCCGCGCGCCAAAAGCCCGTCGAGAAAATCGGCCAGAGGCACCGCCTCGCTGAGGGCCGCAGAGGCAGCACTTTTGGCCAGAAACCGCTCCAGCTCAACCTCTTTCATCTGCGTCACAAAGGGGGCCAGAACCGCCGCCACCTCGCCGTTGGAGCCCGCAATGACCAGGCTGTCGGCGTTAAACGCACCAACAGTACGATCAAAACTGATCACCGTGGCCATAGCCTCTGCCCGTGCGTCATCCCCCTCGGAGAGATGCTCCAGCATATCCGCAGCCCAGGAGTTCCAGGTCGCCGCGAAGTCAAACAACGTTCCATCTTTGTCAAAGAGAAAGGCATCCACCGGCATCGTATTTCCTTGTGTGTTTTGATCTGGCGCGAACCGTATCGGCAAACGCCGGCAGCGCAAGCCCCTGTCGTCTGAATGTCGGCAGAATAGCACCTGAATTCAGGTCCAATGCACCTGCGCGCCGCCCGGCAAAGCCATGCGCGCCATCATTGGCGTCTCGTAGGACAGACCTGCCTGATCACAAAATTGAACCACCCAGGCATCGTCCATTGTTAAGAAATCGAGCAGTGAGCCTAAAAATTCCGGATCTGCTGCATTTGCCCTCAGATCGGCCTCTGCAGCGCCCGTCGCGCCCATAAACACGGGTAACAGCTCATCATTTGACATAAGCCAGGCAAGAGCCTTGAGGGCAATGACCTCGGCTTGATCGGCGGAAAACTGCATGGTGGACCCATTCCTGACACGTTGCGGACAAATTAATAAAAACCCGAAACAGTTTATTAACCAGTCTGACGGAAACTTCCAGTGTAGCGAGCACAAGGCATGAAAGGCGACCCGCGTGCAAGGAACGATCCTGGTCATAGATGGTATCTCCACCAACCGCATCATGCTGAAGGTTCAGCTGACGGCGGCCTACTATGCCGTGGAACAGGCCGACTGCGTGGCAGACGTGCTAGAGGCCGCACGCCACAGCCGCCCCGACCTGGTGCTGACCGCCATGGCGTTGCCCGATGGCACCGCCGCTGATGTCAAGGACGCGCTGCGCCAGGACGAGATGCTCGCCGATATTCCCGTCATCGCCATCACCCAGTCAAATGCGTCCGAGCGCCGTCTGAATGCCCTGTCGGCCGGGATTGATGATGTGCTGCCGCAGCCGGTGGACGATGTCATCCTGCAGGCCCGCATTCGCAGCCTGCTGCGTGCCCGCAGCGCCAATGAAGAATTGCACATGCAGCGGGATGCCTCGCATGGGTTTGTGTTGCCGCTGTCGGATCGCGCCGGACATCCCGACTGCCTTAAGGCCAGCGTTGCTCTGATTGCACAAGACACCCAGACCGCCCAGGCCTGGGCCGAGCGCCTTGGCGAACACGTCCCCTACGATCTGCATTGCCATCAGCTCGACGATATTAAACTGATGATGAGCGCGCCGGTCGCGGATGTCTTTGTTGTTGAGCTGAACGAGACCTCGGCAGGTCCGGGCCTGCGGTTGCTGGCAGATCTGCGCGCCCGGGCCGCCACCCGGCAATCGGTGGTCATCGCGGTGCCAAACCCTGCCGACCCTCAGATCGCAGCCGAAGCCCTGGACCGGGGGGCGCATGACGTGCTGCAGGCTGGGTTTGATGTCGAAGAACTGGCCCTGCGTCTGACCACGCAACTGCAGTATAAATCCCGCAATGACCGGCTGCGTGACAGCGTGCGCAACGGGCTGCGCGCCGCCGTGCAGGATCCGATGACCGGCCTTTATAATCGCCGCTATGCCAAGCCCTTTCTGGACCGCACCGCCACGCGCGCGGCCGAAAGCGGTGACACCTTTGCGCTGATGCTCGCCGATCTTGACCACTTCAAGCGGATCAATGATGAATATGGCCACCCCGCCGGGGATGCTGTTCTGATAGAGGCCGCACGGCGACTGCAGGACCAGCTGCGCCCTGTTGATCTGGTGGCGCGCGTCGGTGGTGAAGAATTCATGATCGTGCTGCCCGGCGCCGACGAAATCTCTGCCGGCATGGCCGCAGTAGCCCTCTGCAATGCCATCAACAGCCAACCCTTTCAGGTTCCTGGGATCGCCAGCCCCATCGCGGTTACAATCAGCATTGGCGCGGTGATTGGCCGTGATCTGGCCCGTAAAGACGACCATGGCGAAAGACGCGGGTCTGACAGGGTCGCAAGCTGCGTGACAGAGCTGATCTCACAGGCGGACCGGGCACTGTATGATGCCAAAAATGCCGGGCGCAATCAGGTTACCCTGAGCAAAAACCGCACAGCTGCAGCCTAAGACCGGGCGGCCTCCTAGTGCGCGAGTACTGCGTGAGCCAATAAGGGCTGTCGAGAGCTGCACCGCCGCACAGACCAAGCCGCAGGCACGCAGGCCCACCCCTATGGGCAGCAACAAGGGCAGACACGGCGGCAGTTACGAGTGCAGATGTGCGGGCACGCCTGCCACATCTGGACAGAGCCCATCAAATCCCACTCATTCCATGCGAAGAGGCGCCGCAAAACCGCGACGCCCCGCATTCAGGCTCAAATGGCGCATCTCCGCCTGTCAGTCCCTGTGAATTAGTTTTTGTCTATTAATCCTTGTCTATCAATCCCTGCCCGGCCCCTTCCTGTGGTGGGGCCCCTTCTCCATCTGCCGCTGCATGCGATCGGCCAGATTCTGACGGTCCTTCAGGCTCATCCCTTCAAGGCGGCGTTCCCAGATCTGGGCAACCGAGCGTATAAACCCATCGGTTTCAACAATATGCGCCTCCACAACGGCCATCACCGCCGGGGCATCCAGTGTCTCGGCCCGCAAAAGCGCTATGACCTGTTCCATTTCTCCACGTCGGCGGTCGTGAACGCCTCCCGTCTCTCCCCCCCTGTCCTGCAACAGGCGCCGGACTTCCTTGCGGCCAAGATCTTTGAAGATAAACCGCCCAAGCATCGGAGGGTGACCCGCCCCATGAGCGCCATCCTTAAACCGCCAGGCGGCCCCTGCGCCAAGCCCGATCACCGCAAGGTTCAGGGCCAGTGACACCACCAGAACCGCCTTTAGCCAGGGCCGCAGCCCCTGTGTAGGTTCTTTGTTCATTCGAACACCTCATCGCCCATCAACAGGCTCACATCATAGCCCAGGTCAGTTATCAGTTGCGACCCACTGGAGAACGCAGCAAAGCGCTCGACTGGGTCAGGAAGAAACGATGGCGGCGCCAAGCCGATCCAAAGCCCCGCAAGGCTGGCAGCTGCCATGCCGCCGAAGGCAGGCCAGCCCCCGACCGCAGCAGAAAATTGCCGCCAGAGCCGGTGCGCAGTGCTGTGCCGCCCAGCTGTTTGTGTCGCCGCCAAATCTGCGGACTGGCCTGCTGCCAGATCTGCTGACTGACGGGCCAAAACTTCGCTCCGGGTTTTCTGCTGCAAGACCGCATCAGCCAGAATTGCCGCCTGCAGCGCCATCGGCACATCAGGCCGCGTCTGGCGTGCCGTGGCAAAGAGCTCTTCCAGGGGGGCGTCCAGGGCGCTGTCCAGAGGGTTGCCCAGTGGGTTGCCCAGAGAGTGGTCGTCCACCTCCCCACGTGCCGCAATCAGTGCCGCAATCCGTTCTTTCTCTTGGTCAGACATCGCTATACCCCAGTTCTTCCCGGCGGCTGGCAAGGATCTTTGCCAGCGCACGCTTGCCGCGCGCGGTCAGGCTTTCTACCGCCTCGACGCTAATTTCCATGATCCCCGAAATCTCGGGGTTGGTCAGTTCTTCAATATGGCGCAAAACCACCGCCTGACGCTGCCGCTCTGGCAACTGCATCAGCGCCTGTTGCAAAGCATCCTGCCGGGCCAGTTCCTGCAAGTGTTCCGGTGCGGAACGGGCCGGGTCCGGAGGTTCCGGGATTGCATCCAGATCAATATGGCCGCCGCGCTGCCTGCGCTTGAGATCAATACAGAGGTTCATCACAACCCGGTATAGCCAGGTCGAGACCTTTGCCTGTCCCGGCTCCCAATCAGGCGCCATGCGCCACAGACGCATCATCGCCTCCTGGGTAACATCCTCGGCCTCGGCGGCATTCCCTAAAACCCGCAAAGCCACGCCAAAACTGCGCGGCGCAAGACGCTGCATCAGTTCCGCAGCGGCACGGGCCTCGCCATTGGCATAAAGGACCAGTAACGCATCATCGCTGAGATCCGCCTCCTGCGACGCCGCCCCGCTAAGCACGCGGGGCACAGTGCCCCCCAGACCATCCCCAGAAACACCATTCACGCTTGGCAGCCCCCGAAACGGGGACTGCGCAGATCGTATGGGCTTTGCCTGAAACACAGCTCAATAATCAGTTCTGCTCCGGCTGGGCACCTTTGGTGCAATCGCCATCTTTGCCTCCCCGATGTTTACCACCGCGGTGCTTGCTGGCCTGATCGAATTCTTCTTTCGAGATCCCACCACTGGCGTCCTTGTCCATGTGTTTGAACATATCACCACGGCGGCCATGCTGAGGCAACTCGCTTTCGCTCAGGGCGCCATCGCCATCCTTGTCAAAGCGCTTGATCATTTTCTCGCTATGTTTCGCCATCCGCTTTTGCGCCATGGCCTGCATCTCTTCGGCTGTGAGCTTGCCATCGCCATCACTGTCAGCCGTCTTGAACCGCGCGGCCTTATGCGCTGCCATCTCGGCCTGGGTGATCTCACCATTGCCATCGGCATCAAGCTCTTCGAACTGCATATGCGGACGAGGTCCGTCAAACCCTGACTTGGCCGCAACGGCTGTCGCTCCCAGGACACCGGCTGCTGCAATGATCGCCGCACCGATTGCGGCCCCGATTTTCACCTGTGTTTTGACCTGTGTCATGTCTGTTCTCCTGTAGGCTCCAAAGCAGCCCTTTGCTGCCGGATACACAGACTAAACGCCCAGCCCGCGGGTTTCCGTCGCCCAGGCCTTCAAAAAAAATTTGGCCGCAAAAAAAGAGGCCCATAAGATTGCGGCATCGGGCCGCAGAGTTTGCCTAGCACTTTTCATTGTGCCCCCAACGCGCAAAGATGCCGCCAAACACAGGATGACGACATATGACCGAGTCTCAGGCTTCAGCCACCAGCATCTTATCCAGCTCTCTGGAGAGCGCCGCCCGCGAAATACGGCCCACCTGGCCCGCCCTGGCAAAAGGCTGGCACCGCAAGTGCCCCGATTGTGGCAAAGGCCACCTCTTGCACTCCTACCTCAAACTGAACAAAAGCTGCAGCAACTGTGGTCTTGATCTGTCACAGGCCCGCGCCGACGATGGCCCCGCCTATCTGACAATTCTGATTGTCGGGCATCTCATGGCGCCGCTGCTGCATGTGGTCTATTTTACCTGGCGCCCGGAACCTCTCGTAACGTTTTCCGTTTTCGCGATTGGCTGCACTGCCTCTTCGCTTTATCTTTTGCCCAGACTAAAAGGAGTGGTGGTTGCCTATCAGTGGGCCCGCCGGATGCATGGCTTTGATAAAAAGAGCTGACATCCTCTGACCAGACCAAACGGGAGAGGCCAATGAGCACGACAGCGATCCAGGGCGTAACATCCGAGGACAGAACCGCGATCCGCAATGCCGCGACGATTATCGCCCTGCGCGACCGGATGAGCGAAAACCCTAAGGTATTGATGGGCCAGCGTGGTGCCAAGGCGGCGTTTATGCCCAATAAATTCGTCTTTCCCGGTGGCGCGGTTGACCTTGCGGATGCAACTGTACCTCTGGCGCAGCCGCTGCCCGAAGTCTGCCGCGTCCGGCTGGAAGATCAGGCCAGCGCCGGCCTGGATCACGCGCTGGCGGTTGCCGCCATTCGGGAACTCTGGGAAGAAACCGGCCTGATCCTTGGTTATCCCGGAGCATGGCAGGATGACATCACCGCCGACTGGCAGGGGTTTGCTGCCACCGGGCACCTGCCCTCGGCGCGCGCCCTGCAGTTCGTCTTTCGCGCCCTGACGCCTCCTGGCCGTCCACGGCGCTTTGATGCCCGGTTCTTTCTTGTGGATGCCGACGAAATCGCCAGCGATCTGGATGATTTCTCGCAGGCATGTGATGAGCTGTCCCATCTGCAATGGATCCCTCTGAACGAGGTGCGCAGCTTTGATTTGCCCTTTATCACCGAGGTGGTTCTGGCCGAGGTCACAGGCCGCTTGAAAGACCGCAGCCCACCAACCAGCGTGCCATATTTTTGCAACAACGACGAAGAGAGCCTGTTTCTGCGCCTCAAAGGCCGCCCCATGCCCGGCGTGGACTAAGCCCAATCAAAGACTGATTACAGAATAATTACAGGCAGAGGGGGAAACCTCTCTGCCTTGCTATCTGACCGCAAGGCCCAGCGCCAGGATAGACAGGACCAGCAGCGCCATCCCCAGCATTTCCCGGCGGCTGATCGTTTCCTTGAAAAACAACAGAGACGCCAGGATAGACAACAGAAGTTCAACCTGTCCCAGCGCCTTTACATAGGCGGCATTCTGCATGCTGAAGGCCCAGAACCAACAGAATGATCCACCCAGGCTGGTCAGTCCCACCCAGATCGCAACCCGGCGCGCCTGCCAGACGCGGGTGATCTCGCCCTTTTCGCGAAAAAACAGCCAGACCACCATCAGCAGCGTTTGCAGGCTCACCACGGCAGTCAGCGTCACCCCGGCCCGAAAGGCCGGAGCCAGATCGCCCAACTGCAGCGAAGCACCACGATAGCTGACGGCGGAAAAGGCAAACAGAATTCCGGCACCAAGCCCCAGCTTGGAGGCTGTGTTGGTCAGGTGGCGCCACCAGGCTCCTGTCGCCTCGGGCGGCTTTGACAGCACCAGCACAGCGCTGAGCCCGACCAGGATCGACACCCACCCCCAGGCGCTGATGCCATCACCGAGAACCACCAGACCGACGATGGCTGTCTGGATGACTTCGGTCTTTTTAAAGGTGATCCCAACAGCAAAGTTACGCTGTTTGAACAGGGCCACCACGCAGATCGTCGCCAGAATTTGCGACACACTGCCAATTGCGGCATAGAGCCAGAACTGCCCGCCCAGAGGCGGCAGGCTCTTGCCGCTCATCGCCAAATAAAGCGCCATCCCGGTCAGGATGAAGGGGGCAGAATAGAAAAAGCGGGCAAAGGTTGCGCCGCCGGGCGACAGGGTGACAGAGCTCAGCACCTTTTGCAGCATAAACCGCAGGGTCTGAAAGCTTGCAGCTGCAAGCGTGACGGGTATCCAGATCAACATAGCCGCCCTTATGTCGATCTAGGGCTTGGATGGCCAGAGCGGATGTGGCACCGGATCCTTGCTGCGCAGCAGGTAGCGCCAGATAACCTGGCCATAATTGCGGTAGTGATAGCCCTCATTCACCTCAAGAAAGCTCTGCCGGTTTTCCCGGTAAAGCCGTGGCAATGCATGCCAGGGCACACCGGGATGCAGGTGATGCACGATGTGCAGGTTGTTGTGCAAAAACAACCAGGCCAGCGGGCCGCGATCCTCGATCACAACGGTGCGGCCGTCACAGTCTAGATGCGCCCTGTGCTCAAGAAATGTGCGGATTTTAACCAACCCAAGGCCGACATAGGCCCCAAGGCACAGCGCCCAAAGCGGCGTTGGCGTCTGCAGAGTGATCCAGACCACCAGCGCCACGCCGGTCAGGTGCAGGATCCAATCACGCAGAACTGCCCGGCCTATGGCCCGATCCCGGCCACGCCACAGATGCCAATCTGCTGCCATGAACGAAACCTGGCCCAGCAGGGGTCCCAGTGTAACCCGCCCCAACAGTGTATTGTTCAGCCGCAACACAAGGCGCCGCCATTTCGTCATGCACTCCCAGACCTTTGGATCCTGAAAATTGCTTTCGGGGTCATCATAGGGGTCGGTCAGCCGCTCATCTTTGTGATGCGCCAGATGGGTGTCGCGAAACCTTCCGTAGGGGATGAACAGGGTCAAAGGCAGGAACATCAGCGCCTCATTCAAGCCCCGGCTGCGGAACGGATGCCCATGCAGGGCCTCATGGCTGAGCGACGAATGCAACGCGGCCAAAACCCCAAGGCAGCCCACAGTCAGGGCGAGGCTCACATTTGGAAGGAAGCAAAGCGCCGCAAACCAAAGCCCATAGCAGGCAAGGATCAGGACCAAAGTACCCCACTCGACACTGCGGGGCATGAGAGCATAGGAGCGGATGTTTTCCCGGAGATCAGACATTGGCCCGCCCCCCAGCAGCGGCCTGCGCCTCCGCACTGGAGAGGCCCCCGGTATGGGACAGGCCCCAGCTGATCCGGGTCCAGACCCGCTCATAGATCAGGTAGCTGGCAAAACCCAGGGCGGCATTGATCAGTGCCATAGCACCGCTGAGACCGGCAGATCCGGTTGCCACCACGCCGACCAATGTCATGGAGGCAAGGCCAATTGCGTTCCAGACCAGCGCCTTCACCAGGGATCGCTTGCGGGTTTCCATGTGCCTGTTTCTCCTGTGGATGTGTTTTCAGGAGACTAGTTGGCAAACCCCTTGTGCAGAATTCTGAATATGATTAACTTTTCTAACCAATGATGATATTAGTAAACTCATGCCGCATATTATGGACAAACGCCTCCGGGCCGAACAATTCCGAACCCGCCTCAACCGGAGCCTGCGCGAAAGCGGCTTGAGCCAAAGCGCCCTGGCGCGACAAACCGGCGTGGATCGCTCGACCATATCGCAGCTGCTCAATGATGACGGCGCCCGCCTGCCCAACGCCCAAGTGGTTGGGGCCTGTGCCGCGGTGCTTGGGGTCTCGGCCGACTGGCTGCTGTCGCTCTCGGACCGCCCCGAAAGCGCTGCCGAGCTGTTGGCCTCCAGCCTCTCCCTCAGTGAGGCCCCCCGGGCCCTGGTGGATCAGCGGATCTTTGACTGGCACCGCGAGGCGGCAGGCTACAAGATCCGCCATGTGCCCGCCGCGCTGCCCGACATGCTAAAAAGCCGTGCCCTGCTGGAGTGGGAATATGCGCCGCATCTGGGGCGCACTGCCGATCAGGCCATCGGCGCCTCCGAGGATCGCCTGGCCTGGATGCGCCAGTCTCAGTCCGACTATGAGATCGCCATGCCGATCTACGAGCTGGAGAGTTTTGCCCATGCGACCGGATATTATTCCGGGCTGCCGCTAGAAATCCGCCTGGAGCAGCTGGAGCAATTTGAACGCCTCACCACGCAGCTCTACCCGCGACTGCGGATCTATCTCTTTGACGCAAAACGCTTGTTTTCGGCTCCGCTGACCATCTTTGGTCCACTGCTGTGCGTCTTTTACGGCGGCAGCCACTATATGGCGTTTCGCGATCGTGAACGGATCGAGACATTCACCCTCCATTTTGATCAGCTGATCTGCGAGGCTGACATCACCGCCCGCCAGATTTCAGGACGGCTCCGGGCCCTGCGCGCCGCAATCAGCCCCTAACGCCTAGGCGCCCCAGCCAAAACAGCGTTCTGCAGCCACCCTGCGCCCAGCGTCAGGCGCACAGCGTGCGCCGCTCAGGCTCAAAGCGCAGCAGCGCTTTGAGCCTGCCTCTCCTGCAATGCCGCTATACTTTCGGATCTGGATTTTCAGTATGGCCATCCACCGCGATCACCTGCCCCGAAACCAGCCGCGCCGCGTCTGAGCCCAGGAAAACCGCCATATTGGCAATATCCTGCGCCTCGACAAACCGCCCCATTGAGGTGCCCGCAGCATAGCCCTGGTAGACTTCATCGCGGCTCATGCCCTTGGCCGCGGCCTCACGTTGAAGCACGCCTTCCATGCGCGGGCCTTCAACCGCGCCGGGACAGATCACATTGGCACGAATGCCAAAGGGTCCCAGCTCCATCGCCAGGGTTTTGGTCAACCCCACCATGGCCCATTTCGCCGCCGCATAGGGCGCGCGATTGGGGTAGCCATATTGCCCCGCAGTTGAGGAAGTCACAATGATCGCGCCCGCCTGCGCCGCCTTCATCATCGGGGCCGCGTATTTCGCCGCCAGAAACGCCCCTTCCAAATTGATGCTGACGCAATTGCGCCAATCCTCAAGTGCTACATCCTCAACCAGCGCCGTCGGCCCGGCAACGCCTGCATTGGCGCAAAGCACATCAAGCCCGCCCCAAGCTGCTGCGATGTCCTCAAACAGCGCTTTTACGCCTGCTTCATCCGCCGCATTGACCTGCGACTTATGCCAGTCCCCGGGCAAGGCGGCCAGGTTTTGCGCGCTGAGATCCGTCACCCAGACCGCAAAACCCGCTGCCGCAAAACCCTCGGCCATCGCCTGACCAATGCCAGAACCCCCGGCGGTGATCAAAACCCGCTTTTGAGGTGCCGCACTCACCGTGGCGCACCAATAGCACGGCCAAGGCCCTCAGGGGCTGTAAGCGCTGCATGCGCCTCGGCCAATCTGGTCAGGTTGGCTGCAAGGTGGGGCGCAGGAGGGGCCGAGCGACGGGTTTTTAAATCCACATGCAACAGCATATGTTCACCCGTCGCCAGCAACCTGTCGCCCTCAAACATCTCATGCCACAGGTGCATCTTCTTGCCCTGCCCCATGATAACGCGGCTGGTGATCCGAATGGGATGACCAGCATGCACCTCGTCAATATGACGGATATGGGTTTCGGCGGTAAAAAAGCTGCCGCCACTGGCGATGTACTCAGCGTCGCAGCCAATGATCACCATCAGCCGGTCGGTGGATTGCGCAAAGGCATCCAGATAGCGGCTCTCGGTCATGTGGCCGTTGTAGTCCGTCCAGTCCAGCGGCACGATGCGGCTCTGCGTCAGCACCGGCTGGCTGAGATCGGCGATCTCGTCAATGGAATTGACCAGCCCGGCTTCGCCTTCAAGTGTTTTATCATGGGCATTCTGCAGCGCCCCTGCACCCCAATCATTGGCGCCAAGCGCGCGCATCATGCCCACCAGGTTATCATCGCGAATGCGCTCCATCTCGCGGATGGACATATGGCCGGACTGGCTATCCGACTGGCCTGCAATCAGATCCACCAGCTCATCGGTGAATTCCGGCACATCCATCAGCTTGGTCCAGGGCGAGGTAAGGCACGGGCCAAACTGCGCCATGAAATGCTTCATGCCCGCTTCGCCACCCGCCACTCGGTAGGTGTCAAACAAGCCCATCTGCGCCCAGCGAATGCCAAAGCCATAGCGGATGGCGTTATCGATCTCTTCTGTTGTCGCAATGCCGTCTTTGACCAGCCACAGGGCCTCGCGCCAGACCGCCTCTAGGAAGCGATCCGCCACATGGGCGTCGATCTCTTTTTTCAAATGCAGTGGATACATACCGATGCCCGCCAGCACCTCTTTGGCCCGCGCAATCACCTGTTCCGAGTTGGCAGGCGTGGTGACAACCTCGGCCAGCGGCAGCAGGTAAACCGGATTAAACGGATGCGCGACCACGATCTGACCCGCATTGCTGCGCCCCTTTTGTAGCTCAGAGGGTTTATAGCCAGAGGTGGACGACCCAATCACCGCATCTGCATCGCAGTGTTTTTGCAGCTCTGCATAGACCTTCTGTTTCAGATCCAGCCGCTCTGGCACGCTTTCCTGAATCCAGTCGGCGCCTGCGACGGCCTCGGAAATTGTCGCATGAAAGCTCAGCCCACCCTCGGGCGGCAGCGCCACATTACCAAGCCCCGGCAAGGAGCGCCGGGCATTGTCCAGCACTTCGCCAATCTTGCGCGCGGCCTCTGGATCGGGGTCAAAGACCCGCACGTCCCAGCCATTGAGCAAGAACCGCGCGGCCCAGCCGCCGCCAATGACACCACCACCGATGATTGCTGCTACCTTCGACATTCGTATTTCTCCTATGTCAGGAGGCGAGCGTCAGCAGTCCAATAAATATCAAACCCCAGCCGCCGCCAAAAACCAATTTGACGATCCTGCCCGTGGGAACAAATCTGCGCAAAACCAGGGCCGACAGCGCCCCCACCCCGACCAGCCCAGCACAATACCATGCCGCGGCTGAGAGAAAGATGACCGGCGGCAAGATGCTGTTCTTCAGCGCCTCTTCGGGGATCAGGACAGCCACGCCCACTCCCAACCCCAAAAGAGCGACCGAGGCAACTGGCCCCTTCCACCAGCTGGCTTCAGATTGCAGATAAGCTACAAGAGCAAGAATACAGGCAGCGACGAATGAAAATGTAAAAAGTAGAATCATATCCAGACACTACATTTCCCTTCACGCAGCGCTACCCCTTTGATTGTATTTACTTCGCGACAGGCGCGCGTTTGGTCAGACCAAGCTGAGCACGCACCTCGGCCGGCCCCATCAGCTTGCCACCCATGTTCTCGATGATGGTGCCCGCGCGCTCTACCAGCTGGTAGTTTTCGGCCAACACGCCTTTGTCGAGCCAGAGGTTGTCTTCCAGACCAACCCGCACATTACCGCCCGCAAGAATGGCAGCCGCCACATAGGCCATCTGATCCCGCCCCAGGGAAAAGGCCGACCAGTTCCAATCGCTCGGCACATTATTGACCATCGCCATAAATGTATTGAGGTCATTGGGCGCGCCCCAGGGCACCCCCATACAGAGTTGCACCAGAGCCGGGCTTTGCAGGATGCCCTCTTTCTCCAGCTCTTTGGCAAACCAAAGGTGGCCAGTGTCAAAGGCCTCGATCTCGGGCTTCACGCCCAGGTCCGCCATCATCTGCCCCATGGCGCGCAGCATGCCCGGTGTGTTGGTCATCACGTAGTCGGCTTCGGCAAAGTTCATGGTGCCGCAGTCCAGCGTGCAGATCTCGGGCAGGCAGTCCGCGATATGCGCCATGCGGGCGGTTGCCCCAATCATATCGGTGGCCGCTGCGTTGACAGGCAGGGGGTTCTCAACATCGCCAAACACCATATCGCCGCCCATCCCGGCCGTGAGGTTCAGCACCACATCGGTGTCGCTGTCACGGATGCGGTCGGTGACTTCGCGGTACAGCCCCAGATCTCGTGAGGGCACGCCGGTCTCGGGATCACGCACATGGCAATGCACCACAGCCGCGCCAGCCTTGGCGGCGGCAATGGCGCTCTCGGCGATCTGCGCGGGTGAGCGCGGCACATGCGGGCTGCGATCCTGACTGCTGCCAGAGCCGGTCACGGCGCAGGTGATAAAGACGTTTTTGTTCATATTCAGAGGCATTTTGGTTTTCCTCGCAATGTACAGGGTTGTGCCTAGAGTTATCCCCAGGCTCTTCCCCAGATTCCTGTTTGCTTCACCTGCCACTGTGCCTCAGCATTTGGGCAGACAGTTTACAACATACGAATCGAAGTTGATGAAATCCGCAAAAAACATCCTGCAACCCGAACATCGCCCGCTGAAAACAGCGGTGCTGGTGCTTGATGAATGCAACACGCTCTCTTTTGCGGCCGCCGTCGATCCGATGCGCGCCGCCAACCGGCTGGCCGGGCGCTGTGCCTTTGACTGGGACTATGTCAGCGCCACTGAGGAGCAGCCAATGCTGACCAGCGGCCTCTCTGTGCCCGGCATACCACTGGCCCGGCTTGAAGGCTGTGATCTGCTGGTGGTTGTGGCGGGCTTTCAGCTGGCGCGTCAGGCCACGCCCAGTTTATTGGCAGGGCTGCGCCGGATTGCTGCCAGCGGTGCCACCATTGCAGGCATCGACGGGGGGCCTTGGCTGATGGCCGAGGCAGGCCTGCTTGAGGGTCACCCCGCCACCACTCATTGGGAGGATCTGGAGAACTTTGCCAGCCGTTTCCCCGATGTGGACTGTCGCAACGACCGCTTTACCGTCTCTGACGCCCGCATGACCTCTGGTGGTGCGACCCCGGCGATCGAGATGATGCTGCATATTATCAGCAGCCGCCACGGTGCCGGCTTTGCCGCCCGTGTCGCCGGTCTGTTCCTCTATGATGGCCCTGCCGCGCCAAGCCGGCCGCAAAGCCGCCTGGGAGGACACAAGCACAACGCCCTGACTGCCAAGGCAAACGCTCTGATGGAAGCGGCGCTGGACGAACCCCTGACGCTTTCGGCCATTGCCGACCGCCTGGCCACCAGTCCGCGCAGCCTGCAACAACAGTTCCGCCTGCGGCTCAATACCACGCCGCAGGACCACTACCTGCATCTGCGCCTGGCCGAGGCCCGCCGACTGGTCTGTGACACAGATCTGTCTTTGATGGAGGTCGCTTTGGCGACGGGCTTCACCTCGCCGTCCAGCTTTGCCCGGGCCTTTCGCGTTGCCCATGGCACCTCGGCCCGCGAGTTGCGCCAAAACAGCCAGGCCGCCAGCACGGCGCCCTTTGGCTCCTCCAGCAAAACGCGCCCCGAGGTCCCACGACCAACAACCCACTAGCGAGCCCATTGAGAAGCCTGTCAGCAAATACCCCTGTCAGTAAAACGGAAAGCGCCGCGCATCGGGTTGGCGGGAGCCCCGCCTTTGGGATCGCAGACAAAGGGCTGCGATCCCGTTTTCGCGGATCAAATCAATAAGGCATCGGATGCGCGCGATGCGCCAGATTGATTTCCTCCAGCACCTCTGACGTCAACTCCAGCGCGACAGATTTCAACGCCTGCTCCAGTTGCACCTGCGTCGTCGCGCCAAAGATGGCCGAGGCCATAAAGGGACGGGTGCGGCACCAGGCCAGCGCCATATGCACCGGGTCCAGCCCGTGACGCTGCGCGATGTCGAGATAGGCCTGCACCGCATCATAGACCCGTGGCGAATGCCGCCCGCCCAGCTCTGGCACGATGGATTTGCGCGAGCCCTCGGGCACAGCACCCTGCTGATACTTGCCCGTCAGCAACCCAGTCCCCAGCGGTGAAAACGCCAAGAGCCCGACCTCTTCGTTGACGCTCAGCTCCGCGAGATCGGTGTCATACATCCGGCAGATAAGCGAATACTCATTCTGGATCGAGGCCACGCGCGGCCCCAGCCCCTCTTCGGCCAGCCGCAGCCATTGCGCGGTGCCCCAAGCGCTTTCATTGCTCAGACCAAAGGCGCGGATATTGCCCTTGTCGACCTGTTGCTGCAGCGCGCCCAGGCAGTCGCGCATATTGTCGAGGGTCTCTTCGCGATTCTGGCTTGATGGATCAAAGTTCCAGTTCTTGCGAAACATATAGCTGCCGCGATTGGGCCAGTGAAACTGATAGAGATCGATATAGTCGGTTTGCAACCGTTTCAGCGAGCCCTCAACGGTTGCTGCGATGGTTTTGGAAGAAATCGGCGCACCATCGCGCACCGCAGCCAGACCCTCGCCGGAATGTTTGGTGGCCAGAATATAGTCGCCCCGCCGCCCGGTCTTTTTATGCCAGCTGCCAAGGATCTCTTCACTGCGGCCCGTGGTTTCCGCCCGCACCGGGTTGACCGGATACATCTCAGCCGTATCGATAAAATTCACCCCGGCCGCCAGCGCGGTGTCGATCTGCCTATGCGCATCATCTTCCGGAGTCTGGGTGCCATAGGTCATCGTACCCAGGCAGAGTTCTGAGACGACCATCCCGGTGGTTCCAAGTGGGTTCATTTTCATCGCGCGTTCATCCAATGTCCAAAATCAACGCCAGCTTATGCAACTGAAGAGCCAGTTCAAGCAGATACCTCCGGGCCCTCTTTGTTAACTATCTTTTAAATTAGTTTAACTCCAAGCCCGCATGCAGTGGTATACAAAGATATACCGAGACACACAAATGGAGACGAGCAATGAACGTTATTTCCCCAAAACGCCTCAGCCAGATCCTGTCCGAAGCAGAGGCTGTGATCACTCAAATCTCAGTGTCAGACGCACGCAACCTTCTGGACGATCCTGACACTTTGTTTGTTGATCTGCGCGACGTCCGCGAGATTGAACGTCTCGGTGGCATCCAGGGTGCACATTGCTGCGCACGTGGACTGCTTGAATTCGCACTGGACCCCGAGAGCCCCTATTTCCGGGAGGTGTTTACACAATACAAAAATTACATCTTCTACTGTGACAACGGCCTGCGCTCCACCCTTGCGGCGCAACTGGCAATGCAGTTCGGCCTCCAGAACGTGCTCTGCCTCTCTGGTGGGCTTGAGGCTTGGCTTGAGGCCGGGCGTCGGCTCGAACCCCTGCGCTGGGCCGCCACCGCAGAATAAGCCTCTCTTGTAGAGCCCGCAGAAATGGATCACCCTTGCAGCGACCTATTGGAACTGGAGGGCGCCGGATTGGCACAAAACATCACCAAGGGCATCAAGGCCCTGTTGGCGGAGGCAAATGCCTCCGTCACCACCCTGTCGATCTCAGAGGCCAAAGAAAAGGCGCAAGACCCCGCCTATGTCTTTGTTGATTTACGCGACATTCGCGAACTGCAGCGCACGGGCCTCATTCCCGGCGCCTTCTCCTGCCCGCGCGGCATGCTGGAGTTCTGGATCGACCCCGACAGCCCCTATCACAAACCTGTCTTCAACCAGGACAAAACCTATGTCTTTTACTGCGCCAGCGCCTGGCGGTCTGCCCTCAGTGCCAAAATCGCCATGGAGATGGGTCTGACACCCGTGATGCATCTCGA
Organism: Phaeobacter sp. SH40; assembly: GCA_965641885.1. Taxonomy (GTDB): domain Bacteria; phylum Pseudomonadota; class Alphaproteobacteria; order Rhodobacterales; family Rhodobacteraceae; genus Pseudophaeobacter. The sequence continues at coordinate 954,926 of OZ282574.1, read as the reverse complement.
AGGCGGCTTTACGGCCTGGGAAAAAGAGGGCGGGCCGACAGTGCCGCGTACAAGTTAGCACCGCGCCACGCGCCAGTTAGCGCCAGTTAGCGGCGAAAAACACATCCCCCAACGCTCAAACCCCTGCAACGTCCCGCTCCGCATCGGGGCGTTGTCGTGCGATCTGACGCAGCAATGGTATCACTCCAGATCAAATATCAAGAGTGACCATAAGGCCGCTGCGCCGGGTCCACATATCTGCTAGAGGTGGGTCGCGACCGGAGTGGGATCACCGCAAAAGCGTATATAAGCGGGAACATGCCATGCACTCACGACGCCAGATTCTTCTGGGCCTCACCGGAATAGCCGGGCTTGCCACAACACCCGCCAGCCTATGGGCCGCAAACACAGGCTACGCTCTGGATCTGGACGCCACGAAAGTCGGGTTTGAGTTCTGCATCAATGGCATTTGGCAAACTGGCAGCATGCCCATTGTCAGCTCATCTATCGACCTCAACCCAAACCGGCTGGACGCCACCAAGGTATCGGTCTCGCTGAATGCGGCCGCGGCCAAAACCGGGTTTATCCTCGCCACCCGCGCCATGACCGGGCCTGAAGTGCTGGATGTCGCCCGTTTTCCCACCATCAGCTTTACCTCACGCAGGATCCTGCTGGGCCCACGGGGGCGTCTATCGGGAGGCGCACAGATCATCGGCGATCTCACGTTGCGTGGCGTGACACGGCCGATCACTCTGGAGGCCGAGCTCTATCGTCCCGCTGGCAGCGCACCCGATGACCTCAGCCGACTGGATTTCAACCTGAGCGGCAGCCTCAGCCGGGCAACCTACGGCGCCTCCGGCTTTCCCGGCCTGGTCAAAGACACCGTGCGGCTGACTATTCGCGCCAGCATCCGGCAAGTGGAATAAAGCCCGCAAAATCAGCTGGATGCGACATTTCTGTCGAAAAACAGCTTGCTATGCGGTCCCGCAGCAGCGTTGATGCCCCTTGATGCGTATGATTTTATCCTTTGCCGCACTCTTTCTTTCTGTAGTGCTTTTGCAATTCGCAACCGGAGGCGTGGGTCCTCTGGATGCGCTCTCCGGGTTTGCCCTGGGCTTTGACAAAGAACAGATCGGCCTGTTGGGTTCGGCGCATTTTCTGGGCTTTTTTATCGGCTGCTGGTGGGCGCCGCGTCTGCTGGGCACCATCGGGCATTCGCGCACCTTTGCGGTCTGTACCGCCCTTGGGGCGATGGGGCTGATTGGCCACACGCTGACCAATGACCCCTACGCATGGGCCGCCATGCGCATAGCCTCGGGTGTTTGTGTGGCCGGCAGTTATACGGTGATTGAGGCCTGGCTCAACGCCAAGGTCACCAACGAGACCCGTGGCCGCGCGATGGGCACCTATCGGCTGGTGGATATGGGCGGCTCCCTCGGGGCGCAATTGTTCATCGCCGTGCTGCCGCCCGCCTATTACGTCTCGTATAATCTGCTGGCGCTGATCTGCTGCGCAGCCCTGCTGCCGCTCACCCTGACCCGCGCCAGCCAGCCCGAGACCCCGGGCGCGCCACGCCTGCGCCCAGGCCTGGCCTGGCGTTGCTCTCCCCTGGCGGTGGCAGGGGTGATTGTCGCAGCACTCAGCTCAGCCTCGTTCCGAATGGTCGGGCCGATTTACGGCCAGGAGGTCGGGCTGGAGATTGACCAGATCGCCTTTTTCCTGGCCTCCTTTGTACTGGGCGGCGCACTGGCGCAGTATCCGATGGGCTGGCTGGCAGATAAATACGACCGGCGCTGGGTGTTGATATGGCTGTCGGTGGCAGCGGTTGCCAGCAGCATAATCACCATGGCTGCCAGCCAGAGCGGCACCCTTGGCGTCATGCTGGCCGCTGGCCTGTTTGGGCTGACGACTTTTCCGATATTTTCGGTATCATCCGCTCATGCCAATGATTTTGCCACGTCTGAACAGCGGGTTGAGCTGTCGGCAGCGCTGATGTTCTTCTTTGCACTGGGGGCCATTGCCGCCCCCTATCTGGCCTCCAGCCTGATCGACAGCTATGGCCCCCCCGCCCTGTTTGCCCTGATTGCCTTTGGCCATCTTGTGCTCATTGTCTTTGGCCTCACGCGGATGCAGGCGCGCCCTGCGCCGGATATGGAAGAGCGGACCCGCTATGTCTATGCGCCGCGCACCTCCTTCACCATTGGCCGGTTGCTGAAACGCTCCCGAGAGCACAAGTAGCCGCGCTCAACCTCGTTTAAGACACAAGATTTGAAAACTCAGCAGCCAGCCGCATGAACGCTCTGGAAGAAACAAATACAACGCTCGAAACTGCCAGGACGGCTTAGTTCCGCTCTCGGTGGGCCAGACAAGCCTGAACACCAAGTCAAAGCGATGCCGAACCCCAAAAACGTCAAGAAGGCCCCACCCGGGGTTTTCGCCGCGCGCCGCATGGGGTAGACGGGCTTTTGACGCTTTATCTGGGTGGATGGCATGGCACGCATACTGATTACTTCGGCGATTCCCTATATCAATGGAATCAAACATCTGGGCAATCTGGTGGGCAGTCAGCTGCCAGCCGATCTCTATGCCCGCTACCAGCGCGCCATCGGCAGCGAGGTTCTGTTCCTCTGCGCCACCGACGAGCACGGCACCCCGGCCGAACTAGCCGCCGCCAAGGCCAAGAAGCCAGTCGACGAATTCTGCGCCGAAATGCACGAGGTGCAGGCCAAAATCGCCAAAGGGTTTTCTCTCAGCTTTGACCACTTTGGCCGCTCATCCAGCCCGCAAAACCATGCGCTGACCCAACATTTTGCCGGAAAACTCGCCGAGGCAGGCTTGATCCGCGAAGTTGAAGACCGCCAGATCTATTCCAATGCCGATGGCCGCTTTTTGCCGGACCGCTATGTTGAAGGCACCTGCCCCAACTGTGGCTTTGAAAAAGCCCGCGGCGACCAGTGCGAAGAATGCACCAAACAGCTGGACCCGACCGATCTGATCAACCCGCGCTCGGCCATCTCGGGCTCCACCGACCTCGAAGTGCGCGCGACCAAGCACCTGTTCCTGTGCCAGTCACAGATGAAGGATCAGTTGGAAGCCTGGATCGACAGCAAGGCGGACTGGCCGATCCTCACCACCTCGATCGCCAAAAAGTGGCTGAATGATGGAGACGGCTTGCAGGATCGCGGCATCACCCGGGATCTCGACTGGGGCATCCCGGTCAAAAAGGGCACCAAGGATTGGCCCGGCATGGAAGGCAAGGTCTTCTACGTCTGGTTCGATGCCCCCATTGAATATATCGCAGCCGCCGGTGAATGGGCCGAGGCCAATGGCAAAACCGATGCCGACTGGCAGCGCTGGTGGCGCACCGACAAGGGCGCCGACGACGTCAAATACGTCCAGTTCATGGGCAAAGACAACGTGCCGTTCCACACCCTGTCCTTTCCTGCCACCATTCTGGGCTCAGGAGAGCCCTGGAAAATGGTCGATCACCTGAAGAGCTTTAACTATCTGAACTATGACGGTGGCCAGTTCTCGACCAGCCAGGGACGCGGCATCTTCATGGATCAGGCGCTTGAGATCCTGCCCGCCGACTACTGGCGCTGGTGGCTCCTGAGCCATGCTCCAGAGAGTTCGGATGCAGAATTCACCTGGGAGAATTTCCAGCAATCGGTGAACAAGGATCTGGCCGATGTGCTGGGTAATTTTGTCAGCCGTGTTACCAAATTCTGCCGCTCCAAATTTGGCGAAGAGGTGCCAACGACCGGCGCCTATGGTCCACAAGAAGAGACGCTGATTGCCGAACTCACCACCCGCATCCGGGCCTATGAGCAGCACATGGAAAACATGGAAGTCCGCAAATCCGCTCAGGAATTGCGCGCGATCTGGGTGGCTGGCAATGAATATCTGCAAGCGGCCGCGCCCTGGTCTCTCTTTAAGACCGACCCCGATCAGGCCGGCGCCCAGATCCGCATTGGGCTCAATCTGATCCGCCTCTATGCTGTCTTGAGTGCGCCTTTCATTCCAACTGCCGCCGACACCCTGATGGACGCCATGAACAGCGACGACCGCAGTTGGCCCACCGACGTCAACGCAGCCCTCATGGCTCTGCCTGGCGGCCATGGCTTTAGCGTCCCTGAGGTGCTTTTCCCAAAAATCACCGACGAGCAGCGCGAAGACTGGCAAGCCAGATTCGCCGGCACCCGCGACTGAATCCCAACAGGTGCCATGCGCGCCCAACCGGAGCGCCCCGCGGCGCTCCAAACCCTGCAAAGCCCGCCCCTCTTGAGGCGGGCTTTTCCTTTTGGCTCAGCGCAACCAGCTCACATCCGTGTCGAAGCTGCCGCCAACGCCAGCCCCATTTGCACCCCGCGATTTCAATCGGGGTATTGAGGATTAATCTTTTTCTGACAAAAACACTCAGAATGGGTTTCCTGATGAAAATAATCAGGTATAAAGATCTCAGCCAACCTGACTCGACAGGCCAGCCCGCAAAACTCTTCAGAAACAGAAATCGCCACCATGTCGAACGGAACACCACAGAACAGCCCGGCGCGCCCCCGCCCTGAACATCAGGTCAGACGCGAAGAGCTCTGGGCATCGGTCTTTGCCCCCAGTGGGTCTCTGTCCGGCTTTTGTCTGGAATGGCTTCTAGACAAGGCGGAATTCAACAATGGGCGACCTTCATGAACCAGATGACATCCGCGCCGGTGGCGACCACCGCAACAACCGAAGTCTTTCCAACCTACCACGCTGAGGATCTCACCCGTGGAGGCATCCAGGCCCGCATTCTGCTGAACGGCCAGATCTATAGCCTGCGCATCACGCGTGCCGGAAAACTCATTCTGACCAAATGAGCAAGCCCCACTTCCCCGCCCGTGGCGGCGCCGCCGTCGGCCTGCTCACGGACCTGCCCCCGCTCGAAGCCGGGGCGGTTCGCTATTTCCGGTATTGGTTCAGCGGCTCCGAAGCCCGCGCAGACCTGCGCCAGGCCTTCAGCGGCACTCTTGCGCCCGATCTGGCCGATAGCGCCTTTGACTGTTTTGGCCAGCTTTGTGATTTCTGCGTCACCCATGGCCGCCGCCCTCTGGTGCGTCACGGCATGACCTGTTCCTGCCTTGGCGCGGATGAGAACTGTTTTGCAAATCTCGTGGCCGCCGCAACGCAGGGCGAAGCCGCAGATGCCGAACTCCTCGCCTCGCTGATTGTCACGCCCCAAAAGGCCCAGACCCTGAGCACCCTGGCCGCGCAGACCGGTCTGTTTTTGCAGCAAATGACCAAAGGTCTGCCGCAGCGCCGCAGCTACCGCTCTGGCTCCGTCACACTCCACTAAACGGCCCACCAAACACGTCACTCACCACTCCCCCAACCCAGCTACTCTATCGAGGACTTCACAGATGAAATCTCTGTTTCTTACCGGCACCGCCCTGGCAGGCCTTGCGCTTGGCGCCACGCCTGCTTTTGCTGCAGGTTCCGCGTCTGTCCCAGGCAAGGCCGACGTATTGACCAACTATGCCAATATCGCTGAGGCCAAATATCAAGACAGCCTGGCCACAGCCAAGACCCTGCAAACTGCCGTAGCGGCCCTGATCGCGACCCCCTCAGCCGAGGCTCTGACTGCGGCGCGCCAGGCCTGGCTTGCCGCCCGCGTTCCCTATCAGCAGTCCGAAGTGTTCCGCTTTGGCAATGCCGTGGTCGACGATTGGGAAGGCAACGTAAATGCCTGGCCGCTGGATGAAGGTCTGATCGACTACGTCGATACATCTTATGGCGGCCCCAGCGATGAAAACGCGCTCGCCGCGCTGAACGTCATCGCCAATCCGACATTCGAGCTGTCAGGCAAGACCATCGACACCAGCGCGATCACCCCAGAGCTGCTGTCAGACACGCTCCACGAAGCTGATGGCGTTGAGGCCAATGTTGCCACCGGCTACCATGCCATCGAATTCCTGCTCTGGGGCCAGGATCTGAACGGCACCGAGCATGGCGCCGGTGCCCGCGCCTGGACCGACTATGCGGCCGGCGATCTGTGCACCAATACCAATTGCGACCGTCGTGGCGACTACCTGCAGGCCGCCACCGACCTCTTGGTTTCGGATCTGGAATGGATGGCCGCACAATGGGGCGAAACCGGTGAAGGCCGCACCACCCTGCTGAGCAATGAGAGCGCCGGTATCTCGGCTATGCTGACCGGCATGGGTTCACTGTCTTACGGCGAGCAGGCCGGAGAGCGTATGCGCCTCGGGTTGATGCTGAACGATCCGGAAGAAGAGCATGACTGCTTTTCGGACAACACCCACAACAGCCATTACTACGATGGTCTCGGCGTTCAAAACGTCTACCTTGGGGAATATGTTCGGGTGAACGGTGAGCTTATCTCGGGAGCCTCATTGTCCGACCTGGTAAGTGCTGCAGACTCAGCTTTGGACACCGAAATGCGCCTCAAGCTGTCGAACACCATGCAGGCCCTTGGCCGCATCAAATCCACCGCCGAGGCCGGGTTTTCCTATGACCAGATGCTGGAACAGGGCAATGCCGCCGGCGAAGCGCTGGTTATGGGCGGCGTCAACGGCCTAGTTGATCAGACGCAATCTATTGAACGTGTTGTAAAACTGCTCAACCTGGATGGTTTGGAATTTGAAGGCTCCGACAGCCTTGACAATCCCTCGGCAGTCTTCGAATAAGGACTCGCAACGTAATAACATTACAGAATCAGAGAGGCCTGACTGGACTCCGCAGCCAGGCCTCCTCACCAGAAAAAGAAGAAGTCCTATGACATTGAAAACAACTACGGCGCTGGCCATCAGCGCCCCCGTATTCCTGTGGGCAAATGCCGCCCTGGCCGAGGGTTTCTCCTGGGAAGGTGAAATCGAAATTGGCAACGAGCAGGTTGTCTCTTCGGATGTGGCAGGCAATGAAATCCGCGACACCTACGCCGTCATCACAGCCACCGGCACCTATACCTTTGGCAACGGCGTTGAGATTTTCTCGACCCTGACGGCCGAAAGCGTCACCGATGCTACCGCTGACCGCACCTTTGAGGATATGGGCCTCTATGTGGAAGAGCTCGGTTTCAGCTTTGGTATCGGAGAGGCAACCACCGTCACCCTCGGTAAATTGCACCCCGTCTTTGGCACAGCCTGGGACGATGCGGCGGGCTTCTTTGGCGGCACCCTCGCCGAAGACTACGAGCTGGCGGAACAGATTGGTGTGCTGGCAGATGTTGAGCTGCAAGGCGCAGGCACGCTCTCCTTTGGCGTCTTTTACGCGGATGACACCAGTCTAAGCCGGTCCTGGGGCGAAGATCGCGGCCGCAATGACGCCAGTGCAGGTGGTGCCGGCAATACCGGTGAATTCGACAACTTCGCGATCCAGTGGGCGCATGAAGTTCAGGGAACCCGCGTTCATATCGGTGCGCGCCATCTGAGCGCCAGCGCAGGCGATGTCGACGACGAGCAGGGCTTTGTTGTTGGCGCCGGCCACTCGTTTGAGGGTGGTCTTGATATCTTTGCTGAGCTGGCGTCCTTTTCCAACTTTGGCGGCAGCGCAGACGATGCCACCTTTGCAACTCTGAACGCGGCCTATGCCATTGGCAGCCTGACCCTGTCGGGCACCCTGGCACAGCGTGATCTGGACAGCTCCGGCAAAACAGACCTCTACTCGGTTGCTGCGGAATATGAGCTGCAGAACGGCATGACACTGGGCGGCGCCCTGGCGTTTCAGGACGACAGTGGCGTCGAAGACACCATCCTTGGGCTCAACCTGATCATCCCACTGGGGGGCTAAACACAAGCTCGCCTCACCAGGCATTCGTTCCCTCGGACCTGATGAGGCAAGTCGGTGTAAACCGGAAAGGGCCGCAGTTTCTGCGGCCTTTTTTTGTGTCGAATTCTCTTACCTGATAAAAACAATCAGATTACCACCTTGTATCCCTATAGTTTTTGTCAGATATTAAAGACGTCAGCCTTGCAGCGACACAAAACACTTCGGGGACCACGCGTATGATCATATGTCACTGCACCCAAATCACCGACCATGATGTCCATGCGGCTATTGACTGGATGCGCACGTCGGACCCCGACACCATTATAACCCCAGGTAAAATCTACCATGCGCTTGGCAAGGCGGCAGATTGCGGCGGCTGTATGCCACTTCTTCTCGACACCATGCGTTCCAATGATAAGATGAAAGTTCCGGCGCAGTTGCAAAACCTGCGTCGCAGAGCAACTCAGGAGAGCACCTATGAAGGGCGACCCCAAAGTAATCGAATATCTCAACAAAGCGCTGCGCCATGAGCTGACCGCCGTCAGCCAGTATTGGCTCCACTATCGTCTGCAGGACGACTGGGGGCTGGGCAGCATGGCGAAAAAGAGCCGCGAAGAAAGCATCGAAGAGATGCAGCACGCGGACAGCCTGATTGAACGCATCCTGTTTCTCGGCGGCCACCCCAATTTGCAAAAACTAGACTCGCTGCGCATTGGTCAGACGCCAAAAGAAACGCTGGAATGTGACCTTGCAGCCGAAGAGAGCGCCCGGGCGCTCTACAAAGAAGCCCGCGATGTCTGTAACGATGCTGGCGACTACGTGACCATGAAACTGTTTGAATCCCTCATGGCGGACGAAGAAGGTCATATTGACTTCCTCGAAACACAACTTGAACTGCACGACCGGATTGGCGCCGAAAACTATGCACAACTCAACGCCACAAAAATGGAAGCGATTGAAGAGTAAATTCCTGTTGGCTGCCGTGTTTGCGGCAGCCAATCCCGCCTCTGCCCTGGATCTCTCTGCCCTAGATCTCTCTGCCCTGGATCTCTCTGTTTTTGATTTTGACGATCCGCACCTGAACACCCTCCCCCGCACCCCCGAGGAAAGCGCCCGCATTGGCGCGGTCACCGCCCCTGCTGTCGATTTCACAGCCCCCGAGCCCTTTGAGAAAAAACCCGCAGGCAGCGCCACCACGCGGGCGCGCCATGATGAAGAGGCTTTCTCGCAGCACGCGGCTAACCTGTCGTTTGAGCAAGAGCTGGAATTCAAGCTCGGCAATGGTTTGTTCAAAAAGATCTGGGTGTTTTCCCCCGCCTCCACACTGGCCTCTGACGGGCTTGGGCCGCTTTACAATGCGCGCTCCTGTCAACGCTGCCACATAAAGGATGGCCGTGGTGTGGTGCCTGAGGACCCCGACTATCGCGCCGCATCGATGTTTCTGCGGATTTCCATTCCCGCAGAGCCCCCGGAGACCTTGCAGGCCGTGACCGACTATATAGGCACAGCGCCGGATCCCATCTATGGCGGTCAGCTGCAGGATTTCTCGCGGCCCGGCGTGCCTGCGGAATACCGGCTGCAGATCAGCTATACGGAACGTGCCATCGCTCTGGCAGGAGATGAGGTCGCGACCCTGCGCGTTCCGGCATATCAGGCAGGCGCCTTAGGCTATGGCCCGCTGCACGCGCAGGCCATGCTGTCGCCACGGCTGGCACCTGCCATGATTGGCCTTGGGCTGCTGGAGGCTATTTCCACCAAAGATATCCTCGCCAATGTCGATGAGGATGACCAAAACGCGGATGGTATCTCGGGGCGTGCCAACCTGACCTGGTCGCGCGAATTCAATCAAATCATGCTCGGCCGCTTTGGTCACAAGGCCGGAATGCCCACCCTGCACCAACAATCAGCCGCTGCCTTTTCCGGCGATATTGGCATCTCAACGCCGCTGTTTCCAGCCGCAGCCGGTGACTGCACCGCGCAGCAAACTGCCTGCCGCAACAGCCCCCATGGCGATGGGGATGTGCGCGGCACAGAAATTGATCAGGCCAATATGGATCTGGTGACCTTCTATGCCCGCAACCTTGCGGTCCCTGCACGACGTGACATCGCCACCCCTGAGGTCCTGCGCGGCAAAGAGCTGTTCTACACCAGCGGCTGCAGCAGCTGCCACACCCCCAAATTTGTCACCCAGCGCTTATCGGACCGCCCCGAGAACAGCTTTCAGCTGATCTGGCCCTATAGCGATCTGTTGCTGCACGATATGGGAGAGGGCCTGGCCGACAACCGCCCCGAGGGGCGTGCCACCGGCCGCGAGTGGCGCACCCCGCCACTGTGGGGCCTTGGCCTGACCAAACAGGTCAACCCCAACGCCACCTATCTGCACGACGGCCGTGCCCGCACCTTGCTGGAAGCCGTGCTTTGGCATGACGGCGAGGCCGAAGCCGCACGTGATCGTATCATCTCCCTCGCACCCACTGATCGTGCTGCCCTCATTCGTTTTCTAGAGAGCCTTTGACATGAAACATATCGTCCTGAGCCTTGTTGCCACCGCCTGCCTGACAGTCTGCCTCACAGCCACCGCCCTGCGCGCTGACATGGTGGATGAGATCATAGACGACCAGATCCTGCCCGGCATGATGGCCCTGACAGAGATGAGCCAGGATCTCGCCCAAACCAGCCAGTCCGCCTGTCACGCAGGGGATGAAAGGCTAGAAAACGCCTTTGGCGCCGCATTTGATGCCTGGATCAAGGTAAGCCACCTGCGGTTTGGCCCCACCGAAGCAGAAAACCGCGCCTTTGCCCTGTCCTTTTGGCCCGACAGTCGCGGCAAGATCCCCAAAACGCTGGGCGCAGTTCTGCGCAAACAAGACACCACAGCCCTGGCCGCTGAGGAATTTGCCAAAACCTCCATCGCCGGGCGCGGGTTTTACGCGCTGGAATACCTGCTCTATGACCCGGCCCTAAACAGCCAGCCCGAAACGGCCTTCAGCTGTCAGCTGGTTCAGGCGCTCAGCCAGGACATCGCCAGTACTGCTGCTGCCATCAATCGCGACTGGGTTGACAGCTACGCCGACCAGATGCGCCACGCCTCGGGGCGATATGCCGACAAGTCGGAGGTAAAACAGGAACTTTATAAGTCACTTAATACCGGATTGCAGATGCTGGCTGATATGCGGCTGGGCCGCCCCCTTGGCAGTTTTGACGCCCCCCGCCCAAAACGCGCCGAGGCTTGGCGGTCAGGGCGCAGCCAGCACCACATCGTGCTGGCGCTGCAGTCCCTGCACCCCCTGGCCACAGCGCTGGCGGATGGTGACCAGCCTTTGGCTGAACTGATCGACGCGGCCTTTCTGAAACCCATCAGCCGCGCGCAGCGACTGGATGATCCCCGCCTCGAAGGTGTCTCAGACCCGGCCAGCCGGTTTCGCATTGAGGCCCTGCAACAAGAGATCAACGATCTGCGCCTGCTGATTGAGCACGAGCTGGGCGCCGCTCTGGGGGTTCTGGCCGGGTTCAATTCTCTGGACGGCGACTAGAGAGCCAAAAGGTAAAGGACAGCACATGACCACGCGACGCGGATTTCTGGCCGGGCTTCTGGCTTCGGGCCTGACGCCCGGCCCAAGCTGGGCCGACCTTGGCGGTCCAGCTTTTCTCTCTGCCGCAAAGACACCTGATGGCAGCTACCTGCTGGCCGGGCTCTCCACCACAGGGGCTGTGCTTTTTCGCTGTCCGCTGCCAGATCGGGGCCATGCCGCCGCCGCCCATCCGCAGCGCCCCGAGGCCGTGGCCTTTGCCCGCCGCCCGGGGCGTTTTGCGGATGTGATCAATTGTCGGACCGGCGCGCGTCTGGCCCGGCTGCAGCCGCCACAGGGGCACCACTTTTATGGGCACGGAGTTTTCACTCCGGATGGCACACGACTGTTCACCACAGAGAATGATTATGAAAACAGCCGCGGCATTGTGGGCGTATGGGACGCCGAAAATGCCTACACGCGTCTCACCAGCTTTCGCTCTGGCGGTATCGGCCCGCATGACATGCTGCTGCGCCAACAGGGTGGCAAAATGCAGCTCGCCATCGCCAATGGCGGTATCGAGACCCACCCCGACAGTGGCCGTGCCAAACTAAACCTGCCCCAGATGCGTCCCAACCTGAGCCTGCTGTCGCTCGACGGACAACGACTGGACAAGGTAGAGCTGTCGGCGGACCTGCACCTGAACTCGATCCGCCATCTTGCCCAGGCCCAGGATGGCAGCCTCGGCTTTGCCATGCAGTGGCAGGGAGATCTTGGCGATGACGTGCCAATTGTGGGCCTCTATCGCCCAGGCGCGGCGCCTCAACTGCTGGCCGAAGACGACCCCCGGCGGCGCAATCTGCAGGGCTATGGCGGCTCGCTCGCCTTTAGCGCCGATGGCAGCCTGATTGCCGTCACCTCGCCGCGGGGGGGCGTCGTACAGGTGATGGATACTGCAAGTGGCCAGATGCTACGCGAGTACCAGTTGCGCGATGTTTGCGGTCTGATCACAGCGCCAAACGGCTTTATTGCCAGCAGCGGTGACGGTAAGCTGTTTGCCCTGCAAGGGCCCAAAGTAAAGGCGTTGAGCCATCACAGTCTGGCCTGGGACAACCACCTCATCCGTCTCGGCTGAACCAACATTGTGCAAAGAGCAGCTCTAGTGGCGTGGCTTCGGCTGCGCCTTTTCTTTTTCGCAACTCGCGCAAATACGAAAGCATAACGAAAATGAAACGTGACTCATTTCTGAAAATCCGCTAGGAAACAGCCTCAAAAGGAAAACCCATGGACGCCACGACTCGCCACAGCCAAATTCTGGAACTGCTCAACACCCAGGATCGGGTGGAGGTGGAGGGCCTGTCGGTGCAATTTGGCGTCTCCCTTCAAACCATTCGCACTGACCTGCGCGACCTCTCGGCGCGGGGTGCGCTGTCGCGGGTCCATGGCGGCGCAGTGCGCGTCAGCTCTGCCGCCAATCGCGCCTATGCGGACCGGCGCAAACAAAACGCTGCCGCAAAACAGGCCATGGCGACCGTGCTGGCGGATCTTATCCCCGACAGTTGCTCCCTGGCGCTGAATATCGGCACCTCCACCGAACAGGCCGCCCGCGCGCTCGCGAACCATCGCGGCCTGACGGTCCTGTCCAATAACATTAACATTATCAACCTGATGATCGGTGGAGAAACCAAGGATCTGATCCTTGTGGGCGGCACTGTCCGGCAAAGCGACGGCGCCATCATTGGCGAAGACGCCGTAGAGTTCATCTCTCGCTACAAGGTAGACTATGCCATCATTGGTGCCTCGGCCCTGGATGAAGATGGCGCGGTTTTGGACCATGACCCCAGCGAAGTCTCGGTGGCACGGGCAATCCTGAGAAACGCTCGCAACAAAATTCTTCTGTGTGACAGCAGCAAGTTCAGCCTCTCTGCACCGGTCCGGATCTGCGGCCTCTCTGATCTGGATGTGGTGATCACAGACCACAGCCCACCTGAAAAATTCCGCGAGGCTGCGCGCGTCGCAGGCTGCCGCATCCTCTGCACTGAGCAAAACGAAAGTCCCGAAAATGACTGATCCAAAGATCACCGATCTCTTTATCATTGGCGGCGGCATCAATGGCTGCGGCATCGCCCGCGACGCCGCCGGACGCGGCCTCTCTGTGACCCTGGCTGAGATGAACGATCTGGCCTCGGCCACCTCCTCGGCCTCGACAAAACTGTTCCATGGCGGCCTGCGCTATCTGGAGTATTTTGAGTTCCGCCTGGTGCGCGAGGCCCTGATTGAACGCGAAGTTCTACTGCGGGCCATGCCGCATATCTCCTGGCCGATGCGCTTTGTTCTGCCCTTTCACAAAGACATGCGGTTTGACAATGACACGCCAACCTCGAAACTGCTGACCACCTTTATGCCCTGGATGAAAGGGCGGCGCCCGGCCTGGCTGATCCGTTTAGGACTGTTTTTATATGACTCTCTGGGCAAGCGCGGCATCCTGCCGGGCACAAGCTCGGTGGATCTGACAACGGACCCGGCTGGCAAGCCTCTGAAATCCAAATTCAAAAAGGCGTTTGAATACTCTGACTGCTGGGTCGAGGATGCCCGCCTTGTTGTGCTTAACGCCCGTGACGCGCAGGCGCGTGGTGCAACCATCATGACCCGTACCGAGGTGCTGAGTGCCGCGCGCGGGGCCGACCACTGGGTGGTCACGGTCAAAGATCACGCCAGCGGCGAGACCTCAGAGCATCACGCCAAAATGCTGGTCAATGCAGGCGGGCCATGGGTTGCGGATCTGCTGCGGCAAAAGCTGGGGCAAAACAGCCGCGAGACCGTGCGTCTGGTGCGGGGCAGCCATATCGTGGTGCCGAAACTGTTTGACCACGGGCGCTGCTATTTCTTTCAGGGCGAGGATGGCCGCATCATTTTTGCCATCCCCTATGAAGAAGACTACACCCTCATTGGCACCACCGACGCGGACCACCCCAACCCAGAAGTTGCGCCCGAATGCACCCCAGAGGAACAGGACTATCTGGTCAAATTTGCCTCGCAGTATTTTGACAAACCCATCAGCCGCGACGATGTGGTCTGGACCTATTCCGGGGTGCGGCCGCTCTATGATGATGGCGCCAGCTCGGCCACTGCTGCCACTCGCGAATATGTGCTGACGCTAGATCAGGCTCAGGCGCCGCTGCTCAATGTCTTTGGTGGCAAGATCACCACCTACCGAAAACTGGCCGAAGCCGCGCTTGCCAAGATTGGCGAGGCCCTGCCCGGCCTGTCCGCTCCCTGGACGGCTGGTGTGGCGATGCCCGGTGGCGACTTCCCGGTCGAGGATGTCGCCAAGCTGACGGTGAAACTGGCGGCTGATTATCCTTTCCTCAGCCCCTATGCCACACGCCGCCTGATCCGCGCCTATGGGCTGGAGGCCTGGGATGTGCTGGGCGATGCCCAGTCTAGCGCAGATCTCGGCGCGGACTTTGGCGCCACCATCACCGCACAAGAGCTGAACTGGGCCATTGCAAATGAGTGGGTGCGCACCGGCGAGGATTTCCTGTGGCGGCGCACCAAGCTGGGCCTACGCCTGGATGATGCCCAGCGCGCGGCAGTGAATGACTATGTGATCGCAAATGCCCCGCGCCCATTAGCATGACACCCCGTCAGCAGGACGCGCTGCTAGCAGCAGACAGAGGCCGCGCCTGACCTATGCCCGGCGCGCCTGTTGTGTAACTGGCACGCCAGATCTGTAGGTAGCACGCCTGGCCTTTTTAAATGGCCTGATTAAATTGGTCTGATTAAAATTCCACACCTTTTTGCGCCTTCACTCCGGCGCGGAAAGGATGCTTGATTTGCCCCATATCGGTGACAAGATCAGCGATTTCGATCAGCTCTTCCTTGGCGTTACGCCCCGTCAGAACCACATGAGTCATCGCAGGTTTTTCCTCCACCAAGAACTCCAGCACCTCATCCAGATCAAGATAATCATAGCGCAGCGCGATATTGATCTCGTCGAGCAGCACCATGGTGTTGCGCTCGTCGCGGATCATCTCTTTGGCCTTTTCCCAGCCTTTTTGTGCCGCGGCAATATCGCGCGCCTTGTCCTGGGTCTCCCAGGTAAAGCCCTCGCCCATCGCGTAAAACTGGCACAGATCGCTAAAGTTCTCTTCGATCAGCGTGCGCTCGCCAGTCTGCCAGGCGCCCTTGATGAACTGCACCACGGCTGAGGGCATTTTATGCGCGATGCAGCGCATGATCATGCCGAATCCCGAACTGGATTTGCCCTTACCGGGGCCTGTGTGCACGATGATCAGGCCCTTTTCGCCGTCTTTGGTTTTCATCATACGATCACGGGCGGCTTTTTTCTTGGCCATCTTGGAGGCGTGACGTGCCGCTTCCTCTTCTGAAACGCCGGTTTCGGACTTATCGCTCACTGGGGTCACTCCTGCTGTTTGTGCAAGTCTTGACAAGGAAGGCCCCAATAGCGCAAGGGGGTTTTTGTTGGTTCCTGCAAATTGCAGGCGAAGAGGGAATGTGACAGGCTCAAACCTCCTGGGGGCTCAAACCTCCTGCAGGCACAGAGTCTCAAGCACAGCCGCCCCCGCGACCGTGACCGGAGAGGTCTCTGATGCCACTGGGCCCGTGCGCGGCACACCCGGGAAGGCAAGAGCGCCGCAGACAGGCCAAGGCCTGTTGAGATCCGCAAGCCGGGAGACCTGCCAACGCATGAGACAACGGGCGGTCGGGGTGTTCCGCGACTGGTTGTGGGAGTGCGCCTTTGCCCTCCCCCTGCTGGCCCAGCCCCAATCCGTCATAACGAAAGGACGCGCGCGCTGATGGCTGACGATATGGCGGAACTCTCCGCCCAAAACGCTGCAGAGGTCACCCTGACCATTTGCACCACCTGCAAACGCGAAGGCGTTGACCCCGAGGCCCCCCGCCCGGGTGCGCTGCTGATGGATGCCCTCACCGAGGCCACGCTGCCAGCTGGCGTCACTGTGCGCGGCGTTGAATGCCTGTCGGCCTGCAAACGCGGCTGCGCCATGGTGCTGACCGGCGGCGACGCGCGCTGGAGCTATATCTACGGCGACCTCGACCCCGAGGCCCATCTCGATGACATTCTTGCGGGAGCTGCCGCCTATGCCGCCACAGCGGATGGTCTGGTGCCCTGGCGCGAACGCCCACAGGTGTTTCGCAAGCAATCCATCGCCCGCATTCCTCCGATCACACTGCCTTCCAAGGATTAAAAGCCCATGAGCGACCTCAACAAGATCCCCGTCACCGTCATCACCGGCTTTCTCGGCGCGGGCAAGACCACCCTGATCCGCCACCTGATGCAGAACCCGCAGGGCAAGCGGCTCGCCGTTCTGGTCAATGAATTTGGCACTGCCGGTGTCGATGGCGACATCCTGAAATCCTGCGCCGATGAGAACTGCCCGGAAAACAATATCGTGGAACTCGCCAATGGCTGCATCTGCTGCACCGTAGCGGATGATTTCATCCCCACCATCGAGGCGCTGATGGCACTGCCGGAACAGCCCGAACATATCCTGATCGAGACCTCCGGTCTGGCCCTGCCCAAGCCGCTGCTCAAGGCGTTTGACTGGCCCGCCATTCGCTCGCGCATCACAGTTGACGGCGTCATTGCCCTGGCCGATGCCGAGGCCGTGGCCGCAGGCCAGTTCGCCCCGGATCTGGCCGCCGTAGAGGCCCAGCGCGCCGCAGATGACAGCCTGGATCACGAGACCCCGCTGTCCGAGGTTTTTGAGGATCAGATCTCCTGCGCCGACATCGTGCTGCTGTCCAAGGCGGATCTGGCCGGCGAAGACGGTCTTGAGAAGGCCCGCAGGGTCATTGAGGCCGAAGCGCCGCGCCAGGTGCCTATCCTGCCGATGAGCGAAGGCGTGATTGATCCCCGCATCATTCTGGGCCTGAATGCCGCCGCCGAAGACGATCTTGAGGCCCGCCCCAGCCACCACGATGGCCATGACGACCACGAGCATGACGATTTCGAGAGCATTGTGGTCGAAATGGGCGAAGTCTCTGACCCGGATGCGCTGCAAGCTGCCATCCTAAAGCTGGCGCGCGAGCGCAGCATTCTGCGGGTCAAAGGCTATGTCGCGGTCGAGGGAAAACCGATGCGCCTGTTGGTTCAGGCCGTGGGTGAGCGCCTGCGGGCACAATATGACCAGCCCTGGGGTGATGCACCGCGCCGCACCCAGCTGGTGGTCATTGCAGAGCACGACAATATCGACGGCGCCGCCATTCGCGCCGAACTGGGGGCCTAAAGCCACATGACCAAAACGAAGCGACAAGCGGGCTCATCTTCCTGGCCGCAAGGCCGGGCAACCCCCGTCCCGCCCCCCTCGGGGCGGGCGCTTCGCACCTATGCCGCCGGGTCGGACGCGGCCCGCAGCACACCGCAGGAGAGCTAGCCGATGCATGTCGTCTTTCGCGAAAGCCACGGGTTGGGTGAAACCGACACGCCTCAGGATCTGGGGCAGACATCTGCCGACCTGGTGGCGCTGTCGTTCTCCGACAGCGACCTTGGCGCTTTTGCGGCCGGCTGGCACCGGGCCGATGGAAAACTGCCCAGCCTGCGGCTGGCCAATCTGGTTGCGCTGAAACATCCTCTCTCGGTCGACACCTACGCCGAACAGACGCTGGAGGGCGCCAAGGGCATTCTGGTACGGCTGATTGGGGGCGAAAGCTATTGGCCCTACGGGCTGGCCACACTGCAGGATCTGGCGCGGCGTCGCGGTATTGCTCTCGCCCTGCTGCCCGCAGATGGCCGGGAAGATCCGCGTCTTGACGCGCTTTCCACCCTGCCGGTTTCCACCCTGCGCCGCCTGCAAGCGCTCTGTGATGCCGGTGGCGCCGTGGCAGCACAGGCCGCTCTGGCACAGTTGTCGTTGGCAGCGGGACTTTATGCCGGGCCGGTTCTGGGGTTGAAGACCACGCCGTTACATGGATTTTACGACCCACAAACGGGAATTCTGGCAGACCTGCCTGCGCAGGACAAACCGCTGGTATTGGTGAGCTTTTATCGCTCTTATCTGACGGCGGCAGACACGGCACCGGTCGACGCTCTGATAGCCGCGCTGCGCGCCCGCGGCTATGCCGCCTATGGCGCCTTTGCCGCCAGTCTGAAATCCCCCGACACAGCCCAGTGGCTACGCGACAGGCTGCCCGCGCTGCGCCCAGCAGCCATCATCAATGCCACAGCCTTTTCCGCCCAAGGCACCGATGGCTCTGCGTCGCCCCTCAACACCACCGGCTGCCCGGTGTTTCAGGTGGCGCTCTCGACCGCCCGTAAGAAAGACTGGGCAGAGGCCGCGCGCGGCCTCTCGCCTGCGGATCTCGCCATGCATGTGGTGCTGCCCGAGGTAGACGGCCGAATTCTGGCCGGGGTGATCAGTTTCAAATCACCCGGCAAGAAAGACCCGGATCTGCAATACTCCCGCTTTGCGCATCGCGCCATGCCAGACCGCATCCACGCCGCCCTTGACCGGGTCGGGGGCTGGCTGCGCCTCGCCCAGCTGTGCAATGACCAAAAGCGCGTCGGCCTCATCCTGTCCACCTACCCCGGCAAGGCCCATAACCTTGCCCATGCGGTGGGGCTGGATGCGCTGGCGTCCTGCACCGAGATCCTGAAAGAGCTCATCGCGCAGGGCTATGAGATTTCGCCACAGGGGAATCTTGGGCTGGGCAATCTCGGCCTGCGTTTGGCTCATGAGACCCTGAGTTTCCCTCTGGCCGCGTACAACACAGCGCTGGCGGCTCTCCCAGAGGTGCTGCGCTCTACACTGGCTGCAGCCTGGGGCGCACCAGAGGAGGACCCGGATTGCCGCGAGGGTGCCTTCCACTTTAAGGCTCTGCAGGCTGGCAAGGCGCTGATCGCGCTGCAGCCGGAACGCGGCGATGTGCAGACCCGCGTCGATGACTACCACGACCTCGACCGCACGCCGCGCCATGCCTATGTCGCCTTTTATCTCTGGCTGCGCCAGCAGGTTGACGCACTGGTCCATGTCGGCGCCCATGGCACGCTCGAATGGTTGCCCGGCAAGGCTGTGGCCCTCTCAGGTGAATGCTGGCCCGAAGCCCTGACCGGATCGCTGCCGGTGGCCTATCCCTTTATTGTCAATGACCCCGGAGAGGCCGCCCAGGCCAAACGCCGTATCGGTGCCGTCACCCTGGGCCACCTGCCGCCGCCCCTGGCGCAGACCAGCCTGCCCGAGGGCATGGCGCGGCTGGAAAGCCTGCTGGACGAATACTCCACCGCCGACGGGTTGGACCCGGCCCGTCGAGATCGCTTGCTGAACGACATCCGCGCCGAGGCGCAGGGCACAGGTGTTGAGGCCGATCTGGGTCTCACGGCCGAGGCCTCAGCCGCCGAGGCGATCACCCGCATCGATGCCTTTGTCTGCGACATCAAGGAGAGCCAATATGGCGAAGGGTTGCATATCTTTGGCACAGGCACCTGCGGTGACAGCGAACGTGGCGGGCTAATTGCTGCCCTCAATGGTCAGATGGTCGCCCCCGGCCCCTCCGGCTCTCCCTATCGTGGCCGCAGTGATGTTTTGCCCACCGGGCGCAACCTCTTTACCACCGATCCACGTTCGGTGCCGTCACGGGCGGCGCAGGCGCAGGGGGTCAAGCTGGCGGAAGAGCTTTTGCGCCGCCACCTGCAGGACCATGGCGACTGGCCGCAGGGGCTGGTGATTGATCTGTGGGGCTCTGCCACCATGCGCACGGCTGGCGAAGAATTTGCCATGGCGCTGCATCTCGCCGGGCTGGCCCCTAAATGGGACAAAGAGTCCAGCCGCGTCTCCGGCTTTGAAGTGCTGCCACTCACCCTGCTTGGCCGCCCACGCATTGATGTCACACTGCGGGTCTCAGGCCTGTTTCGTGATGTCTTTCCCGGTTTGGCCCAGATGTTTGAGGCCGCGGCCTCTGCCCTCTCTGATCGCGAAGAAAGCAAATCCGACAACCCCTATCTTGCACGCACACCGCGTGTGTTTGGGCCCAAGCCGGGCCAATACGGTCTCTCCATGGGCGCCCATATCGAAGATTACAGCGAGGACGCCCGCGCCGCAGCCGGCGAGGCCTGGATCACTGCGTCCTCCCATGCAATAGACGCCAAAGGTGAAATATCCGAGGCCCGCGTCGCCCTTGAGACCCGCCTCAGGGGGGCCGACAGTTTTGTCCACCTACAGGATCTGCCAGAGACCGATGTTCTCATTGCCTCGGACTATGCCGCCCATGAGGCAGGCTTTGCCGCTGCCATGTCCCGGATCGGCGCGGCTGCTCCCGCATTATATCATCTGGATGCCACCCGGCCGGATCGCCCCCAGGCGCGCTCCTTGGGCGAAGAGATTGCCCGTGTCACCCGCGCCCGCGCCAGCAATCCGGACTGGGCCACCTCGATGATGCAACACGGCTTTCGCGGCGGCGCCGAAATCGCTGCCACGCTGGACCACATGGCCGCTTTTGCCCATTTGGCGCAAGTGGTCCCGGCGCATCTGTTTGATCT
Source organism: Phaeobacter sp. SH40 (assembly GCA_965641885.1). Classification (GTDB taxonomy): domain Bacteria; phylum Pseudomonadota; class Alphaproteobacteria; order Rhodobacterales; family Rhodobacteraceae; genus Pseudophaeobacter. The sequence goes on along the minus strand of OZ282574.1, from coordinate 934,160 downwards.
GTATTTTGAGGCCACACTGGGCCGTGAGGATCTGGTTGCCTTTATGGAGGTCGAAAACCCAGCCGCGCTGCAGGCCATGCGAGACCGGTTTCGCGCCCTGGCAGAGGCTGGTCTCTGGGCGACGCGGCGCAATTCGATCATAGCCCTTCTCGACTTTGAGGGCGCGGCATGAGCGGCGGTACAAGTGCGACAGCGCCAAAGATCTATGGCTGGTGCCCCGGCGCTCTGCGCCCGATGATGTCAGGAGATGGGCTGGTGGTGCGTATTCGCGCCCCACTGGGGCGTCTGAGCTCCCAGCAGGCGCGGGCCGTTGCGGCGCTGTCGCTCAAACATGGCAATGGTCTCATTGATCTATCAGCCCGCGCGAACCTGCAACTGCGAGGTATCAAGGAAAGCGCCTTGCGCGATCTTATCCGCGCGTTGCAGGACCTGGGGCTGGTTGAACAGGAGGAGACAGCCGAGGCCCGGCGCAATGTGCTTGTTACCCCTTTTTGGCAGCCCAATGATACAAGCCACGCGATTGCCGTCGACCTTAACGCGGCGCTGACTGAGGCCACCGATTTGGTTTTGCCAGGGAAATTCGGCTTTGCGGTGGACTGTGGTATCACACCACAACTGCAAGACACGGCTGCCGATATTCGCATTGAGCGCAGTGGCACGGATCTCCTGCTGGTCGCGGATGGCGCCCAAACAGGCCTGCCGGTGCAGGCCGCGCGCGCAGTCGAAGAAGCTCTGGCGCTTGCGCGTTGGTTTCTCGACCAGGGCGGCGCGCCCGAAGGTCGCGGCAGGATGCACCCGCTGATTGCGCGCCGTGGGCCACCGCCTGCGCATGTCGCCGCCCGGGCGACCCCCGCGCCACGGCAAGGTTTGGGCGCCACGGCCACCGGACGGCTCGTGGCACTGGAATTTGGCCAGATCAGCGCCCATAACTTTGATATGTTGGCACAGCTCGGCCCGCTGCGCCTCACCCCCTGGCGCATGCTTTTGGTTGAGGGGGTACAGGACATTGCCACGCAGCCCGGCCTGATCCTTGACGCCACCGATCCCCGCCTGCAAGTGCGCGCCTGCACCGGCGCACCCGGCTGCCTGCAGGCGCTCTCTGCGACCCGCGATCTGGCCCGCGATCTGGCGCCCTTTGTGCCCAGGGGCGCGCTGCTACACGTTTCGGGCTGCCCCAAGGGCTGCGCCCATCCCGGATCTGCTGCAATGGTGCTCACGGCCACTGCCCCCGACACATTTGATCTGATCCACCATGGCAAGGCCGCGGATCAGCCGTTAAGAGAAACCCTGAGTGCCAGCGCCCTGCGCGCCGCGCCCACAATTTTGACAGAGGGCAGCTGACATGCTCCACAGCTATGAAACCAACGGCGCGGCAATCTATGCCGAAAGCTTTGCCACCATCCGCGCCGAGGCTGACCTTGCGCGGTTCAGCAAGGATGAGGAAAGCGTCGCCGTGCGCATGATCCATGCCGCAGGCATGGTCGGCCTCGAAGAGCACATCCGCTTTTCCCCTGACATGGCAAAAACCGCCCGCGCCGCCCTCGCCACGGGGGCCCCCATCCTGTGCGATGCGCATATGGTGAGCGAAGGCATCACCCGGCCGCGACTGGCCGCTAACAACCAGGTGATCTGCACCCTGCGCGATGCGCGCGTCCCCGACATGGCTAAGGAGATGGGCAATACCCGCTCGGCCGCAGCGCTTGAGCTGTGGCGGCCCAATCTGGCAGGCGCGGTCGTGGCCATCGGCAACGCCCCAACTGCGCTGTTTCACCTGCTCAACATGCTGCAGGATCCCAGCTGCCCCCGCCCCGCCGCCATCATCGGCTGCCCGGTCGGTTTTGTCGGCGCGATGGAATCCAAAGAGGCCCTGATGCAGGACCTGCCGGTTCCCTCAATGATCGTCAAAGGCCGCTTGGGCGGCTCTGCAATCACCGTGGCCGCGGTCAACGCCCTTGCCAGCTGGAAAGAATGACCATGGTCCCGGCAAAAGGCAAAGTCATCTGTGCGGGCCTCGGCCCTGGTGACCCCGAGCTGATGAGCGTCAAGTCCTGGCGCGCTCTGAAAAGCGCAAAACACGTGGCCTATTTCCGCAAGGAAGGCCGCAAAGGTCAGGCCCGCACGCTGGTTGACGGGCTGCTGGCTGAGGGCGTCATTGAGCACGCAATGGAATACCCGGTGACCACCGAGATCCACTTCTCTGACCCCGAATACAACCGTATCCTGGCTGCGTTCTATGACCGCTGGGCCGAAAGGCTTGCCCAGATCGCCCAAAGCGAAGACGTCGTGGTGCTCTGCGAAGGGGACCCCTTTCTGTATGGCTCCTACATGCACCTCTACACCCGCCTGCAGGGCCGCATCGCGCAAGAGATCATCCCCGGCATCACTGGCATGTCCGGCTGCTGGACCGTCTCTGGCCAGCCCATTACCTGGGGTGATGATGTGCTCACGGTGGCCATGGCCACCCTCAGCGAAGACGAGCTGACCCGGCGCATCCGCGACACTGACGCGCTGGTGGTGATGAAAATCGGCCGCAACCTGCCAAAACTGCGCCGCGCCCTTGAGAGCGCCGGCAGGCTGCAGGACGCCTGGCTGGTGGAACGCGGCACCATGCCGGGGCAAACAGTGCAAAAGCTCAGCGAGGTTTCGGGCGAAGTGCCGTATTTCTCGATCGTTCTGGTGCACGGACAGGGGCGCAGGCCATGACAAAAGACACAGCAACAGGCTGGGTGAAAATTGTCGGCCTTGGCCCCGGAAACGAGACCATGGTGACGGCCCAGGTGCAGGATGTCATCGCCGAGGCCACGGATATTGTCGGCTATATCCCCTATGTGAAACGCATCCCCGAACGCCCTGGCCTGACCCTACATGCGACAGATAACCGGGTCGAGGTCGAGCGCGCGCGCCATGCGCTACAGATGGCGGCGGCAGGCAAGCGCGTCGCGGTAGTCTCCTCGGGTGATCCTGGTGTTTTTGCTATGGCTTCGGCTGTGTTTGAAGCCCTGGAGCTGGGCCCAGAGGTCTGGCTGGCGCTGGATATTCAGGTGCTGCCCGGTATCACCGCGATGCTGGCAGCCTCAGCCCGGATCGGTGCCCCGATGGGGCATGACTTTGCCGCCATCAACCTCAGTGACAATCTGAAACCCTGGAGCCTGATTGAAAAACGCCTGCGCCTTGCGGGCGAAGCGGGCTTTGCCATGGGGTTTTACAATCCGCGCTCAAAATCACGGCCGCATCAATTTGCCCGTGCGCTGGAAATCCTGCGCGAGGCCTGCGGTGGTGAGACGCTGATCTCCTTTGCCCGCGATGTCTCTAAACCCGGTGAGAACATTGCCACCGTCACCCTCGATGAGGCCAGTCCTGAAATGGCGGATATGCGCACCGTGGTCATCGTCGGCAACAAAGACACCCGCCGGGTCGGCCGCCATGTCTACACGCCGCGCTACGCGCCAGACTGCACCCCGGATCACGTCTCAGACACTGCCTCTGGAAATGGCTCAGGCGACGTATGAGACAACCAGGCCAAGACCTCAGCCAGATCGCCAAACACCAACCGGGCCGGCAGGTCTGGCCTGTCGATCATCACGACCGGCAGGTCCAGCTCACGCGCGGCAGTAAGCTTGGCCATGGCACCGGTGCCACCGGCGTTTTTGGCCACCACATGGGTGATCCCATGGTGCTGCAGCAGCTCAAGATCGCCCGCCAGGTCAAACGGCCCACGTGCCAGCTCAACCGCACAGTCGGGCAGCGGCAATTGCGCCTGGGGCGCATCCACCAGCCGCAACAGGTAGTGATGCTGGGGTTTTCGAGCAAAGCCTGCAAGGGTCTGCTTGCCAATGGCAAGAAATACCCGGGCTGGCGTATCCGGCAGGGCCGCAACCGCGCCTGCGATATCCTCAACATGGATCCACCTGTCGCCGTCGACTGCCTGCCAAGCCGGACGCTCAAAGGCACAGAGCGGCACATTGGCCTCACTGCAGCCCTCCAAGGCGTTGCGGCTCATCTGGGCAGCAAAAGGATGGGTGGCATCCACCACATGACTGATGCCTTCGGCCCGCAGATAGCTGGCAAAGCCCTCGGGCCCGCCAAAGCCTCCCACCCGCGTGGGCAGAGGTTGCGGCAAAGGGTGCTGCGTGCGCCCCGCATAGGAAAACAGAGCATCCGCACCGGCCTGGGCCAAAATTACGGCCAGTTTCGAGGCCTCGGTGGTGCCGCCCAAAAGAAGGATTCGCGTCATGTCTGATCCTGTTTTGCAAACCACGGAAAAACCCTGGCTCACGGTGATTGGTCTGGGCGAAGATGGACTGGCAGGCCTCACGGAAGCAAGTCGCAATGCGCTGCAGCAAGCGAAAACCATCTTTGGCGGCCCGCGCCATCTGGAGCTGATTGCGGCCGGAACCAGGGGGCACGCCTGGCCTGTGCCCTTCTCAACCGCGCCGGTGCTGGCGCTGCGGGGCCAGCCAGTTGTGGTGCTGGCATCGGGAGACCCCTTTTGGTTTGGCGCGGGCGGCGCACTGGCGCGCGATCTTGCAGCACAGGGTCTTGCACCGTCTGAATGGACCTCTCATCCAGCCCCCTCGGTGTTTTCATACGCCGCAAATTGCCTGCACTGGAAACTAGAGGAAACCCTCTGTCTGGGCCTGCATGCCGCCCCCTATGAGCAACTGATGCCGCTGCTGGCGCCAGATCGCCGTATCCTCTGCACCCTGCGTGATGGGGAGGCGCCAGCAGAACTGGCGCAATGGCTGAACGCGCAGGGATTTGGCGCCTCCACCCTGACCGTGATGGAACGCCTTGGCGGAGCGCTGCAGCGGATCCGCAGGGCGCGGGCCGACAGCTTTGATCTCGACCAGATCCAGGCCCCCGTGGCCCTCGCGATTGACCCCGCCGGCGGCAAAGGCCTGCCACAGGCCTCGGGTCTCGCGGATGCGCATTTCCTCAGCGATGGGCAAATCACCAAACGGCCCATCCGTGCCCTGACCCTCTCGGCCCTGGCGCCGCGCGCCAGTGAGCTGCTTTGGGATATTGGGGGCGGCTCTGGCTCGATCTCGACGGAGTGGTGTCTGGCCGCTGCGGGCGCGCGCGCCGTGAGCTTTGAGCCCCGCGCCAGCCGACTGGACAATATCCGCGCCAATGCCGCCCGTTTTGGTCTCTCGCACCGGATGGCAGGCGTGTTGGGCAAGGCCCCCGAGGTGCTGACCGGCTACCCACTGCCCGATTGCGTCTTTATCGGCGGCGGTTGCTCACAAGCCCTGCTGGACCATCTGTGGATGCTGCTGCCGCCGGGCACCCGGCTGGTGGCCAATGGGGTGACGCTTGAAACCGAAACCCTGCTGATGCAGGCCCATGCCCAGCGCGGCGGTCACCTGTTAAAGGTTGAGATCGCCGAAGCAGGCCCTCTGGGCAGCATGCGCGACTGGCAGCGGGCCCGCCCTGTCATCCAGTGGAGTGTCACCCGATGAGAGTTGCAGGGGTGAGAGTTGCAGGGATGAGAGTTGCAGGACTGGGCTTTCGCACCAGTGCCAGTCTGGCGGATCTGCGCGCAGCACTCGCCCTGACGGGCGCGCGCCCGGATGCGCTGGCGTCAACTAGCACAAAGGCTTTGGCGCCCGCATTGAAACAATTGGCCCACGAGATGGGGCTGCCTCTTTTGGGCCTTGATGAGAGCGAGATCGCAGGAGAGCAGACCCTCACATGCTCGCCCCGGATCAAGGCCCGGTTTGGCACCGGCTCTCTCGCCGAAGCCTGCGCATTGGTGGCCGCCCGCACCGGGCACCCCGGTGCCCGCTCCCGCCTGATCACCCCCCGAGTTGTCACCGCGGATGGCCAGGCCACCGCGGCTATTGCAGAAAGACTTGAGCCATGACCGTTCACTTCATTGGCGCCGGCCCCGGCGCTGCCGACCTCATCACCCTGCGCGGGCGCGATCTGATCGCCGCCTGCCCGACCTGCCTCTATGCGGGCTCTCTGGTGCCCGAAGCGCTGCTGCAGCACTGCCCAAAAGACGCCAGGGTGATCAACACAGCCTCGCTGTCGCTGGATGAAATCATGGCCCACATCAAAGAGGCCCATGACGCCGGGCACGACATTGCCCGGCTGCACTCTGGTGACCTGTCGGTCTGGTCCGCCCTGGGAGAGCAGCTGCGCCGCCTGCGCGCCCTGGAGATCCCCTATGATGTCACCCCTGGTGTGCCCGCCTTTGCCGCCGCTGCTGCAGCCCTTGGCACCGAGCTGACCTTGCCTGGCGTTGCGCAGTCGCTGGTGCTGACCCGGACCTCCGGCAAGGCCTCGGCAATGCCAGAAGGTGAAACGCTGGAGAATTTTGCCCGCACAGGAGCGACGCTGGCCATTCACCTGTCGGTGCATGTGCTGGAAGATGTGATCGCGCGGCTGACGCCCAGCTACGGCGCCGACTGCCCGGTTGCTGTGGTCTGGCGCGCCACCTGGCCCGATCAAAAGGTGGTCAAGGCGACCCTTGGCAGCCTCGAAGAGGCCACAGGCGGGATACGCGGCCGCACCGCTCTGATCCTGGTGGGCCCTGCCCTTGGCAACGACGACTTTGACGAGAGCTGTCTTTACGCGCAGGATTATGATCGCCGCTACCGGCCACAAAGCGCCGAGAGCAAATGGGCAGACTGGAGCGAAGCAGATGAGTGATCAATTTCCACAAGGCTACCCTCCGGGACTGATGATTTCCGCACCGGCCTCTGGCACCGGCAAGACCACGGTAATGCTGGGCCTGCTGCGCGCCCTCGCCGAGGACGGCCTCAAGGTGCAGCCCTACAAAAGCGGGCCTGATTATATCGATCCCGCCTTTCACTTTGCCGCCGCCAAGCGCCCCAGCTTTAATCTCGATACCTGGGCGATGGATAGTGGTTTGCTGGAGGCGATCTCTGGCCAGGCGTCGGGCGCAGAAATCTGCATTGGCGAAGGCTCAATGGGGCTGTTTGACGGCGTCGCCACCCGTGGCCAGTCCGGTTTTGGCTCGTCCGCTGAGACCGCCAAGCGCATGAGGTGGCCCGTGGTGCTGGTGATCGATGTGGGCGGTCAGGCGCAGTCGGCTGCAGCCACAGCACTAGGGTTCAAAAGCTACGACCCCGAGGTGCCCTTTGCCGGGGTGATCCTGAACCGGGTGGCCAGCCCGCGCCACGAGCGACTGACCCGGCTAGGGATGGAGCGCGCGGGCGTCAAGGTTCTGGGCGCGCTGCCGCGTCGTGGCGACCTTGCCCTGCCAGAGCGCCATCTGGGCCTGATCCAGGCGGTAGAGCACCCGGACCTGGAGGCCGCGATTGCGGGCTATGCCACCTTCCTGCGCGACCACGTCGATCTTGAGGCGATCAAAGCCGCCGCCATGGGAACTGCCGGAACCGCAACCCCTGCTCCACAGGCGCTGCCAAAACCGCCCGCGCAGCGCATAGCCCTAGCGCGCGATGCCGCCTTTTCGTTCACCTACCCGCATCTGTTGACCGGCTGGCGCGCCGCTGGCGCCGAGATCCTGCCGTTCTCGCCGCTGGCAGATGAGGCCCCGGCCTCGGATGCCGATCTGGTCTGGCTGCCCGGAGGCTATCCCGAGCTGCATGGTGGCACACTGGCCAGTGCCGAGACCTTCCGTAGCGGCTTGCGCAAACATGCCGAGACCAGGCCCGTGCATGGCGAATGCGGCGGCTACATGGCCCTGGGCGAAGCCCTGATCGACAAAGAGGGCACGCGCCACCAGATGGCTGGGCTGCTTGGACTGGTGACCTCATATGAAAAGCGCAAGTTTCACCTGGGGTATCGTCGCGCGGTGCTGCAGGCGCAGATGCCGGGCTTTGCCGCCGGGGCTGCGCTACGGGGGCACGAGTTCCATTACTCCACCATTCTGGATGAGCCCGACGCACCGCTGGCACAGGTGATGGATGCCGATGGCAACCCGGTGCCGGAAACCGGCTCGATCAAGGGGCATGTGACCGGCACATTTTTCCATCTCATCACCGGTGAGAAGGCCAGTGTAGAAGCCAGCGTAGAAGACGGTGCTGAGGACAGCGCGACATGAGCGGCTTTGTCAGCTTTGTATCCTCTGGTCCGGGCGATCCGGAACTGCTGACCGTAAAGGCGGTGAACCGGTTGCAGGCCGCGGATGCGGTGCTGTTTGATGATCTCTCCTCAGGCCCCATTCTCACCCATGCCCGCGCAGATGCGGATCTGGTGGGGGTGGGCAAACGTGCCGGGCGCCCCTCCCCCAAGCAGGACCATGTCAGCCAGTTGCTGGTGGAATACGCCCAAGGCGGCCTCAGGGTGGTGCGGCTCAAATCCGGCGATTCCGGCGTCTTTGGCCGCTTGGAGGAAGAGATCAGCGCCCTGCGCGCTGCCCAAATTCCGTTTGAGATTGTGCCCGGTGTCACAGCGGCCTCGGCAGCCGCGGCGGCGGCAAATATCCCGCTGACCCGGCGGCTGACGGCGCGGCGGATGCAGTTCATCACCGGCCATGACGTCACAGGCGGGCTGCCGGATAGCCTCAATATGGCGGCGCTGGCCGATCCCGAGGCCACAACCGTGGTCTATATGGGCAAGCGTACCTTTGCCTCGCTGGCGGAAAAGCTGATTGAGGCAGGCCTGCCACCTGAAACCCACGCGCTGATTGCTCTGGGTGTCTCAACCCCTGCGCAGGAGTTGAGCTGTCACACGGTAGGAGAGCTGCCAAAGGTGCTGCGTGATATGGAGACCACGGCTCCGGTTCTGATCCTTTACGGCCCCCTCGCCGACAGCGATCTGCCAGAAGCACTCTGACCGGATGTCCAGCCCTCCCCCAACCCTCACCCTGTGTCGCAGCTGCCGCAACGCCGATGCGGCCCTGCCGGATCTGCTGGCGCAGGCGGTGGCAGGCGCGGGGCTCGATGCCAGAGTGCAGCAGGTGGACTGCATGTCGGGCTGCAAACAGCCGCAGACGCTTTCGGTACGCCAAAGCGGCAAGACGGCCTATCTGTTTGGCGAAATCAGTGCCAGGGATCTCCCGGATATCGTGACGTTTTTACGGCTGTTCCGCGACAGCCCGGACGGCAATCTGGCGGACGCCCGCCCCTTGGGCGAATTGCGCCTGAAGGCTCTGGCGCGAATCCCTGCCGGATTGGACTAAGCCGGGCTGGACCAGGCGCATTCTCCCAGGTTTGCGCCTGTCATTGCTCATAAAAGTCACATCTTGGGCTCTGCAGGACGGATTCAAACTTGACCCCCGGCCTCGTCAGAGGGCACAACAAATGGACATGGTGCCCAAAGATGCAAAGCATCTGGGCTGAAACGGGAATGAGGAATGGCGGACCCAATTGCGGCGCCAAGACCTCGACCGCCCCCGCGACTGTGAGCGGCGAGCGGTTTTTCGACACCCACTGGAGGCCAATCTGGCCGCTGGGAAGGGGAAAAGCTGCTGCGACCTGCGAGTCAGGAGACCGGCCATGTACTGGGACGTAATTTTTGCCGTCGGGTGTGACGGCGTGGAGAATAGATATGACAACGAAGACACTGACCACCTCTGTTGCTGGCGCCCGCTTTTTGCCTGCCGTGTTTGCCGTGGTTCTGGGCCTGAGTGTAATCACCCTAACCGGTCACGTACAGGCTTCTGCCCTGCACGACGCCGCACATGACGTGCGTCACGCGACTGGCTTTCCCTGCCACTAAGCGCATGTTTAGCCGGATTTTGACCAGCGCGTTGTTCGCTGGTGCTGCAGCAGGGTTGTTGACCGCCCTGCTGCAGCTTCTTTTTGTGCAGCCAGTGCTTTTGCACGCCGAGCTTTATGAAAGCGGCGCATTGGTGCATTTTGGTGGCGCAGCAGTTTCCGCACACCCTGAGCTGCCCGGTTTTGACGCCGTACGTGATGGGTTAAGCATCGTCTTCACCATGCTCACCTATACCGGCTATGCCTTTGTTATGGTCGCCCTGATGTCCATGGCCGAGGGTATGGGGCAGCCAATTTCAGCACGTAGTGGGCTTTTGTGGGGGCTGGCCGGTTTCATCACCTTCCATCTTGCACCGGGCTTTAGCCTCGCCCCTGAGGTTCCCGGCGTCGCGGCAGCCGATCTCCTTGAGCGACAGATCTGGTGGACTGCCACCGTTGCAACCGCTGGCATTGCCATGTGGCTGATCGCCTTTGGCGGCACTCTGCTGAGCTACGCCATTGCGGTTCCCCTGCTGCTGATCCCGCATCTGGTTGGTGCCCCCGGGCCCAGCAGCTTTACCGGCCCGGTTCCGACAGAAATAGGCGCGCTGTTTGCTGCCCGCGCCTTTGGGGTTGGTCTGGCTGCCTGGACCCTGCTGGGCTGCTTTTGCGGCTACTTCTGGCAGGCCGAAGGCGCCAGAGACGCCTGAGCCCCCTGCCCTGAGCATCAACCTGCGCCGAGAGATCCTCTTTCTTTCAGCGCAGGCCTCTTCTTCAAAGGATATGACATGTCGCGTTCTCTTGCTCTGTTTGCCATCGGCCTGGTCTTTGGCGGCGGCATCGGTTTTGTCACGGCTGCCGGCAATGGCATCACATTTGATGGCCATGATCACAGCGATGCAGCCCAGCATGGCAGCCCGGGGCAGATGGCCGAAATGGCGGGCCATGATCACGCAACGGCGACCCACCTTCCCGCAGGCCCTGACGCCCCGGGCCTAACGATTGCCGTGACCAAAGACCCCATGGCGGGCTGGAATTTGCAGGTCACGCCGCAGAATTTCCGCTTTGCACCGGAGAATGCCTCAGCCGCCGATGTTGCAGGCGAAGGCCATGCGCATGTCTACATCAATGGCACCAAGCTGGGGCGGCTCTACGGCAACTGGACGCACCTCAGCGATCTGCCCACAGGCAAGGTCGAGGTGAAAGTCTCGCTCAACGCCAATAGCCACAGCCCGCTGATGATAGGCGGCACCCCAATTGCAGCCAGTCTGACCCTCGACAATCCGTAAATCCCAATCCCTAAACCCACTGGACGACTGGCTTTGCCGTTTTACCCGCTTGTGTACTGCGCCCGCTCCTGCGGGCGTTTTTTGTTTGATCTGCGGCCTTGCGGCGCAGGCGGGCTTTTGCAGCGCATAGAGTGCTTTGGGTGATTGACAGCCCGCAGGGCTTCGTGACACCTCTGGCGGTATCGACGGTTCCATTGGGGTCTCAGACCCCTGGATGAAAAGGGAATACGGTGAGGTGTAGCCAACAGGCGCCGAATCCGAAACTGCCCCCGCAACTGTGAGCGGCGAGCCACCGGGAACAGCCACTGATCTGCAAAGCAGATCGGGAAGGCCCCGGACCGGCCCAGACCCGCAAGTCAGGAGACCTGCCGTCGCGAGCTGACCAGGCCATATTTTGTGGGGCCATGCCTTGCGGACTGCGGTTTGGGCGGCTGTTTTGCGAAACCCTTTCAAATGTCGCCGGGGAGGCGACAGGGAGACAGACCTATGCATATCGAACCCGGCGTTGTTGACGCCGCCAAAATGACCCTTGCTTATGGCACCGCCGCAGGGGCCGTGACCTATGCCGCCAAAGAAACCTTTAATGACCTGCGCGCCACTGGCGTGATGTCCTATGCCGCCCGGTCTGCCATCGCAGCCCTTGGCGTGTTCCTGTTTTTTGAAGTACTGCCGCATTTCCCGGCTGGCATTTCTGAGGTGCATTTCATCCTTGGCTCAACCCTGTTTTTGATCCTCGGAGCGGCACCTGCTGCCTTTGGCCTGGCCGCAGGCCTGCTGATCCAGGGGGCCCTTTTTGCGCCCAGCGACATGCCGATGTATTTTGTCAATCTGACAACCCTGCTGGTGCCACTGTTTGCTCTGCACGCGCTGGCCCGCCGCATAATCCCGGCCGGCACCGCCTATGTGGATCTAAAATACAGCCAGGCGCTGGCGCTCTCGACCGCCTATCAGGGCGGCGTTGTGGCCTGGGTGGCCTTTTGGGTGTTCTACGGTCAGGGCTTTGGCGCTGAGACCATGGCCTCGGTGCTGACCTTTGGCGGCGCCTATATGCTGGTGGTGCTGATTGAGCCCCTCGCCGATCTCGCCATCCTGGCCGCAGCCAAGGCGCTGCGCGGCGTCGACAGCCGTGGTCTGGTGACCCCCCGGCTCTATAACGCGGCTTAGAAAAAGCAGCCTGATCTGGCAACGCGACCTGATCCAGACTTGATAAAATCCAAACACGGCCCCATAGCGGGCCGTGTTTCTTTTTTGGCAGGAGCCCCGTGACATGACCGCAGGCAATATTGACGGTAGTATCGACGGCAAGATCGCGCTCTTCCTGATCGGCATTGGCACCGGCAATCCCGAGCATCTGACACTGGAGGCGGTGCGCGCGCTCAATGGGCTGGATCTGATCCTGATTCCCAACAAAGGCCGCGGCAAGGATGATCTGGCCGGGCTACGCCAGGCGATCTGCGCTGAGGCCATCACCAGCACCCCCGGCCCACACATTGTTGAGTTCGACCTGCCGGTGCGCGACCCGGCCATTGTGGATTACACCGCGCGCGTTGACCACTGGCACGATGCCATCGCCCGCATCTGGATCGAAACTATTCGCGCTAGCCTACCCGCAGGCAGCACTGCTGCAGACATCGCCAAAGTCGGTTTTCTGGTCTGGGGCGACCCTTCGCTTTATGACAGCACCATGCGGATCGCCGAGCGCCTGAGGCGCAACAGCGACATCAGCCTCAAGGTCATTCCGGGCGTCACCTCTATCCAGGCGCTGACCGCAGCTCATGCCATTCCCTTGAACGAGATTGGCGCGCCGTTTACTGTCACGACCGGACGCCAGCTGCGCGAGAGCGGCTGGCCCCCCACGGCTGACACTCTGGTGGTGATGCTGGATGGGGAATGCTCCTTTCAGGCGATTGAGCCAAAGGATGTTGAAATCTGGTGGTCCGCCTATGCCGGTATGGAAAACCAGATCAGCCGCTCTGGGCCTCTGGCGCAGGTGGCTGATGAAATCATCGCCACCCGGGCACAGGCACGAGCAGAGCATGGCTGGATCATGGATATCTACCTGTTGCGCAAAACGGCGCCCTGAAGCCGCGACCTACGTGGCAGCCAGACGTGGCGACCTCAGGGTGCTCGCAGTCCCCGGCCCGCAAGCCAGAGCGACGAAAGCCCTGACAGTACAATCACGGTCAGGCCCAACAGCGCCAGCGCATCTGGCAGCTCGCCAAAGACCACAACGCCAATACAGGTGGCCGCCAGCAGCTGGCTATAGACCAGGGGGGCCACCACATTGGCGGGGGTATGGCGATTGACCCGGACCAGCAGATAGTTGCCAGCGGCAGACCCCAACGCGCTGATGATCAGCAGGCCTGTCAGCACTGGGTTGCTCTGGGCCATAGCAACGCTCTGTGGCAGATCGCCCACCGCAAAAGGAAACAGCACCACAGCGCCAATGGCCAATTGTGAAAACAGCAAAAAGCGGGGCCGGTGCCGCCCGGCCAGCCACCGCGTTGCCACCAGAAACGAGCCATGAAAGCAGCCGGCAAGCACCGCAAACCCCATGCCAACCTGCATGCCAAATCCCGGTTTCACCACCAGTAGCACGCCACCAAAGCTCAGCAATAACAGCAGGGCGCGACTGAGGCTTGCGCGTTCTTTCAGCAGCAAAACTGAAAGGATGAAGGCGATGATCGGACCGACAAAAAAGCCACCAAAGACATTGGCGAGTGGCTCGGTCTTAAGGGCGGTGAGAATGCAGGAAATCCCGCCCGCAATCAGCAGCGCGCGCAAAATGACCCGCCAGTCCAGCAGCGACCACAGCTCAGCCCGGGTTAAGCCACAAAAGGGCAAAAACCCAACTGCCGCCAGCGCGAAACGGGCCCAGGCGACAAAGAAGGGGCTAAAGCCCTCCGCCGTCAGGGTTTTGCCTGCCGCATCGCCAATCACGATCAGGGTCATGGCCAGCACCACCGTACCAAGGGTCAGCGCAGAAATATTGGGTGTCATAGTATTGGTCCTAAGTGTATTGGTCCTAAATCGAGCAGGGTCACCCCAGCCAATCCTTGCGCAGGATTGCATCACGCAACGCCACAAGATCGTCGCGCAGATGTGTCTCGCTGATGGGTCCCCCCAGGCAGACCCGCAGGGCTTCACTGGGATGGGAAGAGACCGAAAACGCATCACTGGGCATGATGCCAATCTGGCGGTTGGCCATACGGCCCATGACCTCGGCCCGGTTGGTGCCACGGGGCAATTCCACCCAGAGATTAAAGGCCTCTGGTGCAGTTGTGACGAAACAGCCCTGCAGGATTTCGCAGGCCATGGCCTGCCGTTGCGCCGCCGCGCGACGCACAAAGGCCTGGATTTCACGCGCGGTGCCATCCTCAATCCAGCGCCCCAGCAGCGCCAGGCTCAATGGAGAGGCCATCACATTGATGCTGCGCAGCGCCTGGGAAAACTGTCCCATCTCGGCACGCTGCGGCACCGTGGTATAGGCCAGGCGCAATCCGGCGCCAAAACATTTGGAAATCCCTGCGACGTGCCAGGCCAAATCTGGCAGATGGCTGGCAATCGGCGGCGGTGCATCGGACGCGACAAAGCAATAGGCGTCATCCTCGATCAGCTGCAGATCGTGCTTTTGCAAAACAGCCGCAATGTCCTGACGGCGGCTCTGTGTCATGGTGCCGGTGGTTGGGTTCTGCAGGGTTGGATTGAGATACAGCGCTGCGGGCTGATGCTCGGCGATGGCCCGCTCCAGCGCCTCGGGGCACAGCCCCTCACTGTCACCGGCAACACCCACCAGCCTCAGGCCCAAACGGGCCGCGATCGAGCGGATACCGGGATAGGTCAGGGTTTCACACAGTACGGTCTGTCCCGGCGCGCTGAGCAGGGTCAGGATGGCGTAGATGCTGGCATGTGCCCCCGGAGTGATCGCAAGGCGGTCTGCTGCAAACTCCAGGCCATTTTGCTGCATCCAGAGGTGGGCGTTCTCACGGTCCGCAGCGCAGCCTCGCACGGACTGATAGCGCAGCAGCGGCACCAAATTGGCAGCCACATGCGACAACCCCTGCGACATGCGGGCAATCAGCTCCGGGTCATCCGGCTCAGGCGGCATGTTCATCATCGGATCCTCTTCCAGGCTCCGGCGTGGGTCAGGGTGTTCTGTGCCAATGGTCGGATCTTGTGACGTCTCAGGCAGGCGCACAAAGGTGCCGCGACCGACAAAGCTCTCGATGTCGCCGCGCCGCACGGCTTCGGCATAGCCGCGCGACACTGTGGAAAAATCCACGCCCAGATCCTGCGCAACACTTCGTTGCGGCGGCAACCGGTCGCCTGGCTTTAGCTGGCCTGATGTGATGTCAGCACGAATGGCATCGGCAATCCCCACATAGCGCGGCTTGTCCGAGGCCCGGAGTGTTGGGTTCCATTGTTTCAACAGGTCTCTCCCCCAACATTCCTAGGCAAAGCCCATCCCAAGACGTGCATAAGACGCGCCTTCGACCTATCGACTTGCCCCGGAATAGCGCAAAATATCTGCGCAATGCAACAGAGTTGTTTCACCATTGTTTGCAATCAATGCTGAAACAATTTACAGACCTCGTGAAATCAGGAGTCGCGACCATGCCCCATACCGAAACAGGCCAAGACGTCAGCCTGCGCGAAGCCAGTCTTTACAAAGCCAGTGCAGCACAAGCCCCGGTGTCCGGGCAAACACGACCGCGCGCAATCAAACCGGCGATTTTACGCGGCTTGCGGCTCCGGTGCCCGAACTGTGGAAAGGGAAAACTGCTGCACAGTTATCTCAAGGTAAATCACAGCTGTGCCAGCTGCGGCCAGGAGCTGCATCACAACCGCGCCGATGATGGCCCCGCCTATCTGACCATTCTGATTGTGGGCCATATTCTCGGGTTTGCCCTGCATATCCTGTATGTAAACTTTCGGCCGGAGCCCCTGACCCTGGCGCTGCTGATGTCTGCCGTGACCATCATATCGTCCCTTTTTCTACTGCCGCGCATGAAGGGGTTGGTGGTCGCCTATCAATGGGCCAAACGCATGCATGGATTCTGACCTAACCCCTTCAAATTCAACACAATAGTTCGATATACGACCAATGCAGAGCGACGCCAAGTTTGCGCTTGATCACGCCCTGTAACTGCCTCAAGTTACAGCCAATTGCCCAGATGTTCTTTAGCCCTTCCAAGGCAAATATTGAGGCTGCAATTGGAACAGGGGTAGACCATGCCGGACGATTCGATCCTGCGCGCCAGAGAGGCGCATGCCGGGTTATTGAGGAAAACATCCAAGAGGATGTTTTACTTTTTCTCGATTGCCATTTGCCTGGGCTTTTGCGCAGCTGCACTCAGACCGATCCCCTTTGACCCCCTGCTGAAATATGCCCTGCCGGGGTTTTTGATTTTCTGTGTTGCGCCTCACTTTGTCTTGCCCGGCGCCAATCACTATGCCAAACGCATCCTTCTCTTTTTGTTCGGCCTGTTTCTGGCAGCGGTCACCGGTATCACCTTTCTTGGCCTGTCGTCGGCCGGCTGGCTTATCTTGCTGACCATACCGATGATCACTGGCGCATTGTTTGGCAAGCGGGGCGCCTATCTGACCCTGGCCATCGTGCTATTGGTCCCCCTCATTCTCGGCTCATTGTATGCGACCGGCCTCCTACAACCCAAGATCGACCTTATGGGCACCCTCTCGGCAAGTGGGCGCAACTGGCTGGTGATGGGGACAGCCCTGCTTTTTTGCGGCATTGCCTGCATTACACTGACGGAAAATCTGCGCCAACAGTGGGAAACTTCAAACCTCAAACTCCACAGACAACATGAGCAAATGCTGGCCCTGGTGGAATATGCCCCAGAAGCGATTATGATTTTTGACATGGGGCTGGGCAAGTTCACCACCACCAACAGCCGCGCTGAAGCGATCCTTGGCTATAGTCGTGACGAGCTGATGGAAACCATTTACCCAAGGGATATCAGCCCTGCGCTGCAAGCCGATGGATCCCATTCAAATGAGACTGTTGCCATCTATGTTGAGCAGGCCCTCAATGGCGAATTTCCGGTCTTTGAATGGCAGCTCACCAACAAAAACGGCCAGATGCTGGACTGCGAGATTTCACTGGCGCGCCTGCCGCCCTTTGACCGGAAACTTATCCGGGCCAGCGTGGTGGAAATCTCCGCCCGCAAGGCGGAGCTGAAAGAACACGAGAAGGTTCTGTTGCAACTTGCTGTCTCGCAAAAACTCGAAGCGGTTGGCAAACTCACGGGTGGCGTGGCCCATGATTTCAACAACCTGCTGGCCGTCACCCTGGGCAATCTGGAGCTGTTGCGCGAAGACTGCCCTGACGAGCAGCACAGAAAGCTGATCGACAGCAGCATCACATCGACCCTGCGTGGCGCCGATCTGACCCGTAACATGCTGGCCTTTGCCCGCAAAGCCAGCCTTGAGCCCAGCGCCATCGACATCAACGAGGTGGTGAAAGAAACCAAAAACTGGATCAGCCGGACATTGCCCGCAACCATTTCAGTGCAAACCTCTCTTCCAAAGGACCTCTGGCCGGTTGAAGCCGATCTAAGTTCCACCGAAAGCGCCCTGTTGAATCTCATCATCAATGCACAGGACGCCATGCCTGAGGGGGGGAAGCTGACTGTTGAAACGCGCAATATCCACATTGATGGCAGCTACCTCGATACACGCCAGGAAGAACTGGAACCCGGGCGCTATGTGATGCTGGCCGTGAGCGACACAGGGGAAGGCATTGCCGCAGAAAACAAGGCTGAGATCTTTGAGCCGTTCTTTTCCACCAAGGCGACCGGCAACAATTCCGGCCTTGGCCTGTCAATGGTTCATGGCTTCATGCGGCAGTCCAATGGCACGGTGCAAGTGTATTCCGAGCCGGGTCAGGGCACCACATTCAAGCTTTACTTCCCGGTCGCGGCACAAGAGGCGCAGCCCTGCCCAATAACTGAGACCGAAACTGAGACTGTGACCGAAGCCGTCGCCGAAACCGAGGCGGAGATTTCCACAGACAAGAGACGCCGCATTCTGGTGGCCGAAGACGACGCGGCGGTGCTCGACGTGGTGGTCCAATCTCTGCAGAAGGCCGGCTACGCGGTCACCCCTGCCAGTTCGGGAGATGCGGCAAAGGCGATTTTTGATGCAGATCCCAATTATGACCTTTTGCTCACGGATATCGTCATGCCAGGCACGCTTCTCGGCACAACCCTGTCATCAGCGCTACGCGCCAAGACCCCCGGCTTGCCGGTGATCTTTATGTCCGGCTATGCCAGCGAGGCCACAGTGCATGGCAATGGCCTACGCCCAGAGGACATCCGCCTGATGAAGCCGGTGCAGCGAACAGATCTCGTAGCAGCAATCAACAAAGCGCTTGGACACTGAGCGGCCTTTGCGGCCCCCAGCCCCCTGGATCACAGATGCCTCCCGGGCGGGGGGCTCAGATTCTCAGGGTTACAGAGGCTCAGGGTCTTATATGCTCAGGACTACAGGGGCTCAGGCGGGGAGATTGGAGGACGCGCCCATCACCAAGAGTTCCTCCCATTCTTCAGTGAGCACCCGTTTCAGGGTCTCCATCGGAATGGGTTTATAAAGGTTACGTCCAACCGACAGGTTTCTGGCGCGGGCCATCAGTTTTGCCGCCAGCATCGGCGCATCCGCACCACCGGTCATGAACCTAAAGCGCAGCGGGCGGTCGATTTCGGAAAGCCCTTCGATGACTTCGATACCGTCTTTTTCTGGCATATTGATGTCAACCAGAACAACTGCCGGCCCACCTTCGCCAAGCAACAGATCAAGCAGTTCATTCCCGTTTTTACAGACCTCTACCGTCCACCCAAGACGTTTGGCCACTGTGGTGAGATAGTCGGCAAATTCGGAATTATCATCCGCAATATAGAGTTTTTGCTCAGGCATCTCCGGAAAAAGCTCCGCTAAAATTTTTGTTCATCTTCACCTTAATCTTATTCAAGAGCTTGAACCAAGACGTTTTTACAGCTTGGCTACAACCTTATTAACATCCTTAGACGCAGCCCCCCGAAAATAGCTCAGTGGCTCCTCCTATAGGTCGAGGCCTTCACTCGCTTTTATAGTGATTACGGCCCACCTCCAAGTCAGATAAAGCCGACCTCGCTGTTTCTGGACATAAGACCCCGTTTCAATGAGGGAAAGCCATCATGGACTGCGGGTGCAGCCTTGCGACCTAGAGCTGTAAAGCAGGGACTCGCGCGCGCCTCTGCGCTGACAAAGGCCATCACGCCAGAGTTGACATTTCCTTAGGCGAGACTGATCGATCCCCCTGCGCCTCCCCCTTCGCCCTCCCCTGCCGTTGCGCCCAAAACGCACTCTCTGACCAGCGCTGTTCAGCCTGATACAGCTCAGCCCGTTTGATCAGATAGGCCTCATAATCCTGATGGATGCGGTTTTCGTAGGGACCCCAGTGACCGTCACATATGGCCCGCGCGGCCTCTTGGCCATTCACCAGAGCCTTATAGATACCGGCCGAGGACAACGGATCAAAGGCACAGGCCGCATCGCCAACCGCCAGCCAGTTCTCTCCCACAATCCGCGCAGCCCGGTAGGAATGCGACGCGGTAATCCGAAAGCTGTCAGGCAACAGCTTCGCCTGTTTCAGACGGGGTGCGATCAAAGCGGTGCCAGACAAAGCTGCGGCCCAGCTGTGTATTTTGTAGACACCGCCGGCTTTGGCGAGCTTTGGGTCGGTGCCCAGTGCGACGACAGCCGCGCGGCCGGGGACCTCTGCCGCGTACCACCAGCCATTTGGTGCAGCCTCCAGCCAGGTGGAATTGCCAAAGCCAGCCCCAGAGCCAGCCCCAGGCAAGCCAAACCTCGCCCAGATCACAGTCTGCCGGTCATTAAACTGCCGGTTATCAAACTGCCTGTCATTAAACTGCCTGCCATCAAAATCCTGCGTGCCTCCCAGCGCGCGTAGCAAAACGGCCCTGCGGCCTGTCGCGTCGATAAACACGCCCGCCTGAATCTGCTGCCCCCCTGCCGTGACGCTTGTGATCCGGTCTCCCTGCACAGCAACAGAAGCGCAATGCGAGGTGATCCGCAGCGCCCCGCCTGCAACCGCCTGCTCCAACAGCATTTTGTCGAACCGGATCCGGTCCAGATGCCAGCCAGTCCCATAGGGCGAGGTCAAAAAATCGTTGTGCCCCAGCCGGGGGCTACCCCAAAGGGAATGACTGCCGTAACACGGCAGGTGACCCTGCCGCGCAAAGGCCTGCTCAACTCCCAGTTCCGAGAGCACCAAATTGGCATCAGGAGGGATCGTCTCCCCCACTCTTGCGCGGGTGAAGCCCGAAGGCTCCACAATGCAAATTGACGTCACACCGCGCTGCTGCAGAGCAAGGGCGGCGGCGCTTCCTGCGGGGCCGCCGCCAATGATCGCGACCTCAAACTGAAGGCCTGTCATCCCTTTTTCGGTTTTGCAGGCTCCGGAAAGACCTTGTCCGTTGTCTGGATTGGCCAAGGCTGTGACCAGTCAGAGGGGCCGGTGAGCAGGCTTTCCACCTCAAGGAACAAATCATCATTGTCGCCGGTAAACCCTTCAATTGCAGGGCCCTGCATCACAACACCAATATCAAACCAATGGGTCACAATATTGATGCGATCCTGATAGCGCCCAACGCTTTCGGCCCCAACGCTGTATTCAGGGTCCGGGTTTCCTGCCACCCACTGCGTCCCCGTTCCGCGCACCGAAAAGCGCTGCTCGGCGTAAAAGGCGCTGCCGTTGCCCACATAGTCCTCATAGGTATAGACGGACACAGGCCGCTGCGCCGGCCAGGACCAGAACAGCGTTGTGTTGCGCGCCACAATGGCTGGATTATCACCGGGGGCCGGGTTTGGTGACGGCAAATGGGTGGCGCAGGAGTTGTAGTCCGTGTGCCAGGGCAGCGCCATGAACTTGCACAGGTCACCTGGCTCAACCGGGTTTTTCTCTGTCCGGTTGGGCGTGTAGCCGACCCCCAGAAACGGGGCCGATGTTGCTGCTGAATAATCCAGCGCTTTGGCGCCAATGCGAAAACTCCCCACGCTGGGCGATGTCCAGTCCTGATTGTAGAGATAGGGATCACGCACAACAAAGGTCAGATCGATGCCTGGGCTGAACCGGCCGCCCAGCAAATTGGACAGGGTGTTTTTATCCAAAAGCTCTCCCGCTGTCAGCGCTTCTTTGCTGTCATTGTAGGTCCCCGCGTACCACTGGTTCAAAAAGAAATACTGCGTATGGGTGACAGTCAAAAAGCTGCCACCAGTATCGCCAAGCGCCAGCGGCATCAAAGGCGCTCCGACTTCGAGACTATTACCCTCTCCGGTATTTGGATTACGGATAAAGTTCTTTACATTCAGATAGGTTGCCGGATCATCGCTGGCGGTAACATCGTTGATACGTTGATGCGAGCCGATGGCTTTGGCGTTGAGGTCGGTGGTAAACATCTGCAAATGCGATGCCCGGAACATGGTCCAGACATCCTGCTCAAAGGCGGCCTCATACTGCGTATTATACTGCTGCGTCGTGGTATCATAGATGTCAGGGGCAAGCGCCAGTTCCGGCGCGCGCAGCCAGGCGTTATAGACCTCATCCCAGATCGAGACGATATTGCGCACCTGTGGCGCATAGGCCGGATCGGCACAGACACACCATGCCGGAACATCAATCACCCGGCTGCTGCCATCTGAAAAGTGCAGAGCCGCAGTAATGGGCCCGTCGCCCGCATCGTCCAGCCAGCCATCATTGTCGATATCACTCCAAAGGGGAAAGGGCTGGTCAAGCGCCGGGGGCGGAAAGGGCTCATCCTTGGTGCCCGGCGACCAGGCTGGTGGCTGATCTACGCTGCCACTGGGGTTGTTTTCACCAACCATCCAACTGGCCGCATAGCCCGGAGAGCCAACAACCAGCAGGCGGCCCTGCGCATCGGTCTCCATTCCGCCCATTGTTCCCAGATTTGAGTTGTTTGGCGTGAACAGCGTTGAAAAATTCGTGGCCGGCCAAAGCTGCGGATAGGCAACGGGCGCGACTGAACCATCCGCCGCGATATAGCTGCAGGCCCCATCATCGAACTCTACCCGGCCACTGGCGCTGGAGTTCAGCGTTTTGGGCCCCGCATCAATCACAAGTTTGGTCAACCGGGCAGGATCAGACATGTCGACATCTGCAGGGTCAGTTCCTGTGCCCCATTCATTGGCATTTAGCTCAACAGGGTATGTCGATTTATCAAAATCGCCGTTGCGCACATTGGGCGTTTGGCCATTGGCGTAATGCGCCATCCCCCCAACGCCGTTATTCCAGTCCGTATTTGCCGAAGGGTTTTCCGGAATGATCCAGTTATTTGCCTTTTTATTGGCCATATGCACCTGCCAGGTGATGCTCTCGACGGTTTTGCCATCCACCACACTGCCTATGCAAATCTCTGACACCGCGCCGGTATAGGGATAACTGGTGGGATTCTCATCGTAGGCAAAAATCCGAAACCGCTGCGCGTGCGGTTTTAGCCGCCCTTCACTGTCACGCAGATCCTGGTCGGAGATATGCTGGGCCTCGGTCCCCGGCTTGATCGGCAGCCCTCCTGACACGGAAGATCCGTCCGTCGCGGGCATACCAGCCGAGGTTTCGGGCGAGATGATATAGTCAGGCGAGTTGCCAACACGGGAAATGCCGATCGCCGGGTGAATGCGCAAAGTGGTTGTCATGAGAAGGATCTCCTAAATCTTTTGAACGGCGGCACGCTGGAGCCGCAGTCGAAAAACACAGGGCGCTGTGGACTGCTGAAGCGACAGTCACTGAGCCCGTCAATAGAGCTGCCAATCAGCCTGTCACTGCGTCGCGCCATAGGTGTCGACGTAGATCTGCATCAGAAAATGGCTGAGGTTCAGCATCGAGGCATGCAGCGGCGGGATACTGGGATCACTCGGCTGAAATTGCAGTGAGTTATGGCAAGAAAGGCAATTATGCTGCCCGACCTCAGTCTGCGTGAAGGTCTCGATCACCGGGTTGGACAACACGTTTGAGCCGACAAGCGCATCCTGGAATGTGGAGTTCAGCTTGCTGACCCCAGGCGCGTCCGCCTTGGACCACACAGCGCCGACCTCGAAATAGCCCTTGGCGATATTGCCGTCGGGGATCTCGCTTAACGCCGAGGCATTCACCTGCTGGATCGCCATGCCATTGTCCGTGGCAAATCCGCCAATCGTGCCCGCCGCGTAGGACTGACAGGCCTGCGTGACGACTGAGAACTCCTGGGTCGCATCATTCAGGCTCTGGACTGGCAGGTTGGTCTGGTTGCAGTCAGCCAGTGTGGTGTTGGTGGCATAAAACGGTGTTGCGGTCGCTGACACGGGGTCTGAGGGCTTGATGGTGGGCATGCCCTTACTGTCCGTCGGCACAACAGGCGCGATACCAATCGGTGAGAAGGAGGCCCAGATCGCTTCTGAGTGGCCCTCGACCCAGCCAACCACATGGAACCCAATCAACGCGACCTCGGCCTCAACATAGACCGGATCCGCTGGCACTCTGATTGTCGCAACCCCGTCGACCACTACGGTTGCAAGCTCAGGGATCAGCGCTTGCCGTGTGTAGGCTCCCGGCACGGTAAAGCCGTCATCGACTATGGCCCAGGCGGCCTTGTATTCGATGTTGCCAACATCAAACAGCGCCGTGTCGGGCGTGTTGATCAGCCCCTCAGCAGAGTTCCAGTCGAGGCTGACAACCTGATGATACATCTGGGGCGTAATGTGCTGACTGTAGTAAACGCCGCGATTGTTTTGCGCCACGAGAAGCCCCAGAGTTCCGGCCTGCGCCGCTGAATCAATGGGATGATCAGCCTTTGCAGCCCGTGGCTGAAGCTTCAGCATTTTGGAAGCAGCCTGCCCCCCAAATGAGGCATCAATGGTTTGCTCCTGGGTGGGGAAGCCCTCAAACCGCAGCGCTCCGTCCTTTTCCTCCATGGACCACAAAAATGCATTCCAGGACCAGACATGGAAGGCGCAAAAGCTGTTAAAATCCGTCGTGGCGGCAGTTTCCTGAGGGTCTGGAATGGCACCGGAAAACCAGCTGGCTGGCAGGGCACAATCGCCCTCGGCCCAGGAAGGTGTCGAAAAAAGCCACACAAACGGCACGGCCAACAGGCCCGCAAAGGCCCAAAGTCTAAAAAGCTTTCGGTGGAGAGGCATGATATTAGATCCCTTTACAAATCACGATTTACGCGGTGGGAGCGAAAATATCGCTCCTGCCCATTCCCATAAGGTCATCTAAATTGCGTCCGTCTCCTGTCGGCGGAGCGCGGACTTTGCAAAAATGCGCCCGGGAGTTTTGCAAACAAAACCCCAAAGGCGAATGCCCCAATACAACCAAAAAGAGAGTGATTTTACCAGACAATATTTCGCATCCGACAGCTATTCAGACCTTCGAGCACGGCCAAAGCCTTGCCCAAACCCTGAAAAAATTCGTGCGGTCAGGCGAAATTCACAGCTAAAATCCGCATAAAGGCGTCAAAATCGACCAAAATGCGGGCCTTCATGGAAAATCACACCCGTGCGACTCAGGGAAAAAAATGCGCCGTGCATACGGGACCACACAATTTAAACGGTTCCCCCCAGCCCTCCCTCATTGAGCCGCGCGTCCCCTCACCTTCTGAAAAGACCGAGACCACCGGGGTCAGCACCACGCTGTGCTGTGCTGTGGTCGCCCAGATCCGCAAGCGCCACATCAGGTTTTTCCAACCTGCCACTCGAATGCGCCAAAGCTGCAACAACTCCAGGCTGCAGGCCGTCCGGGAGAGCTCCCGCGTCGCCCCCTCCCCTTGGAGGGCGGGTCTCCAACACGCACAATTTGTTTCATTTTTTTAAAAATGCATGTTACCAAATGCATCATTAGTTGCGGGTGGGAGGTCCGCGAATGTCCTAATATTTTCCAAAACGCGCCACTGGCAAAATTAAGTTGCTCAGACGGCACCTCACTCCATGAAGCGTCCTGGCGCGACTACGCTCTAGTTCCCCATATTAATTTGATTCACGATGCAGGAGACGACCACATGACACGCTTATATGGGTACAATTCAACCCTTGGACTTGATAATTCCGTCAGTGGCGGCACGGATTTTATTGTCTACGACTCTCAAAACTCGCAAGGCACAAACGACGGTAATAATTTTCACTTCACGCCAGCATCATCGCCAGCAAGCACCACGGTAAATGGCAATGGGGCGCATGGCATCTTTGAAGGCTCCGGATTTTCCACGACCACCGTTGATGGCGTTCTCACCCCCACAGGTGGAACCGTTTCCAGAATCACCATCGCTTTCAATGGCAGCAACACATCAGATCTGCTTATTGATCAGTTCACCCTGCCCCTTGTGGATCTGTTCAACGCAGACTGGTCCTATTTCCAGACCACTGTTTTTGGCGGTGATGACGATATCTGGGGATCGCTTTTTGGCGACAATCTCTTTGGCTACGCAGGCAATGATGAACTCATCGGTGACTTTGGCAACGACACGCTGAACGGTGGCGATGGCGACGACGTCCTGTACGGTGACGACAAAGATGGCACGCGCTATCGCAACAACTCGACCTCGCCGGTCACCGATTATGACCCAGAGGACCATTTGGCTGAATACGGCGATAACGACACGCTGTTTGGCAACGCCGGCAACGACACGCTGTTTGGCGGCCTCGGCAACGACGTGCTGAACGGCGGCACTGGTGCAGATGCGCTCAACGGTGGCAGCGGCACAAACACAGCCAGCTATGACGGTTCGGGTAGCGGCGTTGCGGTTAACCTCGAGACCGGCGCGGCGGTCGGCGGTGATGCTGATGGCGATGTGCTGCAGAACATCTCTTCTCTCACCGGGTCTGATCATAATGACATGCTGACCGGTGATGATGCGGACAATTCCCTCAGCGGCGGCGCTGGTGACGACACCCTCAATGGTGGCGCGGGCGTTGACAATATAGATGGCGGCGAGGGCAACGACGTTATCAATGGCGGCAGCGGCGATGATTTTCTTGGCGGCGGCACGGGCGACGACACCATCGAAGGTGGTGCAGGCGCTGACCTGATAGATGGCGGCGGAGGCGACGACGACACCGCCACCTATGCGACATCAAGCAGCGCGGTCCAGGTGAACCTCGGGACGGCCACCGGCACAGGCGGAGACGCACAGGACGACGAGATCTACAACATCGAACACCTGATTGGGTCAGATCACAGCGACAGTCTGAATGGTAATACCAGTAACAACAATCTGGCAGGTGGAGACGGCAACGACACGCTCAATGGCCTGGACGGAGATGACACCCTCCTTGGTGGCGATGGCGCGGACTCGCTGGAAGGTGGTGCGGGCGACGACATCCTTGAGGGCGGCGATAGCAACGACCACGTTCACGGCGGTGCCGGTGATGACGATCTGTCTGGTGGCGACGGTGACGACCACTTTATCGGCGGCAGCGGCGATGACACCATGTCAGGTGGCGATGGCACCGATACCTATGTTCTTGCGCTTGGCATGGGCGATGATGTCATCACTGACTTTGAGTTTGGCACCGACCTGCTGGAGTTTTCCGGCGGCTCAGACTCTGGCGTCACCTACAGTGAAAACTCTGACGGAGATCGCGAGGTCAATCTTTCAGACGGCTCCAGGCTCACCCTTATTGATGTGCCGCTGAACCACGCAGCCACTGGCAGTGTCTCGATATCGGGCAGCAATGATGTGGGCGACACCCTAAGCGCCAACACCAGCAGCATCGAGGACCTTGACGGGCTCGGCGACTTCGATCTGCAGTGGATGCGCGATGGACAGGCAATCTCTGGCGCAACTGGCAGCAGCTACGAAATCACCGATGCGGATGGTGGCTCTGCCCTCACCGTATCCGTCACCTTTACCGATGATATAGGCAATGATGAAAGCCTGGACAGCAACAGCATTGAGATCGATGCGGTGGTCACGGGTGAAGAAATCAACGGCAACCGGCGTGGCAACCGGCTCGAAGGCACCGATGCGGACAGCGACATCAATGGCAAGGGTGGCCGGGACAAGCTGTACGGAAAAGGCGGCGATGACACCCTCAACGGCGGCGCAGGCCATGACAAGCTGTTTGGCGGCAAGGGGGACGATGAGCTGAACGGTGGCGCAGGCAGGGATGTGCTGCGCGGCAACAAAGGCGATGATACCCTCGACGGTGGTGCTGGTGCGGATAAGTTCATCTTCTCGCGCGGCGACGGATCCGACAAGATCAACAATTTCAATGCTCTTGATGACAAAATCATTATCAAGCGCGGCGCGTCTGATTTCTCTGATCTGGACATCTCTCAATCCGGCAGTGACGTTGAGATCAGCTTCAAAGACGTAACGATCACCCTGTCAGATTTCGACATCGCAGACGTGACTGAAGATTTCTTCATGCTCTAGCGCAAAAATCAGATGCCCCCACCGCCAAAGGTGGTGGGGGCATTCCGGTCTCATTTCAGATGTCGGCGCGCCGCGTCTGCCCGGCAACCCTGCGCAGCAGCCCATGCGTGCTGCGCCTCCCACATCCACACATTTGAAGGCTACGCGCCGCTTGGAGCCTGTTGGATGTAGGAGCTATCGGAGCCCCCCCTGTTTCGTCGCTATCGCTGACAAATTGGAAATTTCAGCACAGGTCCTTGGCGTTAGCACAGGTTTGGAGTGTGGTTTCAAAGGGTCGTCGCAACACTTTTATCTTTTGAGCAAGATGGAGTGTTTATCATGAAGTATCGCACAGGGACGTTTTATACGGACAAACAGAAGTCCGAGATGTGGGATCGATGGCAGCGCGGTGAGTCAAAGAGTTCGATTGGACGTCACTTCAATCGTACGTCATCTTCCATCTTCCCTCATTTGGCGCGAACTGGTGGGATCCGGCCCGCTGATCGTATGCGGTCGTAATGTGCTTTGAGCCTCATTGAACGGGAAGAGATTTCCCGTGGGCTTGTCGCAAAACAGTCGTTTCGTACAATCGCGCAAAGCCTGAACCGGTCGCCTTCGACAATCAGCCGAGAGGTCCGCCGGAATGGCGGAGGCCAAGCCAATCGCGGCCGCCCACTCAGACCAGCACGCCTGGGGACAACGCAACTTGGCCCTAGTTGTGTAAGCTCTCGTTCAACGATCCTTTGTGCCAATTGATAGCGCGCAAGCTGCGTCGAAAATGGTCACCGCAGAAAATCGCAGGGTGGCTCAAACGCAAATATCCTGATGCAGAGCAAAATTGTGTGTCACACGAAACGATATATCGCAGCCTCTATGCCCAAACCCGAGGGGTTTTGAAGAAGGAATTGCAGGAATGCCTGCGCAGCCCGCGTGCTATCCGAGGCTCAAGACATGCCACTCAAAAGGGCCTTGAGTTGCGCAAAATCAAAAATGCTGTTTCGATTGGCGAACGCCCAGCCGAGGTATAAGATCGTGCCGTTCCAGGCCATTCACTGCCCGGCAGGCGTCGTTTGCAACGCCGAGAGGGGGAGGGTGATTTGATCGCGGGGGCAAACAATAGCTACATCGCGACGCTGGTTGAGCGCCATTCCCGTTTCGTGCTGCTGACCAAAGTCGCGAACAAGGACACCCAAAGCGTGACAACAGCCCTGATCAAACAAGCACAAAAGCTTCCCAAGGAGCGCTACAAATCCCTGATTTGGGATCGTGGATCAGAAATGGCGGCGTATCGGAAATTCACCATAGCCACGAACATCGATGTCTATTTTTGTGATCCTCAATCTCCGTGGCAACGCGGGAGCAATGAAAACACCAACCGCCTTCTCAGACAGTGTTTCCCCAAAGGCACTGATATTTCGGGCTTCAGCCAAGCCAAACTTAGCGCTGTCGCACGCCAACTCAACGAAAGATCGAGAAGGACCTTGCAATATCAGACACCAGCAGAGAAATTTGGAGCCTGTGTTGCGTCCACCAGTTGAAACCGCAAGGCAGACTGGCCTTTGGAATCAGTGCTTGCCTCCCCCTGCATCCGCGCTTGTTTTCTCCCGACACTGTGCAAGATGTATCGCCTTGCCAAGGCTCAGACTGGTGCAAAAAACCTGCCCAAACGCCTCAAAAGCACGCTGGCACCATCGCTGCCTTGCGCAGGACAGGAGGCTTGGTCATCATGGGACCACAAAGCAATTTTGCGGTTCGCACTCTAAGCGATGCGGCCGACAAAGGAAGGTAACGGAATGATTTCTCTACGTGTAGTATCCTGGCCCCAAACCCCGATGCGCGGGTTTGCCTGCTCCCTTCTTTTGGCCTCCGTCGTGATGGGCGCAAGCCCGATGCACGCGCAGGATGCTCCAGCCCCCAAGGTCTCTGTCATGGCAGCCCAGGAGACGCCTATTCGCGTTTCAGAAACCTTTATCGGACGGGGTGAGGCCATCGACAAAGTCGACCTCGTGGCACGTGTCAGCGGTTACCTCGAAGAGGTTCTGGTCAAAGATGGGGCCGAAGTCAGCGAGGGCGATTTGTTGTTTCGCATTGAAAGCAGCGCCTATGAAGCCACCTTGGAAACCGCACGCGCAGAGGTAGCCAAGGCCGAGGCCAACCTTGAGCTCGCAGGACTGGATCTGGACCGCAAGCAAGAGCTGTTTGAAAGAGGCGCGGTACCAGAGGCCGAGCGTGACACGTCGCGGGCCAATGAGCTGGTCGCAGAGGCGGCCGTGCGCGCAGCCCGGGCTTCGGTGCAACAAGCGGAACTGAACCTGAGCTACACCAAGATAAAAGCGCCCTTTTCAGGACGGGCCGGCCGGGTGAATGTCAGCCTGGGTGAAGTGATTGCCCCTGGTGGGAAATCTCTGATCAACCTTGTGCGCGAAGCGCCTATCTATGTCACCTTTTCACTGAACGAAAAGAGCTACATCAATGTGTTGCAAACGATTGGTGCCGATACGGATAACAATGGCGATGATGCGGCTCTGCCCGATGTCTTTGTCATTCTGCCAAATAACACCGAACTCGCGGAAAAAGGCCGGATGGCCTTTGTCGACAACCGGATTGACCCCGCCACCGGCAGCGTGGCGATCCGGGCGCAATTTGAAAACGATCACAGGCTGATCCTGGACGGCTCTTTCTTGACTGTCGGGCTCAAGGCGCAGGAAACCAAAAATCACATAACAATCAGCCAGGCCGCGATCCAGCGGGACCAACAAGGGCCCTTTGTGCTGGTGGTCGAAGACAGCAATCTGGTGACGCAGCGCTATATTGTGACGGGCGATGTCATGGGCACCGAGATTATCGTGCTCGAGGGGTTGGCCGAAGGCCAGAAAGTGGTAGTCGAGGGGCTGCAAAGGATCCGGCCCGGCGTCGAAGTCAGCCCGGTTCTGGTTGAGAAAAGGGAGGAAAACTAAGTGTTCTCTTCGGTTTTCATCTCGCGTCCAAAATTCGCCATCGTTATTTCGCTGGTCCTCACCTGTATGGGTCTCATTGGCTATTTTGCTTTGCCGGTCGCCCAGTTTCCAGAAATCACACCCCCTGTTGTCTCTGTGACCGCCAGCTACACAGGCGCCAATGCCGAAACAGTTGAAAAGAGTGTTGCAGCGCCCATCGAAGCCCAGGTCAACGGGGTGGATGATATGATATACATGTCCTCCAGCTCCAGCGACACTGGCAGCTACTCGCTTTCGGTCACCTTTGAAGTGGGAACTGACCCGGATATTGCCTCGGTCAATGTACAAAACAGAGTGGCGCAGGCAACCGCCAGCCTTCCGGCAGAAGTTATATCCTCTGGAGTGGTGACGCAAAAGAGCTCAACCAACATGTTGCTGGTCACAACTCTGTCGTCACCAGACGGAACCTATGACCGCATTTTCCTGTCCAACTATGCTTCTATCAACCTCAAGGATGCCCTGTCCCGCGTGCCGGGTGTGGGTAAGGTCGATGTTCTGACCAGTTTTGACTATGCCATGCGGGTCTGGATGGACCCCAGCAAAATGGCGGCGCTGGCGATTACACCAGGCGACGTGATCGCTGCAATCCGCGAGCAGAGCCTTGAAGTCTCAGCAGGTCAGATTGGGGCACCTCCGGTGACGGGGGAGCAGGTGTTCCAGTATACCATCAAATCCAAAGGCCGCCTCAGCACCGCTGAAGAGTTCGGCGACATTGTCATCAGAACCGGTGCCACCAGCAGTCTGGTTCGCCTGAAAGACATTGCCCGGGTCGAACTGGGCTCGGTGAACTATGGCAACTCAGGCTATTTTGAAGGCGACGCGGCCACCATTATTGCCGTGTATCAGGCGCCGGGCGCCAATGCTCTGGAAATTTCCAGCCTGGTCCGTGCCGAGCTTGATCGTCTGTCTCAGGCCTTTCCCGAGGACGTCAAATACTCGGTTCCTTTTGACACCACTGACTTTGTTGAACAATCTCTGAATGATGTGATCTCGACCCTGATGCTGACCTTCGGCCTGGTGATCGCAGTGGTCTTTGTTTTTCTGGGCTCGTGGCGCGCCACTATCATTCCCGCCGTTGCTATCCCTGTGTCCTTGATCGGGACCTTTGCCTTTCTTTTGGTGCTCGGAATGACGCTCAACACCATTTCGCTTTTTGCCCTGGTGCTGGCCATTGGCATTGTGGTGGATGACGCCATCGTTGTGGTAGAAAACGTTGAACGTCTTATTGCTGAAGAGGGCCTCAGCCCGCCGGATGCCACCCGCAAGGCAATGATGCAGATTACCGGCCCGGTGATTGCAACAACCCTGGTCCTGCTGGCGGTGTTTGTCCCCGTGACCTTCATGCCTGGGATCACCGGAGAGCTGTTTTCCCAGTTTGCCATCACCATCTCTGTTGCTGTGGTGATTTCCTCTGTGAACGCGCTGACGCTATCGCCGGCGCTGTGCAGCATTATCCTAAAGGCACGCTCCGGCCCGCCCACAGGGCTTTTGGCTGTCTTCGAAGGCGGCGTGAACGGGCTGCGCACCGGCTATGTGTCAGTGGTGCGGCGTCTGTTGCGCTTTCCGGTCATTGGCCTTGCGGTCGTTGTGGCTGTGTCCATCGGCTCAGGTAGCCTTTTTGGCATCACCTCCAAGGGCTTCCTGCCGTCAGAGGACAATGGCTATCTGTTTGTTGACGTCCAATTGCCAGACGCCGCTGCTCTGGGGCGCACAGAAACCGTCACTGCGCGGGTGAATGCGCAGATCGAACAGATCCCAGGCGTGGAAAATACCATTCTGGTGAATGGCTTTAGCCTGTTGAATGGCGCCGGTGCCAATGGGGCCATGATCATCGTCAGCCTGGCCCCATGGGATGAACGTCAAACAGTTGAGCTGCAGCCAAACGCAATTTTGCAGCAAATATATGGCATCGCAAACCTTGAGGCTGCGGCAAGTATTGTGGCCTTTAACCCGCCGCCCATTTCTGGGCTGGGCATGTCTGCGGGGGTTGAGATGGAAGTGCAGCAAACTGCCGGTGGCACAGCACAGGACCTGTCACAGGCTGTTGGCTCTTTGGTCTATGCCGCCAATCAACGGCCTGAACTTTCGCAATCCTACACAACCTTCCGGGCCAATGTGCCACAGCTGTTTGTCGATCTGGACCGCGAGAAGGCCAAAACCCTGGAGGTTTCTATCTCCGAAGTCTTTCAGACCATGCAGGCGCATCTCGGATCATACTACGTCAATGATTTCAATTTGTTCGGTCGCGTATACCGCGTGATGGTTCAGGCCGACGGAGACTACCGGGACAAGATAGAAGACATTGGCGCTCTCTACGTGCGATCGCAGACCGGTGAAATGATCCCGCTGGCGACCCTGATTGATGTGGAAAATATTCTGGGGCCTATGATCCTGAAACGTCACAATATGTTCCGCTCAGCCACCGTGACCGCCGTGCCCGCCGCCGGGCTCTCAACAGGGGACGCGATCCGGGTCTTGCAAGAGGAGGCCGCAACCGCCCTGCCCGCTGGCTACGCCTTTGAGTGGACAGGCACGGCGCAACAACAGCTGGACTCCTCAGGCATGGTGCTCGTTATCCTGCTGCTTGCCGTGCTCTTTGCTTATCTGTTTCTGGTGGCGCAATATGAGAGCTGGACCATGCCCGTGGCGATCTTGCTGTCGGTCATTGTGGCGCTGTTCGGGGCCGTTGCTGCTGTGGCGCTGACAGGCAGTGATATCAACCTCTACACCCAGATCGGGATGATCATGCTGATCGGTCTGGCCTCCAAAAACGCCATTCTGATTGTGGAATTCGCAATGGAGCAGCGCGCATCCGGACTTTCTATCCTTGAAGCAGCCCGCGAGGCAGCCCAGCAGCGTTTCCGTGCCGTCATGATGACCGCTCTTTCGTTTTTGTTGGGGGTTGTGCCTTTGCTCATTGCCTCAGGTGCCGGGGCCGCCAGCCAAAAGGCCATTGGGATTGCTGTGTTTGGCGGCATGCTGGCCGCTACAGTGCTGGGCGTGATTGTCGTACCACTGCTCTACGCCCTGATGCAGTCTATACGGGAACGCCTGAAAGGTCCGCAAGCGCCTCAGCTAGAGCAGTCACAGTAGCGCCACCGCCCCTTCTGCGCGTCATACCTCTGGCCGCCCCCTTGCTGGGGCGGCCAGATTTCTTTGCTGAACTGGCTGGATCAAGGCGCCGCAGTGCCGGGTGTTGCGGTGCCGGGCGTTGCAAGAAGAAGGCGCCACACTTCATAATTTTTTCAATGATATGTCACGGCGCACTGGTCAGCTGCACAGAAAGCTGCTCGGCAAGCTGCGCGTTTTCGGCTTTGAGGGCCGCAATCTGTGCCCGCATCTGTTCAACATGTGGCACCAGTTCATCCAGGGTTAGCGGGGGAGGAATATGAGCCGGGCAGTTCCAATCAAAAGCTTCGACCTTGATGACAAGCACGCGTTCGGGCCGTCCGGCGTAGTCCGGGTCATGCAGGCTGGCCAGCAGCTCCGCAGCCGCCTCGCCTTCGACGATCTGCACCCGGCCCCAGATTTTCAGACGCCTGCGATTGGGGTAGTCCATCAGGATCAGCGAGACACGACTGTCGCCTGCCAGGTTGCCCCGGCTCAGATACTGACGGTTTCCACGGTAATCCGCATAGGCGATCGTCTGATCATCAATGACCCTCAGAAAGCCATGCGGCCCACCGCGAAACTGAACATAGGGCCAGCCTGTTTCAGACACCGTTGCCTGCTAGAACCCGTCACGGGCATGGATAAAGGCGGCTTCAGCAGCGCTCAGGGCCTTGCCGCCCTCAGCGTCGGGGGACAGGAACCTGGCGTAGCCTTGCGCAGAGCCCATACGGGCCTGTTCGGCACGGACATTTGGGGTAAACGCAATTTCAGCAAAGGCACGGGGCATAGGGATCTCCTTGTCAGCGGTCAAATCAGAGGTTCAGAATATGCGTCATGATCCGGTTCCTTTTCAGCGCTGACGCGCGGTATCAGAACTAGATTACTGATCGGTACACTTTAAAGGCCACATATGTACAGATCGGTACATCGAATCAAGAAAAATTTGCCCGCATAGGATGAAGACTGGCAGAACACTGGCTATATTCCCCTTTGGCCACCTATTTTCACGCCTTTTTGTGCTGGCGGTTCAGGCTCCGCACCTGTATGTATGTTTACCACTCAGTACAGATAGGAAGCCTGACATGCGGCCAAACAAACGAGATGAGCTCGTCAGAAAAGCGCTGGATGTGTTCTATCGCGAGGGGTTCAACGCCACCGGGATGGACAAGCTGGTCGCCGAAACGGGCATTTCCAAGACATCAATGTACAAACACTTCCGGACCAAAGAGGATATCATCCTTGCTGTTCTTCGACTGCGTGATGAGCGGTTTCGAAACTGGTTCTGCCGCCAGATCGAAGAGATTGCAGAGGCGCCAAAGGACCGGCTCCTGGCAATTTTTGACGTCCTGCAGGAATGGTTGGAAACCCCCGAATTCAAAGGCTGCATGTTCATAAAAGCGGTGTCAGAATTCCAGGACCCTGAAAACCCGATCCATATCCAATCGGCGGCGCATAAGCAGATGTTGTTGGAATATGTGGAAGATCTCGCCACGCAGGCAGGCCTGCAAAACCCCGTCGCGCTTGCCAGGCAGCTGATGCTCTTAAAGGAAGGCGCCATTGTCCTTGCAGTCATGCAGGGCAATGCGGAGGCCGGACGAGACGCCAAAGCCGCGGCGACCAGTCTGATAGCTACCGCAGCGCGCCCCTGAAAACACGCTCTTGACCTGACTGAGGCTAAGCCAAACAAGATCACCGTGCCTGTCTGCCCCCTGATTACGGCCGCCTGGTTACGGCCGCCTGTGTTGTTTCGTTTCACACCTGTGCCCGGGTTTCACTATCTCTCAAATAAAACGGTTGATCTGACAGCCTTCCACTGTGAAGAGAGCCCTTAACATGCCCGTTGCGCGACCGGACCGGCCGCCTCTCTCATCCATCCGATCTTTTGGAGCCACCTCATGACCATTACCTCCCTTGTTACGCATTCTGGCGGCTTCCACGCAGACGAGCTGTTGTCTTCTGTGGTGCTGACGCATCTATTCCCGCAGGCAGAGCTGAGCCGCACACGAGACCGCAGCATCCTTGCGCCGGCAGCACATAAAATCATCTACGATGTGGGGGGCATGTACAGCGTTGCAGAACAGATCTTTGACCACCACCAGCGCCCCAATCCGTTGCGCGAAGACGGCCAGCCCTTTAGCTCGTTTGGACTGATCTGGGCCCACTACGGTCGCGCCTATCTGGCAGCGCTTGATGTGCCTGCAGACGAGATCGAGGCGATCCACACAAGTTTTGACACCAAATTTGTGCTGCCCATCGACCTGCTGGACAATGGAGCCATGGACCCGTCAGTGGCCGGCCCCCTGTCGATCCTGACCCTGCCGGCCCTGTTGGGAAGCCTCAAACCTGTGTTTGATGATCCGTCCCCCACCGCCGACGACGATGCATTTAAGGCGGCGCTGCCCATAGCGCGCTGCTTTATCGAGGCTGCTATCAACAATCTAGCAGCCAAGGCCCGGGCGCAAAATCTGGTTCTGTCAGCCATCGCACAAGCGGGCAGCTCTCCCATTCTGGAATTGCCAATGGGCATGCCCTACCGCTCGGCGATGGATAAGGCGGGGGCAGATCATATGCTGTTCGTGGTCAATCCGCGCGGCAGCGACTGGACGCTCAATGGCATCAAACTGTCCAATGACACCTTCGAACAACGCGCCGACCTCCCCGCGGCCTGGGCCGGATTGACGGATGAGGCGCTGGAGGCTGCCTGCGGTGTCAAAGGCGCAAAATTCTGCCACAACGCCCGCTTTATTGCCGTTGCCAACTCACGTGAGGCAATTCTGGAAATGGCGCAGCTTGCCGTCGAGGCACTTTAACTGGCCTGCCGTTAAGGCGCTAAAACAGAAAGGGGCTTGCGTTGCGGCGTAGCATAGCGAGCCCCTGAAATTTCGCCCGATACGCTCTGATAGCCCGAAATCAAAAGAAACGTGCGATGTCACTGCGAAGGCCGCACTGTCACTTCGGACCACACTCTCGGCTGATCCCAGCAGCCAGTCGCTGACAGATATAGAGATGTCAGACGGCGCCCCTACCCATGGCCGAACGGCCAGCCAATCGCATTTTTCCTATCCCAATCTGCTGAGAGCTAAGAGCCCGTGCTCGCGTCCTGTGCTGGTGTGCTGTGCCGCGTCTGGGACTGCAATCACCATCGGCGCAATTGCGCTGCTTTCACAGGATGCATGCTGAATGAAGGGCAGAAATCTAGCATTCGCCAACCAATGTCAGATATGGAATACTTGGTGCGACCGGGCCACCAGTGACGAGTATACAGTTTAAAGGAAACGAAAAGTGCATCAAGGAACGCCTGCAAACCAATATGAACTCCTCGAAGCCGTAGATATGGCCGTTATCGTCTTGGAAGTTGGTGCAGACAACCTACCGCGATACGTGGCGATGAATGCAAAATCACGGGCTATTACCAAGCTATCTCCGAAAGATTTTCTGGGTAAAACAGCGCTAGAGGTCTACGGTGGCACAACCGGACAAAATGCCCTGTCCAAGCATCTCAGTGTGATATCGTCCCGTAAGGAAGAAATCTACGAGATGACACTTCCTGCAATCCAGATGACACGATATCTGCGCACAACTCTGACGCCAGTGTTTGATGCAGATGGCACCCTCACCCACCTTGTCGGCGCCTCCGCAGATGTGACCTCGGAACGCGAACGCGACACGGCACTGGAACTCACCAAAATGGCCAAGGAAAAGGCCGAAGAAGCAAACCTGGCAAAAGAGCGCTTTCTGGCGAATGTGAGCCATGAGATCAGGACGCCGATGAATGGCATTATTGGCATGTGCGAACTCTTGCAAGAAACCGCGCTCGACAGCAAACAATCCCTTTTTGCCAATACGATTCTCAATTCGGCCAATGCCTTGCTGGCTATCATCAACGACGTTTTGGATTTCTCCAAGATCAGAGCTGAAAAAATTTCCTTGCACAATGAGGCCTTTTCTCTTCGTGAGCTTGTTTTAGATACTGCCACTCTTCTGTCCGTAAAAGCGGCGTACAAAGGATTGGGTTTTCACGTAGAATATGACGACAGCACGCCTTCGACTTTCATTGGAGATGCCGCGAAGCTGCGACAAATCTTGCTGAACCTGCTTGGCAATGCGATCAAGTTCACAGAAAAAGGTCATATCACCGTTGCTGTTACCTATGACCCCGGTGCCCCGGAACGTCCTCTCAAACTCTCGATAACAGATACGGGTCGCGGGATTGAAAAGGCGCAGCAGGCCACGATTTTTTCAGCATTTGAACAGATTGAAAGAGCCGCCAGCAGCAATGTAGAGGGGACCGGCCTGGGGCTTGCGATCTCACAGGCGCTGATTGACAAAATGGGCGGGAAAATAGCGCTGGAATCTGCTCCGCAACAGGGGGCAACTTTTTCTGTACTGCTCGACCTTCCGCTTGGCGACGCAAGCACACTGGCCCCCGCTACTGCGGTAAAACAAGCAAAAATACACCTGCCTCTACCCGCCGCGCCCTCAGATTCAGACCGGCTGCTTAACAACCCCTCTGATGGCCCCCTGAAGCACCTGAATATTCTTGTGGCCGAGGATAACAGAACAAACCAATTGGTTGTTCGCAAAATGCTTGAAACAGCAGGCGCCGATCTCCACTTTGTTGCCAACGGGCTCCTCGCGCTGGAGGTCTTTCAAAAAATAAATTTCGATCTGGTTCTGATGGATCTGTCCATGCCGGTCATGGGAGGCCTGGAAGCCACCCGAATGATCCGCCTATTTGAAAAAGACAGCCAGCGCCCGGAGTGTCGCATTATTGCCCTCACGGCCAACGCGCAGCCCAGCGATGCGACACTGTGTTTTGAAGCAGGCATGAACGACTTCATAACGAAACCCTTCCGCAAGACTGAGCTTATGGACTGCCTGCTAAAGCGCGAATAATTTCGCTTCACCCGCGCGGCACGTCTTGGCAAGACTGGATAGCGGACGAAAGATCTCTTTGGGTTCAGCCACTCAGCCATGCGGCCAGGCTCAGGCCGCCGCCTCCTCTTCCGCCTCGAACAGGTCTGCAAGATCGATTGCCGCAGCATCCTCCTCCGTCTCAAGAAGAAACTTGCGTTCCGCCTGATCGAACCTGATTTCCGAACGCAGCAGGATCGCCAGTGCGCGAAAACTCTCGACAATGGCGGTCATGTCCTTGTGTTGCGCATTCTCTGTCCAGGCCTCGCCCTCTTCGGCCGGGGGCGCGCCATTCAGCGGCACGTAGCCATCCAGCGTCGTCACCAGCCCCTGGGTTGCGGCGAGGGCCTCGTCGAGAAAGCTGCCATAGTCATCGCTGCGTCGCATCATACTGTCATTGGCGGGAAAATCCGCGTCGCGTTTGGCGGCATATCCGGGACCACCTCCGCACAGCTCTGTCAGTCGGGCAAAGTGCTTATCTATGGCCGGTGTTTTTGCGCTGTCCTTGGACAGCGACGGCACAGCCTTGGCGCCGGCGGCGGCCTTGAAGCGGATCCAGCTGGTCAGTGTCACCTCCGGTGTGCCGGGATGCCAGGGCTTGGCAATCGGGATGCGGTGCAAAACAACCGGATCATCGCTATAGACACTCATGAAATAGCTCACAACTTTCTGACAGACATCGCTTTGATCCTGAAGGATCTCCGGCGTCAAACCACAGTTGCGGGCGACTTCTTTGGCAATCGGGTCGCCGTCCTTGACAATCCCGTACGCCAGCACACATTTCGACAGGGTAGAATTCCACCGCATCGCCTTGCGGGCCAGTTTACGGTCGCCCTTGTTTTCCGGCAGGCGCGCCTGTTTATAGAGGGCCCAGCCCTGGGCGACGGCAGCCTCTTTTTGCATTTTGTAGCCGTAATTCGTCAGCGCGCGCGCCATGCTGTTGGCGATTGTACCCGCCGTTGCGACACCGGTAATATCCGCCAGCCGCAGGCTCTCCATCACCACGCCAGTCAGGGAGGTTATGGTGTCGAGCGTTTTTTGACTGACCTGGATTTTGGCACTGGCCACGCGGCTGGATATTGCGGGCCCATAGACAGAGTCATTGCCATAGGTCAGGGCCGTATTGGTCAGCCACAGGTTCAGCTCGTCTGACTTTTTCACCAGATAGGCAACATCCATCGCCAATTGACGGATTGCTGAGGCGAGGCTGGCACCGGGCAGGAACTTTACCAAAATAGTGGTGACACCAGAGCTCAGCTGCTCGATCACCATCCACTTCATTTTCACCGCTTCCGCCTCGGCAATCAGCTTGTCCATCGCCGCCATGGCTTTTTGGGCCTTTTCCTGATCAGCAAGATCATCCGGGCTGGGCGTTGCGTCCTCGATCAGCTTCATCAGCTCGACCTGACGTTCCTCAGTCTCCTGCGCAATATCGGCCAGCAGCTCATTCTTGAAGGCCTCATCCTCGTTCATGCGCTTTTGATAGCTGGCAAAATCCTCCTCACGGGCCTGAGCCTCAAGATCCGCATTGGCCAGCGCCAGTTTGGCCTGCATCTTGTCCGGATCTATGGTCTGAGACACCGGGAAGGCCGCAAACAGGCTGTTGGCGCCCTGCAGCGCCTTGGTCATATCGCCGATGTCTTTGCCTGTCGCCGCCAGACGCGAGGTCTCCATCGCCGCAGTTTCCTGCAACGGCGCGGTTGAGTGCTGATCATTGTCAACCTTCTCCCGCACCCCGGCCGAGGCCGGCTCATAAGTGCCGATCATGATGCCCTCGACCACATTCAGGCCGATAGCGGCCATCAATGCTGCGGGATCAATTTTCTTGTTGCTGTCCGGCTGGCCCGCAGCGTGGACCAGTTTTACGATCTGGGCAATATTTGCCGCCCCAACAAGGCCCGCAGCGACATAGGCGCCGATCTTGCTCCATTGCCCATTAGTGCCGTCAACGGTCTGGCCATGTTCATCCTTACCTTTGGGCACATCCAACGCCCCAAGGCCGTTGCCAATTGCATCTGCCAGTGTCGCGACAAGCGCCTTAGCGATGCCATCGCGGCCAGAGGGGGGCGCATCCAGAAGATCCTTGAAGCGAAAGACCATTTTTGAGCCTGCCAGAGACGCAGAGATCACTTTTTTGGCAACATCTGTCCCTTGCTTATAGCTTTGCAAGGCAGCGGTGCCTTTGTCATTTGCATTGCGCTCGGCCTGGTCCGACGAAATCGAGGCGATGGCAGCCTGTGCCACCACGTTACAGGCCAGTTCAGCAATATCCCAGTTTCGCTTCTCACTGGGCTTGTCCAGAGCCTTGTTGGCCAGATCAAAGGCACCGTTGGCCAGACCAAAGGCCAATGTGGCATAGGCTTGCTGCCGCTTGGCTTCTTTGCCCGATTGATCCTGAACCTTGAGATCGTCAAGCCGGGCTTGTTTATCCGGGGGCATCGTATTGTCGCTGTCCTGTTTCTTAAGGTCAGCCAACTCATTCTTTTCACTCTGCGACATCGAGGCGCCGTCGAAATTGGCAATGCTGATGGCTGCAGATGCCGCAGAGCCCATCAGTGCCACGGTGTCTTTCGCAATCATGAGGCCACGCTGCAGCTTTTCGTGCTTAGAAGCCGTCTTACTATGTTGTTTCAGCTGCTCGCCGTAGATTTCGCAGGCGCCGTTAAAGACCTGGGCCTCCTGACTGTATTGGTCCGCAACCGCGTTTGACGGGATCACATTGGCCTTGACCAGCGGCGACCACAGCTCACGTTCGATATCGCGCGCCGTAAAGAGCGGGTTGCCCTCACTGTCGACTGCCGCCTCCATTTTTGTCTGAAGCTCGACCAGTTTCTGGTGCATTTTCTGCACCTCGCGCGCCTTGTCTGGATCCACCTGATAGCCGTCGCGCAGGTCGTGGCGGGTATCCACGTCGCTGTCGCGATCGCCGGTGCTCCAGGCCATGGTCGCCACCACCCGCGTTTCCGTAGCCGTCTTGCTCCAGAAATGTTTGCGCTGGGTTTCGGTCCATTCAACGGAAAAATCCTGCGCCGCTACCAGATCAGCACTCAGCTGGCCCACATTGGCCAAAATGTCCTGCAACGCTTGACTTTTTTCTTCTTCATGTAACGCAGCCTCGGCAAATTCCCCGCTCCTGCCGACGGCAGTCTGTAGCCATGTGATCTGGGGCTCAGTAAAATTGGTCATCTCTATGATCTCCCAGGAGCCTATTTAGGCACAGCTGTCAAAAGCTTGATTTCAAGACGCGGCAAAGCGGCCATGGCTACTTCCAGTTCTGGATTTCCACCTGTGAAGGGCTGTTTGCGGTAGTGAGCCAACGGCCCATTCCCCTGCAAGGCGCCCGTCAGACTCCGCAGCGCGCTCAACGCCGCTTCACGGGGGGGTCGCGGATTGTCGCCCGCGTCCAGCGCCTGCTGCATCAGCTTGCCGTTTGTTTCCAGCGCCGCCAGATCCGTATCGCGGACAAACCCGGCAACGGTCTGCAGATAGGATTTGACCTCTGCGCTGCTGATGCGCGTGTTGCCATCACTGGAGAGCAGGTCCCCTACATCCCCGACCTTGTCAATTTCGCCCTCCAAACCCATGACGGCCCTGGTAAATGCGCGCAGCTTGCTGGCGCAGTCCGCCGCCGCCTTCTCAACGTCCAGCTTTTTGAACGAGGCCATATCCGCGACAGTTGCGGTATGACGGCTGGCGT
This sequence comes from Phaeobacter sp. SH40, assembly GCA_965641885.1. Classification (GTDB taxonomy): domain Bacteria; phylum Pseudomonadota; class Alphaproteobacteria; order Rhodobacterales; family Rhodobacteraceae; genus Pseudophaeobacter. The sequence continues at coordinate 892,100 of OZ282574.1, read as the reverse complement.
CCTGTTTCAGCTCTGCCAGCCGTTTAAGCGGCTCTTCATAGTCACCCGAGGCCTTTGTCTGCGCTTTCAGGCCCGCTATCTCATGCAGCGCGATCTCCAGATCGCTTGCGTCCATATTCGACAGAGTGAAGGCTTTCACAAGCTTGGTGAACAAGGCTTTGACCGCAGTATATTCGGTCTCAAAGAGCTTTTGCTGCGCTTCGCGGGCCTCTTCCTTTTGCTGCCCCCGGACCGTGTCCTGCCTCAGCTTGATCCAGGCCCCCTTCTCGCCCCCACTCATCGCGTTGCTAGATTTACTCTTGTTGAACTTCGCGGCAAGCCCAACGGCTTCGTCGAGGTCGATCTGCAACTGGGCGAGCATCTCACCGGCCCGCTCCAGTGAGACCTCATCGCGCTCATCCGCAATGCGCCTGGCTTCGGCCAGATCACTGACAAAGGCGCCAAAGTATCCCGAAATCTTGACGCCGTGGATCGGATTTTTGGCCATCAGTTTGGACAAAGCGTCTATTTGGCCTTGCACAGCCTTTGCGGCCTTGGCGCATGCGTCATAGGTGGCCTTGCACCTGCGTACATCCGCCTTGAGCACGCCAGCCTCGTCCCACATGGCTTCGAGCGCGCGGTGCGCCTCTACCGGATTCTTTGATTTGTAGGAGCCTTCGAACTTTTCGACCCTGGACTTCAGGCTGACCGTGCGGTTTGCTTCATAGGCGCCGTATTTGCTTTGCAGACGTGCCAGCTTTTTGTTCACGCGCTTCAGCGTGGCAATGATATCGTCGAATACCTTGGCGTTCTGCGTGACCGAGCCCTCATAGGCCCCGACCGCATCCAGATATTCCTTTGCGAGCCTCAAGGCATCAACCGATTCACTCTCAATCAATTGCTGCGCAGCACTCAGCTTCATCTCGATCTCTTCAAGCGCCTCCTTTGGAATGCTCTTGTTCTTTTTTTTCACAGCCGCGTCATAGCTCGCCCGAAGCGTTTGCAACTGCCCTGTCAGGGCTGAAATATCGACGTTTTCTGCTGCCGCCTGTGCGCGCCGCAGCAGCCTGATCTCCGCCTCCCCCTGGCGCAGGATGCCCTGCAGCATTAGCCTGCGCACGCCAAGATAGGGATCATTATCGAGCCCTCTCAGATCGCCCTCCAGCGCGTCCGCCTTGGCCGGGGCCTCCATCGCGCGCAGGGTTTTGCCGCATCTGTGGATGTCTTCAGTCAGATCAACGCAGGTTTTGGCATCTTTGACCTTGGCCTCCACCACAACCTGGTGCGCCTCGACCTCTTCCAAATGCGTGGCATAGACCGTTTCGGGCGCGTTGTTTTGTGTTTCAATAATGGCCCTGCGGAGCCGAATGCTTTCGGCTTCCAACTCGTCGGCGGCGGCGGTCAGACCTACGAAACGCAGCCAGGAGATTTGCCCGTCGATGGCACCCAGCGGTCCACTCAGGCGCGGATCAAAAGCGGCCTCTTGCTGTTCAATGATAATCCCGCCGGTTCTGGCCGAGCGGTACAGGAACATCTGTTCACGGGTCGCAACAATGGCCTTCATCGCAGCCTGCGGATCACCCGTCAGATAGATCAGCATCGCCTCATCCAGCATGGCATGCAGGATCTTGTATTCTTCCGGGCAGATGGTCGCGTATTTGCGCTCTGTTCGTGTGCCTCCCGCCACCTTGATCATGGTAAAGACCTCGCTTAGGGCCTTTTCAATGTCTTTGGCAACACCGTCGCGCATCTGCTGCAGAATCAGGAATTCTCTGTCTCTTTCGTCAGCCTCGATTGCCGCATAGGGGTCAACATTCTGGGCCGCCAGCGCATCCTGCAGGTCGCTCACCCGTTGCGCAGCCTGTGCCAGATCCTGGTCCAGATCTTCCTCGATCTCGGTAATCTGGCGCAGCCGGGTGCCCTGCTTCACCTCAAGTTCGCGCGCCTTCCGGTAGGCCACCAGGGCCTGCGCATGGGCCTCCTTAGCCTGCTCAAGCTCCAGTTCGGCGCGCTCCTTTTGCGCGCCTTCTGACATCTCCTCGATACCGGTGCTTAAGGCATCGATCCGACGCTGCGCCTGTCGCAGCGCGTTATTTGCTTCCATCGCATCCGCAGTGGACCGGGTCAGGGCCTCTTCAAAACGATTGTACGGAGTGACCATCAGCTGCTCTTTTGGGGCGGCAGGGTCAAGCGGCTTCCAGCCCTTGGCCTTGTTGAATTTTTCTATCCAATCCTGAACCGACGGGGCTGTCGGGGCTGCCTGTTTAGGTGCGTCTTTTGGCATCATCAAAATCCATTCGTCAAAAAGAGGCGGCCCGTGAGGTCAGGCGGAAACCCGTTGTTTGATGGTCTTAAGAGCGCTGAGAAGCGGCGCGCGAATGGCCAGCGTCTGGCCAAACGGATTGTTCTCACACAGGGCGATAATCGGGTCAGAGTTTAGAAACGCGGCATATGCATCGGCTTCCTGGCTCAGCTTTTGCGCGCTTTTTGCGCGATCTGCCTCTGCTGCAGAGTTGTAACCCAACAGCGCCGCCATCAGCGCCGTATTATTGCCTTTGGTCACTCCGCTCAGGCCGAATTTGGCAATGCGAGCGAGATTTGGATCTTCAGATTTGGACAGCAGCCCCATCAAAGGAGACAGGCTTGCGTCGACCTGCCCCTTTGCATCCAGCCAGATATCAGCCGGGTTCTCTGGCAACAGATCCTCTGGTGTGAAAAATTCCGAGCCGTCCCCGGCCCCATCTGGGGTCTCTGCCCCCGCCAGATCCGTTTCTTGCTCCTGCGTTGCGACTGGCGCCTGCTCGGGGCTTTGCGGCGATGGTTCAGCGCCGGCTTGCCGGATCAGCGTATCAATCACCTGACGCACCTTGGCCACACCCTGAGCGGCCTGATCAATCTGGTTATTTTTGACCAATGCGCCAAGTTGCTGGATCGGTTTGATCACCTTTGCCTTTAGCGCGTCTGGCAAGCTCTGCGCGTCGCGTGCCAGCTGCTGAATGTCAGCACTCACCCCGGCGGCACCGGAGGCCGCAGCCTCTCCCTGCGCAGGCGCGGCTGCCGGTTTGGGCTCTACTGGCAACTTATCCAAAACCGCTTCTATCTGCGTCAGCGCCTGATCAGCAGCGCCGAGATTTTGCGCCTTGATACTGGCGACAACCTTTTGCAGAGCCGCCGTCAGTTTCTCAGCAATAGGTTTTGGCGCCGTGGCAATGCGTGGTTGCGCAGCCTTAATGCGCAGAACCAAAGCGGCCGCATCTGGCTGCGCGGCGGCGTCAGGCTGCGCGGCACTTTGCTGTTCTGGGTCAGGGGGGGCCTGATCCGCCGCCTCATAAAGGTCCGGGTCATCAGGCAGCTCTTCAATATCGGATTCAAGCACAGTGCCGTCGGCGTCCATAATGACGACATTCAACGAGACTTTGCTGGCCTTTAAAAACCGTTTCACCGCCTTTGCCATGGCAGGCACCACAACCTCGCAAGAGAGCTGCATCACCTTTTCCTCGACAAAGCAGGTCCCGAACGCAGCCTTGTTGCCAGGGCCTTCGGATTTGGCGATCCGCCCCAGGAACGCCGGCGGACGCTTGCGATGTATCGCAAAGAAATGTTCCTCAGCAGATTTGCCTGGATTAAAGGCAAAACCCAATGGCGCCTTGCGCGCCAGCTTTACCATTTTTTTGAGTTCAGGCCCGTCCAGAGCGAATTCAGACATCAGACTTCCCAACAAACGTATAGCAAAAATAGGTACTTCAATCCCGCTATGTTTAATGGGCTTTAACTTTTGATCAAGGTTTTTCCAGCCAGCCCTGCGCCGGGTGCGAAAACACCCCAAGGCAGAGCACCCTAGGTGCCGCCATATTTTACCGGCAGTTTGTTCGAGGACTTCATTTCCTTCAGCGACAGGTTCGAGCGAATGCTCGTCACCCCCGGCAGGCGGCGCAGGGTACTGTCGACAAAGGCACTGTAGTCGTCGAGATCCCGCGCCACCACGACCAGAAGAAAGTCATCTTCGCCGGTGGTATTGTGACAGGACAGGATACTGGGCGTGGCCTCGATGATGCGCTGAAACTCCGCCGTCGAGGCCTGATCGTGTTCAGAGCAGCTCAACTGTACAAAGGCCATAACCCCAAGGCCCAGTTTCCGGCGGTTCAGGTTGGCCTGATAGCTCTCAATTATACCGCTTTCTTCCAGTTTCCGCAGGCGTCGCCAGCAAGGCGTCTCGCTCATGGACAAGCGCTCCGCCAGTTTGGAGTTGGTCATCCGGCCATCATTCTGCAGCTGATGCAGGATCTCCATATTAATGTTGTCGATTTGGACCATTGAGCAGAAACCCCCTTCATATAGATACACACAGGCAAGTTATGCCCTGAAATTCGCCAATCATAGCAAGAATAGCAAAGAAATTCCGCGAAAACCGGATAGGATAGGCTCAAATATATCCCGCTGCACAAGGATCTGCCCCGATGAAAGCCGTGCTGTTTGAAAAGTTCCAACAGGCCCCAAAGCTCGCAACACTGGTGGATCCTACACCTGAGGCCCATGGTGTTGTGATCAAGGTCAAAGCCACCGGGGTGTGCCGCTCTGACTGGCACGGCTGGATGGGGCACGATTCGGATATCGACCTGCCGCATGTGCCGGGGCATGAACTGGCAGGTGTGATCGAGGCCGTGGGCAAAAACGTCACCAAATGGCGGGTCGGCGACCGTGTCACCGTGCCGTTTATTTCCGGATGCGGCTCCTGCTCAGAGTGCCATGCCGGCCACCAGCAGGTTTGCCACAATCAGGAACAACCCGGCTTTACCCATTGGGGCTCTTTTGCCGAATATGTGGGCATCCACCAGGCCGACCTCAACCTGGTATCGCTGCCAGAAACAATGGATTTTGCCACCGCAGCCAGCCTCGGATGTCGCTTTGCCACCTCCTTTCGGGCCATTGTTGACCAGGGCAAGGTCAGCGCTGGTCAGTGGGTTGCAGTCCATGGTTGTGGCGGCGTTGGCCTGTCGGCAGTGATGATCGCAAACGCCGTTGGCGCCAACGTCGTCGCCATCGATATCGACGACAAAAAGCTGGCAATCGCCTCAGGTTTTGGCGCCGTTGCAACAGTGAACGGGGCGAAGGGTTGCGATGTCGCCGACGCTGTAATCGAGCTGACCAAAGGCGGCGCACATGTATCGCTGGACGCGCTTGGCCACCCTGTGACCTGTTTCAACTCGATCCAGAACCTGCGGCCGCGTGGCAAACACGTTCAGGTCGGCCTCATGGCCGCAGATCACGCCATGCCACAGGTGCCCATGGCCAAAGTGATTGGCAAAGAGCTCGAAATTCTCGGCTCTCACGGCATGCAGGCGCACCGCTATAGCGCAATGCTCGACATGATAAACTCTGGCAAACTCGACCCCGCCCGCCTTGTGGGCGACAGGATCAGCCTGGCCGAAGCCCCCAATGCCCTGATGAAAATGGACAAATTCCAATCCGTCGGCGCAACCGTCATCACCAGCTTCTAGGCCTACCAAAGTTGCTCATACCCACAGTCACGCGGGAGGCAGATATGACATCCCGCCCGCCCTGCAAAAGCGTCCCGTGCCTTGTACATGTGCGCGTGGCGGGGTGTGAAATCACGGCAGCACGCGTAAATCCGGACAAAGAGTAAGGATCTGAGATGTTTGAAAAGGTAGACGACTATCCCGTCGATCCCATCATGATTGGTGCCGAGTATTTTGCACAGGATCCACGTAAAGATAAGCTCAACCTGACCGTCGGGATCTATCAGGATGAACTGGGGCGCACGCCGGTGCTCAAGTCCGTCAAACTGGCTGAACAGCATCTGGTCGACACGCAGGATACAAAATCCTACCTCGCCCTGACAGGCGATGCCGACTACTGTCGTGTGCTGGGACAGGAGCTCATTGGAGCGGAGCTTTATGATGACAGCTTTGTTGCGGCGCAGACCGCAGGCGGTGCAGTGGCGCTCAGGGTTATGGCTGATCTTTTGGCACAAATGCCAACCAGGCCCACGGTCTGGCTGCAAACTCCGACCTATGGCAACTATGGTCCGATCCTGACTGCCGCCGGCGCGCGGTTCCGTTCGGTGCCTTACTATGACACCCTGCGGCGCGACATCCTGTTCGACCAGATGCTGGAGGGGTTGAAAGAGGCGCAGCCCGGCGACATTTTCCTGATGCAGGGGGTCTGTCACAACCCAACCGGGGCCGACATGACCGCGGCGCAGTTCGACGCCCTGCTGGACTTTTTGGAGGCACGCGGCATCGTGCCCTGGATAGATCTGGCCTATCTTGGCTTTGCACAGAGCTTTGACGCGGATTGCACCATGGCGCGCCAAATTGCTGCGCGCTTTGCGGAATGCGTGATCTGCGTCACCCTGTCTAAATCCTTTGGCATCTACCGTGACCGGGCTGGCGCATTATTCATGAAAACAAGACCTGCGGACCGTGCCCGCATGCTGCGCGCCATATCAGCCATTGTGCGCGCAGGCGCCTCACATGCGCCCGATCATGGACCTTCCGTGGTGCGCACGATCCTGCAGGACGCGGGCCTGAAAAAACTCTGGCTGCAAGAACTGGATCAGATGCGGCAGCGTGTTTGCCAGCTGCGCCAGGAAATTACAAAAATAGAAGTTCAAAGCTTCGGTCGCAACGACCTCGGCTATCTGGCCCGCCAATCTGGCATGTTCTCGCTGTTGCCTGTGACCCCTGACCAAGAGCGCGCCCTGACGCGGGAGTATGGCATTCACGTGGTACAGGGAGGACGGGTGAACCTGGCGCGTCTTGGCGACAAAGACATCGAGCCCCTGCTGCGCGCGGTTCACAAGGTCACGCACCCCTAGCAGGATCGCTGAGGATACGCTGACCAAAGGTCGCGCTTTCTACAGGCGCACTCTTAGCGGCCATGATCTAAAGACAAAAGGCCCGAGCATTCGCTCGGACCTTTTGTACATGGCACATCTGGCAACGCGTTGTGTGGGAAGGTTGCCTGCGGGCCCCGATGTGTTAGCCGGCCAGCCGCATCAGTTTCAAAAGGGAAGAGTCCAGCGTGGTTGCAATCGACACCGGCGTGCTGCCCATTGCCGCCTTGGCTGAGACCACCGAAACCAGCCGAGGCGTGCGGCCTGGTGTGACCTGCAGCACCGGTGCACCCGAGGCGCCGAATTCTACCCGGCAGGAGGTGACCAATGTTGTGCTCTGCTTTGCCAGAACCTTGCAGCTGGGCTCAAGGTTGGGCCGGGTTGCGTGGGTGTAGTTGTAGGACAGAACCCCAACCGCATCGCCGCGGTTTGCGTCCCAGGACATCTCCAGCGGGCGGATCTCACGGGTGCTGATCGCTTTTGTCAGGCGCAGAACCGCAATGTCGCTGCCCATCTGGGCGGTGCCCGAGTTGCGGTGCTGATACTTGGGGTGCAAAACCGCCTTGGCGACACCGCGGGAGGCCTTGGCGCGGCTCCCCATCAGGCCTGCTTCAAAGACGATTTTTGTCGGGTCAATTGCCCGGCCCGTTTTTGGATCAAACAGGCAATGCGCGGCGGTCAGCACCAGATTTGACGCAACCAGAGTGCCGGTGCACATATTGCGGCCGGAAATATTCAGACGTCCAACCGCTTCCCATCCCGGCAGCGATCTCACGCCATTTTGCGGATCAGCGGCTTCTGCGCCTTTGGACAGTCCTACGATCAATGAGGCTGCTGTTACGACTGCTGCGATAAAATGTTTCATGTTCCACTCCAATTTCCCACACTCACATCTTTGTTCGGTCGTGCGGCTGGAATTGGGCTCAATCTTGCGCAGGGTGGGCGAGATCGCGGACAGAATGAGGCATGGTTAAGGAAGTTTTAATGCACGCGGGCCTGACGTGTCATAATGGGGCAAAAACCGCGAAAAACCCCGGTTGACGTTAAAATAAGCCCCGGGGGTTTAGACAAATACACGTAAAAACAAGTCGTTATTAGGTGACTGAAGGTGTAAAAAAGCTGAAGCGCGCACAGGCAAGCACGGGGTTTCGGTAAGGATTTGCTGGTTTTGGGCAGGCAAATCGCCAATTGAGGCAAGAATCAGTCACGACAGACGACCTATTCCGCCCCTTTTCACCCTTACGCCCCTCTTAACCGGCTCCAGCGCCGTTAAGACATGCCCCAGAGCCATTAAGACATGCGCCAACACCGTTAAGGCATGACCTGACCGAGGCACCTGCCCCGGCACTCCGTGCTTGTTTGAAATTTTCTGCGACGTCGGATCAGGAAATTTGCCGGTCCTTGTCTTTCCAGTAGGGCTTGCGCAATTCAGTCTTCAGCACCTTGTTTGCGCCAGACAGCGGAAACGCATCAGTCCGGTATTCAATGCTTCGCGGGCATTTGTAGCCGGCGATCAATTCGTGACAATGGGCCTGCAGCTCCTCTGTTGTAACCGAGACGCCGGGATGCAGAATGACGATGGCATGCACGCTTTCGCCCCATTGCGCGCTGGGAATGCCGATCACGGCACTTGTGGCGACGTCAGGGTGTTGGCCCAATGCGTTCTCGACTTCGGCGGAATAGACGTTTTCGCCGCCTGACACGACCATGTCCTTTACCCGGTCCATCAAAAACACAAACCCTTCGGGGTCCATATATCCGGCATCACCCGTCATGACCCAGCCGTCCACAATCGTCTCGCCTGTCACATCCGGCTTGTTCCAATAGCCCAGCATGGTGATGGGCCCCTTGACCGCAATCTGGCCAACCTCACCCTGTGCAACATCGCGGTGCTGCGCGTCGACAATGCGGATTTCGCAGACCCGTGTGGCCCGCCCGGCAGACCGGAGCTTTCCGGCCTTTGGCCCACTGAAGACATGGTATTGCGCCGGCAATATGGTCGCGACCGGGCTGAGTTCGGTCTGGCCAAAAGCCTGAACAAAGGAAACATTGGGGAACTTCTCAAACGCGTCTTTCAGAACGGCCTCGGTGATGGGAGAAGCGCCATAGGTGATCTGCTGCAGCGAGGAGATATCCGTTTGCGCCAGCTTTTCACTCTGCAAAACCATTTGCAGCATGACCGGCACCAGCAACACCTGCTGCGGGCGGTGTTTTTCGATTGCTGCCAGTGCTCCGTCCGGCGTGAAGGCGGGGATCACAACATGGGTGCCCGCCATGAAGGTAAGCGCGCTGAACCAGATCAGATCCGCGATATGGAACATGGGGGCCGCGTGCAGATAGACGGTGCTGTCTTGCATATTGAGATCATGGGCATTTGAAACGCCGCCGACATAGAAATTGGTATGTGACAGCATCACGCCTTTGGGGAACCCGGTTGTGCCGCCGGTGTAAAAGACCCCCGCCAGATCATCGCCGCTGCGCCCGGCATCCGGGACCGGGTCCGACGCGGCCACCAGGCCTTCATAGCTCAGCATGCCCGTCGGCGTCGCGGCATCGCCGCAGTAAATCAGCGTGTTCAACCCCGCCACTTGCGGTTTGATTTCCGTCGCCAAGCCCTTGAAGGCCTCGTCACACAGCAGAATTTCAGCACCTGCATCGTTCAGCGCATAGGCGCATTCGGCAGCGCTCCAGCGGGTGTTCATCGGCATCATCGCACCACCGCCCCAGACCACGGCAAAATAGTATTCGATGAAACGGTCAGAGTTCAGCGACAGCAGAGCCACCCTGTCGCCTGGTTGCATACCCAGTTTTTGCAACGCACCAGCCAGACGGGCGACCCGCTCCAGCATCTGCCTCCAGCTTTGCTGTCGATCCTGAAATATGGTCGCAATCCCGTTTGGATTAATCTGGGCGGCTCGTCTGATCATGGATGTGATCTGCATATTGCGACTTCTCAGTTTGGAATGATTTGGAAACTCGGCCACCTTGGGTCGCGCCCCCCTCGCAAGTCAACGCCTATGGCCGACTGAACAATTCCGATACAGAAGTGACGACACGTCCTTTCCACAGGCCGCCGGAACCATCGCATGCTGAACGCACAAAGCGGACAGTTGAAACTGGCCGGAAAACCAGGGGGACTGCCGTGAAAACCATCAAAGCCGAACATGCCGCCATCGTATCCGACGTGCGCGTGGCGCAGGGAGACGAGGTTGTCGCAGGCAGCATTTTACTCGTGACTGAACTTATGAAAATGCAGCACGATATTCGCGCAACAGAAAGCGGAATAGTGCGCATACTGCATGTGTCACCCGGCGATGAACTGCGCGGCGGCGAGCCACTGGTCACGCTTGAGCCCGCCGAGGTCAGCGGCAGCCTTCAGCACGGGACCGAGGACCTGCGATCCGATTTTTCCGAGTTTGAGGCGCGTATGAACCTGCTGGCCGACAGCAGCAGACCCGAGGCGGTGGCCAGGCGGCATCAGAATGGCGGGCGCACCGCGCGTGAAAACATTGACGACTTGTTTGATCCCGGCTCCTTTACGGAATACGGCGCTCTCGCTGTGGCGGCGCAACGCAGCAAACGCCCCCTGACTGAGCTGCAATCGCGCACTCAGGGTGATGGCATAATCTGTGGCACAGGTCTGGTCAGGGGCCGGCCGGTGGCCGCAATGGCGGTCGACTATATGGTGCTTGCCGGCACCCAGGGCTACAATCATCACCGCAAGATGGACCGGCTGATCGCGCTGGCGGCGCGCGACAACCTGCCCATCGTTTTGTTTGCCGAAGGCGGTGGCGGACGGCCCAATGACTACGATGTGGCCACGTTGATGACGGCGGGGTTGAACGTTGCGTCCTTTCGTCATTTCGCAGCCCACAAGGGCCCCAAGATAGGCATTGTTTCGGGCCTGTGCTTTGCCGGCAATGCCGCGCTTTTTGGCGTGTGTAATGTCCGCATCGCGACACAGAACAGCTGGATTGGCATGGGCGGCCCCGCCATGATCGAGGGCGGCGGTCTGGGCAGTTTTGGCCCCCGCGAGATCGGCCCCTCTGAGACGCAGGTTGCCAATGGCGTCATTGATGTTTTGACCAAAGATGAAGCTCAGGCTGTCGCCGCGGCCAAGACACTTCTTGCGCTGCCTGTGGCAAATGATGCCTCGCCGGTTGAGGACGCCGCCGAAAGCCTGCGCTCGGTCGTGCCGGTGGACCGGACCCGCGCCTATGATATGCGCGACGCGATTGCCGGTCTGGTTGATGCAGGCAGTTTTCTGGAGCTGCGCCGGGGATTTGGCAGCGGCATGATCACCGGGTTTGCCCGGATCAAGGGGCGGTCTGTTGGGATTGTGGCGAACAATCCGCTGCATCTGGGCGGCGCCATTGATGCGCCTGCGGGCGATAAAGGCGCGCGGTTCCTGCAGCTTTGCGATGCCTGGGGGATACCGGTGGTCACTCTGTGCGACACGCCGGGCTTTATGGTGGGACCTGCGATAGAAGAGACCGGGCAAGTGGCCCATATCTCGCGACTGTTTCTGGCGGGTGCACATTTTGGCCAGCCCCTGATCACGGTAATTTTGCGCAAGGCCTATGGGCTGGGCGCCATGGCCATGGCAGGTGGCGGCTTTGACCGGCCGCATTTCTGCTGTGCCTGGCCAAGCGGCGAAGTTGGCGCGATGGGCCTGGAGGGCGCCGTCAAGCTGGGCCATCGCGACCGCCTTGCAGCCATTGCGGACCCCGAAGAGCGTGAGGCGGAATACCAGCGTCTGGTCGCACAGCTCTATGAGCAGGGCAAAGCCCTCAATGCTGCAAGCCTTCTGGAGTTCGACGCCGTAATTGATCCTGCACAGACACGAGAGGAAATCTTACGTGCGCTGTCCGCGGCTGGTGCATGCGTTCCAGGTGCACGATATGTCGACGCCTGGTAGTCGCCCGCCCCCGCCCGCTGCTTGTCGCGCGCTTTTCTCACCCAAAGTCGCTGGCGATGGACACGTGAAGACGCGCGACAAGCAGCGGGCAGGATGGCGCCTTTCCGGCTCTGCGCTTCTGCCAGAGGCCGCAATGGTCTGATTGGTGCTCTGCTGGTCTTTGCAGCTCTGCGGCGGTCTCTATTCCAGAACCCGTTGGGCAATGGCCGAGCCGCTCCGGATCGCGGCAGACGGATAGGTGACCACTCTGTCTCCCTCCTTCAGCCCGCTGCGCACCTGCGCTTCGGTGCCGTTGTTGCGGGCAATCTCGATCTGGCGCTGCATCGCAAGGCCATCCACCGCGACAAACACAGACCAGGCCGCCCCTGTGCGAAACAGCGCACTTGACGGCACCCGCAGCACGTCCTCGGCCTGCCACACGATAATCCGCGCCTCCACGCGATAGCCATGCCCCAACCCAACCCGCTCTGCCGCTGGTGAGGCCAGAGTGACAATGACCGGCACCCGTTGCTCTTCGACGCCGAGCGCCGAGACCTTGGTGATGCCGAAGGGATCAATGCGTGAGACTTCTCCCTGCAGGGCAACAGCGCCGCCCCAGTCGTCAATGATCACCGGGTCACCTCGATTGACCTGCACCGCATCCGAAGAGATCAAATCCACCACGATTTCAAGGTCACCGTCGATGTCGCCGATCTCCATGATGGGCTCGCCTGCGGGCAGCGTGGTGGCGCTTTGCTGCATGATTTGCAAGATGCGGCCACTGGCCGGGGCATACAGAGGAATGTCATCAGAGCCATTTTCACGCAGGGCAGCGCCAAGACCGAGATCGTCAAAGCCAATAAGCTGGGCCTGTGCGGTGATCAGATCGGCTTCGCGGGTGCCGATGGCGGCCTCTGCCATTTGCACCGCAGCCTCGGAGATGCGGAATTCGCGTTTGGCCCGGTCCAGAGCGGCGGGGCTGGCGATGCTGCGTTCCGCCAACTGGCCGGTGCGCTTCAACTCGGTCTGGGCCAGATCGCGGCTGGCCTCGGCCGAGCTGAGATCCGCATGGGCGCCGCGTAGCCCGGCTTCTGCCGATTTTACTGCCGCCTGTGCCTGCTCGCGGGTGCGCACATCCAGCGCAATCGGATTGGTTGGCAGCATATGCACAATGATGGTCTCGCCGCGCACCACCGGGTCCCCGGGATTGACCTGCACCCGTTGCAGCCGGCCAGCCACCGGGGTGGAGACCACATAGGGCTCACTGACCCGTGTGCGCCCCTCTTCGTCAATGGAGACGCGCATCGCGCCGCGTGTCACCTCGGCGAGATCAACCATCAGCGGACGGGGCCAGAACGCCGCCGCCAGGGCCAGCGCAATCAGGCCGCCAACCAGGATGGTCAGAACCAGCCGCGACCGTTTCTTTGGGTTTGCCATGCGTTACTCCCGTGTCTTCAATGATTTGATCAGATCCGAGCGATCCAGATCACGTTTTACCAACCATCCCGAGACCACAGCCGCGCAGAGCACCACCAGCATCGCTTGTCCATAGCTGACCGGATCAAAGATGGCTGGGATCTGGTAGAGGTCGGTGGAAAACCCAGCGGCAATGCCGAAGGACAAAAAATAGCCAAGCATCGCCCCCACGGGCAGCGAAATCAGCGTCACCACGGCCAGCTCTCCGAGCAGGACAAAACCCACCTCTGCCTTGGTAAAGCCAATGACCCGCAGGCTGGCCAGATCGCGGGCGCGTTCGGCATAGGCAATGCGGGCGGCATTGTAGACAATGCCAAAGGTGATAACAAAGGCGATGGCCCCCATCACATAACGAATGGCCCCGGCTCCGGTATCCATCAAAACCTCAAAGGCGTCTCGCGCCTCGTCCTTGACGCTGATGCCGGCAATGGTTGGCATGCCCTGCAGGGTCTCGTAGATGGCATCCGCTTGTGCCGCATCAATGGTCAGGAAAGCCCCCGAAACCCGGCGGGGTTCGCGCAGCGCCTGGTTGAGGGCATCAAGATCCATATAGGCGGGTGAACCCAGCAAGGCCTGCGCAATCCCTGCCACAGGGATCTCCAGATCCGGCTGGCGGCCCTCGCGCACCTCAACTGTCAGGATTTCTCCGGCTTTGATATCCAGCATCTCGGCCAACACGCTGGACAGGATCACGCCAGTTTTTGGCATCTCGATCGGAGCCATATCTGCGTCCAGCGCCCTGTTGAGCGCCAGATTGGACACCGGGGCCTGCGGCAAGCCGGTAATCGCGCCGCGGTGGCTCTCGCGGCCATGGCGCAGCACGGCGGGCACATAGCGGACCGCCTCGACCCGTGTCACGCCGGGGATACGACGCAGCTCAAACAGGGTTTTGTCACTGACCGGCTGCGTGAAGCTGACATTGAGGTCGCTGCGATCCACAACAGAGAACGTCAGATCGATGGTCCGGTCAAAACCCGCGTAGATCGTGATCATCGCCACAGACAACCCCATGCCGCAAGCGATGCCGATCATCGCCCCCGCCATGCGGACAGGTTGCCGGGTCAACCTGCGCAACACCATACGGCTGGGTTGGTCCAGAAACCGGGTCAGGGTCCGGCCAAGCCCCTGTGTTCGGCTGTAATCGGGTGGCGCAGGCGGTCGCATTGCCGTGGCCGGGGTCAGTGCAAAGACCTGCCGCAGCACCAACACCCCACCGGCAGAGGCAGCGAGCACACTGACCGTCACTCCGGTCACAAAGGAGGCCGGATCAAGACGGAAGACCAGAAAAGGAAATTTGAAATAGGCACTATAGACCTCGATCATCGCGCGCCCGCTGGCAATGCCGCCCAGACAGCCGACCAGGGCTCCACCCAGGGCGATGACCATAATCAGTTTGAAGTAGTGACTGCCAACTTCGATATCGGTGTAGCCAAAGGCCTTCATCAACCCGATCTCTTCGCGCTCGGACTGCACCATTCGGTTGATAACAATATAGAGCAGAAAGGCCGCCACCGCGAGAAAGATCGGGGGCACCCCAGTGGCAGACGCCCGCATATTCGAGATTTCCTCGGCAATGAACCGGTTCGAGATCTGATCCGCCAGCGCGTAGCCGCCGCTGCCACCAAAGGCGGCCATCAGGCGGTCGGCCTGGTCCAGAATACTCTGCGCATTGGCGCCACGGGCCAGACCCAGCAGCGCTTCGTTAAAGGCCCCATCCAGATCATATGCCGCCGCAAGCCCGGGACGGCTCATCCAGATCACCCCAAAACGGGCATCGTCCGGCACCAGCTCTCCTGGTGCGGTCACATAAAGAAACTCGGGGCTTTGTGCGAGGCCGGTGATTTTGAACTGGTGACGTCTGCCGTTCATTGTCGCCGCCAGCCTGTCGCCGGGCTGCAACCCATGGGCGGCGGCAAAACTTTGCAGCAGAACGATTTCTTCTGTACGCCCCAGCGCGGGCAGGCGACCGCGTGTGAGGTAGATGTCATTCAGCGCCGGGCGCCTGTGCTGCGGCAGAGACAGCGCCTGGGCCTGAACCGGCAGGCTCTGGTCTGGCAGATCGATCAGGGCGCGGCCTGCAATCCGCGTCTCGACGCTGGCGACCCCAGAGATCTGCGCCAGCCGCGTGGCCAGCCGTTCTGGCGCGCGCTTTACCGGCAGAAATACATCGGCAAGCCGGTAGCGCTCATAATAGGCCGTGCGCGTTTCGCCGAGGGAGGTGACAAGCCCGGTCATCATCACCAGCATCAATACCCCAACCGCGATAACGGCGCCGATGGCCAGAACCTGCCCCTTCATGCGCCAGAGATCGCGCAGCAGCTTATGATCCAGTGGGCTCATCAGTGGGCTCACCAGTTGATCTCGGAGGGGCTGAGTTTTTCGGCGTTCTCGACCACCTTGAGAATGCCGCCATCGGCAAAATAGATCACCCGGTCCGCCATGGCGGCGGTATTGGCGTTATGGGTCACCATCAGAATGGTCGAGCCCAGCTCTGCATTCACGTCCCGCAACACCTGAAGGACCGCGCGCCCCGTCGTGCTGTCGAGCGCGCCAGTGGGCTCATCGCAGAACAGCACTTCGGGGCGTTTGGCAATGGCACGGGCAATGGCCACGCGCTGTTGCTCACCGCCTGAAAGCTGCGCTGGGAAATGATCCACCCGCTCGCGCAGGCCGACCAGGGCCAGGGCTTCATCGGGATCCATCGGATCGGTGGCAATCTCGGTCACCAGTTCGACATTTTCACGGGCCGTGAGGCTGGGCATGAGGTTGTAAAACTGAAAGACAAAACCAACATGATCGCGGCGGTACCGTGTCAGCTGCGCATCCGGCATTTGACTGAGGCAAAGATCCCGGAAATAGACCTCCCCCTCGGTGCCCCGGTCCAGACCACCAATGATGTTCAAAAGGGTCGATTTCCCCGATCCCGACGGCCCCAGCAAGACAACAATGTCACCGGAAGGGATCTCCAGATCAACGCCCCGCAGCGCGTGTACAGCCGAATGGCCGCTTCCGTAGACCTTAGTCAGCCCGCAGGTTCGAAAGGCCATTGGGGTCTTGCGGCTTTGCATTGTCACTCCTGTTTTTCAGTTCCCCAGCGGCGTGCAGTGGCCCCAGGGTGATCTCTCGTTTAAAGCGGTTTTTGCAGCAGAGATACACCTGCCGCCCCCAGCATAAGCCCGGCCGCGACCAACAGGCTGACCCCGATATTGTCGTACAGATCTCCGACCAGTCCAGCCCCATAGGGGCCGAGGGTCTGGGCAATGGCGAACACCACGGTGAACAGGCTGATCGCCGGGGCCCATTGTTCGGGCAAAAGGTTCTTACGGGTGAAATTTGTAACGGCCCCGGGCGCCATAAACACCGACAACCCAAACACCACCGCAGAGAACAACAAGGCGGGGCCGCTTGGCAACACCACGGGCAAGGCAGAGCCAATGGCGATTCCGGTCAGGATCAGAGCCAGCGGCAAGCCGGACGCATACCTGGCCAAAACAGGGCGCCAAACCAGTGGAGAGACGCAGATGCACAGGCCCAGGATCACCCAGACCAGCGTGATAAACCCGGCGCCTGCGGCCTGGTCGGTCATCCAGGCGGACAAAAAGGTCAGATAAACGATATATCCCAGTCCAAACCCGGCATAGCCAATGATTTCGGGCAGCATGCGCAGCAGCGGTAAAGGGGCCGATTTGATCTGTTGAGAGGTGGAGGGGCGCAGCTGCATGGCGGCCCACAGCCCCAATGGCAAAAAGGACAGGCTGGCAATGCCGATGAGAATCCAGCCAACAGGCCAAGCACCGGGGCCATAGAGATCGAGCAAAAGCGGCAGTACCGCGCCGGCCAATACAATCCCCACCCCGCCGCCGCAGCCAAACAGGATGGCAATCGCCAGCGCGTTGCGGCGGGGATCATCGCGAAACAGGCCTGCGACCAAGGCCCCGGCCGTGGAAAAAGACATCGCCCCCAAAGCCCCTGCCAGAATACGCCAGAGTGTCTGCCACCAAAGCGCGGCGTTCAGCCCGGTGAGCAAGAGCGCCAGGGTGGTGGTAATCAGTCCAAAGGCAAACAGACGCGACGGCGAGACGTGCCGGATCAGCACCATGGTCAGGATCGCTCCGGCAACATAGCCAAGCGCATTGGCCGTGTTCAACCATCCAGCCTGAGCAAAGTTCCAGCCCATCTCGGATTTCATCGCGGGAAGCATCAGACCATAAGCAAAGCGGGCAAATCCGTTTGTGACCGTGACGCCGAGCGCCAGCCCCGCCAGAACAAGCCAGGGTCGGGTGGGCTCTGCGGTCACGAACTGGTGCCCGGGCGTTCAGGTGAAAAGGACATGTGAAACCTCTCTCTGTCCGACATTCCCAAATAGAACGCCAGCCGCGTCAAGCTGCCAATGATGTGCGATGCGTTCAAGCTCCTTTTCACCCCTGGTCCTACCTTGATACTGCCCTGATACTGTCCTGATACGAGGCGAGGCAGTCGGGCGAGCGATTTGCAGCGCGCTCTCACGGCTCTCCTACGCAGCCTGAAACATACAAGCGTTGCCCGGATCAAAGAGCCGCGCCTCACGAAGGAGGTTGAAGCAGGTCGGTGATGGTCAAACCTTCGGCGCGATGGCTGTCACAGCTGGCCATCATCCTGCACGTCCTGGGCGTCCTGCGCACGCGGGCGCCAGAATTCCACGGCTTTTTGGAGCTCTTCAGCGTAGAACGCAGCACTTTCAGCTCCCTCAGGCTCACCGCCAAAACAGCCCACACGCCGCGCGCAGTCAAAAAACCCCGGTGCAGGCAAGCCGCCTCTTCCCTTGCTAACCACCAGTGCTGCGATCAAGGGGTGCTCGGCGGCGGCATCTTCTTTGATCAGGCATTCCAACGCCATTGTGAGCTGATGGATGGTATTGGGGGGCCTCAGCTCCAGTGCTCTGGCAAGAGCTTGATATGTCATCGGAAGCGCCAGCCCAACCGTTTGGCTGAGATACGCCCGTACCGGCTGCGCCAAGGCATTGGCCGGCTCGCCTGTAGTATCTGTAGTGAGATCAACAAAAGGCACGTGTTTCCTCCGAACGCATCATATTTTTATAGCGTATTCCAAAGGACCAGTACTCTAGCCCAATATACCCTGCGCCTTATGCAATCGGGGTACAGAACGCTATGCGCGCCCCGGCTCGTGCACCTTAGCCCAAAACGAAGATTTGTGACCATGGTCGTCTTGAAGCGTTTGAATATAGCTCTCGTGGCTGAGAAATGCACCATAGTCTGTGATCTGTGCATCCAGCAATGAGCACTCCGCCAGAAGCTCAGCCGCCTGGCCATAGTGCGCGGACCGCCCCCGCGCCAGCGTGGTGTCGATCATGGCGCGCCAAAGCAGCACAGCGGCGCGCGGATGTCTTGACCGCAGAGCCTCGGCAGCTGCGCCCAGCATCAAAAAGCGATCGCCGTCAATTTCGGCGGCACGGTCCTCGATCAAACGGGCTGCAGTCAGAAGATCGGGCCAGTCGATACAAAACCGCAGCGCGCGTGAAAAATCCGGATCCATTGCAACATGTGTCATCGCCAGATCTTCCGCCTCAACATCGTCAAAGTCCGGCAGAGCCTTCAGATAGTCACGCAGATGCCGCGCGTTCAGGCTCGCCGAGAAGCTAGCCCAGCGGTGCGCCTGGGCCTGTTCGCTTTGCCCCAGTGCCTCCAGACAGGCGATATAGACATCGTCCCAGACCTCTTGTTCAGCGGTGCTTGCGTCGCGGTCAGCCGCAAGGAGCAGCTCAACTGCGGCCTCAGCCCGCCCTTCGGTGAGCAAGAGCCCGGCCACCTCGGCCGCGATGTCTTTGCGTTTCAAATCCTCTTCAGAGTATTGCGCAATATAGGCATTTGTGTCGCCGGAAGAGGCCGCGATTTCCTGCAGGCAGCCTTGGACAAAACGCTTTTTGCGGTCAGCCGCATAGCTGTTGCCCTCGCGCAGCTGGCGCAGAAACTGGATCGCTTCGTGATCTTCGGACTCTTCCTCAAGAGGCGCGGCTGCATAGGCCTCCACCTCGGCCTTCAGGCGCGCAAGACCTGTGGCCCCAAGGGCTGGCGCCATAAGAGGGATGATGCCGTCCCACGCGCCGTATCCGTTGTCCTGCACAACGGTCCAGACCCGCTCGGCCAGCGCTGCAGGGTCAATCTGCGCAAGGGGGGCTATGCTTTCAAAATGCAGGACTGCACTGCGAAAGACAGTGCCGACATCGCCGCGGCTGTCATCGACACGTTCATAGACCGAGGGCGCCAGCTCGATGAACCGCCACAACAGATCAAACGCAATGGTTGCGTCCTCTGGTGCGATTTTTTCGACAATCATCACAACCTGCGTGTCGAGATCTTTGATCAGCGCCTTGCGTTTGCGCCAGCTGACAAAACCAGTTGATTTGCGCAGCGCGGTCAGACGTTTGCTGACCTCACGGGCAAGTTCCGACGCTCCAAGGCTGTGCGACAACTCCAGCCGCAATCGGCGCTTGATCTCAGCACTGCCGGTGCTGACCTCGATCAGCAGGGCCGCCAGCCTGTCGGCACCAAGCGCTTCGAGATTGGCTTTATTGAGGGTCTTTTTCGACATTGCCTATGTTTGACACCTTGCGTCCCCAAAGAAAAGCGGCAGGTTTTGCGACACATCCTGGCGCACCACGCTTTTGCCACCTCTGGCACGCCTGCTCGCACCAATGTCATGCGTACAGCTGGGGGAATGCCTGCGCGGCGGGAGCTGCCCCCGCCGCTAGACAGTGTTAAAGCAAATCGCCGGGCGTCTGTCCTGCAAAGAAGGCATCAAGATTGTCGAGGGCACGAAAGCCCATCGCATCGCGGGTTTTGCGGGTTGCACTGCCAATATGAGGC
This sequence comes from Phaeobacter sp. SH40, assembly GCA_965641885.1. Classification (GTDB taxonomy): domain Bacteria; phylum Pseudomonadota; class Alphaproteobacteria; order Rhodobacterales; family Rhodobacteraceae; genus Pseudophaeobacter. The sequence continues at coordinate 872,029 of OZ282574.1, read as the reverse complement.
AACATAAAGATCGTGTCATGCGCGGCAAATGCCGGGTTGCCGCCCGGCTCTGTCTGAAAGCAATCTAGCCCCGCTGCCGAGATCTGGCCCTGCGCAAGGGCATCGAGCAAGGCCGTCTCATCCACCAAAGCACCGCGCGCGGTATTGACGATCACCGCCCCCGCAGGCAGTTGCGCAAAACGGTCTGCATTCATCAAATTCGTAGTTTCAGGCGTGGCGGGGCAATGCAGCGACAAAAAGTCGGCAACGCCCAGCAGGCTTTCAACGCTGTCGTGATAGATGGCGCCTTTAGCCTGCTCAGCAGACAGTTCACTGCGGTTGTAATAGTGAATTTCCATGTCAAACCCACGGGCCTTGGCGGCAAAGGCAAGGCCGACACGCCCCATGCCAATGATGCCCAGCCGTGCGCCAGTCACCTGTTTGCCAACCATAAAGGCCGGCGACCAGCTGTCCCATGCGCCACTGCGCACGATCCGGTCCCCCGCAACTGCGTGGCGTGCAGCTCCCAGCATTAGCAACATAGCAAGCTCGGCGGTCGCATCCGACAGCACATCAGGCGTATTGGTCACCACAATACCGCGCCCTTTGAGGGCGGGCAGATCACAATGATCAACACCAACCGAATGGTTGGCGACGATCTTGAGCCGGTCGGAGAATTGCGCCACCACATCAGAGCTGAAATGCTCGGAATGGCAGGGAATAATGGCATCAAACTCAGCGCTGGCCGCGATCAATTCCGCCGCAGTGCCGGGAGTGTCATCGTGGTTGATGACCACATCATAGTCCCGTTGGGCGCGCGTCAGCGTCGCGTCAGACAGGCGGCGGGTGATCCAAAGCCGTGGTTTGGTCATTTTTTCTTCCGGACGCATTCGTCAAAGAAATCGTAAACGGCCATGCCGCAGACTACAATTGCGATGATCATGAAAGGGGCGCCGCCCTTAAATCCTGCAAAGCCCGATGAGATACTTTGGGATAGGCCCCCGATGAAGACGCACAGGAGTGCCGTCCCGATCAGCCCGACCACCAGTTTAACTGCGTATGACATGCTCGTATCCTTTCAATTATTCCGCCGCAGCCGCCAGCTGGCCCTGCAGCCAGCGCGCGGTACGCAACAGACGGTCGTCTTTTTCGGCGGGGCCAATCAGCTGTACACCAATGGGCAGGCCGGTCTCTCCGACCAGCAACGGCAGGGTCACGCAGGGCAGGCCCGCCAGTGTCCACAAGGTGCAGAAAATCGGATCGCCCGTGCCGCCGGCATCAAATCTGGGCGCTTCGCCTGCAGCCGCAGGGGCAATGATCGCATCGAACTCAACAAAGAAGTCTTCAAAGAAGGCCTCTGCCGAGGCTTTGACCGCAAGCGCGTCTTCATATTCGGCCTGGGTAATCTGCCGCCCGCGAGTGATGACAGGCTTGAGGGTTTCACTGATCTGGTCCCAGTGGCCGTCAAAGACCTCTGCCTGATGTTTGCAAATCTCGTATTCGTGGATGCGCGCCTGCACCGCGACCAGATTGGACAGCGTGTCGGCAGGCGCCAGGCGCGTGACTTGCGGGCCAAGAACGTCCAACACGGCATCAAAACCTTCGCGCGCAGCCTCGGACAGGCGGTCATTGAACGGCAAATCAAACCAGATCAGCTCTGGTGTGACAGGAACCTCTGCTGCCGCACCTGCGGCCATGCCGGGACGCGGGCGCGCAAAGCTGGTGCTGTCGCGGCCGTCATAGCCGGCAATCACATCCGTCAGCAGCGCCACATCGGCAAGCGTGCGACCAAAGCAGCCAACCTGATCAAGCGAGGCCGAGGTCTGCAACACGCCTGCGCGCGAGATCACCCCACGGGTGGGTTTGAACCCAAAGGTGCCGCAAAACGATGCGGGCCGGATCACCGAGCCGTTGGTTTGGGTGCCAATCGCCAGTGGCACATGAAGCGCCGCAACGGCCGCAGCAGATCCGCTGGAAGAGCCACCGGGCGTGTGATCGCCATTATGCGGATTGCGCGTGCCGTTTGGGTGCACAAAGGCCAGCTCTGTTGTGACCGTTTTGCCCAGGATCACAGCACCTGCGCCGCGCAAAAGCTCAACCAGACGGGCGTCATTGCCCGAGCGGCGGCCGCGAAAGATCGGCGTTCCGCGAGCCGTGGGCATATCGGCCGTGTCGATGATGTCCTTCAGCGCGACCGGAATACCGTGCAGCGGGCCAATGGCCAGGCCTGCTTTGCGGATCCGGTCACACTCTTGCGCCTGCGCGATGGCAGCGCCTGGGTCAAGATAGGCCCAGGCACTGATCGCGTCATCCGTCTCGGTGATCTGTGTCAGACAGGATTTGACCAGATCTTCCGATGTAAGCTTGCCCCTGGCGCAAAGCGCCAGGGCCTCGGTCGCGGTAAGCTTATAAGCCTCTTTGATCACGGGATGTATTCTCCAAAGAGGTAGTCAGGGAACCACAGCGCGATGCCGGGGAACTGATACATCAGGACCATCGTCAGGATCACAATCGCCAGATAGGGCATGATGCCTCGGAAAATCTCCATCAGCTCAATCTGGTTCTTCAGCACCCCTTTGAGATAATAAGCCGACATGGCCATGGGCGGTGTCAGGAACGAGGTTTGCAGGTTCAGCGCGACGAGCATCGCAAAGAAATACGGGTTCACGCCAAACACTTCGAGCAGCGGCAGGAAGATCGGCACAAAGATGATCAGAATTTCCGACCATTCCAGAGGCCAGCCCAACAGGAAGATAATGATCTGCGCCAGCACGAGGAATTCCCACGGCTCAAGGTCCATACTGCCGACCCAATGCGCGATAATATCGTGGCCGCCCAGATACGAGAACACCGAGGCAAAGGTCCATGAGCCCACAAACAGCCAGCAAACCATCGCCGTGGCTTTGGCGGTCAGAAACACGCTTTCCTTCAGTTTGGTCCAGCTCATCGACCGATACAGCACGGCCAGAACAATACCGCCCATCGCCCCCATCGCAGCGGCTTCTGCCGGGGTGGCAAGACCGCCCAGGATGGAGCCAAGAACAAGCGCAATAAGCACGGTCAACGGTACAAAGCTGACCAGCAGGTTCCAGTAGATCTCTTTTGGTGGCGGCACGTCTTCCAGATTGGGTTTTGGTGCCAGCGACGGGTTCGACCAGACGCGCAAGACAACGTAGACAATATAGAGGCCAGCCAAAAGCACACCGGGAAACACAGCCGCCGCATAGAGGCGCAGCGGCGAAAGATCCGCGATGGCCGCATAGACAATCAGCATGATTGACGGCGGGATCAGGATGCCGAGCGTGCCGCCTGCGCAGATCACACCGGCAGCAAAGCTCTTGTTGTAGTTGGCATTGGCCATCGCCGGAAAGGCCAGCAAGCCCATCAGTGTGACAACCGCACCAACAATTCCCGAGGCTGTCGAGAAGACCGCACAGGTCACAAGGGCCGCAATCGCAAGGCTGCCGGGCAAATTGCGCGCCGCCATGTAGAGCGAGAAAAACAGCTTATCAACAATGTTGGCCCGCTCAACCACGTAGCCCATGAACAGGAACAACGGGATCGCGACAAGGGTCGGGTTTTCCATCACCGAATAGGTATTCTGGTTCAGCAGATAGAAGATATTATTGTTGAAAATATCGCTTAACTGCTCAATCGCACCGCCCTGGTTATAGGCGTAATAGCCAAAGGCGACGCCCATGGCGAGCAGGGTGAAGGCAATCGGAAAACCAAGCAGGACAAGGACAATGAACAGTCCAAGCATCAACAGGGCAACTTCGGGATTTGTCATCTATTTATCTTTCGTGAAGCGCTGAAGGGCCTAGTTGCGACCGGGGGTGATGGCGCGGATCTCATCCAGATCAGCGCTGGTCAGAAGGTCTTCTGTTTCTTTCACATCCGCGAGACGTTCGGGCCACACGCCAGAGCGCATAGCCATCACACAGCGCACCAGCTCTGCAATCCCCTGGATCACAAGCAGGCCACCGGAGAGCGGAATAAGCGATTTGAAAAAGTAGATCTGGATACTGGCGGGGCTGTTAAAGCTCACTTCTTTGTAGCGCCAGCTGTCGGAGGCAATTTCATAGCCGTACCAGACAAGGGCCAGAATACCCGGAAAGAAGAAGAGGAAATAGAGCACAAAGTCCAAAGCCGCCTGCCCCCGTACCGGGATGAGGCGATAGATCACGTCGGCCCGCACATGGGTATCTTGCGCCAGGGCGTAGGCGCCACACATCAAGAACAGCGCGCCGTACATCTGAACCATCATATCAAAGGCCCAGACAGTAGGCGAGTTCAGCACGTAGCGCACAAATACTTCATAGACGACAGACAGCGTCAGGATCATGATGCACCATCCAAAGGCGCGCCCAACCCATAGGCTGAGGCCCTCGATGGCATATACGAATTTCATGGTTCTGGTACTCCCTCACGGACCGTTTGGATATCTGGCGCTTTCCCAAGCGTATAATGTCCGGACGCCAACTCAGGCCCCCGGACATCGTCTAGTTCTATTGCAGCGCGATCAACCGAAGTAGTGCTTATACGCCAGCTTGTAGTCAGGCTGGTTCAGGTTGAGATAGTTCATCACATCCTTGGCGTAGGCCTTTTGCGATTCCATCACCTTGGCAAAGAACGGATCATCGTCGGCGATGCGCGCAGCCACCGCATCCCATGCAACCAGCTGTGCTTGCATGACGGAGTCAGGTGTGCGGTGAACGGCGACGCCATCAGCTTCCTGCAGCTTGATCAGGTCATCGGAATAACGCTTGGTGTTGCCCCAGTAGAAACCAGAGTTTTCAGCCATGGATGCGTTTTTGATGATCGCTTTGTGCTCATCGGACAGGCTGTTGAACTTGTCCTTGTTGATGGTGACTTCAAAGAATTCCTGTGACTGGTGATAAGAGGCCAGCATGTAGTTCTTTGAGACATCCTGCATACCAAAGTCACGGTCAGACGTCGGGTTGTTGAACTCGGCCGCATCAATCAGACCTGATTTCATCGCAGGCTGGATTTCACCACCGGGAAGCTGAACAACTGACATGCCCATTTCCAGCATGACATCGGCCGCCAGACCAACAGTCCGGTACTTGAGGCCCTTCATCTGGGACGCGTCTGTGATCTGCTCCTGGAACCAACCCAGCGGCTGTGCCGGCATAGGAGAGTTGAAGAAAGACACAACATTCAGGCGCAGCTCTGACATCAACTCGTCAAAGAGTTCCTGACCGCCGCCTGAATAGACCCAGCCCAGCACTTCCTGGCTGGACCAGCCAAAGCAGGGGCCTGTGCCAAACAGCGAAGCAGATTTGGATTTGCCATACCAGTAGGCAGGCACATAGTGGGCTGCGTCCAGAACACCGCGGTGCACCGCGTCCTGCATTTGGCTGGTTTTCACAACCGCATCCACCGACAGAACTTCGATTGTCAGTGAGCCACCAGACATCTCGTTGACACGCGCCGCAAAGGACTGCGCGTTTTCAAGAAAGATACCGCCGCCCCAGGCCGCCTGCATCTTGAGTGTTACGCCGTGGCTTTCTGCAATTGCTGGTGTTGCTAACGCAGCGGCGCCGGCAACGGCCGAACCTCGCAGAAATTTTCTGCGGTTGATTGAATTTGTCATGTTTCCTCCCAAGGAATTTCATGCCGTGACTGCTCGGCTGAGCAAACAGCACGCAACAAAGTGGTGTTCAGGCTGCACCTATTTTTTTCCCCCTGTCGCGGCACCTCCTCCGGACAATGGATGCGTGACATACCCTCACCTTAGCAAATTCTATTGGTAACACGCAGTCACGCAAGTGTTTCTTTCCCCGATCCAGACCAGCCGGGTGCCATACGAACGCGGAAATGCCAGTTTTCTGAGGCCGCAGCCAAATCGACCGAATTGGTCTAAAAGACACTCATTTCAGCAATTTTTGCCACTTTAACGCCGCAATTTCACATGTTTCCCCAAATCCTGCCTATTTTTGATCTTGCTCTCTGAGGGAAAAATGGGGGAAAAATTTGGTCCGAAAAAATTACCAATACCATTCGGATGTCTGTGTCCGGCGGGTGGGACTACACTCTTTAGGACAGCATATTGAGACCACTCAACCCCGTAACGTGGATATGAACGAATCATTTTCTGTATCGTCAGCTGACGTTTCACGGCATTTTCAGCACGGGGAAAAAGTGACAGGAATGCCCCCTGCCCCTACCTCGCGATAAACTCCGCTCACGCCGCTAAAGAGGCCACAGCTAAGGGAACAGCGGCCCGCGCCTCGCGACCATTCCACGACTATGCGCCTCGCGTTTCACGCCCAGCACCGGATGGATCGGGCTTGGCTTGCGATGATCCGGCTTAGCAGAGAGGCGCTCCTGGTCCTTAGTCCGGCCTGGCTGTCCATGCCTCGGCGCCATTGGTATTGACAAAAATCTGAAAGACCGAGGTGGTTGCCGTGATAAACAGGCTGTGTCCATTGCGCCCGCCAAAACACAGGTTCGATACTGTTTCCGGCACCAGAATTTTGCCCAGCAAAGTGCCATCGGGAGAAAAACAATGCACGCCGTCTGCAGACGAAGACCACAGGTTTCCTACTGAATCGATGCGAAACCCATCCGGCACACCACAATCGATCGTGGCAAAAATTCCGCGATCCGTGAGGGATGATCCAACGACATCAAATTGCCGAATGACCGCGGCAACCTTGCTGTCGTGGCTGGCGCCACTTTCCGCGATATACAGTCTTTTTTCATCGCGACTGAACGCAAGCCCATTGGGCTGATTGAAGTCAGAAACCACAGGCGCCACCTGCCCTGTCACCGGGTCAATACGAAAAACATGACGCGCGTCTTGCTCGGGCTCTGCCTGGTACCCTTCAGAGTTGGAGAGTATTCCATAAGTGGGATCTGTGAACCAAACAGCGCCATCTGATGACACCACAAGATCGTTTGGAGAGTTCAAACGTTTGCCCTGATAGGAGGATGCGAGCACGCTCAGCGCGCCATTTATTTCGGTTCTCACAACATCCCGTGTGCCATGACGGCAGCCCAGCAATCGGCCGCTGTGATCGCGCGTACTACCGTTGTTGAAGCCAGACGCATCCCGAAACGCCCTGCGTTTCGCTCCGCCGCATCACGCGTTCGGATGGGATGTCAGAAAACAGTAAACAGTCATGGTCGCCAAACCACACCGGGCCTTCTGTCCAGGTGAAGCCATCCGCAATCCTTGAAAGCGGAGCAACGGGGTGAACCAGTCGCAAAAACCGGTCATCACGCAGGTCCAGATGTGCAGGTAGATTGCTCATAAGATCTCCCAACTGGGACCAGTGTTGTCACGAATGATGCCGTCAATGGCTATCGCGCGGCAACAGGGTCCGGGTCTTTTGGTATTTCGCCGCAAAATCGAAGCAACCGCCATCAGCCAATTGGTCAACGTTCTTGCGGTATAATTCTTCCCACGGCGTTTGGTTTTCCAGCTCAGGCGCGGTCCAGCTGTCCTTGCGCGCCTGCCATTCCGCCGGATCGACCAGGGTCTTCAGGGTGCGCACATTCAAATCGAGCTTTAACCGGTCTCCATTTTGGAAATATGCCAGCCCGCCTCCGACAACAGATTCAGGCGAGGCGTTCAAAATTGACGGGCTTTCTGAGGTGCCGGATTGGCGCCCATCTCCGACCGTTGGCAAATGCCTGATGCCTTGTTTGATCAGGGCGTCAGGCGGCTGCATATTTACAACTTCGGCCGAGCCGGGAAAGCCAACACAGCCTGTGCCGCGGATGAACAAAATGCAGTTTTCATCTATCCCAAGATCAGGGCTGTTCAGCGCAGCATGGTAGTGTTCCGGTCCGTCAAAAACAGTGGCGCGGGCCTCAAACGTGTTTTCATGCCCCGGTGTGACGAGAAACCGTTGCCGGAACTCGTCCGAAATGACCGAGGATTTCATCAATGCGGAGTCAAACAAATTCCCCCTTAAAACAAGGGAGCCAGCCTTTTCTCGCAATGTGAGCCTCCCCCTTTGAAGTGTCCGCCCCTATAGTTGGGAAAGCGGAGGACCAACGATGGCCATTAAGAGACCCAAGCCGGAGTTGACGTTCTGATGGGCAAGGCATGCCCCGGATTGATGCAATCAGACAGATCAGCGTGACTGAACAAACCTATTACCGCTGGAAGAAGAATGGAGCCATTGAGAGCGCCATTGGTCCGAGCGACAATGGCGACGGGTGGAATGGGCACGGAACAACTCAAGGAACTGAAGCGGCTACAGAAAGAGAACGAGCGTCTGCATCGCGCGGTTTCTGATCTGACATTGGATGAGTTGATCCTGAAGGAAGCCGCACCGGGATTGATGGCCGTCTAGGAATTGGTCCTGCGGATCAAGTCAGGCCTGAACGGGCGGAGCCCCTGAGCCCCTCGCGTAGGCGGGCCTGCATCGACCATGTTCGTAGTCAGTTCAAGGTTTCTGAACGACGGGTATGTCGCGTTCTGGGCCAGCACCGATCTGCAATGTCAACTGAAACAGTCTCGGGCTGTCAGCTGCAACACACCCGTCGACGGGGCTCTGCCCCCGACGGCTGCTCCCTCCATCGGGATATCTGCGACATCTCGATATGGCTTGTGCAGAAGTTCCGAGCGCCGTTTGTTCATCTCTGGGTAGACAGGCACCCATTTCAGCTATGCCAGGAAATCGCCTGCCTCTCGGTGATGCAATGGCAGCACCACCTTGATTTATTGGCTACTGCAGCACGGTAGACTTTTCTCGCGCTCGGATATCAGATCACAGACACAGGGGCTGCTTTGCTCCCCTGCCGTTGTTGTGATGGCGGGCATTCCCGAAACGAGGTTTTACGGGCGTATGCGCGGATAGAGGCAGCGCTGCGCGCACGAACAGCAAGCCGTACATAGACCAGATATAAAGCTACGATAAAATGGGGTGGCCTTTGGCCGCCCCATTTGCGTTCCAGACTATGAAGAGTTTCCGTAGGTCAGAGGCCATCGGGTTGTTTACCATCGGGGGAAACTTATCCCCTTGGTCAGCAGACAAGGCCGCCCCATTAGACGCTTTGATCTCATGGGGGCCACACTGTGCTCCGGATCGCCCACCAGGTAGGGCAAGCCGCTTCATACATGACGAGGAGCAATAGCCTTTGCATCCCTGCTCTGGTTAATACCAAATCGGATGAAAATTACTTCGAATTCGGTTTTGGCCGAACTCACTTCCGCACCATATCCCTTGGGACAGAGTCGAACCCTGGGCATTGTGTTTCAGGGGCTTAGAACGAGAAAACCGGGCGTTTCCGCCCGATAGACTTCTTATGCTTGCAGAATGGACACTCTAACCCGGCCGGTGGCCAATAATTGGTAGTCAGAACAACTGACAAAAAAGGGCTAAGTATCTCACCCGCCACATTTGGAATGGCCGCAGCTGCGGCAAGTCATGCAACCTTCAATCATCTGCATGTCGAACTGACCACAACTAGGGCATGCCTTGCCTCGCGGAACATTCAAGGCGACCACCTCTGCTTTGGGGTCGGATTTCAATGCCATCCCCTCCCCTTCCAGAAAGCCCGTCTTGACCATATGAGTCTCGATCACACCACCAATGGCAGCCAGAATCGAAGGGATGTATTTGCCCTGCACCCAAGCGCCGCCGCGCGGATCAAAGACCGCTTTCAGCTCCTCGACCACAAAGGAAACATCACCGCCACGACGGAACACAGCCGATATCATGCGAGTCAACGCCAGCGTCCAGGCGTAGTGTTCCATGTTCTTAGAGTTGATGAAGACCTCAAAGGGGCGACGGTGATCGCTGATGATTATGTCATTAATGGTCAGATAGATTGCGTGCTCAGAATCTGGCCATTTCAGCTTGTAGGTATGGCCTTCCAGGCTTTGTGGACGGTCCAGCGGCTCGGACATATAGACAACTTCGGCGCCATTCGCGCCCATGTCGGTTACATGCGGCGCGCTTGCTGTCTCACCGGGTGCGGTATCGGCGCTCTCGGAGACCGACAGAACCGATCCGGTCACATCATTGGGACGATAGGTGGTGCAGCCTTTGCAGCCCTGATCCCAGGCCTGCATATAGACGTCTTTAAAGTCATCAAACGAAATGTCTTCCGGGCAGTTGATGGTTTTGGAGATCGAACTGTCGATCCATTTCTGCGCTGCGGCCTGCATCTTGACATGCGCTGAGGGCGGCAGGGTCTGGGCGTTGACAAAATAGTCCGGCAGCGCCTTGTCGCCAAATTTGTCGCGCCACATCTGCACGGCGTAGTCGACCACTTCTTCTTCGCTGCGGCTGCCGTCTTTTTGCAGCACCTTGCGCGTATAGGCATAGGCAAAGACCGGCTCGATGCCTGATGAGACGTTGCCCGCATAGAGGCTGATAGTGCCTGTGGGCGCGATTGAGGTCAGCAGCGCGTTGCGGATACCATGCTCGCGGATGGCGGCGCGCACATCTTCGTCCATGTTCATCATATTGCCCGAGGCCAGATAGGCTTCGGCATCGAACAGTGGAAAGGCGCCTTTTTCCTTTGCCAGATCCACCGACGCCAGATATGCGGCGCGGGCGATCGCGTGCAGCCAGCGGTCCGTTTGACGCGCCGCCGCGTCCGAGCCATATTCCAGACCCAACATCAAAAGCGCATCGGCCAGACCGGTGACCCCCAGGCCAATACGGCGCTTGGCCTTGGCCTCAGCCGCCTGCGCTTCCAGCGGGAACTTGGACACATCCACCACATTGTCCATCATGCGCACGGCAGTGGCGACCAACTCTTGCATCGCGTCCTGGTTAAGCTCGGCATTGGCCTCAAACGGATTTGAAACCAGACGCGCCATGTTGATCGACCCCAGCAGGCAGGCGCCATAGGGCGGCAACGGCTGCTCACCACAGGGGTTGGTGGCGCAGATGTTCTCGATATAGCTGAGGTTGTTGGCCTTGTTGATACGGTCGATAAAGATCACGCCGGGCTCGGCAAACTCATAGGTGGCCTGCATGATCTTGTTCCACAGATCACGCGCCTGCACCGTGTGATAGATCTTGCCGTCGAACTGCAGCTCCCAGGGGCCGTCCGCCTTGACCGCCTCCATAAAGGCATCGGTGATCAGCACCGACATGTTGAACATGCGCAGACGGGCGGAATCTGATTTGGCGCTGATAAAGTCTTCGACATCAGGGTGATCACAGCGCATGGTCGCCATCATCGCGCCACGACGCGAGCCTGCGGACATGATGGTGCGGCACATGGCGTCCCAGACATCCATAAAGGACAGCGGTCCGGACGCGTCTGCAGCCACACCTTTGACATCTGCGCCGCGCGGACGAATGGTGGAGAAATCATAGCCGATCCCGCCGCCCTGCTGCATGGTCAATGCAGCCTCTTTCAGCATGTCAAAGATGCCGGACATGCTGTCGGGCACTGTGCCCATGACAAAGCAGTTGAACAGCGTAACCTGGCGGGCAGTGCCAGCCCCTGCGGTAATGCGGCCTGCGGGAAGATATTTGAAATCTTCCAGTGCCTGATAGAATTTCTCTTCCCAGACGGCGGGCTTATCCTCGGCCCGGGCGAGATCACGGGCGATGCGGCGCCAGCTGTCCTCAACGGTCACATCGATGGGAGTCCCATCCGCTTGCTTGAAACGGTATTTCATATCCCAGATCTGTGCGGCGATGGGGGCAGCAAAGCGGCTCATATAGTGATTCCTTAATAGATCGTGTATTGGTGCAGACTGGCGGCTTCGATACTACAGGCTGATGGAAATTCTCAACGGCGAAATCGCAAATCGTTGAGAAATAAATTCGCATCATACCACAAGATCTTGCTAGCAGCCACGCGCGAAACACTATATCAAGACATGGCTCTGGACGACTCTGTGGAGAAACTGTGGATAACTACATGAACCTGGTGAAGCTGTCTGTGGGCACGGAAAGTGTTGAAGGCCTGCAGGACTGGCAGGAGCAATACCGCGCCCGGCTGCCCGAAGGCTTACCGCGCCATGTGACCCGCATGTGGCCAAAGCGAGAGCCAGAGATTGTTCAAGGTGGCTCAATATACTGGGTTATCAAGGGGCTGATCCAGTGTCGGCAGCGCGTGCTGCGCATGGATGAAGTTATTGGCGAGGATGGCATTCGCCGCTGCGCCATCATACTGGACCCCGAATTGCACCGCACTTACACTGCGCCAAAACGTCCCTTTCAGGGCTGGCGCTACCTCAAGCCCGAAGACAGTCCCGCCGATATGCCCCAAGGGCGGGAGGCGGAAGAGCCATTGCCACTGGAATTGTCCCAGGCCCTGGCAGAAATTGGCGTGCTCTAAGGCCATTCATGACACCTTTGGCTGTACAGGAGCCAAGAACAGATCCGCGCATGGCTCTGAGAACCGCTTCGCCTGGCGCAGGCGTAGCCAACTGGGCAAAAGGCAGCTCTCCCGCCCCGGAGGCGGGGATCAAAGATCCCCTTTCCGCGTTGGGCCTAGCCCCGCTGACGCGGGGCGGTTGCGCGCCCTTTCAGCAGCCTGTCAACAGACTGTCAGCCTGTCTGCGGCCAGCCCAGTGGTCTCGCAGCGGTCTGGCAGTGGTCTCTCTGCCCCTTTAACTTGCCAGCTCCATTTGCAGCTCGCCCCTGCAAGACAAAAGAGGCGCAGGCTGTCTGCCGCGCCTCTTTCGAAACAAGTCTCTGATGCGCGTAGTGCACGGCCCGGGAGCTAGCCGTCGATAAGGCCAGTCAAGGCCTTCAGGGCTGCACGTTCTTCAGAAGAGTACTGCGCCGTACGGCTGCGCCAGAGCGTTGCCTGGCTCTGCAACACCAGACCGTCCGACAGCAATTTGAGGTGATTGGCCCGCAGGGTTTCGCCGGTTGAGGTAATATCCGCCACCATTTCGGCGGTTTCATTCTTCACCGTGCCCTCGGTGGCACCCTGACTGTCGACCAGCTGATAGTCGGCCACGCCCGCTTCGGTCAGGAACTCGCGCACCAGCCGGTGGTATTTGGTGGCAATCCGCAAACGGTGTCCGTGTTGCAGCCGGAACGAGGCGGCAACCGCGTCGAGATCATCCAGCGTATCGACATCAATCCAGCACTGTGGAACCGCCAAAATCAGATCCGCATGCCCAAAGCCCAAAGGCTCAAGCTCTTGCAACTGCTGCTCCCAGAGCGGCAGCTTTTCCTGCACCAGATCGGTGCCGGTGACGCCAAGATGGATACGTCCGGCTGCCAGCTCGCGCGGAATTTCACCAGCAGAGAGCAAAACCAGCTCCATGCCCTCGACGCCCTCAATCGCGCCGGCGTATTCGCGCTCAGATCCGGTGCGGGCCAGTGTCACGCCGCGCTTGGCAAACCAGTCAAAGGTCTTTTCCATCAGCCGCCCTTTGGACGGCACTCCCAGTTTCAGGCTCATGACTGGCCCTCCTCGAGCATCAGCATCAGATCGGGACGCAGCACGCCCCCGATGGCAGGAATTTCTGCCCCCTGCCCCAGCTGCCGCGTCAGCGCGTCATAGCGGCCACCGCTGGCGATGGCCGGCAGGTCCGGGCGGGTTTCAGCATAAAAGCCAAAAACGAAGCCGTCGTAATATTCCATCGACGTGCGGCCGTAAGAGGCCTCAAAATCGAGGGTATCAATGTCGACACCGCGTGATTTCAGCGCCGCCACCCGGGCGTCAAGACGGTCAAGCGCCGGGGTGATCGCCGGAAGGTCCACCGCGATATCACGCATCTGTTCCAGGGCAAAGGGCACGGTCTCGCGCACGGCCATCAGGGCCTCAAGCGCCAAAATCTCATTCTCGGCAATTGGCGGCGCGGCCGCGTCGGCCCGCAAAAGATCCACCCGGGCGTTGATCTCTGCCTCACTGCGTTTCCCCAGCACCGTGGCAGAGCCCGTGAGCACCCCTTCGGAAGAGAGCAATTTCAGACGGCTCTCAGGAACCGCGCTGCGACCGGCATAGCGATCCAGCAAGGAGCGAAAACGCCGTGGCCGCCAGATGTGACGCATCAGGGCCGTCTTGCGCTTTGTCGTGGTGTTCAGCCCCTCGACGGCGGCCATCAAGATACCGATATCGCCCGTCGCTGCCCGCAGCGGCAAGCCGCGCAACTGCAAAGCAATGAGAGCAAAGACCTCAGCATCGGCGCCCGCAGGGTCCGTCCGGTCAAAGACCTCGTAGCCCACCTGCAGATATTCGCTGGAGCGGTCCGGATCCTGTTCCTGACGGCGAAACACCTCGCCTGCATAGGTATAGCGCGCGGGCTCAGCGCCCTCACGCATGTGCATCTGCACCACCGGCACGGTGAAGTCCGGGCGCAGCATCTGCTCGCCGCGCACCGCATCCGAGGTGACATAGGCGCGGGCGCGAATATCCTCGCCGTAGAGATCCAGCAAGGTGCCGGCCGGCTGCAGCAGCGGCGGATCCACCACCTGCCCGCCTGCGGCCTCAAAGGTCATGCGCAGCTTTGCAGCCAGCGCCAGTGTTTTGGAGCGATCCTGCATGATCTAGCCCTGACTCTCTAGGATTTCGCGCACCTTGGAGACCAGGTCGCCGCGCGGCACTTCAAACTGACTGGGGCGCTCTTTCCACTCTTCCAGAGTGGCGCTTTCGGCAATCTTTGCCCCCAGAATCAGGTCTTTGATCTGGATGTGGCCCCTGTCTTTCTCATCGCCGCCCTCGATCACGGCCACCGGTGAATTGCGTTTGTCCGCGTATTTCAGCTGGTTGCCAAAGTTTTTGGGATTGCCCAGATAGACCTCGGCGCGGATGCCTGCATTGCGCAGCTCGGCCACCATGGCCTGATAGTCGGCCATCCGATCCCGGTCCATTACCGTGACCACAACCGGGCCCGTTGGCGTGGTGGTCAGACGGCCCTTTTCGCGTAGCGCTGCCAGCAGACGGTCGACCCCGATAGAGACACCCGTGGCCGGAACTTCCTGGCCGGTGAAGCGTTTGACCAGATCATCATAGCGCCCACCACCGGCAACCGAGCCGAACTGCCGCTTGCGGCCCTTCTCATCCAGGATCTCAAAGGTCAGCTCGGCCTCGTAGACCGGACCGGTATAATAGCCAAGACCGCGCACCACCGAGGGATCAATATCAATGCGGTCCGCACCATATCCGCCTGCGGCCAGCAGCTCACCAATCTGTTCCAGCTCGGTAATGCCATCGGCTCCGATCTTGCTGTCGCCAATAGCGGCGCGCAGATTTGCCAGCGTGCCAGTAACATCCGCAGCTTTTGAGGTCAGGAAGGCCAGAACCGGTGCGGCCTGCATCTCCGAAAGCCCGACACCATCGATATAGGCGCCCGAAGCGTCGAGACGCCCCTTGGTCAGCAGATCCCGCACGCCAACCTCGCCAACCTTATCGAATTTGTCGATAGTTCGTAAAATTGCATCCCGGTCATGTAACCGGTTGTGATCGACGACTTCCAATACGCCATCCAGAACCTTGCGGTTGTTGACCCGCACCAGATAGTCGCCGCGCGGAATGCCAACGGTTTCCAGCGTGTCCGACAGCATGGCGCAGATCTCGGCATCCGCCGCCATCGAGGCGGTGCCTACAGTGTCCGCATCACATTGATAAAACTGGCGATAGCGGCCGGGGCCCGGCTTTTCATTGCGCCAAACAGGCCCCATCGCATAGCGGCGATACGGCGTCGGCAGATCGTTGCGGTGCTGGGCATAGACCCGCGCCAGCGGCGCTGTCAGGTCATAGCGCAGCGCCATCCAGTCGCCCTTGTTGCTGGCGGGGTCGTTCTCATCGACCTCCTGCCAGGCAAAGACACCGGCATTGGGGCGTTCGACATCGGGCAGAAACTTGCCCAGCGCCTCGACGGTTTCCACCGCAGCACTCTCCAACGCCTCAAACCCGTAATGATGGTAGACACCCGCGATGGTACGCAGCATTTCAGAACGCTGTGTCACCTCTTCGCCGAAATAGTCACGAAATCCCTTGGGCGTTGCGGCTTTGGGACGGGGCTGTTTCTTGATCTTGGCCATGAAAAGGCCTCCTCACGGGTGGGTTTTGCTCATTTACTCGCCGCGCGGTCTAGCCCAAGCCGCCCCTGTGAGCAAGGTTGCACAAGCGGCGGCCTCTGGGCACTGCGGCCTCTGTCCCTCGCTTGCCTAGCTTTTGTCGGTAACACTGCCACGACAGCGGGACGACGTGGCAAATCCTCTGGACTGTATCTTTGGGCCTGTATCTTCAGGCCTGTATCTTCAGGCCTGTGTCTTCAGGACTGTGTCTTCAGGACTGTGTCTTCTTCGGGCCTGTGTCTATTCACATACCGCAGGCTCCGTGCTCAGATCTGTGAGAAATCGCCTGATCGGCCCAGCCCCGAGGCAAATCGCTGCGCCCCGGCGCGTCCCTCTGCCAAAAAGGCCGAGGCCGAGCGCCATTCCCGGCGCAGGGCGGCCGCCAAAACAGCAGGATCTTGCCGCGCGGACAAATGATCCGCCCGCATGCAGGCCTGCGGATAGCGGGTCAGATCCAGTGCCAGCTCTTGCGCCACCGACACTGCACGGCCCTGTGCACAGAGCCGATTGGCAAAACCACACTGATAGGCCTCGGCGGCCTCAAGCGGGCGACCGGTCAGGATCAAATCATTGGCACGGCTCTGGCCCAAAATTTGCGGCAAACGCACGGTGCCGCCATCAATCAAAGGCACCCCCCAGCGGCGACAAAAGACCCCGGCGACCGCCCCCTCGGCCATCACCCGCATGTCACACCAGGCGGCGAGCTCCATGCCCCCCGCCACCACCGGGCCTTCAATCGCGGCGATCACCGGTTTGGACAGCATCAACCGCGTCGGCCCCATGGGACCGGGACGGGGGTCGTGCATCGGATCCTGCCAGCCCTCCGGGATGTCCAGACTGGCAAGCCAGTCATCCGAGCCGCCAGCCCCGGCGGATTTCAGATCAAACCCCGCACAGAAATAGCCGCCCGCGCCGGTGAGCACGGCAACCTGCGCCTCCGGGTTGGCCTCAAACGCGATGAAGGCCGCATAGAGTGCCCGCGCCGTTGCCGGATCCACCGCGTTGCGCAGCTCTGGCCGACAGAGTGTAATGGTGGTGACACCCTGCGCATGGCTGACGCTCACCAACTGGTGTGAAGTCTCGGTCTGCGGCATCGTCGCTCTCCCCATTGCGGCGCAATCTTTGCACCCGCATACCATCCTGCGCCTGTTGCCCATAGACCGGCAAGCGCAAGCCCCCTATGACGTGGCATCACGTGGCGCAGCCAAGGAGGACATGATGCAAGCTTTGGAAGAACAAATTGCCCATCTTACCCGCACAGTCGAAGAGTTGAGCGACGTCGTCGCCGGTCAACAGGACGAGATTACCCGCCTCAGCACGCGGGTGCGGATGCTGATGGAACGTGAAGCCGGACGCGAACAGGCCGGAGGCGGCGCGCATGTCTTTGGTGACGAGCGTCCGCCACATTATTGACGCTTAAAGGGGGCCGATTTGATCCGAGAGGGTCAAAACTCCACTTTGCCATTTCCCACTTTGGCCATTCCCCATTTGTGAGGCCCTGTTTGTAAGGCTCTGTCTGCAACCCTCCGTCTGTGTGGGGGGGGGGGGGGGGGGCGGCGCGTGGTGCTGTAAACGCTGGAGCTGGTGCACTGTGCTGCGGCAAGATTCTGCCTTTGCATATGGAAAGAGACGCGCGTGCTCGGTAGTGCTGGTATCTGTTTAGGAAACACCCCATTATTTGACAGTATAGCCCGTCCACGAAAGATTTGGCGATGAAACACAACGCAACCGATCCTAAACAGCCGCTCACAGTGATCGGCTGGCATGAGCATATCAGCCTGCCTGACCTGGGTCTTTTAAACTTTGCGGTGAAAGTAGACACCGGCGCGAAGACCACGGCGCTGCATGCGGATGACATAGAGACCTTCTACAAAGACCGCGTAAAATGGGTACGGTTTCGCCGTCCAGAAATCCCGGGCACGCCAGCCAAAATTTGCGAATTTCCCGTTTTCACAAAGCGCGACATAACCAATACCAGCGGCAATCCAGAGACGCGGATTGTGATCCGGACACCGATGGTGCTGGCCAAACGCAAGTGGAAGATAGATATCTCCCTCACCGACCGAGGGTCGATGCGTTTCCCGCTCATATTAGGGCGCCGCGCATTGCGGGGTCGCAACATCGCTGTTCACCCAGGTAAATCATATCTCGTCAGTGACGAATTTAATCTCAAAGGACCAAAGCCATGAAAATCGCAATGCTGGCCCGCAACGCAGAGCTTTACACCCACAAACGTCTCAAGGCTGCAGCCGAAGAGCGTGGCCATGAGCTGGACATCATCGACACGTTGCGCTGCTATATGAACATCGCGTCGCGGCGTCCCGAAGTATACTACAATGGCGAAAAACTTGTGGGATATGACGCCGTTATTCCGCGTATTGGCGCCTCGGTGACCTTCTATGGCATGGCTGTGTTGCGTCAGTTTGAGATGCAGGGCGTCTACCCTCTGAATGAAAGCGTCGCGATTGGCCGCTCGCGCGATAAACTGCGCTCGATGCAGCTACTGGCGCGCGACGGTATCGGCCTGCCGGTGACCACATTTGCCCATGACCCCAAACAGACCGAAGAAGTGCTTGAGCTTGCCGGAGGCGCACCAGTGGTGATCAAGCTGCTGGAAGGCACACAGGGCATCGGGGTTGTTCTTGCTGACACCAAACGTTCGGCCAAATCTGTGGTTGAGGCCTTTCGCGGCGCAGGCGTCAACATCCTGCTGCAGGAGTTCATCAAAGAGGCCGGTGGCACCGACATTCGCGCCATTGTGGTTGGCGGCAAGGTCGTGGCCTCTATGAAGCGGACCGGGGCGGAAGGCGACTTCAGATCGAACCTGCACCGTGGTGGTTCAGCCGAGCTGATTAAACTGTCGCCAGAAGAGCGCTCAACAGCGGTCAGGGCGGCAAAATCTATGGGGCTTAACGTCTGTGGCGTGGACATGCTGCGGGCAAATCATGGTCCTGTGGTGATGGAGGTGAACTCTTCGCCGGGCCTTGAGGGCGTCGAAAAAGCCACCGGTCTCGATATCGCGGGCAAGGTCATAGAATACATTGAAAAAAACGCCAAACCCAATGCAACTAAGACCAAAGGCAAGGGATGAAAAAGCGTCCGGGATTTGAACTTGCGGGGACAGTTGTCGACGCAGGCACCCGCAAGACCGTCAACATTCCCGTCAGTACGCTGTCGGATCATACGCCTATTACCCTGTCAGCCCATGTCATTCATGGGCGGCAGGACGGGCCGACGATTTTTGTCAGCGCAGGCATCCACGGCGATGAGATCATCGGGGTCGAAGTGGTTCGACGCCTTTTACGCACCAAAAACCTGAAGAGTTTGCGCGGAACCCTGATTGTGGTGCCGATCGTGAACACCTTTGGGTTTCTGAACCACTCACGGTATCTGCCGGACCGCCGTGACCTGAACCGCTGCTTCCCCGGATCGCCCCATGGCTCGCTCGGCTCACGGCTGGCGCATATTTTCCTCAATGAAATTGTGGCGCGCTGCTCTCTGGGCATCGATCTGCACTCTGCAGCAATCAACCGGATGAACCTGCCGCAGGTGCGGATCTCGGCCAATAATCGCAACACATTGGATTTGGCTCATGTGTTTGGCGCGCCCGTTATTCTGACCAGCGCGCTGCGCGATGGCAGTCTGCGCCAGGAGGCCAAAAAGATCGGCGTCGATGTCTTGCTGTACGAAGCTGGCGAAGGGATGCGGTTTGATGAAATGTCCGTGCGGGCCGGTGTTGCGGGTATTTTGCGCGTCCTGAAAAGCACCGGAATGTTGCCCCTGGCTGGCATTGCCGGACCAAAGGCGAAATCCCTGTTGTGCTCTAGCAGCACCTGGCTGCGCGCCCCCACTGGTGGCCTTCTCCGCATGTTCAAGGCAGAGGGCGATGTGGTAAAAGAGAACGATGTTGTCGCAGCTATTTCAGATCCCTTTGGCGACGGTGAGGTCGAGGTTGTGACCCGCTACAGCGGCATCATTGTGGGCCGGGCTGTCATGCCCGTTGTGTATGAGGGCGACGCCTTGATCCACGTCGCCGCGGTGAAATCCTCGGATATTGCCGAGGCTGCGATGGATGATCTTACGACCCAGCTGGAAGAGGCCCCGCTGTTCGACGAGGATGAGATCATCTAGCAAACCGGCACGACCCAGACTGCGGAAAACTGGCGCAGGCGACCAGAGTATCCGCGCCAGAAACACCAAAAAATCTATGTCGTCGCCCTATGCTGCAATGCATGGCGACGACACCCCGAGTGAAACAAACCCGTCTCAGACACGGCTGAAACAGGCCTCTTGCCTCAGATTTCCTCGACTTCCATCACACCTTCCAGCGATTTGATCGCCCCTTTGATCTGCGGGTTGATCGGAAAGGGCTGGCCCAGATCCATCTCGACGTCTCCGGGCAAGCCGGGCGCCTGCAGATAGAGGTAGACAGCGCCGGGGCTGGCATTGCGGGCGGCGGATTTGGCATCCTCCAGCACGGTGGCCACGGTGCTGATGGCCGCGACATCATCCAGATAGATCCGCAAACTGCTGCGCCCCGCATCGGCAATGGCTGCATCCACCGGCCCGGCAGAGCGCATCAACAGCTTCAGCTGGTCGCTTTCCATCGTGGCCTCGGCGGTGATCACAACCTTCGAGCCGGTATCCAGAAACTCGCGAGATTTCTCAAGAACATCCGAAAAGATCGTGACCTCATAGCCACCGGTGGTGTCAGACAGCTGCGCAAAGGCAAACCGGTTGCCACGGGCGGATTTGCGCTCTTGCCGCCCCGCCACAACCCCGGCCATCTTGGCCATAAAGGTGCCGCGCTCGGCCTTTGCCATCACCTCGTCCAGGGTCAGCACATCCTTGCGCTTCAAGGCCGGCATATAGTCGTCCAGCGGATGCCCCGAGAGATAAAAGCCAATCGCCTTGAACTCTTCGTTGAGGCGCTCTGCGGGCAGCCAGTCCGGAGTGCCTGCCAGACGAGGCTCTGGCAGATCATCGCCCGCCTCGCCAAACAGCGACACCTGATTGGAGTTTTTTTGCTCGTGAATGGCCGCGGAATAGCCCACCAACCCCTCAAGACTGTCAAACACCCGGCGGCGGTTGCGATCCAGCTGATCAAAGGCACCAGCACGGGTCAGCATTTCCAGCGGGCGCTTGCCAACCTTCTTGAGGTTCACCCGGCGGGCAAAGTCGAACAGGGTGGCAAAGGGGCGTTCATGGCCGTCCTCGCGCCGCGCCTCAGCCACCAGCCGCATCACGTCAAGACCGACGTTTTTCAACGCCCCCAGCGCGTAGACCAGCTCTCCCTTGACCACGTTGAACGTCGCCTCCGAGCGGTTCACGCAGGGCGGCACATAGGGCAGGCCCAGCCCCTTTTTGACCTCTTCAAAATAGGTCGCCAGCTTATCTGTCAGGTGGATGTCGCAGTTCATCACGCCGGCCATAAACTCGACCGGGTGGTTCGCTTTCAGCCAGCCGGTCTGGTACGAGACCACCGCATAGGCGGCAGCGTGTGATTTGTTAAAGCCGTAGTTGGCGAATTTCTCCAGAAGGTCAAACACCTCCGAGGCCTTTTTCGCAGGCACCCCGTTTTCGGCAGCACCTTTTTCAAACTTGGGCCGCTCGGCATCCATCGCCTCCTTAATCTTTTTACCCATGGCCCGGCGCAAAAGGTCAGCGCCGCCAAGCGAGTAGCCCGCCATCACCTGAGCAATCTGCATCACCTGCTCCTGGTAGACGATAATGCCTTGGGTCTCTTCCAGAATATGGTCGATCAACGGATGCACCGACTCGATTTTCCGCAGGCCGTTCTTGACCTCGCAATAGGTCGGGATGTTCTCCATTGGCCCAGGCCGGTACAGCGCCACAAGCGCCACGATGTCCTCGATACAGGTCGGTTTCATGCGCTTGAGCGCATCCATCATACCGCTGGATTCCACCTGGAACACCGCCACCGTCTTGGCGGCTGAATAGAGTTTATAGGTCGGCGCGTCATCCAGTGGAATGGCGTTGATCTCGTTCACAGCCCCTTCGGGCGGCTCATACAGCTGGGTGCCGTCTGCCGAGGTGTGCAGGTCGCGCCCCGACTGTTTGATCAGATCCACCGCGTTCTGAATAACGGTGAGGGTTTTCAGACCCAAAAAGTCAAACTTGACCAGCCCGGCCTGCTCAACCCATTTCATGTTGAACTGGGTCGCGGGCATATCGGATCGCGGATCCTGATAGAGCGGCACCAGGGCGTCCAGAGGCCGGTCGCCAATCACCACCCCCGCCGCGTGGGTCGAGGCATTGCGCAACAGGCCTTCGACCTGCTGACCATAGTTCAGCAGGCGCGCCACAACCGGCTCGTTTTTGGCTTCTTCCCGCAGGCGCGGCTCGTCCTCCAGCGCCTTTTCAATCGAGACGGGTTTGACACCTTCCACGGGGATCATCTTTGACAGACGGTCGACCTGACCATAGGGCATCTGCAACACACGCCCAATGTCGCGCACCGCCGCCTTGGACAACAGGGCACCAAAGGTGATGATCTGGCCGACCTTGTCGCGGCCATATTTCTGCTGCACATATTTGATCACCTCTTCGCGGCGATCCATGCAAAAGTCGATGTCAAAGTCGGGCATCGACACACGTTCCGGGTTCAAAAACCGCTCAAACAACAGGGAATAGCGCAGCGGATCCAGATCGGTCACCGTCAGCGCATAGGCCACCAGTGAGCCCGCACCCGAGCCCCGCCCCGGCCCCACCGGAATGCCGTTTTCCTTGCTCCAGTGGATAAAGTCGGCAACGATCAAAAAGTAGCCGGGAAACCCCATGCCCTCGATAATGTCGAGCTCAAAATCAAGCCGCTCCTGGTATTTCTCGGGCGTCACCGCATGGGGGATCACCGCCAGACGGTTCTGCAGCCCCTCGTTGGCTTGACGCCGCAGTTCAAACACTTCGTCATCGGCAAATTTTGGCAGGATTGGGTCGCGCAAATAGGCCATAAAGCCACAGCGCTTGGCGATTTCGACTGTGTTTTCAATCGCCTCTGGCAGATCAGCAAAGAGCGTCACCATCTCTTGCTGGCTTTTGAAATAGTGCTGTGCGGTCAGGCGACGGCGCGGCTCTGACTGGTCAACATAGGCGCCTTCCGAGATGCAGATCAGCGCATCATGCGCCTCATACATCTCGGTTTTCGGAAAATAGACGTCATTGGTGGCCACCAGCGGCAGATCCATCTCATAGGCCATCTCCACATGGCCGCGCTCGGTCAGCTTTTCAGCCTCGGGCTGGCCGTCCTCGCCGGGATGGCGCTGCAGCTCGACATACAACCGATCAGGAAACATCGCCTTGAGGCGCTGCAACAGCGCCTCGGCTGCCGGGCGCTGGCCTTGCTGCAACAGCTGCCCAACAGGGCCATCGGGCCCACCTGTGAGGCAGATCAGCCCATCGTTCAGCACCTCCAGCTCGTCCAGCGTCACCTGCGGCAGCTGGTGCCCCTTGTCCACATAGAGGCAGGAGGAGATCTTCATCAGATGCTCGTAGCCACGCTCGGACTGCGCCAGCAACACCACCGGCGCGGGCAACCTAGGCCGCTCGCCCGGTTCTGCCTGCTGAAAGGTGAGATCAACCTGACAGCCCAGGATCGGCTGAATGCCGGCCTTTGACAGGGTCACCGAGAATTCCAGCGCCGAGAACATGGCATTGGTATCCGTGACCGCAATTGCGGGCATGTCGTTGGCTTTGCACAAATCCGGCAGCTTTTTCAGGCGCAAAGCGCCTTCCAGCAGCGAGTATTCGGTATGGGTGCGCAGGTGAATGAATCGCGGAGAATTGGTCATGCTGGCAAGCTATCGCATCCCTGCAGCAAGGATAAGAGCCGATCTTACGCGGCACCACCACAAAGCCGCAGCCGGGTTGCGTCTTTGTGGAATTTTCGTGGCGCTGCGAAACTCAGCATTTTTCCATTTCTCGAGACATTTTTCATCGCAAAAACCTAATAAGGCCCGCATCATTATCAAACATGTTTTGAAAGTCCTATTTTGCCGAGCCGGTTTCAGGGACCTCAGGCGACAGGAAATGCTTTAATACTAACGGCATGCCCCGGCATACGGAAATATTGTTGCGCCGCGGCAATCTTACATGGCAGAGTCGCTTTTTCTTGCCAGAACAAGCCGCTGCTCCCTAGGCTAATGACAGCAAGCACCAAAAGGCCCGCCAGTCTTTCTACGTCGCATCGAAAACTGGCATCATGGGTGGATCACGTAAGGCGACGGGTTTCACACGATGACAATCACCTTTCGTCTGAACGGTGAAGAGGTTGTGCTCAAGGATCACGATCCTTCGGCCACTCTGCTTGATTTTCTGCGCGAAGAGCGCGGGCTGACCGGAACCAAAGAGGGCTGCAACGAGGGCGATTGTGGTGCCTGCACCGTCATGGTGAGCGACACAGCCGGTGCGAAATCGCTGAACTCCTGCATTTTGTTTCTGCCACAGCTGAATGGAAAATCCGTGCGCACCATCGAGGGTGCTGCTGATACCGATGGCACCCTGCACCCCGTGCAAGAGGCGATGATCACCCATCACGGCAGCCAATGCGGCTTTTGCACGCCGGGTTTTGTGATGTCGATGGTCACGGCACATAAGAACGGCGCCACCGATCACGACGTGCAGCTGGCCGGCAATCTGTGCCGCTGCACCGGCTATGCGCCCATCATTCGCGCCGCCGAGGCCGCAGAGGGCCAGCCTGTCCCACAGTGGATCACCAAAGACGAGCTCTCCGTTGCGACAAAACACAGCAATATGCCGCGCTCCTCGGACGAGCTGGCGGCGCTCTATCAGGCCAACCCGCAGGCACGTCTGGTGGCAGGCGCCACCGATTTGGGCCTTTGGGTCACCAAGGGGCTGCGCGATCTTGGCGAGATGATTTTTCTGGAGGCCTGCGAGGATCTGAAACAGATCACGATCACCGACACGCATCTGCGATTTGGTGCCATGGTGGATATGAACCGAATGCGTGCGGCCATCGCGCCGCATCACGCCTCTTATGCCGAAATGATCCGCCGTTTTGCCAGCCAGCAGGTGCGGGCGGCAGCAACTGTGGGCGGCAATATCGCCAATGGCTCTCCCATCGGTGACAACCCACCGGCGCTGATCGCCCTTGGCGCAAGGTTGCACCTGCGCCAGGGCAACAGCCGCCGTGAGCTCGCGCTGGAGGATTATTTCATTGAATACGGCAAACAGGACCGCGCTGCGGGCGAGTTTGTCGAAGCCGTGAGCATTCCCCGCCAGGCCGATCGTCTGCGCGTGTACAAGCTGTCAAAACGCTTTGATCAGGACATCTCAGCCGTGCTTGGCGCGTTCAATGTCACTGTGAGTGAAGGCATTGTCACAGAGGCACGCATCGCCTTTGGCGGCCTTGCAGGCACGCCGAAACGCGCATCGCTTCTGGAGACTGCTCTTCTGGGCCAGACCTGGAGCGCGGCGAATGTCGCAACGGCCAGTGCCGCACTGGGGCGCGACTTTACGCCTCTTAGCGATATGCGCGCCTCGGCAGAGTACCGGCTTGAGGCTGGCCGCAATATGCTGCTGCGGTATTTTGACGATCTCAACGGTGGCAGCCCATCGGTTCTGGAGGTGATGGCATGAGCGTTGCAAAACCCCTGCCCCATGATGCTGCCAAACTGCATGTAACCGGCAAGGCCCGCTATGTCGACGACGTGCCTTTGCCGCGCAACACTCTGCATCTGGCCTTTGGCATGTCCACGATTTCCAAGGGGCGCACCACGAAAATGGACCTGTCGCAGGTTCACAACAGCCCCGGCGTGGTTGCGGTGCTGAGCGCGGATGATCTGCCCTTTACCAACGATGTCTCGCCCTCGATCCATGATGAGCCACTGCTGTCGGACGGCACAGTCCACTATCTGGGCCAGCCGCTGTTTCTGGTGGTGGCGCGCTCGCATCGCGCCGCGCGGGTTGCGGCCCGCAAAGGTCAGATCGACTATGCCGAAGAGCCCGCGCTGCTGACACTGGATGCGGCGCTGGCCGCCGATAGCCGCTTTGAAGAAGGCCCCAGGATCTATCAGAAAGGCGACGCCGCCGCGGCCATTGCCGCCGCACCACACCAGATTGAGGGCACATTCGAGCTGGGCGGCCAGGAGCATTTCTATCTGGAAGGTCAGGCCGCCCTTGCCCTGCCGCAGGAAGATGGCGCCATGCTGGTGAATTCTTCCACCCAGCACCCGACCGAGATCCAGCACAAGGTGGCAGAAGCGATTGGCCTGCCAATGCATTCTGTGCGGGTAGAAATCCGCCGTATGGGTGGTGGTTTTGGCGGCAAGGAAAGCCAGGGCAACGCGCTTGCGGTGGCCTGCGCTGTGGCCGCACGTCAAACCGGCAGGCCCTGTAAGATGCGCTATGACCGCGATGATGACATGGTGATCACCGGCAAGCGGCATGCCTTTCGGATCAGCTATCGCGCCGGCTATGATGCCACAGGCCGGCTGCACGGCGTTGAATTCACCCATCTGGTCAATTGCGGCTGGGCGCAGGATCTGTCGCTGCCGGTGGCGGATCGCGCCATGCTGCACAGCGACAATGCCTATGCCATTGCCGCCATCCGCATCGAGAGCCACCGGCTGAAGACCAACCTGCAAAGCGCCACCGCCTATCGCGGCTTTGGCGGCCCACAGGGCATGGTCGGGATCGAGCGACTGATGGATCACATCGCCTATGATCTCGGGCTGGATCCTGTCGAGCTGCGCCGCCGCAATTACTATGCCGCACCTGCGACGCGCCTAGATGGGGGCTCTGCCCCCCGGCCTGCGGCCGCCCCCCGAGGTATTTCAGACAAGGTGAAAACAGCCGACAACACCACGCCCTATGGCATGGAGGTCACGGATTTTGAGCTGCATGCTCTGACGGATCAGCTACTGGAGAGCGCCGACTACGCTGCCCGCAAGGCCGAGATCGCGGCCTGGAACGCGACGCAGACAAATCTCAAGCGCGGGCTGGCGTTCTCGCCGGTGAAATTTGGCATTTCCTTCACCCTCACGCATCTTAATCAGGCGGGGGCCCTGGTGCATGTCTATCAGGATGGCTCGGTGCATCTGAACCATGGCGGCACCGAGATGGGACAGGGATTGTTTCAAAAGGTGGCTCAGGTGGCCGCCAGCCGCTTTGGCATCTCGATGGATAAGGTAAAGATCACCGCCACCGATACCGCCAAGGTCCCCAATACATCCGCGACCGCGGCCTCTTCCGGGTCTGACCTGAATGGTATGGCGGTAAAAGCCGCCTGTGACACCATCCGCGACCGCATGGCGGCCCATCTCGCCGAGCGCTACCAGACCACAGCAGAGGCTGTAGTCTTTGAGGGTGATCGGGTGCATGTGGCAGGCGAAGAGCTCTCTTTCGAGGCGGCGGCAAAACAGTGCTATGAGGGCCGCATCAGCCTCTCGGCCACCGGATTTTACAAAACGCCGAGCCTGAAATGGGACCGGATCAAAGGTCAGGGACGGCCATTTTTCTATTTTGCCTATGGCGCCTCGATCACCGAAGTTGTCGTGGACCGGCTCACCGGCGAAAACCGCATTCTGCGCACGGATATCCTGCATGATGCCGGAGCCTCGCTGAACCCGAATCTGGACATTGGCCAGGTTGAGGGCGGCTATGTGCAGGGCGCAGGCTGGCTGACCACCGAAGAGCTGATCTGGGACAACAAGGGAAGCCTGCGCACCCATGCGCCGTCAACCTACAAGATCCCCGCCTGTTCCGACCGGCCCGATGTGTTCAATGTGGCGCTTTACGCGGGTGAGAACCGTGAAGACACCATCTACCGCTCCAAAGCGGTAGGTGAGCCGCCTTTCATGCTGGGCATTTCCGCCTGGCTGGCGCTCAGCGATGCGGTGGCACAGTTTGGCGACAGCTATCCGGTGCTGGATGCCCCGGCCACTGCCGAAGAAATCTGGCGCAAGGCCCGGAGGCTGAGCGATGGGGTTTGATATCGAAGACCTGCGGGCGTGCATTGCCCGGCATGGTCGCGTAACCCGGGTGGTGATTTCTGCCATTCGGGGCTCTTCGCCGCGCGAAGTTGGCGCTGCCATGCTGGTCTGGGACAAGGGCCAAAGCGGCACCATCGGCGGTGGGGCGCTTGAATTTGAGGCCGCCGCGGCGGCGCGGGCGCAACACACGACGCCGCAGCTTAGCACCCATGCGCTGGGGCCGGATCTGGGTCAGTGCTGTGGCGGGTCAGTGACACTGCTGCGCGAGACCTATGATGCAGCGGATCTGGCGCAGCTGGACGGTGAAATTATCGCACGGCCGGTCACACAGGAGGCCGGACAGGAAGCGGCGCAGACTGTGCCGCTGGCGCTGCGCCGCATGCAGGCACAGCTGCGCAATCAGGGTCAACGTCCCGCCCCGCAGCTGGTCGACGGCTGGATGCTGGAGCCGGTACACAAGCCACAGACAGACCTGTGGATCTGGGGCGCAGGCCATGTGGGCCGCGCGCTGATTGATGTACTGTCACCGCTGCCGGATCTGGCAATCACCTGGGTGGATACCGCGCCCGAGCGATTCCCGGCGCATATTGCAGCAGGCGTCACACGGCTTCCGGGTGCTGAGCCCGCTCTTTTGCTGCGTCACGCGCCGGTAAATGCACAACATCTGGTGCTCACCTATTCCCATGAGCTGGATCTGGCGTTATGCCACGGGCTGCTATCGCATGGGTTTTCTTTTGCAGGGCTTATCGGTTCAGCCACCAAATGGGCGCGGTTTCGCAGCCGGCTGGCAGCTCTGGGCCATGGCCCGGCCGAGATCGCCCGCATCACCTGCCCCATCGGCACCCCCGAGCTGGGCAAACACCCGCAGATGATTGCGGTCGGCGTGGCGGCTCAGCTACTGGGACGCGCCGCAACAAAAGAGACAGAGATGAAAGAGGAGCGGCGCGCGTGACTGAGGTACTTTTGAGCCTGAAAGGGCTGACCAAGGCCTATCCCGGCGTGGTGGCCAATGACTCGGTCTCCTTAGACATCGGCACCGGCGAGGTGCACGCGCTTTTGGGCGAGAACGGAGCTGGCAAATCCACCCTGGTGAAAATGATCTACGGGTTGGTGAAACCCGACAGCGGTGAGATGACCCTGCGTGGTGCGCCCTATACGCCTGGCGAGCCGCGTCAGGCCCGCGCCGATGGCATTGCCATGGTGTTCCAGCATTTCTCGCTGTTTGATGCGCTGAATGTGGCCGAAAACATCGCCTTGGGGATGGAAAACCCACCCAAGCTGCGCGACCTGGCCTCGCGGATTCGCGAGGTCTCGGAAACCTATGGGCTGCCGCTGGACCCCTTTCGCACCGTTGGGGACCTCTCGGCAGGCGAACGTCAGCGGGTCGAGATCATCCGCTGCCTGTTGCAGGACCCCAAGCTGCTGATCATGGACGAGCCCACTTCGGTGCTGACGCCGCAGGAGGTGGAGATCCTGTTTCTGACCCTGCAAAAGCTGCGCGCCGAGGGCACGTCGATCCTCTATATTTCGCACAAGCTGGAAGAGATCCGCACGCTCTGTGACCACGCCACCATCCTGCGGCTGGGCAAAAACGTCGGCGAATGCATCCCGGCCGAGACCTCGGCCAGTGAAATGGCCGAACTGATGGTTGGCACCGCTCTGACCCCGCCGGAACGCGGTGACCGTGAATTTGGCGAGGTTGCGCTGGATATCTCGGGCCTCTCTGTGCCCTCGCCCTCGGCCTTTGGCACCGCCCTGCGCAATGTGCATCTGACGGTGCGCCGGGGTGAGATCCTTGGCATTGGCGGTGTCGCTGGCAATGGCCAGGACGAGCTGTTATCGGTGCTGTCAGGTGAGACCCTCACCGAAGCGGACGCGGTCAAGCTGGGCAAGGATCCCATTGGCAAGCTCGGGCCCGTGGCGCGTCGCGCGCTCGGCGTGCTGGCCGCGCCCGAAGAACGCCTGGGCCATGCGGCCGCGCCAGACATGAGCCTGACGGAAAACGCCATGCTCACCGGGGCGACCCGCGAGGGGTTGGTCAAAAACGGCTTTCTCAAATGGGCTGCGGCGAAAGAGTTTGCCGAACGGGTGATCAAGGAATTCGACGTCCGTACGCCGGGCCCCGAAAATGCCGCCCGCTCGCTGTCCGGTGGCAATCTGCAGAAATTCGTCATTGGCCGCGAGGTCTTGCAACGCCCCGACGTGCTGGTGGTGAACCAGCCGACCTGGGGGGTGGACGCCTCGGCGGCCGCTGCCATTCGCCAATCCCTGCTGGATCTGGCGGCGGGTGGGGCGGCGGTGATCTGCATCAGTCAGGATCTCGACGAGCTGATGGAAATCTCCGACAGCTTTGCCGCTCTCAACGAGGGTCGCCTTTCCGCGCCACGCCCGGCGGCGGGCCTGACGGTCGAAGAGATCGGCCTGATGATGGGCGGCGCCCATGGCATGGAGGTGGCGCATGTCTGATCTTTGGCAAAACAAAAACACGACGACAAAACAGGGAGAGGCCGCATGATCCGGCTCGAAAAACGGCCGCAGCCGTCAAAGGCCTGGTCGCTGGCCACCCCGCTGGTGGCGGTGCTGGCAACCATGATCGCGGGTGGTCTGCTTTTTGCCGCCCTTGGCAAGGACCCGGTCGAGGCCATTCGCACCATCTTTTGGGAGCCTCTCTTTGGTGAGTTCGCCTTTTATTACCGCCCGCAACTGCTGGTCAAAGGCGCGCCGCTGGTGCTGATCGCCATCGGGCTGTCGCTGGGCTTCAAGGCCGGTATCTGGAACATCGGCGCCGAAGGCCAATACATCATGGGCGCGCTGTTTGGCGCCGGGGTTGGCCTAGCGTTTTACCCGCTGGAGGCCTGGTATATCTTTCCGCTGATGGTGATCGCGGGTGGCTTTGGCGGCTGGCTCTGGGCCTCTATTCCGGCCTATCTGAAGACACGCTTTGGCACCAATGAGATCCTGGTCTCGCTAATGCTGGTCTATGTGGCCGAACAGTTCCTTGCCTCTATGTCACTGGGATTGATGAAAAACCCCGAAGGCTTTGGCTTTCCGGGCTCGCGCAACCTGCAGCAATATGACAGCGCCCATAACGCCGAGCTGATTGCCGGGTCTGGCATGCACTGGGGTGTGGTGGCAGCCCTGATCGCTGTGATATTTGCCTATGTGCTGCTAAACCGCCACATGGTGGGCTACCACATCCGCCTGACCGGTGAGGCGCCGCGCGCGGCCAAATTCGCCGGCGTTAACCCAACCCGCCTGATCCTGTTCTGCCTTGGCACATCCGGCATGCTCGCCGGTCTTGCCGGGATGTTTGAGGTCTCGGGACCCTCCGGTCAGGTCAGCATTGATTTTAACGTCGGCTACGGCTTTACCGCCATTATCGTGGCCTTTTTGGGTCGGCTTCACCCCGTGGGCATTCTGCTGGCCGGCGGTCTGATGGCGCTGACATACATTGGCGGCGATATTGCGCAGTCGAACCTGCAGCTGCCCTCCTCGGCCATTCAGGTCTTTCAGGGGATGCTGTTGTTCTTCCTGCTGGCGTTTGATCTGTTGACCAATTTCCGCATCAGTTTTGGCAAACCGGAGGTCGCGTGATGGATCTTTCTGCAATTAATCCCGTCCTGCTCATTGCCTCGCTGATGGTTGCTGCGACGCCGCTGCTGTTTGCCGCCATTGGTGAGCTGGTGGTGGAAAAATCCGGGGTGCTGAACCTCGGGGTCGAAGGCATGATGATCATTGGTGCTGTGGCGGGTTTTGCCACTGCCGTGGAAACCGGATCACCTCTGCTGGGCTTTGTCGCCGCCGCCGGGGCTGGCGCGATGCTTTCGGTGCTCTTTGCTATTCTGACGCAATATGCGCAGGCCAATCAGGTGGCCTCGGGCCTGTCGCTGACGCTGTTTGGCCTCGGCATGTCGGCCCTTCTGGGGCAGTCCTATGTCGGCGTAAAGCCGCCCCAGATGCAAAAGATCGACCTGCCCGTGTTGAGCGATCTGCCCGTGGTGGGCCCCATCCTGTTTGGCCATGACCCCATGCTTTATGTGGCGATTGCACTGATTGCCGCTGTCTGGGCCGTGATCAAATTCTCCCGCATGGGTCTGGTGTTGCGAGCCGTCGGCGAAAACCACGATGCCGCCCACGCGCTTGGCTATAAGGTGGTGCGTATTCGCATCCTGGCGATTCTGTTTGGCGGCGCCTGCGCCGGGCTTGGCGGCGCCTACATCAGCCTCATTCGGGTACCGCAATGGACCGAAGGCATGACGGCAGGGATTGGCTGGATTGCCCTTGCTTTGGTGGTCTTTGCCAGCTGGAAGCCCTGGCGTGTGCTGCTGGGTGCCTATCTTTTTGGCGGTGTAACGGTTGTTCAGCTTAATCTTCAGGCCGCAGGCGTTGCCATCCCGGTGGAGTATCTGGCAATGTCGCCCTATCTGATCACCATTCTGGTGCTCGTCATCTTGTCGGCGGACAAAAGCAGCGCTCCTGCTGCCCTTGGCCGCAATTTCCACGCCGCGCGCTGACCTTAGGCGCGCGACAGACCACTTGTCCGGGGCTGCCCCCGGGCACAATGATAACTAAATGGGGGGATCCCTTTGATGAAACTGACGAAACTCTTGACCAGCGCTGCCATGGCCCTGGGCCTTGCCACTGCTGCCGTAGCCGAAGACCCCACCAAGGTCGGCTTTGTCTATGTTGGCCCCGTGGGCGACGGCGGCTGGACCTATGAGCACGACCAGGGCCGCAAAGCGGTTGTGGCCGAATTTGGCGATAAGGTCGAAACCGTCTATGTGGAAAACGTCGCAGAAGGCCCCGATGCCGAGCGCGTGATCACCCAGATGGCGCTGCAGGGTGCGGACCTGATCTTTACCACCTCGTTTGGCTATATGGACCCGACCAACAACGTCGCCGCCAAATTCCCTGACGTGAAATTCGAGCACGCCACCGGCTACAAACGCAATACAGAAAATGTTTCGACCTATTCTGCGCGTTTTTACGAGGGCCGCGCGGTGCAGGGCACCATTGCGGGTCACATGACCGAGAGCAACATTGTTGGCTACATCGGCTCTTACCCGATCCCCGAAGTGGTACGCGGCATCAACTCTGCCTATATTCACGCCAAGAAAGTAAACCCCGACGTTGAGTTCAAAATCGTCTGGGCCTTCACCTGGTTTGATCCCGCCAAAGAAGCCGACGCGGCCAAGGTTCTCATCGAACAGGGCGCCGACGTTATTCTGCAGCACACCGATTCCACTGCACCACAGGCCGCCGCACAGGCTGCTGGCAACGTGATCACCTTTGGTCAGGCCTCTGACATGGCCGAGTACGGCCCCAAACCACGGGTTTCCTCCATCATTGATGACTGGGCGCCTTACTACATCGCCCGCACCAAGGCCGTGATGGACGGCACCTGGACCAGCACTGATACCTGGGACGGCATTGGTGCTGGCATGGTAGGCATCGGTGAGATCTCTGACGCGGTTCCCGCCGACGTAAAAGCCGAAGCACTGGCGATCAAAGCCTCGCTGGCGGACGGCTCCTACCACGCCTTTACCGGCCCGATCAACAAACAGGACGGCTCTGCCTGGCTGGCCGCTGGTGAGACCGCCGATGATGGCACCCTGGCTGGCATGAATTTCTATGTCGAAGGCATTGACGGCGACATCCCGCAGTAAGCGGATAGATCCTGTCACCACCGAAAAGGCCCGCCCCATCAGGCGGGCCTTTTTTATTACGCCCCCCCCCGCAGCCCTCTGCAGGCCCTGCCCGGTTTTAAAAGTGCTGCTTCTTTATGTCAGCTTCCGTTTGAGCATGAGCCGGGTTAATCTTGGCCTGCTCGGCGTGATGTTCACTTCCCCCGCCTTGGCCGTAGTGTTTTCAAAGAACTGGAACAATCAATGTCAAACGACAAAACACTAACCTATCTGCAAACAGCGCTGCATATGGAATTAACCGCCGCGCACCAGTACCAGCTGCATTCTCATGTTCTTGAGGATTGGGGTCTGGATAAGCTGGCGGCTCAGATGCGGACCGAAATGCAAGAAGAGCTGGGTCATGCAGATCTGTACATCGCAAGAATTATGTTCTTGAACGGAAAGCCTGATTTGGACTTCCACAGGAAACCAGTTCAGGCCGACACCCTTGTGGATATGTTCCAATCTGATTTGGCCGACGAAAAAGAAGCCATCGAGTTCTACACTCTTGCGGCCCAACACGCGTTAAAAACTGGTGACATCGGGTCGCGAACACTTTTTGAGCAGATTGTACTTGATGAAGAGGGTCACAAAAGCTGGCTGGAGCTTCAGCTGAGCCTGATTGATCGTCTCGGAGAAAAGTCATTCAGCGCCAAATATGTTTCGGGTGTGGCCTCGGCAGAATAGGCACCCTACCTGCCGCCCATATGCGCGCTGCCCTAGGTCTTAGCGTAGGCCTAGGCCTTTCATAGGGCAGCCGCGCAACACATCCAAAGGCTGTTTGCCGTCTTGATTTAATCAGCGGGCGAGACCGAAAAGAAGTCGGCCTGGAGCTTGGGTGCATAAAGGTCCAGGCCTCAGCACCTTCGCTCTTTTCCCTGAACCAGCAACGTGTCAGGTTGCTGCTATGACACGCATATTGACCACACCCGACGGAACCCCAGCCAGCCGCTTTGCCTTTGGCACCATGCAGTTCGGAGGCCGCGCAGATCAGGCGCAATCGGCCGACATGTATGCGGCCTGCCGCGCGGCAGAGATCAACCACTTTGACACCGCCTGGGTCTATACGAGTGGCGACAGCGAACAAATTCTGGGGGACCTGATCAAGGACGAGCGCGACAAGCTGCTGATTGCCACCAAGGTCGGCTATACCGGCGGTGCGGGGGCGGCAAATATGCGCGCCCAGCTCGACACCAGCCGGGCGCGGCTTGGTCTGGACCGGGTTGATATCCTCTATCTGCACCGCTTTGATGCGGACACCGATCTACGTGAAACGATGGAGTGTTTTGCCGAGCTCAAACAGCAGGGGCTGATCCGCTATGTGGGGCTTTCGAATTTTGCCGCCTGGCAAGTGGTCAAGGCGCAGATGATTGGTGCTGAGTTTGATCTTTGCATTGATATCCTGCAGCCGATGTATTCGCTGGTCAAACGTCAGGCCGAGGTTGAAATCCTGCCAATGTGCGCCGACCAGAACATCGCCATTGCGCCCTATTCCCCCCTGGGCGGTGGCTTGCTCACGGGTAAATATGCGGCAGATGACGCAGAAGGTCGGCTGCGCGAGGATGCCCGCTACAACAGCCGCTATGGCCAGACCTGGATGTACGAGACCGCCAGAGGGTTGAGCGCGCTTGCCGCAGAACATGGCCTGACGCCTGCGACCCTGGCGGTGGCCTGGGCTGCGGCGCATCCTTCGGCTCCCATGCCGATCATATCCGGACGTACCGCGGAACAGATCGCGCCCTCCCTTGCGGCACTGGATGTCCAGATGACACCAGATCTTTATGATGCGATCGCAGCCCTCAGCCCGCGCCCTGCCCCTGCGACAGACCGGCTCGAAGAACAGGAGATGGGCGCATGAAATGTGATTTTATTGTCATAGGTGGCGGCATCGCAGGCGCCAGTGCCGCCGCCCGGCTGTCTGAACTCGGACATGTGGTGCTGCTGGAAATGGAAGAGGCCCTTGGCTACCACGCCTCGGGGCGCTCGGCTGCAATGTTTGAAGAGAACTACGGCCCGCCTGCTGTGGTCGCGCTGAACAAGGCCAGTGCTGCGTATCATCACACGGCAAATGGGGGCTACCTGACGCCACGGGGCCTCATGCTGGTATCGGGCGCCGGACAGGAACAACAGTTCGCCTCTGATATCAAGGATCTGGACCTCGCGCCGATCACTCTGGCTGAGGCGCTTGACCTCGTGCCCATTCTGAACCCAAAAACCGTCACCCATGCCGGGTTGCATACGGCGGCGCAGGATCTTGATACGGATCGCATGATCCAGGATTTTGCCAAGGTGCTGCGCGCCGCTGGCGGCAAGGTTGTGCTGCGTGCCAGGGTCACCCAGATCGACCAGACGCCGGATGGCTGGCAGGTTGTGGCCGGCACTGAGACCTATCAAAGCGCACAGCTAGTGAACGCTGCCGGCGCCTGGGTCGATGAGATTGCAGCTATGGCCGGGATCACGCCCATTGGCATCGCACCGCGCCGCCGCTCGATGGCGCGACTACCGGCTCCGGGCGGGCATGATGTCACCAAATGGCCAATGCTGATGGGCGTGGGTGAGAGCTGGTATGCCAAACCTGACGCAGGCAAGCTGCTGGTGTCGCCGGCAGATGCCGATCTGGTGACGCCGCATGACGCCTATGCCGATGACATGGTGCTGGCCGAAGGGCTGGCCCGCTATGAGGAAATGGTCACCACACCGGTCACACGGGTAGAGACCAACTGGGCCGGGCTGCGCAGTTTCTCCCCCGATGGCGCGCTGGTACTGGGGCCCGATCCCGACAACAGCAATTTCATCTGGTGCGCCGCTCAGGGCGGCTATGGTTTTCAGACGGCGCCTGCAGCGTCGCGTCTGCTGGCCGATCTGGTTGGCGGACGCCCGTCAGAGCTGGATGCCGCAAGCCGCGCGGCGCTCTCGCCTCGGAGGCTGCGCTGATGCCCGTGCGTTCCGTTCCCGGCAGCGCCTCGATTGCCAGTTCGGCGGCCAGTTCGGCAGCTAATACTGAAGGCGGCAAACTCTATGCGCCCTCGGCCGAACGCAATCTCGTAGTGCTGTGCGATCTGTTGCAACAGGTTGCGCCCCCTGCGGGCAAGCACGCTCTGGAACTGGCCAGTGGCACCGGCCAGCATGTGGTGGGCTATGCCGCCTGTCTGCCGCAATACATCTGGCAGCCGACCGAGGCTGATCCGACCCGGCTTTGTAGTATCGACGCCCATGTGGCAGAGACGGAGCTGACGAACATTTATCCGGCCAAACCGCTGGACGCTACGGCCGCGGGATGGGGCGCCGCAACAGAGCCTCAGGATCTGATCGTGCTCTCCAATCTCCTGCATCTGATCAGTACCCCTGAGGTACAGTGCCTGCTCTGTGAGGCGGCAAAAGCCCTCAGCCTCACCGGACGGCTGGTGATTTACGGCCCGTTTTCGCGCGGCGGAGAGCTTATCAGCCCCGGCGATGAACAGTTTCATGCCTCCCTAAAGGCGCATGACCCCGCAATCGGCTACAAGGATGATTTTGACGTGCTGGACTGGGCCGGGGACACCGGGCTAAGCCCGGTCGAGATCATCGAGATGCCAGCCAATAATCTGGCGCTGGTCTTTGCAAAAAGCAGCCTCTAGTCCCGGCGCATCTCATGACCTAGATCAATGCTCATGGTGCCCGAGCCGCCTACACCTTTAGAAAATAGAACGCTCTCTAAAGGACACCAAATGGACTGGCACACTAAACTGGATGACACCCGTCAGGGCTTGCGCAACCTAAACAAGGCGATACCTGATACGGCGCAGGCCTTTGGTGCGCTTGGGAAATCCGTAAAGCAAGGCGGCGTGCTGGAGTTCAAACACAAAGAATTTATTGCTCTGGGGATTGCCGTCGCTGTGCGCTGTGACGACTGCATCGGTCTGCATGTGGAGACCCTGGTCAAGGCCGGTGCGACCCGTGAGGAAATCTCTGACGTGCTGGCGATGTCGATCCAGATGGGCGGCGGCCCGGCCATGATGTATGCCGCCAAGGCGCTGACCTGCTTTGACGAACTGACGGCTCCCTAACCAATTTAGAGGCGTCTAAACAGTACTTTTCGCGCCCCCAGATAACAAAAGCCCCGGTCCTGCAACCGGGGCTTTTTTGCGCAATGTCTGGTGCCTTAGCCATTCTGGCGAATGGTAGCATTCGTGGGATCATAGGGGCTGTCACAGCTGACAACTGCATCCCACAATCTGTCGAGCAGCTTCACCTTCAGCCGGGTGCCCTCAACCGCCAATTCCGGCGGCACATAGCCCATGCCGATGCTCTTTTCAAAGGCCACCGAATAGCCGCCCGAGGTCAGGCGCCCCACACGGGTGGCGCCATCTTCCGTATAGAGCACCTCACGGCCCCAGGGGTCCGCATCCTCAGGGCCATCAATCAGCAGGGTACAGCATTTGAAACGCACGCCGGTCTCGACCATGGCCTCTTTGCCGTGGAACTCTTTGGAAAGATCAATAAAGCGCGGCAGGTCTGCCTCGGCGGGGGTGGCATCGCGGCCCAGTTCGGTGCCAAAGGCGCGATAGCTTTTCTCCATCCGCAACCAGTTTTGCGCCCGGGCGCCAACCAGTTTCATGCCGTGTTTCTCACCGGCCTTTTCCAGCAGATCAAACAGGTAGTTCTGCATCTCGATGGGGTGGTGCAGCTCCCAGCCCAGCTCACCAGTATAGGCCACACGGATCGCATTGACCGGACACATGCCCAGCTCTATCTGGCGGGCCGAAAGCCAGGGGAAGCGCTTGTTCGACAGGGCCGTTTCCGGATCAGCGTCATTGATGACCTCTTTCAGAACATCGCGCGATTTGGGACCGGCGATGGCAAAAACGCCCCATTGCGTGGTGACATCCTGGATCTCGATATAGCCGAACTCTGCCATTTTATCTTCGGCAGCCTTGCGCAGGAAATCGGCGTCATATTCGCTCCAGCCGCCCGCCGAGACCAGATAATAGCTGTTCTCACCGTTGCGCACGATGGTGTATTCCGTGCGGGTGGTGCCCGCAGCGGTCAGCGCGTAGGTCAGGTTGATACGGCCCACTTTGGGCAGTTTGTTGCAGGTGAACCAATCCAGAAACTGCGTGGCACCGGGGCCCTTGACCACATGTTTGGTAAAGGCCGTGGCATCGACCAGGCCAACCCCCTCACGGATCGCTTTGGCCTCGTCCACTGCGTATTGCCACCAGCCACCCCGGCGGAACGAGCGCGCGTCATGGTCAAAATGCGCAGGCGCATTCTTGGGGCCGTAGTAGTTGGGGCGTTCCCAGCCATTGACCCAGCCAAATTGCGCACCGCGCTCTTTTTGCCGGTCAAAGGCAGGCGAGCACCGCAGGGGCCGCGCGGCTGGGCGTTCCTCATCGGGGTGGTGCAGGACATAGACGTGCTCATAGCACTCTTCGTTTTTGCGCGCGGCAAACTCGGTGGTCATCCAGCCCTGCGCATAGCGCTTGGGGTCCAGGCTCGCCATGTCGATCTCGGCTTCGCCCTCGACCATCATCTGCGCCAGATAGTAGCCGGTGCCACCAGCCGCCGTGATGCCGAACGAGAAGCCCTCAGCCAGCCACATATTGCGCAGACCAGGCGCCGGGCCAACTAGAGGGTTGCCATCTGGAGTGTAGCAGATCGGGCCGTTGAAATCGTCCTTGAGGCCGGATTCAGCGCAAGACGGCACCCGCTCTGTCATTGCCATGTATTGCTCGGCGATCCGGTCCAGATCCAGCGGGAACAGGTCGGCGCGGAAACTGTCGGGCACCCCGTGTTCAAACCGCGCAGGCGCCCCGTGCTCATAGATGCCGAGGATCCAGCCGCCGCGTTCCTCACGGGCGTAGGATTCAGAATCCGCGTCGCGTACAACGGGGTGCTCGGGGTTACCCGCTTCGCGCCATCTGACCAGCTCAGGATCCTTGTCCATGACGATAAAGGTGTGCTCAACCGGAATGGCAGGCATTTTGATACCCAGCATTTTAGCAGTGCGCTGTGCGTGGTTGCCGGATGCGGTCACCACATGCTCGGCTGTGATAACCACCTGCTCTTCTGAGGGCACCAGATTGCCGCCCTGCTCAACCATTTTGGTGCAGGTGACTTCCCAATGGGTGCCGTTCCAGTGGAAGGCATCGGCCTGCATCCTGCGCACGATTTCGACGCCGCGCTGGCGCGCACCCTTGGCCATGGCCTGTGTCACGTCAGCCGGGTTAATGTAGCCGTCCTCGGTGTGGTAAATCGCGCCCTTCAGATCGTCGGTGCGGATCAGCGGCCAGCGCGATTTGATCTCATCGGGGGTGAGCCACTCGTAGCTCACATCACAGGTTTCCGCTGTCGAGGCATAGAGCTTGAACTCGTCCATGCGCGCATCGGTTTGCGCCATGCGCAGGTTGCCAACCACGGCAAAACCCGCGTTGAGACCCGTCTCGGCCTCAAGGGATTTGTAGAAATCAACCGAGTATTTGTGGATATGGGTGGTCGCATAGGACATGTTGAACAGCGGCAAAAGGCCCGCCGCATGCCAGGTCGATCCAGAGGTCAGCTCATCACGTTCAACCAGCATGACATCGTCCCAGCCCGCTTTGGCCAGATGATAGGCGATTGAGGTGCCAACGGCGCCGCCGCCGACGACCAATGCTTTGACGTGAGTTTTCATGAGGCCGTTCTCCGGAACAAGTGACTCGGGGTTTGCTGCATTGCTTATGCCCAAAGCGCAGGAATGCAGGCTAAATCCATCCGACCCAAAAAATGACAAAACCGACCTTTCAGTGAGAGAAAGCTCATTTGGCAGCCGCAAACAGCGACCACTCAGGCTAAATCCAGGCAAAACCCAGGAGCTGCGACGCAAAAAGCTGCCCCAAAGCCATCCCTGCAGAGCTGGCGCGCCAGGGTTTGTTTTTTATCTGAGTTTGTTTTTAGCTGATACAGCCGAGGTCGGTGCGCGCCTATTGGCAGTATAACGCGGTGCCCCGGCGAATGCAGACCGCAGCGGGCGCATCCTGTGATGCAGCCTCAGCCGCTCCGTTGCTGTCTTGCGGACTGGACATCGGACTGGTCATGGCGCGAGCGCGAGAGAGAGCGTCCGGATCGGTGACGGCATCAAGAGCCGCTAATCGAGCGCTGTCTGGCGCCTCATAGCGCTTTTGCACGAGGGCGGCATAGTCTTTCATGCTCAACTCACCCGGGGCCAGCCCGGCTTTGTGGCTTTGCATATTGTAGTCAAAGACCACGACGGCCTGCGTTGAAAAAACAATGATCCCCAATGCTTTGCGCATACCCATCTGACTGCTCCCCCAGTTGCATCCCCACCCTGCAGCCGAGACTACAGCGGGAACTGGTGCAAAATTGTGGCGGCGCGGCCAGGCTCAGCTTGACGCCTCACCTTGACCGCGCGCCTTGAGAGAGGACAGGATCTAGTCAGTCAGGATCTTGCCGGGGTTGAGGATGTTGTCAGGATCGAGTGCGACCTTGATCGCCGCCATATAGCGGGTCGCGGCGCCAAGTTCCTTTTGCAGATAGGGACGTTTGCCCTGGCCGATGCCGTGCTCACCGGTGCAGGTGCCATCCATCGAGATCGCCAGATCATTGAGCCAGCCGATATAGTCGTCGGCCTTTTGCCGCTCCTCGGCGCTCTCCATGTCAATCAGCAGCAGCGCGTGGAAATTTCCGTCGCCCACATGGCCTACAATCGGCGCGATCAGCCCCATATCTTCGGCCTTTTGCCGCGAGGCCCCAACGCATTCCGCCAACTGCGAGATCGGCACACAGACATCGGTGGAAATCCCCTTGGCACCGGGACGGATCTGCAGACTGGCCCAATACATGTCGTGACGCGCCTGCCACAGCTTATTGCGCTCCTCCAGCGATGAGGTGGCCTCAAAGTCAAAGCCGCCGAATTCTTCGGCAATAGCGCCAAAGGTCTCGCTCTGCTCCAGAACAGAGGCATCAGAGCCGTGGAACTCCAGCAGCAACAGAGGCGTTTCCGGCAATGAGAGCTTGGAATAGGAGTTGGCCGCAGCAACGCTCATCTCGTCGAGCAGCTCCATACGGGCCACGGGAATACCGTATTGAATGGTCATCATCACCGCGCGGCAGGCATCATCCACCGTGCGAAAAGAACAGCGCGCCGAGCGGATCGCCTCGGGGATGCCCTGCAGCCGCAGAGTGATTTCGGTCATCAGCCCCAGCGTCCCCTCAGAGCCGACCATCAGCCGGGTCAGATCATAGCCTGCCGAGGATTTTTTGGCACGCTGTGCTGTGCGGATCACCTCGCCATCGGCCATCACCACCTCAAGCGCCATCACGTTGTCTTTCATGGTGCCGTAGCGCACGGCATTGGTGCCCGAAGCCCGGGTGGCGGCCATGCCTCCAAGCGAGGCATTGGCTCCGGGGTCAATCGGAAAGAACATCCCCTGATCACGCAAAAAGGTATTGAGCTGCTCGCGGGTCACGCCGGGCTGCACCACAACATCAAGATCCTCGGCATGGACCGCCAGGATCTGGTCCATCCGCATCATGTCGACACAGATGCCGCCCGCAGGTGCGTTGACATGGCCCTCAAGCGAGGTTCCCGTGCCAAAGGGGATGACCGGCACACCAAATTGCGCGCAGGTTTTGACGATGCTTGCGACTTCTGCTGTTGAAGTGGGAAAGACCACCGCATCAGGGGCCTGATTGGTGATCCAGGTGGTGGTATGTCCGTGCTGTTCACGGATCGCCTGACCCGTCTGCAACTGTTCGCCAAATTGCTGCTTCAAAACACCAATGGCGGCCTCAATCCCGGCCTCATTGCGTGGCAATGCTGTGGCTTGCACCATGATCAGATCCTCTTCCTTCCCTCGACAGCGCTATACGCCGTGCCTCGCTCCACGTGTTGTCATGACAACACGTTCAGACTTATTGCGCAAAAAAGGGGCGCAGACAAGCAATGCCTCCGCCCCCGGCGTCTTGGCTGTTGGGCGCATTGGCCCAAGGCCACCTATTCTCCCAGAGCGATGCCCTCGCGGCGCGGATCTGCGCCGCCTTTCAGGGTTTCACCGATCTCAATCGCATGCAGGCCAGAGTTCAGATCGCGGACCTTGACCTTATAGCCCATGTCAACAAGCGCACCCTCCAGGCCTGCGGCGGCTGTTTCGGCCTCAAGGTCATAGGTGCCAAAGCGGTTGACAGCATGCGGCAGGGCCAGTGCCTGCTGAATATTCAGGCCCCAATCCGCCCAGGCCACAATGGCCGTGGCCACATAGCCAATGATCCTGCTGCCGCCGGGGGAGCCAATGGCAAGAACCGGTTGGCCATCGCGCAAAACAATCGTTGGCGCCATAGAGGAGCGCGGCCGCTTGCCCGGCTCCAGCCGGTTGGCAATTGGCACCCCGTCGCGATGACTGCGGAAGGAAAAATCCGTGAGCTCATTGTTCAGCAGGAAGCCGTTGCTCATCAAGCGTGAGCCAAAGCCGTTTTCAATCGTCGTGGTCATCGACAGCACGTTACCATATTGGTCGACAATCGACAGATGCGAGGTCGAGGGGAACTCGATCGAGGTGTCATCCGCCCAAAGCGGCGCGCGCCCCGCATGATCGAACTCTGGCTTGCCAGCCGCGACCTCATCCAGAGCCCGCTGTCCTGCGAGCAGCGCGCCGCGCTCGGCCAGATAATCTGCATCCACCAAGCCCTCAGCAGGCACCGGCACAAAATCACTATCCGCCATGTAGCGGCCCCGGTCAGCAAAGGCGAGGCGCGACGCATCCCCGATCAGCCGCCAGGAGTCCGGGTTTTCTGCCCCCAACGCCGCGAGGTCATAGCCGCCCAGCATACCCAGAATTTGCCCAACCGTCAGGGCGCCAGACGAGGGTGGCCCCATGCCGCAAACCTCAAAGGCGCGGTAGCTGGCACAGCTCGCAGGCCGTTCCTTGACCTGATACAGCGCCAGATCCATCTCGGACAACACGCCGGGATTGCCCGCAGCCGTGGTTACCGTGCGCACGATATCAGCTGCAATGGGGCCGGTATAAAAACCCTCGGCGCCGTCGGTGGCCAAAATGCGCAGCACATCTGCATAGGCGGAATTGGTCAGGGTGTCGCCAGCGGCCAAAGGCGTGCCATCGGGCAGAAAATACGCAGCCGTTGCCGGGAACCGCGCCAGACGCTTAGCATCGCGCTCGACCGAGCTGGCCAT
The DNA here is from genome assembly GCA_965641885.1 of Phaeobacter sp. SH40. Lineage (GTDB taxonomy): Bacteria > Pseudomonadota > Alphaproteobacteria > Rhodobacterales > Rhodobacteraceae > Pseudophaeobacter. Next base: position 828,240 of record OZ282574.1, on the reverse strand, counting down.
GCGGGGCGAAACCGCAAAGCCCTCTTCCGCCAGCGAAATTCCGGCCTCAAACAACGAGGGCCAATTGCGACTGCCCCAGCGGCGGTGTGCCGCCTCCAACAAGGCAGGCGTGCCGGGGGTGCCAACGGAGCGACCGCCGACAACGGCGTCAAAGAATTTCAACGGCTTACCGTTTTCATCCTGAAACAGCCGGGGCGTTGCCGCCAAAGGCGCGGTTTCGCGCGCATCCAGCGTGGTCACGGCACCGGATTTGGCGTCATACCAGACCAGAAACGCCCCACCGCCAAGCCCCGAGGACTGTGGCTCAACCAGGCCCAGAACGGTCTGCACCGCCACCATGGCATCCGCAGCTGTGCCGCCCTGACGCAGGATAGCAGCCCCGGCCTCAACCGCATGCGGGTTGGCCGCTGCAATCATCCAGGTCTGCGCCTCGACGGGTTGTCCCGCCTCTTTGGCCGCAAGCGCGGCAGCAACCGCCTCAGAGGTGACAGTGATACCGCCCTTACTCGCCCCTTCAGGTGCGACGGCATCCGCCGCCTCCTGCGCGGTCACGGCCGAGGCAGACAAAGCCAGGCACGTCAGCAAAACAAATCTCATGCAGATCTCCAACACAGCTAAAAGTTGCGGGCCTGGGTCCTTACAACATGGCCGGAACAACCTGATCCGGGGGCCGGTGCCCGTCCTCGAAGGTCTTGATATTCAAAAGGACTTTTTCGCCCATTTCGATACGGCCTTCAAGGGTTGCGGAACCCATATGAGGAAGCAGTACCACATTCGGCAACTCGCGCAAACGTGGATTGATATCTGTTCCCTTCTCGTAGACATCCAGCCCCGCCCCTGCGATCTCATCATTGCGCAGCATCCGGGTCAGCGCATGTTCGTCGATCACCTCACCGCGAGAGGTATTCACCACCACAGCTGAGGGTTTTAGCAGCTTCAGGCGGCGGGCATTCAGTAAATGAAAGGTCGACGGCGTCGAAGGACAGTTGACCGAGATCACATCCATCCGCGCCACCATCTGATCGAGACTCTCCCAATAGGTGGCCTCCAGTTGCGCCTCGACCTCGGGGCGCAGACGACGGCGGTTGTGATAGTGGATCTGCATGCCAAAGGCGCGGGCACGGCGTGCGACGGCCTGGCCGATCTGGCCCATGCCAAGGATGCCCAGACGCCGCCCAGCCAGACGTCCGCCCAGCATCGCGGTTGGCGCCCAGCCCTGCCACTCGCCTTTTTGCATCAATGCAAGGCCTTCGGGGATGCGGCGCACCACCGCCATGATCAGCGCCATCGCCATATCGGCGGTATCATCGGTCAGAACACCCGGCGTATTTGACACCAGAATGCCGCGCTGGCGGGCCGTCGCAACATCGATATGGTCGACCCCGGCGCCGTAGTTGGCGATCAGCTTCAGCTTATCACCGGCCTGCCCCAAAAGGGCGGCATCGATACTGTCGGTCACCGTCGGCACCAGCACATCTGCTTCTTTCATCGCGGCGGCCAATTCCTGGCGGCTCATCGGTGTATCATCGCTGCGAAGCCGTACATCAAACAGCTCACTGAGCCGCGTTTCCACTGGCTCTGGCAACCGTCGCGTAACGACAACACTCAGACGTTCTCTTGCCACTTTTGCTCTCCCCTGGCTTTGCAATTCATATGCCTTGGTGGCATGGTGGCGCAGGACGGATGCGGGCACAAGAACCGATCCGCCAGAACCGAAGCAAGTGACGCGGCTTTTTGCCTCTTTCTGGCCAGTTATCGGGCCAGAAATATTGGGCAAGAAAACCGTGCCGGATTTCGGAAGCAATAGTTAGACAGGCTTAACCGCGAGCAAAAGTGAGCAGGCAGTGAATAGAATATTCTCGGGATGGCGTGGCCTTGCGGCGGCGCTCTGTGTGGTTTTGGCCGCCACATCAATGACTTCGCAGGCCTATGCCAAAGAGCAGCGCGGCGCTGTGACCAATCTCCCTCTGCCTCGCTATGTCTCGATGAAGGCCTCTGAGGGCAATGTGCGGCGCGGCCCCTCCCTCACCCATCGCATCGACTGGGTTTTCAAACGGCGTGGCATGCCCCTAGAGATCACTGCGGAATTCGGCCACTGGCGCCGGGTGCAGGATCAGGATGGTGCTGGCGGCTGGGTGCACTATGCCCTGCTGTCCGGAGCCCGCACGGTGCTGGTGCAGGAAGACATGCTCACCCTGCATGCCCAGCCCGATGACGCAGCACAGGTGACGGCCGCCCTTGAATACGGTGTCGTCGCACGGCTGGGAGAATGCTCCCAGACATGGTGCGTTGTCTCAGTTGGCGGCTTTAGCGGCTGGGCCCCCAAGGAAAAACTCTGGGGTGTGATGCCGGAAGAAATCCGCGACTAGGCCCGGCTGGCCTTGCAGGCCTTAGCTCGGATCGTTTCTTAGACACCGGTGCGTTGGGCTGCTTCAGGCCGCGCCTGTGACCGGTCGAATGGTCAACTGAGTGCCGCCAAGCGCGCGAAAACTTTTTTGCCGACAGGTGAAAACCAGAATCTGCATCTCATCTGCCTGCAACGTCAGCGCGTCAAATATTTTTTCAATGCGGGCATCATCGGTGTAGACGATGGCGTCATCCAGAATGACCGGAGCCGCCTGACCGCCGCGCGCCAGCAACCGTGCAAAGGCCAGCCTCACCAGCAGGGCAATCTGTTCCTGGGTGCCGCCAGAGAGCGTGTCAAAGGCCTCGTCCTGCCCGGCGCGCTGCAGCTGATCCGGCAACACCTGACCGGCATCGACGCCCAGACGGGCCTCCGGCCAGAGAAGGCGCAACAGCGGCTGCAGCTCTTGTAAAACAGGGCCAATATAGGCCTCTTGTGCGGCGCTGCGCGCCTGCTCCAGCGCCAGATCCAGACGCCGCAACACCGCGACCTCAAATTCGACCGCAGTCAGGCGCTTGCGGGCCGCCTCCAACTGGTCCCGCGCCTCGGCCAGCTCCTCTTCGATCGCCTCGCCAGCAGTGATCGCAATTCGGCTGTCCAGCACAGCCAAATCACGGCCCAACTCCTGTAACCGCTCACGACTGGCCACCTGTGCCGAATGCGCCCGCTGGGCGCGCGCACCGGCGGCCTCCAGATCAGGAGCCTCTTGTTGCAAGGCGTGTTGCTGGGCCGTTGCAGCAGTCAGGTCCTGATGCAACGCAGCCTGACGGCTTTCCATAGCAGTCAGCGCCCCGGCCACATCATCCTGTCCGCCCAACGCGGCTTTGGCCCGCTCCAGACGTTGCAGGGCCGCCTGATGGTGCACATTGCTGCCCTCAAAAGAGAGCAGCTGTTGCGCCTCCTGGCTTCGGGCCGCCTCAAGCGCTGTTGCGGCCTGATCCAGCGCGACACGGCTGGAGGTCAGCGCAGCCTCGACCTGCGCGCGTCTGTCCGGCTCTGCCGCTGCCTCAGGCTCGTCTGGGGTCTCGGGCAAAGCATCAAGCTGCTGCATCAGCTCCATAATCCCTTTTGGAGCCAGCACCTGTAGCTGCACCTCGGCCTCTTGCAGACGAATGACCGCGTCCTGACGAGACCGATGCGCCGCGCGCGCCTGTGCCACGTCTTCACAATTGACCGCAAGGAGGGCTGCCGACAGGTCACGCTGCGCCTGTTCCAGCTGATCAGCCCCGGCACCCTGCCCCGGATACAGCTCGATAACAGCCACCCCCGGCACCTCAAGGCGCCCGCCATTGGGCAAGGAAATCCGTGTGCCCCCCGCCAGAGCCTCTCCGTCCAGTCGCAACCGGCCTTCTTGGCCCGCGTCATAACTCACACGCAGGGCAGAGGCCGCCATGTCCTGCACCTGCGTCGCCAGAGCAAGTGCTGCGCCGGCGGCCTCGACCTGCTCCATCCCTTTCTGGTCAGGCCCCTGCGCCGCAAGCGGCTTCAGCGCGGTGACTTGTTGCTGCAAATTACGCGCCTGGCCAAGGGTCTGGGTCAGAGCACGGCGCTGCCCGACGGCCTGCGCCATCAATTCCGCCTGCTGTACCTGCGCCAGTAAGGTCTCAGCGGATTTGGCCGCACGCTGCGCCTGCGCAAACGTGCCTGCGGCACCAGCTAGCTGGGCCCGGGCTGGCTCCAGGGCCTGCGTGACCTGCTGCAGTTTTTGCGCAGCCTCTTTGCAAGCCGCGTCCGCCTCGGCGCAATCGTGCTGCCGTGCCCGAAGCGCCGCAAGACTGCTCTGTTGGTTTTCCAATACCAGACGCGCCGTGTGTACCGCCTGCTGCGCGGTTTGCAGCTTTTGTTGATACTGTTGCGCGGCGGCGAAATCCTGTTGCGTCTGCAGCACACGCGCCTGCAACTCCTGCTGAACTTCCGGCTCTTGCAGCTGATCCTGCTCACGCCGCAGCACCTGCCGCTGATCCAGCTGCGCGCGCAGCTCAACCACCTTGGCCCCCAGCATCTGTTCGCGGGCCTCAAGGGTCGAAACGGCGGTTGCTGCCTGCTCTAGAGCGCCGCCTTTTTTGGCGCCACGCGAGGTGACCAGACGATCCAGGGACTGGCGCACATCGCGGCGGATCGCATCCATGCGCTGCCCCCCCGTTATGGTATCGACCTCGCCCACAACCGAGGACATCAGGTCCTGCCGCGCCGCCAGTGTTTCCTTGGCATCGGCAAAATCGGTCAGCCCCTGGCGCACCCAGAGCAGGCCTGCAGGGCCGCCTTCTTTGGGCGATTTGATCAGCTGCTGCAGCCAGGCCTCTGCCGCATCGGATTGCAAATATAGGCTGTCGCCCTGCCAGATCCGCACCTCCCCCTTACCCGAAGCCTTTTGAAACTGCTTTTCCAATCGATAGCCACGACCATCCAGATCGATCTCTACCTCAACGCGCGGCTCGCCCCCGGCACGCGGCGCCAGGGCGCGAATGTCCTTGTCCCAGGATTTTGCATCCTTGAAAAAGGCCGCATGCAGGGCGTCAAAAATGGTAGACTTGCCCTGCTCGTTGGGGGCCGCCAGCACGTTCAGGCCGGGGCCTATGCCGGTGATCTCAACCGGGTCGGTAAAGCGGCGTATGTTTTGCAAACGGATGGCGCAGATTTTCATGTCTCCGCGCCCCGCGCATCAACACCAGGGGCCTGCGGCGCGCTCTGCTGCGCATAGGCAAACAGCCGGTTCAACGCCGCCGAGGCCGTATCCCGCTCGGCCTGCGCCAGGGCCGTATCTTCGGCCGCCTGCATCAGATCCTCGGCCGCAACCCGCAGCGCGCCGTTGGTGGCGATAAGGTCCAGATCCTCGAGCTGATGCTCGCTGCGCAACCCAGTCTCGTCCAGACTGAAGTGGCAGAATTCGGGTGCGACCTCGGCCACCACCTGCTGCAAGGTCAGACGTTGCGGCGCCGTGATCCAACCCTCGGCCCTGAGCCGCAGCAGATGCAGATGCCAGGCGGCCCGATCGGGTGGCAAAAGCGCCCGCAGCAAAGCCGCAACATCCGAGGCCGGGGTCAGCTCAAGACCCTGTTCCTGCCAGTGATACACCCCGGTTTCGAGGCTGGTGATCTCTGGAGGCATCCCCGCGCGGCTCAACTCTACCAGCAGGCACTGGCCGCGACCTGCGTGCTTAAAGCGATCCGCCTCGGGGGTGCCGCTGTAACGGCTGCGCGCGTCCAGGGTAAAGGCCCCGTGCCAGTCGCCCAGTGCCAGATAATCCAGCCGCGCCGCGCTAGCGCGTTTTGGTGAAATCACCTCACCGCCCGCCTCATCACCACTGGCCCCATCACTGCCAAAGTCGAGCACACCGCCATGGGCCAACCCGATGCGCAACTCGCCCTCTGGCGTCGCACAACTGTCCATCCAGCGGGTCAGGTCCTGCCCGGCAAAACGATGACGGCAGGGGGCGGGCAAAAGATGCACACCGGGCGCCATCTGCACCGGCTCTGGCTGCATCAAAAGATGGGTATTTTCAGCGGCATGTAATGCCATTGCCGCCCAAAGCGGCTCTGCGGCGGCACTGTCATGATTGCCGGGAATGATCCACCACTGCAGATCGGACGCTGCCCGCATCATCGCAAGCGCCTGCCGTAGCACCGGATCCGAGGGCGTTTCGGTGTCAAACATATCCCCTGCTATCAGCACATGCTCTGCCCGCTGTTCACGCGCAATCAAAGCCAGTCGCGCAATGATTTGCTGCCGGGCCTGCTGCAGAGCAGCCCGCGCTTCCTCGGGCATCTGGCCAAACCGTTTACCCAAGTGCAAATCCGAGCTGTGTAAAAAGCGAAAGGCGGTCATTCAATCTCCGGATCTGTTAATGGCGCAGGCAGATAGTCGCGTAGGCTGGGCACCTCTGCGCCTCATGAGTGGCAGAGCCACACCGCAGGGTCAACGCGGCTTAAAACCCCTGACGATCCGGCCCCTCGCCAAAGTCGCCTGTTGATGAGCCCACGCAGCGCGCGCAAGACAACTGATTGACAGAGGGGGGACATATGCGGCAAAAATATCCAACATTTTTAAAAATCGGGTTCAAATGATCTTTGGTGCAAAACAAGATGAGGACGAGACAGTGGTGGCCATGCTTGCCTCTGTTCTGCGTCGTGATATCTCTTTTGGCCTGCTCAGACCCGATGAAAAGCTCAAACTGAACGCCCTGCGACAGCGCTATGGCGGCTCAAACCATTCCATGCGCGAAACCCTGCGGCTGCTCAGCGCCGAGGGGCTGGTGGCCGCAACTGCCCAGCGCGGCTTTCGCGTGACCTCAGCCACCGAAGACGACCTGCGCGACATCCTGTTCATGCGCATTCAGGTCGAGAAAATGGCGCTGCAAATGGCCCTGAGACAGGGAGACGTCGCCTGGGAGGGGCGGGTTCTGGCGGCACATCACGCCATGCGCCATTGCGAAGCGGTGGTGCAGGAGGATCTCAGCGATCTGGCGGCGCTGGAGTGGGACAATGCCTGTCGCGGCTTTTTTTACAGCCTGTGCGAGGCCTCGGGCTCACCACGGCTGCTGGACACGCAGCAAAAGTTCTACGACCAGTCCCGGCGCTTTCGGCTGGCGCAACTGCGCGAGGGACGGCTGAACTTTCAAGAGCGAAAAAGCCAGCATCAGGCTTTGCTTGCCGCGGTGCTGGCGCGGGACCTGTCAGACGCACTGCAGCGACTGGAGGCTTTGATTACCACCGAGCTGACAGCCTGAGAGCGCCACGAAGTCGGCGCTGCGGGCTCAGATATCAAGACGACACTAGGGAGGAAGAAACATGACCGTATTTACCCGCCGCAAGGCATTGGCCCTCTTAGGGGGCAGCGCAGCCGCTGCAAGCCTGGCCACACCAGCGCTGGCTTCGGGGCGCAAAATCACCGTGGGTGCGCTGCGCTTTACCAGCCATTCCGGCAGCTTTATCGGCTTTGAACGCGGCTATTTTGCCGAGGCGGGCCTGGATGTGGAATTCAAATTCTTTCAGGCGGCGACCCCAATGGCGGTGGCGATTGCTTCGGGCGATGTAGACTATGCGGTCACTGCCATGTCCGGTGGTCTGGTCTCGCTGGCCGACAAGGGCGCGGTCAAGGTGATCGGCGGCGCGCTCTCTGAAGAAGCCGGTATTGACGGGCAAAAATTCCTCGTCTCCGATGCGGCCTTTCAGGCTGGCGTCACCACTCCGGCGCAGCTGGCAGGCAAAAGCTATGGCATCACCACGGCCGGGTCGTCCTTTCACTACATGGGCTCAAAAATGGCCGCAGCCGAAGGCATTGAGCTCAAATTCAAGCCGCTGCAAAAGGTCGGCGCCATCATTGGCGCACTAAAGTCCGGCCAGATCGATGCCTGGTCCATCGTGCCGCATCTCGCAAAGCCCCTGGCGGGCTCTGGCAAGGTGCATATCATCGGCAATGTCTCGGACTACCTGCCCGACTATCAGGTCACCACGGTTTTCACCTCGGCCAAGAACGCCTCGGATGAGCAGCAGATGACCCGCGACTTCCTCGTCGGCTATTCCAAAGGGGTCAGCGACTACAACAGCACCATGATCGACAAAGCCCATGGCGACGCCGGTGTGCAGGAGCTGGTCGATCTGATCCACAAATATGTCTATGCGGATCGCCCGCGCGAAAAGGCGGTCGGCTCCATCATCAATGGCACCATGCGCCTGAACGAGGGCGCTGCGATGAACACGGCCTCGCTGCAGGATCAACTCAGCTGGTTCCAGTCCGAAGGTCTGGTCGACCAAAGCATCAGCCTCGACACTGTGATTGACCCCAGCTACGTGCAAACGCTCGGCTAGCGCCCGGCTTCGTCGGGGCGCGGTATCTTCTGCGCCCTGATTCTGCGCCCCGACGAAATCCTCATAATTTCCCGCGACAATTTCGGAGACCCCTATGGATATTCGCCTCTCTGGCGTCAGCCATTCCTATGATGATTTTGAGGTGCTCCGCGATATCTCGCTTGAAATCCCATCGGGGCGGATTGTCTGTATTGTCGGCCCCTCAGGCTGTGGCAAATCCACTTTGCTGCGCTTTATCGGCGGGCTGGAACAGCCCAGCAAGGGCGAGATCTTGCAGATCGGCAGCCCGCCTGCGGACTGCCTCAACCCGCTGACCTATATTTTTCAGGACTTTGCCCTGCTGCCCTGGCGCTCGGTGCGTGGCAATGTCTCCCTGGTGCTGGAAGATCACGGCATCAGAGGGGCCCGCGCCGAGGCCATCATCACAGATGTGCTGGCCCGGACCAAGCTGAGCGATTTTGCCCATGCCCTGCCCAAACAGCTGTCAGGTGGCATGAAGCAGCGGGTGGCGATTGCCCGCGCGCTGGCGGTGAACCCGGCCGTGATGCTGATGGATGAGCCGCTCTCGGCGCTCGACAGCCAGACCCGCGAGCTTTTGATGGATGATCTGATCAGCCTCTGGACCCGCACGCCCTTTACCGCCGTCTATGTCACCCACAACCTGGCCGAGGCGGTGCGTCTGGGCCATTCCATCGTAGTGATGTCACGCCGCCCTGGTCAGATCCGCGAAGTGGTGCATCTGGAAAAGCCGCTGGACCAGCGGCAATATGGTGACAGCGATCTGGACGAGCAGCAGAAATACCTCTGGCAGCTGATGCGTGAAGAGGCCCGGGCGGCAGATGCGGAGTTGGTACATGTCTGAGTTAAAGTCGCCCCAAGCCCCCGTTGGACAGCCCGCCTCCAATCAGGCCACCTCCAATCAGGCCACCGCCCGCAAGGTCACCTTTCGCGGCGGCGGCTTTGCCCCGGTCAGTCACCGCTGGATTGGCGCTGCCGTTTTTGTCCTGCTCATCGCGCTGGCCGAGATCGGCACCCGGCAAGGCTGGATCACTTCCCTTACCCTGCCCCGCCCCAGTGATGTGCTGGAAACCTTTGGCGAGCTCTATTCTTCGGGGCTTTTGTGGACCCATCTCAGCGTCTCTTTGATGCGGCTGCTGGTCGGGGCTGCCCTTGGCGCCAGCTTTGGGGTTGCAGTGGGCGTGATGATTGGACTGTTTTCTTATGTGCGGGCCGGGCTGGTGCCCCTGACCGCCGCCCTGTTCCCGATCCCCAAAATCGCGCTGTTGCCGCTGTTTGTGATCTGGTTTGGCATCGACGAGGGGTCAAAATACGCGCTGATCGCCTTTGGCACCTTCACGCCCACGGTTGTGGCCACCTATGGCGCAGTCGATAATGTTGACCGCAGCCTGATCCGCATGGGCCAGAGCTTTAACCTCTCGTGGTTTTCCATCGTGCGCAAGATCGTGCTGCCTGGTGCGATGCCCGGCATCCTGTCCGGCCTGCGCATCAGCCTCGCCATTGCCATTATCCTGCTGGTCGCGGCCGAAATGCTCGGCGCGGAACATGGGATCGGTGCCTATATCCTTGAGGCAGGCTCGCTCTATGATCTGGAGCGGTTGTTTGCCGGGGTTGCCATCCTGTCGCTGCTGGGCGTTGGCATGAGCGCGGTGATCAGCCTGATTGAGCGCCGGTTGCTGAACTGGCGTCAATAGCAGCGCCGCCTGCGAGGCCAGCTCAAAGGGGAGGCCAACTCAAAGGTGGGGACAGTGGCCGTCACACCTAGGTCGCCCGTGATGGCCGTCACACCAATGTAGTCATCTGCGCGCGGCCTGGCCCCAGGCGCACAGCGGATCTGGTTTGGCACGCCCCCCCGCATCTGACTGGTCTGTTGGCAAATGAGCCTTGAGAATTGCGGACCGATGGGCAAAAACCTGCGTGTCAGAGAACGGCATACCATCGCTGCGGGCGTTGGCAATCATCTGTGCCAGCCGGGGGCGGTCCGCATCCAGACTGGCAACTGCATGTGCCACCGCTTCGGTATCTCCACGTGGTACCAAAACCCCACCTGCATGGCCCGAGATCAGGTCATCCGCATAGGCGCCACCATAGCCCAGGATCGGCGTGCCGCAGGTCAGAGCTTCGATCAAACAGCGCGGCGACTCGGCCGTCTTGTGACAAAACATAAACAGATCCGCCCGGCGCAGGGCACTCAACACCGCCGCGCGATCCTCGACAAACCCCGCAAAGTGCACCTGCTCTGCCAGCCCGGCCCGCGCAATGCGCGCCCGCATCTGTGGCAGCGCCTCGCCATCCCCCAGCCAGGTGGCTTCAAATTCGACCCCCATCACCTTGAGCCGCTCCAGCACCGTGGTCCAGTCAATCGGCCCCTTCATCGCATCGGCCCGCCCGGCATAGACGAGCCGCAGTGGCCCTGTGCGAACCCGCGCCATCTTTTGGGTCAACTCCTCCAGCCCGATGTGGTCGCTTTCGGCGATATGAATATCATGCACCAGCTGCGGGTTGCGGCAAAACCCCTGATAGGCCTGATAGGTCTCGGCGCCGTGGAACAGACCCAGATCGGCGCGCGAAATCACCGCGCGCTCCAGACAGGCCATCGGCCGGTGATACAGCCGCGCCCGCAACCGGCTGCGCCAGGTGGTCTGGTCCAGTGCCTTGTCATAGGCCCGCTCTTGCGCCTGACGCATCACGTCAGACTCGACCCGGTCGGTCCAGACCGCAAAAGGGCGCCGCATCTGATGCGCGGCAAGGCAAGAAACCGCGCCCCAGTCGCCAAACAGGCCACCAATGGCAAAACTAAGATAGTCGGCCTGCGCAATCAATTCCCGGATCCGGCGCAAACTGCGTGGCAGAGCGCGGGCAAACTGATCAGGGCGATAGGCCATCGGCAGCGGCTCGATACTCACGTCCGCCAGATCTTTCAAATGGGCGCCCAACGGCTCCCATCCCTGTGGAGGCGCCTCGGCGCTGACCGGCATCATGACCGTAACGGGGTGAAAATGCTGCGCCCAAAGCCGGAGCCCGTTGACGGCCTGACGCTCAATGTAAAACCGGCCCTCGTACAGATGCAAAGGCACCGGAGCGTAGATCAGCAGGCTGGGGAGGCGCGGCGTGTCAGGCATCAGTGGGGTCTCCTTGTCGGCTTCTGGTTGGCAGATTGCCGGCAGATTGTCGGCGGAGCTTTTTCAGCCCCCTATGCATTCAAGGTTAAAGCGCTTTAACCAGATTCCCCAAAGCCGCCTTGGCAGAGCAGCCCGGCGCAAAATCGCTACCCACTGCGCCAAAAGGATAGGGAAAAGGTCCAGAAGGGCCGCAAAATGCTGCGCCGCGTCAATCTGACGATGTAAATGGGCATCCTAGCGATTGCACCGGGGCCGCTCCTGCTCTAAATGAGAGCCATAAATGGTCCTGGCCCGAAATCCGCTTCTTGCCTGTGGTCTGTTCAGTTTCTTCTGAGATGTAGCCCTGCTGCACAAACTCAACAAAGCTTCCGTTATCGCTGAAAGGTTGTGAACTATGACAGAAAATTCAAACCCCGACATTCTGTATACCATCGTAGACGAAGCCCCCGAGCTGGCCTCGGCGTCCTTTCTGCCGATCATCCGCAAGTTCGCATCGGCTGCGGATGTCAGCGTTGGCACCAAGGATATTTCCCTGGCCGGACGCATCCTGGCAACCTTTCCCGAAGGTCTGAGCGCCGAGCAGCGTCAGTCTGATGATCTGGCCGAGCTGGGTCTGCTGGTCAAAACCCCCGACGCCAATGTCATCAAGCTGCCAAACATCTCGGCCTCGGTGCCACAGCTGGTGGCCGCCATCGAAGAGCTGCAGGCCCAGGGCTATGACATCCCCTCCTATCCTGAAGAGCCCGCAACGGATGCCGAAAAAGCCACCCGTGCACGCTATGATGGCCTGAAAGGCTCGGCTGTGAACCCGGTTCTGCGCGAAGGCAACTCTGACCGCCGCGCCGCACGCGCCGTCAAAAATTATGCGCAGAACAACCCGCACTCGATGGGCGCCTGGGCCTCGGACAGCAAGACCAAGGTCTCGTCCATGCCCGACAATGATTTCTACGCCAACGAGAAAGCTGCCACCATCACCGCCGCACAGGCCGGCAACGCCAAGATCGAGTTTGTTGGCAAAGATGGCGCCATCACCGTGCTGAAGGACAGCTGGCCTCTGGACGCGGGCACCATTGCGGACGCCACATTCATGTCCGCCAAGGCCCTCGACACCTTTTTGGCCGGTGCCATTGAGGACACCAAGGCAGACGGCACCATGTTCTCGTTGCACATGAAGGCCACCATGATGAAGGTCTCTGACCCGATCATCTTTGGCCATGCGGTAAAAGCCTGGCTCGCGCCCGTGTTTGACAAATTCGGCGCTGAGATGGACGCGCTGGGTGTGAATGCAAACTCTGGCATGGGCGACCTGCTGGACCGCGTCAAAGACAACGCCGACATCATGGCCGCGATTGACGCCGTGACCGGTGCGCGTCCCGCCATGTATATGGTCGACAGCGACAAGGGCATCACCAATCTGCACGTGCCGTCCGATGTGATCATCGACGCCTCGATGCCGGCCGTGATCCGCGCCGGTGGCAAGGGCTGGGATGCAGCAGGCAACAAGGGCGACACCAACTGCGTCATCCCCGACCGCTGCTATGCCACCATCTATGACGAGACCATCAACTTCTTCAAAGCCAATGGCGCGCTGGACGTCACAACGGCGGGCTCTGTCGCCAACGTCGGTCTGATGGCGCAAAAGGCTGAGGAATACGGCAGCCATCCCACCACCTTTGAGGCCGCAGCAGATGGCACCATCCGTGTGGTTCTGGCCAATGGTGAGACGCTGCATTCGCATGAGGTTGAGGCCGGTGATATCTGGCGCGCCTGCACCGCCAAACAGGCTCCGATTGAGAACTGGATCGAACTGGCCCTCGATCGCCAGCGTCTGACCGGAACCGAGGCGATCTTCTGGCTGGACGCAAACCGCGGCCACGATGCAGAGCTGATCAAATACGTGACCGCCGCGCTGAAGGCTGCGGGCAAGGCCGATCTGTTCCAGATCATGGCCCCCCGTGAGGCAACAGCCCAGTCGCTGAAAACCATCACCGCCGGTAAGGACAGCATTGCCATCACCGGCAACGTGCTGCGCGACTACCTCACCGACCTGTTCCCGATCCTCGAGCTGGGCACCTCGGCCAAGATGCTGTCGATCGTGAAACTGATGCAGGGCGGTGGCTTGTTTGAAACCGGTGCGGGCGGCTCGGCTCCCAAGCACGTGCAGCAGCTGGTAGAGCAAAACCACCTGCGCTGGGATTCAATGGGGGAATTCTGCGCCCTGGGCGAAAGCCTGAACTTCCTGGCCGACAGCAAAGGCAATGCCAAGGCAGGCGTGCTTGGCGCTGCTGCCGAGGTTGCGACCCAGGGGATCCTTGACCACAACAAGTCGCCTTCGCGCAAAGTCGGCGAGCCCGACAACCGCGACAGCCACTACTGGTTTGCCCGCTACTGGGCCGATGCCCTCGCAGCCCAAGGCGACGACGCCGAAATCGCGACGTATTTTGCCCCCATCGCCGCGGCATTGACCCAAGGTGAAGGCAAGATCCTGGCCGAACTGGCAGCGGCCCAGGGTCCTGCTGCAGACATCGGTGGCTACTTCCACCCTGATGTCACAAAAAAGACAGCCGTGATGCGCCCCAGCGCCACACTGAATGCGATTATCGACTGATCTCTCTTTCAGCGTTCAGGTCGGGGCTGGATCTGGTCTCTCATATCCGGGAGCGATGAACACACTCTGAGGCGCGAGGCCTGTGCTCACACTGGATGTGAGAGTGCCTCTCAAAGATAAAAAAGCGCCCGGCGAGTTCGCCGGGCGCTTTTTTATCATTTGGTCCAATGAGGGGCACAGCAGCTGTGCCACCTCATCTGTCAGGCGATAGCCGGATCAGAAATCCTGCCACAAATCCTTGGCGGCGTTGCCATTAGAGCTGGCCTGAGCCTGAGCCGGTGCAGAGGGCGCTGCATCAAGATCCCAATCGTCATCGCCATGCGCCGATGGCGCTGCAGGAGCCTGTGCTTTAGCCGGAGCCGCCGCTTGTGGCATCTTGGTCAAGGACGCCGAGCTCCCAACCTTAAAGATTGCGATCAGATCAGCCAGCTTGGACGCGTCGGTATTGAGCAAATGACCAGCAGCTGTAGCCTCTTCAACCATGGCTGCGTTCTGCTGCGTGACCTGATCCAGCTGGGTCACACCTGTGTTGATCTCATTCAGGCCGGTAGATTGCTCCACAGCACCTTCGGCAATGCCCGAGACCAGTTTAGAGATATGGCTGACCTGGCCTACAATACTGTCGAGGGCCTCGCCTGCCTTGCCAACCAGATCCACACCGCGTGCAACCTGTTTAGAGCTGTCTCCAATAAGGGTCTTGATCTCCATTGCCGCATCCGAAGAACGCTGCGCCAGGGCCCGGACTTCCGAGGCCACAACAGCAAAGCCCTTACCGGCTTCACCGGCGCGTGCCGCTTCAACACCCGCGTTGAGCGCCAGAAGGTTCGTCTGGAAGGCGATGTCATCAATCACCGAGATGATCTGGCTGATATGGTTCGAGCTCTGCTCGATCTCGGTCATCGCGGAGACAGCACTTTGCACAACTTCGCCACTGACTTCGGCCTCTTTCTTGGCGGCTTCCATGGTATTTTCAACGCTGCGAGCGCCTTCAGCGGCGGATTTCACGCTGGCGGTCAGCTCGTCCAAAGCGGCAGCTGTCTCTTCCAGTGTCGCCGCCTGGCTTTCGGTGCGATGCGACAGATCATCGGTGGCATGGCTGATTTCATTGGCGCCGTTCCGAATAGAACTGGTGGCTTCGACCATTTTCGCCATTGTACCACCGAGCGTTTCAACCGTTTGGTTGAAGTCGCGGCGCAGCTGAGCGTAGTCAGACGGGAAATCATCGCCAATCTTGATGGTCAGATCGCCCTGCGACAGCGACGCCAGGCTGCTGCTCAATGTCGACACAACCTCGGCCTGTTCGCGCTCACGCTCTTTTTGTTCGCCTTCCAGCTCCTTTTGACGGATCATAGACTGGCGGAAAATATCCACCTGGCGCGCCATATCGCCAATTTCGCTTCTGTTTTCGGTGGCTGGGATATCGGCATCCGTATCGCCCTCGGCCATGGTGTGCATCCGGTCTTTCAGCGCATTGACAGGCTTTGTCACGCTACGGGTAATCACGGCAGCACCCACAGCAAGAATGGCAAGGCTGATTGCCAGGGCAGCGATTGCCGTCAGGCGCATAAAGCTCAACTCGGCTTCGATGTCAGAGACATAGGCCCCGGTACCCACATTCCATCCCCAGGGCTCAAAGGCTTTGACGTAGCCCATTTTTGCTTCCATAACTTCGGACCCGGGTTTGTTGAAGTGGTAGATGACCGCACCTGCGCCATCGGCCTCAAGGACCTTCATGAATTCGGCAAAAATAAGAAGACCATTCACATCTTCAAAGCCGGACTGATCTTCACCAATCAGTTGTTTGGCAACCGCATGTGCAATCATGTAATTGTTGTTGTCGAAGGCAAAGAAATAGCCTGCAGTACCAAACCGCAGGAGTTCAACCTGCGCTTTCCCCTGAGCCTGCGCTTCTTCTAAAGTTAATGTACCTGCCTGCACCTGCTCTTCCAGATTGGCGAGGGCGCTAACCAGAGTATCGGTGAGGCTGTCCAGCTCTTTTTCACGCATCTCATACGCACTATCCACGGCACGGGACAACAAGACAAAGGTGAGCACTCCAGCTAAAACAACAGCAAGGGCAGAGAGGGCATAGATCCGTACTGGTAACCGGAACAACATCTGTGGCATTTTCGTAAGGTCCTTCAATGGAGCTATTTTGAATACCTGCCTAGCTGAGGTGTCCTAAGATTCTCTTATTTCCACATTCCTGTGCACACTCTGCACAGAAAAAAGTAGCTCGAATTGCGAAAAGAATAGGTCACGGAAATGGTCGAAAAAACGTCAACAAATCCCGCAGTGCGCAACGGCCAGAGGGTGATGGCTCCTGCTGATGCAACACGCGCGACAAAGCAAACAACCGTCAGGCCCGCGGCGGCGTCTTACGTTTGAGTTTCCTGAAAAATCTGCAGCAAGAGTTGCAGTCCCAGATCCAGCTCTGTTTGATCATAGCCGCAGAACCCCAGCACCAAACCATTGTAGGCCCCGTTGGTGGCCCTGTTGTTGGCTCCGTTGTTGGCCCCATCCCGCCCAACTGTGCCCTGCACAAAACCCGACAGCGCGTCGACCGTGAGCCCCAGCTCCGCAGCACGTGCACATAGCACATCATCGCGCAGACCACAGGTCAGGTGAAAGACCACCTGCATGCCCGCCTGATGATCAACACAATAGCCATAGGCGTTGAAATCCTGCTGCAGCCGCTCCAGCAAGAAACGGCGACGCTCTGCGTAGATCCGCCTGACCCGGCGCAGGTGTCTGTAAAACTCACCACTGTTGATAAACTCCGCAAGCGGCTGTTGCGGCATGCTGCTGACCTTTGGGCCAAAGCGCTGAATGCCGTGGTGAAACCGCTGCACCAGCGCCTGGGGCAGGATCAGATAGCCAAGACGCAGCGCATTCGAGAAGATCTTGGAGAAACTGCCAATATAAAGCGTGCGGTGCAGCTGGTCAAAACCGGCCATTGCAGGGATTGGCCGACCCGCGTAGCGAAACTCGCTGTCATAGTCGTCTTCGATGATCCAGGCATCTTTCTCGGCAGCCCATTGAATGAACTCCAGCCGCCGCGACGGAGACATCGCCCCGCCCAGGGGGAACTGATGCGAGGGGGTCAATATGGCCAGACGAGAGGCAGTCGGCCCTGCAGGTAAAACCGCACCATTCTCGTCAACAGCCAGATATTCCGGCTTCATCCCCAGTGCCTGGATAAAGGACAGCAGGGGCTTATATCCCGGATCCTCAAGCGCTGTGCTGTCGCCGGCTTTGCTGAGCGTATGCAGGCAGATCTCCAGCGCATCTGTCGCCCCAGCCGTCACAACGACCTGCTCGGGACGGGCTGAAATGCCGCGCCATTCGGCCACATGATCACAGATGGCCTGGCGCAGCGGCAAAGAGCCAAAGCCGCCGCTGCCAACAAACATGGACTGCGGATTGGCCCGACAGATACGCGCCACTGTCTTGGCCCATTGCCGATAGGGAAACAACCGCATGTCCGGGCTGCCAGCGCGAAAGGGGCGCAGGCCTATATCTGTCCGGGCGACAGAAGACGCATCCGTGTCCTGCGCCCTCTTGCCTGCCAATCTGGCGGCCTCAGACGCTGTGTCAGCCGGTAGAGGCGCCTGCGGCTGAAGCGCTGAACCTGACTGTTTTTTCGTCTTGGCAGGCCTTTGCGCCAGCTCCACTTCGCCTGATGCACACAGACGATAGCCCGACCCCTGCTGGCTGCTCAGATAGCCTTCGGCGACCAATTGCTCGTAGGCGGTGACGATTGTGGAGCGCGACACCCCCAATTCGGTGGCGAAAACGCGGGTTGGCGGCAGTTTACTGCCCAGCGCCAGGTCCCCAGTAGCCACCTGATTGCGAAGCGCGGCACAGATCTGCTCGAACACGGGTGTTGTGGCAGAACGATCGATAGCAAACCCCAGCCAGGGAGTCTGTGTCAAAGGAGACTGTGTCAAAGGAGACTGCGCCATAGGAATACCTGCAACATTGGTAGGATCAAAATTATCATTTCTGACTATGTTAGCAACACCAAACCCAGAAGACCAAACCCAGAAGACTGTCACTATATCACCAGAAGGAGATCCGCCAAAGTAAGTGCCTCCGCCCCCCCTTGCTGCGCCCGTGTCCTGGCAGTTGCGCCAGATAAGGCAGGTATTTTGGGCCAACATGGCCTGCACCATTCCATCTGGTGAAACGCAGCGTTACTCCCGTATGCGGCCTGCCATGCCTTGACCAAGCGCCCCTCGGCCTAGTCATCTGTCCGCAGGTGACGCGCGACCACCTCATTTTTGTAGCCCAAAGGCGCTGCGCCGCGGCTTACCAAACGGTCCGTTGCAGGCATTCTACCTGTTGGCTCGTGCCCCGTCGTGCCTCTGGCAATTGCTCTGGAAGAGCACAGCACAGAGCCCCCGGCAGCAGACAAAGCTGTTACATCGCAACCCTAAACTGGCGTGGTCCCGCCAGCACTCGGTACGGCAATAGTCAAAGACACACAGACTTAGGAGAGCAACATGTCAAAGAGAAACACCACAGCAGGGGTAGGCCTTGCACTGGCTGCGGGCGCCCTGGCTGCCACGAGCCTGCCTATGGCGGCGACTGCAGAGAACCGTATCGACCGCATCCGCCCGGACGCGCCGGAACTGGCCGCCTTTGGCGCCCATCCCATCGGGGTGCAGACGCTGGAGTTCACCAATCCGGGCCAGAACGATATCCTGAACACAACGGATGAAGCCCAGCCGATCTATGATCGCGACTTGACGGTCGAGGTCTGGTATCCAGCCGCTGCCGACACAGTGCCCGGCGGCAGCTATCGTGCCATCCTGCGTGACGGCAAGACTGAGGTCACTCTTGAGGGCCGCGCCGCCCGCGACGCCCCCCCTGCCAGCGGCGAGAGCTACCCTCTGGTGGTGATTTCACATGGCTACCCCGGCAACCGCTTCCTGATGTCTCACCTGGGCGAAAACCTCGCCACCAAAGGCTATGTCACCGTCTCGATTGATCACCGCGACAGCACCTATTCCGACAAGGCAGCCTTTGGCTCGACCCTATTGAACCGCCCTATCGACCAACGGTTTGTCATTGACCAGATGGAAGCGCTTGAGGGGCCCTTGGGCGCAATCATCAACACCGACCAGACCGGGGTCATCGGCTACTCCATGGGCGGCTATGGCGCGCTGATCTTTGCCGGCGCTGGCGTCACCGAAGCCTCGACCAAATACGCATGGGGCACCCCGGCCGGACTGCTCGCCCGTCACCAGGCAGGATCAGACAGCCATGCCGGTCTGGTGGATCAGCGCGTCAAAGCCGTCATCGCCATCGGCCCCTGGGGCATGAACACTGGTTTCTGGGATGCAGCAGGCCTTGCGGGCATCAAAAAGCCGCTGATGATGATGGCAGGCAGCGTCGATGACGTTTCGGTCTACGCCGCGATGCGCAAGATCTTTGAAGGCATGGTCAATACCAATCGCCACCTGCTGACATTCGAGAACGCAAACCACAATGCAGCAGCGCCGATGCCCGCGCCAAGCGAAAGCTGGGCGCACTCGGAGAGCCTGGGCTATGCCCCCTTTGACCACTATGCGGATGCCGTTTGGGATACCAACCGGATGAACAACATCACCCAGCATTTCGCCACGGCCTTTATGGATCTGCACCTCAAATCTGATGCCGCAAAAGCCAGTTATCTGGAGCTTGTCACCCGCGCGGCAGATGGTGTCATCTCGAAAGACGATGCCGGCAAAGAGCTTGCGGACCACACCCACTGGCAAGGCTTTGCGCCGCGCACTGCGGCAGGTCTGACCTTTGAGACACTGGAAGCTGGCAAGTAACCTTTGCCAGACACACACCGCCTCTCCCAGAGAATTCCCCCCAGTATCAAGCGGGCCTTTCTCTGGAAGAGGCACCTGTTGCGCGTGAACTCAATATGGGGCAGCCCCGCAGACGGGACTAGCGCTTCGCCACCAGGAGAAAACCCACAGGGAAATCTGGCCGTCAGGACAGCTCACCTGATTGGTTGAACTGGTAGGCCAAACTGGCAGGTTGAACTGGCCTCTTATGGATCGGCTGCCGCCTCTACGTCCTTTTGCCATTGTGCCGTCATAACCCGGCTAAGCCAGGCAAGACCCACCAGAGCCAAGCCAAGCCCCATAAAGGAGAACACCCGCGTCAGCCCAGACAGGCCATTCATATCCAACAGGAAAACCTTGGCAATGGTCAGCACCACCCCGGCCATGGCCAGCTTGCGCAAAGCAGTCGAGCGCCGCCAGAAGGCCATAATCAGCAGGGCGGCAGCGGCCAGCAACATGGCCACAGTATAGGAATAGAGCTCAGGGTCACTGACGCCCGGAAGACTCAGATCATCGCCCCGCCAGAACCGGCGAATTTCAAGCGCAACATAAAAGGAAGCCAGAAAACTGGCCGCGATGGCAAAGCCAGAGCGCACCCAACGACGGGGCGAATCCAGCTGCCAGGCTGCGATGGCAAAGACCACCGCCAGCGGCAGGTAGGCCGCCGCCAGACTGTCAAGGATCAGCGGCCCGGCGACGGTTTCAACCGTGCTCACCAAGGGATTAGTCACGACAAAAAGCCCCAAAATGCACAGCAGCGCAACACCGCCATAGACAAGGGCCAGCAGGCTGCGCAGCACCCGTGAGAACCGACCGCTTGCCTGTAGTCTATAGAGTTGATTGAGGCAGGAGGCAGCCCAGACCGTCGCCAACAGCCCCAGACCTGCATGACTGTCGCGCATCTCTGCTGGCAGCAGCCGCTGGATAAGAATGCTCAGGAAAACAGCACCAATGGTGGCGGCGGCACTTTCCAGTACCAGCGCCGTCTTTTCGCGTGGCAAACGCGCCTGCATCCAGGCAAGGCTCAACAAACAAAGACTGCCAAGATAGGCCAGAGTGATCTGCAAAAGAGGCGTCACATAGTGGAAAGACTGGTCCATGTAGTCCCGCGCAAGCGCCCATGTGAAACCAGGATCCAGCACCAGCCGATAGGTGATAACCGCCACGCCGACCTGCACAAAAATCCCCAATGCCGGCAGGTCAAACTTTTTATCAATCAGAACCACCAGAAGCACCATAACCGCCAGCGCCAGTGTCAGGGCGGTCTTCGACAACAGCAGGAAAAGGGCAAAGGCGATCAGCGTCAGTGCGGCAATGGCAAAGAGTGCCACGCGCAGGGCCTGTTGCGGGCCACGGGCGCTGCGTTCCGCCAAAAGGGTCATCAGCGCCGCGAGCGCCAGAACTACCACAGCCCAGGCGTAGGTGCCATGAACCACAGCAGGCGCCCAGGTGAACTCAAGAACCAATACCAGCGCCGGGGCAAAAACCGCCGCCGAAAGGGCCCAAAACAGCGATCTGTCCGCGCCTTTGTCGCCGTCTTCAGCATCGGTCGCAATTAGTGTCCATCGCATACGCTGAAAGGCCAGGACCGAGCCCAGCGCGCCAATGGCGACCAGAGCCCAAACCGTTTGCGGGGGGGCGGTCTCGGGCGGGCGTTGCAACGCGGCCTGAAACGCGAGAAACAGCGGGCCAAAGCCAAGACCTTCGACCAGGATCACAGCCAGGAGCGCCAGTCCGGGCACCAGTGCATGATCAAACAGGGCTGGTGCCGCGCGCAGCCAAATCAACGTAGCGAGCAACAGAACCGACAATGTCGCAATCGCGAGGGTCGTTACGGCGGCCTGTTCAGCCTGAAGCGCCACCATAAAGGCCGCAGCACTGAGCACACAGACAATGGCTGCAGACAACCGGGTTGGAAACTCTGGATGCTTACGTCCGCCCTGAAGCCTGCCCCGAGGCGTCCCAATAAGGTCAAAGACCGCGGCTCCACGATGGCGTGGCCACAGGCTGCGTTCCGGAATAATCAGGGTGGCGGCCGCAATCAACAGCAGGGCTGACAGGAAATGCAGCTCACCCGCTCCAGAGAGATACAGCAACAGGCATGAGATCAGCGGAGCCACCAGCGCAAGGACAGAAATCCAGGCCCAGCGCTTTTTCGTGTCAACGCCAAGCCCCACCAGTGCGATCAGGGCAAAATAGTAATAGAGCATCCAGGGCGCCTGCGACTGGCCACCCACCAGAAACGGTGCCGCACTGGCACCCAGTATGCCCAAAGCGGTCAGCAAGGCCCCATAGAACCAGCCCAAAACCAGCGCCAGCACCGAAACCAGACAGAGCGCTGCAAAGCCTGGTCCCGCGTCAATCAGCGCGTACATCACCCTCGCCGACAGTAATCCGGCAAACAAAGTGATCAGCCCGGCTCCGGCCAAAGCCGAGGGGAGATACTGTGCTGCACCCTCAGTTTCATCGCCAAAACGCCGCCGGATCACCTCGGCGCCCGCGATAAGCGCAATGCCAAAGGTCAGGGCTGCCATGACCCGCCAGAACGGGGTCAGCATGCCGTGTTCCGCGCCATATTGCACCAAAAACACCCCGGCCAGCGCCAGCGAGGCTGCCCCGGTCGCCAACACCCAGTTTTCCCGCAACCAGAGCTTTAATCCCTCAAGGAGGTCTTGCCGCAAAACAAAAGCCCGGGGAGGCAGCGCCGCCGCTGGCGCGGCATCAGCCAGATCACCAGAAGGGCTCTTGTGGTCTGGCTGGATCTGCGCCGCATTCACATCCGCCGCAGCCCCGGTGGCCGCCTTGGCGGCCCGGCCCGACTGGCCCGACTGGACTTCGCCCCAGGGCGCCGCGGGTTTTGCAGCCGGTGGCACCGCCTTTTCGCTCTGCCCCTCATCTGAGGCCTCGTCCCGAGATGCAGCAGCGTTGCGGCGTTGCAGTTCAGCCTCCAGAGCACCGACGCGCGTCTTGAGCCGCGCATGTGACACCAGAAGATAGGGCACACCAAGCAGAAAAATCAGGCAAAAAAGCCCGAGAACAACAACACCAAGATCAAACATAAAGGGATCACTTCAAATGAGCAGGACTGGGTCAGTCCTAGGCACAAACCAGGGCGCTGGCAAGCAAGGCCTCCCTCCCTGTCGCCTTACAAGCCAAAGGCTGTTTCGGAAGGTATGTTGCAAAATCAAGCTATTGAACCGTATTACGAAATGACTTTACACTCGATTCAGCATCTCCGCTGCCCGCAAAAAGCCCGCCAGTATGCACGCAGGTCTTTGGTCCGGGCTCCAGCCCCGATCAGACCTTCGCGGATGCGGTAAATTTGCCAGACAGCATCACCGGCGTATCAGCCAAAGACGTAGAAGGTCATTTTGTTGCCGTCAGGGTCACGCACATAGGCCCCGTAGAACCGGTCCGGAATACGCTGACCTGGCGCGCCTTCGCAGCTCGCCCCAAGAGAAATTGCCTTGGCATAAAGCGCATCCGCCTCTTCCTTGCTCTCGGCCCGAAACGCCACCATGGTTCCGTTCCCCGGCTGAGGGTCATTGCCATCATAGGGAACACAAACCGAGATCATCGGCTCTTTAGGAGTTGCTCCGATCATCGCAATGCGTCCGGCATCGATAATTACCTTGGCACCACGGTCAGCAAAGAGATCGCAGTAAAACGCCTTGGCCTTTTCCATGTCCGAGACGCCAATTGTCACATATCCAATCATCACGTTTCCTTTGATTTTGCCCAAAGGTTAAGCACCGCGTGACCGAGGTCAAGGCTTCATCGCCAGCGCGCAGGCATTCCGAGCAGTTCCCTTCCGTCGCAACGGGTTTCATCCGGTGTGAACCGGTGAATGCCTAGGGGTGGCCTTGCGGGTGATCCGGGTCTGTCAGGATCTCAGCCAGGGTCGCAAGCCTGCCATTGGCACAGGCCCGCCCCTGGGCCTCGGCAAGCAGAGCATCAGAGAGCTGCCCTTCTGTGCGTGGCACCAGACCCGTGTATCCGGGACAAGGCACCAACAGATCCTGCGGTACACTGGGCGGCTGCAGAATTGGGTCAGGGAGCGGTTGCGAACAGGCGCTCAGCAGTGGCACCAAGCAAAGGAGACAAAGGCGCATCGCGGCCCTCCATCAGTTGTAATTCATTGAACAGGTCAGACCAGCGGCGGGTCTCATTGGCCGCTCGGGACAGATGCGCACGGTGAATGCGGGCGACATCGGCGGCGCGTTCCAGCGCGGCATGGGCCTGCGTCAGGCGGGTTTGCGTTTGCAGCAGCTCACTGCGCAGCCGGGACCGCTCAGAGAGCACATCAACCAGCCACCATCCGGCACCTACCAGAACAAGCGCGAGCGTCAGCGCCGGAAGAGCGCGCGCGCTCAAGAGCGCGATCATGCGGGCTCTCTCAGGGCGGGCTCTCTCAGGGCGGCGTCTCTCAGGGCGGCATGGCACATTTCCATTTCCGAAAACCGTCGCCTGGTGAGGCCACGCCAGACACGCCCGCCCGCCTTGTTCCAGCGCTTCAGCTCGTCGCAAGCTCCGGCAAGATCTCCGGCATTGGCTTTGCGTACCAAGGTAGAGCTGCAGGCGGCCCCTGCCCCGACATTATACGTCCAGGAGACCAGAGCAATTTTCATCCCCAACGGGACTTGCACCCGTAGACATTTATCCAGAGCGGCCTCATAGCGCGTGATCTGCAACGCCAGTTTCTCATCACACTCGACCTCGCTATAGCGATCTTGTGCGCGCACGCCGCTGGTCTCGCCGTAGCAAACGGTCCAGACGCCAACCACGTCGCGGTAGGCTTCGGTCCGCAGCCCTTCCCAGCCGCCGATAAAGGTGATCGCAGCCGCCAGCGCAACACCACTGCCGGCGATCGCCCCCACCCTGCGCGTTTTCACCATGCCGCTGAGGTCACTGCGAAATTGAGACCGCCTGGCCAGCCGACCGGACAGCCGCCTCTGCAAGATCAGCCGGGCAGGAATGGCAAGGGCCTGAAAAACCGCCGATGTGATTGCAAAATATAGTGAATTCCACCCCAGAAGGCCGGGACTGACGAGGGCGAAAAAAAAGCCCATCAGCGAGATAAGGCCTGCGCTGATGCACCAGACAGACCAGGATCCGAACAGAATGGTTTTCCAGTTTGAACTCAGCTTCATAGTGCCTCCTTGTCGTCCCCCAGATCTCGTGGGGTTTACAGGCACTATTTTGACAGACCGTAATAGCAGCGCGCGCTCGATGCGTATCGAGCGCGCGCTGCAGTCTCTGACCCAGCGCTAAACTGAGTGCTCACCTGAGGGCTCAGTCGCGCGCGCGTCCTGGAGAGAGTATCGCCTCAAGCCCGCCCTAGCCGAGGCAAGGTGCAAGCACGGGCCCTACTTGTGCTGAGCCGCCTAGCGGGCCTTAGCCAGCTCTTTTATCCTGATCAAAGTCCTGGGAGTCAAAACTATCGTCCCAGCC
The DNA here is from genome assembly GCA_965641885.1 of Phaeobacter sp. SH40. Lineage (GTDB taxonomy): Bacteria > Pseudomonadota > Alphaproteobacteria > Rhodobacterales > Rhodobacteraceae > Pseudophaeobacter. Next base: position 802,990 of record OZ282574.1, on the reverse strand, counting down.
TTCGTCTTCCCAACCGGCATCGCTGTGCGTCTCGGCTGCACTGTCAGCCTGCGTCTCCGTCGTGCCATCCTGTACCGAAGGTTTCAGCCCCGCCACAAGTTCCGCCAGCTCAGAGGCGGCCTGCTGAAGGCTTTTGCCCTGATCGCTCGATTTCAGCACCATGCTGGCGTTTTGTTGCGTGACGCGGTCCAGCTCTATCATGCCAGCGTTGATCTCAGAGATCGTCGAGGCCTGTTCACCAGAGGAGGCGGCAATCTGGGTCGTAAGCGCGGAAACCGATTGGATTTTCGCAATGATCTCATCCAGAGACTTACCGGCCTCATCGACCAATTCCACACCCACTTTTACCTTTTCAGAGCTGGTTCGAATGAGCTCACGAATTTCATTGGCCGAATTGGCCGATTTGAGCGCCAGCGAGCGTACTTCGGAAGCAACAACCGCAAAGCCACGGCCAACTTCTCCGGCTCTGGCCGCTTCTACCCCGGCGTTCAGCGCCAGAAGGCTGGTCTGGAAGGAAATGTCATCAATCACACTGTTGATCGCAGAGATCTGTTCAGAGGATTCATCAATTTCCTTCATCGCCTGCACCGTACGTTTCACGATGTCGCCACTGCGCATAGCTTCGGTTGTGGTGTCCTGAATTGTGCCTTCGACCTCTTTTGTCTGCGTGGTCGCTGTGCGGACGCTTGAGGTAATGCTGTCCAGTGCAGCCGCTGTCTCTTCGAGAGTTGCAGCCTGATTTTCGGTACGTTGCGACAAATCATCCGTCCCGGAGGCCATTTCACCAATCTGCTGATCCATCTGCGAAATGGTGACCAGAACGCGGCCAATCAGATCATCAAGCGTTTCCGCAGTCTTGTTAAAGTCAGAGCGCAGGGAGGTATATTGGGGGCTCATCTCTTTGTTGATACGGTAGGAAAGGTTGCCCTTGGACAGGTTGTTCAGACCATTTGCCAATTCAACAACCACACCGGCCTGTTCAGCCGCATCGGCACGGGATTTTTCTTCCATCTCCGCATTGGCACGCATGGCGTCAACAAATTCGACAACCGCAGCCGCCAAACGCCCCAGCTCATCGCCCCGGCGTTTTTCAGGGACCGGGCTTTCCAGATCGCCACTGCGAAGGGTGTCAATCCGGTCAACAATGCGATCCAGCGGACGCGTGACAGAGGCCGCAGACAGGTAGACAATCACCCCAATCAGCAGCACGACAGCCAGGCCGATAATGGCACATTGGATATAAAGAGATGACACGGTTTCATGAATGCCGCTGATGTCAAAACCCATCACCATCTGGCCGACCGATGTTCCATCAGCCAGTACCAGAGGGAACTTCACATAGACGACCTGATTGATCTCTATCGTTTTTTCAGCGCTCTCATCTTCCAGAATAGTCGCAATTTCCTGTGCAAACTCTTCGCGCCGCTCTTCATTCACGAACACTTCAGCGAAACTTGCATTGTCCACAACCGCCTGGGCGAACAGTGCAGTTTTCATCTCTGCGACGCCCTGAATTGCCCCCAGGGCGGCGTCGCTGTTAAAATCCCAAACCGCAGCAGCAACAGGTGGATTGACGAAGCGTTGTGCCAAACTCACCTCTTTGTCAAAGGCCTCGATCAATGCGCTGCTGTGTTTTGACGCCCAAAAAACCGTATACGCGACATTTGAAATGACGATGCAGGCCAAAATTGGCAAGAGCAGTTTCTTTTTTATGGACATGCCAAAAAGGCTTTTTATCTGGCGTATCATTTTCGGCTCCAATTGCGGGGGCTAGTCTGGTGAGATGGTTTGGTCTGCGTAGTATTCTGGCAAAACGTGCGACGGCTCGAAAGCACTCTACACTGGGTTTAGCGTTACTGTGGCTCAGCTCGAAAAGAGAAGGAGCCGCTGTTCAAATCTCTGTTTGCGCAAACAGGTCAAAGAACAGCGGTGCACCCTTAGTAAGACATGTAGTTGTCGCCCAAAGCGGCACGATACTTGTCTGTCCATCTGGTGTTGATTTCGGCAATTGTCCCGGCCTGATCCAGCTCAGAAAAACAGCGATCAAAATCGGCTGCCATTGCCGGGTCCCTAAAGCTCATAGCATAGGGACTTGGCTCAAAAATTGCGCGGAATTCAATCGACTGGCTTGCATCAACACCCGCAGAGGCCCCTGCCTCCTGAAGCTGTCGCGCAAACTCAGCAAACAGCATACCGTCGCCAAGGATACCATCGACGCGCTTGCCATAGAGCAGTTTGCTCTGGGTTTTCTGATCCGCCATTTCACGATAGGATTTGAACGCGGAGGTTTCGCCACCAAGACCCGGAATAATATTGCTGGCGCCCTCAAAGGCGACAATGTTCCAGCCATTCAGGTCAGACAGAGACGCCGCCTCATGATCGGAAGAGGTCAAATACGAAACCCCATTCTGGTACGAAATATAAGATTTGGTTTGCGTTCCAGCGGTTGGCATTCCAACAGGCACTGTTGCAACGGCATCACCGGTGCCACTGTCAAAGGACTGCCAATGACGGGTAAAAGGCTGCACAACAAAAACCGCTGTATGTCCGCAATGCCCAAGCACGGTCGAAATGATTTCGGCTTCCCGCCCTGTTCCGTCCTTTTGAACCATAGGAGGCAGATCGCCTGCCATTACCTTGACCTCGGCTGCCATTGCGGCGCTCGAAAGAGAAATTAATGACGCAGACACAATTGCTGCAATTCCGAACTTCATGTTTCGCTCCTCAGAAAAACTACAAGGGCACAGAACCATAGTCTCCTTAATACAGGATTACTTAATCGGGGCACTCAGCCTTTAAGTGTTTTTTGACCTTGGGACACGCACCTCTTGCGAGCGTTGCATCAGGGCAGGAAAGAGGGGCATCTTCGCCCCCCCCTTCAGGCCCAAAGGATTTTTGTTGAACTATCGCCTTTACCAAAAGGTCAGTCCCAGACGCAAAAAAACCGCGATGAGACGTAAAAAATACATAAAATATTGAAATCCATCATGAATAATGACCCCTCTGCGTTTCGCAAGCCTTCCGAATATCAGATGTAGAACTTCGGTAAGTGCAAGACTCTTGGATCGGAGCCGGGTGAGAAACACTCTGCTCAAGGTGTCGCATTCTCTGTCAGGCGGCAGCTTTTTGCGCCTCTTTACAATTTCAATTTTAGTAAACATCTCCCAGACAGGCCAAGGCTTTGCCTTTCGACAAAAAGAGACCCAGTTCGGTCTCTATGATTCCACCAGGGCCGTTGTGTCTATCTGTGTCTTTTAAACAGGCGAGGCCGTGACAGCTGTGAGCCGCGTCAGCACCTCAGCCAATTAACATGGTCGCGATAAATCAGACGCCCTTTATCTGGAATAGGCTGGGCTGCACATCCGGTCGGCGGCGCCTGGCGGGCCCTCGTAAAACCCAGGGAGAACCTGTGCACGGAGCAGTCCATCTCGCGCGGCGCCTACCGGCTTGACATGTCCCGATGCCCGCCTATTAACAGGGGCGAACTGGTACTGGATCCGTGAATGCCTGCAAGGAACTTCCAATGGTAGCCAATCCCCGGGCGTCCTTTATCCTCCTTGTCTACAATCAGGAGGCCTATATCGAGGAGGCCTTCAGTGCAGCCTTGGCGCAGGACTGCGAGCCGGTCGAGATTCTGATTTCGGATGATCGCTCGACCGACCGAACATGGGAAATCATCCAGAAGGTTGCTGCAAACTATTCCGGGCCACACCTGGTCACCCTGAATCAAAACGCCCAAAACATGGGCGTGAACCCGCATTTGAATGCCTGCATCGCAATGGCAAAGGGCGACATCCATATTGCTGGTTCAGGCGACGATGTCTCCTACCCGGACCGGGTTACGCGGGTCCTGCAGATGTTCGACGCGCAAAACCCGCTGCTGGTGCACGCCCGTGTCGACATTCTGACGGAGCACGGCGTGCAGGACGACACCCGCCACACAGGGATACAACTGCAGCAGCCCCGCGATCTGTGCGCTGCCGCCAAGTCCCAGTCGCTCTATATCGGAGCCACAGCCTGCTGGTCGCGGGAATTGTTCGACATTTTTGGCCCGGTGCCCAATCTGGGCGTTTTTGAGGATCTGATCCTTGGCTTTCGGGCCAGTTTGCTGGACCGGGTGGGTTTTGTCGACGCCCCACTGGTCGCCTACCGCACCGAGGTCGGCATCAGCAAGCTGCCGCGCCACATCAAAAACCGCGCCGACTGGACCGCGCACCGCCACCGTGAGCTCACTCGTATTTGCAATACCTTCAAACTGCGCCAGGCAGATGCCAAAACGGCCGGGCTCGCGCCCACGCATGCGGTCTTTGCGGTGTTGGAACACTGCCTGAACGAGGCTCAACTGCGGCTAGAGGCCAATGATCTGCCGCTGTCGACCTTTTTGTTCAGGCATGTTTCGCAGCCCGTATTGGCGCTGCGGCTTTTGATCTCAGAACGCCGCCGGATGGGTAAAAACCTCAGACGCAGCCGCCAAACCACCGCGTCATAAACAGTCCCTGTTTTGGGACGAAAAAACATCCAGCAACTCGCGCTGCTGCGTCTCTCGGGTTATGTCAGATCCCAGGCGTAGTGTTGAAACAGGATGCCACGGGCGCCAAACATCTCTTTTTGCCGCGACAGGCCCACATTCAAAACCCGCCCTGCATCGGTGGTCGAAATGCCAAAGTTCAACCAGGCCCGATCCGGATAGACCTCTGTCACAAGGTGCTCGATGATCAGATCCAGGGCAGCATTGTTGCGCCCTGCCTCGGTGGTTGCCATATATTGCACATGCACCACCTGGCCGCAGTCAAAGACCACCAGCCCGCCCTGCACGACGCCATCGCCCTGGGCGACAAACAGCTGGATTTCAGCGTCAAAACGCGCCTTGAGCAATTCAATCTCAGTCAGGCTGTGGGTCGGCGCGGCATCATGCGCCTCGTCTAACCGCGCTGTCAGGATTTGCCAGAACGCGGCAAAATCCTCTGAACGGTGCACGCTAAGCCCGGCCTTTTCGGCCCGCCGCGCGCCCTGGCGTTTTGATTTGGAAAAGGCAACCGGGCCGCCAATCGCCAGAGCCGATGACAGATCCGTACGAACCAGACGTGCACCATCCTGCAGCAGTGCATAGAGATCCTCTTCGCTGGCTGCCTGATGAAAGATATGCGGCACCGGTTTGTACAGCATCTCTGAGATACCAAGGGTGCGCAGGCTCTGGCGCAACGCCGCGATGATCTCGACCATCAGCGCGGCAGACATGGCAGTGCCATAGATCAACCCGCCATAGGTCAGCCCGCCATGTGAGTGCAACTGATACGCAGGGCCTTGGTCACCAGCCCCCGTTTCGACCAGATTGGCAGGCAAAAGCGCCAGCACCTTACCACCCCGTTCAATGATCAGCGAATGATCCTCAAACAGATGCGCGTGATACTCCATAAAGTCCCGGTTGAGCAAAAAGGTGCCATTGCGCGACTGGGCCACAAAAGCGTTCCAGACTGGGGCGTCCTCAGCTCCGTACCGGCGGATCGTCAGTGCATCGTTCATGCGGCGACCCAGCGGGCGACACCCATCCCGGTACGTCCCATATCATTGCCATTGAAGAACAGATACTGCGCGCCTGCCGGCGTGGTAATCTTTGCCGGATAGCAGGTCATGTCGCTGTCCCACTCTCCTGCATCACCGCGCGGCAGTTCAACCTCATCGGTGCGGGTGAAACTGACCCCGTCGGGGGATATGAACCGAAAACTCTCGTATTGTTTGGACAGCGTGTCCGAGGTGGCCCGCAGCTCCCACGTGCCATCTGGCAGCGCCGTCGCACGCGGCCGGCCAATGCGGTATTCCTGCGCGTTTGGCGTAATGATCTGCACCGCCTGGCTGTTGTCAAAGCGCAGCCCATCGGCGCTGGTCAGGGTCCAGCAATCATACTGCGGATACAGCCGCCCGTCTATGTCTTGCCAGCCCCGCCCCCGGGAGATCCAAGCCCGAAAACTACCATCCGGCAGCTGCGCTATAGAATGCAATGCGCCGATAAATTGTCCCTGAGGGCAGCGATCAATGACCGGGGTCTGCTGCAGCCGCTGAAAGCTCTCTCCGCGATCCCGGCTGATTGCCACGCCGGTAAAGGCCAGAAACTTGGCCTTGGCTACCAGCTGGAAGCCGACATAATACATCCGCAGCTCGTCCGGAGCCACCTCGATCACATCGCCAAGGATTACGCCATTGTCGTCAAACATGCCCGGCGCGCCAAGATCCAGCACGGGATTTGGCGACACGGCTTTGACCTTGGTGGGGTCCGTGGCATCCACATCAACCCAGCCGATACGGCTGATCCCCTCAGCATCGCGTATGCCGCCAAACAGGCGGATGGTCGCGTCGTCCCGCATCCAGGGACAGGGGGTCATAAAGGAATGCTGCGCCCAGCTGGACGCGGCTTCGGGGCAATAGACCAGGCCCTCTTTGCGCCAGCCCATCTCAGACCTTGATCTTATAGTAGCGGTAGGACGAGACCCTTGAGGCCTCTGCCGGGTGGCCGTTCAGGATGAGGCCCTTTGCGTCAAAGCTCTTGTTGACCACAGCCGCCATGCCGACAAAGCAGTCATCGCCCAGCGTGACATTATCCGCAAAGGTGGCGTTCACCCCCAAAAAGCAGCTGGCGCCAATGGTGCAATAGCCCGAGATCACCACATGGGACGACAAAAAGCAGTAGTCCCCAATCCGGGTCTGGTGACCGATGTGATTGCCAGACCACAGCACACAGCCATCTCCGATCCTGACGCCGTGCTGGATCGTATTGTCCTCAAAGATAAAGGCATTCTCGCCGATCTCGGCCGTGCGCCAGACAAAGGCATGCGGGCTGATAAAGCTGGCCAGCCTGTAGCCCTTGGCCCTGGCCGCCCCTATCAGCCGGGCACGCACCCGGTTCAACTGGGTGGAGGTCACCGCGACATGCGCCTCTGTATCCTTGGGGTCAAAGGTCGCGTCAGCCTCCTCCAGCGCCACCACCGGCAGGCCGAATTTGGTATCTTCAGTCAGGAACTCTCGTTCAACGGCAAAGCCCACAACCTCGTAGTCGCTATCGACGGTGAAATACTCATAGGCGATATCGGCAAATTCGCCGGCCCCGATGATCAATAGTCTCTTGGACATCTCGCTCTGCCCTTTCCTGGTTCAGAAGGGTCCCCACGCCGCCTCTGTCAAACCTGTCTATACCGATACTGAACCCTAGAAGCGAGTTGGAATTCGCCGCCGGCTAAAGCCCGCAACGAAGTCGCCGATATCGACAGGTGGCGGCAGGGAAAACCCCTATGCATCGTAAAATGTGCGTTAAACGTCCGAAGTATTAACCTCTCAGTAAGCACTCAAACCCTAGGGTTAGGAGAGCCTAACGAAGCAGCAGCCCGGTTGTTCTCCTCCCTGAATCCGGGCTGCTCGCTCAGCAGACTTACTCCCCAAAACAAGCGGACTTATTCTCCAAACCAAGACGCGTTCTCAAAGCCGGATAGGTCACCGCATCCTCAATCCAGCTGTTGGCGAAACAGGTCTCTGTTGTGCGGCCTATAAAGCCATCTCCGTCAGTCGGCTCTATGCGGCGGGTGCGCCTTGCGCAGGGCGTCTTGAATGGTCGCGCGGAGCCTGGCTCTCGCAGTTTCATCCAAAGCCCCTAAATCGACCGTCAGCATATCCCCCTCTTCCCCCGGCAAGGCTTCGGACAAATCCCCTGCGGGCGCCTGAACCTTGATGTGGTAGGGGATGATTTCGCGTGCGATGCCCTTAAAGCTAACAGGCTCGGAAGGCTCGGCGTCAACAATGTCACGCACATGGGCATAGGTCTCATAGCTCAGAACAATGCCTCCCGGCTCTGCAATGCTTTCCAGACGTGCGGCTAAATTGGCCTCGGCTCCAATGATCGTATAGTCCATCCGCTCGCTAGAGCCAAAATTCCCGACGTTGCAAAACCCGGTGTTGATGCCCATGCGGGCTTTGAACGGGTGCTCCAGCCCCTTTTGGTTCCAGACCTTGCCCAGATCCAAGAGCCGTCGCTGCATATCCAAGGCCATGCGAACGCAGGCGCGCGCATCCTCGGTGGTGCCTTTGGTTTCGGGATCGCCAAAGAATGCGACAATCGCATCGCCAATGAATTTGTCGATCGTGGCCCCATGCGCCTCGGCGATTTGGGACATCTCAGTGAAATATTCGTTCAACAACGTTGTCAGCTCTTCTGGCTGCATACGTTCTGTCGTGGCGGTAAAATCCTTTATGTCGGAAAAGAAGACGGTCAGTTTTTTCCGCTCGGTCGAAATTGAAGCATCCTTGTCCCCCGAAAAGATCGACTTATAGACCTGTGGCGACAGGTACTTGGAGATCTTCAGCGACACCCCCGCGAGAAATTCATTGTTTGCAGACAGCTCGTCGTTCATTTTGCTGAACCGGCCTGCAAGCTTGTACTGCATCGCAGCAAAGAGCAGTCCGATGGTTCCGGCGATGGCAAAATACAGCAGCAACCACTTAAAGGACCACAGATTGAGCGTCACCGGCTGACGCACGGTGACAGTCTGCAAGGCGCGGATGTCGCCCACGCGCCAATCCGTCTTGGGGCTCTCAGCATGGGAGTTGTGGCAGCTGACGCATCCGCCTGCCATTACCACAGGTGTCGCCAGAGTAATTTCGCGGTTCCACACATTGCCTGTCGAATTCACAATGTACTGCGCCCCCTGTGGATCAGCACGAAACGCGCTCAAGGCAGCGCGTTCAAAACCGTTGAGCATATGCGGTGGTCGATTGGTAAAGGCGTAATCCGAAACAAAGCGATACTGGACGTCGCCCTCACGCGAGCCGATCTCAGCGCCCAGTTCAAGCGAGAGGGTCGCAGGTATTGGGATAGCGCCGACTACGTCAAGATAGTTGTGCAGGGCCTGCGTTTCCGTGTCAGAATTCACCACCCGCGCCACGACGTTTTTGGCATAGTAGGACCTGACGGATGTGATTATCCCATTGAGGCTACTCGCCTGCCGACGAAGCGTTTCATCCGACAGGTTGCGAAGGTCAAGCCAGATCGCGGTGGGAAGACCAACCAGTGCAACGACCACAACGACGATCAGCCAATACGGCCTAACCAGAAAAAACCGTCCCAATTTCTCCATCAGATACCCTAGATGGGACATTCTCCAGATGGAAAACTCCCGTTTCATGGCCCTGCCTCGCGTACAAAGCGAACCGCGCCAGTACAATCAACCAGCCTGTCAGCGTCTCAGGCCAAACTTAAGTCTCAGGCCAAACTTAAACAGGAATTCGGTCTCGGAAAGCATACAGTGACCGTAGGCTTGGCGCAGCCACCCTGCAAGACAGCATTTACCTGTGCCCCAGAATATCAGCCCGCCCCCTGTCATCCAGGTCGGTCGAACGCGGGCTCTGGGTCGTCATTTGCGCTCAGGCAACCTGGCCTTTTTGTAGTTTTCGCGGTGCCAGACATAAAGCCCCGCTCCTGCGATCACACAGCTGCCCAAGACCGTCCAAAAATCTGGTATTTCTGAGAAAAACACAAAGCCCCAGAAAGCTGCAAATGCCAGTCCTGTGTAGGAATAAGGCGCCAACATCCCGGCTTCGCCTTGCGAAAAGGCCTTGATCAACGCCAGTTGCCCAATGGTTCCGGCCAGCGCGATGACACTCATCAAGGCAAAACCGGCCAGATCCGGAGATTGCCATCTGAAAGGCACCGCAAGGCTCAGCAACACGGTTCCGACCAGTCCCGTGTAAAAAAGGGACGTCCAGACATCTTCGTCGGCTCCGACACGCCGCGTCAGCAATGCGTAGCCTGAATAACAGACGGCGGCCGCCAGAGGGAACAAGGCAGACAGGCTGAAGACATCGCTACCGGGGCGAATGACGATCGTCGCTCCAACCAGCGCCACCGCAATACCCGCAACGCGGCGTATACCAAGGGATTCGCCAAGAAAGATCGCAGCGCCCAGGGTGATCAGAACCGGATTGGTCGACATCAGCGCCGCCGCATCCGTCAGGGGGATCAGGCTCAAACCGGTGAAAAAGAACGCGGTCGCGCTCATCAGCAGGATAGACCGCAGAAATTGCAGCCCCGGATATCGGCTGCGCACCACCTGTTTCAGACGCGGCAGCACCAGGACAAAAACCAGCAGCATCTGTCCGGTATACCGCGCCCAGAGTGCCGGCAGCACGCCAACATCGGGCGCCAGTGCCTTGACCGCTGCATCCATGATCGAAAAGCAAAAAATTGCACTTATCATCAGCAGGATTGCACGACTTTGCGACGTCATAAAGGGTCCCTCAGGCAAACGCGTTTTGCGTCATAGTGGTGTTGCTGTGACGGACGAGTAAACCGGCTGTTTATCAGCAAATTTCAGCACCTTCATTGTGGGAGCGAGATCGAAACCTATGTCGCAGAGCAATGGCAAAACCCATATACAAGGCGTAGTCGCTTAATTTGTTCACTACATTTTTCCATCCCTGATGGCAATGCAAAGCTACTGTGCAAGCCACAGATGGCGCGAGCGACAGGTTATAAAACCGGAATGGCGCAAGATGCATAAAGGGCATATTCGGGTCACTCGCTTTCGTCCATTTTGCCTGACCCGATCAGGTGTCGATGGGAAAGCGCGCGAGGTAGGCGTCGGAATAGTCGACCTCAAGCTCGACCCAGATCGGCAAGTGGTCTGACATCTCAAAGGTCATGAAATTGGTGGCATATTGCGACGCGAAATCGGTATAGGGGGATTTTCCGTAGTCCGAGCGCGTTGCTGCGTTGATGGGCTCATAGTGCGCACGGTGCTCGGCATCGGTTATCCGGGTTATGAATTCAGGATCATCGGGCGCCGCTGGGTCGCGCTGTTGCGCAGGGCCGAAGACCGCATTGCGCCAGTCGAATACCCCGTGGCGCAGCAGGCGGGTTTTGCGGGTAGAGGCCCCTTTTTCGGTATATGCGATCTGGTCGTAAAACTTGTCCCCCTTCATGTTCGTCGCCTCAAATGGCGGCACCGTCATGCCGCTGTCGATGAGGGCCTGCCAGACCTCGCCGTCGCGGCTTTCAATGTTCATGTCACCAAGAAAGACAAAGACCTGGTCTTCCTTTTTGGCGCGTTTCACCAGGGCATTCGTGATGGCAGTGATCTCTTGCGCACGCATGCCAAGATCGTCGCCATATATAATGTGATTTGAACAGAGCGTGAAACGGAACCACCCGGATTGAAAGGCGGCGAAAAAGGGCGTTCGGGCAATCTGGCTGCCATCGCTCAACGCGTCAGAAGAGATTACGATCTCACCGATGACATTGCGAAAGAACACTTTGTCCTTGTTGTAGATAAATCCCATACGCTCGTAATTTGCGCCCTCGTGGTTGCCAACATCCGTGACGAAGTAGTCCCAGTTTGGTCCGAGCAGAGCCATGAGCCGCTTGAGCGGCCCGAGATCAGCGCGCAGTTCTTGGATCGCACAAATGTCGAAGGTTGCAATGATTTCAGCAATGTAGTGGAAGCTCTCATCTAGCCGGGGCATGCCGCCATCGAACGCTCGGATATTCCATGAGCCGATGATGAGGGAATTGGGACGTCTCGCCTTTGTGATTGCCTGCGCCAGATCGTAGCGCAGGGTCAGCAGGCGGCGGGCAATCCAGGCGGCCTTGTCTGGATAGATCGTATCTTGGCCGTAGTCTTTGAGGTCATGATAAAAGGGCATAGCAATCTCCAAATCTGAATTGTCAAAAGTAAGCCATTGCACCTTTAAGTTGACAGGATATCGCAGCCAAACGTCAAGACTGGTCACCTGTCTCTCTGAATGGGCGTTGTTCGACGGCTTTCAACGCCTGTTTGACGGCTGCAACCAGTTCATTTCTTGGGACCGGTTTGCTCAACCGCAAATCTTCGGGACGCAATCCGTTTCCGTGGGCCTTGGCTTCGTTTGCGTAGCCTGACATGAAGATGACCGGCAGATCCGGCTTCAATGCACGCACGGCCTTTGCCAGATGCGTTCCCATATGTTCACCCGGCATGACAATGTCGGTCACAAGCAAGTCAAAGTCACAATCCTGTTGCAATATCCTCAGCGCGTCATCACCACTGACCGCAGGCGTAACCAGGCATCCCATTCCCTGCAGCGTTCTCTGGATGATCTCCAGAACCTCTGGTTCATCTTCGGCAACAAGAACCTTTGCCCCAAAATATTCCGGTGCCGCCTCGGGCAGCGCCGTTTGTTCGGACAAGCCGGCAGCGCCTGTCTCAAGCGCTCTGAAGTATATCCTGAACGTCGTGCCCACCCCCGGCTCTGAATGAACCTGAACCGACCCTCCTGTTTGTTTGACAAAGCCCTGAATCATAGAGAGGCCAAGGCCGGTGCCGCTTCCCACTTCCTTGGTGGTGTAGAAGGGCTCAAATATTTTCCCCAACTCATCTTTCGGAATGCCATGACCGGTATCAGTGACGGAAAGAACCGCATATCGACCCTGTTCAACCAGCTCACCGCTTGCATCCGTAAAGTCCTGATCTCTCTCGATGTTACGGGATTCTATGGTCATTTTTCCACCCTGCGGCATCGAATCCCGGGCGTTCAGTATGAGGTTCAGAAAGGCGCTTTCGGTAGAGCTTTGATCAACCGAAACCTCCCACAACTCGCTGCTGAGAGAGGTGTGGATCTCGATGTTTTCCGGCAAGGCTCGACTGATCCAGCTTTGGGTGTCTTTGATGACAGTGTTGAGGTTAACCCTAGTGGGCTCAAGACGTGCCTGCCTCGCAAACAGAAGCATGTTTTTGGTAAGGTCAGCGCCGCGCAGAGTGGCAGCGATACTTTTATCAATAAATTCAAGATGGTCAGCATTGCTTACGTCGTCTTTTAGCAGCTCAAGATTTCCGAGGGTGACTGCCAGCAGATTATTGAAATCATGGGCAATTCCACCGGTTAGTTTTCCGATGGCTTCCATTTTTTGTGCCTGAGCCAGTGCTTCTTTGACCTTGTGCTTTTCGGTGACATCGATCAGCACACCTTCAAGTTCAATTTCCCCATTTTCCGCGATGACTGGCCGACCTCGTTCACTGAGCCAGATTTCGCTGCCATCGCGCCTTTTGACGGGATACTCGAAAGAAAATTCGGTGTCGTTCGCAATGGCCTTGGCGACGGCATCGTTCATTGTCTTCATGTCACTTTCAGCAAAGACCGAAGCGAAATCTATGCTGTAACGTTCACCGTCCTGGCTGTTTTGCAGTTCCGGATCAAACAGCGTGTTAAATCCTGCGCTTTTGTAGATTGGCGTCCAGTTGTCATCATTCTTCACCCGGTAGATTGCACCCGGAATATTGTCCATCAGGTTCTCCAGTTGGGCGCGTTTCAACTCGAGCTCTGATTTTCTGTTTTCCTGTTCCGTCACGTCCAGCAGGACACCCGTCGTTTCGATCAATCGGCCCGTGATGTCGAAAACCGGCTCACCTCTTTCGTGAAGAACCCGAACGCCACCGTCGTCACGAATGATCCGGGTTACAACGTCGTACCCAGCCTGGTTCTTGGAGGCCCCTTCGACCACCGCACGGTAACGCTCCCGATCATCCGGGTGGATCCAGCTGAGATTTTTTTCGTATTGCAACCCGTTGCTGGGTCCATCCGGAGCATCACCATACTTTTGCGCTACGGTCCTTTTCATCAACTCTTCCGGCGCAATACCATAGATCTCGGCAAGCTCAGGCGAGCAGTAGGTGATGCGAGCCTCGACTTCATCCCAGACCCATGTCACCACATTCGCCAGCCGCGCCGCATTGAGGTATTTATTCTCACTGGACTTGAGATCCTGCTCCCGAATAACACGCTTTGTGATGTCGCGTACGACCCCGGAATACCCCAGGAAATCCCCGTCCTGCGCATATGATGGCCGCGCGGAAAGCTCCAGAAAGATCCTTTCGCCTGCAGTGTTGACAGATGCAAAGATGCAGTCGTCAATGTTGCTCTGGTCTGCAACATCCCTTTGCAATTCGTTCCAGGACCCGTTCGCGGGGTCAATCTGTGGCATCTCCCACAGCTTCAACCCCTTGACCTGACCCAAATCCCGCGCGCTATTCGCAGCACCGGGAAGGTAGTTCTGCAACCTGAACTCGGCATCCATCTCCCAGTACTGATCGAATACAAATTTATCGTAATACGAGGATCTTCGGTCTGCGACACTATCGCCGGACTGAGAGGCCAGGTTGCGGGTCTTGTCAAAAGAGGTTGCAATCAATCTGGCGACGTATTGCGCCAGGACCTTTTCCTCACCGGTCCATATGCGTGGCATGCCGGTATGTTCGAGGAGAAGTATTCCGAGGCTCTGGTCGGCAGATGCCAGGCGGCACGCGAGGACCGAGCGCACTTTGTCTTCCGAAAGGAAGAATTGCGCAAGTACGGCGCACTCGGGGGTGTTGCTGACATCGTCAAAGGCAATGACTGCCTGCGCCTCAAGGGCCGTCCATAATGACTGGAAGACCGTATTGGCAACTTTGCGGCCTTGCGGTCGGACCTTACTGTCGGCGTTCCATTCAAACAGGCACGACAAATCCTGCTGCCCGGTCCCGTACGGCCAGACCGATATGCGAGCAACCTTGGCGGATTCTGCCAAAGTTGAGCAATAGGACTCTAGCGAGCCCATTGAAGCAAGCATAGAGAACCCCCTGCCTTTATCAGGTCTTTGAGCAAGCACTGCGTGGTCCGTTCCATCAATTTCTTATCTGTTTCCAAGTGCAGTTTCACGTGCCTGCCAACACTTCGAATGCGGGGTGCAGTCGGTCAAGTCGCAATGTTGTGGGTGCAGTGGCCTTTCGGACAAAGTGAGCGGCTTAGCGAGTATCGCAGTTTTTCTGGTCGTCGACCCTACTTTAAATTTCAGCCCAAGTCCACATTCGGGCAATGTCCCAGCCTGCAATTGTTCGCAATACGCCCTCATACCGGGACACCTCTGACACAGATTCACCCGCTAGAAGATCAGCTCCGGGCTGGCAGCCGACCTGGCGTCTTCTGATGCGACGCTGCAGGGCGGCACCCCACGCGCGGCTGCGCCGCTGGGAAACTGAGCCACTAAGAGCTGGGCCTGTAACAGAGCTGGGCCTGTGGTTCGGGCGCGCTGGTATGAGGGGCATGAGGATTACACAGCCTCATCATAACCCATTGCAAATGTGACCGTTTGCATCTGTGCGCTATGCGTTCTGAACCTAAATTTTGCAGCAAGTCATTGCCCGGAAAACCTGAAACATTAAGGGGACTTTAACCCTGCCTCAAACTTAAGACTCATTTAGCACCGGGCTGATAGGCTTCGCCCTCACTCATCCTATGGACGGACCCGAAATATGACTTCAGTAAAGACACTGTTTTGTACCGCAGCTTTTACCTGCCTTGCGTCGACCTTAACCGCAGGGACCGCGTTGACGCTCCTGACAGAAGAATATCCTCCGTACAACTACACCGAAAACGGTGAAATCGTCGGATCAGCCACGGATCTGGTCAGAGAAGCCATGGATGCGGCCTCGATCTCATATACCATTGAAGTTCAGCCCTGGGCCCGTGCCTTTTCGCTGGCGCAGAAAACCCCGGACACCTGCGTTTTCACCACCAATATCACTGAGAAACGCCGCCCCATGTTCAAATGGGTCTCGCCGTTGCTGTCCAACCAGATGATATTGGTTGCCCGCGCCGATAACCCTATGTCACTCTCAACACTGGAGGACGCCCGTGCCTATAGCATCGGCACCTACACAAGCGACGTCACCGAAACCTTCATGACCGACGCAGGGATGAATATCGTGTCCACGCCCAAGGAAGAGCTGAACATCAAAAAGCTCAAAGCGGGTCGTATTGATCTGTGGGTGACATTCCGGGAACGCCTGAACCTGTTGAATGATCCAGAGCTGGTTGAGGTTCTGTTGCTAGAAGAAACATCAGCAGGGATTGCCTGCAATCTGGCCGTGGATGACGCGACAATTTCCAGCCTCCAGCAAGCCCTCGATGCGCTGATTGCCAGTGGGCGCGCCGCTGAAATCAATCAAAAGTACAACTAAGATCTGCACGTCCAGTTCACAGCAGACGAGGCCCCGGAACACCTTTTCGGGGCCTCAATACGGACACTGGTGTCAGCGCCATTCAGAAATGTCACTGGAAGCGCGGGCTCATCGCTCGATCTCGAAAGCTCATCTCGAACAGCTTGCCGACAAATTACAGTGTTGAGGCCTCAGTCTCCCTTTTGGCCCCCTATGCGCCGGGCTGTGGTTCAGCCGTACACCCAAACGTTAGTCGCCATCAGCCACCCCTGCAGCGCGGATCCGCGCGCGCCTTGCCCGAAAGCTGGGCAGGACGATCAGGATCGCTGCGATCACCAGCAAACCAAGCGTCATAGGCCGCTCCCAGATAAATGATACACCATCGTAAAGTTGCATCGACCGCGCAAAGTTGTTCTCGAGCATGCCGCCCAGAATAAACCCGATCAACAGAGGCGCCAAAGGGTAGTCTGCGAATTTCAACGCTGTCGCACAGACGCCAAATCCCACAAGGATGAGCAATTCCGTTGCATTGTTCTGACCGATGTAGGCCCCCATCAAGGTAAAAAACAAAATGAATGGGATCAGGTAGTTGCGTGGGATCGACAGGACTTTTGCGATATAGGGGATCAGGGGCAGGTTCAAAATCAGCAGGACCAGATTGCCAATGAACATCGACATGATCACGGCCCAGAAAATCTGCGGCTCGTCGATCATCAGCCGTGGCCCCGGTGAGACGTTCAGGGCGATGAGCGCCCCCAGCAGGATCGCTGTGGTGCCGGAGCCGGGGATGCCCAGCGTCAACAGCGGCACAAAGGAGCCAGTGCAGGCGGCGTTGTTTGCGGTCTCAGGGGCGGCGAGGCCTTTGATCGAGCCTTTGCCGAACTCGGCCTGCTCTTCCTTTGTCGCCAGATTACGTTCAACGGCATAGCCCAGGAAACTTGCAATCGTCGCGCCGGCACCGGGCAAAACCCCAATAAAAAACCCCTGAATGGACTGACGGCCGATGATTGGCGCAATGGACCGCGCTTCGGCCCGCGTGATGCGCAGGTCTGTGATGTCGCCAACAACGCTGCCCGCGTCTTTAGGCTTGAGGACCAGAAACAAGGCTTCGGGTAACGCGAACATGGCCATAGCCAGGGTAATGAAGCCAAAGCCCGATTGCAGGTCCATGACCCCCCCGGTAAAGCGTGGCAGGCTGAACAACGCACCTTCGCCGACCGTGGCCAAAATCAGGCCAAACACTGTCATGATCATCGCCTTGGCGACCTGGCCTGTGCCCGCGAAGGCCGCGATGGCTGAAAGCCCAACCACCATCAGGGCAAAGTACTCGGCAGAATGGAACAGCAAGGCAACAGACGACAACATCGGCGCAAAGATCATCAGCAGGATCGCCCCAATTGTGCCCCCTGCAAAACTGCAGACAGCAGCGATGGTCAACGCCTTGCCTGCCCTGCCCTGCTGCGCCATGGGGTAGCCGTCAAAACTGGAGGCTACCGTGCCTGCAACACCCGGGGCGTTCAGCAGAATTGACGACGTGGAGCCGCCAAAGATGGCCCCGTAATAGACCCCTGCAAGCAGGATCAAAGCAGCAGAGGGGTCGCCCATTGAAATCGCGATGGGGATCATGATCGCGATGATCGACATTGGGCCAAGCCCCGGCAACATGCCGATGAACGTACCAATGAGGCATCCCGCAATAACCATCGCCAGGTTTTGGAATGACATGGCCGTTTGCAGACCAATGAGAAGACCCTCTAGCATATCAACCTCCAAAAAACCCGGGCAGCGGGCGCATGTAGATGCCCAAAACCTGTTGCACCAGATACCAGACAATCATCGTCGCAATGACGGCGACACCGAGCATCAGGACCCACTTGCGCTCCCCCAGGATAAACGCACCAAGAAACAGGAAAGCGGTGGTCGAAGGGATAAAGCCGACGGGGCGCAGGCACAGCGCGTAGGCGACCATCAGTGCCAGCAGCAAGAGCGCCTGGCCCAGCTTGTATTCGTGCAGACGGCGGTAGTCGATCTCGGCTTCTTTTACCTCAGACTTTTCCACGCCGGACAGGATGATAAGGCAGGCGACAATGCCAAGGATCGACAAGACCTTGGGAAAGGTGCTTGGCCAGATAGGATTGCGCTTCATGAAAGGAGCGAGGCCTGCGTCCATCGTGAACCAGGCGGTGTAGCCATAAACCAGACAGATGCCCAATAAGATAAGTGCGATCCAACGATCAAGCGCCATGGTCTTGCCCCCCCAAATTTAGATTGGCAGAGCGGCGCAGCGCTCTGCCAAATAGGTTTCCGTTTACAGGAAGCCCAGTTTTTTCATCAGATCACCAATGGTTTTCTCTTGGCTCTCAAGGAAGGCTTTGAAGTCGTCGCCCGAGTTATGGATGTTGACCCAACCGTTGCGTGCCCGCACCTCTTCCCATTCAGGGGTGTCGTACATTTTGGCAATCGCCTCCTGATAGACGGCAGTTTTTTCAGCAGACAGGCCGGGTGCGCCAAAAAAGCCGCGCCAGTTCACAAAGCTCATGTCGATGCCCTGCTCTTTCATGGTCATCGCATCCGCAGCCGCTGGCACGCGCGCGTCAGATGTTACACCGATGATCTTGACCTCGCCGGCATTCGCCAGATCGATGGCCTCTGACAGACCGGTGGACAAGGCCGCGATCTCACCCGACAGCAAGGCCGCCATGGCTTTGCCGCCGGCGTCGTAAGGGATGTATTTGACATCCAAAGCGTCTTTGCCTGCAGCTTCCATGGCCATTGCAGCAACGAGATGATCCATGCCGCCCGGCACCGAGCCGCCACCGATGGCCGTTGCTGAAGGATCAGCATCATAGGCCGCCAGCAGGTCTGACATGTTGTTGACAGCGCTGTCTTTACTCACAACCATTGCGGCATAGTCGCCGATCGTGCCTGCAACCAATGTCAGGTCACGAAAGCTTTGCGGAAACACGCCTGTCAGTGACCGGATCACGATGGGCGTGGAGTTGACCATCAGCGTGCCTTCGTTGCTTGCAGCGTTTTCAATCAAGAAACCGATGGCCTTGCCGCCGCCACCGCCTGACATGTTTTCATAAGAGGCCGAGCCCACGAGACCCGCCTTGGTCAGCGCCTCGCCTGTGCCACGTGCCGTGCCGTCCCAGCCGCCACCAGCGCCGCCGGGGATCAGAAAATGAATGCTGTCCAGAACCTTGTGGCCATCGGCCTGTGCTGTAGAGCCAAAACTCAACGCGGCCACAGCCGCTGCGATTAAGGCCCTGCGGCCCATTCTAAATGTCGTCATGTTATCCTCCCGTTTGACAACTGACCGCTCTGCGGCTCAATTTAGAAGACTAAAACACGCAAACCTGACACCGACCTGACATCCATCATAAATGGCAATCACCGACCATGAAATTTCTCCTTGTTGAAGACAACCAAGAGCTTGCACATGCCATTTCCTCACGCATGCAATTGGACGGGCATGTTGTTGAACATGCTTCAAATTTGAAGGATGCGACCGCCTTTGTGGAAACCGGTGAATATGATCTGATACTCCTCGACATCATGCTGCCCGATGGTGACGGACGCTCCTTTCTAAGGACACACAGGGCCAGTGATTTGGACACGCCAGTGATCGTTTTGACCGCGCGCAGCCAGATCTCGGATCGAATCGGCTCGCTTGATCTGGGGGCGGATGACTATGTCACCAAACCATTTGACCACGCCGAACTTGCAGCACGCTGCCGCGCGGTTTTGCGTCGAAGGGCTGGCAAATCCCAGACAATCATCAAGTCAGGCGGGGTAGAGTTTGACCCGGTCGCAGGCAGTATGGCCGTGCAGGGTCAGCCCGTGACACTGCGCAATCGCGAGCTACGCCTGCTGGAGTTGTTGATCAACGCGCCCGGGCAAATATTCTCAAAGCAAAAACTGTCTGACCGGTTGTTTTCATACGACGACGACGTTTCAGAGAATGCAATCGAGGTCTATATTGCCCGCTTGCGCAAGCACCTCGACCCCTCGGATCTGAAGATCACCACCCTGCGCGGGCTTGGCTACCGTCTCGACAATGACGCTTAGCTTGCAAACCTCCGGCTCCCTCAGAAACCGCTTGGCTTTCACCCTTATCAGTGGCGCGGCGATCCTTGGATTGTTGCTGTTTTTTGCCATCCGAAACTACGCAACTCAGGTTGCGCTACAGGGACAGGACAGCATTCTGGGAGCCTCTGTCACGTCGATATTGGATGCGGCATCGATCCGGAATGGCGATGTTGAGATTGATATCCCCTATGCGTCTTTTTCGATGCTCAGCACGCCGCTTGATGACCGGATTTTTTATGCCATTTACCAGGATGACCGGTTTCTGTCTGGCTACCCTGACCTGTCGCTCGCCCCTGCCTCAGGCCGTGAAAGAGATTTTTACTCCGTTTTGCATCAAGGCGAAATTGTCCGCGTCGTCAGTGCAAACCGCACCCTGATTGGCAGTGATAAGCGTATACAAATTCGCGTCGCACTGGCGCAGACCCAAGATGCCCTGTCAGGCACACTGGCCCAGATTTCCCGCACAGCAGCTTTGTTCGGGGCCTGCTTCTTTGCGCTTGCGGCTATCCTGTCCTTTTGGGCGACATCCACGACGATTGGTCAGCTAAAGGCCCTGGCGCATTCGATCACCAGACGTGGGCCACAAGACCTGCGCCCGTTCGAAAAACCAGTCCCCTCCGAGATGGTGCCGCTGGTCACCTCCCTGAATTCATTGATGGGGCGGCTGGACTATTCGCTGAGCCAGTCAGAGGATTTCATCGCAGAAGCGGCCCACCGCGTGCGCACACCGCTTGCCACCGTCCGGTCCTATGCAGAAGCAACGCTGCAACGCGTCGACAAGGAAGAAAACAGGCAGGCGGTACGATCCATGATCCGCGCCATCGACGAAAGCTCCCGCGCTGCGGGGCAGCTTTTGGATCATGCCATGATCACCTTTCGCGCCGATCACCTTGAGAGACAGGACATTGATCTGGTTGAACTGGTCCACGAACTGGTGGTGCGCCTGACACCAATTGCAGACATGAAAGACCTCGAGATATGCCTGCAAAGTGAGGCTAAGGTGGCCTATTCAGGCGATGCCGTACTGATACAGAATGCGGTTCGAAATCTGATTGATAATGCGATGAAATACGCCCCCAGCGATGGCAAAATCGATATCAGCGTCTCGGCCAAACCGGATGTACAAATCTGTGTGTGTGACAGTGGAAAGGGCTTTCCCAGTGAAGAGCTCATCACACTCGCAGCGCGCTTCAAACGTGGGAAAAACGCCGAAGGCACCATTGGCTCTGGCCTTGGCCTGACGATTGCAATGGACGTGGCACGCGCCCACGGCGGCGATTTACACCTGTCAAACCAACCGGAAGGCGGCGCATGCGCATTATTATCGCTATAATTTTCTGGGCTCTCCCAGTGGCTCTTGTTGCGCAGGACTGGGAAGACCAGCGCCTGTTCAACGCGCAGGAAACAGCGCTCCGCCTTCGGATCATCTCCTCCACCGACACATCCTTTTTTGCGCCTGTCATCGAGAGTTTCGTGGCGCAATACCCCGATATTGGCGTCGAGTATCTGGTGATAGGAACCAAGGACACCAACGAGAGATTCCGGGCAAATCCGGAAGCGTTTGATTTGGTCATTTCCAGTGCCATGGATTTGCAACTGAAAGCCGCCAATGACGGGCTGGCGCGCCCGGTTTCGGATTTGCCTCATCCGCCCTGGGCACAATGGCGTCATAGTCTGTTTGCCTTTACATCTGAGCCTGCGGCCATTGTGATCAACCGCGCGGCCTTTGCAGGTCATGTGATCCCCAAAACCCGGCAAGAGCTCATAGAAGCCCTGCGGGCGCGGCCCGAAACATTTCACGGTCGGGTTGGCACCTATGATGTGCGGGAATCCGGCCTTGGATACCTGCTCGCAACCCAAGACGCGCGCGCCTCTGAAACCTACTGGCGCCTTATGGAGGTCATGGGCGCGTTGGACGTGCGATTGTATTGTTGCTCGGGCAGCATGATCGACGATTTGGCCGATGGCACCCTCGCAGTTGCATACAATGTCCTGGGAAGTTACGCGACCGTCCGTGTTGAGATGAAAGACAGCATCGAAGTCATCCTGCCTTCGGATTTCCCGACAACAATGATGCGAACAGCCATGGTGTCGAGCCAAGCCCCACATCCCGAACAAGCGTCGAATTTCATCCGGCATTTGATTGCTCTGCAGGCAGGCCCGGAGGCACATACCCTTCCCCTGCCACCGCTGAATTCGACCCTGAACGACGTTGAGCGCGCAACGATCACGTTGGAGCCTGCGTTGATGACATTTCTTGACACCTTAAAGAGGCGCAAATTTCTTGCTGAATGGGAAGATTCCGTCATTCAAAAGCACCCCTGAGCGCAGTCCCTTTGAATTTTGTACCTTAGGGGCAGGACGCATCAACCATACATGACAGTTGCAGTTGCAGGCACAGGCTGAAACATGGCGCGGAAAACCCAAGGGCTGGGTTTTCCGCAGATTTCTTTAGTTTCCTGCCGCAATGGAAATGGGCGCCTCACCCGTTTCCATCCAGCCTTCAAGCGCGGCCAAGGGATCGATGCTTTCCATCACAATACCGCCCGCTCCGGGCAGAAGTCCGCAATGGTCCATCCCCGGGATCATGAAGAGTGCTACATTTTTCGAGATCTCTTCTTCGCCCCCAGCTTTGGCTTTGACCTGCTCATACCATTCCACGGTTTTCCCAGGAAAAACGATAGCATCCGCCCAGCCATGCCAGACAATCATTTTGCCGCCGGCATCCCGGAATTTTGAAATGTCCGGAGAATCCGCATTGTAATTCGCGACCGCCCGGCTCATGCGCGCGGGGTCTTTGTCAAAGTCGAAATCGGTCACTTTCCAATCCGGACCGGGATCGGGATCAAAGGCCAGATAGGCGCCGAATGACTGGCCGAACATCGGGTTCAAAGGCAATGTTCCGTCTTCTTTTCCGGTCATCCAAAGCCACCAGAACGGCTCTGAGCCAGCTGGAACACCACCGGGAAACAGCTCTTCGCCGGCCGAGTTGACAGCAGGCTGATACCACTTGTCCAGCACTGCAATCTCATCCGAATTCAGGCATTGAGATGCATCCCGTCCGGTTTCGCACAACAGGGTCGACACATCCGGCGTACATTGGCGCGGGTCCGAAATGAGCCCATCTGTTGTCCCGTCCAGCCCGTCACACTGGCGCATGACTTCGTCGCCAATCAACGTCTCTTTGCCCGGTTTCAAAATGGGCTGACCGTCCGGGCCGGTATTGGCCTGCACGATCCAAGCAATCGCCGCCCCTGCAAGCGCTGTTTCATTCATCGCCGGGGCACCAGAAATAATACCCTGATAGTTTTCCGGGTAACGCAGCGAGGCCATATGCGCCAGGCGCCCCCCTGTTGAGCAGCCCTGGAAAATCGCCTTGTCGTGCTTTTCTTCGTAGAAGGCCTGAATCAGATCCTGCGACACGCGATAGGTCTCACCGATGGCGCGCCATCCCCAGTCGCGTTCTGCATGGCTGTTGGCTTCTGCCCAGGCACCGTCCACCACCGAAAGTCCATGATGGCCGCTGTCTGAAGTGGCCGTTGCATAGCCCTTTGCCAGACCGGGAGCCATCGCGTTGACCCATCGGCCACCGGCGTCGCTGCGCCCAAGAATGCCGCACCAGCCGCCACATCCGACCTGATAAAACTTGCCGTTCCAGCCCGAGAGAGGCAGGCGGGTTTCGATCGAAATTGCGGGCAATGCGGTTGCACGCACCTCGCAATAGGCGGGCAGTTTGTCGCTTGCCTCAATGATCTGAGCCGAGGTCACGAACCCACTATCGATCCGGTGATCCGCCAGCGCCGCGCATTTGTCTCCATCCCCGTCGCCCTGCGCGTAGCTTGCCGTTGCCGCCAAACTGAACAAAACTGCGAGCGCGGAAAGCCCGCCTCGTTTCTTGAGCATTTGCATTTTCTTCTCCCTTAGAAGTCCCCGTTGTCCGAACCTTTGGTCAAGGTGCCTGGGCCTGTGGCCAAGTTACCTGAGCCTTTTGGCCAAGCCCGGACAATCGCTATGGTGCGAAAGCCGGGATTTTGCTGTTTCGCTATGGCCACATCACACTATGGCCACATCACAAAGGCTCACCTTGAGATCACATCACAGCCCCGGGGGTGGTTCGATAGGCGATACATCCAAATTTGCCGCATCAATATGTAGCATTCCCACACAAGCAGGGCGTCGCCCTGTGAAAGGCTCCGCTCATAGCGCCAGGAAAGCTCAGAAAAAGGCGACTCTTCAGAGTCTCAAGGCCCAAGAGAGTGTCGTGAAGTTAAGGCCGCTTGAAGCTCTGATGGGGCGCGGGAACACGCCACAAATCGGCGTATAACTGCCCCGCACATCATTGATGCGAGCATATACGGCGGCGGCAACGGGGGAATGGGCACAGGGCAACTCAAGGCACTATTGCGGCTCAAGCAAGAGAACGAGCCTGCGTTCTCCGGTTTACTGATCCTGAAACGGGGGCAACACTACGGCGGCCTGGAAACTAC
Organism: Phaeobacter sp. SH40; assembly: GCA_965641885.1. Taxonomy (GTDB): domain Bacteria; phylum Pseudomonadota; class Alphaproteobacteria; order Rhodobacterales; family Rhodobacteraceae; genus Pseudophaeobacter. The sequence goes on along the minus strand of OZ282574.1, from coordinate 778,422 downwards.
AGCGGCCTGGCATTTGCAAAAGAGAGCCAGGCCGCCATCTGCTTACTTCTTGAGATTTGTCCAGATGGTATCATAGACCGCCTGAACCTCTTCGTCACAGGCATCAATAAACACAGCCTGACCTGCACCCTCATGCGGGTTCGCCTCGGGCAAGGTGCGCAGCGCTTCGTCCAACAGCGGCGCGACACCTTCGACACCCGGGGCATATCGTGTCCAGTTGGTCAGTTGCGCGACATTTTCGGGCACCAGCAGGAAGTCCATGAACTTCAGCGCATTTTCCCGGTTCGGGGCATCATTCAACAGAACGACGTTATCCATCCACGCGATGTAGCCCTGCGTTGGAAAGGCGTATTCCACATTGGCCCCTTCCTCGCGGGCTTTAGCGCTGAAACCGTCATAGATCATACCCGCCGCAGCATCGCCCGAAACCAGCACCTCTTTGGCTGTGTCAGAGTTGAACGACACCCAGTTCGCCTTCGCCCTCAGCAGCATTGCGTTGAGCGCCTTGAGCTGGTCACGGTCCGTGCTGCACTGCGGGATACCCATATGCAGCGCCGCCAAGGCCATGACCTCGCCCTGACTATCGAGCACGTTGATCTTGCCCTGCAGCTCAGCTGGCGGGTTGAACAGAATATCAGTGTTGTTGATGTCGCCAGAATAGACATCGCGGTTCACCGCAAAGCTGGTGGAGCCCCACTGATAGGGGATCGAATGCTGGCGGCCGGGATCAAAGTTTGGGTCGGCCCATTCTGCGGCAATGTTGCCTTTGTTGGCCAGCTCGCCCTCTGCCATCGTATCCAGAAGTCCGGCGCCTGCCATGATCTTGACCATATAGTCGCCAGGGACTGCGACATCATAGGTGCCCATGCCACCCGCCTTCAACGACGCCAGCATGGCCTCGTTTGAATCGTAGGTGTCGATCACCACCTCGACGCCCGTTTCGGCGGTGAACTTGTCGACCAGCTCTTGCGGCATGTATTCGAACCAGTGATACACCACCACTTTGCCATCTGCGGCGGCAGCGGATGCCACAGTGCTGAGCGCAAGAGCGGCAACGCCGGATTTCAGTAGATTTTTCATTGTTCTCTCCATCTGCTGGTTATTTTTTGCTGTCGGTTTTGCTTACGAAATACGAGATCGTCACAAGGAGGATCGAGACACCAAGCAACATGGTTGAAATCGCCATGATGTTGGGTTTGATGCCTTGTTTGACGGAGCCAAAGATCGCCGTCGGAAGGGTTTCAACACCTGCGCCTTTGACGAAATTGGTGATGATGAAATCATCCAAGGAAACGATAAAGGCGAGCAGGTAGCCCGAGATGATCCCAGGTATCATCATCGGCAGCAGGATACGGGTAAAGGCCTGCCGTTTGGTGGCATAAAGGTCTTGCGCGGCCTGCTCATAACTATCGTCAATGCCCTGCATCCGCGCCGAAATCGGCAAGTAGGCAAAGGGAATACAAAAGGCGATATGCGCGATCAGAATAGTCGCATATCCGCGGGTGAAACCAATCGCGTTGAAAAAGATCAGCGTGGCGACCGCCAACACGATTTCGGGCACCATCAGCGGCAGGCTAATCAGACCAAGTGAGACCGTGCGCAGCTTGAACCTGCCGCCTCTGACCATGGCGGTTGCGGCCAGTGTTGCAATCGTTGTGGCAATGGTGGCAGCGGCTATTGCGATGGTAAATGAATTCCACGCCGCGATCTTGAACTTCTGGCTTTCGGGGCCGGTGAAGACATCCACGTACCAGCGAAAACTGATGCCTTCCCAGTTGGTGATCGAGGTGCTGTCATTCAGGGAATAAACCGTGACCACCAGCAGCGGCGCATAGAGGATCACAAGGCAAAGAATGGTGACAGCGTAAAATCCCGGCAGGGTTTTGATGTCATGCTGTGACTGGTGCATTAATCGGCGCATTAGTGGGCGCATCAGCTGGCCTCCTTTTCGGCCTTGGCTTGTTGGCGCGCTAATATCATCAGAATAATCAGAACCATCGACAACAGAACCATCGAAGCCGCAGCCCCAAAGGGCCAGTTCCCGGCGTTGCCTTTGAATTGCTCTTCGATTAGCGAACCGATCATAAAATTCTTGGCCCCGCCCAGCAGGTCAGGCGCGAGAAACGAGCCCATCGACGGCACAAACACCAGGATACAGCCCGCGATGACACCGGGTTTGACTGCAGGCAGCAGGATGCGCCGCAGGGTGACCCACTTTGAGGCATACAGATCTGCGGCGGCTTCACTGAGGCTAAAGTTATACCGCTCGACGCTGGCATAAATCGGCAGCACCATGAACGGCAGGTAGGAATAAAACAGCCCCAGCTGCACCGCAAAGTTGGTGTTGATGATCGTGATCGGGTCGTTGATCAGCCCGGTCCCAATCAGGAAATCGTTCAGCGGCCCCGTGTCGCGCAACATGAATTTCATCGACACGGTGCGGATCAGCAGGTTGACCCAGTACGGGATCGTTATCAGAAAAACCCACATCGGGCGTGCCTTTTGCGGGCGGGTCGCGATGAAATAGGCGGTCGGAAATCCGATCGCCAAGGCGAGCAAGGTCGCAACCGCCGCCTGCCAGATGGAACGCCAGAAAATCGTAATGTAGGTCCATTCTATTTTGGCTGGCTCATCGCCAAACAGGCCGCGATCAAAAAAGAACTGGTCATAGGCGGCGAGGCTGAATTGCCAAACAATGCCGCCGCGAAATTCCTTGGTCAGAAAGGAATAGACCAACATCATAAGGACTGGAACCAGAACAAAGGCGCCCAGGTAAACCCAGACAGGCAACAACAGCCAGCTGCGGGCTTCTTTATAGGTGTCTGTGGTGGCGCTGCCGCCGCTCGCTGCTCCGCCTGCCATCAGTCAACTAGGAGGCGGGCGGCCTCCATCTCCATGTTGACGTAGACCTCGCAGCCGGGCTCGAAAATGCGTTTATTGCCGCGATCCGAGTTCGAGGTACGCACGATGAAATTCGGGCCTTCATCCAGATCAACCAGCGTCGAGATGTCTGTGCCGACAAATATATTCTCGCGCACGGTGCCTTTCAGTCCTTCGGAATCCGTTGGCCGCTCGGACATAAACAGCCGTTCGGGCCGGACAGACATATGGACCTTGGCGCCAGCGTTAATCCCCTCCACCGCGTTGCAACTCAGTTCGTGGCCGCCGCCAAGATGGCAAGTCGCGCGTCCGGCATGGATTGCATCAACCGAGACCTCCAGCAGGTTCGTCTCTCCAATGAAGTCGGCGACGAACCGGTTGCGCGGACGCTCATAAATCTCGCGGGCCTCGCCCAGTTGCTGCAATTCACCAGCCGACATTACCGCGATCCGGTCGGACATCGTGAGCGCTTCTTCTTGGTCGTGGGTCACAAAGATGAAGGTAATGCCGGTTTCGCGCTGCAGGTGCTTTAGCTCAAGTTGCATGGCCTTGCGCAACTTGAGATCAAGTGCCGAGAGCGGCTCATCCAGCAGCAGAACTTTGGGCTTTGGCGCCAGCGCGCGTGCAAGTGCAACCCGTTGCTGTTGCCCACCTGACAGCTGTGCGGGCTTGCGTGCCGCGAATTGGGAAAGCTGCACCAGTTCAAGCATCTCTGCTGCCGCGGTGCGGGCCTGAGATTTTGAGTGGCCGCGCATCTCAAGCCCAAAGGCAACGTTGTCCAAAACTGTCATCTGTGGAAACAGCGCATAGTTCTGGAAGACAGTGTTTATCGGGCGCTTGTTCGGCGGCAGGTTCGCGATTGCATCGCCATACAGCAGTATCTCGCCTTCGGTCACCTCCTCAAATCCGGCAACCATCCGCAACAATGTGGTCTTGCCGCAGCCTGAAGGACCCAACAGGGTGAAAAACTCATTGTCATAGATCGACAGCGAGATCGTCTTCAAGGCTGTGAAATCTCCGTACCGCTTTACGGCGCCGCGCACATCAATCGCTATTTGCCTGCTGTCGGACATGGCTGCTTCCCCATTGAGCTTAATTAAGGAAAGCATACGAACGGCAGGCAAATTCTCTAAGTACGGTGTCTCTTAGCGTTGCTTAGCCTTAGTCTAAGGTGGGCAATAAAATTAAGGCGGATGCGCCCAAAGTTTCGTCGGTTTGAAAACCTCATCAGAGGTCTGGCTGCGCCGTCAGTTCTTCTAACAGCCGGTCCATCATCCCATCACACAGGGTGAGTTGGTCAAGCGTCACAAACTCATCCGGCTTATGTCCCTGCCCTTCCATTGAGCCGGGACCACAGACAACCGTTGGGATATCCAATGCGTCAAAGACCCCGGCCTCGGTGCCAAATGCCACCTTGGTCGTGCTATTGGTTTGCGCCAGGCGTTGCGCCATCTGGACGACTTCTGCATCCGGAGAAACCTCCAGGCCAGGATAGGCGGTGTAAGGGTCAATCTCGATTGCCGCGTCTGGAAAGCGTCGTTGGTACGGAGCCAGGACATTACCCGCGCCATTTTGTATGCGCCCAAGAATATCCTGTGGCACATCAGCGGCCAAATGCCTGTACTCAAAAACCATTTCCGCGCGGTCCGGCACGATATTCAGCGCGGTACCGCCCGAAAGCTGCCCGACATGGATCGTTGAATAGGGAATATCATAGGCATCATCGCGCGCACCGATCATCGCCAGCGTATCTTGAATCCTACGGAGTTCAGCAAGGAAATCACCGGCCATATGCAGCGCATTCAAAAACTTTGGCGCCAGCGCTGAATGACCGGCTTGCCCGTGAAAGACGGCACGCAATGCCGCCTTGCCCTTGTGACCAACCGCAACCTGCATTTCGGTCGGCTCGCCCACAAAACAGGCCCGTGGTGCCCCAATTGTGCGCGCCAGGTCGCCAATCAAATGCTGAATACCAACGCAGCCGATTTCTTCGTCATAAGACAGCGCAATCTTGAGAGGCTCGTGCAACGTCCTTTTTGCGGCGCGGTCGGCCAGCGCCAGCATGCAGGCCAAATAGCCCTTCATATCCGTGGTGCCGCGCCCATAGGCACGGCCGCCATCGACATGCAGCTGAAAAGGATCGCGGCTCCAGTCCTGCCCTGCCACCGGCACCACATCAGAATGCGCCGACAACAGCACCCCTTTGCCAGCGGGGCCAAGCACTGCAAAAAGCCCCGCCTTTTGCCCACTCGTATCTGGCAAACGGTGCACCTGAAAGCCGCGCTCGACCAAAAAGGATTGAACATAGTCAACCAACGCAAGGTTCGAGCTGGCGCTGACCGTGTCAAAGCTGATCAAGCGCTCAAGAATGTCCAAAGTCTGTGTCATGCTCTGACCTGTGCCTCTCTTGGTTCGGGGGTCAATCCAGCGCCAGCTCGGTGATTTCACGGCGGAACGGCAATGCATCGCCTATGTCGTCGCCATCCAGTTCGCGCGCATAGCGGTGGCCCGCGTAGGTTGCCCATGCGATGGGTCCCGGCGCATTTGCATCGCCAATAATCTTGACCGATTTGATGCCCGCATCCGCCCAGTCGGGCTCGCGGGCCTTGAGGCCCTCAAACACAGTGTTTTCCTCTTTGCGGGAGGCAACCATGACCAGCGCATCACAGTCAAACTGCTGGGTCCGGCCTGTGTAGACGCAATTGCTGACCACGTGTCCGGCATGGATTTCGCTGATACCGCAGTTCAGCACGATTTCAACGCCAGCCTCCACCAGACGCGGATGAATTGCGATTTGCTCCAACGTGTTATTGGTCCAGTCCGACACATAGGCCGAGGGAGTCACCAGTGTAACCTCTGCGCCGTTCTTGGCCAAAAGCTCGGCCAGAACACCGCCCATGTAATAGTGATCATCGTCAAACACGATGACTTTGCCCTGGGGGATTGTGCCGTCCATCAGATCATCCGGCGTATAGATCCTGGCGCCTGGCGCGATGGGCATGGGGACCACATGCTGCCGCGCCACCCCATCAGCGCGCCATTTGGCCCCCGTCGCAATGCAGACATTTTCAAAGCCAAATTCCAGAATGCTCTCGGCGTCCAACTCGCTTTCAAGGTAGATATCGACGTTTGCACGCTGCGACAGCTGATACTGCCGATAGTCGACCACACGCCCCCATGCCGACAGGCCCGGCAGCTTGGCTTCGCGCACCACACGACCGCCAATTTCGCTTTTGGCTTCGGCCACAGCCACATCATAGCCACGGCGACACAGCGCCCATGCAGCCTCAAGCCCGGCAGGACCGGAGCCCACGACCAGCACCGTATTGCTGTCGCCTTTGGCGTTCATCTTTTCGGGGTGCCAGCCTTTGCGCCACTCTTCCATGAAGGTGGGGTTTTGCGTGCACCGGCTGATCGACATGGTCATGTCGCCGGTGATGCACATATTGCAGCCGATACATTCGCGGATGTCTTCGATGCGGCCTTCTTCGACCTTTTTGGGCAGGAACGGATCCGCAATCGAGGGCCGCGCGCAGCCGATGAAATCCAGTGTTCCGGTCTTGACCATTCTGGCCATGACATCGGGACTGGTGAACCGGCCCACCCCTACAATCGGCTTGTCGGTCAGCTCGTGAATGCCGCGGACCAATTGCTCCTGCGCGGCTTCTTCCTTGAACCGTGACGGGCCCGAGCAATCCTCCCAGGTGCCATGGGCCAGGTCCCACAGATCGGGCAGGTCTTTGTTCATCTCGATAAAATCACGCAGTTCGGCGTTGGAAAAACCAAGCTCGCCGATAGTCTCATCAAGGCTGACACGCAGAGTGATCCCCATCGTATCACCAACCGCATCCCTGATGTCGCCTATTACCTCGTTCACAAAGCGCGCCCGGTTTTCCAGGCTACCGCCATATTCGTCGCTGCGCTGATTGGTGGCCCGGCTGAGGAAGTGCTGGAAAATCCCGAACCCATGCGCGCCATAGAGGCAGATCAGATCAAATCCAGCCGCCTTTGAGCGCTTTGCGGCATTGACGAACCAACGGCGCAAATCCCTGATGTCCCTTTTATCAAGTGCGCGCGCCTGCACGGGGTCATTGGTAAAGGTCCGGATCGGCATTGCCGAAGGCGCCAGAGGCACCTCTTTGGTATAAAGGTTCGGCCCATTGATGCCAGAATACGCCAACTGAATACCAGCCAGGCCGCCATGGGTTTTCATCCGCTCAGACATTTTGCGCAGCATGGGAATGTCCCTGTCTTCCCAAAGGCGCAATTCGATAAAAGGCGTGATTTCAGAGGTATGGTGCATCTCGCACTGTTCGGTAAAAATGACGCCCCAGCCGCCCTCGGCCTTTACGGCACGCATTTCTGCCGCCGCAGAAGGATCGCGATAGCCCCCCCCGTTACAATGGGGAACCTGATAGAACCGGTTCTTGGCGACCACAGGACCGATGGCCATAGGTTCGAACAAAATATCAAAGCGTGGGTCGCGCAATTCCGCCTCCTCAAAAGTTGGTCGGGATCACGATAACGCACTGACCAGACACCGAAAGACGTGCTTGCAAAATCGCCGCTTAGGAAAAGGCTAAGCCGCAGAGATCTGACTTAAACAGTGAGGTGAGGAATGCTGCCGTCACCGCGCTGCTCTTTGCAATGAGCGACAAAGGCACGGATGACATTTGCACGCTCCGCATCCGTAGGCATCAAAAGACCCATCCGCATTGGCCGCGCAGGTTGGTGCAGCGGAATGAACCTTAGCGGTTTTCCATCTGGTGACAGGTCGTTCAACGGGCGAATGTTCGCGATGGAATAGCCAAACCCATTTGCCACAAGGCTGCGCATGACGGCCATGTCTTTTGTACGCTCGGCAATCTGCGGCTTGATATCAAGCCCGGCAAAAAACGACAGGAAATATTCGGCACTAAACGGCAGATCAAGCAGCACCATGGCATGCTGCACAAGCTCTAACGGCGTAACCGAGCTATTCTTTGCCAAAGGGTGATCCGGGGCTACGATGACATAAGGCGGGAGTTCAAGCAGCCCCTCAAAGACCAGATCCGCAGGCAGATCAAGGTCATAGGTCAGCGCCACGTCAATCTCTGCACGGCGCAGCGCGCTGAAAATCTCGGATTGGTTCAACTCTAGCTGCCGGACACGTACCTCAGGAAACTCTGTTTCAAAACTGCGCCTGACTGCGGGCAACACAACCTGCGCAAAGGTAACCAGACAGCCGATGTTCAGCGGGCCACGCACGGATCCGGAAATGTCGCCCGCCAGATCCACAAGCAGGTCCGAGGCTTGCAGAATATGCTCTGCCTGCTCCATCATGCGTCGCCCCGCCTGCGTCAACGACAGCCCCTGCGCGTGTTGGCGCACAAACAATGGCAAACCGAATTCCTTTTCCAACTGCGTAATTGCCGCCGAAATAGACGGCGATGACACGTTCACCTTTTCAGCGGCTTGCGCGATTGACCCCAGGGCGCCAACGGCAACGAAATATTCAAGCTGTCGCAATGTGAACCGCAGTGGCATTTTATCTATCCCCTACGGAGTGAACTATTCAGGCTTGATGTTTTATCCATGTTGTCTTGAGTGCTGTGTGTTTGTCCAGCGAATGCAGTGACAGCTCACGCCCAAATCCCGACTGCTTCATCCCCCCAAATGGCGTCACTGCTGACACGGCATCAACCGTGTCGACCGACACTGTACCCGCCATCAACGCCTCTGACACACGTAACGCCCGGCTCAGGTTATCTGTTTATACGTCGCCGGGCACGCCGTAAGAGGGCGCTTCGCGTGGGTCCAAAGCCCGCTGGATGTAGGCATCCAGTTGGGGTTTATAGATCTGCCATGCGGCGGCGATGTTTTCGATCGGGCAGTCCTCGGTCCAGTCACAGCGCAGATCGGCAACGGGCCAGCTTACTTTGTCGACAATCTTCATGCCTGCAGAATGGATCGGCCCGGCCTCACCGCCCGCTGACAAGCCCGCGCGCATGGCCGCGAGCAAACGGTCGCCAATATGTCCCTTCGAGGCCATGAACCCGTCCACAATGGACTGTGGCACCGTATCATTGGCCAACAGGTTGCCGCCCGAGGCCACGTCCAGACCGCTGGCCTGCGTCCAGATGCCCAGCGAATTCGGCCCGGAATGAATGGCGCAAGACCCCTCTTTGTCGATGGCGATCACCTGCCGGAATTCGGTGAACTTGCTGCTGCGAATGACCTCATCGACGGCGGCGCGCGCAGACAGGCCACGTTGCATCAGGTCCAGCGTCGCAGGCCCCAATGAGGGATCCGTCACGTTTTGCGAGGCAACGGCGCCCACGCCTGCGCGCGCAAAAGAACACCGCGCGGCAACAGCGGGTGAGGACGATGAAATTGCCAAACCGAACATCCCGGTTTCGGCACAACGGGCGACCAATGAAAATGTCATCGGCTTAATCCGGAATGACGGCAGTGCCGTCAATTTCAACCAGCCAATCAGGACGCGCCAGAGCCTGCACAACCAATCCCGTCGACACCGGGTGAACCCCTTTGATGTATTGCCCCATGGTGCGGTACACGGCCTCGCGGTGGCGCACATCGGTAATGTAGACCACGACTTTGACCAGATGCTCCATTTGTCCGCCGGCTTCTTCGATCAGCTGCTGGATGTTTTGCATCACTTTGTGTGTCTGTTCGACCGGATCATGGCTTGCGATGTTTTTCGCATCCTCAAGATTCTGCGGACATTGGCCGCGCAGATAGACGGTACTGCCGCCGCGGGTCACCACGGCCTGACAAAGATCATTGTCGAGGTTTTGTTCTGGGTAGGTTTCAGAGGTGTTGAATTTGCGTATACGCGTATGAGCCATTTGAGTGCTGTCCGATCTTAAATCGTGAATTTTGTCAGGCGAAAGCCGCCCGTCACTTCATGCGTTGTGCAGCTGCTTTTCCAGCGTCACTTTATGGTAGTCCAGATACTTGCGCTGCGTGTGGATATGATCCGCCAGATGTTTCGCATCATGCCAGACCCCCCAAATAAACGACGACCCGCGGCGTGACTGCCAGGGCAGACCCAGAAAGAACACGCCTGGCTCTGTTGAGACGCCGCGCTGGTGCCTGGGCGCGCCCTGCGCGTCAAAGGCATCGACCTTGAGCCAGCTATAGTCCCGCGCAAACCCGGTCGCCCAAATGACTGTCGTGACACCTGCGGCGGCCAGATCAAGTTCAGTCAGCGGGTTGGTCATGCACTCGGGATCGCCAATAAAGCCCCGCGCCTCGGGCTCGGGCGGCAGATCAATGCCAGTGCGTACAACATAGGCATCCGCCGCATCCAGCATCCCAAGGTAGTTGGCATCGCCCTTTGCAACGTTTTCACAAAGATCAGCGGCAAAGCTCACAACACCATCTGCGTAGCTCTCGGTGCGCCCCACCAGGGTCATGCCACCGGCCGCGAGCTTGCGAAAATCAACCGTCTCGCCTCCCTTGGCACCGCTGACGGAAATGGTCACATGTTCTGTCCCCGGTGCCATCGCGGCCACATCCCACAGGCCCAACACGCCCAGCCACCAACAAAAGTCGCGCCCCCGATAGGACCGTGGCGGGCGGTCATGCGGGCCAACAGACAGATAGACTTTGCGCCCCGCCTCCATCAGCTCGCGCGCGATCTGCCCGCCAGACGATCCTGCTCCCACAACCATCACCGCCCCCTGGGCCAACTGGCCGGGGTTGCGGTAGTCGTAGGAATGCATCTGAGACACCTCAGCATTTTCAGGTATGACCGGCGGGATCACCGGTTTTTGGAAAGCACCCGTCGCACAGACAATATTCTGCGCTGCAATCACCCCCTGCGATGTCTCAACCCGAAAACCGCCTGCCCCCTCTATGCGCTCTGCCTTGGTGACTTCGACGCCTGCGCGAACCGGGGCGTTGATCATTTTGGCGTAGTCGACCAGATAGTTCGCAACCGCCTCTTTGGCCGGAAACCCGTCAGGATCAACATCCTTGAACTCCATCCCCGGAAACCGGTCGTGCCAGGCCGGGCCATTTGCAACAAGGTTGTCCCAACGCCCAGAGCGCCATTGCTCGGCGATGCGGTTTTTCTCCAGCACGAGGTGGGGAATGTCGGCCTTGCTCAGATGCTCGCTCATCGCGATGCCCGCCTGCCCACCACCGACCACAAGAGTATTCACTTTTTCGACTGGCATATCCGCATACTCTCCAAAGGGTCTGACACAGGCAGGGATATTTTCGGTTGGCGGAATCTTCATCGGCCATAGAAAACCGCGACCAATGAAAACCAACTCTGCGACCCTGCACAGCAACTTAGCTGAGGGTTCCATTTTATCGGGGAACTTAAAATAAATGTATCTCTCACCGTGGGTTCGGTTCTGCCTAAGCCATTCAGAACGATCTTGAATAGCAGACGGGCTCGAGAGCTCCACCTGCTGCAAGTAGCGGATTGAACTGGAGCAACCAGCAAACCCGCCACGCCTCATATCCCTGTTTGGCGCTCCTATTTCATCGAGTTAAAGCCCACTATGTTGCCTTCGGTATCTTTGCACAAAAGAACCCAGCCGAAGTCTCCGATTGAGAACTTAGGCCTGACGACACAGCCTCCGGCTTCGGCCACACGCTGCTGTTGAGTTGCGCAATCGTCGACCATGAAATACAGGACTGTCCCGCCGATGCCAGGACCTGCATAGGGGGCCTTAGTCAGGGCTCCACCTGCGCCGTAGGCGCTCATTTCGGCAGGAAAGCTCATCATCTGGGTCTCGCCTATTGGATCAACCATTGGGTCAAGCTTGGCCCCCAGCATTGCCTCATAAAAGGCTACGGCCCGCTCCATATCATCGACATAAATGTCGAACCATCCGACGGCGTTCATTTTGGTCATTTCATATTCCTCTTTCTGTTGGGTGTTCCAATTTGGCTGTGATGCAATTGGCTGTTGTCAGGCGGCCTGACCTGCTTCAACGGTGCTTTCGAGGTGCCAGATCTTGGACACGATCTGCCAACCCTGCGCCCCCTTCACAAAGCCAAGATGGTCGACAAACACATTTTGATGTGCCCGAATTCGGATTTTGACCGTCGCGCTCATTGGAGACAGATGGTCAATCATCAGCACCTCGGCTTCACGGGACTGACCCGTGCTGGCAGCCGATATGCGCCCCGCGACATCCCTGCTGAAGCTGTCAATCGGCTCTACAAACACGGTGCCGTTATCTGCGTCAAACAGGCTGGACTGCGGGTGGAACACTGCGTTCAGCTTTGTGGTGTCACAATCATGGATCGCGTCGAAATAGGTCTCGATGGCGGCAAGCAAGTCAGTTTGGAGTGTCATGGTCAGGTCCTCGGTTTCAGGGTGATGCCTTAGACTTGCCACCAACAGAAAAATCACGATACTGGCAGAATGGACAATATTCGATCAGATTCTGCCAACATGACAAAACCAGCCCCTACGCCGCCACAAAAACCGCTGGTCTGCGCCATCGCCTATGATGGTTTGTGCACGTTCGAGTTCGGCATAGCGGTTGAGCTATTCGCGTTGCCGCGACCGGAGTTCGAAAACTGGTACAGGTTTGCGACAGTAAAGGCCGAACCGGGGCCCATCCGCGCCCTTGGGGGCATCACCTTGGATGCAGACGAAAATCTTGATCTGTTGGCTGACGCCAGCCTGATCATCGTTCCCGGCTGGTGCGGCGTGGACACCCCCGTACCCGAAGCTCTGTGTGCCGCATTGCGTGCCGCATATCGCAGGGGCGCGCGTGTTGCCTCTATCTGTTCGGGGGTCTTTGTGCTGGCAGCCGCCGGCTTGCTGAATGGCAAACGCGCGACAACCCATTGGCGCTATACTGACACGCTGGCTGCGCGTTACCCCGATGTGGAGGTTGATGCGGATGTTTTATTCGTTGAGGCAGACCGCGTTTATACCTCAGCCGGTTCCGCCGCCGGCCTGGATTTGGGCCTGCATATCATTCGGCAGGACTACGGAGCGCAGGTCGCAGCATCCGTTGCAAGACGGCTTGTTTTGCCCGCCCAAAGGGATGGTGGCCAGCGTCAATTTGTGCCGCGCCCGGAACCAAAGGCGCGTACCGGCTCCAGTTTGGCAGCCCTTCAGGACCGCATCCGTGGCGCTATTGACGAGAACTGGCCGATCGAGCGTATGGCCAATGTGGCGGCCACAAGCGCACGCACGCTGGCGCGGCGTTTTCACGAGGAAGTTGGCACAACACCGTTAAACTGGCTCAAGGTTGAGCGGGTGTCGCGCGCGGCAGAGCTGCTTGAGAACGGATCTATTCCGCTGTCGGACGTCTGGGACGTTTGTGGCTTTGGCTCTGCAGAAACTTTTCGCCGCGAATTCCGCAAGACGATGGGCGTCCCACCGGTACGCTACAGAGAGCGGCTGGGATCGCCTTCCAAAAGCGCGCTAGCCGAAGCCAGGCGACGCTAATCCGCCACTTGCAGGTCGCCAGTTAAAGGTCGTCAGTTACAGGTCGTCAGTTACCGGCCGCCAGTGGTTTCGAGACTACAAAGCCGGGCGAAGGAAATTCAGAATGGCGCTCATGCGCATCATAACTTTACGGATGACATGGGTGGCGCCGGCACTATCGGTGTAGATGGCCACAGTGCCGACTGATCCCGCGCGCAAGAAAACGGCGTCTTCGGGCTCGTCTGTTTTGATCCGCACCAAGAAGGGCTCTGGTGCCACCTGCGCTGCGGCCGCAATTGAGCCTGAAACCTGCGCCTGACCACCAGAGGCTGCCGGCAGAACACGATCCACTGTTCCGAAAATGAGCTTCCCGGGACGGGTCTTCATTGCAATTTCAACCTGTTGACCTGGCTTGATATGACGCAGGTAAATTTGGTGAACCTGTGCGACGGGTGCAGATTCGGAGGTATCGACAAACGCCATCGAGGGCGCAAAGGGCAAATTGACCACCCTCTGTCCGACCGCGAGTGCCAGATTGGTGATGAACCCTTCGCCCGGCGCCCGCACGGTGGTTTGATCCAGGTTCCAAGCTGCTTGTTCCAATTTGGTTTCGGCCTCGGCGACTTTGGCAACCTTACCGTTCGGCATAAGCGCACCCAATTCAGTTTCAGCGCGGGTGACCGAAGCCCGTGCCGAGTCCACTGCCGCCACTGCCTGATCCAAATTGCTGACACGGAGTTCAAGCCTGTTTTCCGAATAGGCGCCGCTGTCTACAAGGCTCTTGTCGTCGTTATAGCGTGACTGAGCCAAGACCTGGCGTGCAACAGATTGACGCAAATTCGCCTGTGCCGCGGCCAGGGCATCCAAATCCTGCTTTGACTGCGCTTGCATGCGCACCAGGTTGGCCTCGGCAATGTCCAGTGCCTGCTGGAATGGCACGGGGTCAATGCGAAAAAGAACGTCTCCCTTTTTCAACGCCACATTGGGTTCAGCGACAACTTCGACGACTTGCCCAGACACATTCGGCACAATCTGCACCACGCGGGTCATGATGCGCACAGGTCCCGTCGGAGCGCCCCATTGCATTGGAATGAAAAGAAAAATCAACAACAAGACCATCCATAGGCCCGTGGTGGCCCAGACCGGTTTTGTGTTGGGTAATACTTTTACGCGCATCAACACAAACAGAACAGCCACATAAATTAATGTCAGGAAAACAATCATGAGGCAGCCTCTCCTTCGCTGGAAGGGAGCCTCTGATCTGGCGAAACATAAAAGGCCCAGACCAGAGCAAGAGGCCAGAATATGCCAAGCGCAATAGCGCCTAACCAACCTGCAACATTGATAGCTTCGTGCTGGGGGTGATTACGCTGCCGCGCAATACGCCCCGGCAACATCGCCAGAAAAGCAAAAATAGCCAAGGCAGTACAGATAAGTACGACCAGCACGATCCCCGCAAAAATATCCAATCCGCTCATCACCGCCCCACTGAGTGCTATATCAAGGTTATCGTAGAGACCCCTCAGTCAAAAACAATGGGGTTTGGGCTACTCCGCAATTATTGGACAGAAGCTGCCGCTATCGAGGCACCTCTTTGCACCTAACGCCCGGCATTGGCTCCTTCATTTCGGTGTCAAAGACCAGGGTGAGAGCTGCCGGATGAAACTCCGGTCTCCACGCGGGGTCGCGCCTATACTTCGACACTTCAGCACCGAGGATTAAGGCGAAGATTGCACCCGTTCAAAATAAAAACGGGCCCTTGATGAGCCCGATGAGCAGCCTGGTTTTTGTTCCCAGCAAGTAGCGCTTTAAAAGCCCGACAAACGATCCGGAAACCAACAGGCAGACCTGCCGCCAATGGCATAGGCACCAAGCAGGGCCATCGACACAGGTCTGGCGCGCAGAAATCAGCCAAGCCGGGCGCCGGATTTGTTCTGAACTAAGGCGCAGCCCAAGGACACATCCGGCGCATTTTCGCGCCGTTTGCCAAGCGCGCAACTCAATTGTATCTCGCTAAAGCTGCCTGCGGGCATCATGTCAGAATGTGAGACGCGCCGCTGTGATCATGGGCTGGCGCAGAGCCAATGTGGCCCAGTTTCTTGCGATACTCGGCAATCTGCCGCTCCACCACATCCGCACGTTGCGCCCCATCGCGGCCTCGGTACCATTCGGCAGTCCAGGCCAACATATCGGCAGCGTCCAGCTGGGGGCGCCATCCCAGGTATTCACGCGCCGCAGCACAATCGAGTCGCAGCAGCGTTGCCTCGTGCAGCCCGTCTCCTGCCTCCTGGCGCCACTCAAAGCCGGGGCCAAGCCTGTCTCCAAGGGCCGAGATCACCTCTTCAACGCTGAGTGTCATATTGTCCGGCGGGCCGAAATTCCAGCCCTGCGACAGCTGACCCGCGCCTGAGTAGCCCCGCTCGGCCAGCAACAGGTAGCCCGCGACCGGATCCAGAACGTGCTGCCATGGACGCAGCGCTGCCGGATGGCGCAATGAAAGACTGTCACCGGCGGCAAAGGCGCGCATGGCATCCGGGATCAGACGGTCCAGACTCCAGTCGCCTCCCCCAATCACATTACCCGCCCGCGCCGAGGCAACCGCCACGGGCTGCCCACCGTCCTTTTGTGCGCCGGCATGCTGAAAATAAGAGTTGCGATAGGCTGCGGTGACCAGCTCGGCGCAGCCCTTGGAGTTGGAATAGGGATCATGCCCCCCCATGGGATCGCTTTCCCGGTATCCCCAGATCTGTTCGCGGTTCTCGTAGCATTTGTCGCTGGTCACCACGACGACAGACCGCAGCGAAGGTGCCGCCGTACGACAGGCCTCAAGCAGATGTACGGTGCCCATGACGTTGGTGGCATAGGTCTCGACCGGAGTTGCATAGGACAGGCGCACCAACGGCTGGGCCGCCATGTGAATGACGACCTCGGGGTCGAAGTCGGCAACAGCCTTGCGTAAAGCTTCGGCATCGCGAATGTCGCCCGTGATGTGGTCGATCCGCGCTGCCAGTCCCAGTTCCTCAAAAAGGCTCTGGTGCGTGCCGCTTTGTGGCACACCATCGCGCGACGCAGGCAGCGCAAATCCACGCACCTGGGCCTGCATCTGCGACAGCCAGGCGGTGAGCCAGCTGCCCTTGAAGCCGGTATGCCCTGTGACAAACACGCGGCGGCCCCGCCAAAAGGCCTCACTGGGATTGGGATCGGGGGTTCGCAATACTCTGTTCTCCACAGTCTGTGTCGTGTCAGGGTCGTGTCGGGTTAAGACGCTTTTTGGCTGAGCTCTGCTGAGGCCTCGGGGAGCTCCAGCGCGCTGTCCCGGTCGTTCAGAACCACCACCTCGGCCTGCCAGCCCATGGCGGCGATCTGGGCCCGGATCTCGGCCTCGTAATTAGGGTTCATGACCACAACCGTTGCTATGCCTTGTGCCTTGGCGGTGGCGGGGTCAACAATCGGCGTGGCGCTCACGGGCATGAAACAGCCCTGTTTAGCCGAATTGAGATCTATGCCCAGGTCGATCAAACCTGCAGCACGGGCGTTCATCAGCAGGCTGAATGTCACGCCTTTTGAGGCAGCCCCCCAAATGGCCACGCCGCCTGCCTTGCGGCGCTCTCCCAGGTATTCGGCCCACTGGTCGAGCAGCGCGCCCCGTCGCGCAAGGTAATGCTGGCCCAGCTCGGCAGGCGCCGCGCTGGTTGCGTCGGGGGGGGCGTCATGGGGGACTGCCGCTGGGGCTGCGGCAGACATACTGGCTTCGATCCACATGTACTGGTCGTCATAGACTGGGCTTACCTCGGCCTGTAGCCCATGGGCGGCCAGAAGCCTGCGCATGGAACGTGGATTGTAAAGCGCGCAGTGTTCGTAGAAGAAATCCTGAAATGCGCCATGACGCAGGATCCAGTCGACATCCGGCGTTTCCACAAACAGTTGCCGACCAGGCGCCATGGCCGCGTATAGATTTGCAGCAAAGCCCTGCACATCGCTGACGTGCTCAATGGTGTGGCGTGAACAGATGACATTGGCCTGAGGCGGTATTTTCGACACCTCCTGTGGGGTGAAGAAACAACGGTGGATCACAACCCCCTCGGGCAGGGGGGACCCGGTTGTACAGGACGGGTCGAACCCGACAGCCGAGACAACGCGACCTTTGGAACGCTCATGTAAAAGCCGCAGAAAATCGCCCTCACCGCAGCCAATCTCCACATAGTGTATATCCTGATCCGGCGGCACTGAGGCCAAAATCCGATCCGCCATATCGCACAGGTGCGTCTGGTAAAACCCCGAAGCGGAGACATCGTTGTTGTAGCCGCCATCATAAGATATCAACCCGGCGTCAAAGGCCGCATTCCAGACAAAGCCACAGTCGCTGCATTGCACCATGGTCAGCGCGCCACAGCTGAAATTCTGCGCGCTCTTGCGATCTGGCAGCGTGACGTTTTGCAGAGTCGGCACATTCAGCCTGCGTTCAATCACGGTGGTCAGAACACTGCTGCACAGGGGGCAAGCGTGCGATTGCGTCTCGGCCATGAAAACCTCACTATTTTGAGCAGTCAGCTATGCAGACTCGGGTCGCCCCGGAAGCATTCTGATGGTCGAAACCTAAAATACAATTCTTACCAAATTAGAAATATTGCACTCACAGATCGGCCGGAAAAAATAGCTAAAAATTTTTGCAAATCAACGGATAATTAACTGCACTCTTCTAGAGCTTAAAGGGAACGAGTCATTTTTTTCAGGCAGGAACGCATAATGAAAGTTGTTATTCTAGCTGGTGGTCTGGGCACCCGCATCAGTGAAGAATCCCATCTGCGCCCCAAGCCAATGATCGAAATCGGTGGCAAGCCGATTCTGTGGCACATCATGAAAACCTTCAGCGCCCATGGGCTCACGGATTTCGTGATCTGTTGCGGCTATAAGGGTCATATGATCAAGGAATATTTCACCAACTATCTGCTCTATAATGCCGATGTGCAGGTGGATCTGGGCTCCGGTGATTTCAATATACTGAGCCACAATGCCGAACCCTGGCGCATTACCATGCTCGACACTGGCGAGATGACCCAGACCGGCGGCCGCCTTGCGCTGGCGCGCCCGCATCTTGGCGACCGCTTCTGCGTCACCTACGGCGACGGGCTCGCGGACATCGATGTCAAACGCTTGATAGAGTTCCACAAGGCCGAGGGACGAACGGCAACCGTCACAGCCGTGCAGCCAGCGGGCCGTTTCGGAAGCATCCAGACTGATGGCACGGCCGTAAGCCGTTTCGTGGAAAAGCCGGCGGGTGACAACAACTGGATCAGTGGCGGCTTCTTTGTCTGTGAGGCCGAGGCCCTAGACCATGTCACAAGCCTGGACACGGTCTGGGAAAAGGGCCCCATGGAAGCGCTGACCCGCGACGGACAGCTCTCGGTCTACAAGCATCACGGCTTTTGGAGCGCTATGGACACCATGCGTGACAAACAGAATCTAGAAGACCTCTGGAGCAGCGGCAAGGCGCCCTGGAAAACTTGGAAATGCCCGGAATCCCAGCTGCCATTCTGCGCACCCCAATTGCCGAAAGCCCCGGCTACATCCAAGGATCCTGCCGGGGCATCCAGAACGACCAGACACTGAAAGATGGCAAACTCTGACCTTACAGAACTGCCGCTGGCCGGGGCGTTTCACTATCGCCCCCGGCCGCTGCACGACCACCGCGGCAGTTTCGCCCGCCTGAGCTGTGCCGAGACCCTGGCGGCTGCCAGGCTGAACACCCACTGGGTTCAGACCAACCTGTCGCGCACCCTCGCCTGCGGCGCGCTACGCGGGATGCACTATCAAACCCCGCCCTTTGCCGAGGTGAAGCTCCTGAGCTGTCTTGCGGGCCGGATCTATGACGTGCTGGTGGACCTGCGCCCGGCCTCGCCCACCTATGGGCAATGGACCGGGTTAGAGCTGGACGGCACGGCAGCTGACACAGTCTATATACCTCAGGGCATTGCACATGGTTTCCAAACCCTGAGTGATGGGGTCATGCTGCACTACAGCCATTCGACAGCCTTCAGCCCAGATCATCAGGCGGGCCTGTCCCACCGTGACCCAGAGGTCGCAATTGACTGGCCGCTGCCGGTCACCGCCCTGTCTGAACGCGATGACGCCCTGCCCTTTCTGACCGACATAAAGGAGGCCATGTGATGCAGTGCCGCCATTGCGAAACGCCGCTCTCTCTCACTGTGCTTGACCTCGCGCACGCTCCGCCCTCAAACGCCTATCTGAAAAAAGAGCAGCTGCGGCATCCGGAGGTGCATTTCCCCCTGCGCCTGTTCCTCTGCGAAAGCTGCGGATTGGTCCAGACCGAGGATTTTTGCGCCGCAGATCAGTTGTTCGACGAAAATTATGTCTATTTCTCATCGACGTCCAGCAGCTGGTGCGCCCATGCGGCACGTTTTGTCGACAGTGCGATTGATCGTTTTGGCCTGACCCCCGCAAGCTTTGTCGTAGAGGTCGCCTCGAATGATGGCTATCTTTTGCAGAATTTCGTGAACGCCGGTATTCCCTGCCTCGGGTTCGAGCCCACAGCCAGCACCGCCGAGATCGCCGCACGCAAAGGCGTTGACAGCCGACTGGCCTTTTTTGGTGCATCCGAGGCCACGGCGCTGCGTCACGAACACAAGCACGGAGCTGATCTGATCATCGGCAACAATGTTTATGCCCATGTGCCGGACATCAATGATTTCACCCGTGGGCTGGAACGGCTTCTGGCGGAACAGGGCGTGATCTCGCTGGAGTTTCCGCATTTGCTGGAACTGGTCGAACAGAGCCAATTTGACACGGTCTACCACGAACATTTCTCCTATCTTTCGCTGACCACGGTCCAACAGATCTTTGCCGCCGCCAACCTGCGCATCTTCGATGTCGAGCAGCTCTCTACCCACGGCGGCAGTTTGCGGGTCTGGGGCTGCCGGACACCGGCGGACCATGCAACGACTACGGCCGTGGACGCAATTCTGGATCAGGAGCGCGCGGTCGGCATCACCACCGGCGCCTTTTTTACCGATCTGCAGGGTCAGGCGGACCAGGCTGCCGAAGCGCTGCTCTCCTTCCTGCTGGACTGCAAGGCAAAAGGCGAAACCGTCGCCGCCTATGGCGCCGCAGCCAAGGGGACAACCCTGCTCAACTATGCCCGCATCAGCGACCGGCTGTTGCCATATATCTGCGATGCGGCGCCCTTCAAACAGGGGCGCTACCTGCCGGGCTGCCATGTCCCTGTTCGACACCCCACTGCACTTAACAGCGCCCCGCCGCAGCATTTGCTGATCCTGCCCTGGAACATCAAGGATGAGATCGCCCGCGATCTGGCTTGGCTGTCGGATGAGCATGGCACCACATTCTGGACCGTCCTGCCCTATCCCAAACGGTTAGAACACCGTCCCGCCTCATTGTCATCGGCCGCGCTTTCGGCATGACCCTTAACGCCCCAGGAGTGCGAAACATGTTGTCGCCAAAACTGAGCATCTGCATACCGACCTACAACAGGGCATCTTATCTGGCCACGCTGCTGGATCACCTGGAGGAGGTGGTGGCCGAGCTGCCCTTTGCCGTGGAAGTCGTGATTTCCGACAATGCCTCAAGCGACAATACCCTGGAGCTGTTGCAGGCGGCCTGTGACAGGCTGCCGCTGGTCGTTCTGCGTCAGACCGAGAACCTGGGTGCGGTCCGTAACGTCAGTGCCGCTCTGCGCGCGGCCAAAGGGACATACCTGGTCTATCTCGGCGATGATGACCGACTGAAACCAGCAGCACTGGTCGACAGCATCACGCAACTGGAGGCCAACCCGCAGGCCGCTGGGCTTTATGCGCCCTGGGAGGTGCTTGATCTGGTCAAGAACAAGGTCGTGGGCATCGCTTACAAACAGTCGCAAGACGTTACGATCCCGCAGGGAAATTACGCCAAGCTCATGGAGCACGTTGCCGAACATTCAATTTTTTCCGAAATCTGCATCCTGCGCGGCGACGCCTTCCGGGCGTTGCAGCCCATGATCAACGATCTTGCGTTCTGGGCCTTCACGATGCCCTGCGAATACCTTGGCTACGGTGATCTGATCTATGCAAGCACACCCTTCTACAGCTCTGTCAGCCGACACTTTCCTGGGGACAATCGGTCGCAACAAGGAATTCGCGATGTGATGAGCGCCTGGGACATCTACCGCGGCGGGGTGGATTACATGTATGGTCTTGCTCTGCAACATGGAGGGCTGACCCGGCACAAACAGGTTGGGGCCTTCGTGTCGAATTTGCCGGTAGAGCGGATGGCGAAGGCGCTTGAACTGCGACTTAAGTCGGGCGCAGGAGATCCGTTGGAAAATTACGCGCTGGCCGCACGGCTGCGGGGACGCGGTGTGGTCAAACATTTGCCGGTTCCAATGGAGCATATTCGCAATTCGGCAGTGATCTACTTTGTATGTGTGAAACTGCCTGACACCCTAAAGGCCGAAGGTGTGGCGATCATAGGTGACTGCCCGCAGAGCGCAGTGCAGCAGCTCAACGACATAGCTAACCTGCCGGTGCGCCATGTGAGCCGTGCCGAAGACATTTGCGACAAAGATCTGGTTTTTGATATTGGCTGCCAAGATGCTGCTCTTGTGAAACAGGCCAGCACCCTGGCCCTGGGCCATATGCGCGAAGCTGATCTGCTGAAGAAATTCCCATGAGTGAGCCCGCTCGGGATATCCTGCTGACCGGCTCCACCGGGTTTGTCGGCCGGGCCGTGACGCGTGTCTTGCACAGCGCGGGCCACCGGCTGTGCCATGTGGTGCGCTGCGGCAGTGAAGGTCGCATCCCCATTCTGGGCCCACAGGACCGACTGATCCCGGTCGACGATCTTTTTGCGCAGAGCTCTGACTGGTGGGCGCATGTGATGCAGGATCAGGATCTTTTGCTGCACATGGCCTGGTATGCCGAGGCGGGAAAATACCAGACCTCACCGCGAAATCTCGATTGTCTGGCAGGGACGCTGGCTATGGCGCAGGGAGCGGCACAGGCGCGGCTGCGCCGCTTTGTCGGGGTTGGGACCTGTCTTGAATATGATTTACGTAGCCCACAGGGAGTGTCGCTCAGTGTGGGTCCCGACAGCCCGCTGAACCCGCAATCGCCCTATGCGGCAGCCAAGGCAGCCTGCGCCCTCGCCCTAGGTCAAATCCTTCCACAGTCTGGGGTGGATTTCCTTTGGGCGCGATTGTTTTATCTCCACGGCGAGGGCGAAGACCCCCGCCGCCTGGTGGCCGCACTGCATGAAAGCCTTTCCAAGGGAGAGCCCATTGCGCTGACCTCTGGCCGTCAGATCCGCGATTTTCTGGAGGTCTCCGAGGCGGCTGAAATGCTGGTGGCAGATACGCTCTCTGAGCGTAGTGGCGTGAGCAATATCTGCTCTCAGACCGGCATCACCGTGCGGAGCCTGGCCGAGCAGATTGCCGACCGTTACGGCCGCCGCGATCTGCTGCAGTTCGGCACCCGCCCTGACAATCCCGACGATCCGCCCTGCGTGATCGGACAGCGCGACCCCGCGCCGCGCCCCTCTCTTCCCACCCCTATTGCGACAGCGCCCGGCGCTGCTACTGCCGCTTGTTGAAAGGATGACAAATGACCCCCTTCCAGACCGAAATCACTGAACGTACTCAGGAAATGCGGGACAATACTGCCCTGCAATCAGCCGCTATGGATTTCCTGCAGGCCTCCGCCAAGGCGCAGTATTCCTACAACTTCCATTGGATGGGCCGCCCGATCATTCAGTATCCGCAGGATATTGTAGCCATGCAGGAGCTGATCTTCGACATCAAGCCTGACCTGGTAATCGAGACCGGTATTGCCCATGGTGGCTCGTTGATTTTCTCCGCCTCCATGCTGGCGCTGCTGGAAATGACCGAGGCGATCGAAGCGGGCACTGTTTTGGACCCCAACCAGCCCAAACGCAAAGTTCTGGGCATCGACATTGATATCCGTGCCCAGAACCGCGCCGCGATCGACGCACACCCCATGCGCTCCAGAATAGAGATGATCCAGGGCTCTTCGGTGGACAGCGATGTGGTGGACCAGGTCAAGCAGATCGCACAAGGCTACAAGAAAGTGCTTGTCTGCCTAGACAGCAACCACACCCATGAGCACGTTTTGGAGGAGCTGCAAGCCTACGCACCCCTCGCCTCCGAAGGCAGCTATTGCGTGGTCTTCGACACATTGATCGAGGATATGGCACCTGACACATACAGCGACCGCCCCTGGGGCAAGGGGGATAACCCCCATACCGCAATCCAGTCCTACCTGAGGGAAAACGGGAACTTTGAGATCGACCGCCAGATCCACGACCGGCTTCTGATCACAGTCGCCCGCGACGGCTTCCTGCGTCGCCTGTCCTGAGACACCGTTTCGCGGGGCACTCCAAAGGGCTGCGTGTCTGACGTCAGCGCCTTTGGGTCCTGTTAGCGATTTTTGACAAGAGAGTGCTCTTGGCTCATCGTCCCCACTCAGGAGTGGACATGAGTGGGGTGCCGCTTAGGCTCAGGACCGATTAAATTTCTTGCTGCTGCCGCACCTGGATGATTCACGGTTCCCAAATAGGGAATATAATTAGCAATCTTTACCGGCTGACAGAAGGTCAAATGGTGCGGCTTCAGCCCTATTTCCCGAAGAGCCATGGTGTTCCACGAGCAGATGATCGCCGCGTTTTGAGCAGCATTATCTTCATTAATCGCAATGACTTGCGTTGGTGTGATGCTCCTAAGGAGTACAGACCACATAAGACACGCTACAACCGTTGGAAACGGTAGAGCGATATGAGCGTGTTTGCCCGAATTATGGAGGGCCTCGCCTCTGAAGCGCCTGACCATAAAACGATTTCAATCCCCTCTCGGGACATTCGGTTCTTCATGACCGCAGGTCAAGTGAGCAACTACACTGGGGCGCGCGCTCTTGTGAGTAGCCTGCCAGCAGCCGATTGGCTGCTCGGCCCCTCTCGGGACATTTCCTACGGAAATACCCTGTCGGGCAGTGGATCGTGGTTATGACGCAGATTGGTTCCGTGAAGCCCTTCTAGATATGGGAATAACGCCTTGCATCCCAGGACGAAAATCACGCGATAAGGCCGTCAAATATGACAAACGCCGCAATCGCCCCTCTCGTTACATTGCGGCGCAATGCACTGCCGGGCAGTGATCGAGATCATGTTTGGCCGCTTGAAAGACTGGAGCGCGTAGCAACCCGCTATGACAGATGCCCCAAGGTGTTCCTTTCGGCCATAACTCGCGTCGCAACAGTCATTTTCTGGCTATGAGATGCCGTAACGGGGCCTGCGCAACGCACCACCGTTGCCACTTGTCAGATCAGTGGGGCGCTGTCGCTATTCCCGTATTGAAACCGCATGGAGGATTACGGGATGAGACTGTATATTGGATTGGATGTATCGCTTGCGAAGACCGCAATCTGCGTGGTCAATGCCCACGGTGAGATCATCAAGGAGGCCGAGGCAGCGAGTGAACCAGAGGCGTTGGCACGTTGGTTGAGCGATCTGGATGGAAGTATTGAGGCAATCGGCCTTGAGGCTGGCCCCTTATCGCAATGGTTACATCATGGTTTGAGAGAGGCTGGCCTGGGTGCCGTGCTCATGGAAACCCGTCAAGTGAAGGGTGCTCTGAAGGCCATGCCGATCAAGACGGATCGGCGTGATGCTGAGGGTATCGCGCGCCTGCTGCATCTTGGCTGGTTCCGCCCAGTGCATTGTAAATCGATATCGGCCCAAGAAACCCGCGCTGTCCTCGGCGCTCGAAAAGCCATTCAACAGAACATGATCGCGCTGGAGATGTCCCTGAGGGGGTTGTTGCGAAACTTTGGCTTAAAGGTCGGCGCGATCTCACGTGGTAAGTTCGAGACCCGCATTCGCGAATTGGCGGATGGTAACCCTATGTTGGAAGCCGCAACTATACCGATGCTTCGTGCCAGAGCCTCCCTGCGGCAGGAACTTGCAACCTTAGAGAAGCATGTACGCCACCTAGCGCAGGCAGACCCGGTTTGCCATCGCTTGATGACGATGCCGGGGATCGGGCCAGTTGTTGCTCTAACATTCCGTGCAGCCGTCGATGATCCGGCACGCTTCCGGTCTTCAAAGAGAATTGGTCCCTGGGTTGGTCTGACGCCGTCGCGCAACCAATCCGGTGAGCGAGATGTATCTGGTGGCATTACCAAGGCAGGCGATGTCAACCTGAGGCGGGCATTGTGTCAAGCTGCAACCGTCATGATGAATCGTGGTCGGTCGACTTGGCTGAGAACTTGGGGAGCGCAACTCGCCCAACGCCGTGGCCGCAAAATTGCGATGGTCGCACTTGCGCGCCGTATCGCAGTCATACTCCATCGGATTTGGATCGATGGTACAGAATTCCAATCGGACGCCGTACCAAAAGCTACCTGATGGAATGATAGCCCGACTGTTACCTGTTCGAACGCAGGATCTCGAGGTCCCACGAGGACGTGGTTCCGATGATGCCGTGGTCAGGACCGTAGCCGACTTTTGTCGAGCACGCCTATGAGATGGGCACATCGGAATTACATCGAACCAGCATCATGTTGGCAACCAAAGCGTTGACCACGAACCGAAGCATGCGCCCAAAAGACCTCATTCTGAACCTGCGACAGAGAAATTAGGGACGGCAAGAACGTGAATGACCCGCTTGGGCGGATCAAAGTGCTTGCGACAAAGGGCTTGACTAAACCGTACCCGTTACCGAAGTCCTGGGCCTAAGGTGAGTTCCACTATGTGTTCTCCTTTACGATAATCTGGTGTGCAGGCGGCAATTTATAAGACCAATATTGCTATATGTATCACAGTATACTCGACTACGTCGAAACTACGGGCACTACGCTGAACAGTCGGGGCCGAAGATGTTAAGGGTAAGTGTTCTGCCTAATGCTTCGGTCCCAATCGCGGAATGCTATGATGGAGCCTAAGTTTCTCAAAGAGATTTGAAAAACTACCCTCATTTTGATCGCCGCCTAACTGTCGCGCAGGCTGAGGAGACCGTCGGGGACCCGAAAACCGTGGAAATTCAGTCGTTCGCTACGCTCCACTAAAAAGGTCTTTTTGCTCCTTTAAGGTACGCGTAACGTATCTGAGCAGACATGCGTCTCCTCCTTCTTGTTTTGATAAGGGATTAGCCGTGCTGGTGGACTCTGAGCACGAGATCAAAGTCAGGTTCGCCGAATTCTCCGGCCAACGGTCCTGTGATTGAGTAGCCGCCTACGCAGTCGTCAAAGACCTCTGAGACCCGGAACAGATGCTCCGGCCAGTCTTCGGACGCCCTGATGACCACAACATCGTCGGGTTGCAGTTCAATCATCAGCCCGCTTCCAAGCATACCAGCCTTTCGGCGCACAAACAGATACCCCGCCGCGGCTTTGTAAAAGCAGACATCGCTAGGCGGAACACAGCCGTTCTTGTGCTATAGTTCTTTCAAATTCATAAGAAAATTCGTCACAGACAGGTCGTCGAAAGTGCACGCTTGTTGCTTGATCGATCGATCTAAGAGATACAATAGCTACGCAGTCAGTGCCCCCGTTTTTCGCTACCCGCCATCTGCTACAAAACCTGCCTTTTCGATTGCTGAAATCGCGCAGGCCTCATCGTTGTCGGAATTGTCACCGGTGATGCCAACCGCGCCCAGAATGACGCCATCCAGTTTGATCAGCACACCACCCGCCACCGGCACAAGAGAGCCATCTGACAGGGCGTTCATTGCCTGGATGAAAAAGGGCTCAACCTTTGCCCTTTCATACAGCGCACGGGATCCCAGCCCCATCTGGACCGCACCACGGGCCTTGCCCTGGGCAATTTCCGGTCTCAGCGCGCTGGTGCCATCCTCACGGGCCAGGGCCAACAGGCTACCGCCCGCGTCCAAGACGGCAATCGTCAAAGGCTTCAATCCAATGGCCCTGCGCCAGCTCAGGCAATCGCTGATGATACTTTGGGCCTGTTCGAGAGTAAGAGCCATTGGCTGATCCTTTTGATGGGTCGGATTATGCGGCGATGACCGCCTGAGATTGGATAAGCGCCTTAATCTGCCCTGGGTCATACCCCATTTCCCTCAGAACTTCACGGCTGTGCTGGCCCAGAATTGGGGCGGCATTTGCGACCCCTGCGGCTGTGCGGCTGAACTTTACCGGGTGGCCAATCGTTTTGACCTTTCCTGCGGTCGCATGATCCACCTCGACGATCATATCGCGGGCAATCGCCTGCGGGTCTTCGTGCATTTGCAAGATGTCATTGACGGGTCCGGCGGGCAG
This sequence comes from Phaeobacter sp. SH40, assembly GCA_965641885.1. Lineage (GTDB taxonomy): Bacteria > Pseudomonadota > Alphaproteobacteria > Rhodobacterales > Rhodobacteraceae > Pseudophaeobacter. The sequence goes on along the minus strand of OZ282574.1, from coordinate 750,840 downwards.
CTGTGCCGCTTCCATGCAGCTCAACCAGTTCTGTGTCGTGTCTTGCACCAGATAGCTGTTCAATATCTCGATCAGCGCCGGTAAGTTGCGGGCACGCTCGGCGTTGGAGGCGAACCTCGGGTCTTTATCCAGTTCGGGTGCGGCAAGCACATCCAGAAGCCGCAGCCAGTTGCTTTGGTTGGCAGCGCCGATATTGATCCAGCCGTCGCTGGTCTGAAACGCCTGATATGGCGCATTCAGCGGATGGGCAGAGCCAAGCGGTTTCGGCCGCTCTCCGGTGGCGAAGGCAATCGCGGATTGCCAGTATGTCTGGGTAATGGCCGCCTCAAACAGCGAGGTATCGACCTTTTGCCCAAGCCCGGTCTGCAACATATTGGCATAGGCCGCAGAGACGCCCATGGCCCCGAGAATTCCAGCATTGATATCGGAAATCGGGGCGGCAACTTTGACCGGCGGTCGCCCCGGCCCCTCGCCCGTGATTGACATCAAGCCCGACATGCCCTGCGCGATCAGATCGAAGCCACCGCGCTCGGCATAGGGGCCAGTGCGGCCAAAGCCCGAGATTTCGCAATAGATCAGGCGGGGATTGGCTTTGGCCAGATCCTCGTAAGACAGGCCCAGTTTTTCCATCGTGCCTTTGCGGTAATTTTCGATCACCACATCTGCCTCTGCCAGCAGTTTGCGCAGGATGTCGACGGCAGCTGGATCCTTGAGGTTCAGCGAGATGCCGCGCTTATTGCGGTTCATCATCATATAGGCGGCGGATTCACCCTCGATCTCGGGAGGTACAAACCGGCGGCTATCATCGCCCGCAGGTTTTTCCACCTTGATGACGTCCGCCCCCATATCCGCCAGCATCAGGCCACAGACGGGTCCGGCCATGATATGCGCCAATTCAATGACACGCATGCCTTTTAAGGGCCCGGTCCTGCCGCTCATTTACCTGTCCAGACGGGTTTCGTTTTCCCCAGGAAAGCCTCCATCCCGATCCGGAAATCATCGCTCATATAGCACGAGGTGATCAGATCGGAGTCTTCCACTTTCAGCGCGGCCCGATTGCGGCGCAGCGCTTCTTTGGTGGCCCGCAGGGTCAGGGGCGCCATACCACCGACCCTTTCGGCGAGCTCACCTGCGCGGGCCAGCAAACTGGCTTCATCTGGTAGAATTTCGCTGACCAACCCGACGTTCAGCGCCTCCTCCGCTGCGATCAAACGGGCGGTAAAGATGATCTCGCGGACACGGCCCGCCCCGATCAGTTCGGACAATCGGGCCAGGTTTCCGGCGGCAAGGCAATTGCCCAGCGTACGGGCAATCGGAAAGCCGAATTTCAGCCCGGCCGAGGCAATACGGATATCACAGGCCGCCGCAATTGACCCACCTCCGCCGGTACAGGCCCCGTGAACCGCTGCGATCGTCGGCACCGGGCAACACTCAACCGCTTCCAAAACCGCATCAATCTGATGTTCGTAGTCCAGCGCGTCTTGCGGAGTTTCAAAGGCGCGAAATTGGGTCATGTCTGTGCCCGCAGCAAAGGCTTTGCCGCCTGCCCCCGCAATCACGACCGCCCGCACCCTCCCATCTGTGGGCATGTCCCGGCACAAGTGCGCCAGCCGTTCATACATCCCGAATGTCAGCGCATTGCGCGCCTGCGGACGATTGAAAGTGATCCACATGATGCCATCGCGGACCTCATCGTTGATTTCGGCACTCTGATCAGTCATCGGTAGAAATACTCCACAAGGAACATCGGCACGGAGGGGACGTAGGTACACAGCATCAGAACGGCCAAGAGCACACCAACGAACCAGATGTTGACCTTGGACACTTCCCAGATGTTGGCGCGTGCGACCGAACAGGCGGTGATCAGCACCGATGCGACAGGCGGTGTTTGCTGCCCAATGGCAAGGTTCAGCGTGACCACCAGCCCAAAGTGCACCGGATCAATCCCGGCCGCCGTGATCAGCGGGATTACAATCGGGATCACCAGAATGATCGCGGCAGCGGAGTGCAGAAAGAAGCCCACAATCAGGAAGAAGAAGTTCAGGATCAGCAGGATCACCCATTGCTGATCCGTGATGGACAGAATGCTCTCAGCCAGTTGCTGCGGGATCTGCGCCCGGGTCAGGAAGCCGCCCATCAGCACCGATGCTGCCACCAAAAGCATGACAACTGCGGTCTGGATGCCGCCATCCAGCATCGCGCTGCGCAGGTGCCGCACATCAAGGTTACTATACCAGGCTGAGACGACAATCGCGGCCAAAACCGCAAGACCCGCAGCTTCGGTTGCTGTCACATAGCCGCCAAAGATGCCGCCCAGAATGATCACCGGCAGGGTAAATGCGGGGATCGCGTCCATGAATGTCTCCCGCAGGCGGGCGAGGTTGAACGCAGCCTCGGTCGGGAAATCATACCGTTTGGCAAAGAGATAAGCGACCGTCATAAGCCCCGCCGCCCCAAGCAGCCCCGGCACGACACCGGCGACAAACAACTGTTCAACAGAGGTATTTGCAGAGGCCGCATACAGGATCATCGGGATCGACGGCGGGATGATAATCGCGAGCGATGCCGAGGATGACGTCACCGCAGCGGAGAATTCCTTGGAATAGCCGCGCTTTTTCATCTGCGGGATCAGGATGGATCCCATCGCCGCGACATCCGCCACAGCAGAGCCGGAAATTTCAGCAAAAAACAACGAGACCCCGATGTTGACCATGGCAAGTCCGCCCCGGATGAACCCGATAATCGCGGTGACGAAGTTGATCAGCCTGTCGGTGATCCCCCCCGCGTTCATAATGGCGCCGGCCAGTACAAACATCGGGATGGCGATCAGGGAAAACTTGGTTGACCCGTCGTACATATCAAGCGCAATCGTGACGAGGCTATCGGGGCCTTCAGTGACCAGCAGGCCGAGAACTCCAGACATCGCCAATGCAACGGCTATGGGCATATTGATGCAAATCATGATCAGCATCGCAACAAAAATGACAGCCATCAACATCAGGCGCGGTCCTTGTTCTTTTCAAGTTCGGTTTCGACTTCTTCATCAATTTCTGCATGTTCCAGCGATATGCCCGCAGCGGTCAGCCTGAGAAATCCGGGCAGGCTGAGCATCTGACAGAGCATGAACAGGATCGCGCCGATCGGGATGATTGATTGCGTGAACTGGATAGGGATCCATGTCAGCGAAACCAGCGTGTCGCCCGCAAGGACTTCGAGAACCTGAAGACCGGCGCGGGCCATGAGGAAAAAGAACACCAGCACAATCGCCTCGCCCAATAGCAAGACCGCGATACGCATCTTTTGCGGCATAGCCAGCAGCACGGTGTCAAAGCCGATATGGCGACGGTGCAAGGCGGCCAGCGCCGATCCGTAATAGGTGATCCAGGCGAGCATGATGGCTGCGACCTCATCATACCATGAAAAACTCTGCCCCATCAGGCGGGCAATCACGGCCACTGTCACGATTGATGTCAGCAGGACCATCAGGCCAATCGTGATCCATTCAAGCACCCTGCTCAGCATCCGGTTGATGCGGGACAGGGTCGGGTAGGCAGCATGTTCCATATGTGGGTCAGACCTGTAGGATACCGGAAGTCACGCCCCCCAAGCCAAGAAGCGGGGGCGTGCCGTTGAGATGTTGAGATGTTGTTTATTGTGGCCAGGGGGCAGGCACGCTGCCTGCCCCCTGCTATCCGGTCAGCTTGCGTCGCCAAGACCCAGAACAGTGTCGATCATGTCCTGACCGCCGTCGACCTCATCCGCGAACTGCTTGTAGATCGGCTTGGAGGCCTCGATGAAGGCGTCCTTGTCGGCTGTATTTACCGCCACACCCGCATCCTCAATCACCTTCAGCAGGCTCGCTTCCAGCTCTGCCGCTTTGACATAGGTAAAGTCTTGCGTCTGATTGGCACAGTCAGTCAGACCAGCCTGCATGTCGGCGTCCAGCTTATCGAATTTCTTTTTCGACATCAGGATATAGGCAGGTGTGTAGACATGGCCGGTGACAGACAGGTACTTTTGCACTTCCTGAAACTTGGCGCTTGCGATCTGCGCATAGGGGTTTTCCTGTCCGTCAATCACGCCGGTTTGCAGCGCGGTAAAGACGTCCGAAAAGGCCATCGGCGTCGGATTGGCGCCGTATTCCTGGAACATTTTCAGGCGCCAGACACCATTTGGCGTGCGCAGTTTGACACCTTCCAGATCGGCAGGCAGATTGACCGGGCGCACGTTGTTGGTGATGTTGCGAAAGCCATTCTCGGCCAGACCGACGATGTGATAGCCGTTGGCATTTGCTGCCGCCTGAAATTTGTCCATCATCGCGCCCTGAACCCGACGCATGTGATCGCGATCCTTGATGATATATGGCATCTCGAAGATACCAAACGTGTCATCCACCGAAGACATCACAGATGACGGCAATGAGAAATCGACCTGCCCGAGCTTGAGCTTTTGCAGCAATTCCTTGTCCTTGCCCAGCTGAGAAGACCCAAAGGTCTGAACCTCGACTGCACCGCCCATAGACCCGTTCACGCAGGCGGCAAAATTATCAACCGATGCCTCAAACAGGGATCCCGGATTGCCAACGTGGCCAAACTTTAAGGTCATATCCGCTGCATAAGCACTGGTCGCCATGCCAATGGCAGTGGTTGCTGCAAGCAGTTTTGCGATAATCTTCATGACGTTCTCCTCCCAGAGTTTCATAGATTTCGGTTCGTCCTGGTCTTTGCCTCGTTCTGTGAAGGCATTATTTATGAGAGTAATTCCATTGCCGCTTGCACGCCGCCTGTTTCGTGGGGGACCCCCGCCTGTTTGAGGCCCATTTCGACACCAGCAAGAGTGGCAACCAACATCAGATCGTTGAAATCACCCAAGTGGCCAATGCGGAAAACCTTGTCGGCAACCTTGGACAGACCATTTCCAAGGGAAATATCGTAGTGCTGCAATGTGGACGCGCGGAACGCATCGGCGCTGTGGCCCGCGGGCAGTTTTACCGCCGTCAGCACGCCGCTCTCCTGCCCTTGCTTGGCACAGAGCACTTCGAGCCCCCATTGGCGTACTGCGGCCCGTGCCGCTTTACCGTGGCGCGCATGGCGGGCAAAGACGTTGTCCAGCCCTTCTTCATGCAACATGTCAACGGCTACATTTAACCCGTAGAGCAGGTTAGTCGCAGGCGTGTAGGGGAAATAGCCAGTCTTGTTCGGGCCAACCATATCGGCCCAATCCCAATAAGAGCGTTGCAGTCCAGCGGTCTTATTGGCGGCCATTGCCTTGGCGCTGGCCGCATTGAACGACAGGCCCGGGGGAAGCATCAGACCTTTTTGAGAACCCGAAACCGTGACATCCACACCCCACTCATCATGTTCGTACTCCAATGAGGCGAGGCCAGAGATGGTGTCGACCATGAAAAGAGCAGGATGCCCGGCACGGTCAATGGCTTTGCGGACGTCTGCGATGGGCGAAACCGAGCCTGTCGAGGTCTCATTATGTACCACGCAGACAGCTTTGATCTCGTGCGCTTTGTCCTCGGCCAGATAGGCTTCGATCTGGTCAGGATCTGCGCCACCGCGCCAATCCCCCTGGATGAACTCCGCTTGTAATCCCAGTTTTTCGGCCAGTTTCTTCCAGAGCGTCGAGAAATGCCCTGTCTCAAACATCAGGACGCGATCACCAGGCGACAGCGTGTTGACCAATGCGGCCTCCCAGGCGCCGGTGCCCGAAGCGGGATAAATGAACACATGCTGCTGTGTCTTGAAGATGCTCTTGAGCCCCTCCAGCGCCTTCATGCCAACGCGCGCGAAATCCGGGCCGCGGTGGTCGATGGTCTGCTGTCCGATCGCGCTTAGAATTCGGTCGGGCACAGCGCTGGGGCCGGGGATTTGCAAAAAGTGGCGGCCGGCTTTTCTCATGACATTCAGTCTCACATCCAGGTGGTTACAGCGGCCAGGAGAGACCCCTAGGGCCGACAAATTCTCTTTTCAGTTGAACCAACGTAATTTTGAATTCATAATTAAGTCAACAAAAATGATTGCCCTTAAATGCCATTGGAGCGCCTATGTCTGATCTCTTCGACGCCCTGAAAGCCCGTGTTCAGGGCGATCTCATGTTCGACAACTTTTCGCGAGGTCGCTATGCCACGGATGCGTCGCTCTATCAGATGATGCCCTTGGGGGTGCTGTCGCCGAGGTCCGAAGATGACATCCGCGCCGCCATCGACATCGCAGGCGAACAGGGCCTGCCAGTGTTGCCGCGTGGCGGAGGGACGTCACAATGCGGCCAGACCGTAAACGAAGCGTTGATTCTGGATAACACACAGTATTTCAACGACATTCTTGAACTGGATATTGAAGGACAACGCTGTGTTGTACGCCCTGGCATCGTGCTGGACGATCTTAACCGGGCGCTAAAACCACATGGGCTGTGGTTCCCCGTCGATGTCTCAACCGCGTCCCGCGCTACCATTGGCGGCATGACCGGCAACAATTCCTGCGGTGGCAAATCGCTGCGCTATGGCATGATGCGCGACAACGTGTTGTCGATTGACGCCTTTCTGGCAGACGGCAGCAAGCACCATTTTGGACCAGTCGGACCCGCCGCATCCCCCCTGCTGCAATCGCTGACGGATGATCTGCTGCAGCTTGGTGCCCGGGAGGCTGCGGAAATCGACGCCCGATTCCCCAAGGTCATGCGCCGCGTCGGCGGCTATAATATCGACGCGCTGGTGCCTAGGGATACGCCCAACAACCTCGCACATCTCTTGGTGGGCTCGGAAGGCACCCTTGCCTATTCCACCGCAATTGAGCTGAAGCTCTGGCCCATCATTTCGCAAAAGGTTCTGGGGGTTTGCCATTTCCCAAGCTTTCAGCAGGCGATGGATGCCGCGCAACATCTGGTCACGCTGAACCCCCAGGGCGTTGAACTGGTGGATGCCACAATGATCGGGCTGGCCCGTGATATTCCGATGTTCCGCCAGACCATCGAGGAATTCGTGAGCGGCAAACCCGACGCGCTGCTGCTGGTTGAGTTTGCCGAAGAAGACGCGGGCCTGCATGCCCAGAAACTGCGGCAACTGGACGAGATGATGGGAGATCTCGGGTTCTCATGGTCCGGCACTGGCAAGAACTGGGGCGGTATGACTCCGGTGCCCGATCCTGCGATGCAGGCGCGCATTGCTGATCTGCGCAGCTCCGGTCTCAACATCATGATGTCAATGAAAAGCGACGGAAAACCAGTGTCCTTTGTCGAAGACTGCGCGGTCGAGCTGCCCGACCTTGCCGCCTATACCGCTGGCCTGACCGAGATTTTCGAGCGTCACGGCACCAAAGGCACCTGGTACGCCCATGCCTCGGTCGGCTGCCTGCATGTGCGCCCAGTCCTGAACCTCAAGCTGGATCAGGACGTGGGCACCATGCGCGCGATTGCCGAAGAGTGCTTTGATCTGGTCGCGCAGTACAAAGGTTCCCACTCGGGCGAACACGGTGACGGCTTGGTCCGCTCAGAATTTCATGAAAAGATGTTCGGCCCCCGCATGGTTGCCAACTTTGGCGAGGTCAAAAAGCGGTTTGATCCAAACGGCCTGTTCAACCCCGGCAAGATTGTCGATGCCCCCAAGATGGATGACCGCCGTCTGTTCCGTTATGGCCCCAACTACACAGTGCCAGATTTTCCGACCGGGCTTGACTGGTCCGAGTGGAGCGGCAGCGCGGGCGGCTTCCAGGGCGCGGTTGAGATGTGCAACAACAATGGTGCCTGCCGCAAGCTCAAGGGTGGGGTCATGTGCCCCTCCTTTCGGGTGACACGCAAGGAACAGGACCTCACGCGTGGGCGGGCGAATACGCTGCGGCTGGCGATTTCGGGGCAATTGGGGCCCGACGCGCTGACCTCTGATCAGATGGCCGAGACGATGAAGCTCTGCGTCTCCTGCAAGGGATGTAGGCGCGAATGCCCCACCGGCGTGGACATGGCACGGATGAAGATCGAAGTGCAGGCAGCCGGATTTCGTAAAAACGGGCTGAGCCTGCACGACCGACTTACCGCTTTCCTGCCGCGCTATGCCCCCTGGGCTGCGCGCTTCCCTTTTCTGGCAAACCTGCGCAACACGGTGCCCGGGCTGGCAAAGCTGACAGAGCGGCTGACCGGGTTTACCGCCACGCGCAAGCTGCCGACATGGCACAGCCACCCGTTCAAAGACACTGAGGTCAGCGGAGATGACACCCCAAAAGCCGTCGTTTTTGCGGATTGCTTCAACCGCTATTTTGAACCTGAAAACCTGCGCGCCACCCTCAAAGTGATGGCAGCCGCAGATGTCCCGGTGCATCTTGCCCAGGCCCCCAGGGGAGAGCGCCCACTGTGCTGTGGACGCACGTTTCTATCTGCCGGCATGATAGAGGAGGCAAAGGTGGAAGCGCAGCGGCTAGTTGACGCGCTGTTGCCCTTTGCAAAACAGGGGCTACCCATCATCGGGCTGGAACCCAGCTGCCTGCTTACACTGCGCGATGAGATCCCCGCTCTTCTCCCCGGTGAAGATACGGCACAACTGGCCGCCAAGGCGCGCATGCTGGAAGAATACATCGCCGATCAAGACGGCAACCCGGACTTTCAACTGCCGTTGATCTCCCCTGCCCCAAAGATACTGTTGCACGGGCATTGCCATCAAAAGGCGATGGGCGTTATGTCCAGTATCGAGAAAACCCTGTCCCTTTTGCCCGATACGGAGATCGAGACCGTTGAGACATCCTGCTGTGGCATGGCCGGCGCATTCGGGTATAGTGCGCAAACACACGAAACATCGCGCGCAATGGCAGAGTTGGATCTGGCGCCTGCGGTCAGGAAAGCAGACACAGAAACATTGATTGTAGCAGATGGCACATCCTGCCGACATCAGGTCGCGGACCTGACCACACGCAAACCCATCCACATGGCGCGCCTACTGGAAATGGCTCTGAAAAAGTGAGACCCCCTCCCCAATGATGCAAACAGAAAATCCTCAGGCGATCACCCGCACATCGTTGCATCATGAGCTGGTGGGGCGGCTTCAGACATTGATCATCAATGCGGATCTGGAACCCGGCTCCAAGGTGCCGGAAAAGCTGCTGTGCGACCAGTTTGGGGTCTCACGCACGCCGCTGCGTGAAGCGCTCAAGGTGCTTGCCTCAGACGGGCTGGTACGGCTCGAGCCTAACCGCGGTGCTTGGGTAACCCGCGTCACGATTGAAGAGGTCGAAGAGGTCTTTCCGGTTCTGGGCGCATTGGAGGCGTTGTCGGGAAAACTGGCCTGTCAAAACATCACCGAAGCCGAAATTGAAGCGGTACGCGTTTTGCACGAACAAATGATGCAAAGCTACAGGGAGCGTGATCTGGACGCATACTTCAGTATCAATCAAAAAATCCACCGGGCCATTCTGCTTGCAGCGCGGAACGGGACATTGACCTCCTCTTGTGAGGCTCTGTCTCTTCGCATGCAACGGGCCCGTTATCTGGCAAATATGACCCAGGGGCGATGGCAAGAAGCCGTGCAAGAGCATGAGCGAATATTGAAGTTCCTCGTCGCACGCGATGGTCCAAACTTGGCGCGAACCCTGATGGATCATATGAATTCCAAGCGCCTGTCGGTCGTGCAATGGCTGCAGTCGGAAGGGTCGATAAAGGGCTGAGAGGACCAAGGAAAGTTACCGAACACGGATCAGGTGATTGACCCGGAAAACCCAGAAATAGGCGCTTGGCCAAGTGTGAGGCCGCATTGGTGATTGGGATTCGGATCACGCACCTTCCATAAAGGCCCAGCGCCATGTGTCCCGGCAACATCGACGCCGGACATCTAACTACATCCGATCAATGGTTCCAAGATCGACCTGAACCCCAACTCAGACATGGGGCACCGACAATCGCGCCGTCCAAGCGCAGAATATCCAGGATCGGCACGTATTGGTCTTGTAATCCGGGTGTGTGACTATGCCGCTTGGTGGACCAGTGCGGATACCCCTAGTCTTTCGCAGCATCGCGCACCAATGTCGGCTCCGGTGATGAAGCCAAAGTTTTGCAAAGGTTGCTATCTGCGCTTTGCTGACCTTGGTGCGCAGCGCAGCAAGTAGGTTTCGGTCTGCTCGGGCTTGAATGGCCGCTTTTGCCTGTCTGGCACGGAACCTTCGCAGACGCAGCTAAAGTCCGGTTTCCGCCCATCCTGTAGACGCGGTTCCTGGACCTGACCAAACAGCTATGGGGCAGCTTTGCTCCATGAGTTGCTCGCCAGATCTGTTCTTGACGCTTACCTCATCGGCATGAGAGTAGATTTGCATCATCAACACATGCGCCCACGGGAAACCGGCGGGCGTTTTTGCGTTGGGGGCTTTCACAATTTGTTGGGGTTATCCGGTGGCGCGATCAAAGATCTGCATGGCGGTAGGCTGCGAGGATATCGCATTTCCTGGGCAGTCGCATTGCGAAGAGCATGAGGCCGTGCGCTAGGCCAGACGTTCAATGCCATGCAGGCCACAGTTGAAGCCCTCAGCAAGAACGTCATGCCAGACGCGGCGAGCCCCATAGGTTCCATCGGATCGCATGAAGCTTGCACGCCCTACAGCACCAAGCGCTTCATCCTTTCGCGACCGTTCACTTCTTGGCCGCGTCAGCCAAGCATGGAACCCACTTCTTGACACACCGAGCACGTCACACATCCAGCTTACCGGCCAAACCCCTCGGTGCTTCGGGCCGTCGCATTAGCGGAGGATCTGCCACGCTCCTCATTTTACTATTTTTGCATGAGGGCCTAAAAGCGACAAATCGTCTGGCGATTGACGTCCACCAACCTAAAATGAAGGCGTTCCCATGGCCACCAAAACGAAGCTGCACCCCCGCAATCAACATTCAGAAGGCTACGATTTCGAGCGCTTGGTGGCGCAGACACCTGAGCTTGAGGTCTTTACGATCTGTAGCCCAGTCGGTCAGACGACGATTGACTTTCAAGACGTGAGGGCCGTCCGTATGCTGAATCGGGCGTTGCTAAAAACGCATTACGATATTGATTTTTGGGATATTCCCGCCGGCTATCTGTGCCCTCCAATTCCCGGTCGCGTCGACTACATCCACTATCTCGCCGACTTGCTTGCTGACAGCAATGACCAAGAAATCCCGCGTGGGCGTCATATCAAGGCGTTGGACATCGGCACCGGTGCGAGTTTGGTGTACCCGCTGACTGGCCAGAGCGAATACGGCTGGCACTTCACTGGCGTCGACATCGACGCGGGTGCCATCAAATCGGCTCGGCAAATTTGTGACTTCAACAAGTTGGCAATTACCCTTAGGCAACAAAGCAAACCTGAGAATATTTTTCGCGGTGTGATCCAGCCCAACGATGCTTTTCACGTAACCATGTGCAATCCACCTTTCCATGGGTCTATCGAAAAAGCGAATAAGGGTACCCAACGCAAGTGGGCGAACCTTGGAAAAGGGCGTTCAACAAAACTCAACTTTGGTGGTCAAAATGCTGAGCTTTGGTGTCCTGGGGGCGAGATAAAGTTTATCGCTCGCATGGTTGAACAGAGCACCGAGTTCGCCGACCAGTGCCTGTGGTTTACCTCGTTGGTGTCGAAAAAAGATAACCTCCAGCCCCTCAGCCGAATTCTAGGAAAAGCCAGGGTTGCTGACTATAAAGTCGTCGAAATGGCACAGGGACAAAAAACCAGTCGATTTATTGCTTGGACTTACATGAAGAAAAGTCAGCGTTCCTCGTTTGCGAAGAATGCTCGGACATAAGGGCCCTTTGTCGAAGTCCTGTAGTGCAGATTCTGTAGTGCAGATAATGTCTGCTTCAGTGAAACTGCATCGCAGTGAAATCGAACACTGCGGACGGCGGCTTTGGGCCAGGAGCGGCGCGGGGCCTTGAAATTAGGCGACGAGGCTTTCTTTACGTGATCTGGTATTCCCGCACGTTTTTGGTGCGACACATCGAGCAGCGCATGCTTTCAATCGCAAAGCCCACACTCACATGCCCACTTTGGCTTGGCTCATGATTTCGGCCCGAGTTTCCACAAGGCCTCGATCAAAGTGGTAACTCTGCCACTGGCGTAGTCAAAATTCACTCCTAGGGCAAACAGAGCGGATGGCAGCACTGCGGGACGAACCCGACCTTAGTTTTTAGCCAATCGGTTTGGAATCAGTTCGGACTTCATCCAATGCGTTTCGCTTTGAACATGATTGGCACGCACATATTTCCCCATGCGATTTGGCATCTCGCTCTCGTTAAAGCCTAACGCGTCGCGCACAACAAAACCTTCATTTTTCGACAAATCCAAATGTTCGGCGACGTCCTCGAAGAGCCGGTCAACATATGGTCCGCGATAGAGTTCCGTCACCGGGGTAATCCCCAATTCTTCAAACCTTAGCAGGGTGTCGCCCCAGGGTTGAATGTGGTCACCAATGATCCAAGAAAATCCCATGAAATAGGAAGGCAGTGCGTCGTAAGCCAGTGAATGCTTTGCAAAAAGATTTTCACCTACGATGCGCTCACCATTTTTAAGTTGTGGCGAAATGCCTGATGCGAATGCTTTGATCCAGTCACGCGAAGGATGATAACGACTGTCAGGGCTGCGGGCATGTGTTCCGGAGCTATGGATAGTTGTGTTTTCGCCGTCCATTTTTTCCGTGATAACCAGATCATTGACCAAAAGATCATCAAGCGAAGACATGACTTTGTCGTCACTTGTCGTGCCGAGAGAGATTGGCAAATGGAATGTTCGGCCATATTTTTTCATGGCTATGCAATAGCGTGTCCAAGTAGTCGGCGGCAAGGTAACTCTGGGCTCAAACCTGACATCTGACAAGTTTGGTAGGGATACTCTGCGAGTTTGAGGGACCAACGGTAGCGGTGCGGACTAAAGGGCCGAAATTAACGCAGGACAAAGGCGACAATTTCCAAGCATAGTATGATGTTCAAAATTCAGATCGTCAAAGAAACCCGTCGCCGCAGGCCTATATGCCTGAATGGTTTAGTCATAGTCGAACCGCTCCGACAGGATACGATGAGAGGGCGTGCCCTTCTCTATCAAGTGGTCTTCAACGATATCCATCATGATCGCGGGACCGCACATTACAAAGGCCCAGTCGCTGAACTCTTTGGCTGAAAACACACGGTCCATCAGTGCGGCATCTATGTATCCCGACTCTCCGCGCCAGTTTTCCGGGGGGTCTGACAGGACATAGACTACCTCCCGTGAACCCAATTCGTCACGATAGGCAATCTGATCGACCACCCGGTTTCCATAGATCAACTTTACCTTGCGCGGATCCCCGGTCAGCCGCATTTGCCTAAGGATGCCCAGCAGCGGCGCAAGCCCCACGCCACCTGCGATCAGAGCGACACCAGGCTCGCTACGCCCCTCAACAGACAGATTGCCATAAGGTCCGTCAAGATAAGCGACGGTGCCCGGTTTTATCTGGCCAATGGTTTGTGTGAAGTCGCCAAGCTCTTTGATCATAAAGGAGACTTCAGGTCCGTTCGCTGGTGCGGAGCAAATGGAGAATGGGTTTTCCTTCATCGAGAATGCGCTGTGGCCAATCGTCAGCCAGGCAAATTGCCCGGCTTTGTAGTTGGGCCCAGAATGTCCATCAGGCTTCACCGTCACTTCCCATTGCTTTGGCGTCAATTGGGCAACTGAGGTCACTCGCCACGGGCGTGCCTTATCCAGAACGGGCACGATCAGGTAAACATACAGCAGTGATCCAACCGCAATACCCGTCATCGTCAGCCACACCCAGGTCATCACAGGCTGCGATCCATATCGCCCCGCGTAGACCGTGTGATGCAACAAAAGCAACGCGATCAAAAGCGCGCCTATGCCGTGCATCAGGCGCCACGTCTCGTATTTGTAGTCCAGTTGAGTGCGCCCGATTGCCAGAAGAACAAGGCATGGCAGCAGCAAATAGGCGGCAATGCCCGTAGACAGAGCGGAAAAATCAGTTGTGATTCCGAGTTGGCGCATGGGGTCCCAAGGACGCTGGCCACCGGAAGGCGCCCCTTGGTACAGAAAGGGATGGAGCAAGGCAAAACCCAGTGCGGTGCGGGCCATGATCTGATGAAACCGCATGGTCACGTCCATGCCAACGCCAGTCGAAATACTCTTGAAGCGACCAGACAGGACAAACTCCATAAGGACCACGGCAAAGGCCATAATGCCAAGACCAGAAGCAAGTTCCTGGTGGAACGCGCGTGGTGGCCCGCCGACAAGCCAGGACAAGATCAACGGAAATGTGACAGCGACCAGGTAAGCCATGATCAAAAATAGAGGTTTCATTTTGCCAACCTATGCCACTTCCTCCGCATGCTCAATTCCGCGCTGCCTCAGCTGCGAAGGCGGTCTGGCTCTTTAGTTTGTGCATGCAAACGCCTCTAACAACAGGAAACCAGTTGCCACTGGGGTCAAGTCCCGCAAAGCCGCCGGTACATACAGCATGCAGCATCGGCTAATTTGGGCTCGTACCCGTCAATTCGAGCCAAAAACCGAAACGTGCGGAGAGAATCTTTGCCGTCGCCAAATATCGATCCTCAAGGAATTATTCCGCAGATTCGCTAGTGCCACACCTGCAAAAACGGTTCGAACAAGCTGGTTCGAACGTATGTCCCCGCTTGTCCGGTCGAGGTGTTCGGCTCTCGCGCGCAAATGGGTTCCAGACAGACAATTGTGCTGCCTGGCCTATTGCAGATCACACAAGAAAGGACGCCCTATGCCCGGTTTCCCCCTGCAATCGCTTACTTTTAGCCCGCAAGCTGTCGCCGAATTTTTACGCAATCCGCCGGGACGCCCGGTGGACTCATTTCTGTGTCTGACGGCAGGAACACGCAAACTGGAAGTTCATTTCAGATCATTGAGAGACGATGCCGATCAAACAGTCATTTGACATGACAAAATGGCAAACCGCCATGAAGCTTCAGGCATTCAAAGGCCTTGCAGGCCATATCGGTGCCGCTTCCAGCTTTATCGACGCCAAGCCCCGGCCGCTGATCCTGGAGGGTGCTTCAGCACCATGTCTGGCCCGCCGCTTTCTCGGGAGCGAATTCAGTACCGTTAGCCGAAAAAATAGATCGCGCCGCAGACTGAAAAGCTGACCGGTGCCCCGAAAGCTGACCGGTGTCCCGCACTTAGCCGGACACCCGAGCCAGCCTCACATACCTTGGCACAGGCCCCTTATTTCCAGGGCATGACGAGATATTTCTCACCCGTTTTCATCGCGCGATAATCGGTCACGGCTTCTTTGGTAAGCATCTCATCGAGATCGACCCGCTTCTTGTAATGGCTGGCAAAGGTCGTTGTCAGGTTTTCAAGCACACGCCGACGCATCCGGCCCACGGTTTCCATTCCCACCGATTGGATGAAAGGGAACAAGAGCCAGCCTGACAGTGTCCAGCCAAAGCCGTAACTAGGCGACAAAATTGTAGCGCCAACGTCCAGCCGACCATAGATGAACATGCGCTTTTGCTGGTTGGAGCCATAGCGCGAATACTCGGTCATCTTGCCAACCGCGACCTGTTCCATCGCCTTGAAGACACTGTCGACCGTTTTCCCCCCGCCGATCGGATCGAAGCCGTAGAAGGCGTCGGTGTCGTCGATTGCGGACCGGAGTTGGTGCATGAAATCGCCATCCGATGAATTGACGATATGGGTGGAGCCAAGCTGCTTGAGCAATTCGACCTGGGCGTCTTTGCGCACGATATTGACCAGCCCCATGCCGTCTTCGTTGCAGATGCGGGTCAGCATCTGGCCCAGGTTGGAGGCCCCGACCGTATGCAGTATAGCGTTTTGTTGGTCCATTTTTGCGTTTTCAACGAACCCCAACGCGGTCATGGGATTGACGAAGGCGCTCGCGCCATCCTCGGCCGAATAGTCGCCCAGTGGCAAGCACATGGCGGCGTCGGCGATGCAATACTGGCTGTAGGCATTGCCTGGAACACAGGCAACGCGCTGCCCCATCAGGGCCTTGGCCATGTCGCCGTCACCCGTTGCAACAACGGTGCCCGCACCTTCATTTCCGGCAGGAAGCTTCAGCCCATGACGCGCCTTGGATCCCGTATTGAACGGCTCGGGCATGCGGGCCACGAATTTACCAGGCGAATACTCAGCGCCTTCGAGATCGGCCGCACCGGCAAGAATGGCGAGATCCGACGGATTGATCGGCGCAGCCTCCATTTTCACCAGGACCTGATTGCCGGTCGGGTCGGAAAAGGTCACGTCCTCGATCGCAACAGTGAGCGTGCCATCGCTTTCTAACGTGGTGAATAGCTGCTTGCCGGTGGTGCTCATGTCGATATCTCCAAGTTTCGGATTCAGAATGAAAAGATGCGTTCGGGCCAGAGATCCGGCGAGATGGACTAAAAGGCACCTCGATCCCACAGATATATATCGAACACGAGAAGCGTCGAAGTGGCAATCACCGAATCCCATGCCGCTGGCGCAACCAACAAGGCACGCTGCGTCAGGCACGGCTATTGGCTGAGCTTCCTGCGCAATACGTCAGCGGTTGCTCCCTGCAGCCCTCAGTTACATGGACCTCAATGCGCGCCGTACCTTGGGGCGGACCAGCCGGACAGATCGCTTGCCGCGGCCGCCCTTTCCATAGTCCCGCATATAATACAGCGTGTCGCAGCCCCCCAGTTCACCATCTCTGAGTTGGCGCATCAGGTAGCGCACCACCGGTGTCTCGATCCCCTGAACGGCCAGCATGATAGCAACGCGCGCGTCCTTGGTGGCCCCGCCCTCAGGTGCGCGCCCGTCAAACAACCAGGCTTCGGCGTCTTCTTTGCGGCTGTATTTCCACGCGGCAAAGGCGACGGCTTTGTTGTCGCGGCGCACAAAGATATAGTGGTTGGCGTCAATCGCCTCGACCAGCATGCCCGTCGACATGCCAAGCTGCATATCGCGAAACGGCGCTTCTCCGGCAAGCAGACGGATCGCCAGCCCCAGAGCCTCGTTCGGGTCTTTCAGTCGCATCAGGCCAAGGGGCGCTGGCGTTTGCAGCGCAGAGATGTCGGACACTGGAAGCCTCGCTCAATAGGGGATGGGCAGATCAATCTGTTGATCGCTGTTCTGCAGGTTATCAGCATAGATGCACGCTGCGAAGACTGCAGATTAAGATCCCAGATTATGACCCCTGTGGGCGAAACAATTAGGTCAAAAAGGGGGGCTGTTGTAGGGAGGGAACAGACAGCGCCAACAGATCCAGCAAGATATTCGTTTAAGAATTCGAAATGAGCATCGGGTGAATTGCCGCCAAACTATGATTTTCTGGAATTTATTGACCGCAGGACGAGCCTGCACACACTTCTGAAACGACGCATTTTTTAAGGACATAGACCCATGGCCTCTTTTACCGCCAGCAACGGCACCGCATCCTACACGGGCACCGGCGATGATGACTATTTCCGCTTTAACACTGAATATGACGCGCAATATTTCGATATCGGCACCACCGTTGACGGCGGCGGCGGCACTGACAAGGTCACCTTTTCCTTCCGCTCCAGCTATGCGGCGACCACCATCACCGTTGATCTCGATGCGGGCTTTTCCGTTGACGGCGTGACCTATGTCACCTTCACCGGTGTTGAGAACGTCGACCTGTTGAATGCGCCTTCGACCCAGTCCTATACCCTCAATGGCACCAGTGGCGCGAACACCCTGGCCGGAGACAGTGGCAACGACATGATCAATGGGCTTGGCGGCAACGACATCCTGTCGGGCGGCGAAGGCACCAATGTGCTGAACGGCGGCGCGGGCAATGACCGGCTGAACGGCAGTTATTACACTGCCGCCACCACGATGAATGGCGGCACCGGCGATGACACCTATAGCATTATTGTTGCGGGCAGCGACACCGTGGTCGAGCTTGCTGGCGAAGGCACCGATACGGTGGAAAGCCGTGTCAGCTATACGCTGGGGGCCAATGTCGAAAACCTGACGCTGGCATCGGGCTATAATGAATACGGCCCAGATACCGTGCTGGACATCGATGCCACCGGCAACAGCCTGGACAACGTGCTTATTGGCAACAGCGATGCCAATATCATCACCGCAGGGGCCGGCAATGACACGCTGACCGGCAATGGCGGCGGCGACACCTATGTTTTTGCCTCCGGCGACGGGAGCAACGTGATCACCGACTTTGATCATGATCTGGATACACTGGATTTCAGCGCCTTCTCAGCCTCGGATCAGGCGCTGCTGGCCAACCCCGTCAGCAATGGCAGCGGCCAGTCGATCTATACCGCCGGTGCCTTTTCCGTATCCGTGCCGCAACTGCCCGCTGCAGCGAATACGGCCCCCACAGGTGACGTCGTGATCACCGGAACGGCTGTGGACAATGAGATCCTAACAGCGGATACCTCGGCTATTGCCGATGCCGATGGGCTGGGCACATTCAGATACACATGGTTGCGCAACGGTGTGGCGCTAGAAGGCGTTGAAGAAACCGGCCTGTCTACCTATCAGTTGATCCCCTCAGATATTGGCGAAGAGATCAGTGTGCGCGTCACCTATACCGACGACGGGGGCACCGAGGAAAGCCTGACCAGCGCGGCTGAGACAATTACCGATAAACTCTACATCGAGGTCACCACCACAGAGGACGTGGTGAATGCCAACGACGGTGTCACCAGTCTGCGCGAGGCGGTGACAGAGGCCAATGCGGCGGGCTTGCAAACGGTGATCGAACTGGGAAGCGGGAGTTATAATCGTATCTCGCTCCCGCGTGAAACGAATCTGCTCATTAGCGGCGATGTAGAGATTCGCGGAGATGGGGTTGGAGTGACCACAATCCAAAGTGCGTTTATCGCTACGGGTAGTCATATGTACAGAAACACCAGCTTCGTCGTGAATGAGGGGGCTCACCTTGGACTATCTGACCTGACTTTAGATGGCACCACCCCCGCCCCAAGGGAAGAGGATTTTTGGAACAGCTACCGCGAAGACTGGCATATTCGACCCCCAGTTGGAATCATGAATTCCGGCACGGTCACGATCGAGGATGCCGCCATCACCAACTTTGTCCTAACGCCACAGCATCAGATTGCGCCCAGAACATCGAACGGTGAAGGAGCAGACAGCAAGTTTTCGATACTCTACATCACTAGTTTTGAGCCAACCAGAGGTGGGGCAATTTTCAACGACGGCGGACAAATTGATATTACCTCGTCATCGATATCCGGCAACCGCGCGACCTTTGGCGCAGCGATCTACTCGGAGGGTGGCAGCGTCAGCCTGACTGACACAGAAATAGCAGAGAATGCCTCATACAGCAGCTATGTATCCGGTGAGCGGCAATATAAAGGAACGGATCAATACGAAACAAATGTCACGGGCACCATCATCCACTCTAACAACGGCGCCCAAGTGATCATTGACGGCGTTGAACAAGCTTCAGGATCTGTCATCAGAGCACCGGCGCTGGAACGCGAGACAGCTGCAGATCTGGCACTGGCACGCGAGGCGGCTGCAGAACCGTCCAATACATCTGCGCCGGACCAGGCCGTTCTGGATGTACGGCGGCGCACCGACCTGTCGCTGGATGATCTGGGCGACAGCGACAGCGCCTTTGCTTTGGTCGAGGATGGCATCCTGTCAGAGGGCGGTCGCAAGATTGTCGTACAACTGGGCGACAGACGCATTGTCCTGCAGGGTCAGGGCCTGTCGCTTGACGGTGACCCCTATGACATGACCGCCGAAGAGCTGCTGACTGCAGCCAGCGGCACCATCACCAAAATCACCCTGCAAAGCGCCAACGGCAATCGCGTTCTTAGCACCATGACGGGTCTTGATCTCGCGTTCGAGGATCTGGTCATTTCGCTGCTTGAGATCGACGTGGATAACCCACCGTCCATCGGTGATCTGCTCGGGGTCCGATTGAAGGTGTCTGGCACCGGCAGAAACGATGTTCTGGAAGGCACCGAAGCCAATGACCGCATCGACGGCGAAGGCGGCAATGACAGGCTGTTTGGCAATGGCGGCAAGGACGTGCTTCTGGGCGGAAATGGCCGCGACACATTGGATGCCGGGACCGGGGGCGGCAAAGACATTCTGGATGGCGGCGCCGGGGCTGACCGGATGATTGGACGCGATGGCAAAACCATCTACATCGTTGACGACGAAGGTGATATTGTCAAAGAACACGGCAGCGAAGGCAATGACGAGGTCCGCGCCAGTATCAGCTATACGCTTGGCAACAATCATCTGAACGGCGTTGATAACATCGAAAACCTCAGGCTGCTGGGCCGGGACGACATCAACGGCACCGGCAATGATCTGGACAATGTGATCACCGGCAACCGGGGCGACAACCGGCTGGATGGTGGTGACGGCAATGACAGGCTCATCGGTGGCAAGGGCGACGACACTCTGATTGGTGGCCGGGGGAGCTGGGACGTCGATAACATCATCGTTGGTCTCAGGGACAGCGACACCTTCATCTTTGGCAATGGCAGTGGCCAGGACACGATCATAGGCTTTAACGCGCTTGATAATCTTGAGAAGATCAGCCTGAAGAAAGTCTCTTCTGTGACTGGTTTCAACGATCTGAGAAACAATCATATGGAACAACAGGGTGACGATGTTCTGATCGACCTAGGACGAGGCAACACGATCACGCTGCTGAACGTCGATATCACCGATCTGGGCGCGGGCGATTTCTTGTTCTGATCTGAGGTAGTACAAGGCTGGACTGGGCAACCCCACTATGGTGAAGGACATTTAAGTGACGGTTGCGCAGCCTTAGCCTTGGACCGCTCGGGGGCCGACCGGTGGACTGACCGGGGGACTGGGCAACACATGTGACCGCAATCTGACCGAGCGCCAAAATGATCCTGGACGACAAGCCTTTGGTTCCGGACTTTCCGCAAGTGCCCATAGACATCAGCATATTTCAGGCCATTGGCATCATGGGGGTCTTGAAAGCGCCCAAAGACGTTGCCAAGATTGATGGACCACTGTCGCATTGATGAACCGGTGGTGCGGGTCTGGGCACTTTCGTCGATACTATTGTCATCGCAGAGGGTCGAAGGCGAACTGCTTGAGGCCAGTATGCAGGCCGCGCACTACAGCACCTATATCCGCAACCTGTTGGTGCCGCCGTTGTTGAAGGGGCTGCGGTTCGATCTAATCCACCTGATCCAGAATCTGGAAAGCAAAGCCAGTGACGAGACCGGCAAGCTGAACGGGCTTTTGTCGCAGGCGATGATCAGCAATGATTATCAGGCCCAAGTAACGCTGCACGAAAAACTGTACCTGCACACTGGCAACCTGAAACATATCAGCCAGGCCCGCGTCGTTGCGTCGATGCGGTTGAACTGGAAAAGCGCGTTAGTGCATTTGCTTCGCGGCATCTTTACCCATGTCGAGCCGTTGCAATCCAGCACGATCGGGTTGTTGCGGATGTTGGAAGCCGAAGACGCCCGCGCCGAATTCAAGACCATTGCCCAGGCAATCTACCCCAACAAGGACATCCTAGAAGCTGTCGTTTATGGCGCGGCGCAATTGCAGTATTGGGACAAAAATTTCGACCGCGCCATCCAAATACTTGAGGATTCTGGCGCTCAGGCATTGGCAAAACAGCCCATGGCCGCGCGGTTCAACAACCTTATTGCCAACAGCTATGAAAAGATAAGGCGGTTTCAAGAGGCCGCCGAATGGTATCAAAAACAAAATGATGCTTTGAAAAAGGATATGCCCAGGCCGCAGCAGTTCAGCGCGAGAATTGAAGGCAGAGCGCTGTGGAACGTTCCCGAATTGCCGCGCGACGACAAAGACAATTACTTCGTCATGACCGGCTTCACCCGCTCGGGCACCACCCTGTTGGAAAACGTTCTGGCATCACACCCCCAGGTGGTCACCTGCGAGGAAACCCTGTCGTTCAACAGGTCGCTGGACACCGCCTTTCACGTGCACATCGCCGGGGACCCGCAGAAAACGAATATCGGGCTGCGCGCCGAGCTAAACCGCGACCTGTATTATCAGGAGCTAACCCGTTTCGTCGACAAACCCAGCCCCAAAGCAATCATCGACAAGACGCCAATGATGGGGGCCAGCATCAAGTATCTAGAAAAGCTGATGCCGCAAAAACGCTACATCTTTTCCATCCGGCACCCTTATGATGTGGTGCTCTCGAACTATAAACAAATCTACAACCAGACGATCGAAATGGTCGCCTTCAATACCATTTACGAATCCTGTGTGCTGTATGATTTCGTAATGCGAACCTGGTTTGATGTTTTCCCCGGCCAGGACGAACGGGTTCACTATGTGGTTTATGACGAGCTGGTAAATGATTTCAACCGCGTCGTTCACGGCGCCCTGGAATTTCTGGACGTTGAATGGTCGAAAGAGGTTAGCGATTTTGCAAAAAGCTCGGCGAACCGGGCGGTGCGCACCCCCAGCTATACCAAGGTGCGGCAGGGGCTAGGGATCGGTGTGCAATCGACGCGCGAGAACTACGACTTCCTGTTCGACGACAAATGCCGCGCCCTGCTGGATCCTTGGGTAGAACGGCACGGTTATGACGAGTAACAGGGAGTGGCGACGGCCGCCTTGTCTCCTCTGCGGACCTTGATGCAGATTTCAGAGAATGTCCGTTTCCCGCCCACACTGTAGGAGGGCCTGATCGAGCTAGGCTAGGATCTCGGCCACAGTGGCCAGTTTGCCATTAGCGCAACTGCGCCCCTGCGCCTCGGCAACCAGGGCATTTGATAGCTGCCCCTCAGTTGTCGGCACCAGCCCGGTATAGCCAGCGCAAGGGGGCAACAGATCGGCAGGCACATTTGGCGGGGGCAGCCTAGTGGGATCAGCGCCCCTCACCATACAACCGGGCAGCAGTGACACCAAGCAAAGCAGATAAAGGCGCATCGCGACCTCCCATCAGTTCCAATTCATTTGAAAGCGCCGCCCAGTGCCGCGCCTCATCCGCAGCGCCGCCCAGGTGCGCGCGATGGATCTGCGCAGTCTCAGCGGCGCGCTGCAGCTCGGCACGGGCACCGCGTAAATCCTTTTGCACGGCCGCCAAGTCAGAGCGCAGCTGCTGTCGGTCTCGGAACAGATCCTAAATGGCTTCACAACGCTTGGCATCCCAAAGACAGAGGCAGTAGGCTAAATCCGCCCAGGGTAGTGGGAAATCCGACTTCAACCCGATTTGTGCAACAAAGCCATCTAAGTGGGTCAATTTTGCATGCTGATTCAAAGTCGAGAGCACAGAAACAGGCATTCACCCTCTTCTCAACATCCTTCACATTGGGCTCATTACGGTCATTCGCCGCGCTCATCGCGAACGGCCCGAACGAAAACCAGCTCGTTTCGCGTCGCGATTACGAGTACCCGGGACGACAGGAAAATCCCCCTATGAGTGAGGAGAGTGGAAAGGGCTATACGCATGCGTGAAGGACGCTTAGGGTCGTCGCATTAACAAGTTACGGGATTCAAAACATGCTCCAGCCTGTGCCATCGAGACTACGCCAGAGGAACCGGGCCAGCGAAGCGCAGATGCTTCGGACACTCAACACCTTTGCGGTCGACCTGATGTCGATCCCCAGTGTCGAGGATCTGTTTTGGTATGTTGCACAAAATGTGGTTGGCAAGCTGGGCTTTATCGATTGCGTGATCTACCAGGCAAACGAGGCGCGAACAGAGTTGACACAGATGTCTGCCTGGGGCGAGAAAAACCCGTTCGGACGGAGCATAATCAACCCGTTGGTCATCCCCTTCGGGCGCGGCATAACCGGGCAAGTGGCGCAGAGCCGCAAACCGATCATCATGGACGATCTTCTGGGGGATGATAACTATATCGCGGACACGCAGCCCGCGCGGTCGGAAATATGTGTGCCATTGATCTCCGCAGGTCGCGTTGTAGGCGTGATCGACAGCGAACATCCCGAGATTGCTGCGTTCGGTGAGTCTGAGCTTGAGATATTGAGCACTGTTGCCGCGATGATGAGCGCGAAACTGGAACTGTTGGCCGAAACCCGCCGCTCCACAGAGCGATACGAGGAGCTTATGGTTGCCCACACGAGACTGACTGAAGAAGTGTGCAATCGAAAAGCACTGGAAGCCAAACTTTTCGAGGCACGCAAACAAGAGGCTATCGGACGGCTGACGGGCCGGTTCGCGCATGAATTCAACAACCTGCTGACCGTGATTTCGGGAAATGTCGAACTGCTGGCATTTGATGAACCGGATGCGGAAGTTCTGGACACATTGCAAGGTGTTAAAACGGCATCGGCACGGGGCGCACAGCTGATCCGGGACATGCTGGCTTTTGCGCAGAGGACACGCCTGGCCCCTGAACACGTGGACCTAAATGCTCTTGTTTCGTCTTTCTGTGAAGACGCTGAGCATACACTGGCGCAGGCAGTCGAATTTCGGCTGACAAATGATCTCTGGCCGGCGCCCGTTGATCCGGCGGCATTCAAAAACATGCTGCTCGCTCTCACGCTGAATGGCATCGAGGCGATGCCTGAAAATGGAAAACTTCAGATTGCTACCGAGAACATCTTTCACACACTTCCTGAAGGACAGCACTTTCCCTCTGAGCTAACGCCGGGGCGCTATGTGCGACTGAGCGTTGCTGATTACGGAACCGGCATCTCTGAGGAACGTTTGTCGCAGATATTCGATCCGTTCTTCACCACCAAAGGCGTCGGCGAAGGCACTGGGTTGGGTCTTTCGATGGTTCTGGGGGTCATGCGTCAATCGGGAGGTGCCGTTGCCGTGCACAGCGAAGTCGGGCAGGGTTCGACCTTCGAACTCTATTTCCCTGCCGCACGGTGCGGGACGGAACTGTTGTCCGAAGATCGCTAAACTGAGGAACTGTTGCTTGTGGAGGCATTGATTGCAAAACAGACAGAGGACACGCCCAGGCGCGCTGGAAAGCCTGCCGTTGATCGACGTAAGTGGGATCAGAACCGGGGACAGATGCCGGCTTAGGGCAATTGCCGACGAAATCGGGCTTGCCGCACGCGAGATCGGATTTTTCAGGATTATTGGGCATGGCATCGACCTCGCACTTGTCGAAAGAACCTATCAGCTGGCTGAGCGGTTCTTTGCCCTGCCGGATCCGATCAAGCGGCGCAACTACATTGGCCTCAGCACCAACCACCGTGGCTATGTGCCGTTCACCGAAAAGGGCGATTACCCCGACGAGGTGAACCGCAGCTATGAAGCCTTCGATCTCGGAGTGGACTTGCCGCATGACGATCCCGACTACTTGGCGGGCAACCGGCTGCTGGGGCCGAATGTCTGGCCCGGGGTCGAAGGCTTCAAACAGACTGTATCGTCTTACTACGGACAGATTTCGGTACTCGGACGTTTGATCAGTTCGGCTCTAGAACTGCATCTGGGGCTGACACCTGGGGCGATGACCAACCAGATGACCAAGCCCATTTCACAGCTGCGCCTGCTGCACTATGTGCGCCAGAATACCGAAATCGACGTGAAGTCGGTCAACATGGGGGCGCATACTGACTATGAATGCCTGACGCTGCTGCACACAAGAAACGCTGGCCTCCAGGTCATGACCTCCGAGGATTGCTGGATAGACGTTCCGGTCGATCACCGCGTCTATGTCGTGAACATCGGCGACATGCTTGAGGCATGGACCAACGGACTGCTGCGCTCTACTCCGCATCGGGTGTTGAACCGCCACCCAGAGCGGTTCTCAATGCCGTATTTCGTTGCCGCGAACCATGACGCATTGATCCGCCCGTTTCCGGAACTGGTGGGACTGGGCGGGGTGACAAAGTATGAACCATTCACTGCCGGAGAGCATCTGGAACGGATGCTGGTGCGAGATTTTCCGTATTTGAGAAAGCATCGACCCGCTGACCTGCCCGAGGGTGGCGCCAGCGTTGAAAACCCCTTTGAGAAACGAATGAAACGGAGTTCAAGTTAAACCATGCCAAGTTTGGATGCGGTAATTGCCGTGACTCTCGCCGGGTTGGCGTTGAGTGCTACACCCGGCCCGTCGATGCTCTATGTTCTATCTAGGACCGTCGGACAAAGCCGCGCGGCGGGCCTCGCCTCGGCACTTGGCCTCTGCCTTGGCGGGATCTTTCTCGCCATTGCAACAGCGATGGGTTTGGTCGCGATCTTCGAAAATTCCGGTTGGATGGTGACCGCCCTGCGTTACATTGGATCGGCTTATTTGATCTGGCTCGGCGTCGATATGATCCGAGGGGCGAAGACTGATGCGCAGGTAACACTAAATGTCGAACAGGTGCGGCAGAAACCGCTTTCCTCGATCATCTGGCAGGGCGTCATTGTCGAAGTTCTAAATCCGAAAACCGTCTTGTTCTTCGCATTATTTCTTCCGCCCTTCATCAATCCCGGCAACATGCAAACAAGTGAGGCCAGTGTCGCGATGCAGCTTCTGGTGCTGGGGGCATTGGTCCCGCTTACGGCAATTCCGTCTGATCTGGTGGTGGCCTTTATGGGAGGCACCATGACGAGGGTGATCAATCAGGAAAGGGCGATGCGCGAGCGGATGGCCTGGGCGGGCGGACTGATCCTGATTGGTATCGCGTTGAACCTGCATCTGCAAATCCTTTGATGCTGTATTGCGATAAACTGAATGGGCTCTTAGCCAGGCTCGGATGCGGTGCAGCATCAGGGACATTGGATCAGTGAATCGCAAACGACGAAGCTCTAAACCGGCATTCGTTTCTTTGTCGGATACTGTCCGTCGTCAGGGTTTTTGGAACCAATGGCGGCCTAATTTAAGAGAGAGCCCGGCTCATCTGGATGGTTTCATTATGCGGCGCGCTGGCGGTGATGCAAGCGTCGCGCTTCGAGCGTCTTTCGTTTGATCCTCTCTCTTTGCTGTAGAATGGCTTTGTCACGCCCGAAGTAGACGTCGGCGGGTGGGACATTGTTCAAGCTCTCATGGTAGCATTGGTGATTGTAATGATCGACGAAGGCTTCGATCTGGGCTTTAAGATCACCGGGCAAGAAGTAGTTTTCCAGCAAGATGCGGTTCTTCAGGGTTTGATGCCAGCGTTCCACTGCCCGGCAGTTGATACGTAGTATAAATGAGACGGGATCTTACCTTGGGCTTGTGGATGATATCCATGTTGTCTTCCTTCTCAGTCATGGAAGGCTGCAAAAGCGCAGCTCAATTGGCCCCGCCGCAAATGCGCGAGGTGAACACAGGCAGGTTTCGCCGGTGATGGTTTTTAATTTTTAGAGTGAGGCTTGGCCTGTGCTGCCACCTGCACCGCCGACTGAATGCCCATGACAGAGCCGCCGAGGGTATCAAACAACAGCACCGAGGCCTGCACCTCATCGCTGGCTTTACCCAACCCCGACAGGATCGTCCTCACCGGACGAAGTTTGTGGAAGAAGCCGAAAAATGTCGCTGCGCAAGTTGAAGCGCGCCAGAAAGTGGGGCTCTCCACAGCAGATCCAACACATGCGTGCAGCGGTGCCAAATGAGCATCAACCAGACTGCGAAGAGAAGTGTGACCCGGATGAGCGACAATGACCCAAAAGAAACAAGGAAAACAGGCTTGACCCAAACACCCAATTAGAGAAGCGACATTTGCAAATTTGGGCGACTTTTCTCAGTAACAGACATTCAAAAGGAATGTCGCCGTTGGGTGACTTTAGCGCAAACAGCATAGGCCTGTGAACTAGTTTGGTAGCAAATTTTAGTTTACCCTCCCCCCCCAAGCGCCAATCATTTCTTTGGACAAATCAACTATCGCGCCGTGGTGCAAATCAGATATTTCACTATTGAAGTTAAAGAGAAAGTGAGGCCAGTAATGTGCAGACTATTTGTTGGAGCCGAACCAAACCTGTGGGCAAGCCACACGCGTTCAATCCGGATGGATGGTATGGTGACCAGCGTCAGACTGGAAAGCCGTTTTTGGATGGTGCTCGAAGAAATCGCTGCCAATGATGACCTGAATGTCCCCCAGCTTTTGCACCAGCTCTACAACGAGTCGATTGATGAAGGACACGATCTTGGCAACTTTACGTCCTTCCTGCGTGTTTGTTGCCTTCGCTATATTGATCTACAGCTTCAGGGGCTGATCCCCTCCGCGCAAAACAGCACCTTCGATGCGCTGCCGACGGAAGCCATTCTGAAGATAGAAGCCGAAAAGAACCGCGCGCGGGCACTGCTCAAATCCCTTCCAAAAGCGCAGCACTGATTTGAAAGACACTGCTAACAGCCAAAAGGCCCCGCATGGAAATACGGGGCCCTTTTATTAGGTCCAAACGTCCCTAGGAAACTGTCCTAGAGTGTGCCGTTGGACAACTCACCGGCGATATGGTCGGCTTGGCGAATGGCCAGGGCAACGATCGTGAGGGTGGGATTTTCTGCTGCACCAGTTGTGAATTGAGATCCATCGGAAATGTAGAGGTTCTCAATGTCGTGGGTACGTCCCCATTTGTTGACAACCCCGTCCTTGGGATCCGCTGACATCCGGTTTGTCCCCATATTGTGGGTCGAAGGATAGGGCGGAGTTGGCATGGTGCGGGTTGCGCCTACGGCGTCATAGACGGCCTGCCCCTGACGGTATGCATGCTCGCGCATTGCGACGTCATTGGGATGGTCGGAGAAATGTACATTTGCGACCGGAAGGCCCCACTGATCCTCGACCTCTGGGTTAACAGTCACACGGTTGGTTTCCTGTGGCATGTCTTCACCAACAATCCACATCCCGGCCATGTTTTCATAGGAATCCAGTGCGGTTGTGAAACCACGCCCCCAGGCCCCCGGGTTCAGGAAGGCAGCCATGAAGGGCAGACCCAGTGACAAGGTTTCCATCTCATACCCGCCAACAAATCCGCGGCTGGGGTCGTGCCGGGCCTCATCCTGAATGATGCCTGCCATGGTCGTGCCACGCCACATCTTTACCGGCTGATCAAAGGTTGCATAGACCGACCCCGTCATGTGCCGCATGTAGTTTTTACCGACCATTCCAGAAGAATTTGCCAAACCGTCAGGGTATTTTTCTGACGCTGAATTCAGCAGAATTCTGGGGCTTTCGATCGAGTTGCCGGCAACGCAGACCACACGCGCTTTTTGCAGCTGCAAATTGCCATCTTTGTCGAAATACTCAACGCCGGTGACTTTGCCGCTGTCGTCATGCAAAATGCGGGCAACATGGGCGTGGTCGCGCACTTCGAGATTACCGGTGGCTTCGCCGCGGGGAATATCTGTATAGGCTGCCGACCATTTCGCACCCCATTTGCAGCCCTGAAAGCAAAATCCGGTTTGCTGACACGCCATGCGGTCATCGTTGTCGGCGCTGTTGATGGCCATCCGGCCGGTGTGGACCTCTTCGTACCCCAACTTTTTGGCGCCTTTTTCAAACACCAGATAGTTATTGCACCCCGGCAGGCCGGCACGGCCACCGGTGCGTGTCACACCAAGCTTATCTTCTGCTTTGGTGTAATAGTCGTCCATTTCGCGTGGTTCGATCGGCCAGTCGAGCAGGTTTGCACCCTCGACCTCACCATAGGTCGTCTTAGCCTTCCATTCATGATCCTGAAAGCGCAACGAGGCCCCCGCCCAGTGGGTAGTCGTGCCCCCGACCGCCTTGACGATCCAAGCAGGCAATCCCGAGAAGTCCTTGGAGACACGCCAGTCACCGGATGTAGTGCGAGGATCAACCCAGGCAAGTTGGCCAAAGCTGTCCCATTCGTCGTTGATGTAATCCTCTGGCAGATAGCGCCCACCCGCCTCGAGAGCGATGACTTTTACGCCTTTCTGCGCCAGTTCGTTGGACAAGACACCACCACCAGCGCCAGTGCCGATGACCACAACAACGCTATCGTCGTTCAATTTGAATTTTGTCATGATCGTCCCCTTACAACCAGTTGATGTCGTTAAAACCGCGATCGATATAGCCACCATGGCTGAAGGACTCGCCTTCATAGCCAAAGATGGGCCACACGGCTTTCTGGTTGTAGAGCCCGGTCACAAGACCGCCTCGAATGGTCTGGAAAAAGGCCTCGTCTTCGATCTGCTTCAGCAAAACAACGCGATTGTCCTCCCATTTCACTGACAGGTAGTCTGCAACGCCTGCGGCTTGCGCCATAGCGTCGAGCTTTTCCACGCCTGCGGCGACAAAGTCCTTTTGGTCTGCTGTGTCATACCCTTTGATGGCAATCGCGTAATATTCATCTCCAACTTTGTCATGGGGGTAAATATCGCGGGCCATCTGAAGCAGCGTTGCCAATTGGTGTTCAGTCAGTTCGGTAACCTCGAGGGCCCAGGCTGCGTTGGGCGCAGCAATGAAACCAGTGCCTGCCACCGCTATTGTACCTGCCACGACAGAGCCCTGAAGCAACTGCCGTCTCGTCAGGTTTTTTGGGGTTGGTGTAGAAGTCACAGTAATCCTCCCTTAGAATTTTTTATTGATACCGACCAAGCCGTTGCATCACCTCGATCTCGTACCCATCCGGATCTTGAACAAAGAAAAAACGCGCCAGCGTTTTGCCCTGGTGTTCAAAATCGATGAGTTTTCGTGGTGCTAAACCTGCTTCGACGAACCGCTCGTGTTCCGCATCGACATCATCGACAACAAACGCAGTGTGGCCATAGCCATTGCCAAGCTCATAGGCCTCGCTCTGGTCTTTGTTGATCGTCAGCTCTAGCTCGATCGAGTTTTCCGGATTGGACAAATAGACCAGCGTAAAGCCGTCAAAATCCAACCGTTCGGCCACCTTCAATCCAAATGCAAGATCGTAGAATTTCACTGATCTGCCTTCTTCAAGAACGCGTATCATTGTGTGTACGAATTTTGCCAATGTCCCCTCCCGTGGGCTGTGCGGTGTTCGACAACCTAGCCCATCCCGGCAAACCATGGGTATTAGCCCGATACTACGGGGCCAAGAGATCGTACGAGGTTCAAATGCTGTTTCTCTCCTCGACAGTGCAATTGAGACCTTACCTAGGGTTAAGTTATTTTGAGAAAAGAGAAAACGTTGCGCGAAATTTCGCCGGCAGCCGCTACGGAAATATTCCCTTTTTCAACACTGGGCACCACTTGCAGGGACAGTGATCGCAAGCAGTCATTGGAACAGCCTCTGAAAAGAAGAGCTGTGTTACACTTAAGGGCGGCTGGGGTGAAACGTCTCTTCGTCATAGGGCTCATCCTTTGAGTGTTTTACTCTCCGGTAAACCAGGGGCGGTTCACTTTAATAATGACACTCCGGTGGTCGAGGTCGATTTCCGGAGTTTACACGTCTCGATGTTGAGCCTTGAGGCCGGTGTCGAGCTGTCCGGTGATCCCTACGACGTGTCAGAGGGCTTGCTTGGGTGTGTCCCGGGGTGCTGCAGCAAAAACTAATCAAGCGGCTCGTTCTGACGGCTATCAACGCCGGGTCCAAGGACGCTGCCTTCAAGGGGTTGCGCGATGGTTTCCCGACCGGGCACGCTGGGAAGACCCTGACCAATGAGCAGCTTGAGACGCTTCTCGCAGCTTTTCTGGAGCGGTCTCCACATCTGGCGGACCTGCTGTTCAAGGATCACGGGATCAGACTGATGAACCTGGACGGTCAGATCACGGAGTTGGGGCATACTTTTATCCGCCTCGACAGAGACGGCGGAACGAACTGGGCGACACCTGCGCCAGACTTTATTAAGATTTAAGGCACTGCATCATAGTTCTGCCATTGCTGACAAAATTCCGCCGCACTACTGCCACATCCTCCAACCGAGCAATGTGAGAGAAACTCAATAACTCTTTAAATTCAAACTACTGAGAGATATCTCTTATTTTGGGCTGAGATCCGCTTGTCACCTGGATTGCCTTATTGTTGCCACTTTGGACTCACGATCTAGTTATAGCTTTCCAAGAGATATTCGTCATTCCAAGGAGGACCCTGAGCATGGCCGCAGTTATCCCGACCCCGGTATATTCCAATGGCGTTGAGCGTACATATACAGGTTCACAGGAAGATATTCTGAACGCAGGTCATTCCGAAAGCCTTGCCCTGGCCGCAGCGACGATATCGCTTTGCTTTTCACTGGACCGGTTGCCGGGTGATGTGGCGCTGGTGTCCAAGGATGGTGCGGGAGCCGGAGAGGGCGACTTCACGCTTTGGGTTAAGGATGGAATTCTGCTCGTCACCCAATCCGGCGGGGGCGAGACCGAATATCTCAAGGTCCCGGATCTGGTGTTGTCACCGCAGACAAAATATCACGTCGCGCTCTCTTTCGGAGACGAGGGGCTGATGATTTGGCTCAATGGCGCCTTGGTTGCGGCTGAGCCGGAATTCGAACAGGGCATGGCCCTGAACACGCATGATTTTGTTGTGGGCGGCACCCGGTCCTGGCGCTCGGATCAGGCGGATGACGCCCATTCGCTGTTTCAGGGCACCATTGATGATGTGATGGTTTTTGACACTCAGCTGAGCGAAAATGACCAGTTGCAGCTGGCAGCGGCCTCTGCAGCCGAGTTGGCGATGACTGCGCAGATGAATGCTGTGATGGAAGATCTGGCACCGGTCTTTGACCAGTTGCACGGCGCCAGCGACACGTTTCTGGATATCCTGGACGACTACGGCGTCAATCACCATGGCCACTTTGCTGGCGGGCTGAATATGATCGGCCGCAATGGCGGCGATAACAGCCTTGGCGGCACCGGCGGCGCTGATGGCATCAACGCAGGCGGCGGCGACGACAATATATCGGGCAAAGGTGGCACCGACGTGCTGCAGGGCGACTACGGAAATGACACCCTTTCTGGCGGTAATGGCAACGATATTCTGGACGGCGGCCACGGCGAAGATACGCTCAGGGGCGGCAGGGGCAACGATCTGTTGATCAGCCGTGCGGATGGCCGCGAAGGGGCGATCTATTATGATCCGGACCGCGATGAAGGTGACCCGCTGAACGAGCTGACGGATGGCAAACTGTATCCGGATCAACCAATCCCTGCGGATGATTTACTGATTGGCGGCAGCGGCGCCGATATCTTCTACTTCCAGACGCTGATCAACGCCAAGCAGCGCTTTATTGAGGAGCACACCCGCGACGATGGCAGCATCAACTGGCATGGGGTTGCGGGTGAAAATGCCAATCTGCACGACCACTGGGTCGATGTTCTCGGTCACGATGTGGTGCAGGACTTCAGCCGGGCCGAGGGCGACCGGCTGGTGATCGAAGGGCACACCACCGAGATTGGTTCGATCACCTATGGCGATGCGGATGGCGACGGGGTGATGGATCACTCGGTGATCTCGCTGTATTCAGATCAGGGCAACAACGGCGGCGCTCATAATGATGACCGGCTGGGCAGCATCACAGTCTATGGTGATCTGGTCAGGCGTTCAGACATCGAGCACACGGCGGCTCCGGCCTATGGCATCGTCGATAGCATCGATGATCTCAACGAGGCCCTGGCTCCTCGGGACGACGGCACGGATACCGGGCCGATTACCGTGCCAAACTCAATCCTGCCAGATGGGAATGGTTTCGCAGTGCCAGGTGTCCGCGCGCCGGTTCATGCTTTGCCCGGTGAACACGTCCTGACTGGCCAAGACGGGGACTATCTGAACGCAGGCCATTCCGAAAGCCTTGCCCTGGCCGCAGCGACGATATCGCTTTGCTTTTCACTGGATCGGTTGCCGGGTGATGTGGCGCTGGTGTCCAAGGATGGTGCGGGAGCCGGAGAAGGCGACTTCACGCTTTGGGTCAAGGATGGAATTCTGCTTGTCACCCAATCCGGCGGGGGCGAGACCGAATATCTCAAGGTCCCGGATCTGGTGTTGTCACCGCAGACAAAATATCACGTCGCGCTCTCTTTCGGAGACGAGGGGCTGATGATTTGGCTCAATGGCGCCTTGGTTGCGGCTGAGCCGGAATTCGAACAGGGCATGGCCCTGAACACGCATGATTTTGTTGTGGGCGGCACCCGGTCCTGGCGCTCGGATCAGGCGGATGACGCCCATTCGCTGTTTCAGGGCACCATTGATGATGTGATGGTTTTTGACACTCAGCTGAGCGAAAATGACCAGTTGCAGCTGGCAGCGGCCTCTGCAGCCGAGTTGGCGATGACTGCGCAGATGAATGCTGTGATGGAAGATCTGGCACCGGTCTTTGACCAGTTGCACGGCGCCAGCGACACGTTTCTGGATATCCTGGACGACTACGGCGTCAATCACCATGGCCACTTTGCTGGCGGGCTGAATATGATCGGCCGCAATGGCGGCGATAACAGCCTTGGCGGCACCGGCGGCGCTGATGGCATCAACGCAGGCGGCGGCGACGACAATATATCGGGCAAAGGTGGCACCGACGTGCTGCAGGGCGACTACGGAAATGACACCCTTTCTGGCGGTAATGGCAACGATATTCTGGACGGCGGCCACGGCGAAGATACGCTCAGGGGCGGCAGGGGCAACGATCTGTTGATCAGCCGTGCGGATGGCCGCGAAGGGGCGATCTATTATGATCCGGACCGCGATGAAGGTGACCCGCTGAACGAGCTGACGGATGGCAAACTGTATCCGGATCAACCAATCCCTGCGGATGATTTACTGATTGGCGGCAGCGGCGCCGATATCTTCTACTTCCAGACGCTGATCAACGCCAAGCAGCGCTTTATTGAGGAGCACACCCGCGACGATGGCAGCATCAACTGGCATGGGGTTGCGGGTGAAAATGCCAATCTGCACGACCACTGGGTCGATGTTCTCGGTCACGATGTGGTGCAGGACTTCAGCCGGGCCGAGGGCGACCGGCTGGTGATCGAAGGGCACACCACCGAGATTGGTTCGATCACCTATGGCGATGCGGATGGCGACGGGGTGATGGATCACTCGGTGATCTCGCTGTATTCAGATCAGGGCAACAACGGCGGCGCTCATAATGATGACCGGCTGGGCAGCATCACAGTCTATGGTGATCTGGTCAGGCGTTCAGACATCGAGCACACGGCGGCTCCGGCCTATGGCATCGTCGATAGCATCGATGATCTCAACGAGGCCCTGGCTCCTCGGGACGACGGCACGGATACCGGGCCGATTACCGTGCCAAACTCAATCCTGCCATACGCAGATGATTTTGGTTTTGTCGGAGGCCAATCCCCCATGTTGGGCTTGGCTGGCAATCACGATTTTTCATCAGAAGATCGCGCGGCCTTGGCCTTGGACCATACGAGCAACCTGGCACTGCGTAATGCTACAATTGCATTCCAGTTTTCTGTAAATAGCCTCTCCAGCTACCAGGCACTGTTCTCAAAGGACGCGTCCGGCAACGGCAATGGGGGGCATCTTTCTGCCTATATCGATGACAGCGGCAAACTGATTGTGCGCTTTCAAGACGCGTCAGAATCATACTATTTCACTGCAAGCAATGCGATCCAAACGGGAATATCCTACGATTTCAGCCTCAACTTTGGCAGTGACGGAGCAGAGCTGTATCTGAATGGTGCCAGAATTGCCTATGATCGTGACGTTCAGGTGGACTGGAGCCAGAACACCGAGGCGGTTATTGTTGGGGCCTCTGGCTGGAGCAATACCCCTGGTGAAACGGACAATATTCATAGCTATTTCGATGGCACAATCAGTGATTTTGCGATCTTTGATCAGCAGCTTTCAGCGCAAGACATTTTGGCGGGCGAACCACGTGACGATTATGCATATTTTGATGGCAGCATCGATACGTTTGACTTTAGCCGGGGTAGCGGAGGTCGCGTTGCGGTCAGTGGAAATGGCACAGTTACGGAGCTTTCTTCCGACGTGAGTTTTGCCAACTTTGACGGTCAGTCTTTGCGGACGGCAGACATCCAGCTTGGGTCTCAGAGCAGTAATGAGCTGCGTGGTGGAGATGGTGCTGATGTACTTGCCGGCCAGGGCGGCAACGACAGGTTGATCGGGATGGGTAACGACGACCTGCTGCTCGGTGGCCTTGGCGCTGATACATTGTACGGTGGCGACGGGCGCGACACCCTGATGGGTCATAGCGGCGACGACAAGCTATTAGGGGCAGACGGTCGGGATGAGCTGCGCGGCGGAACTGGTCATGACACCCTTTATGGTGAGGAAGGCAATGACTGGCTTTATGGTGGTCTTGGCGATGATCTCTATTATGGACATACGTGGAATGAAACAGGCACGTCCGCCAATGACCGTGCGGTGTTCGATGGCAACTTTGCCGACTATACCTTCGAAACTGAGACGTCTTTTGACTCAAGTCGTGGTGAGAACGTTATAAGGCTGACGGTCACGGATTCCGCCGACGGTGGCGCGGATGGGTTTTATGAAGGCAGCGACCGATTGATTGATATCGACGTGTTGGTCTTCGCAGACCAAGCGGTTGCCTTTATCGATCTTCTCTAGCCACAATTGTGCTCCATGAGCTGCTGCCGGTTTCGTAGACACCGAGATAAGGTGTTTATGAAATTGCAGATGAGCAATGACGAGAAGAGTTTACAGCCCCGAGTTTAAGCATGAAGCAGCACAGCTTGTTGTGGCGGGCGGTGTGAGCGTGGCACAGGCATCGAGAGACTTGGATGTGCATGCGACGGTGCAGCGCAGATGGGTTCGAGAGTTTGGATCAAGCGGACACGATGCCTTCCCGGGCAAAGGTCAGTTGAAGCCTGATGACGAAGAGCTTCGCAGCCTGAGACGAGAGGTCGCAAAGCTGAAGGCGGAGCGCGACATAGCAAAAAGGCCGCAGCCTACTTCGCCAGGGACCATCTGTGATGTTTGGGGTCGTGGCGAAGCACCGAGTGGTTTGGCCGGTAAGCTGGATGTGTGACGCGCTCGGTGTGTCAAGAAGTGGGTTCCATGCTTGGCTGACGCGGCCAAGAAGTGAACGGTCCCGAAAGGATGAAGCGCTTGGTGCTGTAGGGCGTGCAAGCTTCATGCGATCCGATCGAACCTATGGGGTTCGCCGCGTCTGGCATGACGTTCTTGCTGAGGGCTTCAACTGTGGCCTGCATGGCATTGAACGTCTGATGCGCATGAACGCTTTTAGAGCACGACCGAGACGCCGCCAGCTTCCGGAGGATCACGGAGAAGGATCCATCATCGCGCCAAACGTGTTCGAACGTGAGTTCGACGCGGATGGCCCGAACCAGAAATGGGTTGCCGACTTCACCTACATTTGGACGGCTGAAGGCTGGCTATCTGAATGCCTTTGAAACAGGTTCCAAAATGCGAGCAGGTATCGGCGGATGGCTAGCCTACTACAATGCAGAGAGCCCGCACTCGATCCACGAAATCTTGCCCCCTACCCCCCCCTCAATTTGGGAGTTTGAAACACTCAGGTCAGACAGCCTCAAGTGGATTAGCGGGTCCTGAGCCTAAGCGTCCATCCCGCGGGACAAATAGTCGCCGGTCAGGCGATAGTGACTCAGTAAGGCGGTGGAGGCGCGGTCAGCGTCACGCTGCACGGCCGCTTCCAGAATACTGTCGTGCTCAGCCGAAACATCTCTGCGTTGATATGTGGTGCTGCTCGCCGCGAGGTAGCGATAACGTATGTTGAGATCATAAAGCTGGGCGCAAAACCGTTCGAGCATGGGGGATCCGCTGTTTGCGAGCAGGGCCATGTGAAAGGTCTTGTGAGCCTCCTCAAATGTGGTCGTGTCCTCGCCGCTCGCCTTTTTCATGTGGTGGTGGCTCAGAACCAGGCGTTCTTCCCAAGCCGGTGATGCATTGGCAATGGATTGGCGCAATGCGAGGTCTTCCAGGGTGCATCGCAAGGCCAAAATTTCTTCAAAGTTGGCTTTGTTGGCCGGGGCCGCGCGAAACCCGCGTTGGTCGATCCGCTCAACAAGCAGATCTGACGTGAGCAGACTCAAGGCTTCGCGAACAGGCGATGCACCGGTATTGAGCAGTCCGCGCAATTGTTCAATCTTTAGCTTTTGTCCTGCCGGCAAGGCGCCGGTCAGGATCATATCGCGCAGGGTCAGGTAAGCGCCACGGGTCGCTGATGTTTCTTTGACACTGTTGTCATCGATCTTGGTCATGGTCTGCACCGTTGCTGGGGTCTATTTGAGATTGACGGCTTTAGTCGAAAGCCCAATTGATAGGGTCAACGAACCTTCGTTTATCATCCAACGGCGAAGCGTGAAACAGCGCGCGCCGCTTTTGTGCATTGGATCATTCTCTGCCAGCTCGCGGGCGGCCTCAAGACTGTCAGCGCGGTAGATGATCAGCCCCACGCCCTGCATGTGCTCGCCGGTTTCATCCGACATTGGCCCCGCAAAGGCGAGCTGCCCGGCGGCTTCGAGTTCTGCCTGATAGGCGAGGTGCTCCGGCAGCGCTGCCTTCACGTCCTCAGGGGCTTTGGCTGGTGCGCTATGGGCCACATAGAGCTCCAGCGCCAGGGCGCCCCGCGCCTTTGCATCTGCTTTGTAATCTGCCCAAGCAACCATTTTTGCACTCCCAAAATATCGATATTTATTGACATATGGCATTATAGTGGGCAGAAATTAGACAAATTGGCAAGGATTACAAACATGAAATATCTGGTTGGCACGGCATCAAGCGGCACTGCGGTGTTTGCTGTACAAGGCGCAAAAGCTATCAATCTAACGGCCTTGAACGCTGCTATTGGTCAGGATTTGATGGGTTTGATCCAGACACCTGAGTTGATCGAATCGGTCGCGAGCCAAATGGTGGATGCACCGCGTGTGGATGTTTCGGATATCACTCCAGCGCTTCCTGTTGCGAAACCTGGTACCATCATTTGCCTTGGGCTGAACTATACAGACCACATCAAAGAAGGTGGATATGAGATCCCAGACTATCCGGCACTCTTTATGCGTGGAAAGAATTCCATCATGGCTGCTGGCGCGCCTCTGGTCCGCCCAACCTGTTCGGAGAAGCTGGACTACGAAGCAGAATTGATGATCGTGGTTGGCAAGGGCGGGCGCCATATCAGCGAAGCTGACGCGCTCGACCATGTGTTTGGCTACACAGTATTCAATGACGGATCAGTGCGGGACTATCAGCGAAAGACCCACCAGTGGACACCTGGAAAAAATTTCGACAATACCGGCGCCATCGGCCCCTTCGTTGTGTCTCCTGACGAGGTTCCTGCCGGGGCTAGCGGTTTGAAAATTGAAAGCCGTGTCGGGGCCGAGGTTTTGCAATCCTCCAACACGGGCAACATGATTTGGTCGGTGGCACAGACCATTGCCACGATTTCTGAATATACCACATTGGAACCCGGTGATCTGATCGCGATGGGCACGCCTCCCGGTGTCGGCCACGCCAAGAAACCCAATCCGCGTTGGTTGGTGCCCGGTGAGGTAGTGGATATTGAGATCGAAGGCATCGGCATCTGTTCCAACCCCATCGTCGACGAAACAGACTACCAGGCGTCGGCGGCTGCTCAATGAGCGGTCCTACTGGCAAGGATCTTGAGGTGGCGCGCGCCAAGGCGCAGGAAGATCACCGGGCGCTGCGTCGTCGGATAAGTCGGCTGCCAAGCGATGCCATTGATTTGATCCTGCGCGATGCAAGATCACATTATGCGTGGACGGATACACCGATCCCTGATGAGCTGCTGCACGAGCTTTACGACATCATGATCAATGGTCCGACCAGCATGAACACGCTGCCCGCAAGGTTCGTGTTTGTGAAGTCGCCTGAGGGCAAAACGCGTTTGGCTAAATCGCTCAAACCCCAAAATGTTGGCAAGATGATGGGGGCGCCTGTCACGGCAATTATCGCGCAGGATATGGATTTCTGGAAGGAGCTGCCGTTCTTGTTTCCGCACGAGGATCGCCGCCATTTGTTCGAGGGCAACCCACAATACTGCGCCGATACAGCCTATCGCAATGCCACCTTGCAAGGCGCGTATTTCATGATTGCCGCTCGCGCGCTGGGCCTTGATGTCGGGGCGATGTCTGGGTTCTCAAATGCGATTGTCGATGAGGAATTCTTTGCAGATACGACGCTAAAATCCAATTTCTTGTGCAACATCGGCTACGCGGACGAAACTGCACTGTTCCAAAAACTGCCGCGCTTCGCTTTTGATCAGGTCTGTAGTTTCGCCTGAGGAGGAGATCGACCTACCGTTTGCCGCAATCAACCTGACGGTAAATTGTAACGCTCCGGCCAGTCAGGAGGAGCTGACGCAGCTGGGGCAAGAGACTGCAAAATACTGTTCCATCGCCAAACTTTTCCAAATGGCGGGGACGGACCTCACGGTCAATTGGATGAAGACGAACGAGCCATTGAACTAACTAGCACGGGTGAAACACCTGGCTTTCTGGGAGGGAAAGTACATGATCAACTGGACTAAACGTAGCCTGATGGGCGCAGCCCTTGTGACGATGACGGCCTTGCCGCTCGCCGCACAGGAAAGAATTTCGGCAGTCGTCATCGACGGCTACCCTGACCGCGCCCTTTGGGTGAAAGAATTCAGCGACTTCTTTATTCCTGAGGTCGATAGCCGTCTCGCAAAGACCGGCAACTACGTCATGGATTGGCAGCAAAATTACGGGGGAAGTGTCGTAAAGCCCAAGGGCGTTCTAGAAGGCGTACAGCTTGGTCTGGGTGATATCGGCATTGTCACCACGATTTTCCATTCGTCCAAACTCCCTAGCCAGGGCCTCTCTGGCTCCACGCCATTTGTCGCCTCTGATGCGCGCGCCGTTGCGCGGGCAGTAGACGAAATTGCGCGCGAATTTCCTGCCATGCAGAACGAATTCGCCGCACAAAATCAGGTCTACCTGGCGACCGGCGTTGTGCTCAACAGCTATCAGTTGTTCTGTACTGACCCTGTTGAAACCATTGCCGACCTTCAGGGTCGCAAAGTCGCAGGTGCGGGTCTGAATTTGCGCTATCTCGAAGGCATTCAGGACGCCGCTGGTGTGCGTGGCGGTTTAACGAATTTCTACAACATGCTGCAAACCGGTCTTGTCGATTGCAGCATGTTGTGGCCAGAAGCGGCGGCAACATTCAACATCTCCGAGGTAGGGCCATACATGGTGCGCACGGACTTTGGGGCGGTGAATTCAAAGACTGTTACGGCCAATTTGGACTATTGGAACGCCTTGCCAGATGAAGTGAAGGAGGTGTTGCAGGCGGTGTCCATCGACTACCGTGATCGCCTGGCGGACATTGCGATGGATCGCGCGACATCCTCTGAAGCTGCCTATGTAGAGGCCGGTGGCACGATTATTGATGTATCCGCAGAGGATCGTGCGGCTTGGGCTGCAGCGATGCCGAACATCGCGCAAGAATGGGCGGCCACGCTGAACAACAA
This sequence comes from Phaeobacter sp. SH40, assembly GCA_965641885.1. Classification (GTDB taxonomy): domain Bacteria; phylum Pseudomonadota; class Alphaproteobacteria; order Rhodobacterales; family Rhodobacteraceae; genus Pseudophaeobacter. The sequence continues at coordinate 709,647 of OZ282574.1, read as the reverse complement.
TGGCGAGGACGGAACCGCGATGCTGGAAGCCTACTTGGGCAAGCTCAAAGCGGCTGGCTACACGGGCGTTCGTGATTGGACACAAGACTAACATCTGTCGACCCGAGAAAGGGCTAAGCTTATGCTAAAAACTGTATCGGCTGGCCTGTCTCGGGTCGCCCACTTCCTTGCAATTTCTGCCAATGCTGCCGGTACTTTAACTGTGCTGGCTTTGGTGGTCATCCTGAACGTCGATGTGATTGCCCGAGGCCTGTTTAACGCGCCCCTCAAAGGCACGTACGAAATTGTCCAGCTATCCGTCGTGTTCATCGTTTTCCTGCAACTTCCGGACGTTGTACGCGTTGACCGGCTGACCCGATCTGACGGGTTCTTGAATTTGCTGCACAACCGGAATCCAGGACTGACGGCCAGCATCCGGCGGATCATCAACGCCTTCTCCGCTATTTTTATGGGGCTTATCGCCTACATCATGTTCCCTGAATTTCTCAAGATGTGGGAGACACAGTATTTCTTTGGCGTCCCGGGGGTCTTTACCGTCCCCTGGTGGCCTATCAAGCTGGTGATCGCGAGTGGAAGCGCGCTAGCCTGTGTGATTTTTTTACTCAAGGTCATCTCGGCACAGGATCGCCCGCAACTGATCCGTGCTCCGGAACATGAAGACACACATTCAGGCGGATTCAACACATGACCCCCATCGAAATTGGCCTCATCTCGGTCGTTGTTATCGTTTTTCTGATCTACTCGGGTGTCTATATTCCGGTTGCCCTGGGAATGGTTTCCCTGGTGTCGATCTGGCTACTGCGTGACAATTTCACGCTGTCTCTGAACCTGCTGAAAGTCGCGGTGGGCGACAGTGCCATGGTCTATAGTTTTGCCACTATCCCGTTGTTTACCTTCATGGGGTTGATTGTATCAAAGGCTGGCATGGGCAGGGACATCTATGAAGTCATGACCATGCGGTTTCGTAAGGTAAAAGGCGGTATCGGTATGGCAACTGTGGGGGCCAACGCGGTGTTCGCCGCAATCACCGGATCCTCCATCGCATCGGCCTCCGTGTTCACCAAGGTGTCCGTGCCGCAGATGATTGCACAGGATTATAATCCGCGTTTTGCAGTTGGCGTGGTTGCAGGCTCTTCTGTTCTTGGCATGATCATTCCGCCATCCGCCATGTTGATTGTCTACAGCTTTGTTGCAGAGCAGTCGGTCGGTGACATGTTCCTTGCTGGGGTCATTCCCGGCATCATGCTCGCCTGTTCCTATGTCGGCGCGATCTGGTTCATGGGGCGATTTACCCCAAACTTTGTTGGTGGACGAGCGATCGAAGACACCGAATGGATGTCTCGGCGTGAAATAATGTCCAAAACCCTGCCGACGCTGGGTTTGATAACAGTCGTTCTGGGTGGCATCTACACAGGGTGGATGACGGCTGTTGAGGCCGGTGCCACAGGCTCCCTCGTGGCGTTGATCATTGCACTGGTGCGCCGGTCAATGTCCCTCAAGGACTTCTGGGGTGCATTGCTGGAAACCGGACATATCACGGCTGCCATCCTGTTCCTGATCACGGCGGCATCGATCTACAGCCGCATGCTTGGCCTGGCAGGGTTGCCCAATCAGTTGCAGGATTTGCTGGCTGACAATTCGGCATCATTTTGGACGGTGATGCTTCTGTTTGTGCTTTTGATGATCTTTCTTGGCACCATATTGGATACAGCCTCCATCATCCTGATTGTGGTGCCGCTGTTCCTGCCGCTTGTTGAGGCGATGGATATGTCACTGGTCTGGTTTGGTATCGTCACTGTCGTTGGTGCCGAAATCGGACTTTTGACGCCGCCCTTGGGGATTTCGTGTTTCGTGATCAAATCCACCCTCAACGATGACAATATATCCCTCAAGGATGTGTTTATGGGCGCGCTTCCGTTCGCATTCATCATGCTTCTCGCGCTTTTCATTCTGATCGAGTTTCCGATCCTCAGCCTTGCCCTTTTGAACTAGGAGGTCGCTTTCATGCGTGACGTCACCAAAGACAACATCACCGACATTTTCAAAGGCTATTTGGCCGCTGATACAGATCCGCGTGTACGTGAGGTTATGTGCAAGCTCGTCGAGCATTTGCATGATTTCGCACGCGAAGTGAACCTGACCCACGATGAGTGGCGCCAGGGGATCGCCTTCCTTGAGGGCTGTGCTGCGATCGAAACCGAAGATCACCACGAGTTTGTGCTGGCCTCCGACGTGCTGGGATTGTCATCTCTTGTCGATATGCTTCACTCGCGGGATGATGCGACGTCCTCCTCGGTGCTTGGGCCGTTTCACGTCTCAGGCGCGCCGCCTTTGGCAGTGGGGGGCGATATGAAGCGCGACTTTGGCGGGCCGATGTTGTTGGCTGAAGGGGTCATCCGCGATACCAAAGGCAACCCCATTCCGGGCGCCGAGATTGATATCTGGCAGACTGCACCAAATGGACTTTATGCCAGTCAGGACGAAGAGCAGGACACATTTTCCTTCCATGGATTGATGACCGTTGACGCTGACGGCCGCTATGCTTTCACGACCGTTAAGCCCGTGGAATATACAGTTCCGTCTGATGGTCCGGTGGGGGACATCCTGCGCGCCTGTGGCCGTCACCCGTGGCGTCCGTCACACCTGCACTATATTGTCAAAGCACCTGGTTTTCAGACATTGGTAACCGAGATTTTCCCCGAGAATGATCCCTATCTCGACGCGGATACAGTTTTTGGTGTGCGGTCCGATCTTGTCATGACCTACCAGGAAAAACAGGCAGGGGATTTCCCGGATGGGATGGCGTTGTCAGGCAAGGTCACAGAACCGTTTCTCTACGTGAATTTTGACGTTACCCTTGCAAAGGCTACTTAGGCAGACTGGTCCAGCCGCCACAGTTCTGAGGGCAAGAGCATTGTTGAAGGGCGTTGGACCATGACATTGGACCTCATAAACACATTTGGCCGTACCCAGCACCCGTTTTCATCGACCGTGGTTTGAGTTAGCAGAGACCCGACCCTCAAAAAGGCCTCTGAACCGCCCCTGGTTTACCGGAGAGTAAAACACTCAAAGGATGAGCCCTATGACGAAGAGACGTTTCACCCCCGCCTATCCGGCTGAATTTCGCGAACACGGTGTTCGGCTATTTCGAGAGAACCGCGCATGTTACACCAGCGATACGGCTGGGTTCGAGAGTTTGGATCAAGCGGACACGATGCCTTCCCGGGCAAAGGTCAGTTGAAGCCTGATGACGAAGAGCTTCGCAGCCTGAGACGAGAGGTCGCAAAGCTGAAGGCGGAGCGCGACATACTAAAAGGCCGCAGCCTACTTCGCCAGGGACCATCTGTGATGTTTGGGGTCACTCCTGAATATTGGTACAAGATGCACTGGCTCTCAATTGCTTCCCTACGAGGCTCAGAGATGATGTTAGCATTATTAGAATGGTAACTATGGCTTCATTCCTATAGCCCTCCATCCTCAACACCTGCCAGCTCTCAACCCCGAGTCCTTCAGCAACCTGGTAGAGATTATCGATCGAAAAATTCTGCTCAGAACGCTCAACAGCGCTCAGATAGCTTCTGTTCAACCCCGCCTCCGCAGCCAGCCGTTCCTGTGACCAGCTACGTTCAGCCCGGAGCAAACGCATGTTCCGTGCAACGATATCTCTGAGTGGACTTTTCGGTGTTCTCTTCACTCTCAATGCAATTGCGCACTGATGGCTTTAGATCCACCTGTTCTAGAAGACATTCATGCTCAAGCCTTTCAATATAGGCCCCTTTTTGAGGAGCTGGATCAGAGACCAGCTAGCGCTTCGAAATTACGCGAGGCGCAGTGGGTGAAGACTGGGCAGGTTCGGACCTCAGTCCATGGAAAACGAGGAAGTTATGGAAAACACATTCAAAGGGCTCTTTGGCGTGGGTGTACTCGGGGGCGCTGCTTGGTTCGGTTACGGTGAGTTCCAGCCTGTGACGCCGTTGGTCGAAGCCATCGGAGTTTTCTGGTTGGCGCTGACTGTCGTATCGTTGGTTCTTTGGGGAGCGATTTGGTCACGGGAGCGCATCGGCTCAGCGGTAGCAGGGCTGGAACGGATCACTCGGGTACAATGGCTGGTCGTGGCGGGAGTGGTCATCGCAGTGGCTGGCGGATGGCAGGTTCTGGCCTTCTCCCACCAATCTCAAGCAAATCGGGCCTTGGCGGCTGCTCAGGTGCGAACGCAGTGTGCGTCCTTCATCAACCGAGAATTCAATAGTGCTAGCCTAAGCCAAGACATAAGGAAGGGGGTACTGAAAGAAAGGTCAAAGATGGGAGGTCTGAACCCTGCCTGAGGCCCATCACATACCACATCCAAGTACATCCCCAAGGGCGAAGCTAGCGCCCCGCCAGAGCCCCTCAGACGACCCGACCAACTGGGGCCGAAAACCGGGGCGATTGGGGCCGTTGGACCGCCCTGCGCTCTTACTACGATCTCAGAGAGATTACTGGCTGGAGTGGTAGGATTGAAACCACAAAACATAACTATTTAGAATAAAATATTTATCTGCTTCTTACGTTCTGATGTAGCGGGATGTGTTGCGGGAAAGATACGGCACCCAAAATCGCCGAATACAGCCTAGTCTTTTGCCCTATATAAATCTGATCACCGGTCGCGTTGCTTCCCCGACATGGACTTTCGATACATCACCCGCGAAGAATACGAAAATACCCGCCAAGTAGCCCGAGACAACGGCGACAACGCAAATTTCAATTGCTCCCCATAGCCTTCACCAAGGGTCTTGAGCATAATGACTGCGGCACCCTGGGGCTCACAAGTCCTGCTCCCAATGGCAGCCCTCAGTTGACCTTCCATATGGAAATCGGCCTAACGGAAATCACCCAAGATGTGCGTACCCCGGCCATTCACCGTAGGCGCTCAGTTCTAAAGATGCCACAGATCGGCTACACGGACATGGTTGCCATTCGCTGCGATTATTGCTGATGTCTGCACCGAGCAGTTAACGACGGCTGCAATCAGGAGACTGAAATATGGAGAGAACTCCAGCACAATAGATGTGACGCTTGTGTCGTCAACGCAAAAACAAGTAGTCTGCTTTTAACCCCTCAAGTCCGGGTTCTTTTATCCAATAGAAGACTTGTTGATCCCGTTGCAGAATTTTTCCTACCAAATGCATGAAATCACATGAAAACGGGAATAGCCAAACGTTGCCTATTTCTAGCCTTTGTGAAACATTACATTGCGTATACCCTTGTAAGTTCACGGCAGCATTTAGGGAGCAACTAAATGATGGGAGTACTCAAACCGGTTCTTGCGCTCGGCGTTGCTATATCTCTTTTGAACACGTGGATAGCCCCTGCATCGGCTGAACCAATTACCGTATTCACCGCCGAACTCCCGCCTTTCGTGACCCGAGAAAACGGAGAGGTTTCAGGCAGCCTTGGTGAAATCCTGCTTGAAATGGGGCAGCGCGCCGACATCGAACTGGAATTCAGGTTCATGCCGTGGAAGCGCAGCCAAGTCGAGGTGCAAAACACGCCACATGCTTTGATTCTGGCGGTTGGACGAAATCCCGCACGTGAGGCGCACTATAACTGGATCGTCAAAACCTTCGTGACCAACGAGCTGTTTGTCTCAAGGGGTGACCCCATAAATTCATTGGAGGAAGCTGCTGCTCTAACGAGCGTCACGGCCCTCGCGGGGTCTCCTCGGGCGCGGAAACTTGACGAGGCGGGGCTGACCAATGTGCATGTCAGCAGGAACACCGAGATCGCGGCAGGGCTTTTGACCATGGGGCGTTCGGAGGCGTGGTATACGTTGGATCATCGGGCGCTTTACGCGATAAAATCACTGGGTGTCTCAACGGACAGCATCACTTTCGGAGATCCGTTGCATTCCATCGACATTTGGATTGCGTCCAACAAGGTTTTCGATACACAAGTCGCGGCCACCCTCGCAAAGGCGCTGGAAGATATGCGTGCCGATGGCGCCTACGATGTGATCCTCCGAAAATATACCCATTGACGCATGCGAAGTGACCTTGCGCGCGTACCTATAGCGCACGGGAGACGCGCGACACCCGCTTAAGGGTCGCCAGCATCGGTGGCGGGTTGCTTCACCGGAGCAGCGTTGCGCAAAGATTTTTCAATGGCCGCCAGTAAATCAGATCTCCGAACAGGTTTCATCAGCCGAATATCCTCAGGCCGCAACCCATTGCCATGCACGGCTGCCTCGCTTGCATAACCGGTCATGAAAACGACCGGCAGGTCGGGGCGGATCTTGCGCAGCGCCTTGGCTAGGCTTGTCCCTTGCAACTCTCCGGGCATCACAATGTCGGTCAGCAGGACGTCGAAGTCAGTGTTCCCTTTGAAAATTTGCGCCGCGATATCGCCATTCTTTGCGGATGTAACCTCATAGCCTGAACGGGTTAGGATCTGCTCCAAACTCGCCAACACACCGGGTTCATCCTCTGCGATCAATACCCTCGTTCCCACGGTCGTTTGCGGCTCCTGTTGCACCGGGGCGTAAGAGACCCCCGATTTCCCATCAAGATGCACAGGGAAATACAGCTTGAACGTGGTGCCGACGCCGGGCTCCGAATAGACACGTACCGTGCCTTTGGATTGCTTGAGAAACCCAAGCACCATGGAGAGACCCAAACCTGTCCCTGCTCCGGGGTCCTTGGTTGTGAAGAATGGATCGAAGATTTTCGACAGCGTTTTTTGCGGGATCCCCGTGCCAGTATCGCTGACGGCAATCATCACATACCGGCCCGGTTCGATATCTTCCGACCTTTGGCTAACATATTCGTCGTCAATCCGGGTATTGGCCGTTTCAATTGTGATTTTCCCACCCTCAGGCATCGCATCACGCGCATTCACGATGAGGTTCAGCAACGCGCTTGCGGTAGAGGCCTCGTCCGTTTCAACAGACCACAGTCCGGCGAGCAGAGAGGTTTCAAGCTCGATGTTTTCCGAAATTGTCCGACCGACCCAGTTTGTTGAATTCAACACAACGTCGTTGAGGTTTACTATCGTGGGTTCCAGTGATGCTTTGCGTGCAAAGGCCAGCATCTTGCGGGTCAGGTCAGAGCCACGCATGGTTGCGTCGAGTGCGTTTTTTACCAGCTGTCTCGATTTGGGTTCATCAAGGTCCTCATGCAACAGTTCAAGATTGCCCAGAATGACTGCGAGCAGATTGTTGAAGTCATGGGCGACACCGCCCGTCAAATTCCCCACCATTTCCATCTTCTGGCTTTGTCGAAGCTGTTCTTCGAGCTCATAGATGTGGCTGATATTGAGCGCGGCTACATCCACGACCAACGGGCCATCGGGCTCCGCCGAGCGGAGCTGATAAGTTCGGCTGAGGTAAGTGGTTTGCCCGTCCTCAGTGGTATAATCAAAGATCTCGGACTGGGCGTCCAGGGCCGCATCCCCTTTCCGCAGCTTTGCGATTTTTTCACAGTGTTTCAGGATTCCATTCAGGATTTCCGTCGGGAGTTTTCCACCTTCATCCGCGCTATGCAGGCGCAAAAAGCTCGGGTCCGCGGTAATGCACTCCGTGTCATTGAGATCGATACGACAATACCCGAGACCTGTGATTTTCGCAGCGTTCTCCAACATGTCCCGGGCCTCCTGGGCCGCGTCACTTTCCTGTTTGGCCCGCGCACGCATGTCCAGAAACGCATCAACCATTCGGCCGATTTCAGGGATCAGCCCCTCGCTTTGAATGACGACATCGTTGAGATCCCCCTCGGCTCTGCGGAATTTTTCGGAGATCATCGACAGAGGACGGAATACGACCCTCCCGATCAGCAAAAGGATCAGCCCACCCACGGACAGGGTCGCAATCAATCCAAACAGCAGCGTCGTGCCAAGTTTTTTCACAGCGTTGTTTTTTAGGTGAGAAATATCGTGCTCGAAAACGAAAGTTCCAAACAACTGCGCGCCGAATTGTTTACCCTCGTAAACGTCGATTTCCTCCGACAAAAGTAACCCGGAAGCCCGCTTAACTCCCGATTCATATTGATAGCCACTCGTATCGCGAACGTGAATGCGGCCGTAGCTGTTCAACGCCACAAGACTGTCGATCTGCGTTTCAATAGTCTCGGTGTCTAATTCCCACAATCGGGATTGAAGCGTCTTGACAATCAAGGCGTTGTTTTTCGAAAACCGCGCGGTTTCCACCGATATGCTACGCTGATAATCCAGATAGGACACGATCGAGGCTGTTCCCAGCAGCAGCAAGAGCAACGGGAGCAGCACGTAAAAAGATGCCTGAAACCAAATACTTCGATTCTTTAATCTCATCATTCTGCGACAGTCCGTGTTCTGAATGTGACGGTGTCTACCTTCTTAGCACTGTTTTTCTGCTTAACTAAGAACCATCGGGGTAATGTACATTTTGTTTCTCGATATCTGATTGGTGGGAGCACGACAGGTCGCAGACCGCCCCGCCAGAATTAGACGACCGGCTGATATAGTGACGTTGGCGCAGATCAAAGAACAGTCACGTCTGAGCCTGGGCAGCTACGATAGACCATGGATGACAGAAGAGCTGAAGGAAATTGGCTTGGATGTCGGTCATCGTCGCGTTGGTCATTTGATGCGCCAGAACGGCATTTCCGTTGTTCGAACACGCAAACACAAGGTGATGACTGACAGCGATCACAGCTTCAATATTGCAGCGAACCTGCTGGATCGTGACTTCTGCGCTTATGCGCCCAATCAAAAATGGGCTGGTTACATCAGCTATGTTTGGACCCGCGAAGGCTGATTGTACCTGACTGTGATCCTAGGCTCTCGTGACATTGCTGCGCAATGCACTGCCGGGCAGCGATTGAGATCATGTTTGGACGTCTGAAAGATTGGCTGCGCGTGGCTACTCGTTCCGCCCCCTCTCAGCGATGCTTTGCATCGCCTTTCGGCAGGTGGATGCCCTAGGGTATTCCTCTCCGCCATCGCGCTCGCCGCAACCGTCATATTCTGGTTATGAGATGCCGTAACGGGGCCTGCGCAACGCACCACCGTTGCCACTTGTCAGATCAGTGGGGCGCTGTCGCTATTCCCGTATTGAAACCGCATGGAGGATTACGGGATGAGACTGTATATTGGATTGGATGTATCGCTTGCGAAGACCGCAATCTGCGTGGTCAATGCCCACGGTGAGATCATCAAGGAGGCCGAGGCAGCGAGTGAACCAGAGGCGTTGGCACGTTGGTTGAGCGATCTGGATGGAAGTATTGAGGCAATCGGCCTTGAGGCTGGCCCCTTATCGCAATGGTTACATCATGGTTTGAGAGAGGCTGGCCTGGGTGCCGTGCTCATGGAAACCCGTCAAGTGAAGGGTGCTCTGAAGGCCATGCCGATCAAGACGGATCGGCGTGATGCTGAGGGTATCGCGCGCCTGCTGCATCTTGGCTGGTTCCGCCCAGTGCATTGTAAATCGATATCGGCCCAAGAAACCCGCGCTGTCCTCGGCGCTCGAAAAGCCATTCAACAGAACATGATCGCGCTGGAGATGTCCCTGAGGGGGTTGTTGCGAAACTTTGGCTTAAAGGTCGGCGCGATCTCACGTGGTAAGTTCGAGACCCGCATTCGCGAATTGGCGGATGGTAACCCTATGTTGGAAGCCGCAACTATACCGATGCTTCGTGCCAGAGCCTCCCTGCGGCAGGAACTTGCAACCTTAGAGAAGCATGTACGCCACCTAGCGCAGGCAGACCCGGTTTGCCATCGCTTGATGACGATGCCGGGGATCGGGCCAGTTGTTGCTCTAACATTCCGTGCAGCCGTCGATGATCCGGCACGCTTCCGGTCTTCAAAGAGAATTGGTCCCTGGGTTGGTCTGACGCCGTCGCGCAACCAATCCGGTGAGCGAGATGTATCTGGTGGCATTACCAAGGCAGGCGATGTCAACCTGAGGCGGGCATTGTGTCAAGCTGCAACCGTCATGATGAATCGTGGTCGGTCGACTTGGCTGAGAACTTGGGGAGCGCAACTCGCCCAACGCCGTGGCCGCAAAATTGCGATGGTCGCACTTGCGCGCCGTATCGCAGTCATACTCCATCGGATTTGGATCGATGGTACAGAATTCCAATCGGACGCCGCACCAAAAGCTACCTGATGGAATGATAGCCCGACTGTTACCTGTTCGAACGCAGGATCTCGAGGTCCCACGAGGACGTGGTTCCGATGATGCCGTGGTCAGGACCGTAGCCGACTTTTGTCGAGCACGCCTATGAGATGGGCACATCGGAATTACATCGAACCAGCATCATGTTGGCAACCAAAGCGTTGACCACGAACCGAAGCATGCGCCCAAAAGACCTCATTCTGAACCTGCGACAGAGAAATTAGGGACGGCAAGAACGTGAATGACCCGCTTGGGCGGATCAAAGTGCTTGCGACAAAGGGCTTGACTAAACCGTACCCGTTACCGAAGTCCTGAGCCTAGTACCCCTGCGGAGAGTGCTGCCATTACAAGAGCGAGAAGTGTCTTCATTCAGGCATGAGGTTTATGCTAGTGTGGAGATACCAAAAATGCAGGATTATCTTATGTTTATGTCCCTCACATCTGGCCAGTGTGACTTTTCCCATTCCTCGGTCCAGCACGCGTTTAGCTGGTCGGCTTTGCCAGACATGGATACCACATCTCCTGCGGGAAAGGTGGGTTTGGGGGCGTCGGCCAGCGCAGATTTGGTTTTTGTGTTGTCGGGAGAAGCGATTGAAGGGGCCCATGTTTTTGCGAGTCAGGCGGTGACCTGGCCCATGGGGCCAGCCCTGCTGCGGATTGATGAGGTCTGCTTTCCTGTTGGGGCGGTGGCCCAGCGTCATACACATAGTGGTGCTGGGTTCCGTCATTTGATCTGCGGTTCCTTGCAGTTAGAAACGGTTGGAAACACCCAGCTCATGGAGCCCGGTGATACATGGTATGAACCGACAGATACGCCAGTAAAAGCGATCTCTAGGCATCAGGTGGCTTTTACCCGCTTTGTACGCTGTATGGTCATTCCGCTTAAGTATGAGGGCAAATCCACTTTCCAGTTGGTGGCCCCAGCGGATGCCGAGTTGCCGCGCCTTCAAGTGACCCATCACCATCTTGATCAGGCGGTTTATGTGGAGGCCGGATAGTGATCTGACAGCGAAGAAGTCCGCCATTCGGGATTTGCTTCACTTGGCTCAGGCGCCATTCCAGCAGCTTTGATGGCTTCAATCGCGCAGTATTCGTCCTTTTCTGAGGTGTCACCGCTGACTCCAACGGCCCCAAGGGTGATGCCCCATGCCGTCTCTACCAACACGCCGCCGGGAACTGGGATCAATCGGCCCCCCGATGCGGTTGCCAAAGCCGCCTGAAAGGTGGGCCGCTCGGACAACCGATCACGGATCAGGCGGCTTGAGATGCCCATGCCCAAAGCGCCATAAGCCTTGCCAAATGCGACTTCAAATCGGATCAGACCGGAGCCGTCCTCTGATTGCATAGCGACCATTTTCCCACCGGCATCCAGCACCACCACCGTGAGCGGCAAAAGGCTGGCTTGGCGCCCAAGCCGCAGGGCTTCCGCGATAATTCGGGTAGCAGTTTCCAACGGCAGAGATGTTTGAAGTCGCATGACTAGGGTCCTTATGATGTGGCGGCAGAAAGTCCTGCCCACCAGGCTGCAAAGTCGAAGTTGGGCAGCCAAGTGACGATCTCAGGGAAAATCAACAACACGGCAATGGTGATCACATCCGCGATGAAGAACAAGGCCACGCCACGGAAAACATCTCCCAACGGGATATCTGGCCGCACACCGTTGACCACAAAACAGTTGAGACCGATCGGCGGTGTTATCAGGCAAATCTCAGCCATTTTGACCGCAATGATACCAAACCAGATAGGGTCAAACCCGAGGGCGATGACGGCAGGATACACGACTGGCAAAGTCAGCAGCAGCATTCCAATCGCATCCATGAACATGCCCAGAACCGCATAAGCCAGCAGGATGCAGATCATAATGGTCATCGGTGCTACATCAAGGCCCACAACCCATTCTGTAAAGGCCGCGGGGATGCCGGAAAAGCCCAGGAAGCGTACGAAAATTAGCACTCCCCAGATCAGTGAAAAGATCATTACCGTGAGCTTGGCTGACTCCATCAACGAGTTCTTGATCGATGACAGTTTTGTGCCGCGAACAAGTGCTATAGCAAATACCACGGCGGCTCCCAGTGCGCCTGCCTCTGTCGGAGTGGCCCAACCGCTGTAGATTGAAGTCATGATAATGATCACAACGAGCACAATCGGGGAAATGCCTGGCAGGGTCCGCATCCTTTCGCCCCAGGTGAATCCTGAAACTGACGGGGCGGCCTCGGGTTTTGCCATTGCCCAGACCACGATGATTCCAGCGTAGATCAAGGCGGACACAAGGCCCGGCAGAAAGCCCGCCAGAAGCAGTTTACCCACGGATTGTTCAACGATAATGGCATAAATGACAAGGATCGCCGAGGGAGGGATCAACGTGGCTAGCGTCCCAGCTGATGCTACAACTCCCGCTGCCATCTTGCGGTCATATCCGTATTTGAGCATCTCGGGGATGGCGACGCGACTGAACACAGCAGATGTGGCCGTCGAGGCCCCTGAAACAGCTGCAAAGCCTGCAGTGGCAAATACCGTCGCGATGGCCAGGCCACCGGGCAACCAGCCCAGCCATTTGCGGGCTGCATCAAACAGCTGTTGTGTCATGCCTGCATGGAAGGCGAGAAAGCCGATAAAGATAAACATCGGCAGCACACTGAGAGCATAGGACGATGATTTTGAGTGGGGAATAGTGCCGATAATCCCAGCCGCAGGGCCCCAGCCGCGCAGTTCGACCAGCCCCAGCAGGCCAACGATTGCGGCGGCGAAAACCACCCGTACGCCGATTGTGATCAAAAGCAGCAGCAGGCACAACGTGATAACACCGACCAGAAACGGGTCGGACATTCCAATACCGATAATCATGTTCGACCCTCCAAATCAGAACTGGAATTGGGTAGGTCAGCGTCGTCTCCCATGACCTCGTGGATTTCATCCTGTGCCTGCTCTGCAACCTCTTTGGCCACGACCACCGCAACCGGTGTTGCATGGGGATAGAGGACCATGCGCAAGGATCCCGCCAGTTGCAACGCGAGCCTGATCCACCAGATAGAAAAGGCAACAGGGACAAGTAGTTTTGACGGCCAGACGGGGTATTCCGCATCCATGGTCGTGTCACCCAGGGTGTAGGACCGTAGAAAATGCCCGAAGCTATAGTAGACCAGAACGCCAATTATGAACATCGCGAGGGCTATTCCCAAAGCCTCTAGCAGCCACAGATTGCGACCCTTCAGGTGCCCGATCAAAAGTTCCATTCGGATGTGGCTCCCAAGGCGCTGGCAATACGCGGCACCAAGAAACGCCATGCTCGCCATGGAGAGCTCAACAAGGTCGATGTAACCGGAGATAGGGGTGTTGAAGACCGTCCGCATAACGATTTGCAAGACGCCCAGCACCATCAACATGACGATCGCAAGAGCGGCGAGGAGGTTTGCGAGATCCTCGACAGGAATAAAGGCGCGATGCAAGCGGCCCAATAGGGTCCCAGCAGCGTCAGGTTGGTGTGTCATAAGGGGTCCTTACGATGTAATGGAAAAGATGGGTCCAGCCCCAAGTAAGGGCCAGACCCGCGCGCAGCCTTACTGTGCTACGGCTTCGTCAGCGTAGGTGAAGATGGCGTCGAACACGGCCTGCGAGTCGAACTTGTCCGCATTTGCTGCGATCCATGCGTCCCAGACTGGTTTACCTGCGATTGCGCGGAATTCAGTAAGTTGCGCGTCAGAATAGACGATCTCTTGCATGGTTTCGCGGAAGATCGGCAGGTTAACCGCGTCCTGTTCTGCATAGGCAATCTGTTCGAGATCCATGCCGGTTTTGCGCAAATCCATCAGCAGTGACTGATACTGCTCGGGCAGGGCCTCAAAAGCGGTTTTGTTCAAAACCCAACCACATTCCGACGTGCCGGGCGCAAGATTGGAGGTGAACCAATCGGCTTCTTCTGAAATACCAAACGACACATGCGCATAGGTGTAGGGGAAGGCCGCCGCATCAACGGCGCCGCGTTGAAATGCGGTTGCAGTCTCGCCAGCAGGCAGGCTTTGCTTGGTCGCACCAAGGACCTCCATGGCGCTGCCAAGACCGCCGCCAGCCCGCACGCGCAGGCCTTGCCAGTCGGACAATTCCAGTGGCGCATCGCCCTTGCCCAAGACTTCATACTGCGGCAGCAGGCCGGACATATAAGGAATGGCGTTCCATGTGGCCATATCGGCGACGATGGCAGGATGTTCAAACATTTTGGCGCGCACGTATTGATCCACCTCGGGATCCCCAAGCGGCAGGAATGGCAACGAGAACACCATCCACGCGGGGTTTTTTCCTGGGTGGTAGAAGCTGCAGATCGCGGCCCCTTCAAAGGCGTTCAGTTGCAGCCCATCGAGATTCTCACGCGCTGCCGACAACTGCCCACCGTAGAAGATGTTGATCTTAAAATTGCCGCCTGTGGCCTCCTCTACGCGGTCTGCGATGGCTTCCATGCCTACCGAGAGTGCGCGGGGATTGCCCCACATCGACAGGCTCCAGTTTACTTTGGGGCCTGGAACCTCTTGTGCGGTCACAGCAGTTGAGGCCAACAAAAGGCCTGTTGTAGCAAGCTTAAGTATTGTTTTCACGTGTCATCCTCCCAGATGGCTTTGGCGTAATCGCCGGTCTTGCGTCCCGCTCGTTGACGGCGGTTTCGCGTGCTAAATGCTGTGTTCGTTCCGCAGCAGGTTTTTTGGCACCTTGCCCATTGTGTTGCGGGGCAGGCCTGCGCAAAAAATGTATCGGCGGGGGTGCTTGATGCGCGCCAGCAGCGGCTCAACCAGCGCCGCGACCGTGTCGCTTTGCAGCGAAGCACCCGGTTCACGAAGGACGGCAGCCAGCACGCTTTCCCCAAAATCCGGGTGCGACACGCCAAAGACCGCACTTTCCAGCACACAGTCTATGTCGTTGATCACGTCTTCGATTTCTTTGGGGTAGGTGTTGTGGCCGCCCGAGATGATCAGGTCTTTCTGGCGTCCACCGATGCAGATCCGTCCATCGTCGGGTTTGATACCCAGATCTCCGGTGATGAAAAAGCCTGTGTCCCGCAGTTCTTCCACGGTCTTTTGGGGCGTGTTCAAGTAGCCTTGAAAGACATTTTCGCTGCGGACTTTGATCATGCCGACCTCTCCCGGAGGAGCGGGTTGACCGGTGGCGGAGCCGGTGATCGTACCCTCGGCGCCAGGGAGGGGGAATCCTCCTTACTGCGCATTACGCCAAGGCGATCAAGCAGTTGGGCCAACAGGTCCCCAAGAAATCGATTTCGCTGCATTTCCGTCCTCAAAGTAAGAGCTGCAACTGGATAATATCGATATTATTGCTATCAGTCCAATTAAATCGTTTAAAATTTCATACCTAAGCGTCCATCCCGCGGGACAAATAGTCGCCGGTCAGGCGATAGTGATTCAGTAAGGCGGTGGAGGCGCGGTCAGCGTCACGCTGCACGGCCGCTTCCAGAATACTGTCGTGCTCAGCCGAAACATCTCTGCGTTGATATGTGGTGCTGCTCACCGCGAGGTAGCGATAACGTATGTTGAGATCATAAAGTTGGGCGCAAAACCGTTCGAGCATGGGGGATCCGCTGTTTGCGAGCAGGGCCATGTGAAAGGTCTTGTGAGCCTCCTCAAATGTGGTCGTGCCCTCGCCGCTCGCCTTTTTCATGTGGTGGAACCCGAACAGCACCTTCAAAGTCAGGCAAGTCTGGATCGCTGCGTCACTGAAACTCTGTTGTCGACCGCGCTTGCCACTAGGCGGCGGCACCCAGGCCAGCGCGGGATCAAACCAGATCGACAGCGATCCACGCTGCTTCAAGCTGTCATTGTAAGACGACCAGTTTGTGGTCTTGTACTTCGTCGGGGCCCAGCTCCTCATGCCTCCCAGCTATCATACTGGATTCACGACATGAATCTCCTCAAACGATTTGTGCAACAAAGTCGGCTCCCGGCTTCAAAGCGCGAGTCTGTGATACAGCCTTTTGTCTTCACCTCAACGATGCCCGTGATGCAGAAAATGCAGCATCAATATGACGCGATACTGATCGCCACGCTTGAAACAGCACGAGTTGGCCGGCGTCGGGTACAAATTCGACATTGTAGCCCGGCAACTGCGCAAGACGGTCACGTAGCACAGGATGCGGTGAGATGCGGTCCTGTTCACCCAGGAGTGCGAAGATCATGACACGCCCATCAAGCCGTTCGATCACATCGCTCCAATCGGTGACCGCAAGATATCCATCCTTGATGAAGGCATCGCCCCCCTGCGCAATGGCGTGTTTCAGCCCTTCTGCCATCATATCGAAACATCCGGTGCGCTCGCAGTACTCCAGGTCGACCGGTGAGGCACCCAGATGCCGACGCATCATCCTGTGCGCGCCAAGAAAGTCAACCGACGCGATGGCGGCACGGGTCAGAAAGCGGATGGCGGTTTGCGAGCGTTGATAAGTCCGCGCAAAGGTTCGCGACATGGTGGTCATGCCCTCGATCAACTCTTCCGTGACAATGCCGCTGTAGCCCGCATTCAAAACGCCGACACAGCGGTCCGGGAACCGGTCCGCAAAATTCACGGCGATTCCAACCGCCGAGAGATTGCCGATGATAAAAACACGGTCGATCGATAACATGTCGAGAAAGGCCAAAAGGTCTCGGCAGGACTGGCGCACAAGTTCCATCCCTTCCGCCGGAATCGTATCGGTCTTGCCAAAGCCTGGCCGGGAGGGGGCCAGAATGCGAATGCCCCTGCGTAAGGCATCGGTCCTGAGGTGTTCAGGCAGATCGGGGCCCGCCATCATCCCATGCAGATACAGGACAGGGCGGCCGTTACGAGCGCCGAACTCGCGATAGCTGATCATTCGCCCGCTCGGCAGGATCATGCGGGCGTCCATCGGCTCGGTAGTCTCGGCGGGATAAAACGCCCGAGATACGAGGCTGAGGCTCTGGAACTGGCTGAGCAGAAAGACGCTGGAGCGCACCAGCTGTCCTTGTGTGCGGCTGCCGCTTTTCTCAAGCAGACCGCGGATATGGGCACGAACGGTGTTGATGGAAACGCCTTTTACAGCGGCGATTTCGTCGGCCTTCAATCCTTTGGCGAGCAGAATAAGAACTTGGATTTCCGCCTGCGTTAGACCGTGTTTGTCTGCAATCACGTTCCAGACTTGGTTATCCTCGTCGATGTTACTGAAAATGACAAGAAACTGCTGGCCGCCCCCGTCCAGCCCATGCAGCGCATTTGGTAGCCGAGTGACAATCGCGGCCTCCATTTCACCAGCAGCTTCGGGCACATGGGCAAACGCCGCAGACTGCTCTTCCCTCCAGTTTGCCACCTGATCGCCCAAGTCGCTGTTTTCCAAAAGTTCGACTGGGTTCGCTTTGCCCAGCATAGTGCTCAGTCGGTCGTTGATATGCAGCACATTGCGCTCGGCACCGCAGATCAGGGCAGGCATCAAAAAGGACTCGAGCAACCTTTTGGCGCGGTCCTGATCCCGCTGAATCCGGCCGATCCGATCGAAAATTTGCAAGGCACTGTTGAGATGTCCGGACAGCTCGTGACTGTCGGCATCTGAAGTATCGGAAACGATATGTTCTGTCAGGCAGCTCTCCCATAAAATTATGAGATCATGGAATTTTTCTGGCTCTGCTATTGTAGCATAGGTTAGCCGGACGAGCTCTGAGAACAGGGCTTTCCTATCGGCAGGGATCTGCCCGTCGTCTTCTATCGAGTCCATTCTTCGTGCTCCGCCTGTTCAATGCGACCGCGGTCCATTCCCGCCGGCACGGATAAAAATACATAATCACAAGGCATCTTATCAATGTTGATAATGCAAGGCTAGCGCGTGCAGGCCAACCTTACCGCAAGCGGTCATTGCGAGCGCGCAGCACTACCCGTTTTTGTTTTAGGAGATAGATAATGAGTGCATTCTCACAGCTTGATACAGAGTTCCGCGTCAACACTTACACCACCGACGCCCAGCAATCCCCGAACATCGCCGCCAATCCGGCAACGGGCGGCTTCCAAGTCGTCTGGCAGAGCGACGGCCAGGACGGCTTTCTTTGGGGCGTCTTTGGGCAGGACTTCACCGCAGGGGGCAGAAAAACGGGCGCAGAGATTTCCATTGCAGATCTCACAGACGGGGATCAGGAAAGCCCCGATGTCGCCTTCAACGAAGATGGGAGTGGCATGTGGGTTTGGCAGTCGACGATGCAAATTGCTCTGTCGGGCGATCCGGACGGTCCACCAACACCAACCCGGTTCCCCGGCCTGAATTACGAGGTGCGCTCCAAACTCTTCGGGTTTGAAACTGACTCGTCTGACGTGTCCTATATGCTGTACGAGGTTCAGCGTGAGAACACGCAGAGCAACAGCAATATCCATGACGATCTTATCGACATCTCGGTATCGTCGCTCGGCGGCGACAAGTTCCTGACTGCATGGTATTCGAAGGACGAGCCGCGGTTTGAATACAACTTCATGGTCGAAGGCGTTGATGCCAATACATTCCGCACGAACCTGAGCGGCGAGGAACTGTTCGGTATCTCCGAACCGTTCGGATCCACCAACTGGGGCGATGCCGCGTTCCTGCGCAACATAACCGATCGGCGCTTTGGATCTCTGGAAGAGTACATTGTTGTTTCCAGCCAGTCTGACGCACCCGACGCCAGCGACGGCAAGATCATTTTTCAGATCTTTCAGCAGGATTTGCTGGACGGCTCGTTCAATTACGACACGAGGCTGGACACCGATTACAACGGCCGTTTTGATGTCGTAGGCTCCGGTGCGACCGGCAGCGCCTCCCGCCCTCATGTCGCGGTGTTGAAGGACGGCGGGTTTGCGATCACTTGGCAAGAACGCGACGAACGCTCCTCGAACCAGGCCGATTGGGATTTCGACACTTATGTTCAAGTGTTCAACGACGATTTTACCGCCCGTGCGGGGCAAATTGCAGTGGACACGGGCAAGGGTGATCAAACGCTGCCTGAAATTTCTGCGCTCAACGACGGCGGCTTTGCGATTACCTGGACAGATGACGGCGGCGGAAATGATGACGTCTATATGCAACGCTTCAGCGCCCGAGGTTGGAAGCTCGGCGAAGAGGAGCGCGTCAACGACCAGCAGTCGGGCGATCAAAACGATGCTGCAATTGAAACGCTGAAGAACGGCGACGTCGCTGTGACTTGGACCTCCAGTAACGGGGACAACAGCGGCGGTGCCGTGATGGCGAATGTTTTCGATGTCAGTAGCTACGGGGCGAAACAGGCACAGTACATCATTGGCACCGATCAGAACGAAAAATTCGCCGTTAAGGGCAAGGCCGACTATGTCGATGGTGGCGGTGGTAAGGATGTTATCCTGGGCGGCGCTGGGAATGACACGCTCCTTGGCAATACAGGCAATGATAAGATCAACGGCGGCGGTGGCAAGGATCGGATCGAAGGAGGAGACGGCAACGACAAAATGAACGGCGGCGGTGGTGGAGACAGCTTCGTGTTCACCAGCGGCAAGGACAAGATCCTAGATTTCCAGAACAACAAGGATACTGTTTTATTTGACCGCGATCTTGGAAGCGACGGCTCTCTCGGGATGCGGGATCTCTCGAGGATTGTCGAAGAGATCGACGGAGGACTGTTGTTTGATTTCGGCAGGCACGAATTGACGATCCTGGGGATCGACACGTTCCAGGCACTCAGCGACGACATCGCCTTCGTTTGAGCGCGTAATCCACGGGCCCTCTGCAAAATAGATGTCTTTACGGCGTCTGGCGGCGGAAAATAAACAGCGACTGGTGGTCAAAGATCTTCATCAGTGGCACTCCCGTGGTCGAGGTCGATTTCCGCAGTTTACACGTCTCGATGCTGAGCCTTGAGGCAGGAGTTGAGGTGACTGGCGATCCCTACGACGTGTCAGAGGGGCTGCTGGGGGGGAGTTCCGTTGGGCTACAGCGAAAACTCATAAATCGGCTCGTTCTGACGGCTATCAACGCGGGGGCCAAGGGCGCTGCCTTCAAGGGGTTTCGCGATGGTTTCCCAACTGGGCACGCTGGCAAGACCCTGACCAATGAGCAGCTTGAGATGCTTCTCGCCGCTTTTCTTGAGCGGTCTCCGCATCTGGCCGACCTGCTGTTCAAGGATCACGGGATCAGACTGATGAACCTGGACGGCAGATCACGGAGTTCGTTCACCGCCATTTCTGCGATCAGGCAGTTCCGGTTCTTTCAGTTCATGACAGCTACTTGATCGACTATACCCGTGTCGGGGAGCTGAAACGGGTGATGGCTACTGCGTCGGAGCGGGTGTGCGGGGTGGCGCTGCCCACGTCGAACCGGTTCTATGGTCTGGATGAAGTCGATCCTGAGGCGGAGTACGTCCAGGACTATGTGGCCTTTCGACAGATCGAACGGTGAGAAGGGTATTTGAGGCGGAAGACTGAGCATGAACAACGGTCTGGTCGGTCTGTTGAACCGTTTGAAGGCCCCCTTGAATAAGATAACTCTGTTCAGGGTATAGTCGTTTTGTGATCGGTTCGCATATTCCGCTGGTGTTATACCTGTGAGGTTGGAATGCGGACGGTGGAGGTTGAAAGGGATGCGTAGCCACCATCCAGATCTTCAGCGACCTGTGCCTAGCCATTCTATCAAGTATGACCCCAATCGTTTGGGTTGTCTGAATTATTTGGGCTAAGCCCCAACACATCGCCCTTGATTGAGCAACCCAACCCTAGAACAGTACGATTTGCGTAGGAAAAATAGGCTGTAACTTGGTTGATTTCCAAAATCTCCCCATCATCGAAGCCAGCATCCCGCAACGC
The DNA here is from genome assembly GCA_965641885.1 of Phaeobacter sp. SH40. GTDB lineage: Bacteria > Pseudomonadota > Alphaproteobacteria > Rhodobacterales > Rhodobacteraceae > Pseudophaeobacter. The sequence continues at coordinate 688,727 of OZ282574.1, read as the reverse complement.
CTGAACGTCAGTTTCCACCAACTTAGACGGTTCAACTGTCAGTTTGAGTGCATAGCCCATTGCCTGTTTTTGAGCATCGTCTAAGGGGGCGAAAGAAAGGTCACGTGCCTCGATAGCTGAACGAATTGCTAATCCCCGCTCTTCATCCTTTAACAGACGTTGCAATCCCGAGAAATGGTGCTCAACACAGTACGCGCAGTCATTCAACGACGATACCCAGACCCCGAGCACCTCAAGGAACCATTTAGGTACAGTGTTGCCGCTATGGTGCAGGACGTATTTGTAAATCGCCATATGCCCTTCCATCGAATGGGGACGGAGGGAATGAACCATCATGATATTGTCAACATTGCCATTAGGACCGGTTACACGGTCATAGAGTCTCTTGAGCTTGCCGGTAGCCTCAGCGAACGGCACTGTCTTAATCCACGCCATGATCTTTCCCTAGTTGCTTCATCACAACGTACAGGGTTAGCCATGGGTTGGAAGAGGAAACCGTTGCAGAGCCCGCCCCTTGAAAGCTGTCTTCGGCTTCGGCCCCGACGTCCGATCTCTCGGCAGGTATCCGATAGTCGCGGTAGGGCCGACACCGGGACCGACGAACTACATGCCCTGTGCGCACCGGCTGAGTTCGGACAAAACCGAGCGTGAACCGGCAACTGGCCGAAGCAGAGTACTACTACGAGCATACTATCATCCTATTCGGGTCGGTCAGGTTATCCTATAGCAACAAGAGATTTGGAGTTTGCACAGCCCACTTTCTGCGGCGCTTTGCTGACCTTGGTGCGCAACGCAGCATGTGGGTTTCGGTCCGCAAGGCCTTGAATGGTCGCTTTTGCCTGTCTGGCACGGAACCGTCGCAGACGCAGCTAAAGTCCGGCTTCCGCCCTTGGTGTCGATCAACACAAACGGCCCAAATGTATGTACCGGCTGCTGTTCGCAAATGATTTCTGGCATGATCTCGGAAGTCGCTCATATGTATCCGGCCTGTTGATCGACACGCGGGTCGTGGCCTTGTTGGGGTTACGCACGCGCCGTGATCTCATTAGCGGACAGGTCGATTATGACCATTTGGGCCGTCAGACTCTGGGGGCGTAATTTTTCCGTTCCATGCTTTGCTATCTATCGCGAACTCCTTTGGATTGCTGAGGGTCGATCAGATACCGACAGCAACCTCATCTCTTGGCACGTCAAATGCCGTTTTATGTCTCAAAATGCTCCACGCCATGCGCGCCAGTTTATTTGCAAGGGCGACGGCAGCCTTGTTTCGATGCATGCGTTCTGATGCATGTATTAGCCACTCGCCAAAGCTAAAGTCGGGCCATCGATGTGGCCGCATCATGATGACTTTTGCTGCTTGGACGAACAGCATCCGTAGATATCGACTTCCTCGTTTTGAGATCCGCCCCAAGATCGTTCGCCCACCGGTGCTGTATTGTCGGGGAACGAGGCCGACCCAGGCCGCAAAGTCACGACCGCGATCAAAGGCTTCGCCTTCACCTACCGCCGCGACCATCGCCGTGGAAATCATCGGACCAATACCAGGGATCGTCATGACATTTCGGCAGTTCTCCTCGGTACGGCTGATCTCTTCGATCTCTGCTGAGACCTTGTCGATACGGTCATCCATCCACATCCAGTCGCCGTAAAGGCCGATCAGGATAGATCGCATCCGCGGTGATATCTCATCTTTGCGCTCCTCCAGGATCGCTTCAAAGGAATTATTCAGCGCGCGCAGGCCTTTGCGGACAGTGATCCCTTGTTCGATCAGAAAGGCGCGGATCTGATTGATCGTTGCTGTACGACGCGACACCAGACGTGAGCGCACACGATGCAATGCCTGTAGGTCGAGCTGGTCCTGCGTCTTCTCGGAGACCGCCTTCAAGTTCGGCCGCAGCGCAGCCTCTGCGATGGCCTCAGCATCGTTGTAGTCGTTCTTCTGACCTTTGTTGAAAGGCTTCACGTAAATCGCAGGGATGATCCGAGGCTCAAAACCCATCTTGCGCAGGGTGCGGCTGACAAAGTGAGCGCTTAGACACGCCTCCATGCCGACCACGCAACGCGGCAACTTCTCGAATGTCGTTATCAAAGCGAGGCGCTTGATCTGCTTGCGCAGAACGCGCTGCCCATCTTGGTCAAAACCAACCAAATGAAACGTATCTTTGCCGATATCGATGCCAATCGACATCAGTTCATCAAACTCTGTCTTCGCCATGCTACTTCTCCTAAATGCAGGTGAACTAGGCTCAGCCTAACCTGCTGGGTGAAGCAGCCGGTACATCCCATTAGCCGACGTCCGCCGGTGGTCATCATTGTTGCAGTGCGGCACGTCAATCCTGCCGTTCGCTGCAACTGCAGAGTCAAAGGATGCTCAAATTTACACATCTCAGGACAAAGCTGCCATTGGCTGCCCCAAACTTAGTAGCAGTTAAGTCGCCTTAGTCGTTCGCTTCAAAGTAAGAATGTTTGAACCCTATCGGGGCGCTACGAACACCCGTCCCACTCGTCAGAACTAGCGGAATCCTGCCATGATATTGAATAACAGTTGAGGGCATAGCTAGTTAGCCACAAGATCAAGAGAACAGGCTGGATCACCGGCAAAAGCGTTTGCGTCGCCAGAGGGTGAACGGCTGATAGTCGTAAGGTGCGGGGGCTAGACTAGGTTGACCTGCATAAGGAGGAACGAGACATGAAAATTTTGGCGACAGCAGCGACGGCTGTTCTGATAGCATCTCAGGTATTTGCCGGTTCATACGAGACAAAATGCGAGACACAAACGGTGCCGTATCAAGAAACCGTGAAAGGCGGAAGTCCCGAAAAAGTAATCGGCGGAGCGATTGTTGGCGGCGTGATCGGGAAGGTTGTGACCGATAAAAATGCCGGCGCTGCCGTCGGTGCTATCGTTGGCGGAGCCATCGCCAATGAAACCAGCACCAATACAGTCACCAAATACAGAGAAGTCGAGACTTGCACAAACGTGTTCGTTCCGGAGCGCATCACGGATGAAGCAAAGCTTCAAAAGGTCTTGCTGGATCTGAACGAAGGCAAATCCGTCAGTAAAGAAATGATCATGGACGCGCAGTATACGATTGGCGTCGCCTATGACGGCAAATGGGGCCCGAAGTCTCAACTGGCCGCAGAGAAATATTTGGCCAACCTTGAGCCCGACGCGCCGTTGTATTCACTGGTGGTCAACGATGTGGTCATCGTCAGCTCAGCTGACATCGGTGCGATCAATGAGATCAAGGTCGCCCTGCTTGAAGCTGGTGTCGTCTCGCAAATCTTCGTTGATTTGAAGTGATGCACTGGGCGCAGTCATCCAGGCGTCGGTACCTCGGTTTGGTTGGCGTGAACACCGGCAACGGCAGCCGTGCGTAGAAAGCAATATTTGCAAAGTGCGGGGTGCTGGACATGGTACATCGCGCGAACGGCCCTGACCTGCCGTTCGCTTCGTGACCGAGCGCTGCGGTGCAGCTTCACCAAACCGGCCGTTCGACATCTTGCGCAACATTTTTTATGGCTTAAGGTCGGCTAAGTCGATAATCCCGACCTTGGTCTACTTTGGTCCCACATTCCCCAAGTAACATGACGTTTTCGCACCTATAACTGCCAGTAATGTATTATATTTCAACATGTTAATTCGGATGAAGGGGGCAGGTCGTGGATCACCTTAGGGTGCAAGCGAAACGGTTGATGTTCGGCTTGGTGTTGACCGGCGGGTGCGGCTGGAATTCCATGGTTCCAAGATCAGTTCTAACGGCGGCCTGCTGTTGTTCCGAGAACTCGATGAAGTCCTCGGCCTGCACGCCATTGCTGGTGGATGGTTGAGAGAAACGCGCACTGGCCATAATTGTCTGCACTCGCTGGTTGGTCTGTTGCGCCAGTCAGTCTTCGGGCGGCAGACCGTTCTGAAGCCGGTCATCGAGCGATATGCAGACGGTCACCTGATGCGGTTTTTTCGGGTCGATTCCGCCTTCGCCATCCCGGAGTTATACAAAACGCTGGAAACAGCGGGCTATTTCCACGCCAACCGGCTTCACGCCAATCGTGTCCTTCAGGGCAGGATTGCGCATCTGCTCAAGCGCCCAGTCGGATGCCCACCAAAAGGTGTGAAGTGCGTCTACGGCGACTTTGAGTATCAGGCGGCACCCTGGAACAAACCCCGCCGTGTTGTCGCCAAGGTCGAGTGGCATCCCGGGAGTTGTTCCCGCGCGTCGGCTTTGTTGTGACCAACCTACCCATGGAGCCGGACTGGATCATCCGATTTTACAATCAGCATGGCACCGCAGAACAGCATATCAATGAGGGTACGCCCGCAAACCCGTCTAATCAAGATTAGTGCCCGAGTTGTCAGGCACGCCCACGCTATTACCTTTCAACTCGCTGAGATTGCCGTCAACGGTGACCTTTTCCGCCGCATCCTGACGGCGATCCACGGGCTCCGTGCACCACCGGCTTCAACATGACGGTATTCTCAGCCAAAACCGAACTAATACGGCTCAACCGGTCTGTTCGAATGGGTGCCAAACAGACACAAAACCACATTCCCCACACTACGGAGACCAGAAATCGCGTTAGAGCCGCGTGTTGGATGACTGAACAAGGAAACAATGGGCGAAAGAGAGTTGATCGGGCCACAAAGCAGGGGCACCGTGCACGAGAAGGCATTCCACTTGGAGAATGTCAGTTTAGGAAAATTGGGCCGTGCGTTACTTTCGCACAGGGCACTAATTTTTGTGGAGAATTACCGGTTTTTCACCTAGCCTGTTTCCGGGAGAAATTCTATCCGGCGACCTCCAGAGAGACCAGATCGCGACGAAGATAAGCGGGGGCCAGATCGCAGAATTCAGCGACGCGCACATGAGGAGCTACTGACGTGTATACTGTTACAGAGACCACCGATTGGACCGACACCTTTGATTATAGCGAAAACAACGGTGGCTTCATTCAGCCTGGGTATCGTGTCAGCGGCACCGTAGGCGGCAGCGACACCGGGGATTACATCCGAACCTCCATGGCGGTGGGTCAACCTTATACGTTTGTGCTTGAAGGAGAGGGTGTGTCCTTTGAAATGCTGGACGACGGCAACCCCGTCGCGGCAGAGGTGAGTGGCAATACGCTGACCTATACGACAACGCATCCCTCGGACTTTGCCGATATACGCGTCACTGGAAGCGGCAGCTACACGGTCACCATGGTCGGGATCGCAGCGGACTATCTGGAAGACGAAGACAGCGGCGTGATAGCCGGGGCGCCTGACTTTGAAATCGGCAGCTCTATCACGGGCGTCATCAACGGATCCGACGGTATCCGCGAAACCGACTACTACAGAATAGAAGTCGAAGTTGGCCAAGTTTACAATTTTGTCATGACGCAGGCGGATTCTCCTTATGGCGCGACTTCCGGCGCCCTGATGCAGGTTCTGGACGAAACAGGTGAGGCCATTTCTTCTGGCTATTCCTACAGTGCCAGCGCCTGGGGAGAAGCGACCCTGGCGTTTACCCCTTCGATTGCAGGCACCTATTTCTTGACTGCTGACACCTATTTTGGCTCTTTTGGCGGCTATACAATCAACAGCGCGATCGGGGACGCGCCGGAGGTTATCGCCAATATTGATGCCGTGCAGGCCAGTGGATCCGCCGGGACGACCTTTGTGACTGTGCGCGTCGCTCTGGATGCGCAGGCCGCAGAAGCCATTTCCGGAACCGTGACCCTGACCGCCGCCGATGCTGATTATTCCCGCGCGGCAACCACAGTTGATGCGGAATTCACCGTTGAGGCTGGCGCCACCTTTGTCGATGTCACCATCGCCGCCGGTTCTGAGGCAACCTTTGGTGAGGACACGGTTTTTGTCGCCAGCATAGCTGAGGTTGGCAATGCGGTGATCGGTCAGGGTTTTCTGGCGTCAGAAACCTATAGCAGCGGTGCCAATGTCGCCACAGAAGGGGATGACGTTCTGACCGGCACCCTGGATCGTGACAGCATCGACGCCTTGGGAGGCGACGACTTGATTTCTGGTTTGGGCGGGCGTGATCTTTTGCTGGCAGGCACTGGCGACGATACCGTCAACGCCGGAAGCGGAAATGACATTGTCCGCGCTGGATCAGGCGATGATCTGCTTTCCGGAGGGGGTGGAAGGGACCGTCTGTTTGGGAACGCAGGACAAGACGAGCTGTCAGGGAACGCAGGCAATGATCGCCTCTTCGGCAATAACGGTGCTGATAGGTTGATTGGCGGCGCAGGAGACGACATTCTGACTGGTGGAAATCAGGCAGACACCTTTGTGTTCTCCGGAGCCTTTGGGCATGATACCATCCGAGACTTTAATGAGCTCAAACGCGCCGAGAAAATTGACTTGTCTGCTGTTGAGGAGATCATCAATTTGCGTGATCTGCGGCACAATCACATGTCCCAGGATGGGGTGGATGTGGTGATAAACGATGGCAACGGCAATTCTATCACTTTGCTTGATGTCGTCATGGCGGATCTGGGAATTAGCGACTTTATCTTCTGATCGGGGTCATGGTGGCTGGCTTTTCGGCTTGCCTTTCTGCTGGCCTTAATACGGTCTTTTAGACAACAGGCTTGGTGCCGCCGCCTCGGGTGCAGCAGGGTTTGGCTGAGGTTGCCTGTAGGTTTTTTTCTTGAATGCGCGTCCTCCAAACGGGGCGCGCATTTTTCTTGCTGATGTGGGTAGTCACAGTACAGGGCGGAGCTGACCTTGGCGGTTTCAATTCTGCCTCTGACGTGTCGGAGTGAACTGCAATAACTATTGTAGCCTTCCCCCCCGATGAAAGACGTCGAGATGATTTGACGGCACAAAATTCTCAACCCACGGCGGCAGAATTGCGCGATAAGGTTCTAAATAATTTCTGCGAACAGGTGGCAAACTCAGAGAACAACGAAAACAAGTGGAACGGGGTGGTTGTTTCCTCCCAGTCCTTGATTCGACTGCTGCTCGAATATTTGCGTATGCTGGAGAATTCACAACTAATTTCTACAAATTAATTTATCGTCCTATGTCCTTCACAAATTACACCTCTCGGCTTCGTTCCCTTCGATAGCGATAAGGCCCGTACAGCGACCATTCCTGAGACAAGAATCCAGCGTCACACCTGAAAGACAAGTTTGCGATGATAGACCGCTGAGCAAGCATGATATTGCAAACGTCGTTAGCTGTGCATTGCTGCCCTCCGTTCAAGTCGCAGCATAGTGGTCGTGCCTTTCGGTCTAGGAATGGCTGCTTTTTCTAGGCAGTGTTACGATCCATGCGGGTGCAGCTAACGGCAGCTCTCCGCCCTTCCTGTAGGCGCAGCTCCTGGACTTGACCACTCAAGCGTGGAGCTGCTTTGGGCTGACAGCCGTCATCCGGTGTAGTGTGCCAGACCAGTGAAACGAACCCTGGGTAAACATTCACCCGCCGCACTGCCGCAAGGCGGCTTTGAGCCCACTTTACCAGATTACTGTGACGCTGCCAAAGTCTCCTAGTGGAGAGACGGCCCCCACCATGCGGCAGGGGCCATCTGGTTCTTATGGCCGCTTCATCTCGCTGTAATCGCCACGGACATAAAGCGTTACCGTCACATCCTGTCCATCGCGGTTGCGCCAGAACCAGCCGTGATTGCCAGTAAAGGCCGCCGTAAGGACACCTTCATCTCCCGGAACAGCACGGCCCTTTTCGTAGCTGATGTTCTTTCCGCTACCGTCGCCGTGCAGGTCGAAGTTGACGACACCGTTTTCAGCAACCCACAGGAATTCGGCCTCTGCGCCTTCTTCCATGACCAGCTTGACCTCAATCCCTTCGCCGGGCTCCAGCGTGACGCTGTAGTGGTCCGTCCAGTCAGGTTCAGCAGTCTGAGCGTGGGCGGCACCAACAAAGAAGCTGAAAAAACCGCCGCCGAGACTGGATTGTTCATCGACGGTCCCACTGTCTTGAAGCTCCAGCAGGCGGTCGGCTTCGGCCTCTTCTGCAAGCTGAACCTTGATCTCGCCCATTTCGGCAAGCCCGACGGCCTTGCCGATGCCTGTGGGATCAATCCCGTATTCCGAGGGTAAGACGACCGTTACGAGGATCACAACTGCCGCGACGGCGGCAAGGATCGTGGATTTGATGAGTTGTGCCGAGGTCGGCAGTTCGTCGAGGTTTGGTTTGTTTCCGTTATGCATTTTCGTGTTCTCCAAAAATTTCAAGCGACGAAGTAGCCGGTCATCTGGTATCCCACCAGAATGAACCCGGCAGACATCATCACGACATTTGCGGTGTAGGCATGTTTCCAGAAGCCGGTAGTCTTGCGCCAGTAGCCCATCACGATCAGGATCATCGCCAGTGCGATTAACTGACCAATCTCGACGCCGACGTTGAATGCCAGCAGATTTGGCAACAGCCCATTTGGGGCGATCTCGTAGTCGAGAATTTTGGTGGCCAGACCCAACCCATGGAAAAATCCAAAGATAAGCGTCGCCGCCTTGGTGTTGGGTTGCACTCCAAACCAGCGCTGATAGGCACCCAGATTGTCGAGTGCCTTATAGACGACCGACAAACCGATGATGGCGTCAACCAAGTAAGAGCTGACATTGCAGCCGAAATAGACCCCTGCCAACATCGTTGTTGAGTGGCCGATGGCAAAGAGGCTGACGTAGATGGCAACGTGCTTCATCTTGTAGAGGAAGAAGACGACGCCGAAGAGGAACAGCAGGTGGTCGTAGCCGGTGACCATGTGTTTGGCCCCCAGATACATGAACGGGATCAGCTTCATGCCGCTGACCTCCTGAATATAGCCCTTGTCGCCTTGGGTGACGGCGTGGGCATAGGCCGTGGTCGCGAAGGCCAGAAGTGCCAGCAAGACCATTGCCAATAGGATCAAAGGCTGCCGCATCGGATGCGACCAAACCCCCGCCCCGTAGGATCGGTAGTGTATCATTATGATTTTCCGTGTTGTGTGAATGTTGGATTGAGACGCGCAGAGGGCGCGGCATCACACGCGCGGAGGTCGATCCAGATCGAAATCTCTGCGATCTGACATTGCATCACTGGTTAATGCCCAGTTCATTCGGGTCGGTAGCGCTATGTTGGACGATATGCGGGGGGACAGGTATGCAATGTTGTGATCATGATCCGCGACATCATGAGTATGCCCATGATAGGCATGCATTACATCAACGATGTCCTCGTGAGCATGGCCGTGATCAGATATCTCAGCGAGATGCTGGGCAACGATCTTGGCCAGTTCGATGATATCGTGAGAGACCATACGGGAATTGGACGACGAGATCACGCCCATCACCAAAGCGATGGTCAGCACAGCTTTCAATATGTCTTTCGCTATCCGTACCATTCAGCTCATTTCCGCAAGCCTTGTCCCACTTGCCTCATCCCCCCGGGGGGGTTACAGGTTTCTTATGGCACATCACAGCACACACACAACCCATCCGGCAATCATCAAGCGGCTGAAACGTGCCAATGGACATCTGTTAAGCGTCATTAACATGATTGAAGAGGCGCAGCCGTGCACCGACATCGCACAGCAACTTCATGCCGTTGAGAAGGCGATCCAGCAAGCCAAGCGCACATTGATCCAAGACCATATAGATCATTGTCTCGACACCGCGCAGACTGGCTCCAGCGGCTCTCCTGTCGCAGCAGAGTTCAAAGCGATTATCAAATATCTTTGAGGGATCATTATGCTTTCCGTCCTCGCCGACCGCACCTACCGTCACCTGTTCCTGGCGCAAATAGTGGCCCTGCTCGGCACTGGCCTGGCCACTATTGCACTGGGGCTTTTGGCATACGACCTATCAGGTGAACGGGCCGGTCTGGTTTTGGGAACCATCTTCACGATCAAGATGGTGGCCTATGTCGGCATAGCCCCAATCGCCGGAGCCTTTGCCAATCGCTGGCCACGCCGGACCATGCTGGTCAGCCTTGATCTAATCCGGGCCGCAGTGGCGCTGTGCCTGCCATTCGTGACCGATGTCTGGCAGGCTTACATCCTGATTTTTGTGCTGCAATCCGCTTCTGCCGCCTTCACACCAACGTTTCAGGCAACAATCCCCGACATCTTGCCAGAAGAAGACCGATACACCCGTGCCTTGTCCCTTTCCCGGCTGGCATATGACCTTGAAAATATCATCAGCCCGATGCTGGCCGCGATCCTGCTGACCTTCCTCGGCTATCATATGCTGTTTGTCGGCACCGTGATCGGTTTTGTCGGATCAGCATTTCTGGTCGTGTCTGTCTTGCTGCCCGGTCCGCAACCGAGCGCCCCACGCGGCATCTATGACCGCACCACAAGAGGAATGCGAATATATCTCGCCACGCCGCGCCTGCGGGGGCTTTTGTCTCTCAACCTCGCCGCAGCGACGGCGGGAGCGATGGTGTTGGTGAACACTGTGGTTCTGGTCCGCTCCGATCTGGGCCTTGGCGACACTCAAGTAGCAATAGCCCTTGGTGCCTTTGGCGGAGGATCGATGTTGGCGGCCCTGCTGCTGCCTCGACTTTTAGATGACCGGCCAGATCGCCCAGTGATGATCGGTGGAGCGGGACTGTTGGTAACCGCTCTTCTATGCCTGTCCGCAACGTCTTTAATCTACGATACGCAATGGCTCCCGCTTCTCGCAGGCTGGCTGATCATCGGGATTGGTTATTCAGCCGTGCTGACCCCATCAGGACGACTACTCAAGCGATCCGCACATGCCGAGGATAGACCTGCCGTTTATGCTGCACAATTCGCCTTGTCACACGCCTGCTGGCTGGTGACATACCCTCTCGCAGGCTGGCTGATCACCGTGGCCAGTCCAACAACGGCTTTTGCCGTTCTTGCCTTGCTGGCCGCTGCGGGGATGATCTGCGGGGTCGTCCTTTGGACGCGGGACGATAGCGGGACTTTTGAACACACACACGAAGACCTGCCAGAAGATCACCCTCATGTTAAGGACGGCCGAACCCATAGCCATCCAATAATCATCGACGATTATCATCAGCACTGGCCGCGCTTGAGCCGCTTTTAAGTTCACAGCATGCGGACCGCTTGGTGGGCGCCTATCTCCTCCGCTAAAGCGGCCGTTGGAGCAGATTCAGCGAATTGACGCTTTGTCCGCAGTACTGCCATCCGGCCAACAAAAATGCTGCACAATGTGTCGAATGGCTGCTTCGGGGAAGCTGCAACGCAGCGCTTGGACATCTGGCCAACGGCAGGTGTGGGCCGTTCGCGACCGTGATGGGAGGTGGAAGTGGTCCGAATTGCTGCACCATGCACATTTCGGCACGAAGGGCGGATTGCGGACTTTCGCCGCGGACTGAACCAAGGGCCGCTATGCGCAGTAAGTATGCGTAATTGGGCTACCTCTATTTTGAGGTCGAGTTCCCAGTATGATCACAGGATAGCTGTGAACAAGGGAGATAGATGATGGACTACTTTGTTGGACTCGATATTTCGCTTCGGTCATGTGCGCTCTGTATTGTGGATACAAAGGGCAATGTCCTTCTAGAGCGCGAGCTGACCTGCGAGGTCAATGACATTACAGAGTGCCTTTCTGAGTTCGAATTTCCGATAGAACGTGTCGGCTTAGAAGCCGGAACGATGAGCCAACATCTTTACTTTGGACTTCAGGCTGCAGGTTTTGATGTGGTTTGCATGGAGGCGCGGCAGGTGAACGCAGCCCTATCAGCGATGAGAAACAAGACCGATAAGAATGATGCTAGGGGCATCGCGCATGTTCTGCGCACAGGTTGGTTCAGCCCGGTTCATATGAAGAGCCGAGAGGCTCATGGCCTTCGCGCGCTGCTCAGTACACGTAAGGCGTTGCTTAAGAAGACGATGGATCTGGCAAATGAAACCCGTGGATTGTTGAAGATATTTGGCATCCGCCTGCCCAAATCCGTCTCGCATGGCAGCTTTGATGGTATCGTGCGTCCTATAATCGAAATGGATGATGTTCTGGCACATGCCCTTGTCCCGCTACTCGACGCAAGGGTAGCGCTGTATCAGCAATATCTGGAGCTGGACCGGCGGGTCAAACGGGCCGCTAGCCATGATGAGGTCTGCCTGAGATTGATGACGGTTCCTGGAGTTGGACCCATTGCAGCACTGACCTTTAAAGCGGCTGTCGATGATCCCACGCGGTTCAAAAGGTCCCGTACGGTGGGCGCGCATTTTGGACTTACGCCTCGACGATACCAATCGGGAGAACATGACAACCCAGGCCGCATATCAAAGGCTGGGGACAGTGATGTCCGTGCTGCACTTTACGCAGCGGGCAATGCGCTGCTCATGCGAAGTATGGCGCAATCGCAAATCAAGTCTTGGGGAATGCGCTTGATGCGTACCAAGGGTCGACGCAGAGCGGTTGTTGCTGTAGCGCGAAAGTTAGCCGTTCTGCTCCATCGCATGTGGATTGATGGCACGGAATTCCGTCAGGACCAGGTGGGAGGCACGGCATGATCTAAAACGCCAACTACCCAATTCTAACGGGGTCGTCCTCACCGGACGAGGTTCGTGGAAGAAGCCGAAAAAGTTCGCAGCGCATCTTGAAGCGCGCCAGGAAGTAAGGCTCTCCACTGCCGATCCAACACATGCGTGCAGCGGTGCAATCAAAGCATCAACCAGACTGCGAAGAGAAGTGTGACCCGGATGAGTGACAATGACCCAGAGAACAAGGAAAACGAGCTTGACCCAAACACCCAATTAGAGAAGCGGGCTTTGCAAAGTTCAGGTCGCCCTAGCGCGTTTCACATCCCAATTTTCCCAAAGGAGACATTGACCTACCTATCGATTTGCTGCAACGCAGCGCGCTTAAACGTAGCCGACGTGCTCGATAGGCGATCATGGCTGTCAACCACACTCCTCCCTTAGGTGAACAACCTTGCTTTCCATCTGGCAAAGTGCTTCTCCAGCGAAGGCGCAATAATTGCTTCCGCCGTGGGTTTCGCATTCCCATTGATCTACCTTCACGTCGCTCGAGAGATACCGATAATAGTCCGGGTCGGATGCGTCTCACATAGATCCTCCGCCTGTAGCTTGCCCCTTTGCAAGGCGGCTTTCTGCGCGTCTTCGACCGTCGAATAACCTTGTGCTGAGGAGGGCTCGAAGAGAGTCAATGTTTGAAATTCGGTTAGCCAACTTTCCTCTGGGATCATCTTTCTAGCGTCGAGCAGTTCTGATGCCTCGGCGCTGTAGGCACCGTCAGAGAATTCGTTGATATGCTCCCTGAGTGCTTCGCAACTCCGCGTGGAAATTGCCTCCCAGGCAAGCCGTTCTTTCTCCTTTGGTTTGCCCCCGAGCCCCAGATATCCGCAGACGTCTGATATGTTCGGTTGAATGAAGTTGATCGAGCAGAGGTTGTTCTGGACGGCAAGAACATTCATTGTGAAGGCGAAAATCATGGCAAGCAATGCCATCAACGTCAGCCCCCCGACCACCTGCTTTCGCAAGAGGGACTGAGCTCCGCGCAACACCGGAGGCGGGCACTGGTTGGAGGCTGCGTCCAATGAGGCGACTAGATCCTGAAAGAAGACGTTCGACGAGGCGCCCCGCCAGTTGATCAGATCTATGACCGGATGGGACGCCAGATCACCGGGCAACCGGACCTTGTTGAACAGGACTGAGACCAGCTGGCCTCTATCCGCCAGATCCATCAACTCTGCCCGTCGGCCAAACATACCCGTGGGATCACCATTGCACCAGACCACGAGAACGGGACGGTCGCCGATCAGCGGCGCGTCCTCGGGGGTACCAATTCGAAACCGTTGGACGTCAACCCGTCCCGCAGTTGTTCAAGCCGAGATGAAGCTGGTTGCGATGTGACAAGATAAACCGGACAGGTCATTGCTGAGCCGACCTTTCGCGCAGCAGGAAAGTATTGATAATCTTGCGATCAGATTGCCATTTAGGATGCCCCGGTGCCATATTCTGCAATCTATCATTGATCGGCAAGGCGCGCTCCAGCGCAGAAATGGCCTTGCCGTGATCGCCTTGTCGAGAATGGACTCGGGCAACCTTGAAAAGAGATACGATCACATCGCGCTGCCATCCGGCATTGCCGGGGTCTGCCGCTGCGAGGGCCTCTGCAACCTCCAGGCCGCGCCGGTAGTTGCTGAGCGCCTCGGGCAGGTTCCCCTGGGCAACCAGCACGTCACCGACCCTATCGAGCGAGACAGAGACTGTCTGACGTCAGCGCTTATGGGTCCAAATAGCCGTATTTGATAAGAGAGAGTTCTTGGCTCATCGTAACCACTGAGGAGTGGACGATGAGAACGACAACAGGATCACGCAAAAGCCCTGGCGAGAAGATCGTCAAAGACATCAAGCGGGCCACGCGCAAGCACTATTCATCCGAAGAAAAGATCAGGATCGTTCTGGACGGTCTGCGTGGCGAGGACAGCATTTCTGAACTGTGTCGCAGAGAGGGGATTTCCCAGGGCGTTTACTACAAATGGTCGAAGGACTTCATGGAAGCCGGGAAAAAGCGGTTGGCGGGCGATACTGCCCGTGCTGCTACAACTGACGAGGTCAAAGATCTGCGCCGCGAAGCCCGTGATCTGAAGGAAGTAGTGGCGGAACAAACGCTCGAACTTCGCTTGCTCAAAAAAAGCATGTTCGACGGTGGGGGCGACCACGAATGAGATATCCTGCATCTGAGAAGCTTGAAATCATTCGGTTGGTCGAAGGATCACATCTGTCAGCACGCCTGACACTGGCCAAACTCGGCATTCCCCGCACCACATTCTACCGTTGGTATGATCGTTATTTGCAACGTGGCGAGGCTGGCCTACAGGATCAATCTCCCAAGCCAAAGCATGTCTGGAACCGTATCCCTGACGAGGTGCGGCGCAAGGTTGTCAAACTGGCGTTACAGGAAACGGAACTGTCACCAAGGGAGCTGGCGGTTTCTTTCACCGATCAGGAAAGCTATTTTGTATCAGAGGCTTCAATATATCGGATACTCAAAGCCCATGACCTGATCACCAGCCCGGCCTTCATCGTGATCAAGGCGGCAAGCGAGTTCAAAGACAAAACCACTGCCATCAATCAGCTTTGGCAGACCGACTTTACCTACCTCAAGGTTTTGGGCTGGGGGTGGTTCTACCTCAGCACCATACTCGACGATTACAGCCGCTACATCATCTCGTGGAAACTCTGCACAAACATGAGAGCTGCAGACGTGACTGACACGCTGGACTTGGCATTGCAGGCATCAGATTGTGACCAGGTTCACGTCATCCACAAGCCACGCCTGCTCAGCGATAACGGTTCAAGTTACGTCTCGGGCGATCTGGCTGATTGGTTGCAGGACAAAGGCATGAAGCACTCACGCGGAGCGCCATATCATCCCCAGACACAGGGCAAGATCGAGCGATGGCATCAAACATTGAAGAACCGCATCCTGCTGGAAAACTACTTCTTACCCGGCGATCTCGAAGCTCAGATCGAAGCCTTCGTAGACCACTATAATCACCAGCGCTACCACGAGAGCCTGAACAACGTCACACCTGCCGACGTCTACTTCGGACGGGACAAAGCTATTCTACAACAGCGAGAAAGGATCAAACGAAAGACGCTCGAAGCGCGCCGCTTGCATCACAGGCAACGCGCCGCATAATCAAACCAACCAGATGAGCCAAACGCTCTCTTAGTTTAGGCCCCCTTTGGACCCAAAAACTCTGCCGACGCACAGGAAAAGTGAATATGGATCGTCTCCCCCACATTCAACCTGGGGGAAGTTGGCGCGATATCCCCTTCGAACTCCTTCCCGCTGGAATGAAACGCGCAAAGCGGTCGGATCACACCAAGCGCTACGGCAGGATGACGTGGGATGGTCTGTCCTGCACTGTTCTAACGAAATGCGATATCCATTGGGGTGCTTACATTCACCCTGACCAAGACCGGGCGATTTCCGTGCGGGAGGCAGCTCGGCTTCAGTCCTTCCCTGACGGTTTTGTCTTCGCGGGCTCTAAAACGGAGCAATATGTCCAAGTTGGGAATGCAGTGCCTCCTTTGCTTGGAAGGGCAATCGGCGAAGCACTTTTAGCATCCATGGAAACAACCACTCATAAAGGATCGGCGGCCTAATCGCTTTCCGATAAGCTAGACCCGGCGCAAAGAAAAAAGCAAAGTGGTCACCCCCGGCCAGCGCAATGCCAGCCGAGGGTGTTGTTATTTGATTTTCCGGTTCAGCACGTATTCCGCCAACCATCGCCAGTAGTCGTCAGCATCGTCGAAGCCCTGAGCCCGAGCAGCGACGTCTTCAGCGTCCTTACGAGAAAGGCCGCCATCGAATTCAACGATAGCGGCCCTCTCTTCGAACCAATCAATGTCCGGAACCGTCATGCCGGAACTGGCAGCCGGATCTGATCGACGATCGACCGCTTCTGCTCGTCACTGATGCCCGCTGAGTAGATGCCGTAGGTCAGACCGTTCTCCGACCGAGCCGACTGGTGCCCGACGAGGGACGCGGTCCAATGCTCAGGAACTCCGGTTCGCTCGCACTGGGTCACGAACCACTTCCTTGTCGAATGGAACACTAGCCCGGGGCGCTCCAGTCGTAGCCGTCGTCTAAGAGCAGCGAACCCCTTGGTCACATGAGCCACCGTCAAGTCAGGGAACAGAGGGCCAGTTGAAGGCAGTTGGCGAAACACCTCATCCAGGGCAGGATGAACGGGAACCAGTCGCTCCGCCGCATCGGTCTTCAGCAGCCGCAGTTCGTTGGGTCTAACATGAACGAAACAGCCCAGGTTTCCCTTCGAGACCAGATCTTCCCGTAGCAGTCCAGCAGCTTCTCCAGCCCGCATCCCTGACAGTAGACAGGTCAGCAGAACCGGTTGAAGATCATCATTGGCCCCCAACAACCGAGAGACTTCCTCGTCGGTCGGCACGGCGTAGGGTCGAGGACGCACCTTCTGATCGAAGCGAACCGATCGGAACGGATTGGTTTCCAAGACACCTTCGTAGACGCACCAGTCTAGCCAGTGATTGACCTGCGACCACACTCGCCGCTGGGTTCTGGCGGTGATCTTCACGGTCCCGTTCTCTGAGTGAGCCACAGCCCGGTCGAGGCCCAGACCCCGAGTGCGTTCTGATTTACCGATAAACGGAGACAGCTTGGAGATCAGCCCGAGGAACTCCCGCCCATCGTCACGGTTCAGACTGCAGACCGACCGTTCACCGTACTTCGAGGTGAACAGCTCAACAGAATACCGCACCGACTTGTGAAGTGGTCCGGCAAATTCGGACAGCGTGCTAAGATGTATCCAACCTTGAAGCCAGGATACACAAATGACCAAGAGACGCAGTTTTTCAAACAAGTTCAAAGCTACGGTGGCGCTTGAGGCGCTTGAGGCGCTTCGCGGAGACAAGACGGCGCAGGAGATTGCAGCCAAGCACAAGGTTCACCCAACGCAAGTAACGACGTGGAAAAGGCAGGCGATTGATGGCCTGACGGGCGTGTTTTCCGATAAGGTCAGACGGGCGGAAGACAACGAGGCCGAAGTCAAAGAGCTTCACGCCAAGATCGGCAAGCTGGCGATCGAAAATGATTTTTTGTCACAAGGGCTGAAGCGATGAGCCCGTCCGAACGCAGGACCATGATCAACCGGGATCGCACCGATCTGAGCCTGACCAAGCAGTGCAAACTTCTGAAGATCAGCCGATCATCGCTGTATTACACACCGGTTGGTGTGAATACCGAGACGTTGAAGCTGATGAATGAGATTGATCGGGTGTTTACCAAATATCCGTTCTTTGGCAGCCGCCAGGTCGCAGCTTACTTGCCGAGAAATGGGTTCCATGCTGGCCGCCATCGTGTGCGCCGACTGATGGGTATCATGGGGTTGCAGGCCATCTATAAGGGTCCCAACACCAGCAATAAGCACCCACAGCACCGCATTCACCCATATTTGCTGAGAAATCTGCAGATCACACGCCCAAACCAAGTGTGGTGCAGCGACATTACTTACATCCCAGTCCGGCGCGGGTTCCTCTATCTGGTGGCCATCATGGACTGGGCGACGCGCAAGGTTTTGGCATGGCGGCTGTCGAACACGCTGGACGCCAGTTTTTGTGTTGAGGCCTTGAGTGAGGCCATCACCAAATACGGCAAACCAGATATCATGAATACGGACCAAGGATCGCAGTTTACGGGTGCCGCATGGATCACCACTTTGAACGAAGCAGACATCAAAATCTCAATGGATGGACGGGGACGTTATCTTGACAATATCTTCATCGAACGCCTGTGGCGGTCTTTGAAGCAGGAAGCCGTCTATCTGCACGAATTGCAGGACGGGTTCCAAGCCAAACGCGTGATCAAAGACTGGATTGGGTTTTACAATTCTGAGCGGCCCCACTCGGCCCTCGACAAACGATCCCCAGACGATGCATTCTTCAACACAGAACGAGCCAAAAAGGCAGCATGAAACCAAACCTGATTACATCTTAGCTCGGCCGTAAACCTGTCCGAAAAAGCAGGACCACTTCACTAGGCCAGCTTTGCGTTGGGAAGACGGGAGACATCATCCAATCAAAAGCCGTCATTGGCGCAGCCGCTGCGAAAGTTCGAAAAGTCCGCTCAGCCGACATCTGGCCAACAAAAATGCTGCACAATGTGTCGCACGGCTGCTTCGGGGAAGCTGCAACGCAGCGCTTGGACATCGGGCCAAAGTCGGCTCTGGGCCGTGAGTGATCTCTCATTGTTGAGCTTAACGCGGAGATACTCCGATGTATAGAAAGTCGACATTAGTTCCTGAGGCGTCATCGAAACCAATTTTTCAAGCAACAATCCAGACACTTTCAGATGCAAGAGAAGCTCTTCTTCAATCAACATTTGGATGCAGGCAACTGATTTTTTCGTCCGTGTTGATTTCGCTCAAGCCCCAAGACAGCTGCGTCTCTTATACTGTCAAGCAAAGTTGCCAATAAATGGAGTTGAATATGGTTCTTTTGAAAACTGGGAGTTGGGTATTGGTTGCGGATGGCCAAAAAGCCCTTTTTCTACGCAACGACGGAGATATGAAAGACTATGATTTGCGAGTGGTCTGGCATCAGGAGACGGAAAACCCGCCCAGCGTTGCTCAAGGCAGCGACCGCGCTGGTCGAGCAAATTCCGTTCCTGGAATGCGCCGCGCTGCATTGCAGGATACCGACTGGCACCAGTTGTCCGAAGACCGCTATGTAAAAGAGATCGCAGCAATTCTTGACCGTGCCGCGTATGATGGCGCTTTCGACGAGATCGTGATCGTGGCTCCGCCGAAGGCTCTTGGTGATCTACGAGTGGAAATCAACCCAGATGCCGTGAAGAAGGTGATAGCCGAAATCCCAAAGACCCTGACAAATCACTCGATCGAGAAAATCGAAAGCCTGCTGAAGTCCGAGCTTGAACAGATATAAAGGTGTTGCCAATGCAGCCTTTGAATCTATTCTGTTGGAACATTTCCCGGCCATAATGATCGGCAGGTTTTTCTGCATAGCAGACCTAGATGCCTCAATTGTGCTGCGGCAATGCATCAATGTCCGCAATTGATGGACAGCGTCGCAGCACAATTGAGATTGTCGTGAACGGCAGCTATGGGCCGTCCTCGACGGACACATTGGCCCCTGGGGCAATACTGAAACGGTCCCAATGGCTACTCTGAACTCGAAGCGCGCCAATTCCGCTGTGGTAGCGCTACTGGCCCATGCGTAGCAAACTGAATTGGAAAGACTGGGGACTGCCCCAAGGTGTGTTGTGCGTGTGACTTCGGTGCGCGACCAGAGTGAAACGATCACCCAACACCTCGCTTAACCTTTCCGGATCATAACGAGCGATTGGCAATCCGCTACATTTTTCGGGGCCGTCGAGCGCAAATGTGGCGATAATCGCATGACCACCCGGACGAAGGCCACGACATAGCCGGTCACGGTAGGCAGTGCGATCGTCCGCATTTACAAGGAAATGAAACACGGCGCGATCATGCCAGAGGTCATAGTTCCGGTCGGGAATCCAGGTCGTGACATTGGCCGCGATCCATTCAATCTGCTCGCTTACGGATCCAAGCTGCCGACGAGATCGATCCAGAGCAGCTTCGGACACATCAAGCACGGAAACGTCACGAAGTCCCCTTTCGATCAGGCGTTCGGCAAAGCGAGAAGTTCCGCCGCCTATGTCGATCACGGAGGAGCCACTATCAACGCCGGCCACGTCGCAAAGCTCCAACGAGATTGACGGATCATCCTGATGCCAACTCAGTTGGGCATCTTCTTTCTCGCGGTAGACCCCCTCCCAATGGCTCACTATCTCGTCTGTCATGGTTTCTCCACTTCATCCGCTCGCGTCGCGATGATGTACAAATGTGCGAATGAACGCAACGTCTCGCGATCCAGGCATTGATAGAGCGGGAATGCTGCAAACTCGATCAACGTCCGCTTCAGGGAGGCTGCAGTGCGGCGTTGGCAACTGAGATGAACGTCAGAAATGGGCCGTTCGTGACGAACGGCCCAAACAATTAGATTTCAATCGCTTCCGCAATTGCCAACGCATCTTCAAGTTCAACACCCAAGTATCTTACCGTGCTGTCCATCTTCGTATGTCCCAGCAGAAGCTGAACGGCGCGCAGGTTGCCCGTCTTCTTGTAAATCTGAGTGACTTTCGTGCGTCGCATTGAATGGGTCCCATAGGCGGTTACCTCCAACCCGATGGACGAAACCCAATCCCGCACGATGCGGGCATACTGGCGAGTTGAGATGTGAAGCCGTTCATGAAAACGTCCAGGCCAAAGATACTCGGACCCAACCATCAGCGGATCTTCCATCCACTTCGCTACGGAGCCGCGCGTGCCCTCGGAAATTTCAAACCGGACTGGCTTTTGGGTTTTGCTTTGCAAGACCGATGCCCGTTCTTTGATATGTCCAGACGCCATGACATCGACGACTTTCATCCGCACAAGGTCACAGCCACGCAATTTGCTATCGATAGCCATATTGAACAGAGCAAGATCGCGATGGCTCTCGGCCAGTTCCAGCCTGACACGGATCGCCCAGACATGTTTGAACTTTAGCGGCCGTTTCTGGCCAACGATGCGACCCTTGTTCCAAGCGGGGCGAAGTGCGCGAATGGCCGGTAAGTTTGGTGTTTGCATGACAGTTCCTCCGATCCGCCATGCCCTCCCACATCGACAACCCGACGTTGACACTGCATCATATCACGAAATGCTGCACTGCATCCGAGGTCGGCTTCGAGCCCATTTTGCTTTTCTCTGCGATGCCGCGAATGGCACCTTTCCGCCGTTGGTGTCGATCAACACAAACGGCCCACACCAGCCGTTGGCCAGAGATCCAAGCGCTGCGTTGCAGCTTCCCCGAAGCAGCCGTTCAACACATTGTGCAGCATTTTTGTTGGTCAGAGGCAGCAGTGCGGACAAAGCGCCAATTCGTTGCGGTTGCGCCAATGTCTGCATTGAGCAAACGATTGGACGCGTGCAGCCATCTAAGCCACAGACCAATCCTGCTCTTTGCGTTCTGTTTGATGCTCTGATGCATTGGCCAAAAGGTGTGCTCTACCATCCTGTTTTGCTAACTCTAAGAAGTGTTCGAGTCTGGGAGAACCGATCTTGCTTAGGGCATGTAGTGCCCCAATTCTTGGATAGAGCCGACCCGTCTCCCATGCCGAAATTGCCAGTCTTTCAGTTTCTTTGGAGCCAAGGACTGAAAGCGCCATAAGCGACCGTCGACGGACATACTCATCGGCATCATCCACAAAAAGCAGTAGTATAGGTTCAGCGAACTCAAGGTCTCCGACCTGTCCCAGACATTCCGCTACCTGCCATTTCGCATCACTTTCGTCTGATTTTATGGCTTCAAACGCAAATTTATTCAGAAGGGACTGATCCTCAGAAATTCTTTCTATAAATTTCTCACACTCATTGTCTCGAGCAACTGCGTAGAGCAGGTCATGCCAATCTTGCGCTTCCCATTTTGCGCTGTCGGTTTCATTCAAGAACGAAAAGACTGCTGCTTCAAAACGGGGCCAGTCTGGATATTCCAGCTCCCATTCCGCTGAAGGATGCCTAACTCTGCTCGCCCAGTCTCTAAAACGTTTGATTTCGTTTCTAAATATCATGACCCAAGTAAAGCCTGAACTGTCCATGGCCTCAACCTAAATGAGCTTAGCCACCATTTATGCACTTTGCAGCATCCGTCAAAGTGGGCTCACAGCGGACTTGCGGCGGTGCAGCGTGTGGTTTTCACCCTGAACACTCTGTCGCCGGTCTGATCGGCACACCTGGTTGACTGCTGTCAGCCCAAACCGGACCCAAGGCAATAGGCGCGAGTTTGGAATACCTGACCTTCGCTGCGCAACGCACGAACTGGTAAGTTGCGGACTTTTTGGCCGTTCGCTGCGCGTGCTCCAATGGCCGGTTTCTACACATCGCGTCCTACGACGCCCGCGTTACGCCAACATCTCGCTGACTGCTTTAGCAAGTTCCGCCACCCTGAACGGCTTATTCAGTAGCACCCTGTCTGACCCCAGGAAGCCGTTGCGCTTGGCTGCCTCTGCTGGATAGCCGGACATAAAGATGGTTGTCAGATCCGGATGCATGGCTCTGAGCTCGTCTGCAAATTCAGGCCCGCTTGTGCCACCCGGCAGGACAACGTCGGAAAGCACAAGGGCGATCTCAGGATGTGCTTCGACGGTTTGTCGTGCGGCGTCGATATTTTCGGCGCTGACCACCTTGTAGCCCAGGTTCATCAGCATCATCTCGGCCAGCTGTCGCACCTGTGGATCATCTTCGATCACCAGAATGGTTTCTCCATTTCCCCTAGGGACTGCCTCCTTTTGCGGTTTCTCAATTCGGTCCGCTTCGGCAAGCGCCCGTGGCAAATAGAGCTTGACCGTCGTGCCCATGCCTAACTCGCTGTCGATCGTCGCCTGGCCGCCCGATTGCTGGGCGAACCCGTAAACCATCGACAGGCCCAGACCGCTGCCCTGACCGGTTTCCTTTGTCGTATAGAAAGGTTCAAAGGCATGCGACTGAGTCTCCTTCGACATTCCCGTGCCGTGATCTGTCACGGACAGAACGACATAGTCACCGACTGAGAGGTTGGAAAGCTTTGCGGCGCTATCATGGTCAAGAGACAAGTTGGTGTACTCGATAGTCAGCTCACCACCGTTCGGCATCGCATCCCGCGAATTAATCGCCAGGTTCAGGAGCGCGTTCTCAACTTGGCCCTGGTCAGCATTTGCAAGCCAAACATCTTCACAGGGAATTGTCTTGATATCGATCGTTTCGCCAAGCGTGCGCTGTAGCAGGTCGGCCAATTCGGACACGAGGTCGTATAGATCTATCGCGACTGGATTTAGAGGCTGCTGTCGAGAGAACGCCAAAAGCCGTTGCGTAAGTTCTGCGCCACGTTTAGACGCCCGAATGATAGCCGCGGCAAACGGCGACGCCTCAGCACCAAGCTCCTCAAGTAATTCTGCATTGCCTAGAATCACTGCCAGAATATTGTTGAAATCGTGCGCCACCCCGCCGGTCAATTGGCCGACAGCCTCCATCTTCTGGGCTTGCTGAAGTTGCGCTTCAAGTTGCACGGTTTCGGTAATATCCTGAAGCGCGCCAATGATCTTGGCGGGCGCACCGTTCTCGTCGGTTACAATCTCGGCACTTTCGCGCACCGTCAACAAATCACCTTCGCCGGTATAAATGCGATGAACACACTCGTATCGGGACAGGTTTTCCCAGGCTTGCCTAGTGGTTTCGCTGACCCGGGCACGGTCTTCGGGATGTACAAGGTCATAGAACTCAGCGGAGGTGTTGTTGAATTCGGCGGGGTCGATTGCCAACATCTCGAACAGTTCCGGCGACCATTCGAGGTGGCTGTCTGCGTCTACGGCCCAGCTTGCCATCCGGGCAACATGCAGGGCTGCTTTCCGTTGCCGATTGCTAGCACGCAGGGACTCCTCGGTCAATTTTTGTTCAGTGACATCCTGGATGATGGAAATGAAGCCGCCACTGGTGGTCGGTTTCTCGGTCATCAAGACCCAGCCGCCAGTAGATTGTTTGTGCAGCCAGGACCGGCCTTCCAGCCGTGTGGCCTTTATCTTTTCACGCACGTAATCCTCGACATCGTCATATCCAGCAAGCGGAGCAACCACATGCGCGCTGTTTCGCACCAGTGTTTCGAAAGAGACGCCGGGTTTGATCAGGTGGGCGCTACGCGGTAGCAAGCTCGGGAAATTCTGATTGAATAGCACAAGTTCGTAGTTGGCATCGAAGTAAGCAAACCCGACCGGCAGCGCGCCGATCCCTTCGAACAGGACTTCCTGGCTTTTTTCGAGCGCAGCGGTCTTCTCTGAGATAGCTTCTGCCTCGTGAATGCGGTCGAGCTTCGAACCCAACATTGCTGCGACTGTGGTTAACGTCTGTAAGTGGAAACCATCGAACGCGTTCGGCCTCGGGTCTTCACAATCAATCACCCCTGCCACTTTGCCGCCCGAAAAAAAGGGAACGCAGATCTCGGACTGAGCAGGTTCGATATCTGGTATATAACGTGAATCCTCAGCAAGATCCTTGACAATACAAGCCTCACCTGACGCGGCAACTCCACCGGTGATCCCATTTCCAAAGGGAATGGTCAATGCGTTTTTGATCACGCGATCTTTTGGATTTTTACTCCCGATCGCGGCGACTTGATTCAACTCTCTTCTGTGCAAGTCTGCATAATAAATGACGCAGTCGGCAAAACCCATTTTGGCGACGACTTCGCGGGCGACGTACCAAGATAAGTCACTCTTTTCTGAGATAGAAAAAACCTCAATGGCAAAAGCATTGAGTGCCTTCAAAACGGAATTCACACTAAGCACCTCAAAAGTCACATTCGCCCACCTATGTAGTGTTCCTCATCCTCACTAGTACTTATTAGGAGATGCACTGCATTTCAACGTCCAGAACAACTGATGGAAATCAGGGGTATAATCCGCAGGTGTCTGCTATACGCGTCATTGCGCCATTCGTGCCGCGCGCAGAATCGGTTAAAGTGGGCTCTGAACCGACCTTCGCCGCAGCCTACACGAAAGGCCGCTGTCGGCAAACGGGCCAAACTTTGCAAACTCCGTTATCTGCGCACAGCCGACCTTGGTGCGAGCCGCAGCATAGTTGTATTGCCTTTCGGCCTATGAATGGCTGCTATCGTCACGCTGTGGCTTGATCCGCGCAGGTGCAGCGAATGACCGGAAACCGCCGCTCGTGTCGATCAACATGAACGGCCCTTACCGGCCCTTCACCTCACCGCGCCAATGTTGCGGTCACACACCACATAGCGGACCTTAGCTGATACCATGGCATTTCAAGGCGTCCAGATCGCCGCTCGGCATTCAATACTCAAAGTTCTTCACGTGAGAAATGTTGCGGAGGTTTCATGCCTACGATTGCAACCCGCCTTCGCACTCGCGTGAATTGTTCAAAATGCGGCATGTCTGAGGGTATTACCCTTAGATAGCGTTGTTTTGTGCAGCGCCGGTATGGTGCATATCGTCGAGGATGGGGAATACCTGCCCGTAAAGCTCATTGACGGCGTGCATGCGGCGGTGAAACTGGTGTCAATGTTTTGAGGCTTAATGACTCAGCCTCCGTTTGATCGGATCAAGTCAAGGCAACGCGGGCCGCCTGAGAAGGCGACCCAAGCACAGTCCTACCAACTGTTATACCCGAGATATTTGCCCGACATTTCAACCTTCACACGGTCCCCTTTGGGGTTTTCGACCCGTGTGACAGACATGTCGAAATCAATCGCGGACATGATGCCGTCGCCGAATTTCTCTTGGATCAACGCTTTGAGGGTGGGACCGTAGACACCAACGATTTCGTAAAACCGGTAAATGCAGGGATCCGTGGGCACCGCCTGTTCCCAGATCTTGGTGGGGCTTTCACTCAGCACGTTTTCTGCCTCTTGCGGCAAGCCCATAATCTTGACCATCAACGCCGCCTTCTCCGGAGGAAAGGCATTCATGCCCATAGCCGCCGAATGGGTCCAGACAGGGGACATTTCGATCTTTTCGGCAATGCCTTCCCATGTCAGTCCGGCTGTCTTTTTGGCCGAAACGATCATCGCTGTGACATCTTCTTTGGTCATAATGTCGGTCATTGGTGTGGTGTCCTTCTTCTTCATTGATTTCTTAAAGCCCAAGCTCTGTCAGGCCGGGGTGATCATCAGGGCGTGCCCCCGGGGCCTCCCAGTGAAACAGGCGCTCTGCATCCTTGATGGGCACATCGTTGATCGAGGCGTGACGCACAGCCATGTAGCCAAGCGCATCGAATTCCCAATTTTCATTGCCATGGGCGCGAAACCACTGCCCATCCGCATCGTGGTACTCGTAACAAAAGCGGACCGCGATCTTGTCTTGGCTATGCGCCCAGATTTCCTTGATCAGGCGATAGCCATTCTCGGCAGCCCATTTGCGGGTCAGAAATGTCTCCACTTCCGCCCGCCCGTTCAAAAACTCCGACCGATTGCGCCATTTGGTGCCGGGCGTATAGGCCAGCGCCACTTTCGCAGGGTCACGCCCGTTCCACGCGTTCTCGGCCATCCGCACTTTTTGCACAGCGTCCTCATAACTGAACGGGGGAACAGGGGCGCGCGGCGGCTGATCTGTCATGTTTTGACCGCCTGCAACAAGGGCTGCTCGTCCGCCGTGTCATCGGTTTTGTCGATGCGGACAGTTTCGGGTGAATGGGTCTGGCCCTGCACACTTGTCTGGCCAGCCAGCTCCGCCGAGCGCTTCCCAAGGAACTGCACCAGATGATTGCGGATAGCGTAGTAATTTGGATGCTCCACAATTTCGGTGCGCACGCGAGGTCTCGGGATGGTTATCTCGACACTTTCGGCCACGCGGGCCAGCGGTCCGTTTGTCATCAACAAGATACGATCCGCGAGCAGGATCGCCTCGTCGATATCATGGGTGATCATAAAGACCGTCTGATCGGTGCCGCTCCAGACTTTGAGCAGCTCTTCCTGGATTGTGCCCCGCGTCAGCGCATCCAACGCGCCAAAGGGTTCGTCCAGCAACAGCAGCTTGGGCTCATTGGCGAAAGCGCGAGCAATCGACACACGCTGGCGCATACCGCCAGACAATTGGCTCGGCTTGCGATGAATGGCATCGCCCGACAACCCGACCTTCTCCAAAAATGCGATCGAATGGTCCTCGACCTGTTGCTTGGTCCAGTCAGGGAACCGGGCCGCCACCCCGAAGGTCACGTTCTTCAGGGCGGTCAGCCATGGCAGCAGTGAATAGTTCTGGAAGACCACCCCGCGATCTAGGCTGGGGCCGGAGATGGCAAAGCCGCCCATCTTAACGACCCCTTCGGTTGGCTCCGAAAGACCCGCAAGGATGTTCATGATTGTTGACTTACCGCAGCCCGAATGACCCAGAATGCAAACGAACTCGCCCTTTTCGACGCCAAAGCTGGCGTTCTCGAAAACCGTGAATTCGCCGCCTTTGCCGTCGGGGTAGCGTTGGGTCAGCTTTTCGATGCTCAGAAATGAATTTGCCATGGGTCTACCTTATTCGACATAGGCGACGCGCCGCTGAAGCAGGCCAAAGGCCGCATCCAGCAACATGCCGACAACGCCGATCATGAGAATTGAGAAAATGACGGAGGTCAGGTCGAGGTTGTTCCACTCGTTCCAGACATAGTACCCAATCCCGGTGCCCCCGACGAGCATCTCTGCCGCGACAATAACCAGCCACGCGATACCAATGGAAATCCGCATCCCTGTCACGATAGTGGGTGCAGCGGCAGGCAACACAACCGTAAAGGCGGTTTTGAGCGCCCCGAGTTCATGAGTACGCGCCACGTTCACCCAGTCTTCGCGCACGCCAGCCACGCCAAAGGCGGTGTTCAACAACATCGGCCAGATCGAACAGATGAAGATCACGAAAATCGCGCTCGCCTCACTGTCCTGGATAATGAACAGGGCCAGCGGCATCCACGCCAGCGGAGAAATAGGCCGCAAAACCTGAATGAACGGATTAAGCGCTTTGTAGGCAACCGATGACATGCCGATCAGAAACCCGAGTGGAATGGCAAGGATCGCGGCCAGAAAATAACCCGTAAGGACGCGGTAGATCGAATAACCGATCTGGATGCCGATACCCTTATCGTTGGGTCCTGCATCATAGAACGGGTTGGACAACTCCTGCCACGCCTTGACCGCAACCTCGCTGGGGGGCGGCACGCCCGCTTTCGCAGTGCCCGCCCCTGTCAGCAATTCATATTCGGTCAACTCGCCCGTGTTGATCGTTTGTGCAGAAATCGACATTTCCCACACAAACAGACCGACAAAGAGCAATGTGACCGACAAGATCGCCGCACGCTTGTTTTCAGACAAAAGCTCCATCAGTCGCCCGCTTTGATTGCAAAGCTATCGACATAGGCTTCCGGCTGGGCAGGGTCGAAGGTCTTGCCCATGATCATATGCGATTGGTAGTTATCCGCAGGGGCGTCATAGCCAAGATCGGTCATGACTTTGCGGGCATCAGACGCGAGATAGACCTGCTCTGCCAGAGCCTTGTAATCGACATCGCCCTCGATATAGCCCCAACGCTTCATCTGCGTCAGGATCCAGACGCCCATGGACTGCCATGGGAAGGGGTCGAAATCGATCCGGTCGGGTACGCGCTGCACCTCGCCCAATCCATCGGCATAGGTGCCTGTCAGAACCTGTTCGATCACCGTGACCGGTTGGTTGAGGTAGTTTGTCGGTGCGATGGCCGACGAAATTTCCTTGCGGTTTTCCGGATTCGACGCGTATTGCGTCGCGTCAATGATCGACTTGAGCAAAGCGCCGTAGGTATTTGGCAATTCGGTCGCGAAAGACAAAGGCGCAGCAAATGCACAGCATGGGTGACCTTCCCAGATTTCTTTAGTGAGAATGTGGATGAAACCAATGCCCTCATAAACGGCACGCTGGTTGAACGGATCAGGCGACAAGTAGCCATCAAGGTTACCGGCCCGCAGGTTGGCAACCATCTCGGGCGGCGGCACCACGCGGATCTGGATATCCACATCAGGGTCCAACCCGAATTCAGCCACATAGTAACGCAGCAAGAAATTGTGCATGGAGTATTCAAACGGCACACCAAAGGTGAAGCCCTTCCACTGCTTGGGATCGCGCTTGTCGAGGTGTTCGTTGGACAGAACAATCGCCTGCCCGTTGATGTTCTCCACGGCGGGCATGATGTAGGGTTCAGCGACTGAACCGGCCCCCAGCGTCATCGCCAAAGGCATTGGAGTGAGCATGTGCGAGGCGTCATATTCACCGGACAGCGATTTGTCGCGGGCTACGGCCCAACCTGCGGTCTTAATCACCTTCGCGTTCAAACCGTAACGACCATAGAAACCCAAAGGCTCGGCCATGATGATTGGCGTCGCGCAGGTGATTGGCACAAAGCCAATGTTCAGGTCAGCTTTCTCTGGCGTGCCGAGATTATCCAGAATTGCGGCCTTGGCTTCGTTCAACGGAAAGACCGACGCCAGCGCGGCAGCAGCTGTTGTGCCACCCACCATGCCCATAAACGATCTGCGACTGATGTCGCTGTGCCCAAAGATTGACCGGACGATCGCGCTTTCTACAGCTTGCTCAAGCATGTCTTCGCTGGACATATGCGTGCTGGTCGGCGCAGCCGATGCTTTACAACTGTCACAAGGACAGCTTTGTCCGTGGCGTAAATCGGTATCCTTTGAAAAAGGATTTCCAAGGCTTTTGATTGTCATGTCCGTCTCCTGTCATTGGTTAACAACATGTTTCCACGCATCGCTGCAGTGCAGAAGATCTTCCACCAGATGCCTGAAAACTGGTTAGGATTGAATTTATTGATTAATTTTCAGACAGGCGTTACGAATTCTCGTAAGTTACGGAATTTCGTAATTTGTGCGGCCCCTGCGATGCCCCATCGTCTGGTCCATGCTTGATGAAACCGAATCCGCTCATCTGATCGCCCATCACCCGATGCCAACGATCATGGTCGACACCCGTGCCGACGGCGTCGTGGCGGCCAATGACGCAGCACGCGCCTTGCTGGGCGAGACCACTCTGTCTGCGCCCCTGTCCAGCCAGATGCAAAATGACTTCGCAACTGCTGCAGTGTTTTTCGATGCGGTTGAACATTTCGGAACCTACATCGACCGCAGCCTCTCGCTCACCGGCGCAAAGGGTATTGCCCTGCGCCTTCAGACCTATGGCGCACAACTCAAGTCAGGCTTGGTGCTGCTCAGCTTTCTGGACCTCGACGAGCACGAGCGCCGCAACCAACAAGCCGAGCGGGAGGCGCACCAGAACGCGGGCCTGTCCCAGTGGCAAAACATCTATGGCTTCTTTCGTGAGGTCGAAGCCCAGAACCACCTGATCCTCGAGGCCGCAGGCGAAGGCATCTACGGTATCAACGCCAAAGGACAGGCCACATTCGTGAACCGCGCCGCACAGGAAATGTTGGGCTGGTCATCGGATGATCTGATCGGGCGCGAATTGCATTCGATCATCCATCACAAACATCTGAGCGGCGATCACTTCCCAGCCCATGAATGCCCGATCTACAAATCCTTCCGCCGCGACCAGACCATGCGCGTGGAAGATGACGTGTTCTGGCGCAAAGACGGCAAACCGATCCTCGTGGAATATGTCTCAACCCCGATTTACGACCACGATGTTCTGGCCGGAGCCGTGGTGATTTTTCGCGACGTGACCGAACGCAAGGAAAACGAACGCAAGCTGCGCGATGCCTTGGCACAGGTCGAAGAGCTGAAGGTGAAGCTGCAACAGGAAAACGAATACCTTCTCACCGAAATTCGGTCTGCGCGGTCCCACACGGGTGTGGTCGGTGTATCACCCGCCATCAAATCGCTGAACGCCCAGATTGATCTGGCCGCGCAAAGCGGTACCCATGTGCTGGTCTCAGGCCCGTCTGGATCGGGCAAGAGCATGACAGCTTCGGCGATCCACGAAGCAAGCGACCGTCAGCACCGCCCCCTTGTGCGCATCAACTGCGATCAGAAAAAAGTAGCCGATCTGGAGGCCGAACTCTTTGGGTATCGTCGCGGCGCCTTTGCGGGGGCGATACGGGATGTGACCGGAAAATTGCTGATGGCCCACAATGGCACCCTTCATCTGGACGAGGTCGCGACCCTACCCGCCAAGGTGCAGGCCAGCCTGCACGATGTTCTGCAAGCGGGCCACTTCCGGCGTCTGGGCGACGGCGCCGACATTCCCGTGGCGGCCAAGGTCATCGCCACTACGAGCTACGACCTACTGGCCGAGGTACGCGCCGGACGGTTCCGCCAAGACCTCTATTTTGCCCTGAACGTGCTGCCGATCGTGGCCGAACCCCTCATGAACCGGCCCGAAGACATCCCCTACCTTGCGCGGCACTTCCTTGATCGCACGATGCGGCGTCTGCGCCTGCCAAAGATGACCCTGACCAAGGCCAACATAGAGACGCTACAATCCTATGACTGGCCCGGAAATGTGCGGGAGCTGGAAAACGTCATCGAACGCACAGCGATCCTTGCACAGGGCGGCCGTCTGCAGTTCGACATCCAAAGCGGTCAGTCAAATGCTCCCACGGATACAAATCGCGTCCTGACCCAGAAAGAACTGCGCCAATTGGAAATCAAGAACTTCGAAGCCGCACTGCGCCGCACCAAGGGTAAGATTTCCGGCAAATCCGGAGCGGCAGCGATCCTCGGGCTTGCGCCTACGACCGCCTATTCAAAGGCCAAATCGCTTGGCATCCAGATGAACCAATTTTCCTAAGCCGGAAGCGATAGGCAAACAAATACGCGCAGGCCTTCACGGCCCAATCTCGAATAACCGCTTTAGCACCACCTTCCCAACTACGTTGCCCCCGCAGCGAATGTCTGCAATCCGCCCTTGGTGTCGCTTGCCGCGCTTGCACTCATCGCATCTATGACCGGCTGCAAAGGGCTGACAGCAGTCAACCAGGTGTGCCGATCAGACCGGCGACAGAGTGTTCAGGGTGAAAACCACACGCTGCACCGCCGCAAGTCCGCTGTGAGCCCACTTTACCTGATGCTGCGCTGCACACGAATGTCTGGTTTTCGAGGGGTTGCCAAAAACGTGCCAAAATCAAACTGAGTTTTACTAAGGGTTTGTGTCACAAGAATTTCCAATGATATCGGTGAAGCAGCGGTCAGTGACAAAAACGACCGTTTTTAGACTTGATCGAGCGACCCGGAAAAGAACGTGCAAGTACGGTAATCGCGGTCTTTGCCGACAGGCCGCTACAGATCCCGCCTGATCTCGGCCAGCACCGAGTCATCCAGCCCTTCAAGAAGCTGTGCGACACGGTCATAGACCGGGGTGATTTTGTCGGAGAGGTCGCCCCGCGTCTGCCGCGCTGTCCAGCCCACCTGCTCCATCGTTTCCACGCCCGCATCGGGCAGCCCCAGATAGTGCTGGCCCTGGCGGATTACGATCGCGGGCGCGTTCGGCGCGTCGCTTTCGGGATATTCCTCGCTTTGGATGACATCGGACGCGAACGGGTGCTTGAAGCGATAGTCGATGGCCAGTCCCAGATCGCGCACGCGCTCGCCAAACTGCTTGGCGACTGCGACAATCGTGTCGATCAGCGCATGATACTGATCGTCGGGCATGTCGACGCTTTCATCGACCCATTCATAGGCCAGCGGCTGCGGCCCGCCCAGGGCGAATGAGACTGGCCGATACCTGGTGCCAGCCAATGGAACCTGCTCATCGAGGACGTAGTGCGCGCCGAGCCGCGAAATGAGGATCGGCAGACCCTTGTCCCAATGGCTATGGGGTGCCACGATTTTCAGCCCGTTGGCCAATCGGCCTGACGGATCACGCCCTGCCAGATAGTCGCGGATGTCCGCCATGATCGGCAGGTTCAGTCCGCGCGGCGATGGCTCTGCCCCGTGCCGCGCGGCGATCCGGTCGAGCGCGGCCCGGGGATCCGGTGCCACGAAACGCGCGATGGTATCGGGATCAAAGCGACGCAGAAGCGCGGCCCCGGTCACCGGCCAATCCTCAAGACGCGCGCTCGAATCGCTTGAAGTAATACGGGTCACTGAGGTGGCTCAATCTTCCCATGGCGCTTTAGGGAACATAACCAATCGGGCGCGCGCGTGAACATACCGTTGGCTGACAGTTCATCAACCAAGGCTTCGCGTTCTTTCGGAGAAAGCTTTTCCATTTCTTCCAGGATCTTTTTCTTTGCTTGGTCTGCGCCCATCTTATTGCTCTTCCTTGGTGTTTGATCTGACTGTCCACCGCAACACAGCGTGGATGTCTTAAGCGTACGCTGCGGCAACGAGGCGCAAATTGATCTCGATCAAATCCAGTCGCGATCTGGGTGCCACATGACCGTTTCGGATAGGATTTTGCGAAGGCACGCTGGCTGCTGCGGAAGGAGCAGGCGTTCAAGATTGTCGGACTCAATTGGATTGTCGAGCGCAGCTTTGCCTGGCTCGGCCGACATCGCAGAATGTCGAAGGATTACGAATATCGGGTCCAAACATCGGAGACGCTCATCACGATCGCCGCATGTGCCCAGATGCTCCGCCGTATCGCACCTCGATGACTTCTCACACAGCCTCTAAAACGACCGTTTTTGGCGTGGTCGATCAATGTGATTTCCTGAAACCCGACATTGGCGCAACCGCAGCGAATTCACGCTAAGTCCGGCACTGCTGCCTCTGGCCAACAAAAATGCTGCACAATGTGTTGAACGACTGCTTCGGAGAAGCTGCAACGCAGCGCTTGGATCTCTGGCCAACGGCTGGTGTGGGCCGAAACCGGACTTTGGCTGCGCCTTGCACCAACCCGAAACATCGACTTTGCAAATGTCACAAACTGCGCTTTGCTGACCTTGACGACTGGAGCCGCAAGAGGGTCGGCGTATCTGAGCCGTGAATGGCTGCTTTCCTCAATCTGAGGCAACACCCGCGCAGGTGCAGCGAATGCACACTTTCCGCCCCTCGTGTCGATCAACATGAACGGCCCTCAGCTGCCGTTGGTACAAAACACGTCTAACGGCAGCTTCCAGCCAACTGCAGACCTTCCACTTGGCATACCTGGGTCAGGAGCGGCCCGGCAGAAAGCGTGGAATACGGTAACAATTGGGACTTCTTGCCAGAATGAATGCCTATAGACTAACCTAAAGCCAGCGCCGCCCCCCGAGGACCGGCCTCTGCTGGAGCCGCGAAGGGACTTGATCTGATGAGCAATCACAAGCGTGACCCAATTTTTGGGAAGATCGTCGAACTTGCCCAAGGTGAATTGATAACCGCAGTTGATCGTTCTAATATCGGCCTCTGGCTCTGGGATATCGACAATGACATTGTGGAAACCAGTCAGGGAATGCTGCGTTTGACGGGCTTTGACAACCTACCGGGTGAGACCCGGGGCGAGGTTCTAACCTGGCTACTTCATCCTGATGATATCGAGCGAACAAGGGATGCCACACGGCGGCTTTTTGACAGTGGCGAGTCCTACGAGACGTTGTGCAGAATGCGTCACGTATCTGGGCGCTATTCATGGGCTCTAACGAACGGCACCTTGGTCCATGATGAAATTGGAAAGCCGACGCACATGATTGGCGTCGTCAGAGTACTTGACGACCTAGAACGCGTAAAGAAAGACCTTTTCCAGTCCGAGGAGATTGCTCGACTTGGAAACTGGAGCGTGGACATTGGAACCGGGGAAATAGTTTGGTCGCAGGGCGCCTATACTCAATTAGGCTTTGAACCATTCAGTTTTGTCCCAACGCTCGATTTTGCACGCAGCCTTTACCCGCCCGAGGACAGGCATAGGATCGAACAGGTCATCGAACATGCGTTGGAAACAAAGGAACCGTTTGAATATCAGACAACTATTCTACGCGATGGTCAGCCCGAAAAGCATTTCCGGGTCCGCGGTGCTGTTGAAATTGGCACCTCTGGGGAAGCCGTTGCCTATTACGGTACGCTTCAGGATATCACTGACGAGATCGAACGGGATAACCAGATCAGGCAGGTACAAAAGCTCGATTCTATCGGCAAACTTACAGGCGGTGTCGCTCATGATTTCAACAATCTGCTGGCAGTAATCCTTGGAAACCTCGAACTTTTGCAGGAAAAGCACGCGAATATCGACGGCGACGAATTCATAGAGGCCGCGATTCAGGCGACTCTACGCGGCGCGGGTTTAACCCGGAACATGCTCAGTTTTGCACGACGTGCAGAGTTGGAGCCGACCCGGCAGGATATCAACTCGGTCGTGCGTCATACCAAAAACTGGATCGCAAGGACTCTTCCAGAGGACATCTTGATCGAGACGTCATTGCTGGCTGGGCTTTGGCCGACAGAGGTGGATCAGAACTCTTTAGAAAATGCGATGCTAAATCTAATCCTAAATGCACGAGACGCAATGCCCGATGGTGGCAATCTGACGATCGAGACTGCGAATATGCGGATAGAAGACGAGTATATTCAGACAAGACACGAAGATATCGCACCAGGCCGGTATGTTATGCTTGCCGTCAGCGACACGGGTCAAGGCATTCCACATGACAACCTGGCCAGTGTCTTCGAGCCATTTTTCACCACCAAACAAGCGGGAAAAGGCTCAGGAATGGGCCTGTCGATGGTACAGGGTTTTGTAAAACAGTCGGGAGGGAGCGTTCAAGTTTACAGCGAACCCGGTGTGGGCACAACTTTCAAACTTTACTTCAAGGCGAGCGATGCGCCCCTCTCGCACCCAAAACCAGAATTTAAAGCCGAGCGCGTGGCAGCTACAGACAATGGCAAAACCAGGATTTTACTTGTCGAAGACGAGCCCGAAGTTCTGTCCATTTTACAGGCAATCCTTCGCTCGGCCGGGTTCTATGTGAAATCCGCCACTTCCGGCGACGAAGCCTTGCAAGTTTTCCTGCGTGACTCAAATTTTGATCTTCTCATGACGGACATCGTTATGCCCGGATCACTGAAAGGCACCGCGCTCGCAACTGAATTGCGCAGTCTCAAAGAAGAACTGCCGGTGGTGTTCTTGTCCGGGTATGCCAGCGAAGCGACCGTTCATGGAAATGGCTTGCGTCCAGAGGACATCAGGTTGATGAAACCGGTGAGCAGAAACGATCTGCTTCGTTCTGTCGACAAGGCGCTCATGATTATTGACAAATAGGCATCCATTTTTTCCGGCCTACATGCTGCTCTCCCTCTTTTCGAAATTGAGTTCGGGGCGTTGTGTTGCCATGAAATTTCGGCTCATCTCTTACGATATACTCGCCAATTTTGTTTAGGTCCGCTTTCTGCGCATTTCTGAAAGCGGTGTAGAACGCAGCGAAGGTCCGGAATCCGCCCTTACTGTCGACCCGCTGACCTGCTCCCCTATGGTTAAGATCTCGGCAATGGTGGCCAGTTTCCATTGGCACAGCCCCTGCCCTTTGTCTCGGTGATCAGCGCCTCCGAGACCTGCCCCTCGGCCCGCGGAACCGGTCCATTTTGACAGACACAGTGCTGCAGAAAATTGGTCGGCACTTGGAGCGGTAAACCGGGTGGTCAATCGGTTCCATTCAACTGTGCCATGACCTGATCGAATAGATCGCCCTGGCCTACCCCCCCAAGCCTAACGGCCCCTACCGAGTTCAGGCCAAACAGGGCCACATCCTGCCGCATCGCCGTTTCCTGCAGTGTCATCCCCGGGCACTTGCGTTCCTTCATGCCTCAGACCCTCCTTTCAAAGTGGGTCTTTTCCTCCAATTTCCTGATCGCGAACAAAAAGGTTATCCCGCCGGTTTCGGCTAAGCCGCGTCAGTTTTGAGATACCCCCCCTACCTTCGCTTAACCGTCCCTCATCCTATCCAGCGCCTGCCCGAGCGCCTTTGCCACGGCCCGCGACGTCTCACCATGGACGGACCAACCATGCGCCTTCAAAACATCACTGACGGCGCGATCCTCCAGACAGACCATATCGACCAGTCGGCGGTCGCTGATTGATACACGCGACCCGCGCTTTGATGGCCGGATACGGCGCACCACCATGGCGGATCCTGTCCCGATCCGGCGGTGCAGGCGCTCTATCTCTTCGCGATCCCGCAGCACTGCATCCATGAAGTCGCCGCCTCGCCCGCTGCCGCCAGTTCGGATCGCCTCGATCGAGGAACACTTGAGCCCGGCGCAGGCGTGGCGCTCGACCAGATCCCGGTATTGGCGCCCAATGGCAACCTGACCAGGGGAAAGTGGCGAGGCTTTGTTGTGCCGCGCCGCCTTGGCCGCAATCACGTCAAATACATCAGCCCGCTGGATGGCAGAGCGGCCGCGATAGCCCGCTGACCTCGCCTCGAAGCCGCCCTCGCCGTCTGCAATTAGCGCAGTGGGCTCAAACACCCGATAGGCACCGCGTGCCGGGGCCTGCGGGAACGCATCGCCGCAGATCGCAGGCACCGTGCCCCGTGCCTTGATCGCGGCGAGGCGCGCGGCCTCAGACTGCAGCCTCGCGACACCATCTGCTGCCACCAAAATCACCTGTTCGCTCACGCCTGCACCTCTTCTTTTGTCGTTTCCATGATCGCCAGGCACTGGCGTTCAAGCGCCGTGAACCAGCGCAGCCATTGCAGATCATCCTGTCTGGCAACACCGCGCTGGTTTTCACGCTGGACGCGGGCACGCTTGCTGCGGTTTTCTTCCGCCTGCCACTTCATCTTGGAGATATCGTATTTCGTCGGCGGCGGGCCCCAGCGGTTGGCGGTCTCGAACAGCTCGACATGATAGCCCTCATTCAGCGCGCGCCGCCCCATGGCGCTGCGCAGGATGCTGCAGACATATTCCGACCAGTCCGCAGGCGGCGGCTGGAGGCGATAGGCCCAGTTCAGCACATGCTGCTCCTTTGGCCAGATATCGTACTGCCTGCCCCGCGCCATGCGAATGCAGAACTCATTCAGGCCCCTCAGACGCTGCTCCGGCAGATAGGCCAGTTTGACCGCCAGCCGGTCGAGCATCTCGGCATGGTCGACCGCGTTCTGTTTAGGGCTCTTGCTCATGCCACCCCGCACCAAGGGATCAATCAGGATCCGTGCTACCCGCGCCTTTCCTGTCTCTGTCTTCATCGCTGCACCCCTTTTCTCAGCCCTGCTCAACTTATCCACAGGGGCCGCCGTGATTTGTGCCGCGCCTGCCTCTATCGTTTCTTTTCATTTCTTCTCTTTTCCTTTCAGCCGCGCGGTTTTGGGCGGAAATCAAAAACAAAACTTCCAAAAACCGCGCTTTTCTTCCTGAAAACTTCCGCAGGAACTTCCGAATTCTTCCACTGGAAGGTTTTGGGCAGTTTTTACGGCTGCGCTGAAAGCGCTTCCCAGGCTTCCTTGATGCGTTTTTCCGTGGCGCTGCCGCCGGGATAGGTACCCTCAATCCAGTCGCTCAGCCGGTTCACCCATTCATCATTCGCAGCGACCTGCCGACCACCGGGGATCCGGTTCACCAGGTTCTCGCGAATGGTGCCAAGCCGTTTGCGCATCCGGTCATCCGCATTCTTTGCCGCGTTGCGCTTTTTGGACCCAACCGCCTTCAGGGCGATCTCAGTCACCACCGGATGGTGCAGACGCTGCACCCCGTCACAAAGGCAAAGGGACCAATTGTGCAGTGGGCCAATCTCACGCTGGCACAGGCTGTCAAAGACCTCTTGCGAGACCCCCACCAGCTTGGCCAGCAGTTTGGGATTGGTCGGCAGGGTGCCCACAGGAGACTGCGTTTGGGCCAGATAGATCAGGTCCAGAAACACCGCCCGAACCTCCAGATCAGCCAGCAGCCGCGTGTCGCTGGTCAGCCAGCGCTGATAGTGGAACTCGACAAAGTAGTGGCTTTCCAGCCGCTCGCCCGCCTCGATCGGATAGACGGGCACCTCGCCCGCGCTCACCGGTTTCAAATGATACGCCACCGCCATCAGACGAAGGCCTCAACCAGGTCATAGACCTCGCAGGCCTTTGCA
The DNA here is from genome assembly GCA_965641885.1 of Phaeobacter sp. SH40. GTDB lineage: Bacteria > Pseudomonadota > Alphaproteobacteria > Rhodobacterales > Rhodobacteraceae > Pseudophaeobacter. The sequence continues at coordinate 649,764 of OZ282574.1, read as the reverse complement.
GCCTCAAACGGGGCCATCCTGCGCCGATCCGTCACCCGGCGCCTGTAGCGGTTGCCCCAGCCCCGGTGCATGCAGATATTCCGACATGTGTTGGCACTGGCCCCGGTAAACCGCGCCAGATCCGCAAGCGTACAATCGCCCGCAGTCGCGCGGGTCATCCACCAGATCTGATAGGCAATGCGTTGTGTCTGGATGTTCATGCTGCCGCCCCCATCTGTGCGTGAAAGAAACCAGGCGCCTCTGGGTCGGTCAAAAGCATCAGCAGCGCGATATGGCTGGCCGGTGCTGTTACAGCTCCCCACCAGTTCAACGCCGTTTGAAAGCTGACATCGCAGAACAGCGCCACCTCGCGCGGGCTGTTGAACCGGGCACGAAAGTAGCTGGACCACAGATCCGGCGCTTCAGACTTGAGCCGATAGGGCTCAAACTGATTTGACCAAGAGCTTGGGCCCAGGTCCGTGCCAGCCTCGGCACATGACAGATCATTGCTCACAATCAGGGTCAGACGGGGACGTCTCATGCGGCTGCCCCCTTGGTCCTAAAGGGACGAACCATAGCGAACCAAGAAGGCTCAAACTCCAAGTTCCTTTCTTCACAAAGGGCCTGAATGCTCAGGTACCAAGAAGCGGGGAACGACCCCCTCGCAATCGCATTGCTAACTGCCGTGCTACCAACTTGAAGGGTCTCGGCGATGACCTTGCGACCGATGATGTCAGCTATTTGGGAAACATTGTTCATGCGACAGCAATATCCACCTTTTGTGGATCAAGGCAAGATCACATTTTGTGGTTTGCGCAAAATTCACAAAATGTGGTCCAACAGAGCATGAACACTAGCAACAAATCTTACCCCGAAATCGCCGAGCGTCTTGTTCAAATCCGCGCAGCATTTGGTCCAGAAACCAGCCAAAAGGAATGGGCCGAGAAGCATGGCTTCAATCCAACCCAGGTGAACAACTGGGAAAAGGGCTCGCGCCGAATACCCGTGGACAGCGCAGAAAAGCTATGTGAAACCTATGGCTTAACCCTAGATTTTATATATCGCGGAAGACGTGATGGGTTGTCAGAAAGAGCTTCAAAAGTTCTCTGATCACACCTCCCCATGTGAACCACCACTTGATCCAGTGATAGATCGAGCCTGTCCGCAATCTCTATCATGCAGTCCAGACGCTTATCAATTTCCTGCACTATCTGCTTCTTCCTGCCTGATGTTCTCTTTTTGTTCTACATATACAACCATAGCAAGCCCGGTCAATCACCATTGGAAGCGTCTTTGGCCACGTTCGATCTAAACAAAAATCTCTCCCAGCACACCATAAATCCACTTTTTGTGATTTATGTGTTGCATAATCCACTTTTTGTGAAGTATCAATTCCCCATCAACCGATGGAGAATTGAATGCAACACCTTCAAAAAGAAGTCATTGAAACTGCCCGAGGCATCGCCTCTCACCCAGAGAACTTCCTGGGCGACACAAGCGTATTCACAACAGCTTGGGCTGCACTCAAGGCAGAACGCGGGCAAGGCTTTGATCCCAGCAGATTGCGGCCGCAGCATATCGTCGACTGCCCGCCACCAACCCCGGAGCCGGTCGACCAGACACTCGATCGCGTTGGTCGCCGGATCCGCGACCTGATCACCGCCAAAGGCTATTCCGGCCAGCCACCCAATGCTGCCTGAGGGCCTAACAGCCCATGCAACCGCACTGGATTTGCAGCAGCACCAGGGCCTCGACCAGCTTTTGCGGTTCTTTGACCTCGGCGGCACGATCACACCGCCCAGCGACGATCCGCAAGACTGGTGGGAGCCCGAAACCCTGACCCACCGGGCCGAGTTTTCGGGCATCTGCAAATCCGGCGATAACGGCTACGCTGCACTTTTGGGCTGGATCGCCATTGCCACCAAAGCACCCAACTGCGGCCAATAAAACCCACATGAGAAGAACCATGAAACTACTAAAAGTTCTTGTCGACTGTGAAACCAGCGGCGATGTGAGACGTGCCTTTCTCGATCGTGGCCACGACGCATGGTCCTGCGACCTACTGCCCGCGCAGGACAGCACCAACCGTCACATGCAATGCGACGTGCGCGACGTCCTAGATTTGGGCTGGGATCTGCTGGCCGTGATGCACCCGCCCTGCACCCGGCTTTGCAATAGCGGGGTCCGGTGGCTGCATGTGCCACCAAAGGGGCGCACACTTGATGAGATGTGGGCTGACCTAGATCAGGGGGCTGCGCTGTTTTCGGCCTGCTGGAACGCGCCGATCCCGCGCGTGACTGTCGAAAACCCGGTGATGCACAAACACGCGAAACAACGGATCGAGAACTTCAAACCTGCTGCCCAGCATGTGCAGCCGCATTGGTTTGGAGACCCCGCATTCAAAGCCACAGGGCTCTATCTGCGCGGCTTACCTAAGCTCACGCCCACTAACCGCCTGACGCCGCCTGAGAAGGGTACAGAAGAGCACGAGCGGTGGTCTGCCATCCACCCGGGCTCCGCCCCTAGCAGGTCCGCAGCAAGACATTCCCCAGCATCGCCCGCGCAATGGCCGACCAGTGGGGCAAGAAGACTGCCAAACAGGAGCTAGTAACATACTGGCCTTTGTCACCTAGGCATGGGTGAGAAGCGCCGGGGTCAACCTCGGTAGTTTCTGCCCAAAACGCTCTGGCCCTTTTCTCTCGAAAAGCGCCTCACCACCCAGCTCCAAACCAAAACGCGCGTCCCTCAACGACAAACGGAAACCAGCTTTAAAAAATGACCGACCTTGAATTCTATACCAAGGCACTTGCTGGTGCTGCCGAACTTGTTGCCAAGTATGGCGAAGAGTTCCTACCTGCATTTGTCTGCATGGAGCAAAAGGTCGAAGAGGCGCGGTCACAAAACACAGCAATGAACCGCGCTCTGGAAATAGCTAGGGGCGCCAAGTCTCAGAGAGCAATTTGCGTCAACGCATCGCGTCGACCAACAAGTGCACCACCGCTGCCGTAACTTGGCCGCTTGTACTCATGACCGAGAACATCGGCCCGGATCCGATCATCAACGCCAGCAGCCAACAAAGCGTCCTCAACATAGTGGCGCACTGAATAAGCCACATGCTTCGGTGTCTCCATCAGCCCATTGGTTCTGAGAAATTTGTTTGCTGCTGCCGACCATGATCCCGCATTTTGTGCATATCGGGCAATCCCACCACGCTCGACTATGCGCTTAGCAGCATCAAGAGAGACGCCAAGCAGCGGGATGTCCCGCTCAGTATGAACCACTTTCAATTCTCGCCCATGAGGCGCTATTCGAAGAAAGGGGATTTCATGATCCAAAACGAAGTCAGAGATCGGAGCATCTGTAATCTCGCTGGGTCGAACTCCAGTGTTCACCATCATCAGGAAGATATCACGCTCTTCGTCGTTCATGCCTGCTAGGGCACCTTCAGCCAGCAACCTAACTTTCATCCATTCACTTGAAAACGGCGGGTGCTTGGTCTTGTTTTTGTTCCGCCGGTTGTCAAAACGGAGACCTGAAAAGGGATTGGGAAGCGGCCTCTTCTTGAGCTTTGTCCAAGTGCTGAACATCTCCGCTAGGTGCCCAAAATCTTTATTTGGGGTCTCCAGGTCCATTCCCTCTGCCACAACCCGAGCAGCCCACCATGCCCGAAACTCCAAAGCATGATCGGGCGTGATCTTCTCGATCGAGGTCAACACCGGCTTTCCTTGCGCGTCTTTTTTAGCAACCACGTCTATGAAATTCTTAACCGCCCTGCTTCGCGGCAACTTCCATCGGTGGTATTGGCGTTCGGATTTCTCGATATGGCGCGCCTTGGTCATTTCAAAATAGTCGTCACGCAATTGAATTAGGGATGGGTAGGCTTCCCTCACGGTCCCTACCAATGCTTGGGCGGCGGCTCGACTGCCACGTGGGTCGGACACCACGTCGAGGATGCGCGCGGCGAGTTCGTCCGGGGCGTTTCCGGCAAGATCCGATATCAAGCGATAGCTATAGCCCTTTGCCTGCGCGAGGCGTTGAGCCGCCTCATAGTGGAGCCGCGCATTGTCAGCATTGCCTGCGGCCAGAGCCTCCCATTCAGCTAGGCGCTCGTTCTCGATCTGGGCAGCCTTCAACTTTGCCTCTGTCCTGTCGGCTGTGTTCAACGCTTGCCGCACTTGCGTTATCGGCTCGCCCGTTTCCCCCAGCACCAACCCCAGGAACCGCGAAGGCACTCTCTTCACCCAGTAGTAGCGCCCCCGATCATTGGTGATACCCATGAGAAATCCTGTTCAAAATCATGCCAATGTTGCGGGATATGTTGCGGGATTTGTTGCGGGATTGGCTAGGGTAAAAATGTGCATTTTTCGCCGCCAGGTCGCAAGTCATTGATTTAAAATGTTATTAAAACGATAAAGCCGACGCTTGCAGCGTCGGCTTTATCCATTACTGGCTGGGGTGGTAGGATTCTAAAATCCAATAAAACTGTTTATTATCAGCAGCTTAATAAAAATTCAAAGGCAGGCAGGTGATCGAAAAGTTGATGAATTGCTCACCATCAAAAACCGTTTCCAGAATCAGTTCCAGAAACTCATTGAACCGTGGGTGGAATGGCATCTAACAGGGCCAGACAGCGCTTCGCTTTGGAGGCCACAAAGAGGTTGAAACATACTGTAGTGAATATCTAAATCAAATGGTTATAGCGAGAACCTCCTTGGAATGTTGCGGGATGAGTTGCGGTATTCTCAATCACGAACCAGGTAAAACCAGGATCAAAATTCACTCCCCCTGCCAAATCACTTTGAAGATGTGCCAGATCGAGTTAGGGTGGCCCCGGTTCTGAGAGTTTCCCACGCTCCCATGAAAGGCCACCTTTTGCCAGACAGTCTACAACTCGAAACTCAGATTGTAGGTAAATCCGAGCCTGTAGCTTTCATAAGATGAGCGGTCCAATCCATCATATTTGGCGTCTACGGGGCGCAGTTGCCGCCCCCCTTGGCAGGGCAGCAACAGACCAATGCCCGGGTCCCCGAGCGTGGCCCAAGATCGAGGCTCTCTTGGGGGAGAAATACCAACAGGGTGCCGTTGTTGAGAGGTTTCCTGTATATGGAGATTGGAAAAGCCATCAGTTCTGGCCCCTAGGAAAATGTGAAGACATCAGGCAGCGTCAAATCAAAATCACAACGCAATAACTGATAGCCGATCCCAGCAGTGCCCTGGAAAAAGCCGGGGAATGCTACTCCCTGGGGCCATCCAAACTCAAAATTCCCTTTGTCCGCACGCCCCCATAGCCGATCAAACGCTCGCTGAGAATCCGGATCCCAATCATGTGTTTTGCAAACCTCGGTGCTGCGCTGCAGAGCAGAAGCCCGAGCGGCCTCTCCAAAACACAAATCGTCCAGGACTAGTCCAGAATGACTGCTTAGCGCGGTCATCTGCACATCAAGCCAATTCTGCAAAGCCGCATCCTGCGTATTCAAGATGGACAGCGCCTCCTGCACGGCGATGCACTGCCCCATGCGACCCGTTTTCCAACTGAGATCAGCCTCCTGCCCCTGTCGCACAGCAAAGCTGAGACCGCGGCGGCCGCAGTCCAGAAGTCTTTCGTCTTGCAGGTGGCGTGCAGCGCGCAGAAGGACCATCGCAATACCTGCACTGCCGTGGGCAAAGCCGTGCCGCGCAGGGCAATGAGGTGCTGCCCAAAAGGCTCCTCCCTGCCCATCAGGGATCGACGCCTCCACGATCTGCGCCGCGCAGACCTGTATTGTCTGCAGCACCCGCTCGTCTCCTGACTGATGCCGATCCAGAACCATGCATGCATTCAGATACCCGGACAGGCCGGCAACCAAACCGTAGTCTTCTTTGGACGCGCTTTCGCTTCCTTCAATCCGGAGCTCCTCAACCCGGTAGAAAATATCACGCGCCACATCGGCCAGTTGGCCATCACCACTAATTTGCGCAAGTTGCACCAGACCGTAGATGGCCGAGCCGATTCCCGTGCCGCAACCCATTCCCGGAGTCACCAGCATACGCACCGTCGCGGCCCGATCAGCGGTTTCTAGGAGGTTTGAAATCCCGTTCAGCCCCGCTTGCAAGTATTCCTTTTTGCCGCTCTGCCGCGTCAGCGCCGCCAGGAACAGTGCAATGCCGAGAGAGCCATCAAACACCCGTTCACGTAGCGGCGACATACGCCAGGCCCCGATGGCCTCTTTGTACACCGGGGCATGCCACGCGAGAGAGCCGTCAACGCCCTGAATGGCCTGCGCCATAAGGTCCCCCGCCATCCGCTCAAGCACCGGGACCGAAGGCTGGACTGTAGCGGTTGGAATGTCCTTTGCCGGGTTGCGCTTTCCCCTAAAGTTCACCCAGGGAGAGCAATCCGCAGCCACCCTTTCATGACAGGCAAAACTCGTGAGGACTTTTTGCCTTTGCAAGGCCAGATCCGCGTCGCTCAGGCGGGTGATCCGCGTCTTGAGGTTATCCATGGCCGAGGTTGGAAAGACATCCGGAGCCTCGGATTTGCACGGCAACTGGATAGCGCAGCCATTGGCCTGGGCATGCAACACTGGCACGTCCATAGTCATCAATTGGGCAAACTCACTTTTGACCACTGGAACCAAGCGATCCGCAATGGCCGGGTCCTGTATAAGGGACTGAAACAAGCTCTCCATCGACAGCTGCGCGGCAATCCCGTTGCGCAGATTGGCGGGTGCGCACAAACGCGTCAGCCGCTCAGCATAGGCGCGGGTCTGCCGCAACACCACGCGGGCGTTCAATGACTGCAGGTTTTGGGCCAAGGGGGCAGGCAATTCCGGCATGCTACGGAGAGCTTGGTAGCACTCCGAAAATCCCAGCAAGATATCATCAACGTAATTTGCAGGGTTAGGCCATTTGTCGCCACAGCGTGGCAGGTTGGCCTTGCTCCGCATAACTGGGCTGATCTTGCGCACCAGCCGCATTAGATCAGAATTCACGTGCAGAACCGTCAGTTCTGGAGAGAGTTTTTGGGGACTACTGGTTCCGCCAAGGGCACTGATATCGAGCGGCCGCCCCTCAATGACATCATTCCACTCTGGCAACATCGAGGTGCGCATTACGGTCTCAAAGACCATGGCACGTGCAGAGGCCAGGTTGGCGGAAACCTGATCTTCACCGGGGCCGGGCCAGTTCGACATGAGACATTCCTGGTCGATGATGACCGGCACCGGCCCCACTGCGATCAGGTTATCATAGTGGATGTCAGCGCCTCCCAGCAAGTATTGCCCAAACAGAAGTTGTCCGCAGGAGCGAAAGAATGCAGAGGCTTCAGTTTCGTCAGCGCAAGCAACTGGCACGGCCTCCTTGCTCCAGCCATAGAGACCGCGATCCAGGTTACCCCCTCTGGGCGGCAACGCAGTACCAAGCCGCCTGCTCAGATGCGCCTGAAAGGCTTCAAAAACCAGCTCAGATTGCAAAGATTTCGGTTTGTAGAATACGGCTGGCCCAACAGGCGGCACCAGTTTGATACAGGCCTGCCCGCCCAGGTGTGGGTCGGAGATCCCCAGATCAAGTCGGGCAGGCCCCTGAAAGCCAAAGGCGTCTTTTAACAGCGGCAGGTCTACCAACAACCGGTCACGGAACCCTCGGGCAAACCTGCTCCAGTGCTGCAGCACAGTAGCCAGAAGTCGCGCAAGAACGGGATATTTCTGCAAAAGCGTGAGCAACCCCTCGCCCTTCAGGGATGCGACAAAGGCATCATAGGCCTTATGTATACCCGGCAACACCATGGTACCTGCAAGCAGCGGCCTACGAAAGATCTGAAATTCGGCCATCAATGTCTGCACGGCCACATCGCTCAGGCGGCTGAGCAACCCGTTTTGCATGGCGGAACGACTGTCACAAAACAGTGCTTTAGACAAATCATCGTAGGCACCGTCCAAATGCTGCGCAGCGTAGTCGACAAAACCCATCAAGACCTCGGCAAAAGGGTGGGCAGGGTCTGCGGTCGGTTCAAGGTCAGGCCCGGCACCAAAACGGTATTTCGATAACACATCGAGCAGCACTTCCGCCCAGTCTGGCCACTGGCTGCGCGCGATGGCAGCGGGGTCGCCCAGATATGCCTCCAGCTGGTCAGGATTTAGACCTGACCAGGCCAAGCGCTTACGGAACTCTTCCGGGTCGCCTTTGGCGCAGAGCTTGCGCCAGCTCTGGATCATTTCGGCCTGCTGATGCTGTGGCCAGGGCTGCTCCCGGCGCGCACCGGCAACCAACCGCTCTTCAAGGGTCTGGGAGCGTGCGACAATGTCCGCGACAGTCTGCACAAGACCCACAGACTCTTCAGGACCAGTTCCACGCAGGGACTGGCTCATGGTGCCAGTTGCGCCTTGAGCGCGGGAACAAGCCGTGCCTTTGCCTGCCAGACATCGGGCTGGCTGTAGATCGTGTGAAAGAACGCAGCACTGTTTGTGCTGTTGAAGAAATTCCCGGTGAGACTGATCGACGCCTCAAGCGCCACTACGGCATGCGCCCAGCCCATTGGGATGATAAGTGTCTCGCCCGGTTCAAGAACCACCTGAAAATCCGGTGTCGCGTCCTGTGCAGGGCTGCCCGGTGCCCATAGGTCAAACCGCTTGCGCCCGCGAATCTGCGTGTTCCAGGCATGGGTGTTCAGAGTATCCAGATGACGGGGTGTAAATGTCCCTTCCGGGCCGATGAACAGCCAGGAAAATCCGCGCATCGCCCAGTGCGCAAACAGCGCCTCGCTGGATCCTTCAGGGGCGTCAATCCCGCTGGCATCCGGCATCCAGTTCTCCACCGTTTCAGAGACATCGAAATCAGCGGTCAACTCGGGATGGTCCACGAAGGGGGACCAATAAGGGGAATACCAGGGTGTATCCGCCTGTTTTTCTGGCAGAAAATCCTCTGACGGTTCGCGCACATAGTCAAGGTAGTGGGCAAGACTGACCTTGTGGAGGTTCTTTGAGCCCAGAAAATCGGTCACGATGATCCGCTCGTTCCCGTAGGTTTTCGCGAAATGATCAAAGCTCCAGCTTTTCATCGCGGGCCAGCCATCTGTCAGATCCTTCAGCAACACCGGGCGAGAGCTGCCACGGCTCAAGAACTCTCGGTTCAATTCAGATGCCGAGATGCGACTACGTTTCACGATAGTTTGCATACGGCTGCCTTCCGCTGAGGCTTGTGGGATAGGTGACGTTGGGATCACCATAAATCGGATCCTTCCAAGATTTGGCAGGAATAGACCGAGGCCAGCATGTCTTTCACCCGCGCCTCGATGAATTTACATTGATGGCGGGGGGTGAACCCGCTGATTTGTGAGCGGGCGATCAAGATCAAGGAGGGGGCGACGGCTTGGCGCGTTAACATATCGGCCAATCTGTCGATCTCAGTCTTGATCTCGTCTTTGCTACGCACAAGGGGATCCGAGGTGCGAGCAGGCAGCATATCATATTCCAGCCAGTAGCCCTGCGCATCGCGACGGGCCTCAATCCGATGAGACGGCGAAAGGCGTAGCGGGTGATGCCGGTTGGTTGAGACCTGCTCATAGGTTTCCTGCGTCACGCTGATGCGAAACCCGTTTTCCGGCATGCTGTTGCAGGAGAAATAGTCCAGATCAATGCCCAGAACCCAGGGGGCAGCTTTCGGGCCGGGCCGTTCAGGAATCCGGGCCTCAGTGTCGACAAAATGCAACGACAACGATTTGCGGTCGTCATTGCCCACTTTACTGGCTTCCGGGCGCTGCACCAAGGTAATCATCTCTCGCCTTTGCTCATCCGTGGTGGCAATCCACAGGTACTTGCTGGGCATGGCTGAACGTGGTCGTCCCCCGGGAACAGGAGCCTTGGGTACAAGCCAGAACATCTCATCCAGAAGCCCGAGATAGACACCGGCCCAGATAAAGCTGGCGATGGAGATCTCGGTCTCCACCAGGTCTTTGATGGCCGGAACCGTCAGCGGCGTGTCGGCGATCATCCGGCTGAGCTGCGGCACCACCAGATCCTGATGTTGGTCCACATGTAAAAGGCGTGCAGGCAAGTCGCCAAGCAGTTTATTCTCGCGCGCCCAAACCAGCGCAATCAGTGCCTCGTTGTGCTCTTCAAACCCGATCACCGGGATGGGGTTTAGTTCGGCTATCTGGTGCAAAGGGGGCGTTTGGGGCGTCATCTTCAGCATAAATCCTTCGCGACAAGATAGCTTTGATATGAGGTATCAATGTATGGCTCTATTCTGCGTCGATAGACACTCATCATCGCCTTGTTGCGTGAATCCACATCAAAAATGACTATCGGGTGACTTTGGTGCAGACCGCTGTTGACGTGGCGATCCAGCCCAGCGGCCATAATCCAGGCCCCATTGCCGCGAAAGGCGGGATCTCCATGGGAAAAGCTGCGGCTAAACCGCAAGGAGTTTGGCGTTTTTGGCACGAAATGGCACGCCAGCCAGCCCACCACACGACCATCTGCAGCGCGAAGCCCCAGACTGACCGGGGCTATATTGCCCTCATCCCAGAAGGGAGAAACATCTTGCGGGTAGCGGCCAGCCGCTATTTCGCCCTCTATATAGGCGCGGTCCTCTAGCGTCAGATCGCTCCAGTCAAAGGCTGTGGCATTGCGCGGCCCCCGGTCCAGGACCCGCTGGGCCCAGGCCTGTTGCAGGACCTGCTGCGGCGCGGTTTCTGCAAACAGTGTCCTTAGTGCCGGTTCTGACCAGCCAGCACTAAGCAAAAGGGCCCTTAGTGCAGCGACCTGCGGCATGCGTGAGACAAACGACAAGCAGGCGCGTTCGACACCCTGTTCCCCGACTTTCTGCAACGCGCGATCAAGCAGCGCCCCCGCGACACCGTTTCGTCGATATTGTGGTGCCACAGCCAGTGACAGAACAATGGCGCTGGCCCGGTCGACCTCAACCAATATGACCCCCAGAACCCGCGTAGTCTTTGAGCTTTCATCGCGCGCAACAGCCGCCAATCGGATGATGGCTGGGTCTGTACCGTTCAGGTGCTTTGCAAAATGCGGAAAAACCAAAGCCACCGCCGATTTAGCCAGCCAAGGATCAATGGGTCGAATTCTATAGGGCGGACAGAGCAAGACTGCAGGCGTGAAAAACGAGACTGTCACAGAACGACTTTCAGACAAAGAACAGGCTCCGGACCTCAATCCGAGGCACGGCGTATACGCCGGCCAGTCACGGTTGCGGCCAGCCGAAGCGCTTGATCAACCTACGGTGACATAACAGGTACGACCACCACCGGCGACAGCTTCCAGATCCGCATCGGACAGATCTTCGCTCACAGGGTCGGGCAGTACCAGGGTCAGATCGGCACCATCATTCGCCACCAGGCGCAGATTAAAACCTTCGGGAAGATCCTTGCCAGACACGGCCTTGATTGCTGCAGCAGGGTCGGCCATGGCGCTCTGATGAAAATTCGCGTCACTTGCGCAGCGCTCCATCAAAGCGGAAATTGCAGAATGATGATCTTCTTCGGTCCAATTCGACATAGTAAGTTCCTCATGTAAAGTTTAAAAAGCTCCCTGCCCAAACGCGGCATTCCAATACGTCCACTGGGGCAAAAGGCACGGCGGCATTGTGGGTAGAAGATAAATTTAAAAGGGTTAATTAAAGCTCAAAGAACTTGTTGAATGCTCGTTTTCTGAGGGGGAGCAACGTAATTAAAACCTTGCAGGCAAACAATTTGCGCATTCAGGACGTGCCAAAAGGCAAGCCGCATCAGACAAGTTGGCGCTGCGCCAGAGACGCGAACTTGCCACCCTTTGCCATCAGGGTGGCATAGTCGCCACTCTCAACGACCCGACCTTTTTCAAGCACGATGATTTTGTCAGCTTTCAAAACCGTGGACAGCCTATGCGCCACGACGATCCGCGTCGCCGTCATCCCGTCCAGGGTTTCGGTCACAATCGACTGTGTCCGGTTATCCAGGGCACTTGTTGCTTCGTCCAGCAACAAAACCCTCGGTTTGCCCGCAATTGCCCGCGCCAGCATGATGCGTTGCACTTGCCCGCCGGAAAGCCCACCAGTTGATTCAACAACGCCCGTTTGAAATCCCATGGGCATCTGCCGAATATCGTCTTCAAGTCCCACCTGCCGGGTGACCTGGATCACCTGATCCATCGGCATGCCAAAATTGGTGCCAACGATATTGTCATGGATCGAGCCGGGCAGCAGTTTAGCATCCTGCATGACCACACCAAACTGCCGACGCATCAGGCGTTTATCGATATTTCGCAGGTCAATTTTGTCCAAACTTACGGATCCGGATTTCGGGGTCTCGAACCCCATAAGCAGCCGCAGCAGGGTCGATTTTCCACAGCCCGAGTCCCCAACCAGTGCCACATATTCACCGGCGCCGATTGTCAGGCTCAACCCGTCCAGGATCATCGGCCCCTCACCTTTGTAGGCAAAATGCACATTGGTTAGCGAGAACTCTCCCTGGAGCGTGCCGGGATCGGTGCCACCCTGACTGTTCTCGGGGACTTCCTGCAAAATGGGGGCCGCGAAATCATAGATCGGCCTGAAGCTCGCAATCTGCGTCACAGTGCGGGTCAACTGGCCAAGCGCAGTCATGAAGCTGGCAAAACAGGTCAGAAAACTGACCAGACTGGCCGTGGACATCGCAGTTTCGCTCCCACGCATTCCGACAACCACAAAGATCACCAATGTGGCCAATGCAAGAAACGATCCACTGAAGGTCTCCAGCAACGCCGCCATTCGCTTTTCGCGGTAAGCTGCCGATTGTTGCACCTGAAAAGCTTGGGCCCATCGCTCAAACACCGGAGCCTCGGCAGCAGCAAAACGCAGTTTTTCGATGCCCTGTGCGATATCCATCATACGCGCTATAACAGAGCCGCTGGTCAGGATCTGACGGCGGGCGGCCGCTGTCTCGGCCCGACCCAGAAATGCGGCAATACCGATGAAAATCGCCGCCAGCCCCAGTGTGGGCAGAACCAATGCAGGGGCATAATGCAACATCAGCCCAAAACTCAGGAATGAAAAAAGACCCGACAGGACGCCGGTAATCATGCCATTGGTCACCAGTCGCTCAAGTCGGCTAATCGCCAAGGCGCGCTGGGTCAGCTCCCCTGAAGAGTAGCTGCGAAAGAAGCCAGTTGGTAGGCGCAGTATCCGGTCCATGACGGATGCCTGGATCGAAAGCGTGGCGCGGGTTTCAACCCTGGCCGCGGCGATCTGGGAAATGATACCGATGGCAAATTGCACCATGGCGACCAGGGCGAGGATCACGCCAAGCTGCACCAACAGGGCGTGGCTTTCCTGGGGAATGATTTGCCCGACCAGAACGCCCGCACCAATTGGCAGAACCAGTGCAAGAAGTCCCATGGCCAGGCTCAAACCGAAGAGGACCCAAAGATCAGATGCGCAGGTGCGAAACACACGCCCGATCAAGCCCCAGCCGTTTACCGGGCGATCTGGAAGCGGCCAGTACAGAAACAGCCCCTGCCCCTCCCATGTCGCAGCCATCTCGGTGTGAAAGCTCTTTTTGACCCCACTGGCATCCTGCACCACATAGGATCTCTTCTCTCTCATGAGGGTGAGAACCTGCCCTTCGGCATCGAATGCGATAAAATCACCGGAATCCTTGCGCCACCATTTTTCCGTCAGCGAAATCGTGCGGTAGCGAATGTTGTTGGCATCACACAGGGCGCAAATATAGTCCCGCCCGGTCAAACCCTTGGGATTCTCGAATGGAGACAGTTCCTGACCTGCCCGCGCAGATAAATCCGCAATCTGGGCAAACCCGGCCGCCGTTTGCGCCGCGCTATGGGTCGGCAGTGGTGCTGGGCTTTTCGCAGACAAGGAGGCGGACAGCAGCGCAAAGGCACGATCCAGACGGGCGCTCTCCTGCGTCGCCTGTTGTTCCCGCCGTTGGGACAGAACATTGGGACGGCTCTGAAAGGTGACTACAATGGACTGCACAAGATGCGCATTGGCCAAGGCAAGGGTAGGCGCGGCAAGGGGTTTTGCCAAAAGTGTTTCGGTGTCGCGGGCGACCACGGATTTCAGGGCGCCATCCTGTGGGAAATGCGGCCGGGGGAGTGCCTCTGCGCCCTCCTCGTCTTTGACCCATGTAATGCCTTGCGCGCCCGTCAGCTGATCGTTCTGTTCAAGTCCCTGCTTATATCCGTTGGCTATGTTATTCAGGCGGACGAACCAGACATCAAGGCCCATCGCGTGGCGCAGTCTGTGCTCGGCAACCGCATCGGGACTGCAAAAAAGCGATATCTCTATCGGGCAAAGGCGCAGATCTCCGCGCGCGCGACCAGACAGCACAGTGTTGTCCGCCAGGCCGAGAACGATCTCGCCCTCAGTCACCTCAAGAATTGCTTCTGATTTATCACCGCTGTGCAGGATGACATCCAGCCGCCCGCGTTCGATCAGAAAACAGTGATCAGCTCCCAGCAATGACACTTGCTCGTCATCACCGTGCACCACAATGTCCTGAACTGGCGTATTCAATGGAGGCTGTGCAGAGGCGTTGGGCTGCGCGCTCATGCGGCGATCATCCTTTGATAGGGACCCTCCACATCGCGCAGGCCCTGATGCGTCCCCCTTTGCACAACGCTGCCGTGATCCATCACCAGGATCTGATCGCAATCACGGATGGTAGACAGCCTGTGGGCCACAATCACACAGGAGATCCCAAGCTGGGCGATGTTTTGCATCACCTTGGCCTCTACGATGGGGTCCAGGGCACTTGTGGCCTCGTCCAAAACCAGGATTGAAGCATCTCGCGCCAGCGCGCGGGCTATTTCGAGCCGCTGGCGCTGGCCCCCACTCATGTTGCGCCCGCCTTCTTCGACCAGTGTATCATAGCCGTTTTCCGTGCTGGCAATGAAGTCATGGATTTCAGCCGCCTGCGCGGATGCGATAACCTGTTCGTCGGAAATGGTGGCATCCCAAAGGCGGATGTTGTCGCTAAAACTGCCCTCGAATAGCACGATGTTCTGGTCGACGACGGCAAGGGAGTTCCGCAACACCCTCCGCGGCAGGTCTTCGATCGCGGTTCCCTCAAACGAGATGCTGCCAGACCAGGTCGAATAGGCACCTGTAAGCAGCTTGGCTAGGGTCGACTTTCCACTCCCGGAGCCTCCCACAAGAGCAATCCGTTGTCCCGGAGCCACCTCAAGATTGAAATCTGCAATCAGAGGCGGCGACAAGCGGCTATAGCCAAAACTCAAATCGGATATCGAAATGGCGCCATTCAACCGCGCTCCATCCCCACTCCCCGCTTGGTTTCGCCGGTCCGAGAATTCACCGGCCTCCGGGTAGTCGGTAATATCCCTGAGCTGGTTCAACGGTCCCTGCAATTGCTGCAACTCTTGCACATTGGTCATCAGCCCCTGAAAGGGCCTGTCCATTGCCGCGAGTAAGGCCTGAAATGCCACAAGAGAGCCCACCGTCAGCTCGCCGCCCATCACTTCCAGCCCGCCAATCACCAGCGTCAGAGCCTTGCCAAAGAAGGACACGAATCCCGGTGTGACCTGTAGAACTGATTGCCGCAGGGTTAGCTCAGCCTGACCATTCACTACATTGGCATGAGTGCCAGCCCAGCCTTCGAAATATTTGGCTTCAGTGCCGGAGGACTTGATACTTTCGATCGTCTGCACGCCGACCATTGTCTTACCGGTCAGGTTCATGAATTCGATCATTGTTTTGATCGACAGCTGATCCATGCGCTGCTGCACCACAAATATCAGCAGGCCACTGCCCAGGACCAACACGCCTACAGCTGCTGCCATCTTAAGACTGTACAGCGCCATGACAGCCAGAAAGAAAATCAGAGTGGTTCCGTCAAGCGCGGCCGAGACCACGGCTCTTCCGGCCAGTTGCGCGACTCGCGCTGCCATCTGTCCGCGCCCTGCCAGCGCCCCGGAAAACCGTTGCTGAAAGAAGGGAATCGGTAGCCGTAGCAGGCGCCATGTCAGCTTTGCGTTCAGCGACAGGGACAGTTTCGCCTCCAACTTTGCACTCAGCAAAGTGCGCAGGGCCATCAACGCCGTCTGGAGGGCAACCACCGCCAGCATCATCACCGCAAACCAGAACAGCCAGTCATCCTGTCCATCCATCAAAACATCGTCGACAAAGGCCTTGCTGAAGGCTGGAACAGCCAGCCCGGGTACAATCAGTGTCACCCCACAGAGCAGGATAAGCTGGGTGGCCGTGCGGTCCCATTGCAGGTATTCGATCAGCGAGGACAGTTTCCCAGGCGGGCCCGGCGTACGCTCAAAAGCCTCTCCCGGTTCCAGCAAAAGGGTGATGCCGGTAAACATCTCGTCGAACTCGTCATGCTCAACGATGCGCCGCCCGGCTGCTGGATCATTGATGCGATAGCGCCGCGCCGAAACAGCTTCAAGCACCACAAAATGGTTCATATTCACAAAGATGATCGCAGGCAGGGGAATTTCTGCAAGGCGCGGGAGTTCCAGCCGTTTGGCGCTGGCCGTCAGGCCATGTCTGCGCGCACCTTTCAAAACATTGGCCGCAGTGGCCCCATCCCGCGACACGCCGCATTCGACACGCAGATCCTCGAGCCGGATATGGCGCCCGTGATAGGCCAGAACCATAGCGAGCGAGGCCGCGCCACATTCTTCTGCCTCGATCTGCAGGATGGTGGGAGTTTTGACACCCTTCATCGCCTAACCCTCGTGCCGGGCTTTGGGCTGTGCGGCCGATACGGCCTCGGGGGACGGGACAGTATCGCCCAAGGCGGGCAGGATCTCATCCAGTTTAGGGAAAACAAAGCTTGCGATGCGTTTTCGGTCGACCACGAAACTGGCCTCGGTCAAAGTGCCGGGATGGATCACTAGGCGCGGACCTTCCCGGGTGGACCAGGAGAGTCCGCTCGCGGTGCCTGGGTCACGTTCAAGGTTTACCAGAACCTCCCGTACCGGCCCATTGGCCGACAGTGCCGTGACCAATTGCTGGTTCTGCAGCCGCTTCAACAGTTGCGCTCTCGTTGTCGGCAGAATGGAAACCTCAATGATCCGACCGTGAATGAACCCATCACGTTCCAGCTCTACTGACGCTGGTACCACCTGAACCGCAGCGCCGGGTTCCAGCCGCGCGGCCTGACTGGCCTCCACATAGAGCACCGCCAGCAAGGCCGGAGCCTCGAACTGTCCTCCGGATGCAGGCCCCGCGTTTGGCAGGATTTCAAAGAGAACTTCATTGGCGCTGACCTGATCGCCGATGCTTTTGGTGCTTTCAGTCACAATTCCAGTGGCCGCAGCCCGGATCTCGACAATGCGCCGGTAGTCTGCCTGCAACTCTCTAAGCCGCTCACGATCCATCAACGTTTGGTTTTCATGAGCAGTGACGTTGGTTTGGGATGTGTGGATATCGGCCAAAACCTGAGCGCGGGTTGTCGAAAAATCAAATTGCGCCGCGCTGAGGCTTTGGCGTGCGCTTTCCAAGGCTTGCAGCGTCTCCAGCAGTTTCTGCTCGATGATCAGACCCTTGTCAAAAAGCGCCTGCCGCTCTTTTCGGAGCTTGACGAGTCTCACTATCCGATCACGCAGATTGCTGGCCCGGTCCTGGTGATAGGCTTCGGCATCAGCAAGCTCCACCTTGAGAGACGTCTCGAATTTTAGGTGCACCTGGCGCACTTGCCCAAGCATGTTTTCGCTCCGGAGCAAAGCAGCCTCGGCCTGTCTGACCCCCTCTTGCATCTTGAAGTTTTCCAGCCGCGCAAGCAAATCGCCCCGTTGTGCCTGCTCACCCACCCGCACCGGCTGTGCAACCAGAATGCCAGCCCCCTGCGCACGCGCTGCGATAATATCGCCGTCCGTCAGAAGAATGCCTTTGCCGTCAACCTTGACTGGTGCGGTCGCGACCAGAGCCCAAACCAAAAAAGCAAGAACGCTTCCGGCAAGAAGCAAGAAGGCCAACCACCCAAAGGATGGAACCACAGTCAACATCGCATCCAATTGCTCAGGCGATCTCGCCTTTTTAAGGGCAGACTTTCTAATCTTGTCTGTTAACATACTTGGCCTTCAAAACTCTTGGCTTTTAAAAATCATAAGGTTTCAGACTAAGTTTAGCCGTGTTGCCTTGCGATTAGTTTAACCAGAGGAAAACCATTTGGGATGGTGAGCAACATAATCTCACAAATCGCGACATTAGGATTCGTGCCATAAATCCAGCCCGATAGATGTTGGCTATGGGCAGCTGAACACCGGGGAAGTACAATACCTGAAACTGGGCGGACTAAAATCTTTCATCGAAGAGCCGAGGATCTCTGTCGATCTGGTTTGATAGAGCGATGACGTGGGAGGCCATGCCTTCAGTACGACGGGGAGGTCAACAAGGCCATCGTCATGGGGAGCAAGCGCAGTGAACCAGCGCAGCCACTGCAGATCATCCTGTCGGGCAACGCCACGCTGGTTCTCACGCAAAACGCGGGCGCGCTTGCTGCAGTTTTCTTCGGCCTGCCATTTCATTTTGGAAATATCGTATTTCGTAGGCGGCGGGCCCCAGCGGTTGGCTGTCTCGAACAGCTCGACATGGTAACCCTCATCCAATGCGCGCCGCCCCATGGCGCTGCGCAGGATTCTGCAGACATATTCGGACCTCTCCGCTGGCGGGGGCTGGATGCGATAGGCCCAGTTCAGCACATGCTGCTCTTTCGGCCAGACGTCGTGCCGCCTGCCGCGCGCCATGCGAATGCAGAACTCGTTCAATCCCCTCAGACGCTGCTCCGGCAGATAGGCCAGTTTGACCGCCAAGGGGATGCACTCGGCCTCTGGCAGCACGAACCACTTGTTAATCGTGGTGGTGGACACATCCATCACCGCGCACCTCGGCATCCGGGACGCCCTTTGGCATCGGGTATTTCTCCACCAGCGCCCGATCTTCACCAGCCAGCGGCGGCAACTCTGGGGTGGGTGGCGTTTCGGCGTCTGACATAACAACAACCCCAATCCAAAAAGCCACCCCTCGGAAAATGCCCACCGCCCAAAACAACGGGGTGCGAATATACCCACGTGGCGCGGCGCCAGAAGGACCCGCGATTGCGTTTGGGAAAGCCTAGCGGCGGCGGGTGGCGAAGGCCTTGGCCAGGGCGCGATAGAAATGACGGGGAAAGCGGCGACCCGTGGCGGCGTTCATTTTCGGATAGAACTTGAACGCATTGCGATAGGTGGGGGCCTGGTCAGTGAATGCAAAGATCTTTTTCGGAGCTTTGCGCCCCTTGCGCTCATAGATGCCCGGCGTCATCCGGCCACCAGCCCTTGGTGTGAAATAACGCGCGGCATTTGAGCGGCGCTTACGGGTGCCAGAGGTCTTGGTCTCATTCTGCGCCGCATCGCCCTGCGCCTTTAGCCCGGACAATACCTTTTGGATCTGGCCAGGTGAGACGTTGCCGTGCTTGTTCTTGCGCGCGTGTTTGGTTGGCACAACGTATCCCGCACCCAGCCGGGCATTCAGCAGCCGTTCCAGCCCGGTCTTATGCCTCGGCCCGCCTTCCACCTGGCGCAACAGATAGTCCTTGCGGGCGGCGGCAAACTTGCGCTGGATCTTGATTTGCAACCGCCGCTTGGTGGCGCGGCGAAAGTGAAAGGCGTTGAGTGTCCAGCGAGTTGGATTGTGAAAGGTCCGGCGCATGTGGCGCTTGTTCAGCTCTATCAGGTCCTTGCCGGTGTCATTGAGGGCAACAGAGGTGGCAAAGGGGAGTTGGTGCTTGGCGGCGTCTGACAGATCACGTTCAACAGCGCGCAGGTTTGATTGTAGGCTCATTTGCATGGCGGAGAGTGACCTATCAAAGGATAGCTGGGCAAGACATCGCGACGATTGCAGCTTTTCGTGAAGGACCGCTCGCAGCCCAAAGCATGCGTAATTGGGCTGCCTCTGTTCTGAGGTCAAGCTCCCGATAGGATCACAGGACAGCTGTGAACAAGGGAGAAAGACGATGGACTATTTTGCCGGACTGGATGTGTCGCTGCGGTCATGTGCGCTTTGCATTGTGGATGCCAAGGGCGCGATCATTCTCGAGCGCGAGTTGGCATGTGATGTCGATGAGATCACGAACTGCTTGAAAGGCTTCGCTCATCCGATTGTTCGGGTCGGTTTTGAAGCGGGTACGATGAGCCAACATCTTTTCTATGGATTGACCAATGATGGTTTCGACGTTGTCTGCATGGAAGCCAGACAGGAGATATAGCTAAAAGTTGGTGATGCGCAACAAGACAGATAAAAACGATGCCCGAGGAATTGCGCAGATATTGCGGACAGGTTGGTTTAGCCCGGTTCATATGAAGAGCAGTGAAGCCCACAATGTGCGCGTTCTGTTGAGCTGTCGCAAAGCCTTGCTCAATAAAACCATTGATCTGGCAAACGAGGTTCGCGGGTTGTTGAAGATCTTCGGGCTGCGCCTCACAAAAACTGTCCAGCATGGCAGCTTCGATGACCTCGTGCGCCCTTTGATCGCAGTCGATGAGGTATTGTCTCAAGCAATGTTGCCGCTTCTGGAAGCGCGTGTCGCGATATACAAAAACTATCTTGCCCTGGATCGGCGGGTCAAACGCGCGGCCCGTAATGATAACGTCTGCCTTCGAATGATGACTGTTCCGGGCGTTGGCCCGATTGCGGCACTTACTTTCAAAGCCGCCATCGATGATCCTGCTCGCTTCAAGAGTTCCCGAACGGTTGGCGCGCACTTTGGCCTTACACCTCGAAGGTATCAATCTGGTGAGCATGACAATCCAGGTCGCATATCCCGAGCGGGTGATCGAGATGTCCGCGCAACTCTCTATGCCGCAGCCAATTCATTGTTGATGCGCACGATGGCTGGATCACAAATCAAATCATGGGGAATGCGTTTAATGCGAACGAAAGGCAGACGCCGTGCGGTCGTCGCCGTTGCACGAAAGCTTGCTGTTCTGCTGCATCGCATGTGGACTGATGGCACTGAATTCCGTCCAGAGAAGGTGGAGGGTGTGGCATGATGTAACCACCCAACACCTAATCTGAATGGGGTCGTCCCTCACCGGACGAGGTCTGTGGAAGAAGCCGAATATGGCTGCTGCGCAACGAGAAGCGCGTCCCAAAGCGAGGCTCTCCACTGCCAATCCGACACATGCGTGCAGCGATGCCCCACGCGGCATCAGCCAGACTGCGAAGAGAAGCGTGACCCGGATGAGTGACAAAGACCCAAAGGAAAGAAGGAAAATGAGCTTGACCCAAACACCCAATTAGAGAAGCTGCCGGTCATCGATACCATAGTGCAAGCGCGGCATACGACACCAAGGGCGGAGAGCGGCCGTTAGCTGCACCTGCGAAGATTACACGACAGACAGGCAAATGCGGCCATTCAAGCCCTGGCGGACCGAAACCCACATGCTGCGCTGCGCGCCAAGGTCGGCTGTGCGCAGTAAGCGGAATTTGCAAAGTCAGTTCGGCCGGGTGTCTTGGCCGTCACGAACGGCCCAATGTATGTACCGGCTGCTGTTCGCAAATGATTTCTGGCATGATCTCGGAAGTCGCTCATATGTATCCGGCCTGTTGATCGACACGCGGGTCGTGGCCTTGTTGGGGTTACGCACGCGCCGTGATCTCATTAGCGGACAGGTCGATTATGACCATTTGGGCCGTCAGACTCTGGGGGCGTAATTTTTCCGTTCCATGCTTTGCTATCTATCGCGAACTCCTTTGGATTGCTGAGGGTCGATCAGATACCGACAGCAACCTCATCTCTTGGCACGTCAAATGCCGTTTTATGTCTCAAAATGCTCCACGCCATGCGCGCCAGTTTATTTGCAAGGGCGACGGCAGCCTTGTTTCGATGCATGCGTTCTGATGCATGTATTAGCCACTCGCCAAAGCTAAAGTCGGGCCATCGATGTGGCCGCATCATGATGACTTTTGCTGCTTGGACGAACAGCATCCGTAGATATCGACTTCCTCGTTTTGAGATCCGCCCCAAGATCGTTCGCCCACCGGTGCTGTATTGTCGGGGAACGAGGCCGACCCAGGCCGCAAAGTCACGACCGCGATCAAAGGCTTCGCCTTCACCTACCGCCGCGACCATCGCCGTGGAAATCATCGGACCAATACCAGGGATCGTCATGACATTTCGGCAGTTCTCCTCGGTACGGCTGATCTCTTCGATCTCTGCTGAGACCTTGTCGATACGGTCATCCATCCACATCCAGTCGCCGTAAAGGCCGATCAGGATAGATCGCATCCGCGGTGATATCTCATCTTTGCGCTCCTCCAGGATCGCTTCAAAGGAATTATTCAGCGCGCGCAGGCCTTTGCGGACAGTGATCCCTTGTTCGATCAGAAAGGCGCGGATCTGATTGATCGTTGCTGTACGACGCGACACCAGACGTGAGCGCACACGATGCAATGCCTGTAGGTCGAGCTGGTCCTGCGTCTTCTCGGAGACCGCCTTCAAGTTCGGCCGCAGCGCAGCCTCTGCGATGGCCTCAGCATCGTTGTAGTCGTTCTTCTGACCTTTGTTGAAAGGCTTCACGTAAATCGCAGGGATGATCCGAGGCTCAAAACCCATCTTGCGCAGGGTGCGGCTGACAAAGTGAGCGCTTAGACACGCCTCCATGCCGACCACGCAACGCGGCAACTTCTCGAATGTCGTTATCAAAGCGAGGCGCTTGATCTGCTTGCGCAGAACGCGCTGCCCATCTTGGTCAAAACCAACCAAATGAAACGTATCTTTGCCGATATCGATGCCAATCGACATCAGTTCATCAAACTCTGTCTTCGCCATGCTACTTCTCCTAAATGCAGGTGAACTAGGCTCAGCCTAACCTGCTGGGTGAAGCAGCCGGTACATCCCATTACCGGACCTTGGTAATATTAGCGGTCAATTTCCGGTTATCGCCTTTTTGAATCAGCCAATAATCGTTCCCTATTGTCGGCCGCTTCATTCCGGGAGAGCCGACCAGATCTGTTGCGTAACTTTGCAATGCCGCGTTTTTTTGATGTGGGCGTTGCTGTGAAACCAGGACATTTATCGATCAGCTCAGCGCCTCGATTATGGCTTCGCAGGCTCGAACAGCATTGTGGCTGTAAGAAGGTATCAAGTAATCCGGCCAACTCGATAATTTGACAATCAGGATGTCGGCGCTTCGGTCGACAAAAATCAATTGACCAAACACACCACGGGCCATGAACACACCTTTTCTGGGATCATGCGTCCACCAAAAACGGCGATAAGCTCCTTTGGAAGACAGAAAAGTGTATGGAGCATTGAACAAGGATGAATCAGCCCCAGTGCAAATACCATCTATCCAGGCTTGAGGAACGATCTGATGATCCCCCGCCCGACCACCGTTCATGACCATTTTTCCAAACCTGGCATAGTCGCGAAGGGTTGCACTGAAGCCACCGTCGGCTAGCGCCGTTCCCGCGTCGTCCACAGTGAAAAAGCCATTGTGTTCGCATCCAATTTTTTGCCAAATTCTGTTTGACAGAAGGGAGGCAAGGTCTTGGCCACTGATACGCTCAAGAACCCATGCAATGACGTCGGTCTCAATGGAACGGTAGGAAAAGCTTTGCCCGTGGGGGCGCTCTAGAGGCAATGTTAGTATCACATCACGGATGGTTGGTTTGATCTCTCCATTCCGTAGTGGTCGCCAACCTGATGCCACATCCACGCGAGTCATGTCGCTGTTTGGCAGCCCGTAATCTTCGCTAAAGCGCGCACCAGACAACATATCCAACGCCTGATCCACCGTACATTCGCCATAGCCGCAGTTCATTAACTCGGGCACAATATCTCCCAAAGGTGCGGCGAGGTCTAAAAGACCCTCACCGTGCAACACCCCTGCCAAAGTACCGATTAGAGATTTGGATACAGATTGTCCCAGGTGAGCTGTGTCGGAGGCCATATCATTTGCGTAGAACTCAGTGACAATGCTGTCACCCTTCAGAACCAAAAGGCCATCGGTGTAACTTTCGGCCACCCAATCGCCGACCGAGACACTTCTTTCATCGAAAGTGGTCAGCAATATCTGGGAAATATCCTGAGACTGCTCCAGAAAGTGGCGAGGTGCCCCGGTACTGGCCCGAACCTCCACGGTTGGGAACAGGCTTCGCATATTCTGAAATGACCAGCGATTGAATGGCGCCAGATCCCAGTTTTCAAGGGAAGGTCGTTTTTCTGGTGGGGGCGGAAACCCCTGCATGATACCAAGCTCGCGTGCGGTTTTGGGTCTGAGGCTGTCTGACGTTCGATGCATTTTCCACGCTCCCGCATGGCGGCCCAAAACGGGCCACATTCCTAGGATGCGGCGGCCCACAGGGCCACCGTTCTACTGACGTGGTAGCGCTACTGTTTCAGACGGGTCCAAACCTTGTTGTACAGGGCGACGACGTCCTGATCACATGGTTTGACAAAGTCAGGTACCGGCGCATCCGCAGGCATTACGATCTCGGGAGCCTCCAGCATTTCGGCGTCCATGAATTTGTCCGAGCCAAGGACGCCATTGGCATAACGTGCAAAGTTCGAAGTCATGGCAGCGTTTTCCGGGTCCATCATAAAGTTCACGAAGAGCTTCGCGTTTGCCATGTTAGGCGCATCAGCAAGCACGGCTACATTGTCCATCCAACCGGTAAAGCCTTCTTTTGGATATGAGTACTTCAACGTTGGACGATCGTTACGCGCACGCATCGCAGCGCCGTTCCAGCTCTGTGACAGATCCACATCTTTAGACGTCAGCTTTTCAATCACTGCGTAATCCATGGTGCGCCAGTCATCTTTGGCTTCGACCAAAAGATCCATCAACTCTTTCATCTGATCCGGGTTCGAGTTGCAGCGTGGATGGCCCAGGTAGCGCAGGCCGGCGTTTATCACATCGTTCATGTCGTTGAGCATGTTGATGCGGCCTTTCAACTCGTCGGGGGTATCAAAGATCAGGCCCAGAGTGTTAATGTCACCGCTGTAAACAGTGCTATCCACGGTGAAACTGGTGGTACCCCACTGATAAGGTACAGAATACTTGCGACCGGGATCCCAATAAACATCGACCCAGTTTGGATCTACATTTTTAAAGTTCTCCATTTCCCCCGCATTGATCTCAGCCAACAGGCCTTCACCGACCATGATCGCAACCATGTAGTCGCCCGGCACAACAATATCGTATCCAGTGTTGCCTTCTTTGACTTTGGCCAGCATGGTTTCGTTGCTGTCATAGCCATCCAGGGTCACTTCTACCCCATAGAGTTCTTCGAACTTCTTCACCATGTCGGCGTTGGTGTAGTTGCCCCAGTTATAGATGTTTAACTGGCCTTCGGCATGAGCACTAGCCGCGCTCAACGCGATGGTCGTAGCAGCCGCCGCTTTCAGGAATGTGGCTTTCATTGAGTAGTCCTCCAGTTGGTTTGAATGCGTCCCGCATGGCGCGGGCTTCTGGTTATTTGCGTTTTCGTTGAAGCAGGAAGGTCACAGCAACCATCGTGACGGTGACTGCGATAAGAATGGTCGACACCGCATTGACTTCAGGTGTGACCCCCCGACGGATCTGACCAAGGATATAGATCGGCAGGGTGGTTTCGCCTGGCCCAGCCACGAGAAGAGTGATAATCACGTCATCCAGCGACACCACAAAGGCGAGCATGGCACCGGCCATGACACCGGGCATGAGCATTGGCAGTGTCACGTGCCGAAAAGCTTGCCACGGCGATGCATACAAATCTGCGGCGGCCGCCTCAAAGGTCTCTGACATATCGGCAAGACGGGCACGTATAGGCATGTATGCAAAAGGTATGCAGAAAACCGTATGCGCCAGTATCAACCACCCGAGCCCAGAAATGCCTGTCAGCTTCCGCAGGATAGAAAAGAACGCCAGGGTTGCAATCGCCGTCACGATCTCGGGGATCATCAGCGGCTGGTTAATCAACGCGACAGCCGCTGAACGTCCGCGGAAAACACCCCCACGAGTGGTTGCCAATGCCGCCATTGTGGCAATCACGGTCGCAATCACGGTCGCAAGCAGAGCAACCTTGATTGAGATAAAGGCCGCGCGCCGAATGTCATCATTTTCCAACGCGGCACTGTACCAACGCAGGCTAAACTCGGTCCACCGGACAACGGATCGGTTGTCGTTGAATGAGAACACGATCAGTACGGCAATCGGCGCATAAAGAACCAGGAGCACAAGCCACGAAATACCCGTGAACAAGGGTTGGCGGCGCAGCTCACCTGTACCGCTGGCCCGCGAAAAGAGCGAGGTCTTCTTTATCTTGATATCAGCCATGTCCACTCTCCTTCGAGGCGCCAGCACGCAGGCTGATCAACAACGCAATCAGCACCACAGCCATCAGGATCAAAGCGGCAGCAGAGCCAAACGGCCAGTTCCGGCCCGAGCCAAATTGCAGGGCAATCAGGTTGCCAATCATCAGTTTCTTGCCGCCGCCCAGCAGTTCTGGCGTGATGTAAGCCCCCAGTGCCGGGATCAGCACAAGAACACAGCCCGCGATGATTCCAGGGCGCGTAAGCGGGATCACGATGTGGCGAAAAACTTTGGTGCGCGACGCATAAAGGTCATGGCCGGCCTCAAGCAAACTAAAGTCAAATTTCTCAAGCGATGCATAGATCGGGAGGATCATGAAAGGGAGGTAACTATAGATCAGCCCAGCCAAAACGGCCCCATCTGTATAGAGCATCTGCAAGGGCTCGCTGATGATGCCGGTTTTCATCAAAACAAGATTCAAGAACCCTTCGTCGCGCACAATCAACAGCATCGAATACGTGCGGATCAAAAGGTTGGTCCAAAACGGTAGTGTAATGGCAAACAACCAAAAGTTTCGCTGCTCGGGCGGGCGGGCTGCGATGAAATAGGCGACGGGAAAACCCAGAACAAGAGCTCCTGCCATGGTGGTGGTCGCCAACCCAAAAGACCGGCCAAATATCTGCAGATAGGCTGTGTTAAAGGAAAGGCTGTCGTCGAAAATATCGCGCTCGAACAGGAACTGTACATAGGCGTCAGTGGAGAACACCCATTCAACACCGCCATATGTGCCGGGTTCTAGAAAGGAATAGACCAAAGCAATCGACAGAGGCATCAGCCCGAACAGCCCGATGATGATAAATGCGGGCATCAGCAGGAATAGCCTGGTTTTTCTCGTCTGTTTAGCGCGTGCCTGTTGCGCGACACTCAGGCTATCGGTGACCGAGGCCGGAATTTGTGCTGCATCCTCCATCAGTCTTCCAACACATGTAGCATTGTGCTGTCACATTCCAAGCCAACACGGGTACCCAATGCACGAGGGTTCTTGACCTGTGCATGGACTTCGGTGCCGTCGTCCAGCTTCACCAACATCTGAGAGCCAGCCCCAAAATAGGTGTTGTCCATGACGGAGCCCTTCAGGAGTGCCTCATTCGAGTTTTCGTCGGTGATTTTGATCGTCTCAGGTCGCAGGGCTACGTGGACAGTGCCGGGTTGCAACATCATGCTTGCCGTTTTGACGACGAGGGGTGAGTTGTCGCCAAAACGGATGCTGGCTTTGTCGCCTTCATATCCCAAAAGCTCGGCTCGGACGATATTGGTGTCGCCAATGAAATCAGCGACAAAACGACTTTGGGGGGACGCATAAATTTCCTCGGGGCTTCCAACTTGCCGCACGGCCCCGGCGGACATAACCGCAATATGATCGGACATCGCCAGTGCCTCGCCCTGGTCGTGTGTCACAAATACAAAAGTAATGCCCGTTTCCAGCTGTAGGCGTTTCAGCTCGCTTTGCATCCCTTTGCGCAACTTGAGGTCCAGAGCCGAAAGTGGCTCATCCAGCAACAACACTTTTGGTCGTGGCGCCAACGCCCTCGCCAATGCCACCCTTTGCTGCTGTCCGCCTGACAATTGGTCAACACGACGTGTCGCAAAGTTTTCAAGTTGCACCAAGTTCAGCATTTCATCGATTGTAGCGCTGATCTCGGACTTTGGTCGTTTCAGCATCTGAAGGCCAAAGCCGATATTCCGTGCCACGCTCATGTGAGGGAACAAGGCATAGTTCTGAAACACCGTGTTTACGGGGCGATTGTGTGGAGCCAGATGGCCGATGGTCTCTCCATCCAAGGCAATCTCGCCTTCGGTTGGCAATTCAAACCCGGCAATCATCCTCAGCAGAGTGGTTTTCCCGCATCCTGAGGGGCCCAATAAGGTAAAGAAACTTCCCTCGGGAATGACCAGCGACACGTCGCCAAGGGCCGTTACTGCGGCTTTTCCTTCGCCAAAGCGTTTGGTCACATGTCTTACATCAATCATAGGTGCGGTCCTGACACTACTCTCTTGGAGTTGTTAAAAAGCAGAATAAGGCGCACGAGACAGTTCTGTGAATACCCCTATAGGAGCACGCGTTTTCTACCACCAAAGGGGTAGATGGGTTACCGTGCGACTGTTTGCAAAAAGATGGAAAACAAGTCGGATTGCGAGGAGATCCCGAGCTTGCGATAGATGTTTTTGCGGTGAACTTTAACCGTAGCTGGTGACACATCCAGCAAGAGGGCAATCGATTGGCTGGAGTGCCCACGCAGAAGGTGCTGGACGATTTCAACTTCCCGCTTGGTCAGGCCTTCGCAAACTCTCTCAATCACACCCTCAAGCGACACGCTCCCGTCGGAGTTCTCGAATAAAGACCGTGGGCTGCGATGAAAATGCTGCTCGCACAGTGCTGCAATAGTCGAGTGTGCTTCGAGCAACTTGCGAACGTCCCGCTTTGAAAACCGGTTTTCACTGTCCATTCGCCCCAGTGAAAAAAACAATGTGCTGTCCGAGAGAGTGACGAACACAGACAGCTCATCTCGTAGTCGGACAGATTTGTAGTAGATGTTGTAGTAATCCGAACTTGAAAACCTGTCTGGGGCAACATCGTCCAAAACCATGATCGGCTCATGACGCTCACTGATAAAGCTCACCACAAATGGATCAAGCAACCAAGCCCGATCCAGCCATCGATCGACGACAACAGATCGTCTTTCTTGCCGAACGTTGTCAAAAATATGCTCAGGTGGCCTGCTTAGGTTCAGACGGCTGATAAAGGCGCCTTTAAAGGGCGCAATCGAACGCATGTAGCTCAAAAGTTCAGAAATGAACTCTGGTGAGCCGATCGACCTAATAGCCTTGGGAAGAACGTCTAGCGGAGGCGTACTCTGTTTCATTCTCACCGACTTGAGCTATTTATGAGCATGTATCACATCCAACCTGCCCCTTCCTCTCAAATTTGGCAACTCTGGGCCGAGTACAAAGTGCACGACCTCAGCGCCAAAGCGGTCATTCTGCCTTACCGCAGCGAAAGTCGGCTGTCCGCCCTTGGTGTCGTATGCCGCGCTTGCACTCATCGCATCGATGACCGGCTGCAAAGGGCTGACAGCAGTCAACTAGGTGTGCCGATCAGACCGGCGACAGAGTGTTCAGGGTGAAAACCACACGCTGCACCGCCGCAAGTCCGCTGTGAGCCCAGAGTTACCGATGCTGCGCAGCCCACGAGGGTCCGGTTTTGGGGACAATCAGTAAAATCATCTTAGAAATTTCGGGCCTCTGTTGACATTCATCCCAGTACGACCACTGCGGCATAGCATCGGGGCGTTCATGAGCATACTTGGCATCCCGTAAAAAATGATCTATCGGGCGCATCTCCGGTCGCAGCCTACCCGGACACCAAAACAAGGGTTATAACATGAAGACAATTGTCATCTGCTCAGGCGGGCTCGATTCTGTTTCGCTTGCGCATATGGTTGCGCGGGAACGACACCTGACCCGCCTTGTGTCCTTTGATTACGGACAACGCCATCGTAAAGAATTGGACTATGCCGCCCGGTGTGCACAGCGGCTGGATGTTCCCCACGATGTGATCGATTTGCGTAGTATCGGTGCGGCCCTGACTGGATCGGCCCTGACGGACGATATTGATGTGCCGGATGGCCATTACGAAGAAGAAAGCATGCGCGTGACCGTCGTGCCGAACCGCAATGCCATTATGCTGAGCGTGGCCTTCGGCGTGGCTGCAGCGCAAGGCGATGACGCGGTTGCCACGGCGGTTCATGGCGGTGACCATTTTATCTACCCTGATTGTCGGCCCGCCTTTACACAAGCGTTCGAGACGATGCAAAAGGCGGCACTTGATGGGTATGCGAATGTGTCGCTTTATACGCCGTTCGTTCATCGCACGAAGGCTGACATTGTGACCGAAGGCGCACGCCATAAGACGCCCTTCGCGGACACATGGTCTTGTTACAAAGGCGGAGAGGTCCATTGCGGACGCTGCGGCACCTGTGTGGAACGTCGTGAGGCCTTTGACCTTGCAGGCGTTGACGATCCAACGACCTATGCCGATCCCGATTTCTGGACCACGGCCATCGCCAACAGGGAGAACGGCTAATGTATCGGATCACGAAAGAATTTCACTTTTCAGCCTCACACCAATTGGACCATCTGCCCGATGATCACCAATGCGCCCGGCTGCATGGGCATAATTATATCGTCATTGTAGAGCTGGCCTCTGCAACCCTCGACAGTGATGGCTTCGTGCGCGACTACGGAGAATTGAAGGTCCTTAAGACCTATATTGATGATACCTTTGATCATCGTCATCTGAACGATGTCATGGATGAGGCGTCCACTGGTGAAAACATGGCGCGTCACTTTTATGACTGGTGCGCTGCACGCTGGCCTGAAATAAGTGCCGTCAAGGTCAGCGAGACACCCAAGACTTGGGCGGAATACCGGCCATGAGCCAGCTGCGCATCGCTGAAATATTCGGCCCCACGGTCCAAGGCGAAGGGGCGCTGATCGGTGAGCCGACCGTGTTTGTGCGAACGGGGGGCTGTGATTACCGGTGCAGCTGGTGCGACAGCCTGCATGCGGTGGATTCTGAGTTTCGCCACACTTGGGCTTCGATGACCACGCAAGACGTTTGGGCCAAGGTGCAAAGGTTGTCGCGAAACACCCCGCTTACCGTATCCCTTTCGGGTGGCAACCCGGCGATCCAGGATTTCACAGACCTGATCGCGCTGGGGCACGCAAGCGGTTACCGCTTTGCCTGCGAAACCCAAGGATCGATTGCCAAGCCGTGGTTTGGTAATCTGGATACGCTGGTCCTCAGCCCCAAGCCCCCCTCAAGCGGTGAAGCTGTTGACTGGGCCGCCTTCGACAAATGCCTTGACGCCGCCAAAGATGCCGCGCAGATCGTGATAAAAATCGTAATCTTTGACGACGCAGATTACGCATGGGCCCGCGCGTCGGCTGATAGATATCCGCACCTGCCACTCTATCTTCAACCGGGCAATCTGGAGGTCGATCCAGAGGTCGCGGTCGACCCTCAGATATTGGCTGATAAACTGCTTTGGCTTGTAGATAAAACAATGGCAGACAGCTGGTTTGCGCCACGTATCTTGCCACAATTGCATGTCCTGCTTTGGGGAAATAAACGCGGGGTCTGACCCGTTCAAGGAGATACTGATGGAAACGATTTACAGCGACTTGAAGCAGTTGGGCGATCAAACCGAGCTGCCCCAATCCCCAGAAGAAGCAGTTCTGGAAAGGGTCTCGAACCCGCAGGGCGATGTGGCCTATTGCGTGCGATTTACTGCGCCCGAGTTCACATCCCTTTGCCCGATGACGGGCCAGCCTGATTTCGCGCATTTGGTGATTGATTATGTGCCGGGTGAATTTCTGGTCGAGTCCAAATCGCTCAAGCTGTTCTTGGGGTCTTTCCGTAATCACGGAGCATTCCATGAAGACTGCACGATCTCAATTGCGCGGCGTTTGGTCGACTTCCTGAACCCGCAATGGCTGCGGATCGGCGGCTATTGGTATCCGCGCGGTGGCATTCCAATTGATGTGTTCTGGCAAACAGCTGCTACGCCGGAAGGCGTATGGATTCCCGACCAAGGCGTACCACCTTATCGTGGGAGGGGATGAAATTATGAGTATAGAGACGATATAGGGGCCATTGGCTTTTGCAAGGTCAAGGTCGGCTTTGTCCGCACTGCTGCCTCTGGCCAACAAAAATGCTGCACAATGTGTTGAACGGCTGCTTAGTAGAAGCTGCAACGCAGCGCTTGGATCTCTGGCCAACGGCTGGTGTGGGCCGTTCGTGGCGGCCCAGACACCAGGTCGAACTGACTTTGCAAATTCGGCTTTCTGCGCTTTGCTGACATTTGAAGCTGCCGGTCAGGTGGGGTCGGAACGCACCCAATCTGAGTGATCAAACGGCGGGATCTTGTGGCGCCGCATATCAAAACAGATTCTACCACCGTATAAAAAGGGAACGGATTCGAATTCTGAAAGTCAAGAACATTATTCAGCCAAAGGGTGTTTTTTTTGCCCCGATTGCATCCGCCACCCGATCACATGACGCCAGAAAAGCCGCCTTCACCGTCTTCATGCGTTTCTCTGAAATAGCTAAACCCTTCCTGTCCATCAGGTAGGATTTCATAGAAATATCACCAAGGCAGACCCGGCGCCAAAGATCCAAGGGAGCAAATTCAACGCGAGGCTTGGCGCGCAATAGGATCGGGTCAGACCCCACAGCGGCCTCAATTTTGCGGAGGAATGTTACCTGGTCAACAAAACCCGCCTGTCTGCCCTCGGAGGCCACACCACCCGAACTGGTGGAGGATCTGGTCAGGCTATCACGAGGTGTGGCGGCACCACCGGACATGACAGCCTCGGCCGTGGCGGTGTAGGTTTCCACCGCATGACGCGCAGCGGGGGAAAGCCGGGTCAGGATGGCAGGGCCGCGCCGCCGATAGACAACATTCACCTGATGGCCATCGCGGATCGTGGCAGCCTCAAAGTTCACCACATCGGTTGGGCTGGTGTATTTGCTCATCGTTCTGGTTCCTTTCTCCATTCATTTCCTGATCGCAGGGAACCTAGGGAGGCCAGGGAGTGCCGCCCCTATAGGTCCTATAGAAACCCGTGTTTTTGGGTTTTTCTTTGCCTTATCTCTATATACCCCTCCCTAAACTCCCTACTTGTTAGGGGTTATCTGTAAGGTATTGAAAGCAATAAATTCCGCCATTTTCTGCCCTCCCTGAAACCCTGAAAAACACTCCCTAACGCCTCCCTGGGCCTCCCTGCATTAGGGAGATGAAACAGGGGAGTGGGGAGCGGTGTTGCGCGGCCGTTTAGGCAAAGTCATCTGGATTGCAGCCGTCATCCGCAGGTGGTTTTGCCGTCTCAAGATACTTGTGGACCAAGGGGTCGTCCTTGAGCATGAAGCCGCGAAACACCATCAGCCCGTTGGTTTTCCCGCGCTCAAACCCCTTTTCAACTAGGTTGTCACGCAGGGCAGAATCCGAGAACACGCGCGCGCCGTTGTCCTTGGCCCAGGCCTTGAATGCCCGGAAAAAGTCAGCTGTGCGGGTGCGGGTGTCCGGTTCTATATCGGCACATTCTCGCAGAAAGGTGCCCACCGGGTCCGCCGCTTCCATGATCCGGTCCTTGAGCGACAGCATTGCCTCTGGCGGGTCGATGCCAGGGGGCACCCCCAGGCCGTCCTCTAGGCGCTGAAAGAAGTCCTGGAAGCCATCCAGCAACCAATTCAAAATGCCGGGCAACTCGGCTCTGAGGGCTGCATCCACGTCCAATTCGCTGCGGCGCTGGTCTGGTGGCAACGCGCGTAAATTCACCTCAAGCGGAATAAAGACCAGGCGGCGCCGGGTGCCTTCATCCTCATCTTTGATTTTGGGTGTCCGGTTGAAGGAAATCACCGGAATGCCGGTGGGACGGTAGACAAACTGCGGCATTCCCAATGCGCGCGCCGGGCGTAGGTCACCACCAGTGAGGGATTTGATTTTTTTGGCGCTGAATACATCCGTTACCGCCGGTTCAGAGGCCAGGATCACCCGCGCGCCGGGTAGATCCACCTCCTCAGGGGTGGCCTGGCCCGCGCTCTGGTTCTGAGTTTGCAGGAATAGTTCTACCTTGGCAGGCGCTGCATAGCCGCCAAAATTGCCCAGGACCTCGCCCAAGATCTTGGTGAGGGTGGATTTCCCATTGCCGCCAGCGCCCCGGATTAGGATGGCGACCTGGGCTGGGTTTTGCCCGAATACCAGCGCCCCCAGCGCGCGTTGCAGGCAAGCGCGAATGTCAAAATCCGGCACAATCAGAGCAATAAAGTCTTCCCACTCGGGACAGGTGGCAGCAGGGAGGAAGGGCGTTCCGGCGCATTTGGTGGGGCGCGGGGTGCGATCAACGGGAACCAGCCAATTCTTGCGGCTGGTCTCAGTTTTTGGGCAGTTCCAGCCCTTCATCCCCTTGGGGGGCGTGGCATCCTTTACCCTCCCCAGATCCACGGCGCCATTTTTGACCACCAAAAGCCAGGGGTCCGCATCCAGTTCGTGAATTTCGGCGCGGACCTGCCATTCACAGGCCTTGAGCGCCTTGGCTTGCTTGTCCACATTGCCCACCGTGGTCTGGTGCTTGCGCAGGGCCTTGATGCGGTCCTGGCGCATCGCCTCGGCCGCCTCCTCATCGGTGACAAAGCGGCGGGCGTCCTTGAGCTTGTCCGCCTCGCGCTGGCGAAAACGGGCCACCTCAAGTTCGCTAAATTGCTGCATGGCAACCGCTTTGATTTCCTCGGAGACCAGATCGGGCAGCCGCGCCGCGATCTCGGCCGCGCGCAGAATGCCGGACTGGAAGGAATAGCAATTGCCATTCCAGACACCCCAGCCTTTGCCCAGAACAAACAGCAGATCCTCGCCATAGGCCGCCAGAAGACGCCGCGCATTGCCCCGATCGTTCAATTCCAGATAGGCGCGTTCTTGAGGGGACAGGGCAAAGTCTTTTTGTTTGCCGGTCTCGCCATATTTGCCCGCAAGTTGGTCAATCATACCCATTATTGGCCCCTTTCAGAATTTCAGCCAGCGCCACGTCCGCAAAATCAAGATCCTGGTCCCAGCGGCCATGGGGCACCGTGAGACGCACCCGCAACCCCAGCGCCGCCAGGCGCGCGGCGGCGCCCTCATAAAACTGGCGCGCCTCGGCCGGGTGCTTGCTTGAGCCTTCCCCCAGGATCAAAACCTCCTCCACGCCGGGGCGCGGGGTCCAAAGCTGGCCCGCGTCCTGGCTAGGGCCGGTGATGGCGCCGCGCGACAAGGCAGCCTCGGCCGACCATTGCACCTGGCCAGATGCCACCAGCGAGGAATAGGCCGCCAGGCTGGTTTCAATACCTTCCCCCACCACAACGCCGGTAGAGGGCGGAGACAGGACGCAGGGCTGGCCCATCAGGGCGCCGGTGCGGCCAATCCACTGTTTGGCGATCTTGCGCCCGTCGCCATGCAGGGCGCGGCCCGTGGGCGTGATCCAGGTGCGATGCACCCCCAGCAACTTGCCGCGCCCAATGGCGGCCACCATCGCCGGGCCAGTGTGAACCACGGCGCCGCCGTTTTCCCGGTGATCCAGAGCGGATGCAATGCGCAGCGTTCCAGGAACGCCGCCGATGGCAGGCAGATCCACCCCACGCGCCTTGAGGTAACGCGGCAAGGTACTGGTGGCCACGTCTTTGGCACTGCCTGTGAAAGGGCGTTTGCGCTGGGATGCCTTGCGCCAGATCTGCAAAGCCATCCGATGACCGTTTTCAGCTTGGCGCAGGGCCTCTTTTTCCGCTTTGTCCTTTGCCACCCGGCGTTGCCGTTCTAGCTCGCGCTGGCGTTCCTCGGAGATTTCGCCCGCAATGCCTGCGTCATCCGCCAGCCGTCGCACGGCATCGACAAAGCCAAGGCCCAAGTGTTCCATTGCGAAATCAATCACAGAGCCGCCTTTGTGACATCC
Organism: Phaeobacter sp. SH40; assembly: GCA_965641885.1. Lineage (GTDB taxonomy): Bacteria > Pseudomonadota > Alphaproteobacteria > Rhodobacterales > Rhodobacteraceae > Pseudophaeobacter. The sequence goes on along the minus strand of OZ282574.1, from coordinate 614,026 downwards.
AAAGCACTTGAACACGCCGCCCGTTCCGGCGGGTTCAACGACATGGAAAGAAGCGGTGGCCTCGCCATGCAGCGGGCAAGACCCCCACCAATCGCCCTTGACGGCGCGGGATTTCTTGTGGTCCCAGACCGTCCCGGCGGCGTCGGCAATAGCCCGCAAAGAGACCTCGGCCTTGATCCGTTCAGATTTCTGCATTTGGGCAATACTCCTGGCGAATGCGGCGGGCCAGTTTGCGGCGCTGGTTTTCTGCAAAAGTGACAACCTCCACATGGTCAGGGCAGACGCACATGGAAAAACTACAGGTGTGGTCACGGTGATGGCCGGGTGGGCAGGGATCACCGGCCAAGACCTCGGAGGAAAAACGGTGAGCGCGGACCGATTGACCGTTAACGTGAAATGAGCCGTACCATTTCCGGTTGCCCTTGCCGCGCGACCTGGCGCCGGTCCAATACCAGCACCCATTTGGCAATCGGTCCACAAAGCTCATAAAGCGCTCTACATCGGCGGGACCTGCTTTAATCATCGCCCATTTCCCCCTCGGCGCGGGCGTCCTCAAGAGCTTTGACGCGCGACAGAAACAAACCGGCAGAGAACTGCGGATCTGCGCCGCGCTCAGACAGGGCGAATTCAAACCACTTGGCAGCCATTACTTGCCATTCCTGTGGCACGGCGGGCTTGGGGTCCCAGGCATTGGGAGAGACCAGAAATGAGCGCTCCACCTCAAGGGCGAGCGCGTCGATTTCATGTACCAATGGGTGGAACTCGGCCGGGATCTGGAAGCGCTTGGCAATCGCCCGCCACAGTCCGGTTTCAAGGGATTTATAGGCAGGCAGTAGCGCTTTTACCGGGGTGATCAGATCAGACAGGATATATTCCGGCCCATCATGCAACAGCGCCTGGAACCGCACCCAAAGGGGCAGGCCCATTTGATCCGCCACCGCTTCGCAAAACAGCGCGTGCCAAGTGATGGCATAGGCTGGCAGATCGTCGCGCGTGTGACCGCCAAAGCGGTTTTTTCGCGACAGGCCGCGCGCAATGTCGCGCGCCGTGATCAGGTTGGGGCTTGGGTTCTGGACGTCCAAAAGGTGGGTTCCAGTCCAGGCAATACCATTGAAACGAGGGTCCATATCAGTCTCCATCAGTTCAGGTGCAGGGGTGCGATTTGCGCGGCCGTGCCTTTTTCAAGGATTTCCATCGACCAAAAGCGGGGTGACAAGCTTCTGAAACCGGGCTTCCACGGCTGAATCGGGCGTGTTCTTTGCCGGATCGCTCTCTTTGGGCAGGATCAAAAAACGAGGATACAAATGGATGGCCTTACCGTTGCGGCAGCCTTCCTCTTGCGCAGTCAGGAACTCCCTAAAAACAGGGCAGTTTTGGGCAGCCTTAACGCGTCGGATGCGGCGCAGAATGGTGCTGGCATGAACCCCCTCAACCCGCGCAAGATGGCGCATGGGGTGGCCGCCGATGACATGGGCCAAATAGGTTTTCAAAACCAAAGGGGTTATGCGAAAAGGGGAAAACGCCCTGGGGTTTGCTTCGTCACCCATGGCTAGACCACCTCGCGGTGGATCAATTCCCGCAGGGCCATGGCAAGGACCAGCTTGGCGGAGCGCGCGGGCCAGCCCAATGATTTTTCGGTGACCTCCAAACCAAGCCGCATGCCGCAGATCGACACCAGGACTGTGAAAAATCCAGCGGGCAAGATCTCGACCGCGTGTTTCAGAACTTCACTTTGTCCAGGGTCCAGCGCGCAAGCATCGGTGAATTCTTGCGCGGCGCGCAGACCGTCCTTGCCGATGTATTCTTTTAGCGAACTTTTTTGACCGCGTGCGGTGTGAAAAATCGGATGGGGGCGGCGTTCCTCGGCCGCAATTTCCATCAGGCGGAGCATTTCAGGCGTGAGGCCAGCGGCAAAAACTTTCCAGGTCATGGCCTAGCCCTCCATTTCTGGCGACAGATCGCCAAGCAAGGCAGAGAGCGGCGCAAGCTGAGACAAAGCCCATTCGCGGCCCTGCGGTGTCAGGGTCAAACGCTCGGCCGTGGGCGGGCTAACAAAGCCAAATTGGCGCGCCGTTGCGGTGGCCACATTGGTTTCAAGCACATCAAATCCAGTGAAATGCCGCAGTGATTTTGAGTGGTCTGTTTCGGCTGCACAGACGGCAAAGAGGAACTGCAAAAGCGGGGTGTTTTTCAGGATCGGTTGATCATCGGGCATGTTTCAGGCCTCCATACGAAGGGCACAAATCGCGTCACAGATGCGTTTTGCGTCCAGGTGAAGAATGAGGGAAGTGGTCCAGACAAGGCTCTGGCCAGAGCTGCGGGAATTATCGTCAATGAAGACGAGACCCGCGCTGGTCATCGGCATCAGGATCGCCCGAGGCACAGACAGGCCCGTCTTGAAGGCGTAGTGTTTTGTCTTTCGCAGACCCAGGCCATTTTGCCAGTTTTTCAGATCGGCTGCGTCTGGGTGATGGGCGATATAGTCAATAATCAGGCAGGCGGCTTCCCCCAGAAAAGTCAAACGCTCGGCCCGCATAAGGCGCTGTAAGGTGAGTTCGGTTGTATTCACCGCTTTGACCGAAAGAGACCAGGCATCCGGTAAACCGGAGGGGTCCATCCGGGGCGCATTCAGGCCATAGGGAAAGGCAGTTTTTTCGATTTCTGACAACATGAGAGGTCATTCCTTTTGCAATAATGACCCCTTTTTGGTCCTAATTTTGCTTTTAGGGCAGCCCGAATAGTGTTACGCAAGTGCATATAATAAAACAATATATACAACATTTTGACCGTCACGGACTACATATGAGACCCTTACCCGAAAGGCATCAGAATTTCCTCATATTTGAATAATCCCCTCACAATTGACCGAAAGACGGCAAAAGTGGTTGTTTCGGGGTGACATGAGTTGTTGCGTCGTTTTGAACGCATCATTCCAAATTGGTTAATTTGTTTCCCGCACCATTTAACAACCAGAAAGGGTGTCAAAATTATCGGACTGTTTATTGTGAGGGGAAGGTCATGCAGTTGATTTGCGATGGGAGTTGTGGCAATTTTATTATGCAGCCGCAAAAAACGGTTGTCGGGATTACCAACCCGCATGTTACACGGCGTCCAAACCGCGCCATTGTTGCGCGGTTTTTCTATGGGTTCGGGCGTTCGGGGCCGCTTCGGCGGGCCGCTCCGTGTGGCGGTATTGGTAACCCCGTTCGTCCGGCCCACCCAGGATTACCAACTTGGCAGGCCGATGTTGCAGAACGCACACGGAGGTTAGCTATGACCAAGCAAAACACCCAGGCGTACTATGTGCGCCGCTCACCCCCTCAACGTGAACTCTTAACTCCTTGCGCCCCGGAAATGATCGCGCGCGGTCATATCAATTGCGCGCTGGACCGAGCGGTGCAGCTCGTTGACCGACACGGCACGATGTTTCTCCCCGTACATGGTTATCTCTACCAAGCCCTTGCCGCGCTTGATGAATTTGAAAGGACTACGCAGCAGAGCAACGCGGAATAGGAGGGTGAAAAAATGGAAGTGATCGTATCGGAGAAACAAGAACTTATGTCCATAGATCTGGCCGCGCGTACCTGGTCGGATATTATCAAAGAGGTCGAGGCAGGGTATTTCTCGCATGTTCTGACAAAGACCGGGGGCAATAAGGCCGAGGCGGCTAAGTGCGCAGGGATGTCCGTTGAGACCTTCCGGCGAAGGGTGCGGACTTACAGTATTCACACAGTGTTTCACTTGGAATGAAGGCGGCGGTCAGTTTTTTGGTAAATATATCAGAAATACGGCCCAGAAGGGCGCACCAGAAAGCAGCGATTATCGTTGCAAGTGGTCACACCGATCTGCTGGCGACCTTTGAAAGGTTGGACCGGGAGATTGAACGCCGCAACTTTGGCTGCGCGCTAAACAAAGCCAAGGGAAACAAGGCTGAAGCGGCCGGAATAGTAGGGATGGCTTTCCAGACCTTTATTCGCAAGTTGAGCCTTCCAGCCCAGCCGGTGCCCCACCATGCAGAATGAGGCCCAACGCATGCGCACCGCCCTTCTGGTCGCCGCACAGATAGTTGCACGAGATGGCGAAGTCTTCCTGCCTATCTTTGTCAGGTTGGAAAAAGAGGTGAAGGCACAGGAAGAACGCAAAAAGGCTTTCAACCGGGCACTCGCATTGATTGCTGACGAAGCCTCAATCACTCACTAAAGCGCGATCTTTTCCAATGCCAACCGACGCCCCTCCAGCGCTCCACCGTCCCCATAGCGCGGCCGGTTGTACTTGTGTCCCAGAATGTCAGCTCTCACCCGGTCATCCACTTCGGCTGCCAGAAGCGCGTTTTCCACGTAGTGGCGTAGGGAATAGGCGACGTGCAACGGCGACTCTTTCAGGTGGTTGTTAGAGAGGTACTTATTCACCGCCGCCGACCATGCCCCTGCCTTGTGTCGATACCGGCAGATCCCGCCACGCTGGACGATCCGGCGCGCCGCCTCCAGCGAAACCCCCAGCAAGGGTATTTCCCGCCTGGTGTGAGCCACCTTCAATTCCCGGCCATGCGCGGCAACCCGCAAAAACGGAATGTTATTGCTTGTCTCGAAATCTTCTAGGGGGGCATCGGTGATTTCACTTGGCCGCAGCCCTGTATTGATCATCATAAGAAATACGTCCCGCGCTTCATCGTTGAGCCGCGAGAAAGCATCTGGAGCCAGAATTTTATGCGCGATCCAGTCACGCGTGAACGGCGGAACACCGCGTTCGTCTCGCCCCTCAAGGCGTAGCTTGGCAAAGGGGTTGGAAATCTCAGTTTCGGTTAGTTCGGCCCAAGTTCCATAGATTTCTGACAGGTGGCCAAAATCCTTATTGGCGCTTTCGATTTTCATGCCGCCCTCTACGCGGGCAGACCACCACTTGCGAAACTTGAGTGCGTCGGCACGGGTAATTTTGTCCACTGGAACGGGAATAGGCTCCCCCTTCGCATCCTTTCGCCCAGTTACCTCAAGAAAGTTTCTCACCGCCCGTTCGCGCGGCAACTTCCAGCGGTGCTTCTGGGCATCAGACTTTTGCAGATGGCGGGTTTTGGTCAGGCTGTAATAGTCTTCCAGGATCTCGTTTAGGGTTGGCAAGGTCTCTGGTGCCGCGCCGAGGATAGCTTTGGTGACCACGGCTGGCTCCGTCAAACTGCGGCCATCAGCCAAGGAAAGAACCCGGTTTACCAAGTCCACAATATCACCAGCTGCCAGGTCATCTATAGGCTTGTAGGAAAGCCCCCTTGCCTCGGCCATTTTCCGGGCGATCAAGTAATTCTTGCGCGCACTTTCACTGTCTCCAAGGCGCAGGGCTTCCCATTCGGCCAATCGGGCCGCTTCCACTTGCGCCGCCTTGGCCAGGGCCTCCACCCTGCTATCAGTATGCAAGGCTTGACGCACTTGCTCTATGGGCCTTCCATCCTCACCGACGACAAGCCCCCGATACCGCTTTGGCACGCGCTTCACCCAGTAGAAACGGCCACGAACAGAAACTATCCCCATAGACTGGCCACAATCTCAAATAGGGTGGAGACAGCCCACAGGACGCCAGAAAGCCTTGCGGCAGTATAAAGCATGGAGCAAACCATCAGCACCCCCAGCCCAAAAACGCAGACCGTAAAAACTACGCCGAACGCATTCTTGAGAAAAGAGGTCAAACCCAATCGAGACATACTGCTTAACACCACTACACAAACCGCCCACCGGTAAGCCCATCAAGAGCTGCCCCGGATAAATGTTGATGAATTTGTTGATGTAAATGTTGATGGATTTTGATTCTGAAATCAACGCACAAGGCGGGGTCGATTTGGCAAGCCTTTGAAAAGGAACCATTAAAAATCAAAAAACCCGGCACTTAGAGCGCCGGGCTTTTTATACTGTGGCTGGGGTGGTAGGATTCGAACCTACGATCTTCAGTACCAAAAACTGTTGCCTTACCACTTGGCCACACCCCATCAGTGAGCCGCGTTCTAGTGCTAGTTTCGGGGGGGCGCAAGAGGCTTTGTGGAAAAAGTGGGAACTTTTTCTTCGCCTCACTGCCTCCCCCGAAAAATCGCTCTCAGCTCAATACATTTTCCCCGGTTAGGATCAGGACAGCGCCCTGTCGTGCCCCTGCTTCTACAGCCTCATGGGCGGCACAAGCCTCTGATATCTGGTAGACCTTTTGAATATCGAAAGTCAGAGCGCCCGCCTGCAACGCCCTGTGCAAACGTGAAATCGTTGCCTGCCTCTCTTCCTGCGTCAGCAGGTAGACCAAGATGATTTCAACCGTCACCGCCTTAAACAAAAGTGGCAAAAATGGCAGGTTTGGAGACATCTCACGCGCTGATCCATAGGCGGCGATGCGACCGTTCTCAGCAATGACTTCAGCATCCGTGGCAATATTTGTGCCGAATTCCACCTCAACAATCAGATCCACCGGATTGCCGTCGTTTGCAGATAGGATCTGAGCCGCAAGATCACTGGCGCGGTAATCCAGCACCGCGTCTGCGCCCGCGGCCAATGCCCGCTCAGCTCCCATCGCGCCACAGGTCGTTATGACCCGCGCGCCGCCCCATTTGGCCAGTTGCACCGCCAGAATACCAACGGTTCCGGCGCCGCCCTGGACCAGCACTGTTTTCCCAGCAACCTCCCCATGACCAAAAACAGCATAGCAGGCCGTGAGGCCAGGGATGCCCAGAATGGCGCCCACTTCAAAGCTCACCTCATCCGGCAGGATGACCGCCTGCTCTGAAGGGAGCGCGACCTGCTGGGCCGCTGTTCCCCAGGAGCGGCGAAACTGACCGTTCCAGATCCAGACCCTCTCACCGATACGGCTGCTGGAGACGCCCTGCCCGACTGCAGATATAACGCCTGACCCGTCGCTATGGGGAATGATGAAATCCCATGGGAAACCCTGCAGACCCGGCTGTCCCCGGGTGCGGGTTTTGACATCCGAAGGGTTCACCCCGGTAAAAGCCACATCCACCAGAACCTCTCCTGGCTGGGGGACGGGGCTTGCCATCTCCTCAAGTTGCAATACCTCTGCAGCGGCGCCAAAGGCGCGGTAGGTGATGGCTTTCATTGTTGCTCGTTCCTTGTGAGGTCTGTTTCTAACCCACCGACATCCGCGCTTCTCTGGCTGACAAGCGGCCAGCGCGACGCCTGCGGGCTTCGGCGTCAGAATACAGGTGAATGTCGAGAAGGACAGAGCGGCTGCCACAAAACCGCCAGAGACAAGAGAAGACAGGCCACGTTAGTTTTGCCTCCTGGGCTGCGGCCATAAGAAAACAGCCTGCCTTAGCCGCACGCCTTAGCCGCAGGAGGTCAAGATCAGCCTGTCCAAAGTGACCACCTCCTGCGCCCCTGCCCGCCGGACGCGGGAGAGCCAGGCTCGGGCCAGCCAGTTTCAGGTCACCAAGCCCCCCAACATCGTAACCTCAGGGGGCGAGGTCAGGCCGCAGGCACCCCTGCCTGTTTCAGGGCATCAGACCATTCATTGCCGGCCTGGGTGGCCGCAGCGGCGTGTTCCTGGTGGTATTGTGTCAGGTTGAACTTGGGCGAGGCCACCATCAGGTTTTGTACCGCCTCGCGCGCCTCACCAGCACGACCAGAGAGCTGCAGGGCAATGGCCTTGGTGCGCAGGCTGGCAGGATAGCTCGCATTGGCCTGCAGCGACCGCTCGGCCAGCTCAATAGCGCGGTCGTAGTTATGCGCCGAGAGGTTGGCAAAGGCCGAGACCGAGTCAAAATAGTACTTTTGCGGCCCCAGCGGGGTCAGCCTGCGGGCTGCATCGGTCAGCTCAACCGCCTCTATCGTGCGTCCCTGATAGGCCCAGGTCACCCCCTTCAGCAATATTGCCAAAGCCTCGTTCGGGTTATCCTTCAGCGCCATGTCATAGGAATTTTGCGCCTGATCAAAATGAAACAGGAGATGGCCGGAGATCACGCCTTTCAGGGTATGCGCGAGAGAAAAGGAGGGATCAGCAACCAGGGCGGATCTGGCAAATTGATCGGCCAGTTCTGCATCCAGCTGACGATTGTTGGAGAAGCCTTTCTGCACCCGCAGAACATGCCAAAAGCCCATCCAGGTCAGAACCAGGGGGTGCTGCGGGTCGCGATCCAGAAGAACCTTCAAAATCTCCCGCGCCCGGCCAAAGCGGTCCGGGGTCATTTCCTGCATCATCGAAATCGCCGCCATCAAAAGCGTATGCCCCTCCAGACTGGAGAGCGGCTTAAATCCTGCAATTCGAACCGCCTCGCCGACAAGGGTTTGGCCAATCTGCCGGGTCGCCTCGCACAGGGCGCGGCTTTCACCCGCCATCAACTCGGACAGCGGGCCTTCAAAGTGGCGGGACCAGATCACCTGCTCTCGCTCCGCGTCGTGAAGTTCAATCTCCGCTGACAATTTCTGCCCATTGGCCCGCACAGATCCGGACACCAGGTATTTCACACCCGCAATAGCGGAAACCTCTGCAGGCCGCACGCGTGTCAGATCAAACTGGCGGGAGGCCAAATAGGACGTCACGGTAAAGGCCTGACTGCGCGCCAGGCTGCGCGACAGCTCTTCTGAAATCAGGGATCCCAGCGGGGATGCGTCTTCTCCGGGCGCAAGTTGCACGAAAGGCAACACCGCAATCAATGGCAACAAGGGTTCAGGCCGCAAGCGTCGCCCCGCAAGCAGACCATTGCTCTTTTTGGTGGATGTATTCTCAAACTCAAGGCGGGTCTGTTGCAACCAGCGGGCAAAATTGCCCTCGTAGGGCAGCTCAAACCCCTCCATGAATTCCGCGCTACGCGCACATTCATCAAAGGCGACCTGATTCAGGTCCAGTATGACGCGTTCGCGGTTGGCACTTATAACCTCGGCAGCCACCGGGCCCAAATGACGCCTCAGTGTAGAGAGCGCAGTCCGCAAACTGGCCTTGGCCTGTTCAGGCTGCGCCAGGCTCCAAAGAGTTTGTTCCAGAAATGCGCGTGTTCGAACCCCGGATTCAGCGGTGCAAAGCAAAGCGAGTAGAGCCTGATGCTTAGCCCCCAAGGGGATTCCCGTACCATCGCCATTGGCAACACTAAAGGCCCCAGACTGGCCCAACCGAAGTAACACACCCATATCACACCTCAAACCAATTACTCTACGATCAAATTACAACAATACTTCTGAAAATTGTAAACAGAAATGTTCATTAAGTAATCAAATAAAAATAATTAACAGGCCTTGCGGGGGAATTAACTCTTTTACAACCTTTTGGTGAATAAGAATCACACCACTGAAACACCAGATGTATTGAGGGGAATCCAGGGGCTTAACCACCAAGATTCCCGGCAATCAAAATCTAGCCTTCAGACACAAACCTAAACCTGTCTCCCTCCCGCTCGACCCTCCCAATGCCGCCCTGTGGCAGATGATAGCCAATGAGGCGCATATGCCCGTGCGATAGCATATCCAGCAGGCGAATGCGGGTTTTAGCCGCCGCATCCGCATCCTGATCCGTACCAATGGGCCAGCCAGGTTCAGCAAAGCTGACGTGGTGATTACCAATGGCATCTCCTCCGACCATAACGCTTTCGTTAGCCGTGCGCAATTCGAACGACATGTGCCCGGGCGTGTGGCCAAAGGTGGCGTGGGCCGCAACCCCTGGCAGGATCTCTTCACCATCTCGAAAGAGAGTTATACGGTCTTCCAGCATCTCCATGCGTCGGCGTGCCCCGACGGCCATCGAGGCCCGGTCGCCAGAAATTGTTGCGGCAGTACCGGGGGCAAACCAGTAGTCCCATTCGACCTGCCCCATCAGATAGTCCGCATTCGGAAACAACGGGTCGTCAAAGTCATCCAAAACGCCCCAAAGATGATCCGGATGGCAATGGGTAAAGACCACGTGGCTCACCTCTTCCGGGGCAACACCAACAGCGTCCAGCGCGGCGCTCAACCGACCTGCTGTCGCCTGAAAGGCAGGCCCGGATCCGGTATCAAACAACACAACCCGCCCCTGATGCCGCATCAGGGTCACATTGATCGGCGGCTGCATCGGCCCGGCAGCGATGCCCTGTGCCTGCAGGATCTGGTCAACCGCTTCCGGCTCAAGGCCTGCAAACAGCATGGAGCGTGGCAGGGTCAGATGTCCGTCGGAGAGGGTCTGCAGCTGCATCTCCCCCAAGGTGAGACTGCTGACGCCCGCCTCAGCGCTTGCCCAACTGTAAGACGGCAGCACCAAACTGGCGCTCAAACCGGCAATGACGTCTCGGCGTTTCACGTTCATATCTTCCCTCATGTGGCTTTGGGGGGATGATGCCCCATATACATTCTCACATGCGAATTTATACCAAATCCACCTAATATACAAAGGGAACAAACGAAGTGGGCCAAAAAGGACTGACAGCACAAAAAGGGCCCGGTGCACGCGCTGTGCACCGGGCCCTTTGAGATTACGCGCAGCTTCCCCCGTTAGGGAAAGGTCCGTTTGACGCGTCGCAGATTACTGACGGCTCAGCTCTTTCCACAGGCCGCCTTCGACAACCGAGATCACGATATCATCGGCGCCACGGTGATCCGCAGCACTATAAGAGATCTTGGTATCGGTCAGGGCATCAAAGTACTCGAGGGTCTCCATACCTTTGACAAAGGCCTCCTGTGTCAGCTCTGGGCCAGCGGCTTCCAGTGCGCGCACCACGGTATCGGCGGCCGAATAGCCCAACATGGCAAAGCCACCTGCAGGCTGGCCAAACATGGCGTCATAATCCGCGATGAACTTTGCCGGTGCCTCGTCTTTGGCGCGGGCAATCAGATCAACCCAACCAGCAGCAGCATAGAGCCCTTCAGTGACGCCACCTGGAACGGCGGCAACCACGTCAAGGAAGCCAGCAGAGGTGTTGAGGAACTTGACGTCGGTCCAGCCCAGCTTCTTGGCCGTGCCAACCACGGTAATGCCCTGACGGACGCCCAGCGCCATTGCGACAACGTCACAGCCTGCCGCTTTCAGCTTGGTGAGCGAGCCAACAAAGTCCAGCTCGTCTGGCTTATGGCTGGTTTCAGCGGCGTAGCTCAGGCCCAGCTTGGCTGCGGTTTCCTTGGCGCTCTCCTGGATTTCCTTGCCAAAATCGGAAGGGATATACATGGAGCAGATTTCTTTGGCGTCGAATTCACCAGCCAGATAGGTCACCCCGGCATCCACCTGATCATAGTAGCTGGAAAAGCCGATGAATTTATTCTCAACAGGATCCTGCAGCATCTGACGCGCCGAGGACAGCGGGCCGATATTTGGAATACCTTTTGGGTCCAGAAGTTTGAAGCCCGCGATATTCATCGGTGTGCCAAGCGACAGCAACATGGCAAAAACCTTGTCGCGGTTCAGAAGCTTGTTGTAGCCCTGCATCGCGCGGGGGATCTGATAGCCGTTGTCTTCCACTACAAAGCGGATCTGGCGACCATGCACACCGCCGGCCGCATTGACCTCGGCAAAGCGCATGTTGGCACCATTTGTGGCCGGAACGCCGACAGCTGCAAAGATACCGCTGAGGTCATTGACAGACCCGATAATCACTTCACTGTCGGTCACGCCCTGGCTTTCAGCCTGAACGGCAGAGCCCGCCGAAAGCGCCATCGCGCCGGCCATCAGTGTCCCTGCCATCAACTTGGATGTTAGTGTCTTCATTTCCATTTCCTCCCTGGATTGGTTCGCAGCGTGTTCAAATCACGCCGTCAATACATGTCGTCTATCAATGCCTTGTGCTTTTTCTCCACAAAACTGCGCTTCAACTTCATTGTCGCCGTCAGCTCGTCGTCTTCAGCGGTCAGCAGGACATTGATCAGGCGGAACGCCTTGATCTGCTCCACCCGGGCAAAGTCTTTGTTCACCGCCTCGACCTCCTGGTTAATCTGCTCAACCACCTCCGAGGCTGCGCAGAGCGACGCAAAGTCACTAAAGGGTATCTTCCGGTCCTGTGCAAATTTTTCAACATTTTCCTGATCAATCATGACCAGACAGCTGAGATATTTGCGTTTATCCCCAATCACCACCGCATCAGAAATGTAGTGGCTGAACTTCAGCCGGCTTTCGATCTCGGCCGGGGTGATGTTTTTGCCGCCTGCCGTGATGATGATATCTTTGATCCTGCCCGTGATGGTCAGGTTGCCCGCGTCGTCCAGACGTCCCACATCACCGGTGCGCAGCCAGCCATCCGCCGTAAAGGTCTCGGCGGTTTTCTCGTTGTTGCGCCAGTAGCCCTGAAAGTTGTTGTAGCCCAGAGTCTGGATCTCGCCATCTTCGGCAATCCTGACCTCAACACCGGGAACAGGGCGCCCAACGGTTCCGGGCAGATTGTGTTCCAGCGTATTGATGGTTGAGATACCGGCGTTTTCGGTCATGCCGTAGCCCTCGATCAGCGGCACCCCAATGGACCAGTACCATTTCAGCAATTCCGGCGAAATAGGCGCCGCCCCGGTGCCGCCGCGCCGCATCCGGTCCATGCCCAGCATCCGGCGCAGATTGCGCAGCACCAAAAAATCCCAAAAGGCATAATTGGCCGCCACAGCCGCCGGGGGCTCTTTGCCATACATCACATAGGCCGCCCGCGCCTGCCCCGCCTTGATGGCGCGCCCAAAGGCCCAGCGCCCAATCGGCGTGGCTTCCTGTGCCAGGACCAGCACCCGCGAGTAGATCTTTTCCCAGACCCGTGGCACCGCAAAAAACGTCGCCGGAGAGACCTCCTGCATATTGTCAAAAACCGTCTCGGGGCTTTCGGCAAAGTTCACCGTGCTAGAGGCTGCCAGCGGAAAATAGACCGAAACATTGCGCTCCAGAATATGGCACAGCGGCAGGAAACACAGCTGCTCATCATCGGGGTTAACGGCCAGAGCCCGCGCGCCGGACTCCATCGAGGCCATCACGTTTTCATGCCCCAGCATTGCGCCTTTTGGCATACCGGTGGTGCCCGATGTATAGATCAGCATCGCCGTGTCTTCGGGTTTTGATTTGGCAATCTCAGCCTCAAAAGCGCCGGGATTTTTTGCCTCATAGGCCCGTCCCAGCGCGCAGAGATCCTCGATAAAGATACATTTATCCTGATCCAGATCGTGCAGCCCGTCGCGATCATAAATGATCACCTTGGCGAGGCCCGGCATCTCGCCTGCAACTTCGAGGTATTTGTCCAGCTGCTCATCGTTCTCGACAAAGAGAAACCGGCTGTCGCTGTCATTGACCAGATAGGACAGTTGCGCGGCGGAATCCGTTGTATAGACACCGGAGGCGATACCACCAACGCCCTGAACCCCCATATCCGTATAGAGCCATTCGCGGCGGTCTTCGCTCAGAATCGAGACCACTTCGCCCCGTTGCAATCCCAATGAGACCAGCCCCAGACCAATCCATTTGGCCTGCTCCCAGTAGGTGCTCCAGGAGTAGGATTTCCAGATCCCCATGTCCTTTTCGCGGTGCGCAGTACGGTCCTGCAACGCCATGCAGCGCGTTTGAAACAGCTTTGATATGGTATCACAGCCATCCACCAGAATGGGGCGCTGGCCAGGGTCGACATTGTAGGAAACGCCATTGATCTCAATCTGGGCAGGCCCGGTTTGTTTTGTGACATGCATATTCATCTCTCCCCCTCCTAGCGCCATGTTTTCTTGCGTTTCCAGCGTTTCTCACTGCGCTGACCCTCTTCCTGGTGACCCAGGTAAAAGGACTTGATGTCTTCGCTTTCCATCAGGCGGTCGGCAGAGCCATCCATCACGATGCGGCCAATTTCCATCACATAGCCCACATCCGCGAGATCCAGCGCGATACGGGCGTTTTGCTCAACCAGCATCATGGTGACATGCTCTTCAGAGTTGAGACGGCGCAGAATCGCAAAGATTTCCTGCACCAAAAGCGGCGAAAGCCCCAGGCTCGGCTCGTCCAGAAGCATGATCTGTGGCCGCAACATCAAGCCGCGGCCGATCGCCAGCATCTGCTGCTGCCCCCCCGACAGGGTGCCCGCCTCCTGCATGCGACGTTCCGCCAGAATGGGAAAATAGTCAAAGACCATTTGGCGGTCGCGCTCTATCTCGGCCTTGTCGCTGCGCGTATAAGCCCCGAGGCTGAGGTTCTCGTCCACGGTAAGCAGAGGAAAGACCTCGCGCCCCTCGGGAACATGCACGATGCCCTGTTCGACAATGCGATGTGGCTCGTGGCCCTGAATGGGCTGGCCTTTGAACAGCACCTCGCCCTTTTCGGGATCCATAATGCCCGAGATGGTTTTCAGCAGCGTTGACTTACCGGCGCCATTGGCCCCCAGCACGGTGACGATCTGGCCTTTGTCGACCTTTAGCGACACGCCCCGGATGGCCATGATCGGCCCATAAAAGCTTTCGAGGTTTTTGATTTCCAGCAAAGGTTCACCCATTACACCGCCCCCGCGCCCAGATAGGCCTCAATGACGGCGGGATTGGCCTGCACTTCTGCTGGAGTGCCCTCGGCCAGTTTGGCGCCATCTGCCAGGGCCAGCACGCGGTCAGAAACCCCCGAGACCAGCCCCATGTCATGTTCCACCATCAAAACAGTGATCCCCATTTGCTTGCGGATGTCGTCAATCCACCAGCGCATATCCTGTGTTTCCTCAACCGAGAGACCCGATGCCGGCTCATCCAGCAGCAACAGGCGCGGCTGTGAGGCCAGGGCGCGGCCCAGTTCAACCACCTTGCGCACCCCATAGGGCAGCCCGGCGATCATCTTGTTGCGGTAGGGCTGCAGATCGAGGAAATCGATCACTTCCTCCACCGCCTCCCGGTGGCGTTTCTCTTCGCGCTGCACCCGCGGCGTAAAGAACAGCTCTTCCAGCATGGTTGTTTTACGATGGCGATGCCGACCGACCAGCAGGTTCTGCAGCACCGTTGCGTGCTCGAACAACTCGATATTCTGAAAGGTGCGGGCAATGCCCAGATCCGCCACCTGATCCGCATCGCGGTCCAGCAGGTTGTTGCCGTCAAAGGTAAAACTGCCGGCAAAGGGCTCGTAGAAGCGCGATATCAGGTTAAAGGCCGTGGATTTCCCAGCGCCGTTGGGGCCGACGATGGCATAGACCTCACCCTCCTCAACCGAAAAGCTGAGGTTATTCACCGCCACAACGCCACCAAATTTCAGCGTCGCATTTTTGATTTCCAAAAGGCTCATCTCAGGCGCTCCGTCTTCAGGTAGGATTTCTGGCGGCGGAACATGTCCTTACGCGCGAAGGGAAACAGCTCGAACCAGGTGCGGATCTTCAGCCATCGCCCATAGATGCCCATCGGCTCAAACAGAATAAACATGATCAGGATCATGCCAAAGACGCCGGTCTCCAGCCCTGGAATAGCCACGCCGCTGCCAACGACTGTGTCCTTTAGCATCGACAGGGCCTGCGGCAGGAAGGCGACAACAACAGCGCCAAAGAAGGCACCATGGATAGAGCCAAGGCCACCAATCACGATCATCATCAACAGGGTGATGGAAATCACCAGCGAGAAGGTCTCGTTGTTGAAGGTGCCAGCGTAGTATCCCATCAAGGCCCCCGCCCAGCCGGTGATCATGCACGACAGGCCAAAGGCCTTGCCCTTGGTGCGTGCGATATGCACACCCATGGCCGTTGCCGAGACCTCACTGTCGCGCACCGCCGCAAAGGCACGTCCCAAGGGAGAGCGCAGCAGGTTGCGATAAAACAGGGTGCAGATGATCGTGACGGCCAGCACCAGATAGTAAAAGCGCGATGGCATCGACCAGCGCTCGATCTCAAAGCCAAAGATGGTGATCATCTCGGGGAACTTACCCGAGACACCGCCGCTCCAGGGTTCGGTCAGGACGATGATGTCATCTGCCAGAACCGACAGGGCAATGGTGGCGATCGCCAGATAAATCCCGTGCAGTCGCAACACCGGGATTGCAATGATCACACCGATCAGCCCAGTGATCACGCCCGCCAGCGGGAAGGCGATGATAAAGGGCACGCCTTGTTCGATCAGGATGGTATTGGCATAGCAGCCAATCGCCAGAAAGGCCGCGTGCCCTAGGCTTGCCTGTCCGGTCTGGCCAGTCAGCAGCATCAGGCCGAGGCCGGCAATGGCCCAGATCAACACATTGGTAATCTCGCCCAGAAAGAAGTCATCCAGCAGGTAGGGCAGCGCAAAGGCCACCGCCAGAAGCGTTGCATAGACCGCCAGTGTCCAGCGATCGGGGAACAGTCGGATATCGTGCTCGTAGGATGTTTTGAAATGGATCCGCATGGGGTTATACCTTCTTCACGCGGACCTGGCTGAACAGACCATGAGGTCTGAAAACCAGCACGGCCAGCAACAGTGCATAGGGCGCAACTTGTGAATATCCGGCAGCGAGATAGCGCGCCGCAAAGGGTTCGATCACCCCAACAATGAGGCCACCAGCAAGTGCGCCGGGGAGCGAGCCAAAGCCACCAATCACCGCAGCCGCAAAGGCCTTGATGCCCAGCAGACCCGCATTGGGATCAATCGCCCCTTTAGAGGCAAACAGAATGCCCGCCACCGCCGCGGTGGCGCCGGCAAGACCCCAGATCAACCCCTGAACGCGTTTCACCGGAATACCCATGAAATAGGCTGCCATCTGGTTCTGGCTTGCCGCCTGCATCGCCAGCCCCAGCTTGGTGCGCTGGAAGAACTGATAGAGGAACCAGGTCAGCAGGAAGGTAACCGTGATGATGGCAACATCCGCCATCCCCAAAACCACGCCACCAATGTGTAAATCCCCCAGCGCCAGCGGACTTTCGAGTGTCTGTGGCTCGTGCCCCCAGATCAGCCCGGCAACAAAGCGCAGGACGAACCCCATGGCGATTGTCAGGATCACAACGGCTGTCTGGCTCTGGCCAAACAGGTGCCGCAACACAAACATGTCGAGCAAATATCCAAACACCGCCATGATCGCGATCGTCAAAGGTGCGGCGAGCCAGAACGGCAAATCCATATATTCCGCATTGGTGAGACCAAGGCTGACAAAGGCCCCGATCATCATGAAGTCACCCTGGGCGAAATTCACCGCCTCGGTGGCTTTGTAGATCAACACGAACCCAAGCGCGATCAGGCCGTAGACACAGCCGTTCGCAAGCCCACTGACCAAGAGCTGCAATACTTCCAAATTTTCCTCCCCCCGTTCCTAAAGAACGGTTCCCTGCCCTGTCTGATCCGGGCCTTTGCGCTTTTTTAGCGGATTTCCACGGCGCCTCCTCAAGCGGTGGAATCCCAAGCGTCTAAAAACAGACTAATGAGTATGTTTTTGACCTGTCAATCGCCGAGACCCAGCGTCAACTGCTGAAAGAGCGCCTGTTTTTTACGCCTCTGCCCGCCTAAGCTGATTCTTGGGCCAGATGTGGCCCACACCCGCTAAGCGGCCTTTAGGGATGAGGTATTCAAGCCTGAGCTGCCTGAGTTTTGGGGCAGGACTGCTGTGGACAGCACTGGGGTTTAGGCTGGGCTGTTTAGGCTGGGCTGGGCACTCTTTTGCGGAACACGTGGTTTGACCGCAGGGCCGCACAGCTGCAGTGCCCCAAAGGGATTGCCTCTCTTTAGCGCGGTCTGATAAGCGGGACAGCAACCTGAAGTGCAGGCAGAATTCTATGGTCGAACAAATCAGCCGCTCCAAAAGCGAAATCCTGGACGCCGCAGCCCATTGCTTTATGATGCTGGGGGCGGATGCCGCGTCGGTGGATGACATCGCAGCCCAGCTTGGATCGACCAAAGGGCGGATATATCACCACTTTTCCTCCAAAGGCGCCCTGCTGGCTGCGGTTCAGCTGCGGGCGGCCGGCTTTACGCACCGCGCTGTGGAACAAGAGATCGACCCCTCTCTGCCTGCGGCTGTCTCGCTGGACAACATGTCACGCAGCCATGTCTACACGGTGCTGGGCTCGCTGCCCTACCACAGGGTCATTTTGCAAACCTATTCCGGCGCAAGAGCCAAGGCTGTGACTGAGGTCGAACGCGCCCTGCAAGACAAACTGCGCTGCGGGCAGCGTCAGTATGAGCTGCTGTTTCGCCGCGAAGTGGAACGGGGCATGGCAGAGGGGAGCTTTGAGCCGCGTAATCTCACCGTGGCTGTCGCAGGCCTCATGCTGATTCTCAACTCGCCGGTCTTTTGGTTCCGCCCCGAGCGCGGCGCCTCACAGGACTTCCTGGACACCATAGCCCGCGATGTCAGTGGCATGGCGCTGGCCAGTCTGCGCGCCTGAGGCCTCGACCAGCCCCGTCTGCGGCCCGCTCTCCGCGTCCGTCGCGCTGCACAGGTTGCGCAGGCAGGCGCAAAACCGCAGCCCCAGCTCTGACAGCTGATGCTCGCTGCGCATGCAGAGGCCCACCGGCCCCTGGGTGCTTTTGGTGTCCAGCGGCAGCGCCTGCATCACCCCGGCCCGCAGGTCGGCACGGACAACCCCCTGGCTGATGATCCAGATCGCGCCGTGATCCAGCACAAAGCGCCTGCCAAAGGTGGCCGAGACCGTCTCAACCGGCGCCTGCGGCATCCCCAGCCCCTGCTCCAGAAACAGGCGTTCTACCAGCGGGCGGATGATCGAGCCTTTTGAGGGCATCAGCACCGGATAGGACTGCAATGCCCCCTGCGGCAGATGCGCCAGCCCTGCCAGCGGGTGGCCTGCTGCGACCACCACAGCCACGCGCTCATGAAACAGCGGTTCAAAATCAATGCCCACCATATGTTCCGGCGCAGGCAGCCGCCCCACCACCAGATCCAGATCACCGCGGCGCAGCTGGTCCAGCAGATAGCGGTTGTCCCCGGTGGTGACAGAAAACCGGCTACGGGTCTCGCCCGCGCCCAGCTCGGCCAGGGCATCCGGCACCAGAGTGGCCGACACCGTTGGCAGCGCGCCAACAGACAGCTGAGGCCCCTCGCCCGCCTCAAGACCCTGCAACATCGCAACCCCGTCCCGGGCCAGCGCCAGACTGCGGCCTGCGTGGTGGCGAAACATATCGCCATAGGGCGACAACCGGATACCGCGCCCATGGCGCTCAACCAGCGGCTTGCCGCAGACCGCCTCCAGCTCGCGCAGCGCCCGCGTGACGGCCGGCTGCGTCAGGCCCAGCGCCTCAGCGGCCAGGGTGACGCTACCCTGACGGGCCACTTCGACAAAAACCTCAAGATGGCGCAATTTCAGCTGATCCGACAAAAGCATATCATTCTCGCTATGCAAACATGTTATTATTCGCATTATACAGCTCATTTTTGATATGCGATACTGCCTACAGACCAAACAGAAGATGAGGCTTGCGGATGAGTGACAGCAAATATGACCAGGGCATGGTGACCCGCCGCGCCGTTCTGGGGGACGCCCATGTGGACCGGGCCGAGGCTGCAAAGACGGATATGGACACAGCCTTTCAGACCCTGATCACCGAAGGCGCCTGGGGCACGGTCTGGTCGTCAGACGGCATTGGCCAGCGCGAGCGCTCAATGCTGACGCTGGCGCTTTTGGCAGCAATGGGCAATTTTGAGGAAATCCCGATGCATATTCGTGCCACCGCCCGCACCGGCGCCAGCCGCACCGATGTGATCGAGGCCTTTCAGCATGTCGCGATTTATGCCGGGGTTCCGCGCGCCAATCATGCGCTGAAGCTGGCCAAACAAACCTACGCGGAAATGGATGCTGAAGCCGCCGCGAACCCGACCTAGATTTCGACCTATATTTCGACCTGGATTTCGACCTGGATTTCGGCCTGAGTTTCGACCTGAGGAGGACAGACACAATGACCAAAGCACCCCCCAAACAGGGCGAGTTCTACCAGCGTGACCGGCGCTGGCACCCGCCTGCCTTTCACCAGAACTACAAGACCTCTGTGGCGCGCTCGCCAAAACTCTCGATGATCAGCCTCGAGAACACCGCCAGCGAGATCACCGGCCCGCGCTTTGGTCATTCCGATCTGGCGCCTGGCGACAACGACCTGCTGACCAACTACGCCCAGCCCGAGCAAAGCCCCATTGGCGAGCGCATCATTGTGCATGGACGGGTGCTGGACGAAAACGCCCGCCCCGTGCCCAACACACTGGTTGAGATCTGGCAGGCCAATGCCAGCGGGCGTTATCGCCACAAGAAGGACGCCTATCTGGGCGCAATTGATCCCAATTTTGGCGGCTGTGGCCGCACCATGACGGATGAGAACGGCTATTACTATTTTCGCACGGTAAAGCCCGGCGCCTATCCCTGGCGCAACTGGGTCAACGACTGGCGCCCAGCGCATATCCACGTCTCGGTCTTTGGCACCGGCTTTGCCCAGCGCCTGATCACCCAGCTGTATTTCGAGGGCGACCCGCTGATCAAGACCTGCCCCATCGTGGCAACAATCCCGGATCCCGACGCCATCGAGCAGCTGATCGCGCGTCTGGACATGAACGCCACCATCCCGCTGGACACCATCGCCTATAAATTCGACATCGTGCTGCGCGGCCGCCGCTCGACCCTGTTTGAAAACCGCCTGGAGGGGAACTGATGCCACAACAGCTTGAGTATCTGAAAGAAACGCCCTCGCAGACCGCAGGCCCCTATGTGCATATTGGCCTTGCCCCCGGTGCTGCAGGATTTGAGATCTACGACCAGGAGTTGGGACAGGACATCACCGGTCCCAATGCCGCCGGTGAGCGGATCCGGATTGAGGGGCTGGTCATCGACGGCACCGGCTCTCCGGTCAAGGACGTGCTGCTGGAGGCCTGGCAGGCCAATGCCGCAGGCAACTACGCCCATCCCGAACATCCCGGTGAGGTCGAGGCAGGCTTTCGCGGCTGGGGCCGTGTCATCACCGATTTTGACAGCGGAGAATGGGGCTTTGAGACGGTCAAGCCCGGCGCCGTTATGGGCCGCAATGGTCAGATGATGGCACCGCATATCAATCTTTGGATCGTTGCGCGCGGCATCAACGTCGGCCTGAACACCCGCCTGTATTTCGAAGACGAGGCCGAGGCCAACGCCGCCGACCCGGTGATCAATGTCATAGAGTGGGAAAAGCGCCGCAAAACACTGATCGCAAAACGCAGCGAACGGGACGGCCAGGTGGTTTATCGTTTTGACATTCACCTGCAAGGTGACGATGAAACCGTATTCTTCGACATCTGAGGAGCAACAAAGTTGAGCAAACCCTGCATTATCTGCGTCGCCATCACCGGTTCGGTGCCACGCAAGGAACATAACCCGGCCGTGCCGATCAGCATCGCTGAGCAAATCGAAAGCACCCAAGAGGCCTTTGAGGCCGGGGCCTCGATTGCCCATTGCCACGTGCGCACCGAGGATCAAAATCCAACCTCGGATCCTGAGCGCTTTGGCCTTTTGCTGGAAGGGCTGAACAAACACTGCCCCGGCATGATCGTTCAGCTGTCGACAGGCGGCCGCTCTGGCGCGGGCAAGGAGCGCGGTGGCATGCTGTCGCTGCGTCCCGATATGGCCTCGCTCTCGGTGGGATCCAACAACTTCCCGACCCGTGTCTATGAAAACCCGCCAGAGCTGGTGGACTGGCTCGCCAGCGAGATGCGGCAGTATGAGGTCAAGCCCGAGATCGAAGCCTTTGATCTGTCGCATATCCATCAGGCGGTCAAAATGAACCGCGATGGGCGTATTGCGGGCACGCTCTATGTGCAATTTGTCATGGGCGTCAAAAACGCCATGCCAGTGGATCGCGAGACCTTTGATTTCTACATTGAAACCGTCAAACGTCTGGCCCCCGAGGCGGAATGGTGTGGTGCAGGCATTGGCCCCGGCCAGATCCAGATCAATGAATGGGCAATAGCCGCAGGCGGTCATACCCGCACCGGTCTTGAGGATAATCTGCGTCTGAGTCGCGAGACACTGGCGCCTTCAAACGCGGCATTGGTGCAGCGCGCCGCAGATCTGTGCGAGAAATATGAGCGCCCCGTCGCCACCTGGCAACAGGCCCGCGAGATTCTGGAGCTGCGCCCAGTCTGACACAGTCTGATCCAGACCTGAAAGAGCATTCAGAAAGAGTATTCAAGGGGCATATCCACGGAGCTGCCCCTTTTTCATCCGGCCACTTTGGCCCCGCGAAAACCAATCACATGAAACCTGGCCGCCAAAGGCCCAGTAGGGACTGTGACCTGCCTAGTCGGGACTGTGCCCCGACAGATCCTTTAGAATAGGACAGTCCGGACGGTTGTCGCCGGCGCAGCACTGCACCAGTTCTGTCAGCGTGTCCCGCATCGCCTGCAAATCGGCGATCTTGGTCTCGATCTTGCTCAGGTGCTCTTGCGCCAATTGCTTGACGTCACCACTGGCGCGGCTCTCATCTTCATAGAGTGCCATCAGCATGCGGCAGTCTTCAATGGTGAACCCCAGGGCGCGTGCCCGGCCCAAAAAAGCCAGCTTGTGCAGATCCGCTTCGGCAAAACAGCGATAGCCATTGTCGCTGCGATGCGGCTTGATCAGGCCGATATCCTCGTAGTAGCGGATGGTCTTGGCCGGCAGGCCCGAGCGGGTGGCAACATCACCGATATTCATGCGAACCTCCTCTTGTGCCAGCTCATACAACGGGGCTGGGATTTTGCGACGCGCCCCTGCGCACCTCTGCCCCCTCATCTAAGCTGGATTTCAGTCGATGCAAGCGCAGGGCGTTGCTGAGCACAAAGACACTGGAAAGCGCCATGGCCCCGGCCGCCAGCGCTGGCGACAACAAGGGGCCGCCAAATGGATACAGCGCGCCTGCTGCCACCGGCACCAACAAAATATTATAGCCAAAGGCCCAGCCGAGATTTTGCCGGATATTGCGCATGGTCGCGCGGCTGATGCTCAGCGCATTCAGAACCCCGCGCAAATCACCTGACACCAGCACCACATCCGCAGCCTCAATGGCCACATCCGTGCCGGTGCCAATGGCAATGCCCACCTCAGCCGCAGCAAGGGCGGGCGCGTCATTCAGCCCGTCACCCACAAACCCCAAGCTCCCAAACTCTGACTGCAGATCCTTGAGGGCCGCAACCTTGTCCCCCGGCAGACACTCGGCCCGTACCACATCAATGCCCAGCCGCGCCGCAATCGCGCGCGCAGTCGCCTTTGCGTCACCAGTAATCATTGCCACCTTGAGGCCACGCGCCTGCAGCGCCCGAATGGCCTCTGGCGTGCCGGGTTTGATCGGATCCGCCACGGCAAGGGCTGCGGCGAGGTCGCCATTGATGGCGACAAAAAACGGTGTCTCGCCTGCTGCGGCCCAGCGCATGGCCTGTTGCTCAAGTGCGGCAGATGTAATGCCTTCGCGCTGCATGAGACGCGCGGCCCCCACCAGAACCTCCTGCCCCTCAACCACGGCCCGCAGGCCATATCCGGGGATCGCCTCAACGCTCTCCGCTTGTGGTAGCCCCTTGCCTGCGGCCGCGACCAAAGAACGGGCGATGGGGTGCTCGGACTGGGCTTCTGCGGCCCCCACCAGACGCAGAACCGCGTCTCTCTCAAACCCTTTGGCGGCCCTGAAATTGGTTAGCGCCGGATGGCCCTGGGTCAGCGTGCCGGTCTTGTCGAGCGCCACCACCTTGACCTCTTGCAGCCGTTGCAGCGCATCACCCTTGCGAAACAGCACGCCCAGCTGCGCCGCCCGCCCTATGCCCACCATGATCGAGGTCGGCGTGGCCAGCCCCATGGCGCAGGGGCAGGCAATGATCAGCACCGAGACCCCGGCCACCAGCGCCAGTGGCACGGCAGGCGCCGGTCCCAGCAGCAGCCAAAGCAAAACGGTCAGGGCAGCCGTCAGCATCACGGCGGGCACAAACCACAAGGTTATACGATCCACCAGGCCCTGAACCGGCAGCTTAGCGCCCTGCGCCTGCTCAACCATTTGAATAATCTGCGCCAAGGCTGTGTCACGCCCCACATGCGTGGCGCGAAACTCCAGCACGCCACTGCCGTTGACAGTGCCGGCAGAGACGCGGGAGCTGGCACTCTTTTCCACCGGCACCGGCTCACCGCTCAACATGCTTTCATCGACATATGACCGCCCCGAGATCACCTCACCGTCCACCGCGATCCGCGCACCGGGACGCAGCCGGATGAGATCACCGGCCGCGATATCATCGACCAGCGTCTCGACAACAGTGTCGCCGCTCACCACCTCGGCGGTCTTTGGTTGCAGCCCGGCCAGTTTGCGAATGGCCGCGCCGGTGCGGCCCTTGGCCCGGGCCTCCAGCAGACGGCCCGTCAGGATCAGCACCACGATGACGGCAGCGGCCTCATAATAAACATGGGCGGCGTCAGGGGGCAGCAGGCCCGGCCAAAAGGTCGAGACCACCGAAAACCCATAGGCCGCAGAAGTGCCCAGTGCGACAAGCGCATTCATATCGGGTGCGCCGCGCACAAGCGCTGGAAAGCCCTTGCTGTAGAACTGCCGCCCCGGCCCGATCAAAACCAATGTCGTCAACACGAATTGCAGCAGGTAGCTGTTTTGCTGGCCAATGTTTGCCATCACCCAATGGTGCATCGCAGGCACCATATGGCCGCCCATCTCGATGACAAAGACCGGCAGCGTCAAAGCAGCGGCACTCATCACCTGGCGCGACAGCGTTCTGATTTCATCCGCCTTGCGTTGGTGCGTGGCCTCCGCAGCCTCCACCTCCTCGCCGTGCAGACGGGCCGCATAGCCTGCGGCAGCGCTCGCCGCGATCAGGTCAGCCGCACGGCTGGCACCCGTCAAATAGCTGATCTCGGCCCGTTCGGTCGCAAGGCTTACCTCAGCTGTCACCACCCCCGGCACAGCCCGCAACGCAGCCTGGGCCCGGCCCACACAGGACGCACAGCTCAACCCTTCGATATCAAGACTGAGATGCAACAGCGCCGCTGGATATCCGGCCTGATCCAGTGCTGCAACCAGCGCACCCACCGGCAGCTCAGCCACAGCCTCAACCTGTCCTTTGCCGCTGGCCAGATTAACCGAGGCAGCACTGACCCCGCTCACCTGCACCAATGCGCGCTCAGCCCGCGCAGCGCAGGCTGCACAGTTGAGACCGGTGATTTGCAGTGAAATGTGGCGCTGTTGCATCGGATCTATCCAAAAAGAGGGTCGTGGTGTGGATAGGATATGGGGCTTCCAGTCAGGGGAAGGTCAAGGGCTGAACTGCACAAATTTTCACCACAGAACGCCGCCACAGAAAACGACGCCTTTCAGCGGCATTGCCGCCGATGTGGTCGCTTTTGGCACAGGCCAAATCATAGGGGAAACTTCAGGCAGACAGCTTGCGCTTGCCTGCCACCGCAAGCCTCTGTACCCCTAGGGCAGACCCCTGAAACAGGGGAGCTACATTGACACGAGACCCTTTTGGAGCCCACTTCGGGCCTAATCCAGTCAGGGCCTCAGGAACAGAACGAAGGATCAAACAAATGATGCGCACACGTGCAGCCGTTGCAGTTGCTCCGGGCAAGCCGCTCGAAGTAATGGAAGTGAACTTGGAGGGCCCCAAGGCGGGCGAGGTGTTGGTGGAAATCAAGGCCACCGGCCTGTGCCACACGGATGAGTTCACCCGCTCAGGCGATGACCCCGAGGGCATCTTTCCGGCGATCCTTGGGCATGAGGGCGCAGGCGTCGTGATCGAGGTCGGCGCAGGTGTCACCAGCCTGGAAGTGGGCGACCATGTGATCCCGCTTTATACCCCCGAGTGCCGCGAATGCGACTATTGCCTCAATCCCAAAACCAACCTGTGCCAGTCGATCCGCTCGACCCAGGGCGCGGGGCTTTTGCCCGATGGCACCACCCGGTTTTCGATGCTGGATGGCACCCCGATCCATCACTACATGGGCTGCTCGACCTTTGCCAATCACACCGTGGTGCCGGAAATCGCCCTGGCCAAGGTGCGCAAGGATGCACCCTTTGACAAGATCTGCTACATCGGCTGCGGCGTCACCACCGGCATTGGCGCGGTGATCAACACCGCCAAGGTCGAGATCGGCTCAACGGCGATTGTCTTTGGTCTGGGCGGCATCGGGCTGAACGTGATCCAGGGGCTGAAACTGGCCGGTGCCGATCAGATCGTTGGTGTTGATCTCAACCCCGGCAAGATCGAGATGGCGACGCATTTTGGCATGACGGATTTTGTCAATCCGGCCGAGGTGACCGGCGATCTGGTGGCGCATCTGGTTGAGGTAACGGGCGGCGGCGCGGACTATACGTTTGATGCCACCGGCAATGTCAACGTGATGCGCACAGCCCTTGAGGCGGCACATAAGGGCTGGGGCGAGAGCATCATCATCGGCGTCGCACCTGCGGGGGCCGAGATCACCACCCGTCCCTTCCAGCTGGTGACGGGACGCAGCTGGCGCGGCACCGCCTTTGGCGGCGCGCGCGGTCGCACCGATGTGCCCAAGATCGTCGACTGGTACATGGACGGCAAGATCGAGATCGACCCGATGATCACCCATAAGCTGACGCTGGATGAGATCAACGAGGGTTTTGAGCTGATGCACGCCGGCAAATCCATCCGCGCCGTCGTGGAGTTCTAAATCCGCCGCGAGATCAAAAGATTTGACAAGGCGCAGCTCCAGTCGGGGTTGCGCCTTTATCTTTCGGCTATCTGGTCTTTGGGCTATCCGGTTTCGGCAGCTCAGAACGAGGTGCTGATGTCACCAGCCAAAGGCTTTCTTTGGCATTGCCCTGCCGGCGCGGTATAGTCCGGCAACCAAATCGATGACGGGATAGGACGCTTGAAATTTCAGGCCGTTGACATATCAAAGACAGCCACGGCGGCGCAGGTCATTTTTGCGTCGTTGCGCCGGGCAATCCTTGACGGGGATCTGAAGGATGGCGAGCCGCTGCGGCAGGATGAAATCGCCAAGGCCTTTCACACCTCACGCTTTCCGGTGCGCGAAGCCCTGACCCTGCTGGAACAACAGGGATTGGTAAAGACCCAGCGCTACAAAGGCGCCGTCGTCGCCACGCTTTCGATGCAGGAGGCCAGCGAGATCTTTGACTTCCGGGCCAAGCTGGAAGCAGATGTGATCCGGGCGGCTGTGCCCAACCTCTCGCCCGAAACCCTCAACGAGGCGCGCGGCTTTCTTGAACGCTTTGCCTGCGCCCGCAATCCCATGGACTATGGGGTCCTCAACCGACAATTCCATGCCAGCCTATATAGCGTCAGTGGGCTACCCTATCACCTCTCGGTCATCGAGAGCTCAATCGCCCGCATTGACCGCTACATCCGGGCGCAGCTGGTGATGAGCGGCATCGCCCGCAGCAACGATGAACATCTCAAGATCCTTGAGGCCTGTGAAGCAGGCGCAGCCGACCTGGCCGCCCGCCTGACCTATGACCACATTCAGGACGCCAAAGAGACGCTGCAGGCGCAGCTCAAACGCAACAGCTGATCCCTAGTTTCACATATCTTAAGAAAAGGACGTAAGCCGCAGCCTTCAGACAATCAGCAACTCCTTGGGGAACTGGGTCAAAACGCGGCAGCCCTTAGCGGTCACCAGCACATCATCCTCAATGCGCACGCCAAATTTGCCCAGCTGATACAGCCCCGGCTCGTTGGTATAGACGGTGCCTGCAGGCAGAACCTGCGGGTTGCCGCGCATGATATAGGGCGCCTCGTGCACGTCACGCCCCAGCCCATGACCGGTCTTGGTGCGGATGCGATCTGCAAAGGGCGAGGCCTCAAGCACTCCGGTTACCACGTCATCAATCTCGTGGGCTGTGACCCCGGCGCGGGTCACTGCCAGCCCGGCCATATTGGCCGCCAGCACGGTTTCATAGACTGCGCGGCCCTCGTCGCTCACCTCGCCCACAAAGACGGTGCGGGTGATATCGGCGCAAAAGCCGTGTTTGCGGCCGCCAAAATCAAACAGCAGCGCGTCGCCAGACTGGATCTGATAGTCGTCGCGGGCATGGGCGTGCGGCCGGGCCGAGTTGTCGCCCGCCGCCACGATAGGTGTAAAGGCGAGATCATCGGCACCTTCGGCAAAGAGCGCCTGAATGAGACGGCTTTCAATCTGCTTTTCGGTCTGGCCGATCTCTACCGTCGCCAGCACCCGCTGCAGCGCCCGCTCTGAGAGATCAATCGCCGCCTGCATGGCAGCGACATCCGCCTCACTCTTTATCATCCTGAGGCCGGAGATGTCTTTCTCACCGTCAATAATGTCCAACGTGGGGCTTGCCTGTTTCAGCGCGTGATGCACAAAGACCCGCATGACCTGTCCCTCAACCGCAAGCCGCCTCAGCGGCATATGGGCCGCAAGTGCAGCAAAGGCGGACTGATAGCCATCCTGATCGCGCCAGTCAAAAACTGCCCCGCTAAATCCGACCTGCTCCCAGGAGCCGAGCTCAAGATTGGGCACGATGGCCGCCGGATCACCCTCGGCAGGGATCACCAGAACAAAGGGGCGTTCGTGGCTCATGAAACTATGTCCCAGAGCGCGGGTGAAATTCGGCCCCGGCACCAGTGCCAGCGCGTCAACGGCAAGGGATTTGGCCAGCTGTTGATAGTCGGCAAAAGAAAGGGTCATTGGGCGCCTCCAGCGGTCGTTGAATATTGTATCCAATTGAGCGGCACCAAAGTCAATGCCCGCTCCCTCCGCCCCCTATAGTGTGCCATCTGCAAGCTTGCCGTATCAAAGCCGCGCAAACAGCGCTACAAATTGCAGGACGATCACCAGAACAGTCACAGACATCGTGAGGGATCTCCAGGCCATGCTCTCAGTGCTCAAAAACCGCACCTTTCGCCATATGTTTGCAGCCCAGGTCATTGCCATCACCGGCACCGGGCTTGCGACTGTAGCGCTGGGGCTGATCGCCTATGATCTGGCCGGAGCGGATGCCTCCATGGTGTTGGGCGTCGCCCTCACCATAAAGATGCTGAGCTATGTGACACTGGCCCCCATCGCGGCTGCCCTGGCCTCGCAATTTCCCCGCCGCAAATGGCTGGTCAGTCTTGATATCCTGCGCGCGCTGGTGGCCCTTGCCCTGCCCTTTGTCAGCGAGATCTGGCAGATCTATGTGTTGATCTTTCTGATGCAGGCCGCGTCGGCTGGGTTTACGCCTGCTTTTCAGGCCACCATCCCCGATGTGCTCAGCGATGATGACGACTATACCAACGCGCTGTCGCTGTCTCGGCTGGCCTTTGATATCGAAAGCCTGCTATCCCCCGCCCTCGCCGCTCTCTTGCTGACACTGGTGGCCGCCGACGCGCTGTTCTTTGGCACCGCCGTAGGCTTTATCGCCTCGGCCCTTCTGGTGGTGTCGGTCGCCCTGCCCTCCCCCAGGCCCTCCCCCAGACCCAGCGCCAGTCGAGGAATATATGAGCGCACCACGCTGGGAATTCGCATCTACCTCAGGACGCCACGCCTGCGGGGGCTTTTGGGTCTCTCCGCGGCAGCCGCCGCCATCAGCTCGATTGTGATCATCAACACGGTGGTGATCATCCGATCCGAGCTGAATCTCACCGAAAACAGGGTGGCGCTGGCGCTGGCCTGCTTTGGCGCCGGCTCAATGCTGGCGGCCATAGCACTGCCAAGGCTGCTCAGCCAGATGCCGGACCGGCGCGTCATGAGCTGTGGGGCGGGGGTTGCCATCCTTGCCCAGCTCGGGTTGGCGGCGATGACGCTGATCGGCGGCGCGTCTCTTACATCCTTGCTGATCACCTGGTTTTTGTCGGGGCTTGGCTATTCCACCATCCTCACCCCGTCGGGTCGCTTGCTGAAACGCTCGGCCCGGCCCGAAGACAGACCCTCCGTGTTTGCCGCCCAGTTCACCCTGTCGCATGGCTGCTGGCTGCTGACATACCCGCTGGCGGGCTGGAGCATGAGCCCGCCTTGGCATGGTGCCGTCCGGGCTGCTACTGACGGCCATTGCCATTTTGGGGCTGATCTATGCGCGGCGTCAGTGGCCTGCCCATGACCCCGAAACTCTGCCCCACAGCCACGCTGGCCAATCAGCATCCCTACGCCATTGACCCGCGGCACAGGTGCTCCCCCCCCGGCAGGCTGAGCGCGGCCATGCCCCAAAGCTGCGCCCGAAACCGCAGGTTTCGCACACGTCTTTATCACAGCCTTGCACAGCCGCATTTTATTTAAAAGGTTTCCCCTTTGGTTAACCTATTGTTAACCATCTGCCAGAACGCATCCCGCGCCCCATAAAAGGGCAGAAAACCTGCGGCAAACAAGCCACTATAGACCGCAATTCATCCCGAGCGGATGTAACAGCCGACTAGACATTTGATTTAAAGTCGTCTCATTATGCTCACAATATGGCCGCAAAGAACGGCCTTCGGCAGAAACATACAGGCACCGGACACTCGCGACCCTTTCATTTAGAGGGGTCGTGCGGTCTAGAAGCGAGCGGCAAAAACATGAGCACTGTTGGATTTATCACCCGTGATCTTTCGGGGACCACGCGTCAAAGCACTTTCTCTGAGGGCTCTCCCTCACTCCTTAACGTCACCGAGTCCAAGGATATTTCGCTGAACCTCAGCGCCGCGGACATTGACAGCTATGTCAGGCGGGGCTCTGATCTCCACCTTGTGCTGGCGGATGGCCAAATCCTGGTCTTGCAGAACTATTACAGTCCGGGCGCTGCAGGTGGGAAAAATCTGTTCCTCAGCGACGATGGCCAGTTCGTCGAGGTGGTGCTTGAAAACAAAGCAGAAGGCGCGCTTTTCGCCAGCTACGAGCCTCTGGATATTTCCGGCAAGTGGTCAGCCTATGACGATATGGTCTTTTTGGATGTGGACCGCATTGAGCCGGTGATTGCGCCTCTGCTGGCGGCACCGCTCTTTGGTGGTCTTGGTGCAGGTGCAGCCGCAGCCGGTGTCGTAGGTGCAGCGGCGCTAGTAGCCAGCGGCGGAGATGACGGCGGCGGCGGAGGCGTTGACTCCAGTGTACTCTTTCCAACGGTTAACGACCCCGACGCAAGCTACCCTATTGGCGGCTCAACAACCACACCGGTGGTGATTTCTGGCACCGGCACACCGGGCGCCGAAGTCATAGTCACTCTTGGCGATGTCACACAGACAGCAATCATTGATGACAATGGCCTTTGGGAGGTCACGTTCCCTGTGACCGATCTGCCTGAAGACGGCAACTACGATACCACAGTGCACGTCATTGATCCCGACGATACCACCCATGATCTGGATGGGCCCACCGTCGTCATCGACACCACGCCTCCAGAAATTGAAGTCACCAGCGGCACCGAGTCCACAGGCGATATCGTGAGCGGCTCAGAACAGGCCAGCGGCACAGTCATCACAGGCACTGGTGAAGTGGGCGCAACTGTCCTGGTCGAAATCAACGGCTATTCGCACTCCACAACCGTGGGCGGCGATGGCAGCTGGTCCGTGACCTTTGCCTCAAGCGAGATCACAACCGGAGAATACTCTACCGACGTTACCATCACCACAACGGATGACTTTGACAACAGCGCCACCTACAATGAGGTCCTGGTGGTCGACACTGTCGCCATCGTGAACTTCGATACTGTTGAAGGCGATGACATGGTCAATGCCGCCGAGGCATCGGATGGCGTCACCCTAAGCGGGACAGGCGAAGCCGGAGCCTCGATCTCTGTTGTGTTCCAGGGCGTCACAAGAACCACGACCGTGGCGGACAATGGCAGCTGGTCGGTAGACTATAGCGCAGGCGAAATCGCCTCTGGCACCTACGACAGCAGCTTTGAAGTCACCTCAACAGATCTGGTGGGCAACACAACCATCAGCAGCCATGACATTCTTGTCGACACAGAGACCACAGTCACCATCGACAGTGGCTTTGCCGGCGCTGACAACATCATTGCCTCCGGCGAAGCCGATGCAGGCGTGACCCTCACGGGGAATGCCGAAGCCGGGGCCACCGTTGTGGTGGAAATTGCTGGCGGCGCCAGCCGCACTGTGATCGCGAGTGACAACGGCACCTGGGAAGCCACCTTTGGCGCCGGGTCCATCGCGGGTGGTGAATACACAACAACGGTCAATGTGACCTCTACCGACCTGGCCGGCAATACGGACAGCACCTCCACCAGTATGGAGGTTGATACCGTCGCCGGGACCGTCACCCTTTCTCCTGATCCAATCGAAATCGACAATGTCGTCAACGCCGTAGAAAGCGCCGATGGCGTCGATATCAATGGCACGGCGACGCCGGGCATGACAGTGACAGTGACCCTGGGCAATGACACTCTGGGCACAGCAAGCACCCAGGTGGTCGCAGATTCCAATGGCAACTGGAGCACCACATTTGCCAGCGCTGACATCCCTCAGGGCACCGATACTCTGGACATCACAGCCTCTATTACCGACACGCTGGGCAATACTACAACGGCCACAGGCTCTGTCGGGCTGGATACCGAAGTCAATCCGCTGACCCTCGACAACAAAGGCAGCATCGAGGGCGATGACATCATCACCGCCGCCGAGCGCCTCGATGGCGTCACCCTGACCGGTACAGTTGAGCCCGGCTCCGACGTGACCGTCAACTTTGGCGCATCTGGTCCGCATACTGCAACAGTGGCCGCCAACGGCACCTGGAGCGTTGACATTCCCGCAGCCGATATCCCCACTGGCACCACAAACGTTGACGTCGAAGTCCATGCCACCGACGCCGCTGGCAACACCGCGATGACAGATCACAGCCTGGCGATTGACACCGAAGTTGATCCTTTCACTGTTGAGGCCGACCAGACCAGCAACGACATTGTAAACCAGGATGAGCTGAACGCCGGCTTTACACTGCAGGGGACGGTCGAGCCGGGCTCTACAGTGGTTGTTACAATCAACAATGTCGCGGCAACCGCGACGGTCGATGCGGCCGGCAACTGGAGCGTCGCCTATGACGCCTCGGACCTGCCCGCTGGTGAATACGAAGTCGAGGCGACAATCGTTGCCACCGATGCCGTGGGCAACAGCGCCACTCTGACAGAAACCTTCGAAGTCGATACCATCTTTGACGCGCCGGTCATTGATCAGATCACCCACGATGTCAGCACTGATGATGTGACCGCCCTTTCCATCGAAGGGACTGGCAGCACCTTCACCGTCTCCTCTCTTGAGGGAGATGGCACTGCACCGACCCTGTCAGCCACACAATCAGACGTTGGTGGTGCGACCTGGGCCTTCCTGGACACCCCGGTGCCGGACGGAACTGATCTGGTGATCACTGATTTTGACAGCCTCAACAACACCTCCAGCACTCTGGTCGTTCTTGAAGACAACGCCACCACAGCCAGCACCCTGAACCATGCGGCCCTGGGCGGTTTCAATATCGACGAGCTGGATCTGGCCAGCACGGCCAATGTGCATTTGCAACTGGACGAGGCCACGATCAACGCTCTGTCCGAGAACTCCAACACGCTGACCATTCACAGTGCTGACAATGATGACGCAGTCACCGTTACGGATGCTACGCTTGCGGGCACCCGCAACGTCGGTGGCGAAGCCTATAACGTCTACACCGTGGGCGACGACGGCACGACACTGGTCATCGATCAAGACATCAGCGTCACCATCATCTGATCCATTGAGCCGGCGCGGGCGCAGTCAGCGCCCCCGCCGGTTTCAAACTCAGGTCTATATGAAAAAGGTGAAGGCAGCATGCAACTGGCACGACCCATTGGCGCATTGGCACTCTTGTGCAGCCTGTCCGGCTGTGCAGACGGGCTGCCTTTGCTGGGTGGCAAGGCGGACCAGGAGACCGAGGTCTCTCGGCGCGGCGGCAATTTTGAGCAGACTGAAGATGAAACCAGCTCTGATGTGATTTCCACCCTGCTTGAGCGCCGCTCGATGCTGCCCAAGGATACCATCTATGACCAGGTCGCAGAAGCTGCGGTCGCCGCCTCTGCGCGCGCCTCTGAAGCAGAGCTGACCAGCGCCAAACTACGGGCCGAGGCAGAATCCAAAAACTGGCTGCCCACAATTGGCCCCTCAGTCAGCCTGACCGATCTTGGCGAGTTGGTGGCGGGTATGCTGATCCAGCAGGTCCTCTTTGACAATGGCCGCCGCAAAGCCGAACGCGCCTTTGCTGCTGCCGATGTCGAAGTGGCCGCCGTCAACCTGTCGGTTGATATGAATGAGCGGGTTGAGAACGCCGTGGGGCTTTATGTAGCCGGGCTGCGTGGCGATGAAAAAGCGGCCTATAGCAGCCGTGCCTTGCAGCAGATGCAGGAATTCCACCGCGTTGTCTCTGGCCGGGTCGAAGGCGGCCTGTCTGACCGGTCTGATCTCAATGTGGTCAACAGCAAGATCAGCGGTATGCGCAATGCCCGCACCACCGCACAGGACGCCGCCACAACCGCGCGCGCCGAACTGACCGCCATGACCGCGCAAAGCTTTTCGCAAAAACCAGGCAAGCTCGATCTCGGCACCCCGCCTACAAACGGGCAATATCTTTCGGTGCTGAAATCCCAGTCTCTGGCCCATCGCAGCGTGGCCCAGGCCAAAGTCGGGCGCGCCGGGCTGCTCCCACAAATTGCCGCAGCAGGCAATCTGACCTCAGATGGCTCTGGCGCCGGGCTCACCCTTGATATGGCCGAGCCCTTTGGCCTTGGCACGCCAGCCGCGCTGAAAGCCATCGAAGCCTCCGAGGAGGCCGCCCGCCGTCAGGTCGGCGAGGCCGAAGAGGATGCACGCCGCAGCTACTCCCGCCAGATCCAGCGCCTGGCCTCTTTTCAGCGTCAAACCGTTGAGGCCGCCTCACTGGCGCGCGCCAGTCGTGAAACCTACAAACTCTTCAAATCCCAGTTTGAGGCCGGTCAGCGTCCGGTGATGGATGTCGTCAAAATATACGAAGAACTGGTCCAGCGCGAGCAGGACCATATCGAAGCGAAATACGAAGTTGTCCTGATCCAGCTGAAGCTGGCACGGGACATGGGCCTGCTGGCGGATGGGGACAAGATTTGACCGATACAACAACACGCCCGCCCAGAGGACCGGTTTCCGGCAAAAGGTCCGAGAGCAAAAACGGCTCTAAACCCGCAGCAGGCAGTCAGCCGCCCACAGGCGGCCCAGCCCAGCTGCGTGCCGTGCCGCCAAGCCCGCCGCCCATTGTCTCTGGCCAGTCCCCTGAAGACCGCGCTCCGGTCGCCCCGCGCGGCAACGCCGCATCAGGTCTTGTGCTCAAAGCCGCCAGTTCTGCAGCCAGTTCTCCTCCCCGTTCTGCCCCCAGCGTAGCTGCCTCCAAGGGCTCCCCTGCCCGTCAGAGCACCGCACCGGACACCGATCTTCCCACAGATCCTTCCACAAATACTTCCACAAATCCTTCCAATGGCGAGCAACGCGAAGTTGGCACTCTGATCGAAGGGGCCTCGGCCCGAATTCAGCACCGTGCGACCTTGATCGCCACGCTTGCGTCGCTCAAAGGCACCGAGGCCCATGCCAGCGATATCGCCACCTATATGTGGAGCACCAACCCAGGGGACTCTTCGGCCGAGAGCCTCGCGCAGGCGCTGAGCTCCACCGGTTTGCTGGTCAAACTGCAAAAACGTCAGGAGCTCACCCAGAACGACTGGCCTGCGCTGGCCATGATGAAGGGCGGCCAATGTGTGCTGGTCCTGGGGCAAGACGTTGATCAGCTGAGCATTTTTGACACCACCTGCCCGGACAATCGCGCCCAGGTTCCGCTGGCCGAGTTCACCCCCTTTTACACTGGTGTATTGCTCACAGCGCGCCCCTCACTGAAACAGATGGCGGCGCGCCATACACCTCAGCTGGACAGCGATCACTGGTTCTGGGGCGAATTCCCCAAATACCGCCGTCAGGTTGGCGAAATCATGCTCGGCTCTCTGGTGGCCAATATCCTCGCGGTCTCCGTCGCGCTGTTCTCGTTGCAGGTCTATGACCGGGTGGTTCCCCACCAGTCCCACGCAACGCTCTGGGTGCTTGGCATTGGCGCTTTCCTCGCGATCATGCTCGAAGCACTGCTGAAAGTGGCCCGCGCCCGGCTGACAGATTCCGCAGGGCGCCAGATCGAGCTATCGGTGCAGCACAACCTGATGCGCCGCCTGATCGGCATGCGTTCGGACAAGAAACCACTGCCCCCCTCGGGGCTGTTTGCCGCGATGCGGGATTTTGGCGCCGTGCGCGAGTTCTTTACCTCTTCGACCATCTCCACCCTGGCCGATATTCCCTTTATCGCCGTGTTCCTGCTGCTGGTTGCTTCTATCGCCGGTCCCGTTGTGTGGGTGATCGTGGCTGGCGGCGTGCTGATGCTGTTGCCGGCGTATTTTATGCAGCGCAAAATGATCGCCCTGACCCGCCAGACCCAGGGGGCCAACGCCAAGGCCGGGCGCCTGCTGCATGAGGTGATCACCGAGCTTGATACCGTTAAGACACAGCGCGGCGAAGACCGCGTGATGCGCATGTGGGATGAGCTGAACGTGCTGTCGTCGCATTCCTCAACCGAGCAGCGCCGCCTGGCGAGCTCGCTGACCTTCTGGTCGCAGGGGATCCAGCAGGGCACCTATATCATCGCGGTCGTTCTGGGCACCCTTTTGGTCTTTGCCGGCGAGTTCACCGTCGGGACAATCATCGCGACCGGCATCCTGACCAGCCGCACCCTCGCCCCCCTCACCCAGTTTGCCGCCACCATGGCGCGCTGGAGCAACGTCAAAGGCGCTCTCGAAGGGCTGGAGGCCATTGCGACGGCACCACAGGAGATGGAGGCCGAACGCAGCTACCTGCGCCGTGAGCACCTGCAGGGCCGCTTTGAGCTGCGCGAAGTTGTGTTTCGCTACGACGAAGACGCAGCCCCCACGCTGGATGTTCAGGGCGTCGCCATCACGCCGGGTCAGCGGGTTGCCATTCTGGGCGTCAATGGCTCTGGTAAATCCACCCTGATCAAACTGCTCTCGGGGCTTTATTCGCCCGATTCCGGCCGCATCATGATCGACGGCACCGACATGGGCCAGATCGACCCCCGTGATCTGCGGCGCAATATCGGCTATCTCAGCCAGGACGTGCGGCTGTTTGCCGGCTCGCTGCGCGACAACCTCAATCTCAACCAGCTTGAGCGCGACGACACCCGCCTGATGGCCGCTTTGGACTTCTCCGGGCTGGGCGCCTATGTGCGCGGTCACCACAAGGGGCTGGATCTGGATATCGGCGATGGCGGCGGCGGCCTGTCGATCGGTCAGCGCCAGTCTATCGGCTGGGCGCGTCTGTGGCTGCAAAACCCCTCAGTTGTGCTGCTGGATGAGCCGACGGCGGCGCTGGACCAAACTCTGGAACGCACTCTGGTGAGCCGCCTGGAAACATGGCTGCAAGGCCGCACCGCGATCATTGCCACCCATCGCATGCCAATCCTGGCCCTGACCAACCGGACGCTGATCCTGCAGGACGGGCGCATGGTTGTGGATGGTCCCCGTGACAAGGTTCTGGCCCACCTAGCAGCAGGAGAGGGCAAATGAGCTCAGCCGAGCACTACGATCTTGCCGAAAGCGCCCGGGGCGCCAGCCGCATCGTTTATCTGGTCGGCGCCGCTCTGGTGATCTTTGTCACCTGGGCCGCCTTTGCCTCGGTGGATGAAATCGTGCGCGGCGAAGGTGAGGTTGTCTCTTCCTCACGGGCGCAGATTGTACAAAACCTCGAAGGCGGCATCATGGCGGAACTTCTGGTGCGCCAGGGCGA
This sequence comes from Phaeobacter sp. SH40, assembly GCA_965641885.1. Lineage (GTDB taxonomy): Bacteria > Pseudomonadota > Alphaproteobacteria > Rhodobacterales > Rhodobacteraceae > Pseudophaeobacter. Next base: position 576,475 of record OZ282574.1, on the reverse strand, counting down.
TGAGGTAAAGGCCGGACAGGTGCTGGCCAAGCTTCAGGACACCAAATTCCGCACCATCGCGGATGAGCTGCTGGACCAGATCGACACGCTGGAAATCAAACAGTTCCGGCTTGAGGCCGAAATGGACGGCGCCTATGAGTTTGCCGTTCCCAATGAGCTGGCCACCCGGTCCGCCGAGATCCTGGCCTCGGAGCGCGCCCTGCTCAACGCGCGGCAAAGCGATTTCGACAGCCGTCAGGCAAGTGCGCGAAAGATCCTTGATCAGCTCAACGACGAGCTGGCGAATATGGAACGACTTTACAAGCAGAACATCGTTGCCCTGATCGAAGTGAACCGCTCGCAGAAATCGGCCACCGATGCGCAGGCCAAATTCAATGAAATCGGCACCCAGAACGAGCTGAAACTGGCAGAAGAATATTCCGAGGCCCTGCGTGAGCTGGCCTCGCTGCGGCAAGACCAGCGCCTGGCGCTGGATCAGCTGAACCGGACGGTGATCACCTCTCCGATGTCCGGCATCGTCAACAGTCTGGGTGTGACCACCATTGGCGGTGTTGTGCGGCCGGGCGAAGAGATCTTTGAGATCATTCCCATGGGCGAAGAGCTTTTTGTTGAGGCCCGGGTCAATCCCAAAGACATCGCCAGTGTGCAGACCGGCCAGAGTGCGACCATTAAGCTTTCGGCCTATGACTACACCATTTACGGGGCACTACAGGGCGAAGTGGACTTTGTTTCCGCCGACACCTTTGAGGATGAGCGCAATCCCCGCGTGGAGCCCTATTACCGCGTCACGGTGCGGGTGGACCGGTCGCATTTGACAGAGCGGCAGAAAAACATCGAAATCCGCCCAGGCATGCGCGCCACCGCAGAATTGCAAACCGGATCAAAAACTGTCCTGAACTACATTCTAAAGCCGCTGTACAAATCTAAAGAGGCGTTCCGGGAACCCTAGGGCAGCAAGAGGCCCTGGCCATGTCGCTCAGACGGCAGGTCCTGTTAGCCGGCCTGCAGCATAAGTCTCCACAAAGAGGAATCCAGCGCGGTCCCAATTGACACTGCTTTACTCCCCATCGCCCCCTTGGCAGAAATCACAGAGACCAGTTTGGGGTCATGGCCCGGACTAACCATCAGAACCGGAGCACCAGACGCGCCGAAATCAACCTGGCAGGACATCACCAATGTCGTGCTCTTCTTGGCCAGCACCTGGCAGCTGCGCTCCAGCCTCGGTCTGGTGGAATGGGTATGGTTATAGGACAGAACCCCAACCGCATCGCCGAGGTCCGCACCCCATGACATCACCAGAGGACGGATCTTGGTCGAGCTGATCGGGCTTTCCAGACGCAGCACGGCAATATCACTGCCCATCAGCGTATCCCCAGCTTTGCGATGCTTATACCTTGGGTGTACAACCGCCTTGTCGACACTGCGGGACGCCTTAGAGCGTTTGCCCATGAGGCCAGCCTCAAAAACAATTTTTGTCGGATCAACCGCACGCCCGGATCTGGGGTCAAACAGGCAATGCGCAGCAGTCAGAACCAGATTTGGCGCAATCAAAGAGCCCGTACACATATTGCGCCCCAGGATATTCAGACGTCCCACCGCTTCCCATCCAGGTAACGACCTTACGCTACGTTGCGGATCAGCCGCCCCAGCGTCGTCTGGCATACCGACGATAAAGGCGGCTGTTGCAAGTGCCGCAACGATAAGATGTTTCATGTTCCACTCCAATTTCCCACACCTACATCGTTGTTCAGTGGTGCGGCTGGAATGGGGCGCAATTTTGCGCTCGATGGACGAGATGATGGACAGAATGTGACGCGGTTAACAATTCCCCAACCCCCAGGCTATTGATGCCCAGAGTGGTGCTAAAACAGCCAAAAAGGCCACCCGGCATCAACACTTTCGTTAACCTTTCAAGCAAACACCTGTAAAAAATAGATTTTATTAGCACCGTTAAGACACCAAAAAGCGCCTCCAGGCATAATACTTTGGTAAGGTTTATGTGTTTTGGCGCGACCCTCCCCCCGATTGAGGCGAGAATCAGTCACGTTTCGCGAGCGTCCTCGCCTCGTATTTGCTTTCCAATCTCTTAACACACCTCAGTCCCGTTAAGGTTCCCTATGCAGGCAGCTATCTGCGCTCGTTGTTCGACAGACCTCCATGGCTCAAGGGCCGCAGAGGGCCGCAAGCGACTTGTGCCCCAGTACATAGCGCCAACAGTCGTTTACTCACTAAGTAGCTCGCACTCCGGCCCTTCGGTGCGCCACGACCCCAAACATCACAAATGGTTCCTGGCGAAGTAGGCTGCGGCCTTTTTGCTATGTCGCGCTCCGCCTTCAGCTTTGCGACCTCTCGTCTCAGGCTGCGAAGCTCTTCGTCATCAGGCTTCAACTGACCTTTGCCCGGGAAGGCATCGTGTCCGCTTGATCCAAACTCTCGAACCCATCTGCGCTGCACCGTCGCATGCACATCCAAGTCTCTCGATGCCTGTGCCACGCTCACACCGCCCGCCACAACAAGCTGTGCTGCTTCATGCTTAAACTCGGGGCTGTAAACTCTTCTCGTCATTGCTCATCTGCAATTTCATAAACACCTTATCTCGGTGTCCACGAAACCGGCAGCAGCTCGATGCGCCCGAAACGACAAATCCGCCCTAGATGGCGGCTGTTGTATGATGTTGTTATGGTGGTGTTTGGTTTGGTTGCGGGAGTAGGATTTGAACCTACGACCTTCAGGTTATGAGCCTGACGAGCTACCGGGCTGCTCCATCCCGCGACACTTTTTGGGCTACGGCGCGGAGCGCTAGTTGAGCCCGGTTTGTCCTATCGCCTATTGGGCTAGTTTAGGACGTTTGCAACACATCCGGTATGAGATGCTGCGTGTCTCCCTTCAGGGATATTTTTCTGAAGGGATATGTAATTTGTAATCGTTATGAGTTTTTGGATTTTACTAAGTTTGGCAGTGACCTACTCTCCCACGACTTAAGCCGCAGTACCATTGGCGCTAAGGCACTTAACTTCCGGGTTCGGGATGGGACCGGGTGTTTTGCTCTCGCTATCGCCACCAAACTGAGAAAAATCCAACTCCGATGTGCTTGCAGAGCAAGCGCATTGTGCGGCAGGCAGGGTATTTGCTATGCAAATACCCGTTGCCGCACATCAGTTACGTCACCTTAGGTTTCGCAACTGAACATCGGGAGAAACAATCAATATGTCGTCTTTGTCATGTGGTGCTTTTTGGTCTTGAGGCTGTCTATTACTAGATCAGATCAAGCCTATCGGGCGATTAGTACCAGTCAACTGAACGTGTTACCACGCTTACATCTCTGGCCTATTGACGAGGTGGTCTACCTCGGCCCTCAGGGATACCTTGTTTTGAGGGGGGCTTCCCGCTTAGATGCCTTCAGCGGTTATCCTGTCCGAACATAGCTACCCAGCACTGCCGTTGGCACGACAACTGGTCCACCAGTGGTTCGTTCACCCCGGTCCTCTCGTACTAGGGGCAACTCCTCTCAAGTATCCTACACCCACGGCAGATAGGGACCGAACTGTCTCACGACGTTCTAAACCCAGCTCACGTACCTCTTTAAACGGCGAACAGCCGTACCCTTGGGACCTGCTCCAGCCCCAGGATGAGATGAGCCGACATCGAGGTGCCAAACACTGCCGTCGATATGGACTCTTGGGCAGTATCAGCCTGTTATCCCCGGCGTACCTTTTATCCGTTGAGCGATGGCCCTTCCACTCGGGACCACCGGATCACTATGGCCGACTTTCGTCTCTGCTCGACTTGTCAGTCTCGCAGTCAGGCTGGCTTTTGCCATTGCACTCAACGAGCGATTTCCGACCGCTCTGAGCCAACCTTCGCGCGCCTCCGTTACGCTTTAGGAGGCGACCGCCCCAGTCAAACTACCCGCCACGCAGGGTCCCGGATCCAGATAATGGACCGCGGTTAGATATCAAGAGTGCGAAGGGTGGTATCTCAAGGGAGACTCCACCGAGACTAGCGTCTCGGCTTCAATGTCTACCACCTATCCTGCACGTCACAATCCTGATACCAGTGCGAAGCTGTAGTAAAGGTGCACGGGGTCTTTCCGTCTAACCGCGGGAAGCCTGCATCTTGACAGGCAATTCAATTTCGCTGAGTCGATGTTGGAGACAGCGGGGAAGTCGTTACGCCATTCGTGCAGGTCGGAACTTACCCGACAAGGAATTTCGCTACCTTAGGACCGTTATAGTTACGGCCGCCGTTTACCTGGGCTTCAATTCAGAGCTCTCACCCCTCCTTTTAACCTTCAGGCACCGGGCAGGCGTCAGACCCTATACGTCGTCTTACGACTTCGCAGAGCCCTGTGTTTTTAATAAACAGTCGCCACCCCCTGGTTTGTGCCCCCAGCTTCCACTTGCGTAGAAACCGGGCCTCCTTCTCGCGAACTTACGGAGGTATTTTGCCGAGTTCCTTCAACATCGTTCTCTCAAGCGCCTTGGTATTCTCTACCTGTCCACCTGTGTCGGTTTAGGGTACGATCTTATAGAGGGGCTATTTCCAGGAACCTCTCAGCAGCCCATTCAATCCAATAAGGATGAACTACCTTCGAGATCCGTCACCACCTCATGGCCCAGGAATATTAACCTGGTTCCCATCGACTACGCCTTTCGGCCTCGCCTTAGGGGTCGGCTTACCCTGCTCAGATTAGCTTTAAGCAGGAACCCTTGGACTTTCGGCGAGAGTGTCTCTCACACTCTTTGTCGCTACTCATGTCATCATTCTCGCTAGTGATCTCTCCACCGGATGGCTCACGCCCCGGCTTCATCGAAAGCTCCGTGTCTCCAATCCTACCGAAGTAGGTAAGGAGACATGGAACTATGTCACACTACGCTCTGCTACCATGCACTATGTGCATCCTCAGCTTCGGCTCATGGCTTGAGCCCCGTTACATCTTCGCCGCAGGACGTCTTAATTAGACCAGTGAGCTGTTACGCTATCTTTAAAAGATGGCTGCTTCTAAGCCAACTTCCTGGTTGTTTTGGACATCCCACCTGCTTTCCCACTTAGCCATGAATTAGGGGCCTTAGCTGGAGGTCAGGGTTGTTTCCCTCTCCACTACGGACGTTAGCATCCGCAGTGTGTCTGCCGTCTAGTACTCCCGGGTATTCGGAGTTTGGTTAGGATCAGTAAGACGGTGAGTCCCCATTACCCATCCAGTGCTCTACCCCCCGGGGTATTCGGACGACGCTCTACCTAAATAGATTTCGCAGAGAACCAGCTATCTCCGAGTTTGATTGGCCTTTCACCCCTAGGCACAGCTCATCCCGATCTTTTTCAACAGATGTGGGTTCGGTCCTCCAGTGCATGTTACTGCACCTTCAACCTGGCCATGCCTAGATCACTCGGTTTCGGGTCTGATCCCACGAACTCATGCGCCCTATTAAGACTCGCTTTCGCTGCGCCTACACCTAACGGTTTAAGCTTGCTCGTGAGACCAAGTCGATGACCCATTATACAAAAGGTACGCTGTCAGGCCGCAAGGGCCCTCCAACTGATTGTAGGCGTTCGGTTTCAGGTACTGTTTCACTCCCCTCGTCGGGGTGCTTTTCACCTTTCCCTCACGGTACTGGTTCACTATCGGTCAGTAAGGAGTACTTAGCCTTCGAAGGTGGTCCTCCGATCTTCAGACAGAATTTCACGTGTTCCGCCCTACTTAATACGTCCCATCATGCTTCGAATACGGGGCTATCACCCGCTATGGCCATGCTTCCCAACATGTTCTTCTCACACTCAAGGCTCGGCTGGTCCCCGTTCGCTCGCCGCTACTAGGGGAGTATCATATTGATTTCCTTTCCTCCGGGTACTTAGATGTTTCAGTTCCCCGGGTTTGCTCTTATAAACCTATGTATTCAGTCTATAAGTACCTGGTTCAGCAAGATATAAGCAGCCGTCCAACACCCGAAGGCGCCGTAAGGCTATTATATCAAACTGTCAGGTGGGTTGCCCCATTCAGAAATCCATGGATCAAAGCTTATTCTCAGCTCCCCATGGCTTATCGCAGAGTATCACGTCTTTCATCGCCTCTTACTGCCAAGGCATTCACCAAACGCCCTTCTCGCGCTTGATCTGATCCAGAAATAGATAGCCTTTATAATGTCCTACCGCTTCGCTACTTGAGGACTTTAGTAAGTCAACAAACGGCGAAGGCCAGAACAAAAAAGAACCATCGGGACATCGGAAGCTGGTAAGAAACCGATGCCACAATCTCTAGACCAAAAAGTTACTTTCCCGCATCTATGACGTTATGCGTCTTACTACTAACGGTGTGATGTCGGTCGCACCCCCTTCGCAAAACATACGCCATAAATACAATTGGTTCCAAATCCGTGCGGAGATGGAACCGGGTTAGTGTACTTGACTTGGACAACTCTGTCGTTTCAGTCTGGCATACCCTGGGACGTCCGAGGAAACAGACGTATTCCAAAGCTCGCTTCACATGATTTCTGTCCAATCGCCTGACGGCAACTAAAGGACACCCGAAGGCCATGATCAGCACCAATCTGAGATCATCCCCTCACTCGGGGCGATCAACAGGTTGTTGATTGTTTCTCTCTTAACGATGTCAATTCGTCCAATTGGACGGTTAAGAACTGCGCACAGTGCTTAACGGTCAAATCGAGTAATGGTGGAGCCTAGGAGGATCGAACTCCTGACCTCCTGAATGCAAATCAGGCGCTCTCCCAGCTGAGCTAAGGCCCCATCTTAATCCCGAAGGATGAGTGGTGGGTCGAGGAGGACTTGAACCTCCGACCTCACGCTTATCAGGCGTGCGCTCTAACCACCTGAGCTACCGACCCAGTTGATTTTGCTCTCGCAAAATCGACGTTGCACAAACAGGCTATTGCAAAGCAATGCCCGAGTTGTGCCAGTTGCTAATGCAACCACCACGGAACCGGTAGGCTCACGTGTTTGTCTGAAGAGATATGAGGACGGCTCGGTCCAAAGGAACATCTTGCGATGCTCCGATGTTGATGCGTTTTGATTACGCATCATTGCTAAGTGTTCCACGAGTATGAACAAGTTCATGCTGACTAGGAACATCCTTAGAAAGGAGGTGATCCAGCCGCAGGTTCCCCTACGGCTACCTTGTTACGACTTCACCCCAGTCGCTGAACCCACCGTGGTCCGCTGCCCCCTCCGAAAAGGTTGGCGCACGGCCTTCGGGTAGATCCAACTCCCATGGTGTGACGGGCGGTGTGTACAAGGCCCGGGAACGTATTCACCGCGTCATGCTGTTACGCGATTACTAGCGATTCCGACTTCATGGGGTCGAGTTGCAGACCCCAATCCGAACTGAGACATCTTTTGGAGATTAACTCACTGTAGATGCCATTGTAGCACGTGTGTAGCCCAACCCGTAAGGGCCATGAGGACTTGACGTCATCTACACCTTCCTCCCGCTTATCACGGGCAGTTTCCCTAGAGTGCCCAGCCGAACTGCTGGCAACTAAGGATGTAGGTTGCGCTCGTTGCCGGACTTAACCGAACATCTCACGACACGAGCTGACGACAGCCATGCAGCACCTGTCACTTGGTCTCTTGCGAGAAAACCAGATCTCTCTGGCGGTCCAAGGATGTCAAGGGTTGGTAAGGTTCTGCGCGTTGCTTCGAATTAAACCACATGCTCCACCGCTTGTGCGGGCCCCCGTCAATTCCTTTGAGTTTTAATCTTGCGACCGTACTCCCCAGGCGGAATGCTTAATCCGTTAGGTGTGACACCAACAAGCATGCTTGCTGACGTCTGGCATTCATCGTTTACGGTGTGGACTACCAGGGTATCTAATCCTGTTTGCTCCCCACACTTTCGCACCTCAGCGTCAGTATCGAGCCAGTAAGCCGCCTTCGCCACTGGTGTTCCTCCGAATATCTACGAATTTCACCTCTACACTCGGAATTCCACTTACCTCTCTCGAACTCAAGACCAGGAGTTTATAAGGCAGTTCCAGGGTTGAGCCCTGGGATTTCACCCTATACTTTCTGATCCGCCTACGTGCGCTTTACGCCCAGTAATTCCGAACAACGCTAACCCCCTCCGTATTACCGCGGCTGCTGGCACGGAGTTAGCCGGGGTTTCTTTACCAGATACTGTCATTATCATCTCTGGCGAAAGAGCTTTACGACCCTAAGGCCTTCATCACTCACGCGGCATGGCTGGATCAGGCTTGCGCCCATTGTCCAAGATTCCCCACTGCTGCCTCCCGTAGGAGTCTGGGCCGTGTCTCAGTCCCAGTGTTGCTGATCATCCTCTAAAACCAGCTATAGATCGTAGACTTGGTAGGCCATTACCCCACCAACTATCTAATCTAACGCGGGCCGATCCTTCTCCGATAAATCTTTCCCCCGAAGGGCGTATAAGGTATTACTCTCAGTTTCCCGAGGCTATTCCTTAGAAAAGGGTACGTTCCCACGCGTTACTAACCCGTCCGCCGCTCGCTTCTAATCCGAAGACCAAAAGTGCGCTCGACTTGCATGTGTTAAGCCTGCCGCCAGCGTTCGTTCTGAGCCAGGATCAAACTCTCAAGTTGAAAGCATCTTGCGATGCTGTCCTTGACGTTCGAACCTCTGCACATCTCCAATACTCAGGGTCACCTTTGGGGGCAGACCCATATGTTCACCCGGCTAAGGATTGAACACGCATTGGAAGTCATCTGTTTGATTGTGCTTCAGGTTATCCAAAGATAACAAGAAACCACTCAAACAGTGAAGCTGACACTCTATCATCGCGCTACCGCATCACCACAAGGGCTAAACAGCAGAACTAAGAGCGTTGATATACAGACGTTGATCCATCGAAATGAACCAAACCGCCCACATATCTCTTCAGTTACTATCAATTTCAAAGAGCAACAATCAGAAGGCCAAAACAAGACCGATGCGCCAATCTCTCAGCGCGCCCGCCTCAACAAACCTTCCAAATGCCCCAGTCTCTCCTGAGCGTCTCAGCTGTCTCTCCAACCTGTCCCGACCGTCTCTCCGGCCCGTCCGAAGCGTCCCAGCCTCCCCCCAACTGCGTATCGTCGCTGCCGGTAGAGGGGGTTCTAAGTATAACCGCCAAGACCCGCAACCCAAAAACCCGGAAAATCGAATGTTTCCCAAAAAGAAATCATCAAACTGAACAAAAACAATAACTTACTACAAAATAAAGTCACTCTTGCTGACCTACAATCACGCAAAATGCCATCGCGGCAGGAGGCCAAATTCCGAGTCACCCCGCCAGATCCCACTTACCCACAGACATACGCACAGACTCAGCACGCGAGTCGCCGCACCAAGCCTCAAGATCTTCGCTCCGCGGTTAGGCGCAGGCCTCAAAATCTGCAAAAAAGGAGGCGCCCTAATGTAAAAGAGGCCCGACCAATGGCCGAGCCTCTCAGAATTTTAGTGAGGGCACTCCCCCAGCGCCGCGTCAGGCCCTGGCGGCGGTCACGATGAATTCCACCAGGAATTCGGGCAGGGCCAGCTTTGCTTCGCCGCAGGCACGGGCTGGCGTGTGGCCCTCAGGCACCCAGGCATCCCAAACCGCATTCATCTCGGCAAAGTCTTTTATGTCGGCCAGCCAGATGGTGGTCTGCAAAAGGCGGGTCTTGTCTGAGCCGACCTCAGCAAGCAGTGCGTCAATCTGATCGAGGCAATCCTGCGTCTGCTTCGCAACGCTTGCGCCTTTGGTTCCGACCTGACCTGCCAGGTAGATGGTGTCCCCATGGGTGACGATCTGGCTCATACGGGGGCCAGTGTGGTGACGCGTGATCTCTGTCATAGTATTCTGTCCTAAATGGTAAAGAAGGTCGCAGAGGCACAAGGCGGTGCGATCCCGGCTAGAGGGAGAAAGGGGAACGTTGGCTTCAGGCTGTCTTTACTCGGTAAGCAGCCATTTGCCGTCGGATGTTTTACAGAACTTACGGGCGACATCGCGCACCTGCGCCTCACCACCTGGATAGGCCTGGTGTTTCAGCGCCAAACAATTGCCCTGCTTCGCCATCACTTTGACTTTGCCATGGGATGCGGTTTCAGGATTGGTCCATTTGACAGAACTGCCGACCTTTACACCCGGATGGTTATAAAGTGCGGCCTCGGCTGCGCGCATCGCATCAAAGTCGCCTGGCTGCAGCGGCGATTGCGCCAGAATGCGCGAGAGCGGTTTGGCCGTTGCGGGCGCAGTGAAGACCGCCGCAGTCAGTGCCAATACCAGAGCCTGTGCGAGCATCGGGAGAAAAACAGAAGGTTTGGTCATTATGTCTCAACCTGAAAAGTAGTTTTTGGTGGTGGCCCCAGAAAGACCGTCCCTGTCAGAATGACGCAAGCGCCCTCCCCTGTCCATGCGTCTCCCTATGACCGGGCCAGAAAACCGGAGGGACACCAGATACCGCCAGACAACCCCGGTCAGGAAAACTTGCGAAACAGCCGCGTGGTATCAAACAGCTCATCCAGGCGGTCATAGCGGTCCTTGGTCTTGTCCCAGCTTTCCTCCTGAGTGGCCGCAATCATCGCCTCAAGCAGCATCATGGTCGAAATGTTGGAATCCCAGGCCGAGGGGATCTCAACCCAGCAATTAAACGTGTGCTCGGCAACCGAAGTTATGGGGCTGGCCCATTGATCCGTGATCAAAATCACCTTCACGCCGCGCTCAGACGCAAGTTCAGCCAACCGCTGCAGGTTGGTCTCGTAGCGGCGCACATCAAACATCAACAATGTATCTCCCGCCTCCATGTCCAACACATAGTGCGGCCAGGTCGCCGAAGACGACGTCATATGGGTGACCCGCTGCCGGATCGCCTGAAAGTGGGTGAAGGCATAGTCCGCCAAAGCCCGGGTGATGCGCCCCCCCACCACATACAGTCTGCCTTCGGTATCGGCGAGCCGGTGAACTGCCGCGTCGAACTGCGCCGAATCCACATTGGAGAAGGTCTGACTGAGGTTATCCGTCACCGCCTGCGAGAACCGCTTGAGCATATGTCCTTCTGGCGCCTCAGAAGCCCAGTTGTCGCGCCGCTGGGTGGGGCCAGAGACTTTGGCTTTGGCTTCCAGCTCTTTCAGCAGCGCCTGATGGAATTGCGGATAGCCCTTGAACCCCAGTTTTTGCACCATCCGCGCCACTGTTGGCGTCGAGACATCGGCATTGGCGGCCACGATGGTGATCGAGGCCAGCCCCGCTGCCGGATAGTTCTCGAGCAGTGAATTGGCAAACTTGCGCTCTGACTGGGTCAGCGCAGCATATTGTTCGCGGATCAGCTCTCGCACAGTAACTCGCGCAGTAAGCGGCGGTTTGGTCAAGGCGGGGTCCCTCCTGAGGCTGATCAAACCTGGGGCTGATCAAAAAACGGGCGCCCCGAGGCAGACACAGCCAAAGTAGCCCTGTCATTTCCGGAGCAGCAACAAACTCATCTGAAATTATATTGACAGAAATATCTCTTCATGAAAAGATTTTTCCAAAATCAGGAGATCTGAATGACACTTGGCGATTCCAATGCTCGCTGCGAGGCCTATGAGATACTCAATGGCGCAGGCCGTGGGGAGGCTCTGATCCTGTGCGAGCATGCCAGTCATCATATTCCGCGCCGCTATGGCGACCTGGGACTGGCCGGAGGACTGACCGGAGCGGATCGTCAAAGCCACGCCGCATGGGATCCCGGTGCCCGAGCTGTTTCGCAGGCCCTGTCTGCTGCACTGGATGCCCCGTTGATTGCGGCGCGTGTGTCCCGCCTTGTCTATGACTGCAACCGCCCGCCCGAGGCGGTCTCGGCGATGCCGACAAAATCCGAGCTGATCGAGATCCCCGGCAATGCAAACCTGACCGATGCTGACCGCGAAGAACGGGTCCACACGATATACCGGCCCTTTTGCGACGCCGTCAGCCGCCTGATTGCAGACCGCAAAGCCGAAGGTCTGGCAACGGCCCTGATCACCATGCACAGCTTTACGCCGGTCTATTACGGCACCCATCGCCCGGTCGAGATCGGCATCCTGCACGACAGCGACAGCCGCCTCGCCGATGCCATGCTGGCACAGGCCTCTGCCCTGCCGCATCGCCGGATTGAACGAAATGAGCCCTACGGGCCCCAGGACGGTGTCACCCATTCACTGCAATTGCATGGGGTAAAAAACGCCCTGCCCAATGTGATGATCGAGGTGCGCAACGATTTGCTGCGCACTCCAAAAGAGGAAGCCACAATGGCAGACGAGCTTTTGACCCTGCTGCGCCCGGCGCTGGCAAGCCTGCAGCACAAAGGAGGCGTCAGTGCCTAATATCATTCTGCGCTACATTCGCGCCGTTGAGGCGATGAACCGGGTGATTGGCCGCTTCGCCATGTATCTGATCTTTGCCCTTATCGGGGTGCTGTTGTGGTCTTCGGTGTCCAAAACCTTCTTCAACCCCTCGCTCTGGACGCTGGAGATGGCACAGTTCATCATGGTGGCCTACTACATCCTTGGCGGCCCCTACTCGATGCAGATGGGGTCCAACGTCCGGATGGATCTGTTTTACGGCGGCTGGACCACCCGCACCAAAGCAATGGTCGATGCCTTTACCGTCTTGTTCCTGATGGTCTATCTCGGAATTCTTTTGTACGGCGCCGTCGGATCAATGGCCTATAGCCTGGGCTATTTTGGCCTGGAGCCCTTTAGCTATTTTGGCGACCTTCTGGTGACATTGCTGACCGAAGGCACTGCCGGCGCCGCCGAGAAGATCGGCTACATCGAGCGCAGCTCAACCGCCTGGCGGCCCTATCTGTGGCCGGTGAAATCCATTTTGTGCTTCGGTGTCTTCCTGATGCTGTTGCAATGCCTTGCCGAATTGTTCCGCGATATCGGCCGTCTTCGCGGAGTCGACATCTGATGCCCTATGAATTGATCGCTATTGTCATGTTTGCCGGCATGATGCTGATGCTGATGACCGGCCAGCGGGTGTTTGGCGCCATTGGCTTTGTCGGGGCTGTGGCTGGTATGCTGCTCTGGGGCACCGGCGGGGTAGATATCCCCTTTGCCGCCTCTATGAAGCTGATGAAGTGGTATCCGCTGCTGACGCTGCCGATGTTCATCTTCATGGGCTATGTGCTGTCCGAGTCCAAAATCGCCGACGACCTGTACCGCATGTTCCATGTCTGGATGGGGCCGGTGCAAGGTGGCCTTGCGATTGGCACCATTGGCCTGATGGTGCTGGTTTCAGCCATGAATGGCCTGTCCGTGGCCGGCATGGCCATTGGCGCCACGATTGCCCTGCCGGAGTTGCTGCGCCGTGGCTATGATAAGATCCTGGTGACCGGCACCATTCAGGCTGGCTCCTCCCTTGGCATTCTGGTGCCGCCTTCGGTGGTGCTGGTGCTCTATGCCATGATCGCCCGCCAGCCTGTTGGCCAGCTGTGGCTGGCGGGCGTGGTGCCGGGCCTGTTGATGGCGACGATGTTCATCATCTACATCTATATCCGCGCCAAGATGCAGCCCGATCTTGGCCCTGCCATGACCCACGAGGAGCTGGCCGAATATGACCAGATCAGCAGCCATCCGCTGCGGCTGAACTACATCGTCCTTGCTGCAATTGTTCTGGTGCCGCTGATGGTCAAAGTCGACGTCATCGCGCCCAAATCTGCCATTGGCTTTTTCCTCGGCGCTGCCGTGCTGGCCTTTGCAACCCGCAGCCAGCCAATGTTTTACCGGGACCTGTTCCTGAAAGAGAAACACCGGCTGCTGTTCTCTGGTGTGCTGCCGCTGGCGATCTTTGCCACCATGATGGTGCCTTTTGTAAATGGCTGGACCTCGCTGGTCGAAAGCTCCGCCATCGGCGCCATGACAGCCTTTATCGCCGCGATCCTAAAGGGGCGCATGAACAAGGAGGTGTTTGAAACCACTGTGCGCTCGACGCTGGGGATTTCCTGCATGTTCATGTGGATCATCCTGGCCGCCCTTGGTTTTGGCGCGATCTTTGACGGGCTTGGCGCTGTGAAGGCAATCGAGGATCTCTTTACCGCCCAGCTGGGGCTGAGCCCCTGGATGATCCTGATCCTGATGCAGCTCAGCTTTATCATCATGGGCACATTCCTGGACGACACCGCCATGCTGGTGATTGTGGCGCCCCTCTATGTGCCGCTGGTGGGGGCGCTTGGATTTGATCTGATCTGGTACGGGGTACTGTATACCATCACCACCCAGATCGCCTATATGACACCGCCCTTTGGCTATAACCTGTTCCTGATGCGGGCCATGGCCCCGCCTGAAATCGGGCTAAAGGACATCTATATCTCCATCATCCCCTTTGCCGCAGTCATGGTGGTCGCCCTGGCCCTGATCATGGTGTTCCCACAGATCGCTCTGTGGCTGCCAGAGCTGGTCTATGGCCAGTGACCGGATGAAAGAGTGCGCGAAATAACCCAAGAAGAGCCCTGCTCGGGGGCCCGAACTCAACATAGAACACAACATGGAGTGAAAGTTATGACAACAAGACGTAAGTTCCTGCAAACCGCGGGTGTCGGCGCAATGGCCGCACCGCTGGCCACCCCGGCGCTGGCGCAATCCACCATCAAATGGCGGATGCAGACCTATGCCGGCACCGCCCTGGGTGAGCACGTGGTGAAACCTGCCATCGACATGTTCAACAAGATCGCAGGCGACCGCATGCAGATCGAACTGTTCTATGCCGACCAGCTGGTCCCCACCGGTGAGCTGTTCCGCGCCATGCAGCGTGGCACCATCGACGCCGTGCAGTCGGATGATGACTCGATGGCCTCGCCCACCGAAGTCACCGTTTTTGGCGGCTACTTCCCCTTTGGCTCGCGCTACTCGCTCGACGTGCCTGTATTGTTCAACCAGTATGGCCTGAACGAGATCTGGGACGAGGAATATTCCAAGGTTGGCGTCAAACACATCTCCGCCGGTGCCTGGGATCCCTGCCACTTTGCCACCAAAGACCCGATCCGCAGCCTTGCTGACCTGAAAGGTAAGCGCGTCTTCACCTTCCCAACTGCGGGTCGTTTCCTCAGCCAGTTTGGCGTCGTGCCTGTCACCCTGCCCTGGGAAGATATTGAGGTCGCCCTGCAGACCGGCGAGCTCGACGGCGTTGCCTGGTCCGGTATCACCGAAGACTACACTGTTGGCTGGGCCGATGTGACCAACTACTTCCTGACCAACAACATCTCGGGCGCCTGGGCTGGCTCTTTCTTTGCCAACCAGGGCCGCTGGAACGAGCTGCCCGAAGACCTGCAGACCCTGTTCCGCGTCTGCTGTGACCAGTCGCATTACTATCGTCAGTGGTGGTACTGGGGTGGCGAAGCCTCCCTGCGGGTCAATGGCCCGAAAATGGAGCTCACCACCATTCCGGACGAAGAATGGGCCACCGTCGAAGGTGCCGCCGTCAAGTTCTGGGACGAGATCGCTGCCGAAAGCCCAACAAAGGCCAAGGTTGTCGAGATCTTCAAGAAGTATAACGCTGACATGCAAAAAGCCGGTCGTCCTTACCGTTACGGCTAAACCAATCTGCCCCGGCGCGTCATGTGCCGGGGCACCCTATCTGAACAGGAAAATGCCCCATGACTGGTGTTCTGAGTTTTGAAAATCTGAAAGCCCAAGTTGCCGCTGGCGACGTGGATACCGTGTTGGTATGTCTTGTGGACATGCAGGGCCGCCTGATGGGCAAGCGTTTTCACGCGCAGCACTTTATCAACAGCGCCTGGGAAGAGACCCATTGCTGCAACTATCTGCTGGCCACCGATCTTGAGATGGCAACGCCCGAAGGCTTTGCCTCGACCAGCTGGGAGTCGGGCTATGGCGACTATGTGATGAAGCCGGATCTCACCACGCTGCGTCCGCTGCCCTGGCTGCAAGGCACTGTGATGGTGCTGTGCGATGTGCTGGATCATCACAGCCATGAAGAGGTCTCTCACTCCCCCCGCGCTATTTTGAAGAAACAAATCCGCCGTCTGGACGCGCTTGGCTTTGACGCCATGACCGCGACCGAGCTGGAGTTTTTTCTGTTCGAGAAGAGCTTTGACGCGATCCGCAAATCGGATTTTCGCGATATGCAGCCAATCTCGGGCTATAACGAAGACTACAACATCCTGCAGACCACCAAGGAAGAGCACGTGATGCGCCCGCTGCGCAATCATCTGTGGAACGCGGGCATTCCGGTGGAATGCACCAAGGGTGAGGCCGAGACCGGCCAGGAAGAGCTGAACATCAAATATGGCCGCGCCCAGGACACGGCCGACTTTCACACCATTGCCAAACACGCCACCAAAGAGATCGCCTGGCAGCAGGGCCATGCGGTGACGTTCCTGCCCAAATGGCACCAGGACAAGGTCGGCTCCTCCTCGCATGTGCACCAGTCGCTGTGGAAAGACGGCAAGCCCGCCTTTTATGACGCCGAGGATGCGCTTGGCATGTCCGGTCTGATGAAAAGCTACATGGCAGGCCTGCTGAAATACGCGCCCGATTACACCTATTTCATGGCGCCCTATATCAACAGCTACAAGCGCTTCATGAAGGGCACCTTTGCCCCCACCCGCATCATCTGGTCCGTCGACAACCGCACGGCCGGCTATCGTCTCTGTGGCGCTGGCACCAAATCCATTCGGGTGGAATGCCGTATTCCCGGCTCTGATATGAATCCCTATCTGGCAATGGGCGCCATGCTGGCTGCAGGGATTGCCGGGATCGAAGAGGGGCTGGAGCTGCAGGCGCCAGCGACCGGCGATGTCTATCAGGGCGACAGTGGTATGATCCCCGAGACCCTGCGTGATGCACGGCTCAGCCTGAAGGGATCCGAGATGCTGCGCGCCGCCATGGGCGATGATGTAGTGGATCATTACACCCGTGCCGCCGAGGTCGAGATCGAAGATTTTGATCGCGTCGTCACGGACTATGAAATCGCCCGCGGGTTTGAGCGCGCCTAATCGGCGCGCGGCCTTCGGCGAAGGTATTTTAGGCAAGATGAAAGGGCACGGCCCTTTCCAACGAGATGAGGAAGACCATGGGCCAGACCCTGAAATGTATCTCCCCGATTGACGGGACGGTTTATGCGGAACGTGAAACCCTGTCCCGAGACGCGGGGTTTGCTGTCGCCAGTGCGGCGCGCGCCGCACAAAAATCCTGGGCGGCGCGTCCGCTGCAAGAGCGTATCGATCTGGTCATGGCAGGCGTTGCCGCCGTGGGCGCGATGAACGACGAGATTGTGCCGGAACTGGCCCATATGATGGGCCGCCCGGTGCGCTATGGCGGCGAGTTCGGCGGCTTTAACGAGCGCAGCTCTTATATGGCAGAGATTGCCGAAACCGCGCTGGCCGATATCAAGGTTGGCGAAGACGAGAGCTTTAAGCGCTACATCAAGCGGGTGCCGCATGGTGTGGTCTTTATCGTAGCACCCTGGAACTACCCCTATATGACTGCGATCAACACGCTGGCTCCTGCCCTGATTGCGGGCAATACCGTGGTGCTGAAACACGCGACGCAGACCCTGTTGGTCGGCGAGCGTATGGCGGCCGCGTTTCACTCGGTCGGCGTGCCGGCGGATGTGTTCCAGAACGTCTTTCTGGATCACAACACCACCTCTGCTTTGATCGCAGACCGTGCCTTTGACTTTGTCAATTTCACCGGCTCTGTTGGCGGTGGTCAGGCGATGGAGCGGGCAGCTGCGGGCACCTTTACCGGCGTTGGCACCGAGCTGGGCGGCAAAGATCCCGGTTATGTGATGGAAGACGCCGATCTCGACGCGGCCGTGGACACGCTGATTGATGGTGCGATGTTCAACGCTGGCCAGTGTTGCTGCGGCATTGAACGCATCTATGTGCACGAAAGCCTCTATGATGATTTTGTCGCCAAGGCGGTCGAGATTGTCAAAGGCTACACCCTGGGCAACCCAATGGATGAAGCCACCACCATGGGCCCAATGGCCAATGTGCGCTTTGCCGCTGAGGTGCGTGCCCAGATTGATGAGGCGGTCGCCGCAGGTGCTGTGACCCATATCGCGCCTATGGAGGCGGACGACGGCGCCGCCTATCTCACGCCGCAGATCCTGACAAATGTCACCCACGAGATGCGGGTGATGCGCGATGAAAGCTTTGGCCCAGTTGTAGGCATCATGAAGGTGTCGTCGGACGCAGAGGCCATTGCCCTTATGAACGACAGCGAGTTTGGCCTCACCGCCTCGATCTGGACCCGTGATCTGGACCGCGCTGCCCGCGTGGGCGACGAGGTCGAGACCGGCACCGTCTTCATGAACCGCGCTGATTATCTGGATCCAAGCCTGTGCTGGACCGGCTGCAAGAACACCGGACGCGGCGGAGGTCTATCGGTCATTGGTTATCAGAACCTGACCCGCCCCAAGAGCTACCACCTGAAAAAGGTGGCCGGTTAACTACAGACTGCCCGGGCCACTCATAGCTCGGGCAAACACGACCCTTGGTAAACCGTCCGAGGGTAGATTGTGACGCTGGCCAAATCGGCCACATATGAAAGGCGAAGAGATGTCTCTCGTTGGAAACTGGTCCTATCCGACCGCAATCAAATTCGGCGCAGGCCGGATCAAGGAACTGGGCGAGGCCTGTGCCTCTGCCGGTATCAAAAAACCACTGCTGGTCACCGACAAGGGTCTGGCCAATTTGCCGGTCACCCAAAGCACGCTGGACATTATGGAGGCCGCAGGCCTGGGTCGTGGCATGTTCTCGGAGGTGGATCCCAACCCAAATGAGAAAAACCTTGAGGCCGGGGTCGAAGCCTATAAGGCCGGTGGTCACGACGGCGTCATCGCCTTTGGCGGTGGCTCTGGTCTGGATCTGGGCAAGATGGTGGCCTTTATGGCCGGTCAAACCCGCCCCATCTGGGATTTTGAGGACATTGGCGACTGGTGGACCCGTGCTGATGCCGATGCCATCGCACCTATCATCGCGGTGCCCACCACTGCCGGCACCGGATCCGAAGTGGGCCGCGCCAGCGTTATCACCGATAGCGTCAGCCATGTGAAAAAGATCATCTTTCACCCCAAGGTGCTGCCAACAGTCGTCATCTGTGATCCCGAACTCACCGTTGGGATGCCAAAATTCATCACCGCCGGCACAGGGCTTGATGCCTTTGCCCATTGCGTCGAGGCGTTTTCTTCGCCGCATTATCACCCAATGTCGCAGGGCATTGCGCTGGAAGGCATGCGTCTGGTCAAAGACTACCTGCCGCGCGCCTATACCGATGGCACAGATCTTGAGGCCCGCGCCCAGATGATGTCGGCCGCTGCCATGGGGGCCACCGGCTTTCAAAAGGGCCTTGGCGCCATTCACGCCATGAGCCACCCGATTGGGGCGCATTTCAACACCCACCACGGCACCACCAATGCGGTCTGCATGCCTGCGGTGCTTGCGTTCAACGCATCCGCAATCGCGGATCGCTTTGATAAGGCTGCCGCCTATCTGGGCATTGCGGGCGGGTTTGACGGCTTCTGCAGCTATGTGCAGGAGCTGAATGACAGCATGGAAATCCCCCGTGGGCTGTCCGCGCTTGGCGTTACCGAGGCCGCCATCCCAGAGCTGGTCAAAGGCGCCCTGATCGACCCGTCGTGTGGTGGCAATCCGATTGAGCTGACCGAGGCCAATCTGACAGAGCTGTTCAAAGCCGCCCTCTGATCCTGACCTTTGGTCCTTTTAAGTCGTAGCAAGATCCCCCAGAGCGTGCCTTTGGGGGATCTTTTTTTTGCGCAAGGCTCAGGTCGAGCTTGAAATGGCCGAGCAAGCAATCCCGCCACCAAAGTCCGTCCTACAGGGGGCTACTCTACAGGGGGCGACTACAGAGACTCGCCCAGGCTAATGCGCGGGCTCAAGGTCTCGCAAATGGGCGGCAACTCATCGCTACTTTCGCGCGCCTTGAGGACGATTTCAGCGGCGCGCTCGCCAATCTGGCGGCGGCAGGCGTCGGTTGTTGCCAGCTGCAGCGGCAGACCTGCCAGGATCTGCAAATTGTTGAACCCGGCCAGAGCCACATCCTGTGGCACCGAAAGCCCGGCGGCCAGGCAGTGCATATAGCCGCCCACGCTCATCACATCGCTGGAGTAATAGATACAGTCGAGATCAGGGTGCCGTTCCAGCATTTCAGCCGTCAGTTGCCGTCCGGTGGCGATAGAACTGTCGCCGGCATAGTGAAGCGAGTCTGCCAGCGCCACACCCTGCGCCGCTAGGGCGGCACTAAAGCCGTCAAAGCGTTTGCGGGCGCGAAAATCCTGCGGCATCTTAGTGCCGATAAAGCCAATACGCCGGTAGCCCTGCGCCAGAATCTGCGCCGCCATATCCCGCCCTGCCTGCAAATGTGAAATGCCGACGCAGTGGCGCAGGGGTGTACCATCCACGTCCATGACCTCAACCACCGGGCAATCCGCCTGGGTCAGCATACGTTGGGTGGCTTCATTGTGCTCCAGCCCGGCCACGATCAGGCCTGAGGGCCGCCAGCTCAGCATCTCGCGGATCACGTCTTCTTCTTCGTCCATTTCGTAGCCCGAGATCCCGACCACCGGCTTTAGCGGGCTTTGCTTCAACACCGCTGAGATCCCCGAGAGCACCTCAGGGAAAACAAAACTGTTCAGCGAGGGCACCACGACAGCCACCAGATTGACCGACTGCGACGACAAAGACCCGGCGATGCGATTGGGCACATAGCCATGAGCGCGGGCGATCTCTTCCACCTTGGCGCGGGTCGATTTTGACACATCCGGCGCGCCGCGAAGCGCACGACTGGCGGTCATTTCGCTGACACCGGCAAGCCGGGCAATATCCTTAAGAAGCATCTTTTTGGCCATGGCGCATGGTCCTGCACTTCGCGCCCCGCCGCAAGGGCAGCTGACGATCTCTGTGCATTGAGGCTTGCATTTCTTTACCGTTATCGCTACCGATTGGGCAACTGTTACCGCTAACGTTATATAACGCACAGCTCATGCCCGCCGGGCTGCAAAATGGAGTACCCCCATGACCCTGAAAATCGCCATCAATGGATTTGGCCGCATCGGCCGCGGTGTGTTGCGCGCCCTTCTGGAAACTGGCGAACAGGACATCGACGTCGTGGCCATCAACGATCTGGCGCCACCCGCGACCCTGGCACATTTGCTGAAATACGATTCCGTACATGGCCGCCTGAAAAGCCCGGTGACGCTGAACGAGGACAGCCTGACGGTTGGCGGTCAAACCATTCGCCTCACGGCGATACGCGACCCAAAAGAGCTGCCCTGGACGGATGTGGACATCGCCTTTGAATGCACCGGGCATTTTACCAGCCGCGCGGCGGCGGCGGCGCATTTGCTCAATGGTTCCAGACGGGTTCTGCTGTCGGCGCCCGGCAAGGAGATGGATCGCACCGTGGTGTACGGCGTCAACCACACAGAGCTCACCTCTGAAGATCTGATTGTCTCCAATGCCTCCTGCACCACCAACTGCCTCGCGCCGCTGGCGCAGGTGCTGGATCGCAGCTTTGGCATCAAGACCGGCTACATGACCACCATCCACGCCTATACTGGCGACCAGCCAACCCAGGATAGCCCGCACAGCGATCTGTATCGCGGCCGCGCGGCGGCGCTTTCGATGGTGCCAACCTCCACCGGGGCCGCCCGCGCCATAGCCGAGGTGCTGCCACAGCTCAAAGGCCGCCTCGAAGGCTCGGCCATCCGGGTGCCCACGCCAAATGTCTCGATGGTGGATCTCAGCTTTGTGCCAGAAAAACCTGTGACCGTTGAGAGCCTCAATGCCGCCGTCAAAGCCGCCGCCGAGGGGCCAATGAAGGGTGTTTTGTCCTACGAAGAAGATCCGATGGTATCGGTAGATTTCAACCATGATCCGCATTCTTCGTGTTTTGCGCCCAGTCAGACCTCGGTCACCGAAGGCGGGCTGGTCCGGGTGGTCAGCTGGTATGACAATGAATGGGGCTTCTCCAACCGGATGCTGGACACCGCACGCCACATGGGCAGCCTGATCTAGGCCACCCAGGCCGCTAAGAAGGCGGCTCGCATTTTAGGGGCGCAAAAACCTATTTGGCCAATCGGCTCCCCGAAACCGGGGACCGGAAAAACCTTTGCCCGTCTTCCCCTTGCATGCCAGCGGGGGAAGATGGCACTCTCTCCTCAATAATAGAAGCCAGGGCCCTGCGCGGCCCATGCCAAAGGAGAGAGGCGCCTGAAATCCGTTCGCCTCAGATTGCTTTTGCTAGCGCTTTTGCCGCTGGCAGTGCTGATGCCACTGTTGCTGGTTTTGGCTATGGCCCGCTGGAACGCTGACTATGACGCCGTGCTGATTGCCAAAGTCGAAAGCGATCTGCGCATCGCAGAACAGTACCTTGGCCACCTGCAGACCGGCAGTGCCGAAAGCCTGCGCAGCATTGCAGATTCGACCCGTTTTCAACGGGCGCTGACCGCAGGTCCCGACGAGGTTGAGGCCCATCTCGAAGCCCTGCGCACAGAGCTGCAGCTTGATTTCCTGCAATATCTCACCCTGCCCGACCTCACGGCGCCACTGGGAAAATGGCCGGTCATTCAGTCCGCAACAAACGGACAACACGCCTCTCAAATCGACATATTCACCGCCCAGGATCTCGCCCAGGCCGCCCCGCATCTGGCCGGTCAGGCCCGTATCCCCCTGATCGAGACCGAGGCCGCCGCTCCGACCTCTCGTCAGGTTGAGGACCGCGGTATGATGCTGCATACGGCGGCGCCGGTGGTGGCCCTTGGGCACCACGGTGTCTTGCGGGGCGGGCGCCTGCTGAACCGCAATCTGGACTTCATTGATACCCTCAACGCGTTGGTTTATCTGGGCGGCCCTGCCGCACAGAACCGTCAGGGCACCGCGACGCTGTTTCTTGACGATACCCGCGTGTCGACCAATGTGCGCCTTTTTGAGGATGTCCGGGCTCTGGGCACCCGTGTTTCAGCCGTGGTGCGCAACAAGGTTCTGGGCGAAGGCCTCACCTGGCTCGATCGTGCCTTTGTGGTGAACGACTGGTACATCTCGGGCTATCTGCCCCTTACCGACAGTTTTGGGGCCCGGGTCGGCATGCTCTATGTCGGTTTTCTGGAAGCGCCTTATTCGGCCGCCAAAGGAGAGGCCTACTGGACCATTGTCGCTGTGTTCATCTTTGTGATGGCGCTGTCTGCACCGCTGTTTTTATGGCTTGCCAAGGGGATATTTTCGCCACTGGAGCGGATGAGCCAGACCATGCAACGGGTCGAACATGGCGACCTCACGGCCCGCAATGGCACCGTTGGGCGGCAGGATGAAATCGGACAGGTGGCAGGGCATCTCGACAGTCTGCTGGACCAGATCCAGGAACGAGACCGGAGGCTGCGCGACTGGGCGGGAGAGTTGAACCAAAGAGTTGACCGGCGCACGATCGAGCTGCGCGCTGCCAACCAAAAGCTGGAAGAGACCTTCAAACAGTTGGTGATGAGCGAAAAGCTCGCCTCCATTGGCGAAATCACCGCCGGGGTTGCCCATGAGATCAACAACCCCGTGGCAGTGATACAGGGCAATGTTGACGTCATCCGCATGACCCTGGGATCCGATGCTGATGAGGTTCAAACCGAGCTGGATCTCATCGACAATCAGGTCATGCGCATCGGCGCCATCGTTGGTAAACTGTTGCAGTTCGCCCGTCCTTCCGAATTTGGCACTTTTGAGGAAAGCCTGGATCTGGCGCCGCTGGTCAGCGACTGCCTGGTGCTGGTTGATCATGTCATCTCACGTCAGGCCATCCGGGTTGAAAAACACTTTGATCAGGGAGAGCCACCGGTGCCGCCAGTCAGGATCGACCCCGGTGAGCTGCAACAGGTGGTGATCAACCTCATCCTCAATGCCGCCCAGGCGATGGAGGGCGCCGGGCAGTTAACGCTGTCGCTGGAAGCCGCCGCGCGCAACGGGCAGCTGGGCGCTCTACTGACGGTCGCAGACAACGGCTGTGGTATCGTTGAGGATCAGATCGCCTCGGTGTTCAATCCGTTTTACACAACCAAACTGGGCGAAGGCACCGGTCTTGGGCTCTCCATCAGCCAGACCCTTGTGCAGCGCGCTGGCGGGATTATTTCTGTGCGCAATCTGGCAGGCGGCGGCGCTGCTTTCTCTATCTGGCTGCCGCCAGCCGGGGGATATAATGGCGGCCATGATCCTACTCCCCCAGCCTGATCCGGACGGGCTTCCGGCTCAAACCCCAAACAGGCCAGAGGCCAGAGCCTGCATAATAATACGACTGCAACCGCGTCCACGCCGTGCAAAGCACGGCGCCGGGCCCAAGGCCATTGCTAACGTTCTGGGTCAGAATTCTGGCTTTGCCAGAAGGCGGTCAGAACTTTGGCTGGGCGCGGGAGAGCCCCCTTTGCCGCCAACGCCATCAGGACAAAATGCCTAGAGCTCCCAGCTGGCACATTTCCGGTCAATCGTCTTGCGTGAGACACCCAGACGGCGCGCGGCCTCTGCCCGGTTGCCCTCGCAGGCATCCAGCATGTGCATGATATGGCGCTGTGTCACCAGATCGAGCGATTCCACGGCAGCCACCCCGGTAATCACGCCTTTGCCGGCAAACTCCTCGGGGAATTCCCCCAGAATAACCGAACGCTCAATCAGGTTTCGCAGCTCGCGCACATTTCCCGGCCAGTCATAGCGCGAAAATTTCAGCAGCGTCTCTTCGTTCAGCTCAAGCGCTGCCATGCCCAGACTGCTGGCAAACTGTTCCATAAACAGGGCGGCGAGCTCAACAATATCTTCAATGCGCTCTCGCAGCGGAGGCATCTTAATCTCCACCACATTGATCCGGTGGTACAGGTCAGCCCGGAAGCGTCCTTCGGCAACCGCGCGTTCCAGATCAGCATTGGTGGCAAACAAAAACCGCAGGTTCAATGGAATGTCGCGCTCGGCGCCAACGGGGCGCACCCGCTGATCCTCGAGCACCCGCAAAAGCGCCGCCTGCACCTGATCGGGCATTTGCGCCACCTCATCCAGAAACAACGTGCCGCCATCTGCATGCAAAAACAGCCCATCCTTGCGGCGGTTCTGCTCATCAATCTGGCCAAACAGCTCATAGGCAATCCGGTCGGGCGCAATCGCCGCACAGTTCACGGCGACAAACGGCTGCGCCGCCCGCTCTGACAGCGAATGAAGGGTGCGTGCCGCGATCTCTTTGCCCGTGCCGCTGGCGCCGGTGAACAACACCGGCGTCGGCAGTGGCGCCAGTCGTTTCAGCATCTCGCGCGCCTGACAGATCGCCGGGGATTTCCCCAGCAAACGGCCCCGCGCGGCACTGCCTTCGGCAGAGAGCTCATGTTTTAACAGGTAGTTTTCACGGCGCAAATATTTCCGGTCCAGTGCCCGCGCCACCGAGTTGAGGATCTGATTGGCCCGAAAGGGTTTCAGCACAAAATCCGCCACTCCGGTGCGCAGCGCAAGGATGGCCGTCTCAAGATCCGCATAGGCCGTGATCAGGATCGTGTCGGCAAACAGCCCGACGCCGTGCTGCTCCTGCACCCATTGCAACCCTGTTTTGCCCGGCATGATATTGTCCAGAATAATCAGGTCGAAATGCGACTGATCCAGTATGGCCGAGGCCTCGGTGGCCGAGGCCGCCTGCTCCACCCGTTTGCAACGTGGCGCAAGAATTTTGCTCAGAAAATTTCGCATGCCAGGTTCGTCATCAATCACCAGGATTGAGGCCCCGGCGAGGCTCTCGCCATATTCGTCCTCTGCGCTTGTGGCCCGCGAAAGTTCAGTCACTGCCCTGCCCCTCATTACTCTCTCTCGGCAGCCTCGCCCCAAGGGGGACAACGCTACCATGATCCAAAGACTATCAGGGCCTTCGCCTGCAGCGCCATCTGTTTCAGAACCCTGGCCTCATTCCGCCGGCGTAGACGCCTTACCGGCGACTGATGCATCCGCTTGCTTTTGCTGAACCTCTTCCAGCCAGATTGAGTGGTGCTGATGCGCCCAGGCCTCATCCACTTCACCTGAGCCCATCGCATCATAGGCGCCTTCCATGCCAACAGAGCCAATGTAGATATGGGCAATGATGATCGCCATCAGCACAAAGCCAAGCACCGCGTGCCAGGCCTGGGCCAGCTGCATTTCTTCTTGTGGTGCCAGCTCGACCGGAAGCGCACCAAAGCCAAACAGCTCTGGCAGACCCAGCCCATTCAGCGCCGCAAAGGTTTTGGCAAACAGCGGCAGCTCATACGGGAACAACAGCGACACGCCAGAGACCGAA
Source organism: Phaeobacter sp. SH40 (assembly GCA_965641885.1). Taxonomy (GTDB): domain Bacteria; phylum Pseudomonadota; class Alphaproteobacteria; order Rhodobacterales; family Rhodobacteraceae; genus Pseudophaeobacter. The sequence goes on along the minus strand of OZ282574.1, from coordinate 550,246 downwards.
ATTGAGATGCCAAACAGCACAACCGACCAGAAGATCAGCTTTTGGCCGGCGTTGAATTTCTTGGCCGGCGGGTGCGCCGAGCCAATAATGCCGCCAAACTGGCGCAGCCAAACCAGATCGGTGCGATTGGGGATATTGTGGGCCACCCACATGACGATGATCATCGCCAGCCCAACCATAAAGCCCCAGGCGACCACGTTGTGCAGCCATTTGCCCACATCCAGCAGCGCTGCGTTTGGCGCGCGTCCGAGATAAGGCGCGATGACCACCCTGCCAAACAGCGACAGGATCCCCGTCACCCCCAGCACAATGAACGAACCTGCCATCAGCCAGTGGCCAAACCGCTCAACCGCTTTGAACCGTGTCACGGTGCGGCCGGTTTTCTCGCCATCAATCTTGATCCGCCCGCGCAACAAAAAGAACACCAGCAATGCAGCTATCGTGCCCAGCAACAGCCAGGCGCCATACTGGCGCAGCGGACCGTCGCGAAAAGCCTGCCAGCGCATACCACCATCCTGCACCAGGACCTTGGCAACATCGCCGCCCGCAGAGACCTTCACCTCGGCCGTGCCATAGCGCAACTGGCGCCAGAGCTCGGGATCTGAGGCCCCCCCCAGCGTCCCCAATTGTTGCGTCATGGCCGCGGCCGCATCCGGGTTGCCTGTGTTATCGCTGCGAAAACTATCATCCAGTTTCTGGCCGCGTTGACGTGCCAGAATATCGTTCAGGTTTTGCGCCCCGCCCGTAGAACTACGGTCGATCTGCGCGCCCGCAGCGGCATCCTGTGCAACGGCCTGCTGTGCAATAGCCAAGCCAGGCACCAAAGAGAAACACAGCATCAGCTGCACGAAAAAGACAAATGCCAGGCGCAGCATGGGCTACACTCCTTTGCAGGTCGGGAATTTGAGATACCAGTTCGGAGACGGCCCACGTATCGCAGGCCATCCCCGTTTCATTTGAACCGAAAAGAGAGGCGTTTAGCCGCCCTTTTGCTCATAGGCTGTGCCCCAGCCCCAGGCGCCGGAGCCAAAGCCCCGTGCCACCACGCGCTCGCGGTAGACGTTAGAGACCATGTCTCCATCGCCCGCCAAAAGCGCCTTGGTGGAGCACATCTCGGCACAGATCGGCAGCTTGCCTTCAGCGATCCGGTTGCGGCCATATTTGGAGAACTCCGCATTGGAGTGGTTCTCCTCAGGGCCACCGGCGCAGAAGGTGCATTTGTCCATCTTGCCACGGCTGCCAAAGCTGCCCGCCTGCGGATATTGCGGCGCACCAAAGGGGCACGCGTAAAAGCAATAGCCACAGCCAATGCAGAGGTCTTTGGAGTGCAGCACCACACCGTCGTCGGTCTGATAGAAGCAATCCACCGGACAGACGGCCATGCAGGGTGCATCGGAACAATGCATACAGGCGACCGAGATCGACCGCTCACCAGGTTTGCCATCATTGATGGTGACAACCCGGCGACGATTGATGCCCCAAGGGACTTCGTGCTCGTTCTTACAAGCTGTGACGCAGGCGTTGCATTCAATGCAGCGTTCGGCGTCGCAGAGGAACTTTGCTCTTGCCATGTTTCTCTCTCCTTATGCTGCAGTGATTTTGCAAAGAGTGCATTTGCTCTCTTGCATTTGCGTGACGCTGTCATAGCCATAGGTGAAGGCCACGTTGGCGCTTTCGCCCAGAACGTAAGGTGCTGCACCTTCAGGATATTTATCCCTCAGATCCTCGCCCTGGTAATGCCCGCCAAAGTGGAAAGGCATAAAGGCAACGCCCGCCCCCACCCGTTCGGTGACCATGGCCATAACCTTGACCTTGCCGCCCTCGGGGCCTTCGACCCAGCACTGTTCGCCATCACGCACACCAAGATTATTGGCGTCGCGCGTGTTGATCTCGACAAACATGTCCTGCTGCAATTCTGCCAGCCAAGGGTTCGAGCGCGTCTCGTCGCCGCCGCCCTCATATTCCACCAGTCGCCCGGAGGTGAGGATGATCGGATAGTCCTTGGAGACATCGTTTTTCTGGATCGAAGCATAGAGGGTTGGCAGTCGGTAAGACTGACGGTCCTCGTATGTTGGGTAGTCCTCAACCAGATCGCGGCGGTTGGTATAAAGCGGCTCGCGGTGAATGGGCACCGGATCCGGGAAGGTCCAGACCACAGCACGGGCCTTGGCATTACCGAAGGGTGCGCATTCATGCTTGATCGCCACCCGTTGAATACCGCCCGACAGGTCGGTCTTCCAGTTGGTCTTGGGACCAGCCACGGCCTCGATAGAGGCGCGTTCTGCGTCGGTCAGATCGCCATCCCAGCCAAGATCCATCAGCATCTGCATGGTGAATTCAGGATAGCCATCCTGGATTTCCGAATTCTTGCTGTAGACGCCTTCGGCCAGCAGGTTGTCGCCATCACGCTCCACACCAAAACGGGCGCGGAAGGTGAGACCACCCTCAGAGACCGGCTTGGACATATCATAGAGGTTCGGCGTACCGGGATGGTTCATCTCGGCGGTGCCCCAGCAGGGCCATGGCAGACCGTAGTAGTCGCCATCAGCAGGACCACCCACCGCGCGCAGTGTTGTGCGGTCAAAGGTGTGCTGGTTGGCCATATGCAGTTTCAGCCGTTCCGGGCTTTGACCGGTATAGCCAATGGTCCAGAGGCCCTTGTTGAACTCACGGGTGATGCTTTCAACATTGGGTGTTTCCGCGTCGTCCATCTCGATGTTGCGGAACAGACGATCACCCCAGCCGAACTTGTTGGCGAACTTGGCCATGATGACTTCATCTGGCAGGCTCTCGAACAGGGGTTCAACCACGCGATCACGCCACTGGAAGGACCGGTTTGACGCCGTGACAGAGCCACGGGTTTCAAACTGGGTACAGGCCGGCAGCAGATAGACGCCATCGGTGCGGTCATGTAAAACAGCGGAAACCGTCGGATAGGGGTCGATCACGACCAGCATATCCAGCTGTTCCATTGCGGTTTTCATTTCCGTCATCCGGGTCTGCGAGTTGGGCGCATGCCCCCACAGAACCATCGCCCGTACATTGTTGGGCTGATCGATGTTCTCTTTGTCTTCAAGGATACCATCAATCCAGCGGCTGACAGGAATGCCTTTGAGGTTCTGCAGGCTCTTGTCTTTGCCGTCAGCGCCTTTCAGCATATCGAACTGATTTGCCAGCCAGTCGGGGTCTTCTTCCCAGACCCGCGCCCAATGGGCCCAGGCGCCTTTGGACAGGCCATAGTAGCCAGGCAAAGTATGCGACAGCACGCCCAGATCGGTGGCGCCCTGTACGTTGTCGTGGCCACGGAAGATATTGGTGCCGCCACCGGAGGCACCCATATTGCCGAGCGCCAGCTGCAGGATGCAATAGGCGCGGGTGTTGTTGTTGCCCGTGGTATGTTGCGTGCCACCCATGCACCAGATCACGGTGCCGGGACGGTTGTTGGCCAGGGTGCGGGCGACCCGCGCCAGTTGCTCACCGGGAGCGCCAGTGACACGTTCAACTTCTTCAGGGTTCCAGCTTTTCACCTCATCGCGGATCTGCTCCATGCCCCAGACACGGGTGCGGATGAACTCTTTGTCTTCCCAGCCGTTCTCAAAGATATGCCACAGGATACCCCAGACCAGCGCCACATCGGTGCCGGGACGGAAGCGGACATATTCATCCGCATGGGCCGCCGTACGGGTAAAGCGCGGGTCACACACGATCACCGGCGCGTTGTTCTGCTCTTTCGCCTTCAGCAGGTGCAACAGCGAGACAGGGTGTGCCTCGGCCGGGTTGCCCCCGATGATGAAGATCGATTTCGAGTTGTGGATGTCGTTGTAGGAGTTGGTCATGGCGCCGTAGCCCCATGTGTTTGCAACGCCCGCAACGGTGGTTGAGTGACAAATCCGCGCCTGGTGGTCGACGTTATTGGTGCCCCAATAGGCGGCAAATTTGCGGAACAGATAGGCCTGCTCGTTGTTGTGCTTGGCAGAGCCGAGCCAGTAAACACTGTCCGGGCCGCTTTCCTCGCGGATATCCATCATGCCGCCGCCGATCTCGTCGATCGCCTGATCCCAGCTGATGCGCTTCCACTCTCCACCCTCTTTTTTCATCGGGTATTTCAGGCGGCGCTCGCCATGGGCGTGCTCGCGTACCGAAGCCCCCTTGGCGCAATGCGCGCCCAGGTTAAAGGGGCTGTCCCAGCCAGGCTCTTGCCCGGTCCAGACGCCGCTTTGCACTTCGGCAACAACGGTACAGCCAACCGAACAGTGGGTGCAGATGGATTTGATGGTCTCAACCGCACCAGCCGCAGCCGTGGCCGCATTGGCCTGGGTGACGGATCCGCCGGTGGCGCTGATGGCAGCCAGGCCGCCAATGGCCAGACCGGAGCCGCGCAAAAATGTGCGGCGGTCAACGGAATGCTCCGTGACTTTATTGAGGATCGAGCTCCGCTGGGGGCGTCTCGCAACCCCGTTGGTCTTTTTCCTAAGCATGTAAACCTCCCTTGCTAGCCCCCCAAAAAGAGAGCGCGCTTGGTTCATGGAAAACCACGTGGCGGTCGGGCGTCTCGCAACCAGTTGCCTGTGGCCAATGAAGGATCGTTATCTGCGACCGGTGCTTTTCAGAACCGGGTGCTTTCGTAATAGGCGCGGGTATGCGCGGTATCCTGCATCTTGTCGGATGCCAGATCGGGTTCAGCGGCCGCAGCCTCTGTTCCACTGGTGGCAACCGCCACCGCAGCCAGCGGTGCCGTTGTGGCCGCCAGTTTCAGAAAGTCGCGGCGGCTTTTGGCCCCCTCATCTTTCTTGCTCATGTGAACTCCTCCTCCCGGCAGAGGCCGGGTCCTGTTTCACTGGGTTGTGGCGCGCTCCCTCTCGGGATCACGCCCTTATGCGGACTACTCCGCGCTCATCCGAAAACCTTCGGCTTCGATCTCCATAAACTGCCGCCCGACCGCGCCGAGGGCTGCATAGAGAACCGAGGCCTTGGCGCCTTCGAGATCCGAAAAGAAATGACCGGCCCAGGGGCCGATATGTTTGTTAAAGAAGGTCTTTTGCCGCGTGACATCCGCCGCCGTGCCAAAACGGCCGACGATCATCGCCCCCATCATCTCCATAATTGATGCGATGTTGTCCTCGGGCTCATAGGAATTCGGCGCCCGGGTCAGCCCCGCAACCGCCATGTCCTGACGCAGCTGCGCCAGTGGTTTCTCATTGAGAAACCCCGTCAGGTAGTAGCTGGCATAGGGCAGCAGCTCGCCGCGCCCGAGACCGATAAAGAGCTTGTTGAATTCGCGCTCAGCCGAGGCCGGCTTGCTGTGTTGCGCCAGCTTTGCCAGCGCATTGATCGCGCTGCCAAGGTCACTGTCATCGCCCGCAAGACCCGCTGTCTGTTGCAGCAGCATCATATCGGGCGGCGCCGCCAGCATCACTCCGAGGTAGTTATACAAATCCGCCCGCATCTGATCTTCTGCCCCGATCGGCGCAGCTCGCACGGCGGCCTCAGGACTGGTCTCTACATTGGTCGTTGTCATGGTGGGCTCCTTGCGGGTGCTCTCGTTGATGCTCATCCCTGCGCCCTTTCAAAAGAAAAGCGCATGCGTCGGGGCGCTGCGGTGGCAAAACTTTCGGTGATCTCGGGTGTTTCTGCGGCATAGGCCGGGGCCGGGGCCGCGACCTTTTGGTCCGTGTCCAGCGGGGTCAGCGCCGCACTGTCCAGGTTGTTGTCTACTTGGCCACCTGTTGCGGTGTCAGCCATCTGCTCAGCGCCTGTCGCATCCTCCGGCGCGGCCTCAGTCTCGCTGTCGTCAGCATTTAGGCCATCAGCCTCCTCGCCAGCAGTCTCGACCTCGCCACTCGCCAGCCTGGCCTGACGGGCCAACTCATCGACGTGCTTGGTCATGCCCTTACCAACCTGATAGGCGGTCTGCAGGCCTTCGATAACACAGGCGGCATCGGTGAAATCCTCACCGTAGTCCACCAGCCCATCAACACAGGCGAGCACCGGATTGGCCCGCCACAGGTGCCGCAGGGCGCGGGTTTTGATGCGGGCCGGGACCTGATCAGTGAGGAAAACCTTGAAGTCATCACCCTCCACCAGGCTCTCTGGCTCAGGGAGTTCCAGGGCGGCCAAAATCTCGGCGTCACTTTGCTCCGCGACCTCAGCCTCACGCGCAGCAGCTTCGCTTTCGGCAACGACGCGCTCCTCGGCGGCAGCCTCGGCCTCGACAGCGGCCTGACGGCGGGACCAGAAATCACGCCTGCTCTCACGCCCACTCATTGCAACCGGCCTTTTTTGGCCAGGGCTGGTGAGCGATAGACATCCGTGAGCTGTGCAATGCGCGGATCACCAATGCCATCCTCACTGGCCCCGATATCTTTTTTGTCACGGCGGCGTTTCTTGAACTCCTCCTCGTGGAAATGCGCCAGAGTGAACTCGCGCAGCCAGGCCACCAGCCCCGTCGGCATCGCTACCTTCTCAACCAGCTCTTCGCCACTGTCGGCATAGTCCTGCGCCTCAAACGGCGAGGCGGTGATCAGCGTGACCTCCAGCGGAAACGCCCCCTCATCGCTGTCGCGCAGGATCACATAGAGGCAGGGCGGATTGGTGGTGAGCGCCTGCATATAGGCCTCGGCCTCGGCGCGGTGCAGCTCCAACGGCAGAGTGGCAGCGTGATACTCGCTCACACCGTCCTCGCAACGCAAGAGCCGCCAATCCGCTGGCTGTGCCGCAGGCAAAAGCCCCGACACGGTCCAGTTCCATTTGGCCCAGCGCGTTACACCCGGGCTGCGGCGTATCACTACCCCAACCGGCATGACATCAATTTTCTGCGCGCTTTGGCTCACCCTGTCACGACATCCATGATTATCTCCCCCGTCTTCTCCCGCCTCCGGTCACAAAGCGCCGGAGTATCGTTGAGGATCAGAGTGCGCAGGCCGTTGACGTAACAAAAGAACGTTTTGCGCTGACTTGGCGAAAACAACCGGGCCGGGACAAATTGGGGCACCCCACACCCCCCTTCGGCAAGCGGTGGACGAATTGTCCATTTCGACAAAAAAACTCAGGAAACAAAACAGCGGCCTATTTTCCGAATCACCCTGACCTGATTCTCCCGCCCTCTGGTCGGCTGGCCTCGTCAAACCGGTTTACCTGAGCCCCGAAACAAGCCTAGTGTGACCTCCCAGCAGGCGGCGATGCAGACTGAATTTCGCCCAAAAATACGCGAGGAATAAGATGGCCAAGCAGTTGATTTTATGTGATTGTTCCGGAACACAGACCCTGGACCCTAAGGCCCTTTCCAAGGCGACCGGCCTCGACTGCAGCCCCGTTCATACAGCCCTTTGCAGCAGCCAGATGGAGACCGCCGCCGCCGCCATTTCCACCGGAGAGGCTGTCATTTGCTGCGCTCAGGAAAAAAGATTCTTTGCCTCTTTGGCGGCCGAAATCGAGGCCCCCGAGCCGGCCTGTCTCGACCTGCGGGACCGGGCCGGATGGACCACCGATAAGGGCGATCTGATACCCAAAATGTCCGCTTTGGTGGCGGAAGCCGCACTGGAGCTGCCGCTGGGCAAATCTATGGATGTCACATCCGAGGGGCTTTGCCTCATTCTCGGGGCGCCCGAGCTCAGCCTTGCGGCCGCTGAACGTCTGCAAGAAACTCTGGGTGTCACTGTTTTGCTGGAAGACAGCGCCGCGCAGGAAACCGCCACGGGCACGGCCACGGACATGGCGATGGGGCGCGGGTTTGACATAATCCTTGGCCGCTTGCGCAAGGCGCAGGGCGCGCTGGGGCAGTTTCAGGTCAGTTTTGACGCGCTGCAACAGCTCGACACCACCGGGCGGCAGTGGTCCTGGTCACAACCGCAAGATGGAGGCGTGTCGGACTGCGACATTATTCTCGACCTCAGAGGCACCACCCCGCTGTTCCCAGCCCCGGAAAAACGCGAAGGCTATCTGCGCGCGGATCCCAAAAACCCGCAGGCGGTGGCCGACGCGATCCTCAGCGCCAGTCAGATGGTTGGCACCTTTGAAAAACCGCTCTACCTGCGGCACGAGCCTTTGCTTTGCGCGCATTCACGGGCCAGTCAAAAGGGCTGCAACAAATGTCTCGATCATTGCCCGACCTCGGCGATCATCTCCGCAGGAGATCATGTCACTATTGACCCGATGGTCTGCGCCGGCTGTGGCGCCTGTGCGGCGCTGTGTCCATCGGGGGCGATCACCTATGATGCGCCGCCAACCGAGGCGCAGTTCAGCCGCATCCAGACCCTCGCCAAAGCCTATCTTGAGGCCGGCGGCCAGGCGCCGCGTCTGTTGGTGGTCAACGAGCACGGCAGCGAAATGATCCGCCTTGCGGCGCGCTTTGGCCGCGGTCTTCCTGTCGATGTGATCCCGATTGAGGTCGATGCGCTCAACGCCTTTGGCCATGCCGAAATTCTGGCGGCTCTGGCTGCCGGGTTTGCCGATGTCTCGCTACTGCTTAGCCGCGGGGTGGACCGGGATGTACAACAGGGCGAACTGGACCTGGCGCTGGCCATTGCGGGTGCGGGCCGTGCCCGGCTGCTGGATCTTGAGGATCCCGATGCCCTGAGTGACGCCCTGTATGACACCGTCGCCCCGGCGCCTGTTTCGACGCCGATCCGCCCAAAGGGTTCGCGCCGCCAGATCACCCGGCAGGCCGCCCAGACCCTACACCCCGAGGCGCAACATCTGGCTCTGCCTGATCAGGCCCCCTACGGGGCCGTGCTGGTAAATCAGGACAGCTGCACCCTGTGTCTGTCCTGTGTGTCGCTCTGCCCCTCGGGGGCTCTGGGCGACAACCCGGATCTGCCGCAGCTCAGGTTTCAGGAAGACGCCTGCCTGCAATGCGGTATCTGCGCCAATACCTGCCCGGAAGATGCCATCACCTATGAGCCACGCCTGAACCTCACACCAGAGGCCCTGTCGCAGGTGGTTCTGCACGAAGAGGAGCCCTTTGCCTGTGTCGACTGCGGCGCCCTGTTTGGGGTGAAATCGACCATCGAAAAGATCACCGAAAAACTGGCAGGCAAGCACGCAATGTTCGCCCGCCCCGAGATGGCCCGGATGATCCAGATGTGTGACAATTGCCGGGTTCAGGCCCAGTTCCACCAGAAAGACAGCCCGCTTGCAGGCGCCGAGCGTCCGCAGGTCCGCACCACAGAGGATTATCTGAGCAAACGGCGGGATCACTAGAACCAGCATGGGACTGGCAGCCTCTGGCCTCGCCTGCGCCTGCGTCGCAGAGGTCAGGCAAAATGGCACAGCGTTATTTCCCATGTGATTTCACCTGAGATTTCCCGTCTCAGAGCAGTTGGCAGATGCACCAAAGCGACAAATCAGATAGATAAAAACCAAACGGGAGAGACAGCCGCTCGCAAGGCCGCTGATCTCCCCGCCCAGAGCCCGACAAGAGCCCGCCTAGACGGGCCCCCAACAAAGGAGCAAGACCCGCGTGTCAATCACCCGAGAAACCGTCCTCGCGGCCCTTAAGAACATTTCTGACCCCATCAGCGGTCAGGACATCGTTGCCGCAGGCATCGTGCGTGGCTTGAATATTGAAGGGAGATCCGTGCTGTTTGTGCTCGAGATCGATCCTGCCAAATCAGATATCTATGCGCCAATCCGCGATCAGGCCGAGGCTGTGGTCACAGGGCTGGAAGGTGTCGATAAGGTCTCGGCCATGCTGACCGGGCATTCCGCCAAGGCCCCACCACCGGATTTGAAGCCCAACAAACCCGCAGCCGCACAGGGGCCGCAAAAGATCCCGGGCGTGGATCGTATTCTGGCGGTTGCCTCTGGCAAGGGCGGCGTGGGGAAATCTACCGTTTCCGCCAATCTGGCCTGTGCGCTGGCCGCCCAGGGGCGCCGCGTTGGGCTTTTGGATGCTGACGTCTATGGCCCCTCGCAGCCGCGCATGCTGGGTGTTTCAGGCCGCCCCGCCAGCCCGGATGGCAAGACCATCCTGCCGCTGCGCAATCACGGTGTCACCATGATGTCGATTGGCCTGATGACCAATGACGATCAGGCCGTGGTCTGGCGTGGTCCCATGCTGATGGGCGCCTTGCAGCAGATGCTGATGCAGGTGCAATGGGGCGCGCTGGACGTCTTGATCGTTGATCTGCCGCCCGGCACTGGTGATGTGCAAATGACCCTGGCGCAAAAGGCCCATGTGGATGGCGCGGTGATCGTCTCAACACCGCAGGATGTGGCTCTGATTGATGCGCGCAAAGGCATCGACATGTTCAACAAGCTCAACGTGCCGATCATTGGCATGATTGAAAACATGTCCACCCACATCTGCTCGAACTGCGGTCACGAGGAACATGTGTTTGGCCATGGTGGCGTGGCCGAAGAGGCCAAAAAGCTCAACGTGCCCTTGCTGGCGGAAATTCCGCTGCATCTGGATGTGCGTCTGGCGGCGGACAGTGGCGTGCCGATTGTTGCAGCCAAACCAGACAGCGCCCAGGCCAAGGCCTTTTTGGACGTGGCACAAGCCCTGGTAGAGCGGGGCGCTGCATGAGCGATCCAGCCTTTCCCCCATTGATGTCCGGCCTTGCGGTGACCGGGCAGGAGGATCCTTTTGAGACCGCCTGCCAACGGGCCGTGCTGGGCTGTGATGCAGGATTGGTTGTCCATAACCTGGCCCCCGATTGCCTGCGTGCAGCACTGGTTTTTGCCCCCGAAGTGCCCCTTGGCAAGGCAATGGCCATGCTGCCCACCTGTGGGATCGGTCTGCAAAATGCCCTGGGTGCGCTGGCCCCGCCCGAGGTCGCGGTGCATCTGGAATGGGGCGGCGGGCTGCGCATCAATGGCGCACGCTGCGGCACCCTGCGGGTTGCCGCCAGCACCACCGATCCCAATGAGGTTCCTGACTGGCTGGTCGTGGGGCTGCAACTGCCGCTCTGGCCGGCAAGCGAAGATGGCGGCGAGACCCCTGATGAGACCGCGCTTTATGCCGAAGGCTGCGCCGATGTGAAGGCCCCGGCGCTCTTGGAGAGCTGGGCGCGCCACACGTTGCACTGGATATCCCGCTGGGAAGAAGATGGCCTGGAACCTCTGCACGCTGAATGGCGCGGCCTGGCCCACGGCCTTGGCGAAGGCGGCACGTGGTATGGGACCACAGGAACCTTCCTCGGGGTCGACGAGGACTTTGGCATGCTGCTACGCGACCAAGACACCACCCACCTCATTCCCCTGACCACACGATTGGAGACCCTTTGATGCAGCTGGCCCGCGCCATCCATTTCGACGAGAGTGATCAAAACGTCTTTGCCAATCCGGCGCGCACCGGAGAATGGTGCATTTCAGGCGGGTTTGAGTTTTCCAACTGGTGCGAGGCCGACCTGACAGGCAAGCAACGCCAGGCTTTTGCCAATGGCTGGTTGGGGCTGGAGACCACAGGGCGGGTGACGTTTGTTGCCGTGACCAAAATTGAAGAGACCGAGCTGAGCCACCTCACGGATCTTCTGGCGCAACATTTTGTCTCCGTCTACGGCGCCCCGGACCTTGATGCCGCGCGCCCTGTAGCCCGTGAAGAGCTGCGGCAGATGCAGGAGATTTGCGCAGAACATACCGCCAACACACTGCTGACTGTTGCCCGCGACCTGAGCGACGCCGGTGTGCGCGAAAGCTATCGCAGCATTGAGGCCCAATCCGCAGGACTGGAGCAATTTGCCCTACACGTGACTCCCGAAGACTGAGAAAGAGAGGCTCGGACCAAGAAACCGGGACGGAGAAACCGGGACGGGGGGCTCCCGCCCGTCGGTCGCGCCCTGCGGGCTCTCCTCCCGTTGGGCCCAGCGCCGCTTTCGCGGCGCCCTTCCTTTTCGGCGGGGACAGGTCAAGGGCCGCCCCAGCGGCCCTGCCGCAGGCAGGGTTTACCCTTGAGGTGTCTCTGCCAGAGTATACTCAAAAAGGCTTCTGTGGGGCATACCTGCCCTTCAGAAGCGTCTCAGCAGGTCACTTTTGCGCCGCGTAAGCGGCGCCGGGCCCAAGGCTGACAGGGGGGACACTGGCAAAGCCAGTCCACCCTTCAGGCGCGGGAGCCCCCCTTGCCCATGTTTGCAACGCGGGGACAGGCAGGCGGGGCATGCAGAAGGTGCAGACCCATTTTCAGGAATATTTCTCCAAAAACGCCTCGGCGCTCAGGCTGCGAAAATCGGGAAGGCCATCCCGGAGCTGCTCGTGGTCCCAGTCCCACCAGGCCAGCGCCATCATGCGCTCGGCCACCGTTTCGCTATAGCGACGACGGATCAGTCGCGCCGTGTTGCCACCTACAATCGTATAGGGTGCGACATCCTTGGTCACCACCGCTCCCGACGCAACCACTGCGCCGTGGCCAATGGTCACTTCTGGTTTGATCAAAGCCCCATGCCCAATCCAGGTGTCATGTCCGATATGCGCTTTGCGCCCGGCACGCAGGGCAAACCAGTCTGCGTCATCCTCAACATCATCCCAGTAAAGGGCCGAGCGATAGTGAAAATGGTGCAGCGAGGCCTTCTCCATAGGATGATCCGTGGCTCCAATGCGCGTCGAACTGGCGATGTTCGAGAACTTTCCCACCTGCGCATTGGCGATGTCACAGCCGCGGTCGCAGTAGGAATAGTCGCCAAACGCACTGTTGGCGATCCGGCTGCCCGCGCCAATTTCGACATAGGCACCAAAGCTGCTGGTGCTGATCTGGCAATCGGGGTGAATAAACGGCGTGTCAGCTGACAATCGTGCCAAGGCTCGGTCTCCAGACTATGCCCCGGCCGTTTAGATAGGACGACCAGGGCTTTCAAAATAGGGTTTGTTCTGCATAGGATAGAGTTCACGGGGCAGAGCTTCAGGGCAACAAGAAGGCCTTGCCCGCCGCGCGACTTTTGCGCTTTTCCCTGCCGCCCTCGCCCTTAATCAGGCGTCGCCGCAGCCAGCCTGACAGCCAATCCATCAGCATCACCATCAGGATGATCAGCACGATGTAATAGGCCACTTCTTCCCAGTCTTTCTGCGTGATGATCGCCTGCGTCAGCAGCAGGCCAATGCCGCCGCCCGTGATGGCGCCAATAATGGTTGCCGACCGCGTGTTGGATTCGAGGAAATACAACAGCTGGCTCAGCAGCACCGGCGTGATCTGCGGGATCACCCCAAAGCGATACCGCTGCGCCGGTTTGGCCCCGGTCGAGGCAACCCCCTCGATCTGCTTGTCATCGACATTCTCCAGTGCTTCAGAAAAGATCTTGCCAAAGGTGCCCGTGTCCGTGACCAAAATCGCCAGCGCCCCGGTCAGAGGACCCGGCCCAAAGGCCCGCGCCAGCACCACAGTCCAGATCAGCGAGTCAACGCCGCGCACAAAATCAAAGATCCGGCGCATGACAAAGCGCGCAGGTCCCAGCGGGTTAAAGTTGCGCGCCGCCAGAAAGGCCAGGGGCAGCGCCACAATGCCCGCACCAATGGTGCCGAGAAAGGCCATCAGCAGGGTCTCGGCAATGGCCCAGGCCACGTCCTGATGCCGCCACATCTTGTTGGTCCAGAAGTCATGCAGGATCGCCCCCGCCTCGCCAGTAGCTGCGCGGCTCAGCAGCTCTCCCACACCCAGCCCGTGATAGGGGCTGTCGAGGGTGAAAAAGAACAGCTCCCAGCCGGCAAAGTAGCGAAACACCTCAGAGCGGTTGCGGGTTACAGTCAGGCGCCCGGCTTCGGTCTTGATCGCCAGGCGGTTCTTTGAGACGCTGATCCAGTCTGGCACCTCGCCCGCTGGCAATTCAACCTGCACGCCCTTACTGCCCTGGGGAGTGGCACGCACCAGCCCATAGCCGGGGATGTCATATTCAATGTCAGCGGGCCCAAAGCGCACCAGATGGCCGCCTTCCAGATCAATCACTGTGGTTTCCCCCAGCGTGACCCACTCGGGGCTTTGTCCTGCCGGGTAGCGCCCCTTGCGCTCTCCCTCGATCGCCACCGAGACCGAGGCGTCACGATTGTCCCGCGTCACATGGGTCTTGTAGCTGTAGCTGTCGCTGACCAGAGTCTGGGCGTTCTGCCAGCTGACACGCTGCCAGAGCCCGGCCATATCAAAGGCGACAAAAACATAGGCCAGATAGACCAGCAGCAGCGCAGGCAGGGCAAAATTGAACAGCTTCTTTTTCAGAAACAGACGATCGATATCCTGCTTCAGCAGAACGGGCGACACAGTGGCCTCAATAATAGTCATGCCTTGGCTCCATGGATCAGGCGGTCACGCAACAGCCCCGAGATCTGATCGACCACGGTGATAGTGATAAACAACAAAAGGAAGATGGCAGCGGCCTCGTCGTAGCGGCCCTGCCCCCAGGACATGGCGTTCTTCAGCTCATAGCCAATGCCGCCAGCCCCCACAAAACCAAGGATCGCCGAGGCACGAATGTTGATCTCAAAGCGCAGCAATGCGTAGCTCACATAGTTCGGCCCCACCTGCGGGATCACCCCCAGCCACATGCGCTGCCCCCAGCTGGCTCCGGCAGATTCCAAGCCCTCGACGGGTTTCAGCGAGGCGTTCTCGTTCACCTCGGAAAACAGCTTGCCCAGCGCGCCTGCCGTGTGAATGGCAATGGCAATCATCGCCGGCACTGGCCCGCCGCCAAGCAGGAAGATCAGCACCAGTGCGATGACGATCTCGGGAATGGCGCGGCAGATATCCATGATACGACGAAACAGCGGTATAAGCCGGGGCCAGCGTGCCATGCCCCGCGTCGACAGCAGCGACAGCAGGGTACCAAAGACCAACCCCACCAGGGTCGAGGCGGCGGCAATGTTCAGAGTTTCAATCAGAGCCGGGAAGAAACTGATCAGATGTCCGGGCAACAGCGCCAGCTTCTCGCCAGCCTCTGCCAGCACCTCTGCCGGATAGTCAAAGACATGGGCAATGCCGTCGCGAAACGAGCCTGCGTTGCGGTTGTCAGCGGTGCGAAACCCCGCGGCCATCAGCGCAACAAACAGCAACAGAAGTATGCCCCCATAAAGGCGCTTGCGCCGGGTCATCTCGCCGTATTGCGCGTGAATATCCGCGGTCGTGAGAGGCGCTGCGGTCAGATCTGCCATCATTGCCGTCCTGAATTTGAAAATGCGCAGCCCGGAACCAGACCCAGGGCTGCTTTAAGAAACGGGGTCCGGGGTGTGACACCCGAACCCCGCAAATGTATCGCTAAGGCCTTAGTTGGACTTCAGCTGGCGGGCTTCGATGATCACCTGATAGGCGTCATGGCCGATTGGCATCACGCCTTTGGCCTCACCCGAGAGCACACCATAGGCGCATTCCGGATCCATCGAGGGCAGCGAGGCCATCAGGGCGGTGAATTTCACCTTTACGTCCTCAGGCAGGCTTTTGCGCAGAACGATGGGGCCTTCGGGGATCGGCTTGGACTGCCAGATCTTTACCAGGTCGTTCATGTCGACAAGGCCGGCATCCACAGCGCGACGCAGGGCGCCCGAGTTGTAGCCGTCTTCCCAGTTGCCCAGACCATCGGCCCAGGACACGCCTGCGTCAAAGTCGCCATTGTTGACGCCAACGATGGTCTGCTCGTGACCACCGGAGAATTTGACTTCGCCAAAATAGTCACCCGAGGTCATGGTGGCGCCGGTCACTTCGGGGATCTCGATCGAGGGGATCAGGAAGCCGGAGGTGGAGTTGGGATCGCCAAAGCCAAAGGTCTTGCCCTGCATGTCTTTAAGCGAGGTAATGCCGCTGTCCTTGCGGGCAAACCCAACAGAGTAGTAGCCGTAGCCGCCATCGCTGTTGACTTTGACCAGGATCGGCTCAACCGCTTCGGGGTCTGAAAGATAGGTCTTGGCATAGCCAGACGCGCCAAGCCAGGCCATGTCGAGCGTACCGCCCAGCAGGCCCTGGATCACGCCGTTATAGTCGGCAGGGGCAAACAGTTTGGTTTCCACGCCAAGCAGTTCTTCGGTCTTTTCGCGCAGGCACTCGTTGTTGTTCAAACGGTCCTGAGCGTTCTCGCCACCCAACAGGCCAATGCGGAACTGGGTGATTTCTTCAGCCATGACAGGCGTAGTGAGAGCAGTAGAGGCCAGCGCGGCCAGCAGCAGTTTTTTCATCGTATTTCTCCGGTTAAGTTTCCCGTCCCCCCATCGGGTGCGGGTGATGAAAGTGGGTGTTTCTGTGAGTGTCAGACCCCGGCCATCTCGGCACGAATGGTCTGTTCCAGTGTTTCGATCTCGGTCGAGGTTGCCGCTTCCGAGAAGGTGGCATCGGCGCCATAGATCTCGCGGGCAACGCCGGTGGTCAGCTGTTCGGGCAAGCCGTCAAAGACGATGCGGCCATCGCGCATGCCCACGACCCGGTCGCAGTAGCGTCGGGCAGTGTCCAGCGTGTGCAGGTTGGCAATCACCGTGCGGCCGTCCTCTTCGTGGATGCGGCGCAGCGCCTCCATCACGGTCTGGGCATTCATCGGATCAAGCGAGGCAATGGGCTCATCCGCCAGAATGATTTTGGGGTCCTGCATCAGGGCCCGCGCAATCGCGACCCGCTGCTGCTGACCACCCGACAGGGCCTCGGCCCGTTTGGCGGCATGTTCCGCAATCCCCAGCCGGTCAAGAATGTCGATGGCGGTGTGGATGTCTTCCATCGGGAACAGGTTGAACATGGTGGCAAAGGTGGAGCGGCGATTGAGTGTGCCATGCAGCACATTCGAGACCACATCCATGCGCGGCACCAGGTTGAACTGCTGAAAGATCATCGCACAGTCCGACTGCCAGGCCCGTTTGTCGCGCCCCTTCAGCGTGGTGATATCACGGTCCTGAAACAGGATGCGCCCCTCGCTTGCGTCAGACAGGCGGTTGATCATCCGCAGCAGGGTCGATTTCCCCGCCCCCGAGCGTCCAATCACCCCAATCATGCAGGGCTTGTCGATATCCAGTGTCGCGGTATCCACCGCAATCTTGTCGCCAAAGCGTTTGGTCAGTTTGTCGATACGCAGCACAATCGGTCCCCTTCGTTTCGGGGACTGACTACGCTGGCCAATCAAACGATTTGTGTCGATGCGGTGAAGGTTTTGTAAAGCTCTGCGGCTTTGTGGCCCACAAACTGCCCCTGTGCATATCGCCGGCAAGAGGCTATATGGCGGCTGAACGCCCCTCTTTTGCCTTTCCACAAGGAAGCAGCCCTATGTCCTTTGACCGCAAGATCAAGATCGCCCCCTCCATCCTGTCAGCTGATTTCGCTAACTTTGGCCAGGAAATCCAGGCCATCGAGGCCCAGGGTGCCGACTGGGTACATGTGGATGTGATGGATGGCCATTTTGTGCCCAACCTCACCTTTGGCCCGCAGGCGGTCAAAGCCTTCCGCCCCCACGTCAAAACCGTGATGGATGTGCACCTGATGATCTCTCCGGTGGATGCCTATATCGACGCCTATGCAGATGCTGGCGCCGATGTGCTCACGGCCCATATCGAGGCTGGCCCACATATTCACCGCACCCTGCAGGCCATCCGTGCGGCTGGGATGAAGGCGGGTGTTGCCCTCAACCCCGGCACCCCCGCCGAGGCGGTCGCGCATCTTCTGGATCTCACGGACCTGGTCTGTGTCATGACGGTAAACCCCGGTTTTGGCGGCCAAAAATTCATCGATATGACCGCAAAGGTGCGCCAGCTGCGTCAGATGATTGGCGACCGTCCCGTGCATATTGAGATTGATGGCGGGGTTGATCCCAAAACCGCACCGCTGGTGGTTGAGGCCGGCGCTGACGTGCTGGTAGCTGGCTCTGCCGTGTTCAAAGGCGGATCGGTCTCGACCCCTGAGGTTTACGGCGAAAACATGCGCAAAATCCGCGACGCCGCGCAGGGTCATTGGGCATAAAGACCTTCTACGCAGACCTTCCACACAGATCTCAGATCGCAGGAAAACCGGACAACAAGGCCAATGGCCACTGGCGGCGTAGCAATCACATGACCGCCCCCTGTGCGCCATAATATTGAGCGGAGCGGACCACTGGGTCTGCTCCCTTTTTTTATGCCACATTGCCTGCCGTTTTTACCTGCCCTTTCGCGCGTTATCCGCCCCCGACACACCCCCAGATCGCAGCATGAGACCAGGTTGAACTCAAAGAAGATATTTCAATTTAAAAATAAATTTACCGAATCAAGTCACTCTGACCCTGTCGTTTTGCCTCATCAGAGCAGGATCAATCATGCTCGGGCCTGCCCACAGGCAGATGGTCCGAGCGCTAGCGCTCGGGTGTATAGAAGGTCCGTTTAAGTGAATAAAAATTCTCTTCTGTTCAAATTGGCGATGCCAATTCCCCTCTGTCTGTGTTTGAGCCTGCTGCTGGCTGGGCTGTTTCTGCCCGGGGCCCTGCGGGACAATGCCATTGTTGCTGCAACCGAGGCGGCGGCCCAGACGGCAAACCAGATCAAGCTCATCCGCGGCTACTACACCAAACATGTGATCCGTGATGTGAACGGCGCAGCCGGGCTGTCCGCAGGCATTGCGCATCAAGACGACCCCAGCGTGATTCCCCTGCCTGCCACTCTGGTCCATGACGTCAGCGCGCTTCTGACCGGCGCGCAAACCAGTCTGGCGCTCTATAGCCCCTTCCCCTTTGACAATCGCGCCGAGCGCCCCACCGACCCCTTTATGACAGAGGCCTGGGAGGCGCTGTCCAAGGATCCCAACGCCATATTCCAGCAGACCGAAATTGTGGATGGCAGCACCGTCCTGCGGGTTGCTGTTGGCGACCACATGACCTCTGAGGTCTGCGTCGCCTGTCACAACACGCATGCCGCATCGCCCAAGACAGACTGGCAACTGGGGGATCTGCGCGGCGTGATCGAAGTGCGGCGCAATGTCGACACTGTTCTGGCCAACACGCAGGCTTTGTCCCGTAACATCCTGATCGCCCTTGGCCTCGCAGGCAGCCTTCTGCTCGTCGTCTCCATCGTTGTCGCCCGTTCTGTCACCCGCCCCATTGATCGCATCTGCACCGATATTGCCGCCGTCTCAAAGGGCGAACTGAATACCGAGATCCGGGCTGCGACGCGCGGCGACGAGATCGGCAAAATTGGCAAAGCCCTGGTGACGCTGCAACAGGATCTGCTGCAGGCCCGCGAGGGCGAAGACCGCCGCGCCGCCCTGCAGCAGGAACAGCACGACGTTGTTCAGCATCTCAGCTCGGGTTTGGTCAGGCTTTCACGCGGCGATTTCTCGCAGCACATCGACGCCGAATTCTCCGGGTCGCATGAAAAACTACGGCAAAATTTCAACCTGACAATCGACACGCTCTCCGGCACGGTTTCCCGGGTCATTCAGGCCTCCGGCTCCATCAGCAACGGTGCGGCAGAGATCAGCCAGGCCTCGGATGATCTGTCGCATCGCACCGAGAGTCAGGCCGCCACACTGGAACAGACAGCAGCGGCGCTGGATCAGCTAACCGTATCGGTCAAAGCCGCCGCCGACGGTGCCCGCAGCGTCGAAAGCACCATGGACGAGGCCAAGCATGAGGCAAAAAGCAGTGAGGAAGTGGTGCAGAACGCCGTCTCCGCCATGACTGAAATCTCGAACTCTTCCAGCCATATCGGGCAAATCATCACCGTGATTGACGACATCGCCTTTCAGACCAACCTGTTGGCCCTGAATGCTGGTGTCGAAGCGGCGCGCGCCGGTGAAGCGGGCCGTGGCTTTGCTGTGGTCGCCTCCGAAGTCCGCGGCCTTGCGAAACGCTCGTCTGAGGCCGCAATGGAGATCAAGGTGCTGATCAACGCCAGCGCTGAACAGGTTGGCCGGGGCGTTGATCTGGTTGGCAAGGCCGGCGCGGCGCTCAACACTATCGTCGGACGGGTCAACGAGATTTCCGAGCTGGTCTCTGACATTACCGAAGGCGCTGTCGAGCAATCTACCGGCCTGGCAGAAATCAATATCGGCGTCACCCAGCTAGATCAGGTAACCCAGCAGAACGCCGCTATGGTGGAGCAATCCACCGCCGCAGGGTATCTGCTCAAAGCCGACGCGGTCAAACTCACCGAGGTGGTGGCTGGGTTCAAAATTCAGGGCGGCCCCCCGGTGTCTTTGTCATCAGCTACTAAAAAAACTGCCGCCCCAGAGCCTGTCACCCAAGACTATTTGGATTGGGGAGACGAGTCGCAATCCCAGACGAGCACCGCTGCCGTCAGTGGTGAGGGGAAGTGGCAGGACTTCTAGTCAGCGCCCTTCATTCAGGCCCACTGCCTGATTTGGGCCCTCTGGCCGCCCTATGTCTTTTCAGTCCGGCCCGCCAAAGCCCGCGTTAAAGCAGATGCCCCCTACAGGGGAGCAGGCCCGGCTAGGTCGCCCGGACATTCCCTGGCCTTCGCGGATCATTGCAGCTCACTGCAGCTGACTGGCAAATTGTTCCAGCAGTTTGTGTTTCAGAATTTTGCCTGTGGGGGCTGCAGGGAGTGCCTCGGTCAGAATGATCTGCGCCGGGCATTTATAGCCTGCCAATTGCTTTCGCACAAACTGCATAAGGTCGGATACTTCGGGTCGATCACCGCCGCTGACCTGCACAAAGGCCAGCACCTCTTCATCACTTTTGTTGCGCCGCCCCACGACCGCAGACTGCACCACCTGTGGATGGGCATTCAGCGCCGCTTCGACCTCGGGCGGGAAGACATTGAAACCACCATGAATGATCAGCTCTTTTGAGCGCCCTTCGATGTGCAAAAACCCCTTGTCATCCAGCCGCCCCAGATCACCGCTGCGCAGCCAGCCGTCAGCGTCCAGCACCCGCGCGGTTTCTTCCGGGTTCAGATAATAGCCCAGCATCACATTGCCACCGCGGATCAGGACTTCGCCAATGCCCGCGCCGCCGCCGGAAACGCTTTCATCAATGCGGACTTCTACCCCCGGCAAGGGTGGCCCGGCAGAGATATCCGGATCACCCGGCGTGCTGTTCTTGGTGGCACAGACCCCTGCGGTTGCCTCGGTCATGCCATAGCCATTCTGCAGCGCGACCCCATAAAAGCTCTCGGCCCGGCGTTTCCAGTCGGGGTCCAGCGGCGCCGCCCCGGACGAGACATATTGCAACACGGAACTGTCGAGCCGCTCCAGCCCCTGTTCCTTGGCAAATTGCATCACCAGCGCATGCATCTGCGGCACGGCCGACAGGCGGGTCACGCCACGGCGCAGTGCCGCATAGAGTTTCGCCGCAGAAAAGCGCGCCTCCAGCCAAACCTCGGACCCCGCATAGAGCGCCGCTGTCATCACCGAGGCCAGCCCAAAGACATGGGTCAGTGGCAAAACGCCATAGATCACATCGTTCGGCACCATATCGCGCAGCTCGGCCGAGGCCTTGCCGCCAAACAGCAGGTTGTCCTGGGTCAGCATCACTCCCTTGGGGGCCCCCGTGGTGCCCGTCGTATACAGCAGCACCGCAACCTCAGCCGGAGCGTCGCCCGAACTGGCATAGGGGCAAGCCATGTGCATTTGCCCAAAGCAGCCCGTGATGGGTGCCGCCTCAAGACGCGCCGCATGACCCTGCGCATCCCCCTCGATCTGCGTCGAGATCAGCACAACAGCTGGCCGCGCGTGATCGAGTATCCGGGCAACTTCACTGGCGCTCATCCGGGCATTAACAGGCACAGCAACGGCACCGCACTGCGAGCTGGCCATCAGGGCGGCCACCACGGCACAACAGTTTTCCGCCAGCACCATCACCCGGTCGCCGGGCTGCACGCCTGCTGATGTCAGGTTCTGCGACAGCTCTGATGCGGCGGCAGCAAGGGCGCTATAGCTCCAGCGCACCCCAAGGCTGTCAGAAAAGGCCGGAGCCTCAGGGCGGGCCGTGGCCTGCGCCGTCAAAAGGTCATACCAAAGCGTCATCACCGCGTCTCCCTGTCGTCATGTGCTGTTTTCTTTCGCCCCAGAGCCGTTGGCCTGGGGGCTTAGTCGGTGGAAAAACGCGGCGCGCGTTTTTCCAGAAAGGCCGAGATACCTTCGCCCGCTTCAGACGCGGCCGCTGCCTGAGCCATGGCATCGCGTTCACGATCCAATTGCGCAGCCTCTGTGGTCTCATAGGCCTCGGCCATCATGTGGCGGATGACGCGCTGTGCCTCGGGAGGGCCTTTCGCCAGGCGATCTGCCAGGCCATGGGCTGCGCTCAGCACCTCATCCGCTGGCACCACCAGATTGACCGCCCCCAGATCTGCCATGCGCTCGGCGGTGACCGGACGCGCCAAAAGACACATCTCCATCGCAAGGGGCCGTGGCAGGATACGCGACAGCGACGAGGTCAGCCCGCCATCCGGCACCAGCCCGGCCTTGACATAGGCGGCGGTAAATTTCGCGCCTGCCTCGGCCACGATCAGATCAGCGGCCAGCGCCAGCGACAGGCCCGCCCCGGCCGCGCCACCTTCGACAGCGGCGATCACCGGCACAGGTGCTGCCCGCAGACCCCGGATCAACCCGTGCAGCTCGTCCACCTTGCCGCGGCGTTGCGCCTCGCTCAGCCCGCGCCGTTCGATCAGCACGTTGAGATCGCCCCCGGCGCAGAAAAAACCACCCTCAGAGGTCAGCAATATGGCGCGAATGCGGGGCTGTTCTGCCAGTTTTACGGCGGCGTTGATCGCCTCATAGAGATCAGGAGACAGGGCACCACGACGGGCGCCGTTCATATTGACCACAACGGCGCGATCGCCGAGGTCGTCAAGTCTGGCCAGCTGGCTCATGTGCGAATCCTTTTGAAAACGCCGGTTGCGGTGGCCAAAAGCTGGCCCTGCTCATCGTGCAACTCGCCAAAGATATGGGCAATTGATTTGCCGCCCCCCGTCACCCGCGCCCGCGCCGTGATGCGGCCTGCCTTGGCCGCGGCCACATAGGACAGCGTCAGGGAGACGGTCACCAGGGCTGCATGGTTTTCAGGATCAAAGAACTGCGACGCGGTGTTGCCGCAGACCACATCCAGAACTGTCGCCACGATACCGCCATGCAAAATTCCATGGCGGTTCAGATGCGGCGGCTCCAGATCCAGCGTGACACTGCAGCTACCATCGCGCCGGTCTATCGTGGTCTTGTAGCCCACCAGTTGCTGGACGCCGGGATCCTCGATCTGAAAACTCTGCGCGCCCTCTGGTATGTCGTTTTCAACCGACACAGTCTCAGGCTGTCCAATACTAGGGGCCACAGATTTAGGCGGCACTATGGTCAATGAAACGCTCCAGTTGAGTGTCCGTGTCGCCAAACCGATGGTCCGCCATCACGATCCGTTTGGCGATATGGGCCAGAGCATATTCTTCGGTCATGGCGATACCCCCATGCAGCTGAATGCACTCTTCTGCCACCAGACGGCCAGCCCGGCCAATCAGGTTGCGGGCGGCTGCAATCTGCAACGCCTGCTCTGCGGGGCTGGTGTCCAGATGGCCTGCGGCATTGATCACTGCCGAGCGCGCTTGCTCCAGCTCGATCAGCAGAGTTGCCATTCGGTGCTGCAGCGCCTGAAAGCTACCAATGGGGCGGCCAAACTGTTGCCGGGTCAGCAGGTATTCGCGCGTGAGCTCAGTTGCGGCCTCCATCGCGCCCAGCGTTTCAGCCGCCAGCGCCACCTCGGCGCGGACAGTCGCGCGTTTGAGGGAGGCATAGGCGCCCCCGGCCTCTCCCAGCCGTGCCGAAGCAGAGACGCGCAGGTTTTCCAGATCGACCTCGGCCGCACGACCTCCCGCCAGCAGGGCATATCCGCGCAAAGAGAGCCCGGATGTGTCCCGTGGCACCAGGAACAGAGAGATCCCTGCCTCATCACCAGCGGCCCCGGTTTCACGGGCCGACACCAGCAGATAATCTGCTGCCTCAGCATTGATCACAACGGCCTTGCGGCCATTCAAAACGATGTCATCGCCATCGGTTTTGGCTGTGGTTTGCACCTGCGCCAGATCATAGCGGCTGTTTGGCTCACCATGGGCCAGGGCCAGGTGCAGATCACCTGCGATCACCTGCTCCACCAGCTCTTTTTGGGCATCAGAGCCCAGGGCCGCGATCAGGCCACCGCCAAGAATAGCGGTGTCCAGCAGCGGCTCAACCGCACCGGCCCGTCCCAGCTCTTCAAACACCGTG
Source organism: Phaeobacter sp. SH40 (assembly GCA_965641885.1). Classification (GTDB taxonomy): domain Bacteria; phylum Pseudomonadota; class Alphaproteobacteria; order Rhodobacterales; family Rhodobacteraceae; genus Pseudophaeobacter. Next base: position 526,188 of record OZ282574.1, on the reverse strand, counting down.
GTCAGATCAAAACCAGCCCCGGCAAAGCCGCCGTCCTCTTCGCTGAACAGCGCGCCTATGACGCCCAGTTCGGCCAGCTTGCCCCAGATGGCGGCATCAAAGCCCAGCTCATTGTCGCTGGTACCCAGGCGCGTGCTGGCGCGCAGCTTGTCCTGATTGTCGCGCAGGAAGCGACGCAGGGAATCCTGCAGCATCTGGCGCTCGTCTGTCAGATCAAAATTCATGCCCCACCTCCCAGCTTGACCTTGGCAATGATGTTCTTCTGGATCTCGTTAGACCCACCAAAGATCGAAAGTTTACGATTGTTGAAATACTCAGGTGCCACTGCGGCACTGCCTTCGGGGCCGACTTCGGGCTCATTGCCGCCCTCCAGCGCCTCAAGGACAAAGGGCATCGCATAGGCGCCTGCGGCACGGCGCGCCAAGTCGTTGATTTCCTGACGAATTTCAGTGCCCTTTACCTTGAGCATCGAGCTCTCGACACCCGGCGCCTGACCTGCGGCTGCCTGCGAAATAATGCGCAGGTTGGTGGTGGACATGGCCATCAGATCAATCTCGGCCCGCGCCACACGGGCGGCAAAATGCGGATTTTCAGTCAAAGGCTTGCCCCGGTGCATCTGGCTGCGCGCCATGTGCTTTACCGCGTCAAGACCTGCGCGGCTAAAGCCGACGCCGGCGATATTTGTGCGCTCATGGGTCAGCAGGTACTTGGCATAGGTCCAGCCCATGTTTTCTTCACCGACCAGGTTTTCCACCGGCACCTTAACATCCGTGAACCAGACCTCATTCACCTCATGGGTGCCGTCCAGCAGGATGATGGGGCGCACTTCGATGCCCGGCGTGTCCATGTCGATCAGCAGGAAGGAAATCCCCGACTGCTGCTTCACCTCGGTGTCGGTGCGTACCAGACAGAAGATCCAGTTGGCGTATTGGCCGAGCGTGGTCCAGGTCTTCTGGCCGTTGACGACATAGTGGTCGCCGTCACGCACAGCGCGGGTTTTCAGGCTTGCCAGATCTGATCCGGCGCCGGGCTCGGAATAGCCCTGGCACCACCAGTCCTCACCGGACAGAATGCGCGGCAGATAGTGGTCCTGCTGTTCTTTTGAGCCAAATTTTTGCAGCACAGGCGCCAGCATGCTCAGGCCAAAGGGAATAATGCGCGGCGCATGGGCGCGGCAGCACTCTTCTTCAAAGATGTGGCGCTGCACGGCGTTCCACTCGCAGCCACCAAACTCTTCCGGCCAGTTGGGGGCCAGCCAGCCCTGATCGTTGAGGATGCCATGCCATTTTTCATGCCCCTCTTTGCCAAGCTCGCGCCCAACGCGGATTGCCTCGGACATTTCCTTGGGCAGCTTTTGCGCCAGGAATTCCTGCACTTCGACACGAAATGCCTGCTCTTCAACAGAATAGTTCAGATCCATTTTACGCTTCCCTCCCCGAAAGCCGCCCCCCGGCCTAAAGCCGGGGCGCGCCCATTTGGTCCTCGTTGGGCCGAATGGGCGCTTCCTTGTTTAACGTGATAATCTGGCTCAGTAGATCTCGAACAGGCCTGCCGCGCCCATGCCACCGCCGACACACATAGTCACAACGCCTAGTTTGGCACCGCGACGCTTACCTTCACGCAGAATGTGACCGGTCATCCGGGCCCCCGTCATGCCAAAGGGATGGCCAATCGCAATCGAGCCACCGTTGACGTTGCACTTCTCGTCATCAATGCCCAGCCGATCCCGGCTGTACAGCGCCTGACTGGCAAAGGCCTCGTTCAGCTCCCAGATGTCGATATCGTCCACGGTCAATCCATGACGTTCCAGCAGGCGCGGCACCGCAAAGACCGGGCCGATACCCATCTCATCAGGCTCACAGCCCGCAACGGCAAAGCCTTTGAACGCGCCCATTGCCTCAAGGCCACGCTTCTCCGCCTCTTTGGCCTCCATCAGAACGACAGCCGCTGCGCCATCAGACAGCTGGCTTGCGTTGCCGGCGGTGACAAAGTGACCGTCGCCGCGTACCGGTGCAAGACCGCTCAGACCATCCAGCGTGGTGGTTGGGCGATTGCACTCATCCCGGTCCACCAGCGCTTCTTTCATAGAAATCTCACCGGTTTCCTTGTCCTTCACCGCCATGGTGGTGGTCATGGAAACGATCTCATCTGCGAACAATCCGGCCTCTTGTGCTGCCGCAATACGCTGCTGGCTGCGCAACCCGTAGGCATCCTGATCTTCGCGGCTGATGCCATAGCGTTCCGCCACGATATCAGCGGTCTCAATCATGGTCATATAGGTTGCGGGCTTATGCTCTGCCAGCCAGCTTTCCTTGACCGAGCGCGCCTTGGGCTGCACCATCGAGATGCTTTCGACACCCCCGGCAACCATAGGGCCTGCGCCCTCACAGATGATCTGCTGCGCCGCCAGAGCGATCGACTGCAGACCCGACGAGCAAAACCGGTTCACGGTCAGCCCCGAGGTGGTCACTGGCATGCCAGCCCGCAGGGCGATCTGACGGGCGATATTGGCACCGGTCTCCCCCTCAGGCGTGCCGCAGCCAAAGATGCAGTCTTCGATCTCAGCAGCCTCGATGCCAGCGCGGGCCACGGCGGCCTCAACAGCAGCGCCGCCCATGGTCGCACCATGAGTCATGTTGAAAGAACCCCGGAAGGATTTTGCCAGACCAGTACGGGCGGCAGAGACAATAACGACTTGTTTCATCAGCTGTTTTCCTTATTGAGATCGTCAAATGTGCGGCCCTCGGCCACCAGTTTTTCCAAAAGAGGTGCGGCCTGCCAGAAATAGGCGTCGTCTTTGGCGCCCGCCTTGATGGTCGCCAGAACCTTGTCCAGACCTTCAATATCGGCCCATTTCAGCGGCCCGCCACGGTAGCGCGGGAAACCATAGCCAAACAGCAGCGTCATATCGACATCCAGGGGACGCCTCGCAATACCTTCACCGACCACTTTGGCCGCCTCATTGACCATCGCCGCCATATAGCGCGTGACAATTTCCTCATCGCTAAAGGCGCGCGGCGTGATGCCCTGCTCGACACGCTCGGCGGCGATCAGATCGGTGACCTCAGGGTTTGGCGTGCCACCGCGCTTACCAGCCTCATAGACATAGTAGCCCTTGCCGGTTTTTTGGCCAAAGTTACCCGCTTCGCAGACCTTATCCATATAGCTGCTATCGCGCTCACGCGGGTCAAGGCCTTCGGCCCGTTTGCGTTTGCGCACAGCCCAGCCGATGTCCAGCCCGGCCAGATCGGCCACAGCAAAGGGCCCCATGGCAAAGCCAAAATCAGTCAGCGCCTTGTCGATCTGATAGGGCGAGGCGCCATCCAGCACCATGTGATCCGCCGCCTTGCGATAGGTGGCCAGAATGCGATTGCCGATAAAGCCATCACAAACTCCGGCACGGACCGAGATCTTTTTCAGCCGTTGTCCCAGCGCAAAGCCGGTGGCAACCACGTCCAGCGCGGTTTTGTCGCCAACGACCACTTCCAGCAGCTTCATCACATGCGCGGGCGAGAAGAAATGCAGCCCAATCACATCCTCGGGGCGCGAGGTGCAGGCGGCAATTTCATTCACATCCAGATAGGAGGTGTTGGAGGCCAGGATCGCGCCTTTCTTGCAGACGGCGTCCAGCTTGCCAAAGACCACTTTCTTGACACTCATCTCTTCAAAGACCGCCTCAATCACCAAATCCACATCGCTCAGCGCGTCATAGTCGGTGGCCAGCGTCAGGGCCTCTTGGGTAAGTTGGCTGAACTGTGCGTCGGAAATCTTACCGCGCTTCAGTGCCCCCTGAAGGTTGCCCAAGATCCGGCCCTTGGCCGCCTCGGCGGCCTCAGCGGTCATTTCCAGCATCACAACTGGCAGACCGGCCAGCAGCGCTGCCGTGGCAATGCCAGCGCCCATGGTGCCGCCACCAATCACGCCTATGCTGTTCACATCCCGTGGCGCGACACCTTTCAGCTCGGGCAGTTTGCTCACTGCGCGTTCCGAGAAGAAGGCGTGGATCATGCCCTGACGCTGATCCGTGTCCATCAGCTCCATGAACAATTCACGCTCGCGCTTCATGCCCGCATCAAAGGGCAGCTCACAGCAGGCCTGGATGCCACGCACAGCAACCGCAGGCGCCAGCAGGCCACGGCCCTTTTTCAGAACCGATTCATAAAGCGCGTCAAAATCGACCGCTTTGGGAGCAGGCATTTCGCTGACCGGACGGCGAGTTGCGCCGCTGTCCAGCAGCTCTTGTGTATAGGCGAGGCCGATGTCGCGCGGCTCTCCCTCTTCGACGCGATCCAGAATGCCAATCGCCAGTGCCTCTTTGGCGCCAACCTGACGACCAGAGGTGATCACATCGACCGAGGCCTCAACGCCGACCAGACGTGGCAGACGCTGGGTGCCGCCGGCACCGGGCATCACACCGATCAGAACCTCAGGCAGACCAACACGTGCCGAGGGCACCGCGATGCGGTAATGCGAGGCCAGCGCCACCTCTAGCCCGCCGCCAAGAGCGGTGCCATGCAGTGCCGAGACCACCACCAGCGGCGAGGCCTCAATGCGGGCGCACAGATCGGGCAGAAAGATGCCCCGGGGCGGCTGGCCGAATTCGCGAATGTCGGCGCCTGCAAAATAGGTTTTGCCGTCGCCGTAGATCAGCACCGCTTTGACGCCTTCCGCCTCGGCGCGTTCGATCCCGGCCAGCAGGCCTTCGCGAATATCAAAACCCAGCGCGTTCACTGGCGGGTTTTGCGCCTTCAGAACAGCAATATCCCCAATGCGCTCAAATGCGATGGCATCTGTCATTCGTTTTCCCTCTCTCGCGTCGGGCGACCCCGGTGCATGTCCCCGGCCCGGCCCGCAATATTTTGTTCGATCTCAGCATAGGCCATGTCACAGCGCCAAGCCCCTGCGGAATACCTCGGCCCAGAACCTAGCGTCAAAACCCCGACTCCGCCCAACGCAACCAGGGGGCGGCGAAGCAACTGCCTAAAATTCCACAATGTAGAACGCAGTTCCACATAATTGCTGGCACCCTAGGCAAGAGCCCCCCTGTATTCAAGCAAGAATCTGTCGCGACCTAAGGTCATTGCCGCGCAGCAGAAATACAAGCGTGGTCCAAAATACCACAAAGGGCACCTGCTGCTGCAGATGCCCCGTTTCAGTCTTGCAGATTTTGGCCCTAAACCCGGCCCCTATGTTTCACAGCCTGCACTTCACTGCTAAAGGGCCTTGCTGATGACACCGCGCACAACCAAGGCATCAAAGACCTCCAGGACCGCGACACAAAACGCCGCATCATTGATGTGACAGTCCAACTCGTGCAGCACTGCATTTTCAGGGCAAGCGCGGCGCATCTCAGCGCAAAAACTCAAAAGCCCTTCAGCATCATGTAGCTCCCCACCGGGGCGATCCCACTCATTGCAGCCCTGGTTAGGGAGGATTATCGCCACGGGTGCCTGCGCCTCAGCCAGCTTTTCACACAGGGTACGCGCGACGGTGCGGCGCTCTTCGGCCTGCAGCACTGCGGAAGAGAGCAAGCGGTTATGCGCATGGCTCGGGCGTCCCTCCAGCGGCACAGGTACCCCCTGCCAGCCAACAAAATCCACCAGATCATAACATCCCGGTGCGACCAGCTGTGGGGTGCCGGATCGTCCTGCATTGGTCATGCGGTCCGCCCCGGCCGACAAGCCGCCAAAGAGGTGATTGGAAACCTCTTGCGGCGCAAAATCCAGCACAGCGGCAAAAGCGCCCTCGCCCGCAAGGCTTTCAAAGGCGCGCCCGCCCATGCCCGTGGCATGAAACACCGCGACCTCAAAACCCCGCGCCTCCAGCGCCGGTTTCAGCGTCACCATATAGCGCAGCACCGTCTTGCCAAACGAGGTCATCCCGATCAGGGGACGCGCACGCCGTGGCGCCTCAACTGCACGCGCAGCCCCCAGCACCGCGCCTGCGGCCTGACTGAGCGAGGCCTTGCAGATCGAGTTCAACCCATAGAGCCCCCCGGCCCAAAGGATCATCTGCACATCAGCCGGGATCCGTTCAGGGGGCATCAGCGGTGAAAAGGCCACGGTGGAGACGATGTATTTTGGAACCCCCACAGGCAATGCCGCACAAAGATCCAGCGCCAGATCAGTCCCCATTGTGCCGCCCAACACGATAACCCCGTCGATGCGACCCGCCTGGTACAGCTCCTGCGCCTTGGCAGCGGCGCCAGCCCCCATGATCTGCATCGCGGTATTTTCGTCGCCCGAGGCAATAGCCGCCGCAATCGACGCGCCACCAGCCTCGGCCACCGCGTGTTTGCTCACATCCGTGGGACGGCTGGGCTCCCCCAAAACACTGACATCCATCGACAGAACGCCCCCCCCCTGACCAAGGATCACCTCGGCCAGATAGTGCAGTTCGTCGTCTTTGGTGTCATAGGTCCCGGCAACCAAAATGGTCTTTTTAGACGTCATCACACCCTCCATTTATGCGCATCACGCGTCCAGATTTCATCTTGCTCAAAATACCTCCGCCGGAGGCCACGGGTTTTGCCCTGCAAAACCTGTTTACATGCTCCACCATCCTCACAGCTGAATCCAGGCCGTTTTCAGATCGACATATTTGTCCAAAGCATGCAGCGATTTGTCATACCCATTGCCTGACTGACCAACGCCGCCCAGCGGCACAGTATTGTCAGCGCCACCATAGGTGTTCACATGCACAACACCCGCCCGAACGCCCGCAACCATCCGGTGTGCGCGCGACAGATCCGCGGTCCAGACCCCGGCGGCAAGGCCAAAATCAGTGGCATTGGCCAGGCTCAGCGCCTCGGCCTCGCTCTCAAATTTTGTGACCGACAGCACGGGGCCAAATACCTCGCGCTGGAACAGGGCATGATCGCGCGCCACATGGGTCACAATGGTCGGAGCCATATAGCTGCCGCCTGTTTCCTGCAGGATACGACTGCCCCCGGTGATGACCTGTCCCCCTTCGGCCCGGGCCATGTCCATAAACGACAGATTGCGCCTGAGCTGATCCTCAGAATTCACCGCACCAATCTGACTGCCCAGATCCAGCGGATCGCCCACCGTCAGCGCTTCGGCCTCGGCTTTCAGCAGGGCGACAAACTCATCATGCACCGAAGCCTCAACCAGCAGACGCGCGCCCGCTACGCAGACCTGACCAGAATTGCGAAAGATCCCCATAGCCGAGACCTTGGCGGCCTTTTGCAGGTCGGGCGTGTCGGCAAAAACGATATTTGGCGACTTCCCTCCCAGCTCAAGGTAGCAGCGTTTGAGGTTAGAGCGCGCCGAGGCCTCCAGCAGCTTGCGCCCGGTGCCGCCTGATCCGGTGAAGGTGAGCACATCAACCCCCATGGACATGGCCAGCGCCGCGCCGGTTTCAGCGCCACTGCCGGTCACCACGTTGAACACACCATCCGGCAGGCCACATTCGACGCAGATCTCCGCCAGACGCAACAGCGTCAGCGAGGCGGTCTCGGCTGGTTTCAACACCACGGAATTGCCCATGGCCAGCGCCGGCGCCAGTTTCCAGGCGCCAATCATCAGCGGAAAGTTCCAGGGCACAATGGCACCAACCACGCCCACCGGCGTGCGATGCACCAGCCCCAGCACATCTGCCTGCGTTGGCGCCACCTCTCCGGCCACCTTGTCCAGCGCCTCGGCATAATAGCGAAAGGTCCCGGCCGCCGAGCCCGGCTCGGCCTTCAGGGCCATGTTGAATTCAGTGCCATTGTCGCGCACGCCCAGCACCGCAAGCTCGACCGCCTCGGCCTCAATGCGATCAGCAATGCGGTACAGCACCTTTTTACGTGCGGCGGGGGACTGTGCCGCCCAGCGGCCATCGGCGTAGGCCCGCCGCGCCGAGGCAACTGCGCGTTCAACATCTGTTGCAGAGGCGCCCTCAAGCGTGGTTAGAACAGCCCCTTCAATCGGCGAAGTAACTTCGAGTGGCGTCCCCGAACCTCTTTGCCACGATCCTTCAAGAAAGAGTTTTTGCGGCGCGACATCAGCTTGCCGAAGCTGATTGATGAGCTCTTGTTCTGCCATTCGGCCTCCTTCAGTTCTTTGCGATCACGCCAGACGCGCAGGATATGTGTCGCAAGAACCAAGACAATTATGGTGAAAATGATGAATGATATGGGTCGGTTGATAAAGTCCCAGGGCTCTTTGACCCGGGCCATACCAGCGCGCAGTTTGACCTCCATGATGCCCCCCAGCACCATGCCAAGGATGATCGGCACGGCCGGCAAAGACAGCCGTTTGAGGATAAAACCAAAGATGCCAAAGCCCGCAGCCATGAGGCAATCGGTAGCCGAATTGCGCAGGGAATAGACGCCAACAAAGCTAAGCGTAAGGATACAGACGCCGAGGAAACGATTTGGGATTTTCACCACCTGCACCAGTGACCGGGTCGCAAAGAGCAAGAAGACCAGCACCAGCACATTGAGGATCAGCAGCGCCAGATAAAGTGCTACGACGAAATCCATGTCATTCTGAAACAGGGCCGGCCCCGGCACCACATTGTGCACATAGAACACGCTCAGCATCATCGCGGTCAGCGCCTCACCCGGAATCCCCAGCGCCAAAAGCGGCACCATGGCCGCAGCAGGCACCGCGTTGTTGGCGGTTTCCGCCGCAATCAGCCCCTCGGAAGAGCCATTGCCAAAATCCTGCGGCCGTTTTGAGGTCTTTTGCGCATAGGTGTAGGACATGAACTGGGCGGTGAACTCTCCCACGCCGGGGATCATGCCCATCAGCACGCCAAAGCCGGCGGAAACAGTCGTGACACGGGGATGGCGTGCCAACTCGCGCAGCCCCTGAAACATGCCGCCGCGCAGTTTGGTGATATGGACCTTTTCGTCCTCGTCCATCAGCAGCACAAAGGCCTGACTAAGGGCAAAAAGCCCTAGCACAACCACGATGAGGTTCACACCACCGCCAAGAAAATCCTGCCCGAAGGTATAGCGCTGGGTATATTTCACCGGCTCCATGCCAATGGAGTTGAGAAAGATGCCAAAGCAGGCAAGTGCTCCGGCAATCAGGGCCTGGCCACGATGGGCCACCACCACCAGGATAAGGCCCAGAAGCGCTGCCAAAAAGATCTCGCGGCTGCCAAACATGGGCGCCACCTTTGCCAGCACCGGCGCAAACAGGATGAGGCAGATGACCGAAAAGACCCCGCCAAAAAAGCTGGCGGAATAGGCGAGGCTGAGGGCGCGGCGCGGCTCGCCGCGCGCGGTCATCGGATAGCCGTCATAGGTGGTCAACGCGTTCACCGCCGTGCCGGGTGTGTTGATCAGGATCGCCGGAATGGCACCGCCATACATGGAGGAGCCATAAATCCCCAGCAGCACCGTGAGGCCCACAATCGGATCCATGGAAAAGGTCGCAGGCAGCAGGATGGCGATAGCCACTGCAGGGCCAACGCCGGGGATCGCCCCGATCAGCACACCGCCAACCGAGCCCGCAAGCAGCGCCAGCGCCACGTCCCAGCGCATCAGGATATCGAGTGCAGAGAGGAGAAGATCCATCAAAAACCCCGGGGCCTAGAAGTATAATATAAAGAAGCTGCGCAGCGCGCCCGGCAGGTATTCATAGAGCATCGCGCCGGGGATTTTGACCGACAGAACCGTCTTGAACAGCACCACAACCGCCAGGGCGAAACACAGGCAGATGCCCATCATTGCGCGGCTGCGATAGCCCATACGCCGCGCCAAAAGGGGCACGAACACCAGCGTCACCGGCAGGTAGCCAATTATTGGCACCAGGAAAACATAAGCCATGAACCAGAGCGCATACTCCAGACTGCGCCCCCATTGCCGTGCCTCCCAAAGGTCATAGCGCGAGGCGCGCCGCCAGGGCAGAAAGTAAAAATGCAGCCCCCCCAACAGCACCATGCCCCCAAGGCTGACGGCAGGCCAAAACCGCGGCTGGGCAAACAGCCGGGTCTTTTTCACCCAGGTGGTCTGCTCTGCGATCAGGGCCAAAAGCAGCACTGACACCGAGAGGAAAACCAAGGCAAAAATCAGCTGTCCGCGCCGGGGTCCGACAAAGCGGCGTTCTCGTTCGGTGGTCATGGTTCGCTGGTCATGGAAGGGGATCTTTTCAGGCAAAAAGAAGCGCCGGGGCCAATGATGGCCCCGGCAAAACAACAAAGAGGAGATCTAGTCCAGCAGCGCGCCGATTTTGGCCATGGTCGCGATGTCGGTGGCCACCCGCGCCGTGCTGTCATCCGCATTCTGCCAGTAGACCAGCGCCCCGGTTTCCTTGGCCACGGCCTGAGCCCGGTCGCTCATCATGGTTTTTTCAGCCACGGCGATGATTTTGTCGCGCACATCCTGCGGCGTGTCTTTGGTAACAAAAAGCCCATTCCACAGGGCGATGTTCAGACTGGCATCCAGCTCGCCAATGGCAGGCGCATCGGGCACCAGTGGGATGCGCTCATCAGTGATCGAGACCAGCACCTTGACCTGATCCAGGCAGGGCAGGATCAGCTGCAGGGTGGTGTTGATGACATCCGCATCGCCAGAGGCAAGCGTGTTGCAATCCAGCGCATCAAAGGCCGCATCCGAGCCCCATGCAAAGCCAGCGTTCTTGGCAAAGGCCTTGGTGACCTGGGTCGGGGTCAGCACATCGCCAAAATGCCCCAGTGCCACATCGTTCTCTTTGGCGTGGGCTGCCAGCTCTGCCATCGTGGAATAGGGCGCATCCGCCGAGGCGGCGATGACAAAGGGATAGGTCAGAAAGATCCCCAGCGGGTCGAACTTTTCCGGGGTCAGTGGCGGGATGTCGATCTGATGTCCCATCACCGGCACGCCAATCACGAAAGAGCCCACAGTGTAGCCATCCGGCGCCGCATTGGCGACCTCGATGGCGCCAGGAAAGGGACCACCGCCGCCACCGGGCTTGTTCACCACCGCAGCCGCCACGCCATATTCTGCCTGGAAATCATCGGCGATCATCCGGGTCAGAACATCCTCCAGATCACCCGGAGGCCACGGCACGATAAAGTTCACCGGCTTCTCTGGATATTCCGCCTGGGCAGCCACGGCGCTGAGGCCAAGAGCCGCCGCCGCTGCGGCGCCTTTCACGAGATAGGTCAGTTTCATTTCAGTCTCCCGGTTGATGCTGATGGTTCAGCTACTTGGTTCATTATTTGAACCGTTGGTTTGAATTTAGATTGACAGCCCACCTGCTTATCTGTCAACAAAATATCAACCGGGCTGTATGTTTTTGCAAAACCATGCCCCGTCTTTAATCAAAATGGAGCCCGGACCGGCGCATGGGAACTGTCAGTAAAGCCCTTTCACTATTAAGTTATTTCTCCCCCGACAGGAGCGAAATCGGGTTGAGCGACCTGACGCGTCTCTCTGGGATGAACAAGGCGACAGTCTATCGCCTGATGGCAGAGCTGCAGGATTCGGGGTTCGTGGAACAGGGCGATGGCGACCGCGCCTACCGGCTTGGGCCGCAGGTTTTGCACCTTGCGGCGCTGCGCGAGGCCTCAACGCCGATTCTGTCTGTGTCGCGGCGCATCCTGCGTGAGCTGAGCGACGAGACCGGCGAGACCGCCCATGTCTCGCTGGGCCATGACAGCTGGGTGCAGACCCTCAGCCATGCCTACTCGCCACGCCATGCCACCAAGGTGACAATGGAGGATGCCCAGACCGTGACCTATCACGCCACCAGCTCTGGCCTTGCGATCCTTGCCTATGCCGATCCCAGCTTTGTCGATGCGGTTCTTGCGCGCCCTCTCAAGGCGCATACCAGCATGACCCTGGTCGACCCGGAGGCTCTGCGCGTCAAACTGCGCGAGGTGCGCGAGACAGGTCTTTCAGACACCCTGGGCAGCTTTGAGCTGGAAGTGCAGTCCTGCGCGGTGCCGATTTTTGGTGCCGACCACAAAGCCCTGGGGGCGCTCGCAGTGGCCGCGCCCGCCTCGCGCATGTCGCAGGCGCAGCAAGACACCATCCGCGCCGCCCTGCGCCAGGCTGGCGCCGCCCTCACCCATCGGATCGGTGGCAGCCCACCCTCTGATTATCCACAAGCTGATGCGCCGTGACGGCCCGTTTGCCCCTCAAGACACCCAGGTCCGCGCATGGACCCGCTCAGGAGTTTAGTCGATGAAAGACGCCAATTTCCTCAAGGAACATAACGCCAAGTCCCTGTGGCACCCGATGGCGCATCCCGCCGACAGCCTGGCCAACCCGCCCGCGATAATCACCGGCGCCCAGGGCGTGCGGATCAGCGATATCGATGGCCATGAGGTGATTGATGCGGTTGGTGGGCTGTGGAACGTCAACCTTGGGTTTTCCTGCCAGCCGATCAAGGATGCCATTGCCGCCCAGCTGGATGTTTTACCCTATTATTCAACCTTTCGCGGCACCACCAATGATCAGGTGATCCAGCTGGCTGAAGTTCTACGTGACTTTTTTGCCCCCGACGGCCTCAGCCGCGCCTTTTTCACCTCTGGGGGGTCGGACTCGGTCGAAACTGCGCTGCGGCTGGCGCGGCAGTACCACAAGATCCGGGGTGAGGCCGGGCGCACCAAGTTCCTCAGCCTGAAAAAGGGCTATCACGGCACCCACATGGGCGGCGCGTCAGTAAATGGCAATGCCAATTTCCGTACCCAGTACGAGCCGCTGTTGCCCGGCTGTCACCACATCCCGGCCCCCTACACCTATCGCAATCCTTTTAATGAGAGTGATCCCGCGCGGCTGGCGCAGCTGTGCCTGCAGGCCCTTGAGGACGAGATCGCCTTTCAGGGCGCAGGCACCATTGCAGCCTTTATCATGGAGCCGATCCTGGGGGCTGGCGGCGTGATCCCGCCGCACCACAGCTTTATGCCCGGCGTGCGCGAAATCTGCAGCAAACATGGCATCTTGCTGATCGCCGATGAGGTGATCACAGCCTTTGGCCGCACCGGGTCCTGGACCGGCTCGCGCCACTGGGGGGTACAGCCCGATTTCATGTGTACCGCCAAGGCAATCACCAATGGCTATTTTCCCTTTGGCGCGGTGATGATCGCGGAAGGCGTGGCAGAGGTTTTTGAGCAGGACGTGAGTGGGCGCGCCGCTATTGGCCACGGCTATACCTATTCCGGCCATCCCGTCGGAGCGGCAGCGGCCCTAGCCTGCCTGCAGGAAACCCTGCGTCTGAATGTGCCCGAGAATGCCGCGGTCCGCGGTCAGGAGCTGCATCAGGGCTTGTTGGCGCTGCAGGAAAGGCATGCGCTGATTGGGGATGTGCGCGGCGGCCATGGCCTGATGTGCGCTATGGAGTTGGTGGCGGATCGCGCCAGCAAATCCGCCCCCGACAAACAGACGATCGCCAGCCTGCAAGAGGTAACTTATCGAAACGGCGCCATGGTGCGGATTTCCGGCCCCAACATCATCCTGTCGCCACCGCTGGTTCTGACTAAAGATGACGTCCAGGGCATTCTCATCGCACTGGAAGCAGGCTTTGCGGCGGTAACCTAAACCCGGCAGCAGACGCCGACCGCAGCCGACCTTTGGTCGGCTGCCACCAGATACCATGGCGGGCCCGAAGCAAATGCTTCGGGCCCGCGGCCTCTCGTAGCGCCGCTGACGCGGCGCGGCTGCGAAATCCGGAAGCCGGGGAATAGACCCTCAGTTGATTGCGATGCACACTGACTTTTCGGTGTGAGCGCCCCAATTGGCTGACCAGTCATTGGCTGCTCGCACCACGGCCACCATCGGCAAAGCACCCCGATCAAACCCAAGCATCGTCACAGAACGCACGGCAGTCGATCTTGCGGGACGCAGCCTCACTCGAGACCTCATAAAATCACAAAGCGCGCCCAGCTCTGGCGGCCTCAAACGATTTGACTGATGTCAGAAAAGGGCTGAACACTCAGGACAGTGAGAAAGCGATATCGACAAAAGCGTGCCGCAATCAGCCTTCCAAATAAAACCCATTGGGCTCCTGCCCTTACCGTGCAGTCAATTTTCACCTTGTAGACCGATAGCGCAGGAGAGCGGGTTAATCTGCTGCTCTGCTCAACCGTGGCAAACGAACAGCCTGACTGGCTGGCGGCGTGACTGGCAAACTAGCGGACTGCGCCGTCAAATAAAATGAACATAGAAATCCCGCATGCCGTCGCCTTCCAGGTCCCGGGTTTTGCGCACCTCTTTGCGCTTCATAAACGCGTGGTTGGCCACGAGATCCGCACCCACGGCCTCGGCCAGAATCGTATCGCGTTCCAGATCCGCGACGGCCCCTTTGAGATCAATCGCGGTGCCCTCGCGCGCATCCGTGCGGTCAAACCCATCGCCCGTCTCCATCGGCGGCAGCTGATAGCCTTTCTCCACCCCCAACAAGGACGCCTGCAGCACCGCAGCCACGGCAGTGTAGGGATTGGAAGAGGCATCCGCCATGCGATGCTCAAGCCGCGCCTTGGCGCCGCCTTCCGAGCTGATCCGTGTCGTCACATTGCGGTGATCACCTCCCCAATTTTGCCAATAGCCCGACAAAGACCCCGGCTGCAGCCGCATATAGCTGTTGGCCGTTGGGGCAATCAGCCCGGCCAGACCCTTGTGGTGATGCAAAACCCCCGCCAGACAGCCACGCGCCAGATCATTCATATGTTCAGGACCCCCGCGCGGCCCCGAGGACAGCGCATTGCCGCCAGCCTCATCCACAAATGAAAAGTTGATATGCATGCCAGAGCCACCGGCCTCGGCGATGGGTTTGGGCATGAAGGAAAGAACGATGCCATACTCCAACGCGATCTCACGCGCCATCAGACGGAACAGCACGATGTCATCCACCGCCTTGACCGCATCATCAAAGGTCAGGGTGTATTCGAACTGCGGGCTGTCGAATTCCGCCGTGATCATATCCAGCGAAAAGCCCATCTCATCCGCCATGGCCCAGATCCGGTCATTAAACCGCAACGGGTCAGCAAAAGGCCCGGTGCCATAGACCACGCCCCCTGGTGCGTCATAGGGCATCAGTCGGCCCCGATCGTCGGCCTGCAGCGCATAGGCCTCCAGCTCGATCCCCACTTTTGGGGTCAGCCCGCGTGCCTGCCAGCCTGCGACCGCCCGCTTTAGCGCGCCGCGCGGGCACAGCGACAGGGGCACGCCATCCACATCATACAGATCCCCCAGCACCACCTTGGTCGAAGCATGCCAGCTGTCGCGAATATCATCGTGCTGCCACTTCAGCTCCATATCCGGCATCCCCTGTTTCACCATCGAGCCCGGCGCATCCAGCAGGTCGCGGTCATAGTGGGTGCCAAAAACAGAGCGGCAAAACCGGGTGCCATCATCACCAATCTTTGAGTTGGGCAGATATTTCCCCCGCATAATGCTGAGGTGGTCGCAGAACATCGCACGCAAGCGGGTCTTCATGGCTCAAATCCTTCCAAATCGGGCCAGATCGTGGCTGGCAAAATGGCTGTGGGTCAACATCCTGACAGGCGATTTCTAGCATAGACTACGCCTGTGCATCGTGTCTGATTTTTTGTACCGCTTCACCGTGGGGTGACACGCACCGGCAGCTCCTTGATGCCACCGACAAAGTTGGAACGCAGGAACTTCTGCGGCCCCGAGGCCTCGATATGGCCGATCCGTTTGGCCAACTCCTGAAACAGTACAGTGACTTCCAGCCGGGCCAGCCACATGCCCAGGCAGACATGCGGGCCAAACTGGCCAAAGGCCAGATGCCGGTTGGGGTTGCGCATCAGATCCACCCGGAAAGGGTCGTCAAAGTAGCTGTCGTCACGGTTGGCAGAAATGAACCAATAGAGCAGCTTGTCGCCTGCCCGGATCAGCTTGTCATGCATCTCAACATCCCGCGTCGCGGTGCGGCGGAAATAGATCGCAGGCGTCGCCCAGCGAATGATCTCATCCGCCGCCGTCTCCCAGACTGCTCCGCCTGCCTGCATTTGCGCCAACAGCTCTGGCTGGTGACACAGGGCCTGAATGCCTGCGGCAATGGAATAGCGGGTGGTGTCATTGCCCGCCGCTACCAGCAGGCAAAAGAAATTGCGAAACTCGGTCTCGGATATTTCCGAGCCATCCTTGGCAGGCTCAAGGATCATATTGAGTACACCAGCCGTGTCGCCCCGGCGGGCCTTGTCGGCCATCAGATCCCTGGCATAGACATATAGCTCAGCCCCCGCAGGAGAGTTAAAAGGCATCAGGCGGAACTCATCCGTCTGCAGCTTGTCCATCACATGCGAGGTGAAATCCGGGTCGGTATTGGCGATCAGTGCGTCGCCCTTTTCCACCAGCCAGGGCAGATCCGCCTCTGGCAGTCCCACAACGCGCCCCAGCATCCGCATCGGCAATTGGCGGGCGATCTCCTTGGTGGCGTCAAAGGTGCCCTGCTCCAGCACCGGGTCCAAAATCTCGCCGCAGATATCGCGGATCTCTTGTTCATACTGCGCCATGCTGGTTTTGGAAAACGCCCGCATCAGCTTCATGCGCACCTTGGAATGCTCTGGCGGGTCGGTCTCCTGAAAGGTGCGCCGCGCCAGATATTCTTCATAGCTCTGATCTTCCATGCGAATGCCACGCGCCGATGAGAACACCTCGGTGTTCTTGTTCATCTGGATGATGTCATCATAGCGGGTCACCGACCAAAAGTTTTCGCCACCGGCATATTCGGTCCAGTGCAGCGGGTCCTCGCGGCGCAGCCGGGCAAAGGTATTGTGCGGCGCCCCCATGGCAAAGGTGTCATGACTGGCAAGGTCGGCGTGGCCGTCATCCTGTGGTGTCCAGATGGTCATAATGGGCTTCCCGAATACATTCTTTATGTATACTAAATGAGCCTATAAATATGTAAACATAAAACTCACGAGCCCCATATGCATCTCGCCATTCTGGTCACCAACACCGACAACAGCGCCTTTGCCGCGGCGCATCCCCTTGATGGGGAAAAATTCACCCGCCTCGTGCAGATGGCGCGGCCGGACTGGCGCACATCCGTATTTCAGGTGCATGAGGGCGCGTTTCCGCCGGAAATCAGCGCCTTTGATGGAGTGATGATCACAGGCAGTCCCGCATCAACCCGCAGTGGCCTGCCCTGGATTGCACCCCTGCTGGCTTTGATCCGGGAGATGGATCAGGCGCAACTGCCGCTGTTTGGCGCCTGTTTTGGTCATCAGGCCATCGCCCTCGCACTGGGGGGCAGCGTGGCCCGCAACCCCGCTGGCTGGGTACATGGCCTGATACATAACCAGATCACCTCGCCCCTGCCCTGGGCGCCGGAACTGCCGCAAGACCTCAGGCTCTATGGCTCTCACAGCGAATGCGTCGACAGGATCCCGCCGCAGGCGCAGGAGGTTGCCCGCAGCACTGAGCTGAACGCTGGGTTCACCATTGGCCGCCATATCTGGACGACGCAGCACCATCCTGAAATGAGCCCTAGCTTTATCGCCGCCCTCACCGACGAAATGCAGCAGAGTTTAGGAGAAAGCCTCTACAGGCAGGCGAACAACAGCCTTGAGGAGCCCGCCGATCAGGCTGCCTTTGCCACAGCCCTGGCGCAGTTCTTTGAGCAGGCTGTCTAGGCTGAGACTTGGCGAAAGCCCAGTTAAAAAGCCCCGTCAGGGTGGCCTCAGCCAAGGGCGGCCAGCAGGTCCATCACCGTCACCTGATCAAACTGCACATGGCTTGCCATAAGCGTCTCAGCCGCGTCGCGGTCATGGGCAAAGATCAGCTCGGCAATGTCACGGTGTTCACTGGCCGATTGTTTGATCGATCCGGGATACTTATAGCGCGCCCGATAGTAGGCCATCAGTTTGCGGGCATTGGTCTTGATCATCTCGACCAGAAACGGGTTGCCCGCCCCCATGGCCACGGCGCCGTGAAAGCGCAGGTTCAGCTGATAGTAGCCGTCCGGATCCGCATCCCCCTTCTGTGCCGCGTGCCTTTCACAGGCCCGCACGATCTGTTCCAGCTCCGCAGCCTGTTCAGGCGTCATACGGCGCGCGGCCAGACCGGCGGCCTGCCCTTCCAGCTGGGCATGGACCTCCAGAATAGCGAGAAACTCTTCCAGCGTCGGCTTGAACAATACCGCGCCCTTGCGCGGCAGGCGGCGAATGAGGCCCGCGGCCTCAAGCTGGATAAAGACCTCGCGGATGGGTGTGCGCGACACCCCGTGACGTGCCGCCAGCCCTGCCTCGTCCAGCACATCGCCCGGGTTCAGCTGCCCGGCGTCAATATCTTGAAGGATCGCGTTCAATAGCCCTTCGGTCTGCCCTGCCACTGCGCTGCACCCTGCTGTTTGTTCTTGATACCCGATTTTCCGCCACCATAAGCAGCGAGACAGCCCAAGGCAACAAATGCGCCTGATCCCCGCACGCATAGCGGGCAGAAAACCACCCTCCCTGCTCCAGCCAACCAAATCCTCCCGCACCCGCAGGCTTTTCCAGCTTTGCTGGCCAAGCCTTGGCAGGTTTGGTCCCAGCGCCGCGCGAAAGCGCGGCGCTGGGACCAAGGGGCGAGGGGGTTTTTACAAAACACCCCGAGACGGGCGGGAGCCCCCCTTTGCTATCGCGCACTTTGCGCGCAGCTGGACCCAGCACCCTGCGCCTCTTCATCTTGCGCCCCAGTTTGCGACCCAGTTTTCTCCCCGGTTTGCACACCAGTCGTTTGGGGCACGGAGCCGCGTAGTTTCTCTGTCAGCTCCGGCGCTACATCCGTAGCCTCGTAGACACCCAGCAAGATGCCCTTCTTTGCAGATTTACCCCGCCCTGCCTCAATCTGTGCATCCGACACCGTGGTACGCTGCGACATGCGCAGCCCCCATTGGCGCAACCGCTCATACATCACTGCAAGGATCTCCTGATGCTTCGGGCTGCGCCCCAAATCGACCAGCTCCTGTGGGTCTTCCTGCAAATCAAACAGCATTGCAAGCAGGCCGCCCTCGGCATGCATAAATTTCCAGCGCGCATCGGTGATCATGAACAGGCGCGCGTCTTTGGGCTCCAGACCCAGCTTGGCGCAGAGCGGCATGGTGGAATAGTCGAACTCCGCCACCGCAAAGTCGCGCCACTCCGGGTCTTCTCCCCGCAACAAAGGCATCAGCGACCGCCCCTCAAGAATATGCCCAAGAGGCTCTCCGCCCGCGACCTCCAGAAAGGTCGGCGCCAGATCGATGGCCTCAACCAACGCGTCACAGGAGGTGCCGCGGCTCACATCCGCCGTGGCGCGTGGATCATAGATGATCAGCGGCACCTTGATCGAGGGTTCGTGAAACAGGTTCTTCTCGCCCAGCCAGTGATCGCCCAGATAGTCGCCATGGTCCGACGTCACCACCACCATGGTATCTTGCATGCGCCCGCTGGCCTCCAGATAGGCAAACAGCCTGCCCATCTGATCATCCGCCTGTTTGATCAAGCCCATATAGGCCGGGATCACCTTTTGGCGCACCTCGTCGCGACTAAACGCCTTGCCGATCGGGTTGCTCATCATGCCGCCAAAAACCGGATGCGCATTGACCCGCTCGCCCTCATGGCGCACCACCGGCAGCACATGCTCAGGCCCGTACATATTATGATAGGGCGCGGGCACGATATAGGGCCAATGCGGCTTGATATAGCTCAGATGCGCGCACCAGGGTCCCTCCCCCTTGGCCGTCACCTCCTCGATGAACTCGATCGCCTTGGTGGTGAGCCAGGGCGTTTCGCTGTCTTCTTCAGCAATATTGGCCGGCTTGTCGGCATTGACCATGAACCAGCCCGAGGCAATGTCATTGCCCTCCTCGCCCGTCTCAATCCCCGCATTGGCAAAATCATTCCAGGGGTTGTCACCGGGGTAACCCTGTTCTTTCAGGTACTCATTATAGGGGCTGCGTTTCGGGTCATAAAAGCCATCCGGCCCCTCGGCCCAAAGCCCGTCATCACGCAGATAGGGGTCAAAGCCACATTCGCTTTGCCGCACGCCGATCACACTGTCCGGTGCCAGCCCCAGCCGCTCAAGCCCAACGGCATCGGCCACCATATGGGTCTTGCCGATCAGGCTGCAGCTCATGCCTGAGTTGCGCAGATGATCGCCAATGGTCCATTCCCCCACTTTCAGCGGGTAGCTGTTGAACTGCACCCCGTGGCTGGACGGGTAGCGCCCGGTATAGCTCGACATACGCGAGGAACCGCAGGTGGGCGACTGCACATAGGCGCGGGTGAACCGCACGCCCCTGGCCGCCAGCGCATCGATATGCGGGGTCTGCAGGTGCGGATGGCCGGCACAGCTGAGGTAGTCGAACCGCAACTGGTCAAACATAATATAAAGAATATTCATCGGTTGCCTCCTCAGCTCCCTTGCACGCAATGCCTGCAACTATTGAACAGGTGAAGCAAAATGGCGAGGAGAAAGCAGTGCCTCCCCCATGGACCGCCCCAATTGATCAGGCAAAATTGGTCGGGCAAAATTGATCGGGCTGAGGGTCTCACCAGGCCCGGCTCTCTTCTCAGCTATTGGTTTGCCTGCGCTGCACTCAAGATCTTTACTGGGGCGACAGGGCTGCTTTGCTTGAGAGACAGGCCCGGCCCTATCCCTCCAGTGCGGTTTGCAGGCGCTCATAACCCGATAGAAAATCTTCCTTGAATTGCTGCACCACGGCCCCCGCAGACATGGACTGGTTCATCAGGCCAACCCCCTGCCCCACCCAATAGGTGGCGAGATCCTGTGCGCCCGCATGGCCCTTTTGCGACATCTGATCAATGCGGTGCAGCGCGGGTTCTGACACCAGCGTCTGCAGCGGCATCGGCAGTGGTCTGGGCGCGCCTTTGGCCTCCCAGGCCTCGGTCCAGGCACTGACCAGCTGGCGCGAGGGCTTACCTGTGCGCGAGCGTGACCGCACGGTGTCGCAACTGCTGGCCGCCAGCATCTTTTCCTTCACCACCGGCGTTGTCTCGGCCTCGGCAGTTGTCAGCCAGACCGAGCCACACCAGGCGCCCGCCGCCCCCATCGCCATGGCTGCGGCCATCTGTGCGCCGGTGGCAATGCCACCTGCGGCCAGCACCGGCACCTGCGAGCCGGCAATGGCCTGCACCACCTCAGGTACCAACACCATGGTCGAAATCTCGCCAGTGTGGCCACCTGCCTCACCCCCGGCAGCAACAATCACATCAACCCCTGCTGCCACCTGCGCCCGCGCATGTTCGGCAGTGCCCACCAGCGCCGCCACAGCAATTCCCTGCGCCTTGCCACGCTCAAGCATATCCTGCGGCGGCAGGCCCAGCGCATTGGCAATGAGCGCAATTGGGTGTGAGAACGCAACATCCAAAGCCCGCCGCGCGCCCTCGGCGCTGATGTTTTCGCGAAACACCAATTGTTCCGCACGCACCGGATCCAGATCGCCGGGTTCGACCCCATGGGCCTGCATCACCTCATTGGCAAAGCCCTTGTGCCCCTCTGGCACCATCGCAAGGATCTGCGCATCCGAGAGATCCTCGCCCTTGGCCTCGAATTTGTTGGGCACGATGAGGTCAACACCATAGGGTCTGCCCTCCACATGAGCATCAATCCAGCTGAGCTCCTCTTCCAGCTCTTCGGGCGACATCATTGCAGCGCCAAAGACCCCCAGGCCGCCGGCTTTGGTGACAGCCGCCACCACATCGCGGCAATGGGAAAAGGCAAAAAGCGGGAACTCAATCCCCAACCGCCTGCACAGGTCAGAATTCATGATGTCACCTCTTTTGTTGCTGACTTTTTGGCGCTGCTGTCTTGCCCGGTGCCGCTGTCTTGCCCGGTGTTACCTTCTGCCGTGATCAGCACCAGAAGATCCCCAGCCTTGACCTGGCTTGCCGCAACCGCTGCGACCTCGCGCACTGTGCCTGCCACCTCGGCCAGGATTTCGTGCTGCATCTTCATGGCCTCCAGCACCGCCAGACGGCTGCCGACTGCAACCCTGTCGCCAGCTTTGACGCAAAGCTCTAACAGATTGCCATGCATTGGTGCGCGCACCTCGCCGCCGCCCGCTGTGGGGCCTTGAGCCGCTCCGGGGCGCAGCCGCGTCAGCTGCAGCATCCCTGTGCCTGTGGCCATGAACAGGGTATCGTCCAGCAGCAGGTGCTGACGCAGATCAACCCGCTCACCATCCAAACGCAGGCTCTCTGCCTGTTGCGTCAGATCATAACGCACTGCCCCGACCTGCACTGACATACCCTCAGGCGTCTGGCTCAGCAGCAGTGTCGCGGGCTCGGCACCTGTGTCCAGCACCATGCGCGCCTGCAGCTGCCCCTGGCTGGACCAGCCCAAAAGCTCTACCGGGGTTTGCGCCAGTGCCGCCAGATCCGCCTGTTCGGCGCGGTAGATCAGGCAGGCCGCCAGCGCCAGATCCGCGCTCGAGACCACCTGCGGTGGCACTGGGTCAAAGTGGTCGGCAATAAAACTGGTGGTCGCAGCGCCGCTGGCAAAGGAGGCATGCGACAGCACCGCAATCAGGAAATCCCGGTTGCAAGCGGGGCCAAACAGGACCGTGTCGCCAAGTGCGGCAATCAGGCGTTCAAGCGCCTCGCGGCGACTGGCACCATGGGCAATGATTTTGGCCAGCATCGGGTCATAAAAGGCCGAGACCTCTTGCCCCGCCCTGATCCCTGCATCGACCCGGATGCCCGCGCCCTTTGGCGCCTGCCAGCGGCTGATGTGCCCGGATTGCGGCAGGAAACCCTGCGCCGGGTCTTCTGCATAAAGCCGCACCTCGATGGCATGGCCGCGCGACACGACATCTTGTTGCGCCAGCCCCAGTGGCTCACCTTTGGCGGCGCGAATTTGCAGCGCCACCAGATCAAGCCCGGTGATCATCTCAGTGACCGGGTGCTCCACCTGCAGGCGGGTGTTCATCTCCAGAAAGTAAAACGCGCCGCTCTCGTCCAGCAGGAACTCCACCGTGCCAGCACCCAGGTAGCTGATGGCACGGGCGGCCTCAACGGCAGCGGCGCCCATCTCGGCGCGCAACTCAGGCGTCATCACCGGACAGGGCGCTTCTTCGACCACCTTCTGGTGGCGGCGTTGCACGGAACAATCGCGCTCTCCCAGATGGATGGTATGTCCTGTGGCATCAGCAAAGACCTGAAACTCTACGTGGCGCGGGCGCATCACCGCCTTTTCCAGGATCATCTCATCCGAGCCAAAGGCCGCCATAGCTTCGCTTTTGGCCAAATTCAGCGCATCAGCAAAACCTGCGGCCTCCGTAACCAGACGCATGCCGCGTCCACCACCGCCTGCTGCGGCCTTGATCATCACCGGATAGCCGATCCTGGCAGCCTCGGCCTGCAACAGGTCCGGCGACTGGTCAGCGCCTTCATAGCCCGGCACACAGGGCACAGCGGCGGCGATCATGCGCCGCTTGGCGGCGGCCTTGTTGCCCATCAGGGCAATCACCTCGGCACTGGGACCAATAAAGACCAATCCTGCATCCTGGCAGGCTTGGGCAAAATCGGCATTCTCCGACAAGAACCCATAGCCCGGATGCAGGGCTTCAGCACCGGAGTCTTTAGCAGCAGCCAGCACCTTGGCCGCATCCAGATAGCTGTCCGCGACCGGCCCGGTGCCGATACAGATGGCCCGGTCGGCAAACGCCACATGCGGGCTGGCGGCATCCGCCTCGGTATAGACGGCGATGGATCTGAGCCCCATGGAGCGCGCCGTGCGCATGATGCGCAGCGCGATCTCGCCCCGATTGGCCACCAGAATTGAGTTGAACCCTTTCATAACCTGTTCCTTTCCCATCAGGCTCGGCCCACGCCAAAGGCATTGGGATTGAGCACGCGGCGGCGCGCTTCCATGCAAGTGGCGAGGCAAAAGCCAATCACCGCCCGGCTGTCGCGCGGGTCGATCATGCCCATGTCCAGCATCCGCCCGGAGGTGAAAAACGCATCCGACTGGCTGTCAAAATGTGCGGTTATCCCAGCGCGCTGCTTGGCCAGACGCGCCTCGTCGACCTCAATACCTTTGCGCGCGGCGGCGCGGCGCGCCACCTGTTCCATAGTCAGCGCCGCCTGCGCCCCCCCCATCACGCCAGTCATTGCATTGGGCCAGGTAAACAGGAAATCCGCACCAAAGGCATGGCCACACATGCCGTAGTTACCAGCGCCAAAGCTGGCCCCGGTATAGAGCGAGATCTTCGGCACCCGCAGATTGGTCACCGCCTGGATCATCTTTGAGCCATGTTTGATCATCCCCGCGCGCTCATAAGCAGTGCCCACCATGTAGCCCGTGGTATTGCCCAAAAAGATCACCGGCGTGCCGGCCTGATCCATCAGTTGCAAAAAATGCGTCGCCTTGGTGGCGCCATCCGGGTCAATCGGCCCGTTGTTGCCCAAAATGCCAACCGGCTGCCCCATGATATGTGCCTGCAGACAGACCATTGCGGCCCCGTAGCCGGGCTTGAAATCCCGCAGCACAGAGCCGTCTACAATCCGGGCAGCCAACTCGCGCATGTCATAGGGTTTGCGATAATCTGCGGGAATAGCGCCCGCCAGCTCCTCTGCCGGGTATTTCGGCGGAGGGTAGTCCACAGGGGCTGTGACGCAACCCTGCCAGCCCAGACCAGCCACAACTTCGCGGGCGAGCTCTAGCCCATGGGCATCATCCTCAGCGAGGTATTCCACCAGGCCGGTCACTTCGGCATGCATCTCGGCACCGCCCAGATCGGCGTCTTTGGCGATTTCACCCGTGGCGGCCTGCACCAGAGCGGCCCCAGCCAGCATCGCCATGCCGTTGCCTTTGACCCCGATCACATAGTCCGACAACCCCGGCTGATAGGCACCGCCAGCGGTTGAGGCACCATGCAGCACAGTGATCACCGGATTGCCCGCAGCCGACAGTCGCGCAAGCCCTGCAAAGAGGCCGCCACCATGGGCCCAGAGCTCAACCGTGTAGCGCATAAGATCAGCCCCGGCGCTCTCAACCAGATGCAGAAAGGGCAGTTTTTGCTTCAGCGCGATCTCAATCGCCCCCAGCGCCTTATCCACCGATTTGCCCATCATCGCGCCGGCATTGATCCCCGCATCATCAACAAAGACCATGACCCGCGCACCCGAAACATAGCCGATGCCAAGAATAATCGACGCCCCGGGGATCGAGGTTTCCGGGTCAGGGTCATCCACCAGGTAAGAGGCCATATTGTAGAGTTCAACAAAGGGCATGCCCGGATCCAGCAGGGCTGCAAGCCGTTCGCGCGGCGACAGCTGGCCACGTTTGTCAAACACTGGCCGGCGCTCTTCTGATTTGGCAGCGGCACGGGCCTCGAGGCTGCGCATCCGCCCCACCTGGGCCAGCATATCGGCGCGGTTCTGGGCAAAGCTGTCACTGGCCGTGTTGATCCTGCTTTCAAAAGCTTTCATCGACATGTCCTCATTGGGTTGGTCCTGCCATAGCGCGGTTGTTGGACGGCTGCTGGCGTAGATTATACAGATAGATCATTCTTTACCCCGCAGGCGCGCCAGCAGATCGGCATCCACCGCAACGGGCACCGCCAGCAGCAACTGCCCATAGCCCTTGGCCTGTGGGTCATTGCGCAGCGACGAGGTGCCGCCACCGCCCAGAGCGCCGTGCAGCAGGATGTTCATCGAGGCACTGCCGGGCAGGTAAAACCGCTCGATCACGCCCCCCTCGACAACCTCGGCATCTTTCAAAAAGTGGCCAAACACGCGGAGCAGGTGCGCCGGCGTCAGACCTGCCCAGATCCAGGGCATCAACGCCGCATCACGCGCCATCACGCCGATATTGGCGATGTCACCCTTGTCACCACTGCGGGCCCAGGCCAGCTCTATCAGCGGTACCTCTGTGACATTCTCCGCCTTTGGAGTCGCAGGCTGTTCCGGGCGCAGTGCCACGGATACAGCGGGGCCTTTGGCAGCTGGGCACTGCACCTCTCCGGCCCCGTCGAGCAGGCGCACCTGCACCTGATCCTTAGGCGTCAGATAAGAAAACAGCGCCATCACCGGAGAGGGTTTCGGGCGTGCACCCGCAAAGCCGCTCAACCCAGGTGGCGTTGCAAGACCCATCCCGGTGGCCTCTTTCAGAAACAAGCCAACCGCGCGGGCATCCGGGTGGCGCACGGCGATCTTGGCCGCGACCTCGCGCTGGGGTCCGGTCTGGCGCATCGCGCCAAACTGGCTTTCAGCGCCCAACAGCTCAACACTGACATCGGTGTAATCCGGCGCCTGCATGCGCTGCAGCGCCGTGCGACAGCGCGCCAGCACGGTCTCGGCAAAGTGCTGTGCCTTCTCCTCGGCCTCCAGCCCGTAAAAGGTGAAGATATGCCCCGAACGGTAACCATCGTGCCAGGTCAGGCAGGTCTTGTAGCTATCGGGCACGCCAAGGCCACGCGCGCCCTGCACCAGCACCCGGTCAGGCCCGGTCTCAACCAGTGTCACATCCGAGAAATCACAGGCCACATCCGGCAAAAGATAGGCCTGCGGGTCGCCGATCTCATAGAGCATCTGCTCGCCCACGGTGCCACGCGACACCAGCCCGCCAGACCCGGCGGGTTTGCACACCTCAAAGCTGCCATCGCGGCGGATCTCGGCGATGGGATAGCCGATTTCAGCAAGATTATCCGCCACCGCGCGCCAGTCGGTGAAATTGCCCCCCGTGGCCTGCGGGCCGCATTCCAGAATATGCCCCGCCAGGCTACCCCCGGCCAGCGCATCGAGATCCGTGCTCTCCCAGCCAAAATGATGGATTGCCGCCGCCAGTGTCACGGCACTGTCCACACAGCGCCCGGTGATGACAATGTCCGCGCCGCGATCCAGCGCCAGCGCGATGGGAAACGCCCCCAGGTAGGCATTGATACTGGCGATCTTCTCTACGGGTGGCAGGGCAGTGGCGCGAAACATATCGCGGGGCGCGGCCTGTGCCACGGCCGCGCGTTGCGCCAAAAGGTCATCGCCTTCCACCACCGCCACCTTGAGTGCCAGCCCCTGTTTCGCAATCTCAGCCCGCAGGGCCGCGGCACAGGCCCCGGGATTGACCCCTCCGGCGTTGGAGACAATGCGTACACCCTGGCGCGCGATCTCGCCCAGGTTTGGCGCCATAGCTGCGCTGACAAAGTCAGCCGCAAAGCCAGACTGCGCATCTTTGGCGCGGGCGCGGGCCAGGATCGCCATGGTGATCTCGGCCAGGTAGTCATAGACGATGAAATCCAGCCCGCCTGCCGCCAAAAGCTGCGGCGTTGCCGCAGTGGCATCTCCCCAAAACCCACTGGCACCACCGATGCGCAAATGCTTTGCCATATATCCCCCCATCCCGCCAGTTTCAGTCCCCAGTTTCAGTCCAAGGACACCACCGACGTAAAATTCACTAAGAGCCTCGCAATCAGCCAACAGACCAATCGTTCTGTTTTAATGTGAGCCAGGCAAAGGCAGCGCTGCAACCAAAATCAGCCGAAGCATGCTCACGACGTGAAGTCACAAGGCCCGCCTACATGCGTTACAGAATTCCCATCAGAGAGAAATATCTGTTACGTTTTACTTGCCTCGAATCGACATCTCGCGCTATACCGACCCAACGGTCGGCTTATTTCGCCGACAAACCAGGAGACGCGAACACCATGGATGCATTCATCTGCGATGCCACCCGAACCCCAATTGGCCGCTACGGTGGTGGCCTCAGCCAGGTTCGCACCGATGACCTGGCAGCCGCGCCTATTGCTGCTTTGGCGGCGCGCAACCCGCAGGTCGATTGGGCCAGCATTGATGATGTGATCTTTGGCGATGCCAACCAGGCCGGTGAAAGCAACCGCAATGTGGCCCGCATGGCCGCACTGCTGGCCGGTCTGCCCGTAGATGTGCCCGGCACCACCATCAACCGTTTGTGCGCCAGCGGCATGGATGCGGTTGGCATGGCGTCTCGCGGAATTCGCGCTGGTGACTATGACATGGCCATCGCCGGCGGTGTCGAAAGCATGAGCCGCGCGCCCTTTGTGATGCCCAAGGCGACGTCGGCCTTTACGCGCGCCAATGCGGTCTATGACACCACCATCGGCTGGCGGTTTATCAACAAGAAGATGCAACAGATGTATGGCACCGACTCGATGCCACAGACGGCCGATAATGTCGCCGAAGCCTATAACATCAGCCGCGAAGACCAGGACGCATTCGCCGCCCGCAGCCAGGCCCGCTGGGCAGCAGCCCATGCGGCGGGTATCTTTGGCGATGAGATCACGCCGGTCTCGGTACCGCAGCGCAAGGGCGACCCTGTGATTGTTGCTACAGACGAGCACCCCCGCCCTGGCACAGGCGCCGATAAGCTGGCAAAGCTGAAAGGCGTCAATGGCCCAGATATGACTGTGACCGCAGGCAATGCCTCTGGCGTCAACGACGGCGCTGCTGCTATCCTGATGGCAAACGAGGCTGCCGCTGCCAAAAACGGCCTGAAGCCAATGGCGCGGATTGTCGGCATGGCCGCCGCCGGGGTTGAGCCGCGCATTATGGGCATTGGCCCGGTGCCCGCCACCCGCAAGGTTCTGGCCCGCACCGGTCTGACCATTGACCAAATGGATGTGATCGAGCTCAATGAGGCCTTTGCCAGCCAGGGGATTGCCACCCTGCGTGAACTTGGGCTTGCCGATGATGCCCCCCATGTGAACCCCAACGGCGGCGCTATCGCCCTGGGCCATCCGCTTGGCATGTCCGGCGCACGCCTTGTGCTGACGGCCGCCTATCAATTGCAACGCACCGGTGGGCGCTATGCGCTGTGCACCATGTGTGTCGGCGTGGGACAGGGCACCGCCCTGATCCTGGAACGCGTATAAGCCAGTAACCCCTACCGGGAGGAGCAAGTCATGTATGCACAGATGGTCAAATCCGAAGCGAGCACCGATGATCCCGAAAAGCTGGCCGCCTTTCAGGCCCGCATTGATGCCGGTGAAAAGATCGAACCCAAGGACTGGATGCCAGCGGGCTATCGCAAGACGCTGATCCGCCAGATTGGCCAGCACGCCCATTCGGAAATCGTCGGCCAGCTGCCTGAAGGCAACTGGATCACCCGTGCGCCAACGCTGGAACGCAAGGCGATCCTGCTGGCCAAGGTGCAGGACGAGGCAGGCCATGGGCTGTATCTGTACTGTGCTGCCGAAACGCTGGGAGTGAGCCGGGATGAGCTGACTGAAATGCTGCTGGATGGGCGGATGAAGTATTCGTCTATCTTCAACTACCCGACCCTGAACTGGGCCGATATGGGCGCGGTTGGCTGGCTGGTCGATGGCGCGGCCATCCTGAATCAGGTGCCGCTGCAGCGCACCTCTTTTGGTCCCTACGCCCGCGCCATGGTCCGGGTTTGCAAAGAAGAAAGCTTTCATGCGCGGCAAGGCTTTGACGCCATGCGCAAGATGGCCGACGGCACGCCCGCGCAAAAGAAAATGGCCCAGGATGCGGTCAACCGGCTCTGGTTCCCGGCGCTGATGATGTTTGGGCCTTCGGATGCGGATTCCACCCACTCAGAGCAGTCGATGGCCTGGAAAATCAAGATGAACACCAATGACGAGCTGCGTCAGAAGTTTGTCGACCAGACGGTGCCGCAGATCGAGTTCCTGGGTCTTGAGCTGCCAGACGATGGCATCAAATGGAACGAGGCGCGCGGCAGCTATGACTACTCTGACCCCGACTGGTCCGAGTTCTTTGAGGTGATCCAGGGCAATGGCCCCTGCAACGTGGACCGGCTCGCGGCGCGCAACAAGGCCTGGAAAGACGGCGCATGGGTGCGCGATGGCCTGCTGGCGCATGCCCGCAAAAAAGCCGCCCGCAAACACGCCGCCGAATAATCACGATTTTGCGCCCTGCTCCACTGGGCAGGCGCGCTACAGCCAGGAGAACTGAGCTATGAAAAACGAATGGCCCCTCTGGGAAGTCTTTATCCGCGGTCAACACGGGCTGAGCCACCGCCACGTCGGCTCTTTGCACGCGCCGGATGCTGAAATGGCTATCAAGAACGCCCGCGACGTCTACACCCGCCGCAATGAGGGCGTGTCGATCTGGGTGGTCGAGGCCAATAATATCACCGCCTCCTCGCCCAGCAACAAAGGCCCGCTGTATGAGCCTGCTGAAAGCAAGGTCTACCGTCACCCCACATTCTTTGACATCCCTGACGAAGTGGGAGCGATGTAATGGCGCGGGATCTCACAGCAGATCAGGCCCTGTTTCAGTTCCTGCTGCGCATGGGCGACAACACCCTGATTCTGGGCCACCGGGTCAGCGAATGGTGCGGCCACGCACCAGTGCTGGAAGAAGACATTGCGCTGGCAAACACCGCACTGGATCTGATTGGTCAGACTCAGATGTGGCTGGGCCTTGCGGCAGAAGTGCAGGGCGAAGAGAAATCCGCCGATGATCTGGCCTTTTTGCGGGACGTCTGGGATTTTCGCAATGTGCTGCTGGTCGAGGTCCCCAACGAGGATTTTGGCCGCACCCTGATGCGCCAGTTCCTGTTTGACGCCTGGCATTCGATCCAGCTGGGGCATCTGATGAAGTCCTCGAACGCGCGCATCGCTGCCATCGCCGCCAAGACCTCGAAAGAGGTCGCCTACCACCTGGAGCGCTCAGCTGACACGGTTGTGGGTCTTGGCGATGGCACCGAGCAAAGCCATGACTTTATGCAGGCAGCACTCGACTATCTCTGGCCCTATGTTGGCGAGATGTTCGCCTCGGATGCGGTTGATGCCGCGATGGTCAAGGCGGGCATAGCGCCTGATCCGGCCGCGCTGCGCACCGACTATGACGCACTGATTGCCCGCGTTCTGGCCGAAGCGACGCTGACCATCCCCGAGAGCAGTTTTGGCCATAAGGGCGGTCGCACCGGCGCGATGCATACTGAACATCTGGGCCATCTGCTGACACAGATGCAGTGGCTGCAGCGCGCCTATCCCGGCGCCAGCTGGTAACAGGCCTCTGGGGTTTGTGAGAACACGCTGCATCCGCTGATATCCGGCGGGTGTATGGCGAAGCTTTAGCAAAGGGTTGGTCAAATGAATGAGACGACCGCACAGCCGAGCACCACAGTTGATGGACCCGAAACGGCCACAGCAAAGCCCAGCGTTGCGCAGGTCTGGGACTGGCTCGACGCCGTGCCTGACCCGGAAATTCCAGTGATCAGCCTGGTGGACCTTGGCATCATTCGCGGGGTCGAATGGCAGGACGACACCTTGGTGGTCGCCGTCACGCCGACTTATTCCGGCTGCCCGGCGACAGCGATCATCAACCTCGATATTGAAACTGCCCTGCGCGATCACGGCATCGACAAGATCCGGCTTACCACCCAGATCGCCCCGGCCTGGACCACCGACTGGATGTCCGACAAGGGCCGCACCAAGCTGGAAGACTATGGCATCGCGCCGCCACAGGCCGCAGGCGGACCCGAGCGCTGCCCCAATTGCCAAAGCAAGAATGTGACCCGTGTGAGTCAGTTTGGCTCCACCCCCTGTAAGGCACACTGGCGTTGCCAGGACTGTCTTGAACCCTTTGACTATTTTAAGTGCATCTGAGGAGACCTGCATGGCGCGCTTCCACGATCTCGAAGTTACCGAAGTCCGCAAGACCATCCGCGATGCGGTTGTGGTCTCTCTGAAGCCTGTGAATGGCGCAGCGGCGGAGTTCGATTTTACCCAAGGCCAGTACCTGACGTTCCGCCGCGACTTTGATGGCGAAGAGCTGCGCCGCAGCTATTCGATCTGCGCCGGCAAGCAGGATGGCATCCTGCAGGTCGGCATCAAACGGGTCGAGGGCGGCGCCTTTTCCACCTGGGCCAATACAGAGCTGCAGCCCGGTGATACCCTGCAGGCGATGCCCCCTATGGGCAGCTTTTTCACGCCGCTGGATGCGTCCAGCACCAAAACCTATCTTGGCTTTGCCGGTGGCTCCGGCGTCACGCCGGTGCTGTCGATCCTCAAGACCACTCTGGCTGCCGAGCCGAACGCCTCTTTTACACTGGTCTATGCCAACCGGGGTGTGAACACGATCATGTTCCGTGAGGAGCTGGAGGATCTGAAGAACACCTATATGGGGCGCTTCAACGTTATCCATATTCTGGAATCAGATGCGCAGGAAATCGACCTCTTTACCGGGCTGGTGACGGAAGAAAAATGTGCGCAGCTGTTTGAGCACTGGATCGACATCAAATCCGTTGATACCGCCTTTATCTGCGGCCCGGAGCCGATGATGCTGGGCATAGCCGCCGCCCTGCGCACAGCCGGCCTTGCGGATCCACAGATCAAGTTCGAACTCTTTGCCTCGGCGCAGCCCGGTCGTGCCAAACGCAAGGAGAGCACCGCAGGTGCCGCCAGTGGCGGCAATCAGACAACGGCCGCGATCACTCTGGATGGCGCGACCCAGACCATCGAGATGGGCAAGGATATCTCGATCCTCGACGCCGCACTGGAGAACGCGATGGATGCGCCCTATGCCTGCAAGGCCGGGGTTTGCTCGACCTGTCGATGCCGGGTGATTGAGGGCGAGGTCGAGATGGTCGCCAACCATGCGCTGGAGGATTACGAGGTCGAGAAGGGCTATGTGCTCTCCTGTCAGGCCTTTGCTGTCACCGACAGGGTTGTTGTCGACTACGATCAGTAACGCGTTTTAGAGGAAGGACATTACATGGCCGAGGACATGAGCATAGAAAGCTATCTTGCCCAGGGCGGCATGCTGAGCAATCCCGCCAATGTGCCACCACGCTATCGCGCTGCCTTACTGAAACTGATGGCGACCTTTGTTGACAGCGAGTTGGCCGGTGCGGCTGGTTTTGCCGATATCATCAATGAAGGCCCCGGCATCAAGGCCCGTATCGCTGCCGCCAAGATCGTGCTGGAGAAAAGCGACAACGCCGATCGTGTGCTCAGGATCATGGGAGAGTTTGGCGCCGACACCGAACGCTACGCCGATCACCACCCCTGGACAGCGCGGCTGGAGCGCGATGCCGACATCGGCCAGAGCCGCACGGACCATGACATGCGGCTGGCGGTGTTTAATTACCCGCTGGAGGGCTGGGCGGATGCAGTGGTGATGAACCTGCTGATGGGCCGCGCCGTGGCGGTGCAGCTGGCCGAGTTCTCCCTGATCTCCTATCAGCCCCTGGCCGAAGTCTTTCGCGCCATCGCCCCGATCGAGGCCCGCCACGCAGAGTTGGCCGAAGAGGGGCTGGAGCTGTTGATTGAGGACAGTGGCACGGGCGATCTCCAACCCTTGGTCAACTATTGGTGGCCACGGGTTTCTGCCAGTTTTGGCACCGAGGGTTCGGATAAGTTCGACGGGCTAAAATCTCTGGGCCTGCGCCGCACTCCCAATCGCGAGCTGAACACCCGCTGGCAGGCCGAAGCCGGTGCAACGCTGGCAAAGCTAGGCCTGAAGCCCGGCAAGTAGACCGGTCAGTAGATAAGCCAGCTTTTTTGGCCAGCAGAGCGGGCAATGACCTGATCCCAAGCCCTCCCGCCAAGGGACACGGCGCATCAAAGATGCACCACCCTTGTTGGGCCCCGCGCGCGCCTAGCGGCGCGCGCGGCAGGACAATATAGCCAGCCCAGCGTCTGCGCTGCACGGGGCTAGTCCCGGCCTAAAGACAGGAAAATCTACGCACTGTGTCTCTGCTGTATTCGCCAATTTGGCTCACGGATCCCTCGCAGAAACCCAAACAATGAAACCGGCTGAAAAGGGACGCAAAAGTCCCCCTTGCCATATGCAAGGGGGCGGGAAGCAGAGCCTGACAGCTCTCTTTCCGTTCTCTGTTCCTAGGCCTCACATCCCAAGATGTTTCGCAGCTTGCTTGCCAGATGGCTCATATGAGCGAGGCATCTTAGGCACTCCTCCAGGCAGGCGCCCCTGTAAAACCAGGCAGGTGACAAGGGCAAAAAGGTCTGGCCCTATGACCTTTTCTCTCCTAGTTTCTCGTCAGATCTGACCAGGAGGGCAAAAACCATGGCCGTAGGCAAAAACATCCGCACCTATTTTCAAGGCAGCTGGCACGACGGCGATCTGGCGGTGATGAAAGCGGCGGACCACGCCATGTGGCTGGGCTCATCCGTGTTTGATGGCGCGCGACTGTTTGATGGGATGACGCCGGATCTGGACCTGCATTGCGCCCGCAC
This sequence comes from Phaeobacter sp. SH40, assembly GCA_965641885.1. GTDB lineage: Bacteria > Pseudomonadota > Alphaproteobacteria > Rhodobacterales > Rhodobacteraceae > Pseudophaeobacter. Next base: position 492,136 of record OZ282574.1, on the reverse strand, counting down.
CAATGCCTCTGCCGAGGCTTTGATGATGGCTCCCACCGTGCAGCCAAGCGAAATGGTCGAGATCGCGCTGGAAGGGTTGAAGAGCTTTGATGCGGGGGCGGCGGTCTACATCCGTCCGATGTACTGGGCCATCAACGGCGATGAGACGGTGATTGCGCCGGCTCCGGAAAGCACCGCGTTTGCGCTTTGTCTGGAGGAAATCCCTATGGCGACAGCGGCCGCCAGTGCCAGCCTGACCCGAACCCGCTTTCGGCGACCTATCCTGGAAAGTGCCGTGGTCAACGCCAAGGCTGGCTGTCTTTACCCGAACAATGCCCGGATGCTGCGAGAGGCACGCGCCAAAGGATTCACCAATGCACTGGCGCTGGATGCGATGGGCAATGTCGCGGAAACGGCAACGGCCAACATATTTATGGTGCGTGATGGTGAGGTCTTTACCCCGGTGCCGAACGGCACCTTTCTCGCAGGCATTACCCGGGCGCGCCACATCGCGAACCTGCGTGCCGATGGGGTCAAAGTGCATGAAACCGTGTTGGGCTATCAGGATTTTGAGGAGGCCGACGAAATCTTTATGTCCGGCAATATGAGTAAGGTGACCCCTGTCACCGCCTTTGATGAGTGTACCTACCAGAGCGGCCCAATAGCAAAACGCGTGCGTGATCTTTATTGGGACTGGGCCGCGAGCCACAGCTAACATCCCGCGAGGCGGATGAGATAAACTCCCATCTGCTCCCGCCCGTCGCCCTCGCCGCCTTAAGAAGGCGGCGCAGCGCCCGTTGGGCATAGCGCCGTGCCAAGCGGCACGGCGCGGTTGCGAACACAAGAGAGGCCACCGTGCTTTGACGAGCCTCCTGCGCCGCGCCAGCGGCGCCAGGCTCAACTGTGACGGGGATCTTTGATCCCCATGGAACAGGCGGGAGAGCTCCGCCTCTCTCTTTCGCGCGAAACGCGGTGCGGACGAAAACAGGCTTCTGAGTCAAAGCTATTGTTGCGCGCGCGCTATTGCGTCATGATCCCTGTCGGAGCAACCAGAGGCCTAAAATGCGCAAATTCCTTGTTGTACTGGATGACAGCCGTGAATGCTTGAACGCCATGCGTTTTGCTGCCATGCGCGCCGCTAAAACCGGAGGCGGGGTCGCCATCCTTTCGGTCATTCCACCGGACGATTTCAATCACTGGATTGGTGTCGGCGAGGTGATGCGTGAGGAAGCCCGTGAACGCATCCACGCCCATTTTGAAGTCTTTGCGAAATGGATGCGCGACCGTCAGGGTGTGGACCCGGAGCTGGTCATACGTGAGGGCGATGCAGTGCCTGAGATAATGGCACAGATTGAGGCCGATACCGAAATCGGTGTCTTGGTTCTTGGAGCAGGCAATGATCGCAAGGGCCCGGGCCCGCTGGTGACACAGCTGAGCAAATCGTCAGGCAGCCTGCCCGTCCCCATCACAATTGTTCCAGGCGATCTGTCAAAGGAACGACTGGATGCCATCACCTAGCTCCACAGTCCAGTGCTCAGGGCCAGTGCTCAGGGCCAGTATTCAAGAGGCCAGTGTCCAAGAGGCAAAAATGGGGTTGCAGCGCGGCTCTGATGAATTTAGAATAATTCTAAACCTTGACTTGATGCGCCCTGGAGCGCATATCCCATAGACGCAATTTGGAGGCCCGAGATGTTTATTCAGACCGAATCCACGCCCAACCCGGCGACGCTGAAATTCCTGCCGGGCCAGACGGTTCTGGACGCTGGCACCGCTGATTTTCCCAGCTCTGAGACCGCAGGGACATCACCGCTGGCAACACGGATTTTTGCAGTTTCAGGCGTCAATGGTGTCTTCTTCGGCAATGACTTTGTGACCGTGACCAAGTCGGACGAGATCGAGTGGGACCATATCAAACCTGCGATCCTTGGCGCCATCATGGAGCATTACCAGTCTGGTCAACCCATTGTTGACGCTGGTGGAGAGCAGTCTTCTGGCCACGCAGAGCATAGTGGCGAAAACTCTGAAATTGTCGATCAGATCAAGGACCTGCTGGACAGCCGTGTGCGTCCGGCCGTGGCCCAGGATGGTGGCGATATTACGTTTCACGGATTTGATCGCGGCGTGGTCTACCTGCATATGCAGGGGGCCTGCGCCGGCTGCCCCTCGTCAACTTTGACGCTGAAGATGGGTATCGAAAATCTGCTGCGCCACTACATCCCGGAAGTGACTGAAGTCCGTCCAGTTGCCGTCTGAGGCAAATCTTCCGATCACTGGTCGCTGCTATTGTGGCAAATGTGAACTGAGACTACGTGCGGCCCCAAAAACAGTGGCCTATTGCCACTGTGCCGACTGTCGCCGCTGGACTGGGGCGCCAGTCAGCGCCTTTGCAGCCTTTGCCAGCAAGGACATAAGCGTGACACCTGAGCTGGAACGCGGATTTTCACGCCATTCTGGTGTCACGCGATGGAACTGCACTGACTGCGGCTCACCTCTTGCAGCCAGTTTTGACTATCTGCCCGGACAGGTATACGTGCCGATTGGCCTCCTGGACCAAGCCGCCGCACTGCCGCCGCAGCTCCATAGCCACGAGGCATCGCGCCTTCCCTGGCTTCATATTGAGGATGATCTTCAACGATCTGCCTCCTCGGCCCGCACTTCCTTGAACGCCCCAAACAACAAGACCTGACCATGCCAGACAGCGCCTTCACAGCACCATCCGCCTCTGCCCCATTGGTTTTGGGTTTTGACACCTCCGCCGCGCATTGCACGGCGGCCTTGGTGCGCGGGAATGTGCTGCTGGCGGAACGTTTTGAGGAACGGTCGCGCGGGCAGGCAGAGCGCTTGATGCCCATGCTAGAAGAGATCCTGACACAGGCAGGTGTCACCTGGTCAGATCTGGACGCCATAGGGGTCGGGGTGGGTCCGGGCAATTTCACCGGCATCCGCATTGCGGTTTCTGCTGCGCGCGGGTTGGCCCTGGGGCTGAGAATTCCGGCGGTTGGCATCTCGGGCTTTGACGCCCGCGCCGCAACACGCAGCCTGGCCGCGGTGCCTGCCCCTCGGGCGCAGGTCTATGCCGCCCTGCCAGGGGAAGCGCCGCGTCTGATGGCTGAGTCTGAAGCCCGCGACGCCGCCCGCAGCGCCGGGCTAAGCTTTGCGCCTGAGGCCTCTCCTGCAGATCTGGCGCAACGTATTGCCCAACTCGCAGCCTCGCGTTTCCAGCACTGCACTGACGCCCCCGCGCCGCTGTATCTGCGCGCCGCAGATGCGGCCCCGGCCCGTGATCTGCCACCGCAATTGATTGATGGCTGAGACCTTATCCCCAAAAGCAATGGCGCGGATCCATGCCGCAGCTTTTACGCAGTCCAGGCCCTGGTCAGAGGATGAATTCACCTCTCTGCTCGACAGTCCCCTGGCTTTTGCCACAGGCGATGCGCGTGCCTTTGCGCTGGTGCGCGTCATTGCCGATGAGGCCGAACTGCTGACCATTGCCACTGATCCCGCCCACCAGCGCCAGGGCCTCGGCCGTAAAACCATGCAGGCCTGGCAACAGGCGGCGCAAATGCGCGGGGCTGACACTGCCTTTTTAGAAGTCGCCGCCGACAATAGGGCCGCACAAAATCTATATTTGGCAGAGGGATTCGTGGCTTGTGGACGGCGTTCCGGATACTATAGCCGTGAAAATGCTGGATCCGTGGACGCTATCGTGATGCGAAAGAACTTACGTTAGGCTCGCTGCGCGGATTTCGCACCATATGGTCAAAAAGCAGTTGACCCCCTCCCCACCCAAAGGGCTAAATTGCCGCACCTTTTAAAAACAATCCTTGCTAGGCTAGTCCGACCTCCTTTGGCCACTGCGGGAATAACAAACCGGGAGTACCCCTAATGACGCTGATGAAATCCCTGATGGGCGCCACAGCCACGCTGGCCCTTTCCGCTGGTGCCGCTCTGGCCGAACCTGCTCTGATCTTTGATCTGGGTGGCAAATTCGACAAGAGCTTTAACGAAGCCGCCTTTGGTGGCGCACAGCGTTGGGCAGAAGAATCCGGCGGCACCTTCCGCGAGATCGAACTGCAGTCAGAGGCCCAGCGTGAGCAGGCCCTGCGCCGCTTTGCCGAGGCTGGCTCGAACCCAATCGTCACTATGGGCTTTGGTATGGCTGATCCGCTCAGCTCTGTTGCCCCCGACTATCCTGACACCAAATTTGTTGTGATCGACGTCACCTGGCTTGATCAACCAAATATTCGCCAGGTTGGCTTTGCCGAGCACGAAGGCTCGTATCTGGTTGGCATGATGGCGGCCATGGCCTCGAAAACCAACACTGTTGGCTTTGTTGGTGGTATGGACGTACCGCTGATCCGTCACTTTGGCTGCGGCTATGCCCAGGGCGTCAAAGCGGTGAACCCTGATGCGACCGTGATTGCCAACATGACCGGCACCACCCCTGCGGCCTGGAATGACCCGGTCAAAGGCTCTGAGCTGACCAAAGCACAGATCAGCCAGGGCGCCGATGTGGTCTATGCTGCGGCCGGTGGCACCGGTGTTGGTGTTCTGCAAACCGCCGCTGACGAAGGCATCCTGTCGATCGGCGTTGACAGCAACCAGAACCACCTGCACCCGGGCAAAGTCCTGACCTCGATGATGAAGCGCGTCGATGTCGCCGTCTATGAAGCCATGACCGCAGGCGAATCCATTGAGGCAGGCGTCTTCTCTATGGGTCTGGCGGAAGAGGGTGTTGGTTATGCCCTCGACGAAAACAACGCAGACCTGGTCTCCGCTGAAATGAAGGCGGCCGTAGATAAGGCCCGCCAGCAGATCATCGACGGCGAAATCAAAGTTGTGTCCTACTACACGGACAACAGCTGCCCTGCGCTGAAGTTCTAAACAGAAAGCCCCAGGCCATGACAATGTGTCTTCATACCTTGTTTTCGGCCTGGGGCGCCCCGTCGCCCGAGGAGCGTGCTGCCAAAACAGATGCAGCCATCGGGCCGAATTTTTACTACTCCGATCCAAACGCTCCAGACCCGATCCAGGGTCGCGACGCCTATCTGGACTATATTGCCCAGTTTACGGCGCTGATGCCCGGTGCCACAGCCGAGGTGGTCGCGCTCAGCGAACATCACGGCCATCTGCGCGCCACTGTCGATTTTGTGAAGGACGGCCAACGCATGGTGCGGGGGCAGTATTTTGCGGATCTGGCAGAGGACAGGCTGCTGCGTGTGATTGGATTTTCAGGCATGGGAGAGCCCGATTGACCGCCCCCGCCATTGAACTCAAAGGGATTTCAAAATCCTTTGGCCCGGTTCAAGCCAACAAAGACATCTCGATCAGCGTCGCTCCCGGTACCATCCACGGTATCATTGGGGAAAACGGCGCTGGCAAATCCACCCTGATGAGCATCCTCTACGGGTTTTACAAAGCTGACAAAGGCGAGGTCTGGATCAACGGTAACAAAACCGAGATCCCAGACAGCCAGGCCGCCATCGCGGCCGGCATCGGCATGGTGTTTCAGCACTTTAAACTGGTGGAGAATTTCACCGTGCTGGAAAATATCGTGCTGGGCGCCGAAGAGGGCGGCCTGCTGATGCCCTCGCTCACCAAGGCGCGCAAGATCCTGAAAGAGCTTGCTGCCGAGTATGAGCTCAACGTGGATCCCGACAAGCGCATTGATGAGATCGGCGTTGGTATGCAGCAGCGGGTCGAAATCCTGAAAGCGCTGTACCGTCAGGCCGATATCCTGATCCTGGATGAGCCCACCGGCGTGCTGACCCCGGCCGAGGCCGACCAGCTGTTTCGCATTCTGGACCGGCTGCGCGCCGAAGGCAAAACCATTATCCTGATCACCCATAAGCTGCGCGAAATTATGGAAGCCACCGACACGGTCTCAGTGATGCGCCGCGGTGAGATGACAGCGACGGTCAAAACCGCCGAGACCAGCCCCGAGCATCTGGCAGAGCTGATGGTGGGGCGCAAGGTGCTGCTGCAGGTGGACAAGGTGCCTGCGACCCCCGGCAAACCGGTGCTTGAAATTGAAAACCTGCGGGTGGTGGACGAGGCGGGCGTTGAACGCGTCAAAGGCATCGACCTGACGGTGCGGGCCGGAGAGATCCTCGGCATTGCAGGCGTGGCTGGCAATGGCCAGTCAGAACTGCTTGAGGTGCTGGGTGGCATGCGCATTGGCGAAGGCACCATCCGCCTGAACGGCAGCGATCTGCCGCTGCGCGGCGCTGGCTCTGATGCCCGCGCCCGGCGCGCATCGCACGTGGCCCATGTGCCCGAAGATCGCCAGCGCGAAGGCCTGATCATGGACTTCCACGCCTGGGAAAACACCGCCTTTGGCTATCACCACGCGCCCGAATACCAGCAGGGCCTGCTGATGGACAACGCGGCAATCCGTGCCGACACCGAAGCCAAGATGCAGAAATTCGATGTGCGGCCGCCAGATCCCTGGCTCGCGGCTAAAAACTTTTCGGGCGGCAATCAGCAAAAAATCGTGGTGGCGCGTGAGATCGAGCGCAACCCAGACCTGTTGCTGATTGGCCAGCCCACCCGTGGCGTCGATATTGGCGCCATTGAATTCATTCACAAACAAATCGTCGAGCTGCGCGACCAGGGCAAAGCCATTTTGCTGGTCTCGGTCGAGCTGGAAGAGATCCTGTCGCTCGCCGACCGCGTGGCGGTGATGTTTGACGGCGTGATCATGGGCGAACGTGACGTTTCCCAGACCGATGAAAAAGAGCTGGGCCTGCTAATGGCCGGCGTCGCGGGGGAGGCCGCGTAGATGGAAAAAATGCCTAAATGGGCCGATGTGGTGTTGATCCCTTTGATCAGCCTGCTGCTCGCCGCTGGCCTCTCTGCTCTGGTGATCCTCGCCATTGGCGAAGACCCTGTCGCGGCTGTCAAACTTATGGTCGATGGCGCTTTGGGGTCCAGCTATGGCTGGGGCTATACGCTTTATTATGCCACAAATTTCATGTTCACCGGCCTTGCGGTGGCGGTTGCTGCCCATGCCGGGTTGTTCAACATCGGTGGTGAAGGTCAGGCCATGCTGGGGGGCCTCGGTGTCGCCGTGATCTGCCTGTTCATCCCCTGGCCGCACTGGACGCTGGCGCTGCTCTTTGCCACCCTGGGCGCCGGGCTGTTTGGCGCTGCCTGGGCGGCTATTCCGGCCTATCTGCAGGCCAAACGCGGCAGCCATATCGTCATCACAACCATCATGTTCAACTTTATCGCCGCGGCTGTGCTGAACTATGTGCTGGTCAATGTGCTAAAGCCCGCAAGCTCGATGGATCCGGCGTCGGCCCGCTTTGGTGACGCAGTCCATCTGCCCTCGCTGCACGAGTTGCTGGCGCCGCTTGGCATTGCCTTTTCCAAATCGGCCCCGGCCAATGTCAGTCTGCTGGTCGCTGTTGCCGCGTGTTTTGTGGTCTGGCTGCTGATCTGGCGCAGCGCGCTGGGATTTGAGATCCGCGCCTTTGGAAAATCAGAGCCCGGAGCGCGTTACGCCGGGATTTCGCCGGTGAAAATCACCATGATTGCCATGATGATCTCGGGCGCCCTGGCCGGCATGATGGCCATCAACAATGTGATGGGTGAGGCCGAACGTCTGGTGCTGAACGCCACCGAAGGCGCGGGCTTTATTGGTATTGCCGTCGCATTGATGGGGCGCAACCATCCCTTTGGCGTGTTTCTTGCCGCGATCCTGTTTGGGTTCCTCTATCAGGGCGGCGCAGAGCTAGCGCTCTGGACCAAGATCCCGCGCGAACTCATCGTGGTGATCCAGGCGCTCGTGATCCTTTTCACCGGTGCACTGGACAATATGGTGCGGATCCCGCTTGAGAAGATCTTCCTTGCCTTGCGTAAGGAGGCGAACTGATGGATTTCCTTACTCTGATCCAGGTGCTGGACAGCACTGTCCGGCTGGCAACGCCGTTGCTGCTGGCCTGTCTGGCCGGGCTGTATTCCGAACGCGCCGGGGTCTTTGACATCGGGCTTGAAGGCAAGATGCTGATGGCGGCGTTCTTCTCTGCCGCGATTGCCGCTGTGACCGGTAATGTCTGGCTGGGGCTGCTGGCCGGAATTGCCGCCTCGCTGGTGTTGTCGGGCCTGCATGGGCTGGCCTCTATCACCTTTCGCGGCAACCAGCTGATCTCGGGCGTGGCGATCAACTTTTTGGCGGCAGGCCTCACGGTGCTGATTGCGCAGGACTGGTTCAAGCAGGGCGGGCGCACGCCCTCGCTGCTGACCAGTGGCCGCTTTGGCCCCATCACCCTGCCCTTTGCCGACAGCGTCAAGGATGTGCCCATCTTTGGTCCCATCTATTCCGAGCTGCTTTCGGGCCATTCTATCCTGGTCTATTTTGCCTTTCTGGCGGTGCCCGCAACCTGGTGGATCCTGTACCGCACCCGTTTTGGCCTGCGTCTGCGCGCCGTTGGGGAAAACCCGGCAGCCGTCGATACCGCCGGGGTTTCCGTCATCGGGCTGCGCTATGCGGCTGTGGCGATCTGCGGTGTTTTGTGCGGCATTGCCGGCGCCTATCTCGCCACAGCGTTGCAGGCGGGCTTTGTCAAAGACATGACCGCCGGGCGTGGCTTTATCGCGCTGGCGGCGCTGATCTTTGCCAAATGGCGGCCCTGGCAGGCGATGGGAGCCTGTCTGCTCTTTGGTCTGCTTCAGGCCGTGGCCCTGCGGTTTCAGAACATCGAGCTGGGCTCACTGACCATTCCGGTGCAGGTCATGGATGCGCTGCCCTATATCTTGACGGTGGTTATACTTGCGGGTTTTGTCGGCAAGGCCGTCCCCCCCCGCGCCGGTGGTGAGCCCTACGTGAAAGAGCGTTAATCCAGCCCAATCCAAAAAACAGAATAAGGCCCGCGCAGATATCAACTGCGCGGGCTTTTGTGTTTGGCCTGCAGCCCTCCACGCCCCTTTCTCCGCCTTGTGCCCCCAAGGCCGCCGCGGTGGCGAACGGGACCTGTGCCACGCCCCTGTGGCCCTGTTGCCATCTATAGGTCCAGTTTCGCCCTCTGATCAGTCCTGCACGCTGCAGAGCGGCATCGTCAGTTGCTTTTCTTCCAACGCTGCGCTCTAACTTATTCATGCAAGTTTACCTTCCCATCGCCGAGGTATCGGTCAACGCCTTCCTCCTGCTGGGCCTCGGAGGCATCGTCGGAATTTTGTCCGGCATGTTCGGGGTCGGCGGTGGATTTCTGATGACACCTTTGTTGTTCTTTATTGGCATCCCGCCCGTTGTCGCGGTCGCCACCGAGGCCAACCAGATCGTCGCCTCCTCGTTTTCGGGCGTGCTGGCGCATTTCCGAAGGCGCACGGTCGACATCAAAATGGGCATGGTCCTGCAGGTAGGCGGCCTTATCGGCGCCGCAGTGGGCGTGGTGATCTTTAACTACCTCAAAAGCCTCGGACAGGTCGATTTGCTGGTAACCCTTTGCTATGTGGTCTTCCTGGGCGTTGTTGGCACGTTGATGTTCATCGAGAGCGTCAACGCCATGTTCAAATCCAAACGCGCCGGCGGCGCCCTGCCGCCGCGACGCCAGCGTGGCTGGGTGCATGCCCTGCCCTTCAAGATGCGCTTTCGCACCTCGGGGCTCTATATCTCGGTCATCCCGCCAATCCTGGTCGGCGTCGCCGTTGGGATTCTGGCAGCCATCATGGGCGTCGGTGGTGGTTTTATCATGGTGCCTGCCATGATCTACATTCTGGGCATGCCCACAAAGGTTGTTGTAGGCACATCGCTGTTTCAGATCATTCTGGTGACGGCCTTTACAACGATGCTGCACGCCACAACCAACTACACGGTTGATATCGTGCTTGCGGTTCTGTTGCTGGTTGGTGGCGTGGTTGGCGCGCAGATTGGCACCCGTATCGGCGTTTATCTCAAGGCTGAACAGCTGCGTATTCTGCTTGCCCTGATGGTCATGGTGGTCTGTGCCAAACTGGGCCTCGATCTGCTGCTGATGCCGTCCGAGCTGTATTCCATTGGCGCGGCGGGAGGACATTGATCATGATCCGCCCTTTGTTGCTGTCGCTGTCTCTATGCCTGTCTCTGGCTGTGGGCGCCTTTACACCACTGCCCTCTCATGCGCAGGCCGCAGGGCAAGCCGGAGAAGAAGTGGTGCTGGGCCTCAGCCAGGACCGCGTTGCGATCACCGCCGATTTTGACGGTTCCGAAATTCTGATTTTTGGCGCGGTAAAGCGCGAAACCCCCATTCCCGAAGGTGCCCCGCTGCAGGTCATTGTTGCGGTCTCTGGTCCCCAGTCCCCTGTCACCGTGCGCCGCAAGGCCAAACGGCTCGGCATCTGGGTCAACACCGACAGTGTTTTGGTTGATTCCGCGCCCAGCTTTTACGCCATTGCCACCAGTGCGCCCTTTTCAGAGGTGATCTCTGATACCGAGGATCTGCGCTACCGTGTCTCTATCGCCCGTGCCATCCGTTCGGTTGGCGCTGCGATGAATATCCAGGGGGCGCAGGATTTTGCCGATGCTGTGGTGCGCATTCGCGAGGACCGCGGGCTTTACTCGCTGCGTGAGAACACCGTCGCGGTCGATCAACAAACCCTGTTCCGCACTGCCATCGAGATGCCGTCCGATCTGACCGAAGGGCATTATACCGCGCGTATCTTGCTCACGCGGGACGGAAAAGTTGTGTCCAAGTTTGAGACCGACATTGATGTGCGTAAAGTCGGACTGGAGCGGTTTCTCTACGCGATGTCGCGCGAGAAGCCGTTTCTTTACGGGTTGATGTCTTTGGCAATTGCCATTGCGGCCGGCTGGGGCGCCTCTGCGGCTTTCCGCCTGCTCCGCAATGGCTGATTTCGCCCATTTACGCCGCCCGCCAGCCCTGCCCCACCACAGCGATGGACGGGAGAGGGACAGGAGCACTGGTCAGGGCTGATCAGAGCGGAAACCACAGCTGTCAGCCGCGGCCGATATAGGGCATTTTGGTCGCCATCACGGTCATAAACTGCACATTCGCCTCAAGAGGCAACTGCGCCATATACAGAACCGATTTGGCGGCATCTTCCACCTTAAAGCTCTGCATAGGTTCGGCATCGGGGGTCTGTGCTGCCTGACGCGCCGCCAGATCTTCGACCATGGGCGTGTTGGCATTGCCGATATCGATCTGGCCACAGGCAATATCAAAGGCACGCCCGTCCAGCGACAGGCTGCGGGTCAGGCCGGTGATGGCTGATTTGGTGGCGGCATAGGGCGCCGAATTGGGCCGCGGGGAATGCGCCGCGATGGAGCCATTGTTGATGATCCGCCCGCCCTGAGGCGTTTGATGCCGCATCTGACGAAAGGCCGCCCGGGCGGCCAGAAACATGCCGTTGAGGTTTACATTCACCGAAGCATACCAATCCTCAAGGGCGATCTCATCAATGGTGCCACCGGGCGTAAAGATCCCGGCATTGTTGAACAGAACATCCAGATGCCCCGTTGTCATGGCAAACTGGTTGACCGCGTGGTCCACGGCCGTCGCATCTGTGACATCCGCAGGCAGAACCGTGGCGTTCACATGGCCCATGGCGACCTCTTCCAGCGCCTCCTGGCGCCGGGCCAGCAGCCCGACCTGCCAGCCTTTATCAAGGCAGAGCTCTGCCACTGCGCGCCCAATGCCAGAGCTGGCCCCGGTAATCAGGATCGATTTTGCCCGTGTCGATTTTGCCTGTATCGATTTTGCCTGTGTTGCTTCACTCATAGCATTTCTTCCTCTTGTATTTCCAAAGTCAGCGCCGCGGCTGGAGCGGCCTTCAGATCGTCCACCCGCAGGGGGCCGGTAGGTTTTGACAGACGGTTGCGTACCACCCAGATCAGACGCTCCTGCGCCCGGGTGATCGCCACATAGGCCAGACGCTTCCACAGAGGCTGACCTGCCTCGACACGCCCCATGCGGGCCGCGACCTGGATGTCTGGGGCAAAGACCTGCGTGGTGTCCCATTGCGAGCCCTGCGCCTTGTGGATCGTCACCGCCGCCCCGTGCAAAAAGGTTGCCCCCATGCGGGCGGCATAGGGAATGAACGGCTCTTCCTCGCCGGGTTTTTCGATTTTGACGATTGAGGCCGCCGAGACCTGCGGGTCCATAGCACCCATCACATGCAGCCTAGAGAACCCCGGTTTGCGCCCGGGCCCAAGATAGACAACCTGCGCGCCCTTGATCAGGCCGCGCGCCTCCAGATCCAGACGTTTCTTGCGGTGTTTCATCGGCAGCTCAATACCGTCGCAAATCAGCGGTTCACCCTCTGCCAGCGCATCCTCGGGGGCGCCATGCACGGCGCGAAAGGCATTGATCAGCCGAATGCGGGTGGCATTGCGCCAGACCAGAACCGGACTGCGCGCCATCAGATCGACTTCGACCCGCTGGCCCCAGACCACTCGGTCATCGCGCTGCGCGGTCTCTTCAATCATCCGCTCAAAATCTTCAAACCCCAGCGCCGGATCCGCCAGCGCGTGTGCAAGATCCAGGATCGGGTTGTCCGCATCCTGCCGGTGCACCCGGTGCAGCACCAGCTGGCGCGGCTCTGGCAGGGTTTCAAACACCATAGAGCCCGATTGGTTGACCGGAGCCAGCTGCGCCGGGTCGCCAAACAGCACCAAAGTCGGAAAGATCTCTTTCAGGTCCTCGAACTGGCGATTGTCCAGCATTGAGGCCTCATCGACAAAGCCCACATCCAAAGGGTCTTCGCGGCGCTTCCAGCCGGTAATAAAGTCCGAACCACGCAGCCCTGCCACCGCGAGGGCGCCGGGGATGGATTTGTTCTTGGCATAAAACGCTGCCGCGCGTGCCAGCGCCTCCTCGGTCAGCCCCTCGATCTCGGGGACCTCGCCGTTCCCGGTGAGCCATTCGGCAATGCGCTCATATTCGGGGTCATAGACCGGCGTGTACAGAATACGGTGAATGGTGGTGGCCGGCACGCCGCGCAGTCGCAACACGCTGGCCGCCTTGTTGGTTGGCGCCAGGATTGCCAGGCTGCGTCGGCCTGTTTTCTTGCGGCTTTCATAGTCGCCTGAAACCACCTCAAGGCCAGCCCGCTCCAGCGCCTTATATAGCTCAGCAAGCAGCAGGGTCTTGCCGGAGCCTGCTTTGCCAATCACCGCCATGACCCCGGCCTCGCCCATGGGCGGCTGCAGCAGGCCATCGTCCATATCGACCCCAGCCTGGCGCAGCAGAGCTGCGACACTGTCATAGGCAACCGCCTGGTCATCGGAGAATTTCACGGTCAAATCTGTCATGGCGCGACCCTACAGCGGCTGGATCGGCTGCACCAGAGCAACCGATCCGCGGCCTGCATCTTCGCCAGTATTTGGCCAGTCTTTTGGCCTGTGGATTAGCCCGTGGATTGGCCAGAATTTTTACCGGCCTCACCCCGTCATGCGCAAGGGCGCCGGGGACGTGGCACCCCCAAAAGACAGATCAAACCAAAGCTGCGAAATCTCCGGGGAAATTCCTGCCCGCAAAGCGACGCGGTGATAGGCCTCGGCATTGTATTCCCACAGGCCAAGGCTGATTTTATCCCGGCCTGCGCCTGCCGATCTGATGATCTCGGGGCTAAAGCCAAGACTGCGATAGATCCGCACCATGCGCCGATCAAAAACCCCCGCGAAATGCGCAATATTCAAATTCCGCATGATTTCCAGTCCCGCCAGCGTCAAAGCCCCGGCAACACTGCCATCAGCGTCTCGTGACAGACAAAAGCGGGTACATTCCCATATGAGTGGGCTGGAAATCGGATTGCCGCCGGTGAGGTTGTCAAACACCTCATTCACCATCACCGGACCGGTTGTCGGCAAAAAACGCATCGAGCCGCCGTGGCTGCCATCGGGCATTTCCCAAATCACATACAGCGGGTTCAGGGCGTCATACTGGTCTCGTTCTTCCCCGGCATCATCAATTTGGACATCCCAGCCGAGGCGGGTCTTGAACTGATCAGCGCGATCCAGAAACATTGAATGCGCCAGATCGGCACAGGTCTCAAGTTCACGCGCATAGATATAACGAAGCATTGCGGTTTTCTCCCCTTTTGATGGAAACGCAGGGAGATTATACGACCACAAGGCGAGTCGACCCAAGACGCAAGGGGGTCGCACTAGAACAGGTAACCAAACATATGCAGGGTGTTGAAATCAGGACCTAGATAATAATAAGTCCGGCACTAATTGCCCGGGCAATGGCATGGGTGGTATTGAGAGCCCCCAGTTTGAAGCGGGCGCTTTCGATATAGACCCGCAGTGTGTGCTCGGAAATGGACAGTGTTTTGGCAACCTGGGCCCGGCTATAGCCAATGCCCAAAAGTGTCAGCGCATCCAACTCACGGGGCGACAAAGGCTGTGCCTGTTCCGGCCTGCGGTCCGGTTCAAACTCCAGCGCCTTGCGATTGAAATAGTGCCCGATCAAAATCAAATCGCGGCTGTGATCTTCAGTAAATTTTTCCCAGGCCTCATCTTCGCAGGTGTGGCTTACGGAAAAGAGGGCGAACTGACCGTTGGGCCCCCGGATCGGTATGGAATAGCCCTGGTTGCCGACCCCATGCTCGGATGCGTCCTTCAGAAACTCACGGGCTGATTTTGTCGACCAGTCCAGCCGCTTCCAGTCTACCGGGTGAAAGCGTTGATAGCAGCCCAGCACGACCGGATCGATCCGGGTGTAGTTCTTGGTCTGATACTGCGTGGTCCAGGCGTCGGAGTAGGTGCCAAAGTAGTAGTGATCCCCAGCGCTATCGACCCAATGATACATCGCATGATCAATGCCAAACTCCGCACAGATACTTTCAATAATACCCTGCAACCCCTCAAGGGTTTTGGTGGCATCCAGTGCCTTGAGTATTTTGTCCAGCTCGGCTTTGCTCGTCATGGTTCCACACATCAGTCATTTCGTCTGGGAAGTCGCCCCCCGCACTGTGCGGCCTTACAGCCGACAGGGGATCCCAGCCACCCTCGTCCCAAACCTTTTGCAGTGCCGGGCCGTGCAAGGTCAACGTTATCGTTCACGGTCCGGCTCATTTTTGTCTCACTCTCGCTGTACCGCCCCCAACATCCGGCCCTATCGTGAAGCTATCAATAAACATTGCGGGTCCGGGCTGCGTCAAATTTGCTACACCCCCATTTCTGGTGATAGTGCGCTCATCTAACACTCTGAAAACCTGTACATGGATCCACAATTGCAAAGGGGCGCCGCGAATCACCTCTTCAGGTATCGCGACGCCCCTTTTGGAATTCAGACGCAACCCTCCAGGGTTGAAGCCTGTGATTTACTTACCCGCCTCCAGCACATCCTCAAGGGTGCGCAGGCCGGTTTTGGGGGCCTGAACCAGGACCGACATATTGCCCGGCTTGTGCTCGTTGCGCAGCATTTTCATGTGCGCGTCTGGCAGGTCGGCCCAGGAGAAGACCTCGGACATGCAGGGGTCCAGACGACGCTCAACCATCAGCTTATTGGCAGAGGCGGCCTGCTTGAGGTGGGCAAAGTGCGAGCCCTGCAGGCGTTTCTGGTGCATCCACATGTAACGCACATCAAAGGTCAGGTTAAAGCCGGAGGTGCCGGCACAGATCACCACCATGCCACCCTTTTTGCAGACAAAGGTCGAAACCGGGAAGGTCGCCTCGCCGGGGTGTTCAAACACCATGTCGACATTGTTGCCCTTGCCGGTGATTTCCCAGATGGCGGCGCCAAACTTGCGGGCCTCTTTGAACCAGGCGGCATATTCCGGCGTGTTCACGGTGGGCATCTGCCCCCAGCAGTTGAAATCCTTGCGGTTCAACACGCCCTTGGCGCCCAGCCCCATGACAAAGTCACGCTTGCTCTCGTCCGAGATCACCCCGATGGCATTGGCGCCGGCGGTGTTGATCAGCTGGATCGCATATGAGCCAAGACCACCCGAGGCGCCCCAGACCAGAACGTTCTGGCCGGGCTTCAGATCATGCGGTTCATGACCAAACAGCATCCGGTAGGCGGTGGCCAGTGTCAGCGTGTAGCAGGCACTTTCTTCCCAGGTCAGGTGCTTGGGGCGCGGCATCAGCTGCTGGGCCTGCACATTGGTGAACTGGCTGAACGAGCCATCAGGGGTTTCATAACCCCAGATCCGCTGGCTGGGAGAATACATCGGATCGCCACCGTTGCACTCTTCGTCGTCGCCGTCATCCTGGTTGCAGTGGATCACCACCTCGTCGCCGATCTTCCAGCGCTTTACCTTGTCACCCACGGCCCAGACGATACCCGCAGCGTCCGAACCCGCAATATGATAGGGCTGCTTGTGGCCATCAAAGGGGCTGATCGGCTTGCCGAGCGCGGCCCAGACACCGTTATAGTTGACGCCTGCAGCCATCACCAGCACCAGCACTTCATGGCTGTCGAGCTGGGGCACTTCCACCACCTCCTGCAACATGGCGGTATCAGGGTCACCATGGCGTTCTTTGCGAATTGCCCAGGCATACATTTTCTTGGGCACATAACCCATGGGGGGCATTTCACCGACCTCATAGAGATCTTTTTCGGGAGCCTCGTAAGACAGGGGTCCGTTTTGTGTGTCCAGAGCCATGGTGGCCTCCTTTTTCAAGCGTCATTGCTGCAGCGCAGAATCGCAGCGTCTACATGAGGGATAAAAACAGCTGAGTAACATTGCAACCCCTAGTGGGGTCATTTTGTAACTTTATGACCTCGCGGATGCAGAATTTCCCTTAGCAGTCGCAGCATTCTCCCCGGACCCCAGACCCAAAGCGCTTTGCGGCACCAGATGGGCGATCGAGTTGGCATAGTAGATCAACAGGTCGCGTTTGCCGCGCTCCGGGATCAAAAGGCCCTTTTTGCGCGTGATCAGGCCACGCATCGACAGGATACGGGCGGCTGACTCGGCTTCAGAGCTCAGAGACGCGCTATGATGATGCACCGAGACCGGAGCCATCTGCGCACTCAGGACTGTCATGCGGTGTGACAGCACATCGGCGCTCATCGGGCCGTGCTGCAAAAGAAGCCAGGCTGCCATTGGCACCGGCAAAACCGGCACGGCCGTGCCTATCCGCGCGATCAATTCAGTGGCCAGATCCTGTGTCAGATGTCGGCCGGAGGCGGTCTCCGGCACCTCTTCCCGCGCGGCCTTGTGCGCATGCGCAAAGGCCCGCAGGCTGAGAGGGCGGCCAAAGGTCACCGCCGCATAGCCAAAGCGATGGTAGCGTCCCGTCATCCACAGCCAGAGCTGACGCAGGACGCGCCCCATGACCACACCGATCCGCGCCCTGAAACGGCGCTCGCCTGCACGGGCCGCAGAGGTCAGAATTGTGTCCTCCAGAACCCAGTCATAGTTCAGCCCCACCGGCACAAAGACCACATCCCGGCCCTGCGGGTCGGCACCGTAGGGGTCTGCGGCCTCAACGATGTACTTTAGCAGCCCCAGCCGCGGCGCGGCCAGCGCCCCATCCAGACTAAGTCCGCCCTCGGGGAACATCGCCTGCGTCGCCCCCCCCTGGGTCGCCAGCCGCATATAGGCCGCAAGCACCCGGCGATAGAGATCATTGCGGGATTTGCGCCGGATAAAATAAGCGCCCATGGCCCGGATCAGGCCAGACAGGGGCCAGACCCGCGCCCATTCTCCCACCGCATAGGACAGCGCCGAGCGCCGTGCAGCCAAATAGGTCACCAGCACGTAGTCCATATTGGATCGGTGGTTCATCACAAAAATCAGCGTCGCATTGGGATCAAGCTGCCGCAGCGCTGCCTCATCCTGATAGCCAAGACGCACGCGGTAGATCGCATTTGACAGCCAGCGCGCCGCCCGGATGGCAAAGCCGAAATAGGCAAAGGCCGAAAACGCCGGCACAATCTCGCGGGCGTAGCGGCGGGCCTGCTGAAACGCCACGTTCTCAGGCACGCCCTGGTCGGCGGCATGCTGGGCAATCGCCTTTGCCACCTCGGGATCATATACCAGCCGCTGGATCATGTCATAGCGCCGGGTCAGTTTGAATGGCTCGATAGGGCGCTCAAGCCGCCGGTTCACCCGCTCCACCGCCCGTTCAAACCGACGACGGAAAAACCAGCGCACCGAGGGAAACAGAAAATGCGAGGCAAAGGTGACCGCCGCAAACAGCAGAATCAACACAAATAGCCACAGGGGGAGTTCGATCATCTCGCTCATCCTGCAGAGTTTGGCAGCAAAGCAGGGATGCGGCAATTCCCTGAGCAAAGCCACCCGCCCGTGCCGCCGCGTTTCGGCAAAATCCCCTGCAAAAGCGGAAATTGCCGCGATGCAGCGAATTGACACCGGTCTAAAATTGCAGTCTAGATCACCTCAGCGAAATAAAATTACCGACCAGAAACGTGAGGCTCGCCATGTCGCAGATGCAGAATGACCGCAAAACAGATCGTCCCTGGCTGATCCGGACCTATGCCGGCCACTCCACTGCCGAGGCCTCAAACGCGCTCTATCGCTCCAATCTGGCCAAGGGCCAGACGGGTCTGTCGGTGGCTTTTGATCTGCCCACCCAGACCGGCTATGACAGCGACCACATTCTGGCGCGTGGCGAGGTTGGTAAGGTTGGCGTGCCGGTTGGCCACCTTGGGGATATGCGCAGCCTGTTCGACCAGATCCCGCTGGAACAGATGAACACCTCGATGACCATCAACGCCACCGCGCCCTGGCTGCTGTCGCTCTATATTGCGGCGGCCGAGCAACAAGGCGCGGATGTCAGCAAACTACAGGGCACGGTGCAAAACGACCTGATCAAGGAATATCTGAGCCGCGGCACCTATATCTGCCCGCCCAAGCCCAGCCTGAAGATGATCGCCGATGTGGCCGAGTACTGCTACACCAATGTGCCCAAGTGGAACCCGATGAATGTCTGCTCCTACCATCTGCAGGAGGCCGGTGCCACGCCAGAACAAGAGCTGGCCTTTGCGCTGGCAACTGCACAGGCCGTGCTGGACGAGCTGAAACCGCGCATAGCCCCTGAGGATTTCCCGGCGCTGGTCGGGCGGATCTCGTTCTTTGTGAATGCCGGCATCCGCTTTGTCACCGAGATGTGCAAGATGCGCGCCTTTGTCGATCTCTGGGATGAGATTTGCCGCGACCGTTATGGCGTCGAAGACCCTAAATTCCGCCGCTTCCGCTACGGGGTACAGGTGAACTCGCTGGGGCTGACGGAGCAGCAGCCGGAAAACAACGTCTACCGTATTCTGATCGAGATGCTGGCGGTGACCCTGTCGAAAAAGGCCCGCGCCCGGGCGGTACAGCTGCCCGCCTGGAACGAAGCCCTTGGCCTGCCCCGCCCCTGGGACCAGCAATGGTCGATGCGGATGCAACAGATCCTCGCCTATGAGACGGACCTGCTGGAATTTGACGACCTGTTTGAGGGCAATCCGGCCGTGGACAAAAAAGTCGAAGAGCTGAAAGAGGGCGCCCGTGCCGAGCTGGCAAACCTGCAATCCATGGGCGGTGCTGTGGCCTCAATTGAATATATGAAGTCACGGCTGGTGGATTCCAACGCTGAACGCCTCAACCGCATTGAGCGCAACGAGACCGTTGTGGTTGGCGTCAACCGCTGGACCGAGGGCGAAGCCTCGCCGTTGCAGACCGAAGATGGCGGCATCATGGTTGTTGACCCGGCGGTCGAGCAGGAACAGATCTCGCGCCTAAATGCCTGGCGCCGCGCGCGTGACAATGACGCGGTCACCAAGGCCCTGGCAGATCTGCGCGCTGCAGCCCGCGATGGCAGCAATATCATGCCCCCCTCGATTGCGGCGGCCAAGGCCGGTGTCACAACCGGCGAATGGGCCGAAGAAATGCGCCAGGTGCACGGCACCTATCGCGGCCCCACTGGCGTGTCGGGCTCCCCGTCCAACAAGACCGAAGGGCTGGAAGATCTCCGCGAGGCGGTCAATGCGGTCTCAGACCAGCTCGGCCGCCGGTTGAAATTCGTGGTGGGCAAGCCCGGCCTGGATGGCCACTCAAATGGCGCCGAGCAAATCGCTTTTCGCGCCCGGGATTGCGGTATGGACATCACCTATGATGGCATCCGTATGACCCCCGACGAACTGGTGGCCCAGGCCCAGGACGACGGTGCTCATGTGGTTGGCCTGTCCATCCTGTCCGGCAGCCACCTGCCCCTGGTCGAAGATCTGATGCAGAAAATGAAGGCCGCCGATCTGGGCCAAATTCCGGTTGTGGTCGGCGGTATTATTCCAGATGAAGACGCCGAAAAACTGCTCAAGATGGGTGTCGCCCGCGTTTACACGCCAAAAGACTTTGAGTTAAACACAATTATGGCGGACATTGTGAAATTGGCAGACCCACTCCAGATTGAATGACGTCGTTTTTATAAAGAAATATGATTCTTTTCATGAATTGGGGGGTGAAAGTCCCTATATCTTTAGGCATGAAAAGAGAATTGCACGTCAAAAGATGTGCCGCATTTAAACTTGGAGTATCAAAATGAGCTTTGACCTTTCGGCTATGTCCCGAAAAGAGCTTCTTGAGCTAAAGACCGGCATTGATGATGCCTTGAAAGATGCCGAACAGCGTGAGCGCAAGGCTGCGATTAAAGCGGCAGAAGAAGCCGCTGCCCAGTTTGGTTTTTCTTTGGACGAAATTGCAGGCTTGCAGCGGGGCTCCGCCAAGAAACAAAAGGCAGCCGCAAAATACCGTAACCCGCACAACCCAGAGGAAACCTGGAGTGGCCGTGGACGCAAACCTCATTGGGTGCATTCCGCCATGACCTCTGGTATGGACATCTCTGAACTGGAAATCTGATTCCGGACTGGAGAAAACCTATGACCATTCACATCGGCGCTTCAAAAGGCGACATTGCAGAAACTGTTCTTATGCCAGGCGACCCTTATCGGGCCAAATGGGCTGCTGAGAATTTTTTGCAGGATGCCAAGCTGGTAAATGAAGTCCGTGGCATGCTGGGCTATACCGGCAGCTGGAATGGAAATCGTGTTACAATTCAGGGCAGCGGCATGGGAATGCCCTCCCTCTCCATTTACGCCAATGAATTAATCCGTGACTTTGGCGCAAAAACGCTAATTCGCATCGGGTCCTGTGGCGGCATGCAGCCACAGGTCAAACTACGCGACGTGATTTTGGCAATGACAGCCTCCACGGTCGCCTCCCCCTCACAAAGTATTTTTAAGGAATTGAATTTCGCACCAACTGCGGATTGGTCCCTTTTGCAAGCGGCGTCTCAGGCCGCGCAATCGCGCGACATTGGCATACATGTTGGCGGCATCTATTCCTCCGACACGTTTTATGACGAACGCCCCGACCTGAACGAGCAGATGGTGCGGCATGGCATTCTGGGTGTTGAGATGGAGGCCGCCGAACTTTATACGCTGGCAGCCCGCTATCAATGCCGCGCTTTGGCTGTGCTGACAGTGTCCGACCATTTGGGCACCGGTGAAGCCCTGCCCTCGGATCAACGCGAGCGCAGCTTTGGTGATATGGTCGAGATCGCCCTGGAAGCCGCCTTCGCCTGACATCAAAGCGGCTACTGGCCTGCATCAGGTTCTTTTTGATCAGGCGCCCCCTGCGGTCGTCTTTTCTTTTTTCAGAACTCTCTTAATGCAGGCCTTTATGTATAACGGTGACGCAGCGCGCCGTTAAGGCGCGCTGCCGGGCCCAAAGCGGGGTCGCTACCTGCAGGGCTGCACTCACTCCTCAGCGGCCATGGCTTTGGTCGTAACCATTGCGCTCAGGGCTTTGCCAGCCCGCCAATGCGTCCTCTTGCGGCGCAAAGACTTCCACCAATAGTGGATAGCACGCCGCCGTGTCGCTGGAATGCTCTGCGGAACAATCGCCACCGGGGCAGGCGCTCAGGGCGCCCAAAAGCGGGATTTCCGCAAAGAACTCCAGATAGTCGCCCGGGCGCACTGGGCTTTGTTTCATGAAATACTGGCCGGTGTCGCGACTGAAGCCGGTGCACATAAAGACGTTGAGCACATCATGCACATGGCTTTCGGCCTCAGCCAGACTGAGACCCATGTGATCCGCCAGCGCGCGGGTGAGGTTGGAATGGCAGCAGTGGTGATATTGGCTCCCGGCCAGCAGATTGCCGGTATAGGGATCGCAACGGGTGCCAATGACGTCATGCACTGATCCTCCGAATGCATCGATGCCATACCAGCCCAGCGTGTCTGCGATAATCGTCGCCATCGGCCGCATCATAGGAAAACTCGTCCACATGCGCTCCCCTGTGGTGATATGAGTGCCATGCAACGCCCGGGTCTTGCCGGAATAAAACCGCTCGTTGAGATCCTCACGGTTCCACAGGTTCAGATCACCCACTTGCGCGCCCTGCACCGAAGAGATCCGAAAGAAATGCCCCGCAAGCACCTCAAAACAAGCGGCATCGCGCGGCGGCACCAGAACCTCGGCCACCTTGCTGGCCCCCTGACGCGCCGCCCGGTACAGGGCCAGGTCCGGCTGGGGCAGCGTTTCATTGGGATAACAGATCACCGGTTTTACGGCGCGACGGGCCTCTGCATCGGCAGGAGCCGGAAAGGGTGTTTGCGGCATGGGACGGACCTTTTCGTTGTTTGGCACAACTAGGCCTCTTTCCCACGCCCACTGCAAGCCGCGCGCAGCGTATAGCTCTGTCGTTTTAGATCACGACCACGTCAAGCGGCGCAAATCCGTTAAATCCAACCGAGGCATAGGTCGAGGTATAGGCGCCACAGGAATGGATCACCACCCGGTCGCCTGACCGCAGCCCGACAGGCAGCTGCACCGGCTGTTTTTCATAGAGCACATCGGCGCTGTCACAGGAGGGGCCCGCCAGCACGCAGCTGCCCGTCGCCTCATGGTCGCGCGCCGTGGTGATCCGGTAGCGGATCGCCTCATCCATGGTTTCTGCCAGCCCGGAGAATTTGCCAATATCCAAATAGACCCAGCGATGCAGGTCATTCTGATGTTTTTTGGAGACCAGCAGCACCTCAGCGGCAATGGCGCCTGCCTCGGCGACCAGGCCGCGGCCCGGCTCTGCCATGATCTGCGGCACCTGTGCAAACCGCGCCTCAACCAGTGCCATAACTTCGGTGGCATAGCTCTCGGCACCCTGCACAGCACTACCGTAGCTGGCCGGAAAACCTCCACCGATATTGAGCAGGCTCAGGGTGTACCCGGCCTCTTTGGCGCGCTGCCACAGCGCTGCGACCTGATCCAGGGTCTCTACCCACATCAAGGGCGCGCGGGTTTGTGAGCCCACGTGGAACGACAGCCCCGCAACCTGCAGTCCCAGTTCCACCGCATAGCCCATCAACACCAGCGCCTCATCAGGTGCGCTGCCAAATTTGCGGCTCAGCGGCCAGTCAGCGGCGCTGTTTTCCACAATCAGACGCAGGCACACAGTGGCGCCCGGCGCATGTTCGCACAGCTTTTCCAGCTCTTCACGCGAATCGGCGGCAAAATGAGTGATCCCCGCCGCATAGGCAAAGGCGATATCAGCAGAGCGTTTGATTGTATTGCCAAAGCTGATCTGATCCGGAGCCGCGCCTGCGGCCAGACACATTTCGATCTCAGCCCGGCTTGCCGCATCAAAATGCGCGCCCTCTGCCACCAATCGGCGCAGGATCGCCGCGTCTGGGTTGGCCTTTACTGCATAGTGAATCTGTGCCCGCCCCAGACCGCGGGCCAGAGCCCGGTACTGTGTTGCTACGGCCTCAACATCAACCACCAGCGTCGGGCGCTCAAAACTGTTCTGGGCGATATAGTCCAGATGCCGCGCGCGGGCTGGAGTATGCGTGTCAGCGGATGGCAAGACTGGGGACTGCTCAGCAACAGCTGCAGCCCCGATTACAAATGCGTTCATGGTCATCTCCAAAAGACCCGGCCATATATGACCGCTCAGTTCCATCAGAGACGTTACCGTCGCTACGTACCCATGGGTTGAGACCCTTGGGACAGAGGCGCGTGCGTTGGCGTCTTGTGTCGCGCTATCGGGCAAAGCCGCGAGTCGATCAAGCGTTTTCTTGCAGCTGAGGCAGAAAACGCGACGCCCGCACCCACCCATGGCAGCAATGCCACGTGGAGCTTATTTGCCCCGCAGGCAGTCCCGTGGCTCTGCTGCACCGGGCTGCACCGCACCGCAATTGCTGCACTGCCAACGGTGCTGGCTGCGCTGCTGACGCCAGCGACAATCGCGGCTCAGGGTGCTGGTCTTGCGACGCCAGACAAAATAGCCAAACACACCGGTCAGCAGGAGCAATATCAAAACAGGCATGGCACCCCTTTAGCCTCGTGGCGTCCTCATCTCAAACAAAAAACCCCGGACAGTCCAGCTGCCCGAGGGTTAAAATCATACCGCAATGACGGGCTATCCATTTGGACTATCCGGGCGGATCAGACCGCGCGGTCGACCATCATATGCTTGATATGCGCAATCGCTGCCGCCGGGTTCAGACCCTTGGGGCAGGTCTTGGTGCAGTTCATGATGGTGTGGCAGCGATACAGTTTAAAGGGGTCCTCAAGCTGGTCAAGACGCTCTGGAGTCGCCTCATCACGGCTGTCGATGATCCAGCGATAGGCATGCAGCAAGGCGGCTGGCCCGAGGTATTTGTCGCCATTCCACCAGTAGCTCGGACAAGAGGTCGAGCAGCTGGCGCACATTACGCATTCATACAGACCATCGAGCTTTTTGCGGTCCTCAATAGACTGACGCCACTCTTTCGCGGGGGCGTTGGTTTTGGTTTCCAGCCAGGGCATGATCGAGGCGTGCTGGGCATAAAAATGCGTCAGATCCGGGATCAGATCCTTCACCACCGACATATGCGGCAGCGGGTAGATCTTAACGTCGCCCTTGACCTCATCCAGCCCGTAGATACAGGCTAGCGTGTTGATACCGTCGACATTCATCGCGCAAGAGCCACAAATGCCCTCGCGGCACGAGCGCCGGAAGGTCAGCGTGGGATCAACTTCATTTTTGATCTTGATCAGCGCGTCCAGGATCATGGGACCACATTTGTCCATGTCGAGGAAATAGGTATCAACCTGCGGGTTCTTGCCATCGTCCGGATTCCAGCGATAGATTTTGAACTTGCGCACATTGGTCGCGCCGTCCGGCTTGGGCCACGTCTTGCCTGTGGTGATCTTGGAATTTTTCGGAAGTGCGAATTCGACCATAGATCGTTCTCCTTGCTTAGCGACCTGCCACACCAAGGGCAAAAGCCCTCAGCTGGCAGGAGATCGGATGGAACGGCAAAGCCAACAGGCCCCGCCGAAAATCAATAACAACCCCGGATGAGGTCATAGTCAGGTTCTGGCGACAGGAGGCATGGATCATGAGATCTCCCCCTGCGGCAAAGGCGCCTGTTCGGCCACCGATTTCAGATAGGCTGCGTCCTTGGGAAACAAAGCGCCGAGCGCGGCCATCAGGGCGGTGTCCCGCGCCGCCAGATGCAAAACCGCCTGATACTCTGGTTCACCCCGCATCTGGGTCCAGCGCCTGTCTGTCTGCAACTCAGCCGCGGACGCCGCCTCTTTTTGGAACGAGGATCCCCCCCCGTAGGCCTGCACCTTGCCAAGGCCATTGTCCTGCTGCTGCAGTCCCAGGTCCTGCAACAGCTCTGCACGATAGCTTTCGCTGGCGACCCAGCGGTCATAGCAGATCGCGACAAGCCCAAGATCCCGTGCCTGGCGCACCAGCTCCAGCAGCCGGGTATAGCTGTCCACCGTGCGCAGCAAAATCGCATTGCGGCGCACCAGACTGTAGGCCTCATTGCCCTGCATCTTTTTCAGCAGCGAGGCCGACCAGTTCAGAAAGCTTCGGTAGATCAGGATATTGTGGGAAAACAGCGCCTCATCAAAGCTGCCCGAGACCTTGCGGGAGACACCAAACTCTGCCGGGCTGGTGTCCTCATAGGAGACCAGCAAAAGCGCGCCATCAGCCGCCTCACGGGTCACCGACGTCATGTCACGTCTGGCCTTGTTCTGCGAGGCATGGGTGCCATTGACCTCGATCCCGCGCGAGTTCTGCAACGGATCAGTGCCGGGTTTGCAATTGTTCAGAAAGACCGAACGCCCCCCAGGTGCATTGCGTTGCAACCAGGACAGAATGGCGTGATTGCCCGACCGGCGCATACCAAACACCCGCAGGCTGAGGCCCGGCGTAAAGCCAAGTGCCTGCCATTCGCGCGGCAGCGATCTGTCCAGTGCGGAACTGTCTAATGTCGCCATCAATAGTCCCCTGCAAGCGAGGACCGGATGGTCGAGCCATCAGACAAGAACGCCAAAGCACGCCTTTGCTCTGCCTCACTCAGGCTTTGCCAGAGGGCAGCATCACCGGGCATCAGGGCGTAGCCCGCTGGCAGAGCGCTCTGGGATATCTCGGGCATGTCGGCACAGGCCGACAGCAGCAGGGCCATAAGGCCCGGCAGCACCACTTTGATATCCCAGGGTGCCCTCATATCAGAAGGTACGCGCTTTTGGAGCGATCCGCGCCAGGCTGATGCCACCTTCTTCTTCGGTGGTCAGACGGTCCAGGACGACAGGGCGATAGCTGAGATCCACCTTGGTGTCGTCGACACGGCTGACGGTATGGACCCGCCAGTTTTCATCATCCCGTGTGGAATAGTCCTCATGCGCGTGGGCACCACGGCTTTCGCGGCGCGCTTCGGCGCCGTGAATGGTGGCCAGCGCGTTTGGCATCAGGTTGGCTAGCTCCAGCGTCTCCATCAGGTCCGAGTTCCACACCAGCGAGCGATCAGTGACCTTGAGGTCCCCCATCTTGCCCGCAATCTCGGTCATCTTCTCGACGCCCTCTTTCAGCGACTTGTCAGTCCGGAACACGGCAGCATCCGACTGCATGGTGCGCTGCATTTCCAGACGCAGATCCGCCGTGGCGATACCGCCATTGGCATTACGAAGCCCGTCAAAGCGATCAAAGGCCTTATCGACCGAGGGCTGGTTCAGCACCGGGTTCGGCGCCTCTGCGTCAACGATCTTACCGGCGCGGATGGCCGCAGCCCGACCAAAGACCACAAGGTCAATCAGCGAGTTCGACCCCAGACGGTTGGCCCCATGCACCGAGGCACAGCCCGCTTCGCCCACGGCCATCAGGCCAGGCACAACGCCGGTTGGGTTATCAACGCTTGGGTTCAGCACTTCGCCCCAATAGTTGGTTGGAATGCCGCCCATGTTGTAGTGCACCGTGGGCAGAACCGGGATCGGCTCTTTGGTAACATCAACACCGGCAAAGATCTTGGCGCTCTCAGAGATACCCGGCAAACGCTCTGCCAGGGCCTCGGGCGGCAGGTGGCTGAGGTTCAGGTGAATGTGATCACCATGTTCGCCCACACCGCGGCCTTCGCGGATCTCCATGGTCATGGAGCGCGAAACATAGTCACGGGGGGCAAGGTCTTTATACTGGGGCGCATAGCGCTCCATGAAACGCTCACCTTCAGAGTTGGTCAGATAGCCGCCTTCGCCGCGCGCACCCTCGGTGATCAGACAGCCAGAGCCGTAGATGCCGGTGGGGTGGAACTGGACAAATTCCATGTCCTGCAGCGCCAGACCCGCCCGTGCCACCATGCCGCCACCGTCGCCGGTGCAGGTATGGGCCGAGGTGGCCGAGAAGAAGGCACGGCCATAGCCGCCGGTGGCCAGAACAACCATCTTGGCATTGAAGACATGCATGGTGCCGTCATCAAGCTTCCAGCAGACCACGCCCTGACATTCGCCCTCGTCCGACATGATCAGGTCGATGGCAAAATATTCGATGTAGAATTCAGCGTTGTTCTTCAGCGACTGCCCATAAAGCGTGTGCAGAATGGCATGGCCGGTCCGGTCCGCCGCAGCACAGGTGCGCTGCACTGCAGGGCCTTCGCCGAACTCAGTGGTGTGGCCACCAAAGGGACGCTGATAGATCTTGCCCTCTTCGGTACGGCTGAACGGCACACCGTAGTGCTCCAGCTCATAGACCGCTTTGGGGGCTTCGCGGGCGAGGTATTCCATCGCATCCGTGTCGCCCAGCCAGTCAGAGCCTTTGACCGTGTCATACATATGCCACTGCCAGTTATCGGGCCCCATGTTCGACAAAGAGGCGGCAATGCCGCCCTGTGCCGCTACCGTGTGCGACCGGGTTGGGAAAACCTTGGTCACGCAGGCCGTGCGCAGCCCCTGTTCGGCCATGCCGAGCGTCGCCCGCAAACCTGCACCACCTGCGCCTACAACAACGACGTCGTATTCGTGGGTTTCATATTCATATGCTGCTGTCATCGTTTTATTCCTTACCGCGCATATTCTAAAGAGCGAGTTTAACAAGGGCGAAAAGGCCCGCAGTGATCATCGTGTAGGAAAAGGCGGTCACGGCGACAATCGCGAGCTTGGCCTTTGTCCCGTGGACATAATCCTCGATCGCCTCATGGGCTTCGCGCATGACGTGCTGGATGATCACGATCAGGCTTAGTGCCATGATGATGGCCGGGATGGGGCGGCTGAAATAGGCCAGAACCTCTTCATAGCTGCCGCCCAGACCGTAGCCAAACGTGAAAATAAACAGTGGAACCGTGGGGATCATCAGGATCGAGCTGACAAGCATCTGCCAGTGATGCTTGGTGCCGGTGCGGCTTGCACCCAGACCCTGGGCTCGTTTGCGGTCGGTCAGATATTGCATGGGTCGCGCCTTACACCACGAGGGCAGTGATTACTGTCAGGACGGTTGCGCCAACAAACATGCCCAGGCCCATCCGTTCTGAAACCGTGATCTCGACGCAGTAGCCGAAATCCCAGATCACATGCCGCAGGCGTCCCAGGACGTGATACCACAGTGCCCAGGTCGCGCCGAGCAGAACCAAATCACCAAACCAGCTGCGCAGCAGACCGTCGACCAGGGCAAAGGCCTCTGCAGAGGTTGCAGCAGCCACCAGCCAGCCCACCACCAGCACTGCCAGGCCAAGCGTAGCGATCCCGGTGATGCGGACCATAATAGACGAAATAGACGTCATCTGGGGCCGGTAGTATGACCCGATCATAAATGGAGAAAGCGGGCGGTTGCCGCGATTGGCGTCGGCCATGGTGGCTCCTTTACAGTTAGCTGGTGATGTTTTAGCTGATTTTTGCCTGCTGTCACGCAAACGACAGGTAAATTTCTGCTGTTATTTGACCTGTTTTGCAAAAAAAGATGTTTCGTGATCACAGGAAACCGCCCAGTGATCACAAAATTCCATTACCTGAAATCTTTTGCAGAATCAGCCCCCCTCACAACAAATCTTTGTAAATTACGGTCGCGTTGCTGAATTGGCGGTGCATTTGCGGCAGTTTTGCGCGCGACTTCGCGCACCAGCTTGCGGCGGATCTTTTCGGGATAGTCGCGAAAGCTGCGCGCCGTCTCCACAAACGCACCTTCGCCCCGGATCACGTGTTCATAGAAATAGGCTGTCAACTCGGGCTCGCTCTGTTCAATGGCGATGGCATTGACGGTGACCCCCGCCGCCTTCAGCCGGGGCTTCAGCGCGGCGGGCTCAATGCCCTCGTTAGAATAGCCGTCACCGGACACATCGATCACCCGCTTGTCACAGTCAGCCCCCCTCGAGAACTGTGTCAGCCCCAGCAAAAGCGCCTCGCCCAAAGCGGTGGAATAGTTGCGCCAGGGACGCGGCGCGGCTTCGATGCTTTGGGCCAGAGCCTCGACATCTCCGAATGTGTGGGTCGCCGTCCAAGGAATAGAGACCTCCTGCCGGGCCCGCCCGGACCACTGGATCAGCGTGACCTGCGCCTGCGCCCGTACCAGTGCCTCAGAGACCACACCATCACGCAGCCCCGCTGCAAGGCCGTCCATCTGAATGCGATACTCGGTGGCATCCACCGAGCCCGAGACATCCACGGCCAGTACCAGCGCCAGATCGCAGGCCAAAACAGGCAGCGGCAGCACTGAGATGAAACCAGCAAGGAGACGGGCTTTGATCCTCATGATAAAAGTCTAGGCCAGAAGTTTTGATGCCGTCACCCCCTTTTGGCTGCTAAAGGGAACGGACAAACACAAGGCTATGAGCTTTTCACGCGTAAAAAACACAAATGGCCACGCGCACTGCCGCATGGCCATTCTGGAAGCAACTATGAGATATGGGCCCGATTATTTAGGCATCAAGGCCCAATAATCCAGATCCAGCAGCACGTCTGGCAGGTATTTGCCATCCTCACCCTTCAGATCAAAAGGCTCGCCACCTTTGGTGGCCACCAGACGCAGGCGAAGAGCGCCCACACCGGGGGCGTCTGTGTCGGCCTTGTCCAGCACCTCGGACCAGGCGCGGATGGTGGTGCCCGAAAGACAAGGGTTGGCATGCGCCCCGCCATTGAGGCCCACAATCATCTGCGCATTGGCCAGACCATTGAACGACAGCGCCCGTGCCATCGAGATCACGTGGCCGCCATAGATCAGCCGGGTGCCATCCGGGCGTGCGGTATTGTCAAAATGCACCTTGGCGGTGTTCTGCCACAGGCGGGTGGCCAGCATATGCTCGGCCTCCTCAATGGTGACGCCATCGACGTGGTTGATGGTCTCGCCCACCGCGTAGTCACCCCAACGATGCGCTTCTCCCGCAAGATCAAAATCGTAATCGCTGAAATCCAGCCCCGCAGGCACCACCAGCTGATCCGCCGGAATGACCTTTGTTAGGTCCGGCAGCACGGTCTCGGGCGCGGGCGCGTCCAGATCGCCTTTGCGCACCATCACCCAGCGCACATATTCCATCACCGTCTCGTCGCGCTGGTTCAGGCCGCGTGTCCGCACATAGACCACACCGGACTTGCCGTTGGAGTTCTGCTTGACACCAATCACTTCGCTCTCAGAGCGCAGCGTGTCCCCCTCATAGACCGGCAGCAGCCAGCGCCCCTCGGCGTAGCCCAGGTTGGCCACCGCGTTCAGCGAAACATCCGGCACCGTCTTGCCAAAGACGATGTGAAAGGCGGCCAGATCGTCCAGCGGCGCCTTTGGCAGACCAGAGCGGCGGGCAAATTCATCCGAGGAATAGAGCGCATGACGCGCCGGGTAGAGCGCATGATACAGTGCGCGCTCGCCCCCAGAGACGGTGCGCGGCACCGCATGGCGGATCACATCGCCCAGGGCGTAGTCCTCAAAAAATCGGCCTGAATTGGTTTTTGCCACTCTGGTCTTGGCCATCAGTGTTCTCCCAGTTTTGTCTCGGGTGTGTAGGTGCCATCCACCTCTTTCACCACAGACTGACCGCAACGCATGATGCCTTTGACCGGATCAAAGGTCTGGGTTGGGCAGCCATGCAGCTCCCACCCTTTGTTCAACGCATCGGTCACCTTGTGACAAAAGGCAGAGGTGTCGTCTTCGCTCAGGAACCGGTACAGCTTCATGCCTCAGCCTTCTGGAAACGGTGAGGGGCCAACCAGCCCGTGAATAAGGCCAATGACCGCCAGCAGTACGATGGAGATCGCAAAGAACATCGCATCCTTTTTGATGCTGCCTTTGGGTTTTGGTGTCCAGTTGGGCTCTGCCCGGTTGATCACCACCATCTCGACCAGCGCCCAGGCCAGCAAGCCGCCAAACAGCACAAAGGACGCCGGATCCCAGTTGACCAGAAGATGTGCAACCGCCCAGAGCGCAAAGCCAAACAGCATTGGGTGACGCATTTTATAAAAGATCGCCCCCTTGGTCGGGCCGGGGCTGGTGAAATAAAGCGCGATCAGCATCAGAAGATTGTTGATATGCTGCAAAAACGGCGGATACAGCGCCAGCTCAAAGCTCTCGGCCGAGCGATAGCCCAGCACCATAAGAACAATACTCAGCACCAAAGCAACGGCCACAATGCCCTTGCCCTTGGTGCCCATCGGTTCACGGATGCCGGGGGCGACGCGCTTGAACAGATGCGCCCCCCACCACAGCAGGATGCCTAGGACCAAAAGTGTCATGTCAGTCTCCCATAGATGTTAATTTTGTTAACACCTAGGCGGAAATGGCAGCAATTGCATCCGCTTTTGCAAGGATTTCGCGCGCGGTGGCCACATGCAGGTTTTCCACGATCTTGCCGTCCACAACCGCCACGCCCTGCCCTGAGGCCTCGACCTCCTCAAAGGCGGTGATCTGACGCCGGGCCAGATCGATCTCGTCTGCGCTGGGAGCAAAGGCCGCATTGGCCACATCGACCTGCGCCGGGTGGATCAGGGTCTTGCCATCAAAGCCCATGTCGCGCCCCTGGGTGCTTTCCTCTTTCAGACCGTCGTCATCTTTGAAGGCGTTGTAGACACCGTCAACAATGATCAGCCCCTCGGCCTTGGCGGCCAGCAGGCACAGACCCAGCCCCGCCATCATCGGCAAACGATCAGCGCGAAACCGGGTCTGCAGCTCTTTGGCCAGATCATTGGTGCCCATGACCATGCCCTGCAATTTGGGATGCGCCGCGATGGCGGCAGCGTTCAGCATGCCGCGTGGCGTCTCCATCATCGCCCAAAGCGGCTTGTCCCCGGTGATCTCTGCCAATGCATCCAGATCCGCCGGGTTCGAGACCTTGGGCAGCAGAATGGCGTCACAATCCATCAACGCCGCCGCTTTGGCATCCTCTTTACCCCAAGGGGTGTCAAAGCCATTGATGCGGACAATTTTCACCCGCGCCCCGTAGCCGCCCTCTTTCAGGGCTGCAGCCAGGATATCGCGCGCATTGTCCTTTTCTTCCGCCGAGACCGCATCCTCGAGGTCAAAAATCACCGCGTCCACCGGCAAGCCCTTTGCCTTTTCCAGCGCCCGGGGTTTGGAGCCGGGGATGTAGAGTACCGAACGATAGGGGCGGGTGCGCGGATCCATAAGGAAACCTCCAGGTTATTTTGTTGCGCAAACGGCTACAGATTCGGGCGGAAACTTTCAAGAGCATTCATGCCGCATTGCAGAAACGACCTCACGACACTGCCAGGGCGCCGGGCTAAGCCGCACATGAAAAAGGGTATTTTGACTTGACATTTCCAATCTTCACTTCAGGTCGGCAAATTAACCGTTTTTCAAAGTGTCCTTGGCAAACTTTTCATATCGCAGAGACCGAAAGGTCAGGGATCAGAGCTGAGATTTGGCCTCCGGGTTTCGGTGACTGGGCTTCGACAAAGGATCTCTTTCTGTGAGGGCAAAAGCCCGTTGAGAATACATCAGGTCAAAGGCCTGCATAACGATTACGTCACACGAAACCGGCCCCAGATCTGTTGGGTTCGCAGAGAGGTCATCTGACCGCTCTCTTTCAGATCGGCCGTTCGGCAACGGGTAAAACCCATGGAGAAGACGATGTTTAAAACTACACTTGGCCTGTCTGTACTGAGCCTTATCACCGGACTTATGACCGCCGCCCCCGTGGCCGCCCAGGGCCGCAACTGCGCACCGCGCGAGGTTGTCATTGCACGGCTTGCTGAAAAATACGGCGAAAGCCGCCAGGCTATTGGCATGGGCCAGCAGGGAATGGTCATGGAGACCTTTGCCTCAGCCGAGAGCGGCAGCTGGACCATCACGGTCACGATGCCCACGGGCATGACCTGCCTGATGGCCTCGGGGCAGTCCTTTGAAGCCCTGGCAGAAGCAGTGCCCTCCGTCGACAACGACGCCTGAGCGGCTCTGGCCTTTTTAAAGCCCCCCCTAAGCGCTTATTCCGCTGATCGCAGCGACAGCCCAATGTCAGTGCCGTGATTGGCGCGATCTGTTGATGGGCTGCGCAGTGGCCGCCCCCACTCCCTGCCTGCCCCCATCCTGCCTGCCCTCAGCTGCCAGATCAGTATCACCAGATCAGAACGCAGCAGTGAGACCCTGTCCTGGGTCTCACTGACCATGCGCGACGCGCCACCGCATTCATGTGCCATCGCATTGAGCGAAGCGTTTCAGAGGATCGATAAGGCCCTTGAACGCACGCACGCGCCCATCACGATGGCGCTGGCTTTTCCGGACACCCCTCCCCCACCTCTGCAGTGCCGGAAAAGCCAGCTTTGGCCCTACCCGTTTTGGCCATAAAGGCTTTCGGCAACTCATTCCTCACCTGAATGGGCCGTAACCCGAGGCCTGCGCGACAAGAATCGAAACCCTCCTGCGTTCCAATCTGTCCTCGGGCAGTCCCACAGGTGCCCGCAAGACCGGACCCAAAACGGTACGCCGGATCACAAAAGCGAAAAACATAGAGAGCAATGTCGTAAAAAGGGATGACCCCATATCCCTTGTTTGCAAGAGGTTTAGCGCTAGCAATCTGTGACTGATACGCGTCAGCTTCCGCAATGCCGCGGTGCAGAACCCTTGCGCGGGCGCGCGGGAGGGCGTAGGCATCCACCCAATTTCAACCCGACCGGAGAGAAATCCCCATGGCCAGACCCAAGATCGCGCTTATCGGCGCAGGCAACATCGGCGGCAC
This sequence comes from Phaeobacter sp. SH40, assembly GCA_965641885.1. GTDB lineage: Bacteria > Pseudomonadota > Alphaproteobacteria > Rhodobacterales > Rhodobacteraceae > Pseudophaeobacter. Next base: position 457,829 of record OZ282574.1, on the reverse strand, counting down.
GCTCGCTCACCTCGCAGCCATCAAAGAACTGGGCGATGTTGTCCTGTTTGATATCGCTGACGGCCTTCCCCAAGGCAAAGCGCTCGACATCGCCCAATCCGGCCCTGTTGAGAAAATCGACGCCGCCATGTCCGGCTCCAGCGACTACGCCGCAATTGCCGGCGCAGACGTCTGCATCGTAACCGCAGGTGTGGCGCGCAAGCCCGGCATGAGCCGTGATGACCTGCTCGGCATCAACCTCAAAGTGATGAAGTCCGTTGGTGAAGGCATTGCCGCCCATGCGCCCGACGCCTTTGTTATCTGCATCACCAACCCGCTGGATGCGATGGTTTGGGCGCTGCAGAAATTCTCGGGTCTGCCCGCGAACAAGGTCTGCGGCATGGCTGGTGTGCTTGATTCAGCGCGCTTCCGTCACTTCCTTGCAGAAGAATTCAACGTCTCCATGCGCGACGTCACTGCCTTTGTTCTGGGCGGCCACGGCGACACCATGGTGCCTTCCGTGCGGTACTCTACGGTTGGCGGCATCCCCCTGCCCGATCTGATCGACATGGGTTGGACCACACAAGAGAAACTGGACGCCATGGTTCAGCGCACCCGTGATGGCGGCGCAGAAATCGTTGGCTTGCTGAAAACCGGCTCTGCCTTCTACGCACCTGCCGCCTCTGCAATCGAGATGGCCGAAGCCTATCTCAAGGACCAAAAGCGCGTTCTGCCCTGCGCCGCCTACTGTGACGGCGATCTCGGCGTCAAGGACATGTATGTCGGCGTGCCAACCGTGATTGGTGCCGGTGGCATTGAGCGGATCGTCAACATCAAGCTCAACAAGAGTGAGCAAGACATGTTCGACACCTCGGTCAAAGCGGTTCAGGGACTGGTTGAGGCCTGCAAGGCCATCGACAGCTCGCTCGCCTAAAGGCGCAGCCCCCTCACATGCAGAGCTTAAAGCCGTCGGAGTTTCCGGCGGCTTTTTTATGTCCGACCGCAGCCGCGCACCCTGTGAGGGCCAGAACAAGTGCCAGACAAGCGTCGCGCCACCGCCCAAACAACGCCGCAGCGCCCGGCCCTGTCTTTTGAAAAATGACAACTCAAGGCTTTTGTCTTAGTTGCACCATCTCTCCCCAACCCACGGGTTGATTCGCTTTCGCAGGCGACTGGTTTGGCCGCAGTTGTGATCACACGTAAAAAACCTGTGATCACAAATAGTGAAAATCTTCGTGAAAAACCCGCGCGGCATAAGAAAAACCTTTAAAGATTTGGCTTATGACGGCGTTATGACAGAGATTATTGAAGCCAGACGGGACAGTTTCTCATGAACATCCACGAATATCAGGCCAAGGCCCTTCTTCGCAGCTATGGAGCGCCAGTTTCCGACGGTCGCATCGTGTTGAAGGCCGACGAAGCCAAATCCGCCGCAGGTGAGCTTGACGGCCCGCTTTGGGTGGTAAAAGCACAAATCCATGCCGGCGGTCGCGGCAAGGGCTCTTTTAAAGAAGCCGATGCCGGTGAAAAAGGCGGTGTACGCCTCACCAAATCGGTCGAAGAGGCCTCGGAAGAAGCCAAGAAAATGCTGGGCCGCACCCTGGTCACGCATCAGACCGGCCCCGTCGGCAAACAGGTCAACCGCATCTATATTGAGGCGGGCTCGGGCATTCAGACCGAATTGTACCTGGCGCTGCTGGTTGATCGCCAGACCTCGCGCATTTCCTTTGTCTGCTCCACTGAGGGCGGCATGGACATCGAAGAGGTTGCCGCCTCTACCCCAGAAAAGATCCTGTCGTTCAGCGTTGATCCGGCCACCGGCTATCAGGCGTTCCACGGCCGTCGCATCGCTTTCTCGCTTGGCCTCGAGGGTCAGCAGATCAAGCAGTGCGTCAAACTGATGGGCCAGCTGTACCAGGCCTTTACCGACAAAGACATGGAGATGCTGGAAATCAACCCGCTGATCGTGTCTGACACCGGTGATCTGAAAGTGCTCGACGCCAAGGTCAGCTTTGACGGCAACGCCATGTACCGCCACCCCGATATTGCGGAACTGCGCGACACCACCGAAGAAGACCCCAAAGAGCTGGAAGCGTCGAAATACGACCTGAACTACATCGCGCTCGACGGTGAGATCGGCTGCATGGTCAACGGTGCGGGTCTGGCGATGGCCACAATGGACATCATCAAACTGTATGGCGCTGAGCCTGCAAACTTCCTCGACGTTGGCGGCGGCGCCACCAAAGAGAAAGTCACCGAGGCGTTCAAGATCATCACCTCTGATCCACAGGTCAAAGGCATCCTGGTCAACATCTTTGGCGGCATCATGCGCTGCGATGTGATTGCCGAGGGCGTTGTTGCCGCGGTCAAAGAAGTGGGCCTGAAGGTTCCGCTGGTTGTCCGCCTTGAGGGCACCAATGTGGAAGCCGGCAAAGAGATCATCAACACCTCTGGTCTTGACGTGATCGCAGCCGACAACCTCTCTGACGGCGCCGAGAAGATCGTAAAAGCGGTTAAAGGGTAAGTCAGGGAATGCTTCGTCAATTTCTCTTTGCAATTTTGTCCGTGCTCATTGCGGCTCCGTCACAGGCGGAGACAGCGGTTTCACAAGACAAGTTTGTTTCGCTTTTTGATCGTGCCGTGCAAACGGTCCCGAACCTTGAAGCCTTAGAGAAATTGTCTATCCAGGCAGGACTTCGCATTGTTTCCAAAGAAAGCACTGGCAGCTACCTAAGCTACTTAGAAGCAGCCAACGCAGACGAAGATTTTTACATTGTCGGTATTCGTGACCATCGCGCGTCTCTCAATACAGACTATGTCCGCCTCCTCGTCACTCAATATGGAACAGACGCATCCTACGCGAAGGGTCTTACAAGCCAAGCTCAGCAGCGCTTGCCCCAAGGGCCAAGCCACAGAACTGACCTTTCTGGCGGGTTCACCTTCGGCACCGCTTGGGAAGCAGGCTACCCCGACCTCATCACACTCGAAGTCAAGTTTCATCGAAAAGAGAAAGCTTCCTTGATGGAAGCAGTCTTTCTCAAGTCAAATTAGGAGACTCCTCAAATGGCAGTCCTCATCGACGAAAACACCAAGGTAATCTGTCAGGGCTTCACCGGCTCGCAGGGCACCTTTCACTCTGAACAGGCCATTGCCTATGGCACCAAAATGGTTGGCGGCGTCACGCCCGGCAAGGGTGGTCAGACCCACCTGAACCTGCCCGTCTTCAACTCGGTGCACGAGGCCAGGCACGTGACCGAAGCCAATGCTTCGGTGATCTATGTGCCGCCCCCCTTTGCCGCCGATTCGATCCTCGAGGCGATTGACGCCGAGATGGAACTGATCGTCTGCATCACCGAAGGTATCCCGGTGCTGGACATGATGCGGGTGCAGCGCGCGCTGGAAGGCTCTAAATCGCGCCTGATCGGCCCCAACTGCCCCGGTGTGATCACGCCTGACGCCTGCAAGATCGGCATCATGCCCGGTCACATCCACCAGCGTGGCTCTGTTGGGGTTGTGTCGCGCTCCGGCACCCTGACCTATGAAGCGGTGAAACAGACCTCCGACATCGGCCTTGGCCAGTCTTCGGCTGTGGGCATCGGTGGTGATCCCATCAAGGGCACCGAGCACATCGACGTTCTGGATCTCTTCCTCGACGATGATGAGACCCACTCGATCATCATGATCGGTGAGATCGGTGGCTCTGCAGAAGAAGAAGCCGCAGAATTCCTCGCGGATCAGCGCAAAAAAGGCCGCTGGAAGCCCGTCGCTGGTTTCATCGCCGGCCGGACTGCCCCTCCCGGCCGTCGCATGGGCCACGCTGGCGCAATCGTCGCCGGTGGCAAAGGTGGCGCTGAAGACAAGATCGAAGCCATGCGCTCTGCTGGTATCGTTGTTGCCGAAAGCCCCGCCGGTCTTGGCGAAGCAGTGCTGAAAGCCATCAAAGGTTGATGCTTTTTCGGGGCGGTTCTCTCCGCCCCGAAGATCCTACTCAGTTACGGCAGGCCCCATGACTATGAGACTGATATATGCAGCCCTTGCCTCAGTGGTTCTCGTAACCGGTTGCAGTGGCCCCAGTCCGCGTGTTGCCTTTGTGCAGGATGGAGAAGATTGGCGTCAGATTTCGCTGTCCGAGGCCAGGAGCCTGCAACGCCAAGAGCAGGCGGCCGCCAAGACGCACGTCGACCAGACCCCAGCAGAGCCCAAAGCCTCAGTAGAACCAATGTCCGCGATAGCGCCGTCTGCCACCAAGGCAGAGGCTGCCGCTCTTGCGCAGGACACCGATCTGGCTGAGCCTTCTGCAAAAGCCCCTCCAGAAGACACAGATAAAACCTCCGTAAGTATTGCGAAAGATGTCTGCAATATACCCGGTGGTCAAAGCCCTACGCCAACACCACCCTGTACCCTTTAAATTTTCGCCTCTGACCTTTCGCAGTGAGAACATCCATGACCGATAACTCTCCCAACGACCTGTTCCACGCCTCCTCCTTCATGCAGGGGCATAATGCCGAGTATCTTGAACAGCTCTATGCGCAATATGCCAATGACCCGAATGCGGTTGATGCCGCCTGGGGCGAGTTCTTTCGCCAGATGGGCGATGCTGACCTGGATGTGAAGGCTGAGGCCGAGGGCCCCTCCTGGGCGCGCTCTGACTGGCCCCCCGCGCCTAACGACGATCTGACCGCCGCCCTGACAGGCGAATGGCCTGCGCCGGTCGAGGCCAAGGCTGCGGGCAAAAAGATTGCCGAAAAGGCGGTCAAGGCCGGTGTGGAAGTCTCGGATGAGCAGATCCAGCGCGCCGTGCTCGATTCGATCCGCGCCCTGATGCTGATCCGCGCCTACCGGATCCGGGGTCACCTGGCAGCCGATCTTGACCCGCTGTCGATGCGCAGTGACGCGCCACACCCTGAACTGGACCCGCAGAGCTATGGTTTTCTGGACGCCGATATGGATCGTCCGATCTTTATCGACAATGTTCTGGGGCTGCAGGTCGCAAGCATGCGCCAGATCGTCGACATCGTAAAACGTACCTACTGTGGCACCTTTGCGCTGCAATACATGCATATCTCCGATCCCGGCCAGTCCGCCTGGCTGAAGGAACGGATCGAAGGCTACGACAAAGAGATCCGCTTTACCCGTGAGGGTCGCAAGGCGATCCTGAACAAAATGGTTGAGGCCGAGGGTTTTGAAAAATTCCTGCACGTCAAATACATGGGCACCAAGCGCTTTGGTCTGGATGGCGGCGAGAGCCTGATCCCGGCGATGGAGCAGATCATCAAACGCGGTGGCAACCTGGGCGTCGAAGAGATCGTCATCGGTATGCCACACCGGGGCCGCTTGTCGGTTCTGGCCAATGTGATGCAAAAACCCTACCGCGCCATTTTCAACGAGTTCCAGGGCGGCAGCTTTAAGCCCGAGGACGTTGATGGCTCGGGCGATGTGAAATACCATCTTGGCGCCTCGTCGGATCGCGAATTTGACGGCAATACCGTGCACCTCAGCCTGACGGCTAACCCCTCGCACCTTGAAGCGGTGAACCCGGTGGTTCTCGGCAAGGTCCGCGCCAAGCAAGATCAGAAAAACGACGGCGCGCGCGGCAAGGTTCTGTCGATCCTGCTGCACGGCGATGCGGCCTTTGCCGGTCAGGGTGTTGTGGCAGAGTGTTTTGCGCTCTCGGGCCTGAAAGGTCACAAAACCGGCGGCACCATGCATATCGTGGTGAACAACCAAATCGGTTTCACCACGGCGCCGCATTTCTCGCGCTCCTCGCCCTACCCCACCGACAACGCGCTGGTGGTTGAGGCGCCCATCTTCCACGTCAACGGCGATGACCCCGAGGCCGTGGTGCATGCCGCCAAGGTGGCAACCGAGTTCCGCCAGAAATTTGCCAAAGACGTTGTTCTCGACATCTTCTGCTATCGCCGGTTTGGTCACAACGAGGGCGACGAGCCCATGTTCACCAACCCGTTGATGTACAAGAAAATCAAGGGCCACAAGACCACGCTCAGCCTCTATACGGAACGTCTGGTCAAGGATGGCCTGATCCCCGAAGGCGAGATCGAGGACATGAAGGCCGCCTTTCAGGCCCAGCTGAACGAAGAGTTCGAGGCCGGCAAAGACTACAAACCAAACAAGGCCGACTGGCTTGATGGTCGCTGGTCGCATCTGGACCGCCAGAAAGAAAACAAATACCAGCGCGGCAAGACCGCGATTGATCCTGAAACCATGGCCGAAATCGGCAAGTCCCTGGCCAGCGTGCCCGAAGGCTTTCCAATGCACCGCACTGTGGGCCGGGTTCTGGAAACCCGTGGAAAGATGTTCGAAAGCGGCAGGGGCTTTGACTGGGCCACCGGCGAAGCGCTGGCCTTTGGCTCCTTGCTGACCGAGGGCTTTCCGGTCCGCCTGTCGGGACAGGATGCCACCCGTGGCACCTTCTCGCAGCGCCATTCCGGCATCATCAACCAGAACACAGAAGAGCGGTACTTCCCGCTCAACAATATCCGCGCAGGCCAGTCGCAATTTGATGTGATCGACTCTGCCCTGTCGGAATACGCTGTTTTGGGCTTTGAGTACGGCTACTCGCTGGCCGAGCCCAACGCGCTGACGCTTTGGGAAGCGCAGTTTGGCGATTTCGCCAATGGCGCGCAGATCATGTTTGACCAGTTCATCTCATCCGGTGAAAGCAAATGGCTGCGGATGTCCGGGCTGGTCTGCCTGATGCCGCACGGGTTCGAGGGCCAGGGCCCTGAACACTCGTCCGCCCGTCTGGAACGGTTTTTGCAGATGTGTGGTCAGGACAACTGGATCGTGGCCAACTGCACCACGCCGGCCAACTACTTCCACATCCTGCGCCGCCAGCTACACCGCTCGTTCCGCAAACCGCTGATGCTGATGACACCAAAGTCGCTGCTGCGCCACAAGATGGCTGTCAGCAACACCGAGGATTTTACCACCGGCTCCAGCTTCCACCGGGTGCTGTGGGATGATGCCCAAAAGGGAAATTCCGACACGCAACTGGCCTCTGATGACAAGATCAAGCGCGTCGTCATGTGCTCGGGCAAGGTCTACTATGATCTGCTGGAAGAGCGCGATGCCCGTGGGATCGACGATGTCTATCTCATGCGGATTGAACAGTTCTATCCTTTCCCGGCAATCTCTCTGGTCAAGGAACTGGAACGGTTCAAAGGCGCCGAAATGGTCTGGTGTCAGGAAGAGCCCAAGAACCAGGGGGCCTGGTCCTTTATTGAGCCCAATATCGAATGGGTGCTGAGCCGCATCAAGGCCAAGCACACCCGGCCCGCGTACGTCGGCCGTGCCACCTCGGCGTCGCCTGCAACCGGTCTCGCCAGCCAACATAAAGCCCAACAAGCTGCGCTCGTGAACGACGCGCTGAGCATCTGAGGAAGACAGTCATGACCACCGAAGTTCGCGTGCCCACTCTGGGCGAATCCGTTACCGAAGCCACTGTCGCCACCTGGTTCAAGAAACCCGGCGACACAGTAGCGCAGGATGAAATGCTCTGTGAGCTGGAAACCGACAAGGTTACCGTCGAGGTGCCTGCGCCCGCCGCAGGTGTGCTGGCTGACATCGTTGCCAATGAAGGCGACACTGTCGGTGTTGACGCGCTGCTGGCCAATATTACGGCCTCTGGCGCCGCTGCGGCTCCTGCAGCGGTTGTAGCTCCTGCTGCTGCGGCCCCTGCAGCCACGGGTGGCAGCACCGATGTGATGGTGCCCACGCTTGGCGAATCTGTGACCGAGGCCACCGTTTCGGTCTGGTTCAAAAAGGTCGGCGACACCGTGGCACAGGACGAGATGCTCTGTGAGCTGGAAACCGACAAGGTCTCGGTTGAGGTGCCATCACCTGCAGCAGGCGTGCTGGCGGAAATCACCGCCGCAGAAGGCAGCACTGTCGAGGCCAGCGCCAAACTGGGCGTGATCTCAGGCGCAGGAGCTGCGGTTGCGGCGGCGCCAGCCACAGCGCCCGCAGCCGTCGCGGCTCCTGCCGCCGCAGGCAAGGACATCGCCAATGCGCCATCGGCGGAAAAAGCCATGGCCGAAGCCGGGCTATCTGCCGCCAGTGTTGCAGGCACAGGTCGCGATGGTCGCATCATGAAGGACGATGTGGCCCGCGCCATGGCCGCCGCCGCTGCTGCTCCGGCCCCAGCTGCCGCAGCCCCAGCCCCCCGCGCGCCAGTGGCCGCAGATGATGCGTCACGCGAAGAGCGGGTGAAAATGACCCGCCTGCGCCAGACCATCGCCAAGCGCCTGAAAGAAAGCCAGAACACCGCTGCCATGCTAACCACCTATAACGAGGTGGACATGGGCGAGGTCATGGCCCTACGCAATCAGTACAAAGACCAGTTCGAGAAAAAACACGGTGTGCGTCTGGGCTTTATGTCCTTCTTCACTAAGGCCTGCTGCCATGCGCTGAAAGAAGTGCCTGAGGTCAATGCCGAGATCGACGGCACCGACGTGGTCTACAAGAACTTTGTCCACATGGGCGTTGCTGCCGGCACCCCCTCTGGCCTGGTGGTTCCGGTGATCCGCGACGCCGATGCCATGTCGTTTGCCCAGATCGAAAAGGCAATTTCCGAAAAGGGCAAACGCGCCCGTGACGGCAAGCTTTCGATGGCAGAGATGCAGGGCGGCACCTTCACGATCTCCAACGGTGGCGTCTACGGATCACTCATGTCCTCACCGATCCTGAACCCACCGCAGTCCGGCATTCTGGGCATGCACAAAATCCAGGACCGCCCCATGGCGATCAACGGTGAAGTTGTGATCCGCCCGATGATGTATCTGGCGCTCAGCTATGACCACCGTATTGTTGACGGCAAAGGTGCTGTGACCTTCCTCGTGCGTGTCAAAGAAGCGCTGGAAGATCCGCGTCGCCTGCTGATGGATCTGTAATGACCAAAGGGGTTCTTCCCGGGTGGGTAAAAAGAGACCTGATCGGGAAGAACCATCGAGAGCGTGTCTGAAATCCATCCTCACACGCTCTCACTTACCTTTTCCGATGGTGCGTCGCTCACTCTAGTCGCCATGCTGTTCCGCCAAGGAACATTGGACGCCCATTACATCGAAGGCGATGATTTTCTGGACGAGGACCCAAAATGACCACCGAACTCACCATCCTCACCCTCGCCGCCCTGCTTCAGGTCCTGCAGTTCTGCGCCTATTCCTTTACCGCCAACCAGCAGGTCAGCCGCAGGGTCGCCTTTGGCCCGCGTGACACAGCCGTGGAACTCACCGGCACTGCCGGACGGCTGAAACGCGCCATGAACAACCACTTTGAGGGGCTGATCCTCTTCACCATTGCCTGCGTCGTCGTCACGCTAGGCAATCAATCAACCCCCTTCACCACCACCTGCGCCTGGATCTACCTCACCGCCCGCATACTCTATGTGCCAGCCTATGCGCTGGGGCTCAGCCCCTGGCGCTCCCTAATCTGGGCCGTAGGCCTCTTTGCAACCGCTGCCATGCTGGTTGCCGCCCTCATATGACCATTCACCTTCTCTCAAATACCTCGGGGGAGGCCCATCAGGGCCGGGGGCAGCGCCCCTTCCCCGCTCAACCGCAAAGGACCTTTTAAAAATGGCAAGCTATGACGTCATCATCATCGGTGCAGGCCCCGGCGGCTATGTCAGCGCCATCCGCTGCGCCCAACTGGGTCTGAAGACCGCCATTGTTGAGGGTCGTGAGACCCTCGGTGGCACCTGCCTCAACATCGGCTGCATCCCCTCAAAGGCACTGCTGCATGCGACGCATATGCTGCACGAAGCCGAGCATAACTTTGCCGGCATGGGCCTCAAAGGCAAATCGCCTTCGGTCGACTGGAACCAGATGAAATCCTACAAGGAAGACGTCGTCAGCCAGAACACCGGCGGTGTCGAATTCCTTATGAAGAAAAACAAAATCGACTGGCTCAAAGGCTGGGCCTCGATCCCGGCCGCCGGTCAGGTCAAGGTCGGCGATGAGGTCCATGAGGCCAAAAATATCGTCGTGGCAACTGGCTCCGTGCCCTCCTCGCTACCCGGTGTCGAGATCGACGAGAAAGTCGTTGTCACCTCCACCGGCGCGCTGGACCTGCCTAAGGTGCCCAAAAAGATGGTCGTGATTGGCGCGGGTGTCATCGGGCTTGAGCTGGGCTCGGTCTATGCCCGCCTTGGCTCTGAGGTGACCGTGGTGGAATACATGGATGCGGTCTGCCCCGGCATGGACAAGGACGTGCAGCGCGGCTTTAAACGCATTCTGGAAAAGCAGGGCCTCACCTTCATCATGGGTGCCGCCGTGCAGGGGGTCGAGGCCAGCAAGACCAAGGCCAAGGTGACATACCAGCCCAAAAAGGGTGGCGACGCCGTGGTGATCGACGCAGATGTGGTGCTGGTCGCCACCGGGCGCAAAGCCTATGCTGATGGCCTGGGCCTCGACGCATTGGGTGTCACCCTGACCGAGCGCGGTCAGATCGCGACAGACGCCCAGTGGCGCACCAATGTCCCCGGCCTCTACGCCATTGGCGATGTCATTGAAGGTCCGATGCTGGCCCATAAGGCCGAAGACGAAGGCATGGCCGTCGCCGATGTAATCGCCGGCAAGCATGGCCATGTGAACTATGGCGTCATCCCCGGCGTGGTCTACACCACGCCTGAGGTTGCCACCGTGGGTGCCACCGAGGATGCGCTGAAGGCAGAAGGTCGCAAGGTCAAGGTTGGCAAGTTCAACTTTATGGCCAACGCCCGCGCCAAGGCGGTGCATCAGGCCGAGGGTGGCTTTGTCAAAATCATCACCGACAAAGAAACCGACCGGGTGCTGGGCGCTGCCATCATCGGCCCCGGAGCGGGAGATCTGATCCATGAGCTCTGCGTTGCGATGGAATTTGGCGCCTCTGCCGAAGATATCGCCCTGACCTGCCACGCGCACCCAACCTATTCGGAAGCCGTGCGCGAGGCCGCTCTGGCCTGCGGCACCGGCGCAATCCATAGCTAAACAAGATCTCTGCGCCCCGGTTTCGTTTTAACTGGGGCGCAGGACCTGTCGGCAGACCCCGTGAAAAAATCCATACTTGCCCCCATTGTGGCTCTTGGCCTCATCGCAGGCTTTGAACTGGCATCGCTCCTCTGGCCAGTCCAAAGCCGTGCTGAGCGCATTGCGACACTCTTCAAAGACTACTGCCTCCCCTACGCGCGTGGGAAAGACCTGACCAGCCAGGCCCTCGTCCATTTGGTTGCAGAGGGCGGCGACCTGGGCACAACCCGTTGGATTGATACAAAGAGCGCCAGCTACCTGTCTTTCAAACCCAATCGCTGCGTCTTGGAAACCACCGCTCCGAATGCGCTGTCGCGGCCTCAATCAGCAGAGCTATCCGACCTGATCGAAGCCATTGTCATGCAAGAGTTTCCCGATTTGACCTTCGACCCTACGGCCACTTTAGGCCCTGAGACCCTCAGCAAAGGTTGGTTCACAGGACAGCCGCAATCAGCGCAGAGGCGGGGTGTTTTCTTTTCTGCCTATCCCGACTGGGGAGCGTCTGCCGGCAGCATTCTCTTCCTTGCATCCCCAACGCAGTAAATCATGCCAGCTGAGACAAGAACGCAGCATCACAAAAAGTTTCATTTGGAAAATCACTGCGCGCCCTGTCTACTGCAGCCAGTTTCAACGCAGGGGAGGACGACAGATGGCCGTTTCACTACAAGTAATTTATCCAGTCAGCGACGACAGCACCTTTGACCACGGCTATTATGCCGACACCCACATGGCGCTGGTTCAGGAACATATGGGCAGCCATATCGACCGGGTTCTGGTCACCAAAGGCATCGCCGGGGGCCCCGATAAACCCGCCGGATTTCATGCGGTGGCGAGTATCGTCTTTGCCGATCAGGCGGCCATGGGCGCTGCATTGAAGGCCTCTGGGCCAGTCATGGCGGATGTGGCGAATTTCACCAATATCCAGCCGCAGGTGCTGATCGGCGAAGTCATCGCCTAAAGGCCCAACAACAGCGCGCGTCACCGTACAGACCCAGTGCAGGCCCTACAGGCCCTGCTATTGTCTCACCACATGGTCGCGGCGGCGCGTGCACCCCAGGCGGCGTCATAGTCCGCGCCGCCTTCTTGTCCCGCCGTCTGTTCAGCCAGGATCTCGCCCATAGACGGCAGCTCTTTGCTTTCGTCGACACCGCTCCAGGTGCCCGCCCGCATCAGCGCCCGGGCGCATTGGCTGTAGATCTCGCCAATAGAGACCACGATCACCGTGGCAGGTAGTTTTCCCGCCTTTTCAAACCGGCGGCGCAGTGCCGCATCGGCCGTCACCTTGGCCGTGCCATTGATGCGCACCACATTGTTCGAGCCAGGCACCAGAAACATCAATGAAACCCGGCCATCGCACACAATATTGCGCAGGGAATCCAGACGGTTGTTGCCGCGCCAATCCGGCAGGGCGAGGGTGCCGGGGTCCAGCTCCAGCACCACCGGCCCATCATCGCCGCGCGGGCTGTCATCGGTGCCTTCGGGGCCCACGGTGGTCAACATGCACAGCTTGGAGGCCATGATCCATTGACGGTACAGCGGCGTCATCCGCCGCGCGACTTTGCGCAACGATGCCGCGCCAGGCTCGCCATAGAGCGCAGTTAGATCCTCGATACTTTCAAGATACTGCATCTGGATCAAACCCCAGTTCTCGCATGAGTTCATTTGATTTGGCTTCTACCCTGCTCTCCAGCACCTCCATGAAATCCTTGCGGTCGATGCCCGCATCAATCGGGTCGAGAAACTCAACCACCGCCACGCCAGGTTTGCGCATAATACCCGTACGCGGCCAAAGCACGCCGACATTGGTCGCTACCGGAACACAGGTCTGACCCAGCTGTTCGTACAGAACCCCGGTGCCGACCTTGTAGTCCGCCTTGACGCCAGGGGCGACACGGGTGCCTTGCGAATAGATGATCAGCTGCCCGGCCTCCTGATGTCCGGACTTCACGTCTGCCACCATCTTGTCAATGGCAGCGCCGCGCTTGCCCCGGTCCACCGCAACGCAGTCCAGCAGTTTGGCATATTGGCCTATCACCGGCGTGCGCAAAATTTCCTTTTTCATAATGAACTTGGCGGTTGGCAGTGCTGTGAAGATCATCATGATATCAAGAAAGGACTGGTGCTTGGCGGCAATCAGAACCTCGCCCGTTGGTGGCGTGCCGCGCACTTCGCAGCGAATGCCCACCATGAGACGCGCGGTCCAGAACACCCAGCGCGAATAGCTTTTGCAGCAGGCCCGTGCGCCGTGTTTGCTGAAAATTGCCCAGGGGGCAAACAGCAGGCCAAAGATCGGCATCATGAAATAGATCTGAAACACAAAGAGAAACGAGCGCAGCCACTGCAGTGCAAATCTCACGTCAAATCTCCCAAACGTTTCTTGGCTGCCCGGCTGGTCGCCGCAAAGGCAACCAGGGCGCCCAGCACTGGGATCAGCAGAGGCAGCAGCCAGGCCCAGCCCTGAAAGCCAAGCCCGGTGAGAAATCCACCCTCATTAGAGGCCGCAGGCATCAGCCAGACTCCGACCATACCCAAGGCCACCCCCACGGCAGAGCCGCCAAGGGCGCGCAGGGTAAAGCGGCGAATAAAAGCATGCGCAATATAGCTATCCAAAGCGCCGACAAGCCGCAGCACTTCGATCACCTGCGCATTGGCTGCAAGGGCTGCATTGGCTGCAAGGGTGATCATAGCGGCTGTGGCCCCGGCGATCAGCAGGATTGAGACCGCCCCCAGCCGCCTGAGCGCCCGGGCGGCATCCACCAGGGGCGCGCGCCATCGGGTGTGGTCATCCAAAACCGCCCCCGGCACCTCTGCCTGCAGCCGTAGTCGCAGGCCCGTGCCATCATAGCCGGGATCGCCTTCGATCACCTCGATCAATTGCGGCACCGGCAGGCTGTCGATTGGCAGGGAGGACCCAAACCAGGGCGCCAGCAGGGCAACCTGTTCTTCGGTGCTCAGCGCCCGCGCAGAAGCCACACCCGGCGTTTGTTGCAAAATGGTCAGCGCCGCCTCGGTCTGTGCCAGACGTTGCTCGGCAGGCGCATTGATACGCAGCGTGGCCGCCCGCGCCAGCTCATCTGCCCAGCGATTGGCCAGCCGCCCTGATGCCAGCGACAGCGCCAGCGCAAAGACCGCCAGAAAGGCCATCGCCCCGGAGACAAACAGCGTCAGCTGCGCCGTAAAGCCGCTGGGGGGAACCACCCGATCCGCCTGGGCATCACCCACAATCAGTTTGCGTAGACGTCCCTCGCTCATAGGTCTGCCCCCGCCTGTTGCAACTGCTTTGACGAGATCCGCAGCACCCGCGCCTGCACCTGTTTCTTGGCGGCCCGGATCAATGCCATATCATGGGTTGCGACCAAAATGGTCTTGCCCATCCGGTTGAGCTCTACCAGCAACTGCAGCAGGCGCTGCGACATTTCCCAGTCCACATTGCCGGTCGGCTCATCCGCGATGATCACATCCGGCGACAGAATGACCGAGCGCGCCAGGGCCGCCCGCTGCCGCTCGCCGCCAGAGAGCTCTGGTGGCATCGCGTCAGCACGTTGCGACAGCCCCACCCAGTTCAACAACTCACGCAGGTTGGCCTCTTCCAGAGACAGATCCTTGCCCGCAACAATCAGCGGCAGGGCGATATTCTCGATCACCGGCAGATGGTCGAGAAAACGGCAGTCCTGATGCACCACGCCAACGCGGCGGCGCAGATGCGCCATCTGATCGCGGTCCAGCCCCTGCACATCCATATTCATGGCGCGCACCCGACCCGAGGTGGGCGATAAAGCGCCGTAACACAGCTTCATCAACGTGGTCTTGCCCGAGCCTGACGGCCCGGTCAGGAAATGAAAGGACCCCGGAGCGAGTTTGACTGAGACCTGGCTCAGCAGCTCTCCTCCTCCGTAGTTGTAGCCAACGTTTTCCAGCTCTATCACGACTGTCCCCTGTATGCGCCACGCAGTTTTGCCCTAGCGGGTCGTCAGTTTCAATGGGCCATGGCTCAAAGCGACAAAAGCAGCCTTATCACCACGGGGAGCAAAACGCGATTGACCCTTTCGCGAAAGCTTGGAACTGCCTATTGTTATTTGGAAATACTGCCGACAGTTTCCCGGAGACCTCCGGGTTCAAGGAGATTTTTATGCGCCTGACCTGCCCGAATTGCGGTGCCCAGTACGAAGTGCCGGATGACGTCATTCCCGAAGAAGGCCGTGATGTGCAGTGCTCTAACTGCGGCGATACCTGGTTTCAGCAGGCTGCTGGTTTTGGTCAGGCCACAGATGACATCACAAGCGACATCGACGCAGGCAGGCACGACAATGACCTGAGCGCCCCACCTGCCGGGCATGAGGCCGCGCCGACGGCCTCCCGTACAGAGGCTGCGGTGCCTGATGATGAAGAGCTGCCGGTTGAGGGCGCAGAGCTGTCAGCAGAGGAAACCGAGGGCACAGAGCGCGCAGAGGACGAAATCGCATCAGACCCCTTTCAGGATCCCACCCCGGCTGAGGTCGCAGTCACCAAAGCCCTGCAAGAGGATGCATCACCACAAGACGCTGAAGATGTCGCGAGGGGCCCCCGCCCAAACAGGCCACAGCCCCGGCAGGGCCTCGCACACGAAAGCAGTGCAGCATCTGAAACCGCGCCCGTTTCTGACGCTGCGGACCATGAGACGGCGCCGCAAAAACGCCGCCTTGACCCGGCCCTGGGCGAGATCCTGCGCGAAGAAGCAGAGCGCGAGGCGAGCCTGCGGGCCAATGAACACGGTCAGGCCGAGGGGCTTGAAACGCAGCCCAACCTCGGGCTGGATGACTTCCCTGAGAACGAGGAGGCACGCCGCACCCGGCAGGCCTCTGATCGAATGGCCCGCATTCGGGGCGAAGATCCGCGCCGTCTGGCCGCCGAAGCCAGTGGGCTGAAACGGGGCGTCCTGCCAGATATTGAAGAGATCAACTCAACGCTGCGGGCGGCGGATACCGCCCCGCCTGCTCCAATGGGCGACATGGTGCCGCCGCCGCGCAAATCCGGCTTCACCCGGGGGTTTGCCCTGGCGATCCTCGCCATATTGGCCCTGGTCATGATCTACAGCAACGCGCCTCAAATCGCCGAGCTGCTGCCACAGGCAGATCCCTATCTCAGCACCTATGTCACCTGGGTGGATCAGATGCGTCTGTGGCTGGACACGCAGGTAACCGAGTTGCAAAAGCCACAGTTCT
The DNA here is from genome assembly GCA_965641885.1 of Phaeobacter sp. SH40. GTDB lineage: Bacteria > Pseudomonadota > Alphaproteobacteria > Rhodobacterales > Rhodobacteraceae > Pseudophaeobacter. The sequence continues at coordinate 441,625 of OZ282574.1, read as the reverse complement.
GAACCCTGCACGGCTCTCACCGCGCTTTCGAGACAGCCAGTACCGCCGTCAGGACCAAGGCCGCCGTCAGACAATGCCGGAATCAAAACCGTGACAACAGATTGCGCCTATTGCGCCAAAACCCTCCCCCCTGATCGGCCTCGGTGACGCCGCATGCCATGCGGCGCGCTTATCGCTCCCTCAGGAGCGCTAAGCGCCATGCCCAACGAGGGCGCGGGATTTTTCAAATCCCAAGACCTGGGCGGGAGCCCCCCCTCTCTCGTGGCTCAAAGGCTTCGAGAATAATACTGGTGCTTTAGAGGGGGGCTCGCCCAGATCAGAACTGATCCAAAAGACGCTCAAAGTAGCGCCGCTCCTCTTCGCCACGCTCCAATTCTCCGGCGCGGCGGCGGAGCTCTTCCAACAAATCCCAGGCCCGACGGTAGGCGCGCTCGCCGCCAAAGGGCGCGTTGCGCTCATCACCAGCCCCGGTGGAATTACGGTCACGTCCCAGGGGATCCGCCTGTGCTGACGAAGCATCTTGTCCCTGACCCTGTTGCTGTCCGGGTTGCTGGTTCTGCGCCATCGCCTCGCCGAGGGCGCGCATCCCCTCGCGCAGAGCTTCCATGGCCTCGGATTGCCGGTCAATCGCCTCGGCCAGATCTCCCTGGCGCAGCGCCTCTTCGGCCCCATCCATCGCCCGGCCCGCCCGGTCCAGCGCCTCACGGGTTCCTTCGCCCTCGGCCCCCTGTCCCAGCGGCAGACCATCCTGCTGTTGCCGCAGCGCCTCGCGCAGCGCCTGCTGTTGCTGGGCCAAACTGCCAGCCCCCCGGTCCCCGCCATCAGCGCCACTGCCCTGACCGCTATCTGCTGGGGTATCACCGCCCTGACCGCTTTGGCTTTCGCCGCCGTTCTGGCCCGATTCTCCGTTCTGGCCGGATTCTCCATTCTGGCCAGAGCCGCCCTGATGCTGCTGTCCGCGCCCCTGACCGCCACTGCGCCCTTCATTGTTCTGGCTCTCTCCAGCCTGAGCATTGGGGTTGAACTGTTCCTGCAGATCCCGAAACGCCTGATCCGACAGCCCCTGCTGTTGTTGCAGTGTTTCGCCCAGATCCTCCATCGCCTGCTGACCGTCAGAGCCCTCCTGACCCTGCTGGTTCTGGCTCATCCGCATGTTTTCCATCATGCGCTGAAACTCTTCCAGCGCCTGTTCCGCCTCGGCCATGCGCCCCTGCTCCATCAGCTCCTGAATCCGGTCCATCATGGCCTGCAGGTCCTGTTGGCTCAGCGTCATGGCACTGTCCTGCCCCTCGCCCTGCTCGCCAGACTGGCTGTCTCGTTGCGCCTGCCGTTGCAACTGACGCATGTAATCCTCGGTGGCCTCGCGCAGTTTTTGCATCAGCTGGGCGATTTCTTCGTCACTGGCGCCATCGCGCATGGCCTGGCTCAGGCGCTCCTTGGCCTGCTGCATCCGCGCAAGGGCATCGCCGATATCGCCCTCTTCCAGGCTCTGCGCCAAAGCCCAGAGCGCCGCCGCCGTCTCATCGCGTTGCGCCTCACTGAGGATGTCAACGCCTCGCCCTGCAGGCTGCCCCGGCTCTGCAGGTTGCAAAGACGCCTCAAGGCGACGCAAAATACCACGCATTTGCAGATAGCTGCCGGCCTCGCGGAAAATATCCTGAGGCCGGTGCGACACCGCGCGCAAGATCTGCGCGATACGCGGCGCATTTTGTCGCGACCAGATCAGGTCCCGGCGTTGCTCTGCGACCGCGGCCGCCAGAGGATCAAAGAAACGCGGTGCAACCAGTCGTGCGCCAAGCCCCGCGCTGGTGGTCGACTGCCCGGCTGCATCCTGCAGCGAGACATGATAGACCACCGGCAAATTGGCCCAGGGGTGTTTGGCAAAATCCTCGATCAGGACGGCCTCAAAAGACTGGCGTGAGCCGCTGAGAGGCATTGGCAAATCCAGCACGATATCTTCGCGTGGCTCGGGATCCGGGGTCAGGCCATAGCGCCGCGTAAGAGCCAGAATGTTCAGCGAGATCCTGACCTCGCCACGCTCGACACCGTAGTCATCCTGCGCCAGGAACGGCAGCGACAGTGCCCCCTCCGGGGTGAGTTCGGGCAGACCCGTAATGGAAATGCTGGGCGCAAAATCCGGCAGCACCGCGATATCCCAGGCCCGGCCATTGTGGCCATTGATCGCCAACCGTCCCGCCTGCTGAATTTCGACCGCATGCTCCAGCATGCTCTCTGATGCGGCGTTTTCGCCTGGTTCAGAGACGGTTTGCTCCAGCGTCAGCGCGCCGACTTCGCCATAAAAGCGCAGCGTTATGCGGCTGCCCACCGGCAGCTCCAGATCCTCTTCCTGCTGATCATTGAGATAGAGCACCGGCAGGCCGGTGTAGCGCGGCGGCTCGATCCAGCCCTCCCAGGAAGGCCCCGCCAGTCCAGCCCCCAGTCCGGCCCCGGCGCCCGGTGCCATGGCCGCAAGGCTGCTCACCCGCCACAAAGACCCAAACACCAGCGCCATCAACAGCGAAACCAACGCCACATAGCGCAGCGCAAAGGGGTCTGCCGCTGCAATGCGCAGATCGGGAGCTGGCGCTTTTGCCTGTGCGGCGGTGCGCGCCATGCGCGCCTGATGCGCCTGCCACAGCGCCGCCGACCCGGGATCAGAGCCGCCAATGGCCTGCGCATCCAACAGGGCGGTGACCGGACGCCCCGGCAGGCTGGCATCCAGCCGCGCCAGTGCCTCATGGCGGCGTGGCCAGCGAAAGCGCCATATACCAAAGACAAGGGTCGCAAGGCTGCTCAGCAGGGCAATTCCGGCCGCGAGCCAGACCGCGCCACGCGGCACCAGATCATGCAGCCCCAACATCACAGCAGCACAGACCAGCATCACAACAGAGGCCAATGGCCAGAAAGCCCGCAGGGCGCGTTCGCCAAACAGACCCACCTGCGTCAGCCGCAGGGGCCATCGCAGGGGATGCAATCGTGGGTCAGCCTTGCCGTTTCGCGCCATCTCTGCTCTGCCTCCTTTGGGCTTTGCATGTGGCCAAAAATCCCGACAGGTGCGCCGGAGCCGTTACAGCCACTCCGGGATGGTATCGCGATTTATCATTTCGTCAAAGCTCGGTCGTGGGCGAATAACCGCGAATTGATCACCGTTTACCAGAACCTCGGGGATCAGCGGCCGCGAATTGTATTCGCTCGACATCACAGCGCCGTAGGCGCCGGCACTGCGAAAGGCGATAAGGTCGCCCGCCAGCAGCGGCGGCATGTCGCGCTCTTTGGCAAAGGTATCGCCGGATTCGCAGACAGGGCCGACGATGTCATAGGGACGGGGTTCAACCCCCGGCGCTGGCTCATTGACGGCAACGATGTCATGGTGCGCTTCGTACATTGCCGGGCGGATCAGGTCATTCATGGCGCCATCCACGATCAGAAATTCACGGTCCTCGCCGGATTTCACATAGATCACCTTGCTGACCATTAGCCCCGCATTGCCTGCAATCAGACGGCCCGGCTCAATCTCGATCTCACAGCCCAGATGGCCCAGCGTGTCCTTGATCAGCTGACCATATTCCACCGGCAGCGGTGGCGCCTCGTTTGAGCGGGTATAGGGGATGCCCAGACCGCCGCCCAGATCAAGGCGGCGAATGTCATGGCCGTCATCGCGCAGCAGCTGTGTCAACTCAGCGACTTTTTCATAGGCCTTGCGAAAGGGCTCAAGCTCGGTCAGCTGCGAGCCAATGTGGACGTCGATCCCAATGACCTGCAGCCCCGGCAAGCTGGCAGCATGGGCATAGACCTCGCGGGCGCGGGCAATGGGAATGCCGAATTTGTTTTCAGACTTGCCAGTGGCGATCTTGGCATGGGTTTTCGCATCCACATCCGGGTTCACCCGAATGGTGATCGGCGCCACCTGGCCCAGCTCGAGCGCGACCGCGTTGATCACTTCCATTTCCGGCTCGGATTCGACGTTGAACTGACGAATGCCGCCGCTCAGCGCGGTGCGGATTTCTTCGGAGGTTTTGCCAACGCCGGAAAAGACAATTTTGTCACCCGGCACACCGGCGGCCCTGGCACGCAGGTATTCGCCCTGGCTGACCACATCCATACCGGCTCCGACCTGCGCCAGAGTTTTCAGGATGGCCTGATTGCTGGCGGCCTTCATGGCGTAGCAGACCAGATGGTCCATGCCCTCCAGCGCCTCGTCAAACAGGCGAAAGTGGCGCTGCAGCGTGGCGGTGGAATAGACGTAAAACGGAGTGCCCACGGCAGCCGCAATCTCGGCTACCGGCACGTCTTCGGCGAAAAGCGCGCCGTCGCGATAGAGAAAGTGATCCATGCCTTGGCGATTAGACCAAAACCGACAGGGCTGGCAAATGATTCCCGCGCAACAAAAGATCTTTGACCTTTGCCCGGGATCTTGACGGGCTCTGGCCAGGTTCAGCCCTGTTCAGAAACTGTGCGAAACACCAACGCGTGCATAGCCAGAGACCCGGAGACCAGACTCTGGCGCTTTTTCAGCCTGTTTAGGCTCTGGAGGCCTTGCATAGGAGGTTGGCAGGTCACAGGCAGAGAGCCCAAGAACACCCAGAACCAAAAAGAAACGGATCATCACAAAAGTCCTTTGGCCGCGTCTGGCCGCGGTCAGTACAAGTCATTGAACCCCGGATCGGGCCGCGTTTTCCAGTAGACAGCTTTGCTAGAAGCCGAGGAAGATATTGAACGGCCCCTTGTGCAAGCCAACAGAGCCGCCCGCGTGCACACCGTTATTAGAGACACCAACTCCGGCATTCAGCGAGGGGCGCACTGGCTCACCATCGACGCCACAGGCGCTGAGGCTGGCGATCAAAACAGCAGCGCCAATCAGGCTCAATATCGATCTGCGCATCTGTTGCCTCCAAAAAACCAGCCGGGCCTGTTACCCGGACTAGATGGGTGTCATGGGCCAAAATTCAAGGCGGCCCATGATCAAAGTCTTGACGTCGGAAACCCGTTTCAGGTCCATCGAAACGCTTTTCAGCTCAGGCCCCTAGAAACGCTTTTCAGCTTAGGCGTCCAGAACCGCGGTCCAGCGGGCCACCTGGGCGCGCACCTGCGCCGGAGCTGTGCCGCCATAAGACAGGCGTGAGTTTACCGAGTTTTCAACGCCAAGAACAGAGAAGACATCTTGGGTGATCGCGCCGTGCACGCCCTGCATGTCCGCAAGGGTCAGTTCCGGCAGATCACAGCCGCGTGTTTCGGCCAGTGCCACCAATGACCCGGTGATGTGATGCGCGTCGCGGAACGGCAGGCCCAGCACCCGCACCAACCAGTCAGCCAGATCGGTAGCGGTTGAGAAACCCGAGGCCGCTGCCACGGCCAGCTCGGCGCGGTTGGCGCTCATATCCTTGACCATGCCTTCCATTGCAGCCAGAGCCAGCATCCAGTGGTCGGCGGCGTCAAAGACCTGCTCTTTGTCTTCCTGCATGTCCTTGGAATAGGTCAATGGCAGACCCTTCATCACCATCATCAGCGCCGTGTTGGCGCCAAAGATCCGGCCGACTTTGGCGCGAATCAACTCAGCCGCGTCGGGGTTCTTCTTTTGCGGCATAATGGACGAGCCGGTGGAAAAGCGGTCCGACAGGGTCACAAAACGGAACTGCGCCGAGGACCAGATCACCAGCTCTTCGGAAAACCGGCTCAGGTGAATGGCACTAATTGAGGCGGTGGACAGGAATTCCAGTGCAAAATCACGATCCGAGACCGCATCCAGTGAGTTGGCGGCGGGGCGGTCAAAGCCCAGCGCTGCGGCGGTCATGTCGCGGTCGATCGGGAAGGAGGTGCCCGCAAGTGCCGCAGCCCCCAGAGGCGATTCGTTCATGCGTTTGCGGGCGTCCCGCACCCGGCTGAGATCGCGGCCAAACATCTCGACATAAGCCATCATGTGATGGCCCCAGGTCACCGGCTGCGCCACCTGCAGATGGGTAAAGCCCGGCATCACCCAGTCGGCTCCGGCCTCAGCCTGGGTCAATAGCGCGCGGATAAGGGCCAAAAGACCACCTTCGGCCGCATCCAGCTGATCGCGCACCCAGAGTTTAAAGTCGGTGGCCACCTGATCATTGCGCGACCGGCCCGTGTGCAGACGGCCTGCGGGCTCACCAATGACCTCTTTCAGGCGGGCCTCGACGTTCATGTGGATGTCTTCCAGCGCGGTCGAGAACTGGAATGTGCCGGTCTCAATCTCTGACAAGACCGTGAGCAGGCCTTCCCGAATTGCCTCGGCGTCGTTATCGCTTATAACACCTGTTGCGGCCAACATCGCTGCGTGGGCCCTGGAGCCGGCAATGTCCTGGGCAGCCATTCGCTTGTCAAAACCGATCGAGGCATTGATTGCCTCCATGATCGCGTCTGGACCAGCGGCAAAACGGCCGCCCCACATCTGGTTCGAGGCTTGATCTGTCATGGTGGAATCCCGGAGATAATATGCGTCTGTTACGTCACCTTTCCCTTTATATCGCCCTGGCCCTGGGTGCAAATGCGGCAATCGCTGCTGATGTGGCCCAGCTGGAAGCCCTGCGCGACCACAGCCTCAAACGTCTGGTGGTGCACTCAACACCCCGCGATGTCTCTGATGCGGAATTTTTCTTAGAAGATGAAAGCGGCACAGCCACGCTGCAGGACTACCACGGCAAGGTGGTGCTGCTGAACTTCTGGGCCACCTGGTGCGCGCCCTGCCGCAAAGAGATGCCTCAGCTAGCAGAATTACAGCAAGAGTTCGGTGGCGAGGATTTTGAGGTGCTGACCATTGCCGCCGGACGCAACAGCCCTGCTGGCATCACAAAGTTCTTTGATGAAAACGGCATCACCAACCTGCCCCGCCATCAGGATCCAAAACAGGCGCTGGCCCGTGAAATGGCAGTGATCGGCCTGCCCATCACGGTGCTGCTCAATCGCGAAGGGCAGGAAGTCGCCCGCCTGCTGGGCGATGCGGAATGGAATTCAGACAGTGCCAAGGCAATTGTTGCCGCCATGATTGACAGCACACCTGGCAGTTAATCGCGTTCTCTTATGAGGTTAGCCTTGCAGGATTTTCCGCAACTTCGGTTTCAGAATCGCTTGCAGGGCTGGCTCCATATAGGCGTATTTGTCTGCAACGCCTAATACCACGACCCGTTTTGCTGCCAGGTGAGCGCCAAACTGACAGGACAGCGTTGACTTTTGGCGCTTTTCCATCACCACGATTATGTCCGCCCAGTCCAGATGCTCAGAGGACAATAGTTCATCTGCGTCTTTGCTCAAACCAGCAAAATCGGTTTCATATCCAGGCCAACTGGCAACCATATCCGCCGCTGTTGGGCTCCGCATGCGAGCCTTGCCGCAGATGAAAAAAACACGTTTAGCAGAACCAACCATTCTGCCCCTATAGTAGGTTGTGCGTCGGAGAAAAACATCCTGCATAATTTGGCCTTCCCCAACGCCACCTTTGACAGCAGTACCATTGCAACGTCATTCTGATCGGCAACAGGCATGATCTGGGAGGGAGCAATGCCGCTGGAACTTTTGTTGATCCTCGTTGTGGGCGGCATCAGCGCGATTGCGCTGCTCTTGCACTTAAGCGGGCGGTCAAAGCCTAAGGTGATGACTGCTGCTCAGGCGCGACAAGCCTGGCTGCGACAGTTTCCTGAAAATCCGGCAAAATACCTGAGGCTCGCTGAAAACGGACTGGCCGCGCTGGTCACGAGCGACGATGCAACTGCGCCCCTTGGGCTGGTTTGGTCTTTTGGCGCCGACACAGTGGCGCGCAGCCTGCACGACACAAAAGCAACACGCGCAGAACACGGCCTGCACCTGCGCTTTGCCGATTTCTCGGCGCCGCAGGTTCTGCTGCGCCTGACCACCGCAGAGGCTGATGCCTGGCTCAGCCAGATTGTCAGTGCAGGCGCGACCACCCTCGCCCCAAAGGAGACCTGAGCTGATGGATCATTTGTCTTTCCCGGATGTAACCCAACTGGCCGTTCCGATTTTCATAGCTGCAATCCTGGTTGAGTTCCTCTGGATCGCACTCAAGGGCCGCGGCGGGCGGTATGAGACCCGCGATGCGGTGACCTCATTGATCATGGGGGCAGGCAGCGTCGCCTCGGGCATTTTGCTGGGCTTTATCGCCTGGGGGTTCTTTATGGTGCTTTGGCGGATCACACCGCTGGACCTGGGCGCGTCAGTTTGGGTGATCGCCCTTTGTTTTGTACTGGATGATCTGCGCTACTACTGGGTGCACCGCTTTGGTCACCGCATCCGCTGGGTCTGGGCCAGCCATGTCAATCACCACTCCAGCCAGCACTACAATCTGACCACTGCCCTGCGGCAGACCTGGACCGGCACCTTTACCTTTATGATGGTGGTGCGCGCGCCCCTTGTGCTTATGGGGTTTCACCCGGCGCTGGTGCTGTTTGTCGGCGGAATCAACCTAGTCTACCAGTTCTGGATCCACACAGAGGCCATCGGCAAAATGCCGCGCTGGTTTGAAGGGGTGATGAACACCCCCAGCCACCACCGCGCCCACCATGGCCGCAATCCGCGCTATCTCGACTGCAACTACGCCGGAGTTTTTATCATCTGGGACAAGATGTTTGGCACCTTTGTGCCAGAACAGGAGAGTGACCCGGTCGATTATGGGCTGGTCTACAACATCGCATCCTTCAACCCCCTGCGGGTAGCCTTTCACGAATGGGTCGCGATCTACCGCGATATGACCCAACCCGGCCTGACTCTGAAACAACGTCTGGCCTATGCCTTTGCGCCCCCCGGCTACAGCCACGACGGCAGCCGCGACACCTCTGCGACCATAAAGGCCAAGCATCTCACCCGCACGCCCAAAGATGTGGGCACGCCAGGCTTCTGATGTGACAAGGTTTGGATGTGCCAGCCTGTGCGGGTAAACCTGTGTGGTAAACCTCTGCGGCTAAAAACCATTAAGATTGTAGATTTAAGTCTCAATTTACCCTTTTGCGCGACAGTCCGCAGTGACGCTATAGTTTTCATTAAACACAGCAGCACCAGGAGGCATACGCGTGATCAACAAGCGGAAATTGAGACTGGCAAATATGGCCGAGGGTTCTGAAGATCCTATTTCCGCGGCCGTGGTATCGCGGGACCACTCAACGCTGGACATGGTGGCCGAGGCCGTCAAACATAACCAGACCATGCTGGCCTACCAGCCCGTCATGCAGGCAATGCCGCCACATGGCACCGCCTTTTATGAAGGCTATATCCGGGTTCTCGACGCAACCGGGCGGGTGATTCCCGCGCGCGACTTTATGCATGTGGTCGACGACAAAGAAATCGGCCGCGAGCTGGACTGTCTGGCGCTGCAGCACGGTCTGCGCGCTTTGGCCAAATCGCCGCAGATCCGTCTGTCGATCAACATGTCAGCCCGCTCAATAGGTTACAGCCGCTGGTCCAAAGTGTTGGATTCTTTCCTGAAAAAGGACAGCAGCATCGGCGAACGCCTGGTTCTGGAAATCACCGAGGCGTCAGCCATGGCGGCGCCCGAGCTGGTGATCGACTTTATGAACCGGATGCAGAAACACGGTATTGCCTTTGCGCTTGATAGCTTTGGCGCAGGAACCACGGCGATTGGCCATTTCCGCGAATTCTTCTTTGATGCCGTAAAAATCGACGGGCAATTCATCCGTGGCATCACCTCTAATCCGGACAACCAGGCCGTCACCCGCGCTCTGGTCGGCATTGCCAAACAATTTGACATGCTGGTCGTGGCGGAATCCGTCGAAACCCAGAATGACGCCGAGTTCCTGGTTTCTATTGGCGTCGACTGCCTGCAGGGCTTCCTCTATGGCGCGCCGACCGTGACGCCGCCCTGGCTGGAAGACATGAAAAAAGCCAACCGCGCCTAGGGCCAACGCCAAGCCAACACCGGGCCAACACCGGGCCAACACCGGGCCAACACCGGGCCAACGCCGGGCGCAAGCCACTGTCACAGGCCACTGCCGCAAGCCACTGCCACAAGCCACTGCCACAAGCCACTGTCACACCGCGAAAGAACCGCTGCACTGCAGCATCAAAAAACTGTCTTGGGGCCACCCGGGGCGGTTTTCTTCGTTTTTCACATATCATAGTTGACTCAACCCCAAGGCCTGAGACACCCTGTCAATTGCTGCAACTGCAGCAATAGGCTATATCGGTCCCAGACAGGGAGGTGGAGATGTCACAGACCACGGCAAAATCTCGTCGTGAGCCGCGCATATCTCCATGTTAGAAATTGATGACAGAGGACCCAAATTAATGACCAATGTTGTAATTGCATCCGCCGCGCGTACCGCGGTCGGCAGTTTTGGCGGTGCCTTCGCCAATACGCCGGCCCATGATCTGGGACGTGCCGTGCTCGAAGCCGTGGTAGAGCGCGCAGGCATCGACAAGGCCGAGGTTTCCGAAACGATTCTGGGGCAGGTCCTAACCGCCGCCCAGGGTCAGAACCCGGCCCGTCAGGCCCATATCAATGCTGGACTTCCGCAGGAAAGCGCCGCCTGGAGCATCAATCAGGTCTGTGGCTCTGGTCTGCGTGCGGTGGCTCTTGGGGCGCAGCACATTCAACTGGGCGATGCCTCGATCGTCTGCGCCGGCGGCCAGGAAAACATGACCCTGAGCCCCCATGCCGCAAACCTGCGCGCCGGGCACAAGATGGGCGATATGAAATATATCGACACCATGATCCGCGATGGGCTCTGGGATGCCTTCAACGGCTATCACATGGGGCAAACGGCCGAGAATGTTGCCGACAAATGGCAAATCTCGCGCGAAATGCAGGACGCCTTCGCTGTTGCCAGCCAGAACAAAGCCGAAGCCGCGCAAAAAGCAGGCAAATTCGCCGATGAGATTGCGGCCTTCACGGTAAAGACCCGCAAGGGCGACATCATTGTCGACCAGGATGAATACATCCGTCACGGGGCCACCATGGAAGCGATGCAAAAACTGCGTCCTGCCTTTACCAAGGACGGATCTGTCACTGCCGCCAATGCCTCCGGCCTGAATGACGGCGCCGCCGCCACTTTGTTGATGAGCGCCGATGAGGCCGAAAAGCGCGGGATCGAGCCGCTGGCTCGTATCGCCTCTTATGCCACGGTTGGTCTGGACCCGTCGATCATGGGTGCAGGTCCGATCTATGCGTCGCGCAAAGCGCTAGACAAAGCTGGCTGGTCGGTTGGTGATCTCGATCTGGTCGAGGCCAACGAGGCCTTTGCCGCCCAGGCCTGTGCCGTCAACAAAGACATGGGCTGGGATCCGGCAATCGTCAACGTGAACGGTGGCGCCATCGCCATTGGCCACCCCATTGGCGCCTCGGGCTGCCGGGTGCTGAACACGCTGCTGTTCGAAATGCAGCGGCGCGGCGCCAAAAAAGGCCTTGCCACCCTGTGCATCGGTGGCGGCATGGGCGTCGCAATGTGCCTGGAGCGGCCATAAATTGTCGCAGAATTTGACATAGAACAGGGCGCCGTTTTGGCGCCCTTTTTATTGGTACTACGGGTGTTTGCTGCAGGTGCGACAATTTACGCGGCGGTGCGGCAAAAATCCGGTGCGCAATATTGTTGCGCATATCATTATCAAACTGTAGCAAGATTACCGAGAGAATCTCGAACTGGAGGAATATTGAATGGCACGTACTGCACTCGTCACCGGCGGATCGCGCGGCATTGGCGCAGCAATTTCAAAGGCTCTGAAGGACCAGGGCTGCAACGTCGCTGCCACCTATGCTGGCAATGACGACGCGGCGGCAAAGTTCACCGAAGAAACTGGCATCAAGACCTACAAATGGAATGTCGGCTCCTACGCGGACAGCCAGGCGGGCATCGCCAAGGTCGAAGCGGAACTGGGCCCCATCGACATCGTTGTCGCCAATGCCGGCATCACCCGCGACGCCCCATTCCACAAGATGACCCCCGAGCAGTGGCAGGAAGTGATCGACACCAACCTCACTGGCGTGTTCAACACGGTTCACCCTGTCTGGCCCGGCATGCGCGAGCGCAAATTTGGCCGCGTCATCGTGATCTCGTCGATCAACGGTCAAAAAGGCCAGTTCGCACAGGTGAACTATGCCGCAACTAAGGCCGGCGATCTGGGTATCGTCAAATCCCTGGCTCAGGAAGGTGCGCGCGCCGGCATCACCGCCAATGCGATCTGCCCCGGCTATATCGCAACTGAAATGGTGATGGCCGTGCCCGAGAAGGTGCGCGAATCAATCATCAGCCAGATCCCGACAGGCCGTCTGGGCGAGCCGGAAGAAATCGCCCGCTGCGTTGCCTTCCTGGCGTCAGACGACTCTGGCTTTATCAATGGTTCGACCATCTCGGCCAACGGCGGTCAGTTCTTCGTCTGACCGGCGCGCGCCTAAAGGGCAGCAGCACCAAAAAAAGGGCCGATCTTTGCAGACCGGCCCTTTTGCATTCCGTAAGAACATGCGCGCTATGCCCAGCGGAAAAACCCTGTTCCGGCGAGTTTACCAACCGCCGATTTGCAGAAATGGAAGACCCAGGAGGCACCCGCAAAAAGGGTTTGACTGCGGATATCATGTGCCCGCTCCATCGCCTGCTTGACGTCTTTGCTGGTAGAATATTCCATCGTTTCGGCCTCCATTCGGATCAAAATTGTCTATCTGAAGCCAATATGACGCTTTAGCGGAAAACGCACAAACGAGACTTTTCATCTCTTCAGTTAAGTTATACTTGTGTGATCATGACTGACAGGCTCCCTCCCCTCACCGCCCTGCGCGCCTTTGATGCCGCCGCCCGCCATATGTCCTTTGCCCTGGCCGCAGCAGAGCTGAACGTGACGCCGGCGGCGCTGTCGTTTCAAATCAAATCTCTTGAAGAGCACCTTGGTGTGGCGCTGTTTCGCCGCCTTAACCGCGCTGTTGAGCTCACCGAGGCAGGCCGCACCCTGGCGCCGGGTGCTGCCGAAGGGTTTGAAACACTCTCGGCCGCCTGGAGAGCCACCAAACGTCTGCAGGACAACAGCGCGCTGACGGTCACTGCCGGCCCCGCCCTGACGGCCAAATGGCTGGCGCCGCGACTATATGATTTTGCCCGGGCGCATCCCGAAATTGACCTCCGGTTTACCGCGACACTGCGCAGTATGGATCTGGCGCGGGATGACGTCGATGTGGCGATCCGCTTTGGCTATGGTCAGGATGACGGGCTATATTCGGTTCCAATCCGCAAGGAATGGCTGACGCCGGTGATGACGCCGGAAATGGCCGCACAGTTTCCGACCCCCGAAAGCCTAAAAAGCGCACCGCTGATTTTTGATGATTCCATCGACTTTTTGCAGCCACTCTGTGACTGGCCCACTTGGTTTCGCGCTGTTGGCATCGATTTCACCCCCGATCACGGCACCCATTTCTCCAATGCGGATCACGCTATCAACGCCGCCGTCTCTGGCATGGGTGCGGCACTTGGGCGTCGTCCCATGATCATCAAGGACCTGCAGGAGGGCCGCCTGGTCGCCCCGTTCAAAATCGCCATAGAGACCCAGGCCCGGTTTCGCTTTCTCTGCCTGCCGGGCGCCGAAGAACGGCCGCAAATCGCAGCCTTTCGCGACTGGTTTTTGGCCGAGATCGAGAAAACGGCCTATATCTCTGACGATTTTCAAATCATCCCGGTAGAGGATATCCCCGCATTATGACCCGTTCAAAAGCCACCGCAGTCGGATTTATTGCTGTTCTGCTCTGGGCGCTGCTGGCGCTGTTGACGGTCGGCTCGGCCCCGACACCGCCGCTGTTGCTCAATGCGATCTGTTTTTCCATTGGCGGCACCCTGGGGCTGATCTGGACCATCCGCAGCGGCGGGCTGGCACAGTTGCGCGCGGTTTCCTGGAAAGTATACGCTTTTGGCTCACTCGGGCTGTTTGGCTATCACGCCCTGTATTTTTCCGCCCTGCGTCTGGCCCCGGCTGCTGAAGCGGGGCTTATTGCCTATCTCTGGCCCTTGATGATCGTGCTGTTCTCCGGTCTGCTGCCGGGGGAGCGCCTGCGCCCCGGTCATATGATTGGCGCGCTTTTGGGCTTTACTGGTGCTGCGGCGATCATCTTGGGCGGCTCTGGTGGTTTTCAGGCCGAGTTCCTGCCCGGCTACCTCCTCGCCTTTCTCTGTGCTCTGACCTGGTCCGGCTACTCGGTCCTGTCCCGTTTGATGGGGGCCGCCCCGACCAGTTCGGTGGCGGTGTTTTGCATCGTGACAGCCATAGCCTCCTGGGGGCTGCATTTTGCGCTGGAAGACACGCTTTGGCCGCAGGGCACAGTAGGCTGGGCCTCCGCGCTGCTCCTGGGGCTTGGGCCTGTTGGACTGGCGTTTTATGTCTGGGACATTGGGGTCAAACAGGGCGATATCCAGATGCTTGGCACCAGCTCTTATGCCGCGCCGCTGCTGTCCACCCTGGTGCTGGTTCTGGCGGGTGTTGCTGATCCTAGCTGGGCGCTGGCGCTGGCGGCCGCGCTGATCACGGCTGGCGCTGCAATCGCGGCAAAAAGCGGCTGAGGCAGACAAGTGCCCCGTTTGCTGGCCCCGCTATGGTATGACCCGTTACGGTTTGACATGAGAGGCGCAGAATCAGGGTCGGATGCGGCGCTCAGAACAAAGGGCCGCCATATCTGGCAGCCCTGGGACTTACTTCACTCGATTCACCCGCAGGTGACCAAAGACTATGCTGACGCTGTTTCGCTGCCCAGCCGCATGATCTCTTCCTTGATTTTTAGTTTTTGTTTTTTCAAACCAGCGATCTGCAACCCATCGGTACTCGGCGATCGATGAGCGTGCTCTACTTCCATACTCAGGTGGTCATGCTTCTTTTTCAGTTCGGTGAGATGCGAGCTGAGGCTCATGGCGTTCCTCCTTTTAAAGCGAGACGAATAGCCCCAATGCCTGCGGGGCTGATATGAGTGGAGCACAAGTTTTTGAATCTGTCACGCCGCAGTCGCATAGTTTTTGTCATGAATTTGTCATATCGGCCAAAGCCCGCCAATATCGTTATTTTTATAGCGCAAAAGCCCATAAAATTTATGTACCTTTGATGGGCTCACTTGCAAAAAGACTGGCCGATACCTACCTGCGCGCCGGCTTGGGTGCCAGTTTGGTTTCCAGTTTGGTTTTCGGCCATTCCAGTGCACAGCCCTGCCGCAAGATGGCGCTGATCTCGGCCCGGTAGCTTTCGACATCGCTCAAATGACGCTCGCCGTCGTGCAGGATCAGGGGCGCATGCAGGCGAAAATCTGCCCGCCCGCCTTTGCGTGCCCGCAGCAAAACCAGCTCGGCTGCGCGACCCCGGCGGGGCGCAAGGGGCAGCACCTCAAGCGAGCCGAGACATCCCGCGCAGGCCATCAGCATCTCCGGAAGGCGGTCCGCCCGCTGGATCATATGCAGGTAGCCTTTATGGGTCAGCCGCCTGGCTGCCGTCTCGATCCAGAGCGCTAGTGGTGTGTTCTCTCCCAGCGCAATCTGCCGCCCGGCGTCTTCTGCAGGACTGTGGGCACCGGCGCGATAGTACGGGGGGTTGGCCAGGACGTGATCGAACTGACGTTGCCGCATCTCAGCTGGCAACAGGGCAAGATCCGCCTCGACCACGTCGAGAACCTGGTTGTTTTCTGCTGCATTTCGCCGCGCCAGACTGGCATAGCCGGGCTGCAACTCAATGCCTGTCAGAGACAGTCCCGGCACCCGGGCGCCAAGGCACAACAGCACCTGTCCGCCGCCGCAGCCCAACTCCAGAACGCGCTCGCCTGCACGGGCCGGAATGGCTGCCGCCAAAAGCACAGGATCCACCCCGGCACGATAGCCCTGACGCGGCTGCCAAAGCTGCACCCGGCCACCCAGAAAATCGTTTCTGGACAATGCCTCATCCGGAAAATCCTGGGCCTCATCCGGAAAATCCGAGGCAAACCCAGTGTCGTGGCTCAGGCCCTCATTGCCAGGCAGGCTCATGTCTCGGTGCCAAGCGGGATCTCGTTGTCCTGCATCGCCCGGAGCGCCAGTGTATAATCACCTTCGCGCACCATCAGGCGACGCGGAAAAATACCGATACCCCCTTCAAGGATGCTCATATTTACGTCCATCTGAAAGCAGTCTATATCCTCCCCCTGAAGAAGGGCGGATGCAAAGGCCAGGACGGTTGGATCGGTACTGCGCAAAAGTTCTTTCATGGGGATGGATCTAAGGGCAAGGCCTGCGCCTTGTCGAGCCTGAAAGCCGGAATGTAATGAACCAAGTCAAGACGCAGAAGCCACATGACATGCTGGCCGCTACCTTGAGCGGCGAGATGGCCGCAGTAAATACGCTGATCCAGACCCGGATGGCCTCTGAACATGCCCCCCGCATCCCCGAGGTGACGGCACATCTGGTTGAGGCTGGCGGCAAACGTCTGCGCCCCATGCTGACCCTCGCGGCGGCGCGTCTGTGTGGCTATGAGGGCGAACACCATATCAAACTGGCTGCTACGGTAGAGTTCATTCACACGGCGACCCTGCTGCACGATGACGTTGTTGATGAAAGCAGCCAGCGGCGGGGACGTCCAACAGCCAATCTGCTTTGGGACAACAAAAGCTCGGTTCTGGTTGGCGACTATCTGTTTTCCCGCAGTTTCCAGTTGATGGTCGAAACAGGATCATTGCGGGTTCTCGACATTCTTGCCAATGCCTCTGCAACCATTGCCGAAGGCGAGGTATTGCAGATGACTGCCGCCTCGAATCTGGCAACAGATGAGGCAATCTATCTGCAGGTGGTCCGCGGCAAAACGGCGGCGCTTTTCTCAGCGGCGACTGAAGTTGGTGGCGTCATTGCCGCAGCCTCTGCCGCCGAGGTGAAGGCGCTGTATGACTACGGCGACGCCCTGGGCATTGCCTTTCAGATTGCCGATGATCTGCTGGATTATCAGGGCGATAGCAAGACAACCGGCAAGAATGTTGGCGATGATTTTCGCGAACGCAAGCTGACCCTGCCAGTGATCAAGGCGGTGGCCCAGGCCACCGATGAAGAGCGGGCCTTTTGGCAGCGCACCATTGAAAAGGGCCGTCAGGAAGAGGGCGATCTGGACCAGGCTCTGGCCTTGATGGCGAAATATGACACACTGGAAGCGACCCGCAGGGATGCGCTGCTCTGGGCCGAAAAAGCAACCCAAGCGCTTGCGGATCTGCCAGATCATCCGATCCGGCACATGCTGCATGATCTGGCAGAATACGTCGTAGCCCGGCTGCACTAAGTACAGCCTGCTAGCCGTGGCGCTCCCGCCTGTTGTACGGGCATTAAAATGCCCTGCACCAGTTGGGCCCGGCGCCGCGCTGCACGCGGCGCTGCAGCGCACTAACAGCCCCCTTTCAGACAAATGGCCAACGCTGTAACTGTAGATGCCGGCCGCCCGCCCCCACATAGTACCCACGCCTAAATATTTGAGATGGCAATGGCGCGCCAACCGCAGCGTGCGTAAGCACGCTGCCATGCCCAACGGCAGCGCCCCATCTTTAGATGGGAAAGCTGCGGGCGGGAGCATTTGCTGTGCCGACTGCCCTCACGGGATCAGCCCCCACAGAACCGCGCTCTAGCACAGGGTTGCAGGTCGAACCCACCAATCGGGATATTTCTGCCCCAGCCTCAGCGCTGCCGCTTCGGCTTCCGCCCGGCGCGCAAAGAGCGCAAAACAAGTCGCGCCTGACCCTGACATACGTACAAGGCTGGCGCCGGGAAGCTCGGCAAGTGCTTCTAGCACAGTGCCAATGCCTGGATGCAAGGAGAGCGCTGCTGGCTCCAGATCATTGCGCATGACCTGCAGCCAAAGCATCATGTCAGACGCTGTCTCAAATCGAGGGATCTCCGCAGGCATCGCAGCGTTTTCTTTTTTCACCAGAGCCTTAAAGACCGCAGGCGTCGGAACACTGAGACCTGGATTGACAAGAACCGCATGCAGCACCGGCAGCTCAGCAATATCTGACAGCTGCTCTCCGATATTTTGCATACGCGTGGCACGCGCCGCAAGGCAAACGGGTATATCCGCACCCAGTGCCTCGGCTCCTGCGGCCACAACGGCGACAGGCGCACCCGTCAGCTGTGACACAGCCCGCAGCATAGCTGCCGCATCCGACGAGCCGCCGCCAATACCGGCCTCCGCAGGAAGGTTCTTTTCCAACACAACACGCCCCGCCGCAAAGCCTGCAAACTGCGCCGCCTTGAGCACCAGATTGCGCCCATCATTGGGCACACCTGCAGCCATTGGACCGGTTACTGTCAGGGATAAATCCTCTGCCGGCTCAATGCTCAGCCGGTCGCCAATATCGGCAAAAACCACAAGGGAATCCAGCAAATGATAGCCATCCGGGCGCTGGCCGGTGACATGCAGGGTCAGGTTTATCTTGGCGGGCGCAAAAGCCTCAACCCCCATTGGCCACCTGCAGAGGGGCGGCGCCTTCCTGCTCTAGAACGGCATCCAGACCCAGTTCCAGCTTGCTGCGGATCCGCTCGGGATCAGCCTCGCCGTCGCCCTTGCCAGAGCGAATGAAGGACAGCGCCCGCTTCCACTGGAATTCAGCCTCGCGCTGACGTCCAACCGCCCAGTACACATCGCCCAGATGGTCGTTCACCACCGGGTCCACCGGCATCAGCTCGACGGCGCGCTCCATATGGCCCACCGCCTCACTATAGCGGCCAAGACGGTACAGCACCCAACCCAGACTATCGACGATATAGCCCGAGTCCGGCCGGGCCGCGACGGCGCGCTCAATCATGCCCAACGCCTCGTCCAGTTTGTCTTCTTTCTCGATCAAGGAATAGCCGAGGTAGTTCAGAACCTGCGGACTATCGGGACGCAACTCCAGCGAGGCGCGAAAGTCGGCCTCAGCCTTGGGCCACTCAGAAAGCCGCTCATAGGAAATCCCGCGGGCGTAGTACAGAAACCAGCGACTGCCAGAAGCCTCGGGCATATTGCCCAGCGCAGAATCATAGGCTGCAACAGCGCCGACATAGTCCTCTTGCTGACGCAGCAGATCGCCCAGTCCAATCGAAATTTGTGGCAGGGTTGGAAAGTCCTGCACCAGCTGCTCCAGCACTTCGGCGGCGGCATCCGGTTTGGCTGCCCGGCGCAGCGCCTCGGCACGGCCCATTTCGGCGGCGTAATACTCGGGATGGCCGCTTGGCACCTGCTTATAGGTGGCAATCGACAGCTCATAGCGGCCCAGCTGATCCAGCAATTCGGCGCTCAGCAGCACCGCATCCACATGCTCGGGGCTAAGAGCCGAAGCCATGCGGGCATACATCAGGACAAAATCATTGGCCGCTTCGCCGGTCATCACAGCAGCAAGGGTATAAAACACCTCAGCGATACCATCGCGGGCTGTACTGGCAACCGAGAAGCCCAGCGCCTCACCGGCGCCAAGGCGCTTGCGCATTGCGTCAAGGGCGGGATCATTGCCAGCACCAAACGCGGCATCCAGAGTGGCCAGCGCCATATCATTTTCGCCAAGCTGCGACTGGATTTCAATCCGCGCCAGCGCCGCGCGCCGCGACAGCCGCGTGAGCTGGCCATCATCCGCGGCAAACAGCGCTTCAGCCGCGCCGTAGTTGCCAGCCGAGGCCAGCGCCAGCGCCTTGTGATAGGTGGCAAAGGCCCGCAGGGCCTCTTCTTCGGCGACGAGATCAAAGGCCTTGATTGCCTCATCAACCGAGCCAACTCCCATATGCGCCCAGGCCTTTAGCAGCCCGTCCACCAGCGGATGAATTTGCCGTGTTTCAAGATCACGGTCCAGAATGGCCTGATAATCATCCGCGAGGACAAAGCCCCCCATCATAACGATATTGGCAACCTGACTGCGCGCCCCGGCCTGCCACAGCCGCTCTGCGACAGGGAGTGCTTGCTTCAAACGGCCCTGCGCCAGCTGGGCAAAGACCACGTTCTCCATCAGCACCAGATTGGCAGGGTCGCGGACCAGCGCGCGGGTGTAATACTCTGCCGCCGCCGAGAAGTCGCTTTCATAGGTGGCCGCACGCCCGGCGAGATAGGCCCCCGCCAGACCATCAGCAGCAGCGCTTTGCGCGGATACAAAAGGCACTGTCGCAGAAAGAGCAATCCATGCCAGCGCTGGCAGGTTGCGAAGATATGATGCCGGCACTCGGAACTCTCCTATACGTATGTACGTCGCTTAAAAGGAATCGTAGTGCGGGACCTCACGACACGCAATGGGGCGACCCGAAGGCCGCCCCAATTTTACGTGATTTCCATATATATCGCGCCAAACAAGCGTTCTGCCGCCTGTTTTACCCCAAGTTTTGCCCCCGGTGGCTTTACATATTTGGATAGTTTGGACCGTCACCACCCTGCGGTGTGGTCCAGGTGATGTTCTGGCTGGGGTCTTTGATATCGCAGGTTTTGCAATGCACGCAGTTCTGAAAGTTGATCACGAACTCTTGCTTGCCGTCTTTTTCGACAAACTCATACACGCCAGCAGGGCAATAGCGCGCCGAGGGGCCTGCATAGGTTTCAAGGTTCACACCCACAGGGATGCTTGCGTCCTTGAGGTGCAAATGCGCCGGTTGGCTTTCTTCGTGGTTGGTAAAGGAGAACGCAACATTGGTCAGCCGGTCAAAGCTCAGCTTTCCATCGGGTTTCGGATAGTCGATCACCTTGTGCTTAGAGGCGGGTTCAGTTGCCTCGGCATCAGATTTCCCGTGCCCCAGCGTGCCCAGCGGCGAAACCCCAAACAGCGTGTTGCACCACATATCAAAGCCACCGACCAACAGGCCACCCATCAGACCAAAGCGGGCATTCAGCGGCGCGACATTGCGCACCTTTTTCAGATCCTTGCCAACAGGGCCCTGGCGCAGGTCCGTGTCGTATTCCGTCAGGGTGTCACCACTGCGGCCCGCCTTGATCGCAGCATAGGCCGCTTCGGCCGCCTGACGACCTGAATGCATCGCGTTGTGGTTGCCTTTGATCCGCGGCAGGTTCACGAGGCCAACAGAGCAGCCCAAGAGTGCGCCGCCCGGAAAGGCTGCATCCGGCATCGACTGGGTGCCACCCTTGGTCACAGCGCGCGCGCCATATGCGACGCGTTTGCCGCCTTCCAGCAGCTCTGCCACCATGGGGTGATGTTTGAACCGCTGGAATTCCATATAGGGGAACAGATGCGGGTTTTTGTAGTTCAGATCCACAATCATGCCGACGTAGACTTGGTTGTTATCCAGGTGATAGATAAAGGTACCACCGGTGTTTTTGGTGCCCAGCGGCCAGCCCATGGTATGCGTGACCGAGCCCGGCTTATGCTTGGCCGGATCAATCTCCCAGATTTCTTTCATCCCCAGGCCGTATTTCTGCGGCTCTTTGCCCTGATCGAGGGCGTATTTAGAGATCACCTCTTTGGAGAGCGAGCCACGCGCGCCTTCGCTGAGGAAAACATACTTGCCGTTCAGCACCATGCCCGGCTCGGTGTTGGGTCCGTAAGAGCCGTCTGCTTCCAGACCAAAGACACCGGCAACCACGCCTTTGACTTCGCCATTGTCGCCGTACACCAGCTCTGAGCAGGACATGCCGGGGAAAATCTCGACGCCCAGTTCTTCGGCCTGTTCCGCCATCCAGCGGCAGACATTGCCCATCGAGACGACATAGTTGCCGTGATTGTTCATCAAGGGTGGCATCGGGAAGTTGGGGATACGGATTTCACCGGCCTCGCCCAACATGTAGAAATGGTCTTCCACCACCGGCACATTCAAGGGCGCGCCTTTTTCTTTCCAGTCCGGGATCAGGGCGTCCAGCCCGCAGGGGTCCAGCACAGCACCCGACAGGATATGCGCGCCCACTTCAGAGCCTTTTTCCAGAACCACGACCTCAAGGTCGGCATCCAGCTGCTTGAGACGGATCGCGGCAGAAAGACCGGCAGGACCAGCCCCTACGATCACTACATCATAATCCATCGTTTCGCGTTCGATCTCGGCCATAGAGGTGCTCCTTGGCTATTGTGTTCGCTACCGGTCCCATCGCTGGGCCCTACCTGGGCGTAATTTTCTTTCGCCGTTGATTAGCGTTTGGCACCTAGTGAGGTCAATCCAAACTCTGCGTTAGTTGCTGCGGAACCGCGCTTTGCCGCAGGGGCACTGTCCGTTTTCGCCCCTTATGCCCCGTTTTGCGGCTCTGGCCCGTTTTGCGACTCTGGACTGTCTCCCATCAGGTAGCGCGGGCCTTTGCCTTTTTTCGCTGCCAGATCCTGCGGATTATACAGAGCACATTTTGGCAGCGACAGACAACCGCAGCCAATGCAGCCATCCAGATTATCGCGCAGCTTTTGCAGCGTTTCGATTCGCTGGTCCAGATGGCTGCGAAACCCGGACGAAATTCGCGCCCAGTCTGCCGGTGTTGGCGTCCGCCCCCCCGGCAGATCCTTCAGAAAACCGCGGATTTCGGGCAGGGAAAATCCAAACTGCTGCGCAATCATAACAAAGCTGAGCCGACGGATATCTGCCCGGTGAAACCGGCGTTGGCCGCCAGAATTGCGCCAGGGCTCCAGCAGACCCTGCGCCTCGTAGTAGCGAATGGCGGAAACTGCCAGCCCTGTGCGCTCGGACAGATATCCAATCGCCACCCCTGCTGATTTTGCCATGTCACCGCCTCCGCAAATTTGCTCAAAAAATACCTTGACCTAAAGTTAGGTTTAGAAATTACCGTAGAGAGACTTAAGCCAAAACGAAACCCAAAACTGCAATCAGGAGACCGCCAAATGAGCGCCATTCTCGAACATGCCAATGTCACCGTCAGCAACCCCGAAGCTACCGCCGAGTGGATGGCGCAGGTCTTTGGCTGGCACACCCGCTGGTCAGGCGATTCAATAAATGGCGGCCGCACCCTGCATGTGGGCAGCGCGGACAGCTACCTCGCGCTCTATACGCCTCCGGCCAAGCTCGGCGCGGCACAAGAAAGCTATCAGACCCGGGGCGGCCTCAACCATCTGGCGGTGGTGGTCACGGACCTCACCGCCACCGAAGCCGCCGTCAAGGCAGCTGGCTTCACACCGCATAACCACGGAGACTATGAGCCGGGCCGCCGCTTCTATTTCCATGATGGCGATGGGATCGAATACGAAGCAGTGCAATACGATGATTGATCTTTTATGGCAGGCAGGGCTGCCGCAGCTGCCTGACTACAGCATTTTTCCGCGCAAACCCGGCAGCAAACAGTAAAATCTGCGGATTGAGTGTATTAGTCTGGCAACAGATGTCTCCGCCCTCTTGAAATTTGCACCCAGATTGGGTCAGGTAATTGCCAACACAAAGAAAAGCCCCGCTGCAGCTCTGTGGCGGGGCTCTGCCTTTGGCACAAACAAAAGCAACATGACCCAAGAGCTAGTTTTTTTAGCCAAACGACCTGGACCCAAGATATGGAAAAGATCCCTATGACTTCTGCGGGTCACACCGCACTGGAAGCCGAACTGAAGAACCTGAAAACGGTTGAACGCACGACCATTATTCAGGCCATCGCCGAAGCCCGCGAACTGGGCGATCTTTCGGAAAACGCCGAGTACCATTCTGCCCGTGAAAAGCACTCTTTTATTGAGGGCCGCATCAAGGAACTCGAAGGCATCCTGAGCCTTGCCGATGTGATCGACCCGGCCAAACTCTCGGGCACGGTAAAGTTTGGCGCCCGTGTCACCCTGGTTGACGAAGACACCGATCAGGAGAAAACCTGGCAGATCGTCGGCGAGCACGAGGCCAATGTCGAAGCTGGGCTTTTGAACATCAAATCCCCCATTGCCCGTGCTCTTATCGGCAAGGACGAAGGCGACAGTGTCGAGGTCCGCACCCCCGGTGGTGTGCGCGGCTACGAGATCCTGAGCATCGTTTACCGCTAAGTTTACCAATCATGGGCGGCGGCGCATTTGCGCCGTCCCCCTTGCCACGACCTCTGAAACCGGTAGCCTTGTTTCAACCCTGTTCCATTCCCGCATTGCGAGCTTGCATATGACTGCCCAGGAAGCCTCAAAACGCCCCGCCTCTCCTTCCGGGAGCGGCACCAGCGAAGGCCAGGACGATGCAGGAATGGGTAGCGCCGAGATCATTGCCATTTTGCTGTCAGCCCTTTGGCTGCTGGTGATTTTGGCCCTGTATCTGCTGGCACCGGCAGACAAAGGCCTTGCCCACTGGACCCCAATGGCGCTGACAGCCTTGGCGATTGCCATGCCGCTGGTGATGATCTGGGTTGGCACCTCGGCTCTGCGCTCGGCCCGGGTGATGCGCGGCGAAAGCCAGCGTCTGCAGGCGGCGATTGACAGCCTGCGCCACAGCTACCTCACCCATGTGCAGCAGACCGATGCCACCGGAGAGCCAACGGTCAGCCAGAAACTGCAGGAAATCGCCGAGGCCACCCGCAAGACCGAAACCGCATTGGCCACCTTCCAAAGCAGCCGTCACACCCCTGCCCGCGCCGCCATCCCGTCAGAGGCGGTGAAACTCGCTACCGAAGATCAGGGCAGCCTGGCGCTTGGCACCCCCGCCGAGGACATGGCCCTGCCCCTGCCCGCAGACCAGTTCATCCGGGCGCTGAACTTTCCCGAGACTGCAGAAGACGAGGAAGGCTTTACCGCTCTGCGCGCCGCCCTCAAGGATCGCAAGGCCGCACAGGTGGTGCAGGCGGCGCAGGACGTGCTCACCCTGCTCAGCCAGGACGGCATCTACATGGACGATCTGCGCCCCGACATGGCCCGCCCCGAGATCTGGCGGCAGTTTGCCCAGGGCACGCGTGGCCGTGCCGTCGCCTCGCTCGGTGGGGTACGTGACCGCACGTCTTTGGCGCTGACCTCAGCCCGGATGAAGCAGGACCCGATCTTTCGCGATGCCGCACATCACTTCCTGCGCCGCTTTGACCGGATGTTCACCGAGTTTGAGGCCCTGGCCAGCGATGGCGAGATTTCCGCCCTGGGAGAAACCCGCACCGCCCGCGCCTTTATGCTGCTGGGCCGCGTGGCCGGCACGTTTGATTGAGCCAGGTGATTGAACCGGGTCGGAGCAAAACACCCGCAACAGCCACGATCGCCGCAGCTCCTGTCCGACACTCTCCTTGAGGCGCGCCATATTCTAGAAGGGATATGGCCCAGCTGGCACCACAAGCGCAGAGAGGCGCTGCCGGATCCACTTTCGACAAACACCTGCCAGACCAGCGCGCTCTTTCTGGTGCAGTTTCTCGCCCTGCGGGGCGTGGTAGCCAAAATAGCCCAGGGCAATGCCCCCGGCAAACCGGAAGGCTACTTTGACGGGACGCGCTGGCACGGGCATGCCTGGGTGGTCACACAGGATACTAGACCGGATACTGGACAGGGTACTGGGCAGGGTACTGAAGATGGGCTGATCCTGGATCTGACCGCAGATCAGTTTGGCGGCCCAAAAACCGTGATCGCCCCGTACAATCAGCTGCACCAGTATCGCGCCGGGCGCAGCGACACCGCCACAAACGCGGCAAAGGCCAGGCGGCAGATCCTCGTCACCGAGGTCATGAAACACATCACCTCGCGCTAAGGCTCATGCCATCATCTGCCGACACGCCACGCGCCCCTGCAGGCTGCGCAGCAGCCTGCCACCCCCAACGGGAAGAGCCCCCACCTATGGGGGGGGGGCGATGACGGGCGGGAGCCCTGCCCTGCGGCTTTCACAGAGTGCTCAATTTCACCAAAATCGCTTTAGGGCTACCGGCACTACAGACGAAAACTGCCATAGGGGATAAACCGCACGGGGTCTCCTGGCTGGATATCCGCCGCATCGTCCCCCAGCTCCACCAGACCCTCAGCCCAGCTCAAACCCGATATGCGCCCCGAGCCTTCGGATTTAAACACCTCAACCTGCCCCTCCCGCATACGGGCCCGCAAATATTCCCGCCGCCCGGGCTTTTTACGCTTGGTAAAACCGGCTGGGAGATCAAACCCCTGCGGCACCTGCCAGGCGGCGCCTGCCATCAGCCCCATCGCCGGGCGGGCAAAGATCAGCGTGCAGACCAGCGCCGCCACCGGGTTTCCCGGCAGGCCAAAAATAGGCACCCCCTGCCACATCGCCAGCGCCAGTGGGCGTCCCGGCTTTAGCGCGATCCGCCATTCCTGCAGCGCACCGCACTCGCGCAGCAGGGCCGAGACATGGTCCTCATCCCCAGCCGAGGCGCCACCACTGGTGAGGATCACATCCACCTCCCCAACGGCAGCATTCAAACGATCCTGCAACGCCGCGCGGTCATCGCGCACCCGCCCCAGATCCACCGCAGAAAATCCCATCTGGCCCAACAGGGCCAACAACATCGGGCGATTGGCATCATAAATCTGCCCCGCCTCCGCCACCTCACCAACCTCGCGCAGCTCGTCGCCGGTCGACAAAACACCCACCCGCAGCGGCAGGTAAACGTCAAATGCGGCAATCCCGGTGGCCGCCGCCAGCGCCAGATCCGCAGGCGTGATCACCCGACCGGCCTGCAGGATCACACCCCCTGCGGCCACATCCTCGCCCGCCTTGCGGGTATTGGCGCCCTGTTTCAACGGGCCGTTAAAGGCAATTTTGCCCGCACCAGAACCAGTCCCCTCGCCAGTCCCGCGCGTGACATCCTCTTCCAAGATCACCGTCTCGACCCCGGCCGGCAGGGCCGCCCCCGTGAGGATACGGATCGCCCACCCCGCAGGCACCGCGCCCTCATAGGCAAGCCCCGCAGCCGCGCGCCCCGCAATCAAAGGCATCACATGCGCCCCCTCAGCGATGGCCCCGGCAAAGCCATAACCATCGACGGCCGTATTGGGCAGTGGCGGGTTGGCGCGTTTGGCCACGACATCCGCCGCCAGCACCCAGCCCAACGATTGCGACAGAGGCAGGGTCTCGCGGCCAACCACCAGATCGAGCCGCTGGCGCAGCATTTCAAGTGCTGCATCGACCGGAGTCCAGTCAACTCCGGCCGGCAGGGCAAAACAGTCATTGCGCAGCGGTGGTGGTTTCAATGTCATCTCTGTCTCCTCAGCATTCCACACCGGCTCAGCACAGCCCGTGGAGCCGCAGCGTCACAGCGCCAGATCAGCGGCAATAAAATCAGAAATCGCACCAGTGTCGTCGAGATCAAACACCACCCGGTCCAGCTCAGCCCTCACCTCGTGAGGGATATCGCTGGCCACGGCGCGGATACTGCTATCCCCCGGCGCAATGAGGGGCTGTCCAGCGGCCTGACGATGCGCTTCGATCTTGGGATGGGCTTCGCGTTTGTAGCCCTCAACCAGCACCAGATCCACCGGCATCAACCGCGTCAGCAGCTCTGACAGCGCAGGCTCGGCCGCGCCGCGCAGCTCTTGCATAATGGCGATGCGATGGGTCGAGGCCAGCACCACCTCGGAGGCGCCAGCCATGCGGTGGCGATGACTGTCGGTGCCCTGCTGATCCACGTCAGTGCTGTGATGCGCGTGTTTGATGGTCGAGACCGTCAGGCCACGCTCGGTGAACTCTGTCACCAGCCGCTCCATCAGCCCGGTCTTGCCGCAGTTCTTCCAGCCGGTGACACCATAGATTTTCATCGCAAAAGCTCCTCAGCCCGTTTGAGATCCTCGGGCGTGTTGACGTTGAAAAAAGGATCAAAGGGTGTGGCCTCAAACAGCGCCTCGCGCCCGCCATGACGGTCGGTCCAGATCACAACCTTGCGCAAACCATCGTGCAAAGCAGCGCGCAGATCATCGCGCAGCGCCACGGGCCACAGACCAAAGGTCGGATGCCGGTTCACCCTGCTGCGCCCACCGGATTTCAGCTCTTCACCAGTGCGCGGCGTGGTCGCCAGCACCAGCGGATGCGCCTGCCCTTCCGAGGCCGCCAGCAGTCGCGCCACCAGATCCGTTGGGAAAAAGGGCGTATCAGCAGCGGCGGTGACGATGGCATCAGCGCCCTGCGTCGCGGCCCAGTCGAGCCCGGCCAGCACCCCCGCAAGGGGGCCGGCAAAGCCTTCGATACTGTCGGCAACCACCGGCAGGCCCAGATCATCAAACCGCGCCGCATCGCCATTGGCGTTCAGCGCCAGCCCCGTGACCTGCGGTGCCAGTCGGTCGCATACACGTGACAGCAGGCTTTGGCCGCCGATCGGCAACAGGCCTTTGTCGCCGCCGCCCATGCGGGTGGCGAGACCACCTGCGAGGATCACTCCAAGGGGTTTTGTCATGTGGTGCTGCCTTCTGGTTTTGGCCAACTAAAGAGCTTTTCTATCGGAAACAAAATGACCAGTGTCAAAAGCACAAAGCTCGGCATAAAATTATAAGCAAAAAAGTATGGCAGAACACCGCAGAACAGAACAACAGTAATCGACTTGATGACCCGATACCTCCTTGCAGCCCGCCGGGTTAGATCTGAAATACCAACGCACTCAGGCAGGCCCCAAATCCAGATCTTGCCCAACACCGCAGATTTATCATGGTTCCTGTGCTGCAAAGACGCGATCAGATGGTCATGCAACGGCCTCATAAACACGCTTTTCAGATCATCTTCCTGAGGCCAACCAACGCGCTGCAACTCTGATAGTTCCAATTGCGCCATTCCATCAAAAATTTGACGAACAGCATTTTTATAGACTTGAATTCCGGCCACCCAGCCAAGCGGCAGACCAATGACACCCACCATCAAAAGAATGAACTTTGCGGTCTCAAGCACTATAAAACCCACTGTTGTTACTGTGTGCCACCCGCAGCCACCTGTTCTTTTGAAGACGACAGAAGCTCTACTCCATCACCCTGCGCTCTTTCTGCGATGTTTCTTTGCCTCAACCGGTGCGTCTTTGGGATCCATATCGCGCTCTAACCTCTCATCCCCAGCCAGACAGACAAACCGCTGCCCCTTCATCCGGCCAATCAGGGTGAGGCCGACCTGCTGCGCAATCTCAACGCCCCAGGCGGTAAAGCCCGAGCGGGAGGCCAGTACCGGAATGCCCATCATCGCGGTCTTGATCACCATCTCAGAGGTCATCCGGCCGGTGGTATACATGATCTTATCCGCGGCTTTGATGCGCTCTGACAGCATCCAGCCAGCGATTTTGTCGACCGCATTGTGCCGTCCGACGTCCTCCATATAGACCAGTGGACGGTCCTGATGGCACAGCACCGTGCCATGGATCGCCCCGGCCTCAAGATACAGCGACGGCGTGCGGTTGATCTTATGCGCCAGCGCATAGAGCCAGGAGGTTTTCACCGGCGTCGCGGGCAGTTGCACGCCCTCCAGCCCCTCCATCATATCGCCAAAGACAGTGCCCACGGCGCAGCCAGAGGTGCGGGTCTTTTTCTGCAGTTTTTCCTCATATGACGTCTCAATCGCGGTGCGCACCACCACGGTTTCCAGCTCTTCGTCGTAGTCGACGCGCAGGATGTCCTCGTCCGGCGACAGCATGCCCTGATTGCGCAAAAAACCCAGCGCCAGATATTCCGGATAGTCGCCAATGGTCATGGCGGTGACAATTTCCTGCCGGTTCAGGTAGATGGTCAGGGGGCGCTCCTCGACCACCGAGAGTGCAACTGGATTGCCATGCTCATCGCGGCCCTCAACGGCACGGGTCAGCCCCGCACACCCAGGATCAGGCGCAATCAGATACTGTGACAGGATCTCCGAAAGGTCAGGTGTTTTTACCAATTGCAGAACCCTCTGAAGCTGCCTACCAAGTTGGCATTGAACTTAGGACGCGCGCATGGCTTTCACCACCACGAAATCAGCATTTTGGAAAGGCGTCCGCGACAGTGCCCCCTTTCTTTTGGTCTCTGGTCCTTTTGGGCTGTTGTTTGGCGTTCTTGCCGCCGAGGCCGGACTAAATGTCCTTGAGGCCTTTACCTTTTCCATGGCGGTCTTTGCGGGCTCTGCCCAGTTCACCGCACTGCAGCTGCTGCAAGAGAACACGCCGCTGCTGATTGTGCTGGTCTCGGCGCTGGCGGTGAACCTGCGGGTGGCGATGTATTCTGCCTCCCTCACCCCCTATCTGGGCGACGCCCCGCTGTGGCAGCGCGCCTGTGCTGCCTATCTGGTGGTGGACCAGTCCTACGCCCTGTCGGTGGTCAAATTCGAGAGCGAGCCCGATATGTCCGTGCCACAGCGCATGGCGTATTTCTTTGGCACCAATGGCATTGTGGCGCCGGGCTGGATGATTGCCACTGTCACCGGAGCACTGGTGGGGGCGCAGATCCCGGCAAGCTGGGGGTTGGATTTTGTGCTGCCACTGGCCTTTCTGGCGATGATCGGACCGATGCTGCGCACGCCGGCGCATCTGGTGGCCTGCTTTGTCGCCATCGCCGTCTCACTGCCAGCCACCCTGCTGCCCTATAATCTGGGTCTGATTGTTGCAGGACTTGCGGGCATGATGGCGGGCGCACAGGCGGAACTCTGGTTTGAGCGGGCCGCAAAGAAGGAGAGCCAGTCATGAGCAACTTTGATCAGGCCAGTCTGTGGATTGTCATCATTGGGCTGGCCGTGGGCAGCTTTGCCCTGCGGTTTGCCTTTATCGGCTTTATGGGCGGGCGGCCCATGCCCGCCTGGCTGATGCGGCATCTGCGCTATACGGCAGTGGCGATCATCCCGGCGCTGGTGGCGCCTTTGGTGGTCTGGCCCTCGACCACGGGCGGCGAGACCAGCCTGCCACATCTGGCTGTGGCGGCGCTGACCTTTGTTGCGGGCTATCTCACCCGCAATGTTCTTTGGGCGCTGCTAAGTGGCGTCAGTGGGTTTTTGCTGCTGTTCTTTCTGTCCAGCTGACTGACCAGCAAGTCTGAGAAAAGGAAAAACGGCCGCGCAGGTCTCCCCACGCGGCCGCCAGCTGTCAGCTTTGCTAAATCAAGACGCCCGTTGAGCAGATCAATAAGGTCTCAGCCGTTCAGCACGACATTGCCCTCGGCCAGGGCTTTTTGCAGGTCTTCGTCGTCATCTTCATAGTATTTCTCGGTGGTCACCCCGGGAAGCTCTCCGAACTGATCCGACAGTTTCACCGGATAGAAGGTCACTTTCAGCGATTCAAACTCGGGGATCTGACTCAGGATCGAAGAGGTGGAATTGGCGCAATAGGCACCGGGCACGCGGCCATTTGAAACCACCAGCTGCAAGGCGCGCTCTGCCTGTTCCGGCGTCACCTCAACGCGCTGCACCACCACATGATGGGTGCTGCGGGCATGGGCACCGCGATAGGCCAGAACCACGCCGGGGGTGACGCCATGCAAGACATCATTCCGTTCCGGCACCACGTCCGCATAGAACGAGCCTGCGGGATCAAAAATAACCCGCTCAGAGGCGTTGACCATCAGCGATGTATGCGCACCGTTGCCGGTGCGATTGTTTACCATGGTAAACAACGTCAGCGCCGCAGGGCCATCATGACGGTAGGAAGCCACCGCAAGCTCTGCCGCATCGGCATTGGGCTTTTTTTGCTCCGCACAGCCAGCAAGGGCGACGCAGCTGGCCAAAAGAGCCGCACGCATGACAACAGATCCCGTCGCGCGGGCCCCAAACACATTACCCAGTTTCATTTGCCGATATCAGGTTGCAAAGACAGCAAGGAACAGCGTCAGCACCACCAGAAAGATGCCAAATCGCGTCGTGAAGGAGATGAAATCTGCGTAGGTTTTTTCTTGAACTTTGATGTCCATGGTGCCGTGTTTGTGTTCAGCCATGACGGATCTTCCTATTCGCGTGTGTTTCTTGCTGAATACTGGATTTCAATTTGCCTGTCACCACGTCATTGCCGCACAGGGGGGCGAAAACCGGGATCTGCGGCCCTTAGGTCGCGGCCATGACCGCTGTCAGCACTCTGGATAGCCGTATCCCCAGCGCCAGGACAGGCCCGAACACGGCCCACCTCCGAATCGCACCGCAAAATACATCGCCTGCGACAACTGCCAAAATCCGCGTTCCAGCGCCTCGCGAGAGACGCCATACTCTGCAGCCAGCCCCTCGCCCTGTTCTGCTGCGACCTGCCTGACGCAGTGACGCAACTGCTGGTCCGCTTGCAGTCGTGCCCCATAGCTGGCCTCGGGGGTGCGCGCACCGCTGATGCCGTGATAGGCCCGGTCATGCGTGATACAGCAGGCTTCAAACGGCGGGCTGCTTTGATAGCGCGCAGCAAAGCCCGGCCAATGCGCCGCAATCTGCCCCCAGCTGGCCGAAAGCCCGCCACTGCAGCCATCCGTGGTAAAGGCATTGGGCACCCCGCCCTGTTCGGTGACGCGCTCCAACAGCAGGGCATGCGCCCGCAGCTGCATGCCCCGCGCGAGCTGCTCTAATCCTAAGGAATCGAAAAAACCACTGGGCTGCGCCTCGGCCACCGCCGGTTGTGGCAGGGCCTGATTTGCGCCAGCCAGACTGGAAAAAAACAAACTGGCCACAACAAAACACCGCCAGCCTGACCACAACGCGGTGCAGGCAGAGGCCCGGTCAGCGGTGCAAAAATTTTTCACCAGATCAGGCAAGATCAGCCTCTCGGATTACCCAGGCATCTATACCGGGGTGGGCTCGGTTTCCAGATCGCTGGCCAGACGAAAGCCGATGCGATTGGCCGGGACTTCTTCACGTGGCTTTGGCAACGCCCGCAGCATCACGTTCATCTGGCTGACATGCTGCACCAGCTGGGTCTTGGCCCCCGCGCCGTCGCTGCCGTAGAAGGTGACAATATCGGGGTCATAATAGCCCATACCCTCGATCCTGAGCACACCGGCATCGCCGCCAACAAAGCCCATGGCGATTTCATGTTCGCCGTCCAGCTGGTTTTCAAAATTCTGGATATAGAGGATCAGCCGCTCATAGGCCCAGCGCGCCGGACTTTTGGCCCCGTCGGGTTTTTGCAGCTTTTCGGGCACCTTGTTGAGACCATTTTTGGCCTCAGGATCTGAGTGAACCTCATGCACACAGGGCAGGACCGCTGCCTCGATTGCCTCAGCGCTGGTTGAAATCTTGTTATCCATAGCCACTCCCCTTGCCGGGGGCGCGGCCCCGGTGCCTAGTCTTTTCTCTGATACAGCCAGGCGCCATCTTCGCGTTTGACGCGGCTGACCCGATCCGTGCGGTAGAGGTGATTGACATGGGCCACCGCTTCGACCAGTGCAAGCCCATACTCCCCTTCCCCGATCTTACGCTTGAACAGCGGCGAGAAACAATCCGCCGCCGTGCGCGGCGCCTCAAGGTAGTCCATCAGCCGGTCCAGGCCGCCGTGATGATTGTCGATCAGCTGCCGCATGCGAAGCGGCAGACGGGTAAAGGGCAGCTTATGGCCGCCCAGCGCAAGGTGGTCCGGGCGCGCCAGCAGCGACAGCCGCTCGCAGGCCTCAAGCCATTCGCCCAACGGGTCCGCCATGGGTTCGGTGGCGTAGACGCCGATATTGGGGCTGATCGAGGCCAGGATCTGGTCGCCAGAGATCACCAGATTGTCATCGCGGCTCCAAAAGGTTGCGTGCTCTGGCGCGTGGCCATTGCCCATATGCACATCCCAGTCACGCCCGCCCATGCGAAAGACATCATCTTGCTGAACCCGGGTAAAGCCCAGCGGCATCGGATAGACCATATCGGAGAAATTGAAGGGCCGGTCCGCCACGCGTTTGTCATAAATGTCAGAGGCCATGCCTGCGCTGCGATAATAGGCCAGCGTCTCCTCGGGCCAGCTCTCCTGCACATCCAGCGTCAGCATGCGGGCAAACAGCCAGGCGGTGCGGCTGGTCACCAGCTCGGCACCGTGCTCTGACTGGAACCACCCCGCCAGCCCGATGTGATCCGGGTGATGGTGGGTGCCGACCACGCGGCTGACCGGCTTGCCCTTGAGCGGGCCTGCCATCAGGCTCTCCCAGATTTCGCGGCTTTTGCGGGTGTTAAAACCGGTGTCGACAACCGTCCAGCTGTCGCCCTCATCCAGCGCGTAGATATTGACGTGATCCAGCTTCATCGGCAGCGGCTGACGCATCCAGAGCACGCCTTCGGCGACCTCAATTGCCTCGCCCAGCGCGGGCGGCTCGGTCCAGGGCGTACGGGGGCCGACTTCGGGAACACTTGCCATGTTTAGCTTGCCAATTCTTCGAGAGTGAGCGCCATGGTGCCGGCAGCACCTTCCTGCGCATGGGTCAACAGGCCGTCATGTTCTGGCAGCATCCGTTTGATATAGAACCGCGCCAGTTTTTCGCGTGGGCCTCCCTTGTCCGCAATCGCCGCCGACAGGTGATAGTGGCCGCCCAGCACCCGGGCAAACGCCCGCAGATAGGGCGCGGCCCCGGCAAAGCGGTCCTGCAGGTCCTCCTGCGCCACCAGCCATTCGGTTGTTTCGCGCAGGGATTCGCAGGCCTGCCAGACGGCCTCACCCATATTGGGATGGGTTGGGCGGGCACGTTCGGCCTGTTCTTCGATTTCATCAATGATGCGATTGGCCATATCGCCGCCATCCATCATCTTGCGCGCCACCAGATCCATCGCCTGAATGCCATTGGTGCCCTCATAGATCGAGGTCACCCGCACATCCCGCAAAAACTGCGCCGCGCCGCTTTCTTCAATAAAGCCCATACCGCCGTGCACCTGGATCCCCAGATCGGCAACCCGGATCCCGGTATCCGTGCCAAAGGCCTTGGCAATGGGTGTCAAAAAGGCAGCGCGGGCTTTGCTGTCCGCCGCCCCTGTGGCGCTGTGCATATCGGTCGCATGGGCGCAGGCCAGCATGATGGCGCGGGCGGCATAGGTATCTGCCTTCATCTCCATCAGCATGCGGCGTACATCGGCGTGATCAGCGATAAAGCCCGAGGGCGTCTTGCCCTGCCTGCGCTCAAGCGCATAGGACAGGGCCTGCTGATAGGCGCCTTCGCCCGCACCAACGCCCTGGCCGCCAACCCCAAGACGCGCATTGTTCATCATGGTGAACATCGCCGCCATGCCGCCATTCTCCGGCCCGACCAGCCAGCCGGTTGCGCCGTCAAACTGCATCACACAGGTCGGAGAGCCGTGCAGACCCATCTTGTGCTCCAGGCTGACCACGCCAAGGCTGTTGGCTTCGCCCAGCGTGCCATCTTCGTTGGGGAGATATTTGGGCACCAGAAACAGAGAGATGCCCTTGGTTCCGGGCACACCATCCGGCAGCCGCGCCAACACCAGATGGCAGATGTTTTTGGCAAAATCATTGTCACCCCAGGAGATAAAGATCTTCTGGCCACTCACCGCAAAAGAGCCATCCCCATTGGATTCGGCCTTGGAGCTGAGCGCGCCCACATCGGATCCCGCCTGCGGCTCTGTCAGGTTCATGGTGCCGGACCATTCGCCGGAAATCAGCTTGGGCAGGTAGATCTCTTTCAGGGCATCGCTGGCGTGATGCTCCAGCGCCTCGATCTGGCCCTGGCTCATCAGCGGCGCCAGCTGCAGCGAAAGACAGGCGCCGGACATCATCTCGTTGACCGCCGCCGTCAGGGTCATCGGCAGCCCCATACCGCCAAACTCCTGCGGCGCACTCATGCCGATCCAGCCGCCCTCGGCAATCGCCTTCCAGCCCGCGTCAAACCCGGGCGAGGTCCGCACCACACCGTTTTGCAAGGCCGCCGGGGTCAGGTCACCTGCGCGCTGCAAGGGGGCCATTACCTCGTCACAAAGCTTGCCCGCTTCGGTCAGAATGGCGCTCACCATATCGGTGCTGGCCTCACCGAAACGCGCGGTCTCAGCAATCTGGTCAAAGCCAATCACGGTGTTGAGCAGGAATTCATACTCGGAAACGGGGGCACGGAAGGTCATGGGCGTCCTCTTGTCGGCCTTGGGGATTATCACGGGTACCGGCTTGGCATTGCCAGAGCGGGCCGCTATGTCTGATACGCTGTTCGATTACCTAACCGCTCACCCTCTGCAATCAACCAAAACGCCGCGTCACCAAAAATGCCCCAAAACACCGCCTCAAAAGCCACCGAACTGCTTGAACCCTCGCCTGCGGGGATCAGCCGTGCGGCCCAGCTGCTGCAGACCGGAGATCTGGTCTCTTTTCCAACAGAGACGGTCTATGGGCTGGGTGCGGACGCGCGTCAGGGCGCTGCGGTGGCGGCAATTTATGCCGCCAAGGGACGCCCCAGCTTCAACCCACTCATTGCGCATGTGGCCTCGACTGCCGCGGCAAAACGTTACGTCACCTGGAACCATTGGGCCGAAATTCTGGCACAGGCCTTCTGGCCCGGACCGCTGACCCTGGTGCTGCCGCTGGCCCCTGGACATGGCATCTCTGATCTGGTGACCGCCGGGCTCGACACCCTGGCGGTGCGGGTGCCGGCCCATCCTACGGCGCAAAAGCTGCTGGCAGAGTTCGACGGCCCGGTGGCGGCGCCCTCGGCCAATCCCTCGGGGCGGATCAGCCCCACCACCGCCGCCCATGTCATGGCGGGGCTTGCGGGCCGCATTGCCGCTGTGCTGGACGATGGCGCTTGTGGTGTGGGTGTGGAATCTACGATTGTCGGCCTCAAAGGTGAGGCCCCGCTGCTGCTGCGCCCGGGCGGGCTGGCCACAGAAGAGATTGAGACAGTGCTCGGCCAGCCCCTGATCCTGCGCGATGTGCACGATCCCCTGACAGCGCCAGGCCAGCTGTTGTCGCATTACGCGCCAAATGCCCGGGTGCGGCTCAATGCCACCTCTGCGCGCGCGGGCGAATGCTACCTGGGATTTGGCCCACACACCGGCGCCCGCGCCCCTGATCTGACGCTGTCTGAAACCGGAGATCTGGTCGAGGCCGCCGCCAATCTGTTTGGCCATCTGCACCATCTGGACGCATTGGGGCAGCCCATCGCCGTGGCTCCCATTCCCGAAACCGGCCTGGGCGTTGCTATCAATGACCGGCTGCACCGGGCCGCGGCACCGCGTGATCAGGCAGCCGACACCTGAAGTCTGTACAGTGGCTGCGACAGAGCAGCCGGCGCAAGGCCGACACAAGTTATTACAGGTGTAATTGGTACGGGGCGCAGGTGGTGCTCGGTGGGTCGTACTGGCTCAGGCCGTGCCTGCACTGGCTGACAGCGACAGCGGGTCAATCCCCAGCGACCCCAGGGACGCGCTCCATTTATCAACATCAGCCGTCTCAAAGATCAGTGCATCACTGCTCTCGGTGGTCAGCCAGCCATTGGCGATGATTTCCGCCTCAAGCTGCCCCGGCCCCCAGCCTGCGTATCCCAGCATGATTAGCATCTTCTCCGGGCCAACACCCTCGGCAATATCCTCAAGCACATCCAAAGTCGCCGTCATCCGATAACTGGGCGGCACGGTCAGAGAGCTGATGCTGGATTCATAGTCTTGCGAGTGCAGCACAAAGCCGCGCTGGGTTTCCACCGGCCCGCCAAAGCGTATGGCCCGCTGGCCGGGACCGTCCTCAGACTCTGGTATTTCCAACTGCTTCAGCAGGTTGCTTAGCCGCACCTCCGGGGCCACCTTGTTGATGATCAGCCCCATGGCCCCCTCATCACTGTGCGAACAAATAAAGACAACCGAATGCTCAAACCGCGGATCCCCAATGCCCGGCATTGCAATCAAAAGCTTCCCGGTGAGATCCATGTCCTGCCTGCCTCTCTCTTTGAAACGCCCAACCCTGCCGGGTGTTGATCCACCTGCCCTGCCTGTGCGCCTTCACACAGACCGGCAGTCACGTCACCTACGCCACAGCTCTTTTGCAGCATGCCGTTGCACAGACTTAGGTGCAAGAGGCCAGGGTGCAAGAGCAGCAGACAAATCCATGCAAATCTAGACAGACAAATCTAAACAGGCAGATCTAAAAAGGAAAATCGCGACAGAGCAGCGCATGTGTCCACCTGACCAGATCGTGACTTGGCATTTCAACCCGGAACGCCCATCTATATCGTCATGATCAGCAATTCATCACATTCGGGCTGCCTGCCCCCGCCCTTAACGGCCCGCAGCCAGTCCACCATGGCCCGCAGCCTGTTGCAAATGGCTTTGGTTGCTGCAGCCTTTGTGCTCGGCGTGTTGCCACCGCAGCCCCTGGCCGCCCAGAGTGCCGCAGCAAATGACATGGATGCGCTGGTGCAGGTGGAAATCCTCGACGGCGGCCAAAAGGCAGATGGCACCTATGTGGGAGCCCTGCGCCTGACGCTGCAGGAGGGCTGGAAAACCTACTGGCGCGCCCCTGGTGACGCCGGCATCCCACCTCAGTTCACCTGGCGGGGTTCACGCAATGTTGGCGCGCTTTCAATGACATGGCCAGCTCCCGAGGTGTTTTCCACCTCGGGCTATCAAACCATCGGATATCATGACCAGCTGGTGCTGCCGATCGAAATCACCCCGGAAAACCCCGGCAGGCCCGTGCGCCTGAAAGGGCGGATGGAGCTGGGAATTTGCAAGGATGTCTGCGTGCCCTCCGAGCTGTCTTTTGACCATCAGCTTGATTCTGAAGCAGGCCGCAACCCGGCTATTGTCGCCGCCATCGCAAGCCGTCCGTTTTCGGCCCGCGAGGCCGGGGTGAGCGCCACCACCTGCCGCCTTAAGCCCACCAAATACGGCATCGAAGTCGAGGCCCGCATCACCATGCCCAGCGCCGGCGGCACAGAGGTCGCCGTGATCGAGCCGGGCTCACCCTATCTCTATGCCGGGTCGACCTCTGCCATCCGCCGCGGCGCGACGCTGGTGGCCACAACCGAATTTTTGCCGGCCTCCAGCGGGACCATCGCCGCGCTGGACCGGTCACAATTGCGCATCACCGTGCTGGGCCAGAAGCACGCAGTGGATATTTCCGGCTGCACAGCGGGATGAGCACAGCTGACGTTCTGCGCCCGGTTCTGGGGGCCATTGCCGTAGTCTGCCATCAGGATCAGGTCCTTCTGATCCAGCGCAAAACCCAACCCAATGCGGGCTGGTGGGGCTTTCCCGGCGGCCATGTGGAGCTGGGAGAGACCGCAATGCAGGCCGCAGTGCGCGAGCTGCTTGAAGAGACGGGCGTCAGGGCGCAGCCACTTGAATACCTTACCAATATCGACGTTTTCTTGCGCAGCAAGTCCGGCGCGGTCCACAAACAATACCTGCTGACAGCGGTTCTGTGCCGCTATGAAAGTGGCACTGCCACGCCCGCCGACGATGCACTGCAGGCCCGCTGGTTGCCCGTCGCGGAACTTGAGGATCACGGCCTCGAGCTGATCGATCAGGTCGCCGAGGTCGCCCGCCTCGCCCACATCATTCAGGAACGCCACACCTGAACCAAAGCCAACACCGCAATGCTACGGCGCGTCCGGCCAGCCTCAGGGCCTTGATCTACAGGTGGTGTTTCACCTGGCCCCTACCCCGGCCCCTACCCCGCCCCCTACCCTAGCGGCGTTGGCGCTGGCCAATGATCAGCGCCGAGGCCAGATAGGACAGCAGCGCAATTGCCGCAATGCCGCTCAGGGCCAGCCACAGCCCCGCCCGCACCGGCTCAACAGCGCTCAGCGCAGGAATGTCGCTGCGCAGGACCGGGTGCAAAACGCCGGTGGCCATGGCCCAACCCAGCGTTGCGGCCAGCCAGCCCAGCTGCAAAAGGCCGGTGCCCAGAACCAGCCAGCGCAATGATCCTGCCCCGCCGTTCAACGCCCGCCGCAGCGCCGTCAGAGGCCGCGCGGCATCCTGCTGGATCGCGATCAGGGCCGGCACAAGCAACAGCACCAAGAACATGCCAAAGCCCAAACCATAGACCAAGGTGATCACCGTCGGCTTGAGAAACTGCGCCTGCTGCGAGCTTTCATACATCAGGGGCGCCAGCCCCAGCACCGTGGTCAGCGTGGTCAGCATCACCGGTCGCAACCGGTCTGCAGCACCATCAATGATCGAGGGCACCAGCCCGCGCGTCTCGGCGTATTCGTCGATGGTAGTGACCAGAACAATGGAATCATTGATAATAATGCCGGTCATACCCAGCAGGCCAATCACCGTGAACATGCTGAGCGGCACCTCCCACATGTAGTGGCCCCAGATGGTGCCCACCAGACCAAAGGGGATCACCGCCATCACCACCAGTGGCCGGGTCCAGCTGCCAAAGATCCAGGCCAGCACCAGATAAATCCCGGCCAAACACAGCACCAGCCCATTGCGTGCATCGGTGAGAAACTCACTCTCCTGCTCGCTCAGACCGCTCATCCGCCATTCCACCTGACGGCGACTGGCGATCTCTGGCAGGATCTCATCCTGCAATGCCTGTACGATCTCTGCTGCGCGGGTTGGGTCGTCCTCGGAGATGTCGCCCGTCACGCTGATCACCCGAATGCCGTTTTCACGCCGCACGGTGGAAAACCCGGTGCGCTGACTGACCGAGACAATATCGGCCAGCGGCACATAGATGCCCGCCGGAGTGCGCATCAGGGTGCGTTCCAAAAAGTCTGCTGTCAGCTCGTTTTGCGGCAACTCGACCCGTATTTCGGCGCTGCGTGGCCCATCCGGGTAGGTCGCAGCCTCGATCCCGTTAAGCCGGGCCCGCAGAACCCGCCCCAGGGAATCTATAGTAAAGTTCAGCGCCTGCCCCTGCGGCGTCAGCTCCAGCACCACTTCTTCTTTGTCATAGGCGAGGTTGTCTTCCACCGCCGAGACCTCGGCGTAGCGCAGCAGGGCGTCTTTCAGATCTTCCGAGGCCCCCTTTAGCACCTGTACATCGGCGCCGTAAAACTGAACGTCCAGCGCATCCCCTCCGGGGCCAGAGCGCCAGCTGCGGAATGAGACCGTCTCGACCATCGGGTGATGCACCACCTCGTCTTGCAGCTCGGCCACGAAGGCAAAGCTCGAATACTCTGGCCGCAGATCCGCATCGATCAGCTCGATCGAGATGCCGCCCAGCAGATCGGTGTCTTTGGCATCCACCCCGGACAGGCCGCGCCCGGCATTGCCACCGACCTCGGCGATGACAAAATCAACCGGGTTGGTGCCGCCATAGCGGGCGGCAAACTCAGCTCCCGTCGCGGCCGTGGCGCGTTGCATCTCCTGCATCATCGCCAGGGTATCTTCGCGCGTGGCGCCTTCGGCCATGGCAAAATTGCCAGTAACAGAGCCGCGCTCGGGGGCGTTGAAGAACCGCCAATTCACATCGCCGCCGATGAACAGCGCCATCTGGCTGGCAAGGATCGTCAGCGCTCCGGCCAGCACGACGTAGCGCGCCTGTACCACCAGCCCCATCACAGGGCGGAACAGGTTGTCCCGGCCCCAGCGAAAGCCCCGGTTGACCAGACGATTGGGCCAGTCATACCAATGTTCCTTTTGCGCATGAGACAGCGCATGGGCCATATGGTGCGGCAGGATCAGGAAGCACTCCACCAGTGAGGCCGCAAGCACAGCAATCACCGTGAAGGGAATGTCGCGGATCAGGTCGCCAAAGCGGCCGCCAATCGCCGTCAGCCCAAAGAAGGCGATGATCGTGGTCAGGGTGGCGGCAAAGACCGGCATTGCCATCCGCCGGGCGGCATTCTCGGCTGCCTGCATCGGAGTCTCGCCCAGACGCCGCACCCGGAAATCAGCATGTTCGCCCACCACGATGGCATCATCCACCACGATCCCAAGGGTGATAATCAGGCCAAACAGGCTGATCATATTGATGGTGATCCCGGCGGCATACATCAGCGCTACGGCGGCAAACATCGCTGCCGGAATACCGGCTGCCACCCAAAAGGCGATGCGGCTGTTGAGGAACAAAAACAGCAGTGCCAACACCAAACCAAGCCCCATTAGGCCATTATCAATCAGGATGCTCAACCGGTCGGAAATCCGCGCAGCCCGGGTGCGGATCAGCTCTGCTTTGACACCCGCAGGCAGCGTGCGCTGCAGGGCCTCCACCACCTCTTCCACCTCAGCCTGTATGGCAATGGCATTGCCCTGATCCGAGCGATCCACCCGGATCGACATCGCCGGGTTGTCATCCACAAAATACGAGCGGTTGCGATCGACGCCCTCGCGACTGATGCGCGCCACATCGCCAATGGTCAGGACGGATCCGTCCGGATTGGTGCGCAACACGATGCCTTCGATCTCTTCCGGGGTGCGCTTTTCGCGCCCGGTGCGCACGCGGGCATTGGCGCCACTGACGTCGCCTGCAGGATCCGCGTCGACCTCGGCGGCGATGGCTGCGGCAATGTCGCTCATGGCGATGTCATGGGTGATCAGGCTGGCCGAGGGCACCTCGACCAGGGTCTGCGGTGCGGCAAGGCCCCGAATGGTGGTGCGGGTGACACCAACCTCAAAGAGGCGCACCACCAGCTCATCTGCAAACAGCCCCAGCTGATCCGCCGCCAGAGGCCCCGAGATCACCACATCCGTCACCCGGTCACGCCAGGCACCGCGCCGCACAGAGGGGTCGTCGGCGTCATCCGGCAGCGTGGTGATCGCGTCCACTGCGGATTGCACATCATCCGCCGCCCGCGCCATATCCCAGCCCGGTTCAAAATCCAGCACAATAGAGGCAGACCCCTCGCGCGAGGAGGCCGTGCTTTCCTCGACACCGTCCACCGCCAAAAGCGCAGGCTCCAGCGCCTGTACAATGGCGCCATCCACGTCTTCGGGCCCAGCCCCTTCCCAAGTAACACTGACAGTGACGTTTTCGACGATGACATCGGGGAAATACTGCGCCCGCATCTTTGGGATCGCAGCAGTGCCAAGGATCAAGAGCACCAAAAGCAGCAGATTGGCCGCCGTGCGGTGACGGGTGAAATAGCTGAGCAGACCGCCTGCGGGTCGGGAGAGGTCGCGCATGGTCTAGCCTCCCATCCGGGCTTCGATCCTGTTGACCAGTTTGGCCGGCACCTGCTCCTTTGCCAGCTCCGCCAGCATCCGCTCCTTGGCGGAATCCGGCAGACGGGCGCTGCCCTCAATCGCGGCCACCAGTTTGGCCCGGCGCTCTTCTGAGAGTTCGATCATATCGGGAGGGCTGACCTCTGGCGCGGCACCTTGTTGCTGCGGGCGCAAGGGGCGTACCCGAATGCCCGCCCCCAACAGAGGCGTGCGGCCCGTGACCACCTGACGTCCCGCAAGACCTTCGCCGCGGATCAGCACATCGTCGTCCTGGCGGCGCAGCAACTCTACCGGCAGCGCCTCAAGCCGGTCTTCAGCGCCAAGAACCAGCACAGTGCCATCAGACCCCAGGGCCGAGGCCGGGACGCGTGCCACCGCATCCAGCGCAGGCTCGCTGACCTTCACGGTGACAAAATCGCCGGGTTTGAACCCCGGCGCCAGATCAAGACTGGCATAGAGCAAGCGTCCGGTTTGTCCGTCCCCCACAGCACCACTGGCGCGCGACAGGCGGCCCTGTGCGACCAAACCGGCGCCAGCCGCATCCAGCGTCACCTGCACGGGTGTTTCCAACAGCTCGCCCGCCTCTCCCAGCAGGCGGGCATATTGCCGGGTCGAGACCCGAAACACCGCCTCAAGCACGCTGGTGTCGACCAGTTCCGCAAGTTTTTCATTGGCCGACACCAGACGTCCCTCAACCAGGGTGACCGCCTGCAGGGTGCCATCAAATCTGGCGCGCAGCGTGGTCTCGGCCAGATCCCGCTCGGCGCTGTCCAGCACAATGCGGCTGCGCGCCACGCGGGTTGCCGCCTGATCCACGCGGGCCTCGGCCTGGCTGACAGCCTGACGGCGCGAGATCACGGTCTGGCGCGCCTGCACCGCCGTCAGCTCGGCGGCCTCGACCGCAGCAGTGGTGCCGACGCCGCGCGCCTGCAAATCGAGCTGCCGCTGATGCGCCCGCACCCGCAACTGCGCCTGGGCCTGCGTCGCCTCCAGCTCATCATTGGCAAGAATGAGATCGCGCCCGGCATCGCGCTCTTCGGCCCGTGCATCCAGCATATCAACCTCGGCCTGTTGTTTCGCCGCCTGAGCATCAGAGGGGTCAACCTGCACCAGAATCTCTCCGGCGCGCACAGAGCCGCCTTCCTCAAATTGTTCAGAAAGCCGGGTAATGCGGCCGCCCTGCGCACTGCGCAGCTCTAGTGTGCGGCGACTTTCGATGCGGCCAAAGGCGGTCAGGTCCGGTGCGATCTGCTGCAGCTCGGCTGTGACCAGATTTACGGCAAAGATCCGTTCCCGCGCCGGCGGCTTGCGCGGCTCGGCGTTCATGCGTGTCTGCACCGCACCAATCACCACCTGCCCCGCATAGAGCAACAGCGTGGCTGTAAACGCCGCAAGAAACAAACCCGTCAAACTATGCCGCAAAAACCGCATGTTGTATTCCCTTTGGTGGCCGGGAAACCCCGCGCTACCTTATCAATATCGTGCCACCCATCAGACCATCTGACGCGCGCCGCAGTAAAATGACCCAGTGGTCAATGCTGCCTTGTATGGGCTGCCCTATCTAGACCGACCTATCTGGCAGGTATCATTGAACATAGTCTTCATCTTTACGTATTCTACGTGTAACGAGATCACTTCCGTCGCTGTGTTTCCGTCAAACGCGGCATTATTTCCACAAAATTGCAGGGCCGGTGGCGGTAATCCAGCTGAAAGGCCAGAATTTCATCCCAACCGTCCTTGCAGGCACCGGGGCTGCCGGGCAGCGCAAACAGATAGGTGCCGCCGGCAACGCCGCCCGTGGCGCGCGACTGCACTGCTGAGGTGCCGATCTTTTTCATCGAAACGATCGTAAAGACGGTGCCAAAGGCCTCGATCTCTTTTTCATAAACATCGCGGTGCGCCTCGACCGAGACATCGCGTCCGGTCAGCCCGGTGCCCCCGGTTGAAATCACCACGTCAACCGCCGCATCCGCCACCCAGGCGCGCAGCTGATCGGCGATCTCGGAGCGTTCATCCGGCATGATCTTGCGATCCGCCAGGCTGTGCCCGGCCGCCAGCAGCCGGTCCACCAGCACCTGACCTGAGCGGTCCTCGGCCAGGCTGCGACTATCCGAGACCGTGAGCACCGCAATGCGGACCGGGATGAATTCCAGGGTTTCGTCGATACGTGACATAGGAGACCTCA
Source organism: Phaeobacter sp. SH40 (assembly GCA_965641885.1). Taxonomy (GTDB): domain Bacteria; phylum Pseudomonadota; class Alphaproteobacteria; order Rhodobacterales; family Rhodobacteraceae; genus Pseudophaeobacter. Next base: position 396,748 of record OZ282574.1, on the reverse strand, counting down.
TGTCTTTTGCAAAAGCGCGGGCCTTGTGGCAAGGACCGCAAATATTTCAGCCAAAAACCAGCCCAGAGAGCCTGGCCGGGAACCGCAGAGTTTTCAGGAAAAAAGCCCTTCAGTTCGGAGCTCCAAGCCGCGCCTTGAGCTCCAGAAGATCAGCCCAGGCAGCGCGTTTGTGCGCCGGTTGGCGCAGCAGGTAGGCTGGGTGGAACATCGGCAGCACCGGCTTGCCCCAGGCCTGCCCCCACTGTCCGCGCAATCGTGAAATGCCGGTTTTGCCCAGCACGGCCTGACAGCTGACATTGCCCATAAGGACCAGAAAATCGGGCTGGGCCAGCTCCACATGGCGCTCAAGAAAAGGCACCATCATCGCGACTTCCTCGGGCAGCGGGTCACGGTTTTGTTGCGGCCGCCAGGGCAGCACATTGGTGAGATAGACGTTCTTGTCGCGGCTAAGGTCAATCGCTGCCAGCATTCGGTCCAGCATCTGGCCTGCGGGCCCGACAAAGGGCTTTCCCTGCTGATCTTCTTCGCGCCCCGGCGCCTCACCAATCACCATCACCCGCGCCCCGGGCTGGCCATCGCTGAACACCAGATTACGCGCGCCCATTTTCAAATCACAATGGCGAAAATCAGCCAGGGCTGCCCGCAGTGACGGCAGCTCCGCCGCCGATTTGGCCTGCTTGCGCGCCTCTGCAACCGGATCCACTGGTTTTGGCTTTGGCGGCACTGGCGGGGCCATGCCAGGCTTGGAGCTCTCGACCACCTTTGGGGCTGGCGGGGCCAGCTCATAGCGGTTGATCGGCGTCTCGCACAGGGTCTCTGTGGCGCCAAGCTCTACCTGCCACTCCAACAGCGCTTTGGCGCTCCAATAATCCAATGCCGATTCCATGCGCCAAACTACCCCGCCACGCGGTCGAGCGGAACACCTCTAATTGATGCATGTTATCACAGGGCTTTTTACTGGCTTTTTGCTGGGCACCAACAGGGTGTCATCCTGTACCAACAGGGCACCAACAGAGCACAAACAGGGCATCAGCCCGGCAAAAAGCTGCCCCCAAAGCCCAGACCCCAAGACCCCGGACCAAAGCCTTGCGCCTGCCTTGCCCGCTGCCCGCATGCTGCCTATAAGGTCTGTCAAACAGAGCGGAGCTTGTCCCCATGTCGTCGCCCAAATCAGCATCCCAGTCTGCGCCTCAGCCTGCGTCCCAATCTGCCCCTCAGTCCGCATCTTTGGCAGCGCAGCCCTTCAGCCATCGCCATCTTTTGGGCATCGAGCCTCTAAAGCCACATGAGATCACCGCGATTCTGGACCTGGCCGACAGCTATGCCGATCTGAACCGCCGCCCCGAGAAACACTCGGACGCCTTGGCGGGCCTTACCCAGATCAACATGTTCTTTGAGAATTCCACCCGCACTCAGGCGAGCTTTGAGATTGCCGGCAAGCGGCTGGGGGCGGACGTGATGAACATGGCCATGCAGGCCTCCTCGATCAAAAAGGGCGAGACCCTGATTGATACGGCGATGACGCTGAACGCCATGCACCCGGATCTGCTGGTGGTGCGCCACCCACATTCCGGTGCCGTGGATCTGCTGGCGCAAAAGGTGAACTGTGCGGTGCTGAACGCGGGCGACGGCCGGCACGAACATCCCACCCAGGCCCTGCTCGATGCGCTGACCATCCGCCGCGCCAAGGGGCGTCTGCACCGGTTGAATATCGCCATCTGTGGCGACGTGGCCCATTCACGTGTGGCGCGCTCGAACCTGATCCTGCTGGGCAAGATGGAGAACCGCATCCGCCTGATTGGCCCCCCCACGCTGGTGCCCAGCCAGTTTGCCGAGTTTGGCGCCGAGATCTATGATGACATGCGCGAAGGGTTGAAAGACGTTGATGTGGTGATGATGCTGCGCCTGCAAAAAGAGCGCATGGATGGCGGCTTTATCCCGTCGGAACGCGAATACTATCACCGCTACGGGCTGGACGCTGACAAGCTGGCGCTGGCCAAGCCCGACGCCATTGTGATGCATCCGGGACCGATGAATCGCGGTGTCGAGATCGACGGCACCCTGGCCGACGACATCAACCGCTCGGTCATTCAGGAGCAGGTCGAGATGGGTGTGGCGGTGCGCATGGCGGTCATGGATCTATTAGCGCAGAACCTGCGCAAAAGCCGCGCGGACGCGGCAGAGGCAGCAGGCTGATCCGATGCAGGCTGGTACCATAGCGGGCGTCATCCCCATACCAAAAGCTGAGCGCAGCGTGATCCGGGTCTTTGATCTGGACATGCCGCCGGAACAGGCGCGGTTTTTGCGTGAGCCCGGTGCCTTGGCGCAGGTTCTGGGGATTGACCATATCGATCTTGAACATGTTGAGATCTTTCCGGTCTCGGATCTGGAAGAGCTGGGTCTTGCAGGATACCTGATCCAGGGCTGCGGCATTCCAGAGGACGAAGTGGCGCCGGACCGGGCGGCTCTGGCGGCGATCAGCGGCCATGTGATGCTGCTGCGCTCACGCGCCTTTGCGGGCGCCGCGATGCGCCTGACCCCGGCCCGTCAGATCTCGCTTGTGGCCAGCTATGGCGAAAAACCGATCAACTGGAGTGCACCTGCAATGGCCGAGACTGACAGCAGCAGGCTCTATTCCGGGGCCAAGACGCCGCCGCGTGTTGCGCGCGCCCAGGCGCGACGGATTGGTGCCAGCCTTTTTGCCGTGGTGATGTGTCTTGTCGCGCTGATTTTATATGTATTGGTAACCTGAAATGTCCGTGATCGAATTCACCCCCAACCGCAGCGCCTATATCACCGCCCATGCCTGGATGGCGGCCATTGCCATGATAGCCGGCATGGTGATCCTGTGGGCCCTGGGAAATCCGCATGTCTGGACCGGAGCCTTTGGCGGGCTGGGCGCGATCGCCCTGCGCGGCTGGTACATGATGAGCGAAGAGATGGCTGTGGTCTGGCGCATAGAAGACGGAGTGCTAAGCGGTCCCGGTGAACGCCGGGTGCCGCTGGCCCTGATCGAAAAAGTGAAAACCATGGGCAGCTATGTTCAGGTGATCACCAAGACCGGCGACAAGCATCTGATCAAATACCAATCCTCGCCCGGCACCACCGTCGCTGCCCTGGAGCACGCCATCGAAAGGCCCGTTGCATGACCCTTCTTTTTACCAACGCCCGCCTGATTGATCCCGAAGCAGGCACCGACAGTCTGGGGGCCCTGCTGGTTCAGGACGGTGTGATTGCCGAAATCCTGCCCGAGGGTACGGAGGCAGGGCAACTGTTTCGCGAGCGAAACATTGATGCCGACAGCGCAGAGATCATCGACTGCGCAGGCAAATGCCTCGCCCCCGGTATTGTCGACATTGGCGTCAAGGTCTGTGAGCCCGGCGAGCGCCACAAGGAAAGCTATAAGACCGCCGGGCTGGCGGCGGCGGCCGGTGGCGTGACCACAATCGTCACCCGCCCCGACACCACGCCCACCATCGACAGCCCGGAAATACTGGAATTTGTCACCCGCCGCGCCCAGGCCGACGCGCCGGTGCATGTGTTGCCGATGGCCGCCCTGACCAAGGGCCGCGAAGGCCGCGAGATGACCGAGATCGGCTTTCTCATGGATGCCGGGGCTGTGGCCTTTTCCGACTGCGACCATGTGGTCAGCAACACCAAGGTGTTCTCTCGTGCTCTGACCTATGCCCGCAGCTGTGGTGCACTGGTGATTGCGCATCCGCAAGAGCCCATCCTGAGCGCAGGGGCTGCCGCCACCTCGAGCAAGTTTGCCGCGCTACGGGGTCTGCCAGCTGTGTCGCCTATGGCCGAACGCATGGGACTGGACCGCGATATCGCCCTGCTGGAGATGACCGGCGCAAAGTATCACGCGGACCAGATCACCACGGCGCGCGCCCTGCCCGCACTGGAACGTGCCAAGGCAAACGGGTTGGACATCACAGCGGGCACCTCAATCCACCACCTGACCCTGAACGAGCTGGACGTGGCTGACTACCGCACCTTTTTCAAGGTAAAGCCGCCACTGCGGTCCGAAGACGACCGTCTGGCAGTCGCAGAGGCCGTGCGCAGCGGGCTGATCGACACGATCTCGTCAATGCACACACCACAAGATGAAGAGAGCAAGCGCCTGCCCTTTGAAGAGGCCGCCCCTGGTGCTGTGGCGCTGGAAACTCTGCTGCCGGCTGCAATGCGGCTCTATCATGCGGAGCTGCTGGATCTGCCAACCCTGTTTCGTGCGATGTCGCTGAACCCGGCAAAACGGCTGGGCCTTGCGGCTGGCCGTCTGAGCGCCGGAGCGCCTGCGGATCTGGTGCTGTTTGATCCCGACATGCCCTTTGTGATGGACCGGTTTCAGCTGAAGTCAAAATCGCAAAATACCCCCTATGACGGCGCCCGCATGCAAGGCCGGGTGCTGGCAACCTATGTAACCGGTGCGCCGGTGTTTCGGAGAGACTGATGCCCCTGATTGAAAGCTCCCTTGCCGTTCTGATGCTCTGGGCCGTGATTGGCTATCTGCTGGGCTCGATCCCCTTTGGCCTGGTGCTGACCCGCGCCATGGGGCTGGGCAATCTGCGCGAGATTGGCTCGGGCAATATCGGCACCACCAACGTGCTGCGCACAGGCAACAAGGCCGCCGCGGCCGCGACATTGATCCTGGATGGCGGTAAGGGCGCGGCGGCGGTGCTGCTGGCCCGTTTTCTGGCCGGCGATGACGCGGCGCAACTGGCGGGGCTCATGGCCTTTTTGGGGCATTGCTTTCCGGTCTGGCTGCAGTTCAAGGGCGGCAAGGGTGTCGCCACCTTTCTGGGGCTGATGCTGGCGCTGGCCTGGCCCGTGGGCATTGCCTGCTGCCTGAGCTGGATCGCAGCCGCAGCTGTAAGCCGGATTTCTTCAATGGGCGCCCTTGTCTCTGCCTTTGCGGCACCAATTTGGGCCTATTTGTTAGGCTATCCGGCAAGCATTGCGCTGGCCATTGTGCTGGCAACCATCGTGTTTTGGCGTCACGCGGCCAATATCAGCCGCTTGCGGGCAGGAACAGAGCCGCGGATCGGCCAAAAATAGCAGGCCGCACCACCGGACGTGAACATCGGGCATGGGTAGCGGACACGGGCAGCGGACACGGGCGGCAAGCATGGGCGGCGGGCGTAGACAGCGGGTGCGGGCCGCGCTCAGGGAATAAGCCGCTCCAGAGCCTTGCCATTTGCCCAGGTTCCGTGCAGCTCACCGCTGGGCATACGCACATAGACCACCGGATATCTGTCGCCCCAGTTCACCCAGATAACATCGCCATTGCGCGTCCCGGTGCCGGAATAGGCCTGATCGCCGACCTGCCATTGCACCACAAGATTTCCCTCACTATCGCGGATCTGGACCGAACCACTGTAGCGGCTGCCATCCGGGTTGCGCCCCTCGGCATGATAGCTTCCCGCGACGCTTTGGGCATGAGCAGCACCCGCCATACATGACAGGCCAATCACCGCCGCAGCTATCCCAGCGCGCAGACCGCGTCGCGACACATATGCATCCATCGAACCATCCTCCTTTAGACTATCCGCAGTGTGGCCCGTTGCGCGCTATCTGTCAGGTGATTTCTGTCAGGTCATTTCTGGTGCTCTTCACAATGTGATCGCTGCGACCTGCGTATCTGCGCACAGCCCCTATGGGCAGGCGCGCATTCAAAAACAGTTGGTTTGAACGTGATCGCTGCAGCCGCCACATCGGTGCTGTGACACCCCAATCGGGGCGCACGGACTAAGGTGAAGACACGGTCAGACCGCATCACAGCCCTCTGGCCCGGGATTGAAAGGAAAGATCCATGAACACATTCAAATCACTGCTTGGCGGCCTGGCGCTGGCGACTGCCATGGCGACCTCAGCTCTGTCTGCAGGCGTAGAGCTCAACGCCTCCTCTACCGGCCTTGCCCTGCAGGGCTATGACCCCGTCGCCTATTTCACCGACGGCGCCCCCGCAAAGGGCAGCTATAAAATCACAACACTTTTTAATGACGCGACCTACCGTTTTTCTTCGGAAGAGAACAAAGCCCAGTTTGAGGCCAACCCAGAAGCCTATCTGCCGGCCTATGGCGGCTATTGTGCCTTTGGCGCCGCTATGGGCTTTAAATTCGACGGCGATCCAACCTATTGGAAAATCGTCGACAACCAGCTGTATCTGAACCTGTCGCAGGACATTCAGGCCCGCTGGGAAGGCGACATTCCGGGCTTTGTGCAAAGTGCTGACACCAACTGGGAAGACATCGCAGATGTTGAGCCCGCCGATCTGCAGCAGTAAACCCCCGGGATTTTTTACGCCTCTGGAAGCCATAACATTCAGACCGGCGGAGCCTTTTGGCCTCGCCGGCTTTTAACTCCAGACCTGTGGCGATCAGCGCCGTGCCAGTTCTTCGGTGGCTTCAGCTGTGCGCTTGGTGTTGTGATAGACCCCAAGGAAGAGATACATCATCCCTCCCATCATAATAGCGTAGATAGAGCCTGCGACAAGAACGGCCAGTGCCGGGAACAGGCCGCCGTTAGGTGCAGGGGCAACAAAGGCCGCAGCTGTGCCGGCCAATACGGCAAGGCACAACAAGATCACAATAACTCCAACTAGTTTGTCAAACAGACCAATAAAAAAATCTCGCATTTCGCACTCCCTGATTGTAAATGCCACGTTTTTGACCTGTGAAGCGTGATTTAGGCAAGGGGAAATTGCTTGACGCGACTCATATTTTTGTATTTTCTGTTATTACAGAAATTTAAGGATATTGAGATGAAACTTACCCCCGCCATGATGAACTTCATTCTCCACTGGGGCGAGATGGGCTCTAAATGGGGGGTGAACCGGTCTGTCGCGCAGATCCATGCCCTGCTGCATATCTCACCGGATGCGATGACCGCGGACGAAATATGCGAGGCACTGACCCTGGCGCGCTCGAATGTTTCCAACGGGCTAAAGGAGTTGCAGTCGCACGGGCTGGTCAAGGCCTCCCGCCAGCTGGGCGACCGGCGTGATCATTTCACCTCGATCCGCGATATGTTTGATCTGGTTGATACAGTGATCGCCGCCCGCCGTGAGCGCGAGTTTGCCCCCACCCTGCGCGCGCTTGAAGAGGTGATGCAGGAGGCCGAGACGGATCAGACCCCTAAGGCGATCAAGGAGCGTATGGGTGAAACCCTGCGGGTGATGCGGATGTTTGACGACTGGTATGTCGACTTCTCCCGCCTGCCGCGCTCGGTCCATCTGGCAGTGCTAAAGCTCGGCGCCAAACTGGTGCGGTTTTTGCCCGGCGGCAAACCCAAGACCTAACGACATAAGCAAAAAAATTTGGCTGGAGATTTCACAAATGACAGAAATGACTGCACAACCAAACAATCGCCTGCCACAGGACCCGAGGCGACGCGAAACCGCCCCGCCCCACATTCCCTGGAAAGACTTGCTTCTGTTCACAGACAGGCAAAGATGTATCGAACTCACCCTGCCCTTACCATGGCTGGTTCTCTCCTGGGCACTCTATGCATCGCCACTCTGGCCCATGGGGGCGTTGGCGAGCTTCATGTTCTTTCTCTGCGCCCTGCGGCTGAATCATGAAGCGATTCATGGCAATCTCGGCCTGCCCCGGCGCGTCGACATCGCCCTGTTGCACCTTCTCAGCACGCTGATGATGGGCTGCAACTCCTCCATCGCCTGGAGCCATATGCAGCACCACCGCCACGCCATGGGTGCAGAAGATCTGGAAGGGCATTGCGGTCATATGAGCGCGCGTGAGGTGCTGCTATATGGGCCCCGCTTTCCTCTGGATCTGATCCATCATTGCTGGCACCGGGGCGGGCCCAAATGGCAGATGCGGATGCTGCGCGATGGACTTGGTGTTGCGCTGGCCATAGGGCTCATTCTCCTCAGCGGCCTAGATTTTCTGCAGCTGCACCTGGCCACCATGGCGGTTGCCCAGTGTCTCACCGCCTTCTTTGCGGTCTGGATCACCCACCAAGGCACTGCGCATACTGGCCTTGCGGGCCGCAGCCAACGTGGGGTGCTGGCCCGGGCGGCCTATCTGATGTTCTACCACCGCGAACATCATCTCTTCCCCAGGGTGCCGGTGAGCCGCCTGCCGGATCTCGCAGCACGACTGGATGCCCAGGTACCCGGATATGCAAAGGCCCGCCAACCGGTGGTGCCCTGGTTCGACCGCGCGACCTAGATGCCTGCGGCGATCTCTCCACCCAGGCGACAGTAGCAAGCGCCGCCTAGACCAACAGAAGCAAGAAAAAGGGGCGTCTCAGCGGCGCCCCCTTTGTGTTGTCTTCAACGGTCAGATCTTCTTAGTAGCTGTAGTCGGCGTAGATCCGGGTCAGATCGCCGCCCCAGTCGCCCTCATAGCGTTCCAGCAGCTCATCCGCCGGCACTTTGCCACTGTCCAAACTGTCCTTCAGCGCATTCAGAAAATGCGTCTCATCCGGCACCAAGCCACCGGCACCGGGGCGGGCACGCGCCTTCAGGCCGCTTTCAGAAATCCTTACCACTTCACGCGCCAGATCATGCATTTTGATGCCATTGAACTCGGCCTGCAGCCCGTCGCGTGAGGCGGCAACCCGCAGCCCTTCGCGGGTCTCGGCATCCCAGTGTTTGACCAGATCCCAGGCCGCATCCAGCGCGGACTGGTCATAGGTCAGCCCGACCCAGAAGGCCGGCAGCGCGCAAAGACGTCGCCAGGGGCCACCATCGGCGCCGCGCATCTCCATGTATTTCTTGATCCGCGCCTCCGGGAAGGCAGTTGTCAGGTGATCGGCCCAATCAGACAGGGTGGGGGTTTCACCAGGCAGCGCCGGCAGCTTGCCCTGCAGGAAGTCGCGGAACGACATGCCCAGCGCGTTGACATATTCACCGTCGCGATAGACAAAATACATCGGCACATCGAGCGCATATTGCACATAGGCCTCAAAGCCAAAGCCCTCGTCAAAAACAAAAGGCAGCATGCCGGTGCGGCTGTCGTCCAGATGCCGCCAGATCTTGCTGCGCCAGCTTTTGTGGCCGTTCGGCTTGCCTTCAAAGAAGGGGGAGTTGGCAAAAAGAGCTGTCGCCACCGGCTGCAAGGCCAGCGCCACGCGCAGTTTTTGCACCATGTCAGCCTCAGAGCCAAAGTCGATATTGACCTGCACCGTGGTGGTGCGCCGCATCATGTCGCGCCCCATGGTGCCCACTTTGGTCATGTAGTCGTTCATCAGACGATAGCGCCCCTTGGGCATCAGGGGCATCTCGTCGTGTTTCCAGATGGGGGCCGCCCCCAGACCGATAAAGCCCACGCCGATCTTGTCGGCGATCTCTTTCACCTCACGCAGGTGCACATTCACCTCGTCGCAGGTCTCGTGGATGGTCTCCAGCGGCGCCCCCGACAGCTCCAGCGCGCCGCCCGGCTCCAGGCTCACATTGGCGCCGTCTTTTTCCAGCCCGATCAGCTTGCCGCCCTCACGCACCTCGCCCCAGCCATAGCTGTCACGCAGCCCCTGCAAAACCGCCACAATCGAGCGCTCCCCCTCAAAGGGCAGCGGCTTTAGCGTGTCTTTGCAATAGCCAAACTTTTCGTGCTCGGTGCCGATGCGCCACGCGTCACGCGGCTTGCAGCCGCTGGCCAGATATTCAGCCAATTGTTCGTGGCGTTCAATGGGTCCGCCGCCGGACTGGGGAATGGACATGCCGGGCACTCCGTCGTGTTGTTTGCAATTTTCAGCCGTCAGTCGTGGGCGGAATCAACGCCAGTGTCAATGCAGCCTTTGGTGCGCAGGGCGCAGAGAGGCCCGCTCCCAAATCACGACCTGGTGAGGCCCGTTGCGGCGCAGCTCGCTCAGCATGCGTTCCGTCCTGAGGCCGGGAAGGGCGGCAAAGACATCAAACAGCGCCTCGTGGCCGGCCGCATTCACCGGAATTTCCAGCGGAGCCTGCCCCTCTTGCTCCAGTACCCAATGCGGCGGCTTGGCGGTGTGATCCAGCCGCAGGCGCTGCAGCTCGGAGGTGGCAACAGCGCCGCCTGTCAGCGGGCCAAAGTAGGCGATCTGCCCCTCGTCCACCCGCACCACACCGGGGCCATCTGCCCCCAGACGAAAGCGCAGCCGCTGCGCGCCAACGACAGCCACCACAAGCCCGCTCACTACCAGGGCCCAGCCAGTGACCTCAGTGACCCCGTAAGAGGTAAAGGCCCATTTCAGCCCCACCAGCAGCATCAGCGCCGCGACAATCAATTCACGCCAGCGCCAGATGGCGACGCGGGCCTCGGGCCGAATGAAGCTCATGGCATCTCTCCTATGAAGGCACCGGGTCAAAGTTCAAAGTAAGATAGGCACCAATGCGCCTGGAACCAATAGTCTCCTTGGTCGCGACGCGCAGCAGGTTCGGCCTGAGGCAGCGATACTCTTACGGGACATCACCAATCCCCAAGCGCCTGCTGCCACAGGGTCATGGCGGCAACAGCGGCGGTGTCAGCCCGCAGGATGCGGGGGCCGAGGCTGACAACATGGGACTGTGGCAGGCTGTGCAGACGCTGGCGCTCGGCGGGGGAAAAGCCGCCTTCAGGCCCAATCAGAATGGCCCAGGGTGCGTCTTTGTGCTCCTGCGCCGCCAATTGCAGCGCATTGCCCACCTCGGCCTCGTCGCAGAACATCAGCTGGCGCTCGGCGGGCCAGCTGTCCAGAAGCCGCGTCAGTTTTTGCAACTCATCCACCTGCGGCACATAGGTGCCACCGCATTGCTCGGCGGCCTCGACCGCGTGGGCCTGCAGCCGGTCCTGCCGAATGCGTTCAGAATTGGTGTACTCCGTGCCCACCGGCAGGATGCGCGCGGCGCCCATCTCGGCGGCTTTTTCCACGATAAAATCAGTGCGGGCTTTTTTGATCGGCGCAAACAGCAGCCACAGATCCGGCGGCATCTGCAAAGGCTTGCTCTGCACGACACAGGTGAGGGTGCCGCCGCGTTTGCCGGCCTCGGTCACCTCGGCCTGCCATTCGCCATCCACACCATTGAACAGCGCCACAGCCCCGCCCAGGCGCTGCCGCATCACCCCAAAGAGGTAATGTGCCTGCTCCTTCTCCAGAGGAATGGATTGCCCTGCACCCAGTGGGTGCTCTACATACAGTCTGATTTTTGCACTCATGAGGCCCTACATATGCAAGGTGACGCGCCAAAACCAGATGGGCAGGTCGCAGATGCGGTCAAAGGCAACTGGGTTGATCAAATTGCACCAGCCTGGAGCCGCCCCTATCTACGCCTCAGCCGGGCGGACCGGCCCATTGGCACCTGGCTGTTGCTGATCCCCTGCTGGTGGGGGCTGGCGCTTGCGGTGCTCTGGGATGGAAGCCCACGCTGGGAGGATGCCTGGATCGCCGTCGCCTGCGCCCTGGGCGCCTGGCTGATGCGCGGCGCGGGCTGCACCTGGAATGACATCTCGGATCGCCACTATGACGGCGCGGTAGAGCGCACCCGCTCGCGGCCCATCCCCTCGGGGCAGGTCACAGTCAAAGGCGCGGTGGCCTGGATGGTGCTGCAGGCATTGGTCTCCTTTGTCATCCTGCTCAGCTTTAATCGTATGGCGATCTCTATGGGGATTCTGGCGCTGTTTCCGGTGGCGATCTATCCTTTTGCCAAGCGGTTCACCTGGTGGCCGCAGGTGTTTTTGGGGCTGGCCTTCAACTGGGGCGCTCTCTGGGCCTGGACGGCCCATACCGGCGCGCTGCACTGGCCTGCCGTTGCGCTCTATTTCGCCGGGATTTGCTGGACGCTGTTTTATGACACCATCTATGCGCATCAGGACACTGAGGATGACGCGCTGATCGGCGTGAAATCCACCGCCCGGCTGTTTGGCGACAACACGCCCGCCTGGCTGCGCCGGTTCATTGTGGGCACTGTCAGCCTGATGGCGCTGGCGGTCATTCTGGCGCTGGATCTCGATGACAATTACTGGGCGCTGGGGATTGCGCTGATTGGACCCTGGGCCATGGGCTGGCACATGACCTGGCAGTTGCGGATCTTTGACCCCGAGAACAACCCACGCCTGCTGCAGCTGTTTCGACTCAACCGAGATACCGGCTTGATTCCGCTTATTTTCTTTATATTGGCCGCGCTGATCTGATTGAACCACAGGGCGCAGCCCTATACACAAGAAACAGTTTTTTGCGGGGAATAACCATTCTATGCGTCTGTCATCGCTTTTGATCCCGACCCTGACCTTTGCTGCGGCCGCAGGCGTCAGCCTGATCGCTGCCAGTTTTGCCGTGACTGCGGTAGAGCAAAACAGCGAAACGGCCCTGCGTCGTGCGCTGGATGAAGGTGGCATGGGATGGGCCGAAGTGAGCTCTGACGGGCTGCGCGTTCTGTTGCAGGGCACCGCCCCTGATGAAGCCACCCGGTTTGCGGCGATCTCGATGGCAGGAAGCGTTGTCGATGCTGCACGCGTTATTGATGACATGACGGTCACCCCCTTTGAAGGCATTGCAGCGCCGCGGTTTTCCGCAGAAATACTGCGCAATCACAGTGGCATATCCATTATTGGCCTGATCCCGGCCTCATCGTCGCGGGCTGAGCTGGTAAAGGCACTGAACGGGCTGAGCGATGCCGGTCAGGTGGCCGACCTGCTGGAAACGGCCAGATACACCGCCCCCAAGGGCTGGAACGTGGCGATGAAATACGCCATTGCGGCCCTTGAGCTGCTGCCCCGTGCCAAGGTTTCGGTGGATGCCGAGACCATCAAGATCACCACCATGGCAAAATCTGCCGCCGCAAAAGAGACATTGCAAAAGCGTCTGATGCGCATGGCCCCGCTCGAGGTGAATCTGGTGCTCAATATCACTGCGGCCCGGCCGGTGATCACGCCCTTCACCCTGCGTTTTTTGATCGGCGAGAGCGGCGCACGATTTGATGCCTGCTCTGCCGAAAGTACAGAGAGCCGCGAGCGGATCCTGAACGCCGCCCGCGCTGCTGGGCTGGAGGGGCAGGCTGAATGTGTCATCGGCATGGGCGTGCCTTCGCCCAACTGGGCACAGGCCGCAGCCCAAAGCATCGCCAGCCTCTCTGCCCTTGGCAAAGGCACCGTCACCATTGCAAACGCCGATATCACGCTTGTCGCCGCCGAAGGCACCCCTTCAGAGCTGTTCGACAAGGTTGTGGGCGAGCTGGAAAACGCCCTCCCCGAAGTCTTTGCCCTGCACGCCGTTCTGCCCACCCCTGCGACTGACAGCCCGGCCGGGGCTCCAGAGTTCACGGCGACGCTCTCTCCCGAGGGACAGGTGCAACTGCGCGGTCGGATAAATGACGCGATCTCACGCGATATCACCAGCAGCTATGCCAAGGCGCGCTTTGGCTCTGCTCAGGTGCACACCGCCACCCGTGTGGTGGCGGATCTGCCCAGCGACTGGCCTCTGCGGATTCTGGCGGGGCTGGAGGCCCTGTCGCATCTTGAACGCGGCTCAGTCACGGTCACGCCGGACAACCTGCACCTACGCGGCATGAGCCATAGCGAGGACACGCTGGCCGAAGTGTCGGGGTTTCTGGCCGCCAAGCTGGGCGAAGCGGAGAGCTATGCGCTAGACATCAGCTATGAAGAGCCGCCTGCCCCCAAGGATCAGCCGCTGAGCAGTGAGCTTTGCGCAGCCCAGCTCACGGGTGCCCAGCATGCCAGTGGCAAAATCAGCTTTGAGCCCGGATCAGCAACAGTGGCTGCTGGTAGCAGCACCGTGCTGGATCACATCGCCGCCATTCTGGTGCGCTGCGGCCCGATCCGACTGGAGATCCAGGGCCACACAGACAGTCAGGGGCGCGAAGGCATGAACCAGACACTGAGCCAGTCGCGGGCCCAGTCGATCCTTAACGAGCTGCGCGCCCGCCGTATTCGCACGGCGGCCTTCATCGCCACGGGCTATGGCGAAAGCCAGCCCATTGAAAGCAATGACAGCGAAGCGGGGCGCGAAGCCAACCGGCGAATCGAGTTCCGCATGATCCTGCCCGAAACCACATCTGAGGGGGAAACCACCCTCGAAAGTGCCGCCGCAGCGGCAGCGGGAGACGCTGCCGACGATGACACCGATACCAGCAATGAACAGGAGACTTCAGGACAATGAGCAGAGCAGAGTTCATCCTCACCACAGCCATCATCCTGTTTGCCGCCTTTGCCATGGGCTGGTTTGCGAACTGGCTGGTGCACCGCTTTACCCGGGTACGCCAAAGCGATGTCGCCGACCTGGATCGCATGAGCCAGGAGCTGCATGAAGCCGAGGAAACCCGTGATCAGGCAATCACCTACCTGCAGCAACGCGAAGCAGAGCTGACAAACCAGCTCACCCAAACAGAGGCGGAACTACGGGCCGCCATGGACGGGCTGCGTGATGCCCGCCGCGAAGCAGAAGAGCTACGCAGCTACCTGAAACAGGAGTGAGGCCCTAGGGTCGACCACGCGCAGCCAGCCAAACAAGGGGGGGCTCCCGCGCCTGCCCATCGGGCTATGCCCGACGGGCAGGCCTTGGGCCCAGCGCCTCGCCTGCGGCGACGCGCTGCACCGCCATACTGCAAGCCAAAATCACAGAGAACGATCCTCTACAGATACACATCCGCAATCTGCGTGAGCGCTCCGCGCAACGCGCGGAGCCGGGCCCAACTGAGCAGGCACATTCTTTGAATGTTGCCGAAACAGGCGGGAGAGCTACCTCTCACTCTTTGCACTTCGGCTTCAATTGGGGATTTGCTCGGGAGAGGTGGCAGCGCCCTACAGAACTGGCTACCAGCGGGTCAGAGCATCCTCATCCTCGGACTTGGCAGCCACCCAGTCAGTGGCGCCATCCGCGAGGATTTCTTTCTTCCAGAACGGGGCACGGGACTTCAGGTAGTCCATCAGATACTCAGCCGCCTCAAAGGCGTCTTTGCGGTGCCGCGCGGCCGTCGCAACCATCATGATACGTTCTCCCGGCACCAGCCGACCATAGCGGTGAATGACCAGCGCATCCACCAGAGACCAGCGCGTCATGGCCTCGGCCGCTATGGCCTCCAGCGCCTTTTGCGTCATCGCCGGGTAGTGCTCGATCTCCATCGCAACCAGTCCACCCGCATCCGCATCCCGCACCACGCCGGTAAAGGTCACGACCGCACCGGCACCTGCCGCGCCCGCCGCAAAAGCATCACTCTGCGCGCCAAGGTCAAAATCTGCGTCCTGCACCAGAACCTTCATGACCGCATCATCCCCCCGTCATCGGCGGGAAAAAGGCCACTTCACGCACGCCTTCAAGAGAGGCGTCAAAATCCGACAACTCCTGATCCAGCGCCACCCGCAAGGCCGATGGGTCAGCAAAAGCCGCCCCGTAGCGCTCTTCACGCGCCTTCAGCTCTTCAACCAGCTCGGCAACGTTGGCGGCGCTGGTCTCGACCTGTTCCCGCGGCACCCCGATGCGTTCGCGCACCCAGGCAAAATATACAACATCCATCAGCGGGTCTCCTTCAGGTGAGGCAGCGCCTTGCGCATATAATCCGCCCCGGTGATCAGGGTCAAAGCCGCCGCGATCCACAACAGCCAGAGGCCAATCCTGCCGGTCCAGAACATGCCGCCAAACTTCCAGCGCAGGCCATTCACGTCTTCAACCTTCCCGCTGAGGATCTCTGAAATCAATGGCTCATCCATGCCAATAGAGGACATCACAAGGTAATGTTCAAAGATGCCCTGCGAGAACAGCGTCGCAATGGCCACCATCTGCGCCGTGGTCTTCCATTTGGCCAGTTTGGTCACCTTCAGGGTGCCGGCAGTGTCGCCCAGAAACTCACGCAGGCCAGACACAAAAACCTCGCGAAACAGGATTACCGTGGCCGGCAGCACCAGCCAGGGGGTCCAGTGTTTTGCAGCATAGCCCACCAGGATCATCAGCGCGATCACCACCATGGCCTTGTCCGCGATGGGATCGAGCATAGCACCCATCTTGGTTTCCTGCTTCAAGGTGCGTGCGAGGTAGCCGTCAAACCAGTCGGTTATCGCAGCCCCGACAAACAGAATCAGCGCAAACCAATCCGCCAGCGGGCGCGAAAAATACAGAAACATAATGGCGAGACCCGGTGCCGCCAGCAGGCGCACCACGGTCAGGATATTGGGCAGGGTCCATTTCATGCAGCGGACCCTACAATGGGCCTTTCAAACATAAAAGACGCATAAGTCACTTTCCCCAAGGGAAAGCACACTGAGGTGATTTTCTTGATATGGTCAATGGCCGAAATAGTTGCTCAGAAATCTCCGTGGAAAAGTTATAGGGACTCAATGAATTGGCTAGCCTGTTGGTCGCCCTAATTGTGTGAATAGTATTGCCATCAAGCAGATTGGGAACAATGTCACCCAACCAGCTGAGCACCGGTTCGACCCGACCGAGGGTCACCGGCTCATCCGTGACCTGAACAGTCACTTTGCGCAGCGCAAACCCGGTGCCAAAAGTCGCTGCTAAATCGTCCGGATCCACCAGCTGCACCGATAATGGGTCGGCAATATCGGCAAAGGTCACCATCTGCGGCCACCGCTGGCGGCGTACCTCCAGTGGTTCGGTCTGCGCCTGAATGAACTTCAACGATCTTTTGTAGCCGAGTCTCTGGCCAGGCTTTCGGCGTCGTTCATAGTGTTGTGCAGGAGATCCTCAACTTTTTGCGAAAGCAGGACAAAAAGAAACCGCCCCTCGCCCAGTTCCGCCACAGCGGCTTCCCCCTGCAGACGCACAACACTATGAGACATCTGCTTTAGCCATTCAATGTTGCCCTGAAAATCGATGCGCAACACTTGCGAGACCTGCAGAGGGCCGTCCGGAGTGTCGAAATACAGCACCATCTTCTGATGCTAATCCGCACGCTTTGCGCAACCAGTCAGACCCATGACAGAAATCAGGGCCAAAAGGATCGTGAAAAATCTCATGTTCAAAGAAGCCTGTGGAAAACCATTGCCGCAAATTCGCAATCGCAACCCTTGAGGGAGTCACCCTGCGCCTCTACCCTTTTTCATGAAAGAAATCGTAGATCGTCTCGGCCAGCGCACCTGAAATGCCATCAACCGCCTTTAAATCAAGCAAATCAGCGCGGCTGACCGCCTTGGCGCTGCCAAAATGCTTTAGCAGGGCCCGCTTGCGCCCGGCCCCGACACCCGGAACATCATCCAAAGGTGTTGCGCCCACCGCCTTGGCCCGTTTGGCCCGGTGGGTGCCAATGGCAAAGCGGTGCGCCTCGTCCCGCATGCGCTGCACGAAATAGAGCACCGGGTCATTGCGCTGCAGGGCAAAGGCATTCTCCCCCAGGCGGTGGAACTCTTCCTTGCCGTGGTCGCGGTCCACCCCCTTGGCGACCCCGACCATGGGGATGTCCTGCACGCCGTGCTCTGCCATGATCTCGGCCACCGCAGAGACCTGCCCGGCGCCGCCGTCGATCAGCAAAAGATCCGGCCACAGGCCTTTGTCGCGATCCGGGTCTTCCTTTTTCAGCCGCGAGAACCTGCGGTTCAGCACCTCTTTCATCATGCCAAAGTCATCGCCGGGCACCAGATCGTCGCCACGGATGTTGAACTTACGATAGGCGCTTTTCATAAAGCCCTCTGGCCCCGCCACGATCATGCCCCCTACCGCATTGGTGCCCTGAATATGCGAGTTGTCGTAGACCTCGATCCGCGCCGGAGGCCCCTCCAGCCCAAAGGCCTCAGCCAGGCCTTTCAGCAGCCGGGTTTGCGTCGCACTTTCGGCCATGCGGCGCGCCAGGCTTTCGCGCGCATTTCTCACCGCACCGGCCACCAGTTCGGTTTTTTCGCCGCGCAACGGCACCACAAGCTCAACCTTGCGGCCCGCCTTGCCGCTCAGGGCTTCTTCCATCAGATCGGTGTTCTCGATGGCATCCGACAGGATCAATTGCCGGGGCGGTTCTTTGTTGTCGTAGAACTGACCAAGGAACGCCTCCATCACCTCGGCCGGGCTCATATCCGCGTCCACACGCGGGTAGAAATCCTGATTGCCCCAGTTCTGATTGGCGCGGATAAAGAACACCTGCACGCAGGCCTGACCGCCCTCCATATGCAGCCCGATAATATCAGCCTCGGCGACGCCGCGCGGGTTGATCCCCTGGGTGGACTGCACCTGGGTCAGCGCCTTGATGCGATCCCGCAGAGCGGCGGCGCGCTCAAACTCCATGGCCTCGGAGGCCTTCATCATCTCCTCGGCCAGCTCTTCCTGAATTTTGGTCGAGCGCCCGGCCAGAAACCGTTCTGCATCGCGGACCGCCAGACCATAATCCGCCTCGGAAATCTCACCAGTACAGGGCGCCGAGCAGCGCTTGATCTGATATTGCAGGCAGGGCCGCGTGCGGCTTTCAAACATCGCGTCGGAACAGTTGCGCAGCAAAAAGGCCTTTTGCAGCTGGTTCAACGTCCGGTTCACCGCGCCGGCCCCGGCAAAGGGGCCAAAATAGCTGCCCTTTTGTTTGCGCGCACCGCGATGTTTTTTGATCTGCGCAAAGGCATGATCCTTGGCCACCAGAATACTGGGAAAGCTTTTGTCATCGCGCAGCAGCACGTTGTATTTCGGCTTGAGCTGCTTGATCAGGTTCTGCTCCAGCAGCAGCGCCTCGGTCTCGGTCCGGGTGGTGAGAAACATCATGGTTTCCGTCAGCCGGATCATCCGCTCGATCCGGGGCGAATTGCCGGGCCGGGTATAGTTCGACACCCGTGCCCGCAGATTGCGCGCCTTGCCGACATAGAGCACCCGGCTTTCACCATCGAGCATGCGATAGACCCCCGGAGAGGCGTCCAGCGTTTTCACGTAATCCTGGATAACGGCATAGCCGGTTCTGGGCGGTTCGGGCATCTGATCAGTCATAGGAACAGTGATATGATTCCCTGCGCCCGGCTGCAATGACTGCCCCACAGTATCAAGCCCTGAACAAATCCACTGACCTTGTGGATAAACCTGAAGATATCTTCGGGCTATCCCCACATTTCCCTTGTTTCAAAGCGAATATTCATCATTGCTTAATTTTTAGGCGAAAACTTAAGGCATTGAAAGTAAAGTAAACTTTTCAGCACACCTGTCAAGTTTTTGAAAACAAAGACTCTTTTGTAACGGATCTGTGAATACGTGCACCAAGGTGCACAACTTCCCTAGCGTCACACCGAAAGACCGCTCAGTCGCCTGCCAGGTCATCGTTCTGAACCCAGCCGAGGTGCTCACCGCCATCGACACAAATCAACTGCCCCGTCACCGCCCGCGCCGCCAGAAGGTAGCCAAGCGCTGCGGTAATGTCCTCAGGATCGACCCCACGCTGCAGCGGCGTTGCGGCGCGCTGGCGGGCAAAATCTTCGCGGTTTTGATGCTGGTTGGCCAATGTGGGGCCCGGCCCGATGGCATTGACCCGGATGCCCGGGGCCAGCGCCTGGGCTGCGGTCTGGGTCAGTGTCCAAAGCGCTGATTTTGCCAGAGTATAGCTCATAAAATCGGGGGCGAGGTTGCGCACGCGCTGGTCGATCATATTGACCAACAACCCCCAGGCCAGAGCCTCACCGGCGTGATCGTGCTGCTGTGCGACCGGCTGCTGCGCCATTGCCTGCGTCAGCAAAAAGGGTGCGCGCAGGTTGCTGTCAAAGTGACGGTCCCAGCTCTTGAGGGTGGCAGTTTGCAACAGATCCGGCTCAAAGATCGAGGCGTTGTTCACAAGGCAGGTGACAGGCCCCTGCAGCGCCTCTGCCGCTCTGGGCAACAACGCCGAACTGGCCTCGGGCACCAACAGATCAGCCTGCAGAGTGGCGGCCTTTTGCCCCATCTGGCGGATTTGCGCCGCGACCTCTTCGGCCGCATCCGCAGAGCTGTGGTAGTGCACCGCAACATCATAGCCCTCGGCGGCCAGTTTCAGCGCCATGGCCCGGCCCAGACGCTTGCCCGCCCCCGTTACCAATGCCCGCATCAAAAGCCTCCCACAACGTACGATCCAGCCGTCACGTTCAGAACAGCACCACCAGATATGCGATGTAAAGCCCTGTCAGCACAAAGCCCCAGCCGCGCGTGATGTCCTGTTTCAGGAACACAAAAGGAATGAGCAGCAGCGAAGCGGCCAACATCACCCAGAGGTCAAAGCGCAGGAACTCTGGCGCAACCGAAATCGGCCCAACAAAGGTGGCAACACCGATAATGGCCAGAAGGTTGAACATGTTTGATCCGATGACATTGCCAAGAGCAACATCTGCCTGCCGTCTGAGCGTGGCCATGACTGTGGTGGCAAGCTCTGGCAGTGAGGTGCCAATGGCCACCAGCGTCAGGCCGATCACCGTCTCGCTGATATGATACATCCGGGCAATGATGGTCGAGTTATCAACCAACAGATCAGCCCCCAGCGGCAGACCAATCAGGCCCAGCCCCAGATAGAGACCAATACGCCAGTAAGGCATGTCCGGGTCAGCCTCATCCAGCCCGTCCAGGTCTTCGTCTGCCACAGCGCCACAGCCGTTGCGGCGATGGGCCCGGGCCTCGCGAAAGGCATTCACAAGGAACAAAGCCAGAGCCGCCAGCAAGATCAGACCCGACCAGATCGTGAAGGTTCCACAGAAGGCCAGAGCGATAAACAGCACCGTCGCCAAGAGCATAAAGACATAGTTTCTGCGGGTGTTGCACTGGCTGGTATGCAGGGTCGCCATCAGCGCCGGAATACCCAGAACCATCAGGATATTGGCCGTGTTCGAGCCCACCACGTTGCCCAGGGCAATGCCATCGGCATTTTCATGCACCGCATTGATGGCGATCAACAGCTCGGGGGCCGAGGTGCCAAAGGCAACAATGGTCAGACTGACTATCAGGGCAGGCACGCCAAGCCGCAGCGACAGGTTCACAGCACCGCGCACCAGCGCGTCGCCCGCCAAAAGCAGGATCACCAGCCCCAAAGCACAGAGCAGCCATGGCATCATTTACGTGGTCCTTTTAACTTACAGCCGCAGGGGCTCTTGCCGATCTTAAAGCGCCCACAGGAGGGGCAGCGTGCGGACTGCAAACGTTTCTGGCCGGGAAAGGTTAATTTTCCGAACATGGCCAAAACAGCGATGGCCACCAAAAACAGGGTCACAATCTTGAATATCACCTCAGAGACCAAACCGCGCGAACTCAGCGCGCTCCTCGATCCCAGCCACCGCGTCCTGCGCCAGCTGCACGCCAAAACGGCTCAGGAAGGGCCGCTTGATCCCATAGTTCCGCAGTTTCACCTTATCGCCGAAACGGGCTTCCAGCGCAGGTTTCAGATGCGCGATGCCATCAATCAGCCCCAGCTCCGTGGCGCGTTTGGCCAGCCAGATCTCGCCGGTGAACAGCTTGTGGCTGCCGTCCAGTTTATCGCCGCGCCGTTCGGTGACGTGGTCGATGAAATTCGTGTGGATATCGCCCAGCAGCCCCTTGAGCCGCGCGACGTCTTCGGGGTCTTCCGCCCGGAAGGGATCCAGCATGGATTTGCTCTCGCCTGCGGTATAGACCCGGCGCTCTACGCCGTGACGCGCCAGCAGCTCCTGGGCGCCAAACCCGGCAGAAATCACCCCGATAGAGCCAATGATCGAACTCGCATCGGCCCAGATCTCATCTGCCGAGACCGCCAGCCAGTAACCACCCGAGGCAGCCACGTCTTCGACAAAGGCGATGACGGGAATGTCCTTTTCCTGTGCCAGACGCCGTATACGGGCACCGATCAGCGAGCTTTGCACCGGGGAGCCACCCGGAGAGTTGATCTCCAGCGCAACGGCATCTGGCTTGCCCTTGCTGAAAGCAGCCTCAAGAACAGGTGCCAGCGAGACATCGTTCAGGGCGGCACCGCGCCCGGACATGCCAATAGCACCAGCGAGACGCACCACAGAGACCAGGGGCGCTTTTTTCACAAAGGGTATACGCAGCATCATGGCGACGATGTAGATCGCCGCAGGAGCTGAAACAAGGGAGGCCGCCTCACAAAACCCGATCCACTCAAAAAGTGAAGAGCCCTGTGTAAATTTGCAACGCTCCCGATCAAGGTCAGGAGCGTTTGCGGAAATATCGGTCTTTTGATGCAGGCTGTTGCTGCTGCAGGGGGTTAACCCCTGTTACGACCGGATACGCCAGCCGGTTTTGAAAATCCACCAGATCACGGCAAGACACAGGGCGGTAAAGCCGCCAATTGCCAGCAGGCTGAGGCCCACCGGCACATCCGAGGTGCCAAAGAAGGACCAGCGAAAGCCTGAAATCAGATAGACAACCGGATTGAACAGGGTGATTTTCTGCCAGATCGGCGGCAGCATCGAGATCGAGTAAAACGAGCCCCCCAGAAAGACCAGCGGTGTCACGATCAGCAGCGGCACCAGCTGCAACTGCTCAAAGTTCTTGGCCCAGATGCCGATGATGAACCCCATCAGCGCAAAACTGAGGCAGGTGAGCACCAAAAACAGCACCATGGCCAGGGGGTGCGCGATGGTAATGTCGACAAACAATGTCGAGGTGGCGAGGATCACAACGCCAATGAACAGCGCCTTGGTTGCCGCCGCGCCAACATAGCCCAGCACGATCTCCAGAAAGCTCACAGGGGCCGACAAAAGCTCGTAAATTGTGCCGATGAATTTGGGGAAGTAGATCCCAAAAGAGGCGTTGGAGATGCTTTGGGTCATCACGCTGAGCATGATCAGACCGGGTACGATAAAGGCGCCGTAGTTGATGCCGTCCACCTGATCTATGCGGCTGCCGATGGCGGCGCCAAACACCACAAAATACAGCGAGGTCGACAGGACCGGTGACAGGAAACTTTGAAACAGGGTGCGAAAGAACCGCGCCATTTCAAATTGGTAGATCGACCAGATCGCAGTCCAGTTCATGACTTCTCTCCTGAAACGAGACCAACAAAGATGTCCTCCAGACTGGATTGCCGGGTGGAAACATCCGCCAGCACCAGCCCTGCCGCTGCCACATCATTCAGCAAGGCGGTAATGCCGGTGCGCTCGGCCTTGGTGTCATAGGTATAGATCAGGGCTGATCCGCCATCGTTCAGCTCAAGATCATAAGAGGCGAGGCTGGCCGGGATGTCCTGGATTGGTGCATTCAGATGCACACAGAGTTGCTTCTTGCCCAACTGGGCCATCAGCTCATCTTTGTCTTTGACCAGCAGGATCTGACCATCGGCAATCACGCCAACCCGGTCGGCAATAGCCTCGGCTTCCTCAATGTAGTGGGTCGTCAGGATGATGGTGACGCCATTGCTCTTGAGCTCGCGCACCACGTCCCACATGTCCTTGCGCAGCTCCACATCGACCCCGGCGGTGGGCTCGTCCAGAAACAACACGCGCGGCTCATGGGCCAGCGCCTTGGCGATTAACACCCGGCGCTTCATGCCACCCGAGAGTTCTTTGATCTGATTGTTGCGTTTATCCCAGAGCGACAGCTTTTTCAGGATATCCTCGATCAGCGCGTCATTCTTTGGCTTGCCAAACAGCCCGCGCGAAAACCGCACCGAGTTGATCACCTTCTCAAAGGGCTCAAGACTGATTTCCTGCGGCACCAAACCGATGAGGGAGCGGGCGGCGCGAAACTCGGTCATGATATCATGACCACCAACCGTTACCGAGCCAGAGGTCGGAATGATGATGCCGCAAACCGTAGAGATCAACGTGGTTTTGCCAGCGCCATTGGGCCCCAACAGCGCCAGGATCTCACCCTGTTCAATGTCGAGAGAGACACCTTTCAGGGCTTCAAAGCCACCCTCATAGGATTTGCGCAGATCAGAAATGGACAGGATCGCCACCATGGGGCCTCCGTTGAAATATCAATTCTGCCGCATCCTAGCGACGGGCTGCGACTGCCGCCAGTACAGCCGGCAGTGACGCGATGCGCAGACACATGTGCGCCTGCGCAGGGCGTTTTTCAGTGGTGGGTCGACAGCAGGTTTTCAGCTGCCGCCGGTGATCTTTTTGAACCAGCCCTTTTTCTCAGCCGCGCCATCAGCCTCCTCACTGCCTGCCTCCTCACTGCCAGACTCCTCAGCGGGTTCCGGCGCCAGATGCGTCTGCAGATTGACAAAGAACTGATCCGCCATCTTTTTGGCAAAGCCATCAATGATCCGGCTGCCAAGCTGGGCCAGCTTGCCGCCGACCTTGGCCTCGACCTCATAGGACAACAAGGTGCCGGTCTCGGATGCCGCCAGGCTGACCACAGCGCCGCCTTTGGCAAAACCAGCCGCGCCGCCCTTGCCTTCGCCCGAGATGGTCAGTTTTTCATTCTCCGCCAGATCTGACAGCGTGACCTGCCCCTTAAAGCTGGCCTTCACCGGGCCGACCTTTTGCGTGACCTTGGCCTCAAATCCCTCATCCACGCTGCCGGTGACATATTCCGCGCCCGGCACGCAGGCCTTCAGCACCTCGGGGTTCAGCAGCGCCGCATAGACTACGGCTGGCGGGGCGGCGATTTCTTTTTGATCACTCATCTGCATGGCGGCTCTCCTTGAGGCGGGCGGGCAGGATATGGCACAGCTTTGGCGCTCTGCCTCTAAACCCGCGCCTGTGGCTGGTGTTGGGAACAATCCTTCCTCTAGATCTACCCGACCCGCAAGCCCTCTGCCAAGGTGCTTGCTGATGCCTCCCCATTCTGATGCGCCCCCCATTTTTGATACGACGCCCAGTGCGCGCTTTGGCTAGTGCTGCGATGGCGCGCCAAAATGTGCCACCACACTGGCAATCACAGTCCTGTCGCGCAGCAATCGGGTGTGCCCGAGACCTGTGCTCACCTGCAGCCGCGCGCCTGGCCAGTTCTGCGCCAGCTCTTCAACCTCGGCCAGTGGCACGGTGCGGTCCGCACTGTCCTGCAGGATCAGCGCCGGTTGCAACAGTTGAGGTGCCAGACGGGAGGCTTTCAAAGCTGAAAATGGCAGACCATAGCGTGCCTCAATGCGCTTTTGTGCCCTTTGCGCCACTCGTTTTGAGAACCCCAGCTGGCTGGCAAGGCGGCGCATATAGCATTCCAGATCCGACATTGGCGCCAGCAGCGCCACTTTTTCCGCCCGCATCCCTTGCGCTAGAGCCGCAACAGTCGCCGCCGCCCCATTTGAATGCGCAACCACCCCGGCGAGGGATCCAAACCGCGCCGCGACCTCCTTGGTCACCTCCAGCATCTCAGGCAATGAGCTGCGCGCGCCAGCAGCCGCGCCATGGGCTGGTGCATCAAATCCCACAACCCGGTAGCCCGCCGCCACCAGAGGTGCTGCAAAGCCCCCCATCTGACCGGCCCTGCCACCAAAGCCATGCACCAGCAAGATCGTCGCAAGGGGCGCCTCGTCGCGGACCCCCGACAGGCAGGGCGCGTCCCGCCATTCGTAGAGCGGCACCTCCTCCCCAGAGGTAAGGCGCATGGGCTGAGCTGTGGCGTGGAGCAGCCAGTCGCGTTCATGGCCTGGCAGTTTTTGCCGTCTCGGCCGGGTAAAGAAATACGCAAAAAGCCGCGCCGCCAGAGCCGGGCTGAGGGCGCTGAGGCCACTGATCGCAAGCGGCACGCCCCTGGACAGAGGACCGCGACGTCTGCGGGCCTGAGGGGCTGGGCTGGGCTGGCCAGTTGGGCCAGCCGGGGCAGTTGGGACAGTTGGAACAGTGACCATAGGGGGCCTCCTTTGAGCATTAGCACCAAACCGCTGCGCCTGCCCCCAGGGTTTGGGGGTGAGCGGTTAGAATCAAAAGTTAGTTCTAATTTGGAACTCATTATCAGTTCCATTTGAGAACCCTGTCAATCCATGTTAGGAATGACCGCATGAAATGGCATGACCTCACTGACGACGCCTGCCCCCTCGCCCGCGCTATGGGCGTGATCGGAGACCGCTGGACGCTGCTTATTCTGCGGGAATGTTTCCTGGGGGTGCGCCGCTTTGACAGCTTCCAAAAGCGCCTTGGCGTGACCCGGCATCTTTTGGCAGAACGGCTAAAACGACTGGAGACGATGGGGCTGCTGGAACGCCGCCCCTATCAGGACCGCCCCCTGCGGCACGAATACCGGCTGACCGCATCGGGCAAAGAGTTTGCGCCTGTATTACTGGCGATGCAGGATTGGGCGCAGCGCAATCTCCCCAGCCCAGTGCCAACCCCGTTTTCATTTGTGACGCGTGATAGTGGCGAAGAGGTAGATCCGGTGCTGACAGACCGCAACAGCGGCCTTGAGCTGAACCACCGATCCGTCCTGATGGTCCCTGTCGCCCCCGCTTCGCACGCACCAACCGCGGCTACAGAGCCCAAAGATCCAGAGGCTCCCAGCCCCGCCCAAGCGCGTTAGATCACAAAACGTCCCTAAACAGGAGTGCGCCTCAGCCGGGCGGCCCCCAGTCGCGCTGTCGCGGCGATGAAACGCACCCGCGCCGCGCGACAGCGCGGCGCCCGGCCCAAGGTCTGGGAGGGCATCTGTGATGCAGTCTCAGAGCGCGGGAGCCCCCCGGCTCACCAAGAGGCCCACGCCCAGCGCATTAATACGGCAGGCCAACATAGTTCTCCGCCATCGAGGCCTGCGCCGCCTCTGACGAAAACAGATACTCCAGATCCGCACATTGCAGCCGCAGGTCCGCGTCACTCATATCCGGAAACCGGTGCAGCAGGTTGGTCATCCACCAGCTAAAACGTTCCGCCTTCCAGACCCGCGCCAAGGCCTTTTGCGAATAGCTGTCCAACCCGGCGCTGTCTCCGTTTTGATAATGGTCCAGCAACCCATGATAAAGATAGTAGATATCGGACGCCGCCGAGTTCAGCCCTTTGGCCCCCGTTGGCGGCACGATATGGGCCGCGTCCCCAGCCAGGAACAGCTGACCATAGCGCATGGGTTCGGCCACAAAACTGCGCAGCGGTGCGATGGATTTCTCAATAGACGCCCCGGTCTGCAGACCTGCAGCGACCGCCTCAGGCAGGCGCGCCTTCAGTTCCGCCCAAAAGGCCTCGTCCGACCAGTCTTCAACTTTATCCGTCAGCGGCACCTGAATATAGTAGCGGCTAAGAACCTGACTGCGCATAGAGCACAGCGCAAATCCGCGCTCATGGCGAGCATAGATCAGCTCCGGCGAGGCGGGCTTTGTCTCTGACAACACTCCAAGCCAGCCAAAGGGATAGACCTTTTCATACTCTCGCAGCACATCTGCCGGAATTGATTTGCGGCTGACGCCGTGAAAACCATCCGCGCCAACGATGAAATCACAGTTCACACGGTGCTCAACCCCATCAAGCTCATAGGTCACAAATGGGTTTTCCGACTTCAGGTCATGCGGCTGCACCTTGTCTGCCTGATGGATCACCACGCCGCCCATGACTTCGCGCGCCTCATACAGGTCCCGCGTCACCTCGGTCTGGCCATAAACCATCACCGTGGCCCCATCGGCCGAGGCCGCCAGATCGATCCGGTCCATCCGCCCCTGATGCGCCAGATAGACGCCGTGATGCACCTCGCCCTCGGCCTCCATACGCGCAGAACAGCCCGCTTCGCGCATCAGCTCGACAAAGCCGCGCTCCAGCACACCGGCCCGGATCCGGCCCAGAACATAGTCCCGCGTCTGGCGCTCCAGAACCACGCTATCGATGCCGCGACGATGCAAAAGCTGCGACAACAACAGCCCCGAAGGGCCGCCGCCAATAATGGCTACTTGCGTGGTTTTTGACGTGACTGTTTGCGACATCTACACTTCTCCCTGAACATGCGACCGGGCCCTAAGGTCTCGAATTTGATTTGAATATGCAGATCAAACATCACTTTGCGAATGGACTGAGCGCGCAACCTCTTGTACAATTCACACATGTCAACGTCCTCCGATATCCGCAGCTACAACCTGTTTGGGGAAACCGCTGAACTGGCGGATGTGTTGCATGTGGAGACCATTCGCTCCCGCTCAGCGCTGCACGACTGGCGGCTAAAGGCCCATCGTCACGCACGGCTGCATCAATTGCTGTTTCTGACCAAAGGCCGCGGTCAGGCAGAGATCGACGGTGTCGCGCAGCCGATCCCAACCGATAGTTTTGTCAATATTCCGCGCGGCGTGGTGCATGGCTATGATTTTGCTCCCGAGACACGCGGCTGGGTGGTCACGCTGACCTCAGATCTGCTGGATCATTGCATTCAGGAGAGCGAAGGCGTGCGGGCTCCGCTGGAACGCCCGATGGTTCTGCCGCTGCCGCCAGAGCTGCGCGGCCTCGCCGAGCATCTGTTTTGCGAATACCACGATCAAAGCTTTGGCCGCGCCCAGGTTCTGCGCTCATTGGCAGGGGCTCTTATGGCGCTTGCAGCTCGCAGTATTTTTGAGGCCGACAACGCCAATCAGATGCTGGCAGGCAACCCGTTGTTCACCCGTTTTGAAGAGATGATCGAGCGCGACTTTCGAAAACGTCGCCCGCTGACCGAGTACGCCCGTGATCTGGCTATCTCCCCAACTCATTTGAACCGGATCACCCATCAGTCATCGGGTCAGGCCGCCTCGCAGCTGATCAACGAGCGCATGCTGCGCGAGGCGCGTCGGATGTTGATCTACACCAACCTGACGGCAGCGCAGATCGCCTATGATCTGGGCTTTTCCGACCCCGCACATTTTAGCCGGGTCTTTGCCAAAGGCACCGGCATGCCGCCAAAATTGTTCCGTCAAAAAGTGGCCGAGACAAAGTGAGCAAAGCGTAAGGGCGGCACCAGTCTAGCCCGCAGACCCGACAACAGCAGCATCCTGTGCAGCTGTCATGCCCGTAAACACCAGCTGGAGATATTGCTCGGCAATCACCTCTTGCGGCACCGGAGACTCGACCCGGTTCCAGTGCGGAATCCAGTTCAGCGCGCCAAAAACCGCCGCCGTCACCAGCCTCGGGTCGCACGGGCACAGGCTGCCCTCCTGGATACCCATGGCAATCAAGCTGCGCAGCTGAAAATCCACCTCTGCCTTACTGGCCCGCAGCGCGCTGCGGCGCGCGGGAGACAGGCTGTGCTCCCGCACCATGGCGATTGTCGCGCCCAGATCGGTCGAGACCCAGGCGCAATAACCCCGGATAAGCAGAGCAATGCGCTCCACCACCGGCAGGCTGACATCCTGGCTCTGCGCCATCACTTCGCCAAGAACCTCGAGCCCCAACAGATGGCAGCCAAACAGAATATCTTCTTTACTTTCAACGTAATAATAGATCGTGCGCTTGGTAATTTTCAGCGCCGCTGCGATCTCTTCAAGCGAGGTCTGCTCAAAGCCCTGATCATTGAACAGCCTGGCTCCGGCTTTCAAGACGGCGTGCCGCTTGGCCTCGCGCTTGGCATCCCGGTCCGTGCCCGCTGTGGTCCAGCTCTTGTTGCCCATGCTCTGATTGCGCCCTCAACACTGCGCGCGCCCCTGTCTGTTTCGTCAGATGACGCCCGGTAATTACACCCATGAGTTACAGGGTTGTTGACCTTTTGGCCAGCCCTGGCAAAAGTAACCCACAAGTGTAAATTCACCACAGGCAGGCGCTGCATCCACGCGCTGCAGCAAGGAGAGAGCCAATGACGTCAGAGGTACTGGTTGCCGGAGTGGGCATGACCAAATTTGCCAAGCCCGGCCAGAATGAGCCCTATACCGAGATGGGTGCCAAGGCGCTGCGTGATGCACTTGCCGATGCCGGGCTGCCCTATGATGCGGTGCAGCAGGCCTATGCCGGCTATGTCTACGGCGACAGCACCTGCGGTCAGGCGGTACTGTACAAGGTAGGCATGACCGGCATTCCGGTGATGAATGTGAACAACAACTGCTCGACCGGCTCTACCGCGCTGTTCATGGCACGGCAGGCAGTGCAGTCCGGCGCGGTGGATGTGGCGCTGGCGCTGGGATTTGAGCACATGCAACCCGGCGCGCTGACCTCGCACTGGACCGATCGCCCCAGCCCCTTTGATGCCTTTGATGCCGAGACCGATGATCTGGTTGGCCGTCCTGAAATTCCGCTGGCGCTGCGCTACTTTGGTGGTGCGGGCAAATCGCATATGGAGAAACACGGCTCCAGCATGACTGATCTGGCCCGTATCCGTGCCAAGGCCAGCCGCCACGCGGTCAACAACCCGCTGGCGCTGTTCCGTCAGGAGCTCACGCCCGAAGACGTGCTGCAAAGCCCGATGATCTGGGACGGCGTCATGACCCGTCTGATGGCCTGCCCCCCCACCTGTGGGGCTGCCGCCGCCATTGTGGTCAGCGAGGCCTACGCCAAAAAACACGGTCTAAATCAGGCCGTGCGCATCAAAGGACAGGCGATGACCACCGACTATGCCTCGACCTTTGAGGCACACGACATGATGCAGCTGGTGGGGTATGACATGACAGCCGCCGCCGCGGCGCAAATTCAGGAGCAGACCGGCATCAGTATCGACGATGTTGATGTGGTCGAGCTGCACGACTGTTTTGCCCATAACGAGATGATCACCTATGAGGGGCTTGGCCTCTGCCCCGAAGGCGGCGCCAGCAAATTCATCGCCGAGGGCGACAATACCTATGGCGGCAAATATGTCACCAACCCCTCGGGTGGGCTGTTGTCCAAGGGCCACCCGCTGGGGGCCACAGGCCTTGCGCAATGCTACGAGCTGACGCGGCAATTACGCGGCACCGCAGGCCCCACTCAGGTAGAGGGGGCGCGCACCGCACTGCAGCATAACCTCGGCCTTGGCGGCGCCTGCGTCGTCACGCTCTACCAAGCCGCCTGAGGGGGACACGCAGATGATTGACAGATCCTTCATCGGGCGCAGCTTCCCCCGCTACATGTCGATGTAGAGGCAGGCCAGCTGCGCGCCTTTGCCCGCGCCACGGGCCAGCGCGATCCTGTGTACTGGGACGAGGAGGCGGCGCAGGCCGCAGGCTATCGCGCCCTGCCAGCGCCGCTTACGTTTTTGTTTACGCTGGATCAGGAGCGCGAGGATCGATTCTATTTCATCAATGCCATGGGGATCGAGTTGGGCCATGTGCTGCATGGCGAGCAGGCCTTTAGCTATGCAGCACCTATCTGCGCCGGCGACACAGTGACCCTCACCTGCACCTGCATGGAAATCTATGACAAAAAGGGCGGCGCCATGGAGTTTGTCATCCTGAAAACCCAGGCGGTGAACCAGCTGGGTGAAGATCTCGGCACTATGACCGCCACCATCGTTGTGAGGGACCCAAAATGAGTGTTTTTGCACAGGGCGTGACCTATGACGGGGTTGCAGTTGGCGACACTTTGCCTGCCGTGAGCTCAAAACCCATCAGCCGCACCACGCTGGCGCTGTTTGCTGGTGCGTCGGGCGATCACAACCCGATCCACATCGACATCGACTTTGCCAAAGCGGCAGGCATGCCGGATGTCTTTGCCCACGGCATGCTGGGCATGGCCTATCTTGGCCATCTGCTCACCGCCTGGGTGCCGCAGCGCGCCGTGCGGGAGTTTTCCACCCGGTTTGTGGCCATCACGCAGGTGCATGCAATTGTGACCTGCACCGGCCACGTCGTTGAGAAACGCGAGGGCAATCTGGTGGCGCTGGAGATTGAGGCCGCTGATCAGAACGGCGAGGTCAAACTGGCAGGCAAGGCGCTGGTAAAGCTGCCCTAGGGGCCGCATTCCCCCCCGCCAGATTGCCAAAGCCAGACACAGTAATGACAGACAGGAAAGACCAACAATGACCAAACTCGCAGGCAAGACCGCCTATGTGACCGGCGCCGGACGTGGCATTGGCCGCTCCATCGCGCTGAAACTGGCCAGTGACGGCGCCAATGTGGTGCTCAACGATCTGGACGCAGAGCCAGCCCAGGCGGTTGTAGCCGAGATCGAGGCCATGGGCGGCAAGGCGCTGGCCATTGCAGGCTCTGTCACCGCCCCCGGTTTTGCTGATGATTTCATTCAGGCTGGCATCGCCAAATTTGGCGGTATCGACGTCATCGTCAACAATGCCGGCTACACTTGGGATGGCTTCATCGGCAAGATGAGCGACGCACAGTTTGATGCTATGATTGATGTGCACCTGAAGGCGCCATTTCAGATCCTGCGCGCTGCCGCCCCCTTTATTGCCGAACAGGTCGCCCTCGAGATCTCTGAGGGCCGCGAAGTGTTTCGCAAGGTGGTGAATATCTCGTCCATTTCGGGCACCGGCGGCAATGCCGGACAGGCCAATTACTCTGCCGCCAAATCCGGCGTGATTGGCCTGACCAAAACCATGGCCAAGGAATGGGGCCGCTTTAAGGTGAACGTGAACGCGGTGGCCTTTGGCATGATCTCGACCCGGCTGACCGAAGCCACCGACGAGAAGAAATCCATTGAGGTCGAAGGCAACAAAGTCGCCATTGGCATCCCGAAAAAGCTGGTGCAGGGTATGGAAATGATGATCCCCTTGGGCCGCGCAGGCACCCCCGAGGAAGCGGCAGGCGGTGTCTATCTTTTCTGCATCCCTGAAAGCAACTATGTCTCGGGGCAGACACTGATCGTCGGTGGCGGCTTTGGCGGCAGCTGACCAAGAGCCTGACAAAAGCTAGATCGAGACAGAGCAAGTAGCAGAGACTAAGGCCTGTCCCTCACCTGCAGGGCAGGCCTCAAGAGGGAGAAGACATCATGCTTGAGGGCATCCGCATCATTGAGGTCGAAGGCCTCGGCCCCGGCCCCTTTGCCGCCATGACACTGGCGGACATGGGCGCCGATGTGATCTGCGTTCACCGCAAGGGCGGCAGCGTCACCCCCGGCATGCCGGAACGTTCTTTGCTGGACCGCGGCAAGCGCTCGATTGCGCTGGACCTGAAAGATCCGGCGGATATCAATGTCTTTCTGGCGCTGGTCGCCACGGCGGACGGGCTGATTGAGGGCTTTCGCCCCGGCGTGATGGAACGGCTGGGGATCGGCCCCGTGGCCTGCCAGGCGGTGAACCCCGCGCTGGTTTTTGGCCGCATGACAGGCTGGGGACAAAAGAGTGCTTTGTCACAAACCGCAGGCCATGATCTGAACTATATCTCTCTTTCTGGCGCGCTTTGGTATGCCTCCACCCCCGGTGATGCCCCGCTTACCCCGGCCACGCTGGTGGGCGATATTGGCGGTGGTGCCATGTATCTGGTGGCGGGCATGCTAGCCGGTCTGCTCAAGGCCAAGACCCGCGGCACGGGCACCGTGGTGGATGCGGCGATCTATGATGGCTCGGCGCATATGATGAACCTGTTGATGAGCATCCGGCAGGGCGGTGGCTTTGGCGAGGCCCGGGGCAGCAATCTGCTGGATGGCCCCCACTGGAGCCGCAGCTACGCCTGCGCCGATGGTGGCTATATGAGCGTGCAATGCCTGGAGCCAAAGTTTTACGCCCAGTTTCTGTCGCTGATGGGGCTAAGCGACAACGCTGATTTCCAGCACCAGTTTGACACCACAAAATGGCCCGCGCTGACCGGGCGCCTGGCCGGGCTTTTTGCCAGCCAGAGCCGCTCCCACTGGGCCGCGCTGTTTCAGGGAACGGATGCCTGCGTCGCCCCGGTGCTCAGCCCCGATGAAGCCCGCGAGCACCCGATGAACACCCGCGGCACCTGGGTGGAACACGAGGGCGTGCTGCAGGCTGCCCCCGCCCCGCGGTTTTCCGACGCCCCCGACTGGCAGCCCGCCGCCAGCCCGGACCGTGGCCAACACAGCGCGGATATTCTGGCCGAACTCGGCCTCAACAAGGACTGAACGCCATGACTACCCATATCGCGCCCTGGATGGATGAAGAACTGACCCTGCTGCAGGATAGCCTGCGCGCTTTTTATGCCACTGAAATGGTGCCGCATGAGGCCCGCTGGCAGGAGCAGGGCCATATTGACCGCGACTTTTGGAACAAGGCTGGCGAATTTGGCATCTTGTGTGCCTCGGTCCCCGAAGAATACGGCGGCATGGGCGGCGACTTTCGCCATGAGGCGGTGATCGCCACCGAGCAATACCGCGCCGCGGGATTTTCCGGCTTTGGCAATTCCGTGCACAGCCAGATCTGCGCCGGATATATCCTCGACTATGGCTCAGAAGAGCAGAAAAAACGCTGGCTGCCAAAGATGGCCAGTGGCGAGATGGTCTGTGCCATCGCGATGACAGAGCCGGGCACCGGGTCGGATTTGCAAAACATCAAAACCACCGCAAAGCTGGACGGCAATGAATATGTGGTGAACGGCTCAAAGACCTTTATCACCAATGGCCAGCAGGCCGATCTGGTCATTGTGGTGGCCAAGACAGACCCTACGCTGGGGTCCAAAGGCATCTCGCTGATGGTGGTGGAAACCGCTGATGCGCCAGGGTTTGCCCGGGGGCGCAATCTGGAAAAACTGGGTCTCAAAAGCCAGGACACATCCGAGCTGTTCTTTGACAATGTCCGGGTGCCACCTGAAAACCTGCTGGGCGGCACTGAGGGTCAGGGGTTTTATCAGCTGATGAAATCGCTGCCACAGGAACGTCTTGTGGTGGCTCTGGGCGGGGCTGCCGCGATGGACAAAGCACTGGAAGAGACCGTCGCCTACACCGCCGAGCGTAAGGCATTTGGCAAGCCGCTGCTGGAGATGCAAAACACCCGGTTCAAGCTGGCCGAGGTCAAAACCATCGCTCATATTGCGCGGGTGTTTCTGGATGACTGTGTTGCCAAACATCTGCGCGGTGAGCTGGACGCTACGACTGCCTCGATGGCGAAATGGTGGGTGACACAGATGCAATGCGACACCATAGACGAATGCCTGCAACTGTTTGGCGGCTATGGCTATATGTCGGAATACCCGATCTCGACCATGTATGCCGACGCCCGCGTGCAAAAGATCTACGGCGGCTCAAACGAGATCATGAAAGAGCTGATTGCCCGCAGCCTCACTTCCTGAGCCACACAGTCTGATCCGCACAGCCTGATCCGCGTCGATCTAAGACGAAAAACCCGCGCAACAGCAACCTGTCGCGCGGGTCAAACAGCAGTCAAAAGCAGGACAATCAGTCCTGTTTTTTGCTGGCCGCAGCCGCCTTCATGCGCTGCAGCAGCGCCGTCTTGTCGGAAGTCTTGTCATAGGGGTTTTTGCGGCTGCCCTTGGCATTGTGCTCCGCGTGACGCGGTGCATTTGTACCCTGCCGTGCGGCGCCGGTCTTTCCATAGTCCATGGGTCTGCCCTCGTATGTTGGGGATGAGAGGAATCTCTGTTGTCGCGCTGATGCCCCAAATGCAGCATATTTGCAAGGTGAGGCCGCTGCACACCACTGAAACACAGGCGTCAGGCCGCTGGTGTCAGGCCGCTGATGCCAGGCCACTGGTGTCAGGCAACAGGCGGCTGGTAGGTCAGCACCTGGTTCAGATAGCCCGCCTCCCCAATGCGAAAATGGGTTTGGCCGCTGATCTCAAACCCCATGCGCTGATAAAAGGCAATCGCTGCGGTGTTTTGCGCGTTTGTCGCCAGCCAGGGTGCCTCAGCGCCCAATTCAGCGCAGCGCTGCAACCCAGCCTGCAACAGCGCGCGGCCCAATCCCCGCCCATGATGGCGTGGCTGCACATAAAGCGTTGCGATCTCAACCGCTGATCCCGGTCCCGCAGGCGGCGTTGGTCCCTCAGAGATGCGGATAAAGCCGTCAATGCCCTCAACATTCTGCGAGACAATGACGGTCTCACGCGGCTGTTGCAGCAGCGACAGGAACCGCTCCGGGGTCAGCTCGGAGAAGATATAGCTCGCAAACAGGTCGTTCACGCCCTGCCGCAGGTAGGTGCCGACCCAGACCTCAATCGACAAGGCCGCCAGGCTCGCCGCGTCCTCAGGACGCGCCGGGCGCAGGATGATCTTGTCATGGCGGCTCTCAGCCACCCCGCACCGTATCAATCATCAGCTGCACATTGTCCGGGTTCCCATCGGGTGTAATGCCATGGCCAAGGTTGAAGATATGCGGGCCGTTTTTAAAGGCCTGCACAATGGCGCGGGTCTCATCCACCAGATCCTGACCACCCGTGACCATATGGCGCGAGGCCAGGTTGCCCTGCACACAGCCATCCACCTGCAGGTTCTGCGCCGCCCAAAGGGGGTCAACCGAGTTGTCCAGCGCCAGACAGTCGATGCCTGTCTCTTTGGCAAAGCCGAGGTATTTTTCGCCTGCTTCACGGGGAAAGCCAATGACCGGAATGCCGGGGTGACGCTCTTTCAGCGCGGCAGTGATCTGGCAGCAAGGCTCCAGCGCGTATTTGCGGAAATCCTCGCCTTTGAGAGAGCCGGCCCAGCTGTCAAAGATCTTCACCACTTCGGCGCCGGCCTCGATCTGTAGCGACAGATAGTCAATGGTCGCCTCGGTGATGCGCGCCAGCAGAGCTTCAAACAGGGCGTTGTTTTCCATCCGCAGCACGTGCGCCGGACCCTGATCCGGAGTGCCACGACCGGCAATCATATAGGTCGCCACGGTCCAGGGCGCACCGGCAAACCCAATCAGCGGGGTCTCGGCGGGCAGTTCCGACTTTAGAATTCTGATCGTCTCATAAATCGGGTTCAGCGTCTCGTGAATATCCGCAGCCGGGCCCAGTTTGGAAAAATCAGCCTCGGTGGTGATGGTCGACAGACGCGGGCCTTCGCCGGTGACAAACCACAGATCCGCACCCAGCGCCTGGGGGATCAACAGAATGTCGGCAAACAGGATGGCAGCGTCAAACCCAAAGCGGCGGATCGGCTGCAGAGTGACTTCGGCGGCAAGTTCGGGATTGTAGCAGAGCTTGAGAAAATCACCGGCCTGGGCACGGGTGGCGCGGTACTCGGGCAGATAGCGACCCGCCTGGCGCATCATCCAGATCGGTGGGACGTCTTGTGTTTCACCCGCCAATGCGCGCAGCAGTTTCTTCTGTTCGGCCATGTCACCCTCGGTTTTACGTGCTCATTTGCTTGCCCCATGAGGTCGGCCCAAAGCGGCAAATTGTCAAGGGCAGCCGGACCAGAGCTTGCAACGGCAAATCGCCGCTACTAAAGGTTTGACTATGACACAGAACCTGCCCTCCCCCGCCTCTCCGCTGAAAATCGGCACCCGTGGATCCCCCCTGGCGCTGGCCCAGGCCTATGAGACCCGCCGCCGTCTGGCCGGGGCCTTTGATCTGCCGCATGCGGCCTTTGAGATTGTGGTGATCAAAACAAGCGGCGACAATCAGGCGCTGATCGCGGCGGACAAGCCGCTGAAAGAGCTCGGCGGCAAGGGATTGTTCACCAAAGAGATCGAAGAGGATCTTTTGTCAGGCGCCATTGATATCGCGGTGCATTCCATGAAGGACATGCCGGTGGCCCAGCCTGCCGGGTTGTTGCTTGATTGCTATCTGCCGCGCGAAGATGTGCGCGACGCCTTTGTGTCACCAAAGTTCTCCCGCCTGCTGGACCTTGAGGCGGGTGCAGTGGTCGGCACCTCGTCGCTGCGCCGCCGGGCCCAGCTGATGAACCGCCGTCCTGACCTGACTGTGGTAGAGTTTCGCGGCAATGTGCAGACCCGGCTGAAGAAACTGAACGAGGGCGTCGCCGAGTGCACCTTCCTTGCCATGGCCGGGCTTAACCGGTTGGCGATGCAGGACGTGCCCGCCACCGCAATCGAGACCGATGATATGCTGCCTGCCGTGGCCCAGGGGGCCATCGGGATTGAGCGGCGCGGCGATGACAATCGCGTGGCCGCCATGCTGGAGGCCATCCACGACCAGACCACCGGCCAGCGGCTTGCGGCCGAACGCGCCTTCCTTGCGGCCCTTGATGGTTCTTGCGAGACACCCATTGCAGGGCTGGCAGAGCTTGTGGGCAGCAGTCTGCGCCTGCGCGGTGAAGTGCTGCGCCCGGATGGCTCAGAAGCCATTGCCGAGGACCAGAGCTGCGCCATTGAAGACGGCGCCGAGCTGGGCCGCGCTATGGCCGACAAACTGCTGGCGCAGGCTGGCCCCGGTTTCTTTGACTGGCGCCAGTAGGTGCGCCAGTTTCCCCAAAAGGACGCCACGACATACGCAAGAGTATGACGCCACGCCCCATTTGACCGCCCCCCTGACTTTGGGTGACCCTGAGATCAGGAGGAGCGCCATATGACACCCGGAAAGACCTATCTCAGCAGTGAAGAAATCCGTCCCCTGGCCGAACGGTCCGACGCTATGGGCGTCTGGCTCGTGCTGCATTGCTGGAGCGTGATTGCTTGCGCGCTGGCGCTGTTTGGCCTTTGGCCCAATGTGCTGACCTTTGTCATTGCCGTCATGGTGATCGGCTCGCGTCAACTGGGCCTGGCGATCCTGATGCATGAGGCAGCCCACAATGCCCTGTTCAAAACGCGCCGGTGGAACGAGACCATCGGTGAATGGCTCTGTGGTCGCCCGGTTCTGGCTGAGCTCGCCGCCTATCGCCATTATCACCTGACCCACCACCGTTTCACCCAAACCGACAAAGACCCCGATTTGGTGTTGAGCTCGAAATTCCCCACCTCCAAGGCCTCACTGCGGCGCAAATTCACCCGCGATCTGACCGGGCAGACCGGCGCCAAGCAGCTGTTGGGTCAGATCC
Organism: Phaeobacter sp. SH40; assembly: GCA_965641885.1. Lineage (GTDB taxonomy): Bacteria > Pseudomonadota > Alphaproteobacteria > Rhodobacterales > Rhodobacteraceae > Pseudophaeobacter. Next base: position 358,311 of record OZ282574.1, on the reverse strand, counting down.
TGATGAGCTTTCGCCTCGCAGGCGACAAAGACGCCATTGAGGCCGCCGCCTCGGATTTTGCCCAAAGCTTTAAAGCGCCACATCTGTGGAAATCCCTGCCGGTGTTTCTGGGCATCATGCTGGGGATGAGCCTAGTGGGAAGCTGGTGGTGGGGCCTTGCCTTTTGGCTGTTGCCCTACCTCACCTGGTTCCAGTTTGTGCTGCGGGTGCGCAATATCGCCGAACACGGCGCCACCGAGCAGTCGGAGAACCCGCTGCAGAACGTCCGCACCACCAGGGCAGGTCCCCTCGCGCGGCTGTTTGTGGCGCCCTATTGGGTGAACTACCACCTGGAGCATCATATGGTGATGCATGTGCCCTGCTGGCAGCTGAAACACATGCACAAGGCGCTGCTGAGCAAGGGGCTGGGGGAGGAGATGCGCATCGCCAAGGGCTACGGTCAGGCCATGGCTGAAGCAGGCTGGAAGCGCGCTTGAAAGCACGGCCTCACAGCCCAGCTCTTACAGCCGTGCAACCTGCTGCGGTCTCAGGCTCGGCCTTACTGGGTCGGCTGCTGCAACTGACCAGACCAGCGCAGCCAGGTTTCTGGGCTGTCGTGGAACACGTTCAGATCCACATTGCCCTTGATCCCCGGCACCACGCCCGTGCCGCTATATTGCCAAAGGCGCCAGCGGGCGCCGGGGTAGACCTGGCGCGGATGGCCTGCGACTGACCGCAGCCAGAACTCAACACCGCGCAGTTTGCCTATGCCGGTCTCGCGGAAAAAATCCACCGTGGTGTAGATCACCGGGCGCTGGCCATAATGCGCTTCAAGCAAGGACAGAAACTTGCGGGCCTCGGCCTGCACCTTGCGCCCATCGGGGCGTTTGGTGCAGGTCTTTGAGCGCGGAGTCCACTCCATATCCAGCACCGGTGGCAGGGCCGCGCTATCACGCGGCACATGTTTGATGAACCAGCGGGCCTGCTCTGCAGCACTGCGACAAAAGTAATAGTAGTGATAGGCGCCGCGCGGCACCCCGGCACGCGCCGCGCCTTGCCAGTGGTTTTTAAACCCCGGATCTGCCAGATCGCCACCCTCAGTCGCCTTGATATAGGCAAAGGAGACCCCGGCGCGCTGCACCTGCGGCCAGTCGATCACGCCCTGATAGCGCGACACATCAATGCCGTGGATCGCATAGCTGTTGGGCCCCCGCCCCTGCCAGGAATGCGGATCACTGTCGCCAAACCGGGGGTAGGTTTTCAGCTGCGCCAATTGCGCCTGCGAGGGGCGCGCGCTCGGCGCAGCAACTGCAGCACTGCTCACTGACGGCGGGGGTGGCGGCGGCGCCTTCTGGCCACAACTGGCCAACCCCATCCCCAGAACAATCAGCAAAGCAATCCAACGCATATCAAAAACCTACAAGCCCAGCACCCAAAGACCCGGCGCTCTTACAGCCGACCCCCTCAATCTCTATGGAAGCCGCGCCCTTTCAAAGGACAAAGCCGCAGAGCGCAGAAAATAGGCGCGTTTTCGCAGAGGGTTTGCTGACGGCCGGATCAGACCCACTTGGCCATTGGCGGCAGGCTCATCAACACCGCATTGGCATCGTGGCCGGTCTCAAGCCCGAATTTGGTGCCCCGGTCATAGACCAGATTGTATTCGGCGTAGAGCCCACGATGCACCAGCTGCGCGTCTTTGTCGGCCTCGGAGAACTCCTGCACCCGGCGCTTTTCCACCAGCGGCAGATAGGCGGGCAGAAAGGCGCGGCCTATGTCCTGCGTCAGGGCAAAATCTGCCGCCCAGTCGCCTGAATTGTGATCATCCATAAAGATACCGCCAACGCCACGGGCGCGGTTGCGATGGGGAATATAGAAATACTCGTCCGCCCAGTCTTTGAGGCGCGGATAAAGCGCCGCGCCATGCGGGTCGAGGTGCTGTTTTTGCTGCGCGTGAAAATGCGCGGTGTCCTCGGCGTATTCAATGCAGGGGTTCAGGTCCGAGCCACCGCCAAACCACCAGGCATGCGGTGTCCAGAACATCCGGGTGTTCATATGCACCGCTGGCGCATGCGGGTTGCGCATATGCGCCACAAGCGAGATACCCGAGGCCCAAAAGCGCGGATCTTCTTTCATACCCGGCAGACCCTTGCGGGCCGCCATCGCGTTTTGCGCCCTCTCGCCAAGGCTGCCGTAGACCTCAGAGATATTGACGCCGACCTTTTCAAACACCCGGCCGCCACGCATCACGCTCATCAAACCACCACCGGCGTCAGATCCATCGGCCGAGGCCCGCGTTGTTTCACTGATCTCAAACCGACCCGGCGCAAGATCCGCAAAGGGCCCAGCAGTATGGCTGTCCTCAAGTGCTTCAAAGGCGGCGACGATCTCATCGCGCAGGGTGCGAAACCAGGCGGCGGCTTCGGATTTTTGGTCAGTCATATCAGCGGTCATCAAGACGTCTTTCTGCAAGTATTCAACAGGGTGGCCGGCGCGTGAACTGGGGCTGGTCCGGTTGTTGTACAGCCTTAGTGCACAGGGTTAGTGGACAGGCTTAGTGTGTACAGGCCTAGTGCACGGGTGCGGCCACGGGGTCCAACAGGGTGCGCCCCCCATCCAGGGTCATAATCTGTCCGGTCATAAAGCCAGAGGCATCCGACGCGAGGAATTGCGCCGCCTCGGTGAGCTCGGTCGGTGAGGCAATCCGGCACAGCGGCGTATGCGCCTCAATGTCCTGGCGATAGCTGCGGTTGTCCTTCAGGGTGGACTGCATTGACGCGCTCATCACCGAGCCAAAGGCGATGGAATTCACCCGAATACGATGCGGCGCCAGAGAGACGGACAGCGACCGGGTCAGCTGATCCAATGCGGCCGAGGCCACCGAATAGGCCATCAGTTCCGGGTGGGTGCGGCGCGCAGCAATAGAGGACAGGTTGATGATCGCCCCTAATGCATCCGTACCATCGCGTTTTTCACCCTGCTTGATCATCCGGCGCGCCACCTGCTGCGACAGGCGCAACGTGGGCAAAAGGTTCTCTTTCAGCAGCAGCTCCAGCGAGTCATCATTGGGGTCCAGAGGATCACTCTGCACCACCTGCCGGGCGCCGTTGACCAGAATGTCCACGTCTTCAAACGCGTCAATGGTCGCCGACAGCAGATTGGCAATGGTCAGCCTTTCGCGCAGATCACCAGCAAAGTACCGGATATTGCTTTCATCCGCCTGGGCGCCCAGCTCATGGACCAGGGCGGCTTCATGGGTATCGGCAAACATCACTTTGGCCCCGGCCGCAACAAACTGGCGGCCAATGGCAAGGCCAATGCCGGTCGAGGCGCCGGTGACGATGGCTGTCTTGCCAGAGATCGAAAAGGACACGTCGGCACACTCCCGAGAATTGATTTTGGCTGCGAGACTAGCCCCCGGCACCCAATATTGGAACGGAGAATTTAAAGCCCAGCAGAAGACAGCCTAGCGTTTAGTGCGGCGCGGACGTTGCGCGTGCAGCACCTTGAACCGATTGTTCCCCGCAACCTCGCTCACGACGGCAAAACGCTCGCCCAGAATTGTCTCATAGGGCAGATGACGGTTGGCCACCATCCACAGATGACCCGAGGCTGACAGCATCTTGGCTGCGGCTGCGATAAAGGCCTGTCCCAATTCGGGTTCGGCACTGCGGCCAGAGTGAAACGGCGGGTTCATCACCACAGTATTCACCGGACCTGACGCCTGCCAGTGGCGCGCATCAGCCCAGTAGAATTTGGCCCGCGGATCAGAGACATTGCGTCGCGCGCAGTCCAGTGCGACGTGATCGGCCTCAACCAGATGCACCTCTTCCACGCCGGTATGGGTCAGAATCTGTGACGAGAGATAGCCCCAGCCGGCACCCAGATCGACCACAACGCGGCCCAGCTTTTCCGGCAGGCTCTGCGCCAGAAGCGCCGAGGCCGGATCAATGCCATCTGCAGAAAACACGCCCGGTGCTGTAACGTAGCCCTCAATCTCGTTTGTCGCATCTGGCATCCAGTCCGCAAGAGCAGTGTTTCCGCCCTGGAACCAAAAGATCTTGCCATGCGCCTTTGATATCGGTGCCGAGACCTCAATGAGTTTGCGCAGCCCTTTCAGGACCGAATCGATACCGTCTGTCTTGCCGCCGTCTACCAGCACAGGGCCGGAGGTGACAGACGAGGCCTGCGCTACCAGCAGCCGGGCTTCTGCTTTGGCGCGTGGCAGGAAAACAACGGCAGCGGCGAATTTTTCGCCCTCGGGCAGCGCGCTCACCCCCGGCAGGCAGGCAAAGCCGGCCGCCTCATAGCTTTCAAAATCAGGCCGCTTGGGATGCAGAATCAGCACACGCTCCTTTGGAAGGGCGGACAGATCCAGCCCGGCGCTGGGAGAAAAGACGGCAATGCGACCCTCATCGGGCATGACACAGCCACCCGGAGCAAAGGCCAGGGACAGGCGCAGGGACATATTAATGGGCCTCTTTGAGGGTTGGAATTATTCTTCTTTTTCCATCGTACACTGCAGCGGGTGCTGGTGCCGATTAGCAAAATCCATAACCTGACCAACCTTGGTCTCGGCTATTTCATGGGTAAAGACTCCCACCACGGCGAGGCCCTTTTTGTGCACGGTGAGCATGATCTCAAACGACTGCGCATGGGTCATGCTAAAAAACCGCTCAAGCACCAGAACGACAAACTCCATCGGGGTGTAGTCGTCATTGAGCAGCAGCACCTTGTAGCGCGGCGGGCGCTGGGTCTTTGGGCGCGTCTTTGTCAACAGACTAAGATCAGTATCGTCGTCGTCCGACATTTTGGACATCATCACAGGCTGCAGCAGCATCGGCTATCGGTTCCAGTCATGCATGGAAATCTATCATCTGCTTATATAGCGTAAAGACTGCGCAGGAAAAGGGATTGAAACGGCACCGTGACACGTAATTTAACAACAATCGGTTTTGATGCCGACGACACGCTCTGGCATAACGAGCGCTTTTTTCGCATCACACAAGAGCGTTTTGCAGAGCTTTTGCAAGACCACACGCCGCGGGCGATGGACCGTACGGCGCTGGAACGCTGTTTGCTGGCCGCGGAAAAGCGCAATCTGGGACGCTATGGCTATGGCGTCAAAGGCTTCACCCTGTCGATGATCGAGACCGCTATTGAGGTAACGGATCAGCGGGTTCCTGCTGCGGTGATCCAGGAGTTAATTACTGCCGGACAGATGATGCTCTCCTATCCGATCGAGCTGCTGCCCCACGCGCAGATGGCAGTTGAACAGCTGGCACAAAGCCACCGCGTTGTCCTCATAACCAAGGGGGATCTGCTGGATCAGGAGCGTAAACTGGCGCAGTCCGGCCTGGGTGATTTGTTTGACGCCGTCGAAATTGTCTCGGAGAAAACACCCGAGATCTACCAGCAGATCTTTGCGCGCCACGGCGAGGGGCCAGAGCGTGCCATGATGGTCGGCAATTCCATGCGCTCTGACGTGGTGCCGGCCGTTACGGCGGGCGGCTGGGGCATCTATGTGCCGCATGGGCAAATTTGGGAGGTGGAGCACGCAGATCCGCCCCTTCACAGCCCGCGCTATCGCGCCCTAAAAGATCTTAGCCATTTGCCAGGTCTGGTTGCCGAGATCGACTAAGCGCTCATTCAGATGAAACCGGGCAGATGAGACTGCAGCAAAGGGTGCACAAAGGAGGGGGGGGGGGCTCCCGCGCCCGCCATATGCCCTGACCTTACGGCCAGAGCCTACGGAACGGCCTTGGGCCCGGCGCCGCGCAAAGCGCGGCGCCGGGCCCAACGTGAGGCGGGCATTTTAATGCCCAACGCAACGGCGGGAGCCACTGCTTTGCGCGCAAACACCTATCGAATCTACAGTGAACTTCGCCTTTGGGGAATTAAGAATTCCTGCTGGTCGGGTTGGTTTTACGCTGACAGAAAAGTACCATCAAAAACCTACACAAGCCGCCAGGAGCAGACGTCAAATGCCACATGCCGAAATAAAATATTCAAACGACCTCGACCTCGATGCCCCTGCGATTTTGGCCGAGATCGAGGCCATCATTCAGCGCCACGATGCCGGCGCCGGGGCCTGCAAAGGGCGCGCCTACCCCACTGGTGCCTACCATCACAGCCACGTCACCGTCAGTATCAGCCTGCTGGTAAAACCGCACCGTGACGCGGACTTCTCGAACGCTCTGCTTGCAGAGCTGGAACAACGCGTCAGCGCGATGATTCTCTCACCCTGCGCGTTTTCCCTGGGGCTGCAGTATTCCTCACCCTTCTACGTCACCCGCCAACATAGCCCCTAGCCCCCCTGCATCTGCCGCCCAAACCCACCGAATCCAGACCCCAGCTGCGGAAAAACAATCTCGACCTGTTGCTCAAGCGCAGCAAATTTCCAAACCTCCTCGTGATGAGCAATAAGGCGCAGCCCCCGCAGCGGTGGATTTTATAAACACTTTATTAACACAACCCCGATCTAGGAGCGCACCTACGCCATGCCACTATATCTGGGGGAAGCCCTTTCTCAAAGCCAAACGGCCACTGATCACCGTGGTTTATTCCATCCCTCCAATGTGCTAGCCTTTTGAGACAAGCAGGCAAAAGCGTCAGCCGGAAACCGGCGACAAGAGGCAAAAATGGCAGATATCGTGCAGATCAGGTGCATTCACCTGATTCGCGGACAGCGGGCTTGCGCCCGGTCTGTGCTGTGGATCATGGGTGTAATTCTCTCTATCGGGATGGCGCTGGCCCCTCCGAGTAGCGTCCAGGCGGCCCCCTATGCGGCTGTTGTTGTCGATGCGCGTACTGGCGAGGTCTTGCACTCCCGTAACGCCGACACCCGATTGCATCCTGCGTCTCTCACCAAAATGATGACCCTCTACATCGCCTTTGAGGCTGTGCGAAACGGCGAAATTTCGCTGGATCAAAAGGTGCGTATCAGCAAGAACGCCGCCGCCGAACCGCCCTCAAAGTTAGGGCTGAAGACCGGTCAACGCATTGCCTTTCGGTATCTGGTCCGGGCCGCTGCGGTGAAATCTGCCAATGATGCCGCCACTGCTATTGGCGAGGCCATCTCGGGCTCAGAAGCCGCCTTTGCCCGGCGCATGACCCGCACCGCCAAAGCGCTCGGCATGTCGCGCACCACCTTTAAAAATGCCCATGGGCTCACCGAAACGGGTCACATGTCCACCGCCCGCGACATGACCAAGCTGGGCCGCCACATCCTCTATGACTACCCCGAATATTATCACCTGTTTTCCCGTACCACAATTGACGCAGGTGTGCGCACGGTTCCCAATACCAACCGCCGCCTGCTGGCCTCTTACAAGGGCGCCGACGGCATCAAAACCGGCTATACACGCGCTGCCGGCTCCAATCTGGTGGCCTCGGCAAAGCGCGGCAACGAGCGCGTCATCGCGACGGTGTTTGGTGGCAAATCCTCCACCTCGCGAAACGCCAAGGTAGCCGAGCTTCTCGACCTTGGCTTCCGTCGGGCGCCCTCACGTGCCAAACTGCGCACCCCCGGCCGGCCCGCCTATGTTGGCAACAAGGGGCTTGGAGCCTCCACCCGGGTCGCCAGCGCGGAACAGGCCATCACCAGCGGCCAAAATGGCGGCGCGGGCAAAACCATTCGCGTCAATGGCCTTGTCAAATCCAGCCTGCGCCCCAAGGGCCGCCCCCTGCCCGCAGCTCCGATCCAGATTGCAGAGGCCACCGATGCCACAAAGGACCTGCCCGAGAGTGCGCTGCAAGAGGCGCAGCCAGCAGCCAGCAGTTCAAATACGGGTGCAAATACAGGTACAGATACGGGGACTGGGATAGACCCCGAAATTTTACAGGCCAGCATCACAGCCGCGATTGCAGAGGCCAAGATCTTGCCCGCCTCAACTGGCACCTCCGTAACCGCCACCGCCAAAACCAGTCAGGTGGTGCTCGCAAAAGCAGTCTTGCCCCGTGCGCAAACCGTTCCCTTTAAAGGGTTGCGCCCGCTGGCCCGCCCGGCCAGTTTCGCCCAGGCCCAAACCACTGCCAGCCCGGCGCCGGTTGTAATCACCCGGCTTTCGACCTCGGGGGGACGCTATTGGGGCATCAATGTCGGCCGTTACACCAGTCGCTATCAGGCAGAAAAAGTCCTGTTGCGCACCGCCCTGTCTGAAATGGAGAGCCTCGACGGAACCCTGCGCAAAGTGGCGGAATCGCGCCTTGGCTTTGACGCCAACTTTCTGGGCATGAGCAAAGAGGGCGCCGAGCTGGCCTGCCGCCGTCTGCGCGCCCGCAATGTAACCTGCGACACCCTGGGTCCCGCCTCATAAGGGCGCACCCATACCCCTGACGGCCACGATCTTACCTCGTGACAGGCCGCAACAGCAAAGGCCCCTTCTCATTAGCGAAGGGGCCTTTTCTACATCTGGCCATCTCTGTGAGGCCGCAATCGGCGCTGCTCAGGGCTTCTGTCAGGTCAGGGATTTTGGTCAGGGCTTGGGGTGATCATCCCATTCATCGCTCAGGATACGGCGCGAATCCCCCTCGGGGTCCTCATATTGGTTGGAGCGCACCGTATAGATAAAGGCCACGAGGGCAGCACCGCCAAGCAGCAGTGAAATCGGGATGAGATAGGCAAGAACGCTCATGACTCGGGACCTGTTATGGGGCTCGGCACTGATTATTTCAGGCGCAGGGCATTGAGGGAGACCGTGATGGACGAGGTAGACATCGCCAGAGCCGCAATCAAGGGTGTTGCAAAGCCCGCAATGGCCAGCGGCACCGCAATCACGTTGTAAAGCGTGGCAATGCGAAAGTTTTCGCGAATACGTTTGGTGGCCTTGCGCGCTACTACACAGGCCTCTGCGATGGGTTCAAGGTCCTGCCCCAGAAGCACAATATCAGAGGCCACCCGCGCCGCATCCAGCGCAGAGGCAGGTGAGATCGACACATGCGCCGCCGTGAGCGCCGCCGTATCATTGAGGCCATCGCCCACCATCAAAACCTTGCGCCCCTGCTGCGCCAGCATCTGCACCCGTGCGGCCTTATCCTCCGGCAGCGCCTCGGCCACCCATTTCTGAATGCCCAGACGCTTTGCCAGCGCCTCAACCGCGCCGGTGGTGTCACCCGAGATCAACAAAACCTCTTTGCCCGCCGCAATCAAAGCAGACACCGCCTTCGCGGCCCCCGGGCGCAGACTGTCATGAAACAAAAAGCCCCGCGCCGCCGCACCTGTGCCCGTACCTGTACCTGTGTCCAGCCAGGCCGCAGTCTGACTGCCCTGCTCTGCGCCCAGCCAGGCCGCCCGGCCAAGGCGCACGCGGCGTCCCTGAAACTGGCCCTCGGTGCCAAAACCCGGCCGCTCCTGCAGATGGCTCACCGCGGCAGGCGACACGCCTGCGGCGCGCGCGGCCTGGGTCAAGGCCCGCGACAGCGGATGAGACGAGCCTTCTGCGAGGGCCAGAGCTATCGCCAGATCCTCACGGGTAAAATCACCGATGTTTTCCAGTTGTGGCGTGCCGGCCGTCAGCGTGCCTGTTTTGTCAAACACTACGGTATCGACGCCCGCCAGACGCTCTAATGCGGTGGAATGTTTGATCAGCATGCCCTTTTTGAACAGGCGTCCCGAGGCGGCTGTGGTCACCGCAGGCACCGCAAGGCCCAGCGCACAGGGGCAGGTGATGATCAGCACAGCGGCCGCGATATTCAGGGCGGTGCGCAGATCAAAGGTATAAAAATACCACCCCACAAAGGCCAGGGCCGACAGGATATGCACGCCGGGCGCATAGAGCTTTGCGGCGCTATCTGCCAATGAGGTATAGCGCGAGCGCCCCGATTCAGCGATGGCCACCAGATCCGCCATCCGGTGCAGTGAGGTGTCCTCGCCCACGGCATGGGCCCGCACCACCAGAGGTCCTGTGAGGTTCACTTCGCCCGCAGAAACCTGCGTGCCGGGTGCGGCAAAAACCGGCAGCGTCTCGCCGGTCAGCAACGAGCGATCCAGCTCTGACTGCCCTTTGGTAATGACGCCATCAACAGGCATACGACCGCCGGGGCGCACCAGGATGAGATCCCCAATCGCCAGCTCGGCCACGGCAACCTCGACCTCGGCGCCTGCCTCCATACGGATGGCGCGGGGCACCTCCAGTGCGGCCAGCTCTTCGGCGGCGGACCGCGCCACGGCGCGGGTGCGATAGTCGAGATACCGCCCGGCGAGCAAAAAGAACGTCAGCGTCAGGGCGGCATCAAAATAGGCGTGCTCGCCCGAAAGGCTGGTCTCCCAGAGCGATGTGGCCATGGCCAGCACCAGCGCCAGTACAATCGGCACATCCATGTTGAGACGGCCAACGCGCAGAGCACTCCAGGCGTTTTTGAAAAAGGGCTGACCGGCAAAGATCACCGCCGGAAAGGCGATGGCCGCCGAGATCCAGTGAAACATGTCGCGGGTGGCATCTGTGGCCCCGGACCAGACCGAGATCGACAGCAGCATCACATTCATCGAGGCAAAGCCGGCCACCGCCAGCCGCATCAGCAGGTCGCGCCCGGCGCGGTCGCTTTGGGTGGCAGCAAGTGTCGCCAGATCCAGCTCATGCGCCTCAAACCCCAGCCCCGCCAGAACCGGGATCAGATCTGCGGCGCGCAGGTCCGGCTCTGCCTCGATCAGGGCGCGTTTCAGAGTCAGATTGACCCGCGCTGAATGGACGCCGGGATGGGCATTCAGCCCCCGCTCAACCGCCGAGATACAGGCCTGACAGTGGATGGTCGGCAAGGATAGCGCCAGACGCGCCTCGGTCGGGGCCTGTTCGACCGCCTCAGATGGGGCGGCGACACAGCCGGGGCATACAGCCATCGCAGGGCGCATCTGGGCGGTCATTTTCGGTCAGCCTCCGACGTGCAGAATCACCCGCTGGGTGAACTCAACACCGTTTTTGGCCCGTGCCACCATACGGATATTCCAGTTGCCCGGCCCCAGATCTGCCGGGGCCACATAGGCGGTGCCATTGAACTGGAAATCAGGTTGCTGGTCGTCTTTCACATGGGTCGCACGCCCCAGCGTCGCGCTGAGCTTGGCCACCTCAACCGGGTTTCCCGCGGCATCGGTGATCTCAAGCATGACCTGGTCGTCCTGCGCCGAGGCATAGACCGACCAGCCCAGCGACTGCTGCGCACTGCGCCGCACATCGAATTCCTGGCTGGCGACATAGGAGTTCTTTACCTCCAGGCCTGGAAAGGTTTTGACCGCACTATAGGCCAGCACAAGATTGACGCCGATGATCACGGCAAAGGCGCCACAAAAGACCATCAGCATGTGGCGGCCGGTGAATTCACGTACTGCCTTGGCCATGATCAGTTTCCTTTTCCGTTAAAGGTGGTGTCTTTATGCGCCCGGTCACCGGTGATCAGGTCTTCGACCCAGATCCGAACCGGCGTTGATTCCGCGTCCGTTGCTGCGGCGCCCTTTGGTGTCACGATATAGACCCGCTGAAGATAGGCGGTATCCGCCGGAACCTCAACCGAGGCATAGGGCGTGCCTTCGAGCTGAACCCGCATCGAGGGGTCGCCTTTCAGCGACAATTGGAACTGGCGCGCCTCACCGTGTTTGTTGCGCAGCCGCACATCATAGGTGTTACGCACCGAGCCATCGGACAGCGTGACATAGGTAGGATTGCGCACCGGCGCCACCGTCAGGTCGATGTCCGAGCGGATGAACAGGGCAAAGACCAGCCCCAGCCCGACAAAGGCCCACATAGAGGTATACATGATGGTCCGGGGCCGCAGGATATGCTTCCAGATGTTCTTTGGCGGCTGGCCTGCGCGCTCATGCGCTTCGTCCGACAGCGCCATATAGTCGATCAGCCCGCGTGGCTTGCCGATCTTGGCCATGACATCATCGCAGGCATCAATGCACAGCGCGCAGGTGATACATTCGAGCTGCTGGCCGTCACGAATATCTATCCCCACCGGGCAGACATTGACGCAGGCCATGCAATCGATGCAATCGCCCTGTGGCGGGGTAGCGATCTCGGCTTTGGCCTTTTTATTGTTCAGCTTGCCACGGGGCTCACCGCGCCAGTCGCGGTAGCCCACCACCAGGGTGTCTTCGTCCATCATCGCCGCCTGAATACGTGGCCAGGGGCAGGCGTAGATGCAGATTTGCTCGCGGGCGATGCCGCCAAAGAAGAAGGTCGTCGCGGTGAGCAGTAGCATGGTGGTATAGGCCACAGGATGGGCTTGCCCCGTCACCAGATCGACCAACAGCGTTGGGGCGTCGGCAAAATAGAACACCCAGGCGCCGCCGGTGGCGAGACCAATCAGCAGCCAGGACAGCCATTTGGTCAGGCGCAGACGCGCCTTGCGCAAATCCATTTTCTTTTGCCGGTGCAGACGCAGGCGGGCGTTGCGGTCGCCTTCGATCCAGCGCTCGACCAGAATAAACAGATCGGTCCAGACGGTCTGCGGACAGGCATAGCCACACCAGACCCGCCCCAGGGCCGAGGTAAAGAGAAACAATCCCAGCCCGGCCATGATCAGCAACCCGGCAACAAAGTAGAACTCATGTGGCCAGATTTCGATCCAGAAGAAGTAGAAGCGGCGATTGGCCAGATCCAGCAACACTGCCTGATCCGGCAGGGCAGGCCCCCGGTCCCAGCGGATCCAGGGGGTGATATAGTAAATTCCCAGAGTGATCGCCAGAATGTACCATTTCAGATTGCGGAAAACGCCCGTGACGCGCCGTGGAAAGACGGGTTCCCTGGCGGCATACAGGCTGGGGGCGGGATCGGAATCGCTCACGGACTCACTCCACTTTCATTTTTTCTCTGATTGAGTTCTCTCAAAAGAGACCGGTGCACTCTTTGACGTGGATCAAAATGAGCATCAGACAAGTATCTTTATCTCTCAAAGCGTATTTATACCTGCGGCACGGTGTCTTGCGCCTTTCTGTGCCGCCGCAGCCAGGAGATAAACAGCCGCGCCTGCGCCCGCTGCACTCCGGGGCGCGTTACAATATGATAGCCGCGCTCTTCATTGCTGGTAAAAAGCTCTACCAGTCGTCCGGCCTGCAGATCCTCACTGACAAAATCTTTTACCCCCACGGCCACGCCCTGCCCGTCGCGCACCGCCTGCATCAGCAAATTGCCCGGCAGTTTGATGCTGGCGCCGCGAATCGCATCCGCCACCCCGCGTGAGCGCAGCCAATGCGCCGCCTCGGTGGTGCCCAGTTCTTCAAGCCAGGGATAATCCAGCAAATCCTCTGGGCTGCGCACTGTCCGCCCCTGCAGCAGGCTGGGGTGCGCCACCACCGCCATGGGAGAGGCCAGCAGGATTTCCGCCTCCAGCCCGGCCCATTTCCCATCGCCATAGCGAATGGCGATATCGACGCCGCCGGGGTGCAGCTCGACAATCTCGCCCCGGGGATCAATGACCAGATCGATTTCAGGCTGCTTCATGCGAAATTCCGCCAGACGCGGCATCAGCCAGTTGGCGGCGAACATCGGCGTGCAGCTGATATGCAGCGGCCGCGCCGCCCCCTGCGTGCTGATATCCTGCACCGCTGACTGCATCGCACCAAAGCCCAGCAACAGGGCCTGGGCCAGATGGCTGCCCTCAGGGGTCAGCGCCAAAGCCCGGCCACTGCGATCCAGCAACTGCGTGCCAAGATGGTCCTCCAGACTGCGCAGGTGCTGACTGACGGCAGCGTGACTGACATTTAGCGCCGCCCCTGCCTTGGCAAGGTTTGCGTGTTCAGCATAGGCGGCAAAGGCGCGCAAAGCAGCAAGAGGCGGCATCGACAGCCAATCCATGTGTAATCCAGACTTACATAACTACATTTTTCCTGAGTCGCATGTTGCGCCGAATTTGACGACAGTCAAAGGCAGAAACACCAGCACAGGAGATTTCAAGATGCTGATCGATATCTACGCCCGCTCCATGATGACCGCGACGCGCCACGACTGTGTTCGGGTCCGCGATATGCCCATCGCCACAGAATCACGGCACGCGCTGCCTGCCGCCTACTCTGCTCCGGAACGCACGCCGGGGAGTTTTGCCAAGCTGCTAGGCTGGGCCAAACGGTCATTTGCCGGGCGCCTCATTGCCGGACATCGGCTGAACCAGCCGGTGCGCTGCATTGATCTGCAAAAGCTATAAGAGCTGCGACGCGCGCCTGGCCCCCAGAGGCCGGGAAAGAGACAGAAAGGGCGTCGGCTTTTCAGGAAACGCGCGAACAGATCAAAAAGCCGACGCTTGATCCCTATGGCCCTGCACGTCGGGCTGTAGGGACTTTATACTGCCTTGCCCATTGCCCCGTGGGAGCGGATGAGCCAGCCAGTGTGTCTCTGTCTTGAGACCAGTTAAGCAGCTTTTGCAAAAGCCTGACTTGACCCTGATCAAATTGGGGCAAAAAATGCGCGCAAACGCCACGCACAAAAAAGGGGCCGCCCCTACAGGAGCAGCCCCAGATATGTGTTTTGGCTCAAAGCGTGCGAGGCTTATTCGCCGCCGCCCAGCTGATGCACATAGGCCGAAACCGCGCGGATCTGCGCCTCGGTGAGGCGGCTGTTCCAGGCTGGCATCACGCCATAGCGGGAGTTGTTCACGGTCTGGCTAAGTGACGCATAATCCCCGCCATAGAGCCAGATTGCATCCACAAGGTTGGGCGCGCCCTGGTCGCGATCACCGGTGCCGTCTTCCATGTGGCAGGCAGAACAGTTGTCCTCAAACACCACAGCGCCTGCTGCGACCTGCGCAGGATCCTGGGCGTCACCAGACAGAGACATGACAAAGTTCACCACCTGGTCGATCTCTGCTTTCTCCAGCAGCTCATCACGGCCAAAGGCAGGCATCTGAGAGAAGCGCGCATCGTCGCTTTCCTCGTTGCGAATCCCGTGGCTGACGGTGTGGTGGATGTCTTCAACCGACCCACCCCAGAGCCAGTCATCGTCCAGCAGGTTGGGATAGCCTTTGGCACCCGCAGCCCCGGATCCGTGGCACTGGGCGCACCAGGTTTTGAACACAGCAGAGCCGGCCGAGACCGCATAGGGCCCCATTTCCGCATCGCCAGAGATCGCGGTCAGCTCCGCGGCCTCAAGTTTGGCATTCATCGGCGCGTTGGCTTCTTCAACAGCTGCGATCTCGGCGGCAACATCGCCGCGTGTCGACCAGCCCAAAACCCCCGAGGTTGCCGAGCTCACCATGGGCCAGGCCGGATAGAGGATGGTATAGCCAATCGCCCAGACGATGGTGGCATAGAGAGTCCAAAGCCACCAGCGCGGCATCGGATTGTCGAACTCTTCGATCCCATCCCAGCTGTGGCCGGTGGTTTTTGGATCGTCGTCGAACTTTTTGACGGGTTTGCTCATGTCCTCGCCTCCTTGGATGCGGCGGCTACTGCCTCGTCCCCTTGCGGAGCCGGGGCGTCTACGTGGCGGAAGGGAATGCTGGCCGTGTCATCGTAGGTCTTGGTGCTGCCGGGGCGAAAGACCCAGACAACAACCAAGGCAAAAAACGAGAACAGAAACAAGAGCATCCAGCTGTCTGCAAATTCCCGCAAAAGAGTATAGATTTCCATCTGTTGTCCTCCTTAACGGCTTGCGTCGGGGGTGAAGGTCGAGAAATCAACCAGCGTCCCCAGCATTTGCAGATAGGCGATCAGCGCATCGGCCTCAGAGACACCGGGCTGGCCATCAAAGTTTCTTACACTGACCTTGTCGCCATAGCGCTCAAGCAACCCGTCATAATCCCCATCGGGGTCAACCTGCACCTTAAAGTCGGCCTGAGCACTCTCCAGCATCTCGTCGCTGTAGGGGGTGCCCAGCATCGCATTCACGGCCATCAGATCGCCGATGTATTTGCCGTCGATCTTGGCGTTTTCCAAAAAGCCATATTTCGGCATCACCGATTCCGGCACCACGGCCTGCGGGTTGCGCAGGTGGTCCACGTGCCACTCATCAGAGTAACGACCGCCAACACGGGCCAGATCCGGCCCGGTGCGTTTGGATCCCCACTGGAAGGGGTGGTCATACATCGACTCCGCCGCCAGCGAGTAGTGGCCATAACGTTCGACCTCATCGCGCATCGGGCGGATCATCTGGCTGTGACAGGTGTAGCAGCCTTCACGGATGTAGATGTCGCGGCCAGCCAGCTCCAAAGGGGTGTAGGGACGCATGCCCTCCACCTCTTCGATGGTGTTTTCCAGCCAGAACAGCGGCGCGATCTGGACCAGCCCGCCAATGGAGACAACCAGAAAGCTGCAGACCAGAAGGAGGGTTGCATTGGTCTCGAGGATTTTGTGTTTATCGAGAATTGACATATACCATCCCTCCTTATTCTGCCGGGACCACAACCGTGAGGCTCGACTCTTTCGCCGGGGCCTTACGGACTGTCATCCACAGGTTGTAACACATGATGATGGCACCGGAGAGGAACATGACCCCGCCAAGACCGCGCACAATGTTCATGGGTTTCTTCGCAGCAACCGTGTCAGCGAAGGAGTTCACCAGGAAACCATTGGCGTCGACTTCACGCCACATCAGGCCTTCCATGATCCCCGTCACCCACATTGAGGCGGCGTAGAGAATGATGCCGATGGTGGCGAGCCAGAAGTGCCAGGACACCAGGCTGAGGCTATAGAGACGTTCGCGTTTCCACAGCACCGGCACCAGAAAGTAGAGCGCGCCAAAGGTGATCATACCGTTCCAGCCAAGGGCACCAGAATGCACATGCCCAATGGTCCAGTCGGTGTAATGCGACAGCGAGTTCACCGCGCGGATCGACATCATCGGACCTTCAAAGGTCGACATGCCGTAAAACCCGATCGAGATCACCATCATGCGGATCACCGGATCGGTGCGCAGCTTGTCCCAGGCACCAGACAGCGTCATCAGACCGTTGATCATGCCGCCCCAGCTGGGCATCCACAAAACAATCGAGAACACCATGCCAAGGGTCGAGGCCCAGTCCGGCAGCGCGGTATAATGCAGGTGGTGCGGACCGGCCCAGATATACAGGAAGATCAGTGCCCAGAAGTGGATGATCGACAGTTTGTAGCTGAACACGGGACGTTCGGCCTGCTTTGGCACAAAGTAATACATCATGCCGAGGAAGCCCGCCGTCAGGAAGAAGCCCACCGCGTTGTGGCCGTACCACCACTGCACCATGGCATCCTGCACACCAGACCAGACAATGACCGATTTGGAGCCCCAGATGGAGACCGGAATGGTCATGTTGTTGACCAGGTGCAGCATCGCCACGGTCACGATAAAGGCCAGGTAGAACCAGTTGGCCACATAGATATGCGGCTCTTTTCGCTTGATCACGGTGCCGAGGAAGACCGCCAGATAAGCCACCCAGACAATGGTCAACCACAGGTCAACATGCCATTCGGGCTCGGCGTATTCTTTCGACTGGGTGCCGCCAAGCAGGTAACCGGTTGCCGCCAGCACGATAAAGAGCTGATAGCCCCAGAACACGAACCAGGCCAGATTACCGCCCCAGAGACGCGCCGCCGAGGTGCGCTGCACCACGTAAAACGAGGTGGCGATCAGCGCATTGCCGCCAAAGGCAAAAATCACCGCCGAGGTATGAAGAGGACGCAGGCGGCCAAAGTTGGCAAAGCCCTGCGCCCATTCAAAATTCAGCGCCGGAAATGCCAGCTGGAAAGCGATGAACGTCCCTGCGAGAAACCCCACAACGCCCCAAAAGGCGGTGGCAATCACCCCGGCGCGTACAACGCTATCAAAATATTCATTTTGCAGGCCATCAGTCGCCACCTGCGCTTCGCCTGTATGGCGCAGCGTATAGAGAAACAGACCACCAGCCACGAGCATGACAATAATCGCATGCACCTGATACGCCAGATCTCGCGCATAGTTGGTCGCGATCATCGCAAAAAGCGTGACCAGACCAAGCGCTATCAGCTTGATATAATTAGACATCTTACGTCCCTTCACCATGTCCCCTGCGATTCTTTTCGCCGCGTGGAACCCATATATTCTATGCTGTAAATGCAAAACATGTGCAGTGAACGCATTGATCTGCATCAAGACATTTGCCATTCGAGTGTGACACACCTTGCTAAGCACGGCTACACTAAGCGAGTCTCCTGTTGGAGATCCGGATTTCTGCCAGCATCCAGCATGAGGTAAGACATGACATATAAAACCATTCTGACGGTTCTGACATCAAAGGACACAGCCGAGACGCCCCTTTCCCAGGCGGTTTCCTTGACTTCAGCCTTTGATGGCCACACCGAAGCGCTGTGCCTTGGCGTCGACCGGACCCAGACCGGTTATTATTATGCCGGTGCCAATGCCATGGTTCTGCAAGAAACCATGACCCGCGCCAAGGAAGACGCCAGCGCTCTGCAGACCTATGCCAATGACTACCTGGAAAAATCCGGCGTCCAGTTTTCAACGGATGCGGGCATTGCTCAGATTGCCGACATGGGGCGTCACGTTGCCCGTCTTGCACGGTTTTCGGATTTGGTTGTGCTGGGTCAGCCCTATGGAGAGGGCAAAGGCGTCGAGGCCGAGCCCGTGGTCGAAGCCGCTCTGTTTGAGGGACGCACCCCGGTACTGGTGGTTCCCGACGATGCCGCCCCTGTAGGACAGCCAAAAACCATTTTGGTCGCCTGGAATGAAAGCATTGAGGCGATGACCTCTATTCGCAAGGCCCTGCCCTTCCTTGTTGGCGCCGATTTGGTGCGCATTGTGGTGATCGACCCGCCACAGCACGGCCCAGAGCGGTCTGATCCCGGTGGCATGCTGGCACAAATGCTGACGCGCCATGGGGTGAAATGTGAGATCGACGTGCTCAGCAAAACCATGCCGCGGGTCTCGGACGTCCTGATCCGCCATGCAACCGATATGGATGCCGACATGATCGTGATGGGGGCCTATGGGCATTCCCGGTTCCGCGAGGCAATCCTGGGCGGTGCCACCCGCAATATGCTGGAAAAGGCCACTGTTCCGATCTTTTTGGCGCATTAAGCCCGCCCTCACCGGTCGCCCTAATAGTCGCCCTGTAGGTCGCATGCACCCGCCTCCTCTGGGCCTGCGTCCAACGGGCGGTCATGAGGTGGCCTGCGTAAAAGCGCAGTCATGCGTGTAGTGGCTTTTAAAGAATATCGAGCTTTGCGCACACCCTATCTGTGCGCAGAGTTCACTCTGCCTCTTCGCCGCGTCCCTGCGCGCAGGCCTTCGCAGACCTTAACGGGTGTCAGCTCATAGGGCGCGGGCAAGCACAGGGCGCGGGCAAGCACAGGGCGCGGGCTGATTGATCGTCAGCCGAGGAAGCCGCCATCGCTATCGTCACCCGCTTCCTCAAAAAGGCGTCCCATGTCCGGAACGGTCACCCGGCGCTTGCCTTCCAGCGTAATCACCCCGTCTTTTTTCAGGGCGGACATCTGGCGACTGACCGTCTCCAGCGTGAGGCCAAGGTAGTCCGCCATGGCTTCGCGGGTGAGGGGCAAATCAAACGTCATGGTATTCACCGCACCATTGGGCGTCAGCGAGGCGTCCCGACGCGCGATGATCGACAACAGGCTGGCGATTTTTTCTCGAGCGGTTTTACGACCCAGAACCAGCATCCACTCGCGCGCAGCGTCCAACTCATCCAGAGTCATCTCTAGCAGGCGATGGGCGATATGCGGGGTTCTTGCCATCATATCTTCAAAGGGTTTTTTGCGAAAACAACACATCACCAGATCGGTGGTCGCCACAACGTTATAGGCCGCACCTTCGCGCCCTGGGCGTCCGACAAAATCGCTTGGCAACAAAAGCCCCACCATCTGGGTGCGGCCATCCTCCATCGTCTGGGTCAGGGTTGCGATCCCGGAAACGACGGAGCCGACAAAGTTCATCACATCGCCAGACCAGATGATCGACTGCCCAGCCTCAAAGCTGCGATAATACTTGATGGTTTCCAGCGTTTCCAGCTCGTCTGTCTCGCAGCGTGCGCAAACGGCACGGTGACGTATTGGACAATCGGCGCAGCTAATCTGCGCAGGTATGGGGGCATTCATAAGCAGTCCCGTTTGATCTGAGTCAAAGTTTTAACGCGCGAATACATTCTATGGTAGTGATATGTGCCAGAAATCACAATTGGCGAAGCTCGGTTTATTCGATGCCAAAGTGCCGCGCTATACCAGCTACCCTACAGTCGCAAATTTCAGCCCGACAATAGGCCCCGGGCATTTCATGTCCTGGATCAGCACAATTCCACCCGGAAGCCAAATTTCCCTTTATCTTCATGTCCCCTTTTGTCGGAACCTGTGCTGGTTTTGCATGTGTCGCACCCAGGGCGCCCGGTCTGATGCCCCCATTGCCGCCTATATCGACGCGCTGAAACAAGAGATCATGTCGCTGAAATTGCATCTGCCAGAAGGGGTAACGCTATCCCGCTTGCATTGGGGTGGTGGCACTCCGACGATTTTATCGCCCAACATGATTCGCGAGGTGACGGCGGCGCTGGCTGATTTGGCCCCCCTCAACCCAGATGCTGAATTCTCCGTCGAGATCGACCCAAATGCCTTTGACCTGGCCCGCTGTGAGGCCCTGATCAGCGCCGGTATGACGCATGCCTCGATTGGGGTGCAGGGGTTTGACAGCGCCACGCAACAGGCGATTGGCCGAAGTCTCGATTTTACCCGCGTGCAAACCATAGCAGAGATGTTGCGACGCAGCGGTGTGCAATGCCTCAGCATGGATCTGTTGTTTGGCCTGCCGCATCAGACTCAGGCGCAGATCAGCCAAAGCACCCAAAGCATTCTGTCCCTCGCCCCGGACAGGGTGACGCTTTATGCCTATATGCACCTGCCAGCCCTGATCCGGCGTCAGGCAATGATCCCCTCCGAGGCTCTGCCGCGGCCGGAGGACAGGCTGGACCTGTTTGAGACAGCCCGCGCGCTCTGCCTGCAAGACGGCTATCAGGCAATCGGTATCGACACCTTTGCCCACACCAACGACGACCTGACCCAGGCCCGCAGCCTGAAACGCGGCTTTCAGGGCTATAGTAATGATCCATCGGAGGTGCTGATTGGCCTTGGAGCCTCAGCCATCTCACGCTTCCCGCAAGGTTACGCGCAAAACGCCCCCAGCACGGCCCGCTACATCGCAACCATTCAGAACGGGTCCCTCGCCACCGCCCGCGGCCATGCCTTTCAGGGCGAAGACCAATTACGCGGGCGCATGATCGAAGCCCTCCTGTGCACGTTCAAAATCCCGCGCCGTGAAATCATTCAAAGGTTTCCAGGTCAGGAGGCACGGTTCAACGCGCTTGTGAGCGATGCCTGCCAGGCTTTTCCGGAAATACTGGCCCTCACCGAAGAAGGCGCCGTCCTGCCAGAGCCCGCCCGCGCCCTTGCGCAGGTGATCGCCCGTCATTTTGATGCCTATGTCGCCAGTTGATGCCAGTGTTGCCAGTTGATGCCTGTGTTGCCAGTTGATGCCTGTGTTGCCAGTTAGTCGCCAGCTCATGCCTATGTTGCCAGGCCTGCAGGCGGCCCGCAGTTTAGGGAGTGCGATTTTTGGCGGCCACCGCGCCGCGTCAGCGGCGCTGGGCCCAACTGTGTGCCATTTTGCCCCTGGGCAAATTGCAAAACAGGCGGGAGCCCCCCCCTCTGCGCAAACCGTAGTGAGTAGACCTTACTGTTCAAACCCTACTGTGCAAACCCTACTGTACAAACAGCCCAGCCCAAGGATGCCCCTGACATCAGGTACCGGTATTTTATGTCCTAACGGGCCGCTGCCAGCAGCTGGCGCGTATAGTCTTCTTTGGGATGCTCAAACAGCTCCTCCGAGGCGCCTGCCTCAACGATATCTCCCTGTTTCATCACCACCACCTGATGCGACATGGCACGCACCACGTTGAGGTCATGCGAAATAAACAGATAGGCCAGCCCATAGCGTTTTTGCAGATCGCGCAGCAGCTCCACAATCTGCACCTGCACCGTCATATCCAGCGCTGAAGTCGGCTCGTCCAGAACCACCAGTTTGGGTCGCAGCACCATGGCGCGGGCGATGGCGATCCTCTGGCGTTGCCCGCCGGAAAACTCATGCGGATAGCGGTCCATGGTGGCGGGATCTAGCCCGACCTCCTGCATCACCTCGGCCACCAGCTCACGCGGGGCGCGGTGCTGGTCCACCTTGTGGATGGCCAGCCCCTCGGCAATAATCTGGGCGCAGGTCATGCGCGGACTGAGCGAGCCAAAGGGGTCCTGAAACACGATCTGCATATCCTTGCGCAGGCTGCGCAGCTCCTTGGTAGACCATTGTCGCAGATCATCACCGCAAAAGCGCACTTCGCCCTCAGAGGCAATCAGCCGCATGATCGCCAGCGCCATGGTGGTTTTGCCCGATCCCGACTCGCCCACAATACCCAGCGTTTCCCCGGCCCGCACCGAGATCGAGGTGGGGTTCACCGCCTTCACATAGCCCACGGTGCGTTTCAGCAGGCCTTTCTGGATCGGAAACCAGACTTTCAGATCCTGGGTGCGGATCATCTCGGCCGCGTCTGGCGAGACCGGTTCGGGCTGCCCAGAGGGTTCCGCCGCCAAAAGCTTTTGCGTGTAGGGGTGCTGCGGGTTGTCAAAAACCGCCGCCGCCGGGCCTTCCTCAACAATCTCGCCGCCCTTCATCACGCAGACCCGGTCGGCAATGCGGCGCACCACGTTCAGGTCATGGGTGATAAACAACAGCCCCATGCCCTCGCTCTTTTTCAGCTCGGCCAGCAGGTCCAGGATCTGCGCCTGAATGGTCACATCCAGCGCGGTCGTCGGCTCATCCGCGATCAGCACCTCGGGCTTGTTGGCCAGTGCCATGGCGATCATCACCCGCTGGCGTTGGCCACCAGAGAGCTCGTGCGGATAGGCGCCAAGACGGCTTTCGGCATCGCGAATGCCGACCTTTTGCATCAGCTCAAGGATCCGCGCCCGCGCCGTAGCGCCCACCAGTCCCTGATGCAGCGCCAGCGATTCCGCCAGCTGTTTCTCAATAGTATGCAGCGGGTTGAGCGAGGTCATCGGCTCCTGAAAGATAAAGCTGATGTCATTGCCGCGCACCTGCATCAGGTGCTTTTCATCGGCGCCGACCATCTCAACCCCGTCATAGGTGACAGAGCCCTCGACGATGGCGCTGTCGCCCAGCAGCGAGACGGTTGACAGGGCCGAAACGGATTTCCCCGAGCCGGACTCGCCCACCAACGCCACGGTTTCGCCGCGCCCCACAGAGAAGGACACGCCTTTGACAGCCTGGGTGATCTTGCCATCCTGTCGGAAGGAAACAGACAGATTGCGGACCTCAAGTACGGCGCTCATGAAAAGGTCTTTCTTGGGTCAAACGCGTCGCGGATACCTTCAAAGATAAAGATCAGCAGCGACAGCATCAGGGCAAAGGTGAAAAAGGCGGTGAAAGCCAACCAGGGGGCTTCGAGGTTTTGTTTCGCCTGCAGCGTCAGCTCACCCAGGGAGGGCGCCGAGGAGGGCAGGCCAAAGCCAAGGAAATCCAGTCCGGCCAGCGCGCTGATGGTGCCGGTGACAATAAAGGGCAGCATGGTCAGCGTCGCCACCATGGCATTGGGCAGCATATGGCGCAGCATGATGGTCATATTGCCCACCCCCAGCGCCTTGGCGGCGCGAACATATTCCAGATTGCGGGCGCGCAGAAATTCGGCGCGCACCACCCCCACCAGGGAGGTCCAGCCAAACAGGATCATCAGGCCGACCAGGAGCCAGAAACTGCGGCCCAGAATGGCAAACATGATGATGATGACATAGAGCGTCGGGGTTGAGCTCCAGACCTCGATAAAACGCTGAAACACCAGATCAATCCAGCCACCAAAATAGCCCTGCACGGCCCCGGCCAGAATGCCCAGCACCGTCGCCGCACCGGTCACAATAAGGGTAAAGAGGATCGACAGGCGAAAGCCATGAATGACCCGCGCCAGCACATCGCGTTTGGTGTCATCGGTACCAAGCAGGTTTTGCCTATTGGGCGGCAGGGGTGCCGCGCCGGGGCGATCCACCGTGGTGTTGAACGAATAGGGGATCAGCGGCCACAGGCTCCAGCCCTTGTAGAAGGCCTCATCCGCGTAGCTGCCCGCCTTGATCTGCGCCAGAATGTCTTCCGGCTCGTCAAAGCAGTCTTCAATGCCGCCAGAGCGGATCAGGCACTCCACCTCCGGGTCGCGGTAGATCGCCTCGGTCTTGAAATCGCCGCCAAAGACGGTTTCCGGGTAGAACTTAAAAATCGGCGCGTAGATCTCGCCGCGATAGCTCACCAGGATGGGTTTGTCATTGGCCAGAAACTCGGCAAACAGCGACAGGCCAAACAGCACTGCAAAGATCCACATGGACCAATAGGCACGTTTGTTGCGGCGAAAGGTATTCCAGCGGCGCTGATTGAGTGGAGATAGTGCCATGTCTCAGCCCTCCCGCTTGTCAAAGTCGATGCGCGGATCGACCAGCACATACATGATGTCTGACACGATCCCGACCACCAGGCTCATCAGGCCAAAGATGAACAGGGTGCCAAAGATCACCGGATAGTCCCGCGCCACGGCGGCCTCAAAACCCAGACGCCCCAGGCCATCCAGCGAAAAGATCGTCTCGATGATCAGGCTGCCAGAGAAGAACACGCCAATGAACACGGCCGGAAAGCCGGCAATCACGATCAGCATGGCATTGCGGAACACATGGCCATAAAGCACCTGACGTTCGCCAAGCCCCTTGGCCCGCGCCGTGATGACATATTGCTTTTTGATCTCATCCAGAAACGAGTTCTTGGTCAGCAGCGTCAGCGTTGCAAAGGCACCAATGGTCGAGGCAATCACCGGCAGCGCGATGTGCCAGGCATAGTCCGCCGCTTTGCCAAACAGGCTGAGGCTTTCAAAGTTATCCGAGGTGAGGCCCCGCAGCGGAAACAGCTGCCAATAGGACCCGCCCGCAAACAGCACCAAAAGCATAATGGCAAACAGGAAGCCGGGGATGGCGTAGGCGGCGATGATCACACCGCTGGTCCAGGTGTCAAAGCGCGTGCCATCGCGCAGCGCCTTGCGAATGCCCAGCGGAATCGAGATGATATAGGCGATCAGGGTCGACCACAGCCCCAGCGAGATCGAGACCGGCATCTTTTCAAGCACCAGCTCGGTTACGTCGATCTTGCGAAAATAGCTCTCGCCAAAATCAAAGTGCAGATAGTTCCACAGCATCAGCCCGAACCGCTCAAGCGGCGGCCTGTCGAGGCCGAATTGCTCTTTCAACTCTTCGATCAGCTCTGGCGGCAGGCCCTGACGACCCGCATAGCTGTCATTGGCCTCGATGGCGCTGGCACCGCCGGTATCACCGCCGCCACCGGCAAAGCCCTCAAACACATCACCGCTGCCCTGCAGCTGCGCAATCACCTGTTCAACCGGGCCACCGGGAACAAATTGCACCAGCGCGAAATTCACCACCATGATGCCGAACAGAGTTGGAATCACCAGCATAAGGCGTCGAAGGATATAGGCTGCCATGATACGTCTCTACCGCAACGCGCCCGAGGCCTTTAAGTCAGCCTCGCGATCCGCATCAATCCACCACAGGTCCAGCAGGCCATTATCAAAAGGCGGCAGCTTTTCTGGGTAGCGGTACATATCCCAATAGGCGACCCAGCTGACATCGAGATACCAGACCGGCACCATAAACCGTTTTGCCCGCAGCAACCGATCCAGGGCGCGGGTATTGGCGTAAAGCTCTTCTTTGGTGGTCGCATTGACGATATTGTCGATCAGAACATCCATCGCAGGATCGGCAAGCCCGGCCGGATTGAAGACCGAAAACTGATGCGCCTCAGAGCCAAACATCTGCAGCAATCCCGTCGAAGGCTCCAGATTCAGCGGGTAGCCGGAAAAGACCATATCAAAATCCTTTTCACGGCGTCGCGCCGAAAACTGCGCATTGTCGACCCGATTCAGAACCGCATCAATGCCCATGGTTTGCAGATTGCTGATATAGGGCTGCACAACCCGCGCCGTGGTGGGGTTGTCGATCAGAAATTCGAGGCTCAGCACCTCACCTGCCGCATTGCGCCGCAGCCCATCATCGCCAACCATCCAGCCGGCTTCATCCAGCAGCGACATCGCCCGGCGCAGATTCTTGCGATCATTAGGTCGCTTGGGTTTGGAGCTATGGGCCATCACAGGCTCAGAGGTCAGTATGGCCGGATCAATCAGATCGCCCAGTGCCGTCAGGACCTCAAGCTCACGCCCCTGCGGCAGCCCCTTGGCCTCAAGATCGGTGTCTTGCCAAAAGGCATGGCGCTGTTGAAACAGGCCATATTGCAGGCTGTCATTGGTCCATTCAAAATTGAAGCCAAGCTGCACCGCTTCGCGCACGCGCGGATCCTGAAATTTGGGCCGCAAAAGGTTCATGATAAAGCCAGCAGGCGAGGACAGGTTGCCATCCGGGATCGCCGCCTGAACCACATCGCCGCGCTGAACCGCGTCGAACCCATAGGCCGTGGCCCAGTTTTTTGAGTTATTTTCGCTGCGCAAGGTATAGACGCCAGCCTTGAAGCCCTCCATCGCCGCGATGGAATCGCCAAAGTATTCGATCCGGATCATATCGTAGTTGTGACGCCCGACACTGACATTCAGATCGCGCCCCCAATAGTCCGGGTTGCGGCGATAGGCGACGCGCTGATTGATATCGACGGTTTCGAGAACATAGGGCCCAGAGCCAACCCCGGGGTCCAGCCGCGGCGTGTCCAGACGGCGGTTTTCGGGGTCAGCGTCGAACCAGGCTTTGGAAAAAACCGGGACGCCGCCAATTTGCGTGATCAGCGAGCGCCGCGAAATGCCCTCGGCAAAATAGAACTTGGCCTGATGCGGCCCCAGCACTTCGGCCTTGGGGATGCGTTTGCGCACGGCATCGCCATAGGATTTCAGCCCCTGATCCAACAGCAGGTTATGGGAAAACACCAGATCTTCGGCTGTGACCGGGCTGCCATCTGAAAAACGCGCCTCCGGGCGCAAATTAAAGATCACCCAGTCCTGAGTTTCCGGGTATTCCAGACTTTCGGCAAGCAGCCCGTAAAAGGATCCTGGCTCATCGTAGGACTCCACCAGCATGCTCTCAAATTGCTCAGAGGACAGCGCCCCCGCCCGCCCGGTGCGCGCATAGGGATTCATGCTGTCAAAGGTGCCAACGGCCGAGATCGACAGCTCGCCGCCTTTGGGGGCCACCGGGTTCACATAGTCGAAATGAGCAAAATCTTTTGGGTATTTTAGATCGCCAAATTCGGCAAAGCCGTGGCTTTTGATCAGGGTGCTCTCGGCGCGCAGCGGCAGCGCAAGCATCAAGGCCAGAAAAAGACTCAGAACAACGCCCAAAACCTGCAACAAAAGAGCCTGGCTCGCGCCCTGGCGGTCGCGCGGCAAGACGACCCGCGCGTGTGTGCGCGCATGGCCATATGATGCCCCGTTTGGCGCCCCGTGTTGCGCCCGGTGCTGATGTCGCTGTCCTGCCTGATGGGATGTCATCTGTCACAACCTCCAATACCCGGCCTTGCTCTGGTCCGGTTTTTTCCTGTCCTCCACGCTAATGGCCGCAGGTGGTAACATTCAAGTTGAGAATGCGTCATCGCGGCTCTCAACGGATCGAAAGGGCGTGATTGCGCCCTATTCCTGAAACCGTCGCGGAACCAGCGGTGGGACACGTATCAGACAGCTGGCGCCAGTTGTCGCGAAACGCAAAAAAGGCCGCGAACATGTCGCGGCCCTTTGGTAATCTGTTGCACTGATCCCGGGATCAGACCTGAATTAGCCGTCGAGACCGTCCAGATAGGCGATGAGGTTCACGCGGTCTTTTTGCTTTTTAAGACCGTTGAACGACATCGAGGTGCCAGAGGCATAGGCCGAGGGTTTGGTCAGGAAGGCATCAAGCTCTTCTGCCGACCATGTGCCGCCCAGTCCGGCCAAAGCACCGGAATAGCCGAAACCATCCGCCGCGGCCTGAGCCCGGCCAACCACACCGTAGAGCGAAGGACCGGTGGAGTTCACACCGTCTTCGATTTTGTGGCATGCGGCGCATTTCTTAAAGACCTTGGCACCTTTGCCAATGTCAGCAGAGGCCATCAGCTCATCAAAGCTGACTTCAGCGACCTCTTCTTGGGCGCCGCCCGCCTCTTCAACTTCAATAATATAAGATTGCTCACCGTGCGCATCTGCCGAGTAGAGCACATCCGCGGCCCACTGGCCCAGAAGAAGCACCAGGAACGAGCCACAAAGGCCGGCAGTCGCTTTGGTTAGGGTCATCGTGTCAAACATGAATCGCGTGTCCGTTTTAGCTGTCTGGGTCGTTGTCTAAGGCTTCCACTCGTCAGTGGCAAGGTATAGACAACGCGACGAAATGCCCGTTTGTTGAAGTTTTGCAGGAAAGTCGCACCGATGACCGGAAAAATTGCTATTCAGGGAGAGCTCGGCTCTTACAGTCATGAGGCGTGCCGCAATGCGCGCCACGACATGGAAGTGCTTCCCTGCGGCACATTTGAGGACGTCATAGAGGCTGTGCGCACGGGCGAGGCCGATCAGGCCATGCTGCCCGTAGAGAATTCGACCTATGGTCGGGTCGCCGACAGCCACCGGCTGCTGCCCCATAGCGGCTTGCACATCATCGACGAGGCTTTTGTGCGGGTTCATATCAACCTGCTCGTCGTGCCCGGCGCCAAACTGGAAGACATTCGCGAGGCCAAATCACATCTGGTACTGCTGCCACAATGCGGTGATTTCCTTAGGAGAAACAACATTTTGGGCCGCGTCAGCCCCGATAATGCGCGGGCGGCGCGTGATGTTGCCGCTGCGGGAGACATCCATACTGCGGCGCTGGCCAGCGAGTTGGCAGCAGAGATCTACGGGCTGGAGGTTCTGGAGAAAAAGATCGAGGATCGCGGCGACAACACCACCCGTTTTCTTATTATGTCACGCGAACCCAACACCAGCCGCCGGGGCGCGCACGGCATGATCACCAGCTTTGTTTTTCAGGTTCGCAACATTCCGGCGGCGCTCTACAAAGGCATGGGCGGCTTTGCCACCAATGGCATCAACATGACCAAACTCGAGAGCTATATGGTCGACGGCTCATTCACCGCAACGCAGTTTTATGCGGATATCGAAGGCCACCCGGATGATGCAAACGTGCAACTTGCCATGGATGAGTTGGCCTATTTCACCACCAATGTGGAGATTCTGGGCGTGTATCCGGCCGACAACGGCCGCTACTAGCGCCGTCGGCCTGCGCAGGGCTGACGCACCGGAAGCATGGACTCTGGCCCAAATCGGCCCTATCGACATCTCGTCTTTTGCCAGAGTTCACTTTGCCAGAGTTCCCCATGACCACACCAACCTATCCAAGCGCCGCGCCGTCCCATCGCCATGCTGACATAGCTGTGCATGCTGTTGGGCTATTCCTGATCCTGACGGCGGGTGGTTTTTTGGTGTTTAAGGCCAGTGCAGAGCTGGAGGTCCGGCTTGCCCTAGCTGCCGGACTTTATGTGGCCTGCGCGCTTGTCTCAAATCTGGCCTCCTGTTGTTACCACTTCGCGCCCTGGCATGACCGGCGCAAACTTTTGCGCCGAATTGATCACGCTGCAATCTATCCCAGCATTTCAGGCACCTTCACGCCGTTTTTTGTTCAGGCCGACACCCTCTGGACCCAAACGTTGCTTTGGCTGTGCTGGGGGCTGACGGCGCTGGCTGTCTGGAACAAGATCACCCATGAAACCGTCAAATCTCGCTGGTCAACGGCCTCGTATCTGGGGCTGGGGGCGCTGGGAATGTGCGCCTTGCCAGATTTGACAAATGTCCCGGTAGCAACGCTGTGGTGCATCATTGTCGGCGCCGGCTGCTACGTCATCGGAACCGGGTTTTACACCCGTAAGAGCATGCCCTTCCGCTATCCCGTCTGGCACGTTTGGGTCAATCTGGGCGGGATATCTATGTATGCCGGGATTTGGATCGCCCTTTTCCAGTAGGGCCTCGTGATCTGAGCGCAACCAGCCCTGACCGCGCCAGCGCGCCACAGCTGCGCCGCCCTCTGCCCGACTGCTTGCACCCAGCCTCCCCTCCTGACTGCGCCCAGCGTCAAAAAGAAAAGACGCGCGCAGGGTCTTGGCGACCCGTTCACATCCGCTCTTGCCGCAGTGCTCTCTTGGCGAATGCCTCCTGTCTCGGGGTGTAAAATATCAGTACAAATAAACAAAATATTCGCACATAACCAAACATATAAATCCAAAATCTCAATTATGACTTGTTTTTTGAGATAATTTTCATTCATATTTGATAGTACATATGATCAAATATACACCTTCATGGGGATGAAATCCATTTTCACCGTGGCTTTTATCTCCCCTTTTTGAAGCAGGGCCAAAATGACCGATGGAGCGCTTTCGTTCTGGATCGATGCGTTGGAAAAGGTCTCGCGGGGCGAGGACGAGGAAGGCATTTCTTCTGCTATCGCCTCTTTTCGCAACCAGCCAGACGCCGCAGAAACCTTTGATCAGATCCGCCTCATGCTGACCGCTTTGGCGCAGGGTGTCCGAGAACGTGGCCCGACGGAACGCAGCCTGAACCTCCTGATCGACACTGTCTATGACCTTTCAAGCACCCTGTCGCTGCAGGAATTGCTCGGCATGATTGTGAGCCGCGCCCGCGCCCTTGTGGGTGCCAATGTCGCATGGCTGACCATTCTGGACGAGACTTCCAAGCGGTTTCGAACAGTCACCGCCGAAGGCCATTTGTCACCAGCCATAGCAGAAATGACGTCCCATCTGGACGGGGGCGCGGTGAGCCTTGTTATGCGGAGCAAAAGCGTCTTCGACACTCAGGACTATTTGAACGACAGCCGGTTTGAGCACATGAGCGACCTTGATCAGGTGCTGTCGGATGAAAAGATCGTATCATTGGCGGGCTTCCCGATCATTTCTGGTGGCAAAGTACAGGGGATCCTGTTTGTTGCGGATCGCTATAGCCGAAAACTTTCGGGCCGCGAAATTTCAGTTCTCGGATCCTTTGTCCTGCACACAGGTGTTGCCATGCGCAATGCCCGCGCCTTTACGATGCTTTCGGACGCGCTGGATGAGGCAGAGCGCACCCGCATCACCCTAACGGATCATATCCATCGCATTGAAACCTCTGCGGCCACCCATGATGAGCTGACGTCATTGCTGACCAGGGGGGCCGACCCACCCGTACTCATGCAGCATATGGCCAACCAGATTGAGGGCGTGGTTCTCCTCACTGATCGCTCGCTTCGGGTGCTTGGCAAATACGGCTCGCCCGCCTTTAAAGGCTCGGTTGAGAGCGGCGCCTTGCTGCGCGGCATTGACCACATAAATCTGACCTCTGCGGTGTCAAAATCCCGTCAGACCGGGCGTGCCGTGGTGCTGGCGAAAAAGGGCAGTGCCAGATGCCTGGCTATCGCGCTCCACGGAGGAACGGCGCAGGGCAAGAGCCTGATTGTGTTTCACCACAACACGTTAGACGCCATCGATTTGCGCAATCTTGAGCGCAGCGCCGCCCTGCTTGCCGTTGCAAAGCTCTGGACAGAAAAACGCCACGCCGACAAACTGATCGCCTCGTCTACCTTGCTGCAGCATTTGACGATGATGAATCCTCCGGATCAAACGACGCTGAATTCTGTGCGCGAAAGGCTTGGCTTGCAAGCTGACCAGTCGATCGAGATGGCGGTAGTCTGCATAACCGACGCGGTGCTGCCGCGCCAGTTTAGCGCGCTGCGTGAGAGGGCTGCACAGCTCAAGCTACTGGTGGATTTCACCGATGACATCTACCTCGCTGTCGGACCTGCAGGAACGCTTCACACCCTGGTGGGCGGGCTTGCTGGCGAGCAGAGGTTTGGCGGTATCATCTCTGAGCCCTTCTCGGACATTTCCCAGGCTGCCTCGCACTATGCGAAGATCATGAAAGCCCTGCGCGTGTTGCAGCAAATGGGCCGGTTTGAACGGTTTGTAGAGCACTCAAAGGTCAATCTTTTTGCCAAACTGTTTGAGGTCGGCGATGCGGCCAGGATCGCGCGCTATGTCGGAGAAATCCTTTTGCCAATAGACAAGCGCGACCCAAAGCAAAAGACCCGGCTAAAGCAGACCTTGCTTTGCTTTTTTGAGTGCCAGTACAACATTGCCCGCACGGCCACACAGATGGGTCTTCACATCAATACGGTGCGCCAACGCCTGGAAACCCTGCGCGAGATCACCGGCGGCTGGGACGATCCGGTGGCCGCGCTGGAGCTCCATATAGCGCTGCGGATGAATGACATTGTTGAATAGTAGCCTGTTGAGCAGTGGGCCGTTGACGAGTGGCCCGTAGATCAGTGGATAGCGGCATGCAAAATGCGCTCTGCGCTTGCCTGTTCGCGGGTGAATTCAGCGGCGATGGTGCCGCTTTTGGCGACCAGCACCCGATCAGAAAGATCAAGAATTTCCGGCAGGTAAGAAGAAATAAGAATGACGCCCGCGCCACTTTCGGCAAAAGAGCGAATGATTTGGCGGATTTCAGCAATTGCCCCCACATCGACCCCGCGCGTTGGCTCATCAAAAATCACCAGCTTGGGCTTTTGCGCCAGGGATTTTGCAATAACCACCTTTTGCTGATTGCCACCCGACAGGTAAATGACCGACTGATCCGTCCCGATCCGCCGGATCGAAAGCCGGTCTGACCAGTCGCGTGCAACCGCAGTCATCTTGGCCAGTGGTGCAATCATTTTGCCGCGACCATATTTTGCCATCCAGCCCAAACCGATGTTTTGCGCGACGCTCATATTGTCAAACATTCCGTCTAGTTTGCGATCCTCACTGATATAGGCAATCCCGTCGCGCACCGCCTGTGCCGGGAGGGCATACTTCACCTCTCGTCCGTTCAGCCAGATGCGTCCGCCGCCAAAATTTCGCTTGGTATGGCCAACAATAACGCGGGCGATTTCACTGCGCCCCGATCCAATCAACCCGGCAATACCGGTGATCTCGCCGGGAAACACGGAAAAGGACATATTGTTGACCATGCTGCCCATACGGATGTTTTCGACCCGCAGGATCGGAACAGCCGTGCGTTTCAGGGCTGTTGCGGGGGTGGCTTGCGGCGCAAGGTCTTCGCCAATCATATGCCGGATCAAATCCGCACGACCAAAGCTGCTTGCGGACCCGGTTGTGATCAGGCGCCCGTTGCGCAAAACCGAGATCCGGTCGGCATAGGACAGCGCTTCTTCCAGGGCGTGTGAGATAAAGATTATCGCCACACCTCTGTCTTGCAGCGTCTTCATCAGATCAAACAGATGTTCGGTTTCTTCCGGGGTCAAAGAGGCCGTTGGCTCATCAAAAATAATAACGCGGGCATCATTCAGCACGGCGCGGGCGATTTCGACCATTTGCCGCTTTGCCGCAGAAAGCGAGCCCGCCAGTTGCGAAGGATCAATGTTGAAATTCAGTCGCTGCAAAACTTGCCTTGCGGTATTGCGCACCCGGCGCACAGAATTGAACGTGCGTTCGCGCCCCAGCATCATATTTTGCGCAACGGTCAGTTGCGGCACCAGACTGGTTTCCTGATAGACCATGGAAATCCCCAGCTGACTGGCATCCTTTGGGGCCTTCAGGATCGCCTCAGAGCCGTCGATAAAGACCTTGCCCAGGGAGGGTGCGATCCCGCCGGCGATCAATTTGCACAGGGTTGATTTGCCCGCACCATTCTCGCCTGCTAGCGCGTGAATTTCGCCGGGGTAAAGCTCAAAATCGACGGCGTCCAACGCAGCGGTTCCTGCGTAGGTTTTGGTCACAGCGTCAAAGCGGATAATGGGTTGAGGGGTCATATTGCACCAAGATTTAGAATTTCGCCGCTGGCCCGAGAGACCGCAATCAAATCGCCGTTCCACTCCACAACATCCGTGATCGCGTGGCGGTGGCCGTTTGCACGGCAATGGGCCGACCCGATAGGAACAAAGTTCTTGTCCGTTTCTATGATCAGCCCATAGGAGAAGGAGGGAGCCCAGGGTTTTATTTCACCAAACAGCCGGGTCGCGCCAAGCGCCATCGGAAAGTCATGGGCGAATTCAGGCGTGGCACGCGGCGCGATCCAATTGCGCGGATCAATGGTTTCTTTCATCATCCGAACAAAGGATTTTTCGGTTTTGAGAAATTCAATCAGCGGGTTGCGGCGCGACAGACAGGCAATGGCATAGCCAGTTCTGGTCTCACACACCCTGCCCAGATAGGCCGGAAAGCCTTGCTGGCGCAGCGCGCCTTTTACCTCAACAATGCAGGCCTGATCCAGTTGCGAAACGCAAAGCGTTTTATCTGCAGCGACAATGCCCATTGGACAATGCAACGCCTCTGAAAGGCGCCAGGTGCTGCCATTGCGGTGAACCGCCAGCACCTGCCCGCGCCGCGCCGAATCCCAGGGCGCATATGAGAGCACCGGCTGATCTTCGGCGTATCCGTGTTCCACCACCGCAAGCTCGCTTTCGGACAGGAACAAAAGGTCGGCCACGCCGTTCAGCTGCGGCGTGCTCCAGGGGACCTCGCCGCCAAAGACCTGCAGCTGGCCTCCCGCAAGGGCTACAGCGATTTGCCCCTCAGGGCTGGACGTGAGCGCCGTGATATCTGCCTCAAAGCTCTGCACCTGTTCAAGCGGCGCGCCCCATGTTTCAAGGCGGTAGAGATCGCGCCCGGATGAAATCAACAGCGCATCGCCCGCAACGCAAATCGTTTCGGGCGCGGTAACCGGGATGGCATCGGCCTCATCCAGACGATCATTGGGGCCAAGTGAGCCTTCAAGCGTCAGGGACGGTGGCGGCGCCATCTTTTTGCGGAAAAAAAACATCGCTCAGCTCTCCTTCCAATAGCTGTTCGGGCCGGTCCAGTCCGGGTCTGCACCCGCAAGATCAAGCCGCCCGATCTTGTTGTTGTTCACCCCGCCCAGATACAGTGCCCCCTTATGTTCGCGCATCGAGGTGATCATATAAAGTGGTCCGCTGGCCTTGTCCCAAAGCGCATCCATGATGTCGCCGGTGCCGTTCACCTTAAGCACGCCGCCGATGTTGAGGTTGCCAAACAGCCAGTCGGTTGGCGGCACCTGCTTTGACATGCGCAGCCGAAGCGCCGGAAGCTTCATTGCGAGGTCGACCACCGGGTTGCGCATGCCGGCCAGCGCGATCCAATAGCCGCCATCTGAGGCGCGGTTGATATTGTCGGGATAGCCCGCCAGCCCGCTCATGAAAACGCGGGGGCCTGCCGTCAGATCTGCCAGATCAAAGATCAGGATTGAACAGGTCCAGGTGCTGGCAACCAAAAGATGTCTACCATCGTGGGTCAGGCAGACCCCGTTTGGAAAGATCAGATTATCACAGACCGTACGGGTTTTTCTCGTCTTGGGATCATAGCTCAGCAGCCGCCCGTTTGGCCGCCCCTCCAAAAGATCGAGCCCCCAGTTTTCCATGTCGTATCGTTTGGTCGCATCGGTGAAGTAGATGACGCCATCCGGCGCAATATCCAGATCATCAGCCATGCGAATGCTGGTATCATCCTGCACCTGAACAAGGCTGCGTTCTGTCTGATCACTCAACAGCTCAACTTCGCCGTTCAGGCCAACGCGCACCAGCCCCATGCCAGCCACACACACGATGAGATCGCCTGCGGCATCAAACGCCAGCCCGAGCGGGCGTCCGCCAATTTTGGCCAGAACTGTAATTTCGGTGAAATCCGGGGCAGCAAGGCGCATGATACGCCCATCGCGCGTGCCACAGTACAGATTGCCCCCGGCGTCGAGGATCACGTCCTCGGGGCCGTCAATTTCGCCTGATCCCAAAACCGTCGCCTGCGCCAGTTTGGGAGCAAGCTCGGAGGGCATAAGACCTGTCATGTTCTGAACAGGCGGCAGCTTTAGGGCCACGGGGTCAAGATATGTAGCCGCCAGCAAACGGTGGCGATTTTTGCGAAACCGCACATCAATGGCGAGGATCACGATAATGACACTGCCCATAACGAGCTGCACAAAATCACCCCGAAAGCCCGAGTTCACCAGCACATTGTTCATAAAATAGATCGTCGCAAAGCCCAGCAAAACCGAGACCACAGCACCGCGCCCAGGCACAAAGCCGCCAAGGCCAACCACAAGCGCCGTCAGGGCAAAGAACTCCAGCCCGATCCCGGTATCTGCGGCGATACTGTTTTGCCGCGCCGCATAGATAAAGCCCGCAAGGCCGACAATCGCTCCCGCCAGAACATAGGCCGAAAAGATCGTTTTCTTGACGCCAATTCCGCCGTTGCGCGCCGCCTTGCGATTGCCGCCAACCGCCAGGATGTGCCAGCCAAACCGGGATTGCCGAAACATGAAAAATGTCAGCACGGCCACGCTGGCCAGCACCCAAAACACGACCGGCAATGTCATGAATTGCGCAAACCCTATCCAGTCCCACAGATCATCGGAGCGGGCACTCAATGAAATTTCCACCAGTTTGGCCTGCGACGCCAGGGTAAACAAACCGCGCACCGTGATCATTGTGCCAAGGGTCGTGAGCAATGCGCCACAGCCCATGAACCCGGCCAGAACGCCATTCACGACGCCAACAGCCGCACCGCTTGCCACGCTCATCACAAGCACAAGCAGGACCGGCAACTCGAGAATGTGAAAGCCATAAAGCGCGACAAAGGCGGACATGGCCAGACTTGAGCCCACGGATAAATCCAGCCCCCCCACAGCCACGACAATCAATAGCGCCAGGATCACCAATCCGGTATCGGCGCCATAGAGCGCCAGAATACGCATGTTAGAGCCTGAAAAATACGAGTCGGTGGTCAGCGCAATGGTGATCACGACGGCGAGAAACCCCAAAAGAGGGATCGCACTTTCCACCCAGCCTTTGGACAGAATATCGGAAAAGATCCGACGTGGAGACAGGACCAGACGCGGCACCTTGTACCGCGCCAGGCTGCTAAACTTAATTGAATTGTTCACGTTGTTTCCATCAGTCGGACGCATGGGAAAAGATGCGGGGCCCGCCATCGGGGCCCCGCCTGTGCCTTAGAGTTTGAAGCACAGATCGGGCCGGTAGCCCTCACCGGCCTTGATAACTTTGAGGGGGGACTCAACAGAAATCATCGTGCCATCAGCTGAGGTGACCCCCTGCAACAGCAAGTCGATCATCGTGGCTGCATCACGGCCCTGTCCGTCTGCGTCATAGCTCCATTCGCGATCCAGAATGCCGTCTTCGATGGCTTTGCACGCATCCGCGTCGCCACCGCCGGTGGCATAGACCAAAACGCTGTCTTGCTTGCCTGCATCTTTGACAGCGGCGCCCGCGCCCATGGTGTGAACATCCCAATGGCCAAAGATGGCGCAGAGATCAGGGTTTTGTTGCAGCACTGTCGCGGTGATCTGGCGGGCTTTTTCCGGCTCCCAATCGGAGGCCTGATTGGACACAACCTCAATTTCAGGATGTTCGGCAAAGACCTTGAAAGAGGCTTCGTTCATCAAAACACTGTCCGCCGCCGTGAGCTGACCCGGAATGATCGCAACCTTGCCGGATTTCCCACTGCCCGCGCCGCACTCTTTGACGATATCCTGGGCGACTTCGGTCCCGATGCGGGTCCAGTTTGCACCGGTAAATGCAGAGGATTGCTGGTTGGATTGCAGGTTCAGCTGCAAAACTTTGATGCCTGCCGCTTCTGCCTGTTTGATCTGCCGTGCGAGCAGCTGAACGGTCGGATTATGGACAACCAGAACGTCCGGGCGCTGCGCAATTGCAGCCGCAAGAAGCTCCGACATCACCCCGGTATTCAGTGCCGCATCTTTGATCTCAACGGTATATCCGCCAATTTCTGCGTGCTCTTTCATCCGCTTGGCCCAGGCTTCTGTCAGCGAGATACCCATGGTGATCGGAACAAAGATAACGGTCTTTCCCGCCATTTTGTTTTCGGCATGTGCCATAGAGCTAGCCGCCAGAATCGCGCTTGCCGCCAGGCCCAAAATCCTTGTTTTTGTTGTTATTTTCATAGTTTCCTCCTCCAAAGTTATAGATCCCCAACCGTGTCGTTTTCGGTGTCTCTAGGGTTGATGTAGTTGTCGATCACAATTGCGATGAGCAGGACCACACCCTTGAACATGTCCTGAGTTTGGGTTGTCAGATTCAGCAGCGTCATGCCGTTGCGCAGCACGGCGATCAGTGCGAGGCCCACGAGAATGTTGCGCATGCCGCCACGCCCGCCGCGCAGGGGAATGCCGCCCAGCACGACAACCAAAATCGCTTCAAAAAGCAGGCTTCCATTTGTGACAATGCGAAAGTCGACCGTGCTGCTGGCCGCAGCCACAACCAGCCCGGCAAAAAGCGCGGTCAGGGCTGCAAAGGCATAAATCCCCAGGGTGGTCAGCCGGACAGGAAGCCCTGACAGGCGCGCCGCAGCTGCGTTGTCGCCCAGGGCATAGGTCACCCGCCCCATTGTGGTATAGCGCAGCAGCATCCAGCTCGCGATAAATACGATCACAGCCAGGATCGCAGGGGTATCCCCGGATAACAGCTGGACAGCCCGGCTATCGCTCGGGAGCATCAAGAGGTATTCGCCGTTGAGGACCTCGTAGCGAAAGAAACCGGTGATCACCATCGCGGTGGCCAGGGTTGTCAGCATCGCTGGGATTTCGACATAGGCAATCAGCCAGCCATTAAAGACGCCAATTGCAAGAACAGCCAAAACCGACACCACAAAGGCCGGAAACACAGACCAGCCAGCCACGGTCAGAATGCCAAAGGTTGCCGCCCCAGCAACCATCGCCGCGACAACAGAAAGATCCAGCCCGCGAGAGATGATAACCACCCCCATGCCGCAGCTCAGCATCAGCAGCGCCGCTGAATTGGAGGCGATTACTTTGAAGTTGCCCAGGTTGGCAAACCCATCAACAAATAGCGAAAAAAACAGCACCAGAGCAGCCGTTGCCGCCATCACGATATATTCAAGCAAGCTGTTTTTGTTGTAGCGCAAGACCAGATCAGCCATTTGCGTTCACCCCGAACGTGAGGTGCTTTGCCAAAAGCGGGCTGCCTGCCTGTTCACAGGACCCGACCTTTTCACAGGTGCCCGCTTGCTCATAGGAGCCAGCCTTTTCATAGGCGCCAGCGGGCATTTCACACCGCACAACAGCTGCCCTAAAGGCTACCACGTTTTCGAAATTGATCATCAGTCCCCCTCTGGAAGCGCGCCGTTGAAACGCGTGTCCGTATGCGGGCATCTGACCATTCAGCGATCGGATGTACTATGTGCGTAGGCTCTAGTTTTTTGACGTTCACCTGTATGGATCATACATTCCGGGAGGCCGACCTGCCTGAAACCACTCGGGTCGCCAAAAGCCTGCCCGGCGCCACTGGACAGAAATACCAGGCCACGCTTTACCGACGACCTAGCCCCTTACCAGGCGACGTAGGGAGGCCGGTTTGAAAGTCAGTGCATGACTGGCCATGGGGGTCCTGTGGAACGGATGATTTCCGTAAGAGGTGGGCGATCACTGGGGCACAAGCGCATGCACAGCAGAGTAAAGACAAGGCAAGTCCCCTAGCCACGAGCCCGGCCCCAGGACCTCGACTTCCGGTTCGGGTGCAGCCGCAACGGCCTGCGCCCGCGCATAGGCGGCTGCACGGGTGGTGAGTTCATTGAGGAACTGTTCATCTGACAAACCCGCCTTTAGCCATGGCGGGTTCGGCACCGCCAGCGCATAGGCCGCCGCCATCTGTGCGCGCTCCACAGCATCGTCAGGCAACTCCGCATCGCCCTCTTGCGCCTGGTCCAGCTCGCCTTCGAAGATCAGGTCGACGGTTTCAGGAAAGTCCTCGCGTGCCAGGTCGAGCAGGCGCGGCACCACCGGCGGTCGGGTCGTCGTAATTCGGCAGGCACTTGTAGCGCCCACCCTCGGGATTTGCGCCGGACTTGCCCCAGTAAGGGTTCTCGACCGCCGCGTGCTGGCCGAATACCAGCTTGCGAAAGCGCTTGGCGACGGCACTCTGGTACGCGTCGCCCTCGCGGCTTGCAACGCCATGAACAAAGACAACATAAGCGGACATATTCCCTCACAGTAACCTGATTCAAAATACAGCAATTGAGCTAACATAGCGCGCCCTCAGGTTGTGTTTCTTTCGGCAAACCATCTGTATAGCTGCTCTCAATACGCTCCTTAGCCAGCACGGATGCAAATGTTGGGATTATCCGCAAACAGAAAAAACAAGGGGCAACCATGCTGATTGAGCAACGAGCGCCCCCTTCGAAATGGGGTAGCCCACATCGTTCGTAGCGAAAGCGGCGCAAAGGACCAGCTCTCCACAGGCCGCTTCTCTAATTGGGTGCCTGGGTCAAGCTCGTTTTCCTTCTTTTGATTGTTGAGGTATCGTTTGTCCGGGTCACGCTTCTCTTCGCAGTCTGGTTTGGCGTTCGAAGTGCGCCGCTGCATGCATGTGTCGGATTAGAAAGTGGAGAGCCCCGCTTTCCGGCGCGCTTCAAATTGCGCAGCAGACATTTTCGGCTTCAGTTGCGCGAACATCTCGGTCCCCGGCCTTTGATATTCGGCCGGGATTGTCATGTTCACCCGACTGGAAACGCCTCGGAGTGAGCCCAAAATGCGCAGCGACCGTGCGCGAGCGTCTGAACCGGCCAGGATCATCGACGGCGGCCTTGAAAGTGAGTGCTGCAATCGGGCCAACACCCGGTACCGTCATCATGCGCATGCAAACTTCATCTTGAGATGCCGCCCGCTTTACGCGTCGGTCGAGCTCACGATAGTGTTGCAACAAGACAGTCCGTGCATCAATCAGCTCATCTCTCGATGCCTGTGTCAGCGTCAGTCCAGGGAAGCCGCATCGTGTATCGGTTCGGCGTCTCCAGAAGAGCCTGTTTGTAGTCAATGACGTTCTTCTTGGTGATTGAGCAGACCGCCACCTCGGCCCCCATGAACTCGGAGAACATGCGGATGGCGTTCCGGTGCTCGTCCATCGTCTTCGGTGCCAATGTATTGCCGCCGGCGGTTCGCTCCTTGTGAAACGCTCTCAGGACTTCCGGCAGGGGTATCCCATTGGACACCACTAGTTTCGCGGAAGTCGCTTCCGGTCCGGGGTCCGGGGCGGTGAGCAACGGGTCACGAGGTTGGCTAGAATAGTCGCCCCGGTCCCGTTCCAAGCTGTGTTCCATGGCCTCAATTTCCGCGCGCTGCAAAGCATTGGCGAGGTCGAGCCAGTCGGGTGAACCAGCGGCCAGATCCAAGGTGCTGTCAGCGATGTATTGGCGAACAGCAGGCTCAATCCATCGGGTCTCACCAGAGGCGAAGCTGGCCCGGAGTGCTGCAAGGCGCCTGGTGCGATTCTTTCTATAGAAGTCACGGGCGCCCAGCATCAGTTCGTAATCGGTCGACGCATTGATCATTGCGAACAAACCTTGGTTGCTGCCGACTTCACCGTCCTCGAATTTCTGAAGGATCTGCTCTTGCTCTGCCTCCATCGCCTCTCGCGTGGGCATGGCTGCACGCTTCGCGTCATCGGCAGCGAGGACGTTCGCATAGTGCGCCTTGGCCGCTGCTGAGAGCGCTAGCTCCGGCACGTTTCTGTGCGTTTCCAGGCGTTCGCGTGCCTCGTCAATCTGCATGAGAAAGCGGTTGATATCCCATGAGCAGGTTGTTCCCGCGACCGGGGATCGGGCGGCAGATCATTTTCGGATAGATCGGTCTTGCCAATGATCGGGACCAACTCGTCGGGAACCTTGATTCTGACGCGCCATTTCCCGCGTATCTGCTGGACGTATTACATACCCACCTCGAAGCCCCGATTTGTAGCACTTTTTGTAGCAGCGTTTGTAGCGCACACCCATGAAAAATATAGGTTTCGTGCATTTTCAAAGGGCTGTAAGGGGGTAAGGTGAGAGGTTGGACATCGACCCAAGCGGGGCTCGTTGTGGCTGCTTCCTTCCGGATCTGACCAGGTTGGCGAGGCGCCTGCCCGCGCCAACCTCTCGATTCGAGATATAGGCAGAGAATGGCGCAATGACAAGGGCATTGCAGCTGTGCCCATTGTAAAACCGTCCCTGACAGGCAAGCCCTCAAAAGCCCTGAAAACAGCGCGTAAAGACACTGATAGCACAGGGTCAGGTATATTGCTGCGCAAGGTAAAATACAGAGACAGGTAAACTACAGAGACAGGCGCAATTTCAAAAAGCCACTTGGCGTAATCCCCTGATCCTCGGCCATGTCAGCGGGCAACTCTTCAAGATAGTTGCGCGCCACCGGACCGGTAAAGGCGATGATCTTTGCCCCCTCCAGCCCGGCCAGACGCCAGGGGAAGGACGCTTCTTCCAGGCTGTCTTTTGGCACATGACCCGCAACGTAGTCGCAGATCGCGTCCCGGACCTTGATCGCGGGCAGCTGCAGCCGCGCGGCCTCCTGTACCATTTTGAAGTTGCCGCCACCGCTGACCCGATAGCTGTTTGTCGCCACCGCAAAACTCTGCTGACTGGTGACATCCGCCCCGTTCCACCGCAGGTTCCTGACCCGTTGCGCCTCGGGGTTGATCAACAGACCCGAAGACGAAAACCGCGACGGTTGCGACAGATCGATTTCGTATTCCACGCCAAAAAGCACATCAAAATTATGGCCGGCCCGGTCCTGGTTGACCAACTCAACATTACGCGAGCCCGGCCTGATCTGGTTGAACATCCCCGCCGACATCTCCAGCCAGTCGCGCAACTGCGCCCCATTGACCGTGACGCCCCAAAGGGCATTGGGGAAAATCTGCAGATCCGCAACATTGCGCATGCACAGATCCCCTGCGGCAATGTCAGTATAGTGTTCTGGCCCGGAGCGGCCGCCGAATTTACCCGGTGATACCGCAGAAAGCAGCGGCAGATCGCCCGCAGAGGTGCCTTCCAGCAACGGGCGCACCGCCGCCAATTGCGCGCAGGCCACCAGGGACAGACCGTGGTCCTCGCCAAAAAAGGTGAAATACGAGTGCAGCGCTTGCCTGCTATGCCCCACTGGCTCTTTCATACGGGCCTGTGTCTGGCCATGTGCCTCGGCCAGAACCTGCAAAAGGGCCGGGTCTTCTGACGCCAAAGGCGTCAACTTACCCCAGGCATCCCGCCGCGCGATGGGTTTGGCGCTGGCGCGCCAGGTGTCAATGCGCCAGCCCGCATCATCATGGCGCAAATGAATGTCGATTTGACCCAGATGAGAGCCATGCGCTCCCGGCATAACCACTGGTTTGGCAAAGGCATGTTCCGGATCGGGCAGCACCAGATGGGTGTGCCCGCCAATCACGGCATCAATCCCGGCCGTTGCCACAATGGGGTAAAGAGCATTCTCCATCTCAGGCACCGCGTGTTCACCGCCAACCCCGGTATGGGCCAGCGCCACAACCAAATCGCAGCCCGCAGCTCGCAGCTCGGCAGCACTGGCGGCCGCCGCCTTTACCATGTCCTGCACCTGTACTTTGCCTTGCAACAGATGCGCGTCCCAGATCATCGTCTGCGGTGGCAAAACCGAAAGAATGCCAACGCGCAGGACCGGCGCCTCTGGCAGAGCCGCAAACGCACGTTCAACAATGGTGGTTTTGACAAAGGGCAGCACGCGCTCCGGGCCAATCGCATACATGTTTGAGCAGACAACCGCACAGGGTGCATCCTGCAAAACAGCCTGAAGCACCGGAAGACCGAAATTAAAATCGTGGTTGCCCAGCCCCAAAGCATCATAGTCGAGAGCTGCAAACGCCGCCATCAGGGGGTGGACGGGGGCAAGCGCATCCGGGGCCAATGTGCGATCCATATTCAGGGCGGCTTCACCGATAGGAGATCCCTGCAAAGCATCGCCGTTGTCCAGCAGCAGGGTTGCGCCTCCCAGCGCCTCGACCGACTGACGGGCCTCGGCAATCAGGCTGGCCAGCCGCGAAAGACCAACGCCCGGATCAACGCGGTCCGCGTAATAGTCATGGCTGAGCAGGTTGCTGTGCAAATCTGTTGTCGCAAGAATGCGCAACAGGGCACGGCCCTCGCGCCCGGAAGATACCGTATCTGTCATAATGCTGAAATCGCAGCTGTCACTGCCTGTTCCAATCTCTTGCCTCCCCCGCCCCCCTTCTGAGAGCTGCCTCTCCTTTGAAACAGCGTTTCAAGGATTTGCAAAGCCAACAATTACATTGTCTTTAAGAAAAATTAACCACGTTGCCGACCAACTAGGTGCAGCCCGTTTAAAGTCAAGGCAGCCGGGACAAGAAGCAATGCTCGCGGCTCATGCCCCGCGTTGTGCACCTTCGCGCAGCGAAACTCTGGTCTTTTGTGCCACAAGGAGGCATCACGGTGCACAGCAAGCCAAGCCGGGACCGCATCCATAGTTTGGTGCCACAAAATACAGCAGGGAGCTGCGGATGAAACGTGCAGAACAGGTAACCTTTGGCGGTGGTGGCGGACTGGATCGCAAAGCGCAGCTGCGTGAAGACCCTGCGGCCCTCAGCTCTGCCTGGAGTGCTCCCGGCACCAGGATCCTGATGACCTGGCGTGGCAAGGTGCTCAGCCAGCGCTCTGACCCGGATCGCGGCCCGGACGGGCTGGCCTGGATCACAGCCGAGCACCCGCTGGCTGTCGCGCATCGCGCCACCGCGCTCTACCTTGGTGCTGGGCCGGATGGTGCAGAACTCTTTGCCTGTGATCTGGGAAACTGGCAGCCAGATGCGCTGGATGAGATGGCCCTGGCCAGCTTTGCCGATCTCAGCGAACAGCAACACCCCGACCTGCCCGCTGGTAATGTTTTTGCCGAGCTGCGCCGGATCATGGCACGGCTCACCCCGCTGGAGGCAGAACTGGCCGCGACGGCCAAGGCCCTGCTGTCCTGGCATCAGTCGCATAAGTTCTGCGCCCGCTGTGGCAGCAAAAGCGAGGTTAGCCAGGCTGGCTGGCAACGCAAATGCCCCACCTGCAAGGCGATGCATTTCCCCCGCACCGACCCGGTTGTCATCATGCTAATCACCCATGGAG
The DNA here is from genome assembly GCA_965641885.1 of Phaeobacter sp. SH40. Classification (GTDB taxonomy): domain Bacteria; phylum Pseudomonadota; class Alphaproteobacteria; order Rhodobacterales; family Rhodobacteraceae; genus Pseudophaeobacter. The sequence continues at coordinate 313,330 of OZ282574.1, read as the reverse complement.
ACGATGTGCTGATGGGGCGCTCACCCGGCTGGCCCGCGGGCATGTATTCGCTGCTGGCCGGATTTGTCGAACCCGGCGAAACCCTTGAGGCCGCCGTGCGGCGCGAGGTGTTTGAAGAGACCGGCGTTGCAGTTTCCGAGGTCGGCTATCTCTCCAGCCAGCCCTGGCCCTTTCCAATGTCGCTGATGTTTGGCTGCAGCGGTCGCGCCACCAGCCGGGACATCACGATTGACCCAAAAGAAATCGAAGATGCAATCTGGGTCAGCCGTCAGGATATGATGACTGTCTTTGCAGGCGAGCACCCGGTCCTGAAACCCGCAAGAAAGGGCGCGATTGCACATTTTCTCCTTGAGAACTGGCTTGCGGACACTTTGGATTAAGAAGATTAGCCTATCTCTGAGACGCAATAATCAGTACTAAGAGCTGACCAAAAGGCAGGGGGTATATCATGGAATTATCTAGCAAAGAGGACGTAGACGCACCCCTCTCTGAGGTGTTTGAAGCGATCTCCGATTTTGCCAGCTTTGAGCGCTCGGCAATCCGGCGCGGCGTCGACGTACAACGCCTGAGCGACGATATCACACCGCAGATCGGTCTGGCCTGGGATATACGCACCGATTTCCGTGGCAAGCCGCGCGAAATGCGGTTGCAGGTTTCCTCTTATGAGCCAACCACAAAAATCGGTCTCGACGGTGACAGCGCCGCCCTGCAGGGGTCCGGTCAGATCGAGCTTCTGGCTCTGTCCCCCCAGCGCACGCGCATTTCGGTGACGGTCAAGATCAAGGCAAAGACCCTCTCGGGGCGGCTATTGTTGCAATCGCTCAAACTGGCGCGTTCAAAGGTCAACCGCCGCTTTAAGCATCGGGTGGCGGAGTTTGCCAGCCTGACCGAAGAGCGTCTCAACCGCAGCGCCTGAGAGCAGCTGTTCCCAAACTGCCCCATTATTCCCAGCCCCCCCATGGCCACGTCCTGCCCGGGGCTTGTCTGTACAGCCCCCCTGCCCCACGCGGCCATCCACAACAGCGAAGATCAGCTTACCCATTGGCAAAACTGGCGGCAAAACTGGCGGCAAAACTGGCGGCAAAACTGGCGGCAAAACTGGCGGCAAAACAGATAACAAAACAGATAACAAAACAGGTGGCGAAACAGGATTGACGACTCAATGTCGGCGACGGTAGCCCTTGTGACGATGGTTCTCGCGGCATCAGCTTTATGTCCGGGATGAAAAGGGAACGCAGCGCCCCTGCGCGTTTGGCGAGGTCCGTCCCCGGCCTCTGCATCAGCCGTCAGCCGTCAGCCTTTAAAGACACCTGCGCGGTGCTGTGAACGCCAAGACAGGCGCCGCAGATTGTTTTGCGGCAACAACTGGCCGCAAGGCAAATCTCTTCGCAGCCCTCTATTCGCGGCTCTGCCGGAACGCAGGCCCAGAGGGCTGAACAAAGTCACGCGGGCAGATGGGCCGCGCGCAGCTAGCGCGTGGCGGCCGCCAGCGCCCACTGCATCTGGGCCTGCGTTTCCACCGCGCAGGGACGCACGGCGCGTAGGCGATGCAATGCGGTTTCACGCCCCTCGCCGGCCTCAATCATCAGCCGTAAAACCACCATGCCAGACCGTCCGCAGCCCCCCTTACAATGCACCAGAACGCGGCCTCCCCCCTGCAAAGCCTGCAGCGCGAGGCCGCTGACCTCGGGCCATCGTGCCAACATGTCTGGCGTTGGCGCAGAAAAGTCTGGCAGCGGCAAATGGTGCCACCGGCACCCCATCGACTGGAAATCCTGCCCCAGACCCGCAGCACCTGCCTCGACATGTTCTGCCTCAGACGTCATCGAAATCACCAGTCCCGGAAGCCAGTCGTGCAGATGATCCATGTCTCCGACGTAGTCCCCACCGGCGCCAGGCAGGGGACACAGCGCCAGTATCCCGTTTGAAACAGAGAGGGCGTGCAGCGTCAGAGGCTTTACATCACTGCTGTCGATATCATCACCCACGTTACTCCTCCCGCGCATACCCAGCTATGGGCCGCGCCAATTTGCACGCCTGCACCCATTAGGCATCAAACACTGGCCTGCGAAGGCCCCCTCGGTCAACCGGCCTGTCAACCAGCCTGTCAACCAGTCGGGCAACCAGCCTGTCAACAGCAGTGGACGAAGCCCGTCTGCCCGCGTACCTTGCACCACGCGCGATCCCGCCTTCCGAATCCGGCAAGAGACATCATGAACGACAGCACAAGCGACACCAGCCAAACTCAGTATCAGGTTCTGGCGCGCAAGTACCGCCCCGAGACCTTTACCGATCTTGTCGGCCAGGACGCCATGGTCAGAACCCTGCGAAATGCGTTTGAAACCAATCGCATCGCCCAGGCTTTTATCATGACCGGCATTCGCGGCACCGGCAAGACAACCACCGCGCGGATCATTGCCAAGGGCATGAACTGTATCGGCCCCGATGGCACTGGCCAGCCCACAACCGAGCCCTGCGGGGCTTGCGAACATTGCACCGCCATCATGGAAGGGCGCCACGTCGATGTGATGGAGATGGATGCCGCCAGCCGCACCGGTGTTGGCGACATTCGCGAAATCATTGATTCGGTCCAGTACCGCGCCGCCTCGGCCCGCTATAAGATCTACATCATCGATGAGGTGCATATGCTCTCGACCAGTGCATTCAACGCGCTGTTGAAAACACTGGAAGAGCCACCGGAGCATGTGAAATTCATCTTTGCCACCACCGAGATCCGCAAAGTGCCCGTGACGGTGCTGTCGCGCTGCCAGCGGTTTGATCTGCGCCGGATTGAGCCGGAGGTGATGATTGCCCTGATGCGCAAGATCGCCGCAGCTGAGAGCGCCGAAATCAACGAAGACGCGCTGGCGCTGATCACCCGCGCCGCCGAAGGCTCGGCCAGGGACGCGACCTCATTGCTGGATCAGGCCATCTCGCATGGCGCTGGTGAAACCACCGCCGATCAGGTGCGCGCCATGCTGGGTCTGGCCGACCGGGGGCGGGTGCTTGACCTGATAGATATGATCCTGCGCGGCGATGCGGCGGCAGCCCTCACCGAGCTTGGCTCTCAATATGCCGAAGGGGCTGACCCGCTGGCAGTGCTACGCGATCTGGCTGAAATCACCCACTGGGTCTCGGTGGTGAAGATCACCCCGGATGCGGCGGATGACCCCACCGTCAGCCCGGATGAGCGCGCCCGCGGCCAACTGATGGCGGAGGCCCTGCCAATGCGGGTGCTTACCCGGATGTGGCAAATGTTGCTGAAAGCTCTGGAAGAGGTCGCCGCGGCCCCCAACGCCATGATGGCGGCCGAGATGGCGGTGATCCGCCTGACCCATGTGGCTGACCTTCCCAGCCCGGAAGAGCTGATCCGCAAGCTGCAAAGCACCCCTCCCCCCAGTGCGCCCAGTGGCGGCCCTTCCAATGGCCCCTCCAATGGCAATGGCGGCGGCTATGCTGGCGGGCCTTCCGGAGGACAGGGCGCAACCCAGGCGATGGGAGCCCCTGCGGGAGATACTGGCGCGCCGGGCGGCACACATATGGCATCAGGTGGTGCGGCGCATGGCGCCTCGGGCCTGCAGGGCGGCTCTGGGGCGGCAACAGCATTGGCGCCCGAAACCCTGCAGGCGCTGGCGCGCTATCCAACCTTTGAACATGTGGTCGACTTTATCCGCCTCAAACGAGACGGGCTGCTTCTTGAGTATGTAAAAACCTATCTGCGCCTTGTGTCCTACCAGCCGGGCCGGATCACCATCCAGCCCACTCAGGACGCGCCAAAGGATCTGGCCGCACGATTGGGACAACAGCTGCAAAACTGGACTCAGGCCCGCTGGATCATTTCCCTTGAAAATGAGGGCGGCGGCGAGACCATTACCGAGCGTGAAAACGCCGTCGAAAATGCGCTGCGTGCCGAGGCCAGTGCGCATCCTTTGGTTCAGGCTGTGCTCGAAAGCTTTCCCAAGGCCAAGATCACCCGGATCCGCACCGCCGAAGAACTGGCCGCCGAGGTTGAGGCCGAGGCCCTGCCCGAAGTGGAAGACGAATGGGACCCCTTCGAGGAAGACTGATACTGGGACACGCGCCTGAGCTGTGGCGCCTGACCTGTGGTGAATGACCAGTGGTGAATGACCTTAGCGGCATCGCCATCAAAGAGGGCTTCATTGCCCTGCCCCACTTGTTCATTGCGCTCGCAATTGCGATATGTGCCCTAATGACGTACGGCGCGCTGCGCTCCCGCAAATAGGAGAAGACTATGCTTAAAGGCCTTGGTGGTCTTGGCGATATGGCCAAGATGATGAAATCGGCACAGGAACTGCAGACCAAAATGGCAGAGATGCAGGAAGAGCTGCACAGTGTCATGGTCACTGGTGAAGCAGGCGCCGGCCTGGTAAAGGCAACTGCCTCTGCCAAGGGAGAGCTCAAGGGGCTCGACATTGATCCTTCGATTTTCACCAGCGACAACAAGGAAGTTGTCGAGGACCTGATCCTCGCCGCCGTCAAGGACGCCCAGTCCAAAGCCACGGTGAAAGCACAGGAAGAAATGGCCCGCCTGACCGAGAGCATGGGCCTGCCCAAGGATATCAAGCTGCCGTTCTAATCCGCAGCACAGCGACATCGCTCAAAAGGCGGCTCCGATGGGGTCGCCTTTTTTCATTGTGGCCTGTCAATCTGGCGGCGGATCTGTGCCCGCCCCGGTTAAGACGAGAGCAGACACAAAAAAACGCGGCCTCCAGAGAGGAGACCGCGTTCTAAATTCTGGCTCGGAAAAGGCTTACGCCAGTTCGAGGTTCACAGCGGACTCACGACCGTCGCGGCCGGGTTCGATGTCAAAAGTCACTTTCTGGTTGTCGGCCAGACCGGTCAGACCGGAACGCTCAACAGCTGAAATGTGAACAAATACGTCTTTGCTGCCGCCATCGGGTGCGATAAAGCCAAAACCTTTGGTCGAGTTAAACCATTTTACGGTGCCTGAAGCCATGTCCGTAGTCTCCTGTAATTTGCTGTCCGCTTAGGTGCGACAGCCCGGCGTGGTAGGTCTGGATCGAAAGACTGAGCGCCGTAAACGGGAGACAGTGGTCGAAAAAGAAAAACGTTAGCCCGCTCTATATGCGCGCAAGTGATTTTTTTTTCAAGAGAGAATATGGTCCCAGCTACTATCGCCCTGCCACCCGATGAAGCCGTATTATTTTTGTCAGCACGTGATAATTTTTACAGCAAAAAGAATGGCTTAACAAAATCTACCTTGCATCAGAATGGATGCATTCAGCTGAATCTCGCATAGCTGTGAGTTGCGCAAATTTTGATGCACACGCGTAAGGAGAGGGTAAAATCTCTGCCAGCACCTTCTTAAGTATCCCAACAGATTGGCTCCGGCCCACTTGATTCGTAGCCCTCTTTGGGTCAATGGGGCGCTGCAATCGGACGTGACCTAAAGACAACTGGCAGCCAGATCATTCACACCCCTTGCAGCCGCCCTTGGCTTTGCGCCTATATGCGGCAAGCGCAAAGGACCAAACTATGACCGACGACAGCACCAGCGACATCGAGAACCTGATTGCTCTGATGGCAAAACTTCCCGGCATGGGGCCACGCTCGGCCCGGCGGGCTGTGCTGCACCTCATTCGCAAACGGGCCCTGCTGCTCTCGCCGCTGGCCGACTGCATCAGCACGGTGGCCGAAACCGCCCGTGAATGCCTGAACTGTGGCAACGTGGGCACCAGCGACATCTGCGGTATTTGCAGTGATGAGCGCCGCGCCAATGGGGAGATCTGCGTGGTTGAGACGGTCTCGGACCTTTGGGCGATGGAGCGGGCTGCGGTATTCAAAGGCCGCTATCATGTACTCGGAGGTACCCTGTCGGCGCTGGATGCCATCGGGCCCGAAGATCTGCGCATCCCACGGCTGGTGGATCGGGTCGCCAGCGAGGGCGTCAGAGAGGTGATCCTTGCGCTCAACGCAACCATCGACGGCCAGACCACCGCGCATTACATCGCAGATCAGCTGGAGAACCAGGCGCACCTGACCACGCTGGCGCAGGGTGTGCCCATCGGTGGCGAGCTGGACTATCTCGATGATGGCACAATCACTGCCGCGCTGAAGGCACGCAAGGCGCTCTAGGCCCCGCGTGCTTGCCCCCCATAAGGGCTGGCTGGCTCAACCGTAGAACCGTTGCAGGGCCTCTGTCACAAGATCAAGTCCGGCGTCACTGACATCACGGTGCAACACCAGACGGATCGGGCCGCTGTCGCCCGCCCCAATCACCACTCCGCTTTCGCCTAAATGGGCCTGCAGCGCCGCATTGCGCCCGTCCTGCGGAGTGAAAAAAACCATATTGCTGGCCTGTGTCACCGGCCCTGCCCCCAGCCTGCGCAGCACCTCGGCAAGTGCCTCGGCCTTGGCATGATCTTCGCCAAGACGGGCCACATTGTGCTCCAGCGCATAAAGGCCGGCCGCCGCGAGAATACCGGCCTGACGCATGCCGCCACCCAGCATCTTGCGCCAGCGCCGCGCCCGCGTGACCAGATCCTTTGGCCCGACCAGCACCGATCCCGCCGGGGTGCCAAGGCCCTTGGAGAGGCAAATCGACAGGGTATCGGGAATGGCGGCCAAATCGGCTTCGGCGCAACCCAGGGCCGCGATGCCATTAAAGAACCGAGCGCCATCCAGATGCACCGCGAGACCGGATGCCCGCGCCGCATCGGCGGCGGCCTGTGTTTGCGCCAGCGGGATCGCCTGACCATTATGGGTGTTCTCAAGCGACAAAAGACGGCTGATCGCCATATGGCTGTCGTCTGGCTTTACCGCCGCACAGATCGCCTCGGGCAGTAGCGCGCCCGTCTCGCTGATTGGCAGCGGGCACAACGCGATACCGCCCAAAACCGAGGCCCCGGCGGCCTCGTATTTGTTCACATGGTAGTCGACCCCCACCAGAATCTCTTCACCGCGGCCACAATGCGCCAGCAGCGCCACTAGATTGCTTTGTGTCCCCGTCGGCAAAAAGAGCCCGGCCTCCTTGCCCAAACGCTCAGCCAAAGTGGCCTCAAGGCGGTTGACCTGCGGGTCTTCGCCGTAGACGTCGTCTCCCAGATCAGCAGAGGCAATTGCCGCCATCATACCTGCGTCTGGCCGGGTCACGGTATCACTGCGCAGATCGCAGATCGGCTGATTACGCCCCCCTGTTTGGGTCATGCCTGCATATTGGTTCATGGCGCTCTCCTGTTGTCCAATGTAGCGTCACCCTAAAAGCGGCGTCCCTCAAAGACAAAGAGATCATTGCCCCGGTTACAATAAGGTCCGGTTCACCCAACAAAAAAGGCCACGCCCCACCGGGCATGGCCTTAAAAAACTTAGCCGACACGCGTTGGCAGAAGGCGCGCGATCAGATCAGCTGCGGGCGTCTTCATCCTCGTCATCATCGTCATTCGCGTCGGGCAGATTGAAAAAGCTGTCCGCATCCGCAATCGGGTTCTTCGAGGGACGCGAGCTGCCGCCGCCCAGGGTGAAGCCTTCGAGGCCTTCAATCCCGGAGGGCATCTTGGGCTCTGTGTCCATGCCAAGCGACTGCTCGGTAGAGACCAGCTTGCGGCGTTCGTCGTCGCTCATCACGCCACCTTCGGCGGCTTTTTTCGCGGCGGCTTTTTGCACGATCGAATCCAGCTCGGACTGTTTGCACAGGCCCAGAGCAACCGGATCGATGGGCTGCATGTTGGAAATATTCCAGTGGGTGCGCTCGCGGATCGACTGAATTGTCGGCTTGGTGGTGCCGACCAGCTTGGCAATCTGACCATCCGTCAGTTCGGGATGGAACTTGACCAGCCAAAGGATCGAGTTGGGCCGGTCCTGACGTTTGGACAGCGGCGTGTAGCGCGGACCGCGACGTTTTTCTTCACCGGCGGCAGCGGCGTAAAACTTGATCTTCAGCTTGTGCAGCGGGTTGCTTTCGGCGCTGTTGATCTCTTCCTGGGTCAGCTGATTGTTGGTGACCGGGTCAAACCCTTTGACGCCTGTCGCCACATCGCCATCGGCAATGCCCTGGATTTCCAACTCGTGCATGCCGACGAAATCTGCGATCTGCTTAAAGCTGATCGTTGTATTGTCCACCAGCCACACGGCGGTCGCCTTGGCCATCAATGGTTTTGCCATGTGCTCATCTCCTTACAACTTCTTGTCCCGGCATACATCTTTCCCGTCGCCTGAATTAGGCTGCCCCGGTGTTTTGGGGTCGGTTTCCATTGTCGGGGAACTTCAGTCCTATATAGTCGCGCTGATTTCATAAGGAAAGAGGCGATGCGCAGGTTCTTGCTAGCAGCTATTTTGGCCCTCACAGGGCTTACCACGACCGCCGTTTTTGCCGATGGCGAGAAAGCCGGTGAATTTGACTACTACGTTTTAGCCCTCAGCTGGTCGCCCAACTGGTGCGAGATCGAAGGCGACGGCAAGCGATCAGACCAATGTCATCCGCGCCATGACCACGGCTGGACCCTGCATGGGCTCTGGCCACAGTTTCACCGGGGCTGGCCCAGCTATTGCCGCACGCCCGAAGCGCCGCCCCGGCGCAGTGATACCGCAGAAATGGCTGATATCATGGGATCTCCCGGTCTGGCCTGGCATCAGTGGAAGAAACACGGCACCTGTTCCGGCCTGCGCGCCACCGACTATCTTGCCCTGTCACGCAGTGCGTATGACAGCGTCAACCGCCCGGCGATCTTTCGCAAACTGCAGCGCTCTGTGACCCTGCCCGCCAATCTGGTGGAACAGGCGTTTTTGCAGGCCAATCCAGAATTTGACAAAGACAGCGTCACCGTGACCTGCCGAGACCACCACATTCAGGAGGTACGCCTCTGCCTGTCAAAGGACATGCAGCCGGTGCCCTGTGGCAGGGATGTGATCAAGGATTGTTCGCTAAAGGACGCGATTTTTACCCCTGTGCGGTAGCGCTGTTTTGAGTCGATAGAATCAAACTGCAACCAGCGACGCCAAAACGTAAAAGGCGCGCCCGCATCGCCGGGCGCGCCTTTGTTCTGTCCACTCATTCACCCCAGGGCCAAAGCCTCCTGAGATCGCGATCTGGGGCGCAAAAGCCCGTTAGTCCAAACCGCCAGCAACATTCAGAACGATCTTGCCGATATGGCCCGAGCTTTCCATCCGGGCGTGGGCGCCTGCGGCGTCCTCCAGCGCAAATTCGCTGTCCATCACCGGCGCCAGTTTCCCTGCCTCGATCAGTGGCCAGACCACCTCATAGAGATCCTGCGCGATACGCGCCTTGGCCAGATCGCTTTGTGGCCGCAGGGTAGATCCCGTCACTGTCAGCCGCCGCATCATGATCTGGGCAAAGTTCAGCTCGGCCTTGGGGCCAGACAGAAAGGCGATATGGACGAGCCGCCCATCGTCAGCCAGCGTCTTGATATTGCGCGGGATATAGTCGCCACCCACCATGTCGAGGATCAGGTCAGCGCCGCCCTCGGCCCGCAGCACCTCAACAAAATCCTCATTGCGGTAGTTGATGGCACGTTCTGCACCAAGATCGAGACAGGCCTGGCATTTCTCATCCGAGCCAGCCGTGGTGAAGACCCGCGCGCCCAGCGCTGTGGCCAGCTGGATCGCCGTTGTGCCAATTCCGGAAGAGCCACCATGCACCAAAAACCGCTCACCGGCCTTGAGCCCGCCACGGGTGAAAACATTGGACCAGACGGTAAAGCAGGTCTCTGGCAGGCAGGCCGCCTGTTTCAGGCTCAAACCATCAGGGATCGGCAGGCAATGCGCCGCAGGCGTCGCGACATATTCCGCATAGCCACCGCCGGGCAGCAGGGCACAGACCCTGTCGCCAATCTCTAGCCCGGTCACACCGTCCCCAAGAGCCACCACTTCACCAGAGGCCTCAAGGCCTGGCAGGTCGCTGGCTCCGGGGGGCGGGTTGTAGGCACCCGCGCGTTGCAACGCGTCGGGTCGGTTGACCCCGGCATAGGCAACTTTCAGCACCACTTGCCCATGCGCAGGGACCGGCATTGGTCGTTGGGTGAGGGTGAGAACCTCTGGCCCGCCGGGGGTCGAGATTTCAATGGCGCGCATCATTTCGCTCATGCGGGGATCCTTATCTTTTTGTTCAGTCGGTTTCATCTGTCTGGCCTATGCGCCCGCCCATGGATCTGGAACATGGATCTGACCCACGCTTATGGCACATGTGATCGTCGTATTTTACTGACGCTACCTTGAGCCGACTGCGCCGCAATGCCCAGCCGGAATGCTGCGTCACAGGACAACACAGGACAACACAGGCTCGGTCAGCGACGCGCAGCCTCAGTTCCGGTTGTGACGCCCTGGCAAATCATCACGCGAAGCGGGGCGCCTGATCTGGCCTGACAGCCAGGCAGGCCCAGCCAGAAGAGGTTTGAGCAAGGGGTTCTTACCCAGATCCGCCTTTACCTTTTCAAACTGCATCACGTTGTCGATGCGCCGGTCCAGAAACTCCCAGGTTGCCTGATGGTCCGGGCTGTCATCGCCCAGCCAGTAGAGCAACGTCGCGGAATAGACCCCCGATAAAGTGGTGCGCTTGCTGTACCAGTTGAAATCCTCTGAAGTGTCACCCAGCGCCGTCCAGATGGCGTCGCAGGTGCCCCAGACGGCCTTTAGCCCCTCAGCCGCATGGTGCGGCATCGCAAAAAGCGTCACGCCACGGCGCACCGCCTCCTTGTCCTCGACTGCCTCGAGCCGGTAGCGCACCAGGGTGGCAATCTTATCGCGAAACCGCAGATCAGAGAGGTCTGCACTGGCAAAACGCGCCAGCATCGCCCGATCACCGCGGCGGTGATAAGCGAGGGCCAGATCCACAGCCCCACGTGGGCAGATCGCCCGCGCCAGAACCGGATTGACACCACAATCGGCGATCGCGGCCTCAAACGTGGCCTGGGACCAGCCATCAAACACCACATGCAACAAAGCCGCGTCCAGCAGCAGCGTTTCAAGGTCGGAACTGGCGCCCGCATTCGTTTGATGTTCCTGTCTTGTCATAGGGTTACTCCCGGAATGAAACTGCTGATTTTCCCCAGTCATGCGGGGAGTCTCCCCCTAATATCACAGTACTGGACAAGGTACATGCGCTTTGCTATATGGCCCGTTCCTGCAAATCCTTGCAACTCTATCTAGAAAGGTGGTGAAAACCACATGCAGGTTAGTGTTCGTGACAACAATGTCGATCAGGCGCTCCGCGCTCTGAAGAAAAAGCTGCAGCGTGAAGGCGTTTTTCGCGAAATGAAGCTCAAGCAACATTTCGAGAAGCCGTCCGAGAAAAATGCGCGCGAGAAAGCTGAAGCAATTCGTCGTGCCCGTAAACTGGCGCGTAAAAAAGCTGAACGCGAAGGTATGCTCTAAGCTCCTTCTATCGCCCTTTTGAGCTTCCAGTTTTTTCTGGACACAAAATGATGACCCCCGCGCCCTGGCTCGGGGGTTTGTCTTTTTTAGGACCATACTTTTTAGGGCCAAACCTTGCCGACTGGGCCTCACCTCCGCCGTTTCCCCCAGTCTCCGGCCTTTGCGCCTCTCCTGCTTTTGAGCTCGTATTGTCCGGCGTGACGCAGCAAGGCAGCCCTACAGGAATAAAATCGCCGCCAAACTAAACTTTAACGTGCATTCACGGCGTGCACTCCCCTATAGTGATTTATATTGGGCAACACCTTAGGGTTCCTTCCCCATGTTTCTACCGCCGGATCTGGAACACCCGGCCCTACCCCGAGGTGGCAACGCGCCCCCCCCCAAAAAAGTCATTGCGGCGCTCGCCTTACCCCTGCGCACAAGGCTATTGCCATCTCGGGACCCCATTTCCCCCAATCCGTGCGCCCTGCAGATCCCGACAGCCTTGCAGCCTCTCCAAGTTTGCAGCCGCTCCAAGCGGGGCAAACCTGAGCCAAACCCGGGTCAAACCGGACCAATAGGTTCGTTTAGCCGCAGCACGACTGGCTCTACTGGCTTGCTGCTACACAGGGTCTGGTGCAACCGCCGCAGCAGTCGAGGCCCCCGACCAGACCACAGGCACAGAGATGGGTCCCCGAAAGGCCCAGCCGCCAAAACTTGTCTCTCCATCAAGCTGCAGATCGGGCAAGGCCTGAAACAGCATCGGCAAGGCCGTCTGGGCAATCAGGGCTTTAGAGATCCAGGCCCCGGCACAAAAATGCGGCCCGGCGCCAAAAGAGATCGCCTGCGCACAGTCCTGCCCCAGATCAAACTGGTCAGGGCGCCGAAACACCCGCTCATCGCGATTGCCCGAGCCATACATCAAAAACACGCGATCCCCGGGCAAAAGCGTAACCCCGTGCAACTCATATTTCTCAGCAACGCGGCGCGGTGACATCCCGATAGGGGAAATCCAGCGGGCGTATTCTTCAAAGGCCTGCAACCAGCTGGCACGCCCTTGCTGCACCTCGTGCAGTTGCCCGGGGTGGCGCAGCAAAGCCCAGACCGTGCCGGCAATGGCATCGCGCGGCTCGTTCTGCCCACCAGAGATCGCAAGCTTTATATTGGCCCGCAGTGCCGCCTCGCTCAGTCCGGACCGGTGCTGCACCGCCAAAAGCGAACGATCCTCAGGCGCGATCACCTGTGTAAGCTTTTCGCTGATGCAGTCATCAATCAGCTGGGTCGCAGCCCGGCAGCGGCGCTCTACCTCGGGATCAGCGGCGTAGTTGGCGCAGCCATCAATCATGTGCTGGCTCACCCTGTCCATCTCAAAAGCCGCCAGATTGGTCAGCCCGGTCACCCGCTTTAGCGCTTCAGCTGACACACCCATTGCGTAGTCTCTCACCAGATCACAGCGCCCAGTTGGGGCCAGCTCAGCCAAAATTTCAGCTGTCAGGGCGCGAAACTGGGCCATCCAGTGATCTCGCACCGTCTTTGGGGACACCGTCGGAAAGATCGCCCTGCGTTCCGCGAGATGCGGCGCGCCATCCTGGCGCATCATGTTTTGCCCCATCAACTGGGTCATCAAACCCTCTGGCTGCTCGGATGAGAAAACTCTCGTCAGTTTTTCTTCGCGAAAGATATCGTCCCGCCGGGTGATCAGATAGGCCTGCAATTGCGGCACATAGACCACCGGAGCCTGCGCCCGCATGGCGGCAAGATCCGGATAGGGATCCTGCCAGAACGCTCCCAGGTCTATTTCATAGTGTTTGCCCCGTGGCATCATACACACTCCCATTGCCCCCTGTATCACCAGTGAAGGGCCGATGTGTTGATCTGTCAACACATGCTCTCTATGGTGGCGACATGAGTGATACCCCCTCCTTGCCAGATGACATGTTCATCGTCTCGCCAGACGGCAGCGCAAATGACCCGGCCGCGCCCACCCTCAGCTTTCGCAACAGCCCGGTGGTTCTGGTGACCTTTGCCGGCAACCGCCTGACCCGCGAGGCCACCCGGGCCTACCAGGCCGAGTTTGGCATTGGCGTGATGGATTGGCGTATGCTGGTGATGCTGACACGGGCGCCCGGCTGCTCGGTTGCAGTGGCCGCCCGGCTCACCGGTATCGACAAGGCAGCGGTCAGCCGCTCGCTGCACCAGCTCGAGAGCAACGGGTTGGCCCAGGCCAAAGCCCTTGGCGATGATCCGCGGCAAAAATCCTGGACCCTCACACAGGCCGGGCAAGACTTGCACGGCAAAATCCTGCCCCAGGCCGTGACCCGTCAAAAAGACCTGCTCAAAGGGTTCACAGCCGAAGAGACCGCCGCCTTCACCGCCTATCTGCAGCGCTTCTTAGACAATATCGGAGCATCAGATTAGGCCCCGTCAGACTAACTGCGGTCTGGTTAGGTGCGGTCTGGCCAGTTTTGAACGGTGCTGCGCCGCAGGCGCAGCGCCGGGCCCAACAGTGTGGGGCCTTCTTCAGAAGGCCGCAAAACTGGCGGGAGCCCCCCCCCTTTTCTGGCGGGAGCCCCCTTTGTCTCTGGCCGGAGCCCGCTGCTCAGGTCTCTGTAGTGTTCAAGTCTCAGTAGATTTTCGGCACATATAGCTCATCTGGCAACACCCGGCGCTCATAATCCGGGTTATACTCCCGGTCCGGCAATGAGACCTTGTCGCTCGGGACATCCTGATAGGGGATCTTGCTCAAGAGATGCTCGATACAGTTCAGCCGCTCGCGCTTTTTGTCGTTGCCTTCCACGATATACCAGGGCGCCTCAGGGATATTGGTGCGCTCAAACATCTCTTCCTTGGAGGTGGTGTATTGCTCCCAGCGGATCCGGCTCTCCAGATCCATCGGAGATAGTTTCCACTGCTTCATCGGATCATGAATACGCATCATAAACCGCAGCTGCTGCTCTTCATCGGTGATCGAAAACCAGTATTTCAGAACGATGGTATTTGAGCGCACCAGCATTCGTTCAAATTCGGGCACATCTCGGAAAAACGTCTCAACCTGGGCGTCGTCCGCAAAGCCCATCACTCGTTCCACCCCGGCGCGATTATACCAGGAGCGGTCAAACAGCACGATCTCGCCACCAGCTGGCAGATGCGGCACATAGCGCTGGAAATACCACTGGCTTTGTTCGCGCCGACTGGGCGCGGGCAGCGCCACCACCCGGGCCACCCGCGGGTTAAGCCGCTGGGTGATGCGCTTGATCACGCCGCCCTTACCGGCACTGTCACGCCCTTCCATGATCACCAGAACCTTGGCCCCCGTCTGAACCACCCAATCCTGCAGCTTGATCAGCTCAGCCTGCAGACGCAGCAGGTTACGGAAATAGACCTTGCGATCGAGCATCTCTGGGTGCTGTTCGCGGTAGATCTTGCGCAGCTCCATCGACAGCATCGGTTCGGCGAATTCAATTTCGATATCCTCGTCCAACGTGTCCTGCAGTTCGGCTTCGAGCCAATCATAAGAATCAGGGTCGGTATCGCTGGTCACGGGCGCATTCCTTCAATGTTTTGTCATTGCGGATCCCACTATCAAGCCAGTGTGATCCTTTGATGTCATCTGGAGGCAAATTTTCCCCAGCGTGACCTTCCAGAGGCATGAGGCGAGCCTTGCAATGCAGCTCGCGGCTTTTGGCCTCTGTGTCGCCCTAGGGAAGCGAATTTTGCCAGGAGGTGCAAGCGCATTTACAACCCTTGCGACATCCTGGCATCAGTCTCATGCGTCATCACGCAGGGCAGCCTAACCTCTGGTGGCCGCAAGGATCAGCTCTGCAGCCTTTTCCCCGATCATGATGCTGGGCGCATTGGTGTTGCCACTGGGGATCGTCGGCATGGCACTGGCATCAGCCACCCTCAGGCCGCGAATCCCGCGCAGGCGCAGATCACCATCCAGCGGTGCCGTGTCCTCCACCCCCATATGCACCGTGCAGGTGGGGTGGAAAATCGTGGTGCCAATGTCTCCGGCGGCTTTCATCAGATCCTCCACCTCATCAGAACCCCCTCCCGGTTTCATCTCCTGCGGCCCATAGGCGCGCATCGCAGGCTGCGCCATGATGGCGCGGGCCTGCCGGATGGCGGCAACGGCAACCTGTCGGTCGCCCTCGGTCGAGAGGTAATTCGGCGCAATTTCTGGGGCCTGATGCGGATCATTCGAGGCAATCTGCACCGTGCCCCGGCTTTCGGGGCGCAGGTTGCAGACGCTGGCGGTAAGGCCGGGGAAATCATGCAATGGCTGGCCAAAGGCCTCCAGGGTCAGCGGCTGCACATGGTATTCCAAATCCGGCGTCGCCAGATCGGGCCGTGAGCGCGAAAACGCCCCCAGCTGACTGGGGGCCATCGACATCGGCCCCGACCGTTTCAACAGATATTCCAGCCCAATCTTGGCCTTGCCCAGCATCGAGTTTGCCAGCGTATTCAGCGTCCGCCCGGTCTCAAGACGCCAGGCACAGCGCAGTTGCAAATGGTCCTGCAGATTGGCGCCGATGCCGGGCATATCCCGGCACACCTCAATGCCGTGCTGCTGCAACAGCGCGCCCGGCCCCAGCCCCGACAGCTGCAGGATCTGCGGCGAGTTCACCGCCCCCGCCGACAGCACCACCTCGCCACGCGCCCGCACCTGGTGGGTCACGCCGCCCTTGTCGTATTCGACCCCGACAGCGCGGCCGTCCTCGATCAGGATACGGCGGGTATGTGCCTTGGTTTCGACCTTCAGCGTCTGGCCCGTGGCCGTGCGCAAAAACGCCTTGGCCGTGTTCATCCGCCAGCCACCGCGCTGATTGACCCGAAAGTAGCCAACCCCCTCGTTATTGCCCCTGTTGAAATCACTGACCTTTGGCAGCCCCCAGCTGGCAGCCGCCTCCATCCAGTCGTCCAGCACATCCCAATGCAGGCGCTGGTTTTCCACCCGCCATTCGCCGCCTTCACCGTGCATCTCTGAGGCACCCTCGACATAGTCTTCGGATTTTTTGAAATAGGGCAGCACATCCTCCCAGCCCCAGCCCGTAAGGCCGCGCTGCCGCCAGCCGTCATAATCCGCGGCCTGCCCCCGCAGATACAGCATACCATTGATGGAGGAACAGCCGCCCAGCACCTTACCACGGGGATAGATCAGCGAGCGTCCGTTAAGACCGGCCTCAGCGGCAGTGCGATACATCCAGTCGGTGCGGGGATTGTTGATGCAATAGAGATAACCCATCGGGATATGCACCCAGTGGTAATTGTCCTTGCCGCCGGCCTCCAGCAGCAAGACCCTGTGGCCTGCCTCGCTCAACCGCTTGGCAATAACGCACCCGGCGCTGCCCGCGCCCACCACAATATAGTCCCACTCCATGACCTGCCTCCTGCTCACATCTTTGCCGCATCTGATCACACTTGCTCCCGGCGCAACAGAGCGAAGCCAAGAAACTACCCGGCTTTCAGCAGCTTGAGCGCAATCCGCGCGTGTTGTGAAATCACGCAGGCCTAACTAGACCGGCCTAACTAGACGGGCAAAGCAGTGGTCTTAAAGACCGTGCGCAGAGCAAAGCTCGACTGCATCTGCGCCACCCCCGGCAAGCGCGCCAGATGCTGGCGGTGAATACGGGCAAAATCATCAGTATTCTCGGCCACTACCTTGAGCAGGTAGTCCGCCGTTCCCGCCATCAGATGGCACTCCAGCACATCCGGTATCCGGGCCACCGCGCGCTCAAAGCCATCCAGCAGCTCGTCCGCCTGGCCCTGCAGGGTGATCTCGACAAAAACCGTTGTGGGCACCGCCATTTTGCGGGCATCCAACAGGGCGACATAGTCCTTGATATAGCCATCGCTCTCGAGCCGCTGCACCCGGCGGTGGCAGGCCGAGGCTGAGAGATTCACCCGCTCACTGAGATCCGCATTAGAGACCCGCCCCTGACGCTGCAGAACCTGTAGGATGCGACGATCTGTGTTATCTAGAGACATTTGTTCAACGATTCTTGCTGCATTACGCAGGTGTAGTCGAAGATTCTTCGAAAGTCTTGTTTTTATACCGCACAAAAAAGCAGCACATTTTGCACGAGCCGCGTCAGACTGACGCAAGGAAAACGGAGGAGAGATCATGAAAATCGGGTGCCCCACAGAGATAAAGCCGCAGGAATTTCGCGTTGGCATGACGCCAGACGCCGCCCACGAAGCCGTCAATCATGGGCATCAGGCGCTTGTTCAAAAAGGCGCCGGCCTTGGCGCGGGCTTTACCGACGAGGACTACATCGCTGCCGGTGCCGCGATCATTGATACCGCCGAAGAGATTTTTGCCACTGCTGACATGATCGTCAAGGTAAAGGAGCCGCAGGCGATTGAACGCAAGATGCTGCGCGAAGGTCAGTTGCTGTTCACCTATCTGCACCTGGCCCCCGATCCGGCCCAGACCCACGATCTGCTGGCCTCTGGCTGCACCGCCATCGCCTATGAGACCGTCACCGACCGTAGCGGCGGTTTGCCTTTACTGGCGCCGATGTCCGAAGTTGCCGGCCGTCTGGCGCCGCAGGTTGGCGCCTGGACCCTGCAAAAGGCCAATGGCGGCCGCGGCATCCTGATGGGCGGCGTGCCCGGCGTGGCCCCGGCCAGGGTCGTGGTCATTGGCGGCGGCGTTGTCGGCACCCATGCGGCCAGGATCGCCGCAGGCATGGGCGCGGATGTGACCATTCTGGATCGCTCACTGGCCCGCCTGAAATACCTTGACGATGTGTTTGGACGCGATTTCAAAAACCAGTATTCCACGGCCGGTGCCACAGCTGAGCTGGTGCGAGAGGCCGATATGGTGATCGGTGCCGTGCTGATCCCCGGCGCCGAAGCCCCCAAGCTGGTGTCGCGGGCGATGCTCAGCGAAATGAAGCCCGGCGCGGCACTTGTGGATGTGGCCATCGATCAGGGCGGCTGCTTTGAGACCTCTCGCGCCACCACCCATGCCGACCCGATCTACGAGGTTGACGGCATCATGCACTACTGCGTGGCCAATATGCCCGGCGCGGTTGCCCGCACCTCGACCCAGGCGCTTGGCAATGCCACCCTGCCCTTTATGCTGAACCTGGCCAACAAGGGCTGGCGCAAGGCCTGCGAAGACGACGCGCATCTGCTGAATGGTCTCAACGTGCATGCGGGAAAACTGACCTACTATGCGGTTGGCAAGGCGCTGGGACTGGATGTGATCTCCCCAAGTCTGGCGCTGAAATCCTGACCAGGCTGCAGGCAAAAAAGCACCCCACCCGCCCGTGTTTTTACATGTACGGGTGTTTTTTTGCAAAAATGACCGTTCAGGCCGCGATTTGAGAGGATCTTGGACAATTTCCCCCTAGCTCCCCCTAGCAACAAAGGTGCATTCCATAGTCCAATTAAGCGTTCCAAGCAGACGACTGACCAAGGTCGCGCAAGAGGAACATTTCAAAGGGACGAAAACCAGATGCTTTCAGAATTCAAAGACTTCATCGCCAAGGGCAATGTCATGGACATGGCCGTTGGTATCATCGTTGGCGCCGCCTTCACAGCAATCGTGAAATCCATGGTTGGCGACCTCATCAACCCAATCATCGGCGTTTTCACCGGCGGCATGGACTTTACCAACTCTTATATCGTGCTCTCCGGCGAAGTAGCCGCCGGTGCCTCGCTTGAGGCCGCCCGCGAAGCCGGCGCCGCTGTCTTTGCCCATGGCGCCTTTATCATGGCCGTGATCAACTTCCTCATCATCGCCTTTGTGGTCTTTATGTTGGTGCGCTACGTCAACAAGGTGAAAGAGGCTGCCAGCCGTAAAGAAGAAGCAGCACCCGCGCCCGAGGCGCCCGCAGGCCCCAGCGAACTGGATATCCTGATGGAAATCCGCGACTCGCTGAAGAAGTAACCTCACCACAGGGTATGTTGCCGACTTTCAGAGCCCCCAACCTGCCTTGCGCCGGGTTGGGGGCTTTTTGCCAAAACGCTCCCCTTGTGGCTCCGGGCCAAGAGTGCTTCATCCGCACGAAATCAGAAAAAACGAAAGAACGGTTCAGACATGGAAGATCTTATTGAACAAGGCTATGCGTATTGGCCATTGGTACTGAGTGGCCTCAAAGCCCTTGCTGTCCTCATCATCGGCTGGATCGCCGCAGGGATGGTGAGCAGTGCCATTCGCTCCCGGATCAATGCAATGCCCGGAATTGACGCTACCCTTGGCAATTTTGTCGCCAGTATGGTGCGCTGGGTGCTGATTGCGGTGGTGCTGATTGCCGTGCTGGGCATCTTTGGCATCGAGGCCACCAGTCTGGTCGCGATGATGGGGGCTGCCACGCTGGCCATTGGTTTGGCGCTGCAGGGCACCCTGAGCGATCTGGCGGCCGGCTTTATGCTGGTGCTGTTTCGCCCCTACAAGCTGGGACAATACGTTGATATCGGCGGCACCGCCGGCACCGTAAAGGATCTCAACCTGTTTGTGACCGAGCTGGTAACGCCGGACAATGTGCAGATCATTATCCCCAATGGTCAGGCCTGGGGCTCGATCATCACCAATTACTCGCATCACGACACCCGTCGCGTTGATCTGGTCTTTGGCATCGACTACGGCGACAGCGCTGATGCTGCAAAAGAGGTGATCCTGGCACTGGCCGCGGCAGACAGCCGCATCAAACAGGACCCCGAGCCATGGGTGCGGGTTACAAACCTTGGCGACAGTTCGGTTGATCTCACCACCCGGATCTGGTGCGATGCTGCTGACTACTGGGAAGTGAAATTTGCCATGACCCAGGCCGTCAAAGAAGCCTTTGACGCCAAAGGCATCTCGATCCCCTATCCCCACACTGTGGAAATCCAGCGCCAAGCATAGCGCTCCGGCGCATCATCAGGGCCAAACGGGCGCTCTGCTCACAGGGCCCTCTAGTCACTGGGCACTCTTCTTATCAGACAGACACCCCGCCTTTGGTGGGGTGTTTCAGGTAAAGGGAGGACGGCCGCCCAGATTGGTCATGCCATCTGCATCCAAAAAAGCCCAGCGTGACGCCAGAAACTGATAACTTCTGTGATCCCAACCGGACACGTCCCGTTGAAACCGCGACCTCCAGGCCCCTTCCACATTCAACGGCAAGCGGATTTTGTTCACCTCAGGCGGCGCCCTGCGCGCCTTTGCGGCCTCCTCAACCGCCCTGGTAAATTTGGCGTTCAGGAGGTTTTCGATAGGGGCTGCCTCCTTGGCCCGCCGTCCGGCAAAAATCACGTAGATTTCCGACGTCCCATTCAGGTATCCCCGGATCACCAGATCTCCCCGGCTGCTGCGCTTCATATGCGGCACCAGAGCAACTGGGAATTGCCCCAGGTCCTTTTTGAACAGCCCCGTGTCTTCGCTTTGGGGGGTGACGTCTTTGGTCGCGCTACGACGATTGTGCATTGAGATTGTCCGCTGGCGCCCCAGAGCCGGGACACACTTTGTTTGCCTGAGTTAAAACCGTGTTGCGGGCTACTCTAGGCTGCGGCTGTTAACGAACGGTTCTCGCAGGCCCAAAACGCATCAACTGGACGCCGGGTTTGGGCGACACATCACCTGCACCGGCTCACCGTCATAGTCCGCCACCTGTGTTTTACGGTATCCCAGCTTGCTGGCCACATGCTGAGAGGCGGCATGGTCCGGGTCCATAATTGCCACCGTCTGCGGCCAGTCGCGCGCCTCATCGGCCCATTGATGCATCCGCGCAACCGCCTCGGTGGCCAGTCCGCGCCCATGCACCCGTGGTGTCAGCGCCCAACCTGCCTCGGGCACCTGTGGCAGAGGCGGTGAAATCTGGCGTTGATACTCGCCAAAACCGGCCCCGCCCAGATAGGCGCCATCTGCCCGGTCGCAAACGGCCCAATAGCCATAATCCAGCGCCTGCCAGTGACCGATGTAGCGCAGCAGCCGCGCCCAAGAGGCCTCGCGACTGCTGGGTTTGCCACTGATGTATTTCACCACCTCAGGATCCGCCCAAAGGGCCGCCACATCGTCAAAGTCCGCAAGGCAATGTGGTCGCAGAACCAGCCGCTCTGTCGTCAGAACCGGTGCCGTCATTAAGGCAGCGCGCTTGTCAGGACATAGGACAGGATCTCAACCACCTGACGGGGTTCTTCTGCCACGGCAAGAGCGGCGGCATGCACCTCTTTCAGCGCGTGCTGATGCTCGGCCTGGCTTAGCACAATGATCGACTTACCAAGGGCGGCGGCATAGCCGGCATCAAAGGCCGCGTTCCACTGTTTGTATTTCTCCCCAAAGCGCACCACGACAACATCGGCCTCTTCAATTCCCTTACGGGTGCGGATCGCGTTGAGCTTGGCGCCCTTATGGTCATGCCAAAATTTGCTGTCCTCAGCCCCCAGAATCGCCACGCCACAATCATCGCTTGCGGCATGGTCCGTTACCGGCCCCTGAAAGCTCACATCCAACCCCTTAGCGCCCGCGATGATCTGCTCGCGCCAGTCGGTGTGGATCTCTCCGGAAAGATAAACCTTTAGTGTCATGGATGCGGTCCCTTCTGTGCGATCAATATCTTTTCTGACACCTGCATAAACCGGATCCATGACTGAGGCCAGACGCCCGGCTCTTCATCTCCAAAGCGCGCGCAAACCAAGAAGCGCTTCTGCATATCGCGCTGGTCGGCTCTGCCGAACATTGCGGACATCGACCGACTCTGACACCCTGCAAAGAACTTGCAAAGGAGCCTGACATGGACGACGGAGGCAGCACGCCGGAAGGGTATCAATCAATTACACCCTATTTCACAGTTGTCGACGCAGACCGGTTGATCGAATTTCTAACTGCTGCATTCGATGCTTCGGTGATCAAGGAAAGCAGATATGCTGACAACCGCATCCAGCACGCACGTCTCCGAATTGGCAACTCAATCATCATGCTGAATGAAGGCACGGACGACTACGCAGCCAATACATCTCAGATGCACCTGTATGTTGACGATGCCGATCGGGTATATGATTTGGCTTTGAAATTGGGGGCGGCGTCTCTGATGGAGCCGAATGATCGACCGCATGGCGACCGAATGGCTGGTATCAAGGACCCATGTGGCAACGTCTGGTGGTTGGCCACACATCGTTCATAGAAAAGAGAATTCAGGTAGACGAAACGGTACGTTTGGGCTCAAATCGGGCCCACAAGTTGCCCAGGCAGGAACATGAACAGGCTGGAACATGAAAAAGGCGCGCCCCGCGATGGACACGCCTTGTCAGTTTCCAGGAACAGCCTTGCCCCCTGCTTGCCTCAGCCGCGCAGGGTGCCGCCTGTGGCTTTGGCTACCTTGGCGATGATTTTCGCGCTTACCGCCTCAATGTCTTTTTCTTTCAGCGTCTTGTCGCTGGGCTGCAGGCGCACGGTAAAGGCCAGGGATTTTTTGCCCTCGCCCAAAGACCCACCAATGAACTCGTCAAAGATACGGACCTCAGTGATCAGCGCCTTGTCAGCACCGGAGGCGGCATTGACAAGCGTCAGCGCTTCGACCTCGGCATCAACCACAAAGGCAAAGTCACGCTCGACCGCCTGCAGATCACTCTGACCAAGGGCGGCGCGGGTGGCGCCGCTTTTGCGCGGCAGCGGCACCTCGTCCGGCCAGATAGTAAAGGCAACAACCGGGCCTTTGACGCCCATGGCATTGATCACCTTGGGGTGCAGTTCACCAAAGATGCCAAGCACCTTTTTCGGGCCCAGACAGATCTTGCCGTGACGACCCGGATGCCACCAGCTCTGCGCGCCGCGCAGGATCTGCACCTTGGCAGGGGCGCCGATGGCGGCCAGAATCGCCTCGATATCGGCCTTGGCGTCAAAGGTATCGACGCCGCGCGCAGAGCCATGCACATCTTTGGGGCCGGTGTTGCCCACCAGTATGCCTGAGATCAGATTGTGCTGCTCGCCCGGCTCGCCACCGTGAAAGGCGGGGCCAACCTCAAAGAACGCCAGATCCATAAAGCCACGCGCCTGATTGCGCGCTGCCGCCTGCAACAGCCCCGGCAGCAAGGCAGGGCGCATATGCGACATCTCGGACGAGATCGGGTTGGCCAGCATGGTGGTATCCTCACCGCCGCCAAACAGCGCCGCCGATGCCTTATCGATAAAGGTATAGCTGACCACCTCGTTATAGCCGAGGCTGGCTGCGGTGCGCCGTGCCATCTGCTGGCGGCGCTGCTGCGGCGTCATAACGGCCTTTGGAATGCCCTCGGTTACACGCGGCAGCGGTATGCCCTGCAGTTTAGTCAGGGACGCAATCCGGGCGACTTCTTCCACCAGATCAGCCTCCCCCTGCACATCCGGGCGCCAGCTGGGCACATGCGCCATGTTGCCCTCAAGGCGAAATCCAAGGCGGGTCAGGGTCTGGCGCTGATCGCTTTCGGGGATATCCATACCGACCAGCGACTGCACCCGTTCTGCGTCCAGCTTGTAGGCGCGCGCGTGATCCGGCACATCACCGGCAATGATCACTTCCGAGGCCTCGCCGCCGCAGAGATCCAGAATCATCTGGGTGGCGCGATGCAGTCCCTCGATGGTGAACTCAGGGTCGACGCCGCGCTCAAAGCGGTAGCGGGCATCCGAGTTGATCTTGAGCGCGCGACCCGTCAGCGCGATCTGCACATGATCCCAGAATGCGCTTTCCAGGAAGACATCCACAGTCTCTTCGGTACAGCCTGTCGCGTCGCCGCCCATGATGCCTGCGATGCTTTCGACGCCGGTGTCGTCCGAGATCACCATCTGCCCGGCGGCAAAGGTGTAGTCTTTTTCATCCAGCGCTTTCATCACCTCGCCACCCACGGCCCGGTGCACCCGCAGATCGCCCGTGACCTTGGCCGCGTCAAAGACATGCAGCGGGCGGTTCTGGTCATAGGTAAAGAAGTTGGTGATATCGACCAGCGCGGAGATGGGCCGCAGCCCGATGGCCGTCAGCCGGTCCTGCAGCCACTGCGGGCTGGGGCCGTTCTTTACCCCCCGGATAAGACGCCCGGTGAACAGCGGGCAGCCGTCCAGAGTGTCTGCATCAATGGTGACTTTGATCGGGCTTTCAAACGTGCCGGCAACCGGCGCAAAGTCCGGTGTTTTCAGCGTGCCAAGCCCCCGCGCTGCCAAATCACGGGCGATACCGTGAATGCCCAATGCGTCGGGGCGGTTTGGCGTGATGGCGATCTCGATCACCGGATCTACTTTGGCGGGCTGATTTGCCGCCAGCCAGTCAACAAAGCGGCCCCCCACGGCACCCGAAGCCAGCTCGATGATGCCGTCATGCTCGTCCGACAGCTCCAGCTCGCGCTCGGAGGCCATCATGCCGTAGCTTTCAACGCCGCGGATTTTGCCCACACCAATGGTGATGTCGAGCCCCGGGATATACATGCCCGGCTTGCAGACCACCACGGTGATGCCTTCACGCGCGTTGGGTGCTCCGCAGATGATCTGCAGATCACCCTCGTCGGTTTCGACCTGACAGATGCGCAGCTTGTCGGCATCAGGGTGCTTTTCGGCGTGTTTCACATAGCCCAGGGTAAAATCCTTGAGCCGGTCGCCAGGATTGCTGATCTCTTCGACCTCAAGGCCGAGGTCGGTCAGGGTTTCAGCGATCTCATCCACTGATGCGTCAGTGTCGAGGTGATCTTTCAGCCAGGAAAGAGTGAATTTCATCGGTCAAGGGTCCTATGGCAAGCCATGCGTATACAGGCATAGGCAATGACAAAGATTGGCGCCCGGCGCAAGTCTTGCTGGCCCGCAAGACGCAAGGAGCGCAGCAGGCGCGGCGCAAATGCGTGGGCAATCTCTTCTTGCAGCTAAACGTCCCCTTGGGAAATGTCCCGATCAACCTACAACCCCAACGCGCGCTCCTGCCCGGGTGGGCGCAACGCGCCCGCCATCAAACAGCAGGTTTGCCCTTGGTAAAACGGGCGGACAGGCACGTGCCGAGCCGCAAGCAGCCCGGCTATTACTCCCCGTCAAGGTACCGACTGCGTAGAAATATGTCGCCGGACAGCCTAAAGGCTTCTTTTCGTATTGTATTAAGTAGTTTGGTGAGAATTTCATCAAGCTCACGAATTGCGTCACGCTTTGCGCCTTCCATGACTCTTTGGAAAGCATCGCTGTCAGAAACGGTCCGCTGAAGCTCCGTCGCAATTTTCTTTAACATGCCGTCAACCTGCTCAATGCATTCGGCAACGCACTTCACGATGTTTGCATCAGACAGAATGGAAGTTTGCACCAGCATAATTTCCAATTCGCGCTTCTGAGAAAGACAAAATTCGATAGTTGAGCGTGCGTCTTCCGGGTTCGTTGTGCTGATTTTAGAAATGGATTCTGTCAGCGCATTAACCGAAGCAACTATTTCTTTGTAAACAGTGCGTTGCTCCAGTTCGATTTGGAGTATTTGGTCAACTTTCTTTTGCCGAGGGTAGACACGCACGGCGATGTGTAAGGCCGTGCCTGATGCGATCACCGCCGCCACAATAGTAAGCAGCCCCTGCCAAACACGTGCATCTATAGCCCACAACCAGCTAAAATCCCGGCAGACATTCTCGCAGGCCGTCATCACTTCGACAGAAGCCATTCGCTCAAATCCTAAAATCGATGCAACTCTGTAGAGAGCTTATCCCTGACTTCTGGCAAAGAGCAACGCCAGCGCACCAACAACAAGGGCAGCGCCTGACCCGAAGGGTGG
Source organism: Phaeobacter sp. SH40 (assembly GCA_965641885.1). Lineage (GTDB taxonomy): Bacteria > Pseudomonadota > Alphaproteobacteria > Rhodobacterales > Rhodobacteraceae > Pseudophaeobacter. Next base: position 287,294 of record OZ282574.1, on the reverse strand, counting down.
GTGCAAAGCGCCCGCCCTGTGGGGGCGGGTCGGGCGCTGCCCGGTGTGCCACCGGGCGAAACAAATGCCATTGCCCGAAACGCAAAGCGCCCGCCATTTGCAGACGGGCGCGAAACAAGACTGGCGTCCTGCGAAAAAGGTATGGGCTAGCGGCTAAGACCGCCATGCAGCGTCGGCACGTCCAGACACTGGAAGCCGTAGTGGCGCAGCCAGCGCAGGTCAGAATCAAAGAAGGCGCGTAGGTCGGGGATACCGTATTTCAGCATCGCCAGCCGGTCGATGCCAATGCCAAAGGCAAAACCCTGATAGATATCAGGATCAATACCACCGGCCGCGATCACCTTGGGGTGCACCATGCCAGAACCCAGGATCTCCATCCAGTCGTCGCCTTCGCCGATCTTCAGCTGGCCATTGTCCCAAGAGCAGCGAATGTCGACCTCGGCGGAAGGCTCGGTGAAGGGAAAGTGTGACGCGCGGAAGCGCAGCTCAACATCGTCCACCTCAAAGAAGCTTTTGACAAATTCCTCAAGCACCCACTTGAGGTTCGCCATTGAGATATCCTTGTCCAGCGCCAGACCTTCGACCTGGTGGAACATCGGCGTGTGGGTCTGGTCATAATCGGCGCGGTAAACACCACCGGGACAGATGACCCGCAGTGGCGCGCCCATTTTTTCCATCGACTGGATCTGCACCGGACTGGTGTGGGTGCGCAGCACATGCGGCGGGCGTTCGTCACCCTCGGCACGGTGCATGTAAAAGGTGTCCATCTCGGCCCGCGCCGGGTGGTGACCGGGGATGTTCAGGGCGTCAAAGTTGTACCAGTCGGTCTCGATCCGTGCGCCTTCGGCAACAGAGAAACCCAGTTCGGCAAAGATCGCCGTCAGCTCTTCCTGGGCCTGGCTGATCGGGTGCAGGCTGCCCTGGCGGCTGGGGCGTGTCGGCAGGGTGACATCCAGCCATTCGGTGCGCAGACGCTCGTCGAGCGCGGCATCCCCAAGGGCTGCCTTTTTGGCGGCCAGGGCCGAGTTGATCTCATCCTTCAGCGCATTCAGCGCCGGGCCTGCCACCTGGCGCTCTTCGGGCGTCATTTTGCCCAGCTCACGCATTTTCAGGCTGACCTCGCCCTTTTTGCCTACCGCAGAAAGCCGGATCGTCTCCAGCGCGTCTTCGTCACCGGCATTGGCGATGTCACTAAGATATTTTGTCTTAAGATCGTCCATGACGGTCCCCTGAGTTTGAACTTAAGCTCTGCTACCACAGCGGCGGCTGAAAGCAAGTGTCCGGGGACTGTGATCCTACGCCCCAATGCTGCAATATGGCCTTCCGGGCGCTTTGACGGCTTTAATCGGGTTCGAGCACGCGCAACAATTTGGGGCGAATAACACGCGCCGCCGGAACACAATCGCTGTCGCGCAACATCTGTTTCGTCAGGCGCAACTGCTTGCGGCGCCTCTCGGGGTCGGATGACAGCAGCGCCTCCAGCGCATTGCGCGCCTGAGCAGTCATGCCCTGATGCAGCTCTGGCGACAAATGCGGCATTAGGCTAATCAGCTGAGAGACGATTTCAGGCGAATAATCCGCCAAGAGATCGGCGACATCCGTCCCACCCTTCCACGGGGCAGCGTCGCCCTCGCGCAACACCATATCAACGCCGGGAAACAGGGTGTTGAGACGCGCAACCATTCCCCGGTTTGCCTTGGCCACTGCGCCGCAGGCTGCGCCTGACAGAGCCGGCTTGTGCCCAATCATCTCGACCTTGTTCAACTGCAGAAACCAGCCGATATACTGCGCGCTAATCGGGTGAAGCTTGCCATCGTGATCCGATAACACGGCCCGGCGAAGACGCTGCAGAACGATCATTTGCTCAGCCGAAAGGGATCGGTTGCGTCCCGCCTGCGGTAAGGCAATCTCATGACCGGTGAGGTCTTGCAGAACCGCTGCGAAATCCTCGGTGACATCTCCTCCCACCAGGCGTTTGCGATCAAAGGGGCGCACCCGGAGTTCTGAAACATACGGAAAGTCACGCCAAGCAGTAAGAAGCCGGTCCAGTGAGCGATTGAAGTGTTGAGGTTGAGGGAAGTGCCGGGCACCCTTTATGTACTGCTGAGCATAAGACAGATACATGTCCGTCGGTGAGCGAACATAGGCGATCACCTTGATCTCAGGGTCTTCAGGACAAATCTGCCTGAGAACAGGTAGAAACTCTTTGGGAGGCAGGGTCAAAAAATTCTCTGCCGAGAGCAAAACCGTCTGATCCTTTTTCAAAGTGGTGCGAAGGATTTCAACGATTTCTTTGCCACGCACGAGCGACTCTTCGAGGTTACCCCGGGCCTTCGGACGGACAAGCCGGACCAAATCGACATGATTAAAGCCAGAGCTGCCTGTTTCATAAACCAGCCCCTTTTCCAACAACGACGGGCGCGCCTGCTTTAAGCTGCCTTGAATCGAGGTGCTGCCACATTTGGCATCCCCCACATGAAGAATAAATTTGGCCATATCGCTCATTGTCCAAGGTCATGCCGCCTAGCGGTATCGCGCCATAACGCGCAATAGAGACCAATAAAGCAAGGCCCAGCTTTGGCAGGCGGGCCCGTTTCAGTATTTGCCGAGCGCTGCGGTGAAAACCAAACAGGGGCGGGAGCCCCCGTGAGGGTCGCGAAATCAGCCTCAGAATACTCGTTCAGAAATTTAGTCGCAGCTCATGTGGAGACGCGGCAGCCCCAGCTCCTCAGCGCGCGGACATGGGTGGCGCCGATCTTAGCAGTGATCACCGCAGGCAGCAGCAGGGGTAAAAGCCGCTGTGGAAGCGGCTAAAACCCAAGCCGGTATTCACCGCTGATCAGGCCCTCAGGCAGGCGGTAAAGGCGGCATGCTGGCTTTTGGAAAATAAGCCGCCGGGCTGAAGTCCAACAGCCTCTTCCGGAGTCATGAACTTGTACATATCACCTTTGATACCGGCCTGTTTCCAGCAGGTTGCAACCAGGGCATCGGTAATCGTTTTACCCTCGACCTGAGCAGGTCGTGTCAAAAAGGCCTCACCGCTGCCGTCACCGCCACCACTGACACAGCCAGACAACAACACCGCCCCCAACGCCCAAACAACTTTGATATTCATTGCAGATCACCTGTTCCGTTTCACATCCACCGGCAACCTATTGCAGGAGGCGCGCAACACAACCTGAAACCGATTTAAACCCTCACAGAACCACCATTACGACACGTCACCAGGTTGCGAGGCCCGCGCTAAACGCCCGCACAACAAAAAGGCCGCCCCCAGTGGAGCGGCCTTTGAATTTGTCTAAGCCTTAACAACTCGTGGGCTGTCAGATCAGGCTGCTAAATCAGGCAGCGAGTGCGGACTGAGCCTGGCGCACGATCGCACCAAAAGCGTCGGGCTCGTGCACGGCCAGATCGGCCAGAACTTTACGGTCAACTTCAATACCGGCCATGTTCAGACCATTGATGAAGCGGCTGTATGTCAGGGCTTCGTCATGGCTGCGGACGGCGGCGTTGATACGCTGGATCCACAGAGCGCGGAAGTTACGCTTGCGCTGCTTCCGGTCACGGGTTGCGTATTGATTTGCTTTGTCGACGGCCTGACGGGCGACCTTAAAGGTATTCTTACGGCGACCGTAATATCCTTTGGCTGCCTTGATGACCTTCTTGTGACGAGCGTGGGTTACGGTACCACCTTTAACGCGGGACATATCTCTAACTCCTCTTAGCGATCGTAGGGCATATAGCCCTTGACGATTTTGGCGTCGGGAGCGGACAGCTCCGCAGTTCCGCGGGCGTTGCGGATGAATTTTTTGGTGCGTTTGATCATGCCGTGCTGTTTGCCGGCCTGAGCAGCCATGACTTTACCAGTCGCGGTCACCTTAAAGCGCTTCTTAGCGCTCGATTTGGTCTTCATTTTGGGCATTTCCGTCTCCTTTAATGCGGGTTCGGTCTATGCGCGACTCGGCATGCCACTTCCGGCCGGCCACGCGAACAGGAGGGCCATGTACGAAAGCTACCCGCAAAGGGCAAGGGAATTATCCCAGAATACGCCCCAAAACCGAAAAAAACACATCCGGGATCTGCTCTAACCGGTAGCCACCCGGGTGGGACATCATTGCATAGACCACGAGCCCACCGCCGGAGAGCAGCAACAGGGCCGAAAGCCGAGGTGGGCGGCTCTCGCTATAGGCAGACAGAATGGAGGGGATGGACAGGCAACCCAGAAAAATCCCCAAGATCAATACCAGATCACTCTCCATGCCACCCCCACAGCCCGTCACAGCACCCTACAGAGAGGCGCTCACATTTCAGGGTCAAAGCCTACTCCGGGTCGGTGCTGTAAATCAAACGCTCATCACAGGGGGCCACCCGCAGGATATTGGTGGTGCCGGGCACATTGAAGGGCACACCGGCTGTAACCACGATCTGGTCGGTCTCGCTGGCAAAGCCACCGGCACGCGCCGCCCGTGCTGCCCCCACGACTGCGCCTTTGAAACGCCCCTGTTCCGGGGTCATCACGCAGTAGCAGCCCCAGCTCAGCGCCAGACGCCGGGCTGTGCGCTGCAGCGGGGTCAGCGCGATGATCGGCACGCCAGGGCGTTCACGCGCGGTCAGCAAGGCGGTGGTGCCACTATGGGTAAAGCAGCAGATGGCCTTGATTTCGGTCTTTTCTGCGATTTCACGCGCCGCCGCCACGATGGCATCAGCAACGGTGTCGCCCTTGGCCGAGCGCGAGGCGGCAATGATCTGGGCATAGGTCGGGTCAGCTTCGACCTCAATGGCAACCTGGTTCATGGTTTGCACCGCCTCAATCGGGTAGCTGCCTGCAGCCGACTCGGCGCTCAACATGATAGCATCCGTGCCTTCATAGATGGCTGTGGCCACATCCGAGACCTCGGCGCGGGTTGGCATTGGGCTTTCGATCATGCTTTCCAGCATCTGGGTCGCCACAATCACTGGCTTGGCAGCGGCGCGGCACTTGCGCACCAGACGTTTCTGGATCGGCGGCACGGCAGCCACTGGCAGCTCCACCCCAAGATCACCGCGGGCCACCATGATCCCGTCAGACGCGTCCAGGATTTCATCGAACCGCTCGACAGCCGAGGGCTTTTCGATTTTCGACAGCACCGCCGCGCGGCCATCGGCAAGACCTTTGGCCTCAAAGACATCCTTGGCCCGCTGCACAAACGACAGCGCCAGCCAATCGACGCCCAGCGTGCAGGCAAATTCCAGATCGGCCCGGTCTTTTTCCGACAGAGCCGCCAGCGGCAGCTCAACATCCGGCACATTGACGCCCTTGCGATTAGAGATCGTGCCGCCGATGATCACTTCACAATCGGCAAAATCAGACCCGCAAGAGGTCACCTTGAGGCGGATCTTGCCATCATTGACCAACAGATGCGCACCGGGTTCCAGCGCAGCAAAGATCTCAGGGTGTGGCAGGCAGACCCGCGCCATATCGCCTTCTGCCGGGTCCAGATCCATCCGGAAGGCGGCCCCCGCCACCAGCTCTTCGGCGCCCTTGGCAAACACCCCGACCCGCAGCTTTGGCCCCTGCAGATCTGCCAGAATGCCAATCGAACGGTCCAGGTCGTGCTCAACCTGGCGAATGATCGCGTGTTTTTCAGCGATCTCGGCCTGGGTGCCGTGGGACATATTCAAACGGAACACATCGGCACCGGCCTCGAACAGAGCGCGAATGCTGTCATATGTGTCTGATGCGGGCCCCAGAGTGGCGACAATCTTTACGTTGCGCGAGCGTTTCATCAGGCTTCTCCTCAAGGGTACGGTGTTGGTCACTGCGCAAAACATCTGGCACGACAGGCGCCATGTTAACGCAAACAATATTCAAGGGCGCTTATCGCCCAATTCCCATTCTGCTGCAACTGCCGTAAAGCTATCCTCAACAACAGGCGACAGATCCATGACATATGCACCTTTTTTTGTAGAAGGGGCTGAGCGCCCCGCACGCTGGCTTATCACCTGCGATCATGCCAGCAACCTCGTGCCGCCCTTTGTTGGCGGTGGCGATCTTGGCCTGCCTGCAGAGGACATGCAGCGCCACATTGCCTATGACATTGGGGCCTATGCGGTCTCGAGACTGCTGGCAGAACGGCTGAACGCCCCCGTGGTGGCGTCGAATTTCTCGCGTCTGGTGATTGATCCCAACCGGGGAGAGGACGACCCGACCCTGGTGATGCAACTCTATGACGGCACCATCATCCCCGCCAACCGCTACGCAGATGCGGCCGCGCGCGAGGCCCGGCTGGAAGGCTGCTATCGCCCCTATCATACCGCGCTGGCCAAACTGGCCGCCCGCCCCGGCACCGTGATCATCTCGATGCATTCTTTTACACCGCAGTTGCGCGGTCGCGCGCCGCGCCCCTGGGAGATTGGCATCCTGCACCCCGACGGAGAGGCGTTTTCACCACATCTGATAAGAGTTCTGCAGAACACAGGGGATCTTTGTGTTGGCGTCAACCAGCCCTATACCGGCTACCTGCCGGGAGACGCAATCGACACCCATGCCACCAAACCCGGCCGTCCCAACACTCTGATTGAGCTCCGAAGCGACCTGATCTGCGATGCGGCCGGGCAACATGACTGGGCTGCGCGCCTGGCCGAGGTGCTGCCTCGGGCCTTGCAGGCCTCAGGGCTATAGAAGAGCACGCCAACAGGCACCACAGGGATGGCATGCTCTTGCAGCAGTTGCCACCCCATCCCATTTAGGTGTCAGGACGTGCACCCAACGCATTAGCAAAGGAGCCCCAATGACCCAAGATATTTCACTGGAAACTCTCACCGCATTCTTTGGCTGGATGAGCGTTTTGAACATCGGGTTTCTTGCCATAACATCGCTGCTCCTGATGGTGTTTCGCGATAAGTTTGCCGCACTGCACGCCGCCGTTCTTGGATTGGATGAGGCCGAGGTGAAAAAGGGCTACTTTTCCTATCTGGCCAACTACAAGATCCTGACCTTTGTGACCTCTGTGATGCCCTACCTGGCATTGAAACTGATGTGAGGGCGCAGGCCCGCCCCCAGAACACAGCAGTCGCGTTTCATTGTGCAGGCAGGGCAGCCTTGCTAGGTTGGCCAGCAAACACGTCAATGCATAGAGGAGCGCATCAATGGATTCGCAAACCGAGATCGAAGTCCAGGCCGCCGCCTTTCGCCGTCTGCAAAAGCACCTGATGGAAGAGCGCACCGATGTGCAGAACATCGACATGATGAACCTGACGGGGTTTTGTCGCAACTGCCTCAGCCGCTGGTATCAGGAAGCCGCCAATGAGCGCGGCATTGAGATGGACAAGGCCGAAGCCCGCGAGGCCTATTACGGCATGACCATGGACGCCTGGAAAGCCAACTATCAGACCGAGGCCAGCCCGCAAAAGCAGGCTGAATTCGAAGTCGCTTTTAAGGAAAACGTGACCGACAAGAGCTGACAACAGGGCCATAGCTGGCATTGGGGCACCGCCACCAGCGATGCTGCTGGTCTGTCAGGGCCGAACGAAACAGGACAGCAACTTGGAGCAGCAGCTCAGGGCAGCGTTTTCACCGCGTCCTGCAGCTGGTCCAGCGCCTGTTCCAGAACCGTGCGGCGACAGGCGATATTGACCCGCGCAAAGCCGCGCCCCTGCGCCCCAAAAGCAATGCCACGGGTCACGCCCCATCCGGCCTTGAGGCGCAAAAATGCAGTAAGTTCCGCAGGCTCAAGCCCCAGCGCGCGAAAATCCAACCAGAGCAAAAACGTCCCCTCCGGCCTGATCAGATCAACCCCTGCCATGCCCGCAAGCCGCTGCTCAACCAGGGCTGCATTGGCCTGAATATAGTCCAGCGCGGCCTCCAGCCAGGAGGCGCCGCTGCTATAGGCTGCCTCCATCGCAACATTGGCAAAGGCATTGTTCTTGTTCACCGTCAGGCGACTGTTGGCCTCAAGAAAGGCCTGCCTGCGGCCCTCGTCCGGGATCACCGTAAAGGCGGCACAACAGGCGGCGATATTAAAGCTTTTGGCAGGCGACAGGCAGGTGATGGAGTTCTGCGCATGCGCGGGCCCCAGCGCGGCAAAGGGCACATGCCTGTGGCCCGCAAAGGCCAGATCGCAGTGGATCTCGTCCGAGATCACCAGAACCCCGTGGCGCAGGCAGATCTCTCCCAGACGCCGCAGCTCTTCTTCAGTCCAGACCCGGCCCACGGGGTTGTGCGGATTGCATAGCAGCAACAACCGGGTGCCGGGATCCGCGGCACAGCGTTCAAGATCCTCGAAATCCATTTCATAGCGCCCCTGCCGCAGCACCAGCGGGTTCAGGACGGCTTCGCGGTTGTTTTCTTTCAGGATGTCATAGAAATCAAAAAACACCGGAGGCTGCACGATCACCTTGCCACCGGGGTCAGAGAACAGATTCACCGCCATCGCCAGCGCATTCAGGATATTGGGGGCGCGAATGATATGGGTACGATCAATATGCCAGTCGTGACGTGTCTGCATCCAGCCGGTAAGGGCCGGGATCAATCCCGGCTGCAGCGTCTCATAGCCAAAAACCCCATGATCCAGCCGCGCCTGCAGCGCCTCACGCACGCAGGGCGGCGCGCGAAAATCCATGTCGGCGACCCCTGCCGGGAACAATTCTGCCCCATCAGCGCCCAGCACCATTGGGTGCACCTTCAGCGCGGGCACCTGACGGCGATCAATCACCTCGTCAAAATCAAAGGGATCAGCCTGCATCATCAGCCACCTGCACAACTGCGTCGCCACGCTCAACCGGTCCGGGCACCCGTTTGGCCAGAACCATGCCAGTATAGGGCGAAAGCACCGGCACCGGTGCCGCCCAGGGCGTATCAAGGCGGTGCAGCAGGCCCACAGCTTCGCCTTCTGCAACCGGGTCGGCGATCTCTTTGCAGGGCTCGAACACCCCGGTATCATAGGCGTAGACAGATCCCTGAACATGGAGCTCACGCGTGCCCTGAGGTGCATCAGCTGTATAGTCCGGCAACATACCAATACTGTGCAGCAGCCGCCGCAACCCCCGCAGCGTCAGCGCCAGAATGGCCGGATCAACCGCACCACCGCCGCCCAGCTCTGCCATGATCGGGATCACGCCCTTGCGATTGGCGCCCCCCATCAGGGTCCGCGCCGTTGAGCCGGGCCCGCCGCCACCGGTAAAGACCCAGGCATAGGGTGCATCAAATGCCAGCTGCAGGCGCTTTAGCTCAGCCGCGACAGCCGGCGTATGGCCCTGGCCGCGCAGCAGCGTCGGCGGGTAAAACAAGGAGGATCCACCAGAGTGCAGATCGACTGAGTAGCCACAGCGCGGCAGCAGCTCTTCTTCGATAAAATGCGCAATCACCTCGGTCGGGGTGCCGCGCGCATTGCCCGGGAACAGACGGTTCATATTGCCATTGTCGATGGGCGAGCACCGCGTCCCGGCCGCCGCCGCCGGCGCATTTGCCTGTGGCAGCAAGATCAGCTGGCCGCGCAGATCTTCTGCCTGCAACTCACGCACCAGCTGGGCCAGCGCGATCTGCCCCTCGTATTCATCGCCGTGCACCCCCGCTGACATCAGCATCACCGGGCCCTCGCCATTGCGGATAGACACAATGGGAACTCCGATCCAGCCATAGGCGCTGCGGTGCACCGAATGCGGTACTCTTAGATAGCCCTGATGCTTCCCGTCGGCCGCAAGATCGACCTCACAAACCACTGGACTGTTTGATAAAACTGGACTTTCAGACAAAATGAGACCCCGCCGTATGTTACGCCGGGGTCCAGTCTAGGGGGCTTGCTGAAATTTGCAATTGCCGTTCAGGAGGCGATCAGATCGCCGCCTTCAGGCTCTCTTCCAGATAGATCTCGCGCAGGCGCTTGGCGATTGGGCCGGGTGTGCCGTCGCCAAGAGCGACGCCGTCGATCTCAACCACGGGCATCACAAAGGCACTGGCAGAGGTGGTAAAGGCCTCATCCGCCTCTTTGGCCTCGTCAATGGTAAAGAGCCGCTCTTCAACCACCATCTGCGCCTCGGCCGCCATGCGCAAAACGGCCTTGCGGGTGATGCCGTGCAGGATGTCATTGGACAGCGGCCGGGTGACGATCTTGCCGTTCTTGACGTAGTAGGCGTTGTTCGAGGTGCCCTCGGTGACATAGCCATCCTCAATCAGCCAGGCATCATCCGCCCCGGCCTTCTTCGCCATCATCTTGCCCATAGACGGATAGAGCAGCTGCACGGTTTTGATGTCGCGGCGGCCCCAGCGGATGTCTTCGATCGAAATGATCTTGGCACCCTTTTTGGCAGCTGGGTTGTCGGCCAGGCCGGGCTTGTTCTGGGTGAACAACACGATTGTGGGCTTAGTGGTTTCGGGATCAGGGAAGACAAAATCACGATCCCCGTCCGAGCCACGGGTGATCTGCAGATAGACCAGCCCCTCGACGATCTCATTGCGGGCAACCAGCTCACGGTGAATCGCCAGCAGCTCTTCTTTGGTGCAGGCGGCAGGCATGTCCAGCTCACTCAATGAGCGCGCAAGACGCACAGCATGGCCTTCAAAATCGATCAGCTTGCCATCCAGCACGCTGGTGACCTCGTAGACGCCATCGGCCATCAGGAAGCCACGGTCAAAGATCGAGACGGTTGCCTCGGTCTCGGGCAGGTATTCGCCATTTACATAAACGGTACGGGTCATCGTTCTCTCCTCAACCCCAGAGCTCAGCCTTCGGCGGGTGCACCCCGGCGGCGTCAAAATTCAATGGTACTGTGCGGTCTTCGGCCAGCAGCAGCGGCCCGTCAAGGTCTGTTACCAAAACACCCTGCGCCAGCAGGGTCGCAGGCGCCATCGCCAGCGAGGACCCCACCATGCAGCCAACCATGACATCATAGCCCAGCGCCAGCGCCTCTTGGCGCAGCTTCAGGGCCTCGGTCAGGCCGCCTGTTTTGTCCAGCTTGATGTTGACCACATCATATTTGCCTTTGAGCTTTGGCAGGCTGGAGCGGTCATGGCAGCTCTCATCGGCGCAGACCGGCACCGGGCGATCCATGCCAATCAGCGCGTCATCTTCGCCAGCGGGCAGGGGTTGCTCTACCAGCTCGACGCCAAGGCGCACCAGATGCGGCGCGAGATCTGCATAGACCGCTGCCGACCAGCCCTCATTGGCGTCGATGATGATTTTTGCATCCGGCGCACCGGCACGCACTGCCTCAAGACGGGGCATGTCATCCGGCGTGCCCAGTTTGATCTTGAGCAGCGGGCGATGGGCGTTCTCAGCCGCCTGCGCCTGCATCTTTTCTGCGGTATCCAGCGACAGGGTATAGGCGGTGATTTCCGGCCCCGGCGCAGGCAGGCCCGCCAGCTCCCAGACGCGTTTCCCGGCCTGCTTGGCCTCCAGATCCCACAGCGCACAATCCACCGCATTGCGGGCGGCACCGGCAGGCAGCAGATCCTGCAGCTCGGCACGGGTGAAATCCGCAGGCAGGGCTTTGATCTCGGCGGTAACGCTGTCCAGCGTCTCATTATAGCGCGCGTAGGGAACGCATTCGCCCCAGCCAGTGACGCCATCCTTCTCAACCCGGACCGTCAGCACCCTGGCTTCGGTCCTTGAGCCGCGAGAAATGGTAAAGACCTGCGCCAGTTTAAAAACATCAGGCGTCACGGAGATTTTCATGTCGCATCCTTTCGAGGGATTATTCGTGCCGGGGCAGCAAGCCGGGTTGGGCAGTCGGCAAGGCAAAAAAAGGGCGCCTGTTTCCAGACGCCCCATTTAAAATCAGATTGCAGCCAGCGCGTCCACCAGACGAGCGGCACCATGACGATAAGGGTCAACGGCGGGCAGGCCCATACGCTCTTCGGTCTCGGCGAGATATTTCACCGCCTCGTCCTCGGACAAATGCTGAGTGTTGACCGAAATGCCAACGATTTTGCAGGTAGGATTGGCGCGCTGCGCCAGTGGCAACGAAACATCCCGCAGCTCTTCCAGCGAGGGCACGCTATAGCCAGGCAGGCCGCGCATGTGCGCCCGTGTCGGCTCATGGCACAGGATCAGCGCATCGACCTGACCGCCATGCACCAGGGCCATGGTGACGCCAGAGTATGAAATGTGGAACAATGAGCCCTGACCTTCGATCAGATCCCAGTGGTCGTCGTCGTTGTCAGGGGTGAGATATTCCACCGACCCCGCCATAAAGTCCGCAATGACCGCGTCCAGTGGCACACCATGGCCGGTGATCAGGATGCCGGTCTGGCCGGTGGCGCGGAAGGTCGACTTCATGCCGCGCTTTTGCATCTCTGCGTCCATCGCCAGGGCGGTGTACATCTTGCCAACCGAGCAATCGGTGCCAACTGCGAGGCAGCGCTTGCCGGTACGGTTTTCACCATTGGCAATCGGGTAGCCATCGGTGGGCACCCGCACATCATGCAATGTGCCACCATGGGTCTGCGCTGCCGCAACCAGATCGCCTTCGTCGCGCAGCAGGTTGTGCAGGCCCGAGGCCAGATCATAGCCCATCTCAAGCGCCTGAATTAGCACTTCTTTCCAGGCGGCAGAGATCACGCCGCCCCGGTTCGCAACCCCAATCACCAGCGTTTTGGCGCCAGCCGCCTTGGCCTCGGCCAGGGTCATCTCGGTCAGACCCAGGTCCGCACCGCAGCCCGGCAGGCGGATTTGGCCAACTGCGTGATCCGGACGCCAGTCCCGGATACCAATGGCAACCTTGGCAGCCAGCATGTCGGGCGCATCGCCCAGGAACAACAGATATGGTGTCTCGATCATCTTGCGGCCTCCAAAGGAATTTGAGTTCCTCGCGACCATAATTGAGCCGTGCTGCGATACGGTCCCGTTTTTGCTTTTTCACGATACGGTATTTCGAAGTATCCATCACTGATAAACGCATTATTCGAAGATTCTTCGATCATTACCTCATTGACCGTTGATCCTTGCGTCCATTCGGTTTGGATTACGCACATGCCGCACGCCCAATGCTGCAAGTGCAAAGTAGCCCTTGCAAGGCTTCACGCAATTTCTTACCACTTTGCGAGACAAAATCGTAATTTCCTTACCCGAAGGATTGCCTCCATGAGCTTTCGCATTCAGCCCAGCCCCGTCGCCCGCCCCAACCGTTGCCAGCTGTTTGGCCCTGGCTCCAACACCAAACTGTTCCCAAAAATGGCCGCCTCGGCTGCGGACGTGATCAACCTCGACCTCGAGGATTCGGTGGCGCCGACCGACAAAGACGCCGCCCGCGCCAATGTGATTGAGGCGCTGAACACCGTCGATTGGGGCAATAAATACATGTCGGTGCGGATCAACGGGCTGGACACGCCCTATTGGTACCGCGATGTGGTAGACCTGCTGGAACAGGCCGGTGACCGTCTTGACCAGATCATGATCCCAAAGGTGGGCTGTGCCGAAGACGTCTATGCCGTAGACGCGCTGGTCACCGCGATCGAGCGCGCCAAAGGCCGCAGCAAGCCAATCTCCTTTGAAGTCATCATCGAATCGGCGGCTGGCATTGCTCATGTCGAAGCGATTGCCGCCTCCTCGCCGCGCATGCAGGCCATGTCGCTGGGCGCAGCTGACTTTGCGGCCTCCATGGGCATGCAGACCACTGGCATTGGTGGCACCCAGGAAAACTACTACATGCTGCGCGAGGGTGAAAAGCATTGGTCCGACCCCTGGCACTGGGCTCAGACCGCCATTGTTGCTGCCTGCCGCACACATGGTGTGTTGCCGGTGGATGGTCCCTTTGGCGACTTTTCTGACGACGAAGGCTATATCGCCCAGGCGAAACGCTCGGCCACGCTGGGTATGGTGGGCAAATGGGCCATCCATCCCAAACAGATCGGTCTCGCCAACGAGGTCTTCACCCCGTCTGAGGCCGCCGTTTCTGAGGCGCGCGAAATTCTTGCGGCGATGGAGCAGGCAAAGGCCAATGGCGAAGGCGCCACCGTCTATAAGGGTCGTCTGGTTGATATCGCCTCGATCAAACAGGCCGAGGTTGTCGTGGCCCAGTCCGAGCTGATCGCAAAAGGCTGATCCTTTTTGACCTCCGTCGAAAAACCATAGAAGATCAAAGGGCGTCCAGCGGGCGCCCTTTTTCACCTATCCGTTTTCACCTATCCGTTTCCATCTGTCCCTCTTTACATCTGCCCGTTTCACACCGCGAGGTTTGCCATGCCTGATCTGACCCTGTTTCACACCGCAGATGTGCATGTCGCCACCTTTGACGCGCTGGCCCCAGCGGCGCAGCTGACCCATGTGGTGCGCCCCGACTGGCTGGCACGCGCCCAGGGCGGCATAGATGCAGAGCTGCGTCTGGAAATCACCCATGCCATCCAGGCGGCCACCGGCCCTGTGCTGTGCAGCTGCACCACCATTGGCGAGACCGCCGAGGAGGCAGGCGCCACCCGTATCGACTGGCCGATGATGCAGCGCGCCGCACAGGCGGCGACAGCAGCGGCGGGCCCGGTGCTGTTGGTCTATTGTCTGGACAGCACCAAAGAGCCCTCTACCGCGCTGCTGGACCGCGCCTTTGCAGAGCTGGGTACGGCAGCCAACATATGCAGCTTGCCGCTGAGCGATCTCTGGCCGCTGTTTGAGGCCGGTGACAGGCAGGGGTTCCACGCACAAATCGCGACCCGGGTGCAGGCCCAACTGGAACAGACACCCGACACGTCCTGTGTCGTGCTGGCGCAGGCTTCGATGGCCGGGGCGAAAGACCTGCTGCAAGACCGCACATCGGTGCCCGTTCTCGCGTCGCCCGTCATTGCGGTGGAAGCCATGCTAGCGCCCGCCTAGCTGCGCAGATCCTTGGGAGAGCCCATCACCACATAGGTGGTGATCGCGGCGACAAAGGGCGAAGTGCCCAGAATATCGGTGTGAAACCGTTTGTAGCTGGGCAGATCGGCGCATTCGACCCGCAACAGGTATTCGATGGTGCCAGTGATATTGTGGCACTCCACCACCTCGACCGCCTCGTCCATCGCCCGCTCAAAGGCCTTTTGCGCCTCTTTGGTGTGTTCGCCCAGACCAACGCCAATATAGGTGACAAAGCCCGCCCCCATGGCCTCGCGGTTCAGCACCGCGCGGTAGCCGGTGATGACGCCCGCGCGCTCAAGATCCTGTACCCGGCGCAGACAGGCCGAAGGCGACAGCCCCACCCGGTCGGCCAGCTCAAGATTGCTGATGCGCCCATCGCGCGTCAGCTGCTGCAATATCTGCTGGTTTATGCGGTCATTTTTTGCCATTTGTTGCGCAAAATTGCAGATTTCGCTTAAAAACGCAATTTCATTCCCTCAATAGCGCGTCAGTTTCACCGCATGACTTATGAACTCTTCCTGGGGCTTGCGCTCTTCGCCTTTGTCTCGTCGATCACGCCGGGGCCGAACAATCTGATGCTGATGGCCTCGGGGGCCAATTTTGGCTTTCGCCCCACCATTCCACATATGCTGGGGGTGGCGCTTGGCTTTGTCTTTATGGTGATTCTGGTGGGAGCCGGGCTGGTGCAGATCTTTGACGCCGTCCCGCTCAGCTATACGGTGCTAAAGGTCGCCTCGGTGCTCTATCTGCTGTATCTCGCCTGGAAGATTGCCAATGCCGGTCCGGCTGAGGCTTCTGGATCCTCTGGCACCCCAATGACATTTCTGCAGGCGGCGGCCTTTCAATGGGTCAACCCAAAGGCCTGGGCCATGGCGCTGACAGCGATCAGTGCCTACACACCGGACCAGACCCTGGGGGCGATCCTGCTTGTGGCGGCTGTTTTTGGCGCCATCAACCTGCCCTCAGTGGGGTCCTGGACCATTCTGGGGCAGCAAATGGCGCGCTTTTTGACCAATCCCCGCCGCCTGACGCTGTTCAACTGGCTGATGGCGCTGCTGCTGGTCGCCTCGCTATACCCGGTGATCTGGCCGCAATAGCTGCCGCTGTCCTCGGGTGTCTCTACAGCCAGGCAAGCGGGTTTCTGTTGACCCAAGGCACGGCGCACAGTTGCATCTGAGCACACAGAAGGCCATATAGCCCTCAAACCGTGCAGGCGAGGCGTGATGACACAGTACCTGGAATTTGAAAAACCACTGGCTGAAATCGAAGGCAAGGCAGAAGAGCTGCGCGCTCTGGCCCGCGCCAACGAAGAGATGGATATGGCTGATGAGGCCGCAGCGCTTGACGTCAAGGCCGTGCAGCTGCTGAAGGATCTTTACAAAGATCTCTCTCCCTGGCGCAAATGCCAGGTGGCGCGTCACCCCGAGCGCCCCCATTGCCGTGACTATATTGATGCGCTGTTCACGGAATACACGCCGCTGGCCGGCGATCGCAACTTTGCCGATGACCTCGCCGTCATGGGCGGGCTGGCCCGGTTCAACGACCAGCCGGTGATGGTTATTGGTCACGAAAAAGGATCAGACACCAAGGCGCGCATCCTGCACAATTTTGGCATGGCCCGCCCCGAAGGCTATCGCAAGGCCGTACGCCTGATGGAAATGGCCGGCCGCTTTGGTCTGCCGGTTATCACTCTGGTTGATACCACTGGCGCCTACCCTGGCAAGGGTGCCGAAGAGCGCGGCCAGTCCGAGGCGATTGCGCGCTCCACCGAGATGAGCCTGAAGATTGGCGTGCCCGTTATTTCGGTAATCATCGGTGAGGGTGGCTCCGGTGGTGCTGTGGCCTTTGCCACCGCCAACCGCGTCGCCATGCTGGAACATGCCGTCTACTCCGTGATCTCCCCTGAGGGCTGCGCCTCGATCCTGTGGAAGGATGCCGAGAAAATGCGCGAAGCCGCTGAGGCTCTGCGTCTCACCGCGCAGAACCTGCAGGAGCTTGCCGTCATTGAGCGGATCATCCCAGAGCCCCTGGGCGGTGCCCACCGCGATGCCAAGGCCGCCATGGCCTCGGTTGGAGCCTCCATTCAGGACATGCTGGACGAACTCAAAGGTAAAACCAGTGCCGATTTGATCAAGGATCGCCGTCAAAAATTCCTCGACATCGGCTCCAAAGGGCTCGCGGCCTGAAGCCGACCTGAGAAGGCGCTGGCGCTAAACCGGGCCTGAACCGGGCCAAAACAGGGGCTGGGCGCCCGAACTGACAAAAAGAGAGCCCGGATCTGACACAGGAGCCGGGCTTTTTCTTTCAGGCGATGGGCGGCGCAAGCGCTATGTCCCCCGCCATCCCCCGCCGCAGCTAGACGACCAGCAGCCGCAGCCCCTGTGTCACGTCCGAACGTACGGCCAGACGCAGGCCCGGCTCGTCGCCCGCCTTGAGCGCGGCAATAATAAGCCGGTGATTCTGCGGCGGGTCAGTACGCCGCAGCCGCCCGTAAAGGGCACGCATGGTGGGGCCCAGTTGCAGCCAGACGGTTTCGGCCATAGCCAGCATCGCAGGCGCCTGTGCCCGCAGATACAGCGTGCGGTGAAACTCAAGATTGGTGCGGATATAGCCGACAGCGTCGCGCTTTGAGACCATTTCGGCCACGGTATTGTTGATGCTCTGCAGCCGGTCAATCAACGCCATATGGGCGCGCGGCAGGGCACGACTGGCCAGCTCCACCTCCAGCAAGGCCCGCAGGGCTGCCAGCTCTTCAATCCGCTCATTGCTCAGCTCTGGCGTTGCCACCCGCCCCGAGGATGACAGCGAGAGCGCGCCTTCGGCCACCAGGCGGCGCAGGGATTCGCGCGCAGGCGTCATTGAAACACCGTATTCACGGCCGATGCCGCGCAGCGTCAGGGCCTCGCCCGGCCCGATATCGCCATACATGATTCGGGCCCGGAGCGCCCGGTACACCCGATCATGCGCCGAGACATTGGTATCCAAAGAGGATGAGGTGGTGGTGGGTTTGGCTGAAATAGACATGGGTTTAGCTGTGATCACAAATCAGACGCGGGTCAACCTCAGAATGCGACCCGCCAGGATTTCACAGATCAGACCACCCAAACCCAGTTCGTCACGGCAAGCCTGTTCTTCACGGCAAGCCCTGTCCTGAACGGAAAGTCCAGAAAGGCAGGCCAGCAAAACGGGCCAACAAAAACGGCCATCAAAAACGGACCTGTCAGGGTCCAAACCGGTAGCGGTGCAACGCCCCGCCTTCCGCCCGCAGCCAGTGCCGCTGGTCGGAGCTGTCCCCATAGAGCTGGGCAACCACCGCCCAAAAGTCAGCCGAGTGGTTCATCTCAACCAGATGCGCCACCTCATGCGCCGCCACATAGGCAAGCACCTCAGGCGGCGCTAGAATCAGCCGCCAAGAGTACATCAATGTCCCCGCAGACGAGCAAGACCCCCAGCGCGAGCGGGTATCGCGCAGGCTCAGCTTTTCATAAGACCGCCCGACCTGGGCTGCATAGTGATCTGAGGCGGCCGCCAGTCGGTCGCGTGCCAGCTCCTTTAGGTAGCGCTCCAGCGATCTGGCCGGGCTTTTGCCGCCAACTGCGATCTCGTCTTGCCCCAGCCGCACACCACGCGCCTGCCCCGGCACCACCAGCCGCAGTCGGCCCTCAACCGTGATTTCCGAGCCGAATCCAACCTCAACCACCTCTGGATGGCGGGCAAGGTGGTCGCGAATCCAGTCTTCTTTCTCGGCAGCAAATGCCAGAGCCTCACGGGCGGGCAGCCGCGCCGGCAGGGTCAGCGTCACCCGCCCATCCAGCGCCGAGATCCGCAGACTGATCCGCTTTGCCCGCGCCGAACGACGCAGAACAAGCGGGACCGGCGGGTCTCCGGGTAGGTGATATGCGCTCATGGCAGCGCCCCTTTATGGCAAAGGCTTTGACAGTGCCCCCCTCATATGGCAAGGCAACTGAATCGTCGATATGACTCACCAGTAAATCAAGGGGATCCACATGCCCAACGAAGAATGGGGTGTAAAGCGCATCTGCCCAACCACAGGCAAGCGCTTTTACGACCTGAACAAAAATCCGATCGTTAGCCCCTACACGGGCGAGGTCGTCGCATTGAACACCGGTAAGAGCCGGATGATCGAAGCCGACGCCGCGGATGCCGCCAGCGCCAAAGCCAAAGAAGACAGCGACGATGAAACCGTTGTTCTGGACGATGAAGAGGATGTCGATCTGGATCTGGGCGATGATGTGCTGGACGACGATGACGATGACGCGGATACCGTGCCGCTCGACGAAATCGCCGATGTTGCTGCAAACGACGACGATTCCTGATATCTGACAAACCGGTTCCGCCCCTCCCAAGCAGCCATCTGGCTGCCTTGGGAACGCGGCGGGATTTTTGTCAAAAAAACTCAAGACGATGGTGCATTTTCCTCTTGCGGCCCGCTTCATCGTCCCTTAAATCACCCTCACACCGCGAGACGGACTGGCCAGCTGGCCCTGACATCTTGCGGAGTGATTTGGGGCCTTAGCTCAGCTGGGAGAGCGCCTGCATGGCATGCAGGAGGTCAGGAGTTCGATCCTCCTAGGCTCCACCAAATCACCCTCTTCAAAAGACATAGATATATCTCGCGGCCCGTTTTGCTCGTGCTCGCGCGCGGCAGTCCTGCTTTCCGCTGCTCTCAAAGACGGCACGCAGTGATTCTTTGACAGATCACTCAGCTATTGTGCGCCCGCCTTTGTCGCCGCCTATAGGTCTGTGGAAAGATGTGCCAAGGCAGACGCCGCAGAGAGATCCCCGCGCCATCGTCAGAGGCGTGAAGAAGCAAGACAAACGACCGCCGCGGCACGCGGCCTGTGACGAATACGCCCCCTCGCAGCACCTCGCCTGAACGTGAAACCGGTCAGGCGAGACTAAGCCAGACGCCAGACCAGCGCGAGCAGGAGCCAGACCAGGGGCCGGGCCAGACCAGGGGCCGGGCTCGCGTGCTCCAGCTCAGAAAGCCAGATCAAAGCCAAATTGCAGCCCATAGCTCTCATAGTTGCTCATCCCGATACCATCATAGAAGGTCTCCACCTGGAAAACGCCCAGATCCCCGAAGGCATAGCTGAGGCCAATCTCGGCCCGGGCGCGGCCCCCCTGCACATCCGAAAGCGTGGAAACCGCGCTGCCGGAATAGCGGCTTGAGCTCCCAATGGCGCTGAGGCCACCCGTCAGCAGAAACTCTCCATTGCCGCGCCGCATCGCAATGGGCTTTTCAAAGTCCAGCCCCGCCTTGAGCTGCCCCCAGGCAATACCCTGGCTGGGAATGAGGTTGCCCGCGCTGTCGCGATAGGCCTCCTGATCGTCCGATGTATAGGTCAGCTGCAGGCTTGGGATCCATGTGGTCTTGCCATACAGCATTGAGCCGGAAACCTTTACCTGCGCCAGCAGCCGTTCGGTGTCCACCCGATCCGTATAGGTCCCAAACGGGGATACGTCGTTTGCGCTTTGACCATAGAGCAGGCGCCCCTCGACAAAAACATCGCGGTCGGGGAACTTGGTGACAAAATAGGGACCGATCAGCCAGCCTTTGCCTTTTACATTGGCCACCCCATCGTCTTGGTCCAGATAGTCAAACTCAAGCATGCCGCCTACAATCAGGTTTTCATTGACCGTGAAATGACTGCCGATGGCCCCAAAAACATAGATGCTGTCGCTGGTTCCCTCTGTGCTCACAGCCCCCTGCAACCGGCTCCAGACCCGCGAGCCAAAATTGGTGGAGATGTCAAAGTTGCCCCGGCCTCTGGTGACGGCCAGATTGGCATGCCCGCCTCCCAAACCAGACAAGAACCCCGTCAAATCGGGCTGATTGCTGATCAGTTGCGTGGCACGGGTATTGATAAACTGGCTAATGATGCGACTTGTTTCGACCGCATCCTCGGTTTGGATCGACAGCATGCCAGAGGCGCCATTGCTATTGCCGGAGTCATCATTTGCAACACCCCCGGCAATCGCAACGCCGACGCTGCCGCCCTCTGAGGGCCGAATGGTAATCGTGTAGACAGCCCCCGCCCCCGCAAGGGCGACCGCCCTGCCGTTTTCAACCACAACATCCTCAAGGCTGAACCCAATCACCGGCTCCGAGAATGTCGCCGTCACATCAAAGTTTTCTCCCGGCGTGACGGAGGTCGCCGAGGTTGTCAGTGTCACGGTTGGAGCCTCGACATCGATATTGTTGAGCGTAAAGGCCAAATCCGCGACCCCCGTGACCGAAGCCGTCACGGTATAGCCGCCCCCCGACTCATTGGCCGTGGCTCTTACCTTGGCAATACCCGCACGGTTGCTCACGGCAGTCTCCTGCGAAAGCTGCGCCGAGGCGCCGGACTGAGGCGCCGAAAAACGCACGGTCACACCCCGAACAGGGTTGCCCCCGGCATCCACGACCCGCACCGCAAGCGCCTTGTCGAATTCGGTCAGGATCGTCGTCGACTGGCCGTCGCCCCGGCGCCGCTTTAGCCTTGCCGCTGCGCCGATTTTATTGGTGAGCGCATAGGTCACATCCGCCAATCCTGCTGCACTGGCGCTTACAGTATAGCTGCCCAACTCGTCATTGGCTGTTGCCTGCACCCTGGCAACCCCGGCGGCATTGGTCATGGCCGTGGCCGCAGAGAGCACCGCAGAGGCACCGGAGGCAGGTGCCACAAATGTCACCGTCACACCAGAAACAGGGTTACCGCCCGCATCCGTCACCAGCGCCGCCAGTGCGGCATCAAAGGCCGCGACGATCTCTGTCGACTGACGCCCTCCCCGGCGCACGGCTATATTGGCAGGAGGACCGGCGCTGTTGGTCATCGCATAGCTCAGCTCTGCCAGCCCGCTGACACGCGCCGTCACAGTATAGCTGCCGACTGTTGCATTGGCACTGGCTGTGACTTTGGCAATCCCGGCGCTATTGGTCACCGCCGAAGCCGCAGAGAGGACTGCAGAGGCCCCGGCGCCCGGGGCGGCAAAGCTGACCGTCACACCGGACACGGGGTTGCCGCCAGAATCCGTCACCAGCGTGGCCAGCACCGTGTCAAAATCTGTTGAAATCTCCGTTGTCTGATCACTGCCACGGTGCGCCGCAAGATTTGCCGCCGTGCCGGTCGTGTTGGTCAGCCCATAGCTCACATCCGCAAGCCCTGTAACACTGGCGCTCACACTGTAGCTCCCAACCGCTGTACCCGCTGTCGCTGTGACAGAGGCAATCCCCGCAGCATTTGTCACCGCCGAAGCTGCTGACAGCACTGCTGAGGCCCCCGTACCGGGAGCCGTGAAATTGACGGTCACGCCGGACACAGGATTGCCGAGCGCATCCGTCACCAGCGCCGCAAGCGCGGTATCAAAACCGGTTGAAATCGCTGCCACCTGACTATCCCCGGCGCTCAGCGCAAGATTTGCAGCAGCGCCCGCGCTGTTGCTGAGCGCAAAATTCACATCCGCAAAGCCTGACGCACGCGCCGTCACAGTATAGCTGCCAAGCGTTGCATTGGCCGTGGCCGTCACCGCGGCAATCCCAGCAGCATTGCTCACTGCAGAAGATGCCGACAGAACCGCCGAGGCACCAGAGCCAGGCGCCGCAAAGCTGACGGTCACGCCCGACACAGGATTACCGCCTGCATCTGTCACCAGGGCCGCAAGGGCTGCGCCAAACTCAGTGGAAATCGAGGCCGTCTGGCCACCTCCCGCGCCCACCGCGAGGCTGGCGGCTACCCCAGCACTGTTGGTCAGGTCAAAACTCGCGTCCGTCAGCCCAGTAGCACTTGCCGTCACAGTGTAGCTCCCAGCCGTGGCGTTCGCCGTGGCCGTCACCGAAGCTACCCCCGCAGCATTGCTCACAGCGGTAGCGGCAGAGAGTACCGCCGAAGCCCCCGCGCCGGGCGCGGCAAAGCTGACAGTCACATCAGGCACAGGATTGCCCGCCGCATCCGTCACAAGTGCCGCCAGCGCGGCGCCAAAACCGTCAGAGATCGTCGCGGACTGACCGTCACCACTGCTCACGACGATATTCGCCGCCGCGCCAACCGTGTTGGTCAGGGCAAAGCTCGCATCCGCCCGCCCAGTTGCACTTGCCGTCACAGTATAGGCCCCAACCGTGGCATTGGCCGTGGCCGTCACAGAGGCGATCCCCGACGCGTTGCTCACAGCAGTAGCCGCAGACAGCACCGCTGAGGCTCCAGCGCCTGGCGCCGAAAAGCTCACCGTCACACCAGACACAGGATTGCCGCTGCCATTTGTCACCAGCGCAGAAAGGGCCGTAGCAAACTCGGTGGAAATCGCCGCCGACTGACCGTCCCCGGCACTGACTGCAAGGCTGCCGGACGACACCGCTGCGTTGGTCAGGCCAAAACTCGCATTCGCCAGCCCAGCCGAGCTCGCGGTCACAGAATACGACCCGGTCGTTGCATTGGCCGTTGCCGTCACCGAAGCAACACCAGAGCCATTGGTCACCGCTGAGGCCGCAGAAAGCACCGCTGAGGCGCCCGCACCTGGGGCTGCAAAATTCACCGTTATGCCAGACACAGGATTGCCTCCCGCATCCGTTACCAGCGCCTCAAGAGCCGCGCCAAATGCGGCAGAGACCGTAGCTGTCTGCCCGCCACCGCCGCTTATCGCAAGGGTTGTCGCTGCACCCACGGTATTGGTCAGCGCAAAGGTGTTCGCGGGGCTCGTGCCACCCACAGCCGTGGCCGTCACCGTATAGCTCCCTACCGTCGCATTGGCCGTTGCCGTCAGCGAGGCCACGCCAGACCCATTGGTCACGGCCGAGGCCGAAGAGAGTGTTGCGTTGGCCGTTGTGCCATTGGCGACAAAGTTCACCGTAACGCCAGAGATTGGATTGCCACCCGAATCCGTCACCGTCGCAGCCAGAGCCGTACCAAATGCCGTCGAGATCACCTCGCTTTGCGGTGTCCCACCACTGGCCGCAACGCTGGCCGGCGTGCCTACCGTATTGGTCAGGGCAAAGGTGTTCGCAGGGTTCGTGCCACCAACAGCTGTGGCCGTCACTGTATAGCTGCCCACCGTTGCATTGGCCGTTGCCGTCACCGAAGCCACGCCAGACCCATTGGTCACCGCCGAGGCCGCAGAGAGCGTTGCGTTGGCCGTTGTGCCATTGGCGACAAAGTTCACCGTGATGCCAGACACTGGGGCGCCACCCGAATCCGTCACCGTCGCAGACAGGGCCGTGCCAAAACCCGTCGAGATCACGGTGCTTTGCGGTGTGCCACCGCTGGCGGCAAGATTTGCGGGCGGACCTGAGTTATTGGTCAGGGCGAATGTGTTCGCGGGGTTCGTGCCACCCACAGCCGTGGCCGTCACTGTATAGCTGCCCAATGTTGCATTGGCCGTTGCCGTCAACGAGGCCACACCAGAGGCATTGGTCACCGCCGAGGCCGAAGAGAGTGTTGCGTTGGCCGTTGTGCCATTGGCGACAAAGTTCACCGTGACGCCAGAGATTGGATTGCCACCCGAATCTGTCACCGTCGCAGAGAGCGCCGTGCCAAAGGCTGTCGAGATCACCGTGCTTTGTGGTGTGCCGCCACTGGCCGCAAGGCTGGCCGGGGCGCCCACCGTATTTGTCAGCAGAAAGGTATTTGCCGGGCTGCTCCCACCCACAGCCGTGGCGGTCACGGTATAGCTGCCCATCGTTGCATTGGCCGTTGCCGTCACCGAAGCCACGCCAGACCCATTGGTCACCGCCGAGGCCGCAGAGAGTGTTGCGTTGGCCGTTGTGCCATTGGCGACAAAGTTCACCGTGACACCGGATACCGGGTTGCCACCCGAATCCGTCACCGTCGCTGAGAGCGCCGTGCCAAAACCCGTCGAGATCACCGTGCTTTGCGGTGTGCCACCACTGGCGGCAAGGCCGGCCGGGGTGCCCACCGTATTGGTCAGGGCAAAGGTGTTCGCCGGGTTCGTGCCACCAACAGCTGTGGCGGTCACTGTATAGCTGCCCACCGTTGCATTGGCCGTTGCCGTCACCAAAGCCACGCCAGACCCATTGGTCACCGCCGAGGCCGCAGAGAGTGTTGCGTTTGCCGTTGTACCATTGGCGACAAAGTTCACCGTAATGCCAGACACTGGATTGCCACCCGAATCCGTCACCGTCGCAGACAGATCCGTTCCAAATGCCGTCGAGATCACCGCGCTTTGCGGCGTGCCCCCACTGGCTGCAAGACTGGCGGCTGGTCCGGCGGCATTGGTCAGCGCAAAGGTATTTGCCGGGCTCGTTCCGCCAACAGCCGTGGCCGTCACCGTATAGCTGCCCAATGTTGCATTGGCGGTTGCCGTCAACGAGGCCACGCCAGAGCCATTGGTCACGGCCGAGGCCGCAGAGAGTGTTGCGTTGGCCGTTGTGCCATTGGCGACAAAGTTCACCGTGACACCAGACACAGGATTGCCGCCCGAATCTGTCACCGTTGCAGACAAGGCCGTGCCAAATGCTGTCGAGATCGATGTGCTTTGTGGTGTGCCGCCACTGGCCGCAAGACCGGCCGGGGTGCCCACCGTATTGGTCAGGGCAAAGGTATTTGCCGGGCTGCTCCCGCCCACAGCCGTGGCCGTCACGGTATAGCTGCCTACTGTCGCGTTAGACGTTGCCGTCACCGTGGCCACGCCTGAGGCATTAGTCACGGCCGAGGCGGCAGAGAGCGTCGCATTTGCCGTTGTGCCATTGGCGACAAAGTTCACCGTAACGCCAGAGATTGGATTGCCACCCGAATCCGTCACCGTCGCAGACAGACCCGTGCCAAATGCCGTTGAAATCACCGTGCTTTGTGGCGTGCCGCCACTGGCGGCAAGACTGGCCGGGGTGCCCACCGTATTTGTCAGCGCAAAGGTATTTGAAGGATTAGAGCCCGTCGCGGCTGTTGCCGTCACCGTATAGCTGCCCACCGTACCATTGGCGGTTGCCGTCACCGAGGCCACGCCTGAGGCATTGGTCACCGCCGAGGCCGCAGAGAGCGTCGCATTGGCCGTTGTGCCATTGGCGACAAAGTTCACCGTGACGCCAGAGACCGGGCTGCCGCCCGAATCCGTTACTGTAGCAGAGAGCGCCGTGCCAAAAGCAGTAGAGATTACGGAGCTTTGCGGTGTGCCACCGCTGGCTGCAAGGTTAGCGGGTGGGCCTACAGAACTGCCAGTTGTCGCGGTCCCTGCTCCGGCATTAAAGGTGAAGAGGAAACTGAAACTGCCAGAAACGCTATGCGTACCGGAAATTGTACACCCCCCCGTACAATCGACGACCGGATTAGTATTCATATTTGTGCCATTTACAGTCGCTGTCAGAGTGGCCCCTGTTTGGGTGAATATCTGAAAACTATGGGTATTTCCGGCACTTCGGTTGTCACCGATGAGGATGTAATCCTCAGTTCCGTCTGAAGCGCCACTGGGCACGGATGACGTCAGGAGACAGTGGTCATCGGAGATATTCAAAGCCAGTTCCTGCCCGTGGGCAGTAAGATCTGGGCAGCTAGCCGTAAATGCAGCATTGGCTGATCCGGGCAGTGAGATTAAAAACACCAAGCCAAACAAGGTGAGCGCAGCCAGAACGCGTAGTCCCGAAATCCATCGTGTCAGCAAAGTACCCATAAGACCCCAATATCCCTATTTCCTGACCCAAGGCACCAATGTCAGCCCCGCGATACAGCCCCCTGAACCAGCCCCTAACTTTAACCGGTTTTTTATTTTTTACAATTTTGAGTTGCGTGAATCCACTAAAAATGCAAACTTTTCGACAGACCAAACACCTTAACACCACACAAACATCGGGCTGTGTTGCGAAATTCATGCAGCATGAGTTGGGTTTTTATCTATTACCACCCCACATTTGGGGTAGCGGAGGTCATTAGAGTGTCAGAACCTTTTCTAGCAGAAGTGCGAATGGTGGGCTTTAATTTCGCTCCTCGAGGCTGGGCCTTTCTGGACGGCCAGATTTTGCCAATCAATCAAAATCAGTCTTTATACTCTCTTTTAGGAACCACCTATGGCGGTGACGGACGCACCTCGTTCGCCCTGCCAGATTTGCGCGGGCGCACCCCGCTGCACACCGGCAACGGGCATAACCTCGGGGCAAAATCCGGGATCGAAGCTGTGACCCTCACGGCTGTAGAGATCGCCGCGCACAAGCATGGACTCAAGGCCACTCAGGGGACTGGCAACTCGAACTCTCCCGCCAATGCCTTGCTTGCAGAAGAGGTTACACCTGACCTGGCTTATCGCAACCCTGAAGCTGCAACTCAAACTCCCCTGCGCAGTGGCACCCTGACCAATGCCGGCGGCGGTCAGGGTCACGAGAATATGCAGCCCTACATCACGCTGAATTTTTGCATCGCCCTGCAAGGGTTGTTTCCTTCCCGCAGTTAGACCACGGAGATCATTGAATGTCAGAGCCATTTGTTGGTGAAATTCGTATGTTTGCAGGTAATTTCGCCCCACGCGGATGGGCCTTTTGTGACGGCCAATTGCTTGCTGTATCGCAAAATGATGCCCTGTTTTCCCTTTTAGGAACCATCTATGGCGGCGATGGGCGCACCACCTTTGGTCTGCCTGATGTGCGCGGCCGCCTGCCGATACATGCCGGTACAGGTCCGGGCCTTAGCGCACGAAGGCTCGGCTCAGAGGGAGGATCAGAAACTGTGACCCTGACGGTCAATCAGATGGCAAGCCACACGCATGACTTCGTTGCCAATGCAGCCGACGCCACCGATATATCGCCTGCGGGACGAACAGTCGCAAAAGGTGTCGGCGTTGCCTACCTCGCGGCGCAGGCGCAAGACACTAGTATGTCGAGCAATATGGTTACAAATACCGGTGGCTCGCGCAGCCATACAAATTTGATGCCCGCACTTTGCGTCAATTTCATAATTTCCCTCTTTGGTATTTATCCAAGCCGTAATTAGGAGATAACAAAATGTCGGAACCCTTTATTGCTGAAATTCGAATTTTTGCCGGAAATTTTGCGCCGCGTTCCTGGGCGTTTTGCGATGGTCAATTACTGCCAGTCTCACAGAACACAGCCCTATTCTCCCTTATTGGAACAACCTATGGCGGAGATGGTCGCACAACCACAGCACTGCCAAACCTCCAGGGCCGTTCCCCCATGCATCCGGGCCGTGGTCCTGGACTTACACCTCGGCGCCTTGGGGAACAAACGGGAGTAGAGCAGGTCACGTTAACTGAGGCGCAAATTCCGAGCCATAACCATACTGCGAGGGCATATACCGGTGCCGGCACCAACGACCTCGCTCCCAGTAGTACAACCTCGCTGGCGAGAAACGGCTTTGGTGACAACATTTACACGACAGCCACCACCGGAGCTCTGGAAGATCTTTCCAGCGAGGCTGTCAGCACGACGGGCGGCAGTCAGGCCCATACCAATCTGCAGCCTTTTCTGACGATGAACTTCATCATCGCTTTGCAAGGCCTCTACCCCTCACGCAGCTGATCACAAACGGGACGTTTCTGGCATCAGCGAGGCGACACTGCTCAGCGGAAGGGGTCTCCTCAATCAGGAGGCCCAAAGGCGCTGTCTTTTGCGGCAGCTAAAACCTCTGGCTCGCAACCCATAAATGACAAGGGAGCATCTTGTTGTTGTCAGCGAACACAAAGCCGGTCGACGCTCCCCTCTGGTGACGAAAGGATAGCCCCTTGACCACACTGCCCAGGACCACACTGCCCAGGCTCAATCACGCGACACCCTACCAGATTGACTTTCGCGCCATCACTGAGGACGACATGGCCTTCCTGTCGAAACTCTACAGATCAACCCGCGAAGCAGAGCTGGCGGAGGTGACCTGGAGCGAGGCGGAAAAGCAGGTCTTTTGCGATATGCAATTTGAGGCCCAGCACAAGCACTACCAACAGTATTACCCGGATGCGCAGTGGCTGGTGATCAAGCGCCACGGGACACCGATTGGGCGACTCTATCTGGAACGCTGGCCCAGGGAACACCGCATCATCGACATTGCGCTGAGTCCCGCGGTGCGGGGTCAGGGCATCGGCGGCGCATTGCTGCAGGATCTGCAAGAGAGCGCCATTGCCGACGAGGCCAGGGGTATTGGTGTCCATGTGGAAAAGGCCAATCCGGCAATGTCGCTCTATCGCCGTCTTGGCTTCACCACGATAGAGGAGAAAGGCATTTATGATCTGCTGTTTTGGACGCCGCCCTCCCCTGCTGCGGCGCAAAATCAGGTAAAGACCGCCTCATACTGAATGCCCGCTTGCGCCTGTGCTACGGGCACCAGGAAAACCTCGTGCTCACCAGCCCTTGGGTGGGATATCAGGTGAATTTCCTGCGTCAGCGCAGGCGCGGCGGGCCCTTGCCACAAGAGCGAAAAAGCCCCGCCGTCACGCGCGCTGGCCCCCATTTCCTTCACTTCCATCAGCCTGAGGCTCATGGCAGAATCCTGTGTTTTGACCAGGAACTCCTGCCCCTCAAATTCAGCAAACTGCTCGGCTGTGGCGTCTTTCAAATCAAACATTTTCCCTCTCTCCTTTGGAGCCGTCAGTTCTAATGTTGCCCGCAATACGCTCGTGCAAAAAGTGTATTTACCGTAAAAAATTCACTCCCTGCCTGTGCCGTCCGATCTGTGCTGCCCGAAAATCTGTGTATACATTCCGAAACGCTACAGCTCGCAAAACCGGGTTCGCTTTCACATCCGCCAAATCGTCCTTTTAGCCCCCGGTTAGGAAGCGTGAAACCGGGCTGCCTTCACAGGCAAATACGCGGTTTCACAGGCAAATACGCGGTATAGAGTCGCCCTGCTTCAGCGTCATAATTTCAAGTTATGGATTTTATAAACATTTGCAATTTCCCTTTATACCAATCTCCCGATAGGCTTCTGTTATCACCTCAAGGCTGCGGTCTGTGATGTCACAGGCGCAGCGCTGCCAAGCCAACAAAATTCAGCTCGGAGAGCCAATATGGACGGAAATGACGCCCCAAACGCAAGTGGTTGCCCTGTAATGCACAGTGGTGCGAAAAGCGCGACCCACGGTGTGCGGTCAAACAAAGACTGGTGGCCGAACCAGCTGAATTTGAAAATCCTGCACCAGCATTCGGAAAAATCAGATCCTCTGGGGGCTGATTTCAACTATGCTGAGGCTTTTAAAACGCTGGATCTGGAGGCTTTGAAGCAGGATCTCTATGCGTTGATGACGGACAGTCAGGACTGGTGGCCTGCGGACTACGGACATTATGGCGGATTGTTCATCCGCATGGCCTGGCACAGCGCCGGCACCTATCGCACCTCGGATGGACGTGGTGGCGGCGGCACTGGCAACCAACGCTTTGCGCCGCTGAACTCCTGGCCCGACAACGGCAACCTCGACAAGGCGCGTCGCCTGCTCTGGCCGATCAAACAAAAATACGGCAACACAATTTCCTGGGCCGACCTGATGATCCTGGCCGGCAATTGCGCCATTGAATCCATGGGAGGCAAGACCTTTGGCTTTGCAGGCGGGCGCGCCGACATCTGGGAACCCGAAGAAGACATCTACTGGGGCCGCGAGGACGAATGGCTGGCCGACAGCTCTGCGCAAAACAGCCGCTACTCGGGCGAGCGTGATCTGGAAAACCCGCTGGCTGCAGTGCAGATGGGTCTGATCTATGTGAATCCAGAAGGCCCGGATGGCGAGCCCAATGTGCTGGCCTCTGGCCAGGACATTCGCGACACCTTTGCCCGCATGGCGATGAATGACGAAGAAACCGTGGCGCTGATTGCCGGCGGTCACACCTTTGGCAAGGCGCATGGTGCCGGCGATGCGGCCCTTGTTGGCCCCGAACCCGAAGCGGCCCCGGTTGAGGCGATGGGCATGGGCTGGCTGTCTTCCTATGGCAGCGGCAAAGGCGGCGACACGATCACCTCTGGTATTGAGGGTGCCTGGACGGCGAATCCGATCCAGTGGGACAATGGCTTTTTCGACCTGTTGTTCGGATATGACTGGAATCTGACAAAAAGCCCGGCCGGCGCCTATATCTGGGAGCCTGTGAATGTGCGCGACGAGGACATGGCGCCTGCGGCGCATGATGCCTCAAAGAAGGTCAAGACCATGATGACAACCGCCGATATGGCGCTGCGCATGGACCCGATCTATGGCCCAATTTCCAAGCGGTTCCATGAAAATCCAGACCAGTTCGCCGATGCCTTTGCCCGCGCCTGGTTCAAGCTGACCCACCGCGACATGGGACCCCGTGCGCTCTACCTTGGCACCGAGGTTCCGGCGGAAGAGCTGATCTGGCAGGACAATGTGCCCGCTGTTGACCATGCGCTGGTCACTGCAGAAGATATTGCGGCGCTGAAGGCCGAAATTCTGGCGTCGGATCTGTCCATCGCAGAGCTGGTGAGCACGGCCTGGGCGTCCGCCGCAACCTTCCGGGGGTCTGACAAGCGCGGTGGTGCCAATGGGGCGCGGATCCGTCTGAGCCCGCAAAAAGACTGGGCAGCCAACCAGCCCGATCAGCTGGCCAAAGTGCTGGGCGTTCTGGAGGAGATCCAAACTGCCTTTAATGCAGCGGTCGCTGACAAGAAAATCTCGATGGCCGATCTGATCGTTTTGGCTGGCTCTGCTGCGGTGGAACAGGCGGCGCAGAAGGCGGGTCAAACCGTCGCGGTGCCCTTTGCACCGGGTCGGACGGATGCCAGCCAGGAGCAGACTGACGTGGACAGCTTTGCTCCGCTTGAGCCTGAGGCAGACGGTTTCCGCAACTTCCAGAAACAGCAATATAGCATTTCGCCAGAAGAAATGTTGTTGGACAGGGCACAGCTTTTGACCCTGACAGCACCGGAAATGACGGCGCTGGTTGGCGGATTGCGGGTTCTGGGCGCGAACCACGGAGGCAGCTCTCACGGGGTTTTCACCGCCACGCCCGGCAGCCTGACCGCTGATTTCTTTGTCAACCTTCTGGATATGAGCACCAAGTGGGCTCCACAGGAAGATGGCAGCTATGCGGGCACGGATCGCACCAGCGGTGCGCCAAAGTGGACCGCCAGCCGGGTAGATCTTGTCTTTGGCTCGAACTCACAGCTGCGTGCCATCGCCGAGACCTATGCGCAGAACGATGCCAAAGCCAGCTTTGTGCAGGACTTTGTTGCAGCCTGGGTCAAGGTGATGAATGCAGATCGTTTTGATCTGACCTAGGCATCCGTCGCAGGTAAAGCGACACAGGGGCAGTTCGAGAAAGCCCAAACACCAAGGCCGCGCAACATCTGCGCGGCCTTTTTTCTGTCAGGGCAGTGTATTGCCTCGTATTTGCCCCGTCTTACCCGGTCGGCAAAGACGCGGTTATCGCCAGCTCCAACTTGTCCACCACCTCAGTGATCTGGGCCTCTGAGATGATAAAGGGCGGTGCCAACAGGATATGATCCCCCAGACGCCCGTCTCGCGTCCCCGACATCGGATAACAGATCAGCCCGGCGTCAAAGGCGGCTTTTTTCACCTTTGCAGCCAGACCAAGACCGGGGTCAAACGGTGTCTTGCCGGCGCGGTCCGAGACCAGCTCAACCCCGCGGAACAATCCCCGCCCGCGCAGATCGCCCACATGGGGGTGGTCGCCAAACCGGTCAACCAGAGCGTCCTGTAGCCTCTCGCCCATTGTCTGGCAGCGCGCGACCAAATCACGACTTAACATCTGCTCAACCACCGCAAGCCCTGCCGCTGTCGCAACCGGATGGCCAATATAGGTATGGCCGTGCTGAAAAAAGCCACTGCCCCCGGCAATTGCGCCGTAGATTTCATTACTGCAAAGCATCGCACCAATAGGCTGGTAACCCGCGCCCAACCCTTTGGCGATGCACAGGATATCAGGCGCCACATCGTCGGCCTCGCAGGCAAACAAATGCCCGGTACGGCCCATGCCACACATGACCTCATCCAGAATCAACAGCACACCATATTGGTCGCAGATCTCGCGGATACGTTTGAAATACCCCGCCACCGCAGGCACCGCGCCCGAGGTCGCCCCCACCACCGGTTCCGCCATAAAGGCCATCACGGTCTCAGACCCAAGACGCAGTATCTCTGCCTCCAGCTCGTTGGCAACCCGCTGGCCATAGTCAAACGAGGTCTCGCCCTCGGCCCGGCCGGCATACTCATAGCAGGGCGCAATATGCGACACGCCGATCAGCAGCGGATCAAACTGTTGCCGCCGCCAGGCATTGCCCCCTGCGGCCAGCGCCCCAAGCGTGTTGCCATGATAGCTTTGTTTGCGGGCAATCAGATGGCGGCGCGCGGGCTCTCCGCGCTCAAGGTGATACTGCCGCGCAAGTTTAATCGCGGCCTCCACGGCCTCGGAGCCGCCAGAAACAAAATAGACCCGCTGCAGCGATCCCGGCGCCTTTGAGATCAGCAGATCCGCCAGCGCCTCAGTCGGCTCAGAGGTCAGAAACCCCGTATGGGCAAAAGCCAGCTTTCCCACCTGCGCTTGCACGGCTGCAATCACGGCGGCATCGGAATGCCCCAGACAGGAGACCGCCGCGCCGCCGGAGCCATCAAAGTAGCGCTTGCCATTGGAATCGATCAGGTAGCAGCCGTCACCCGCCACGGCGGTGGGCAACTGGGCCTTGGTGTGGCGGGGAAAGACATGACTCATGTGGTAACCTTTCTCAGGATTTACCCAGCCCGCCCAGGCCAGTTTCAGGACTGGCGGCACAAGGTCTCGTGGGTGGCTCTGCTGCCACAACGATGGGACTCTCAGCGCTGGATCTCAAGACCGCAAATGACCTGTACTACCATTTTTTCACAGCACAAAATCTGGCCAACTACACCGCATCCCGGTCATTCGCCGTCCGGTTCTGACAGCGACAGGCAGGCCGTCGGCCAGCGGGGTATCTGCCTTTTTGCGCTCACGCGTAAGAATTCTTCATTTTATCCAATTGGTTAAAAAACCCGTTGCGGAAACCCTGTCACATGCGCTGCTATGCCAGCACAAACTGGACGGAAACTACGCATGCATCTGGCCCTATAGTATCCGGCAGATTTGGCGTTTCGTAAAAACAGACCGACTCCGGCTGACAGGCAGCTGGCAGACACCCCACTCTTACAAATATGGAAGGACATGTCATGGACGGCACGTTCAACGAAAACGATCTCAGCCGGGTAGTTGCCGCTGACAAGGCCCATGTCTGGCACCACCTGATTCAGCATAAACCCTTTGAAGAAAATGATCCGCGTATCATCGTCGAAGGCAAAGGCATGCGCGTCTGGGATCAGAACGGCAAAGAGTTTTTGGACGCGGTTTCCGGCGGTGTCTGGACCGTCAACGTCGGCTACGGCCGCGAGGAAATCTGCAAAGCTGTCTATAATCAGATGATGAAGCTGTGTTATTTTGCCCAGTCCGCAGGCTCGATCCCCGGCGCGTTGTTTGCCGAAAAACTGATCGAAAAGATGCCCGGCATGAGCCGCGTTTATTACAATAACTCTGGCTCCGAGGCGAACGAGAAAGCCTTTAAGATGGTGCGCCAGATCGCCCATAAGAAATACGGCGGCAAGAAGACCAAGATCCTGTACCGCGACCGCGACTATCACGGCTCCACTCTGGCGGCGATGTCCGCCGGCGGTCAGGACGAACGCAACGCGCAATACGGCCCCTTTGCGCCTGATTTCGTCCGCGTGCCCCATTGCATGGAATATCGCAAGCACGAGCTGGGCCTTGAGCACCTCTCGGGCCGCGAGTTCGGCATTGCCGCCGCGAATGCCATCGAAGAGGTGATCCTGCGCGAAGGCCCCGAGACCGTCGGCGCGCTCTGCCTTGAACCTGTGACCGCTGGTGGCGGCGTCATTGAGGCGCCCGAAGGCTATTGGGACCGTGTGCAGGAAATCTGCACCCAGTATGACATCCTGCTGCACATCGACGAAGTGGTCTGTGGCGTTGGCCGTACCGGCACCTGGTTCGGCTATCAGCACTACGGTATCAAGCCCGATTTTGTCACCATGGCCAAAGGCGTCGCCTCCGGCTATGCGGCCATCGCCGTGCTGGTCACCACCGAAGAAGTCTTTGACATGTTCAAGGACGACGCCTCGGATCCGATGAGCTATTTCCGCGACATTTCCACCTTTGGCGGCTGCACCGCCGGACCGGCAGCTGCGTTGGAAAACATGCGCATCATCGAAGAAGAGGGCCTGCTGGACAACTGCACTGCCATGGGCGAGCGGATGATGAGCAACCTGCAGGCGCTGCAGGAAAAGCATTCCGTCATTGGCGATGTACGCGGCAAGGGTCTGTTCATCGGCGTAGAGCTGGTCAGCGACCGCGAAACCAAAGAGCCGGTGGACGAGAAGCTCGCCCAGCAGGTTGTTGGTGATTGCGGCGCGCAGGGTGTGTTGATCGGTGTCACCAACCGCTCGATCCCCGGCAAGAATAACACGCTGTGCTTCAGCCCGGCGCTGATTGTCACGGCCGACGATATCGACGCGATCACCGATGCGGTCGACAAGGCTCTGACTAAAGTGTTTGGCTAAGCCTCTCTAACTTTGACAATATTTTGAACGCCCTGGTCCTGCCGGGGCGTTTTGCGTTTCAAACCAAAGCAGAATGGAAATCTTGATAAGCAACCTCCAGCTCTCCATTTAGGGTGCGGGACCTAGTTTCAAGGATTGCGATGTTTTCATTTCTGATGCGCATACTCGGCCAATACAGGGAAGAAATGCTGCGGTACTATGTCAGGGAATATGCCGTTCTTAGCATTGTAGCGATACTCGCCGTTGCTGGTATGCTTTCACTATTCCTTTTCTTAAACCCAGAGCGAAACGTTCATGATGGCTATGTCATTGGCGATGTTTCCGGTGTGCTTCACACATCAAGCGACACCAGAAACAGTTTCATTGTCGATGTTCGCCTCCCAGATGGCTCCAGCCACCGATTGACCACTCGACACGGGAATATCATGGGTTCGATCTCAGACCGCGCGTGCCTTGAACGCAGACGAAAAGAAACAAGTGGCCGCGTGTTCTATTCCCTTGCTCCTGCCCAGAAGTGCAAGGACTGGTAAATCCCAATCGGTTTTGAGGCGCCCATTGGACTGGCGAAATTGGACTGGCGAAATAATCAAAAGGCGGCTCTTTCCCAAGGGCCGCCCTTTTTGCATGTCACAACAGAAGACACAAACAACATCAGCCAAATGAGGGTATCAACATGTGGGCATCCCCCGTCACACTTTCCGGCACGCAGGTTTCTCTGGCTCCGCTTGCACAGACCCACGCAGAGGATCTCGCCGAGGCAAGCGCCGATGGCAACCTCTCTGCCCTGTGGTACACATTGATCCCCGCCCCGGCCGAGGTCCCGGCTGAGATTGACCGCCGTCTCGCCCTAAAAGAGGCCGGCAGCATGGTTCCCTTTGCCATTCTCGACGCAACAGGCCGCGCCGTTGGTATGACCACCTATATGAATATCGATGCAGCCAATCAGCGACTGGAAATAGGCTCGACCTGGTATCGCAAATCGGTGCAACGCTCTGGTCTCAATACCGAATGCAAACTGCTGATGCTCAGCCATGCTTTCGAGGGCCTCGGGGCCATCGCGGTAGAGTTCCGTACCCATGTGATAAATCATCAGAGCCGACGCGCCATTGAGCGTCTGGGAGCCAAGCCCGATGGCATCCTGCGCGCCCATATGAAAATGGCCAACGGCACCATTCGCGACACTGCCGTCTATTCC
The DNA here is from genome assembly GCA_965641885.1 of Phaeobacter sp. SH40. Taxonomy (GTDB): domain Bacteria; phylum Pseudomonadota; class Alphaproteobacteria; order Rhodobacterales; family Rhodobacteraceae; genus Pseudophaeobacter. The sequence goes on along the minus strand of OZ282574.1, from coordinate 250,811 downwards.
ATCACGGCTTCTGAGTGGCCCACCGTACGGGCACATCTCACGTTTCAGATGGAAAAACACCAAAGTTAGAGCCTTTTTTCCAGCTGCTACAAACGCAACAGCGCCGCGCATCAGCGCGGCGCTGGGCCCAACGGGAGAGGGGCATTCTTTGAATGTCCCCCTCCGGGCGGGAGCCACCCGGCCTCCCCCAATCTTCAGATCAGCTGAAACAAAATGCCCGAAAAAATCGCGCCGCTGACCCCTAGCCCCAGATAGGTGATAAAGACCCGCGGCTTCACCAGAGACCAGACCGCCGCCATCGCCGGGATCGAACTCACAGCGCCCGCAACCATAAAGGACATCGCCGCCCCCGCGCTCATACCTTGTTCCATCAGACCCGCCAGCAAAGGCGGCGCCACGTATGAGTTCAGATAGGCGGGCATCCCCACCAGGGCCGCCACCGCAATCGGCACCACACCTTCGCCACCAACCGCCTGTGCGATCAGATCAGCCGGCACATAGTGAACCAGAATTGCTTCCAGCACATAGGCCAGAGCCAGCCATTTCAGCAGGAACAGCCCGTTGCTGAGAAACTCTGCGCGGAACCGTACGCGACGCGCCGGGTCCTGCCAGAATTTCCAATGCGGCTCGCCCTCCAGCTTTGGCGCGCCAGAGCAGCAGCTTGAGCAGCTCTGCACCTGCTTCAGCGGATTGGCAAAAGCGCCCTGTCCCATCATGGCCTTAACAAAGAAGCCGCCAAACAACCCCAGAACAACCGCGATCACCGCCTTGCCGATGGCAAAATTCCAGCCCAGCGCACTGGCCGTAATCAACAGGGTCGGCGGATCTATCAGCGGCGAGGCCAGCCAAAAGGCCATCACCGCCGACAGAGGTGCGCCAAGCGCCAGCAGCCCGGCGACAAAGGGGATAACCTCGCAAGAGCAAAACGGTGCCAGGCCGCCAAACACTGCCGCCAAGAATATCATACGGGTTTCACGCCCGACAAAGGCACGCGCCACCATCACCTCGGCCCCCGTAGCCTTGAGATAGGCCAGCAGCAGCACTGCAAACAGAATATACTGCCCGGTATGGGCCAGCGCGGCCCCGGCAAACAGGATGACCATTTGGAGGTTTTCGGGGTCCAGAATTGCAACCGCGATGAGGATCAGCGCGCTTACCGTCCATGGCGTTCTTAACCAGCCCAGCGCGGGGCCGGATGCCTTTGGTGTCGGCACAGTTGAGGGGTTTGCGGTGTTTTGTGAGAGATCAGCCATCATTTGCCGCCTTTTTTGCTGCGTCAGCGCAGCATTCGCTGAGGATGAAACCCGCCAGCTGCTCCAGCTGGTCAAAATTTGCCCGGTTCAAGATGCTGCGCCCCTGCCGCGTTTGCTGGACGACCTCAGCACCAGTCAGGAATTTGAGGTGATGCGCCAGGGTCGAGGGCGCAATGCCAGTGCGCTCCTGTATTTCCCCCACCGTGAGCCCGGCATGTCCGGCCCGGATCAGGCAGCGCAACACCTGCAGGCGCGCTTCAGATCCCATGGCCGCAAAGCCCTGCGCTGCTTCTTCCCAAACCATTTTTCATCTCCAATTGATTCTACAAAACTAGTTTTATGGTTTTATTTAGCAAAACGCAAGCCTCAGGATATTCCCCGGCACAGTAAGTCCAGATTGCACCCGCCTTATGTCCAGCATAAGGTGCGCGACATGGCTATATCCGTTGACACCTTTTTCCTGAATTCTGACGCCCAGGGCACCCTGCAGGCGCAAATCCAGGAGATGATCGCCGAGGGTATCCTCTCGGGGCGTTTTCGCGTCGGGGAAAAACTGCCATCCTCGCGAAAACTGGCGCTGCATCTCGGAATCAGCCGCATCACCGTGACGCTGGCCTATACCGAGCTTTTGGCCAATGACTACCTGACCTCGCGCGGCCGGTCCGGCTATTATGTATCAGACAATGCGCCGGTGCCGCCCAGCTACACACCGCCCGTGCAATCCGAAGAGGCGGTGGACTGGGGCCATATGCTGGTGCGCACCTTCACTGGTGGAGATACTCCCAAAAAAGCCCGCGACTGGCGCAGCTACAAATACCCCTTCATCTATGGGCAGGCGGACCCGTCGCTGTTTGACCACGCCAACTGGCGGCTCTGCGCGCTGCGTGCTTTGGGGCAAAAGGATTTTGCCGCCCTCACCGACGATTATTTCGACCAGGATGACCCGCTTCTGATCGAATACATCGCCCGCCACACCCTTCCCCGACGAGGTGTGACCGCCAGGCCGGAACAAATCCTGATCACTCTGGGCGCGCAGAACGCGCTCTGGCTGGCCAGCCAGTTGCTGCTCAACCGCAGGCGCAAGGCCACCATCGAAGACCCAACCTATTACACCCTGCGCGACCAGCTGCAGCACGTGCGCTGCCAGGTTGATTGCATCCCGGTTGATCGCGACGGGCTGCCACCGCAGGAAATCTCGGACGACACCGATGTGATTTTTTGCACTCCCAGCCACCAGAGCCCGACAACCGCCACCATGCCAATGGCGCGGCGCCGGGAACTGCTGCAGCGCGCCCATGACATTGATGCCGTCATCGTCGAGGATGACTATGAATTCGAGATGTCATTCCTTGGCGCGCCTTCCCCGGCGCTGAAATCACTCGATTCTGATGGCCGCGTAATCTATGTCGGCAGCTTTTCCAAATCGCTGTTTCCCGGATTGCGTCTGGGCTACATGGTCGGCTCCGAAGCCTTTATCCGGCAGGCCCGCGCCCTGCGGGCCAATGTGCTGCGTCACCCGCCCGGCCATATCCAGCGTACTGTCGCCTATTTCCTGTCGCTTGGTCATTATGATGCGCAGATTCGCCGCACCGCTAAAATCCTGCATGATCGCCGCTGCGTCATTGAAGAGGCGGTTACCGAGCACGGGCTCGATGTGTCAGGTGTTGGCGTCTATGGCGGCTCCTCTCTTTGGATGCGCGGTCCTGATGGCTGCGACATGGCGCAGGTGGCGCAGAGCCTGAAACCGGAGAGCGTCATTATTGAACCCGGTGCTCCGTTCTTTTCCAGCGCCAACCGGCAGGCGAATTATTACCGGCTTGGATATTCTTCCATAGCGGCCAATCGCATCGCCCCCGGCCTGGCCCTTTTGGCCAAGGCTCTCAAACAAAGCTGACCCTGGCCGCACAGGCCCACCCACCAAAATGACGCCACAAATGAGACTTTTTATCTCAATTATTGACAAATGTCATTGTGAGCCTCAATCCTGTGACCCTTTGAAGCTGTTGAAAGATTTCAATTTCCATATCTGACGGGTCAATTTTGGATCTATCCGCCTCTGAAACTGGCCCTAACTGACCCGGCTTTGTCTGCCTAAACCGGTATTAATCCCCGGAAATAGACCGGGGCTCTATGCGTCGCACTTAGGAGCACCCGCCATGAAAATGACCACCGAGGAAGCCTTTGTAAAAACCCTGCAAATGCACGGCATTCAGCATGCATTTGGGATTATCGGGTCGGCCATGATGCCGATTTCCGACATCTTCCCCAAGGCAGGCATCACCTTCTGGGACTGCGCCCATGAGGGCTCTGGCGGCATGATGGCAGACGGCTACACCCGTGCCACCGGCAAAATGTCGATGATGATCGCCCAGAATGGCCCCGGCATCACCAATTTTGTCACCGCCGTCAAAACCGCCTACTGGAACCACACGCCGCTGCTGCTGGTCACACCGCAGGCCGCCAACAAGACCATCGGTCAGGGCGGCTTTCAGGAGATGGAACAGATGCGCATGTTTGCCGACTGCGTCTGCTACCAGGAAGAAGTCCGCGACCCCAGCCGCGTGGCCGAGGTCCTCAGCCGCGTCATCATGCAGGCCAAGCGTTGCTCGGCTCCGGCCCAGCTGAACATTCCGCGCGACATGTTCACCCAGATTGTCGACATTGAGCTGCCCCAGATTGTTGAGTTTGAACGCCCCGGTGGCGGTGAGGCCTCGCTGCAGGAAGCCGCTGATCTGCTGTCAGCCGCCAAATTCCCCGTCATTCTGAACGGTGCCGGTGTGGTTTTGGCCGGGGGTATTGAGGCCTCCAAAGATCTGGCAGAGCGCCTTGGCGCCCCGGTCTGCGTGGGCTACCAGCACAACGACGCCTTCCCCGGCTCGCACCCGCTGTTTGCAGGCCCACTGGGCTACAATGGCTCCAAGGCCGGTATGGAGCTGATCGCCAAGGCAGATGTTGTGTTGGCCCTGGGTTCCCGCCTGAACCCGTTCTCGACCCTGCCCGGCTATGGCATCGACTATTGGCCCACAGATGCCAAAATTATCCAGGTCGACATCAACCCGGACCGCATTGGCCTGACCAAGAAAGTCACCGTTGGCATCGTTGGCGACGCTAAGAAAGTTGCCACCTCGCTGCTGGAAAAACTTTCGGCCTCTGCCGGTGACGAAGGCCGCGACGACCGTATGGCGGTGATCTCCACTGCGAAATCGACCTGGGCACAGCAGCTGTCGTCCATGGACCACGAGGACGACGATCCCGGCACCACCTGGAACGCGCGCGCCCGTGGCGACAAGCCCGACTGGATGAGCCCCCGGATGGCCTGGCGTGCAATTCAGTCTGCGCTGCCAAAAGACGCCATCATCTCGTCTGACATTGGCAACAACTGCGCCATCGGCAACGCCTACCCATCGTTTGACGACAGCCGCAAATATCTGGCCCCCGGTCTGTTCGGTCCCTGTGGCTATGGCCTGCCTGCGGTTGTTGGCGCCAAGATCGGCTGCCCCGATGTTCCGGTTGTTGGCTTCTCTGGCGATGGCGCCTTTGGCATCGCTGTTACCGAGCTCACTGCAATTGGCCGCGAAGAGTGGCCCGCCGTCACCCAGGTGGTGTTCCGCAACTACCAGTGGGGCGCGGAAAAGCGTAACTCGACCCTATGGTTTGACGACAACTTTGTTGGCACCGAGCTGGACCAGCAGGTCTCATATGCCGGCATCGCCAATGCCTGTGGCCTCAAAGGCGTTGTCGCCCGCACCATGGAAGAGCTGACAGCTGCCCTGTCTCAGGCCGTCGAAGACCAGAAGAACGGCATCACCACCCTGATTGAAGCGATGATCAACCAGGAGCTGGGCGAGCCTTTCCGCCGGGACGCGATGAAGAAACCGGTTGCAGTGGCCGGAATTGACGCCGCAGACATGCGCGAACAGCAGGTCTGATCGCAATGGATCTGCCCTTTGATCTGACATCAGGCCAAGGGGCATATCTGGCCGCTGCGCTCTGTGCGGCGGCCTATATTCGCGGCTACTCTGGTTTTGGGTTTTCCGCCGTTTTTATCATTCTGGCGGCGCTCACTACCAATCCGCTGCCGCTGATCCCGGTTATTTTCTCCTGCGAAATCGCCATGACCCTGTTTCAGGCGCGAGGCATCCGTGCCCATGTGGACTGGTCCCGCGTCTGGCCGCTGCTGGCAGGTGCCGCCATCGCCACCGTGCCCTCGATCACTGTGATGGCGCGGCTGGGCGAAGATCAGGCCCGGCTGGCGATATCGGCGGTCATTCTGCTGCTCAGCCTCATTCTGCTGAGCGGCTGGCAGCTGCGCCGTCCCATCGGCTTCAAGGGCAATTTCTCGACTGGGTTTCTGTCCGGCATGGTCAATAGCGCTGGTGTGGGCGGACTGCCTGCTGCGGCCTTTTTGACAGCGCAACCAATGGCGCCTGCCGTGTTTCGCGCCACCATGATTGTCTTTCTCACCGGCATTGATCTGATGGCCCTGCCGGTGATGCATGCCAATGACCTGACGGGTTCCGACACGCTCATCGGGGTGGCGCTGGCCTTTCCCATCCTGGGCCTAGGCGTCTGGGCCGGAGGGCTGCGGTTCTCATCAGCGTCACAGGCGCAGTTTCGCCGGGTGATCGTGATCCTGCTGACGCTGTTTTCTGTTCTCAACATCCTGAAGGTGGCACTATGACCAATCCTGCCGACATCCTCGTGCTGAATACTGGGTCGTCTTCTGTGAAATTCGCGGTCTTTGACGCCCATCTGCGCGAGCGGCTGAGCGGTGTGGCAGAGGGCATCGGTGGCAGCGGTCACCTCCGCATCGGCACGGTGACTGAGCCACTGGAGCTGCCCGACCATAGCCAGGCCCTGTCCGCGGTGCTGAAACGGCTCACAGGTGAAGACGCCGGCCCGGACAGCCTGCGCGCGGTGGCGCATCGCGTGGTCCATGGCGGCGTTGAACTTACCTCTCCCACGCGCATCACCCCCGATGTGCGCGCAAAGATCAAAACCTGCGTCCCGCTGGCCCCCCTGCACAACCCGCATGCGCTTTCGGCCATTGATGCCCTCGACCGCCTTGCACCGGAGCTTGCGCAATATGCCAGTTTCGACACCGCCTTTCACGCCACCATGCCCGAGGTCGCCAGCCGGTATGCCCTGCCGCCCGAGGCCGAGGCGCTGGGGTTGCGCCGCTATGGCTTTCACGGGTTGTCCTATGCCGCACTGTGTCGCCGCCTGCCCGAGATCTCCGCCCAGCCCCTGCCCGCGCGACTGCTGGCCTTTCACCTCGGCAACGGGGCCTCCATCTGTGCCATCAAAAACGGAGAGTCCGTGGCCACGACCATGGGCTATTCTCCGCTTGAGGGGCTGACCATGGGCACCCGTGTCGGCACTCTGGATCCCAATGCCACACTCAGGCTTGTGGAAGAGATCGGCCTGAGTGAGACCAAGGCGCTGCTGAACAACAAATCAGGCCTGACCGGCCTGTCTGGTGGCCTGTCAGACATGCGTGCGCTGGAAGAGGCCGGTACAGCTGCGGCGCAATTTGCTATCGACCATTTCTGCTACTGGGCCATCCGCCACGGGCACAGCCTGCTCGGCGCCATGGGCGGCTGCGACGCCATCGCCTTTACCGGCGGCATTGGCGAGAACGCCCGCAACATTCGCGCCCGCATCCTCGAAGGCTTTGCCTGGCTCGGCTGCGCTGTCGACCCGGATCGCAACTCCGAAAATGCCGACTGCCTGACCCCCCAGGGAAGTTCACCGATGGCCTGGATCGTTCCGGCAGAAGAGGAACGCCAGATCGCCATGGATACCCGTGCCTTGATCACAGACTGTCCATGAGGGGCCTATGAAGCTGCCCATGAGAGACCAAACGATATTCTACCCTGTTCAAAATTTCGGAACATACTTACCATTTTTGGCAAGAAAAACAAAAAATCGTCTTCCCCTGTGGGGCGCGCGAAAATCAGTACACAAATTCCACACCTGCGCTTTTGCAGTTCCTTTTTGAAAGCCCTGCCTTGACTGACACGATCCTACCCGCCCGTTTAAAGCTGACTGCTCAGACGCTGCGTGCCCACATGAAGGACTTGTTTCCCGGCATCGCGGTTGCGGTGATTGTCGCCGTGACAGCGCAGTTTCTGGCCGAGCATTACGCAACCCCCGCCATGCTGCTTGCACTCCTGCTGGGCATCGCGGTGAGTTTCCTAGGCGAAGAGGGCAAAACGGTTCCCGGCATTGCCTTTTCGGCGCGCTCTCTGCTGCGGCTGGGGATTGCCTTTCTTGGGGTGCGGGTCTCGATGGGGCTGATGATGGGGCTGGGCTGGGAGCTGATTGGCCTGGTCGTCGCAGGTGTCATTGCCACCATTGGCTTTGGCCTGCTGGTGGCGCAGCTCTTTGGCCACAAATGGCGGTTTGCACTGCTGACAGCCGGCTCTGTGGCAATCTGTGGTGCCTCGGCGGCGATGGCTCTCAGCGCCATCCTGCCGCGCGATGACCGCTCGGAAGAGCGGCTTATTTTCACCGTCATGGGCGTGACCGTGCTGTCGACCATCGCCATGATCGCCTATCCCGTTCTGGTAAATTTCCTTGAGCTGGACTCTAATCAGGCCGGCGTTTTTCTCGGCGGCACCATCCATGATGTGGCGCAGGTGGTGGGCGCGGGGTTTTCGATTTCCGAACAAACCGGTGACTCTGCCACGCTGGTAAAACTGATCCGCGTGGCCATGCTGGCGCCGATCGTGCTGGTTGCGTCCTTGCTGATCCGCTCTTTTGCCAGTTTGTCGGGCGACGGTGCCCGCCCTCCCCTGCTGCCCGGCTTTGTCGTCGCGTTTCTGGCACTGGCCGTGCTCAACTCTGCCGGGCTGATCCCTGCGGCAATCACTGATTTCCTCAGCCAGACCTCGCGCTGGCTGTTGCTGACGGCCATTGCCGCTGTCGGCATGAAGACCAATCTGAAACAGGTTCTGGCCGTTGGAGGCGCGGCCATTGCCTTAATCATCGTAGAAACACTGTTCATTGCCGGGTTTATTCTGGCGGGGATCATGGTCCTGACCTGATCCGATAAGAGCAGACAAACAACAGGTTTAGGGAGGCCAGATGACGTTCCAGCAACCCCGGGTGGAGACATCCCCAAAGGTGTCAGACGAGATCCGTCAGACCACCTGCTACATGTGCGCATGCCGCTGTGGCATCAACGTGCATATGAAAACCAATGAGGACGGCGAGAAAGAGGTCGCCTATATCGAGGGCAACCGCGATCACCCCGTCAACAAGGGCGTGCTCTGCGCCAAGGGTTCAGCCGGCATCATGCAGGTCAATGCGCCCTCGCGCCTGAAAGCCCCGCTTAAACGGGTTGGCCCACGTGGCTCGGGCGAGTTCGAGGAAATCTCATGGGACGAAGCGCTGGAAATCGCGGCGGGCTGGCTGGAGCCGATCCGCAAGGATGATCCGTCAAAGCTGGCGTTTTTCACCGGCCGGGATCAGTCGCAGTCCTTCACCGGGTTCTGGGCGCAGAACTTTGGCACCTGCAACTATGCAGCACACGGCGGCTTTTGCTCGGTCAATATGGCCACGGCCGGTATCTACACCATGGGCGGCGCCTTTTGGGAGTTTGGCCAGCCCGACTGGGACCACACAAAGCTGTTCATGCTGTTTGGCGTTGCCGAAGATCACGACAGCAACCCGATCAAGATGGGCCTTGGCAAGATCAAGGCGCGCGGCGCACGGGTGATTGGCGTCAACCCGATCCGCTCGGGCTATAATGCGATTGCAGACGATTGGGTAGGCATCACCCCGGGCACCGACGGGCTGTTCATTCTGGCGCTGGTGCATGAGCTGATGAAGGCCGGCAAGATCGACCTCGACTACCTCAGCCGCTACACTAATGCGCCAGTGCTGGTGAACCAAGACCCCAACTCGCCCGACAAGGGCCTGTTTCTGCGCGACGACCACGGCACACCGCTGGTGATCAACCGCAAGACCGGCAAGCTGGCCCCCTTTGACATGAAGGGCGTCCGGCCTGATCTGGGCGGCAGCTTTAAGATGGGCGACATCACCCATGTCTCGGTGTTCCAGCTGATGGCCGAGCGCTACCTCAAGGATGAATACGCCCCCGAGGCCGTGGCCGAGCGTTGTGGCATCCCGGCCGCCCGCATCCGCGCTATCGCCGCTGAACTGGCCCGCGTTGCCTTTGACGAGGCATTTGAGCTGGATCAGGAATGGACGGATTTTCGCGGTGAGAAACATGACAAAATGATTGGCCGCCCGGTCGCCATGCATGCGATGCGCGGTGTCTCGGCCCATGCCAATGGCTTTCAGACCTGCCGGGCGCTGCATGTGCTGCAGATCATCCTCGGCACGGTTGAGGCCCCCGGCGGCTTTCGCTTTAAACCGCCCTATCCCAAACCCGTTGAGGCCCATCCGGCGCCCCATTGCCGGGTCACCCCGAACAAACCCCTCGACGGGCCGCATCTGGGCTTTGTGCACGGCCCCGAGCATCTGGCGCTGAAAACCGATGGCAGCCCGGCGCGCATCGACAAGGCCTTTACCTGGGAAAACCCGATGTCCAGCCACGGGCTGATGCATATGGTGATCTCCAACGCCCATGCGGGTGATCCCTACAAGATCGACACGCTGTTCATGTATATGGCCAATATGTCGTGGAACTCGTCGATGAACACCGGCGGTGTGATCGAGATGCTGACGGACAAGGGCGAGGACGGCGAATATAAAATCCCCCGGATCATCTATTCCGACGCCTATTCTTCCGAGATGGTGGCCTATGCCGACCTGATCCTGCCCGACACCACCTATCTTGAGCGTCACGACTGCATCTCGATGCTGGACCGCCCGATCTGCGAGGCCGATGGGGCTGCCGATGCGATCCGCTGGCCGGTGATTGAACCCGACCGGGATGTGCGCGGTTTTCAGACCGTGCTGGTACAGCTGGCCAACAAGATGAAGCTGCCAGGTTTTACCGCCGAGGACGGCAGCGCCAAATGGCAGGACTATGCCGACTATATCGTCAACCATGAGCGCAAGCCGGGCATTGGCCCGCTGGCTGGCTTTCGTGGCCCCGATGGCGACAAATCCGGACGCGGTGCGCCCAACCCGCAGCAGCTGGAAAAATACATCGAAAACGGCGGCTTTTTTGTTGAACATATCCCAACCGAGGCCAGCTATTTCAAACCCTGGAACATGGCCTATCAGGACTGGGCCGTCGGCATGGGCCTTTTTGACAGCCCGCAACCCTATCTGTTCCAGCTCTATGTGGAGCCTATGCGCAAATTCCAGCTGGCCGCTGAAGGACACGGCGAGCGACAGCCGCCCGACCATCTGCGCGACCGCATTAAGGAAACCATGGATCCGCTGCCAATCTGGTATGAGACCGACCAGCAGGGCAACGAGGGCTACACTGTAAACGCGCTGACCCAGCGGCCCATGGCGATGTATCACTCCTGGGGGACACAAAACGCCTGGCTGCGTCAGCTGCATGGCCGCAACCCGCTGTATCTGCCAACAAAACTGATGCGGCAACACGACCTGACCGATGGCGACTGGGCCAGGGTTTCTTCGCCCCATGGCGAGATCACCGTGCCGGTGATGGAGATGGCGGCGCTGAACGACAATACCGTCTGGACCTGGAACGCCATCGGCAAACGCAAAGGCACCTGGGCGCTGGAAGAAAACGCACCAGAGGCCACCAAGGGCTTTTTGCTCAACCATCTGATCCACGAGCTGTTGCCGCCCAAGGGCGACGGGCTGAGGTGGGCCAATTCCGACCCAATCACCGGTCAGGCCGCCTGGTTTGATCTGAAGGTCAAGATTGAGAAGGCGGGGGCTCCGGCAGATTTTCGCGAGAGCCAGCCCGTGTTTGACCCGATCAAATCGCCCGTAGGCACCGGCCCAAAAGATCTGACCTGGAAGGTAGGCAAATGACAGAGCTCCCCACCAGTACCACCCGCAAAATGGGTCTGGTCATTGACCTGGACACCTGCGTTGGCTGCCATGCCTGTGTGATTTCCTGCAAGGGCTGGAACACCGAAAACTATGGCGCGCCCCTGTCGGATCAGGATGCCTATGGCGCTGATCCTTCGGGAACCTTCCTCAACCGGGTGCATAGTTTCGAGGTGCAGCCGGCCGCCACGCCCAGCAAACCCGCCCCGGCAGCCCAGCTGATCCATTTTCCGAAATCCTGCCTGCATTGCGAGGACGCGCCTTGCGTGACTGTCTGCCCTACGGGTGCCAGCTACAAACGGGTTGAGGATGGCATTGTTCTGGTCAACGAAAGCGACTGCATTGGCTGCGGCCTTTGCGCCTGGTCCTGCCCCTACGGGGCCCGCGAACTGGACCTGGCTGAAGGCGTGATGAAAAAATGCACCCTCTGCGTTGACCGGATCTATAACGAGAACCTGCCAGAGGTGGACCGGGTGCCCACCTGCGTGCGCACCTGCCCCTCGGGCGCGCGCCACTTTGGCGATCTGGGCGATGCCGAGAGCGCGGTCAGCCAGCTGGTGGCCGAGCGCGGTGGCATGGATCTGATGCCCGAGATGGGCACCAAGCCCGTGAACAAATACCTGCCGCCACGTCCTAAGGATACGCTGGACGCGCAGATCGACATCCTGGCACCGCTGCTGGCGCCAGTCACCGAAGAGCCTGGTGGCTTCCTCGGCTGGCTCGACAAGGCACTGGACAAACTGCCGGGCCAATCATCAGGCCAATCTTCAGGCCAATCTTCTGGAGGGACGACCTGATGCATCCGGCACCATCCGTCATTCTTTTCACCACCCTATCGGGCCTTGGCTTTGGCTTGCTCGCCTTTCTCGGGCTGGGATACCCCAGCGTCACCGGCTGGGTCGCTTTTGTGTTTTATGCCATTGCCTACGCACTGGCAGTCGGCGGCCTGCTGGCCTCGACCTTTCACCTGGGCCACCCTGAACGCGCGTTCAAGGCCTTTAGTCAGTGGAAGACGAGCTGGCTTAGCCGTGAAGGGCTCTGTGCTGTGGCCGCGCTGCTGGTGATGGGGCTCTATGCCATTGGCGCCATCTTTATGGACAGCCATTGGCGTCTTTTGGGTGTGATCGGCGCCGCGCTCAGCCTTGGTACTGTTTTCACAACCTCGATGATCTATTGCCAACTCAAGACCATTCCGCGCTGGAACATGCCGCTGACCCCGGTAATGTTTCTCAGTTTTTCCATTGCAGGCGGCGCGCTGCTGGCCGGACAGGAGAACCTGGCGATCTGGCTTTTGCTCATCGCCGGAGCAGTGCAGCTAGGGTACTGGGTGCAGGGCGACAAGGCCTTTGCCGCCTCCGGCACCACCATGGGCACCGCCACGGGGCTGGGGGAGCCTGGGGCGACTGTGCGGGCCTTTGAGCCGCCACATACCGGCAGCAACTATCTGTTGCGCGAATTTGTTCATGTGGTTGGGCGCAAACATGCACAAAAGCTGCGGGCAATCGCGCTCTGCTTTGGGTTTGTCTTGCCTGTGTTGCTGCTGGTGCTGCCGGTCGACTCAAGCCTGGTCAAACACCTGATGGCTGCCTTCGCCGTTTTGGCGCATATGGCAGGCATCGCCGTGTCTCGCTGGCTATTCTTTGCCCAGGCCGAACATGTTGTGGGCCTGTATTACGGCAAACGCTGATCTGAAACTTCGGAAGGGGGAAGGGGCCAGCCCCTCTGCGCCTTTGGCGCATTCACCCCGAGGTATTTCAGGCAAGATGAAGCCTGAGGTCACAACGTATCCTGAACTGGTCTTGGGCCGGGAGACAAAAAAGGCCCTGCAAAGCTTGCAGGGCCTTTTGAAATTTGTGACCTGTCAGTGGGTTGAGCCGTTACAACAGGCCTGCATGCGCCATGGCGGCATCAATTGCGGCCTTGGTGCTATCTTCGAGACCCGTGAGCGGTGAGCGGACCTCGTTGCTGCACAGCCCAAGTTTGCTCAGGCCATATTTAGCACCAACCAGACCTGGCTCGATAAAGATCGCCTCATGCAGGGGCATCAGGTTGTCCTGATACGCCAGCGCTTTGGCATAGTCGCCCGCAAGCGTTGCGGCCTGGAACTCTGCACACAAGCGGGGGGCCACGTTGGCCGTCACCGAAATGCAGCCAATGCCGCCATGGGCGTTAAAGCCCAGGGCCGTGGCATCTTCGCCGGACAGCTGCACAAAATCGGCGCCACAAGAGGCGCGCTGCTGGCTGACACGGGCGATATCGCCGGTGGCATCCTTGACGCCAATGATGCGGGGCAGTTTGGCCAGCTCACCCATGGTGGCGGGAGTCATATCAACGACAGAGCGGCCCGGGATGTTGTAGATGATGATCGGCACATCGGCGCAGTCATGCGCTGCGGTGAAATGCGCAATCAGGCCGCGCTGAGTTGGCTTGTTGTAATAGGGTGTTACCACCAGTGCTGCATCAGCGCCAACCTTCTGGGCAAACTCGACAAAACGAATCGTCTCGACCGTGTTGTTAGAGCCAGCACCAGCAATCACCGGCACACGGCCTGCAGCGGCCTTGACCACCTCGGCGATAACGGCCTCGTGCTCGTCATGGCTGAGGGTGGGGCTTTCACCGGTGGTGCCAACCGGCACCAGTGCGGTTGAGCCTTCGGCAATGTGCCACTCGACCAAGCGTTTAAGCGCATCCAGATCCAACGCGCCGTTTGAAAACGGGGTGACGAGGGCTGGCATAGAGCCTTTAAACATGGGTGCGCTCCCTTAGTGTTGGGTCTTGGCAGGCGGAGGCCCGCCATCAGTGTGGACATGACTGGAAATTGAGTTGATACCAGCCATTCTCGGATTATCGTCAATGGCTCTATCCCCGGTTCCACTATAAAAGCAAGACATGACACGCATTCTGCTCCTGATATCGCTGATCCTGACCCTTGGCGCGGCCGCAAAAGCCGAGGCCGGCACCCTGGCGCGTGCCCTTGAGCTGGTGCGCGCCAAGCAATGGACTGAGGCTTTGGCCGAGCCAGGCCCCCTGGCCACGGTGTCGCATGACATTGTTGAATGGCACCGGTTGCGGGCCAAAGAAGGCAGTGCCGCAGACGTCGAGGCCTTTCTCGCAAGGCGTCCCGACTGGCCCGGTCAGCCCTATCTGCGCCGCCGCAACGAAGAGCTGATCATCGAGAAGTCCCACAAACGGGTGCTCGCGTTCTTTGCGCTGCAGCCACCACAAACACCCGAAGGTGCTGCCAGTCTGGCGCGCGCCTACCTGCATCGCGGCGACCAAAAGGCCGCAACAGCTGAACTCATCCGGGCCTGGCGCAGCATGCCGATGAGCGAAGAGACACAGACCGCCTTTCTGGCAGAGCACGGCAAACTGCTCAAACCGCACCACGCTACGCGCCTGGACCGGTTGCTTTGGGACCGCCATGATGTGAGCGCGCGCCGCATGTTGCCGCTTGTGGCGGACGGCGCGCGGGCGCTGGCAGAGGCCCGTATTGCGCTGCAGAAAAAGTCAAAAGGCGTCGACACCCTGATCGAGGCCATTCCTGCAGCCCTGCAGGATGACCCCGGACTTGCCTATGATCGCTTTGTCTGGCGGGACCAAAAGCGTCGGCAAGACGCCGCCATTGCCCTGATGATGGACCGCAGCACCAGCGCCAAGGCTTTGGGGCAGCCAGAAAAATGGCTGCGCCGCCGCCGGGATCTGGCGCGGCAGCTGATGCGGGATGGCAAACATGAACGTGCCTACCAGCTGGCGGCGCATCACTTTGCCCATGCGGATGCCGGCTATGGCTATTCCGACTGCGAATGGCTGGCAGGCTATATCGCCCTGCGCAAACTCAACGATCCAGAGCTGGCGGCCTATCACTTTGAACGCTTCCTTGCCTCGGTAGAGACACCGATTTCAGTCGGGCGTGGCGGTTATTGGCTGGGTCGCGCCTATGCCGCGCTTGGCGTCGTTGACAAGGCGCATGAGGCCTATGCCAAAGGCGCACAGTATCAGACGTCCTTTTACGGGCTTCTGGCGGCAGAAGCATTGGGACGGGGGTTTGACCCTGACCTCGCCACACCGCCATCGCTGCCGCCCTGGCGCAGTGCGGGTTTTCTCAAATCTTCTGTCAATGAGGCCGGGTTATTGCTGCTTCAGGCTGGGGATCTTACGCTGGCAGAGCGTTTTTTCACCCATCAGGTTGAAAGCCTGCCCGCCCTGCAGGCGCAGCAGCTGGGCCAGATGGCAGTTGAGCTGGATGAGCCGCATCTGGCCGTGATGATTGCCAAACGCGCCGCCCAGTCGGGCACCGAACTGGTTGGTGCCTACTATCCGCTCCACCCCGTCGCAAAACAGAACCTGCCGATGGCTCCCGAGATGACCCTGGCCATTGCCAGGCGCGAGAGCGAATTCGACCCGGTCGTGATTAGTCATGCAGGCGCACGCGGGCTGATGCAGCTGATGCCCGGCACGGCAAAACTGGTCGCCGGCCAGCTGGATATCCTCGCCAAACATGACACCTCCCGTCTGACGGCGGAATGGGACTACAACGCCACGCTCGGCAGTCAGTATCTGGCGGGGCTGGCAGGAGAGTTCCAGGGCAATGTGGTGATGATGGCCGCTGGCTATAACGCCGGCCCCCGGCGCCCGATTGCCTGGATGGAGCGCTATGGTGACCCGCGCGATGGCACGCAGGACATTGTCGACTGGATCGAACACATCCCCTTTAACGAGACCCGCAACTATGTGATGCGGGTCACCGAAAGCCTGCCAGTTTACCGCGCGCGTCTGGGCAAGACTGCCCTGCCGGTGCCGTTTTCAAAGGAGCTGTCAGGCGCGAGCCTTGCGGCTTTCGCGCCAAAGGGTGAATAGCCCAGCACCGATGATGATAGCCGCGCCGGTGGCCACGTTGAGGCGGATAATTTCGCCAAACACGGCAACCCCCAGCATTGCGGCCCAGATCAGGTGGAAATAGGCAAAGGGCTGCACAGCACTGGCCTCGGCGACCTCGTAACATTTTATCAGCAGCCAGTGACCGGTGACACCAGAGACGCACAGCAGCCCCATCCAGAGCCAGTCGCTCTGCACCATGGGTTCCCAAAACCAGATCCCCACCATGGTCATGAACACCATGCCGGCAATACCGGTCCAGAAAAAGCTGGTGGCCGTGCTGTCCTTACGCGCCACATAGCGCGTCAGCAGGCCATAGATCGCAAACATCAGCGCCGAGATGAGCGGGATCACCGCCAGCGGATTAAACACGCCAAATCCCGGCTGCAGGATGACCAGCACGCCGATCAGGCCAACCGCAATGGCTGACCAGCGCCGCCAGCCAACGCTCTCGCCTAGAAACGGCCCGCTGAGCGCCGCCACCAGGAGCGGATAGCAGATAAACACCGCCTGGCTTTCAACCAGACCCAGCACGGTAAAGCCATAGACGGCGACGCAGATCTCTCCCACCAGCAACACGCCACGAAAGATCTGCAGGCCAAGCTGGCTGCTGCGCGCGGTTGCCCGGATGCCGCCGGGGGCGCGCATCGCCAGAAACACTACAAAGGCAGCAAAGAACCAGTAACGCACCATCACCACCATATAGGTGTTGTAGGTGCCTGCGAGGTGACGCGAGATGCCATCCTGCAGCGCAAAGACAACGGTGGCCGCCAGCATCAGCAGAATGCCGAAGGGCACATTGTTGCGCTGGGGTTCTGGGGAGTTCTGGGGTTCAGGACTGCTTTTGCTATCAGAACTGGCCGGTGTATTGCTCATGCCAAAATCGCCTTTGTCATATGTCGTTTGCGGCCAAATCCCGCAATACGGGTCACGCTAAACCCCGCCGTCTCCAGCCCTCTGCGCACAAAACCCGCTGCCGTATAGGTGGCAGCACTGCCGCCAGGTGCTGTATGATCTGCCACCGCCTGCAACAGATCTTCCTGCCACAGCTCTGGGTTTTTGGCCGGTGAGAACCCGTCCAGAAACCAGGCATCGGCTTCTTCTGCCCACTTTGGCAGCGACACGCGGGCGTCGCCAATGATCACGTTGAGCCGCAGCGTGCCAAGATCGCAGCGGCCGCCGCCTTGCCACCGGTCCAGAAACCGCGCCGCCCAGGGGGCAACATCGGGAAAGGCCTCAAGCGCCTTTGCCATATCTGCAGGGGCCATCGGGAAGGCCTCAAAACTGGTGAACTGCAGCGGGCCCGTCTGGCCGCTCTCCTCCCAGGCCCGCCATGCCGCCAGCATATTGAGCCCCGTGCCAAATCCCAACTCGGCCACATGAAAACCGGGGGCAAACCGCGCGGGCAACTCATTGCCGCCCAGAAACACATGCTCTGTTTCGGCCAGGCCATCCTGGATAGAGAAATAGGGGTCATCAAATTGGTCCGAGACCGGAATGCGGTCTTCGCGCCAGCTCAGCTGAGCCTGCTGGTCTGCCATGTGATTATCCCTTAGATGATGGAGGGAACTCTGGTCCCTGAGACTGGCGCGACACTGGCGAAAGGGCTGGAAAATGGCAATGGCAGATATCACCGTTCGGGGCGCCGGCGTCTTTGGTCTGGCAATCGCCTGGACCTGCGTGCAGCGCGGCGCAAAGGTGCAGGTGGTTGACCCCAATGGGGCAGGTGCTGGCTCTAGCGGCGGTCTTGTCGGAGCCCTGGCCCCACATGTGCCGGAAAACTGGAACCCGAAAAAGCAGTTCCAGCTGGAAAGCCTGCTGATGGCAGCCGCGTTCTGGGCTCAGGTAGAGGCTTGCGGCGGTGTCTCTCCCGGCTATGGCCGCATTGGTCGTTTGCAACCCTTAAAAGATGAGCGCGCCGTGGCGCTGGCCTATCAGCGCGAAGAGACCGCACGCGCGCTGTGGCAAACCCATGCAAAATGGCAGGTCTGTCAGGCTGCAGATCTCGGCACCTGGTGCCCACCCAGCCCCACTGGATTGGTGATACATGATACGTTGAGCGGCCGCATGCATCCGCGCCGTGCCTGCGCTGCCCTAGTGGCAGCCCTTGCCGCCCGGGGAGTGCGCATTCAGCCAGATGCCCCGGATCAGGGGCTGGTCCTTCACGCCAAGGGCTACGTCGGCCTCCTGGAGCTGAACGAAGCCTTTGCCAAGCCCGCAGGCACCGGCGTCAAAGGCCAGGCAGCCCTTTTGCGCTTTGATGCGGGATTGGCACCGCAGCTCTATTCTGACGGGTTGTACATGATCCCCCATGCCGATGGCACCCTTGCGATCGGCTCCACCAGCGAGCGCGATTTTGCCGACCATACCAGCACCGACGCGCAGCTTGACGATATCCTTCACCGGGCGCAGCAGGCCGTTCCAGCCCTACAGGGCGTTGAGGTCATCGAACGCTGGGCAGGTGTGCGCCCGCGCGCCAAAAGCCGCGCCCCAATGCTCGGCGCCTGGCCCGACCGTTCGAAGCACTTTATTGCCAACGGCGGCTTCAAAATCGGCTTTGGCATGGCCCCAAAGGTAGCTGAGGTCATGGCCGACCTAATGCTCGACCAAATTGATGCGATCCCTAAAGGGTTTACCGTCGCAGACAGCCTGTGAACCCCGCGCGCCCCTCGCAAGGGACCGCACGCTGCCCGCAGGGCAGCGCCGGGCCCAAGGCTTCTTTTGATTTTCAGCCCTGCTGAACGTCAAAAAGGCGCGGGAGCCCGCCCCTTTTTATCCATTGCACGCCTCAAACCGCCCCTTTGGGGGTTGCACTGGCCTGCATGCACTGGCGGCCATCCGGCGCACGCACCCACAGATCTGACCCTTTACAGCACAGCGTGGCCTCTTCAAAATGCATCAGGGGTGCTGTGGCACGAAAAGAGAATTCCGCCAATGGTCCCAACAGCTCTTGTGCCAGCAGCATCAGATGCTGCGCCAACAAGGGCCCATGCACCACCAGCCCCGCATACCCCTCAACCTCGCGGGCATACTCGAGATCATAATGGATGCGATGCCCATTGAAGGTCAGCGCCGAATAGCGAAACAGCAGGGTTGTATCGAATGTGACCTGCCGCGCCTGCAGCTCATCCTGTGGAGCCTGCGGCGGCACAGGTTTTTTCGCCGCTGGATCTGGATCCTCGCGAAACACCAGATCATGCCACTCGCTGAGACAGCGTGCCCCATCTTGCCAGATCTCATGGCGCAGGGTGACAAACCCCAAAGGGCCACTGCGCCCCGCCTTGCGCGCAGAACTTTCCAAAACCGAGCGTTTTTCTGCCACGACACCCGCCCTGAGAGCCCGCTCAAACCGCAGCCGTCCCCCCGCCCACATGCGACGCGGCAGCCCGAGATCCGGAATCAGTCCAGTCACAGCCTGTCGGGGATGACCGTCCCGCCCCAAACGCGCCGGTGGCTCGGGCTTCCAAAAGTAAAGCTGGTGAAAAAACGGTGGCAGTTCAGAGCCCTCTGTCAGACTCGGCTGCTGACCCAGGGCCACTTGCAGCGCCCCTGCCCGTGCCGGATCCAGCACATCGGTCATTGTGATGATGTCCTGAGCAGCCTCAGGCGCGCTATGTTGATCAATCTGCATGCCCAAACCTTAACGCCAAGCGCTCCGGGAGCAAGCAGATACAAAAAGCAGATAGAAAAAGGGCCACCCCGAAGGGCAGCCCTTGCAAAAACCTGTGGCAGCTCGTCCCACTGGCAAATCACTAGCTCGCAGTTGGCACAATAATGATCTCGACCCGGCGGTTCTGCGCCTTGCCTTCCGGTGTGAGATTGCTGGCCACCGGCTGCCCCTCACCGCGTCCCAGGGTGCGCAGCCGGTTATAGGGAACACCGCCTGCCTGAACCTGATCGGCGACCGTGTTTGCCCGACGCTCCGAGAGCGCCTGATTGTAGGCGGCCTCACCGTCGCTGTCCGTATGACCAACCACCTGAACGGTGCTGTCAGGATAGCGTACCAGGCTTTGCGAAACCTGTCTCAGATCCGCCGTCACGGCGGGGCTGATAGCGGCACTATCCGTGGCAAAGGTCAGATCATTGGGCAGCGACACGATCAACCGGTCACCTGTGTTCACGATGGTGATCCCGCTGGAGGACAGGTTCTGACGCAGTTCGGCCTCCTGCTTGTCCAGCTGGCTGCCAATCACGCCGCCCAGCAGCGCCCCGGCTGCGGCCCCCGCAACCACGGCTGGACCCTTGTTGCTGGAATTGGACAGGCCAGCCAGCCCCGCCCCTAAGATGGCACCGGTAATAAGGCCATTGCGTTCTTTGTCGCCAGGCTGACGCAAGGCATTTGTGTCCGTACAGGCGGTGAGCCCAAGAGTCGCGACCAGAAGGCCTGCGCTGGAGATTTTCAAAATGGTCATTTCGACACCTTTATCTGCTCATCCGATGCAAGTCCTGCACCGCTTTCCTCATATATCAGCACTTGCGGCGTCTGGCTCAAGCACCAGTGTCGCGGTCTCGGCGAAATACTGCGCAAAATGCGGCACTGGACGGTTTTTCTCAAAGGGGCACGCGACCTGGCTCAAACGCAATGAACATAGGTAGAGCCTTCCTGTTGCAGCCAAAGTGTGCGCAAAACCTGCGCCTCACTGCAAAATGTCTCACCCAGCACATCAACAGCATGGATCTGTCCGGTGCGAAAATGGCGAAACCCGCCCCGCAGCTCACACCAGGCTGCCAGAAGAATAGTATCCACATGATAAATCAGGCCAAGAGGACGCAGCACCCGCTGGCTGTGCTCGCCACTGTTGCTCAGATAGCTGATCCTTAGCTTTTGCGAGGCGCGAACAGCCTGACGCAACAGCGCCACGGACACGCAGCCCTTGTCCGGGTCATCCTGCGGCGCGCCCCAGGGCGCCACCTGCAACCAGTCAGCTGCCGCATGCACGTCCTTGATCTTGCGGCTGACCCGCTTGGCCGCCTGCTGTAGTTCCGTGTCGCCAGTGCGCACCAGCATGGCCAGCCCCACATGCAGCGCTTCGATCTCTTCGGCATCAAAGTTCAGCGGCGGCAGATCATAGCCGGTGCGCAACACATAACCAATCCCGGCCTCGCCCTCGACCGGGGTGCGCATCATCTGCAGGGCTGCAATGTCGCGGTAGATCGTGCGTTTTGACACCTCCAGAGTCTGCGCCAGATCCTCGGCCCGCACCGGTGCAGGGGCAGCCCGCAAAATCTGAATGATTTCAAACAACCTGTCCGAGCGAGCCATGCCCACCTCCTGCTGATGCCTCTGCTGACACCCTACCATGCCCTGCTGACAGCATCATGTCAGCAGAGGTCTGTCAGGGTCAGCAAAACCACAACAAGGAAAAGACTGATGTATTCATATGATTGGATCGTGCTTGTGACTTTGGGGCTGGAGCGGTGGAAGCAAACCCGCCAAACGCCCCCTCACAGGCAAGCCACCCACGAGATCGAGTTCGAAGCCGCACAACAGCGCCACGGCGATCAGTTGAAAGCGGCAAAAACCTCCCCCGGTCCCGCGCGGAAGAACCCAAACACGGCAGCGGTTTTAATGTCGCAGTTTCGTGCTTTCAGATCCAGGGGTTTCACCCCCAAAGCCCCTGCCCCAGATCTCCCCAAGCCTCAGGCTTGCTTGGCCAGCGGTGGTGACTCCTGCTCCTCTGAGCGCGCAGCCTCATAGGCCAGCATGGCGCGTTTCACCGGCTGACCCCAATGATAGCCGCCAAGCTCACCAGACTTTTTCAACGCCCGGTGGCAGGGGATCAACCAACTGACCGGATTACGCCCCACCGCAGTCCCCACAGCGCGCACCGCCTTTGGCGCCCCTACGGCTTTTGCGAGTTCTGAATAGCTGGTGACATGGCCATCCGGGATAGACAGCAGCGCCTCCCAGACCTTGATCTGCAATGGCGCGCCAATCAGGTGCAGGGCGGTTTCACCCGATTGGCTAAAAGCTGCATCAACCAGTGGTCGCAGCGCCGTGGGATCCTCAATAAAGACGGCCTGTGGCCAGCGCGCCCGCATGTCCGCCATGGTCGGCTCCGCACCTGTTTCGGCAGCAAACCCCAGACCACAAATGCCTTTTTGGGTGCCCATGACCAGCGCCAAACCAAAGGGACTGTCGAACCAGCCCCAGAGAATCTCAAGCCCCGCGCCTTTGCGGGCGTATTCGCCGGGGCTCATCGCTTCCCAGCGCAGAAACAGATCATGCAGACGCCCAGAGCCAGACAGGCCAACCGCATGGGCGGTTTCAAGCGTCGAGAAGCGGTCGCGCAGCAGGGTCTTGGCATGTCCCAGCCGCAGATATTGCTGATAGCGCTTGGGCGACACCCCAACCCAGGCGGAAAACAGACGCTGAAAATGCGCCGGGCTCATGTCCATGCGTTTTGCCAGCTCCTCCAGCGGCAGATCATCGCCCCCGGCATCAATCAGCTCAATGGCGCGGCGCATAACGCCGAAATGGTAACTCTGTTCGCTGGCCTGGATCGTCATCTGCGCACCTCTGCTAGGTCTTGCTTACAGTTATAGGTGCTGTGGCGGGCTGCAGGCGACCCGAAACTTGCGAAAAGCCGCCTGCCTGCGCGATTGCCCCGGCGGGGTGCGGGATCTGTTGCAGCAAGGCCTGTGCGGCAATAGGTTTGAAACCTTGTTTGCCTTTTTTGTTTGCGCAGGCTTTGCCCAAAGGGTCATAAGACCGGCGATGGCAAAGCAACTCGACTACCATACCATCCGCGAGATATTTTCGCGGTTTCAGGCGGCGGAACCAGAGCCCAAGGGCGAGCTGGAGCATGTCAATGTCTACACGCTGGTGGTGGCTGTGGCCCTGTCGGCGCAGGCAACAGATGTGGGCGTGAACAAAGCGACACGCGCCCTGTTTGCGATCGCCGACACGCCACAAAAAATGCTGGATCTTGGGCTTGAGGCCGTGACCGAACACATCAAGACCATTGGTCTGTTTCGCCAAAAGGCCAAGAATGTTATCAAGCTCAGCCAGATATTGGTGGATGACTATGGCGGCGAGGTGCCCAATTCACGCGCCGCGCTGCAGTCGTTGCCCGGCGTTGGTCGCAAGACCGCCAATGTGGTTTTGAACATGTGGTGGCACCAACCGGCCCAGGCCGTCGACACCCATATCTTTCGCGTTGGCAACCGGTCCGGTATCGCGCCAGGCAAGGATGTGGATGCTGTTGAACGCGCCGTTGAAGACAATATTCCTGCAGATTTCCAGCAACACGCCCATCATTGGTTGATCCTGCATGGGCGCTATCACTGCAAGGCCCGCAAACCACTCTGCGGCACCTGCCTGATCCGAGATCTCTGTCAATATGAGGACAAGAACCTATGAAAACTTATCAAATCGTTGGCATCGGCAATGCGGTTGTCGACGTGATCTCGCAAAGCGATGACAGCTTTCTCGCCCATATGGGAATTGAGAAAGGCATCATGCAACTGATCGAGCGCGACCGGGGCGAAGTGCTCTATGGCGCGATGGAAGGTCGGGTGCAAACTCCCGGTGGATCCGTTGCCAACACCATCGCCGGTGCCGGTGCGCTGGGCCTTGAAGCGGGTTTTATCGGTCGGGTGCATGACGACACGCTGGGTCATTTCTATGCCGATGCGATGAACGAAGATGGGGTGGATTTTGTCAATCCTCCCGTCGCAGGCGGAGAGCTGCCAACCTCGCGGTCGATGATTTTTGTGTCCCCCGATGGCGAGCGGTCGATGAATACCTATCTAGGCATCTCGTCCGAGCTGAGCAGCGCTGACGTGCCCAATGAGGTTGCCGGCAATACCCAGATCATGTTCCTTGAGGGCTATCTGTTTGACAAGGACAAGGGAAAATCGGCCTTTCTGGAAGCGGCCCGCGATTGCCGCAAAGGCGGCGGCAAGTCCGGTATCGCCATCTCGGATCCTTTTTGCGTAGAACGCCACCGGGCGGATTTTTTACAGCTGATTGAGCATGATCTGGATTTTGTCATTGGCAATGAAGACGAGATCAAATCGCTGTTTGAAACCAACGATCTGGAAGCGGCACTGGCAAAGACTGCTGCCATCTGCCCACTGGTGGTCTGCACCCGCTCTGGTGATGGGGTCAGTGTTGTTAGAGGTGACGCGCGCTTTGATGTGCCCGTGACCAAGGTTGTGCCCGTAGATGCGACCGGCGCCGGGGATCAATTTGCCGCCGGCTTTCTGTTTGGTCTGGCAACAGGCCGGGATCTGGAAACCTGCGCCAAAATTGGCAATGTCTGCGCTGCCGAAGTGATCAGCCATATCGGCCCCCGCCCCGAAGCCAACATACAAGAGCTGCTGCGCGACGCCGGGCTTTTGTAAGTCAGGTAGGGAACTAGACAAGGGACTAAACAGGCACGGGAACACGGGCGTGGCAACACAGAGGGGATCTCTCCCGCCCGTCGCGCCCCGCCTAAAGGCGGGCAGCTCCCGTTGGGCCCAGCAGGGCGCGGCAAAGCCGCCCCCTGCGCCCGCGTCCCATTTCAGAAGTTTATTTTATCCGAATAGAGCAAAGACTGCTGCCTGGACAAAACGACTCGTCAGGCCTGCTCTACCGCGATCTGAGCCCGAGACAGCAGAGTTTTGAAGGCGGCGCGTTCTTCAAGCGGCATGACGGCAAGCAGGCTTTCTTGTGTGGCCACATGTTCCTCCAGCATCCGGTCGATCAAGGCCAGTCCCTTTGGGCTGAGTTCAATGAGGAAACTACGACTGTCTGCCGGATTGATCTGACGCAGCACCAGACCATCCGATTCGAGCCGGGCGATCCGGTTTGTCATCGTCCCTGACGCAACCATTGTTGCCTTGAGCAAATCCCCCGGCGAGAGCCGGTAGGGCGTGCCCGCCCGGCGCAGGGTTGCCAGAACGTCAAATTTGGCCGCATTCAGACCAAAGCGGGCAAAGGTCTTTTGCATGCCTTCCTGATAGGCCAGATACAGGCGCGCCACGCGCCCGATGATCGCCATGGCGCTGACATCCAGATCCGGTCGCTCCCGGGCCCATTGCTCAGTGATAAAGTCTACGTGATCCATACTTAAACCTGCGCTAAATTTATCTTGACGTCAAGATTTAATCATTTATCTCGATATCAAGATAAATTATGGAGACTCGAAAATGTCCCGTCTGGACCTGCCCCTCACCGCCCTTGCTCCCGCTATCTGGGGCAGCAGCTATATCATCACAACCAGCCTTTTGCCGGGGCAGTCCCCCCTGTTGGTCGCGCTGCTCAGAGCGCTTCCGGCGGGCCTTTTGCTGCTGCTGATCGTACGGCAACTGCCGCCGCGCAGCTGGATCCTGCGATTATTGATCCTTGGCGCGCTCAACTTTTCGCTATTTTGGACCCTGCTCTTTGTGTCCGCCTATCGTCTGCCGGGCGGGGTCGCGGCCACACTAGGGGCGGCGCAGCCGCTTTTGGTGGTGTTCTTGTCGGCCTACGCCCTGAAGACACAGATCCGGCCTGCGGCACTCATGGCTGCTGGATTGAGCATCTTTGGGGTTGCGCTGCTGGTCCTGACCCCTGCCGCAAAACTGGACGTCTGGGGCGTGTTGGCCGGACTTGGGGGAGCGGCCTCGATGGCAGCTGGGGTGGTTCTGACCCGCAAGTGGCAGCCGCCCGTGCCACCGCTGACATTCACCGCCTGGCAGCTGACCGCTGGCGGGCTGTTGCTTATCCCCTTTGCCATGCTGGGGCTTGAGGAACTCCCCGTGCTCTCTGGTACAAATATCATCGGCCTCGCCTACATGAGCCTGATCGGCGGTGCGCTAACCTACCTGCTGTGGTTTCGCGGCCTGGCACGGATCGAGCCCGCCAAGGCCTCGCTGCTGGGTGTGCTGAGCCCGCTCTCGGCTGTGCTTTTGGGCTGGATCATTCTGGGAGAAAGCCTGACGCCAGTGCAACTCACTGGCGCGACAATTGCGCTGTTCAGCCTGTGGCTGGGACAAGCGAAACTGGGATCTAAGCGCGTGAAAGCCGCCGCCAGCCCAGACGCAGAGCGCTGAAGTCACGAAGCGGGTGCAGGGCGCTGAGCACTGGAACCACGGGGCGGGCGCCCAAGGGCCTTGTGCCAAACATAGTCATGCCGGGCTGCTCAAGATTCAGGTCAAGATACAGGACCAGCCCGGCAAAATACCGCCCGGCAGACCCATCCGCCCCTCAAAAATGTGCTTTGAACTCTTCCACCACGCGGGCGTAGACCTCGCGCTTGAAGGGCACGATCTTTTCCACCAGGTGCTCAACCGGCTGCCAGCACCAGGCCGAGAACTCGGGGTGTTCGGTCTCGATATTGACCTGTGCGTCCTGCCCCAGAAAGCGCATCAGATACCATTTCTGTTCCTGGCCACGGTACTTGCCACCCCAGAATTTCGGCACCACGTCATGCGGCAAATCATAGGGCAGCCAGCCGTCACTTTCGGCGATGATTTCGACCAGATCCGGGGTCACGCCGGTTTCCTCCTCCAGCTCTCGCAGGGCTGCAACCCGTGCGTCCTCATCCCGGTCAATCCCCCCCTGGGGCATCTGCCAGGCATCCTGAAAACGGTCTTTGCGCTGCGCCACAAAGACATGGTTGGTCTGATTGATCAGCATCACGCCAACATTTGGGCGATAGGGCAGCTTTGCGATGTCTTCCGGTGTCATTGGGATCTCCTCGGCGGGTGGACGGCACAGAACAACCGATGGCAAAGCAGGGCTGAACGCTGCCTCAGATGGCCTGGCATCCCCCCTTAGACCCGGTGTCGCCGGGGCAAGCAAGAGGGTGACGCCGCGTTGAGGCGTGACAACGGGGCCGGCGCAAGGCAATTTTGTCCCTAACTGATAAGGGAGAGTGTTATGACTGCGTACCCAAATCTTCTGGCGCCGCTGGATCTCGGATTTACCACATTGAAGAACCGCGTGCTGATGGGCTCGATGCACACCGGGTTGGAAGAGACCAAAGACTGGAACCGGGTGGCAGAATTCTATGCTGAGCGCGCCCGTGGGGATGTTGGCCTGATGGTCACTGGCGGCATTGGCCCCAATCTCGAAGGCTCGGTCCTGCCCGGGGCATCAAAGATGACCAATGACGAAGAGGTCGCAAGTCACGCCATCGTCACCCAACGGGTGCATGAGGCGGGTGGCAAGATCGCCATGCAGATCCTGCATGCGGGGCGCTATTCCTATGGGCCAAAATGTGTCGCACCCAGCCCGGTGAAATCTCCGATCTCTCCCTTTCCGCCGAACGAGCTGGACGAGGACGGAATAGAGAAGCAAATCGCCGATATCGTCAATGCCGCCGTACTGGCGCAAAAGGCGGGCTATGACGGGGTAGAGATCATGGGTTCCGAGGGCTATTTCCTCAACCAGTTTCTGGTCACCCATACCAACAAGAGGACAGACCGCTGGGGCGGCTCATACGAGAACCGCATGCGCCTGCCCATTGAGGTGGTGCGCCGCACCCGCGAGGCCGTGGGCACGGATTTCATCATAATCTACCGCCTGTCGATGATTGACCTGGTGCCCAATGGATCGACCCATGATGAGGTGGTTCAGCTGGCACAAGCGGTTGAGAAAGCCGGCGCCACGATTATCAACACCGGCATCGGCTGGCACGAAGCCCGCATCCCTACCATTGCCACCTCGGTGCCACGGGCTGCGTTTGCCTGGGTCACCAAGAAACTGATGGGTAAGGTCACGATCCCGGTGATCACCTCAAACCGGATCAACACGCCGGAAGTGGGCGAAGAGGTTCTGGCGACGGGCTGTGCCGACATGGTGTCGATGGCACGCCCCATGCTGGCGGATGCGCATTTTGTCGCCAAGGCAAAGGCTGGCAAGGCCGCGCAGATCGCGCCCTGCATCGCCTGCAATCAGGCCTGCCTTGATCATACCTTTGGCGGCAAGCTGACCTCTTGTCTGGTAAACCCCATGGCTTGCCATGAGACCGAGCTGGTGATTGGTAAGGCTGAGGTGGTCAAATCCGTGGCCATTGTCGGCGCTGGTCCTGCGGGCCTTTCGACCGCACTGGCGGCGGCGCAGCGGGGGCACAGGGTCACTATTTTTGACCGGGCTGATGAAATCGGTGGCCAGCTCAATATGGCCAAGCAGGTGCCGGGCAAGGAAGAGTTCTGGGGCCTGGTCGACTGGTATCGTACCATGGTGGCACAGGCGGGCATTCGGTTGGAACTGGGCCGCGAGGTCTCGGCCGCGGATCTCACCGGTTTTGATGAGGTGATCATTGCCACTGGTGTTATCCCGCGTGATACCGACATTCCCGGTCAGGACCGCGCAGATGTGCTGAGCTATATCGACGTGCTGCGTCATAAGAAGCCCGTTGGTAAGACTGTTGCGGTGATTGGGGCCGGCGGCATTGGCTTTGACGTCAGTGAATACTTGCTGCATGAGGGCAAAAGCCCGACAGAGGACCTGCCATTGTGGATGAAGGAATGGGGCGTATCTGACCCCGCCGAGCACCGCTCGGGCCTCGCCCCGGAAGGCCCTCAGCCCGAAGCACCCGCCCGTGAGGTCACTCTGCTGCAACGCAAGAAGCAGGCGCATGGCAAAGGTCTGGGCAAAACCACTGGCTGGATCCACCGGGCAACACTGAAGATGAAAGGTGTAAATTTTGTTGGCGGTGTGAACTATGAGCGCATTGACGACGAGGGGCTGCATGTCAGCTTTGGTGAGGAGCGTGCAACACCAACCGTGATCGCCGCGGATACCTTTGTGCTCTGTGCCGGGCAGGTGTCTGATCGCAGCCTTGCTGATGCACTTGAGGCCAAGGGGATTTCATGCCACGTCATTGGCGGCGCCGATGTCGCCGCTGAACTGGATGCAAAACGCGCTATCAACCAGGGCACCCGCCTGGCCGCCAGCCTCTAGCTGCACGTTCTCCAAATTCCGCAGATGCCTTCCCCACTCTCCGCCGGAGGGTGGTGAAAGCAACAAGGTAGCTCTCCCGCGCCCGCAGGCTTCCCGGCTTTGCCGGGCCACCTTCTGTGCGACCTTGGGCCCAGCGCCGCGCGCAAGCGCGCGGCGCTGGGCCCAAGGGGAGGCGGCTTTGTCAAAAGCCAACGACGGGCGGGAGCGGCTGCCTTCAGGATTTTCTCTTGGAGAAATCAGCCCGTTTGGTGGATCTTGCGACTGTCTTCCGGCGCCTCGTCACGATCCTGCAGGCCATAATCTCGCACCACCTCGGCCACCTTGAGACGATAGTCCGAAAAAATCCCACCCCGCCCCTTTTCCTGCGCCAGCCGGTGCTCTGCCAGACTGCGCCAGTCACGCACAGCCTGCTCATCGCGAAAGAAAGACAATGACAGTAGTTTGTCCGGGGCACTCAGGCTTTGGAACCGTTCCACTGACAGAAACCCATCGATCTCTTCCAGCAAAGGGCGCAGCGCGACGGCCACATCAAGATAGGCCTGTTTCTGACCCTGGGCAATCTGGACTTCAAAAATGACCGCAATCACAACCGCTCTCCTATAGGTTTTGCTCTGGGGTTTGCTCTGGGGTTTTCTGTGGCGCGGAGGCCAGTTTCAAAAAACTGCGGTCCTCTCGCAGGATGAACCGTTCTTTTTGCGCAAATGCGTAGTTCTCCCGGCCCAAAGGGTCCACCGCCAACCTGGCCCGATAGGCCTCGTAGGCGGCAAGATTGGGAATGTTGTAGATCCCATAAGCCTGGGTGGCTGATCCTTCATGCGGCGCGTAGTAGCCGACCAGATCGGCACCATTTCGCGGAATGGCCTCGCCCCAGTTCCGGGCGTAGTGCCTAAAGGCCTCAAGCTTGGTCGGATCAATCTGGTAGCGGATAATACAAGTGAGCATATCTGGGTCCTTTTGTCAGAGAACTCTGTCTCTACTGAACCATCAGATGGAAATGCTTCGCTCCTGATCGAAGCATTTCCTTATTTTCACACCATGATCAGCGTGCTGACCCAACCCGCGCCTCCTGCGGGCATTCAATTAGGCCCCCAGAGCACAGCAAACCCTTACTCGGACACAGTGATGCTGATCACATCCGAAACAATCGGCGTGCTATGGGGCACATGTCCCAAATCGCCCAAGACCAGCTGCAGCGTATGCATCCCCGGCGTCAACTCCACCACGGCCTCCGTCTGCCCCCCGCCAAAATGCAGGTGATGCTCATCCGATATAATCCCATTGGACAGCTCATCCGCGCCATCCTCACCTTCGCCCAGCTTTGGGCGATCAATAAAGAGATGATGGTGACCGGTATTCTTTTTCTCGGTGCCCGCAGGGGCCACCCCCATACCAGACAGGCCAAAGACCACAGTGACAGGCGAGGTGACCGTCGCCCCATCGACAAGATTAGCGAAATAGACCTTTGCCTCTGGATTTGAGAGCGTTTCGCCTCCCGCCCAAATTGGCGTGGCCAAGCAGGCCGCTGCGCAAATTGCAGCCGATAGTGTTTTGAGCCGTCGCATAATCATCTCCCTTAAACAGTTTTCATCCCGCCACCTTAGCGCAAAGCGCTGCAAATCGAGCAACCGAGAGGTCAATTCACGCAAAAAAGCGCGGCAAGCGGCCCCGCTGTCTTTTTTGCCACGATTGCGCCCAAACCCCAATTTCAAGACATACCAGGCGCTTAAGAGGCGAAAACCGGGCAGAGCACGCACACCTTGGCTGTTTCCGCAGAGCGAACGATCTCGTGAAAACCCTGCAATTATCCCACCAGCGCCCCGTTCTTGCCTGAATTCGGCATCAAACCAAGGCTGAGAAGAAGCTTATCAGAGGAACCTGTTGATGGATCGACTGACCGAAATGGAGGCCTTTGCCAATGTCGTGGACCAAGGCGGGTTCACCGACGCGGCAAAGAAGATGGGGATTTCAAAATCCGCTGTATCAAAACACGTGTCCAGCCTGGAGACCCGCCTGGGAGCCAGACTGCTGAACCGGACCACCCGGCGGGTCTCGCCGACCGAGATTGGCCTGGCCTACTATGACCGTGCCCGCCGTGTGCTGAATGATGCCGGCGAAGCGGACGCGCTGGTCACCTCGATGCAATCCGCGCCATCGGGCCTGCTGCGGATCTCTGTGGCGACGGATTTTGGCGTCAATCACCTGTCGCCTGTGCTGTCGGATTTCCTGCGTGATTTCCCCGATATTACTGTGAACATGGTGCTGAACAACCGCTATGTCGAACTGATTTCCGAGGGCTTTGACATGGCCCTGCGCATTGGCGAGCTGGAAGACAGCACCCTCAAGGCGCGCAAACTCACCGAGACCACCAAGCGGATGATCGCATCCCCCGGCTACCTGGAGCAGTTTGGCCGACCGCAAAAGATCGACGATCTCAATAGCCACAAGCTTTTGCATTATTCCAACCAGTCCAGCGGCAATGTGTGGAAGATCACCGCACCATCAGGAGAAAAACGTCAGGTACGGACCACCGGCTGGCTCTCCGTGAATGATGGACAGTCTCTGCTCAATGCCGCGATCTCGGGACTGGGCATCGCCTATCTGCCCAGCTACCTCTACTCTGAGGCCATGCAGGAAGGTCTGGTCGAAGACGTCATGCCGAATCTGCCGATCGAGACCCAAGGCATTTATGCCGTCTATCCCCCTGGAAAATTCACCCAGCCCAAGGTGCGTGCCTTCATCGATTTCCTGGCGCATTCGTTTGCCGGCAAGGACTCCGAGAACTGGCAGCAGTCCTCGTAACTCCCTCCTAAAGCTTTGCCCCAAACGATTGGCCACAAGAAATACCTCCGCCGTTTGCGGGGGTATTTCTTTGGACTGACTATGTTGCCGAGTGACTATGTCGCTGACCGGTCTCATCTGCGCCGTCATGGCGCGCACTTGCACTCGCCACCCGCCTAAAACCGAGATCACCCCGAACCGTAATACCGCTTTGGCTCAGTCCGCAATCAGCACCACTTCGACCCGACGATTGCTTTCACGCCCCTCGACAGAAAGATTGCTGGCGATTGGCGCCATATAGCCGGCCCCGGCCACCTCAATGCGATCCGGATCGGCGCCATAGCCCTCAACCAGCGCCTCTTTGACCACCGACGCCCGACGCTTTGAGAGCGCCTTGTTGTTTTCAAGCCCCCCGATACTGTCCGTATGGCCTACAATCAGAACTTTAGCCTCTGGCGCAGCGGTCAAAAAAGCCGCCAGGCTCTCAAGACTGGGGACTGAAGCCTGCCCAAGGGTTGCCGCCCCAGTCTCAAACACAAGCCCGTTGAGCACCGCATGGCCCTGCTCAAGCAGCCGCACCGCAAGACCGGGGGTCGCCTCAGGCGTTGGGGTTTGTGGCGCGACGATCGCAATGAGCGCAATGGGCGCCTGCTCCACGGGTGAGACTTCGATCAGCTGAACATAGTTTGCCTGGCCACTGCGCGACACCAACAGAGACACCACCTGTGTCTTTGGTTTAGGATCATTTGCCGACGCCTCGCCCCCGCCAGCGCTGTCAGAGCTGTCAGGTTTGGCGGCGGCAAGAAAGTGATAGTCGGACAGGCTGATCACCATGTCGGGTGCAGGCACAACTTCGATGCCAAAGCGAAAATCAAAACCGCCACACTGGCGCGACTCGCATTGAAACAGGATCTCAAACCCCTCCGCCTCCAACTGACGACGCAGCGGCTCAAGCACCTGCAAAACAGATGCACTCCCCCGGACCTGCCAGGTGCGCCGCAGGATATGCCCCTCTTCAAGGCGCTGAGGGATGCCTGTTGCGGAAAACGCCCCCACCGGCAGCGCATAGGTGCCCAAGGCCGTCTCTCGCCTGGACAGCGCGCTTGCCCCCAAGGGCAGCTGCAGCGCTGTCTCCGCCGCCTCTTCGGCCCGCGCCGAAACAGAGAGCAGAGGCTGCGCAAGGCAGCAGCCCAAGGCCAAGACGGCGAGGCTGCGTTTCATCTGGACTGCGCGTGATAGGCGTCGTTGGGATGCATACCGGTGGCGCTGGCGACACGGTTGGACATGTTGTAAAAACCGGTGACATTGGCAATGTCCCAGATATCGCGGTCGCTGAAACCAACCTGGCGCAGAGCCTCGCGGTCTGCCTCTTCAATCTCGGTGCTGGCCTTGGTGACCTTGACGGCAAAATCCAGCATTGCACGCTGGCGCGCATCCAGCGGTGCCACCCGGTAGTTCATCACCAGCATCTCGCCCAGTTTCGGATCGCCCGAAAGCGCCCGAACAGCGGCGCCATGTGCGGCCAGACAATAAAAACAGCTGTTCACCGCCGAGACCACCACGGCAATCATCTCGCGTTCCAGCTTGCTCAGGGCGCTGTCGCCCAGCATCAGCTCGTTATAGAGCGCGCTAAAGGTATTGAGCTTGTTTTCATCAAAGGCATGGGCGCGCAGCACATTGGGCACCATGCCCAGCTTTTGCTGACAGATGTCAAAATACTTTTGCATGCCTGCGGGCAGCGGGTCCAACGGCGGCAGGTCCAGCGCGGTGGGAGGGGTCTGATCGGTCATTTTATGTTACTCTCCTGAAGGCAAATGGCGATAATGATATTGTCCACAGCACGTCATGCCGAGGCTGGCATAGAGCCTGTTTGCGCCGGTGTTTTCTTTGGTACAGAGCACCGCCATCTCGGTGGCGCCGTGTTCCGCCGCCCAAAAAGCCGCCTGGCGCATCATCCAGACGCCCATACCGCGCCGGCGCTGGTGCGGCAGAATTTCCAGCGCATGCACCATGGCAACCCCATCATGCACCGCGACAAAACCCGCGCCGGCCGGTTTGTCATCAAAGCGCCCCAGCAATGCGGCCTTTGGGGCAGCCGTACGCTGCATCACGGCCTGCCGCTCGGGGCCGATACCGCCCGCGATCCAGATCTCGCGCTGGATTTCCAGCGGTGACCACAGCGCAAAGGTTGTGACCCGGGGGATCTCAACATCCATCAAATTCGCAATCGGACAGGTCCAGAGGTTGACCGGGTCCTTCACCACATACCCGCGCGCGGCAAGCTGCGCATCCAGTGCATCCTGCCCATCGTAGATCATAAAGAGGCACTCCTGCCCCATGGCGCGCATTGCCTCTTCGGCGGCACGGATCTCGGTCTCACTGATCTCGGCATCACTGGCTGCGGTCTCGACGCTGGAGGCCGACACCCGGCTGCCGCCGCCCTGTCCCTCACGCAGTGTCACCGGCCCCAGTGAGCGTTTGGCCGCGCAGGGCCAGGTGGCCTCGACCACAGCGTAGTATTTTGGATCCGTCAGTGTGGCGGCTGTACTCATAGCCCCACCTCCTGCGCCAACTCGCGCATTGCCGCATCAACGCCGGCGCCATTATGGCCCCGGATCACCACATTGGCGCCATAGGCTCCATTATGCTGAAACGGGTAGCAGCCAATCGACAGATCGCTATAGCGCGCCGCCAGATCAGACAGGAAGGCCGCAATATCGCCCTCACCGCGCATCACCCGCAGGCTTTGCGACAACAGTGGTGCACCACCGGTCAGCCCCGGTAAGACACTGGCCACCATGGCCTGAAACACGGTTGGCACCCCAGCCATCACATGCACATTGCCCAGGGTGAACCCCGGTGCCGATGAGACCGGATTGTCGATAAGCGCAGCCCCATCGGGAATGCGCGCCATGCGCAGACGGGCCGCGTTCAGCTCTTGCCCGGAATTGGCGTAATGCGCCGCCAGAATGGCCCGGGCATCGTCGCGCACATCAATATGCGCCTCAAAGGCCCTGGCGATGCAGTCGGCGGTGATGTCATCATGGGTGGGGCCGATACCGCCACTGGTAAAGACATGATCGTACAAAGCGCTGAGCGCCTGAACGGCTGCGACAATAACCGGCGCCTCATCACTGACCACCCGCACCTCTTTTAGGTCGATGCCCTGTTTGGTCAGCTCACCGGCCAAAAAATGCGTATTGGTATCGCGGGTCCGCCCGGACAGGATTTCATCACCGATGACCAGCATCGCGGCACTGGGGTTGGGCATCATCTCTCTCCTATTTACGGCTCAATCTTGTCACCTTGGCCGCAAGATAGCTGCTCTGGCATCAGGAGCAAGCGGGCATCCCGTCTCAGGTGACCCTGATGGCAAGTTTCCTGCCGGATCCGGCTATTTGCCCTCAGGTCGCAACAGGGTGAGGAACATGACACGGCACCAGATTGACATTCGCCGCAGGTGCGATAGCAAAACCCCCATGAAATTCAACACCCCCCTGATCCGCGCCACTCTGATCCGGCGCTACAAACGCTTTCTTGCCGACTGCCTGCTGCAGGACGGACGCGAGATCACCGCCCATTGCGCCAACCCCGGCTCGATGATGGGACTGGCTGAGCCCGGCATGACTGTCTGGCTGGAACCCAATGATGACCCAAAGAAAAAGCTGAACTACGGCTGGCGCCTGGTTGAACATGAGAACGGCCATTTCACGGGTGTCGACACCTCAGTTCCCAACCGCGCTTTACGTGCAGCGCTTGAGGCGCAGGAAATTGCTGAACTGGCCGCCTATCACACGGTCCGGCCCGAAGTGAAATACGGTGATAACAGCCGTATCGACTTTTTGCTGACGCAGTCCGGCCTGCCCGACTGTTACGT
The DNA here is from genome assembly GCA_965641885.1 of Phaeobacter sp. SH40. Classification (GTDB taxonomy): domain Bacteria; phylum Pseudomonadota; class Alphaproteobacteria; order Rhodobacterales; family Rhodobacteraceae; genus Pseudophaeobacter. Next base: position 215,200 of record OZ282574.1, on the reverse strand, counting down.
CGAAATAAAGAGCGTCACCCTGATGCGCCAGGCCGGGCTGGCCGAATTCCCCGATAGCGTGACCAAACGCGGCACAAAACATCTGGGTGAATTGGTCAAGATGACCGAACAGGGCCACCGGGCCGTCATGCTGTATCTGGTGCAACGCACCGATTGCCAGCGCTTTCAGCTGGCCGCAGACATCGACCCCGCCTATGCGCAGGCCTTTGACGCAGCCCAGCTGCACGGTGTTGAGCGGCTGGTTTACACAACCCGCATCAGCCCGGCTGAAATCACCATCTCTGCGCCAATAGATACGGGTTTGCCTGATGTCAGCGCTGATGCGGAAACATAAGGGAAGTTAGAAAGCCGCGCATTTCCGCCCAGCTCAGTCCCTGAAGCGCTGAACCTCCGCCGACCCGCATGAGTATTCAGAATGGATGGCGCGCACTGGATAGCGCAAACTGCATGGCACAAAGGCGCTCGCCAGGCGCCGGGCTTATTCCGACGGCTTTGTGATCAATCCCCAGATCACCAGCACCACGTAGCTGATGCAAAGAACAACCAAAGTCGTCCAAGCGTAGGTCAAAACCGCAGCGCCCGCAAACGCACAGGCGACCAGAAAATACTTCACGTTCTCGCGTGAGATCCGGACCAGTTTGGGCGACCAGGTCGGGATACGACTGATCATCAGCAACCCAATGACAACCATATGAAAGCAGATCAGAAGTTTCGGAAACCCAGTGCCCGCATCAAAGGAAAACGCGATAAACATGGGCAACATCGCCAAAAGAGCCCCCGCCGGCGAGGGGATGCCGACAAAATAGCCACTGGCAACCTCGCTTGCTTCTTCGGATTTGGTCGCAACATTAAAGCGCGCCAGACGCACCACGCAGCAGACAGAAAATACCAGCACCGAGATCCAACCGGCATTGCTCATGTCCTGCAGGGCCCAGAAATAGATCACCAAAGGGGCTGCAACGCCAAAGTTCAGGAAATCCGCCAGCGAATCCAGCTCAGCGCCCATCTTGCTGTCACTGCCAAGCGCGCGGGCAAGGCGCCCGTCCAACCCATCCAAAAGGGCCGCCGCGAGGATCAGTTGCACCGCCAGCACATAATTGCCCTGCACACCAAACCGAATGGCCGACAGGCCTGCGCAGATTGCGCCCACAGTCATGATGTTGGGCAGCAGCTGGATCAGCGCAAATTCGGTCAGTCTTTTGTCGTGGGGTTCTTCCATGGCTCGGTTAGGTCACTCTCATGAGACAGATGTCATCGTTGGAAACGCGGCCCCACGCGCGGCCGCCGCCAGCGTCACAGGGCCCCAGTTTCACAGGGTCCATGTGGGCACCAATTCGACACGCAGGTGAGGCAGCCACTCATAAGTGGTTTGGCCTTGAAAGCAAGGGGGGAAGCCCCTGCGCCTGTTGCGGGATGCTGTCTCTTGATAGCAATCATCGCTGCCGCTGCAAATATAATACAGTTCTCTGCGGGTCAAACGAGAGCACCGCGCCGAAGGCGCGGTGCCAGGCCCAACCGGGCGCGATCCCGTCAGGGATCAAGACTGGACGGGAGCGCTTGGCCTCACTTAAGGCAACAGACCTGCGCCCTTATCCAACAACGTTGAAGTCAGGCCCATAGGGATATTTGGTGATGTTTTCGTTGCCCTCTTCGTGGATGATCAAAATGTCATGTTCCCGGTAGCCGCCAGCACCGGGTTGCCCCTCTGCAAGGGTCAGCATCGGCTCCATGGAAATCACCATGCCGGGTTCCAGCACCGTGTCGATATCCTCGCGCAGCTCCAGCCCCGCCTCGCGGCCATAGTAATGCGACAGCACCCCAAAGGAGTGACCATAGCCAAAGGTACGATACTGCAGCAGGTCGCGCTCTTCAAAGAAGGCGTTGATCTTATGGGTGATCTCGGCACAGCTGGCTCCGGGCTTCAACAGCGAGATACCGTATTCATGCGCTGCAACGTTGGCTTCCCAGATTTTCAGGCTGTCGGCATCCACCTCGCCTACAAACAGGGTGCGTTCCAGCGCCGTGTAGTAGCCTGAAATCATCGGAAAGGTATTCAGAGACAGAATGTCGCCGCGCTGCAGCCTGCGGGCTGTGACCGGGTTATGGGCGCCATCCGTGTTGATACCTGACTGGAACCAGACCCAGCTGTCGCGATATTCCGCATCAGGAAACCGCTTGGCAATTTCCAGCTCCATCGCATCACGCCCCGCCATGGCCACATCAATCTCGCGCGCGCCTTCTTTGACCGCGTCGCGAATGGCAAAGCCCCCCACATCGGCAACCGCTGCTCCGGCCCGGATCATATCCAGTTCCGCGTCTGATTTGCCCATCCGCTGGATCATGGTCGGCTCATACAGATCCACCAGCTGCGCCGGGCGCAGGAATGCGTCCAGTTTTGCCTTTTGCAGCAGGGTCAGATGGTCGCTCTCAAACCCAACAACAGCGCCCTCACCCGAGACTGACAAAATGGCGCGCCAGAAATTGTCGCGCTGCCAGTCGGTATAGGTGATGTTGTCGCAGAACGAGCGCCGCCAGGGCTGGCCCGCATCAATACCGGCAGAAATGGTCACCGCCTGGCTCTCAGTCACAACCAACCCGTAGGGGCGGCCAAAGGCACAGTAGGTGAACCCCGAATAGTAAGAGATATTATGCATCGAGGTGAAAACGGCTGCGCTCACCCCATGTGCGGCCATGATTTTGCGCAGGCCCGCAATGCGCGCCTCATATTCTGAAACCGCAAATTGCAGCGGGGCTTTTTCACCGTTGTGAAAACGGTACATGTCAGGACGTGCAGTCATGCTGGATCCTTCCTTTTCTCAAGAAAGCTCCTGGCGTACAGGACAAAATATTTTGAAAGCGGACCCATGAAGAGTGTCAGGGGCTTGACCAAAGATCTCAAATGGCCTCGGTACAATCCTGAACGACCCCATGCGGCGACGCCATCGCCCGGTCCAGGCCGCAAGATGCGCGCAATTTGTGACTGAGGCAAGCGTTTTTCGCCGCCTCACACATAGACCTTACTGAAAAGAGACACCCTCTTCAAACTGCCGAGATGCCCGCCGCCTAGCTGACAATCAGCCGGACCAGATCACTTTCAGGATCGGCCAGCGGGTCCACCACGTTGAAATGATGTTTGCCCAGCGCAATCACATGGTCCGCATGCCAGGCATCCGCAAGCCACTGCGCCTGATCCAAAAAGGCAGGCCGCTCTTCGGATCCGACCCAGACCGTCACCTCAGCCGGGTAGCGCTCTTGCATCTCAACCGGGCTTTCGGCCCTGGCCGCGTCGCAGTCCATCTTGAACTTGTCATTCATCGAGGTACGCAGCAGTGGCAACAGATCCGACAGTGGCGACACCGGGACAACGATCTTCAGCCGATCCGCCACCGCAGGAGAGATCAGCGCGGGGTCCAGCATCCGGGCCACCAGGTGGCCGCCGGCAGAGTGCCCGGCAAGCGAGATCGGCACCTCAGGCACCTCTTTTGCAATGCAGCTCACGGCTGCTGCAATTTGCCGGGTAATATCAGCGATCCCGACCTCAGGGCAAAGATCATAGGATGGCATGGCCACGGCCCAGCCATGCGCCAAAGCCCCTACAGCCAGGTGCGACCAGGAGCTCTTGTCAAAGGCCAGCCAATAGCCGCCATGTACAAAGATAAAGAGGCCTTTGACTGCGCCCTCAGGCAAAAACAGGTCGAACTTATGCCGCGCGCCGTCGCCATAGGGAATATCAAGTCGGGCCCGCGCATGCAGGCTGTTGCGAAAATCCGCAGCCGAGGCAGCCCACCGCGGTGGAAACTCCTCCGCCCCCGCAATATGGGCTCCATTGGCATAGGCATCGTCCAGTTCCATTGTCATATTCCTCTCACGGCTCCAGCGCTAAGTGACAAGTTACGGAGGCACTTGTCAAATCCTGCTCCAGGCAGGGGTCATTGCGCACAAAGTCCCGGCCAAAGCAGCCCGCCTTTTGAAACGTATTTTGATCAAATTCTGGACTCATAGATCTTTCTCGACATATCAAGGGCCAACTGTTTTTCATGCCCGTGTAAACACCCCCAGGAGGCCCCCCTATGCTGCAAACAACCACCGCGCTGAAATCTCTCTTGAGCGACCCCACCCTGCTGGAAACCCGCGCCTATATTGGCGGACAGTTCACTGATGGCGACGCCACCTTTGATGTCATCAATCCGGCCCGTGGCGATGTGATTGCCCAGGTGACTGACCTCAGCCGCGCGCAAGTCGCTGGTGCGATCGCTCAGGCGGATGCGGCGCAAAAGGACTGGGCCAAATGGACCGGCAAAGAGCGCGCTGCCGTTCTGCGCAAATGGTATGATCTTATGATGGCCAATCAGGAAGATCTGGCAATCATCCTGACGGCAGAGATGGGGAAACCTCTGGCCGAGGCCCGTGGGGAAATCACCTATGGCGCGTCCTTCATCGAGTTCTTCGCCGAAGAGGCCAAACGCATCTATGGCGAGACAATCCCCGGCCATCAGCGTGACAAACGCATCACCGTGCTGAAGCAACCCATTGGCGTTGCCGCCTCGATCACGCCGTGGAATTTCCCCAATGCGATGATCACCCGCAAGGCAGGCCCGGCGCTGGCTGCAGGCTGTGCCTTTGTGGCGCGCCCCGCCGAGCTCACACCGCTGTCCGCAACAGCACTGGCGGTGCTGGCGGATCGCGCGGGCATTCCGGCGGGTGTATTCAGCGTGGTGCCTTCGTCCGATGCTTCGGAAATCGGCAAGGAATTCTGCGACAACGCAGCCGTGCGCAAGCTGACCTTCACCGGCTCCACCGCCGTGGGTCGCATCCTGATGCGTCAGGCCGCCGACACGGTGATGAAATGCTCGATGGAGCTGGGCGGCAACGCGCCCTTTATCGTGTTTGACGACGCCGATCTTGATGCCGCCGTTGAAGGCGCCATCATGTGCAAGTTCCGCAACAACGGCCAGACCTGCGTCTGCGCCAACCGGATCTATGTGCAGGCGGGTGTCTATGATGCCTTTGCCGCCAAACTAAAAGACACCGTGGCCAATATGAAGGTCGGCGATGGTATGGAGGATGGCATCCTGTTTGGCCCGCTGATCAACGCCAAGGCCGTGACCAAAGTGCAGGACCATATCGCCGACGCCACCGCCAAAGGCGCTGAGATCATCCTCGGCGGCGCCCCGTCCGAGCTGGGCGGCACCTTCTTTCAGCCCACCATCCTCACGGGTGCGACCCGCGACATGGCCTTTGCCACCGATGAGACCTTTGGGCCGCTGGCGCCACTGTTCAAATTTGAGGATGAAGACGAGGTCATCGCGATGGCCAATGACACCATCTTTGGCCTTGCCTCTTATTTCTACGCCAAGGACCTGAGCCGGGTCTACAAGGTCGCAGAAGCGCTGGAATATGGTATTGTCGGCGTCAACACCGGCATCATCTCCACCGAAGTCGCGCCTTTTGGCGGTGTAAAACAGTCTGGTCTGGGCCGCGAAGGCAGCCACCACGGCATCGAAGACTATCTGGAAATGAAATATATCTGCATGTCGGTCTGAACACCGCAGTTTATACACAAACCAAGACACACAAACCAAGGGCTCCGGTTTCGACCTGGGGCCCTTGGCCTTAGGTTTCATGGCAGCAAGGTTTAGTCTGCCGACACGACCATGCGCATGACCCGCGCCACCGCCCGCTGCCAGATCGCGCTTTGCGTCTCAGTCAGATCATTCCCCATAACATCCTGCAGGGCCGCCATCAGAGCCTTGCTGGCACCCTCTCCCTGCCGCAGGCCGAAACCGACAGAGGAATACATTCTGGCCAGGGCATTGCAGGCATGAACGGGCCTGTCGCGGATCACCATGATCTGGAAACAGCAGGTCAGCATCGAGGTAAACACCTCTTTCTGTCTGGAGTGATCACCAGCAAACAGGGACTTGGTTTCCGGAAGGATTCGAAAAAGGTGCAGGTAAAACCGTTCCCTCAATGCAGCCTTTTTGGCATAGGCCGCAGAAAAGCTGGCCTGAATATCTTCGATATCCCGATTATTCATTACAATGGCTTTTTGCACATCGACCTCAAACACTCGTTACAAACACTATTCACAAAACGCTATTCACAAAATGATTGTGTAGGATACACCTTTACCGAGAGCTCCATTCAAGGGGCAAAACGCAGAGAGTTCCCCCTAAATACCGTCAGCCGCTCGCCAGTCTTCCGCGGACCAGGTCCTGCGTCTGGACCAGGAATGTACTGCGAGCCTGATCAACCGCACCCTGCCCAAACCTGCTGACAAACGCGCCCTGCGCCGATGGAAACAGGCAAATGGCACCGAGCATTTGCGACGCCACCGACAGAGCCTCGGCAAAACCGGTCCCCTGCCAACGCGACGTTGCCTGAATAAGCGCAATCAAAGGTTCAAAGACGTTTTGAAGCGGCCAACTGTCCAGGTCAGAATCTGGGCCCCGCCCCTGAAAATCCATCAGATCCCGCAAGACCAGCGTAAGACCCGCGGGCTGCGACAGGCCTTGCGTTGTCAGCGCCTCCAAGAAACCCGCCAACTGATCCTCCGCCAGCTCGCTCTCTTCCATGGCTGCAAAGAGCAGCTCCAGAAGCTCCGCGCCCAGCTGCTCCAGCACCGCTGTATACAGACGGTCTTTGCTTTTGAAATGATGCAGCAGAGCCTGTTTTGTCAGCCCCAATTCGCCTGAAACCGCAGCAAGGCTGGTGCCGTGATAGCCGCGTTCCGCCAAGTGTTTCCTGGCAACGAACAACAAATTTTTACGGGTTTGCGCCGGGGAAGGCATGGGCAGATCTCCAGATCAGACACCCCGAGCCTAACACCTCTGTCGACAATTTACCATTCGGTAAGCGAATGAACCTACCGAGTGGTAGGAATGCGACGTCCCGTACCATCCCCAGTACAAAGACAAATAGCCCCAGACCACGCAAACGGGGTCTGGGGCTACACTCATTCCGTTCCAGCTCCCTGGAGAAAGCCAGTGAACGGAATGAGGTCCTTTTCAGATCAGTTTCCAGATCAGTTGCCAGATCAGTTGACTGTCTGGGCCTCGGCCTCAATGGCTGTCTGTCTTGGGCCTGTTGAGGTGATCTCGATCCGGCGGGGCTTCAGGGCCTCCGGCACTTCGCGGTGCAAATCGATATGCAGCATGCCATCGGCATGACTGGCACCTGTCACGCGCACATGGTCCGCCAGAGTATAGCGGCGCTCAAAGGCGCGGGTTGCGATGCCACGGTGCAAAAAGCTGCGTCCGTCCTCTGCGTCACCTTTGCGTGCGGAAACCACCAGAGCGTTTTCCTTCACCTCAACGGCAAGATCATCTTCACCAAAACCGGCCACAGCAATCGAGATCCGATAGCTGTCTGCGGCTGTTTTTTCTATATTATAAGGGGGGTAGCTGGGTTGCCCGACATCATTGCTCAGGGCACGGTCCATCAGATCAGCGATCTGGTCAAACCCAATGGTTGCACGGTTCAGCGGTGCAAAATCAAATCTACGCATGTTTCATCCTCGGATTATGAGCGACTTTATAACGGCCCTCCCTGATGGGACGGGCGACTGCCATCCGGGCCCCGGTAACCGGCGACCCTGACAAGACATGAAATATGCACGCAGCGTAGGTTTTCAAGGGCTGAGGCTAGCCCCCAGGGCGAACAAACTTTGCCCCCCCAGTGGAGCGCTCAGCGCCCACCTGCACCCGGCCCACGCCCTCGGGCATACGAGAGCCGATCCGCGCACTGGTGAGCTGCGCCCGCAGCAGCTGTAATCCATCCGCCAGAGCCGCCCCCAAAGAGACCCGCTGACCTTCGACTTCGGCCTTGGCCGAAACCACAGAGACAATACGCGGCAGGCCGCCGTCAAACGAAAACACCGGCGCGCCGGATGATCCAAAATCCACATCACAGGACATGATCAGCACCCCGTCCTGGCGGGCCATCACCGAGCATATCTCCTGGATCGAGGGCACCTCAGAGCGGTTATGTGCATAGGAGACAACACCAACGTCAGCTCCCTTACGGGGGCGGCTGTCGGTCTGAAACGGAATAACGGTGGTGTTTCGAATGGGGCGTTGCAACTGCAACAGTGCGATATCCTTGCGCACCCGGTCGGTTGAGACCTCTCCATCAAAGACATAGTCGGGATGCACCACAGCCCGCGCCACCGTGCGATAGGCCGAGGCCCGGCCATTGCGCCATCCGGCCAAGAATTCAATGGTTTGCGGTTTGAGCCGCGCTCCACTGCGGGCGTCATAAAGACAATGCGCCGCCGTCAGCACCAGATCAGGGGCAATCAAGGCACCGGTACAGAATCCCTCGCCATTGACATCCAACCGCCCCACCGCCTCCCAGGCGCGGCCATCCTCGGTGGTTTCCATGCGCTGCAAACGACTGTCTGCGGCCTGTGCTACAAGGGGCAAGAGGACAAAGAGGCTGGCCAAAGACGCCGCGAAAAAACCCGTAAAAAATCCAGTGGACCGCAAAACCTGCAAAATCGTCTCCTCACCCGGTTGCAGGCTGATCTACCAGCAAGCTTCGGCAAAATTACGGCAAGCCCGCCCGGAATACAGCCCGCTACGCAAATAAATGCGCGCGGGCCGGATTTGTTGCAATCTCGACAGGCTCTCAGCGCAGCATCGGCACGCCAGTGTCTGGCTGCCTGGCTCCGGTCAGGGCGGGCGGTTTAGGGCCTCCGGTGGCCCAGTCCAGCAGCTCAACCGTATGCACAATCGGCAGGGCGGTGGCCGAGCCAATCTGCATCATGCAGCCAATATTGCCCGCCGCAATCAGATCAGGCGATTTGGCCTCGAGCGTTTTCACCTTGCGCGCCTTCAGCTCGGCAGAGATTTCAGGCTGCATCAGGTTGTAGGTGCCGGCGGATCCGCAGCACAGATGGCTGTCGGCAGGCTCTACCACCTTGAACCCGGCCCGTTTCAACAGGGTCTTGGGGTAGGTTTTGATCTGCTGGCCATGCTGCAGCGAACAGGCGGCATGATAGGCCACTGTCAGCTCCTGATCCTGCCCTTCCGGCAGATCCAGCTGCATCAAAAGTTCCGAGATATCCATAGCGCGGTCCGAAATGCGCGCGGCATCTGCCGCCAGCGGGTCATTGCGGAACATATGGCCATAGTCCTTGACCGTGGTGCCACAGCCCGAGGTATTGATGACAATGGCATCCAGGCCCTCTGCGTCGATCTCGGCGCACCAGGCGCGGATATTCTTGGCCGCCGTGGCGTGGCTTTCGTCCTCACGGCCCATGTGATGGGTCAGCGCACCGCAACAGCCTGCGCCGCTTGCCACCAAAACCTCGCAGCCCAGTCGGGTCAGCAGGCGGATGGTGGCATCATTGATATCAGTGTTCAGCGCCTTTTGCGCACAGCCCGTCATCAGCGCCACGCGTTTTTTGCGGGGTGCAAGGGGTGCAAAGCTTTGCGGGTCGTCATTGCGGCTGACTGGCGGAATATGCTTGGGCGCCATCTCCAGCATCGCCCTGAGCCGCGCATCCGGCACCAGGCCCTTGAAAGGCCGCGCCAGTTTTGCCGCCAGCAAGGCCAGCCGGAACCGGGTTGGGTAGGGCAGGATCCGTGCCAGAACCGCCCGCAACATCCGGTCCGTAAAGGGGCGTTTGTAGTTTTTGTCGATATAGGCACGGGCATGATCGACCAGATGCATGTAATGCACCCCCGAAGGACAGGTGGTCATACAAGCCAGACAGCTGAGGCAGCGGTCGATATGCTTGACCGTTTTGGCGTCCGGCACCCGGTTGTTTTCCAGCATGTCCTTGATCAGGTAGATCCGGCCGCGCGGGCTGTCGAGCTCATCGCCCAGCACCTGATAGGTGGGGCAGGTGGCCGTACAGAATCCACAGTGCACGCAGGATCGCAGGATCTCATTGGAGCGGGCAATTGCCGGGTCTGTCAGCTGGTCTTTGGTGAATGTCGTTTGCATGTCTTACCCCATCAAGCCCGTTTGCATTTGGCCCGCCGGCATTGGACCCGACTGCATCAAACCTGTGTTCAACACCCCACGCGGATCGAATTTTTGCCGCAGCCCCTGTGACAGTTGCTCCAGGGGTGCCACCTGCGGCTGGAACCGGCCCAGCGCGGCATGGGTCTGGGCACTGGCGCGCACCAAGGTCGCATGCCCCGGCACGCCAGCACGCGTCATTTTTGCCCGCAGATCAGTGCCTTCAGGCACCAAGGCCCAGATCAGACCGCCTCCCCAGTCAAATTGCAACGCCTCAGCCGCCAGCTGCGGCGCCAGAGCCGGGGCATCCGAAGGCTTCACAGAGATCCGCCAGACATCGCCCGCCTTCTCCTCAAAGGCGGCGACATCGCAAATGCCCTGCCACAGGGTGACGGGGGTGTCGGCAGTTGCCTCAACAGCGCCAAAGCGCGCCAGATCTGTCACCAACCTGTCGCAACGATAGCTGACCGAGGGCGCAAAGCCTTCCAGCCGGATATGAGCCAGCCCGGCGACCGGGTCATAGGCCGCGCCGGTCACATCATAGGGAGAGCCCAGCGCCGCCGACAGTACAGCGACGGCCGTGGCAAGATCAGCCACTGCCACGCTGACGGTGCCGGTGGCCTCGGGGATCGGCAGCACCTTGAGGGAGACTTCGCTCAGCACGCCAAGAGTGCCATGAGAGCCCGCCATCAGTTTCACCAGATCATAGCCGGTGACGTTCTTCATCACCCGGCCACCGTTCTTGATCACCTGCCCGGCCCCATCAATAAACCGCACGCCCAACAAATAGTCGCGCGCCGCGCCGCCCTGAATGCGCCGCGGCCCTGACGAGTTGGCGGCAAAGGCACCACCAATTGTCGGCTCACCCGAAATGCCCAACAGGCTGCGGCAATCCATTGGCTCAAACGCCATGCGCTGCCCTTCAGCGGCCAGCAAGGCCTCCAGTTCAACCACCGGCGTGCCCGCCTTGGCCACCAGTGTCAGTGAGCCCGGCTCATAAAGCTCAACCCCGCTGAGGCCCCGCGTCGTGAGGGTATCACCGGCACTGGTAAACCCACGGGTGCCGCCGCCCTGAATATTGAGAGGGCCCTTGGCCGTGGCAATACAATCGGCCAGCTCGGCCTCGCTCTGAGGTATCATCATTGTGCTATGTCCCACTTACTCTGCGGCCAAAACGGAGCGGCGGCTATCGGTTACGCTCAGCGGAAAGACCTTGGCCGGGTTCAGCAGCCACTGTGGATCAAAGACGTCCTTGACCTTCAGCTGCGCTTCCAGATCCTCAGCGGCGTATTGATACAGCATCAGATCGCGTTTTTCGATTCCTACGCCATGCTCCCCCGTAAGGCAGCCGCCCACGTCCACGCAGAGCTTCAGCACCTCGGCGCCAAACTCTTCACAGAGTTCCAGATCGCCGGGCTTGTTGGCATCAAACAGGATCAGCGGGTGCATATTGCCGTCACCTGCGTGAAAGACATTGGCCACATCAAGACCGTATTGTTTTGACAGCTCACTGATGCGGCGCAGCACATAGGGCAGCGAGCCCACCGGAATCGTGCCATCGAGGCACATGTAGTCGTTGATTTGCCCCATGGCGCCAAAGGCAGATTTGCGCCCCAGCCAGATGCGAGCGGCCTCGTCGGCGTCGCCTGCTTCGCGGATCTCTACCGGATTATGGGTGCGGGAGATCTCGATGATCAGGCTCAGCTGATGCGCAATCTCGGCCTCGCTGCCCTCGACCTCGATGATAAGAAGCGCCTCGCACATGGGGTAGCCTGCCTTGGCAAAGGCTTCGCAGGCCTCGATGCAGGGCCGGTCCATGAATTCAATCGCCACCGGCAGCACGCCTGCCTTGATGATGTCGCTAACGCAGGCCCCTGCCACCTCGTTGCTGTCAAACCCGACCAGCACCGGACGTGCGCCTTCGGGTTTGTGCAGGATGCGCAGTGTTGCCTCGGTCACCACGCCCAGCTGGCCCTCACTGCCGCAGATAACGCCCAACAGGTCCAGCCCACCCGCATCGAGATGCGCGCCGCCGATCTCGACCACAGTGCCATCCATCATCACCATGGTTACACCCAGCAGGTTGTTGGTAGTGACGCCGTATTTCAGGCAATGGGCCCCGCCCGAATTCATCGCGATATTGCCGGCAATGGCGCAGGCCAGCTGGCTCGACGGGTCGGGCGCATAAAAGAAGTCTTCTTCATCGACCGCGCCGGACACGCTCAGGTTTGTGCGGCCAGACTGCACCCGGATCACCCGGTTGTCGTAGTCGGTTTCCAGCACCTCATTCATCCGCGCCACCCCAAGGATCACGCTGTCTGCGGTTGGCAGTGCGCCGCCCGCCAGCGAGGTGCCCGCGCCGCGCGGCACCACAGGTACGCCTTCCTCATGGCAGATGCGCAAAATATCCGAGACCTCCTGCGTGCTGCGCGGCAGCACCGCAAGCAGCGGCGGACATCTGTAGGCCGCCAGCCCGTCGCATTCATAGGCACGGGTTTCCATCTCATCCTGAATAAGAGCATCATCGGGCAAAACAGCCGCAAGCCTGCGAGCAAGATGTGCTTTGCGGGCCAGGATGGCGGGATCCGGGGACGGCATCTCCATGGGGCTCTCCTTTGGGATGTTCTGTTTGGTAATATAATATTACCAATTTACCTCAATTGGCAAGCCTGAAGTTGCCACCAAGGTGCCACTGGGTTCAGATGCCCCGCCAAGGTGCCCCGCCAAAATACCCTGTAAACACGGCATCGTGACTTCCCCCACTCTGCGCGATGACTAGGCTGACGGAATGAAAAACCTTACCCTGATTTTTGCCAGCTGTCTGCTCACTCTGTCAGCTCAGCCCAGTCTGGCCGATGCGCCCAAAATTGAAGCCGCCACAGCTGTGGAAACAGCAGCAGGCTGGCGCATCAACGTTACCCTGTCACATCCCGACACCGGCTGGGAGCATTACGCCGATGGCTGGCGGGTGCTGGACATGCAAGGCAATGAGCTGGGCCTGCGCATTCTTACCCATCCGCACGAGCACGAACAACCCTTCACCCGCTCTCTTGCCGGGCTGACCCTGCCCGAGGGCCTAACGGAAGTGCAGATTGAGGCGCGCTGCCTGGTCGATGGCTGGGCGCCGCTGCGCTATACTGTCAGCCTTCCCTGACCACGACACACCACACCTGAGGGCCTGCCCAGAAGTTCTGCCTGGGAGTTCTGCCCAGAGACATCACACCCGGTGATAGGGACCGCCGGCAAGAATGGTGGCCGCGCGGTAAATCTGTTCGGACAGCATCACCCGCACCAGCATATGCGGCCAGACCATCTTGCCAAATGAAATCGAGAAATCCGCCTCGGCCCGCAAGGCAGGATCAATGCCATCGGCGCCGCCTATGATCAGCGCCAGGTCCTGGCGTCCGGCGTCGCGCCATGCGCCCATGCGCGCGGCAAAATCAGGCGAGCTCAGCACCTTGCCGCGCTCATCAAGGGTGCAGACAACTGCGCCCTGAGGCAGAGCCTTGCGCAGCAATACCGCCTCAGCGCCCATTCCGGCGTTTTTCTTATCCTCCACCTCGATCAGGCGTGCCGGACCAAGGCCGAGCGCACGCCCCGTGCGGTCGAACCGGGTGAGGTAGTCATCAATCAGGGATTTTTCAGGTCCGGACCGCAGACGTCCAACCGCACAGATATGGACACGCATAGGCCAGCCTTTGTTCGCTTGTCAGCCCTGACGCTTTCTCTCAGCCCAGAATCCGCAGATCATCTGCAGGGCAGAGAGAAAAGTCATAGGGAAGCGGCGCCCAAGATCAGGCGCCCTTGTTTGCTTGATGCCGCGGCTTATGCGCCGTCCTGGCTGGGCGTCATTCCGGGCTGCCACAGCTTTTCGAGCTGATAGAACTCGCGCACTTCGGGGCGGAAGACATGCACAATAACATCGCCGGTATCGATCAGCACCCAGTCGCCGGTATCGCGACCTTCGATCTTGCTGATGATGCCATATTCATGCTTCAGCCGATCACTGAGCTTTTCCGAAATACCAGTCACCTGACGGCTCGAACGACCCGTCGCAATGACCATGAAATCGGCAATAGCTGTCTTGCCGCGCAGATCGATCTGCACGACGTCTTCGGCCTTGTCTTCATCCAGGGAGCTCAGGATACGCTCCAGCAGAACCAGATTGGTTGGGCGACCCAGATTGGTTGGGCTACTCTGGGCAGCAGGTTGTGCTGCCTCGCTATCAGCGGCAGCAGCCGCTTGAGGTTCGGTCGACAGAACACTGTCCTCCATAAGGCGCGCCGACCCTCCCCCGGCGCTGGGGCTGTGCTAAAAATAGCAATTCCCGCGCCACATTTCAATGAAAGTAGCAACGGGACTCGAATCATCGACACTCTCTGCCTGATCTCAGCGGTCACTAAAAGGGGAGAGATGCCATATTTCTAAGGATTCAAAGGAAAGATTGTGCAGATTGCTGTGATCTCGCCGCGCGAACCCTTGATCGCGTAGCGCCTCGCCTGTATCTGACGCCCATGACCCTCGTATTGGCCCAGAATATTGAACTGCAAGATCGCGCCCGTCTGCGCGAGCGATTCTATGGCGCCGCCCGCACGGTCCTGGCGCGGCTATAAACCCGCAGCCCAAGCCCCAAGCCAGCTATACACACCTGAATACGGGAGAGGACACATGTCCCCCAAAACGCTCTATGACAAGATCTGGGATGCGCATGTCGCGCATGAAGCAGAGGATGGCACCTGCCTTCTTTATATCGACCGCCACCTGGTCCACGAAGTGACCAGCCCGCAGGCCTTTGAAGGTCTGCGCCTGAGTGGTCGCAAAGTGCACGCGCCAGATAAGACAATCGCCGTGCCGGATCACAACGTGCCCACCACGCTGGACCGCGCCAAAGGCATCGAGAACGAGGAGAGCCGCATCCAGGTTGATGCGCTCGACAAGAACGCCCGCGAATTTGGCGTACATTACTACCCGGTCTCTGACGTACGGCAAGGCATCGTGCATATCGTCGGCCCCGAGCAGGGCTGGACCCTGCCCGGCATGACCGTGGTGTGCGGCGACAGCCACACCGCCACCCATGGTGCCTTTGGCGCATTGGCCCACGGCATCGGCACCTCTGAGGTCGAGCATGTTCTGGCGACGCAGACGCTGATCCAGAAGAAATCGAAAAACATGAAGGTGGAGATCACCGGTAAGCTGAACCCGGGCGTCACCGCCAAGGACATCACCATGGCCGTGATCGGTGAGACCGGAACAGCAGGCGGCACAGGCTACGTCATCGAATATTGCGGCCAAGCAATTCGCGATCTGTCGATGGAAGGCCGTATGACCGTCTGCAACATGGCCATCGAAGGCGGCGCCCGCGCAGGCCTGATTGCGCCAGACGAGACAACCTACGCCTATGTCAAAGGCCGCCCCCACGCCCCCAAGGGTGCACAATGGGAAGCCGCGCTGAACTGGTGGAAGACCCTCTTCACCGACGCCGATGCCAAATTCGACAAGGTTGTCACTCTGCGCGCCGAAGACATCCAGCCGGTTGTCACCTGGGGCACCTCGCCTGAGGACGTTCTGCCGATCACCGGCACTGTGCCGTTTCCCGAAGATTTCAAAGGCGGCAAGGTCGAGGCGGCAAAACGCGCCCTTGAGTACATGGGGCTGACGCCTGGCCAAAAGCTCACCGATATCGAAATCGACACTGTCTTTATCGGCTCCTGCACCAATGGTCGCATCGAAGATCTGCGCGCCGTGGCTGATGTGGTCAAAGGCAAAAAGATCAAAGAAGGCATGCGCGCCATGATCGTTCCCGGCTCTGGCCTGGTGCGGGCCCAGGCCGAAGAAGAAGGCCTGGCAGAGATCTTTAAGGAGGCCGGTTTTGAATGGCGCCTTGCCGGCTGCTCCATGTGTCTGGCGATGAACCCCGACCAGCTGTCCGAAGGCGAGCGTTGCGCCGCCACCTCGAACCGCAACTTTGAGGGACGTCAGGGCTATAAGGGCCGCACCCACCTGGTGTCGCCTGCCATGGCCGCCGCGGCTGCGCTCACCGGCAAGCTGACCGACATTCGTGATTTGATCTGAAGGAGCTAGCAATATGGAAAAGTTTCAAAAACTCACCGGCGTCGCAGCACCCATGCCTCTGGTCAATATCGACACTGATATGATCATCCCCAAGGTGTTTCTGAAGAGCATTAAGCGCACCGGCTTTGGCAAGAACCTGTTCGACGAGATGCGCTACAATCGCGACGGCTCTGAGGTTGCGGATTTTGTGCTGAACAAACCGCAGTACCGCAACGCCGAGATTCTGGTGGCTGGCGACAACTTTGGCTGCGGCTCCTCGCGTGAGCATGCGCCCTGGGCGATTGCGGATTTTGGCATCAAATGTGTGGTCTCGACCTCGTTTGCCGACATCTTCTTCAACAACTGCTTTAAGAACGGCATCCTTCCCATCGTCCTGCCGCAAGAGCAGGTTGATTTGCTGATGGCCGACGCCGAGAAGGGCGAAAATGCCCGCATGACAGTTGATCTCGAAGCGCAGGAAATCACCACTTCCGATGGGGATGTGATCGCCTTTGACGTTGATGCCTTCAAGAAGACATGCCTGCTGGAAGGGCTCGATGACATCGGCCAGACCCTGCAAAAAGAAGCCTCGATCCTGTCTTACGAAGGTAAGATGGCGCAGGAGCGTCCCTGGGTCTGAGCGCAAGACAAATTCTATCAAGAAGGCCGCCGCTGATGCGTGGCGGCCTTTTTTGTGCACATCACCACGTCTGCCCACAGCCGCCGCGTTCATTTAGCGGGCGCTCCGAATCTGGGCAAATACGGCAAATTCGCCTCAAATTTGCCGTATTCTCAGACAGCCCGCACATCCCCCCGCGCCTTGACGCGATCAGATCTGAAACCACTACATCTGGTAGGCCCAAGGCAAGCCGCTGATAGGCTTGGGTAAAATTGGTGCATTCGGGCATCACGCCCTATGCTTTCCCCATCGAAAATCAAAATTCAGCAATTGCAAACTTGAGCCCTGCGCGCAATCCATGCACAAATGGGGCCAAATTGAGGCACGCATTCTGGGTGATCCAGGGTGCATCAAGTTGGAACAAAGGCACGGCAATGTACCGTCCAGTCCAGTTTGAAAGGGAAAAAAGCAGTGTTTGCTCGCATAACAGGCGCGGCAACTCGCGGGGTACTGGTTGCATTGCTCATTGCAATGCCATCGATGCTGCTGCCAGTTTCTGCCACCGAATCTCCAGAGATCATCGCCCTGATGGCGATCCTTGGCGGAGCTTTGACCTTTGCTGAGTACTTCTCAAATTACCCCAGTTTTGTTGAATTTCGCGAAGCGCCGCCGCTGAACCGGATGCGGTTTGTGGCCGCCATGGTGATCATCTGCCTGCTCAGCCTGCTGGTGCGGCATCCGCTTGACCCCAACAGCCTCACCACCCTGGTTCTGAATTTGGGCTCCCGGCTGGGCGGGGCGCTGGATTTTGCCTATTCGCCGGTGCAACTGACGGTTCTGATGATGCCCGCCGACACCGCGCTCGAGACCCTGCACACCATTCGCAGCGCAGCCGGCATCGCGTATATCGTCTCCGCCGCGGCGATTATGAGCTTTGCCCTGGCCATTCGGGTTGGCAATTGGCCAGTTGCCCACGGTGCCTTTAACGTCTGGGTCAATCTGCCCCTGTTTGACCCAACAACCGGCGGCGACGTGGTGACACGGCTGCAACGGGACGGGCGGATCAACATTATCATCGGCATTCTGCTGCCTTTTGCCATCCCCGCCACCATCAAACTCTCGTCCACCATCATAGAGGTCGGTCAGTTGGCGACGCCGCAAATGCTGGTCTGGATGATTGCAGCCTGGGCCTTTGTGCCCGCCTCGATGATCATGCGGGGGATGGCGATGCTGCGGGTGGCCGATCTCATTGCGCAAAAACGGCGGGCCGTCTACGCCCATGCCGAAGCCCTGCAAACCGCATGACACGCCGGGGCATCAGGAGAGACCTCTCCCTGATGCCCCTCCGGCCGCTTCTGTCTCTTCTGCTTGCTTTTGCACTCCTACCCACATGGCTGCAGGCGCAAACTCTGCGCATTGCGACCTTCAACACCGAGCTTTCACGCAAAGGGCCCGGCCTGCTGCTGCGCGATATCGAGCGGGACGATGATGCACAAATTCAGGCGGTGGTGGCTGTTATCTCGCAAAACCAGCCTGACATCCTGGTGCTGCAGGGGATCGACTGGGATCATTACTCGCGCGCCCTCAAGGCGCTGGAACAGCGCCTGGCTGCGGCCGGATCTCCCTTCCCGCATCTGTTTGCCAAGCAGCCCAATACCGGCCTCGCCACACAGCTTGATCTGGATGGCGACCAAAGGCTCGGCGGGCCCGGAGATTCGCAGGGCTATGGCGACTATACAGGCCGCAGCGGCATGGCGGTGCTGTCGCGATACCCAATCATGGCGGATGAAATCAGCGACCTCAGCGGGCTTTTGTGGCGCGAGGTACCCGGGGCCACCCTGCCACGCCACCCGGACGGCAGCCCGTTTCCAACGCCACAGGCGCAGGCCGTCCAGCGCCTGTCCACCACCGCCCATTGGGCGCTGCCAGTCGCCGTAACCGAGGACACGCGGCTGACCCTGCTGGTTTTCAAGGCAGCCCCTCCCCTGTTTGATGGCGCCGAGGACCGCAACGGGTTGCGCAACGCGGATGAAATTCGTCTCTGGCAGGTCTTTTTGGCGGGGCAGCTGCCAAAGGAGATTGGCCCGCCGCCCAGCAGCCGTTTCCTCATTGCAGGCGGCGCCAATCTGGACCCCAACAAAGGCGCAGGGCACCGGGAGGTCATTGCGGGGGTGCTGCAGGATCCGCGCCTGCAAGACCCGCACCCCCGCTCATCGCAAGCCGGAACTGACACCGTAGATTGGGGCGAAGACAGGCGCATGCGGGTTGACTATCTTCTGCCCTCTCGCGATCTGCAGGTTATCGCCGCCGGCGTTGAGTGGCCCGACAGCCCTGAGGCCGCTGCCGCCAAGGCCAGCCGCCACCGGCTGGTCTGGGTCGACATCGCACTGGACTAACCAGGATGCGATTTGCCCAAAAACCCTTCCCTATTTCTGGGCCAAAGCCTCTTTCGGCCAACTGGCTGCGTGTTTTTCCCTTTGAAGCCCCCTTTGAAATTCTGGGGGCAGGCAATTTGGCAAGGCAATGTCCAAAGGCGTGTTGCGGAACTCTGGCAGGAGGTTCTGCACCGCATCGCCCTGCAAATAGTGCGGCGTATCCCAGAGGTAGCGCATCTCCAAAAGACAACGGCCAAGGGGCCAAAACGGGCGGGCCAGTTGCAGCGGCAGCCAGGACATCCGCTTCAGTTTGACGGGTTGCAGCAAACAGGCGTTTATCGCCGCCAGCAGCTCGTCAGCGCTGAGGTTATAGCCCGCAAAGGGCACATCCAGATAGCGCGGCAAGCGACTGCGGATTGCGGCCAGCTCAACGGCTGCGCGCGCCATATCAGGCAGATAGGCCCAGACATGCGCAATGTCAGTGCGCCCCGGATAGACAAACCTGCCTTTGGCCAGCTTGGCGGTAAGGATGGCGTCAAACCAGTTCCCCGAGGCCTCGGTATCCAGAAAATCCCCGGCCCGCAACAGGATCACCCGCGCGTTTGAGGCGCGATAAGCCGCCTCCATCTCGACCCGGATGCGCCCCAGCGGGTTTTGCGCCGCATGCGCGCTGATCTCGGACCAGGGGGACGGGGTTTCAGCCCCAAAAACATAGAGATTTCCCGGCACAATCACCGTGGCTCCGCTGGCCTCGGCCACGGCAATCACCTGCCGGTGCAGTTTTACCACCTGCGCCGCCCAGTCGGGATAGGCCGGGTTCCAGCCATTGACGATGACATCGACACCAGAGGCCGCCTGGGTCAGAGTATCCCGCCCCCGTTGAAAGCGACGGACATGCCATCCAGCCTGTTCAAATGCGGTTGCGGCAGCACGGCCAAAGCGGCCAGAGGCTCCGAGAATGAGCGCAGTTCGGGTCATGGGGTCAACTCCTGTCTAATTCGTTGAGCAAAGTTTCCCCCAAACAAAATGACAATCACATTGCCAAAATTTTCCGATCTGCCATTCAATAATGCATGGATAATACCAAACTCACCGACTGGTCGCTGGTTCAAAGCTTTCTTGCCGTGGCCGAAAGCGGCTCGCTCTCGGCTGCAGCGCGTCAGCTGGGACGCAGCCAGCCAACCCTGGGCCGCCACATCCAAACACTGGAAGTCAGCTTCAGCCAACAGCTGTTTGATCGCCACCCCCGCGGACTGCAGCTGTCGCAGGCCGGCAGCGCGCTGCTGCCGATGGCGCGTGAGATGCAGCTGCAGATGTATCAACTGTCGCTGCAGGCAGCGGGGCAGTCCGAGGCCCTGGCAGGCACCGTCCGCATCACCGCCAGCGTCTTTGCAGCGCATTACCTGCTGCCGCCAATCCTGGCCGAAATCCGCACCAAAGAGCCAAAGATCGAACTGGAGCTGGTGCCCACGGACACCAGCGAGAACCTGCTGTTTCGCGAGGCGGATATCGCCCTGCGTATGTACCGCCCCAGCCAGCTGGATGTGATCACCCAGCACATCGCGGATCTGCCCCTGGGCATATTTGCCGCCAAATCCTACCTGGTGCGGCGCGGGCACCCCCGCACAGCAGAGGATCTTTGGAGCCATGATCTGGTGGGCTATGACAGCAATGATCTGATCCTGCGCAGCATGCTCGACATGGGCTGGCCTGCCCAGCGTAGCGCCTTTGCCATGCGCTGTGACAACCAGGCCACCTACTGGCAATTGGTGCGGGCGGGCTGTGGCATCGGCTTTTGTCAAAGCAGCGTTGCCCGCGCCGACGACGCCGTGGAAGAGCTGGATCTTGGCGTTGAAATAGCCCCCCTGCCCCTCTGGCTGACCGCGCATGGCGCCATGCGCGAGACGCCCCGCATCAGACGTGTTTGGACCCTATTGGCAAAAGCCCTGCAAAACGTCGGTAAAACCCCCTCTCAGCCGCTGAGTGCGGGGGCTGTTGTTGACCCTGAGGCCCCATGAGAGTAGGCCAATTTCAGCTAATTTTTAGGAGGCAAGCATGTCCAATCCATCGATCCTGATTCTGCCCGGCGACGGCATTGGCCCTGAGGTCATGGCCGAGGTTCGTAAAGTCATCACCTGGTTTGGTGAAGCCCGCGACATTCAGTTCGATGTGAGCGAAGATCTGGTCGGCGGTGCCGCCTATGACAAGCACGGTGTGCCGCTGACGGATGAGACCATGGCCCGCGCGCAAGAGGTCGATGCGGTTCTGCTCGGCGCGGTTGGCGGACCGGCTTACGATGATCTGGATTTCAGCGTCAAGCCAGAGCGTGGCTTGCTGCGTCTGCGCAAGGAAATGGACCTCTATGCCAACCTGCGCCCGGCGCAGTGTTTTGACGCATTGGCTGATTTCTCCTCGCTGAAAAAAGAGATCGTGTCTGGCCTCGACATCATGATCCTGCGTGAGCTGACATCGGGTGTGTACTTTGGCGAGCCCCGCGGCATCTTTGAAGAAGGTAACGAGCGCGTCGGCATCAACACCCAGCGCTATACTGAATCCGAGATCGAACGCGCCGCCCGCTCTGCCTTTGAGCTGGCAATGCGCCGCAACAAAAAGGTCTGCTCGATGGAGAAGGCCAATGTGATGGAGAGCGGCATCCTGTGGCGCGAAGTAGCCACCCGGGTTGGCAAAGACTACCCAGAAGTCGAGCTGACCCACATGTATGCCGACAATGGTGCCATGCAGCTGGTGCGCGCGCCGAAACAGTTTGACGTCATCCTGACCGACAACCTGTTTGGCGACATCCTGTCCGACTGCGCCGCCATGCTGACCGGCTCTTTGGGTATGCTGCCCTCGGCCAGCCTGGGTGCTCCAATGGCAAATGGTCGCCCCAAAGCGATGTATGAGCCGGTACACGGCTCGGCCCCTGACATCACCGGTCAGGGCAAAGCAAACCCGATTGCCTGTATCCTCAGCTTTGCGATGGCGCTGCGCTACAGTTTTGATCTGGGCGACGAGGCCACCCGCCTTGAAAGCGCCATTGAGAAAGTGCTTGCCGACGGTGCCCGCACAGCGGATCTGCTGGGAGAAGACGGCGTCAACCCGATCTCGACCAGCGAAATGGGCGACGCCATTGTGGCGGCCCTGCAGGACAGCCTCTAATCTCAGACCTCCTGAGATAAAGAGACCCAGCATAAAAAGGCCCTGTGCAGTGTGCTGCAGGGGCACGAGAAAGAGGGCGGCAACGTCCTCTTTTTTTGTGGGTTACACACTTTTTTGTGGGTCACACAAAACGGCCTGCTCCCTGCCCGCCACCTGACGGCGCCTCGGTCCCAGGACGCAACTCAGCCCCCTGTAGAAGGCTCGGCAAAGGGTGCCACCGGTTGCGTCTCACTCGGCGCATCAGACCCCCTGGTCGCTGGCAACGCCGCATGGCTCAGGCCCCGGTAGTGCTCCAGCCGCTCCAGATGATGCAGACTGCGGTTCAGCCACCGCATCGCGTCCGTGTGGGAAAACACCTCACCGAGATCATAAAGCCCCGCATGCTCTCCCAGCAGTAGCCCCCGGCGGTGACGGGCCTTTCGCGCGCCGACCAAGCGCTCAAGCCGCAGCAAGCGGCGGCGCTCTTTGGCCACGCCCTGCCGGCTAAGAAGACGGGTCAAAATAGCGCCGGCAATCACAGCAGGACGCCGCAGCAGCGGATCGTCTCCCAACACGGCAATACGTCCGGTCTGGCTCAATCGCTCAAGCAGGCGCAGCAAATGGTCCGTCTGGTGCAGCAGAACAGAATACTCTGCCTCTTGCGCCGCATGATCCGGCGTCAGGCGAATATCCGCCAGAAAACCCTCGATCTCTTTCAGAGCTGTGCGACAGGGTTCAAGCGCCGACACCCCGCGATAGTCCGCAGGCAGTTGCAGAGCCGCAGCCATGGCCGCATAGGTCCGCATTGTAACCGTCTCAAGCGCGGCATGAACCGAAATCAGCGACATTTCGGGGTCTGCCAAAAAGGCACGGTCCAGCGTGATCAGCGCGTCTTTTGGCCGGTCAGGCAGCAATCGGTTGATGAGTTGCGCAAACTGCGGCGTCAGCGGCAGAAACAGCGCCGCCCCAACCAGGTTAAAGCCAGTGTGAAACACCAAGAGCGCCGTCATGGTGCTGGTGCGCTCGGCGACCAGCTGCAGCGCATCAATGCCAAACAACAACACCGGCACCACCATCAGGCTGGTGGCGACATTGAACATCAGGTTTGCAACCGCCGTCTGCCGCATGGGGCGCGACCCACCCAGCGAGGCCAGAAGGGCCGTGCAGGTGGTGCCGATATTCATGCCTGCAACAATGGCAATAGCCTGCGTCAGGGTGATGGCGCCGCTTTCCAGCATCACAAGCGCCAGTGCCATTGCCGCCGAAGAGCTTTGCATCAGCACGGTCAGCGCCGCACCAATCACAGCCAGCGCCAACAGCCCCAGAACGGTATTGGGCGGCAGCATCTCGGGGCGCAGGATCGAGGTGACGTCCTGCATCCCCTGCTGCATCAGATCGAGCCCGATAAGCAGCAGGCACAGGCCCGCCACCATCCGCCCGGCCCGGGCCCAGCCGCCCCGGCCCAAAAGGTCCAGCAGGCTGGCCGGAAACAACAGCAGCATCGACAGGGTGCCCAGCTTTAACTTAAAGCCCAGAAGGCTCACCAACCAGCCGGTTGCCGTGGTCCCGATATTAGCGCCATAGATCACCCCAAGCGCCTGCGTCATCGTCAACAGACCAGCCCCGACAAAGCCCACTGTCATCACCGTTGTCGCGCTTGACGACTGGATCACCGCAGTGGTGGTGGCCCCGGACATCACGCCGCGAAACGGTGTGGTTGTGAAACGCGTCAGGATCTGCTGCAGCCGCGTCCCTGCCGCCTCCCGCAGGGCTTCGGTCATCGCCTTCATGCCCATCAGGAACATGCCGATCCCGCCAAGAACCAAAAACAACTGCTCTGTCATCGCCGTCCCTTTGCTGTCGCCACAATGATGTGACGGGGCGCATAGCATAAGGCAAGAGGCGATGACGGCCAAGACACGGGACTGCAGGCGAAATCAGCGGTGCCGGGGCGGGAAATACAGGTCCCTGTGACAGGGTCACCTCCCTATGACAAAAGGCCTATTGCGCAGCAGGATCCGGCCGCATTGTCGCGACCAGCTCGGCCACTTTTAGGCCGAATTTGCGCAGCTCTGATTTATTCATGATGACACCGTTTTCTGTCAGGTAGAGCCAGTCCGTCACCGCCAGAGAATGGCCACCAGAGGCCTCTGGCAATAGGATCTGATACTCCATTTTGACCGTGGAGCCGGAAACCACGCCGCGCGCCTCACCGACGATATCATCCGCAGTGGCCGTAAAGCTGTCGTTTGGCCCAATGGTCAGGAACCATTTGCGGCTATGGGTCTTGCCGTTGGAATAGGTGAACTCTTCCGTGAGGGTGCCGGCATCGCCCTGCCACTCGCCAACCATTTTGGCGACAAAGCTATTGGTCACCCTACCGGTTGGTCCGTAAATCAGGCCCTCTGACAGGATGTCCCCCGATAGATGCGTCTTGAGCACAAACTGCGGACCAGTCAGGGCATAGTCAGACGGGCTTTGCGCCCGAAAGCTGAAGAAATAGCTTCGGGCGGCACCAAGCACGACAATGACAAACAGGATGGCTGCGACAAGTTTCATGAGCTTTGCTCCTCGACAGGAAGCGCCAGGACAAGAGCCAATGCGCAGAGTTTCAAAAGACAGGGAATAACGGCGTAAGAGATATTAAGCACAGACAGCGCCGCCGCGCTGTTGTCCGCACCGGGCACAAAGCCACTGTTCTCAAGCACCGGCAGCACCGCAAAGGCCGCCAGCGCCAGCCCCAGCTTGCCGGCAAAAGACCAGATGCCAAAGGCCAATGAGGGCTGCAGTCCGGCGCGGGTCAGCGCAACCGAGAACATCGCGGGCAGGATCACCATATCCGCGCCCAGCGCCGCCCCCGAGGCAAGGCAGATCAGCGCAAAGCCAAAGGCATTGCCCGGTGCAAGAAAACCCGCCCCGACAAAGCCCAGGATCGCCAGCGGCATGGCAAGCAAAAGCACCCGCTTCGCCCCCAGATGGCGGCTCAGCTGCGCCCAGAGCGGCACGCTAAGGCCGGCGCTGAGGAAAAACAGGATCAACAGCGGCCCCGCTTGCCCCGGAAGCATCAGGCGGTCTTCGACAAAGAACAAAAACAGGGTCGATGTGAGGGCGACAGGCAGGCTGTTGACCAGCGCCAGACCCAGCAGCCGCAGCGCGCCTGCCTGCGCCAACCCCTTGAGCGACAGCGCCGCTCCCGGCAGCACGGGGCGGCGCCAGATCGGACGGGTAAGCCGCGCC
This sequence comes from Phaeobacter sp. SH40, assembly GCA_965641885.1. Lineage (GTDB taxonomy): Bacteria > Pseudomonadota > Alphaproteobacteria > Rhodobacterales > Rhodobacteraceae > Pseudophaeobacter. The sequence goes on along the minus strand of OZ282574.1, from coordinate 189,811 downwards.
GCAACAATCGCCAGCCCGCCGAGGAAGAAACCCAAAGCCGGATAGCCCTGCCCCGCCGCCCCCAGCGCCACAAAGAGCGTGGGCGCACTGGCAACAAGAACCACCCCCGCCAACATGCCGCCTTCGCGGTAGGCCGCCAATGTCATAAGCGCGTCCGCGCTGGTATCCTGGCTGGTATCCTGCGCCAGCGAAGCACTGCGCCCATACAACAGGATCATCCCAAGGCTGTAGGCGGAAAACAACAGCACCAGCGTCATCACAAGCTGCGCCACCACGCCAGACCCCGGCTGCAGATTGAACAGGATGGGAAAGCCGATGGCCAACCCGGCGGCGGCACTCAGGGCAAAAAAGCTCTGCGCGCGCGGCCAGCGGTCAATGGCCCAGCCAATGGCCGGATCCTGTACAAGATCAATCAGCCGGATCGCCAGCAGAACCGTGCCAACCGTACCCAGCCCGATGCCAAGCTGCACCGAGGCAAAGCGTGGCAAATGGATATAGAGAGGGATGCCGGCCGCAGCCAGCATCAGCGCATAGAGGCTGACACGCGGATAGATCATCACTCGCCCCTGAGCGCCCGGGCAAAGGATTTGGAGCGGGTATTGTCGCCCAGAAAGATCGCCATGAAACTGGTTTTTATCTGCGGCTGGCTAAGGGTGCAGATGAAGGTGTCGTTCAGCCAGAACCCGATCGCATCAGGCCCCTTTGACACTGCCACATAACGGTCCCCTTTGCGCACATCCCTGTAGCAACGTTCAAGCTGCGCGCGCGGTGGCAGGGCCGCGCCGGTGCGTTCCAGCTCGCGCAGGGTGCCTTCGATAAGGTCGTTTCCCGTGAGGCTGCGCAGATAGGTCAACTCGAGGCCAAAATCTACCTCCCAATCCAGCGGCGCCCCCGCGCGGGTGAAAAGCTGCGCCTCATAGACTGGAAAGCCAACAAAGCGAAAGGTCGCAGCCCCCCGCAACTGGGCATCCGGCAAGACGGATTTGACCGTCGAGGCCTGCGCCACACCCGGCAACAGCAGGCCAGAAAAGGCTATCGCAACCAGCGCAAACATCATTTTACGCATGCGCCATCTCCACCTGCACCACATTGGTATGGCCAATCGCAAAGGAGGCCGCACAGATTTCGAGGTAGTATTGCCAGTTGCGGAAAAAGCCGTCTCCATAGCCCAGAACATCTATCCGATGCTTTTGCGCCACCAACCGCTCCGCCCAGATCCGGCAGGTTTTGGCATAGTCCTGACCAAAGGCAAAACTGTCACGAACCTGCAGACCTGCGCCCTGAGCCTGATCCTTGATTACACGGTCAGACAGCAGCATGCCGCCGGGGAAAACATACTGCCGGATATAATCCGAGCTGGTCTTATAGGTGTCAAAGAACTCGTCCTGCACCGTAATCGCCTGCAAAACGATACGTCCGCCTTCGGCCAGATTACGCTTGAGCACCGAAAAATAGGTGGGCCAGTACTGGAGCCCGACGGCTTCGATCATTTCAATCGAAACGATGTTGTCAAATGATCCATTGATGTCGCGGTAATCCCGCAGTTGAATGTCTGCGAGCCCGTCAAGGCGGCATGTTGCATAGCTGTGCTGATTGCGCGAGATGGTCACGCCAGTCACATTGCGGCCATCCTGCGTTGCCTGCTCTGCAAAGCCGCCCCAGCCACAGCCGATTTCCAGGGTGCGCTCCCCAAGCCCCAAACGGGACAAAACGCGGGCGTTCTTGTTTGTCTGCGCCCGTGACAGATCGTCGTCACCACCATGAAACAGCCCCGAGGAATAGGTCATCCCGTCATCCAGCCACAGGGCATAGAACTCGTTTCCCACGTCATAGTGCGACCGGATATTCCTGCGCGATCCACTGCGAGAATTGGCGCGCACAAGGCTGTCAATCAAACGAAACTTGGCGCGGTTAAAGGTGCTGGCCTGATCAAAAGCGCCAAGATGGTCGCGGTTTCGCATCGCCAGGGACACAAGAGCCTCAATGGATGGCGTGTCCCAAAGACCTTCAACATAGGCCTCGCCCAAACCCACCTGACCATGCGCCGCCAGGGCCGACACGGTGGACCAGTCATGAATGATCATTTCCGCCTCGGGTCCCGAACTGCCAAACTGATACCGCTCCCCTTCAGGAGTGCGCAGGGTCAGCTGGCCCTCACGCAGACGTTCGCAGGTCGACAGGAAATTCGATTTCAGAGCCTTGTTGGTCAATCGCATTTTTCAATCCTTTGATCTGATGGCGTTCGTTAAGGGTCCGCACGATGCGCATGGCGCTGGCGATGCCATCTTCGTGAAATCCATGACGGTTCCAGGCTCCGGCAAACCAGGTGCGGTTTTGACCCTGCATCTGGCGAATATCCCGTTGTGCCTTCAGGGCAGCCTTGTCAAAAACCGGATGGGCATATTCGACGCTGTCATAAATTGACTGCGCCGAGATCTCGGTGGTCGGGTTCAGCGTCACAAACAGCGGGTCACTTTCAGGGATGGCTTGCAGCTTGTTCATCCAATAGGTGACGCCAATGTCGCCGTCTTGCGACCGATAGGCCCAGCTTGACCAGCAGTCGCGACGTTTGGGCATATGGCGCGGATCGCAATGCAGAACCGCCCTGTTTGGCTGATAGCGAATAGAGCCAAGAGCGCCCGCTTCCTGCGGCGTTGCTTCCTGTCCCAATATCGCAAGTGCCTGGTCAGAATGGCAGGCGAGGATCAGCTCGTCAAAGGTTTCCACAGGGCCATTGCCTGCCGCAACAGTGACTGCAAATTCATCCCGCGTGATGTTACGCACCGGGCAGCCCCTGTGCAGGTTGCAGCCCCGCGCAATCAGCGCCGTCTCAAGTCTGCGCACATATTCAATACTGCCGCCTTTGACCGTCCACCACTGATGTTGGCCCCCACCCGCCAAAAGCGCGTGGTTGCGGAAAAACTGTACCAGCGATTTTGCTGGAAACTGATCAACCTCTGCCACCGGCGTCGACCAGATCGCGCCACACATTGGCATCAGGTATTTGTCCCGGAACCAGCGGCCCAAGCCCAGCTCTGCGACCAGCTCACCTATGGTTTTGTCATCGTCCTGCGCGGCCGCCTCGGCCCGTTTGCCAAACCGCACAATGTCGGCGATCATTTTGTAGAACTGCGGCTTTAGCAGGTTGCTTTTTTGCGCCGTGATGGCGCGCAGACTGTTGAGCCCGTATTCCAGCCGCCCATTATCAATGCTGGCGCCAAAGCTCATCTCGCTTTTGATCACCGGCACATCAAGGTCGCGAAACAGACGGGTGAGAAAGGGGTAGGTCACATAGTTAAACACGATAAAGCCCGTATCGACCGGCTGGTCGCCGTTCTTGCCCGCCATAACCGTGCGCGCATGACCGCCCAGCTGCGGTGCCGCCTCAAACAGGGTCACATCGTGATAGGGCGACAGGTAGTAGGCGGCAGACAGGCCTGAAATACCGCCACCGACAATGGCGATCTTTTTGCGCGCGCCCTGAGTGTGGTCGAACATATGGTCCTCGTCTTTGCGTGTTACAAAAGGGATACGCGGTGCGCACTGCGTTGGATCACAATTTGACACAAAAAAGATTTTCTTCAGGGGCGGCAGGCCAAAAGTGATCCACCCCCCCTGCACGCACGTATATTAACTATCATGCTGAACCATATCCAAGCTCATACCTATCACGCCCGGCGCGGGTCTTTGAAAAACGCCTTTTCCTACGGGGTAGACTATGTCCTGAGCGATCTTGGCACAGTCCAGCCCTGGCTGTTCTCGCGCAACCGCTTCAATCTCTGGTCGCTTTGGGACCGCCACCACGGCGGCGCGCGCAACCAGGGGCGCGGGGTCGCGTGGTTTCGCAGCCTGCTGTCCGAGAGAGGCTTTCCCCTACAGGACGCGCAACTGTTGTTGCTGGCTCAACCCCGGCTTCTTTGGTTTCAGTTCAACCCGGTCAGTTTCTGGATCGCGCTGATCGATGGCAAACCCTGTGCCTTTGTCGCCGAGGTCAACAGCACCTTTGGGCAGCGTCACTGCTACTTTTGTGCCCACAAAGATTTTCGCCCGATTCAAAAAGCCGACCGTCTGACGGCGGCAAAGCTGATGCATGTGTCCCCATTTCAAAAGATCGAAGGGCTCTATCACTTTAACTTTGAGCTGACCAAAACCGAGATCAACATCCGGATAAATTATGAAAATGGCGAACAGGGCGTGTTGGCCACGCTGGTGGGAAAGCGCTCTGTCGCGACCAACCGGTCCTTGCTTTGGGCCGCCGTGCGACGGCCGCTTGGGGCGCTGCGGGTGCTGGCGCTGATCCACTGGCAAGCCGCAATCCTATATCTCAAACGCGCTCCGTTTTTGAAAAAACAGCCAGCGCCCCCGCAGCTGCTGTCTGAGTCCCAAAACAGTGGCGAGGCCGCAAAATGACTGGATTTTCAGGGAAAACCTATTGGCTCGTTGGCGCCAGTGAAGGGTTGGGCCGTGCGCTGGCCCAACAGCTGAGCGCTGAGGGCGCGCATTTGATCATGTCGGCACGAAACGCAGACCGACTGCAAAGCCTGTGCCATGAGTTGCCCAATAGCCGCCCGCTGCAGATGGACGTGACAGACCCGCAAGCGGTGCGACAGGCGGCGGCGCAACTCAGGCAGCTGGACGGGGTGATCTACAATGCAGGCGCCTATGCTCCCATGCGCGCGACCGCCTGGGACAAAGAGGCGGCACTGACCATGTGTGATGTGAATTTCATCGGCGCCATGCGCGTGCTGGGCGAGGTTGTACCGGAGTTTGTGCGCCGCGGTCAGGGCGATATTACGCTGGTCGGATCACTCGCGGGCTATCACGGCTTGCCTGCGGCCATCGGCTATGGCGCCAGTAAGGCCGCACTGGTCAGCCTGGCCGAAACGATGCGTTTTGACCTCAAAGGCACTGGCGTTGTGGTGCGACTGGTGAACCCGGGCTTTATCAAAACCCGCCTGACCCAAAAAAACAGTTTCAAAATGCCAATGCTGATGCAGCCCGAAGCGGCTGCAAGTAGGGTTTTGCAAGCCATGCGCAAGTCTCGTTTTCGCACCGATTTTCCCGCCCCGTTTTCCTGGGCTCTCCGTCTGTTTTCTGCTTTGCCGGATATGTTTCTCTACGGCCGCAGGTAACATCCCAGACCGCGACGCGCGGCCCCGTGACGAGAGGCCCCGTGATAAGAGGCCAGAGGTCAGATGCGGAATATCGGCTGCAACAACCGGGGCACCAAAGCGCGAAACCGCAGGGGCGCATCGGTCGCGGCCAGGCAAATACAGGCCTCACCTGCATCCGCAACCGGCGTGTGCTCTAGCGCGTCATCGGCGATCTCGACATCGCCGACGCCAAACCTGCCGGTTTCATCACTAAAGCTGCCCTGCAACACCAGCGTCAGCTCTAGCCCATTGTGGCTGTGATCCGGCACCGCCTGCCCTGGCGGGATAAAGAGCAATCGTACCGAGCCGCTGTCGTCATGCGATAAAATATCCTGACGCACCCCCATCCCCAGTGTTTTCCAGCGTACCGCGCGCCCCTTGAGCGCCTCCATAACCGGGCCGGGATAGACGCCGCGCCGCTCGTAAACCGGTTCAGGCGCAAAAGGAGCATCCAACTGCGCAAAGAGATCTTCTTTCAGCGATGAAGGAACGGCCACCGCATCGGATTCTTCAAGCAAAACACCACCAACAGCCTGATGTGTCTCAAGCGTGGCCCGGCACGTTTCGCACAGTGATACATGGCACGCGACCACAACGGCAAAGGCATGCGGCAGGTTGCCCGCCGCATAGGCCGCCAACATGGCATCGGGGATGTGGTGGGTTACGGCACTCATTGCTTGAGGTCCTTCAATTCGTGTCTCAATCGGTCCAGCCCAAGGCGGATACGCGATTTTATCGTTCCCAGCGGCAGACCGGTCTCGGCGCTGATTTCCTGATGGGTCAACTCGCCCAGATAGGCCTTTTCTATGATTTCGCGCTGCAAAGGCTTGAGCGTCGCAAGGGCCTTTTTCAACTGGCCTGTTTCCTGCTCAAGACCCAGAATTTGGCTGGCGTCCGGCTCGGCTCCCGGCTCTTCCTTCAGCTCTTCTGGTATTGGCCGGTTTTCTTTGCGCGCAAGGTCGATCTGACGGTTGCGGGCAATCTGGTAGATCCAGGCCGAGACCTGCGCCCGGTGTGGATCGAACAGGGCCGCCTTGCGCCAGAGGGTCAGCAGCACGTCTTGAACAATTTCCTCTGCCTGCGGAGCTGAGGCCCCTCCCCGCATGACAAATCCCTTCAGTCGCGGCGCAAAATGATCGTAGAGGGCACCAAAGGCAGCCCGATCACGGTTGTCACGCACAGCGATCATCCAGATCGTCTGTTCGGAAATGTCCTGTTGGGAAATGTCGGTTTTGGTTGGCGACACAGGTCTTCTTTCGGAGCGGCCCACGGTCACTGAACGTGCGTCGAGGCGCGGTGGAATAAGGGTTTGTGTCAACATAGTCATATTACGGACCGGCAAGCCATACGGATCAGTTTTTTTTCCAGGTTTTTCCCAGGTTTTATTCTGTGGCTTTTCAGCGGCAAACCCATCGTGTCAGACACATACTGCCCGACGTTACCTGCTCGCCTGAAATGTCTGGCGTTTAGGGCTAGCCTGTTCTCCAGTTGAGGAGACAGACAATGAAGCCCTGCGAAGCCCTGCCGTTTAGGTGACGGATAGCACAAAGCGAATACAACAACTCAATGCTGTATTCGCTTCGCTTTTGAACAGGTCTTTTCAGTTTCCGCTCGGCCTCAACTCAAAGAGGGAGCACCGGAAGATCACCAAAGTACTTCTTGTGGATCCTTTCATAGGTTCCATCTGCGACAAGCTCTTGGAGGGCCTTTTGCAGCCTTTCAACTTTGGCGTCATCAAAGTCTTTGTGTGCGGCAAGCCAAATCGCAACAGGGGAGATTGACGATCCGATCACCAGATCTTCCGGCGCAAACCCCAGTTCTTGTGACCAAACGAAAACAGCCCGCGATGACACCGTGTAAACCGCATCGACACGGCCAGCCTTCAGTTTTTGCAGGTTGTTGACGATGTCGGAGTTGCTAATATTCGCGAAACCTTCGTTCTCCAGCTGGGTGTAGTAGAGCGACCGTGAGCCAATCTGACCCAGGCCTCGGGCATCCTCGATTGAATTTATCGGATCACCAAGGGAGACAAACACGCGCTCGGCAGTGAGCAGGTTCATGACCCATTTGTATTTTGGCTCGCGTTTTTTGTTGCGGCCCAGGCCAAAGACGATTGTATCGGGCTCGTCCTCCGCAACCTTTTGAGCGCGCTTCCAAGGCAGGTATTCGGTTTCCAGATCAAAACCGGCGCGCTCAGCGACGGCATTCATCAGCTCTACGTTAAATCCGGGCAGATCGGCTTTTGCATCTCTGGTGAAAGGGGTCAAACCTTCGTAGGTCACTGCGCGCAGGGTTTCAGACAGACCGGGCGATGCGAACAGCATCGCGGCACAGGCAATAGCAGAAAATTTCTTCAACACTTTTCTTCTCCAGGGATTATTACTAACTAATTCTATTGCAGGGTTAGTCTTAAAAAACGGATAATCTGGATTGGGTGAACTTCTTGGATTTTACCCTTTTGAGCTGCACCTGACCGCGCAGCTCGCCGGGCCTGCCGCCCCCCCCCCTGCGCACACCTGTTCGGGTAGCGCGGGCCATATGATATGGGCTTCTGCTACTGGGTCACAGTCGATCCGGCAGCTGTTGGAGAGGCGCAATTTGGAGCATATTTGACCATCGGGTAGTTTCTGATTGAACAGACCCTATGCGTCATTTTCGTTTGACTCGCCTCGCCGCACCCTGTTGCCGTCATCACGCATGGATCAGCCCGATTTTGCGCCAAGCCGAAAACGCTCTTTTGGCAAGTGCATTGTCGACACGCCACAGGGCGTAGTGCTTTACGATGAACCGCTCAAAATCAGGAATGAGATCCAGAAGCTTACGTTTTTCAACACTCGCCGCCTCCATATCTCCCGTTTCCACGAGAAACCAAACGAGATTGCAATGATAGAAAAAGATGCCGGGAAGGGGCGATATCTGCAATTCTGCCACGGCCTCTTCTGGGCTTTTGGTCATGCAAAACCCGATTGCCCGCATGAAGCGATACCATCCCGGGTACACTGGATTAAGCGCGATTGCCTTGTACAGCATTGGCAACGCCACAGCCCAATTCGCCCGGGCACCGTAGCACAACCCGAGCCGAGCCAGCATGTCCGCATGACCGGGATTGAGGCGCAAGGCGTTCTTTGCCGCGCGGTCGAAATTCTGAAATTCTCCTTGATGAAAATAGGCCGTAGCCAGTGCCTCCTGCGCGATCGCACTTTGGGGGTCACACAGGACGGCCTTTTGCGCTTCATCATAGGCCTGATCCGGCAGATCATCAGGGCTGTCATCAGGGCTGCTATCTGGGTCTGTCATGCGGTATTCGTCGGTGACGATCAGCGACAACACAGCATGCGCATCTGAAGACCCAGGATCGCTTTCGAGGGTTTTTATCAAACCCTCTTTAACCTCCTGCCGCGCCACCGGGCTGAGTTGGATCGAAGATTGATGGTAGCGCGATATCCAGTAATACGTCTCCCACTTCTGTGCCCGACCAGACCGCGCAGCGCGCTCTGCATATTGTCCCAGTGGGCCAAACCTGTCGGCAATAGTTGCTGCAATCTCCAAAGCCATCTTATCTTGCATTTGATAGACAGCGTCAGGTGTTGTCTCATGACGAAAATGCTCTGTCAGGATGATCTCGTCCTTTGCTGCATCAATCAAATTCACCGTAATGTCGGTGAATTTTGCGTCAGCTCGGACACTGCCCTCCACGACAAAATCTGCCCCGATGGACCTGTGAGTTTGTGAGATGCTCAGATGATCAAATTTGATTTTTTCAGCCGTTGATCTGGAAAACACCGCCAGATCCCGGAACCGGGATAGGTTTGCAATCACCTCCTCCGTAATCCCACTCGACACAAAGCCATTGCTTTCCCTTTGGCTGAAATTATCGAATGGCAGGACAGCAATTGAGGGCTTGTCAGTCCCAGCTGCTGGTGGGTCCGAGACCAAGTCGGCCGGCTTTTCTCCATCCCAGGACACATAGAAAGACGGATCATAAGATCCTTTTGGGATCGTAATGTGGATCGGATCATCGCGTCCGTCTTGCGCATAATACTGATCCAGTTTCAGTCGCAGAGCCCGGGCCTGTACCCGCACCAGAGTGTCTGTTTGCGGATCAAAGTCCTCTGGCTTGTCAAAGACCGCCAATCCGACTGTATAGCCTTTCAGCCGTTCAGTGCGCCCTGCAAGAAATTCTTCCACGACATAGGTCAAGAACCGCGACAGACGTGGGGCATTACAGAACTGTCGACTGCCGATGATCCGTGCCAGCTGTGTTTCCACGACCTCTTTGGGCAATGATGTCGTCAGTTGCATCTCAGCGTCCCACCAATTGCCATCCATCTAAAGGTCAGGGCCGCTGGTTTGTTAAGAGATAAGTTCACTGTGAGTCACTTACATATTTTCAAACACGTAAACATGGTTGTTATGTAGGCAGTTTGCAGCCATGCCGAGCAAGTATCATCTATTTGAATAGGGGTCCAGAATGTGTCTGTTTAAGGAAGACCTTGCAGTGGCTAAAGCCTGCCTGCAGCAGGTCAGTTCAGATCTCGCCAGGCTGGAACAGCGCATCCTGTCCAAACAGACGACGCCGCGACACAGATACGCGCGGGAGGTGTCAGATCTTTGCGCACAGGTGCAGTCGGCTGTCGCACAGATATCGGCCATGGACCGGCCAGAGGACCGGCCAGAGGGCTGGCCCGAGGACTGGCCAGAGCAAGTCGCCGCCAGCCCGTCCACGGCAGACCCTGACCGATGCTGGTTTGCCCTCAAAACGGCGATCCAAACCTATCGCAAAACGCTTTCCACACGATCGAATTCAAACGCCACGCATGAAATCTGAATGAAACCAACATCCCCCTTGGCATAAGGGAGACACATGAACCGGAGCCAGATCGCCCCGGGACAGGAGCTGTTCCATGATACCGCAGAGAGAAAATTGTTTCTCACCCGCCTTCGACAATAAAACTGTCACAGAGGGATGTGCACAATTGGTTCGTATAGTGGATCCGTCCACAGCCATCAGTGAGCTGCCTGTGCCAAGTACAGAAGGCCAGAATTTGAGTGCCCTATTTCAAAAGTCGTCTTTTGAGCGTCATTTTCGGCCCGAAAGCACAATTCTCCTGCACGGCGCCAAAGCCGAAGCGGTTTATAGGGTTGTATCAGGCACGATACGTTGCTGCACGATAGACCCGGACGGAGGGCGGCAGATATTCTCTTTTGCAAAAAAGGGCGACTATATTGGCTTCTCGGACATCGATACCTGGCATTTCACGGCCGAGGCTGTCGACCACGTTATTTTAAAGTCGGTTTCGCGATCATTGTTAGAGCAGGCTATGGCCGTGAATGTTTCGATGCGCACAGAAATCTGGGCGCTCATGCGCGGCCATTTGGTGCGGCGTGAACGTCAGCTTTTGTCATTGATCACCCAAAAGGCGCCTGAACGGTTGCTTGGGTTCCTACAGGATTTTTCGGCAACGCGCCCCAGTACAAGCTTCGTTGCACTGCCCATGTGTCGGCGGGATATCGCAGACCATCTTGGCATGACAACAGAAACGACCAGCCGGGCATTTAGCCTTTTAAAGAAGCGTGGCGCTATTGAAATGGCGACAGCAGAAAAATACCGGCTGCTGAGATAATTAATATCTCTGGAACTATGTGCAGTTTTTGTAGCTCGTCGCAGGTGTCCAAGCGCCACAGAGCGCCATTCGGGCCGCATTCCGGCCTCCACAGTGAACCCTGACTGGGTCGCTACCTGCTGAGGTGGCCAATACTGTGCCCAACAACGCAAGGGCCCTTATTTTTCATCTATCCTTGGGGTCACGGGCTACGATTGGTTCAGGCTCTTCAGGCCTGCTGAAAGGTTTCTTCGCGGTCGTGTTTTTGGTTTTCTTCAGGGCTTCGAAGCCAATGATCACATCCAGAAGTTCGGTCGTGATTTCGCTCTGCCGCACCGACCGTGTCTCGGATGTCAGCGCCTCCAAACGATCATCCACCGATTGCTCCGCCTGGCTCATCAGGGCCAAACGCGCAGAGTTTTCAGTCACAAGCGCCTCAGCGGCAGCGCGGAACAGGCTGGCAAACAGGTGGCCCCGGATCAGTGCCTGAAAAAGCGCCGGAGAAGACATGGTGAAAGACGGCAGGCTGCGTGACTCCCAGGGCTTGACCTGCAGCCCGCGCACCAGATCATGATCGAGCGGTAAAAGAGCCATCATCTCAGGTCGTTGACCCTTGTCGCCATCCCGCGTGAAATAGGCGAGCGATACGGCCATGTCCCCGGTTGCGTCATCGCCCTGCATGTCATCAAGATGTCGCGACAGCAGGTTGGCGAGCCGCCCAATCCCATCCACGGATGCGGGCGGAAAGAACGTCGTCTCTGGCACCAGCCCCCGATCCTGCAAGGCGGCCGCCATCTGAGCGCCAACACATAAAACACGGGCTTGATCCGGGGCCGAGGCACGCTGTTGCGAGACATGGCTGGCCAGTGCCTCATTGTAATTTCCACACAGCCCGTGATCCGACCCAAACACGATTAAAACTGTGGTCTTTGGCGTTGAGGCTGAAGGCTCAATCGGCCCCGTTTGGCTAAGGAAGGCGTGCAGACCCATCCGAACAGTATCGTGATAGGCCTCGATTGCGCGGGCCGCATGTTCATAGGGTGCAGAATTGATTACCGACAGTGTTTTCATGGTATGAACGATGCTTCGGATACCCTGCATACTGGCTGTGCGGCGCGCCAGGGCTTCAAGACTTTGTGCCATTTTCGCCTCCGGCATACGCGCGCGCCGCACGTCCAAGTGCAACCATCCGGCTGTGGTCCTCCTCCGTAAGGGTCGCGTTTTCACCGATGCGTTTTGCCAGATCCTGCAAATCGCGGGCGGCCGCCTTTCTTAGTCTGGTGACTGCCCCGCCGGTTTCGACCTCGTTCAAACCGTCAAACTGACCCTCTATCGCGGCCACAAGAACAGCAAGTTGTTCCACCGCAGGCATCGGATCCCGCTCGGCCTGCCGCAGCGCCGCACGGACCGCCGCGCCGCGCGTCAATCGCGCGCGCGTCTCATCGTCCAGCCGGGTGCCAAAGCGGGCAAAATCCTCCAACTCTTCGAATTGCGACAGGGTCACGCGCAGGTTGCCAGCCACGGACCGGAAGGCCTTGGTTTGCGCCTTGCCGCCAACACGGCTGACCGAAACCCCCAGATCGACCGCCGGGAACTGGTTTTTGCGCATAAGCCGTGGCGACAGGTAGATTTGCCCGTCCGTGATCGAGATCAGGTTCGTGGGTATATAGGCTGACAGGTTTTCGGCCTGCGTCTCAACCACCGGAAGGACCGTGATCGACCCGCCGCTTGCGAACTGCCCGGCCCGTTCCAGCAATCGCGCATGGATGTAAAAAATATCACCGGGAAACGCCTCGCGCCCCGGTGGCCGGCGCAGCAGCAAAGAAATCTCGCGGTAAGAGCGCGCATGGTGGGTGAGGTCATCAAGGATCACCAGGACATCTTTGCATTGACCGGCAAAATGCTCGGCAATGGTCAGGGCCGCATAGGGGGCCACATAGGCGAGCCCCGCCGCGTCCTCATCTCCTGCGGCCAGAACAATTGTGCGGTCGGACATGCCGCCGTCATCAATCGCACCAATCACCTTTGCCACCGCATCACCACGTTGCCCAATGGCACAGTAGATACAAATCACATCGCTGTTTTTTTGGTTGAGGATCGCATCAACGGCCAGTGAGGTCTTGCCGGTTTGCCTGTCACCGATAATGAGCTGGCGTTGCCCCAACCCAATTGGCACGGCTGCATCGATCACCTTGATCCCCGTTGCAAGCGGCCGTGAAATAGCCAGGCGGTCCAAAATTTGCGGCGCTTCTGCCTCAACTGGCCGGACAGTTTGCGCCCGGATTGGCCCCTTGTCATCGCAGGGTATGCCAAGGGCATTCACAACACGCCCCAACAGGGCGTCACCGACCGCTGTGCTGACGACCCTGTGGGTGCGCACGACACTTTCACCGATGGTGACACGGCTTGACGGCCCCAGCAGCACGACACCAAGCCGCCCCGGCTCAAGGTCCAGAACAATGCCCTGCACGCCACTGGAAAATTGCAGCAACTCGTCTGATAACGCCTGCTCCAACCCCGCGACGATGGCAACCCCATCGCCGACCTCAGCGACAGTACCGATCTCACTCAGCCGGGGAGCGGGTGACGGCGAGTCAAGAAGCATGTTCAGAACCGTCTCGGGCGTTTGAGCTGTTTGAGGGACGTCACTGTCCATGAGGTCGCGCCTCAACGTTGCCGACCGCAGCCAATTGTTCTTCGATCAGCTCACTGAGCCCCTCTATGTAGGATGCGACAGTCCACTCCAATTGCGCACCACCCATCCGTAAAACCAGCCCCGGAGCCTGCGCTTCATCCGTCACGAACCGCAAGGAAACTTGCGGAAAGACGGCCTGTATCTCCGAGATCAATTCGTCTTCCGCTGACTCTGACAACGGATCTCGCGATGTTATGACGGCCTCAGAAACCTGCCCCGCCGCACGGCGCAGGTCCGGGAGCATTGGTTTCATTTTCCCGACCAGATGATGCGTCATTTGCGCCTCTAACGTCTGATCCGCCAAATCATCAAGCGCCTTGCGCAGGAGCGTCAACAGCGCCTCTGCCCCCACGCGGTGCAGCTTGGCGGTATACTTGCCGGCCTCATCATCCAGATGCGCCTTCCAGGCGCCATGCTCGCGCTCTACTCTCTTTTGCGCTTCGGCCAGCAGGACATCGCGCTGTTCCTCAGCGGCCTTACGGATCGTTTCTGTCATCTCTGACTGTGCGACATTCAGCGCCTGCAGCTCGTCCTGGTAGGCCTGCGCTACAGCCTGCGCCTCGGCCTTGGCATGAACGGCCTGTTGCATCCGATCCTTGATTTCAACCTCACGCGCATCAATACCGTCCAGGATGGGGCGGTAGAGAAACCGCTTCAAAAGCCAGACAAGCGCCAGGAAGTTGGCGATTTGTGCCGCGACAGTGATCCAGTCGATCGACATAAATCAGCTCCCAGCCGCCTGCGCCGCTTCCAGAGCAGCCGTCCAGAATGGGTTCGCGAAAATCAGGATCATGGCCACGACAAAGCAATAGATCGCTGTGGATTCGATCATTGCAAGGCTCACAAACAGGGTGCGCGAAATGGTCGACGACGCATCAGGTTGTTGGGCTATGGCATTCAGTGCCGTTGAAGCTGCGCGCCCTTCGCCAAGGGCTGGCCCAATGGCGCCGAACGAGACGGTCAGACCCGCAGTAAAGATCGAAATACCAGCTATCAAGCCAAGATCTGTCATGGGATTTCCTTTTGTTTGGGAGTGGGTTGGGAGGTGGCGCCAGAAATGTAGACGGTCGCAAGAATGGCAAATATGTAGGCTTGGATCAGACCCGTCAGCAGGCCCAGAACATCCATCACCACCGGGAAAAAGAAGGGTGCAACACTGAGCAGGATCGCCGCGATCACAGCACCGCTCATGATGTTGCCATACAGGCGAATGGCCAGCGAGATGCCGCGCGAAAACTCCGAAATAATGTTGAACGGCAGCATAATGACCGACGGCTCAATATAGGTCTTGAGATACCCGCCCAACCCCCGGCTGCTGATGCCAAACAGCGGCACAGCGATCAGAACGGACAGCGCCAGTGCGGTGGTTGTCGACAAAGAAGCTGTAGGGGGCTCAAACCCCGGTATCACCAGCAGCAGGTTTGACATCGCGACAAACAAGAACAGCGTGCCAGCATAGTACAACAGATGGCGTTCGCGGCGGCCTGCGACGTCCTCAATCTGGCTCTCAATCCCCTGTACGATCACTTCCAACATGGTCCGCCAGCGGTTCGGCGGCACATCCGGGCGCAGATTGCGCGTAATCAGGATGGCGCAAACCGTCAGCAACGCCATGACCACCCATGTGTAAAAAATCGTGGCGTTTACGGAGATCCCCCATATCTCGAACATGAGGGTTTGATCGGGAGAAAGGGTCATTGTGCGCCTCCGGAGGCAGGGGCGACGCTCATGATGGTCGTGGTGATAAAGCGGACCATCAAAAAGGCTGCAGCATATCCCAGCAGAGACCACGGCCCGCCCTGCCCCACCACAAGCCAACCAATGCCCAGCAGGACAGAAATCCTGATTGCGGCACTCACCGCAAGCAGGGCGACGGGTCTGGCGGACCGCAGGGCTATGCGCATCCCCCAGGCGAGACCGGCAAAAAACACCGCACTCATAGCAGTACCGATGGCCATGCCCAGCGCCACTGCAGTCCAATCAAAAGATATCATTTGCCGCTTCCTTCCTTGTTCATCCATGTCGCTGCGATAAAACCGCCAATGACGACGCCCGCGAGGATCAAAGCAAGCGTCCATGAAAAATCTTGTGGTGCGACGCGATCGAGCCAGAGACCCAAAAACGCCCCGCCAACGGTTGGCACCACAACCGACCACCCGATCATCCCGAACGTCCCGATACCACGCAGAGGGCTTGGGCCGGGGTTGTCACGGTTTGATTTCATCCGCTTGGCTTGGCGCGCAATGTCGCCCACCGGTTTTTCGGGCTTGCCGGTCATGACAACGGCCTCTGCAATTCGGCAAACCGGCGCACCATATTCGCCTCAAGGCGCGACAGGGCCGACCGTGCCTGCCGCTCCTCTTCATCCATCTGGATAAAACTGGCCTCTACGGTGTCCTGCAATGTCCCAAGGTCATCGCCAAGCACACCGCGCAGGGCGATGACGTCAACCTTGTGACCTTTCTTGACCAGGAGCCCCTCGTCCAGACCACAAAACGTCTCTGTCCCGTCCGTCAGCCGCAGCGTCAGGACGCAAGGCACGATCGCGGTGACGAAATCGATATGGTTCGGCAAGATGCCAAAAGCACCGTTGGGTGCCACAGCGGCGATGTGCTCAATCCGCCCTTCATAGAGCGTCCGGGTCGGCAAGCGCAGGGTCACGTTCATGTCGGTTGCCATGGTCATGATACCTCCTCCAGATCCTGAAGGCTGCCGATCATGTAATATGCACTTTCCGGCAGATCAAACTCGGTCTGGTTCAGGATCGTCTCGCAGCCGTCCAGAGTTTGCGCGACCGTCACCATCTTGCCTTTGGTGCCGCTGAAGGTTTCCGTCGTGACAAAGGGCTGCGTCAAAAACCGCTCCAGACGCCGCGCCCGCGACACCGTCGCACGGTCCGCCGAGGACAGCTCTTCCAGCCCCAACATCGCGATGATGTCGCGCAACTCCTCGTACTCCGCCAGGGTGCGGCGCACGGCGCGGGCGATGTCGTAGTGGCGCTGGCCAACCACCGAAGGCGTCAGCATGACCGAGGCCGAGGCCAGCGGATCAACTGCCGGATAAAGCCCCTCGCTGGCACGTTTGCGCGACAAAACAACTGACGCCGACAGATGCGAGAAAATATGCGCCGCTGCCGGATCCGTAAAATCATCTGCCGGCACGTAGACCGCCTGGATCGAGGTGATCGCACCGCGCTGGGTCGAGGTAATGCGTTCCTCCAACCCTGCCAGTTCCGTGGCCAAAGTCGGCTGATAGCCCACCCGTGACGGCATCCTCCCCATCAGGCCTGACACTTCGGATCCCGCCTGCACAAACCGGAAGATATTGTCGATCAGAAGCAGCACATCCTGGCCTTTGTCATCACGGAAATACTCGGCCATGGTCAGGGCTGCTTTGCCCACCAAAAAGCGTACACCGGGGGCCTCGTTCATCTGGCCAAACAGCATCACGGTCTTGTCGCGCACCCCTGCTTCGCCCATTTCGCGGTACAGCTCCTCAGCCTCACGCGACCGCTCGCCAATACCGCAAAACAGGCTCACACCGTTATGATGCTGCACGGTGTTGTTGATCAGCTCTGTGATCAGCACCGTTTTGCCAACACCCGCGCCGCCAAACAGCCCGGTCTTTCCCCCTCGCTCGATGGGCGACAGCAGGTCAATCGCCTTGATCCCGGTCTCAAGGATCTCGGAATGCAGCACCCGGTCGCTCAATTTGGGCGGGCTTTGGTGGATCGCCCGGCGTTCAGATACCTCCACAGCGGGGCGGCCATCGATCGGATCACCGAACACGTTGAGCATCCGACCAAGCACAGCCTCGCCAACCGGCACCGTAATCGGGCCCCCTGTTGCACGCACTGGCATACCCAGGCCCAGCCCCCGCACAGGCGCCATTGCTATCGCACGGACAATACCGTTCCCCATCAATGACGCGACTTCCAGCGCGACCTCTCCCGCATAGAGCAGGTCGTGGATGTGCGGCACCCTGCCCTCGAATTCCACATCGACAACCCCGCCGCGAATGGCTGCGATGCGTCCCTGCAGCAATGCATCTGATTTGGAGGCGGTTTCGGTGTTCATAGCTTGTCCCGGCTCTGTTGTGCGATACGCGTGCCGGCTTTGCCATCAAGGATGGCCAGCGCATCGGCAAGGCGACCGATCCCGGCAACCCCACCCAAACCGGCAAAATCACAGGCGGCGCTGACCTTTGGTCCCATTGACCCTTTGGGCATAGCAAGCGCCCGCCCCTGATCAGGAGTTAGATAAGAAATGGGCGCTGCAGTGCTAGCGCCAAAATCCTGATAGACGGCATCGACATCCGTCAGCAGCAACAGGGCATCCGCGCCGATGTTGGCTGCAAGCAGAGCGCTGGCGGCATCCTTATCGATCACAGCCTCCACCCCGATCATGCTGCCATCGGCGCGCCGGATCACCGGAATACCGCCGCCGCCCGCACAGATCACGATCACGCCCTGATCTATCAGCAACCGCAAAACCCGCATATCCGGAATTTCAAGGGGCGCCGGTGATGGCACCACACGCCGCCAATGATCGCCATCTTGCGCAATGGTCCAGCCAGCGGATTTGGCGCGCGCCTCGGCCTCATCCTTTGCGTAAACCTGACCCACGAACTTGGTCGGCACTTGAAACGCGGGATCCTTTGGGTCGACAATGACCTGGGTTAGCAAAGTGGCAACCGCAGGATCATGACCAAGGACATTTTCCAACTCCTGTTCGATCAGGTAGCCGATCATGCCTTCGGTCTCGGCCCCCAGAACATCCAGTGGATAGGCTTCGTCCGGCTTATAGGCGGCCCCTTGCAAAGCCAGCAGGCCGACTTGCGGGCCATTCCCGTGCGTGACGATCAACTGGTGCCCGGCGCGCACGATCTGTGCCAGAGCAGTGGCTGCCGTCTGAACGTTTGCGCGCTGAGCCTGTGCGGTGAGGGGCTGGCCGCGCTGTAACAACGCATTGCCGCCCACGGCTGCGACGACCAGCATCTCAGGCCCCCAGTGTGGCGACAAGAACCGCCTTGATCGTATGCATCCGGTTTTCTGCCTGATCAAAGACGATAGAGGCCGCACTCTCAAACACCTCTTCGGTGACTTCCATGGCATCCAGGCCGAACTCTGCCTTGATCTCGGCGCCCACAGTTGTCTCGGCGTTATGGAATGCAGGCAGACAATGCATAAAACACGTCCGTGGATTACCGGTTTTGGCCATCACATCGGCGCTCACCTGATAGGGAGTCAGAAGCTTGATCCGCTCAGCCCATTTTTCCTTGGCCTCACCCATCGACACCCAGACATCCGTGTAGATAAAATCGACGCCTTTCACGGCCGCGTCCACATCTTCGGTGATGGTTATCCGGGCTCCGGTTTCTTTGGCAATCGCCGCGGCCTCTTCACGGATCACCTGAACAGGCCAGCATGCCCTGGGCGCACAAAGACGCACATCCATGCCCATCTTGGCGCCACCGATCAACAGGCTGTTGCCCATATTGTTGCCCGCATCCCCCAGGAAGGCATAGGCCACTTTATGCAATGGCCTGTCGACATGCTCCTGCATGGTCAGGAAATCAGCCAAAATCTGTGTGGGGTGAAACTCGTTTGTAAGACCGTTATAGACGGGCACACCTGAAAACGCGGCCAGTTCCTCGACGATCTTCTGGCCAAAACCACGATATTCAATAGCATCGTAGATCCGCCCCAAAACACGCGCCGTGTCCTTGACGGATTCCTTGTGCCCGATATGAGATCCGGTGGGGCCAAGATAGGTAACCCGCGCGCCCTGATCGTGGGCCGCCACCTCAAACCCAACCCGGGTGCGCGTACTATCCTTCTCAAAGATCAGTGCAATGTCTTTGCCCTTCAGGCACGGCACTTCGGTGCCGGTGTATTTCGCGGTCTTCAGATCTTGCGCAAGTTTCAACAGGAACGCGATTTCGCGGGGTGAGAAATCCTGCAGGGTCAGAAAGTGACGGTTCTTAAGATTATAAGCCATTCACGGCCACCTTTCGGGTTAAACAGGATCACGCATTGTGGGGCAGCTCATGCAATGCCCACCGCCGCGGCCACGACCCAACTCAGCACCAGGGATCGCGAGAACCTCGATTCCAGCCGACCTAAGGGCTGCGTTGGTGTCGTCGTTCCGATCATAGCCTATGACCACGCCGGGACGCAGTGCCAGCACATTGTTGCCGTCGTTCCATTGCTCTCGCGAGCGCTCTTCCGCAGTGTCGCCGCCGGTCGACACAATTTGCAGGCTTTTATACCCCAGCACTTCGGCGACAATATCGAAGATCGGACGCGGGTCGCGGCGAAAATCCAGCGGCGCGCGCCCCTCGCCGGGGCGAATGTCGTAGCAGATCAATTCATCGGCGACCTCTTTGAAGGTCGTCACAACGTCACCGCCGCACAGCGTAAACACCGTATCCAGATGCATCGCCGCACGCGATTTGGGGATGCGGAATGCCAGCACGCGCTCAGCCGCCCCTGTCTCAAACAGAGCCTCGGCCAACTGCCCAATCCCCTGTGGAGAAGACCGCTCTCCCATGCCCACCAGAACGGTGCCGTTGCCCACTGGCATAATGTCGCCGCCCTCCACGGTCGCCAACCCGTGGTCCAGGGTGGGGTCACCCCAGTGGATCGTCGTCTTGCCCGCAAATTTGGGGTGAAATTTATAGATTGCGGTGTTCAGCAGCGTCTCAGGCCGCCGTGCGGCCCAATGCATCGGATTGACTGATACACCCCCATAAATCCACGCTGAATTATCTCGCGTGAACAAAGCATTGGGCAGTGGAGGCAGGATGAACCCATGGCGGCCGAGATAACTGCCAAAAAGCCCGGTTGGTTCAAATCCCAGATCGTCTGTGGCAAGCCCGCCCAGCAGATATCCGGCAAGCTGGGCGCCAGACAATTCATCCATCCAACTGCGCAATTCGGACATCATACCAACCCCAACCTGATCAGGTGTGATCCGGTGATCCAAGACCCAGTCCCGGCCTTTGGAGATGTCGAGCGTCTCAGCCAACAGGTCATTAATGTCCAGGACCTCGACACCCTCGCTGCGCATTGTCGCGGCAAAGACATCGTGGTCCTTTTGCGCCTGTTTGACCCAGAACACGTCATCAAACAGCAGGTCCTGACAGTTTTCAGGTGTCAGGCGGCGATGGGCCAGGCCAGGCCTGCAAACGATCACCTGTCGCAGTTTGCCGGTTTCGGAATGCACGCCCAGTTTGTCCTGATGTTCCATGGCAGTTTTTCCTTTGTAAATGCGTGCGTCACAGAGCACTGATGGACCCGGTCCCCATCAAATAGGCAGCAACACCGGCGGCTCCGACGAGACCAACAGCAATCAGGATTTCGACCAAAGAAAAGGCTTTTTCGCCCCTGGATCTGCGGGCCCAGACATAGATCGGGATACCCACCGCATAAAGAATGGCACACATCAGCAGATATGCAGGTCCGGCTGCATAAACGAGCCATGCCCCGTAAACCGTCGCAAGAGCTCCAATGGCCATATCGCGGCCGCGCCCCTCTTGCGCCTCATAGCTTTCGCCGGTCATTGCAAGCTTAAGCGCATAGGCCCCCGAGAACACGTAGGGGACCAGAATGGCGGTGGACGCGATGTAAAACAGGGCGAGATATGTCGAATTCGCATAAAGCGTCACAATCAAGACGATCTGCACGCAAACGCTGGTGATCCATAGTGCACCGGACGGAGACCCGTTGTCGTTTTCCTTAGCAAACACCTCAGGCAGTATGCCTTCGCGGGCAGCGCGGAAAGGAATTTCAGCGGCCAGCAAAGTCCAGCTTAGGAATGCACCCGCGACCGAAATCACCAGACCGATCCGTACCAACACCGAGCCCCAGGCCCCCACCGCCGCCTCCAACACATTTGCCATGGAGGCGGCGGCAGGCAGGGCAGCAAGTTCGGGTTGTGACATAACGCCAAGCGATAGCAGGGAGACCAGCAGGTAGAGCAACAGAACCGTAACGAACCCAAGGATGGTGGCTTTGCCGATGTCGCTCCGCTTGCGCGCCCGGCCAGAGCCGACACTGGCCCCCTCGATCCCGATAAAGACCCACAATGTCACAAGCATCGTGCTTTGAACCTGGGTCGTAATGCTTCCAAGTGTCGGGGCTTCCTTGCCCCAGAAATCCAGCTCGAAGGTCGGCATATTGAACGCAACAAAGACAAGGACGATGAAAAGGAAAATCGGCCCCAGTTTGGCAAGTGTTGTGATCATATTTATGACCGCCGCCTGTTGTACCCCGACCAACACCAGCGCATGAACAAGCCATACGCAAATTGACGCGCCGATGATTGCCTGCCAGGTGTTTCCCTCTGCGCCGAAAGGGGCGTAAAAATAGCTGAGCGCGCCAAAAATCAAAACGACGTAAGATACGTTGCCGATCCAGGCGCTTATCCAGTAGCCCCAGGCGCTATTGAAGCCGACGAAATTGCCAAACCCTGCACGCGCATAAGAGTAAGGCCCGGCATCAAGCCCAGGTTTGCGGGTGGAGAGGTTCTTATAGACAAAGGCAAGGGCCAGCATGCCAATACCAGTAATGAGCCAGCCAATCGTGATTGCTCCGGCGGATGCCCCGCGTGCCATGTTCTGCGGCAAGCTGAAAACCCCGCCACCAATCATAGAGCCGACCACGAGAGCTGTCAGCGGCAGCAACCCCAATGTGCCGGATTTCTCCTGGGTCGACAGATTGTCTGTTGCGGTCTCACCGGTCGGCATCAGCTCTCTCCTTTGCACTGAAGCATCCGGCGCTCTCGCCTGTGGCATCTTCAGGGCGTCTCGTTCACATCGATGGTCTGCCGCGTTGCCTGATGTTTGAGTTTCAAGCAGGATTCACACCTAGATTTGAGCCACATCTGACAGGACTGACCCGCATGGCATTGACCTGCGTCAATAAGCAGACAGGATGAGCCATTTAGTACCGGCGGCGCTCTACCTTCGTGCCCAGCGCTCACGACGGAAACCATCGAGCCAAATCCATTCTCAACCAACGCGAAAGCAGTACACCACAGGCCCATGAAACGCGGTGCGAGCAGCGCTGTCAACGCGCCGCATAGTCAAACCAAACAGATGCGCAAAACGCGCAGCTGGTCCAGGCTGCCTCTTGAGCCAATGTTATGTTGTCGCCATGGTATGACGGAACCGCATAAGGGCAATGACAAAGAACGCCACGCTAAGCCCAGCCATGATGATCATGTCAGGCCAGACTGTGCCGAGCCCTGCACCGCGATACAAAATTGCCTGAGAGAAGGCGACGAAATGCGTTGAAGGCGAGATTTGCATGACGGCCTGCAACCAATTCGGAATGCTCTCCATCGGGGTGGTGCTCCCTGAAAGCAGGTTCATGATCACCAGAACCGGCAGCGCCAGAAGACCGAACTGGGGCATCGACGTCGTGAAGGTCGCCAGAAGAATTCCGAGGCCCGTGACAGAAACCAGATACAGCACTGTACCGGCCACAAATAGAGGGATGGACCCGGCAATAGGTACGGCCAGAATGCCCTGAACCACCAGCCAAAGAGACAAAACAGCGGCCACGACAATCGCCAGACCATTCGCCCAAATCTTGGCCAGCATGATTTCCGAGGGTGAGACAGGCATAACAAGAAGGTGCTCGATTGTTCCGTGCTCACGCTCGCGGATCAGCGCAGCTCCTGTCAGCAGGACCGACAGGATCGTTACGTTGTTGATGACCTGCATGACCGAAGAGAACCATGTCGATTGCAGGTTCGGGTTGAACTGCGCAGTTACAACCAGATCAATGGGCAAAGAGGTTGATGTATCGTCGCGCGCGATGAACTTGGTGATCTCAGCAGAGATTATTTCCTGAAGAAAGACCGAGCCGTTCCCCGCCTGCACCATCGCAGTCGCGTCCACATTCAGCTGCACTTCCGGCAGGCGCTGCGCGATCACATCCGCCTCAAACCCCGGAGGGAAAGACAGGACAAAAACATAGTCGCCATTGTTCATGACGCGGTCTATGTCGGCTGCAGAAATTTCCTGAGGCGTGTCGAATTCAGGCGGCAGAATGGCTCCGATGATCCGCCCCGTCAGATCAGACCGGTCAAGATCAACATAAGCCACCGAGGCATTGACAACTTCCAGCTTGGCCCCTGTCGCCACAGCATAGACCGCAAAGCTGAAAATATAGATGATCAGCAAAAGCAGCACCGGGTCAGCCCGAAGGCTGCGCAGCTCCTTGAGGCCAAGCCGATAGATATTTGACACCCACTGCATCATCTCATTTTTCCTGTTTGCCAAGCAATAGGATCGACACCGCAATGAACGAAATGGCAAAGCCGAGCAAGACGAGATGGTTGTGCCAAAGCTGCGCAAACCCAAGTTCCTTGGTGAAGGTGCCCACGCTGATTTGCTGATACCAGGCTGATGGAAATCCCAGGCCAATCATGCGGCCACCGCCCGACAGGGATGAAACCGGGACCAGCAGGCCCGAAAAATTAACCGCCGGGATAATTGCGATGATTGCTGCAGCAAAGGTGGCTGCGACCTGCGTTTTGGTAAACGCCGAGATCAACACACCAAAGCCCGTTGTCGCCAAGACATAGAGAAAGGTTCCAACCAGCAGAGCAAAATTTGAGCCCCGAACTGGTACGCGGAACACGGCATAGGCCACGATCAGCAATGTCACAAAGCTCAGCATGGCGATCACAACGTAGGGCAACTGCTTGCCCAAAACGAATTCAGTCCGCGTCACCGGCGTTGAGCGGAAGTTAGCGATTGATCCGGTTTCTTTTTCCCGCACCACCCCCATGGCTGCCATCATGGCCGGGATCAGGACAAGCATCAGCATGATCACCGATGGTACGATGGCAAAGACACTTTTAAAGGCCTGATTGTAGCGAAAGCGGCTCTCGACCTCTGCGCCACTGGTATCGATGACCTCGCCGTAGGTATGCTCGATCTGGTCATCCATATAGGCCAGGGCCAACCCTTGCAGATAGCCGCGCGCGGTTTCAGCCCGAAACGGCATTGCAGCATCTATGGCGATGCGCACTTCGGGTGTTTCGTCGCGCAAAAGCAAGCGCCCAAAGTTTGGGGGAACCTCGATGGCAATCGCAATTTCACCCGCTCGAAGTCGCGCCTGCAGCTGCTCTGAACTCGTCGCAGGGGCCTGTTCGGCAAAATACCGCGACCCGGAGAAGGCCTCAAGCAAGCTACGGCTCTCATATGTCTGATCCTGATCGTGAACCGCATAAGGAAGGTCTGTGACATCAAAGGAAATTCCGTAGCCAAAGGTCAGCATCAAAATGACCGGCCCCAGAAAGGCGAAGGTCAATCGCAGCGGATCACGCAGAATTTCCATTGTTTCACGCAGTGCAAAGGCCCAAAGCCGCGCCAGTTTAAAGCCGCTTTGGCGCTGAAACTCCGACTGGGCCAACTGCGGCGGCGATGACGATGTGGCAGGCGTTTTTGTCTCAGCGGTACTGCCTGTCTCCTCACGGCTGCCCGTATCGTCACGACAGCCCGTCTCCTCACGGCTGCCAGTCGCCTCAAGAAGGTAACTGATAAAGGCATCATTCAGTGTCGTGGCTTTCTTTGATTTTACGATCTCCGCTGGCGCACCAACCGCCAGAACCCGCCCGGCATGCATCAGAGATATCCGGTCACACCGCTCTGCTTCGTTCATGAAATGGGTCGAGATAAAGATCGTGACCCCTTCATTGCGCGACAGCCCCACCAAATGCTGCCAGAACGCATCACGGGCGATGGGATCGACGCCCGATGTTGGCTCATCCAGGATCAGAACTTCGGGCGCATGGATAACGGCGACCGCCAGCTGCAGACGCTGACGAATTCCAAGCGGCAGCGAGTCCGGTTTCTGGTCGGCCTCGCCTCTCAAGGCAAAAGTATCAAGCATCTCAGCCACCCGCCCAGCCCGTTTGGCAGTCGGAACCTGATATAATTCAGCGTGCAGATCAAGGTTTTGGCGCACCGTCAACTCGCTATATAGCGAAAAGGATTGCGACATGTATCCGACCCGCTGCCGGGTGCGCATGTCACGCGCGTCCAATGGTTCGCCAAACAAAAGGGCCTGCCCGTCACTTGCTGGCAACAGGCCTGTCAGCATCTTCATCGTTGTCGTCTTGCCGCAGCCGTTAGAGCCAAGAAAGCCGAATATCTCGCCGCGTTCTATCTCGAAGTTCACAGCATCAACCGCCACAAAGTCGCCGAAGCTTTTGGTCAGAGAGATCGCCTGAACCGCAGGCGTCCCCTCCAGATGAGCCCGCGGCGGCACCACCACATCTTGGTGGCCCTGCTGTGCCTCTTCAGGCAGCAACGCGACAAAGGCTTTTTCCAACGTGGGTTGACCAGACTGGATGCGCACATCCTCCGGGGTTCCGGTTGCGATGATCTTGCCATCAGACATGGCGGCCAGCCAGTCGAAACGCTCGGCCTCTTCCATGTAGGCCGTCGCGACGATGACGCTCATGGCTGGACGCTCTGTCCGGATACGGTCGATGAGATCCCAGAATTTCTGACGCGAAAGCGGGTCGACGCCCGTCGTCGGCTCATCAAGGATCACCAGATCAGGGTCATGGATCAGGGCCGAACACAGCGAAAGCTTCTGCTTCATACCACCTGACAGTTTCCCTGCGGGACGATCAGGGAACGGGTCCAGCCCGGTGGCTTGCAGCAGATCCGCGATGCGCGCACGGCGCTCTGCTTTGGGTTGGCCGAAAAGTCTGCCAAAAAAATCGAGGTTCTCGGTCACGGTTAATGTGGGATAGAGATTTCGACCAAGACCCTGCGGCATATAGGCGATGCGTGTGTTGCACTCTTTCAGATGGCGGTGGTCCCGGATGTCGCCTCCCAGGACCTGTAAGGAGCCTGCCTGCAGCCTGCGCACGCCAGCCGCAAGCGCCAGCAATGTCGATTTCCCAACACCATCTGGCCCAATCAATCCTGCCATACAGCCCGCAGGAACATCCAGGTTAATGTCGTTCAGCGCCGCTGTCGCACCATAGCGGTGGGTCACACCGGACAGCTGGACGATGGGTGCATCGGTCATTGAGGGAGACGGACCGCAAGGTCTGTTGGCCAGACAGCGCCCTCCTCGACCAATACATATCCAACCCCCGGAACCCCGGCACGCGCCCGGTCCCGATACTCTGCAAGCAGCTCTGGCGCGATCGTCAATTTGACCCGAAACATCAGCTGATCCCGCTCCTGTTGAGTCTCGACAGATCTGGGTGTGAACTGCGCCGTGCTGGCGACAAACGTCACAGCCGCGGGGATGACGTAGTCAGGGACCGCGTTCAGAATAATCCGGGCCTCAGCGCCTATGGCCAGACGTCCGGCAGCGCGGGAGGGCAGGAATATCGACATGTACATGTCGGACGTATCCGTCAGCGTTACAACCCGCCCACCCGCGCCAAGGACTTCACCGGCATGGGCCAGTATGTATTGCACCCGACCAGGACGCGGGGCGGTCAAGCTGGCATCCGAAATTACGCTTTCAAGACGCTCCACGGCCGCTTCTGCCGCCGATATCGACGCATCAGCCAAGGGTATGCCTGCTTCGGCCGCAGCAACGCCGGCCTTGGCTGTGTTCAAAGCGTTGCGCCCGTTGTCGAGCTGAGCCTGAGACGCAAAGGAATCACTGGCCAGCCGTTCGACGCGCGCGAAGGCCGTCAGAGCCAGAACCAATTCAGATTGACGCTGATTGAGCAGGGCTTCGGACTGGAGCTTTTGCTGTTGTGCCTGCAGGACTGTTGCCTGGGCCTGATGCAACTGAGCGTCAAGCTCAGATGTCTCCATCGTAGCGATAAGCTGCCCGGCTTTGACCCAATCTCCTTCCGCCACGGTCACATCTGCTATCCGTCCCGCAAACTTCGTAGCAATCTCGATCCGTTCTGCCTCGATACGTCCGTTGGAAGAGCTAATGCCGTTTGGCAGCGCCGCTTTGATCGAGCTTTGCCACCAGAGCGCACCGGCACCAGCTGTGGCAAGAAGAACGACAACAAGGATCATCCATTTCTTGTTCATGACCTGCACCCCACCTAAAAACTCCCAAAGCACGAGGCGAACAACATGTCTTTGGCCCCTAAATGACGGCAATAGCCCTCTCAGCCGGTCCGGTGATTGATCCAAATCAATCCGCTGTCACGAACTTAGCGATAGCTCTCCTTTAAATTCCATAGTTTGAGAAAGGTCCAAGCAATGGCAAAGATCACACCCCTTCGAGAGGAAAAAACTCTACAGAAAAAGGCTGGCACGCCGCCGCCCTGCAATGTTTCCAAAACGGCCGGGGCCGCCAGGGACCAAAGGCCGCATTCGCACACCACGATGGAGCAGGCGTTGGACAAAGGGCTAAAGGCGGCTTTGGCCAAATTTACAGCGGGCCTTTCTCCGATTGCGCTGACCTCGGCCTATTCTGACTGGGCCATGCATCTGGCATCTGCTCCGGGCAAACGCCTGGAGCTTTTGGAAAAGGCCGGGAAGAAAACATGGCGACTGGCAAATCATGCGACCCATTGTATTGGCAATCCCGACACCTCTGACACCTGCATCACGCCCTTGCCTCAGGACCGGCGCTTCAAAGACGAAAGTTGGCAAAAATGGCCCTACAACCTGATCTATCAAAGTTTCCTGCTCAACCAGCAATGGTGGCACAATGCAACGACCAGCGTGGAAGGGGTGACGCAGCAGCATGAAAATGTGGTCGAGTTCGCCTCACGCCAGATACTCGATGTGTTTTCGCCGTCAAATTACGCCCTGACAAATCCCGAAGTGCTGCAACAGACTGCGCAACAAGGTGGGATGAACCTCTTTCGTGGCTGGCAGAACTTCATCGAGGATTTCTCCCGTGCCAGCAGCGGACAACACCCCGTTGGCAGCGAAGACTTTGAAGTTGGTCGCAATTTGGCAACCACACCCGGCAAGGTCGTCTTCCGCAACGATCTGATGGAGCTGATCCAATACGCGCCGACCACCGATAAGGTCCATCCTGAGCCCATTTTGATCGTGCCCGCATGGATCATGAAATACTACATTCTTGATTTGAGCGAGCATAACTCTCTGGTGCGGTATCTGACAGCGCAGGGCTTTACAGTTTTCATGATCTCATGGAAGAACCCCGATGCAGATGACCGGGATTTGGGGATGGATGATTACGTTTCCTCAGGGGTCATGGACGCACTTGACGCAGTCGAGGCCATTGGCAACGGGCAAAAAATACATGCGGTGGGCTATTGCCTGGGCGGGACATTGATGTCGATAGCTGCCGCTGCCATGGCGCGTGATGGCGACGCAAGACTACAAAGCCTGACACTGCTTGCAACCCAAATCGATTTTACCGAAGCCGGCGAGTTGATGTTGTTCATCGATGAAAGCCAGCTAAGTCTTCTTGAAGACCTGATGTGGGATCAAGGCTATCTGGACACCACACAGATGGCGGGCGCTTTTCAACTTTTGCGCTCAAACGACCTGATCTGGTCGCGCGTGGTGCACGATTATCTGATGGGGGAACGTACCCCGATGAATGATCTGATGGCCTGGAACGCCGATGCCACCCGCATGCCGTACCGGATGCATTCAGAGTATCTGCGGCAACTGTTTCTGAACAACGATCTGGCCGAAGGGCGATATCGCGTCGCAGACAGTCCCATCGCGATCTCTGACATCCGCGTGCCTGTATTTCTTGTCGGCACCGAACGCGACCACGTGGCACCTTGGGAATCTGTCTATAAGTTCAATCTGCTGTCGGACACGGACGTGACATTTGTTCTAACCAGCGGCGGACATAACGCGGGCATCGTGTCGGAACCCGGACATGCCCACCGACACTACCGCGTGCGGGAAAAAGACAGTGACGCCTCCTATACCGATCCTGATCGCTGGATGCAGGAAACCTCCTCTGTCGATGGATCCTGGTGGCCCGTTTTGTCGAGCTGGGTCGCAGAAAGGTCCGGCGAAAAGGCTGCTCCTCCTGCGCTTGGAGCACAGGCAAAGGGCTATGCGCCACTCTGTGACGCACCGGGGTCTTATGTGTTTCAGGCGTAGCCGCACATGTTGGACAGGCTTTTAGCAGGCATTGCAAATGAGCATTCCATCGCTGCGGGATGCGGCATGGCCTGGTGAGAGCATGTTCAAAGGAGGGCTTTTCGGAAGCGATGGATGTCTCGGTGCATTCGCTGATCCGCATGACACGACTGGCAACATCGCCTTTGTATATGGCGGCTATCACATAAGAGCATGAAAAGGAGCGACAAATGACCAAGAAAACGCTTAGTTGGAAGCCGGATCTCACCTATCCGGCTGGCAAAGGCGCCACAGAGCAGCATTTCACCTCAACGGCCAATGGTGACACACTGGAGATCGACACCCACCCCTGGGGCGACGCAGATCTGAAGATCAACGGTCAAACTGCTGCCCACATCGAAGGCAAGGCCTCTGACGGCGATGCGTTTCGCGAGATTGAGGCCGTCGCGGAAGAGATCGAAGAGCACAACCACACCGATCAAGGTCCGAAAACGACTTGAAGCGAAACAGAGGCTAGGCAAACGCGCATGCAGTATATCGAGAACAGGACCTTCGACGAGATCAAGGTTGGGGATAGCGCAGAATTGACGCGCACACTGAAACAGGGCGATATCGAATTGTTCGCTGTCATGTCTGGCGACGTGAACCCGGCGCATGTGGACGCTGACTATGCGCAGTCGGATATGTTTCACAAAGTCATCGCCCATGGCATGTGGGGCGGTGCGCTGATCTCAGCCGTGTTGGGAACCGAGCTGCCCGGCCCCGGCACGATTTATCTCAATCAGAACCTGAGCTTCAAAGCAGCCGTCGGTCTGGGCGACACCGTCACGGTGCGTATCACTGTCGCTGAAAAAAGTGCGGCGCATCATCATGTAACCCTCGACTGCCTGTGCACCAACCAACGCCGCGAGACCGTCATTGAGGGCCAGGCACAGGTCGTGGCCCCGACGCAAAAGGTACGCCGCCCCCGGGTCATGCTGCCAGAGGTCCACCTCCACGAGCGCGGTGCGCGGTTCGCGAGATTGATCAAAGCAACGGCGGCTCTGGCGCCGGTGAGCACCGCCGTGGTGCACCCCTGTGACGCTCTGTCGATTGAGGGAGCGCTGGAAGCGCGCAAACAGGGCATGATCGACCCCATTCTCGTGGGCCCTAGGGCCAAGATCGAGGCCGCAGCCTCTGAGGCTCAGCTGGACCTGAGCGGCATCGAGATCATTGATGTCCCCCATAGTCACGCGGCCGCCGAACACTCTGTCAAACTGGCCCGCGAAGGCAAGGTCGGCATGTTGATGAAAGGCAAAATTCACACCGATGAGTTGTTGAAACCCGTGGTCAACAAGGAGTGCGGTCTGCGCACTGAACGACGCATGAGCCATGTGTTTGCACTTGATGTGCCCAACTACCCCAAACCGCTGCTGATCAGTGACGCGGCGATCAACACCTTCCCCGATCTGCAGACCAAACGCGATATCGTGCAGAATGCAATTGATCTTGCACTGGCCTTGGGGATTGACCTGCCAAAGGTGGCGTTGCTGTCGGCGGTTGAAACCGTGACGCCCAGCCTTCCGTCTACGCTGGATGCCGCCGCACTTTGCAAGATGGCAGAGCGTGGGCAGATTCTCGGCGGCTTGCTGGACGGGCCGCTGGCCTTTGACAATGCGGTGTCGAAAGCTGCGGCTGAAACGAAGGGCATCTACACCGAGGTCGCGGGGGCTGCGGACATTTTGATTGCACCCGATTTGGAAGCCGGAAACATGATCGCCAAGCAACTGATCTATTTGGCCGGAGCCGATGCCGCTGGCATCGTTCTGGGCGCGCGTATTCCCATCGTTCTGACCAGCCGCGCCGATGGGGTTATGTCTCGCTTGGCATCCGCAGCAATGGCACAGTTATTCGTACACTCTCGGTCAGGCGGCATTGCGGTATGAGCGACGTCATTCTGACGCTGAACGCTGGATCATCCAGCCTCAAGTTTGCCGTGTTCAGCACCGATGAGACGGTCACAGCTCCTGTGATCAGCGGCAAGATCGCGGGCATCGGCACCGCACCCATCTTTAGCGCCCGAGACGCACAGGGCAACGCGCTTGCCAAAGGCGCGCTTGATCAGTTGGATTTGGGCAGCGACCACGAGCACCTGATCCAGCAGCTGTTGCCTTGGCTTGGCCAGCACCAAGACAGCCACCGCCTTGTAGCAGTGGGGCACCGGGTTGTGCATGGCGGCACGCACTTTGCGGGGCCGGTCCGGGTGACTGATGCCGTTTTGGACAGATTGGACGCCCTCATCCCTCTTGCGCCCTTGCATCAGCCGCATAATTTGGCTGCGATCCGAGCCGTCGCAAAGCGGCAGCCGAACCTGCAACAAATTGCCTGTTTCGACACCAGCTTCCACCAGGGTCGGGGACGATTGGCCAAACTCTTTGCCCTGCCCCGTGCGCTGAGCGAAGAGGGAGTTATCCGTTACGGATTTCACGGCCTGTCTTACGACTACATCGCCAGCCAGTTGCCCGAGTATCTGGGCGATCTGGCCGACGGCCGGGTGATCGTGGCGCATTTGGGGAATGGTGCCAGCATGTGTGCCATGAAAGATCGAAAAAGCGTTGCGACAAGCATGGGATTCACGGCTTTGGACGGGCTGATGATGGGACAAAGATGCGGCACGCTGGATCCCGGCGTCGTGCTCTATCTGATGCAGGCCAAAGGAATGAGCACCACCGCCGTCGAAAACATGCTCTACCGCCAATCTGGTCTGTTAGGTGTCTCGGGCATCAGCAATGATATGCATGTGCTGCAAAACAGCGATAGTCCCCAGGCGCGCGAAGCCATTGATCTGTACTGCGACCGCGCCGCCAGCATTCTCGCAGGTCTGGTCCCCTCACTTGGTGGGCTCGACGCGGTGGTCTTTACAGCAGGGATCGGAGAAAATTCAGCCCTGGTTCGCAAGCTAATTTGCGAACGCTTAACTTGGTTGGGAGTCTTGGTCGACGTGGCCGCGAATGAAAGCAATGCGACCCTGATCAGTACCGATCCAGCGCAGGTCAAAACCCTTGTCGTTCCCACAAATGAAGAGGCCGTCGTGGCCCAGGCCTGTCGCAGGTTCTTGTTCTGAAAGACCAAAATGAAAGAGACCTGTCTTTGGCGCTGGAAAGAAGCGTTTCAGCTAGAGATTGCAAAACAGCCTGAGGATTGATGCACATCAATACTCAGCTCGTTTTGGATGGTATAATCGGGCGAAATCAGAGTGAGAGGATTGAAAATGACCAAGCATGACAAAACCAAAGATGCCGTTTCGCCTGCGACCAATCTGATAGAAGCGATGCGGGATGCCAGTGCGAAAACGATGCCGGGTTTTGGACCGGAATGGTTTGAAACCATGAATAATGTAGGCAACGAAATGCTGAGTTTCATAACAGAACGCGTCAAGCACGATATCCAAACTCAGCAAGATCTGTTGCAGGCAAAGGGCATTGCGGAGATCCAGAAAATTCAAACGGACTTTCTCAAGAAAGCGACGGACGACTACGCAGCCGAAATGACCAAGCTGATGGAATTGGGGAAAACGCAGGACAAACACGCCACCCCGGTTTGACTAGGCCCATGAGACGGCGCGCAAGGCCTTTCACGATATGCGTCCCTAGCGCCGCATTGGCCAGAGCTCAGCCACAATGAGCGGTTTGCAGACTGTTGGAGCCAATGGCTGGATCTCATTTCGCAGACGCAGAACCGACCTTTCTTAGGCCGGTAAAACTATCACTGTTCCTACAGGCTGAGCCAAGCGACTGATATGGTATATGTCTGAGCTGCCTGTAGGCTTTCATTCGGCAATTGCCCGAACGAACCGGATCGGAACATCCCGGATCAAATCCGCCAAGGGCGAAACCCGGCTTGCCCCCAGAGCCGGAGCCTTGTTCAAGCCCAGGCCAAGGAGCTGTACAACTTCGGGCGATCCGGCAAACTTTGAATGGCTGTCAGAGTTTTGATCATGGATTTCACTCAAATCAATGGCGTTAACACCCAATTGGGCCAGATCTTCTGCATCGGCGGCGCCGATACGTGGTACTCCACCGGCGATGATACGTGAGGCGCGAAGGGCATAGTCGTCATGAGACAAAAGCACAAAAAAGCGATCAAAGGTTGTGTCGATCTGGCCGATCTGACTGCGAAACAAATCATAGTCAATGTCAGGAGAGGCCAGAACCACGTTCCTCAAGCGACCCGTTTGGTCGAAATCACCCGCCTGTGCAGCATCGACTATAGCCTCCATCGTCAGAAACCCCCCCATCGAATGAGCGAATATGTGGTATTCTGAGGCGATTGATTGGCTAATGATTGCCGTCGCCTCCAGCAGCTGTGGGCGCGCCACAAGGGCGCTGTTTAGATCATAGACATAACGCGAAAATTTCCCCGCCGAAGCCCAGGTAAAGAGAACCGGAACCCCCTTGAAATCGCTATCTTCAACAAACTGTCCAACCCGCAAGATGGCCTCGCTGGTCGTGGTATTGTACCCATGCACAAAGAACAGAATGTCTCTGTCGCCAGCTCGCCTCTGACGCAATTCATGGTTCAGGGCTGAAACAAAGCCGCCTTTACTTTCAAAAATTGTTGGCTCTATGACAGCGAATTCTTTGCGAGGGTTAGGGGGGATTGATTTTGGACGTTCAAGTTCGCCCACTTTGTGCTGCGGCGGAACCGACACTGTGACTGCCGCCAGGCCTAGCTCGGCGGCTCGGAGCTCTGAAAACAGAGCGCCCACGACTTCGCTATCCTCCCGAGTGGTGGCCACAAAGACCTTGTGGTGGATGGCGTTTGCAACAGAGCGTGTGGGGATATCTGGGTTGTCTATGCCGATAACGGGCGGCGGCCTGCTGCAGGACATTCCCAAAAGAACAACGCCGAGGACTATAGAGCGGAGTGCGAGGCGAGCCATATCGGGCATTGGGATTGGTCCTGTAAGCCGAAAGTGCGGTTTTTGATTTGTTAGCCCGGCTTGGATCATGGCGTCTGAGAAGACCATTTGGCCAAGGCCGAAAAACAGCTAAACCCGATCAGTGGGCCGTCTAAGCTTGCCCCGTGAGAGGTCCAACGTTTGAAGAGTTGCGCATGACGCAGTGGGCCCAGCGGCTGCAGAAGAGGTCTCAAAAGCGGACCACAGTGAGTGGCCCGCCTGATCGTCGCTTATTGTATCACACCACTACTCAACCAGTTCGATCTCTCCGGGACGCCATGTCTTGTCAAACCAGGGCTCAAGCGGACCATAGAGCCGCATGATTGTATTCCATCCTTTCCCCGGAATCGTCTGGAGCCAGTTGTTTTCATGTCCCTCAGGCGCCGTTGGCCCAAAGTAGATGTCCACTGACCCGTCGGCGTTCGTCACAATTCCTGTATCATTGCTGCCAAGGGCCGGGAATTGCTTGTCCGTTTGAAGCATAGATCGCGTTTGGTTGTCGTAGAGCGTGAAGGACCAGAAATCTTTTGCAGGAGGATTTGCCGGTACGGTCAGCTTGTAGGTCTTGGACCCGTCCAGCGCGTTCCCCATCGCATCGCGATAGGTCAAGGCATATTGCGACCCCTTGCCAATAAGCTTTAGCGCCATCGCAGGCGTTATGCCTGTGGCATAGAAATGGAATGCTGAGCGGAAGTCCTGCAGCGCAACGCCATCAGTTTCCCAGGTATAGGCCCCGCCTGGAAAGGCATTCTGCCAGTAGCTTTCGCCAGGATACCAATAGGCACGTTCGTCCCGAGGTTTGGAAATCAGGGACTTAACAGTTACCGCACCTGCAGATGCAGCCCTCTCCAAAATGTTTTGCATCCGCTCATCGGGGGCGAAATCTTGGCCTTTTACGATCCCGATTGCCGCAAGATGGCCGAGCAATTCAGGGTTTTCTCCCATCAGTGGTTCTGTTTGAACAACGGTGTTGATCTCTTCAAACATGCGCGCATCCATCACGTGAATGGTGTTGAATTCCTCGCCGGATACATTGACAAAAGTCATCTCAGGCTGATTTGAAGCCTGAGACAAAGGATACATGCGAAACTGGTCCTGTGTCGCTTTGATCGCAGTTTCAGTGGACCCGTTCTCAAGATAGCCGCGCCACAACACCCAATGACCGGAGGTGTTGGTCGGCACCACAAAGTAGTCGCCCTCTGGTACCTCGCCTTCATAGCCCGGTGGCAGGATTAGGAACTTGCCACCTTTCCCTTTATCAGGTCCGAGATTGCCGAAATCGACCACGTAGCGGAACCAGGCGTCGTTCAGGAAACCTAAAACATTAGGCGGCGTTTCAATCACCATTGGCTCATCGCCCAGGTCAAGCCAGGCCATCTGGTACACGCTGGTTGTGTTCGCAGTCAGAAAAAGCGTCTTTGAATCCATCAATTCCTGGAACTGAAGCACTGTTGTATTGGCGGGGCCAAATTCAAGGATACCCCGCCGCATCGCGTCCATTGAGGCGATTTTGACACCATCCAAATAGGCTTGATAGGCGTGAGTGAAGTCCAGCAGATTGTAAATCTTATCAGTAGATTGGGCATCAGGCACACCATCAAAAAAACTGAGATACCCCAATTGGGTCTCGATAGTATCCGGGGTGGTTATTCCATCAGGTATTTCAGTTCTCATTTTGGGAACTTCCTGGGCAGAAACGCTGGTAAACACCGCCATCCCTCCCAGAACAACAGAGCCTAAAGCGACTGTCATGAAATTTTTTAGTTTCACGATGCAATTCCTTTTTTTCTAAGCTTGGAAATTGACGTCCTCTGTATCACTCTTGATCAAAACAACCCAAATGCCAAGACTTTCGCAGTTCAGCGAGCCTTGACTGGCTCAAGGTTCGCTTCCGGCACCTGGCGCACCTTCCCAAACCACCCGCTCCCGGCTGGGGGGCTTTAGTGTTGGTGTGAAGGCCCCCAGATCAGCGTTTGGTTGCCCCCTAGTTTGGAAAAAGACAATGGACGGCGCGAGGCCGCGAATTCTTCGGCCAAAGGATCTGATGTCAGGCTCAGGTAGGCCTCCAACCACGCTAAATGGTGTTTCTTCAGCTCTGCGCTCCCATCAAAAAAGGACTGCACATGCCCTGTAATCGCCTCAGTCTGCGCCCCTGTTTCCAGATCAGACAGTGCAAAATGCACCGCACGCTCCAATGCCCCATCGCATTGCCCGACTAATGAAGTGCCCTGCTGCTCCAGCAATTTGATGGACGTGACTAAGGGGCTCAGAGCATACAGCTGATAGTGAAGCGCGAATTTTTCACGGCTCATTTCTTGCGGCAGGCTTCCATCCGAGTTGACAGAACACAAGACGTAAGACGTCGACCAAACGGCCCAGGACCGCATGACCGGGTCATTGTTCAGCTCAGTGGTTGCTGCAGCAGCAAGCCCGGCCCAGGCACGCAAATTCCCCGCGGCAGCGCCCCTTGGAGCTATTTCCCAAAACCGCATTTGTTCTCCGACACGACGGGACAGCCAATCCCCCACGGCCTCGCGCTTGTCTGCATCGGTGGCATAAAGCGCCGCTTGCGCTGCGACGATCGCAAGACCGGCCAGACGGGCTCCGATGGTCAACTGAGTCGTTTGCGTCCCAAGGTCAGACAAGGCATCCGCCTCTGCCCAGACCGCCATTTGCTGCATCAGGCAGTCGGCCAGATCCGGCCTTTGATCGGCGTCGGACTTCAGCATGGTCTCAACCCCGGCAGAAAGATCACGCAGGAAATCATCCAGTGGCTTCAGCAAAGCCTTGGTTTCTGCCTGCACCTCTTTGTTCAGTGTCGCACGGCTGGCGTCACTGCCCTCATATCTGCTTTGAATAGACAGGCTTTGAGCTGGCGGCGGCGCAGGGGTGCAAATCGCGGCCTCGGTCGCGATAGCCGGGGGAGCACAAACCGTCATCAGCAAAGACAGCCCCATGACCAGCGCGCCGGCTTCCAGGGATTTAAAAGCGTCATTTCCCATAGAAAGCCCCTATCAATTGCGCCAATCCGGCGGCCCGTGGGTGCCCCAGGTTTTCAGCCCGCGCCAGCCAATCCAGCGCCGCAGATTTATTGCTTTGCGTCCCCAGACCAAAACCCAATGCAAAACCCAGCTCGACCATCGCGTCGTCATATCCGCCTTCAGCCGCCTTTTTCAGCCACTGTGTTGATTGGCTCAGATCATCAGGGGTCTTGGCGTTATCCCGCAGATACATCGCGTATTCAAACCGTGTTCTGTTGTCTCCAGCATTGGCTGCATTGCGCAAGACGGCCGTCATATCCCAGCGCTGATCAACCAGCGCACGCACATCTTTATGGGCTGAGCGATAACTGGACATAACCCAAATCAGCTCTTCGTCACGGGCGACATTCAGAATAGACATCAAATGATGCGCTGCGGCCCGCGCATCAAATCCGGGCAAATCCGGGTTCCCGGTCAAGCGATACCGACGCATATCCGCATTGGGCTCACCCTCGGTCAGATTGCGCGCAACAACCTGCCGAACATTCGGGGCAGATCCTGCATCAAACAGGTCGACCTGATTGTCGGTCAGCTTCAGTTTCGACAGCAAATGCCCGCCGTCAAAATCCAGCACCACGTTCCGCCAATGATAAACCATTTGCAGATCCTGGCGCAGAGCATAGGCATCGCCCATTTCATCGGCGTCTTTGTTTTCGCAGCCCATCAGAGATGCAGCGCGGTCAAAATAGTCATCCACCCGGCTTTCGGGCAAAAACGGAATGGCAAATATCAAACCGAGAAAATCGCCACGCTCTTCGATCACATCCTTGAATTCATCATAAATTATGGCAGCGCTGGCGGCATAGTCTTCCGGGCTGGTACTTTTCGCCAATAGCCGCGATTTCAACCGGATTGAGGCCCCTTCTCCACGGTTCCCGGCAATAGTCAGCATCTTGATGATGTCTTTTGCCACCTCAGGCTCTCGGGCTTGATCTTCCAGCAAGGCAACCGACAAATCCAAAGCGGAGGTTACACCGTTGTTCAAATAAACCCTGCGGAAAAACTCAATCGCCAGCGCACGTTCTGCCGGCGTTCTCGCGAGCTCCATTTCCATCCGAACAAAGGTTTCCAATGCCTTGTCGGACGGCGAAATCCGCTTGGCCCATAGCCGCAGCGCGGCCTCCGAGGTCAGCGGATTAGACTGCAAAAGCTGCGCCAACTCTGCGCGCGCCTGTGTCCGCCCTTGCAAGGCCTGTGTCTGAATCTTCGCCAGTATTTCAGGGGACCGAAACGGGCTCAGCGTCACAATATCGCTAGCCGACACCTGCGCTGCGACATGTCCTGTGGCAGCATAGTTGCGCGCCCACAGATCGGCAGGGCCCTTTCGCGGTGCATCATTCACCTGGCAGCGATAAAGCCCTTCAAGACGCCGCATGGAACTAGCCATGCCAAAACGTGAGACGGTATCAAGCAACAGGTTTTCTGCCCGGTTGATCCGCACCGGATCATCCCGGTACCGGATCAGCAACCCCGCCAGCATCTGCATCCCGGTTTCGTCGCGACGGGTAACCGCAACTTCAAGCAGCTTCATGGCCTCAGCCTCGCCGGCCCAGCGCCCTTTGCGCGCGATCACCTCTTTGGCAAGGTCTGCAAAGACAAAACCTGGAGCCTCGGGCATGGTCGAGAGTTCACGTAAATATTGCAGGCGAATGCTGTCTTTGTTGACAACGACATCATTCTTTCGCACCCCAAGATCGAAATACGGGATTATCGAGTTTTGGACCCGTCGGCGGTCCTGGCTGAAGTTGAAGCCTAAAATCTCTTCGATTTCTTGTGCCGGGATCACGCCACTGGCCAACAACTGGCTGGTGATCCGATCATCCGGCGACAGTCCCAGTTGCGCTGCACGGCGCAAATAGATCCGCATTTCATCCAGGTTTTTACGATCCGCATCAGCGTTCAGGTGGTATTCCACGACGCGCCATGCCGCCTCTACGCCCCCCATATCAGCAGCAAACTTGCGCCAGGCGTAGGCAATATCTGGATTGGCAACCACAAGATCGCCCTTGAGATACTCCTGGGCAATGCGCTCGGCGCGGCCACAAACACTCGGGGTCAGCTCGCCCAGCAAGCCACCGAAGGCCAAGGTGACCGTCAGATCCAACGGGGCGTCCCAGCCTTCGAGCATTTCACCGCGCATTTGCATCCGCGCGATTTCTGTCAAAGCGCGGGCATTGCCTACATAAGCCGCCTCACGCAACATCTCTTGAGCGAACGGCACATCAGCAGGCACCAGAACGCCGTCGCGGTAATACCGGGCGAGTATCAGGCGCTGATTGTTGGACAACTCATCCGCGCGCAGGCGCAACTGCCCGATCAAATTCCTGTCTCGCAATTCATCGAGACGTCTGGCTTTGAGATGCAGCACCACTCGGGAAAACTCTTCACCCACCCCGGAGAAGGTTTCATCCAGCTGGGCGCGGCGGGTAATCAGCGCGTCAATAAAATCAAACCAGCGATCCGCATCCTGCCGCTGAAGCCGATTGATGTCCCGTATCAGGAACTTCAGACGCAATTCGTCGGTTAGATCCAGATCCCCCAGCCCATGTTCTGTATGAACCTCTCCTTCACGCGCGCCAGGTGCATTGCACAAGTCACGTGCCGCAATATTGGGGGGTAAAAATTCAACCGCCAAAGGGCTTGCCTGAAGACCAAAAGGCATCAGGGCACAAAACAGGCCGATACTCAGTCCAGAGATCTTACGAAACATCAGTTTGCCTCCTTTTGCAGGCAGGCAGTCAGGGTCGGACTGCGGCCATATGAGCCGCCCAATTGGATGTCGACATGGCTGGCCCCACCGGGCCAAAATCCAGACATCGGCATATAGAATCGCCCTGCCAGGACCTGATCCTCCGAGCGATAAATCGTTCGGGCACGTACTTGCTTGGCCGTATCGGTAAATATAAACCGCGCCGCCCAGGCCTGCACACCGTCATTGTCGAAATACAAGGTATAGGGTTTGGCTTGATCAAGTCTGCTCAGATCAGCTTGGTAAAGCTTGCGATCCTTATTATACTGCAACGGCAGGGTAACCTCGCAACTTGGTCCGGCTGCAGTGATCAGCTCCCGCATCGGCTGATCCCCAAATTCACCAAGGTTTTGCCAAATCGGCTGTTCCCAGAGAAGAAACGCAGGCCTGTTTTCCTGAAACTGCTGCGAGGTCAAATATGCGGTCATCGCTGCCAAAGATCCTTCTTTTGCGAGGCTATAATGACCAACAGACAGGCCGGTGGCTTCTTGCAGATGATGGGTGAAACCCTGTGCCCCATCCCCCAAAGTAGCTGAACTGACAACCGCAACCTGCATAGGGGTGGCACCGCTGAACAGATCCTGAGGGGCGCTGCCCTGACGCATCAATACCTGATCACGGACCAGAACAGGTAAGTCCTTTTGACAATGCTCTTGTAGATCCAGCCGTATATCTGAATGCATCGAGACCTTGCCGCTCACCCCTGTGAGAAACTCCGATTTTGGCAGGCTCGCGTAAGAGGGTGACTCAGTTATCCCCTTTGCCACCGCCTGCGCCAGGGCACGCATCCCATGCAAATTCAGCCGCGGATCAGGCCCATAATAGACGGGCGCCTCCGTCGCAGCGCGCGCCAAAACATGCCGCGCATTGAGAGCACGCACCCGATGCCGACTCAGACGCTCAACGTTTTCGTCGTAAACGGTGGCGGCAATATCAGCATCATACCCCAGATCTGTCGCTGACCACGGCAGGTTTTGCGGCTGGCCCAACGCTTTGGTCGGTGTTGGCACATAGATCAAAGTTGTTCCCTGCGCTGCAAGCACATCAGACAACCTCGCCAGATCTTGGGCATTTTCCTTGGTGATTTCATGCGACATCATCAAATCGGGTTTCGTGAGATAAAACATGCCCTCGGTGCCTTCGACACTGGGGGTAGTTGCGGAATTCATCAGCCCAAAGCAGGCAAATTCAGACCCTTGCGCTGCAAAAGGTGCCCCACATAATGCAAGCATCACCGCCGCGATCCGAACCCTGGCGCCGCACATCATTTCTTTGACCATTTGACCTGTCATAAGCTAGCCCCCGCTACTCGTAATCTCGTTAGTTATCTATCTGCGGCGTAGTTCTTTTCCAGCAGCACCATCAGGTTTTGCGCAGATGTCATGACGCCTAAATGAGAAGACGCCTGCGCGCGCTTCAGTAGAGCCCTGGCCTGGTTTTGCTGCGTTTTGGTTAAGTCTGCTTGCTCCAAAAGGACCATAGCCATACGCAATTCAACCATGCGAACCCCGTTGCGTTGGCTTTGCTCAAGAATCCTGTCCCGCGTGCTGTCGCTCAGCTCGCCGAACAGCCGACCCGTGCCATTGAATGCAACAACACCGTCCAGAGCCAGTGAATTTCCAGCCCAGGCGTATGGGTAAAGCACTTGAATGTATTTACGAAGACGCGTGCGCGGTTCGGTGTTGGGGTCAAGACGCTTCATCGCCTCGATCATGTCGGGCAATGTCCAGACCCGACCCGTTTCAACCGCGATAGCGCTGTAATACGCGACATCTGAAGGCGCCCGCTCTGCAGCACCAGACGCGATCAAGCGGCGCACATATATCTGGGCTGCCATGCCATCACCGGCCTCGCTCAGTTTTTTCAGATTGGCGTCACTTACTGGCTGGTGCGCATGCATCTGTTTGCGCGCGACGACCAAAGACGGGGACAGTCCCCGCATACTGCGACGAGGCGGCGTAACAATGACGCTAATCCGCGAGGCTTCGATATCGCTAGAAAACGGCAACGGGATGCTTTGTGCAGATGCAGTCCCTGCGCAAAGCATGCACAAACTTAGGAGGAGAATACGCCCTGTCATAGTCATAGTCATGGTCATGGCTCGCAATCAGCCAGGCTGGCCTGAGGAGGGTATTGCGTAGCGCTGGCAGAAATCATCATGGGAACAGCGCCGCGCAGATTTGTAGCAACCGCCCGATTGTGCAAAACAATGTCGCCCTCAATCAACCGAGGCAGCTGATCTGACAGATCATTCCCCACCAGCATCACCTGCGCGCCGGTGGCTGTGGACAGCCCGGATTTATTTTGGCTCAGGATATTATCTGACACA
Source organism: Phaeobacter sp. SH40 (assembly GCA_965641885.1). Lineage (GTDB taxonomy): Bacteria > Pseudomonadota > Alphaproteobacteria > Rhodobacterales > Rhodobacteraceae > Pseudophaeobacter. Next base: position 147,270 of record OZ282574.1, on the reverse strand, counting down.
TAGGTCACCGCATGCCTGGATTGATTTGAAACCCAAATTCCGGCACTGCGGCTTCCGCTAATCGTGTTGGCCTGAACTGTTATCTGATTGCTGGCCCGAATATCGACACCTTTTTGGCGACTGTTCAGGATCACATTTTGGCGCACAACACTGCAGTGCGATTTGGAAATCTTGATCGCGCCGCCACCACGCCGCCAAATCACATTTCCCGACACCTCAACATGATTGCTTTGTCCCTGCACCAAGATGCCAGAGCGATCGCCTTGCAACAGGACATTGCCAGTCAGCCTGCTGTGGTTCGAGCCGCGCAAAACCCGAATGGCATTTGTCGGGCTTTCGCCAAAGAACAGGTTCCCCTGCACCCGGGTTCGCGGAGAGGTCGACAGCAACAGAGCATTGTTGCGCATGTTAAAAAACTGATTTCCAGAGATTTCGGCCCGGGAAATTCCGCTCAAGGACAGGGTGAGGACAGTGTCGAAATAGCTGTCTGCAATCCGCGTTTCGCCCAGAGATGGCAAAAGCGGGTGATCCACGACCGACAGGCCGGAAAACTTAGGCGTATTGCCAAATCCAAGCCCTTGAAACACCGCCCTGTCCATCTGCAAGGCACCGCCACCGCCAATGGTGAAAAAAGGAACAAAATCCTTGCTGGCCGGAGGCGCATCGCCAACGACGCCGACACGGCTGCCATTGATGTCGACACGACCAAGACTGATGATAAAGGCTCCGTCGCTGCGGCTCAGTTGAATGTGATCCTCTGGCCCCAGCTGCAGCACCGTGTCATCCCAAAGAATGATTGGCACCCGCAACGTGTTATCCCACTGCTGCATCTGCGCCCGCGGAATGATCTGCGCAAGGCTGGCACGGATATGATCCATGGTAACCAGCCCAGAGCGAAAAGTCAGTGCCTCGGTGCGCCCGTTGGGGTGGGCGTTCAGAATATCAATATTGTCTTCCCCGCCATGCACCTGCGTCAACAGAGCCAGGGCTGTGCGAAAGCCTTCAGCGCTTGCGGTTGCCATTTGGGTTGGGGTGTCAGTGGGTTGCTGTGGGGGAGCGGTGTTTTGGCCCGGATAGGGCAGATCTGGGGTCAGGCCCGTCAGACCCGAGCGCTGCATCAGCTCTCCCAGAGAGAAACGCCCGGCTGCGCTGTCCTGGGTCAAAAAATCAGAAAAATCAGCGAGCTGCTTATCCAGTTTCACCAAGGCAGAGTCGGGCCCAGCCCACGAGGGGCCGGGCACCACAAGTGAGGCGCACAACATCAACACAGCCAGAAAGGCCGGGATCTGTTTTTGCCCCTGACCGTTAGCCATTGATCACTATCGGTCCGCATTGTGTGCCTGCATCCGCATTTTCAAGCGTCACAAACAACAGTTCAGCCTTGGTATCACCACTGTTGAGGATGCGAACCTTGCCGGTCTCGTCAGCATAAACACGCCCCCCCTCCACTGCTGTCTTGCTCCAGCCGGGGCCAGACGCATGAACGGTGCCCTTCACAACGATGACTAGTTGGCTGCGCGGGCCACGGTCGAGCAGAACTGTCCGGCCCACTTCAATTTCGGCGGTACCAAGGTGAAACCGGTCTGTTTCGACCAATCCTTCCAGCTCGTCTTGTTTGTGGAACGGCACCATGGCGGGGCTCAAAGCTGCGTGAACCTCTGTCTCGGTGCGTCGGCTTGCCTTTAGCTGTTCAACAACGGCTTTGACGTTCTGGGTTTCATCCATTTTCGCCACAAGAAGTGCATCAGGCGTGTCGATAACGATGATATCAGTCAGGCCAACAACACTGACCAACCGGTTTTCCGTACGCACCATTGTATTTACAGAATCCAGCGCAATAACGTCGCCTTGCAGAACGTTGCCGTCTTTGTCGGGCTGCGAAATATTGTACATCGCCAACCAGCTGCCAACGTCACTCCACGACACATTCAACGGCGCCAAAGCAATGCGGTCAGTTTGTTCAAACACGACGCTTTCAGTGGGCTCAGCTGCCGATTCGACAAAATCAGCCTCGTTGAGATACAGCGCCTCTGGCGTCTCAGAGCCATGCTCCACGGACGCAATCACGTGCGCTGCAGTCTCTGGATCAAATTTCTGGTATTCTTCGATGATCGTTTTGGCTGAGAACATCGACAATCCAGAAGCCCAATACGCGGCCTGGCTGTCAATCAGGGCCTGAGCTTCGTCCTGAGGTGGTTTTTCAACAAATCCGCCTACCTGTCGAACCGGGTCAAACCCAGCCAAGGGACCGGCGTCAGTGATATAACCAAACCCGGTTTCTGCATAACGTGGCAGGATACCGAAGGTGATGATGTGACCCGCCTGCGCCGCAGGAATGCAAGATTCGATTGTTTCGCTCAAAGGACCTTCAATCACATGATCCGCAGGAACCACCACAAACAGGGCATCCGGGTCGTGGCGCGCAATCGCATAGGCAGCCGCCAAAACGGCAGGACCAGTATTGCGTCCAACTGGTTCGCAAATGATCTGCGCCTTGGACTGAATTTCACGCAACTGCTTCACCACGGTCCCGCGATGAATGGCCCCGGTGACAATGACAGGGTCATGATAGATCGCCCCGCGATGGCGCTGTACCGCGACCTGGAAGAAGGTCACCGAATCGGGGCCACTGACTTTTTGAAACTGCTTGGGGCTTTCTGTCCGTGACAAAGGCCAAAGGCGGGTGCCCTTGCCGCCACAAATGATCAGTGGATAGATCGTGCTCATTACAATTGCCTTTCTCTTTAATCTCAAAGGCCCATCAGGCCCTTCGACAACCGCAGCCTTGCGGATTTGCCGATATCCTTTGTTGATAGGGCACCATCTTCAGAAACAAGCTCGACAGGGACAAAGAGGTCACCACGCAGGCTTGCTGCTGTGGTGGCCTCACTGGCGATAACCTCGACGGGAATACGTCTCCCATCGTTGAGATCCATATGAACATGGTCTCCGTTCATCGCCCGATTAAGCCCTTCTATGCTCATCAACGTTTGTGCTCTGATTAAAGAAGTATTAACGAAAATTGTCAGAATTAAGTCGGTTTGAAGGACAGTTGAGCCTTCTGAAATTCCTTTTGTAACAACGGCTTCGCAGTCACAAGGCATCATGAAATTCAGCGCGTTGCCAGTATTGGCGTTAACCGAATACAGCACCTCACCTTCGGCCGCGTTAGGATTTAGGTAAGAAATTTGCCCAGCTGCGGTCGCGCGCATTTTTTGACCGGCCCGTTCAACAAACACCGGATGCATCTCATAGGCAGTTGTATAGCGTTTGAGCAGCACACCAGCCGCAAAAACGATGAGCAAAACCGACAAGGCAGCCACACCAATTGACCGCACACGGCTCATAAGTGAATGCCCCGCGGCCTCACCTTTTTCTTGGGGAGGCGTGGTCGGTCCAGTATAGCTGATCATACCGTCAATGGTTACAAAGTCCCCGCCGATGTGGCTGTTCAAGATGTAGCGCAGCTGCGGCAGGTGACTGCCGGTGGGGTTGGTAAACTGAAAGACCGATTTGCCATGCACGTCTTCGCTGATCACCGTAATTTCGGGGCGCAACGTCAGAACAAAACTTTCGAAAGTGAAGGTGATAGTCGCAATATGCCGCGTGCCATTGCCCAGCATCCGGCCTTCGTCTGCCTGTGCATGGATCTGCATAAGCGAAATGCTTTCGCCGGTGTAACGCTGGCTGGCAACGGTCACCGAAAACGGGACTTTCAACAGCGGGTGCTCATCATCATATCCAAAATCTACTGGCAAGGATTGCGCCTGTCTGGGACCTGGTTTTGGTTGCGGTTGAGATCCAGGATGCGCCGCCTCGGGCCCGGCTTCCGGCGCAACAGATTCATTTCCTCCGTAGTTGTAAGTCATGCTCGGACTACGCTGCACAAGCGGACGCCATTCTCCCGCTCTTGGCTCGGGCTGATCAACTCTGTCAGAGGGTGTCGGTCGAAAAACATCGTTTGCCATCAGGTTACCTCGTCGTGCCTATTCGAATGTGTTCAGAAAAATGATGGCTATGGTCAGCCATGACAGGGCAAGCGCGTGATGGGCAAAGGATTCCCATGCTTTAACGCGGTCGTACAATGCCATGGACTTGCCCGAACCGCCGCTGCCTTGCCGCGTCCATTTCTGTTTATCCAGTCGAAACAGAACAAATGTTTTGATGATCGCCCCAACAATTTGACCGAAATACAGGATCGGCGGATGCGTGACAGGGAACCATTCTTTGTTAAACAGGGCGATGAAGATACAAAACATGTATCGGGTCACCAGAACCCAAGCGATATAAAGCGGGATCACCGATGGTGAGATTGTGATCGCCGCTACAATTACAGAAATCGGACCAACAAGCGTCGTCCACATTGAGATCCGCTGATCAAGGATTGACCACCAGGTGAACACACCAATCTTGCGGGGGTCCTCACGCAGTGCCCGCCCGTTGGTGCGCATCATGTTTCCGAACCAGCGGATCATCAGCGTCTTGGCGCTGTCGTAAAAGGTGTCGCGCGGCTGGTCTTCAGCAGATTGCGACTGGATGTCAGGCATATATGCCATTTGATAGCCATTGCGCAGCAGCCAGTACCAGGTCGATTTATCATCCCCAGTCAGAAAGTTCACCCGACCAAGGCGCCAGTGATCAAGAAAGTCAAAACCAACGCCTTTGATAAAGCCCGGATTCGTCGCAAGTGCGGCTCTAAACACAGACATACGCCCGGTCAGAGTCAGCACCCTGTTGCCCAGACCCATAGAGCACATCATCACCTGACGCTGGTTAAAGCGCAGGGTAAACCAGTCCTTAAACAGGTTTTGCTTATCGATGATCGCGGCCTCATCGGTGGTGAGGGCGCCCATGCGCGGATCTGAGAAAAACGGCGCAGCCTGCGCCCAGATATCCACCGGCACCACTGTGTCGCCGTCGACAAACACCATAATGTCATCTTTGGTTGGGGCTTTGTCCGCCAAAATGCGCAGCGCTTTTTCCATAGCGTCACGTTTGCCACTGGATTTGATCCGGTCGATGACCAGTTGGACATTGGTCATATCGAACTTGGAAGACGCGTAAAGCTGCTGGATCAGACGCTCATCTTTGCCGTCCACAACCGAGGCAACAATCGTCGCGCCATCCCGGGCTTTCGATGCGGCCTCGAAAAGCCGGCGATAGACCATGATCGTCACTTCGTTGTCCACCATATAGGTGGTCACCATAAAGTAGCAGTGCGATTTAACCTTGCTGCCCCAAAAGCGCTTGTTATGGCGCCGCTTCCAGATGGGATAGGCAATACGGCGAAAACAGACCGCCCGGGCAAAGTTGGTCAGCGCCCAAGTATAGCGCCAGGTTCCCAAAAATCCGATGATAAACACCGCATTGGAGGCATGATGCAGCTCCCCCAGGAAACCCTGGGGGATAAGGGACACCAACAGATAGATGACCGCAAAATACGCCGTATGAGTGAGAACCATTACCATTGCGCTATTACCAGCAAATGCCTTCATAGTTTTTATCCGACACCATATCGCGATGCAGTCGGGTCAGATCGACAACAACCTGGGTTTTGGCCGCCTCTCTAAGCGTCTCAACGGTCTCGTTATAGTAGTTGCCCACCAAAACCGCGCCAGCATCGTTGATCAGCTTGTCAAGATCGCCAACCAGTCGGCTTTCGAGGTTCGGCACAGTTTCATTGCCGCGCCCCGCCCCGGGAGTGCCACTGTCATATGCTTCTTTGACGAAGGGGTCGTAGATATTGACCTCGATACCTTTGTCGATCAGGCGTGCCGCAAGGCTGATCAGAGGGCTTTCACGCAGATCATCGGTGCCGGGTTTAAAGCTGATACCAACAAAGCCAACTGTCGTAGCGCCGCTCTTTTCAACCATGGCTTCAGCCTTGGCGATTTGCGCTTCGTTGGCCTCCAGAACAGCATTCAACAAATGCGCGGGTGTATCGTTCTGGCTGGCGAGGTGGCGCAACGCGCGCACATCTTTCGGCAGGCACGAACCGCCAAAAGCAAAACCCGGGCGCATGAAATAAGGCGACATCGCTGCCTTTTTATCACTGCACAGGATTTCCATAACGCTTTGACCGTCAATCCCGCAGGACTTGGCGATATTGCCGATCTCATTGGCAAATGTCACCTTGACCGCGCGCCAGGTATTCGAGGTGTATTTCACCATCTCGGCGGTGCGAATATCGACCTTGTTGACGGCACAGGGCATGTCTTTGTTCAGATCTGCCAGAAACGCGCCGGTGGGCTCATCCATAAAGCCAAACACCACCAGGCCGGGATCATAACTGTCAGCAATGGCGGTGCTTTCGCGCAGAAACTCTGGGTAATACCCGACACCAAAATCAACCCCAGCCTTTTTACCAGACGTTTGCTCTAACACCGGGATGCAGGCACCCTCGGTGCTGCCCGGCACAATGGTCGAGCGGATAACAACCGAATGATAAACGTCCTTTTCGCGCAGTGCCTTACCTATGTCTTCGCAGACGCTGGTTACATAGGACAGCCCGACTGATCCGTCAGCCGCCGAAGGAGTTCCGACACAGACAAAAGACATATCCGTCTCGTGAACTGCTTTGCCAAAATCGCTGGTTGCGCGCAGCTTGCCTTTGGCCACCATGTCGCGGACAAGATCTTCGATCCCTTCCTCAACAATGGGGGACATGCCCGCATTGATTGCATCAATTTTGCTCTGATCCACATCAACTGCAATGACGTCATGACCGTCCTGCGCAAGACACGCAGCGGAAACCACACCAACATAGCCAATGCCAAAGACACTGATCCTTGCCATATCGTTCTGCCTCTCAATTTCGGCGCCATCTGATGCAGCGCTCGACTTGGAATGTAAGGAGGAGAAACAAAATTGGACAAGCGGCAGGCATTTTCGCCGTTAACTTTTTGTTAACTGTGCCCCGTCCGCTACAGTTTATTTCAAATTTTTTACTTACTGTTTTACCGCCTATAACGATACATAAATTCTGATTTAGCACTTAAAATCAACGGCTAATGAAGAATTATGGTACCGCAAATTGCAGGCAATTTTCGAACATCTGCAGGACTCAGGAACATCAAAGACGAGGGCAGTCAATGCCGCGAATGGGCCGAGCTGTACCTCGTGCCCGCGTCTTCTTAACGGGTTGGAGCGAAGCGATTCTTAATCCACGCATCGGAATCGCAGATATGTTTTCGCCCGGGCCCGGCACGAACGATTCTATCGTGCAGCCAATCTCAAAGCCCGCGACGTCTGTTCTGAACACCAGGCCTCCACCCGCCGCGAGCTCCGCAGTGTAAGCGCCCCGCCGAAAAGCGGACACAGACGCAAGCTGCGGACTTCCAGCCGCCAGAGATCAACCCAAGGGTGAGTCGATCTATCGAAACGAAAATCATGTCACCCAGAACTCTAAGCCAAGGTGACGCTGGATGCGTTCACAGGCGAGGAGACTGTCAGCAATTTGCGGCACTCTCTGTATACCAACTCTCAACGAAGCGTTCCATTTCGTCCGACTTCGTCCGGCGCTAAACTTTACGACAGAACCCGAATGACTCGTGTCGCCAGGAAACAGTGCCCAAAGGCTGTTCGTTTTGTTTCCAATCGGCCAATTCGACCAGTTTAGGTCTGGGCGGCTATTGTCGAATACTGTGTCAAAAATTCGCCAAAACGGGGCTTTTCGCCCCATTTCCGTCGTATTTCACTTTAAACTCTATTGCTCGAACACGAATTAGCGGGCACAATTGAACTGAAGCGAATGAAGGTGTTTTCCTGCCACGATGACCCTTGCAGCGCTGGACCTCACGGTCCTGATCACGGTTTTTTCGCAAGCTGGCTGCACAGCACACGGAAAAGCCCCCGCTGATGACGTAAATCGTGCCGCCTCTGATCGCAATGACTTAGGAGCTGCCCCTATGTGTTCGAACGTTCATACGATTGCCAAATCTGGCCACAAGACGATTGAGATGGTCGATAATACCGTGGTGAAAATTGTCCCCAAGGATGGCAAGCGCTTTTCCAGTAATGTGCATGCCTACCGAGAGGGCAACGATCTGGTACTGTGCTATGCCGATGGTACTGCAGTCACGATTTCCAATCTGTGACGCCATCCAAAATTCTAGCTTGAACAATGAGAAGGCTCGCAGGAATGCGGGCCTTTGTCTTTTGTCCCTGGGGGGCGTTTATCTATCTCTGGTTTCCGGCTTGGTCGCGCATTTCAGAATCAACCTGACAACGCAAGGTTGCCCACAGCAAATTCATCATTGTGCACGACCAATACTGGCTCGGGCTTTGCATTTTTTTTGCCAACGCTCTGTTATAAAGTGAAAATATACCGCAGAGATGCCCCGGACCTCGGCCCTTGAGCAGGCAGTCGGGAAAGCCCATTGAGCCAGTGCAGTTAAACTTCAGGTCTGACGAAACAGTTTGCGCATTTTGCAACGCGACGGCCGCTTACTGAGCCGCCTGACCGCGAGAGAAGCGCGAGACCCAACGAAAACAAGCCCAAACAATAGGGTGGGCAAAAGCCTTCATGCCCCCAAAGACCTGAAGCGGACCAGTCGCAATGTGCGACCGGTTGCAGGCCGTCGAGGCAAAACGGCGGGAAGCAGACGTTCGCTGCGGATTGCACCAAGGTCAGCCATGCGGGACGGAGCCGATATTGGTAATTCAGTTCCTGAACTCGGTTTCATCCAATGCTTTTTGTTCAACCGTCTTATGATTTTGCGCTATTTGGTGCTCCTCCAGTGTGGAAGCTGCCCTAAATTCCAATCGGAATAGAGTTAAGGTGACCAACTCACGCGAACATACCGCTTGAAATCATGAAACGACTCGAGAGGCCCTGCCTACTTGACTGACCGCTAGTTGCGATATTATTGCCGGTCACTAAATTGGGGCTGGTTACGTCCAAATTTACGGATCGAGCGAATTCTTGGCCATTACCCAGTCGATCCGAAGCCAAAGATAGGGGGCAAGATACCACGAATAGAACTCACATCGATGAAGGCTGTCATCTATGGGCAGCCTGCACATGAAGCGTTGGCGGACGTGGTCGCACGCCTTGGCTCGCGGCGTGTTCTCATCATGGCAAGCAGCACTCTGAACCGCGAGACCGATGAGGTTAAAAAGCTTCAAACTGCTCTTGGATCTCAATTTGCAGGTGTCTTTGATCGAATAACTGCGCATGTTCCGCGTAAAGATGTGATTACGGCAACGCGGGTTGCAAAGGAAATAGATGCTGACCTTATCGTGACCATTGGTGGTGGATCTCCAACAGATGCCGCCAAGGCGGTTTCGTTGTGTCTGGACAATGGGATTGATCGCCCAGAGGGCATCGACCGTTTGCTCACGAAGTTTGATGCGAATGGTGCTGCCCTACCGCCTGTTTCCAAAGCCCCGACATTGCCGCAAATATCCATTCCGACTACACTGTCAGCAGGTGAGTTTAGTGCGATCACTGGTGTGACGAATGAGAAAACCGGCCTAAAAGACATACTGAAACATCCCGGAATGATGCCATCTATGGCCATATTGGATGCGGCCGTCGCACGTCACACGCCAGAATGGCTTTTCCTTTCGACCGGCATTCGGGCTATCGACCATTGTGTTGAAGGCATTTGTTCACAGGCCGCAAACCCATTGGGCGATGCACAGGCGTTGCGTGGACTAGAACTGCTGGCCAAAGGGCTTGCTGCGGTGAAGGCCCAGCCCAACGACAGCACTGCTCGTTTGGATTGTCTGCTTGGCGCATGGCTGTCCATGGGGCCACTGGTGAGTGGTGTTCCAATGGGGGCCAGTCACGGGATTGGCTATGTTTTGTGTGCCCAGTTTGGCATTCTACATGGCCATACGTCATGTCTAATGTTGCCCTCGGTAATGGCCTGGAATGCCAGTGTGAATGGTGATCGACAGCGTTTGGTCTCAACCGCTTTTGGGGATGCTCGCAAAGACGCAAGCGTTCTTTTGGGCGAGCTCATATCGGGCCTCGGGGTACCGAGGGGTTTGTTGGCGAATGGTATAACGGCTGATGATTTTGATGAAATCACGCGCACAGCAATGCTGACACCTTGGCTTCCCGAGAACCCGCGCCAGATTAACGGCCCGGATGAAGTTCAGGAAATACTGGCGCTAGCTCAATAATCACTTAGCCAGAGCACGGAGCAATCACTTGCCTCATTTAGCCGGAAGGCCAGCAGGCTTGGACATGTCCAGTCTTGCCAATTCGTAACCTTTTCGGAAATCGTTAAGGTGTTTGATCATCCATTCTTTGGCCTCTGCCGCGTCCCCCCATTTTATGGCCTGAAGTATCTTTTCGTGGGCAACCAGCAATCGCTCGCCAGCATCCAGGCTGGACATGACCGTTTGGAAAGGCGGGTAGAACAGCTCGCTGATGGGAAGGCGAAGGGCCTGAATAACGCGGTTACCCGCAGCCAATGCGATCAGTTCATGAAATTCAATATCCAGTTCCACCAAAGCGTCCGGATTATCCATCTCGTCTTTGGTGCGCGCGATGTTGTCTTCCAGTGCTTGCAGCGCGTCCGTTGTGCGCCGTTGCGCGCCGTTGCGCGGCAGCTTCCGCCGCAACAGGATCAAGGGCGCGGATTGTTTCCCAAATTTCTCCAAAGGTAACCCCGTTCATGACCAAAGGTGTTGCGAGACGGCGAGACAATTCTTGCATGTCGGGCCTTGTCACAAAAAGCTTGCGCTTTCCCTCTTCACGGAACAGCAACCCTTGTTGCTCCAGAGAGCGGATCGCTTCGCGAACGGTGGATCTGTGGATGTTGTTTTCGCTGGCCAATGCCGTTTCAGCAGGCAAGCGTTCGCCAGGTTTCAGCTCGCCCGACAGAATCTTCTGCTGCAGCGCCAGCGCAACTTTGCGAAAAACTGGCAGATCGCTGTCGGAGCCGAGATTCAAATTCATTGGCGCTCACCTTTCACAAGTGACTTTAGGCATGAACATATAGTCGACTGTCCGACACTAACACCAAAAATGTCGTAAACTGAGCCTTTCCAACGCGACTATACGAAACCTCAAATGTCGCGATGATCCGCCCGGAATTCGGCAGGAGTCTTACCGGTCCATTTTCGGAAGGCTCTGAAAAAGGCACTTGGCTCGGCATACCCTAGGCTTTCGGCAAGATCAGAGACAGTAATTTGACTATGTATCAGTGCTTTTCTCGCAAACGTATTATCGGACGTCGGACTTAATCGCACGAAAACTGGTACCATTCGTCTTGAGTTGTCGCCTCAAAGTGCTGGGTGATGTTCCAAGTTGCATGGTGAAATCTTCGAAGTTGGGTCAATGAGCGACTGGCATCTGAACAAGCCTGTTCCTAACTTTACCGGTTAGATTGTCGGTTGCGTTATACCCAACCAACAAGTTCCCTGAAGATTGTTTTAGAAAGCGAGCGAGTGCGGCCTCGTTTCGATTGATGGGCACGGACAAGTATTCTGCTGCGAAGGCGACCTTGGTGAAATGGGCAGCAAACTCTACCGGTGTTCCGAACAAGTCGTTGTCGGCCCTTTCACCTTTGGGGGCAGGACAGCGAAATGATACCTGCATCAGAGGAATTCGCCTCTGAGCCGACCATCAGATCGGGCCAAGCACGACAATCAGCAACGTTCAATATGCAAATGCGGATGAGGGGTAGGAGGACTTTCCTTTAGAGGTGGCCCTGCTCTTTCGACCAGCTTGCAGCCTGATTAAGGTGGGTCGGTGTTCCATTTAGGCTGCAATTCTCATGCGCTTTTTTTGGTCTCATTGGCTTCATGCGGCGTCAATATCCCGAGGGTGGACTGTGGGCGCTCCGCATTGCCGTAGGCCAGCCAGTTTCCGATCCCCACGCGGGCTTCTGAGCCGGTTTCAAATGCGTTGAGGGAGATGCATTCATACTTCTGTGATCGCCAAAGCCGTTCGATCATCCGGTCGTCTATCCAGCGCCCTTCGCCGTCCATGAATATTTTCACGTCCGTATCTTTCAGCGCCTGTGCCCCTTCAAAGCCGGTAAATTGGCGGCCGTGATCGCAGCTCATGATCCGGGAATGGGCCAGTGCAGGATTTTGCCCGGACCGGGTGGCATTACGATGGAAAACAACGATCCGTTGACCGCGCTTGAAGAGGGGATGGATGCCGGTGAGACGCCCATGTCCACTGCGGCACGAAACTAAAGAAATCTGCGGAAAACCCAGTTCACGGATTTTCCGGCTATGCTTCAGTCTGGCGACGGAGCCGAGACAGGCTGTTTCGCAATGCCATCGCACTGGCCCCATACTGGTCAGGCGCAGTTTCAGAGGGCTGGAGAGGCGAAACCAGAACCGGCAATCAAGCTAATGCCCCTTACCCGTTGCCAGCTGCCGGGGTGAAAACCCGAATTTTCTGCGGAATGCCGTGCTGAAATGGGCAGAATTGTTGAAACCATATTTATAGGCGATCGTGGTGAGCAGGCGACCGTCGCATTTGGCAATCTCGTGATAGCACAGCAGGAGCCGCCGGTCCCAAATCCATTCGGAAACCGACATATCCCCGTCCCTAAACAGCTGGTGCAGATAGCGCAGCGACATCCCATTTGCCGCAGCTATGGTTCCAAGGCTCAGGTCGTCTTCGCCGATATTGCGCTCTATCCACAATTTGACCGACCGAAGCCGGGCTGCGCGGATGGAACTGTCCTTGCCTGGAAGATCGCCTGCCGACGCCTGCAGGGTCAGAGCAAGCACATCCAACAGCTGTTTGCCCAATTGCCCGCGCGCCTCCTCGCCCAGGCGCGCGCCTTCGGTCGCCAGCATGGCGCAAAACTCTGTTGTGATCCGTCCCAGCCCCTGCGTGGTATCGATGTTTGCGGCGGTTGGAATGTATTTCTGGGGAAACCGCTGGGCGAATTCCTCCCGCGGAATTTCAAGGTAAAAGGAGCGGACATCCCCGATGCATTCCAGTTCATATTGCTCAGTCGCGCAAAAAAGCGCCCCCTGCGCTGTGTTGGATGAATGCACTTCGCCCAGTTGATGCACCTGCGATTTGCCGCTGTGAATGAATTGTACGTAGAAACAATCCTTGTCGAGCTTTGAGATATGCTTTTGGTTTCGACGGATGGTTTGCTGCGATACCAAAATATCAGTCAGGACCGTGTCACCAAAGTTTTTCTCGTGAATGAACCCCTTGTAGTTTTCCGGGTCCGTTGCTTCGACGTCGACATGAACATAGCAATCACAGATCGCTGACCTCCACGCATTATAGCGCTCTTCACGTGCGTATTGGTCCGTAGAAAATACGAATTCCATTTCCCCTCCCTTGAACCTCCTGACGGAACAATTATCCGCCACACGATCCGGGATCCTCCAATCCCAGATACGCAAAGATCCTTATTTTATTACCCTAACGCTACTCTTAGCAGCCTGCCCAAGCAAGGATTTCGCCAGTTCATTCTCAGCAAACTTTCCTGCGCAATGGGAAAAGAACGTCCCTGCGCACTGACCTAGGCTTGGTATTGCTGCACGCGATTCCTGATGAAGCGCGGCGCATGGGAGGATAATATGAACCTGATCGGGAGGCTCAGCCAAGAGCAGATCGTTTTTGGTCTGGCGGTATTGCTTTGTTTGGCTTTTACCATTTTCGTACCTGGATTTTTGACCACCAATAATCTGGTGAACCTGGTGCGGAGCGTCTCGATTCTGGGGATACTCGGCGTCGCCATGGGCATTGTTGTTATTGGCCGCGGAATTGATCTGTCGCTGGTGGCGGTGATGGCGATTTCGGTCGCCTGGTCGCTGCAGCTGGTGTCCGGTGGAATGCCGCTGGCCCAGGCATTAATTTTCGGCTTGGCCTTTTCCATTGTGATCGGCGTCATCAACGGGTTGTTCATCGCCTATGTCGAGGTGCCGGCAATTTTTGCAACACTTGCCATGGGCACGGCGATCTATGGGTTTGGCCGCTATTTCCTGTTTGATCTGGATGTCATCTATTTCACGTCCGATGCCGATCCACTGCTCTGGCTGGGGGAAGGCACCGTTTTTGGACTTCCGGCACCGATCATCATGTTCATTGGGGTGTGTATTGCGGCGCATCTGTTTTTGAAATTCACCAAAAACGGCAGTTACCTGCGGGCTGTGGGCGATAACGCTGCCGCTGCGCGCATCACGGGTGTTCCGGTGCGCCCGATCATCATTCTACAATATATGATCTCGGCCTCAATCGGGTTCCTGGCGGGCTGCGTGACTGCCGCGTCAGTCGCAAGCATGAACACTCGCGTGGCCCATTCCACCTTTGTCTATGACGTCATTCTTGTCGTCGTTCTGGGTGGTATCGGTCTGTCGGGAGGGCGCGGCGGCGTCCGCAATGTCGTGGTGGGAACCCTGCTGATCGGTGTGTTGATCAACGGCATGACGATCCTGAACATCCAATACACAGTTCAGAACGTGATCAAGGGCGTCATCCTGCTGCTGGCCATCGTTATCGACACGCTTCTCAACCCCCGCGATGAGCAAACCGCCCAACAAGGGGACATTTAACTGTGGAGAAAAAGGGAGAAATAACAATGCGTTTTCTAAAAAGAGCTGCGCTGACTGCGCTGGTCGCATTTGGCGGAACCATGGTGGCGGCGGATGGGATCGACGACCCTGCACGCGCCTCCTATTATGATGCTTTCAAGGGCAAAAGGGTGGCCTATGTCCCGGTTGCGATGGGCTTTGACCTCACGGAAGGTTGGGCCATGGGTCTGCGGGAGGCGCTGGAGCCTCTGGGTGTCGAATTTGATATTCGCGACCCGAACTGGAGCACCTCTGCTGGTGCGCAGGCCATCACCTCGCTGATCAGTGAAAAGCCTGATGTCCTGGTGGTTCACAACCCGGATGTGCAGTCATATGCCCGTCTTTTGAAAAAGGCCGAGGCCGCCGGGATTTATGTCGTACAGGTGAACATGCGGTCGAGCTATTCGACCGATGCGTTCATCGGCGCCGATTACGTCGGCATGGGAGAGCAGATCGGCGCACGACTGGTCGAGAAGTGTTCGCCCGCCAATGGCGGCAGCGGCAAGATCGCGATCACCCAAGGCGTGCTGACCGCCGCCGCCAGTGCCTATCAGATGAAAGGCATCAGCAACGTGCTTGAACAGCACCCGGAAATTCAGCTGGTCTCAAATCAGGCCGCAGACTGGGATTCCACCAAGGCGCGCAATATCGCCGCCACCGTCATTCAACAGCATCCTGATCTCTGCGCAATTGCCGGTTTCTGGGATGTGATGGATGTGGGCACCTCAGCGGCGATCAAGGAATCTGGTCAGGACGTTTATCTTTTGACCCAGGGGGGTGGCAACAAGACCGCCTGTGACGGTCTGAAAAAGGGCACCTATTCCGAAGTGGTGGTCTATCACGTCCCCGGACAGGCGCGGGATATGGCAAATGTTATCAAGCAGTTGCTGCAAGCACAGCCCGAGCCGGGCGCGATCAAATCAGCCCTGTTCACGCCGCTTCAGTTCCTGACCAAGGATAACATCACTGAAGACAGCTGCTGGAGCCTTCCCGGCCAACAATAACACAAATGAATGCCAGCGCGGCCGCAGGTTGCCGCGCTGGTCTTATTAGGAATGAGGCTCGAGACATGTCGATGTCAGACACTTTGACACGCTGGCGCTACCGCGCCTTTCCTGACCATCTGTTGGGAGAAATTCTTTCGAAGAAATGGATCGACAACGCGATCCCGCTCGCGATCCTGCTGATCGTCATCGCAGCTTTCGGAAGCTCTATCCCGGATTTTTTCGGCGTTGCCAGCCTTTCCAATTTGATGCGGGAATGGGGCGAGTTTGGCCTCTTGGTCCTGGCTCTCATGGTGGTGATGGTTGCCGGTGGCATTGACCTGAGTGTGGGCTCGACCTTTGCGCTCGGCAATATCGTGGCACTTGCGCTCCTGACGGTTGGCGGGCTTCCAATGCCCGCTGTGGTCGCTCTGACGCTTCTGGCCGGGGCCGCTGTCGGGCTGGTCAACGGTATTCTGGTCGGCTTTCTCAGGCTGCGGGCCTTTTTGACCACGCTTGTGACGCTGATCGTGGTGCGCGCCGTGGTCGATATGCTTTTGCTCAGCTACTCGGTAGACATTGCCGCGACCTTCATAGATTCCGAGCCCTGGTATTTCCTTGGCGAAGGCCTGCTTTTCGGGCTTCCCTTCAGCGTCGTGGTCACAGCGATCATTGCGTTGGTTGCCCATCTGGTTTTCAGCCGCTCGCGGGTGGGCTGGTTCGTCCTGGCCACGGGGGGCTCACGCCGGTCCGCCCACAACGTCGGTATCCCCGTGCGCAGTGTGATCTGTGCCACCTACGTGGTGTCCGGCACGCTGAGCGCGCTGGCGGGCGTCTTCTTTGCCTCGCGCCTCGGAGGCGCTGGTGCGGATACTGGCATTGGGCTTGAAATCGCGGCACTGACCGCAGCCGTTTTGGGCGGCAACAGCCTTGGCGGCGGGCGCGGCTCGCCCGCAAAGGCAGTGATCGGCTCGATTACGGTGATGATCATGGTCAACGGGCTTGTTCGCCTTGGCGTCACCAGCGGGGCCAATTCGCTCTTGCTTGGAATGGTCCTGATGATGGCTGTGGCGATCGACGTGCGCTGGCAGCGCAATCGTCACAAGCTTTTGTCCAAGGTCTACGTCTCGCCAACACACGCCGCGCTTCCAAAGGCACCGGGCACCGACGCGGGCTCACCCTATGGGCTGAACGACCGCCTCTCTCCGGTTGATCTGATTGGTCTGGGCGAGGTCGATGGGCCCGAAGATGTCATCCTTGATGAAGACGACAATCTCTATATCGGCAACCGGACTGGCGACATCATTCGTTTCCTTGCGCCGGACTACAAAAACCAAGAGGTCTTTGCGCATGTGGGCGGGCGCCCCCTGGGCATGGCCTTTGCCAAAGATGGCGCGCTGATCGTCTGTATCGGTGGGATGGGGCTGTATAAAATCACGCCGGACCGCGAGATTATCAAGCTGACCGATGAGACCAACCGCACCTGGCTGTCGGTGATCGACGATTCACGCCTGCGTCTGGCGGATGATTTGGATATTGCCCCCGATGGGCGGATCTTTTTCAGCGAGGCCACAACGCGCTACGAGATGCATGACTGGCCGGTGGATTGCCTTGAGTCGCGCGGCAACGGGCGGATCATTTGCTATGATCCAAACAAGGGCACCACACGCACCGTCATCAAGAACCTGGTCTTTCCCAACGGGATTTGTATGGCGCATGATGACCAGTCCTTTTTCTTTGCCGAAACATGGGCCTGCCGGATCAGCCGCTACTATTATGACGGCCCCAAGGCCGGTACGGTCGAAACCGTGATCCCCGATTTGCCGGGCTATCCCGACAATATCAATCGCGCCTCTGACGGCACATTCTGGCTGGCGATTGTCGGGGTGCGCACGCCCAGTCTGGATCTCGCGATGCAGATGCCGGGCTTTCGCAAACGCATGGCGCGCCGCATCGCCCCGGATGAATGGCTGTTTCCCAATATCAACACCGGCTGCATCGTACGCTTTGATGAGGATGGACAAATTTTGGAAACCCTCTGGGACCGCAAAGGCGAAAATCACCCGATGATCACCTCGATCCGCGAACACAAGGGGCGTTTGTTCATCGGTGGGATCACCAATAACCGGATCGGTTGCCTAAAGCTGGATGGGGTCGATCCCGACTGGACCGCGCATCAGTCCTATTGGAGAAAATCATGATTTCCCGGCTTTTGGACAATATTCTTGGCCGGGGAGAAGCGGCTGTAACGGTGCCGACGCTGGATGGCGCACTGCGCCCGAACCGGGCCCTGGACGAGGCCGGTCTGCGCCTGGTTCTTGCCGATGTCGACTGCCTGGTGAGCCGCCCTGATGGGCTCTGGGCTTCGGCCGCGAACAGGCTCTGTTCTTTGTCAGGAGCAGAATTCGAAATTGCGCAGCAATTTGAGGTCCCGATTGCCGCTCTTGCCGCTGTCGGCGCAGAGGGGCTGGCCGTGGCGCTGAGCAACGGCCAGCTGCATTTCATCGGCGGCGCGCATGATGGCAAGGCGTTTGGCCCCTTTCCCGGTCTGACCTGCATCACGGCGATGACCGCTTTGAGAGACACGCTGTATCTGACCAACGGATCCAGGGACTGTGACGCACAAGATTGGCAGCGGGACCTGCTCCAGTCAAACGCCTCGGGCAGCCTGCACCGGATTGATCTGGCCAGCGGCGACAGCGCGCAGCTTCTGGATGGCCTGGCATACCCCGCAGGGCTGGCGCCAGACGGTGATGAGCTGATCATCTCTGAGGCATGGCGTCATCGGCTGCTCCGCGTCAATCTCGAAAAACCGCATGAGCGCAAGGTCGTCTGCGCTGATCTGGTCGGCTATCCCGGACGCCTTTGCGCGATGGGCCAGGGCTTCGCGCTATCGGTTTTTGCCCCGCGCAGCCAGCTTGTGGAATTTGTGCTGCGCGAACGCGCCTACCGCAGCCGCATGATCGAGGCTGTCCCTCAGGAGTTTTGGATTTCGCCAAAGCTGCGATCAGGGCGGGATTTTTACGAGCCGCTTCAGGGCGGCAGCGTCAAACAGCTCGGTCGGCTAAAACCATGGGCGCCGACCCTCTCGGCCGGGCTTTGCGTGCGGCTTGATGCCGACCTGCAACCAGTCGAAAGCCTGCACAGCCGCGCCGATGGCCGGACCCATGGCGTGACCAGTGCGGTTGAACACAACGGTCAGACCTATGTGGCCTCTCGCGGTGACGGTGTTGTCGTCGCCACGCTGTTCGAGACCCAGAAAGGTACGTCATGACCCCGTTGATCGAGCTTAGAAACGGCACAAAATCCTATCGCGGCGTCCATGCTGTAAAGGATGTGAATTTTGACCTCCTGCCTGGTGAAGTACATGCTTTGCTTGGAGAAAACGGTGCAGGGAAATCGACCCTGACCAAGATGATCGCAGGCGTTGTGGACCCGACTGCGGGCGAAATATATCTCGAAGGCAAACGTGTAGAGATGCGCTCGCCTGCTGATGCGCTGAGCCGCGGGATTGCGATGGTTTATCAGGAAACCTCTTTGGTGCCGTCGCTGAGTGTGGCGCAGAATATCTATCTGACCGACGATCAGCATTTCCACCGGCTGCGCGGGCTCTACATTGCCGGGCAACAATTTCTGCAATCGCTCAATTTCAACGTTGACCCCACGGCCCTGGTGCAATCGCTTGGAGCCGGACAAAAGCAGATGGTCGAAATTGCCCGCGCGGTTCACCATCAGGCCAAGGTCATCATCTTTGACGAGCCGACAGCGACGTTGACGCCCGAGGAGAAGCATCAGTTTTTCTCACTTGTGAAACGTCTGCGCCTGCGCGGCGTGTCGATCGTCTTTATCAGTCACGCGCTGGAGGAAGCCCTGGCGATTTCCGACCGGATAACAATTCTGCGAGATGGGGAATTGGTGATAACCGCGCCCACCGCCGAGCTGGACCGCGAAAAGATTGTGCAGGCCATGGTTGGCCGCGCCCTGACCGAAGAGCTTTACGGCACCGCCGAGAGAGACATCCGCAAGCCCGGTGAAAAAATACTGAGTGTTCAGAACCTGTCGATGAACAATATCGTGCGCAACACCTCGTTTTCGGTGTTTTCCGGACAGGTGACGGGAATGTTCGGCCTGATCGGCTCGGGGAGGACCGAGGCGGCCAAGATTATCGCAGGCGTAGACAAACGCGACTTTTTCCATGGCGGCCAAATCCGGTTGGATGGCCAACCCGTGCGCTACCGTGTTCCCAGACCGGCTGTGAAAGACGGGATCATCTATGTCACCGAAGACCGCAAGCAAGAGGGGTTCTTTGAAACCATGTCCATTTCGGAAAACCTGTACATGGGCGCGCTTGCCGGGGGTGTGACCAAATCAAAGACGGTGAATATGCGTGAGATGAAAGAGATCGCCCAGACATGGACCGAAGCGCTGAGTGTGCGGGCGATTAATAACGACGCCCGCGTGATCGAGCTTTCGGGCGGCAATCAGCAAAAAGTCGTGATCGCCAAGGCTTTGTTGCAAAAGCCTCGGCTGATCATTTTTGATGAACCAACCCGCGGCGTCGATGTGGGGGCCATCGCCGAGATTCATCAACTGATCCATCAGCTCGCCGAGGAGGGTGTCGCCGTCTTGATGATTTCCTCTTACCTGCCAGAGGTTATGAAGATTTCTGACCGAATTCTGGTTTGTCGGCAGGGACGCATCGTTGAGGAACTGGACGGCAGCGAAGCCGATGAAGCCATGATTATGTATGCGGCGGTTCACTGATGTCCCAGCCGCGTCCAACCACCCGCCCACTGCGCAAAGTCCGCGATATCAGCGACATCCGCGCGATCGAAGCCTTGCCCTATGACGAAGCCGTTCCGGCGCGCAACATTTACGATTTTTTTCTGGCAACAGCCGCCAATGACGGTGCGCGTAAGGCTCTGACAGTCCTCAACAGCCCAAATGCCAGTGATGTGGCGCTTACGCTCACGCATGATGGGCTTTTGCAGGCTGTGACCGGTGCTGCCAATATGTTTCGCGGGCTTGGCATCACCCCTGACAGCGGCCCTGTCGCCTTTTTATGTCCGACCTTGCCCGAGTTTCCCGCACTTTTGTTCGGGGCGCAGGTGGCGGGTGTGGCCAGTTCGATAAACTACCTTCTGTCGCCCGAGGTGATTGCAGATCTTCTCATGGCAGAGGGCGCGCGCATCCTTGTGATCCCGGCGCGCGGTGCCGATGAAATGTGCTGGAACAAGGCGCTCGAGATTGTGCCTCTTGTCAAATCGCTGTGCCATGTCGTGGTGCTGGGAGAGGCAGAGGATCTGCCCGAAGGCTTCACCCCGCTTGCGACACATATGCGCCCAGCGCGGCAGGATCAGCTTGATTTTCGCCCATCAGATGACCGCGCCATGGTTTGTGCAATGTTTCACACCGGCGGCACCACTGGGCGGCCCAAGCTGGTGCAACTGACCCATGGCAATCAGATCCATGCCGCCTTCAGTTTTGCGCAGGTCTTTGGCTATGACGAAAAGGATGTCGTGCTGAATGGGTTTCCATTCTTCCATGTGGGCGGCACGATTACAGTCGGACTGTCCGTGCTGGCCGCCGGGGGGCATAATGTGATCCCCTCTCCCTATGGATTGCGCCAACGTGAAGTCACTGAAAACTACTGGCAGATAGCGCAGGATTTTGGCGTCACGGTCGTCAATGGCGTGCCTACGTCTATTGGCGCGCTGTGCGAAACATGGTCACCGGATCTGGATCTCTCATGCGTGCGCATGGCGGGGACGGGCGGTGCGATCATGCCCGCCTCGGTCAGCGAACGGTTCATGACCAGAACCGGCATCAAGATTTGCGAGACCTACGGGATGACGGAAACTGCGGCGGCGATTGCCTTTAACCCCGCCTATGGGACTGCCATCGCCGGAAGCGCGGGGATGCGCGCCCCTTACGCGCAGACCCGCATAGTTGCGCCAGGTGGCGACAAACTGCGTCTGTGTGACCCCGGCGAAAGCGGTCTGGTTCAGGTGCGGGGTCCCCAGGTGTTCCCCGGTTATCTGGATGAAATACAAAACCAAGGCACGCTTGATGACGACGGTTGGCTGACGACCGGAGATCTAGGCTATCTCTCCGAGGATGAAAGGCTGTTTCTGACAGGGCGCGAAAAGGATCTGATCGTGCGCAGTGGCCATAATATCGACCCAACTGCGATCGAAGAGGTTGCCAATCGGTTTGAAGGGGTCGCCGCAAGTGCTGCGGTCGCCATGCCCGACGCCTACGCGGGTGAAGTCCCTGCGCTTTTCTTTGTGGCGCGTCCCGGGGCACAGATTGACCTCACCGCCTTTGCAGCCTTTCTGAAAGAGCATATTCACGAAGCTCCGGCCTGCCCCAAGTTCATAAATTGCATCGACGAAATCCCGGTGACAGCAGTGGGCAAAGTTTTCAAACCGCACCTGGTCGAAATGGCCATAGAGGAAAAGGTTCGAATCGAAACCGAAAAATCATGCGGTGCGGCGGCGGTGGTGGTCTCTGTTGCATTTCCAGATGCTCCCAAAGGGTCAAAGCGCGTGGACGTCAGCATTTCTGGCGCGACACCCGATGGTTTGCAGAAACTGCGCGCGGCGCTGGAGCCGTTGACCCAGGACTATGTGATCCGCGCAGAGGCGCCAGCCCAGGCTGAACAGGCCGTGACCCTGACACTCGAAGGCCAGGTGGCGACGCTGACGCTTAACCGGCCCACCGCGATGAATGCCATGTCGCAGGAGATGATGACCGGGCTGGATCTCCATGTCTCAGCATTGGCCAAAAGGCGCGATGTGCGCGTGGTGATTATCACGGGCTCGGGCCGGGCCTTTTCGGCTGGTGGCGATCTGATCGAATTTGAGCAGGCGCTTGCAAGCGGCGCCACGACTTTGGTTGACTATATGGCGCGCAATCAGGCGATCGTTGCAAAGATCGAGGATCTGCCGATGGTCGTGATCGCGGCAGTCGGGGGCGTCGCTGTGGCCGGCGGGCTGGAGCTCTTGCTGTGTTGTGACCTGGTCATTGCAGCGCAGGGCGTACAGATCGGAGATGGCCATGCGCGCTATGCCATCGTGCCAACCGCGGGCGCGACCGTGCGTCTTTCAGAAAAGATTGGAGCAGCACGTGCTGCTGAAATGTTTTACACTGGAAAACTGGTGAGCGCAGAGACACTGCTGGATTGGGGTCTTGTGAATGCAGTGGTTGACGGCAATGCGCTTTTGCAGCGCGCCAAAGACCTTGCTGAAGAGATTTCTCAATGCAGCCCCGAGGCGATCCGACGGATAAAGGGCCTTATTCATCCATCCAAGAACACCTTGGAGCGGTCCACACGCATGAATGCGGAAATCGATGAATTCGAAGCGCATACGGAGGGGCAGGATCTTGCAATCGGTTTGAAGGCCTTTCGCGAGAAACAACAGCCGTACTATTAGGGGCAGGACCCCGTATTTTAGGGTCAAGCCCCATTGTTTTAGGGGCTGGGCTTTGAATTATTGGGGCGCAAAGGCAGGATGTTGGATGCAACACGCGGACCAAAGGAACGTCCGGCCCGCGCAGCAGCATCACTGCAACTGAGCGTCAGGACGCTGCTCATTCGCTCCATGGATGGACATGTACGTCACGCCCGGAATGCGCCGTCATGATTTTCACGGCGACATCTTCCTTGTCTTTGTTGTCGACCCGCACCCAGAGCAAGATACCGCCGTGCTCGATCTGTGTCGCATAATAGTCTTTGTGATGCTGGCCGACACGTCGTGCCAGCAGGGTTCCAATCACGGCGGCAGGCACACCTCCAATCGCGACAGCGGCGATGGACGCCGCAACTGTGCTTGCTGCCGTTAGCATCGCAGCCATGGCAATATACGACCCCAGAAACATAAAGCCGCCCGCTATACTGCCTTCCAACTCGCCAATCGCTTCTTCGGACACAAAGGCGGCTCGTGGGGCTTTGGGATCATCCTCAAGATCAGACGCGCGCCAATAGGCCTTGCCAAGCTTTTCCTCCAGCGCCTCCTGCTTGCCGAGAAGACTGATATCATACCGGCTGAAGCCAACCATCCGCAGATCGTAGAATGCCTTTTGAAGATCCTCGAAAGTGTCAAAAACGCCGACCGCTTCCGGAATATTGATGGCCGTGATCTTATGCTCTGTGTCGCCCATGAAATTTCACTCCAATTTTTCGACCGCATTGTAGCCCAGCCTAACGACACGCGCGTTAGAGATATTGATCCAAATCATGGCCGCGCCGCATCGCTTTGATAATTACCTGAAACCAGAACGCATCTTTTCAGATGCATGCACTTCGCCCACAAGACCATCGCCACGAAAGGCTTTGCAGGCAACACCGAAAAATGACGGAGGCAGGCGAGATTTCCGCAACATTCACGAGAGAGGCCAAAACCACAGGCAACAACCGCAGGCAACAACCGCAATCAATTTCGGCGCTTTGAAGCTGGCACTCGGGGGGGGACATGCAGCCCCGGTGAGATGCGAATTGTCCGAATGCGTGCTACGATATGACCAAATAGTTGCGATGGGCGTCCAGCAGATCTCAGTAGATGTTGGCCTCAGATCGTGAAAGGATACGTCATGGTCCCCCTGCAACCTGTGCAAAACCTGTCAGCGGCTGCACTGCGTTGCACTCCCTTACGTCTGCGGTGAAATATCAACCAAATGCGGAGCAAATAATGACACAAGACCCCTATGCAGCACTTGGCTTGTCCAAAGGCGCCACCGCAGAAGAAATAAAGAAAGCCTACCGCAAGATTGCGCGCGTCAACCACCCCGACCTAAACCCAGATAATCCAGAGGCCGAAGAGCTGTTTAAGGATGCGGGTCGCGCCTATGACCTGCTTAAAGACCCCGAGCAGCGGCGCAGGTTTGATGCAGGGGAAATCGACGCAACTGGCGCCGAGCAAGCCCCACGTGGCTATTACCGCGACGAGGCGCGCAGGCCAGAAAACCCCTATACCCAAGCAGGGGGGGATCCATTCGGTGAAGGGTTCGATGCGGATGACTTTTTCGCCCAATTCGCCCGCAGCCGTGGAGCGGGTCAAAGCCGTGCATCTCCTGGTGACAGGCCAAGTGGTAACTGGCCGGGCCAAAACACACAGTACCGCCTGTCCCTAGCGTTTTTGGATGCTGCACGGGGGACCAAGACCCGGATCACCTTACCAGACGGCAATTCGCTGGAGGTTACGATCCCAGAAGGGGCGCGGGATGGGCAGACCCTGCGGCTGCGTGGCAAAGGCGAAGCCGGGCTCGGGGCTGGCCCAGCTGGCGACGCGTTTATCACGCTCGACGTCACCCCCAGTGCAGAGTTTGAACGCGATGGTGATGACATTTTGGTCACCTTGCCCATCTCCATTGACGAGGCAATCCTTGGTGGAAAAGTTCCCGTAAACACGGTGACGGGTGCCGTGAGCGTGACCGTGCCGCCCGGTGCGAGTTCCGGACAGGTGCTGCGGCTGAAAGGGCGCGGAGTTAAGGGACGCGCCGGCAAGGGAGATCAACGGATTACGCTGCGCATTGTCAGCCCGCCCCAGATCGACGACGCACTGAAACACTTTATGGAGAGCTGGCGGAAAGATCACGCCTACAACCCCCGCGCAGGCAAGGAGACATCATGACCAATGCTTATGCCCCAGAGCAGGTGATCGAGAGCGTCGCCGCGTTGACCGCCGAGCGCCTGAGCCATTTTGAACGTTTGCGTATCATAACCCCCGTGACCACGACGGAAGGTCCGCGCTACTACATGTTGGATGTGCGCCGGATTACGCTGCTCTGTGAGTTGACGGATGATTTTGACGTGAACGAGGATGCGCTGGTTATAATAATGTCGCTGCTAGATCAGCTACATGGCGCTCACAGCAAGCTGGACCAGGTGGTTCAGGCTATCGGAGCAGAACCACCCGAAACCAAGGCGCGGTTGTCGCAGCGCTTGCGTGATCTTGGCGGACTCGACTGAAGATTTCGCGCTGGCAACACCTGAGCTGCGAAGCTCAGGTTGGCGGGGGCGGTTTTGTCGGCGATGCTATGAGAGCTTTTTCGATTGATTTGATCAGCGTCGCACGCGAGATGGGCTTCATGACTCTGATGTCCTCTGGACGCAACCCGTTGCCATGTACGGTCGCCTCGTTCGCAAATCCGGACATGAAAATCGCGGGAAGAGATGGCTGAATCAGGCGGAGTTCCTTTGCCAGATTAGGGCCCTGCAATCTTCCCGGCATTACAATATCGGTGAGCAACAGATCAATTGGGCCGCTGCGTTCAAACTGCTCAAGTGCCGCGTCGCCCGAGTTTGCCGATATCACCTGATATCCATTTCGTTCCAGGATCGTTACAATGATAGTCATCAAAACCGGCTCGTCTTCGACAACCAAAATGCGGGTTCCGCTGGTGACCTTGGGAAGGGCTGCTGCCGCCGCATCAGATTTGTCTTCAATCGTGTCAAAAACCGCCGGAAAATAGAGCTTAAAAATCGTGCCCTTCCCCACTTCAGAATAAACACGAATACTTCCGCCCGATTGCTTCATAAACCCCTGAACCATGGAGAGACCCAATCCAGAGCCTTTACCGGGGCCTTTTGTGCTGAAAAATGGCTCGAAAACACTGTGAATATTTTGCGGCGGGATACCCTCGCCGGTGTCCGAAATCGCCAGCATGACATACCGGCCTGGCTCAATATCTTCTTGCCGAGATTCAACGTATTCTTCGTCAATCCTAACCTTCATTTTTTAGCGCACATGATCAATGCAGGCCCGCCTAGGAGACGAGCCGAATTCTCGCTGCGCTCGCTCGCAGCACGATTTTCGCTGCATCAGCGCGGACTCGAGTATTTGATACGGCGGAAAAAGCCGGCCATTCACATAGAACGCAGAGAGAATAGGGCGTAGGATCAGATAGCGGGCTATCCCGCTGTTCAGATGGCAGAAACGGAGGTCTGCTCCGCTACGCTTTGCAGGCTTTCAGAGCCTAGCCACAAACATTTTCACGGCGGGATGTAGATGAACGTTATTGCACTTGGAGTTTTGGGTAGTCTCGCCGCCGGCCTGATGACCGCGATCGGAGCGTTGCCAATTCTGATTGGCAAAACTGTTTCGCGCAAACTGAACGACATTTTGCTCGGGTTTGCGGCTGGTGTTATGCTCTCCGCCTCATACTTCTCGCTCATCATTCCGGGACTGGAATTTTCTGAGGAACAATATGGTGTGGGAGCAATCCCGGCACTGATTGCAGTTGGTGGAATCATCCTTGGTGCCGCATCCATCTACTTATTGGATGAAAGAGTGCCGCACCGGCACTTTACCAAAGGCCTTGAAGGTCCAAAGGCCGTCTCTGTTCGAAAGATCTGGCTGTTTGTAATCGCGATCACGCTGCACAACATTCCCGAAGGCCTTGCCGTCGGCGTTGGTTTCGGAGGCGGCGACATTGCTGCGGCGATATCTCTTGCGGTCGGTATTGGGTTGCAGAACGCGCCGGAGGGTCTGGCAGTCGCGCTGGCACTTCAGTCCGAAGGATACTCAAAAAACTACGCTTTCCTCGTCGCTGCCGCGACAGGACTGGTCGAGCCGGTGGCAGGCTTGGCCGGAGTTGTTGCGGTGAGTGCCTCCCAACTTCTCTTGCCATGGGGGCTGACCTTTGCAGCAGGTGCGATGCTCTACGTGATCAGCAATGAAATAATCCCGGAAACACATCGGCACGGCCACCACAAGGGTGCCACAGCAGGCCTGATCGTGGGTGTGGTGGTCATGATGTTTCTGGACGTCGTGTTTGGCTGAACATGTTTTGATCAGTGCCTTGGGCTCGCTAACTAGGAAGACATTCGAACGAGTTGCTTAATGAGCGCCCATTGTTATCCCCAATGCCGTCGCAATCCCCGCGCCCAACACGACCAGTGAGAATTTGCGCGGTTCACGTTCGGCCATTGGAAGCAAATGCGTTGCCCCGACATAAAACAGCGCTCCTGCCGAGCCTGCCATCAAGTTGCCTAAGACCGGTTTATCTATGTTACTGATCCAACCATAGGACATAAGTGTTCCAAGGGGCGTAGTTGCAGCTGCCGACACAAGGGCAAGAACGAGTGCCTTCCTGTCGCCAAAGCCGCTGCGCAGCAAGAGGACATAGGTGATGATGCCTTCGGGAAATTCATGCAGCACCATGCCGAGTGCGGCCACAACACCAGTGAAGAAGCTGACAGTGAATGTGACGGAGTACATCACGCCGTCAACGAAAGAGTGGAACCCGATCCCGAACATGGCAACCAGGCCAATGGCATAGTCCGCTGTGGTTGGTTTGTCGCAAACCTGTGTTGTCAGAAACCGGTTCATAAAATGCATCACGAGGTAGCCGGTTAGCATGAAGACAGGGCCCTGGCGGCTCAACTCAAGGCTTGTTGGCATCAAATGTAGGAAAGACACGGCGATCAAGGCGCCCGCGGCGAAACAGGCAAAATAGACGGCATTTCGGCGACCCCAATCGCTGAAGTGCCGTACAGTCAGGACCCCAATGGTTGTTACCAGACCGGCAAGCAGGCTTGCCCACACTGCAAAAGGGATGACCGGTGAAACGACCAAGTCCTCAGGCCTTTCGGTTGGTGCGCCTCAGCGCCTCACGAGACAAGCCGCCCTGCTTGGTGGGGGGTGTTTCACTTGTATCTATATCGCCAACAAGCTTTTGCAGGGCCTGCAGTATCTGCTGCAACACCTCACCATTTCGCGCTGGCATGCCTTCGTCTTCAGCGACACTGACCTCACAGGCATCATACTCCCATCGCCGCAGGATCTCGATCCTTTGCGATGTCGTAAGGCTTTCATCTGTCAAAACGTCCTCAGGCATATCGAATATGGACGGCGGATCAAGAATCGCTTTGGCAAGGCGCTTTTTGTCCATCATGCGTTCCTTGCGCTGAGTATCGTCAGCACCTCTTTCGTCGGCCCTGTGAGCGCGCGTTCGCCTTGGCCAGCAATATCGCTGATACCATCCGCCAACGACTTGGCCTCGGCGATATCTGCCAGACTCGCGCCCGTCGCTTCAATCGCGGCAAAATCGTTGTCGTCCAGAACCCCAAGCATGTCCTCGGCAGCTATCCGTGTAACGTGGCTCATTGAATATCTCCTCTGGTTCAAGCCAGGTTCCATCTCTGGCTTCCGCCCGTCATGGACAACCTGAATTTTCGATCTCTGAGCTATGGTAGGGCACGGCGGGGCGTCGCCCCTTGATGTATCTCAATGCATTCGCCTCTCAATTGCATAACCTGACATAAACAATGGATAGCCACGAATGTAATGGAGACCGGAATGGCCGAAGCAGAACCCAAGTCGGACGACAGCAAGACCACCTATATCAATATTCCAGAAGCGGTCGGCGTTTTTGATACATTCGAAGCGCAACAGGCCGCATTTTACGATCTGCGTTCGGTTGGGTTTCATCATTCCGACATCAGCCTTCTCGGTAGCGATGAGGCTCTGCAAGAGAAACTTGGCAAAGCCTATTGGCGCTCGTCCGACCTTGAGGACGATCCGAAAGCGCCCAGGGCTCATTTCGTATCCGAAGAAGCGATCGGCGAACTTGAAGGGGCCATCGCAGGTGGGTTTTTCTTTTTGGGGTCGGCCATCGCGATGACGGCGATGCTAACGCCTGCGAGTACCCTGGCGGCCTCCATTGCGGCCGTCGCCATCGGCGGCAGTCCCGCCGCCGTCATCGGCACACTTTTGGCGCGACGCGTTGGAAAGCATCATAAGGACTACTATGAAAATCAAATTCGACACGGCGGCATTCTGATGTGGGTCAGAACGCGGGACAAGGAAAGGGAAGCCCTCGCCGTGAAGATCATGAAGGGCCATTCCGGGCGCGATGTGCACGTGCATGGCTGGAGCGAGTGAAGGTGGCGCGGGAACCCGACACCGAAACCCGTTTCCCCAAAGCATATGCTACTGACCACAACTCACCAATTCCAGCTGCATCATCATGCGTGCCAATCCGCATTGGTGAATGTCTGTAGAGCAATCGGCTGAAAGCAACTATCGTAGAAAGACGCACAAAAATGCAATTTTTTCCCAGTTCGACCGAAACCGGCAGTCCGAATGTCGCTGCATTCTACGAAAAGACGACCGGTTCCTGGCAATACGTGGCATGGTGCCCGGCCACTAGGGCTGCTGTCATCATCGATCCAGTGCTCGACTTTGATCCGGCAGCCGGTGCGATCTGGACAGCGAGTGCAGACGAGATCCTGTACTACGTGAAGTCCGAGGGGCTCGAGGTGGAATGGGTGCTCGACACGCATCCGCACGCCGATCATTTTTCATCAGCGGCTTATCTTAAGGAAAAACTTGGTGGGGTACCCAAACAGGCAATCGGCGAACTGGTAATGAAGGTGCAGGAAATCTGGTCGGATTTCTACGCCGATGACAGCCTGAACGGCCGTGACGACTACTGGGACCGCCTGTTTAAGGCGGGGGATACTTTTAAAGTCGGCAAGTGCGACGTGGAGGTCTCGCTTTCGACCGGTCACACCCTAGCTTCCATCACATACAAGATTGGCGATGCGGTTTTTGCCCATGACACCTTCATGGTCCCCGATAGCGGAACATCGCGTGCGGATTTTCCTGGTGGCTCCTCGTCTGAGCTATGGGATAGTCTGCAGGCAATCCTCGCACTGCCCGGCCAGACTCGCGTTTTCGTTGGCCACGATTATTGCAAGGGCGGCCGCGCGGAGGCATGTATGGCAACCGTTGCGGAGCACAAGGCGTCCAACATTCACGTCAAGGACGGTACTACAAAGGAAGAGTTCATTTCCGTGCGGGGTGCGCGCGATGCTACGCTGCCTCTTCCCGGTCAAATGCTTTATGCGCTGCAGATCAACATTCGCGGCGGGCGCCTTCCTGAACCCGACCTTCAGGGCCGCGCAGTGCTGCGTGTGCCACTTAATCGTTTTGATTCGAAGATTGCATCGAACTTCGAGCATTCGGCCAAAGAATAAGTAAGCGGGTAGGTCGGGCGCTGGCCTATATCAATGTGGTATTGTCGAAATCTGCTATCCATCATCGTGTTCGCAAATCAAAGTAAGAGAGGTTGCTAAAATTCCAGATAATGAAATACCTTCAAAAAGCCTTGCACATGGAGCTCACGGTAGCACATCAATACCAGCTGCATGCCCATGTGCTCGATGATTAGGGTCTGGACAAACTAGCCGCCCAAATGCGGGCGGAAATGTAAGAAGAACTGGGTCATTCTGATCTTTATATGGCGAGAATTATGTTCTTTAACGGCAATCCCGATTTGAAATTCTACAAAAAGCCTATCCAGGCGGAAAACCTTGTTAGCATGTTTAAATCTGATTTGGCCGACGAATTGGAAGCAATCGAGTTTTATACCGCCGCCGCCCAGCACGCAATGAAGACGGGTGATATCGGATCTCGGACGCTCTTTGAGCAGATCGCACTTGACGAAGAGGGGCACAAAGCTTGGCTTGAGCTTCAGCTCAGTTTGATTGAGCGGCTCGGTGAAAAGGCGTTCAGTGCGAAATACGTTTCCGGAGTGACTTCAGAAGAATAGTTTGTCTGAACAATGCTCCCCGTATACGCGACCGTTACGCCCATCATCGCTGCCTTCAATGACCGCTTCGGTGACTTGCGCTGCGTTGCGACAAGGGTCTTGCCGCACTCGCAAAGTAATGCTGCGCCAGCGAAGATGAACAACCCAAGGTCGGTTTTGTCCGCAGCCCTGGCCTCCGGCCAACTAAAATGCTGCACAACGTGTCGAATGGCTGGTTTGGTGAAGCTGCAACGCAGAATCTGGCCAGTCGCCCAAAGGCCGGTCAGGGCCGTTCTCGTCGATGAGACCGATCACGACATATGGGGTAACGATCTAGCTTTCGCGGGACTAGGCGTCGACGTCGGCTCTGCGCAGATAGCAACCTTTGCAAAGTCAGACCTTCGCCCCAGGAACGCAGTTTGAAAACGCTGCGATGCCGCGTAAAAAGCGGGTATTGGTGAGAGCTGCAGCGAGATCTAGGATTGAAGGGCAGCTAAGCGGAGTGGTTCAAACGGATCGACGCAACTGGCTGATTTCACGCTCGTTTGGCGGTCTTCAAATCAACCCATTTGGTGGGGGGCGGCCATGAAAACCAAGATATAGCTGTTGCAAACTCTGTGGCAGAAAACCCCAAACAGGAGTAGCATTCTGCGGACTAACCCGCCAAAATAGGTTCTCGACAAAACTGACATCAATGCAGTCCTTCACTTCCTTGCTGCCGTCACGGTACTTTACATCGAAAAACTCGAATGCAGATAGAAAATCAATGTTTTGTCCTGGAACTCCCATTTGGCGGTTGAGTGATTCAGCAAGACTTCCGAACCAACAATAAATGGCTTCATCGGCACGGTCCCAGACTGTCACGTGTATGGCATCTACGGTTTTGGCCAATTCGGGATATTGATTTCGAAAATCTTCGTACATCTTCACAATGTCTATATCATCCTCAATGTCCTCAATGTCCTCAATGTCCTCAATGTCCTCAATGTCCTCAATGTCCTCAATGTCCTCAATGTCCTCAATGTCCATGCCCAACCCCTATTGCGCAATTGAAATCCTCAACCGATGCTGAGATTTGTGCGTTGCACGATATCCGGTAACTTGGGCTCGAGCCAGTCAACTGATTAGTTTGGTACGGAAAATCCACGCGCTTGGGGTGTCAACGGCGGCTGAGCGGACATTGCTGCCGTTGGCACTTCTGAACCAGTACGGGTGAGACACACACCAAAAACCGTCAACGTGAACCTCTCCAGTTCATATTCTGGAGATAGCCCCGAAACACCACGACTAGAAATGCACCAGAAAAGCCCAAAAGCGCCCAGTTTAAAAATTCAACCCACTCAATATATTGAAAACCGACGGTAATTTTAGCGATGCAGTATCCAACAGCCAAGGCCGTAAGCGCATTTGCCTTCGACAGGGGTGACAGTTTTGGAGAGATGATTAACGCAAGCAAACAAAATCCACCGATAATTGAAAGGATCGCCAAATTCTCCAACCAAGCCAGTCGCTTAAAGTGCTTTCGTTCAGGGTCTGCCAACGCTACTTCCAGCTTCACCTCAATGTCACTGATGAATTTCGTCAGCTGAGCTTGTGCGTTCTGTTCATCCCCAGATAATAGTGCAGAAAGAAACGCATCAGTCGTCAAAGCAGTCGCATTGTCTGGCTTGTCGGCAAATGACAATAGAACCGCAAATATGCTAGGCACAACAAGTAATGCGAAGTATCGAATAGCAGTCATATTTCTTCCTTTGAAGCGGCTTTCTGCTAACTACCGCATCGCGCTATCCGTGTCCAAGAATTGGCCCGACGTTGTCCTTTTGGGCTCAAACCGGTCATCCGAAAGCATCGGTCGGGAAAACTCGCGATTTTCAGGTGCGAAGGTCGACTGAGCGGACAAAGTGTGAATTCGCAGTGTCAGCTCAAGTGTCAGCTTCCTGCGCTTAGCTGCCGGAATAAAGTTATCGATCTTGACTAAGATCATTCCCACAGAACAAGCTACGGAGCAATGTATCTAGCATGCCATTGGGCTGGGAAATCAAGGATCGGGAGACCACAATATGGACGCCTTGCCTACTGACAAGCTGCGACAGCGTTGCGATCCGGCTTCCCTTCCATTTGCATCAACAAAAGATCTCGCCGAACATTCCGAACTGATTGGTCAGGCGCGGGCATTGGACGCCATTCGCTTGTCGTCGAAAATAACTCATCGCGATTTCAACCTTTTTGTCTTGGGGCCGACCGGAACAGGGCGGCACACGGCCGTTCTGAAGCTTCTGAGCGACCAGGCCGCGACACGGGAACTGCCACCAGATTGGGCCTATGTGAACAACTTCGAGGCAGCGCACAAACCCAAGGCGCTGCGTCTGCCACCGGGAACGGCGCTGACTTTGAAGCACACTATGCAGAACCTGATCGATGATCTGGGTAATGACATTCCCGCGCTGTTCGAGTCTGAAGAATATCAGACCCAACGCCGAGCCATCGAACAGGAACTCGGTGAGGCGCAGGAAGCGGCGATGGCCGCGTTCGCCGACCGCGCCAAGGCCGAGAATATTGCTCTTCTGCGGACGCCAATGGGCTTCCTGCTGACTGCGATCCGAGACGGCAAGCCGGTCAATGCCGAGGATTACCAAAAGCTCAGCGAGGACGAACAGGCGCAGATCGACGAAAAGATCGCGCGTCTGCAGGAAGACTTGGCCGCCGTGTTGCGCCAAGAGCCAAAGCTCGAAAAAGAGCATCGCAAACGCGTTGAGCGCCTGAATGCCGCGATGGCGGAACGCGCAGTGTCTGCCCGTGTGGCGGAGGTCGAGGCAGACTTGCAGGCTATCGAGGCGGTGGCCGAATACCTTGAAACAGTCCGTGAGGATATCATCTCGAACGCAGAACTGTTTCTGCAAGCGGCAGCCGAGATAAGCGACGGCCCCTTCCCCCAGGCGATCCGCAAGTACCACCGCGAGCCGGAATTTGACCGCTATGTCGTGAACGTGATGGTGTCGCAAGACCGCGAGACACGGGCCGGCGCACCGGTCGAGACCGAGGACCTGCCAACCCTCGACCGGTTAACGGGACGGATCGAGCATGTTTCGCACATGGGCTCGCTGGTGACGAATTTTTCCATGATCCGGCCCGGAGCGCTGCACCGTGCCAACGGTGGCTATCTGGTGATGGATGCGCGCCGGGTGCTAAGCGAACCCTATGCCTGGGACGCTCTCAAGCGTTGTCTGAAGAACCAGGCAATCACGATCCAGTCGATGGCGGAGCGGTTGAGCTTGATTTCAACCACGTCGCTGGAACCTGATCCGATCCCGTTGGATCTGCGCGTGGTTCTGGTCGGCGACAGTCGGTTGTATGCCCTATTGGTGCTGCTTGACCCGGAATTCGGCGATCTTTTCAAGCTGCAGGCGGATTTCGAGGATGTGGTCGACCGGACAGAGGATAACCTGGTTCTGTTCGCGCGTCTGGTGGGCTCTTTTGCCTTGCGCGAGGGCCTGCGCCCGATGACGGCCGCGGGCGTTGCGCGGCTACTGGACGAGGCGACACGGCTGGCCGATGACAGCCAGAAACTGTCGCTGCGATTTGGGGCTTTGTCGGATTTTATCTGCGAGGCCGATCATTACGCCACAGGTCGTGGAAGCGAATACATCGAAGATGGCGATATTGATCGTGCCGTGGTCGAAAAGGACAGACGTGCCTCGCGGATCAAGGATCGGATGCAAGAGGCAATCACCCGCAAGACGGTTCTGATCGACACCGACGGCGCAAAATCGGGCCAGATCAACGGGTTGTCAGTCATTGGCTTGGGTGACTATCGTTTTGGCCGGCCGTCCCGGATCACCGCCCGGGTGCGGATGGGGGCCGGAAAACTTGTCGATATCGAACGCGAGGTTGAACTGGGCGGACCGCTGCATTCCAAGGGCGTGATGATCCTCGCCGGATATCTGACCTCGACCTACGCGCTCGACGTGCCGTTTTCGCTGCATGCCAGTCTGGTGTTTGAGCAAAGCTATGGCGGTATCGACGGCGATAGTGCCTCGTCAGCCGAACTCTATGCGCTGCTGTCGGCGTTGTCAGGCCTGCCAATCCGGCAGGGACTGGCGGTGACCGGCTCGGTCAATCAGACCGGCGAGGTGCAGGCCATCGGCGGCGTCAACGAAAAGATCGAAGGTTTCTTTGAAACTTGCGTCGCGCGCGGTTTGACGGGTGATCAAGGTGTGCTGATCCCGAAATCCAATATCGAGCATCTGATGTTGCGATCCAATGTCGTCGAGGCCGCTGAAGCCGGAAAATTCCGGGTGATCCCGGTGGAGACGATTGATCAGGGCATCGCAATTCTGACCGGAACCGAAGCCGGCATACGCGACAAGGACGGTGACTTTCCCGAAGGGTCGATCAATGCTCTTGTCGAGGACCGGCTACGCGGGTTTGCAGAGACGCGTAAGGCGTTTGCCCGCCCTGCGAAGTCAGACAAAGACGGAACGGACAAATGACCGCGCGGACAGAACCGCAAAAACGTTTGCTGATCGGCGCCAGTTGCTTCGCAGATGCGCAGCCTGCGTTACGACTGGCAGAGCAACTGACGGAAACGCTGGCCGGGGATTTGGGCGGCATGCTGATCGAAGAAACCATCGTAACCGAGACTTTCGATTTGCCTGGGCAGCGCGTCGTGACCTCCGGCGGCACGCTTGTCGTCGTGCCAACGTGCCAACAAATCCGGAGTTTGATTGAAAGCGACGCCAAAGCGTTTCGCAATTCCTTGGTGGGGTTGGCCCGGACCGCGGCGCGCAAATGGTCGTTCGAACGCCGCCACGGCGAATTGATCAGCGGGTTATGCAAAGCGGCGACGGGTTGGGATATTCTGTTGCTAGGGCATCGTGAAATCCATCACCAGGCTGGCAAACTCGTACTGATAACCCCGCCCGGTGCGGCAGCGCAGAGTGGAGCAGGCCTTGCCCTGGACTTGGCAAAAAGGCTGCGGGCCGACCTCGTTGCCTTGTCAATTGGCCCGGAAATCCCCGAGTTGAACGATGTACAATCGCAGCAACGTGAACGGTTTGCCTCCGAAGCCGACTTGCTGGCGTTCATCAACAGAACGAATGCCTCCGCTGTCGTGCTGGACCTGTCCGCCGGACCATTCCATACGCATGACCAGTTGCGTCACGTGCTCGCTGCGGCCCGGTGTCCGGTTCTGGTGCTGGGCGCGGCCCAGGGGGAGCCGTCAATCGCGCACTCGACCCAGATCCCTCCCGCACCCTAAAGTCCGGAATTTGATCTGAAACAAGGCGACAGGACCGAAGTCTCGTATCCTGCTAGGCCTTCCGCCAACCAAGGAATTTCTGCCCCCGCGCGAAAGTTATGAGGTGTACCGTGAACCAAAACACATCCCCAAGGAACCGCCTGATCGCCGCACGATCGCAACAGCTTGCGATGTCGGCGATCAAGGAAATGTCGATCCTCAGCGCCCGGGTGCCCGGTGCGGCCTCACTGGCGTGGGGGCTGCCGTCCTTCCCGACGCCGGCGCCGATCCGGGCCGCGGTTGCGCGCGCATTGGAAGATGACCCGAAGATCGGCATGTACGCCTTGCCCGGCGGCTTGCCGGAGTTGCGCGCGGCAGCGGCACGCGAACACCAAAGCCGCACCGGGCAAAGCGTCGATCCCGAAACCCGCGTGATGATCTCGGCGGGCAACATGGAGGGGTTGCAGACCCTGCTGCAGGCCATCGTCAATCCCGGCGACGAGGTGATCGTTACCGACCCGGGATTCGTGTCGCATATCAGCCAGATCCGATTCAACGGCGGCGTGCCGGTTTTCTGGCAGATGGACGAAGCGAACGGGTGGGAGCTGGACATCGGCTCCCTACCCGGGCTGATCGGCCCACGCACCAAGGCGATCATTCTGGTCACGCCCTCGAACCCGACCGGTGCCATCCTGTCCCAGGCCACCCTGCGTGCCGCCGCGAAGATCGCCCAGGGCCACGGATTGCTGATCATCCTCGACGATCCCTACAGCCACTTTACCTACGAAAACCGCGACCGGTATTTCAACCTTGCGGCAGACCCTGAATTTGCCGATCACATCGCCTACCTTTTTACCTTCTCAAAGGCTTACGCGATGAGCGGTTGGCGCGCGGGATATATGGTTGTGCCCAAGGCGCTGCTGCCAGAGGTCGTAAAAATTCATGATCTGACGATGATCTGCACGCCGCGGATCAGCCAGATCGCCGCCCTTACCGCCCTTGAAAACGAACCCGCACACCTGGATAGCTTTCAATTTGTCCTCGCCCGGCGTCGCGCGCTGATCTGCGAACGGCTCGACCGTCTGCCACATGTGTTTCGCTATCAAAAGCCCCAAGGCGCCTATTACGTGTTTCCGCGTGTCGTCACGGATCACGACAATTCCGTTCAGTTCTCGCTCGACCTGTTGAACCAGGCCCGCGTCACCGTCACCCCCGGCAGCGCCTTCGGCCCTTCGGGTGAGCATCACGTCCGCATGGCCTATTGCGTCGAAGATGACGCGATCAACCATGCTTTTGACAGGTTGGAGGCACATTTTGGGTGCTGATGGGGAACTGGCCGCCGCGCGCCAGCTGGTTGCTCAGCGCACATGCGGGATTTTGTCGAACCCGCGCGGTGGGCGTTTCAATGGTGTCACCTTGCTATCGGGGTCCAGGCAGCGCCGTATTTCATCGAAATCCAGCGTCTCTTTTGTCTCCAGAGATGTCACAAGCAATTCGACCTGTGGCCGGTGCTCGGAAAGAATGCCCGTCGCCTGCGCTTCGGCCTCTTTCAGCAACGCTATCACCGCCGCATCGACCTGTGCCGCGGTCGCGTCCGCGTAATCCCTCGGCTGCGCAATGGACTGGCCAAGGAACGGGTGATCCTCGGATTGCCGCAGATCGACCGGGCCCAGCTCTTCAGTCATGCCCCAGCGCGCCACCATCGACCGGGCCAGATCGGTCACCCGGCGAATATCATCGTCAGCGCCGGAACTGACCGTGCCGATCAGAAGCTTTTCGGCGGCACGCCCGGCCAGAAGGGTGACAAGCTGGCCGCGCAGGTAGTCTTCATCCAGCGTGTGACGTTCGCTTTCGGGCAGCATATGGGTGCCGCCCAAGGCATGGCCGCGCGGAATAATCGTGACCTTGTAGAGCGGGTCAGCCTCCGGGGTGAAATAGGCCGCCGCGGTATGACCGGTCTCGTGCACGGCCAGGCGGTGCTTCTCTTCCGGGCGGATCGCAAGCGAGCGTACCGTGCCCATCATCACTTTGTCGCGCGCGTCGCCCAAGTCATTGCGGGTGATCAGGCTGGCGTCGCGCCGCGCTGCGTTGATCGCCGCTTCGTTCAAAAGGTTCTTCAGATCGGCACCGGAAAACCCCGGCGTGCCCGCCGCCATGATGTCCAGATCGCCGGTGTCTTCCAGTGGCAGGTTTCTGGCATGGATATCGAGGATCGCGCGGCGCGCCGTCCTGTCGGGCAGATGCAGCGTGACGTGGCGGTCAAAACGACCCGGACGCAACAGTGCAGGGTCCAGCACGTCAGGCCGGTTGGTCGCGGCCAGCACGACAACCGCCTCGCGTGCGGCGAAACCATCCAGTTCAGCCAGGATCTGGTTCAAAGTCTGCTCGCGCTCGTCATGGCCGCCACCAAGGCCGGTGCCACGAGTGCGCCCGATGCTGTCAAGCTCGTCGATGAAGATGATCGCCGGGGCAGCCTTGCGCGCGGCCTCGAACATCTTTCGCACCCGGCCCGCGCCGACGCCCACGAAGATTTCAATAAATTCCGAACCCGAGGTGGAAAAGAACGGCACATCCGCCTCGCCTGCCAGCGCCTTGGCCAACAATGTCTTGCCTGTGCCGGGCGGGCCGACCAGCAGGACTCCATGCGGCACTTCGGCGCCGACCCGTTCAAACCGCTCGGGCTCGCGCAGGAAATCGACCAGTTCGGCGACCTCCCGCTTGGCCTGGTCCTGGCCTGCGACATCGTCGAAGGTGATTTTTTCACGCGTTGAACTGGGTTTGGTAAAACGTCCGCCCAAAAGCCCGCCTGCCACGCCGCCCGGCCCGCCGGCAATGTTGCCCATCATGCGCCGCTGTAGCCACAAATAGACCCCAAGGATCAGGATCCAGGGCAGGATGTAGGACAGGATCGAGCCACCGGTAGGTTCTTCGGCCCGGATCTCGACGCCGCGCGCTTCCAAAAGCACAAGCAGATTGGGGTCGCCTTGGGATGGGGTTATGGCGCGGAAGACTTCGGGGTTTTCCGCATCCGCATTGTCGGTGGTAACGACAATGGAATGCTCTTTCATATCCACCGAAACGACCTGACCGTCTCGGATCATTTGCTTGACAGTGCTGTAAGGTAAGGTGGTCTGAACCGGCCCGGAGTCGAACAAAAAGCCCGAGACCAGAACCATCAGCAAAAACCCGAAAAGCAGAACCCATACCTGCCATCGCGGCTCGATGGGGCCGCCGTTCTGTCCATGTTGAGGCTCTTTGGGCATGCTGTCACATTCATTGTCGAATTACAGAGAACTAAGTTCTGGCAAACTTGCAGTTTTGGGTCGTTGATGCAAATCAACCACCAAACACCACGGTGAGGTCAGAACGCTCCAACGCAATCGTATCTTGCCGTTAGTCCGCTTTTGGCAGTTCGTGTCCCTTCGGTCATGTTGCAGCATTTGTTAGAAAGGGCTCCTAGCGGACTTGCGGCGGTGCGGCACCCGGTTTTCGGCAGTAAGCGCCCCTGAGAGGTTGCTCTGATGACCGCTGTCAGCCCCAAGCGGACTATGCCCTCATGCGCGACTATGGCGTAAGCGGACATTCACACAGCTCAGGTGGAGGTTGGCTAAGCGGACTTTGCAGCCTTTTACATGTTCAATCTGGATGATCGTTTACACACCCATTGCATTTACCGACACCCAAGACCCACTGTACTTTTCAACGTTCGCTTCCGGCTTGGGCTGGGTCTTCCGGTGCCATTCCAGACGGAGCGGAAACCGCCCACTCGTTTACCACTTAGTTTCGAGTGACCGGCAGGTATAGCCAAGCCCAATAGACCTGACCACACGAGCGTGGGGCTATTGTGGTCAGGTCTAGTGGGCTACATCTTGCCATTGGCACAACTGCGCCCCTACGCCTAGGCAATCAGGGCATTTGATAGCTGCCCCTCGGTCGTCGGCACCGCTCCGGTGTAGCCCGCGCAAGGCGCCAACAGATCGGCCGACACATTTGGCGGCGGCAATCGGGCCGGATCACTGCCGCGCCCCATACAACCGGGCAGCAGGGACACCAAGCAAAGCAGACAAAGGCGCACGCGACCTCCCATTAATTCCAACTCATTAGAAAGCGCCGCCCAGTGGCGCGCCTCATCTGCAGCGCGGTCTAGGTGCGCGCGATGGATCTGCGCAGTCTCTGCCGCGCGCTGCAGCTCTGCCTTTGCACCGGCGGGTTTATGGCGGCATGGCGCATTACTCCGCCGATTGGAGCAGGAGCCATCCACCCCATCAGTTTTCCATCAGGCCTGAGCCAATGAGCTGGCCCCGCCCGTTTACCCACAAGACAGCCATCCTCACATTAAGCTGCCACACAGTTCTTCTGACCTGAACGCCAGACTGGCTGCTCCTTTTCAAGTTAAATTGAATCTGCCAGTATCTCTGGTATGTGCTCAGCACGTCTCGACGATCGGTCCTCTCGTGTGAGATTTTTTGGCTTTCTGACGTAGGTGTACAATGGTTGATGTCACATTCCACCGCCCTTTTGAAGTTGGTTCAGAAGTCGGCCCATTCCAGTTTGTAATTGAAAACCTGAATAACAATGTCGGGATGGTGATTTACACGGGGCCTAATGGGTTCGAAGGGATCTACAGGATCCGCGACTTGGAGTCCGTTGAGCGCCCTTTTGATCCTCTGGACCGCTTTGACGTGCTTTCGGGAACGATTGTTGGTTATCAACAGTCTGCCAACGGTGTCCTCGAGTTTGAGCTTTCCAGCTTTGAACTGGATGCCGTCACCGTAATTGAGAATCCCCCTATGGAAACAAGCGCTTTCATTAACTTGTTTTATGGAGGCGCAGATCGGTTTTTTGGCTCAAGTGGGAACGACACCCTTTTTGGATATGACGGCCGTGATCGCATACAAGGCAATCAAGGGGGCGATCGCGCCTTTGGTGGCCAAGGGCGTGATGTGCTGTTTGGTCAGGGTGGCGCTGACGTCTTGTATGGAGAAGCTGGCAATGACCGCCTGCTAGGGGGCGGGCAATCTGATACACTGATTGGTGGATCCGGGACTGACACTCTTCAGGGTAACAGAGGTCGCGACACCCTTCAGGGTGGTGCGGACAATGACAACCTATCTGGAAATGCTGGGAATGATAGGCTGGTCGGAGGCGGAGGGCGGGATGTCCTGCGCGGAGGTGCCGGTGCAGATTGGATGCAGGGTGGTCGAGGCAATGATACCTACTTTGTAGACAACGTTGGAGACCAATTGTTCGAGAACAACCGAGGTGGATTGGACGATGTGAATACCTCTCTACTTAGCTTCACTCTAGGTTCAGGTTTTGAAAACTTGGCACTCATTGGTTCAAGCGGAGAGGGCAACATTCGCACAGGTTCCGGCAACTCAGACGACAACCAAATCCTTGGAGCTGAGAGAAATCAAAACCTTCTGGCTGGAGGCGCAGGCAACGATACATTGGTGGGAGGAGCCCAGAACGACACTCTTAGAGGAGAGCGTGGGCACGACATCATTGAGGGGGGCCGCGGCGAGGATAGCCTGGTTGGTGGTTTTGGTGATGATCAACTGGAGGGGGGACAAGGCGACGATACGCTTGATGGTGGCGATGGATCGGACACTCTTTTGGGAGGTCTGGGGAATGACACCTACCTGATTTATAATGGAAATGACGTCATTCAGGAGGGCTTCGACCAAGGGCTGGACGAGGTTCAGAGCCTCGCTCTAGCAGTTACACTTGCGGACAATGTCGAGAACCTCACGCTCCTTGGTGCCCCTAGAGAAGGTGACCTGATAACCGGAGCTGGAAATGCACTCGATAATGAAATTACGGGTTCTGATTTCGCACGCAACGCACTCTCAGGAGCACAAGGCAACGACACACTGATTGGTGGCGACCTTGCGGACGTTCTCCTGGGCGAAGATGGGATGGATTGGCTCGCTGGGGGCGGAGGACGTGATCTTCTGGAAGGCGGTGACGGTGATGATGTCATTGTCGCAGGCGATGGGGATGACACCCTCGATGGTGGAGCTGGTGACGACACGATGTCAGGTGGAACCGGGAATGACTATTACATAGTTAACAGCGCAAACGACACTGTGTCTGAAAACACCGGCAGCGGAATAGATACCGTTCAGACGGACCTTGTAACTTACTCTCTTGGAGAGAATTTTGAGAACCTCGTGCTGACGGGGCCGGCAGAGCCTGACGGAGTTCTGGTCGGCAACGGAAACGCGTTGAGCAACTCAATCACTGGTTCCACTTTGGACCAAAACCACCTTTTTGGCGGGGAAGGCAACGACACACTGATTGGTGGCGACCTTGCGGACGTTCTCCTGGGCGAAGATGGGATGGATTGGCTCGCTGGGGGCGGAGGACGTGATCTTCTGGAAGGCGGTGACGGTGATGATGTCATTGTCGCAGGCGATGGGGATGACACCCTCAATGGTGGAGCTGGTGACGACACGATGTCAGGTGGAACCGGGAATGACTATTACATAGTTAACAGCGCAAACGACACTGTGTCTGAAAACACCGGCAGCGGAATAGATACCGTTCAGACGGACCTTATAACTTACTCTCTTGGAGAGAATTTTGAGAACCTCGTGCTGACGGGGCCAGCAGAGCCTGACGGAGTTCTGGTCGGCAACGGAAACGCGTTGAGCAACTCAATCACTGGTTCCACTTTGGACCAAAACCACCTTTTTGGCGGGGAAGGTGATGACACACTGATTGGTGGCAATGTCTCCGACAGGCTCAGTGGAAATGCCGGAGACGATAGCATCGATGCAGGTGCCGGAGATGACTCTCTTTTTGGCGGCCTTGGGGCAGACACTCTTTTGGCCGGTGACGGCAACGATTTGTTGATTGGCTGGCAAGACACGAGCTCAACCTCAAACACTGATGGTGGAAATTTCCTTTCGGGAGGATCCGGCAACGACACTCTGCAGGGAGGCGGTGGAGGCAATGAAACGCTGTACGG
The DNA here is from genome assembly GCA_965641885.1 of Phaeobacter sp. SH40. Taxonomy (GTDB): domain Bacteria; phylum Pseudomonadota; class Alphaproteobacteria; order Rhodobacterales; family Rhodobacteraceae; genus Pseudophaeobacter. Next base: position 104,030 of record OZ282574.1, on the reverse strand, counting down.
AGGTTTGGGAAGCGATATTCTCAACGGCGGCTATCGAGACACAGAGCAAACTGAACCCACCGGAAACCCTGACCTGTTTGTATTTCGCTCAGTTGAAGAGAGCAGGAGCGGTTTGGGACTTCGCGACACGATAACCAGCTTTGAAACCGGCTTCTCCCAGATCGATCTTTCAGAATTTGTTCAAAGTGGAGTCCGCATAGATCTCGCGATTACCGGTTACACTTATGAAACCGTCGTGCAAATATCGGATGACGAGGAAGAACCTGTGGTTACAACTGTGGTGAGACCTGTAGCCACCACGTCCTACTACAATGTGTCTGGCTTTGAGCAGAACAACACTGCCGATATTATACTTCATGTCGACTCAAACTCCGGCACAAAATTCTTGGTGGCCAGCACCTATGAGGAGTACAGGGGACAAGGCGCGATTGACGAAGCACTGGATACAGATTTTGAAGTTGAGATCTTTACTGACACGCTATTGATCAGAGAGGATTTTTTACTGGCCAGCGATATAGTTCTTTCGTGACACCTGCGCCGTATTCAGAACTTCACAATACAGACTGGGCCAGTTTTCACGTTTAAAAGGATTTTGAGAGAGTGTCGATTTTCAATGCGAAGCGGGTCATGCTGGCTGCAAAATGCTGCGTCCTTATATCCAGCCAATCCGTGGCAAGTACGTCGTTGTTGCCCTTGCAGATACTTCAAAACAGTGCCGACCCAGTTCATAGGGCACAGGTCTCTGGTGGTTCAGCCGGTGGTTCGGCCGGTGGACCTGAGGACGTCAGAGGAGAAGGTGAAGGCAATAACGCGACTGCCACAGTTTCATCCTTGAGCCCTTCACAAGTTGGCACAGCGACTTCGGTAGCAATTGAGGTCGCCGGACGCCTCTGTACCAGGGCGCCGACGAACTATCGCATTGATTGCCTTAGCGCAGAACTTGCCAAAGCAGCAGAAAACTTACCCCAAAACGCGATTTTTGGCGAAGCAAAAGCGGCATTGCAAAATGCCTCAAATCAGCTGAGTAGTATTTCAAGAGAATATCGAGACGGCACAGCCCCCCGGGTTCGGGTTGTTTCACCTGAGACTGGAAAGAGGAGTGCAAGGCCTGTTGTTGCTGTAAGAGATCAACAGCTTCGTCTTGCGAATTCGCAAGCGCTTCAGGTGATCGAGGAAGCACAAACAATCTTACTTCGATCCGCCGAAAACTCCAGCACGCGCTCTGGTCCGTACCAAAAAATTGCACAGGCCTTAAACTCCAACAAAATTCTCCTTCGCTCTTGACCCTGACCTGATGCACCGCCTCTTAAGCTCTCTAGGCACGTCATCTCAGCAGGGCTGAAACGTGCAGGGTCCCTAGCAGAAATCAATTTTGAGAACCCTTGGATGTGCTGAAATTCAATCATGCCCCTTTTGTGTTTGACAGTTGGAAAATCATACCAGCGGATCAACCAGTTCAGAACATGAAGTTTTCTTCCTCAAGCTCTTCATCGGACTGAATCGTGACCAGTCTGCTTTCATCTCCAAGGTCAATGTTGAAGCTCGTCACACCGTCGGCGAAACTTAGAGCTGCCATCAATTGCTCTGGGTCTGCAAAAACAGATCCAAGGGTTGAGACATCTATCTGATCTGCCTCCCCATTGAAGCCAAAGTCGGTGATCTGCAACGCACCGGCTTCGGCTGTCACGGCAAATGTGTCGTTCCCTGCCCCACCGGTCAATACGTCATCGCCGGCGCTTGCGACCAACACGTCATCGCCATCGCCGCCATCCAGCAAGTTGTCCTCAGCGTCACCAGCAAGCGTGTCATTTCCGCTGCCGCCAAGGATGTTTTCTATACCATCAAGGCTGTTGCCATAGGCGTCCGATCCTTCAGCCAGATCGACATTGAAATCGAAATTGCTGACAGAAGAGTTGGCGATATCATAGGTGTCATCGCCCGGGCCGCCGATAAAGACATCCCCCGTGCCATCGTCAAATCCGGCAAGCAATGTGTCATCACCTGCGCCAGCATCCAGCGTGTCTTTGCCGCCCAACCCGTCCAGTACGTCATCTCCTGCGGCACCCGTCAGAACGTCATCCCCTGATCCCCCTGTCAGGATCTGATCCTCGACATCCAGATCTGTTGGCTCCGCGGGGTCTGTCGCATCGTTGGTCGTGATTGGGGTGGCATCATTCGCCTGCCAGTCTTCGATTTGCGCGGTCAGGCTGCCATCGGGATCCTCGACCGGCATCTGATCAGGCAGGTCCGCGGCAAAGGACGCAAAGTTCGGCAACCAATGGCCCGGGGCGATGCTCTCAGCCATTTCCGCCCCGTATGTCTCCGTCCATTCCATGACGTTGGCATAGGCATCATAAAAGGCGGGGTTGTGGGTCTCTTCGAACAGGGCCCAATAGCCATAGCCGGATGAAATCGCGACACCTGCAGAATGCGAGAACCCGATGCCCGCATCCAGCCGGGCACCTTCGGTGTCCAACAAGGCGTCAAGTGACCCATCGGTCACGCTTTCCAGCATCTGGTCGTGAATGTCCTGAAACTGTGCCGTGTCAGTTGAGCCGGCAACCACATGGGCATAGGCCGACAGCGACAAAGACGAGAAGAAGTCCCCGTCTGCGATGGAGGTGTCGCCAGTCACATCTGTATCGGCTTGAATGTCGTCAAACATTTCCAAATATCGCGCCTCCGCATCGGTATCGCCTTGATGCTGGGCATATTGGATGAGGTTGGCGATTTTCCAGTTTGCGTCGTTGTAGGACCCTTCGCCATTGTCGGTGGATCCGTTGGCAATCTGGGTCGCCAGATCCGCCTCCAGCTCAGCGGCAAAATGCTCTCCGGCAGGGGCCAGATTGTCGATGCCGTTATCCTGTAGCTTCGTGTCCAGCTTCAGCAACCATGCCCAGCCGTAAGGATCATCGATATTCAGGTCGATTTCACCCTGCACATCTTCGGCTGCAAACCGGGCGTCCGCGAAAGCCTGTAAACCCGCCTGATCGCCGCTCGCCTCAAAGGCTGCGACATTTGCCAGATGTGCATGGACGCTGGAATGCCAGTCAATGGAGCCATCAAAAATCGGTGCGGTTCCATCGCCTTGACCATCAATATAGAGGTCCGCCGCCGCATCGAACGTGTCGAGCAGATCGCCGTCGGCTGCGCCGTTCAGATAGGCGGCTGTGCCAGCCGAACCTGTTAGCTCTTCAGGATCGCCAGGCACAGAGCCCGCGTCTTGCCACACCGCTTCGTCGGTGTCGCTGACGACCAGTTCAATGGCCTGTCGGCTCACCTCATCGCCATTGGCATCCATGCCCACAACCGACACCTCATAGATGTGATCGCGGTCCATGTCCCAGACGTCGTCATAGTTTGGCGTAAACCAGTTTTGATAAGAGACATCGCCAGTATCGGCATCAATCACAAAGATAGACGCATCGTCGCCTGTCAGAGAATAGCTGACGCCTTCGGCATTTTCACCCGCATAGGTCTCGTCACCCGGCCCGCCGCCATCTGTATCACCGTCACCGCCTTCACCGTCAGGGTCGTCGGGGGTCACCGCATCCTGCCAAACTGCGTCACCGGTTTCACTGACGACAAGCTCAATGGCCTGTCGGCTCACCTCATCGCCATTGGCATCCGTGCCCACAACGGACACCTCATAGACGTGATCCCGGTCCATGTCCCAGACTTCGTCGTAGTTTGGTGTGAACCAGTTCTGATAGGAGACATCGCCAGTCTCGGCATCAATCACAAAGATAGACGCATCGTCACCTGTCAGAGAATAGCTGACGCCTTCGGCATTTTCACCCGCATAGGTCTCGTCACCCGGCCCGCCGCCATCTGTATCACCGTCACCGCCTTCACCGTCAGGGTCGTCGGGGGTCACCGCATCCTGCCAAACTGCGTCACCGGTTTCACTGACGACAAGCTCAATGGCCTGTCGGCTCACCTCATCGCCATTGGCATCCGTGCCCACAACGGACACCTCATAGACGTGATCCCGGTCCATGTCCCAGACTTCGTCGTAGTTTGGTGTGAACCAGTTCTGATAGGAGACATCGCCAGTCTCGGCATCAATCACAAAGATAGACGCATCGTCACCTGTCAGAGAATAACTGACACCTTCGGCATTTTCACCCGCATAGGTCTCGTCACCCGGCCCGCCGCCATCTGTATCACCGTCACCGCCTTCACCGTCAGGGTCGTCGGGGGTCACCGCATCCTGCCAAACTGCGTCACCGGTTTCACTGACGACAAGCTCAATGGCCTGTCGGCTCACCTCATCGCCATTGGCATCCGTGCCCACAACGGACACCTCATAGACGTGATCCCGGTCCATGTCCCAGACTTCGTCGTAGTTTGGTGTGAACCAGTTCTGATAGGAGACATCGCCAGTCTCGGCATCAATCACAAAGATAGACGCATCGTCACCTGTCAGAGAATAACTGACACCTTCGGCATTTTCACCCGCATAGGTCTCGTCACCCGGCCCGCCGCCATCTGTATCACCGTCACCGCCTTCACCGTCAGGGTCGTCGGGGGTCACCGCATCCTGCCAAACTGCGTCACCGGTTTCACTGACGACAAGCTCGAGGTGCCGCTGGCTGACTTCTGCGCCATTGGCATCCGTGCCCACAACGGACACCTCATAGATGTGATCGCGGTCCATGTCCCAGACGTCGTCATAGTTTGGCGTGAACCAGTTTTGATAGGACAAATCGCCCGTTGTCGCATCAACGACAAAGACACCCGCATCGGCCCCGACAAGCGTGTAGACGGTTCCATCGCCACCAGTCCCCCCACCGGTATCTGGGTCGGAGTCGGGATCAGTGTCTGGGTCTGGGTCGACGGGATCGCCACCACCCGTTTCGTCATCGTCATCGTCACCGCCAAACTCGGCCGGGCCTTCGCCCGTGTCGGTACCTGTCAATGTGCCCACAAGACCAAGGTCAGCTGCGGTCAAAGGTGTTTCATGCTGGATCGTGATCACCAGCGTGCCGCCCGTAACATCCAAATTCAATGTGCTCTGGAACGGTCCAAATGTCATGTTCTCGGACACCGCATCGACCGTATCATAACCTGCGAGTGCGGAAAGATCGATCAGGTCCGCAGCGCCATTGGCGCAAAAATCTGTGATCAGCAAGCTGCCGGGCACATCCTGTACCATGAACAAATCGTCACCGTCACCGCCGGAAACAACATCATGATCACCGCCGCCAGACAGGGTATCATTGCCGCTGCCTCCAGACAGGGTATCATTGCCGCTGCCGCCCAAGAGCGTGTCATCGCCAACCCCCGAGTACATCCGGTCATTGCCCGATCCACCTTCGGCATAAAAGGACGACCCGGCGGAAGCCCCATCGACAAAATCATTGCCCGCGTCCATGAATATCCGGTCAGAGTCTTCAAACCTGCCGATAAACGCCAGATCATTGCCGTCACCACCGTGAATTTCATCATTGCCCTGACTGCCGGCTAAAGTGTCATTGCCGGACCCGCCATAGACAGTGTCCGTCCCTATAGAGCCGATCAAATGGTCGTCGCCCTCACGGCCATAAATCAGGTCATCCCCGTCGCGGCCAAACACATGATCGTTGCCGGCCCCTGTATCGATCACGTCATTGCCGTAGAGGCCTTCAATCTCGTCATCGCCATCGCCACCTTCAAGCGTATCATCGCCGTAGCCACCACGTAGTGTGTCATCCCCATTGCCACCCACCAGTGAATCGTTCCCTAGATCCCCGACAAGACTGTCATCACCACCAAGGCCATAGAGCGTATCCGCACCATCAGTGCCCTGCATGGTGTCGCTGCTTTCGCTTCCTGAAACGGGGGCGTCTGGGTCAACTGGCATACTTTTACCTCGGGCAAAGGAGGATGTGTATTGTCACATCTGATGGGTGCCCTATGGGATAGCACACCAATCGCTCCAGTCGCCTTTTTCAGGTATTCTTCATAAATATGACCAAGGTTATGCTTGCGGCGCAGACAATGAGAAAATTGAACTCAATTTAATGTAAAAACAAAAACAATACACCTCGCCCAAGATGCGATTTCAACTCGTATCTCCGATTCGTTTGACTGGGGGCCGCCCATATCGAGCTGTGGACCCACAAGCCCTAACGTCAAACAATCATAGCCTTGTTCGCACAGTGTGACTGTGCCCGATCTATGACCTTTCTATCGCAGCGAACGGCAAGAATGGCGTGCCAGGTCGCATTATTATGATGTCAGTTTGCGCGATCCACCGTTGATCAGGGCATGACTTTGCAAAGATGCCGAAATGGGGGTCGTCGCAAAACTTCACTGCTGTGAATTGCCATCTGGAAGCAGTTGAAGTGTCGTTTCCCCTGACGCGTCTGAAGCGTGTCACCGGGGTCTTTCCGTTTGGGGTGACGTACGTTAAAGTAAGATAGAGCCGTCTTGCCACTGCCTTGCGTATGCCAGATGATCCCCTTCTTCGTACCGTCATCGATAGCTTTCTCGATTGCCTTGGTAGCGAAGACCTGAGGATAGCGCATGACATGCTTTTGCATACCGTCATCTTCCGCGACATATGCAAGGGCATATCGCAGCATGAATTCGAAACGGCCTTTTTCGAAAATCCAACTACATATCCGATTTGTCGGAGTGGTCGGGGACTTGTTGGTTAGGAACTCCGGGCTATGCTTAACGACTGCAAGGTTGTTGTCCCGCAGGACCTTATCCTCCAACTCATTGCTTGCAGGAGATAGTGAAACCGTTCGGCTCAGATCTTCTTCATCTCGAAAGTAGTTGAAAACAGGTTCAGAGTACGAGGTTGTTGCGTAGAACGCCCCTTCGATTGGTTCGGGCGAACCGTCATCGTACTCCATGTTATTGGAGAAGATCATCAGCTGTGTGATGTTCACGAACTTTCTGAATTTTGTGTTCTGGAAACGCGCCTTAATTCTATTGCATTCTGCAAGAACGCCTTCTTTGTTGTTTGGATTTTTCACCTCAATGCATGCTAGAGGCATACCATTTACTAAAATTGTTATGTCTGGCTGAGCAGCCCCACTTGAGTGGTCCAACTTGAAAGTTAGTGCATGATTGGCCTTTGGTCCATCGGAACGATGGCCTGTGGCGCAGGTGGGCGGTAGCCCAATGCACTATGGGGTCGTTTGGTGTTGTAATGGCTCCTCCATCTTTCAATGATGATTTGGGCTTCACGTAGCGAGTAGAAGATTTCGCCGTTCAGCAACTCGTCGCGCATCCGCCCGTTGAAGCTCTCACAATATCCGTTCTCCCAGGGTGACCCGGGCTCGATGTAGGCAGTCCTTGCCCCAACCGCCTTGATCCAGTCCCTGACGGCCTCAGCGATGAACTCTGGGCCATTGTCCGACCTGATGTAGGCAGGCAAGCCTCGTAGGATGAATAGATCCGTAAGAGCGTCGATTACTTCCGTCGAATTCAACTTCCGCTTCACCCGGATCGCCAGGCATTCCCGGCTGTGTTCATCCAAGATGTTGAGCGTCCTAAAGGCTCTGCCGTCGTCTGTTCTGTGGTGTATCGAGCCATTGAGAGCGCCATTGGTCCGAGCGACAATGGCGAGGGTCATACGACCAGACGTGATTACGATACTCAGGACGTAGGCGGACACATGATCCGTCATTCAGCCAGAGCCGCCCTTTCTTTGATTGTTTCATTGGCACTTTAAGCCCCTCACGTCGCCAAAGCCGTTCGACGCGTTTGTCGTTCACTTGCCAGCCTGCGTCTCTCAACAGAGCAGCGACTCGACGGTAGCCATATCGACCAAACTGGCGCGTCAGCTCGATCATATCCTCGACCAAGCGTTCTTCGTCAGCGCGTCCACGTGGTAATCGGCGTTGTGTGGATCGGTGCTGGCCCAGAACGCGACAAACCCGTCGTTCAGAAACCTTGAACTGACTACGAACATGGTCGATGCAGGCCCGCCTACGCGAGGGGCTCAGGGGCTCCGCCCGTTCAGTCCTGAATTGATCCGCCAGATCAATTCCCAGACGGCCATCACTCCCGATGCGGCTTCCTTCAGGATCAACTTATCTAATGTCAGATCAGAAACCGCGCGACGCAGATGCTCGTTCTCTTTCTGTAGCCGCTTCAGTTCCTTGAGTTGTTCCGTGCCCATTCCGCCCGTCGCCATTGTCGCTCGGACCAATGGCGCTCTCAATGTCTCCATTCTTCTTCCAACGGTAATAGGTTTGTTCAGTCACGCTGATCTGTCGGATCGCATCAATCCGGGGCATGCCTTGTCCCATCAGAACTTCAACCTGCCGTAACTTCGCGACAATCTCTTCCGGCTTGGGTCTCTTAATGGCCATACTTGGTCCTCCGCTTTCCTAACTATAGGGGCGGACCACTTCAAAGGGGGAGGCTCAACAGGTTGGGGCTCAAAGCGAAGGGTCGGCTCCGTTGAGCAGATCAATATCGCCCAGAGCATAGAGACAGCTTCAGCCAATGGCTGGGGACTGTCGTTCTATGCTCTTTGCTCAGGGTCTCACCATTGAGCAGGGCTAAGAATAGAGAAGGAGAGACAGATGATTAAGACGAAAGATAACTGGATGAAACGGAGCGACATTATCAAATCAATGCAGGGAGCACAGAGCCATGAGTAAGTGGCCCTATGGTCCCAATGCCGCGACTTTGAGAAAAACGGGAATGGCCCGTTCTGGTTTCCTCATCTTCACTGCAACAAGGCCTCGCTGGGATTACATTTTACAGATCCAGCTTGCGTCGCTTTGTCCTTCAGACTCTCACTTTCAAAGTGGGTCTTTTCCTCCAATTCAATGATTACGTGATAAAAGGTTATCCGGCCGGTTTCAGCTAAGTGGCGTCAGTTTTGAGATACCCCCCCTATTGATGGAACACCTCACGCGCGGTTTTGCGGCTATGGCAGCTATAGGCATAAGCTCTGCCTGTTGCTGCGATCCCAGAACAGTTTCCGATCACCCTTGTGCGGCGTGACGTGATCCACATCCGTTGCCGCCTCAACAACACCCGGCTCATCGCAATCTTTGCAAACCGGGTTGCTGCGCAAGTGAACCAAGCTCGCCGCCTTCCATTTAGGATCTGCATAAAGCCGCCGAGCTGCAATCGCGCCACCGGATAACCTCAACACTGTTTGAAAGCCCACAACGCAAAACCGCCCGCCGGTTTCCCGTGGGCGCATTTTTTGATGATGCAAATCTGCTCGCATGCCGATGAGGTAAGCGTCAAGTGGAGATTGGGCGTATTTTGTTCTCTAATCTGTCAATGCTCTTTTCCAATTGCTGTCGATGTCTGAGGTTGCCTTCGTTCTCTTCGAGCTCCGGGGCTCAGGATGGGGTTGGCTGGAGGTAGGTCGGCAAGGTTGAAACCGCAATCTGGCCGAAGCCACTGCTACAGAATACACGCCGTGTCCTACGCCCTCCCTCGGGCATCGTTCCCGTTGGGAACTGGTGTTTGGAATCCTCGCTTTGATCTTTGCAATTTCAGGCCGCTTTGTAATTGGTTTGGTCTCTCATGATGGCATGAAGAATGATTGCGAGACGTCTGGCCAAAGCCACGCGCGCCTTTCGCATCGTAGACCGGGCAGCGATTGCCAGCGCCCATGATTTTAGCTTGAGCGGCGCGGCATATCTGGTCAGCATGACATTTGCGGCCTCGTAAAGGAGCGTTCGAACTTTGACATCACCTCGTTTCGAGATGCTCCCAGTGTAGTCGATCTCGCCAGATTGATGTCGTTGTGGCACCAGCCCGAGATAGGCCCCCACGTCGCGTGATTTCTTAAATCGATGCGGATCATCAATTGCTGCGGCAAAGGCCAATGCCGTGATCGGACCGACGCCAGGTACTGTCATCAGGCGCTGACAGACTTTGGATCTACGGGTCATCTTCTTGATATCTCCATCAATCGCAGCAACGGCCGTCAGAATGGCTTCGCGTGCTGAAAACAACCCACAGAGTGCGGCATGGAGGCCGGGCACACCGTCACTCACAGCCAAGGCTGCGTCTTTGAATGCTGGCGACAAGGCACGTGGTAAGCGCACCCCAAATACGACAACCAGCCCGCGGATTTGATTGTCGATAGTGACACGCTGCCCAACCAGCTTTTTGCGTGCCGCAATGAGCGAGCGGACGGCATGCGCAGACAGCGATTTGACATGTGTCGGTTTATAGAACCCGGTCCGCGCCAGATGTGCCAGACCACGTGCGTCATTGCGATCTGTCTTGTGCCCCGCCAAGGACTTTAAGGCCTGATAGGCCTGCCTGCTCTCAATGCACTGAACAGAAATGCCGAGTTCGACAAGGCCGTGGTAGAGCATCGGGGCCATCCTGCCAGTCTCAAATACAACACCTTTGCACTCCGGCCCAAAAGCGAGAAAATCTCTGATTGCCTTTGGGGACGTCGCAGTCTTTCCTTCTCGGATCAAAGCACCTTCGCGATCCAAAACGCATATGTGTGTCTCTTCCATCGAGACATCCAATCCTGCAAAATGTTCCATCTCTCAGCTCCTCAAAATGACGTAAGATCCCAACCTTACCGCGGTTTCAAAAGGTGGGATGATGATTACGCCATGTTGAAAAACTCGTGCTTGATCGAGGGGCATCTTGCTGATTCAATTCTGCCAACGGGCGGGAGGAATGGCGATGATGGGACCGAAGCAGGAGGCGCAGCCGGCGCTGTTCTACGAGTTCTCGCTGGAAGATCACGTCCCCCGGGATCATCTGCTTCGATCCATTGATCGGTTCGTCGATCTCAGCAGCATCCGCGCCCACCTTGCGGATTTCTACAGCCACACGGGCCGCCCGTCCGTAGATCCCGAATTGCTGATCCGCATGCTTCTTGTGGGCTATTGCTTTGGTATCCGGTCCGAGCGTCGGCTGTGCGAAGAGGTCCATCTGAACCTCGCGTACCGGTGGTTTTGTCGGCTGGACTTGAGCGACCGGGTCCCGGACCATTCCACGTTCTCGAAGAACCGGCACGGGCGCTTCCGCGACAGCGAACTTCTGCGGCATCTGTTCGAGACGACCGTCGCGCGCTGCATCGAGGAAGGCTTGGTCAGCGGGCAAAGGATGGCTGTCGATGCCAGTCTGATCGAAGCCGATGCCAACAAGCAGAACTCGACGCCGAAGGAAGAATGGGACCCGGCGCAGGTCGATCCCGCTGATGCACCGAGGTCCGTTCGCGAGTATCTCGACACACTGGATGAGGCCGCGTTCGGGGCCGCCAGCAAGGTCCAGCCCAAGTTCACCTCGCACTCCGACCCGGCGAGCCAGTGGACTGCGGCACGCAAGGGCCCGGCTTTCTTCAGCTATTCCGACAATTACCTGATCGATACGGATCATGGCGTCATCGTGGATGTCGAGGCGACACGGTCGATCCGGCAGGCCGAGGTCGGTTCGACCAAGACCATGCTCGAGCGCGTGAAGGCCAGGTTTGACCTCCATCCCGAGCGCCTGATCGCGGACACGGCCTATGGCACGGCGCCGATGCTGGGCTGGCTGGTCGACCGCAAGATCGCCCCGCACATCCCGGTCTTCGACAAGTCTGGGCGCAGCGACGGGACCTGGACCCGCGCAGACTTCGAGTGGGATGCCGAGAACAACCAATACATCTGCCCTGAGGGGCACGAGCTGAAGCAATTCCGCCGGAACTATTCCGATCCTAACCGCGGGCCGACCGGCAAGGGCGTCGCCAAATACCGGTGTCTGAAGCACACCTGCCAAGCCTGCCCCTCGAAAGCACGGTGCTGCCCGAACATGGACTTCCGGTCGATCACCCGCGAGGAGCATGAAGACGCCCGGCAGATCGCCCGCGACATTGCGAAGACCGACCAATACGTGATCTCAATGAAGCTGCGAAAGAAAGTCGAGATGCTCTTCGCCCACCTCAAACGGATCCTTGGCCTGAACAGGCTCCGGTTACGCGGACCATGTGGGGCAAATGACGAATTCCTCCTCGCCGCAACCGCCCAAAACCTCCGCAAACTGGCCAAGATCCTCCCTGCACCGCAGCAACCGCGAAATGCCTGACAGAAAAGGCGCTCGCGCCATGTTCTGCCGTCGATATTCTGCGCCCGCAAACAGGTGTTTTTCCACAAAATCGGCGGGATCCAGACTTTCGCTGCACCTGCAGTGATCAAGCTACAGCCAGGCAAAAGCGGCCGTTCACAGGGCCATGCACCCGGCCGCGCTTGCTGCACTGTGCATCAACGGCAGCTCTGCGCAGATAATGGAGTTTGCAAACTATGGCGAATTACCAAAGCGGCCATTGGGTAAGGGTGAACCTGGGCCCAAATTGCAAAACTCTGCGGTTTGAACGAATGCCCGGTAACCAGTAGTTACTCCCTTTTGCCTGTGACAAGTTTCGGCGTTTTTGCTGTCTGAGTAGCGTGTTGGCTGACATTTGCGAGGCGACCCCAAAGGGGGAAACTTTTGGATTGATATATGTTATATAATAACATAACTAATCGTCATGAACCAGTCCTACCCACTTGGAGAATTCCGTGAAAGAACCATTGCTATGAAAGACATCGATGCATCTGATAACCGCCTTCCCGTAACGGTTTTGTCCGGGTTTCTCGGGGCCGGGAAAACAACCCTGTTGAACCGCGTTTTGAACAATCGAGACGGACGCCGCGTAGCGGTGATCGTCAATGATATGTCTGAAGTGAACATTGATGCAGATCTGGTGCGTGAAGGCACTGAGTTATCTCGCTCTGAAGAAACTCTGGTGGAAATGTCTAACGGCTGTATCTGCTGCACGCTTCGCGATGATTTGCTGAAAGAAGTGCGCCGGCTTTCCAGAGAAGGACGTTTTGATTATCTGCTGATCGAATCCACAGGAATCTCCGAACCGCTGCCCGTGGCGGCAACGTTTGATTTTTGCGATGAAGATGGCCAGAGCCTCTCTGATGTTGCGCGTTTGGACACCATGGTGACGGTTGTTGATGCCGTGAACCTACTGGAAGATTTCTCAAGCCATGATTTTCTGACCGATCGGGGGGAATCCTTGGGAGAGCAAGATGATCGTAGCCTTGTCAGTCTTTTGACCGAGCAAATCGAATTTGCAGATGTGGTGATCCTAAACAAGGTTGCAGACGCCGGACGCGAACGGACAGACACCGCGCTTAAAATCATCCGGGCCTTGAATGGTGATGCCAGGATTATCGAAACCAATCACTCGGATGTCTCTGCCGACTCGATTCTGAATACTGGGCTGTTTGATTTTGACACAGCCCATGAACATCCGATGTGGGCCAAGGAACTATATGGTTTCGCCAATCATACCCCGGAGGACGAAGAATACGGGATCGGTTCTTTTGTGTATCATGCACGCGCGCCATTTGATCCGAAAAAACTGCATCAGATACTCAATGGGACTTTGCCAGGTGTGATCCGCGCCAAAGGACATTTCTGGATCGCCACGCAACCGAAATGGGCCGCAGAGTTCAGCCTTGCTGGCGCTTTGTCATCCGTAAAACCACTGGGGCTCTGGTGGGCTGCGGTACCTGAAGACCGCCTTCCCACCCATCCACAGGCGCAAGCGGAAATTGCCAAAAACTGGGTCGAACCCTGGGGAGATCGCCGACAAGAATTGGTGTTTATCGGTGTCGGCCTAGAACGCGAGACCATTTGCGCGCGGCTAAATTCAGCTCTGCTTGATGCCGAGGCGTTTCACCCTCAAGACTGGGCGGATCTGCAGGATCCATTTCCGCGTTGGGGACAGCAACAGTGAATGCGCTAGACCGAGAAATTTCGTCCCTGCGCGTTCCGGTCAGCGTGAGGGTAGTAAGTTCAACAAGCGGGCTCTCGGCGATCCGGGATGCAGGATGCGCGGCGGTGATCCTAACACGACAACCGGAGCCGCAGTTGCAATCCTGGCTTAACGCGCTTCAGCCAGATGAACTGCCCCAGGCACGTGTCATTTTACAGCCTGATCTGGTCAAAGAGGCCCTAAATGAAATCTGCGACAATTGCGGGACGCCGCTGACGCAAGAGCGTAGCTCACTGGTAGACGATATCGCAGATATGGCATCGTATTTTTCCGATCTGATGAATGTCCGGTATCTGCGATTGCGTTTGGATGTTGTCACCACAAATGCCTGTAGACGATTTCACATCGACGCCGTGACCGCACGACTGGTCTGCACCTACCGTGGCCAGACAACCCAGCTTGGGGAGGCAGAAACGGCATGTGATCCAGATGAGGTCGTATCGGTTCCACAAATTTGTCCTGTCGTTTTACGCGGCTCCAATTGGCCAGGTGATGAGCCCACGAAACTACGGCATCGTTCGCCGCCAATTGAGGGAAGCGGAGAGACCCGGCTCTTGCTGGTCTTCGATCCCATTTACGATCTGGAGGAAGATGCCTGAGATATAGCGCTAAGGGTCTTGCCAGATTGGGTTCAATTTTCATGGCAATCGCTGACGTGAAACAACGCGATGCAAATGGTCGTTTCTTCCGCATCATGATCCATGCGCTATGTCGTCGCCAAGGTCCGCTATCGCTGCGGAAGGTTTCATCGTCAGGTCTGCTGCGGGCTGACAGCAGTCATCAGAGCAACCTCCCAGGGGCGCTTACTGCCGAGAACCGGATGCCGCACCGCCGCAAGTCCGCTTCGAGCCCACACCAGACCTGATGATTTCTAGCTGCGCGCGCTCGCAGCGCGAATATTGCTGCATTTGCGTTACTTCCAACGTTGCGGCGCAGCGCAAGAACTGGTCATTCAGGCAGATCGCAGCGAGGAAAAGACGGTCGAGGATCTAAGAGGCTGGAAAAATTTTGCGCAGCTCTTCTTCTTTTGGCCAGCCAAAGCTAAACTGTGATCCACACGGCTGCACCATTTGAACCGATACCATACCTCCATATTGTTCGACTGTTCGCTTAATAAGTGACAACCCCATTCCCGATCCCGAGACTTCACGACGCGTATGCACCTTTTGAAACATTTCAAACGCCTTCTCATGAAGCTCAGGTGGAATCCCAGGACCATCATCGACAACAGAAATTGTGTAGTCAGTATCATTTTCTGTGAGAGAAACCTCAATTACCCCCGTTTCCTTGTCGTGGTGCTTGATTGCGTTGCTTATCAGATTGCGTAACACGAGCTCTAATGGAACGTTCAGTGTTGTAAACTCGGACTTGGTGTTCACACTGATGTTCAAGTGAAAACCCGATACAGGTTTTACCGTGTCGAAAATATTGGTCACAAACGTTGTAACGTCTAAGACTTTGAAGTCGCCATGGTTGGACCCAACCTGGGCGTACTCAAGCAGGTCACTTGTCAACGTTTTCATTCGCGAGATCTGCTTTGCAAGCAACAAGAAATGATCTGCAACTTCCGGATTGGGTTCACCTTCCATGTCCTCCTGAATACATTCAGCTAGGAATGCGACGTTGTTCAGTGGCGCTTTGAGGTCGTGAGAGGCCATGTAGGCAAAGTTTGACAAAGCCTCATTGCTCCTCGCCAATTCAACACCTGCCTGTTCAAGTTCCTGCGCTCTTTGATCAGCAAGCCTTTTTGAGTCCAACAAGGCTATCTCCAGATCATTTCGTCGATTTACTCTGAAAAATGCCCAGTTGTAGTAGGCCACGTCTCCAATTGTGATCAATTCGACGTTGAACAACACAGGCACGCTTTCCCCGCATTTTTTCAACAGTTTCACATGAACTTCATTGGCGGTTTTTTCGCGAAGAAATGTTGGCCAAATATGAGTTTGCATGAATACGCGCGTTTCAGGTGGTGAGAAATCCCATACATACTTTGATATCAGTTCGCTTTTTTCCCATCCAAGGAATTTGGCCATGTGAGCATTACACAGGTGAACCAGCCCTTCGCCATCGGTAATCAACACACCACACGGAAGGCAATCGAGGGTCCCAATATCAATCGATGACAGTTTGGGAAGACTTGCCGTAGCATCGCCGAGCGCTTGGTTTCTGGAGGCAGGTCTCACTATTCTGTCATTTCATGAATGTTTGCATTGCATCGACAACTAGAGCTGGGTGGCTCATGTGAGCACAATGCCCACCAACGTTCAGGAGCTGAAACTCGCTGTCTTTAAGTTGCTGGTGCATAAATTCACCAATATGTACTGGGACCAGCGCATCACGGGCGTTCTGCAATATGAGGCAACGATCCGTGACATGCTTCAAGTCTGCTCGATTATCTGCAAAAAATGTAGCGTGGGCAAACGATTTTGCGGTTATGGGATCTGTAGAGCAAAAGCTGTTTTTAAGACGCGACGACGAATTTGTTGACGCATCTTCCCCAGACACAACGGGCGCAAGATAGTCTGCCCATCCCATATAGTTCTGATCCATCAAGCTGATTAAGCCATCCAAATCTTTGCGTTCGAACCCTCCGAGGTAATGCGGTGGCTCATTCAGGAAACAAGGACTTGGACCGATCAAAACAAGATCCTTAAACAGTCCTGGGCGCGCAATGCTGGCAAGCAGGCCGATGCTTGCACTCACAGAATGACCAACAAAAGTTACGTCTTTGGTGAGTGAAAGCGCGTCACAAATCTCCAGTACATCCTGTACATAACCGTCTAGGCTTCCATATTGCTCACTGGTCCAATGGCTGAGATCAGATTGGCCGCTTCCAACATAATCAAAAACAATCTGCCGGTGTGTCTTTTCAAAGCTGGGAAGAATTCCGTCCCACATGCCGCTATTGCACCCGAAACCATGAGCATAAATAACTACCGGCCCCTCTGCTTCAGATATTTGAACGTTATTTCTTGAAATCACATCGGTCATGTTGCGTCCCTCTGACTTTTACGGGTAGCAACAAGGGATAAATATGATGTTAAAACTTTTTGGTCCTGCTGAAAAATTCACAACACTAGTGTTCATCCACACGCTTCGGTTAAAGTTCCGACTGAGTACAAGCAGGCCTTAGCGCACACACCGCAAATGACCGTTTCGTCCGCAGCCCAATTGTTGGACCTGCGCGCAGCGAACGAGCGGTTTGGACTTGGCACCTGATCTCGGGTTTTAATGGCTGCTTCGGTGACGTTCGCTGCATCGCGGCAACAAACCTGCTGCAAGTGCGAGCAAATGCTGCGTGAGCAGTCGCTGCACCAGCAAAAGACGGGTTTGTCCCGCAGTCCTGCCCTCCGGCCAACCAAAATGCTGCACAATGTGTCGAACGGCGGCTTCGGGGAAGCTGCAACGCAGCGCTTTGACATCTGGCCAACGGCTGGTGTGGGCCGTTCGTGACGCATCATGCCTTTCGCGTAGACGACTTCCGACGCCTCCACACGACGAGACTGGGCACACGTGGCATCATGACAATCCGCTCATCTTTGAATACACAAAATTTGGAGGCACATTAGCACTGACCGCGCGTGGTATTCCGATTTTTGAAAGTGGGATGCCGGGATTTGGAGATTTTCTCACAGACCAGAAAATTTGGAATATTCTGGCCTACATCCATTCTACTTGGCCAGACCGTGTTCAGAAAATTCAAGCGAGCAAGAACTCGCCCCATAGGTGAGCTATAGTTTTTTTGCTTCAATAGATTGGAAGCGATATTCGCCACTCTTCACCTATTGCTTGGTCCACATAGTCTGTGAGACTAGTTTGGCGAAGTAGGTTCCGTCACCAATGGAGTTTTGACGAGTAGCGAAAGCCAGCCTAGAGCCCATTGTATCTCACTTCTATGTCGCGGCGAATGTCTGGTTGGGGAAAGTCGATCGATGATATTTATTTTGCCAGTCCAGAACAGCCTTTTGCGTGTCGGTCAGGCTCTGCCCCGCGGCCTAGCGAATCCGACCTATGGTTAGGATATTTCATATTGCTCATCTCACAGAAGCATTTGCTCAATCGGTCAGGAAACTTTCCAATATCGCATTGAACAAGGCCGACTTTTCCAAATGCGATGCGTGGGCGCAGCCGGGAAGAACCGCGAGATGCGCTCCTTCAATGGACCGCCATAGCTCTTCGGTCTGGTTCCACGGATAAGTTCTGTCGTGGTCGCCCCAAATGACGAGGGTCTTGGCCTTGATGTGCCGTAGATTGGCAGTGCCGCTCCATCCATTCATCGCGTCTAGTCCGGCAAGAATTGCGTCAATTCCGCTGAGCTGGGCGATCTGCGCGCACCTCTCGTAAGCAGGTGCGTGATCCCTGTGCAGAAACCATGTTGCTGCAATTCGTCTGGCGGTAGCGCTTGGTCCTTCAGCCTTCGCGCGATCTTTCGAGGTTTCGATCGTCTCGAACCGCCCCGGCAAAACGCCCGTCGCACCTGTTCCATAAAGGACCAGCCGATCAACCCGTTCAGGGGCATGCGCGACCATCTCTTGGGCAACCATTCCCCCCATTGAATGTCCGACAAGATTAAATTGGCGGACACCGCGTGCAGCCAGTTCATCCAAGGCCCAACCTGCAAAATCCGAGATGCTGGTTAGCGCCTTAGCCCCGGCGTTTTCACCAAAACCCGGAAGATCCAGAGCGACACTCTCAAAGTGGGAAAGTGCCTCTAGCTGCTGCTGCCACTGTTGACTGCCACCCATCAAGCCATGAACAAAAACCAGCGACGTCACTTGCGCCCGCCTTGAACGATGCGGTCAAGTATCATTGCGCAAAAGAGGATCGCGAAGCCTGCCAGAATACCTTGGCCCACATTCGCATATTGCAAGGCTTCCAGCACATCTTCTCCAAGGCCTTTTGCACCGATCAAGGAGGCCACAACGACCATAGCAAGCGACAACATGATTGTCTGGTTAATCCCTGCCCGGATGGAGGGCGCCGCCAAGGGCAGATCAACTTTGGTGAGAAGATACCATTTATTTGCCCCAAAGCTTATGGCGGCTTCGCGGACACTTTCTGGCACGCCGCGCAGACCCAGCACCGTCAGGCGCACAACCGGTGTGCCGCCAAAGATCATCGTGGTAACAACAGCGGCAGGTTTACCTGTGCCAAAGAAGGCAATAACAGGGATCATGAACACGAAGGCTGGCATGGTCTGCATGAAGTCCATGACGGGCTGGATCGCTTTGTAGAACCGCGGGCGGCGGGCAGCGAACATGCCCAGCGGGATGCCGATGAGGATAGAGAGGCACGCGGCGGTGCCCAGAAGGGCGAGCGTTGTCATGGCTTTCTCCCAAAAACCCAGCAGGCCCATATAGGCGAGAAAGGCACTGGAATAGATCGCCATGCGTACCCCTGCCGTGAGCCATGTGAGCAGGACGATCAGCGAGGCGATAACAACCCATGGCGTACTGACAAATACGATCTCAAGTGCATCCAGCACCATGCGGATCACATAGGTGATCGCATCAAACAGGACCTCGCCGTTCAGCACGGCCCAGTTAAAGAAGGCCTCAACACGGTCGATACTGCCAAGGCGGATGTTGGGATCAGTGGGAAAGTCCGAAAGCAGCGCGAAGCGGCCCGGAAACGAGTAGTGCATCATCGCTGCAAAAGCGACTAACCCCATGAAAGTAGCGCTCAGCACGATATGAGTCAGGGGTAAGCCAGAGCGCAAGCTGCGGTCACTGAGCCAGTCGGAAAAGCGCGCCTCCAATGCGGTGTTCCCCATGACGGATTGGGCGATTTTAACAAGGATCAGGATCGCCAGACCTGTGAGCGCAACTTTTGGACCCGTTGCGGCGAGTGCATCTGCCTCGGCGCGAATACCGCCGATATTGGCCTCCAGGCTATCAACGGCCCGCTGGAAGGCATCAACGCGGTCCGAGCCGCTCTCGATTGCGGCGGCAAGCTGTTGGCGGCGCAGGTCCAATGTGCCTTCGATTGAGGCGATGCGGGCCATGGCTTCGGCTCCCAGATCGCCGAACAGACCGCGCGCGATTTGCACAAAGGCCAGGACCTCAATGATCAGAAACGGTAGTGCCCAGTTCCAAAGGCCCCGTGCGCCGAACCAGACGGGACCAAAGATGCCAGCCATTACGTTGAACGTGGGCGTGAACGCAGAAGACGCACCGATCTTGTCGAACATGCGGATGTAAAAATCAGGACTGGTACGCACAAAGCTGCGGATGTTGTCGCGCCGCTCTGCTGCGTATGCCAGTGCCGCTTTGCTTGTCGTATCTTCAAGCGGGTTCACACCGAGGTTTTCCACTGCATTACTCATGAGACTTCTGTTCCTTCGATCACAGTGCGCAGCAGGTCCGCGCGGGTGATGATGCCTACATCTTTGCCGCCCTGCTGGACGATAATCGGGTTTTCGTCATCAATCGCCAGGTTGATGAGCGTGCTGAGGTTTTCGGCCCCTTCCACACGGGGCGCGTCAGCCGTGATGGGCCCGTAAGATTTGAGATACGCGGCGATGGGTTGCATCACGGCATGGGCGTGCACCACTTTGAGGCGCGATATGCCCGCGACAAATTCGGCCACATAATCGTCAGCTGGGTTCATCACGATTTCCTCAGCCGTGCCCATCTGAACCATAATACCGTCACGCATGATCGCGATGCGGTCGCCGATGCGCACCGCCTCGTCCAAATCGTGGGTGATAAAGATCGTGGTCTTTTTCAGGATTTTGCTCAGGCGGATAAATTCATCCTGCAACTGGCGTCGGATGAGCGGGTCAAGCGCGGAGAAAGGCTCGTCCATCAAAAGCACATCGGGGTTCGCGGCGAGTGCGCGCGCAAGGCCCACACGTTGCTGCATGCCGCCCGACAGCTCATGCGCGAATTTGGCCCCCCAAGCGCCCAACTCTACAATATCCAGAATAGCGGCAGCCTGGCGCATCCGCTCGTTCTTGGGCACTTTGCGAATTTCCAGCGGCATCGCCACATTATCCAGCACTGAGCGGTGCGGCATCAGCGCAAAGTTCTGGAAAACCATACCAATTTTTTGATTACGGAATTTCTGGAGATCGCGGGTGCCAAGGGCCATCACATCAGTACCCTCGATCTCGATTTTGCCCGCAGTAGGTTCTAACAAGCGGTTGAAGTGACGGACCAGCGTTGATTTTCCGCTGCCCGACAGACCCATGATACAGAAAATCTCACCTCTGGTTACCGACAGGCTGACATCGGCCACGCCCACGACGGCGTTGAATTCGGCCAGCACTTGCGCCTTGGTCAGCCCCCGTTCGCGCACGGCTTTCAGGGCTTCTTCGCTTCGGGCACCGAAAATCTTCCAGACATTGGAGATTTCTACGACGGTATCGTTTGCCATGAGGGGTCTCGCTTGTTGAAGAAGGGGCAGAGATCAGTGTGCGGCACCAGCAAGCGCCGGTGCCGCAGGTTTTCAGGGCGCTAGTTTAGAGACCCAGCATCGCATCGACGCGGTCGGAGTTCGCGGCGATCCATTCTTTCGCGGCATCGCCCGGCTCTTTGCCGTTGGCGCTGATCTCGAAGGCAAGCCCGGAGACATCGTCCGCTGTCAACGAGAAGTTGGCGAAGAATTCAGCAATCGCGGGGGAGCGCTCTTGCAGGGAGTTGGACCATGCAATCTGCACATCCTTCAGCGCGTCCTTGGTCGCAACCGAAGACTTCTCGTACCAATCGGCATCATCGGAGGGCTGGATCATTGTGTATTTTGCCGCATCGAATGTGGGCTCGGTCAGCATTTCGACGTCGAACATGAACCAGACCGCGTGGGGTTTGTAGCAGTAGAAGGCATAGCCTTCGCCCTTGGCGATACTGTCCTTGATGCGTGCTGTCTTCACCGCTTCTTCGGCGCGGATCGGCTCGATGAAATCAAGCAGGCCGTAGTCGCGAACTTTCACTTCGTTCACGTTGGCAGAGGCCCAACCGGGTGCACCGATCCACATCTCACCTTTGCCGTTACCATCGTTGTCCATGAGGGCGGCCACGTCAGGGCGGCCCAGATCGGCGATGTCGGTGATGCTATTTGCGCTGGCAAAATCCTTGCTCACGCAAAAACCCTGATTGCCCTCGTAGGAGTTCTGCGACAGCGTCACAGTGCCCGCCCCGGTGACATATTTATCGGTAAAGCTTTGCTGGTTCGGGAGCCAGACATCGGGGTGTACGTCAATGTCGCCCTTGCCCTGATCCATGGCCTGAAAGATCGTCGCGTTGTTGCCCGGTACATATTCGACCTGACCACCGATGCGCGAGGTCACGATCTCGCCCAACACATGCCCGATCGCTTGGGCTCCTGTCCATGACGGCAGTCCGATTTTCACTTCTTCTGCGGCCAATGCGGGCAGCGCGAAAAGGCTGACTGCTGTTGCAAGGCCGAGTCTGTTCAATTTGGTTTTCATCTTAAATTCCCCAGTTGGTAAGCGCCGCATTTTTGGCGTCGGTTGCATGGTTGGATCGTTGTCCACCGGATGCCGCAGCTTGTGCTTTGGCCTGCGCTGAGCGTGCAACAGACTGCACCCACGGCGTATGGATCAAAGATAGAATGGGAAAATTCGAAAGAGCCAATTCTAACATTTCATTAAACTATTCGTAATTTGCATAGTTTGAAGTAAGCTTGTTGCGGGAGCCATTTAGGGATGAGGATAAGGCCTTGGATTTGAAATGGCTGGGCGACTTTGAATGCCTTGCGCGCACGCTGAATTTTACCCGTGCCGCGACTGAGCGCAACATCACGCAGTCCGCTTTTAGTCGCCGAATCAAGGCGTTGGAGAGTTGGGTCGGCGCGCCTTTGATCAACCGTGCGCAATATCCTGTGCAACTCACGGAAGCGGGCGCACAGTTTCTGCCCGTAGCCCTCGCGGCGGTTTCACACCTTACCGAGCAGCGGCAGGTGATCCGCGATGCGGACCGGGGCGGGCGGCGTTTTCTCCGATTTTCGGCGCTTCACACTTTATCGGTTAATTTCTTGGCACCTCGCATAGATTCTTTGCAAGAAGAAATCCCTGATCTTCACACGCGGGTCGTCTCGGATTCTTTGAGTACCTGTTGTGAGCTGTTGGTGGAGGGCGCAGTGGATATTATGCTTTGCTACTATCACACATCTGTCTCGCCCCGCATTGATGAGACTGCATTTGTGCGCAAGGATGTGTTCACGGATTGGCTGACCCCCGTTGCTGCTCCTGAGATGGCGCAGGGCTGGGACCTCGCGAACATCACCGCCCCCCCGATCCCCTATCTTGCCTATGAGCCATCGACCTTCCTTGGCATGGTTGTGGACAGCATGCTGGAAGGGAAAGTGCTGAACGCCGAGACCATATATATTGACGGGCTGGTCGAGACGATCAAGCGGCGGGTGCTGAAGGGCAGCGGCTTTGCCTGGATGCCACAGACGGCGGTGGCCGAGGAGCTGGCATCCGGGCGTCTCGTGCAGATCGGGGGGGAGAGCTGGACAGCGCGCCTTACGATTGCAGCGCTTGCGGACCCTGCGGGTTTTGATCCTGTCGCGCGAAAGGTTTGGGACAAGTTGTGAAAGGCCTGCTAGGGGCCGGTCGAGAATTTCACAATCGCCTGTGCCAGCAGATCAATAGTGTCTATCCCCTGCACACCCTCTGCGACACTGTCAGCGATGAGCGAGAATTCCGAACAGGCAATGAACTGCAGTTGCGCCCCTGCAGCGGCCAATTCGGATGAGGCAGCATGCAGCGCATCACGCGCATCTTGCGTCGGCCCTTCCGCTTTGATCTGGCGGATTGCCATGAGCATCGCCGCATCGCGGTCAGGCCAGATTACCGAAATATCGCAAGTCTCAAGCGCGCGTTCGAACAAACCCGTCTGCCGGGCAGCGGGGGAGGCAAGGATGCCGACAGTCCCACCTTTGCCAATCTGCTGCGCTGCATGTTTGACTGCCAGATCAATCATATTGAGCAGGGGGATTTGCACCGCATCTGTGATCGCGTCCGCATAATAATGTGCGGTGTTGCACGGCATGGCGAGTGCAGCGCAGCCGCCCTCCTGCAAACGCCGCGCCATTATGCCGAGGGTCGGACCGGGATCCTCGCCTGTGCCTTCAATCAGATGGGCAATGCGCGAGGGCACCTGTGGGTTCATGTCGATGAGCAGGGGAATGTGATCATGATCATCGCGTGCATCGACCGCATCCATCACCTTGCGTTGCAGCAATATCGTCGCTTCGGGCCCCATACCGCCGAGAACACCAGTGGTGCGGGGTCCGCGCGTCATTACAGTTTCACCCAGCGTGCGGAGTGATCGAAGGCAAAGTCATAGCCGCCAAGGGCCGCCGCACCACCGGTATGCAGGAAGACTACGCGCTCGTCTTTGAACTCACCTTTACGGCAAAGATCGATCAGGCCAGCAGCCCCTTTTGCAGAGTAGCATGGATCAAGCAGGATACCCTCTAGCTCGGCAAACATCTTGATGGCTTCGATGCCGCTCTTGGTCGGGATGCCGTAGCCTTCGCCGACATAATCGGTGTTTGCCATCACGTCCTCACGCTTGACCACACCAGGGCAGCCGAGCTTTTCGGCAGTTTTGCAGGCAAGGTCATAGACCATCTGTTCCTGCTTGGGCTGTGGCGCACGGGTGCCGATGCCGAGGATCGGGATTTGTGCATTCATCGCGCACATACCCGTGACCAGACCAGCCTGCGTCCCGGAAGAGCCAGTTGCGTGGGTCAGGCGATCGATTTTCAAGCCCATTTTATTGGCCTGTTCGACCAGTTCGAACGCCGCATTCACATAGCCCAACGCGCCAGTAGGGTTAGAGCCTCCACCGGGGATGACATACACAGTATGCCCCTTGGCGCGCATCTTCTCTGCGGCTTTTTCCATCTCGCCGGGCATGTCGTGGCCTGCGGGGAACTTCTCGGTGGTGGAACCGTGCAGGTGATCGAGCAGCACGTTGCCGTTGTTGTTATAGTTGCCGTCCTGATATCCCGTGCGGTCCTCAAGCAGGATGTGGCACTTGAGGCCCATCTTCGCGGCAAAGGCGGCCGTCTGGCGGCCGTGGTTGGTCTGGGTCGCACCCTGCGTCATGACCATATCGGCACCCTGCTCTACGGCTTCGGCCATGAGGAATTCCAGCTTGCGTGTCTTGTTTCCGCCAGTGGACATGCCGGTGCAATCGTCACGCTTGATCCACAACTCAACACCCAGTTCTTTTGATAGTCGTTCCATGGGCTCAAGGGGTGTCGACAGATGGGCAAGGTGAACGCGGGGAAAACGGGCGAGATGCATGACAAGGCTCCTATATGTGCTTGTCGCAACTTACCTCTTTCGAAGCCGCATTCCTAATGCATATATGGTGTCACAAATTGCAGTTAACGCAAGTTAAGGCGGCAAGAAGGACCCACAGACCATGCGACTTGAATGGATTGACGATATTCTGGCCGTTCTTGATTGCGGCTCTCTTGCACAAGCCGCGGAAAAGCGCGGGCTCACCCAATCTGCTTTCACCCGCCGGGCACGCACGATTGAAGGCAGTATCGGTGCTCCTCTTTTCGACCGTCGCCGCAAGCCTGTCACACTGATGCCCGGCGTCCAGACACTGGAGCCTGAGCTGCGTGAATTGAGTGCCAGACTGCACAAGCTTGGGCATATGCTGAAGACCACAAGTAGCCGGGAAGGAAAGCCGCTAACCTTTGTTTGCCAGCACGCGCTCACAACGACGATCTCACCCCGGATTGTGCGTGCTGTGACAAGAAATAGTGACTTGTCTGTTCGCGTCCACTCGGGCAATCAGGATGATTGTCTGATGCAATTACTTTCCAAAGAGGTTGATCTGGCAATTATGTATGCCCTGCCCCAAGAGCCTGAAACGGAAATGAGCCGGGCCTTTGAGACAGTAGATCTTGGGGAGGATTATCTTATCCCTGTTTGCGCACCTTCGCTGCACGACAAGGCTTCTTGCACCGCTATTCCGATTATTTCCTACCCTGCCGACGTTTTTCTCGGGCAGGTTTTCACCCGAATGATCAGCTCTCGACTGCCCTTAGGGACGGCGACCATCCCAATTGCGGAAACGGCTCTCACACTTGCTATGTTACAGCTGGTATTAAGTGAAATCGGGATTGCATGGTTGCCGTTTTCTTTGGTTGCGCAGTCTTTGTCACAGGGTGATCTGGTCCGCATTGACGATACATTGCCCGCGCAAACTCTCAACATCAAAATGGTCCGCCTGCATGCAACACAAACAGAGCGAAGCGAAGCAATATGGCAGCAACTTGCAAAAGAACTTCGCCCGCTTTCCAACAAGGAAACCCTTCTCCCTGAATGAGAGAGCCCCTACTTGCCAGCAGCAAGGGCACACCGTGGAGCTATGACGGGCTGTCGTCATCTTGGCATCGCTTCAAGAAGAAGCTTGAAACAGAGAATCTGGTTGGCGTCGGGCTGACGATGAAAGGTCTACGCCACACCATGGCGACAACGCTGCGGGAAGCTGGCCTCGACGAAAGAGACATTTCCGACCTATTAGCCCAAAAATCGCCTGCCATGGGACTGCACTACTCCCGAAACGCCAACCTCGCGAAAAAGAACGCGGGCACAATCAATGTTTGGGAACAGGAAGTCGAACGAAACAGAGAAGTTGTCAAACCCTTCAAGAATACCGTCAAACCTCAATAGGATCTCAAAAATGAGAAACGAAAACATAAATGAATTCAGAGATTTAAGTGGTGCCCGGGGGCGGAATCGAACCACCGACACGAGGATTTTCAATCCACTGCTCTACCCCTGAGCTACCCGGGCACGGGAAAGGCTGTTCGCCTTGGGTGTGGGCCTTCTATGACGTCCATGCGACGGTGTCCAGAGGCTTTTTTAAAGAAACACACTAATGCCTGGTTGATGTCGGACTGGCTGCTTTTGCCGCTGCCTGCTCAGATTCTTCCAGTGCGTTTTCAATATCTTCCGGGTCACTGCTCGGAACAGCGTAGCTGCCGTTCATCCATTTTGCCAAATCAATATCCGCGCAGCGCTTTGAGCAAAAAGGCCGGTGGGTGTGCTCTGTAGCGGCGCCACAGATCGGGCAGCTCATGACAGCAGCTCCGCCAGCACAACACGGCCCCGTTTGCGTTGCAGCTCGAAATTGCCAAGGTTGGTCCAGCCCACCATAGTAGTCTCCTCACTGTCGGCGCGCAGGGCGGCCCGCAGCGCGCTTTCAAAGGTGCTGCGATCCTTTTTGGGCATCGGAGCCAGATCCAGAACCACCTGACCCGCAAGACCGCGCAGGCGCAGGGCGCGGGGCAAAAGCCTGGCGCAGGCGATATTTGCTTTGGTTCCAGCCGCCAGTGAGGTGTCATTGCCCGTGTTCACATCCACCGCAATCAAGGCCCGCGTGGGCTCGATATACAGATAGCCGCCGCCAGGCAGGGGCTCGCGGATGCTCAGCACCGTATCAAGCGCCTCAAGCACACCGTGGTTTTCGAAATCGCCCGGCGCGCGCAGCACCTCTGCGGGGTCGGACCACTCGCGCCACGCCCGCAGATGTGGGCCATCGCCTTCGGTCAGAACCTCAGCGTCACCATCAGTATCCGCCAGCACCTGAGCCGCCAGATCCGCCATCGCTTCGATATCTTCGGCAACGTCCTCGGCATCGGCCCCGGCGCAGGCAGAGCGCAGGATCATGCCATAGCTGGCGCCTTCCAGCACCCCATGCGCAACCTCAAGAAGGCGTTCGCGCTCTTCCTCGTCGCGGATCGTGCGCGAAATATTCAGACCGGGTGCACCGGGTGTGGCAATGGCATAGCGGCTTTTGAACAGCAGCTTTTGCGTCACCGGAATGGCTTTGCCGGGCTCGGCGTAGCCGGTAACCTGCACCAAAAGCATCTGGCCGGGCGCCAGCCCCTTGACCTGACGCAAAAAGGCGGGGCCGTCGGGAGTTGTGAGGAACATGCCGCCCTGACCTTTAACCGGTCGGTCAGCGCGGGCGCGATAGATGGTGCCCGGCAGGGGGGCGTCGCCATCGATAAGAAAGTCATCAAGCTTGCCATCCACCATCAGGGCGGCGGCTTCACGGCCTTGGATGTGGTCCAGAATGATCGAGCGGCCCTTCATACGGCAGCCTCCTTATAAAGCGTGCAGCCGGCGGCTTGCAGCATATTTGCGGTCTCAGCCAGGGGCAGGCCAACGATGCCGGTAAAGGATCCACTGATCCAGGGGATAAAGGCCCCGGCCGGACCCTGAATGGCATAGCCACCGGCCTTGCCCTGCCAGTCATTGCTAGCAAGATAGGCGTTGAGCTCTGCGTCTGACAGGCGTTTCATCTTGACCTGGCTCACCACCGAGCGCTGCCATAGCTGGTCGCCGCGACGCACCGCAACCGCAGTGATCACCTGATGGCGGCGCCCTGCGAGAGCCAGCAAAAACTCAGCGGCCTGCCCGGCATCTGCAGGTTTTCCCAATATGCGACGGCCCAGCGCCACGGTGGTATCAGCACAAAGCACCACGTCCTCGGCACCAGCAGGAACGGCGGCGACTTTTTCGCGTGTCACCCGGGCGCAGTAGGCCCGGGGCAGCTCATTTTTGCGGGGAGTTTCATCAATATCGGGGGGGCGCACAGCATCCGGGGTGATCCCCAGTTGCGCCAAAAGCTCCAGCCGTCGCGGGCTGCCCGATCCCAGAATGAACGCCATCTTTGGCTCTCCCCTAATGCATCCGCCCTGTCATAAGCGCCATGCAGAAAAAACAAAAGCCCGGCACAAGAGCCGGGCTTTGGTTCAATTGGCGAATCAACTGCTTACTTGAAGCGATAGTTGATCCGGCCCTTGGTCAGGTCATAAGGTGTCATTTCCACCTGTACCCGGTCGCCAGCCAGAACACGGATGCGGTTTTTGCGCATCTTTCCTGCCGTATGTGCTATGATTTCATGGCCGTTTTCAAGCTCGACCCGAAACGTCGCATTCGGCAGGAGTTCCTTCACGACACCGGGAAATTCGAGCGTATCTTCCTTGGCCATGTTCTCTCCATCTTTGGACTACCCCGCCAGTCTGCGGGAACTGGCACTAAATGGGCCTATTTCCCCAATATTTCAAGGGCGCAATCACTGCTTGAGGCGAATTGTGGAGGTTTTTGTCCTCAGCTCCTGCTCTGCCCAATGGCTGCGGTTGCGCACCACACCATCTGCCCGAACATCGGCGATGGTTTGCAGGTCAACCTCGGCCAGGGTCCAGCCCGGCTGGTTGAGCGTGCCTTCGGCCAAAACCCCCGTTGCCGGAAACCCTGTGTCAGGTGGGCCAAAGATGCCCCCGGTCCCAACGCTGAGTTCCACCGAAGTTGACCAGGGGGCGGCGCCCACAATAGAGGACTGCACCGTCACACATTGGGTTTCCAGCGCGCGTGACATCGCGCCAATCCGCACCCGCCAGTATCCGGCCAGGGCTTCGGTACAAGAGGGCACCAGGATCACATCCGCCTCGGCCAGGGCACGCCCCAACAGTGGAAACTCGCTGTCATAGCAGATCAGCACGGCAATCTTGCCAAGGGCCGTATCAAACAGTTTCAACGGCCCGCCTGCACCAATCTGCCAGGGGTCGCGCTCAAACATGGTCATGATCTGCTTGTCCTGATGATCGCGCGCACCGCAAGGGCTGTAGAATTCCGCACGGTTCACGGGCAGCTCATAGCCGGCCTCAACCGGGGCAGAGGCCCCTAAAATATGGACATTATGGGTGGCAGCAAGGCTTTGGTGCAGCGCTGCCACCTCTTCCATCCGCTCTGAGACGGCCCGGATTGAGGCCTGCAGGTCGGCGGCGACAGCAGCACCTGACAGCGTGGACAGCTCCATCGCGGCATATTCCGGAAAGACCAGAAGATCAGCGCCCTGGGCCGCGGCATCGCCAACCCAAGAGGCCAGCTTGTCCTCATACTGCGCCCAGCTGTCGAGCCAATCGAGCGGATAGGCGGCGGTGGCAATTTTCATGACGGAACTCCTGAAGTGACATTGATCCCAGACTGACAATGCCAGACTGCATAATAATAGGCGAATACTCCGGCGCCGCACCTGCGCTGTGTCCTGCTACAAATCACAGATCCAAAACTGCAAAGGTTTACGGCTTTCGAGTTGCGCGCCAAGATCTCTCCATGAGAACTCCGCGATGGCATCTGTCAGGGGCGCATAGCCGCGTTTGCGCCAAAAGGGATCCAGTGGCGCATAGTCTTTTGGCCGCATGGGATGATCCGCTGGGCGCTGCACGCTGCAAAAGGCCGATTTTGTGAAACCACCGGCACGGGCATGTGATTCGCGGGCATCAAAAAATGCATGCCCCAGCCCCTGCCCCCGGTAGGCGGGCAACAGCACCGATTCGGCGCAGTAAAACACCGCATCCAGCGGGATATCCCTGCCCTGAAACGCCGCGGCAAAATCGCTGGCGTGCTCTGCCAGCGGCGCGCCGGTTGCGGCTCCGACCAATCTGTCGCCCGCAAAGGCGCCCACCACAATGGCGCGGTCACTGTCGCGGTAGCGTTGCAGATAGCTGCTCTCATAGGCGAGATCGCCATCATAGAGATAGGGCCAGGCGCGAAACACCTCGATCCGCAGGCGGGCCACCTCCTGCAGATGTGCCGCAAGGGCCTCGCCGGTCAGGAGCTCAACACGCACTGGTTTTGGGCGAACAGGAACCGGTGATGCAGGGTCGCGCATCACGCAGCGTCTGATGCCCCGGCAACCTGCGCCATCCAGTCGGCCAGATTGTAATAGGTGGTGATGCGGGTAATCTTGCCGTCCTGCAGCTCGAAAAAGGAGCCTCCGGGCAAGCGATATGTCTGACCATTTGCCTCGGGCAGCCCCTCGTCGGTGGCCAGATACTGGCCGTTGACGATGAATTCTGCGGCAGCGCGGCTGCCGTCCTCGCTGCCAAACAGCACAATCTCTGTGAGCTCTTCTTTGTAGCAGCGGCTCATATGGGCGCAAAAGTCAGCGAACTTGGGTTTGCCGCTGCGGATTTCTCCCTCGTTGACGTGATGAGCGACATCCTCGGACAGGCAGTCCAGCATGGTCTGGGTGTCGCCAGCATTAAAGGCGGCAAAATAGCGGGCAATGGTATTGGTCTGGGTCATGTGATCTCCGTAGGCTCTCCCCAGCGGCTGGTCAGTTGCTGGATGATCTGGTCGCGGGTCTGGCGGTAGCTGTCCAGTTTGGCCTCACGGGTCTCACCCAATCCGGTGGGATCCATAATAGGCCAATATTCGACGTCTAGATGAAACACCCGCGTCAGCTCCAGCGCGCGGCGCTGGCTGGCAGGTGACAGGGCAATGACCAGATCAAAGGACGACAGATCATCGCCCCATTGCTCCATCTCATCAAAAGAGCGGGACCGGTGGCGGGACAACTCAACATCGACCTCCTGACAGACCGCAATGCAAAAGCCGTCGATCTCGAGATCGTTTTTAACGCCCACAGATTGCACATAGGTGCCGGTGCCATAGAATTTCTTCATGATCCCCTCGGCCATGGGCGAGCGGACCGCGTTATGGTCACAGCAGAACAATATGGACTGCGGCAACGGGGTCACGCATCAGCCTCCGAAATGCAGCACACAGATGAGCGTGAAGAGGCGGCGGGCCGTGTCGGTATCGACCTCCGCTTTGCCTTCAAGACGCTCTTGCAGCACCCGGCTGCCTTCGTTGTGGATGCCGCGCCGCGCCATGTCGATGGTTTCGATCTGGCTGGGGGGCAGGGTTTTCACGGCCGAGAAATAGCTCTCGCAGATCTGGTAGTAATCTTTCACCACCTGGCGAAACGGCGACAGCGACAGGTGGAATTCCGCTGCCTTTTGCCCGGCTTCAGTTTCCAGATCAAACACCAGGCGCTTGTCGCGGATAGCAAGACCCAGATGGTAGGGGCCCTCAACGGCTGCACGGTCCGGGCGGGACGGCAGGGAAAACGAGTTTTCCTCGATCAGATCAAAGATCGCCACCTTGCGCTCCTGCTCGATTTCCGCGGTAGGCGGCGGCAGGTTACGGTCGTCCAACTCGATTTGGCTGATGCGGCTCATGGGTTTTGATCTCTGTCGGCAAAAGGAACTTCCCCTGACTAGCGGATCAAACCAGAGGCGGCAAGAAACACCGCTCAAATGTTTCTCAGATTAGCAAAGGCGCACACATTTTTATCGCTCTATGGGCACGTCCTCACAGCCTGGAGCAAAGCCGGAGCCTACTCGTCAGAGCTGTTCAATCCCTCAAGACGAGCCGTAACCGACAGGCCATGCGCCTGCAGGCTCTCGCTTTTTGCCAGCACCTCGGCGGCGGGGCCAATGGCGCGCAGGGCGGCTGGGGTCATCTGGCTCAGGGTGGTGCGTTTGACAAAATCCATCACCGACAGGCCCGATGAAAACCGTGCAGAGCGCGCGGTTGGAAGCACGTGATTGGGGCCGCCAACATAGTCGCCAATGGCTTCGGGCGTGTATTGCCCCAAAAAGATGGCGCCGGCATGGATGGTTTTTGCGCTCAGCGCTACCGGATCGGCAACACAAAGCTCCAGGTGTTCAGGCGCTATGCGGTTCGAAAGCTCCGCGGCTTCCTCTAGCGATCCGACGGTAATGATGGCGCCAAAGTCGCGCCAGCTGACGCCCGCAATGGCGCGCCGCTCCAGGGTTTGCAGACGCGCCTCGACGGCAGCTGCGACGGCGCGGCCAAAGTCTGCATCATCGGTGATCAGCAGCGACTGTGCACTTTCGTCATGCTCGGCCTGGCTCATCAGATCGAGAGCGATCCAGTCGGGGTTGTTGTCCTTGTCGGCAATCACCAGAATTTCAGAAGGCCCGGCGATCATGTCGATGCCAACCTTGCCAAAGACCCGGCGCTTGGCTGCGGCCACAAAGGCATTGCCGGGGCCGGTGATCTTATCCACTGGCGCGATACTTTCGGTGCCATAGGCCAGAGCGGCAATCGCCTGCGCGCCGCCAATGCGGTAGATCTCAGTGACACCAGAGAGGCGCGCCGCCAGCAGCACCAGCGGATTGATCACCCCATCCGGCGTCGGCACGGTGATCGCCAGCCGCTCAACCCCCGCGACCTGGGCCGGGATCGCATTCATCAGCACCGAAGAGGGATAAGAGGCCAGCCCGCCCGGCACATAAAGCCCCGCTGCTGATACCGCAGACCAGCGCCAGCCCAATGTGGCGCCCGAGGCATCTTTCCACTGAGCATCCTCTGGCATCTGGCGGGCGTGATAGGCCCGGATGCGTTCAGCGGCTAGCTCAAGCGCGGCGCGTTCTTCAGCCGAGACCGTGGCTATGGCCGCATCGACCTCGGCCTCGGAAATCGCCAGCTGATCAGCTGTCAGTTCAAGCCGGTCAAATTTGGCGGTCAGCTCGATCACCGCCGCATCGCCGCGTGCGCGCACATCGGCAATGATGGCAGCGACGGTTGCATCGACATCCGGGCTATCCTCGCGCTTTGCGCTCAACAGGGCGGCAAAAGCAGTTTCAAAATCTGCGTCAGATGAATCAAGGAAAACGGGCATATCGGCTCTCTCTGGCTGTTAGTGCGGACATATCGCCCCCAGAGCGCTGCGACAAGCGCTAGCGCCCCACCTGCAACACTTTGCGCATCACACGGCCCTGAAGACCCAAATGCGCGTTCAGGCCTTGGCCGCCAGATTTCCAACCCTGCGACTGATAAAAGCCAAGCGCGGTCTTGGTCGAAACAAGATGCGCCTCAACATGCCCCAGTGCTGCAAACTCCGCCTCAAGACGGCTGAGCCAGACACGCCCTGAGAAGAAGACAGAAATAATGCCGGTGAGAAAGACCCGAAAAAAAACCGGGACAAAGCCTGTGAATAAGCCTGAGAGAGACCACGCTTGTTCTGCATGCTTTGGACCTAACCCCTATAGAGACCCCTAGTCGCCGTGTCCCGGAGGTCTTTTAGAGGCGGCCACATAGGGGCGGGTCACATCGCGCAGGCTGACCTCCAGCGCCTCAACCATCAGACGAATGCTGCCATCGCCCGCAAGCGTCAACAGCAGATGACCCGCGCCGTCCTCTGAGGGCTCAAAACTGATCGATAGCAAGGACATAATGAGCTCTTTGTCATGGCGATCAATGCCCTGTGAGGCCACGCCCATTACCATGTCGATCACCAGCAGAGACTGCACGCGCTCAAAGGGGCGACCGCGCTTTTCGGCACTGGGTTTGTCCTCCCAGCGAAACCGGTTGAGCAACAGCGCAAAGCGGCGTTCTTTTGGCCGCCAGCTCATCTCGCTGACCGGAAAAACCGCATCCTGCACCAGGGTTGAGATCACCTCCAAGTCCTCGGAGCTAAAAGCGCCCAGGTTCAAAGGGGCCTCGCGGCCATCGTGAAAACCGGCGTCAGACATGGTCACCCTCCTCTTACACGCTCGATCTGGGCGCCAACGCCAGAGAATTTGCGCACCACCTGTTCGTAGCCACGATCCAGATGATACACCCGGCTGACCAGAGTTTCGCCTTCTGCCGCAAGACCTGCAAGGATCAAAGACACCGAGGCGCGCAGGTCCGTTGCCATAACGGGCGCGCCCTTCAGGCGGCTCACGCCGGTGACGGTCGCATGACCGCCATGCACGTCAATCTTGGCTCCCATACGGATCAGCTCAGGCGCGTGCATAAAGCGATTCTCAAAGATCTTTTCTTCCAGCACACTGGTGCCATCAGCGGTGCACATCAGGGCCATCATCTGCGCCTGCAGATCGGTGGGAAAGCCGGGGAAGGGTTCGGTCGTGACATTGACCGCTTTTACGCGATCACCGCGCCGCTTTACCAGCAGCCCCGCCTTGGTCTCGGTGACCTCAACGCCCGCCTCATCCAGCTTTTCGACAAAGGCGCCGATCAGATCCAGACGACCACCCAGCAGTTCAACCTCGCCGCCGCAGATCGCCGGGGCCAGCATATAGGTGCCCAGCTCAATCCGGTCAGTGACCACCGGATGGGTGGCGCCATGCAGCCGGTCAACGCCCTCGATGGTGATGGCATGGGTGCCGGCGCCCTCGATATGAGCGCCCATTTTTGTCAGGCAATCTGCCAGATCAACGATCTCGGGCTCTCGCGCGGCGTTCTTGATCACCGTGGTGCCCTTGGCCAATGTGGCCGCCATCATGATGTTTTCGGTAGCGCCCACCGAGGCAAAGCTCAGCTCGATCACCGCGCCTTTAAGGCCCCGCGGCGCTTTGGCGTGCAGATAGCCCTCTTTCAGCTCAATCTCAGCGCCAAGCGCTTGCAGCCCATGAATGTGCAGATCCATTGGCCGGGCGCCAATGGCGCAGCCGCCCGGCAGCGAGACCACCGCCTGCCCCAGACGGGCCAGCATTGGCCCAAGCACCAGATTGGAGGCCCGCATCTTGCGCACGATCTCATAGTCAGCCACGTGGTTGTCGATGTTATGGCTCGAAAGCGCCTGGACCTGGCCGTCCTGCAGGCTTGAGACCTCGGCCCCGAGGGACTGCAGCAGCTCGGTCATGGTCTTGATGTCGCTCAGGCGCGGCGCATTGGTCAGCGTCAGCGGCTCTTCGCTGAGCAGGGTTGCCGGCATCAGCGTGAGGCAGGCGTTTTTTGCACCCGCAATTGGGATCTGGCCTTTAAGCGGGCCGTTGCCTGTTACCAAAATCGAATCCATGTGCCTCTACCTTTCCGACTCTTCGGTCGTTGTGTCCTGTTTCACTGCGCGCGCCTTTGCCTGCGCCTTGCGGCGCGCCATATTGGCTTTTAACGAGGCTTTGAGCCGGTCCTCACGATGGGAGGAAGTTTGGCTCGATTTCTGCGGTTTTTTTTCTGCCATAAACCTTCTGTAACTTAGTGTGAAAAAACCGTCCAGAAGCTCTTGCGCCCTTCAGCGTTTATCCCTAAAAGCCCCTTCACCGGCGCTGCTGTAGCTCAGAGGTAGAGCACTCCCTTGGTAAGGGAGAGGTCGAGAGTTCGATTCTCTCCAGCAGCACCAGTAAACCCCCATGATTATTATACATTTTGTATGAAGCAGGAATGGGGCCATTGCAGAACACTGCAAGAACGTGCGGTAGGGTGTGGCAAAAAATTGGCAAACTCTGTTCCCAATGCGTTCCGTTGCCTCCGGGTTCCTCCTTTGACAGAATCAGTCGGCACTCTCACCTTTTTGTGTTGCTGCACTTGTTTTCGCGGCTGGTTTCTCCCCGCGAGCTAGAATCTCTTCAGGCCCATTTTTTCCGTCAAACTTCAAATCGGACAACATTCCAGCACTGCGAAACGCATCTGCAGGCCCGCTTTGATAAGTGATCCGGTATTCCTGGACGTCTTTCTGGCGACAGGCAGAGCAGCGCATTCCGTCAATCGCAAAGCCAACCAATTACCATCTCACTTATCCACAGCAGAACAGGAGTTACACGCAGTTTTCCCGGTTTTGCCAAATTTCGAGGTTGAAGCTATGATGACTGCACGAGCAACATACATCGAAAACCAAACTGATGGAGAACAGATAAGTGAGACGCTGGCTCGCAAGATTGAGCCCCTGCAAGAACCAGCGTCAGTAGAAGTGATCCACCTAGCATGAGGAACCATTCATATTTCAGATAATAGAAAACCGGATCAAAGATCCAGCCCAAACATCTTTGCATTTATGCGAGGTGCAAACCAATTCTACATTTCAGGATCTGCTGGTTTCGTCCTTGGAACCATGATCCTGGCAGTGATCTTCGCTGCCCTGACTGTTTGGGCGATGGTCCATTTTGGACTTGGTGCGGGCACCTAAAAAGAGAAATAGCTGCCCCTAGGGGCAGCTATTATTCAGGCCAGTCATCAGGGCGATAGCCAGCCTTATAGGCCTGCATCAGCCTAACCATTCGGGGCGCAGGCTTGCGAAAGGTCGAAGCATCTGGCTCCATTTCCATCCGTCGAACGGTCTGGCCATCGGTATCGAGCAGCTTACCAAGCTGGGCTTGGGTGAGGCCCAGCGTTTGCCGGACCTCTTTGATGTGTTGTGGTGACCAGTCTTTATCCATTTGCCCCTGCCATCGCATCCAGTTCAATCTCACAGGCCATTACTAGGCCCTGCAGATAAGGTAGGCCAACAGGTATTCCCTCGGCCTTGCTAGTTTGCGCGCCGATGGTCCAGGTCATCCAACGGTCAACAGCCAGCCCTATCGCCTCGGCTATGCCATGCCCGTCCAAAAGGAAGTTTGTGAAATCGCCGGCAAAATGGCGACCGGATCTGCCATCCAGAAAGAACCTAACTGCCTCTGCGTCTTCATCGGTCGACTTGGTAATTTCGACTAGCTTCGCTCATTTTTGTCCACTGCTCGCGGTGGTGAAACTCTTGCAAAACATACTCACACTCGAGTCTGGCATCTCCGTTTTCTGAGAGTCTGATAACCCCCATGAATCCGAACCTTTCATGGCCGATCTTCTTTTCAAGAATATCAACGATCACCTGTTCAAAGGACTGATTGGGATCCAGCCCTAGCTCGAATGTGAAATCAGTTTGAGTTGCACGGAGGTCGGGTTTTAGCGCGCCAAAGTACTGAACATCTTTGACCGCCTTGCTTGGAGAAGGCGAAGCCATATGGGCAATGAACACTCGGGCTGCGTCCAAGGCGGTTATGTCAGGGGCATTGACGGTAGCGGAAAGAACATCAGCTACGAAAAGGGCCGTGCTGTTCCGGGTGATGAAGGTGTCCTTACGGCGGCCTTTACTGGCAATCACGGCTGGTTCTGGCGCAACCGCGATGGACAGGATGTGACGGTAACGCTTTATGTCCGTGGCGATTACAGCGAGATGAAGCGGCCATAAGAACCAGATGGCCCCTGCCGCATGGTGGGGGCCGTCTCTCCACTAGGAGACTTTGGCAGCGTCACAGTAATCTGGTAAAGTGGGCTCCAAGCCGCCTTGCGTCAGTGCGGCGGGTGAATGTTTACCCAGGGTTCGTTTCACTGGTCTGGCACACTACACCGGATGACGGCTGTCAGCCCAAACACGACATTTATTCGTATAAAAGTCCTGAAGCACAGGCCAAAAAGGAAGGGCGAACAGCCGAAGTTCGCGGCGCAATGTTTGAATGACTGCATTCAGGAGTATCCGGAGATTTGCCATTCAGTCAGATGTGACATGCCTGGACGAAATTAGATTTAAGTAATTGCATTGAAAATCCTTTTAGATTTTCGTGGCAAGCCAAATCGTTGGTCGTATGTAGATGTTTGCGACATCACCAATTCGGTTCTCCGATCTAGAAGTGGTGTCCAGGATAAAGATCAAGTAATCTTCCGGTTGCCGTATTGCTGTTCTATTTCGAAATAATCATCGAAACCAATACGTGTTTTTATCTCGTCAAATGGCATCAAAAGCTCCGGTGCGACGGCACCTGTTCTGAGCTGTTTGAGCGCACCAGTCATTGCTTTCATCGCGGCCGCCATCAGAGTGATGGGGTAGGCAGCGATTTGAAAACCCAGTTGCTGTAACTCCGCTGGTGAAAGGTTTGGTGTAAGCCCCCCTTCAATCATATTGGCCATTTTGGGCCCAGGCAGTTCTTCGCATATCCGTCGCATTTCGTCGGTATCGCGTGGCGCTTCGACAAACAAGATATCGGCTCCCAATTCGTGAAACCGCTGGGCACGGCCTATGGCTTCATCCAAACCATGTTCATGGCGGGCATCAGTTCTCGCAAGGATCAGGATATCGTGGCCCTCGGATCTGGCGTCCACTGCTGCAAGGATGCGTTCAAACGCTTCGTCCCGATCAACAACCGCTTTGCCAGCCGTATGTCCACATCGTTTGGGTGCCACCTGATCCTCTATCATCACGGCGGCAAACCCGGCCTGAGCGAACCCCTTGACTGTGCGTTTGGTGTTTAGGGCGTTGCCATAACCAGTATCACCATCGCCGATCACCGGAATATCCACTGCGTTGCAGATATTGCGGCCCTGATCGACCACCTCGCCGTAAGACATAAGCCCGGTGTCGGGCATCCCTAAGCGGGCCGCAGATGCCGCAAAGCCGGACATGAAGGTAAGTGGAAACTCTTCCTGCTCAACCAGTTTCGCCGACAACGGGTCAAAACAGCAGGGCATGGTAATAATCTGGTCGCCCTTCAACAGCGCCCGCAATCTGTCAGGTGACGATTGTGTCATGAGATTTCCTTTTGATGCGGGCCCAGAGAGCCAACAAGTGGGGGGGAGCGCTGTTAGAACAGCTTGTAAGGGATGTAGAGCGCAAGATCCTGCCAGAACCACAAAAGTGCTGCCATGCCCAGCATCATCAGTGCAAACGGCCAGGCACCTTGCACGACGCTTTCAAGTCTGGCTTTTCCGACCGCCTGAATGACAAACAGGTTGAGGCCTACGGGTGGGGTGATCAGTGCGGCCTCGATCAGCACTACAAAAAAGATACCAAACCAGATTGGATCAATATTCATCGCTTGCAGGGCAGGAAACAGCACCGGCACCATGATCAACATCATCGAAAGGGATTCTAGGAAAAAACCAATGATTAACAACACAATTCCAACTGCCAGAATAAACATCGTGGGGTCGGTGATATTGTTGATCAGATAGCCGCTTATGGTCTGCGGGATCAGATATAGTGTTATGGCATAGGAAAAGACCTTGGCCCCGGCCACGATGATAAATATCATTGCTGTGGTTTTTAGAGAATCCTCGACCGCGCTTTTCAGTTTTGTCCAGTTCATCCGGCCCATCAGGAGGGTCATCAAAATTGCGATGACAAAGCCAACCCCAGCGCTCTCCGATGGGGTTGCGATGCCGGCATAAATTGATCCGATGATTGCCAGAGCCAGAACAACAGTTGGCAGGGCATAGAACGTAGCCTTTGCACGCTCGCTCCAGTTTGCCTTGGCGATTGGGGACGCGGCGCCCATGCGGCTGTAGACCATCGCGTAGATGATAAAAACGCTGGCCATCAACAGGCCTGGTCCAATACCTGCTAGAAACAAGGTCGGGATCGAGGTTTCGGTGATAACCCCATAAATAATCAGGGGAATAGATGGTGGGATTAGAATTCCCAGCGTTCCCCCGGCAGCAAGCTGACCCAAAATGAAGGGTTCGTCATATCCGCGCTGTTTCATCTCAGGGATGGCGACGGTACCGATGGTCGCGGCTGTTGCGACAGACGATCCGGAAATTGCGGAAAACAAGGTGCAGCTCATGATGGTAGCAACGCCCAGACCGCCGGGCCAGTGGCCAACCCAAGCTTGGACGCTGGCAAACAGGTCACGACCTACACCCCCCTTAAGAAGGACATTTGACATAAGCAGGAACAATGGCACCGCCAGCAGCTCAAAGCTGTCCATGGTGCCAAACAGGCGCTGTGGAATTCCAATCAGTGGCAAACCCTTGAGCCAGAGTAGAATTGTCCCCAAGGCGCCCATTGCAAAGGCCACCGGCACACGCAACAATAGCAGCCCGATCAGGCTACCCAAAATAAGAATAGTTTCCATATTAGTGCACCAGTGTTTGCTTGGGCAAATCGTCAGGATCCCAAGTCCAAATTTTGATTCCCTCGGCTACGCATTGCAAAGCCATCAGGCCAAAGCCAACCCAGATTGCGGATTGAATAAAGAATTTTGGAACAGCAAGGTAGCTATCTGTTGTGTGGCCTGAAACGGTTGATTTCCACCAGATATCAATCCCGTATTTCACTGTGATCAAGCAAAAGAAAATTATCACCCCCATAGCAAAAGTATCGGTAACCTTGCGGCCGAGCGAATTGGGGTCGCGAAAGGTGATATCAATGATGATATGGGCCCTGTATTTCAGGACATAGGAAATGGCCAGGTAGGCGGCCCAAACCTGAAAAATGCGACTGATTTCATCCACCCAGATCGTTGGAGAATTAAGGACATAGCGCATGAAGACTTCGAACGAGACAATGACGCCGGTGGTGAAAAACATCCACGCTGCAATTTTGCCAGTGATTTCCGAAACGGTATCCATCGTTCGGACATATGTGTTGAATATCGACGCCATGTTATCCCACTCTGCTTGCAAAAACGCGGCCCCCAAGTTGGAGGCCGCGACCAAATCCTAGTTTAGCTTAGTTTGCGGCAGCGCGAACTGCGGCGACTGCTGCGGCCCCGGCATCGCCGGTTTCGCTGACAAAGCGATCAACCACACCAGCGGTGGCTGAGACCCATTCGGCGCGCTCGGCCTCAGTCAGTTCGACGACAGTCATTTTGCTGCTCACCTCGGCTACGGCTTCGGCCTCTTGGGTGTAGATCGCATCGCGGAGACTGGCCTCAACAATTGCGGCTGATTCCATGATGATCGCTTGATGTTCGGCTGAAAGACTTTCGAAGAAATCGTTGTTCATCACAGCAACAAACTCAATAGCACTGTCATAGGACAGGGTCACGTGATCCATGACTTCGTACAATTTGCGCGACCGAACCGCCGACGCGCCGGTCATACCGACGTCAACCGCCCCTTGCTGGTAGGCTAGGAACTGCTTGGATCCGGACATGAGTGTTGGTGCGCCACCAAGGGCCTCAACGGTCCAACCGTGCACCTTTCCATAGGTCCGAACCTTTTGATTTTCCATATCCGCGGGAACGCGTATCGCGTTGTCATTTGAGAGATAGATGTTACGGCCAAAGGCCTGCCACCACAGAACCTTGGCGTTGGTTTCTTTCACTATTTCAGCATCCAGACCTGTGCGCAACTCGGACCCCGAAGCCACCGCCGAGCGCAAATGCGCCTCGTCATCAAAGATGAAGGGGATGGCTACGACGTCGACGGCAGGCACCGCACCGGTAAAGCGACCCAAAAACGCTGTTCCGGCTTCAACTGCTCCAGTCCCGACCGCTTCGGGGACTTCTTTGTCTTTGAACAACTGAGCCGAATCAAACAGTTGAAGTTTCAGGTCACCGCCTGATTTCTCTTCAATCAAGGCTTGAAAATCCAACCAGTTTTGTCCCAGAGAATGTGTCTTTGGCAACTGAAGTGTCACCCGAATTACGGTCTCAGCATGTACAGATGCCGCTGCAAACATCACTGAGCCGACGCACATAGCCCCTAACAACATTTTACGCATAATTGTCCTCCCTGAACAACGGAGCAGTTGTTGCCCCCTTTTTGTTATAGAGTTGCGCGAAGCTTGGATTCTTGTCAAGTTACCTACGTAACCAAGTTTGATATGATAACCGGTGAAGCCCAAATGGACCAGAAATTGAACGGAATGACGTCCGGCGAAATGATCTTCGCTGCGATCTATTCTCTCTCACAAAAAATCATGATGCTGTATTCCAAGGCTGTGCTTCGGGAGACCGGGTTGAATTGGCAGGATTGGCGTATCCTGAGGGCAGTCGTTTCACTTCAGTCGTGTCGTGCACAGGACATCTGCGAGGAAAGTGGTATAAAAAAATCACACGTTAGCAATGGCTTGGCTAGGTTAGAAGAATATGGGCACATATCGCGTGTCGAGAACAAGGGAGACAAGCGAAGTCGGATTGTTGTCTCTACTGAGCAAGGTCAGGATCTTGTGGCGCGGGCTGGGCCAAAGCTGCATGAGTTCGAGGCGCAACTGTCAAATCAACCGGATGTCGGTGATCCTGATGCTCTTCTGAATAGCTTAAGGTCATACAAAGATGAACTTGGTCGATTATTGGATGGACAATAGCCAGTCATAGAACTCTAAGAAACTTCGGGCATCTGAATTGTCAGTGATTGTTTCATTCACCCAAAGCCGCCATTTGTTGCGCCTAGCCGTAAGACCCGCAAAGGGCCGTCCTCGATCCTTTGCCTGCCCTTACTATTGAGACTTTGCAAAAGTCGCTATCTGCGCATTGCTGCAGACTGCAGCAATCGCGGCCGAGTGCTTGGACCTCTGAACGGCCGCTTTTGCCCTGCTTAGGCTCGATCTGTGCGGGTGCGGCGAATGACCGGTTTCCACCCCTCGTGTCGATCAACACGAACGGCCCAGAGCTGACATTCGTGCATCGCATTGGGAATGTCCGCAGCCTGCCCGAAGCAGACAGGAGGCGGACCTAATTTCCCTAATGAGATCTCCAGCGAAGTCTGGGCGAGTTGTCACGACATTTCGAAGACCTCGCAATTCGCAGTGCGTTGACGTAGGCAAGTCAACCCTTGGCTGCGTCAAACAAGGCATTTGTGGATCAGGATGCCGACCGAATGGCCCGACCATCCTCGCGCCATTCAGGCAGACCGCCGTCAAGGCGACGGGCGTTGAAGCCATTCTTGCGCAAGAACGCCACGGCCTGGTGGGCGTAGACACAGTATGGGCCACGACAATACGCCACGATCTCGGTGTTTCGGTCGAGGGCCGTCAGGAACTGATCCAGCTCAGTTACCGTCATGTTGACCGCGCCCGGGATGTGGGCAACGGCGAACTCGTCGGCGGGCCGCACGTCGAGGACGGTTACCGCCCCGTTGGCCAGTCGGGCGGCAAGCTCATCGCGGTTGATCGGTTCCGGCGCGTCTTCGCCGTCCGCGAGCCCGCGCAGGATGTCCCTGACCTGGGCGAGGTTCCTCTCGGCCATGTCACCCAAAACGCCCAACAACGCCAGCGTCCTCGCGTAGGTCAGCCTGTAGATCACCGCCTTGCCGTCGCGGCGGCTGGTGACAAGGCCAGCACGCCGCAATTGCTGCAAATGCTGCGAGCTGTTCGCGACGGCGAGCCCGGTCTTTTCCGCCAGCGCCTCTACCCCGCGTTCCCCCTGGGCCAGTTGCTCCAGAAGCATGAGGCGCGCGGGGGCCGAGTGAGCAGCCCCACTTGAGTGGTCCAACTTGAAAGTTAGTGCATGATTGGCCTTTGGTCCATCGGAACGATGGCCTGTGGCGCAGGTGGGCGGTAGCCCAATGCACTATGGGGTCGTTTGGTGTTGTAATGGCTCCTCCATCTTTCAATGATGATTTGGGCTTCACGTAGCGAGTAGAAGATTTCGCCGTTCAGCAACTCGTCGCGCATCCGCCCGTTGAAGCTCTCACAATATCCGTTCTCCCAGGGTGACCCGGGCTCGATGTAGGCAGTCCTTGCCCCAACCGCCTTGATCCAGTCCCTGACGGCCTCAGCGATGAACTCTGGGCCATTGTCCGACCTGATGTAGGCAGGCAAGCCTCGTAGGATGAATAGATCCGTAAGAGCGTCGATTACTTCCGTCGAATTCAACTTCCGCTTCACCCGGATCGCCAGGCATTCCCGGCTGTGTTCATCCAAGATGTTGAGCGTCCTAAAG
This sequence comes from Phaeobacter sp. SH40, assembly GCA_965641885.1. Taxonomy (GTDB): domain Bacteria; phylum Pseudomonadota; class Alphaproteobacteria; order Rhodobacterales; family Rhodobacteraceae; genus Pseudophaeobacter. The sequence continues at coordinate 60,100 of OZ282574.1, read as the reverse complement.
GCTCTGCCGTCGTCTGTTCTGTGGTGTATCGAGCCATTGAGAGCGCCATTGGTCCGAGCGACAATGGCGAGGGTCATACGACCAGACGTGATTACGATACTCAGGACGTAGGCGGACACATGATCCGTCATTCAGCCAGAGCCGCCCTTTCTTTGATTGTTTCATTGGCACTTTAAGCCCCTCACGTCGCCAAAGCCGTTCGACGCGTTTGTCGTTCACTTGCCAGCCTGCGTCTCTCAACAGAGCAGCGACTCGACGGTAGCCATATCGACCAAACTGGCGCGTCAGCTCGATCATATCCTCGACCAAGCGTTCTTCGTCAGCGCGTCCACGTGGTAATCGGCGTTGTGTGGATCGGTGCTGGCCCAGAACGCGACAAACCCGTCGTTCAGAAACCTTGAACTGACTACGAACATGGTCGATGCAGGCCCGCCTACGCGAGGGGCTCAGGGGCTCCGCCCGTTCAGTCCTGAATTGATCCGCCAGATCAATTCCCAGACGGCCATCACTCCCGATGCGGCTTCCTTCAGGATCAACTTATCTAATGTCAGATCAGAAACCGCGCGACGCAGACGCTCGTTCTCTTTCTGTAGCCGCTTCAGTTCCTTGAGTTGTTCCGTGCCCATTCCGCCCGTCGCCATTGTCGCTCGGACCAATGGCGCTCTCAATGTCTCCATTCTTCTTCCAACGGTAATAGGTTTGTTCAGTCACGCTGATCTGTCGGATCGCATCAATCCGGGGCATGCCTTGTCCCATCAGAACTTCAACCTGCCGTAACTTCACGACAATCTCTTCCGGCTTGGGTCTCTTAATGGCCATACTTGGTCCTCCGCTTTCCTAACTATAGGGGCGGACCACTTCAAAGGGGGAGGCTCACCTGCGAACACGAGCGTTGTCGACATCGGGAGCCATTGGATCACCATCGCGTCGGATGAAGCAAGACTCGGCAAACAGCTATACGCAGCAGGCGCATTGATTGTACTGCCAGCCGGATTGCCCGGATGTTTTGCCCCGTGATAGTCAAGGAGTAAACTCAGATTTTGGCGTTGTAAGGCCGCGGGATACTCGAGGGCACCTTTACTAAATGGGCCTGCCTGAGCTCCCCAACTGAACATTCGGTTTGCCCGAGAAAAATGGAAAATGGCGCGAAGATGGTGTATCGCGGCGGCTGCAATTTCGGATGCGTTATTTGGATTGCAGTGCCTTCATTTATGATGATGTGATCGGGGTCATCCTGGCCTTGAGCATTAAGGAGGGAATGGCGATATGGCATATTTTGTGGGTTTGGATGTCTCGGAGCAGGGGACTGCGGTGTGTATTGTCGATGAAGTTGGCAAGGTGATCTGCGAGCGCAAAGTCCCAACTGAGCCTGATGACATAGCTGTTTTGCTAACCTCGGTCGGCGGCGATTTTGTCCGGGTCGGGATTGGGTCGGGACCATTGTCGCAATGGCTGGTGTACGGACTGAGCGAGGCGGACCTGCCAGTCATATGCGCCGAGACACGGCATATTAAAGCACTGCTCAAGGCTCAGGAGCAACGCATGCTGCTGACCAGTCGCAAACTTCTCCAGCGCAAATTGCTCGACATCGAGTGCGACATGCGCGGTACGCTGCGCAACTTCGGCCTGAAGGTCGGTGTTGTCAGCGCCAAGAACTACGAAGCACGTATCCGCGAACTGGTTGATGGCTTTCCCAGGCTCGCGGCGATTGTCGATCCTTTGCTGACAGTCCGGGAGGTTATGCGTCAGCAACAGCGCTGCAAAGGCGGCCTGACAAACAGGCCGTGATCCCGAGATCTGCTTCGGCGGAATGATGTCCTCACGGGGACGACGGGTGGCATGAGTTCGCAATGGCTACAGATCCTGCTGTGCTTGCAGCAAGGGCGCTCAAAAGATTGAACCACGTCATCCTTTTTACCCCATCATGAGGCGCCCATGCGTCGACCTCGAAGAGAAGCAGCCATTCAAGCCCTATCAGATCGAAACCCACATGCCGCGCTGCGCACCAAGGTCAGCTAAGCGCAGAGTGCGACCTTTGCAAAGTCCTGTACCTACCCTTATCCAGTCCTGATTGCCAAAGCTTGCTGCTGCTGTGCGGCCCGCCAAGGCCGCCGTTCGCTGTGGTTGCGAAAGAAATGGTGCCCTCCTTCGGTAACCCAGCAATCTGTTCTTCGCTGAAACGGCTTCTCTTCTCAGGTAAAGAGCAGACTTCTCCTAGACGCTGGGCTTGTCAGGGGAGCAGCTAAAGTCCCAAAAGGCCTCTAATATACAGGCCCCAAAAGCTATCGAAGAGACAGAGAATCACAAACCAGCGGGGTTACCACTCAACAAGACAGTTTCGTCTGTGATTTCATCATTTCGCACCCATTGAATCGCATCACCCCGCCGAAACATTGTCACGCAGCGCTCCTTGCCTTTGCCCAGCTTGGTCCATTGCCGACAGTACATATCACCGTCAATGCGCCAGCGACCCGTGTCATTGCGGCCATTTCGGATAATCTTCATTGTCCTTTGGGACGTGTAGTAGATTGTATATTGCCCGGATTTGTCTGTACCCTTCAGGGAATTTCCGGGTAGGATAGTGCGGATCTCACTCCCTGTAAGCTTTGTAAAATTCCTAGCAACAAGTGATTGGGACGTGGTTGCGCATGCGGTGAGACTGATAGCGGCAATGCAAGAGGCAAGAACCATTTTCATTTGGATTTTTCCTTTTTTGAATTTAATTTCATATGGTTGACGATATTTTCCAGCGCCAAATTCAGAGAGCCCAAAGCCTTTGTTCATTTGCGTTTCTAAGCGGCCGACCTAGGGGTGAAAAAGTTTGCAACAGGGCCAGTTCGGTCAAAGAGCTCGCTCGGTGTGCCGCAGTCGACTAGTTTTCCATCAACTAAGAACCAGATCTGGTCCATCTTCCGGGCGACGGCCTGATTATGAGTGATAAGGAGTGTCGTCGCTTCGGAATCTCCCAACAGCTTCAGCAAAAGCTGCGGGCCTTCAGAATCGAGGGCATCGTCAGGTTCATCCAGCAAGATCAAATGAGCTCCGGATAAGGCCGCTCTTGTCAGCATGACCCGGCGAATTTCCCCAGATGAAAGGTTCGTGCCCCATTCAGAAATCTTGCCGTCCAAACCTCCAATCCTCTTGAGAACATGACCCAGTCCATAGGTTTCTACCATCGCCTCTATCTCAACGTCCTTGGGTATTTGGGAAATGCCCATCGTCAGTGCACGTCTGAAGCTACCCGACAGAATGGGGGTTCGCATGCTGATGTAGTCGATCATGCGTTTGCGGTCGCCTGACCCAAGACTGATTGGCGATCTGTCGCCCAGAAGAACCTGCCCGCTATCGGGGGCCTCCAATCCCGCCGCGAGTTTCAGCAATGTGGATTTACCACTGCCATTTGGCCCTAAAATTGCGATCTTTTTACCCTTGGGCGCTTCAATATCGATCTTGTCCAGGATCCCAAAGGACGCATTGGAAAATCGCAAGGGTTTGGGCTCACAAACAAACTTGGCCTCTGGCGCGGCTGGGGCGTCCAAAGTAGATTGCCGCAGCAAGTTCAGACATTTATCGCGCGCCGCCACCCAAGCCTTGTAACGATCCCATACGCCCGCCAAATCGCGCATTGGTTGGATCATCAAGCCGACCGCAGCAAGGGCTCCAGCAACTTCGGCAGCACGTATGTTTGCCCTAAAAGCCGCATAGAACACAGAGGCCGCAGCCAAGGCAGAAACTGCATCCGGAACGGCACGCAGGAATGACTTTGCTTTCACTCGATCGACAGAAGCCGTGATCAGATCATTAGTCTTCCGCAGCAACGCGTTTTGTTCGATCCGCATACGCCCCATCAGGCGCAACTCTGCCGCGTAGGGGGCCCTTTCACTCATATCGGCGGCAAGGGTGCCCCTTCTTGAGCGAAGGCGCTCGTGAACCTTGTTTAGTCGAGGGGCCAGAACAAGCATGACAAGGATGCCTGCCGCAATCGGAATACCCGCGGCCATGCCCAGCAACGGGTTGATGAGGAACACAACAAGCGTTGCAGTTGGCAGGACAATGCTGGATGAGATCAGTCGCGCAATTCCAGCGCTGATCCAGTTGCGAATGGCACTAAGATCGCCAACGAAACGCAAAGTGACAAAGCCACGGCGGCGCTTTTCCAACACGTGGTTTGGGAGACGTGACAAATGCCGAAACAGGCGCAGCCTGAGATCGGATGCGTAGTCTTGCCCTATCCTCTCACCCAGCACTCGCTCCAGATATCGCAAGGCGGCAATGGCCAGGCCCGCCGCAGCGATAAACAGCAACGGCTGCACCGGGACCGGAGAGTCATTCAAGCGCAAATGGACAAACACATTCCGTGTAGCAAAGGCCGCAACACCTGCGGCAAATGCTTGCCCTAAGGCAACTGCAACAACCCCAAGCAGCTTTCTTGCGCGGCCATTTCCTGTGAGCTTCGGTAGTTTGCTCATGACGTACCTCCGGACTAAAATCAGGCTGTAAGGACCTGATCCCTGTTTGAGTTACGGATGAATTCCAGCAGCCCACTTGCTGATTCCGGAGAGAGGAGTTCCTCTTTAGTGGCTATTGAGACGGCCGCAGCTTTCTCTGCTTCTTCGACGGCCATGGGGGAAGCGCTTACCTTGCCGGTCACAATCGAAGGCTCAATTCCCATGGAACGTAGCGCCTCGCATCCACCAACCACTGAGGCCGCACAAGGTGCCGCGAATATTACCCCATCGAGAATTTGGCGCACTTCAGGCGATTTCAAAAGTGCGGCCGTCTCGGCCTGGAAAATACCATCGGCAAATTCGATAACCGCAACGTCGCATCCGGCCGCTGACGCGTGACCAAGAAGGCTATTCATTCCAGAAATAATCTGGGAAATAGGCAACTGATAGGTTGATACCATTCCGGCGTCGACGAAATCGGCAACAAAATGCGCAGCAGTGTCTAGGTAAGTATTGTAGTCTCCGAAAGACCCGGTACCCGTCACCTTGATGGCCGCAACTTTGTGACCCGCTTTTGACAGGCCATGGGCGAAACTTGCGACAGCTGTTGTTTTGCCACCATTCATGGACGAGCCGACAGCAGCAACTATCGCAAGGTTGATCGGCAGAACCATGTTTGCCATTGCATAGTCAGCGATGTTGACCGGCGCGCCGTTGCTGCGCGAAATGACACCCAGCGGCTTTACTTTCGTGGGCCCGGACATTCGATGATTGGATTTCCGCATTGTCCCGATGACGCCACCGCCAGCCAGCATATCACTGCTGCTTTCATCAATAACTGCAATCCCTTCATACTGGTCCGGCGCATAGCGTGCACCACAAGCCAGCACAACAGTGTCTCCGGGATACAGCTGAGAATACCGGCCCACGTTCAGTTGGACACGTTTATGAGAGCCGATGCTTTGAACCTCGCACAGAACTAGATCGCCAGGGTTTGCAGCGGCAAAATCAGTTGTAAGGCGGGTGCAATCCTGCCGGTCGACGCGGCGGGTCGTAAACGCCCATTTTGCGTTTGAGATCAGATTGGTTTCGGTTTGTCCATTTGACATTCTGTTCTTCCTTTTCTGCTCGAATTGGATTTGGAACCAGTGTTAGGCAACATTTGGGACGCGGCTCGGCTTGGGGTCGCTGGCAAATACGAGATCCGCCAGGCCTCCCTTATCGGCGCATTCGATAAAGCCGTGCCCACAGCGCGGCAGAATTTTCAGGGTTACATCGGGGATTGGAAGGCCACGCAAAGCCGCAGCGACATGCAGGGCCTCCACCCAACTTTTCGCTCGTTCCAATCGATGAAGACCTTGTTGTGCATCAATTGCCGGTCCGGAACGGGTATTGCGATCTTTTTTGCAGTCCCTTTCTCCAACCGTCACAAGAATTGGCAATTTGAGGAATGCTGCCAATCTGTCTTCCATAACGGGGCCCCAGTTGTGACGGCCCCGGCGAGGTCCGACACCATAAGGAAACGGGCTACTGTCGGGAAAAGTGAACCAGCCCGCAGAGGATACGGTTAGCCGTCCGACAGTCTCGGGATAGAGCATCGCAAAGCGGTGCGCGAACTGCGCGCCACCGGAAAACCCAGCTAAGTCGAATGCATCTGTTTGCCATATGCCTCTGGCACGCAGTTCTTTCATCAACCCGAACAGCGCCAGATCTGCACGCCCCTTTCTGACAACCTGCTGATAGTTCGGCCAGGCTTGCTCAGAAAATAGCGGGGCGATAACGGGTCTTCCTGTTTTTCGCGCGTGGGCGGCAAATTTTTCTGCCTGTGCCTGTGCGCCCCGTTTTATCCCATGGACCGCCACAATAGGTGGGCCATAGGCACCGCTCGCCTCGGGGAGGGCAACCCAGCACGGCAAGCCGCATACGCTGGGTGCTGGCAACAAAACTGCGGAAACTTCCCGGTCTTTAAGAGAGCCGGCCGCTGCGTCAAACAGGTCAGGGTTGTTCATGTACATTTTCCTCTCTCCCCAATTCGATGACTAACTCGCGTTCGAAAAGACTTGATCCGCCAATGTTTCGGGGAGCATGTCGAAAATCATATGAATGCGGTCTTCGTCGCCATCATTGCTGGCTTCGTGCATCACATTGTTGTCGAACCACCAAAGCTCGCCTTCTTTCATGCGCACTTCCTCATCGCCGGTTTTCATCCAGGAGCCCGAGGTCGAGCGCAGGACAAAGTGGTACCGGTCACGGACGCGGTAATACTCGCCATTATCGATATGGGGGTAGACGCGCTTCCCTGCTGGCAGGCAAACTATCTTGGCGCGTCCCAGAATGGAGTTTTGACTGGCCGCAAACGCTTCAAGAAACTTGCGGGCCGTCGGGTATTTCAACGACCCTGAGGTCCAGCGGCTTTCATGCACATCGCGGCGTTTGCGATCACCAATCGCGGATTTACGCAATCCACGCAGCGGTATCGCGAGCGCTTCGCGCTGAACCTTGATCTTGTCTTGTCGACCAGTCGAGTCAGACCAGGCGTCCTCCACACCAGAAATTTCCTGCAAGTAAGGAGCAGGATCGATGTTGGGCTCGATAAGCTTGAAATATTTCATCTCACGTTCTCTTTCCAAGTTGCGTTTTCATCGGTGGAAGCCCCAGTGTGGGTCGCTTCGAACTCTATATGTCCTCGCTGTCTGAAGCCTTCCTGACGGGAAGCAAAAACTTGCTTCAGCCTGCTGTAAGGTTCTGGCGGAAAGTAAAAGACCCGGCCGCGCTTGGGGCAACGATCTGTGGTATGTCCGACTGATAACCGCTGACGAAAGTGGAAGCTGGCACATCTGGACTGGCTATGCCGCCGTTGGCCTGATTAGCCTGCGATTGATCTGGGGGCTGATTGGTTCCCGTTATGGCAGGTTTTCGCAATTCCTGTTTAGACCGGGAGCGGTGACACTCTGTCTGTGCAACGTTCTGCAGGGCCGCGAGGCGCGATATGTAGGCCACATCCTGCAGGGGCGGCGATGATCGTGGTGATCTTTGTAACCCTGTCAGCGACTGACTTTACTGGTTGGCTCATGGTCACCCACGCGTCTGGCTTAGCCGGACAATCGCAAAGGCCAGAACCCGCGGCCAATGAAATATTCGCACCAGCGGATCCCAGACGCGGACCATTATTCAACTACGGGCGATCTACTGGGGACAAATAGCTCATTGGCAGGCGGTGCCAGCGCCTCGGTCGGGATGGCGGAATTGCCACGGCCATGATCGTCGTCATGATCATCGAATTCAAAATCAACCATGGCCAGCGTGGCAGGGTCGACCTTGACCTCTATTTCGCGGCCTTCAGCATCGCGACCTTTGATTTTATAGCAACCATCCTCCGTCTTGATCCGGCGGGCCGTCCAGCCTTGGTCTGCGACCATTGCCAGCACCGCCTCACGGGGTTGCCATTGGCTCATGGGTACGTGGCACTCATCGTCATCAGCCAGTGCTGCGCCAGCCGCGACAAGGCCTGCAAGTAGGGTTGCCATGTTCAAGTACGTCTTCATTGTTCCATTTCCTGAAACTGGAGTTGCTGAGGCTTTGTCGCCCACCGACCTGACGCCAACCTGAAGTGCATTGGCTTTGTGCTTAAGGTGCACATCAGCTTTTTCGGTGATAGAAGGACAACAGATGAAACAGGGCTAAACAGATATGCGCGTATTGTTGATCGAGGATGACACAGTGCTTGGGGCTGCGGTACGTGATCAGATCGCCGCTGATGGTTACTCCGTTGACTGGGCGACACGACTGGACGCAGCAAGCGAATTTTTGGCGGTTGCCGCCTATGATTTAATTCTGCTCGACCTGATGCTGCCCGATGGTCGGGGTCAGCCATTTTTGCGCAGTCTTAGAAAACAGGGTGATGTAACACCTGTGATCATCCTGACGGCTCTAGATCAAATCAGCGACCGGATCGAAGGACTTAACGCTGGGGCTGATGATTATATGGTTAAACCCTTTGATCTGGCCGAGCTTTCAGCCCGGGTCGGTGCGGTTGCCAGGCGGTATTCAGGTAATCCCAACCCGCTGGTCACTTTGGACGATTTGGAGGTGGATCTTGCCGCGCGTTCGGTTCACCGCGCTGGCAAGTTGGTGCCGCTAACCGCCCGGGAATGGGTGCTGTTCGAGGCCTTTGTACAACGGCCCGGGCAGCTATTGTCCAAAACTCAGCTTGAGGAGCGTCTCTATTCCTTTGGATCCGAAATCGAGAGCAACACGATCGAAGTCCACGTTAGTCGTTTGCGCAAAAAACTGGGCCATGAACGGATCGAGACGGTACGCGGTTTAGGGTACCGGCTGGGTGCGGCATGAAAATGCCCAGCTCTCTACAAGGCCGACTGGCACTCGCACTGGGGCTGTCGCTGACGCTGTTATGGCTGGTCACGGCATGGGCTACGAGCACGCTGCTCAGAGCCGAGATGGGCGAAGTATTCGATTCCACGTTGGAGGAAACGGCACAACGAATCCTGCCTCTGGCGGTTCTTGATACTATCAACCGAGAGGGGGGCGGGGTCAGTCAGCGCATCTCCACATTGCACGAGCACGAAGAGTTCTTCACCTATATTGTGCGCGATGATCAGGGTCATGTCCTGCTGCGATCGCATGCCGCTGAGGATGCGAATTTTCCGGCGTTTGACGGGATGGGGTTCCGCCAAACTGCGACCCACAGGCTCTATTATGATGCCGCGCTGCAAGGTTCGATCACTATTGCAGTCGCTGAGCCGCTGAGCCATCGTGCCGATGTCGCGCGCGAAGTTACAATTGGGTTAATCTTGCCGTTATCTGTGGTCATTCCGCTTGGCTTGATCGGCGTGTTATTGATTGTCCAGCTCAGTTTGCGATCCGTACGGCGCTTTAGCCGTGCCTTGGCAAGCCGGGGCGCAAGCGATCTTTCGGCGGTTGGCGATGATAACCTTCCGGAGGAAATCAAGCCGATGGCTAAAGCCGTGAACAACGTGCTGAACCGTCTGGGTCGCACGCTTGAGGCCGAACGAAGCTTTGCGGCAAACGCCGCGCACGAATTGCGCACTCCCGTTGCCGCAGCGCTGGCACAGACCCAACGTCTGATGAGCGAGACATCCGATGCCAATGTGGGCCAAAGGGCTGCCGACATCGAGGTGTCACTCAGGCGATTGACCCGGTTGTCGGAGAAACTCATGCAATTGGCGCGCGCCGAAGGCGGTCGCTTGCGGCTCGACAACAGCTCAGATCTGCGCCCCATACTAAGAATGGCGCTCACTGAATTGAACCGAACCGCAGGACCAGGCCGGATTGAAATTGAAACCCCAGCCAAACCGGTACTGTCGGACCTTGATCCTGATGCTTTCGCCATCGTCGTCCGAAACTTAGTCGAAAATGCCCTGCGTCATGGCGGCAGCGACATCCCAATTAAGGTGCGCCTGAACAGTAGTGGCACCTTGCATGTGATCAACGATGGCCCTCCAGTGTCACCCGAAACACTGGCCCGATTAACCGCGCGTTTTGAGCGCGGGCAGACAAGCGGCAAAGGCAGCGGACTGGGCTTGTCCATTGTGCAAGCAATTGCCGATGGCGCGCAGGCGACATTGGTGCTGCACTCGCCGCTACCGGGCGGGACGGAGGGATTCGAGGCGGTGTTTCAACTACCGAGGTCCGCTGAAAAAGATTGATGGTCGCTTTCATCAGTCTATTTGTGCCTTCTTGAAAAAAACGGCCAGCGAAACTTGAAACGACCACCCACACTCCGATGTGCAAGATCACCACCCCAGCTGCGGGCATCTTGCAAGCGCCGCCTGGCATTTTGTGGGTCGGGCCGTCCTTGCCTTTGGGCGGTGTACAGAGGCTCTGACCTTCAATGGCGCTAACCTCTCGCGATTCAATCCGGGACGTCTTCCGATGCGCCTTGCGCGACGATAAGGCGGTTGCTCATGTGGTTCCTCCGAGAGGCGAATATCCGACTTTTGTTTATCTGTGAAAATATCCGCTTCCGATAGCACATGACTTACACTCCATCTCTTCAAAAGGACTAACGTGTTGCAGCGACCCGTTGAAGCCACCCCGCAAAGCCGACATCTAAGCAGTCTGCAGCATCATTTGATGCTATCATGGTACGCTGAGCGTCCGCTTCCCTAATTGGGTGTTTACCGTTCTGATGTCAGTACGGTGTCAATGACACCAGCGGGCGGCGGAGATCCAAACAAGCATGACAAGTCCTGCTTTTTCTTGGCCAACATTGTCATCGAAACGAACGAAGAGCTGCAGAACTTCACCGGCAGCATTGCGGCCACTGCCAAAGACGTAAAGAACACCTGGTCGGGCGGCTCCCATGTCAACATGGGTGGATACATAGGGTGCCATGGCGCCGCACAAGGTAGCGGCCGATTTCAGCTTTTTGATCGCAAACGCACCGTTCATCGCGCCCGAAGTGGTCGGCGGAACCGGCAACATCACACCTTTCCCGATCAACACCTACGCTGACGTGGAAGAGATGTTCAACGAATACGTGGCCGACAATCCGATCAACATCAAAGGTTCGCCGCACAAAGACTTTTGGAACATGGGGTATATCGAGTTCACAACCGGAATCGCGCCGCAAACCAATATTAAGATCGCCGATTGCCAAACGCCCAGCTCGGCGAACTCCAACATCATCGCGATCCTGCGTGGACAAAAGCCACCCAACGCGTCTTACAATCCTGGTCAAATGCCTTTGGGTGGTCCGTATTTTCCAGAAGCGCAGATCAATAACCTCGCGAACTGGATCGACAACGGCTGTCCAGACGTCATCACCTTCGGTGAAACTGTCGGAATATTCTCGACCACTGACCCCGTGCGCCTCGACATCGGCACCCTCGCAATGAAAGAAAATGTTCCGGACACTCACGAAAGTTGGGCGACAGAGCTCGTGCTTCGACGCCTGGACGTGACCACCACTGCCCTGCAGTTGTTTGCAAAGCAAACCATGAGAGGGACATCATCGGGACCTCGAGAGCCTGCGTTCAAACGGGTAACGGTTGGAGTGTCATTCGATCAGGCCGCTTTTGGTGCGGCATCCGATTGGAAGACGGTGCCATCGATCCAAATTCGATGCAGTTTGACTGCGATACGGCGAGCCAAGGCCACCATAGCAATTTTGCGGCCACAGCGCTGTGCGAGCTGTGCCCCCCAGGTTCTCAGCCAAGTCGACCGACCACGATTCATCATAACAGTTGCTGCTTGGCACGGGAATCCCTCCATTTTTTATAGGGGGATTACCCAGTCAGGGCCGATCATGTTGATCGACACGTGGTGCGTGGGTGGGCGATTGGCTTTGGCCGGCTGTCGTTCAATGCCCTTTCAGCACGTTGAATCGAAAGCCTGCGCAAGAGCTGCGCTGCACCTGGCCTGGCCTGGCAGGTAGAGATCATGAGCGAAACAGAGGCGAATTTGCGCCTCTGTTTCTTTGTTTTAACCAGGATCAAGCGCCGAAGGCGCGCGCCATGATACTCCCCAGACGTCGGGCAAAATCGGACGGGTCGCTTGGCGTTTCCCCTTCGATGATACGGGCTTGATCGAAAAGCAGGTGGGCCGCGTCGCTCAGCAGATCGTCAGAGGCGGCACCCTCAGCGCTGGCACGCTCTGCCAGTTTGGCGACAATGGCGTGGCTGGGATTCAGTTCCAGCACGCGCGGCGCGCCGTTTTGCAACTGGCCGTGGCGCTTTAGCAGGCGCTCAAGGTTCACATCCATGTCCCCATCATCCGCGATGAGGCAAACAGGGCTCTCTGTCAGACGCTTGGAGGGGCGCACGTCTTTGACGGTTTCGCCCAGTTCGACCTTGATGACTGCAATGAGCGCGGAGAGATCCGCCTCTTCAGGTTTGTCTTGATCCTCTTGTTGTTCCTCGGCCTTTACCTGATCCAGGTCAGCCGCACCACGGGTGATGGATTTAAGGGTTTTGCCTTCGTGCTCAGTGATGTGCTGTAGCCAGAATTCATCGACATGATCCGACAAAAGCAGCACTTCCACGCCTTTGGCTTTGAACCCCTCCAGATGTGGCGACTGAGCCAGTTTGCCGACATCTTCACCCGTGATGTAGTAGATTGCTTCCTGGCCCTCTTTCATGCGCTCGACGTAGCCCGACAGACTGGTGAGCGCCCCGTCACGGGTGGACCTAAAGCGGCAGATTTCCAAAATACGATCGCGCAGGGATGGATCTTCGACCAGACCTTCCTTCAGAACTGCGCCAAAGTTGCCCCAAAACTGCGCATAGTCATCCGGCGTCTTGGTGGCCTTTTTCTTCAGCTCGCTCAGAATTTTCTTCGAAACTTGCGCCTTGATTTTCGCGAGTTTCGGGTCGGTTTGCAGCATTTCGCGCGAGACGTTCAGTGACAGATCCTGACTGTCCACGACCCCGCGCAAAAAGCGCAGATAAGCCGGAATAAGGTCAGTCGTGGTCTCAGAAATAAAGACACGGTTCACATAAAGCTGTACGTGGCTTTTGCGCTCAGCATCAAACAGATCCATGGGCTGGGCGCTTGGCACAAAGAGCAGGCTCGTGTGATTGAGCGTTCCTTCGACCTTGTTGTGAATCACATGCCACGGCGCATCATACGCGTGCGAGCTGTGGCGGTAGAACTCAGCATATTGCTCTTCGGTGATGTCCTGTGCAGGCCGTATCCAGAGCGCCTCAGCTGCGTTCAGGGTTTCGTCACCCAGTTTGATCGGAAAGCTGATGTGGTCAGAGTAGGTCTTGATGATATGCCTGATCCGGGCCTCTTCTGCGAATTCCTTGTCATCCTTTTTCAGGTGCAAGGTGACCGTGGTGCCACTGCTGTCTCGCTGTGCCGTCTCAATGGTGAACGCACCTTTGCCATCCGATGACCAGAGCCAGGCTTCAGCCTCACCGGCTTTGCGGGTGACGACATCCACTTGAGACGCCACCATAAAGGCAGAATAGAAACCGACACCGAACTGGCCGATCAGGCCAACCTGATCTTTTTCTTCAGCCTTGAGCGCCTCAATAAAGGCGCCAGTGCCGGACTTTGCAATCGTGCCAAGGGTTTCCAAAAGATCGGCATGGTTCATGCCAACACCGTTATCCGCAACCGACAATGTTCCGGCTTTGGCATCAATCGCAAGCGTGACAGCCAAGTCCTGCGACGGGGCGAGACTGGTATCTGTCAGGGCTGCATAGCGTAGTTTGTCACATGCGTCAGACGCATTGGACACCAGTTCACGCAGGAAAACTTCCCGATTGGAATAGAGCGACCCCGCGACAATTTCCAAAAGTTGACCAACTTCGGTCTGAAAGGAAAACGTCTCTTTCTCGAGGGTATCAGTCATGAGTTTTAGCTCCACTTACAAATTGTACCGACAATTTAAGCGACGCTCGCCTTGGATACAACTCTTGGAGCCATTGCATGGTATCTGGAAACACAAAGCGAAAATCATGGCGCGCGTGAAAGATTTCGACAATCGGCAGAAAACCTCTGCAGGTCAAAACCGTTGCGAAACTTAGCAATGCATCGGTCTTGATGAGCCGCACAAAAGGCCGATTTTGTTGAAAAACACGATTTCATTTCAAATAGATAGACTGATTCCATTTGCTTGTAGAAACGGGGGATCTGACGATGATGGCCGCGAAGCAGGACGCACAAGCCGCGCGTTTTATGGGTTCTCGCTGGTGGATCACATCCCACAAGACCCCCTGTTGCGATCGATTGATCGTTTTGTTGATCTGACCGACATCCGCCAGTATCTGGCCGATTTTAACAGCCATGCGGGACGTCCTTCCACTGCCCGGCAATGCATTGAAAATGCATGAGAGAGGATCGATCCGGAACGGCTGATCCGAATGTTATTGGTGGGGTATTGTCTCGGCATCCGATCCGAACGGCGACTGTGCGAAGAGGTGCATCTGAACCTGGCCTACCCCCTTGGCTTTTGGACGCGCATCCCTGAAACTGGCGAGACGGGTCGGTTTTCCAGTCTGGTTGTACCGCAGGCCCTCTGGTTCTTTAACCAAAATCCGCTTACATAGCCCTGCAAGACACAAGCCTACGGAGCCCAGCTTGATGAGATCGAAAGACGGCCGCACCACCAAAGACGGCATTCGCATTTACCAGGACGCCGATTTTGCCGGCATGCATGTGGCTGGAAAGCTGGCTGCCCAAATTCTGGATGACATAGCCCAGCATGTCTTTCCGGGGCAGACCACTGGCGAGATCGACCGCATCATCACCAATATGGTCGAGGAAGCCGGTGCCGAATCCGCCACCATCGGCTACAAGGGCTACCAGCACGCCAGCTGCATCTCGGTGAATAACGTTGTCTGTCACGGCATTCCCGGGGCCCCAATCCCGTTGCACGGTGGCGAAACCATCTCGAAAAACCTGGAAAAACGCCGTTCGGACGATTCGTTCAAAGACGGTGACATTCTGAATATTGACGTCACAGTGATCGTGGACGGCTGGTTTGGAGATACCTCGCGCATGTATGTCGCGGGCAAACTGTCACCCAAAGCCGAGCGTCTGATCCAGGTCACCCACGACAGCCTGATGAAGGGAATTGAGGCGGTTAAACCCGGCAATACCTTCGGCGATATCGGCTATGCCATCCAGTCCTATGTTGAAAGCAAACGCATGAATGTGGTGCGCGATTTCTGCGGCCACGGTCTTGGTCAGGTCTTTCACGCGCCGCCCAATGTGCTGCACTATGGTCGCCCCGGTGTCGGACCCAGGCTGGAAGAAGGCATGTTCTTCACCATCGAACCCATGGTGAACCTGGGCCGTGCTGAGACGGAAATCCTCAAAGATGAATGGACCGCTGTCACACGCGACAAATCGCTGACAGCACAGTTTGAACATTCCATTGGCGTAACCGCAGACGGCTGTGACATCTTCACCCTGTCGCCCGGCGGCATGTTCCATCCCACCTACGGCTAGGCCATCGCTGGTCATATATCCTATAGGCAAAAGCCCCGGCCGGTGGTCGGGGCTTTGTCGTTTCACACTACCTATCTGGCGCCAACTATCTGGCGCTAAAATCAAACGCCAAAATCAAACGCGCGCCCGCAGGCCAATCAGGCCCGGAACCTCTGACATTGCCTGGAAAACTTCGGCCCCCTCAGCGGCCAGTTTTTCCCCGCCCCCTTCAGGGGCATAGCCCAGGCAGCGCATCCCGGCCCGTGCCGCCGCCAAGGCCCCAGTGGCGCTGTCCTCAACCACCAGACAATCGCGGGCCTGAAAACCAAAATGGCTGGCTGCGGCCAAAAACAACCCCGGCTCGGGCTTGGCCACCCCCAAAGAATGCGCCGAAAACATCGCGGCAGGATGAAACCGCTGCCACAGCCCGTTCTGGCCCAGGGTAATGCGCATCTTGTCCTCGCTGCCATTGGACGCAATACAAGTCGGAATGTGGTTTTGGTCCAGCAGTGCCAAAAGATCCGTCACCCCCGGCATCAGATCCACACCCACCTTCAATGCAGCATAGGTCTCGTCATAGACCTCCTGGACCCATCCTTCGTGGAGATCTGCACCCAGAGCAATCGCCTTGTCCATGGCGCGGGCCATGGTGCTGCCCACAAACAGCTCCATTGAGCGCGCAACAGTCAATTGCAGCCCGTTACGCGCAAGATTATCGACCATGACCTGATTGGAAACCGGTTCGCTGTCGACGAGGACCCCGTCGCAATCAAAGATGATCAGTTTTGGCGTTGGAAATGTCACTGGCATGGCGCGGTATCCTGTTGCAAAGCCCCTGCACCCTGCCCCGATCACAGAGGGGATGCAAATACTGCCCCGGCACAAAGCTGCCGGACCTGTTTCACTCTGAAACAGCGCGCAACATCAAGGTGATATGACTGTCACCATATTTGCGGGTATCCCGCAGCTCGTAGCCCTCTGGTGCAGACATCGGTGCGTTTTCTTCCCAGATGACCAGCGCATCTCCGGCGATCCAGCCCCCGGCCTCGGCCACCTTCAGGGCCTTTTCGCCCAGCGCCTTGCCGTAAGGCGGGTCAAGAAACACTACATCAAACGGCGCATCGGGGTTCATCCCAAGCTTCAACGCATTGCGGCTGATCAATGTGCAGTGATCAGCGGCGTGGCACAGGTCGATATTTTTACGGATCAGCCCCTGCGACACACGGCCATCGTCAACAAAGGCGACAGTTTGTGCACCGCGCGACAGAGCCTCTAGCCCCAGCGCGCCCGTGCCGGCAAAGAGATCCAACACCCGCATGCCCGCAAAATCAACCTGATGCGCCAGCACGTTGAACAGGCTTTCGCGCACCCGGTCCGTGGTGGGGCGCAGATGTGCGCCTGCGTCGCCCTTGCCCAGCGCCGCCAGGGCGCGACCACGAAAATCTCCGGCAATGATTCTCATGCCTTAAGCAGCGGCTTCAGATCCGCCGCAGGATCCGCAACCACGGATTTGTCAGCGCTTTTTCCCATGTCTATCAGGCGCTTGCCAACCATATAGGCGCGCGGGTCATTCATGGCATCCACCGCGACCAGCTGGTCACCCTTGTAGTACCAGAACGAGGCCGTGCGCCCGTCTCCGGAACGGGTGACAACGCTATCAAAGCCGGTGTTGAGCCCGGCAATCTGCAGTTTGACGTCATATTGGTCGGACCAGAACCAGGGGGTCGCCACATAGTCCTTGGACGCGCCCATCATGTTTTGCGCCACCACCTCGGCCTGATCGATGGCATTGGGCACGCTTTCCAGCCGGATGCGGCCGCCCTTATAGGGGAAAGAGGCGCAATCGCCCGCCGACCAGATCGCCGCATCCGTGGTGCGGCCCTGTGCGTCGGTCTTGATACCATTGTCCAACTCTAGCCCAGCCATTTCAGCCAGCTGCGAGCCCGGCGT
This sequence comes from Phaeobacter sp. SH40, assembly GCA_965641885.1. Classification (GTDB taxonomy): domain Bacteria; phylum Pseudomonadota; class Alphaproteobacteria; order Rhodobacterales; family Rhodobacteraceae; genus Pseudophaeobacter. The sequence continues at coordinate 42,782 of OZ282574.1, read as the reverse complement.
GATGCCAACGCCAACCACGACAAAATCGACCTCCACCACAGCGCCATCGCTCAGAATGGCACGTGTCACCTGGCCCGCCTCGCCTTCCAGCCGTTGCAGCCCGGTGCCTTCGAGGATTTCCACCCCGTGCTCTGCGTGCAGGGCGCGAAAGTAGTCCGAGGTCTCGGGGGCCGCCACCCGCTGCAGGATGCGGTCTCCCATCTCAACCAGCGTAACCTTGACGCCGCGCTTGGCGCAAACTGCTGCCGCCTCAAGTCCGATATAGCCGCCGCCCACGATCAGGGCGCGCTTGCCTTCGGTCACATGGGGCGCCATGGCATCCACATCACCGAGGCTACGGACGACAAAGACACCCGCCAGATCACCGCCAATGGCGGCAGGTAAATGCCGCGGGTCCGACCCGGTTGTCAGCGCCAGCTGATCATAGGCAATCACCTCGTCACCGATGCTCACGGTCTTGGCTACGGGGTCAATCGCGGTGACGCGGCTTCCCAGGCGCAGGGTAATATTGCTGTCAGCGTAAAACCGTGCAGGGCGCAGGAACAGCCGCTCCAGCTCCATCTCGCCCAACAGATAGGCCTTTGAGAGCGGAGGGCGCTGATACGGCAGAGTTTCTTCGGCGCCAATCAGGGTGATATCGCCCTCAAACCCATCTTTTCGCAGCTTCGCCACCAATGACGATCCCGCCTGCCCTGCTCCGATAACAACGATATGGCTCATTTCGCCCCTTGCCTCCCGCGTATATTCTGCTCTGCTGTTGCGGTGACCCTATAGGGGCCAAGAACCAAAACGCAATCACCACAAGAGAGGAAACGCGCAATGATTTCAACAGGAGAGAAACTGCCCGACGCCACCCTGACACAGATGGGCGCTGAGGGCCCCGAGCAGGTCCAGATGGCGGATAAGCTAAAGGGCCGCAAGGTTGCGATTTTTGCCGTGCCCGGCGCCTTTACACCCACCTGTAATTCCGCCCATGTTCCCAGCTTTATCCGCACCAAGGATCAGTTTGCAGCCAAAGGCGTCGACGAGATCATCTGCATCTCGGCCAATGACCCCTTTGTGATGCATGCCTGGGGCGAATCTACTGGTGCCAATGCCGCCGGGATCTCCATGCTGGCCGATGCCGAGAGCGCCTTTACCGATGCCATCGGCATGCGGTTTGACGCACCTCCGGCAGGGCTGATCGGCCGCTCGCTGCGCTATGCGATGCTGGTTGAGGATGGTGTGGTGACACTGCTCAACAAGGAAGAAAACCCCGGCCAATGTGAGCTTTCTGCCGGTGAGGGCCTGCTCGAGGCGATGGGCTAACCCATTAGCCTCTAATCCCTTTGGCTGCTCGGGCACCTCTGAGCCGCCAAAGGGCCGACAGGCGTCAGACCCTAGGTCAGACTGTCCATTTTGCGGGCCAGTTTGGCATCCTGCGCCGAGAGGCCCTCCACGTCATGAGTGGTGAGCACCACCGTCACCCGGTTGTAGATATTGCTCCACTCTGGGTGATGGTCCCATTTTTCTGCCCAGATCGCGGCACGGGTCATCCAGCCAAAGGCATCGACAAAGCTGTCAAACTTAAAGGTCTTGGAGATGGCGTCGCGCTCCGCGACCATTTCCCAGCCGCTTTCGAACAAGGGGTCCAGCAAAGGCCCCCGGGTGGCGTCTGATAGTTTCTCAGTCATTCCTGTTCCTCCACATCGGCCCGGCGAAAGGGGCCATAGCTGGTGAGTACTTCGACGTCTTGCGCAACGGCTTCGCGTTCGGCCTCAAGGTAGCGGGCCACCGCATCGGCAAAGCCCGGATCCCCAAGCCAATGCAGGCTATGGGTTTGCACCGGCAGATAGCCACGCGCCAGCTTGTGTTCACCCTGCGCCCCCGCCTCCACGCGGGCAAGACCCTGCGCAATGGCAAAATCAATCGCCTGATAGTAGCACATCTCAAAGTGCAGACAGGGATGATGTTCCAAACAGCCCCAGTACCGCCCAAATAGCGCCTCACGCCCGATGAAATTCAAAGCGCCTGCAACCGGATAGCCGTCACGCTCGGCCAAAATCAGGTGCAGATCCTCGGCCATGGTCTCGTGAATGATCGAAAAGAACTCCCGCGTCAGATAGGGCGTTCCCCATTTGCGACTGCCGGTGTCCTGATAAAAGGCCCAGAAGGCATCCCAGTGCTCTGGTTGGATCTCGGCACCGGTATAGCTGCGGATCTCGCCGCCAAAGCCCTGCGCCTGCGTCCGCTCCTTGCGAATATTCTTGCGCTTGCGCGACGACAGCGCCGCCAGAAAGCCGTCAAAATCCTGGTAGCTATCATTGACCCAGTGAAACTGCTGACTCACCCGCGGCATCAGGCCCATCTCGGAGCCGATCTGCGCCTCCTCCTCGGTGCAAAAGGTCACATGCAGCGAAGAGACCTGATTGTCCGAGGCCAGCTGCACCGCGCCCTGCACCAAAGCCGACTGACCGATCCCCTCATAGCCCGGCCGCACCAGCAGGCGCCGTCCCGTTGCCGGGGTAAAAGGCACCGCGATCTGCAGTTTGGGATAGTAGCGCCCGCCTGCCCGCTCATAGGCTTCGGCCCAGTTGTGATCAAAGATATATTCACCCTGACTGTGGGATTTAGCATAGAGCGGCGCGCAGGCGATCAGGGTCTCATCGACATAGGCGGTCAGATATTGCGGCTGCCAGCCGGTGCGCGGCCCGACCGAGCCGCTTTGCTCTAGCGCTATGAGAAAACGATGAGTGGTAAAGGGATCAATCGCGCGCGTGCCACAGCCTGTACCACTGCCCGTACCATCATTGACGGCTTCAGGGCAGGCACAGGCATCCCAGTCCTGTGCCGCAATCTGCGACAGGGAAGCAAGCACGCGAATTTCAACCGGTTTCTGGTCCATCATCTCTCCCTGTCTTGGTGATATTTGGGCAGAGCAGCAGTGGGATCAACCCGGTAGCGGTGAAAGATATTGTTCAAAGGTCACATTATCCACCCAGTGCCGCGCGTCTGCCTCAACCGCAGGCGATTTTACTGTCCAGCACAGAACCGGCACGCCCGAGGCCCGCAGCTGCTGCACCCGTGGCCGGGTCAGATCGCCAACCTCATGGCTGATAAAGCTCGACTGGCTGCTGGCGAAATCCGGGATGTCACGCAGCCGGGTGCAGATATCTGCAGGCAGGGGCGCCCAGTCATCGGGATCATAGGCGCTGGTCACCAGACCGCGGGCGATATCCGGCGCATAACCCGCCAGCGCCGCCACAGAGTGCGGATTGAACGACATCAGGGCCACGACACCCGTATACCCCCGCAAGGCCTCAGCCGTGGCGCGTTCCAGCCTGCCTATATCGGTTCCCAAGGCGCCGTCCTGATCCTTGATCTCTATCAGAAGAGGCACCTGCCCCGCGACCAGTTGCAGCACCTCGGCCAGAGCTGGAATACCTTCGCCGTCGCCGCCTTTCAGCGCAATTTCTGCCAGCTCCGCCGCGCTGCGCGCGCTCACTGCGCCCTCAGCCTCGGCCAGTCGGTCCAACATGTCGTCGTGAAACACCATCGGACAGGCATCACTGGAAAGCTGCAGGTCGATTTCAATAGCGTAGCCTGCCTTGATCGCCGCGCGGATGGCCGCGCGACTGTTTTCGGGTCGCCCATCCGTCACATCATGCAGGGCGCGATGCGCGACCGGCAGGGACAGAAACTCGCGCGGCAGGGACGGTGTCATTTGATCTGGAACACCGCATCAATTTCAACCGCAACGCCCAGCGGCAATGACGGCGCGCTGACAGCAGAGCGCGCATGGCGTCCGGCCTCTCCCAGGGCAGCAACCAGGAAATCGGAGGCACCATTCACCACAGCGGGCTGCTGGGTGAAATCAGCGGTGGAATTGACAAAAGCGCCAAGTTTGACCACCCGCACCAGACGCTCCAGATCGCCACCGCAGGCGGCTTTCAGCTGCGCCAGGAGTGCTATGGCACAGCGCCTGGCGGCGGCCTGCCCGGCCTCCACATCCATATCCGCCCCCAGAGTGCCGGTAATGAGGCCATTTTCATCTGCGGAAATCTGTCCAGAGACATAGACCATGTCCCCCGCCACCACAAAAGGCACGTAGTTCGCGGCGGGTGCCGGTGCCTCTGGCAGGGTGACGCCCAAATTTTTCAGGTTTGCTTCGATGCTCATTGCGACGTTCCTTCAAGCCAAGTTCGACGGCGACGCTAGCGCCGATGCGCGCCGCCGAAAAGAGCAAATGAGCCGCAACAAATGACACCCCCCAGTACTCTGGGGCCAGGATGGCAGCAGGTTTGGAATAGGGTGGCGCACTGAGCGCATTCCCGAGTGCTTCAGGGCGCAGGGCCTGAGATTTAGGGCTGCGACCGGCCGGGACCCGCCTATAGGCACAGGGAGCGGCTGAAATTTTTGCAGCCTTACCGGTGCATGACCTGTTCAATTGGGCTGCGACATATTAAACCCTTCGCCACATAGTGCCCTTTTGGCGCATCCTGTTCCGAATCTGTCACAAACCTACAAACAAATTTGCTGCTGAACTGGGAAACCGCCGGTTTCTCACTAAATAGAATGTTCGTGTTTCTAAAAAAGCGACTCAAGTGGATCACATTCCGAATGCCAATTTTCACCAAACCTCGTTCTGTCTTTGCTGCATTGGCTGTGATCTTGTCACTGGCGGGCTGTGCCACCCAAAGTCCCGAGGCAAAGGCTTCTGGCGAGATCTTTGATCCCTACGAGAACACCAACCGCGCGGTACACAGCCTCAACCTTGTGGTGGACCGCTTTGCGTTTCGTCCGGCCTCAAAAGGCTATGTGGCGGTTGTCCCCGAGCCTATGGTCAACAGTTTTTCCTACTTCTCGGAAAACCTGTCGCTGCCCGGACAGGCGGTCAACGCCATGCTTCAGGGCAACCCAAAAGAAGCCGGACAGGCTATGTTCCGCTTTGCTGTGAACTCAACGATCGGCTTTCTTGGTCTCGCGGATCCCGCATCAGAGTTCAATATTCCGGTGGTCGATACCGATTTTGGTGAAACCCTTGCCGTTTGGGGCGTCGGCGAAGGCGCCTATGTAGAACTGCCGGTTTTTGGCCCCTCTACCGCCAGAGATGCCACAGGTATTGTCGTCGACTTCTTTACCAACCCCGTTGGATACGCTCGGAACAATCCCGCTCATAACATCAGCCCAATCGCTGAAGTGGTGCGTCGCATGGGCGATCGTGGCAGATATACCGATACCATAGATTCGATTCTCTATGAGAGCGCTGACGGCTATGCTCAGGCCCGCCTGCTCTATCTGCAGAACCGCCGTTTCGAGCTGGGCGAAAGCGCCGAAATCAGTGAGATTGACCCCTTTGACCTGAATACCGAAGGATTTTAAATGATGTATCGTCGTAGCTTTTTGACCGGCCTCACCGCGAGTGCAGCCCTAGCGCCTGGTGCTCTCTGGGCTTTGAATGAAAACGGCGCCAGCACGCTGATCAACAGCCTGGTCACCGACATCAATGGCGTCATCGCATCGGGCAAGTCCGAGAACGGCATGTTCCGGGAGTTTGAACGCATCTTCAAGCGCTACAGCGACACCTCCTATATCGCGGCCTATGCCCTGGGGGTTGATGCCCGGCGGGCGACATCGTCGCAGAAAAGAGACTTCTCCAAGGCGTTCCAGGCCTATATTTCACGCAAATATGGCAAGCGCTTTCGGGAATTCATCGGCGGCAGCCTTGAGGTCAAAAGCGTTAAGCGCGTGAAAAAGTGGTACGAGGTGAGCACCATCGCCCACTTGAAGGGTCAGTCCCCCTTTGAAGTGACCTTCCTGGTCTCGGATCGCTCGGGCAAGGATCTCTTCTTCAATATGTACATTGAAGGGGTGAACCTGCTGCTGACAGAACGGACCGAAATCGGTGCCATTCTGGATCGCAGCAAAGGCGATATCGACACCATGATCGCTGAGTTGAAGCGTCAAAGCTGAGGCTCGCCTCTCTCGTGAGTCAAGCTGGCGTTGCGAGACAGGGTTCTGACTGACACATCAAAAGGCTCCCCAGCGGGAGCCTTTTTGCCGTTCCGGGAGACAGGTCTCTTATCAGGCCCGGCATAATCGAACCTGTATAATCTGGCCTGTATAATCTGGCCTGTATAATCTGGCCTGATCAGTTCCGGCCAAATATATCCCGCAGCAGTCCGTTGACTGCGCGGCCCAGCTCTTGTCCCGGCTTGTTCCGTTCGCGGCGCGGCGCGGCGGGCTGCACCGGAGCGGCAATGGGGTCTGGCGCCAGCATCGGCAGCGGTTTTGGGGTCAGACCTGCGTGCACCCGCACCATGGCTTCCTGCCAGATCTCGGCCGGCAGGCCACCGCCTGTGACCCCGCTCAGCGGGGTGTTGTCATCATAGCCCATCCAGACACCGGCAACGTAGTCTGCAGTAAAGCCGATGAACCAGGCGTCCCGCGCCGCCTGCGTGGTGCCGGATTTGCCTGCGGCTTGCCAGCCGGGGATCTGCGCCCGCCGGCCCGTGCCCTCAGAGATGACTTTCTCCATCATCCAGACCAGTCGCTGGGCAGCCTCGGGCCGGATCACCCGTTCCCCCATGCCACCGCTGCGTCCCATCAGGGCGACATTATCTGTCACCAGGCGCAGCTCGTTCACACCGTAAGGCGTCACCGAAGAGCCGCCATTCAGAATACCGGCATAGGCACCGGTCATTTCCAGCAGGGTACTCTCGGAAGCGCCAAGCGCCAGGGCAGGCCCCTCGGCCATGGCGTTATCGATGCCAAAATCGCTGGCAACCCGGCGCACCAGATCGCGCCCCACCGCCTCGGAGAGTTTCACCGCCGGGATATTGAGAGAGTCCCGCAGGGCCCGGGTCAGGGTGACCTCGTCATAATATTTGCGGGTATAGTTCTTTGGGCACCACTCACCTGATCCCGGGACATCGAGACAATACGGTGCATCCAGCACCACATCGAGCGGAGAGTACCCCAGCTCAAGCGCCGTGGCATAGACAAAGGGTTTAAAGGCTGACCCCGTCTGCCGTTTGGCCTGGGTAGCGCGATTAAACACCCCTGATACGCGGGTTTTGCGCCCGCCGACCATGGCCCGAACCGCGCCATCCGCGCTCATCACCACAATCGCCGCCTGGGCTTTAGAGCCCTCGCGAACCTTGTTTTCAAACACATAGGTCATCGCCTCTTCGACGGCCGTCTGCAGGCGCTGATCCATGGTGGTGCGGATCACCACATCTTCGGTGGTTTGCACCCCAAAATAATCCGGTATGCTGTCCATCACCCAATCGGCAAAATAGCCGCCAGCACGCGCCTCCGCAGCCGAGCTGAGACGTGCTGGACTTTCCTGCCCCACCCGCGCCTCAGCGACACTCAGATAGCCCTGTTCCTGCATCAGGCGCAGCACGGTTGCCGCACGATCCTGCGAGCGTTTCAGATTATTAGTTGGCGCCAGAGAGGAGGGAGCCGTCAAAAGCCCCGCAAGCATGGCGCCTTCTGCCGCGCTCAGCTGGTTGGCGGATTTGCCAAAATAGCGCTGCGCAGCCGCCTCGGCCCCATAGGCGCCGCCGCCCATATAGGCACGGTTCATATAGATAGAGAGGATCTCATCCTTGCTGTATTTGGTCTCCATCGCCAGCGCATAGATCGCCTCTGTCGCCTTGCGCCACAACGAGCCCTGACGGCAATCCTTCTCATAGGCCGCCTCATTGTCCCAGTCATCCGGATCATAGACCCGGCCAAGACAGAGCAATTTGGCGGTCTGCTGCGTGATCGTAGAGCCGCCATGACCGGACAGGGGGCCGCGCCCTTCGCTGAGGTTGATCCGCACCGCCGAGGCCACGCCGCGCGGCGAGATGCCAAAGTGACGATAGAACCGTTTGTCCTCGGTGGCGACGATGGCGTTCTTCAGATGCGGCGAGACCGTTTGGGCCCGCACCACGCCGCCAAACTGATCACCGCGCCAGGCAAAGACCTCGCCCTCGCGGTCCAGCAGGGTGACCGAACCGCGTGCGCGCCCATCGAGCAGATCAGCGACCTCTGGCAGTTTCAGGTTCTGATAGCCCACAGCCATGGCAAGCAGCGTGATGCAAATCATTCCAACCCGCCAGCTGAAGCCCCAGATCAGCCGCAACAGCCAGCGAAACGGCGTCAGCAGGGTGCCAATCAGCCCGCGGGGCTTACGGGCTGGCCGCCTGCGGGATTTCATCGACGGTTTGGATCTGCTCTGTGGCCTCGGGTTAGGGGTGGGTTTAGGTTTGGCCCGACCGGAGAAAAGACCAAAGAAGCCGCCAGCCGATTTGGAGCCACGCCCTTTGGCTGACCCCTTCTTGCTGCTCTTTGCATAGCGTTTGTCCGCCACCAGTGGCCGTCGCCCTGATCCCTGCGCCATCTTAAAAATCCTGCCCGGTTTGCCCGTTTTCACCAGTCTAGCGCCTTCACCTGCCTTTGTAGAGAGGCGGTTTATGGGGAATTACCGTTTGCTGAACGCCCAAAATACAGGCGCATGCCCAAAATTGCGCATCTTTTTTAACCCTGACGCCAACTGCCGCGCCCACAAAGCGCCCCCTGCGGTTCCCCCGACTCGGCGCCTCAGTTTTTCTGCAGGTGCAAATACGCGGGTGCCCCCCAATGCTTTCGGTGACAGGTGCCCCCCAGAAAGGATGTCGAAATGAAAATGATCATCGCTGCCATCAAACCCTTCAAACTGGAGGACGTCCGCGAAGCACTGACAGGCATCGGCGTCTCGGGGTTGATGGTGTCCGAAATCAAAGGCTTTGGCGCCCAGGCCGGCCATACCGAAATCTATCGCGGCGCTGAATACGAAGTGAACTTTGTCCCCAAGCTGAAACTGGAAATTGTGGTGCCCGCCAGTCTTGCAGACCAGGTGGTTGAAACCATTTCCAGCACCGCCCGCACCGGCAAGATCGGTGACGGCAAGATCTTTGTTATCGACGTAGAGCACGCCCTGCGGGTGCGCACCGGCGAAACCAATCAAGACGCGCTTTAAGCGCCGCATTTGGAGGAAAACTGATGCGTAAACTCTCTCTTTCCCTGTCAGCGCTGGCGCTGACCACCCTGCCGGGCCTGGCACTGGCACAGGAGACCGCAGCCGCAGCCCCTGCTGATATCACCCCTTATATCTTTACCACACTGCTGTTTCTGGTTGGCGGCTTTATGGTGTTCTGGATGGCGGCTGGCTTTGCCATGCTTGAAGCGGGCCTCGTGCGGTCCAAGAACGTGACCATGCAGCTGACCAAGAACATCGCGCTGTTCTCAATCGCGGCCATCATGTACTGGCTGGTTGGCTTTAACCTGATGTACCCCGGTGACGCCTGGTCGATCTCTGGCCTGCTTGGCGCCTTCTCGCCCACCTCTCTTGAGCCTGTTGGCCTTGCTGCTGCGGATGCATCGCTGGACTATGCCTCTGTTGGCTCTGACTTTTTCTTTCAGCTGATGTTCTGCGCCACCACCGCGTCGATCGTGTCGGGCACCCTGGCTGAGCGCATCAAACTGTGGCCCTTCCTGATCTTTGTTGCCGTGCTGACCGGTGTCATCTACCCAATCGGTGCATCCTGGCAGTGGGGCGGCGGCTTCCTGTCTGAGATGGGCTTCTCTGACTTTGCCGGCTCTACCGTGGTACACGCAGCTGGTGGTTTTGCAGCCCTGGCAGGTGCTTTGATCCTGGGCCCCCGTATCGGCAAATACAAAGGCGACAAGACCATCCCAATGCCCGGCTCGAACCTGGCGCTGGCGACCCTGGGTACCTTTATCCTGTGGCTTGGCTGGTTCGGTTTCAACGGCGGCTCGCAGCTGGCGATGGGCACCGTGGGTGACATCTCAGACATCTCCCGCATCTTTGCCAACACCAACATGGCGGCGGCCTCTGGTGCAATCACCGCGCTGATCCTGACACAAGTCATGTTCAAAAAGCCCGACCTCACCATGACCCTGAACGGCGCGCTGGCCGGTCTGGTGTCGATCACCGCAGGCCCGCTTGACCCAACTCTGTTTGGCGCCCTGTGGATTGGTGCTGTTGGTGGCGTGATCGTGGTCTTTGTTGTGCCACTGCTCGACAAGCTGAAGATCGATGACGTTGTTGGCGCCATCCCGGTTCACCTGGTTGCCGGTCTCTGGGGCACCTTTGCGGTTCCCTTCTACACTGCCGACACCTCGTTCATGACCCAGATCACCGGCTTTGTTGCCATCGGCGCCTTCACCTTTATCGTCTCCGGCGCGGTCTGGCTGATCCTGAAGTCAACCATGGGCATCCGCGTCAGCGAAGAAGACGAGATCACCGGTCTCGACATGGCAGAGCTGGGCATGGAAGCCTATCCTGAGTTCAAGGCTGGCTAAACACTGCCTGAAACTCCGAGCTTACTTGCAGAAACGCGGCCCCCTCTGGGTCGCGTTTTTGCTTGTCTGCGCCCCACCACAAGACAGCGCTGGCGAGGCAAAAGAAAACGCGCCCCAAAGGGCGCGCTGTGTCAGTTCAGAAATTTCAGGTGTCTGTGATCAGACGCCGGCGTCGATGATCGCCTTGGCCAGGATCGGAATAGTTGCCGCATTCAGACCCGCGATGTTCATCCGGCTGTCGCCCACCATGTAGATGCCGTTATCAACCCGCATTTTCTCCACCAGATCCGGCGTGGTTCCCAACAGCGAGAACATGCCACGGTGCTGGGCAATAAAAGAGAACCGGTCAGAGCCAGCCAGACGTTGCAGCTCATTGGCCAGATCCTGACGCAGACCCAGCATGCCAAGTCGAACCTCTTCTAGCTCAGCCTGCCAGTCAGCGCGCAGCGCATCATCGTTGAGGATCATGGTCACCAGACGCGCGCCGTGATCGGGCGGGAAGGAAAAGTTCTGCCGGTTGAGGAACGCCAGAGTGCCCTGGTTCAATACCTGCGCCGAGGCATCCTGCGACAGGGCCATCAACAGGCCGGTGCGTTCACGGTAGATGCCAAAGTTTTTCGAGCAGCTGGCCGCGATCAGCACTTCGGGGCAGCTGGAGGCCACCAGACGCACGCCCAACGCATCTTCTTCCAGCCCGTCGCCAAAGCCCTGATAGGCAATGTCGATCATCGGGATCAGGCCGCGCGCGTTCATCAGGGCAATGACCTCCTGCCACTGGGCCTCGTTGAGATTGGCGCCAGTGGGGTTGTGACAGCAGCCGTGCAGCAGGATCACATCGCCTTTGGCGGCCAGTTTCAGATCTTCGATCATGCCGTCAAAATTGACGCCACGGGTCTCACGGTCGAAATAGCGGTAGGTGACGGTCTCGATGCCGACATATTTCAGGATCGACACGTGGTTGGGCCAGGTCGGGTCAGAGACATGCACCTTGGCCGCAGGGTTGGCCATTTTGATCATCTCAAAGGCCTGGCGCACGGCACCGGTGCCGCCGGGCGTGGCGGCCGCTGCGATATTTTCGCGTGGCACAACGCCGCCCAGGATCAGTTTGATCATGGCATCGGAATAGGCAGGATCACCCGCAAGGCCGACATAGGACTTACTGGTCTGCTCTTCCCAGAGCTGGTGCTCGGCGGATTTGATCGCACGCATCACCGGCGTGAGGCCTTCGGCGTTTTTGTACACACCGACGCCAAGGTCGATCTTGTTGTCGCGCGGGTCGTCGCGGAACATCTGCATCAGGGCCAGGATCTTATCAGCTGGCTGCGGCTTCAGGGTTTCGAACATCAGTTCTCTCCGGTTGCAACGGGAAGGGTCGGGAAGGCACCCCATTCCGACCAGGAGCCATCATAGAGCGCGTGATCGGTTTTGCCGATTCGCTCCAGCGCAAGGCTCAGGACGGCGGCGGTGACGCCCGACCCGCAGGTGGTAATCGCAGGTTTGCTCAGATCAACGCCGGCGTCCGTGAAGACGGCGCGCAGAGCGTCGGCCTCTTTCAGGGTGCCGTCAGCGTTCAGCAAATCGGTGTAAGGCGTGTTTTTGGAGCCCGGAATATGGCCCGCACGCAGGCCCGCACGCGGCTCTGGCACCTCACCGCGAAAACGGTTGGCGGCGCGGGCGTCAAGGATCTCATGGTCGCCAAGTTTAGCTGCAGAGGAGACCTGCGTCACGTCGCGCACCAGGTGGTTTTGTACCCGCACCGTCATGTGACGATCCCGGATCACCGGCGGCAGATCCTCGGTCTCGCGCCCCTCAGCGACCCATTTGGGCAGGCCACCATCCAGCACCGCGATATTGCTCTGCCCCATCAGGCGAAACAGCCACCAGACCCGGGCGGCGGATTTCAGACCAGCGCCGTCATAGACCACCACCTGATGCCCATCGCCAACTCCCATGGCGCGCAGACGCGACATGAATTTCTCAACCGGGGGCACCATATGTGGCAGTTCTGAGCGATGATCAGAGATATCGTCGATATCAAAGAACCGCGCATTGGGAATATGAGCGGCGTCATATTCCGCTTTGGGATCGCGCTCTTCCTGCGGCAGATACCATGAGCCATCCAGCACCCGCAGGTCCGGATCTTTCATATGAGCGGCCAGCCACTCGGTTGATACAAGTGTTTTTGGATCGTCGCGCATCAAAAGCCTCCCCGCACATGCCATTGCGCCTATGCGTACTACCCAGAGTTCGGAGTCGCAAGAGAGGTGGGGCGGGTTCCCGGCATCTCTTGCGCCTTGTAAGTCGGCCCGGTCAGTCAGCCCGGTCAGTCATCCTGTGTGTCGGCAGGGCCTCAGGGCCTTACGCCCTGGCGCACCAGCTGCAGATGCGGGCGGCCTGGGCTATACTTTGAGGCTCTTTCCCCGGCAGGAAACCGATCCGCAAAGGACAGGCCCGCGCGGATCACATCCGGATCCATGGTGCAGCCGGTCACATCAGCCACCGCTTCACGGGCACGGCCGGTTTCATCGCGCCGCATATGGTGCAGCATGCGCAAAAAGGCCCGCTCGTCCCGGGTGACAAAGCCGCGGTCCTCGATCGCCAGCGGATCAATGGCGTTGAATTTCACCCGGCGAGCCTTGCTCGTGAACTGAATCAGCTTAAACAGAGCATTGGCCACCGGCAGCCCCAGGGTCTCTCCCCAGCGCTCAGCGGCAATTTTATAGGCGAATTGCCAGGTCTGTCTTTCAGGCTCAGCCAGGCTCATCATAAAGTGGCGCAACACCGGCAAGAGCCCCTCTTCGAACTCATCCAGATCGCAAAAAGACAGCGCAATTCTGTCGGCCGCCTGTGGTGCCGCTACGGCTTGTGATGCCTGTGTTTTTGGGCCGTCCTGCGACCGGGAGCTGGTCGCGCTGATCAGGATGCTCGTCATGGGGTGTCCTTTGGCCCGGTGGCCGAATTTGGCTGAATAGAAAAAGCCGGGCGGGATCACATGGGATCAATCTGACTGGGCTGCGCAGTACCTGACAAAAACAATCAGAATACGCAAGCCCCAATTTTGTCCCACAGCTGCCTGCTTTCTTTTGCAGGAGCCTGTCAGGAGACTGTGCTGCTCCATCACGCCAGCCGCTCCAGTGTCAGGCGCAGTTCAGCCATGCTGTCAGCCTCTCCCGGTAGGAAAGACCGTGTCGATTTGAAATATGGGAATTCGCGCGTCGTGTTGGATCAGACCCGTGGCTGGATCAGCGGTGATCTTTCAGCAGGCGGCTCTTCTGGCGTGACCAGTCACGTTTTGCCTCGGTCTCGCGCTTGTCATGCGCCTTTTTACCCTTGGCGATACCGATCTTGATCTTGGCGCGGCCCTTGTGGTTAAAGTACATCACGAGGGGTACCAGAGTCATGCCCTTGCGCTGTGTCGCGTTCCACATCTCCGAGAGCTGTTTGCGCGAGACCAGCAGCTTACGACGGCGACGTTCTTCGTGCTTGAACATCTTGGCCTGCGAATAGGGCGGCACATAGGAATTCACCAGCCACAGCTCGCCATCCTCAACCGCCGCATAGCTTTCGGCAATATTGGTTCCGCCCTCGCGAAGTGCTTTCACCTCCGAGCCTTCCAGAATGATGCCGCATTCCACGTCATCTTCAATTGCATAGTCAAACCGCGCGCGGCGGTTTTCGGCAATCACTTTGTAATTCGGGTCTGATTTCGTCTGGGCCATGGCAGGCAGATGTAAGCGCCTGTGCGGGCGGGCGCAAGATGGCTCAGCGTTTGGAGCTGCGGATAAGGGTGAAGAGGCCACTGCTCACGATCACCGCACTCCCCAGCAGGGTCAGCGCATCGGGGCGTTCGGCAAAGACCACAACGCCCAGCGCCATGGCAAAGACCAGCCGCGTATAGCGAAAGGGCGCCACAACCGAGATCTCTCCGTGCCGCATTGCCCCCGTGAGCGCGTTATAGGCCACCACACCAATGGCAGTGGCCAGCCCCAGATACAGCCAGGCCTCGCCGCTTGGCCAAACGGCACCGCCAGTCCAGGCCAGCGCCATACCGCCGGCAATCACCAGCATGGCAAAGCCAAACAGCCCCAATTGCAGATTGCTCATCGATTTGGGCGCCGCCCGCGTCGCCAGATCACGTCCGGCAAACCCCAGCGTGCCAACAACGGCAAACAGCGAGGTCAGCTCAAAACCACCAACACCGGGGCGCAGGATCAGCAGAACCCCGACAAAGCCCAACCCTATGGCCAGCCAACGCCGCCAGCCAACCCGTTCACCAAAAAACACCACTGCGCCGCCCGCGACCACCAGCGGTGTGGCCTGAAGAATCGCCGAGGCCGTGGACAGCGGCGTCAGGGCAATCGCCAGAGTATAGCCAAGGCGCCCCGTCACCTCTGCCAGCGCACGCGCCACCAGCGGCCGCGTGCAAAAACCCGGGTGCCAAAGAGGCTGACGCTGCGCACGCGCCAGACCAGCAAAGACCGCCATCCCGCCGAGACCAAACAAAATCAACACCTGCCCCACTGGCAGCTCCCGCGTCACGATCTTAATAAACATGTCTTCCAGAGCAAAGGTCGCCATGGCCAGAACCATCAGCAAGCTGCCGCGCAGTGTCTCCATCCGGTCTCTCCTTGCGCGTTTGCTATGATCTGTCAGGTCTTGGTAGGCGGCCACATCCCGGCCGACAAGGGGCAGGCTGTTTGCCAGCCAAAAACAGTACCGTCTATACTGGGTCAGAGGCCCCAACATGACGCGGGTAGTGATGCATATTGAGAAAGGCCGCGCCTTGGGCGCCAGCGCGATAGCCGTGCATCTGGTCCGCTTTGAACCGCAGCCCCTCACCGATTTTCAGCGCAATCCAATTTTCTTCCCGCAACACCTCCAGCTCTCCCTGCAGCACAAACACCTCTTCGCAGACCCCGGCCTCATGCGGTTGCGAAACATGGCTCTGGCCCGGTTTCAGACTGATCTGAAAGGTCTCCGCGCCAAGGTCTGGATCAAAGGGGAACACGATTTTTACGGCGATGCTGCCAGGAAACTGCACCGTCTTGAATGGGGTATTCTCTGCTGCCTCCTCCTGAGCAGGCTCGCCAATAAGCCGGGAAAGCGGCAGGTGAAATCCCTTGGCTATTTTCCACAAGGTCGCAATGGTTGGACTGGATTCGCCGCGCTCAATCTGCCCCAACATGGCCTTGCTGACCCCGGTTGCCTCCGCGGCCTTTGACAGGCTCATACCCGAGGCCGCGCGAATTTTCCGCAGATTTAGCGCTATGGCGTCTTCTGTCATGTTGCGTGCTCCACTGGGGCCAATCAGGACAAGGATCCGGTCAGGATGGTAAAAAAAGAACTTGTGCGTTATAGCGCACAATGCGTAGTGTGCGCTATAACGCACGACACCCTAGCGCAGAGAGACCGAAAGGACACCCCAAATGCTGTCGCAGCTGAAACTATCGCATCTGGCCGCCGGTGCCGTTGCGGTTCTGGTCGGCTATACCAGTTCAGTCGCCATCATCTTTCAGGCCATTGAGGCCGTGGGGGCGACACAGGCGCAGGCCAACAGCTGGCTCATGGCGCTGGGACTGGGCATGGGGGCCACCAGCCTTGGGTTGTCGCTGTGGTTTCGCATCCCCGTGCTCACCGCTTGGTCGACACCTGGTGCTGCGCTACTGGCGGTGGGCCTCAAAGATGTGCCCCTTGAGCAAGCGGTCGGCGCCTTTGTGTTCTGTGCACTGCTGCTCACCCTCACCGGGCTCACGGGCTGGTTTGAACGTCTGACGCGCCTTGTGCCCGACAGTCTGGCCAATGCGCTGTTGGCCGGGATCCTGTTTCAATTTGGCCTCTCCGCCTTTAGCGCCCTCAACGAGGACACCGCTCTGGTCGCGGTGATGGGACTGGCCTTTCTGGCCGGACGTCTGTGGTTTGCACGCTACACCATTCTGGGGGTTCTGCTGGCCGGTGTTCTCTGGGCCGGGCTCTCCGGCAGCATTGGCGACATGGCACAGCTGAACACCAGCCTGACCCTGCCGGAAGCAGTGCGCCCGGCGTTCTCTTTGCCAGTACTGATTGGCGTTGGGCTACCGCTCTATATTGTGACCATGTGTTCGCAAAACATGCCCGGAGTCGTCACCCTGCGGGCCGCGGGCTACACCCCGCCTGTCTCTGCCAGCCTGACGGTCACCGGGATTGCATCGCTGCTTCTGGCCCCCTTTGGTGGCTTTGCCTTCAACCTCGCGGCAATTACCGCCGCCATCTGTGCAGGCCCCGAAGCCGATGACGACCCCAAAACGCGCTATCTGGCCAGCGCCAGTGCCGGTGTGCTGTACTGCCTTGTCGGTCTTGGCGGCGCCACGGTGATCAGCCTGTTCCTGATCGCCCCCAAAGCGCTCATCGCTGGTGTTGCCGGTCTTGCGCTGCTGTCGACCATCGGCAACAGCCTGTCACAGGCGCTTCAGGACGCGCGGGGCCGAGAAGCCGCCCTTATCACCTTTATGACCGCCGTTTCCGGCATCAGTTTCTTCGGAATAGGCGCGGCCTTTTGGGCGCTGCTGTTTGGTCTGGTGGTGAATCACCTGTTCTATCATCGGGGCCAATAGGTCGGCAGCCCCTACAAACCAGTGCCTGACGGCCATAAAAACACGTCGCTTTGTTCAAAAATACTAGCAGACACACGGTCTCATAGAGACAAAAGAACCAAATACCGCCCCCGGATATTGCGTTTATTGCGCAAATCGTGTGTCTGAGGGCAAAGATAAGGGAAACAGCTCAGATGCCATTGTACCGATCCAGAACCTCCACTCACGGCCGTAACATGGCGGGTGCCCGCGGCCTTTGGCGCGCCACCGGCATGCAGGATGATGACTTCGGCAAGCCGATCATCGCCATTGTGAACTCCTTCACCCAGTTTGTGCCCGGCCACGTGCATCTCAAGGATCTGGGCCAGATGGTTGCCCGCGAAGTTGAGGCCGCCGGCGGGGTCGCCAAAGAGTTCAACACCATCGCAGTGGATGACGGTATCGCCATGGGCCACGACGGCATGCTCTACTCCTTGCCGTCGCGCGAAGTGATCGCGGATTCCGTAGAGTACATGGTCAATGCCCACTGCGCCGATGCCATGGTCTGCATCTCCAACTGCGACAAGATCACACCCGGTATGATGATGGCGGCGATGCGGCTGAATATCCCGGTGATCTTTGTCTCCGGTGGCCCTATGGAGGCCGGCAAGATCGACATCGCAGATCTTGATATGAAAAAGATCGATCTGGTTGATGCCATGGTTGCTGCTGCCAGCGAGACCATGACCGACGCGCAGGTCAAGCACATTGAAGAAAACGCCTGCCCCACCTGTGGGTCTTGCTCTGGCATGTTCACCGCAAACTCGATGAACTGTCTGGCCGAGGCTCTGGGCCTGGCGCTGCCCGGCAATGGTTCGACCCTGGCGACGCACGCGGACCGCAAGCATCTGTTCCTTGAGGCCGGCCGCAAGATCGTCGACATCACCAAGCGCCACTATGAGGGTGAGGAAAAAGGCCTGCTGCCGCGCGATATCGCGAGTTTTGATGCCTTCGAGAACGCCATGAGCCTGGACATTGCTATGGGCGGGTCAACCAATACCGTGTTGCACCTGCTGGCGATTGCCCATGAGGGCGAGATCAAGTTCACCATGGATGACATCGACCGGCTCAGCCGCAAGGTGCCCTGCCTGTGCAAGGTCGCGCCCAACACCGAAAATGTGCATATGGAAGATATCCACCGTGCTGGCGGCATCTTCTCGATCTTGGGCGAGCTGTCACGCGCAGGCCTGTTGCACAATGACTGCGCCACCGTGCACTCTGCGTCGATGGGCGAAGCCATCGCCAAATGGGACATCAAGGTCGCCAACAACCCTGAGGCTGAACTCCTGTTCAAAGCGGCCCCGGGTGGGGTACGTACCACGCAGGCCTTCTCCACCGAGAACCGTTTTAAAGAGCTCGACACCGACCGCGAAGGCGGTGTCATCCGCTCAAAGGAACATGCCTTTAGCCAGGACGGCGGCCTTGCTGTATTGTTTGGCAATATCGCACTGGACGGCTGCATCGTGAAAACCGCCGGCGTTGATGCCAGCATCCTGCAGTTCACCGGCTCGGCCTATGTCTGTGAAAGCCAGGATGCCGCGGTCAGCGATATTCTGACCGGCAAGGTCAAAGCTGGCGATGTGGTAGTGATCCGCTATGAAGGCCCGCGCGGCGGCCCCGGCATGCAGGAAATGCTCTATCCAACCTCCTACCTGAAATCCAAAGGTCTGGGCAAAGACTGCGCCCTGCTAACCGATGGCCGTTTCTCCGGCGGCACGTCGGGCCTGTCCATCGGTCACGTCTCGCCCGAGGCGGCCGAGGGCGGCACCATTGGTCTGGTTCAAACGGGTGACAAGATCGAAATCGACATTCCTAACCGGTCGATCAATCTGGCGGTATCAGAAGAGGTCCTCGCCGAGCGTCGCACAGCACAGGACGCCACTGGCTGGAAACCCGCCAAACCGCGCAAGCGCAAGGTCTCAAAGGCTCTAAAGGCCTATGGCATGCTGGCCACATCCGCCGCCAAAGGCGCCGTCCGCGAGTTACCCGAGGACTACGACGCATAAGCGTCCTCAGAGATGATTGAAAGACAGGCTCCGGTGGGTATTCACCGGGGCCTGTCTCATTCTGAGGCTGGTTTCAAACAGGCTGCACTGCAACGGTGTGCAGCCGCGCCGCGCGCCAGCGCGGCGCCCGGCCCAACTGGGCAAGGGCATTTTAATGCCCACAGGACGGGCGGGAGCCCCCCCCCCTTTTTGACAGGGCTACTCACCCAGTTTGGCATGGACCTCATCAAGATCGATTTCACCAATCGGCATCTTGTTGCCAGGGTTTTCAAAATCATATTTGAACAGCTCAAAGTCGCGTTTGTAGATCTCATAGATCAGATGCATCGACAGGTCGTCAAAATAGTCCTCAACCGGATGCGCCCGCTTGGGTCCGTGCCCCTCACTCTCATTGAACCGGGGGATACGGCTCAGATCAACAGCATGCGGTGTTTCAATAGTGTCCAATACATCCTGCATGCCGTCGTTAAAGGCCTCAGTCCAAAAGATCTTGTTGTAGCGCCCCCCATTCCAGATGAAGGTCGACACATGCCCCGACATCGCTGACCAGTGAATATCCGGATCCATCGGGCGGCGAAAACGGATGCTGTCGCGCACAAACAATAGAAACCGGCGGAAGCTCTGGATCTGGTCGAACTCCTGCTTGCCATCATCGCCACCAACCTCAATGCCATATTCATACATCAACTTGGGCACCAGATTGCCGCGATAGCGCTTGCCGTTGCGCTGAATGCCGCAGATCTTGTCAAAGAACGAGCTCAGCACGCGGGTATATGGGTTGCGCACGCAGGTAAACGCATAGGTTTTCTGCCCCAGCACATTGCGGCTGATTGGTCCCTGGCTATGATCCAGCGCCCATTTATGCAGCCCGTCTTTCGCATCATGAATATCGCCGTCAAAAAACTGCCCGTGATCAGAATAATAGAGGATCTGGCCAATGGTCGAGCAGGCGCATTTTGGCACCACACGATAAATAACGCTCTCGGTTTCGGTCATCCAGGTGCCTGGAAATCCCATATAAGCCATCCTCCATATGCGCAGCTCTGACTGCACAATCCACATCTCAGCACAAAATTCAAATAATCTGGTTTATTCAATGCGCTCCCGCCCTTATCAAGGAGACAATTAACTCATAACAGGGTGCATCGTCTCCAATATGGCAAAAATTGCGTATATTCTGCTCTGCCACAAGGATCCCGAAGCGATCATCCAGCAGGCCGAACAGCTCACAGCGGCCGGCGACTACATGTCCATCCATTTTGACCGCAGCGCCAGTTCAGCGGACTATACCAGCATTCGCAAAGCGCTGGATAGCAATCCCAACGTCTGCTTTGCCAGTAAGCGGATCAAATGCGGCTGGGGCGAATGGTCACTGGTTCAGGCCACCCTGCACGCCCTGAGCAGCGCCATGGCTGATTTCCCCCGCGCGACACATTTCTACATGTTGTCCGGCGACTGCATGGCAATCAAAACCGCTGAATACGCCCATGACTTCTTGGACCGCCATGACTGTGATTTTATCGAGAGCTTTGACTTTTTCGAGAGCGACTGGATCAAAACCGGTATGAAGGAAGGGCGGCTCATCTACCGTCACTTCTTGAACGAGCGCAGCCACAAGGCCCTGTTCTACGCCAGCGTCACCCTGCAAAAGAAACTCGGCTTACAGCGCAAGATACCCGCCGACCTGCAGGTGCAGATTGGCAGCCAGTGGTGGTGCCTGCGACGGCGCACCGTTGAAGCCATCTTTGAGCTGATTCAGAAACGTAAAGATGTGATCCGTTTTTTCCAGACCACCTGGATTCCGGACGAGACCTTCTTTCAGACCCTGGTGCGGCATCTGGTGCCCGGATCTGAGATCGACAGCCGCACGCTGACGTTTCTGATGTTTACCGACTACGGGATGCCGGTGAATTTTTACAATGATCACTACGATCTGCTGCTCAGTCAGGACTTTCTCTTTGCCCGCAAAATCAGCCCCGATGCAAAAGAGCTGAAACTGCGTCTGGGTCGCCTTTACGCAGCACAGGGCGTCAGTTTTCAAATCTCCAACGAGGGGCGCAGCCTCTATAAATTCCTGGCGCAGCGCGGCCGTATTGGTCGGCGGTTTGCCACCCGGTTCTGGGAGAAGGAAAGCTCGCTTGGGCGCGAGCGTGAGTTGATGATTGTGGTCTGCAAAAAGTGGCAAGTTGCCAAGCGCCTGATGCAGCAGCTGCGCAACAGCACCGATATCCCGGCCATCGACTACCTCTTTCATGAAGAGGGCACCCCCTTGCCGGACCTTGGCGGCATTGAGGCCTCCCTGGGCAAACGCACCCGGCACCGGCGGGCCCTGATGCGTATGCTGTTTGAGTATTTTGACACCGACCGCCTTGTGATCTGTTTGGACCCTTCGGCGCTGGATCTGATGATCGACTTCAACTCGGATCGCTCAACAACGCGCACCTTGCAGATCGAATCTGAATTTGACGATGACTATCTGGTTGGCCATGCCAACCGGGTTGGCCTCGCAGGGAAGCGTACGCCGAAGCAAACGCTGGACCGCCTGCTGCCGACAATCCGCAATGATATCATCTATGAGGCCGACCGTATTCGCGATGCAGGCTTTGCAAACTATACGGTCATCCGCGAGGCAGACAGTGTTGCAGACAATGCAAAGCGCCTGATGCAGTTCTTCAGTCTCACAGAGGAAGCAGCCACAGAACTGGCCGAAATCCGCAACCTCTTTGTTGACTAGGCCGGGTGGGGTTTGTTGCCTGGTGTTGGCTCATTCTGGCCTGACAAAACAACTGGCCTGAGCGCTCTGGCCTGACCGAATAGGCCGGGCCCAAAAGGCCCAGCCAAACTTGCCTCAGGTTCCCCAGCTGCCAAACCACCGGCGCAGACGGCTGCGGCTATCAGAAATCGAATCTCCAGCAGTATACAGGCTGTCTTCGACATTCTCTAACAGGGGATCAATCCGGTCCCGACGGAACCGGCGCCAGCGGACGTAAATCGCCCAGAACAGAGCCACCAGCAGTGTCAGAAAGACGATATTGAACCAATTGAGCGGCTTATCTTCAGGGCCAGAGACGGGCGTGATCGAGATCGCGTTGGGAAAACTCGACAGGAAGATGCTGCGCCAGCCATAATGCAAAACGGAAACCCACTCCGGGTCGTCTTTGGTCGAAATCGCGTCATTGGCCTCGGTATAAAGGTTGGCCGTGTCAAACTTGAAATAGGGCGGCCAATGCCAGCCCGTGTCTTCGTTGCGATAGACCATTGCATCGCCACTGGCATTAAACGCCTGAATGAACTGTACATCCCGTGTGACTGCCGCCTGCGACTGGTTGTCAGGCGTAGACCAGAAAACGCGTTTCCAGGTATCCAGCTCCTGGCGTTCCTCATAACTGCTGACGATCCGCACCACGTCATACTGCGGCAGGGTATAGTGCAGGAACGCCGCAAAGCTGCCCCAGACAGTGATTAAGAAAATCCATTTGATATAGGCCATCACACAGGAACCTCAGCTAAAGTTTATCACATAGATTATCAGAGCGATCGCCCCCAATGGCAGGATATAGACCAAAAGGACCAACCGGCGCCGAAAAGAGTGGTCGTACTGGTTTAACCCCCGCTGGATGAAGGCCCGCCGGTCTCCGGTCAACCCCTTGTCTTTCCAGCGGCGCTTCAGCTTGGCGCGACGTTGCTCACGGGAGTAGAGCGAGACCGCAGCATAGATCAGGGTCAGGACCACAACCAGCAGCAGCACCAGGCGTAGAAAGGCAAACATTTCGGCTCCTTTTTCTGGCGGGACTGCGCCAGAGCTCACTCTCTTCTGGCTCTGTTGAGGGACAAGACATCCTCCGGCAGAGATCCCCGGCTGGGAGTGTACTCTTTCCCAGCTGAATTATGCCCCAGGCAGGTCCGCAAGGCCAGAGCAGCACGACAGACGATCTGATCCGTGTCGCTGCGTTGACCTGGCGGCGGCGACCGCCTGATTTGCGCCTTTACCGCCCAGAGAAATGCGGGGCTTGAGCGCGTGAGGTGTCTCACCCAACCCTGACGCCCTGTGCCGTGATGCCCGCCACGATGTCAAACAGCCGCGATGTCTCGCGTTCGCTCAGGGTGGCTACTGGCTCGTCCAGAATGAGGATGCGGCTGTCAGACTGCAGCGCGCGGGCAATTTCAATAAGCTGACGGTGCGCTATGCCCGCGTTCCCACCGGAGCGCTCATGTCGGGATCCTGCAGGCCAATCGCATCCAGAGCCACGTCAAAGCTTACAACGATAGTACCGGCTGCAATCGCCTTTTTGATCGGCCGAACCATGGCACGACTGTCTGCAGGCGCGATAACAATGGCATTGAGGCCCTGGGTAATAAAGTTCTCAACCGCATTGATTTGCGATTCAAAATCCGTTTCGTTCTGCATGCCCACGGCGACGCGTTTATAGTCGCCACGCGCCTTTTCATACCCTTCTGACGCAGAGACCAGCCCAGACACAACATGACGCCTCTCCCAAAGGAGTCGATATGAAACGTTTCATATTTCGCCGAGCAAGGAACTTCCGATGTGAAACACACCGGAGTCCGATTAGTCTAAATCTCGGATAGATTACGGATCTCGGCTACATCACCGCGCCGATTTGCCAGGGCACAAATTCATTGTCGCCAAGGCCCAGCGCCTCTGATTTTGTTACCTGCCCCGAGGCCACTGCGCGAATTTGGTCAAAGATTTCCTGGCCCTTTGCCGCAATGGAGACGCCAGCCGACACAATATCACCCGTGTTCAGGTCCATGTCGTCAGGCATCTGTGCAAACAGTTTGTCGGATGTCGCAACCTTCAGTGTCGGGCTCGGTTTCGAGCCAAAGGCCGAGCCGCGTCCGGTTGTGAAGACCACGATCTGTGCGCCGCCTGCAATCTGACCGGTGGCGGAAACCGGATCATAGCCTGGCGTATCCATAAAGACAAAACCAGCGGTGCTCACCCGCTCGGCATAGTCATAGACGGCGGTGAGCGGCGTGGCACCCGCCTTGGCAACAGCGCCCAGTGACTTTTCCAGGATCGTCGTGATGCCGCCTTGTTTGTTTCCGGGGCTTGGATTGTTGTCCATCGAGCCGCCATTGTCAGCCGCGTATCTCTCCCACCACTTGATTTGCGCGATGAGCTTTTGCGCCACAGCGGCAGAGCTGGCCCGGCGCAGCAACAATTGCTCGGCGCCGTATATTTCCGGTGTTTCAGACAGGATGGCTGTGCCGCCCTGCGCAACAATCAAATCGCTTGCCACGCCCAGCGCCGGGTTTGCGGTGATTGATGAAAACCCGTCTGAGCCGCCACATTGCAAAGCAATCCGCAGGGCCGACATAGGGTGCGGCGTCCGGCGCGCCTGATTGACCCCCGGCAGGATCGAGAGGACATGCGCCTTGATGGCATCGATTGTCGCGCGGGTGCCGCCCATGGCCTGAATGGTCAGCGCATGGAACCGGTCGGTGCCCACCTCACCAAAATGCGACTGCATCCGCGCGATCTGCATCACCTCGCAGCCAAGGCCAACAAACACGGTTGCCCCCACATTTGGATGGGTGGCGTGGCCCCACAGAACCCGGTCAAGAATGTCATAGCCGCGCCCGCTGGCGGCCATGCCGCAGCCCGTGCCATGCGCCAGGGCCACGATACTATCGACATTGGGATATTGCGCGATCACTCCCGACAGTTCCAGCTCGGCCGCGGCGCGTTTGATCACCGTCGCAGAGCAATTTACCGTCGCCACCAAAGCAATGTAGTTGCGGGTTCCTACCCGCCCATCAGCGCGACCGTAACCCTGAAAGGTTAGCGCCGCACGTTTGGGAATAGCCTTTATAGCAGTCTCTAAACCCTCTCTGGTCGCATAGTCCTGACGTGGGTTGGCAAAGGCACAATTGTGACTATGCACATGTGCGCCCTGTGCAATGTCAGCGGTCGCCTTGCCAATGAACTGGCCAAATTTGACGATGGCTTCGCCGGTGGCAATGTCATGACGTGCGATCTTATGTCCGGCCGAGATCGCAGCCCTCAGGGGCGCGCCGAGCAGCAGAGGATCATCCCCTGCCTCGGCACGTTTTGTCAGCACCGCGACAGTGTCGCTTGGGTGCAGGATCAGTGGGTCAAACATGCGACAGGCCACTGATGACACCCCGTAGCTCTGCAAGTCCGCGCAGCCGTCCAATCAGCGGATAGCCGGGAATAAGATCGCGGCAAAGGTCAGACAACATATGGTGGCCGTGATCCGGTCGGAAGGGGATGTCATGCCCCTGTCGCGCAGGCTCACCCGCTGCCCGCCGCCGGGCCTGCTCAGCCAAAAGCACCTTTATTAGAGCCACCATATCCGTGTCCCCCTCCAGATGTGCCGCCTCTTCAAAGGACCCGTCCGAATCCTTGCGCACATTGCGCAGGTGGGCAAAATGGATGCGACCGGCAAAGCGGGCAGCAATCGCCACCACGTCATTGTTCGGGTTTGCCCCCAATGAGCCAGAACACAGCGTCACCCCATTGGCAGGGCTGTCATTGGCAGCAAAAATCCAATCCAGATCTTCCTGGCAGGACACGATACGCGGCAGGCCCAGAATGTCGCGGGGTGGGTCATCCGGATGCACCGCAAGCTTGATGCCAAGATCCTCGGCAGCTGGCAGGACCTCATCCAGAAATCTTTTGAAGTTGCTGCGCAAAACGGTCCGATCGATGCCCTCATAGGCGGACAGAGCAGCCCGCAAGCCGGCGCTGTCGTAGCGATCAAACGCCCCCGGCAATCCCGCCATGATCGCCGCCAGTAGCGCCTCCTGGTCTTCCTGCGTGGCCTGCTGGAACCAGATAGAGGCCTGGACCAGCACCTCTTGTGGATAATCCTGTTTTGCCGCCTCACGCCCGATCATATGGATTTCAAAGGCAGCCATGCGCACCGCATCAAAGCGCAGACAGGTGGCGCCATTTGCACAGGGGGCCGCCAGATCCGTGCGCGTCCAGTCCAGCAGCGGCATGAAATTGTAGCAGATCGTCGTCACGCCCTCAGCTGCCAGATTGGCCATCGACTGGCGATAGTTCGCAAACAAAGGCGCAAGATCTCCCTCGCCGCGCTTGATGCGCTCATGAATGGGCAGGCTCTCAACAACCTGCCACGCGAAACCAGCCTCTGCGATCTGGGCTTTTCGGGCCCGGATCGCAGTCGCAGGCCAGATCTCACCATAGGGAATATCGTGCAGGGCTGTGACAATGCCCTTGGCACCGGTCTGGCGAATTTCATCCAGTGAGATCGGGTCGAACTCACCATACCAACGCCAGCTTTCCATCATGGCTGTACGCCCGCACAAAGTGTACCCCGAACGCCGGCCCTCCATAGCTTTGATGCGGCTTCGGTGACGGGTTCTCGTAGTTTAGCGGCCAGCTCAGCTGGGAAAATCTCTCGCACAGAGAGCAATGAGGCCACCAGCTCTTCTGGGGTTCGGGCTGCATCAGACAAGTGGCGAAGCCTCTCCGCAAGGGGGTCTTTCACGTCTATCGGTGCTCCATTTTCATCTGTTCCGCCAACATATCGCATCCAGGCCGCCACTGCCAAACAGAGCATCGGTGCGGCGCGGCCTGTCGCCAAAGTGTCTTCTAATGTGCCCAGAATGCGTTGTGGTAATTTCTGGCTGCCATCCATAGCAATCTGCCAGGTCCGGTGCCGGATGTTTGGATTGGCATAACGGTCACGCAGCGCCTGCGCATAATCCGTAAGGTCGACGCCGGCGGGAGGCGTGACCGTTGGCATGATCTCAGACCAGAGGGCGCGGGCATAGGCGTCAAAAACCGGGTCAGCAACGGTCTCGGCAATGGTCTCATGACCTGCCAGATAGCCGGTATAGGCGAGGGCCGAGTGGGTGCCGTTCAGCATCCTGAGCTTCATATGCTCATGGGCACGCACGTCACCCACCAGTTCAACCCCAGCCGCCGCCAGATCCGGGCGCTGACCTGCCACAAAACTGTCCTCTACGGCCCATTGGGCAAAGGGCTCATGCATCACAGGCGCAGCATCCCTGTAGCCGGTCAGGCCGGGCAGATCTGCGATGTCAGCCGCGGTTGTTGCGGGGGTGATACGGTCAACCATGGTGCAGGGAAAGCGCGCTTCGCTCTCGATCCAGGCGGCCAGATCCGGGTCGATCAAACCGGCAAATTCAGCCACAAGCCGCTGCAACAGGTGGCCGTTTTCCGGCAGGTTATCACAGCACAGAACAGTGAACGGAGGCAGGCCGACCCCGCGCCGCATCTGCAGGGCATGCACAATATAGCCAAGCGCCGAGACCGGCAAATCATGGCTCAGATCATGCTGGATATCCGGATGGTCAAGGTTCAGCGCCCCCGTCGCCGGGTGGTGGCAATAGCCCTTCTCCGTCACCGTCAGCGACACAATCTTGACTGCAGGCGCGCACATTGCCTCCAGCACCCGCTGCGGGTCTTCTGGCGCAACCAGCACCTCATTGAGCACTTCGATGACGCGAGGGGTCGCGCCATTTGGGCCCAGCGAGACAGAGGTATAGGCCCAGCCCTGACCCTGCAGCGCATCGCGCGTCTGCGCACTGCGCAGGGAGACCCCTACAATACCCCAGTCACCGCCCGAAGCCCTTATTGCATCCGCGATATAGACGCAGCCAAAGGCGCGGAAAAAGGCGCCAAGCCCCAGATGCACAATACCCGTAACCGGGCGCGGGCCATTGGATGCGGCCAGAGGCGCGATGGTCTGGTGGTGTTCACGCGTCAGGTGCTCAACGGGCAAGCCAGCCTCCATCAACATTCAAAGTGGCGCCGTGAATGTAGCCCGCAGCCGGCGTGCACAGATACACGGCAGCACCGGCAATATCAGAGGGCTGCCCCCAACGACCGGCCGGAATACGGTCCAGAATGGCCGCGTTGCGGTCGGGGTCGGCGCGCAAGGCCTCGGTGTTGTTGGTCTCGATATAACCCGGCGCCACGGCGTTTACATTGATGCCCTTTGTGGCCCATTCATTTGCCAGCAGCTTGGTCACGCCCGACACGCCATGTTTGGAAGCCGTATAGGAGGGCACCCGGATGCCGCCCTGGAAAGACAGCAGCGAGGCGATATTGACAACTGCACCCTGGCCCCCTTTGGCAAGAACCTCGCGCGCAAAGGCCTGGGAGGTAAAGAACAGCGCCTTCAGGTTAACGTCCATCACCGCGTCCCAGTCCTCTTCTGAAAAATCCAGCGCATCGGCGCGGCGAATGATGCCGGCGTTGTTCACCAGGATGTCGACCCCCTGGTCGGCAAACAGGCCCTGCCCCGCCAT
This sequence comes from Phaeobacter sp. SH40, assembly GCA_965641885.1. GTDB lineage: Bacteria > Pseudomonadota > Alphaproteobacteria > Rhodobacterales > Rhodobacteraceae > Pseudophaeobacter. The sequence goes on along the minus strand of OZ282574.1, from coordinate 14,542 downwards.
TGGATCGGCAAAATCGACCAACACGGACGAGGCTGTGCCACCGGCCTGAGTGATCATTGCGACGGTTTCGTCACAGGTGCGACGGCCGGCGCAGATGACCTCTGCCCCCGCCTGCGCCAGACCCGTCGCGATGGCCTGACCGATACCGGTGTTTGCGCCTGTCACAAGCGCGCGGCGACCCTTCAGTGAAAACGGGTTGCTCACCGCAAAGCCTCCATCGGGATCATATCCATGTCGGTGAAATCAACGTTATCGCCGGCCATCGCCCAGCAGAAAGTATAGGAGGACGTGCCTGCACCTGCGTGGATCGACCAGGGCGGCGACAGAACCGCTTCTTCATTGGCCATAATGATGTGGCGGGTCTGGTCGGGCTCGCCCATCATGTGAAAAACCCGCTGCCCCTCAGGCAGTTCGAAATACAGATAGGCCTCCATACGGCGGTCATGCAGGTGGGCTGGCATGGTGTTCCAGACCGAGCCTTCAGCAAACTGGGTGTAGCCCATCAGCAACTGGCAGCTCTGGCAGACCTCGGGATGCAAAAGCTGGATGATGACACGCTCGTTGGCGGTTTCCCGTGATCCCATCTCGACGCGGCGTGCATCGGCCAGTTTGATCAGCTTGGTCGGATAGCTGTGATGCGCCGGTGCCGACAGAATATAAAACCGCCCGGCGCCGGCAAAGCTGACAGCCCCTGCGCCCATCCCCACATACAGCACCTCACCGTTTTCCACTGTGTAGGTTTCGCCCCCAACGCTGACCGTGCCGGCGGCCCCAATATTCAAAACCCCCATCTCGCGGCGTTCCAGAAAGGTTGCGGTGCCGGTTTCTGCCATTTTGTCCAGGATTAGAGCCCTATCTCCGGGTACAGCAGAGCCAAGGATCATGCGGTCATAGTGGCTATAGACCAGGTTGATCTCACCCTCGGCAAACAGCCCGCCGACGTGAAAGTGATCCCGGAGCTGGTCGGTATCCAGAGTCTTGGCAGTTGCGGGGTCGATTGCATATCGTGTCTGGGTTTTCAGCATTGTTCAGGTCTTTTCTTTTCAAAGGAAATCATCGCGACGCGGCGTGAAGGTGTCGATGAGCTTACCCGGCTCAAGACACAGACAGCCGTGCGTCACGTTTGAGGGAATGATCAGGCTGTCGCCTGCGCTCAGATCGTAGTCGGTGCCGTCCATATGAAACTGAAACCGGCCGCTTTCGACAAAGGTTGACTGGACGTGGGGGTGGTTGTGCAGCTTGCCTTCAGCCCCTGCCTGAAAGCCAAAGGCGACAACCATCAGCTCTGGGTTTTCGGCCAGCACCTGGCGGGTGACGCCCTCATCAGGGGAAGTGATTGGATAGCTCATGCGGGATCCTCAGTGAAACAGCGACGGCAGCCAAAGCGACAGCGCCGGAATGTAGGTGACAACCAAAAGCGTCGCGATTGCCGCGCCATAGAACGGCCAGATCGAGCGCACAGCATCCCAGACCGGAATGCGGCCAACCGCGCAGCCCACAAACAGCACGGCTCCAACAGGCGGGGTGCACAGGCCAATGCCGAGGTTCAAAATCAGGATGACGCCAAAGTGCACCGGATCGACGCCAAACGCCGAGGCCACAGGCAGAAAGATCGGCGTGGTGATGACGATCAGCGGCGACATATCCATAAATGTCCCGAGGATCAGCAAAACCACATTGAGCAGCAGCAGGATGACAATCGGATTATTTGACACGCCCTGAAGCGCTGCCACCATCGACGCCGGCACCTTGGTATAGGCCAGCAGCCAGCCAAAGGCCGCGGCACAGCCAATGACCATCAAAACCATAGCCGTGGTGCGCACGGCGGCAAAGGTGGCCTCGACAAAGTCATGCCAGCTGAGGCTGCGGTAGACAAAGAATGTTATGAACAGGGCATAGACGACGGCAATGTTTGACGATTCAGACGCGGTAAAAATACCGGATCTGACGCCGCCAAAAATGATGGCCACCAGGATCAGACCCGGAGCGGCAGAGACAAACAATGTCCCGATCATCCGAAACCCCTGAAAGGGCTGCACCGGATAGCCTTTGCGCACTGCGACCCACCAGGCCGCAACCATCAGCGACAGCGCCAGCAGAAACCCGGGAATAATGCCGGCGGTAAACAGGTCAGCAATGGAAATCCGCCCGCCTGCGGCGATTGAGTAGATAATCATGTTATGTGAGGGCGGCAGCAGCAGCGCGATGATCGAGCTGACCACGGTAATGTTGACCGCATAGTCGACGTCATAGCCGCGCTCTTTCATCTGCGGCACCATCAGGCCGCCAACTGCCGAGGCATCCGCCGCCGCAGATCCTGACACGCCGCCAAACATCACCGAGGACAGAACGTTCACCTGGCCCAGGCCACCGCGCAGGTGCCCGACAAAGGCTCCGGCAAGTGCGACCAGCCTGCGGGCAATATCGCCCCGCACCATCAGATCACCGGCAAAGATAAAGAAGGGAATGGCCATCAGGGCAAAGACCGAGATGCCAGAGTTCAGTCTTTGGAACACCACGACAGGCGGCAGGCCAAGGTAGGCAATGGTCGCAAAGCTGGAGACACCAAGGCAAAAGGCCACCGGCGTTCCGATCAGCAGCAGAAAGGAGAAGGTGCCAAAAAGGACGTAAAGTTCCATGTCTATTGCTCCACCGGATCTTCGCCGAAACGTGCTGTTGGCAGGCCGGAAGCGCGGCGGGCCACGCGTTCTATTGAAAAGAGGAAGATCAACCCGCCGCCAACCACCAGGGGAGCAAAGTCAAAAGCGCCTGAGATACCAAGGCTGGGCAGCATATTGCCCGCCGTCTTGGCGGCCAGTTGCCAGCCATACCAGATCATCCCGAGGCCAAAACTCGCGACGACAAGATCAGACAGCGAATACAAAAACAGCTTGGTGCGCTCAGACACGAGGTACAGGATCACGTCAAAGGACAGATGATACCCCTCGCGGATCCCAACGGCGGCGCCCAGAAAAATGAACCAGCCCATGATCATGACCGAGGCGGGTTCGGTCCAGATAATGCTGTCATTCAGAACATAGCGCCAGAAAACCTGGGCCGCGATCAGCGCGGTCATGAGGACCAGGCCTGCGCCAGCCCCCCAAAGGGCGGCACGGGACACAAATCCGATCCCCACGGCCAATGATCTCATCACGTCTTTCACTGAGCAGTCTTTCTACATAAAAAGAGGCCCGCACCCCAAAAGGTGCGGGCCCGTGGGAAGAGTTATTCAGTTGCCTGAATATCAGCGACCATCTGCTGCAGGACTGGCGAAGTCACGTATTTTTCATAGACAGGCACCATCGCCTCGATGAACGGTGTCTTGTCGATGTCGGTGATGATTTCAACACCGGCTTTGCGTACGCGTGCCTCTGATTCCAGCTCACGTGCGGCCCAGAGCTTGCGCATGATTGGCACCGCATCGCGGGCGGCCTGACGGACCAGCGCCTGATCTTCGGCGGTGAGCTTTTCAAAGCTGGATTTTGCCATGACCAGAACTTCTGGAACGATCAGGTGCTGATCCAGGGTGTAGTATTTGGCAACTTCAAAATGGCCCGAGCTGTCATAGGAGGGCCAGTTGTTCTCGGCCCCGTCAATCACGCCTGTCTGGATCGAGGAATAGACCTGACCATAGGGCATGGGTGTTGCGTTTGCCCCCAGGGCGCTGACCATATCCACAAACATATCCGACTGCATCACGCGGAATTTCAGGCCCGCCAGATCTTCCATCGACGTGATGGGCTTTTGCGAGTTGTAAAAGCTGCGCGAGCCGCCATCGAAAAAGCCCAGACCGATCAGGTCATGGTCGCCAAAGGCAGCCAGGATTTGATCGCCAACAGCGCCATCCATGACCTTGTGCATGTGCTCGACCGAGCGAAAGATATAGGGCAGCGACGGAATTTGGGTTTCTTCAATGATGTTGTTGAAGGGCCCAAGCGACACCCGGTTCATGTCGATCACGCCAAACTGCGTCTGCTCGATGGTGTCCTTTTCTTCGCCCAGCTGCGCCGAGTGAAAGACCTCGATGCAGAGGCGTCCGTCGGTGCGCTCTTTCAGCATGTCGCCCATGGCCTGCACTGCGGCAACTGTGGGGTAGCCTTCGGGATGCGTGTCAGAGGACCGCAATGTAATCTCGCAGGCCTTGGCCGCCGATACCATTGCGACACTGGCCAGCAGTGCGGCACCTATCGTGTTTGTAAGTTTCATGTTTTTCCTCCCAGAAAATTTGCTCGTTCAGAGCTTGTACGCCTGTTTTGCCAGGCCATAGGCGAGGTCGTGTGCAACCTCACCTGCGTCGTCTGCGTCCAATCTGCCTGTGGCGACCAATGTGGCCAAAAATGAACAATCTACGCGCCGCGCCACATCGTGTCGTGCGGGGATGGAGCAGAACGCGCGGGTGTCGTCGTTGAAACCGACGGTGTTATAAAATCCTGCCGTCTCGGTCACCGCTTCGCGGAACCGCCTCATGCCTTCGGCGCTGTCATGGAACCACCAGGGGGGGCCCAGTTTCAATGCGGGATAAACACCAGCCAAAGGCGCTAGCTCGCGCGCATAAGAACTCTCATCCAGCGTGAACAGAATGATGGTCAGGCCAGGTTCTCTGCCAACTGCGTTCAGCAACGGGCGCAGCGCCGAGACATAATCCGTGCGGGTTGGGATATCGAAACCCTTGTCGCGGCCAAACATCGCCATCACGCTGTCGGAATGATTGCGAACGGAGCCTGGGTGAATTTGCAAAACCAGCCCGTCGTCCAGGCTCATCCGGGCCATTTCGGTCAACATGTGACCGCGAAACGCATCGGCCTCTTCCGGCGAACATCTGCCTTGCAGGGCCTTGTCAAACAGGGCAGCGGCGACCTCTTGCGAGAGGTTTTCGGTGCGCGCGGTGGGATGCCCATGGTCCGAGGATGTGGCGCCAAAGCTTTTGAAAAAGGCGCGGCGATTGCGGTGCGCCGCAAGATAGCCTGTCCAGGTGCTGGTATCCTCTCCGGACATCTCGCCCAGCGTCGCGACGTTCTGCGCAAAACCAGCAAAATCAGGGTCCACAACCGAGTCCGGGCGATAGGCCGTGATCACATTGCCGGACCAGCCACTTTCGCGGATCATCTTGTGCCAGCGCAGATCGTCAATGGCGCTTTCGGTGGTTGAAATCGCCTCAATGTTGAACCGCTCAAACAGCGCACGGGGACGAAAGGCCTCTTGCGTCAGGCAGTCGGCAATCTGGTCATAGATGGCATCGCCGGTTTTGGCCGACAGACGTTCTGTTACGCCAAAGACCTCCTGCAGCACATGGTCCACCCAGATGCGCGAGGGTGTGCCGCGAAACAGATGATAGTTAGCGGCAAAAAGGCTCCAGATTTTACGTGGGTCCTGCTCGGTGTCCCCGCCATCTTCGCGGGCAATGCCAAGGGCCTGCAGTGGAATGCCCTGACTGTGCAGCATGCGATAGAGGTAGTGATCCGGCGTCACCAGCAATTGCGCAGGGTCCGGGAAGGCGGCGTTTTCAGCAAACCAGCGCGGGTCTGTGTGGCCATGCGGGCTGATGATCGGAAGAGCGCGAACACCCTCATACAGCTCCCGCGCAAGTCCGCGAACAGCTGGATCTGTCGGCAACAGCCTATCGACATTCAAAAGTCCCATTGCACCCTCCCAAGGCTCCAATCCTCGAGTCACATCGGGCTGGTTAACTAATATCCTAGACTGGCAAAATTCACCTGTCAACTAATAACCCAGTTGCAGGAGCCATGCGAAAGAGTGTAAGTATACAGAAGTCACGCCAAGTTAGAGGGAACAGTTATGGACAACGCCGTACAGCAAACAGACGGTGATTTGCCTCTCGCTCAGCTCCGACCGATCACCCCGCCAACCGTGGCGGATCACGTCTTTGAAGAGCTGCACGCGAATATTTTGTCGCTGGCGCTGCCGCCGCGCACCAAGATCTCTGAAGCCGAGGTTGCCAAAAAAATGGGTGTCTCACGACAGCCCGTCCGTGAGGCATTTAAGCGCCTGGCAAAGCTGGGCTTTCTGCTCATCCGCCCGCAAAGCAGCACGACGGTGAGCCTGATATCTGAAAAAGCCGTTCTACAGGCGCGCTATATTCGGGCTGCATTGGAAATCCAGACCTGTCGCACCGCCTGTGAGAAAATCGACGCCGACGGCCTGGCCGCCCTGTGGTCGTTGATTGAGCAGCAACGCGAAGCTGTTGCTCAGAATGATCGCAAAAAATTTCACGCGCTGGACGACCAGTTCCACCGCGAAATTTGTCTGCGCTCAGACCTCGACTATGTCTGGGATCTCATTCACGAGAGCAAAGGACACATGGACCGGATCAGGATGCTGTCGCTGACGACCTCATCGCAGCGCCTTGCTTTGGAAGAACATGTAAAGCTGATCAACGCGATTTCGGCGCGCGACACCGATGCTGCGACCGCCTGCATCACGGCGCATCTGAACCGAATTCTGATCTTGATTGACCAAATGAAAACAGAAAACCACAACTGGTTCATGGACGCTGGCGACTGACCCGCAACGTTGCGATTGGCCAAGCAATGGTGGACATAACCGCCTTCTCGCCAGCCTTTTGTCCTGGCGCGCCATCCCGACCGACACAGGCGTCGTGATCACAGCATCGCAGGATGCCAGCAGGCACCTGCGCTTTCTGGATGCGGCCAAAGGCAAAAAAACGTTCACAAAATCGAAACAAAGCGCCCCCGGCCGACCCACTGCGGAAGCGCTACTAGAGCGCTATTTTCAATGGGAAAATGTTGACTGTTTGGATTCTTAACAATACGTCACCCCTTGTTTGAAAACTGTCAGGCTCGACCCAGCCTGCCGAAATGCTCGTATCCTTTACGAGTCCGAACGCCGAGGTCATGCACTCGCCAATATAGTGGTCGGGTGTTTGAGCATTTGTCTTTTGCTTCTTTCCAGCCGCACCCTCCCATCATCTCGTTAGCGTTTGCATTTGCTGCAAAATGATTAGTTTTGAGGTACATATCTTGGCCATCTCTGCGCTACACCTACGAAAGACAAATTTGCCACTGGCGCTGCGGTTACCGACCTGGAGGCCGCCGATGCGGGCACGAAGTACAATTTCACTTTCACCTTTGCAGAGCCAATCTTCGCCAGTTCTGACACAGCTACTTTCTCGGGAAATTTTGCGCAGTATTTCTCGTCGATCGGAATCACGTCTCCGGATGCATCAGGCAGCACCGAGTTGGCCTTTTCGGGCACCCTGCGGTCGACCCTCACTATAGATATTCCAGCTTTCACCCTGGGCATTAAGCTGGGGTTTGAAACAGCATCTGGCGAAGCCGTCACATTTACATCCATGACGGCTACGGATGTGGGGGGAGTCCGGTTTATGGCTTTCTCGGCACTGTGCCGGAAATAACCACAGGAAGCGGCGCAACTGCAGCTGTATCAGTGGATGAAGGCACCACCACTGTCACCAATGTGAACAGCAGCGATGACGGCACCACCGATCCATCCTCGATCACCTATAGTCTCAGCGGCGCCGATGCGGCACCGTTCACACTCAACAGCGCGTCCGGCGCGCTGAGTGTCAATTCAGTGCCCAATTTCGAAAGCCCAAGCGATGCTGGCCGCGATGGGGTCTACGAGGTTACGGTCACCGTGACCGATGATGTCGGCCAGAGCGACACACAAGACATCTCGATCACCGTTGACGACATCAATGATGATCCCACCGGCAGCGTCACAATCGCAGGCACCGCCGCCGAAGATCAAATCCTTGGGTATGAGAGCCTGTCGCAATTCAGTCGTGAATACCGGCGTTTGTTCGGCGAGCCGCCTACCTCGGCAAGAGCCAGCTCCAGCACCTCACCCGAAGCCTTTGTGGAGCCAATGGTCGTCTTCGCGCCTCAACCCCCAAAGCCAAATTGATAACACCACCAAACCGACCTCATATGCACTTTTGCTAACAGGCAGGGAACAATATCGCCTGATCATACACGCAGTGGCCGACCTAGCGGAGCTGAGCAACTCTCTCACATAACGCCCAGCCTCATACGCTTGCGTAGCGCGGCAAGCTGTTGTTGCTGCTGAACGTAACAAAGCCCGCCTTGTGGGCGGGTTTGGGTGGTTTGGAAAGTTCAGATTATTGGTTGCGGGAGTAGGATTTGAACCTACGACCTTCAGGTTATGAGCCTGACGAGCTACCGGGCTGCTCCATCCCGCGACACTTTTTGGGCTACGGCGCGGAGCGCTAGTTGAGCCCGGTTTGTCCTATCGCCTATTGGGCTAGTTTAGGACGTTTGCAACACATCCGGTATGAGATGCTGCGTGTCTCCCTTCAGGGATATTTTTCTGAAGGGATATGTAATTTGTAATCGTTATGAGTTTTTGGATTTTACTAAGTTTGGCAGTGACCTACTCTCCCACGACTTAAGCCGCAGTACCATTGGCGCTAAGGCACTTAACTTCCGGGTTCGGGATGGGACCGGGTGTTTTGCTCTCGCTATCGCCACCAAACTGAGAAAAATCCAACTCCGATGTGCTTGCAGAGCAAGCGCATTGTGCGGCAGGCAGGGTATTTGCTATGCAAATACCCGTTGCCGCACATCAGTTACGTCACCTTAGGTTTCGCAACTGAACATCGGGAGAAACAATCAATATGTCGTCTTTGTCATGTGGTGCTTTTTGGTCTTGAGGCTGTCTATTACTAGATCAGATCAAGCCTATCGGGCGATTAGTACCAGTCAACTGAACGTGTTACCACGCTTACATCTCTGGCCTATTGACGAGGTGGTCTACCTCGGCCCTCAGGGATACCTTGTTTTGAGGGGGGCTTCCCGCTTAGATGCCTTCAGCGGTTATCCTGTCCGAACATAGCTACCCAGCACTGCCGTTGGCACGACAACTGGTCCACCAGTGGTTCGTTCACCCCGGTCCTCTCGTACTAGGGGCAACTCCTCTCAAGTATCCTACACCCACGGCAGATAGGGACCGAACTGTCTCACGACGTTCTAAACCCAGCTCACGTACCTCTTTAAACGGCGAACAGCCGTACCCTTGGGACCTGCTCCAGCCCCAGGATGAGATGAGCCGACATCGAGGTGCCAAACACTGCCGTCGATATGGACTCTTGGGCAGTATCAGCCTGTTATCCCCGGCGTACCTTTTATCCGTTGAGCGATGGCCCTTCCACTCGGGACCACCGGATCACTATGGCCGACTTTCGTCTCTGCTCGACTTGTCAGTCTCGCAGTCAGGCTGGCTTTTGCCATTGCACTCAACGAGCGATTTCCGACCGCTCTGAGCCAACCTTCGCGCGCCTCCGTTACGCTTTAGGAGGCGACCGCCCCAGTCAAACTACCCGCCACGCAGGGTCCCGGATCCAGATAATGGACCGCGGTTAGATATCAAGAGTGCGAAGGGTGGTATCTCAAGGGAGACTCCACCGAGACTAGCGTCTCGGCTTCAATGTCTACCACCTATCCTGCACGTCACAATCCTGATACCAGTGCGAAGCTGTAGTAAAGGTGCACGGGGTCTTTCCGTCTAACCGCGGGAAGCCTGCATCTTGACAGGCAATTCAATTTCGCTGAGTCGATGTTGGAGACAGCGGGGAAGTCGTTACGCCATTCGTGCAGGTCGGAACTTACCCGACAAGGAATTTCGCTACCTTAGGACCGTTATAGTTACGGCCGCCGTTTACCTGGGCTTCAATTCAGAGCTCTCACCCCTCCTTTTAACCTTCAGGCACCGGGCAGGCGTCAGACCCTATACGTCGTCTTACGACTTCGCAGAGCCCTGTGTTTTTAATAAACAGTCGCCACCCCCTGGTTTGTGCCCCCAGCTTCCACTTGCGTAGAAACCGGGCCTCCTTCTCGCGAACTTACGGAGGTATTTTGCCGAGTTCCTTCAACATCGTTCTCTCAAGCGCCTTGGTATTCTCTACCTGTCCACCTGTGTCGGTTTAGGGTACGATCTTATAGAGGGGCTATTTCCAGGAACCTCTCAGCAGCCCATTCAATCCAATAAGGATGAACTACCTTCGAGATCCGTCACCACCTCATGGCCCAGGAATATTAACCTGGTTCCCATCGACTACGCCTTTCGGCCTCGCCTTAGGGGTCGGCTTACCCTGCTCAGATTAGCTTTAAGCAGGAACCCTTGGACTTTCGGCGAGAGTGTCTCTCACACTCTTTGTCGCTACTCATGTCATCATTCTCGCTAGTGATCTCTCCACCGGATGGCTCACGCCCCGGCTTCATCGAAAGCTCCGTGTCTCCAATCCTACCGAAGTAGGTAAGGAGACATGGAACTATGTCACACTACGCTCTGCTACCATGCACTATGTGCATCCTCAGCTTCGGCTCATGGCTTGAGCCCCGTTACATCTTCGCCGCAGGACGTCTTAATTAGACCAGTGAGCTGTTACGCTATCTTTAAAAGATGGCTGCTTCTAAGCCAACTTCCTGGTTGTTTTGGACATCCCACCTGCTTTCCCACTTAGCCATGAATTAGGGGCCTTAGCTGGAGGTCAGGGTTGTTTCCCTCTCCACTACGGACGTTAGCATCCGCAGTGTGTCTGCCGTCTAGTACTCCCGGGTATTCGGAGTTTGGTTAGGATCAGTAAGACGGTGAGTCCCCATTACCCATCCAGTGCTCTACCCCCCGGGGTATTCGGACGACGCTCTACCTAAATAGATTTCGCAGAGAACCAGCTATCTCCGAGTTTGATTGGCCTTTCACCCCTAGGCACAGCTCATCCCGATCTTTTTCAACAGATGTGGGTTCGGTCCTCCAGTGCATGTTACTGCACCTTCAACCTGGCCATGCCTAGATCACTCGGTTTCGGGTCTGATCCCACGAACTCATGCGCCCTATTAAGACTCGCTTTCGCTGCGCCTACACCTAACGGTTTAAGCTTGCTCGTGAGACCAAGTCGATGACCCATTATACAAAAGGTACGCTGTCAGGCCGCAAGGGCCCTCCAACTGATTGTAGGCGTTCGGTTTCAGGTACTGTTTCACTCCCCTCGTCGGGGTGCTTTTCACCTTTCCCTCACGGTACTGGTTCACTATCGGTCAGTAAGGAGTACTTAGCCTTCGAAGGTGGTCCTCCGATCTTCAGACAGAATTTCACGTGTTCCGCCCTACTTAATACGTCCCATCATGCTTCGAATACGGGGCTATCACCCGCTATGGCCATGCTTCCCAACATGTTCTTCTCACACTCAAGGCTCGGCTGGTCCCCGTTCGCTCGCCGCTACTAGGGGAGTATCATATTGATTTCCTTTCCTCCGGGTACTTAGATGTTTCAGTTCCCCGGGTTTGCTCTTATAAACCTATGTATTCAGTCTATAAGTACCTGGTTCAGCAAGATATAAGCAGCCGTCCAACACCCGAAGGCGCCGTAAGGCTATTATATCAAACTGTCAGGTGGGTTGCCCCATTCAGAAATCCATGGATCAAAGCTTATTCTCAGCTCCCCATGGCTTATCGCAGAGTATCACGTCTTTCATCGCCTCTTACTGCCAAGGCATTCACCAAACGCCCTTCTCGCGCTTGATCTGATCCAGAAATAGATAGCCTTTATAATGTCCTACCGCTTCGCTACTTGAGGACTTTAGTAAGTCAACAAACGGCGAAGGCCAGAACAAAAAAGAACCATCGGGACATCGGAAGCTGGTAAGAAACCGATGCCACAATCTCTAGACCAAAAAGTTACTTTCCCGCATCTATGACGTTATGCGTCTTACTACTAACGGTGTGATGTCGGTCGCACCCCCTTCGCAAAACATACGCCATAAATACAATTGGTTCCAAATCCGTGCGGAGATGGAACCGGGTTAGTGTACTTGACTTGGACAACTCTGTCGTTTCAGTCTGGCATACCCTGGGACGTCCGAGGAAACAGACGTATTCCAAAGCTCGCTTCACATGATTTCTGTCCAATCGCCTGACGGCAACTAAAGGACACCCGAAGGCCATGATCAGCACCAATCTGAGATCATCCCCTCACTCGGGGCGATCAACAGGTTGTTGATTGTTTCTCTCTTAACGATGTCAATTCGTCCAATTGGACGGTTAAGAACTGCGCACAGTGCTTAACGGTCAAATCGAGTAATGGTGGAGCCTAGGAGGATCGAACTCCTGACCTCCTGAATGCAAATCAGGCGCTCTCCCAGCTGAGCTAAGGCCCCATCTTAATCCCGAAGGATGAGTGGTGGGTCGAGGAGGACTTGAACCTCCGACCTCACGCTTATCAGGCGTGCGCTCTAACCACCTGAGCTACCGACCCAGTTGATTTTGCTCTCGCAAAATCGACGTTGCACAAACAGGCTATTGCAAAGCAATGCCCGAGTTGTGCCAGTTGCTAATGCAACCACCACGGAACCGGTAGGCTCACGTGTTTGTCTGAAGAGATATGAGGACGGCTCGGTCCAAAGGAACATCTTGCGATGCTCCGATGTTGATGCGTTTTGATTACGCATCATTGCTAAGTGTTCCACGAGTATGAACAAGTTCATGCTGACTAGGAACATCCTTAGAAAGGAGGTGATCCAGCCGCAGGTTCCCCTACGGCTACCTTGTTACGACTTCACCCCAGTCGCTGAACCCACCGTGGTCCGCTGCCCCCTCCGAAAAGGTTGGCGCACGGCCTTCGGGTAGATCCAACTCCCATGGTGTGACGGGCGGTGTGTACAAGGCCCGGGAACGTATTCACCGCGTCATGCTGTTACGCGATTACTAGCGATTCCGACTTCATGGGGTCGAGTTGCAGACCCCAATCCGAACTGAGACATCTTTTGGAGATTAACTCACTGTAGATGCCATTGTAGCACGTGTGTAGCCCAACCCGTAAGGGCCATGAGGACTTGACGTCATCTACACCTTCCTCCCGCTTATCACGGGCAGTTTCCCTAGAGTGCCCAGCCGAACTGCTGGCAACTAAGGATGTAGGTTGCGCTCGTTGCCGGACTTAACCGAACATCTCACGACACGAGCTGACGACAGCCATGCAGCACCTGTCACTTGGTCTCTTGCGAGAAAACCAGATCTCTCTGGCGGTCCAAGGATGTCAAGGGTTGGTAAGGTTCTGCGCGTTGCTTCGAATTAAACCACATGCTCCACCGCTTGTGCGGGCCCCCGTCAATTCCTTTGAGTTTTAATCTTGCGACCGTACTCCCCAGGCGGAATGCTTAATCCGTTAGGTGTGACACCAACAAGCATGCTTGCTGACGTCTGGCATTCATCGTTTACGGTGTGGACTACCAGGGTATCTAATCCTGTTTGCTCCCCACACTTTCGCACCTCAGCGTCAGTATCGAGCCAGTAAGCCGCCTTCGCCACTGGTGTTCCTCCGAATATCTACGAATTTCACCTCTACACTCGGAATTCCACTTACCTCTCTCGAACTCAAGACCAGGAGTTTATAAGGCAGTTCCAGGGTTGAGCCCTGGGATTTCACCCTATACTTTCTGATCCGCCTACGTGCGCTTTACGCCCAGTAATTCCGAACAACGCTAACCCCCTCCGTATTACCGCGGCTGCTGGCACGGAGTTAGCCGGGGTTTCTTTACCAGATACTGTCATTATCATCTCTGGCGAAAGAGCTTTACGACCCTAAGGCCTTCATCACTCACGCGGCATGGCTGGATCAGGCTTGCGCCCATTGTCCAAGATTCCCCACTGCTGCCTCCCGTAGGAGTCTGGGCCGTGTCTCAGTCCCAGTGTTGCTGATCATCCTCTAAAACCAGCTATAGATCGTAGACTTGGTAGGCCATTACCCCACCAACTATCTAATCTAACGCGGGCCGATCCTTCTCCGATAAATCTTTCCCCCGAAGGGCGTATAAGGTATTACTCTCAGTTTCCCGAGGCTATTCCTTAGAAAAGGGTACGTTCCCACGCGTTACTAACCCGTCCGCCGCTCGCTTCTAATCCGAAGACCAAAAGTGCGCTCGACTTGCATGTGTTAAGCCTGCCGCCAGCGTTCGTTCTGAGCCAGGATCAAACTCTCAAGTTGAAAGCATCTTGCGATGCTGTCCTTGACGTTCGAACCTCTGCACATCTCCAATACTCAGGGTCACCTTTGGGGGCAGACCCATATGTTCACCCGGCTAAGGATTGAACACGCATTGGAAGTCATCTGTTTGATTGTGCTTCAGGTTATCCAAAGATAACAAGAAACCACTCAAACAGTGAAGCTGACACTCTATCATCGCGCTACCGCATCACCACAAGGGCTAAACAGCAGAACTAAGAGCGTTGATATACAGACGTTGATCCATCGAAATGAACCAAACCGCCCACATATCTCTTCAGTTACTATCAATTTCAAAGAGCAACAATCAGAAGGCCAAAACAAGACCGATGCGCCAATCTCTCAGCGCGCCCGCCTCAACAAACCTTCCAAATGCCCCAGTCTCTCCTGAGCGTCTCAGCTGTCTCTCCAACCTGTCCCGACCGTCTCTCCGGCCCGTCCGAAGCGTCCCAGCCTCCCCCCAACTGCGTATCGTCGCTGCCGGTAGAGGGGGTTCTAGTGTTAACTCAACAAAGCCGCAAGGCAT